>NZ_JBSZHT010000001.1:0-63374 GCF_056491465.1 Pantoea sp. C1E2
GCTTACCGTTCAGGATGAAAAGTTTTTTGTTACCGGAAAGCTACCACAGCTACAGACTTTGTGTGATTACAATTGTGTAATGTTGGAACGCACTGTTTATAAATTACATTTCTGTCATTTTTCGCCGTAACGTTTTTTCTTCTGTACGATGAACATCACTAAGGCCACAGGTAAACCCGGCCGGTAATTGTTTATTCTTATTTTACATTCAACGTTAAGGACTGCCACCATGAAAAAAGTAAAGCTTATCCCTCTTGTGATCCTGATTTCCGCTTCGTCCGCATGGGCACAGCAGCATCCTGAAACAGTACTAGATAACACTGATAACCGTGTTTCTGTCTCTGCGATGAATGAGCATGAACGTGCCATTCTTGCGCATGAGAGCATGGATAATGCAAACTCAGCTGCGCATCAGAGCATTATCGATATGCACCGTAAAATGATGCTGGAAGAGAAATAACGGATAGTATGTGGACAGAAAATTCGCCCGGAGTTTTCTGTTCTTCCTTGCCACTGCATCCGGGATGTGTTGTGTATTACCCTCATCATTAATGTATTTCCGGTAAATCTTCTTTCAGGCTGATTTCAGCCGGCCCGCTGACTGTGGCGGGCTACATTTTTATATTTTAAACATTCTTTTTACCGCAGCCCCCGGTTTACTCAACGTGCAGTAAGGTGTAACTGTATTTCCCTTTTCTCACCCGGTTCAGGTCTTGTCTGCCAGCTAATCGCCCTAACCTGCACTGCAATCTGCGATTTATCTTCAGGTTAAGCCTGAAAGGCCTCATGTTGAAACGGTAGAAAGCATCAAAATGAATATACAACCGCTTACAGGATATCATCAGAGCCTATAGATTTTGTAAGTCAGTTTTTTACATTTCATGTCGTATACGCCGCTATTATGCATAATGAAAAACTCTAAACCGTTCAGAAAGGTGTGCTCTTGCTTCAGCCGTGAATATTTAAAATAATTGCCAGAGGAATTGATTAATGTGATTTGGCATCACTCAAAAAACAAGCGACATTAAGCAAATTATTTATTGAGAAACATCACACTCAGCCATGTAAAAAAACTAAGCTGATTGAAACAGCTTCAACAGAACTCCTCGCCATTAGTTCAAAGCGATAACATCTTCAATTGCAGCAGGAAAATAAAAATTAAATCTTATAAAAAAGATGTTTATTTTTTGTAAGCGTTGCAAAAAAGCCCCATATAGGGGCTAATTTGAATAAAGGGATCGTATCTTTAAGGTAAGAATATCTACATCTGCAAAAACATTAAGGACTGATATAGCAACCCGCTTCCGTCAGTTTTACTTCATACCGCGATGTATTGCAGCCATTGACTGGTGTGCTTCTGACTGGCCGTTACTCATATTTTCGTGGGCAACGGCGGCCCTTTCATGTTCATCCATTTCTGCAAAAGATGGCGCGGTACTTGATTTCATGCCGGCCATATCATCTGACATTTTCTGATGGTTCTTCGCCATTTTCTGATGGGCATCAGAAGCACCATTTTTCATGGAATTATGAACATTAAGGGCCTGTTCATGCTGATCCATACTCTTCATTTGTAATACTTCCCCCCTGACAGATTCAGGAACGGATGAAAACTGTTGCTGATGCGCTGCCGCCTGGGCATTATTAACATGCTCATGAATGTTGATATTTCCATCCGCCCAGGCTGAAGGAATTAAGCTAAGTCCGACAGAGGAAGCGAAGATTAAACTTTTCATAATAAGTTTCCCGTTGATAATGGAATAAATAACGGACTGTCAAAGATGTCATCAACTAAAGAACTTACAAGCCAGACTGATTTCATCTTAAAAAAAGATAATATGCGTAACTCAGTGCCTGTATTCCGTTGATATTGATCCATAAAGACTGTTCCGCCTGCTTAGTGAGGACGATTCTACCTGCTTAATTCTGTTGAAGGCATGACAGCTTAATGACATCTCTGTAATATATTTATTATTCATCGAAAAAACTGGAGACATTCGGGACACTATGCAGCCATTCTGGGTAATAGCAATATGAATCGTGTCGAAACTGTATCTGATTCGACCCACAGTTTCCCGTGATGAGCGTTTACGATTGACTTTACAATCGCCAGACCAATCCCACTGCCTTCTCCCTTTCTTTGCCGCGATGGATCGACGCGATAAAACCGATCAAACAAACGTGGCAGGTGTTCTGCAGGTATCGGTTTCCCTGGATTTTCAACTATAAGCTGAACACTATTCTCATTCCCCGCAATGGTTACAGTCACTGTCTTCCCTGACTGCGTATAACGCAGAGCGTTAGACAGAAGATTATTTAATGCCCTTCGGTACATAAGTGGGTCTCCTTTAATAAGGCAGCACGACCCGTTTAACTGCAGAGAAACATTGAGTTCTTCTGCCCAGGCTTCGAAAAAATCAAACACCTTGACCACTTCTGTGCGGAGATCAAACATTATCCGTTCGGGGATCAATTGATTATTATCAGCCTGTGCCAGAAAAAGCATATCGCTGACCATTTTTGTCATTCTGTTATACTCTTCAAGGCTGGAATACAACACATCCTCCAGCTCTTTCTGCGTTCTGTGCTGACTTAGCGCGATTTCAGTCTGTGTAACCAGATTGGTTATGGGCGTTCTGATTTCATGGGCGATATCAGCAGAGAAATTTGCCTGTCGCGTAAATACATCCTCAATCTTTTCAATCATATGGTTAAACGATATCACCAGTTGCTCCAGCTCGATGGGAACTTTGGACGGTTCCAGTCTCACATCCAGGTTCTCCGAGGTAATATTTTTAATGGCCTTGCTGACGTTGCGGAGAGGAAGATGACCCTGGCGAACCGCTATGCGGATAATGAAAATTATCAACAGGCTGATTACGAAGGCAATGGCAATTAAATTCTTTTTTAGTGCTTCAAGGTAATGAAGATGAAAGTCAATCGAGAGCCCAATTATCATCTGATACGTCTGTGGTTTTCCGTTAAGCGTTGCTTTGCCTGAAGATGCAACGATTCTGTAAGTCTCCATTTTCATGTCAGAGCCGTTGCGCATAAGTAAAGTTGGCTCTTTTACTGTCCAGAGGAATATTTCCCTGGCCCGACTATGCGCTGTAAAGTTTGATGCATTGACCACAGAACGTAACGTCGCTCCTTGTGGTGAACTGAACAACACGTCACCCCCATCAGTCAAAATAAGAACAGCGACGTTGCGGTAATCTGATATGGATTCTTTGATTTTACTTATTTTTTTTTGGTCCGGAGCTACAGGTGTCTGCAGTATTCTGTTCATCGCGATACTGATTTGTTTCAGATCCCGCACATCCTGCTCTGCAAAGTGTTTTTCAACGGAATGCAGCATAAACCAGGTAAAAGCAAAAAACGCAATTATGGTGGACAGGCTGATAAAGAAGGTTAGTCTCAGTGCGAGAGAGTAAGGGCGCCCTGAGAAATTAAAACGCATCCGGAACCTCCAGGATATATCCCACGCCGCGGACCGTCTGGATCAGCTTAGGCTCATAATCGTTGTCTATCTTTGCCCTGAGGCGTTTTACTGCCACGTCTATAGCATTAGTATCGCTGTCAAAGTTCATATCCCAGACCTGCGATGCAATCAGCGAACGGGGCAGCACCTCTCCCTGATGACGAATGAAGAATTCCAGTAGAGAGAACTCCTTACTCGTCAGCAAGATACGTTTCCCTGCGCGGCTAACCTTTCTTGAAACAAGGTCTACCATCAGATCAGCCACCTTAAACTGGCTTTCCGTGATGACTGTGTTACCCCGTCGTAAAAGTGTCCTGACTCGGGCAAGAAGCTCAGCAAACGCAAATGGTTTAATCAGGTAATCGTCCGCGCCCAGCTCAAGTCCTTTAACCCGGTGCTCAATGGTGCCGAGAGCCGTAAGCAGCAAAACAGGCATACCTTTACCTGCGGCACGAAGCATACGAATAATATCCCAGCCGTTTACATCCGGGAGCATGATATCCAGAATCAGTAAATCATATTCGGCTGTTATGGCGAGATGATATCCGGTCAGACCATTATCGGCGTGATCAACTACAAATCCCGCTTCAGTAAGCCCTTTACTGAGGTACTCACCAGTTTTTACTTCATCTTCAACGATCAGTATTTTCATCTTGCTCCCCTGGCTGACTACCCGTGCCATTCATTCTATTTAGCCTAAGCATGTAATCAACGGCTTACGTTAAAAATGACAGCATTGTCATTATCCAGTCACCTGGCAAACAGAGAGCATTCTGTAACATCCCCCTATCAATACTCTGGACTTCATTTGAACCATTTACCAGGCCTGCCTGGAAGAGAAGCGTTATGTTCAAATTAAAACTATTAAGCATCAGCATGATTTTTATACTGGCTGGCTGCGTTTCGCTGGCACCTGACTATCAGCGGCCGGCAGCGCCAGTACCACAGCAGTTTTCTTTGTCACGCAACAGCCTGACGCCAGCGGTAAATGGCTATCAGGATACGGGCTGGCGTATTTTTTTTGTCGATCCCCAGGTTACCCGGCTGATCGATGAAGCCCTGACAAACAACCGTGATTTGAGAATGGCCGCCCTGAAGGTTGAAGAGGCCCGGGCCCAGTTCAACGTCACGGATGCAGACCGTTATCCCCAGTTGAATGCCTCATCCGGGATCACCTACCGCGTTGGTCTGAAAGATGACAAGCCGACCGCACAGGAGTACGACGCGGGTCTGGAGCTCAGCTATGAACTCGATTTTTTCGGCAAGCTTAAGAACATGAGTGAAGCTGACCGCCAGAACTATTTTGCCAGCGAAGAAGCCCGTCGGGCCGTACACATCCTGCTGGTATCCAACGTTTCACAGAGCTATTTCAGCCAGCAACTGGCGTACGAACAACTCCGTATTGCGCGGGAAACGCTGAAAAATTATCAACAGTCTTATGCTTTCGTTGAGCAACAGCTGGTGACCGGGAGTACGAACGTTCTGGCGCTTGAACAGGCCAGGGGACAAATCGAAAGTACCCGCGCTGAGATAGCCAAACGAGAAGGCGATCTGGCGCAGGCAAACAATGCTCTGCGACTGCTGGTGGGAACCTACCGCGCACTTCCGTCAGAAAAAACGATGAAAGGTGGTGAGATCGCACCAGTAAAACTGCCACCAAACCTGTCGTCACAAATTTTACTGCAGCGCCCGGATATCATGGAAGCGGAATACCAGCTCAAAGCAGCTGATGCCAATATTGGCGCAGCGCGAGCGGCGTTTTTCCCATCTATTACCCTGACCAGTAGTCTTTCCGCAAGCAGTACGGAGCTGTCCAGCCTCTTTACGCCAGGAAGCGGAATGTGGAATTTTATTCCCAAAATTGAAATTCCTGTTTTTAATGCCGGCAGGAACAAAGCCAATTTGAAATTGGCCGAAATTCGCCAGCAACAGTCGGTGGTTAACTACGAACAAAAAATTCAGTCCGCCTTTAAGGATGTATCCGATACGCTTGCGCTGCGGGACAGCCTTAACCAGCAACTTGAGGCACAGCAGCGTTATCTCGATTCACTTCAGATAACCCTCCAGCGTGCCAGAGGATTATATTCAAGTGGTGCTGTCAGCTACATTGAAGTGCTGGACGCAGAACGCTCCCTGTTCACGACACAGCAAACCATTCTCGATCTTACATATTCCCGGCAGGTTAACGAAATCAATCTATTCACCGCACTGGGTGGCGGTTGGGTACAGTAAATTTATTTAATTAATCAGGAAATAAAAAATGCGTAATTCACTTAAAGCCGTTTTATTGGGCGCCTTCTCTGTCATGTTTTCTGCCGGTCTTCATGCTGAAATACATCACCATGGCGATATGAATGCTGCCAGTGATGCTTCGTCACAGCAAATTATTAATAGCAACGGTGTCGTTAAAGACATTGATATGAACAGTAAAAAAATCACCATTTCGCACGAAGCTATCCCTGAGGTGGGCTGGCCTGCAATGACCATGCGCTTCACCTTTATGAATGCAGACGACACCATTAATGCGCTGAAAACCGGTAACCACGTTGATTTCTCGTTTATTCAGCAGGGAAATATCTCCTTACTCAAAAGCATTAACGTTACGCAATCCTGACTGTCAGCCCGGAGCGAATACATCCAGTGTGCCTGAACATTTAAAAAGAGATTTCTGTGAATTAATGATCAGGCGCATATGTCAGGTGTTTTGATTTTTCAGCGAGAAATTGTATGGCTTCTTTAAAGATAAAATATGCTGCAATAATTATCAGCAGCCTGATAGCAGGAGGGCTGATATCGGTTACTGCCTTGCAGTATGTAAACCCGGAACAAAAAACAGTACAAACGGAACTAAAGGCACCGGAGCGAAAGATACTTTTCTGGTATGACCCGATGAAACCGGATACGAAATTTGATAAACCCGGAAAATCACCCTTTATGGACATGGACCTGGTGCCAAAATATGCAGATGAAAGCGGCGAGAAAATCAGCGATGGGATCCGTATTGATCCAACGCTGGTTCAGAACCTGGGATTAAAAACGCAAAAAGTCACACGCGGAATGCTGAATTATTCTCAGACAATACCGGCCAATGTTAGTTACAACGAGTATCAGTTTGTCATTGTGCAGGCTCGCTCTGACGGTTTCGTCGAAAAAGTGTATCCCCTGACGATTGGCGATCATGTGAAGGAAGGTACACCGCTTATCGATATTACCATTCCGGAATGGGTGGAAGCACAAAGTGAGTTTCTACTGTTATCTGGCACCGGAGGGACACCAACGCAAATTAAAGGTGTGCTTGAACGACTTCGTCTGGCCGGAATGCCGGAAAAGGATATCCAGAAACTGCGGTCAACCCGGAGTATTCAGACCCGGTTTACCATTAAGGCACCGATAGATGGTGTCATTACGGCGTTTGACCTGCGCACTGGTATGAATATCTCAAAAGATAAAGTGGTGGCACAGATTCAGGGGATGGATCCGGTCTGGATCAGTGCGGCAGTACCCGAATCCATCGCCTATCTCCTGAAAGACACCTCTCAATTTGAAATTTCAGTACCGGCCTATCCGGATAAATCGTTCCATGTAGAAAAATGGAACATTCTTCCCAGCGTCGATCAAACCACCCGGACCCTGCAGGTACGTCTGCAGGTATCAAACAAGGACGAACGTCTTAAACCGGGCATGAATGCCTATCTGAAACTGAATACCCGGAGCCAGGAAATGTTGCTGATCCCGTCGCAGGCCGTTATTGACACCGGTAAAGAACAGCGCGTGATCACTGTCGATGCAGAAGGTCGGTTTGTGCCAAAAAAGGTCCACGTTCTCCACGAATCTCAGCAACAGTCCGGTATCGGCACCGGCCTCAATGAAGGCGATATGGTGGTAGTCAGCGGCATGTTCCTGATTGACTCCGAAGCCAACATTACGGGCGCACTGGAACGTATGCGTCATCCGGAAACAACGGACGGCACAATGCCGCCAATGTCCGCTCCGTCTGCAAATACACATTCCGGTCATTGAGGAGACGATGATGATTGAATGGATTATACGGCGATCGGTTGCCAACCGTTTCCTCGTTATGATGGCCGCTCTGTTTCTTAGTGTCTGGGGCACCTGGACTATCATCAACACCCCTGTGGATGCGCTACCCGATCTGTCCGATGTACAGGTAATTATCAAGACCAGCTATCCTGGTCAGGCTCCGCAGATTGTTGAAAACCAGGTTACATATCCGCTCACGACCACCATGCTGTCGGTACCCGGTGCCAAGACCGTGCGCGGTTTTTCCCAGTTCGGCGATTCCTATGTGTATGTCATTTTTGAGGACGGGACCGATCTGTACTGGGCCCGCTCACGTGTGCTGGAATACCTTAATCAGGTTCAGCGGAAACTGCCTGCCGGTGTAAGCTCGGAAATCGGGCCTGATGCCACAGGTGTGGGTTGGATATTTGAATATGCTCTGGTTGATCACAGCGGAAAACATGACCTTTCCGAACTGCGCTCCCTGCAGGACTGGTTCCTGAAATTTGAACTGAAAACTATCCCTAACGTCGCGGAAGTTGCATCAGTAGGCGGCGTGGTCAAGCAGTACCAAATTCAGGTTAACCCGGAGAAACAGACCCAGTACGGCATCAGCCTGCCTGAAGTAAAACAGGCCCTTGAGTCATCTAACCAGGAAGCCGGTGGCTCATCCGTTGAAATCGCCGAAGCGGAGTACATGGTCCGGGCCAGCGGTTACCTCCAGTCCATAGACGATTTCAATAACATCGTCCTGAAAACCGGAGAAAACGGTGTACCGATTTATCTGCGGGACGTGGCCCGCGTGCAGACCGGGCCTGAAATGCGGCGTGGTATAGCAGAGCTTAACGGTCAGGGAGAAGTCGCCGGCGGCGTCGTGATCCTGCGGTCGGGTAAAAATGCGCGCGACGTTATCACTGCAGTGAAAGATAAACTGGAGACCCTGAAGGCAAGTTTGCCTGAGGGCGTTGATATTGTGACTACCTACGATCGCAGCCAGTTAATTGACCGGGCCATTGACAACCTCAGCTACAAACTCCTGGAAGAGTTTATCGTGGTAGCCATCGTCTGCGCCCTGTTTCTGTGGCATGTTCGTTCTGCCCTGGTGGCGATTATTTCTCTGCCCCTTGGTCTGTGTATCGCCTTTATTGTCATGCATTTCCAGGGGCTGAACGCCAATATAATGTCGCTGGGAGGGATCGCCATTGCGGTAGGGGCGATGGTGGATGCCGCCATCGTGATGATTGAAAATGCGCATAAACGGCTGGAAGAGTGGGATCATCAGCATCCGGATGAGCAGATTGACAACGCAACCCGCTGGAAGGTTATCACCGATGCCTCCGTTGAAGTGGGGCCTGCGCTGTTTATCAGTCTGCTGATCATTACCCTGTCCTTTATTCCTATTTTTACCCTGGAAGGACAGGAAGGTCGTCTCTTTGGTCCACTGGCCTTTACGAAAACCTACTCCATGGCGGGCGCGGCCGCGCTGGCCATCATCGTCATCCCGATTCTGATGGGATTCTGGATCCGGGGGAAGATTCCTGCCGAGACCAGCAATCCTCTGAACCGGCTGCTGATTAAAGCGTATCATCCTTTGCTGCTGCGGGTACTTCACTGGCCAAAAACAACCCTGCTGGTTGCGACCTTATCCATCTTCACGGTTATCTGGCCCCTGAGTCAGGTGGGCGGCGAGTTTCTGCCGAAGATAAACGAGGGCGACCTGTTGTATATGCCCTCAACATTGCCGGGCGTATCGCCGGCAGAGGCCGCTGCGATCTTACAGACCACGGATAAGCTCATCAAAACCGTACCTGAAGTAGCTTCTGTTTTTGGCAAGACCGGGAAGGCCGAGACCGCGACGGATTCCGCGCCGCTCGAAATGATGGAAACCACGATCCAGCTCAAACCAGAGGATCAGTGGCGGCCCGGCATGACGATTGACAAGATTATTGACGAACTCGATAAAACGGTCCGTTTACCCGGACTGGCTAACCTCTGGGTGCCCCCCATCCGTAACCGTATTGATATGCTCTCAACCGGGATCAAAAGTCCGATAGGTATCAAGGTGTCAGGTACTGTTCTGTCCGATATCGATGCAACGGCGCAGAGCATTGAGGCGGTAGCCAAAACCGTGCCGGGCGTGGTATCTGCTCTGGCTGAGCGACTGGAGGGTGGGCGCTACATTGGCATCGATATTAACCGTGAAAAAGCCTCCCGCTACGGGATGACGGTGGGTGATGTCCAGCTGTTCGTCTCCTCAGCCATCGGCGGCGCGACGGTGGGGGAAACGGTTGAGGGCGTGGCCCGGTATCCGATTAATATCCGTTACCCGCAGGATTACCGGAACAGTCCGCAGGCGCTGAAACAGATGCCGATTCTGACACCGATGAAGCAGCAAATCACGCTGGGGGATGTAACTGACGTTAGGGTCGTTTCCGGACCAACCATGCTGAAAACAGAAAATGCCCGGCCTGCCAGCTGGATTTATATTGATGCGCGCGGCAGGGATATGGTTTCGGTGGTAAACGATATTAAGACGGCCATCAGCAAGAAAGTGAAACTTAGACCGGGTACCAGTGTGTCATTCTCCGGTCAATTTGAGTTACTTGAGCACGCCAACAAGAAACTGAAACTGATGGTACCGATGACGGTGATGATCATTTTCATTCTGTTATACCTCGCCTTCCGCCGGGCTGATGAAGCCCTGCTGATCCTGATGAGTCTTCCGTTTGCCCTGGTCGGGGGAATATGGTTCCTCTACTGGCAGGACTTCCACATGTCTGTGGCGACCGGAACCGGATTTATCGCCCTGGCTGGGGTGGCGGCAGAATTTGGAGTGGTCATGCTGATGTATCTGCGTCATGCCATTGAAGCACACCCGGAATTGTCCCACCGAGAGACATTCACATCTGAAAGTCTTGATGAAGCCCTCTACCATGGTGCAGTTCTGCGTGTCCGGCCAAAAGCCATGACCGTGGCAGTGATCATTGCGGGTCTGCTACCCATTCTCTGGGGAACGGGAGCAGGCTCAGAAGTCATGAGTCGGATTGCAGCACCCATGATTGGGGGGATGATCACAGCTCCGCTTCTATCACTGTTCATTATTCCTGCTGCCTACAAATTAATCTGGCTGCGTAGGCATAAAGCAAGGATATTATGATATCAAAAGGCCCTCTGTCAGAGAGGGCCTTTATATCAGGATAGGTATCAAAACTGCACTATAGCCATTATGAAAAGAGCGGTGTCAGTGATGCTGTCCCTCTCTTTTTCAGAGCCTACCTTGGTAGCATAACGCAGACAATATAAGCCAACTACATCTCCTGTAACTGCCCGCCCTAATCCGATAGGCAGCAGCCCTGCTAATTACGCAACAGGCGCAGACCGTTTGCCACGACAAGCAGGCTTGCCCCCACATCCGCGAATACGGCCATCCACATGGTCCCCATACCGGCAATGGTCAGGGCCAGGAATACTGCCTTGATCCCAATAGCCATAACGATATTCTGAACCAGAATGTTATACGTCTGCCGGGAGAGTCGGACAAAAGCCGGAACTTTACGCAAATCGTCATCCATGAGGGCCACATCGGCCGTCTCGATGGCGGTATCCGTGCCCATTGCACCCATGGCAAAGCCGATATCGGCGCGGGCCAGCGCCGGTGCATCATTGATGCCGTCGCCTACCATGCCGGTCGTGCCCTGCGCCGTAAATGTTTCTACAGCACGCAGTTTATCTTCCGGCAGTTGATCCCCCCGCGCCTCATCAATACCAACCTGACCGGCAATGGCCTGCGCCGTGTGCGCATTGTCTCCGGTCAACATGAGCGTTTTGACGCCCAGACTATGCAACTGACTTATCGCCTCGCGGCTGCTTTCCTTCACCGTATCAGCCACCGCAAACAGCCCAAGCACCTGATGAGTGTCACAGAGCATGATGACCGTTTTACCGACGTTCTCCAGTTCCATTAATGCAGCCCTGACCGCTTCCGGGCAGCGCACCGTTTCTTCAGCCAGCCTCAGATTGCCCAGACTGTAGGTTTCACCGTTGATGACGCCACGCACGCCGCGGCCTGGCAGCGCCTCAAAGTTTTCCACTTCATAACGCCGAATGCCATCTGATGCCGCCGATACAGCCTGCGAAACCGGATGATCGGAGTAACCTGCCAGGCTCACAGCCAGCTTGCGCCCCTCCTCTTCTGCCACCCCGGTATAGATAATCGCATCCGTCTGTACCGGCTTACCGTGCGTCAGGGTGCCGGTCTTGTCGAGCGCCAGCCACTTCAGCTTTCGGCCCTCTTCAAGATAAACGCCGCCCTTGATAAATATCCCCCGGCGAGCTGCTGCCGTCAGGCCGCTGACAATGGTCACTGGCGTGGAAATGACGAGCGCACAAGGGCAGGCAATAACCAGCATAACCAGCGCCTTGTAAATCCACTCCTGCCAGCTTTCACCTGCAATCAGTGGCGGGAGAACGGCAACTGCGACGGCAATAGCAAACACCAAAGGGGTATAAATTTGTGCAAAGCGGTCAACAAAGCGCTGCGTAGGGGCTTTTGCCCCCTGCGCTTCCTCCACGGCATGAATGATACGCGCCAGCGTGGTATTTCCGGCAGCGGCCGTTACCCGGTACTCAAAGCCACCGGAGCCGTTGACCGTCCCGGCGAAGACCGGGTCACCTTCCCCTTTATCCACCGGCAGACTTTCGCCGGTAATAGGTGCCTGATTAATGGCAGTCCTGCCCCGGACCACCGTGCCGTCGAGGGCGATACGCTCGCCCGGCTTTACCCTGACCACGCTGTTAAGGGATACAGACCTGGCCTCAGTTTCTTTCCAGGAGCCGTCTGGTTGCTGAACCGTGGCGGTTTCAGGCGTCAGCTTCATCAGAGAGCCAATGGCATTGCGGGCGCGATCAAGAGACTTCGCTTCAATCAGTTCCGCAACCGTGAACAGTACCATTACCATGGCGGCTTCAGGCCACTGTCCGAGCGCCAGCGCCCCGGTGACGGCAATACTCATCAGGGCGTTGATGTTCAGGTTGCCGTTGCGAAGAGCAATCCAGCCTTTTTTGTACGTGGACAGGCCACAGGCCGCAACGGCAGCAAGAGCAAGAGCCGCTTCCAGCCATTCCGGCATGCCCGCCCAATGCATGGCTTCGGCGGCGATTGCCGCCACACCGGCAAACGCGAGCGGCCACCAGGGTTTTTTCTTTTCCTCAGTAACCGCGTGACGGCCATTGCTGTCAGGAAGTTCAGGTTCAAAGCCCAGCGAACGAATGGCGGCCAGAACAGGCTCCAGCGCATTCGGTGCGTGAACTACCGTCAGTACGCGCTGCATAAGATTGAAATCCAGCTCCTTGACGACTGACATGCCGTCCAGCTTTTTGCGAATCATGCCCTCTTCAACCGGGCAGTCCATCTGCATGATCCTGATACTGGTACGCACCCCTTCAGCGGTCACCTGCTGGGTCTGCAGCTCACCGAATGTGACAGGGGCAGGCGCGCAGCAAGAACCGCCGGTACTTTCCGCCTCACGGGCTGAACAGCAGTTGCCTTCAGGCTGCATTGCTTTATCAATCGGTTCCGGGTCAAAACCCAGCGAGCGCACCGCCTGCAGAACCGGTTCCAGCGCCTGCGGCGTATGGGTCACGGTGAGCACCCTCTGAATCAGATTGAATTCAAGATTGCTGACGGCAGGTAGTTTTGCCAGTTTTTTTCGGAGGAGCGCCTCCTCCGTCGGACAGTCCATCTGCATGATGCGCAGACGCGTCTGAACGTCATCGTTGCGGGGATGCTCTGCAACCAGTTCGGACACCTGGCTCAGGCCGTCCGTTGAGCAGCAGCTCCCGGTGCTGCAACAAGCCGGTGTGGTCTCAGTCGTTTTTGGTGGCATCTTCCCGGAAGCCTCAGTCGGGGCAGTTGCGGTATTTTTAACAGACGCCTCCTCTACGGTTGCGGCTGATCCACATTTTTTATTACTGCAGCAGTCACTCATTTTTTTATCCCGTTCATAACGTATACTGGCATTAAAGACCCTGATGTAACTACAGGGTCAAGCTCAGAAGAGGTGTGATATGAAAATTGGTGAACTGGCCCGCCAGGCGGGATGTCCTGTAGAGACGGTACGTTATTATGAGCGAGAGGGGCTTTTGCAGGCCGCATTGCGGGACCAGACTAATAACTACCGCCATTACGACAGCGCACATCTCGAAAGGCTTATGTTTATCCGGCGCTGTCGGGCGCTGGATATGACCCATGAAGAAATCCGGGTGCTGCTGCAGGCGCGAAGCCAGCCTGACGCAGACTGCGGTAAGGTTAATGCCCTGATAAATGAACATCTGAACCACGTTCAGGCCCGTATTCGTGAACTGAATATGCTGGAAAAGCAACTGTTTGAGCTCCGGAGCCACTGCAATGCCAACCGGGCAACACGGGACTGCGGTATTCTGCGCGAACTGGAGCAGGCAGAAGAGCCTGAGGATATCGTGCCGGTTATCACTGCAGGTCATCTGGCCGGAAGCCACTCTTGCTGATGCTGCTTTCTGCTGTAAGTAGAACGGTTCACTAAAGCAACAGGCTTTTTTTGTGATGTTACTTCGTCATGCCCGGCCATTCAGGTTGCTGAAAGTATGCTGCCGTTAAAATCTGTGTGACATCGTTTAACCGCTATTCCCTCATTAAGCTGTACAGAAAAGCCTGTAAGCACGTCACAACATATATGAATTTATCAATATAAAATTGACCTTTCGTCTGCAGAAGACGAGACTTGTTGCTGTCCGCCACGAAGGAGAAATTATGCCGTCACTTCTGCCCCTGCAACTTTTTAAGAATCTTTCTGACGAAACCCGGCTCAGCCTGGTGCTGTTGTTGCGCGAAAAAGGGGAGCTCTGCGTCTGCGAGCTTGTATCTATCCTGAAAGAAACACAGCCAAAAATATCGCGGCACCTGGCCCTGCTCAGAGAGAGTGGACTGCTTATCGACAGGCGCGACGGCAAGTGGATCCATTACCGGTTATCGCCACACATGCCTGCGTGGGCAGCAGCGGTCATTGAGCAGGCATATCTGTGTCAGCGGGATGAAATTCTTCATCTCAGTCAGCAGGCTGAGCGTGATAACGCAACCACCAACGGCAAAGCTGTCTGCATGTAAAAATTTTATCTAAACACATTCGATTAAACGAATATATTTACAGGGTACACTTAGCAGCCCGCTTTAACGGGCAGGTATAATTAAGAAGGAGAGAGTATGTTTCTGGCGGGTGCGATTTTTATCCTGACCCTGATACTGGTGATCTGGCAGCCGAAAGGGCTCAGCATTGGCTGGAGTGCCGTTATCGGCGCCGCACTGGCGCTGCTGACCGGCGTGGTACACATCGGGGACATTCCTGTAGTCTGGCAGATTGTCTGGAACGCCACGGCCACGTTTATTGCGGTCATCATTATCAGCCTGCTGCTTGATGAGTCCGGCTTTTTTGAGTGGGCCGCGCTGCACGTTTCACGCTGGGGCGGCGGCAGGGGCCGGCTGCTGTTCACGTATATCGTTCTGCTGGGTGCGGCGGTAGCCGCCCTGTTCGCCAATGACGGGGCAGCGCTTATTCTGACGCCGATCGTTATCGCCATGCTGCTGGCGCTGGGCTTCAGCCCGGGCGCCACGCTGGCGTTTGTGATGGCGGCAGGCTTCATCGCTGATACCTCCAGCCTGCCGCTCATCGTGTCGAACCTGGTGAACATTGTCACGGCAGACTTCTTTAAACTGGGTTTCAGCGAGTATGCCTCGGTGATGGTGCCGGTGAATATCGCGTCCGTGGCCGCCACGCTGGTGATGCTGCACCTGTTTTTCCGCAGGGACATCCCGGCCACTTACGACCTGGCGAAGCTGAAGGCGCCGCGTGAGGCCATTCGCGATGCGCGTACCTTTAAAACCGGCTGGATTGTTCTCATCCTGCTGCTGATCGGCTTCTTTGCCCTCGAACCACTCGGCGTGCCGGTCAGCCTTGTGGCCGCGGTGGCGGCGTTTATTCTCTGGCTGGTAGCCCGGAAAGGCAATGTGATTGATACCGGAAAGGTACTGAAAGGTGCGCCCTGGCAGATCGTTATCTTCTCGCTGGGCATGTACCTGGTGGTATACGGACTACGCAATGCCGGGCTAACTGATTACCTTTCTGCCGCCCTGAACCGGTTTGCAGAGCATGGTGTCTGGGGCGCAACGCTCGGCACCGGCTTTCTGACGGCGGCGCTTTCATCAGTCATGAACAACATGCCTACCGTGCTGGTTGGTGCGCTTTCGATTGACGGCAGCACCGCACAGGGCGTGGTGAAGGAAGCGATGATTTACGCCAACATCATCGGCTGCGACCTCGGCCCGAAGATCACCCCCATCGGCAGCCTCGCTACCCTGCTGTGGCTGCACGTACTGGCGCAAAAAAACATTACTGTCAGCTGGAGCTACTACTTCCGCGTGGGCATCGTGATGACCCTGCCGGTACTTTTTGTGACGCTGACCGCGCTGGCCCTGCGCCTGTCTGTTTAACCTTAACCCCGGAGCTGTGCCTGTGCAGCGCCTTTACGGAGTACCGCTTATGACTGACATCACCATTTATCACAACCCGGCGTGCGGGACGTCCCGCAACACCCTGGCGCTTATCCGCAACAGCGGCACCGAACCCAAGGTTATTCTGTATCTGGAAACACCGCCGTCACGCGACGAGCTGAAGAAGCTGATTGCGGACATGGGCATCAGCTTACGCGCCCTGCTGCGCAAGAATACCGAACCGTACGAGCAGCTCGGCCTTGCAGAAGACCGCTTCAGCGATAACGAACTGCTCGATGCCATGCTGGCTCATCCGATCCTTATTAATCGCCCGGTGGTGGTGACGCCGCTCGGAACGAAGCTCTGCCGTCCGTCCGAAGCGGTTCTCGACATTCTGCCAGATCCGCAGCAGGGAGCGTTTACCAAAGAGGATGGCGAAGTGGTCATTGATGAGCACGGTCACCGCGTCAGCCACTGATTTTTCACCAGGCTGCAGACATAACGAGTGTGAAAAAAGCCGGCATCTGCCGGCTTTTTTATATGCTGCGCTGGTTGACCCGCTCTGAGAGCTGAGCGGCACTCTCTTTCCTTTCACTGTAGCGGTCGGTCAGGCAGTTGCTTCGCCCGCGCGTCAGCAGGGTGAACTTCATCAGTTCCTCCATGACGTCCACGATGCGGTCGTAATACGAAGAAGGCTTCATGCGGCCGTCCTCATCAAACTCGGCCCAGGCTTTCGCCACGGATGACTGGTTCGGGATAGTGATCATGCGCATCCAGCGCCCGAGAATGCGCATCTGATTTACGGCGTTGAAGGACTGTGAGCCGCCGCTGACCTGCATCACTGCAAGGGTTTTTCCCTGTGACGGCCGGACCGCACCGGACGTCAGCGGTATCCAGTCAATCTGCGTCTTCATGATGCCGGTCATGGCACCGTGACGCTCCGGCGAGCACCAGACCATGCCTTCTGACCAGAGTACCAGCTCGCGGAGCTCTGCAACCTTCGGGTGCGTCTCCGGGGCGTCATCCGGCAGCGGCAGGCCGGACGGATTGAATATTTTAACTTCCGCGCCCATGGCCATCAGCAGCCGGGCGGCCTCCTCCGTGGCGAGACGGCTGTAAGAGCGCTCACGCAGCGAGCCGTAGAGCATCAGGATGCGGGGCGGGTGTGCCACCTCTGCTGCCTTCAGCTTTTCTTCCGTCAGCGGTGCATCCAGGAGCGTCGGATCGATATTGTTCAGGGCATCATTCACGTTATTCACAATGGAGTCTCTTTAAGGGTAATAGCGGTGAACAGGCTGCAGTCGCTGCCGCCGGCGCAGCACTCTTCAGTCAGAAAAGCCATCAGCTGCTCAAGCTGCGAATAACAGGGCCTGCAGAACAGGGTTCGGCTCTGACGTTCCTGACTTATGAGGCCAGCGGACATCAGCGCAGAAAGATGATGGCTGAGCGTGGAGGCAGGAATAGCCAGTCTTTTCTGGATGTCACCCACGGGCAGTCCTTCAGGCCCGGCTTTCACCAGTTCACGGTAAACTCCCAGTCGCGTCACGTGTCCCAGTTCCCTGAGAGCATTAGCAGCATTTTGTATGTCCATGCCATCACCAAATCTATATTTCCAGAATAATGGAAATATAATTTAAAGCTTACTGAATGGTCAAGCCTCTTATTGCCATAAAAGGGCTGCACTCAAAAGGAAAGCCTTTTATACCCTGTTGACCCGGCTGCAGTGGCAGCGCATATAAAAAGGCCATAGCTCAGAATTTCGGTAAAATTTCAGCGATCTGACAACAGCTTTAGCCATAACCGTTTCGCTTCCTCTTGCCAGAAATTTCAGGCTCAATAATACTGTTCATATAAACAGTATAATTTAAAGGAGGATTTTTATGCGCTTTACATTTTTTTTCTTAATCCGTACTCGGCAGCACGTCCGGGACGCCGCGTTATGAAAGCGGTCAGTTGCGCTCAGGGCCTGACGCTGTTATGGCCGCCGATTTTTACCCCAACGGTAAAGGTGCCGCTGTACGCAGATCCCTGCTCAGCTGGTTTTCCCTCCCCTGCTCAGGATTATGTAGAGAAAGAGCTGGACCTGAATGAGCTCTGTATTCGCAGACGGGCGTCCACATTCTTCGTACGGGCCAGTGGCAACAGCATGCAGGAGCTGGGGCTTTATGACGGTGATGTTATGGTGGTCGATCGCGCAGAGCCACCCACGCACGGCGACATCGTCATCGCCGAGGTTGGAGGTGAGTTCACAGTTAAGCGCCTGCAGCTGATCCCACGGGTGGCACTGCTGCCCATGAACCCTGCTTACGCCGCCATCTATCCGGAAGAGCTCCAGCTGCTCGGCGTTGTCACCTGGTTCTTTAACAGTACACGTGCACGTCGGAGATAATTATGCCCATGTTCGGACTGGCTGACGTCAATTCTTTCTATGCCAGCTGTGAGACGCTTTTCCGCCCGGACCTGCGTGGCAGGCCAGTAGTCGTACTTAGTAATAACGATGGCTGCGTTATTGCGCGCTCTGATGGCGCAAAAGCACTGGGCATAAAAATGGGTGCACCGTGGTTCCAGATAAAAACACAGCACTATCCGGAAAAGGTACACGTGTTCAGCTCAAACTATGCGCTTTATCACAGTCTCAGCCAGAGAGTAATGACCGCGCTTGAGGACATAACACCACGCGTCGAACAGTACAGCATCGATGAGATGTTTCTGGATCTTACCGGTATTAACGGCTGTGAGGACTTCGAAGCTTTTGGTCGTCGCCTGCGCGCGCATGTATTTACCACAACGGGTCTTACCGTCGGTGTCGGCATGGGGCCCACTAAAACGCTGGCAAAATCGGCCCAGTGGGCGAGTAAGGAGTGGAAGCAGTTTCGCGGCGTGCTGGCGCTGACGCCGGGTAATCCGAAACGTACCGAAACTCTGCTAGCTAACCAGCCCGTTGAGGAAATATGGGGTGTGGGACGGCGAATCGGTAAGCGACTCAGCCTGATGGGCATCGAAACCGCCCTGCAGCTGTCACGCGCGCGTCCAAAGTTCATTCGCGATAACTTTTCCGTGGTACTGGAACGCACCGTACGCGAGCTGAACGGTGAGTCATGTATTCCGCTGGAAGAACTGCCGCCGGCAAAACAGCAGATAGTCTGCAGTCGCAGCTTCGGGGAGCGCATTACAACAAAAACAGCCATGCAGCAGGCGCTGTGTCAGTACGCTGCACGCGCAGCGGAAAAGCTGCGAGGGGAACGTCAGTACTGCCGCAACATCGGCGTGTTTATCCGGACGTCGCCACACGCCAGCGGTGAGGTGTTTTACGGAAACAGCGCCGGAGAGAAGCTGACACTACCAACACAGGATACGCGGGACATCATTGAGTCTGCGATGCGGTCGCTCGATTGTATCTGGCTTGAGGGTCGCAGATACATGAAAGCAGGCATCATGCTTGATAACTTTACGCCGAACGGCGTAAGCCAGCTAAATCTGTTTGACGATAATCGGCCACGGGCTAACAGCGCACAGCTGATGAAGGTATTGGACGGCATTAACCAGTCAGGACTGGGAAATGTGTGGTTTGCCGGACAGGGGATTAGCATGGAATGGAAAATGAAGCGTGAAATGCTTAGCCCTGCCTGGACCACGCGCTGGTCAGACATTCCTAAAGCACGTGTGCTCTGAGACGGTTATTAATTAAGCTGTTGAATCTGTATTCCACATAAACCATTCAATGAGCACCAGAGTGATGTCATGTATTGAAGAAGTGGTCCCTCGTCTGGAAGTGTATTCAGTGGATGAAGGGTTCTGTGACTGCACCGGTATGGAGATGACAATGCCCTATGAAGATTTTGGCCACATGGTCCGGATGCACGTAAAATCTTGCACCGGATTGACAGTTAGCGTTGGGCTCGGTCCAACCAAAACCCTGGCAAAATCGGCCCAGTGGGCAAGTAAGGAATGGCCACAGTTTCGCGGCGTGCTGGCTTTAACGCCCAATAACCCCGGGCGCATAGAGGCGATGCTTTTCAGACAGCCGGTTGAAGAAGTCTGGGGTGTTGGCTCCAGGATTAGCAAGCGACTTAATCTTCTGGGTATCAAAACCGCGCTCGACCTCTCTCGTGCCTCCCCCACTTTCATCCGTAAAAACTTCAGCGTCGTGCTGGAGCGTACCGTACGGGAGCTCAACGGCGAAGCCTGCATTGAGATGGAGGATGCTCCTCCGCCAAAGCAGCAAATCGTTGTCAGCTGAGTTTCGGAGAACGTATTACAACCTATGATGCGATGCGCCAGGCCATTTGTACCTACGCCGAACGCGTTGGCGAAAAGCTGCGTGCTGATCGGCAGTTCTGCCATCACGTGTCGGTTTTTATCCGCACGTCACCCTTTGATACCGGTCAGCCAGGTTACGGCAGCACTGCGTATGTCAGGCTGCAGGTCGGCACGCAGGACACCCGTGACATTATTGAAGCCGCCGTAAAGTCGCTCGATACTATCTGGCGGCCCGGCTTCCGTTACGCAAAAGCCGGCATCATGCTTGATGAGCTGAGACCAAACGGCATTGCACAACTCAATCTGTTTGATGATGAAACGCCCCGTCCCGGCAGTGAGGCGCTGATGAATCTGATGGATAAAATGAACAGGTCAGGACGATACAACATTGGGTTTGCCGGAAAGGGGATCCAGCCAGAGTGGAGGATGAAGCGGGAGATGCTCAGTCATGCATGGACAACAAACTGGAAGCAGATCCCGGTGGCAAAAGTCTGTTAGGTAGCAAGCCTCCTGACGAATCGAGTAACCAATGTCACCGTGCTCTGTTAACTGGGACTGCAGTCCCAGTTGCTTTTCAAATGAAGTACAGCCTGAAAATATTCGTCCAGCAAGTTCGCCTGGGACCAGGGCAAACCTTAGGTGCCGGGACGATTCAGCATACATTCCTCCAGAATTGATGAACTGGAGAACGGCATCCGGATATGAGACCGGTGTTTATCTATCTGGGACCGCGCTCCCGGTTACCATACGAGTAAGAAAGCGCAGCGAATGTCAGCCGGTTAAGGATGCGTGTGGATACAAGCACTGTATTCATGAATGCGGCCTGCCCACTTGCTGGGACCGCGGTCCCAGCAAGCGGACCGTTGCATACAGCAGCCGCGTTCAGCAACAGCGCAGGCTCTGTCACCGGCTGACTGACGGCGTAACTATCTGTCGTGCGTTGTGTCGTAGGCCAATGGCAAAAGGTGATGGCTGTTCCTTTTTTGTAAATCGTTCCCCGCCCATGACCGGCATTCAGGCTAAATGGTATATCCCGATAATCCGCGAGAGGAAACTCGGACACAGTTGCCGGAGCGGGGAACAGCTGTATCTCAAACCCTCTGCAAGAAAACCTCATTTAAATAGCCGGAAAGATTTACTGTGAAGCCTGACTGCGCACCGGGACCACGGTCCCAGGCAGAATCAAACATGACTGACATGCTGATGCCGCAGTGATGATTCGGGCATAATCCAGACGTTAAGATAATTACTCTTATTGATAATTACTCTTATCGGGGGTGAGCCGGGTATTCATCCACAGCAGAAAAATGCACGGTACCTGGCTGGGACCGCGGTCCCGGACAGGCACCGATCACGACCCGGTGTTAACAAAGAAGGTCAGATAACCTGGTCCAGAGTCACGGTGACCTGAACAATAACGTGTTGTGCTCAGCGGCAGGAACATAAAAATGAAAGTCTGAAGCGGGTGCAGGGGGATGAGAAGGGCGGCCGGAATGCAAATCGGGACCGTGGTCCCAGGAAAGGGAGAGGTATGCCGGCACTGACTGAACGGATCCGAATGTTACCCGGTACAGTGGATCGATTGCTTAAAGGAAGCTGGGACCACGGTCCCAGGTGTAAACGACGTCCCTTTGCTGGGACCGTGGTCCCAGCTAAATCATCAGTGCTGCAGTTGCGTCAACAGTTCTTCGAACCGGGCAATAAGTGACTCAGGGACCCTGGTTTTATCAAGACTGAATACCACCTTATTGCCCTTATACTGGGCCGAGGCACCAGGCGCAAAATCTTTCTTAATGGCAGGCTCCCGGACTGAAAATGCGCTTTTCGTCAGCGCCTTATTCAGTTCCTGCAGGATCTCATCTGCATCATACAGCAGGCCGTTTTTGCGGCCAGCCATCAGGGTCTGCGCCTGTTCATCCAGCAAAGATTCTTTGCCCTCAAATGCCTTAAATAATTGATCACCCGCTCTGGCCGAAAGCTCACCCGGATGTGAGAAGAGCGAGAGCACGTCATGCGGCAGCTTTGATGTGTTGACGCAGCGCGTAATGACTTTACGGGAAATGCCTTCCGCATCGGCGAGTGCCGAGATGTTATTCGCAAACTCTTTTTCCAGCCGCATCGCGTAGCGCCTGCCGCGTTCGTATGCGCTGGTCGGACGGTAATCATTGCCGAGCTTGCACAGTGCGTCCATCTGCTCATCGTCCAGATCGCCCGTCAGCACGCGATATTCAGACGACGTCAGGATGGCCGTCATGCGGCGGCGGCTGCCGTCTGCCACTTCTATCCCGTCCTTCACCTGACGACCAAACGCCGGGTTCTGCTGGCCGTTCAGCAGGAAAGAGGGGATGAGGTCGTCAAGGGCGTCTTCCGTCAGAAACGCCTGCACGCGCTCGTTGCCGCCCCAGACGCGGGTGGACTTTTCGACCTGACCGGCTGGCACGGTTTCCAGCATGAACTTAACATCCCGTCCGCACACGGGCAGGACAATCGAATTCCCTTTGGTCATGCTGCCGACGCGGGCTATTAACGAATCTACCACCGGGGCAGCGTGCGCGGTGGACGGAGCTGCCGCAGAGGAAGAGGGGGATGCTTTAGGAATAATAGGTGCACGTTTCATCAGCGGATCTCCCAGCGTGGCTTGATCAGGCGGTCAAAGATTTCGTTGCAGACGGGCTCCCAGATGGCCAGCGCGTTTCGCCACGCGCCGGTGGAGGAGCGCTGGTCGATGGCCTGCTCAAACACGGTGCGCATCCTTATCTGTCCTTTGCCGACCTCATCGGTTTCGCGAACGACGTTCTTGAGCACCATGCCGCCCCAGGCGTCACGGATCTGCTCTTCCATCCACGGCGACTGCGAGCCGTTGTTGTTACTGTACTTGGTGAGCAGGATCCTGACGTCGGGCTCAAACCCCTGCAGGTCGACGTTTTTCAGCAGGTCGCGGAGCATGTCAAAGAACTGCAGGGCAGAGGTGTAGTCAAAAAGCTCGGCAGGCGTCGGCACGATCAGCACGTCCGCCGCGCACACCACGTTGATGGTCCCGATCCCGAGGTTTGGCGCGCTGTCGATAACGACCACGTCATAGTCCTGCGCCACCGACTCGATGGCGAGCCGGAGCATCATGTGGGGCTCGGTGGGCAGCTTGCCCTCGTCATAGCGCCCCATGAGTTCGGT
Organism: Pantoea sp. C1E2; assembly: GCF_056491465.1. Taxonomy (NCBI): domain Bacteria; kingdom Pseudomonadati; phylum Pseudomonadota; class Gammaproteobacteria; order Enterobacterales; family Erwiniaceae; genus Pantoea; species Pantoea sp. C1E2. The sequence goes on from NZ_JBSZHT010000001.1 coordinate 23,454, forward strand.
TTCAATACGGTGCAGCGCCAGGCAGGACGGAATAATATCCAGCCCCGGCCAGCAGGTCGGCCGGACGGCATAGAAGGCGTCATCGCGCTCGCCGAGGTAGAAGGGCAGCAGCGTATCTTCAGCGTGAATGTGCAGGTCGGGCACCCAGCCGTGATACATGGAGGCCGTACCCTGCGGGTCGTTCCCTTCAACCAGCAGCACCCGCAGGCCCTTGAGCGCCAGATCCTGCGCCAGATGAACCGACACGGAGGTTTTGTAGACGCCGCCTTTGTGCGCGGCCACGCCAATCACGGGAGGTATACTTTCATCGGGCCGGCGCAGGCGGGTCCCGAAAACATCCCTCATGTGATTGATCTGTTCGATGGTATAGCCCACGCGCTGCTCCACCCGTCCGCGCATCTCCAGATCGGGGTAGGGCAGCCTTCCGGCCTTTTCGGCGTCGCGGATAGCCTGAGGCGACACGCCAATCAGATCGGCCGCTTCGCCAACGCGCCAGCGGCGCGTGATCTTCCGTGCCTCCGGGCTGTCGTCGTTAAACTGCGCTACGGCAATCGCCCGGGTCATTTCATGTCCGGCGGCGATGCACTGGTCGAGCGTATTCATCAGTCCCACACTAATCTCCTTATTAACTTTGCATCAACACATTAAATCTTGATATTTAATGCAAAGCAACACCAAACTTGCAAATAACGTCATTCAGTGCAAAGTTTCTGAATTCTGCCCCGCAGAGCGGTGCCGTATGTTCGCCTTACCAAGGCGCCGGCGTTGCGCGCAGCAGCTGCAGCGCCGCGCCGGTATCCAGGCTGAACCGCACCTGCTGCCCGGCGGCCACGTCCAGCGCAAACACCTTCGTATACACCTCTGTTGACTCGGACTTCTCGTGGCCAAGCAGCGCCTGGAGCACCTTGGGGTGAACGTGGTTGTAGAGCATGTGCATGGCAAAGCTGTGGCGGAAAGTGTGCGGCGACACCTCGGTGCTGAGCCGGATCCCGCCGCGCGCCGCATCGTCCACCGCCCGGGTCAGCCAGTTACGCACGGTGCGGTCGGACACGGTCCAGACGGGCAGGGCGCGGCGCTCGCCGGTCTCCGCGTCCGCCTCAAACTCCTCCCGGGTACTCGCAAACAGCCGTCTCATCTCGTCAACGTAGGCCGGATCGGAGAGCGGCACCACGCGGTTGGCGCTCTTCCCCCGGCGCGGACGACCGCCGCCGCTGCGCCGCTGCTTGGCGGTGCGGATCACCACGTGAGGTATGGATTCGTTCAGACGGAAGTCGCGGCGGCGCAGCGCCAGCACCTCGTTGATGCGCCCGCCGGTGTTCCACAACGTGTTGATCAGCGCGTGCTGCGTCCAGTCGGGGACGTGGTGAAGCAGGGCGGCGATTTCGGGGGCCAGCAGGTAGCGGGGCAGATCGGCGTAGGCCGACGCCATGGCGCGCAGCGCCAGCGCCCGCCCGAAGTCCGGCAGCGCGGCCACCGGGGACGGGGGAGCGAGATTGCTCTGCAAAGGAAGCGTCATATGACTCCGTGTTTGTCTGGCGACGCTGCGTGAATTCTGCAGGGGAATGGCCCCGAAACTTCTCCAGAATTCACGCAGCGACGTTTCGTCTTATATGGGGCTATTTTCGCCGGTTCCGGCGCCTGAGGCCACGTAAAAAACCCGCGGCGGCCGGGATCGCTTTTTCCGATTTCGGTCAATATACCAGAAAACGGAAACAGATAGTTGGCGGGCGGGCGGGTAAAAGGATCCGCGCGGGATCCTGTTCAGCCTGGATACGGTAGGTCGGGAGTGTGCCGCCTGGCATATGTTGTGGTTTGAGCGCCGGCGGCGGGGCGGGGCGCGCCTTTCCTGAAATAACAGAAAGCGGAAAGGCCGGAAGAACAGAGTGAGCCCTACGCTGGCATTAATCTATTCCTGTTGGCAGGACAGAGCGGCGCGGAATTTTGACATGAAACTTCCCGTTATCCCGAGGTTCGGGTTCCTGAATAAGGCCAGCATCGGACAGTAATGTCAGGAATGCCGCCATACGCACGGGATCAACAGCATCAAACGTCGCCTCGGTTAACTGATTGAAGATTTTTTCCATCCCGGGCTCCGATGTCAGTCGGCTGCACTTGCGCAGCTCTTCTTTACCCTTTAATCCGCCGAGTATGAGAGACCGGAATAAATTATCCTTAAGCTCAGGATTATCAGTGACTTTCAGGAGTTCTATTTTAACATCTTCAGGCATGTCTAAATCACTCAGGGGCAGGGCGGCATAATAAGTCTCACATTCGGAGGCCAGGGCTTGTTTCGTAAATAAACTGAATAGTTCAGAGTTCATAATTTCCGACAGCAGTAGACCGGTAACCCGATCGTCTACGCCGCGCAAAATATAACGAGCAGAGTTAATCAGGAACTCATCGGAAAAGAGGCTGAACCAGGAAATAAACAGCGAAATATCTTTATCAAAATTAATTACGGGCAGTTCAGAAACATGCTTGAAATTATCCGTACTGAGCGCGATCTTTTTGTTGTCAATAAGCCGCTTCAGGTTGGTTGCACTAATCCGCGCGTCCAGATGGTGCTCATTGATCTCGATATTTGAGATGAGTTTAAGATAGGTATGTTCATCAAGGCCATCATTGCACACCACTTTCATATGTAGCAGGTCGTATTTGTCTCCGTCAACCACGCCTGGCCCCCCTGATGACAGGGCGTCAGCGTGACGGGAGAGGTATCCCGTCAGAATATCCATATCGCAGAGCTCGCAGATGTAGTCCATCAGCGAAGCCCAGTCAGGCTCAATCCGGTCGCAGAGATAAAACAGATCGTGTAATGAAATCTCTCGCCCCTCATGCGTGGTCTGCGGCTCATCAGGTATTCCGGCAAGCGAACTTAAAGTGAAGGGCATCTCACGAATGATATTCACCTTTACATCGTCACTGAGCCCGCAGAGCAACAGAACTTCGCGCACGGCGTCTCCTTTCTCATCCGACTGGCTGAACACGTGAAGCACAAAGGCATCCGGATGCTGCCTGAAATAGTTCATCATTTCAGGTACAGATTCTCTGGCCAGAGTCCATGGATACGACTGCCCATCCTTGATGGAAACGTTATCCTTATTCAGCAATGCAAAGAGTGCCACACTGACGTTATGCGAGTTCAGCGCATACAGACTTTCCCGACCAATGTATGAGATGCACTCCGACTCAATGCTGGTGAGCGGTATAAAAAGTTCACTGAACTTAACGTCCAGCTCCGCCAGGGTTTTGAGAAAGCCCGGAACCTGTCTTTCCTGGAGTGAAGAAATGATCCTGCTCCCTTCGGCCTCAATAAACTGGCGGAGACGGTCCTCATCTTCAGTTTCGACAGGTGAGACAGATGCCAGGATTTCAGTGAGGATCCCGGTACGGCTGTCGTTGTCGTCAGCCTCATCGAGAATATCGAGCATGTGGCCCAGATAGCCGTTTATTTCCATCGATATACGCAGGAAATTTTTAAATGTTTCAGGCGAGGTGACATGTTTTCTGATTTCGTCAAATACGCTTAGGATTTGCTTCCCGCTCAGGCCAAATAATATGGAAATCATCTCCTGTAAAACAGGTGATTTTTTTTCAAGAAGATGAGAGATTACCTGATAGTGGAACGCGCCAGGTCGGAAAATAAGGTTTAAATCCCTGAGTTCCTCAATAACCAGTTCAACACTATCCAGATTACCGAGTTCGTTGGCTTCAGCAGCACTGATATCCTGAGCAACGTTCCTGATATAACGGTTATCATGAGATGAAATTCCGCCTTCCTGGAAAATAGATCGATAACGCATAAAATCCTGATCGATGTAGCTTTCAGACACCAGAAAATAAAGTGCATCAATGCCACCGTATAGCATTTCATTTTCTAACGCCTGGCGCTGTTCTTTCCCCGTCTGAACATGCTCGCAGGCTTCTTTAATGTATTTCTCAGCAATAACCCCAAACTGTTCGCGTCCGATAGAACGAACTAGCTCGGAGAGGGGAATGGCATTCTTTCTTCTTATTTTTTCTCTTGCATTTCTCAATGATGCCTGAAGAGCGATATACTTTTTATTTTTTTCTTCGCCGATTGTTTTTTTACGTTTCGTGTATTCATTCAGTAACTCTTTTCTCTCTGTCGCTGTGATCTCATTATTATAGTTAGTAATGTTAGCTTTTTGACCAATGACAATTGTGTTAGAGAAATTAAGCAACTCAAGAAATGACTTCTCATCGGCCCTGAGTGATTCAGTGGAATACTGAGTTATATTTTGTCCATATCCGGAGTTAGACATTTTTGCGAAACTGAGATGTACAGAAACGGTTTCCGGAATAAAACGATCAATGATTTCATTGCGAATATCTTCCGGAAAAGCTGCTTTTTCCGCATTGATCGACTTAATTTCTTCCAGAAGTTCCTGTTCTTCCACCTCAAGATAATTGAAGTGATCATAATGCAGGGTTTTATTGATATAGTTTTCAATCAGAGAATACAGAACACCCAGATTTCTGTCTACGAGACTGTAATCGTGAGAGAACGTATTCTTGTAAAATATCATTGCGTATTGCTTGATTGGGACGTTCTGATGCCCTGCATTATTAATGAAAACCTGATATTCATTTGCAATATTTTGGAGACACCGCATATCTCTGATAAAAAGGGCTGTGTATTTAAGGCACTGTCTTCCGTCTGCAATAAGACTTCCCATCTTATCATTGAGCAAAGAGTATGCATTTTTATTATCCATGTAAGGGATGACGGGAAGTATGAAGTCAAAAAACTTTGTCCTGGATTCTGGTTCTGAAAAGACATCGTCCCTGACAGAGTAGACAAACCTTAGCGTGTCGTGCTCATCAAGATTATTGTTAACTATCTTATTAATTTCACGTAGCTTAATGAAAATTTCTGGATTTTTCAAGCGGTCAAGATCTTCAAACACAACGACTCTGTATTCACTCAGTCTGGAGAAGAAATAAACAATTTCATCAAGACAGTTATTCAATAGTGACGATTTTTCAACCTGTGTCCCTTCGACTTCACCACTCAAAAATGCAATTTTGCTTAACTTAATTTTCTTGTCAAAGAACCCGGCTCGCGATGCGGCGTCTGCAATATAGTAAAGACATATCAGGCTCAGTATAAAAACAGCACCTATATTTAAATAATAGAATTTCGCAAGCAGAGCCCCAAAATCAGGGGGTATACTGAATAATTCAGATATTTTTTTATAAAGTATTAATGATACCGCCATGCCTGCAGGTAACAGAAATTTAATGACAGAAATAAATATTCTTTTTATGTGTCTAGAGTTTCTGTTGAGTATCCTGTCAATCCGTGAATCTGGCAGCACATCGCTGTTTTCTTTATAAAGAATCTGTTGAAGTATACTTAGCTCAACCTGCTGATAATTTGCTTCTTTCGTTTTACTCTCCGGCATTTCAAAGCTGGCAAGTGAAACGTTTATAAACTTCCCTTTATACTGTTTTTGCAGATATGAATAAATAACTGTGCTTTTCCCGGCGCCATAGGGGCCAGTAATAGCGATATTTTTTACATCCTTTCTCGAAATCGCATATCTTAGAGCAGTGAAGTATTCCTGCATAGACGCATTGTCAATAATCTTAGCAGTCAGGGTATTATAATTATCTAAATTTATATCACTCTCATCACCCTGTATATTTTGGTTATTTTTATGAAATGCATCTTTAAAAGCAATATTGATATCATTTAGTAATTTTTTTATTCTTTTCATCCAAAGAATGTCCTTTTCTGAAGCAATATGATGATTTTCTGGAATGAGAGCTGTTTGTCAGTTTGATTTTTATACACTGCTGTATTGCGATGGCCTGGGGATAGATAGACTTTAATACTGACAATAGGTCACCGATTAATACGTTGTCCACACCTGTCTGGGAAAATGATCTTCTCCCGAACGGTTATGCTTAGCTCATGTGCCAGCTGGCAACTTATCCACCGAATAGATCAAATAATAAGATCATATTAGGATCAAGTTGAGATCAATAAAGAATAGGATCCGCGCTAAGTCACTGTTTTCGGGGCTCTTAGAGGATCTAGATACACTGTACAGGGGAGCGGATACACTGTACCGGGCAAATGATCCACTGTACAGGGGAAATAGTACACTGTGCCGGGTGGAATTGATCCACTATGACGGGTACTATAAAGATCTTATCCCCACTGGTCACAAATGAAGAATATCTATGGATAACAGTAATTTAGGACTAGTAATCAATGAGGAAGTAAAAGATTCAGGTGAAGTTATACATCTGATCCCTAACCTTCGTCAGACGATCCAGCCAAAAGTCCTGCTTCGCCTTGGTGTCTTTGTACCCACTCTTAAATCCACTGGGAAGGGTGGTCGTAAGAATCACAGCGTAGATGCGACTGACTCGCTGTCCAGATTATCCATTGTAGAGGGTGAGGGATACAATCAGATTCAGATTTATGGTCCGCGACTCGACATGGATACAGATTTCAAGGTCTGGGTTGGCATCGTCTACGCCTTGTCCACGAAGAAGATGGATAAGGATCATCATCTGGAGCTCAATTTCGCGGACTTTGCCAAATACTGTGGGTTTGATACCAAACGCATTGATAAACAGCTTAAAGAGCGTTTTGACGCCTCCCTGACGCGTATCGCGCGTACGAATATAAGCTTTGTTAAGGCGGTCCCCGGTACAGACGATCGTATCACCATAAACATGCACCTTGTTGAGTCGACTTACTACGACAGCAGTACGGGCAAAATCTTCATCAAACCCAACCAGAAGCTCAATACACTGTACCGGGTAGATGGGAAAACCCGACTCTATCTGAAGGCTCTTCAGGTGCTTTCCCGTAAGGAATCGGCACAGGCGTTGTACCTGTATCTGGCCGAATTGCCACCGAACTTTTACCGAATCGGTTTTGACCGATTACGCGAACGCCTGCAGCTGACATCGCATCTGGGCAACCAGAACGCCACGATTAAAAAAGCTCTGCAGCAGCTCAATGACATTGGCTTCCTCGAATACTCCGTTGAAAAAGAGGGCGGCGACTACGTCCTCAACATTCTCAAACGCAACCCCAAACTTTGATTTGCCCGGTATAGTGGATATCCACTGTACCGGGTGCAGTACCCGCTACAGTGGAGCTTTCTTTCCCGGTGCAGTGGATATCCTCCGATACCTTTAACGCAATTCATCCTGCACTTGATTCGTCTGGCATAACTGATAGCGAAGGTGATTTAGTCACAGTGTCACTTATATCCGTGATGGTTACCCTCTACCGTGGATAAGGATCGTTCACTACCCGCTGCAGTGTATGGGTAAACTGAGGCCTTAAACCGATTTAAAAGACGGTAGATGTCCGTCGATTTGCTGGAGGAGGATCTTAAAAAGATCTGAAGTGAAATTTATAATTCTTGAATAATGATAACAAGTTTGTGAGTACTTACATACTCACATTGTAACTATTTCACGGGGTAGACCTTCTATTAAAGATTGCCTTCAATAACAGTTGATCCACTGGACAGGGTAAAGCAAGTACTTCCCAATCCACTATGTAGGGTGATTCTCATCGCAACATATCCACTGTACCGGGTAAGCACTGAACTGTTCTCCGGAAAGACTTCATTGCGTTGATAACCCGGTACAGTGGATACCCTTATCTGGTGGGCTGCATTGAACTAGTGGTGACAACGTCATGAAATCACGCCGGGCCACCATGAAATCTTGCTTAGTGATCCACTGTACCGGGTAACTTCTCTCTGATGATCCACTCTGCCGGGTAGACCCGTAAGGTTGATCCACTGCACAGGGTGGTTGAATGTAATTCTGTGTTCTGCTCATCCACTATATAGGGGGGGGCGTGGCCACTCTGAGCAGGACACCATCTATATTAATGCCTGTAAGAACCTTCGTTGATTAATGACGTCATTAAACTTGTTGCTGTTCTTGGACATCAGTGAGGATCGGTTTCTTCTTCCACTCTGCGCGAGATAATTTTTCCAAGAGATACGGGCTTTAGCGGGGGACGTATAAGGTAAAAGCCCTGCAGGGTGATCTGGCGCTTGTGTTCTGTCGCGATAATGCAGGCAATGGTGTGTTCGCACTGCCTGCCTTTGCTGGGGCCCATACCCGCCCGCGTGAATGCTTTAAGCATGGGACATGCATGGAGAAGCCAGTGTGGCTGCGAACCGAATGTCACTTGCGAAGTTGTTGCATACAATTGTTTCGTCTGATGGCGTTGCCAGGCGGATGTGATACTACCGACCCAGCGCGCGGAATGACCCAACACCACGGACGCGTTAAGTACCGGAAAGTTTTAACTGATTCAGCAACAGCAGTCCTCGGAGAGCGTCCCTCCTTCCCCTGGAACGCCGAACGCAGCCAGAGAAAGGAACGTCACCATTAACCTTGTGCGCAGGTATCGAGCCAACCTTCGAGGGTGTCGGCCCGAATAAGCTCAGCCACGTGGGTTGCTTGCGACTACATCGTTGGGTTTCCGGTATCAGGCAGAAATTAATAAGCAGGATCTGTGCTTTACCTACCGGCATCACGCCAATTAGCGGCCATCCTGAAAAGAGGGGCGGTCTTTCCTTCACGACGGAGAAATACGCGCCGAGCAAGATCAATCTGCCACGACAGAGTATTGAGGCTGATTACCCGGAATTCGGCAGCAGCAGCCCCTGCCTGAGATACGTCTTATTTTCGGATGAAGGGTGAAGATATTCTGGTTAAAATTATCTTAACAGCTTCAGTCTAACTCTTTTGAAAAGCTTAATTTTATATTATTAAACGACTGGAAGTACCAGTGTAGCGGTCAACAAAAACTGGCCACAGCTTTAGAATTTTTCCAGAACAATCGTTCTGATTCATTCGGCGTCAAACCACCATTATATTGATGAGGTCTGAGCTGGCTGTAATATCCTGTGATGTAATTCGTTATTGCCGTGCTGGCTTCGTTAAAATTCGCGTAGCCATTATCCGGTACCCACTCTGTTTTCAGGCTTCTGAAGAATCGTTCCATTGGGCTGTTATCCCAGCAATTTCCCCGGCGACTCAGGCTTTGCTTTATCTGATATCTCCACAGTAACTGCCTGAAATTCCTGCTGGTATAGTGGCTGCTTTGGTCCGAGTGATACAGTAAATTAGCCGGCTTTCCTTGCGCTTCCCAGGCCATGGACAGCGCTTTAGCTGTCAGTGCAGAATCCGGGAAAAATGACATCGCCCAGCCAACCGGTTTACGGGAAAACAAATCGAGTACAACAGCCAGATAAGCCCAGCGTTTTCCCGTCCAGATATAAGTCACATCACCGCACCAGGCCTGATTAGGCTCGGTAACAGCAAACTGGCGATCCAGATAATTAGGGATCTCAATGTGCTCCTTAGACGCCTTCTTATAACGATGGCCAGGTTGCTGACAGCTGATAATATTGAGCGCTTTCATTAGCTTTGTTGCCCGCCAGCGGCTCAGTTTTATACCTTTGGTGGTGACCATCGCGGCAATGCTTCGCGCTCCTGCTGAGCCGTTACTTTCGCGATAAACTTCACGCACAAGGCTCAGTAATGCCACTCTCGTGGCGTCAGGCTTCCTGGGCTGCCGCCAGTATTTATAACTGCTGCGATGAACCCCAAACACGTTGCACACAACGGCAACAGGAAACCGCGCCCTGAGTTTCTCAACTAATGAGAATTGTTCAGGGAGTCTGACATCAAGAGCGCGGTAGCCTTTTTTAATATATCCCTTTCCATTTCAACGCGTTGAAGTCTTTTCTTTAGCTCGCGTATTTCAATCTGCTCAGGTGTCATGGGTGAAGCAGTGGGTGATTTTCCCGCTCGCTCTTCTTTCAGTTGTCGAACCCATTTGTCCATTGTGGATTTGCCGACGTTCATTGCCGTAGCAGCGGCGGCAACGGTGTAATGCTGATCGAGTACAAGCTGGGCAGCTTCGAGGCGAAACTCGGGGCTAAAATTGCGTCTGTTACGTCCGGTCATAATGTCACCTGTTTTGACTATGAGGTGATGATATCACCTCTATTCAGGTGGCCAAATTCACTATGCCACTACAATGTGGAATATCTGTTGGTAGTCAATTTTCCCTCCATCCCTTTCCTTTAGACTTTGCCAATGCTGATATCTCTAAGACTTTCCGACGCTTGGAGCATAAAGGGGAATGCACCACCATTAATCACTACGCTGTTAGTCATTGCCCAGTTAAAGATGAATATCTCTATGCTTACGGGTTCCCGGGAGAGGACGCTTTAGCAGGTTTTGGCCAGCATGAAGTAAAAGGGATGGGTGTGTTTTTGCGTGAAGTTGAATTTGATCCCGCTAATTTCCCCCAAATACCGGTACCAGTTAAAGGTACTCATATTTGTTGTGCATGGAATACAGAGCTGGCCACTCCGTTAGTGGGTACGACCGGAAGCTTATCCCTCCCGAATGGGATGAGTGGTTCTCCATTGTGGAATACGAGGTATATCGAAGTTACCCAAGCGGGAGGGGTATGGACCCCGTCGGAAGCTCGGATCACTGGCATAGTGTGGGGGCATTCAGCAAAAACGAGCCATCTCTTTGCTACGCCGATAAATTCATTTCTACATCTATTTTTTTAAGTAAATTAGCCGGACTTACCATGTAGTGCGAAGGTGAGGCCGGCTGTATCAGATCTATAGAATCAGTAAGATCTAGCTGGGAAAATGCATCATAGCGTCGCAGGCGTTTTCAGGAACAACCAGAGTGACGTTAAGGCGTTATGTGTGATCAGGTCAGTATCATCTAAGCCCAGTTAAAAGTGAAAATCGCGGTGCTTTTGTGTTAATTATGTTATTAATCATAACAATACAAAAGTGCACAAAACATTTATTATGTTAAATGTCGTGTCCCGGGCTCGCTAAAACTCAGCTATACCCTTCTTTCTACCCAAAATCATTTGTAGCTAGACAGGATTTCGAGAGACTACTCCACAATCCAGCGGTTGGATACTTCCAGTTAGCCATTAGCCAGTCATGTTGTAGGCTGCCATCCTTTTCAAAGATCGACTTGCCCTGTGAAAGGGGAAATTTGTAATGGTGTGGTTCATCCTCAGGCCCGACGTATACCGTTGCTTCGATTGCCGCACCGGGACCGTAAACATCGGAGAATCGACTGTTTAACTCAGCAATAAGATATTGCTCTGCAACGGTATAAGGCTCTTCGGGAGTAGCCACAAACACTTCACTGAAAGGAGGCTGATCAAGCAAATCGGCCATACCCGGCAGCTCAATGGCTCTGCTTAACATCACCCATTTTGTCTCACCTGGCGCGATACTGAGGGGTTTATTCGCATTTTTGTCTGAGGAAAGCGAACAGCGCCCATACCAGCCTGCTTTTCCTTCACGCGCAACATGACTGTCAGTGATTTTAATACGCGCAGCCGTCAACATGACTGAAGTGCTGCCGTAATTACGAAGTTCCATTATCAGGAAAGCATCGTCGCGCGCTTCGCGGATATCCGGTCTGAACCGGTATGGTTTCAGTCGTGCTTTGATGACAACGAGACTCTCTTTTTTACTGCTTAGCAGTTGTTTCAGGCTGCTAAACGTGTCGCCAATGTCATTGATATAGCCGCACAACACTGCTAACAAAACCAGCGCGCCGGTGGCTTTAGCTCTATGCGTCAAAAGGATGCGCCATAATTTAGATCTAAAATTCAAAGAATTGCGAAACATATCGACTTTTCAGTGGGATGAGAGTTAATGCATCAATTTACAATATGCACTGCAACCAGCGAAACAGCTATGCCTTGCTTTCTTCATGGCTAATCGTGGACAGATAGTGCAGGAAAGGCGTGTTTGGATCAGGTTTCTGCTTCCAACCGGCGCGTGATAGTAATGTATCAACAGCAGAATTTTCGGCGGTAATGCGAACGGCCACTGCTCGAATCAGACTCCCATCCTCATCGAACCCGGTTTCAAGATCGGCTTTTCTGATGAACACTCCCGGAACCTTTGGGCTGACTCTAACAGCGTGGCGCCCTTCCCATTCTGATTCAGCGAGAACACCATAGTTGATCCCTGTCAGCTTGATAGCGTGCATCACGTGCTGTAGGCGGAAGAGGTCATTCTGAGCGAGCAAATCACCGCTGCTGGCCCGCCAGAGATATTCAAGCTTACCGGGCAGATCAGCCTGAAAACCTTTTTCCCGGCCCTCTTTTAGCAGCCATCGAATGTCATTCGCCAGTTCACGCCGAAACAGACGTTTCTTCTCCGCAGTCGCTAGCCATCTGCACAAAAAAAGATTTTCCTGAGCGGGAGAGTTTACTGCCCCTGTCTGTCGAGCCAGGGCAAGAGCAATCAGGCCGCACCAGGCGAGGTGATCCACGTAGAGATTAGAAGTATCCATATTCGAAATTCATACTTTTTATTGCTTTTAACCTTGTGCCGGACCGCCACTCTTCAGGTGAATCACGCAAGAGACTTATGTTGGCGTTGCTAATACCATGAATAAAAAGACCTTATCATACTTACCTGAAGCATTTTACCAGCATTTTCACACTCTTTTTATGCCAGCCATATTGTACGCTATCGTTTTCGAGCAAGCGTGAAAAGTGTAAGTTGCACCCTGAGGAGGATAAATGTGTACTCTATTTATCCTCGATGATAGAGTGAGATCTCAATCATGCTGAGGGCCGCGCGTGATTTTTAACAGAAGCTGCCATACATAAAGGCCTAATCAATCTAGGAAACAGATAAAACCAGCCAGGAAACGCAGCCAGTCTGTTTAGCCGGTGCGTTCTCCACTAACCGGAGTTCACAATGTCGCAAACCATGTCCCAGAAACTCGCTAGAGACAGTCTCGGAAATGCTGAAACCTTTGCAGGAGGTGTTTACGTAACCAAAAACGGTGTAGCTGAATTATTCATTCAGACGGCCGCAGAACGTGATGCGGAGCTGCGTGAAATGAAAGAGGAACGCAATATAAACGCCCTTTTCAAGCTGGCCACGCTGGCTAAAAAGGAAATCGAAGAAGGCAAGGGCATGACCCCGGAAGAAGCCCGGAGAAAACTGCGTGAGGCCAGAAAATAACATCGAGGTATTGAGTGTCGCAGCAATTCAACGTGATTATCGCACCTATGGCGGTGCAAAGTTTATCGGATATCGAATCGTATAAGAGCGGATTTATCGGCACTCAGAGAGCAATGGAACTGGTTGATTTTTTGCTCGATGATGCGATCGAAGCCATTGAACAGGATCCGACAAGATATCGTTTCAACTTTCTTCTTCAGAACAGAGGCATGTTGCTTCGTGAGCGACTGGATGTTGAAAACGAGTATCGCGTGCTGTATGACTTTGACGGAAAAAACATCGAGATATTGATGTTTGTCAGCATGAAACAGGATTTTGAAAAGCAGTTGTACCGATATAACCTTCTACACTGACACTCAATGCCCGGCGCGCCGGGCTTTCTTTTATATTTCTGACGATTCAATCTTAACCTTAGGGCTGATGGGCAGCCGTAAAATGATAAAAACCGTTCACATCTATTCAATGGGGAGTTGCAATGCGCAGAGTCGCGAGGGATTTGCGAGAGTGCTGATAGAGCGAAATAATCAGAAAACCTCGCTGACGTTTCACTATCAGGACACTACTTCAAAACGGAGTATAATTCAGGGACTGATTGATGGTGCCCTGCAGCTGGACGAAGCATGCCACGTAGTGCTTGTCACCTCAACACGACTCGCCCTGGAAAAGGCTGAGATAGGCGAAGGTCCAAATCGTGATCTCATTTACGAGCTTTACCGCGTTTTGCTAGCGCGCGGTTGCACGTATGATTTTGAGTTTCGGGAAGGACAAGGCGCGGCGCTCAATAAGTACATACTGTCTGACGCTTCCTGATTTAGAAATATCCCTTAATGAAAGATATCATGCGTCTGTAACCCAGCATCCCCGCTAAAAGTCCTGAACTCGATGTCATTTTTCAAATGAACGGCCCTTAGAACGCTACACAGCAAGCCTCAGATATAATTAACTCACCTATTCGATCATCGCCCTGCTCGACCGCCGTTTAAGCAGCAGCCTTTCATGCGCACTGAAGTCAGACGGTCGCAGACGAAAGAAAGAACCCGCAGCTAAAACCCACATCAACGACGAACTCATTAGTTACAGCATCCATTATTACAGCGACTGCAGTTCCGGCCCTTCGGGCCGGGCGGCGGCGGCTGGTCAGTGGGGGCAACCGGGGTGCAGGCACGGCGCGGGTCCTGGTGGAGAGGGGCGCGGGGTTTCAGATTCGGCTCGGTGCTGATGTTAACAAGAATATTACTGTATGTTGTAACTAGTGCCTTATTGCCCACCGCTTGTCGGTGGGAGCTACCTCCGGATTTTGGATTGGCATGTCGCTGCGATTAATGGCTGCACACTTATCCACGCCAGTGGCCTGCATGAAAACCTTCTTTATTACTTTGATTATTTCTTTCTGACGTAAGTCAGGACTGTCTTGCGCGTAACGGTGACTCTGTTTGCCTGTAATCGCAGGATACTGATTGCGGATAACTGTGGTAAAAAAAAGTGGCGCACGGCCTGTGGCCACTTTTCATGTTTCAGGGGAAGCTAATGCCGGCGTTGCTGTCTGCATTTTTGCATCCGCTACGATCGCCACCACCGCCAGTTAAGGCGGTTAAAACTGCAGGATGAAATCAGTGAACGATGTCTGGTTTGTCGGGCAGAACGGGCTCGTAATTGAGGCCCAGCTCCAGCTGGCGCAGACATTTCCACACCAGGCGGTCAAAGTCATGAGGTGAAAGGTCGCGCCATGCATGAGCCGGGCGTGCGCGCAGCAGCTTGGCCATCGCGTTGCGCCGGTCATCGAGAGATAGCTTGCTCAGCCGCTTACGGCGCTTCTGCTTTGACGCTTTTTCCCTTCGGCTGATAAGTGTGGCCATACGCATGTGTTCATACCAGCGCCGGCGCGCGGCTCGCACGGATGTGTGCGTGCCCGGCTCAATGATGCCGTCGGCTTCGGCAGCCAGCCGCTCGTTGCGCTCGGCCAGAAATTTATCCATGTCGATGCCGCAAAGGGCCCAGAAACGATCGGTCAGGACGACATGACGCGGCATGCAGTAGCCTGTAGCCGGGTCCATTTCCAGATCCGGCCGTTCAATCAGGCCGTAACGCTCCCACTCTTCGAACAGGCGGGAAAGCCGGCAGGGCTCAACGCGGGTTTCGGGAATAACACTGCCCTTCTCATCTTTCGGGCTAAGTTCGTCAGCCAGTTTGCTGCCGTTGAAGGTCACCACGGACGTGGCCATATCCGCGCGCTGAATGCAAAGCGGCCACAAGGCGTCATACAGCGCCTGCTTTTCCGGGCGAAAATCACGTTTACGCCCTGCTGCATCGCGCAACTGGACAAAATACGGATGGCGGGACATCCGCTGTCGTAGCGTCATTTTGCCTGTGCGCCTGTCTTTTACGACAAGCCGGCTCATGGCATGGCCCATCTGACCGGGGAGGCGTTTATAGCCTTTTGGCGCAAACCACTCAGGATTAGAGCATTTGCAGGTGGTGGAGTGATCGCCGCGATGACGATTATCGGGTCGTGGAGATGTGTTAAGAACTGTATGCTTATGCATGTCCCCCGGCGCTTATATTGCTCGGGAGGAGTAAGCACAGAACGAATTGTCTTTTTCCGGGCATAAAACTATACTCCCCGCACAGGGCAATAGTCCTGTGCAGTTGTATGGAAGCCCCGGTAATCTTCTCTCGTCGCCAAACTCGAAAGATTATCGGGGTTTTTCTTTTCTGATTTGGACCTGCCGCCTCAGATTCCCTGCCACCTTCCGGCGTGGCCAACCATCAATTCTTAACTGTCCGTAATCTATCACTCAGAAACGCTTTCGGCAATAACGTGACCAGTCACAGCACTCCATTGTTACGCGCTTCAGCTTCGATCAGCTTTTCAAGCAGTTCAGCCTGCGTTAATCCCTTCAACTCACAGAGCTTAACCAGTGCGTCTTTCATCTCAGTCTGAATGAAGATGCTGACAGGTCTGTGTGTTTCACGCTTCCTCGCCTTATAAGCGCGAGCGCGATCCTTATCAGGAGTTGGCTGCTCTCTGTTACGAGTGCGTTTCTTTTCGGGAGGTGATGTTACTGAATCACGGGAGCTCATGCTCGTACCCTGCTGCAAAATAAGACTTTCCGCAGAATAGCATAAGCCAAATCAGTAATATGCCTTATTTGTGATAGGTGATAAGCCGCTGGCGAAGGCGTTATCAGGTAGTACGGACGGTCAACAGCGTGGTTACTTGGACGGGTTCCAGGCAACACCTTCATCCCAGCGGGACTGCCAGTGCCTGAGATAGCGGTCAGCAAGCACCGGCATGTGCTCGATAAGCAGTGCATTTTCGCTGTTATGTCTTGCGCCAGCACACGTGTAGTTAATGCTGCCGGTTTCAACCGTCCGCCCGTCTGCAACGATAAACTTGTCATGCATTGCGGCGTACCGGTCGTTCACACGAACGGGGATACTGCGTGCAGTAAGCAAATTTATCGCCACACGACTCTTGCGGTTCTGGTTCGCTTTCTCATCGAGCACCATACGCACGTCAACACCGCGCATTTTAGCCCTTATCAGCGCAGCGGCGACCTCAGGGGAGGTGAAGCTGTAGCCGGCGAGCCGGATGTCAGACTGCGCGCGTTCAATGATCCCGAGCACCAGCGCTTCAGCGCCGCCCTCGGGGGAAAAGCCAGCGCTGAAAGTGGGCTCGGCATAAGCCTGACCCGCTGGCACAAACGTTATCAGGCCACTCATAAACAGCGGCAGAACGAAAATTCTCATGGGTTTCTCCGGGGGTCGTGAGCGTGCCGGATTAATAATCCTGGACGCGAGGGACCGGTCAACCGCAGGGCGGCAGGCCGTTAATTCAGTCAGGTTTTCCTGTCACCAGCACGTTTAAAAGGCTCAGATCCGAGTAGGTCTGCCTGACCAGCTGCACGCCGGTAAAAAACACGGCGACGTTCAGAAGCGGCAGCAGGCTCAGGCTAACGTCATGCAGGGCCATACCCGCTAACGGCGGCAGGATCAGCGTGCTCACGCCAGTGGCCGCCATGACGGCCGTCAGGTTTCGCCCGCGCACGAATCGCCCGTTTTCCTGTTTCACCAGTTGTGGATGCAGTAGCAGCGTGACCGGCATCATGCCAGGGCGCGACTTCATCTCCCGCAGGCGCGACGCATCCACTTCTGGCAAGTTGTGTTCCGCTACAAACCCAGTGATGACGTCATCCACGGCCTGACGAATTCCCGTGGAACAGTCCCCGTTGCTGCCGCGGCTCCACCGGCGCAGCAGCAGACCTGGCTCGCGAATTTCCGGCAGCCAGGCGAACAGCATCATCAGGACCACGATCGCCGTAGCGGCGCCAAGCATTACAGTCATAGCGTTTACTCCATCGTTTTCTGGGATTTCTGGCCAAACTCCGGCTCAGGCTCGCTGCGCTCATGGCGCATCACGTTGACTTCGTCGTTCATCATTGCGCGGTCGTCCCGCTCCGGCGACAGGTCGTAGTCGCGGTAGTCGAATGCTTCCTCTTCCTGCAGTTCCGCCAGCGCCGCAGCCAGCGCGGCTTCGCGTTCGCTGTCTTTGTCCTCTAATGCCTCACGGGCTTCATCCTGCACAGCCGGCTCCGGCTCTTTCTCCTCCTGGTCCAGGGCGGCCTTAACTGCTTTCTCCAGCGCCTCGACTTCTCGACGATCCAGCTCTTCGCCCCCGGATGCCGCTGATGTTGCCGCTGCAGCGGCGCGGCTGCTGTCCGGGCGTTCACTGTAGTCAGCAGAGAGCACAACCGGGCTTCCCGGGTTGTCCTTCATCAGCTGCAGCGCTGCCGCTAAATCTGTCGCTTCAAGCACCTTTCCGTGCTTTTCGCCGCGCTGCAGCACGATGCGGTGACCGTCCGCTGCCCCTTCATAGTGGGCGCCTGAAAAATCCACCTCCCCGCCTGAGGGCGATACCGGAACGTGGAGGTTCCCGCGCTGGCGGCCGTGCTCATTGATCACCGGCCAGAGCATCTCCGGGGTCTTACCGGCCATAAAGCGTGCGTCGGCCGTCAGGTCCCGGTCGACACGATCCGCCAGGCGCGTGCCGGACACCGGCAGGCTTTTGTCCCACACCTGCATCTCGCGGTCCGCGCGCACGTCCTCTGCGCGCATCATCACGTCGTGCACCGTCTGGCGCCGCCCGCTTTTACTCTCCACCTTCGTTGCCCAACCGGACAGATTGTCAAAATAGGTCTGCACGTGCTCCTTTGCCCTGGAAAGCTGTACGTAGGTGCTGTCCAGCGCCGCCATCCGCCCTCTGGCACCCTCTTCGCCAAACAGGCCAATGAGGTACTTAACCGACGCGCCCTGCGAGCTGTATGTGGTGACGGCATAGCCGTAGTCCATGTGTCGGTCGGCATAGTGCGCGGTGGGATTGAATGACAGCTGCCGGTCACCGGTGTTGAGCAGAATGGTTCCCTCCTCCGTAATGCCTGACACCACTGCCATGTCGCTGGCACGTACGTTGCGGTCACGATCCGTTGCCGTCAGGCGGATCCTCTCGCCCGGGCTGATGTCCCGCGTGACTTCCTTAAAGACCGCCACGTCTTCCTTGCGCAGCTCCGCGGGTCGGATCCAGCGGTCTGGCGCGCCATCAAGCCCGGCCATGCGCACCACGCCGCTATCCTTATCCTGTGAAAGCGGCGACGGACAGCGCTCCCCCCGGGAAGCAATCAGCGTATCGAGCGCTGTCATGTACTCTACGGCAGCAGGCGCAAAGCGGTCACGCGGGGAATATTCTGGCATTACCCGGCGCAGATGGTCTGCTTTGATCGTACGAGTATCGCAGTAATAGCGCACAAAGGCGCTGGCGTAAGGGTGCGTACCGCGTGCCGCCCTGCCCTTCTGGCGCTTTTCAACGTCGGCAATGGCGAGGCTGACGGCGAGCGTGAACGGACAGGCAGGAACGAGTGAGAGGTGACGGGGGATCGTGTTCATGGCTTTTCTCCTAATATAATGACCGCCCATTCGGGCGGTCTGCCGCTGTCAGTCTTCGCTGTCCTGAGTATTTTCACTGTCGCTTTCTGCCGCATCGTCTTTAAGCGGTCGCATCCACGCAGGAACCCAGCGAGCGTCTTTGAGTGCCTCCTCTGCAAACCCGGCGGCGTCACCTTTTTTCATTTTCCCCGCATCGCTGGCGTTGCCTGTCTTACCCGCCTCCGTAAGTGCGCCCACAATCTGATCTTTGCTCATACGCTTGAAGAACCCGTCAGCGGTCGGCTGCCACCAGTCAGCGAGCTCAAAGCCCATCGCCGTCTCCAGCATATCGAGGTTGCTGGTCTGGCTTTTGCCATAGATCCTGTCCTGGAAAGAGCAGATCGTTGCGGCGCTGCAGAATCCCAGCAGCCCAAGCGCATCATCGGAGCTCCAGTCCAGCAGCCAGCGGAAGTCCTGCGCCCAGCGCTCGGGCAATCTCGCCTGCCACTCCGCTTTCTGCTGCTGCATAAACTGCCAAGCTTTGCCCTCCTTCTTAGAAGCGGAGTCAGAAACCAGCGAAGAGCTGTTGTCGGTCAGGCTGACTTTCATTGGGGTGTTGTCATAACTGCTATGGCTGAACGTTGAACGGCACAGCGTCCAGGTCAGCATCGCGACCGATATATCCGGTTTTGAACAGAGTGCGGCCTGCACCGCAAGCGATCGCTCGCAGGACATCGAGCGCACCAGCGCGGCGGAATAGCCTTCAGACATCGCCTGCACGTCATCTTTGTTTTCAGGTTTGTTTTTCTTCGGCAGGTCCGCCACTCGTTGTACGCCGCGCTGAATGAAGCACACGCCGGACTCATAGCAGACCACCGCGCCCGTTTTGCCTTTATCGAGCGCCGACCAGTGACGTTTGTCCGCAGCGTTTTCCAGCGCGGCAATCTGCTTTTTCAGCTGAGGCTTTAAGGATTCATCGTCGGTTAGACGCCACTGCGCGCGCAGTTCGCTCACTTGCGCGTCTTCTTCCGGGGTGTAGTCCGGGCAGCGCTCCTGCGGCACCACATACGAACGCTTCACCTTGCTGTCCCAGGAGTGCAGCCGCCTGTCAGCACTGACCTCCGTCCAGGCAAAGCCCTCCTCCTTCTTCACGGCTTCCGCTATCTGCTGCAGCTTTTCAAGCGTCAGGCTTTCAACCAGCGCGGTATCGATGTAGCCATCGTCTTCACCGCTGAACAGGTCGGCACGAATAGTGCCGCCTGCCGCCAGGTAGGCATCTTTGCCCACGAAGGCAAATTTATGGGAACGGCTGATTTCAGTCTCTGAAGAGGTGATCAGGTTACGAATGGTGTCGGCTGACGGGTTGTAATAGCTGGAAGCCTGATCCCACACCTCCACCTGGCGTTCATGCGAGTCGGCGAGCGTCAGCGCCTGGCATTGCTCAATCGTAATCTTGTCGGCAGCAAGCTCGTCAAGAATGGCAGGTGCCAGGCCTGAGAGTTTCAGGCAGCGCTGCACATGACGCCAGCCGTAGCCCATCAGGTCGCCAATCTGTGCAGGGGTTTTGCCTTCATCAGCCAGCGCCTGGAATCCGGCAATCTGCTCGGCAGGGTGCATGTCCTCGCGCTCGCCGTTTTCCACCATCGAGGCGGCACGGGCCAGTTCCTCAGACACACGCTTAACAGGAATAAGCTGATCGGGCTGATAAACACCCTGTGCCAGCAGTAACTGCAACGCTGTCAGGCGACGACCGCCGCAGGCCACGCCAAGAAGGCCGTCAGGCATATCATGCGCGATCAGGTTATGCAGCAGCCCAACGTTTTTGATGGTGGCCGCCAGCGACTCAATACGCGACTGCACGTAAACCTTGCTGCGCACGTTCAGCGGCGACACCGCCAGACGCGACAGCGGGATCATCTCGATTTCCACTTTCTCCAGCGCCTGTTCCACTGCCGCCACTGCTGCCTTATCAACCTTCGTTTTCGCGGGACGACGAACGGGTATCAGACCCCAGCCGCCAGGCCCGAAACGTCGCCTGTGGCGGTTCGGCGGAGCTTAGCGGCCTGCCGGTTAGCGAAGTCGGGCTGACGACCCGTCATACCGGGGAGCCGAAGGTGTCCAGTCAAGCGGTTAAAAAATTCAAATAAGAGTCAGAAACTGTGCGGTCAACTCATGCCTGTACCAAACAAAATTACTGCAAAAAAGAGGGACAGAATTGATATCAATTCTGTCCCTCATTCTGAAATGAATAATTTTGTGCAAGCCAGCAAATTAATTTTGCTTATTGCTACCGGACAAATGGGACCACGTAGCCAAAATACTCGGATTGAGGCGTTCTGATAGTCCTCCAGCGCTTGGCGTTAGCTGGCTGATCTCGCTTATCGGCATGAGTTAAAACCAGACGTCTCTTTGCTCGAGAAACACCGACGAAAAATGCGCAACGATTCTCAGCTTCGTCACCAAAAAAAATCTCATTTTCAATTGCCATCATTACAACCGAATCAAACTCCAGGCCTTTACTTTTATGGATAGTCAGAATGCGAACAGACTGATCATTCGCAAACCGTTTCAATGCGCCCGATAAATCTGAATCTGCCCCCATCAAGTTCTCGATTCTTGCCCTGGTATCCCGAACAACCTGCTTCAGCCGTTCATGAGATTCATACTCAGGCGATAAAGCTACAAGCGTTTGCATGCCAACGTGCTTCAGGAAAGCCCCAACAAAACTCCACATCCCGGAAAATGGAGAATCCGTTTTCCGGGCATCAGAGACTTTTTTACGATGCGTTCTTATCAACTGGTCAAGGTCTTTACGAGTGCTGGCCTGGACTTCTTCGTCTGCAAAAGGGACTAACTGATTCATCAGCCGTATCCATGCCTTGGGTTCCCGGTGACCATAAAGACAAGACAGATAATCAACGACTAAGCACGCGACGGGTTCAACCGTGATATCTTGTAACTGCTGTTCATTCCGGTATGGGATCCCGCGCTCATGTAACTCCGACATGAGGTGGTCTGCATACAAATCCAACTGCTTAGAAACCAGAATTGCAATTTCCGCTGGTGGTACGCCCTCATTATTTATCCAGCCACCTATCAAATCAGCCAGATAACGGGCTTCAATCAGGCTGTCGTCGAACCTCCAGGCATATACTTCACCCTCATCACCTTTCAATTGTTCGTCAGGCATGACTGATGCAGGATCTAACTTACGGATAATTTCATTTTGAACCCGCAGCAACTGGGGCTTAGACCGAAAATTACGATACATATTGAGGGGTACCGCATTGAAGTCTTTAACAAAGCTCTGAAAAATACCGTCCAGCGCACCTGCCCACGCCATAATTTTCTGCTTTGTATCACCCACAGCAGTCAGGCGAATTTTCGTCCCCTGAAACGCCAGTTTAACCAAGTCATACTGTAAGTTCGTACAGTCCTGAAATTCATCGAGAAAAATATCACTGTATGTTTGTCGAATCGCATTGCGGGCAATTTTTGAGTTTTTCAATATCTGAATAGCGAGTGGAACGAGATCGCCGAATTCTATTTCAGTGCGAGATGGGCCATTTTTTTTCTCGACAATGGTGTACCCGGCATCGAGCGCATATTCTCCCGAAAGAATCGGTCTGAACCGATCAATGATCCTTTTGGCAAACGCATGAAATGTATAGCTGTCGAAGCGTGAGGCCAATTCCAATCCACATCTGCGCTCAACGCGTTCCTTCAGATTTCTGCTGGCATCGACCTTAAATGAGATGGCCAGAATTCTCTTGGGGTACCGGCATGTTCCTGTGCGCAAAAGGAAGTCTGCTCGTTGCGCGAGCATTTCCGTCTTACCCGCGCCAGGTCCGGCAGTCAGCGCCAGGCAACGCTTACGCGCTTTTGCTGCACGTTCAGCATTGGGTTCCAGCGTCAATCCATCGGCGGGTTGCCAATCTTCAACAGTAATCATTCTGGCAGCTCCGCGAGTCTGGCAATAACGGCTTCTGCCAGATTGTCCAGAGATACTGGCATGCCTTTAAGCAGTTCTGCATCTGTTAGCTGTGTCAACGCCTCGATGTGTGCTGCGGGTTTGCTGCCAAGCTTGAAACGTTGGTGATAGGTATTGAACAGCGCTAATTCGTCATCCCTGTATTGCGTTGGATCGTAGTGACTTTTTCCGAGCACAGCTTTAATCGTTGCCTCGTCGGGCTCTTCTTTATCAACGCCATACGCATCTGGATAAGCGAGTAGCATTGAAAAGTCTAAATCCATCGGGTAGGAGAAAAACACGCCACGCTCTTCAAGCAGGTCGAGATAATTTTCGAAGTTACGAAATTTCTGTTTACCATCATTCCAATGTGGAATTCCATAATTTTCAGGCAGTTTCTTACCCGGATGATGTAATGAAAACTGGTCGTTGACGTACTTGATTCGTCCCCAGCCTGCCGCATAGCGGGCTAAATCAAAATCAAGCAGTGTAAGATAAGGGATCTTTAAGGCCGCAAGTAGTCGCCAGAAATGATTAACATGTCGTCCCCCCAACGGCGCTATCGTGATGGCCGACTCATCAACGGGCGCACCTTTGGCCTGCAGCAAACGCGGCAACACAATTTCTTCACTGTCACCTTCGCCAAGCACTACCAGCCGCGAAAAATAGATTTCAGGAAATGCCTGCACGGCTTCCCGCACAAATTTATGTGCCTCATCTGTTGTCTCGGGCAACTTAATACAAGTGACCCGCGTCTCTCGTGACTCATCCAGTCGAAGATAACGAATTCGCTCAGGATCAACTCGGCGCAGCATAGTGGGTGCATGCGTGGCAATCAGTGCTTGCGCATCCGGATGTTTTGTCATGGCATTAAGGGAACTCACTATGCGTCCCAGATAATGTGGAGAAAGACTGTTTTCCGGCTCTTCCAGGGCTACCAGTGTAAAGACCGGCGGGCGTAATTTGTCGGGGTCAAAGGATACATCTTTCTCAGCAAGAACAGCTCTGCCTATCGCCTGAGATGATAAAACAAGAGAAAGGTAAAGCATCGACTTTTGGCCATCACTCAAGCGGGAGAAATCGACAAATGATCCATCGTGACCCGGAGTAAAGGAAACCGATAAATGCCGTAACAGCGACTCAATTTCTGATGCAACAAAAGTAATTTTAGGATCAGCAAAAAACTTACCTTTATGCAGTGTTGCCCAGGTTGTTTTTAAACTTTCACTAAAAGCATTGACTGAGGGGTTTGCTGCAAGGCTTTCGCTTATCTGGTCAGTCAGCCCTTTAATCGTATCGCGCTCGGCATCCCAGCGGACAGCGCGAAGTAAACGCCCAAGTAACGCGTTCGCACCATAAGTTATATGGTCCGCGGGATCGCGTCTGGCTGGCAGATAATGCACCTGTATATGATTACGTTCAGCTCTGGGCACCTGAGCCACATTCAGAGGGGAGCCATCGGCATCAATATCCAGGACATAGACCAAAGCTTCTTCAATGTCGCCATCCAGCCCCATGGTCGCAGTAAGGCGAAAACGAATGCGCGCTACACCTTCTGGCTCGTCCAGACGCATATGACTAAAATGAGGTGCAACAGTGCTGTTGTCCTGGTCCTTTTCAAGTTCAGGAAATAGAAAATCTGCCTCTATCCACAACTGGCGCTCAGCGGGTGCCTCCTCTTCGTCAAAAGGGATGTGGAAATCTGAACGCTGAACCCGCCGTAGCGAAGGGTCAAACGCAAAAAGTCGACACAAAGCCTGAAGTGCGGCGGTCTTTCCGGAACCATTTGGCCCGATGATATATGTGATATCTTCAAGGCTCAGTTCGGTGGCCTCCTGACCAAAAGACTGAAAACCACTTAGACGAATTGTTGCAAGCTTCATGTCTCTCCCTAACTCAGTTTTTTCTCATTTAATTCAATCAGCTGATTAATAATCAACATAAGGATTAAGCCTGGTATCAGCCACTCTCACAGAAAATAAATTACAGAAACATCCTATTCCATCCGTGTAACAAAGTTTAATACCACAATTTTGCTTAAGATTTGAAAGCCATTTTTGTGATTTGTTCTAATGGTTCACCCCGCCTCCTCACTTCTGACTCCTTTATTCATAACAGTTGGCCTACCTTTAACTTACCGCATGAGGTTGTTGTGCCTGATTAAACAGCCAGTTTCCTGGATGCAATTGCAGTTTTTATCAGACCCCAGCCGCCAGACCCTAAACGCGTCAAGGTGCGATCCGGTAGAACCTACCGGTTAGTGAGACCGGTCACAAACCGATGACAGCCTGTTTGCATGACAAGAACCAACACCAGGTGAATTCTCCTGCCGTGTTGCGGGCTGTTCATCTTAGTCCAGTGTGATGTTGTAGTGATTAGTCCAAACCATCGCGAGCTTGCGAGGCCGGCGCCAGCCGGCTTTTTTTCTTCCCCTGAATATTGTGCCCTCATGCATAACAACGATAATGATAAAAACTTGGTCACCCGTTTTAACAGGAGGTTGAATGAGGCTATCGAGATCTTTATGCAGTGTTGTTGGAGAGATAATCTCAACCACGGGATCACATCCGGCTCTGGAATTGCTCTTCTATTCGGCTGGCGCGCCCGGGGACGCACCGCAGGGTTCCCACAGTATTAAATGGAAAACCTGGCTTTATAATGCTGGGCAGGATCCCGAAACGGACAGCCTCGCTGTTTTAGGAGGGGTTATTGAAGAATTCATGGATCTCCCTCCCCAGAAAGACACGCCTGAATTTCAGGATTGGTTCCTGAAAAGGAAACGCATTGAAACTGTACTTCACGAGAATGGCCTTCGCTATTATCGTTTTGGTCAGGTATTGCCTCTGGGCCATATTCCCGTCACCGAGCTTTCACATGAAGAAACGGTCAGCAACTTCCAGCAGCCCGTCATCCCTGAGAAAGTAGAGGCCCTGTTAGAACGACTCGTAAAAGGCCTGCAACGTGCAATGCATCCCCTCACAAACCGCAGGAAAGGCAGTCAACGCCTGTCGTTCGAGAGTGAATACGATGTTCAGGATCTCCTTCACTCACTGCTCAGACCATGGGTTCAGGATATACGCCCGGAGGAGTTCACACCTAGCTACGCTGGTGTAAGCACCCGAATGGACTTTCTGTTACCAGCGCACAACCTGGTGCTTGAAACAAAAATTGTACGTGACCGCCACCACTCCAAAAAGATTGGAGATGAACTTACGATCGATATAGCGCATTACCGTAAACACGGGGACTGTAAAAAACTGTGGTGTGTTATCTATGATCCAAACAAATTCATCACCAATCCGTCCGGATTGATCGCTGATCTGCAGGGAGAGCATACTTCTAAAGAGGGAGAAGTCAGCGTGAGGGTATACGTGCTGTGAGCCGGGTGTTCTGGAAGCTAAATGTTTGAAGCCGTAACGTCTAAAGCACAGGGTACACCAATGAAGGTACCCTGCGTCAGCATCTCCGATACATTTCTTCCGGTATTGACTCTAAATCAGCTCCGGGCCCAGAATTCCCGAACATAGACCTGCCGGGCTGAACCATCAAAAACGTTCACTGAAACTGTATTAGCAGTATCAGTACGATGCACGCACACGCCAGATCCATGTCATATTCAGCAGATCGTTTACCCGCACTCCCCTTCCCCGCCAGCAGGAGAACCATCGTCTGTACGAAGACGGTGTCTGCCAGGCTAGTGAGACTCCCGCTTCGCAGATGAGCGCCTCCATATGTGTGGCGGCTTTGCACCAGGCAACCTCCGGCGGAGTCAGTTTTAACGCCAATGGCGTCTTTACTTCGCACACACGGGTTACTTCATTATCTGTCACTGATTTAACACTTAACTGCGCGGTACGAGGGCTTTTATCTCCGGGTGCATATGAAGCTCCCTGCGCTTCTGACGTCACCGGATGCCAGTGAGAGCACTTAAGGTCGGCCACCTGAGCCATCATACTTAGCCCCACAGGCAGTTTCGTTGCGCTGGAAATACTGGGAATAAACCGGGTATGCATCAGTTGATCCCCCCGCGGCGCAAAACAACGGCAATCTGCCCTGGCGTATATCCCGCTCTCACCATCTCATCGATACGCTGCAGCAGTTCCCGGATGATGTCGGTTGCCAACTGCTCGCTGTTCCAGAAGTACAAACCCGTGTGATCGGGGTTCAGCCACATTAATCCGTGCCAGAAAGGCGACTCTCCGCCTGGGCTCAGTATATCAAGGGTGACGTGCCGGCATTTGCGGTGCGTCAGCCGCAGGTGGACCGGAAACACGCCGCCCCACTCTCCCCGGATTTCACAGTCTGTACGCCAGGCATCACCGGGCTTAAGCGCGTGCAGGACAGCACCAGTCATACGCTGACGAAACTCTTCGCCTCGCGCGCAATAGGATTCGTACTCACAGGGAGATAACGCCCGTAGCCGGGCAAGCGTTAACGGCTCATCTCGGGTCATCTCACCGCTGTGGCTGCTCATGCCACCGCCAGCCAGCCGACCGTAATAGCAGGATAGCTTGCCGCCACGAATATTTTCTTTAGACTGAATAACTGACATATCGGGTTCCTTATAATTTGATTGTCACGCCCTGTGCGGAGTTGCAGCTCCGCCAGGGCACTCTCTTCGGGTAGTCGCGGTTCTTGACGGTCCCGCTTCCGCGGACCCTGCCATGTTTAAAATGGGATCGGATCGTCAAAGTCCTGCGGCGGCGGCGGATAGTTTCCGGGCTCCGGCCATTTCGGCTGCGGTGCTGACTGCGGCTGTGCCGGGCGGGTCGAGCCCTTTCCTCCTTTCCCACCTTTACCTCTGGCTCCACCCCGGGATTCTGTACGCTTCTGAACCGCGTCCGATGGCGGAATCTGATTTCTCTGCGTTTCCGTTGAATCAGTGTGACTGGCGCGTCCACCCAGCATCTGCATCGTACCGCCGGCATTGACGACCACTTCCGTGGTGTATTTATCCTGTCCGTCAGTGCCCTGCCATTTACGGGTGCGCAGCTGCCCCTCGATGTAGACCTGCGCGCCTTTGCGCAGATATTCCCCAGCCACTTCGGCGAGCTTTCCGAACAGCACCACGCGATGCCACTCCGTGATCTCCTTATTTTCACCGGTATGCTTATCCCGCCAGTTTTCTGACGTTGCCAGCGTGATGTTTGCCACCGCACCGCCGTCTGGCATGTAGCGCACCTCAGGATCCTGCCCCAGATTGCCGACCAGAATGACTTTATTGATGCCTCGTGCTGCCATACTTCTTCTCCTCTTTCACTGAGTTGTTCACCCCATCACCCGTTGAGTTTCGGGAGCCGCGGTGTTGACGTTTTTGTGGAACTCGGCTGGTTCAATCCTCCGGTATTCACTTCACCCGTTTGAGATCCTTCGCCGCGAGGGCGTCAACCAGCGCGGGGGATGGCAGGCGTCCGGGGCGCCGGGGACATTTTTTTCTGGTCTAACGCAGTGGCCGGACAAAATTTTCCCGGCGTTCATCCCATCCTGGACGACCAGGTCGCCTGTGCTTGTCTCAGCCCCGGAGAAAGGACTTATACGGTGATGACTGAAGGAATGGACAGCATGATGCAGCGGCAACGGTGGCTGAGCGGCAGCGAAACGGCGTTGCACCTCAGAGCGGCGGGCAGTCTAGCCGCCGCGATTATCTGATTGCCGGGGTGACGCGGTAGAGAACCGGAAAGGCGTGCGCGCCTCCGGTCAACTGTGAGTAAAGTCAGCCTTCAGGATTAAGGTTAATATGCGCCCGACAGTGCCGTGCAGGGATACGTGAAGTGAGATAACCGTGAGAGGCGGGCTGCACAACCTGCCCCTTATATAAAACCTTTAAGAATGCGCTGCCGAAGCTCAGCGAATATGCAGCGGGTAAAAGGAGTCAACCAACCCGAAGTCGAATTAATGAGGAGGATTATCCACATCTGCGCTGCACATCCGGCAAAGAAAGCTGTGGATAATCTGATGCACCGCCCGCCAGCGGAAGGCCGGTGCATCATGGTGATTTTTTGAACACTCAGTGCACAATAACATGAGACATTTCATGGCTCGTGAAAATTATCCCCCCCCTCCCCTGCCCTCAGCATCTTGCGCCGTGGTGAAAGTCAGTTAATACTACTGTAATTATATACAGCACACTGGCAGGAAATTTGATTATGTTTCACACCCTCAGGCTCATCAATCCGGCACAAAATCCGCTACTCAGTTTCCGTCCTCTTTTTCTTGAGCGCGTACCTTGCGGGTTCCCGTCCCCCTGCCAGGACTATGCTGAACAGGAGCTGGACCTCAATGAACATCTGATAGCCCATCGCTCAAGTACTTTCTTTCTGCGGGCTGAGGGTAACAGCATGCAGGATATCGGACTATACGATGGTGACCTGCTTATCGTTGATCGGTCACTTAAACCAGAACACGGCGACGTTGTTATTGCAGAGGTCTTTGGTGAGTTTACCGTCAAGCGTTTGCTCATAAAGCCGCACGGTCCGGTTCTTCAGCCCATGAATCCTGCCTACCCGGTCATTACTCCTGACCCTGAGACCCTGCAGATCTTTGGCGTCGTGATCCATTTTGTTCACACGACGCGTCGGAGAAACTGACGTGTTTGGCCTGATCGATGTGAACTCCTTTTACGCGAGCGTAGAGAAAGCATTCCAGCCATCACTGAGGAATGCACCTGTCTGCATTCTTTCAAATAACGACGGCTGCGTGATCGCTCGCAGTAAAGAGGCTAAGAAATACATTAAGATGGGTGAACCCTGGTTCAAAATTAAGAATCAGCAGTACCCCGAGAAGATCCACTTTTTCTCCAGTAATTACGCCCTTTAGTAAGTTAAGTGGAATGCAACATTGACTGGGTAAACTTTGAGTAGCAATGCTGCTGTCAGAGGTAAACACAATGATGATTCCACCAAATGAGGACGTTCTGGTACTGGCGGAGCGCTGGCTGAAACTGCTGTCCGACCTGGGCAGGGCTCAGGCCACACTCTCCGCCTACCGCAGTGCCCTCAGCCATTATTTTGCGTTCTGCAGCCAGAACAGCATTGAACCTGAAAAGGCCCGGTTTGAAGACCTGGCCGCCTACATCAGCCCTCAGCTACCCGGCATGCCTTTTCCCGCGGCCAGCGCCACGCTCCAGCTGCGCCTTTCTGCGATCCGTCTCTGGTATGACATTCTGGTTTATCAGGATATCTGCAGTCTCAACCCGTTACCCCGTTCGGGTTTGCCGGGGAGCGCTTATACGGGACGCGGTCTGGTTCCCCGTATCACACGTCTGCCCGTTATTCCTGATGATGAGCAATGGCTCAGATTCCTGATGCATGTCTCTGCCGCCTCCCTGCGTGACAGATTGATGCTAGCCCTGGCGTATTACGGTGCGCTTCGTCGCGCAGAAGTAGCCTCCCTCATGCTTGAAGATATTGATCCTGCTCATCGTCTGATTCGTGTTCGCGCCGAAACGACGAAAAACAGGCGGGAAAGGATAGTCTGCTACAGTTCCGCCGTAACACCGGTGCTGGCAAATCATTTCCGGCAGTTACGGCTCGCGGGTTACCGAGAAGGTGCATTGTTTCGCTCGGCTTCTGATCGTAACCACGGTGCCCCCCTGTCTTTCTGGAACTGGAGTAAAACCGTCCGGAAATGGGCACTTGATGCCGGCCTTCCACAAATCACCACACATACCTTCCGCCATCTTCGTCTGACGCACCTGGCACGCTTTGGATGGAAACTCCATGAACTAGCCGCATACGCAGGACACCGCGATCCGCGTACTACCCAGATTTACATCCATCTTTCAGGTTCTGATTTGGCTGGTCGGATGGCCGCTGCAGTAGCTGAAATTGATCGAAAAGTTGCCGGCCTTATTTTTCAGACGGAGACTCGCTGATGAAAGAAGAAATAATCATGTGTACTTATAGCCCCTTTGAACGTACAGATTATCAGCTGAATGATGTGCTCACTGCTGAAGAACGGGCAGCGCTAAGTACAGGCCATCGCAGAACAGCCGCTCTCGAACAGCCGGATTCTTTGTCATTGTTACTGATGCCTTTGCAGGATATTGCCACTCGCAGTGGAACAAGTGACAGGCTGATCAGAATCATAATTCTTTCCGTTCTGGCAGAAACACACCGGACAGGGAAACCCTGCTGGCAGTGGCCGCAGGAAAAATGGATTTATCTGTTACAGCAGCATGAATCAGGCAGGCCGCTGCTTGCCGCTTTTGCCTTTCATCTTGGCCCATTTTCTTCTCCGTTCAGTTTGCCGCATCAGGGCGCGCCGTCGCTGTATGCCCGAGCCATTTTTGGACAGAACATTTTCAGTCAGGAGCTCAGCCGTCTGACTGAAGCTCTGGTTTCGCTTGGGTATAAAAGTCAGAACCAGAAAAATGCTCTGTCAGCCATACTCGGCGTACTGATGCTGATGAATAAAAATCCTCAACTTGAAAGCTTTACGATCGATCTGCTGTGGCGGGCACAGAATTATCACGACCGGGGAATAGCAAAAACAGCTGGCAGGGTTTCACACGCACTTGCCGCAATGGGCATCATAAAAAATTCTGTGCGTATGCGGAATTATAAAGAATGGCATGAAAAACCCACGCAAGGTATCGCGGCAGACTGGGTCAGGTGGTGCCGGAAATGGAGGCATACGTCAGTGCTTCGCCCCCGATCGCGGGAGAACCAGTACAGTTTTATTCTCCGCTGTGGGCTGTGGCTTGCCCGTGAATATCCGGATATTCACGAACCGGCCGACTGGACAATGGAAACCTGTGCCAGCTTTATTGCGGCAGTTGGACGAATGAAGGTGGGCGAGCTGTCACTGGGCACTGAAGGAGGTGCCCGGCAATCTGCCCGGATAGGTGAGCCCTTGCTGCCGAATTCCCGTAGTGGATTTGTTTATGCGGTTCGCCGTTTCATGATCGATTATGAAAACTGGGGCTGGGGGCGACTGAAATTCAGTCCGGCACGACATCTCTCTACGCCTGGCACTCCACTGTTCCGTCAGAGTGTAAATCCCCGCGTCATTGATGATCCTGTCTGGCTGAAGCTGATCTGGGCAAGCCTCAATCTGCGCCATGAAGATCTCCTGAGTGACATTCACTATCCTCTGTCCATGTTGCAGGCGATGGCCGTTATCTGGACACATGCCGGGCTGCGCCAGAACGAGTTAATGCGTCTTACTGCTGGCTGCATCACTCTGCAGGTGGATGATATCAGGCGGGAGGATGGCAACATCATTCCGGCAGGAACGCTTTGCTACCTCAGCGTACCGGCAGGAAAAACGTCTAAAGCCTTTGTAAAACCTATCTCTGCCGTCGTGAAAAAGTACGTTGATATCTGGCTCAGCGAACGTCCACAGGAACAGGCAGCTCTTACGGATGAGCGTACCGGTGAAAAAGTCCGCTTCCTGTTTCAGTTTCGGGGCAAACCTGTCGGCAGGGATGTCATAAACCGGACTGTCATCCCGGTTCTCTGTGCCAGAGCGGGTGTGCCTGCGCAAGACAGCCGGGGGCCAATTACCAGCCATCGGGGGCGCGCTTCAGCAGTTACAGCCCTGGCCAGTGTTCCACAGGGCATGACTTTGTATGAGCTGATGCAGTGGTCAGGTCATTCTACGCCTCAGTCCACCATGCATTATATTCGTATACGTCCTACCCAGCTGGCTGCGTCTTTTGTGAAGGCGGACCGGGTGGCGCATATGATGAGCGTGCTAATCGATCATGATCCGGAGGCTGTCAGCCTGACCGGACCGGCAACCTATTACGATTTAGGGGATTCTTTCTGTACGAACCCATTCTGGAGCAGCTGCCCTCACCGTATGGCCTGTATCGGGTGCGATTTTAACCTACCTAAAGAAAGCGCCAGAGGCCTGCTGCTGGAAAGTAAGGCTTCAGTGAAGCGTTATCTGGAGGAAGTTCCTCTGACTGCTGACGAGCAAGAAATTGTCGTTAACGATATGGAAAAACTGGATTATGCATTGAAAAAACAGTAAGGCACCCTGTTTCGCCCCGGAGAAGCATTTTGCCTGAATGGACCCGGGGCGAAGGTTCAGACAGGTTATATTACTTTCTCATTAAAGATTCCCAGAGGTCCTCCGCCAGAAACCTGCTTTACGTTAACAGACCCCAAAGCGGAAGATGATTATTTTTTCAGCCACGTTTCCATATGCTCAATTTCACCTTTTTGCGCTTTGATAATGTCCTCTGCCATCTTCTTCATTTCCGGATCTTTCCCGTATTTCAGTTCCGTTTCGGCCATGGCAATAGCCCCTTTGTGGTGCTCAATCATGCCCCTGGCAAACGCTCTGTCAGCATCCTGCTCCTTCATGGCATTCATCATGCCGCTGTGCATCTTTTGCATACCAGACATGTACTCTTTTGAAGCCGGGGACATATTCATATCCTGGGACATCTTTGAGTCCGGCTGCTGTGCTATAACGGCAGCCGGCAGGGCAAAAATCAGTGAAGCAAAAACAAATTGCGTTTTTTTCATAACGTCACTCCTTCATGTATTGGATTCAGACTTCAGATTTTCCCGATATCCTTTAATGTGCCGGGAAACCTATTACTGATACTAAGGCAGTACAAGACCATGAAAATTGCCGACCTGCCGGTAAAACGTTAAAACACCTCCCGGGGAGCCGGCATCATTGCCGTGAACGTAATTACATTATCGTTCATGGAAACCTGCAGATCGCCCTCATGAGCCAGTAAAACAGAACGGGTGATGGACAGCCCCAGTCCGGCACCGTCCGTATTATGCTGACGGGAAGCGTCGCCCCGGTAAAAGCGGTCAAAAAGCCGGTTCAGACTATCCCGGTTGATATTTTCTGTGGGGTTAGAGATATGTATAAAAACCCTGCCGGCGTGGTGTTCAGCCAGCACATTAATAGCTGATCCCGGTAATGAATATTTTATGGCGTTAGTTATCAGATTACTCATTGCACGACGCAGCATCAGGCGATCGCCTCTGACAACTGCCTCCCCCTGCAGAGAAAGCGTTTTACCGCTGTCACCGGCAAGCGGTTCAAAAAAATCGAGGAGCTCTTCCAGCTCTGCGTTTAACGAAACGTCCTGTTTCTCCAGAGGCATCAGCCCGTTTTCAGATTTAGCCAGGAAAAGCATATCACTGCTCATTCTGGCGAGCCGGCTCAGCTCTTCCAGATTTGAAAAAAGTACCTCACGGTAACTTTCGGCATCACGTTCACGGGACAGCGCAACCTGAGTCTGCATCATCAGATTACTGACAGGGGTACGCAGTTCATGCGCGATATCCGAAGAGAACTCAGACAGACGACAGAATGAATCTTCCAGCCGTTCAAGCATGCTGTTAAATTCAGCTACTGTTACCTTTAGTTCGGCTGGCAGATTATGGCCAGGGAGACGTTTGCTCAGGCTGTTAATCGTAATTGCTGAGGCAAGCCGGTTTATTTCATTCAGAGGCCTGAGTCCCATCCGGGTGACGAGCCATCCCAGAAAAACGGAGATAAATATCAGGGCGACATTAAACCAGACCAGCCATCTTTTAAGCTGACCGATAAACTCATCATGAAGGCTGGTATCATAGGCGGCCGTAATCAGTACATCGTTTAGTTTTCCTGCGCTCTTAGCATTAATTTTTCTGACCATAACGTTATAACGCCAGCTATCTTCCTCTACCGTCTGCATAATACCCGGACGGGTAGCTTCGTCGCTAAAGCGCTCATAAGGCACCAAAAAACCGGGTGATGAATAGTCGGCCAGCATCTGGTTATCGGTTGTTTTAACGGAAAGATAAAGTCCGCTGTGACCAACCATGGCATCCGAAAGCTTTCGTGCAAGCGATGCGCTGTCGAGCTTTCCGGCGTGCACCTCGCCCTCAAGAAGCTCTGTGGCAAGTTCAAGCTTTCCGGTCAGCAATGTGGCATCCTGATGACGAAAATAACTGCTGAGGGCGGCTACAAGCAGCACACTCGAAAGAAGCCAGACGGACATCATCACGCCGGCAAAGATTATGCTCAGTCGTGATGTCAGGGACCAGTTACGCTTCACTCTTCCCGTATCTCCAGCACATATCCGATACCCCGTACCGTGTGAATAAGCTTTGGTGTAAAGTCATCATCCACCTTACTGCGAAGTCGTCTGACGGCCACATCAATCACATTGGTATCGCTTTCAAAATTGATATTCCAGACCAGAGATGAAAGCAGGCTCCTTGGCAGCACCTCTCCGGTCCGCTGTAACAGTAGCTCAAGCAGCACAAATTCTTTAGCAGACAAGTGTATCTTTTTGCCGGAACGGCTCACACTCCGGCGGGTGACATCCATAACCAAATCAGCAATGCGGTGCGTACCGGACGTTTGCGTACGGTTGCGTCTGAGCAGGGTGCGGATACGCGCCAGGAGCTCGGCAAAATCAAAGGGTTTGAGCAGATAGTCATCCGCGCCAAGATCGAGACCTTTAATCTTTTCACTGACGTTATCCCGGGCAGTCAGAAACAGCACGGGCTCTTCGTGCCGGGCCATACGCATCTGCTGAAGAATATCCCAGCCGTCCATTGAGGGCAGCATTACATCCAGAATAATGAGATCATAATGCTGTCGCAGGATATGCTCCAGTCCCTGACGCCCATCGTTTACAAGGGTTACATCATATCCCGCTTCCAGAAGCCCCTGTTTCAGGTAGGTACCGGTTTTCAGTTCATCCTCAACGATCAGCATAGTGGTCATGGGCAGCTTTCCTGCAGGCTACGGTTAGTCGTTATTCCATACCGGTATCCGGCGATAGCGTGCCCAGCCAGGCGACGGTTGCCAGTATCAGTACCGAAACAGTAAATTCCGTGATAATGCTTTTACGCATCAGGTAAATACCCATCTTATATTGGCCCTGAAGCAGGGCCGTTTCCAGTCGCGGTGTAAGCCGGAAGCGATTGGCGGCGGCCAGCAGCAGCATCAGAAAAAACAGAACAGTTTTTATCAGCAGCAGCAGACCATAGTCACTGCCCGGCAGGGTACTCAGAGGCTTTTCAACGATAAATACGAAGTTAACCACGGCGGTGATGACAATGCTCAGCACAATGATCGTGCCGGCACGGGCAAAACCCGACAACGCTGCGGCCAGCTGGCTGGCATAGACAGCCTTTTCAGCCTTTTTGATGCATAAGAGCAGAGTAAAAGCCGCCAGTGCACCGATCCAGGCCCCGGCCGCTGTCAGATGAATGATATCGCTCAGAAGATGAAGATAGTAGCTGATGCCGTCATTCATTGCCGCATGCCCGCCCCATGCCAGTGTAGCAAGTGCTATACCGCCGGACAGGGTAAGCACATAACGTGACAGCCCGACATGCCTGAGCCGCAGGCCAAGCCCGATAAACGCCATGACCAGTGCAGCGAAGCGGATAACCCAGCTCATGCCCACTGCAGTTTCCCCGACAACCATCTCCATAATATGGAGAGTCAGTTCGCCGGGATCACTGACGCCACTCATGGCCTGAGCGACAAGCAGCATATTTGCAAGGGACAAAACCATGCCAGCAGAGATGAGCGTAAAAAAGAACGACCAGACGCTGAACAACGATACCGATTTCTTCAATACTCCCTTTACCCCATAAATTTCGAATAAAGGCAGGCCAAAAAGAAGCATAAGATCAAGGTAAAGAAAAAAACGGATGATAATAAAAGTCTGATCGTTCATGGTATTACTTCACGCTGAAACTGTAGTTGCCGGTCCGGGGGTGAGTATCAGAAGATACCGCCCGCCATTCCACTTTATAGGTTCCTGCAGGCAGAGTTTTTGCCGGTGTGATAATCATCGTTTTCGGATCGCTGCCCGCTGAGACTTTAGCCGCAACCGGCATTGGCGCATGAGAAGACATGCCCGGCATGGCGGTCATTACAAGACGGGCGCCGGAAAATTTCGTTACCAGATTTTCGGTGAAATGCAGTTCCAGTTTAGACGGTGCCGTTATCTGAGACTTATCAGCAGGGACAGCAGACGCCAGTTCCGGATGCGCCTGTGCAGCAAAAGCCGCGCCAGAAGCAATTAAAGCGAAGAAATATTTGGCAGATGAATGTTTCATAATAATACCTGTTTTGTTTGAATTAACTGCATCAGAACCACATGCGAGCCCCGAGGAGGAAGCGCACTTCGTTATCTTTTTCACCTTCACGGGCAGCCATATCAGCAGTATTGCCATAGAGCTGGCTCCACGAAACCCCTACGTAAGGTGCAAATTCTCTTTTCACTTCATAGCGAAGGCGAAGAGCAAGTTCGGTACTGGAAAGGCCTTTACCGGTTTCCCGTGCCTCATCATCTTTCCCGTAAATATTCGCCTCAAAGGAAGGTTGCAGGATCAGGCGATTGGTCAGCAGCACATCGTATTCGGCTTCCAGCCTGAGCGCTGTCCGTCCCTGCTCGCCGGCAAACGCAGTCAGCTCACTTTCAAAGTTGTACAACGCCATGCCCTGAAAACCAGCAGCCAGCCAGGTTTGCGGTTTTCCGGGCCTGAAATCCTGCCGGGCACCGGCAACCACGTCCCACCAGGGTGTCAGAGCATGTCCCCATAAAGCCTGAACTTCTGCGGATTCGGCTTTACCTCGGGTGGTTTCACCTTCGCTACGTAACCAGAGTCGATTGATATCCCCGCCAGCCCAGCCGCTTACATCCCAGCTGAAGCCACCCGGATCGTTGTTTTTTTGCCATTCAAGCTGATCGGCAAGCACAAAGTAATTTATGCTGTTGTCATGAACCTTATGCCCATGTACGTCCGGGAATGCTGCCTTACGGTCCGCCTCCGTAACCGGCGGAATGGGTGTACGGCTTTCTGCTGGCGCCGCGGGCTGCATGGATTCCATACCCCCCATACCGGATGTCCCAGGCGTCATTCCTTCCATAGACGCATGATCCATTCCCTGCATAGCAGAATGGTCCATGCCTGACATATCATGCTGTTGTAAATTGTCAGATGGTCCCGTAGGTGCTGCAAACGCGGGCATCACTATCGCTCCGGCAAACGCAGTGCAGGCCAGCAAACCTGCAGCGGAACGTGAAAAATACTTTGTCATATCATTCCATCCTGAAACTGACATTATCGCTACCTCACTCTGTAACCCGGACTTCACGAAACATGCCGGTTTCCATATGGAAAAGAAGATGACAGTGATAAGCCCACCGCCCGAGTGCATCGGCAGTTACCCGATAGCTTCGGCGGGTACCCGGAGGCATATCGATAGTGTGTTTGCGTACCAGGAAATTACCGTCCTCATCCTCCAGATCGCTCCACATACCATGCAGGTGAATGGGGTGCGTCATCATCGTGTCGTTAACCAGCACCACACGCACGCGTTCGCCATATCGCAACGTAACCGGTTCTGAATCGGAGAATTTAATACCGTTGAATGACCAGGCGAATTTTTCCATATGTCCGGTGAGATGTAGCTCGATGGTACGCGATGGCTCACGCCCGTCCGGATCGTCAAATGTGCTTTTCAGATCGGCATACGTAAGGACTTTTCTGCCGTTATTGCGCAGACCAATGCCCGGGTCACTTAATTTAGGCGCCGGCATCATGGCCTGCATATCAACCAGAGGATTGTCTGTTTCAGATGCAGGATGTTTCTGCATGTCCCCCATGCCACTCATACTGCCGTGATCCATCCCGGCCATGGCGCTATGGTCCATTTCCGGCATACTTTCTGCTACTCCGGAGACACCAGAGCCATCCATAGCCTGCATAGCATTACCATCCATGCCCGTCATGGTGTCGTTATTCATGCTCTGCATCTGGCTGTGATCCATATCGCCCATGCTGCCATGATCCATGCCGCCCATACCCATATCGTCCATAGTCAGCCAGGGGCGAGGATCGGGAGCCGGTACCGGAGCATAAAGCCCTTCACGGACAGCCAGCGTGCCGCGAGCGTAGCCGCTTCTGTCCATAGACTGCGCGAAAATAGTGTAGGCATCTTCAGCCGGCTCCACGATTACATCGTAAGTTTCGGCCACAGCGATGCGGAACTCGTCAACAGCAACAGGCGTGACATACTGGCCATCAGCCGCCACGACCGTCATTTTCAACCCCGGAATGCGCACATCAAAGTAGGTCATGGCGGAACCGTTAATGAAACGCAGGCGTACCTTCTCGCCTTTACGGAACAGCCCTGTCCAGTTTTTTCCAGGGCCCTGCCCGTTCATGAGATAGGTATATGTGGCACCACTGACGTCAGCCAGATCCGTCGGATTCATCTTCATTTCCGCCCACATTTTCCGATCGGACAACGTACTGCCTAGACCTTTTTCCCTGGCGTCACGGAAAAAGTCAGAAACGGTAGGTTTCGCAAAGTTGTAATAATCGGACTGCTTTTTCAGTTTGGCGAGAATGTCTGATGCTTTTTCATCAGACCAGTCGGTAAGCATGACTATGTGTTCGCTGTCCCAGACAAACGGTTCTGGTTCAGCTGCATCAATAATAATCGGGCCATAGACACCTTCCTGCTCCTGCAGGCCGGAATGGCTGTGATACCAGTATGTACCGTTCTGCTTTATCTTAAAGGAGTAAACATAGGTATCGTCCGGCTCAATACCATGAAAACTCAGTCCCGGTACGCCATCCATATTCGCCGGCAGAAGAATGCCATGCCAGTGAATTGATGTCGGTTCAGAAAGGCGATTTTTAACTCTTAATGTAACGGTATCGCCTTCTTTCCAGCGCAACAGAGGGCCTGGCAGGCCGGCATTAATGGTTTTTGCATACCGGGTTTTACCGGTGATATTTAGCGGCGTCTCGCCAATAAACAGATCAAAGTCTGTGCCGGTAAGTGTGCGGGACTGCATCAGGCTTACCGCCGAGAATGCATCGAATGTTCGCAGGCCCAGTCCGCCCACAATGCCAGCGGCAGTGATCCCTTTAATGAAATTACGTCGTGAACTTTTAAGCTGCATGACTGAACTCCGGCAATTTTCTGTTATCCCCGGAGAATGGCTCTCTCCGCTCCGGAAGCACAAGCCGT
>NZ_JBSZHT010000002.1:0-4300396 GCF_056491465.1 Pantoea sp. C1E2
AGCGCGGATAATAGCGCATTACGCAACTGCTCACGTTCCGCCGCTAATCTTGAAGCGGCTTCACTTTGCGACAACGCCATGCGTTCCAGCGCATTGGCGATCAGCACCGTGAAGGTTTCGACCAATCGCTGCTGTTCAGGGATCATCAGCTGGCGCAGGTTTTCCGGCTCCACTACCAATAGCCCACGACAGTGATTGCCGCTCTTTAAGGGCAGAATTTGGTACGGCACCGCAGGCAGCGTATCCGTGCCCGCACCGGCCGGTTGCGCTTTGCTATAACTCCATTTGGCGATGCCAAGATCCGGTGGCGTGCCAACCGTGCTGTCACCCACCGCCTGTAACTCGCCCTGCTCATCCGGCAGCAGCAGTTGGCTGCGCGCCTGCAAGGTGACATCAATCACTCGCTGGCTGGTGGCGGCAATATCCTGCGGCGTGAGCGCGCTGCCGAGGGATTTTGCCATCTCATACAGATGCCGAGCGCGCTGTTCGCGGTAACGCGCCACTTTAGCCTGATAACGCACGCCCGCCGTCAGATTCCCGACGATCACCCCCACCGCCAGCATCACCGCGAAGGTCACCAGATACTGCAAATCTGACACCGCCACCGTGCCGGTAGGGGCAACGAAAAACAGGTCAAAGGCGAGGATGTTGATCACCGTGGCGAACACCGACGGCCAGCGTCCGTAACGCAGCGCCACCAGTACCACCGCCAGTAAATAGATCATCACGCCGTTGGCCGGGTCAAACTCCACCAGCAGCCAGCGGCCGACAAGGGTGACCAGAATGCACAGCGCAATCGCCATCAGACAGCCGCGCAAGTGCAGCCGCCATTTCTCACTGGTGACACGCTGGCCGGTCAGCGGATGCGGCGCATCGCGTACCGGTTCATCCAGCGCCACCACCAGCAGATCGAGATCCGGACCCAGTTGCCCTAATCGCTGGGCAAAACTGTCGCGCCGCCAGCGCCGCTGCGGCTGACGACCGGTGACAATTTTGCCGAGATTGTGCTCGCGCGCATAACGCAGCACGGCACGGGCTTCATCGGGATCGGACAAAGTAGCGGTTTCCGCACCCAGCTCTTGCGCCAGTTGCAGCGTGCGTAAAATGGCACGACGACGCGCTTCCGGCAGGCGGTTGAGACGCGGCGTTTCTACGTACACCGCGTGCCATTCGCTGCCGAGGCGCGCGGCTAAACGCGCCGCGGTGCGTACCAGTTTTTCACTGCCGGTGTCGTCGCCGATGCAGAGTAAAATGGCGTCACGCGTATGCCAGACTTTGTCGCGGCCTTGCTGATCGCGCCAGGCACGCATCTGGTCATCCACGCGATCCGCGGTGCGGCGCAGCGCCAGTTCGCGCAGGGCAAACAGGTTGCCTTTACGGAAGAAGTTTTCAATCGCGCGCTCAGCGCGATCGCCGACGTAGACTTTGCCCTCTTTCAAACGCTGACGCAGATCGTCCGGCGGCAGATCCACCAGCACCACCTCATCGGCGCTATCAAAGAATGGATCGGGCACGGTTTCGCGCACCTGAATGCCGGTCACGCCGCCGACCACATCGTTGAGGCTTTCCAGATGCTGCACGTTGACGGTGGTGATCACGTCGATGCCCGCTTCCAGCAGCTCTTCGATGTCCTGCCAGCGTTTGGGATGGCGCGAACCCTGCACGTTGGTGTGTGCCAGTTCGTCCATCAGGATCACCGCCGGATGGCGTGCCAGTGCTGCATCGAGATCGAATTCCGCGTGACGTGAACGCCCGGTGGCGCGGCGCGGCAATACCGCTAGGCCGTTGAGCAGCGCCGCGGTTTCTTCACGTCCGTGGGTTTCCACCACGCCCGCCAGCACATCAAGGCCCTGCGCGCGTAAGCGTTGTGCCTCCTGCAGCATGGCGAAGGTTTTCCCCACGCCCGC
Source organism: Pantoea sp. C1E2 (assembly GCF_056491465.1). NCBI lineage: Bacteria > Pseudomonadati > Pseudomonadota > Gammaproteobacteria > Enterobacterales > Erwiniaceae > Pantoea > Pantoea sp. C1E2. Next base: position 1,908 of record NZ_JBSZHT010000002.1, read on the forward strand.
ACAGGCACCGAAGTAAATTTTCAGCTTACCGCGATGGCTGTCGCTGTGATTCAGCAGCAGCGCATCGGGATCGGGGCGGGTGATTTCGTCGTTCATCAGTTATCCGTCGTGAAAAGCGCGATAAATCGCGCTATCGATCAATTATCCCTGCAGCGCATCCAGCGCCATATTCAGTCGCAGCACGTTCACGGTCTCTTCACCGATAAACGGCAGCAGCGGACGCTCGGTGTGGCGGGCTATCAGCGCTTCCACATCTTTCAGCGCCATATTGCGTGCCGCGGCAATACGCGGTGCCTGCCACAGTGCGGCTTCCGGCGAAATATTGGGATCAAGCCCGCTCGCCGATGCGGTCACCAGCTCAACCGGCACCGCAGTTGGGGCCTGTGGATTGGCGGTGCGCAGTGCAGCCACGCGCTCGGCCACCGCTTTATCCAGTGCCGGATTGCTCGCCGCCAGGTTGCTGCCGCTGGAGGCCAATGCGTTGTAAGCTGTATCACCGGTTGCCGATGGACGGCCCCAAAAATGACCGGGCTGAGTAAACACCTGGCCAATCAGATCAGAACCGCGCTTCACGCCATCCTGCTCAAGCAACGAACCATTAGCCTGCGACGGGAACCACCACTGCGCCAGACCGGTGGTCAGCAGCGGATAGACCGCGCCGGTTAACAGCGTCAGCAGTATTAACAATACAATAGCCGGACGTAACTGACTCATTTCTCTTCTCCTTAAACCAGACCAAACAGCGTCAGCAGCAGGTCGATGGCTTTAATACCAATAAACGGCACCACTAATCCGCCGACACCGTAAATCCACAGGTTGCGACGCAGCAGCGCGGCGGCACTCATTGGGCGGTAGCTCACTCCTTTCAGCGCCAGCGGGATCAGGAACACAATCACCAGCGCGTTGAATATCACCGCCGACAAAATCGCTGAGTTCGGCGAATGCAGATGCATCACGTTCAGCATATTGAGCTGCGGATAGGTAGCCGCAAACGCCGCCGGGATGATGGCGAAATACTTCGCCACGTCGTTGGCGATACTGAAGGTGGTCAGCGAACCGCGCGTCATCAGCATCTGTTTACCGATGTGCACCACTTCCAGCAGTTTGGTCGGGTTGGAGTCGAGATCGACCATGTTCCCGGCTTCTTTCGCCGCCTGCGTGCCCGAGTTCATCGCCACTGCCACATCCGCTTGCGCCAGTGCAGGGGCGTCGTTGGTGCCGTCGCCGGTCATTGCCACCAATCGCCCTTCCGCCTGATACTGACGAATCAATGCCAGCTTGGCTTCCGGTGTCGCTTCCGAAAGGAAATCATCCACGCCCGCTTCAGCGGCAATCGCGGCTGCCGTCAACGGGTTGTCGCCGGTGATCATCACCGTCTTGATACCCATTTTGCGCAGCTCGGCAAAACGCTCTTTGATGCCGCCTTTGACGATATCTTTCAGCGCCACCACGCCGAGTACCTGTGCACCTTCGGCCACCACCAGCGGCGTACCCCCGGCACGCGCCACTTCTTCGACGCTGGCGTTGACTTCCGCCGGGAAACGACCGTTGTTGGCTTCGATATGGCGGCGAACCGCGTCAACTGCCCCTTTACGAATCAGACGATCCTGCACGTTGACGCCGCTCATGCGCGTTTGCGCCGAGAACGGAATAAAACTCGCGCCCATGCTGCTGAGATCGCGTTCGCGCAGGTTAAATTTCTGCTTTGCCAGCACCACGATGCTGCGCCCTTCCGGGGTTTCATCCGCCAGCGAGGCCAGCTGTGCCGCATCCGCCAACTGCTGCTCGGTGACGCCAGGCGCAGGCATAAACTGCGTCGCCTGACGGTTACCCAGCGTGATGGTGCCGGTCTTATCCAGCATCAGCACATCAACATCACCCGCCGCTTCCACCGCACGACCGCTAGTGGCGATGACGTTCGCCCCGAGCATGCGGCTCATCCCCGCCACGCCAATCGCCGACAACAAGCCGCCGATGGTGGTCGGAATCAGACATACCAGCAGCGCCACCAGCACCGTCACGCTCACTGGCGTCCCGCCGTAAGCAGAGAACGGCCACAGGGTTGCCGTCGCCAGCAGGAACACGATAGTCAGCGACACCAGCAGAATGGTCAGCGCGATTTCGTTCGGTGTTTTGCGACGTTTAGCGCCCTCGACCATGGCGATCATGCGATCGAGGAAGGTTTCGCCCGGATTGACGCTGCACTGGATCACCAGCCAGTCAGAGAGAATGCGCGTACCGCCCGTCACCGACGAAAAATCGCCGCCGGACTCGCGGATCACCGGAGCCGATTCGCCGGTAATCGCACTCTCATCCACTGAAGCGCCGCCTTCCAGCACTTCGCCGTCACAGGGGATGATGTCACCCGCTTCCACCAGCACCACGTCGCCTTTACGCAAGGTGTCCGCCGCTACCGGTTTCCACTGCGCGCCGTAGCGCGGTTCAGCCAGCTTTTTCGCATCGCTGGTTTTGCTGATGCCTTTTAGGCTGTTGGCCTGCGCCTTGCTGCGTCCTTCCGCCAGCGCTTCAGCGAAGTTGGCAAACAACACCGTGAACCACAGCCAGATCGCGACACCCGCCGTAAATCCGGCGTTGCCGCTCAGATGACCGGTGAGCATACCGATGGCCAGCAGCGAGGTCAGCACGCTACCCAGCCACACCAGGAACATCACCGGGTTGCGAAACTGCACGCGCGGATCGAGTTTCTTCACCGCATCCAGCACGGCGGTTTTCGTCAGCGCTGCATCAAACAGCGCCAGTTGTTGACGACTCATGATTCCGTTATCCCTGAATTAATTGCAGATGTTCCGCCACCGGGCCGAGTGCCAGCGCGGGGATAAAGGTCAGTGCCCCCACCAGCAATACAGTGCCAATCAGCAGCGCGATAAACAGTGGACCGTGGGTCGGTAACGTACCGTTGCCCACCGGCTGGATCTTCTTCGCCGCCAGCGAACCGGCAATCGCCATCACCGGAATGATGATGCCGAAGCGTCCCACCAACATGCAGAAGGCCAGCAACAGGTTCCAGAACGGGGTGTTGGCGCTCAAACCGGCAAAAGCACTGCCGTTGTTATTGGCTGCCGACGAGACGGCATACAGCACTTCGCTAAAGCCGTGGATGCCAGGATTAGCCATACCGGCGCGCCCTGCATCGGTCATCATCGCCAGCGCGGTGCCCAGCAACACCAGGGTGGGCGTCACCAGAATCGCCAGTGCGGTCATTTTCATCTCCCACACGTCGATTTTTTTACCCATGTACTCTGGTGTGCGACCAATCATCAGGCCAGCGATAAACACCCCGAGCAGCACGAACAGCAGCATGCCGTACAACCCAGCACCGACGCCGCCGAACACCACTTCACCCAGCTGCATCAGCCACATCGGCACCATGCCGCCCAGTGCAGTAAAGGAGTCATGCATGGCATTCACTGCACCGCAGGAGGCCGCCGTGGTGATCACAGCAAACAGGCTGGAGTTGAGAATGCCAAAGCGCGTCTCTTTGCCTTCCATATTGATGGCGCTGTCTGCACCGAGCGTCAGGAAGTGCGGATTACCGCGCAGTTCTGCCCACATGACGGTGACGACCGCCAGCACAAACATGATGGTCATAGCCCACAGCAGCATGTGGCCCTGACGACGGTCGCCCAGATGCTGACCAAAGGTGAAGCACAGCGCGGCCGGGATCAGGAAGATACTCAGCATCTGCACAAAGTTGGTCAGCGCAGTCGGGTTCTCAAACGGGTGGGCGGAGTTAACGTTAAAGAAGCCCCCACCGTTGGTGCCGAGCATTTTTATCGCTTCCTGCGAAGCCACCGGACCGAGCGGCAGCGTCTGTCGCGCCCCCTCCAGCGTGGTGAGTGCGTGATAAGGCTCAAAGGTCTGGATGCTGCCCTGATAAACAAAGAACAGCGCGATCAGCAGGCTGATTGGTAACAGGACATACACCGTGATGCGCGTCAGGTCGCGCCAGGCGTTGCCGAGCGTCGCCAGCGAGCGATTGGCAAAACCGCGGATCAGCGCAAAGGCCACCGCAATACCGGTCGCCGCCGACAGGAAGTTCTGCACCGTGAGACCGGCCATCTGGCTGAAATAGCTCACCGTGCTTTCGCCCGCATACGCCTGCCAGTTGGTGTTGGTAACAAAGCTGACGGCAGTGTTGAGCGCCAGATCCCAGCTCAGATTTGGCAAGTGTTGTGGGTTGAGCGGCAGCGATCCCTGCAGCATTAAAATCGACAGCAGCAAGATAAAACCGAGCGCGTTGAACAGCAGAATCGCCAGCAAGTAGTGCGGCCAGCGCATTGCCTCGCCATCAGCACCGGCCAGCCGCCACAGCACCCGCTCCGTGCGCGGCAGCAGTGGTTTGTCGGCCACCAGCACCGCAAGAAAACGCCCCAGCGGTTGTGCCAGCACCATCAACACCAGCAGATAACCCGCAATCAGTAAAAACGCATTCGCAGCCATCAGAATGCCTCCGCATTAAGCAGGGCATAAATCAGGTAGCCCAACAGTATAAAGACCAGCACGATGCCGGCAATCACGCCCACGCTCACAGCAACCTCCAGAGGATTTGGTAGTGCTGCAAGCATGCGCGGCGCGGTATAAAGAAGGGGTAAAAAGGCGGGAATCCGGCGTAAAGAAAGTATAAAAATGCTGTCGAATTAGGCGGTTTCCAGTGCCCAGATGCGATTAAGATCGACGTTCTGCCACAGGCCACAGTCCTCGGCACCGGTAATGCTGTCAGTGCAGAATGAATCACCCAGATCCAGCTCTTCCGGCTTCAGTTCACGCTGGGCGTGTAGCGACCAAAACACATGCACTTTGGGTTTCAGCAATGATTTTTCACCGGCCTGCACCACCAGCGCCACGCGCCCGGATGCCAGTCTTACCAGCGATCCCACCGGATAAATGCCGATGGTGCGCACGAAGGCGTGCAACAGCGTGTTGTCGAAGTGACCGCGCCAGCTCAGCATGTTGTGCATGGCTTCGGCGGGCGTCCAGCCTTTGCGATAGGGGCGATTAGAGGTCACGGCATCATAGACATCGCACACCGCGGCCATGCGCGCAAACAATGAGATTTCCTCCCCTTTTAACTTGTGGGGATAACCGCTGCCGTCGACTTTTTCGTGGTGATGCAGTGCAATATCCAGCAGGTCTTCTCCTGCATCGGCCTCCATCAACATCTGCGCACCAACAATCGGGTGCTCGCGCATGATGGTGAACTCCTCGTCGGTGAGCTTGCCGGGTTTGTTGAGGATTTCCAGCGGCACCGCCGATTTACCCACATCATGCAGCAATCCACCCATGCCCACGCGACGCTGCTGGTGCTCATCGAGCCCCATTTTTTTGCCCAGCGAGATCATCAAGCCGCACACCGCCATCGAGTGCAGATAAGTGTAATCGTCGTGATTTTTCAGCCGCGCCACGCTAAGCAGTGCAGTGGGTTCACGGGTAATCGACCCGGCAATTTCGTCCACCAGGTCCATCGTATAGTCGAGGTCCAGCCCCTGCCCCATACGGGCTTCGTTGAACATCGCCAGCACCTGCGGCTTGCCCTGATTGAAGATGGTTTGCGCCTGATCCAGCTCTTTGAAAAACGACGTTTGCGGAATGGCTTTTTTCGGCGCAGGTTTGGCAGGCGCCTGCACCGACTTATCAATGTCGATCCAGATCTGCTGGATCCCTTCGTTGCGGATCATGGCGATCTGGCGTTTATCAGTGATCAGCATCTGGTTGCGAATGCGTTTGTCCTTAAGCCACCAAACCTCCAGTTTGTGGATGAACATTCCCTGACGCAGTTCGTCAACGGTAATCAGCTTTATCACGATATCTCTCCTTAATATCAGTGGATGGTAAGGAGAGGTATCGGCAGCTGAGCAAATAATCTTCAGGAGTGATTTGTGCGATCTGTGAAGGGGGAAGTGATTTGGATGAGTGCAATAAATTCGTAGCGCTACGCCTATCTGTGCACATTTGTAGCGGAACGATGCATCACATAATGGCTGGAACTAATTAGGCAACCTGAATACCGCGCTGTGCCATAAAAGTGCTCAAAGGCGTGACACGACTTAATTCTTCTTGCATGCGGGCATCGTTTTCAACCTCCCATTGGTCCTGATAACGCTGCAGGTTGAGCCAAAAATCAACGGAAGTATCAAAAACGGCCGCTAAACGGTATGCCATCTCGGTCGTCAGTTTGCGATTGTTATTGACCATCGCGCTGGCGGTGTTTCTGTGCACATTCAGCATTTCAGCCAGGTCATTCACTTTGAGGTGAAGGGGTTCGAGGAACTCGTATTGCAGCACATCACCAACACTGGTGGGTTTACGTTTTGCCTGATTCATTTTTGGTTCTCTTTGCTGGTAATTTTCGTCCACGTGCAGTGGTTATCGGTGATTTTTGTAACGGTGCGGATCGAGATAAAGATCGCTAGCCTCGCCATTCATCCAGCGAAATATGAGTCGATATTGCTCATTAACGCGGATGGAGTAATAACCCAGCAAAGGGGGCTTCAGGGCTTCAAAACAATTTCCAGGCGGCGATCGCAGATCATGATGCGTTTTAGCGGCATTGATGATATCGAGTTTACGCGCGAGCGCGGATTCAATGGTTTTGGGGAGACACCTGTGCGGTAAGGCATAAATAAAAAACTGCTCAAGCCAATCATCCCGAAAATGTCTAATTGCACCCTTCATCTGCTTCCCTGCCTGAAAATAAATCAGGCAGGCAAGTTACTTCCAAAACGCACAGCAACCAAGTGCAATATTTAACATTATAAAGAATGTTCCAGCTGGATTACAAAATTATTTTGAAATTAAGGAAAACATCATGAGAACTGTGAGCGTCTTAGCATTAAGCAGCCGCTACGATTGCCCGTAAAGAAGCTACACCACCCGCGTTAACACCGCTTCACCCTGCGAAAACGCCAGCAGGTTTTCAAACACCAAATCCGCCATCGCCGCCATGGTTTCATGGGTGCTGCTGGCAAGATGCGGGGTGATCACCACATCATCACGCTGCAGCAGCGCGGCAGGTACGGAAGGTTCTTGTTCGAACACATCCAAACCGGCACCTGCAATCTCACCCGCTTCGAGCGCCGCAATCAATGCTTGCTCATCGATCACGCTGCCACGCGCAATGTTGATTAAAAAGCCCTTCGGCCCCAGCGCACGCAGCACCTCGGCATTCACCAGATGATGCGTGGCGGCTCCGCCCGGTATGGTCAGCACCAGAAAATCAGCCTGCTTTACCAGTGACAACAGCGAATCGTGGCGCGTATAGGGCACATCCGGGCGCGAACGTGGATTAAAGAAATGCACATCCATATCAAATGCCTGTGCGCGTTTCGCCAGCTCTTTCCCGATGCCGCCAAGCCCGACAATCCCGCACACTTTACCGCCCACTTTGGTGGTCAGCGGGTAGCGGCCTTTCGCTTGCCACTCACCAGCGCGCACATAACGATCCGATGCGCTGATACGGCGCGCCACGTCCAGCAGCAGCGCCATGCCGGTATCGGCTACGCAGCTGTTCAGCACCCCCGGCGTATTGGTCACCACGATGCCACGCGCTTCGGCGGCGGCAATGTCTATCGCGTCATAGCCCACACCGTTACTGCAAATCACTTTCAGGTTGGGCAACTGCGCCAGTAGCTCCGCATTCGCCCCCATCAACGCATTGCCGCTGGTCACCAGCGCATCAATGCTGGCACCGTGCTCGGCCAACCACGCGGCCTGATCCTCCTGCTGCCACAAACGCGAGGTGGTGAAGTGCGCATCCAGATTATCCTGCAGTCGCGGCGGCAACAGCGGCCCTTTTAGCAATACGTTAAACGGCTTTGATCCCATCATGTTTCCCCTGAGCTTCGTAGGATGTTGCAGACGAATCCTGCTCGTTGCCGACACGTTCAATCGGCCCCATTACCAGCAGGAACAGCAGCGCCGCGACGATGCAGTGCGCGCCAACGAACACCAATCCAATGCTATAGCTGCCGGTCAAACCGACGATGATGCCGAACAGCAGTGGTGTGATAAATCCGGCCATATTGCCAATACCATTGAAGATCGCGCCCGCCAGACCTACGGCCTCTTTCGGTGCGGTATCGCTGACAATGGTCCAGGTCCCTGCGCCCGCCGCCACGCCTTTGCCAAAGAAGGCAAACGACATAATGGCGATAATGCCGGCATTGGTCGGGATCACCGCGGCCAGAATCAGTGAGGCCGCCATCAACATCCCGACGATATACGGCGTTTTGCGCGCCCACGACAGGCTCCAGCCGCTGGCCAGTAACTTGTCAGAGATGTAACCGCCGCTGATACCGCCGACAAAGCCAAACAGCGCCGGGGCGATGGTGGCAAAGCCCGCTTCCATGACGTTCATGCCGCGAGCCTGCACCAGATAGATCGGGAACCAGGTGATGAAGAAGTAGCTAAGTGCGATGATGCAGTATTGCCCGATATAGGCGCACCACAACATGCGATTGCTGAGCAGGGTTTTGAACATCGCTTTGCTGAGCGGTTGACGTGCTTTGAGGGTTTGCGCCGAGTCGATATCCACCAGCGCGCCGCCCTCTTCAATGTATTTCAACTCTGCAGCTGACACATGCGGATGTTGTTTGGGACTGCGCATATACCAGCTCCATACGAACACCGCCAGCACGCCAATGCCACCCAGCACAAAAAACGGCCACTCCCAGCCGAAGCGCGACACCAGCCAGCCGGATAGCGGCGAGAAGATGGCGACTGCAAAGTACTGCGCCGAGGCAAACAGTGACGATGCCCGGCCACGTTCAGCGCCGGGAAACCACATGATCACGGTACGGGCGTTGGCCGGAAAACTCGGCGCTTCAATCAGCCCAAGTGCAAAGCGCAGCACAAACATCAGCGTCAGCGCCATGGTCATGCCGCTGGAAAACTCGCCGATAAATCCCATCAAAATGGTGGAAACCGACCACAGCGCCAGCGTCACGCCATAGACTTTTTTGGTGCCGAAACGGTCGAGGAAAATCCCACCGGGGATCTGGCCGATCACATAGGCCCAGCTAAACGCCGAAAGGATCAGACCCAACTGGATCGCCGACAGGCCGAACTCATCTTTGATCGCCGATCCTGAGATCGACAGGATCGAACGGTCGGCATAGGCCACGACGGACAGGAACAGGATCAGACAGAGGATCCAGATACGCACATGACTGTTCTGATTGCGGTTTTTGCTTTGTAACATGGCTGAACCCCTTGATGGAGGAGCATCCTGCCCCGAAGCGATGATGTGCAGGAATACCGCTTTAATTTCACTGTTTAGCCACTATAGAGAGCCAGATACATGCTGGTCATTGTGCGGATGGAGGAATCCGCGCGGTTAATTTGCGCTGGTTTTGGCATCTGCCACAAAGCAGGGTGCGGCGCTGCACAGAACCTTAAATAAGCCGATGCTTTTGCACCGGAATGTGCGCCAGCTCTGAGAAAAAGCTTCGCAACATCACTATGAGGCTGCAAATCATCTTCCGCCTGCACGTTACATTAGGTCGCAAAGCATCTTCCGCCTGCGCGTAACGGGAAGTCGCAAAGCATCATGCACCCGCGAGCAAAGTGTGCGCTTCACTGCAAAATCCAATCATGCCGATTGTCAGCGCGAAAGCCGCCTCGTAGTCTGAAAATGATTTCATTGAGCCATTTTAAGTCTCATTGAAACATTCATTCTAATAACAAGCTTACCCTGGAGTCCGCGATGAAAACCCTCAAAGCGATACTGTTGCTTAGCCTGCTGTCCAGTTCTGCCTCGGCTTTGGCTGAGAAAATCGGCGTATCGATGGCGTATTTCGATCAGAACTTTTTAACCATTATTCGCCAGTCGATTGATAAAGAAGCCAAAGCGCGTGGGCTTGATGCGCAGTTTGAGGATGCACGCGGTGATGTTGGCCGTCAGACCGATCAGGTGCAGAGTTTTATCGGAGCAGGCGTTGACGCCATCATTGTCGATCCGGTGGATTCTGCCAGCACGCCACAGCTGACCAAACTGGCACAGCAGGCGAAAATTCCGCTGGTGTATGTGAATCGCACGCCGGGGGATAAGACTCTGCCTGCGGGTGTGGTGTTTGTCGGTTCTGATGAACGCGAATCTGGCACGCTGCAGATGGAAGCGCTGGCGAAAATGGCCAACTACAAAGGCAATGTGGCGATCATGATCGGTAACCTCACCGACGCGGGCGCACTGCAACGCACCAAAGATGTCGAGCAGGTCGTCGCGAAATATCCGGGCATGAAGGTGGTGCAGAAGCAGCCCGCGAATTATGCGCGTAATGAAGGCATGGATCTGATGCTCAACTGGATCGGCAACGGCGAAGCGATTGATATCGTCGCGGCCAACAATGATGAAATGGCGATTGGTGCCGCGATGGCACTGGCTAAGAGCAACAAGAAGATTCTGGTGGGTGGTATTGATGCCACGCCGGATGGCCTGAAAGCCATGGCGCAGGACAAGATGCAGGTCACCGTGTTCCAGGACGCGATCGGTCAGGGCAAAACATCGGTGGATGTGGCGCAGAAGCTGATCAAAGGCGAGAAAGTGGATTCACATGTGTGGATCCCGTTTGAGCTGGTGACCAAAGAGAATATGCAGAAGTATGTGGAGAAGAGTCAGTAAGGTGTTCACGGTCGCCATAAATGGCGACCCTACACCGTAGGGTGCACATTTATGCGCACCTGGCAAAACACCGCACAAGACGTAATGACGCATTTATGCGCACCTGCCCATAAACGGCACAAAACTCACTCCCGCAGTTTCGCCATCACCACGATGTCGTGATACTCGCCTTCACGCAGACAGGCTTTACGCTTGATGCCCTCTTGCTCAAAACCGAGGCGCTGATACAAACGCAACGCACGCGCATTGTCATGGAACGCTTCCAGCTCAATGCGCACCACGCCCAGCCAATTAAACGCATAGTCGATAGCGTTGCGAATCAGTTTCTCACCGATGCCACGCCCGCCAAACGCCGGATCGACGCTGATACCAAAGCTGATGCTGTGGCGCGTACGCGGGCGCTGCTCAACAAACAGCGTCAACTCACCCACCATCTGGCCATCAATCTCCGCCACAAAACCGATATAGCCCGCCGCGTCCATGTTTTCGAATTTTTTCTGCCAGGTTTGTACGCTGGGAAACGGCAGTTGCGTGGTCCAGCGATAGACCTCGGGGTGGCTGTAAAGGCGTTGATAAGCGGCAGCATCGGTTGGTTCGCGACCGCGAATGATCAGATCCATGTCGGTAATCCCTTTCACTTGCACTAAGCTGTTAACTCTCACCAAACGGAAAGAGTGACTTTATGTTGTATCGTCGTTTTGAACGTTTTATCAATATTTTCCAGGATGCACCAACCGATTCTCCACCCTCCAGCGTCTGGCCGTTTTACCTCTACTATCTGCGTCAGGTGTGGCCGAGTTTTGTCGCGCTTTTGATCGTCGGACTGGCCCAGGCACTGATTGAGGTGGCGCTGTTCAGCTATCTCAGTCGCATCATCGATCTGGTCAATCACTCAACGCCCGCCACGCTGTTTACCGACAACTGGCAGGTGCTGCTGTGGATGGGATTTGTTGCGCTGATTCTGCGGCCAATTGTCATCGCCGCGCACGATATGCTGGTGCATCAAAGCATTAACCCGAGCATGACCAGCATGATCCGTTGGCAGCACCACAACTATGTTCTGCGCCAGAGCCTGAACTTCTTCCAGAACGATTTCGCCGGGCGCATCGCTCAGCGCATTATGCAGACCGGCAACTCCCTGCGCGATTCTGCGGTTCAGCTGGTGGACGCCATCTGGCATGTGGTGATCTACGCCGTCACCTCACTGGTACTGTTCGCCGAAGCCGACTGGCGTTTGATGATTCCGTTGATCATCTGGATTGTCGCCTACAGCGTGTCGCTGAGTTTCTTTGTGCCGCGTGTGAAGCAGCGTTCGGTGGTCTCTTCCGAGGCGCGCTCCAAGCTGATGGGCACCATCGTCGATGGCTACACCAATATCGCCACCATCAAACTGTTCGCGCACAACGATCTGGAAAAACGCTACGCGCGTGAAGCGATTCAGGAACAGACCGACAAAACCCAGCACGCCAGCCGCATGGTCACCACCATGGACATCACGCTGTCGACGCTGAATGGTCTGCTGATTGTCAGCACCTCCGGACTGGCACTGTGGCTGTGGAGCCAGTCGCTGATCAGCGTCGGTGCGATTGCCTTAGCCACCGGTTTGGTGATCCGTTTAGTGAACATGTCCGGCTGGATCATGTGGGTGGTGAACGGCATCTTTGAAAACATCGGCATGGTGCAGGATGGATTGAACACCATCGCGCAGCCGCTCAGCGTGCAGGATGAGCCGCAGGCGAAAAACCTGAAGGTGACGCAGGGTCAGATCCGCTTCGAAGATGTGCGCTTTGATTACGGCGGCAGCCGCCAGGTAATCAACCGTCTCAACCTGAATATCAAACCGGGCGAGAAAATCGGTCTGATTGGGCCATCCGGCGCGGGTAAATCGACAATGGTGAATCTGCTGCTGCGTCTTTACGACATCAACGGCGGGCGCATCCTGATTGACGATCACAACATCGCCGAAGTGACGCAGGAGAGCCTGCGCAGCCAGATTGGCATGATCACTCAGGATACGTCGCTGCTGCACCGTTCGATTCGTGAAAACCTGCTGTACGGACGCCCGAACGCCACCGAAGACGAGCTGCAGGCGGCGATTATCCGCGCCCGTGCCGACGAGTTCATTCCGCTGCTTTCCGATCCACAAGGGCGCACCGGGCTGGATGCGCATGTCGGCGAGCGCGGGGTGAAATTGTCAGGCGGTCAGCGTCAACGTATCGCCATCGCCCGCGTGCTACTGAAAGATGCCCCGATTCTGATCATGGATGAGGCGACTTCCGCGCTGGATTCCGAAGTCGAAGCGGCGATTCAGGAGAGTCTGGAGACCTTGATGCAGGGCAAAACGGTAATAGCCATCGCGCACCGTCTCTCTACTATCGCCAAAATGGATCGACTGGTGGTGCTGGATAAAGGTGAGATTGTTGAGATGGGTAACCACCGCGAACTGCTGGCGCACAATGGACTCTACGCGCGCCTGTGGCTGCATCAGACCGGTGGTTTTGTCGGCGAAGATTAATCGCCGCGTCGATATGGCAGGGCTTCGCGCGCTTCAATGGCATAGGCGCGGATCCCTGCCCGCTCCTGCACTAAATATTCTTCTACGGCTTCGCGCAATCCCGGATGGCACAAGTAGTGCCACGAGTGAGTGATCTGCGGTTCGAAGCCGCGCACCAATTTATGCTCGCCCTGCGCACCGGCATCAAAACGCTGCAATCCTTCCGCAATGGCAAAATCCATGCCCTGATAGAAACAGGTTTCAAAGTGCAGGCGATCGAACTCCGCCAGACAGCCCCAGTAACGCCCATACAGCGAATTGCCATCCACCAAATAGAACGCCATGGCCGCCGGATGCCCCTGCAGCGTGGCGATCACCACGCGAATGGATCGCGGCATGCGTTCGGCCAGCAGGCTGAAGAACTGCCGCGTGAGATAGGGCCGCTGCCCGCGCACCGCATAAGTGTTGGCGTAACAGGTATAGACAAAATCCCACTGATCTTCTTGCAGTTCATCACCGCGATACCAGTTGAACTCAAAGCCGCTGCTCGCCACCTGCTCGCGCTCTTTGCGCAGCTGTTTACGCTTGCGCGACATCAGCGTGTCGAGGAAATCCTGAAAATCGCGGTAGCCTTTGTTGTGCCAGTGATACTGGATGCCGAGACGCGCCAGCCAGTCAGGTTGCTGCTCCATCACATCGTTGGCGAATGGCGTGGTGAAATTGATGTGCGCGCCGCTCAGGCCGTGTTGCAGCAGTTCATCGGGCAACGCTGCGAGCAGCTGGTTGATGGCGGCTTGCTCACCCAATAAACGCGCACCAGTAACCGGGCTGAACGGAATCGCCCCCAGCCATTTTGGATAGTATGGAATGCCGGCGCGGTGACAGGCATCAGCCCACGCGTGATCAAAGACGTATTCACCTTGCGAATTGCGTTTGCGATAGCCCGGCAGCGCGGCGCTCAGCACGCCATTTTCGCGCCACAGCAGGTGATCCGGCTGCCAGCCGTTTTCCGGCCGCACGCTGCCACTCTCTTCCAGCGTGAGCAGAAAGGCATGGCGTAAAAACGGTTGATCGTCAGGTAACAGCGCATCCCATTCGAGGGCGGAAATCTCCGCCAGCGATGACAGGTGAAGCAAAGACATGCATGGCTCCCGGCCAGCTTAAGGCGAACAGCTAGTTCAACAGGTTTTGTTGCGGGGGAAAAGAGGGGGCGCACTGAATGTGCATCGGCCATCTATTGGCATGAATCCCGCCGAGGGGAGTTTGGATTGGAAAGTACGCTTCCACTGCTTAGGGAAGCGACTCTGTTAGCCGATGAGTTTCAGGTCGTTTTTACGATGTTGCTTCTGGTCGTCATAGTAATTTTCGTGCGTACCGAGGCTCAGAAGATAGATTTCCAGTCTCTGATCGACCCAACTGTAACCCAATAGATATTGCTGCTTGCTCAGGTAAAACTTGTGCACCCAGAGATAGCTCAGGTCGCCCTTTTTGCGTTCACCGATCTCTGGGTTGGCAATAATGCGGTCAATCTCTTGATCAACGCCATCCTGATCCTGTTCCGTCAGGCGGTTAAAAGCCTTCTCAAAACGGCGGGTCTGATAAATCTCAACTTCCTGTCCGGTCTTTTCTGCGCACATATTTTTTGACCTTGCCGTTATCCATTTCTGCTTTAGCCAGTAAGATTTCGTTGATGAATGAGAAGGTCAGATCGGGATTATCCTCTGCGATGCGACCAATCTTCGCCCAATGTTCGATCTGTTTAGGCACGCTGCGGCTCATAGCTTCTGCATGTGTTTTCACATCTTCAACAAAATCATCGTCTAAGCGGACGCTGGTTGCCATATTTAAACCTCTTGTTGTCGTCACCCGATACGTTGTTGTGAGGGTGGTTCCATTGATACGTCATTGCCAGACGTGCAATAGATGAGATTGTGCGACATATTGTCGCATTTAGCAATCAGTGATAGCGGTACGATTTACCGTGCCTTGATAACGAATGTGTATACTCACCTTTTTCGCTGCGCAGGAACCGCCATGGATCGTCTTGATTGTGACCGCATGTTTGTCGCGGTGCTGGAAGTGGGCAGTTTTGCCGGGGCGGCGGAGCGACTGGGCACCAGCAGCGGTCAGGCGTCCAAGCTGGTTTCACGGCTGGAGCAGGAACTTGGCGTGCAGTTGTTTAAGCGCAGCACGCGAGCATTGTCAGCCACTGAAGTAGGCCGCGCCTATTACGAGCGGGTAAAAACCCTGCTGGATGCCTTCGACACGCTCGATGCCACGGTACGCGAAAATGCCACCACGCCGACGGGTCGCTTAAAAATCAGCGCACCCGGCACCTTTGGCACGGCGATACTCGCCAGCGTCTTAGTGGCGTTCGCCCGCCACTATCCGTTGATCGAACTGGACGTTAACTTCTCGGATCGCGCGGTTAACATCGTTGATGAAGGCTTCGATATGGCAATTCGCATCGGCAAACTGGATGACAGCAGCCTGATCGCACGTCGTCTGGGCGACGTACCGATTCGCGTAGCCGCTTCGCCGGGCTATCTTCTGCAGCACAACACGCCGCAACACTGGCGCGACCTGGCGACGCATCAATGTATTAGCGACACCAATTTCCGCGATCCGTGGCACTGGCCGTTTGTCACGCCGTGCGGAGACAGCGTTTCCATGCCGATTCGCGGTCGCCTGTGTTTCTCCAACACAGAAGCCTGTTTACAAGCCGCCATCGCCGGATTGGGCATCGCACGTCTGCCCGGTTTTATCGCCGCACCCGCGTTGCAGCGCGGGGATATCGTCTCGTTGCTCGATAATTTCGCCACGCCGCCGATGGGCTTGTTTGCACTCTATCCGCCCGCTCGCCATCTGGCGCAGAAGACCCGCTTACTGATCGATTTCCTCGCCGATCATTTCCAGCAGCATCCTCCCGGCTGATTCCTTCCAATTTGGAAGCAATGAAAGCCATTTTGCCCGGATTATCACCTAACCAGCAGCGCGGTATGCTCACTCCATCACCAGAGAGGAGTCGAGCATATGTTGGTCAACGGTAAGTGGAGCGCAGAGTGGCACCCGGTTCAAGCCACCGATAAACAGGGCGGATTTGTCCGTCAAACGTCCAGTTTTCGCCACTGGATCACCGCAGACGGCTCCAGCGAGTTTGCCGCCGAGCCGGATCGCTATCATCTGTATGTCGCGCTGATCTGCCCGTGGGCTTCACGCACGCTGGTCGCACGCAGTCTGAAAGGACTGGAGAAAGTGATCAGCGTATCAGTGGTAGAGCCGCAACTGGGTGCGCAGGGCTGGCACTTCGGTGATTATCCGGGCTCCGACCGTGACTGGCTCAACAAAGCCGAGTACATCCACGAGATTTATACCCGCGCCGATGCCGATTTTACCGGCCGCGCGACCGTACCGGTGCTGTGGGATAAGAAAACGCAGACCATTGTGAACAATGAGTCAGCTGACATCCTGCGTATGCTGAACAGCGGTTTTGGCGATCTGGCGGACAACAGCCTCGATCTTTATCCGGAGGATCTGCGTGCTGAGATCGACGCGATCAACGAATCGATCTATCCACGTCTCAACAACGGCGTCTACCGTACTGGCTTTGCCACCACCCAAGTGAGCTATCAGCAGGCGTTTAATGATGTGTTCAGCCAGTTAGACGAACTTGAACAGCGTCTGAAAGATGGCCGTACCTTCCTGCTGGGCGAGCGCCTGACTGAAGCCGATATCCGTTTGTTCGTGACGCTGGTGCGTTTTGACGTCGCCTATCATGGCCTGTTCAAATGCAACCTGCGCCGTCTGCGCGACTATCCGCTGCTCGATCGCTATCTGAAGAGTATGCTGGCAGTTTCAGGTGTGCGTCAGACAGTGAACATCGACCATATCAAACAGGGCTACTATTCGATTAAGGCGCTGAACCCGAACGGGATTGTGCCGGCGGGCCCGGATATGGCGGATTACGGACTTTAAGGAGCGGGATGATGGCAAAAGCGTTGGTGATTTTTTTACATGGAGTGGGCAGTAATGGCGACGATCTGGCGGGACTCGGCCAGCATTGGGCCAGCCTGTTGCCGGATGTGGTTTTTGCCTCGCCGAACGCGCCCTATCCCTTTGAACATGCGATGGGTTATCAGTGGTTTAGCCTGACGGGAATTACTCCACAAAACCGTCCGGTGCGGGTGCGTGAAGCGCGGGCAGCGTTTGATGAAACCGTGCAGCAACTGATGGCGCAGCACGACATGGCGGGCGCGTGGGATAAAGTGATTCTGGTGGGCTTTTCTCAGGGCTCGATCATGGCGCTGGATGCGCTGGCATCTGGCCGTTATCCGCTGGCAGGCGTTGTGGCGTTTTCCGGACGATTGTCTTTTGAAGGTGCATTAACCCCTTCATCACACACGCCTGCGCTGCTGATTCACGGCAAAGTGGATGATGTGATTCCGTTCAGCGAGAGCGAATCTGCGGTAGAGCGTCTGCAAGCGGCGGGCGTGACGGTGGAAGCGCGCTTTGAGGCCGCCACCGGACACACCATCTCCTCACAAGGTGCGATGCAGGCGGTAACGTTTATCGCTCAATGTCTGCAGGATTAAGGCCAGTAGCGATTCAATGCGCGCCAGGCTTTTTGCGCGGCCACTTCCGGCGGCTGCGCTTTTAACCCATCGTTAAACACTTCAATACCGACCGGACCACGATAGCTGGCACTTTTCAGCTTATCGACAAAGCGTTCCACTTCAATAATGCCGTCGCCGGGCAATAAACGCTGGTGACGCGCAAAATCGCTTAACGCGCCCTTCTCCTGCGGTGGCATCTCCGCCATATCGCACAGTTGCACTTCATAAATACGATCGGCTGGAATGCCATCCAACTGCGAGGCATCGCCGCCCAAAGCACAGATGTGGAACAGATCGACCACCAGTCCGATATTGGGTTGGTCCAGCCGCTGCAAGCGTTCCCACGCCAGCGGCAAGGTATTGTCGACGCTGCACCACGCCATCGGCTCGTACATGATGCGCATGTTATAGCGCGCGGCTTCCGAAGCCATCCAGCGCAGGTCTTCATCGATACGCTCAGGCACACAATCTTCACGTGTGGTAGCGGGTGCCTGAATGGTGTTGCAGCCAAGGGATTGCGCTATCTGAATAAACTGTCGCAGTTCTTCGCGCTTCTGCAGACGCTCGCGATCCGGCGTACCGGTAAAGTCGCGCAGCACCTGCAAATTGGTAAAGCCAAGATTTAACTGTTTGGCCAGCTGTGGTGTGCAGGCCTCGACATCTTCCCGCCAGATTTCAACCTGCTCAAAACCGGCCGCCTGTGCGGCACGCAACTTCTGCTCGGGTTCACCGTTTAACAACACCAGGTTAAGGAATTTGGGGTTACTTCGCATCAACGGGCTCCCTAATCGTCCGGATAAATCGGTGACAGGTTCTGCTTGTCACGCAAACAGAACACCGACCAGTATCTACCTCTTAGGAGTTATTTCAAGCCCGTGATGCGCCGGGGTTTTTAACCCAGCAGATTCACCACCGCAAAGCCAGCGAAGGTCATTAGGAGTGAGCCAATCACATGCACCATCACGCTCGACATCGCCCACAGGTATTTACCGGTTTGCAGCAAGCCGACAATTTCCGCTGAGAAGGTAGAAAAGGTGGTTAAGCCGCCGCATAAACCGGTGACGATCAGCAATTTCCAGAAGGGGTCGATATGCGGATTACGGACAAAGAACGCCAATGCGGCACCGATGATAAACCCGCCAACCAGATTCACCATAAGTGTGCCCGGAGGCAGATTTGGGAATAAGGCATTGAAACGAAGGGAAATTAGCCAGCGCAGCGAGCAGCCCACAGCACCACCGAGCACAACAGCCAATAACGACTTCACCATAATTTGGAGCTCCTGAAATGAGTTACGCGCAGGGCCGCGGCAGGACAGAAAAACGCCTGACACACCGCCGTCTCCCGCGCAGGGATACGAGTGTTGTCAGGCGTCATCAGCCGTCTGTTTCCAGAACGGCGGTTGGGGAAGGTGGCACGCCATCACCTTAGCGGCACGATAATACGCTGGCGCAGCGAGGGTGACAATATCGGTCAACGATTGGCTTACCTTTGCAAACGATTATGTTTTAACGTGGAGAACCACTTAAGAGAGGAGATCCCGATGCGTACCCTGATTTTTGATACTGATATTGGCGTAGATGATGCTTTTGCGCTGGCGTATGCGGCGCGGACGCAGCGGTTGCTGGGGATTACCACGGTGTTTGGCAATGTGGCGGTCGGGCAGGCGGTGAAAAATGCCCGGCTGTTTTGCGAGAAGATGGGGATTGAGGCTCCGGTTTATCGCGGTTGCTCGCGGCCGCTGGCATTAGCCCCTTCTGCGCCCGCCACGCTGCACGGCCTGGATGGATTGGGTGATGCGTTCGAGAACTCACACAGTGAAGAAGCGCCCAGCGCGGTGCAGTTTATGATTGATAGTGTGCGTGCACAGCCGCATGCCATCACCATCGTTGCCATTGGGCCGCTGACCAATATCGCCAGCGCCATCAATCAGGCTCCGGATATCATTCCACTGGTGAAAGAGCTGGTGATCATGGGCGGGGCATTTGGCACTGACGGCCATTCCGGCAACGTCTCGCCGTTTGCCGAGTTCAATATATGGAAAGATCCGCACGCTGCCGATCAGGTGCTGGCCTCGGCGCTGCCGGTTGTCGTATTGCCGCTGGATGTCACGCATAAAGTGCTGATAACGGGCGATGAAGTGCGGCAGTTAAATCAGCCGGTATTGAGCGCGATATGCCGTCCGTATCTGGCGTACAGTCTGCAAAAGGAAGGGTTTGATGGCATGGCGCTGCATGACACGTTGACGCTCTCCTGGCTGGCGTTACCACAGGCGTTTGAAGTCATCGAAGCGCCAGTGCGCGTGATAACAGAAGGCATCAGCCGTGGTCAGACAGTACGACGTCTCAGCGCCCTCGCCTCACGTGAAGATCCGTTTGCTGGATTGCGCCCACAGCGTTTGTGCCTCGGCGTGGATGCCGAAGCGGTGCGGGAACACTTTTTTGCCGCATTGCAGGCATGAGATGGGTGGTCGCTATCAACAGCCAAATACCTGTAAATTAAGCGACGGGTATTAGGGTATCTGAAGCTCAATAAAAAGAAA
Organism: Pantoea sp. C1E2; assembly: GCF_056491465.1. Lineage (NCBI taxonomy): Bacteria > Pseudomonadati > Pseudomonadota > Gammaproteobacteria > Enterobacterales > Erwiniaceae > Pantoea > Pantoea sp. C1E2. Next base: position 22,193 of record NZ_JBSZHT010000002.1, read on the forward strand.
AATCACGCTAAGTTATTCTGGATATGCGTAAACCCAACACCACGTTAATTTCTCATTTTACTGATGGGCCTGAATAAGTATTATCAAGTCGTCTACCAAACAAAGGATTTGTGAAATGGATGAAGTATTACTCGCTATGATGCGCTCAAATGGGCGTAATAAGGCTTGGGCAGAAACGATGGTAAATCTTGAAGCCCGCAAGCTGATTGATACAGCCAACCGTCTAGGCGGCTTCCACATCAAAGATGGACTGACCCGACTCCAGTTCGTGCAGGAAATAAGGGATGTTATTGAAGCTCAGTTTATGATTGCCAGGCGGGCAAAGACCGATGAGGAATGCATTGCCTGCATAAAGAATCTTCGCGAAGAAGCAGATAACCTTGTTGAGCAAGACAGGTTATTAAGAATGAAGACTGCGCAACTGTACGCTAAGGTCGAATTTGTCAGGCAGAACAACAAAATTGTTGGTTACACCCTATCGGCTGTCCATATTGCCATATCGGGCATTGCTCTCTTTACCGGCTTCATGATGATATCAACGATGACGCCGATTGGAATGCTGGCCGGGGCTGTGCTCGTTACTGATGGATTTAATGGTATATCACAGGAAGTTATCAATAATTTCTCGCCTGCTGGTAGTGCTCATTCAGAAGGTATTTTTGGTGACGCCGCTATGGAAGGGGCTGAATTCTTGGGTTTTAAGCCTGAGACGGGACTCGCTTTTTATAATGCAGTCACACTTACAGCCAGTGTATACAGTGTTTTCGGAGTAGCGAGAAAAGCCGGGGCGTGGCGTCTGTTCAGATCGATGCCGACCGATTTTTTCCGAAAAGTTGACAGTATGAGCAGGCCAAAGCTCACAATGAACATCGTAGGCTATGGCCTAAAAGCAAAAGTCGTGTTTGACCTACTGACTTTAGACCATTCGTCACATTAAGGCCGATTTGCCCGCCAGTAGCGCCATGACTTGTAGCAAAGCACTGGGGGCTGGCCAATCATCATAATCGCAATGCCAAACAGGAAAGCCACTCCACCTGCAATAATTTTTATTCCGGTACTAAACATCACCAGCAATAAAAAAATGATTGTGCACGCGGCGATGATCCAAGTGAGCGTACGGAATCGCCTTGCAAGGTCAAGGATTGCATCATCAAGCGTCCCGCCATAGCTTTCGACATTATTTTTAACTATCTGCAATTCCGAAGAACTGAACCCAGAACGTAACAGCCCCTCTTCGCTGACTAACATAGCCTTCATCCGTAAATTGTTTGAATCAGATAGCGGCCAGATATAGCAGAATTTTTGCTATCAATCGACCTTAGCAATTTATACCGTTATTTCACGTAATTCTGCCTGTTAACATGACTTAGATGACTGAAGGCCACTCTTAATAGAATGTACGGTAAAGAACCCCGTCGACTTGGCGCGCTTATATCCTGTTGTGGTGTAATAGATTCTGTTCAGCGCTGCGGATTGCTTGCCCCGGAACGACACCAGCCTGCTCGGAAGAATTAGTGCGGGTGGTGAAAATGGGCACGATAGTGGAGGCCAGAGTGCCTCTGCTACTGCAAGGGCTATCCGCAGCGCGAGGACGGCCCGGCAGCAGCAGAGGTGCTCAGGCCCGCATTCGCGCAGAGTGAGCGCACCGACTACCTCGAAAAATGAATCACACCTTTGATCAGCTCACGATTATTAATCACTTCAGGCTCAAAGGTCTCCGCTAAAGTAGAAAAGTCATAATGCCGATTGAGCATAATGTCGGCACGAAGCTGACCCGAAGCCATCAGTTCGCCCACTTTCGCGAAATCTTCGTGCGTGGCATTGCGGCTGCCCATCAAGGTGGTTTCGCGTTTGTGGAACTCGATATCCGGGATCACCAAATCCCCTTTGTGCAGGCCGACAAACACGATGGAGCCACCATGACGAATCAGCTTCACCGCACCGTTCATCGCCGCCGGGCTGCCGGTGGCATCAATCACCTTCGCGGCCAGACGCCCGCCAAATTCAGCACGCAACGCGGCTTCGAAATCCTCGGCCAGCGGGTTGATGGTCGCGAGCCCGAGCTTTTCGGCGACATGCGCACGTCGCGGTTCGCTGGTATCGGCTACCACCACCTGTGCACCCGCTGCCGCCGCAATCGCGGCTACGCCTAATCCAATCGGCCCTGCGCCAACCACCAGAACCTGTTCATCCGCCTTCAGCGCCGCCCGACGCACCGCATGTGCGCTAATAGCAAAAGGCTCGATCAGCGCCGCCGCTTCTGGCGCCACATCATCCACCGCCAGCAGGTTGCTGGCGGGTACGCTCAGGAACTCGCAGAATCCGCCGTCCTGGTGCACACCAATCACCGAGATATTCTCGCAGCAGTTGGTTTTACCGCTCAGGCAAGCGTCGCACTGCTGACAAGCCACATAGGGAATCAGCGCCACACGCTGGCCCACTTTAAAATCCGTGACCCGGTTGCCCAGCTCCACCACTTCGCCACACAGCTCATGGCCCAGCACGCGTGGATAGCTAAAGAACGGTTGATTGCCCGCCCATGCATGGATATCAGTGCCGCAAATCCCGGCGGCAATCGGTTTAATCAGAACCTCCTGGGCGGCCGGGGTCGGTTTCTCACGCTGCTGCCACACCATATTGCGCGGCTCGGCAACCACCAGGGTTTTCATTGTTGTCATGGGCTTCTCCTGTGCTGATGTCGCAGTTTTGGCGAAAATCAGCCACCCGCGCCGTTTGCTCATTCCGAACTGTGAGGCAGCGCCCTTTTTTTGGGCTTTGTGTGGTTTTTAATAAATAAAAAACCGGAGAACCGCATGAGCCGAAGCCTGAATTTACGCCAGAACGTGATCAATCAAATGCTGGAAGGCATCGCAAAACGCCACATCCGCTCTCCGCTGCCGCCGCAAGCCGCGCTGGCGGAAATGTTCAATATCAGCCGCACCACCGTGCGCCATACCCTGCAGCATCTGCATGAGCGCGGCGTACTGGATAAAGTTGAAGAAACTTACGTTATCGTGCGCGATCCCAGCGAAGAGGATGGTTTTAGCGCGTTAACGCCGCCGATCGATCAACAAGCGCGTCTGTTTGAACAGGCGTTTTTTAATCTGATTAATCAGCGTCAGCTGATGCCCGGCGACAGTTTTAGTGAGTTGCAGCTGGCACAACAGGTCAAGGCCAGTCCGGTAGTGGTGCGCGAGTTCCTGCTGCGGTTTATGCGTTACGACCTGCTGGAACCGGTGAAGCGGGGTCACTGGCGCATGAAAAAGTTTGATCAACCCTACGCCGAGAACCTGTTTGAACTGCGCGAAATGCTGGAAACACATGCACTTACTCGCTTTCTGAATCTTCCTTCCCAGGATGAACGCTGGATACAGGCGCGTGACCTGCTGGATCGCCACCGTTCCATGCGTGACACCATTGCCAGCAACTATCGCCACTTTGCCGCGTTGGATAAAGAGATGCACACGCTGATTCTGTCGGCGGCGAACAACCCGTTTTTCAATCAGTCACTGGAAATCATCTCCGTGATTTTTCATTCGCATTATCAATGGGATGAAACGGACTTAAAGCAGCGCAATATCGTGGCGCTGGAGGAGCATATGGCCATTCTCACCGCGCTGATCAGCCGACGGGATGTTGAAGCCCTGTGCGCCTTGCATAACCATCTCGGAACAGCCAAATCATCGATGATCCGCTGTATTCGTCAGTACAATTAAAAACCGATTAAAAACCACAATTCTTAAGCGCCCGCACGAATCTGAAACATCCTCGCAACATCGCGACCGGTTTACTTCTAGTCTCCAAAGCAATCTGTTGTGGCAGCACCGTTTCGCTGCCGCAGGACCCCAACCCTCGATAACGATAAGACCCCATACCTGGGAGGTTGCAATGGAAAATACATCTGCACGTGGCCGTGACGCCGCGCCAACATCCGCAGTAGACGGGCAAGACTTTGTCCCGGCACGCGGCGACGTGGTGCGCTCACCGCGCATTAAAAAGATTCAGGTTACTGCCATGTTGCTGCTGCTGTTTGCGGCCATTATCAACTATCTCGACCGTAGCTCGCTATCGGTGGCCAATATGACCATTCGCGGTGAGCTGGGCTTATCGGCCACGGAGATCGGCGTGCTGCTGTCGGCATTTTCGCTGGCCTACGGTTTAGCACAATTGCCTTGTGGTGCGCTGCTGGATCGCAAAGGGCCACGCATCATGCTGGCGCTCGGCATGTTTGTCTGGTCACTGTTCCAGGCCGCTGCCGGTCTGGTGCATAACTTCACGCAGTTTGTGCTGGTGCGTATCGGGTTGGGGATTGGTGAAGCGCCGATGAACCCGTGCGGCGTCAAAGTCATCAATGACTGGTTCAACATCAAAGATCGCGGCATGCCGATGGGGATGTTCAATGCCGCGTCGATGATAGGCCTGTCGATTGCGCCACCGATTCTGGCGGCGATGATGTTGGTGATGGGCTGGCGTGGCATGTTCGTCACCATCGGCGTGCTGGGCATGTTCCTCGCCATTGGCTGGTATCTGATGTACCGCAACCGCGACAACAGCAAACTGAGCGGCGAAGAGATTCACTACCTGCAGGCGGGCAGCGTGGCATCACGCAAAGAGCCGCTGAGCTTTGCCGAGTGGCGCGGTCTGTTCAAGCAGCGCACCATGTGGGGCATGATGATTGGCTTCAGCGGCATCAACTACACCGCGTGGCTCTATATCGCGTGGCTGCCAGGCTATCTGCAATCAACCTACCATCTGGATCTGAAAAGCACCGGTTTACTGGCGGCGATTCCGTTCCTGTTTGGTGCGGCGGGCATGCTGCTGAACGGCTACGTGGTGGATGCGCTAGTGCGTCGCGGAATGGATGCGGTGAAAGTGCGTAAAGTCTCGATTGTCAGCGGCATGCTGCTGTCTGCGGCCTTCACCACCCTGGTCACGCGTGCCACTGAGACTACCAGCGCAGTGACGCTGATCGGCATGGCGCTGTTCTGTATCCACTTTGCCGGCACATCCTGCTGGGGTCTGATTCACGCCAACGTGACGGCACGCATGACAGCATCGGTGGGCAGTATCCAGAACTTCGCCAGCTTTGTGTTTGCTTCGTTCGCGCCGGTGATCACCGGTTGGGTGCTGGATACCACTAAATCATTCAGCCTCGCGCTGATGATCTGTGCAGGCGTTACCGTGGTGGGTGCGCTGGCGTATCTGCTGCTGGTGCGTAAACCGATTACGGATGGGGTGTAATTCCTGGTGCGCATTAATGCGCACCCTACACATGTTCAACGTGGTTTCGTAGGGTCGGCATTGATGAACTGCACCCTGCACTGGTTCAATGGGGTTCGTAGGGTCGGCATTTATGCCGACCGGGTAAAAAAACGCGTTTCACACTGCCGCGCGATCTCCCACAGCTTATTGCGAATCACCTGTTTTAACTGCAAGGTGGATTGCGATTGTGGCTGGTCGCGGCGGCTAATTAGCATCACTTCAAACGGCAGCGGTTGTGCCACTGGCAGCAGTTTTAACTGATCGGCATACCGGCAAGCTGTAAACAGATCTACCACCCCCACGCCGCCGCCCGCCAGCACCATATCGGCAATCACAGAATAGGTTTTGATCGACAGCGACACCGCTGGATCCAACCCTTTATCCCGCAAGGCGCGATGCAAGACGCGCCCGAGCGGATCCTGATTCTGCATCATCAGAAGATTATTGGCGCACAGCCACTCCAGCGTGGCGGGTTCGTTATGAGTGTGATGCTGAGGCAGTAATGCCACCATCGACGATTGAAATAGCGGCTCGGCCAGCAGATCGGCATCCACCTGCTGACCAAACACCAGCGCGAAATCGAGCTGATTATCCATGATCATCTGGCACAGCGTGCTGAAGTGCTCGGTGACTAACTCCACGCTCACCGATGCCGCTTGTTGCCGCCACTGCACCAGTGCGGGCGCTAATACCATCTGACCAAATGCATGGGCTGCCCCAACGCGCACCGTTTGCCCTTCACCGCGTCGTAACTGCTCGGTGAGCTGCGTAATGGTCTGCAAACGCTGGTAGAGATCTTCCACTTCCGGCAGCAAACGTCGTCCTTCGGCCGTGACCACCATCCCTTGTGCCCGCCGTTCAAACAGGGCAAAACCCAGCTGCTGCTCGGCGTGCGTCAATACACGGCTGACATTCGGCTGCGACACATTGAGCAATCGCGCCGCCGCACTGATGCTGCCGGTCTGCACAATCGCCTGAAAAACTTCAATGTGTCGCAATCGCATCGTTACTCGCCCCAGGTCGCTTCGAGCACGCGCAGCCAGTTGCCGTGGCAAATTTTTTCCAGCAGTTCGCGCGAATAGCCGCGTGCCGCCAGCGCATTAACCACCAGCGGGAAACCGGCCACATCTTTCATATCGCCCGGCATGGTGGCGCCATCCAGATCCGAGCCAAAGCCGACGCCATCTTCACCGACTTTTTCCAGCAGGTATTCCACATGCTGCACGATGGCATCCACGGTGGTCGGCGCATGACGATCGCCATCTTCACGCAGGAACGGCACGGCGAAGTTCACGCCGACAAAGCCGTGGGTTTCTTTAATGGCCGCCAGCTGTCGATCGGTAAGGTTGCGCGACTGCGCACTGATGACATGGGCATTGGAGTGGCTGGCCACCAGCGGCGCATCGCTGATCTCTGCGGTATGCCAGAAGCCCTTCTCATCCATGTGCGACAGGTCAACCATGATGCGGCGTTGATTACAGTCGCGCACCAGTTGCTTGCCCGCCGCCGTTAAGCCGTTGCCGACATCCGGCGATGACGGATACAGGAACGGTACGCCCTCACCAAACTGATTCGGGCGACTCCACAGTGGCCCCAATGTCCGCAGGCCACTGGCATACAGGATATCCAGCAATTCACCATGGGTATCCAGCGCTTCGGCCCCTTCCACGTGCATCACCACCGCCAGCACGCCCTTTGCCATGCAGTCACGAATATCGCGCACGCTGCGGCAAATTTTCACTTGTCCCTCAGAGGCCTGCTCAATCCGCAACAGCAGCGCCAGCATCGAAAAAGTGGCATCACGCGCAGCGCCAATAATTTCCTGAGGAAAATTTGCGAGGTCTGGCGCACTTCTTGCAATCAGAGGGTGAGACGGCACCCAGGTGGCAAATATCCCACCTACCATATTTCCCTGACGGATACGCGGAAGATCCATCTGACCGCGTCCAGTGCCTTGCAGAAAAGCCTGCACCGCGTTGGGTTGATGGTGCTGCCAGAGTTTATTGAGCACATCGTTGTGACCGTCAAAGACCGGAATATTGAAGATGTCAGACATGTTGTATCGATTCCATGTTCGGGAGAAAGCGCAAGCGCTGCCTGCTGGCGGAGCAAATTGCACCAAAAAGAGGCAAGACTTCACGCATGAAACAAATGACTTAATCCCATTATTAATCCTCTCGCACAGCGGGAAAGTCAAGACAAAAAACAGCAAAATAAATAATTTTAATTTTAATAATCAATAACTTGGAGTTGTCATGGTAACCAGAAGACGTTTTCTCGCAGGATGCGCCGCCGTCCCTGCTTTTTCCTATCTGAGTCTCAATACCGCCTTCGCTGATACGCCACCGAGTATGTTTGTGATGGCGATGCAGCTGGACAACATCACCAGCCTCGATCCCCATGAAAGCTTTGAAGCCACCGGCGGCCAGATCTGCGGCAATATGTACCAGCGCTTAGTCACGCCGGACCCGCAGAAAGCCGACAAGGTGATGGGTCAGCTGGCAACAAGCTGGGATGTGAGCAGCGATAACAGCACCTACACCTTCCATCTCGATCCGGCGGCAAAATTCGCCGACGGCACACCGCTCACCGCGGAAGATGTCGCCTACTCAATTGAGCGCATCGTCAAACTGGATAAAAGCCCGGCCTTTATCATCAACCAGTTTGGCTTTACCAAAGACAATGTCACCCAACTGGTGACCGCGAAAGATGCGCATACCGTGGAGATGAAACTGGGCGCGCCAGCAGCCGAAACTTTCCTGCTGTATTGCCTGTCCGCCACCGTCGGCAGCATCGTGTCGAAGAAAGCCTGTGAAGCCAATCAGCAGAACAACGATTTCGGCAATGCGTGGCTGAAGCAGCACAGCGCCGGTTCAGGAGCCTTCACCCTGCGCACCTGGAAAGCCAGTGAAACGGTGATCCTGGAACTGAGCCCGCTGTATGCCGATAAGAGCAAGATTAAGCGCGTGATCCTGAAGCACATCACCGACCCGGCCGCTCAGGCGTTGATGGTGAAGAAAGGGGATGTGGATGCCGCTTACGATCTCACCACCGAGCAGTTGTTGCAGGTAAAGAACGACAGCAACGTGTCGCTGGTGAATCAGTCGCTGTCAGCCATCATGCTGATGTCCTGCAACACCAATAACGAATACCTGAAAAAGCCGCAGGTATGGCAAGCCCTGAAGTGGGCGCTGGATTACGACAGCATCCAGAAAAATATCCTGTCGATGAGCTTTATTACGCATCAAAGCTTCCTGCCAAGCGGCTTCCCGGCAGCGCTGGATGACACGCCATTCCACAAAGATGTGGCGAAAGCCAAGTCACTGCTGGCGGAAGCGGGTTATCCCGATGGATTTGAAATCACCCTCGACCACTACTCGATGCAGCCGTATCCCGATATCGCTCAGGCGATCCAGACTCAGCTGGGCGCCATTGGCATCAAGGTGTCGCTGATCGCGGCCGAAAACCGCCAGGTGTTGACCAAAATGCGTGCGCGTCAGCATCAGCTGGCCCTGACCGTGTGGGGCGCGGACTATTTCGATCCGAACTCCAACACCGAAGCCTTCTGTGTGAATACCGACAACAGCGAAAATGCCCGCAGCCGCACACTGGCCTGGCGCTGCAGCTGGTCAGATGAAGAGTTCAACAAGCTGACCGAGCAGGCGCTGCACGAGCCGGATCCGGCGAAGCGTATTGCGCTCTATCAGCAGATTCAGCAGCTGGGCCGCGAGAAGAGTCCGTTCATCTACATGATGCAGAAAACTAAGAATGTCGCCTGCGGTAAAAACATCGCGGATGTGCACATGACGGTACTGGAGCAGTGGCCATACGATCAGGTGAAAAAAGCCTGATGCCTTTACTGAAGAAAATCGTCAGCACCTTGGGAAGCCTGGTGCTGACGCTGTTTGGTCTGTCTGTACTGACCTTTTTTATTGGTCGAGTGATGCCCACCGATCCAGTGCTGGCGGCGGTGGGTGATAACGCACCGCAGTCCGTGGTGGATCGCGTGCGTATCGAAATGGGGCTGGATCAGCCCCTCTACATCCAGTTCGGCCACTATCTCAATCAACTACTGCACGGCGATCTCGGTAAATCGATTCTCACCTCGAATCCGGTAACCACCGATATTGCCCGCTTCTTCCCGGCCACCATGGAGTTGGCGACCGCGGCGATTATTATCGCGGCGCTGGTCGGCATTCCTTTGGGCGTCTGGGCCGCAGTGCGCCAAAATTCCTGGGTCGATCAGACGATTCGCGTGGTGTGTCTGGCGGGACATTCATTGCCGGTGTTTGTGCTGGCGCTGCTGAGCCTGCTGGTGTTCTACGCAGTGCTGGGGATTGCTCCCGGCCCAGGGCGTCAAGACATCATCTGGCAGGATATGGTGCCGCAGGTCACCGGCTTTCTCACCATCGACTCATTGCTTGCCGGAGAAACGGATGCCTTCTGGGATGCGCTGGCACACATGGCGCAGCCGGTACTGATCCTCGCCTACTTCAGCATGGCTTACATCACGCGTATGACGCGCACCTTTATGCTCAATGCCTTGAGCGGCGAGTTCGTGATCACCGCGCGTGCGAAAGGGCTGTCATCGCGCCGGGTCATCTGGCGGCATGCCTTTCCGACCGTGGCGGTGCAGCTGGTGACGGTGCTGGCACTGACCTATGCCGGATTGCTGGAGGGCGCGGTCGTGACCGAAAACGTCTTCTCCTGGCCTGGCCTCGGACAGTATCTCACCACCTCGCTGATGAACGCCGACATGAACCCGGTGGTCGGTGCCACGCTGCTGGTCGGCACCCTGTATGTGCTGCTCAATCTGCTGGCTGACCTTCTTTATCGACTTTGGGATCCACGCGTAAAATGATCTTCTTCTCTCGTGACTGGCTGCTCGACGATACGCCAGCTAACCGCCGTCAGGCGGTGTGGGGCCGACGCTATCGTTTGTGGCTGAGCCTGCGCAGCAACCCGCTGGCGATGGCAGGATTGGCGGTCATCGCCGTCATGCTATTACTGGCGCTGTTTGCCCCGTGGCTGACGCCGTTTGACCCTGGCACACAGCATCTGGAAAACCGTCTGGCGCTGCCTTCTGTCGCACACTGGCTCGGCACCGATGAACTCGGCCGCGATGTCTGGACGCGCATCATTTATGGCGGGCGTACCACGCTCGGCATGGTGATCGCCGTGGTGCTGCTCACCGCCCCGCTCGGCCTGCTGATTGGCTGTATCGCGGGCTACGCGGGTGGGATTGTGGATAAGACGCTGATGCGTATTACCGACATCTTTCTCGCTTTTCCACGTTTGATTCTGGCGCTGGCGTTTGTGGCCGCACTAAAACCCGGCGTGGAGAGCGCGATTCTGGCGATTGCCTTAACCGCCTGGCCGCCGTATGCGCGTCTGGCGCGTGCCGAAACCATGCAGTTCCGCCACAGCGATTTTATCGCCGCCAGCCGACTCACCGGCGCATCGCCGTTACGTATTATCCTGCGCCACATCATGCCACTGTGCGTACCGAGCCTGATTGTGCGCGTCACGCTGGATATGAGCTCCATCATTATCACCGCCGCCAGCCTCGGTTTCCTCGGCATGGGCGCACAACCGCCGTCACCCGAATGGGGCACCATGATTGCCACCGCGCGCCGTTTCCTGTTCAGCGAATGGTGGGTGCCGCTGATGCCGTGTATCGCCATCTTCCTGACCTCATTGGCGTTTAACTTTCTCGGCGACGGTCTGCGCGACGTGCTGGATCCTAAGGAGCGCTAAATGCTGGTGGAAATCGAAAACCTGCGCATTGCTTTTCGCAGTCGCACGGAAACCTTTGAAGCGGTACGCGGCGTGAGTTTCAGCGTCGGACGCGAGAAGTTTGCCATTGTTGGCGAGAGCGGATCGGGTAAGTCGCTTACCGCACGCTGTTTGATGCAATTACTGCCGGGCAATGCCGAAGTGACTGCCGACGTGTTGCGTTTTGACGGCATCGATCTGCGCGGTGCCAGCGAAAAAGTGCTGCGTAAAATCCGCGGTAAACGCGTCGGATTTATCCTGCAGGACCCGAAATATTCACTCAATCCGGTGATGACCATTGGTCAGCAGATTGCCGAAGCCTGGCGCGAGCACAAAGGTGGCAGCTGGAAAGCCGCGATGCTGGCGGCTATTGATCTGCTGGAGCAGGTGAAAATTCGTGATGCCGCCGCGGTGGCGAAACGCTATCCGCATGAAGTTTCCGGCGGGATGGGCCAACGCGTGATGATTGCCATGATGCTGGCGCCGGATCCAGAACTGCTGATCGCCGATGAGCCTACCAGCGCGCTGGATGCCACGGTACAGGCAGAGATCCTCAAGCTGATTGACGATCTGGTTTCCGCGCGCGGCATGGGGTTGATCCTGATCAGTCACGATCTGCCGCTGGTCTCGCACTTTTGCGATCGCGTGGCGGTGATGTATGCCGGGCGCATCGTTGAGCTGCTGGACGCCGGGCAGTTGCAGCAGGCGCAGCATCCGTATACGCGCGGACTGCTGGCCTGTTTGCCATCGTTAAAACATCCACGCGAACGTTTACCGGTACTCCAGCGCGATGCCGCGTGGCGGGAATAATTTATGATTGAAATCGATAATCTGCGCATCGCCTTCGGTGCGCACACGGTGGTGAAAGACGTCAGCTTTGCCGTGGCCAACGGCGAAAGCTTTGGCATGGTCGGCGAAAGTGGCTCAGGCAAATCCACCATTCTGCGCGCCCTCGCCGGGCTCAATGCCGACTGGCAAGGCAGCATGAAATTTGGCGGTATGGAACTGGGTGCCAAGCGCAGCCGCGCTTTCTATCGCCAGGTGCAGATGGTGTTTCAGGACCCGTTTGGTTCGCTGCATCCCCGTCAGACCATCGACCGCATCCTGCATGAGCCACTGCTGGTGCATCAGCTTGATCGGGCCGAACAGCGCATCAGCCAGGGGCTGAGCGAAGTCGGCTTAACGGCCGCCGTGCGTTTTCGTTATCCGCATCAGCTTTCTGGCGGTCAGCGTCAGCGCGTAGCGATTGCCCGTGCCTTGATCGCCGAGCCAGAAGTGCTGCTGTTGGATGAACCCACCTCAGCGCTGGATGTCTCGGTGCAGGCGGAAATCCTGAATTTACTCAGCGATCTACGTACTGAACGCAAACTCACCTACATTATGGTGACGCATAACCTCGCGGTGGTGACGCATCTGTGCCAGCGCATCGGGGTGATGCAGCACGGTGAGATGGTGGAGCAGTTGAGCGCGGAGGATTTACGTGCGCGGCGCATCCAGCATCCGCATACCGCTCAACTGTTTGATCTCAGCATGACGCTGGAGGAACCGGCATGACCGCGAACTGGCAACAGGCCGCCGAGGTGGCACAGCAGATAACACAAGGCTGGCAGCAGCCCGGCGCACCGGGTGGTGCGATAGTCCTGTTTGATGCCCATCAGATTCACTCGACACACTGCGCCGGTCTGGCCGATTTGGCGCAACAGACGCCGTTCAGCGCCGACAGCGTGGTGCGTTTTGCCTCGATTACCAAGCATCTGTTTGCCGCACTGGTCACCGGACCGGGGCGCCGTTACCTGCAACTGGACGATAAGCTGGTGCAGCATCTGCCGCAGCTTACAGGTGCTAACGGCCAGATCACCGTCGGCCAGGCGCTGGATATGAGCAGCGGCTTGCCCGATGTGCGTGAAACCCTGTCGCTGCTGGGCTTGTCAGTGTACAACGCCACCCGCGCCGCCGACCTGCTGGATTTTGTCGCACAGGAAGGCGAACTCAGTTATCCGCCGGGCAGCGAGATCTCTTACACCAACACCGGTTACCGCCTGGTGGAAGAGGCGCTGAAAGCCAAAGGCGTGCTGTTCAACGATCTGTTGCAGCAATATGTCTGCGAGCCGCTGGATATCAGTTTGATCGCCCCGGAAACCTGGTTCGATATCGTGCCGGGACTGGTGCCGGGTTACTGGCAAAACGATGAACAGTGGCAGCTCTCCAGCGCCGGTTTACACCTTTCCGCTTCGGGCAGCGTCACCGGCAGCATCAATCATCTGACGCGCTGGCTGCAAAGCCTGCTGGCGGACAACGGCCCTGGCGCGGGCGTACTGCAACGCCTGAGCGCCCCGCGTAATCTCAATGACGGTCGCACCAGCGGCTACGGGCTGGGCATTACCAGTTCCACGCTGGGCAGCCAGACACTGTTCGGCCACGGCGGTTCGCATGCGGGTTATAAGAGCTATTTCCTGCTGCATCCGGAGCTGAAGCTGGGCGTGGCAATTGTCGCTAACCGCGAAGATGTGGCGACCTCAGAAAGTGCACTGCGGGTAATGGCGGCGCTGCTGAATCGCACGCTGCCAGAGAAAGGTCACGATCTGACGCCGGGCTTGTACGTGGCGGAAAACGCCGCCGACTGGCTGGAGATTCAGGGTGTGACCGCCACCTGGCTGGGGGCCGGTGAAACGCTGTGGCGCGCCGATCCTCACGGTGATGCGGTATCGCTCTCCAGCACTTTCCCGATCAAACTGCGTCATGAAGGTGAAGCGATTGTCGGTGAGATTGGTCATGCTCCACGCCGTTTTGTGCCGGTGCAGGCGGACAGCGCCAGCCTTGAGCATCTGCAAGGCCGCTGGTTTGCGCAGCCGTGGCGCAGCGAAATGGTGATTGAGGGCGACCGCCTGGTGATGGGCATCGGTCCGGCGGCGATTCATGCCAGTTTGCAATCGCTGGGTGGGGATCGCGTGCTCGCCACCGCACAGGATGGGCCTTGGGAAAAGCGTTTTGTGATGGCGCGGGATGGTGACAAGGTGCGGCTGCTGCTCAATCGAAGCCGCGTGGTGACCTTTACGCGATAAGCGGCCGCCATGACGCGGTAGATGGTCGCCATAAATGGCGACCCTACAGGTGATCTGCACATTTCACGTAAGGTGCGCATTTATGCGCACCGAGTTAAAACCCGCACGGTCTCCACGACGCATTTATGCGCAATGGGTTAAACAATGTGGTGGCGCAGACGGCCGATCTTCTCAATTTCCACTTCAATCACATCACCGGGGAACATAAACAGCGGTGGCGTGCGTTTTTTACCGACGCCGCCCGGTGAACCGGTGATGATCACATCGCCTGCGGACAGCGGGCTAAATGCCGAAATGTATTCAATAATCTTCGCCACCGGATGCACCATGCTGGCGGTGGTATCGTTCTGCACTTCACGCTGATTCAACCAGGTTTTGATCGCCAGCTGCTGCGGATCGGGGATCTCATCTGAGGTGGTCATCCACGGGCCAAAGCCACCGGTTTGCTGCCAGTTTTTACCGGCGGTGAACCAGGTAAACTGCATGTCGCGCACCGTGGCATCCATAAAGCAGCTGTAACCCGCAACGTGTTGCAGCGCATCGGCCGCTTTAACCTGGTAGGCCGCTTTACCGATAATCACCGCCAGTTCACCTTCGTAATCAAACTCCTGGGTGGTGGCCGGTTTCAACAGTGGCTGCTCATGCCCCGCCAGGGAATCAGCAAAACGGACAAACAGCGTTGGTGCTTCAATGGTCTCAGCAAACTCTTTGCGCTTGTCCGCGTAGTTCATGCCAACACAGAACACTTTGCCAGGATTTTCCACTACCGGAAGGAAACGGATAGCGCTGAATGGGTGATCTACTGGTTGAGAACGAAAGGCTTCCAGGTCGCTGACCGCGTCGCGTTGTAACAAAGATTTCAGGTCCGGGCATTCCGCACCGAATCGCGAACCGACATCAATCACGCCCTCTTCCAACACGATTCCGTAACTTTTTCTTTCCTGGTCAATAAGATAAAAACTGCAGAGCTGCATGACTGCCTCGTTGTTATATATAAATTGCGCGCAGGTTACCAAAAGCCAGCAGGAAATGCGGTACGACCTGCCAATATTATGCCTAAGCGTTGATGCGTGATTGCTGATCTATTGATTGCCATCCATGGCAACCCTGCAAACATCAGTTGAGTGCGCAGTCATGGCAACCTTGCGAGCATCAGTTTGGTGCGCTGTCATGGCAACCCTGCGAGCATCTGTAGGGTGCGCATTCATGCGCACCAAAACTACGACTGCGTACTCGCCAGATAGGAGAACGCACTCAGCAGGCTGATCAGCGTGCCCATCTGCTCGGCGCGATAGCCCACTGTCACGCCATCAATGCGGGTGACGCCGGGAATCAGACAGAACAGATCCGCGAGCACGGGTTTGCTGGCTTGTAACTGCATATCATAAGGTGCGGTCAAACGCGTGGTGCTGACCTGCCGTGCACGTTGTACCGCAGCGGTGGCAGCAGCGCGAATGGCGTTTTGCGCGGCTTGCGGGCTGATGGATTCGGCGCAGGTGTGGGAAATCGCGCGTTTCACACAGACGTAATCCACCGACGGATAGTGTTCGCCGATCCAGCCTTGCAGCTGATCGTCACCGCTCACTAACCACAGCGGCGTGCCCTGTTCGGCGGCGGCGGCAGCGTAGATGTCGCTTTCGCCCATCACTTTACCGTTGATATGGATGCGCCAAAACGCACGGCCGTTGATGGTATGCGCCAGCACGCCCGGCTCACCGGCCGCACTGTGATAGCCAATAAAGAACAGGCCATCAAAGGGCTGCTGCTCAATGCCTTCTACCATCGATAACCCACGCGGTTTGCCTTGCACCATGCGCGCACGCGGATCGATGTTTTCCGCGCGCAGGTTGGTCATTTGCGCATGGCTGTCGGCCACCACCACTTCGGTGGCTCCGCCCGCAAACGCGCCGTCGATGGCGGCGTTCACTTCCTGTTCCATCAGTCCACGCGCCAGTTGGTGTTCCGCATGGCCGGGTGAGCACTGTTCCGGACGCATCACGCCCGCAATACCTTCAATGTCAGCAGAGATGAATATTTTCATAAGTCAGGCAAATTCCGTGCGGGTTGAAACACGGTCGCCATAAATGGCGACCCTACGGGGAACTGTGCGTCAGAGGCAGCATTGAAGCTGACCGCAGATGCTGATAAAAGAGTCGCCATAAATGGCGACACTACGGTTAATTTAGCGTCACAGGCGGCTTTCAAGCCGATCACAGGCGCTGCTGAAAGAGGTGCCATAAGTGGCGATCGCGTCATTAGCAGTAAAGCCGATGGCGGCCCTACGGTTTGGCCAATTCATCCAGCACCTGCGTCAATGACGGGCGATGATGGCCGCGAAAACCCGTAACCGCTTCGGCGCTTAATAGCGCATCCAGCACCGCGTGTTCCGTGGCATCGGCAGCGGCGGCAAGCAGCGGTTCCAGCGCCGCATCGTCCGGCAGGTTTGGCTGCGTTTGCGTAGAGAACGCCACGGCAATATCGCCTGATCCATGTCCCCAATAACTGCCTAAACGACCTAATCCGGCACCGGCGCGTTTGGCGATACGCTTGAGCTGGCGCGCATCCAGTGGTGCATCGGTGGCCATGATAATGATGATGGAGCCGGCATCGCGCTGGGGTGTCAGTTCTGGCAGCAGCGGCCCAATCATCTCGCCGAGGCGCACGCCATCCAGCGTCAATGCGGTCAGCGCACCAAAGTTGGCCAGCACCAGCACGCCCAGGGTGGCATCCAGTGACGGAACCAGTCGCGATGCACTGCCAATCCCACCTTTCAAGCTGAAACAGCTCATGCCGCGTCCCGCTCCGACGCTGCCTCGCGCAAAATTGGCCTGTGCGGAATTCAATGCATCCTGCGCCATGGCTTCGGTCACCGCCAGCGCCTGAATGTCATTCAGCCAGCCATCGTTGCACTCCAGCGCCAGTGGATTCACCGTCGGTAGGCTGCGGCCCAGCTCAGGGTTACGGCTGATCGCATCGCGCACCAGCGTGGTAAACAGCGTGCCGACCGCCAGCGTGTTGCTAAGTAAAATCGGCGTTTGCAGCACGCCCAACTCTTCTATTTGCACCAACCCGACCGGCTTGGCAAAGCCATTGAATACCGCCGCGCCGCAAGGCAATGGGCTCAGAAACAGGTTATCGCCCGGCGGAACAATCGCCGTCACACCAGTTTGTCTCTCACCGTCTGCCAGCGTGTGATGGCCGACGCGCACGCCGGGCACATCGCTGATGAGATTGGTGGCGCCGCAGGCACTGCGCGGTTGCCCGAGCTGGCGATCGGTGCGCCAGCGTTGCAGCAGCAGATCGCGCTGCAGTTGTTGGAAATCCATGTTTAGCTCTTCAGTTTGGGATCGAGCGTATCGCGCAGCGCATCACCCAACAGGTTAAACGCCAGCACGGTGATAAAAATGGCCAGGCCGGGGAACACGCTGACGTGCCATAAGCCCGCCATCATCATGCTACGACTCATCGCCAGGATATTGCCCCACTCCGGCACATCCGGTTCTGGACCAAGGCCGATAAAGCTCAAGCCTGCCGCAGTGAGAATACTGGTGCCGATACGCATGGTAAAATAGACAATCACATTTGAGAGCGTGCCCGGCAAAATATGGCGCAGCATAATCACGCGGTCAGGCGCGCCAGCACAGCGCACGGCTTCCACATACGCAGCCTGCTTGAGTGATAGCGTAGAAGCCCGCACGATGCGCGCAAACACCGGCACGCTGAAGACTGCGACCGCGATAATCACGTTATTCAGCCCTGGACCAAGAATCGCTACCACCGCAATCGCCAGCAGCATGCCGGGAAAGGCAAACAGCACGTCGGAGCCACGCATGATCAGCATATCGACCCAGCGACCGTAATAGCCCGCCAGCAAGCCGAGCAGGACGCCCACCACCATGCCCAGCGTCACGGATAGCACGCCGACATACAGTGAAATGCGCGCGCCGTAGATGATACGGCTCAGCAGATCTCGCCCCAGATCGTCAGTGCCCATCCAGTGTGCGGCTGACGGCGGTGAAGACAAAGCCATCCAGTCTGGGGCCATCGGATCCCACGGCGCCAGCCACGGAGCGAAAATCGCCACCAGCACCAGCAGCAAGACAAAACCGCCTGAGACCAGTGCCAGTGGGTTACGCACAAAGGCATGCAGGAAATCGCGCCACGGCGAACGAATGGTCTGTGGCGTTGCGGCAGAGAGAGATTGTGTACTCATCACGACTCCTGTCGCAGGCGAATGGCTGGGTTGACCACGGCGTACAGCAGATCCACCAGCAGGTTAATCACAATAAATTCAAACACGAACAGCATCACCAGCGCCTGGATCACCGGCTGATCCTGCGCTTTGATCGACTCGATCAATAGCCAGCCCAGGCCCGGCCAGTTGAAGACGCTCTCCACCACGATCGATCCGCCGAGCAGAAAACCGAACTGCAAACCGAGCATGGTGATCACCGGGATCAACGCGTTGCGCATCACGTGTTTCCACGTCACCAGCCGATTACGCAGCCCTTTGGCCTTGGCGGTGCGCACGTAATCTTCCTGCGCCACTTCAAGGAAAGCCGAGCGGGTGAAACGCGCCATGACGGCGGCCACAGAAGAGCCGAGCGTAATCGCGGGCAGAATGATGTCGCTGGCTTTATTGAAGCCACTCACTGAGAACAGGCCAAAGGGCATGGCGACGAACTGGATCAGCAGCAAACCGAGCCAGAAGGTCGGCATCGAGATGCCGCCGACGGCCACGCTCATCAGTGTCCAGTCCTGCCATTTACCCCGCTTCAGCGCCGCCAGCACACCGAGAAACAGACCGAGGATCACCGACCAGGCGAAGCCCGCCAGCGCCAGCCACATCGTTGGCATAAAGCCTTGTTTGATCACCTCCAGCACCGGTTGCTGGGTGCGGTAGGTGACGCCGAGATCGCCACGTAACAGTCCGCCAATCCAGTTAACGTACTGTTGTGGCAGCGGATCGTTGAGGCCCAGATGCTGGCGTGCGGCTTCCACCGCCTCGATTGGGGCATCTAGCCCGGCGTAAATGCGCGCCGGATCGCCGGGTAGCAGCTTGATAAAGCCGAACACCAGGAGCGAGACCACCAGCAGGACGGGGATCATCTCCAGCAGCCGACGAATGATGTATGCGAACATGCGGTTCCTTTTGGATGGGTGTCCAGGTGCGCCAACAATGCGCACCCTTCAATTTAAGGCCGCCATTGATGACGACCATTACCGCATCTCTACTTAAATGAAGCCTGGGTATAAATGAAATTGCCATCTGCCAGCATCGACACACCGCTCAGGTTGCTGCGCTTGCCGACCAGGTTGTCCGGCGTGCCAAGGAACGCAACGGGCGCCTCTTTCCACAGCAGCTTCTGTGCTTCGGCATAAGACTCACCGCGCCTGGCCGGATCCGCTGTGGCTAACCCACCGGCAATCGCCTTATCGACGTCCGGATTGCTGAAGTACGAAACGTTGTACGAGGTCGGTACCCAGGATTCGGTGGCATAGAGTGGACGCAGCGCCCAATCTGCATCGCCGGTCGAGGTTGACCAGCCGCCGTAGTAGAGGTCGAATTCGGCTGCTTTAGGATCCTTCACACCCCACAGTTTGGCGTTGCGCGTACCGGAATCCATTGGCGTCACCGTGGCGCGAATACCGACGGTAGCCAGCTGGGCTTTCAGCACCTGTGCCGCACGCACGCTGGCGGTAGCATTGGTGGTCCACAGTTTCAGATCCAGACCGTTCGGGTAACCTGCCGCTTTCAGCAACGCTTTGGCTTCATCCGGCGCATAGCGATAATTCGGCTCGCTCTGCTTCTGATAGAACTGTACGCCTTCCGGAATCGCGGACGTGGCGGGTTTACCCATGCCGGCAAACGCCACTTTCAACCACAGATTGCGGTCGATGGCGTAGTTGATCGCCTGACGCACGCGCACATCCGCCAATGGCTTATGTTGGGTGTTGATCGCCATGTAATAGAGATAAATGCTCGGATCGCGCTGGATCGCTAACTTACTGTCGCTCTGAACGGTGGCGATTAGATCCGATGGCAACGGCCAGATCGCATCAACCTGTCCTGATTTCAGTGCAGCGACGCGGGTGGCATCTTCCGGGCTTGGCGAGAAGGTCACTTTATCCACCTTCGGCCAGCCTTTCTGCCAGTAACCGTCGTACTTCACCAGCGAAACGGCTTTGCCCGGCTGCCACTCCACAAACTTGAACGGACCGGTGCCGACCGGATGCAGGCGCAGCTGGGCCTCCTCCGGATACTGTTTGAGCGTGGTCGGGCTCCACATCACCGCCGACGGGTGCGCCAGGGTGTTGATGAAGGCACCAAAGGATTGGTTGAGATCGATTTTGACCTGATCCGGCGCCAGCACGGTGACCTTGCCAATCATCTTGTACAGGCTGTTGCGCTTCAGGCCTTTGGTCTGATCGGCAAGGCGATCGAGGTTGGCTTTCACCGCCTCGGCATCAAACGGCGTGCCGTCCTGGAAAGTGACGCCTTTGCGCAGCGTCAGGGTAAATTCGGTGGCGCTGTCATTGCTGGTGTAGCCGGTCGCCAGCCAGGGTTGCAGCTTCATCTGCGCGTCGAACTGGAACAGGCGTTCAAAGATACCGCTCTGCACCGAGTAACTGACGTTATCCGAGGTATCGTGTGGATCGAGTCCGGTGATATCGGCATACATCGAAATGCGCAGATCCTGCGCCTGCGCGGCAGCAGCCAGCGCGAGGGTTAAGCCAAAAGCCAGTGACGAGCGGCGAAAAATCGATTTCATGAAATCTCCTGGTATTGAGCGTTAGCGCGATGCAATGTCGTCAGCGACCCAGTGTTGCGGCGCAACCTGGCGGTAACGGGGTTTAATGACCGTTTCACCCACCTTGCGCAGCGGCGATGGAATTTCGCTGTCTTCGAAAGTGCGGGGTTGACGGTTCTGGGGATCGGCTACCGGCACCGAGGCCAGCAGACGTTGGGTATAAGGGTGTTGCGGTTGATTGAACACCGACTGGCGCGGCCCGAGTTCGACAATCTGGCCGAGATACATCACCGCCACGCGATTGGCGATACGCTCCACCACCGCCATGTCATGCGAGATGAAAATCCACGCTACGCCGGTCTGCTTTTGCAGGTCCATCATCAGATTGACCACCTGCGCCTGAATCGACACATCCAGCGCCGAGACAGCTTCATCGGCGATAATGACTTTCGGTTTCAGCGCCATGGCGCGGGCAATCGCAATACGCTGGCGCTGACCGCCGGAAAACTCATGGGGATAGCGCTGCGCATGTTCTGGCAGCAGGCCAACGCTTTTCAGTAAGGCTTCAACTTGTGGCGTGGCTTCCTCCAGCGATTTCACCAGGCCATGCAGCATTAACGGCTCGGCAATGGTGAAGCCGACGGTCAAACGCGGATTGAGTGAGGCGTACGGATCCTGAAATACCATCTGAATTTCGCGGCGCAGCGGCTGGAACTCGGCTTCTTTCAGGTTGGCAATTTCACTGCCCTGGAAATGAATGCTATCGGCATGACTCTTAATCAGGCGCATCAGCGCACGGCCAGTGGTGGATTTGCCACAGCCGCTTTCGCCAACAATCGCCAGAGTTTCGCCCGGCCACAGGCTGAAATCGATCTGCTCTACCGCGTGCACCTGATGGGTGAGCGCCGAAAAGATGCCGCTGCGAATCGGGTAGTAAACTTTTAGACCTCGCACATCCAGCAGTGGCGTTTCGTCATAACGCGCGGTGCGCTGTTCACCGCTATCGGTAGGCTGCGCGCCGACCAGTGGAAAACGCTGTGGCCACGCGTGTTCACGCATATCGCCCAGTTTGGGTACGGCGGCGAGTAACGCTTGAGTATAGGGATGCTGCGGCGCGTTGAAGATCTCCGCGACCGTGCCCTGTTCTACCACTTCACCGCGCAGCATCACTACTACACGGTCGGCAATTTCCGCCACCACGCCCATGTCATGGGTGATAAACAGCACCGCCATCTGCTTCTCGCGTTGCAGATCGCGCAGGATGTGCAGAATGCGCGCCTGCACCGTGACATCCAGTGCGGTGGTCGGCTCATCGGCAATCAGCAGTTGCGGATCGCACACCAGCGCCTGGGCAATCATCACGCGCTGGCGCATGCCGCCTGACAGCGAGTGCGGATAGCTTTTCATCACGCGATCGACATCGGCAATACGCACCTGGCGCAGCAGCTCACGCGCCCGCGCCATCGCAGTAGGTTTGTCACACAGCTGCTGATCACGCAGGGCTTCGGTGAGCTGATCGCCCACGCGCAGCACCGGATTGAGCGAGGTCATCGGCTCCTGAAAAATCATCGCCATTTCACGACCGCGCAAGGTGCGGCGCTGGTTTTCATCCAGCTTCTCCAGCGCGTGTGTTTTGCCCTGACGATCGCGGAACTGCATATTGCCGCGTTCGATACGGCCTGACGCCGGCAGTAAGCCCATCACCGCCAGAGAAGTGACCGATTTTCCTGAGCCGCTTTCACCGACCACCGCGACAATTTCACCGGGGTGAATGGCAAAGCTGACGCCTTTAAGCGCCTGGTTTTCGCCGCTACGACCGCGAAACGAGACGCTGAGATCCTGAATCGCGAGTACCGGCGCGGAACCGGCAACGCTGGCGGCGTTGGGAGTGAGTAAAGTGTCCGTCATCGTTGCCTCTTGCGGTTACAGCCAGATTCGGCCCTGAGAGTAAGAAAGGAAGGGGGAGCTGTCGGCTGCCAGCCAAATCGGGCCATCCAGATCGATATGTTCTGCGGCAATCGCCACGGGTAACGCCGCTTCCATCGCCAGTGAAGAGCCCAGCATGCAGCCCACCATCAGACGCATATCCAGCTTTTGTGCCTCTTCCACCATTGCCAGCGCTTCGGTCAGGCCGCCGCACTTATCCAGCTTGATGTTGATCATCTCGTAGCGATTACGCAGCCCGGCGATGTCTTCACGCGTGTGGCAGCTCTCGTCCGCACAAATCGGAATGGGATGGGCAAAGCGCTGCAGGTCCTGATCCTGTCCGGCAGGCAACGGCTGTTCGACCATGGCGATGTTGAAGGCTTGCAATGCGGTGAGCAGACTCTGCAGATCCACGCCGGACCAGGCTTCGTTGGCATCAATGATCAGGGTGGCGCGCGGTGCCGCTTTTCTGATGGCTGCCACCTTCTCTAAAATCTCGTCACGGTTGAGTTTGATTTTCAGCAGGATGGCGCCACGCGATACCGCATCAGCGGCGGCAGAAGACATGTTTTCGATGGAGTCGAGACTTAAGGTTTCGGCGGTGATCACCGAAGGCGGTGCAGCGCGGTCGCACTGCTGCCACAGCGTCTGTTTTGCCAGCGCGGCATCAAGACGCCACAGCGCACAGTCCAGCGCATTACGCGCTGAACCGGCTGATAAACGGCGTTGCAGATCGAGTCGACTTAAGCCCGCTTCGACATCCTCACGTATCGCTTCCAGCTGCGCTTGCACACTGTCTGGCGTCTCATCGTAACGCGGCGTCGGCGTACACTCGCCACGGCCAATAAAGCCATTTTGCTCCAGCGTCACACGGATGACGGTGACGGCCGTACGCGTGCCACGCGAGATAGCGAAAGGACGCGCCAGCGGCAGCTCGATCACTTCAATCTGCATGCGCCGCATCTTAGCCACGCTCCTGCAGCAACGCGGCGATATCAGCAATTCCGAAACGCACCGGGTCGGTGGCAGGCACGCCGAATTTCGCACTGACTTCCGCACAGAAGGCACGAGCTTCTTCTTCGCCGTAGTTGGAGGTGTTAATAGCAAAACCGGCCAGTTGCACGTTGTCGCTGGTGACGTGTGCCGCGCGCAGGTTGGCTTCTACGCAATCTTTCAGGCTGACCATCGGTTGATGCGGCAAGTGGCGCATATGAGGACGGCCCATTTCGTGGCACATCACCAGCCAGTGCGGCTGAGCACCGTGAATCAGGCCCATGCTGACGCCCGCGTAAGAAGGATGGAACAACGAACCCTGACCTTCGACGATATCCCAGTGGTCGGCATCATTGGCTGGCGACAGGGCTTCGACCGCACCGGCGATGAAATCGGCAATCACCGCATCGATAGCAATACCTTCACCCGCCACCAGAATGCCAGTTTGGCCAGTGGCGCGGAAATCCGCTTTCATGCCGCGCTCACGCATCGCCGCTTCCAGTGCCAGCGAGGTGTACATCTTGCCGACTGAGCAGTCTGTACCGACAGTAAGTACACGCTTACCTGTACGCTTTTTACCGCTACCGACGTTCAGTTTTGGACGCATATGGCGCAGGTCAAACAGCTCAACGCCAAACTCCTGGGCTAACGCTACCAGCTCGGGTTCATCCACCAGGCGATGGTGCAAGCCGCTCGCCACGTTCATGCCCGCTTTGATCGCGCCTTTAACAGTGTCGAGCCAGTGCTCCGGCAGATAACCACCGGCATTGGCGGTGCCGAGTACCAGGGTTTTCGCGCCACGTTGTTTCGCTGTAGCGATGTCGAGCACGTCCAGACCTAAGCTGACGGTGCAGCCTGGCAGTTTGATTTCGCCCACGCACTGCTCTGGTCGCCAGACGTGAATGCCGCGTGCGGTTTTAGCAGCCAGGGGATCGGTGACATCACCAAGGAAAAGTAAGTAGGGTTGTGGGATCAGCATGATGTTTCTCGTTTCAGACGGGTTAGAGGGCCTGAATCGACTATTCCATGCGGGTCAAAAGGTGACGAATGCTTGTTTGGTAGCGGGGTATAACATCAGGCTATAGCCAGATCGAAAACTGATGGTTAGTGGCACTAAGTCATTGATAGGAGTTAGATTCGAGGAATAAATAGACGGGAGAGATAAGAAAATCATTGATAACCACAGGTCGTTCCCTGACCGCGATTATCGAGGGTATTCGTCGTACTTAGTGAAGCGCACCGGGTGGGACGTGTTTAAAGGTCTCAACATAGGTACGGAACACGTAATGGAAAAAGCGTTTCATTAGCTACCTGGCTCAAAATTTGTTGAAGAATTACGCGAAAATTATAACTAACGCGCGTTTTTCACGCAAATAAATTTGAGCCAGATCACAAAAAAGAGGGTTAATGCGGATACCTGAGTTTAGCCGAAGAGGTTGAGATGTTGATTCAGAATGGTGCAGCCGATGCTGATCAGTACCAGTCCGCCCAGCACTTCAGCCCATTTACCCATCACCGGACCGATAAAGCGTCCCACCATCACTCCGGTGGTGGCCATAATCGTGGTGGCCGCGCCGATGGTCAGCGCAGTAAGCACGATATTCACCTGCAGGAATGCCAGGCCCACGCCCACGGCCAGCGCATCAAGACTGGTTGCCACCGCGGTCAGCGCTAAAACCATGAAGCCATGACGCTGTGGCGCTTCGCAGGGTTCATCTGCCGTTTGACGGAAACCTTCCATCATCATGCGGCCGCCCAGTACGGTTAACAGGCCAAAAGCCACCCAGTGATCCCATGCCATGATATAGCGGCTGGCAGCCAGGCCAATTGCCCAGCCAATCAGCGGCGTCAGCATTTCAATGACACCAAAGATCAGACCGGTGCGCAGCGCTTCTTTGAAATTCGGGCGATGCAAGGATGCGCCTTTGCCCAGTGCTGCGGCGAAGGCGTCCATCGACATACCAAAGGCCAGAATCAGAGTTGCGATAAATGTCATGGGTTTTCAATCAATGCCGCGGAAAAAGCGTTCAAACCAGCGATTTTCCGCATCTATTGTTCAGTAATGAAAAAGTGCGCGCAGTCTAGCACGCAAAATCACCAAAAAAAAGACAGTAAAATCATGGATTTAAGTATAGCAAAGGCTATAACTCTTAACTGACGCTATTTATTACGCTAAGTGGATGGAATAGAAGAATTTTCTTAGGGTTATCCGGCACAGGGATTGCACCACGCCGCCGTTTTGTGCGCTAATGCCCGCGCTCATTGATAGGAATATTGTGATGAAAAACCCGTTTGAAACGCTGATCATCCCTGGCGGAATCCTGCTGCTGGGCTTTCTCTCCGCGCTATTGCTGCCCGCGCCGCAGTTCGGCCTGGATCTGTCCAGACGGATTCAGGAGATGCTGCATTTGCAGGACCTCAATCAGCTTTACACTATCGTGTTTTGCCTGTGGTTCCTGCTGCTGGGCGCGATTGAGTTTTTTGTCATCCGCTTTGCATGGCGCCTGCTCGCTAAGAAGTGATCCCCCACCGCCGCGTAATGCATTTTTCCTCTGACCTCTGTCTGTCGCGGCGGAGAAATTAACACCCACAAAAATGTAACATTAGTTTTACACGATCTGGCGAAATATCACGCAACATAAAAACCGCATAAATAATCAATTCATCACAAACTCAATATTATCATGCAGTTAATATGTGACGCCGCTCACTCTCTGAACATTACCCTGCTCATTCCCCTCACAATATCGCAACAACTGCATTACCATAACTCTCTGATTAAGAGATAAAAATCCCTTATGACAGCGGGGTCGAACTGATTAATTCTTATGCTGAATCATTTCGGCCTTTAAAAAATAAACAAACGTTTAATTCCGATACGAGAATGTTATATTCAAATGCATATGCATAACGTGCAGTTAATCGTTATCGTCCCCTGACTTAAACCTGAGTCTTAACCTTTGAGAAATAGCGCGACGCGCTCGAAAGAAGCGTGGCTGTTTCGCCTGCGAACCTGTTGAACTTCAGGTCAACAGAGAGAGGAGATGTCGCCTCATGAGCACTACTGCGGTAAACCTGGCGCTCGCCGCCGCTGGTATGGATAGCGCAAACCTTCAGGAACGAAAGGATGTCGACGTACTGCTGATCGGCGCAGGCGTGATGAGTGCCACCTTAGGTGCATGGCTGCAGGATCTGGAGCCGGACTGGTCTATTGAGATGGTGGAACGCCTCGACGATGTCGCGGTGGAATCCTCCAATGGCTGGAATAATGCCGGGACCGGTCACGCTGCGTTGGCCGAGCTGAACTATACGCCGCAGAAGGCGGATGGCAGCATCGACATTACGAAAGCGGTAGCGATCAACGAATCGTTCCAGATCTCTCGTCAGTTCTGGGCGTACCACGTTCAGAAAGGCAACCTGCGCAATCCAAAAAGCTTTATCCACAGTACGCCGCACATGAGCTTCGTCTGGGGCGACGATAACGTTGAGTTCCTGCGCAAACGTTTCCAGGCGCTGCAAAAAAGCACCCTGTTCCGTGGCATGAACTATTCAGAAGATCGCGACCAGATCACCCAGTGGATTCCGCTGGTGATGAACGGCCGTGACAGCAAACAGAAAGTGGCCGCCACCTGGACCGAAATGGGTACCGACGTTAACTTCGGTGAAGTGACGCGTCAGCTGATTGCTTCTTTACAGAAGAAAACCAATTTCCGCCTGCGTCTGCGTCAGGAAGTGCGTGATATCAAACGCCTGAGCGATGGCCGCTGGCAGGTGACGCTGCACAATCTGGCCAGCGGTGAAAATCGCCTGCTGACCACGCGCCAGCTGTTTATCGGTGCGGGCGGTGCGGCGTTGCCACTGCTGCAAAAATCCGGCATTCCGGAAGTGAAAGGCTACGCCGGTTTCCCGGTGGGCGGCTCCTTCCTCGTGACCGAGAATCCAGAAGTGGTGCAGCAGCACATGGCGAAGGTGTACGGTAAAGCCAGCGTTGGCGCGCCGCCGATGTCGGTACCGCACGTCGATACTCGCGTGCTGGATGGCAAGCAGGTGCTGCTGTTTGGCCCGTTCGCCACCTTCTCGACCAAATTCCTGAAACAGGGTTCGCTGCTGGATATGTTCGGCGCGATGAACAGCAGTAACCTGTTGCCGATGATGCAGGTTGGCCTGAAGAGTTTTGATCTGGTGAAATACCTGGTCGATCAGGTGCTGCAGAGTGAAGATGATCGCATGGAGGCGCTGCGTGCCTATGTGCCACAGGCGAAGCAGGAAGACTGGCGTTTAGTCACTGCCGGCCAGCGTGTGCAGATCATCAAGAACGATGAAAAAGAGGGCGGCGTGCTGCGCTTGGGCACTGAAGTGGTCACCTCTGAAGACGGTACGATTTCTGCATTGCTCGGCGCTTCACCGGGTGCCTCAACGGCTGCGCCAATCATGCTGGAATTGATGGCGAAAGCCTTCCCAGAGCAGATGCGCTCACCGGAATGGCAAACCAAAATCCGCGCGGTAATCCCGACCTGGGGCCGTAAGATGAACGGTGATGTGGCGCTGACCGAGAAGATCCTGGCGGAAACCAGTCGCATACTGCAGCTCGACTACGCACCGATCGTTACGCCTGACGCGGCGAACGACGAAGCCCGCGAGACGGCGCACGTGGTGGGGAAGTAACCAGGCAATCCTGATTGCCCGTGAATAATGATGAGGCCGCGCAAGCGGCCTTTTTTATGGGTGCACTGCAATTCAGCTCAGCAGCACCGCGTCGTACAACATCCATCCCGTTGTGGCCACCAGCGACAGCGCCATCAGGCTGTTAAACGCCTGACGTTTCCACGCCACCTGCAGGTGACTGCGCAGACGATCGCCCAGGGCGGCCCAAATCAGGATGCAAGGCAAGTTCAGCGCGGCAAACCCCAGCAACACGGTGATGACTCCGTTGCTGTTGGCATACATCAAGGCAACGTTGGTGACCATCAGCCAGGCTTTCGGGTTGACCGCCTGGAAGCAGATGCCGCCCACCAGCGTCATTGGCCGCGGACGTTCACGCGCTTCTGGCGCACCGGCACGAAAGATTTTCCATGATAGCCACAGCAAGTAACTGCACCCCACCACCGTGAGCGGCAGGCGAATGGCGCCCATCCAATGCAGCAAGATGTCTAAGGCCACACTCGCCAGCAGCATCTGTATCGCGCAGCCGAGCAGAATGCCAAACAGCATTGGCAGCGTGCGCTTAAAGCCAAAATTAACGCCCGATGTCGCAAGCAGCAGATTGTTCGGGCCGGGGGTAATCGACATTACCGTGACGTAGCTGAAGAATGAAGGGTCGAGCATGATGCGCTTCCTGATGGTCCAAAGTTAACATCATGCTAATGCGTACACGCCAATGGAAACAGAGACACAAAACGACTATTGTGATGGATACAGTTGCCGTTAATTTAGATTGTACTCATCGCACGCGGAGGCTTTTGTGTCCCTTCCACTTTCATCCGGTCAAACGCTGTATCAGCAGCTGGCAGATAGCTTTGCCGAGTCGATTCATCAAGGCACGCTGAAGCCAGGGAAGCGGCTTCCCGCCATCCGCCGCGTGGCGCAATCGCACCAGGTTAGCGTCAATACGGTGCTTAATGCCTGGCAAATTCTCGAAGATCGCGGCTTAATCGAAGCGCGTCCGCAATCGGGCTATTACGTGCGCGGCGTGATGCCCGCCGTGACGCGTCCGGTTAAACCGCTGCCCGCGAAAATCAATGATCCGAGCACGCAGAAACTGGAGCTGATTGAGCAGGTGTTTGCAGCGCAGAACAATGCCGATTACACCAATATCTCTTTGGCCTGCCCACAGGATGGCACCTTTTATCCGGCAGCACGCCTGGGCCGAATTACCTCAGGCATTTTACGGCACAATCCCGATATCATTGGGCGCTATGCGCTTCCGCCGGGTAGTGAGCGCTTACGGGAGGAGATTGCACGTCGCAGTCTGCACACCGGCATCAATCTGACCGCGCAAGAGATCACCCTCACCCACGGCTGTATGGAAGCGCTGCAACTCGCGCTGCGGGCGGTGACGAAGCCTGGCGACTGCATTGGGCTGGAATCTCCCACCTACTTCTTCCTGTTCCCGCTGCTGGCGTCTCTGGGCCTGAAAGCGCTGGAGATTCCCACTGATCCACAGCAAGGGCTGTCGCTGGATGCGCTGGAGATGTTGTTGCAGGAGAAACGTATTCAGGCGCTGATCGCTATGCCCGGCGCGCAGAATCCGCTGGGCTATGTGATGCCCCTGGAAAATAAGAAGCGGCTGGCAAAGTTAGTGAATACTTACCACGTTCCAATGCTGGAAGATGGGCTGTATGACGAGCTGCAGTTCGACTGGCCGCTCTCGCCGCCGGTAAAGGCCTTTGATAGCGATGGCTGGGTGATTTACTGCACCAGCTTTACCAAAACCGTGGCGCCGGATTTCCGCGTGGGCTGGACCGCTGCCGGTCGCTTCCATCAGACCATCGCTCGTCTGAAAGCAGTCTCTTCTATGTCTGAATCGCGGCTGTTGTGTGAGACGCTCGCCGAATTTCTTGCCAGCGGTGGGTACGATCATCATCTGCGCTCGCTGCGCCGCCGCTATGCCGCCAATCTTGATGCGGCGCGCGGCATCATGGCGCGCCATTTTCCACAGGGAACACGCGCGACCCTTCCAAAAGGCGGCTTTGTGTTTTGGGTGGAGTTGCCGGGCAAGGTGGATACCGTAGAGATGTTCCATCGGTTATTGCAGGAGCAGATATGTGTCACACCAGGCGCGCTCTACACGCTGAGCGATCGCTACAAGCACGCATTGCGTCTCTCTTGCTGTTACCCGTTTGATGAACGTTACACGTGGGCATTAAAACGCACCGGCGCGCTGGCCTGTGAAATCACAGGGCTGGCGCCGGGACAGGATCAGGGTTTGCCGTTGCGGCCCCAGGTGGTGTAACCCTCACGCTCGGTCAGGCGTTCGTAATAGAGTTGCACGGCGGGAAATTCAGGGTGCTCAAGTGGGGTTTCAAACCAGCGGTTAACGGCGAGACCGACCGGGATGTCTGCCAGCGAGAAATTACGTCCTGCGACATAGCGCCCGGTTTTTTGCAGATGCTGGTCGAGAATGTTCATGGTGTGCGTCCAGCCTTTAACCGCGGCGGCCAGTAAACGCGGATCCTGATGAGCTGGCGAGTTACGCACCAGTGACATAAACGCATAGCGCCATGAGGTGTTGAGCTCGGTGGCTTGCCAGTCCATCCACTGATCCACCGGTGCACGCGCACGTGGGTTTTCGGGATAGAGCCAGTCACCGCCGTTGCTGTTGGCAAGGTAGCGCAGAATCGCGTTGGATTCCCACATCACGAAGTCATCTTCGATGATCACCGGCACCATGGCATTGGGGTTCAGCGCCATAAACTCCGCCGAGTGCAGCGATTGTGGGTCTTCACCCCAGGGTTCGAGCTCATAGGCGATATCCAGTTCTGAGCATAGCCACAGAACTTTGCGCACGTTGATTGAAGAAGTACGACCAAGAACTTTTAACATAGCGGACTCCGATTCCAGAATTCTTAACCTATTCATAGTCCTGTTGGCTGCTATTAGCAATCAGTAGGGTGTAAATCCGGATTTCATAGTGCCTCAACAAACAAGGAGTGAAAATGAAAGTCGCGTTTAAGCAGGTGGATGTTTTTACCTCATCAGCGTTTAAAGGTAATCCGCTGGCAGTGATCATGGATGCACAGGGATTAAGTGACGCCCAGCTGGCCGCCATCGCCCGTTGGACCAATTTATCGGAAACCACCTTTGTCCTGCCGCCACAAGATGCCGCAGCCGATTACCGCGTGCGCATTTTCACTACCGAAGGGGAACTGCCGTTTGCCGGTCATCCAACACTGGGTACGGCTCATGCCTTGCTGGAAGCGGGATGGACCGTAAAAACGCCCGGCAAGATCGTGCAGGAGTGCGGCGTTGGCCTGGTGGATGTGCGCATCAGCGAGGATGGCTCGCTGGCCTTTGCGGCACCCAACGTGACGTTAACGCCATTTGATGATGCGTTGATGAGCAGCGCACTGAACAGCGAGGCCTTTGACGTCAGCCAGACGCCGACCATTGTCGATATGGGTATTCGCTGGCTGCTGATTCCGATGAGCAGCGCGCAGGCAGTACTGGATGTGCAGGCCAGCGCAGCGGATTTGTTGCGTTTGCAAAAGCACGCCGATGTGAATGGCACCGCGATTTTTGGCCCGCTGCCCGAGGATTGCGGCGAACAGTACGAAGTGCGCGCGCTGCTGGTTGAGAACGGCAGCCTGACCGAAGATCCGGTGACGGGCAGCGCCAACGCCTGTCTGGCCCGCTACTTTGCGGCGCAGGGGAAAACCGAGGATTATCGCGCACGTCAGGGCAGCGCCATTCAGCGTGAAGGACGGATTCAGGTGAGTTTTAGTGGTGAGACCATCTGGATTGGCGGCCAAACGGTGACCGTGATTGATGGGACGATCCAGTTGTAGCTGATCTATGCGCGTGCTTGATAGGACGATCCAGTTGTAGCTAACCTGTGCGCGTACTGGACCAGGTCAGCATAAATGCTGACCCTACAAAGTTTGTCACGCTATGCAGTCATCCGCACAGAGCCCCATCATCATTTGTAGGGTGCGCATTCATGCGCACCTGAAAAAAATCAAATCAATTACAGCGCCTGCCCACCTGAAGCTTCAATACGCTGCGCGGTGATCCAGCCGGTTTCTTCACTCAGGATGGCGCTGATGGCGTCACCGATATCATCTGGTTGGCCAACGCGACCCAGGGAGGTCACCGAAGCAATGTGATCGTTGAGATCTTTGGTGTCGCGCACACGCCCACCGCCAAAATCAGTTTCGATCGCACCCGGTGCCAGAATATTGACGCGAATACGACGCTCGCCCAGCTCTTTGGCCTGATAACGCGTCAGCACTTCCATCGCCCCTTTCACCGAAGCATAGGTGCCAGAGCCCGGCAGCGTCATGCGCGTTAATCCGCTGGAGACGTTTAGAATGCGGCCACCATCGATAATCAGTGGCAGCAGCTTCTGCGTCAGGAAGTAAGGCCCTTTAAAGTGCACATTGATCAGCGCATCAAATTCTTCTTCCGTGGTTTCTGCAAACAACTTGTAATGACCGTGACCGGCGTTGTTCACTAAATAATCAAAGTTGTCGCGCTGCCAGGTTTTTTGCAGTGTCTCTTTCACCAGCGCCACGAAGCTGTCGAAGGTGCTGCTGTCGCCCACATCCAGCTGCAGCGCCACCGCACGTGCGCCCAGGGCCTCAATCTCTTTCACCACAGCCTGTGCTTCATCCGCATGACCACGATAGGTAAAAAGGATATCCACGCCTTTAGCCGCCAATTTCAGCGCACCATTCTTGCCCAAACCGCGGTTACCGCCGGTAATCAATGCAATTTTATGACTCATGTTTTGCTCCAGATGGAAAATTGAACACGGGATAAGGATATTCGCTATAAATTGATCTATAAACGCAGAGGAATACGCAGCACTGTTTCACTAACAACAACAATCGGTGAACAACATGGATAAAATTCACGCAATGCAGGTTTTTGTGCGGGTGGCAGAAATGGGCAGTTTTACCCGTGCGGCTGAAAGTCTTGGACTACCGAAAGGCAGCGTATCGCGCCAGCTACAGGCGCTGGAAAATCAAATGGGCACACGTCTGCTGCATCGCACCACGCGACGTGTCCATCTCACCCAGGATGGGCTGGTGTATTACGATCGCTGTCTCGATCTGCTGTCGATGCTCGATGATATGGACAGCCTGTTCCAGCACGATCCCGGCACGCTAAGCGGCAAACTGCGTGTCGATATGTCGGTCGCCATGGCCACCGGATTTATCCTGCCGCGTTTACCGGAATTCCTGCAGCACTATCCCGGCATCGAAATTGAGCTTAGCAGCAGCGATCGCCAGGTGGATGTGATTCGTGAAGGCTTTGACTGCGTAATTCGCGTTGGCGAGCTGAAAGATTCGGGTCTGATTGCGCGAAAAATCGGATCACATGCCTTGATTAACTGCGCCAGTCCCGACTACCTTTCCCGCTTCGGCATGCCGGTGCGGCTGGAAGACCTCGCACAACATGCGATGGTGCATTACACCCAGCAGTTGGGGCAGCCCTCTTTGGGTTTTGAATATTTTGATGGTAAGCAGTGTCATTACGTTCAGACCGGCGGCGTGGTGACGGTGAACAGCACTGAAACCTATCGTGCCGCCTGCATTGCCGGGCTGGGCATTATCCAGGTGCCGGCGATTGGCGTGCAGCCATTACTGGAATCGGGGCAGTTAGTGGAAGTGCTGCATCATTTCCCGGCCAAGCCGATGCCGATTTCGTTGCTTTATCCGCATCGCCGCAATGTGGCACGCCGTGTGCGGGTGTTTATGGAGTGGTTAAGCCAGGTACTACAGGAGTATGTCACCTGACGAGCTATAATTTTAATTTCGCAGTGAACAGGATGCTTATCGTCTATGACAGACAAACCTAATAAAGAACCCGCGGCTGAAAAGAAACCGCTGATTGATATTAAGACCGGCAATAAAACCGTGGATGGCTCGATCCAGAACGTGTCGCGCTTTGCGGCCTGGTTCCAGGCCATCCCGGCGGTGGCGCATTTTATGCGGGCGCTGGATCGGTTTAACGATCGCCTCGGCAGCCAGTTTGGTGCGGCGATCACTTACTTCTCTTTCCTCTCTCTGATACCGATTTTGATGGTCTCCTTTGCGGCAGTCGGTTTTGTGCTGGCGTCGAATCAGGATTTACTCACCGAGTTGATCAACAAAATCGTCAACAGTATCAGTGACCCGACGCTGGCCACCACGCTGAAGAACACCGTGAACACCGCAATTCAGCAGCGTGCAACGGTCGGATTAACCGGGTTACTGCTGGCGCTCTACTCCGGGATCAACTGGATGGGCAATCTGCGCGAGGCGGTGCGTGCGCAGTCGCGCGATGTGTGGGAGCGTACACCGGACGACCAGGAGAAGTTGTGGAAGAAATACGCGCGTGATTTGCTGTCGCTGCTGGGCCTGATGCTGGCGCTGGTGATTACGCTGTCGCTGACCTCCATTGCCGGTGCCGCCCAGAATGCCATCGTCAACGCGTTAGGATTGGAAGATATTGAGTGGCTGCGCCCGGCGATGACCATCATTGCGCTGTCGATCTCCATCTTTGCTAACTATCTGTTGTTCCTGTGGATTTTCTGGATTCTGCCGCGCCACAAGCCGCGTAAGAAGGCGTTGTTCCGCGGTACGCTGCTGGCGGCGATTGGCTTTGAAGTAATTAAGTTTGTGATGACATTGACGTTACCGAAGCTGGCGACCTCACCGTCAGGCGCAGCCTTTGGTTCAGTGCTGGGATTGATGGCATTCTTCTACTTCTTTGCCCGTCTGACGCTGTTCTGCGCCGCGTGGATTGCAACGGCAAAATACAAAGACGATGTGGAGATGCCGCAGCCGCACCAGAGCAAATAACATCGCAAAAATGTTACATTTGCCGCAACAGCTAAAAATGTTTCCTGCTGGCTACTATTTCAGCAAAAACCAGCAGGAAACGCTAAAGGGTCACTTTAATTTGGCCCTTTTGCAGAGATTCCCGCCAAAAAAGTGACACTTCCCGTTCCCATCACCCGCCGATTGCCGCAACTCAGAGATTATCCACTTTTTCGCCGAAAATGCCTGTTCTGACGCGGGTTTTCGCCATTGAATGCCGCAAAACAGGTGCGTAAGATTCTCTGTCTACATTTACAATTAAGAAACAGTCATGCAAGCCTCCATCACAGAAACACTCGACAAAAAACACGACGACACGCCCGTAAATTCACGCGGAAAAGTGGTCGTGGCATCGCTTGTCGGCACCGCGATCGAATTCTTCGATTTCTATATTTATGCCACTGCGGCCGTAATCATCTTCCCGCATATCTTCTTTCCGCAAGGTGACCCGACGGTTGCCACGCTACAGTCGCTCGCGACCTTCGCTATCGCCTTCGTTGCGCGCCCGATTGGTTCTGCGCTGTTCGGTCACTTTGGCGACCGCGTAGGCCGTAAAGCCACACTGGTGGCCTCACTGCTGACCATGGGTGTTTCCACCGTATTGATCGGCCTGCTGCCGAGCTATCAAACCATTGGCGTTGCTGCTCCGCTGCTGCTGGCGCTGGCTCGTTTTGGTCAGGGTCTCGGCTTGGGCGGCGAATGGGGCGGTGCCGCTCTGTTGGCCACTGAAAATGCGCCAGCGAAAAAACGTGCGCTTTATGGTTCATTCCCGCAGCTTGGCGCACCGATTGGCTTCTTCTTCGCCAACGGCACCTTCCTGCTGCTCTCCTGGCTGCTGACCGATGAGCAGTTCATGAACTGGGGCTGGCGCGTGCCGTTTATCCTTTCTGCAGTACTGGTACTGATTGGCCTGTATGTGCGCGTTTCGCTGCATGAGAGCCCGGTATTTGCCAAAGTGCAGAAAGAGAATAAGCAGGTCAAAATGCCTATCGGCACACTGCTGAGCAAGCATATGACCGCCACTATTCTTGGCACCTTCATCATGCTGGCCACTTACACGCTGTTCTACATCATGACCGTGTACTCCATGAGCTACGGCACGGCACCTGCGCCAGCGGGCCTGGGTTATTCGCGTAACAGCTTCCTGTGGATGCTGATGGTGGCGGTGATTGGTTTTGGTGTGATGGTGCCGATTGCGGGCCTGTTGGCGGATCGTTATGGCCGTCGTCGCACCATGATCACCATTACCTTGATGATCATCGCTTTCGCGCTGATGTTCCCGGTGCTGCTGGGTTCAGGCTCACAGATTCTGGTGATGGGCTTCCTGTTGCTGGGTCTGAGCATTATGGGCCTGACGTTTGGTCCGATGGGCGCGCTGCTGCCAGAGCTGTTCCCAACCGAAGTGCGTTATACCGGCGCATCCTTCTCTTACAATCTGTCGTCGATTTTGGGTGCGTCTGTTGCGCCTTATATTGCCACCTGGCTGAATGCTCACTACGGTTTGCAGGCGGTCGGTTTCTATCTGGCTTCAATGGCGGTACTGACACTGATTGCGTTGATTGCCTGTAAAGAGACGCGTGATCAGACACTGTACGACGCAGTTTGATGGTTACGGATTGATGTGATGAACCCGGCTCAGGCCGGGTTTTTTATTGGGTGAGAGTTGAGATACGGGCGAATGACGTGAGGGCACCGCGTTAGCGGCGCGAGGACGCCAGACCCTAAGCGGTCCCGGGCTGCGTTAGCGCCATGGCATTACAGCTTAGTCGCGTGTTTTAGTTACTGGGGGCGGGAAGCTATTTGTTCAGGCATAAAAAAACCCCGGCAAGCCGGGGTTTTTCTTGTGCTGAAAACGGTGTTGCGTGTGGCTTAGCCAGCAACCGCGATACGTTTCATGTCGGTCATGTAGCCACGCAGTTTGCGGCCAACGGCTTCGATTGGGTGCTGACGAACGGCTTCGTTAACATCACGCAGCTGCGCGTTATCAACCTGAGTGCCTTCAATCGCTTTGCCCAGATCGCCCGGCTGCAGGGTGGTCATGAACTCTTTCAGCAGTGGAACTGCGGCGAAGGAGAACAGGTAGTTACCGTATTCTGCGGTATCGGAGATCACCACGTTCATTTCATACAGACGCTTACGCGCGATGGTGTTGGCGATCAACGGCAGCTCATGCAGAGATTCGTAATAAGCAGATTCTTCGATGATGCCTGCATCGATCATGGTTTCAAAGGCCAGCTCAACGCCCGCTTTCACCATCGCAACCATCACAACGCCTTTATCGTAGTATTCCTGCTCTTCGATTTTACCGTCGAACTGTGGTGCGTTTTCAAATGCGGTAGCACCGGTCTCTTCACGCCAGGTCAGCAGGTTTTTGTCGTCGTTCGCCCAGTCAGCCATCATACCGGAAGAGAATTCACCCGAGATGATGTCATCCATGTGCTTCTGGAACAGCGGAGCCATGATGGTTTTCAGCTGCTCAGACAACGCGTAAGCACGAACTTTCGCCGGGTTAGACAGGCGATCCATCATCAGAGTGATGCCGCCGAACTTCAGTGATTCGGTGATGGTTTCCCAGCCGAACTGAATCAGTTTTTCGGTGTAAGCCACATCGTGACCTTCAGCCACCAGCTTATCGAAGCACAGCAGAGAACCGGCCTGCAGCATACCGCACAGGATAGTCTGCTCGCCCATCAGGTCAGATTTCACTTCGGCAACGAAGGAAGATTCCAGTACGCCCGCACGGTCACCACCGGTGGCTGCAGCCCATGCCTTGGCAATCGCCAGGCCTTCGCCTTTTGGATCGTTTTCCGGGTGAACCGCGATCAGCGTTGGCACACCGAAACCACGCTTGTACTCTTCACGCACTTCAGTACCTGGGCACTTCGGCGCAACCATCACCACGGTGATGTCTTTACGGATGGTTTCACCAGATTCAACGATGTTGAAACCGTGTGAGTAGCCCAGCGCCGCGCCATCTTTCATCAGAGGCTGTACCGCTTTAACCACCGCTGAGTGCTGCTTGTCTGGCGTCAGGTTAACCACCAAATCTGCCTGCGGGATCAGCTCTTCGTAAGTGCCCACTTTGAAACCGTTATCGGTCGCTTTACGGAAAGAAGCACGCTTCTCAGCAATCGCTTCAGCACGCAGTGCATAAGCAATATCCAGACCGGAGTCACGCATGTTCAGGCCCTGGTTCAGACCCTGTGCGCCACAGCCAACAATAACGACTTTCTTACCTTTCAGGAAGCTTGCGCCGTCTGCGAACTCTTCGCGTGACATGAAACGACATTTGCCCAGCTGCGCTAACTGGTTGCGCAAGTTCAATGTGTTGAAGTAGTTAGACATGGGTACTCCGGTTAGATGTTGTGTTTGCTTTTGTTCGGTAACGACACCGTGTTCAGTGCCGCGAATGACCCCATCATATGACAGGAAATCCATTGCTTAAATTGATATATTAGCAAGGTTACATTGCAGAATTTGCAACAACCCGTTGAGGTGAAATACGCATGGATTTACGAGACCTGAAACTCTTTCTTCATCTGGCCGAAAGCTGCCACTTTGGTCGCACCGCGCGTGCTATGCACGTCAGCCCTTCCACGCTATCTCGCCAGATTCAGCGTCTTGAAGAGGATGTCGGTCACGCGCTGTTCCTGCGTGATAACCGCACCGTGACCCTCACTGAAGCGGGCGAGCGCCTCAAGCAATTTGCTCAGCAAACCTTGTTGCAATATCAACAGTTGCGCCACGTGATGGATCTGAACGGCCCATCACTGAGCGGCGAGCTGCGTCTGTTCTGCTCGGTGACCGCCGCTTACAGCCATCTGCCACCGATTCTCGATCGCTTCCGTGCAGAGCATCCACAGGTTGAAATCAAACTCACCACCGGTGACGCCGCCGACGCGATTGAGATGGTGCAGTCGGGTGAAGCGGATTTAGCGATTGCCGGTCGTCCTGAATCGCTGCCTGCCAGCATAGATTTTACGCCATTAGGCATCATTCCGCTGGTGCTGATCGCCCCGGCGCTGCCTTGCCCGGTGCGAGGCCAGGCGACGCAGGACAATCCTGACTGGTCACAGATTCCGTTTATCGTGCCGGAACAAGGGCCTGCACGACGTGGTATTGATTTGTGGTTCCGCCGCCATCGCATTCCCAATCCGCAAATTTACGCTACGGTTTCCGGGCATGAGGCGATTGTGTCGATGGTGGCGCTGGGATGTGGCATTGCGCTGCTGCCGGATGTGGTGCTGGAGAACAGCCCGGAGCCGGTGCGTAATCGCGTGCTGACACTAGAGAATGTCGAGTCGGTCGCGCCGCTGGAACTCGGCGTGTGCGTACAAAAAAAGCGGCTCGGGGAGCCGCTTATCAGTGCTTTCTGGAACCTGCTTTAATTACTGCCCGGCGAGGAAGAAGCGGAACGCCGGGTTATTCGCTTCATCGTGCCATTCGTAGCCCAACGCCGTGAGATGGGTTTCGAAATCCGGCTCTTGATCGTTGGCTTCGAAGGCTGCCAGCACGCGACCAAAATCGGTGCCGTGGCTGCGATAGTGGAACAGCGAGATATTCCAGTGCGCACCCAGCGTCTGCAGGAATTTCAGCAGCGCGCCCGGTGCTTCCGGGAATTCAAAGCTGAACAAACGCTCGCGCAGCGGCTTCGATGGTCGACCGCCCACCATGTAGCGCACGTGCAGTTTCGCCATCTCATCATCTGACAGATCCACCACCTGATAGCCGCCTTCGCTGAGCTGGCTGATGATCTCACTGCGCTCTTCCAGACCACGCGTTAAGCGCACGCCGACAAAGATGCAGGCGTTGTCAGCATCCGCATAACGATAGTTGAACTCAGTGATGGAACGACCACCCAGCGTCTGACAGAAACGCAGGAAACTGCCCTGCTGTTCTGGAATCGTTACCGCCAGCAACGCCTCGCGCTGTTCACCAATTTCACACCGTTCTGACACATAGCGCAGACCGTGGAAGTTGACGTTGGCGCCCGACAAGACGTGCGCGAGGCGCTCACCTTTGATGTCGTGCTGCTGGATGTACTTCTTCATCCCTGCCAGCGCCAGCGCGCCAGAAGGCTCCGCCACCGCACGCACATCTTCAAACAGGTCTTTCACTGCCGCGCAGATGGCATCGCTATCCACGGTGATGATGTCGTCGAGGTACTCTTTGCACAGACGGAAGGTTTCGCTGCCGATGCGCTTCACCGCCACACCTTCAGCAAACAAACCGACACGTGCCAGATCCACCGGCTCGCCAGCATCCAGTGCCGCTTTCAGGCAGGCCGAATCTTCCGACTCCACTGCGATCACTTTGATCTGCGGCATCAGCTGTTTGATCAGCACCGCCACGCCCGCTGCCAGCCCGCCACCACCGACCGGCACAAACACGCGATCGAGATGCGCATCCTGCTGCAGCAGTTCCATCGCCAGCGTGCCCTGCCCAGCAATCACTGCCGGGTGGTCAAACGGGTGTACAAAGGTGTAACCCTGCTGCTCGGACAGTTCAATCGCTTTGGCTTTCGCCTCGTCGAAGTTAGCACCAAACAGATAAACCTCACCGCCAAATGCGCGCACTGCATCAACCTTGATGTCTGCCGTGGCCAGCGGCATCACAATCAGTGATTTGATGCCAAGCGTGCTGGCCGAAAGCGCCACACCCTGCGCGTGGTTACCGGCCGAAGCCGTAATCACGCCGCGTGCTTTTTGCTCTTCAGTCAGCCCGGCAATCATCGCGTACGCCCCGCGCAGCTTAAAGCTGTGCACCGGTTGGCGATCCTCACGCTTCACCAGAATGGTGTTGCCGAGACGCGATGAAATTTTTTCCATTTTCTGCAGCGGTGTCACCTGAGCAATTTCGTACACAGGCGAACGCAACACTGCGCGCAAATACTCCGCGCCGTTGGGCGACGCGGGTAGCGGTTGAGACTCAGCCATCAGTTGTTAGCCTCCCAGCTTGGACTTATCGCGCACCGCGCCTTTGTCAGCGCTGGTCGCGAGTGATGCATAGGCACGCAACGCGAAGGAGACGGCACGTTCGCGGTTGTGTGGCGTATAAGCCGCTTCGCCACGCGCCTGCTCTTTTTCACGACGAGCATGGATTTCGTTGTCTGGCAGATCCAGATGGATACGACGGTTCGGGATATCCAGTTCGATCATGTCGCCATCCTGGATCAGCGCGATGGTGCCGCCGCTGCCCGCTTCTGGCGAGATGTGACCGACAGAGAGGCCGGAAGATCCACCGGAGAAACGACCATCAGTGATCAGTGCGCAGGCTTTACCCAGACCCATCGATTTCAGATAAGTGGTTGGATAGAGCATTTCCTGCATGCCCGGACCACCTTTCGGGCCTTCGTAGCGGATCACCACGCAATCGCCGGCAACAACTTTGCCACCGAGGATCGCGGCAACCGCATCATCCTGGCTCTCGTAGACTTTCGCGGGACCTTTGAAGGTCAGCAGCTCAGCGTCCACACTGGCGGTTTTCACGATACAGCCATCTTCAGAGATGTTGCCGTACAGTACAGCCAGACCACCATCCTGCGAGAAAGCGTGTTCGCGGGTGCGGATACAACCTTCTACACGGTCATCATCCAGCGTGTCCCAGCGGCAATCTTGTGAGAATGCCTGGGTGGTACGAATACCGGCTGGGCCTGCACGGAACATCTTCTTCACCGCTTCGTCTTTGGTCAGCATGATGTCGTACTGATCCAGTGTTTCACGCATCGTCTGCTGCAGAACGTTGCGGGTGGAGGTGTCTATCAATCCGGCACGATCCAGCTCGCCCAGAATCGCGATAACACCACCTGCACGGTGCACGTCTTCCATATGATATTTCGGCGTACTCGGTGCCACTTTGCACAGGTGCGGCACTTTGCGTGACAGGCGATCGATATCCGACATGTTGAATTCGATCTCGCCTTCCTGCGCCGCCGCCAGCAAGTGCAGAACGGTGTTGGTGGAACCGCCCATGGCGATATCCAGCGTCATCGCATTCTCGAACGCCGCTTTGGTCGCGATGTTACGCGGCAGCATGTTGACGTCATCCTGCTCGTAGTAGCGTTTGGTCAGGCTAACAATGCGCTTACCGGCATTGAGGAACAGCTCTTTACGATCGGCGTGAGTCGCCAGCAGTGAACCGTTGCCCGGCTGTGCCAGACCCAGCGCTTCGGCCAGACAGTTCATGGAGTTGGCGGTGAACATCCCTGAGCAAGAACCGCAGGTTGGACAGGCAGAACGTTCAATTTTATCGCTGTCTTCATCGCTGACGTTCGGGTTGGCACCCTGAATCATTGCATCAACCAGATCCAGCTTGATGATTTTGTCGGACAGCTTGGTCTTACCGGCTTCCATTGGGCCGCCGGAGACAAAGATCACCGGGATATTGAGGCGCAGTGCTGCCATCAACATGCCGGGGGTGATTTTGTCGCAGTTGGAGATACACACCATGGCATCCGCGCAGTGTGCGTTGACCATGTACTCCACGGAATCAGCGATCAGCTCGCGCGAAGGCAGTGAATACAGCATGCCGCCATGACCCATGGCGATACCGTCATCCACCGCGATGGTGTTGAACTCTTTAGCAACCC
The DNA here is from genome assembly GCF_056491465.1 of Pantoea sp. C1E2. Taxonomy (NCBI): domain Bacteria; kingdom Pseudomonadati; phylum Pseudomonadota; class Gammaproteobacteria; order Enterobacterales; family Erwiniaceae; genus Pantoea; species Pantoea sp. C1E2. Next base: position 65,073 of record NZ_JBSZHT010000002.1, read on the forward strand.
CACCGACAGCTTCGATTTGCTCAGCCACCAGCTTGCCCATATCGCGCAGGTGCACGTGGCCCGGTACGAACTGGGTGAATGAGTTAACTACGGCGATAATCGGCTTGCCGAAATCGTCATCGGTCATCCCTGTGGCGCGCCACAGGGCGCGGGCACCCGCCATATTACGGCCATGGGTGGTAGTGGCAGAACGGTACTTAGGCATGCTCTATTTACTCCAGTCTGAAATATGACGCGGGCGCAGCTGCACCCGCGTAACTGTCTTGTTATGGATTAACTTGATCCAACCAGCCGTACTTGTCTTCGGTTTCACCTGTGAACAGGCCGAAGAATGCGCTCTGAATTTTGGTGGTGACTGGACCACGTTTACCTGCACCCACCTGGATACCATCAACGCTGCGTACCGGGGTGATTTCTGCTGCCGTACCGGACATGAACACTTCGTCAGCCAGATACAGGGATTCACGCGACAGGGTTTGCTCACGCACTTCGATACCCAGGTCGATCGCCAGCTTGATGATGGCGTCACGGGTGATGCCTGGCAGGGCTGAAGAAGTGAATGGCGGCGTGAACAGAATGCCATCTTTCACTTCGAACAAGTTTTCGCCAGCACCTTCTGAAATATAGCCGTTGGTGTCGAGAGCGATACCTTCCTGATAACCGTGGCGGCGTGCTTCGCTACCCACCAGCAGAGAAGAAAGGTAGTTACCACCGGCTTTGGCGGCGGTTGGCAGGGTATTCGGTGCGACACGGTTCCATGAAGACACCATCGCATCGATACCATTTTCCAGTGCTTCAGCACCCAGGTAAGCACCCCATGGGAAAGCAGCGATGATCACGTCGGTGGTGTAGCCATCTGGCGGGTTCACACCCAGACCCACATCGCCCACGAAGGCCAGCGGACGGATGTAAGCGCTTTTCAGTTTGTTCACGCGAATCACTTCGCGGCACGCATCCATCAGCTCATCAACGCTGGCGGCGATTGGGAAACGATAAATTTTGGCGGAGTCGTGCAGACGCTGCATGTGTTCACGGTGACGGAACACCACTGGGCCTTTGTGTGAGTCGTAGCAACGTACGCCTTCAAACACGGAAGTACCGTAATGCAGTGCGTGGGACATGACGCTAACCTTGGCGTCTTCCCACTTAACCATCTCCCCGTTGAACCAAATAAAGTCTGCTTTCTTCGTACTCATTGCTATTTCCTTTGGCGACTAAGCGCGGATTTGTTGTGATGTCTGTTGCTGGATCTCGACACAGGCGACATCCAAAAGTTTGCTTAACTGCGAAGACAGTAAATCGACCGAGCGCTGGCTGGCAACGGTCATCTCAATGTTAATGTTCTCGGCGTTGGTCGCAGATGCCATGTTCATCGCGCACACCTGGAAGCCACGGTGACGGACAACACGCAAAATGCGCTCCAATATTTCAGGGCGGAAGCGGGCTTCGATAGACAATTGATGCTGGTTCATGCGGTTTTCTCCATCATGTTTGCGTTGCTGGCACCCGGCGGTACCAATGGCCAGACGTTCTCATGCTCATCAATCGAAACATGCAGGAAGTAAGGACCTTCACTGTTCAGCAGAGCATCTATCGCGGCGTCGACCTGATCTTTACGGGTAATACGCTGGCCTGGTATTTCAAACGCGCTGGCCAGCGTGAGGAAATCGGGGTTATCGGTGAGGATGGTTTCACTGTAGCGGCCATCAAAGAAGAGCTGCTGCCACTGACGCACCATGCCTAAACGTTGGTTATCCAGCAGCAGGATTTTCACCGGCAGCTTACCGCGCTTGATGGTGCCCAACTCCTGGATGTTCATCATGATCGAACCATCGCCTGACACGCAGATCACGGTGTCTTGCGGGCGGGCAACCTGCGCGCCAATGGCAGCCGGCAAACCGAAGCCCATGGTGCCCAAGCCGCTGGAGGTGATGAAGTTCTCTGGCTGAGTGAAGCTCATGTGCTGTGCAGCCCACATCTGGTGCTGGCCTACATCGGTGGTCACCACGGCGCTGTCTGCTTTGCGGTCGGAGAGCTGCTTCAGCAGCAGCGGCGCGTAAATCGCCTCGCCTGGATGATCGTAACGCCAATCAAACTCGGCTTTCATCGCTTTGACTTCAGTGCGCCAGCCCTCAATCTGCATGGGCATGCTCAACGCGGGCAGCACTTGATTGAGATCGCCCTGCAGTGAAACATGGGCTCGACGCAGTTTGTTCAGCTCGGCCGGATCGATATCAATATGAATAACGTTCGCGTGCGGGGCGAAGGTGTCTAATTTGCCGGTGACGCGGTCGTCAAAGCGCGCACCCACTGCAATCAGTAAATCACAGGATTGCACGGCCAGGTTGGCGGCTTTGGTGCCGTGCATGCCTAGCATACCCAGGTAGACATCGCTGCTGGCATCGGCGCTGCCCAAACCTTTCAGCGTGGCAACCATCGGAATACCAGTTTCTTCTGCCATGGCACGTAATGCAGGCACCGCTTGCGCCATGCCAACTCCGCCGCCGATATACAGCATCGGCTTGTGCGACTGCGCCATCAATGCGCGGGCTTCCGCAATATGCTCCGGCGAGTGGCTGATCGCTTCTTCAACCGGCAACAAATGTGGCGTTAAATCGGCACTGGCAATTTGGATGTCTTTCGGGATATCAACCAGCACCGGGCCGGGACGACCAGACTGGGCGATGGCAAACGCTTCGGCCATCACGGAAGGTAAATCTTCGAGGGATTCAACCAGGAAGCTGTGCTTAGTGCAGGCTAACGACAGGCCGAGAACGTCGATTTCCTGGAAGGCGTCAGTGCCGATAAAGGCAGATGAAACCTGACCAGTAATCGCGACAACCGGGATGGAATCCATAAAGGCATCCGCTAACCCGGTGATCAGGTTAGTGGCGCCGGGACCGGAAGTGGCGATACATACGCCGGTTTTACCGGTGGCACGGGCATAACCGATTGCCGCCATCACTGCACCTTGCTCATGACGACACAGTAGGTGTTCCACGCCGCCATCGTAGAGCGCATCGTACACTGGCATGATTGCGCCGCCAGGATAGCCAAACACTGTGTCGACACTCTGCGCGCGTAAAGCCTGAACTACCCACTGTGCACCTGTCATCGTTATTCTCCTGTATTCCTGGGGGAACAACAGAATTTTATGCTACTGCTCATAATCTGTTCCTCGCTGATTCGCTGATATTTAGCCAGGTCGAAAAAAAACCCCCGGACCTTTCGGTGCGGGGGTTTTTGGAATTCCGGGCTTGATTTTTAAGCCTTTCTTTCTCCAAGCGATGCCCCGCACGGTGGGATAATAATCACCACCACGCTAATCACGACTAGGCTAATCACTTGTAGAAGGGCTTTCATGTGTTGTCTGTTTTTTCGATTGTTCGAAGTAATACCTACAGAGTTACCATAGTTATCCACGTATTGACAATTATTTTCATAATGTTTTTTTATGACGCAAGCAATCGGCGTGGGTTATCGCGTTGTAAGTTAAAGGTTATTTTTAGTTGTGAAAATTTTTCATTACGTACGCGGCGTAATCGCCCTGTTAATTTTGCGATATTGCCCTCAATTGCAGTGAACATCCTGTAAAAACCGCTGATTCGCTGGAATCAGGCACAGATATTTTTTAATCGCATTCGTATTCTGAATTTGCCCCCCGCATGATGAAGACAACAAGGAGTCGTTATGTCTTTATCAAAGGTTTTAACACGCGCGGCGCTCGGTGTGCAGGCGCCATTGGTGACAGTAGAAGTTCATATTAGTAAGGGCTTGCCCGCTTTAACGCTGGTTGGCCTGCCTGAAACCACGGTGAAGGAGGCCCGGGAACGGGTGCGCAGTGCCATTATCAATAGTGGGTTTACCTTCCCGGCGAAACGCGTCACCATCAATTTGGCCCCTGCTGACCTGCCAAAAGAGGGAGGCCGCTACGACCTTCCCATCGCCATTGCGATTCTCGCGGCCTCAGAGCAGCTTCCTGACGCGAAACTGGCGCACTATGAGTTCCTGGGGGAGTTAGCACTTAACGGCGCGCTCTGTGGCGTTCAGGCCTCTATTCCTGCAGCGATGGCTGCCTTGCAGGCCGGCAGACAGATGGTGTTAGCTGAAGAGAATCAACAGGATGTAGGATTGATTCAACAAGGTGAGACCCTTGTCGGTAAACATTTGCTCGAGATTTGCGCCTTTCTCCACAATCAATCACCTCTCACCGTTGCGCATTATCAACCTGAGCCGCTGCAGCAGGAAAAGCAGGATCTCTCTGAGATTATTGGGCAGGAACAAGGAAGACGTGCACTGGAGATCACCGCCGCTGGCGGACATAACCTGTTACTGCTCGGACCGCCCGGCACGGGCAAAACCATGCTGGCGACTCGCCTGCCTGGCATTATGCCTCCATTAGACGACCAGGAAGCGCTGGAGTGCGCAGCGATTAATAGCCTGGTCAGCAGCCGAAATCTCCATCATCAGTGGCGCAGAAGGCCATTCAGAGCACCTCATCACAGTGCGTCGCTCTATGCATTAGTTGGGGGTGGAGCACTCCCGCGGCCTGGTGAGATATCACTGGCGCATAATGGCGTCCTGTTTCTGGATGAACTCCCGGAGTTTGACCGCAAAGTACTGGATGCATTACGAGAGCCCATTGAATCCGGAGAGATCGCGATTTCCCGTACACGCGCCAAAGTCACTTATCCTGCCCGCTTTCAGTTAATTGGCGCCATGAACCCTAGCCCTACGGGGCATTATCAAGGCAGTCACAACCGATGCACACCGCAACAGGTGCTGCGCTATTTGAGCCGGCTCTCAGGCCCGTTTCTTGATCGCTTTGATTTGTCATTGGAAATCCCGCTGCTACCCAGTGGAACCTTAAGCCATAAACAGGAAGCCAGTGAGAGTAGCGAGAGCGTACTTAAGCGCGTCCTTGCCGCGCGTCAGCGGCAGATCCAGCGATCTGGCAAAGTAAACGCTCATTTATCCAATCTGGAGATTGCCCAGTGCTGTGAGTTGAAGCAGGAGGATGCTGTATGGCTGGAAGCGGTATTGAACTCTTTGGGTCTTTCCGTGCGCGCGTGGCAACGTATCTTGAAAGTGGCCAGGACAATTGCCGATTTGGCGGAGGAACAGAGGATTTCGCGACAGCATTTGCAGGAGGCGGTGGGGTATCGCAGCATTGACCGATTGCTAATCTATCTGCATAAAAATCTTGAATAAAAAAACGGGGCTTTAGAAGCCCCGCTATTTTTTAATCATCGCTGTCGCTAAAGTCTTCCACAGTGTCCATCTGCGGCTTACCGCCAGACAATGTGTGGAAACGCTTAGGACGCTTAATACGTGCGGTGTATTTCGACCAGACACGTTCTGCTTCCGTTTGCGGCTCACGCAGACCACGACATACTTCTAAAAACGAACGCTCTTCTTCTGTCGTGGGTTCACGCTTGGCGAGGTCCAGTTCATTGAAGGCATAACCGTGGCGTTCCAGAAGCTGAGCTTCTTTAATGGTGAAGTCACCATGACGTGAAAAACCACGAGGGTAATGTTTGTTATCAAAGAAACGATTTGTTGTTGCGAAGCTATCCGCCATTTTACACGCTCCCGACTCTCTTATGGCCGTGCTATTTATGGCGCGGAGTATTAGATAGGCTTGACAGAGTGTAAAACAAAACATTTAAATCAGTACGACAAACAAATTTTGGGAGAATGCTGTGGATACGGAATTACTGAAAACTTTCCTCGAAGTGAGCAGAACACGCCATTTCGGGCGTGCTGCTGAAGCGCTTTACCTCACGCAATCTGCCGTTAGTTTTCGCATTCGCCAGCTGGAAAATCAGCTGGGCGTTAACCTTTTTACTCGCCATCGTAATAATATTCGTCTGACTTCTGCGGGTGAGCGTTTATTACCCTATGCAGAGAGTTTGATGAGTACCTGGCTGATGGCTAAAAAGGAAGTTTCGCATACACAACAGCATCATGAGCTATCGATAGGCGCGAGCGCATCGTTGTGGGAAGCTTATCTAACCCCTTGGTTAAAAACGCTTTATGAGAATCGTGAAAGCCTTCACCTTGAAGCACGTATCGCACAACGGCATTTGTTGGTAAAGCAGTTACATGAGCGTCAGTTGGATCTTTTGATCACCACCGAAGCGCCAAAAATGGATGAATTAACCAGCCAACAGATTGGTCATATTTCACTCGCACTCTTCCGTGCACGTAAGACCGAGAAGCGTGAAAAATATGATTACATTAAACTGGAATGGGGTGCGGATTTTCATCAACACGAAAGTTATTTGTCCAGTGATGACGTGCCAGTATTGACCACAACTTCAGCGCATGTGACGCGTGAATTACTCCACACTACCGGTGCTTGTGCGTTTTTACCCGATTCATGGCACAGCATTTATAGTGATTTGATGGTTATTCCAGATACACCCGTTGCCGTTCGGCCACTCTATGCGGTGTGGCTGCAGAATAGCGATCAACAAGCACATATTCGTCAGCTGCTTAAATTTCCAGTGTTGACGCAATAAAGCAGAAAATTGAGAGGGGTTTGAGTGTCGCGCAGTGAAACTCAAACCCTTTTCACTGACGAATTTATGAGGTAAATGCCAAATTTTGGACAAAAAAAATCCTTTGCCGAAGCAAAGGATTGTTTTCTGGCAGGGGCGGAGGGACTCGAACCCCCAACACCCGGTTTTGGAGACCGGTGCTCTACCAATTGAACTACGCCCCTAAATAGGGTGGCGGAACGGACGGGGCTCGAACCCGCGACCCCCTGCGTGACAGGCAGGTATTCTAACCAACTGAACTACCGCTCCACCGATACTGTACCAAAATCAGAAAATCGTTCTGAATTCGGGTGTTTCGCCCTTTCAGCGTCACTTGAAAGGTCACGACTCACGAATGAGTCTTAAATTGATGCCTGGCAGTTCCCTACTCTCGCATGGGGAGACCCCACACTACCATCGGCGCTACGGCGTTTCACTTCTGAGTTCGGCATGGGGTCAGGTGGGACCACCGCGCTAAAGCCGCCAGGCAAATCTTGGTGCACGAAACGAATCTTTTACGCCGTGGCTGCGTTGCTCTCCCTCGCGCTGTTCGGTCACATACTTCAGTATGCTCCCTCTCATCGTCTCGGTCGGCGCCTTGCCCCTGCGCAAAATCTTTCGTTTCCGCTAAATCTTATCCGGATGAATCAAGCTGAAAATCTACTGCGTCTCTCAAAAACGCCTCTGGCGTTGTAAGGTTAAGCCTCACGGGTCATTAGTACCGGTTAGCTCAATGCATCGCTGCACTTACACATCCGGCCTATCAACGTCGTAGTCTTCAACGTCCCTTCAGGACTCTCAAGGAGTCAGGGAGAACTCATCTCGGGGCAAGTTTCGTGCTTAGATGCTTTCAGCACTTATCTTTTCCGCACTTAGCTACCGGGCAATGCCATTGGCATGACAACCCGAACACCAGTGGTGCGTTCACTCCGGTCCTCTCGTACTAGGAGCAACCCCCCTCAATTCTCCAGCGCCCACGGCAGATAGGGACCGAACTGTCTCACGACGTTCTAAACCCAGCTCGCGTACCACTTTAAACGGCGAACAGCCGTACCCTTGGGACCTACTTCAGCCCCAGGATGTGATGAGCCGACATCGAGGTGCCAAACACCGCCGTCGATATGAACTCTTGGGCGGTATCAGCCTGTTATCCCCGGAGTACCTTTTATCCGTTGAGCGATGGCCCTTCCATTCAGAACCACCGGATCACTATGACCTGCTTTCGCACCTGCTCGAGCCGTCACTCTCGCAGTCAAGCTGGCTTATGCCATTGCACTAACCTCCTGATGTCCGACCAGGATTAGCCAACCTTCGTGCTCCTCCGTTACTCTTTAGGAGGAGACCGCCCCAGTCAAACTACCCACCAGACACTGTCCGCAGCCCGGATCACGGGCCTACGTTAGAACATCAAACATTAAAGGGTGGTATTTCAAGGTTGGCTCCACGCAGACTGGCGTCCACGCTTCAAAGCCTCCCACCTATCCTACACATCAAGGCTCAATGTTCAGTGTCAAGCTATAGTAAAGGTTCACGGGGTCTTTCCGTCTTGCCGCGGGTACACTGCATCTTCACAGCGATTTCAATTTCACTGAGTCTCGGGTGGAGACAGCCTGGCCATCATTACGCCATTCGTGCAGGTCGGAACTTACCCGACAAGGAATTTCGCTACCTTAGGACCGTTATAGTTACGGCCGCCGTTTACCGGGGCTTCGATCAAGAGCTTCTCCTTGCGGATAACCCCATCAATTAACCTTCCGGCACCGGGCAGGCGTCACACCGTATACGTCCACTTTCGTGTTTGCACAGTGCTGTGTTTTTAATAAACAGTTGCAGCCAGCTGGTATCTTCGACTGGCTTCAGCTCGGGGAGCAAGTCCCTTCACCTACGCGCCAGCGTGCCTTCTCCCGAAGTTACGGCACCATTTTGCCTAGTTCCTTCACCCGAGTTCTCTCAAGCGCCTTGGTATTCTCTACCTGACCACCTGTGTCGGTTTGGGGTACGATTTCGTGTTACCTGGAGCTTAGAGGCTTTTCCTGGAAGCAGGGCATCAGTTACTTCACCACCGTAGTGGCTCGTCATCACACCTCAGCGTTAATAAGAGTCCGGATTTACCTAAACTCTCCGCCTACATGCTTAAACCGGGACAACCGTCGCCCGGATAACCTAGCCTTCTCCGTCCCCCCTTCGCAGTAACACCAAGTGCAGGAATATTAACCTGCTTCCCATCGACTACGCTTTTCAGCCTCGCCTTAGGGGTCGACTCACCCTGCTCCGATTAACGTTGAACAGGAACCCTTGGTCTTCCGGCGAGCGGGCTTTTCACCCGCTTTATCGTTACTTATGTCAGCATTCGCACTTCTGATACCTCCAGCATGCCTCACAGCACACCTTCAACGGCTTACAGAACGCTCCCCTACCCAACAACACATAGTGTCGCTGCCGCAGCTTCGGTGCATGGTTTAGCCCCGTTACATCTTCCGCGCAGGCCGACTCGACCAGTGAGCTATTACGCTTTCTTTAAATGATGGCTGCTTCTAAGCCAACATCCTGGCTGTCTGTGCCTTCCCACATCGTTTCCCACTTAACCATGACTTTGGGACCTTAGCTGGCGGTCTGGGTTGTTTCCCTCTTCACGACGGACGTTAGCACCCGCCGTGTGTCTCCCGTGATAACATTCTTCGGTATTCGCAGTTTGCATCGGGTTGGTAAGCCGGGATGGCCCCCTAGCCGAAACAGTGCTCTACCCCCGAAGATGAGTTCACGAGGCGCTACCTAAATAGCTTTCGGGGAGAACCAGCTATCTCCCGGTTTGATTGGCCTTTCACCCCCAGCCACAAGTCATCCGCTAATTTTTCAACATTAGTCGGTTCGGTCCTCCAGTTAGTGTTACCCAACCTTCAACCTGCCCATGGCTAGATCACCGGGTTTCGGGTCTATACCCTGCAACTTAACGCCCAGTTAAGACTCGGTTTCCCTGCGGCTCCCCTATACGGTTAACCTTGCTACAGAATATAAGTCGCTGACCCATTATACAAAAGGTACGCAGTCACCCCATAAAAGAGGCTCCCACTGCTTGTACGTACACGGTTTCAGGTTCTGTTTCACTCCCCTCGCCGGGGTTCTTTTCGCCTTTCCCTCACGGTACTGGTTCACTATCGGTCAGTCAGGAGTATTTAGCCTTGGAGGATGGTCCCCCCATATTCAGACAGGATACCACGTGTCCCGCCCTACTCTTCGAACTCACAGTAAGTGCATTTTTGTGTACGGGAGTATCACCCTGTACCCTGCGACTTTCCAGACGCTTCCACTAATGCACAAACTGATTCAGGTTCTGGGCTGTTCCCCGTTCGCTCGCCGCTACTGGGGGAATCTCGGTTGATTTCTTTTCCTCTGGGTACTTAGATGTTTCAGTTCCCCAGGTTCGCCTCGCAACACTATGTATTCATGTTGCGATGATGCACAGAGTGCACCGGGTTTCCCCATTCGGACATCGTCGGCTGTAGCGGTTCATATCACCTTACCGACGCTTTACGCAGATTAGCACGTCCTTCATCGCCTCTGACTGCCAGGGCATCCACCGTGTACGCTTAGTCGCTTAACCTCACAACCCACAGGCGTTTTACAACGCTGCAGACTGCAAGCATTTGAGAGACTCGAACATGTCATCATTCATTTCTTATTACGGAGAAATGAACCGACACGTCGTTTCAATTTTCAGCTTGTTCCGGATTGTTAAAGAGCATAATACTTCGCAGCCTACCGTTGCCGGTCTGCTCTGAAGTATTGTTTTGAGTCACTGTAATGGTGGAGCTAAGCGGGATCGAACCGCTGACCTCCTGCGTGCAAGGCAGGCGCTCTCCCAGCTGAGCTATAGCCCCATACAGTTACTGCAGAGACCACTACTACCACTCACCAGGAGTCCCGTTTTTTGACAAACGGTCATTTCTTTTCAGGCAGGGCAAAGGGTCGCGACGTATAGTTCACTATACGAGCGGCGCTTTAACGCAGCATGAGAAGAAATTTGGTAGGCCTGAGTGGACTTGAACCACCGACCTCACCCTTATCAGGGGTGCGCTCTAACCACCTGAGCTACAAGCCTGTAGAGGTTTTTTCTGCTCGTTACTTTTCTATCAGACAATCTGTGTGAGCACTACGCGGGAAAGTATCTTCAGGTAAGGAGGTGATCCAACCGCAGGTTCCCCTACGGTTACCTTGTTACGACTTCACCCCAGTCATGAATCACAAAGTGGTAAGCGCCCTCCCGAAGGTTAAGCTACCTACTTCTTTTGCAACCCACTCCCATGGTGTGACGGGCGGTGTGTACAAGGCCCGGGAACGTATTCACCGTAGCATTCTGATCTACGATTACTAGCGATTCCGACTTCACGGAGTCGAGTTGCAGACTCCGATCCGGACTACGACGCACTTTATGAGGTCCGCTTGCTCTCGCGAGGTCGCTTCTCTTTGTATGCGCCATTGTAGCACGTGTGTAGCCCTACTCGTAAGGGCCATGATGACTTGACGTCATCCCCACCTTCCTCCAGTTTATCACTGGCAGTCTCCTTTGAGTTCCCGGCATAACCCGCTGGCAACAAAGGATAAGGGTTGCGCTCGTTGCGGGACTTAACCCAACATTTCACAACACGAGCTGACGACAGCCATGCAGCACCTGTCTCAGAGTTCCCGAAGGCACCAAAGCATCTCTGCTAAGTTCTCTGGATGTCAAGAGTAGGTAAGGTTCTTCGCGTTGCATCGAATTAAACCACATGCTCCACCGCTTGTGCGGGCCCCCGTCAATTCATTTGAGTTTTAACCTTGCGGCCGTACTCCCCAGGCGGTCGACTTAACGCGTTAGCTCCGGAAGCCACTCCTCAAGGGAACAACCTCCAAGTCGACATCGTTTACGGCGTGGACTACCAGGGTATCTAATCCTGTTTGCTCCCCACGCTTTCGCACCTGAGCGTCAGTCTTTGTCCAGGGGGCCGCCTTCGCCACCGGTATTCCTCCAGATCTCTACGCATTTCACCGCTACACCTGGAATTCTACCCCCCTCTACAAGACTCTAGCCTGCCAGTTTCGAATGCAGTTCCCAGGTTGAGCCCGGGGATTTCACATCCGACTTGACAGACCGCCTGCGTGCGCTTTACGCCCAGTAATTCCGATTAACGCTTGCACCCTCCGTATTACCGCGGCTGCTGGCACGGAGTTAGCCGGTGCTTCTTCTGCGGGTAACGTCAATCGCCAAGGTTATTAACCTTAACGCCTTCCTCCCCACTGAAAGTACTTTACAACCCGAAGGCCTTCTTCATACACGCGGCATGGCTGCATCAGGCTTGCGCCCATTGTGCAATATTCCCCACTGCTGCCTCCCGTAGGAGTCTGGACCGTGTCTCAGTTCCAGTGTGGCTGGTCATCCTCTCAGACCAGCTAGGGATCGTCGCCTAGGTGAGCCATTACCCCACCTACTAGCTAATCCCATCTGGGCACATCCGATGGTGTGAGGCCCGAAGGTCCCCCACTTTGGTCCGAAGACGTTATGCGGTATTAGCTACCGTTTCCAGTAGTTATCCCCCTCCATCGGGCAGTTTCCCAGACATTACTCACCCGTCCGCCACTCGTCACCCAAGAGCAAGCTCTCTGTGCTACCGTTCGACTTGCATGTGTTAGGCCTGCCGCCAGCGTTCAATCTGAGCCATGATCAAACTCTTCAATTTAAGTTTGATTTGCTGAAACAAGTTCAGCGATGCTCATCTGTAAAACGTCATAATGAATTTCATTATGTGTTCACTCGTGAGACTTGATATTTTTTACGTCCGGAGACGTTGATATCAATCCTGCGAGTGCCCACACAGATTGTCTGATAAATTGTTAAAGAGCAGTGCCGCGATTTCTCAAGCGGCGCGGGATGCGTATATTACGCTTTCCGCATTCTCAGTCAAGCATTTATTTTTGCTTTTCTGAAGGTTGCCTTGAAGACCACCTCCTGAACACTTCGCTTCGTAAGCCGTTGTTCCGTGTCAGTGGAGGCGCAGTATAGGGATTTCTTTTGGGCTGACAAGTGCTAATTACAAATTAAATTCTGAGTGTTGTTTTTTTCGTCGAAACCCCACTAAATCGCCAGTTTTTCCAGCAACGGGAAGCCATAACGCTGAAGAACCGATGATAATTGCATCACCTCATCATCCATGCGGGTGCAAAAAGCCACATTTTGATCTGAAGAAACTGCATGGGGTGCTTCATGCTCTAATAGCCATACCGTTCGGCGTGCAATGGCCGCACCTGAATCGACTAGCCTTGTTCCTTCGGGCAACACCATTTGAAGCTCGTCACGCAATAGCGGGAAATGCGTGCATCCTAATACCACTGTGTCTGGTGGCTCTTTCATGCGCAGCCAGGGTTGCACAGCACGGCGCACGTCAGCCAGCTCAACTTCCTCGCCATGCAGCTTCGCTTCCGCCAGCTCTACCAGTTCAGCAGAACCCAGCATTTCGATTTTGCATTCGCGCGCGAATTGCGCCACCAGCTCATGAGTATAAGGACGTTTTACCGTGCCACGTGTTGCTAACAATCCCACGACACCATTACGCGTGAGGCGCGCAGCAGGTTTGATCGCCGGCACAACACCGACAACAGGAAACTCAAAGCGCTCACGCAGTGCAGGTAAAGAAACGGTGCTGGCAGAGTTACAGGCGATAATCACTAATGCCAGTGGATAGCGTTGGGTAATTGCTTCAACGACGGCAACCACTCGCTCGACAATATAGTCTTCGGATTTTTCGCCATATGGAAAACCTTCATTATCGAAGGCATAAAGATAGTGGAGATCCGGCAATAACTGCCGGACCTCATCATGGACCGAGAGCCCACCGACGCCAGAGTCAAATACCAGCACGGTGGGACGCAGATCAGAAGCTGTAGCTGGCGCTGAGGTAATACTCCGTTCCTGGAGTTGGATAGCCATACGCTGTCTCATAATCTTTATCGAACAGGTTGGCAATTCTACCACGAACGGTGAGCTGTGATGTGACCGGATACGAGACAGCGAGATCTACCGTGCTATAGCCAGGCAAACGACGCTGGACACTTGAATATTCACTGGTGTTGTTATCGTAACGCTTCCCGTAATATTGGTAGATAACATCAATGTCGAAATCGTATACCGTCAATCCAAGCTGATATTTAGCTTGCTCACGCGCACGACGCGCTAATGTTTCACCATCGGAGTCACGACGGGCATCAAGATAACCAAGTGTGATCTGATGATGGATAAAACTAGTATCAAAATCAGCTGTGGCTTCAATACCTTTAAGCGTAACGGCTTTTTCATTGTAATAGCCGCCCTCAAACGTAACTGGGTCAGAAGCATAAGTGATCAGATTACTAACTTTATTGTGATAAGCAGCAACACGCCAATTGACTGACCCCGTTAATCCCTCTAACGCCGCTTCCCATTGTTTGGATTTTTCCGGTGATAAATCGGGGTTAGAACTGATGCCGTAACGTTTTAAGCCATACAACTGCCCCAATGTAGGAGCCTGGAAACCTGTGCCATATGACAGAGAAGCTTTATAACCCGGGATGAACTCCCAGCCAGCAGCCGTTTGCCATGTACCGTGGCGGCCAAAATCTTCATTGTCATCACCACGGGCAGAACCTTCGAGGGTCACCGTACCAAATTGCTGTTGCGCTGTAAGATACGCCCCCGTGTTGTCCTGCTTATAGCTATCCCGATCACGTGGAGTAAGGTATTGCCCAACGGAAGTCAGTTTCTGCTGCTGCCAGTCCAGACCTGCGCTGACCATGCCATGACCAACCGCGAAAGTATTCCCCCACTGCAGATTACGCTGTTCCATATCGTCAAGACTGTTGGAATCCTCATATCGTCCATCAGTACTGACATAATTGTAGATTTTGTACTTCTGATAGCTCGCGATTAGCTGCGATGAATAATCATCTTTGTTGAAACGCAGACCCGTATCAAAAGAATGATTATAAATCTGCTGTTCATCCTGACCACCTTCATACCCTGCATCATAATCAGAGTTAGCGGCATATCCGTAGCCACGGAAGAAGCCGGAAAATTCTTCATTAAACTTGTGATCCACACCTGCCCAGAACGCTTTGTTACGCCAACCATCACGGTCGCGATCAACTGGAGAAGTAGAGTCAGGCTGGACGTTGTAGCCGTTGGTAGCTTGATATGAACCTGCCACAGTAAGGCGCGTCTGATCGGTAACATTTTGATTTATGCTGCCGCTATACTCCTGATATCCCTTAGAACCGAAACCTGCGGCAAGCGTGTTCTGATTATTTGGGTTTTGCGTAATTACGTTAACGACACCACCAATGGCATCGGCACCATAAACAGCTGAGCGAGGCCCACGTATAAACTCTACACGCTGAATAATGGATACTGGGATTTGGTTAAAATCGGCGACTCCCGTGATACCTGGTTTAGCGAAAGGCACACCATCGACCAAAATCAATGTATGCCGTGCTTCAGATCCTCGCACGTACATAGAAGCGCTTTGGCCAATACCGCCAGTCTGAGCAATATCTACGCCCGGCAAACGGCGAAGAACTTCCAGCAGATTCTTTGACTGCCACTGATCAATATCTTCACGTGTGACAACTGAAGTTGAGGCCAGCACCGATGAAACCGGCTGAGCGAAACGGTTAGCGGTAACGATTTGCGTATCATCATCCTGAGCGTAGCCATACGCAGCCCAGAGTGAAAGCGCCGTTGCACTGAAGGCACACAGCGTAGTGTTGCTTTTATTCATTGTTGTAAGCATCCAAAAGACGAAGCAGGATGCCGCAGGCCTGCGACCGATAGCACGCGATGGTCGTAGTAATTGCGACGTCACACCGGCAGGTCTTCGGGCTGAGAATCATAAATGGTGAAAAACTTCCCATCCCGCAGGACAGTGTTTGTAGATGCACTCACCACGACATTCTTTTACCGCTGCGCGTCAGCTCCAGATTCACACTGGATTCCCTTTTAACTCAAAGAGGCCGGCTGTCGCAGTCTAAGGCCAGGAAGGCTGGAAAGCCATCTTACCTTCACAGTACTGGACATCAGCAGGTGAATGCCTACAATCGCCCGGCAAGCTAGCTTATTACCAGGATTAAAGATGACACCCGAACAGCTCCCGATTGAACAATACGACGCGCAACTGGCGGAAAAAGTCAGCCGCTTACAGGCGATGATGGTGCCCTTTGCCGCGCCTGACGTGGAGGTGTTCCGCTCACCGGTCAGCCACTATCGTATGCGCGCAGAATTTCGCATCTGGCACGATGGCGACGATCTGTATCACATCATCTTTGATCAAGAGACCAAGCAGCGTATCCGTGTGGATCAATTCCCCGCCGCCAGTGAATTGATCAACCAGTTGATGCCAAAATTGATCGATGCGATCCGTGATAACAAAGCGCTGCGTTTCAAACTGTTCCAGATCGACTACCTGTCGACGATGAGCAATCAGATTGTGATTTCGCTGTTGTATCATCGCAAGTTGGAAGCCGATTGGACCGAAGCGGCCACTGCACTGCGCGACACACTGCGCGCTGAAGGCGTCGATGTACAGTTGATTGGCCGTGCGACCAAAACCAAAATCTGCCTCGATCGCGATTACGTCGATGAGCGCCTGCCGGTCGCGGGCAAAGAGATGATTTACCGTCAGGTAGAGAACAGCTTCACACAGCCTAATGCGGCGATGAATATTCAGATGCTGGAATGGGCGCTGGATGTCACCCAAGGTTCGCGTGGCGATTTGCTGGAGCTGTACTGCGGCAACGGCAATTTCTCGCTGGCGCTGGCACGTAACTTCCATCGCGTACTGGCGACGGAAATTGCGAAACCTTCAGTAGCATCAGCGCAGTACAACATTGCAGCCAACCAAATTGATAACGTGCAGATTATACGCATGGCGGCGGAAGAGTTTACGCAAGCGATGAATGGTGTACGCAGCTTTAATCGTTTGGAAGGCATCGACCTGAAGAGCTATCAATGCGAAACCATCTTTGTCGATCCACCACGTAGCGGGTTGGATGAGGAAACCGTGAAGATGGTGCAGGCGTATCCGCGCATCCTGTATATCTCCTGCAACCCGCAAACCCTGTGCGATAACCTTGCCACACTAGGTGAAACCCATGAGGTGTCGCGGCTGGCACTGTTCGACCAGTTCCCGTATACCCATCACATGGAATGCGGCGTCTGGCTGACACGCAAAGCGTAAAACAAAACGGGAACCCTGCGGTTCCCGTTATTGTATTTAGCTCTTGTTCCTGGCGCGGCGGAAGCGAGTAGCAATCCAGAACACCAGCGCCACCATCAAAATGGTGGGGATGAAGTTGGAACCGATATCCGGATATTCAGCACGTACCAGCGCGCTATACACCAGAATACCCAAAAGGAAAAACGCCGCGGCCAGTGAAGGCATGCCATCGGGCATATTGCGGTTGAGATAACGCTGATGAAGACACCAGGCCGCGAGGCCAAGGGCGATCAGCGGGAATATCGAAAATGGCACAAACGTACTGAACAGCACCGAAAAGGAGCCGTTGATCGCTAAACCGGTGATAAAAGCCAGTAACAGGGTTCCTTTATCGCGAGGGTTTTGCTCAATCATTTCATTATCCTTATCACATTACTCTTCGGGTTTTTCCAGGGTAACCGCCAGACGTTCCTGCTCCCGGCGATACCAGTAATAAGCGCCTTTGGCGATCATGCGCAATTGCAGCACCAGGCGATCTTCCAGCTTGCGACGCTGTTCGATATCCACATCCAGTGCTTCCGCACCGGCGCTGAACACGATGGTCACCATGGCTTCGGCCTGCGCTTCGGTAAAACTGCGCGGCATACGATTTTCCAGCTCAAGGTAATCCGCAAGCTCAGCGATAAAGTGCTGAATTTCACGCGCGACTGCGGCACGGAACGCGGCCGATGTTCCGGAGCGCTCGCGTAGTAAGAGGCGAAAAGCGTTGGGATTGTTCCCGATAAATTCCATAAATGTGGAAACGGAGGTCTTGATGATGCTGCCGCCCTTGGCAATGCGCTGGCGTGCTTGACGCATCAGCTGGCGTAACATCAGTCCACTTTCGTCAACCATGGTCAGACCCAGTTCATCCACATCTTTAAAGTGACGATAAAACGAGGTAGGTGCAATCCCGGCTTCACGCGCAACTTCACGCAAACTCAGGCTGGCAAAACTCCTTTCTGCACTTAACTGACTGAAGGCTGCTTCAATCAGCGTACGTCTTGTACGTTCTTTCTGTTGCGCCCTGACGCCCATTTTCCCGGCCTTTTGAGTGATCTGGAAGGCACTATAACAAACTTTTCAGCGTACAGTGGCGCAAAGTTTGTGACCGCCTGTGTACCTCACGCTTTGTCAAAACTGGGGATTTTTCGCTGTTAGAATTCAGAAGTGCGCGGTGAGATGTTAGAATCTCGTTGTAAAAATGTGATAGAAAAAATAGGACGTACTGGTATGCAAAAGTCTTACGATTACGATGCCATTGTGATTGGCTCCGGTCCAGGCGGCGAAGGTGCGGCAATGGGCCTGGTGAAGCAGGGAGCGCGCATTGCAGTGATCGAACGCTACCATAATATCGGCGGCGGTTGTACTCACTGGGGGACCATCCCCTCCAAAGCTTTACGTCACGCTGTCAGCCGTATTATCGAGTTCAATCAAAACCCCCTTTATAGCGATCACACCCGACTCCTGCGCTCCTCATTTGCTGACATTCTGAATCACACCGAAAACGTTATCAGTCAGCAAACGGCAATGCGTCAGGGATTTTACGAGCGCAACCGTTGTGAGCTTTATCAGGGCGATGCCCATTTTGTTGATGCCAACACCATCGAAGTTGAACAGCCCGATGGCACCCGCGAACGCTTAACCGCAGAAAAATTCGTGATTGCGTGCGGTTCACGTCCTTACCATCCTGCAGACGTCGACTTTACGCACCCACGCATTTATGACTCCGACTCTATCCTTAACCTGCATCATGAACCTGGCCATGTGATCATCTACGGCGCCGGTGTGATTGGTTGCGAATACGCGTCGATTTTCCGTGGCCTGAACGTCAAGGTGGATTTAATTAACACCCGCGATCGTTTGCTGGCCTTCCTCGATCAGGAAATGTCAGATTCGCTCTCTTATCACTTCTGGAACAGCGGCGTGGTGATTCGTCACAACGAAGAGTTTGAGAAGATTGAAGGTGTGAGTGATGGTGTGATTATGCACCTGAAGTCGGGCAAAAAAGTGAAAGCGGATTGCCTGCTGTACGCCAACGGCCGTACCGGTAACACCGATTCACTGGCGCTGGAAAATGTTGGGCTGGAAGCCGATGGTCGTGGCTTGTTGAAAGTGAACAGCATGTACCAGACTGCGCAGCCGCACATCTATGCGGTTGGCGATGTGATTGGTTATCCGAGTCTGGCTTCAGCGGCCTACGATCAGGGCCGTATTGCCGCACAGGCGATCATTAAAGGTGAAGCCACTGCCCATCTGATCGAAGATATTCCAACCGGGATTTACACTATTCCGGAGATCAGCTCAGTGGGTAAAACCGAGCAGCAGCTGACCGCGATGAAAGTGCCTTACGAAGTGGGTCGTGCGCAGTTCAAACATCTGGCGCGTGCGCAGATTGTGGGGATGCACGTGGGCAGTCTGAAAATCCTGTTCCATCGCGAAACCAAAGAGATTTTGGGGATTCACTGCTTTGGCGAACGTGCGGCGGAGATTATTCACATTGGCCAGGCCATCATGGAGCAGAAGAACGGCGGCAACACGATTGAGTACTTCGTGAATACCACCTTCAACTATCCGACCATGGCCGAGGCCTATCGCGTCGCGGCGCTAAATGGCTTAAACCGCCTGTTTTAACGACGTGTCCAGATAACCCTGCATGTGGGTTTTGATTGCTTCTGCCAGCTGCTCATAGCGGCTGCGCAGAGGTGATCCTGGGCGATACACCAGAGCAATCGTGCGCTGTGGAACCGGCTTATAACATGGCAGATAACACACGCCATCACGCACACGTTCCTTCGGTACCGCCAGTGATGGCAGCAAGGTAATACCGCTTCCTGCCGCGACCATGTTGCGCAGCGTTTCAAGGCTGGTTGCACGGAAATGCGTGTCTTCATCTGCGCCCGCTTCGAAGCAGAATCCCATGGCCTGATCGCGCAAGCAGTGGCCATCTTCCAGCATCAACAGCTTTTCACCGGCCAGATCCGACATTGGCACACGATCACGATCGTGCCATGGGTGATCCTTGTAGATCGCCAGCTTCATTGGTTCATCAAACAGCGGCACCTCAATAAAGGCCTCGCTCTCTTTGACCAGCGCCAGAATCGCACAATCCAGTTTACCGCTGTCGAGCTGTGCCAGCAGTTGCTGCGTTTGCGCTTCGTGCAGGTACATTTCGAGTTTAGGGAAAGTTTGATGCAGCATGGGAATGATCTGCGGCAGCAAATACGGGCCAGTGGTTGGAATCAGACCAATATGCAGCGGTCCGGACATCGCTTCGCCCTGTTGGCTCGCCATCTCCTTCAGCACTTTGACTTCACGCAGCACAGTTCGCGCCTGATCCACCAGCAACAGTCCAGCCTGGGTAAATAACACCTTACGGCTGGTACGCTCCAGCAGCATCACACCGAGCTCATCTTCCAGCTTACGAATCTGCCCGCTTAAGGTAGGTTGGCTGACATGACACGCATCAGCTGCACGCCGGAAATGGCGATGCTCCGCAAGCGAAACCAGATACTCCAGATCACGAATGTTCATTGATTTCCTCCAAACCACGATAGCCCGTGGCGATAGATAGAATAGCAATGAACGATTAGCCCTATCAAGCGATGAACAGGAATAATACCGGCCATAGCAAGCAATGTTGAAAACGAAGTAGAGATGACATCGAGCATCACCTGCAATGAGCTCGAAAAATCATAGTGTTGGCCGGGAGTGGCAGCCCTTGATGATGTGCCTATAACAATATGTATTTCTGAAGCTAGAGGTTGGCGGGCTACCGAAAAGGAGCCCGCTCTTTTTTTTACGCCAGACGCTTTTTCGCTTCAGCGATGGCAAACGCCACCTGCTGTGGTGACACGCCACCTTGCGCATTACGCTTGTCGAGGCAGGATTGCAGCGACAGAATCGGATAAACGTCATCCTCAATCACCGCACTGAACTGCTTCAACTGCGCCAGGCTTAACGCTTCCAGCGCCACGCCCTGCTTGATCGCTTCAACTACGGTTTCACCGACAATGTGGTGCGCTTCACGGAACGGTACACCTTTGGCCACCAGATAATCCGCCAGTTCGGTGGAGTTGGCGTAACCCTGCTCGGCCGCTTCCTGACAGCGTGGGCGTTTTACCTGAATGCCGTCCAGTACCAGTACCGACATGTGCAGACAATCCACCCAGGTATCAAGCGCATCGAACAGGCCTTCTTTGTCTTCCTGCATGTCTTTGTTGTAGGCCAGCGGCAAACCTTTCAGCGTCATCATCATGCCGGTCAGCGCGCCCTGTACACGGCCACATTTGCCGCGAATCAGTTCTAACGCATCCGGGTTTTTCTTCTGTGGCATTAATGAAGAACCTGACGTCACTTTGTCAGACAGCTCAAGGAAGCCTGCTTCGCCGGTGTTGAAGAAGATCAGATCTTCGGCGAAGCGTGAGAGATGAATCATGCCGATAGAGGCATCGGACAGCAGCTCCAGCACGTGGTCACGATCAGACACGGTATCGAGGCTGTTGCGCGTGGCAGACGCGAAGCCTAACCAGCCCGCCAGCTGCTGACGATCTATTTCATACGCGGTGCCAGCCAGTGCGCCACAGCCCAGCGGACTGACATCCAGACGCTTCAGCGTATCCTGCAGACGGCTTTCATCACGCGCCAGCATTTCTACGTACGCCAGACACCAGTGCGCGAAGGTCACCGGCTGCGCGCGTTGCAGGTGCGTGTAACCCGGCATCACTGCATCCTGATTAGCTTCTGCAGTAGCAACGAGGGCTGATTGCAGTTCGCGCGTGGCGTCCAGCAGCACCGCGACCTGCTCTTTGCACCACAGTTTTAGATCGGTAGCGACCTGGTCGTTACGGCTACGGCCAGTGTGCAGTTTTTTGCCCAGGGCACCCACTTTGTCGATCAGCTTGCCCTCGACCCAGCTATGGATATCTTCGGCATCGCTTTGCAGAATCTGCTCGGGATTGGCGCGCACTTCTGCCAGCAGTTCATTCAATGCGGCTTCCAGTTGCTGCTGCTCATCGCTGCTCAGCACGTTCACGGTAACCAGCGCTTTAGACCAGGCTATCGAACCGGTGATGTCCTGCTCTGCCAGACGATAGTCAAAACGCAGTGAGTCGTTGAACTGTTTGAACCGTTGGTCTGCTGCCTGCGAAAAACGTCCGCCCCAAAGTGCCATCTGCTTTACTCCTGAATGCTGTTATAGAAAGGGCGGCCCGAAGCCGCCCTTGCAAAATGTGTTATCTGCTGCGGTGTTACTTCTTCTGCTCGTTCAGTGCACGAATGCGTGAAGAGAGAGAGAACAGACGGATAAAGCCGCCCGCGTGGCTGTGGTCGTAAACTTCGTCTTCGCCGAAGGTCGCGAACTCTTCAGAGTACAGGCTGTTGGCCGAGGTTTTCTGCGTTGCAGTGGCGTGGCCTTTGTACAGCTGCAGTACCACTTCGCCGTTTACCTCTTCTGCCAGTGATTCGGCAGCGGCCTGGATGGATTTACGCAGCGGCGCGAACCAGCGACCGTCATAAACCACGTAAGACATTTCATGGCCCAGCTGCTCACGCCATTTGAAGCTATCACGATCCAGTACTAACTGCTCAACCGCACGCAGCGCGTTGACCATGATGGTGCCGCCGGGGGTTTCATAGCAGCCGCGAGATTTGATACCGACCAGACGGTTTTCCACGATGTCGATACGACCCACACCGTGTTTTGCGCCCAGCACGTTCAGCTTTTCCAGACACTTGAACGGGCTCAGCTTCTCGCCATTGACCGCCACCACGCGACCTTTCTCAACGGTCACGGTGACGTTTTCAGGCTGATCTGGCGCTTCCAGTGGATCAACGGTCCACACCCAGCAATCTTTGTTCGGTGCGTTCGCTGGGCTTTCCAGTACGCCACCTTCAGTCGAGATGTGCCATGCGTTCTCATCACGGCTGTAGATTTTTTCCAGCGATGCGGTGGTCGGAATGTTGCGCTCTTTCAGGTAATCCAGCAGTGCTTCACGTGAACGCAGATCCCACTCACGCCATGGCGCAACGACTTTCAGCTGTGGAGCCAGTGCGGTATAGGTGGTTTCGAAACGCACCTGATCGTTACCCTTACCGGTCGCACCGTGGCACAGTGCATCCGCACCCACTTTCAGCGCCAGCTCAACCTGCGCTTTCGCGATGATTGGACGTGCCATTGAGGTACCCAGCAGGTAGGTGCCTTCGTACAGCGCACCGGTTTGCAGCACCGGATAAACGTATTCGCTGATGAACTCTTCACGCAGATCCGCAACGTGGCACTCAGAAGCACCAGACTGCAGTGCCTTCTTCTCAACGCCTTCCAGATCGGCTGGGTCCTGACCAATGTTGGCCACGAATGCCACTACTTCACAGCCACCGTAGTTCTCTTTCAACCATGGAATGATGGCTGAAGTATCAAGACCGCCGGAGTAGGCCAGAACGATTTTTTTGATGTTTTGCGTGCTCATATCTTAAATCCTTGATTATGCGAGAATCCGGGTGCCAATCGACACGCCGTTGAAAAGGGTTGGCAGCTGTTCAGCATGGCGCCAGCTGGCGATATCGACCGGGCGACCTAACGTGCGCGCAGCATCGAGTGCCGCGTTAACTTTAACGATCATGCCATCAGTGATAATGCCCTGGTCAATCAGCTGCTGGGCTTTCTCGGCCGTCATCTCTTCGATGCGCTGACCTTTGCCATCGAGAATACCGCTGACATCTGACAGCAGCACTAAATCTGCACCGATGGTCGCCGCCAGCGCGGTCGCCGCCTGGTCAGCGTTGACGTTCATCAGGTCGCCGCCATCGGTAATACCGATTGAGCTGATCACCGGCATATAGCCCGCACTCAGCAAGGTGTTGACCAGCGCCGGATTACCCGGCGTGGCGTTGCCTACATGGCCGAGTTCTTCATCGAACTGCGCCACGTTTACCAGGCCCGCATCGCCGAGGCACAAGCCCACAGCACCAATGCCGTACTTCTTCGCCCAGGCCAGCAAGGTCTTATTCGCTGTACCCGCTAAAGCACCGGTAATAATGTCAATCTGATCGGCTGGCGTCACGCGCAAACCGTTCTTCTTTTTCACCGGCAGCGCGAGCTTCTTCATTAGCTCGTCAACCAGGCAGCCGCCGCCGTGCACAATGATCAGCGGGCGCTGATGTTCATTGCGGTAGGCCAGCAGCGCATCAAACAAGCGGGCCAGCGCTTCTTCGCTATCCAGCAGCACGCCACCCAGTTTAATGATTAATGGATTCATGGCAGTTTCCGTCCGTTAAATCAGTGACAGCGTTTCGGGGAAGCCGAAACGAATGTTTAAGCATTGAACCGCCTGCGAAGAGGCACCTTTCAACAGGTTATCTTCGGCAGCGACCACGATCAGGTGTTCACCCTGCATGGCAAAACCGATATCGCAGAACGGCAAACCGACGACCGCTTTCAGCGCCGGCACACCTTTGTCATACACACGCACCAGCGGTTTGTCGTGGTAAGCCTTGTGGAAGGCATCCGCCACGTCTTGCTGCGTCACGCCCGCTTTCAGGCGGCAGGTGGTAGTAGAAAGAATTCCGCGCGGGAAGCTGCCCAGATGCGGGGTGAAAATCACAGGCGTACCGAGATGCGCCACGATTTCAGGATGATGACGATGATTGAACAGGCCATATGGCTGCAGGCTGACTTCACAGAAGCTGGTGCCGACGTTGGCTTTACGCCCTGCTCCGCTCACACCACTGGTGGCATTGATCACCGGCCATTGTGCATCGTTAAGCAATCCCGCTTCGACCAGCGGTTTCAATGACAGCTGCGCCGCCGTGGGATAGCAACCGGGTACTGCCACCAGCTGCGCATCTTTAATTTTATCATGCTGCCATTCGGCCAGGCCGTAGACAGCTTTATCCAGCCAATCCTGATGCTGATGGCTGAAACCATAATATTGGGTATAGAAAGCATCGTCGTTGACACGGAATGCACCGGAAAGGTCGAACACCACGCAGCCTGCTTTGAGGAATTCGGGCGCCAGATCGTGGCTGACTTCGTGCGCAGTCGCGAGGAACACCACATCGACTTTATCGGCCCATTCTGCGGCATCACTCAGCGGCTGCAGTGGCAAATCGACAATGCCTTTCAGCTGCGGATGCAGATCAGACAGTAATTTTCCGGCATCCGGGCTTTGCGCTGAAACCGCCAAAGCGGTTATGTTCATATGCGGATGGCGATTCAGGTAAGTGGCAAGCTCTACGCCAGCATAACCACTGGCACCAACGATCAGCGTATTCAACATCAGGCTGTAACCCTTATTTACAGTCACTCATTCCGGGTCGCGGCTTTGCCCCGTTGCCCACGATGCCGTTTGCAGATGATTTTACCCTTCACATGCAAGCGACGTTATTGTATTTTTATTCACTATTAATGCATGAATATTGATACATCCTAACCCAAGGACCGTCAACAGTGAAGACAAAATTACCACCTTTTATCGAACTCTACCGCCAGTTGATTGCCACACCATCAATCAGCGCCACCGACAGCGCGCTGGATCAGAGCAATGAAACTTTAATCAATTTGCTGGCGGGCTGGTTCCGCGATTTAGGCTTCAGTGTTGAAGTTCAGCCAGTGCCGGGCACACGCCATAAATTCAATATGCTGGCACGAAGCGGATTGGGTGCTGGCGGCCTGCTGCTGGCGGGCCATACTGACACCGTTCCCTATGATGATGGCCGCTGGACACGCGATCCCTTCACGCTGACCGAGCACGACAACAAGCTGTACGGTTTGGGTACGGCAGATATGAAAGGCTTCTTTGCCTTTATTCTGGATGCGCTGCGTGACGTTGACGTGACCAAACTGAGTAAGCCGCTGTACATCCTTGCCACCGCCGATGAAGAAACCACCATGGCCGGGGCGAAGTATTTCTCTGAAACCACTCAGCTGCGTCCGGATTGCGCCATCATCGGTGAGCCGACCTCGCTGAAGCCGGTGCGTGCGCACAAAGGTCATCTGTCGAACGTGATTCGTATTCAGGGCCAGTCAGGTCACTCCAGCGATCCCTCACGCGGCGTGAATGCCATTGAGCTGATGCATGAGTCCATCACCCAACTGATGCAACTGCGCAATACCCTGAAAAATCGTTATAACCACGACGGTTTCGCTATCCCTTATCCAACCATGAACCTGGGTCACATTAACGGTGGTGATGCCGCAAACCGTATCTGCGCTTGCTGTGAATTACACATGGATATTCGTCCACTGCCGGGCTTAACCCTGAGCGATCTGGATGGTTTGCTGAATGAAGCACTGGCGCCGGTGAGCGAACGTTGGCCGGGCCGTTTAACCGTGGGCGAACTGCATCCGCCGATCCCTGGCTACGAATGTCCAGCCGATCATGAGCTGGTGAAAGTGGTAGAGAAATTGCTGGGCGTGCCGACCGAAGTGGTGAACTATTGCACCGAAGCGCCTTTTATCCAGCAATTGTGTCCAACGCTGGTTTTAGGCCCAGGATCGATCAATCAGGCGCATCAACCGGATGAGTTTATCGATACCGCATTTATTAAGCCAACTCATGCGCTTATCACGCAGGTTGTGCAGCATTTTTGTCACTGATTAACAATAGATGGGGCAATTCACTGTTAAAACAGTAAATTGCCCGGTCATTGTTCGGGATTTAATAATAAGAATAACTTATCTCGCTTCCCCTCACTTTAATTCTATGAATTTCCGGTAGTTAGCAGCGAATTATCGTCAATTTAAGTCAATTGACGAACAGGAAGAACCGTGGCTAGATAAAAGACGATGTTATGCCCGTTGGGTGTAAGGGTACTTTCAAGACGATAAGGGTGTCAGGGTCAAATGAACGAACAATATTCCGCAATGCGAAGTAATGTCAGTATGCTCGGCAAACTGCTCGGGGATACGATAAAGGATGCACTGGGAGAGAACATCCTCGATCGGGTGGAAACCATCCGCAAACTCTCTAAGTCCTCCCGCGCAGGCAATGACACCGATCGTAAGGAACTGCTGAACACGCTGCAAAATCTCTCTAATGACGAGCTGCTGCCCGTCGCACGTGCGTTTAGTCAGTTCCTCAACCTGACCAACGTGGCAGAGCAGTATCAGACCATTTCCCGCAGCGGCGATGGCGCGAACAATCCTGAAATCCTGAAGAAGACCTTTGAACGTCTGAAGCAGCAGAACGACATCAGCGAAAGTTCGATTCGCCAGGCGATCGAAGAACTGTCGCTGGAGCTGGTGCTGACCGCTCACCCAACCGAAATCACCCGCCGCACGCTGATCCACATGCTGGGCGAAGTGAACAGCTGCCTGCAGCAACTCGACCACAGCGACATCTCTGATTACGAACGCACGCAGGTGATGCGTCGTTTGCGCCAATTAGTCGCGCAAGCCTGGCATACCGATGAAATCCGTAAGTATCGCCCAACGCCGATCGATGAAGCCAAATGGGGCTTTGCGGTCGTCGAAAACAGCCTGTGGCAAGGCGTGCCAGCTTTCCTGCGCGAGCTGAACGAGCAGGTTGAAGAGACCTTCGGCATTAAACTGCCGGTGGATTTCGTGCCGATTAAATTCACTTCGTGGATGGGCGGCGATCGCGACGGCAACCCGAACGTCACTGCGCCTATCACGCGCCATGCGATGCAGCTGAGCCGCTGGAAAGCCGCCGACCTGTTCCTGCGCGACGTGGGCGTGCTGATCTCAGAGCTGTCGATGTCAGAATGCAGCGATGAAGTGCGCGAACTGTGCGGCGATCCAGAAGCGCTGGAACCGTACCGCATGATCCTGAAGCGTATTCGTGGCCAGCTGATGACCACGCAAGCGTATTTAGGCCGTCGCTTGAAAGGCGAACGCCTGCCGCGCCCTGCCGACCTGCTGGTGTCCAACGATCAGCTGTGGCAACCGCTGTACGCGATTTATCAATCACTGCAGCAGTGTGGCATGGGCATCATCGCCAACGGGCAGTTGCTGGATACGCTGCGTCGCGTGAAGTGCTTTGGCGTGCCGCTGGTGCGCATCGATATCCGCCAGGAGAGCACCCGTCATACCGAAGCCATTGCCGAAGTCACCCGCTATCTGGGTCTGGGCGATTATGAAAGCTGGTCAGAAGCCGACAAACAGGCGTTCCTGATCCGCGAACTGAATTCCAAACGTCCGCTGCTGCCGCATCAATGGGAGCCAGGTGACAACACCCGCGAAGTGCTGGATACCTGTAAAGTGGTGGCCGAAGCACCGCAAGGCTCCATCGCCTCTTACGTGATTTCCATGGCGAAAACGCCGTCGGACGTGCTGGCGGTGCATTTGCTGCTGAAGGAAGCCGGCATTCCTTACGCGATGCCGGTGGCGCCACTGTTCGAAACCCTCGACGATTTGAACAACGCCAATGACGTGATGACGCAATTGCTGAGCATCGATTGGTATCGCGGCTTCATCAACGGCAAACAGATGGTGATGATTGGTTATTCCGACTCGGCGAAAGATGCCGGCGTGATGGCCGCCAGCTGGGCGCAGTACGAAGCACAGGATGCGTTGATTAAAACCTGTGAGAAAGCCGGCATCACGCTGACGCTGTTCCACGGACGCGGCGGTTCCATCGGCCGTGGCGGCGCACCTGCGCACGCAGCACTGCTGTCGCAACCGCCGGGCAGCCTGAAAGGCGGCCTGCGTGTCACCGAACAGGGCGAGATGATTCGCTTTAAATACGGTCTGCCAGAAGTCACCATCGCCAGCCTGTCGCTGTATACCGGTGCGATTCTGGAAGCCAACCTGATGCCACCACCAGAGCCTAAGCGCGAGTGGAAAGAGATCATGAACGGTTTGTCAGCCCACTCCTGCGCCATGTACCGCGGTTATGTGCGTGAAAATCCGGACTTCGTGCCGTACTTCCGCTCGGCCACGCCAGAGCAGGAGTTGGGTAAATTGCCGCTCGGTTCACGTCCGGCTAAGCGTCGTCCTACCGGCGGCGTGGAATCGCTGCGTGCCATCCCATGGATCTTCGCCTGGACGCAGAACCGCTTGATGCTGCCCGCCTGGCTGGGTGCTGGCGCGGCGTTGCAGAAAGCAATGGATGAAGGTCATCAGGATCAGCTGGAAGCGATGTGCAGCGAGTGGCCGTTCTTCGCCACCCGTCTGGGCATGCTGGAGATGGTGTTCTCGAAAGCCGACCTGTGGCTGGCGGAATACTACGATCAGCGTCTGGTGGATAAATCACTGTGGCCACTGGGCCAGCAGCTGCGCGATCAGCTGGCTGCGGACATCAAAGCCGTGTTGACCATCGCCAACGATGCGCATTTGATGGCCGACCAGCCGTGGATTGCCGAGTCTATTGCGCTGCGTAATGTCTACACCGATCCCCTCAACGTGCTGCAGGCTGAACTGCTGCATCGTGCACGTGCGCAGGAAGAGCGTGGTGACGAGCCGGATGCGCGTGTTGAACAAGCGCTGATGGTGACGATTGCGGGTGTGGCAGCGGGTATGCGTAATACCGGCTAGTTGCGGTATGCGCTAATCATGAAGGGGCCAATCTGGCCCTTTTTTTATGGGCACAATATTGCAAAGCGGGAAGAAGCGGCAAATGGAGTAAAGCGTTGGGCGCCATGGATGGCGCACGCCGAGCGATCAGGGACGAGACAGCGACTTTACGTAATTGCCGCTTCTTTCCGCGACACGCACTGCCCAACATAAAAGAGGGCGCATGGCCCTCTTCATCGTGATTCCATCTTAGATAATCAGGCCGAGGCAGCCGGACGCACACCCAGAGTGTGACAGATGGCGTAGCTTAGCTCTGCTCGGTTCAGCGTATAGAAATGGAAATCTTTCACCCCTTCACGCGACAGGATTTTCACCATGTCCATGGCGATGTTAGCGCCGACCATTTTGCGGGTTTCTGGATCGTCATCCAGTCCGGCAAACATCGCATTCATCCAACCCGGCACACGCACATTGGTCATGGTGGCAAAGCGCTGTAACTGTTTGAAGTTTGATACCGGCAAAATGCCCGGCACAATTTCCACGTCGATGCCGGTCGAGACGCAGCGATCGCGGAATCGCAGATAACTTTCGACATCAAAGAAGAACTGCGTGATAGCGCGGTTAGCACCGGCATCAACCTTACGCTTCAGGTTGATCAAATCCGCCTGGGCGCTTTTCGCTTCAGGATGCACTTCCGGATAAGCGGCTACCGAGATATCAAAATCGCCTACCTCTTTCAGCAATTCCACCAAATCAGCGCCGTACATCTCAGGCTTGCCGCTGCCTGGTGGCAAATCACCGCGCAGCGCCACAATGTGGCGAATGCCGTTTTCCCAGTAGTCACGGGCAATGCCGCGCAGTTCATCGCGCGTGGCATCGATGCAGGTCAGATGCGGAGCCGCTTCCAGACCGGTGCGCTCTTTGATGCCTTTGATGATGCTGTGCGTACGGTCGCGTTCGCCGGAGTTAGCACCGTATGTCACGGAGAGGAATTTCGGTTTCAGGATGCTCAGTCGATCGATTGAGCTCCACAGGGTTTCTTCCATTTCACTGGTGCGAGGCGGGAAAAATTCAAAAGAGACATTAATTTGCCCGTTCAGCTCAGCCAGGCTTTGGTTCAACGCTTCGCGCTGATTGGCGTGAAAGAAACTCATCCAGATTACCTCGTCGTCACATATTGATTAACTTGCGGCCTTCGAACATCCATACGTTTAGACGTCCAGATGCTCAAAATGAACTATTCACGCGTATGCGTCAACTTAAAATTAATGTACAGGCGTGACAAATATTCAACCAGGTTGAAAGAGTTTCATGTAAATCGAAGGGATAAAAAACGCAGACGGCGGGCACCGTCTGCGTTACAAGGCAGGTTACAGCAGCTGTGCGAGGCGATTAATATCCGATTGCAGTGCGCCGGCCGTGACATCACGACCGGCACCCGGCCCGCGGATCACCAGCGGGTTGTCGCGATACCAGCGGCTCTCAATGGCAAACACGTTATCGCACGGCAGCAGTGCGGCCAGCGGATGTTCCGGACGGACTGCTTCCACACCGACGCGGGCTTTACCGTTGGCATCAAAACGCGCCACATAGCGCAGCACCAGACCCATCTCCTGTGCCGCTTCGAAACGTTGCAGCATTTGGTCGTTCAGCTCATCGGCATTCTCGAAGAAATGGTCGATGGATTCGTCTTCGCAATCCGCTGGCACCAGCGATTCAACACGCACCTGATCAGGTTCGATGTCATAACCGGCTTCACGCGCCAGAATCACCAGCTTGCGCATCACATCCTGACCCGACAAATCCACACGTGGATCGGGCTCAGTGAGGCCTTGCTGCCACGCCTGATCCACTAGCTCACTGAACGGCACCGTGCCATCAAACTGCAGGAACAGCCAGGATAGCGTGCCGGAGAAGATACCGCTGATAGACAGTATGCTGTCGCCGCTTTCACGCAGGTCGCGCACTGTGTGGTTCACCGGTAAACCAGCGCCGACGGTGGCGTTATACAACCAGTGACGACCGGTTTTGGCGAACGCATCACGAATCTGCCGCCAGGTTTGGCTGCTTGATGCGCCCGCGACTTTATTCGCGCTAATGACGTGGAAACCGTGGCTGGCGAAATCGAGATACTGCTGTGCCAGT
The DNA here is from genome assembly GCF_056491465.1 of Pantoea sp. C1E2. Taxonomy (NCBI): domain Bacteria; kingdom Pseudomonadati; phylum Pseudomonadota; class Gammaproteobacteria; order Enterobacterales; family Erwiniaceae; genus Pantoea; species Pantoea sp. C1E2. Next base: position 96,488 of record NZ_JBSZHT010000002.1, read on the forward strand.
GGCGCGCTGGCGGTGACATCCAGTACCACCAAATCATCGAACGGATGGGCGCGCATCCACAGGAACAGCGACTCTTCATCACGCTCTTCCGCTTCGTCATCAAAAAAGGCGAGCGCACGGCTGGCTTCCAAACCTTCGTAGCTCAACAGACTGCGGCTGCTATCCGCCACACCCGCCAGCACATATTCAAAGCCAGTGCGCGCCGATAAGCCTTCCTGCTCACGCGCAAACAGTTCCAGCCAGCGTGAACCAATGTTGCCTTTGCCAAACAGCATCAGACCGATGCGTTTTTCCGCACGGAACAGTGACTGATGCAGACCCTGGATCAAGTGCTGCGTCGGCCCCACACGCAATACGGCGACAATACTGATGTGATCTTCCGACTGCCAGACGAATTCGACCGGCTGGTCTTTGATTTGCTGCCAGAAGCGATGGCTGTGCAGCGGGTTCCGCGTTACGCCTGCACCCACTAATGCCACCAGCGCTAAACCATCGCGCAACTGCAGATGGCCCGGCAGTGCAGCATCCTGCAGCAGATTAAAAGCGCTATTGACCACTTCCGAGGTATAGCAGAGTTGCAGCAGACGGCGATCGGGATGGACACCCATTGCCAGCGGACGCAGCTGCGCGCGCTTAAGCAGCAGATCGATCTCTTTCTGCTGCGTTTTAAAATCATGGTTTTCGGGAATGTGAATCTCCACCAGGCACACATCGTCGTGGCTGGTGACGATACGTGCGCCGGTGCCGGAAGCCAGTACGCGCTCAATACGCGTTGAGCCTTGCTCCGGTTGATAACTGCAGCGCAGTTGCAAATCGATATCGCTGTTAGAAACCGGCTGCAAGGTACGCGTATGCAGCACCGGTGCCGCCAGACGCGCCAGTTCGCTGGCTTCGTCTAAGCGCAGCAGTGGCAGTAAACAGGCGTCCGAGACTTTGCGCGGATCCGCGCTGTAAACCCCCGCCACATCACTCCAGATGGTCACGCGACTGGCACCCGCCAGCGCCCCAATCTGCGTCGCCGAGTAATCCGAACCATTACGGCCCAGCAGCACCGTTTCACCCGCATCACTGCGGCTGATAAAGCCGGTCACCACCAGGCGTTTGTGCGGATGTTGAGCCAGCAACGCCTGCAGCAATGGCCAGGATTTGCCTTCATCGACCTGTGGCTGCGCCGCACGCTCCGCACGAAGGAAGTCACGCGCATCTAACCACGCAGCTTCAATATCGCGCTGGCTCAGCACGGCGGCCATCAGCCGCGCCGACCAGATTTCACCGTGCCCCACCACTTCGGCATACACCGCATCGGTGATAGAGCCGTCAAGTAGTGCCGCCAGACGTTCCAAATCGCGAATAAACGCAGCGGTCAGGGTTTCAGCATATTCAGCAGGCAACAGCGCAGCAATCAGCTCACTGTGATAACGCCGTAATGCCTGTTGCACCTGGTGGGCGGATAAGCGATCGCTTTGGCTCAATTTAAGCCAGCTAATCAGCTGATTGGTGGTACTGCCCGCGGCAGAGACCACCATTAAGTCGCCTGATTGACTGTAATCCGCCATGATACTGGCGACACGCTGATAACAACGCGCGTCGGCCAGGCTACTGCCACCAAATTTGTGCAACTGCCTGGTCGGCGTTCCCGCGCCTGCTGAACTCGTCATGCTTACCCCTCGGCTGCGATCCTGAATGCATTATCCAGATCGGCGATTAAATCTTCGTGATCTTCAATTCCGACAGAAATACGTAACAGCGTTTCCGAAATACCCGCTGCCGCGCGCGCTTCCGCAGACATCCCTGCATGCGTCATGGTCGCGGTGTGCGAAATCAAACTCTCTACACCACCGAGCGACTCCGCCAGCGTGAACAGTTCCAACGCCTTGAGGAAACGGCGCAGACGCGTTTCGTCGGCGTCAATTTCAAAACTTAACATCGCGCCAAAGCCACGCTGTTGACGTACCGCATACTCATGGCCGGCATTTTCCGGCAGAGACGGATGATACAATTTTTTCACCAGCGGTTGTTGCTTCAGGTAATCAACAATCGCCAGTGCATTACGTTGTGCTGCGGCCATACGCGGCGCCAGCGTGCGCAGTCCGCGCAGCAACAGGTAGCTATCAAACGCTGCGCCGGTTACACCAATATTATTCGCCCACCAGGCAAGGTCAGTGGCCATGGCTGGATCTTTGGAAATCACCGCACCGGCGACCACATCGGAGTGACCATTCAAATACTTGGTACAGGAGTGGATCACCAGATCGGCGCCCAGCGCCAGCGGGTTCTGCAATGCCGGGCTAAGGAAGGTGTTATCAACTACGCTGATCGCCCCCGCTTCACGCGCCGCCTGACAAATGCCGGCGATATCCACCACGCGTAGCAGCGGATTGCTTGGGCTTTCCACCAGCACCAGTTTTGGTTTCTCGGCCAGCGCGGCGGCCAAAGCAGCCTTGTCACCCTGATCGACAAACTTCACGCGATAGGCACCGCGTTTGCTCAGGCTATCGAACAGGCGATAGCTGCCGCCATAGCAGTCATGTGGGGCAACCAGCAGATCGCCCGGCTTCAGGAACACGGTTGTCACCAGATGAATCGCTGACATCCCGGTATTGGTTAATACCGCGCCCGCACCGCCTTCCAGTTCTGCCAGCGCGCGTTGTACTACATCACGCGTCGGGTTACCGCGACGTGAGTAGTCATGCGCACGCGGCTCATTGAAGTCGAGGAAGTTGTAGGTGCTGGAGAGATGAATTGGTGGGACAACGCAGCCATATTGCTCGTCATCATTCAAACCGCTGCGTACTGCGATGGTTGCCTGTTTACGCGTCATGGTGCTTACTGTTCCTGAAGAGTAATAAGAAGTGGCAACAGGATAACATTCAGCGCATAGACGTCAATACATCTGGACATCTAAATGTCTTTGCGTATAGATTGAGCAAATCATCAATACCCGCTAAAATTACGCGTCATCGCCTGGTGTTCAGCGCGCTTTCCTGTGAAAAGCGATGCGTAAGCATAAAACCGGCAGTTTAAGCGGTCAGGCACAGAAAAATCGGGCATAATCAACGGATTTCCCCATATTCAACTTTTATTGATTAAGGTAACCCATGGCTGAGTGGAACGGCGAATATATCAGCCCTTACGCTGAACACGGTAAGAAGAGCGAGCAGGTTAAGAAGATTACAGTTTCTATCCCGCTGAAAGTGCTGAAAATTTTAACGGATGAACGCACGCGCCGTCAGGTGAACAACCTGCGTCATGCCACGAATAGCGAATTGCTGTGCGAAGCCTTTTTGCATGCTTTCACCGGGCAGCCTCTGCCGAATGATGTCGATTTGCGCAAAGAACGCAGCGATGAGATTCCAGAAGAAGCCAAACAGATTATGCGTGAGATGGGCATTGATCCCGATAGCTGGGAATATTGAGTCCAGAAATAAAAAAACCCAGCCAAGGCTGGGTTTTTTCTTGCTTCCGAATCCGGAGATTCGACGGCAAATAATCTTATTTCTTGCTGGTTGGAACGCTGAAACGCTTGTTGAAGCGATCTACACGGCCACCAGAATCAACAACACGCTGCTTGCCAGTGTAGAACGGGTGGCATTTGCCGCACACGTCCAGGTTCAGGCTGCCGGTCATGGTTGAACGGGTGTTGATCACGTTACCGCAAGAGCAGTTGATGGTCACTGCTTCGTATTTCGGGTGAATACCTTGTTTCATGGGAGAACCTCATAAAAGGCCGTGTCGCTCTCTATGCCAGGCGAACCTGCACAGCACCACACGCGGTTAATAATTAAGTGTATCTTTGACGAGCGATCTCATCAAAGGCGGCATAGTATACAGAAAATAACCGAATCAGGCAAATCGTCACGACAGATACCCGCTGGTTGTATCAGCGTGTACACTACTTCTCCTTATTACAGAACCGGATAGAGATCGACATGCCCGTTGTTCAGGTTGCCCTGCCCGTTCCGCTGCCTCGCCTGTTTGACTACCTGCTGCCCGCCGATGCGCCGCAGCCGGTGGTGGGCGTGCGCGTCAGCGTGCCGTTTGGCAATCGCAAAATGATCGGCATTGTGGTGGCAATAAAAGAGAGCAGCGATCTGCCTCTGACTCAGCTCAAACCGCTGGAAAGCGTGCTGGACGATCAGAGCCTGTTCTCTCCGGCGCTGTGGCGCATCCTCCATTGGGCGGCAAGCTACTACCACTCTCCACTGGGCGAAGTGCTCAGTCATGCGTTACCCGTACTGCTGCGCCAGGGCAAACCCGCTCAGGAAGCACCGCTTTGGCAATGGGTGGTCAACGACGCTGGCCGTGAAGTGGCGATGGAGAGCCTGAAACGTGCACCGAAACAGCAGCAGGCGCTGGCGGCACTGCGCCAGCAGCCTCTGTATCGCCATCAGGTCAGCGAACAGGATCTCACTGATGCAGCGCTGCAATCACTGCGCGCCAAAGGGCTGTGCGATCTGCGCGAAAACGCGCCGCAGATGCACGACTGGCGCACCACCTTTGCCGTCAAAGGCGATCGCCTGCGTCTTAATACCGATCAGGCGATGGCGGTAGGCGCGATGCGCAGCGAAGACGATCATTATGCAGCGTGGTTGCTGGCGGGCATTACCGGTTCGGGCAAAACCGAAGTCTATCTCAGCGTGTTAGAGAATGTACTGGCACGCGGCAAACAGGCGCTGGTGCTGGTGCCGGAAATCGGTCTGACACCGCAAACCATTGCTCGCTTCCGTGAACGCTTCGATGCGCCGATTGATGTGCTGCACTCGGCACTCAACGACAGCGAACGTCTTGCGGTGTGGCTGCGGGCGCGCAGTGGCGAAACCGCGATTATCATCGGTACACGTTCTGCGCTGTTCACACCGCTGGCTCGCCCAGGCGTGATCATTATTGATGAAGAACACGACAGCTCCTACAAACAGCAGGAAGGCTGGCGCTATCAGGCACGCGATCTGGCGGTGTTCCGCGCCCACGAAGAAGATATTCCGATTGTGATGGGTTCAGCGACACCGGCGCTGGAAACCCTGCACAACGTACGCGTCGGCAAGTATAGACAGCTCAATCTCACTAAACGCGCTGGCAATGCTAAACCGGCGTTACAGCAGCTGATCGACCTTAAAGGCCAGCAGCTTAAAGGCGGACTTGCACCCGCATTGCTGGGCAAAATGCGCCAGCACCTGCAGGCCGATAATCAGGTATTGCTATTCCTCAACCGCCGCGGATTCTCGCCTGCATTGATGTGCCATGACTGCGGCTGGCTAGCGGAGTGTCAACGCTGCGACAGCTATTACACGCTGCATCAACATCATCGCCAGCTGCGCTGTCACCACTGTGATAGCCAGCGCCCGCTGCCTAACCAGTGCCCAGGTTGTGGTTCCACGCACCTGATGCCGGTCGGTGTCGGCACAGAACAGCTGGAGCAACAGCTCAGCACGCTCTTTCCCGGCGTGCCGGTGTCGCGCATTGACCGCGATACCACCAGCCGCAAAGGCGCACTGGAACAGCATCTGGCGGATGTACATCGCGGCGGTGCGCGCATTCTGGTAGGTACACAGATGCTGGCCAAAGGACACCATTTCCCCGACGTGACGCTGGTTTCTCTGCTGGATGTCGATGGTGCCTTATTCTCTGCCGATTTCCGCGCCGCCGAACGCTTTGCTCAACTCTATACCCAGGTAGCGGGCCGCGCCGGGCGAGCCGGCAAACAGGGTGAAGTGCTATTGCAGACGCACCATCCCGAGCATCCGCTATTGCAGACGCTGCTGCATCGCGGCTATTTCGCCTTTGCTGAAGAAACCTTGCTGGAACGCCAATCGGTGCAGCTGCCGCCGTGGACCAGCCATGCGCTGTTCCGTGCGGAGGACATGGATAATACGCAGGCAGCCGAATTCCTCACGCAGCTGCGCAATTTACTGGAAGCCAGCCCGCTCAAAGATGAGGCCATGTGGTTGATGGGCCCGGTTCCGGCGCTGGCACCGAAACGCAGTGGACGCTGGCGCTGGCAACTGCTGCTCCAGCATCCCTCGCGCAAACGCCTGCAACAGCTGCTGAGCAGTTCTCTCCCGCTGATCTCCACCCTGCCCGCCGCGCGCAAAATCAAATGGACGCTGGATATCGATCCCACCGAGAGTTAGGCCGCATGACATCTGCGAGCCAGATCGAAAAAAGTCGCACAAGTCACAATTTTTATGCAAATTAAGTAACAACCTCACCCGACGTTGGGTTATCAATAGTGCCCATCCCGGCTGAAGCCCGGCAATGTCTGAAAATCAATGCGCTGTACCGCGTCAGGAGTTATACGTTGGACCAGAAGCAACCTTCATCCGCTGCCACTATGAAAGATGTGGCCGAGAAAGCTGGCGTGTCTACCGCCACGGTTTCTCGCGCGCTGATGAACCCGGAAAAAGTCTCGGCTGCCACCCGGCAGAAAGTAGAACAAGCGGTTATTGATGTCGGCTATGCGCCACACGGGCTGGCGCGCAATGCCAAACGCGGCGAAACGCAAACCATATTGGTGATAGTGCCGGACATCTGCGATCCCTTCTTTAGCGAAATCATCCGTGGCGTCGAAGTCACAGCGGCGCAGGAGGGCTATCTGGTGCTGATTGGCGACTGCGCACATCAGGATCAGCAGGAAAAAACCTTTCTCAACCTGATGCTGACGCGCCAAATCGATGGCATGGTGCTTCTGGGTTCACAACTGCCTTTCGATGCGGGAATTGAAGATCAGCGTAACCTGCCGCCAATGGTGATGGGCAACGAATTCGCCCCGGAAATGGCCCTGCCTACCGTTCACATTGATAACCTGACAGCGGCATTTGAAGCGGTCAATCATCTGCTGCAACTCGGTCATCGCCAGATTGCCTGCATTACCGGGCCAGAACATATCCCGCTCAGCCAGTATCGTTTACAAGGCTACATTCAGGCTCTGCGCCGCAGCAGTATCGCCATTGATCCCACGATGATTGTGCACGGTGATTTCACCTTTGAAGCTGGTGCCAATGCGCTGAAACAGCTGATGAGCTTACCGCAGCCACCGAAAGCCATTTTCTGTCACAGCGATTTGATGGCATTGGGTGCGATGAATCAGGCACGAAAACTGGGCATGCGCATTCCACAGGATCTTTCCGTGGTGGGGTTTGACGATATCGAACTGGCGCAGTATTACGATCCTCCACTCACCACCGTGGCACAGCCGCGATTTGCCATTGGTCGCGAGGCGATGTTGCTGTTGCTGGATGAACTGCAGGGCAAACGTGTCAACAACGGCTCACGTTTACTCGACGCGGAATTACGCGTGCGTGGAAGCACCGCTCCCGCCACAAAACGGGAAAAATAGTCTAGGCTTCAGTGCATTTTCAGCGGATTCTGAAGGCAGACTGTGCTGGTCAAAGTTCCAGCCCTTGAGTAACATGACGCATTCATTGCCGGGCAATTAACAGAACATTTACACCCGTCTCAATTAGGGTTTCGCCCATTGGCATTTTTTTGAAGGGTATCAGAACGAAAGTGGCACAGAGAGATTATGTAGGCCGCGGGCGTTCAACAGGGACGCGTCGCAAAAAACCCGCAGCGGGCCGCAGCAAGAAAAGCAAAGGCGGCTCCGGCACTTCAAAGTTGATGATAGTACTGGCCGTGGCCGTGCTGGTCACCTTTGCCGGTGGTTTATGGTTCATCTCTCATCATAAAAAAGAAGAGACTGAGGTCATTCCGAATCATAAAGCCAACGGCAACGGCCTTCCGCCTAAGCCGGAAGAGCGCTGGAAGTACATCAAAGAGCTGGAAAATCGCCAGATAACCGTGCCGACGCCGACGGAGCCTTCTGCAGGTGGTGGCGTGCAATCACAAGCACAGCTGACGGATGAGCAGCGCCAACTGCTTGAGCAGATGCAGGCGGATATGCGCCAGCAACCGACGCAGCTGAACGAAGTGCCGTGGAACGAGCAAACTCCGGCGCAGCGCCAGCAAACTCTGCAACGTCAGCAGCAGGTGCAGGTGCAGGTACAGCAACAACAGCAACAGCGCCAGCAACAACAGTTACAACAGCAGCAGCGCCAACAGCAGTTGCAGCAACAGCAGGCAACGCGTCAGCAGCAGCCTGCACCAATAACGCGTGAACCGGTGCAACAGCCGAAACCGCAGGAAACGGCAAAAGCGAAACCGGAAGAGAAAGCCGCTTCGCAGCGCTGGATGGTGCAGTGCGGATCGTTCAAAGGAACCGATCAGGCAGAGTCTGTGCGTGCTGGCCTGGCCTTTGAAGGTTTTGAGAGTCGCATTACCACCGGCGGTGGCTGGAATCGCGTAGTTATCGGGCCGTTCAAAGACCGCAGCAGCGCTGACAGCACTGTCAAACGCTTACACAGCTCCGGACACGGAAGCTGCATTCCTCTCGCTTTACCTTAAGTCATTCGCCTCGCGGCAAGTGCGTGAATCCCCTGAGCTTACATCAGTAAGTGACAGGGGTGAGCGCACCTCGCTAACGAATCTGCAATATCAAGTAAGACAAATCTCGGGGTTGAAACCCTCCAAACCTACCCCATATCTGGTTGCATGATACTTCGTGCTCTGTGCACGAAGTTCCTTTTCCACTGCAACAAGGGGTCTGCCCGTGACAACAATAGTAAGTGTACGACGCAACGGCCGTGTCGTGATTGGCGGTGATGGCCAGGCTACGCTCGGCAATACCGTGATGAAAGGCAACGTGAAGAAAGTGCGTCGTCTCTACAACGATAAAGTGATCGCTGGTTTTGCCGGCGGCACCGCAGATGCCTTCACCCTGTTTGAATTGTTCGAGCGCAAGTTAGAGATGCACCAGGGCCACCTGGTGAAAGCAGCGGTCGAGCTGGCTAAAGACTGGCGCACCGATCGCATGCTGCGTCGTCTTGAGGCATTGCTGGCCGTTGCTGATGAAAACTCCTCGCTGATCATCAGCGGTAATGGTGACGTTATCCAGCCTGAAAATGACCTGATTGCTATTGGTTCTGGCGGTCCTTACGCCCAGGCAGCGGCGCGCGCCCTGCTCGAGAACACCGACATTGGTGCCCGCGATATCGTTGAGAAGGCGCTGAACATCGCCGGCGATATCTGCATCTACACCAACCACAACATCAACTTCGAAGAATTACCGTCTAAGGCTAAGGACTAAACATCATGTCTGAGATGACTCCCCGCGAGATTGTCAGCGAGCTTAACCGCTTTATCATTGGCCAGGACGGCGCTAAGAAGGCCGTGGCGATTGCCCTGCGTAACCGCTGGCGTCGCATGCAGCTCGATGAAGAGCTGCGCCATGAAGTCACGCCAAAAAACATTTTGATGATTGGTCCGACCGGTGTCGGTAAAACCGAAATCGCTCGCCGTCTGGCAAAGCTGGCCAACGCACCGTTCATTAAAGTTGAAGCCACGAAATTCACCGAAGTGGGTTACGTCGGTAAAGAAGTCGACTCGATTATTCGTGACCTGACCGACTCCGCCATCAAGATGGTGCGCAGCCAGGCTATCGAGAAGAATAAATACCGCGCCGAAGAGATGGCGGAAGAGCGCATTCTTGATGTGCTGATCCCACCAGCCAAAAACAACTGGGGTCAGGCTGAACAGAATGCAGAACCCTCTGCTGCCCGTCAGTCATTCCGCAAGAAACTGCGTGAAGGCCAGCTGGACGATAAAGAGATTGAGATCGATCTGGCGGCATCATCGGCCGGTGTTGAAATTATGGCCCCTCCAGGCATGGAAGAAATGACCAGCCAGCTGCAGTCGATGTTCCAGAACCTCGGCGGTCAGAAGCAGAAAGCGCGCAAGCTGAAGATCAAAGAAGCCATGAAGCTGCTTATCGAAGAGGAAGCGGCAAAACTGGTGAATCCGGAAGAGCTGAAGCAAGACGCCATCGAAGCCGTTGAGCAGCACGGTATCGTGTTTATCGATGAAATCGACAAAATCTGTAAGCGCGGCGGCCAGAATGCCGGCGGCCCGGATGTGTCACGCGAAGGTGTACAGCGTGACCTGCTGCCACTGGTGGAAGGCTGCACCGTGTCCACCAAGCACGGCATGGTGAAAACCGACCACATTCTGTTTATCGCTTCTGGCGCGTTCCAGGTGGCGAGCCCGTCAGATCTGATTCCAGAACTGCAGGGCCGTTTGCCGATTCGTGTTGAGCTGCAGGCGCTGACCGTGAATGACTTTGAACGTATCCTGACTGAGCCAAACGCGTCTGTGACCGTACAGTACAAAGCGCTGATGGGCACCGAAGGGGTGAATATTGATTTCACTGAAGACGCTATCCGTCGCATTGCTGAAGCCGCATGGCAGGTGAACGAAACTACCGAGAACATCGGCGCACGTCGTCTGCACACCGTGCTTGAGCGTCTGATGGAAGATATCTCTTATGACGCCAGCGATCGCAACGGCGATTCCATCACCATTGATGCTGAATACGTTGGCAAGCATCTGGATGAATTGGTGGCCGACGAAGATCTCAGCCGCTTTATTCTGTAAAGGTTCCATCGTTATCCGCTGCCCGGCCACTGCCGGGCATTTTTTTACGCAGGATATTGATGCAGCGCTTTTTTTAGCGGGTGATGATTTTGCCAACAATCGTCAGATAGCGATATACTTACCGCTCCTGTGGCAAACAGACGATACCCTCATGAAATACGATACTTCCGAACTCTGTGACATCTACCATGAAGAAGTGAACGTGGTTGAACCGCTTTTTTCCAATTTTGGCGGACGCACCTCATTCGGTGGGCAAATCACCACAGTGAAATGTTTCGAAGACAACGGCCTGCTTTACGATCTGCTGGAAGAGAATGGCCGGGGTCGCGTGTTAGTGATTGATGGCGGTGGCTCAGTGCGTCGTGCACTGGTCGATGCGCAACTGGCACGGCTGGCGGCGCAAAACGAGTGGGAAGGCCTGGTGATTTACGGCTCCGTTCGTCAGGTTGACGATCTGGAAGAGCTGGAAATTGGTATTCAGGCGATTGCGGCAATTCCAGTAGGTGCTGCGGGTGAAGGTATTGGCGAAAGTGACGTGCGCGTAAACTTTGGCGGTGTGACCTTCTTCTCGGGAGACCACCTTTATGCGGATAACACCGGCATCATTCTGTCGGAAGACGCCCTCGATATCGAGTAAACCATAACAAAAACGGGTGCCGCAGCACCCGTCATGGGTTTAAGCAAAGACGCTTAAACCTCTTCCATTTTTCCCAACAGTGCACGCAGACGCTCCTGCCACACGTGCTGTTCTTCTTTCAGATGCTGGTTTTCACGCACCAGTGCATCCTGGTTGCCGGAAGCCTGGCTGGCTTCATTGCGCAGCGTATTATTCTGATCTTTCAGCTCTTCGATTTCCATCTGCAGCAGGGTGATGGTATCAATCGCCTGCTGTACTTTCGCTTCCAGTTTCTCGAACACTTCAAATGACATCTTTATGACCTCTCCTAAATCTCTTGCAAGGCGTTGATGGTGCTGGGACTGCCTTGTTATGGTGCGTCCAGCCACGATGTCCCGATTGTATGTAGCCACACCCCGCAAGTCCAGCGGCACAAGGCCTGCAAGGGCAGTCTGTAACACTTTTCAGTTAATGCTTAAAAAAACGCTCACGATCGCGCATTTTTGCGCGCGGTCACGGTATTGGACTTAGGTAAAGCAGGGTTAATGGGCCTTAAAGAAAGGTAAAAGACGCGAAAACGCGCATTTTTATGACGGAGTACACATATTTCGATTTCGCTATTTCTCGTTTATGCTCGTTAACGATAAATTCACATCAGCCCTACATAAGAGCTGGGTGACTCATGGATTGAGAACAAAAACTGATAAAATTTAACCTCGCTTCAGGAATACCATTATGAGTCAGACAACGAACACACTAAAAGGTCAGTGCATCGCCGAGTTTCTCGGCACCGGTTTGATCATCTTTTTTGGTGCAGGCTGTGTGGCTGCGCTTAAACTGGCCGGTGCTGCATTCGGACAGTGGGAAATCTGTATTATCTGGGGTCTCGCCGTCTCCATGGCGGTGTATCTCAGTGCTGGCGTATCCGGCGCGCATCTGAATCCAGCGGTAACAGTCGCGCTGTGCCTGTTTGCTAACTTTGAAGGTCGCAAAGTTCTGCCGTACATCCTGGCGCAGGTTGCCGGTGCCTTCTGTGCGGCGGCGCTGGTTTATGGTCTCTACTACAATTTGTTCTTTGATTTCGAAGCAAGCCATCAGATGGTGCGTGGCAGCGTTCAGAGCCTCGATTTGGCCGGCATCTTCTCTACCTATCCAAACCCACACATCAGTGTCGGTCAGGCATTCCTGGTTGAGATGGTGATTACGGCGGTATTGATGGCGGTGATCATGGCGCTGACCGATGACGGCAACGGTGTACCACGTGGTCCACTGGCTCCGCTGTTGATTGGTCTGCTGGTTGCCGTGATCGGTGGTTCGATGGGCCCGCTCACCGGCTTCGCACTCAACCCGGCGCGTGACTTTGGTCCTAAACTGTTTGCCTTCATCGCAGGTTGGGGTGAGGTGGCGTTTACCGGTGGCAAAGATATTCCTTATTTCCTGGTTCCGATTTTTGGCCCACTGGTGGGTGCTTGCCTCGGAGCCTTTGGTTACCGTTCACTGATTGGCCGTAATCTGCCGGCCAACGTGGCGGAAGCCAGCAAAACAGAAAAACCGGTCGCACGCGCTGAGCAGCGTAAAGCGTAAGTTTCATCGTTAATCATCAGGAAAATAAAATGACTACGACTGATAAAAAATACATTCTCGCGCTCGATCAGGGCACGACCAGCTCACGTGCTGTGGTACTCGATCATGACGCGAACATCGTCGCCGTCTCGCAGCGCGAATTCACCCAGATCTACCCGAAAGCGGGCTGGGTAGAACATGACCCAATGGATATCTGGGCGTCACAAAGCTCAACGCTGGTCGAAGTACTGGCCCATGCTGACATCCGTTCTGATGAGATTGCCGCGATTGGTATCACCAACCAGCGTGAAACCGCCATCGTATGGGATAAAGAGACCGGTAAGCCGATCTACAACGCCATCGTCTGGCAGGATCCACGTACTGCGGACTACTGTAACAAGTTGAAGAAAGAGGGTCTGGAAGAGTACATCCAGCACACCACCGGTCTGGTAATTAACCCGTACTTCTCAGGCACCAAAGTGAAGTGGATCCTCGACAACGTTGAAGGCGCGCGTGAGCGTGCAAAACGTGGCGAGCTGCTGTTCGGTACCGTTGATACCTGGCTGGTGTGGAAAATGACGCAAGGGCGTGTGCACATCACCGACCACACCAACGCCTCTCGCACCATGATGTATAACATCCACAAACTGGAGTGGGATCAGCGCATGCTGGAGATCCTTGATATTCCGCGCGAAATGCTGCCGGAAGTGAAAGGCTCTTCTGAAATTTACGGCCAGACCAACATCGGTGGTAAAGGCGGGACGCGTATTCCGATCGCCGGTATTGCGGGTGATCAGCAGGCGGCGCTGTATGGCCAGCTGTGCGTACAACCGGGTATGGCGAAAAACACTTACGGCACCGGCTGCTTCATGTTGATGAACACCGGCACCGAAGCTGTGACCTCAACGCACGGCCTGCTGACCACCATCGCTTGCGGCCCACGTGGCGAAGTGAACTACGCACTGGAAGGCGCGGTGTTCATTGGCGGTGCATCCATTCAGTGGCTGCGTGACGAGATGAAGTTGATCAATGATTCAACCGACTCTGAATACTTTGCGCTGAAAGTGAAAGACTCCAATGGCGTCTACATGGTGCCTGCGTTTACCGGTCTGGGTGCGCCTTACTGGGATCCGTATGCGCGTGGTGCTATTTTCGGCCTGACCCGTGGTGCTAACGCCAACCACATCATCCGCGCCACCCTGGAGTCGATTGCTTACCAGACGCGTGACGTACTGGAAGCGATGCAGAACGATGCGGGCACCCGTCTGCAATCCCTGCGCGTGGATGGCGGTGCCGTCGCCAACAACTTCCTGATGCAGTTCCAGTCAGACATTCTCGGTACGCGCGTTGAGCGTCCGGAAGTGCGTGAAGTCACGGCGCTGGGTGCAGCTTACCTTGCTGGTTTAGCCGTGGGCTTCTGGAGCGATCTGGAAGAGGTGCGTGCTAAAGCCGTGATTGAGCGTGAATTCCGTCCAAGCATTGAAACCACCGAGCGTAACGTGCGTTACGCCGGCTGGAAAAAAGCGGTGGCGCGTGCTCAGGCATGGGAAGACGCAGAGTAATACTTTAGACCCGCGGCGCCCTGCCGCGGGTTTTTCTCCCCGCCCTACTTTCCCCCTCCGTGCTACACTGCCTGCCTGTTTTTTATCAGGTGCAACCATGAAACGAGAACTCGCGATTGAATTTTCCCGTGTGACCGAAGCCGCTGCGTTAGCGGGCTATCACTGGTTAGGACGCGGCGATAAAAATGCCGCCGACGGCGCAGCCGTCCACGCTATGCGCATTATGCTCAATACCATCGATATCGACGGTCAGATTGTGATTGGCGAAGGTGAGATCGACGAAGCGCCGATGCTCTATATCGGTGAAAAAGTCGGTACCGGCCGTGGTGATGCGGTGGATATTGCCGTGGATCCTATTGAAGGCACGCGCATGACGGCGATGGGCCAGGCCAACGCACTGGCAGTATTAGCCGTGGGCGATAAAGGCAGTTTCCTGCACGCACCTGATATGTACATGGAAAAACTGATTGTCGGGCCGGGCGCACGCGGTGCCATCGATCTCAACCTGCCGCTTGAAGCCAACCTGAAAAACATCGCCATCGCCCTGGATAAACCGCTCAGCCAGTTGACCGTGTCGATACTGGCCAAGCCGCGTCACGATGCGGTGATTGCTCAGCTTCAGCAGCTCGGCGTGCGCGTATTTTCCTTCCCGGATGGTGACGTGGCCGCCTCGATTTTGACCTGCATGCCTGACAGCGAAGTGGATGTGCTTTACGGCATCGGCGGTGCGCCAGAAGGCGTGGTGTCAGCAGCAGTGATCCGCGCGATGGATGGCGACATGCAGGCGCGCCTATTGGCACGTCACCACGTCAAAGGTGACAGCGAAGAGAACCGTCGTCTGGGCGAGCAGGAGTTGCAACGCTGTGCTGAGATGGGCATCAAGGCCGGGGAAATCCTGAAGCTGGAAGAGATGGCGCGTAACGATAATGTGATTTTCGCCGCCACTGGCATCACTACCGGTGACCTGCTGAAAGGCATTACGCGCAAAGGCAACATCGCCACCAGCGAAACCCTGCTGGTACGCGGTAAATCACGCACCATTCGCCGCATCCAGTCGATCCACTATCTGGATCGTAAAGACGCGGCGCTGCATCAGTTTATCCTGTAATCGCCTGCTTGCCGCTCTCGGGATGACGTGAGAGCGGCCACCAGCACAGCAGCATCACCAGTGACGTGACAAACATCAGCATGCCAAGGCTCGACTGATCGTGCTGCGGCATCAGCGCCGACAGCCAGGCAATCACGCCAGAACCCAAATTCTGTATGCCACCAATCAGCGCACCCGCACTTCCCGCTAACCATGCATACGGCTCCATCGCACCGGACGTCGCCAGTGGGAACAGCATGCCAGCACCAAAGAAGAATAGCGCGGCAGGCACCAGCAACGTCCAGATATTCATCACGCCGAACCATGCCGGAATCCACATCAGCAGACCCGCCAGCAAGCAGCTGTTCACGCCGTACCACATCAGCGTCTGCCAGGATTTCTGCTCGCGCCCGGCAAACCACGCACCAAAGAACGCTGCAGGAATCGGCAAGATAAACAGGATGCTGACGGTCAAACCATCCAGACCAAGCACGCCGCCCATCAGCACGCCACAGCTGGCTTCAAATACCGCAATACCCGCCAGTGCGCCTATCAGCAGGAAGAGATAACGCACAAAATTGCCGTCGCTCAGCAAGGTGGTATAACGACGCAGGAACGGCGTAACGGGCGTATCCACCGGGCGTGTTTCCGGCAGCCAGCGCGCCATCGAAGCGGTCACGCCCACACACAGCAGTAGCAGAAAAGCAAAACAGGCGTGCCAGCCAAACAGATGGGTCAGCAGTGCACCAATCACCGGTGCCAGCAGCGGGCTCACCAGAATCCCCATATTCAGCAGGCTATTGGCCTGACGCAAGGCGATACCGGAATAGAGATCGCGCGGCATAGTGCGAGCCATAACCCCCGCGACGCCAGTACCCAAACCCTGTACCGCAGTGCCCAGTACCAAAATATGCAGTGATGGCGCGAACATAGCGATCACTGCCCCCACGGCAAAGATCGACATACCGATAAGGATCACCGGACGGCGACCAAAACTGTCCGACAGCGGACCGTAGATCAGCTGCGATCCGCCATAGGTCATCAGATAAGCGGCCATCACCTGCTGGATGGAGCCACTGCGCACATTGAGTGCTTCCGCCATGTCTGTCATCGCCGGCACATAAATGGTTTGCGCCATCTGCCCGACCGCCACCAGCACGATCAGCATGAATAACAGGAAGCGGTTTTGCGTTTTATTCGTCAACATGGAACAAAATGTCTGCCTGAGAAACAAAATAAAAGCAGCACTAAAAAAGGCTGCCGGGGATTTATGGCGGCAAAAATATCAGGATTCAGTGACAAATCGAGAGGCGAGCGCAAAGCGAGTGCGTCGGGGGTGTCAAGATTACGTACCGGGTCGTAACCCGACCGCTACAGTTGATAGGGAGTGCGCACCATTTGTCGCTGAGAGCCCTTTACCCATCGCAGGACTGGAAATCTGTTGGATGGCTGGCGATGATAATCACATGCCTGAATAATCAACAATAAGGAGCGACCATGGCAGAGTGGATCAATGCGGAAGTGAAAGAAGTGAAAAACTGGACCGATGCACTGTTCAGCCTGCGCGTTACCGCGCCGATTGATACCTTTACCGCCGGGCAGTTTGCCAAACTGGCGCTGGAAATTGATGGTGAGCGCGTGCAACGCGCCTATTCGTATGTGAATGCACCGCGCGATCCCTTACTGGAGTTCTATCTGGTCACGGTGCCTGAGGGTAAACTCAGTCCACGTTTGCAGGCATTGCAGCCCGGCGATCAGGTGATGGTAACCAAAGAAGCCGCCGGTTTCTTTGTACTTGATGAAATTCCCGACTGCAGCACGCTGTGGATGCTGGCTACCGGCACGGCAATCGGTCCTTATTTATCGATTCTGCAACAGGGCGAAGATTTAGATAGGTTCGATAACATTGTGCTGGTGCATGCGGCACGTTTCGCCGATGACCTGAGCTTCCTGCCGTTAATGCAGCAGCTGCAACAGCGTTATAAGGGCAAATTACATATCCAGACGGTGGTGAGTCGCGAACAGATCGCCGGTTCACTACACGGTCGTGTTCCGCAGCTGATAGAGAGCGGTGAGCTTGAACGTGCAGTGGGTTTGCCGATGACCGCTGACACCAGCCACGTGATGCTGTGTGGCAACCCGCAAATGGTGCGTGATACCCAGCAATTGCTGAAAGATACGCGTGAGATGCGTAAACATTTCAAACGCAAACCCGGGCATATGACCAGCGAGCATTACTGGTAATACGTATGCTGTGAAGAATGTCAGACTTTTCCCAGTGCGGGTTTTGACATTGATCGGTAAAAACCGTTCTAATCGTGGGCTAAGTGAATGATTTAGGGCCGAAGCAATGAAGAACCTGCCAGTCGCGCTGCTGTTTAGCCTCGCACTGACATTTCCCGCCTGGGCGGAGGATGCACCTTCGCAGGATCGCAGCGATCATCTGCCTGCTGCACCCTATTTGCTGGCGGGTGCGCCCACCTTTGATATGACCATCGCGCAATTCCGCGAGAAGTACAACGCGACGAATCCAGACCTGCCGTTGCTTGAGTATCGCGCGATAGATAATCGAGACGATAAAAGCAACCTGACGCGCGCTGCCAGCAAGATCAACGAAACGCTTTATGCCTCTACTGCGCTGGAACAGGGCACCGGGAAAATCAAGACGCTGCAAATTACCTGGCTGCCGGTTCCCGGCCCGGATATGAAAACCGCACAAGCACGCGCGATGGATTATATGACAGCATTACTGCGATTTTTCGTCCCCGGCTTGTCGCCTGCAGATGGGCGGAAAAAGCTTGATGCGCTGCTCAGCGCGGGCAAAGGCGCACGCTATTTTGCCAGTACCGAAGGCGCTTTGCGTTTCGTGGTCGCGGACAACGGTGACAAGGGGTTAACCTTCGCGGTCGAGCCGATAAAACTAGCGCTCGCGACCCCTTGATCACAGCGGCAAAAATGACGAAAAGCAAAGCCAGCGACTCGTTTGATCTCTATACTGTTTGGCAGACATCGCTGCCCGATGGCAGCGCTATTTCATGAATCGCGTTATGCGGAGGAAAGAATGCGACATCCACTGGTTATGGGTAACTGGAAACTGAATGGCAGCAAGCACATGGCAGGCGAGCTGATTGAAGGTCTGCGCAAAGAGCTGTCTGGTGTTGAAGGTTGTGGCGTAGCAATCGCTCCACCAACTATCTATCTTGACCTGGCAAAACACGCCGTCTCCGGCAGCCACATTGCCCTGGGCGCGCAGAACGTAGACGTTAACCTGTCTGGTGCGTTCACCGGTGAAACCTCCGCAGAAATGCTGAAAGACGTTGGCGCGAAATACATCATCATCGGCCATTCTGAGCGTCGTACCTACCACAACGAAAGCGACGAGTTCATCGCTAAGAAATTTGCTGTGCTGAAAGCCGCTGGCCTGGTACCAGTGCTCTGCATCGGTGAAACCGATGCAGAGAACGAAGCGGGCAAAACTGAAGAAGTGTGCGCACGCCAGATCGACGCCGTGCTGGAAACTCAGGGTGCTGCCGCGTTCGAAGGCGTGGTTATCGCTTATGAGCCAGTCTGGGCAATCGGTACCGGCAAATCAGCGACACCTGCGCAGGCACAGGCCGTGCATAAATTCATTCGTGATCATATCGCGAAGAAAGATGCGGCGATTGCTCAGCAAGTCATCATTCAGTACGGCGGTTCTGTTAACGACAAAAATGCCGCAGAGCTGTTTACTCAGCCTGACATCGATGGCGCGCTGGTTGGCGGTGCGTCACTGAAAGCCGATGCGTTCGCGGTGATCGTGAAAGCAGCTGCAGCAGCGAAAAACGCCTAAGTTTTTCGGCGTGGGATAAGGCGGCTGATAAGCCGCCTTTTTTATTGTCAGAGATCCGTACTGAGACATGTAACTCATACTGAGTAAGATGTGATGAAACAGTTCTGGAAACACACCCAGCGTGCTTATACGTTTCATTGAAGCTTTATATTGGAAGCCATGATTAATGGTTCAAAATCTGGCATTGATGATCCTGCAACTCCTCCGCGGAACCGCTGTTTAGCATCAACCAATTACGCTCCAGCGCCAGCAGTGCTAAACGTCCATCCGGCAATGCCGTCAGCGCCATCCCATATTTCCTCATCTCGCTGCGCGCATCAGGCACTTCAGTCGCCAGACGGATAAAGGCACTTTGTTGCGCCAGTTCAGCCGTCGACAGTGTACGAATCAAATAGCGATGTTTGCGCAGCGTGGCTGGCTGCCACTGTTCATTTAGCCCAGGGCTCAACGCATCAAGCCGCTGGCGCACATCGGGTCGAAGACAAGATATGTGGATATGGAGCTGATTCTGCGTGCGACCATATTGCGCATTAATCGCCAGCGACAAAGCGCTGTCAGCAATCGGTGTACCACGTTTTTTCTCTAACAGGCTTCGTTGCTGCCAGGCATCGGCAAACAGATTGGGCGTGGTAGGTTCAAGGATTATCGGGCTTTCCATGCCGGTGATTTTCTCAATTGGCATCAGCAAATACTGCAAAGGCCCGTTAAGATCTTTCAACGTGACATAGCCCTGTGACGTATTGACCTGCTGGCAAGGGGCAGGATTGCCGCTCTTAGCCAGATTGGGCACGCACTTTTCACTGATGATCTGCCACAGCGCATTGGAGTTTTTCTGGAAGTGGAAGGCGCTGATAATCAGTCCGACAATCAGCACCAGCAGTAAAACGGTTAGCAACTTCAGGGTGCGACGACTTCCCTGCATGGCCGAATTCCTCTGTTCATCACCTGCCAGCATCCTCGCCTGCCGCTTGGGCAAAGTCACGGACTTTTACTGCTCTACAATGCAAAACGGCCAGCACAAGGCTGACCGTTTCATTTTAATGACGGTGAGATTAAGGCTTCATCACCTGGTCGTAGCTACCACCATCGGCGAAGTGCGCTTTTTGCGCTTGTGTCCAGCCACCGAACTTGCTGTCGATAGTGAACAGTTTCACCGGCGCAAAGGTGCTGGCGAACTTCTTCGCCACTTCAGGATCGCGCGGACGATAGAAGTTTTCCGCTGCAATCGTCTGGCCTTCTGGCGAGTAGAGATACTTCAGATAATCTTCGGCAACTTTACGCGTGCCCTGCTCATCCACGACTTTATCGACCACGGATACGGTAGGTTCCGCCAGAATCGATTCGCTTGGCGTGACGATTTCAAACTTGTCTTTACCCAGCTTGTTCACCGCCAGGTACGCTTCGTTTTCCCATGCAATCAGCACATCACCAATTCCACGCTCTACGAAGGTGTTGGTGGCGCCACGTGCACCCGAATCCTGCACTTCTACGTTCTTGAACAGCGCCTTCACATACGCCAGCGCTTTGGCCTGGTCGCCGTTGTTCTGATCCAGTGCCCAGCCCCATGCGGCCAGATAGTTCCAGCGTGCGCCACCTGAGGTTTTCGGATTCGGCGTGATCACCGATACGCCAGGTTTAATCAAATCATTCCAGTCATGGATACCTTTTGGGTTGCCCTTACGAACCAGGAACACGATGGTGGAAGTGTAAGGTGCAGAGTTATCTGGCAGACGTTTAATCCAGTTTTTATCAATACGACCACGGTCAGCAATAGCATCCACGTCAGACTGCAGCGCCAGGGTCACAACATCAGCACGAATGCCGTTGATCACAGAGGTCGCCTGCTTACCTGAACCGCCATGGGACTGGCGAATGACTACATTATCGCCCGTTTCCTGCTTGTAGTGTGCGCTGAACGCTTTGTTGTATTGCTCATACAGCTCACGCGTTGGATCGTAAGAAACGTTTAACAGCTGGATATCCTTTGCCAAAACACTGGTGGAAGCCAGTAACAGGGTGACACCAATACTCCACTTGTTCATTGCTTGCTCTCCCGAGGTCGTTATAGAACAAGACTGACATAAACCAATCCATAGATTAAAGAATTAAAAATCAGTGTTTATAACTGGAGGGAATATAGGCAGGAATAAAAAAGGCGCGGTTGATCTCGCGCCTTAATGCAGATTGATTAGTAAAGTTTTTTCGCGGTATCCAGCCAGTCGCGTTTAAACGGACGCTTCATGTTCTCAATGGCGTCGACGATGTCGTGATGCACCATCTTCTCATTCTGAATCCCGACACAACGACCGCCGTAGCCCTGCAACAGCAGTTCGATGGAGTAGGCACCCATGCGCGAAGCCAGAATACGGTCGTAAGCACATGGCGCACCGCCACGCTGAATATGACCGAGGACAGTGGCACGCGTTTCGCGTTTGGTTTCTGCTTCGATGTAATGCGCCAAATCGTCGATATCACAGATGTGTTCTGTGATGGCCACAATGGCGTGTTTTTTACCTTTCGCGATACCGGCTTTGATCTCTTCGACCAGTTCTTCACGGGTATAAGGAATTTCCGGCAGCACGATGAATTCACAACCACCGGCGATAGAAGCGGCCAGAGTCAAATCACCGCAGTAACGCCCCATCACTTCCACGATGGAGATGCGCTGATGCGAAGAAGAGGTATCGCGCAGACGGTCAATTGCTTCAACCACGGTTTCCAGTGCAGTGAAGTAACCGATGGTGTAATCGGTACCGGCAACGTCGTTATCGATGGTGCCTGGCAGACCGATGCACGGGAAGCCCATTTCGGTCAGGCGCTTAGCACCCATATAAGAACCATCACCGCCAATGACCACTAGCGCATCAATACCGCGCTTCTTCATGTTTTCGATGGCAATCTGGCGAACTTCTTCGTTACGGAAATCCGGGAAGCGCGCAGAACCAAGGAAAGTGCCGCCGCGGTTGATCATGTCAGACACGCTGTAACGGTCGAGGTTGATCATACGGTCTTCATACAATCCCAGATAGCCGTCGTAGATACCAAAAACTTCAAGGCCTTCACTCAGCGCGGAACGGACAACTCCGCGGATGGCTGCGTTCATGCCTGGGGCGTCACCGCCGCTGGTCAGTACTCCGATTTTTTTGATCATGACAACCTCTGGATTGTTCAAAACTAAGGATTATTCCTGCCTGCCGACCGGTGTAAACCCGCTCACGATCGTGCGGCTTAATAGTTGCAGATAGTATATCAAAGGCTTGATGCTGAATTGATTCAGGTCAGACAAGTTTTCGCTATTTTTTTACAAAGTTGTTAGCGTTACGTCATTTTTATCACGCAACGCCATGATTTTTAAAATCAAAAACTGGAAAAGCCTTGCTGATTTTCCGGCACCACCGAACAGGGATCTTGATGGATAATAATATCCGAACCGGGAAACTTAAGCCGAAGCGCTTGCTCAATCTGATCCGCTACCTGATGCGCCTGCACCAGCGGCAAATGGTCATCCATTTCCAGATGAAGCTGAATAAAACGGGTTGGCCCGGACTGACGCGTACGCAGTGCATGGGCTCCGCGCACGCCTGGCCAATCGCTGACCAAATCGATAATCGCCTGCTTCTCTTCTTCCGGTAATGCACGGTCCAGCAAGGATTGCACCGCTTCGTAACCCATGCGCAAGGCGTTATAAAGGATGTACACCCCAATCCCCAGCGCAAAGAGTGCATCTGCCCGGACAAAACCATAGCTGCTTAATACCAATGCCACCAGGATCGCGCCGTTCATCACCACGTCAGATTGATAGTGCAGCATATCTGCGCGGATTGCCTGGCTGCGTGTCCTGCGAACCACCCAGCGCTGAAATGACACCAGCAGCAGGGTGGAAAAAAGCGCGACCACAGTAACGACAATACCTACCAGCGGCGCACGCAATATATTGGGTGAGGCCAGATGCTGGATACCGGTGAGGAATAAAAACAGTGCTGAGCCGGAAATAAACATACTTTGCGCCAGTGCGGCGAGCGATTCCGCTTTACCGTGGCCGAAGGTGTGATCAGCATCCGCAGGCTGGAGTGAATAGCGCACCACCAGTAAGTTGGTGAGCGATGCGGCGATATCCACCAGCGAATCGACCAGGGCGGCCAACATACTGACTGAGCCGGTCAGCCACCAGGTAAAAATCTTCACGATCAACAGTAATGTCGCCAGCGTCGTTGCCGCCAGTGCCGCACGGTTGACGAGTTTCGCGTAGGAGGGATCCATGCCATGCCTCATAGAAGCGTCCGCTCAACGCAACGCCGTTAGTCACATAATGGCTAAAGTTTATCATCGGCAAGCGTAAGCTGCGTGAATTGAATATTAAGGTGATGATGCAGCACAGGATTGGCAGTTAAAAAAAACCCCCGCATCATGCGGGGGAAGACAGGGATGGTGTCTATGGCAAGGAAAACAGGGATACTATGTTACTGGTTACTGCTGGTACTACTCACTGCATGCAGCGGTGATGATGGCTGCAATCCGGAGAGCTGACGCATATCGTTAAGTCGCCGCTCATAATTCTTCTGCAATGTCGCTTGCTGTGCAGGCGTTAGCAGGTGATACATCTGGTTGCGAACCCGAGCCATCTCAACTTGCAGTTCTATCTGCGTACGGGCTTGTTTCTCTGCCTGCTGTCGGATAGCCGATTCGTTAAATTTGTCTGCAATGACAAGGTCATGCATAGTTTCAATATCCTGAACGCTCATAACCGGGCGCTCATGTCGTGCTTGCTGCATCAGGTCTCGCATCTGTTGCCGCTGTTGTTCAGTCAGCTCAATGCCATCGAACATGTGGCTTTGCGGATTTTGCGTCATACTGCCTGTCGTCAATCCGCCGTTATGATGCATCTCGTCAATCGTCGTCGTGTCTGCTGCTTCTGCGCTGGCGTGACTGAGAACCATCGCTGAGGCAATGACGACGGCGGTTAAGTAGCGCATCGTTTACTCCCAGTTCGTTCCGTTTTCGATTCAACGAGGACTAGTGTACGGCGATAGCTGCAAACATCCGTCAGGGGGTGTAAAACTACGTAAAGCGTTGGATTGCAAGTCAAGGAACACGGTATTTTGCCTGCGGAGGGCAACAAAAAATGAATAAAATCCTGTTGGTTGATGACGACCGCGAATTAACTTCGCTGCTAAAAGAACTGCTTGAGATGGAAGGTTTTGAAGTGATTGTCGCCAGCGATGGCGAGCAGGCGCTTAACCTGTTGGATAACACCGTTGACTTGTTATTACTCGACGTCATGATGCCGAAGAAGAACGGTATTGATACGTTGAAAGAACTACGACAGCAGCATCAAACACCGGTCATTATGCTGACCGCTCGCGGTAGTGAGTTAGATCGTGTTCTCGGCCTTGAGCTGGGCGCGGATGACTATCTGCCAAAACCTTTTAATGACCGTGAACTGGTCGCACGTATTCGGGCAATTTTGCGCCGTTCAAACTGGAGCGAGCAGCAACAGCAGCATGACAACAGTTCACCGACGCTGGAAGTGGATTGTCTGCGCCTCAACCCAGGCCGTCAGGAAGCCAGCTTCGATAGCGAAACGCTGGATCTGACGGGCACCGAATTCACTCTGCTCTATTTGCTGGCACAGCATCTGGGTCAGGTGGTTTCGCGTGAACACTTGAGCCAGGAAGTGCTCGGCAAACGCCTGACACCGTTTGACCGCGCGATTGATATGCACATTTCAAACCTGCGCCGTAAGTTGCCGGAACGTCGCGATGGCCACCCGTGGTTTAAAACTTTGCGTGGACGCGGCTATCTGATGGTTTCGGCATCATGATTGGAAGTTTGACGACCCGCATCTTCGCCATTTTCTGGCTCACCCTGGCACTGGTGTTGATGCTGGTTTTGATGGTGCCCAAACTCGACTCACGCCAGATGACAGCATTACTGGAAAGTGAGCAGCGACAGGGCACCATGATTGAACAGCACGTTGAAGCTGAATTATCGCAAGATCCCCCCAACGACCTGATGTGGTGGCGCCGGCTGTTTCGCGCCATCGACAAATGGGCCCCACCCGGCCAACGCTTGTTATTAGTGACCAGCGAAGGCCGGGTGATCGGTGCACAGCATAATGAAATGCAGGTGATTCGTAACTTTATCGGCCAGTCTGATAACGCCGATCATCCGCAGAAGAAAAAGTATGGTCGTGTGGAGATGGTGGGCCCCTTTGCCGTGCAGGACGGTGAAGATAACTACCAGCTCTACTTGATCCGCCCCGCCACCAGTTCACAACTTGATTTTGTTAATCTGCTATTTGACCGCCCGTTATTGCTGTTGATTGTCACCATGTTGATTAGCTCGCCGCTGCTGTTATGGCTGGCGTGGAGTCTGGCTCGTCCAGCTCGCAAGCTTAAACATGCTGCTGATGAAGTGGCGAGCGGTAACTTGCGCCAGCATCCTGAACTGGAATCTGGCCCACAGGAATTCCTTGCAGCAGGTTCAAGTTTCAACCAGATGGTGAGCGCACTTGAACGCATGATGACCGCACAGCAGCGTCTTTTGTCGGACATTAGCCATGAATTACGCACACCACTGACGCGTCTGCAATTGGCCACCGCTTTGCTGCGTCGACGCAATGGCGAAGGCAAAGAACTGCAGCGTATTGAAATGGAAGCCCAGCGGCTTGATGGCATGATTAACGACTTGCTGGTGCTTTCACGTACTCAGCATAAAAATGCGTTAGTCAGTGAAGCCATGAAAGCCAACCAGCTTTGGAATGGTGTACTGGAAGATGCCAAATTCGAGGCCGAGCAGATGGGTAAAACCATGGACGTGCCTTATCCTCCTGGCCCGTGGCCTCTGTACGGTAACCCGCATGCCCTGGAGAGCGCGCTGGAAAACATCGTGCGAAATGCGCTGCGTTATTCTCACACGCATATCAGCGTGAGCTTCTCGGTGGATATTCAGGGCATTACTGTTCACGTTGATGATGATGGTCCAGGCGTCAGCGCTGAAGATCGCGAGCAGATTTTCCGTCCCTTTTATCGCACTGATGAAGCGCGCGACCGCGAGTCTGGTGGCACAGGTCTTGGATTGGCAATTGTGGAAACGGCCGTACAGCAGCATCGCGGTTGGGTGAAAGCCGATGACAGCCCATTAGGCGGTCTGCGGCTCACGCTATGGTTGCCGCTGTACTCCGCTCGTCAATAATTTGCTATGCTTCGGCCCTCGTTTCCGGGGGCCTTATGCTGAACATCGTTTTATTTGAACCTGAAATTCCGCCAAATACTGGCAATATCATCCGCTTGTGTGCGAATACTGGCTTCCAGTTGCATCTGATTGAGCCGCTGGGCTTTGCCTGGGATGACAAGCGTCTACGCCGCGCCGGGCTCGATTACCACGAATACACCTCGCTAAAAAAACACGCCAGTTACGCAGCGTTTATCGAGTCTGAAGCGCCACAGCGTCTGTTTGCTCTGACCACCAAAGGCACGCCTGCCCATAGTGCTGTGAGCTATCAGAAAGGGGATTATTTGATATTTGGCCCCGAGAGTCGTGGCCTGCCAGCAGAGATACTCAATGCATTGCCTGCGGAGCACAAGATTCGCATCCCAATGATGGCGGAAAGTCGCAGTATGAATCTGTCGAATGCGGTATCTGTGGTGGTATATGAAGCGTGGCGCCAGCTTGATTACGCTGGCGCGCTGATTAAAAGCTAGATTCCGTCGCCATATTCGAAGCCAGCGCCGGTGAAATGCTGATCCATATCCATCGACGGTTTGTCGCTGGTTGGCTTACCGACGATACGTGCTGGAACACCTGCGGCCGTGGTATGTGGTGGCACAGGCTGTAATACCACTGAACCGGCGCCAATTTTCGCGCCGCGCCCCACTTCGATATTGCCCAGAATTTTAGCACCCGCGCCAATCATCACCCCTTCGCGGATTTTCGGATGGCGATCGCCGCTGGTTTTACCGGTCCCGCCCAGCGTGACCGATTGCAGAATCGATACGTCGTTTTCAATCACTGCCGTTTCACCGATCACGATGCCTGTGGCATGGTCAAGCATGATGCCGCGACCAATACGTGCAGCGGGGTGGATATCCACGGCGAAGGAGACGGAGACTTCATTCTGCAGGTAGACAGCCAGCGCACGGCGGCCCTCTTTCCACAACCAGTGGCCGATGCGATAAGCCTGCAGCGCGTGGAAGCCTTTCAGGTACAGCAATGGGGTTGAGTATTTATCGACAGCCGGATCGCGCAGGCGCACCGCCTGAATATCGTAGGCCGCAGAGACAATCATCTCTGGATCTTCGCGATAGGCTTCCTCAACGATTTCACGTACCGCAATGGCCGGCATAATCGGATTGGCGAGTTTGTTCGCCAGCATATAGCTCAGTGCGCTGCCAAGATTTTCGTGCTTGAGCAAAGTCGCGTGATAAAAACTGGCCAGCATGGGTTCACAATCAGCCAGCGCTCTGGCTTCAGCTTTGATGTTGTTCCAGACCAGTTCTAACTCTTCTGACGACATTGCTCTGTGCTCCCGATAAAAAAAGCGCCTGAGAGGCGCTGCAGGTGATTTAGCTGAGCATCCTGCTTCAGCTTTGGCTGTTTTCGTCCTTCCTTGAACGACCAAGTAAACTCAATGCTGCCTCTCGCGCCGATTTTTCGCAATACAGTACCTGATAAATCTGCTCGGTTATCGGCATTTCAACACCCACTCGTGCAGCCAATGCTTTGACTTCTTTGGTGTTTCGGTAACCTTCTACAACTTGTCCGATAATGCGTTGCGCCTCATCAACGCTCTCGCCTTGTCCCAGCATCATGCCAAAACGACGATTGCGGGATTGATTATCGGTACAGGTCAGCACTAAATCGCCTAGCCCCGCCATGCCCATAAAGGTGGTTGGGTCGGCGCCCAGTGCAGCACCCAGGCGACTCATCTCTGTCAATCCACGGGTGATTAAGGCAGTGCGTGCGTTGGCACCAAAACCAATACCATCGGAAATGCCGGCACCAATCGCAATCACGTTTTTCACCGCACCACCCAGTTGCACACCGATGAAGTCCGGATTGTTATAAACGCGGAAGCTTTTACCACAGTGCAGTTTTTGCTGCAGATCTTCAGCGAACTGCGCGTCAGTGGCAGCCAGCGCTATCGCTGTAGGCATGCCCGCCGCAAGTTCTTTCGCGAAGGTTGGACCTGAAACCACGGCCAACGGAATTTGATCGCCGAGGATATCACGCGCAACATCCTGTAAAAGACGACCAGTCTCTTTTTCCAGACCTTTGGTTGCCCAGACAATACGTGAGTCTGCACGCAGATGCGGCTTCAGTTGGGTGAGAACATCGCCAAACACGTGGCTTGGCACCACCACCAACAGATCGCGGCTGGCACTCACCACTGTTGCCAAATCGGCTTCAGGAACAAGATTGTCAGGGAAAGGTACATCAGGCAGGAAAGCGGCATTACATCGGTCAGCCTGGAGCTGCGCCACGCTTTGCGGATTGTGGCCCCAGAGCAGAACCGGATGGCCGTTACGGGCCAGCGTAATGGCCAATGCGGTGCCGTACGAGCCGGCACCGATGACGCTAATCGAAGCGTTGAGTGTAGTCATCAGGCATCCTGACGTGGCGCTTCGCCTTCACCTTGCTGCTGCAGATAGTTCATGAACAGGGCATCAAAGTTAACTGGCGCCAGATTGAGCTGCGGGAAAGTACCACGAGACACGAGGCTGGTGATGCATTCACGTGCATACGGGAACAGAATGTTCGGGCAGTATGCACCGAGGCAATGCGCCATCTGCGTGCCTTCGATACCACCGATAGTGAAGATACCCGCCTGCTGAACTTCGCATAGGAATGCAGTGTCTTCGCCAACGGTTGCTGTCACGGTAACGCGCAGAACAACTTCATAAACTTCATCAGCCAGCTGAGATGAAGCGGTGTCCAGATCCAGTTTGACTTCCGGTTCCCACTCTTTCTGGAAAACCTGAGGTGCGTTTGGCGCTTCATAGGAAACGTCTTTGGTGTACACACGTTGAATCTGGAACTGCATTTCGTTAGTGGTATGTTCTGACATGTTACTAAATCCTGTGAGTTAAATTGTCTGACCGAAAAATTATGCCTGGAGTAAGGGATCAAGTCCCTGACGCCCATCCAGCGCGTAAAGATCGTCACAGCCGCCAATGTGCTGTGCATCAATAAAAATCTGTGGAACTGTCGTACGGCCGCTACGCTGAATCATCTCTTCCCGTTTCGCCGTGTTCCCATCAATGGGAATCTCCTGGAACGATACGCCTTTCTGATCCAATAACGCTTTTGCCCGGTGGCAATAAGGGCATGTAACTTTGGTGTAAATCTCAACATTAGCCATGCAGTTACCTCTGAGAATTATTTACCGCGTACCAGTGGCAGATTCTCACCACTCCAGCCACTCACGCCATCTTTCAGCACGGAGACTTTTTCAAAACCTTCAGCGCTCAATTTAGCGGCTGATTCACCCGCACTCTGGCCGGTGGCGCATACCACAATTATGGGCTGCGACTTGTGCTTTTCCAGTTCGGCAAAGCTACCTTTTTTAATATCAGCCGCTGCAATGTTCACTGCACCTGAAATGTGTCCTTTGCGATAATCATCGCGTGAACGCACGTCTACAACCACCGCATCCTCTTTGTTAATCAGGTGGGTTGCTTCGCCACGGCTGATCGTTTTTACCTTAGAGAACATTCCTTTAACGGTGGTCACAATCACCAGAACGAGTAAAACAACCCATGCCAGACTAAGGATGGTGTGATTGCTTGCAAACTGCATAATTTCTTGCATGAGGGGTAACGACTCCAGACCGGGCTAATAAGCTAAAACAAGGGTTCTGAGTATACCTGCGCCACTTAGCATGTACAGTCGCGAAGCGGGCAGAGTTACGATTTGTGCGTCATTTTCCAAAAAAAGTGTTCTAATCGCAAAATTGAGTCAAGGTTTACGCCGGTAAGCTCGGCACCGACATCTTTCGTAAAGCAAAACCCGCCCGGGATAACTGGTAAGCGGCTGTTCATCGTGGAATAATTATCGACTATGAAGGGAAAAGCGACCGTTACACACACAAGGACCCGTTACAACGGCCCAGCGCATCCGTTGTCATTTCGCTGGTCCGAAATCTCCCTGAGCTTGCTCTGCGCGGGCGTGCTGCTATTGCCCGTTTATGCACACAGCGCGGATGACAGCAAAACCCAGCTCAAGTCCATCCAGCAGGATATTGCTGATAAAGAGAAAAGCGTTAAAGCGCAGAAATTACAGCGCAGCAAACTTCTCGATCAACTGCAAAGCCAGGAAAAAGTGATTGCGCAAGCCAGCCGACAATTACGGGAAACGCGCAACAGCTTGACCGCGCTCAACGGCGAAATCACGCAAATTACCACCTCGATCTCTCGTCTGGAAAAACAGCAGGCGCAGCAGGAAAAACTGCTGGCTCAGCAATTGGATGCGGCCTTCCGACAAGGTCAGCATAATGGATTGCAGCTACTGCTGGGCGGGGAAGAAGCCCAGCGCAGTGAGCGCATTCTTGCCTATTTCGGCTATCTTAATGCTGCACGT
The DNA here is from genome assembly GCF_056491465.1 of Pantoea sp. C1E2. Classification (NCBI taxonomy): domain Bacteria; kingdom Pseudomonadati; phylum Pseudomonadota; class Gammaproteobacteria; order Enterobacterales; family Erwiniaceae; genus Pantoea; species Pantoea sp. C1E2. The sequence continues at coordinate 127,204 of NZ_JBSZHT010000002.1, forward strand.
CAGAAAAACATCGACGATCTCAAACAAACTCAGCAGCAGCTGGCTGAGCAGCGTCAGGCGTTGCAAGGTAAACAGGAACAACAAAAATCCCTGTTAGCCCAGCAGCAGTCGCAGCAGGCCAAACTGGAAACAGCCAGTGCAGCGCGTAAGAAAACCCTGACGGTACTGGAAAGCTCACTGGAGAAAGATCAGGCCGATTTGGTTGAGATGCGGGAAAACGAAAGCCGCCTGCAGGATAAAATTGCTAAAGCCGAGCGTGAGGCGCGTGAGCGTGCTGAGCGCGAAGCACGTGAGGCGGAAAAAGTTCGCCAGCGTCAGGCACAGGCGAAAGCCAAAGGATCAAGTTATCAACCCACACAAAGCGAACGTGAGTTGATGGCACGTACCGGTGGCCTCGGCAAGCCGGGTGGGCAAGCTGTATGGCCGGTGAACGGACGTATTGAACACCGCTTCGGTGAATCCATGCAGGGTGAACTGCGCTGGAAAGGTCTGGTGATTGATGCACCAGAAGGCACCGAAGTGAAAGCCATCGCCGATGGACGCGTACTAATGGCCGACTGGCTGCAAGGCTACGGTCTGGTTGTGGTATTGGAACATGGTAAAGGCGACATGAGTCTTTATGGCTACAACCAAAGTGCGCTGGTGAGCGTCGGTACTCAGGTGAAGGCAGGACAGCCTATCGCCCTTGTAGGTACCAGTGGCGGCCGCGGCACGCCTTCGCTCTACTTTGAAATCCGACGTCAGGGACAGGCCGTCAATCCACTACCGTGGTTAGGAAGATAAGTGTTGTTTCAGCCTCAAAAGCTCTCAATCGCGCTCTGCGCACTGTTTTTCACACTTTCGGCTCAGGCAGGCAAACTCTCAATTGTGATCGATGACTTCGGTTATCGTCCGGTTGAAGAGAATAAAGTGCTGCAAATGCCCGCCGCGATTTCGGTCGCTGTGCTGCCAAATGCGCCTCATGCTCGCGAGATGGCAACCAAAGCGCATCAGGGCGGCCATGAGGTGTTAATTCACTTGCCAATGGCACCGCTCAGTAAGCAACCGCTGGAAAAAGATACCTTAACCCCAGAGATGAGCAGCGAAGAGATCGCACGCATCGTTCGGGATGCCTCCGGTAAAGTGCCCTTCGCTGTGGGGTTGAACAACCATATGGGCAGCAAAATGACGTCCAGCCTGCCCGGCATGCAGAAAGTGATGCAGGTGCTGAATCAGTATAATTACTACTTTCTCGATAGCATGACGATCGGCAATAGCCAGTCCATTCCGGCGGCACAGGGTACGCATGTTAAAGTGCTGAAACGTCGCGTATTTCTTGATGACAGCCAGAATGAATCTGCCATCCGTGAACAGTTTACGCGCGCGGTGAAACTGGCCCAGCGCGACGGTTATGCCATAGCGATTGGCCATCCGCACCCCACCACCGTTCGTGTGCTGCAACAGATGCTGCCATCACTGCCGGGCGATATTACGCTCGTACGTCCGAGTCAGTTGCTGAATGAGCCTGTGCATCAGGGTAAAACTCCGCCGACATCCGATAAATCTCCGGCGCCGAAGTTCCGTGCTCCGGGAGTGTGTAAGGCCGGTAAAGCATTGCCGCCTGTGCCGCAGAACAGAGCCATTCAGGTGTTAGTAGAAAGCATTTCTAATAGCTACGTTCTACAACAACTTAACAAGTTATTTTGATTCTCACTACCGCCCAGTGTCGTTATGCTGGGCGTCGCTTTGATCCGTAAAAGATTCATTTACAATGATGAAACTAATAAATAAGTTAAAGGTCTTATAAGCGGAATTTCGAGAATATTGATGATGATAGAATGGGTTTATGATGCGTAAATTGTGGAAATTCAAAGCGATTGATAAGGCCATTAGGCTGTATATGCTGATTAAGGGCAGCCCGCTAAAAGTGGCCTCAGACCTTGAAAATATTAATCCACGACATATTGTGATTTTTTCAACCACAGCGCTTGGTGATTTCCTCTTTAATACTCCAGCAATAAGAGCAATTCGAAAACGCTTTCCAGAAGCTAAAATAACCTTAGTGGCACATCAAAAATTTTCTGATTTCTTGCAGGTAGGTGAGGACTGGGATCAATTCATCCCATGGAATAATAAAGCAATCACCCTATCCGGGCTGATAAAATCATTAAAAAAACTCCCAGAACCGGATCTCACTCTTCTTTTACACTCCCATGAACCTTATGATTATATTGCTGCATTGCTCGCCGGATCTAAATGTATAATAAAAGACAATTACTTTGATAATTTACAACTACGGGATAAATGGTTATCTGAATATACCATAGGTTTCCGTGGGCATATTATTCAGCGTAAGCTTACACTTGTGCAATCTCTAGGCTGTGATATTTCAAATATTGAAATGAAGATGCCAATGACCGTTTCTAAAAAATGCCTGACTGATTTCCCTGTCATAGGTTTTCAGATTGGCGCCTCGACATCAGAACGTTGCTGGTCACCAAAGCATTTTGCAACCGTTGCCGCTTCGCTATTTTCAACGCACTCAACACTGAGCTTGATTCTTACTGGGGGGCCGGGAGATAAAAATAGAGCAGATGAATTTATGCAGTATCTGCCAGAAATTTATCGAAACAGAGTGACCAATAGAGTAGCAAATACTACGCTAGCTGAACTTACGCAATTGCTCAACAATCTTGACCTGCTGTTGACTGGTGATACAGGACCATTGCATATTGCCGTTGCGGTAAAAACACCAACGGTTAGTCTATTCACAACAGCTAATCCTTATAATACTGGGCCATTTCAAAACCCAGAGTTACACGATATAATTTATATTTGCCCTAAAAAAAGCCATCAACATCATGCCCACATCATGGATATCATTGAACCAAACATTGTTATTGAAAAAATAAATCAAAAAATAATGAGACGATTTAATAATACGTAAAGCTTTGCATTTAGGATATGGTTAATTAAAGTAAAAAATGCCACAACTTAATTCAGTGGCATTGTTAAAAATATATTTTAAGAATGAAAAGCAAGCGACTTCAATTAACTGTATCAATGTATTAAACTTTCATGAATCATTAATGGAAAGTAACTCCGATATCTTTTTCACTATATCATCTACATCGATTGTAGATACAGCGTGATACTTGTCTTTAGTATAAATCTGCCGAGCAAGATTATAGCCGGGTGCCCATACCATACTATTCACATATCCACCATGAGTGTCATGTCCATATAATCCAATTAGTGGCTTTTTCCACGCAGCCGCGATGTGAACTACTGCAGTGTCCGGAGAAATTACTATATCTGCCAAATGCACAATCTCACATGCACTCGCTAATGTATTGAAAGGATTAATCCTCGCATTTAATAAATCCAGTCCCTTGATCCTACAAGGATCGCCGACTAAGATAACCTCCACATTTTTCCATTTTATTTTTATTTTTTCGATTAGCGCTGAAAGCTGTTCCAATGACATATCACGGCGAACATCAGCAGCGAATGGATTAACAACAATTTTCAAGGAAGCATTGATACTGCCCATGAAATTGCAGACTTCATTGCGTATCTCATCGGGGATATGAATATCATAATCAGTACTAAAAGAACTAAATTTAAAGCTTTTCATCAACAAATTATAACGCTCTGTTATATGATCATCATAGCCAAGATAATCCAGAGATTTATTATATATATTAAACCCCTTTTTGTTGAAACCTACAACATTACTGGCATTTAATACATTTAAAAAAAGCAAGTGGAAAGGGGAGATTTTATCCCCCATATCAATGACCACATCATATCTTTTTTTCGATAAAAATTTTGCTTGAGCTATTCTTTTTTTCTTTCCCTCATCAACGATAAAAAACTCATCGACAAATGGGTTGCATTCAATAACTTTTGAATTATTTTTACCTGCTAAAACACTGACATGATATCCCTGCCGTTTAAATTCCCTGAAAAGAGATGTCGAAACGACCATATCTCCAATCTTGTCATCATCACGAAGAAATAGAACAGACTTATTTTCAGAAATAGAAAATTCTCTTTTAGAACGGTGATCCCAAATCCATCGAGCAATGTTTAAACGCAATGCTTTCATCAAATAGTTACGTTGACGATTCAATGCGCGCAGCCTGCCAAATTTCTTTTTATTTTCCACTTAAATCTGTCCGCTATCTTCACGTGAGATCAAAATAATCTCAAGTTGAGCAAAAACGTCTTGGGCCAAAAGCGAAAGTAGATTGCAGTCTTTCGCCTTTAACTCATACTGATTCTTACCATAACCCCCAATCAAACCCGGATCGGTCGGACCAAAAAGCGTGATATTCGGGCGATCCAGCGCGGCGGTCAGATGACTCAAACCGGTATCGACTGAAACAACAGCGCGCGCGCCCGCCAATTGCTGTGCCACCTGCTCCAGGGTTAATTTTGGCAGGACCTCTACGTGGTCAAAACCTTCAGCCATTCTTAATGCACGCTGATGCTCATGCTCGGCGCCCCAGGGCAGTTTCACCCGCAGGCCGGTAGGCTGCACCAGTTCAATCAGTTCGCGCCAGTGTGACTCAGGCCAATGCTTGTTATCGCGCGTGGTGGCATGCAGAAACACCAAATACTCATTTGCATCGCTGGGCAGCGCGGAGAGGAAATGGCCTGCAATCGCATAATCACCCTGGGTCTCCGGTTTCGCGTAACCCAGGCTTTTAGCAAATAACTCACGCGTGCGTTCTACCGCATGTTGCTGTTTGTTGATTTCATGGCGTTTGTCATACCACCAGCTGGCGAAGGGTTCCCGCGCGCTGCGACTGTCTTGTCCATGCTTTACGCCTTTAGCCAGGCGCGTCACCAGCGCGGCGCTTTTGATTAACCCTTGCGCATCGATCACCACATCATACTGGCGCGATTGCAGGTCGCGTTTAAATAGAACGCGCTCTTCACGCTGCTGGCTACCAAACCAATGTTTACGCCAGCGACGAATCGCTACCGGCAAAACTTTATCCACAGCCGGATGCCAACTGGGGATCTGAGCAAAATTCTCTTCGACGGCCCAATCAAAACGGATGCCGGGAATAGCCTGCATCGCATCTGTGAGCGCCGGTAACGTGTGCAGCACGTCCCCCATGGAGGAGGTTTTTACAATCAAAACGTGCATGGCTACTCCTGCACCGGATGCAGCAGCGTGCTAAGTTCCTGATGAACTCGAGCAGGCTGAATATCAATGAGACTCTGGTGATAACCCTCTTCGGCATCACCTTTACGTACTTTGTGATAGCCGGAGATCAAACGAATAACACGCGCCTGATGAGACAGCGGCGGCGTGAAATCCGGGCTGCTCGGGCCATACAACGCGACTAACGGACGGTTCAGTGCGGCGGCAATGTGCATCAACCCGGAGTCATTACTGACGATGGCCGCGCAATGTGCGATCAAAATAACCGCCTGCTCTAATTGCGTATCGCCCGCCAGATTCTTGCAATGCACTCGTGCTGATTCCGATAACGTTTGGACCATCATGTCACCGGTTTCGCGATCTTTAGCCGAACCGAACAGCACTACCTGGTAGCCTTCACCAATCAGTTGCTCGGCAAGCGCCGCGTAATGGTAGTGCGGCCAGCGCTTGGCTGGGCCAAATTCAGCGCCAGGGCAGAATCCAATCACCGGGCGATCGGCGGACAGGGCAAACTGCGCTGCCGTCATGCGCTTCTCGTCTTCATCGACACGCAACTGCGGCCACAGTAATGGCTGCGGCAACTGTTGAGCAGAAGCGATGGGTTTGTCATAGCCCAGAGCAACATAGCGCTCCACCATCAGCGGAAAGGCAGCTTTATCCAGCACACGCACATCGTTCAGCACGCCATAGCGCATCTCGCCACGCCAGCCGACGCGGCGCTGGATACCTGCAAAGAACGGCACCAGAGCCGACTTGAAGGAGTTCGGCAGCACATAAGCACGATCATAGCCGCTGGCCTGAAGGGATTTACCCAAGCGACGCCTTTCGCCTAACGCTAAAGCGCCATGGCCCAGCGGCATCGCTAGCGCCTGATTGACTTCCGGCATGCGTGATAGCAAAGGCCGGCACCAGGCCGGCGCCATCACATCAATGACCGCATCCGGGTTCTCAGCCTTGAGCGTGCGATAGAGACTTTGCGACATCATCATATCGCCGACCCAGGAAGGGCCAATGACCAGAATTTTCATCGCTGGTGCCGGTTTCCTTATGCGTTACGGTTGAGCCAGGTCATGTATTCACCCACGCCCTGAGCAACGGTTTTAAACGGCTTGTCATAACCGGCTGCGCGCAGATTGGTCAGATCCGCCTGAGTGAATGCCTGATAGCGGCCTTTCAGTTTCTCAGGGAATGGGATGTATTCGATCTGACCTTGCTGATGGAACTTCAGTACCGCATCGGCCACTTCCTGGAAGGATTCTGCACGGCCAGTACCACAGTTGTAGATGCCTGAGACACCGTTTTCCCAGCACCACAGGTTTACCGCAACCACATCGTCAACATGAATGAAATCGCGGCGGAAGTCGTCGCTGCCTTCAAACAGTTTTGGATTTTCACCGTTGCTAATCTGCGTGTTGAGGTGGAATGCTACGCTCGCCATGCCACCTTTGTGACCCTCACGCGGGCCGTAAACGTTGAAGTAGCGGAAGCCACACACTGGGGATTCTGCTTCTGGCAGAATCTGACGCACATAGTGGTCGAACAGCATTTTTGAGTAGCCGTAGACGTTCAGCGGCTGCTCGTACTGGCGCTCTTCAATGAAGTTTTCATTACGGCCACCGTAAGTGGCAGCTGATGAGGCGTAAAGGAAAGGAATTTCGCGTTCCAGGCAGAAATGCAGCAAGTCTTTGGAGTACTGATAGTTGTTATCCATCATGTACTTGCCATCCCACTCGGTGGTCGCTGAGCAAGCGCCTTCGTGGAACACCGCTTCGATTGGGCCCAGATCTTCGCCGGACATGATGTAAGAGAGAAACTCTTCTTTATCCATGTAATCCGCGATATCCAGATCCGCAAGGTTCACGAATTTGGTGCCATCTTTCAGATTATCCACCACCAGAATATCGGTAAGACCGCGGTCGTTCAGCGCTTTAACAATGTTGCTGCCAATCATGCCAGCGCCACCGGTTACGATAATCATATGCTTTGCCTTTAAACAGTTGGGGTGAAACAGGAGGTTTCACACACGAATGCCTGACATCATAACATTTCAGCCCGAGACAGGCAGCCAGATGACTCCGTAACCGCTGCACAAATTACATCCACCGCGTGAACTATGCTGCAAAACGAAGATTTCTCTGGCGGAAATGTCGGCACGATGCGTCCTGATTAGTAATATGTGCCAAAGATTTGCTATCTGAGGAGCAGAATCATGTCCAGTCAGTTTTATTCGCAAATCCGTCAACAACTTGAGACAACGCGTCAGGACGGATTGTTCAAACAAGAACGTACGATTACATCGGCACAGCAGGCGGAGATCAATGTCGCCAACAGTCCGCCTGTTATTAACTTCTGCGCCAATAACTATTTAGGCCTCGCGAATCACCCAGCGCTGATTCAGGCGGCTAAAGAGGGCATGGATTCGCACGGCTTCGGTATGGCCTCGGTACGCTTTATCTGCGGAACCCAGGATATCCACCAGCAGCTTGAACATAAACTGGCTGAGTTTCTTGGGATGGAGGATGCCATCCTGTTCTCCTCCTGCTTCGATGCCAACGGCGGCCTGTTTGAAACCCTGCTCAGTGCGGAAGACGCCATCATTTCCGATGCGCTCAATCACGCTTCAATTATTGACGGTGTGCGCCTGTGTAAAGCACAGCGTTATCGCTATGCCAATAACGATATGGCTGAACTAAGAAGCCGTCTGCAAGAAGCGCGTGATAAGGGCGCGCGCCATATCCTGATCGCCACTGATGGCGTGTTCTCGATGGATGGCGTGATTGCTAATCTGGAAGGCATTTGCGATTTGGCCAACGAATTTGACGCATTGGTGATGGTCGATGATTCCCATGCCGTTGGTTTTGTTGGTGCAACTGGACGTGGTACCCATGAATACTGCGGCGTAATGGATCGCGTGGATATCCTGACCGGCACTCTGGGCAAAGCGCTGGGTGGCGCTTCTGGTGGCTATGTGGCCGCAAAAAAAGAGGTGGTTGAATGGCTGCGCCAGCGTTCGCGCCCTTACCTGTTTTCCAACTCTCTGGCACCCGCCATCGTCGCAGCCTCATTGCGGGTGTTAGACCTGCTCAGTGAAGGCGATGGATTACGCCAGCGTCTGTGGGATAACGCCCGCTTCTTCCGCGAAAAAATGACTGCTGCTGGCTTTACGCTGGCAGGTGCCGACCATGCCATCATTCCAGTGATGCTGGGTGACGCAAAAGTGGCACAACAGTTTGCCAGCCTGCTGCAAAAAGAGGGTATCTACGTTACGGGCTTCTTTTATCCGGTGGTTCCGCAGGGCCAGGCCCGCATTCGCACCCAGATATCTGCCGGCCATACGCAGGCACAACTTGAACAAGCCGTTGCCGCCTTTACGCGCATTGGTAAACAGTTGGGCGTGATCGCAGGAGCAGAACAATGAAAGCACTGGCCAAATTAAAAGCTGAAGAAGGCATCTGGATGGTGAAGGATGCGCCGATTCCCGAACCTGGTCACAATGACCTGCTCATCAAAATCCGCAAAACGGCGATTTGCGGTACCGACGTTCACATTTACAACTGGGATGACTGGTCGCGTAAAACCATTCCTGTCCCGATGATTACCGGCCACGAATATGTCGGCGAAGTTGTCGGTATGGGCGAGGAAGTAAAAGGTTTTGCCGTTGGCGACCGCGTCTCCGGCGAAGGCCATATCACTTGTGGTCACTGCCGAAATTGCCGCGCCGGCCGCACACATCTGTGTCGTAATACCGTCGGTGTTGGCGTCAATCGCCAGGGCTGTTTTGCCGAGTATCTGGTGATTCCTGCATTTAATGCTTTCAAGATTCCCGACAATATTTCTGACGAGCTGGCGGCGATTTTCGATCCCTTTGGCAACGCGGTGCATACCGCGCTGTCGTTTGATCTGGTCGGTGAGGATGTGCTGATCTCGGGTGCCGGCCCGATTGGTATTATGGCTGCTGCGGTGTGCAAACATGTGGGCGTACGCAATGTGGTCATCACCGATATCAATGAATACCGCCTTGGTCTGGCGCGTCAGATGGGCGTGACGCGCGCCGTGAATGTGGCGCAGGAAAATCTGCGCGATGTGATGACAGAGCTGGGCATGACGGAAGGCTTCGATGTCGGGCTGGAAATGTCTGGCGCTCCTCCCGCGTTTCGTACCCTGCTGGAGGTGATGAACCATGGTGGACGTATCGCCTTACTGGGCATTCCACCGGGTGAGATGGCGATTGACTGGAATCTGGTGATCTTCAAAGGACTGTTCATCAAAGGCATCTATGGCCGCGAGATGTTTGAAACCTGGTACAAAATGGCAGCGTTGATACAATCCGGCCTCGACTTAACACCCATCATCACACATCGCTACCACATCGATGAATTCCAGCAGGGATTTGACGAGATGCGATCCGGGCGTTCCGGTAAAGTGGTGCTGAGCTGGGATTAAGGATTTACAGGGAGGCTTTCGAGCCTCCATCGTCTCACTTAATCAATGCCAGATATCGCTGACAGATTACCTCAGTATCAAATTCCGCAAAGGCATCCGCTGGCAGCAACGGTGGATGCTGGTAGATGTCTCGCATTGTTTCTGCCAGCGATTCAGGATTGAGATCTGCCAGGCCACGAGCCAAATCGCCTCGCAACAGCCACTGCGGGCCACCCGGACAACGAGTGCTAACAACAGGCGTGCCACACAACACGGCTTCGATCAGCACATTACCAAAACCTTCGCTATCCGAACTGACGATCAGCATTGTCGCCCGGCTAATCCACGCATAAGGGTTTTGTGTAAAGCCCTGAAAAATCACGCGGTCAGCAATACCTAACGCTTGCGCCTGGGCTTCCAAAGCGGCTTTACGCTGTGACGAACCCTGTCCCAATAACACTAAGGGCAGCTGAATATTGCTTAATGCGTAAGCCTTTAACAGGCGGTCATGCCGTTTAGTTTCGTGGAAGCGCCCCACGTGCACCAGAAAACCAGACCCAGGCACCTCAGCGGGTTCTGCTGCCAACTGCCGAATCATTGCAATGTCGAACGGATTGCCAATCACCGCTTCGCGTGTGAGCTGCACATCAAATTCCGCTTTCAAATCATCCAGCACGGCAGGTGAAACGCCGATCACGTTACGCCCCTGATAGACCTGCTGGATCTTACGTGCCTTTAACCAGCGAGAGAATCCGGTGCGATGTCCAAGATAGGAGGCTGAAAACACCCCATGCAGGCAAAACCAGGTTTTCTTCGCAGCCAGTGCACGGCTGCGACGCACAATACGGTCAGTTTTGTGCAGGTGAGACACGACCAGATCGAATTCACCCGCCGTCTTCTCCGCCTGCTGTACCGCAACGTCCAGCAAACGGGCTCGCCGACTGAGTTCAGTGATTTTGCGCCAGGGACGACGATTAGTGTCTTCAATGACCTGATAATCCACACCCGGCGGCAAGGGGTACTCACACACTTTTCTCAGGGAAAAAAGGGAAACGCGATGCCCTTGATCCAGCATACCGGTGACCAGCGTCAGAACCACTTTTTCAGCGCCGCCGCCCGGCAAACCATCTATCACCATAAGTATGCGTTTTGACAAAATACCCTACCTGTCTGAATGAAATAACGTGTGAGTGACCGCAGTGCTGGTCTGGATATTAGCGCAGATCCGTCATGATTTTCGCCTGTTTCCTGCTCGGGCAAATAGTTTTGCGTCACTGAATGGCTCAGCGTAACATTGCGATTTTATTGGCTTCAGGCGGCGAACATGACCCGGCACGCGTTCCTCATTACCATCGACACTGAAGGCGACAACCTTTGGCGCAATCATCGTTCAATCACCACCGACAACACCGGTTATCTGCCGCGTTTTCAAAACCTGTGCGAACGTTATGGTTTTAAACCCACCTGGCTAACCAACTATGAAATGGCGATGGATCCTGCGTTTGTGGAATTCGGCAAAGATGTCATCGCGCGTAATCAAGGTGAGATAGGCATGCATCTACATGCATGGAACAGTCCGCCTGAAGCCCCGCTCACCGATGATGACTGGCGTTGGCAGCCTTTCCTGATTGAATACCCCGATACCGTGCTGCGTGATAAAGTCGTTTATATGACTGATCTGCTGGAAGAAAAGTTCCAGACAAAAATGCTGAGCCATCGTGCAGGTCGTTGGGCGTTTGATGAACGCTATGCCGCCATTCTCACCGAATTGGGTTATCAGGTGGATTGCTCTGTCACTCCGCGCGTAAACTGGTCTTACACACGCGGCGCGCCACAGGGAAAAGGCGGTACTGACTATACCGATTTCCCGTTTAAACCCTATTTCATCGATCCGCAGGATATTTCACGTAGCGGCGACTCCTCACTGCTCGAAATCCCTATGAGCATTCAGTACAAATACTCGCCGTTGATGAATACCTTTAAACAGAACATCTATCGACTGCGCGGCAAGCAGAAAAGTCCTGCGGTGCACTGGCTGCGTCCATCCGGGGGTAATCTTGCGGATATGCAGCGTGTTGTCGAAATGTCGCTGGCAGAAGGGAATAATTACACTGAATTTATGCTGCACAGCTCAGAGTTCATGCCAGACGGCAGCCCAACGTTTAAAAACGAGCGCGATATCGAACAGCTTTATGCGGATTTAGAGGCGCTCTTCAGTTGGTTAGCGCCTCGTTTCGTTGGCCAGACCCTGTCGGAATACCACGACAGTTTTAAGCTACAGCAGTCCGCACGTTAAGTTTCTGCCATGCCTGCCAGACCGTTTCCGGCGCGATATCACCGCATTCACCGGAATCGGTCTGCATAATCTGGTACTCACCCGACCACGGATGCCACTGACTGGCATCCGTATCGCCAAAGAATACCACCTGCTTTTTATGCAGCCCGGCAGCGAGATGCATCTGCCCGCCATCGCTACACAAAATTTGCTCGCAGCAATCAAAGCCTGCGATGACTTCCCGCACCGATGCGGTGGGATAGCGCGCCACGCGTTGTGAATTGACCAAATCCATCAACTCGTCAGCACGCGCCGCATCGCCTTTGTCATGGGGATCCAGCGTGCCCTGCGGCGACCAAAACACCAGAACGCGCGCCTGCTCATCTTCCAGCAGCTTATTAATAAAAGCCGCATAGCTGGCTATCGGCCAGCGACGCTTAGGGCTGCGGCTGCTGATGTGCACGCCATAGACCCGCCCCGGCGAGGCGAAGCTTTGTGCGACACGTGCTTTGGCCGCTTCACGTTCTGCATCTGTGAGATAAAGATTCACGGAGGGCACTTCAGGGAGGTTGTCAGTCAACGCAGAGAGATAAGAAAAGGTATGTTCGACCTGATGGCTGCCCTGAAAATCGCTTTTACGGAACGGATGGTCAAGCTGAATATCGGGCAAAGCTGCGCCAATAATATTGTGTGCGCCTGCCATTTTTGCCAGCCGTAAGCTGTATTTGCAAGGCACCGGATTAGCCAGAATCGTAGCATCAAAGCGCGTTTTACGCAGTGCCAGCATGATTTTGACCCGCTGCCAGTAAACGCCGAGCGTGGTTTCATTCTTGCCGCGATGTTTGGCTTTCTTATAGACATACAGACGATCAACATGAGGATTATGGCTCACCACATCCTGCGCGATCTTATTAACCAATAGGGTGATTTTTGCGTCAGGAAAAGTGCGTTTCAAACCTTCCAGCAGAGGAGTGGTACACACCATATCGCCAATGTTATCGCGGCGGATAACAAGGATGTTTTTCATACTGATGCCCAGGGTAAAAAGGATTGATGCCAAACATTCCGGCCAGAACCGTTCCTAAAAGCGCAAAAATGCTAGCGAGCTAACTACTTTTGACCATTAATGTCCAAAAAGTTCTGAATTTCTTAGCAATAATTAACGTAAGAGAATCGTAAATAATTCATAAAACCATAAATAACAATGTCGCTTGATAATCCCGCACTTTCCATCATTACCCCCATGTTCAACGCTGGCGCGATGTTCGAGACGTTTATGCAGTCTCTTTTAGCGCAATCGCTGACAGACCTTGAAATCATTATCGTCGATGATGGTTCCACCGATGGTTCCGGTGAACGCGCTGAGGCTTATGCACGCCAGCATCCTCAGGTGCAGGTTATTCACCAGGCTAATGGTGGTGTATCCCGCGCACGCAATGCCGGATTAGCCGTCGCAAAAGGCAAGTACGTCACATTCCCGGATGCAGACGACACCATGAACCCGGCCATGTATCAAACGCTGGTTGAAATGGCCGAGCGTGACAATCTGGATGCCGCGCAGTGCAACGCGGAATGGTTTTTCAAAGCCAGCCAGACAACCAAACCGTTAATTCCCCTGGATCGCTTGACCAGCACCGGTGTGTTAAGCGGCCCAGAATGGTTGAACACCGCGCTGCAGACGCATCGATACATGCATGTGGTATGGCTGGGTATTTATCGTCGTGAACTGATTCAACAAAACAATCTCACCTTCGAACCGGGATTGCATCATCAGGATATTCCCTGGACCACTGAGTTCATGTTCAACGCCAAACGCGTGCGCTACACCGATCACATGCTCTACCGCTATTACCTGCACGATGCCTCCATCAGTAACCGTAAACGCACCGGTCAGCGCAATGTAGAGTATCAGCGTCATTACCTGAAAATCGCGCAGATACTGGAAGAGATCAATGCACGCTACCGCGATAAAGTTAAAATCTATCCCGCATTCCATTATCAAATTACGCGTGAAGCGCTGAGCGTCTGTCATTCCATTCGCCGTGAGCCCGAAGAGAGCGCACGGCAGGCGATGATTGAGGATCTGTTTGCAACGCAAACCCATAAACGGATGCTGCGGAATGCACGCGGCGCGCGGCAGTGGTATCAACTGCTGCTATGGCTGAGCCGGATTTATCGCTGGCGTCACAAATAAGCGCCGCGGCTGGCTTTCGCCCTATAGGGGTTTGCCCTACAATCAGCTCACTGAAATTTGAGATCATTTGAGTATGGCAAGCCTGATTCCAGCCCAATTTGCACCGAAAAATATTCTGTTGATCAAGCTGCGCCATCACGGCGATATGCTGCTGACCACGCCCGCCATCAACGCGCTCCGTCAGCGTTATCCGCAGGCCAACATCGACGTCCTGCTGTACAAAGAGACGCGGCCGATGCTGGAAGCACACCCCGCCATTCGCCAGCTGCATATCATTGACCGCAACTGGAAAAAAGAAGGCGGCTGGCAGAAACTCCGCCACGAGATGGCTCTGCTTACAGCTGTGCGCGCCTGTCATTATGACGTGGTGATTAACCTCGCCGACCAGTGGCGTAGTGCCATTATCACGCGGTTTTCTGCAGCTCCGGTGCGCATTGGTTTTGCCTTCGCTAAACGTGACAACGCCCTGTGGCGCTGGTGCCACAACCATCTGGTTTCGACTAAAAACCATAATCAGCTCCATACCGTTGAGCAGAATATGGCTGCGCTTGAACCACTGGCTATCAGCGCAGAAGGTGCAACAGCCTCGATGCACTTCAGTGCGGCTGATAAACAGAAAGTGCAGGATGTGCTGGCTCAGCAACAGGTCAACGGGCCGTTTATCGTGCTGCAGCCGACATCGCGTTGGGTATTCAAATGTTGGGACGATGAGAAAGTCGCGCAGTTGATTGATACGCTCGCCGCCGATGGTCATACCATCGTGCTCACTGCCGCCCCAGATCAAAAAGAACAGGCGATGATTGCCCACATTCAGTCGCTGTGTCACAGCCAGAATGTGGTTTCACTTGCCGGTCAGCTCTCTTTACCGCAACTGGCGGCGCTGATTGATGCCGCGCAGCTGTTTATTGGTGTGGATTCCGCTCCCATGCACATGGCTGCTGCACTCGATACCCCCTGTCTGGCGCTGTTTGGGCCCACCAAATTACAACACTGGCGTCCGTGGGGTGAAAACAATCGCGTGATCTGGGCCGGTGATTATGCGCCGCTACCTTCGCCAGACGACATCGACACCAAAACAGAACAGCGCTATCTCTCGGCCATTCCGGTGGATGATGTGGTGGCCGCCGCAAGGAAATTTTTGCATGACTAAGTTACGCCTGGCGATTGTCCGGCAGAAATATCGTCCAGATGGCGGTGCCGAGCGTTTCATTTCGCGGGCGCTGGAAGCGCTCGACAGTGAGCAGCTCGACCTCAATATCATCACGCGTAGCTGGCAGGGCACACCGAATCCGGCGTGGCATCTGCATATCTGCAATCCGACTAAATTCGGGCGCGTATCGCGTGAACGCGGTTTTGCCCGTGCGGCACGTGAATGCTGGGAGCGTGAAAAATTCGATATCGTACAGAGCCACGAACGTATCGCGGGCTGCGATATCTTTCGCGCCGGTGATGGCGTCCATCGCGTGTGGCTGGAGCAACGGGCGCGCATCGTCTCGCCGTGGCAGCGTTTAAGTGCCACGCTGAGTCCCTACCATCGCTATGTTCTGCAGGCTGAAGCAGAGATGTTCAATGCAGCATCTTTAAAGGCGGTGATTTGTAATTCGGAGATGGTGAAGCAGGATATTTTGCGTCATTTCACGCTAGATGCGAGCAAGATCCATGTGATTCACAACGCCATTGATAGCCAACGTTTCCAGCCAGCCACTGAAGCTCAGCGCCATGTCATGCGCGAGCAGTTAAAACTGCCGCAAGACGCCACGGTGATGATTTACGTGGGGTCAGGTTTTGAGCGTAAAGGTTTGAAAGCGGCAATCGAAGCGCTCGCCCATAGCGATCGCTATTTGGTTGTGGTCGGCCAGGACAAACAACTTTCACGCTATCAGCAATTGGCGAATCAGCTTAATTGCCTCGATCGTCTGCGCTTTGTCGGCGTGCAGCAGGATGTGCAGCCCTACTATCACGCCGCCGATGCGCTACTATTGCCAACGCTTTATGATCCTTTTCCGAATGTGGTGCTGGAAGCAATGGCGTGTGGTTTAGCGGTCATCACCAGCACTGGCTGCGGCGGCGCAGAATTTATTACTGCCGGTCAGGAAGGTTTCGTTTGTGATGCATTAGATATCAAGGCATTAAATGATGCCATTATTGCCACACCCGCGCTTTTGCAGAATTCTGCCATGGGCGAAGCCGCACGCCGCAGAATCGAACCTTTCGGTCCGCAGCGACTGGCGCAGTCCCTGACTTCACTCTATCAACAGGTGCTGAAGACCAGCTGACGAAGTGGTATGAGCAGGCGGTCAGTTTCTGATAACATGCCGCCTTTCATGTGTTTTTTGACGCGAATCTGTCGTAACGATAACTATGACAACTCTATACACAGCCCTGCTCTATTTAATACAGCCACTGATCTGGCTGCGCCTGTGGCTGCGCGGTCGAAAAGCACCGGCCTATCGTAAACGCTGGGCAGAACGCTACGGCTACTGCGCGGGCAAAGTTGAACCGCACGGCATTGTGCTGCACTCGGTTTCGGTGGGCGAGACGCTGGCCGCCGTGCCATTAGTGCGCGCATTGCGCCATCGTTACCCGATGTTACCGATCACCGTCACGACCATGACGCCAACCGGTTCTGAACGCGCCCAGTCCGCGTTTGGCAAAGATGTGCATCATGTTTACCTGCCTTATGACTTACCCGGCTCGATTAACCGTTTCCTCGATACCGTTGATCCACGCCTGGTGATCATCATGGAAACCGAGTTATGGCCGAACATCATCCGTATTCTGCACCAGCGCCAAATCCCGCTGGTGATTGCCAATGCCCGTCTGTCAGAGCGTTCGGCCAAAGGTTATAAAAAGCTTGGTGGCTTTATGCGTGATCTACTGCAGCGCATTACGCTGATTGCGGCGCAGAACAACGAGGATGCTGAGCGTTTCCTGAGCCTCGGCCTCAAGCGTACGCATCTCGCCGTCACTGGCAGCCTGAAGTTTGATATCTCCGTGACGCCAGAGCTGGCCGCCAGAGCGGTTACTTTGCGCCGTCAGTGGGCATCGCGCCGCCAGGTGTGGATCGCCACCAGCACGCATGAAGGCGAAGAGACCATCATCCTTGATGCGCATCGTCGCCTGCTGCAACAATTCCCGGATCTGTTACTGATTTTGGTGCCACGCCATCCTGAACGTTTCAAAGATGCCTGCGACCTGACACAAAAACGAGGCTTCAGCTTTACTTTGCGCAGTAGTGGCGAGATTCCTTCCAGCGCAACACAGGTGGTGATCGGCGATACCATGGGCGAGTTGATGATGCTCTACGGCATTGCGGATATTGCTTTTGTCGGTGGCAGCCTGGTTGAACGCGGCGGTCACAACCCTCTTGAGCCTGCAGCACACGCCATTCCGGTACTGATGGGTCCACACATCTGGAACTTCAAAGATATCTGCGCCAAGTTGCAGCAGGCTGAAGGCCTGATTACCGTCACAGATGTGGTTTCACTGGAAAAAGAAGTCGCGAACTTGCTGCAAGATGATGATTACCGTCGCTATTACGGTCGCCATGCAGTTGAAGTGCTGCATCAAAATCAGGGCGCATTGCAGCGTCTGCTACAGTTACTCGAACCGCACTTACCGCCACGAGCTCATTAACGCATGCCACAACGCCAACGTCTCTCCGTGGTGATGATCGCCAAAAACGAAGCTGAACTGCTGCCGGAGGCGCTGGCCTCAGTGAGCTGGGCAGATGAGATTGTGCTGCTGGATTCCGGCAGCCAGGATAACACCGCAGAAGTGGCCCGCACGCATGGCGCGCAGGTGTATCAAACTGAAGGCTGGGCGGGCTTCGGCAAGCAGCGTCAGCGTGCTCAGGTCCATGCTAGCGGCGATATGATTTTGATGCTGGATGCCGATGAGCGGGTTACGCCCGCGTTACGCCGCGCGATTGAAAACGTGCTGGAGCAGCCGCCCTCCAACACCGTTTATAGCCTGGGACGAAGCAATTTGTTTCTTGGCCGCTTTATGCGACACAGCGGCTGGTATCCGGATCGCGTGATGCGCCTCTATCCACGCGCACTCAACTACAACGACAATCTAGTGCACGAATCTCTGGAAACTCAGGGCGCACCGGTGGTGGCGTTGCCGGGCGATCTCCAGCACCTCACCTGCCGCGATTTAATCGCATTCCAACGCAAACAGATGAATTATGCCGAAGCCTGGGCACAAGAGCGTTTTCAGCGAGGCAAGCGTTGTGGCATCTTCTCGATTTTCAGCCACACGCTGGGAGCATTCCTTAAGACGCTACTGCTGCGTGCCGGATTCCTCGACGGTAAGCAGGGCTGGATTCTGGCGGTGGTGAACGCGCAATACACTTTTAACAAATACTCAGCGCTTTGGGCGCTGCATCACACCTCAACAAAGGGTCGCGTATGAGCACCAAAGCGATTTATCCCGGCACGTTCGATCCCATCACGTTAGGCCATGTGGATATTGTGACGCGCGCGGCGCAGATGTTCGATCATATCGTGGTCGCCATTGCTGCCAGCCCCAGTAAAAAGCCGCTGTTTACCCTCGATGAGCGTGTAGATTTGGCACGACAGGCCACTCAGCACATCGCCAATGTTGAGGTGCTGGGCTTTAGCGATTTGATGGCGAATTTCGCCAAAGCGCAAAACGCCAATGTGCTGGTGCGGGGATTACGTGCGGTGTCAGATTTCGAATATGAACTGCAGCTGGCGCAGATGAATCGTCACCTGCTGCCTACGCTGGAAAGCGTGTTTCTGATGCCGTCCGAAGGGTTCTCGTTCGTGTCATCGTCGCTGGTGAAGGAAGTTGCACGTCATCACGGTGATGTGCAGGCATTTCTGCCTGCTGCGGTGCATCAGGCACTGCTGGCAAAACTGGCGCAGCCCTGATTAATGCTGACAGCGTGGGCACCAGAAGGTGCTGCGCTGGCCGTGTTTGCCGCTGACAATTAGCGTACCACAGGCACGGCAGGGTTCGCCTGTGCGGCCATACACCTGCAATTCCTGGGCAAAATAGCCGGGCTTGCCATCGGTTTGCAGGAAGTCACGCAGCGTGGTGCCGCCCTGCTCTATCGAGCGCAGCAATACGGCCTTTATTGTCGCCACCATCAACTCCGCTTCATCACGACTCAAACTCATCGCAGGTCGATCGGGTAAGATCCCGGCGGTGAACAGTGATTCGCTGGCGTAAATGTTGCCGACGCCGACCACCACTTTGTTATCCATCAGCCACTGTTTAATGACCGTGCGCTTTCCACGTGACTTCTCAAAAAGATAAGCACCATCAAATTCGCTGCTGAGCGGTTCAGGACCGAGATGTGCCAGTACGCTGCTGCCTTCAAGCTCAGAGGTCCACAGCCATGCACCAAAGCGACGTGGGTCGGTGTAACGCAGCACCTTGCCATTGCTCATCACCAAATCGACGTGGTCATGTTTAGCCGCGGGTTGCTCACCCGGTAAGATGCGTAAACTGCCAGACATGCCGAGGTGAATGATAATCCAGCCGTGTGGCAGCTCCAGCAGCAGGTATTTTGCGCGCCGTTGCACACTCAATACCGGCTGGTCACTTAGCGCATGGATTTCATGCGAGACCGGCCAGCGCAGGCGTGAATTACGCACAATCGCATGCAAAATCGTTGCGCCCACCATATGTGGCTCAATACCACGTCGGCTGGTTTCTACCTCTGGTAATTCAGGCATGTCATCTCCTCAACAAAACGCAGAAACAAAAAACCCGGCCGGAGCCGGGTTTTTAGCAAGAACACCAAAATTACTTAATTTTGGCTTCTTTGTAGATCACGTGCTGACGTACAACCGGATCGAACTTTTTCAGTTCCAGTTTCTCTGGTTTAGTACGTTTGTTCTTCGTGGTGGTATAGAAGTGACCTGTACCAGCAGAGGAAACCAGCTTGATCTTCTCACGAATACCTTTAGCCATGATTCAATTCCTTAGTACTTAGTACTTCTCACCACGGGCGCGGATTTCGGTCAGAACCGTATCAATGCCCTTTTTATCAATAACACGCATACCTTTAGCAGATACACGCAGAGTAACGAAGCGCTTTTCGCTCTCAACCCAGAAACGGTGAGAGTGCAGGTTCGGCAGGAAACGGCGTTTCGTCGCGTTCATTGCGTGGGAACGGTTGTTACCCGTTACCGGACGCTTTCCAGTTACCTGGCAGACTCGTGACATTTCTATTCTCCAAAAATCAAATCAGCTCGAGCTTTAAAAACTAGGTTTTGGCCGCCTCGTCAGGCCTTAGCCCGCCCAAGCGAGTTCAATGTGAACCCGCTAAGCTGGCCCAAACGCCAAACCCGAGATTCTCAAAGGTGGCGTAGTATACGCCGCTCAGCCCAAGTGCTCAAGTCCCGAACAAATAAAGATCCCGCCGGATCGCGCGAAAATGCATCATTCCTGCTCAATCGGGTGGTTATTTTACAGCCAACCGCGCTCAGCGAATGAGGTATACTCGCCGTGACCGATCACCAAATGGTCAAGTAAGCGAATATTCAGCAAGGCGCAAGCCTGCCCGACTTTACCCGTGATATCACGATCGGCGCGACTGGGCTCGGCTATACCGGAGGGATGATTATGCGCCAGAATCACAGCAGCGGCGTTAAGTTTTAACGCTTCGCGCACAATTTCACGTGGATGCACTTCAACACTGGCAATGCTGCCGGTAAACATCTTTTGCGCCTGCAAAACCCGATGTTGATTATCCAGAAACAGCGCCATAAAAACCTCTCGCTCCTGATGCGCCAGCACGCTTTGCAGGTAATGCCGTGTCACCTGCGGATTCTCCATCACATTTTCTCGCGCCAGCTGGCTAGCGAAAAAACGTCGTCCCAATTCAGCAATTGCATGCAGTTGGGTAATTTTGGCCATTCCTACGCCTTTAATCACGCTCAGTTCTGTTTCGTTTGCAGTCATGATGCGATACAGCGAGCCAAACTCGTTAAGCATTTGCCGCGCCAGCGCCATCACCGGAATACCGTGGCTGCCGGTGCGCAAAAAAATCGCCAGCAATTCTGCATCGCTCAATGATTCAGCGCCTGTAATCGCCAGTTTTTCCCGTGGTGCCAGTTCCGTCATCGACTTATCCTCCCTGCGAAAGGGAGATTGTGCGCGTGTGCCATCGTGCAAACCAGCCAGCCGATTACATTTTCAGAGCTGTCTCGCAAAGGGCGCAGGCGCTGAAAAGGCGGCCAATGGATTTTGTGATAAAGTTGCCTGCATCTGCCGCGTGACTGCGGCAATTCGTTTTGAGTTGAGGCAAAGAACATGACGGGATTAGCCGGAAAAAAAATTCTGCTCGGCGTCAGCGGCGGCATTGCTGCTTATAAAACACCCGAGCTGGTGCGTCGTCTGCGCGATCGCGGCGCTGACGTGCGTGTCATGATGACCGACGCAGCCAAAGCATTTATCACCCCGCTCAGCTTACAAGCCGTTTCCGGCTATCCGGTGCTGGATGATTTACTCGACCCCGCCGCCGAAGCCGCGATGGGCCACATCGAGCTGGCGAAATGGGCTGATCTGATTGTATTGGCCCCGGCAACTGCCGATTTGATTGCACGCATCACTGCTGGGATGGCTAACGATTTGGTCACCACAGCTTGTCTCGCCAGTGCAGCGCCTCTGGCCATCGTGCCGGCTATGAACCAGCAGATGTATCGCGCTTCTATCACCCAGGAAAATCTTCAGCGTCTGGATCAGCGAGGCGTTCTGATTTGGGGGCCGGATAGCGGCAGCCAGGCCTGCGGCGATATTGGTCCTGGTCGCATGCTCGATCCGCTGGCGATTGTCGCGCATGCGCTGGAGTGGGCCGCGCCCGTCAACGATCTGCAACATCTCAACATTATGATCACCGCCGGCCCCACCCGTGAGGCATTGGACCCGGTTCGTTACATCAGCAATCACAGCTCCGGTAAAATGGGCTTTGCTATTGCCGCCGCGGCGGCAAAACGTGGCGCAACGGTGACGCTGGTTGCCGGACCGGTCACGCTGCCTACGCCCGCTGGCGTGACGCGCGTTGATGTGGGGAGTGCACTGGAAATGGAAGCGGCGGTGATGGCGCAAATCAGCGAACAACATATTTTCATTGCCAGCGCTGCCGTGGCAGACTACCGGGCGGCAAACATTGCCGCAGAGAAAATCAAAAAACAGGGTGGCGATGATAACGTCACGCTGCAGTTGGTGAAGAACCCGGATATTGTCGCAGGCGTAGCGGCATTGCAGAAACATCGCCCTTATGTGGTGGGATTTGCTGCCGAAACCCAGAATGTGGAAGAATACGCGCGGCAAAAACGGGTGCGAAAAAACCTCGACCTGATTTGCGCGAACGATGTGGCGCAGGCAGGACAGGGATTCAATAGCGACACCAATGCTCTTCACCTTTTTTGGCAGGAAGGAGAGAAAGTCTTACCGCTCAGTGATAAGACGCTCCTTGGCCAACAATTAATAGACGAGATTGTCAGCCGTTATGATGAAAAAAATCGACGTTAAAATTCTTGATGCGCGTGTGGGTAACGAATTCCCACTGCCGACTTATGCAACCTCGGGTTCTGCGGGTCTTGATCTGCGCGCCTGCCTTGATGGCGCACTGGAGATTACCCCAGGCATGACCACGCTGGTGCCAACCGGTCTGGCGATTCACATTGCTGACCCTTCGCTGGCCGCCGTGATTCTGCCGCGTTCAGGTCTCGGCCATAAGCACGGTATCGTGCTGGGCAACCTGGTGGGCTTAATCGATTCCGATTATCAGGGCCAACTGATGGTTTCCGTCTGGAACCGTGGTCAGGATAGCTTCACGCTGCAGCCTGGCGACCGTTTGGCACAACTGGTCTTTGTTCCGGTGGTACAAGCCGAATTCAACCTGGTGGAAGATTTTGACACCAGCGATCGCGGCGCCGGCGGTTTCGGCCACTCTGGTCGTCAGTAATACGCGACACTTTTCGCAAGCCATCTTTTTATCTCTCGTCGCCACGGGCCAAGTCGCTTGTGGCTGACGAGGCTGTATTGCCTGTTTTTGGTGAATTTCAGGGGTCTTGAAGGTCATGGCAGAAAAAAAAGCCGCGAAACGGAATCGTCGCGAAGAGATTTTGCAGGCGCTAGCGCAAATGCTGGAGTCGGGCGATGGCAGTCAGCGTATCACCACCGCCAAGCTGGCCGCCAATGTAGGCGTTTCGGAAGCGGCACTCTATCGTCACTTCCCCAGCAAAACGCGTATGTTCGACAGCCTGATCGAGTTTATTGAAGACAGTCTGATTACCCGCATCAATCTAATCCTGAAAGACGAGAAAGAGACGCTCGCGCGACTGCGTTTAATCGTGCAGCTGATTCTGGGATTTGGTGAGCGTAATCCGGGGCTGACGCGTATTTTGACCGGCCACGCGCTGATGTTTGAACAGGATCGCCTGCAAGGGCGTATCAATCAGTTGTTCGAACGCATCGAAGTGCAGCTGCGTCAGGTGATGCGAGAGAAGAAAATGCGGGATGGCGAAGGCTTCCAGACCGACGAAACACTGCTGGCGAGCCAGTTGCTGGCGTTCTGCGAAGGGCTACTGTCTCGCTATGTGCGCTCTGAATTCCGCTATCGCCCAACCACTGATTTTGACATTCGCTGGCCACTGATTGCTGCACAGTTAGTGTAGCGATGCATCCGGTGCGCGCATTCACGGGCGCCCGATAAGACGCAGTGGCGCATTACACGGTCGTCAGCGATGGCGACCGTGTAAAAGCCGCGGTGTTAGATACCGTACTCTTTACGATATGCCCGCACTTTCGCCAGATGGTCCGCCATTTCCGGCTTCTCTTCAAGGTAATCAATCAGTTCCGCCAGCGTAATGATCGCCGTGACCTTGCACTGATAATCACGTTCCACTTCCTGAATGGCGGAGATATCACTGCGGCCGCGCTCCTGGCGATCCAGCGAAATCATTACGCCCGCCAGCGTGGCATTGTGCGCGCTGATGATGTCCATGGATTCACGAATAGCGGTACCGGCGGTGATCACATCATCCACCAGCATCACTTTGCCCTGCAGCGGGCTACCCACCAGCAAGCCGCCTTCACCGTGGTCTTTGGCTTCTTTTCGATTAAAGCAGTAAGGCACATCGCGGTCGTGATGATCGGCCAGCGCAACGGCAGTCGTGGTGGCAATCGGAATGCCTTTATAGGCCGGGCCAAACAGCAAATCGAAATCAACGCCGCCATCCACCAGCGCCTGCGCATAGAAACGTCCCAGCAGCGCTAAGTCACGTCCGGTGTTGAATAAACCAGCATTAAAGAAGTACGGGCTTTTACGACCCGATTTCAGGGTGAACTCACCAAACTTCAGCACCCCTTTGTTCAGGGCGAATTCAATAAACTGACGCTGCCAGGCTTTCATTTCTCACTCCTCAAATAAAGAAAAGGCGACTCTATGGTCGCCTGTTATATCAATTTGTTAGCGCTGCTTTTTGCGCCTGAATCAACTGCTCAATGCCGCCTCGCGCTATCGCCAGCAGTTGCAGCAATTCCTCATGGCTGAACGGTTCACCTTCAGCGGTGCCCTGCACTTCAATCATGCGGCCATCTTCGGTCATCACCACGTTCATATCAGTATCAGCAGCGGAATCTTCAACGTACTCCAGATCACACAGCGCTTCACCGCCAACGATACCGACTGAAATCGCCGCCACCATACCTTTTAATGGGCTGGCTTTTAATTTACCCGCAGCAACCAGCGCATTCAGCGCGTCGGCTAACGCGACGCAAGCACCGGTAATCGACGCGGTACGCGTGCCGCCATCGGCCTGAATCACGTCGCAGTCCAGCGTGATGGTGAACTCGCCCAGCGCGTCCAAATCCACAGCGGCACGCAGCGAGCGGGCAATCAGACGTTGAATCTCTAATGTACGTCCGCCCTGCTTGCCTTTGGCTGCTTCACGCGCCATACGGCTATGGGTGGAACGTGGCAGCATGCCGTATTCGGCGGTGATCCAGCCCTGGCCTTTACCTTTGAGGAAACGTGGCACACCTTCTTCAACGGTGGCGGTGCACAGCACTTTGGTTTCACCGAACTCAACCAGCACAGAACCTTCTGCATGTTTGGTGTAGTGACGAGTGAGGGTGACGGGACGCACTTCAGATGCGTTACGGCCTGCTGGACGCATGGTTTCTCTCCGGCTTGCTTAGGTTTGGCTGCGCATTATACGGACTTCGTGCGCGGCTGTCCTGCCTACATGCGGCACTTTTCCCGGATGAAATTTAGCCCCAGCTGTGGCTAAATGCGCCCTTTCCTCCCATAAAAAGACAAATGATGACAGCGATACTCCATTTCCTGCTGGCGCTGGTGGTGATCTTCGCCCTTGCGCTGTTGGTCAGCCATGACCGCAAACTGATTCGTCCGCGTTTTATTATTCAATTGTTGGTTGTCGAGGCTGCTCTGGGTTGGTTCTTCCTGCATTCAGCGGGCGGCCAATCAGTAGTGACCGCTGTCGGCGGCTTTTTCGAGACCTTATTGACCTTCGCTGCGCAGGGCACCGATTTTGTGTTCGGCAATATGGCGAAACAGGGACTGGCGTTTATTTTCCTCGGCGTACTCTGCCCGATTGTGTTCATTTCTGCCCTGATCGGTATCTTGCAGCACTGGCGCATTCTGCCGCTGTTGATTCGTCTGGTGGGCACCTTGCTGTCGAAGGTGAACGGGATGGGCAAACTTGAATCGTTCAATGCCGTGAGTACGCTGATTCTGGGTCAGTCGGAGAACTTCATCGCCTATAAAGGCATCCTTGGCGATATCTCCGCACCGCGCATGTACACCATGGCCGCGACCGCGATGTCGACGGTGTCACTGTCGATTGTCGGTGCCTACATGTCGATGATTGATGCGAAATATGTGGTTGCCGCGCTGCTGCTGAATATGTTCAGTACCTTCATCATCCTGTCGATCATCAATCCGACGCGCCCGGAAAATGAAGAGCACATCGCACTGGATAAGCTGCACGAAGATCAAAGCTTCTTTGAAATGCTGGGCGAGTACATCCTTGCCGGTTTTAAGGTAGCGATGATTATTCTGGCAATGCTGATTGGTTTTATCGCCCTGATTGCCGCCATTAATGCTCTGTTCGCCGCGGTGTTTGGCTATAGCTTCCAGCAACTGCTGGGCTATGTCTTCTATCCGTTTGCGTGGTTGATTGGCATCCCTTCCGCCGATGCCCTGCAGGCAGCAAGCATCATGGCGACCAAGCTGGTGGCCAATGAGTTCGTCGCCATGATTGAGCTGAAGAAAATCGCTGCCGAAATGTCACCGCGCGGTCTCGGCATCCTGTCCGTGTTCCTGGTGTCGTTTGCTAACTTTGCTTCAATTGGCATCGTGGCGGGAGCGATTAAAGGTCTGAACGAGCGCCAGGGCAATGTAGTATCGCGCTTTGGCTGGAAGCTGGTTTATGGTTCCACGCTGGTGAGCCTGCTGTCAGCGGCGTTTGCGGGATTGTTTATTTAATGACAGCCGAGCGGCCAGCAAGTCGCTCTAAACAGGGCCGCGCTCATCAAAGCGGCCCCGTTCTGATTCAGAACGCGACACACACCAGAGAATCCACGCGCATCACCGACTCCTGATCGAAGCGCTTTTTATAAATATCGCGCAGCGCATTGATGCTGTCAGAACTTGTGCGGTCCGGCTGATGAATCAGCATTAACGCTTTGCTGTTTTCTCGCGCCAGCTTTCCACCCTCTCCCAGCCACTGGCCTTTGCCGTCATACACTGAAAGCCCGTCTTTAAATCGTGGCGTGACATCATTATCAACAAATTGCTGCCATTCGCTGCTGCTGACGACGCCGCCTTTCGGCTTGTTCATCCCAAACCACAGGGTGGTTTGCATCATGATGTCTCCTGAGCCGCACACGGCAACAGGAGCGGTATTGGGTGGGATCTGTTCACGAGGTGTAGCGGGTGTCTGGCATCCGGCCAGAAAGAAGACGAGCGCCAACGGCATCGCCAATTTATTCAGCATCATAGCCTCAGACTGTTTAGGTATCACACAGGACATCATAGGGGGTGAATGGATGAAACGTCACCCTTTTCACCAAAAGTTGCGCGCTGCGTTAGCTCATTGCGCTTATGCCTATCATGGTTTGGCTGCCGTCACTATAATGCGAGGAACATTCCTGAAAATGAGTACTAGCTTATGATCCGCAGCATGACCGCTTACGCCCGCCGAGAAGCAAAAGGCCACTGGGGCAGCGCCGCCTGGGAACTTCGCTCGGTAAACCAGCGCTATCTGGAAACCTACATCCGTCTACCCGAACAATTTCGTAGCCTGGAGCCGGTGATTCGCGAGCGTATTCGTAATCGCCTGACGCGCGGTAAAATCGAGTGCAATCTGCGCTTCGATGCTGACCCAAGTGCCCAGGGTGAGCTGCAACTGAATGAAGCCTTAGCGAAACAGCTGGTGCGATCCGCCAACTGGGTGAAGATGCAGACCGATGAAGGCGCGATTAATCCGCTGGATATTCTGCGCTGGCCTGGCGTGATGTCGGCTCAGGAGCAGGATCTTGATGCGATTAATACCGAGTTGCTGGCCGCACTGGATGGTGCTTTGGATGATTTCATCGAAGCACGTGAAAGCGAAGGTACTGCGCTCAAGTCTCTGATTGAGCAGCGTTTAGAAGGCGTGTCGCTGGAAGTTAGCAAAGTCCGTGCGCAAATGCCGGAAGTGGTGAAGTGGCAGCGTGAGCGTCTGGTCAGCAAGCTGGAAGAAGCTGAAGTGCAGCTGGAAAATACGCGCCTTGAGCAAGAACTCGTTATGATGGCGCAGCGCATTGATGTGGCGGAAGAGCTGGATCGCCTGGATGCGCACGTCAAAGAGACCTATAACATCCTGAAGAAGAAAGAAGCCGTTGGCCGCCGTCTCGACTTTATGATGCAAGAGTTCAATCGTGAGTCGAACACACTGGCTTCTAAGTCGATTAATGCGGATATCACAGCATCAGCCATTGAGCTGAAGGTATTGATCGAGCAGATGCGCGAGCAGATTCAGAACATTGAGTAACACCTCATTCGGATGGTGTTAAAAAAGCCCGGTGATCCGGGCTTTTTTGCCCGCCGTCACGCCCAGCACGTTTCGCTTATTCTCTAGACCAATTTGCAGACTTTTCAATGTAAAGATTGTGAAAGCTTTGATGATTATGCATGTCAATGGCTGACCAAACATGACTGTGAATCAACCTTATGGACTATCACAGCAAGAAATTATGATGTTGTTTTTCATTAATTATTTGTTTTCATTCCATGGATATTCCGTTGAAAATACGCTTCCTCAATGAAACCTCTCAATCCTAAAGATTGCAGAGATTACGTTTCTTTGAGGGCACTATTTGCTAATCTACTGGTCGTAATTAGCACAGCCGTACCGCCAGGAATTCATGGACACCCTTCTTTGTGCGATACACCCACTCTTTCCCTGAAGGCGTTATGAAGAAAAACGGGCAGTTCAATTCCAAACTTTTGCATCCCCGCTACTGGTTTACCTGGTTTGGGCTGGGTGTGCTGTGGCTGCTGGTACAGCTTCCTTATCCTATTTTAATCCGGCTTGGCGCCTCTGCTGGCAAGCTGTCACGCCGTTTCCTTAAGCGTCGTGAGCGCATTACTCGTCGCAATATTGAACTCTGCTTCCCGCATATCAATGAGGAAGATAAAGAGGTATTGATCGCCGGTAACTTTGAATCGCTGGGCATGGCGCTGGCAGAAACTGGCATTGCCTGGTTCTGGTCTGATACACGCGTGCGCCGCTATTTCCAGGTTGAAGGCCTGCACAATCTGCAAAATGCACAAAAAAACCATCGCGGCGTGATGGCGATTGGTGTGCATTTTATGTCGCTTGAGTTGGGCGGCCGCATCACTGGCCTGTGTCAGCCCATGATGGCAATGTATCGTCCGCACAATAATCAGGCAATGGAGTGGGCGCAGACTAAAGGTCGTATGCGATCGAACAAGGCGATGATTGATCGTCGCGATCTGCGCGGTATGGTACAGGCGTTGAAACAGGGCGAAGCGGTCTGGTTCGCACCGGATCAGGATTACGGCCCGAAAGGCAGCGTGTTCGCACCGCTGTTTGCCGTGGAAAAAGCCGCCACCACCAACGGCACCTTTGTGTTATCACGTCTGGCTAAGCCAGCCATGCTGACCATTGTGCTAATCCGTAATGCCGATAAGAGCGGCTATCAGCTGATCATCCAGCCGGAGTTGCAAAACTATCCGTATGAAGATGAGGCAGCGGCTGCGGCTTATATGAACAAAGTCATTGAGAAAGAGATCCTGCGCGCGCCAGAGCAGTATCTTTGGCTACATCGCCGCTTTAAAACCCGTCCACCGGGTGAAGCCTCGCTTTACATCTAATCTGTTGATGCAGCAGGTGCTCGCCTGCTGCTCCTCTCTACCGCTCACATTTACCAACCATTCTTAACGAAAAACAGGTTTGTCAAAATTTGCACAGACTCATGTAATGGTCGGCTCTCTCCTCTTCTGACCGAAAACATGACTTTGTTATTTACCTCCAAACCACGCGCGCTGTTGGCGCTTGCCGTGGCCAGCGCATTGCTGGCCGGTTGTGCCAATCCGCACGGCTTACACCCTCATAATTCACCGCTCGATGCTAACTCTCTTCAAGCCAATAAATCGCTGAAAGGCGCGCACTTCAGCGCAGCGAACTGGCCAAAAACGGAATGGTGGCAGAGTTTTAATGATGCACAGCTGAACCGGCTGATCGCCGATGCCATGACATCCAGTCCGGATTTACAGGTAGTGAACGCGCAGGCGGACAAAGCTAACGCACAAGTCATCGCCGCCGATGCTGAACGCTATCCCGATGTGGATCTCAATGCCGGGATTACGCGTTCGCGTGTGGCAAAAGTCGACGACCCACTTCTGCAAGGTAAAACTTACAGCACGCTGCGCACGGCCAATATTGGTATGAGCTACACGTTTGACCTGTGGGGCGGCAAAAAAGATGCGGCAGAAGCTGCGCTGGGTCAGGCGCGCGCCAGTGAATTAGATCGCCAGGCCAGCCAGCTGACGCTCGCCGTCAACGTAACGCGTGCCTGGAATAACCTCAATCTGGCCTGGTCGAACGCTGAACTGGCAAAACAGAATGCCGACCGTTCCAGTGGCATCGCCAAAATTCAGCAGCAGTATGTTAGCGCCGGTTTAACGTCGGACTATCAATATAAGCAGGCGCTGTCACAGCAAAAAACCGCTGAAGCCACCCTGACCGAAGCCAAACAGAATGTCACTGATGCGGGCATTCAACTCTCCACGCTGATTGGTAAAGGGCCGGATTACTGGCACCAACTGAAACCGGCGAAAATGGATGTCCCGATTGCCGCCACGCTGCCGGGTAACATTCCGGCGGAGCTACTGGGTCGTCGTCCGGATGTGGTGGCGGCGCGCTGGCGCGTTGAAGCGGCATCAAAGCAAATTGCCGCAACGAAAACCGAGTTCTATCCCAACATCAACCTGGTGGCGGAAGCGGGTACCCGTTCACTGCTCGGCGATGCATTCTTCGGCGCACCCAGTCAGTTCTTTAATGTTGGCCCAAGTCTGTCTCTGCCAATCTTCGATGCCGGTCAACGCCGCGCCGATTTAGCAGAAAGTGACGCTAACTATGATCTGGCCGTGGCGCAGTACAACAAGCTGCTGATTGGTTCCCTGGGTAATATCAGCGATACCATCACGCAACTGCAGTCGATTCAGGATCAGCTGGCGCAGCAGCAGAGCGCCAATCAGCTGATTCACAGTGCATGGGATGATTTAAACCGTGAATACACCGCCGGATTGCGTCCGTACCTTGATGTACTGACCATTCAGAACCAACTTATCGAGTCCGATCAGAAGCTGGTGGCGTTGCAGGCACAGCAGATCAATCTGGCTGTAGTGCTGATTGAAGATCTGGGCGGCGGATTCCAGAATTCAAACGCTACGATCAAGGGATAAGCTGGCGGCTGGCATTCTCAAGCGCATTGATGAATGATAGTCCGCACCTGGAATACTCTGCGGACTATCATGATGGAACAGAATGCCAATGCTGGCTGGTTACGGCCTCTTATCGCTGACCGACTGACGCCTTATCTCGAAATTGATGCGGCGCGCCTGCACCGCAATCTGCGACATATGCAGCAAAAAGCCGATGCCGCTGGCGTCACGTTGCGCCCACATATCAAAACCCATAAAAGTGTCTGGATTGCCGAACAGCAACGCCAGTTAGGTGCGCGTGGGATTACCGTCTCAAAACCCAGTGAGGGCATTGCCTTTATCCTCGGCGGGGAGCGTGATTTGCTGCTGGCTTATCCGGTGGTTCACGCCGATACGCTGACGGAATTACTGGCCGTGGCACAGCAACATTAGGCGCGTATAACCTGTATTGTCGACTGCGATCTCGGTGTTGTGGCCATTGCTCAAGCCCATCAACTGCAGCCTGGCTGTGCATTGTCGATCGCCATTAAAGTGGATGTTGGATTGCATCGGGTGGGTATCGATCCACACAGCGATGCCGCCGTGGCATTGGCGCAGCAGATTAAAGCAGCGGGGTTACCTTTTGCCGGGCTGGTTTCGCACGCCGGCCATGCTTACGGCGCAGGTCATGCTGCGGCTATCGCTGAAGTTGCACAGCAAGAAATCATCTTGATGCGTCAGGTTCAGCAGCAATTGATCGCTGCAGGCTTTGCGCCTTGCCCCATTTCCGTTGGCTCCACGCCTACAGCACTGGCCGCGCCGGTGGCTGAAGGCAGCGACGAAATTCGTCCAGGAAACTATGCGCTGTTAGATCTCACCGCCTGGCGTCTGGGATTATGCACACCCGATGCGCTGGCGCTCAGCGTGGTAACGCGTGTAGTGGCGGTGAATCCGCATTTCGCGATTATTGATGCCGGCTCCAAGATGCTCAGCTCCGACAAAGGTCCGCACGGCACCAACGCCAGCGGTTTCGGCATTGCCGTGGATGAACAGGGTCACCAATACGAAGTCCTGAAGCTATCGGAAGAACATGGTTTTCTGCAGTACGGAGATCATGTCCCGGCGCGGGGGACTCTGCTGCGCATCTTCCCCAATCACAGCTGCGCGGTCGTGGCTCAATCCGATGGCTTTGTTTTACGTCATGAGGACGGCACCGCAGAGACAATGGATATTCAGGGACGCGGCAAGTTTATCTAAGGATGAGGTTTTCACTGGAAACCTCTTATGCAGCACACTTCCACTATCCCGCCATTTGCAGCGGAATGCCCTTCAGTTAAGGTAATCTTTGCTGTAGGCAGTCTCATGATTCTGTAGGGTACGGCCTCAAGGCCGCCAATTTATTGTGGCGGCCATCATTCATCTCCTGAAGCCAGCTCTACAGACCCCTGCCTTTCTTTCGCTCAACGGAGGTTCCATGCTGCCATCTCAGACAGTCACGCTGACCATTCCCCGCAACTGGTTAGATTTATATGAAACCATCTGGAAACCTGAATGCTTTGCCAAGTGGGCAAGTGGGCTGAGTGCCAGTACGCTCACACAAGAAGGAAACTACTGGAAAGCCAAAGGGCCTGAAGGTTCAGTGAAGATTCGCTTCACGCCGCACAACCCCTTTGGTGTCATGGATCACTGGATTGACACCGGCAGCGGAAAAGAGATTTATATGCCGATGCGCGTGATTGCTAACGAAAAGGGAGCCGAAGTGGTGATGGTGGTTTATCGCCAACCCCTTATGTCTGATGAAAAGTTTGCTCAGGATGTTGCCTGGGTGAAACGCGACCTGGATCAACTTCTCCACCTGTTAACTCATTAGAATCAATGCATTATAAAAATCGTGCTGCTTTAACTTTCGCTGGAAGCAATCAATAAAAAAGTCATCGTTTTCCACGCAATAGCGTTTAACTGTTTAACGATAATACCTGCTGCTTTTCGTGCTAATCACCAGTCTGGCTAAAGTCTTCTCACCAGGAAAATTCCTGGTGAGAGCACCGTTCGCGAATCTTAGTCCCTCTGATTTATCGGTGTTTTTTTTATCTTGTTCAACTCACTTGTTTGATCGCCTGCCAAAATGTCTGACAGGACTTATTAATCGTTAATCAATCGTCTTATCTATTCTGATGCAAAGTCTGAAACCATTTATTCCTGAAGTTCATTTATAGGAGTTTTCTTATGGTGTTAATTTAATTAAAACACGGTATAACTCATTCACACACAGCAATACCCGATAATAACAACAGCAGGGAAATAACATGGATCGCTCAACCTATCCTTTGTTGTCAGAAAAAGAATTTGTTGAGATTGCCAGTAGGATACTGGCCGGGGAATATAACAACTCAAAGGGATTTTATAATGATCTTGCGGATTTCCTCCGAGCAGGAGGAGATACCGCTGAGACAATTAAATATTTACGCGCCAGGGGCATCTCTTTAAATTCAGAGCATCATTTAATTGAATGCATCTTTACGTGGCAAACTCTGAAAGGCATTTCAGGGCTGCGTCAGGAAACGCTGCATTGATGTGATCTGTACTCTGGGCAGGCGCCCGGGTGAACCCTTAATTGCATTGGTACATGTACCATAACGAGCAGAACATGGCGATAAGAGAAAAAAGTTTGGCCAGTGCCAAATGGTCAATTTTGTCATCCATAAAAATCGTCGGCATTGGTGTTTTACAGCTTTCACTTCTGGCACAAATACTACAGGCAAACGAGTTAGATTTACTCGCGATTGCCATTGTTATTTTACTGATTATTGATACGCTTGCCGACCGTGGTTTTGGTAATTCAGTTATCAGAAATATAAATCTCAATAATAGCGAGCTTTCCATTCTGTACTGGGGAAATGTGTTAAGCGGCATGATGATATTCGCCGTGCTATTTATTGGTAGTGATTTATACAGCAGAATAATGAATCAACCTGAAATGGCGATTATGCTGGAAATGATTTCTGTGATTTTCATTATTATCCCGCAGGGGCAACATTATCGCGCCATATTACAGCGTGAGAAACAATTCTCGCGTATCGCCTTCACAGAAACCTCATCGGTGCTGGTTGGCCTGGGTGTCACACTGTTTACCGTATGGCTGACCCCTTCAGTGTTGTGCGCTATCTGGGGTTACCTTGCCATGGTATCCATCAGAATGCTGGTCTACTGCTACTACGGTCGTTCCTGGTTCCAGCCAGAATACCGTTTTAGCCTGAAAAGTTTCGCCAACGTGCGAGCAAGAAACGGATAATAAAAACAAGTCTGTATGGTGGGCTCTGGGCATCTGAGAAGATGCGTTCGCGTGCTGGTCGCCAGCACGCTTTTTTCTTTTTTGATATTGTCACACCCTCCTCAGCCTCACGTTCGAACTCCCACAAACTTGCACTACCGTGCTCCTCACATCACATTTTTTTATGCGAATACGTAACGCACTCACGATTTATCAAGCGGGTTAAGCCTGTTAGCATGTGCGGCATCAACACGGCTAATCCGATGGCGCCTTTTTTAGAAAAACTCAGTGGTCGATAACTGAGGAAATCTTTAGGCTGGCCGCCAATCTTTTGGAGTGCTCTATGTTATTAACCGTTCTCTATATTATTGGTATCACCGCCGAAGCCATGACCGGCGCGCTGGCCGCTGGCCGCCGTAAAATGGATCTATTTGGCGTCATCATCATTGCTTCCGTCACCGCAATCGGTGGTGGCTCGGTGCGTGACATCTTGCTCGGGCATTATCCATTGAGTTGGGTTAAAAACCCGGAGTACATCATGATTGTGGCGGCTGCTGCAGTGGTGACCACTTTTGTTGCCCCTTTGATGAATCATCTGCGTAAAGTGTTTCTGGTGCTGGATGCGCTGGGCCTGGTGGTGTTCTCCATTATTGGCGCGCAGGTCGCACTGGATTCTGGCCATGCCTCGATCATTGCCGCTATTGCCGCCGTGATCACCGGCGTATTTGGTGGCGTGCTGCGTGATATGTTCTGCAACCGCATCCCGCTGGTGTTCCAAAAAGAGCTGTACGCCGGTATCGCGTTTGCCGCAGGTTGGCTCTATATCCTGTTGCTCAAAACGCCGCTTCCGCATGAAGCTGTGGTGATCATTACCCTGCTGGCCGGTTTCTTTGGCCGTTTATTGGCGCTACGTTTCCGCCTTGGCCTGCCGATCTTCAACTATCCTCACCCCGAGCATTAAAGATGCAGCAGGAATCTCCTGCTGCTGCAAATAACGGATAAGCTCAAGCAATTCATCATCCTGCAGCATTTTGACAATCCGCTCAGCCAGCGTGCGTCCGACACCGGGCAACTGCTGCCACTCCTCTGCTGAGCGATCCAGCAACGTTGCCCAGTCATTATCCGGCAAGGCTTGTAATGCGGCTCGAGGTAACGGCAAACCTAATGCGCTCACCCAGCGCCGAAAGGGTTGTTGACGTGTCTTTTGGAAACGCTGCCAGATCTCTTGTGCCCGCGCGGCGGATATCCCGCTGGCCTGCGCGATCTCTTCAGGTGTTAACGTCAGCCAGGAGAACAGATGGGTGATCGCGCCACTGTTCAGTAACCGCTGCCAGCTGCTGCGCTGCACGCCAGGAATATCCAATACCGCTTTCTGACTAAGCCAGCTTAAGCGTGATAAAAATTGCAGATGGCAATCGTGGCTGAAGTGTAAACAAGACAGTGGATTAAATTCGCCCTGCTGCGGTGCGGCTGGATAATCACGCCCTGCCACTCGCCAGATCACTCGCTCTAAGCGGGGAATTCCCTGACCGGCTAATGTCACTATCACCTGATCGCCAGCGATGACATCCAGCTCCCGCCAGCGCCGCAGCGACCCAAGATTCACTCTGCGCACGGTTTTATCATCGAGCTGAACGGGGATGAGGTTGAGCACCACGGCAATTTTCCCGGTGCGCCCAACGTTGAAATCCACGGACAACACTTCGCTGCTCACTTCAACCGGCTGATATTTCCACGCGGCCGACCAATGTCCCTGGCCAGGCTGCCAATCGCGCCCGGCACTGGCCGGTGATTGATGGATTACAACGCCATCGGTGACAAACGGCAACGAGGCACGAAACCAGCGGTCGCGCCATACTTCCGCCTCCTCTTCATTGTTGATCTGCCGACTCCAGGTCTGAGACAAGCCCAATCCCCAGCGGGATAGCTGCGCCAGTCGAGCCGGCATCGGGTTTGGACCATCAGGCCATGCCCAGATAAAAATGCCCAGTTCGGCCAGCAGCGGGGAAGCTTCAAGGCGCATCATCGCGCCCGCCACCTGCGCTCTGGCGTTTCGCCCCCCATCACGGGCCTGCTGATGATCGGTCATAAGCAGAAACAGCTCGCCTTGCAGTACTACTTCTTCACGATCGGTTTCTATCTGCGGCGGAATCGTTGGGATATGGCGGGCTTTGGTTATCCACTCTTCGCCACGCAAGCCATCGCCGCGACTCACCAGGGAAACCAGTTGCCCACGCCGATATACCAGCGTCACGGCTACGCCATCGACTTTCGGCTGTATCCACAGTGGGGATTTATCCTGCATCCAGTACGCCACCGCCAGTTTATCGCGCAGTTTACGTAACCCGGTATGTGCCACCGGATGGCGGGTGCTTCCGTCCGTTGTGAGCTGAGCCTGGTCAGGCAATTGATTCGGTGTGAAACAGCGCTGCCACTGCCGTAAGCGCTGCTGCAGGCTGTCATAATCCCCATCGCTGACCAAACTCGTGCCCTTGCGATAGTAAGCATCATCCCAGTGCCGTAACTGGCTTTGTAATTGAACAATTTCCTGCTCGGCACGCACCGGGGACCAGTTAGGGCACAGCGCTTTAGCTCCGCAAACCGCAGTGAAAAACCAGCAGCATAGAAACCACCATCCTTTCATCGTTGCTCTCCTTTTTGTCTATTGGAGAGTGCGGCAACGACGATGACCAGTGTTGAAGGTGAAAAAGTACAGGCGGATTCCCTGCGTTTTGAGGTGTTTGCAACGGCTTAACATGCTGCCTGGCGCGGGTTCACAGAAAAAGAATTACCTTAGCCCAACGGCAAACGCTGCGTGGCACCGTTAAGCCGTGTATACTGTGCAGGAAATCGACTCCGCTCTTTACTCAATTCAAGATAACCATGGCTCAAGGCACGCTTTATATTATTTCCGCTCCAAGCGGCGCGGGTAAATCCAGCCTGATTCAGGCGCTGTTAAAGACACAACCGCTGTACGATACGCAGGTGTCTATTTCTCATACCACCCGTGGCGTGCGTCCCGGTGAAGCCCATGGTGAACACTACTTCTTCGTCTCCAAGCCCGAGTTCGAGACCATGATTGCCGCTGACGACTTCCTCGAACACGCGGAAGTGTTTGGCAATTACTACGGCACCTCACGCGCGGCCATTGAGCGCGTGCTGGCGACTGGCGTTGATGTGTTTCTGGACATCGACTGGCAAGGTGCACAGCAAATTCGTCAGAAAATGCCCGCAGCACGCAGCATTTTTGTGTTGCCGCCGTCGACTGAAGAGTTAGATCGTCGCCTGCGTGGCCGTGGTCAGGATAGCGAAGAGGTTATCGCCCGCCGTATGGCGCAAGCCGTGGCGGAAATGAGTCACTACGCTGAATACGATTATCTGATCGTGAATGATGATTTCGACCTGGCATTGACCGACCTGAAACACATTATTCGCGCAGAACGTCTGCGTATGAGTCGCCAAAAATCGCGACATGATGCTTTAATCAGCAAACTATTGGCAGTCTGAAGTCACTTTCAGTATTATGCCCAGTCATTTCTTCATCATCTGTGGAGTAGCACACCTATGGCACGCGTAACCGTTCAGGACGCAGTAGAGAAAATTGGTAACCGTTTTGACCTGGTGTTGGTCGCTGCACGTCGTGCACGTCAGATGCAGGTTGGCGGCAAAGATCCGCTGGTTCCAGAAGAGAACGATAAAGCCACCGTTATCGCCCTGCGCGAAATCGAAGAAGGCCTGATCACCAACCAGATTCTGGATGTCCGTGATCGTCAGGAGCAGCAAGAGCAGGAAGCCGCTGAGTTACAAGCCGTTACCGCTATCGCTGAAGGTCGTCGTTAACAGCACTTCGCAGGTCAACCTTGTATCTGTTTGAAAGCCTCAATCAACTGATTGAAAAATACTTGCCTGAGGAGCAGATTAAGCGCCTCAAGCAAGCTTATCTTGTCGCGCGTGATGCCCACGAGGGTCAAACACGCTCCAGCGGTGAACCCTACATCACCCATCCTGTTGCTGTTGCCTGCATTCTGGCCGAGATGAAACTCGACCATGAAACGCTGATGGCCGCACTACTGCATGACGTG
The DNA here is from genome assembly GCF_056491465.1 of Pantoea sp. C1E2. NCBI lineage: Bacteria > Pseudomonadati > Pseudomonadota > Gammaproteobacteria > Enterobacterales > Erwiniaceae > Pantoea > Pantoea sp. C1E2. The sequence continues at coordinate 165,545 of NZ_JBSZHT010000002.1, forward strand.
ATCGAAGATACACCTGCCACCTACCAGGATATGGAACAGCTGTTTGGCAAAAGCGTCGCCGAACTGGTGGAAGGCGTGTCGAAACTCGACAAGCTGAAGTTCCGTGACAAGAAAGAAGCGCAGGCTGAAAACTTCCGCAAAATGATCATGGCGATGGTGCAAGACATCCGCGTCATTCTGATCAAACTGGCTGACCGCACGCACAACATGCGCACGCTCGGTGCGTTACGACCGGATAAAAAACGTCGTATCGCACTGGAAACGTTAGAGATATACAGTCCTCTGGCGCATCGTCTCGGTATTCATCACCTGAAAACAGAACTGGAAGAGCTCGGCTTTGAAGCGCTCTATCCTAACCGTTTCCGCGTGATCAAAGAGGTGGTGAAAGCGGCGCGCGGTAACCGTAAAGAGATGATTCAGAAGATTCTTTCTGAAATCGATGGGCGCTTACAGGAAGCAGGCATTCCCTGCCGTGTCAGTGGCCGTGAAAAACATCTCTATTCGATTTACCGCAAAATGCACCTGAAAGAGCAGCGATTTCACTCGATCATGGATATTTACGCCTTTCGCGTTATCGTGAAAGACCTGGATACCTGTTATCGCGTGCTCGGTCAGATGCACAGTCTGTACAAGCCGCGTCCCGGACGCGTCAAAGATTACATCGCGATTCCCAAGGCCAACGGCTATCAATCTTTGCACACCTCGATGATTGGCCCGCACGGCGTGCCGGTCGAAGTGCAGATCCGTACTGAAGATATGGATCAGATGGCAGAGATGGGGGTAGCGGCACACTGGGCCTATAAAGAGGCCGGTGAAAACGGTACAACCGCCCAGATTCGCGCCCAGCGCTGGCTGCAAAGCCTGCTGGAGCTGCAGCAAAGCGCCGGTAGTTCGTTTGAATTTATCGAAAGCGTGAAATCCGATCTCTTCCCTGATGAGATCTACGTATTCACGCCGGAAGGCCGTATCGTCGAACTGCCTGCTGGCGCCACGCCAGTAGACTTTGCCTATGCTGTGCATACCGATATCGGCCATGCCTGTGTGGGTGCTCGCGTCGATCGCCAACCTTATCCGCTGTCACAATCGCTGACCAGCGGTCAAACTATTGAAATTATCACCGCGCCTGGCGCACGTCCTAATGCGGCGTGGCTTAACTTTGTCGTCAGCTCAAAAGCGCGTGCCAAGATTCGTCAACTGCTGAAAAATCTGAAGCGTGAAGACTCCGTCAACCTTGGCCGTCGCCTGTTGAGCCATGCGCTCGGTGGCAGCAAGAAGTTAGCTGAGATCCCGCCAGAAAATATTCAGCACGAGCTGGAGCGCATGAAGCTGGCCGGCATTGAAGATTTGTTGGCGGAAATCGGCCTTGGCAATGCCATGAGCGTGGTGGTGGCGAAGAACCTGCTGCAGTCTGGCGCTGAGCAACCGCAAAGCAACAGCAAACGCAAAAAGCTGCCGATTAAAGGTGCTGATGGCGTGCTGATTACCTTTGCCAAGTGCTGCCGCCCGATTCCAGGCGATCCGATTGTCGCGCACGTCAGCCCGGGTAAAGGTCTGGTGGTGCATCACGAATCCTGTCGAAACATCCGCGGCTATCAGAAAGAGCCAGAGAAGTTCATGCCGGTTGAGTGGGACAAGGTTATCGACCAGGAGTTCGTCGCTGAAATTAAGGTGGATATGTTCAACCACCAGGGCGCACTGGCGAACCTGACGGCGGCGATCAACACAGCCGGTTCCAATATTCAGAGTCTCAACACAGAAGAGCGCGATGGCCGTGTTTACAGCGCCTTTATCCGCCTCACCGCGAACGATCGCGTCCATCTGGCCAATATTATGCGTAAAATCCGCGTAATGCCGGATGTGATTAAAGTTCACCGTAACCGTAATTAGTGCATGAACGCTCAACGTTTTGCTCGTATCCAGGAAATGCTGGCCATGCGCCAGCACGATCTCACCGTCTGCATGGAGCAGGTGCATAAGCCGCATAACGTCTCAGCGGTGATTCGTACGGCTGACGCAGTCGGTATCCACGAAGTACACGCCGTCTGGCCTAGCGTGCGCATGCGCACCATGGTGTCTGCATCTGCAGGCAGCAATAGCTGGGTGAAAGTACAGACGCATCGTCATATCGCGGAAGCCGTGCGTCACCTGAAAGAACAGGGCATGCAGGTGCTGGCCACCAATCTGTCGGCGAACGCGGTGGATTTCCGCGAGATTGACTACACCAAACCCACCTGCATTCTGATGGGTCAGGAAAAAACCGGTATTACTGCTGAAGCGCTGGCGCTCGCCGATCGGGACATCATTGTGCCGATGGTCGGCATGGTGCAGTCGCTCAACGTGTCCGTCGCTTCCGCGCTGATTCTGTATGAAGCGCAGCGCCAGCGTCAAAACGCTGGTATGTATAAACGCCAGCACAGCTTGCTGGACGCTGATGAACAGCAGCGTTTACTGTTTGAAGGCGGTTATCCGGTGCTAGCGCGCGTGGCGAAGCAAAAAGGTCTGCCTTATCCGCATATCAACGCCCAGGGCGAGGTGGAAGCCGATGCCGACTGGTGGGCCACCATGCAATCCACAGGTAAAAAATGAAAGGCCGTCTGCTGGATGCCGTACCGCTCAGTACCCTGACCGGCGTTGGCGCCAGTCAGGCGGGGAAACTGGCGAAACTTAACCTGTTCACCATTCAGGATTTACTGCTGCATCTGCCGCTGCGCTACGAAGATCGCACCCAACTCTACAAGATTAATGACCTGCTGCCGGGCGTCTGGTCCACGGTGGAAGGTGAAGTGCTGCACAGTGAGATCACGTTTGGCCGCCGCCGCATGCTGGTATGCCAGATCAGCGATGGCAGCGGTGTGCTCACCATGCGCTTCTTCAATTTTAATGCCGGGATGAAAAACAGTCTGGCGCCAGGCCGTCGCGTTACCGCTTACGGTGAAATCAAACGCGGCCAGCGCGGTGCTGAAATCATTCATCCCGAGTATCGCGTGCAGGGCGAACAGGGCGGCGTGGAGCTACAGGAAACTCTGACACCGGTTTATCCCACCACCGAAGGTATTCGCCAGGCAACGCTGCGCAATCTCACCGATCAAGCGCTGACATTGCTGGAGAGCTGTCCGATTGCCGAGCTGCTGCCGTCAGAACTGAGCGGCGGCTTGATGAGTTTGCCGGATGCATTGCGCACGCTGCATCGCCCGCCACCCGATTTACGTCTCAGCGAGCTTGAAACCGGTCGCCATCCCGCACAAAAGCGCTTAATTCTTGAAGAGCTGCTGGCGCACAATCTCAGCATGTTAGCCGTGCGCGCTGGTGCGCAGCGTCATCATGCGTTGCCAATGCCTGCAAAGCATAATCTGGCGGATCAATTGCTGGCCGCGCTACCCTTCTCACCCACTGGCGCGCAAAAGCGTGTGGTTGAAGAAATCGAGCGCGATTTAGCCAATGATTTCCCGATGATGCGTCTGGTGCAGGGCGATGTTGGATCGGGTAAAACGCTGGTCGCGGCGCTGGCGGCGCTGGATGTTATCGCTCATGGCAAACAGGTGGCGCTGATGGCACCAACCGAATTACTGGCCGAGCAGCATGCCAACAATTTCCGTCAGTGGTTTGCGCCGCTAGGCATTGAGGTGGGTTGGCTAGCTGGCAAGCAGAAAGGCAAAGCGCGTGAAGCCCAGCAGGAAGCGATTGCCAGCGGACAGGTGGCGATGGTGGTCGGCACCCATGCGCTGTTCCAGGAGCAGGTCAAATTCAACGGCATGGCGCTGGTGATCATTGATGAACAGCATCGCTTTGGCGTGCATCAACGCCTCGCACTGTGGGAAAAAGGCGAAGAGCAGGGTTTCCATCCGCACCAGCTGATCATGACCGCCACGCCGATTCCACGTACCCTGGCGATGACCGCCTATGCCGATCTCGATACCTCCACCATCGATGAATTACCGCCCGGTCGTACACCGGTCACCACGGTGGCCATTCCGGATACCCGCCGTGGCGATATCATCGAGCGGGTGAAAAACGCCTGCCATGAAGGTCGCCAGGCATACTGGGTGTGTACGCTGATTGAAGAGTCGGACGTATTGGAAGCTCAGGCGGCGGAAGCCACCTGGGAAGAGTTAAAAGTCGCGCTACCAGGCTTGCAGGTTGGGCTGGTGCATGGCCGCATGAAGCCAGCAGAAAAACAGGCGGTGATGGCGGCGTTCAAAGCCAACGAGATTCAGTTGCTGGTCGCTACCACGGTGATTGAAGTCGGGGTAGACGTGCCCAACGCCAGCCTGATGATCATCGAAAACCCGGAACGCTTGGGTCTGGCTCAGCTGCATCAGCTGCGTGGCCGCGTCGGTCGTGGCGCAGTGGCCTCGCATTGCGTGCTGCTGTACAAAGCGCCGCTCAGCAAAACTGCGCAGAAGCGGTTGCAGGTGCTGCGTGACAGCAACGATGGCTTTGTCATCGCTCAGCACGATCTGGAAATTCGCGGGCCTGGTGAAATGCTCGGAACTCGCCAGACCGGCAACGCGGAATTTAAGGTCGCAGATTTACTGCGCGATCAGGGCATGATCCCGGAAGTGCAGCGTGTGGCGCGCCATATCCACCAGCACTATCCAGAACAGGCGCAGGCGTTAATTGAACGCTGGCTCCCAGAGACCGAGCGTTACAGCAACGCTTAACGGTAGGCGCACCTGACCGTGCTCAAGCGTGATAAATAACTCGCACTCCACGCCTGATCGACCCTACGCGTTACGATCAATCGCCATAAAGTCCCCGACAAATTTCTGCAACAGGCGCGCCAATTCGGTGCGCTCGCTGTCCTGCCAGTTCTCAAACAGATGCTGATAAATCTGCGCTCGTGCGGCATCAATTTTATCGGTCATCGTCTTACCCGCTGCGGTAATCACCGCTTCGTTCACCCGCTTGTCTCTGGCATTTTTCTGCCGCTGCGCCAGTCCCAGCTCTTCCAGTTTCGCGACCTGACGGCTGACGGTGGTGTAATCACGCCCGGCGCGCTCTGCCAGTTCAACCACGCCAATCGGACCAAAGCGACCAATCTGAATCAGCAGCGGGAATAAGGCCCGATCGAGCTGAATGTTGGACTCTTTTATCAGTAACTCATCACGTTGCGGGCGATTGAAGGTGCCCACAATCATTAACAGCGCGTTATGCAGATCATCAAACTCTGCACTATTATGTGTATTTTGCACACTTTTCATTGACGTTATCCCGAGGCAGAACTAATGTGTGCATATTACACATATTATCCGATTACCCAAAGGTGAAAACATGAAAGCAGCAATCGTATCTGCGGCAGGCGAACGGCCGGTTTACGGTGATTTTCCAGAGCCTCAGGCCGAGGGCGATCACGTTGTGGTATCCGTGAAAGCCGCGGCTATCAGCCAACTGGCAAAATCACGCGCGGCCGGCACTCACTACAGCACAGACTCACACTATCCCTTTATCACCGGCATTGATGGCACGGGCACCCTGAGTAATGGCGATCCGGTCTATTTCCTGGCTTTCAAAGCCCCGTGGGGCAGCATGGCCGAGAGAACTTTGGTACCCGCCGCCGCCGTTGTGCCGCTGCCAGCCACGCTGGATCCCGTATTAGCGGCAGCCATTGCCAATCCCGGCATGTCCTCATGGGCAGCACTCACTCGGCGCGCCCAGTTAGCGGAAGGGGAAACGGTGCTGATCAATGGTGCAACCGGCACGTCAGGTGGATTGGCGGTACGCATTGCACGGCACCTCGGCGCGGGAAAAATCATCGCCACCGGACGCAATCGTGAAGTGCTGGAACAACTGCGTGGCCAGGGAGCGGACATCACCCTGACGCTCGATGAACTGCCCGGAGCACTGCCTGCCCTGATGAAAGAAGGCATCGACGTGGTGCTGGATTACCTGTGGGGCCAGAGTGCGCTCGATATTATGCAGGCCGCAGTGGCCGGTGGTGAGAAAGTGGTGCGCTTTGTGCAAATTGGATCCTTGAGCGGTCAGGAAATCACGCTGCACAGCAAGCTGCTGCGCTCATCCGGCCTGACATTGATGGGCAGCGGATTAGGCAGCGTGTCCGATGCGGAACTGATTGCCTGCATTAGCGAGATGCTGAATGCCGCTGCTGAAAGTGATTTCTCTATCGCCTTCCAGATGCGCCCACTGAGCGACGTGGCACAGGCCTGGCAGGAAGATGACAGCCGAAGCCGCACCGTGTTTACGCTCTAAATCAATGTAAGTGAAAAGGGGCATTGCAAACGATTGCTTTCACAACGCAACCGTTTAAAATCGCCCCTTTGTTGTTATTGAGAACGCCCACCATGTCCGTCAATACTGCTGAATCTCATCAGCCAATCACTGCAAAAAGTGAACTGATTTACCGCCTCGAAGATCGTCCACCGCTGCCGCAAACGCTGTTTGCTGCCTGCCAGCATCTGCTGGCGATGTTCGTAGCGGTGATTACGCCCGCGCTGCTGATCTGCCAGGCGCTGGGTTTACCGGCTCAGGATACGCAGCACATCATCAGCATGTCGCTGTTTGCTTCGGGCGTCGCCTCGATTCTGCAAATCAAAACCTGGGGGCCGGTGGGCTCAGGCCTGCTGTCGATTCAGGGCACCAGCTTTAACTTTGTGACACCGCTGATCATGGGCGGTATGGCGCTGAAAAATGGCGGTGCCGATGTGCCGACCATGATGGCTGCACTGTTTGGCACGCTGATGGTGGCGTCCTGTACCGAAATGGTGCTGTCTCGCGTCCTGCATCTGGCGCGTCGCATTATCACGCCGCTGGTATCCGGCATTGTGGTGATGATTATTGGCCTGTCACTGATTCAGGTTGGCCTGACCTCGATTGGCGGTGGTTTCGCGGCAATGAGCGATCACACCTTCGGCGCGCCAAAAAATCTGTTGCTGGCTGGCGCGGTGTTGGTGGTGATTATTCTGCTGAACCGCCAGCGTAATGCGTATCTGCGCGTTGCCTCACTGGTGATTGCCATGGCAGTCGGTTATGCACTGGCCTGGGCGCTGGATATGCTGCCTGCTGCCCCTGCTGCCACTTCTCAGCCACTGGTCGCCGTGCCAACCCCGCTCTACTACGGCCTGGGATTTGACTGGAACCTGCTGATCCCGTTGATGCTGGTGTTTATGGTGACCTCACTGGAAACCATCGGCGATATCACCGCGACCTCTGACGTTTCCGAGCAGCCCGTTACCGGCCCGGTGTATATGAAGCGCCTTAAAGGCGGCGTGCTGGCTAACGGCCTCAACTCATTTGTATCCGCATTGTTCAATACGTTTCCGAACTCCTGCTTTGGGCAGAACAACGGCGTGATTCAGCTGACCGGCGTTGCCAGCCGTTATGTGGGTTTTGTCGTGGCGCTGATGCTGATCGTACTCGGCCTGTTCCCGGCAGTGAGTGGTTTTGTGCAGCACATTCCTGAGCCGGTGCTGGGTGGCGCGACCATTGTGATGTTTGGCACGATTGCCGCATCGGGCGTGCGTATCGTTTCGCGCGAGCCGCTGAACCGTCGCGCCATTATGATCATCGCACTGTCGCTGGCCGTTGGTCTGGGTGTTTCGCAGCAACCACTGATTCTGCAATTCGCTCCGGACTGGCTGAAAACCCTGCTCTCCTCGGGCATTGCTGCCGGTGGTATCACCGCAATTGTACTTAACCTCGTCTTTCCACAGGAAAAGTAACCCATAAGGCAGGCTGCGGCCTGCCTGTTATTTATCCGCTTTTACATCCAGGCTGTTGAGGTGTAACGGTAATTCAGGCATAACAACCTCTTACCGGATAAATATCGGGATGGATGGATGCGATGAAATTTTTAGGCAAGTTTTTCCTTACCTTACTGCTGCTGATTCTGCTGGGGCTGGTAGTCCTCTATGTCTTGCTGCAGACACAGTGGGGCGCAGGTTGGTTTAGCCGTTGGGTAAGTGATAAGACCGCCTGGCATCTCTCTCTTAGCAAGATTGAACACAACTTCTCTTCTCCCTCGCACATCATGCTGGATGATTTCAGCTTCGGTCATGATGGCCAGCCAGCCGTGTTAGTGGCTAAACGCGTCGACCTCGGACTGGCACTGGTGCAATTCAGTGACTGGCTGCATTTTGATAGCATCGATGTGCGTGATGGCGAGATTAATCTCGCGAATCAGACGCCCGATACCACACTGCCCATTCAGGCCAATCGCCTGCAACTGAATAACGTGCGCATTGATAGCCCGCACAGCATGCTGCCGATGATCGCTGAGCGAGTTAACGGCGGAATTATCCCGTGGAAACCGACCCCGACGGATATGCTGGGCAGCGATGCACAGTTCCAGATGAGTGCGGGCATGCTGACGCTGGATGGGGTTCCCGGCAATAATGTGCTGCTGCAGGGGAGTGTTAAGCAGCATCGTATGATATTCAGCAATATCGGGGCCGATCTCGCGCGCGGTTCGATGACCGGCAACGCCGAGCGCGACGCGCAAGGCAACTGGAAGATTGATCAGTTACGCCTTAACGATATTCGCCTGCAGACCCATCAAAATCTGAGTGATTTCCTCAATCCTCTGCGCGATGTGCCGTCAGTGAGCATCAACCGGCTGGATATGACCGATGCACGCCTGCAGGGACCTGATTGGGCCGTCACCGACCTCGATTTAACCCTGAAGAATATTACACTGCGTGGGGATGACTGGCAGAGCGATGATGGCTCGCTGTCGATGAATGCCGGCAACTTCATTAATGGTGGTTTTGAGCTTAACGATCCGATTGTGAATGCCAACTTCTCGGCGCAGGGCATTGAGTTGGCCCAGTTCAGTTCACGTTGGGCCAATGGCGTAATCCGTGCCAGCGGCAACTGGACGCGCAGCGATAAACGCCTGACGCTGAGTGATTTAGCCATTGCCGGGCTGGAATATACCTTACCGCAGAACTGGCGCGATCGCTGGCAGCAAGCGTTGCCATCATGGCTGGATAGCGTGCTGGTGACGCACGCAACAGCCAACCGTAATCTGGTGATCGATATCAACCCGGCCTTCCCGTTCCAGATGACCGCGCTGGATGGTAACGCCGATAACCTGCTACTGGCGCGTCAGCATCAGTGGGGAATCTGGGGCGGTAAAGCGAGCTTTAACGCGGCGGAAGCGACCTTTAATCGCACCGATCTGCGCCATCCCTCCATTGCCTTTAATGCTAACGATCAGCAGATTCAGGTGACGGAAATGAGCGCCTTTAACGGCAACGGTTTGCTGGAAGGGACCGCGAGTGTTGGGCAGGATGCACAGCGCCCATTGACGCTGAATCTCAAAGGCCAGGCGGTGCCAGCCAATGTGTTGCAGAACTGGGGCTGGCCTGCGTTGCCTCTCAGCGGCAACAGTAATTTGTTGCTGCAAGCGAAAGGCTCACTGAGTGCTGCAGCACCATTGCGCCAGAGCGTTGAGGGTAATTTATCCGTGACCACCGATACGCAATCGGTGCAGCAGACGATGCATGCGGGGCAGGTTCAATAGGTATTCAGCAACGGTCGCGGTGAGGGTTATCGCGCGTAACGGTTAGCGGCGTCCTGCCGCTGACCGAGCTGCAATACAATGCGCCGCCACCGTTTGAGGTCCAACAGCTGCACAATGTAATGCGCCAGAACTAATTAATGCGCGCGCCCGAACCACCTTCTTCTAATGGGCCGTCTGAGTCGGCTGGCAAGACGATATACACCCCTTCAAACACCGCACCCAATTCATCATCACCAAACAGTTCCACTTCCATCTGCACACGTGCTTTACGGCCGCGCGCCAGACGATCAAGGTCGCCACTCAGTGAACCGAGATCGGCTATCGCCCCAGGACGCCCACTGATTGGCTTACTGTAACGAATGTGCGCATCGGCAAGGATGATGGTGCCGCCCAGATGGCGCTCGCGCAGCAACAGCCAAATCAGCCCCCAGCCAGTGAGCGTGGCCAGTGAGAACAGGCTGCCAGCAAATAAGGTGTGATGCGGGTTCTGGTTGCCCGTTTCAGGCATGGTGGTGACGAACTTCTGCCCGGTATATTGCAGAATGCGCACGCCCATTTTCTCACTGAGCGGAATATGTTCGTACCAGGCTTGCTGCAACTGACCACACCAGTCAGCTCGGTGCAGAATGTCATCCAGCGTCACCACCGGTTTAATCATCAGGAAATGGCGCACCGGCGTGGTTTGTGGCGCAGTAATTTCACCCTGGTTGACGTAGCCCAGCTTGGCAAAGAACTCCACGGCGTCTTCACGGGCGCTACAGGTCACGCGTTTCGCCCCTTCCTGACGCGCAACGGATTCCAGCGTCATCGCCACCAGCGTCCCTAATCCTTTGCCTTGTACCGAAGGGTGCACGGCCAGGAAGCGGATGGCGGCTTCGTTTTCGGCATTGATATAGAGGCGGCCAATCGCAACAGGAGCGCCCTGCTCATCGACCACCATCTGATGATGCGCCAGTGCATCCCAGGCATCACGTTCAGAACCCTGCGGCTGACGCAGCGGCTTACGTAACATTTCCCAGCGGAACTGATAATAAGTATCCAGCTCTTCCGCCGTTTGCGGCACACGAAGATGATACATAAAGTGATTCTCTCGTTCGGAGCTTGCGTGGCTGATCCCTGGCCGCTCGGCTGAAAACCTCACACCTGCAACCAGAAGGTCACTGGACCATCATTCACCAGTGAAACCTGCATGTTGGCAGCAAAACGACCGTTCGCCGTGGTCACACCCTGTGCCCGGCAACAATCGCTGAAATTGTGATAGAGACGCTCGGCTTCCGCCGGTTCGGCACCACCTGAGAAAGAGGGACGCATGCCTTTGTTGGTGTCGGCGGCAAGTGTGAATTGTGAAATCACCAGCACGCTGCCACTGGCCTGCTGTACGTTCAGGTTCATTTTGTCGTTCTCATCACCGAAGATGCGATAACCCAGCACGCGTTCAGATAAGCGCTGTGCCTTTTGCTCGTCATCGCCCTTCTCCACCCCTAATAACACCAGCAAACCGGCGCCAATCTCGCCCACCGTTGTGTCATCAACCACAACGCTGGCGCGACTGACGCGCTGAATCAAAGCAATCATGTTTCCTCTCGTTCTTTTTCGCGTTCCTGCTGTTTTAGCTGGCGATAGTCATCCAGGGTGACGGTGATTTCCGCGCCTAACAACACAATACACCAGGTCCAGTAAACCCATAAAAACAGAATCGGGATGACTGCCAGTACGCCGTAAATTAATTGATACGAAGGGAACATCGTAACATAGAGCGCAAACCCTTTTTTGCCCAGCTCAAACAGTAGCCCGGCGACAATCGCGCCGATCAGCGCATCACGCGTTGGCACCCGGCGCGTCGGGACGATACTGTAGAGCAACCAGAACGCGAGGATGGCGAGCACCAGAGGGAAGATACGTAACACCTGATCGATAAGGCTGGTAACGCCGGTGACATTGACCCAGCGTAGCGATAGTAAGTAAGAACTGATGGCCAGACTGGCACCCGCCAGAATCGGGCCCAGCGTCAGGATCATCCAATAGACGGCAAAGGAGTAAACCATTGGTCGTGGTTTATCGCTGCGCCAGATCGCGTTGAGCGCACTGTCCACCGAGTGCATCAGCAGCAGTGCGGTAACGATCAATCCGACAATACCAACCGCCGTCATTTTATTGACGTTGGCCACAAACTGATCGAGATAGCGTTGGATGACGTCACCGGCTGCCGGCATAAAGTTGCTGAAGATGAAGTGCTTAAGTTGGACGCTAATCTCCGAAAACATAGGGAAAGCGGCGAAAAGGGCAAACACCACGGCAATCAGCGGCACCAAAGCCAGCAATGAGACGTAGGCCAGATTCCCGGCCTGCGTCGTCATGTTGTCTTCATCAACGCGGCGCCACAGCAGTTTGACCCACAGGAAAAACGCGTGCGCCGAATGGCGCATGTGGTTACGTGTTACCACTCAGCGACGGCTCGCAAACCAGTCCGGCACGGTTTTCGCGTCTTCCACTAACACGCTCTCAATACCCAACGCGCGCGCGGCATCGATATTGGCACGGTTATCGTCAAAGAACACCGCCTGATCGGCGGTATAGCCTTCGTGGTCAAGCACATATTGATAGATGCGTGCCTCTGGCTTGCGCATACCGATATCCTGCGACATATAGACGTGGTCTGCCGCTTGCTGTACGTCAGGATATTGTGTTGGCCAAAATTCAAAATGCAGCTGGTTGGTGTTAGAGAGGATAACCACCCGTTCACCTTTCGCGCGTAGGGCGTTCATGATGGCCAGCGTTTCCGGACGAACATCCACGAACACCGCCTGCCAGCCCGCAGTGAATTGCGGGTAGCTCAAAGCGATATCCAGTTGATCACAGATACGTGCCGCAAACTCAGGATCGCTGATTTCACCACGCTCGTGTTTCTCGAACGCTTCATCCATCTGGAAGCGACTTTGTAAGGTCGCCAGCGGCACGCGTCCCAGGTCACTCCAGACGCCGAGCACACGATTAAAATCGATATCAACAATCACATTGCCTAAATCAAATATGTACAGCATGACGCCTCTCCTTCTATTCCCTGGATCATTCACTCTAGCGGCAAAACTCAGTGCTGAACAGGTACGATGAGGGGGAAATCAGGATTTTGGAAGCGGGAACAATATTCAGAAAGCGAGGGTTGCAGCGGGTTGCAGGCATAAAAAAGCCCCGCAGTGCGGGGCTTAAATATCAGACTGTTTCGCTTAGTCTTTGCTGCCGCGAGAAGAACGCTTACGGTCGTTCTCGGTCAGGTGACGTTTACGAATACGTACTGACTGCGGAGTCACTTCTACCAGTTCGTCATCATCGATGAACTCGATAGCCTGCTCCAGCGTCATTTTCTGCGGTGGAACCAGAGTGGTCGCTTCGTCAGTACCTGACGCACGCATGTTGGTCAGTTTCTTACCGGTCAGGCAGTTAACTGTCAGGTCGTTAGAACGGCTGTGAATACCGATGATCTGGCCTTCATACACTTCCGCACCGTGACCCAGGAACAGCTTACCGCGATCCTGCAGGCTGAACAGGGCGAACGCTACCGCTTTACCCTGGCCATTTGAGATCAGCACGCCGTTCTGACGCTGGCCCACTTCGCCCTGACGAACATCGTCGTAATGGCTGAAGGTGGAGTACAGCAGACCAGTACCAGAAGTCATGGTCATGAATTCGTTACGGAAGCCGATCAGACCACGGCTTGGGATCATGTAGTCGAGACGTACACGGCCTTTGCCATCTGGATCCATGTTTTTCAGATCGCCTTTACGCTCACCCATCGCTTGCATCACAGAACCCTGGTGGGTTTCTTCGATGTCGAGGGTCACGTTTTCGAATGGCTCTTGTTTACGGCCTTCGAATTCGCGGAAGATAACTTTCGGACGGGATACCGCCAGTTCGAAACCTTCACGACGCATGTTTTCGATCAGAACTGACAGGTGAAGCTCACCACGACCAGACACACGGAATGCATCAGAATCTTCAGTTTCTTCAACGCGCAGTGCCACGTTGTGTACCAGCTCTTTATTCAGGCGCTCCAGGATCTGGCGCGACGTCACGAACTTACCTTCTTTACCGCAGAAAGGTGAGGTGTTGACGTTGAAGAACATGGTTACGGTTGGTTCATCGACGCTCAGGGCTGGCAGCGCTTCCACTTTCTGCGTGTCGCAGATGGTGTCAGAGATGTTCAGCTCGCCCAGACCGGTGATAGCAATGATGTCGCCTGCTTCCGCCAGGGTGCTTTCGATACGTTCCAGACCGAGGTGGCCCAGTACTTTACCGACTTTACCGTTACGGGTTTTGCCTTCGCTATCAATGATAGTGACCTGCTGGTTCGGCTTAACCGTACCGCGCTTGATGCGGCCGATACCGATAACACCCAAGTAGTTGTTGTAGTCCAGCTGCGAGATTTGCATCTGCAGTGGTGCTTCAACTTCAACCTGTGGTGGAGAAACGTGGTCGACGATCGCCTGATACAGCGGGGTCATGTCGTCAGCCATGTCGGTATGTTCCAGACCAGCGATACCATTCAACGCTGAAGCGAAGATGATAGGGAAGTCCAGCTGCTCGTCAGTCGCGTCCAGGTTAACGAACAGGTCGAATACCTGATCAACAACCCAATCAGGGCGCGCGCCCGGACGGTCAACTTTGTTGATTACTACAATCGGCTTCAAACCATGAGCAAACGCTTTCTTGGTTACGAAGCGGGTTTGCGGCATAGGGCCATCCATCGCATCTACAACCAGCAGCACCGAATCCACCATGGACATAACACGTTCCACTTCACCACCGAAGTCGGCGTGTCCTGGGGTATCAACGATGTTGATACGGTAGTCGTTCCATTTGATGGCGGTGTTTTTTGCGAGGATGGTAATCCCACGCTCTTTCTCCAAATCGTTGGAGTCCATTACGCGCTCAGTCGCTTCGGTACGAGCATCAAAAGTACCGGACTGTTGCAGCAGCTTGTCAACCAGGGTGGTCTTACCATGGTCAACGTGCGCGATGATGGCGATGTTACGCAAATTTTCGATCACAGCTTTGCCTCAGGCATTATAGAAATAACGCGGTATTGTACACGGATTAAGCGAAAGACTGAACATGATCACAGTATTCCCTTAAAGTTTCTCTTAGTGCTGTTTTTTAGCACCAATAACGGTGCATTAATCTGCACTGCGGTGGTGTTTTGCACCTTTTTGGGGCGATATTTGATCTGTGGAGCACCAAATTAGTGCGCGTCATCCATACTGGTGCAGTGACCGACTCACGAAAGAGCGCGTCACAGCGCCATTTTTACCATTGTAATAAAGTTGGCACAGAATTCGCTTTATATCTTTCAAGCGAAAACGACAGTTTTACAACGGTTGAAAAGAGCTTGCCGAGATCTTGGTTAGGGGTGGTCAGAAAGCGTGACACATTCCAGGCAACGAAGTTCTCTCACCATGACGATTATGACCATTTCCAGGAGAGTTTAAGTATGTCCGCTGAACACGTCCTCTCGATGATGAACGAGCACGAAGTTAAGTTTGTTGACCTGCGTTTTACCGATACCAAAGGTAAAGAACAGCACGTTACTATCCCTGCTCACCAGGTTAACGCTGACTTCTTCGAAGAAGGCAAAATGTTCGATGGCTCATCCATCGGTGGCTGGAAAGGCATTAACGAATCAGACATGGTACTGATGCCGGATGCTACCACTGCGGTTATGGATCCGTTCTTCGAAGATTCTACGCTGATCATCCGCTGTGACATCCTTGAGCCAGGCACTCTGCAGGGCTACGATCGTGACCCACGCTCCATCGCTAAACGTGCAGAAGAGTTCCTGCGTTCTTCAGGCATCGCGGATACCGTGCTGTTTGGACCAGAGCCAGAGTTCTTCCTGTTCGATGACATTCGTTTCGGTTCTTCTACTGCAGGTTCACACGTTGCTATCGACGATATCGAAGCAGCATGGAACACCGGTAAAGCTTACGAAGGCGGTAACAAAGGTCACCGTCCAGGTCTGAAAGGCGGTTACTTCCCAGTACCACCGGTTGATTCAGGACAAGACATCCGTTCTGCCATGTGTCTGACCATGGAGCAGATGGGTCTGGTGGTTGAAGCCCATCACCACGAAGTAGCAACAGCTGGTCAGAACGAAGTGGCAACCCGCTTCAACACCATGACCAAAAAAGCTGACGAAATTCAGATCTACAAATACGTGGTGCACAACGTTGCTCACGCGTACAACAAAACTGCGACCTTCATGCCTAAGCCAATGTTCGGCGATAACGGTTCTGGTATGCACTGCCACATGTCCCTGTCAAAAGGCGGCGTGAACCTGTTCTCTGGCGACAAATACGGCGGCCTGTCTGAAGCTGCGCTGTTCTACATTGGTGGTGTTATCAAGCACGCTAAAGCGATCAACGCCCTGGCGAACCCAACCACCAACTCTTACAAGCGTCTGGTCCCAGGCTACGAAGCACCGGTCATGCTGGCTTACTCAGCACGTAACCGTTCAGCTTCAATCCGTATCCCAGTGGTTGCGAGCCCGAAAGCACGTCGTATCGAAGCGCGCTTCCCGGATCCAGCGGCTAACCCATACCTGGCATTCACCGCGCTGCTGATGGCAGGTCTTGACGGCATCATCAACAAGATCCACCCTGGCGATGCGATGGACAAAAACCTGTATGACCTGCCACCGGAAGAAGAAGCTGAGATTCCAAAAGTTGCAGGTTCTCTGGAAGAAGCACTGAACGCACTGAACGAAGACCGCGAGTTCCTGACCCGTGGCGGCGTGTTCACTGATGACGCTATCGACGCGTACATCGAACTGCTTAAGCCAGACGTTGACCGTGTGCGTATGACTCCGCACCCAGTTGAGTTTGAACTGTACTACAGCGTTTAATTTAAAAAATTTCAGCGCATTTCACGCCGCTTATTTGGCGGCGTAAATAACCTGAACGTTTTTTGTTGCCGTGGAAACTTTAGCCCATCTCCGGATGGGCTTTTTTCACCGCGAATTCATCGTTCGAATGATAGTTATCAGTCCCAAAAGGCTATAATGCACTAACTTAGTGCAGAGGAACGCTGTATGGCAACTGGCACACTGCCCGACGCGGGGCAGATTCTTAACTCTCTCATCAACAGTATTTTGCTGGTCGATAACGATCTGGTTATCCATTACGCCAACCCGGCGGCTCAGCAATTACTGGCGCAAAGCTCACGCAAATTGTTCGGCACGCCATTACCGGAATTAACCGGCTATTTTTCGCTGAATATTGAGGTGATGAGCGAGAGTCTTGGAGCAGGCCAGGGCTTTACTGACAGCGAAGTGACGTTAGTGGTCGATGGCCGCGCGCACATTATGTCGCTGACGGCTCAACGTTTACCCGATGGCCTTATTCTGCTGGAAATGGCGCCGATGGATAATCAACGCCGTCTTAGCCAGGAACAGTTGCAACATGCTCAGCAAGTCGCCGCTCGTGATTTAGTGCGCGGACTGGCGCATGAAATTAAAAACCCGCTGGGAGGATTACGCGGCGCCGCACAGTTATTAACCCGTGCTCTGCCCGATCCTTCGCTGCATGAATATACCCGGATTATTATCGAACAGGCAGACCGCCTGCGTAATCTGGTTGATCGCTTACTTGGACCACAACAGCCAGGTATGCATGTTACACAAAGCATTCATCAGGTGGCTGAGCGCGTGGTCAATCTGGTCTCGATGGAGTTACCGGACAATGTCTCGCTGGTGCGTGATTACGACCCGAGCCTGCCCGAACTGCCACACGATCCCGATCAGATTGAACAGGTGCTGCTCAACGTGGTGCGTAATGCGTTGCAGGCGCTGGGTGACGAAGGCGGCACTATCGTGATCCGCACCCGTACCGCGTTCCAGCTAACGCTGCACGGCACCCGTTATCGCCTGGTGGCGCGTATTGATATTGAAGATGATGGCCCTGGCATTCCTGCTCAGCTACAGGACACGCTGTTCTATCCGATGGTGAGTGGTCGTGAAGGAGGCACCGGTTTAGGTCTCTCCATCGCCCGCAGCCTGATCGATCAGCATTCAGGAAAAATAGAATTTAACAGTTGGCCAGGACACACCGAATTCTCGGTTTACCTGCCTATTCGCCAGTGAGGTTTCTATGCAACGAGGGATAGTCTGGATCGTCGATGACGATAGCTCCATCCGCTGGGTGCTTGAACGTGCGCTCACTGGAGCCGGTTTGAGCTGCGCCACATTTGACAGCGGCAATGAAGTGCTGGATGCACTCTCAAGTAAAACCCCAGATGTATTGTTATCGGATATTCGCATGCCGGGCATGGATGGACTGGCGCTGCTGAAACAGATTAAACAGCGTCACCCGATGCTGCCGGTCATCATTATGACCGCACATTCGGATCTTGATGCCGCCGTCAGCGCTTATCAACAAGGCGCTTTCGATTACCTGCCTAAGCCGTTTGATATTGATGAAGCCGTCGCGCTGGTTGAACGTGCGATCAGTCACTATCAGGAACAGCAGCAGCCGCGTAATCAGCCGGTGAGCGGTCCGACAACCGACATCATTGGCGAAGCGCCAGCGATGCAGGATGTGTTCCGTATTATTGGCCGTTTGTCGCGCTCATCCATCAGTGTGCTGATTAATGGTGAATCGGGTACCGGTAAAGAGTTGGTGGCGCATGCGCTGCATCGCCACAGTCCGCGCGCCAAATCACCGTTTATCGCGTTGAATATGGCAGCAATCCCGAAAGACCTGATCGAATCCGAATTGTTCGGGCACGAGAAAGGGGCGTTTACCGGGGCAAACCAGATTCGTCAGGGCCGCTTTGAGCAGGCCGATGGCGGCACGCTGTTCCTCGATGAAATTGGTGATATGCCGCTCGATGTGCAAACCCGCTTGCTGCGCGTATTGGCCGATGGCCAGTTCTATCGCGTGGGCGGCTATGCACCGGTGAAAGTGGATGTGCGTATTATCGCGGCAACTCACCAGAACCTTGAGCTGCGCGTGCAGGAAGGCAAGTTCCGCGAGGATCTGTTCCATCGCCTGAACGTGATTCGTGTGCACTTGCCACCGCTGCGTGAGCGTCGCGAGGACATTCCACGTCTGGCACGCTACTTCTTGCAGGTAGCGGCACGTGAGCTAGGTGTTGAAGCGAAGATTCTGCACCCGGAGACGGAGACGGCACTGACGCGCCTGCATTGGTCCGGTAACGTGCGCCAGCTGGAGAACACCTGCCGCTGGTTAACCGTGATGGCTGCAGGCCAGGAAGTGTTGATTCAGGATCTGCCGCCGGAGCTGTTTGAGTCGAGCACGCCGGATAACCCGGTGCAGTCTCTGCCGGATAGCTGGGCCACCCTGCTGGCACAATGGGCGGACCGCGCACTGCGTTCCGGTCATCAGAACCTGCTCTCTGAAGCGCAGCCGGAGATGGAGCGCACGCTGCTCACCACCGCCCTGCGTCACACTCAGGGACACAAGCAGGAAGCGGCTCGTTTACTGGGTTGGGGTCGTAATACTCTGACGCGTAAACTGAAAGAGCTGGGAATGGAATAAGTGATAATCAGGGGAGCACGATGCTCCCCTGGATTTTTATATCACCCGCGAGAACTGCTGCTGGCGCGCCTTTTGACGCAGATAGCGATCAAAGCACATGCAGATATTCCGAATCAGCAAACGTCCAATTCCTGTGACATGCAGACTGCGCCCGCGAAGTTCCAGCAAACCATCCGCCATCAAAGGCGCCAGTAACGCTAAATCTTCCGCAAAATACGCTTCAAAAGTGATGGGCCATTGCGCTTCAATCGCCGCGAAATCTAATGAGAAATTGCAGATCAGCGTTTTGATGACATCACGGCGCAGACAGTCATCATCACTCAGTGTTAAACCTCGCCAGAGCGCGCTCCCACTCTGCTCCACACTGGCATAGTAGTCCTTCAATTCTTTTTGATTCTGCGCGTAACTGTCTCCCAGCATACTGATCGCCGAGACACCGAATCCCACCAGCTCGGTCTCGCCTTGCGTGGTGTAACCCTGAAAATTACGGTGCAGCTCACCTGCATGCTGCGCGATGGCCAGTTCGTCATCGGGTTTGGCAAAGTGGTCCATACCGATGAACTGATAGCCTGCATCGGTTAAGGTGCCAATGGTTTGCTGCAGGATCTGCAGCTTCTGTTCCGCACCGGGTAGCTCTTCATCTTTGATTTTGCGTTGTGCAGCGAACAGCGTCGGCATGTGCGCGTAATTGAATACGCTGAGACGATCGGGGTTGAGCGCGATCACTCGTTGTAAAGTGAAAGCAAAACTTTCGGGCGTCTGCAGCGGCAAACCGTAAATCAGATCCAGGCTCACTGAGCGGAATCCTCGCGCACGCGCACGCTCAACCAGCCCAAAGATAGTCTCTTCGTCCTGCACGCGATTGACGCGCTCCTGCACCGCTTTATTGAAGTCCTGTACACCCATGCTCAGGCGATTAAATCCTTCAGCACGCAGATGATCGATCATCGCCAGCTCAATTTCGCGTGGATCGACTTCGATCGACATCTCAACATCATCCGCAATGTCAAAATGGCCACGCAGCAGCGCCACTAGCCGGCTGACCTGAGCCTGATTGAGGAAGGTTGGCGTACCACCGCCCCAGTGCAACTGCGTGACGCGGCGTCCGGCAAACAGCGGCGCGCGCTGACGGATCTCCTGTTCCAGCACATCCAGATAACGGTCAGCCTTGTGCAGCTGGCGCGTCACAATCTTATTGCAGCCGCAGAAGTAGCAGAGACGATGGCAGAACGGAATGTGGACATACAGCGACAGAGAGCGTTCAGGGTAACGTTCAACCGCAGACTGGAAGCTTGCTTCGCCAAAGTTCTCATTGAACTCCAGCGCAGTGGGATAAGAGGTGTAGCGCGGACCCGCGTAATTGTATTTTTCAATCAGCCGCTGGTCCCATTCAATCTGCTGCGATGACATGCTCACTCCTTACGGTGACGTCGTCTGAGAGAGGGTCGCGTGGCAGAAGAGGAGAGATTGCGGTGAGCCGTACGCCGGCGTAAACGCGACTTCAGACGCGACAGGCGACGAAGTTTAAACAATAACCACAGGAGATAACATGTCAGCAGCAGCGCTAAAATTGATCCAGGCCAAAGCATCAGCGAATACCTGTTTAGCGCGGCATGCGCAAAAGCGCATGCCGATCAAAATTGACTTAGTTGCCTTTTAACAAGCGCATCATATCGACTTCGGCTTGTTCATCTTCAGCACCGTCATCCAGCGCGATACCGAGGGTTTCCATCAGCTCGTCAATGCGATCCAGTGTCTGATCCAGCCATGCCTGATCTTCAGCGCTGAGGGTCTCACCGCTTTCCAGACGATCCAGCAAGGTGTCCAGGCGTTCATCGTTTTCCAGCTTCGCTAACTCTTCTTCTGGCGTCAGACGCACCTTTTCCGCTTTCGGTTTGGCTTTTGCTACCGGCTTTTTCTCCGGTACTGTTTTGCCATCGGCCACCAGCGCTACGGGTTTTTTACTGCCGGTGCGTGGATCGGCATTTTTCTGACCCTGGCCTTTGCCAGCGCCTTTAGTTTCCGGGTTAGCACGGTTGCCCGCTTTGAGGCCACTGTGCTTTTTATCGCGTTTGCGATCGCGCGCTTCCTGATTCAGGTCTTCACGCGATTTGCGTTTGGCTTTAGCAGCAGGTTTGCCACGCTGGGCTGGTGCAGGTTGCTTCATGGTGTCCGGTCTCGGCGATTTTTCTTCAGTATAGAATTGCGGCGAAATCTAGCAGAAAGATGACAAAGAAAAAAGGCGATAGCCTATGCTATCGCCTTATTTCGCACCTTCTACTGAAGGTATAACGGTATAAATCCTTTACAGCTCACAACGTCCCGGTTGCTCCTTCGCCTCATCGCTCCTGCGAGTAATCCTTTTCCCTGTCCGACTCATACCTGAATCACATCCTGCCATGCTCCTGGTCATCCCCGACACTCCTGAGCGCATCATCCTGATGGGTGCTGCCTTGCACTGACACCAAATGTAGACCAATCAGTAAAATGAACAAGTGAGGCGTGAGGTTAATTTGAAGGCGTAATTCGCATGGCGAACATAACCAATTGAAAATAGTTAATTTAATTAGTTATGAAGATTCTATTAAACGGTAATGACTGGCAGTAATCATCGTTGATCTCTTACAAAATGACGCGTTAAGACGCTATCGGATACTTTTGCGCCATAACAGGTATAATCAGCCCAATTGATCGAATCACTCTGCTGGAGTTTTACTTTGTCTGCTTTGAATTATCACATGACCCATTTCGTGCTCAGCGCCCCGGATATTCGCCATTTACCGGCGGATGTGGGCATTGAGGTTGCCTTTGCCGGACGCTCTAACGCAGGCAAATCCAGCGCGCTGAATACTATCACCAACCAGAAAAGCCTGGCGCGTACCAGTAAAACGCCGGGTCGTACTCAGCTGATTAACCTTTTTCAGGTCGTCGAGGGGAAAACCCTGGTCGATTTACCGGGCTATGGTTACGCCGAAGTTCCGGAAGAGATGAAGCGCAAATGGCAGCGTGCGCTGTCTGAATATTTGCAGAAGCGCCAGGCATTAAAAGGTCTGGTGGTGCTGATGGATATTCGCCATCCACTGAAAGACCTCGATCAGAATATGATTGAGTGGGCAGTTCAGAGCGGTATTCCGGTGCTGGTGCTGTTAACCAAAGCGGATAAGCTGGCATCAGGTGCACGTAAAGCGCAGCTCAAACTGGTACGTGAAGCAGCACTGGGCTTTGTGGGCGATGTGCAGGTAGAGATGTTCTCATCACTCAAGAAGATCGGCGTTGATATCGTTCGTCAGAAACTCGATAGCTGGTTCAGTGAGCTGGAGCCGGCGCAGGAAGATGATGGCGAAGCGCCATCTGAATGATTTTTTGAAGCGGGTTTACAGCCCGTTTTTCAGATAAAGCCCAATAAAAAACGCCCCAGTCATAAATGACTGGGGCGGCTAAATATTCAGCCAAATCCGATTACGTGAAGTAAAAGGTCTGAAAGATAGAACATCTTACCTCTGTACCCTACGCGATGAACTTTACCTGATTTTCCCCGACCTACAAAGGGTTTTTTGTTGTTAAGTTTCAGGATTCGACATCTTTTTTACCGGGTTCGTCACACTTTGGCTTAAGGCATGTAGTTTAATTACTAAAAAAATGCTTAGCAGTGAGGCAGTTACAAAACGCGCATTTAATCAGCGCCTTTGCTGTTTTGCTGAACCGATTAAGTAAACTTTTTTCTTATGACGTTGTCAGCGGTTTAGATAAACCGCCGACAGCGTTTCCTTAGTGCGCCTGATCCCAGTTATCGCCCATTCCCACTTCAACTTGCAGCGGCACATCAAGCTTCATGCTGCTCTCCATCAGCTGGCGGATCGTCGCACTCGCACTCTCTACTTCGTCTTTGTGGATCTCAAACACCAGTTCATCGTGTACCTGCATGATCATCTTCACGGCATCATTCTGCTGTTGCAGTAGCCAGCCATCCACGGCGATCATCGCACGTTTGATAATGTCCGCTGCTGTACCTTGCATCGGGGCGTTAATCGCCGCGCGCTCTGCCGCCTTACGACGAATAGCGTTGCTGGAACTGATGTCCGGTAGCCACAGGCGGCGACCATCCAAAGTCTCCACATAGCCCTTCTCTGCCGCCTGAGTGCGCGTCTCTTCCATATAACGCAGTACGCCGGGATAGCGCTCAAAGTAGAGATCCATATACTTTTTCGCTTCGCCTGCGCCAATATTGAGCTGGCGCGACAGACCGAATGCGCTCATGCCGTAAATCAAGCCAAAGTTAATCGCCTTAGCACTGCGACGTTGCTCACCGGATACCTTGCTCAGCGCGACACCAAAGACTTCTGATGCAGTGGCGCGGTGAATGTCCTCACCCTGCGCAAACGCATCCAGCAGGCCTTTATCCTGCGAGAGATGCGCCATGATGCGCAGCTCAATTTGTGAGTAGTCCGCCGCGACAATGCGATTATCTTTACCTGCGATAAAGGCCTGGCGAATACGACGGCCTTCTTCATTACGCACAGGGATGTTTTGCAGGTTGGGATCGGTAGATGAGAGACGTCCGGTAGCCGTGACCGCCTGATGATAGGAAGTATGCACGCGGCCAGTAATCGGATTGATCATTAAAGGCAATTTGTCGGTATAAGTCGACTTCAGCTTAGACAAGCCACGATGTTCCAGAATCACTTTGGGCAGCGGATAGTCCAGCGCCAGTTCAGCCAGCACTTCTTCGCTGGTTGACGGTGCGCCGCCCGGCGTTTTCTTGGTCGGCTTGATACCCTGCTTTTCAAACAGAATGGTTTGCAGTTGTTTGGTGGACGAAAGATTAAACGGCTCGCCGGCTAAATCATGCGCTTTCAGCTCCAGTTCCGCCAGACGTGTAGTCAGCTCCTGCGAGTGTTTGCCCAGGATGTTTTGATCGATTAAGACGCCGTTACGCTCAATGCGTGAAATCACGGTCACCAGCGGCATCTCGATATCAGTAAAGACCTTCTTCGGACCCGCTTCCTGCTCCAGCTTTGGCCACATCTGCAGATGCAACTGCAGTGTGACGTCTGCGTCTTCCGCAGCGTAATGAGCGGCCTGCTCAATAGCAATCTGGTTGAAGGTCAGCTGATTTTTGCCCTTACCGGCAATCTCTTCAAAAGTGACGGTTTTGTGGTTCAGCCAGCGCGCCGCCAGGCTGTCCATATCATGTTTACCGCCAACGCTGCTCAGGCAGTAAGACTCCAGCATGGTGTCGAATTTGATGCCCTGCAGTTCAATATCGTAGTTTTTCAGTACGCCGCGATCGTATTTGAGGTTCTGACCGACTTTTGCGGCTTTGGCGTCTTCCAGTAACGGTTTTAGCTGCTTGAGCACGTCGTTGCGATCGAGTTGTTCTGGTGCATCAAGATAGTCATGAGCCACCGGAAGATAAGCCGCTTCACCGGGCACAATCGCAAAGGAGAGACCGACAATGTTGGCACTCCAGCTATCCAGAGAATCGGTTTCCAGATCGAAGGCAAAGAGTTCTGCCTTTTTCAGTTTTTGTAGCCACTCGTCGAAGGTCGCCTGATCCAAAATGGTCACGTAGCCTTCAGATGACAGCACGCTAGCTGTTTCTGCCGCCGCAATTGCAGGTTCAGTAGCCAGTGATTTCTGCGCCTGCACATTGCTCTTTTTGCCTTGCAGCCAGGTGCCGTCCTGCAGATCGGTGATCCATCGTTTGAACTCATAGCGGCCGAAAAGGTTTTGCAGTGTTTCAACGTCCGGCTCGTTGACGGTGAGTTGCTCACAACCCAGTTCAAGTTCGACGTCCGTTTTAATGGTCGCCAGCTGGTAGGACAGGAATGCGACCTCGCGGTTCTGCTCCAGCTTTGCTGCCATGGTCTTCGCACCACGGAACGAGAGATCCGCCACTTTATCCAGGTTATCGTAAATTGACTGCATGCCGCCCAGGCCTTGTAGCAGCGCCTGTGCAGTCTTCTCTCCCACGCCAGGCACACCAGGAATGTTATCCGAGCTGTCACCCATCATGGCGAGGAAGTCGATGATCAATGAAGGTGGCACACCATATTTCTGCTCGACCTCTTCCGGGCCCAACACGGTATTGGTCATGGTGTTAATCAGCGTAATACCCGGCGTGACCAGTTGCGCCATATCTTTATCGCCGGTGCTGATCAGCACCGCACGGCCCTGCTTCTCTGCTTCGAGTGCCAGGGTGCCAATCACATCGTCAGCCTCAACGCCGGTCACCGCCAGCAGCGGTAATCCCATCGCTTTGACCATCTCGTGCAACGGTTCGATCTGTGCACGCAGATCGTCGGGCATTGGCGGGCGGTGCGATTTGTAGTGCTCGAATAATTCATCGCGGAAAGTTTTGCCTTTCGCATCGAAGACTACGGCCACATGACTCGGCTGATACTGCATCAGCAAACTTTTCAGCATGTTGAGCACACCGTACATGGCGCCCGTGGGCTCGCCTGCACTGTTAGTCAGCGGCGGAAAGGCATGATATGCCCGGTAGAGATAAGAGGATCCGTCTACCAGAATCAGGGGGTTTTCTGCAATTTGCGCCATAGGTTCGTATTTTCTTCGTTGCGATAATGAGGGCTATAAGGATGCCACAACCAGAGAGGAATGTTGAATCAGAGCGGGGATGTCAGGATCTTTTTCGTCGTTACGCGGTGTGGATCGCAAGGATCATTCTGTGGATAACTTTGTGCGTAAAATTCATAACGTATTGTTATTTACGCTGATTACAATCATTTCACTTATAAAAGTTATTATTTTTCAATTTGTTATTAACTTACCGTGATGAAAGGCGCCTTTTTGAAAAGGTGATCGTCCATGTGGATATTAAGCGGAGGGTTAACAGGGATATCATTATTACGTCATGGGGAAGGAAATAAAAACGCCGACATCGCCGGCGTTTATTCGAGCTTAATTACTTCTTCTCAACCAGGAATTTCACTACGTTGGCATAATCGGCAACGAAATTGTCCATTGAGCTGGTGTCCAGACCGCCGTTATTCACCATGTATTTGCCGTTAACGAAGATGGCTGGCACGCCCTGCAGATTAAGATCGGCTGCCGCTTTCTGCTGCTGTGCAACCAACGCTTTTACCGCAAAGCTATTCCAGGCCGCATCATAATCTTCTGATGAGATGCCCGCAGCCTGGATGAAAGTGGCTTTCAGGCTCGCCGCATCGGTAACGGTTTGGGTTTTCTGAATACCGTCAAAGATTGGTGCAGTGACCTTGCTTTCCACGCCCAGCGCCATCGCAACAGCCCAGGCTTGTGTAACAACAGGACCGAAGTCACCACCCAGGAAATCAACGTGGTATTTGGTCACTTTGGTATCTGCTGGCAGATTCTTTTTCACGGCATCGCTAACGTGATAGATGCGTTCGAACTGGTAGCAGTGTGGGCAGAAGAAGGAGAAGAACTCCAATACCTGTGGCTCACCAGCAACCGGCTTTGGCAGCGTGACGAATTGTTTTCCGTCATTAAACTGTGCCGCTAAGGCGCCAAATGCCAGCATTAAACCTACCAGCGCAAACATAATCTTTTTCATCGTGAAAAAATCTCCTGAGTACTTCATTAAAATTGCGGGCTAAGCTGCAACGGGGGTTGATGTAACAGCCTCTCCTGCTCGATAAATAGTGCAATCTGTCGGCGCCAAAAATCCTCGTCGGTCATCCAGGGGAAGGCGCGAGGAAACGCAGGATCCTGCCAGCGGCGTACCACCCAGGCCAAATAATAAACCATGCGCATAGCGCGTAAAGGCTCAATCAGTGACAATTCATGTAAATCGAAGTCACTGAATTCATTATAAGCTTCCAGCAGAATATCCCACTGGATCAGCTGCTCCTGACGATCGCCGTTCACCAGCATCCACAGATCCTGCACGGCAGGTCCGTTGCGCGCATCGTCAAGATCAACAAACATTGGTTCATCGCGCCACAGGATATTACCCGGATGGCAGTCGCCATGCAGCCTGAGCGGTTGCCACTTATCATGCCAGCACTGCTGCAACGTGCTGCTAAGTTTATCAACAGCGTTCAGCAGTGCATCTTTCAAGGCAGCCGGTACCAGCGTGCTCTGCTCCAGCTCCTGACGTGGTTGGAAGACGTATTCCTCCAGACCGAAGGTTGGCCGCTGTTGAAACAAGCTCTGGCGACCCGTTTGATGGATACGGCCGAGAAAACGACCCACCCATTCCATCTGTTCTTCATTATCGGTTTCATACTGTCGCCCACCCAGACTCGGGAAAACGGCAAACATAAAACCGGCATGGTGATTCAGTGTGCTGCCCTGCAATGCCAGTGGTGCAGCAACAGGCACTTCATCGACCAGCAGGTCATGCGTGAACTGATGCTCTTCCAGAATTTGTTGTGCACTCCAGCGCTGTGGGCGATAGAACTTAGCCACATAGCGACACTTATCATCATCGCTGAACTGATAGACACGGTTTTCGTAGCTATTGAGGGCGGTTAGGCCGGATTCGACACGCAGACCCGTATCCCAGAGTGCATCAAGGATGACATCGGGGTTCAGCGTCTGGAAATTAAAAGCGGCTTCGCTCATCATTTTGCCTGTGTATTACCGTTGCAAGGAATGCGCAAGGATAACACTACTCATCATCCTTAATCACACCGCGTGCACGTAATAGCGCGGTTTTGAAGTCCACTTCATAATCCTTTTTCAGTCCGGGAATCTCCGCATCGCGGCCCGCGTCACGCATTTTGAGATGGTAAATCAATATGTCATCGGTTAATTCACTTAATGGGCCACTGAAGCCAGATTCCTGTGCCAGTTTTTGTAAAAATGCCAGCAGGTTAAGATCAGACTCCTTTTGCCAGGCCGGTTGCAGGAGTTCAAACAATTCATTAAGTCGGTGATATTTCATCATTGATTCCTTTATGCAGTGGTACGCTGCCGTTATGCAATTATCGTCCAGTATGATGAGGGAGACGAAAATGACCGCATTTACCGGCGTGATCCTCGCAGGTGGTCAAGGCAGTCGCATGGGTGGCCAGGATAAAGGGTTGCTGGAGCTTCATGGCAAACCGCTTTATCAACATGTTCTGCAGCGATTGGTGCCGCAGGTCAATATTGTGTTGATAAGCGCTAATCGCAACATTGATCGTTATCAGGCTAGCGGTTGTCAGGTAGTAAGCGATTCGATGCCTGATTATCCAGGTCCGTTGGCGGGTATGTTAAGTGGCCTACAGAATAGCAAAACTGAGTGGGTCGCCTTTTGTGCCTGTGATACGCCCTGGTTACCGGAAGACTTCGTTGCACGATTATGGCAGCAGCGCGACGATGCGCCTGCGGTTTGGGTACGATCAACGCAACGCGATCATCCTGCATTGGCACTGGTCAATCAATCAATGGCCGAGGATCTGGAAGCCTGGCTGCTTCGTGGTGAGCGACGTTTAATGCAGTTTTTACGTGAACATGGCGGACACGCGGTGACATTCGCTGATCCTGAGTCTGCTTTTCGCAATATTAATACGCCGGACGATTTGGTTGATGAGGAAATGCAGTGATGAGCGTGCCTTTACTGGCGATCGCTGCGTGGAGTGGCACCGGAAAAACCACCCTATTGCAGCAGGTAATTCCTTTATTGAAGGCGCGTGGCATTCGTACAGGATTAA
This sequence comes from Pantoea sp. C1E2, assembly GCF_056491465.1. NCBI lineage: Bacteria > Pseudomonadati > Pseudomonadota > Gammaproteobacteria > Enterobacterales > Erwiniaceae > Pantoea > Pantoea sp. C1E2. Next base: position 194,212 of record NZ_JBSZHT010000002.1, read on the forward strand.
TCAAACATACCCATCATAAAATGGACATCGATACGCTGGGAAAAGACAGCTATCTGCTGCGAAAAGCGGGTGCCGATCAGGTGATTGTTGCCAGTAATCAGCGCTGGGCATTGATGTGTGAAACCCCTGATCAGCCGTTGAATCTGGCGGAACTGGCCGCGCAGATGGACAGTTCAGCGCTGGATCTGGTGCTGGTTGAGGGCTTTAAGGATGAGCCAGTACCCAAAATTGTGCTGTGGCGGCGTGATATCAAAGGTGAAGTGGAAGATTTAATGGATGAATATGTGATTGCGTTGGCCAGCGATGAGAAATCATCAATTAACATCCCTCTTCTCGATATTAATCAGCCGGTTAACGTGGCTGACTTTATCGAAAACTGGCTGAATACGAGTCGGTAATGGGGGAGATTTTTGCCAGGCTGGCTGAATTTCAGGCGTCATAACCCCTGACTTCAGACGTAAAAAAGCCCTGAACTTTCGTTCAGGGCTTCTTCACTTAATTGATGCCTGGCAGTTCCCTACTCTCGCATGGGGAGACCCCACACTACCATCGGCGCTACGGCGTTTCACTTCTGAGTTCGGCATGGGGTCAGGTGGGACCACCGCGCTAAAGCCGCCAGGCAAATTCTGTTTCATCCGCGCCGTTACTTCCGTAACCACGCGAACCAATCTCTGAACAAGCTGAAAATCTACTGCGTCTCTCAAAAAACGCCTCTGGCGTTGTAAGGTTAAGCCTCACGGGTCATTAGTACCGGTTAGCTCAATGCATCGCTGCACTTACACATCCGGCCTATCAACGTCGTAGTCTTCAACGTCCCTTCAGGACTCTCAAGGAGTCAGGGAGAACTCATCTCGGGGCAAGTTTCGTGCTTAGATGCTTTCAGCACTTATCTTTTCCGCACTTAGCTACCGGGCAATGCCATTGGCATGACAACCCGAACACCAGTGGTGCGTTCACTCCGGTCCTCTCGTACTAGGAGCAACCCCCCTCAATTCTCCAGCGCCCACGGCAGATAGGGACCGAACTGTCTCACGACGTTCTAAACCCAGCTCGCGTACCACTTTAAACGGCGAACAGCCGTACCCTTGGGACCTACTTCAGCCCCAGGATGTGATGAGCCGACATCGAGGTGCCAAACACCGCCGTCGATATGAACTCTTGGGCGGTATCAGCCTGTTATCCCCGGAGTACCTTTTATCCGTTGAGCGATGGCCCTTCCATTCAGAACCACCGGATCACTATGACCTGCTTTCGCACCTGCTCGAGCCGTCACTCTCGCAGTCAAGCTGGCTTATGCCATTGCACTAACCTCCTGATGTCCGACCAGGATTAGCCAACCTTCGTGCTCCTCCGTTACTCTTTAGGAGGAGACCGCCCCAGTCAAACTACCCACCAGACACTGTCCGCAGCCCGGATCACGGGCCTACGTTAGAACATCAAACATTAAAGGGTGGTATTTCAAGGTTGGCTCCACGCAGACTGGCGTCCACGCTTCAAAGCCTCCCACCTATCCTACACATCAAGGCTCAATGTTCAGTGTCAAGCTATAGTAAAGGTTCACGGGGTCTTTCCGTCTTGCCGCGGGTACACTGCATCTTCACAGCGATTTCAATTTCACTGAGTCTCGGGTGGAGACAGCCTGGCCATCATTACGCCATTCGTGCAGGTCGGAACTTACCCGACAAGGAATTTCGCTACCTTAGGACCGTTATAGTTACGGCCGCCGTTTACCGGGGCTTCGATCAAGAGCTTCTCCTTGCGGATAACCCCATCAATTAACCTTCCGGCACCGGGCAGGCGTCACACCGTATACGTCCACTTTCGTGTTTGCACAGTGCTGTGTTTTTAATAAACAGTTGCAGCCAGCTGGTATCTTCGACTGGCTTCAGCTCGGGGAGCAAGTCCCTTCACCTACGCGCCAGCGTGCCTTCTCCCGAAGTTACGGCACCATTTTGCCTAGTTCCTTCACCCGAGTTCTCTCAAGCGCCTTGGTATTCTCTACCTGACCACCTGTGTCGGTTTGGGGTACGATTTCGTGTTACCTGGAGCTTAGAGGCTTTTCCTGGAAGCAGGGCATCAGTTACTTCACCACCGTAGTGGCTCGTCATCACACCTCAGCGTTAATAAGAGTCCGGATTTACCTAAACTCTCCGCCTACATGCTTAAACCGGGACAACCGTCGCCCGGATAACCTAGCCTTCTCCGTCCCCCCTTCGCAGTAACACCAAGTGCAGGAATATTAACCTGCTTCCCATCGACTACGCTTTTCAGCCTCGCCTTAGGGGTCGACTCACCCTGCTCCGATTAACGTTGAACAGGAACCCTTGGTCTTCCGGCGAGCGGGCTTTTCACCCGCTTTATCGTTACTTATGTCAGCATTCGCACTTCTGATACCTCCAGCATGCCTCACAGCACACCTTCAACGGCTTACAGAACGCTCCCCTACCCAACAACACATAGTGTCGCTGCCGCAGCTTCGGTGCATGGTTTAGCCCCGTTACATCTTCCGCGCAGGCCGACTCGACCAGTGAGCTATTACGCTTTCTTTAAATGATGGCTGCTTCTAAGCCAACATCCTGGCTGTCTGTGCCTTCCCACATCGTTTCCCACTTAACCATGACTTTGGGACCTTAGCTGGCGGTCTGGGTTGTTTCCCTCTTCACGACGGACGTTAGCACCCGCCGTGTGTCTCCCGTGATAACATTCTTCGGTATTCGCAGTTTGCATCGGGTTGGTAAGCCGGGATGGCCCCCTAGCCGAAACAGTGCTCTACCCCCGAAGATGAGTTCACGAGGCGCTACCTAAATAGCTTTCGGGGAGAACCAGCTATCTCCCGGTTTGATTGGCCTTTCACCCCCAGCCACAAGTCATCCGCTAATTTTTCAACATTAGTCGGTTCGGTCCTCCAGTTAGTGTTACCCAACCTTCAACCTGCCCATGGCTAGATCACCGGGTTTCGGGTCTATACCCTGCAACTTAACGCCCAGTTAAGACTCGGTTTCCCTGCGGCTCCCCTATACGGTTAACCTTGCTACAGAATATAAGTCGCTGACCCATTATACAAAAGGTACGCAGTCACCCCATAAAAGAGGCTCCCACTGCTTGTACGTACACGGTTTCAGGTTCTGTTTCACTCCCCTCGCCGGGGTTCTTTTCGCCTTTCCCTCACGGTACTGGTTCACTATCGGTCAGTCAGGAGTATTTAGCCTTGGAGGATGGTCCCCCCATATTCAGACAGGATACCACGTGTCCCGCCCTACTCTTCGAACTCACAGTAAGTGCATTTTTGTGTACGGGAGTATCACCCTGTACCCTGCGACTTTCCAGACGCTTCCACTAATGCACAAACTGATTCAGGTTCTGGGCTGTTCCCCGTTCGCTCGCCGCTACTGGGGGAATCTCGGTTGATTTCTTTTCCTCTGGGTACTTAGATGTTTCAGTTCCCCAGGTTCGCCTCGCAACACTATGTATTCATGTTGCGATGATGCACAGAGTGCACCGGGTTTCCCCATTCGGACATCGTCGGCTGTAGCGGTTCATATCACCTTACCGACGCTTTACGCAGATTAGCACGTCCTTCATCGCCTCTGACTGCCAGGGCATCCACCGTGTACGCTTAGTCGCTTAACCTCACAACCCACAGGCGTTTTACAACGCTGCAGACTGCAAGCATTTGAGAGACTCGAACACATCGTTTATTCATTCTTATTACGGAGAATGAACGCGACGTGTCGTTTCAATTTTCAGCTTGTTCCGGATTGTTAAAGAGCAAATATCTCAAACGCAGCTCGCAAGCTGGTTTTGAGATACTGTGGAGACACCTTTCACCTGTCACCAAGCAAGTGGCGTCCCCTAGGGGATTCGAACCCCTGTTGCCGCCGTGAAAGGGCGGAGTCCTAACCGCTAGACGAAGGGGACACGATTCGTGTCACGACTTCGCAGCCGTCTTGCTCATTACTTTTCTATCAGACAATCTGTGTGAGCACTGCGCGGGAAGGTATCTTCAGGTAAGGAGGTGATCCAACCGCAGGTTCCCCTACGGTTACCTTGTTACGACTTCACCCCAGTCATGAATCACAAAGTGGTAAGCGCCCTCCCGAAGGTTAAGCTACCTACTTCTTTTGCAACCCACTCCCATGGTGTGACGGGCGGTGTGTACAAGGCCCGGGAACGTATTCACCGTAGCATTCTGATCTACGATTACTAGCGATTCCGACTTCACGGAGTCGAGTTGCAGACTCCGATCCGGACTACGACGCACTTTATGAGGTCCGCTTGCTCTCGCGAGGTCGCTTCTCTTTGTATGCGCCATTGTAGCACGTGTGTAGCCCTACTCGTAAGGGCCATGATGACTTGACGTCATCCCCACCTTCCTCCAGTTTATCACTGGCAGTCTCCTTTGAGTTCCCGGCCGAACCGCTGGCAACAAAGGATAAGGGTTGCGCTCGTTGCGGGACTTAACCCAACATTTCACAACACGAGCTGACGACAGCCATGCAGCACCTGTCTCACGGTTCCCGAAGGCACTAAAGCATCTCTGCTAAATTCCGTGGATGTCAAGAGTAGGTAAGGTTCTTCGCGTTGCATCGAATTAAACCACATGCTCCACCGCTTGTGCGGGCCCCCGTCAATTCATTTGAGTTTTAACCTTGCGGCCGTACTCCCCAGGCGGTCGACTTAACGCGTTAGCTCCGGAAGCCACTCCTCAAGGGAACAACCTCCAAGTCGACATCGTTTACGGCGTGGACTACCAGGGTATCTAATCCTGTTTGCTCCCCACGCTTTCGCACCTGAGCGTCAGTCTTTGTCCAGGGGGCCGCCTTCGCCACCGGTATTCCTCCAGATCTCTACGCATTTCACCGCTACACCTGGAATTCTACCCCCCTCTACAAGACTCTAGCCTGCCAGTTTCGAATGCAGTTCCCAGGTTGAGCCCGGGGATTTCACATCCGACTTGACAGACCGCCTGCGTGCGCTTTACGCCCAGTAATTCCGATTAACGCTTGCACCCTCCGTATTACCGCGGCTGCTGGCACGGAGTTAGCCGGTGCTTCTTCTGCGGGTAACGTCAATCGTCAAGGCTATTAACCTTAACGCCTTCCTCCCCACTGAAAGTACTTTACAACCCGAAGGCCTTCTTCATACACGCGGCATGGCTGCATCAGGCTTGCGCCCATTGTGCAATATTCCCCACTGCTGCCTCCCGTAGGAGTCTGGACCGTGTCTCAGTTCCAGTGTGGCTGGTCATCCTCTCAGACCAGCTAGGGATCGTCGCCTAGGTGAGCCATTACCCCACCTACTAGCTAATCCCATCTGGGCACATCCGATGGTGTGAGGCCCGAAGGTCCCCCACTTTGGTCCGAAGACGTTATGCGGTATTAGCTACCGTTTCCAGTAGTTATCCCCCTCCATCGGGCAGTTTCCCAGACATTACTCACCCGTCCGCCACTCGTCACCCAAGAGCAAGCTCTCTGTGCTACCGTTCGACTTGCATGTGTTAGGCCTGCCGCCAGCGTTCAATCTGAGCCATGATCAAACTCTTCAATTTAAGTTTGATTTGCTGAAACAAGTTCAGCGATGCTCATCTGTAAAACGTCATAATGAATTTCATTATGTGTTCACTCGTGAGACTTGATATTTTTTACGTCCGGAGACGTTGATATCAATCCTGCGAGTGCCCACACAGATTGTCTGATAAATTGTTAAAGAGCGGTGCAATCAGCGCCTTAAGCTGCTCTTGCGAGGTGGCGTATATTACGCTTTCCTCCTTCAGAGTCAAACACTTTTTTCAGCGTTTTTCTCCGGCGGGGTGAATCACTTCACTCCCTGCTGAGTCGTCTGCGTTGCCGCTTTGCCGTCTCAGTGGATGCGCATTATAGGGAGTTGATTCTGGCTGACAAGGGTTTATTGCAAAAATTTGACTGAGCGCTACTTTTTTAACCGAACAGGCTAAAAACAGACATTTCTCGATCAATATTCAGTCAAATGCGCCCATTGAGCGGCATAAATCAGCGTCACGCACTCAAATACCAATGCTATTCTGTTAGCCAAACGCCGTTTTTCATTGTTGCTGACTGAACAATTATTAAAGAAGGACTTTCAATGATTCGCTCCGCGCGCAGTATGGCCGGCTTGCCCTGGATCGCCGCAATGGCATTTTTCATGCAAGCCCTCGATGCCACCATCCTCAATACTGCGCTCCCTGCTATCGCCACCAGCCTTGAACGTTCCCCCCTCGCCATGCAATCTGCTGTTATCAGCTATACGCTTACCGTAGCGATGCTGATCCCGGTCAGTGGCTGGCTGGCCGATCGTTTTGGTACGCGAAAAGTCTTCATTATTGCCGTATCTCTTTTTACGCTGGGTTCATTGGCGTGTGCGCTGTCTGGCTCACTGAGTATGCTGGTTGTCTCGCGCATTATTCAGGGCGTCGGCGGTGCGATGATGATGCCGGTCGCGCGTCTGGCATTATTGCGTGCTTATCCACGCAGTGAATTGCTGCCGGTACTCAATTTCGTGACCATGCCGGGATTAGTCGGACCGATTCTGGGTCCGATGCTTGGCGGCTTATTGGTCACCTACGCCAGCTGGCACTGGATATTCCTCATCAACATCCCGATTGGCATCGCGGGCATCTTCTATGCACGTAAATTTATGCCGGACTTCACCACGCCCAAACGTCGCTTTGATTTTGGCGGCTTTATATTGTTTGGTTTGGGTCTGGTGCTGATCTCAGTAGGCATCGAACTGTTTGGCGAGCGCATTGTGTCTCCGTGGCAGGCTGTGCTGGTGCTGTTAGCCGGTGTCGCGTTATTGCTTCTCTATATAGTGCATGCACGCCGCCATCCCGCACCGCTGATCAGCTTACCGATGTTTAAAACCCGCACCTTCTCGGTTGGCATCATCGGTAACATCGCGGCACGTCTGGGTACCGGCTGTATTCCGTTCCTGATGCCATTGATGTTACAGGTAGGCTTCGGCTATCCCGCATTGATTGCCGGATGCATGATGGGACCGACGGCGATTGGCTCGCTACTGGCCAAATCAACCGTGACACAGGTGCTTCGTCGCTTCGGGTATCGTAAAACGCTAGTGGGTATCACCATCATCATCGGAATTCTGGTCGCCAGCTTCTCGCTGCAAACACCGGGTGAAAGCGTATTGATGTTATTAGCCGCGCTATTTGTATTGGGCATGGCGATGTCGACACAGTTCACCGCGATGAACACCATCACGCTGGCCGATTTAAATGATGAGAACGCCAGTGGCGGAAACAGCGTGCTGGCAGTAACACAGCAAGTATCGATCAGCTTTGGCGTGGCCGTCAGTGCGGCGGTGCTGCGTTTCTATCAGGATTTCGAGAGCAGCACCGTACAGCAATTCCACGCCACCTTCCTGACGATGGGCGTGATCACCGTATTCTCCGCGTTTGCCTTCCTGATGCTGCGTCCGGGTGATGGTCGCAATCTGATCGCCAATCGCGAGAAAAAGAAGAAAACCGCTTAAACCGAACCGCGTTCCACCAGCTCCGGCGTCAGTACCAGCGTTTGCTGACTGGCGTCGGGATCGCGCATACGGTGGATCAGTGTATCAATCGCCAGTTCACCCAGTTCATCCTTGGGCTGATGGATGGTAGTGAGTGGTGGCGTGAGATAACGAGCCAGTTCTATATTGTCATAGCCCATCACCGCGATATCTTGCGGCACGCGCAAGCCGGCCTGGAAGAGTGCGTGATAAACGCCCACCGCCATCGCATCGTTACTGGTGAAAACCGCTTCAGGCAACAACTCTAACGTCAGCAATTGGTTCATCGCATTGAAGCCGCCCTGAAATTCGAAATCACCGTCCACCACATAACCCGGCAACACCGGCAATCCGCTGCTGGTCATCGCTTTATGGAAACCCTCCAGACGCAAACGCGCCGGGGTTTTATCCTGTGGCCCGGCAATGCAGGCGATACGAGTGTATCCACGATCAATCAGATGCTGCGTCGCCAGCTCACCGCCTAACAGCGCGTTATCCTGAATTATGTCGCCACGCCCTTCAAACGGCGCCCAGTCCATCATCACCATGGGGACGGACGGATAACGATTAAGGATCTCAGCAGAGGGAAGATGCGTTTCAGTGCACATCATCAGCAAGCCATCGACACGCTTTTGCATTAGCGTTTCAAGACTGCGATTCATGCGCTCTTCATCGCCTTCGGTGTTACACAGAATCAGGCTATAGCCGCGTTCGTAACAGCTATTCTCCACACCGCGCACCACTTCCGAATAGAACGGGTTACTGCTGGCTGTCAGCAGCATGCCGATAGTACGCGTCTGATTGATCTTCAGACTGCGCGCTAATGCAGAAGGCGCGTAGTTCAGCTCGCGGATAGCCTGCTCCACTTTTTCCCGCACCTGTTCGCTAACAAAACGATTGTTATTGATGACGTGAGAAACAGTGGAGGTGGAGACGCCCGCCAGGCGGGCGACATCTTTCATGGTCGGCAAAGGCTTAACCCTGTTGCTGCAGGAAGTTATCGATCTCAGTGCGCCACGGCACTGAGGGTTGCGCACCCGGACGCGTCACCGCAATCGCGGCAGCAGCATGGGCAAAACGCACCGCATCATGCATCGCCACACCTTCCAGACGCGCAGTAATAAAGGCGCCATTAAAGGTATCACCCGCGGCGATGGTGTCGATGGCCTGCACGCTGAAACCGGGAATACGGACGCCTTTACCTTGCGCGCTCAGCCACACACCGCGACGACCCAGGGTAATTAAAACGGTAGAGATGCCTTTATCATGCAACGCCTGTGCGGCACGAGCGGCATCCTCATCATTCTTCACCGCGATCCCAGTCAGGATTTCAGCCTCGGTTTCGTTCGGTGTGATGATATCAATCAATGCCAGCAACTCGTCAGACAGATGAGTGGCGGGCGCTGGGTTGAGAATCACTTGCGTGGCATTGGCACGCGCAATCTTCGCTGCCGCCAACACGCTTTCCAGCGGCGACTCCAGTTGCATTAGCAAAGCCTCTGCATCGACAATTACCTGCTGATGGCGATCAACACAGGCTGGCGTCAGCGCCGCGTTAGCACCGGAATAGATGCCGATATTATTTTCACCTTCGCCATTCACGAAGATCATCGCCACACCGGTGGCTTCGTCTGCCACGGTTTCTACCGGAGCAGTATCAATACGGTCCTGCTGCAGCTGCTGGCGGATGCGTTCACCGATGTCATCTGCACCGACACAGGCGATAAACGCGATATCCGCACCGGCACGACCGGCCGCCACAGCCTGGTTAGCCCCTTTTCCACCAAAAGCAATCTGATACTGTTTTCCGATCACCGTTTCACCCGGACGTGGAAAGTGGGTGAGGTTCAGGATGTGATCGGCATTGATGCTGCCGAGTACCGCCAGTTTTGCGCTTGTGTTCATAGGGTTTGATCCAGAAAGTTGCGCCACCGGTGAGGTGGCGCGTTGCCATGCTTTTCTTTGTTTTTTATTTGGTTACCAGCTTCAGGTCAACCGGGTTTACTGCCTGCACTTTTTCGCCTTTCAGCACTTTATCTGCAATATCAACACCAATCACGCCAATCTTATCGGGCATCTGCGCGACGGTAGCCGTCAGCTTACCGGCTTCTACCGCTTTCACACCGTCAGCGGTGCCGTCGAAACCGACCACCAGCACATCGGTTTTACCCGCGGTCTGCAGCGCACGCAGTGCACCCAGCGCCATTTCGTCATTCTGCGCGAATACGGCCTGCACATCCGGATGCGCCTGCAACAGGTTCTGCATCACATTCAGACCTTTAGTACGGTCGAAATCTGCAGGCTGGCTCGCCAGGATATTAAATTTATGTGCATCAGCAGCCTGTTTGAAGCCTTCGCCACGCTCGCGCGCCGCAGAAGTACCGGCAATGCCCTGCAGTTCGATAATTTTTGCGCCATCGCCCAGTTTCTTCGCGATGAAGTCACCGGCCATTTTGCCGCCGAAACGGTTGTCAGAGGCGACGTGACTGACCACGGTGCCCTGTGCCGCCATGCGGTCCAGCGTGATCACCGGAATGTTGGCCTGGTTGGCCATCTTCACAGCGTTACCCACGGCATCAGAGTCCGTTGGGTTGATCAGCATCAGCTTGGTGCCGCGCACGGTCAGATCCTGCACGTTTGCCAGCTCTTTCGCCGGGTTGTTCTGTGAATCCAATACCACCAGGTTATAACCCAGTTTGTCGGCTTCTTTCTGTGCGCCATCTTTCAGAGACACAAAGAACGGATTATTCAGCGTCGATACAACCAGCGCAATCGTGTCCTTTGCCATCGCGCCAGCACTGAGGGTGGCGCCAAGGATGACGGCCAATGCAGTTAACTTTTTCATTTATAGTGTCCTGTGTGAGGGTCAGAGTTACTTACTACTTTTGTTATCCACCAGCACGGCCAGCAGAATGACAACGGCTTTAACAATCATTTGGTAGTAAGAAGAAACACCCATCAGATTCAGGCCGTTGTTCAGGAAACCAAGGATCAATGCACCAATCAGCGTGCCCATAATGCGACCTTTACCACCCGCCAGGCTGGTGCCGCCTAATACCACCGCCGCGATGGCATCCAGTTCATAACCAGTGCCCGCCGTCGGTTGCGCAGAAGAAAGACGCGCCACTTCGATGGTGCCCGCCAATGCCGCCAGCGTGCCGCACAGCGAATAAACGATGATTTTGACGCGGTTAACGTTGATGCCTGACAGACGCGTGGCCGCTTCGTTGCCGCCCAGCGCATAGATGTAACGACCTAAACGCGTGTGATGCAGCATGTACCACGCCAGCGCAAACACCACCACCATCAGCCAGACCGGTGTTGGGATACCCAGCGGACGGCCAATGCCGAACCAGCCGAACAGATCGGCGTTATCACTGAAACCGGTGTTGATCGGGCTACCGTTGGTGTACACCATGGTCACGCCGCGCAGCAGCAGCATCATCACCAGCGTGGCGATAAAGGCCTGCACTTTGCCGCGCGCCACAATCACGCCGGTGATACCGCCAATGACCGCGCCTAATGCCAGTGAAGCCGCTACTGCCACCAACGCATTCACTTCCAGTCCGACAATCGAGGCGGCGACCGCACCGGTGAGCGCCAGCAGCGATCCCACTGACAAATCAATGCCCGACGTCAGAATCACCAGCGTCATGCCGACGGCCATAATGGCGTTGACTGAGGTCTGCTGCAGAATGTTGAACATGTTGGCGACGGTAAAGAAGTTCGGGCTTTGGCTCGCCACCACGGCAATCAGCACGATCAGCGCAATCAGCGATTTCTGCTCCAGCAGCCAGGCTTTGCTAAACCAGCGACGGCTGGCGGGTAAGGTTTGGGTGCTCATACAACTAACTCCTCGCTGTGTTGCTTACCGACTGCCGCCGCCATCAGGGATTCCTGGGTAGCCTGCTCACGGGAAAATTCGCCACTCAGATGGCCTTCATGCATCACCAGGATGCGATCGCTCATGCCCAGCACTTCCGGCATTTCCGACGACACCAAAATGATGCTCAGCCCTTCGGCTTTAAACTGGTTAATTAACTGATAAATCTCTTTTTTCGCACCGACATCCACGCCACGCGTTGGCTCATCCAAAATCAGCACGTCCGGCCGCGTCATTAATCCGCGCGCAATCGCCACTTTTTGCTGATTGCCACCCGACAGCAGGCCAATCGGCTGCTCCATTGACGGGGTTTTGACGTTGAACAAACGGATGAAGTCACCCACCGCCAGCTGTTCTTCACTGTGTTTGAGATTACCGGTGGCATGGCTGAAATAGCGCAGCGCGGTCAATGACATGTTCTCTTTCACCGACATGCCGAGCACCAGGCCATCGCGCTTGCGGTCTTCCGAGATATAGACGATGCCGTTGGCCAGACCGTCCTGGGGTGATCGGGTGATAATTTCGCGGCCGTTGAGCATGACTTTGCCGTTGCTACGCGGCAGTGCGCCGTACAGCACTTTCATCAGTTCCGTGCGTCCCGCGCCCATCAAACCGGAAATGCCGAGGATTTCCCCTTTGCGCAGGTTAAAGCTGACGTTATCCACGCCCGGTCCGCTGAGATTTTCAACGGTTAAGCGAACCTCGCCCGGCGCTTGATCGATGTGCGGATATTGATCCTCCAGCTTACGGCCGACCATCATCTCGATCAGGCTCTCTTCGCTGAGATCGCTCACCGCGCGTTCGGCAATAAACTGCCCGTCACGGAATACGGTGACGTCATCGCAAATTTCGAAGATCTCTTTCATGCGGTGCGAGATATAAACAATGCCGCAGCCCTGCGCTTTCAGTTCATTGATCACGCGGAACAGCGACAGGGTTTCGGTATCGGTCAGTGCATCGGTCGGTTCATCCATAATGATGACCTGCGACTCAAAGCTGAGCACTTTGGCGATCTCAACCATCTGTTGATCGCCAATCGACAAGTCGCCCACCAGCTTATGGCTGTTGAAGCGCAGGTTCAGGCGATGCAATAGGGCATCCGCCTCGGCGTACATCCGATTCCATTCGATGCGGCCAAAACGGTTAACAAATTCACGACCGAGGAAAATATTCTCCGCGACGGTCAATTGAGGAATCAGGTTAAGTTCCTGATGGATAATACCAATGCCCGCTTCCTGCGACGCTTTAGGTCCAGAAAAAGCCACATCCTTGCCCAGCCACTGCAGCGAGCCGGCATCCATGCTGTAAATGCCAGTCAGCACTTTCATCATGGTGGATTTACCCGCGCCGTTTTCGCCCACCAGCGCCATCACGCGGCCTGGATAAACGGCAAGCGATGCGCCATTCAGCGCTTTCACGCCAGGAAACGACTTTTCAATCCCTTTGAGTTGCAATAACGGTTGCATAACGACCTCAGAAGGTTACGCCAGCGCTCAGGATGACATTCGCATACGGAGAACACTCTCCGCTGCGAATGACCGCCTGACTACGCTGCGTTTCTTGTTTGAACTGTTCATGGCTGGTGTAACTAATGGTGATGACATTCCCCTGGTGCCGTTGCAAGGCATCGAGCACGGCGAGCAGTGCGCTGTGAAGCTGCGGATTGTTCTGCTTAATCTCCTCCGCCATCAGGGCGCTTTCGACTTGCATCTCCTGAGTAACAACATCAACCACCTGTAAAAATTCGGGCGTTCCCGGCGTCAACGCCAGATCGATACGCTGTGGACCGGCCGGAATCGGCAAGCCTGCATCAGCAATCGTCAGCGTGTCGGTGTGCCCCAGGCGGGCAATCACATGAGAGAGTTCAGCGTTTAACAAGCGACCTTTTTTCATTTCTTCCACTCCACAGCGAAACGTTTCGCTGACCGGGAGTGTATTAAATGTGTGCGGCAACTCAATGGCATCATCACGGAAGTGTGATCGCCATCGAAACGTTTCGCTTGTACCGGGGGAAATTTGAGTTTGGCGGGGAATGTGAGCCGCCTGAACGGCTCTGAAAGGCTTTATGGCAGCTTGCGAACCTGTTTAACGTCCAACTCAATGGAATTAAAGTCCTTATCCAGCTCGCCGGTCAGTTCAACCTGATCCTTCGGCGTGATGGTCTGTCCATGCCAGCGCTTATGGTCGATTTCCACTTTCATGTTGCCGCTGCTGTCGCGGAACAGATAGTCCTCATCACCAATTTGCTTATCAAGATAGCCGCGCACGGTGATCCAGCTATCGTCTTTCATCTCTTCGGCCTGTTTCACGGTGACGACGCTGGTGTTATCAGCCTGGAAGCCACCTGCGTGAACCTGGGGCTTTGGCGCACTCGGGTCAACAAAACCACCTTGTTGCGCGGCCAGAACTGGCGTCGATGCCAACATCACAATTGCGATTAGCGCTGCACTCTTTTTCATTCTTCACCTCTGTTCCATGAATGTGTGGGATACGGAGCTATTACAGCACAGGGTTCTTAACAGGATCTTAAGGGGTAAAAAAACATAAAAAATAGCCAAAATGCGGCGATTGACGCTGTACAAGCGAATGTTGGCTTCGTATAACGAGCGCTGCACATAAGGAGAATCGCATGCGCATTTTGTTGATTGAGGACGACTCGCTAATTGGCGATGGCCTGAAAGTGGGGCTGACGAAACTCGGCTTCAGCGTTGACTGGTTCATGTCAGGTGAAGCGGGATTCCATGCTCTGTCAGCTGCGCCATGGGATGCCGTGGTACTGGATCTTTCATTGCCCGAGCGCGATGGACTGGAGATCCTGCGCCAATGGCGTGAGCAGGGCGCGGATGTGCCGGTGTTGATCCTCACCGCATGGGATGCGCTCGATCAACGTGTGCAAGGGTTACAGCTGGGCGCTGATGACTATCTCTGTAAACCTTTTGCCCTTAGCGAAGTGGCGGCACGCTTGCAGGCACTTATTCGCCGTCGTCATGGACAACTGCAGCCCGAGCTAAAACACGGCAAAGTGGTGATGTCGCCCGGCAGCCACAACGTCTGGATTGACGGTGAAGCCATCAGTTTAAAGAGTCGTGAGCTGGCGCTGCTGGAACTGTTTCTGCGTAATCCCGGCCGAGTGTTAACCCGCAGCCAGTTGGAGGAAAAACTCTATAACTGGGATGACGATGTCACCAGCAATGCGGTGGAAGTCCATATTCATCATCTGCGCAAAAAGCTCGGCACGACGTTTATTCGCACCGTGCATGGCGTGGGTTACACCCTGGGTGCGGCTGAATGAGCCTGTTTCTGCGACTCGCCATCGGCTTCGTGCTGCTGATTTCCCTATGCGGCGGGGTGGCCAGCTACAGCGCCTGGCAACAAACCCGTGATACTGTTAATGAGCTGTTCGATACTCAGCAAATGCTGTTCGCCAAACGCCTGTTATCGCTCGATCCCACCAGCTTGCACGCCGCTTCTCTACCAAAAACCAAATCCATTTTGCGCCATCATCGTGGCGATCAGGATGATGATGCACTGGCCTTTGCCATTTTTCGTGCGGACGGCCAGCCATTACTTAATGATGGCGAGAACGGGCGAGATATGCAGTTTGACGATAAGCGTGATGGCTTTCGCGATGGTCGCCTGCGCGGTGACGATGACAGTTGGCGGCTGCTGTGGCTGACTTCTGCGGATAAACAGTACCGTGTGGTGGTGGGTCAGGAGTGGGAATACCGCGACGAAATGACGCGCGATTTGGCACTGGCGAGTTTGATGCCGTGGCTTTACGCCATGCCTTTTATGCTGCTGATGCTGCTGGCATTGGTGTGGTTCGAATTGCGCCCATTGAAACGCCTGACGGCATCACTCCAGTCGCGCGCACCCGATGACGCCACACCGCTCGATGAAACGCGCTTGCCCAAGGAGGTGAAACCGTTAGTGTCGGCATTAAACGGGCTGTTTAGTCGTATGGCACAACTGGTGCAGCGCGAACGCCGCTTTACCTCTGATGCCGCCCACGAATTGCGCAGTCCATTAGCCGCCTTGCGTGTACAGAGTGAAGTGATTCAGCTGGCTGAAGATGACGAAGCGATGCGCAATCGGGCATTGCAGCAACTTGATAGCGGCATCCAGCGCGCCACACGGCTGGTGGATCAACTCTTAACGCTCTCAAGGGTGGAAGCGGACGATCTACGCAGCGAATTCCAGCCAGTGCCACTGGCACCGCTGCTGCAAAATCTGCTGGTGGAACATTTCCCGCAGGCAGAGGCACAGCAAATGGATCTGCAACTGCATGCGCAGGCCGAACCGGTGATGAACGGTCATCCTCTGCTGCTGAGTTTGTTGATGCGCAATCTACTGGATAATGCGCTGCGCTATGCGCCACCGGGCAGCCAGATTCAGTTCACGTTAAATACGCGGAATATTGTTCTTGAGGATAACGGCGCGGGCGTCAGCAATGAACAGCTTGCTCGTTTAGGGGAACGTTTCTGGCGACCACCGGGGCAGACGCAAACGGGCAGTGGATTGGGATTATCGATTGTGAAGAACATTGCACAGCTACACGGCATTCGCATCGCATTCAGCCATGCTCAGCCACAAGGTTTGCGCGTCACCTTAAGCTGGTGACGCGCTCGATCCCTAGATCTCGACCTGAGTACCCAGCTCGATCACGCGGTTAGGCGGGATTTCAAACTGATCCGGCGCGCGTAGCGCATTGCGTTGCAGTGCGAGGAACAGTTTGCCGCGTAGACGCAGATACCATGGACGATCGCCGATAATCAACGACTCATGCGACATGAAGAACGAGGTTTCCATCATGCGACAGTTGAGGCCTTCCAGTCCGCAGCGGTGGAAAATCTCTTCCACGTTCGGGGTTTCACGCCAGCCGTAACTCGCCACCACGCGCCAGAATGTTGGCGACAGTTGTTCGATGGTGACGCGACGCACATTGTGCACGTAAGGCGCATCTTCCGTACGCAGCGTTAGCAGCACCACACGCTCATGCAGCACTTTGTTGTGCTTAAGGTTATGCAGCATAGCGAACGGAATCACGTTCAGGGCACGCGACATATACACCGCCGTGCCCGGCACGCGCACCGGCGGGGATTTCTCCAGCGAGGCGATCATCGCTTCAAGCGAATTGCCGTGCTCATGCATACGACGCAGCAGGCGGAAGCGCTCGCTTTTCCAGGTGGTCATGACGATAAACATCATCAGCGCCAGCGTCAGTGGCAACCAGCCGCCGGAGAAAACTTTGACCAGGTTAGCCGAGAACAGCGACACGTCGATACACAGCATGCCGATCAAGATCACAATCACCAGATAACGATTCCAGTGCCAGTTCTGAATCGCCACCGTGGAGCAGAGAATCGCGGTCAGCACCATGGTGCCGGTCACCGCGATGCCGTAAGCCGCTGCCAGGTTGCTGGAGTGTTCAAAGCCGACAATCACGATTACCACGGAGAAGTAGAGCAGCCAGTTGATCACCGGAATATAAATCTGACCCGACTCTTCTTCCGAGGTGTGCACAATACGCATCGGTGGCAGATAGCCTAAACGCACCGCCTGACGCGTTAACGAGAACACGCCTGAAATCACCGCCTGAGAAGCGATAACCGTGGCCAGCGTCGCCAGAATCAGCATTGGAATCAGCATCCAGTCCGGCGCCAGCAGGAAGAAGGGGTTTTTGATCGCTTCGGGATGTTTGAGCAGCAGCGCGCCCTGACCAAAGTAGTTCAGCACCAGCGAGGGCAGCACCACGATAAACCAGGCAAGACGAATCGGGAATTTGCCGAAGTGGCCCATATCCGCATACAGCGCTTCCACACCGGTAATCGCTAATACCACCGCGCCGAGGGCGAAAAACGACACCGTTTTGTACTGGATAAAGAAGTGCATCGCCCAATACGGGTTCATGGCATGCAGCACATCAGGATTGCCAATGATACTGCGCGCACCCAGCACTGCCAGAATGATAAACCACACCAACATCACCGGCGCGAACAGCTTTCCGACAATGCCAGTACCGTGCTTTTGAATCACAAACAGCAGCGTCAGCACCGCAATCGCCAGCGGAACGATATAAGTATCCAGATTAGGCGCGGCGATCTCCAGGCCTTCAATCGCGGATAACACCGAAACCGCGGGCGTGATCACCACTTCACCATAGAAGAAGCTGCCGCCAATCAGACCCATGATAACCAGCACAGCCGTGGCTCTGGCACCGGTATGGCGCCCGGCCAGTGACATCAATGTCAGGATCCCGCCTTCACCGGCGTTATCGGCCCGCATCACGTAACTGATGTATTTCAGTGATACCACTAAAATCAGCAGCCAGAAGATCAGCGAGAGAAAGCCAAATACCGCTTCGCGTTCCACGCCAAAGCCGAACTGACCAGAGAGACATTCACGCAAAGTATAGAGCGGGCTGGTACCGATATCGCCATACACCACGCCAATCGCGGCGAGTGTCACTGCGCCAAGGGACTGCTTCTTATCCGAGCTCATAAGTTGTCTTTTGTTGGAGCCGATGAGGCACTTGCCTACCGCTCAAGCCATCAAAAAGCGCACAGTATGCACATATTCCCAAAAAAACCTACTCTTACAACATGTCATCATGACGTCAGCGAGGCGGTTTTTCGCCGAAATTAGGTGCTAAAAACCGCCTGAAGCAGCGAGTTCTCTCGCCTCAACCTTCTGAAACAAAAAAGCTGACGGCTATCAACGCAATCAAGCATGATAACCAGTAGAGTATTGCGCTCGCCAGAATATGACGGCTCCAGGATCAGAAGGACAATGATGTGATTATGGCTCAACCCCATCTTTTGGCAGAAAGAATTTCTCGCCTGAGCAACGCCCTGGAGAAAGGGCTGTATGAGCGGCATCATGCGATCCGCCTGTGCTTACTGGCGGCATTGAGTGGCGAGAGCGTATTTTTGCTGGGGCCGCCGGGTATTGCTAAGAGTCTGATTGCCCGCCGCCTGAAATACGCCTTCCAAAACGCCCGCGCCTTTGAATACCTGATGACCCGCTTTTCCACGCCTGAAGAAGTCTTTGGTCCCTTGTCTATCCAGGCATTGAAAGATGAAGGTCGCTATCAGCGATTAACCAAAGGCTATCTGCCGGATGCGGAAATCGTCTTTCTCGATGAAATCTGGAAAGCCGGCCCGGCGATTCTGAACACTCTGCTGACCGCCATCAACGAACGCCGCTTCCGTAACGGCGACAGTGAAGAAAAGATCCCGATGCGCCTGCTGGTCACCGCGTCCAACGAATTGCCGGAAGCGGACAGCGGGCTGGAAGCGCTGTATGACCGCATGTTGATCCGGCTGTGGCTGGACAACGTGCACGAGAAACAAAACTTCCGCAGCATGCTCACCCACCAGCAGGACGAAAACGATAATCCGGTGACAGAAGCGCTGCGCATTAGCGATGAAGAGTATCATCAGTGGCAGAAAGGCATCAGTCAGGTCAGCTTGCCCGATCATGTGTTTGAACTGATTTATCAGCTGCGCCAGCAGCTGGAAACGCTGCCTGATGCGCCGTACATTTCCGACCGCCGCTGGAAAAAAGCCCTTCACCTGCTGCAAGCCAGTGCGTTTTACAGTGGCCGCGTGACGATTGCGCCTATTGATATCATCTTGTTGAAAGATTGCCTGTGGCACGACGTCACCTCAATGAAGCTATTAGATCGTGAAATCGATGTGCTGATGACGCAACACGCCTGGCAGCAGCAGCCTTTGCTGCACAAGCTGCAGCAGATCAAAGGCCGTCGCCTGGCACTGCAACAGCAGCAGAGCGTGGCGCAAGCACTGACCCTGGAAAAACACAGCGGCATGTTCAGCCGCAAACCGCATTACGAACTGCCCGCTGCCATCACCGACGAACAACTGACTCTGATGCTGCAACAGCCGCTGACGCTGCACGATATGCAGGTCACGCATGTGCTCATTGGTCATGAGGCGCTTGATCAGTGGTTGCTGAAAGGCGGTGAAATCCGCGGAAAGCTAAACGGCATCGGCTTTGGTCAGACACTTGATCTGCTGGTGGATGCGCATCACTGCCTGACACTGCGCGATGTGAGTTTGCAATCCACGCGCTTAACGCTTCCCGGAGCCAGCAGCAGCAGCGACATGCCGCAGGAGATTCTGGATGAGTACGATGCGCTGGATACGCAATTGCGCGCCCAGCGCACGCTGTTCAGCCAGCACCAGCGCTGCCTGTTTATTAGCGATGACTGGCTGGCACGCATTGAAACCAGCCTGCAGGATGTGGCGGAACAGCTGAAACAGGCGCGTAAATGATCTCACTGGAGACGCTGAGCACGCTGCTATCGATTGGCGAGACTGAGTTAATCGAAGAGTTGATTCTGGCCCTGCTCGCGTCGCCACAGCTGGCACTGTTCTTTGAAAAATTTCCGCGCATGAAACAAGCCTTAATGCGCGATTTACCACGCTGGCGTACCGAGATTGCTGAACAGATGAAAACCACGCCGGTGCCGGAAGCACTGGCGCAGGAGTTTCAACTGTTTCAGCAGATGCAGTTACTTAGCACCCAGGATTTCACCCACCAGCTTCCCCACATCATGTCGCAGCTAAAAAGCCTGCCCTCGCCGTTTATCGAAGAGGCCAGCAAGCTGCTGCTGCACAACGAAAATGAGCAGCTCAGCAATGCGCAGCACACGCTGTTTTTGCAACGCTGGCGACTTAGCCTGACGCTGCAGACCCTGACGCTGAACGAAACTATCCTGGAAGAGCAGCGCGAACGCCTGATGTCCGAACTGCAACAGCGTATGGCGATCAGCGGCCAGCTGGCACCGATTCTTACCGATGATGATGAAGCCGCCGCGGGTCGCCTGTGGGATATGAGCAAAGCCCCGTTACAGCACGGCGATTATGAATTGATCGTGCAATATGGCGATTTTCTCGCGCAGCAGCCGGAATTAATGAAACTGGCGCAGCAGTTGGGCCGCAGTCGCGAAGCCAAATCGGTCCCGTCACAGGATGCGCCGCTGGAAGAATTTCACCAAATGGTGCGCGAGCCCGATCATGTGCCGGAAGAGGTCAGCGGCATTCATCAGAGCGACGATGTGTTGCGCTTGCTGCCGCCCGAACTGGCTGCCTTGAGTATCAGCGAACTGGAGCTGGAATTTTATCGCCGCCTGGTGGAAAAACGCCTGCTGACTTACCAGTTGCAGGGCGATGCCTGGCACGAGAAAGTCACGCTGCGCCCGGTCAGCCATCAGCAACATGAAGCGCAGCCGCGCGGCCCCTTTATCGTCTGCGTGGATACTTCGGGCTCAATGGGCGGATTCAATGAGCGCTGCGCCAAGGCCTTCTGCCTGGCTCTGCTGAAAGTCGCGCTGGCCGATAAACGTCGCTGCTACATCATGCTGTTCGCCCATGAAGTGATCGGTTATGAACTCACTGCCGACAGCGGCATCGAACAGGCCATCCGCTTCCTCAGCCAGCGCTTTCGCGGCGGCACCGATCTGGCGGCTTGCCTTGCTGCAGTCGTAAAACGCATGGAAGGCAGCATCTGGGATGAGGCCGATGCGGTGATCGTGTCGGATTTTATCGCCCAGCGTTTACCGGATGACACCATCAACGCTATCAAGCAACGCCAGCGCCAGCATCAACAACGTTTTCATGCGGTGGCGATGTCGCTCCATGGTAAACCGGGCATTCTGCGCATCTTCGATCACATCTGGCGCTTCGACACCGGACTGAAAAGCCGCCTGCTGCGCCGCTGGAAACGCTAATTCATCTGACAGAAATGCTTATTTGCTATAGTGATTAGTTCGCACACTGAGCATCTGGAGCATCTTGTGACTACCGCCCAACTTCCTGCACCGACCCGCACTTTGCAGCTCTCCGGCCAAAACGCCGAACAAAAACGGAGCGAGCTGCTGGCGTATTTCACCCA
This sequence comes from Pantoea sp. C1E2, assembly GCF_056491465.1. NCBI lineage: Bacteria > Pseudomonadati > Pseudomonadota > Gammaproteobacteria > Enterobacterales > Erwiniaceae > Pantoea > Pantoea sp. C1E2. The sequence continues at coordinate 215,537 of NZ_JBSZHT010000002.1, forward strand.
AACCTGGGATCTGTACGAAAGCCTGTTTGATTGCCTTGCCGATGAACGCGCCTATTTCAACAAAGCGATCTCGTTGCGTCATCCGCTGATCTTCTACTTTGGCCACACCGCCACTTTCTATATGAATAAGCTGATGGCAGGCCGCTATCTGGATGACCGTGTGGACGATCGCATTGAAGCGATGATGGCGATCGGTGTGGATGAGATGAGCTGGGACGATCTCAATGACAGCCATTACGCCTGGCCAACGGTGGAAGAGGTGCGTGACTATCGCGGCAAAGTTAAAAACCTGGTGAGCGAATTTATCCGCACCATGCCGCTCGAACTGCCGATTACGTGGGAAAGCCCGGCCTGGGTGGTGCTGATGGGCATTGAACACGAGCGTATCCATCTGGAAACCTCCAGCGTGCTGATCCGTCAGCTACCGATCGAATGGGTAAATCCGCAGGCGCATTGGCCGGTTTGTCCGCAGGCACGCCACGATCGCGCATCGGTTCCGGAGAACTCGCTGATAGCGATGCCTGGCGGCCGCGTCCAGCAAGGCAAAACGGATGATACTTACGGCTGGGATAACGAATACGGCAGTCAGGTAACGGAGCTCAAACCCTTTAAGGCCAGTAAAATGCTGGTCAGCAACGCCGAGTTTTATCGCTTTATCGCCGCTAACGGCTATCTGGATCAGCGCTGGTGGGATGAGGAAGGCTGGGGCTGGCGTGAATTCTCTGGCGCGCAGATGCCCACCTTCTGGGTGGGCGACATATCGCAGCCCGATCAGCTTAAACTGCGTTTAATGGCTGAAGAAGTGGCGATGCCGTGGGACTGGCCAGCGGAAGTGAATCAGCTTGAAGCTGCCGCATTCTGCCGCTGGATGGCCGAAGAAACCGGCAAATCGATACAGCTACCTTGTGAAGCCGAATGGGTGCAGCTGCGTGAGCAAGTCAGCGGCGATCAGCCTGACTGGATCGATGCGCCCGGCAATATCAATCTGGCTTACTGGGCTTCATCCAGCCCGGTGGATCGCTTTGCGCAGGGCGAGTTTTTCGACATCGTCGGCAATGTCTGGCAGTGGACCACCACGCCAACCAACGGTTTCGAAGGTTTCAAAGTTCATCCGCTGTATGACGATTTCTCAACGCCGACCTTTGATGGAAAACACGCGCTGATTAAAGGTGGCAGCTGGATTTCTACCGGCAACGAGGCGTTGAAATCGGCTCGCTATGCTTTCCGCCGCCATTTCTTCCAGCATGCCGGTTTCCGCTATGTGGTCTCCTCGCATGAAGAGACCATGGCGCTCAACCCATATGAAACCGACAGCATGGTGTCGCAGTATCTCGATTTCCAGTACGGGCCAGGCTACTACGACGTACCGAATTACGCCGTGGCGCTGGTGGAAAAACTGCTGCCTCACTGCAAGCAACGAGGAGTGGCACTGGATCTCGGCTGCGCCACCGGCCGCGCCAGTTTTGAACTGGCACGCCATTTCACTTCGGTCACTGGCATGGATTATTCGGCGCGCTTCATTGATGTGGCGTTGCAGCTCACCTCTGGTGAAGACTTCCGCTATGTGGTGCCGGAAGAGGGTGAGCTGGTGGAATATCGCCAGGTGCGCCTGAAGGACATTAACCTCAGTGACGAGCAAGCCGCACGCATTCAGTTTGTACAAGGCGATGCCTGTAACCTGAAACCGCAGCCGGATCGCTACGATCTGGTGCTGGCATCAAACCTGATTGATCGACTGCGTCAGCCACAGCGTTTCCTGCAGGACGTCATCCCGATGATCCGCTCTGGTGGGCTGCTGGTGCTCTCATCGCCTTATACCTGGCTGGAAGACTTCACCCCGAAGGAGAACTGGCTGGGTGGCGTGCGTGAGAACGGTGAAGCACTGACAACCTATCAGGCTTTGCAGCGTTTATTGCGTGATGCCTTTGAAGAAGTGGTGCCGCCGCAGGATGTGCCGTTCGTGATCCGCGAGACGGCGCGCAAGTATCAACACACTGAAGCGCAGCTCACAATCTGGCGTAAGCGATAAAAAAAGCGTGCAGACTGCGGCTCGCACGCGGTCTGCACCTTGCCTGCACTGCTAATTTGCTGCACATTCTCCACTGTTCATAGAAGAAGAACTCAAAGAGGATGGATGATGGCGGAACAACTGCAACTGGATAACCTTGATCGCGGCATTCTCAATGCGCTGCTGGAAAACGCGCGCACCGCGTATGCTGAGCTCGCCAAACAGTTCAATGTCAGCCCCGGCACCATTCACGTGCGCGTGGAGAAAATGCGCCAGGCGGGCATTATTTTGGGCACCCGCGTGGAAATCGACCCGCGTCAGTTGGGCTTTGATGTGTGCTGCTTTATCGGCATCATTCTGAAAAGCGCGCGTGATTATCCCGCAGCCCTCAGCAAGTTGGAGGCGCTGGATGAAGTGGTGGAAGCCTGGTACACCACCGGCCACTACAGCATCTTTATTAAGGTGATGTGTCGATCCATCGATGCGCTGCAACAGGTGTTGATCAATAAGATCCAGACCATTGATGAAATCCAATCCACCGAAACGCTGATCTCGTTGCAAAACCCAATCATGCGCACGATCAAGCCGTAGTTCTCCCCATTCCTGTGCACAACCTTATCCCAGGCGGATCACACCAGTGATGCGCCTTGTCGCCTGATGCTTTCTATTATTAACCCTGTTTTCCACAGGTGGATCACGGCTTGATCACAGCGTACAATGCTCGCCTTTAGTGCGGGAGAGCATCATGGCCGATATTACCTTAATCAGTGGCAGTACCCTTGGCAGCGCCGAATACGTCGCCGAACATCTGGAAGCAAAACTGCAGGAAGCGGGCTTTTCAACCGAGGTGCTGCACGGGCCAGAGCTGGAAGAGCTGCCGCAGGAAGGCATCTGGCTGATTGTGACTTCCACGCACGGTGCCGGCGAACTGCCAGACAATCTGCTTCCTTTATATGAAGCATTGCAGGAGACGCAGCCGGACCTTTCCGGTGTGCGCTATGGCGCAGTGGGTATCGGCAACCATGAATACGACCTTTTCTGCGGGGCCATTAAGCTGCTGGAAGATCAACTTAACCAGTTAGGTGCCAAACGTATTGGCGATCGGCTTGAGATCGACGTTCTCGAACATGAGATTCCTGAAGATCCGGCAGAAGTCTGGGTCGAGACCTGGAAAACGCAGATTTAAGACGATCTTTGCCGGTTGGGGATCGGGAAAAGTGAACGATCCCCAGTTTATTACGCTGTTTTATTGTTTTTTTTACGCGGCTATCTGTGGATAACATAGCCTCAAACGTGCGTATAACCGGTAGTTATCCCAATAACAACCCGTGATGCTTTTTTCACCTGTGCATAAGTAGCCATTTTGATCCCAGCTTATACGGATCAGGATCACCGATCACTAACAGCTAATGATCCTCATTAATCTTCTGTAATCACACGGCTTTTCAGGGTTATTAACAGATCATCGCGATCCTAATAAGAGATCTAATAGGAAGATCATATAAAAGAATAAAGATCCTTTCTTTTAAACCATCGGATCCCGCGACTATCGCCGCTCACAGAATTTCAGTAGAATCCACCGCCCAGGGCAACGATCCCTGTCCGAACACTAACGAGGACCCACTTCATGTTTTATCCAGATCCTTTTGACGTCATCGTAATTGGTGGTGGTCATGCGGGCACAGAAGCCGCGATGGCCGCTGCTCGAATGGGTCAGCAAACGCTGTTACTCACCCATAACATTGATACGCTTGGACAAATGTCCTGCAACCCGGCGATCGGTGGTATCGGCAAGGGACATCTGGTGAAGGAAGTGGATGCCTTAGGCGGCCTGATGGCTACCGCAATTGACCAGGCCGGCATTCAGTTTAGGATACTAAACGCAAGCAAAGGCCCTGCCGTGCGAGCAACCCGTGCTCAGGCAGACCGTGTACTGTATCGCCAGGCGGTACGCACCTCGTTGGAGAACCAGCCGAACCTGATGATCTTCCAGCAGGCGGTTGACGATCTGATTGTGGAAAACGATCGCGTGGTCGGTGCTGTGACCCAGATGGGGCTGAAGTTCCGTGCCAAAACCGTGGTGCTGACGGTCGGGACATTCCTCGACGGCAAAATCCATATTGGTCTGGATAACTATAGCGGTGGTCGTGCAGGCGATCCGCCATCCATTCCATTGGCTAAACGTCTGCGTGCTTTGCCGCTGCGCGTGAATCGCCTAAAAACCGGGACGCCACCGCGTATTGACGCACGCACCATCGATTTTTCGGTGTTGTCACCGCAGCATGGCGATACGCCAATGCCGGTGTTCTCGTTTATGGGCAATGTTTCACAGCACCCGCAACAAGTGCCGTGCTGGATCACCCATACCAACGAACAAACGCATGATGTGATCCGCAATAACCTCGATCGTAGCCCAATGTATGCTGGGATCATCGAAGGGATCGGACCTCGTTACTGCCCATCGATCGAAGACAAAGTGATGCGCTTTGCCGATCGTAATGCTCATCAGATCTTCCTTGAACCGGAAGGGCTGACCAGCAATGAAATTTATCCGAACGGTATCTCTACCAGCCTGCCGTTTGACGTGCAGATGCAGATCGTCCGCTCGATGAAAGGGCTGGAGAACGCGAAGATTATCCGTCCTGGCTATGCCATCGAGTACGATTTCTTCGATCCACGCGATCTGAAGCCAACGCTGGAAAGCAAATTTATCCACGGCCTGTTCTTTGCAGGCCAGATCAACGGCACCACCGGTTATGAAGAAGCCGCGGCGCAAGGTCTGTTGGCCGGTTTGAACGCCGCACGCGCTTCGGCGGACAAAGAAGGTTGGGCGCCACGTCGCGATCAAGCCTATCTCGGTGTGCTGGTTGACGATCTCTGTACGCTCGGCACCAAAGAACCGTACCGCATGTTCACCTCACGCGCAGAATACCGTTTGATGCTGCGTGAAGATAACGCCGATCTGCGTTTGACAGAAAAAGGCCGCGAACTGGGTCTGGTCGATGACGCCCGTTGGGCGCGTTATAACCAGAAGCTGGAAGCGATTGAACAAGAGCGTCAGCGTCTGCGTGAACTGTGGGTACACCCGAAATCAGACAACGTGGATGAAGTGAATAGCGTGATCAGTGCGCCGCTCACCAAAGAAGCCAGCGCTGAAGATCTGCTGCGCCGCCCGGAAATGACCTACGAACTACTGATGACGTTGCCGAGTTATGGCCCGGCATTAGCTGATGAGCAATCTGCAGAGCAGGTTGAGATTCAGGTGAAGTATGAAGGTTATATTGCACGCCAGCAGGAAGAGATTGATCGCCAGCAGCGCAATGAAAACACCTTGCTGCCCACCGATCTCGACTATCGTCAGGTTAATGGCTTGTCGAATGAAGTGATCGCCAAACTTAACGATCATAAACCTACCTCCATCGGGCAGGCCTCGCGTATTTCAGGTATTACCCCAGCAGCGATCTCCATTCTGCTGATTTACCTGAAAAAACAGGGCCTGCTGCGTAAAAGTGCCTGATCGACCCTGGGGCGAGGTCACTCGCCCCCGTTAATGGAATTTTCCTTGTGATTAACAAACTCTCCCGGCTGCTCGACGCGGCAAATATTTCCCTTACCGATCAACAAAAACAGCAGCTGGTTGGCTATGTTGAATTGCTGCACAAGTGGAACAAGGCTTATAACCTGACTTCGGTACGCGATCCCCAACAGATGCTGGTGCGCCATATTCTGGATAGCGTCGTGGTAGAACCGCATTTACAGGGCGAGCGCTTTATTGATGTAGGGACTGGGCCTGGATTACCGGGAATTCCACTGGCGATTGTGCGTCCAGAATCGCATTTCACGCTGCTGGATAGCCTGGGTAAACGCATCCGTTTCCTGCGTCAGGTACAGCATGAGTTAGGACTCACTAACATCACTCCGGTGCAGAGCCGTGTGGAAGATTTCCCTGCAGAGCCACCGTTTGATGGCGTAATCAGCCGCGCTTTTGCTTCACTGGAAGACATGCTGAACTGGTGTCACCACTTGCCTGGCACAACAGGTCGCTTCTACGCGCTGAAAGGTGTGCGTCCGGATGATGAAATTACAGCCTTGCCAGCGGGCTTTGTAGTAGAGAAGATTGAATCACTGCATGTGCCAGAACTGGATGGCGAGCGTCATTTAGTGGTGTTGTCCCGCCAGTAGCCACATTAAAGGTGCGGATTTAACCCCCGCCGCACCTTTAGTCAGTGAAATTTTGCTGAATAAAAAAGCAGCAGTTGAACACTTTTAGTCAAAAGCTTTAATTCGGTAGGGCAGGGTGAGTCGGTTAACAACCGCCACGGAAATTATCCGAAAAGCTCTGTTACATTTAACGAACATTTCACATTTCATTATCACTTAGATCACTTTATTGGCTGTATTTACTTGCGCAAATAGTCACGCCGGAAAATATAACTCTGCAATAAATCGGCGTGCGTAATATCAGTTTTACGTTTTTATTGCGGCGTATGATGTCAATAGAGTGTTTTTATCGAAAATCATGACCTGATGCTGGATGGATATTTATATCATGATGATAAAAAACAGCTTTAGTCACTTTTGAAATCTGAAAATTCATGCTTAAAACAAATTCATCCAGCAGCGCATTGCCTATAATGTGATCTGAAGCACGCTTTAAAAGCAAGCCAACTCGGCAATTTCAGAGATTTAGCTGAGCCATAGTGGAAGGTGATGTTTTGAAAAATAGCCCTTCAGAAAGAAATTTAAATAATTGTTCACCTTTTCGCTACTTACCGATTGAAATCGCAGGTGACGCCCGTATAATTTGCACGGCTTTTGCTGCTTGACTCAAATGAGTAAAGGCAGTCTTATACGACACGCGACATACCCCGTTCGGGGCAGGAGAGTTCAACGCCATGTCAGTGTCTCTTTACAGTGCGAAATTAGCCCGAACCGTGCTGGTTATCCAGCTGGTGACGTTTGTCATCATCGGTGCGCTCTTTGCTCTGAAAGATGTTACCTGGGGCGCTTCCGCCATCGCCGGTGGAGCGGCAGCCTGGCTGCCGAATGTGTTGTTTATGTTTTTAGCCTGGCGCCTGCAGGATCAAACGCCTGCCAAAGGTCGTGTAGCCTGGAGCTTCGCCTTCGGTGAGGTGTTCAAGGTCTTCATGACGGTCATTCTTCTCATGGTGGCGTTAGGTGTGCTTGGAGCGGTCTTCTGGCCTCTCGCAATCACGTGGTTATCGGTGCTGGTGGTGCAGATCGTCGCGCCGGCTGTAATTAACAACAAAGGGTAAGAGGCATCATGGCTGCTGGAGAAATCTCTACTCCGCAAGAATACATAGGTCACCACCTGAATAACCTTCAGTTGGACCTGCGTACTTTCGAGTTGGTGAATCCGCACGACGCTCCTGCGACGTTCTGGGTATTAAATATCGATTCCATGTTTTTCTCTGTGGTACTGGGACTGCTTTTCCTGGTTGTGTTCCGTAAAGTGGCAAAAAGCGCCACCAGCGGTGTGCCAGGGAAACTACAAGCGGCTATCGAACTGGTTGTCGGTTTCGTTGATAACAACGTGCGCGACATGTACCACGGTAAAAGCAAACTTATCGCCCCGCTGGCTCTGACGATTTTTGTCTGGGTCTTCCTGATGAACTTCATGGATCTGCTGCCTATTGATTTGCTGCCGTTTATCGGTGAGCACTATTTAGGCCTGCCAGCGCTGCGCGTTGTGCCGTCTGCAGATGTGAACATCACGCTGTCTATGGCGTTGGGCGTCTTTATTTTGATTCTGTTCTACAGCATCAAAATGAAAGGCATTGGCGGCTTCACCAAAGAACTGACGCTGCAGCCTTTTAATCACCCGATCTTCATCCCAATCAACCTGATTCTTGAAGGTGTTAGCCTGCTGTCTAAACCGGTTTCACTCGGTCTGCGACTGTTCGGCAACATGTATGCGGGTGAGCTGATCTTTATCCTGATTGCCGGCTTGCTGCCGTGGTGGTCGCAGTGGTTGTTGAATGTGCCATGGGCCATTTTCCACATCCTGATCATTTCGCTGCAGGCTTTCATTTTCATGGTCCTCACGATTGTCTATCTGTCGATGGCATCTGAAGAACATTGATTTTTTTATCTCAACACTAAGCTTTTAACTGAAACAAACTGGAGACTGTCATGGAAAACCTGAATATGGATCTGCTGTACATGGCTGCCGCTGTGATGATGGGCCTGGCGGCAATCGGTGCTGCGATCGGTATCGGCATCCTCGGAGGCAAATTCCTGGAAGGCGCTGCGCGTCAACCGGATCTGATTCCTCTGCTGCGTACGCAGTTCTTTGTTGTAATGGGTCTGGTGGATGCAATCCCAATGATCGCTGTAGGTCTGGGTCTCTACGTGATGTTTGCTGTCGCCTAAACCTGGTAGCCTTGTTCACTCATGGCACCTGGTGTGATGAGGGACGGATTCTGCCGTTTATCGCTGATAGCGGCAGAGCAAGTTAACTTAATAAGAGGCATTGTGCTGTGAACATTAATGCAACAATCCTCGGCCAGGCCATCGCGTTCATTCTGTTTGTCGCGTTCTGCATGAAGTACGTATGGCCGCCGATTATGGCTGCCATCGAGAAGCGCCAGAAAGAAATTGCTGATGGCCTTGCTTCTGCTGAGCGCGCGAAGAAAGATTTAGATCTCGCGCAGGCCAATGCGACCGACCAGCTGAAAAAAGCGAAAGAAGACGCTCAGGTCATTATCGAGCAGGCGAACAAACGCCGTGCCCAGATTCTGGACGAAGCGAAAACCGAAGCTGAGACTGAACGTAACCGCATCGTGGCACAAGCGCAGGCAGAAATCGAAGCCGAGCGTTCACGTGCCCGTGAAGAGCTGCGTAAGCAAGTCGCGTTGCTGGCATTAGCTGGCGCCGAGAAAATCATCGAACGTTCCGTGGATGAAGCTGCTAACAGCGACATCGTTGATAAACTGGTCGCTGAACTGTAAGGAGGGAGGGGCTGATGTCTGATCTGATTACTGTAGCTCGCCCCTACGCCAAAGCAGCTTTTGACTTTGCTGTTGAGCATCAAAGTATCGATCGCTGGCAGAGTATGCTGGCGTTCGCCGCAGAAGTGGCTCGTAACGAACAGATGGCAGATCTTCTTTCCGGTGCAATCGCGCCGGAAGCTTTGTCTGCCTCTTTCAACGCGGTTTGTGGCGATCAACTTGATGAACCCGCTCAGAACCTGATTAAGGTAATGGCGGAAAACGGACGTTTGACAGCACTTCCAGCGGTACTGGAACAGTACATCCAACTGCGTGACGCTTATGAAGCGACCGCCGAAGTGGATGTGATTTCTGCCAGTACCCTGAGTGACAGCCAGCTGAGTAAAATCAGCGCCGCGATGGAAAAACGTCTGTCACGCAAAGTTAAGCTGAATTGCAAAATTGACAAGTCTGTAATGGCAGGTGTGGTTATCCGTGCGGGTGACCTTGTGATAGATGGCAGCGTACGCGGCCGTCTTGATCGTCTGGCAGACGTCTTGCAGTCTTAAGGGGACTGGAGCATATGCAACTGAATTCCACCGAAATCAGCGAACTGATCAAGCAGCGCATTGCTCAGTTCAATGTGGTGAGCGAAGCTCACAACGAAGGTACTATTGTTTCTGTAAGTGACGGTATCATCCGCGTACACGGCCTGGCCGATGTCATGCAGGGTGAGATGATTGCCCTGCCGGGTAACCGTTACGCTATCGCACTGAACCTCGAGCGTGACTCGGTTGGTGCAGTAGTGATGGGCCCGTACGCTGACCTCGCCGAAGGCATGAAGGTTAAATGTACTGGCCGTATTCTTGAAGTTCCAGTTGGCCGTGGCCTGCTGGGCCGTGTGGTGAACACCCTGGGTGCACCGATCGACGGTAAAGGCGCAATCGACAACGACGGCTTCTCGCCTGTTGAAGTGATTGCACCGGGCGTTATCGACCGTCAGTCAGTAGACCAGCCTGTTCAGACCGGTTACAAATCTGTCGATGCGATGATTCCAATCGGCCGTGGCCAGCGTGAGCTGATCATCGGTGACCGTCAGACCGGTAAAACCGCAATGGCAATCGACGCCATCATCAACCAGCGCGATTCAGGCATCAAGTGTGTCTACGTTGCGATTGGCCAGAAAGCGTCAACCATTTCTAACGTGGTACGTAAGCTGGAAGAGCACGGCGCGCTGGCTAACACCATCGTGGTTGTGGCTTCTGCTTCTGAGTCTGCAGCACTGCAGTACCTGTCACCGTACGCTGGTTGTGCGATGGGTGAGTACTTCCGTGACCGCGGTGAAGATGCGCTGATCGTGTACGATGACCTGTCTAAGCAGGCTATCGCTTACCGTCAGATTTCACTGCTGCTGCGCCGTCCACCAGGTCGTGAAGCATTCCCAGGCGACGTGTTCTATCTCCACTCTCGTCTGCTGGAGCGTGCATCACGCGTTAGCGCTGACTACGTTGAGCGCTTCACCAACGGTGAAGTGAAAGGCCAGACCGGTTCTCTGACCGCGCTGCCAATCATCGAAACTCAGGCGGGTGACGTTTCTGCGTTCGTTCCGACCAACGTAATTTCGATTACTGATGGTCAGATCTTCCTGGAATCAAACCTGTTCAACTCCGGTATTCGTCCAGCCGTTAACCCGGGTATCTCTGTATCCCGTGTTGGTGGTGCTGCACAGACCAAGATCATCAAGAAACTGTCCGGTGGTATTCGTACCGCGCTGGCACAGTATCGTGAACTGGCTGCGTTCTCTCAGTTCGCATCTGATCTGGATGATGCAACGCGTAAGCAGCTGAGCCACGGTCAGAAAGTGACCGAACTCCTGAAACAGAAACAGTATGCGCCGATGTCTGTCGCGCAACAGGGTCTGGTGCTGTTTGCTGCTGAACGCGGCTTCCTGAACGACGTTGAACTGGCGAAAATCGGCAGCTTCGAAGCCGCTCTGCTGGCGTTCGCGGATCGCGACCACGCTGAGCTGATGGCTGAAATCAACCAAGCGGGCAACTTTAATAACGACATCGAAGCGAAGCTGAAAAGCTTGCTCGAAACGTTTAAAGCAACCCAGTCCTGGTAATGTCTGGCGGCTTGTCTGAAAAGGCAGGCCGCAAGGCTTTGAGGAGAAGCTAATGGCCGGCGCAAAAGAAATACGTAGTAAGATTGGAAGCGTAAAAAATACGCAGAAAATCACCAAAGCGATGGAAATGGTCGCCGCCTCCAAAATGCGTAAAACGCAGGAACGCATGGCGGCCAGCCGTCCGTATGCAGATACCATGCGCAAAGTGATTGGTCACCTTGCACTCGGTAATCTGGAATACAAGCACCCTTACCTGGATGAGCGTGACGTTAAGCGCGTCGGCTACCTGGTCGTTTCGACTGACCGCGGGCTTTGTGGTGGTTTGAACATTAACCTGTTCAAAAAATTGCTGGCAGATATGAAGGCCTGGTCCGATAAAGGCGTGCAGAGCGATCTGGCGATTATCGGTTCTAAAGGTAATTCATTCTTCGGCTCTGTCGGTGGCAACATCGTGGCACAGGTCACTGGTATGGGCGATAAGCCTGCACTGTCTGATCTTATCGGCCCGGTAAAAGTGATGTTGCAGGCCTATGATGAAGGTCGCATCGACAAGCTGTATATCGTCGGCAACAAATTTAATAACACCATGTCTCAGACTCCGACCATCACCCAACTGCTGCCGTTACCGCCAGCGGAAGGTGAAGAAGAGATGAAGGCGAAGACCTGGGATTACCTGTACGAACCCGATCCGAAAGCGCTGCTGGATACCCTGCTGCGTCGTTATGTCGAATCGCAGGTTTATCAGGGTGTGGTGGAAAACCTGGCCAGTGAGCAGGCCGCACGTATGGTTGCGATGAAAGCTGCAACCGATAACGGCGGAAACCTGATCAAAGAGCTGCAGTTGGTTTACAACAAAGCTCGTCAGGCCAGCATCACTCAGGAACTTACCGAGATCGTCTCGGGAGCCTCCGCGGTTTAACCAGGTTACGAATTAGGTAGAGGATTCAAGATGGCAGCTGGAAAGATTGTCCAGATTATCGGCGCCGTAGTTGACGTCGAATTCCCTCAGGACGCGGTACCGCAGGTATATAGCGCTCTCGAGGTAAAAAATGGTGATGCTCGTCTGGTGCTGGAAGTTCAGCAGCAGCTGGGTGGTGGCGTGGTGCGTACCATCGCCATGGGTACTTCTGACGGCCTGAAGCGCGGTCTGGAAGTCACCGACCTGAAAAAACCTATCCAGGTACCGGTTGGTAAAGCAACCCTCGGCCGTATCATGAACGTATTGGGCGAACCAATCGACATGAAAGGCGACCTGCAGAATGACGACGGCACCACAGTAGAGGTTTCCTCTATTCACCGTGCTGCGCCTTCTTATGAAGATCAGGCTAACTCGCAAGAGCTGCTGGAAACCGGCATCAAGGTTATCGACCTGATGTGTCCGTTCGCTAAGGGCGGTAAAGTCGGTCTGTTCGGTGGTGCGGGCGTGGGTAAAACCGTAAACATGATGGAGCTGATCCGTAACATTGCGGCTGAGCACTCAGGTTACTCGGTATTTGCTGGTGTGGGTGAGCGTACTCGTGAGGGTAACGACTTCTACCACGAAATGACTGACTCCAACGTTATCGATAAAGTAGCGCTGGTGTATGGCCAGATGAACGAGCCGCCGGGTAACCGTCTGCGCGTAGCACTGACCGGTCTGACCATGGCGGAGAAATTCCGTGATGAAGGCCGTGACGTTCTGCTGTTCATCGACAACATCTATCGTTACACCCTGGCCGGTACTGAAGTATCAGCACTGCTGGGTCGTATGCCATCTGCGGTAGGCTATCAGCCAACGCTGGCAGAAGAGATGGGTGTGTTGCAGGAGCGTATTACCTCCACCAAATCCGGTTCAATCACCTCTGTTCAGGCCGTTTACGTGCCTGCGGATGACTTGACTGACCCGTCACCAGCAACCACCTTTGCTCACTTAGACTCAACCGTTACGCTGAGCCGTCAGATCGCCTCTCTGGGTATCTACCCAGCTGTTGACCCGCTGGATTCTACCAGCCGTCAGCTGGATCCACTGATCGTGGGTCAGGAGCACTATGACGTTGCGCGTGGCGTGCAGTCTCTGCTGCAGCGTTACCAGGAACTGAAAGACATCATCGCCATCCTTGGTATGGACGAGCTGTCTGAAGAAGACAAACTGTTGGTGGCACGTGCGCGTAAGATTCAGCGCTTCCTGTCTCAGCCGTTCTTCGTTGCTGAAGTCTTCACCGGTTCTCCAGGTAAGTACGTGACCCTGAAAGACACGATTCGTGGCTTCAAAGGCATCATGGAAGGCGAATTCGACCACCTGCCAGAGCAGGCGTTCTACATGGTCGGCGCTATCGAAGAAGCCGTAGAAAAAGCGAAGAAACTGTAATAACGGTTTCCCAGGAGGAATAGTATGGCTATGACTTATCATCTGGACGTTGTCAGCGCGGAGCAGCAAATGTTCTCCGGTCTGGTTGAGCGTATCCAGGTGTCAGGTAGCGAAGGTGAGCTGGGTATCTACCCTGGCCACGCCCCGCTGCTGACAGCCATCAAGCCTGGTATGATTCGCATCGTGAAACAGCACGGCGAAGAGGAGTATATTTACCTCTCTGGCGGCGTGCTGGAAGTACAGCCGGGTAGCACTACCGTTCTGGCCGACACTGCAATTCGCGGTGAAGACCTTGACGAAGCGCGCGCGCTGGAAGCGAAACGCAAAGCAGAAGAGCACATGAACAGCAGCCACGGTGACGTGGACTATGCTCAGGCCTCTGCGGAGCTGGCGAAAGCTATCGCGAAACTGCGTGTAATCGAGCTGACCAAAAAAGCGATGTAATCAGGCTTTATGCGTCACGAAATGCCAGCCCTCGGGTTGGCATTTTTTTTGTCTGCGATAAATCTCGCCGCGACGACTTAGTTCGATTTTGTCGTGCTAAGCCGACCGATTGCATCGGCACAATGCATCGACGATGGCTGGGCCAGCACAGGTTTTATCCCCGATCACCCTTTCATCGCTATCCGCTAATTTCGGTCCGAGAAAAATGTAGTAATCTCAGGGGTAAACCTTACACTTTCGAAAGATAAATTGAGTCAGGATAGTTATGTCTACAAGCGCAATGAGTGTGGTGATTTTAGCCGCTGGCAAAGGCACCCGTATGTATTCCGATCTGCCCAAAGTACTGCACACCCTGGCAGGCAAACCGATGGTTCAGCATGTGATTGATGCGGCGACCGGCCTTGGCGCCCAGCAGGTGCATCTGGTGTACGGTCACGGCGGCGATCTGCTGCAAGAGAAACTGGCCCACAACACCCTGAACTGGGTACTGCAAGCTGAACAGCTCGGTACTGGCCATGCAATGCAGCAGGCAGCGCCTTTCTTTGCCGATGACGAAGACATCCTGATGCTGTATGGCGATGTGCCGCTGATCTCGCAAGCCACTTTACAGCGTCTGCGTGAAGCGAAACCTGAAGGTGGAATCGGTTTGCTCACCGTGGTGTTAGACAATCCTACCGGCTATGGCCGCATCGTGCGTGAAAACGGCACAGTGACCGGCATCATTGAGCAGAAAGATGCCTCAGCAGAACAGCTAAAGATTCAGGAAATTAACACCGGCATCCTGATTGCCAATGGCGGCGATCTCAAACGCTGGCTGGCGCAGCTCAACAATAACAATGCCCAGGGTGAGTTTTATATCACCGATATCATCGCCATGGCGCATCACGAAGGTCGCGTGATCAACGCGGTACATCCTGCCCGTATCAGTGAAACCGATGGCGTGAATAACCGCCTGCAACTGGCCACGCTGGAGCGTGCTTACCAAACAGAGCAAGCCGAAAAGCTGCTACTGGCAGGCGTGATGCTACGCGATCCGGCGCGTTTCGATCTGCGCGGTACGCTGGCACACGGCCGTGATGTTGAGATCGATACTAATGTCATCATTGAAGGCAAGGTGACGCTGGGCGATCGCGTGAAAATCGGCGCGGGCTGCATTATCAAAAACAGCGTGATTGGTGATGATTGTGAAATCAGTCCCTATTCGGTGATCGAAGATGCCGCCTTAGCCGCTGCCTGCACCGTTGGGCCGTTTGCACGTTTGCGTCCTGGCAGCGAGTTGGCGGAAGAGGCGCACGTGGGCAATTTCGTTGAGATGAAAAAAGCCACGCTGGGCAAAGGATCTAAAGCCGGCCATCTCTCTTATCTTGGCGACGCCGAAATTGGCGCGGGCGTAAACATTGGAGCGGGCACCATTACCTGCAACTACGATGGCGCCAACAAATTCAAAACTATCATCGGCGACAATGTGTTTGTCGGTTCCGATACCCAGCTGGTGGCCCCGGTCACCATCGCAGCTGGCGCGACCATTGCAGCAGGCACCACGGTTATGAAAGATGTCACCGCCGCCGATTTGATCTACAACCGTAAAGAACAGAATCAGAAGTCTGGCTGGCAGCGTCCGGTGAAGAAAAAATAAATTTTAAGGGCCGGCAAAGATCGGCCCGTTAGAAAAATACCCAAAATAATTCGAGTTTCAGGAAGGCGGCAAGTGCATGAATCCTCAGGAGCTTACTGAAGTAAGTGATTGGGGTGAATGCACGTAGCCAACGCACCTGAAATTTGAAGTATGAAGGGTAGATCCCCAACTCTCTACAAGGCTCGGGGAAATCAGGTCAGAAGACAACGCAATGGCCGAAAGCCATGAAGTCAGGAAACTATTATGTGTGGAATTGTTGGTGCAGTAGCGCAGCGTGACATCGCAGAAATTCTGCTGGAAGGTCTGCGTCGTCTTGAGTATCGCGGTTATGACTCTGCGGGTCTGGCAGTGGTGGATCGTCAGGGGCACATGACGCGTCTGCGTCGTCTCGGCAAAGTGGCCAATCTGGCCGAAGCCGCAGAGCAGCAGCCGCTGATTGGTGGCACCGGTATCGCTCACACTCGTTGGGCAACCCACGGTGAGCCATCAGAAGCGAATGCGCATCCGCATGTCTCTGAGCACATCATCATTGTGCACAACGGCATCATTGAGAACCATGAGCCACTGCGTGCTCAGATGATTGAGCGCGGCTATACCTTTGCCTCAGAAACCGACACCGAAGTGGTGGCGCATCTGGTGCACTGGGAGCAGAAACAGGGCGGCACATTGCGCGAAGTGGTACTGCGCGTGATCCCTCAACTGCGCGGTGCTTATGGCATGGTGATCATGGACAGCCGCGATCCGTCCGTGCTGGTGGCCGCCCGCTCTGGCAGCCCGCTGGTGATCGGCCGTGGTGTGGGTGAGAACTTTATCGCTTCCGATCAGCTGGCCTTGCTGCCGGTGACCCGCCGCTTTATGTATCTGGAAGAGGGCGATATCGCTGAAATCACCCGCCGTGAAGTCACTATCATCGATCGTGATGGTAAGCCAGCCAAACGTGCGGAAATTGAATCTACTGCGCAATACGATGCCGGTGATAAAGGTACCTATCGCCACTACATGCAGAAAGAGATCTACGAGCAGCCAAACGCGATTAAAAACACCATTACCGGTCGTTTTAACCACGGGCAGGTCGATCTCAGCGAGCTGGGCCCCCATGCCGAAGAATTACTGAGCAAGGTTGAGCACATCCAGATTATTGCCTGCGGCACGTCATACAACTCTGGCATGGTATCGCGTTACTGGTTTGAGTCGCTGGCCAACCTTCCTTGTGATGTGGAAATCGCCTCTGAATTCCGCTATCGCAAATCCGCGGTGCGCAAAAACAGCCTGCTGATCACCCTGTCGCAATCGGGTGAAACCGCCGATACGCTGGCTGCGCTGCGTCTGTCAAAAGAACTCGGCTATCTCGGTTCGCTGGCCATCTGTAACGTTGCGGGCTCTTCGCTGGTGCGTGAGTCCGATCTGGCGCTGATGACCAAAGCCGGCACCGAAATTGGTGTGGCCTCGACCAAAGCCTTCACCACCCAGCTGGCGGTTCTACTGATGCTGGTGGCGAAACTGGGACGTCTGCATGGCATGAAGCCGGAAACCGAGCACGAAATCGTGCATGCGTTGCAGGCCTTACCGAGCCGAATTGAGCAGATGCTGGCGCAGGATAAAGTGATTGAAAGCCTGGCGGAAGGTTTCTCTGACAAACATCATGCGTTGTTCCTTGGCCGTGGCGATCAGTACCCGATTGCGATGGAAGGCGCGCTGAAGCTGAAAGAGATCTCCTATATCCACGCGGAAGCCTACGCGGCCGGAGAGCTCAAACACGGCCCGCTGGCGCTGATTGATGCCGATATGCCGGTTATCGTGGTCGCGCCGAACAACGAGCTGCTGGAGAAGCTGAAATCGAATATTGAAGAGGTACGCGCACGCGGCGGTCTGCTGTATGTGTTTGCCGATCAGGATGCCGGTTTCACCGATAGCGATGGCATGAAAATCATCTCTCTGCCGCACGTCGAAGAAGTGATTGCGCCGATCTTCTATACGGTGCCATTACAGCTGCTTTCGTATCATGTCGCGCTGATTAAAGGTACAGATGTTGACCAGCCGCGTAACCTGGCGAAATCCGTTACCGTTGAATAATCAGTAGAAAGAGCGGGTCTGCAACGGGCCCGCTCGCTTTTTAATCGGTGTCATATAACTGTCATATTTCGTACATTTCACTGTCATCAAACTGTCCTATTTTCCCTCCAGCAGCAATCACTGACTCTTACTAAAAAAGGCATTGAGCCTGATTTTTTTTGAATCCCCTGGAGGGAACATGACACTGATGCGTACATCCGTAGCCCGAATCCTCGCCGCCACCTTCGCAGTAAGCGCGGTATCTGCTTTTGCAGCCACCGATCTGACTGGTGCTGGCGGTACATTCCCGGCACCGGTTTATGCCAAGTGGGCAGCAGAATACCAGCAAGCCACCGGTAGCAAAATCAACTATCAGGGTATTGGTTCTTCAGGCGGCGTTAAGCAGATCATCGCTAAAACCGTTGATTTCGGTGCGTCAGATGCGCCGATGGCTGATGCCGATTTGGAAAAAAATGGTCTGTTCCAGTTCCCTACCGTTATCGGTGGCGTGGTGCTGGCCGTTAACATCCCAGGTGTAAAATCAGGTGAACTGACGCTGGACGGCAAAACCGTTGGCGACATCTACCTGGGCAACATCAAAAAGTGGAACGACCCGGCGATCACTAAACTGAACCCAGGCGTGAAACTGCCAGACACCAACATCAACGTGGTTCGCCGCGCAGATGGTTCAGGTACCTCTTTCGTTTTCACCAGCTACCTGTCTAAAGTCAACAGCGACTGGAACAGCAAAATTGGTAAAGGCAACACCGTTAACTGGCCAACCGGTCTGGGCGGTAAAGGAAACGACGGCGTTGCAGCCTTCGTTCAGCGTCTGCCAGGTTCAATCGGTTACGTTGAGTATGCTTATGCTAAGCAGAACAACCTGACCTACACCAAACTGATGGATGCAGATGGCAAGCCAGTTGCGCCAAGCGAAACTAGCTTCTCAAACTCTGCTAAAGGCGCAGACTGGAGCAAATCTTTCGCTCAAGACCTGACCTTCCAGAAAGGTGCAGATGCATGGCCAATCTCTTCTACCACCTTCATCCTGATCTACAAAGAGCAGGCTGATGCGGCTAAAGGTGCTGAAGTGATGAAGTTCTTCGACTGGGCTTACAAAGGCGGCAGTAAAACTGCAACCGCACTGGATTACGCTGCGCTGCCAGAAAGCGTTGCTAACCAGATTCGCACTGCCTGGAAAGCGAACATCAAAGACAGCTCCGGCAAAGCGATTTATAAGTAAGCGAATGACCCGGTTAGTCTCCCCTGACTGACCAACCCGATGGGCGGCATGGTATGCCGCCCTGAACTTCCTCTGAGAACCGAGAAACTTATGGCTGCCACTAAGCCGACGTTCAAAGCCCCAGGTAAACAAGGTGACATGATTTTCGGCGCGCTGGTGAAACTTTCCGCGCTTATCGTGTTGTTGTTGATGGGTGGCATTATCGTCTCCCTGATTTTCTCTTCCTGGCCTAGCATCCAAAAATTTGGTTTTTCCTTCTTATGGACCAAAACCTGGGATGCGCCAAACGAACAATTTGGTGCGCTGGTACCGATTTACGGCACCCTCGTCACCTCCATTATTGCTCTGGTCATCGCGGTGCCGGTGAGCTTTGGCATTGCGCTGTTCCTGACGGAACTGTCGCCTAACTGGCTACGTCGCCCGCTGGGTACCGCGATTGAACTGTTAGCAGCAATCCCGAGTATCGTTTACGGCATGTGGGGCCTGTTTATCTTCGCCCCGCTGTTCGCTGAGTACTTCCAGACGCCGGTCGGCAACGTCATGTCGAACATTCCGATTGTGGGCACCCTGTTCTCAGGCCCGGCTTTCGGTATCGGTATTCTGGCGGCAGGTGTGATCCTCGCCATCATGATCATTCCGTACATTGCTTCGGTGATGCGTGATGTGTTTGAGCAGACGCCGGTGATGATGAAAGAGTCCGCTTACGGCATCGGTTGCACCACGTGGGAAGTGATCTGGCGCATCGTGCTGCCATTCACCAAAAACGGCGTGATCGGTGGTGTGATGCTGGGACTCGGCCGCGCACTGGGTGAAACCATGGCGGTGACCTTTATCATCGGAAACACCTACCAGCTCGACAGCGCATCGCTATTTATGCCGGGCAACAGTATCACCTCCGCACTGGCGAACGAATTCGCTGAAGCGGAATCAGGCGTGCACGTAGCCGCGCTGATGGAGCTGGGTCTGATCCTGTTCGTGATTACCTTTATCGTGCTGGCGATCTCTAAACTGATGATCCTGCGTCTGGCGAAGAGTGAAGGAGCCCGTTCATGACAGCTATTGAAATGCAGGCTCGCGCTGAGCTGGAAGCCTCTCGCCGCAAAATGCAGGCGTGGCGCAGCACCAAAAACAAAATTGCTCTGACCTTGTCGATGCTGACCATGGCCTTTGGCCTGTTCTGGCTGGTGTGGATTCTGTTCACCACCGTCACCAAAGGCATCGATGGTCTGAGCTGGTCACTGTTCACCGAATCAACGCCGCCGCCAAATACCGCAGGCGGTGGTTTGGCCAACGCCCTGGCGGGCAGTGGATTATTGATTCTGTGGTCAACGGTAATCGGTACGCCGCTGGGCATCATGGCGGGTATTTACCTGGCAGAATATGGTCGCAAGCACTGGCTGGCGGAAGTGATTCGCTTCATCAACGACATCTTGTTGTCAGCACCGTCGATTGTAGTGGGCTTGTTCGTCTACACCATCGTGGTCGCGCAGATGCAGCACTTCTCTGGCTGGGCGGGTGTGGTGGCGCTGGCGCTGTTGCAGATTCCGATCGTGATTCGTACCTCAGAAAACATGCTGCGTCTGGTACCAGACAGCATGCGTGAAGCGGCTTATGCGCTGGGTACGCCGAAGTGGAAGATGATTTCGGCCATCACGCTGAAAGCCTCAGTATCCGGGATTATCACCGGTGTGCTGCTGGCCGTCGCGCGTATCGCGGGCGAAACCGCACCGCTGCTGTTTACTGCGCTGTCGAACCAGTTCTGGAGCACCGACATGATGCAGCCAATCGCCAACTTGCCAGTGACGATCTTCAAATTCGCCATGAGCCCGTTTGCGGAATGGCAAAGCCTGGCATGGGCGGGTGTGTTGATCATTACCCTGTGTGTGCTGCTGCTGAACATTGTCGCGCGAGTGGTTTTCGCCAAGGGCAAACACTAATTTCCCGGCGCGGCTTCGGCGGCGCTGCACAAGAGAGATGAGCAATGAGTATGGCAACGACTTCTGCCGGTAAAATTCAGGTTCGCAATCTGAACTTCTATTACGGAAAGTTTCACGCTCTGAAGAACATTAACCTGGATATCGCGAAGAACCAGGTCACCGCCTTCATCGGACCATCAGGCTGTGGTAAATCCACCCTGCTGCGCACCTTCAACAAAATGTACTCGCTCTACCCTGAGCAGCGTGCTGAAGGTGACATTCTTCTGGATGGCGACAATATTCTGGCTTCCCATCAGGATATCGCCCTGCTGCGCGCACGCGTCGGCATGGTGTTCCAGAAGCCAACGCCGTTCCCAATGTCGATTTATGACAACATCGCGTTTGGCGTGCGTCTGTTTGAAAAGCTGTCACGTGCCGATATGGACGAGCGTGTGCAGTGGGCACTGACCAAAGCCGCGCTGTGGAATGAAACCAAAGACAAGCTGCATCAGAGCGGTTACAGTCTCTCAGGTGGACAGCAGCAGCGTCTGTGTATCGCACGCGGCATCGCGATTCGCCCGGAAGTATTGTTGTTGGATGAGCCATGCTCAGCACTTGACCCGATCTCCACTGGTCGTATCGAAGAGCTGATCACCGAGCTGAAGCAGGATTACACCGTGGTGATCGTGACGCACAACATGCAGCAGGCCGCGCGTTGTTCAGATCATACCGCTTTCATGTATCTGGGCGAGCTGATTGAGTTCAGCGACACCGATACACTGTTTACCAAGCCCGCACAGAAGCAGACCGAAGATTACATCACCGGTCGTTACGGCTGATTCAGGAGACGCACATGGATAATTTGAATCTGAATAAACACATCTCCGGTCAGTTCAACGCGGAGCTGGAGCACATTCGCACTCAGGTGATGATCATGGGTGGCATGGTTGAGCAGCAGCTCACCGACGCCATTACCGCGATGCACAACCAGGATGGCGAGCTAGCACGTCGCGTCATCGACGGTGACCAGAAGGTCAACATGATGGAAGTGGAGATTGATGAAGCCTGCGTGCGCATCATCGCCAAACGTCAGCCTACCGCGATTGATTTGCGTCTGGTCATGGCGATCATCAAGACCATCTCTGAGCTGGAACGTATCGGTGATGTTGCAGAGAAAATCAGCCGCACGGCGCTGGAGAAGTTCAGCCAGCAGCACCTGCCTCTGCTGGTGAGCCTGGAGTCTCTTGGCCGCCACACCGTGCAGATGCTGCACGACGTGCTGGATGCCTTCGCGCGCATGGACCTTAATGAAGCCATTAAGATCTATCGTGAAGACAAGAAAGTCGATAAAGAGTACGAAGGCATTGTGCGTCAGCTGATGACCTACATGATGGAAGATCCACGCACCATTCCAAGCGTACTGACGGCCCTGTTCTGTGCCCGCGCCATCGAGCGTATCGGTGACCGTTGCCAGAACATCTGCGAAATTATTTTCTATTTCGTCAAAGGTCAGGATTTCCGTCACGTTGGCGGCGACAAGCTGGATGAACTGCTGTCAGGCGACGACGGCAGCAATAAACCCTCTTAATTGCCGTTTCGGCTGCCTGTTGCCACTGTGGCTGACAGGCAGCCATCTTCATTTCTGATTGGTCTCCGCGAACCCCTCTCTTTATACTTGGCGCACTTTTTTCTGCCAGGTGCTGTTAAATGTCTTCCCCAATAACGAAAAAGAACGCCGTGACGCCGGCGAAAGCCATGCTCGCCGCCATTAGTGGCTACGCGATGGACGGCTTCGATCTATTAATTCTGGGCTTTATGTTACCCGCTATCAGCGTGTCGCTGGCGCTCGATCCTTCTCAGGCGGGTTCGCTGGTCACCTGGACGCTGATTGGCGCGGTGATCGGTGGCATCGTGTTTGGCCATCTCAGCGATCGCTATGGTCGTATCCGCATTCTCACCGTCACTATTTTGATGTTTTCGGTGTTCACCGGACTGTGCGCTGTGGCGCAGGGTTACTGGGATCTGCTGGCCTATCGCACGCTAGCGGGCGTCGGCTTAGGCGGTGAGTTTGGTATCGGCATGGCGCTGATTGCGGAAGCCTGGCCGAAGGAGAAGCGCAATCGTGCCTCGGCGTGGGTTGGCATTGGCTGGCAGCTGGGTGTATTGCTGGCGGCGTTTATTACTCCACCGCTGTTAAGTGTAATTGGCTGGCGCGGCATGTTCCTGGTGGGACTGCTGCCGGCGCTGGTGTCGTTTGTGATCCGTCGTAGCATGGGCGAGCCTGAAGGCTTTACTCAGCATGTGGAAAAAACACCGCAATTGTCATTTGCCGCGCGCATCAAATTGCTGTTCGCCGACCGTGCCACCAGCAAAGCCAGCCTCGGGATTTTCATCCTCTGCTCAGTGCAGAACTTCGGTTACTACGGACTGATGATCTGGATGCCGAGCTATCTGTCATCGAATTTTGGCTTCAGCCTCACTAAGTCCGGCTTGTGGACAGCCGTCACCGTGGTCGGCATGACCTTTGGTATCTGGCTATTCGGCGTATTGGCCGATCGCTTCGCGCGCTGGAAGATTTTCCTGCTGTACCAGTTTGGTGCGGTAGTGATGGTGGTGGTGTACGCGCAGCTGCGTGATCCTACTGTGATGCTGTTCACTGGCGCGATCATGGGGATGTTTGTGAATGGCATGATTGGCGGCTATGGCGCGCTGATCTCGGACACCTTCCCGCCACAGGCGCGTGCCACCGCGCAAAACGTATTGTTTAACCTTGGGCGTGGCGTCGGCGGCTTTGGTCCGTTGGTGATTGGCCTGCTGGCCGCGAAAATCTCATTCACGGCGGCGATCACCCTGCTGGCGCTGATTTATCTGCTGGATATCGTTGCCACGCTGTTCCTGCTGCCGAAGCAGCAGAGCAACGAGGATTCGCTGGGCGCGATTGGTTAAGGCGTATCGGTTGCCGGATGCACAGAAAGGTACAACCGGGCACGTAGGTAACCGTTCAGTCTGACCACACAGGTATCAGATACGACCGACCACATGGGTAACACTTTTGTGGTCAGTCGATGCGGGTATTATCTTTACTACCCGGCGCATAATGCGCAGGTCTCTGCAGGGGCGGCATTTATGCCGCCCTGGCTTACACCAAATCCCAGCCTCTGGCGCGCCACAGCGCCGGCAGCTGCGCCATATCGTCAAAGCGCGTTACCAGCGGGTGATCCAACTCCGGATTATGCGCATCGGCACAGTAATAAAATACCGGAATCCCCGCAGCGATCCCCGCGCGCGCGCCGGCCTCTGAATCATCCACCAGAATGCACTTCTCAATTGGCACCTGCATCTGCTCAGCTGCGTGATACATCAATTCCGGATCGGGCTTCCAGTGGTTGATGTCGTATCCGCTGTATAACCGGCCTTCGAGGTACGGCAGCATGCCGGTTAAGCCCAGCGAGTGCTGCATCTTCTTCACTGTACCGTTGGAGACCACGCACATCGGTACTTTGACGCTCTCCACCAGCGCCTTAGCTCCGGAAATGGGTTTCAGGTCGAGGTCAAACAGGCGGGCGACGTCAGCGCGATAGGCAGTTTCAAATTCTTCGATGGGCACTTCTTTTTGATGCTGCGCCAGTACATCCCGCACGATGTCATAGAGCTTCACCCCTTTGTACTGCTCAAACATCTGCTGCAAAGAGAGCTCAATACCGTATTGGGCAAAGGTGTTGACGTAAGATTGCGTACAGATCACTTCACTGTCGACCAGCGTACCGTCGCAATCGAAAAACACACATTCAACTGACATCGCACATCATCCTTTTATTAAACAACCAGCTGACACTCTAGCGCACTGAGCGCAGAAAGCGACCCCGGCAACCGTTTGCGAATAATCAGTGTTTTGCATAGCTAAACTCTATAGGATACGCGGCGATAAATTTTTTTTCGGGACAGTTGAATGAACAATCAGGGCTTGTTGCAGCGCATCTTTAAGCTGCAGGAACACGGCACAACCGCGCGCACCGAAGTGATCGCCGGTTTCACGACTTTCCTGACGATGGTGTACATCGTCTTTGTTAACCCGCAGATTTTGGGCGTTGCGGGCATGGATACCCAGGCCGTCTTTGTCACCACCTGTTTGATCGCCGCCTTTGGCAGCATCCTGATGGGGCTGGTGGCGAATTTGCCGGTCGCGCTGGCACCGGCGATGGGGCTGAACGCCTTCTTCGCGTTTGTGGTGGTAGGCGCCATGGGCTATTCGTGGCAGGTTGGCATGGGGGCAATTTTTTGGGGTGCTCTGGGTCTGCTGATCCTCACGCTGCTTCGCGTGCGCTACTGGATGATTGCCAATATCCCAATGAGCCTGCGTGTCGGCATCACCGCCGGGATCGGCCTGTTTATCGCCATGATGGGCCTGAAGAACGCTGGTATTATCGTGCCAAATGCCGATACCATCGTGACGGTGGGTAATCTCACCTCACACAGCGTGCTGCTGGGTGCGCTGGGCTTCTTTATCATCGCGATTTTGGCCTCACGCAATATTCATGCGGCAGTGCTGGTGTCGATTGTGGTGACCACCGCGATCGGCCTGGCGATTGGCGATGTGCAGTTCAGCGGCGTGTTTGCAGCGCCGCCAGCGGTGACTTCGGTCGTGGGTCAGGTCGATATCAAAGGTGCCTTTAACATCGGCATGGCAGGGGTAATCTTCTCCTTTATGCTGGTCAATCTGTTCGACTCCTCCGGCACGCTGATCGGTGTCACCGATAAAGCCGGACTGACCGATGAGAAAGGCACATTCCCGCGTATGAAGCAGGCGCTGTATGTCGACAGCATCAGCTCGGTAACCGGTTCGCTGATCGGCACCTCTTCGGTGACGGCGTATATCGAAAGCTCTTCCGGCGTGGCGATTGGTGGCCGTACCGGCTTGATGGCGGTCGTCACCGGGATTCTGTTCCTGCTGGTGATGTTCCTGTCACCGCTGGCCGCGATGGTGCCTTCCTATGCGGCGGCAGGTGCGTTGATTTATGTCGGCGTGTTGATGACGGCGTCGCTGTCACGCGTGCGCTGGGACGATCTCACTGAAGCGGTGCCCGCGTTTGTAACCGCCGCGATGATGCCATTTAGCTTCTCGATCACCGAAGGTATCGCGCTGGGCTTTATCTCTTACTGCGTGATGAAACTCTGGGACCGGCCGCTGGCGTGAAATCAGCCCGTGCGTGGTGGTGGTGGCGCTACTGTTTGTACTGAAAATCGCGTTTATCGACGCGCACTAAAAAAACAGGCCGCGATTGCGGCCTGTTTTATGACAGGTGTCCAATTTCTTGCAGCGTGGGAGTGAGGCTGGTGAGGCGCAGCGAGCGCGGGCCAATATTCGGTTTGCTCATTTCAACATCGCGCAGCGGCTGCCACTGCTGTTGCGCATCAATCTCCCACAGGCATAAGCGCTCGGTGCCCGGTGACAGGGCGCAAGACCACACCAGCATCGGCTCGGCATCACACACCGCCTGAATATCCGGAAACACGCTGGAGCGCAGACGACCGGCAGCAGGGTGCAGCTGCAGCGAACCGGCACCGTTTTCGCTTTCACCGGTTAATTTGAGGATGCTCTGGCGCAGCGTCCAGATTTGCGTCACCGCTTCCATGAAATCCTGCTGCGCATTGATCCACGCCTTCTCACCTGATGAGAGATCCTGCGTGAGCGTGTCCTGCGTCTGCCGGCTGTGGGCGCGTACAATCTCCATATCCAACCCTGCACGTCCACCTTCTTCGGCAAGCAGCACACCGACCATATTACCGGCATACGCAATGCTGAAGTCAGGGAGGTTAGGATCGGCAAAGCAAGGGCGTCCGCTACTGGTGGTCACTAGCGGTGGGAGTTCACGAATGCCGTAGACGCGCAGCATTAGCTGAGCCAGCAATTCGCGTGCAGCTAGAAAACGGCTACGGCGCTTGTCAGGGAAACGCTCGGCGCTGTTAATCACATCCTGTGGAACCCGCAACAGCTCTGAAGAGAGCGGCGAGTTACCCATCCAACGTACAAAATGACTAGCCATCTGTCGCTCCGTGAAAATGGTCAGATAATCATCAGGGCTATTGTAGGAATTTTCTCAGTGGTTTGCATCCGGCATAACATCTAATGACCAAAAATCAGATAAGACCGAAGCGGCGGACATTCCCATTCTGCGACTTTGCATATAACGCTTTTGCTGAATTCGTTCAGATAGGGTGATGCAAAGCGTGATGTGGTGTAGGATTTGGGCAGCAAAACAGCACATCGAAGTGCGCAAATAATCCACCTCAAGTCATCGTGCTCATCGCAAACAGAAGCACGTCGGAGTTTTTTTATGTCAGTAACCTCACTTACTCGCCAGGAATCAATCTCTCTTGATGAATTTCGTCATGGTATGCGCCGCCTGACCGCAGGCGTTTCTTTAGTGACCACCGAGTTTCAGGGCGAAAAGCTGGGACTGATTGCGACTTCCGTTAGCTCACTGGCTGCCGAGCCGCCAAGTCTGCTGGTGTGTGTGAATCGTAGCGCATCCAGCCACGACGCATTTGTGAATGCAGGCCACTTTGCCGTCAACGTCCTGCGTGAACAGCATGACAATTTGTGTGCGCAGTTCAGTCAGTCTGCACGTCGTGCAGAACGCTTCCAGAGCGGTGAGTGGCATACGCTCAACACCGGTGCGCCGGTGTTGGCTGATGCATTGGTGAGTTTTGACTGCCAGCTGGAGAAAGTGGTGGAGTGGAATACGCACAGCGTGCTGCTGGCGCGTATTGTCGGCATTTCACTGCCAGGTGAAGCGGCTGAACCGATGGTCTACTTCAACAGCGGTTTTCACTCGCTGGGCTAAATATGAAAAGTGGGCGTCGCATTGATTGCGACGCCTATGCTCAATCAGGCAAATTTGCTCGCTTCATCAAAGCCGAGGCGCGGCAAGCGCGCATGCAGTTTGCTGGCTTCGCCGTAGCCCAGATTAATCAGTAAGTTCACCTGCCATTTGCTTTCGCTGAAGAAGGCTTCATTGACTTTCGACGGGTCAAAACCGGACATCGGGCCGGCATCCAGCCCCAGCGAACGTGCCGCCAGAATCAAATAACCTGCCTGCAGGCTGCTGTTGCGGAAGGCCGTCTCTTTCGCCAGATCCGGACTGCTGGTGAACCAGCTACGTGCATCGCCGTGCGGGAACAGTTTTGGCAGTGCTTCATAGAATTCCGGATCCCACGCCACAATCACCGTTGCCGGTGCCGCCATGGTTTTATCCACATTGCCGGAGGAGAGCGCAGGTTTCAGCTTCTCTTTGCCTTCCTGTGAGGTGACAAACACGAAGCGTCCTGGTGAACAGTTAGCTGAAGTCGGGCCGAGCGCGGTCAGGTTGTAGAGCTGCTGCAATACATCATGAGAAATCGGTTTGTCCTGCCAGTAGCTGTGGGTGCGAGCGTCATTGAACAGCGCGTTCAGCGCCACGCTGTCGAGCGGTGTACTCATGTTTCTCTCCTGTTCAGGCAGCCATCCGCGCCTGATTTTTAGCATGAATAGTGAATGCGGCCGGTGCGCTTTAGCACAGGCCAGCGATCGTTATACTGCAAAGGAGAGAGTGAGCCAAATAACAAAGACGCATGTTTCCCCCAACCAAACAGTGATGGGGGAAACAGGGGAATGACTACTTACCAATGCAGAAACTGGAGAAAATTCTGCCGAGCAGATCGTCAGAGGTGAACTCACCGGTGATTTCGCTCAGGGCCTGCTGTGCCAGACGCAGCTCTTCCGCCAGCAGTTCACCCGCCCATGCACCCAGCAGCTGGTCTTTGCCCTGCTGTAAGTGAGTGGCCGCCAACTCCAATGCCTGCAGATGGCGTCGACGCGCCAGGAATCCGCCTTCCATATTGCCGGAGAAGCCCATGCTCTGTTTCAGGTGGTCGCGCAGTGCATCCACACCTTCGCCAGTGCGCGCAGAGAGGCGAATCAGTGAGTGATCGTTCACTTCTGACAGGCCCAGCACTTCACCGGTCATATCGGCTTTGTTACGCACCACGGTAATCGGCAGTTGTGCCGGTAAACGTGCGACGAAATCAGGCCAGATAGCAGCGGCTTCAGTGGCGTCGGTGGTGGTGCCATCCACCATAAACAGCACGCGATCGGCTTGCTCGATTTCCTGCCAGGCGCGTTCAATCCCGATGCGCTCAACTTCATCGCTGGCTTCACGCAATCCTGCAGTATCGATGATGTGCAGCGGCATACCGTCGATATGAATATGCTCACGCAGCACGTCACGCGTGGTACCGGCAATATCGGTGACAATCGCGGCTTCGCGGCCGGCGAGGGCATTCAACAGGCTGGATTTACCGGCATTAGGGCGACCGGCAATCACCACTTTCATCCCTTCACGCAGCAGGCTGCCCTGGCGTGCTTCGGCGCGCACGTTATCAAGGTCGCCGATCACCACATTCAGTTGGCCTTCGATTTTGCCGTCAGACAGAAAATCGATCTCCTCATCCGGGAAGTCGATAGCGGCCTCCACATAGATGCGCAGGTGAGTGAGTGCTTCCACAAGGGTATTGATGCGCAGTGAAAACGCGCCCTGTAGTGAGTTTACGGCGGAGCGTGCGGCCTGCTCTGAGCTGGCGTCGATCAGGTCGGCAATGGCTTCTGCCTGTGCCAGATCGAGTTTGTCATTGAGGAAGGCGCGTTCGGAGAATTCACCCGGCTGGGCGATACGCACACCTGACAGCGCGACGATGCGTTTCAGCAACAGATCCAGAATCACCGGGCCGCCGTGCCCTTGCAGCTCCAGCACATCTTCGCCGGTGAAAGAGTTGGGTCCAGGAAACCACAGCGCAATGCCCTGATCCAACACGCTGCCATCCGCATCGTTGAACGGCAAATAGTCGGCATAGCGCGGTTTCGGCAACTTACCGAGCACGGCTTGTGCGACGTCAGCGGCTTTGGCACCGGAAATACGCAGAATGCCGACGCCGCCACGGCCGGGAGGCGTCGCCTGGGCAACGATGGTGTCGCTGTGGCTCATGTCTTTCTCACTTTTCACATAAAAAAACAGGGCGACATAAATGCCGCCCCTTGAGTATACGCTGCTGCTGTTGCAGTCAGACGTTACGCTTTCTTCTTGTCGCGGCTATGCAAACCACGTTTTTCCAGGCCGCGATAGATCAGCTGCTGCTGGAGAATGGTCACGAGGTTGCTGACGATGTAGTACAGCACCAGACCCGCAGGGAACCACAGGAAGAACACGGTAAAGATAACCGGCATGTAGGTCATGATCTTCTGCTGCATCGGATCGGTCACGGTAGTCGGTGACATCTTCTGGATGAAGAACATGGTGATACCCATGATAACCGGCAGAATGTAATACGGGTCCTGCGCGGACAGGTCATGAATCCACAGAATGAACGGTGCATGACGCAGCTCAATCGAACCTGACAGCATGTAGTACAAGGCCAGGAAGATAGGCATCTGGATAACCAGAGGCAAGCAGCCACCCAACGGGTTCACTTTCTCTGCTTTATACAGCGCCATCATTTCCTGGCTCTGCTTCTGCTTGTCATCGCCCAGACGCTCACGCATCGCCTGAATCTTCGGCTGCAGCATACGCATCTTCGCCATGGAGGTGTACTGCGCTTTGGTCAGCGGGTACATGATGCCACGAACGATGAAGGTGATAACGATAATCGAGAAGCCCCAGTTACCGATAAAGCTGTGCAGGAATTTCAGCAGCTTAAACAGTGGCTGAGAGATGAACCACAACCAACCGTAATCTACGGTCAGATCCAGGTGAGGCGCGATTGCGGCCATCTTGTCCTGAATTTCCGGGCCTAACCACAAAGTCGCGCCCAGGTCTTGCTGTGCGCCTGCCGCCACGGTCACCGGTGAAGATTTATAACCGATTGCCGCAATGCCGTTACCGAGGTTGCTGGTATACAGGGTGTTGTTACCCTGAGTACGTGGCACCCAAGCGGTGGCAAAGTACTGCTGCAGCATCGCCACCCAACCATTGCTGGTGGTCGCGTTCAGGTTCTCGTTATCCGCGATAGTATCGAATTTGTATTTTTCGTATTTCGCTTCGCTGGTCGAGTACGCTGCGCCACGGAAAGTGTGCAGGGCAAAGTTGTTGCTGCCGGTATCACGATGCTTCGGCAGATCAATTGTCTGCTTCAGCTGACCAAACATCGACACTTCCAGCGGCTGCTGTGAGGCGTTATTAATGTTGTAGTCAACGTTAACCGCGAAGTCGCCACGCTTGAACACGAAAGTTTTGGTGTAAACCACACCTTTTTCGTCGGTCCAGGTCAGTGGCACACGCAGCTCGGTCTGGCCATCGGCCATCTCGAAGTGATCTTGTGAGGTGGTGAACAGTGGACGTGCGCCATTGTTCGGGTTGTCCGGACCATTACGACCGGTTAAGCCACTTTGTGCCTGATAAACGAAAGCAGGAGTGGTTTCCAGCAGCTGGAACGGTGCGTCTGAACCCAGTTTATCAGGGTAAGTCAGCAGCAGTGCCTGCTCAATATCGCCACCGCGAGTATTGATGCTGAGTGACAGGACATCAGTCTTAACGGTGATCGTTTGGCCCTGACCGCTAGCCGGGACGCCGGTAGTGGCGGCATCACCCGCTGCGCTGCTTGTGTTTTGCGTGGTCTGAGTCTGCTGTGGCTGCGGAGCGTGGTCCGTCTGCCAGGCTTGCCAGATCATAAAAGACACGAACAGAAAAGCGATGAGAAAGAGATTGCGTTGCGAATCCATCGTTAATGTTCTCTGGTATCAAAGGTTTTTGGCGGCACAGGATCGTCACCACCCGGGTTCAAAGGGTGGCATTTTAATACGCGTTTAATCGTCAACCAACTACCTTTTACGACGCCGAAGCGACGTAAGGCCTCAATCCCATACTGCGAGCAGGTGGGATGGAACCGACAATGAGGTCCAAGCAGTGGGCTGATGGCGCGTTGATAAACGCGTATCAGGGCAATCAGGAGCCGCGAGCCAGGCGACAGTGACGACGCCATAGTTTCTCCAACGCTTCCGTTAACGCACGGTTATCGAGGTCAGCAATCCCTTTTTTCGCCACGATGACAAAATCCATCGCAGGCAGCTCATGTTGGCGCAGACGAAAGCTTTCGCGGGTCAATCGCTTGATCCGGTTGCGTTCATGGGCGCGTTTCACATGCTTTTTAGCGACGGTAAGACCGATGCGGGGATGCCCCAGCGAATTAAGTCGGCCGAGGATGGTGATTTGCGGCGTACCGGCTCTTTGTGGCTGCTGGAAGACGAAAGTGAAATGAGTGGGAGTTAACAAACGTAACTCCCTGGGAAATGCGAGCTTAACCACTAGGGTTAGCTTTATTACTTAGAAACGGTCAGACGAGAACGGCCTTTAGCACGACGACGTGCCAGAACCTGACGACCATTTTTTGTTGCCATACGAGCACGGAAACCGTGTGAACGGTTGCGCTTCAGTACGGACGGTTGAAAAGTGCGTTTCATGGCGATTTCTACCTAAACTTGAAAATTTTCACTGGGTGACGCGTTTTCGGGCCAGTAAATCGACCGACGCCTCAATGTGTCTTTAATAAAGAGGCGGGATTGTAATAATTGTACAGTCCAGAGTCAATTTACTTCGCAGTTCGCGGCACCTGGAAACCAGATACAGCCCGCTGATTCCGTACATCAAGGCTTCACGCAATAATGCCGGGTGGGGAATTATACGGGCTATAGGGTAAAGCGCAAGGATCGCGCAGGATCTTCTTGCGATCAATTTGCAGATTTATTGCGCGGAAACGAGAGGCGACCAGAAAAATTGCCTCTTTCAGCGAGATCACCGCTCGCTTTTTCCGCAGAAAGCGTAAACTCATTAGCGCTTCATCAGCCTGTGGATAAATTGGATCAAAACTGTGTAGAAAGGGAAGATCTCTGTGCCGCTTTGCGCTATGATCCGCCCTTCCGCTGACGATCCTCAATGAGATCGCCGGGGATGACTACCGCGAACAGCGGTCGCAGGCGCTTTCTGACCGCCTGTGTCAAAAAAGACAGTTTCTATTATTAGCGCCTGAAATTCTTATCGATTTTGTACGAGTGGAGTCCGCCGTGTCACTTACGCTTTGGCAACAGTGTCTTGCCCGTTTGCAGGATGAGCTTCCTGCCACCGAATTCAGCATGTGGATTCGTCCGCTGCAGGCTGAATTAAACGACAATACGCTGACCTTGTATGCACCAAATCGGTTTGTACTCGACTGGGTTCGGGATAAATATCTCAATAGTATTAATGGGCTGCTGAATGAATTCTGCGGCCCGAACGTGCCTTTGCTGCGTTTCGAAGTGGGCACGCGCCCGGCTGCGCAAGTAACGACCAGCCAGCCTGCAATGGCGGCTTACAGCACACGTGCTCCCGTTGAAAATCGTCCTGCTCCGGCGCAAATTTTGCGTCCAAGCTGGGATTCGGTGCCGGCACCTGCAGACGTGACCTACCGTTCTAATGTGAATAACCGCCATAACTTCGATAACTTCGTTGAAGGTAAATCTAACCAACTGGCGCGCGCGGCGGCACGTCAGGTGGCGGATAATCCTGGCGGCGCCTATAACCCTCTCTTCCTTTATGGCGGCACCGGTTTAGGTAAAACTCACCTGTTGCATGCGGTGGGGAATGGCATTATTGCGCGCAAGCCAAATGCCAAAGTGGTTTACATGCACTCCGAACGTTTTGTGCAGGACATGGTAAAAGCGCTGCAAAACAACGCCATTGAAGAATTTAAGCGTTATTACCGTTCCGTCGATGCACTGCTGATCGATGACATTCAGTTCTTTGCCAATAAAGAGCGCTCGCAGGAAGAGTTTTTCCATACCTTCAATGCACTGTTGGAAGGTAATCAGCAGATCATATTGACCTCGGATCGTTATCCAAAAGAGATCAACGGCGTAGAAGATCGCCTGAAATCGCGTTTTGGCTGGGGATTAACTGTCGCGATCGAGCCGCCTGAGCTGGAAACACGCGTGGCGATCCTGATGAAGAAAGCCGACGAGAATGATATTCGTCTGCCGGGTGAAGTCGCCTTCTTTATTGCTAAACGCCTGCGCTCTAATGTGCGTGAGCTGGAAGGGGCGCTGAATCGCGTTATCGCGAATGCCAACTTCACCGGTCGCGCCATTACCATCGATTTCGTGCGCGAAGCGCTGCGCGATCTGCTGGCGTTGCAGGAAAAGCTGGTCACCATCGATAACATCCAGAAAACGGTGGCCGAGTACTACAAAATCAAAGTAGCGGATTTGCTGTCGAAGCGCCGTTCGCGTTCGGTGGCTCGTCCGCGTCAGATGGCGATGGCGATGGCGAAAGAGCTGACCAACCATAGCCTGCCGGAAATTGGCGATGCGTTTGGTGGCCGTGACCATACCACCGTGCTCCATGCCTGCCGTAAGATTGAGCAGTTGCGTGAAGAGAGCCACGACATCAAAGAAGATTTCTCTAACCTCATTCGAACATTATCTTCCTGACGCATATGAAATTTATTGTAGAACGTGAGCAGTTGCTGAAACCACTGCAACAGGTTAGCGGCCCGCTTAGTGGGCGCCCGACCTTACCGATCCTCGGAAATTTACTGTTGCAGGTCAGTGAAGGCGTACTGCGTCTGACCGGCACTGATTTGGAAATGGAGATGGTGGCCCGCGTTGCGCTAACGCAGCCCCACGAACCGGGCGCAACCACCGTGCCCGCGCGTAAATTCCTCGATATTTGCCGCGGTTTGCCAGAGGGGGCTGAAATCAGCCTGACTCTTGAAGGTGACAGAATGCTGGTGCGTTCTGGCCGCAGCCGTTTCTCATTATCGACGCTGCCCGCGACTGACTTCCCTAATCTGGATGACTGGCAGAGCGAGGTGGAGTTCACCTTGCCGCAGGCCACGCTGAAACGACTGATCGAAGCAACGCAGTTCTCGATGGCGCATCAGGATGTACGTTACTACCTTAACGGCATGCTGTTTGAGACCGAAGGTGAGGAGTTACGCACCGTCGCCACCGATGGTCACCGTCTGGCGGTGTGCTCCATGCCGATTGGTCAGGCGTTGCCTAACCATTCGGTGATCGTGCCGCGCAAAGGTGTGATTGAGCTGGTGCGTTTGCTCGACGGTGGCGAAACCCCACTGCAGGTGCAGATCGGCAGCAGCAACATTCGCGCGCACGTCGGTGACTTTATCTTCACTTCTAAGCTGGTTGATGGCCGTTTCCCGGATTATCGCCGCGTATTGCCGAAGAACCCGGATAAAGCGCTGGAAGCGGGTTGCGATCTGCTGAAGCAGGCGTTTGCCCGCGCAGCAATCCTCTCTAATGAGAAGTTCCGCGGCGTTCGCATCTATATCACCGAGAATCAGCTCAAGATCACCGCTAATAACCCTGAACAGGAAGAAGCGGAAGAGATGCTGGATGTGTCGTACAGCGGCACCGAACTGGAAATTGGTTTTAACGTCAGTTACGTGCTAGATGTGCTGAATGCGCTGAAGTGTGAGAACGTGCGTTTGCTACTGACCGATTCGGTTTCCAGTGTGCAGATTGAAGATGTCGCCAGCCCAGCAGCGGCCTACGTAGTCATGCCAATGCGCTTGTAGTAGAAAATATCGGCCTGGCTTGCTTGCCATTCTGGTCCCGGGCAGTGCTCGTCCCTGGTCACATACTTCAGTATGCTCCCAGGGCCTGCGCGCTGGCCGTGACCAGACTGCCTGCGCCGCCGACGGCCTGGATTGTTAATGTTAGGCAACCCCCTTCTGGCTGGAATGATTCATGGCTTTAACCCGCCTCCTGATTAAAGATTTCCGCAATATCGAGCAAGCCGATCTCACGCTAGCGCCGGGCTTCAATTTCCTTGTGGGCGCTAACGGCAGCGGTAAAACCAGCGTGCTCGAAGCGATCTATACCCTCGGACACGGTCGCGCATTCCGCAGTTTGCAGGCCGGACGTGTTATCCGCCACGATCAGGACGCCTTTGTGCTGCATGGGCGTATTGAAGGCAACGAGCGAGAGTTGGCGGTCGGCCTTACCAAGAATCGCGCGGGCGACAGCAAAGTACGCATTGATGGCAGTGACGGCCATAAAGTCGCGGAGCTGGCGCAATTGCTGCCAATGCAACTGATCACCCCTGAAGGGTTTACTTTGCTCAACGGCGGCCCCAAATACCGTAGAGCCTATGTTGATTGGGGCTGTTTTCACTCTGCGCCCGGCTTCTTCAACGCGTGGAATAATCTGCGTCGATTGATGAAACAGCGTAATGCTGCACTGCGACAAGTTTCACGCTACAGCCAGATCCGCCCATGGGATCAGGAACTGGTGCCATTGGCCGAACAGATCAGCCAGTGGCGCGCCGAGTACAGTGCGGCGATCTCGAAGGAGATTATCGCCACCTGTGGTCAATTTTTACCAGAGTTTGAGTTGTCGTTTTCCTTCCAGCGCGGCTGGGATAAAGAGAGCGACTACGGCGAACTGCTGGAACGCAATTTTGAGCGCGATCGCGCGCTCACCTACACCGCCAGCGGCCCGCATAAAGCGGATTTTCGCATTCGTGCAGAAGGTACGCCGGTGGAAGATTTACTCTCACGCGGTCAATTAAAGCTGCTGATGTGTGCACTGCGTTTAGCGCAGGGTGAATATCTGACACGCAGTAGCGGACGTCGCTGTTTGTACCTGATTGATGACTTCGCTTCGGAGCTGGATGACACCCGTCGTCGGTTGCTTGCCGAGCGCCTGAAAGCCACGCAGGCTCAGGTATTTGTCAGTGCCATTGGTGTCGAGCATGTAATCGATATGAGTGACGAAAAGGGCAAGATGTTCCGCGTGGAACAGGGTAAAATAGCGGTTCAACCTGAAGATTAAATGAGCGAGAAACGTTGATGTCGAATTCTTATGACTCCTCAAGTATCAAAGTCCTTAAAGGGCTTGATGCGGTACGCAAACGCCCGGGTATGTATATCGGTGATACCGATGACGGCACCGGTCTGCATCACATGGTATTCGAGGTCGTGGATAACGCAATCGACGAAGCGCTCGCGGGTCACTGTAGTGACATCGTCGTCACCATCCATGCGGACAATTCTGTGTCTGTTCAGGATGATGGCCGTGGTATTCCGACCGGCATTCACCCGGAAGAGGGTGTATCTGCGGCGGAAGTGATCATGACCGTGCTGCACGCCGGCGGTAAGTTCGACGATAACTCTTATAAAGTGTCCGGTGGTCTGCACGGCGTGGGTGTGTCAGTGGTTAACGCCCTGTCGCAGAAGCTGGAGCTGACCATTCGTCGTGAAGGCAAAGTGCATCAGCAGGTTTATCAGCACGGCGTGCCGCAGGCTCCGCTGGCGGTATCGGGTGATACCGAAGCAACCGGTACACGCGTTCGCTTCTGGCCGAGCTACGAAACCTTCACTAACGTGATTGAGTTTGAGTACGAAATCCTGGCGAAACGCCTGCGTGAGCTGTCGTTCCTGAACTCAGGTGTTTCGATCCGTCTGGAAGACAAACGTGACGGCAAAGCCGACCACTTCCACTATGAAGGCGGCATCAAGGCATTCGTTGAGTACCTCAACAAAAACAAAACCCCGATTCATCCAACCGTGTTCTATTTCTCTACCGAGAAAGACGGCATTGGCGTGGAAGTGGCGCTGCAGTGGAACGATGGTTTCCAGGAAAACATCTACTGCTTCACCAACAACATTCCACAGCGCGACGGCGGTACGCACCTGGCCGGTTTCCGTGCGGCAATGACGCGTACGCTGAATGCCTACATGGATAAAGAAGGCTACAGCAAAAAAGCCAAAGTCAGCGCCACCGGTGATGATGCGCGTGAAGGCCTGATTGCGGTTGTCTCGGTGAAAGTGCCGGATCCAAAGTTCTCCTCACAGACCAAAGACAAGCTGGTTTCTTCTGAGGTGAAGTCCGCGGTTGAGCAGCAGATGAACGAACTGCTGAGCGAATACCTGCTGGAAAACCCGTCAGATGCGAAAATCGTAGTCGGTAAAATTATCGATGCGGCTCGTGCACGTGAAGCGGCTCGTCGCGCCCGTGAAATGACCCGTCGTAAAGGCGCGCTGGATTTGGCCGGTCTGCCGGGCAAACTGGCGGATTGCCAGGAGCGTGACCCTGCACTGTCTGAAATCTACTTAGTGGAAGGGGACTCAGCGGGCGGCTCTGCCAAGCAGGGACGTAACCGTAAGAACCAGGCGATTCTGCCGTTGAAAGGTAAAATCCTTAACGTAGAGAAAGCGCGTTTCGACAAGATGCTCGCTTCTCAGGAAGTGGCCACCCTGATCACCGCACTGGGCTGTGGTATCGGTCGTGACGAATACAACCCGGACAAACTGCGTTATCACAGCATCATCATCATGACCGATGCGGACGTCGATGGCTCGCACATCCGTACGCTGCTGTTGACCTTCTTCTACCGTCAGATGCCGGAAATCGTGGAACGTGGCCATGTCTATATTGCGCAGCCGCCACTGTACAAAGTGAAGAAAGGCAAGCAAGAACAGTACATTAAAGATGACGAAGCGATGGATCAGTATCAGATCGCTATCGCGCTTGATGGTGCTACGCTGCACACCAACGCGAGCGCCCCGGCGTTGGGCGGCCAGCCGCTGGAAAATCTGGTGGGTGATTTCAACAGCACTCAGCGCATGATTAAGCGTATGGAACGTCGCTTCCCTCTGGCGATGCTGCGTGGCCTGATTTACCATCCGACTCTGAGCGACCTCAATGATGAGGCCACCGTTAAGAGCTGGATTGATGGCTTAGTCGCGTACCTGACCGAGCGCGAAGCGCACGGCAGCAGCTACATGGCGCACGTGCGCACCAACAGCGAGCTGAACGTTTTCGAACCGGTATTGCGTGTGCGTACGCACGGTGTGGACACCGACTATCCGATGGACAGCGAGTTCATCGATGGGCCGGAATATCGCAAGATCTGTGCTCTGGGCGAGCAGCTGCGCGGCCTGATCGAAGAAGATGCATTCATCGAACGTGGCGAGCGCCGTCAGCCAGTGACCAGCTTCGAGCAAGCTATCGAGTGGCTGGTGAAAGAGTCACGCCGTGGTCTGTCAGTTCAGCGCTATAAAGGTCTGGGTGAGATGAACCCAGAGCAGCTGTGGGAAACCACCATGGATCCAGACAGCCGCCGCATGCTGCGCGTCACCATTAAAGACGCCATCGCTGCTGACCAGCTGTTCACTACGCTGATGGGCGATGCGGTTGAACC
The DNA here is from genome assembly GCF_056491465.1 of Pantoea sp. C1E2. Classification (NCBI taxonomy): domain Bacteria; kingdom Pseudomonadati; phylum Pseudomonadota; class Gammaproteobacteria; order Enterobacterales; family Erwiniaceae; genus Pantoea; species Pantoea sp. C1E2. The sequence goes on from NZ_JBSZHT010000002.1 coordinate 254,482, forward strand.
GCGCCGTGCCTTCATCGAAGAGAATGCGCTGAAAGCCGCTAACATCGATATCTGATTTGTCACCTCAACCCTTCCCAACCGGGAAGGGTTTTTATTCCCCTTATTTTGTTATCCGCCTGACAATCTTCTTTTCCCTTGAAAAACATCTGCATTCACTTTTGTTTGCTTCCGTTATTTCCCGAGTGCTGAGATCCGCATCACTTTCATTAACAGCCGTCTCCCTTACGCTTGCGAGCGAAACGGAGGAAAGTGCATGTTTTTGGAAGAACGACGTAGCCAGATTTTGCTGTGGCTTGATGAACACGAGCGCGTCACGGTTAATGGCCTGGCAAGCCAGCTCGGTGTAACACGAGAAACGATTCGTACCGATCTCAGTGCATTGGCACAGCAGGGCTTAGTGCAGCGCTGCTATGGCGGCGCGATTGCGTTACGCCGGAATTTGCAGGAGAAGCTCATTAGTGAAAGTGGCAACTTTGAGGTGTTACTGCAACGCCTGCAGTCCCGTAAAGGCCAGGTAAAATCATCCGGTAAGCAGGGTAAAGTCTGCATTCTCGGTGCTTTTAACGTCGATATTGTGGCTAAAGTGGCGCAATTTCCACAAAGTGGCGAATCACTGATGGCGTTAGGCAGTACGCTGGGGCCGGGCGGTAAAGGCGCAAATCAGGCGATGGCAGCCAGCTGTGCGGGCACGCGCGTCCATTTTGTGGCCAAGGTCGGCACCGATCAATTCAGCCAATTCGCGTTCGATCATCTCTCTTCCTCCGACATTCACTCCTTCCGTCTTTACCAGACGGATGCCGAACCAACGGGCAGCGCCATCATTTATGTCTCGCAAGAAAATGGCGAGAACATGATTGCCATCTACTCGGGTGCCAATAAAACCATTACCGACGAAGAGATTGCCGAACTCACGCATGAATTAACCGATGCGAATGTGATGCTGCTGCAATTGGAAAACAACTTTGAAGCCACCCGCAGCGCCATCCGTCTCGCACACACCATGGGCGTCCGCGTCATTATGAATCCAGCTCCATTTTCCCCTGACGTGGTGAGCTGTCTGCCGATGATTGATGTGCTCACGCCCAATGAAACGGAAGCTTCGCGTCTGTCTGGTATTGAAATCCATGATGTCGCCAGCGCGCGCGCGGCTGCTCAGGCCATTGTCGCGTTGGGCGCGCGGAGAGTGATCATCACCATGGGATCGTGCGGTGCGCTGCTGTTTGATAACCAACAATTTCACCATATTCCGGCATTTCCTGCGCTCAGTGTGGATACCACAGGCGCGGGTGATGCCTTCAACGGCGCACTGGCGGCGGCACTCGCTCAGGGCCAAAGCTTGCTGCAAGCAGCGACCTGGGCATCTGCTTTTGCTTCGCTGGCTGTTGAGCGAGAAGGGGCAAGCAACATGCCCGATCGTCAGCAGGTGCTAACCCGACTTCAACAACGTTAATCAGAAAATTAATCACAGCGGTCCTTCGCTGACAGGAGAGATGATGAAAAAGATTGAAGGCATTGTACCGGTCATGCTGACCCCGTTTACCCCGGATAACCAGATTGATTATCCGGGACTGGAAAAGTTAATTGGTTGGTACTTAAAAGAGGGCGTGGATGCGCTGTTTGCAGTATGTCAGTCCAGCGAGATGCAATATCTCAGCCTCGACGAGCGGGTAGATCTGGCACGCTTTGTGGTGCAGAAAGTAGAAGGCCGTGTGCCCGTCATCGCCTCAGGACATATCAGTGATGATCTGGCAGAGCAAACTAAAGAGCTGCAAGCCATGGCCAGTACCGGGATTGATGCTTTGGTACTGGTGACCAACCACCTCGACCCACAAAATCAGGGCAGTGAAACATTCTATGCCCATCTCAACCATCTGTTGGAATCTTTACCCGCGGACATGCCATTGGGGCTTTATGAGTGCCCGGCGCCGTATCGTCGCCTGTTGAGTGATGAGGAGTTCAGCTTCTGCGCCAACAGTGGCCGTTTTGTGGTGTTGAAAGATGTGAGCTGCGATCTGCCCACCGTTGAGCGCCGCGTCAAACTGGCTCAGGGCACGCCACTGGCCATTATCAATGCCAATGCCGCAATTGCCTGGCCGGCGATGCAAGCGGGATCCAAAGGTTTCAGCGGTGTGTTCACTAACTTCCATCCGGGTCTGTACCACTGGCTTTATCACCACGGCGCACAGCAGCCGGAAAAAGCTCATGAACTGTCGCTGTTCCTGTCGCTCAGCGCCGTGACGGAAACGCTTGGCTATCCGAAAAACGCCAAGATTTATCACCAGCGACTGGGCACGTTTGCCAGTGAGCACTGCCGGGTGAACAAAGACAATGTGCTGGAAAAATTCTGGGGATTGAGCATTCTGCTCGATCAAATCCGTGATGGCAGCGCGTTATGGCAGCCACGTGTAACCAAATAAAACCTCTCAGGGAGGATGTTTATCCTCCCGCTGTACCTGAACACTCTAACGATAACGACACGGGAAAACATCATGATTGTATGCGATCGACTGGACTGGACGCGTGAGCGCCATGCTTTTCATCCCATAATTGACCAGGCTATTCGCTGGATTGCAGATACCGATTTCAGCCAGCTGGAAGCAGGGAAATACGATTTACTGCCCAACAACCAGATGTTCTGTCTGGTGCAGGAAATGGATACCGAACCAGCGAGCGATCGTCGCGCGGAGTCGCACTTTAACTATGTTGATATCCAATATTTACTGAAAGGGCGTGAGAATATCGGCGTGGCGCGCGCCCATCCGCAACATGTCATTACCGAAGATTTGCGCACCGAACGTGATGTGGTGTTTTATCAGGACACCATCAATGAATCGATGATCACCCTGACGCCGGGCCAGTTCGCGCTGTTTTTCCCACACGATGTCCATCGTCCGTGCTGTGCCGCGCCGGAAGTACAACGCATTCGCAAAGCGGTGATTAAAATCCATCTCGACCTGTTTTCTTCCCCGCAGGAGGCGTCATGAAACCCTCTTCGCATACCTTATCTGATGCGACCATTACCCAGCCAACAACCATAGGCAAACTGCGCTGGGGCATTGTCCTCCTTCTGCTGTTGGCGGCGGTGGTTAACTATCTTGACCGCGCGAATCTCAGCATCGCTAACACCACTATTGCTGCTGAATTTGGCTTCTCGCAAACCGAAATGGGCTTGTTACTCTCCGCATTTCTCTGGCCTTATGCGCTAGCAAACCTGCCTGCAGGCTGGCTGGTGGATAAGTTTGGTCCAAGGAAAATGTTCTCATGGGCGCTCGGCTTATGGTCCACGTTTACTGTGCTGGCGGCGTTTGTAAACAGCTATAGCTTCTTCTATGGCTTACGCATGATGTTAGGGATCGCCGAATCGCCGTTTTTCACCTCGGGTATCAAGATCACCCATCGCTGGTTTGGCGATAACGAACGCGGTTTACCCACGGCGATCATCAATACCGGTTCGCAAATCGCCAACGCTATCGCGCCACCGATTTTGACCGTACTGCTGCTGACCCTGGGCTGGCGTGGCATGTTCGTCGCCATTGGACTGATGGGTATTCCATTGCTGCTGGCGTGGTGGAAGTTTTATCGTGATCCCGAAGCGCGTGAAGATGCCTTGCTGCATGCCGGGCAGCGCAGTGTGGCTGCACCAGAAGAGAAGGCGCAGGCCAGTTGGGGTGCACTGTTCCGTCACAGCACAACGTGGTTTATGGTGATCGGCAACTTCTCCATCATGTTCACTATTTGGGTCTATCTCACCTGGCTACCAGGCTATCTGGAAAAATCCCTGGGTTTCAGTCTCAAAGCCACTGGTTGGATCGCCTCGATTCCGTTCTTCGCCGGCATTTTAGGCGTGCTGGTGGGCGGTATGCTGTCCGATGGATTGGTACGTCGTGGCGTACGGGCCATCACCGCGCGTAAAGTTCCGATTGTGACTGGCGCAGCACTGGCCGCCTGCTTCGTGGCACCGATCCCCTTCGTGGATAGTACGCCGCTGGCAATCGCGCTCCTCGCCATGGGGTACTTCTGTTCGCAGATGCCACAAGGAGCACTTTGGACGCTGGCCAGTGATATTGCACCAAAATCTCAGGTTGCTTCACTGGGTGCTATTCAGAACTTTGGCGGCTTCCTCGGCGCAGCAATGGCACCCATCGTCACGGGCATCATCCTGGATACTACCGGCAAATTTACCAACGTCTTCTTGCTGGGGGCGGGATTGTTGATGCTGGGGGCGCTGAGCTATGGCTTGTTTGTCCGCAAGCCGTTGACCGCAAAATAACCTGAAGTGCCGTCCGTTGCCGATTAACTGGTCAATGTGAGCTGAATCGCGCTAGCATTAAACAAACTCTGACTTAACCGAGGATGTTATGGCGATAAAATTGATTGCGATCGATATGGACGGCACGCTGCTCAATCCGCAGCACGAGGTGACGGCAGCAGTGAAATCAGCGATTGGTCGTGCGCGTGATAAAGGGGTTTCCATTGTGCTGGCAACCGGCCGTCCGCTGGTCGGCATCGAGCGCTATCTGATGGAACTCGATATGCAGCAGCCTGGCCAATATTGCATCAGCAACAACGGCGCTTTGGTGCATAGCGCGGTTAACGGTGATGTCGTGGCTGAACAAACGCTGAGCTTTGATGACTATCTCTACATTGAACAGCTGGCGCGTGACCTCGGCGTACATTTCCAGGCGTTCGACAAATCCTTCCTCTATACGCCAAACAAAGACATCAGCGAATACACCATCCATGAAGCCAGTTTGACCGGTATCCCGGTACGTTACCGTGCGGTGGAAGAGATGGACCCCGCCACGCGTTTCCCGAAACTGATGATGATCGACAAGCCACATCTGCTGGATAAGGCGATTGCTGGCCTGCCTGCGCGTGCCCGTGAAAGCTACACCATCCTGAAAAGCGCGCCGTATTATCTCGAAATCCTCAACCCATTGGTCAACAAAGGCTACGGCGTGAAAATGCTGGCGGACAAATTGGGCCTGCAGCAGTCGGAAGTGATGGCGATTGGCGATCAGGAAAACGATTTGGCGATGATTGAGTATGCCGGAACCGGTGTGGCGATGGGCAATGCCATTGATTCGGTTAAACATATCGCGCAGTTTGTGACGAAAACCAATATGGAAGATGGCGTTGCGCATGCCATTGAAGAGTTAGTGCTGTAATCCTCTTCTCTGCGGGCAGCGCGCTGCTGTCCGCCTCTCTGAATTCATCCTGCAAATGCCGATTGGTTGTTATCAATGGCGACACTACCCATGATCGTTCCAGTTTCCGTTAGCTGTGCATTGATACACCCTAAATGATGGCCCACCGAACGATCAATCCAGTTCCGTCGGTTGCGCGCTGATCCAACACAAATGATGACCCAACGAACGGCCCCTCCAGTTTCTGCCGGATGCGCACTGATACGTCACACATCCTGCCCCAACCCATGACCCGTTCGATTTCGTCTGGTGCGCATTCCCGTGCATCTGGATTGTCTATTATGTGATCCAGATTGTAGTGCAACTTATATCATTAGTACTACAATCGGCGTCATGACGTGAGGTGTCTGTTAGTTTTCACGCGTCGAAAGCAGTAATCTGATGGGCTACCGTCTTTCACTGAATGGAACATCATGACGCAAGAACAATTAAGTAAAACCGAGCGCATCATTCTGACGCTGGGTGAAGAAATTGTCGCAGGGAAGTATGTGCCGGGTGCCGCGTTGCCAGCCGAAGCCGAGTTGTGTGAGCGTTTTAGCACCTCGCGCAACATCATCCGCGAAGTGTTTCGCTCGCTAATGGCAAAGCGACTGATGGAGATGAAGCGCTATCGTGGCGCCTTTGTTACCCCGCGCAATCAGTGGAATTACCTCGATAGCGACGTATTGCAGTGGGCACTGGCGCACGATCAGGACCCCAGGTTGATTGCCGCCATGAGTGAAGTACGCGTGCTGGTGGAACCACAGATTGCACGCTGGTCGGCGGAACGTGCGACCTCAAACGATTTGGCGACGATTGAGCAAGCCTATAACGACATGGTTGCTCATCAGCTGGATCGTGAGGCCTTTAACGAGGCAGATATCCGTTACCACGAAGCGGTGTTGGCCTCGGTGCACAATCCGGTATTGCAGCAGCTTAATGTGGCAATCAGCCAGTTACAGAAAGCGGTGTTTGCGAAAACCTATATGGCGGATTCCGGCAACATGCCGCGCACCTTAGCCGAACACAAAGCGCTATTTGATGCCATTCGTCATCAGGATGGCGATGCAGCGGAGCAGGCGGCTAAAGCGATGATCGCCAGTTCCACCGCCCGACTTAAGGAGATTATGTGACCAGCTATATCGCGATTGATTGGGGTTCAACCAATCTGCGTGCCTGGCATTATCAGCAGGGCAACTGCGTTGATGAGCGCCGGTCAGAAGCGGGCGTCACGCGTCTTGGCGGACGGACGCCCGCAGAGGTATTTGCCAGTATCACCGACGGCTGGCCGGTAAATGACGTGCCGGTGGTGATGGCGGGTATGGTCGGCAGCAATGCAGGCTGGCTTTCGGTGCCTTATCTGGCCTGTCCGGTGGCGCTAAACCAACTCAGCAGCCGTCTAACGCGCGTCGAGGATAAAGCATGGATCGTGCCGGGATTAAGCGTCGAACGTGCTGACAATTACAACGTAATGCGCGGTGAAGAGACACAGTTGCTGGGTGCCTTAGCACTGCAACCTGCAACGCAGTATGTAATGCCCGGCACGCATGCTAAGTGGGTGCAGGTAGAGCAGCAGCGTGTGCAGGATTTCCGCACGGTGATGACGGGCGAATTGCATCATCTGCTGCTGAAACAGTCATTGATTGGTGCCGGTTTGCCAGAGCAGGAAGAGCATTCCGCCGCTTTCCATGAAGGCTTAGCGGTCGGCAGTCAGGATGCATCGATCCTTTCCCGGCTGTTCGAAGTGCGTGCTTCCCACGTCCTGGGTGCACGCGATCGCCGCCATATCAGCGATTTTTTATCTGGCCTGTTGATTGGTCATGAAGTGGCGCTAATGACGCAACACACGAATCGCAGCCAACCGATCATCATTATTGCCGGGAACGCGCTGGCGCAGCGTTATCAGCAGGCACTGCAATTTATCGGTGTGGATTCAGTCACATTGGAAGGCGATCGCGCGTTCCAGCATGGAATAAGGAGTATTGCAGATGACCTGGCAAACTAAATTACCGTTGATCGCCATCCTGCGTGGCATCACGCCAGATGAAGCGGAAGCGCACGTTGGCGCACTGATTGAAGCGGGTTTTGACGCCATTGAGATCCCGCTGAATTCACCCGAATGGGCCAAAAGCATCGGTGCAATGGTGCAGGCTTTCGGCGATAAAGCGCTGATTGGAGCAGGTACCGTGCTGAATCCGGCGCAGGTCGATGAACTGGCCGCGCTGAACAGCAAGCTGGTGGTGACGCCGAACACCGATGCCGCGGTGATCCGTCAGGCCGTTGCCCAGGGGATGACGGTTGCGGCTGGTTGTGCCACCGCCACCGAAGCGTTCACCGCCCTGCAGGCGGGCGCTCAGGCGCTGAAAATCTTCCCATCCTCGGCATTTGGCCCCGGCTATATCAAAGCATTGAAAGCTGTGTTGCCACCCGACGTGCCGGTGTTTGCGGTGGGCGGCGTGACGCCGGAAAACCTGCATGAATTTATGGCCGCAGGCTGCATTGGCGCGGGCTTGGGCAGCGATCTCTATCGCGCCGGCCAGCCGCTGTCGCGCACTGTGGAGAAAGCTCGCGCATTTATTGCTGCTTATAAGGACGCTGTACGATGAAAATTACCAAACTGACCACTTATCGCCTGCCGCCGCGCTGGATGTTCCTGAAAATCGAAACCGACGAAGGTATTGTCGGCTGGGGCGAACCGGTGATAGAAGGGCGTGCGCGCAGCGTCGAAGCGGCCGTGCATGAGCTGTCGGAATACCTGATTGGTCAGGACCCGGCACGCATCAACGACTTGTGGCAGGTGATGTATCGCGGTGGATTCTATCGCGGTGGTCCGATTCTGATGAGTGCCATCGCGGGTATCGATCAGGCACTGTGGGATATCAAAGGCAAAGCGCTGGGCGTGCCGGTGTATCAACTGCTTGGCGGTCTGGTGCGTGACAGCATCAAGGCTTACAGCTGGGTGGGCGGCGATCGTCCGGAAGAAGTCGTCGACGGCATCAAGAAACTGCGCAAGATTGGCTTCGACACCTTCAAGCTGAATGGCTGCGAAGAGATGGGCATCATTGATAATGCACGCAAAGTGGATGCGGCAGTGAACACCGTGGCACAGATTCGCGAAGCGTTTGGCAAAGAGATTGAGTTCGGCCTCGATTTCCACGGCCGCGTCAGTGCGCCAATGGCGAAAGTGCTGATTAAAGAGCTGGAGCCGTATCGCCCGCTGTTCATTGAAGAGCCGGTGCTGGCGGAGCAGGCGGAATACTATCCGCGTCTGGCAGCTCAAACCCATATCCCTATCGCGGCAGGTGAACGCATGTTCTCGCGTTTTGAGTTCAAACGCGTGCTGGAAGCGGGTGGCCTGGCGATACTGCAACCGGATCTCTCGCATGCGGGTGGTATCACCGAGTGCTACAAAATTGCCGCCATGGCAGAGTCTTACGATGTGGCACTGGCACCGCACTGTCCGCTCGGCCCGATTGCTTTGGCTGCCTGTCTGCATGTTGATTTCGTCTCTCGCAATGCCGTGTTCCAGGAGCAGAGCATGGGGATTCACTATAATCAGGGCGCTGAACTGCTGGATTACGTCATCAATAAAGATGATTTCAAAATGGATGATGGTCACTTCTATCCGCTGAATAAACCGGGACTAGGCGTGGAAATTAACGAAGAGCTGGTGATTGAAAGAAGTAAAAATGCACCGGACTGGCGCAATCCATTATGGCGTTTCCCAGACGGATCGGTCGCTGAATGGTAATACCCGTCATACTTCAAGTTGCAAATGCGTGGGCTGCGCTCAGTCACCCCAGTCACTTATTTGAGTAAGCGCCTGAGGGATTCATACCCTTGCCGGGTGGTTCGGCCTGTGGCCTCACCCTTTGGGTCAGCGTAAGCGCCATTCAAAAGCGTCATCTGACGCTGTTGTCCTGCACTACGAATTATTGAAGGTATAAGAATTTATAAAATCTTTTAGATAAAGGTATGCCGGTGAAATAAGGCATAGGGCCTCGCTCAGCCTTTTTCCGGCACACAAACTTTACCGCCTGCGCGGTTTTTATATTCGAAAACGTTATCCCTACACGACTTTTACGGAGAAACACCATGGATCTCTCTGCTGTTCAGGCCAAACCAACACGGCGTCGTTATATCACGCTGCTGATGATCTTTATTACGGTGGTGATTTGCTACGTCGATCGCGCCAATTTAGCGGTGGCATCTGCCCATATTCAGGAAGAATTTGGTATCAGCAAAGCGGAAATGGGATATGTCTTCTCCGCTTTTGCCTGGTTATATACGCTGTGCCAGATCCCGGGCGGTTGGTTCCTTGACCGCGTTGGTTCCCGCCTGACCTATTTTATTGCCATCTTCGGCTGGTCGGTCGCCACCTTATTCCAGGGCTTTGCCACAGGATTACTCTCGCTGATTGGTCTGCGTGCCATCACCGGCATATTTGAAGCGCCCGCGTTCCCAACCAACAATCGTCTGGTGACCAGCTGGTTCCCGGAAAGTGAACGCGCCTCTGCGGTTGGGTTTTACACTTCCGGTCAGTTTGTGGGGCTCGCATTCCTGACGCCGCTGCTGATCTGGATTCAGGAGTTGTTGAGCTGGCACTGGGTATTCATCATCACCGGCGCTATCGGTATTGTCTGGTCGCTGGTGTGGATCAAGTTCTATCAGGCGCCGAATCAGAGCAAAGGCATTAACCAGGCTGAGCTGGACTACATCCGTGAAGGTGGCGCGATGGTGGAGGGTGATGCACCCGCCGCGAAAAAAACGCGCACCAAACTCACTGCTGCCGACTGGAAACTGGTGTTCCATCGCAAGCTGTGCGGAGTGTATCTCGGTCAGTTCGCGGTGACCTCTACGCTGTGGTTCTTCCTGACCTGGTTCCCTAACTATCTGACGCAGGAAAAACACATCTCTGCGTTGACGGCGGGCTTTATGACCACCGTGCCGTTCCTCGCCGCCTTTGTCGGGGTGATCCTTTCCGGCATTGTAGCGGACCGTCTGGTGCGCAGCGGTCGCTCGCTGGGGTTTGCCCGTAAAACCCCGATTATCTGCGGATTGCTGATCTCCACCTGCATTATGGGCGCTAATTACACCAACGATCCGGTGTGGATTATGACGCTGATGGCCATCGCGTTCTTCGGCAACGGCTTCGCCTCGATTACCTGGTCGCTGGTGTCGTCGCTGGCTCCGGTTCGCCTGATCGGTTTAACCGGTGGGATGTTCAACTTTATTGGGGGATTAGGCGGCATCACAGTACCGCTGGTGGTGGGCTATCTGGCGCAGGATTACGGCTTCGCCCCCGCGCTGGTGTATATCTCCGCCGTGGCGCTGGTCGGCGCGCTCTCCTATATCCTGCTGGTCGGGGATGTGAAGCGGGTTGGTTGATCGATAACGCGTGATAAATCGCGCCGCTACAACGCTCTGCGATGCGTAGCGGCGCAATTTATTGCGCGATCTGTTCACGATTTATCGCGCAATCTGCTATCTATGCGTTACGTCATCGATTCGTATTGAATTGCCTCAACCGTTCGCAAATTATTGCGCCACGCATGCTGCACCTCATCCCATAATCGCGTAGTTTGTTCGGCAACTGTTGGATGTAAGGTTGCCCCATGTCAGAAAAACAACTCACCTTTGCAGAGCGTCAGCATCAGCTCACCAATATCAACGTCTGGACTGCAGACAGCCAGTGGCTGGCGTTTGATGTGCGTCCCTCCGGCGCGTCATTTACCAGCTTGACCATCGAACGCGTCAACGTGGCGAGCGGGGCAGTCGAGGTGCTATATCAGGCTCGCGAGGGTGCACATGTCGGCGTGGTGACGGTGAGCCCGGACATGCCGCCGCGCTATGTGTGTATCCATGGCCCGGAGCATCCGGATGCGCACTGGCATTACGATTTTCATCATCGTCGTGGCGTCATCGTGCAACAGGGCAATGCGGAAAACCTCGACGCCTGCGACATCACTGCACCTTATACGCCCGGTGCATTGCGCGGCGGCTCGCATGTCCATGTGTTCAGTCCAGACGGATCGCGCCTGAGCTTTACCTATAACGATCACGTGATGCATGAAAAAGATGCGCGTGAGGATCTGCGCAATGTCGGCGTGGCCGTGCCGCTGCACCCGGTGTGTCCGCCGAAACAGCATCCACGGGAATATGATGGCAGCCATTACTGCGTTTTGGTAAGCCAAACCACGCGCGATCCGCAGCCGGACAGCGATCAGATTGACCGCGCTTATGAAGAGGGCTGGATTGGCGATCGTGGGTATCAGAAAGAAGACGGCAGCTGGCAGCGTTGGGCGCTGGCCTTTATCGGTGATACGCGTGCTGCCAACGGCGATAAAGTGCCGGAAGTGTTTGTGGTGGATTTGCCCGAGGCGCTAAGCGATTACGCCAAACCTGGCGCAACTCCCTTGCAGGGCACGGCGGATAAACTGCCTGCGCCGCCTGCCGGTGTGCAGCAGCGCCGCATCACCCACAGCAAAGGACTAGCTTTGCAGCCACGTCACTGGTTGCGCGCATCGCCGGACGGCAGTGCCATCGCCTTCCTGATGAAGGACGATGATGATGACGTACAGCTGTGGAGTGTCTCGCCCAACGGTGGTGAAGCGCGTCAAATCACGCAGCTCATTAGCAGCATTCAGTCGGCATTCAGCTGGCAGCCGTCAGGCGAGGCAATCGCGTTTATTTGTGATAACAGCGTGATGCGCTGTGATGTGGCGACCGGGCACTGCACGCGCTTAACAAAACGCAGCGAACAGCCGCCTTCCGGTGATGCGGTAGTGTGGTCACCGGACGGCAAACAGATCGCATATATGCGGGAAATTGAGGGCTGGCGTCAGCTGTTCAGCGTCAGTGCGACGTCGAAGGCATAGCAGCGGCAGTCGCCAGGCTGGCATCGGTGCCAGCCATTTTTTCACTCTGCAGCACACGGTCATGCGCCGAATTATTGTCAGAACGAAAGTAATCCCAAGGCAACAGAATCGTATCTAACACCGCAGAAAACGGCAGATCGATGGCCGCCAGTGGCTTGATCGCCCAACTGGTATTATCGTCGGCAATCATATCTGCGCTGGCACGCGTGCCAGGATAATAACCCTGGCTGGCGCCAGTGTGAGTCATGACGCTGGAGCAACCCGAAGTAGTCAAGACGCCACAGACCAGCAGGCCGGTGAGCGGAAAGCTTTTCATCATTTTCATTTCATCATCCCTACAGCCATCACCTCTGGCTGGAGTGTGTCTCCTGCAGCAGCAAAGCTCTGTGGCGATGTCGTGCTATGCAGGCGAAGAATTCCTGAGTGTATGCTATTTCGTCAAAATTGCTGCAAAAAAATACGTACTGCCCTTGAAAGCGATCAAAGCGCACCCACTTTTACCTCAGGGTCGCGTTGCTGTTGCCGACAGGGACAGCAGCGGGCCGCACAACCTGTCCATGGTGGAAGGTTGCCAAAACTTGCTGATTTTCAGGAGTCTTTTTATGCGTAACTTTGATCTCACTCCGCTTTATCGTTCTGCTATTGGTTTCGACCGTCTGTTTAGCTTGCTTGAGTCCAATCAGAACCAGGCCAATGGTGGCTATCCTCCTTACAATGTCGAGCTGGTGGATGAAAACCACTATCGCATCACCATTGCCGTGGCGGGCTTTGCCCAGAGCGAGTTAGATATCACCTCACACGACAACGTGCTGGTTATTCGCGGCGCGCATCCGGAAGAGCAACCGGAGCGCAAATACCTGTATCAGGGTATCGCCGAGCGTAATTTTGAGCGCAAATTCCAGCTAGCGGACCATATCGTGGTGCGCGATGCGCGTCTCGAACTGGGCCTGCTGAGCATCGATCTGGAACGTATCGTTCCAGAAGAGGCGAAACCGCGCCGGATTGAAATCCTGAATTAAGGATGTTGTGTAGAGAAGAAAACGCCGCAGAAATGCGGCGTTTTTGTTTCTGCAGATCAAGTGCGCACCCATAATCGCTGGCTCACCATCCCACCAAACACGTTCACCAGCAGGCCAAGAATAATCACTGACGCACCGAGGATCTCCTGTGATGACAAGGTTTCTCCCAACACCAGCGCGGCACTGAGAATACCCACCACCGGCACCAGCAGTGAAAGAGGCGCCACACGCCAGGTCTCATAACGACCGAGAAGATTGCCCCAAATGGCGTAGCCGACAATGGTGGCAACAAACGCGAGATAAATCAGTGCCAGTATGGTCTGCAACGAGATATTCAGGAGGCTGGTGACGATTGCCGCTTCGCCATCAAACCACCACGAACAGGCAAAAAAGGGCACCACCGGCACCAGCGCACTCCACACCACCAGCGACATCACCGGCACCTTACGATTACGCAAAATGATTTTGTTGGTGATATTGCCCAGTCCCCAGGACAGCGCGGCCGCCAGCGTCAGCATCATGGTGGTCAGCGTAATGCCCGCCGTGGTTTGGCCTTCCATGCCAGCGGTTGCCAGCATAAACATGCCCAGTGTCGCCACTAAAATCCCGGCGATGTGGTTCCAGCGCAGTTTCTCCGCCAGTAACAGTGCACCCAACAGCAGCGTAAAGAATGCCTGTGCCTGCAACACCAGTGAGGCCAGCCCCGCAGGCATGCCGAGTTTGATCGCCAGAAACAGAAAGGCGAACTGGCCAAAGCTGATGGTCATGCCGTACACGATCAGCCAGCGCAGGGGGATCTGCGGCCGCTTCACAAAGAAGATCGCCGGGAACGCCACTAACGCAAAACGTAATCCCGCCAGCAGAAACGGCGGCATATCGTGCAGACCCAGTTTGATCACCACAAAATTCACGCCCCACGCCACCACCACGCACAGGGCTAACATCATATCTTTTACTGACATACTCGTTCCTTACTGCAGCCGTTTCAGGCAGTCGCCGTCATCGGAGTGGCAATATCTGCACAACAGTCATCGCCGACAACACCAAAGAAATCATCCACATTCAGCGCCATGGAACGCTCCAGCGCACCGGCGTTAAACCATAATGTGCCGACATCACGCAGGCGCGTATCGACGCGCAGCGCCAGTCGGTCATCAAAACTAAAGGGCGGCACCGCGCCCATCACACACTGCGTCAGCTCCTGTGCTTTCTCTGGCGCGGCAAAGCTCGACTTCTTGCCACCAATAGCGCGCGGCGCTTTTGAAGTTGATCTTGCAGTCGCCCGGCACAATCGCCAGCAGGTAACGCGCGTCGGCACCGTCCGGCATGGTCACTTCCAGCACCATCGCCTTGGCCGCCTGATTAAGATCGTTGCCGCGAATGCCACTGATCACATCGGTCTGACCGATGGCCTCATGCTCCACCACGCGATAGTCTGCGTGGTGTTGATCCAGCAGGGCGGTGATTTTTTCGTAGGTATTCATGTTCATCTCCTCGTCGAAGGCCCGGCGTTAACTCCAGGCTATGGCGTGCTTCATTTTTTTGTCGGTCAGGCCAAAGAAAAAGCCCATGGTGATGCGCGTGTCGCCTTCCACGCGATCAATCTCGTGATAAAAAGCAGGATTAAACAGATAGATATCGCCGCTGCGGGGGGAGAACTCACACGCCTCACTTTGCTCAATCACACCGGTCTGATAGCCGAGTTCACCCGGCGTTTTGAAGCGTTCATCCACCGGATGCCACTTCTTATTGAAAATGCGCAGCTCGCCACCCGCATTACACTCCTGCAGACAGACCACACAGCTCAGCTGATGCAGAATGTTGGTGACGGCCAAACCACTGCCCGCTGCATCGCGCATGATGTTGTCGTTATGCAGTGGGTTGGCCACGCCATTGGCATGGAAGCGGACTATCGAACCGGCGTAATCACCCAGCGCAGGCTCGCTGGCGGTTTGCAGACTCTCCAGACGTAATGAGTGCTTCACCCAGTTGTAAACCTGGTCACGCAGACAATGCAGTGACGGCGGCAGCGCAGGCTGAATGTCGCGCAGCTCGGTGAAGTAGTTTTCTGGTGCGGCGGTGTGTTTAGCCAGATAGGGGCCCAGTGTGGTCAGCGCACCATTCGGATAACGCGATACACGCACTTGTTCGCGACACTGTTGCAGATCGTCTACCACCGCTTCGCGGACTTGTGGCGTGAGAAAATTGCGCAGTACCAGCAACGGTACGCGCGCTGTCACGATGTCATCCAGCCAGGTGCTTTCAACAAACATCTTTGGATGGATAACGCGTATCTGATTGAAAATGGCCATGTTGATCACTCCCCCAATGGAAATTCATAAAGTTCATGGTTGCTCATGCGGCGCCATTCAGACGCCGTGCCCAATGCAGTAATAGGTTCAGAAGAGATAAAAGTAGTGTGGCTGTTTTGATAATGGTGCAGCGTAAAATAGTCAGGATAAGGGGTGGCATCGGGATGCCACTGCCACGCCCAGGCCTTATCGCGCGTGACGAAAATGGCATTGGCTGCGCTGCCGCCGGGTGCTACCCGCGCCATTTTGCTGCGCAGGTAGTCACGGGTAAAATCGGCAGGCGTCGCCTGATCAACGATATATTCCAGGTATTCGGCGGAATCAAAGCGCGATTCCGCCATGCCCAGTTGGGCATAAACCGTAGGTAAAAAGCCGTTGTGCATCATGTACCACTGCGTCGCGCCGCTGGTGCGCCACAGCGGATGAGAAAACTCAATGCCATGATTTTTGCTCAGCGTGGCGTGGCGCACATGTACCGCCAGAAAACGGCTATGACGCAGTGCATCAACATCAATGCCGGGCAGCGCATCAGCAAAGGTGCCGGTGCCATGCAGGGTGCGAATCTTTCCCTGATCCAGCCACAAACAGCCCCAGCCATTCGGGTGCTGTTTGATCGGGCCGTCATGCGTCGCGGTTTCGCCGCAGCTCATGGCGCGTGCGGCGTCCAGTACCGCTGCCGCATCAAACTGGCCATATGCCAGAATCATTCTGCACATAGAAGATCTCTCCGGGTGGCTAAAGACGGAACGTCGAGAATCTGCTGGAACACCGCCAGCACATCGTCACGGCTGTCTGCGGCAAGACGGAAGGTAGCGAGAATACCGGCATGGCGGGTGAGATCGGCGTAGAGCGAGGATCGTGGCGAAACGGCCAGCGCGGGCAGATTAAGCGGTGGCAATAGCTGGCCGCGCTGATGTTGGGCAATCCAGCGTTCCGCCGCGTCATATTGCAGACGCTGACGCAGACGCAGACGGCCAATGGCCAGGGGTTGATCCGGAAAGCGCAGTGCAGGCAAACCCCGCCCGGCTTCAATCTGAAACGCTACGTCCGCCCAGTTAATGCCGGTGACTTCCTCGACAAGGTTCACCACGCCCATGCCCGATAAGCGGAAGCCCATTTCAAGGAAGTGGGGTTCGCCGTTCACCATAATGAAATCGATATGGAAGGCGCCCTGGCGATAGCCAAAAGTCTCGCAGCAAAAGCTCATCAAGCTGGCAAAGGCAGCAGGCAGCTGTTGCGCGGCCATCGCCACATGGCCGGATTCGTAAAAGCTGATACAGCCTTCTTCATCAATGTGGTGTTCGATCACCTTCTGACAGCAGGTGAGCGCCACCGCGTGACCGTTATCCACTACGCCTTGCAGTGAATATTCGTCGCCCGGCAACCAGCTTTCAACGATAAAGCCGCTGAAGCCGCGTCCGCCGTAGTTCATGGTCTCGACCAGCTTAGCGATGACCGCATCCAGCTGGCTGGCTTCTTCCACCAGCCAGATGCCCAATCCGCCACCGCCATCCACCGGTTTGATCACGCAGGGATACAGCAGCGCATCACGCGCGTCACGAATGCTCAGCGGTGAAGCGAAGAAGCGAAACTCCGGCTGCGGGAAGCGTGGCCAGGCTTTACGCAGGGCCATGCGCTGCGCGTACTTATCCGGCGGAATAAAGCTCGGGCCGGCATCCGGCCCCGCCAGCAGTTCGCGCACGCGACCGGCGCTGGCGTTGTAGGCTTCAAAGCCCGCCAGCACCACCTGAGGATGTTCCAACAGCCCCGCGCGCAGGCAGGCTTGTAACACATCCCACGGATTTTCCGGGCGATCGAGACGCACAATCAGATCGAACGGCAGCTGAATGCTTAAGCTTTGATAGTCGACAAAGTCGCCCATCTCCGCCAGCACGGTAAAATAGCCTTCGCGTTTTGCCACCGCGCAGTACGGGTTTTGTCCGTCACGCGTGGCGCCAATCTGCAGGAAAATCTTTCTCATCGCGTTGCCTTACCGGGTTATCGCCCGGAGATCACTTCAGTGACGATGTCTTGCAAGGCACCGTTGTTGACCTGAATCACTGCTTTGTGTGGATCGAAACGCAGCACGCGTGAGAGCGCATCGCCGCGCGTGCCGTCCAGCAGTGAATTGACCTGCGCGCTGCGCCAGCACTGCCGCATCTGCGCAATCGTCAGGCCGGAGAGTTGCTCCAGCTGCTGTGCCAGCAGCAGGTCATCGCTATCGCCGCGCAGCAGCGCCCGAACCGCCTGTTCATCGGGCGCCTGATTGAGCTGCCGCAGCCAGACATTGAGCTGGTGGCCTTCAGCAATAAACGGCGAGTAGATCATGCACACCAGCTGGGTTTCGTTGAGGCCAAACGCCTGTTCGGCAAACTGCGCTGCGCGCTGGCGAGCACGTTCAATCGCCGCATCGTCCTGATAACGCGCCGCCATTTCCGCAATCAGCTGCGGTGGGAAATCTTTCTTCTCCATCAGGCCGAGCGCAAAGCGCACATACTCGCGAATGCCTTCGGCGTAGCTACGCTGCATCAGCGTCTCCGCTCGCAGACCGCGAATATGTGCCATTAACGTCGGGTTACCGCAGTCCGATTCAGAGAAGCTGAACATCAGCTCATCGAAGCGGAAGTGCATGAACTCGGTGAGTAGCGACCAGTGCGCACCGGCTTCATAGGCGGTGTCCTGATAAATGTTGAAGAACAGCGGGTCGCGCTCAAGCTGCCAGGTGATGCGGTGCGCTTGAGTGACTTGATCGGCACCATAAATATCAGCGAAATAGCGTTCTGCCACGCCATCAAGGGTTTGCAGAAAGCCGCTAAAGCCGCGTGATTTGTCGGCGACCGGCGCATCAAACAGGCGTGAAAGATGGCGCGCCCAGGCGAGGTAAGCGGTTTGCTCCTGAGGGGAATCACCGGTGATGATCACATCCACGCCGCCTTCGTAGTGCGCGGCAAGGCCAAACGAGTTCACCATGCTGAGATTGCAGGCGTTACAGAAAGTGGATCGCGCATCGGCACGGAAGCGATGGCCATTCATCAGCACATCGTTGCGATTCTGCTGACGCACGCTGTCGGGCATCGGCAGATGGCGCGCAAAGTGGCGAATTTGCAGGCCATCGGTCACCAGGCATTCGGTAAAATCATCATCGTGGATCTGCAATGCGCGGTACACGCGATCAATATTCTCCATCACGCTGTCGTTCATCGCCGCATGACGGTTGGTGCTGATGCGTAGCTGAAAGGTGCTGCCCTGCTGCTGCCAAATCAGCCCCTGAATGTAGCGCACATACGCCACCATATAGCTGCTGTCTTTCCCGCCGCCATAGGCGAGCAGCACGCGATTGTTAGCGGGGTTTTCGCTATCGGGCAAGGCGGCAAGTAAGCGTTGAGAACAGCGTTGAGCAGAATCGATAATCGCGGGCGTCAGATAACCTTCAATTTCTCTCATCATGGTGGACAGATTATTCATTTTTCACTTCATCCTTCGGCTAATAAAATCGCCGTTACCGTGCTGGCGGCAACGGGCAGGAAAAGGGGCCACGAAGTTGCAACGGAATGAATGTCTGAGGCTGAATTAACAGATGCAGCCTAAAGTACTTTGAATGTAATCTGATGGATACGCACAGATCAGCACGATATAGGGTGGAACAGATGACGGATGGAACGGGTGAACAGGAGAGTCAGAGTAGTCGTTACCGTCAGATTGCAGAGCAGATAAAGCAGGCGATTCACAGCGGATCGCTGCCGCCCGATAGCCGTTTACCGTCGGTGCGCACACTGGCAACGCAGTACAGTGTCAGCATGACCACCGCGCTGAAAACATTACGCACGCTGGAGGATGAGCACTACGCGGTGGCGCGTCCTAAGTCCGGTTTTTTTGTCGCGCCACGTCAGGTTCCCAAGGTGCTGCCTGCAGCCATCAACAGCGAGCAGCCGCGCGACGTGGCACCACTGGATGAGCAAACCGAGCTGCATCTGGCCATGCTGGGATCTGATTGTCGTGTGCGGCTGGACCTGGCGAATGGCGATATCTCGCTCTATCCGGTCAAGAAAATTGGATTGCTGATGCGCCAGATGGGGTACAGCAAACCCGCGCTGCTCGGCAACACCGTGAAAGGTACCGGCTATGCGCCGCTCAAAGCCGAGATCGCGCGCCGCGCGGTGGATTATGGCTGCAATATCAGCGCCGATGACATCCTTATCACCAACGGTTGTATCGAAGCCATCTCACTGGCTTTGCGCGCCACCACGCGTCCCGGCGATATTGTGGCCGTAGAGTCGCCGTGCTACTTCGTACTGTTACAGATGCTGCACAATCTCAATCTGCGCGTGATTGAAGTGGAAGCCGGGCCGGAAGGTTACGTTAACGTCAGCAAACTCACCGCGCTATTTCAGCGCAAAGCGGTGCAGGCGTATCTCACCATCAACAACATCAATAATCCGCTCGGGAAAAGCATTCCCAACGAACAGAAGGCATATATTGCGCGCCAGGCCGATGAGAATGATGTGGTGATCATTGAGGACGATATCTTTGGTGATACGGCGTTTGGCGATCGCCGTCCGTTCCCGATGCGCGCCTTTAGCCCGAATGCCATTCTTTGCAGCGGCTTCTCAAAAACGGTGGCACCCGGTATCCGCATTGGCTGGGTACACAGCAGCAACTACATGCGCAAAATCGCCTCGCTGAAATACACCACCAGCATGGGCACCTCGGTGCTGTCACAGGCAGCAATTGCCGAACTGCTGCGCAGCGGCGGCTACGATGCGCACCTGCGCAAACTGCGCCGTGAGTTGAAGAATCAGATTCATCATATGCGCCAGGCAGTGCTGCGTTATTTCCCTGCGGGCACGCGTGTATCGGACCCCGAAGGCGGTTACGTATTGTGGGTGGAAATGCCGATGCAGGCGTTGAACGTGCGTGCGCTGTTTCTTAAAGCGCGCAACGCGGGCATCGGTATCGCGCCCGGCCACATTTTCGCCACCGATCATCGCTACGATCACTGTTTCCGACTGAACGCCGGTTTTGGCTGGAATGCCGAAGTGGAGGAGGCGATCAAACAGCTGGCAGAGTGGTGTCAATTATCGCTGGTGGCGGATAAATAGAGATTATTTGGAAGTAGTTCACAAATTTAAATAAACATCGGCTGCTGTGTTTATTATTCGCTACCAGTTAATGGAATCACTAATTTATTCTTGTTTCACATGGTTTATATTTCAGGCCAACGTATAGATGACAAGGATTAGTGATGAAAGTTTTGGGGTGGGATTATCCTAAGCGCAAACTCGTTATAGGTATATTGTGGTGCATTACTTTTGTTCTGCTTTCTGGAGAGTCTTTACCTTTTAGCCCAATAAATACGCCGGGTTTTCTGGGGATGATAACCTGGATATTTATGTTGATGGGGATTTACAGTTTTTATTCAAATCTGTTCCGATTTTACGACTGGTACAATAATAAATAATGCATCAACGCCTCCCGATTAATTTCGAGAGGCGTTTTAAAAGATTGGTTTAGCCAATCTTTTCCAACTCTTCCGCCAGAATCTGTACCGCGCGTTCAATCTTTTCCGCATCCGGCACATAGTTCATGCGCATGCACTGATGCGTATGCGGCCATTCCTGTTCCAGACCTGGGAAGAAGAAGTGGCCCGGCACCATCAGCACGCCGCGCGCTTTCAGGCGCTGATACAACGCTTCGGTGCTGATCGGCAGATCGCGGAACCACAGCCAGAGGAAAATTGCCCCTTCGGGTTTGTGAATCAGGCAGCGATCTTCCGGCAGATAGCGGCGCAGAATGGCAATCGTCTCGCTCACTTTAGCCTGATAGAAAGGCTTAATCACCTCTTCCGACAGACGCAGCAAATCGCCGCGCACAATCATCTCAGTGGCAATCGCCGGGCCGATGCTGCCTGGCGCTAAACTGATAATCCCGTTCATGTTACCAATCGCGCTAATTGTGCTCTCATCGGCGACGATAATGCCGCAACGTGCACCCGGCAGGCCGAGTTTCGACAGGCTCATGCACAGAATAGTATTCGGGTTCCACAATGGGCGGGCTTCGCTGAAGATAATGCCGGGGAAGGGCACACCGTAGGCGTTATCGATCAGTAATGGCACGCCGTGCTGCTGTGCCAGCGCATCCAGCTGCATCAGCTCGTCATCGGTGATAACGTTGCCGGTTGGGTTGGTCGGGCGTGACACGCAAATCAGGCCCACGTCCTCATTCAGCGGCAGATGGTCAAAATCGACGTGATATTTGAACTGGCCCTCTGGCAGCAGCTCAATATTCGGCCTGGCGGAAACAAACAGATCTTCTTCCAGTCCGGCATCGGCATAACCGAGATATTCCGGTGCCAGCGGGAACAACACGCGCTTTTTACTGCCGTCGGCACGACGGCCAGCAAACAGGTTGAACAGATAGAAAAACGCGCTCTGGCTGCCGTTGGTCAGCGCAATATTTTGCGCAGTAATCGGCCAGCCCAGCTCTTCACGCAGCATTTTCGCCAGCGCATCCAGCAGCAGCGTTTTGCCACGCGGACCATCGTAGTTGCACAGCGCTTCGCTCAGTTTGCCGTCCTGATGCATCTGCAGCAGCAGCTGATTGAAATAGTCATTGATGGCCGGGATCTGCGCCGGATTACCGCCGCCGAGCATAATGGTGCCAGGCGTGCGCAGGCCTTCACCCATGTCTTCCATCAGACGTGAGATGCCGGAATGTTGAGTAAATTTGTCGCCGAACTGAGAAAAGGACATAGGAAGTTAAAACATTGTAATCGGGAATGGGCAACCACCATAGCGCCCGCCACGGGCAGGCGCAATGGCTAAAGCAGCAAGCTTAGGCCTGGATTTGCGGGTTAACGCAGTTTTTCTCAACTTTGCCGCTCAGCGCAGCAATCAGATTATCCACCGCATCACGCGCCATGCCGTAGCGCGTTTCATGGGTGGCAGAACCGATGTGCGGCAGCGCCACCACGTTCGGCAGCTTGAGCAACTCCGCATCGGCGGGCACCGGTTCAACTTCAAACACGTCCAGACCGGCAGCGTGAATCGTGCCGTCCTTCAATGCCGCTGTCAGCGCTTGCTCATCGACCACCGGACCACGGCCTGCATTAATCAGAATGGCGCTCGGCTTCATCATCTTGAGCTGTGCTGCGCCAATCATATGATGCGTCTGCTCAGTTAATGGCAGGCTGATACAGACAAAATCACTCTCTTTCAGCAGCGTTTCAAGGTCACAGGCACGCGCTCCAAAGCGGGTTTCCGCCTCTTCATGCTGACGGCGTGCGTGGTAGAGAATATTCATGCCGAAGCCAAAGTGCGCACGCTGTGCCAGCGCCAGACCAATACGGCCCATCCCGAGAATACCCAATGTTTTGTGATGCACATCCACGCCATACCGCTCTGGCCCGATGCTCTTTTTCCATTCACCGGCTTTAACCCATTTATCCAACTCGGTGACACGACGTGCAGTGCTCAGCACCAGAGACATCATGGTATCGGCCACGGTTTCGGTCAGAACGGTTGGGGTGTGCATCAGCAACACGTTGCGCTGATTCAGTGCTTCAACATCGAAATTGTCATAGCCCACGGAAACGGTGGAGCAGGCGCGCAGTGCAGGCATCTTTGCCAGCAGATCACCATTTACCTTGCCGCCTGATCCCAGCAAACCCTGTGCTTCTGCAAACTGTGCGGCATGTTGTTGCACGGTTTCGGGGGAGACGTCATGCACTTCGGTCACGGTAAAATGGGCATCCAGTTTAGCGCGCAGATCGTCTGGCAGGCTCTTATAAAGAATCACAGCAGGTTTCATCATTTGCTCCCTGTAGAACGTGTGACGGGCGACCTGAGCCGCCCCGAAAAAGTCATTTTTACGCTTTCAGGCGTGCTTCGCCCCATGAATCGGTGATGTCTTGTTCTCCGCTGGCTTGACGATTAACGTCAGCCACACCGACACCAGCAGCGCGGCACCCATAAAGATGTAAGAGGCGGCAGGACTGCCGGTTGCGCCATTAAGATAGCCTACAATCCACGATCCGATGAAGGAACCGAGTGCGCCCATGCTGTTAATCAGCGCCATGGCACCGCCGGCAACATTGCGTGGCAGCATTTCAGTAATCAGGGCGAAGAACGGGCCGTAAGGGGCGTACATCGCGCCACCGGCAATCACCAGCAGGGCATACGACAGCCAGAAGTGGCTGGAGCCGACCAGATATGAGCCGATGAACGCCAGCGCCCCAATCAGCAGCAGCGGCCAGACAAACAGCTTACGGTTTTGCTTTTTGTCAGATGCCCACGACACCACGATCATCGCAATGGTCGCCACCAGATAAGGCACCGCCGACAGCCAACCCGCTTCCACCATGCCCATCTGCGTGCCGTTACGCAGAATCGAAGGCAGCCACAGTACGAAGCCGTACACGCCAATACTCCAGGCGAAATATTGCATACAGAGAATGATCACGTTGCGATTGCGGAAAGCTTCGCCATAGTTGCGTACCGCTTTGATGCCTTCCTGCTCTTTCTGCAACTGTGCCTGCAGAGCGGCTTTCTCTTCGTCACTCATCCATTTGGCCTGTGCCGGTTTATCCTGCACCAGGAACCACCAGGCCACCGCCCAAATCACTGCCGGAATCCCTTCGAAGATAAACATCTCGCGCCAGCCAAAGGCGTTAATCAGATAGCCGGAAACCACTGACATCCACAGTACCGTGACTGGATTACCGAGGATCAGGAAGGTGTTGGCGCGCGAACGCTCCGACTTAGTGAACCAGTTGCTGATGTAAATCAGCATCGCGGGCATGACCGCCGCTTCTACCACACCGAGCACAAAACGAATCGCCGCCAGCATCGGGATATTGCTCACCACGCCGGTTAACGAGGCGCAACCGCCCCACAAAATCAGGCACCAGAAAATCAGCTTCTTCACGCTGCGGCGTTCGGCATACACCGCGCCCGGGATCTGGAAGAAGAAATAGCCAAGGAAGAACAGGGCACCCAGCAGCGATGACATGCCTTTGGTGATGCCGAGATCGTCATTAATCCCTGCGGCAGAGGCGAAGCTAAAGTTCGCCCGGTCCAGATACGCCAGACTGTAGGTGATAAACACGATGGGCATGATAAACCACCAGCGTTTTGGCGCGATTGTCTGCGATTTCATGGGTGACTCCTCTGTTTTGAGGCGGGCACATTCAATGGATGCGCCTCGAAATAATCGGGTTGTGTAGAGACAGACCTGTTAATCAGGAACGCATAAATGCGGACCCTTCCTGCAGCATCGCCAATGAAGGCAACCGCTTAATTAAAAATCGCCAAGCGCTGCGCGCGTCGGCAACCCTTCACTGTCGCCCGCGACCTGAATCGCCAGCGAACCAATTTTGTTACCGCGCAAAATCGCCTGCGGCAGCGATTTGCCTTCCAGCAGTGCGCTGATCAGGCCCACGGCAAAACCATCCCCCGCGCCCACGGTATCCACCACGTTGTCGACAAGAATCGGGGCGATATTGCCCTTTTCACCGTCGGCGGTTTTATACCAGGCACCGTCGCAGCCGGTTTTGATCACCACCGCGCGCACGCCTTTATCCAGATAAAAATCAGCGATGGCTTCCGGCTGGCGATAACCGGTGAGAATCAAACCCTCTTTCTCACCCGGCAGCACCCAATCTGCGTACTCTGCCAGCAGATTCAGCTGCTTACGCATCTCTGCCTCGCTGCGCCATAGCACCGGACGCAGGTTGGGATCGAAGGAGATGGTTTTGCCGCGTGAACGCATCTCTTTCGCGGCGTGCTTGGTCAATTCCAGCGAGCTGTCGGAGAGGGCGGCAGCCACGCCACTCAAATGCAGATGGCGCGCATTGCCGAAGTAATCGGCGTCGAAATCGTCTGGCGAGAGATGGCTGGCGGCGGAGCCGGCGCGGAAATATTCCACTTCCGGATCGGAACCGTCATCGACGCGCGACTTGAGCTGAAATCCGGTGCGATAGCGGGTATCAGTGGTCACGCAGTGGTGATCGACGTTCTCTTTCGCCAGCTGTTGCAGTGTGAAACGACCGAAACTGTCATCGCCAACGCGGCTGACCCAACCCACCTGCAAACCGAGCCGCGCCAGACCGATCGCCACGTTCAGTTCGGCACCGGCAATACGTTTGACGAAGCCTTCTGCGGCGGCGAGATCCCCGCTTTGCTGGGCGATAAACATCGCCATCGCTTCGCCAATGGTGACCACATCCAGTTGCTTCATCATCAACTCCTTACAGTGCACGCAGCAGATCGACGTAATGGCGCGTCACGGCCAGCAAATCTTCGCCTTCAAGCGGGAACTCGATGCCGCGCGGCGCATCGGCAGGCAGTGCCTTGAGCAATGCACGCCAGCTGCCGTCGGTTTCGTCCAGCGCCACGGCACGGAAGCTCTCGCCATGCGGCACGGCGGCCTTAACGTGAATGTAGCTGACGTAGCGGCTGAGCTGAGCTGCGGCCTGCATGGCGTCTTCACCGGTCCACTGCCAGTTGCCCATGTCAAAGGTCATATCCAGCGGCAAGGCGGCATCGCAGGCACGATGGAAGAAATTCTGCATCGGGGCCAGCTTGCTGTCTGGCGTTTGATCGTTTTCCACTACCACGGTCACCGGCGATGCGGCCAGCACCTCAGCCAGCAAAGCGTCGGAGAGATCGACAAAATGACCGAGGGCGATTTTCAACCGTTTAGCGCCAATCTGCTCTGCTTCCAGCAGGAACTGCCCCAGGCGAGGGTTGAGCGAGCCGTCTTCCAGCCACAACGCTTCTGGCACCGAATAGCTGGCGCTGAGCTGCTGTTGAGCAATCGCTTTATTCAATGTGTTTAACCGTAGCAGATCGTCTTCACTGAACAGCTCACGGCGAATTTCAACGCCATCGGCGCCAGCGGCTTTAATCAGCGGCAGCAGTGCGCTTTGGCCACCTGACTCGGCGACTTTCTGCGTGCCATAGGCGGCGGTGACCACGATGATTTCCGGATGTGCCATGTTGTCTCTCCATTGAACTCGGTAAGGGTGTTATAAAAAACCTAAATGGAACCGGTTCCAAATGAAAGGCAGAGAGTGTGGAATTATGATCCTGCTCACGAAGTGAGCCGGAGAAAGGGGGATTAACGCAGCGGCTGGCTGGAGCCGCGCACAATCAACTCGCCGGGGAAAACCTGCTCGCTGATTGGCTGTTCATTGCCGTCAATGCGCGCAATCACCTGTTCCAGCGCCGCATAGCCAATCTGCCAGGTGGGCTGTTTCAGGGTGGTGATGCCCACGCCCGCCAATGCAGCCCACTCCAGCTCATCAAAGCCAAGCAGGCCGATGGTTTCACCCCAGCGTTGTTCGAGGCGCTGCAAGGCGCGCGCCACTTGCAAGGTCAGCGCACCGTTGGCGGCCATCACCGCACAGCGTTTGCCAGGGTGGCGTTGCTGAAATTCCCGCAGCACCTGCTCCAGCTGATCTGGCTGGTGCAAGGGGACTTCGGCGTTTTCAGCCATCACTCCGGCGTAGGCTTTGCTGGTGTCATAGAACGCGCTAAGGCGTTCACGGCGGGTGTTAACGCTGCCCAGCGGCTCGCTGAGGAACAGCAGGGCATCGTAACCATTGTCCAGCAGATGCTGGGTAGCGATTTGCGCGGCTTCGGGATTGTTCAGGCCGACCACATCACAGGCGAAGTCAGGAATTTTACGGTCAATCAGTACCATGGGCAGCATTGACTGCTGCAGGCGTTTTAGCACTTCTTCGTGCATCCCGACCGCGTTCACCACGATGCCCTCGACCTGGTAACTGCTCAGCAGTTGCAGATAATACTGCTCACGATCGACTTCGTTATTGGTGTTACACATCAGCAGCGTAAAACCCTGCGCACGACAGGCCGCTTCAATGCCGCTCAGCACATCCACCGAGTAGGGATTGGTAATATCCGCGATGATCAGGCCAATCAGTCGTGTGCGGCCACGCTTCAGGCCGCGCGCCATCTGGCTGGGGCGATAATCGAGATCGGCGATGGCCTGTTCAATACGGGCTTTGAGATCGGGCGAGAGCAGGTTCAATTCGCCATTGAGATAGCGGGAAACGCTGGTTTTACCGGTTTTTGCCGTGCGGGCAACGTCACTGATTGTGGCTCGTGGCGGCCTGGTTTTCATTGCATACACCTGAATAATAAAATCAGGCGAAGACTATCACAGCACGGCGCACACGCAATCATTGTGCATCAGAAGTGAGGCGCAGCATCGGTTGCCACAGCGTCTGAAGCTCCTCAAGCGGTGCGCCTTCCAGCAGTTGCAGCACCATTTCGGCCACGCGTTCGCCAATGCGCTGCTGCGACAGTTGCAGAATCGCGTTCACCGGATGATCGACAATGGAGTCATGTGGCAAGCCATCGTAGACGTAGAGAGGGATCGCCCGCGTGCCGCTGAGACGATCGGCTTGCTGCAACGCAATGGCCGCACCTTCCCCCAGCGGGGCACAATCGGTGATGATGGCCTGAGGCGCGATATCCTGCGTCAGCCAGCGCTGTGTTTGCTGATAACCGGCACGGCGCGTCATCGGCAGCGCAGCCAACATGGTGGGCGCGATCGGCGGTTGATGCTGCGTGAGGGCATCAATAAAACCGTGGCGGCGATCGAGGATATACGTGCAAGGTTCGTTGCCGCCCAGATAGGCAAGCCGCGTCAGCCCTTGTTGCAAACAGTGTTCAGCGGCCAGCAGGGTGCCAGCATGATTGTCGTAATCAAACCAGGCATAAGGTTCCGGCAGCTGGCTGCGGCCCAGCGTGAGGAAGCGATAGCCTTTCTGCTGCAAACGCTGCAGACGGATATCGTGTGGTTGAGTATGGGTGAGAATCAGCGCATCCAGCGCGCCACCGCGTAATAAACGCATCAGCGTGCGGTGCTTGTCTTGCGGCTTGTCCGGCAGAATCATCAAATCAATGTCATGCTGAGCGAGGCGCTGATCCAGCGTTAGCAGCATTTCACTGTAATAACTGTCATTCAGCGAGGCGGTGCTGACCGGGAAAACCAGCCCGACGGCATTGGCACGACCGGTCTTCAGACGGCGCGCGGCATCATTCGGACGATAGCCGCGCGAGGTGGCTTCTTCTTCAATACGTTTACGCGTGGCGGCTGCGACGTCGTCATAGCCATTTAGCGCACGACTCACAGTGGTAACAGAGAGGCCGAGGGCAGCGGCAATGGCTTTGAGCGACATGATGACGTTTTCCACTGATCAAATTTTGATCACGCTAGCATAAAGTATTTTACGGCTCTATTGGTTGACGATTATAGAGCGTTATCTGATACAAAAAGCGTCTAATGCGGTGTAAAAACGTGTGGAAACGCCGATCTGCAGAAGCAGACCGGCGATGGGGATTAACCCAGTGGGCTCAGCGTGATCTCGACACGGCGGTTTTGTGCTTTACCCGCTTCGGTGCTGTTGCTGGCCACCGGATTATCCGGGCCCATGCCCTGCGTACGCAGACGGTTCTGCGCCACGCCTTGCAGAATCAGGCCACTGGCCACACTCTCCGCACGCTGTTGCGACAGGCGCATATTCAGCGCGCGCGTACCGGTGCTGTCGGTGTAACCCACCACATTGACGGCGGTTTTAGGATACTCTTTCAGCACCATCGCGACACCTGTTAACGTGTTGGCGCCTGCTGGTTTCAGGTTGCTGCTATTAGGGTCAAAGGTGACGTTATTCGGCATATTCAGCACGATGTTGTCGCCCTGACGCGTCACGCTGACGCCGGTACCGCGCATTTTATCGCGCAGCTTCGCTTCCTGAACGTCCATGTAATACCCGACGCCACCGCCAACGGCAGCCCCTGACGCGGCGCCAATCAACGCACCTTTGCCGCGATCTTTCTTCGAAGATGACAACACGCCAACGCCCGCGCCCAGCACGGCACCTAAGCCTGCGCCGATACCGGATTTCCCGGCCTGCGATTCACCGGTATAAGGATTGGTGGTACAACCTGACAGCACAACGCTGCCGCTGAGTAACAAGGCCAGCGTCAAACTACGCTTTTTCATTGAAAATCCCTCACAAAGTCACACGGGGAAAATGCCCCAAAACGGCACTATTATGCCGTTCAATAATGGGGAAATGCGTGAGGGTCAGTCTTAAAGTGTAAAGATTTGCTTTAAAGATTATCGGGATGGCAGAAACAGCTGGTTTGATGATCGTTAATCAGCCCGCACGCCTGTAAAAATGAATGGCAGGTTGTCGGACCGACGAATTTAAAACCACGCTTCTTTAACGCTTTAGAGAGCGCAATCGCAGGCTCGGAGGTGGTGGGCGCCAGCTTGTAATCGGCGTAACGGTGCAAAATCGGCTGATTATCGACAAATGACCAGACAAAGCGTGAAAAGTCTTCGCCTTCCGCTTCCAGCGCCAGCATGGCTTTGGCGTTATGGATGATCGCCTCCAGCTTGCCGCGATGACGAATTATTCCGCTGTTTTGCAGCAAGCGCAGCATGTCGGCTTCATCCATTAACGCCACGGCGTGAGGATCAAATTCGTGGAACGCACGACGATAGTTTTCACGTTTTTTCAGCACGGTAATCCACGATAAACCCGCCTGTTGTCCCTCAAGACAGATCATTTCAAATAAGGCTCGCTTATCAGTTTGTGGTACGCCCCACTCATTATCGTGGTACGCCAGATAGAGCGGATCCTGTGTTACCCAGCCACAACGTTGCATATTACTCTCCCTAAGTATGAGGAAAATAGTGTTAATCCCTTGACGTATTGCAGAATCGATTAATAGTTAATCAATGGGTGCCGATAATCAAAAAACCTGAATCTTAACGCCCGTTCCCTTTCTGGCTCGTCAGGAGTCTTTCATGTTGCAGAAAAGTCAGCGGACAGGCCAGCACAATCTGATGCTGGCTTTTGGCAGTGTGTGGCTGTTATTTACGGCGCTGCCGGCTTACGCCTGGGATGAGTCCGGCGCGGATTATGTGCCGGATTACAATGCGATACTTGCTGAAAAAATTTCCAGTAATCACCTGAAGTTTACAGAAAACAGTGATGTCAGTCTGATGGATGCCGCGCTTAATTCTCCGGATGAGAGCGCGATGGTGCTGCACAGTGAAAAAGCCAGTGTGGGGAATGCCCCGTTTGCCAACCGCTACTCAGCAGGCTGGCAGATGCCGATGAATTCCACGCTGCGCACCGGTCCGGTGGCGCAATTTGCGGTGGATGATTCCCGCTTGAGCTGCCCGAAGTGTGAATTTGTTGATGGCAATCACGCCGGGCATATTGCCTCGGTGGGCTGGCGCCTTGATTCCACCCTTGACTGGATTTCACCCTGGGCACAGGTTAGCTACAGCCATCAATTAAACGAAGACAACGTATCAGCTCTGCGCGATCGCCCCGAAGAGATCGGTCATGAAAGCAACTGGATGGATGTCAGCGTGGGAGCCAATGTGCCGTTTGGGCAAAATATGGCGGCTTTCGCCTCCTTCTCACAAACCGGGGCGGTGGTCAGCGGTGAACAGTTTATTTACAGCCTTGGCGTCAGCGCCAGCTTCTAATTCCTGCGCGATCCAACGCGTTAAAACAGGTACACTGACCGCTTAGCGCTGAACCTATCGGCGCTCCGGGTTGGTCAACGTCAGGTTTCTTCATGTCAGTTAAAATCTTATCTTCAACGCTGGTGGGGCTGGATGGCTTTTGCCAGGATCCGCTTGCCGTGTTGCAGCAGGCCGATAACGGCGTGCTGGCGGTGCTGCACAATAATGCGCCCGCTTTTTATGCGCTGACACCGCAGCGTCTGGCACAGTTGCTGGCGCTGGAAGCCGCAGCGCAGCAGCCAAATGATGTCACGCTGGATGACAGCCTGTTCCATACCGATGCAGCACCGATCGCCACACCGGTGGGCAAATTTGCCATGTATCAGGGTTGGCAGCCTGATCAGGACTTTCAACGTCAGGCCGCTATCTGGGGCGTGACGCTGAGTGAACCGGTGACCGCGGCCGAACTGGCCACCTTTGTGGCTTACTGGCAGGCCGAAGGCCGACTGTTCCATCATGTGCAGTGGCAGCAGAAACTGGCGCGCAGCGTGCAAATGAACCGTACCGCCAATGGCGGTCAGCCGAAGCGCGATGTCACCCAGATCAGCAATACTCAATATGATATCCCCGATGGATTCCGAGGTGAGTGATGAAAACGCCGAATGATCTTTTCAGTCGCCTGAAAAAATTTATGCCTGCGGATGTGCAACCGAAATTCAAAAACGGTGAAGAGCTGCTGGCGTGGAATCAGGAACAGGGCCGCCTGCGCTCTGAAGCCATCGTGCGGGAAAACCGCGCCATGAAAATGCAGCGTATCATGGGGCGTTCTGGTATCCGTGAACTGCACATGAACTGCTCGTTTGATAACTATCGTGTCGAGAATGACGGTCAGCGCAAAGCACTGGCGCTGGCGCGGGAATATGCCGCCGGGTTTGACAACAGCATCGCCAGTTTTGTGTTTTCCGGTCGCCCTGGCACCGGGAAAAACCACCTGGCCGCCGCCATCGGTAATGACCTTATTCTGCGCGGAAAAAGCGTGCTGATTGTCACCGTGGCGGATTTGATGTCGAGCATGAAAGGCACCTTTAGCGGCGGCAGCGATCTCACCGAAGAGCGTTTATTGCAGGATCTCAGCCATGTGGATCTGCTGGTGATCGATGAGATCGGCATGCAGAGTGAATCCCGCTACGAAAAAGTGATCATTAATCAGATTGTCGATCGTCGCTCATCGTCAAAACGCCCGACCGGCATGCTGTCGAATCTTGACCCGGCAGGAATGAATGGCTTATTAGGCGAGCGCGTGATGGATCGTATGCGTCTCGGCACCAGTTTGTGGGTGCGCTTCGATTGGGAAAGCTATCGCAGCCGTGTACGCGGTGATGAGTATTGAGTCAGGTGGGCGCGCGATGAAAGCAGCCGGTAAAGGTCCCGCATTACTCCGTTTGAACAACCTTAAGCGCGTGATGACGCAACTGCGCAGCACGCGCATCACGTCCCGCCAGGATTTAGCACTGGCGCTGCAGCTGAGTAAAAACACCGTTTCCCTGATTGTCGATGATTTGCTGGCGCAGGGGCTGATCAATGAACTCGGCCCGGTTAGCGTGGCAGCGGCCGGACGGCCTAAAATCGAAATTTCGCTGCGCGCGGAAAAGCTGAAAAGCGCCGGCATCATGGTGGAGCGTAATGCCATCCACTGGCGCGTCTGTGATTACTTCTCGCAGGTGATTGCGGAGCAGACCTGGCAAACGCCGACCGCCGAACCTGAGCAACTGCTGCATGAGCTGGTGGAAGTGTGCCAGACGTTGCACGCCGCGCATCCTGAATTGCTGGGCATCGCCGTGGGCTTTCCCGGCATTATCGATCCACAGCGCGGCAGGGTGCACTTTTCCGCCCATCTTGGCTGGCAGGATGTTGATGTCCTGACGCCGCTGGTCAGCGCCTGCCGTTTACCGCTGCGTATCATGCATAACGTCAAGGCTGCCGCGCTGCTCTCGGTGCAGCAACTCAATCTGGATAAATCACAAAGTCATTTTTATCTGCGCATTGGTGAAGGGGTCGGCGGAGCGCTGGTGGAGCAGGGCGAAGTGTTTGTCGGCAGCAGCTGGACCGCCGGGGAGATTGGTCATTTACAGGTGCATCTCAAAGGGTTGCGATGCAGTTGTGGCCGTTCAGGCTGCCTGGAAACCCTGATCAGTCAGCCCGCGATTCAACAGCAGCTGGGACAGCGTAAAACAGGATTGCGCTGGCAGAACGCTGCCAGTGAACCGCAGATCGTCAGTGAGGTGATGGCGTTAACGGGTCAGCATCTCGGCCACGCTCTAAGCCATGTGATGCAACTGGTGAATCCGGCGAGCATTATTATTGATGGGCCGTGGAATGCGCATCCGGCATTTATCCAGGCGGTTGCAGAAACGGCACAGGCCAGCACGCTGGCCTTTACCTTCTCTCATACGCAGCTGCACTTCCTGCCGCAGCGTATCGATCCCGCCAACGGTTTAGCGCTGGCGGTGATTGAACAATATGAGCGCGCCATTTCGTAGGCGCGCTTCATCACATTAATGCCGTGGAATATCAAATGACTCGCTGGATTTGGTCGTTGAGGTGCTCTGCGGCAAATCCGCTTCAACGTTAAACTTCTCCAGCACCAGCCCATGAATTTTCTCCAGCGACACGCCCGCGGTTTCTGGCAGATAGCGGAAGGTAAAGAAGTACATACCCAGCGAGAAAATCGCGAACAGCAGCAGTGGGAAGCCACCGTGGAACATATCCAGCAGCATTGGGCTGCTGTTCATGATCGGGAAGGTACTGCTGATGACAAAGTTCGCCATCGACATGGCACAGATGGAAATCCCGACACAGATTGAACGAATCTCAGTAGGGAAGATTTCGCCCAGCACGGTCCAGACAATCTGACCCCAGGTCATGCCAAAGAAAATCATATAGGCAAACAGACCCACCACCGCCAGCATACCCGGCAGGTGATAATAGAAAGCGATGAACGAGTAAGCGAGGCAGATGCAGGAGGTGATGGCACCCAGCAACAGCAGCTTACGGC
Organism: Pantoea sp. C1E2; assembly: GCF_056491465.1. NCBI lineage: Bacteria > Pseudomonadati > Pseudomonadota > Gammaproteobacteria > Enterobacterales > Erwiniaceae > Pantoea > Pantoea sp. C1E2. The sequence continues at coordinate 288,445 of NZ_JBSZHT010000002.1, forward strand.
GGCCGATTTTATCAATCAGCATCATCCCCGCCAGCACACCAATAAACTGACAAATCGACAGCCAGAAGGTCTGCAGCAACGCCGAATCGGTGCTGCCTGCCACGTTCTTCAACAGCGTCGGCCCAAAATATTGAATCACGTTAATGCCGCTGATTTGGTTACCGACCGCCAGTCCGATACCGATCACCAGCAGTGGAATGGTGGTTTTATCCAGGCGCAGGCGTGATTTATGTTGATGCGCGGCTTTGTCTGAGAAGGAGTGTTTGATTTCATTGAACACGCTTTCGGCATGTTCGCGATTAGAAATTTTAGTCAGCGTATCCAGCGCTTCATCGTATTTGCCCTTAAGCACGTTCCAGCGCGGAGATTCTGGGATAAAGGCGATGAAGAAGATGAACAGCGCACAAGGCACCAGCGCGGTGGCCAGAATGTAACGCCAGCCCATGTTAACCATCACCTCGGGCAGCGTCGATTTGGTGATGAAGTAGTTGGTCAGCAGCACCACCGATTGTCCACCGACGCAGCAGACTGCATACAGAGCAGTGGTGCGACCGCGAAACTTCGAAGGCGACAGCTCCGCCAGATAAATCGGCGAAATCACCGAGGCGAGGCCAATCGCCAGTCCGCCAATGATGCGGAACAGCACGAACACGGTGAAGTTGTGGGCGATCGCCGTTCCGATCACCGAAACAGTGAAAAGCAGTGCGGTAATGGCGAGTGATTTTTTGCGCCCGAGTTTATCGCTCAGGCGGGGAGCGATAAAGCAGCCCACTAAGCTACCCAGCAGAATATTGGAAACGGCCCAGCCGGTTTCGGCGGGGGTTAACTGGAAATATTCACTAAGAGGTTCGATTGCACCGGAGATAATTGAAGAGTCATAGCCCATCAGCAGTCCGCCAAATGCCGCGACGGTACAGCAGAGAATGACATACTTCATGTTGTAGCGTTTTTGCCTGGTATCCATTGTTATAGCCCCTTGTCTCTACGGCCTGAACGTTACGTGTTCAGAAAGAGGAGTGGTGTAGGTTATCGATGTTCAGCGTTGTCACTCGAGGTCATCATCATGGAATATATGTTCTAAATGATGGTTTTTGGATCATTTTTTCCAGAAAGTGTGAAGGACGTTGCGAAAATTGCTGATGGCAATATTAACGGCAGGGCCATATTTGGCTGAAATGATAGGTTTTTTATCAGATGTGGTTGACGTGGCATGACGATTCTTGTTTTTTCTTGCAATATTGTGAAATTTTTATTCTGCCAGCCGGTCAACATTTCTCTGCCTGACCGATGTTGCTCGTCCGTTTCATTTTTTGCCGGGCAACGGGCATAATACGTTGATTGAAAGGCCCTCTTTGCGGACGTCGCAATGAAAACGCAGCGCATCACTCTGGACGATATTGCTACCCTGGCGGGCGTCACCAAAATGACGGTGAGCCGTTATTTACGTACCCCGGAAAAGGTTAAAACGGAAACAGCGGAGAAAATCGCCAGCGTCATTGCTGAGATCGGCTACGTCCCCGATAGCGACAACACCACCGCAACCAATCAAAGCCAGCCGCGCATCGGCGTGCTGGTTCCCTCATTTAACAACCAAATCTTTGCCGATCTGCTGGCGGGCATTGAGTCGGTCACCAGCGCACACGGCTATCAGACGCTGGTGGTCAATTACGACTACAACGCCCAGCGTGAAGAAGAACAGATCGCCACCGTGCTGGCGTTTAACATCAAAGGGCTGATCCTCACCGAATCAGTGCACACCGTGCGCGCCGAGAAATACCTCAATGCAGCCAATATTCCGGTGGCGGAAGTGATGGGGCTGACGGAAGCCAGCGGGCGTATTAACGTCGGTTTTGACAACTATCGTGCTGGTTACGATATGACCTCGATGCTGCTGGCCAGCGGCAAACAGCGCGTGATCTACTTTGGTTCGATGTCCGATCGCCGCGATGAGCAGCGCTATGCGGGTTATCGTGATGCGGTGGAAGCGGCGGGCTTCCCGGCGGGGCGTATTGTGCCAAACAAGGTTTCTTCAGTATCGATTGGTACTGGCATGATGACGCTGGCACGTCAGCTCTATCCTGAGATGGATGCGATTCTCTGCACCAATGATGACCTGGCCGTCGGCGTATTACAGGAGTGTCAGGCGGCGGGGATTGCGGTGCCGCAGACCATGGCGATTGCCGGTTTTCATGGGCTGGAGATTGGCCAGGCCACCACGCCGCGCTTAGCCAGCGTGATCACGCCACGCTTTGAAATGGGGAAGGTGGCGACGGAGATCGTGTTGAAAAAGATCAATCAGCAGCCCACCATCGAACAGGTTAACCTGCATTATCGGCTCTCAATGGGCGCCACTATCTAAGTACGAAAAAACCCCCTTCCGGATAACCTGAAGGGGGTTTTTTCATCACCTTACTTATCAATCACACGGGTCAATCACGTGCAGTGGTGGTCGGCGGAGTAATAGGTGGCTGCGTATGGTGCGCACGTTTCAGGAAACGACTCTCCAGCACATTCCACGAGGTGTAAGCCAGCGCGAGCGTAATCACGATGGTCAATCCCAACCCCAGGAAAGCATTGGCATCGAACACGCCGAAGTGTTGCAGAACCTGAATGATCGGCCAGTGGTAGAGGTACATGCCATACGAGAGGTCGCCGTACTGACTGATTTTGACCTCTTTGCACAGGTTGGTGCAGAACAGAATCACCACCGATGAGAACGCCACCGGCTCGATAAGAAAGGCATAGTCGGTCGATTTAAACAGCAGGAACACCACCAGAGAAACAATCGTAATCTCTTTCAGGCGATCAAAAGCTGGTTGATAAACCGCCAGCAGACTACCAAAGAAGAAGTAAGACGATAGCGCGACAAACTGCTTCGCCAGGGTATCGGCTTTCGGCCCGGTGTACACCGACGTGAAGTAGAAGAACCAGGCGCATGAGATAACGAAGATCGTGCCCCACACTTTAAGCGGATTTTTCTTCATCATCGGAACAACCAGCGGCAGCAGCACATACAGCGTCAGTTCAGCTTTGATGGTCCACAGCGAGCCATCCATCGGCTGATTCGGGTTGTTGGTGAACACGCCGGGCAACGACGCCTGAATGAAGTTCAGGAAAGAGAAGTTTGCGACGAGATACTTGATGGTTTCTTTATTTTTCAGGAAATCCATCAGCGGTAGCGTCGTCAGACACATCCCGATCACGAAGCACAGAATGATGACAAATATATAAGCAGGCAAGATACGTTGCGCACGCTTAATAAAATAGGACGTGAGTGATTTGCTTCTTAAGTAACTTTTTGCAATAAGAAAACCACTTATTGCGAAAAATCCTTTTACTGCAAAGTCACTATTTAGAAAGTGCCCGAGAAAACGAATATCGACGTTTCTCGTCACTTCTGCGCTATGCACCAGCATCACGATAAAGGCAAGGGAGAATCGGACGATGTCAAAATTGTTTTTTTCGTTCATATTTGCGTTCTTTCAATGAGTGATGTCGCGCCAGTAAAATCAGGAATAAACGAGTGACGCTTTAATAGGAAAACTCCGAACTCTGCTGGCGCAGATATGAGCCTATTAGAGGTTTAAATAAATCAAAAAGCAAGCAATGACCAGGGCCATAAAAACATTCAGACTTTCCTTATGCGTCCATCAGTTTTATCTGAGATTAAAACAAAAAACGCTAACCAGAGGTTAGCGTTTTCGCGGCTTAGCGGAATATCTTGAAGGTTTGTGAAACTTCATAACCGGTAATCGACTGTTTGCTTGAAATGGTATTGTAATAAAGATAATAGAGCACCATTAACACTGTCACACCTACAGCGATCAACTTTTTCAATTTTTTGGTTTCCCAGATACACAGGGAAATAAGCACCGGTTCAACTTGCAGCAGGAAGTTCGCTAAACGGCCACCTGATGCATAATCCTGCAGCGCCATCCTCAATCCCGCACCAAGCGCGAAGGTAATGACCATGATGTAATAAGTATTAAACTTCACCGGATCGAAGTTTTTGATTCTGTCACTCAGCAGCATAAAGCTGAAGATAAACACAAAGCCAATATTCTTCAGGTTTGACAGGGTAAAAATCCCCTGATCCTGCGTTGACTCCTGATTAGCATAGCCCATGGCCCTGTCACCTAATCCGCCCAGATGACTGGAGAGCAGCGCGATCAGCGCTGAACTCCCCATAAAGGCGAGAGGTAAACTGGCGACGACAATGATAATAGGAATGTATTTGTTTTTCCTCACAATCATCGCCATTGGAATCAGGAGAGCAACAATCCCTGTGGCGTGGCTGATAAAGGAAAGAATAAAGGTGGTTATCATCCCGGATTTACTGCGACGGGACATGTGATAAACAAAGCCCATTAAGAAGGCGGAACATAAGCCAAATCGAATCTGGTTCATGTCTTTGTTGATAAATAAGTGCGCGGAGTAGACAGCTAATGCGACAATCGGCAACGGTGTCAGTTTACGGAAATACCATGCGTTAACGCACACGGCAATGACCGTAAAGACAAACATAAAGATATCGGGGTTAGCGGTAAATATACGTGTTAAGCCTGCAATAGCATATATCGCCGGTTCGTAACGGAATTCGTCTGCTGTACGCCAGAATCCTTCAATAGTGATTTTATCGACGAAATGAACAAAGAAATCACGATACTGGAAATCATCGAGTCCCGTACCCAGACCACGAATGCCGCCGAAAGTAAAAAGCACTACAACGGCAACAAAATAAACGTATGATCTGATTTGTGCTGTGTTTTCATTTTTACTTAACATGACTTCGACGATAGCGACAAAAGTCAGGCTAAGACTTATGATCCAGTAAATTCCCATGGTCACAGATTCTTATAGTTTAAAATTTACTTATAACATATGGCCTTGTTAACGTAAACATGAGAAAAGTCTAATTTTTTCTGGCCCGGTATTATAGTGAAGGCAGGTAAGAGATATTATTTGTTACTTTACTCAGCCTATTCCTTTTATTTGATGCACTCTGGGGTAAGTGTTGCGCAGCAAAGCCTGGTTTTTTCTCAAGGCTTTGTCATTTGTCACTGTTTTTAATCAGGATTTGGAGCCATCGAGATGAAGTTTCCTCATTTAACTGCGCTATTGTTTCTACTGTATCTTCCGGCTGCGTTTGCCAATAAGGAAATTCCTATCTGGCCAAATGAAGTGTCAGGAAATAATAAATTTATTAATTTCAGCAAAAACCCGGCCATCAATAATCGTGCTGTCACAAATGTTGATTCTCCAGAAATGATTTATGTTCCTCCCGCGGGAAAGAATAATCACTCTGCCGTGCTAATCATTCCTGGTGGGGGTTTTTCTTATATCATGCAGGACGCTGAAGGGCTGGATGTCGCAAAAGTATTGAGCCAGAAAGGTTATTCCTCATTTGTTTTAATTTATCGTATGCCGCGCGGGGGTTCAGAGGTTAACCGTAATAATGCTTTTTCTGATGCACAACGAGCCATGCGCATGATTCGCGGCAATGCAGCGAATTATCACATCGCTGCTGATCAAATTGGCGTGATGGGTTTTTCCGCGGGCGCTTTCCTCGCGGCCAACCTTAGCAATAATGCGGATGCCAGCAATTATTCAGCGGTAGATAAGCTGGATCAGATTCCGGCACGACCGGATTTTAGCGCCCTGATCTATCCGGTGCTGTCGTTAAAAGATGGCGTAACCCATGTCGGCACCCGCACGGCGATGTACGGCAAGGATATCAGCGAGTCGGTGATTGATCAGAATTCACAGGAAAACCGGGTAAGCGACAAAACTCCCCCGACCTTCCTGGCACAGGCGCTGGATGATGGCACCGCCTCGCCCAGAAACACCTTACTGATGTTCGACGCGCTACGTAAAAATAAGGTGAAGGTCGAGATGCATCTTTTCCAGCAGGGCGGCCATGGTTTTGGCACCGGCGAGAAAAAGAATATCCCCGCCAAAAACTGGCTGACCCTGTTCAGTGACTGGCAGGCGAGCCTGGTGAAGCCATAGCGAAAAGGCGGGATAAATTGTTGCAGCCGGGCGGCTTTGCTAGAGTGTCGTGAACTTTAGAGGAATGACCCATGCCCCGCGACAACCGAATGTCCCGCTCCCTGCACGCCTTGATTCATCTTGATCGGCACGTTAAACGCGCCACCTCGGAAGCGATGGCGAAAATGTTGGGCACCAATCCGGTGGTGGTGCGCCGCATGATGTCCGGCCTGCGCGAAAAAGGCTATGTGGTCTCGGAGAAGGGGCACGGCGGCGGTTGGGAGCTGCAGGTGGAACTCAGCGCGATTACGCTGCTGGATGTGTATCAGGCGATGGGTTCGCCTGCGCTGTTCAGCATCGGGCCCTCCGCCGATCCGTCACCTTGTCTGGTGGAACATGCCGTTGATGAGCGGCTAGATCAGGCACTCAATGAAGCGGAAATGGTGTTACTTAATCGCTTTAGCCAAATCACCGTGGCGGACATTGCCGGTGATTACCTCAATAAAATGGCGAAACTGGGGCTGGAATCTGAGCCCCATCCGCTGTGCAGTGAATAACGTTAATCCTGCTTCTGCAAAGTGATCTGCGCATTGTGCTTCATCACATGCGTGGTCACTGCGGCCTGGAATACCTTGAACATCAGACCGTTGATAAAAGTGGTCAGGGTTAAAGTAATGAACGCCGTCATCACCCAATCCACCAATGCCATGTCACTGTGCAATAGCGCAGGGCGATAAATCAGCATGCCCGCGAGCACCGTCCAATGGCTCATGCAATAAAAACAGTGAAACAGATGGCCGAGTAACGCGTGCTTTTTGGCGGTCCATGCGCGTAAGCCAGCAAACAACTCGGTTTGGGTGAGGGTCATGGCGATACTGGCCGCTGCCAACGCTATCGCAACACAGATTCCTACGTCTGAAGTCATCCAACTATTCATACATTCTCCTGTCAGGCATTTATCATGTAACTTACAGTATTACATGATAGTGTAAGCTGCAAGCGTGGAGCCCGAGAGATACGTGCGTTATGTTGGCGAGATATCGTTATTTATTGGCTTTAACGCTAAACATAGCCAGCTGAGGCTTTTTTATAATGCTGCTGACTTTTTAATCCGCCATCAGGAGGAAAGATGGATATTCAGGCAGCCTGTATGCATCAACTGATGCTCTGGATCGAAGGCAATATTGAACAGCGACTGACGCTGGAGACCGTCGCCCGTCGTGCCGGCTATTCGCAGTGGCATTTGCAACGAATGTTCCGTCACCATACCGGTATTGCGCTAGGCAGTTATATTCGTGAACGCAAACTCACGGCATCGGCGATTGCGTTGATGAACGGTCACATGCCGCTGATGGAGATTGCGATTAAATATGGTTTTGAGTCCCAGCAGACATGGTGCCGTACCTTCCGCCGCCTGTACGACATGCCGCCCGGTGCGTTTCGTCGTAAATATCAGTACAGCCTGCCGGACATTGACGGGCCTACGAGTCTTCTGATGCTGCAACCGCAGACGCGTCAGGCGGCGTAAAGTATTTGCCGGGCGTCGAACCAAACGCGCTGCGGAAGGCGCTGATGTAACTGCTCACGCTATCAAAGCCGACCTGCCACGCTACCTGCTGCACACTTTTGCCGTCGGCCAGCCCTTCCAGTGATTTCAACAATCGCGATACCTGGCGATAGCGCGAGAGGCTCATGCCCACCGCGCTCGCCCAGTGTCGACTCAGGCTGCGCGGACTCAATCCCGCCCACTGCGCCAGTTCGGGGCCGGTGCGCGTATCCGCCGGATTGTCCATCAACAAGCGCGCGATTTGCCGCAGACGTGGCTCATCGGGGAGCGGCAGCGTCAGCGCGTGCTCGGTGGACTCATACAGCTCATCGAGAAACACATCGCATAACCGATTGTAACGATCGCTGCCCCAGCTATCCGGCGACAAATTTGCCAGCCGCTCAGCCAGCGGTTCCAGCACTGACGGGCAGGATAGCAACACCGGATGTTTCGGAAGCGGCGCCGTCAGTGCTTCATCCACCAACACCGTCCAGCCGAGCACGCGACCCGGTCCGATTATCGCGTGTTCGAAGTGCGGCGGAATCCAGCCCACCAGGCGCGGCGGATTGGCGAAGATGCCCGATGGCGTGTTAACCGTCATCATTCCCTGCTTCAGGCAATAGAGCTGTCCGGCGGCATGGCTATGGGTGCGACTTTCGCGATCTAACTGCTTGGATAACGCCGCCGCAATCACTTTGGGTGCATTGGGTTGCAGCAGACGCTTTCGCAGCTCATCCGCACGCGGATCGCCGGAGAAGGTGAGGTTGTCGGTGGGATGGATGAGCATGGGTGATTCCGCAATAGCCAGCGTGAAAGACAGTATAGAATCATGAACAAGCTGATTTTTAAACACAGCTCAGTTGTTCGGTTTTACCGAATAACTGCATTGTGCAGGCGAGGTAAAGAGATTGGAACAAGTGGCGGAGAAGAGTGCAGAAGTAAAGTGCCAACCTTGCTCTACATCCTCAGGCTGAAATTTTCCAACTTGTAATGATGACTGACAGGTTGCCTAAGCCAATCATTTAGAAATGAGTAACAGTAAGATGAAGGTGGCGGAGATCACAGGAGTCGCATTTGATACTTAACTCATTGATTTAAAATTGACATTTTGTGTTTGATAAATGAGTAACCCCCATAAGCACCCCCAAATGATTTTGCTTGTGGAGAGCAGAGGCATCCAGAGCTACTTTTTGGCCTGTAGTAAAGTGGCAATATCCTTTTCGCCTCCGGCTTCTGTTTAACGCCGAGTTGTTTGGTAAAACCGAACAACTGAAGTTTCGCATATTCAGTTTGCCAGCGTCTGGCGATGCTCTCCCTGCTGAACTTGTAAATTAGACTTACAGGTTACGTAGTAGCCTGTTGAGAGTTCTTGGCCGCAATGATTATGCCAGAAACCCATAATCTACTCAGGTTATCTTGCAGGTAGCGCTCCAGGAAAATGTTTTGCCACGATATCATTCATCCTCTCCACCAGATCAAGGCGTTTAAACGTGATATGTCCGCTGCCTTTCTGAAAATAACGAATGCTAAAGAAATCATCCTCGAAGACCTGTTGATGTGGATTATCGCGAACAAAATCCATGAACCGAATGGAGATATCGTGCCGGTTATCAGGGATGGTTTTACCATCCAGCAAATACAGCATACGTTCAAGATCGGCTAACTGATCGCGCCGCCAGCCCCAGTTCAGGCTGTAGCCCCATCGGTCATGCTTCACCAGATTGTTGACGATAATCTTCTTGCCAAAACAGCAAGGATTGTTGGTTTTGTAGTCCCAGCTTAGCCCTTTAAATACGTTGATAATTCCACGTTCGAAAACATCCTGTTTATTGTGGTGGAGTTGTTCAAAGGTGCTCAGGATGTTGGCTTCACTGATTGCCGGGAGATCACCCTCTTCGAGGTTCTTCGCCCACTGACTACGCGCCTCTGCGTCCATTAACGTCAGCATCCCGGACTTCAACATTAGATCGCGCCAGATGCTGCGATCGATATTGTGGGCGATCACCGGCATTGCCCTGTCTACAGGTTGTACCAGCCAACAGTCAAAGGAATGCCCTTGTCTCATTGCCCAGTGATCTGCCACGTCACCGCCAATGCTGGAGGTCAATCGGGAAATATCATCAAGCTGGCGGATTAGCGCCTCTATTTGTTTTAGCGCAGCATCACGTCCTGTGACGATACGTTCAATACTGGTCGAGCAAATTAGCTCATTATGATCGGTTAAAACTTCAGCTTCAGTTTGCATTATTTTTGTCCGTATAAAAGCAAATGCGCCTGCCGGGAATGGCAGGCGCATTATGCAATGAGTAAATAAGGAAGAAAGATCGGGAATGTAAATCGGGAGGTTGTACGCAATATTCACCGTACTGCGTTGTTACGGCTTTGTCGCAACAGGCCAGTTGCCTGTCTTGCCCGTAAAATATCTACCGCCCGAATATAAGGTGATTGCTCCTGACAGTTAAAACTTCTGCGATCGATACGAACCAGTTCGTACTTTTCCACCAGAAAGTTAACGGCATCAGCCAGCGTAATACCGGCGTTGATATGCTCCTGAATAACGGTTACATCACTGAATGGTGTGTCGTTCAGCGTCAGGCCATAGTGTTGCTCCAGCAGGCGTGTCAGTAGCATTTGCCAGACTGCAACGGGCGACAGACAGGGCTTCGTCGCCCGCGAAATTGTAGCAGGTAGAGTTTTCATGCTTGTTCTCGTGAAATTAAGTTAGCGTTGAGTGGGATAAACAGCGATGTATACGTAGCCGCAACTGCCAAGAGTATCGGCTTCGCAGGTAAAACCGTTGTGGTACAGGGTGACGCAATGGGCATGCCGAGGATTCATTTCACCAGTGGTCAGCATCGATTCCATCTGGCGGATAAAGTGCGGGAATTTTTCATCCAGCTTCCGGAATTCGATGTCACTGAACTTGCCGGTCATGCTGGCCCGGTCAGCCAGATAGTGCAGCCGGTTGCCCTCCTGCACCAGACGTGCCCCCATGCGCGGTGTAATATCCCGCTGCAGGCCCCATGTGGTGTTGCTCATTTATAACCTCTTTATTGTCAGTTCAGGGTGATACTCATCAGACAGGCATAAGGTCCGTCGCGGTCCTGGCGGCGTTCGGCGTATACCGCCAGGACTCCTGTGATATCCGGAACTTCCCTGCCGGTGTAATGGCAGACACTGCCGTGCCACTGGTATTTGCCGGTGCAGTAGCGAAAGATTCGGGACGCAGGATGCTGGCGGTATATCGTCATTGCCCGGCGTTTACTGATAATTTTCATGTCATACCTCACAGCAAACCGTGTTCAGCGAATGAATAGATTTGCCTGCCACCGACAATCAGATGATCAGGGATGCGGATATCAACCAACTGAAGTACCTGAACCAGTCGCTGCGTAAGGGCTTTATCAGCCTGGCTGGGCGTCGTCTCGCCGGAGGGATGGTTATGCGCCAGTATCACCGCTGCGGCATTGAAATACAGGGCGCGCTTAACCACTTCACGGGGATGGACTTCAGTGCGGTTAATCGTGCCACTAAAGAGCGTCTCATGGGCAATAAGCTGGTTCTGATTATCCAGATACAGCACCCGGAACTCTTCCCGCTCAAGCGCAGCCATATGCAGTCGCAGCCACTCCCGGACGGCATGTGTGGAAGTGAAGGCCACTCCGGGCTCATGCAGGTGCCGGTCCAGAACTCTGAGGGCTCGCTGGATGAGACGCCGGTCCTGTGGCGTTATCTCGCCGGGTAAAAAGGAACGCTGTTTCATTCGTTGCTCCTTCGGTCAGTCGATGATGCGCAGAATAGCGTGAGCTTCAGGATGCTGCAGGGCATAGTCCCGCAGGCGGCAATAGTGTGTGGTCATCGCGTCACATTCTGTACGGCAGGCATGGTGGCTGTATTCAATCAGGCAGACAGCGATACCTGCTGCTTCCGCACTCATTTCCGCATCATTGCCGTTCATGCTGTTGAACAGGTGCCATTTATCGTCACTGTCAGCATCAGGGGCCATAAACGCGCCACCATTGCTGAGCGTGTAAAAGGACCAGATACCACCGTTGTACTCATCACAGAAGCGGTCCATCCAGGCGAAAATGCGGGATTCCAGCGTTATCCATTGTGGAATAGAGCCAAAGTGCTGCGGCCAGAAATTGAGACGCAGTTCGTCGGGAACCTGCTTTACTGTGAGTTTGAAATCGGATTCGTTAGCGGGTACGAGGTCGTACTGTGTCGCTGTTGTCATGGGTATGTCTCCGTCAATAAAAAACGCCAGCGGCGATGGCTGGCGTATGAGGTAATAAGGAATGGGCCGGGAGATGGTTGTCGGGAATAGGGTTTGTCAGTCGGTGAGTGACGTCCTGCGGATGCCATAGCGCCGGATATATGGGTTGAGTCCTGCACCGGCATCGGGTTCAAAATTCCAGGCACGCCAGACCATGCCGCTATCATCGTCGCGCACAACCAGACGAAAATGCGTGGTCTGGTCATCTTCGATGGTGACGCTGTGGTAACAACTGATAATGGCTTCGGCCTGCTGCCGGGTAAAAGAACCAGGTGGTAGTAACGGGGATTCAGGCATGATGAACACCTTAAAAAGTAAAAAGCCCTGTTGCACATGGGCAACAGGGCTGGTCGAATGACTGATGTAAAAATCCGTCAGGGTTGATCGAGACAATCCTGCCAGGTGATATCTTTCAACGCATCGTGCAAGCCACTGGCACTGAACGGTTTCGATTCCCCTGACTGAAAGGCGGTGAAAGCCAGTTTGTCTTTTGCTCCTGTGTGCTTCAGTGCTTCAAAAGCCACCTGAGCCGGAACAGCCTCGCCCGGAAGCAGTGTTTCATTCTCAAGCGAGTATTTTTCATTGTTTATCAGAAGATACACCTCGCTCATTCCTTCATCAGAGGTGGCGCGGTAATCCTCCTTCGGGACCTGCCAGACCACAACCATCTTTTTGTTACTGCAACTGATGGTCAGCTTCTCTCCGGCCTGATTGTCGCTGCTGAGTGCAAACTCCATGCTGCCCGTATTGCCGTACCATTCGCCCCAGGACTGTTCATTGACCACGGCATAAACAGATGATGTTACAAAGATTGCAGCATATAGAATTCCGCAAAGTTTCATTAGTAATATCCCTATAATTTTATTGAAGTAATATCTATGGAGCCATCAGTGTGTAGTGAAATATCGAACTCTGGATAACGCCCATCTTTAGCCTGCATTCTGCCGTAATACTGGTAATCACTTCCGCGAACTTTTTCCAGAGTAATCCAGGAACACTCCATCGGCTGACTACTTGCAGCTAATTTCTCTGTCAACAGAGTGCAGACATGATCTCTAAAAAGGGCATTTGCAGAATAATCAACATTAGCCTCATAATTTGATGGCAAAGTTTGTTTACCTGCACGGTGGAGGGCATCCTCCGCGTCTTCTTTTTTGCGTTCTTCTTTATATTTTTCTATCTGCATTTTTAGCTGTGCCAGCGCAGCCGGAGCAATATCGGCGTCAACACGGATAAAATCCTCCTGAATCACGCTGAACCTGACCGGAATTTTAAATGTACTGGCACCCGGTCCTCGCAGAATAGCCGTTCCTGTTTGAGTGTTATCACCGACCTGCTGCGCATTCTCAATCATCAGGCATGAAACATTTTCCTGAATGGAATCCCATACTTTTTGACCAATGGCCCCGCAGGCGGCTGAGTGATATTGAGTAAGGTTCAGATGTGCCTTTTTCGCTTTATCGAACTCGCTCTCTTTTTGCGGGTGAGCTTTATAATAATCGAGCTTTTTCTGTAACTGTTCTTCCCGGCGCTTTTGCGCCTGCTGCTGATTGAGCTTATCAATCTCATCCGTGTCCGGACGTGCCGTAATGACACCGTCACTGAGGGTCATGCGGACCGGGTAGATATTGCCATTACTCAGGTTAGCAACCGCCAGATAACGGCCTTCAGATAAGGTTCTGGTGATATCGACTGAAACACAGGACTCCCGCGAATTGAGGTTCTCAAGCATATTGTTTACCGCCAGACAGCCTGATGCTTTGACCGTACTCTCCGGTGATGCAGCAAAGCTGGAGCCCGCAATCATTGCCAGCAGAGGTAATAATTTAATCAGTTTCATTTTTTTCCTTACTGAAATCAGATGGATAGTTTTTGTGAATACATAAATGCCCCGGATAATACCCACCGGTACATCAGTGGGCAGTGTCTGGGCAAGGAGTCGGCTGAATACCCCAATTTTTGACGATACTGGCGATAACAGCATCGGGCTCCTCTTTGCTGCCAGGTGGATAAAAAGCTGCGCTATTCCGGCCTGTTATCAGCCGGAACAAACGCAAGCAGTGACTGCTGAATAAATCGAAAATGGGGTAAGGCCTGAATGAACACCGGGTCTTCAGTCAGACGACATAAACTGTCGTTACGCCGGAAAGACTCCTGCAGGGGTTGAACCAGATGAATTTCCTCCAGCGTGAACACTGCAATATGTCCGTTATGCTCGGCAATCAGATACCAGGTCTGCTGGTGGATGAGTAACCGGCACGGAGCCAGTCGCTCGCAGCGCTGCCCGTCAGCAAGCAGTGTGACTTTTCTGCGGTCAGTAATTGCCTGAACCAATCGCCAGAATGACAGAGGCACTGACGGTGAGGATGCCGGACTGGCAGGTGGTATAACGCAGGGGGCTTCATCACACATCAACAACGTATTCACCAGTCGGCGGTCAAGGCCCGGAAAAAGCCCGGCCAGCCCGCTGCGGTGGGCAAAGATAAGCACATCAGGCACCATCTGCATCTCACTGCCAGCGGTGCGCAGACGGCAGTAGCCGGACTGATACTCAAGGTCCAGGTACATCAGACGTTCACGAAAATCCCGCCGCAGCGTGCGAACCGATACGCCAAACTCTGCCGCCAGCTTACGCACGCTCAGCGTCTCCCCGGCCACCAGACGGCTGATTATCAGCGACAGCCTGACTGCCAGCCGGTCATGGCGGAGTTCTGCCTGTGTCATGAGAGGTTCTCCGGGAAAGTTAACTGACTGAAAATGATGTGATTACTTTAAAGAGGGGCGCGGTCAGGGTATGGACACCGCAGTAACTATTTTTCATTTCTGCAAATGTCAGTTGTGGCGGGGGTTACAGACCATCCCCGGGGGAGTGAGGGCCGCCAGTACGTCGCAATGCGGACAGGTGATGTCCGATATTAACAACGCGGTAACATCAAGCAGCTACTGCAGCTGCGTGAGCAGCGTTTCCGCCATCACCCACAGTGCCCGGTTAAGCTTCACGTCCCCGTCAATGCCACGCACAGCACGGGTATGCGACCGTCCGCCTTTGGCATTACGGCCACTGAGCCCACCTTTAATCAGGTTCTCCTGAATACGCTGGTACGTGGTCCACAGATCGTTACTCTCATCCTGCCAGCGGCGCGGAGAGAGGATCTGCGACTCAGTAACCGGTTGGTGGTCTTCACCAAAGCGGTATGTGAGCGCAGCTTTTGCCAGTGCCTGCTGCACCGTTGGTGGCAACAGCAACGACTGCATCGCATCCCGCTTTTCTTCCACCCGGTCAAAAATCCCCAGCACCTCATAGGCCCCCTCAATCACCTGACTCACCACATCCCCCTTGTGTGGCACCCTTACCTCGCCAAACGACTCACCGCAGACAAGACCGTTCTGACACACGGCTCTGAATAACCCCGGCAGCATCTGGTAGGAACTGGTGCCGTCATGTGAATTAAGCAGAATAATTTCCGGCACCTGCTTACCGGTAATCTGCCCCTCCCGACGCAGGCGCAGCATATGCTTTGTATGTTCACGACGACCGGGGTCACGCACGCGGGTCTGACAGGCAAAGAACGGCTGGAAGCCCTCCTGATGCAGGCTGTCCAGCAAAGAGATGGTGGGTATATATGTGTATCTTTCACTACGGGATTCATGTTTGTCCTCGCTGAATACGCTGGGTACCACGCGAAACAGTTCTTCACGGGTTAACGGACGGTCACGACGAATAAGATTTGCAGCGCCAAAGCGCGAAGCCAGACGGGTCATAAGCAGACTCCTCATAACGGGGAAACAAATAAAAGAAAGCCCTGTCGCACAGGCGACAGGGCTCGGGAAAGAACAGATAAGCGTTAAACGTTCAGAAGAAGAAGTTCCAGACTGTCCGGGCGACCGACACCACGGTGTCGCGCACCGCGCGTATGACTGCCCGCACCGGAGCCGGTATCAGCGGTAGAGCGCTCACCGCATCCAGCGCCGCGCCGACCGTTTCACCAAAATCGTCACGCGCTTTTTTCTGGACTGTCGCTGTGCGAAAGGGAGATTGCAGTTGCGCGACCACCGGGCTGCTGGCTTCACGAGGCAGGCACTTTATCATCCGCTCGGCCATCACCCTCAGTCCCCACTGCTGTCGGACTGACACCGCACTTACGGGATGTATGGGATGAAACAGCTCATGCAGCAGGCAGATTTTGCGGCTGATGTTTTGTTTCTGCTCGGTGGATAACTTATCATCACCGCTGGTGGGCTCAATCTTGTCCGACTGGCTGATAACGAACAACACTTTATGCCGGTACGCTTCACCAATCACCTGACGGTAAAAGTGCTCATCCACCGCCAGCGCCCGGTCATCAGCCTTAATCAACCACAGCACCAGGTCAAGCCGGGGAAGCTGTTGCTGGTACAGCGCAGCATACTCAGCATCGCGGGCACTGCTTTCCCCCACACCGGGAAGGTCAACGATCGTCATCAGACGCTCACCGACTTGCAGACGAAAGTGCAGTGGCTCACGGGTGCAGGCGGCCACATCGCTGACGGGTGATACTTCTCCGGTAAACAAAGCGTTGCACAGTGATGACTTACCCGCTCCGGTTTTACCCATAATGCCGATAACCGGCTCGAAGTTTGTAAGCTGGCGAATTTGTTGTATGACCCTCTCTGAAGCCCATGCAGGTAAGCCAGCAAGTGAACCATGCAGGGACTGGATGCCTTCCTCATTTCTCATTACATCTCCTAATATAGAGAAAACAAAACGGCGGACCCTCAATGGGTTCGCCGTTATGGTGGTATGTTCATGGAAATGATATATATCTTTAATTTTTTTACTTGACCTGCTTGTTTTTTTGTTTTTTACGCGAAGAAACAGCCTGCTGCCAGGCATGCTTCATTTTCTGAATGAATAAATATTTTTCTACATGCTCAATATCCCAACTATCTAAGCATGCAATGATCATCTGTATTCTCATTGCAGTGTTGTATGGTTTTAAATAAGGGGGAATCATGTTTTTATTTCTCAGATACTCCCAGCAATAGATAGCTTGCTTTTCATCTTTTTTATCTAACCAGTCGTAGTCACTGAGGAATTTATTATATTGATCTAACCATTTATCATGTAGCTTACGGAAATAAGAAATTTTCTGATTTAAACTTACAGGTGCAAAATCAATAAACCTCATCAGGGTACAAATACGCTCTTGTTCAGATGTTGTGTTCGGACTATGTTCGTCGGGATCTGCACCAGCTGTTAAATAAAATTCACGCAAATATTTTTCAGAAAGCCCTCTATTTTTCTCTTTTTTGTCAGGAGGAATATCCATCTGCATTTCATCAAGTGAGAAATTTTTAATTTCATCAATATTTTTAAATTCAGACAAAGGTGTGAAAATTGAATTTAAAACAAAAACGTTATCTTGTGTAAAGACATTTGAGGAAGGTTCAGGAATAATGCTGTTGTTATATATATACATTAAGGCAAACCATGATCCTCTATCGGAGCCTTTAAAACAATCAAACTTTTCTTTGTCAATTGTTTTGTAATGGAATTGTTTTTTTAAGTAAACACGTGCACGTTGTGTCTTTTCATTATCAAATGAGAACCCTTTATTTAATATCTCATTAATGAGATTTTGAAATTCATCAGGTGTATCGAAATTGATCGCCTGCTGTATATAATCATTTTTGTAATACAAACTCAGAACGTAAAGGTAAAAGAACTCCTCCCTCACTTCGTCATAATCAAGCATATCCCCTCCAGTGTGATACCACTCTTCCAATGTTCCCGAGAGTATAAATAAACCATAGTGGTTTGACAGCTGCAAAGTGATATTAGATTGATTTTTTACTGATAAATTAATGACCAAATACTGATTAATAACTGATAATTAACTGATTTTTAATGTGTTTTTATCTGGCTTTAGGTAAGGCGTGTGTAGACCACCAATCAACATATCGCTCTAAACGTTCATAGCTGTACTACACCAAGCTCCAACATCCATCAAATTGTAATGGTCAGAGAACAGCGTTACACGAAGTTTTCCGTGTCTATTCATTCTCTATCGGAAAGTTTAATGGTTCCCTCCAAAACTTTTTTACGTCACATCCCATTCATGTGGAGGAGAAGGCGCGAACAACTTGTTATCGCCTGCTCTGGTGCTCTTCTCGCAACGGGACACATCAACATGATAACGAAACCTGCACTACTGGAAGATCAATTCATCGATATGAAATTTATCACACGACTCACTGGTCTGAGTGACAAATGGTTCTACAAGTTAATACAGAATGGCGCATTCCCCAAACCAATCAAACTGGGCAGTGCATCTCGCTGGCTGAAAAGCGACCTGGAGGAGTGGCTACAGGCTAAAATTAATGATTCTAGAAGCTAAATATTTGGAATGAATTTAACGAGTTCTATGCTCTGCTTGCCTCTGAAATTTCTGAACGACATATATGTTTATGTACCTTTAGGCTTTGTTGAATAAATCAGATTTAAGGCGAGTTTCCCTGTAACAGCTCCGACTTTCAGCCGATACGTACACTTTCTGGCATGCCTGCCTTCGTCATTTTGTTCAGCGCACGCACCATGGCCAAAGCCTCTGCAACCTGACCATCGTAGTCACGCAACGTCAGCGAACCACCGAACAACTGCTTTACCCTGTACATTGCCGTTTCCGCTATCGACCGACGGTTGTAATCTGTTGTCCATTTCCACCGTGCATTGCTTCCGCTCAGCCGTTGATTCGCAACAGCACGATTGCGGTCTGCATACTCACCGGACCAGTAGCCCGCTCCCTTTCGGGGAGGAATGAGCGCGCTGATTTTCTTGCGACGCAGTTCGTCATGACATCGCCGCGTATCGTAAGCACCGTCCGCCGCCGCTGACCTGATTTTTCGGTGGGTCTGCCGGATAAGCCCCGGGAAAGCTTCAGCGTCCGTGACGTTGTTCAGCGACAGGTCCGCGCAGATGACTTCATGCGTACTCGCATCAACAGCCAGATGCAGTTTTCGCCAGATACGACGGCGCTCTTTGCCGTGCTTTTTGACTTTCCACTCACCTTCACCGAAGACTTTCAGCCCTGTGGAATCAATCACCAGATGCGCAATTTCACCCCGGGTGGGCGTTTTAAAACTGACGTTAACCGACTTTGCCCGCTTGCTGACACTGGTGTAATCCGGACAGCGAAGAGGAACGCCCATCATGGCAAAAATGGAATCAATAAAGCCCTGTGCGGCTCGCAGGGTCAGGCGGAACACACGTTTAACGACCAGGACGGTGGTGATGGCGAGGTCAGAATAGCGTTGAGGCCGTCCCCGCGATGTGTGTGTGGCGGGCTCATACCAGGCCTGAATAGCCTCGTCGTCAAGCCAGAAAGTGACGGAGCCGCGGTTGATGAGGGCTTTGTTGTAGTTGCGCCAGTTGGTGACTTTGAATTTCTGCTTTGCCATGGGACGGCCAGTGTTGCCGGATGATGCGTGATCTGATCCTTTAACTCAGCAAAAGTTCGATTTATTCAACAAAGCCGTACCTTTAATAAATTCAGCTATAAGATCCTCTAATCATTATTCAAACAAGATTAACTTCGGAGTAAATAATTTAATAAAATTAAAGGCCAAACTGCATCTGGCACGAAAGTGATACATTAAAACATGACGGATTGTTAATATTAATATATACCAACATATATCTACTTAATGCACACCAAAGAATATACTCAGCACCACCCCAACTAACATCCAATACGAACTCAATAAACCATATTTGACACACTCTAATTATCTCAACCATCACGGGTGA
Organism: Pantoea sp. C1E2; assembly: GCF_056491465.1. NCBI lineage: Bacteria > Pseudomonadati > Pseudomonadota > Gammaproteobacteria > Enterobacterales > Erwiniaceae > Pantoea > Pantoea sp. C1E2. Next base: position 308,041 of record NZ_JBSZHT010000002.1, read on the forward strand.
GACACTGTCTTGCCCGCCATTAAAATTATAGGGTTTTATTATGTTTGATGATATTTATCTTGATAAACGTCATGCCCCGTTCAACACGACCTATTTGCAAAGAATGCTTGGTGTAATTGATAACGCAATAGCACAACATCCAAGGACGATGGCTGTCCGTGTCGATTTACGCCTTCCTGATGACAACTGTAAAAGGAATAATGGGCTTATGTCCCGTTTCATTGAATCACTTAATGCAAAAATTGATGCTAGGTACCGAAATAAAATAAAGCATGGCATCAGAAGCTACCCATGCCAGTTACGTTACGCTTGGGTTCGAGAAGTAGGAGAAATAAACGAGAAATCCCATTATCACATGATCATCTTCGTTAACAAAGACACATTCAATGGACTTGGAAGTTATGGTGAAGAGGGAACGGGATTAGCCAGCCTGATACGCGAAGCTTGGGTGAGTGCTTTACAACTGGGCCATTATACCGAATACCGAACGCTGGTCCACATCCCGGATAATCCACTATACTACCTGGATGTAAACGCCCAAGACTATCGCGCAGTTTACGATAAGCTCACTTTTCGGGTCAGCTATTTTGCGAAAGAACGTACTAAGTTATACAGTCGGGATGAACGCTCATTTGGTTGCAGTCAGTCCTGATCTGAATCCTGCCGCCCCTGCCAAGATATTTTTACGCCAGCCCCTTAGTCTGGTTCTTGCGCCTTTTTCAGAGTCTTAAAGGCTTCAGACGATTGCTTGCTGGCGTCATCCATATCTGAAAGTCAAAGCAGAGCATGCTATATGATTGATTTTCATTGATGATTAAATTGCTGGGATAGAGCAAGAGCCTGCAGCCACTGTGAAAAAACGATAAGACGGACAGCCTTGGATTTCGCGACAGCAGTACCATGGAATGGTAAACTGTAATTATCAGAAATGGTGATGTTATCAGAAGCCTGAAGCAAGGACCTGTATGTCTACATCTTATCAACACAAAATTGACACACTTTTAGCAAGGTACAGCTTTAATTTCGCAAAGAGTCAGATAAATGAAGTGATGTCGCTGAAGTCCCGTTCAAAAGAGGTGTTCAAGCAGGACATCCTCTCTGCAGTCTCAGGAAATCAGAAGCTGCAGGAAAAAATTAATACACTGGGACTGCTGGCCCTTCAGCTTGATACCCGCCAAGTTGAAGTCTTCTTCATCCGCGATGAGATGATAAAGCAGAATTTAACCTCATTCTTGAACACATTTCGGATCTCACCAGAGAAGGTTATTAGCGATGCGTTCCCGTTTCCGGTTGAAGACGTTGGGCTGCTGAGTCTCTTAAAAAGAGGCAAGCTTTACCCCGCACTTTCTGATGAAGTTGACATTAGTAACGAACGCTTTCGCCGCCTGGTAGCCTGCACAGTTGTTGATAGAGACATTGAGGAACCAGTTCCTGTAGATCATTTGTCTAATGAAGGCAGAAAACTTCAGAGTGCAGACACGGTCTACATGATGAAACGGACTGTTAGAACGCAGCTTTTCCACGTGATCTACTGGCAACCGGAAACGTCCAAGCTGATCTTATCTGTGGACAGAAATTCGCTGTCTATTATGGCTAGTCAGGATCAACTTTTCATGCTGAGGACGTTTCTTATGCAACATGGAATAGACTGCGGACAGGCCACGAATGTATTCAGTGCTATCGAACCGCTATACAACGCGCCGGATGGATTTATTACCAAATTGGGGCACGTAACTACCAATGGTAACCCAGTGCGTATTCCCCTAAAGAGTAAAGAGGAATGCCTGAAGAAAGATCACTATCATCGGGCCGGAGAAAGCGGCGGGTTTGTTCACGCAAAATTTATGGTAGCGAAAAAGTGGAAGTTTAAAGTCGACGCATCCATCAGTACCGTTGATGTTGAGGTCGGCCTGATGGGACAGCCTAAAATGCTGGATACAGCCCAGCCTCTATCCGACTTCACTGTGAGTGATGTAAAAAGACTTGAAGATTTCTGCTTCGCAATAGATAAAGTATTATCTCATATTCCTCAACCACAGCCAAAAGCCAGCTGAAACATGAATAATGTTGCCCAGGTCAAGAAATTGTTGAGCGAACTGGCGAAGTCGGATACGTCGTCACTGTATGCGGTCTGTCACCAGATTGCAGTTTATATCGAACGTCATCCCAAACAGATCAATCTTACAATTGGCGGGCTTAGGGCTGCTCTGCAGCGCACTGCAGATGGTGATGATTTGCTCATCCGCGCTGCTTTCACACTGTCTCTGCACCCGTTTCAGGCGCTAAAGGTCCGTTATAGGCTGTATGACGAAAATCTCTCTGAAGTAATTCAGGAAATGGAGCATCCTGATTATATGGTTGCAGTTTCCCAAGAAGAATTTGTTGATTCAGAGGGTAACCAAATCTCGCTCAGTGATCTGCACCGCAGGACGTTTCCTTATTTTGTAAATATGTTCAAGGCCGAACCCGATCCTGAATCTACAGCGAGTAGGAGGATGGATTGATGTCTCAGGGGCCACTTGAGGATATGGCTTTGGCTGCAGGCTACAGTATGCAGCATATTTTTGCAGTTGCGCCACATCTAATGGAGCAATTGGTCAGACACAGCCCGCTGACGTACGACGATTTTGTCGCACAAATTGATAAAGATTTAAATAACGTCATTACCATTACTGAATCCGGCAGGCAGCACCACATGGATAAAGGGGAGGATGCCCTCACCGATCACATTCTTTCTCAGCTCAAGCAACTATACCCGTCAGCACATCATGATGCGCAAAGCGGCGGTCACTGCGACTATTACTTTGAGGTCAGAAGTGCCCACGGTGAGCTCTATCAGTGGGTCGCGGAAGCCAAGTTGTGGAACGGGTTCGAATATGTCTATCAGGGACTTAATTCTCAGTTAATTGGAAGCTATGCCAAAGGTGGCGTGAACAATTGCAGAGGGGGGTTAATTTTCTATTCGAAACTCTCAAATGGTGCCAAATTCGCCATGGACGAATGGCATACAAAGCTTGGCGACAAAGGGATTCATTGCCATAACAGACGTTCTGACGGCTTGCGCTTTGACACCGATCATAAGCTCAATGGTGGAACTGGCGCAGACTTTTTCGTCAGGCATTATTGCGTTGATCTTTATCATGCACCGACTCAACAGAAGCTGGACAAAGCGGCGGCAAAAATGCAGGCCCGATGACCGGGCCTTATCGTGAATGTATATGATTTCTGAAATGTGTGACTAAGTGTTCTGGATTGTGGCTGGGGTGTTCAGTAACGAAGAGGAAAAGAATAACCGCACCGACTTGCTTTATGCACGGACCATCCTAATTATTATCGCCGGATTCGCAGCATGGTGCTGAGGTAACTTTCACGTCTCAAGAGTGACCAGTATCTCTCTTAGCCACAATCTTCCCTGTTGTATTGTCCATCCGGTATTGCGAAATTGTACCGTCAAGAATGTACTTGATCACAGAGAGCACAGTCGCTAAAGGCGCATGAAACCATTCGCGGGGATGATAAGTTTGTCCATCTAAACCCAGTAATGTGATATTGAGCCGTTGCTTACCTAAAAAACCGTGAATAAGCGTTTCAAATTTGTGAGTGTTGATATTGAAGCATTGCGTAGTCATGACTATACGAACGGGTGCTTCGAGGAATGTTTTATCTTTTTCAGCGTGTTTGATGCGCTCTTCGATAGTTCCTTCAGTAAAGCCAATTTTATACAAATCAGGTTTAAAACGTTGAAGCGCTGGCTTGTCGCTATGCGTGGCAAGGACATAGACATATCCTGTCGGAACCGGAGCTTCATCAGGACGAATTGCCTGTCCATTTAAAACAACTTTACGACCTTCAGTATCTCGTACCAGACCGTGCGTAAGCGAGAGGAAAAGCATATTCATCTCAGTTCCGTTTTCAAACACCAAATGTAAACGTGCATTCCAAGGTCCATATTCCTCCAACCGCTCACCAACTTTATCTACATAGCCCATAACCCCATTGAGAATAAAAAAATCACCTTCATGAATTTTTAACTCATGGCGGAAGCGAACAAATGAAAACGGCCCCGCTTTCAGACCATTTTGGACTGTCTCAAACAGTGGGGAAAATCGATAAAAATCAGGGCACGGCTGTCGTTTGGCAATTTCGTCAGGCTGTGTTTTCTTTTCAATCGGAACATGTTTTAACGTGAAAATATCGGGCTCAGCAAATGAGAGCAATCCATCATCGTCATCAGCAAAGATATCGTCCAGAGAGGTGACCAACTCCGACCTATCAACCTCAACGGGAGGAACTGAGAATGATACAGATGATTCAAGTGGATTTTCGTTATTTTCGCCTGCGAGTAAGCCATGAATATCAAATGGCTGCAACATCTCGCGATATTGCTTGTTATCTTTGAGAGCCCTCAAACGTTGTGCTAGCAACGTTTCCTTAAATTCCTCCGAATCGGGTAGAGGTGGACGCCCATGAACCACATAAAATGCATTAATTTCTTCTAATCTGCTTACAGGCAGATTACCCGTAGAGGAATATATTTTTAATGGTTCGACTACGAGTAAACCAAGATCGTCTGGTTCAGAAAAAATGTCATCAATTGTCACTTTTTGACGAACTTGAAGAGGTGAAAGTCTGAGCATAAGTTACGGTTCCTGTCGCACAATACGCTGTTGTTTCATTTTACGGATGTAAGCTAACGCTTCTGCATAACGAACCTCTATTGCGTCACTGGCATTCAGCGATGGCTCCCTTTTATGCTCACTGGCAAACGCTTTAATTCTTGGCCAGAGCATCACAGCTTCTTCCTCAGATACCTGCGCCTGATTCGCTCTGACTGCTTCCTGAATAGTTTTTAGCATCGTCGCGGTGACTGATTTTGATAGAATCTCATAAGCACCGTGGAAAGGATTTACCGCATCAATTAAGTCAATATTCAAGTTTTCAATATTGATGAATTTATCACCCATTTTTATAAACTGATTGTTTACGTTTAATGAATCATTCGAATTGCCGGAACGCTGACCTTGGCCGTTATCAATGATGGCATCCGACGGCAAATCGGCTTCATCAACTAACCCACCACATTGGCCTACAAAAAGACTCTGTAAAATACCGCTGCGAACCTGTTCTAGTTCGTATTCAGTCAGGTCAGGGTGAAGCGTTTGTATCACCGATGGTAACACTACCTGAGTAATTACCTCAGGCGGTATTGACTCGGTAATAGCCTCTTTAACCACCTGCTCATTCGCCATTAGCGCCGCCAAGATCTCGTTTTTACTGCCGTTAAGGATTGTTAGAACCTTGTCTGATACCGGTAATGCATGATCATCAACCAGAACCGTATTGGCAGGTAACGGTTCACCAGTCCATTGAGATCGTGGTTTAAATTGAATATTTGGAGCCATGATTTGCTCCATCAACAACGAGGTGGTGATGGCTTTAAGCATGTTGTTTACTGATACTTTAACGTCATCATCTTGAGCATCAGGCTGAGCAATAAGGTTGGTAAATTGTGCGTGAGTTTTGCCTTCACAATCCCGTGTCGCACGCCCAATTATTTGCACAATCTCCGTCATCGAGCTGCGATAACCAATGGTCAGTACATGTTCACAGAAAGGCCAGTCAAACCCCTCTTTCGCCATACCTAACGCAATAATGATATCCATATCGTCAGCAGAGTGGATATTACGCAGATACGCCTGTACTTTCGGTCTTTCCGCTGGGTTATCATCTACCAGATTCGCTACGCGCAACAATTTGCCATCGCTTTTGCGTTTCACTCGATAGATTCCGGTATCTGGTTCTTGCAGTTGCACCTCACCCAACGCATCCAGGATGGCATCAACCTCGGCATGTTTATCTTTCGTTGATTCGCCGGAATTAACATTGGGAATATGGATGATGGTTTTCTTGCTGGCATCCAGCACTGAAGGTAACGCCTTGATGTATGGGCCCTGATAAAAATGGTAGCCAATGCCTAAAGATTTTAAATACTGGTATCCATTGAGCTGTTCGTAGTAGGTATAGGTCACTTTCGTGAACTGGGCTTCATCTTCAGGTTGCAGAATGGGTACGGTATCCCCTCGGAAGTAAGAACCAGTCATTGCAACAATATGCGTATTAGAACCTTTCATCAGGGCATCAATCAGATTGCCCAGACGGTTGTTTTCATCCGCAGAGACATGATGGAACTCATCAATAGCAACCAGGCAGTCATTAAACGATTTAACATTCAGCTTATCGAAAGCAAAACGCAGGGTGGCATGAGTACAGACCAGAATGTCGTCAGGGCTCGCCATAAATCGTTTAAAGGCTTCAACCTTCCCAGCCTCTCCACCGCCAATGCACAGATTATTTTCAGGTTTTACCTTCCAGTCAGCAAAGAAACCATACTCCGTGAGCGCAGTATCTTTAAACGAACCACCGATGGACATTTCAGGGACCGCGACAATAGCTTTGCGTAAACCCTGATTAACAAGTTTATCTAGGGCAAGAAACATTAATGCTCTTGATTTACCAGACGCTGGCGGAGCTTTGATAAGTAGATAAGGGCTATTGCGCTGCTCAAAGGCTCGTGCCTGCATTTCTCGCATACCAAACTCATTTAGACTCGCACTTTGCCCAGTCTGTCCGTAAGTCACCTGTAAAATATTTTCCACAATGCAATCCTCTGTATGCCCTGGCTACCAGAGCGAAACCTTACGCTTTAATTAGCGCTTCGTAGCGCTCTAACAGGCAGCTCAAACGCTCAGTAGCGTCCCTGAATGGTTTGTCACGATAAAGACGATCAACGGCCTTATCCAACGCCTGATGGGCTTCCAAAAGGTCCTCAGGCATCTTCAGCGGGTCGTACAGCTCAGCCAACGTGCTTTCTGGATAATTTTCTCGCGTGAGTAAAACCGTTTTTGCCAATGCAATAAGAGACTTACGTTGTTCATCAGTCACATCAGGCCAAGGGAAGGTGTTGTATACGACTGTTGCTGAATAGCGATAATCGCTTTTTAATCGGCCAGCCACTAATCTCATCCAGTCGTTATGTATTAATGAAGTCAGAATAGCGAACTCATACAAAGTACCATTTGGGAGAATGTAATTTGCATTAGTAGAAATCACACTAGCATCATAAAAACCAATGGGGATATAAGTTCTACGTTCCGACGAAACACCGGGTATTAAAATGTAATCGCCAGTTGTGGGTTGGCGATTTTCATCAAAAGTATGGGGTGTGTTTGATTTTTTCTGAGTACTTAGTTTTGTGCTTTTTCGGCGCATTTCAGCCACTTTCTGTACCCGACTGTAAACGAGCGGCATCGACTGGAGTTCGGCATTGGCAATACCGACCAACCATAAGCACCAGCGATCATGACCATTGAGAAACTCATCAGAACCTAATACTTTTCTAACCCACATGGCTGCCTGGGGTTCCTGTTTGAGTAAGGTATCGCGTTCAGCACGATTCATCAGCAAATGTCCCCCATCGGTAGGTTTATTACCAAATAACAAAGGAGGAACACCATCTATCATCGGTTTGGTTTTCGCCAACACAGCCACATTATTGCCTTCAATCAGATAGGGGCTAATATTGCTCACTAACTTACTGTGCCAGCGCCCTTCAATTTGTTGGTAAAGTTGGCGAGTTTTGCTTTGTCCCGATAGTCCAACAATGATCACATGCACTGCTGCCTTATCACGAGCATTATTCGCCCATGTAAAAGTAGGGTAGGCAATGTGAATACTTAGTCCCAGCCCGAATACTGAAGGCCATAATGTTGCAACCTGCTCTCCCTGACATAGAGAATTTGTAGCCACCAGAGCCAACTCAGCACGGCTATTCTGGATATATTGCGCTCCCTTCCAGAACCAACAGGCAACAAAGTCCAAACCACCCAATGATTTGAAACCGCTAAATACCGCCTGCATATCAGCACGCTGTTCATCAGAACGTCCAGACGTTCCTAAAAAAGGTGGATTACCAATTATATAAACTTCATCATCAGCGCCCTTTGGACACACCGTTTGCCAGTCTGTTTGCAGGCTGTTGCCACTCCAAATTTTACCGGATGAACGCAACGGCAACGCTGGTGGTGCTGAACCAATATGTTCTTCCCACTGTTTATTTAACTGATGCTCTGCAAGCCATAGGGAAAGGCGGGCTATTTCACAGGCAAAATCATCGATCTCAATGCCGTAAAACTGGTCGAGATGGATACCGCTCATAAAAATGGATTGTGGATCGCATTGCAAAAGAGCTTGAATCACGTCCATTTCCAAAAGACGTAGTTCTTTATAGGCGACAATCAAGAAGTTCCCTGAACCACACGCAGGATCAAAAACTTTCATTTTCCCCAGACGGAGAAGCAACCGTTTGAGACCATTCGTATTTGTGTGTTGTTTTTCAAGCTCTGAACGCAATGGTTCAAGAAATAATGGTTGTATAACCTTCATGATATTGCTGTATGAAGTGTAATGCTGCCCTAAACGGCTACGCTGCTCCACATCAATCACGGCCTGGAACATACTGCCGAAAATGTCAGGGTTAATCTCGCTCCAGTCCATTGCACTGCATTCAAGTAAGATACGTCTACCTTTCAACCCCAACTCTGGAACAGGCTCATCACTGGCGAATAAGCCACCATTAACATACGGGAATGCGGTTAAATGAATCGGAAGTGACAGGCGTAATTTACTATTCGGTTTGCTGTTCATCACGGCAAACAGGTCTGTCAGAAACTGATCTAAATCACTGCCATCTTCGGCGGTGTAGCTCTTAACTGCGGAAGTAAACTGACCTTTTTCAAAGATGCCTGTGTCTTCGGCAAAAAAGCAAAACAACAAACGAGTGAGGAAAACATTAAGCGCGTGAATATCTTCTGCTTTACTTAAATCATTACGCTCCTTGATAAGATCAAACAGCTTTCCCATCTTCTCAGCGGCTTTCACATCGGCCGGGTTTTCACTATTGAGAATAGCCTTCTCCAACCCTACCAGCGGTAAGAAAAAACCGTAGTTACGTGGTAACTCTTCAAACTCAATATCGAGACGTTCCTGTGTCAGTGTGTCCCAGGCTAAAAAGCGAACAAAATTTGTTACTAGAACAAAGCGGATCTTATTTTTTGCAACAGCCGCGTCGGCAACACGTTGCTCAAAAGCAGATTCAAGATCATCAGTATCCGCCACTGGCTGGTAGTAGAGTTTATTTTTTAATGCAACGTGTGCTGGCTCTTTCGCAACATTACGTGCCCCACCTTGCCGAATCTGACTCAGCGTAGCTTTAGGGAACTCAAAGGCAGTTAAAAAGCCGTAAATAAATTCGCCTTGCTCAGGATTTTCAACAAGTTGTTCGAGCTGTTCAAAAATCTTCGCCTGATTAACTGCCATTGCTATTCCTTAAAAACTAAAGTGCCCGTAAAGGATTATGCACTCATTCTACCCGAAGGAAACTTTATCAAGCAGTTCCAATACATTACCCAAAATATATCAAAAAAATAAAAAAACTCTTGTTATCCTCCTACCACCTTACGGTGGTAGGCTTAAATCAGCCATCTTTACATCTAGGTGGCTGCTATCTTGATCTATGCTGTTTGCCTAATCGACTCTTTGATTACTTCCCGGCTTTTATGCAACTCACCTATATAATCTGCGTACCACTGCATCATCTCCCTACGGCCATCAAGATATTGTGCATGGTTGTATGTTCCGCGAATGGCGTTCTTATCAACATGCGCAAGCTGCGTTTCAATCCACGCTGAGTTAAAGCCCTGCTCATGCAGAATAGTACTCATTGTGTGGCGGAAACCATGCCCCGTCAGTCTGCCTTTATACCCCAGCAACTCAATGACTTGGTTAATGCTTTCTTTACTGATCGGCTTGCGAGGATCATTCCTGCCAATAAACACCAGGGGGTGATGTTTTGATATCGGCTCAAGTTGCTTAAATAGCGCAATGACTTGCTCTGATAGCGGTACAATATGGGGCCGCTTCATTTTCATCACTTCCGCCGGGATCTCCCACAATTTTGTCTCAAAATCGATATCCTCCCAGCGTGCGAAACGCAGTTCTTGCGTGCGTACACCGGTTAACATAATGATTTGAGTGGCTGTCTTCGTGATGATACTGCCGGTATAACCCGCCAGATCGTTGAGGAAGTGAGGAAGTTCATTGGCAGTAAGGAAGGGGAAGTGTACTTTTTTCGGCGTAGCTAAAGCGCTGGCAAGATCGGGGGCGGGGTTGTAGTCAGCCCTACCAGTGACAATTGCATATCGATATACCTCGCCACAGCGCTGGCGGACTTTGCGCATTTTCTCCAGCGCTCCACGTTTCTCCATCTTACGCAGTGCTTCCAGTAGCTCCATTGGTTTGATTTCGGCTATAGGACGTTTACCGATATAGGGGAAGATATCTTTCTCAAAGGTGTCGATGATTTCATCACGATAGCGTAATGACCAGCGATCGGCTTTAGTCTGATGCCACTCGCGAGCAACGGCCTCGAAAGTGTTTTTCAAACTCATTTGCTGGGCCACTTTCTCTTCTTTCTTTACTTCACCCGGATCACCTCCAGCAGTGAGAATTTTTCTGGCTTCGCTGCGTTTTTCGCGCGCGTCGGCCAGTGAAACATCGGGGTAGACGCCAATAGACAGCATCTTTTCTTTACCGGCGAAGCGGTACTTCATTCGCCAGTATTTGGAACCATTAGCGTTAATCAGCAGATACATACCGCCGCCATCAGCCAGCTTATAGGGCTTTTCTTTTGGCTTCGCAGTTTTCACTTTAACATCGGTCAGCGCCATGACATCCTCCGGCTTTTGATGAATCCAACTTCCTGGGGGGATTTCCGCCAGTAACCGACCTGATACCCCCAATGCACCCCTTGTATAGCAAAGATGTCTTTAAAACCCCTTGTTATATCTCGCATTTTTATCATTATGGGGGTGCCGATATTTTAAGAGGGAAATGACACCCCCGAATGCACCCCCAAAAACCGCTTGATGCAGGTTGAGGCTGGTTGACCTCAGGATACAAAGAAGGCTTGATATATAAGGGATTACAAGGGGTTTTGTTGACGTCGGGAGAGTTCGGTAGAGGCAAATTGGCGGAAGATCACAGGAGTCGAACCTGCCCGGGACCGCTGGCGGCCCCAACCGGATTTGAAATCCGGCCGCCTCACCGGAGACGACGATCTTCCTTTGAAGATGCCGCGCAATTATAGCCATAACCCAGCGCGAAATCTTGATCTTACCCGTGCGCTACAGCACGTTCTCGCCGTGAAGTTGGCGATATTCCTTGGGTGTGCTGGCGTAGCTCTTCTTAAACACCGAATAGAAATACTGCAGCGACGGATAGCCGCACATCTGCGAAATCTCATTGATGTTCAGCGACGAAGAAGCCAACAGCTCGCGCGCTTTTTCCAGCTTTTCACGGTGAATCATGGCGTGAATGGTATCGCCGGTCTCATCCCGAAAACGCTTTTCCAGATTGGATCGTGACATGCCAATCGCATCCAGCACCTGTTCCACCTTAATCCCTTTGCAGGCATTGAAACGAATGTAGTGCATGGCCTGAATCACTGCGGGGTCGTTTAGCGAGCGGAAATCAGTGGAGCGGCGGGCAATCACTTTGACGGGCGGCACCAGAATGCGCTGCAGCGGTAAGGATTGCTTGTTCAACAAACGATGCAGCAGCTTCGCGGCTTGATAGCCCATCTGGCGCGTGCCCTGCGCCACAGACGAGAGCGCCACGCGGGAGAGATAGCGCGTCAGCTCTTCGTTATCGATGCCGATCACCGTCAACTTCTCTGGCACCGGAATTTTCAAATGCTCGCAGGCTTGCAGCAGATGGCGCGCACGCGCATCGGTGACGGCGATAATACCGGTTTGCGGCGGCAGGGTTTGCAGCCAGTCGGCGAGGCGGTTCTGCGCGTGCTGCCAGTTTTCCGGAGCGGTTTCCATGCCCTGATACACCACGCCCTGATAACGTTCACGCATCACTAACTGGCGAAACGCCTGTTCGCGCTCCTGCGACCAGCGTTTGCCGCTGGCTGCCGGTAAACCATAAAACGCAAAGCGGTTGATGCCTTTCTCTTTCAGATGCAGGAAAGCACTCTCTACCAGCGCGGCGTTGTCGGTGGCGATGTAATGCACCGGCGGATAGTCCTGCGGCTGATGATAGGAGCCGCCAACGCCGACAATCGGCACTGGCACATTCGCCAGCAGCGTTTCAATCGAGCTGTCGTCGTAATCCGCGATCACGCCATCACCCAGCCACTCGCGGATGTTATCAATACGGCAGCGAAAATCCTCCTCAATGAAAATATCCCAGTCGGTTTGCGAAGCCTGCAAATACTCGCCAACGCCCTCGACCACCTGGCGGTCATACACCTTGTTGGCGTTGAACAGTAACGTAATGCGGTAACGTTTCTCATGCATGGTGGCGCGTCCCTTTAAACCCTCAGCGCATTGCATAGCACGGCGGCAAGGAGAGCAGAAATGGTTTGCGCCACAGTGTGATCGCCCACGCGATTACACCCGGCGACGCGTGGCAGTATCCATCCACACTGCCAGCAGCAAGATGGCGCCTTTCACGATGTACTGCCAGAAGGTCGGGACATCCATCATGCTCATGCCGTTATCCAGCGAAGCCATGATAAAGGCGCCCATCACCGCACCGGCCACTGAGCCCACACCGCCCGCGAGGCTGGTGCCGCCAATCACGCAGGCTGCAATCGCATCCAGCTCAGCGATATTCCCGGCAGAAGGCGAACCGGCACCGAGACGCGAGCTAAGGATCAGCCCGGCAATCGCCACCATCACGCCGTTGATGGCGAAAACGGCCAGCTTGGTGCGGGCCACGTTAATGCCGGAAAGTCGTGCGGCATCGATGTTGCCACCAATCGCGTAAATCCGGCGGCCAAAGGCGGTGCGCGTCGCCATAAACATCCCCGCCAGCAACAGCAGTGCCAGCAGCAACACCGGGGTAGGCACGCCACGATAATCATTCAGCAGCCAGATCGCACCCAGCACCAGCACGGCGGTGATCGCCTGACGCGCTACCGCACCCGTTGCTGCCGGTTGGGCCAGCCCTAACTGCTGACGACGCAGACGCAAGCGCCACTGCCAGAGAATAAACAGCGCCAGCCCAACAAAACCAAAGCCGAAGCCCACACCGCCCGGCAGATAACTTTGCCCGATTTGTGACATCGCCGGGCTGGTTGGGGCAACGGTGGTGCCGTCGGTGATCCCCACCAGGATGCCGCGAAACGCCAGCATGCCCGCCAGCGTGACGATGAATGAAGGCACTTTGCGGTAAGCGACCCACCAACCGTTCCAGGTACCGAGCAGCAGGCCCATAACCAGCGTGACCACAATGGTGAGCGGAAGCGGCCAGCCCAGCCAGACATCGAAAATCGCCGCGGCACCGCCGAGCAGGCCCATCATTGAACCTACTGACAGATCGATCTCGGCGGAGATAATCACAAACACCATGCCGACTGCCAGAATGCCGGTGATCGCCGTCTGGCGCAGCAGGTTCGAGACGTTGCGCGGACTCAGCCAGGCGCCGTCGGTAGTCCAGGTGAAGAACAGCGCGATCATCACAATCGCGCCCAGCATCACTAAGACTTGCAGATTGAATCGCGGAAATTTACCCGGGGCGGGCTTGCCAGGCGTGCCCGGCAGGCTTTGCGTACTCTCAGTTTTAAGCATAATGTTCACTCCGCAGAGCGGCTTCCATCACCTGCTCCTGAGTCAGATGGTTGTTAATCAAATCGGCTTTGATTTGCCCTTCGTGCATCACCAAAACGCGATCGCTCAGGCCCAGCACTTCGGGCAGCTCGGACGAAATTACAATCACCGCGATACCCTGTTGCACCAGCGCGTTAATCAGCAGGTAAATCTCCTGACGTGCGCCGACATCAATGCCACGCGTGGGCTCATCAAGGATCAAGATTTTGGGGTTGAGCAGCAGGCACTTAGCCAGAATGGCTTTTTGCTGGTTGCCGCCGCTGAGTCGTCCAATCGCTAATTCCGGTGAGGACGTTTTGACGCGCAGGCGGCGAATGGCATCGTTGATCGCCTGCTGTTCGGCGGCTTCATCCAGCGTAGAAAGGCGATGGCTAAATTGATCGAGAGCCGCCAGCGTGATGTTTTTGCCCACCGCCATCAGCGGCACGATGCCATCTTTTTTTCGATCTTCCGGCACCATGGCAATGCCGTGGGCAATGGCTTCGCGACAGTCATCGATCTTAACGGGCTTGCCGTTTATCGAAATCTCCCCCTGCCAGCGACCGGGCCAGACGCCAAACAGGCACTGTACTGTCTCTGTACGACCGGCGCCGACCAGCCCGGCAATACCGAGAATCTCACCACGCTTCAAACTGAACGAAACGTTATTCACCCGGCGCACATGGCGATTAACCGGATGCCAGGCGGTGAGGTTCTTCACTTCCAGTATCGTTTCCCCAATCTCATGGGGCTGATGGGGATAGAGGGCCGTCAGTTCACGGCCCACCATCATGGTGATGATGTCGTCCTCGCTCAGACCCGCCGCCGGGCGTGTGGCGATATGCTGCCCGTCGCGGATCACGCAAATGGTGTCAGAGATGGCTTTCACTTCATTGAGCTTGTGAGAGATGTAGATGCAGGCAATGCCGTGTTCGCGCAGGTTGTTGATGATGCTGAGTAACACCTCGGTCTCCTGCTCGGTGAGTGAGGAGGTCGGTTCATCGAGAATCAGGAGTCGCACCTGCTTGTTAAGCGCACGGGCAATCTCCACCAACTGCTGCTGGCCCAGCCCCAGATCGCCCACTTTGGTATCGGGCGAGACATCCAGCTTCACCCGCGCCAGTAGCTGTTGGCAGCGCAACGTCATGGTTTCATCATCCACCATGCCAAAGCGGCCCAACTCAGCACCGAGGAAAATGTTCTCCATCACTGTGAGTTGACGCACCAATGCCAGCTCCTGATGAATAATCACAATGCCTTTGCGTTCGGTGTCGCGAATGGTTTGGGCCTGAATCGGATCGCCGGCAAAGTGAATCTCACCGTCAAAATCGCCGTGCGGATAGAGTCCGCACAGGATTTTCATCAGCGTCGATTTGCCAGAGCCATTTTCGCCGCACAGTGACATCACTTCGCCCGCCTCAAGCCGCAGGCTGATGTCGTCCAGCGCTTTCACCGCGCCGAAGCGCTTAGTGATGTGGTTCATTTCCAGCAGCATCGCTGTTTCTCCCTCGCAGCTGGCGCTTAGAGATCGCTTTGTTTGTGGAAACCGTCTTTCACCACGGTGCTTTCGATATTGTCTTTATTCACCTGAATCGGTGTCAGCAAGCGCGACGGCACCTCTTTCAGGCCGTTATTGAGCGTGCTATTGCTGCTGGGCTTTTTGTCATCGCCGAGTTCCACGGCAATTTTGGCGGCTTCAGTGGCGAGTTCGGTAATCGGCTTATACACCGTCATGGTTTGTGTGCCGTTCATGATGCGTTTGATGGCGGCCAGGTCGGCATCCTGACCCGAAATTGCTACCTTACCTGCCAGACCTTGCGCACTCAGCGCCTGAATGGCCCCGCCTGCCGTGGCGTCATTGGAGGCGACGACCGCATCAATGTGATTGCCGTTGGCTGTCAGCGCATTTTCCATGATTTTCAGCGCGTTCTCGGGTAACCAGGCGTCCACCCACTGATCGCCAACCACCTTGATGCTACCGTTATCAATATAGGGTTTTAACACCTTCATTTGTCCGGCACGGAACAGGCGCGCGTTATTATCCACTGGCGAGCCGCCCATCATAAAATAGTTACCCTTAGGCACCTGTTTCACAATACTTTCAGCCTGCAATTCGCCGACTTTTTCATTATCGAAGGAAATATAAAAATCGATATCAGCGTTATTTATCATGCGGTCATATGCCAGCACTTTAATGCCTTCGCGTTTGGCTTCCGCCACCACATTACTTAATACCTGACCGTTGTAAGGAATGATCACCAGTACATCGACACCACGGTTAATCATATTTTCTATTTGCGACATCTGAGTTTCTTCATTGCCGTTGGCCGACTGGACAAAAACCGTGGCACCCAGCGACTCGGCTTGTTTAACAAAAATGTCGCGATCTTTCTGCCAGCGCTCGAGGCGTAAATCATCGATCGCCATGCCGATTTTCACTTCTTTCGCCACACCGGCATGGCTGAACAGGGCCAGCGCAGCGCAGACGGCTAACAGCGTGTGTTTCATTTTCATCATGGTCATCCTGTAGGTTGAGGCTATTGTCGTTGTAAGGCTATGAACCAGGCGGATGAATTGTTGCCCTGAGTTTCAGGCAACATCAATTACTGATTTTTATCCTGCTATTACGTTTTTTTGTTTATTTCCTGTTTTATGATCGGGGTCTGAATTTGCTGTTTTTTGCGAGCGTGCGCACAATTAATAATTATCTTAATTTGAGTGTGAAATATCGTAATTGAGCTTAATGCCAACCCCTTAGCAAAATAATGATTCACTGCTGACCATTCGGGTCTGATGCTAAGGAGCAAACCATGCACGCTTATTTCGACCAGATCGATCGCGTTCGTTATGAAGGGGCCAAATCCACCAACCCACTGGCGTTTCGTCACTACAATCCCGACGAAGTGATCCTCGGTAAAACCATGGCGCAGCATCTGCGCTTTGCCGCGTGTTACTGGCACACCTTCTGCTGGAACGGCGCGGATATGTTTGGTGTCGGGGCGTTTGATCGCCCGTGGCAGAAAAATGGCGATGCGTTACAGCTGGCGAAACAAAAAGCGGACGTGGCCTTTGAGTTCTTCCACAAACTGAATGTGCCGTATTACTGCTTCCATGATGTCGACGTCTCACCTGAAGGCGATTCACTGTACAGCTACCGTGAAAATTTTGCCGCCATGACCGACAAGCTGCTGGAAAAACAGCAGGAAACCGGCGTGAAGCTGCTGTGGGGCACGGCGAACTGCTTTACCCATCCTCGTTACGGTGCCGGCGCGGCCACCAGTCCTGATCCGGAAATCTTTGCCTGGGCCGCCACGCAGGTGTGCAGCGCGATGCAGGCCACACAGACGCTGGGCGGTGAAAACTACGTGCTGTGGGGCGGACGCGAAGGTTACGAAACTCTGCTGAATACCGATCTGCGCCAGGAGCGTGAACAGATTGGCCGTTTTATGCAGATGGTGGTGGAGCATAAACACAAAATCGGTTTCCAGGGCATGTTGCTGATAGAGCCGAAACCGCAGGAACCCACTAAACATCAATATGACTACGATGTGGCGACGGTGTACGGCTTCCTGAAACAGTTTGGTCTGGAGAAAGAGATCAAAGTGAACGTCGAAGCTAACCACGCCACGCTGGCAGGGCACTCGTTCCATCATGAGATTGCGACGGCGATTGCATTAGGGATTTTTGGATCGGTGGATGCTAACCGCGGTGATGTGCAGTGCGGCTGGGATACCGACCAGTTCCCTGTCAGCGTGGAAGAGAATGCGCTGGTGATGTACGAGATCATCAAAGCGGGCGGATTTACCACCGGCGGCTTAAACTTTGATGCCAAAGTGCGCCGTCAAAGCACCGATAAATATGACCTGTTCTACGGCCATATTGGGGCCATGGACACCATGGCGCTGGCGCTGAAAGTGGCCGCGCGCATGGTGCAGGATGGCGAGCTGGATAAACGCGTGGCGCAGCGTTATAGCGGCTGGAATGGTGAGTTCGGCCAGCAAATTTTGAAAGGCGAGTTTTCACTGGCGTCACTGGCCGCGCATGCTCAGCAGCAGCAATTGAATCCGCACCACCGCAGCGGACGCCAGGAGCAGCTGGAAAACCTGGTGAATCACTATCTTTATGATTTCTAATTCCTTCAGGAGCTAAACATGGTTATCGGGATCGATTTAGGCACCTCTGGCGTCAAGGTGGTGTTGCTGGATGCGCAAGGGCACGTCATCGCGGTGGAGACCGCGCCATTGCAGGTGTCGCGTCCGCAGCCGTTGTGGAGCGAGCAGGATCCCGAAAGCTGGTGGAGTGCCACGGATAAGGCGATGCAGGCGCTGGCGCAGCAGCACGATCTTAGCGGCGTGAAGGCCATTGGTCTGAGCGGCCAGATGCATGGCGCCACCTTGCTGGGTGCCGAAAATCAGGTACTGCGTCCGGCGATTCTGTGGAACGACGGGCGCAGCGGTGAGCAGTGTCGGGAACTGGAGCAGCGCGTGCCCAATTCGCGCCAGATCACCGGTAACCTGATGATGCCGGGCTTTACTGCGCCCAAATTGTTATGGGTGCAGCAGCACGAACCGGACGTCTTCGCACAGGTGGCGAAAGTTCTGCTGCCCAAAGATTACCTGCGCTGGCGTATGAGCGGTGACTTCGCCAGCGACATATCCGATGCAGCCGGCACGATGTGGCTGGATGTGGCGCAGCGCGACTGGAGTGATGAGATGCTTAGCGCTTGCGATCTGAATCGCAGCCAGATGCCTGCGCTTTATGAAGGCGACCAGATCACTGGCACCTTGTCGCCAGACGTCGCTGCACGCTGGCATCTGAACGCGGTGCCGATCGTCGCGGGCGGTGGCGATAACGCAGCGGGTGCAGTGGGGGTTGGCATGGTGGCGCCGGGTCAGGGCATGCTGTCACTCGGCACGTCCGGGGTGTATTTCCTGGTGAGCGACGGCTATCTCAGCAATCCGCAGCGTGCGGTACACAGTTTTTGTCATGCGCTGCCCAACCGCTGGCATTTGATGTCAGTGATGCTGAGTGCCGCATCCTGTCTGGATTGGGCAGCCACGCTCACCGGCTGCAAAGATGTACCCGAGCTACTGGCGGAAGCGGAAAAAGCCAGCCGTGACGCGGCACCGATCTGGTTCCTGCCTTATCTCTCCGGTGAACGTACCCCGCACAACAATCCACAAGCTCAGGGCGCATTTTTTGGTTTAACTCATCAACATGGACGTCCTGAGCTGGCGCGCGCGGTGCTGGCCGGGGTGGGCTTTGCGCTGGCAGAAGGCATGGAAGCGGTGCATGAGTGCGGGGTGCAACCGAATACCGTGATGCTGATTGGCGGTGGTGCGCGCAGTGCTTACTGGCGGCAGATGCTGGCGGACATCAGCGGATTAACGCTGGATTATTGCCATGGTGGCGAAGTGGGACCGGCGCTCGGTGCGGCACGTCTGGCGCAGCTGGCGATTGATCCACACTGCGAGTGGCCCGCGCCGGAATTGGTGCAGCGTCATCAGCCGGATAGCGCACGTTATCAAGCCTGGCAGCCGCAGCGTGAAAAATTTGCGCAGCTGTATCAGCAGCTTCAACCGCTGATGTCCTGATTCGGTTAGGTGATGGCCGGATTAGGTCGTGGTTTTTATATTTTTTTCGCTATGATGGGCAATTCGGGTGTGTTTTATATGGCCTGAATTGTCCTTAGCGCTCTCCCTTCAACAGAAGGCGAAGACATTCATAAAGGCTGAGGCAGCAGCAACGTTACGTCGGCCTTTGGTCAGTCCTTCTCCCTGATGAAGAGGCTGTGGGCAAAATACATTACCCCATCTGGAGTCTTTAATGCCGCAGCCTGTTTATTTCCTGGTTCTTCCTGGTGTGATGGCGCTCGATCTCACTGGCCCGGCGGAAACCCTGCAACTGGCGGATGGCTTCTTTGCTCTGCATTACATCGGCCCGCAAGCCAGCGTGCGCTGCTCCACCGGCATGACGATTGCGGATATTGCGCCACTTCCTGAGCGGCTACCCAATAACAGTCTGCTGGTGGTGCCCGGCGTGTATGACTCCAAAGTCTGGTTCGACACGGCACCTGCCGCCGCCGCGCGCGACTGGCTCCGTTCACAACAGTCCGCCATCCTGTCTAAACGCATCACATTAGTTTGCATCTGTTCCGGGGCGCTGCTCTCGGCGCAGGCCGGACTCCTGAATGGCGTGCAGTGCACCACCCATCATGATGTGTTACCGCGACTCAAAGCCGCTGCTCCCGCCGCATTAGTGAAAGATAACCGCGTGTTCGTGGAAGATCATGGTATCTGGACCAGTGCAGGTATCACGGCGGGTATCGATCTGGCGTTGCATCTGATCAATCGGCTGTGCGGTGCACCCCAGGCACTAAAGGTGGCGCGAGAAATGGTGGTGTGGTTCCGACGTTCGGGTGACGATCCGCAACTGTCGCCGTGGCTGCGCTATCGCAATCACCTGCATCCCGCCATTCATCGTGCGCAGGACGTGATGATTGCCCATCCCGAACATGACTGGTCACTGACCGCGCTGGCCGATCGCGCGCACGTCAGTGAACGCCACCTGACGCGCCTGTTCCGCCAGCATCTGGGCATCAGCGTGCGCGAATACCATGAACAGTTGCGATTGGTGATTGCGCGCCAGCGCCAGCAGCAGGGCGAAGCGGCAGAGAAAGCCGCGCTGGCGGCCGGATTTTCCTCGGCACGCCAGCTGCGTCGTGCGCATCAGCGCTGGGACGATCAACTCACCAGATGATGTTTATCCACGCGTTTTAACAACATCGCCAGCAGTAAGCTGCCGATCAGCGTAATGCCAAATACCCACGGCAGATCGATCCATGGACGAGACATATCGTCGTAATGGTTGGTGCGCAGATAGTGGATAAACAGCGCGTGGAAACCGTAAATCGGTAGCGAGTAGCGCGAAATCGTCCCTAGCATCGGCAGCGTGCGGCTGTTCAGTGCATTTTTGAACAGCACCAGCAAGCTGATGGCGGCGATAAACACCAACGGGCCGCAGTAGAGATACCAGGTATCGTTAAATGCCCCGTTGATCTCCAGCATCTGTTTGGTGCCTAACGCGATACCAACCCAGCAGGCGATAAAACCTAATCCCGCTAACCAACTGATGCCGCGTTTATCGGTGTCCATGCAGCCAATCGCCCGTCCCAGCAGCGCGTAAAGCAGGTAGTAAATGCTGTCACCGCTCACGTAAAGATTGACCGGCAGCCAGTGGAAGGGGCCAAGCGACTGACTTACGGTGTTGGGATTGGCCAGCACCGCCAGCACCACAACCAGCAATGCCACGTAGCGCGGCTGCACGCTTTTCACCTGAATCAATGGTGAAAGCAGGTAGATGCCGATGATGGCGAAGAAAAACCACAGGTGATAGAACACCGGTTTTTGCAGCAGCTTCAACAGCGAACGGCCCTCGCTGATCGGCGTCAGCCAGGTGATATAGGCCAGCGCCACCGCGCTGTAGAACAGCAAACACAGCACGATGCGCAGCAGATGCCGTCCTTGTGCGCTGCGTTCGCCAAAGAACAGATAGCCTGAAATCATAAAGAACAGCGGCACACAGACGCGCGACGCCGAGTTGAGCAGGTTCGCCACATCCCAGCTGAACCCCGTGACGGCCATCGGGCCGGTGATGTACCAGGTGGTGGTGTGAATGACGATCACCATCAGGCAGGCAACCGCACGCAAGTTGTCGATCCAGTGTATTTTTTGCGACATGGCTTCCTCGTCGGCAATACGTCCGTGCGAAGAAGGGTAGTCATAGCGTGATGCGTCAACAACCTTTGGGACTTAAATTCGGATCACTCTGGGTTAGTTAAGAGTGGTTTCCGTAGGGTGCGCATTTATGCGCACCGGATGACCAGGTCGCCATAAATGGCGACCCTACAATTTAATCGCGCACCAGAAACTTCTCGATCACCGCTTCGTTCGGCTCAACGCCCAGACCTGGCTCGCTCGGTAACCACGCATAGCCATCGGCGATGCGCACCGGGTTTTTCGCCAGCGAGCGGCTGATTTCGCCCGGTTCTACGCAATACTCCATCACCAGCGCATTCTCAATCGCACACAGGAAATGCAGCGACGCGGCGGTGTTGATGTCGGTGGTGAAGTTATGGTTACACACTTTGCGACCACGGCTGTGCGCGTAGCTGGCGATCTCCATCGCCTGAGTAAAGCCGGTACGCGTCAGATCGATCTGCACGATGTCGATACCGCCTTCATCAATCAGGCGCTGGAAGCCGACCACGGAACACTCTTGCTCACCGGCGGCGATGTGCTGCTGGCAGGCAGCAGACACCTGGCCGTAACCGGCGTAGTTATCCGGGTGCAGCGGTTCTTCGATCCAGAACAGATTGAGATGTTCATAGCGCTGGCTGCGGCGCACGGTGGTTTTGGCATCCCAGACGTGGCCGACATCCAGCATCAAATCCACGCTATCGCCCATCGCGGTGCGCAGCGCTTCCAGATAACGCAGATCCAGCGCTTCATCGGTGCCAAACGGCTCCCAGCCAAATTTCACGCCGGTGTGGCCGGTGTCGATGGCGTGCTGCGCGCGCGCCACCGTCTCTTCCACGCTGTACTGGAACATATTGGAGGAGTAAACGCGCATTTTGTCGCGCATCGCGCCGCCCAGCAGTTCAACAATCGGTTTACCCAGTGCTTTGCCTTTGATATCCCACAGGGCGATATCAATGCCCGCCATCGCCTGCAGCACCGCACCGCTGCGGCCGTAGTAGATGGTGGCTTTGTGCATCTTTTTCCACAGGCGGCCGGTTTCCAGTGGATTTTCGCCGATCAACAGCGATTTCAGGCCAGTGACCATGGTGTGCGAATAGGGCGCTTCGATGATGGCTTTGGTGACATACGGGCTGCCATCCACTTCACCCCAACCGGTGATGCCCGCATCGGTGGTGATTTTGATTAGCAGTGCATCCTGCGAACTGTCTGTGCGCTGCTCGATAACCGGCAGGCGCAGATAAAACGCTTCAACGTTGGTGATCTTCATCGTGGTTTTCCTGGTGTAAAGGCAATCAATAAAGCATCAGCCCACAGCGGAACGCTGCTGTCGGCGCTGCATAATCAAGGTCTCGTAATCCACATCCAGCGCCTGAATGCGGATGTGGTTTTCAATCTCACCGGTCATCTGTGTGATATCGCCTTCGGCGAACACGTTGATCAGCCGCTGGTGCTCTTCGATGATGTCGCTCATCGATTTGCCCATGGTGGAGAGGCCGAAAATCACCGTCAGCTGGCGCGCAATCGACTCCCACAAATTGCTCAATACCGGGTTGTGAGCGAAGCTGCACAGCGTGCGATGGAAATCGGTATCCGCTGAGGCAAAGCCATACACATCTTCGTTTTGCATCATGGTCTGCATCTGCGTCACACCCTGATACAGCTGACTGAGCTGCTCGGCACCGTTGCGTCCGGCTTCGATGGCGCGGCGGCAGGCCAGCGTCTCCAGCGGGATGCGCACATCGATAATCTGCTCCAGCCGCTGATGAGAAATCTCCATCAAACGGATGCCTTTATACGGCTCGCTGGTGACGATGCCCTGGCTCTCGAGAATGCGCAGCGCTTCACGGATCGGCACGCGGCTCATGCCGAGCTTCGCCACTAAATCCGGCTCAACGATGCGATCGCCGGGCAAAATCAGCCCACGTGAAGCGGCGCTGAGAATCGCGTCGACCGCGTGATCGACCAGCGTGCGCGGACGCGCGGCTTGCCAGTTGCCGTCTGTTGCGGCTTCCTGCGCCAGCGGTGCGCTGCTTTTACGGCTTGGGGTGGATGATTTTCCTGCCATGGTGATTGTCCTGTTTATACCTGTCGGGTCACGAACTGACCAAAGCCGGGTGCAACCTGCATCTGGTCATCCTGGAATACCGTGACACCACGAATCAGTGTGCGCACCACTTTACCCTGACAGCGCATCCCTTCAAATGCGCTCCACTTGCCAAGCCCCTGGAATTTCTCACCCTCAACGGTACAGCTCTGCTGCGCATCGATAAACACCAGATCGGCATCGAAGCCAGGTGCAATCGCCCCTTTTTTGCCCCACAGCTGGAAGGCTTTAGCCGGACCGCTGGCGGTTATGCGAGCAAACTCCGTGAGGGCCAGGCCGCGATCGATATGCGCTGCGCTGAAGAACATCGGACTTAATGTTTCAACGCCGGTTAGCCCCATGCCGGCGTCCCAGATGCTGGCTTCACCGGCTTGTTTTTGCGCTGGGGTGTACGGGCAGTGGTCGGAGGCGATCATGTCGACATCACCGCGCAGCAGCACCTGCCACAGTGCATCAACCACCGGACGTGGACGGATGGGTGGACCGCAGCGCGCATTCGGTCCAATGCGCACCAGATCGTCTTCATCGAGAATCAGATAGTGCGGACAGGTTTCGAAGCTGGCGCGTACCTTTTGTTTGGCGGCGACGATGGTTTCGGCGGCGCGCGCAGAGCTGACATGCACAATGTGGCAGCGTGCGCCGGTCTCTTCCGCCACCGCCAATACGCGACCCACGGCTTCGATCTCAGCGATTTCTGGCCCGGCCAGCGCATGGGCGCGCGTATCTTTGCGTCCGGCGCGGCGCAGTTCGCTGCCGGCACCGATCAGGATGTCGTGGTTTTCGGCGTGGACGCCAATCAAACCGTCAAAAGTGGCCAGTTCACGCATCGCACGCAGCAAGCCATCATCGTCGAGGCGCGGTAGGCCTTTCTCGTCGGTGGCTTCACCATTAGGAGCGCCGCTGCACAGGAAAGCTTTGAACGCCAGTGCACCGGCCTGATCCAGCGCCACTAACTCGTGCACGTTGCGGCCATCCAGTCCGGCCCACATGGCGTAATCCACCGAGCTGTTCTCCGCCAGCCAGCGCTGCTTGGCGGAGAAGTTCGCCAGTGTTGTGGCAGGCGGTAACGAGTGCGGCATCTCCACGATGGTGGTGACGCCGTGGGCGGCCGCCCCACGCGTACCTTCGCGCAATTCCTGCTCGGGAAAATCATGCGAACCGGTGAAATGGGTGTGAACATCAATCGCGCCGGGCACGATGATTAAACCCTGCGCATCAATAATTTCATCAACGCCGTCAGCGATGGCACCCGGCATCAGCAGGCCGCTGATTTTGCCATTTTCGATCAGCACATCGGCCGGTGCGGCGCGGGTTTCTGTCACCACCAGGCCATTGATAATGAGTTGTTTCATCACTCTGCTCCTGCTTGCGTGACCAGTTCGCGATAGGGTACGGGCTGAGAAGGATCCAACCAGCCAATAGCGCTGAGTAACTGGCTGAAGTGGTCAAACTCACCTGCTGGAATCAGGCAGTCTGGCGCGAAGACATGGGCTTGCTGATAAGCAGCTAAGCCGGTGATCAGCGCATCGCTTGGATAATCGGGATAAAAGTGCTGCACGCTCGCCGCCAGTGCTTCGGCATCATGGGTGGCTATCCACGCCAGCGCCTGCTGAATGGCGCGTGAGAAGGCAGCAAAGGCAGCGGCTTTCTCAATCAGCACATCGGCACGCGCGATATAGGCACTCCAGGGGACTTTGCCGCACAGCGTGGCGAGGCTGCTGATGCTGCTCAGCTGTCCGGCGGCAATCGCCGGTGCCAGCATATGCATGGCGTGCAGCGCATAATCGGCATCACCGCTGGCGACGGCCGCGAAATCGCGAGCCTGATCGCCGCTACCGGCAATCAACTCCACCTGATCCAGCAAACCGTGCTGTGCCAGCAGCCAGCGGAAAGTCAGCGTAGCCGTGCCGACGTTACCGACATCCAGCACGCGTTTGCCGCGCAAATCACTCAGCTGAAAATCGGGTTGAGCCTTTGCTGCCGCCAGAAACCACGGGTTGGCGGCAACCGAGGCGCAAAAGCACTGCAACTCAGCGCCGTGCTGCTGGTAATGCTTCATCACCACCATCGGGCCGCCCAGCGTGAGATCGGCTTCGCGGCTTAACACCGCAGGTACTTGTCCGCCCTGCACGGTGTGTCCGCCAGACGCGCTGGTGGTGAAAGTGACCTGCAACTGCTCGGCGGCGAAGAGGCCGAGGCTGTCGGCCAGATAGTGGGCGCAGTAATAGATGCGTGATTCGCTGGTATCGCCCTGATTGAAGATTAACGTCTGCATCAGCCGCGCACCTCCGTAACAAAACTGCCATTGAGCGCGGACATGTCGCTGACGCCACACCAGTGGCTAATAGCGGTGATTTCATTGATCCAGCCGGAGAGCAGATCGAACACCGCGCTTTCGCCACCGGCTACCAGGGCGCTGATGATCGGTCGCACGCTAAGTGATAGTGAGGCGCCCAGGCAACGTGCCACCACCGCATCGCTGCCGCAGCGCACGCCGCCATCCAGCAGCAGCGGCACGCGAGTGACGGCCTGCAAATCAGCGAGCTGATCCACTGGCGTGGCCCAGCGCGCACTTTGGCGCAGGCCAATATTCGAGGCGATGATGCCGCTGACGCCATGCTGTGTCGCCGGGGCCGCATCGTCATGATGCAAAATACCTTTTAGCCATAGCGGCAGTTTGTGTGCAGCGCAGTGTGCGGCGACTTCATCAATCTGCTGCCAGCGCCACACCGGAAACGCCGGTAAGGGTTCAACGCCCGGCTGCGTGCCGCCAACGGTGTGCCAGCCGCGTTGTTTGAGCGCTTCACCAATTGAGAAGCCACCCGGCTGCAAGCCCGGCACCGGATGCACCGGTGCCAGCACGGTGAGAACAATATGTTTGAATCCGGCCTGGGCGGCCTGATCGATCAAATCTTTGATGCGCCCGACATCACCCGCGGCGCGCAGCTGCAACCAGCAGCGGTCATACTCTGCGCCAATCTGCTCCAGCGGCGTCACCGTCTCTTCAGAGATCACCAGCGGCAGTTGCAGGCGTTTACAGGCGCGGGCAATCGGCAGCAATCCCTCTTCATGGAAGATGCGATCGCCAGCAAAGGCACCGACGCCCAGCGGCGCTGACCAGCTTTGATTGAGCAAAGTGGTCTGGGTGCTGATCCCCTCATTGCCCTGAAGCACGCGCGGTAGCAAGCGAAAACGGCGCAGCGCCTGCTGGTTAGCGTCCGGTTCGTCAGCGAGTGCATCGGCTGGCTGGCCTTGCATATAGCGGAACAGCGCATCGCCCAGGCGTTCACGAGCAGCAAGATCATGCGTTGGCATGTTGGGCCTCCGTGATTTTTTCATGTTCCATGAAGCTGGCGAAGGCAGGCGTTTTCGGATTCTGCAAAATCGAGGGCGGCCCTTCTTCAATCAGCGCACCGTTCTGCAGGAACACCACGCGGTCGGCCACGCCTGCCGCGAAGGCAATGTCATGGGTACTGATGATCATGGTGATGCCGGTTTGCGCCAGGCTGCGCATGGTCTGGTTCACTTCACGCACCAGCTCAGGATCGAGCGCCGAGGTCGGCTCATCGAACAGCAGGATTTGCGGTTCTGCGGCTAAGGCTCGGGCGATGCCGACACGTTGTTTCTGCCCGCCGGACAGTTCATGCGGCAGCGAAGCGGCGAAATCCTGCAATCCGACCATTTTCAGGGCACGCATTGCTTTAGCGCGGGCGATTTCGGGCTGAACACCCTGTACACGCAGTAGAATACTCATCACGTTTTCCAGCGCGGTCAGGTGATCGAACAGCGCGAAGTGCTGGAACACGATACCGATGCCGGATTTGGCACGGTTAGCTGGCAGATGACGCGCAGCCAAAGGGCGGCCATTTTCATCGCTACCCATAAAGTGGCCTTCGGTCTGAATAGTGCCGCTGCTGCGCGGTGTCAGCGCCAGAATCGATTTCAACAGGGTGCTTTTACCGGAGCCGGAACGCCCAAGCAGCACCACCACTTCGCCACGACGTACGGTCAGCGACAGTGATTTCAACACCGCTTTGCCCGCGTATTCGACGCACAGGTTGTCTACTTCCAGCACCGGTGCGGCGGTTTGCGTATCCCAGCGACGCTTCGGCAGCTGCATCGCCATCACGTCCGCTTCCGGCGGCAGTTTTGCCAACCGGGCACGGGCACGGCGCGCGCGCTCATCAAGGTTATAGAACTTCTCCAGCCACCACTGGCCGCCCGCCAGCAGCGTAGAGAGAATCAGGTAAATACCGCCCGAAGCGACCAGCACCGGAATAAACAGAAAGTTTTGCGACACGATGGCCTGGCCACGCATCGTCAACTCATTCACACCCACCACAGAAGCCAGCGAGGTGGATTTCAGCAGGCCGACGGTTTC
The DNA here is from genome assembly GCF_056491465.1 of Pantoea sp. C1E2. NCBI lineage: Bacteria > Pseudomonadati > Pseudomonadota > Gammaproteobacteria > Enterobacterales > Erwiniaceae > Pantoea > Pantoea sp. C1E2. The sequence continues at coordinate 335,998 of NZ_JBSZHT010000002.1, forward strand.
ATTACCCATAGTCGGCAGAATGGCGCGCAGCGCTTGTGGGATCACCACGTGGATCATCTCTTTGGTGCGCGAATAGCCAAAGGCCTGCGCTGCCATGCTCTGATCGCGATCGGTGGCCATAATGCCGCCGCGAATGATCTCGGCACAGAAGGCGGTTTCGTTGATCATCAACGCCAGCAGTGCGCTGGTGAACGGGCTGAAACGCAAGCCGAACTCCGGCAGCACGTTGTAGAGCAAAATCAACTGCAGCAGCACCGGCGTGCCGCGCAGCAGATAGATGTAAACTTTCACCGGCACACGGATAAACCAGTGCTTTGAGGTGCTGGCCAACGCCAGGAAAAAGCCGATCAGGATGCCGCCCGCTAATGCGCCAACCAGCAGTTGAACAGCGATGACGGCCCCTTCCCACAGATAAGGGAAGGTCAGGTACTTCAGAAAATCATCCAAGGCGTTATCTCCCTCAATGCGATCGTTTGGGTTGCCCTAAGGCTGCAACCCAATTGATCCGACTGAGTTTATGCATTAACCACGTGCAACAACCGGACGTTCAGCCGCGCTGCCCTGACCCCAGTAATCCAGCAATTTCTTCTGTGCACCGCTTTCCTGAATCACCTTCATTGCATCCATCACCGCGCCACGCAAAGTGGCGTTGTCTTTGGCAATCGGGAAGCCAACCATGATCGGCAGGTCAACGGTGAAACCGCTTTCCAGCGTTTTATCGGCTTTGGCGATAGCGATGGCGGAACCGGCTTCAGTCAGGTAGATATCGGCGCGACCGCTTTTAACTGCCTGGATGCTGTTGTCGGTGTTTTGCACCATCAACATGCTGACCTCTGGCTTACCGGCGGCGGCGCATTTGGCGCTCTGCTCAGGCACCAGCTTGTTGGCTTCGTAAGAGCCCGCAGCGGCGGCCACGGTTTTGCCACACAGGTCATCCACGGTGGTGATTTTCTTCGGGTTGCCCTTCGCCAGAATCGAACCATCCTGCACCTGCATTGAGGCCACGAAAGCGATCTGCTTCAGACGTTCATCGGTGACGTACAGCATTGGGCCGATATCGGCACGTCCGCTGGTGATCGAGGTCAGCAGCACGTTGAAGGAGCCCGTTTGATAGCTGTGTTTCGCACCGAGGCAGCTGCTGATACGCTCAAACAACGAAGGGTCGAGACCTTCAATAATGCTCGGGTCTTTTTCCGACGGCGCTTCAAAGCCTTTGGTGTAACCGCCGAGACCGACCACCAAATCCTTGCCTTTCAGCGACGGATATTTGGTTTGCAGTGCTTTGCACTGCGCCATGGCCGCGAAGTCGCTGGCCGTTGGCGTAATCGGATCGGTGCTGGCAGCATGGGCGCTGGAGAGCCCAGCCAGTAAGGTGCCGGTGATGCCAGAGATAAGGAGTGCGATGCGTGCAAATTTCATAATAAGGTTCCCCTGGTGCTGGTGAATGAGTAAGCGATGACCTTGTGTTTTATGAACGTCTTTACGGCTTTTTTTGGGTGCTGCGACTTCAATAACCTCTTGCGACATCAACCTGGTTGCGCAGTGGATGCCCACTGCGGAAACGCACCAGGTTGTCGATGAATACCTCAAGACAGCCCTCAAGATAGGCACTGTGATCGTCCAGGCTGCAGTGCGGCGTCATCACCACGCCGGGTGCGCTCCATAGTGCGTCATCCACCGGCAGCGGCTCTTGCGGATAGACATCCAGCACGGCACCTGCCAGTTCGCCGGCGCACAGTTTTTCGCGCATCGCGGTGTAGTCGAACACGGCGGCACGGCCGACAATCACGATGCCAGCGCGGGCAGGCAGCAGGTCGAGACGGCGACGGTCAAACAGCATTTCTGTCTGTGGCGTCAGCGGCAGCGTCGACACCAGCACATCCACCTGCGGTAACACTTCGTCGATGGCATCAATGCGGATACAACGCGCCACATCGGCATCGCACTGGCCGCTGCGCGTCACGCCAATCACGCGATAACCCTGTGCAGTCAGCAGCTTGGCCGCCGCCGCGCCGATACCGCCGACGCCGAGCAGCAGCACGGTTTTGCCGCGTGCGCAGCCACCGAACGTCGGACGCCACAAGCGCTGAGCCTGATCCTGCAGAAAACCGGGAATGCCAAAGTTGAACATCAGCGCGGCCATCAGAATGAACTCGGCGCCTTTATCGCCGTGAACGCCGGAGGCGTTGGTGAGCGTCACGCCCTGTGGCAGATGCACCAGCCACTGCTCAACGCCAGCGGACATCACCTGCACCCAGCCGAGGCGGGGTGCGGTGAAGGAATCGAGCGCCAGTTTGCGGCCGCTCCACAGAATATCGCTGGTGGCGAGGAAATCTGCGGTATGCGCAGAGTTGCTGTTTTCGCTCAGAGTAAAGTGACCGCACAGCTGTGGATGGGCATCCAACTGCTGTTGCAGGTGCTGCATGGTCAGATGTAATGCCTGCGGGGCGCTGGCGTCGTTTTCGATATGAATATGCATCAGCGCATCGCCGTCACTTCCATCTCGACCAGCAGGTCAGGATGGTTGAGTTGAATACCGACGGTGGCGCGCGCCGGGAAGGGGAACTGGAAGAACTCGCTGTAGGCGGCATTCATCTCACTGAAAGTACTGAGGTCGGTGAGATAGATCGTTACGCGCACCACGTTGTCGAAAGTCATCTGTGCTTCGCTCAACAAATCGCCGACGTTTTTCAATACCTGGCGCGTCTGGCTGGCGATGTCGGTGCCCTTGATCTCGCCGCTGTAGGGGTCAATCGCCACCTGTCCGGAGATAAACAACATCGGTTCGTGTAGTACGGCGGCGGAAAGCGGAGCCGGGCCCATTGGGCGGTCACTGGCATTCATTCCTGGATAAGCAATCGCGGTCTTCATGGTGAAATTCCAAGCAAAACTGTTTCACCGCAATTTCGTATACGATTATACAAGTGTCAATGCGCGATTTTTGACCATTGGGTCGAAAAGGTGATGTATATCACGTAATAGGATTTGATTATATTGTGGTTATTTAGATGAAAATTAAGGATTAATTTAATTTAGGTGAAAGGCGTGACCCTGCCTGATTGAATCGTATACGATTTTCTTATCACAGGGCTTTAACGGCTTAAACCGCGTCAAAATCACCTCCCGGCGCGCCAGGATTTCCGGCTGCACAATCCGCGGTCAAAGGGTATACTGTCGCACTCTTTTTTAATCGACCCTTATCGCGTACTCAACATGCAAAAGTTTGATACCAAGACCTTTCAGGGCCTGATCCTGACCTTGCAGGATTACTGGGCGCGTCAGGGCTGCACCATCGTCCAGCCGCTGGACATGGAAGTGGGCGCTGGCACTTCACACCCGATGACCTGCCTGCGCGCCATCGGCCCGGAGCCAATGGCGACCGCCTATGTGCAGCCTTCGCGCCGTCCTACCGATGGTCGCTACGGTGAAAACCCGAACCGTTTACAGCACTACTATCAGTTCCAGGTGATGATCAAACCTAACCCGGACAATCTGCAGGAGCTGTATCTGGGTTCACTGCAAGAGCTGGGCCTGGATCCGACCGTGCACGATATTCGCTTCGTGGAAGATAACTGGGAAAACCCAACGCTGGGTGCCTGGGGACTGGGCTGGGAAGTGTGGCTCAACGGCATGGAAGTGACGCAGTTCACCTACTTCCAGCAGGTGGGCGGTATGGAGTGCAAGCCGGTTACCGGTGAGATCACTTACGGTCTGGAGCGTCTGGCGATGTACATCCAGGGCGTCGACAGCGTTTACGATCTGGTGTGGAGCGATGGTCCATTTGGCCAAACCACCTACGGTGAAGTGTTCCATCAGAACGAAGTGGAGCAGTCGACCTACAACTTTGAATACGCGGATGTGGACTTCCTGTTCTCCTGCTTCGAGCAGTACGAGAAAGAAGCCCAGCAGCTGCTGGCGCTGGAAAAACCGCTGCCGCTGCCGGCCTATGAGCGCATTTTGAAGGCGGCACACAGCTTTAACCTGCTGGATGCACGCAAGGCGATCTCGGTGACCGAGCGTCAGCGCTATATCCTGCGTATTCGTACCCTGACGAAAGCCGTTGCTGAAGCCTATTATGCGTCCCGTGAGGCGCTCGGTTTCCCAATGTGCAATAAAAACAAGTAAGAGGCAGCCATGACCGATAAAACTTTCCTGGTGGAAATTGGCACCGAAGAGTTGCCTCCGAAAGCCCTGCGCAGCCTGGCAGAAGCCTTTGCCGCGCACTTTACCGCTGAACTGGACAGCGCCGGTTTGGCGCACGGTGAAGTGAGCTGGTTTGCCGCTCCACGCCGTCTGGCGCTGAAAGTGGCCCAGCTGGCGACGGCGCAGGCCGATCGTGAAGTGGAAAAACGCGGCCCGGCGATTGCTGCCGCGTTTGATGCTGATGGCAATGCCACCAAAGCAGCCGAAGGTTGGGCGCGTGGCAACGGCATCACGGTGGATCAGGCTGAGCGTCTGAGCACTGATAAAGGCGAATGGCTGGTACACCGCGCGTCAGTGAAAGGCGAAAGCGCCCAGGCACTCCTGCCCGCGATGGTGGTGACCGCCCTGAGCAAGCTGCCGATTCCAAAACTGATGCGCTGGGGCGCAAGCGACGTGCAGTTCGTCCGTCCGGTACATACCGTGACGCTGCTGCTGGGCGATGAGCTGATTCCGGCGACGATTCTCGGTATTCAGTCCGATCGTGTGATTCGTGGTCACCGCTTTATGGGCGAGCCAGAGTTCACCCTCGACAACGCCGATCAGTATCCACAGCTGTTGTTGGAGCGCGGCAAAGTGGTGGCTGATTTCGCCACGCGTAAAGCCAAAATCAAAGCTGATGCGGAAGCCGCGGCGCAGCAGTTGGGCGGCATCGCCGATCTGAGCGACAGCCTGTTGGAAGAAGTGGCCTCGCTGGTGGAATGGCCAGTGGTGCTGACGGCGAAATTTGAAGAGAAGTTCCTTGCGGTGCCTTCTGAAGCGCTGGTTTACACCATGAAGGGTGACCAGAAGTACTTCCCGGTGTACTCCGCTGACGGCAAACTGCTGCCGCACTTCATCTTCGTGACCAACATCGAATCGAAAGATCCGCAGCAAATCATCTCCGGTAACGAGAAGGTGGTGCGTCCGCGTCTGGCCGATGCCGAGTTCTTCTTCAACACTGACCGTAAAAAGCGTTTGGAAGATAACCTGCCGCGTCTGGAGACGGTGCTGTTCCAGAAAGAGCTGGGTACGCTGCGAGACAAAACCGACCGCATTCAGGCATTGGCGGGTTGGATTGCCGCGCAAATTGGTGCCGATGTGAACCACGCCACCCGCGCGGGTCTGCTGTCGAAGTGTGATCTGATGACCAACATGGTCTTCGAGTTCACCGATACGCAGGGCGTGATGGGCATGCACTATGCGCGTCACGACGGCGAAGCAGAAGATGTGGCCGTGGCGCTGAACGAGCAATATCAGCCGCGCTTTGCCGGTGATGCGCTGCCATCCAACCTCGTGGCTTGCGCTGTCGCAATCGCTGACAAGATGGATACCCTTGCGGGCATCTTCGGCATTGGTCAGCATCCGAAAGGCGATAAAGACCCGTTCGCACTGCGCCGTGCTGCGTTAGGCGTACTGCGTATTATCGTTGAGAAGAACCTGCCACTCGATCTGCAAACCCTGACCGAAGAAGCGGTGCGTCTGTACGGTAGCAAGCTGAGCAACGGCAAAGTGGTGGATGAGGTGATCGACTTCATGCTGGGTCGTTTCCGTACCTGGTATCAGGAAGAGGGCCACAGCGTCGACACTATCCAGGCGGTGCTGGCACGTCGTCCAACCCGTCCGGCGGATTTCGATGCGCGTATGAAGGCGGTATCCCACTTCCGTACCCTGGAAGCGGCATCGTCGCTGGCTGCGGCCAACAAGCGTGTGTCTAACATCCTGGCGAAAGCCACCGAAACCCTCAACGACAGCGTGCAGGCATCGCTGCTGAAAGAGAACGCCGAGATCCAGCTGGCGACTTTCGTGACGGCGCTCGGTGACAAGCTGCAGCCGTACTTCGCAGAAGGCCGCTATCAGGATGCGCTGGTGGAGCTGGCACAGCTGCGTGAAGCGGTCGATAACTTCTTCGACAACGTGATGGTTAACGCCGATGAAGCGGAAGTGCGGATTAACCGCCTGACGCTGCTGGCGCAACTGCGCGCGCTGTTCCTGCAGGTGGCGGATATTTCACTGCTGCAGTAAGCGATGTTTTGAAGTGAACCGAAGGGACGAGCGATCGTCCCTTTTTGTTTTTAAAATGCGGCGCTGACTTCCTGGGAGTGGTGCAAGATGCGGCCTATGAAAATCTCATCAACCTCAGCACGGTAAATCACAATGTGCTGACCGAAGGGAAGTGAATAGATTTGATTACCTAAATCCGGTCGTTTTCGCCCCAGGTCGAATCGGGCAATTTTATCGAAAAGCTTGGAAAATTTAAGGTTGTAAGCGTCTGCGAGCTGTTCCCCAAAATTCCAGTATCCGTAAATCCAGATTTTCATCAGATCGGCATCAGCTTCCGGTTTTATCGTGATCTTCCTTTTCATACATGCCCACCCTGGCTTTTGCTCGTCTCAGAAAATCTTCATGGTCCCACTCTCTACCCGGACCGCTTTCGAACCCTTGTCTTACCAATTCTTTCAGTGCCTCAAGCTTCGACGCCGCCTGCTTCTCACGCAGTAAACGCAGCGAGTCGCGCACTACCTCGCTTTGAGTACGGTAATCACCGGACTCCACCAGAGATTCAACAAACTCGCGCAGTTCATCACCTAAATCGATTGTCATGGTACGTGCCATCATCGTGTCCCAATGTAAGAAATATTCTTACATCCTGGCACATTTTTGAGCAACGCGGAATCGGCGTTGCAGCGCAGTTACAGACAGAACTGAGAAGCAACGCGAAGGATTAAGCGGAAGTATCGAACAGGCGGGCGTCGCGCAGCAGGTGATCGTTGCCGCGACGACGGGTGAAGCCACTGCGGTCAAAGAATTCGAGAATCTGTACCGCGATTTTACGCCCGGTGCCGAGCTGGTTGCGGAAATCGGCGGCGCTGGTGCTGCCACCGTTGGCGTCACGCTGGCGAATCAGATCGGCGAAGATCTGGATCTGGTCGCTGCGATAGTAGCGATCGCGCACGATCGCCGTGATGTGGCCTAAGCGCGCGGCAGTCAGCAGCAGGCTACGAACCGCTTCTTCATCTTGCTGAGTCGCCAGCGCGATATCGCGCACCCACAGCGGCTGGTCGTCGAAGAGCGGGCCGACCTGCTGCCATAACGCTTCTTCCTGCGGATTAAAGCGCGGTTTGAAATCCGGTATATGTAGCCAACCGTGCTGATGCTGCAAATGGCCCTGCGACAGCAATTGATCAATCAGCGTGATCACCTGTTCCGGCGGCTGATGCGGCAGAGCCACGCGGCGCAAGCGATCGCGTCCGATGCCCGGCACTTCGGGATGCTGCTGATGAAACGCGGTGAGTGCCTCCAGCAGAAGCTGCTGCCAGGCTGCAGCCTGCTCAGCGGCCATCAAGGCGCTGCCGAGCCGCACGGGCGCAACCTTGTCCAGTAAGTTGCTAAGTGCATCGTCACTCAGCTGGCGTGCCCAGCTCAGCTCGGCTACATCGACCGGTTGCTGTACCAGATGCGCCTGCAGGCTGGCTTCATCGGTTTCTGCCGCTACCAGCTGTTGCAGCCAGCCGAGATAATCAGGATGGCGCTTGCCACGTTTTTTACTGTTAAGCAGCAGCACACGTCCGCCGCCGAGTGTCTGCTGTGCATTGCTGTCGCGGATGATCAGCCGATCGTTTTCCGCCAGCCATAGCGGCTCGCTGAGCACCAGTTCCGCCATTTCACCTGCAATCAGATTCAGACGCCCAGTCACATGGCTGGCGGCATGGTGAATGTGTACCGGCTGCGAGGGATGCTTTAACGGCTGCAGCAAACGCAGTGCCACGATGAGTCGCTGGGTGCCCGAGGGTTGCGGTTGCGCCAGCAGCCAGTCACCGCGCGCGATCTGGGCTTTCTCAACATCGCCGACGATATTTAACGCGATGCGTTCCCCGGCTTGCGCGTGCGTCACTGACTGGTTCTGCGCATGCAGTGAACGCACGCGCACCGGCAGATTAAGACTGCTGAGCCACAGAGAATCGCCCACGCTGACTTCACCTGAAAGGGCGGTGCCGGTGACGACTAAACCGCTGCCTTTAAGGGTAAATGCACGGTCAATTGCGAGGCGGAAGCGATGACCCGTGTCGATATCCGGCGCGCGTAGCTCACTCAGGTGCTGACGTAGTGCGTCGATACCCTGCTGGGTGGAACTGCTGGTGACAAACTGCAGCGTCGCCGACCAGCCCAGTTGCTGCGTCAGCTCCGCCACCTGATGCTGCACTTCAGCGATACGCAGCGTGTCGACGCGATCCGCTTTAGTCAAGGCCACGCTGAGTGGCGGTTGTCCAGCCAGACTCAGCAGTTGCAGATGCTCACGCGTTTGCGGCATCACGCCGTCGTCGCAGGCTACCACCAGCAGCGCATGATGAATACCGCCGATACCCGCCAGCATATTGGCGAGAAATTTCTCGTGTCCCGGCACATCGATAAAGCCCACAACGCGGCCATCCGGCTGCGGCCAGTAAGCATAGCCGAGATCGATGGTCATGCCGCGCCGTTTCTCTTCGGGCAGGCGATCGGCATCCACACCGGTTAACGCCTGCAGCAGCGCGGTTTTGCCGTGATCGACATGTCCAGCGGTGGCGATAATCATGCGGTTAAGGTCCGTATCAGCGCCGCTTCATCTTCGAGGCAGCGTAAATCCAGCCACAGTTTTCCTTCCTGAATGCGGCCAATCACCGGATGCCCCAGCGTGCGCCAGCGTTGCGCCAGTGCATCCAGCGAGCTGCCGTGAGGGTCACGAGGACTGAAAGTGATGGCGAAACTGGGTAAGCGTTCAACCGGCAGCGAACCGCTGCCAATTTGTGACGAACAGGCGGCGATATTGAGGTAAAAATCAGCACCGTAAGCGTGCTCCAGCGCAGGCATCAACCTTTCGGCCTGCTGAAAAATCTCATGTGACGATCGCGTCAACAGCCGCAACGTTGGCAGCGCTTCACGCAGGGTTTCCGGTTGGCGATAAAGCTGTAAGGTGGCTTCCAGCGCGGCCAGCGTCATCTTATCGACACGCAAGGCACGCTTAAGCGGATGCTGTTGCAGCCGATCAATAAATGCCTGTTTGCCGACGATAATCCCCGCCTGCGGACCACCCAGCAACTTATCACCGGAAAAACTCACCAGATCTACGCCAGCGGCAATCAGCTGCTGCGGCATTGGCTCGGCGGGCAAATCAAAGGATGTCATGTCGATAAGCGAACCGCTGCCGAGATCGGTAATGACGGGCAGCTGATGCTCCGCCGCCAACGCCACCAGTTCGGCTTCCGCGACCGCATGGGTGAAGCCCTGAATCTGGTAGTTGCTGGTGTGCACTTTCATCAGCAAGCCGGTGTTGTCGCTGATAGCCGCTCGGTAATCTTTCAGATGGGTGCGATTGGTGGTGCCGACTTCAACCAGCTGGCAGCCCGCCTGGCGCATCACGTCGGGAATACGGAATGCGCCGCCGATCTCCACCAGCTCACCGCGTGAAACAATCACTTCGCGACCCGGTGCGAGTGCGGCCAGCATCAACAGCACGGCGGCGGCATTGTTGTTCACGATACAGGCCGCTTCTGCCCCCGTCAGTTCACACAGCAGCGCACTCACCGCACGATCGCGATGACCGCGTGACGCATCATCCAGCGCATATTCCAGCGTCACCGGCTGACGCAAACAGGCTGTGACCGCCTCAATCGAGCGCTCACTTAACTGCGCACGGCCCAGATTGGTGTGCAGCACGGTGCCGGTGAGATTGAACACCGGACGCAGCGCGCTCTGTTGCTGCTGTTGCGCGCGGCGCTGCGCTTCTTCCGGCCAGTTAAGGTGCCAACCAGGTAGAGTTTGATGTTGTTGGATATGCGTGCGGGCCTCTTGCTGCATGGCGCGCAACTGACGGGTGGTAAACGCGGTGCCCGACTGCAGCAGCAGCGGCTGCAAAGCGGGATCGCGCAGCAGGCTGTCGATAGCAGGCAGTTGCGAGTAGAGAGTTTTCATTATCTGACTTAGCTGGAAGGCGGAACGGTGCGGGCAAAACTCTCCCGTGCAAACAACGTATCGGCCAGTTTGATCAACGCCGGGCGATTCACGCACCAGTTGGGCAGCACACGGCGGAAATTGAGATAGCCAATCATGCAGCCAGTCGCGATATCGGCCAGATTGAGCGTGCCGCTGTTCATCAACTCGCCCTGGGCCGCCGCCGTTTCCAGTGCATCCAACCCGCGCAGAATTTTCTCGCGATTGCGCAGCAGCACTTCTTCGGATTGCTGATCGCCGGGGCGCATTTGCTCGCGGACAATCATTACGGCGGCATCGTTAATGCCATCGGCGAGCTTTTCCAGCTGGCGCACTTGCAGAGAAAGCAGGGCATCATCCGGCAACAGAGCAGGGGTGTCACCGCGCAGTTCGATCACCTGGGCGATAATCGAGGAGTCAAACCAGGTGAGATGGTTATCATCGACCAGCGCCGGCACTTTACCCAAGGGGTTGTAGTGCGGCACGTGACTGTCTTCCACCCATGGCGACTGGTTAACAAATTCGAACACCAGGCCTTTTTCCAACAGGATCACCGAGATTTTGCGTACAAAAGGGCTGGTGTAGCTGCCAATCAGTTTCATTGAACGCCTCCATGTTGAATGATGGTTGTGTGCGGCTCAGATCACGGTCGCCATAAATGGCGCCCCTACCATTGCTAGTTTGTGGTCAACATAAATAGCGACTCTACGAACCGTAGGGTGTGCATTCATGCGCACCGGGAATTCAGCGTATTAATCCCCAGGAAACATAAACGGATTCAGGCTGCTACGGGCAAAGCCTTCTTGCTCCATGCGCGCATCCAGCACCAGCGAGGCCAAATCATCGGCCACCGGTTCTACCGCCGGATCCTTCTCCTGATACAGCATCTTCAAATAGGTGCCACAATCACCGCAGCTTTCAGCTTTCACCGCGGCTTTTTCGCTGTCGAGTGACCAGTAGTGCAAATCGCGCGTTTGCTCGCAGTTGGAGCACTTACTGCGCACCACATACCATTCACTTTCACACAGATTACAGTGTAGATAACGCAGCCCCTGCTGGCCCACATCCATATGCACCACGCTGGTGACCGGCACGCTGGCGCACACCGGGCAGAATTGACGATGCTCACCGTATTCTGCGCGGGCTTTACCGGGGATCAGCGCCGCCATCTGCGCCCAATAGATGGAAAGCGCTGCCCAGATAAACGGGGATTTATCGCTGCTGACCTGTGCAAAATCGCCCTCCAGAAGTGCGCTGGCCAGGCCTTCCAGCTCGGAAGAGGAGGCTTTTTCCAGGTTCTCGAGCACCGCTAATGCCTGGCCGCTCATCTCGGGTTTCAACTCGGCAATCAGCGAATGCAGCAGACGCTGCCAGTGGGCATCGCGGGGATAAGTGTGGATATCAAGCGGTGGCTTACCCTGTTCGGCGCTTTCAGCCAAACGCTGGCGCAAATCGAGTTGCAGCGGATGATCGTACAGCACGATGTCCTGCGCTTGCGCGATCACCGCGGCAAAGCGCAGATAATCGCCCAGCGGATTCTTCGCGGCCAGCTCACGTAAACGCGCCGCACGGCGGCTGTACAGATTTTTCAGCCGAGGGAAAAGCAGCGGCGGAACCTGTTCCGCCGTGTTTTTTTCGCCTTTCTCCAGCTGGTCCTGCGGGATAATGCGAATACTCATCAGGGACGTTTTTCCTGTTGTGTTTGGCGTTGGCGCTGCTCACGATACCAGCGTGGATGATGTTTCTTCGCCCACGCGGCCGGCACCCAGCCCTCAACCATGGCAGTGATGGTGCCTTTGACCCACAGGGCCGCGTAGATGTGCACCATGATTACCACGATTAATGCCACAGCTGAAACCGAATGCACCACCAAAGCGGCGCGAATCAGCGGAATCGTAAAGGCACCAGCGAAGTAAGGGCGCCAGATAACCACTCCGCTCGCCAGCAGCAAGACTAAGCTGATGATAGCAGCCCAGAACACACACTTCTGCCCGAAGTTGTATTTGCCGGTATCACCCACCTCTTCATTGCGTACGATCTTATTGATGTTTTTCGCCCAGATCAGGTCTTCGCGATTAATCAGATTCTGTTTCCAGTAGCGCAAAAACATGATGAGAAAAGCAGCAAACATCACCACTCCAACAAATGGATGCAGGATACGCGCCAGTTGTGGTGTACCCAGTACGTGCATCAGCCAGTTAAACGAGGGGAAGAAGAAACCCAACCCGCTCAGGGCCGCCAGAACAAAACAGAACGCCACAATCCAGTGATTGATGCGTTCCGGTGCGCTGTAACGCACCAGACGATCGCGCTTTTTCATCATTCGCGCTCCTCTTTTTCGTGCAGGTTCTCGTCCTCATCCTCTTCCACCCGGTTCGGCCCGACGCCGACATAGTGGAACACCGAGGCAGCGAAAGTGGCGGCGAAACCGATGGCCGCCAGCGGCTTCCAGATCCCTTTCCAGAAGGTCACCGCCGGACTGATGCTCGGATTCTCCGGTAAGCCGTGATAGAGCTGCGGTTTGTCTGCATGATGCAGCACGTACATGACATGCGTGCCGCCGACACCTTCCGGATCGTACAAGCCGGCATTGGCATAGCCGCGGGTATTCAACTCCGCCACGCGCTCGCCCGCCAGCGCCTGCATATCGGTTTTACTGCCGAAATGAATCGCGCCCGTCGGACAGGTTTTCACACAGGCCGGCTCCTGACCAACATTGACACGATCGACGCACAGTGTGCACTTATAAACGCGGTTGTCGTCTTTATTGAGACGCGGCACGTCAAACGGACAACCGGCAATGCAGTAGCCGCAGCCAATGCACTGTTCCGACTGAAAATCGACGATGCCGTTGGCATACTGAATAATCGCGCCTTCAGAAGGACAAGCTTTCAGGCAGCCGGGATCGGCGCAGTGCATGCAGCCATCCTTGCGAATAAGCCACTCTAACTTGCCGTGCTCTTCCACTTCTGAGAAGCGCATCACCGTCCAGGATTTGGCAGTTAAATCCGCTGGGTTGTCATACACCCCCACGTTATGCCCGACTTCATCGCGGATGTCGTTCCACTCTGAACACGCCACCTGGCAGGCTTTGCAGCCAATACAGGTGGTGACGTCGATCAGCTTCGCCACCTCCTGCTGATGATTACGCGCCTGCGGGGCAGGCGTGAAACCATTGGTGGCGGAGCGGCGGATAATGTCTTGCGATTGATAAGCCATCTACGTTCTCCTACACCTTCTCTACATTGACCAGAAACGCCTTAAACTCCGGCGTTTGCGTGTTGGCATCACCGACAAACGGCGTCAGGGTATTGGCGATAAAGCCTTTCTTCGCAATGCCCTGATAACCCCAGTGAATCGGAATGCCGATGGTATCGACGGTTCTGCCATCCACATCGAGCGGACGCAGGCGTTTGGTGACCACCGCTTTGGCTTTGATGTAGCCGCGATTGGAGCTGACTTTCACCGTATCGCCCTGCACGATGCCCAGCTTGTTGGCCAGCTTCTCGCCAATCTCCACGAACTGTTCCGGCTGCGCGATGGCATTCAGCAACGCATGCTTGGTCCAGTAGTGGAAATGCTCGGTGAGGCGATAGGTGGTGCCGACATACGGGAACTGCTCGGCTTTACCCATCGACGCCAGATCGTCTTTGAACACGCGTGCTGCCGGATTCGAAATCACGTTCGGGTGCAGTGGGTTAGTGCCGAGCGGGGTTTCAAACGGCTCGTAGTGCTCCGGGAACGGCCCTTCAGCCATTTTGTCGAGCGCGAACAGGCGGCCCATGCCTTCAGGCTGCATGATAAACGGTCCGACATTGCTGCCCGGTGCGGCGGTGCTGTAGTCCGGAATATCCATCCCGCCCCATTTACTGCCATCCCACTTGAGGATCTGCCGTTTCGGATCCCACGGATTGCCCTGCGGATCGGCCGATGCGCGGTTGTAGAGGATGCGGCGATTGAGCGGCCATGCCCAACTCCAGTTCAGCGTGTTGCCCAAACCACTCGGATCGGTGTTATCACGCCGCGCCATCTGGTTGCCGTCCGGCGTCCAGCTGCCCGCGAAAATCCAGCAGCCGCTGCTGGTGCTGCCATCATCCTTCAACTGCGCAAAACTGCTGAGCTGCTGCCCTTTTTTCACCAGCAGCGTGCCTTTGTCATCAAAAACATCTGCCAGCGCTTTGCCGTTGCTCTCCATTGCCACTTCTTCGGATGCCGGATTGTCTGGCGTCTGGTAGTTCCAGGTCATGTTCAGCACCTGCTCGGGCAAGGCACCGCCTTCACTGGCGTACATTTTGCGCAGACGGCTATAAATACCAGAGAGGATTTCACCGTCATTCAGCGCTTCGCCCGGCGCATCCTGACCTTTGAAGTGCCACTGCAGCCAGCGTCCGGAATTGACGATCGAACCGTTCTCTTCCGCGAAGCAGGTGGAGGGCAGGCGGAACACTTCGGTCTGAATCTTCGCCGGATCGACATCGTTGAACTCGCCGTGGTTCTGCCAGAAGGTCGAGGTTTCGGTGTTGAGCGGGTCAATGGTCACCAGGAATTTGAGCTTCGACAGCGAGGCGATCACTTTGCGTTTGTTCGGGAACGACGCCACCGGGTTAAAGCCCTGGCACAGATAGCCATTCACTTTGCCTTGCGACATCATCTCGAAGTACTGCAGCACGTCGTAACCTTTGTCCCACTTCGGTAACCAGTCGAAGCCCCAGCTGTTCTCGGCCTGCGCTTTGTCGCCAAAGAAGGCTTTCATCATGCTGACAAAGAATTTCGGGTAGTTGCTCCAGTAGTTCACCTGGCCGGGCAGGGTGGCTTTCGGGGTGTTAGCTGCGAGGTAGGTTTGCAGATCGGCCTGTTTCTCTGACGGCAGTGTCATATAGCCGGTCAGGCTCTGCGACAGCAGTCCGAGGTCGGTCAGCCCCTGGATATTAGAGTGACCACGCAATGCATTCACACCGCCGCCCGCCATGCCCATGTTGCCAAGCAGCAGTTGGATCATCGCCATGGTGCGGATGTTCTGCGCACCGACCGAGTGCTGCGTCCAGCCGAGCGCATACAGGAACGAGGTGGTGCGATCGCGCGCGCTGGTTTCACCGATCAGCTCGCAGACGTGCAGGAAGTCCTCTTTTGGCGTGCCACAGATGCGTGACACCATCTCTGGCGTGTAGCGGCTAACGTGTTGCTTCAGCAGCTTCCACACACAGCGCGGATGCTGCAGGCTGTCATCGCGTTTGGCAAATCCGTCCTCGCCCAGCTCGTAGTTCCAGCTGGTTTTGTCGTATTTGCGATTCTCTTCGTCGTAGCCGCTGAACAGGCCATCGTCGAAATGATAATCCTCGCGCACGATCAGGCTGGCGTTAGTGTACGCCTGCACATATTCATGCTGGATTTTGTCATTTTGCATCAGCCACAGCAGCACGCCCGACAGGAAGGCGATGTCGGTGCCGGAACGAATTGGCGTGTAAAAGTCTGCCACCGATGCCGTACGCGTGAAGCGCGGATCGATAACAATTAATTTCGCTTTGTTATGAATCTTGGCTTCCATCGCCCAGCGGAATCCCACAGGATGCGCTTCAGCGGCGTTGCCACCCATCACAACGATCAGATTGGCATTACGGATGTCGACCCAGTGATTGGTCATCGCACCGCGACCAAATGTTGGAGCAAGACTTGCTACCGTTGGTCCGTGTCAAACGCGTGCCTGGTTGTCGACCGCTAACATGCCGAGCGATCGGGTAAATTTCTGGGTTAAGTAGCCAGTTTCATTACTGGAGGCTGAGGCACATAACATGCCGGTGCTCAGCCAGCGGTTAACGGTCACGCCTGCAGCATTTTGCGCGATAAAGTTGGCGTCACGGTCAGCTTTCAGCAGTTTAGCGATGCGATCAAAGGCATCGTCCCAGCTGATGCGCTGCCATTTATCGGAGCCTGGCGCACGATACTCAGGGTATTTTAAGCGGCTTTCGCTGTGAATAAAGTCGAGCAGACCCGCGCCTTTCGGGCACAATGCACCACGACTCACCGGATGGTCCGGATCCCCTTCAATGTGGAAAATGGTCTCTTTGGCATTTTTCGCGCCGTCACCGAGGCTGTACATTAATAAGCCACAGCCCACTGAGCAGTAGGTGCAGGTGTTACGGGTTTCGCGGGCACGCAGCAGCTTGTACTGTCGTGTTTCCGCCAGCGCCACATCCGGCGTAAAGCCGAGCAGTGCTGCCGATGTCCCTGCCATACCGCCAGCACAAATCTTGAAGAATTTTCTTCGGCTGACGTTCATGGTTAATCCTTGAGTCGACATTACTTCACATTTTTAGTTTTGCGATGCGTTGGGCCGCGGTTCACAATGACCCAACTAACAGTGTGAGAATAGCAGCGAAATAATACCACTGCTTTAATGTGGTTGTTGTCCGAGGCGAGCAAAGTGAAAGTTAAAGCACAGGAAAGTCATCAGAGTGTGAGTGAGATCTCAGGCGCAGTGCAGGCGCAGGTGCGCCAGCGGCGTGATATCAGCACGGCGGAAACCGACTGGCTGGCGCAAGAGGTGCCGATCGCGCTGGTGTATAACGGCATTTCGCATGTGGTGATGATGGCCACGCCCAACGATCTCGAGGCGTTTGCGCTCGGTTTCTCGCTCTCGGAAGGCATCATTGATAAGCCCGATGAGATCTTCGGCATGGATGTGGTGCCCGGCTGCAACGGCATCGAAGTGCAGATCGAACTCTCCAGCCGCCGCTTTATGGCGCTTAAAGAGCAGCGCCGTGCCATGGCGGGCAGAACCGGCTGCGGCGTGTGTGGCGTGGAACAACTCGACCAGATTGGTAAACCGCTGCAGCCGCTGCCTTTTACCCAAACTTTCGATCTGGCGAACCTTGATATCGGGCTGGGGCAACTGCGAGATTACCAACCTATCGGCAATCTCACCGGATGCACGCATGCGGCGGCATGGATGTCACCGCAGGGTGAATTGCTCGGTGGTTGTGAGGATGTCGGGCGCCACGTGGCGCTGGATAAACTGCTAGGGCATCGCAGCCAGCAGCCGTGGCAGCAGGGCGCGGTGCTGGTCTCCAGCCGTGCCAGCTATGAGATGGTGCAGAAATCCGCGATGTGCGGCGTGGAGATTTTATTTGCGGTATCCGCTGCGACCCAGCTCGCAGTTGAGGTCGCCGAGCGTTGTAATTTAACGCTGATAGGGTTTAGTAAGCCGGGACGCGCCACGGTGTACAGTCATCCGCAGCGCCTGGTTTAAACCACCTGCACATGCGGCAGCGCCTGCTGGAGCGCGGTTAATGCCCCTGCTTTGGCTGGGCCGTTGTCGCAAATCAGCAAATCTACTTCCCCAATCGGCGCGTATACCGTACGACTGATCACCCCCAATTTGCTGTGATCGGCCAGTAAAATGGTACGGGTAGCCTGCTGCACCATGGCGCGGGCGATGGCGGCTTCATGCGGATGGAAACTACTGGCACCATTTTTCGCATCAATACCGACCGGCGACAGCAGCGCGACGTCGGCGCGATAGCGGTAAATCTCGCCGACCGTGATTTCTCCACGCGTCTGCTGTGCGCCCGCCATCATCATCCCACCGAGCAAAATCACCTGATTGTTGAGCGTTTCATGCTCTTCGGCGGCGCTCAGCGCCAGCGCAGCCTGCAAACTGTTGGTGATAATAGTTAAGCCGGACATGCTGCGCAGTTGTTCTGCCAGCATGGTGGTGGTGGTGCCGGCATCGAGAAACAGCGTCTGTCCCGGCTGCAGATGCTGTGCGGCCGCCACGGCAATCGTGCGTTTCTCTTTTGCCTGGGCACTGCGCCGCACCTGTAACGGTGCCTCCGGTTGGCTATCCACTGCTACCAAACCGCCGTGTACCCGTCGTGCTAAGCCTTGCGCTTCCAGTTCAATAATGTCGCGCCGCGCTGTTTCCCGCGAAATGCCCAGCTCATTAATAATGCGCTCGGTGCTGACCTGATGCTGCGTGGTCAGCAGGGCTCGGATGCGATGTAAGCGGGTTTCCTGCAGCATGACTTTTCCCTGTAGCGTAATAATCTGGGCCTAAGCTTACCTGAGTGTCATCACGGCGTCATGTGTATTTGGTTGTATTTGTGTATTTGGTTGCATTTGTTGTTAAAGCAGGCATGATAGTGACAACGGTCACACATCATGCACCCCTTCACCTTCGCAACGGGAGTTACCATGGCTACACGTTCCACCATCATGGACACCAACAGTTTTCGTGCTGAGCACGCCGACGGTCTGGATGCGGCAACCCGCCAGCTAACAGACAAGCGCAGCAAAGTGTTGGGCGAGTCATATCGCCTGTTTTATCGTAAGCCGGTGCATCTGGTGCGCGGTGAAGGGCAGTATCTGTGGGATGCCGCAGGTAACAAATATCTCGACGTGTACAACAACGTGGCCAGCATTGGTCACTGCCATCCCGCGGTGATTGAAGCGGTAAATCAGCAGATGAAGATGCTGAATACCCATACCCGTTATCTGCACGAACGTATTCTTGATTACACCGAAGAGCTGCTGGCAACCACGCCAGATGCCATCGATCGTGCCATGTATATGTGCACCGGCTCAGAGGCTAACGATTTGGCAATCCGCGTCGCGCGTGCCTATAGCGGCGGTACCGGGATTATTGTGTCGCAGGAGGCCTATCACGGCACCAGCGATCTGACGTCCGGCGTCTCTCCGGCACTGGGCAGCGGTCAGCCGTTGGCCGCCACTACGCGTTTGGTTTCACCGCCCGATGCTTATCGCGTCAATGCACCGGATCTCGGCGAATGGTTTGCCAACGAAATCCAGAAACAAATTGATGACATGAAAGCGCACGGCATCAAGTTTGCTGGCTTCCTCGCAGATTCAATCTTCTCTTCAGACGGTGTTTTGCCGAATCCACGCGGTTTCCTGCAGAAAGCGGTAGATGTGGTGCACGCCAACGGCGGTATCTTCATCGCTGATGAAGTGCAGCCTGGTTTTGGGCGTACCGGCGACGCGTTTTGGGGCTTTGCCCGTCACGGCGTGGTGCCGGATGTGGTGACCACCGGTAAACCCATGGGCAACGGCATTCCGGTTTCCGGCCTGCTGGCGAAGAGTGATGTGCTGGCGGCGTTTAGCGACGATATCCCTTACTTCAACACCTTTGGCGGTAACCCGGTCGCGATGGCGGCGGCGCAGGCGGTGTTGACGGTAATTAAAGAAGAGGGCTTGCAGGAGCACAGCCGCGTGGTGGGTGCCAAACTGCTCGCCGAGTTGCAGAAGCTGATGGATCGCCATGAAAGCATTGGTGATGTGCGCGGTGCGGGGCTGTTTATCGGCTTTGAGTTGGTGCAGGACCGCACCAGCAAAACGCCGGATAAAGCGCTGGCGCTGGATCTCACCGAGAAG
Organism: Pantoea sp. C1E2; assembly: GCF_056491465.1. Taxonomy (NCBI): domain Bacteria; kingdom Pseudomonadati; phylum Pseudomonadota; class Gammaproteobacteria; order Enterobacterales; family Erwiniaceae; genus Pantoea; species Pantoea sp. C1E2. The sequence goes on from NZ_JBSZHT010000002.1 coordinate 355,534, forward strand.
CTCCGCGATCACCGCGTGCTGACGTCTGTGGCCGGGCCGTATGGCAACGTACTGAAACTGCGTCCGCCGTTGGCGTTCCAGGAGTCGGATATTGACTGGCTGGTGGGTGCGCTGGATAAGTCATTGACCGAGCTGGGTCGCTAAAAGGCTAAGGTTGCCCCAAAGCAGTATCAGGAAGATGAAGCGGGTCGCCATTACTGGCGACCCGGCAGATTTCTCGTAGGGTGTGCATTGATGCGCACCTGGAAAGGATTACGCGGCTGCCGTTTCCTCGGCAAAAATGCTTTCCATCTTGTGCCACGCCTGCGCCACATCATCATCCAGATTGAACAAACCCGACGTGCCAACGATAAACACATCCACACCAGAAGCGGCAATCTGCTTAAAGGTGCGGGCATTGCAGGAGCCATCAATCTCGGTCAGATAGTGATAACCGTGCTCTTCGCGCATGGCAATCAGCTGGCGAATCTTGTTCAGCGTTTCCGGAATAAATTTCTGCCCCGCAAAGCCTGGGTCCACCGACATCACCGTAACCTTATCCAGCAGATGTGCATATTCGCGAATGCTCTCGGCAGGTGTTGCTGGGTTTAATACCACGCCGCAACGACGTCCAGCCTCTTTAATCTCAGTGAGCAGGCGGAATATTTTGTTATTCGCGGTTTCTGGATGGAAGCTAATAATATCCGCCCCCGCTTCAATGCACATCGGAATAATATCTTCCGGATGATTGACCATTAAATGCACATCAATTGGCACATCGGTGATTTTACGCAGGTTCTCAATAAAGAACGGTGATAACGTAATGTTTTTTACGTAGCTGCCATCCATAATATCGACATGATAAAAAGCCGCTGTGCTATTCATCGCTTCGATCTGTTCACGAAAGCGTGTGAGATCCATACACATTAATGACGGTGAAAATTGAGCGTTCATGGATTATTTCCTCATTACATAAACAGCGCCCGCAGGCGCTGTGTTATGACATCAATGGAAGAACGAAATAATGTGGCCGAGCACGATGCCGACAATACCGAAGTCCGCATCGCCAAAGGTGGTCGAGGCAAAGCCCAGGTCGCCCATTAGCGGCAGCAGAATCGCGGGCAGGAAGGAGATCAGCAGCCCTTGTACGAATGAGCCGACCACCGCGCCGCGACGTCCGCCGGTGATATTGCCGTACACGCCAGCAGTGGCACCGCAGAAGAAGTGGGGCACCAGGCCAGGAACAATCACGCTCAGACCAAACAGCGGGCATAAGAACATGCTGATTAGACCGGCGGAGAAGCTGCACAGGAAGCCGATGATTACTGCATTCGGTGCGAACGGGAACACGGTTGGGCAGTCCAGCGCCGGTTTAGCGTTGGGCACTAACTTATCCGCGATGCCTTTGAATGCGGGTACGATCTCGGCAATCACCATACGCACACCGGCGAGGATGATATAGACGCCCGCCGCAAAGGTGATGGACTGAATAATGGCGAACACGATGAAGTTCTGACCGCCACTCACCTGGCTTTCGGTAAACTCTTTACCCGCCACCAACACCAGCGCGATAAACAGAATCATCATGGTCAGCGAAATCGCCACCGACGAGTCACGCAGGAAGTTGAGGGTTTTCGGGACCTTCAGCTCTTCGGTCGATGGGCTGCCTTTGCCCACCGCTTTACCGACCAGCGCGGACAGCAGATAACCGGTTGAGCCGAAGTGACCAAGGGCCAGATCGTCCGAATTGGTGATTTTACGCGTGAATGGCTGCAGAATCGCCGGGCACACCACCATCATGGTACCGAGAATCAGGGAGCCGATGAACACCAACCAGAAACCGTGTATGCCGCCCACTGACAAAATCACCGCCAGCATCGCCGACATATACAGCGTGTGGTGGCCGGTCAGGAAGATGTACTTGAGCGGGGTGATACGCGCCAGCAGAATGTTCACCAGCATACCGAACACCATGATCATCGCGGTTTCGGTACCGTAGCTTTTCTGCGCCAGCGCCGCCATCGCATCGGTATTCGGCACCACACCCTGAATATTGAATGAGTGCTCAAATAGCTGGCTGAAAATAGTCAGTGTCGCCGCAATTAAGTTGGCCCCGGCGATAAGAATCACAAAACCCATGATGGTTTTCAGCGTGCCTGAAATAACATCCGACACCGGTTTCTTTTGCAGTAATAAACCAATCAGGGAAAAAAGGCCGACAAGTATTGCGGGTGTTCCAAGAACATCCTTGATGATAAATTGCAGCATAATTACTCCATGTGAGTAAAATCGGGCTATTACAGATTTTCCGCCAGGATTTCTTTAATTTTGGCGTTATCTAATAAATTCGTCAGACCAAATACCTGCGCGCTGTGCCCGAATAACTGATCGGCAATATCTTTGGCGCTGATGATTAAATCAGCCTGCTCAGATTTCGCCGTGGTTAAATCGGTATGGCCCACTTCAGCCTCTTTACCTAATTCCGCTACAATTTTTTTTACGTTCATTTCCACAATAAAGCTGCTGCCTAAACCATTTCCACACACGATCAATACTTTTTTCATAATAGGGTTCTCTGGTGATTAATTTGAAATGACAGCTTCAATCGCTGGCAAGGTAGCAGCCGACAGCAATTGCTGCAGGCGGGATTCGTCGCTGAATACCTCTGCCAGCGCAGTGATCATCTGGATATGATCGTCGCCTGAGAGTGCACACAGCATGATGATGACGTAAACCGGATCGTTTTCATCCGCTTCAAAACTCACGCCTTTTTTCACGTGCAACAATGACAGACCATTTTTACGCGCACCCTGTTCTGGACGGGCATGCGGCATTGCCAGGCCGGGTGCCAGTACGTAGTAAGGCCCCAGTTCGGCATGCGACGTGAAGATGGCATCAAGATAGGCTGGGGTCATCGCGCCTTCAGCCAGCAGTGGCTCAGCGGAAAGACGCACCGCTTCCTGCCAGTCGCTAACCTGTTCTACGATGCGGATATGTTGCGGTGTCAGCCATTGAGTGAGCATCAGTAATTCCTGGTTATTCGTCGATGGAGTGCACTTTAGGTGATTTTCTCACCGCTTTTCTGTGATGCTTGTCGCAAAAGTTAGCGCTAACACGGATGTTGTTAAAAACTGTGTTATCGCTAACATTTTAGTGCAGCCCGTTTGTCATCGTTGCAAGCACCTGACATGCTCGGAGATTCTGAAAATCCTCAACCGGTGAAGCGTGCCCGAATCTGTGGTTATTAACGTGGCACGTTGGCGCATTTGGTTTTAAGCTGCGTGCGGGTATTTGTAGCGAGTCTTTTAGGAGAAGGCATGGCAGAGAAAAAACGGCGCGGTACCGGCAAAAGCACACTGGCCGATGTTGCCCGTTTGGTCGGTGTGAGCACCATGACGGCATCACGCGCGTTGCGCATGCCGGAGAAAGTCTCACCTGAAATCCGCGCCAAAATTGATGCGGCCGTCACCGAGCTGGCCTACGTGCCGAATATCCAGGCGCGCAATCTGGCGTCTGCATCGTCGAAGCTGATCACCATGGTGGTGCCTTCGTTCGCCACGCCGGGCAGCGCGATTGTGTCGGAAGCGCTGCAGGAGATTCTGCGTCCACAGGGCTACAACATGATGCTGGCGGAAGCTAATCACTCGGCGGCGGAAGAGAGCGAATTAATTGAGATGTTGCTCTCCTACAATCCGGCCGCCATGGTGCATTTCAATTTTGATAATGCTGCCGAAGCCCATCGGATGTTGAGTAACTCGGGCCTGCCGGTGATGGATATCGGCGGGGTGCATCAGGAATCAGCGGGGATTAGCATCGGCGTCGATTACGCCAAAGCGATTCGCCAACTGGTGCAGAGTTTGGTGGAACGCGGTTATCGCCATCTCGGCTTGCTGTGCACGCAAACCAACACCACGATTTTCCGCCAACTGCTGAATGGCTGGCATAGTGGCATGCTGGCATCGAATCAGGCGCCGCACCGCGTGGTGACCTCGCCCAAAATGCCCACCTTTGCTGCCGGACATAGCCTGCTGGCGGAGATCCGTCTCACCTGGCCGGAACTGGATGTGCTGATCTGTACCAGTGACGAAGTGGCCTGTGGTGCGATCATGGCTTGCCACGCCGCTGGCATCTCGATTCCAAGCCAGCTGGCGATTGCCAGCATCGGTGGCGGCCCACTAGCGGCGGTATGCTCACCGCCGCTGACCAGCGTTGTACTGCCCTATGAAGAAATGGGACGCATGGCGGGCAAGCGTTTACTCTCCGCTTTGAAGGGCGATGAGCCACCGGCTCTCAACGAACTGCCAGTGCAGCTCAAGCTGCGTGCTAGCACACACAAGATGTAAGCCTGCCGCCCAGCACACATAAGATGTCACTCTGCGTGCGGTGCTTTTCCCAGATTCATCAAATCCTTATCATTACTAAGGCATTGATAACCCTTTTACCGATCATGATTTTAACTATAATGATCCGACTGCTTACGCGGCACCCTGCTAAGGTGATGCTGCAAAACACTAAATGGAGAGGAAGAACATGAGTTATTCACTGCCATCCCTGCCTTACGCGTACGACGCACTGGAACCACACTTCGACAAGCAGACGATGGAAATCCATCACTCTAAACACCACCAGGCTTACGTTAACAACGCGAATGCAGCGCTGGAAGGTACCGAATTCGCTAATCTGCCGGTTGAAGAACTGATCGCTAAACTGGATCAGCTGCCAGCAGACAAAAAAGGTCCACTGCGTAACAACGCGGGCGGCCACGCTAACCACAGCTTCTTCTGGAAAGGCCTGAAACTGGGCACCAGCCTGCAAGGCGAACTGAAAGCCGCTATCGAAAAAGATTTCGGCAGCGTTGAAGCATTCCAGGCTGAGTTCGAGAAAGCCGCTACCACCCGTTTCGGTTCAGGCTGGGCGTGGCTGGTGAAAAAGGGCGACAAGCTGGCTGTGGTTTCAACCGCAAACCAGGATAGCCCACTGATGGGAGAAGCGATTTCTGGCGCATCCGGTGAGCCAATCATTGGTCTGGATGTGTGGGAACACGCTTACTACCTGAAGTATCAGAACAAACGTCCTGATTACATCAAAGCGTTCTGGAACGTGGTGAACTGGGACGAAGCGGCTGCACGTTTCGCTGCTGCTAAGTAAGTTCAGGCACTAACCAACACACTCAACCGGTGAACCTGTTTCACCGGTTTTTTCTTTACGAAATCTAAACACTTCTTAAACCACATCGATATTACCCCTGCTGACAATACCGTTACGGTCGTTATTAACCTGTCGTTGATAATTTGGGGCATACAGTAGCCGCAGTTGATCACACGAAAGTAAAATAATTATGTCTACTATCACTACCCCTGTGGCGAATAAAGATTCGTCGGCATCTCTGTTTTTGCCGTTAATTAGCGGGAAAGTCAGACCTGATAAGTTATGGAATAGCAGTATGTTCCGCTTTAAATTTGCTTTAAGGTCTTTAATATTTCCGGTTACGACGTTTAATTACCTTCACGAGTTAGCGAAACTGCCGTTTCTGCCGCAACTGCTGAAAATGCAGGGTTTGCTGCCGGCCAAACCGCATCGTCCCTACCTGCGCGCGGGCTTGAGCGTGGCGCAGCGTGCTCAGGCATTGCTTGACCATTATGTCACGATGGATCAATTGGATAACGTCAAACTACGCCAGCTGCTATTAAGCCCGACGTCGCAGCAGATTGCCGTTATGCAGGGAAAAAATGACGAAGCATTTGTCATTCATTGCTGCCCAGGACATTTCGACCGCGAAGGTGAAATAACCCTGACACTGCATTATCAAACCATGAATATTGCCTCGCTTTCATTTTCAATTATTCAGGAGCAGGGTAAGCGCACACTATTAATTGGTGGCTTACAGGGTCCGCGTAAACACATTACGAATGACGTGATCCGCGATGCAACCAAAGCCGCACATGGCGTATTCCCAAAACGTTTATTAATGGAAGCCGTATTTATTCTGGCGCAGCAGTGTGGCGTGCAAGCGATTAGCGCGGTGGGGGATACCACGCATGTTTTCCGCAGCCTGCGCTATCGTCACAGTAAGGGTGATAAATTCTTTGCCAGCTACAGCGAGTTCTGGCTGTCGCTAGGGGGAGAAGCCCGGGCCGACGAACTGTTTACGTTGCCGCTGCACATGGAAAGGAAAGCGCTGGAAGAGATCGCCAGTAAAAAACGTGCGGAGTATCGCCGTCGCTATGCATTGCTGGATGTGTTGAACACCCAGGTGCTGCAGGCGGCTGGAATTGAACCTGTGCAGGAAGAGAACGTAGAACGCGACGTGTCACACGCCGCGTAATCGGGTATCAGAACGGCTGCTTTGCGTAGCCGGTCATCACCTTCAGCCCCATCTCACGTCCGAGCGCGGTCATTGGATGCACCACCACCAGGCCGCGCACGCTTTTCTTGAATGCGCCCATGTTGGCTTGTTCTTTCTTGGTGATCTCACGGCTGAAGCCCAGCTTCTGCAGCTGTTGTGCTTCTTTGCTGAGCTTTTCTTCACGCACGCCACGCAGGCGCTCAATTTCCAGCACCAGCTTCTCTTTTTCACGCAGCAGCTCGCCAAGTTTTTCGGCATCGCCAGATTCCAGCAGCTGGGGTTCTTTGCGATTCAATGCGTCCAGTTGATCACTGAGCAGTTTGATCTCGGCTTTTTCTTGTTCTTTCATCAGGGGAAACTCGTTAAGGAAAACAGGCAAAGGATACATCAAAACGGGGCGATTTTGCAGCGGAGCGGATTTCTCACACCCTGCACGCTTAAACGGCAGGCTTCTTAAATGCCTGCTTATGCGAGATGCGCGATATCAGCTCGGTGAGCGATAACACCATGGTAGAGCGCACCATCTGCAGATAGCGTTGCTGTAGCATGCTGCGTAATGCCTCGTCGTCTCGGGTGAAGTCAGGTTGAGGCGGCCACGCCACCACACAGTGCAGCTCGCCAAACGGCCCTAAAATCTCATCGTCAGTGAAGCGGTAATCACTGGTGTCGTGGTTGAGTTCTTCACGCAGCGCCAGCAACAGCTCACAATCTTCATACTCATGACGATTAATCACGCCCAAACCGTAAATCAGTTTCAGGCGCACCGACAATTCGCCCAGTGGGCCATCACCCAGCAGCAGCGGTTCAACCGCATACTTCACGGCATAATCGTCTTTGCGGAAAACCTGCAATACCAGCAGGTTGACCGCTTCAGCCAATAGCTCAACGGCGGCGATCAGGAAGCTTCTCACCGATCGACCGGCGTTCAGGCGCTCAAGCACCCGGTTTTCAAAAGCTTGCTTCTCTTCCATTATTGCCTGCATCGTTCCACTACCGCCGACGGGCACGGTTGGCACCGCGCCCGAGTGAGCTATTAAAAGGCGCGCATTATGCCATAGCGTTGTAAGCACTCACCACTGAGGTGACCACTTCGCTATTGGCTTCCAGCCCAGAGATCTCGGCCAGCGTGGCCTGCGGACCTTTCTCTGCCAGTAATGTGGCCAACTCTTGCGCTTGAGGATCGGCTTCGCTGCGGTAGTGCATCGCGGCGGCAATGCCCTGCACCAGATTCGCGTGCGGCAGGTGGTACTCAAGCGTGCCGAGCGTTGGCTTGATCAGACGATCGCCCGCGCTGAGTTTGCGCAGCGGCTGGCGGCCAACGCGTTCCACATCATCTTTCAGATACGGATTTTCAAAGCGAGTGAGGATTTTCTGGATGTAGGCAGCGTGCTTGTCTGCATCAAAGTCATAACGCTTGATCAATACTGCGCCGCTCTCCTGCATCGCACCCTGCACCACGGCACGCACTTTCTCATCCAGAATCGCATCACGGATGGTGGCGTGGCCGGCTAGCTGGCCGAGATAAGCGGTGATGGCATGACCGGTGTTCAGCGTGAAGAGTTTGCGCTCTACAAACGCCATCAGATTGTCGGTGAGTTCCATGCCGGGAATGTTTGGCAATTCACCTTTGAACTGGGTTTTATCGACAATCCACTCGCTGAAGGTTTCAACGGTGACTTCCAGCGGATCGCTGCTGCCGGCTTCAGAAGGCGGCACGATGCGGTCAACGGCGGAGTCCACGAAGCCCACATGCTCTTCAACCCACGCGTGATACTGCTCTGGCAGTGCCTTCAGCACGTGCTGCTTCAACTGGCTGGTGCCGCGTACCATGTTTTCACAGGCGATAATATTCAGCGGACGGACATTACCGTTGTCGCTGCGTTTGGCCAGACCCTTCGCGACACCGCCTGCGATGCGTTCCAGAATCTGCGGACCAACCGCCGTGGTAACGATATCAACCTCAGCAATCAGCGTGACGATGTCGTCGCTGGTGCTGTTCACTGCGCTAACGCCAGTAACGATTTCGACTTTTGCCTGCTCGCCAACCACATGAACCGGATACTCATGACGGGCGTTAAGGGCATCCAGAACCACCTGATTCACATCCGCGAACACCAGTTCGATACCGGCATCAGCCAGCAACTTACCGATAAAACCGCGACCGATGTTACCTGCTCCAAAATGTAACGCTTTCATAAATTTGACCCATATCAAATGACGAAAGGGCGGGCAAATCCGCCCCGTATAAGTGGGACGGGCTTGCCCGCCCCAGGGAAGTTAAAACGCGCTGTTACGCTTTTGGCGACAACAGATCCAGCACATCCTGCACGCTGGTGGTGTTTGCCAGCTTCTCAATCACGCTGTCATCATCCAGCGCGTTGGTCAGGCTGGTGATCACCTGAATGTGTTCGTTATTGCGAGCTGCAATACCAATCACCAGGCGCGCCACGTCATCGGCTTCTTCACCAAACAACACGCCCGCTGGGTACTGGCAGAACACTACGCCGGTTTTCAGCACGCGGTCTTTGGCTTCCACGGTGCCGTGTGGCACAGCGATAGACTCACCGAGATAAGTCGGGGTCAGCTTTTCACGTTCCAGCATCGCTTCAACGTATTCTGGCTGAACATAACCGCCTTTCACCAGCTGCTCACCGGCAAAACGAATCGCCTGCTCTTTGTTGCTGGCGCTCAAGCCGAGGAATACGTTGTCCGCGCCCAGTTTGAACAGGTTCGAGCTGCCGTCATCGTAGCTGTCTGCCAGCGTGGTCTGCACGGTTTCACGATGTGCTTCGCTGCGGTTAGCGGCGATCAGACGTTCAGTCAGATTGCTGTACAGTGCGCTATCGAGGAAGTTGTTCAGTGAAATATGCTGAGCCTGTGGTGCCTGACGCATCGCACGCTCAGTAAGATCGCGGTGAGTTATCACCAAATCTACATCGCCCGGCAGTGAGTTAATCGCGCTGTTGGTCACTGAGATATTGCTCAGACCGGCATCCTGCACTTTCTTACGCAGCACACCTGCACCCATGGCGCTGGAACCCATACCGGCGTCACAGGCCACGATGATTTTACGCACGTGGCTGACATCAACGCTGTTTGCATCGGCGATGACCGGAGAACCGGCAACGGCCTGGCCTTTCGACTGTGCTTTCATATCACGCATACGCTGAGTGGCAGCTTCGATATCGTCATCTTCTTTCACTTTGCTGGTTTTCAGCAGGATAGAAGAGACCACGAAGGAGACCGCAAACGCCGCGATGATTGCCGCAATGTTGGCGAAGTACGCGCCTTTTGGCGTCATCGCCAGTACCGCGAGGATTGAACCCGGAGACGCTGGAGAGACCAGACCGCCGTTCAGTACGGTCAGGGTGAACACGCCTGTCATACCACCGAGGATCACCGCCAGCAGCAGGCGTGGCGCCATCAGCACGTACGGGAAGTAAATTTCGTGGATACCACCAAGGAAGTGGATGATTGCCGCACCGCCTGCAGACTGTTTGGCGCTACCGCGACCAAAAATCATATAGGCAACCAGCACACCCATACCTGGGCCTGGGTTCGCTTCAATCAGGAAGAAGATAGATTTACCGGCTTCGCTCGCCTGCTGGATACCCAGTGGAGAGAAGATACCGTGGTTGATGGCGTTATTGAGGAACAGGATTTTCGCCGGTTCAACAAAGATAGAGGTCAGTGGCAGCAGGTTGTTCTGCACCATCAGGTTTACGCCCGCCGCGAGGATGTGCGACAGACCTTCAACCAGTGGACCGATGCCGATAAACGCCAGCAGCGCCAGCAGCATACCGATGATACCGGCTGAGAAGTTGTTAACCAGCATCTCGAAGCCGCTTTTGATCTTGCCATCAACCATACGGTCAAAGGTTTTGATCGCCCAGCCACCCAACGGACCGGCAATCATCGCGCCGAGGAACATTGGCATATCCGCACCAACGATCACGCCCATGGTGGTGATTGCACCGACCACGCCGCCGCGATCGCCGCCTACCAGGCGTCCACCGGTGAAGCCGATCAACAATGGCAGCAGGTAAGTAATCATTGGGCCGACGAGTTTCGCCAGCGTTTCGTTTGGAATCCATCCGGTTGGGATGAACAGTGCTGTGATGATACCCCAGGCGATAAACGCACCGATATTTGGCATCACCATGTTACTCAGAAAACGACCAAAGCTCTGGACCTTGACCTTCGCTGATGAGGACATAAACCCACCCCTTATTGAGACGCGCTGCAATAAGAGCGCGGTTGTTTTTGTTAAGACTTTTATTGAGCCGTTCCGGCGCGGGCCGTGGCATCACTGTATGCACGCGGACTCTAGCACTAGTTTATTACGCTGCGTAGCATCCGGGGTAAGTGTGATGCAGATCACGCAAAATTGGGGTGGTCAGGGTGCTATAAGGTGATGAAGATCACATAAATAGGGTGTAAGAAAAGTACGAAGGCGAAATTTTAAGCAAAACAACGGGATAAATGTGACTTAAGTCACCTTTAAGGCCCTATGGTTTGTTTCATAAGTGTGATTAAGATCACAAACTATTTTTGGTCGAAAATGCGCCAGATCACACAATAGTGATACCGATAAGGACGTTGTAAGGAAGTGACGAAATATCTGAAAGATGAACTGAAGAGTTTGTCAGGAAAGGGGCGACCTTTTGGTCGCCTCTGAGTGCCTAAAAAGCGACGTTACAAACCACCCTGCACGGCATTTTGCGCCTGGGTCAGGGCTTGTGCATTGCTGGAAAGGTTGCTCATCAGGGTGTTGTACTGCGTGGCCTGATCCTGCGTCGGGAACTGGACGCCGCCATCGTTAAAGGTCACACGCGTGCCCTGCGACTGCAGATAATCGCCGGTTTGCACCGCCGCCTGGCTCAACGCCTGCAGCTGAGGCAGCAGCGGAATCAAAGTACCCGCTGGCTGTGTCACCACTTTGGCGTACACGCTGTCATACACTTTCTTCAGGTCATCTGGCTGCTTCAATGTGGCTTTACTGCTGTCGGCCTGCATTTTGGCGCTCTGAATCTGCTGCGACAACACACTCAAATTGCCGCTGGCCTGACGCAGACTGTCGCGACGGGTCAGGTAGTCTTGTGGCACGCGAATCGCGGCCAGTTCATCGACCACAGGGCGCATGCCTTGCTCAACCGCCTGATTGGCCTGCTGAGAGAAGCCGTACAGAATGGCGTAATCGCCCGCGTAGTTGCCAAAAGTCTGCTTCTGGTTTTCGCTCAGGCTTGGCAGATGCTCGCCGCTACGCATTGCGGTGTTCTGTAAAAAGTCGGAGAAAGCTTTACGCTGATCGCCTTCTTTGTCGCCACAGGCGGTAAGTTGCATCACAACCAGTGCACTGACCATAAGCATGCCGGTACGCATCCAGATGCGGGATAATCCTGACGCCATGTTGAACTCCTGTTATGGCTAAATTCGATTCGGTGGGAATGGTCCTAAAGGATAGTGCAATGGCCTGGCGTGTACAACGGGAGCGGATGACCTGGTGCGCATCAATGCACACCAAATCATAAACGGCAGCAAGAGAGTAAGGTCGCCAGGCGGAGCGACCCGGCAGATTAAAACACCAACGCTTGTCCATCCTTGCGACTTTCAGTGGCGGCAATATAGAAGCCCTGCGGATCGCGCACAATCGCCTGCGCACCGCCAAAGTTGTAGCTCTGCAGCGGGTCTTCCACCGTTATCTGGTGGCCCATCTCGCGCAGCTTCGCCAGCACATTACGGTCGATACCCGGTTCCACCACCACCGCGCGGCCTTGCTCCACGCGCCAGCGCGGTGCATCAATTGCCGCTTGCGGATTCTGCTTGTGCTGCATGATGCGCAGCGCCAGCTGCAGATGTCCCTGTGCCTGCATTGGGCCGCCCATCACGCCAAACGACATCAATGGCTGACCTGCCGCATCCAGCGCAAACGCCGGAATGATGGTGTGGAACGGACGTTTGCTGCCGGCCACCACGTTTGGATGTTGCGGATCGAGCGAGAAGCCGCAGCCGCGATTCTGCATGCTGATACCGGTGCCCGGCACCACCACGCCCGAACCAAAGCCCATATAGTTGGACTGAATAAAAGACACCATCATGCCGCTGGCATCGGCGGTAGAGAGATACACGGTGCCGCTCTGCTGCGGGGAGCCGAAGGTAAAATCACCGGCTTGATCGGGATTGATCAGCTGGGCGCGCTGTTTGAGATAGCTGTCACTCAGCAGCAACTCTGCCGGGAATTCCAGATGGTCGTAATCGGTGACATAACGATCCAGATCGACCAGCGCCAGCTTCATCGCTTCGAACGACAGATGTAGCCAGGGTACGGAATCCGGCGTGTAGCTGCCGATGTCCCACTGCTCCAGAATACCCAGTGCGATTAGGGTGGCGATGCCCTGACCGTTGGGTGGCAGCTCCTGCACCGAGCCGTCGGCAAACGGACGCGATAACAGATCTACCCAGTCGGCGCGGTGGTTGTTGAGATCGGCCATGCTCAGTGCCGCGCCGTGCTGCTCGGCAAACGCCACCATTTTCTCCGCCAGTTCGCCACGATAGAAGGCTTCTCCCTTCGTTTCGGCGATTTTCTGCAGCGTGGCGGCCTGCGCCGGGTTACGGAACAGTTCCCCGGCACGCGGCGGTTGGCCGTCCGGCGCAAAGCATTCGGTAAAGCCCGGCTGGGATTTCAGTTTGTTGTAGCCGCGCTGCCACAGATGGGCGATCAGTGGCGAAACCGGGAAGCCGTCACGGGCGTATTCGATGGCCGGCTGCGCCAGCGTGGTCAGCGGCAATGTGGCAAAGCGTTCCGCCAGTGTGATCCAGGCAGAAACCGCACCCGGCACGGTCACCGCTTCCCAACCGATCTCTGGCATGGCGCTCTGCCCGGCAAAGCGCTCTGCATTCCAGCTGGCAGGAGACCGGCCCGAGGCATTTAAACCGTGCAACTCTTTCCCATCCCAGATGATGGCAAACGCATCGCTGCCAATGCCGTTGCCGGTCGGTTCCAGTACGGTGAGCGCCATCGCAGTAGCAATTGCCGCATCTACCGCATTACCGCCCTGTTGCAGCATGCGCATCCCCGCCTGTGCGGCCAGCGGCTGTGACGTGGCAACCGCATTGCGACCCATCATTGGGGCGCGGTGCGAGGCATAACTAACGTTGAAATCCAAATCACTCATAACGGTTCCTTAATGTGAGTCATTGCGCGGATCAAGCGCGTCGCGCAGTCCGTCACCCAGCAGATTGAAGCCCTGCACAGTGAGAAAAATGGCCAACCCAGGGAAAATCGACATCCAGGGTGCCTGCTCCAGATAGCCTTTGGCGGTATTCAGCATCGCGCCCCAGGAAGGTGACGGCGGCTGCTGGCCGAGGCCGAGAAATGACAAGCTGGCTTCGGTGATAATCGCGGAGGCGATCGCCAGCGTGGCCTGCACCAGAATCGGTGACAGCACGTTGGGCAGCACATAACGCAGGATGATCCAGCGGTCCGGCAAGCCAATGGCGCGGGCACCCTCGATATACTCTTCATGGCGGATAGCAATCACCTGGCCGCGCGTTAGCCGGGCGAAAATCGGCATGGCGGATAACCCAATAGCAATCATCGCATTGGATAAGCTCGGGCCAAGAAACGCCCCCAAGGCGATAGCGAGGATCAGAAACGGGCAAGCGAGCAGCGCTTCGATAAAGCGCGAGATAATGCCATCGCACCAACCCTGCCAGTAACCGGCGATCAAGCCCAGCGGCACGCCAATCAAAATGGCAATCATCACCGAAATACAGCCCGCCAGCAGTGAGGTGCGGGCGCCCCAAATCAAACGCGACAGAATATCGCGGCCCAGCTCATCGGTGCCCAACCAGAACAGCGCGGAAGGGGCTTTGCGCACGGCAAGGAAATTCGCCTTGATCGGATCGGCTGGAGCCAGCCAGGGCGCCAGCAGCGCCACGGCAACAAACAGCAGCACGATCACCGCGCCGATCAGCGCACTCTTATTGCGCAGAAATTTCTTCAGCACCCGGCGGTTGGGCTTTGCGACCGCAGGCACTGCGCCTGCTGTTAACACCTCGCTCATGGTTAGCCTCGCATTTTCGGGTTGATTAACAGATAGAGCACATCCGCCAGCAGGTTCAGCAGCAGAAAGCCGATCGCCACTACCAGCACCACGCCCTGAACCACCGCGTAATCACGGTTAAACACCGCATCGACAATCATCTTGCCGAAGCCGGGCAGCGTGAAAACCTGCTCGGTTAACACCGCGCCGCCCAGCAGTTCACCAAACAGCAAGGTCGTGAGCGTGACGATCGGCATCAGTGCGTTACGGAAGGCGTGCTTCAGCACCACTTTCGGCGCCAGCAAACCTTTGGCGCGCGCGGTGCGGATGTAATCGGCCTTGAGCACACCGATCATTGACGCCCTTGTATGGCGCATCAGCGTGGCGGCCAGGCCGGTACCCAGCACCAACGCAGGCAGCAGCAGGGTTTTCAGGTTCTGCACCACATCTTCACTGATGGGCACAAAGCCCGATGCCGGCAGCCATTGCAGATGCACGGAAAACAGCAGGATCAGCAGAATGCCCAACCAAAAGTGCGGCACCGATATGCCGGACAGTGCGACAAAGTTGGTGGTGTGATCGACCCACGTATCTTTGCGCACCGCCGCGATAATGCCCATGCTGATGCCCGCGCCCAGTGCAATAATCATCGCCAGCAGCGACAATTCCAGCGTCACCGGCAGTTTGCTGGCTATCAGCGAGGTCACCGGCTCTTTGGTGCGCAGTGACATGCCCAAATCACCCTTCAGCGCATTGCCGATCCAAGAGAAATACTGCGTGGATATGGGATCATCCAGATGATATTCAGCCCGCAGCTGCGCGATGACCGCTGGATCGCGCTCCTCACCCGCCATCGCCAGCACCGGATCGCCCGGCAGCAGCTTTTGCAGCGCAAACACCATGATGCTCACCAGCAGCAGCGTGGGAATCGCCAGCAATAAGCGTTTAACAATCAGTTCCAGCATCATCGCTCCTCAGCGGTTTACTGCGCCATGCTCACACCCGCTAGGCGCACCAGACCATCAGGCCAGGCTTTAAAGCCCTGCAGTTTTTTCGTCATGCCAAAAATGCGTGGCTCGAAGTAGAGATAGGCAATCGGCATATCGGTTTGCAGTTGGTTCACCACCTTGGTGTACAGCGCCTGACGCTGCGCCTGATCGTTGGTGAGGCGTGCGGCGTTCAGCCACTCATCAACCTGGGCATTGCTGTAGCGACCGTCGTTGAGCGTGCCTTTACTGTTAATAAACGAATAGATGCTGCCATCGGGATCGGGACGGCCTGACCAGCCAGATAAGCTGAGCTGGTAATCGCCGCGCTGCTGACGGTCCAGCAAGCTGGCGAACTCACTCATCTGCAAGTTGAGGTTAATCCCCGCCTCGCTGACCATCGCCTGAATCACCTGGCCGACCTGCTGTGCCGTTGGGTTATTGGTGACCAGCAGCGTCAGATTGAGCGGTGTAGCCACGCCCGCCGCCTTCAGCAACGCTTTGGCTTTTTCCACATCTCGTGTGCTGATGGGTGTGTTGACGTGATAAGCGCTGACCGGTGAGAACGCCTGATTGGACGGGGTATACAAGCCTTCAAACGCCACCTGATTCAGCGCATCGCGATCAATCGCCAGCGAGAAGGCCTCACGTACGCGTGGATCTTTTAGCGGGCTGTTGGCGTCTACCTTGCCGTTATTGATGTTGAAGGTGATGCCCTGATAACCGAGACCGGTGACCTTGGACAGTGCCAGCTTGCTGTCGGCCTCCACGGTTTTCACATCGCTGGCCGCCACGCCTTCAGTCAGGTCGAGATCGCCTGCCCGCAGGTTGGCAAGACGTACTGAGGCATCCGGGATCGGCAGGAAAATCACTTTATCGAAGTGGTAAGCGCTTTTATTCCAGTAGTTTTCAAAGCGCGTCAGCACGATACGGTCCTGCTGCACGCGGCTGGCAAACTGATATGGACCGGAACAGACGGGATGGGTGGCGAAATCCGGTTTTTTGGCCGCTTCCGGGGCCAGCATCGCGCCGGCGCGGTCGGTTAACTGGCTGAGCAGCGCGGCATCCGGCGTTTTCAGATGCAACTTCACCTGCATCGGACCGCTCACTTCCACGCTTTCAACAGAGGAGATTTCGCTTTTCCGCAACGAGCCCGGCAACGTCAGCGCACGCTCGATATTAAATTTCACCGCGTTGGCATCAAACTTCTCACCATCCTGGAAGGTCACGCCATCGCGCAGGTTCATGGTCAGGGTTTTGCCGTCATCGCTCCATGTCCAATCGGTTGCCAGGCCGGGTACCACTTTCAGATTCTCATCCACATCCACCAGACGGTCGCACATGGCGGCAAACACAAAGCGACCGTAATAGGTGCGCGCCAGATGCGGATCGAGCATGTCCGGATCGGCACCCAGCCCGATACGAATCACGCTTTCCGCCTGACTGTGTGTACTGGCACCGAGCAAGAGCAGGCCGCTTAAGGCCGTGAGTAAGGGTAAACGAGCTTTCTTCACAGGCGAATCTCCAGAGGGTTAGGCTTGTTGCTTGACCGCCTGCTCAAACAGCGCGCGGCGACGTAAAAAGGCGGCAGAAGGCGGTGCTATCACGATGACGCTGCGATCGCGGTTAATCTCCTGCCAGCGATGACAGGCAATCTGGCGGCCACCGCTCAGCACCTGGTTAATCGGTTCAAACTGACGGCAATCTGCTGTCGCCCATGGGCAGCGGGTGTGAAAACGACAGCCGGTGGGCGGATTGGCAGGATTGGGCAGATCGCCCTGCAGCATCGGAACCTGGCGGTTGGCCCCTGGCTGCATCTGCGGCGCAGAAGCGATCAGCGCCTGGGTGTAGGGGTGCAGCGGTGCGTCAAAAATCTCATCGACCGTGGCGACTTCCACGATCTGACCGAGATACATCACCGCCACGCGATCGCTCATATGGCGAATCACCGCCAGACCGTGCGCCACGATGATCATCGTCAGGCCAAACTGCTGTTTCAGGCTCTCCAGTAAGTTCACCACCTGCGCCTGCACGGAAACGTCCAGGGCGGAAACCGGCTCATCGCCCAGCAGCAGTTTGGGTTGAGAGGCGAGGGCACGAGCAATACCAATACGTTGACGTTGACCGCCGGAAAACTCATGCGGATAACGCTCGGCCCAGGCTGCCGGTAAACCCACGGTGCGCAGCAGATCCGCCACGCGATCGTGGCGTGCTTCCCGACTCATTTTGTCGTGCAGCCACAGCGGCTCGCCGACAATCTGTTGCACCGTCATGCGCGGATTCAATGAGGCAAAGGGGTCCTGAAAGATGATTTGCAGTTCGCGGCGCAGTTGATTCAGGCGTGCGCCGCTGGCATCGGTAATACTTTCGCCCTGATAAAACACGTCTCCGGCACTGGCCGCCAGCAGGCGTAGCAGCAAACGGCCGAGGGTCGATTTACCCGACCCCGATTCGCCAACAATCGCCAGCGTTTCGCCCGGCATCACCTGTAACGACACGCGATCGACTGCGGTGACGCCGCGATTGCGCTTAAACAGGCGGTTGGGCCCGGCAAAGGTTTTGCTTAAATCGCGGCACTCTAAAATCGGTTTCATGCGATCTCTCCCTGCGTGACATGCTGTTCCAGCGGCGCGCGGAAACAGGCGACCTGATGATCGGTAGCCAGCGCACGCAGCGCTGGGCGGTTGTGCTGACAGCGGAGTTCGGCAAAGGGGCAACGGTTGGCAAAACGACAACCTGCGGGCATGTTTTCCGGTAGCGGAACCTGGCCAGGAATGGTGGCCAGCGCGCCGCTGCGCGCGCTCAGGCTGGGAATCGAACCCATCAAGCCAATGGTGTACGGATGCTGGGGATCGTTAAAAATCGCTTCCACGCTGCCAGTTTCCACCACCTGACCGGCGTACATCACTGCCACGCGCTGCGCGACTTCCGCCACCACGCCCAGGTCATGAGTAATCATTAATACAGCGGTGCCGGTTTCCTGCTTCAGGGTATTCAGCAGCGCCAGAATCTGTGCCTGAATGGTGACGTCGAGTGCGGTGGTTGGCTCATCGGCGATCAGAAGTTTTGGATTGTTAATCAATGCCATGGCGATCATCACACGCTGACGCATGCCGCCAGAAAGCTGATGAGGATAGGCTTTGAGCCGCATTTCTGGTGCGGGAATCTGCACTTTTTGCAGGATGGTCAGCGCGGCTTCCATCGCCGTGCGGCGATTGACGTGGCGATGGCGCATCACCGCTTCACTGAGCTGGTCGCCGAGCGTGAAAGCCGGATTGAGCGAGGTCATCGGCTCCTGGAAAATCATCGCCAGCTGATTGCCGCGCAGGCTGGCGTAGTCGTTGGCACTGAGATCGCGCAGGCTGCGTCCGTCGAACTGCATTTCGCCCTGTAAAATCTCCGCACTGGCGGGTTGCAGGCCCATCAGGGTGAGTGAGGTAATACTTTTGCCGCAGCCCGATTCTCCAACCAGCGCCAGCGTTTCACCTGCGTGCAGCGTCAGAGAGATATCGTCCAGCACCGTGACGGGTGAACCGCGAAACTGCACACGCAGATTGCGAACGGCAAGCACCGGGTGATCGTTCATGGCGTCTCCTCTTGATGGCGGTACAGCGCTTCGAGCAGCGCCTGTTGCAGCGCCAGTAAGTGTTCGCGCATCGCGGCAGCGGCTTCATGCGGCTGGCGTTGCGCGATGTGATTCACCAGGCGCTGATGATGGTCGTCGTAATTGTTGAGGCGAGCGGGGGTGCGTGCCTGTACGCGCAGATGCTGCCAACCAGGATCGCGGCGCACTGCATCCACGGCGTCGAACAGGCCCAGCATCAAGCGATTACCGGCTGCTTCCGCGATAGCGCGATGAAAGGCGCTGTCCCACAGTTCGTGCTGGTCGCCATCCTCCGGTGCCGTAATGCCATTCATGCGCTCCAGCAGGCGCTTCATCAGCGCAATCTGCTCTTTACTGGCGCGCAGGGCAGCCAGGCGTGCCAGCCCTGGCTCCAGCTGCAAGCGCGCTTCCATCACTTCCAGCAGGTTCGACTGCTGCGGCAGATCGTGCAGCGCTAGCGGCTGTACCGGTGCGGCGGGGCCGACAAAGGTGCCTTTGCCCTGTTTACGCCAGATGCGGCCCTCCTCTTCCAGCACATCAAGCGCACGGCGAATCTCCCGGCGTCCAACGCCGAAACGCTCCGCCAGTTCACGTTCTGTGGGCAGCGCGCGATCGGGCTGCTGCTCCCGTTGCTGGATCAGTTGACGCAATTGCTCCAGAGCAGAACTGGAGTTGCGGGCGCTATCTGACGTGTGACTCATGATTGGTTCGCCTGTTTAAGCATCAGTAAAAGATCGGTAATCCCGGATTAACCAGCACTTTTACTGATGAAAGGCTGAGCAATCGGCTTTATCAGCTTAGGCAAGAAGCGAACCAATATTGGATTGGTTCAAAGATGACAGGCACATGACAGAAATAACCCTTTGAACAGTAAGTAAAAGTTTTTTCGGGCTTCGTTTAAAACTGCGAGGTGCATCAATATTCTCGCGGGGACGTACGCTTCATGTTGGTGCGCCCACGCTGCATGACTGTGCACCAGGCGAGCCGTTCGAGCTGGAAATTACGTGAATAATGATATTTTTCAATGGATTGAAACATTGGCACTTTTTTTGAATGTGTTTATGCAGATGCAGGAGCGATAGCGGGCAACCGACGTCGCCAGACAATTTGCAATGGGTCACTAGGGTTCCGGTCGAAAGATGCTGGTCCGAGAGTGACCGACCGTCCTCTGACGGTTACACGGCGGGACAAAAGCCCGGGAGGAAAGCGAGATCGTTGCTCGCCGCCTCCTGCTTTTTTTCGCCCGTTAACGCCAGAGGAACCATCATGATCAAAGCCTGCCTTCGCTTGCTGCTGCTTTGCACCGTCGCGCTGTTCAGCGTCAATACGCTCGCCGCCGACAAACCCTCCTTCAAAATTTGCTGGTCCATTTATGCGGGTTGGATGCCATGGGATTTCGCCCAGCAGAGCGGCATCGTCAAAAAATGGGCCGATAAATACGGCATCGACATCCAGTTTGTGCAGGTCAACGACTACATCGAATCGGTGAATCAGTACACCGCCGGTGGCTTTGACGGCTGCACCATGACCAACATGGATGCGCTGACCATTCCTGCCACCGGCGGCGTGGACAGCACCGCGCTGATTGTCGGCGACTACTCCAACGGCAATGACGGCATTCTGTTGAAAGGCAAAGGCAACATTGCCTCGCTGAAAGGCAAGCCCATCAATCTGGTCGAACTCTCGGTCTCACACTATCTGCTGGCGCGTGCGCTGGAGAAATCCGGCATGAGCGAGAAGGATGTCAAAGTGGTGAACACCGCCGATGCTGATTTGGTGGCGGCGTTCGGCACGGCTGACGTCCACTCTATCGTCACCTGGAACCCGCTGCTGGCCGAAGCCGAAAAGCAACCGGACAGCCATTTGATCTTCTCCTCCGCGCAGATTCCGGGGGAAATCCTCGATCTGCTGGTAGTGAACACCACCACGCTGAAAAAGTATCCGCAGCTCGGCAAAGCCCTGACCGGCGCCTGGTATGAAACCCTTAAAACCATGTCTGGTCCCAGTGACAGCGCCAAAGCCGCCCGCACCCAAATGGCGCAGGCTTCCGGCACCGATCTGGCAGGCTTCGATCAGCAGCTGGCCGCCACCCACCTGTTCAGCGATGCTAAAACCACCCTCGATTTTGTCGATAGCCCACAGCTGAAAGCCACCATGCAGCTGGTCGCGGAGTTCTCCTTCAAGCACGGCTTACTGGGCGAAGGGGCACCGAGCGCCGATGTGGTGGGCGTGGAAACGCCAGCCGGTCATTGGGGTGATACCAATAACCTGAAACTGCGCTTCACCGATGAGTACACCAAGCTGGCCGCCGCTGGTCAGCTCTAAGCGAGACGATGCCGATGCGTAAATTGATCAACTACCAACCGCTGCCGCTCGGTCGCCTGCTGCTTGGCATCCTGCCGCTGCTGGCGCTGCTGCTGGTCTATCTGTTCGCGTCGGATGCGCGTCTCAGCCTGAATGCCGCAGACAAACTGTTGCCGGGGTTTAACGCGATGGGCGACGCCATCAGTCGCATGGCGTTTCAGCCCAGCCCGCGCACCGGTGAGTATCTGCTGTGGACCGACACCGCCGCCAGCCTGATGCGTCTGCTGAGCGGCGTGGCGATTAGCGCGCTGCTGGCGCTGGCGATTGGCCTGTTCACTGGCGCGTTACCGGTGGTGCGGGCGGTATTAGCACCGCTGGTGACAGTGGTGGCGCTGGTGCCACCACTGGCGATTCTGCCGATTCTATTTATCTGTTTTGGCCTTGGTGAAGTATCGAAAGTGGTGCTGATCGTGATCGGCATTACCCCGCTGATTGCGCGTGATTTGCAGCTGCAGGTGGAGAAAATCCCGCGTGAGCAGCTGGTGAAAGCGCAGACCTTGGGTGGACATAGCGCGCAGATTTTGTGGCGTGTGATCCTGCCGCAGATGATGCCGCGCTTGCTGGATGCGGTGCGCCTGTCGCTGGCGTCGGCGTGGCTGTTCCTGATTGCTGCTGAAGCGATTGCCGCCACCGAAGGGCTGGGTTACCGCATCTTCCTGATGCGCCGTTATCTGGCGATGGATGTGATTTTGCCGTACGTGGCGTGGATCGCGCTGCTGGCCTTTGTGCTCGACCTGCTGCTACGGCTAATCAGCCGTCGCTGCTGGCCGTGGTATCACGCGAAATGACACAGGAGCGAGCGATGCCTTTACTGCAACTGAAAAACCTCGAAAAACATTACGGCGATCAGGTTGTGCTGGAGCGCCTCAACATCAACGTGGAGCAGGGCGAGTTTGTGGCGATTGTTGGGGCATCCGGCTGTGGCAAAACCACTTTCCTCAACATGCTACTCGGCACCGAATCACCGACCAAAGGCCAACTGCTGCTGGATGGCGAACCGATACCCGATGAGCCCGATGCCCATCGCGGCGTGGTGTTTCAGCGTTACTCGGTGTTTCCCCATCTGACAGTGCTGGGCAACGTGATGCTGGCGGAAGAGTTCAGCAGCGCTCGCTGGCTGGGACGTGTGTGGGGTAAAAAGCGCCAGGCGATCCGTCAGCGTGCGCAGGCGATGCTGGCGCAGGTCGGCCTGGAGCAGGCGCAGAGTAAATATCCGCATCAGCTCTCTGGCGGCATGCAACAGCGTTTGGCGCTGGCGCAGGCGTTAATGAAGCAGCCGCGCATCCTGCTGCTCGACGAACCCTTTGGGGCGCTCGATCCCGGCATCCGCCACGAGATGCACCAGCTGATTACTCGCCTGTGGCAGCAGCACAACCTGACCATTTTTATGATTACGCACGATTTGAAAGAGGGCTTCAGCCTGGCCTCGCGCCTGCTGGTGTTCGACAAACTGCGTCATGACCCGCACGCGCCGGAAGCCTGGGGCGCGACTATCACTTACGACCTGCCGCTGGATCGCACACAGCCTGACGCTGCGCTGTCGTCTGAGCCGCAGGTGGCTTAAAGGAGCACCACATGAATGCTTATCAAACCTTGTTACCGGCGGGATCGCACTGGTCGCTGGTGATGCGCAGCGGTACGGCGCTGACGCTGACCGATATCGCAGGCGGCGCCAACGTCGGCATGCTGTTCTACAACCCGGAAAATCTACTGGAACGCTACAACGCGCCCGATACGTTGAAGTGTCAGCACACTTTCCGCCTGACGGCCGGGCACTGCCTTTACTCTGATATGGGACGCATTTTTTGCGGCATCGAAGAGGACAGCTTCGGCTGGCATGAGAGCGTCTGCGGCACGCTGAATGCTGAACAAACCTCTGCCCGTTTCGGTGCCAGCGATTATCAGCAGGCACGCAATCTGCGCCATCAAAACGGCTACGACAGCTTCCTCGTTGAGCTGGCGAAATACGGCCTTGGCCAGCGTGATATGGCTTCCTGCCTCAACCTGTTTGCGCAGGTGCGCGCCGATGATAACGGCACGCTGCAACTGGAACAGCAGGGCGCAGCAGGCGCCCAGGTGCGACTGCGCTTTGCCATGGACACGTTGGTGATTTTGCACACCTGCCCACATCCGCTTAGCGCCAGCAGCGAGTATCCGCGCCAGCCGGTGCAGATCACACTGGATGCCCAGCGCGCGCCGCTGCCGGAAATTTGCCTGGCGCGTGCCGAAAACCAGCGCGGCCTGCACAACAACGCGCTCTATCAGCTGCAAGGAGAAATCTGATGATCACTGAAAGCTTACTCAATCCCGCCGAAGAGCAATGCCAGCAGCAGGTGAATGCTGGTGATTACTGGTTACAGCGCATCGAAGCGGGCCAGACCTTGCGAATCACCGATCTGGAGGGTAATCAGGCTGCCGATACCCTGTTCTTCAACGCCGACGACACCGCCGAGCGCTACAGCATGAGCGATACACTTCGCGGGCAAAAGAATGTGTTCCTCAGTGCAGGCAGCGTGCTGCGCTCCAACGCCGATCGCCCGATGCTGACGATAACCGCCGATACCTGCGGTCGCCACGATACGCTGGGCGGCGCCTGTTCCTGTGAGAGCAACACGGTGCGTTACGATCTGGAGAAGCGCCATATGCACTCCTGCCGTGACAGCTGGATGCTGGCGGTGGCCGAGAAGCCGGAATTCGGCCTGACGCGTCGCGATATCACCCATAACATCAACTTCTTTATGAACGTGCCGGTGACGCACGACGGTGGTTTGACCTTCGCCGATGGCATTTCTGCCCCCGGTAAATATGTCGAGATGGTGGCGCAGATGAATATCCTGGTGCTGATCTCCAACTGCCCACAGCTCAACAATCCCTGTAACGGTTACAACCCCACGCCGATCTTAGTCAGCGTGTGGTGATGCTTTGACGCAACGGGACGACCCGTTTTTAGCCGTCACTGTCCACGCAGGACGACCTGCCGTAATAAGAGATTTCACTCATGATTGATCGCGTATTGATTGCCAACCGTGGCGCGATTGCCGTGCGCATTATCCGTACCCTGAAAGCCATGAATATCCGCGCGATTGCGGTGTATGCCGAAGCCGATCGCCACGCGCGGCATGTGCGTCTGGCCGATGAAGCCTGGTCGCTGGGAGACGGGCAGGTGCGAGACACCTACCTCAATCAGCAAAAATTACTGGCGATTGCCGCGCAGAGCGGGGCGCAGGCGGTGCATCCGGGCTACGGCTTCCTCAGTGAAAATCCCGAGTTCGTCACGCGCTGTGAAGCGGCCGGCGTGCAGTTCCTCGGCCCGAGTGCTGAGCAGATGGCGGCGTTTGGTTTGAAACATCGTGCGCGTGCGTTGGCGCAGGAGAATCAGGTGCCACTGCTGCCGGGCAGCGGCTTACTGACTTCGCTGGACGAAGCGCGAGAGATGGCGGAGGAGATTGGCTATCCGGTGATGCTAAAAAGCACCGCGGGCGGCGGTGGCATCGGTATGCAGCGCTGTGATGATGCCGAGCAGCTCAACACCGCATTTACCCGCGTGAAGCGTTTGGCAGGCAACAACTTCGCCGATGATGGCGTATTTTTAGAGAAGTTTATCGCCCGCGCGCGTCACATCGAAGTGCAGATCTTTGGCGATGGGGCTGGCAACGTCATCGCCCTTGGCGAGCGTGACTGTTCCGCTCAGCGCCGCAACCAAAAAGTGCTGGAAGAGACGCCCGCACCGGGATTGAGTGCGACAGTGCGCGCCGAGCTACAAGCGACTGCGGTGCGACTGGCGCGTGCGGTCAACTACCGTAGCGCAGGCACCGTGGAGTATGTCTACGATGATGCCAGCCAGCAGTTCTGGTTCCTTGAAGTAAACACCCGTTTGCAGGTGGAGCACGGCGTCACCGAAATGGTGTACGGCGTGGATTTGGTGCGCTGGATGGTGGAGCTGGCGCAGCAAACGTTGCCGCCGCTCCACACCTTATCGACCGAAGCGCAAGGCCATGCGATTCAGGTACGTCTGTACGCAGAAGATCCGGCCAAACAGTTCCAGCCCAGTGCCGGTTTGCTCAGTCACGTTCAGTTCCCTGCAAAGATTGATGATGCCACGCTGCGCATCGACAGCAGCGTGGAAACCGGCATGGAGGTCTCACCGTTTTACGATCCGATGCTGGCGAAGGTAATCGTGCATGCAGCCAATCGTGAAGAGGCATTGCGCAGTATGGCGCAGGCGCTGGACGCCACCGAGCTGTACGGCATCGAAACCAATCTGCTGTGGTTGCGCCATCTCTGCTCGCTGCCGGAGGTACAGCAGGGCCGCATCATCACCGCTACTTTGGGCGGCGTGCAATGGCAACCGCCGACGCTGGATATCCTTAGCGGCGGCACCTTAACCACGGTGCAGGATGCGCCTGGCCGCGTCGGTTACTGGCACGTTGGTGTGCCGCCCTCTGGCCCATTTGACAGCCGCGCATTCCAGTTGGGTAATCGCTTATTGAATAATGACGCGCAGGCGGCGGGACTGGAGATCACCCTGCGCGGCCCAACGCTGCGTTTTAATCAGGCGTGCAGTTTTGTTTTGACCGGGGCACCGATTGCCGCGCAGCTGGACCAGCAGACGCTGGCGATGCATCAGATCGTCACGGCGCAGGCCGGGCAAACCCTGACGCTGGGCGATGTCAGTGAAGGATGCCGCAGTTATCTGCTGCTGGCGGGTGGCTTGAATACCCCACATTATCTCGGCAGCCGCAGCACTTTCACCCTCGGGAAATTTGGTGGCCATGCCGGGCGTGCCCTGCGGGCGGGCGACGTGCTGCACCTCGCCGATCCGCAGGTGCAGGCGACAGCAGAATTACCTGCCGAGCTGGTGCCGGAACTCAACGGTGAATGGCAACTGCGGGTGATTTACGGGCCGCACGGTGCGCCAACCTTCTTTACCGATCAGGACATTACTGAGTTCTTTGCCGCCGAGTGGCAGGTGCACTACAACTCCAGTCGTACCGGCATCCGTCTGATTGGCCCCAAACCGACCTGGGCCCGTAGCGACGGCGGCGAAGCGGGCATGCATCCCTCCAACATTCACGACAACGCTTATGCCTTTGGCACGGTGGATTTTACCGGTGATATGCCGGTGATCCTCGGCCCGGACGGTCCTTCGCTCGGGGGCTTTGTCTGCCCGGCCACGGTGATCGAGGCCGATCTGTGGAAACTCGGACAGCTCAAAGCCGGGGATCGGGTACGCTTCATGCCGATCGATCTGAGTGATGCCGATCGACTGGCACAGGCGCAACGCGAAATGATCATTAAACTGCAATCAGCACCGCTTACAGTGAATGCGGCACTGCCCCTTATTGATCCGCTGTTGCACCATCATGCGGCAGAAAACGGGCGTCCATCGCTCAGCGTGCGTGCGGCAGGTGACCGATTCCTGCTGGTGGAGTATGGCGATTTAATGCTGGATATCGCGCTGCGTTTCCGCGTACACGCGTTGATGCAACAGCTGGAAGCCCATCCGCTGCCGGGACAGCTGGAGTTAACGCCCGGCATCCGTTCGCTACAGGTGCACTACGATGCACAACACTGTGTAAGAAGTGAGCTGTTGGCGCAAATTTTGCACATTGATTATGCACTGGGTGACTTAAGCGATGCTGCCGTGCCTTCACGCACCGTGTGGCTACCGCTCAGTTGGGATGACGCGGCCTGTCGCGAAGCCATTACCCGCTACAGCCAGTCTGTACGCCCTAATGCGCCCTGGTGCCCCAGCAATATTGAATTTATCCGCCGCATCAATGGCCTAGCCAGCATTGATGAGGTGAAGGAGATCGTGTTCAGTGCCGCCTATCTGGTGATGGGGCTGGGCGATGTCTATCTCGGTGCGCCCGTGGCGACGCCGCTCGATCCGCGTCATCGTCTTGTTACCACCAAATACAATCCGGCGCGCACCTGGACGGCAGAGAACTCGGTGGGGATTGGCGGCGCTTACATGTGCGTATACGGCATGGAAGGGCCGGGCGGTTACCAGTTTGTCGGACGTACCATGCAGATGTGGAACCGCGATCGACAAACCTCGGCGTTCACCCAACCGTGGCTGCTGCGCTTCTTCGATCAAATACGCTTTTATCCGGTCAGCGCCGAAGAGTTACTCACCATTCGCGAGCGTTTCCCGTGGGGTGACTATCCGCTACATAGCGAAGAAGGCGAATTCCGCCTCGCAGATTATCAGGCGTTGCTGGTGGAGCAGGCGGTGGAGATCGACGCCTTCCAGCAGCAACGTCAGCAGGCTTTTGACAGTGAGCTGGCGCGCTGGCGCGCTGAAGGGCAATTCACCTTCGACAGCCAGCTGCAGGAACAGAGTACGGAAGAGATTACGGTGCCTGCAGGGTGTAGCCCGGTAGAGAGCCAGGTGGCGGGCAGCGTGTGGCAATGGTTGGTTGATGAAGGCAGTGAGATTGAAGCGGGCGCCACGGTAGGCATTCTCGAATCAATGAAAATGGAAATCCCGATCGTGGCGCCAGTCAGTGGAAAAATCCATAGTTTCTATCGGCAGGCCGGGCAGCAAGTTCAGGCGGGTCAATTGCTTATGGTGATTGATTCCTCTGTGACATAAGTAAGAATAAAAAATAATCAGTAATCAGGCAGCAAAGCCGGGGATCTGACCCATAATTAGTAACCCGGCTGATTGTTGCATTGCTATGACATCTTTTCGCAGTGTGCAGCAGGCTGTGTCCCGTAACGGTTTAATAAAAAATTAAAAAGACCGCTGCGGGATACAGCCTGATATGGCCGAGTTTCAGCGCCTGGTGGCGCTTACCTCTCTACTTTCACGTGCTTCATAGTGAGTTTTTAAGGAGTTCTCTATGGAAATAAAAGATCCAATGGTCGAGTTATTGAGTAGCCTTGAGCAGATTGTTTTGACACGTGATGCACAGCCTTCCGTATCAGAAATTACACTCAACGCAGTATCCGTTCCCGAGCCACAGCGTTTACGCGAAATGACCGGCATGCAGGTGGATGAATTCGCCCGCGTGATGGGGGTGAGCGTTTCATCTGTAAAAAGTTGGGAGGCGCAACGCACGCGCCCATCCGCTACGGCGCGTAAATTGATGAAACTGCTGCAAGCCAATCCCTATCTGGGGCGGCAGTTGCTCGAGTAAAAAGACTATCGGTTCTCTGACCCGCCTGCACGGCGGGTTTTTTTTAGCTCAATCCGCCGTATTTCGCCGCCTGTTTCACAAACCAACTCTCTGGCACGCTGTGTGGCGGCTGCGCCAGCTGCTCAAGACCATGCTCAATAATCCGCTCAGCCTGCTTCCACAGTTGTTGATCCCCTTGATTCAGCAGCTGAATCTGAATCTGCTTCTCGACCAGATAGATGCGGGCAAAATTGGGATCGAACTGGACGATAGCGCGAGTGTTATCGATGATGTCTGCTAATTTAATAGTTTGCGCATCGGGGCAGGCTTCGGCGGTATGTCGGAAGTGCGCCAGTTTGCGAGCGGCGCGGTTTTTCGCCTCGGGTTGAGTGCTATCAGTCAGCATATCGACCAGCTGCGCAACACGCGAACCGAAGTGGCTTTCAATATCCTGTAACGTGCTGGGGGTATCTTCAACGGTGTCATGCAGCCAGGCGGCGGCAATCATCTGTTCATCATCGGTGACGCTGCGCACCAGTTCGGCCACCGCAGCCGGGTGCACGATATAAGGCTCATCGGTGTATTTGCGACGCTGACCCGCAGCAGCATGTGCTTGCGTGGCATAACGGCGCGCTTGCTCTTCCAGTGAATCACGCATCTTTCACTCTCCGGAATAAAGTCGCTTGCAATTATCTAGCGCGCTATCTATATTGAATCGCATGAACAGTAATCAAGATGACAAAAAAGTGCAGCAGATGCCACTCCAGGTTGATCAACATCTCTGCTTCGCACTGTATTCCGCGAATCTCGCGATGCACAAAGTCTATCGCCAGCTGCTGGCTGAGCTGGAAATTACCTATCCGCAATATCTGGTGATGCTGGTGTTGTGGAATCAGGATGATGTGACGGTATCAGAGATTGGTGAGCAGCTGTTCCTTGATTCAGCCACGTTGACGCCGCTGTTGAAGCGTCTGGAAGCCGCGGGTTTATTGCGTCGCCAGCGTTCGCGCCGCGATGAACGTCAGGTGGTAGTGACCCTAACCGATGAGGGTCGTGCGCTACGTGAACGTGCGCAAAGCATTCCTGAAGCGGTGCGCTGTGCCACGGCCTGCGACGATGATGCGCTGTTGGCATTGAAAAACCAGCTGGACGATTTGCGTAGCCATCTTAACCGCGCCAAATAAAGCATTACGGATGTCACCCTGGTGGCATCCCTGATATCAACGTCAAAACTGCGCGCATTTACATAGTGCGCGATTATATAGCGAATAATGAGGTTATCATGTCTTTAGAAAAAGTTGTTTATACCGCAAAAGCCAAAGCCACCGGCGGCCGTGATGGTCGTGCTACTTCTTCTGACAACGTGCTGGATGTGAAACTGGGCGTGCCAAAAGAGATGGGCGGCGCAGGCGGCGAAGTCACTAACCCAGAACAGCTGTTTGCTGCGGGTTACTCAGCGTGTTTCCTCGGTGCAATGAAATTTGTCGCCGGTCGCGACAAAATCACCATGCCAAAAGATGCGTGGATTGAAGGTGAAGTGGGTATCGGCCCGATCCCCACCGGTTTTGGTATCGAAGCCAAACTGAATATTCACCTGCCAGAGATGGATGCAGCCGAAGCGCAGAAGCTGGTAGATGCGGCACACATTGTTTGCCCATACTCTAACGCTACGCGCGGCAACATTGATGTGACCCTTAACATCATTCGCTAAGGTTGCTGCCAGTCTTACAAAGAGGCTCCGTCTGGAGCCTTTTATCATTTGATGGGGTCAGATCAATAATTGTCTGGTCTTACCATTGGTTAAATGTTCTACTGCTGCGCTGCATGCGCCCTCATTGCCGTTCCGGTTCAGATTCGTCCCGTTCCTGCTCGCTGCTTGCGCTTTTCTCTCTCACGGACGAACTCTATTGACTTTAAATAGTCACATTTAAGGTTAGTTTATTGACACCGGGTCAGGAATGAATAAGTAAATGAATTATATCAAAACGTTAACGCAGCAAAAGCTGTCGCTGTTGCTTGCGCTCTATCTCGGCATCTTATTGAATTTGCCGATTTTTTATCGCCGATTTGACGGCTTCTTAACGAAATCCACGCTCTCTAACTGGCTCTCTGCGGTAGCGGAAGTGACCGCTGCAGTCCTGCTGACGTTCTTCCTGATGCGTCTGTTATCGCTGGGCGGCAAGTGGGTTTATCGCATCCTTGCCAGCCTGACGGTAGTGATTTCGGTCGCTTCCGCCTATTACATGGCCTTCTTTAATGTGGTGATCGGCTACGGCATCGTGGCGTCGGTGATGACCACCGATGTGGATCTCTCGAAAGAAGTGGTCGGCATGCGCTTTGTGATGTGGATGGTGCTGGTTAGCGCCTTACCGCTGCTGCTGATTTGGCGCAATAACCTCAGCCAGACTTTAATCGAGCAATTGAAAACGCCAGGTCAGCGTCTGAAGCCTGCGCTGATCATGCTGCTGAGTGTGGCGCTGGTGTGGTTGCCGATTCGCTATTTCGACAAACTGCAAAAAGTGAATGAAGAGATCACCAATATCGACCTGCCGAGCTACGGCGGGGTGGTGGCGCACTCGTATCTCCCTTCCAACTGGATCGCGGCATTAGGGCTGTTTGCCTGGACGAAAGTCGATGAAGAGGTGGATGGCGCTGAGTTGTTGGATCCGGCGAAGAAGTTTACCTACGTTGCGCCAGCGGGCATCGATGACACCTATGTGGTGTTTGTGATTGGCGAGACCACGCGCTGGGATCATATGGGTCTGCTGGGCTATGACCGCGATACCACGCCGAAGCTTTCTAAAGAGAAGAATCTGGTCGCATTCCGTGGTGAATCCTGTGATACCGCCACCAAGCTGTCGCTGCGCTGTATGTTTGTGCGCGAAGGCGGCACCATGGATAACCCTGGCCGCACGCTGAAAGAGCAGAACGTTTTTGCAGTGATGAAAGAGCTGGGCTTTACCTCTGAGCTGTTCGCCATGCAGAGTGAAGTGTGGTTCTACGATAATGCTGATATGAATAACTTCTCGTTCCGTGAGCAGATCGGTTCTGAGAAGCGTAATCAGGGTAAAGCCGTCGATGACATGCTGCTGGTGCCGGAGCTGCAGGCTTCACTGCAACGTTTCCCGAAAGGCAAGCATCTGGTGGTGTTGCACACTAAAGGTTCGCATTACCTGTATTCACAGCGTTATCCGCGCAGCTTTGCACGTTATCAGCCGGAATGTATGGGCGTGGATGAGACCTGTAGTAAAGCGCAGTTGATTAACGCTTATGACAACTCGATTCTTTACGTCGATACAATGCTGGATAGCGTGCTCGATCAGCTACGTGATAAGAAGGCGATTGTGTTTTATGCCTCTGATCATGGTGAGTCGATCAGTGAGAATATGCATTTACACGGTACGCCGCGTGAGATGGCGCCGCCGGAGCAGTTCCGCGTGCCGATGATGGTGTGGGCCTCTGATAAGTATCTGGAGGATCCGACCAACCGCAGTAACTTTGAGCGTCTCCAGGCGCAGCAGCGTGTAGGCAAAACCCATCGTCACGTTGAGTTGTTTGATACCATTTTAGGCTGCCTCGGCTACAGTTCACCGGATGGCGGGATTAAAGCGGCGAATAACTGGTGTCAGGCGCCCGCGGCGACGCCAGCCAAAACGCTGTAAGTGTTTTCTGGAAGGTACTGAGCGGCAGGGCTTTTTGCAGCACTGCTTGCTTTCCAGGCGATCGGGCGGATTTTACGGAAAAGGGATTGACGCTCCCATGGGGGAGCAGTAATATTCGCCCCCATCGGCGAGTAGCGCAGCTTGGTAGCGCAACTGGTTTGGGACCAGTGGGTCGGAGGTTCGAATCCTCTCTCGCCGACCATATTTGAAGAAACCTGCTTGAAAAAGCAGGTTTTTTTTCGTCTGTTGATCGTGGAGTCGGTGCAGTCACGGTGGAATACGCTCTTGTGCGGGGTTTTAAAAGCGGAGCCGGTGCAGTAAGGAGTGAATACGCTCTTGTGCGGGGTTTCAAAAGCGAAACCGGTGCAGTCAGGAGTAAATACGGGGCCGCTGCGTAAAGTCGCTGTCTCGTCCCTGATCGCTCGACACACGCCATCCATGGCGTGTAACGCTTTACTCCGCGGCCCCGCATTCCCTCCTTCATCTGATTCTGTGCGGGCTTTAGGAAGCGAAAATTCGGTTCTGTGCGTGCTGCAAAAAGAAAACATGATGCCGCTTAGATGCGTGCTGCTTTTCAAAACAGCGGCATCATTGCTGATGAGCGATGGGAAGGCGGCTCGGTGAGCAAAGCGTTCGCCGCAGGGATGCGGCGACCGAGGCTACAGGGATGTATTTACGCCGTCTTTGCGATCGAGCCGCCTTCTCTGAGCAGCGCAGATAACCAAAAGCAATAAAACCTACTATTGCCCTTCCCATTCAAATAACCGTCACTACCCGCCATTATTCCCACTTTACCAACTTGACCCCTCACGCAATCAACCCTGCACGCTTAATTCGCGACACATTCTTCTTATGACCGATTCTTGCTTTTTGCTGATTTCTTATGCCAATACACCAGCATATTTCGCTGCCTGAACGTCATAACGCACGGAGAATCGTTCAGATATTCGACATTTACCAATAACTTTTGTGTGTTTTTTAGCGGTGATAATCACTGTCATTTGACTACATAGCCAGATAATCACGCGGCATTGCGCGCTTTATCACCTTTTTAAATTTTGGCTCAGCGCAATAACCCTGTTTTTTATCGTTGCTTGCACTTACTCACACTCTGTGTAAATAACCCCACCTTGTATTGACGTTCTTTGCAACTGTTGACAAATTGATGCGTCAATAACATGCAGAGTAGGGCGATTCTGAGAAGCCATTGGCTATCGGATGACAAAAAAAACCACTCGCATGCTGCCCGAACCGCATAAAAAAATTCAGAGGTCGGGCGACGCACACAACATCACATCACAATGGAGCAAAACATGATCAACTCCCTGGCTAAATCCAGGATGCTGAAGGTCGGTCTTAGCCTGATTGCTATGACTGTTGCCGCGGGTGTCCAGGCGAAAACCCTCGTATATTGTTCAGAAGGTTCGCCGGAAGGCTTCAACCCACAGCTCTTCACATCGGGTACCACTTACGATGCCAGCTCCGTACCGATCTACAACCGTCTGGTTGAGTTCAAAACCGGTACCACCGAGCTGCAGCCTGGCCTGGCTGAAAAATGGGACGTTAGCGAAGATGGTAAAACCTATACCTTCCATCTGCGTAAAGGCGTGAAGTGGCAAACCACTAAAGACTTCAAGCCAACGCGTACCTTCAACGCTGACGACGTCGTGTTCTCCTTCGAGCGCCAGCTCGACAAAAACAACAAGTACCACGGTGTATCGGGCGGCAGCTACGAATACTTCGAAGGTATGGATATGCCGAAGCTGATCGAGAAAATCGAGAAAGTTGACGACTACACCGTACGCTTCACCCTGAGCCGTTCAGAAGCGCCGTTCATTGCCGACCTCGGTATGGATTTCGCCTCAATCCTGTCAAAAGAATATGCCGACAACATGCTGAAAGCCGGCACCCCAGAGAAGCTGGACCTCAATCCAGTGGGTACTGGTCCATTCGTGCTGCAGCAATACCAAAAAGACTCGCGCATTCTGTACAAAGCCAACCCGGACTTCTGGGGCACCAAGCCGAAGATTGATCGTCTGGTGTTCTCCATCACCCCTGATGCGTCTGTGCGTTACGCCAAACTGCAGAAGGGTGAGTGCCAGGTGATGCCGTATCCAAACCCGGCTGACATCGCCAGCATGAAGAAAGATGACAAAATTAACCTGATGGAGCAGCCTGGTCTGAACGTCGGTTACCTGTCATTCAACACCGAGAAAAAACCGCTGGATAACGTGAAAGTGCGTCAGGCACTGACCATGGCGGTGAACAAACAAGCCATTATTGATGCCGTTTATCAGGGCGCTGGCCAGGCCGCGAAAAACCTGATTCCACCAACTATGTGGAGCTACAACGACGACATCAAAGATTACGCTTACGATCCTGCTAAAGCGAAAGAGCTGCTGAAAGAAGCGGGCATGCCGGACGGTTTCTCTATCGACCTGTGGGCGATGCCGGTTCAGCGTCCATATAACCCGAACGCTCGTCGTATGGCGGAAATGGTTCAGGCTGACTGGGCGAAAATTGGCGTGAAAGCCAAGATCGTCACCTTCGAGTGGGGCGAGTACCTGAAACGCGCTAAAGCCGGTGAACACCAGACCGTGATGATGGGCTGGACCGGTGATAATGGGGATCCGGATAACTTCTTCGCCACCCTGTTTAGCTGTGCTGCTGCAAAAGACGGTTCTAACTACTCGCGCTGGTGCTACAAGCCGTTTGAAGATCTGATTCAGCCTGCACGTGCTGAAGCCGATCACAACAAACGTATCGAGCTCTACAAACAGGCTCAGGTTGTGATGCATGACCAGGCTCCGGCACTGATCATTGCTCACTCAACCGTATATGAGCCAGTGAGCAAGAAAGTGAGCGGCTATGTGGTTGATCCATTAGGTAAACATCACTTCGAAAACGTCGATATCCAGGAATAACCTTTCGGATTATCGCGGTCTGGGCCAGCGCTGCTGGCCCTCGGGCGGCACCTTTGCCGCCTGTATTCCGCACTTTTTTTCCGGCTAATTTCTTATATTGAAGCGCTTCTTGCGTCGCGTCCGGCTTTGTCGGCTGCGTGTTGTGAGCAATGTAGTCCCTGGCGGCAACGTCACGGGAAATGACTGAGAACCCGGCTTATGCTGCAATTCATACTCCGACGTCTGGGCCTTGTCATCCCAACGTTTATCGGTATTACCTTACTGACCTTTGCGTTTGTCCATTTGATCCCCGGCGACCCGGTACTGATCATGGCCGGCGAACGCGGTATCTCTCCCGAACGTCACGCCCAGCTGATGGCCCAGTTTGGCCTCGACCAGCCGATGTGGAAACAGTACATCACCTACATTAATGGTGTGCTGCACGGTGACCTCGGTATCTCGCTGAAAAGCCGTATCCCGGTATGGGATGAGTTCGTCCCTCGTTTTAAAGCCACGCTGGAACTCGGCATCTGCGCGATGCTCTTCGCAATTGCGGTGGGCATTCCGGTTGGCGTATTGGCGGCGGTTAAACGCGGCTCGGTGTTTGATCACACGGCGGTGGGCATCTCACTGACCGGCTACTCAATGCCCATTTTCTGGTGGGGCATCATGCTGATCATGCTGGTGTCGGTGCAGTGGAACTTGACGCCGGTATCCGGGCGTGTCAGTGACATCATCTTCCTTGACGACAGCCATCCTCTGACCGGGTTTATGCTGATCGATACCTTGCTGTGGGGCGAAGCGGGCGATTTCAAAGATGCGGTGATGCACATGATTCTGCCGGCCATCGTGCTCGGCACCATCCCGCTGGCGGTAATCGTGCGTATGACGCGCTCCTCAATGCTGGAAGTGCTGGGGGAAGATTACATCCGTACCGCGCGCGCCAAAGGCCTGACGCGTATGCGTGTCATCGTGGTGCACGCGCTGCGTAACGCCATGCTGCCGGTGGTGACGGTTATCGGTCTGCAGGTCGGTACTTTGCTGGCGGGCGCGATTCTGACGGAAACCATCTTCTCGTGGCCGGGACTCGGTCGCTGGCTGATCGAAGCATTGCAGCGCCGTGACTATCCGGTGGTGCAGGGCGGCGTATTGCTGGTGGCGATTCTGATCATCGTGGTCAACCTGCTGGTTGATCTGTTGTACGGCGTGGTCAATCCGCGCATTCGACATAAGAAATAAGGGGGGCATCATGACAACTGTTGATCCCGCAAGCGTAAGCGCTGCACCCAAGCCGATGACCCCGATTCAGGAATTCTGGCATTACTTCAAACGTAATAAAGGCGCGGTGATTGGCCTGGTTTACATCATCCTGATGCTGCTGATCGCTATTTTTGCTGATGTGCTGGCGCCGCACGCGCCGTCGGAGCAGTTCCGCGATGCGCTGCTGCATCCGCCGGTGTGGCAGGACGGTGGCAGCTGGAAATTTATCTTTGGCACCGATGACGTGGGCCGTGATGTGCTGTCTCGTCTGATGTACGGCGCGCGATTGTCGCTGCTGGTTGGCTGTTTAGTGGTGGTGCTGTCGCTGATTCTTGGCGTAGTGTTTGGCCTGATGGCCGGTTACCTCGGCGGCGTCGTCGATGCGGTGATCATGCGTCTGGTGGATATCATGCTGGCGCTGCCAAGCCTGCTGCTGGCGTTGGTGCTGGTGGCCATCTTCGGCCCGTCGATTGTGAACGCCTCACTGGCGATCACCTTCGTCGCCCTGCCGCACTATATCCGTCTGACACGTGCTGCCGTGCTGGTGGAAGTGAACCGCGACTACGTCACCGCATCCAGCGTGGCGGGTGCCGGTACGCTGCGCCAGATGTTCGTCAATATTCTGCCTAACTGCCTGGCACCGCTGATCGTGCAGGCATCATTAGGTTTCTCCAACGCCATCCTTGATATGGCGGCGTTGGGCTTTCTCGGAATGGGGGCGCAGCCGCCAACGCCGGAGTGGGGCACCATGCTCTCCGACGTGTTGCAGTATGCGCAAAGTGCCTGGTGGGTCGTGACGTTCCCTGGCGTCGTCATCCTGCTCACTGTACTGGCATTCAACCTCATGGGCGATGGTTTGCGTGACGCACTCGACCCGAAACTCAAGCAGTAAAGAGGCACCGAGATGGCACTATTAAATGTAGAAAAACTGTCGGTGCACTTCGGCGACGAAAAAACACCGTTCCGTGCAGTAGACCGCATCAGTTACCAGGTTGAACAAGGCCAGGTGGTGGGCATTGTTGGTGAATCTGGCTCCGGTAAATCGGTCAGCTCGCTGGCGATTATGGGGCTGATTGATTATCCCGGCCGCGTGATGGCGGAAAAGCTGGAGTTCAACCAGCGCGACCTGCAGAAAATCTCCGAGAAAGAGCGCCGCCAGCTGGTGGGCGCTGAAGTCGCGATGATCTTCCAGGACCCAATGACCAGCCTTAACCCGTGCTACACCGTGGGCTTCCAGATCATGGAAGCGCTGAAGGTGCATCAGGGCGGCAGCAAAAGCACCCGTCGTCAGCGCGCGATTGATTTGCTGGATCAGGTGGGGATTCCCGATCCGGCGTCACGTCTGGATGTTTATCCGCATCAGCTATCGGGGGGTATGAGCCAACGTGTGATGATCGCCATGGCGATTGCCTGCAAACCCAAGCTACTGATTGCCGATGAACCGACCACCGCGCTGGATGTGACCATTCAGGCGCAAATCATCGAACTGCTTCTGGAATTGCAGAAGCAGGAGAACATGGCGCTGATCCTGATTACACACGATCTGGCTTTAGTGGCGGAAGCCGCGCAGCACATCATCGTGATGTACGCCGGCCAAGTGGTCGAGAGTGGTAAAGCGGTGGATATCTTTAAAGCACCACGTCATCCGTACACCCAGGCGTTGCTGCGCGCGTTGCCGGAGTTTGCGGCGGATAAAGCGCGTCTGGCCTCGTTGCCGGGTGTGGTGCCGGGCAAATATGACCGTCCAAATGGTTGCCTGCTCAATCCGCGCTGCCCGTACGTGACCGAGCGCTGCCGTCGTGAAGAACCTGAACTGCGTGACATTCCGGGTCGCCAGTCTAAATGCCATTTCCCACTGGATGATGCCGGGAGACCAACTTATGAGTCTTGATAACACTAAGCAGGATTACCTGCTGCAGGCGATCGACCTGAAAAAGCATTACCCGGTGAAGAAAGGGTTGTTTGGCCAGGAGCGCCTGGTGAAAGCGCTGGATGGCGTCTCGTTCAACCTTGAACGCGGCAAAACGCTGGCGGTGGTGGGTGAGTCGGGCTGTGGCAAATCCACGCTTGGCCGCTTGCTGACCATGATTGAAACACCGACCGAAGGCCAGCTGTACTGGCACGGCCAGGACTTGCTGAAGCACGATCCGCAGGCGCAAAAACTGCGTCGTCAGAAAATCCAGATCGTGTTCCAGAACCCTTACGGCTCGCTCAATCCGCGTAAGAAAATCAGCCAGATTCTTGAAGAGCCGTTGGTGATTAACACTTCGCTGACCAAAGCGGAACGCCGCGAGAAGACGCTGGAGATGATGGCGAAGGTGGGCCTGAAGACCGAGCACTACGATCGCTATCCGCATATGTTCTCCGGTGGCCAGCGTCAGCGTATCGCCATTGCACGTGGTTTGATGCTTGACCCGGATGTGCTGATCGCCGATGAACCTGTCTCCGCGCTCGACGTATCCGTGCGTGCACAGGTACTGAACCTGATGATGGATTTGCAGCAGGATTTGGGTTTGTCGTATGTGTTCATTTCTCATGATTTGTCGGTGGTGGAGCATATCGCTGACGAAGTGATGGTGATGTATTTAGGTCGTTGCGTTGAGCGGGGCAGTAAAGAGGCCATTTTCAGCAATCCGCGTCATCCTTATACGCAGGCCTTGTTATCAGCCACGCCGCGTCTGAATCCAGATGAGCGTCGCGAACGTATTAAATTGACCGGCGAGTTGCCAAGCCCACTCAATCCGCCGCCGGGTTGTGCGTTTAACGCGCGCTGTCGCCGTCGTTTTGGCACCTGCGTCCAGTTGCAGCCCAAACTGAAGCAATATGGCGACCAGCAAATTGCCTGTTTCGCGGTGGATCAAGATGAGAATCAGCCGGTGGGCGTGTAATTAATAACGCCAGAAATGAGTAAAGGCTCCTGTGGGAGCCTTTTTTTTTACTGCGTTATACTTCAGGAAAATTAACGCCAGAAAAGGCGATGTAAAAAGGAGACTGAAATGTATTACCCCGCTGCATCAATAAAGAATTGGTCCTGATAAAGATATAAATTGTTAAGGCAAATTCTGAATACCGTCAGGAATCTGTGAGCATAATCACACAGCTGTAAAATCCGTAAATTGAACCACATGCATGACATATCAGTCATTTAGGGTTGTGTACTCCCCGTTATTATTTCAGTTAATCGATATTAATAAATCTCCGGACTTAAATATCAGCATGCTTTTTGCATCTCCAGTTTTTTAATCATCCGGATAAAACTCTTTTGTCGAATGCGGCGCTTTTATAATCAGAATTCTCTCACTCTCCGTTAATGTGTGTGCTATATTCCAGGAAAAATCCCCTCCCGTTTTTACAGGCTCTGATCATGAAGAATTACGACGATCTGCAGCGTTTTAAAGAAAAGACCAAAACGCTTGATATCGCTTTTAAGGATATGTCTGGGCAATCGCAGGAAGCGGATCACAGCCAGTGGGCGATTATTCGCCAATTGGGTACCGATAATGTGCCGGAATTAGGCAGTGGCCAACGCATTGACCTGCCACAGCCGCAACCGATTCGTGGCGATGAGTTTACCGCGCCAGCTCAGGCTGCACCTGCGACGGTTGCGCCTGTTACCAGCACCCCACGCGGTTCGATTCTTGATAGCCTGGCAGCCACTGCGCCGGTTGAATCTGCGCCAGCGACGTCGCCGACCGGCGTTTCATCGCTGTTCCCGCCCGCTCCGGCGGCTAAGCCGGCACCTTCTGTATTAACCCAGGCGCCGAAAGCCACCCATGTTGAGCGCCAGTCGACCACATCACTGTTTCCACCGGCACCGGCAAAACCGGCGGCCGCAGCCGTGCCCGCTCCGGCGGCGGCACCTGCCTTTGCTGCACCAGTTGAAGCAGCGCGCCCGGCTGCACCTGTGTTTGCTGCTCCGGCCGAGCCAGCGCGTCCTGCACCTGCGCCAACGTTCGCCGCACCAGCAGAGCCAGCGCGTCCTGCACCTGCGCCAACGTTCGCCGCACCAGCAGAGCCAGCGCGTCCTGCACCTGCGCCAACATTCGCCGCACCAGCAGAACCGGCGCGTCCAGCTGCGGCTGCACCGTCTCGCTTTGGTTCACTGTTCCGTTCCCGTCCCGCGGAACCTGCTAATATTTCTAAAGAAACACCATTGAAACCGTTACTGGAGAAGATTGCGCTATGCCGTTAGTTTGTGTGTGCTCGCCAAAAGGGGGAGTAGGGAAAACCACTATGGCGGCCAACCTTGCATGGAGTCTGGCTCGCGCCGGCAGCAAGGTGTTGGCAATCGATTTCGATGTCCAGAACGCACTGCGCCTGCATTTTGGTGTGCCACTGCATGATGGCCGCGGCTTTGTTGCGCGCTCAGAAGAGCAGGCGGACTGGAGCCAATCCATTCTCACCACCGGCGGGAATATTTTTGTCATGCCTTATGGTGACGTTACCGAAGATCAGCGTGAGCGTTTTGAAGAGAACCTGATCAAAGATCCGCATTTCCTGCGTCGTGGTCTGGATACGGTGCTGAATTATCCGGGGCTGGTGATTATTGCCGATTTCCCGCCAGGCCCGGGTCCTGCGCTTAAAGCTATGCAGGCATTAGCCGATATGCATTTAGTGGTGATGTTAGCGGACACCGCCTCGGTCTCTTTACTACCGCAAATTGAAAATGACCGCATGATTGGTCAGCCGCTCAATAATAAACGTGGTCACTATTTCGTATTAAACCAGAGCGACAATCGCCGCAATATTAGCCGCGAAGTGACTGCTTTTATGCAGCAGCGCTTGGGTGAAAACTTATTGGGTGTGGTGCACCGCGATGAAAGTGTCGCGGAGGCAAATGCCTCACAGCAATCGGTGTTTGATTTCAGCCCAGCTTCTGCGGCCGCATTTGATATCGAACTGGTTGCTAAACGGGTGGCTAACATCCTCAACGTTACCGTGGGTAACGGTGAAGTTCAGGCGCCGATCCGCAGCCATTATTAACACTCTGTCGTTGTCAGGCAGAAATAATAACAACACAGCTTCTTCAGGGTGAATCATGAGTAAACTCGGGTTTTACCTGCTGCTGCTGGTGCTCGCACCAGTGGCCGCGGTAATCATCATCACGCCTATGGACAGCCAAAAGCAGTATATCTTTGGCTTAATCAGCATCGGGATGATGTTTTTACTGGGCTTCAGCAAAAGCCGCAAAATAACCGTTGTGATGGTTATCCTTTCTGCGCTGATGTCGACCCGATATATCTGGTGGCGCACCACGGAGACGCTGCAGTTTAATTCCGAGATTGAAGCGATTCTCGGTATCGGCTTATATCTCGCCGAACTGTACGTCTGGCTGATTCTGATTCTTGGCTTCCTGCAGACCACCTGGCCATTAAAACGCACCATTGAACCTTTGCCGGATGACACCAGCCTGTGGCCAACCGTGGACGTTTATGTACCGACCTACAACGAAAGCCTCGATGTAGTCCGTGATACCGTGCTGGCAGCGCAGTGCATTGATTATCCGCGTGACAAGCTTAAGGTCTATTTGCTGGATGACGGTAAGCGCAGTGAGTTTGCGGTATTTGCCGCTGACGTGGGCGTGGGCTATATCACCCGTGACGACAACAGCCATGCGAAAGCCGGTAACCTCAACCATGCAATGAAAATCACTAAGGGTGAGCTGATTTGCATCTTTGACTGTGACCACGTGGCAACACGTACTTTCCTGCAGGCGACCGTGGGTCCGTTCCTGAAAGATCCCAAACTGGCGCTGTTGCAGACGCCGCACTACTTCTACTCACCGGACCCGTTCGAACGCAACCTGCGTGCGGCGCGTACTATCCCGAACGAAGGTGCACTGTTCTACGGCCCGGTTCAGCAGGGTAACGACAACTGGAATGCGACTTTCTTCTGTGGTTCTTGTGCGGTAATCCGTCGCAGTGCGCTGGAAGAGATTGGTGGCTTTGCGGTCGAAACCGTGACCGAGGATGCGCACACCGCATTGAAAATGCAGCGTTTAGGTTGGGGCTCGGCTTTCCTGGCGATTCCGCTGGCTGCCGGTCTGGCGACTGAGCGTCTCGGTCTGCACGTGGTACAGCGTAACCGCTGGGCGCGTGGCATGACGCAGATTTTCCGCGTCGATAACCCGCTGTTTGGTCGTGGTCTGAAATGGCAGCAGCGTCTCTGCTACCTCAACGCCATGCTGCACTTCCAGTTCGGCTTACCGCGCGTGGCGTTCCTGACCGCGCCGCTGGCGTACCTGCTGTTCAACCTGAACATCATTCACTCTTCAGCATCACTGATCTTCGCCTACGTACTGCCGCACCTGGTGATGTCGCTGTACGTCAACTCTCGTATGAACGGCAAGTTCCGTTACACCTTCTGGGGTGAAATCTACGAGACCGTGATGTGCTTCCACCTCGTTATCCCGACGTTGCTGACCATGCTGGCACCGAAACGCGGGAAATTTAACGTAACGGATAAGGGCGGTTTGCTGGATCAGGGCTTCTTCGATTTCCACATTGTACGTCCGCATGTGATTGTCGCGGTGCTGCTGACCATTGGTATCGTGGCGGGTGTGGTGCGTGCAACCGCGCATGACTACTTTGGCGTGGATCCTTATGTTATCGCCCTCAACGTAGGTTGGGCGGTGTTTAGCTTGATCATCCTGATGGCGGCGATTGCCGTGGCGCGTGAAACCAAGCAGGTACGTAAAACTATCCGTATCGAAGTGCAGATTCCGGCGGTGATTCACTACG
Source organism: Pantoea sp. C1E2 (assembly GCF_056491465.1). NCBI lineage: Bacteria > Pseudomonadati > Pseudomonadota > Gammaproteobacteria > Enterobacterales > Erwiniaceae > Pantoea > Pantoea sp. C1E2. The sequence goes on from NZ_JBSZHT010000002.1 coordinate 398,547, forward strand.
CCAGCGGTATCTCATCACGCACCCAAACCAGCGACCTGTCGATGGGCGGTGCGCAGCTGGATGCGCCAGATAATCGTCATGAGCACGATGAAATCGAAGAGATTGATCTGCTGCTGAAATCCGGTGCCATCACTATTCCGGTGAGCAAAATATCCGGCGATGAAGAGTCTATCCGCCTGCGTTTTGGCGATATGCCGCTGTCGCGCCGCCGTGAACTGGTGCGCGTGGTACTGGCGCGTGCCGATGCATGGATTCAGCCGGAATATAAGGCGGACAATCCGCTGGTTTCGTTAGGCACCATCATTCGTACCGTATTTGAGCTGTTCTGGCTGACCTGGAAAGATCGCCGTGAGAAGCGTAAGCGTGACAACCAGCCGTCAGTGAAAGAGGACAGCGCAGTATGAAGAATTTGACGCAAACGTTGCTGGCAAGCTCGCTGGCGACGGCGCTGATGCTCGCCCCTGCTTTGGGCGGAAACCCCTGCGGTAACGCAGGATAGTTCGGCCCTGTCCAACGTTCCGCCACCGCAAGGTATTCAAAGTGAAGCGGATGCACAGCTGCAGCAGGCGGCGGGCACCACGCCTTATGCGCCAGTAGAAAGCGCCCCAACTGAAAATGCTGCGCCAGCTGCGACAGAGAACCAGCCTGCCGACAGCATGCCTGCACCCGAAATGGTGTTGCCAAACGTGGCCCCTGTGGCACCGGAAGCTGCACCTGTTGCGGCCTCTGCGATGCTTAACCAGCCCGTCAGCACCACCATTTCCGTGGCGCAGATGGGTCAGCCGCAGGGCGTCACCCTGACCGGTGGCCAGCTGCAATCCGGTATCGTGTTTACTCTGCCGAGCGATGAAGTGATCACCAACGCGCGCCTGAATCTGTCGCTGCGCGTTTCAGCGGCACTGGCGGCGCGTAATACCTCATTGCAGCTGATGTTGAACGGTCAGCCGCTGGGTACCTTGCCATTAGGTTCGAGTGACAGCGATGTCAGCGATTATCAGTTGGATATCCCAGCTGCAATGGTGGTCTCAAGCAACAACCTCAGCTTCAAAATTAACGATGCCGACAAACTGCTGTGCGAAAAAGAGAGTGCACAGCAGTATCAGGTGTCGATTCTGCCGAAAACCACGCTAAGCCTCGAAGGCCAGCAGTTGAATATCGGCACCAGCCTGCGTAATTTCCCGCGTCCGTTTATGGATGCGCAGCGCATGACGCCCGCCAGCGTAACCTTTGGCTTTGCCGCCAATGCCACGCCGGACAGCATCAGCGCAGCGGCGTTAGTCTCATCGTGGATGGGTATTCAATCTGACTATCGCGGTATCCGTTTCCCGGTGGTGCGTGGCGATCTGCCGGAGCATAACGGTATTCTGATTGGTCATCCCGGCGATAAAATTGGTTCTGTGACTCTGCCGGCGACCAACGGTCCGCTGCTGCAGGTGATTGATAACCCGAACAACCCGGTTTACAAACTGCTGTTAGTGGTCGGCGCGGACGATGCCCAACTGCGTCAGGCGGCCAACCGCTTAACCACCCAGCCGCTGGCGACCGATGCCAGCAGCCTGAACGTGCAGCCGCAGCCGATTGGCCTGCGTAAGCCGTATGACGCGCCACGCTGGATCAACACCAGCCGCCCGGTGCGTTTGAGCGAGCTGCTGCGTAAAGATCAGAGCCTGACCACCACCGGCATCTGGCACGATGCGCTGAGCGTGAACTTCCGCGCGGCGCCAGACCTGTTTATGTGGGATGGCGACACCATTCCGGTTGAACTGCACTATCGCTTCCCGTCAGAAAGCTGGATTGATGAGAACAAATCGTTCCTCAACGTGATGCTCAACGGCACCTTCCTGCGCAACCTGACCGTGAATAAAGTCGGCTTGCTGGAAAGCGCCTGGCATCGTCTGGGCGGCGACGCCCGTCAGGAGCATTACACCCTGAAGCTGGAGCCGTACCTGATTTACGGTGATAACCAGCTGGCGCTGTACTTCAACATCAAACCGAAAGCAGATGCGCCATGCGGTGTGCTGCTGAACAACAACATCAAGAGCCGTATCGAAGATGATTCGTGGATCGATCTGAGCCACACCCGTCACTTCACCATGCTGCCGAACCTGTCGTACTTCGTCGGCGCGTCGTTCCCGTTCTCGCGTCTGGCGGACTTCTCGCAGACCACCTTGCTGTTGCCGGAAAAACCGACCGACGCGGAGATCTCCACGCTGCTGGATATGTCTTCACGTGCCGGTAACGCGACCGGTGTACCGCTGGTGCAGAACCAGGTGTTGTTTGGCCTGCCAAATGGCGGCACCAATCTGACGCGCCTGCAGGACAGCGATCTGCTGGCGGTGAGCACCACGCAGAACAGTGAATTCAATCAGCAGATGCTGGCTAATACGCCTTATCAGACCAGCGGTAACACGCTCGGTGTGAAAGATCCGACGACCTGGGACAAGCTGCGTGGCTGGCTGACCGGAGACTGGAATCTTCAGCAGCTGGATGCCGATCGCTACTTCTCCTCCAACGAAGCGTGGCGTGGCTTTGTCAGCTACCGCTCGCCGTGGAATGCCGATCGCCTGGTGGTGATGACGGTGGCAACCAGCGATCAACAGCTGCTGCGTCTGCATGAAGATCTTAATTCGGCGCGTATTAACGCCGGTATTCGTGGCGATACCGCCATCATCACTGATGAAAACGGTATCCGCAGTTTCCGCGTGGGTCCGCAATTCCCGAGCGGTGAGATGCCGTGGTACATGATGGTGGTGTGGTATGCCAACCAGCACTCGGTACTGATGGCGCTGGCGGCACTGCTGCTCTCCGCACTGGTCGGGGGTAGCGCCTGGGCGATGCTGAAACGTCATGCATGGCGACGTCTCAACCCGAAAGCTGATAGCAAGTCCGGCAAGAAGTAAGGATAAAAACAATGAAAAAAAATCTGTTGAGTGCCGGTATTCGTCATGCCCTGATTCTGGGTGGGGCACTGGCGTTCTCTCAGCCGCTGCTGGCGGCGGAGAGCACCAATCCTGCGTTACAAGCATTGTTCGATCAGGCGGCTTACTGGCATCAGAAAGCGCATGACGACCTGGCGAAATCTTCGCTGCAAAAAGTGTTGATGGTGGAGCCCAACAACACCCAGGCGCTCTATTTGCTGGCGCTCTATTCCCAGCAGAGCGGTAGCAGCGCTGAAGCCGCACAGTGGCGTGCGCGCCTGAGTGCCGCATCGCCTAACGATCCTCATCTCAGCGAACTGGATAATGCGCGTCAGCTGCAAACTATCCCGCAGGCGCAGCTGTCTCTAGCGCGCCAGCAAGCGCGCAGCGGCAATATCGCGGCTTCGTTGCAGACCTGGCGCAATACTTTTAACGGTAATGAGCCACCACCAAGCGTGGCGGCTGAATATTACCTGACCATGGCCGGTGACCGCGCCCTGCTGCCACAGGCAGTAGAAGCGCTGCGTCAATTCGCGGCCGATCATCCACAGGATACCGGCGCGAAGCTGGCGCTGGGCAAGGCACTGACCTATCAGGAATCGACCCGCCGTCAGGGTATTGATTTGTTGGGCACGCTGGCGGATGGCAATAAAGATGCTGACCGCTCACTGCGTCAGGCGCTGCTGTGGCTCGGTCCGCAGGCGTCCGATGCCTCGCTGTATCAGACCTGGCAGCAACGCCATCCGCAGGACAATGCGGTGCTGGATTACTACCGTAAAAACGTCGGTGGCGCCGAGAAAGGGGCAGGCTTTACCGCGCTGAACAGCGGTGATGTTAGCAACGCGCAGAACAACTTTGAGAAAGTGCTGCAGGCCAACCCGCAGGATGCCGATGCACTCGCGGGTATGGGCTATGTGGCTCAGCGTGCCGGGCGCTACGCCGAAGCGGCGGATTACCTGACGCGCGCTGCGCAGATGGGCGGCGATCAGAGCGACACGCGCCAGAAGCAGGCAGCCGATGCACGCTTCTATGCCCAGCTGGCAACCGCGCAGCAGGCACTGAAAAACGGTGACAGCGCGCAGGCATTAGCATTGAGTGAGCCACTGGCACAGGCCGATGGCGAGAAAGGGGTCTCGGCCAAGCTGTTCCGCGCTGACGTGCAGCGTCGCAGCAACCAGCTTGACCAGGCAGAACAAACCTATCGTTCCATCCTGCAAGCCGACCCGAACAACCGTAACGCCAAAGAAGGCCTGTTCTACGTGCTGCGTCAGCAGAACCGCAGCGCTGAGGCGAACACGCTGCTGGCCTCTCTGCCGGATAGCGTGCGCCAGAGCGTGGCCCCGCGCGGCAGCAGCACCGATCCGATTCGTGCGCAGGCCAAGCGTGAGCTGGCGGCGGGCAACAACAGCGCAGCCATTGCCACCTTGAACAGCGGTATTCAGCGCTTCCCGAACGATGGCTGGTTACGTCTCGATCTGGCGCGTATTTATCGTGCGCAGGGCGATAGCATGATGGCCGCCAATATCATGCAGCCGGCGATGCGTACCGGTGCCAGCACCACCGAATTGTATGCGGGTGCACTGAACGCCAGCGAAAGCGGCGCCTGGCAGCAGGCGAGCCTGTTGCTGTCACGCATTCCTAACGGCAGCAAGAGCAGCGACATGCGTGAACTGGCGCAGCGCGTGAACTTCAACCTGCAGATGTCTACCGCCGATCAGTATCTGGCTCAGGGTTCAAATGCTGCAGCGGCAAACACCCTGCGTGCATTGGCGTCATCGCCGCCGTCTAACCCGGTGGATGCCGGTAACCTGGCGCAGAAGCTGGCGAAAGCGGGCGATCTCACTACCGCAGTCTCGGTGGTGCGCAGCAATATGCAGCGCGGCATTCAGGGCAACGCCGGTGATTACGCAGCGCAGGTCGCGGTGCTCAACCAGGCCGGTCTGAATACCGAAGCGCAGAGTTTCCTCAGCAGCCCGGAGTTGCAGGCACGCAGTACGCCAACGCAGCTGGCAGGGATTCGCAACGGTTACGTGATCAACGAAGTGGATCGTCTGCGCGAGCAGAAGCAGTACGCCGCGGCTTACGACAAGCTGGTGGGCGCACTGCAACATGACCCACAAAACCGCGATCTGATGTTCGCCATGGCGCGACTGTATCAGTCCGGCAAGATGAACAAAGAAGCCGGCGTGGTGTATGACTATCTGATGACGCAGGATACGCCAACCCAAGATGCGCGTACCGGCGCAATCAATGTGGCGCTGGCCAACAATGACGTCAATAAAGCCAATACCCTGACGCGCGGTTTGAACAACGAGCAGTCACCGGATCGCCAACTGTTACTGGCGCGCGTGGCAGAAGCCAACGGCAATCACAGCCAGGCAATGAGCTATCTGCGCAGCGCGCGCGGTCAGTTGATTGGCCTGCAGGGTGCCACCAACGGTGATACACCAAGCGTGGGTGGCCTGGCACTGTCGGATAACCCGTTCATCAACCGTGGCACTTCGCCGGTGGGACGTTCTCCGTCTGCGTATGGCGCGGTGATGCCATGGCAATCGGCACCGGATGTCACCAGCAGCGCAGCGGGTACCACGTTGGCGAGCAATACGCCAGCGATCCAGCAGAGCCAGACATTGCGTCAGATCGACAATATGATGGATGACCTGCAAGAGAAAACCGGCACCTGGGTGCAGGGCGGCATGCAAATACGTGGTCGTGATGGCGAATCGGGTCTGAGTAAGCTGACCGAAGCCAAAGCGCCGCTGACCTTCTCCACCGTGCCGTTTGGCGAATCGCGCTTTGACTTCACCATGACGCCAATCTCGCTGACGGCGGGCAGCGCGGGTGGCGATGCGTGGCGTCGTTTCGGCACCAATGCGTTGGAGCAGGGTAAAGTGGTGGCCGCGGGCGATGCCAAAATTGATGATGTGCCGACCTCTTCTACCGATTCGCAGAAGGCCACCGGTGTTGAGCTGAACCTTGCGCTGAAAGGCGACAGCTACAAGATCGACCTTGGCAGTACGCCGTTGGGTCAGGATCTGAGTACCCTGGTGGGTGGCGTACAGTGGTCGCCGAAACTGACTGATTTCCTGACGCTGATCCTCACCGGTGAACGTCGTGCGATGACTGACAGTCTGCTCTCCTATGTCGGCGTGGAAGATAAGACCAGCGGTAAGCGCTGGGGTCGCGTGACCAAAAACGGCGGTAACGCGTTGCTGAGCTACGACAACGGCGATGCTGGTTTCTACGTCGGCGGTGGTGCGTACAGTTACATCGGTGAAAACGTGGCGAGCAACAACAGCGTCCAGGCCACTGCCGGTGCTTATGTGCGTCCGTTCCACTATGACGATCGCGAGCTGAAAGTGGGTATGAGTCTGTCGTGGATGGATTACTCGAAAAACCTGAGTTACTTCAGCTACGGTCAGGGCGGTTACTTCAGCCCGCAGAACTATGCATCGGTCTCCTTCCCGATCGATTTCTCCCGCAAATTTGACGATCTGAAAGTGAACGTTGGCGGCTCAGTGGGCTATCAATCCTACAGCCAGGATAAGAGCGCCTACTTCCCGAACGATCCGACTTACCAGGCGCAAATGCAGAGCCTGGCCGATCTGGGCTACGTGAAGAGCGCGTATTACAGCGGCGAGAGCAAAAACGGCATTGGCTATAACTTGCATGCCGGTGCGGACTACAAGATCAACAAAGATGTCACCGTGGGCGGCCAGTTAGGCTACGACACCTTTGGTGATTACAACGAAAGTACGGCGAACCTGTACTTCCGTTATCTGTTCGGAGACAACTAAATGAGTGAGCAAGTAACCGTGCGCGTCAGCCATCCGCATCAGCCGGGCTGGTTTGATCTGGTCAGCGTGATGATTGAAAGCATGTTGAACAACGCAGGTGAGGAAGCCGAGGGTTTTCTTATCGACGTGGGCGCATCGCTGGCGGCACGCTATCCTTTAGCGGAAGCGCGCACCGTGCAGGATCTGGAGCGTGAAATCAACCTGCAACTGGCTCGCTTCAACTGGGGCTTTGCACAGCTGCAGCCACAGGAAAATGCCATTTTGATTCAGCATCACGCGTTGCCAAAAGGCGACAGCAATGTGGACGCCGAGCGCTGGCAGCTCGCCTTGAGCGCCGTGCTGGCCGGTGTCTATGCGCAATGGCTGCAGGCTCAGGGTGGCAGTGCAGCAGTGCCCGTCACATTTGAGAAAAATGATGGCGGTACACTGCACTATCGATATCAATAGGAAGCGGTGATGAAAGTGTTGCGGTTCTGGCGTCAATGGATGCTGTGTTTCATGGTGATGTTTTTTAGCGCCCAGGCGGCCGCAGATGGCTGGAGTACGTATAAAAGCCGTTTTATGAGCAGCGATGGCCGTATCAGCGACACGGCCAACAATAATGTGAGTCATACCGAAGGTCAGGGCTACGGCATGCTGTTGGCCGTGGCCAATGATGACCGCAGCACTTTTGATCTGCTGTGGAAGTGGACACGCACGCATTTGCGTAATCCGCAGAATGACCTGTTCTACTGGCGCTACACGCCGGGTGCGTCTGATCCGATTGCCGACAAGAACAATGCCTCAGATGGTGATGTGTTGATTGCGTGGGCACTGCAGCGCGCTGGCCAAAAGTGGGGCGGTGATTACCAGTCAACCTCTGATCGTATTCAGCGCGCCATCGTCAAACAGAACGTGATCACCTTTGGTGGCCACACGGTGATGTTGCCTGGCGCACAGGGCTTCAACAAAAACAGCTATGTGGTGCTGAATCCCTCATATTTCCTGTTTGCCGCATGGCAGGAGTTTGCCGACCGCAGTCACCTGCGCGTGTGGAATAACCTGATCGATGACGGCATGGAACTGCTGGGTGATATGCACTTTGGCAAAACCGGCCTGCCGCTGGATTGGGTGGCGCTGAATGCCGATGGTTCGGTGGCGCCGGCGGTGGGTTACTCCAATCGCTTCAGTTACGATGCGATTCGTGTTCCGCTGAATATCTGGTGGTATGACCCGCAAAGCCTGCGCCTGGTGCCGTTCCAGCGCGTCTGGCAGGGCTATGGTCGTCAGACGACTCCGGCCTGGTTTGATGTGCTTGCCAACACCCCTGCGCCCTACAATATGGACGGTGGTTTGCTGGCGGTACGTGACTTAACCCTGAATCAAACCGGTTATCTCAGCGATCGTTTAGCGCCAGATCAGAACTACTTTTCCGCCAGCTTGCAACTGCTGACCTGGCTGGCGTATCAGGAAAAGCGTTAGACATCTTGCGATAAATCGAGCTGTTACCCCCGGGTACAGTAATTTGTCGCGACACAATTTACATCGTAATGGGAAAGCCGTACTTCACCGATGAAGTACGGCTTTTTTATTTAAAATCCGCATACGGCTCAAGCGGTTGTGGCGGCATATCCATATCGCCGTTCCAGCCACCCATTGAATAACGCATGTAAATCAAACCGTGGCTCGGGGTGTAATCCTTGGCCTGCTGAATATCCATCGCGAGGCCGACTGACCAGTGCGGCGTGACGCGACGTTCTACCACCGCTTGCAGAGTGTAACCGAAGCCGTTGCCGGAGCTGCTGTCGGAGGTCGGGTTGGAAGCCAGCGTAAAGCCAGGGTTGACCGGATAACGCGGCTGCCCGTCGGTTTGTGATTGTGACCAGGACACCGAGCCACCGAGATCAAACGACCAGTTCTCGGTGCGTTGGCGATAGGTGAGCGGCACCGCCAGCGAGAAGTACTGCTGCGGACTGTAGTAGCCGCCCTGGCCGAAGGTGTAGTCGCTCAGGTCTTTCTGGTAATGCCACAGCATGCTGTTGAGGCCAACGGTGGCACGGCGGTTATCTTCGTTGATCAGCTTATAGTAATAGCCTGCCATCAGGCGTTCGCGGCTGTTGTCCGCCACGTTCTCGCCGGTGATTTGATGGGCGCTGATATCGGCCCACACGCCATTGGCGCCGCCCTGATCGTAACTCAGCCCAACCGAGCCACCGGTTGCCACTACGCCGCCCCAGGTTTTGCCGCCGTTGGCAGCAGGATCGCGCGCACCGGCATAGGCCAGCAGCGAGCTGGAGATCGGTCGGCGTGAAGCAGTGAAGGTCACGCCAATATCATCAACATCGGTTTTCCAGCTCAGCCCGCCCACCCAGTTAGTGACTTCAAAGCCGAGTGGTGTGGTGCCGATATCCCCAGACCAGCGATCGTTATGCCAGCCGACGCCAATCGACGTGCCTTCATCGCGCTGGGTAAAGTCGCGGCTGCAGCCACCGGAGTTGTCATCATTACAGCTGCCGAACCGTTCGCTGTGGCTGCCATCGCGGGTGGCGAAGGTGCCCGCTGACACCAGCACATGATCGACGCGCACAAAACTGCGCCCGTCGGCCAGCGGGGTTTCCGCCTGCATCATAGTGGTGTGCGCAGTGAAGTCGGAGATGCCGCCGGTGCCTTTATCGCGCGAATAATCCTGTTCGAGCGTGAAGGTGGTGTCCTGCTGACGATAGAGATCGGCGGCGTCGCTGCGAATACCGCGCTTCAGCCAGTCATCGCTGGCGTCGTTGCGCGTTAGCTGCGTGTAGCTGTCGTTATCCTGCGGTGCATCGGCGCTGATGCCGCTGGCGGCCATCGCCAGACGATAATCCTGCTGCGCCGCATCAGGCTGTTGCTGCTGAGTTTCCAGCCGTGCCGCATCGCGATACACCAGCGCTTTGCTTTGCGACGGCGCTTCTTTGGCAGCACGCGTTTTTAAATCACTGAACAACTGCTGCGCACGCGCCGTGTCACCGCTGTTTTGCCAGGCCATCGCCACGCGGCGACCGATGTTGATATTTTTCTGCGCCACGCTGGTGGGTAAAGCCTGCAGCGCTGTGCGTGCTTCGTCTTTGCGCTTCAGGGCGATGAGTGCTTCGATGCGGCCCAGCGCAGCGTCATTGTTGGTCGGATCCTGCTGCAGGACGTGTTGGTAACTGGCCAGCGCGGATTTCGCGTCGCCACGTTCCAGTGCCCAGTCCGCCAGGGTGATATCGCGTCGCGTCGAGGCCGGCTGCTGTTGCAACAGCGCCAGTGCGGCAGATTCATTGCCGTTGGCGCGCAGCTCGGTGGCGCGAGCGTACACTTTATCCTGCGTTAAACGATCGGCCAGCTCGTGCATATTGCTGTCCCAGCGGGTTTCCGGCAGGCGATGCAGTGCCGCCAGCGCCGCATCATCCTGATCGCCGGACGAAAGCCACAGTGCCCAGGCATAGAGCGCGGCGGGTTCCTGCGCGTGGTGGCGCACCATAGCGTCCATCACCTGTGCACCTTGGGCTTCTTCACCGCTGCTGCGCAGTGCGTTGGCTAAGCGGTAAGAGAGCCAGACATCGTTGGGATTGTCCTGTGCAGCCTGGCGATATTTCACCACTGCCTGATGCCACTGACCTTGCTGAGCCAGCGCATCCGCTTCAGCTCGCAGGCTGTCACTGCGCAGTGAACGCAACGTCTCCGCCAGCGCACGCTGTTGCGCGGCGGGCAGGGCATTGATAAACGCCATGGCACGAGCAGGTGACTGCTGCTGATACAGCGCGGCCAGCCGACGCACGGCGGTGGTATTACTGCGATCGAGGCGCAGCGCCTGCTGCCAGTATTGCTCAGCCTGCGCGTCATTGTTCCGTGCTTGTGCGACATCGCCAAGGCCAATCAGCGCCCAGCTATCACGGTTATCAATGGCCTGCGCGCTGCGATACTGGCGCTCTGCACCCGCCACATCGCCTTTTTTCAGTGCGTCGTCACCGTTGTTGATCGCCAGCCAGTAGCGATTGGTTTGCAACAGTGACTGCCATTTGCCGACTTGGGTACTGGCCTGTCCGGCCTGAATCGCTTTCTGCAGCCAGCTGATCGCCGCCGCGCGGTTATTGGCACGCGCCTGCGCCTGACCCATCGCGCCCATCAGCTCGGCATCATTCGGGTTGGCTTTTAGCGCGGCACTGAGCGTCGCAATGGCACCCGCGCCCCCACCGGCATCCACCAGCGCCAGACCGCGCATGCGCTCACGATAGGCGGGATCGGCCAGCAGCTTCTGCTGTCGCGCCAGTTCCTCTTCACCGCGCTGCTGGGCATCACCCGAGGTGAACACCTGCAAATACTGCCTCAGGCTCGCCACGCTGCGATCGCTGACCGGTAGATTCTGAATTTGTTGCAGCCAGAGTTCGGAGGCGGCATCGCGCCCGCCGTCACGATTGGCAAGACGACGCAACTGCACCAGCGCCTCGCCCGGCTGATTGTTATCAAACGCCATGCGCGCCAGCTGCAGTTCTACACCGATATTGCCGGGATAACGCGCTTCCAAGGCCTGTAACTGGCGATAAGCGGTGGGCTGCTGACCGGATAAACGCGCCACCAGTCGCCAGTATTCCAATTCGGTGTTCACATCAGGGAACACGCCGTGGAACAAGGCATCCCACGCAGTTTTGGCCTCTTCAACGCGGCCCGCCGTGGCCAGTAAGCGCGCCTGCTGCAACTGCTGGCGGCCCTCTGTGCTCATCAGGCGTAAGCCGGTTTCAGATTCACGCGTCGCCACGTCATTGGGCGCGACCTTTTTCAGTTCATCCAGCAGCGTCTGCGCTTTGGCCTGATCGCCCTGACGCAGCGCCATGCGAATTTGCGCTGCCAGCACCTGTGGATTATCAGGATCGATTTTTTCCAGGCGATAAAGCGACTGCTGCACCAAATCATACTTGTTGGTGGATTCACCGGTGCGAATCTGCATCAGCAGCCAGGCGACCGGTGACACCTGCGGACCCTCGGCAGCCATGCCGGAGCCCGCCAGGATGCTGGCAATCAGCAGCCCGAGTGGCAGTTTATTCATCGTCTTCCAGCTCAGCCAGGCGACGACGGCTCACCATACGCATCAGGCGCCAGGCCATCAGCGCAAACAGCATCACCACCACCACGGCACAAATCGCCAGCCACACCGGATGCGTTGCCAGCAGATTCCACAGGCGTTCCCACCATGGCAGATGGCCGACAAAGTAGGTATCGCCGACGCGCACACTGGTGACCCCCGACTCACGTACCACCGTGGCGGAGCCAAATACGGCGGCGCGTTTGCCACTGTCGAGCAGGGCATTATTCAGCAGGTCCCAACCGCGTGGGCTGTCGGCTAGCAGTGCCACTACGCTGCGCTGGTCGTTAAACGGTGACTGGAAGCCGACAATCGCACCCATCGGTCCGCGTGAGCTGATACCGGTCTGGCTCTCCACCGCACGATCGCTGGCTGACACCGGCACGTTCTGTGCGGTGACAGGACGTGATGGCATGTTAATCCAGCTTCGTGCCGCATCCGCCAGCAGGTTGATCTTCTTGTCATCCTGCAGATCCTGCGGAATGCCGCCGATCATCAGCAGGTCAGCGTCTTTATCTTTCGCCTGATTCCAGTCATCACTCATCTGCACGCGCAGCGCTGGATAGCCGGTCTGGGCACCGATGGCGCCCAGTGCGTTCAGCATGGTGCTGACTTCCCCGTTGGCGGGTTTCGGCTGCACCAACACCAGCGTCTGCGCCAGATCGGCATAGCGGCTATAAGGGAAACCGGCGTTAGCGTACGCGCCAAGCGACGGCATCTCGATGTAGTGGCGATAGCCGGAGAAGTCGATGCTGGAGTTGTCATCAATCACCACGTGATGACCGACGGCGGTGACGGTTTCGCAGCGACCGTCAGCGGTGCCACCGATAAAGGTGTTGGCGTAATCAAAGTTGAAGCGCAGCTGGTTGACGACGCCGAGACGCAATGCCGGGATGGTCAACTGGCGGTTGCTGTCCTGCAGGCCTTGCATCAGCGGAATGCGCATTATCTGCTGACCTGCCGTGTCTTTCTGCGTCAGCGGGTAATCCTGCATGAACTGATTATTCAGATGCACCGCCAGGCGAGAGCCATCTTGCTGGATCGGCGAGGTGTAGCGGTAAATCAGATCCATGTCGATGCCGCGCGCGCGCACCAGGAACAGATCCGGCGGCAGGTTCAGCGTCAGGCTGATCGGGTTTGGCTGCAAGCCATCGGCCTGCAGCTGATTTTGATACTGCGTCAGCTCGGCAAAGGTGGTGCGGCGGTCGGTGCGCACCCAGTTAGGCGCATCATAGGCCTGACGCGGTGCCAGCATTTTCACGCTGTCGATGGTCGAGGTTTCACCGCGCAGCAGCAGTTCACCCTGAGCGATACCTTCGACGGCGGTCAGCAAATCATTGTCATCGCGGCCGAGAATCAGCAGCATTTTTTCGTACGGATTGTCCGGCTGACTGACCATTTCAACGGTCGGTTTCTCCACCCGTGGCAAATCTTTCAGGAAGTCCGGGCGATGGTCGTTAGTGGCGAACACCACGGCATGCTGTTCTTTGGGTAACTGGTTATACAGCACCGGGAAGGATTGACCGCGCCACTGTGCTTTACTGCCGAACCAGGATGCCAGAATACCCGCTGCGCGTTGCTGCACCAGGTCAGGCTGGTTGCTGAACACCATCGGTAATTGCAACGGGCGGCTGTCACGCGCATCAAAGAACGGTTCCGGGAAGTGCGACAGGTCGTTCTTCAGCGGCAGTTTTTGCAGCGTCAGATCGAGCTTGCTCTCTTTGCCAATATCCATCCAGATGGTGCTGTTAGCCGGGTTTTCACACACGTTGGCGTAATGGCCCACCAGTTCGAGGCGCACGCGGTTAAAGTCACCGATAAAACGCGGATCGATGGGTAACTGGGTTTGATTCTCTTTACCCAACTGATCGGCGGTGACGGTGACCAGTCCCACCAGTTCATCGTTGAGATAGACCTTGAGTTGCGACAGCGTCGGGATCAGCGCCGGTGAAGGACGATAGCTGAGCGTCAGCAAAGCACGCGTCACCACTTCGTCACTGCGCACGCCAAACTCGATCTGGCTGGTAGGCTCGGTGCCGCGCAGCGTCATGCTGCCCGGTGGCGGCGCAACCTGATTAAACAGCAGCTGACTGTCGCGCAGCGGTGCGTTGGCATCCAGCGGCTGGCTGACTGTCGGCAGCGGTATCTGTGCACTGGCACGCGGCGCTTCGGGCGTGGAAGGCTGCAGTGCGGCCTGTGCCAGCGTTGCGGTGCCCAGCATCAGGGCAGTAAACCAGCTCAGTTTTCTCGTCATGGTCATATCATCAACTTATGAAAAATCGGTTTTGATTGCCGCCGGAGCGCGGCCAATGCCCTGTGGCAGCAGTGTCGCCAGCCAGCTCACCAGGGAAGTCAGTACACGGAAAATACGGCGCAGTGGGGCAGGGCCATACTCCGCCAGACGCAGATAACCTTTGAAGCCCAGCACCATAATATCGGCCAGACTCTGCACCGGTTTATCTTCCGGGAAGCCGTCCTGCCACAGCGCCCAGGTATCGGCGCGCGCAAAGGTGCACTGGATAAATTCAATATGCTGGCGGGTGGTGAGCTGATGCAGGCGAATACCGGCGCGTCGGCCGAATACGCGTTGTACCTGGCACGGGAAGCTGAACTCCTGCTGGCCACGGCGCAGCAGCAGCCACACGGGTTCATCCTCTTTTAGCGCATCCGCTTCACGCAGTTCGACACCGACACCGCCATCGGAGTAGTCGCGCAGGGTGCACGGCACCATGTGGCCATCTTCACGCGCGATGGCAGCAGGCATGGCGATTTCGACGCGGTGCGCTTCACGAATCTGGCGCGCTTCTACCGAAACCGCCACGGCACCGCCGAGAATAATCATGTTGTACACCACCCACACCAGGCTGACCCAGATGGTGAGCATCTCGTTGGCCGGGCCATACGCCATCCGCCAGAACGCCATGCCGATACCCGCAATATTCAGCAGCACCAGCATCATGTAAGGCTTGGTGATCACCCAATCGAGGTGACGTTCCTCGACCAGGCCACCTTTAGCCGTCACGTTGAACTTGCCCTTGTGCGGGTTGAACAGCGCGACCGTCGTCGGTCGAGCGATATACCACGCCAGCACCGTTTCATACACTTCGCTCCAGAACGAGTGACGCCAGCGTCCCTGGATGCGCGAGTTGGTCAGGCTGGTGTGCACCATGTGCGGTAGCACGTAGATCGCAATCGCCAGCGCGGGCGCATAGATGATATAGGCGTGGCACAGCAGAAACGCCAGCGGTGCCAGCAGGAAGATCAGGCGCGGAATGCCGGCGAGGAAGTGCAGCATGGCGTTGGCATAGCACAGGCGCTGCACCAGCTTTAAGCCCTTGCCCATCAGCGGATTGTCGAGGCGGAAAATCTGCACCATGCCACGCGCCCAGCGAATACGCTGGCCAATGTGCGCTGACAAACTTTCGGTGGCGAGGCCGGCCGCCTGCGGAATACGAATGTAGGCGGAGGTGTAACCCTGACGATGCAGACGCAGCGAGGTGTGCGCATCTTCGGTGACGGTTTCCACCGCAATGCCGCCAATCTCATCTAGCGCGGTGCGGCGCAGTACGGCACAGGAACCGCAGAAGAATGCCGCATCCCAGGTGTCGTTACCGTCCTGCACCAGGCCGTAGAACAACGAGCCTTCATTCGGCGTCTGGCGGAAGCGGCCGAGGTTACGCTCGAACGGATCGGGCGAGAAGAAGTGATGCGGCGTTTGCAGCATCGCCAGGCGGTGATCTTTCAGGAACCAGCCCATGGTCAGTTGCAGGAAGGAGCGGGTCGGCACGTGGTCGCAGTCAAAAATCGCCACGTAATCACTGCGACACGCCACTTTCAACGCATGATTGATGTTGCCCGCTTTGGCGTGCTCGTGGGTGGAGCGCACCACGTAGTGGATACCCACGCTGGCAGCAAACTCGCGAAACTCTTCGCGTGTACCGTCATCCAGAAGATAGATGTTGAGCTTGTCTTGCGGCCAGTCGATGCCCATCGCAGCGTAAATCGTCGGTTTCACCACGCTTAACGGCTCGTTGTAAGTCGGCACCAGGATATCGACGCTCGGCCAGGAAGTGATTTCCGGCGGCATTGAAACGGGCTGGCGATTCAGTGGCCACAGCGTCTGGAAGTAACCCAGTACCAGCACTGTCCAGGAATAGGTTTCAGCACCAATCAGCAGCAGACCAAACGTCAGGCTCAGCGGATCATCCCAGTTCAGGGTTTCAGTGTAGCGCCACCACAAGTAGCGGCAGGAGATGGTGAGCGACAGCACAATCAGCATGATGGTCGAGAGGCGACCCGGCACACGGCGCACCATCATCGCCAGACTCCATAGCAGCAGCACGAAGACGAATTGTGTGGTGATACCAAACGGCTGCGAAATACACAGCAGCGCCAGCAGGCTGGCGACAATCGCGGCAACAATAAACAGCAGATGCCGCACGCGGCCAGGCAGCTTTTGTAATAGCTGCTCGGTTCGCAGATGAAGTCCGGTCTTCGCCAGGCGTGCGGGCACATGGTCAAGCCACTGATAGAGTTGCTGACGCCAGCGGAACAGCGGCCCAAAAGCATTGAAGCGTTTACGTTCGCTGCGTGCGCTGTTATCGAGTGGCAACACTAGCATCAACCACAGGCTCTGCATCGCGTAACGCAGCACGTCTAACGGGCGCGGGCGCAGCGGTGAAATTTGTGGATAGTAACGCTGGCGTTGTTGCAACAGGCGCTGCCAGCCAGGGGTTTCCAGCCGCAGCAGCGACCAGGCCAGCACGCACCACAGCAGGTGCAACATCACGGTTAAGCGGCCCGTGCCGTGCTGGCGAGCCACGCGCGCGCGGCTTTGCAGCGCCTGCCAGGCCTGCGGCACCAGCAGCCAGCGCAACGGATTCACGCTGTCTCTCCTGCGACATTCAATAACAGCCAGTTTGCCAGCGTGTTGATCTCTTCGCTCGCCAGTGCATGAGGGCGATACTCGCCGACCGGTTGTTTCATCATCAACGCTTCCGCCAGCGCTTCGTCGCGGTGAATCACCTGCGGAATCAGATTCTTCAGCGTTCGCAGCCACAGCTGATGCAGATCCTGTTGCAGCTGGCTGTTGGCATTAAATTGATTGATCAGAAACAGCGTATGCGGCAAAAAACGCGGATGATGCAAGCGCAGCTGGCAGTTGGCATCCAGCGAAAGGACTTGGAGCAGACGATCGGCGGCCTGGGCGAAGGATCGTTGCCACGGCAGCAGATCCGCCGGAAGGTCGAGGATCAGCCAATCGTACTGTGATTTCAGGGCCGGTAATGCGTTCAGCAACGGCGCGGCGAAATGCGCGTCGGCATGCTGAAAACTCAACGTCTGCTGATGGCTGAGCACGCCAAACGGGAGAAAATCGAGTCCGTTCTGATAGCGCTGGGCACTCTGTTGCCACGGCTGCTGATCCAGCAACGACGGCACCCAGCCGTTCTGATTAGCGAGCGGCAGATTGAAGTGCGCAGCCAGTTGATTCGAGGACGAGAAATCAATAACCAGCACCGATTCCTGCAGCGCATTGAGCGCCCAGCCGAGCGCTGCACTGAGCGATGTCGCGCCGCAGCCGCCGCGCAGACCTTGTAGGGCAATGATCGGCATTAGCGTTGCGGCTCCTGATCGGCGGCTAATTCTTGCAGCAACGGCCAGCGTGCCAGCAAGTTGTTCAGGCGCTCTTCGCGAGCAATATCAATGTAGTGAAATGCCTTCAGGGAAAAGGCTTCACTCAGCGCATTAATGTCATCCTGATCTTCTCTGGTGGAAGCGATCAGTGAAAAGGCATTCTCTGTTTTCATTACTTTTTGCCACCAAAAAACAGCAACGGATGAATTGTGGTTATATTTTTTGTAAAGTCTAAACCTGAAGAAAAGCGGGCACCATGCAAAAATCGATATGATTTGAGATAGCGCAGGTTTTATTTATTTCAGCAGTTCCAATCGTCGCCGTCTATATTAAACTAGCCTGGATTGTTCTGATCGCGAAACAAATATGAAAAATCGCTATGCACTTGGCCTACATCAGGTTCAGCAGGAATTAATTACCCTGCAAAATCCAGGGTTTTATTGGATCACCAGCCAGCGTCAGGAAGATGCCCGATTACTGCTGCGTCAGGTGGTTAGCCACCAGGATGCGGCAACATTAATCAGTGCTGATGAGAAACCCCAGGCGCTATTGACGCCCGATCCGCTGAACGGACCGGCGCGTATCCCGCTATTTTCGTTGCCTGCCAATAAAGCCAGTTTGCAGCATCTGGAGAGTGATTTCGCCCGCGTGCTGAATAGCCGTAGTGGCTTAGTGCTGTTTTACAGTAACGCCGCGCTGTGGAGTAAATTATCCGAGGATGAGCTGAATCATTGGGTTAAAAGCATGCGACGTTTGTTAATCAAAAAACAAATCACACTGTTGCTGATTACCTCAGGCGCATCGATTATTCATCTGCGCAATCATCTCCAGCGTTATTTTCGCCAACTTGATGGTGTCGCACATTTAGAATTTCAACAAGATAGCTGGCAATATCGAATTAACTGGTGGTACTCCGCTGACAAATTGTTAGCCGACCGCGCTATTCGCTTGCGCTGTGTTGATAATGAATTTATGGCGGACAATGAAGCGGAGCAGAATATTCCGCTGAGCCTGAATGATGAAAATCAATTTCTTGCTCAGGAGGGTGTGCTAGAAGGTGCTCCACCGCTATCAAGCCAGTGGCAACTGTTTAGCGACAACGAAGGGGTATTCTCACGCGCCCAGCAGGCTAACGCGGCAACGGTGATTTTTAACCTGGCCCATAACCAGGATATAAATGCCCTGGCAAAAATGGTCCACAGTTTGCGTCGCTCTCGCGGTAACGCATTAAAGATTGTGGTACGCGAAATCAGTACCAGTCTTAGGTATAGCGATGAGCGACTGTTGTTGGCTTGTGGGGTGAATGCCATCGTGCCCGGCGCGCAGACGCTGTCGCGCTTTTTGACCACGCTGGAAGGGATTCAGGGTCAGCAGTTTACCCGCCATGTCCCCGCCAACCTTACAGCGCTGATGCAGGCCTTACAGCCATTGCAACAGAAAGGCTATCTGCCACTGGAAAACTTCTGTGCTGCCGTGCAGCAGCTGATGAGCAATACGCTGCTGCCGGAGAATGATAAAGGGTTGATGGTGGCATTGCGTCCGGTGCCACAGTTGAAACCCGAGCAGATTCTGACGCTGTGTAAACCGCGCCGTTTTGGCGATTTGGTGACGCTGATAAACGATCGCATCTATCTGTTTCTGTCGTCCTGCCGCTTCAACGATTTGGATATCGCGTTGAAATCGATTTTCTCGCTGCCGCATGATGAGTTGTTCAGCAATCGCGTGGTGTGGTTCGAGGACAACCAGATCTTGTCGGAAGTGCATAAAATCCGTCAGCTGACGCCATTAGCGCAGCGTGAGGCGCCGATGGCACCGCTGGAGGTGCCGCAGGCCCCCAGTGCAACCTCTTCCGCTGCGCGCGGGGCACAAATCCCGCAACCGATTGTTCTCAACCTCGATGGAGATCGCCACTGATGACGCTGATGGATTGGGTGCAGGTGGCGATCCTGCTGTTATTAATTTTACTGTTCCTGAAATCGTTGTTTGTGCGCTGGTTACCGCGCAGTAGCACCAGCTTGCTGATGCGTCTGCTGCCGTTACGCGCACTGAAGTCGGAAGGGCAGTGGCAACGCAAACCGAATAAAACGGATACCAAACCGTAATGAGTGATAACAAACCTTCGACGCTGCACGGTTCGTGGTGGCGCGGCCTCGGCGGCTGGAACTTCTACTTCCTGATCAAATTTGGTCTGTTGTGGTATGGCTATCTCAATTTCCACGCCTTGAGCAATCTGGTGTTTCTGGCCTGGTTGTTGTTCCCGCTGCCGTCACGCCGGTTACATCGTGTGCGCCACTGGGTGTCGCTGCCGATTGGCTTTGCACTGTTCTGGCATGACACCTGGCTGCCGGGACTGGAATCGATCATGAGTCAGGGCAGCCAGGTTGCTGGCTTCTCCTCTGCCTATCTGCTCGATTTGCTGGAACGTTTTATTAACTGGGAGATGATTGGCGCAGGCTTCGTGCTGCTGGTGATCTATATGTTTGTGGCGCAGTGGATCCGCGTCACGGTGCTGGTCTCGCTGATGCTGATCTGGCTTAACGTGCTGACCATTGCCGGTCCCTCAATGAATCTGTTGCCGACCAAAGCGGCGACCCCGGAAGTGTCCCTCAATGACAAACCGGCCACCTCAAAAGTGCCCAACGGCCTTGATCAGTCGGCGCCACCCACCAGCGCCAATCTGACGTCGTGGCTCAATCGTTTTTACGACAGCGAGCGTCAGCGTGCTACCCACTTCCCTGATGCGCTACCCGCGGACTCGCAGCCTTTTGATATCCTGGTGATCAACATCTGTTCACTCTCCTGGTCCGATTTGGATGTGGCACAGTTGCGCGACCATCCATTGTGGAAGCACTTCGATATCCTGCTGAACAATTACAACTCTGCTACCGGTTACAGCGGACCCGCTGGGATTCGTTTGCTGCGCGCCAGCTGTGGTCAGACTTCGCATACCAATCTGTATAATGCCACCGATCAGCGTTGCTACCTGTTTGATAACCTGGCGAAGCTGGGCTTTAAGCAGGAACTGATGATGGATCATACCGGCGTGTTTGGTAATTATCTCAAAGAGTTGCGTGAAGAGGGCAATCTGCAGGCGCCGCTGATGTCACAAGCGGGTATTGCACCGGAATTGACCTCATTTGATGGTTCGCCGGTGTTCAATGATGGGCAACTAATGCAGCGCTGGCTCGACGATCGCACCAAAAGCAGTGATGCACGCAGTGCCACCTTCTATAACCTGATTCCACTGCATGACGGTACGCGCGAGCTCGGCAGCACGCGCACCGCTGACTGGCAGCCGCGCGCTAAAGTGCTGTTTGATCAACTGGATACGTTCCTGACCAATCTGGAGAAATCAGGTCGCCGCGTGATGGTGCTGGTGGTGCCGGAGCACGGTGCGGCGCTGCAGGGCGATAAAATGCAAATGTCAGGTTTGCGTGATATTCCCAGCCCGAGCATTACACATGTGCCGGTCGGCATTAAGTTTGTTGGCATGAAAGCGCCGCATCAGGGACAACCGTTGAGCATTGATACGCCAACCAGCTTGCTGGCGATTTCCGAAATCATTTCCCGTGTGGTGGATGGTCAGGTGTTTAACGCGCCGAACGTCAATATGTCGGTGCTGACGGATAACCTGCCGCAAACGCCAGTGGTGTCGGAAAACGATAACGCCGTGGTGATGATGTACCAGGGTAAACCCTGGATCCGTCTGAACGGCGGCGACTGGGTGCCTTATCCGCAGTAACCATCAATTGAAACGGTCGGCTGAGATGTCGACCGTTTTGACCTTCACCTCGCTGTGATGGGGTGTGCAATTCCTAATCACCGCTTTATCTCGCCCTTCCTGCCATTTTTCGACTTTATCCCGGCGCAAAAAAACACTGACCTGCGATATACTCGCAGCGCATTTCATCTAAATACACGGCTTTAGCCGCCTGGAGAGTTTTTGTTGCGCGTCAGTCGTTCGTTAACGATAAAGCAGATGGCAACGGTGTCCGCCGTGGCGATGGTGACCATCAGCATCTTTATCGTCATCCAGTTATTCCATTTTGTGCAGCAGCGCAGGATTGACTACGCCCAGCAGATGGAAAATATCGCGCACACGGTGCGTCAGCCGCTGTCAGAAGCGGTTCTGAAGGGTGATATTCCACAGGCCGAACGCATTCTCAATACTTTGAAACCGGCGGGCATTCTGTCTCGTGCGGATGTGGTATTGCCGAACGCGTTCCAGGCACTGCACGCGGATTTCGCGCCGGAGAAGCCCGTGCCACGCCTTGTTGCGCGGCTATTTGAGCTGCCGGTGCAAATTACGCTACCGCTCTATTCTGTGGAGCGAACGGGCTTACCGAAGCCGATTGCCTATCTGGTACTGCAGGCTGACTCTTCGCGGGTTTACCAGTTCCTGTTGAGCACGCTCTCAACTATGATCACCACCTATCTGCTGCTGGCGCTGATCCTTTCGGTGTCGATTAGCTGGTGTATCAACCGCCTGATCGTCCATCCCTTACGTAATCTTTCGCGGGATTTGCAGGAGTTGCCGCCGCAGGCCATTCTGACGCACAAGCTCGACCTGCCGCTTAATCATCGTGACGATGAAATTGGCATGCTGATCCGCAGCTACAATCGCAATCAACAGGTGCTGGAGTCGATTCATGATGAAATGAGTCGCATGACCACCCATTTTGCCGTTACCGACCTGCCCAACCGTGCCCTGTTCCTCGCGTTATTGGATCAACACGCCAGCCATCGCCACAGCCGTCAGCCGTGGGGATTGATGGTGATTCGCATCGAAACGTTGCAGGAAGCCAATGGCGTACTGAGTGATGAGCAGCGCGATACGCTGATGCTGACGCTGGTGGAGAAGATTCGCAGCACCGTTGACGACCACACGTTACTGGCACAAACCGGGCCGAGCGACTTCGCGCTGCTGATGAAGCGCGCGCACAATCCGTTCCGCGCCATGCGTCTTGCGCGTAACCTGATGATTCGTATCAATCAGCCGGTGAACCTGCATCAGTTACAGCTGCGGCCGAACGCCAGTATTGGCCTGGCACTGCATGATGACAGCGTCGTCAGCGCCAGCGAGCAGCTCGATCGTGCGACATCAGCGATGATGTCGGCGCGTCATCAGGGTAAAAATCAGATTCTGTTCTTCGATCCGGCACTCACTGAACGGGCGCAAAAACGTCTGACCCAGGAACACGATATCCTGCAGGGTTTGCAGGATGGCCAGTTTGCGCTTTACCTGCAGCCGCAAATCAATATGCAAACCGGCGAGCTGGCGGGCGCGGAAGCACTGCTGCGCATGCGCATGCCAGATGGCAGCTATGGATTGTCAGAAGAGTTTATTGCCAGCGCCGAAGAGATTGGTGTGATTTCGGCGATTGGACGTTGGGTGTTCGAGGAGTCCTGCCGTATTCTCGCCGCCTGGCAGAAGCAGGGGATTAATATTCCGCTGAGCGTCAATATCTCTGCCGTGCAGTTACGCGATGCCAGCATGGTGACTCATCTGCAGGGCCTGCTGGAGCGCCATCGTATAGCACCCGGCAATTTCGTGCTGGAGATTACCGAAACCGCGCAGATTGGTGATGCCGAACAAGCGATTACGCTGCTGCGTTCACTGCAGCAAACCGGTGTGGCTGTGGCGCTAGACGATTTTGGCATGGGTTACTCCAACCTCAATTACCTGCATCAGTTTAAAGCGCTGCCAGTGAACAAGCTGAAGATGGACCGCAGCTTTGTCGCGGCACTGCCCGATGACGACACCATGGTGCGCATCGTTGCGGCGATCGCGGACATCATTCACCTTGATGTGATCGCGGAAGGCGTGGAGACAGAAGAGCAGCGCGACTGGCTGCTGGCGCGCGGAATTACTATAGGACAGGGCTACTTATACGCTGAAGCACTCCCTCTCAACGTCTTTAATCAACGCTGGCTTGACAGCTCGTCACATCCTGAATAATCACATTGTTTATTGATTTTATTAACGAAATTGTAATGAAGCTGTTTGCTGAAGCGTTTCAGTTCATAGTTAGAGTTTTGTAACTTTTGTAAGGAATGTAAGGGTATATTAATCCTGTTAACGGAGTGTTATTTTCCCGCAATCGGTAAGGTTTTTCGCTTCCAGGCGGCTTGCCGCATGCGTTCTCCATAATAACGGCGGTGAATTCCGTCTATACCTGGACACCTGTTATGAAACTGTTCAAAAGCCTCTACTTCCAGGTGCTGGTTGCCATCGGCATCGGCGTCCTGTTAGGCCATTACTATCCTGAGTTAGGCGCGCAAATGAAGCCGCTTGGCGATGGTTTCGTTAAGTTGATCAAGATGATCATCGCCCCCGTGATTTTCTGTACGGTGGTGACCGGTATTGCCGGCATGGAGAGCATGAAAGCAGTTGGACGCACGGGTGCCGTGGCGCTGCTCTATTTTGAGATTGTCAGTACCATCGCGCTGATTATCGGTCTGGTGGTGGTTAACGTAGTGCAGCCGGGTGCGGGCATGAACGTCGATCCTGCCACGCTGGATGCCAAAGCCGTGGCAGTTTACGCCCAGCAAGCACAGGATCAGGGCGTTATTGCCTTCTTACTCGACATTATTCCGAGCAGTGTGATTGGTGCCTTTGCCAGTGGCAACATCCTGCAGGTGCTGCTGTTCGCCATTCTGTTTGGTTTCGCCCTGCACCGTTTAGGCAGTGCCGGTACGGTGATGTTTAACGTCATTGAGAGCTTCTCGAAAGTGATCTTCGGCGTCATCAACATGATTATGCGCCTTGCGCCGATCGGTGCATTTGGTGCCATGGCCTTTACCATCGGCAAATACGGTGTGGGCTCGCTGGTGCAACTCGGTCAGTTGATTATCTGCTTCTACATCACCTGTGTGCTGTTTGTGGTGGTGGTGCTGGGCTTGATAGCACGCTGGGCAGGTTTCAACATCTTCAAGTTTGTTGCCTATATCAAAGAAGAACTGCTGATCGTACTGGGTACTTCTTCTTCTGAGTCAGCGCTGCCACGCATGCTGGATAAGATGGAGAAGCTGGGTTGTAAGAAATCGGTGGTGGGCCTAGTTATTCCGACGGGTTACTCTTTTAACCTGGATGGCACCTCGATATACCTGACCATGGCGGCGGTGTTTATTGCGCAGGCCACCAATGCGCATATGGACATCTTCCATCAGATCACGCTGTTAGTGGTGCTGCTGCTCTCCTCAAAAGGCGCAGCGGGCGTAACCGGCAGTGGCTTCATCGTGCTGGCGGCCACCTTGTCTGCGGTGGGACATCTGCCTGTAGCAGGTCTGGCGCTGATTCTGGGTATTGACCGCTTTATGTCCGAAGCACGCGCACTGACTAACCTTGTAGGCAACGGCGTGGCGACGGTAGTGGTAGCGAAGTGGGTCGGTCAGCTGGATGAAAAGCAGATGAAAGCGACGCTTTCTTCAGCGAAAAAGGTCAATAGCGCCTCACAAACCAGCATCTGATCATCTATTTGCGTTAATTTCCCGAGAAATGCCCGCTGTCACTTGCCCTGACAGCGGGCATTTGCATAATAAACCCCATTGATTTTTTTCCCGATTTTTTACCTCGTTGCGCGACATCCTGACCTTCCTGTGGTCAAAGAGTCTGTTCTTCAATAAACGTGGCGGCAACTTGCCGCGTCGGCTACCAAAGTTGTGGCCGCACATGTCGCGATAACGAGCGTTGATCTGTTTATGTAGGGGTTCACATGCAGGGCACCAGAATTCGGCTTTTGGTTGGCGGATTGATCCTTGCGGCATCCGGCTTCGGCGTACACGCCGAAACACTCCAGCCCGATCCCGCGTGGCAGGAAGGCAAACTGGACAATGGGTTTAGCTGGCAGCTTCTCACCACGCCACAACGTCCAAGCGATCGCATTGAGTTACGTCTTATCGTTAACACCGGTTCGCTGGTGGAAAGCGCGCAGCAAACGGGCTTCAGCCACTTAATTCCCCGTCTGGCGATGGTGCATAACGCCGCGCTGGATACCAATCAGCAGCGTGCGCTGTGGCAACAAGCCATGGATCCGCAGAGACCGCTGCCACCGGCGATTTCGTCGTACGATTACACCCAATACAACCTGAGTCTGCCTAATAACCGCCCGGAGTTGCTGAAAGAAGCGCTGAACTGGCTGTCGGCAACCGCAGGCAAAATGACCATCAATGAGCAGGTGGTTTCGACCGCGCTGACCGCGACCGACCCTATCGCCACCTGGCCGCCGAATACCCAGGATGTCTGGTGGCGTTATCGTCTTAAAGGCTCAGCGATGCTGGCTCACGATCCGGGCGAACAACCGCGTGCGCCGGTGGACATTGCTCAGCTCAATAGTTTCTATCAGCAGTGGTACACGCCGGATGGCATGACCCTGTATGTGGTGGGCAACGTTGATAGCCGCAGCATGGCAGAGCAAATCAATAAAACCTTCTCCGTGCTGAAAGGTAAACGTGTGGCACCCGCAGCACTGCCTACGCTGTCTCCTCTGCCGCACCAGCCGGTGAATCTGGTTAATGGCAGCATGAACCAGGATCGCCTGTCGCTGGTGTGGGATACGCCGTGGCAACCGATTCGCGACTCGCAGAATTTAGAGCATTACTGGCAGAGTGACCTGGCACGTGAAGCGCTGTTCTGGCACGTGCAACGTGCGCTGGCGGATAGCAAAGCGCAAAACGTTCAGGTGGGCTTTGACTGCCGCGTGCTGTACCAGCGTGCCCAGTGTTCCATTAACATGGACAGTCCCAACGCCTCGCTGCCGCAGAACATGAACCAGGTGGCGAAAGAGCTGGCGGCAGTGCGTGATAAAGGGTTGCCGCAGGATGAGTTTGATGCGCTGATGGCGCAAAAGCTGCTGGAACTGAATAAGCTGTTCGCCACTTACGCGCGCACCGACACTGATATCCTGATGGGTCAGCGTTTACGCTCGCAGCAAAATGCGGTGGTGGATATCGCGCCGGAGCAGTATCAAAAGCTGCGTCAGGCGTTTCTCAGTGGATTGACGCGCGAGCAGTTGAATCAGGAGCTGCGCCAGCAACTGACGCAGGAACTGACGATGGTGCTGATTCAGCCACAGGGCGAAGCTGAGACCAATGTGAAAATGCTTCAGGACGGCTGGGATAAAGTGATGAAGGTGCCGGATGCGCCTGCGGCACCGGCGGCTTCGGATGAAGCCAAACCAGAAAGTAACGGCAGCGCGAGCGCGACCGATCCGGCTCAACCCTCGTCATGATTCATGGCACATGAGATCTCCAAAATAATTTGAGTTGCAGCAAGGCGGCAAGTGGATAAGTCCCCCGGAGCTTACGTCAGTAAGTGACTGGGGCGCATCCACGCAGCCAACGCTGCTGCAGCTCAAAGTATGAAGGAGATCATTTGGCGCGTAGCCATTCGGTGACGAGCATCGGCCAACTGGCGAGTGGCAGGTCGGCGACACCGCGAATGCCAAATCCATGACCGCCTTTCTGATAAAAGTGAATTTCCACCGGCACCTTGTGTTCCCGCAGGGCGCTGAAAAACACCATGCTGTTGTTCACTGAAACCGCTTCATCATCGGAAGCATGAATCAGTAGCGTGGGCGGTGTCTGCGCATGCACGCGCGTTTCCATTGAGTACGCCTCAATCAACTTTTGATCCGGCCATGCACCCAGCAGGCGAGTGCGCGAGCTTTCGTGTGCCAGGCCGTCACGCATGCTGATCACCGGATAGAGCAGCACCATCGCATCAGGGCGCGGCGAGAAGTTGTCGGCCTGATCCTGCACCGGATAGACCTTCTCAGCAAAGCGCGTCCCCAGGCTGGCAGCCACGTGCCCACCCGCTGAGAAGCCCATCATCACGATGTATTTACCGTTCATGCCGCGCTGAGCGCGATCGCGCAACACGCGTACTGCACGTTGTGCATCGGCCAGCGGGGCATCGGGACCTTCGTGATGGCCATCGTACGGCAGCCGATAGGTCATCACCGCCAGCGTATAACCCATTGACGTGAAGAAGGTGGCGAGCGCACTGCCTTCACGGTCAATCAGCACCCGCTGATAGCCGCCGCCGGGCGCCACCAGCAGCGTGATACCGTTGGAGGTTTCCGGATGCCAGATGGCCATTTCAGGGCAACGCACGCCAGTCGCCGCGCGGTCATAAGGTTCGTACTCTTTGGCGAGATCGACGATTTGCGGTTGTGCGCGCGAATCACTCGCGCCTGGCGCATCACCGTGTGGCCAGATATTAATGATTTCTGTGTGCATAAATCAGTCCTGAGCGAGTCGTGTTGTCATTATTTTGTTCGCGGCCGGATTAACAGCGTCCTGCTGATATTGATTAAAACATGGTCTGTTTTCGCGCTGGCGTCCAGCCGAAAACCCGCCATTTCTGCAGTTTCGGACTATGCCTGGCGGCCCGATTTCTTTCCGTAATGCATTGAATTTAAATTGATATGGTAAGAATTATTAAACTGGTGTGGCCAGATGCGAGTCAAAGATGGATGGCTGGCGAGGTTAGTCAAAATTGGCGGTGTAATCTCGGGATTTAAGGCAAATTATCCTGCGCATTATGTAAGTCGTGGTTATCAAATCCAGAACGTAAAAGTGATCGAGTGGCGCAATTCATCGCGTCAGCTGGCTTCCAGCGGCGTCAGACTTTTTGCCTGAAATAGCGCCGCTGGGAAGTGCTGTGATCAAGACTATTTAGGCATGGCGCTTAAAGGGATAATCGCCCCGCGATGCTGGATCACCGTGCTGGCGGTGAGATGACCGCGTGCGGCGGCGTCCTCTGTGCTTCCACCGGCTAAACGCACAGCCAGATAACCTGCACTGAAAGAGTCGCCGGCGGCAGTGGTATCGATCACCTTCTCTTTAGCCAGCTTGATGGCGGGCACTTCACGCAGCGGCTCATTGCCCATCGCCACTAAACAGGAATCGGCACCGCGTTTGATGGCGATTTCCTGCACGCCCGCTTCACGCGTGCGCGCAATCACCGCATCCAGCGGCTGTTCGCCCCATAGCAGGTGCTCGTCATCCAGCGTCAGGAAGGCGATATCGGTATGACGCAGCATTTCGGCGTAAGCCTGCTGCGCGCTGGCTTTATCGGCCCAGAGGCGCGGACGGTAGTTATTGTCGAAAATCACTTTGCCACCGTTTTTGCGGCAGGCGCTGAGCAGCGCCATCAGTTTCTCACGACTGGCAGCCGGCAGAATCGCCAGGCTAATCCCGCTGAGATACAGGTAATCATAATCGGCCAGCTGGGCGCAGATCGCGTCAGACTCTGGACTCTCCAGCCAGAAGCGCGCGGCAGCATCGTTACGCCAATACCAGAAGGTGCGCTCGCCGTGCTCATCGGTTTCGATGAAGTACAAGCCCGGCATTTTATTGTCGAGGCGCTGAATCAGCTGGGTGTGCACCTGCTCCTGTTGCCAGGCTGCGATCATCTGGTCACTGAAACTGTCGGTGCCCAGCGCGGTGACATAATCCACCCGCAGCTGCTGGTTATCTGACTGGCGCGCCAGATAAACCGCGGTGTTTAGTGTGTCACCGCCAAAGCCACGTTTGATGTTCTCACCTTTTTCGGACAGCTCAATCATGCATTCGCCAATAATGGCAATCTTCTTCTGCGTCATGGTCTTCGGCCTGTAGTGAATTCTGCCCACGAGTCTCGCGTCTGGTATGGCAGCTGTCAATGGTTTTTAAAACGACGTTTTAATTTAACTTAAGGTGCCTGAGCACCTTTTCCACGGCGATTTAACGGCCAAAGCGCCGCTTGTTTTGCCGATTAAGCCTGAAACGCACTGATACACTCAACTGCTCGTGTGGTGGCTGAGACGCATAAAGTTATCGCGCTGATAGCCGATACTTGCCGCTGAGAAGCAATTTGCAGGCACCCACCACCTACCAGGAAAAAACCATGGTGATGAACAATTTGAGTCATCGGCTGCCTATTTCAATTGAACTGGAGCAACAACAGGAAACGCGTTTCTACTGGCAGCAGTGCCAACGATTCTATACTTTCCAGCCGATCTACCAGGTCTCCGGCCGTTTACTGGCTATTGAATTACTGACTGCGGTGACCCATCCATCCGCACCAGAAAAAAGGTTGTCGCCCGAAACCTATTTTGAAGCGCTGACTATCGCGCAGCGTCTCGATGTCGTCGAGGAACAGCTTGAGCTGTTATTACAGTGGTCACACTTTTTCAACCAGCGTCAGCTGGTTGCTTCGGTGAATATTGATGGACCAACGCTGCTGGCGATCGAGCAACATGACGTTATCCGCCAGTTGATAATACAACTGCCCTGGGTGCGCTTTGAACTCACGGAACACCATGCATTGCCGCAGGAAGAGATGGTGGCGAAGATGCCTGAGCTGGGTCCGCTGTGGCTCGATGATTTTGGCTCTGGCATGGCAAATTTCTCCGCGCTGACTGAGCTGCGCTATGACTACATCAAACTGTCACGCGAGCTGTTCATGCTGCTGCGCTCTACCGATGAAGGTCGTTCGCTGTTCTCGATGCTGCTGGCGTTGATCAATCGCTATTGCAACGGCGTTATCGTCGAAGGCGTGGAGACCGAAGAGGAGTGGCAGCAGGTGTGCAATTCCCCCGCGATGGCCGCACAAGGCTATTTCTTCTCGCGCCCCGTTCCCTTCAGCACGCTGGAATCCCTGGCGCTCGAGCTTCCCTGATCCCGATCCGCAACGTCTCGACTACAGTTATGTGAGACGTTGAGGGCAAGGAGGAAGCAGAATGTCACGTACGGGAAAAGTCCTGAGCTGGGTTTTCGGGATTTTATTGTTGTTGGTTGTAGTGGCCGTGGTGATTATCGCCACGTTTGACTGGAACCGCCTGAAGCCAACCATCAACCAAAAAGTCTCCACAGAATTAAATCGGCCTTTCGCCATTCGCGGCGATCTGGGCGTTGCCTGGGTGCGCAATCGCGAAGAGCCGGGCTGGCGCAGTTGGGTGCCGTGGCCGCAGGTGCATGCGGATGACATCATGCTGGGTAACCCACCGAATATTCCTGATGTCACCATGGTCCATTTGCAGCGCGTTGAAGCCACGCTTGCGCCGCTGGCATTGCTGCATAAACAGGTTTATCTACCGTGGATAAAAATGCAGCTGCCTGATGCGCGGCTGGTGCAAACGGCGGATAAAAAGAATAACTGGACCTTCAACTTAGCCAGCAGCGAGAACAGCGATGCCAATGCGCCGCCTTCTGCCTGGTCTTTCCGCCTCGATAATATCCTGTTCGACAAAGGCCAGATTCGCTATCGCGATGCCATCAATAAAGCCGATGTGACCGTCACCATTAATCCACTGGGCAAACCGGTGCCTTATGCGCAGGTTGCTGGCGGTAACGACCAGCAGAAAGGCGCAGGTGATTTTGTCTTCGGCTGGCAGGCCGACGGGACCTACAACAATCAGAAACTGGAAGGCGATGGCAAGATCGGCGGCATGCTGTCGTTGCGCAGCAAAACCACGCCGTTCCCACTGCAGGTGGATGTGCGCAACGGCACCACACGTGTGCGCATCGACGGGACGTTGCAGGATCCTTTAAACCTTGGTGGGCTGGATGTGCGTCTGCGCTTTGCTGGCGATACGCTGGCGAATCTGTACGGTTTAACCGGCGTGCTGCTGCCTGATACGCCGCCGTACGAAACTGACGGCCATCTGATCGCGCGTTTCAATGAAGAGAAAGGGCCGCTGTTCCGCTACGAAAACTTCAATGGCCACATCGGCGACAGCGATATTCATGGTTCGCTGACTTACAGGCAGGTGAAACCGCGCCCAACACTGACCGGGGAATTGACCTCGAATCAGCTGCGTATGGCGGACTTAGGCCCGTTGATTGGGGTGAATTCAGGCAAAGGCAGTGAGAAAACCCAGCAGGCCAAAGCCCAGCGCGGCGATGCTTCGACTCAACCGGCGGATCGCGTGCTACCGCATGACAAGTTTGATACCAAAAGCTGGGACGTGATGGATGCGGATGTGAAGTTCAGCGGAAAACGCATCGAACATAGCAGTAAACTGCCGCTCAGCGATCTCTATACCCATCTGCAATTGAAAAACGGCGACCTGTTGCTCGATCCGCTGCGCTTCGGTATGGCCGGTGGCAGCATTAACTCGACTATCCATCTGGAAGGGGATAAAAGCCCGATGCGCGCTCGTGCCGATCTGCATGCGCGTAAGCTGCAACTGCGTCAGCTGTTCCCTAATGTCACCGCAATGCAGCGCAGCCTCGGTCAGCTAAACGGCGATGCCAGCCTGAGCGGAACGGGCAACTCGGTAGCGGATATTTTAGGAACCAGTAACGGCGAGCTGAAACTGCTGATGAATGATGGATTGATCAGCCGTAGCCTGATGGAGATTGCCGGCCTCAACGTAGGTAACTATGTGGTCGGCAAACTGTTTGGCGATGATGAGGTGCGCATCAACTGTGCCGCCACCGATCTCAATATCCGTCAGGGCGTAGCCACGCCGAAAGTGTTTGTGCTGGATACGGAGAATGCGGTGATTAATGTCACCGGTAACGTTAACTTTGCCAACGAAAGGCTGGATTTATCCATTAATCCAGACAGCAAAGGTATTCGTATTATTACGCTGCGATCGCCGCTGTATGTGCGTGGCACCTTCAAAAATCCGGATGCGGGAGTGAAAGCCGGGCCGTTGATCGCACGTGGTGCCGCTGCAGTGGCGCTGGGCGCAGTGGTGGCGCCGGCCGCAGCACTGCTGGCACTGATTTCACCGAGTGATACCGATGCCAATCAGTGCAGCAACGTGCTCCAGCAGATGAAGAGTAAAAAGTGATCAGTTACGCCACAGCACTTTGATGATGTGATAACCAAAGGCGGTTTTCACCGGTCCGTAAGGTTGCAACAGCGAGCAGGAGAACGCCGCCTTATCAAAGGCTGGCACCATCTGACCTTTACGGAACTCCCCCAGATCGCCGCCGTTGCGGCCCGATGGGCAAGTCGAATGTTTTTTTGCCAGTTGCTGGAAGTTCGCGCCTTTTTCCAGCTGAGCCAGCAGGGATTTGGCCTGCGCTTCATCCTTCACGAGGATGTGTAAAGCTGCCGCGGTTTTCGCCATGTGGGTGTCTCTGTATGTATGTATAATGTTCGGCGCATTATATCCCCGTCATACCTCAAATTGCAGGTGCGTTGGTTGCGAATGCTCGGTACGGTGTCTGATTGAGTCCGCTTCCGGGGCTCGCCCACCTGTCGTATTCCTGCCATTCGGCATCGTCAGGGGATTTTCTTTTCATTTGTTGAGTGATATTCCGTTATGCGTTTAAACCCCGGCCAACAACGTGCTGTCGAATTTGTCACCGGTCCCTGCCTGGTGCTGGCCGGTGCGGGCTCGGGTAAGACCCGTGTCATCACCAATAAAATCGCCCATCTGATCCGCGAGTGCGGCTATCAGGCGCGCCATATCGCCGCGGTGACCTTCACCAACAAAGCCTCGCGTGAGATGAAGGAGCGTGTCGCGCAGACGTTAGGACGCAAAGAGGCGCGCGGCCTGATGATCTCCACTTTCCACACGCTGGGACTGGAGATCATCAAGCGTGAATACAAAGCGTTAGGCATGAAAGCGAGCTTTTCACTGTTCGACGATCAGGACCAGCTGGCGCTATTGAAAGACCTCACCCAACAGTGGCTGGAAGAAGATAAAACCTTACTGCAGCAGCTGATTTCTACCATCTCCAACTGGAAGAATGACCTCGTCGATCCGCAAACGGCGGTCGGATTGGCCCAATCGCAGCGCGACCAGATTTTTGCCCACTGCTATCAGCTGTATGACCAGCACCTGAAATCCTGCAACGTGCTGGATTTCGACGATTTAATTGCGATGCCGACGCTGTTGCTGCAACGCAATCAGGAAGTGCGCGAGCGCTGGCAGCAGCGCATTCGCTATTTATTAGTGGATGAGTATCAGGACACCAACACCAGCCAGTATGAGCTGGTGAAACTGCTGGTGGGCGCGCGGGCGCGTTTCACCGTGGTGGGTGATGATGACCAATCGATTTACTCCTGGCGTGGTGCGCGGCCGCAAAACCTGGTGCTGCTGAAAGAGGATTTCCCGGCGCTGGAAGTAGTGAAACTGGAGCAGAACTATCGCTCAACCCAGCGCATTCTCAAGTCAGCTAACATCCTGATTGCTAACAATCCGCATGTATTCGAGAAGCGTCTGTTCTCCGAGCTCGGCGAGGGCAGCGAGCTGAAGGTTCTGAGTGCGAATAATGAAGATCATGAGGCTGAGCGGGTCGCTGGTGAGTTGATTGCTCATCACTTCGTCAATAAAACCGCCTATAAAGATTATGCGATTCTCTATCGCGGCAACCATCAGTCGCGTGTCTTTGAAAAGCAGTTGATGCAGAACCGCATTCCTTATCGCATCTCTGGCGGCACTTCGTTCTTCTCGCGGCCGGAAATCAAAGATTTGCTGGCTTATCTGCGCGTACTGACTAATCAGGAAGACGACAGCGCGTTCCTGCGTATCGTAAACACGCCGCGTCGTGAGATTGGTCCTGCAACGCTACAGAAGCTCGGTGAATGGGCCAACCTGCGTAATAAAAGTCTGTTCAATGCCAGCTTCGACATGGGGCTGGAGCAGACGCTGAGCGGCCGCGGACTGGAGCATCTGCAGCGTTTCACCCAATGGCTGAATGAGATTATCCAGCTGACGGAGCGCGAGCCGGTGAATGCGGTGCGCGATCTGATTCGCGGTGTTGATTACGAAAGCTGGTTGTTTGAAACCTCGCCGAGCCCTAAAGCCGCCGAAATGCGCATGAAAAACGTCAACACGCTGTTCCAGTGGATGACCGAGATGCTGGAAGGCGACGAACTCAATGAGCCGATGACGCTGGCGCAGGTAGTGACGCGCTTTACGCTGCGCGACATGATGGAGCGCGGTGAAAGTGATGAAGATAGCGATCAGGTGCAGCTGATGACTTTGCACGCTTCAAAAGGACTGGAGTTCCCGTATGTGTATCTGGTCGGCATGGAAGAAGGGTTGTTACCCCATCAGAGCAGCATCGATGAGAACAACATCGAAGAGGAGCGTCGTCTGGCGTATGTGGGTATTACCCGCGCGCAAAAAGAGCTGACGTTTACCCTGTGCCGTGAACGCCGTCAGTATGGCGAACTGGTACGCCCGGAGCCGAGTCGCTTCCTGATGGAGCTGCCGCAGGATGATGTGGTGTGGGAGCGCGAGAAAAAGGTGATCAGCGCCGAGGAGCGGGTGAAAACCGGACAGACACGCGTCGCGGGTTTACGTGCGATGCTGGAGAATGCGAAGAAGGGGTAAATCCCCCGCCGTTCGTTCAGGCCAGGCCTCAAGCGAGAACCGTTGCGAGCGTAGTGGAGGCAAGGCGAAAAGTTCCCGGCAAAGCGGAGTTTACAGGCCGTAAATGCGCATTTGACGGGGACTTTTCAACGCAGCATCAGCTAGCGCAGCAGGTTTGATCAAGAGATAGTCAGCAGCCAGTGCACATAAGACTGGTAATGACTCTCTTGTTCCAGTAATTCGGCACGCAGCGGATGCGCGTCCAGCCAACCGGCTGGCAGCGTCAGATGCAGCGTATCATCGTCTGCCTGTAAACGTACCGCAGGCAGCGTGTCATCGCGACGACGGCTGGAGAAGATAATCGCCAGACGCAGTAACCGGCTCATGCGCTCCGCCATGCGCGGTGGCACGGCATTCTGTTGCGTCAGCAAACCGAGATCGATGCTGCCACTCTGATTCTGTAGCAGGCAGGCGAGCATTTTTTTCTGTGCGGGCGTAAAACCGGGAAGATCGAGATGGCGAATCAGGTAGGCGGCGTGCTGAGGTGCCTGACGGAAATCAACGCTCAGGCCAATTTCGTGGATCGAACAGGCGCTGAGTAGCAGATCGCGACATCGGTTATCCAGTTTCCAGACGCTGCTCACCTGACGGAAAAAACTCTCAGCCAGTTGACGCACCCGGCTTGCTTGTTCCACATCGATAGAGAAGCGGCGCTGGACGTTTTGCAGCGTACGGCTGCGAATGTCGCGGTCAATTGGCAGATGCAGCATGCCGTAAACCAGACCCTCACGCAGTGCACCACCGGCCAGCGTCATACTGTCGATGCTGAGTTCGTGAAAGATAGCGATAAGAATCGACAGACCGCTGGGGAACACCAGCGCGCGCTCCAGCGTTAATCCTTCAATTTCCAGCTCTTCCAGTTTGCCGCACTGAATTGCGCGCTGCTTTAACTGCTGCAGCTTGCTCAGGGTGATGCGTTCATCCATGCCCTGCGCGACCATAATTTCCTGCAATGCCTGCACGGTGCCAGAAGCGCCGACGCAAATCTGCCAGCCTTTTTCGCGCAGTGCAGCCGCCACGGGACGAATCATTTCGCGAGCGGCTACTTCAGCCTGCTCGAAATTTTCTTTCGCCAGGTGACGATCGCCAAAATAGCGTTCCAGCCAGGTGACGCAGCCCATTGATAAGCTAAACAATGTGGTCGCGTGCGAACCTTCGCCGGTAACCAGCTCGGTGCTGCCGCCGCCGATATCCACCACTAAGCGCTGATCGGATCCCCCAGTGGTGTGTGCCACACCTTGATAGATCAGGCGTGCCTCTTCCTCGCCGCTGATGACATTCACCGGGCAGCCAAGAATTTCTTCAGCGTGGGTCAGGAAGTCTTGCGCATTTTCAGCAATGCGCAATGTGGCGGTTGCAACCACACGGATTTGCTCGGGCGGAATATCTTGTAGCTGTTCGGAGAAAAGCTTCAGACATTGCCAGCCACGCTGCATCGCCTCGGCGGAGAGGTGATTGGCTTTGTCCAGACCGGCAGCCAGACGCACTTTGCGCTTTATCCGCGCAACGGTCTGAATACTGCCGGACACCTCGCGCACCACCAACATATGAAAACTGTTGGACCCTAAATCAATCGCAGCATAAAGAGACGATGCGCTTAGCATGGTGTGCTTAACTCGAACGTTTACGGTTGTTATTGCGCGGTGCGCCGCTACGACGATTGCTGTTGTTCCCGCCACGGCGTGGGCCGTTTCCAGAACGGCTGCGCTGCAGACGTTTCGGCGGAGGCAACTCACTCATCAGTGCATCGCTGTTGTACTTGCTCACCGGAATACCGTGACCAATGTACTCTTCAATCGCTGGCAGGTTGAGTGCGTACTCTTCACAAGCCAGGCTGATCGAGTGTCCGCTGGCGCCGGCGCGGCCGGTACGGCCAATGCGGTGCACGTAGTCTTCGCGATCGTCAGGCAAGTCGTAGTTGAACACGTGAGTCACCGCAGGAATGTGCAGACCACGTGCCGCTACGTCGGTGGCGACCAGAATATCGACATCACCCTTGGTGAAGTCATCCAGAATACGCAGACGTTTTTTCTGTGCCACATCGCCAGTCAGCAGACCTACGCGGTGACCGTCCGCGGCCAGATGGCCCCAGATATCTTCACAGCGGTGCTTGGTGTTAGCGAAGATGATGGCGCGATCGGGCCACTCTTCTTCCAACAGCGTTTGCAGCAGACGCATCTTCTCTTCATTTGAAGGATAGAAAAGTTCTTCTTTGATGCGGTGGCCGGTTTTCTGCTCCGGTTCCACTTCCACGTATTCGGCGTTGTTCATATGTTCGAACGCCAGTTCACGTACGCGATAAGACAGAGTTGCCGAGAACAACATACTCAGACGCTGGGTGGCCGGCGGCATGCGGCGGAACAGCCAGCGGATATCTTTAATAAAGCCAAGATCGAACATGCGATCGGCTTCATCCAGAACCACGACCTGAATGGCGCCGAGGTTGACGTGATTTTGTTTCGCATAGTCGATGAGGCGACCGGTGGTGCCCACCAGAATATCGACGCCATCGGCCAACACTTTCAGCTGTTTATCGTAGCCGTCACCGCCATAAGCCAGACCCAGCTTGAGTCCAGTGGCTTTCGACAGCGGCTCTGCATCGGCATGAATCTGCACGGCAAGTTCACGCGTCGGGGCCATGATCAGCGCACGTGGCTGATTAATCTGGCGGCCTTCAGCGGCTGGATGAGAAAGAAGATGATGAAACGTTGACGTCAGGAACGCCATCGTTTTGCCGGTACCGGTTTGCGCCTGACCCGCAACATCACGCCCTGAAAGCGCAAAAGGCAGTGCCAACGCCTGAATAGGCGTGCAGTTAGAAAAGCCTTTAGTATCAAGGGCTTCAACCACCTGTGGGTGCAGGGCGAAGTCGGAAAACTTCTGTTCAGTTAAGTGTGTTTTGCTCATAGTGTGGTAGAATATCAGCTTACTAGCGCTTTACGAAAGCGTATCCGATGAAATAAAGTCAACCTACGTTGGTATATTTTACGCCGATTCGCCAGGCACAATCTTTGGAGTTAAACATGAGCAGCGATAAAATCGTTCACTTGACCGATGACAGTTTCGACACTGACGTGCTGAAAGCCGACGGTGTCACTCTGGTAGATTTCTGGGCTGAATGGTGTGGTCCTTGCAAAATGATCGCCCCAATTCTCGACGAAGTCGCAGAAGAGTACGACGGTAAGCTTACCATCGCCAAGTTGAACATTGATGACAACCCGGGCACTGCACCTAAATATGGCATTCGCGGTATCCCGACACTGCTGCTGTTTAAGAACGGTGAAGTGGCTGCGACCAAAGTAGGCGCCCTGTCTAAAGGTCAGCTGAAAGAGTTCCTGAACGCTAACCTGGCCTAAGCCCAGCACGGCGTTGTTCCGCAGTGGTGAATTTTTTCGCCACTGCTGGACGTCACCATTCAGGCGTGTTAAGTTGACCTCACTGCATTACGCACTTACCTTGTAGTTTGCATCTAAAGTTTTCCCTTGTCAGACCCTGCTCGCATTGAACGTTATCGTGGTTTGGCAATCTGATGACTAGCACATTCGGCATCACCTTTCGACTATCTCTTAACGTTTCCTATCGCCACACCTGACGATGTTCGCCGAGTAGAGTTGAAAGAGAGCCATTAACAGGCATGGAATTTTCGCCATACCACCCACGACAATCATTTCGAGAATTACCCCGAGTTTAAGAACCCTCACTATGAATCTTACCGAATTAAAGAACACGCCGGTTTCTGAGCTGATTACCCTCGGCGAAAATATGGGTCTGGAAAACCAGGCACGTATGCGTAAACAGGATATTATTTTCTCTATCCTTAAACAGCATGCGAAAAGTGGCGAAGACATCTTTGGTGATGGTGTGCTGGAGATATTGCAGGACGGATTTGGTTTCCTCCGTTCTGGAGACAGCTCCTACCTCGCCGGTCCCGATGACATCTACGTTTCTCCTAGCCAAATCCGCCGTTTCAACCTCCGCACTGGTGACACCATTTCTGGTAAAATTCGCCCGCCAAAAGAGGGTGAACGTTACTTTGCACTGTTGAAAGTTAACGAAGTTAACTACGACAAGCCGGAAAACGCGCGTAACAAGATTCTGTTCGAAAACCTCACGCCGCTGCACGCAAACAATCGTATGCGTATGGAGCGGGGTAATGGCTCTACTGAAGATCTGACCGCACGCGTGCTGGATCTGGCATCGCCGATTGGTCGTGGTCAGCGTGGTCTGATCGTGGCACCACCGAAAGCGGGTAAAACCATGCTGCTGCAGAACATTGCACAGAGCATTGCGTACAACTATCCCGATTGCGTGCTGATGGTGTTGCTGATTGACGAGCGTCCGGAAGAAGTGACCGAGATGCAGCGTCTGGTGAAAGGCGAAGTTATCGCATCGACCTTCGACGAACCGGCTTCTCGCCACGTTCAGGTTGCTGAGATGGTGATCGAAAAGGCTAAGCGCCTGGTCGAGCACAAGAAAGACGTTATCATCCTGCTCGACTCCATTACCCGTCTGGCACGTGCCTACAACACCGTGGTACCGGCTTCCGGTAAAGTGTTGACCGGTGGTGTCGATGCTAACGCCCTGCATCGTCCGAAGCGTTTCTTCGGTGCAGCACGTAACGTGGAAGAGGGCGGCAGCCTGACCATTATCGCCACCGCACTGGTTGATACTGGTTCGAAGATGGACGAAGTGATTTACGAAGAATTTAAAGGTACAGGTAACATGGAACTGCACCTGTCACGTAAAATCGCCGAAAAACGTGTCTTCCCAGCGATTGATTACAACCGCTCAGGTACCCGTAAAGAAGAACTCCTCACCACGCAGGAAGAGCTGCAGAAAATGTGGATCCTGCGCAAAATCATCCATCCAATGGGTGAAATTGATGCGATGGAGTTCCTCATCAATAAACTGGCGATGACCAAAACCAACGACGAATTCTTCGATATGATGAAGCGTTCGTAAGTTGGCGAAAATGAATCGCTAAGCGAAGCGATTCGGTCGCACAATTTGCCAGGATTTATTGCTAACGCCACGTCTTAACGTGGCGTTTTTCATTTATGGGCATTAGGATTAGCCCAGTCAGGAAGCAGAATAACGATTGTGCCAGGTAAGTGCTGTTTTTTTCAGCAGCCAATTAAAATCTGAAGCAGAATTCGGACTAAGGATATACGGCAATGGCAAGAATCTTGCTTATTGTTGTCGATGATTTTAGCTGAGAGCATTAATGTGAATTTACTCACGATGGGTACAGAGCTTGGATTAACCTTCCTTTTCTCGCTAGCATTCATTTTCATTGCAAGAAAGGTTGCCAAAAAGATTGGGTTGGTTGATAGGCCTAACTCCCGTAAAAAGCATCAGGGTGTAATTCCTCTCGTTGGCGGGATTTCAGTTTATGCTGGTGTTTGCTTCGCCTTCCTTATCACTAAAGCATATATGCCCAACGGCCTGCTATTTTTGGTTTGCGCCGGTGTGTTGGTGCTCGTGGGTGCGCTGGATGACCGCTTTGATATCAGCGTCAAATTTCGCGCCTGCATGCAGGCCTTAATTGCCATCGTGATGATGGTAGGCGCCAAACTCTATCTTTTGAGCCTTGGGTTTATTGTCGGGCCAGTTGAAATTGTGGTGGGGCCATTTGGCTATGTCTTAACCCTTTTTGCAGTCTGGGCAGCAATCAATGCTTTCAACATGGTCGATGGTATTGATGGCTTGTTGGGGGGACTCTCATGCGTAACATTTGGCGCGATGGGTATTATTCTTTATTTTGATGGTATGACCAGCCTGGCGATGTGGTGCTTCGCCATGATTGCCGCAACAATCCCATATATCCTATTGAATTTGGGTTTCCTGGGTCGTCGTTACAAAGTTTTCATGGGCGATGCCGGAAGTACGATGATTGGATTTACCATCATCTGGATATTATTAGAGACCACCCAAGGCTTAAGCCATCCAATCACACCAGTGACGGCTCTGTGGTTGATTGCCATTCCGCTGATGGACATGGTCGCCATTATGTATCGTCGTCTGCGCAAAGGCATGAGCCCATTCTCAGCTGACAGGCAACATATTCATCACCTCATCATGCGAGCAGGTTTTAGTTCGCGTCAGGCTTTTTTACTCATCACGGTAGCTGCCGCCCTTCTGGCTGGTATTGGTGTGCTCGGTGAGTATCTTGCCTTCATTCCGGAATGGGCCATGTTGGTACTTTTCTTAATGGCATTCCTGCTTTATGGCTACTGTATCAAGCATGCCTGGCGTATGGCTCGAATGATTCGGCGTATCAAACGTAGGTGGAATCACGCAGGCACAAATAAAAAATTACCTCGATAAGCATCCTGATAAGGACTTTTGTTATGACCTCTGTCGTTGTGGAGAACGAACTGGATGTGCGCGGCCTTGGCTGCACGCTGTGGCGCGGTAAGCGCTGGATTATCGGCTTTGCGCTGCTCTTTGCCTTATTGGCATGGCTGGCGTCGATGCTGATGAAGCAAGCATGGAGCACCACCGCGACGACCGATCGCCCGACGGTGAATATGCTGGGTGACTTCTTCGTGCAGCAGCAATTCCTCAATAATCTTGATGTGCGTACCAACACGCTTAATCTCAACACGCCCGCCCCAACAGTGATGGATGAGGTCTATCAGGAGTTCACCATGCAACTGGCCTCCTGGGATACGCGCCGTGATTTCTGGCAGCAGACCGATTATTTCAAAAGTCGTAAAAGTGGCAATGCGCACAACGATGCCGCACTGCTGGACGATCTGATTACCAATATTCAGTTCACGCCTGCGGATGCGGCGCATAACACGCTGGATAACATTAAGCTGATTGCCGAAACCGCCGGCGATGCAAATAACCTGCTGCGCCAATATATCGCCTATGCCAGCGAACGCGCGGCACGCCATTTGAATGCAGAGCTGAAAGGAGCGTGGCAGGCGCGCAGCGCGCAGCTGCAAGCGCAGGTCACTCGTCAGCAGGAAGTGGCACAGGCGGTGTTTGATCGCCAGCGTCAACGCATTGAACAAGCCTTAAAGGTCGCAAGCCAGCAGGGCATCAAAGAAAATCGTGCACCGGCCATCGGCGAAGCGCTGCCAGACAGCGATCGCTTCCTGCTGGGGCAGCAAATGCTGCAGGCTCAGCTCGATACATTGCAAGCCAGCGGGCCCGCTTACGATTTGAGCTATGATCAGAACAGAGCGATGCTGGGCACGTTGCAGGCAGGCGCGCAGTTGGATAAGCCATTCCAGACTTACCGCTATCTGCGTACGCCTGAAGAGCCGGTGTCGCGCGACAGTCCGCGCCGGGTATTTATGATGATCATGTGGGGCGTCATTGGCGCGCTGGTGGGTGCAGGTGTGGCGCTGGTGCGCCGTCCTCGTCCGACGTCACCAACGAGCCATTAAGAGAAGCCACGTGAAAGTTCTGACCGTATTTGGCACGCGTCCTGAGGCGATCAAAATGGCCCCGCTGGTGCAGGCACTGGCGCAGGACCCGTCGTTTGAATCACGCCTGTGCGTCACCGCACAGCATCGTGAAATGCTCGATCAGGTGCTGCGGCTGTTCAAGCTGCAGCCCGATTACGATCTCAACATTATGCGCCCGGAGCAGGGGCTGACGGAGATCACCAGCCGCATTTTGCAGGGAATGAAAACGGTGCTCGCCGATTTCCAGCCTGATGTGGTGCTGGTGCACGGTGATACCACCACCACTTTTGCTGCTAGCTTAGCCGCTTTTTATCATCAGATTCCGGTGGGGCACGTCGAAGCAGGACTGCGCACCGGCAATCTGATGTCGCCCTGGCCGGAAGAGGCTAACCGAACGCTAACAGGCCATCTGGCGAGCTATCATTTCACACCCACCGAGAATTCACGCCAGAATCTGCTGCGTGAGAATTTGCCGGATGCGCGTATTTTTGTCACCGGCAATACGGTGATTGATGCTCTGCTATGGGTGCGCGATCGGGTGCTGGATGATACCGACCTGAATGCGCGTCTGGCTGCGCGTTATCCGTTCCTTGATGCGGATAAAAAACTGATTCTGGTCACCGGGCATCGACGTGAAAGCTTTGGCGGCGGTTTTGAACGTATTTGTAGCGCGCTGGCGCAGATTGCGCGTCAGCATCCGCAGGCGCAAATCGTCTATCCGGTGCACCTCAATCCCAACGTCAGCGAACCGGTGAATCGCATCCTAAGCGGCATCGACAATATCATTTTGATTGAGCCGCAAGAGTACTTGCCGTTTGTCTGGCTGATGAACCGTTCCTGGTTGATCCTCACCGATTCCGGTGGGATTCAGGAAGAAGCGCCGTCGTTAGGCAAACCAGTGCTGGTAATGCGTGACACCACTGAACGCCCGGAAGCCGTGGATGCAGGCACAGTGAAACTGGTCGGTACCGATATCAACCGGATTGTCGAAGAAGTCAGCCTGCTGCTGCGGGACGAAGAAGCCTGGCAGAGGATGAGCCGCGCGCACAATCCGTATGGCGATGGTCATGCCTGCTCGCGCATCCTGCAGGCACTGAAACAACACAGAGTATAATTATGCGTTTTGAAACCATTTCCGTTATCGGACTGGGCTACATTGGGCTGCCAACGGCGGCCGTTTTTGCCTCAAAGGGAAAAAAAGTGATCGGCGTGGATATCAATGTCCGCGCGGTCGAAACCATCAATCGCGGCGACATTCACATTGTTGAGCCAGAGTTAGGCGACGTGGTGCGCGAAGCCGTGCAGGCAGGTTTCCTGCGAGCTACCACGCAAGCCGAAGCCGCGGATGCCTTCTTAATCGCCGTGCCCACGCCGTTTATCGGCGATCATCAGCCGGATCTGAGCTACGTACAGTCGGCGGCGTTGTCGATTGCACCGGTGCTGAAAACCGGCGATTTGGTGATCCTCGAATCGACCTCACCGGTTGGCGCTACCGAGCAGATGGCCGCCTGGCTGGCGGAGGCACGTCCTGATTTGCGTTTTCCGCAGCACGGCGATGACTGTGACGTGTTTATCGCTTACTGCCCGGAGCGCGTGCTGCCCGGCAAAGTGATGGTGGAACTGCTGGAAAATGACCGCGTAATTGGCGGCATGACGCCCGCCTGCTCAGCGCGTGCCAGCGAACTCTATCGTATCTTCCTGCGCGGTGAATGTGTTGAAACCAACGCGCGTACCGCCGAGATGTGCAAACTCACGGAGAACAGCTTCCGCGATGTGAATATTGCGTTCGCCAACGAGCTGTCGCTGATTTGCGCGGAACAGAATATCAACGTGTGGGAATTGATTGCGCTGGCGAACCGCCATCCACGCGTCAACATTCTGCAGCCTGGACCGGGCGTTGGCGGCCACTGTATCGCTGTCGATCCCTGGTTTATCGTGGCGCAGAATCCGGAACTGGCACGTTTGATTCGCACCGCGCGTGAAGTGAATGATGCCAAACCCACCTGGGTGTTAGATCAGGTTAAACAGCAACTGGCGGATTGCCTGACAGCCAGCGGCAAGCGTGCTTCTGAGGTGACGATTGCCTGTTTCGGGCTGGCGTTTAAACCGAACATTGATGATTTGCGCGAGAGCCCGGCGATGACGGTGGCACACCTGATAGCCGAGTGGCACAGCGGCCGCACGCTGGTGGTGGAACCGCATGTGGCGGAAATCCCTGTGCGACTGGCCCATGAAGCGACTTTGGTTTCTACGGAGGATGCGCTGCAGCAGGCCGATATTGTGGTGATGCTGGTCGATCATGCGCAGTTCCGCGCCATCGATGCGGGCCAGATCACGCAGCAGTGGATTGTCGATACTAAAGGTGTCTGGCGATGAAACAGTTCCTGGTGACAGGTGGTGCAGGTTTTATTGGCTCAGCGCTGGTGCGTTTTCTGATTGAGCAAACCGACCATCGAGTGGTGGTGGTGGATAAACTTAGCTACGCAGGCAACTTAGCCTCTTTGGCTTCAGTTCAGAATGATGCGCGCTATGCCT
Organism: Pantoea sp. C1E2; assembly: GCF_056491465.1. NCBI lineage: Bacteria > Pseudomonadati > Pseudomonadota > Gammaproteobacteria > Enterobacterales > Erwiniaceae > Pantoea > Pantoea sp. C1E2. The sequence goes on from NZ_JBSZHT010000002.1 coordinate 443,253, forward strand.
TCGAGCAGGTGGATGTTTGCGATCGTGCTGAACTGGACCGCGTGATGGCCCAGTATCAACCCGATTGCATTATGCACCTGGCAGCGGAAAGCCATGTTGATCGTTCGATTGATGGGCCAATTGCCTTTATCGCAACCAATATTGTAGGCACCTATCAGTTATTGGAAGCCGCACGCCATTACTGGAATGGCATGGCGGATGAACGTAAAAAAGGTTTTATCTTCCACCACATTTCCACTGACGAAGTGTTTGGCGATCTGCATGGCAGTGATGATTTCTTTACCGAAACCACTCCTTATGCCCCCAGCAGCCCGTATTCAGCCACTAAGGCCAGCAGCGATCATCTGGTGCGCGCCTGGTTACGCACTTACGGCTTGCCGATCATCGTCACCAACTGTTCGAACAACTATGGCCCGTATCACTTCCCGGAAAAACTGATTCCGCTCACTATCATCAATGCGTTGGCGGGGAAGCCTTTGCCGGTGTATGGCAACGGTAGCCAGATTCGCGATTGGTTATATGTAGAGGATCACGCGCGCGCGCTTTATCGTGTGGTGAGCAGCGGTAAAGTGGGTGAAACCTATAATATTGGTGGTCACAACGAACGCCGTAATATTGAGGTGGTGGAAACCCTGTGCGATCTGCTGGACGAGTTGGCCCCACAGCAGCGCGCCACGCATCTGACGCGCTATCGTGATCTGATTACCTTTGTCACCGATCGTCCCGGTCACGATCTGCGTTACGCCATCGACGCCAGTAAAATTGCGCGTGAGTTAGGCTGGACGCCACAGGAAACCTTCGAAAGTGGCATTCGCAAAACCGTGCAGTGGTATTTGGCTAATCCACAATGGTGGCAGGCGATTCTCAACGGCAGTTATCGTGGCGAGCGGTTGGGTTTAGCCACGCCGCACTGAGGCACAATACAGGAGCAGCAACGATGAAAGGTATCATCCTCGCGGGTGGCTCAGGCACGCGCTTGCACCCTATCACCCGTGCTATCTCTAAGCAGCTACTGCCGGTTTACGACAAACCGATGATCTACTATCCGCTGTCGGTGCTGATGCTGGCGGGGATTCGTGAGATTTTGATTATCACCACGCCGGAAGACCGTGCGCATTTTGAGCGTCTACTCGGTGATGGCAGCGAGTTCGGCCTGCAGCTGCAGTATGCTGAGCAACCCAGCCCCGATGGTCTGGCGCAGGCGTTTATCATTGGTGAGTCTTTTATTGGCGAAGACAACTGTTGCCTGGTGCTGGGCGACAATCTCTATTTTGGCCAGGGCTTCAGCCCGAAACTGAAAAAAGTCGCTGCGCGGAGTCACGGTGCCACGGTGTTTGCCTATCAGGTGATGGATCCTGAGCGGTTTGGTGTGGTGGAGTTTGATGACGACTTCAATGCGCTTTCCATCGAGGAGAAGCCGCAGCAACCCAAATCACGTTGGGCGGTAACCGGCCTCTATTTCTATGACAACCGCGTGGTGGAGTTTGCCAAACAGGTACAGCCTTCTGCACGGGGCGAGCTGGAAATCACCGCGATTAACCAGATGTATCTTGAACAGGGTGAACTCTCTGTCGAGTTACTGGGGCGCGGCTTTGCCTGGCTGGATACCGGTACACACGACAGCCTGATAGAAGCCAGTATGTTTGTGCAGACCGTGGAGAAACGCCAGGGCTTTAAAATCGCCTGTCTGGAAGAGATTGCGTGGCGCAACGGTTGGCTGAGTGACGAACAGTTGCTGGCGGCGGCGCAAGCGTTGACCAAAACCGGCTACGGCCAATACCTGATGGATGTTCTCCATGCCCGTCCTCGTCAGTATTAATCCCCTTGCGTGGGAAAGCGATTTCTTTGGCGTGAACAGTGCGCGCATTGAGCTGGATGGCGACTTCGCCCTGGCCGACGCGTTGCAGCAGCCAGGAACGTTGTGGCAGGCCAAAGTGCCCGCCGAGCGCACCGACGCTATCGATGCCTTGAGCCAGCACGGTTTTCAGCTGGTGGAAGGTGAAGCCGACCTCGCCATCAATATCAAACGCACTGAGCGCCAGGCCGGCGTACGCATTGCGCGTGAAGCGCAGATCCCGGCATTACGTGAGGCGGCATCGCATGCGTTTCGACAAAGCCGTTTTCGTTCACCCTGGTTTAACGCCGATGACAGCGGTCGCTTCTATGCGCAGTGGGTTGAAAACGCGGTACGCGGCACTTTTGATCACCAATGTCTGGTGGCCAGCGACGAAGCTGGCCAATTACAAGGCTTTGTCTCGATGCGTGAAGTCAACGGTGATGCGCGCATCGGCCTGCTTGCCGTACAGCCCGAAGCACAAGGCCAGGGCATTGGCCAACGTTTGCTGCTGGCGGCGGCAGATTGGTGCCGCGTGCGGCAGCTGGAACGACTGCGCGTCGCGACACAGCTGAGCAATCTCACGGCGATGCGCCTCTATTTACGCAGCGGTGCTCGCCTCGAAAGCACCGCTTACTGGTTTTACAGGAAAGCCTCATGATCCCATTTAATGCGCCACCGATTGTCGGCAGCGAAGTTGAATACATGCAGTCGGCGATGGCCAGCGGCAAACTCTGCGGTGACGGCGGTTTTACCCGTCGCTGTCAGCAGTGGATGGAGCAGCATTTTGGCAGCAAAAAGGTGCTGCTGACGCCATCCTGCACCGCATCACTGGAAATGGCCGCGCTGTTAATCGATATCCAGCCCGGCGATGAAGTGATCATGCCGAGCTATACCTTTGTCTCCACCGCCAATGCCTTTGTACTGCGCGGTGCCGTGATTGTGTTCGTCGATGTGCGCCCTGATACGCTGAATATCGATGAAACCCTTATTGAAGCAGCGATTACCGAGAAAACCCGTGCGATCGTGCCGGTGCACTACGCGGGCGTCGCGTGCGAGATGGATAGCATCATGGCGCTGGCGGCGAAGCATCAATTGTTTGTGATTGAAGATGCGGCGCAGGGCGTGATGTCCCAGTACAAAGGGCGTGCGCTCGGCACTATTGGCCATATTGGCTGTTTTAGCTTCCACGAAACCAAAAACTACACCGCCGGTGGCGAAGGTGGGGCGACGCTGATTAATGACGCGAAGCTGGTGGAGCGCGCGGAGATCATCCGTGAAAAAGGTACCAACCGGAGCCAGTTCTTCCGTGGTCAGGTGGATAAATATACCTGGCGCGACATCGGTTCGAGCTATTTGATGGCAGACCTGCAAGCTGCCTATTTGTGGGCGCAACTGGAAGCGGCTGAGCGCATTAACCAGCAGCGTTTGCGCCTGTGGCAGCGCTATTATGATGCGCTGCACCCGCTGGCGGCTGCGGGACGCATCGAATTGCCGGTGGTGCCGGATAACTGCCTTCACAATGCGCACATGTTTTACATCAAGCTGCGCGACAGTGACGATCGCCAGGCGCTGATCAACTGGATGAAAGAGGCGGAAATCCTCACGGTGTTCCACTACATTCCCTTGCACTCTTCGCCAGCCGGTGAACGTTTTGGTCGCTTCCACGGTGATGATCGCTTCACTACCAAAGAGAGTGAGCGCCTGCTGCGTCTGCCGCTGTTTTATAACCTGTCGGATAACAACCAGCGTACGGTGATCAGTTCCCTACTGAGTTTCTTCGCCTGATGTCGTTAGCCAAAGCTTCAGTCTGGACAGCTTCGTCTACGCTGGTGAAAATCATTGCCGGTCTGCTGGTGGTGAAACTGCTGGCGGTCAGCTTCGGGCCGGAAGGGGTTGGCCAGGCCGGTAACTTTCGTCAGCTGATTACCGTGTTGGGCGTACTGGCCGGGGCGGGGATCTTCAACGGGGTCACCACCTACATTGCGCAGTTTCAGCAGCAGCCGGAGCAACTGCGTGCCGTGACGGGTACGGCGTCAACTATGGTGATCGGCTTTTCCACCCTGGTGGCGCTGGTTTTCTTGCTGGCGGCGGGGCCGATTAGCCATGCGCTGTTTGGTCATGACGACTATGCCAACGTGGTACGCATCGTGGCATTTCTGCAGTTCGGGATTGCCTGGGCCAACCTGACGCTGGCATTGCTCAAAGGCTTTCGCGATGCGCGCGGCAATGCGCTGGCGTTGATTATCGGTAGCCTGGTGGGCGTGCTGGGTTATGTGTTGTGTTGGTGGCTGGGTGGATATGCTGGAGCGTTAGTCGGCTTAGCACTGGTGCCTGCACTGTTGGTGTTCCCGGCATTGCTGATGCTGCGCCGTCATCGTCAGGTGTTGCCACTGCGCTGGTTAAAACCGAGCTGGCAGCCCGAACTGGCGCGAAATCTGGCAAAGTTCACCCTGATGGCGCTGATCACCTCCGTTACCCTGCCAGTGGCGTGGGTGATGATGCGTAATCTGCTGGCCGAACAGCAGGGTTGGGCGCAGGTGGGGCTGTGGCAGGGCGTGACCAGTATTTCCGATGCCTATCTGCAATTTATCACGGCGACTTTTAGTGTCTGGTTGCTACCGACGCTGGCGCGACTGGAAAGTAAACCGCAGATTGCGCGTGAAATTGGGCGTGCCCTGCGTTTTGTTCTGCCCGCTGTGGCCGCGGCCAGTTTTTGCGTGTGGTTATTGCGTGATGTCGCCATCTGGCTGCTGTTTTCTTCGCAGTTTGCCGCGATGCGTGACCTGTTTGTCTGGCAGTTGTGTGGTGACGTCTTTAAAGTCGGCGCTTATGTTTTCGGATACCTGGTGATCGCCAAAGCTTCACTGCGCTTTTATATTTTGACGGAAATCAGCCAGTTTGTGCTGCTGACCGCGTTCTCACATTGGCTGATTCCATTACATGGAACCGCCGGAGCCGCACAAGCCTATATGGCGACTTACGTGCTCTACTTCGCCCTTTGCTGTGGCGCCTTTATGATTTATTGCCGGAAAAAATGACTTTATTTCACGTGCTGGGATCGGATATCCCACATCATAACCATACGGTGTTGCGCTTCTTTAATGAGGTGATGAGCACTGAGTTGCCGGCTGCTGGACCGCGCCAGTTTATGGTGGTGACTTCAACGCCTGAAGCGCTGCAGGCTTATACCGCGCTGCAGATCGAAACCTATCCCAGCAAACGTGCGCTGGCACAGGCGGTGATAGCCCGCGCGGCTGACCGCGCGCAACGCTTCTTCTTTCACGGTCAGTTCAATCCGCAAATTTGGCTGGCTTTGCTCAGTGGTAAATTGCGGCGTGAGCAGGCGTTCTGGCATATCTGGGGCGCGGATCTGTATGAAGAAGGGCGCGGGCTGAAGTATCAAATTTTTTATCTGCTGCGCCGTATGGCACAGCGTCGCATTGCTCACGTGTTCGCAACGCGTGGGGATTTGCACGCTTTTCAGCAACGCCATCCGCGTGTGCCTACTTCACTGCTCTATTTCCCAACACGCATGCCCGATGCTGCAGTGCCTGGCGGTGAGGCGAGCGGTGATTTCACCGTGCTGTTGGGTAATTCAGGCGATCGCAGCAACAACCATATTGAAGGCTTGCAGGCGATTCGAGCGCAGTTCGGCGATCGGGTGAAAGTACTGGTCCCGCTTGGCTACCCGGAAAATAATCATGACTACATCGAAGAGATCAACACGGCCGCGCAGCACCTGTTCCTCCAAGGTCAGGTGACCCTATTGCGCGACAAGATAGATTTTGACACCTATCTGCAATTGCTCAGCGACTGTCAGCTCGGCTATTTTATGTTCGAGCGCCAGCAGGGTATTGGCACGTTATGTCTGCTGATTCAGGCCAATATCCCCTTTGTGCTGAATCGCAAAAATCCGTTCTGGCGCGACCTCAGCGAACAAGGATTGCCGGTGCTGTTCAGTGAAGATGCGCTGGATGCGTCGAGTGTGGCTGAAGCCCGGCGTCAGCTGGTGCAGTGTGATAAATCCGCGATTGCCTTCTTTGCCCCGGGTTATCTGGCTGGCTGGCGCAACGCGTTGACCCTGAGTGAAAGGGAGAGAACATGAGCCTGATGCAGTTTAGTGGTCTGCTGGTGGTTTATCTGTTCTCGCTGGGCTTCATTTTGACGCTGACCTGGCGGGAATTTAAACGGGTGCGCTTTAACTTCCACCTGTTCTTCACCATTTTGTTTTTGCTGACTTTTTATTTCGGGTTCCCGCTCACCAGCGTGCTGGTGTTCCGCTTTAACGTGGAAGTGGTGCCGCCGGAGTTCCTGTTGCAGGCGTTGCTGGCTGCTACCAGTTTCTACGCCATCTATTACGTCAGCTATAAAGTCCGCTTGAGGCCGATCAACGCTGCGCCGCGTAAACCCTGGCTACAGATGAACCGTGTTGAAACCCATCTCACTTGCCTCTTATTAGCGCTGGTGGCGATTGGCACGGTGACCGTGTTCTTCATGCACAATGGGCTACTGCTATTCCGACTTTCCGCGTATAACCAGATCTTCTCCAGTGAAGTGTCCGGCGTGGCGCTCAAACGCTTCTTCTACTTCTTTATTCCGGCGATGCTGATCCGCTATTTCCTCAACCCAACGCAGCGTCAATGGCTGTGGTTTTTGCTGGTCTCGGTGGCCTTTGGTTTACTGACCTATGCGCTGGTGGGTGGGACGCGTGCCAATATCATCATCGCCTTCGCCCTGTTCCTGTTTATTGGGATTACGCGCGGATGGATCACCTTGTGGATGCTGGTGGGCGCGGGCCTGATGGCGATTGCCGGCATGTTCTGGCTGGCGCTGCGCCGCTATAACCTTGATGTGGTGGGCGACGAAGCGTTTTACACTTTCTTGTATTTAACGCGTGATACTTTCTCACCCTGGGAAAACCTCGCGCTGTTGTTGCAGAACTACGACAAAATTGATTTTCAGGGCTTAGCACCGATCTGGCGTGACTTTTATGTCTTTATCCCGAGCTGGCTCTGGCCTGGCCGTCCTTCGATTGTGTTAAACAGCGCCAACTACTTCACCTGGGAAGTGCTGAACAACCATTCTGGACTGGCGATTTCGCCTACGCTGCTGGGCTCGCTGCTGGTAATGGGCGGCGTGTGGTTTATTCCACTGGGCGCGATTGCCGTCGGCTGGCTGATGAAAGGATTCGATAACCTCTATCTGCAAGGCCGTGATGCTTCCAACCGCTATAGCGGTGCGATTCTGCAGAGCTTCTGCTTCGGCGCGGTCTTCAATATGATCGTGCTGGCGCGTGAAGGGCTGGATGCTTTCGGTTCGCGCGTGGTGTTCTTTTGCATTATTTTTGCTGCCTGCATGGCGGTGGCTAAATTGCTGTACTGGCTGTTAGCGCGCGCGGGTTTAATTCGCCCGCGCAGCGAGCCGGTGGTTCACAGCCTGTCTTAACCTTTGGGAAAATGATTCATGAAAACCGATAAGCCGCGCTATAACCTGCGCGGTGTCGATCTTCACGCCTTTAACGACATGGACAGCTTCCTGCACTTCTTGCTGCCGGATGGCCAGCCGCGCTGTGGCACGCTGGTGGCGATGAATGCAGAAAAGATGCTGACGCTGGAAGAGGATGCGCAACTGCGTGCACTGATTGCTGAAGCGGAATTCAAATATCCGGATGGCATCAGCATCGTACGCTCATTACGCAAAAAATATCCGCAGTTGCAGGTGAACCGCATTGCCGGTGCCGATCTATGGGAAGCCTTGATGGAGCGTGCAGGCCGCAGCGGCATTCCGGTGTTTCTGATTGGCGGTCGTCAGGCGGTGCTGGATGAAACCTGTGACAAACTGCGTCGCCAGTGGAACGTGAACATTGTCGGCAGTCAGGATGGCTATTTTGCCCCAGCCGAGCGTGAGGCGTTGTTTGCGCGCATTGCGGCCAGCGGTGCACAGATTGTCACGGTGGCACAGGGTTCACCGCGTCAGGAGCTGCTGATGCGTGATTGTCGAGCGCACTGGCCGCGTGCGCTGTATATGGGCGTGGGCGGTACCTACGATGTTTTCACCGGCCACGTCGCGCGTGCACCACGAATCTGGCAGAAATTAGGGCTGGAATGGCTCTATCGTCTGATTCGGCAGCCATCGCGCTGGCGCCGACAATTAAAATTGCTAAAATATTTGCGCTATCACTGGCGTGGCGATCTCTGATATCGCCGATTTTTTCAGCAATATCATCAGTGCAGGCAGCAAAACTGCATTAATAATCGACGGAATGCACAAAGCGTAATCAAACGCGTTTTTTTTATAAAAAAGCGCTGGACAGTATGAGGTCAAGCCCGTAGTATGCCCATCCGCAACGGCGCTACGCGCCCGTAGCTCAGCTGGATAGAGCGCTGCCCTCCGGAGGCAGAGGTCTCAGGTTCGAATCCTGTCGGGCGCGCCATTTAGTTTGTGCGCAAGAGCTTCGGTGGTTGGTTTAACCGCGTTATGCAGTGAAAGAAAATAGTAAGCAGAGATGCTTACGCACCAGAATTATGGTGGCTATAGCTCAGTTGGTAGAGCCCTGGATTGTGATTCCAGTTGTCGTGGGTTCGAGTCCCATTAGCCACCCCAAATTTTGCTGGGCACGCGATGGTGGCGGAATTGGTAGACGCGCTAGCTTCAGGTGTTAGTGTTCTTACGGACGTGAGGGTTCAAGTCCCTCCCTTCGCACCAGGCAAAATTACGCGGTAGCGTGAAGAAATAAGATACAGAAAAAATCGGCGAGTAGCGCAGCTTGGTAGCGCAACTGGTTTGGGACCAGTGGGTCGGAGGTTCGAATCCTCTCTCGCCGACCATATTCGAAAAGCCTGCTTGAAAAAGCAGGCTTTTTTCGTTTTATCTTTCCCTCGATTGATCCTATCCTTCTCAGCATCTCAGCATCTCAGCATCTCAGCATCTCAGCATCTCAGCATCTCAGCATCTCAGCATCTCAGCATCTCAGCATTTCAGCATCTCAGCATCTCAGCATCTCAGCATCTCAATCTCTCAGCCGCTTGCCGCTTATTAGATCACTCTCCCTACTGCTGTCGTCAAAATGAGACTTGTAACTTATTGATTTTAAATCAGCTGACAGTTCCTTGCATTGGATGTCGTTGAGAGGAGACAGTTATTGAGGGGAGTGTAGCGAAATCACGACGCGCTGTTCAGTCTGAGGTAAGCCCATGCGGTTATCTTGCTGATTTACAATAACTTATCTCAAAATCTACAATTCTGGCACGGCTTATGCAATAATTATCCTGTAGATGCTCATTCCACCTCTTATGTTTGCTGATGCTACATAAACCTGGGAATGATGCAGAGCCCCTTACGGTATCCGTTGTCCAGCCTGGCAGTCATTGCGCACGCTTTACTGCAGTAAGAAGGACATTACGTTGAGTCGGATACCATCAGTTGTCTGAACGACCTGATCTTACACCTGCTTATGGCAGGTGTTTTTTTATCTGCAATTTATATCCATTCCTCTGCTCTTCAGGCAAAAAAAAGCCGGGACAAGCCCGGCGTGCACAAAAATAACAATCGTTAAATTAAGCGTTTGGATTGGTCTTCAAGGTCAGAAGCAGACCTTCACGGCGCATTTTGGCCGCGTCTTCGGGCCGATGCAGACGATCGTAAACATCGGCCAGCCAGGCGTAATCAAAGGCATCCTGGCGTTGGGCCAGAGCCTGCTGGAAAGCCTCTGCGGCCTGTTGCCACTCACCGTGGCGCATCAGCATCTGGCCTAAAGTGCTATGCAGCAGCGGCGTCGCGCCATGCTGTTTGATTTGCTGACGCAGCGCTTTTTCCAGTGATTGTGGATCGCCACTTTTAATGCGCGGCATCAGCAGCACCAGGCGATCATCATACTGACGCTTCAATCCTTCCAACACGATGCTTTGCGCGGTATCCGGATCATCACACTCAATCAGATGTTCTGCCATTGCCACCTGCAGCGCTGTCTCCTGACGGGTTTTACGGCTCTGGTTTTGCCACCACTTCTTCAGACCTTCGCTGCCTTGATCGGCCATGGCCTGATTCATCATGCCTAGCCAGGCTTGCTGTTGTAGCGCCTCACGATGGGCTTCGTCGTTGACCTGAGATTTCTGCATAGAGGGCAGAATATCCAGCAACGCGCCCCATGCGCCGGTGCGAATATAGGCCTGTTCAGCCAGACGTAGCACTTCCGGATGACGCGGCGCGACTTCCAGTAAACGGTCAATGCCATGGCGGGCTGCATGATCTTCATTGCGTGCCAGCTGCAGGCGCACGCGAGTGATCTCAACCGGAATGGTGTCATTCTCAGACAGCTCAGAAGCGCGTTCCAGATGTTGATTGGCACGCACTTCGTCACCACGCTGTTGTGCCGCTTCGGCTGCCAGCAGATAGTTAGCCACTGGCTGATCGGCGTGATCGGCATTCTTCGACAGCAGCTTTTCAACCTGCTTGTAATCACCTTCCGCCAGTTTCATCAGTGCACTTTGCGTGTGACGCTGTGCGCTACGACGCTTACGACCAACAAACCAGCCACGCGTGCGTGCACCGGTGCGGAATACGCGGCGCAAAATCCACTCAATAAGCAGAATTACCAGCAGACTGAGGATCAGAATGATAGCCAAACCGGTGACGCTGGTTTCCACGTTCCAGTTGTCGGTCTGAATCAGCACGTAGCCCTGATGGCCGGCAATCATCGGCCCTAAGACCACGCCTGCGATCAGCAGCAGGAAAAGCACCAATACTTTCAGCATGCTTAGCCTCCCTGTTGATCAGCCGGAACCGATGGCTGCGCCAGCAGGTTGCGCACGCGTGTCTGCATCAGTTTTTCCAGCAGCGCCTGACTTTCCAGCGTATCCGGCACATCCATCGAAATGTTTTGCTGACTCAGTTCATCCAGCTGTGCAAGGAAGGCTTTGGTGGCAGCGTCATTGGTGTCATACCAGGCGCGTACCCAGGTCGAGACCGCATCAATAGACTGTTTATAGATTTCGTCCTGATGACGAGGAACTGCCTGGGCGGCAATCAGCAGGCGTGAACGGATATTTTCACGCAGATAAACATCCTGATTCGGCGCCAGCAGCGGCTGCGCGGTATTATCACGGCGGCGGATAGTGATGAAATCATCCATAAAGTTATGCCAGCTCTTCACCAGGTTTTGACGCCATTCGTGCAGCGAGCTGGAAAGCTCTCCGCCATCGGCATCCATCGGTGAATCATCACTGTCATTGTCAGCCAGACGCAGATTATCGACGCCGTTCGACAGCTGATTGAGTTTGAGGATGATGCCGTCGTAATCGACCTGGCTCACCGTTGAGAGTGAACTGATATCCTGCGTCAGTGCACGGCGCACATTCATCACGCTCGGGTCATTCATATCGGCCAGGCTGGTATCGGCGCTTTTCAGCAGCGCGGCGGCCGTGGTGACATCCTGATCGCTCCACAGCTTGCGGCCCGCCAGTTTTACGAGGTAGTCCGCTTGCGCCAACAGCCAGGTGCGGGTGTCATTGCCGGAAATCGTCGCGACTTTATCGCGCAGGGTTTCCAGCTCTTTGGCGCTGTTGTCCTGCTGGGTACGCGCTTCCTGCAACGCCGTGTTCGCGGTGTCCAGTTGTTGCGTCAGCTGTTGTTTGTCGCTACCCAGTTGCTGCTGCAGGGCGCTCAGCTGTTCACTCAGGTTCTGGTTTGTCTGAGCCTGTAAATCGGCCTGGTGTTTCCCATTGAGGTAAAGTCCCGCGCCAATCGCCAGCGCAATCACAATCGCCACCGCACTCAGTACTTTGCCATCGCTTTTTTTATCGCGAGGCTTTTTACCGGCTGGTGTGGGGGAAGTGTCCGCAGGGGTGGTCTCTTCAACCATGGCGGAGGAGGCTTTTTGTTCCGTCATTATGGCTCATCCCATTGTTAAGTTCAGCGTAACGCACGCAGCAGCGCATCGTTATCAGCACCATCGGCTATCTCAATATCCTGCCAGCCTAATTCGGCGGCCTGAGTAGCCAAACGTTCACTGACGACCACCAGTCGACAGTGCAATAACCATTCCCGACGATCGATTGGCGGAAACAGTGCAAACAGTTGTTGTAACATCTCACCACTGGTGACGACCAGCGTCGTAATCCCGCGATCGCGCCAGCGACGGCCTTCAATCGCGCCCTCGTAAAGCTTTTCACACCGTTGGTAGCACTCGCAGTATTCCACCTCGGCGCCACGTTCCAGCAGGGTTTCTGCCAGTAACTCACGACCTGGGCTGCCGCGCAAAATCAGCGCACGCTTGCCTTTTACCTGCTGCAGACGGTTGAGTCGCACTAGCTCTTCGCTGGTCTCCCGCGCATGAGGATAGTCTACTTTTAGATGACTGACGGTATGCAGTGCCAGCGCGGTGTTGCGCCCTATAGCATAGTAGTCGAGTGTTTCGGGCCAGGTGAGGGCACTGTGCTGAAGCGCCGGGTGGGCAAACAGCACCACCTGCTGTGACAGCAGAAACACCAGATCGCCCGGTCGTAAAGCCGCCAGTTTTTGCGGCAATTGTTGCAGATCGCGACCCGGCGTGAATTCTATCAGCGGCAGAGTCCACGCCAGTTTTCCCAGGGTTCGCAGACGCGAAACCAGTTCACTGGCAGCGGGTTCCGGGCGGGTCACGAGAATGGTCATGCAGGCGTTTGCCCCTGATAAACGTCGCGCAGAATGTCGCGGGCGCCGCCATCCAGCAGCTCTTCCGCCAGGGAAATCCCCATCTGTACGGCGTTTTCGCGCGGACCACGGCGTTCACCTACCACCATTTGATGACCATCCGGTGAACCGACTAAGCCACGCAGCCACAGCTGATTGCCTTCCAGCACGGCAAAGCTGCCGATCGGTACCTGACAACCGCCTTCAAGGCGTGTGTTCATCGCGCGTTCAGCGCGCACACAAACATCGGTATCGGCGTGATTCAGTGCCTGCAACAAGGTAATCAGTTCGTGATCATCAAGACGACATTCAATGCCGACGGCGCCCTGACCCACGGCGGGCAGCGAGATTTCAGCGGGCATCGCCTGGCGAATGCGATCGTCGAGATTTAAGCGCTTCAGGCCTGCCGCGGCAAGAATAATGGCGTCGTATTCTCCGGCATCCAGTTTGCCCAGGCGGGTGCCCACGTTACCACGCAAAGAGCGGATGATCAGATCAGGGCGACGCGCACTGATCTGACACTGACGACGCAGACTGGAAGTCCCCACAATCGCGCCCTGTGGCAGTTCATCAATGCTGTTATAAAGGTTGGAGACGAAGGCATCGCGCGGGTCTTCACGCTCGCAAATGGTGACGAGGCCCAAGCCTTCCGGGAAATCTACCGGCACATCCTTCATGGAGTGCACCGCAAGATCGGCACGGTTTTCCAGCATTGCCAGTTCAAGTTCTTTAACAAACAGGCCTTTTCCACCGACTTTAGCCAGCGGTGTATCGAGGATGATGTCACCTTTAGTGACCATCGGCAGCAGCTCAACCTGTACGCCCGGATGTGCAGCCATCAGGCGCTGTTGGACATATTGTGCCTGCCATAAAGCAAGGGGACTTTGTCTGGTAGCAATTCTGAAAATTTTGTTTAACATGCTGTTAACCATTTTGATCGTTCATCGATTATCCTATCATTGATAGGGGAATGCTGTCAGTTTCAACGGATTGAAAAGGCTTCGATGTCAGTTGTTACGCATTATTGCGTCATTTTCTGACGTCTAAGTCCGAAAAAGCAGGGCTACATGGGGAACGTGCTAAACTGTCATGTAGCGCAACTTTCTTTACGGTCAATCCTCCAGGTGTTAGATTGATCACGTTTCCAGCAATAATTTGCCCAATATCTTTATTATTAAGCGGCAGGTTTTGGAGACAGGGTGCTTAACACTGGGACAATCAGGCGAAACGTCTTGTACCTCTACATTGAGACACTGAAACAGAGACTGGATGCAATTAACCAGCTGCGCGTCGATCGCGCACTGGCTGCCATGGGACCTGCCTTCCAGCAAGTCTACAGTCTGCTGCCAACATTACTGCACTATCATCATCCGCTGATGCCGGGCTACCTTGAAGGTAGCGTTCCCCACGGCGTCTGCTTCTTCACGTCTGATGAAAACCAACAGCATATGCTGCAACAGTTGGCAGGCGATCAGTCTCTGGATCTCAGCACTGCCGTGAAAGGCGAACGTCCGATTACCGGCATCTATTCGATGGGCAGTACCTCTTCCATCGGGCAGAACAGCGTGTCCGATCTCGACATCTGGGTGTGTCACCAATCCTGGTTAGATAATGAAGAGCGCCTCAATCTGCAGCGTAAGTGTACGCTGTTGCAGAAATGGTGTGTGTCGATGGGTGTGGAAGTCAGTTTCTTCCTGATCGACGAGAACCGTTTCCGTCACAATGAGAGCGGCAGCCTCGGTGGCGAAGACTGCGGTTCTACCCAACATATTTTGCTGCTGGATGAGTTTTACCGCACCGCCGTTCGCATGGCGGGCAAACGCATCCTGTGGAACATGGTGCCCGGCGAAGAAGAGCACCATTACGACGATTACGTGATGTCACTCTATTCACAAGGTGTTTTAACGCCGAATGAGTGGCTGGATCTCGGCGGCCTCGGCACGCTGTCAGCCGAAGAGTACTTCGGTGCCAGCCTGTGGCAGCTGTATAAAAGCATCGATTCACCGTATAAAGCGGTGCTCAAAACTCTGCTGTTAGAAGCGTACAGCTGGGAATACCCGAACACGCAGCTGCTGGCGATGGATATCAAACAGCGCCTGCACGATGGCGAAATCGTCTGCTTCGGTCTCGACCCCTATTGCATGATGCTGGAGCGCGTGACGCGCTATCTGACCAGCGTTGATGACATGGCGCGCCTCGATTTAGTGCGTCGATGTTTCTATTTAAAAGTGTGTGAGAAGCTCTCGAGCGAAGATCACCATCATCACCGCTCAGGCTGGCGTCGCGAGATTTTGTCGCAGCTGGTGAAAGAGTGGGGTTGGGATGAAGAGAAACTCGCGGTGCTGGATAACCGCGCGCAGTGGAAAATCGAACGTGTGCGTGAAGCGCACAACGAACTGCTGGATGCGATGATGCAGAGCTATCGCAACCTGATCCGTTTTGCCCGTCGTAACAATTTAAGCGTCAGTGCCAGCCCGCAGGATATCGGCGTGCTGACGCGTAAACTGTATGCCGCGTTTGAAGCGCTGCCGGGTAAAGTGACGCTGGTGAACCCGCAGATTTCGCCCGACTTGTCTGAAGATAATCTGACTTTCATTCATGTGCCAGAAGGCCGCGCCAATCGCGCTGGTTGGTATCTTTACAACCAGTCGCCGGACATGAGTTCGATCATCAGCCATCAGCCGCTGGAATATAACCGCTACCTGAACAAGTTAGTGGCGTGGGCGTGGTTCAACGGTTTGCTGACCAGTAAAACTCGCCTGCACATGAAAGGCAATGAGTTCTGCGATCTGCCGCGTTTGCAGGAATTGGTGAACGATGTGTCGAGCCACTTCCCGCTGCGTGTGCCTGCGCCGACGCCAAAAGCGTTGTACAGCCCGTGCGAAATTCGTCATCTGGCGATTATCGTCAATCTGGAACACGATCCGACCTCAGCCTTCCGCAATCAGGTGGTGCACTTTGATTTCCGCAAGCTGGATGTGTTCAGCTTCGGTCAGCAGCAGCAGTGCCTGATTGGCAGTATCGATCTGCTGTATCGCAATTCATGGAATGAAGTGCGTACGCTGCACTTCAGCGGTGAGCAGGCGATGATTGAAGCGCTGAAAACTATTCTCGGCAAAATGCATCAGGACGCCGCGCCACCGGATACGGTGGAAGTGTTCTGCTACAGTCAGCATCTGCGCGGTTTGATTCGTACCCGCGTGCAGCAGCTGGTGTCTGAGTGTATTGAGCTGCGACTGTCGAGTACCCGTCAGGAGCCAGGCCGCTTTAAAGCGCTGCGCATGGCGGGCCAGACGTGGGGCTTGTTCTTCGAGCGCATGAGCGTCTCGGTGCAGAAGCTGGAAAATGCGGTGGAGTTCTACGGCGCGATTTCCAACAACAAACTGCACGGTTTGTCGATCAAAGTGGAATCGAATCAGACGCCATTGCCGCCGGTGGTGAATGGCTATGCTAGCGAAGGTATCATTCAGTTCTTCTTCGAAGACACCAATGACGATCGCGGCTTCAACATTTATATCCTCGACGAAACCAATCGCGTTGAGGTTTATCACCATTGCGAAGGCAGTAAAGAAGAGCTGGTGCGTGACGTGAGCCGTTTTTACTCCTCGTCACATGACCGTTTCACCTATGGCTCCAGCTTTATCAACTTCAACCTGCCGCAGTTCTACCAGATTGTGCACGCGGGCGATCGATTCCAGGTGATTCCTTTCCGCAGCCAGACGCTGACGCAGCTCTGCGCGACGCAACCCGATAACGACAACGGCGATTTCCAGCCGCGCTACCAAATGCACTGATCCCGCCCGCGTTCGCGCGGTGGGATTGGCTTTTCCTCTGACATGCGCCCGGATTTGCGGGTATTTCCTGTTGCTTTTACAACGTCAACTGCGATGATAAGCAGCCAAGGCTTAAGGACAGGAAGAGCAGACAGAATGAGACACATGATAAGTCAGCTGGGTATCGCGCTGGCACTGGTCAGCCTGGTAGGCTGTGGCCTGAAAGGACCGCTGTATTTCCCGCCCAAAGATCAGCCGACCAAACAAAATCAGCAGGTCACCGAGCAGCAGCAAAAAGCGGCGCAGGATGCTGACGTTAACGGTTTAGTGACCAGCAAACCTGGTTCACAGGCGAACTAATCTCTATGAGTAATCCGGCGGAGCAGAAAATGCAGTTCTCGAAAATGCACGGTCTCGGCAACGATTTCATGGTTGTGGATGCTGTGACGCAAAACGTCTTTTTTTCGCCGGAACTGATTCGCCGTCTGGCGGATCGGCATCTGGGGATCGGTTTCGATCAGCTGCTGATCGTCGAACCGCCTTACGATCCGGATCTCGATTTTCATTACCGAATTTTCAACGCCGATGGCAGTGAAGTGGCCCAGTGCGGCAACGGCGCGCGCTGTTTCGCTCGCTTTGTGCGCCTGAAAGGGCTGACAAACAAAAGCGACATTCGCGTGAGCACGCAAACCGGGCGCATGGTGCTGAGCGTGACCAGCGATGAGCTGGTGCGTGTCAACATGGGTGAACCCAACTTCGATCCGCAGCAGGTGCCGCTGCGCGCCAATAAAGCGGAAAGCCTGTATCTGCAACGCGTTGCGGAGCAAACCGTGATGTTTGGTGCGGTGTCGATGGGCAATCCGCACTGCGTGATTCAGGTTGAAAGTGTCAAAACGGCCGCCGTGGAAACCCTCGGTCCGATTCTGGAAAGCCATGAGCGCTTCCCGGAGCGCGTCAACGTTGGCTTTATGGAAGTGGTTAATCCTGAACACATTCGTCTGCGCGTGTACGAACGCGGCGCAGGTGAAACCCAGGCTTGTGGCAGCGGCGCTTGCGCAGCCGTTGCCTGCGGCATTCAGCAGGGCATTCTGGCGGAGAAAGTCCGCGTTGATTTGCCTGGCGGAACATTGCATATCGCCTGGAAAGGGGCAGGTCAGCCGCTGCACATGACCGGCCCAGCCACACACGTCTACGATGGGTTTATTCATCTATGAAAAATGTCGAAGAGCAAACCGACAGCGCGGTTTTGCTGGACGATCAGTCGGTAAGCGCCTTTCTGCGCCAGAATCCCGATTTCTTTATTCGTAATGCGCGCCAGGTTGAACAGATGATGGTGCCGCACCCGGTGCGCGGCAGCGTATCGCTGGTGGAGTGGCATATGGCGCGTCAGCGTAACCACATCCATCAACTGGAAGAGGAGATCACGCTGTTGATGGAGCAGGCCACGGCCAACCATCAATTGTTCGATCGTCTGCTGGGGTTACAAGGCCATCTGGCCGCAGCGGACAGCCTGCAGGAAATGCTAACGCGTCTGCACCGCTGGGCGCGTGAGCTGGGTCTTGCTGGTGCTAATGTGCGGGTGTTCAACGATCACTGGCACATCGGTGCGCCTTCTGATTTCACCCAACTGGGCCTTTCACGTCAGGCCTTTGAGCCGCTGCGCATTCAACGCTTTGGTGATGAGCATCACTACCTTGGTAGCCTGAATGGCCCGGAGTTACTGCTGCTGTTGCCACAGGCGAAAGCCATCGGTTCTGTGGCGATGTCGCTGATGGGCGAACGCGGCGAGCTTGGCGTGCTGATCTTCAGCAGCCGCGACAACCAGCACTATCAAGCGGGCATGGGCACCTTACTGCTGCAGCATCTGGCGCAAATGCTGCCGGATCTGTTGTCTCGCTGGATTGAACGCGCATGAGTGGCGTCAGCCCGCTGCAGCCTGCCGTTGAGGGCTTTCTGCGTTATCTGAAAGTCGAACGCCAGCTCAGCCCGTTGACGCAAAAGAATTACACCCGCCAGTTGCAGGCGATGACCGCTATGGCCGATGAGATGAAGATCGTCGCCTGGACGCAGCTCGAGCCTGCACAGGTTCGCCAGCTGGCGGCACGCAGCCGCCGTGCCGGATTAGGGCCCAGCAGCCTGGCGTTACGCATGTCGGCGCTGCGCAGTTTTCTTGACTGGCAGGTGAGTCAGGGCATGTTGAGTGCCAATCCAGCCAAAGGTATTTCCACGCCGCGCAATGCCCGCCATCTGCCAAAAAATATGGATGTCGACGAGGTTAACCAGCTGCTGGAGATCGACCTGAACGATCCGCTGGCGGTGCGCGACCGCGCGATGCTGGAAACCATGTACGGCGGCGGTTTGCGTTTGTCGGAGCTGGTGGGCATGGATTGTCGTCATGTCGATCTTGATGCCGGTGAAGTGTGGGTCGTGGGTAAAGGCAGTAAAGAGCGACGTGTGCCGATTGGTGGCACGGCGGTGACCTGGTTAAAACACTGGCTGCTACTGCGTGAAAGCTTCGCGCCGCAGGATAATGCGATGTTCGTCTCCAGCCGCGGCACGCGTATATCGACGCGTAACGTGCAAAAGCGCTTTGCCGAGTGGGGCATTAAGCAGGGCGTGGCCAACCATATTCATCCGCATAAACTGCGTCACTCTTTTGCGACCCATTTGCTCGAATCGAGTGGCGATCTGCGTGCGGTGCAGGAACTGCTCGGCCACGCCAATCTGTCGACCACGCAAATCTATACCCATCTCGATTTCCAGCATCTGGCGACCGTTTACGACGCGGCACATCCACGTGCTAAACGAGGAAAGTCTTAATGAAGTTCTATCGCCCGCTGGGCCCGATCAAAGCGATCACCTTCGATCTCGACGATACGCTGTATGACAATCATCCGGTGATCCGTAAAACCACCGCCGAATCCCACGCTGCGTTGCAGGCCTTCCATCCGGCACTGCGTGAATTCACGCCGGCTGATTATCAGGCGCTGCGTGACGAATTGCTGGCGCGTGAGCCGGAGATTTATCATGACGTGTCTGAGTGGCGCCGCCGCTCGGTTGAGCTGGCAATGATCAACATCGGCTTATCCGCTGCTGAAGCCAGCGCCGGTGCCAGCGAAGTGATGGGGGTGTTCCATCAGTGGCGCAGCGAAGTCGAGATGCCAGATGAGACGCATCAAACGCTGACGTGGCTGGGCGAGCGCGTGCCGCTGGTGGCAATCACCAATGGCAATGCCTGTCCGGAAAAACTGGGAATTCACCACTACTTCCAGTTTGCCCTGCGCGCTGGCCCGCACGGCCGTGCTAAGCCGTGGCAGGATATGTATCAGCTGGCGGCTGAGCGTTTGAACATCGCACCTGAGCATATTCTCCACGTAGGCGATGATCTCACCACCGATGTGGCCGGTTCAGTAAATGCGGGCATGCAAGCCTGCTGGATCAACCTGCGTGATGGCAATCTAATGAAGATTGATGATGCGCGTTTACTGCCGCACGTCGAAATTCATCAGTTGGCATCGCTGACCTCGCTGCTATAATGCTGTATGTTCATCCAGCTAATGGCTGGATGATGGCTGGCATCTCCTGACGCACCAATCGTAGCGGCGCAATTCTTTGCGCGATAAATCACGCCGCTACAAATGATGCGTTGAGGTCATGCTGGAGAGCGACATTTCTGACCCCCCTTATTTTGCAAAACGGTGCTTATGGACGTTTCTGATCTGCTTAACGGCTTGAATGACAAACAGCGCGAGGCGGTCGCCGCACCGCGCAGCAATCTGCTGGTGCTGGCCGGGGCAGGCAGTGGCAAAACGCGCGTGCTGGTGCATCGCATTGCCTGGCTGCTGTCGGTAGAAAACTGCTCGCCTTATTCGATCATGGCGGTGACCTTTACCAACAAAGCAGCGGCAGAAATGCGCCATCGTATCGATCAGCTGATCGGCACTAGTCAGGGTGGTATGTGGATCGGCACCTTCCACGGACTGGCGCACCGTTTACTGCGCGCGCACCATCTTGACGCCAACCTGCCGCAGGATTTCCAGATTCTCGATAGCGACGATCAGCTACGCCTGCTTAAGCGCCTGATCAAAGCCATGAACCTTGATGAGAAGCAGTGGCCCGCTCGTCAGGGCATGTGGTACATCAACGGCAAAAAAGATGAAGGGCTGCGGCCAAAACACATCGAAAGCTACGGCAACCCGATTGAGCAAACCTGGCTGCGCATCTATCAGGCCTATCAGGAAGCGTGCGATCGTGCCGGGCTGGTGGATTTTGCCGAACTGCTGCTGCGCGCCCATGAGCTGTGGCTGAATAAGCCGCATATCCTGAATCACTACCGCGAGCGTTTCAGCAACGTGCTGGTGGACGAATTCCAGGATACGAACAACATCCAATATGCCTGGATTCGCATGCTGGCGGGTGATACCGGTCGCGTGATTATCGTCGGGGATGACGATCAGTCGATCTATGGCTGGCGCGGTGCGCAGGTGGAGAACATCCAGCGCTTCCTGCAGGATTTTCCTGGCGCAGAAACTATTCGTCTGGAGCAGAACTACCGCTCGACCAATAACATTCTGAAAGCCGCCAACACGCTGATCGCTAATAACAATGGCCGACTCGGTAAAGAGCTGTGGACCGATGGCAGCGACGGCGAAAAGATTTCCCTCTACTGCGCGTTTAACGAATTAGACGAATCACGCTTCGTGGTGAACCGCATCAAAACCTGGCATGAGAACGGCAACGCGTTACAGGATTGCGCCATTCTCTACCGCAGCAACGCCCAATCGCGCGTGCTGGAAGAAGCGTTGTTACAAGCCAGTATGCCGTACCGCATTTACGGTGGCATGCGTTTCTTCGAACGTCAGGAAATTAAAGATGCGCTGGCGTATCTGCGCCTGATGGCGAACCGCAATGATGATGCCGCGTTCGAACGCGTGGTGAACACACCGGTGCGCGGCGTCGGCGATCGCACATTGGATGTGGTACGTCAGACCGCGCGCGATCAGCAATTGACGCTGTGGCAAGCCACGCGTGAACTGCTGCAAAACAAAGCCCTGGCGGGACGTGCGGCTTCCGCGTTGCAACGTTTTTGCGAGCTGGTGGATTCACTG
This sequence comes from Pantoea sp. C1E2, assembly GCF_056491465.1. Lineage (NCBI taxonomy): Bacteria > Pseudomonadati > Pseudomonadota > Gammaproteobacteria > Enterobacterales > Erwiniaceae > Pantoea > Pantoea sp. C1E2. Next base: position 464,639 of record NZ_JBSZHT010000002.1, read on the forward strand.
GCAACCGAAACCTCCGACATGCCTCTGCACGTACAAACCGATCGCGTAATCAAAGATTCCGGCTTGTGGATTATGTACGAGCAGGAAAAGGGCGAGAAAGGCCAGGCGCGTATCGAAAACTTAGAGGAGCTGGTGACGGCCACGCGCCAGTTCAGCTATCAGGACGAAGATGAAGATCTGATGCCGCTGCAGGCGTTTCTGTCGCATGCGGCGCTAGAAGCGGGTGAAGGCCAGGCCGACAAATGGCAGGATGCGGTGCAACTGATGACCATGCACTCGGCGAAAGGTCTTGAATTCACCCAGGTGTTTATCGTGGGTATGGAAGAGGGCATGTTCCCGAGCCAGATGTCGCTGGATGAAGGTGGCCGCCTGGAAGAAGAACGTCGTCTTGCCTACGTTGGCGTCACGCGCGCGATGGAGAAGCTCACGCTGACCTACGCCGAAACTCGCCGCCTTTATGGTAAAGAAGTGTATCACCGTCCATCGCGTTTCATTGGCGAATTGCCGGAAGAGTGCGTAGAGGAAGTGCGTCTGCGCGCCAGCGTCAGCCGCCCGGTGAGCCATCAACGCATGGGCACGCCGATCACGGAAAACGACAGTGGTTTCGCGCTGGGCCAGCGTGTACGCCATGCCAAATTCGGCGAAGGCACCATTATCAACCTCGAAGGCAGCGGTGAACACAGCCGCTTGCAGGTGGCGTTTCAGGGCCAGGGCATCAAGTGGCTGGTGGCGGCGTACGCGCGTCTGGAAACGGTGTAGCGCCGTTGCGTTACCTTGACGACTTTTTCGTCTCAGCGTAACATGCGCGCACTATTATCATGAGAGGACAATGCCTTGGACGCGCCCAGTCGATGCTGGCTCAACCGCCTGTTTAACAGGAATAACATCTAAGGCTACCTCAATACGCGGGTAGCCTTAGCGGTTATCAGCGACCTCCCTTTACACTCTCGTCGCACGAGTCAGCACTGATGTACCCTTGAAGCGAAAGTTTCCGCGTTCAGGCTTTGCCGTGCCCGTTTTGCCTTAGGCATCTCGGTGTACCGCCTTGTCCCATTAAGTCTGCAATGGGGAGTATTGCTATGCTGAGCGCCTTTAAACTCGAACGTGATCGCTTGACGCGTATCGAGCTGGAAGACAATAACGACACACTGAACACTTCGGTATGGGTCGATCTTATCGAGCCCGACGACAGTGAGCGTGATCGTGTGCAAACCGAGCTGGGCCAAAGCCTGGCGACGCGTCCGGAGCTGGAAGATATCGAGGCCTCTGCACGTTTCTTCGAAGATGAAGATGGCCTGCACATTCACTCCTTCTTCTTCTTTGAAGATGCGGAAGATCACGCTGGCAACTCCACCGTGGCGTTCACCATTCGCGAAGATCGCCTGTATACGCTGCGCGAACGTGAGCTGCCGGCTTTCCGTCTGTATCGCATGCGTGCCCGTAACCAGACGCTGACCGATGGTAACGCCTACGAACTGCTGCTCGACCTGTTTGAGACTAAAATCGAACAGCTGGCGGATGAGATCGAGAACATCTACAGCGCGCTGGAAAAACTCAGCCGCGTGATCATGGAAGGCCAGCAGGGTGAAGAGTACGATCAGGCGCTATCGCGTCTGGCTGAGCTGGAAGATATCGGCTGGAAAGTGCGCCTGTGTCTGATGGATACCCAGCGTGCGCTGAACTTCCTGGTGCGTAAAGCGCGCTTGCCGGGCAATCAGCTGGAGCAGGCGCGTGAAATCCTGCGCGATATCGAATCCCTGCTGCCGCATAACGAATCGCTGTTCCAGAAGGTGAACTTCCTGATGCAGGCGGCGATGGGCTTTATCAACATCGAGCAGAACCGCATCATCAAAATCTTCTCGGTGGTATCGGTGGTGTTCCTGCCGCCCACGCTGGTGGCATCCAGTTACGGGATGAACTTTGAGTTTATGCCGGAGCTGAAGTGGAGCTTCGGTTATCCTGGCGCGATCTCTCTGATGATCCTCGCCGGTTTAGCGCCGTACCTCTACTTCAAACGTAAAAACTGGTTGTAACCATTTTGGGGCCGCGTTTGCGGCCCTTTAAACTGGCGCTGCTACATAATTCTGCGTAGGCTGTTGTCACTTCTCACTTTCTGATTTCCACCCTATGGCGCGTTTCTCCTTGCGACAGCAGTGGACCGTTCTGCTGATTGCTTCGTTAGTACTGGGGATTATCCTCCAGCTGTTTCACCTTCCCGCTGCACTGTTATTAGGGCCGATGATTGTCGGTACCGTGATGGGCCTGTCTGGTGCCACCGTGCGCATCGATAAGCGTTTTTTCGTGCTGGCACAGGCGGTATTGGGCTGCATGATCGGCCAAACGCTTTCCCCTGCCATCCTTTCGCCGCTGCTTAATGACTGGCCGGTGGTGTTAGCCGTGCTGGTGCTGACGCTGGCGGCCAGCGGCCTATCGGGGTTTTTGCTGGTACGCTTCAGTAACCTGCCGGGGCCAACGGGCGCATGGGGATCGTCGCCAGGCGGCGCGTCTGCGATGGTGGCAATGGCCGGTGACTTCGGGGCGGATGTGCGCTTAGTGGCGTTTATGCAGTATTTGCGTGTGCTGTTTGTGGCCACCGCAGCGGCAGTGGTGGCACGTATTGGCCTTGGCACCAACGGTGGTGCCGTAGAGCTGGTATGGTTCCCTGCCTTACAAAGTAGCTTCATCCTGACATTAGTGGTGATGTTTGCCGGTGCGTGGCTGGGTCAAAAACTGCGTATCCCTTCGGGTGCGCTACTGCTGCCTGCTCTGATTGGCGCCACGCTGCACGGCACCGATGTCGCCACTTTGCAGGTGCCGGAATGGTTGCTGGCGCTGGCTTATGCGTTGATTGGCTGGAGCGTGGGTTTGCGCTTCACGCGTCCCATCTTCCTGCTGGCATTGCGTACTCTGCCGCAAATGCTGGTGTCGATTTTTGGGTTGATGCTGCTGTGTGGTGGATTGGCGTGGATGCTGACGCAGGTGCTGCACGTGGATCTCATGACGGCGTATCTGGCAACCAGCCCAGGCGGGCTGGATACTGTGGCGATTATTGCGGCGGGCAGCCGGGTCGATATCGCATTTGTGATGGCGTTGCAGACGTTACGCCTGTTCACCATCCTGCTGACCGGCCCAGCTATCGCGCGCTTTATCTCACGCTACGCGCACGCGGGTGCGAGCTGAGAACGCGACGGCATCAACGATAAATACGGCGAGTGCCAGCCAGATAAAGCCGAAGGTGACCATCTTGTCTGGCGTCAGGCTCTCGCCGTAGAACACCACCGCCAGCAGGAACATCAACGTCGGGCCGATGTACTGGAAGAAACCCACGGTCGACAGGCGCAGACGCGTGCAGGCGGCAGCAAACAGCATCAGCGGAATGGTAGTGACGATGCCCGCCGCGATCAGCTTCAGATTGAGGCTCATTGGATTGGCGCTGAGGTGGCTGGTGGCGCTGTCAGCAAAGCCAAACAAGTAGATGGCCGCCAGCGGGAATAACCACGCGGTTTCGATCAGCATGCCGCTCTGCGCATCCACCTGAATTTTCTTTCTCAGCAAACCATAGACGGCAAAACTCAGCGCCAGTCCCAGCCCAATGATCGGTAGCGATCCAAACTGCCATAGCTGCACCAGCACACCAATAGTCGCCAGCATCACCGCCACCCACTGCAAGCGACGGAAGCGCTCGCGCAGGAACAGCATGCCAAACACCACGTTAATCAGCGGGTTAATAAAGTAGCCGAGGCTGGCTTCCAGCATGTGCTGATTATTCACCGCCCAGATAAACAGCAGCCAGTTGCCGCCAATGGTGACCGCGGTGACGGCCAGCAGCAGCACTTTCTTCGGTTGAGCCAGCACTGTGCGCACCTGCTTCCAGCTGCGGCTCAGGGTAATCAGCACCAGCATAAACAGTGCCGACCAAATCACGCGATGCGTCATGATTTCCGTGGGTGGCACTTCTTTCACCAGCTTGAAGTAAGCTGGCGCAATGCCCCAGATAAAATAAGCGCCGAGCGCGAAGCCCACACCCTGACGCGTTTGTTGCGTTTCCATCATGGTTTCCAGATACGTAATTTAACCAATCAAATAAGTAGCGGTGGCGGTGGCGATGTAATCACCCTGCTGATTGTGCAACTCGACGCGCGCTACCGCGACCTTGTTGCCTGCCCGCAGCAGGCTGCTGGTGGCGACAAAGCGTTCGCCACGCCCGGGGCGCAGATAGTCAACGCGCATATCGATAGTGCCCATGCGCGACAGACGCTGACGCAACTCCTCTTCGCTGATGCTCTCCTGACGCGACAACGCATGGCTGACGCACACCAGCCCGGCGGCGACATCCAGCACCGAGGCAATCACGCCACCGTGCAAAATATGCTGGGCGGCATTACCCACCAGCATGGTTTTGTTGGCAAAGCCCAGCTCGGCGTAATCGGCTTCGAGGCGATCCAGCTCCAAGCCCAGCGCCTGATTGAACGGCATATGATAGACAAAGATTTCGCCAATCAGACGGCGAGCTTCCTGCTGTGACAGCAACGGGGATGACATGTTTTCTGCCTTAAGATGTTAAAGAGTTGTGTATATTATGCCGCGTTCGCGCTGCTTTCCAGTTTCAGCAATCGGCACTGATCAACCTGTCTCTTTGCGTGTAGAATGGCGTGCTTTTTGAACATGGGCCTAATAATGACAACACGCAGTTCCCTGGAGAATGTTATGCGTAAGCTATACGCGTTGCTGGTTGCAGCTTTGATGATACCTGCACTGGCACAGGCTGATGAAGCCACCATAAAAGAGGTGCATGACGCCCCGGCAGTCAAGGGCAGCATTATTGCTAACCTATTGGAGAAACACGATAACCCGTTCGTGCTTTATCCTTACGAAAACAACTATTTGCTCTACACCTACACCAGTGACATGAACAAAGAGGCGATCTCTTCGTACAACTGGGCTGACAAAGCAAAAAATGATGAAGTAAAATTCCAGCTCAGCCTGGCGTTCCCGCTGTGGCGTGGCATTCTGGGTGATAACTCGGTACTGGCCGCGTCCTATACGCAACGCTCGTGGTGGCAGCTCTCTAACCGTGGAGCCTCATCGCCGTTCCGTGAAACCAACTATGAACCGCAGATTTTCCTCGGCTGGGCAACGGATTACACCTTTGCGGGTTGGACACTGCGCGACATTGAAACCGGTCTGAACCACGAGTCAAATGGCCGCAGCGATCCGACTTCACGCAGCTGGAACCGCGTTTATGCACGCCTGATGGCGCAGAACGGTAACTTCCTCGCGGAAATCAAACCCTGGTATCGCATTCCAGAAAATGAAAATAATGATGATAACCCCGACATCACCAAGTACATGGGCTACTATCGCGCCAAGCTTGGTTATGAAGTGGGCGAGAGCATTTTCAGCGTGGAAGGCAACTACAACTGGAACAGCGGCTTTGGTGGCGCGACATTTGCCTGGAGCTATCCTATCTCTGAGCATGTGCGCTTTTACACCCAGCTGTTCAGCGGGTATGGTGAATCGCTTATCGACTATAACCACCGCCAGACCCGTTTTGGCGTGGGCGTAACACTTAACGATCTGTTCTAACCAGTCAGAAAAACAGGATTACCGTGGCAACATCGGCAGTGCTTAATCAGGAAATGCTGGCGCAGCAGGTATTACAAGATACCTTCGGCTACCAGCAGTTTCGTCCCGGTCAGCAAACCATCATCGAAACCGCGCTCGCAGGGCGTGATTGTCTGGTGGTGATGCCGACCGGCGGCGGGAAATCGCTGTGCTATCAAATCCCGGCGCTGGTGCGCGAAGGGCTGACGCTGGTGGTTTCACCGCTGATATCACTGATGAAAGATCAGGTCGATCAACTGCTGGCTAACGGCGTGGCAGCGGCGTGCCTCAACTCGACGCAGACGCGTGAGCAGCAGCAGCAGGTGTTTGCAGATTGTCGTACCGGCAAGCTGAAGCTGCTGTATATCGCGCCTGAACGCCTGATGATGGATAACTTCCTCGACAGCCTGCGCCAGTGGAATCCGGTGATGCTGGCGGTGGATGAAGCGCACTGCATCTCGCAATGGGGCCATGATTTCCGCCCGGAATATGGCTCGATTGGCCAGCTTCGTCAGCACTTCCCGGAATTGCCAGTGATGGCGCTGACCGCCACCGCTGATGAAACCACGCGTAATGACATCGCCCATCTGTTACAGATGGACGATCCGCTGATTCAAATCAGCAGCTTTGACCGCCCCAACATCCGTTACACGCTGGTGGAGAAATTTAAACCCACCGATCAGCTGTTGCGCTATGTGCAGGAGCAGCGCGGTAAAAGCGGCATCATTTACTGTAACAGCCGTGCCAAAGTGGAAGACACTGCCGCGCGTCTGCAAAGCCGTGGGCTGAGTGTTGGCGCCTATCACGCCGGTATTGAGAGTGGCCAGCGTGCGCACGTGCAGGAAGCCTTCCAGCGCGATGACTTGCAAATTGTGGTCGCCACCGTCGCGTTTGGTATGGGCATTAACAAACCTAACGTGCGTTTCGTGGTGCACTTCGACATTCCACGCAATATCGAATCCTACTATCAGGAAACCGGTCGCGCGGGGCGTGATGGCCTGCCGGCAGAAGCAATGATGCTGTACGATCCGGCGGATATGGCATGGCTACGTAAGTGTCTGGAAGAAAAAGCGCCCGGCCCATTGCAGGATATTGAGCGCCATAAACTCAACGCCATGGGTGCTTTTGCTGAAGCGCAAACCTGCCGTCGTTTGGTGCTGCTCAACTACTTTGGTGAAGGGCGCCAGCAGCAGTGCGGTAACTGCGATATTTGTCTCGATCCCCCGCGTCGTTACGATGGATTGGTGGAGGCGCAGAAGGCGCTTTCCAGCATCTATCGTACCGGTCAGCGCTTTGGCATGGGCTATATTGTCGACGTGCTGCGTGGTTCCACCAACCATCGCATCCGTGATAACGGGCACGACAAACTGCCGGTGTACGGCATTGGTCGTGAGCAGAGCCAGGAGCATTGGGTCAGCGTGTTGCGTCAGCTGATTCATCTCGGCATGGTGACGCAAAATATTGCCATGCACTCCGCCTTACAGCTGACCGAAGCGGCACGTCCAGTGCTGCGCGCCGAAGTGCCTTTGATGTTGGCAGTACCACGTATTGTCACGGTGAAAAGCCGTAGCAGTTCGCCGAAGGTGCACAGTGGCAATTACGATCGCACGCTGTTTGGCAAGCTGCGTAAGTTGCGTAAGGCGATTGCCGACGAATCCAACATTCCGCCGTACGTGGTATTTAACGATGCCACGTTGATTGAGATGGCGGAGCAAATGCCGATTACCGCGTCAGAAATGCTGAGCGTGAACGGTGTCGGTCATCGCAAACTGGAACGTTTTGGTAAACCATTCCTGGTGATGATCAAAGAACATGTCGATGAAGAATAAAGGAAAGAAACCATGTTGATGTTATTCGCCACCGTCGCGCTGGTGCATTTGGTTGCGCTGATGAGTCCAGGCCCGGACTTCTTCTTTGTGTCGCAAACAGCGGCCAGCCGTTCACGTAAAGAGGCGATGATGGGTGTCTTTGGCATCACGCTGGGGATCGTGATTTGGGCGGGCGTCGCGCTGATGGGCCTGCATCTGATCCTGCAAAAAATGGCCTGGTTGCATGAGATCATCATGGTCGGCGGCGGACTGTATCTGCTGTGGATGGGCTGGCAGCTATTGCGCTCGGCGCGTCAGCAGCACAAAGCCCCGCAGGTTGCTGCACCGGAGGTTGAACTGCCAAAGAAAGGCATGAGCTTCCTGAAAGGTTTTCTGACCAACCTGTCGAATCCAAAAGCCATTATTTACTTCGGTAGCGTGTTCTCGCTGTTTGTGGGTAATGACGTGGGTGCGATGGAGCGTTGGGGCCTGTTTCTGCTGATTATCGGCGAGACCTTTGCCTGGTTCACGCTGGTCGCGGCGATTTTTGCACTGCCGTGGATGCGTGATAAGTATCAGCGTATGGCGAAATGGGTTGATGGGATGGCGGGCGTACTGTTTGCTGGATTCGGCATCCACCTGATTATCTCGCGTTAACAATCCGGTCGCCATAAATGGCGACCCTTCCACGCCGCAGGGTGCGCATTTCTGCGCACCTGGCGCAAATCACGCGATTTTGCGCGCACTCGCCAGTAGTGCACCGACTGCCATAAACAGTCCACCAAACGTGCGGTTCATCAGCTTCATCTGCTTTGGCCCTTTAATCCAGCCTGCAATACGTGTTGCCAGCGTGGCGTAACCAATCATCACGATAATATCGACCACGATGGTGGTGACACCGAGCACCAGGTACTGCATTAGCTGCGGCTGATGTGGCTGAATAAACTGCGGGAACAGCGCGGCGAGGAATACGATACTTTTCGGGTTGGTGAGGTTCACGAGTATGGCGCGTTTAAACAAACGACGACGCGGCATCGCTTTCGCCACGGCATCCAAATCAATACCGCCCGCAGCACGCCACTGCTGAATGCCCAGCCACACCAGATAGGCGGCACCTGCCCATTTCAGCACTTCAAACGCCAGAAGCGATTGTGAAAACAGTGCGCCAAGACCGGCACCCACCAACACAATGTGAATCGCCAGGCCAAGTTGTAAGCCAGTGATAGAGGCTGCCGCGCCGCGATAGCCATGGCTAATGCCAGTGCTCATGGTGTTGATGGCACCGGAACCGGGTGAAAGGCTGAGGATAGTTGTGGTCAACAGGTAGGTTAACCACCATTCAATGGTCATGCGTGACATTCCCTGAAGTGAACGAAGTGTGACACAATACGCCAGAATATCGCGGTGCGCTATGGCGTACAGATGCGCGATGGGGCTTTTTTTCAGGGGGACAGATGCAGCATCACAAACAGCGTTGGCTTGGGCGAGAGAGAGGCTTTTCAGCCTTTGCCACCGGTCCGCTGCTCGACTTCTGGCGTCGTCGTGAAGAGTGCGAATTCACCGGCGTAGGTAACCTGAAGATTCGCTATGTTCGTTTCACCTCACCGCAACATCGCCGTGTCATCCTGATTGTTCCTGGCCGCATCGAAAGCTATATCAAATACCCTGAACTGGCTTACGATCTGTTCCACTGCGGTTATGACGTGGTGATTATTGACCATCGCGGGCAGGGCCGCTCCGATCGCTTGCTGGCCGATTCGCATCGCGGCCATGTGGTCGAGTTCAGCCACTACGTTGACGATTTAGAAACGCTGTATCTGAAAGAGATCGTCAGTAACCATTATCAGCAGCGCTACGTGCTGGCGCATTCGATGGGCGGTGCGATTTTAGCGCTGTTTCTGGCGCGTCAGCCGCAGGCGTTCCATGCCGCGGTGTTTTCGGCACCGATGTTCGGCATCGTGCTGCCGTTGCCTGACTGGATGGCGCACCCGATTTTGGACTGGGCGGAAAAACTGCCGGCGATACGCGAACGCTATGCCCTTGGCACCGGCCGCTGGCGCGCCAGTCCGTTTGGTATTAATCGCCTGACGCACAGCCGGGAACGCTATCGGCGCAACCTGCGTTTTTACGCGGACGATCCGGGGCTGCGCGTTGGTGGCCCGACTTATCACTGGGTGCGTGAAGGCGTGTATGCCGGGCGCAGCATCATTAGCCAGGCGGCGAAAATCACCACGCCATCACTGGTTTTGCAGGCCAGTGAAGACGATGTGGTAGACAACCGCTCGCAAGATATTTTTTGCACGGCGATGGCCGACGCGGGACATCCCTGCGAAGGCACCGTGCCGTATGTGATTCAAGGCGCGCGTCACGAGATTTTGTTTGAAACAGACGCCATGCGCGCTGAAGCGCTCAACCTGGTGGTCGATTTTTTCGAGCGCCACGTTTAACTCATTTTCCGATATCAATACCAGAGGTTTACATGTACCACATCGTCGCATCCGACCTGGATGGCACGCTGCTCTCACCGGAACACCGACTGACACCTTTTGCCCGTACCACGCTGCAGGAACTGGTGGCGCAAGATGTCCACTTCGTTTTCGCCACCGGCCGTCACTATATCGACGTGGGCCAGATGCGCGACAACCTCGGCATTCCGGCGTACATGATCACCTCCAACGGTGCCCGCGTGCACAATGCAGAGGGTGAACTGGTGTTCAGCCATAACCTCGACGCCGATATCGCCAGCGAGCTTTACGGTCTGCAGTACCACGATGAACATATCCTGACGCACGTGTATCGCGACGACGAGTGGTTTATGAGCCGCCACCGACCGGAGGAGCAGGACTACTTCCGCGAGTCGGTGTTTAACTATCAGGTCTACCAGCCGGGCATGCTGGAAACCGATGGTATCAGCAAGGTGTTCTTCACCTGCGACGATCCTGAGCGTCTGGCGCCGCTGGAGCTGGCGATCGAAGCGCGCTGGGGCGATCGTGTGAATGTTAGTTTCTCACTGCCAACCTGTCTGGAAGTGATGGCGGGTGGCGTATCAAAAGGTCACGCGCTGGAAGCGGTATCGAAGCAGCTTGGCTTCTCACTGAAAGAGTGCATCGCTTTTGGGGATGGCATGAATGATGTGGAAATGCTGAGCATGGCTGGTAAAGGCTGCATCATGCGTAATGGGCAGCAGCGTCTGAAAGATACCTTGCCGACGCTCGAAGTAATTGGCAGCAACGCTGAAGACGCGGTGCCGCATACGCTGCGTAAGCTGTTCCTTGCTTAAAAAAATGGGCCGGTTAATCCGGCCCATTTTTGTTATGCCATCTGTTTCTTGTGCTTATGCTCGCTGACCATCGTGAGCAGCAACAGAATCACCGCCAACACCGATCCAGCAATCATCACCATGAAACCGCCATCCCAGCCGAAGTAGTCCACTGTGTAACCGACAATCGCACTGGCGGCGACGGAACCGCCGAGATAGCCAAACAAACCGGTAAAGCCCGCTGCGGTGCCCGCGGCTTTTTTCGGTGCCAGTTCAAGCGCATGCAGACCAATCAGCATCACCGGGCCGTAAATCAGAAAGCCGATGACAATCATGCACAGCATATCGATGCCTGGATTACCTGGCGGGTTAAGCCAGTACACCACCGTAGCGATGGTCACCAGCGTCATAAAGAACACGCCGGTGGCGCCACGATTGCCTCTGAACACCTTGTCCGACATCCAGCCGCACAGCAGGGTGCCGGGAATGCCCGCATATTCGTAGAAGAAATAAGCCCACGAAGATTTATCCAGCGTGAAATGCTTCACCTCTTTCAGGTAGGTCGGTGACCAGTCGAGAATGCCGTAGCGCAGCAGGTAAACGAACACGTTGGCCAGAGCGATATACCACAGCAGCTTATTAGGCAGGATGTACTGCATGAAGATCTGCTTTGCCGTCAGTTCCTCTTCATGATTCTCGCTGTAATCCGGCGGGTAGTCGTTTTTGTACGCTTCAATCGGCGGCAGGCCACAGGATTGGGGGGTGTCACGCATCAGCGCAAACGCAATGATAGCGATGAAGATGGCACCGAACGCCGGCATATACAGCGCAGCTTTCCAGTCGTTAAACCACGCCATGCCCAGCAGGAACAGCAGGGGCGGAATACCGCCGCCGACGTTATGCGCGCAGTTCCATACCGAGACAATCCCGCCACGCTCCTTCTGCGACCACCAGTGCACCATAGTGCGACCGCACGGTGGCCAGCCCATGCCCTGGAACCAACCACACAGGAATAGCAGCACAAACATCACCATGATGCTGGAGGTGGCCCAGGGTACAAAGCCCATAAAGAGCATCACCGCGGCGGCCAGAATCAGTCCGGCAGGTAAAAACACGCGTGGATTTGAGCGGTCGGAGACGGAACCCATGATGAACTTGGAGAAACCGTAAGCGATGGATATCCCAGACAGCGCAAAACCGAGATCGCCACGCGAGAAGCCCTGTTCGACTAAATAGGGCATCGCCAGCGCAAAGTTTTTACGGACCAGGTAATAGGCGGCATAACCAAAGAAAATGCCGATGAAGATTTGCCAGCGCAGCCGACGATAAAGTGGATCGACACGATCGTCAGCGACTTGCGGCTGATGCGGTGCCGGTTTGAAGATACTCAACATGGATGCGGCCCTCCAGGGCGCAATATAGTTATGAATTCCCAGCAGGATGGGTCAAACGCCAACTGGCGCTAAAACAGACAGCAAAGTTCCATTTCGCGCAAAGGATAGTGATGGTTACGCCACGTTACTGTGATGTGTGACACAATTGTTACAGTTTGATGACATTTAAGAGCGATATAAACCAGGAAATGTTGGAATTCGCGCATTAAGCGTTGGGACTTTTACGTTTGAAAGGGTAATCCATTGCGCTGCTGAAATAGATTTACTTCATCAGCAATTAACAGCCCGGTTTTACAAGCGAGCGATAAAGAGTTGGCTTAATGAAGCCAGGAGTTGTTTGGTTTTATTTTGACCACTCGTCAACCAGATATTTCAGCCCATACACGACAGTTTGTTTACACTAGCGCCACTGTTCATTTTGGGATCGATGCCGTGCCGTTACTGATCGTTACCACCATTTTGTGGGCTTTTTCCTTTAGTTTGATAGGTGAATACCTTGCAGGCCAGGTTGACTCCTGGTTCTCTGTACTGATGCGCCTTGGGTTGGCCGCGATTGTCTTCCTGCCGTTCCTGCGCTGGAAAGGCTATCGCGCCTCAACCATCCTGCTGTATATGCTGGTGGGGATGCTGCAACTCGGCGTCATGTACCTGCTGAGTTTTGAGGCTTATACCTACCTCAGCGTGACAGAATTCCTATTGTTTACCGTGATGACGCCGCTCTACGTCACGCTGATCTACGATTTGCTCAGCAGACGTCGACTGCGAATCGGCTATGCTTTCAGCGCGCTGTTGGCGGTAGCCGGTGCGGCCATCATTCGCTATGACAAAGTCAGCGATCACTTCTGGTTCGGTTTACTGCTGGTTCAGGCGGCTAACATCTGCTTCGCCATTGGTATGGTCGGTTACAAGCGTTTGCAGGAAACCCGCCCGATGCCGCAACACACGGCATTCTCGTGGTTCTATTTAGGCGCGGTGATCATTGCCATCATTGCCTGGAGCCTGTGGGGTAATCCGAACAAGCTGCCGACCACAAACCTGCAATGGGGCATTCTGGTGTGGCTGGGCGTAGCGGCTTCGGGACTGGGCTACTTTATGTGGAACTACGGTGCCACGCAGGTCGATGCGGGTACGTTGGGCATCATGAACAACATGCACGTACCGGCGGGCTTACTGGTGAACCTGGCGATCTGGCAGGAAAAACCGCACTGGCCGAGCTTTATTGCCGGGGCGATTGTCATTTTCGCTTCACTTTACGTGCACAAGCGTTGGGTAGTAGGGCATGTCGCTAAAAGCGATGCCTAAATGGCCGAGCTGAATTGCTAACAAGCTCGTTGCTTTGCTCTAGCTTCGAAAAAGCAGCACCTAAGCCAGAGGGAAGAGACAGGCAAATCCACAGGGAAGTGAGATTCCTTCGTGATCGGAGCGGCCGGTATCTGACCTGATATCAAAGCGACACCTAAAGCCTAAGGGAAGGGATAGCGTGGCAGAGGAGCAAAGCATCCGAGCCATGGAGGGCGAGGCTGACCCACAGGGATGTGGGTTTCCTTTGCGATCTGCCACGCTATCCCTGACTGAGCACTAACACATAGCAATCAGCCCTTTCCTGACTGAGCACTAACACGTAGTAATCAGCCCTTTCGCGACTGAGCACTAACACGAAGCCATCAGGGCTTTTTCGCGGGCGCCGCAGGACGATGAATCATCGTCAATCCCTTCAAAAAGTTACGCAGAATCTGGTCGCCGCACTCGCGGTAGTTCTTATGATCTGGATTGCGGAAAATCGCACCAACCTCAGCCTGTGAAACCTTAAAGTTTGCCTTCTCCAGCACCACCGGAATATCCGTGGTCTTCAACGCAAACGCGATACGCAGCTTCTTAATGAAGATATTGTTATTCATACGACGTTCGACTGACGGCGCTGGCGCATCTTCACTTTTACCGCGACGGAAGAAAATTAAACCGTTAAGGAAATAGCCCATCAGCACGTCCGGCAATTTACGGAACGCCGCATCCTCATCCTTTTTCATCCACGCCTGAACATCCTCCAGCGGCACTTCACTGCCCGCTAAGGCAAAAATCTCCACCACTTTGCTATCGCTCAAATCAAGCATATAGCGCACGCTGCGCAGAACATCGTTACTCGTCATGGTGAAACTCTCTTGGTCGCGGATTGAGGCGGCGCATTATAGAGCAGGCAGGGCAGGGATAACAGCACGGGCGACACAAGCCGCCCGTGAGATCATGAAGAAACCGACTGAAGTGAACCTGGACGCGCCGCATCACGCACAAACGGCAGATGGTCACAGGCGTGTTGACGGGCGAAGCGCACAAAAGCTTCCAGCACCGGCTGACGCTGCTCGCCATCGCGAACCGCCGCATACAGGCGGCTCCACAAGCCAGAGCCCAACGTCTTGGTCACCACCAGGCCCTGCTTTTCAAAACTCTCCACCACCCAATGCGGTAATGCGGCGATGCCCATTTGTGCCGACACCATCTGAATCAATAACAGCGTATTATCTACATTCTTCAATGCCGGGCTCACTCCCGCCGGCTGCAGGAAATGACGCCAGATATCCAGACGCTGACGCTGCACCGGATAAATCATTAACACCTCATCGGCTAAATCTTCCGGCGAAATATGCTCCAGTTTCGCCAGTGGATGGTCCGGAGCCAACACCAGTCGCACCTCATAATCAAACATCGGCGTATAGAACAAACCGCTGCGTGGCAGAATATCGGAGGTCAGCACCACATCCAGTTCACCCTGCTGCAAGGCGGGCTGAGGATCAAAAGTCACCCCCGATTTAAAATCGACCACCACTTGTGGCCAGCTCTGGCGGAAATTATTCAGTGCCGGCGTCAGCCATTGAATGCAGCTGTGACACTCAATCGCAATGCGCAGCGTGGTCTGATGCGGCTCATGGCACGCCTGCAACGCCTGCTGGATCTGCGGCAAAATCTGCTCGGCCAACTGCAGCATGATTTCCCCCTGCGGCGTAAACCGCAACGGCTGGCTCTTGCGCACAAACAGGCGAAAGCCCAGCCGCTGTTCCAGATCGCTGAACTGATGAGATAACGCCGATTGTGTCTGATGAAGCTGAGCAGCGGCAGCGGCTAACGAGCCGGTATTCTGCAACGCCTGCAGCGTTCTCAGGTGTTTGAGTTCGATCATGAGAGTCCTTCACATCGAGATTGAACAAATTGCGCTTGAGGAACATACAGTACCCGCAGATTATGGCGGTGTAAACATCTGGACGGCTAAACATCTCAATCAGGCGCCACAGCCATTTTACTTTCGTCCAGTTCAGGCGTTCAGCGCACGGCAATTCCCTCGCTGGATGAACGTAAACGGGCTTGTACCGTTAAGAATATCTGGAGATTAATAAATGACCATTCTGAACCATACGCTCGGTTTCCCTCGTGTTGGTCTGCGTCGTGAACTGAAGAAAGCACAGGAAAGCTACTGGGCAGGTAACTCCTCACAGGAAGCGCTACTGGCCGTGGGTCGCGAACTGCGTGCCCGTCACTGGCAACAGCAGAAAGAGGCAGGTGTGGATCTGCTGCCGGTGGGCGATTTCGCCTGGTACGATCATGTGCTGACCACCAGCCTGATGCTCGGGAATGTGCCGGCGCGCCATCAGAACAAGGATGGCTCAGTCGATCTCGATACGCTGTTCCGTCTGGGACGCGGCCGTGCGCCCAGCGGTGAACCTGCTGCTGCCGCGGAGATGACCAAATGGTTCAACACCAACTATCACTACATGGTGCCGGAATTCACGCAGGGCCAGCAGTTCTCGCTCTGCTGGACGCAGCTGCTCGACGAAGTGGACGAAGCGCTGGCACTGGGTCACCAGATCAAACCGGTGCTACTGGGGCCAGTGACCTACCTGTGGTTGGGTAAAGTCAAAGGTGAACCGTTTGACCGTCTATCACTGCTGAAAGACATTCTGCCGGTCTACCAGCAAGTGCTGGCAGAGCTGAAAAAGCGCGGCATCGAATGGGTGCAAATTGATGAACCCGCGCTGGTGCTTGAACTGCCACAGGCGTGGCGTGATGCGTTCAAGCCCACTTACGCTGCATTACAAGGTGGCGTGCAACTGCTGCTGACCACTTACTTTGACGGCATCGGTCAAAACCTCGATGTGATTAAGACGCTGCCCGTTCAAGGCCTGCACGTTGACCTGGTGCATGGCAAAGATGACATCCAGTCTATCCACCAACAGATCCCCACCGACTGGCTGCTCTCATTAGGCGTGATCAACGGCCGTAACGTCTGGCGTGCCGATCTCAGCCGCTGGTTTGAGCGCCTGCAACCGCTGGTGGGCCAGCGTAAAAATCTGTGGATTGGATCCTCCTGCTCACTGCTGCACAGCCCGATCGATCTTAGCGTTGAAACCCGGCTCGATGCGGAAGTAAAAAGCTGGTTCGCCTTTGCTTTACAGAAGTGTGCTGAACTGTCGCTGCTGAGCAAGGCGCTCAATAATAACAATGCAGCATCGCTGACAGAGTGGAGTGCACCGATTCGAGCCCGTGCGCACTCTGCTCGCGTGCACAATGCAGCAGTGGGCACACGTCTGGCGAGCATTCAGGCCAAAGACGTTGAGCGCGCCAGCCTCTATCCCGAACGTGCCAAAGCGCAGCGCCATCGCTTTAATTTGCCTGCCTGGCCGACCACCACCATCGGTTCATTCCCGCAAACCACCGAAATTCGCGGCCTGCGACTCGACTTCAAAAAAGGCAATATCGATGGCGGCCACTATCGCACCGGCATTGCGGAGCACATCAAACAGGCGATTACTGAACAGGAACGTCTTGGGCTGGATGTGCTGGTACACGGCGAAGCAGAGCGTAACGACATGGTGGAATACTTCGGCGAAAACCTCGATGGCTTTGTGTTTACGCAAAATGGCTGGGTGCAGAGCTATGGATCTCGCTGCGTGAAGCCCCCGGTGATCATCGGTGATATCAGCCGCCCACAGCCGATTACCGTTGAGTGGGCGAAGTACGCACAGTCGCTGACCGACAAACCGGTGAAAGGCATGCTCACCGGCCCGGTCACCATTCTATGCTGGTCTTTCCCGCGTGAGGACATGACGCGGGAAATCATCGCCAAACAGATTGCGCTGGCACTGCGTGATGAAGTGGAAGATTTAGAAAAAGCCGGCATCGGTATCATTCAGATTGATGAACCCGCGCTGCGTGAAGGTCTGCCGTTGCACCAGTCTGACTGGGCTGCCTATCTGACCTGGGCGGTCGATGCCTTCCGCCTTAACGCAGCGGTTGCGCAGGACGCGACGCAAATCCACACCCATATGTGTTATTGCGAATTCAACGACATCATGGACTCGATCGCGGCACTGGACGCGGATGTGATTACCATCGAAACCTCACGCTCTGATATGGAATTGCTGGATGCGTTTAAAGCGTTCGAATATCCGAACGAAATTGGGCCTGGCGTGTATGACATTCACTCACCGAATGTGCCCAGCGTGGAGTGGATGGAAGATCTGCTGCGGAAAGCGGCGCAAAGTATTCCGCCCGCGCGTTTGTGGGTCAATCCGGACTGCGGTCTGAAAACCCGTGGCTGGAGCGAAACCCGACAGGCACTGGCGAACATGGTTAAAGCGGCAAAAAATCTGCGCGAGGAAACGGTTTAACGCACAGGGACTTGGGGCGCATGAGCGCCCCAATATGATTATGCGTTTGGCGCGACACCATGCTGTGAAAACCAGGCCAGCATACGTGCCCAGCCATCGGCGGCAGAATCGGCGTGATAGCTTGGACGATAATCGGCATTGAACGCGTGACCGGCTTCCGGATACACGACAATCTCCGCTTTGGCATTGGCAGCATGCAACGCCTGGCGCATTTTATCGATACTTTCCAGCGGGATGCTTGCATCCTGACCACCGTACAAACCGAGTACCGGGGCCGTGAGATCCACGGCAACATCGATCGGGTGCTTCTGCTGCTTCAGGGTTTTCTCACCCTCTAAGCGGCCATACCAGGCGGCGGCGGCACGGACCTGCGGGTTGTGCGAGGCAAACAGCCAGCTGATACGCCCGCCCCAGCAAAATCCGGTGATCGCCATACGTCGAATATCGCCATCGTGGCGCGCCGCCCAGTTAGCGACATGATCAAGGTCGGACAGCACCTGCGAATCCGGCACCTTGCTCACCAGTTCTTTCAGCAGAGTAGGGACATCGCTGTATTCACTCGGATCCCCTTCGCGGAAGTACAGCTCTGGCGCCACGGCCAGGTAACCTTCCAGTGCCAGACGACGGCACACATCACGAATATGCTCATGTACGCCAAAAATCTCCTGCACCACCAGAACCACCGGCAACTTGCCTTCATAGGTTTTTGGTCGGGCATAATAAGCGGGTAGATTTTCACCCTGGCTCGGCACCGAGGTTTCACCCGCATGAATCTGATCGCTGGATGTGGTGATAGTGCTGCTGGCGATGGGCTGAACGGCCGGGGCAAAGCCGCCGACTGCTGATTTTTGTGCCATATTGTCTTCGGTTTTCATGGTTCTCTCCGTGCTAGCAAATGCGCAATCACGTAACTATAGCCTGCTTCAGGAGCAAGGCTGGCGTAGGGTTCAGAGGGATGTTTACTTATGTTCTTCTTCTCTATTAACACTGCCACCCGAACTTACACAGCACCGCTTGTAGCAATTCAGAATTGCCGAGCGCATTTGTGTGATTCATGTCACATAATAATTTTCTGATAATGTAAGTTTCATTGTCGATGGTGAAACTAATCACATATTTATCTGGCGCTCTCACGTAGAGTGACACGCATATCCCTTATCTATCAGGAGTCTGTTATGGCCCAGTCTGACGTTTTCCACCTTGGTATCACTAAAGCCGATCTGAAAGGTGCCACATTGGCAATCGTTCCCGGCGATCCGGAGCGTGTGAAAAAAATCGCTGCGCTGATGGATAACCCACAGCATCTCGCTTCACATCGTGAATTCACCACTTACCTCGCGGAAGTCGATGGCAAGCCGGTGGTGGTGTGTTCAACCGGTATCGGCGGCCCATCTACTTCAATTGCGGTGGAAGAACTGGCGCAGCTCGGCGTACGTACTTTCCTGCGCGTCGGCACCACCGGTGCGATCCAACCGAATATTAATGTGGGCGATGTTTTGGTCACCACCGCGTCTGTACGCCTTGATGGTGCCAGCCTGCACTTTGCGCCGATGGAATTCCCGGCAGTGGCCGATTTTACCTGTACCACCGCGCTGGTGGCCGCAGCAGAAGCCTGTGGCGCCAAAACGCATATCGGGATCACCGCCTCTTCTGACACCTTCTATCCGGGCCAGGAACGTTACGATACCTTCTCAGGACGCGTGGTGAATCGCTTCCAGGGCTCTATGCAAGAGTGGCAGCAAATGGGCGTGCTTAACTATGAGATGGAATCCGCTACACTGTTAACCATGTGCGCCAGTCAGGGGCTGCGAGCGGGCATGGTGGCGGGTGTTATCGTTAACCGTACGCAGAAAGAGATCCCGGACGCGGTGACCATGAAACAGACCGAAAGCGATGCGGTGAAAATTGTTGTAGAAGCCGCGCGTCGCTTAATTTAGTGCGCAAGGCAGCAGGTATTACGGATAAGGAATTCCCTGCTGCCGCCACATTGCGCACGTTTTTCAGCTGATACTGAGAAAACAACTATGCGCAAAACGGTTTCTGCTCCTCGTCCTGCCTTTAATCCTACTCCCGCTGCTGCGCAGTCTCGTATTGAGAGCGTGGCAGCACGTTTTCGCCAGGCGATGGCGGCCTCTGACTTCCCCGTGGCACGTCAGTGCTGTGAAGAAGTTTTGCGCGTCATGCCGCAAAATATGCAAGTGCTCAGCGACTATGCGTTAACGCTGATGCGCGTGGGCGAGTACAAAAAATCCTACAAAACCTACCAAAAGATCTATCAGGCTCCAGCCGCACAGCGTGCGCAGGCCTCTGACACCTGGCTCGATGGCTTAACGGAAGTGTGTGGCTGGCTGGAGAAGCATGATGAAGTGGCGCGCTATGGCCGCGAGTCGCTGGAAAAGTCAGACACGATTTTCCGGCAAGGTCATAAAGTGGCGTATCCGGCAGAAGCGCCGCCGCCTTTTGATCCCGCCAATCCATCAGAAAACATCATCTCTTTCAGCCTGTACGGCGGCCAACCGCGCTACTGTGAAACACTGATCAAAAATATCGACGTCGCGCGCGAGCTTTATCCTGACTGGATTTGTCGTATCTATCTTGATGACAGCGTGCCGCAACACGTCTGGCAACGCCTCAGGCAGCCGAATACGCAGCTGGTGGATATGTCGCATGAGAAGACAATATTCCCGACGCTGTGGCGCTTTCTGGTGATGGATGATCCCAGCGTTAAACGTTACATCGTACGGGATGCGGACTCCTTGCTGTCTGAACGCGAAGTGGCGGCGGTGGAGGCCTGGCTGCAGTCGCCATCCTGGTTCCATCATATGCGCGACTACTTTACCCATACCGAACTGCTGCTGGCAGGAATGTGGGGCGGGTGTCACGGCGTGTTCCATAACGTTGAGCAGCAGATGCGCGACTTTATCGCCCAGTACAGCGGCAGTGAGCGCTTCACCGATCAATATTTCCTCAAGGTGGCGCTGTGGCCAACGGTGCGCGAAAGCCTGCTGAATCATGACGATATCTTCCAGTTCCATCATGCCCAGGCGTGGCCTGCACATCCGCCCATTCGCTGGCAAACCGATCGTTTCCACGTAGGTAGCAACGCCGGTTACTCCAGCATGGCGGGTAAAGTGGAAAATGTGGATAACGGCTGGCAGCAGGTTGAACTCACGCACGACGGGCAAAGCTGGTGTTATCCCGCCAAAGTAAAAGGCAGCGAATGGCTATTGCCGATGCCGTTTTTCCTGATTGATGCGTGGAAGGCAGGTGATTTGACGGTGAAAGCGCTGTAAATCACCCGCCAGCTTCACAACAGTCTGGACATTCATACAGTAGCGCCTTACCTTTTCCCTCAGCGAAACGATCCGCGGGGGGATTATGGATCAGCAACTTATCATTAGCGGCGCGCTGGCGCTGGCCGGACTGGGCCTCGGTTGGATTTTGGCCCAGTTGCGTGCCGGCCACCAGCACGCCAGCTTCACCACCGAACGCCGACTGCTGGAAGAGGCGCAGCAGCGCCAGCAGCAGCAGCTCGAACAGTTACAGCAGCAAATCCAGCAGCGCGAGCAAGAGCTGCGGCAGTTGCATGGCACGCTCAGCGGGGCACAGGAACGGCTGCAACAGCTCGATTACTGGCGTGGCGAAAGCGAGCAGCTCAGCCGGGAACTGCGCAATCAGCTGGAAGTGAACAGCGCGCAGGAAGCGGAACTGCGTGAAGTCACCATCCGTTTAGAAGAGACGCGTTTTGGCGCAGAAGAGAAGCAGCGCCTGCTCACCAACAGCGAGCAGCGCCTCAGCGCGCAGTTTGAAAATCTGGCCAACCGCATTTTTGAAAACAGCGGACGTCGCGTAGATGAGCAGAATCGTCAAAGCCTCAATGGCCTGATTGGCCCGCTGCGTGAACAGCTGGATGGCTTCCGTCGTCAGGTAACTGATAGCTTTGGCCAGGAGGCACGCGAACGCCATACGCTGGCCCATGAGATTCGCCAGCTGCAGCAGCTGAACGCGCAAATGGCGCAGGAAGCGGTCAATCTCACCAAAGCGCTGAAGGGCGATAACAAAATTCAGGGCAACTGGGGCGAAGTGGTACTGGCGCGCGTGCTGGAAGCCTCCGGTCTGCGCGAAGGTTATGAATACCAGACGCAGGTCAGCGTGCAGTTAGAACAGCAGGGCAGGATGCAACCGGATGTGATCGTGCGGTTGCCGCAGGGCAAGGATGTTGTGATTGACGCGAAAATGACGCTGGTGGCCTACGAACGTTACTTCAACGCGGAAGATGAAGCCACGCGCGAGCAGGCAATTCAGGAACACGTTAACGCCATGCGCGGCCATATTCGTCTTCTGGGGCGAAAAGATTATCAACAATTGCCCGGTTTACGCTCTCTGGATTATGTGTTGATGTTTATTCCGGTTGAGCCAGCCTTCTTATTGGCAATTGATCGCCAGCCAGAATTGATCAGCGAAGCATTGCAGCAGAACATCATGCTGGTCAGCCCAACCACCTTGCTGGTGGCACTGCGCACCATCAACAATCTGTGGCGTTATGAGCACCAGAGCCGCAACGCGCAACGCATCGCCGACCGTGCCACGCGGCTGTACGATAAAATGCGACTGTTTGTGGACGATATGAGCGGTATCGGTCATAGCCTCGACAAAGCGCAGCAGAGTTATCATCAGGCGATGAAAAAGCTGGCAGAAGGGCGCGGCAATCTGATTGCACAAAGCGAATCCTTCCGCGCGTTGGGTGTGGAGATCAAACGACCGATCAATCCTCAGCTGGTGGAGCAAGCGCAGCCGGAAGAGGCGGATGAAGATTGGGCGGACGATCCCGAGCCTGATGAAAATGCGGCAGATTCTTCCACCGCTTCGCTGCGCCGCATCAACGAATAGCACGGTGGTCACGTGCTCGCGTAACGCGACTCTGATACACTTCGGCAAGAATTGTTTGTGGAACAGGTAAACCCGATGGCAGATGAATCACAGCAGGAAACTACCCATTTTGGCTTTAAGATCGTCGCGAAAAGCGAAAAGGCCGATAAAGTCGCGGACGTGTTTCACTCCGTAGCGGCAAAATATGACCTGATGAACGATCTGATGTCGTTTGGCATCCATCGTGTCTGGAAGCGTTTTACCATCGACAGCAGCGGCGTACGTCGTGGTCAGCGTGTCCTGGATTTGGCCGGCGGCACCGGCGATTTGACGGCGAAATTTTCTCGCCTGGTGGGCGATACGGGTCAGGTGGTTCTGGCGGATATCAACAGTTCGATGCTGAAGATGGGCCGTGAGAAGCTGCGCAATTTGGGCGTGTCTGGCAATGTCAGCTACGTGCAGGCCAACGCCGAAGCGCTGCCGTTCCCGGATAACTATTTCGATTGCATCACCATCTCCTTCGGTTTGCGTAATGTCACCGAAAAAGAGAAGGCGTTGGCCTCGATGTTCCGTGTGCTGAAGCCAGGCGGGCGTTTACTGGTGCTGGAGTTTTCCAAACCGCTACTGGAACCGCTGAGCAAAGCCTACGATACCTACTCCTTCCATATCCTGCCGCGTATTGGGCAACTGGTGGCGCAGGATGCGGAAAGCTATCGCTATCTGGCAGAATCGATTCGTATGCATCCCGATCAGGAAACCCTGAAAGCGATGATGAATGATGCCGGCTTTGAAAATACCACCTATTTCAACATGACTGGCGGTATTGTGGCGCTGCATCGCGGCTTTAAGTTCTGATTGATCATGACTTTTACCCCGCTTATCACGGGCGGTCTTGAAACCGCCCTTAATCGTGTTCTCTATCGTGATCGCAGCCTGAAATCCGCGCGTCAGCGTCTGGTGGGTAAGGTGTTGCTGCTGCGTCTGCAGGAGCTGGACTTCCCGCTGGTGCTGGTGTTTAGCGAATCACAGCTGGACGTGCTGAGTGACTGGCAGGACAGCAGCGATTGCAGTGTCAGCCTGCGCCTCAGCACCTTGCCAAAACTGCGCGATCGCCAGCAGCTGACCAGCCTGATCCGGAGCGGTGAGCTGGATGTGGAAGGCGATCTGCAAGTGGTTCAGCAATTCTCCGCGCTGATGGATCTCGCCGAACTCGACCCGGCTGAGTATCTGGCACCGTGGATTGGCGACATTGCCGCGCAGGGCGTCAGTCAGGCCGCGCAAAATGCCCTGAAATTCGTGCAGAAGCAGGTCACGCGTCGGCAGGATTATGTTGGACAGGTGCTGACCGAAGAGTGGCGGGTTGCGCCCGGTGCACTGGAACTGGCGTGGTTCTGTGAAGAGGTCGAAGCGATGGAACGTTCGCTCAATGCGTTTGAAACGCGTTTAGCAAAGCTGGAGGCGAAATGACGCTGGGAGAAATTCGGCGCTTATACTTCATCATCAAGATCTTCCTCACCTATGGACTTGATGAACTGATCCCCCACATGCGCATCACGTTGCCGCTTCGTATCTGGCGACGTTGTATTTTCTGGATCCCCAACAAGCATAAAAATGAATCGACGGGCGTGCGTATTCGTCTGGCGATGGAGCAGCTTGGCCCGGTCTGGATCAAGTTTGGCCAAATGCTGTCGACGCGCCGCGATCTCTTCCCGCCGGCCATTGCCGATGAACTGGCGGTATTGCAGGACCGTGTCGCGCCTTTTGATGGTCTGAAAGCTCAACAGCAGATTGAACAAGCGATTGGCGGCCCGGTTGATACCTGGTTTGACGATTTTGATATCAAGCCGCTGGCATCTGCTTCGATTGCTCAGGTCCATACTGCCACGCTGAAGTCTAACGGCCGTGACGTGGTGATCAAAGTTATTCGCCCGGACATCCTGCCGGTCATCAAAGCCGACATGAAGTTGATTTACCGCATGGCGCATTGGGTTCCTCGCCTAATGCCGGATGGCCGTCGTCTGCGCCCGGTTGAAGTGGTGCGCGATTACGAAAAGACCCTGATTGATGAACTCAATCTGCTGCGCGAATCGGCGAATGCCATTCAGCTGCGTCGTAACTTTGATCAGAGCCCGATGCTGTATGTGCCGGAAGTGTTCTCGGATTACTGCAGCGAATCGATGATGGTGATGGAGCGCATTTACGGCATTCCGATTTCTGATGTGGCGACGCTGGAGAAGCATGGCGTCAACATGAAACTGCTGGCGGAACGCGGTGTGCAGGTGTTCTTCACCCAGGTGTTCCGCGATAGCTTCTTCCATGCTGACATGCATCCCGGCAACATCTTCGTCAGTTATGACCATCCAGAAGATCCGCAATACATCGCGATTGACTGCGGTATTGTCGGCTCGCTGAATAAAGAAGATAAGCGCTATCTGGCGGAAAACTTCATCGCCTTCTTTAACCGTGACTACCGCAAAGTGGCGGAACTGCACGTGGATTCGGGCTGGGTTCCACCGGATACCAATGTAGAAGATTTTGAGTTCGCCATTCGTACCGTTTGTGAGCCGATTTTTGAAAAGCCGCTGGCTGAGATCTCTTTTGGTCACGTGCTGCTAAACCTGTTCAACACCGCGCGCCGCTTCAATATGGAAGTGCAGCCGCAGCTGGTGTTGTTACAGAAAACGCTGCTGTACATCGAAGGCATTGGCCGTCAGCTCTATCCGCAGCTCGACCTGTGGAAAACCGCGAAGCCGTTCCTGGAAGAGTGGATCAAAGATCAAATCGGTATTCCAGCGATTCTGCGTGCAGTGAAAGAGAAGGCGCCGTTCTGGGCCGAGAAGCTGCCAGAACTGCCGGAGCTGTTCTACGACAGCATGCGACAGCATAAATTATTGCAGCACAGCGTCGATAAACTTGTCAGCGATATGAATGCCCAACGCACGCGCCATCACAAGGCTCGTTATCTGTTTGGCGTAGGGGCTACACTGTTATTAAGTGGCACCGCGGTGCTGTTAAGTCGACCCGACTGGGATTTCTTCCCAGCGCTATTAATGGCCGCTGGCATCGTCACCTGGCTGATAGGCTGGCGCAAGACAAACTGATTGTTTGCCTGGTGCAAATCGCGTAATGTCGCAGGCTAAAGCCCGAATTCATACGGGCTTTCTGTGCGTTTCAATTCAGAGTTTTTCACAGAATATTAGAGGCATATCTCATGGGCGGTATCAGTATTTGGCAATTGTTAATCATTGCCGTCATTGTTGTACTTCTGTTCGGTACCAATAAACTTCGCAACCTGGGTTCGGATTTGGGTTCTTCCATTCGTGGCTTCAAAAAAGCCATGGGCGATGAAGACGACAAAAAGGATCAACCGAAAGAGCAGGATGCTGACTTCAACGCCAAGACTCTGGCAGACAAACAGCAAACCTCGGCAAGCAAAGACGACGCCCGGGACAAGTAAGGGTTAACTGTGTTCGATATTGGTTTTAGTGAACTGGTATTGGTGTTCGTTATCGGGCTGATTGTTCTTGGCCCGCAACGATTACCGGTTGCGGTGAAAACCGTCGTGGGCTGGATTCGGGCGATTCGCTCGCTGGCCGCGAATGTGCAGAACGAACTGGCGCAGGAGCTGAAACTGCAGGAGTTGCAGGACAGCCTGAAAAAAGTCGAAGAAGCGGGCCGTGGCTCACTGTCACCGGAACTGAAAGAGTCGATGGAAGAGTTGCGTAAAACCGCCGATTCGATGAAGCGTTCTGTGCAGCAGAGCATCGATATCGAGAAGGCGGAAGATGAAGCGAACACCATTCATCAATCGCAGCCTGCAGGCGCCCCTTCTGAATCGGTAAGCCAGCCTGCGGTGACGCCAGCGGCGGCAGAGCATCAGGCCAGCGCACCGACTCAGGCCCCTCAGCCAGTGGCGGCACAGCATCAGGCTAGCGCACCGGCTCAGGCACCTCAGGCGGTGACAGCAGAACGTCAGGCCAGCGCACCAGCTCAGGCTCCTCAACCGGTAACAGCAGAGGCTGCGGCACCTGTTAATACCGCGCAGAATGCGACGCCCACTCCCACCGTAAAAGATGAAAGATAAACATGGCCGTTGAAGATACCCAACCGCTCATCAGCCACCTGATTGAGCTGCGTAAGCGTCTGCTGAACTGCATTATTGCGGTGTTTGCTATCTTTTTGTGCCTGGTTTATTTCGCCAACGACATCTATCACTTGGTGGCATCGCCACTGATTAGCCAGATGCCGGCCGGCGCCAGCATGATTGCCACCGATGTTGCTTCACCGTTCTTCACCCCGATTAAGCTCACTATCATCGTTTCGGTGTTTCTTGCCGTGCCAGTGATTTTGTACCAGGTGTGGGCGTTTGTGGCACCGGCGCTGTATCGCCATGAGCGTAAGCTGGTGATGCCTTTACTGTTCTCCAGTACCTTGCTGTTCTACGTTGGCGTGGCCTTCGCGTACTTCATCGTATTCCCGCTGGCGTTTGGCTTCTTCGCCAAAACCGCCCCGCAAGGCGTCACCATCGCCACCGATATCACCAACTATCTCGACTTCGTCATGACCATTTTCATGGCGTTTGGTGTTGCGTTTGAGGTGCCGATTGCGATTGTGCTGCTATGCTGGACCGGGATTACGTCGCCAGATGATTTGAAAAAGAAACGTCCTTACATGTTGGTTGGCGCGTTCGTTGTTGGGATGTTGCTCACGCCACCAGACATTTTCTCGCAAACTTTGCTCGCTATTCCGATGTACTGCCTGTTTGAAGTCGGCGTATTCTTCTCTCGCTATTATGTGGGTAAAGGGCGCAAAGCATCACAGGATGAGGAACAGAACACCGAATCCTGATGTCCTTTAAGCAGGGCATCCCGCAAGCGAGCGGGATGATGATGAATCTAAGCCGCCCGAAATTGGGCGGTTTTTATTTGGGAAGAACTATGTTTGATATCGGTGTAAACCTGACCAGCACGCAATTCGCAAAAGATCGCGAGCAGGTTGTGAAACGTGCGCGCGAAGCAGGCGTCACCGGCCTGCTCATTACGGGCACCAATGCGCTGGAAAGTCAGCAGGCGCGACAGCTCGCGGCACAACACGTGGGCTACTGCTGGTCAACGGCCGGGGTGCACCCGCATCATGCCAGTGAATGGTCAGCGGACACAGCCAATACGCTGCGCCGTTTGGCCGAGCAGGAGCAAGTGGTGGCGATTGGCGAATGCGGACTCGATTTTAACCGCAACCTCTCTGCACACGACCAGCAGGAGTACGCTTTTGAAGCGCAACTGGCGCTGGCGGCAGAGTTGCAGTTGCCGGTATTTCTTCACTGCCGTGAAGCGCATGATCGTTTTGTTGCGGTGTTAGAGCCCTGGCTGCCGAAATTAACGGGCGCGGTGGTGCACTGTTTTACCGGCACACGTGACGAACTGGAGTCGTGCCTGGCGCTGGGCTTATCGGTGGGGATTACGGGCTGGGTGTGCGATGAACGCCGTGGTCTGGAACTGCGCGAAATGCTGCCGCTGATCCCAACCGAACGTCTGTTGCTGGAAACGGACGCGCCTTATCTGCTGCCGCGTGACATGCATCCGCGTCCGCCTTCACGCCGTAACGAGCCGTGTTTCCTGCCGCATATTGTGCAGCAGGTGGCGAAATGGCGTGGGGAAGAGGCGGAAACGCTGGGTGCGCAGCTCAATCATAATGCGCGTCAGCTGTTCAAACTGGCCTAAAGCTTCCGGAACTGTTTGTTGTCGACACTGCGCATCACTTGCTTGTTGAGCAGGTTGAGCAGTAACACAGAGCGGGTTTCGCCATCCGGCTCGGCAAAGATCGCACGCAGCCCTTCAAAGGTCCCTTCGGTGATGATCACTTCATCACCGCTTTGTGGCGTCTCGGGATCCAGCATTATTTGCGGCACATCGGTTTGCAGCGCTTCAATCACGTCACTGGAAACGGTGGCGGGTTGAGTGCCAAAGCGGACGAAGTGGCTGACGCCGCGCGTGCTGCTGATAGTGGTGGTGTGAATCGCTTCCGGATCGAACTCGATAAACAGATAGTTGGGGAACAATGGCTCACTCACCGTGGTGCGTTTGCCACGCACAATCTTTTCCAGAGCGATCATTGGGCTGAGGCAATTCACCTCTTGCCGCTCAAGATGCTCTTTCGCGCGCAACAGCTGTCCACGTTTGCAATAGAGTAAGTACCAGGATTCCATAACTGCTCCCAAATATTGGACGCTAAGAATAACAAACCTGTTGTCAGAGTTATAGCGCATCGGCCAGCGGAAACGCGGCTGTGAAATAAAAATCACTACGATTTTTCCGATTGGTGCGGCTTATTAACGCTTTCTTGCAAGAAAATTGACGGCTGATGACCATCTGTATCAGACTCGTTCCCCATCTTTCGCATGAATTCGAAAAAGGACTGGCTGATGGAACTGTTCTTATTAAGCAACGGCAAAGTGGCCGATGATGCGCCACTGCTGAGCTACGCTCACCCCCAACTGCACGCGATGATTGCGCAGCGTGGCATCACATCGGCCGTGCTGGTGCCCTATGCCATCATTCGTGGCGATCATGCGCAGCGTGCCCAGGATCTGTCTGACTCACTTGGCATTGAAGTGAAAACCGTGCACGAGTTCGCCTCGCCGGTCGCCGCCATTGAACAAGCAGAGATGATTTTGGTGAGTGGCGGCAACACCTGGTTCCTTAACCAGATGCTGCATGAGCATGGACTGATTGTGGCGATCCAGCGTGCCGTGCGCGAACGTGATGTGCCATACGTGGGCTGGAGCGCGGGTTGCAATGTGGCTACGCCATCAATCCGTACCACCAACGATATGCCGGTACGCAGCAGTGTCGTTCTGCCTGCGCTCGGCCTGTTCCCTGTACAGATCAATCCTCACTATCTGGATGCGCACGTGAGTGGTCACATGGGAGAAACCCGTGATGAACGCCTGGCCGAATTCTGTGCGGTCAACCCGCACGAGTCAGTCATTGCACTGCGTGAAGCGAGTTTCCTGCACGTCAGTGAAAATCGTCTGCGTTACTACAGCGCCCGTGGCGAAGATTTTAAAGTGTTCCGTCACGGTGAACCCATTGCTGCACATCACGACGTGCTGGCTATCCAGTCGCTGGTGCCCTTCTCCTGCCAGCCAGCTTGATACACAAACCACAACACGCCAGCGTGAATCAGACCTATAATGGCCGATTCACTCTGGCCGGAAGCTAACGCCGCATGAAATATCAGGATTTACGAGACTTCCTCGCGTTGCTGGAGCAGCGCGGCGAGTTAAAGCGCATCACTCAGGAGATCGATCCTGAGCTGGAGATGACCGAAATTGCCGATCGCACCCTGCGTGCCGGCGGTCCGGCGCTGCTGTTTGAGAACCCGAAAGGGTACGACATGCCCGTGCTGTGCAACCTGTTCGGCACACCCAAGCGTGTGGCAATGGGCATGGGGCAGGAAGAGGTCAGTGCCCTGCGCGAAGTGGGCAAGCTATTGGCCTTTTTGAAAGAGCCTGAGCCGCCAAAAGGCTTCCGCGATCTGTTCGATAAGATGCCGCAGTTTAAACAAGTGCTGAATATGCCGACCAAGCGCCTGCGCAATGCGCCGTGTCAGGAAGAAATCTTCAGCGGTGATGATGTCGATCTGTCGCGCATTCCGGTGATGAAGTGCTGGCCTGGCGATGCCGCGCCATTGATTACCTGGGGGTTAACCGTTACCCGCGGGCCGCACAAAGAGCGCCAGAATCTCGGCATCTATCGCCAGCAGGTGATCGGCAAAAACCGCCTCATCATGCGCTGGTTGTCGCATCGCGGCGGCGCACTGGATTTCCAGGAGTGGTGCAAAGCCCATCCGGGCGAACGCTTCCCGGTATCCGTGGCGCTGGGCGCCGATCCCGCCACGATTCTCGGTGCCGTGACGCCGGTGCCGGATACGCTTTCAGAGTATGCGTTTGCCGGTTTGCTGCGTGGCAACAAAACCGAAGTGGTGAAGTGCCTGTCGAACGAACTTGAAGTGCCTGCCAGCGCGGAAATCGTGCTGGAAGGTTATATCGAACCGGGCGATATGGCACCAGAGGGTCCTTACGGCGATCACACCGGCTACTACAATGAAGTAGATAGCTTCCCGGTGTTTACCGTGACGCACGTAACGCAACGCCGTAACCCGATTTATCATTCAACCTATACCGGTCGTCCGCCGGATGAACCTGCAGTATTGGGTGTGGCGCTGAATGAAGTGCTGGTGCCGATTCTGATCAAGCAGTTCCCGGAGATTGTCGATTTCTATTTGCCGCCGGAAGGTTGCTCGTATCGCCTCGCGGTGGTGACGATTAAGAAGCAATATGCCGGGCATGCCAAGCGCGTGATGTTTGGCGTCTGGTCTTTCCTGCGTCAGTTTATGTACACCAAGTTCGTGATTGTGTGTGATGACGATGTCAATGCACGCGACTGGAACGATGTCATTTGGGCGATTACCACGCGCATGGATCCGGCGCGCGACACCGTGATGGTGG
Source organism: Pantoea sp. C1E2 (assembly GCF_056491465.1). Taxonomy (NCBI): domain Bacteria; kingdom Pseudomonadati; phylum Pseudomonadota; class Gammaproteobacteria; order Enterobacterales; family Erwiniaceae; genus Pantoea; species Pantoea sp. C1E2. Next base: position 495,739 of record NZ_JBSZHT010000002.1, read on the forward strand.
AGAACACGCCTATCGACTATCTTGATTTTGCCTCACCGGTTTCCGGTTTGGGATCGAAGATGGGACTCGATGCCACCAACAAGTGGCCAGGTGAAACCACGCGTGAGTGGGGCACGCCGATTGTTAAAGATCCGGCTGTGACCGCGCGCATTGACGCAATTTGGGATGAGTTAGCTATCTTTGCCGAGCCGCCGCAGCGTTAACGGCGGCAGAATCATAAAAAAGGGCACGTATGACGACGTTAAGCTGCAAAGTCACTTCGGTTGAAGCAATCACGGACACGGTTTACCGCGTTCGTTTGATTCCGGCAGCGGATTTTAACTTCCGCGCGGGACAATATCTGATGGTGGTGATGGATGAGCGCGATAAGCGTCCGTTTTCACTGGCCTCAACGCCGATGGAAAAGGACATTATTGAACTGCACATCGGCGCATCGGATCTTAACCTCTATGCCATGGCGGTGATGGATCGTATCAAAAACGATCGTCAAATCACCGTGGATATGCCACATGGCGATGCCTGGCTGCGTGAGGATAGCGATCGTCCGATCATTCTGATCGCTGGCGGCACCGGTTTCTCCTATGCCCGCTCAATTCTGCTGACGGCACTGGCACAGCAGCCCGACCGCGATATCGCCATCTACTGGGGCGGCCGTGAACTGATGCATTTGTACGATCTGGATGAGCTGAATGCATTGGCGGTGAAGCATCCTAATCTCAAGGTGATTCCAGTGGTGGAACAGCCCGCAGAGGGTTGGGAAGGACGCAGCGGTACCGTACTAACCGCCGTGATGCAGGACTATGAAACGCTAAGTGATCACGATATCTACATTGCGGGTCGTTTCGAGATGGCAAAGATTGCGCGCGAGCGTTTCTGTGCGGAGCGTGGTGCGGTTGAAGCGCAGATGTTTGGCGATGCGTTTGCCTTCATCTGAGTAAAAAGCCCGCCCGAAAGGGCGGGAACACGTGCATCAACGTATTAAACGCGTTCGAACACCGTCGCAATGCCCTGGCCTAAGCCAATGCACATGGTCGCGAGACCAAATTGCGCATCACGACGTTCCATCAGATTGAGCAACGTCGTACTGATACGTGCTCCAGAACATCCCAACGGATGCCCCAGCGCAATTGCGCCGCCATTCAAATTCACTTTCTCATCAAGCAGATCCAGCAATCCCAAATCCTTAATGCACGGCAGCGTCTGCGCAGCAAAGGCTTCGTTAAGCTCGAACAGATCGATATCCTGTACGCTTAATCCGGCGCGTTTCAGCGCAAGTTTGCTGGCCGGCACCGGACCGTAACCCATTATGGAAGGATCACAGCCGACCACCGCCATGCTGCGGATGCGTGCACGCGGGGTCAGTCCGAGCTCGCGTGCGCGGCTTTCACTCATGATCAGCATGGCTGCTGCGCCGTCGGAGAGCGCTGAAGATGTGCCTGCGGTGACGGTGCCATTCACCGGATCAAACGCGGGACGCAGCGCAGCCAACCCTTCCAGCGTAGTATCTTCGCGAATCACTTCATCCGTTTCATAACGTTTCAGCACGCCGTCGGCATCGTGGCCATAGGTCGGCACGATTTCACGTTTGAAATCGCCACGTTGGGTCGCGGCCCAGGCGCGCTGATGTGAACGCAGCGCAAAGGCATCCTGTTGCTCACGGGTGATGTGGTGCATGCGCGCCAGCATTTCAGCGGTTAATCCCATCATACCCGCCGCTTTTGCCACCGTCCGGCCCAAGCCTGGATGGAAATCAACGCCGTGGCTCATTGGCACATGGCCCATATGTTCGACGCCGCCAATCAAACAGCTGTGCGCATCACCCACCATAATGGCGCGCGCCGCATCGTGCAGCGCCTGCATGGACGAACCACATAAGCGATTCACCGTGCTGGCCGGGACGCGATGCGGAATTTCTGCCAGCAGTGCCGCGTTACGTGCGATGTTAAAACCCTGTTCCAGCGTCTGCTGCACACAGCCCCAGATGATGTCATCCAAAGAGGCCGGATCAACGCCGGGGTTGCGGCTCAGCAATTCGCGCATCAGATGTGCTGAGAGATCCTCCGCTCTTACCTGACGAAACGCGCCGCCTTTTGAGCGGCCCATTGGTGTGCGCACTGCATCAACGATGACTACCTTTTCCATTTTATTTACCTCAGGCACTTTGCAGTGTCGCTTCGTCAATTGGGTGAGCTGCGGGATACCAGCTTTGATGTTGATGCGCTTTGTGCACTAACAGTTCGGGTAACGCGTACAGTGGGCCAAGGGCGAGATATCGTTTGGCTTGATCAACCAGATTGCTGTTGCCGAGCGTATCCATATAACGGCAGGCACCGCCACGGAACGGCGGGAAACCGAGGCCGTACACCAGCGCCATATCGGCTTCAGCCGGTGAGGCGATAATCTTCTCTTCGAGGCAGCGCACCACTTCATTGAGCATTGGCAGCATCATGCGGTTAGCAATGTCCTCGTCGCTGAACACGCGTTTGGGCTCGCAAATCGGTTCCAGCAACGCATCCACAGCCGGATCGGCTTTTTTCTGGGCTTTGCCTTTTTTGTCTTGCTCCCAAAGATAAAAGCCCAAACCGTTTTTCTGACCGTAGCGTTTGGCTTCAAACAGCACATCAATGGCGTCGCGGTAATCCTTCTGCATGCGCGAAGGGAAGCCTTGCGCCATCACCTGCTGCGCGTGATGGGCGGTATCGATACCCACCACATCCAGTAACCAGGCCGGGCCCATTGGCCAGCCGAACTGTTTCTCCATCACCTTATCAATCTGACGGAAATCGGCGCCATCGCGTAGCAGCAGACTGAAAGCGGCGAAGTAGGGGAACAGCACACGGTTCACAAAGAAGCCGGGGCAGTCATTCACCACGATCGGCGTTTTGCCCATCTTGCTGGCCCAGGCCACCACTTTACTGATGGTGGCGTCTGAGGTCTGCTCGCCACGGATTACCTCAACCAGCGGCATGCGTGGCACGGGATTAAAGAAGTGCATGCCGCAGAAGTTTTCTGGACGCTTCAGTGATTGCGCCAGTTGGCTAATCGGGATGGTCGACGTGTTGGAAGCGAGCACGGCATCGTCGCGCAAATGTTGCTCGGTTTCTGCCAGCACTTTGGCCTTGATGTGCGGATTCTCAACCACCGCCTCGACCACCACATCGGCGCGTTCGAAACCGGCGTAATCCAGCGTGGGTTGAATCGTCGTGAGTACGCTCGCCAGTTTGGCGCCGTTAATCTTGCCGCGTTCCAGCTGCTTATTGAGTAAATTACTGGCTTCTGTCATGCCCAGCGTCAGTGCCTGCGGATTAATGTCTTTCATTTTCACCGGCACACCTTTCCATGCCGACTGATAGGCAATGCCACCACCCATGATGCCAGCACCCAACACGGCGGCTTGCTGCGGTGCACCGGCTGCGCTGCTGTGTTTCTTCGCCAGGCCTTTGACATACTGATCGTTCAGGAAGATGCCGACCAGCGCCCGCGCCACATCGCTTTGTGCCAGCGGCACGAAGGCAGCGGTTTCCAGTTTCAAGGCATCGTCGCGACCCAGGCTTGCAGCGGCCTCAATGGTTTTCACCGCAGTGATAGGCGCAGGATAATGCTTGCCTGCCGTTTGCATCACCATACTTTTGGCAATGGTGAAGCTCATTGCTGCTTCAATCGGGCTGAGCTTCAGAGGTGCTAGCTTAGGTGCGCGGCGCGCCTGCCAACTGCCTTGTGCCATCGCATCCAGCAACATGGTGATCGCTGCCGCGCGCAGTTTGTCGCTGCTCACCACGGCATCGACCAAACCGAGTTGCAGAGCGCTGGTGCCATCAACATCTTTGCCGGCGGCGATGATCTCCAGTGCGCTATCGGCACCGAGTAAACGCGGCAAACGCACGCTGCCGCCGAAGCCCGGCATGATGCCCAGTTTGGTTTCCGGCAAGCCAATGCGGGCGGCCGGTGTAGCAACACGGAAATCCGTCGCCAGCACACATTCGCAGCCGCCGCCCAGCGCGTAGCCGTCAATGGCAGCGATGGTCGGCACTGGCAAATCTTCCAGGCGATTGAAGATGCTGTTGGCAAACGCCAGCCACTGGCTCAGCTTCTCTTCTGGCGCATCAAACAGCGACAGGAATTCAGTGATATCGGCACCAACAATAAATGCCGGTTTAGCCGAGGTGAGCAGTAAGCCGCGCAATTCGGGCTGTTGCTCCAGCACGCTGAGCGCTTCGCCCAAAGAGGCAACTGTTTTGGTATCGAGTTTGTTCACTGAGCCGGGGGCATCGAAAATTAGCTCGGCAATGCCAGCGTCAAGCCAGTGAACTGAAAGGGTATCGCCTTGGTAGAGCATGTCCGTCTCCTGAAACCGCGAAAGGTGATCTGGTCATACCAGATGAGTTGGAGTGTGGGCGGCATGTTAATTTTTTGCAAACGAGTCTTTGCTTATTTGATACGCCGATCACAGCGAGTGCAGCACGGCAACTGACTTGAGGCTGTGCTACACTGCGGCCAATTTCGCGATATCGGAGACAAGTCCATGGATTCACTGAAAACCCTGTATCACGCGCATATCAATACGCTGCAACAGCGAGCGCAACAGGTGCTGGCACGCTTTAAACTTGATGCGATGTTGATTCACTCTGGCGAGCTGTTGACCGTTTTCCTCGACGATCACGACTACCCGTTTAAGGTGAATCCGCAATTCAAGGCCTGGGTTCCTGTCACGCAAGTGCCTAACTGCTGGTTATGGATCGATGGCGTTAACAAGCCAAAACTGTGGTTCTACTCGCCGGTGGATTACTGGCACAACGTCGAGCCATTGCCCAACAGCTTCTGGACTCAGGATGTTGAGGTGGTGGGGCTGAAAGATGCCGATGAGATTGCGCAACTGTTGCCTGCTCAGCGCGACAATGTGGCGTATATCGGACCTGTGCCATCCCGCGCTACGCAGTTGGGTATTAATAGCGACCGCGTGAATCCAAAAGGCGTGATCGACTTCCTTCATTACCATCGCAGCATCAAAACTGATTATGAGCTGACCTGTATGCGTGAAGCGCAGAAGCTGGCGGTAGCAGGGCATCGCGCGGCGAAAGAGGCATTCTTCTCGGGAATGAGCGAGTTCGATATCAACCAGGCGTATCTGACTGCGACTGGCCATCGTGATACAGATGTGCCCTACGGCAATATCATCGCGTTCAACGAACATGCTGCGGTGCTGCACTACACCAAACTCGACCATCAGCCACCGGCAAAGCGCCACAGTTTCCTGATTGATGCGGGTGCGGAATACCTTGGTTATGCCGCAGACCTGACGCGCAGCTATGCAGCTCAAAGCAAATCGCGCTATGCCGAGATGGTTGAGGCGATGAATAAAGAAGAGCTGTCTCTGATTGCTACGCTGAAAGCGGGCGTGCGCTACACCGATTACCATCTGCAAATGCATCAGCGTATTGCACGTCTATTGTTGAAGTTCGATCTGGTTAAAGGCCTGACCGAAGAGACGCTGGTGGCGGAAGACCTGACCGGTCCGTTTATGCCGCACGGTTTGGGACATCCGCTGGGCTTGCAGGTGCATGACGTCGCAGGCTTTATGCAGGATGATAACGGCACGCACCTGGCGGCACCGTCGAAATATCCTTACCTGCGTTGTACTCGCGTGCTGGAACCGGGCATGGTGCTGACCATCGAGCCAGGTTTCTACATTATCGATTCACTGCTGGCGAAACTGCGCGGTGGTAAGTACAGCCAGTACTTTGACTGGCAGGCGATCGACGCATTGAAACCGTACGGTGGTATTCGTATCGAAGATAATGTGGTGATCCACGCTAATCGCGTTGAAAACATGACGCGCGATCTGCATCTGGCCTGATGGATGCTTATGATATTCCCGCTGAGGCCGTTAGCCTCAGCGAGGAAACCATCAAGAAAAGTCGCTTTATTACTTATCTGGCGCATACCGATGGCGTTGATGCTGCACGCGCCTTTGTGCAGCAGATCAAGCAGGAGCATCCAGCAGCTCGTCATCATTGTTGGGCGTGGGTTGCCGGTGCACCGGATGATTCGCAGCAGCTGGGGTTTTCCGATGATGGCGAGCCTTCAGGTACGGCGGGCAAACCGATGCTGGCACAGCTGATGGGCAGTGGCGTGGGAGAAATTACCGCCGTGGTGGTGCGCTACTATGGCGGCATCATGCTGGGGACCGGCGGATTAGTGAAAGCCTACGGCGGCGGTGTGCAGCAGGGGCTGAAGCAACTGGCGCGCGGGCGTAAAGTGCCGATGCAATCTTTTACCCTGCAATGTGATTATGCCCAGTTAAGTGAGATCGAGCGCCTGTTGCAACGTTTTGACGGCATCATCGAAGAGAGCCATTATCAGGATCGTATTGCGCTACGTCTGGCGTTGCCGCATCCGCAGATCAATGGCTTTCGGCAAAACCTTTCTGATTACAGCCGGGGCGCGCTGACGCTCATCCCGCTGGACAACTAAAAGCATCTGTTTAAAGGAACGGCTGAATGCATTTTCGCGCCATTACCCGCATCGTGGGCCTGTTGGTGATTTTATTCTCGGTAACCATGATCCTACCAGGGCTGGTGGCTTTAATTTATCGCGATGGCGCCGGACGTGCGTTTAGCCAGACATTTATGATGGCGATTGTGATTGGCTCGCTGTTGTGGTGGCCGAATCGCAAGAAGAAAACCGAGCTTAAACCGCGCGAAGGGTTTTTGATTGTGGTGCTGTTCTGGACGGTGCTGGGCAGTGTGGGTGCGATGCCCTTCATTTTTGCCGAACAGCCGCACCTTTCGGTTACCGATGCCTTCTTTGAATCCTTCTCCGGGCTGACGACCACCGGTGCGACTACACTCGTTGGCCTTGATACGCTACCGAAAGCGATTCTGTTTTATCGCCAGATGCTGCAGTGGCTGGGCGGTATGGGGATCATCGTATTAGCGGTGGCGATCTTGCCTATCCTTGGCGTCGGAGGCATGCAGCTTTATCGCGCTGAAATGCCGGGGCCGCTGAAGGACAACAAAATGCGCCCGCGTATTGCCGAAACGGCTAAAACGCTGTGGTTGATCTACGTGTTGCTCACCGTGGCGTGTGCGGTGGCGTTGTGGTTGGCGGGCATGCCGGTGTTTGATGCCATTGGCCACAGTTTCTCCACCATCGCGATTGGTGGCTTTTCTACACATGATGCGAGTATCGGCTACTTCAACAGTCCTACCATCAATACCATCGTGGCGGTATTCCTGCTGATTTCGGGCTGTAATTATGGCCTGCATTTCTCTTTATTAAGCGGTCGAAGCCTCAAAGTTTACTGGCGCGATCCCGAATTTCGCATGTTTATTGGCGTGCAGCTCACGTTAGTGCTGATCTGTACGGTAGTACTGTGGTTCCACAACGTCTATGCCAGCGGTTGGCAAACATTGAACCAGGCTTTTTTCCAGGTGGTGTCGATGGCGACCACCGCAGGCTTTACCACCGATAGCATCGCACGTTGGCCGCTGTTCTTGCCGGTGCTACTGCTCTGTTCTGCTTTTATTGGTGGCATGGCCGGTTCGACCGGCGGTGGCCTGAAAGTGATTCGTATCTTATTGCTGTTCAAGCAGGGCTCGCGTGAGCTAAAGCGTTTGGTGCATCCCAATGCGGTCTACACCATCAAGTTGGGCAATCGCGCACTGCCGGAGCGTATCCTTGAAGCGGTATGGGGATTCTTCTCTGCTTATGCGCTGGTGTTCCTACTCAGCATGCTGGCGATTATCGCGACGGGCGTTGATGACTTCTCGGCTTTCGCTGCGGTTGCCGCGACGCTGAATAACCTCGGCCCAGGCTTAGGTGTCGTAGCGGATAACTTCACGTCTATGAATGACGTCGCTAAGTGGATTTTGATTTTGACCATGCTGTTTGGGCGCCTTGAGGTGTTCACCCTGCTGGTACTGTTCACCCCGACCTTCTGGCGTGAATAAGATAAACAGGATTATCTAATGAAAGCATTGATTCTTTATTCCAGCCGCGATGGGCAAACCCGTGAGATCGCGGCGCGCATTGCACAGACGTTAGCGCCGCAGCAGCTGTGTGACGTGATTGATTTACTGGAAGTACAGAAGGTTGAGTGGTCACAGTATGATCGCGTGCTGATTGGCGCTTCAATCCGTTACGGACATTTCCATCCGGTGCTGTTGAAGTTTGTCACTCAATATAAGGTAGAGCTGCAACAGCGCGTTACTGGCTTCTTCAGTGTTAACCTCACGGCGCGCAAAGCAGATAAATGCACGCCAGCAACCAACGCCTATACGCACAAGTTTCTGGAGCAGTCACCCTGGCAGCCCGATTGCTGTGCGGTGTTTGCCGGCGCGTTGCGTTATCCCCGCTATCGCTGGTTTGACCGTGTCATGATTCAACTCATTATGCGCATGACCGGCGGCGAAACCGATACGTCTAAAGAAGTTGAATACACTGATTGGAATAAAGTGGCCGTTTTTGCCCAGGATTTTGTGCAGTTACCAGGCAAATCGTTGTGAAATAGAGCGTTGTGGCTAAATTTAGGTCGAACAATCATTTTTTTGCAATAAACCCTTGTCAGCCAGAATCAACGCCCTATAATGCGCATCCACTGAGACGGCAAAGCGGCAACGCAGACGACTCAGCAGGGAGTGAAGTGATTCACCCCGCCGGAGAAAAACGCTGAAAAAAGTGTTTGACTCTGAAGGAGGAAGGCGTAATATACGCCACCTCGCAACAGCAGCTTAAGGCGCTGATTGCACCGCTCTTTAACAATTTATCAGACAATCTGTGTGGGCACTCGCAGGATTGATATCAACGTCTCCGGACGTAAAAAATATCAAGTCTCACGAGTGAACACATAATGAAATTCATTATGACGTTTTACAGATGAGCATCGCTGAACTTGTTTCAGCAAATCAAACTTAAATTGAAGAGTTTGATCATGGCTCAGATTGAACGCTGGCGGCAGGCCTAACACATGCAAGTCGAACGGTAGCACAGAGGAGCTTGCTCCTTGGGTGACGAGTGGCGGACGGGTGAGTAATGTCTGGGAAACTGCCCGATGGAGGGGGATAACTACTGGAAACGGTAGCTAATACCGCATAACGTCTTCGGACCAAAGTGGGGGACCTTCGGGCCTCACACCATCGGATGTGCCCAGATGGGATTAGCTAGTAGGTGGGGTAATGGCTCACCTAGGCGACGATCCCTAGCTGGTCTGAGAGGATGACCAGCCACACTGGAACTGAGACACGGTCCAGACTCCTACGGGAGGCAGCAGTGGGGAATATTGCACAATGGGCGCAAGCCTGATGCAGCCATGCCGCGTGTATGAAGAAGGCCTTCGGGTTGTAAAGTACTTTCAGTGGGGAGGAAGGCGTTAAGGTTAATAGCCTTGACGATTGACGTTACCCGCAGAAGAAGCACCGGCTAACTCCGTGCCAGCAGCCGCGGTAATACGGAGGGTGCAAGCGTTAATCGGAATTACTGGGCGTAAAGCGCACGCAGGCGGTCTGTCAAGTCGGATGTGAAATCCCCGGGCTCAACCTGGGAACTGCATTCGAAACTGGCAGGCTAGAGTCTTGTAGAGGGGGGTAGAATTCCAGGTGTAGCGGTGAAATGCGTAGAGATCTGGAGGAATACCGGTGGCGAAGGCGGCCCCCTGGACAAAGACTGACGCTCAGGTGCGAAAGCGTGGGGAGCAAACAGGATTAGATACCCTGGTAGTCCACGCCGTAAACGATGTCGACTTGGAGGTTGTTCCCTTGAGGAGTGGCTTCCGGAGCTAACGCGTTAAGTCGACCGCCTGGGGAGTACGGCCGCAAGGTTAAAACTCAAATGAATTGACGGGGGCCCGCACAAGCGGTGGAGCATGTGGTTTAATTCGATGCAACGCGAAGAACCTTACCTACTCTTGACATCCAGAGAACTTAGCAGAGATGCTTTGGTGCCTTCGGGAACTCTGAGACAGGTGCTGCATGGCTGTCGTCAGCTCGTGTTGTGAAATGTTGGGTTAAGTCCCGCAACGAGCGCAACCCTTATCCTTTGTTGCCAGCGGGTTATGCCGGGAACTCAAAGGAGACTGCCAGTGATAAACTGGAGGAAGGTGGGGATGACGTCAAGTCATCATGGCCCTTACGAGTAGGGCTACACACGTGCTACAATGGCGCATACAAAGAGAAGCGACCTCGCGAGAGCAAGCGGACCTCATAAAGTGCGTCGTAGTCCGGATCGGAGTCTGCAACTCGACTCCGTGAAGTCGGAATCGCTAGTAATCGTAGATCAGAATGCTACGGTGAATACGTTCCCGGGCCTTGTACACACCGCCCGTCACACCATGGGAGTGGGTTGCAAAAGAAGTAGGTAGCTTAACCTTCGGGAGGGCGCTTACCACTTTGTGATTCATGACTGGGGTGAAGTCGTAACAAGGTAACCGTAGGGGAACCTGCGGTTGGATCACCTCCTTACCTGAAGATACCTTCCCGCGCAGTGCTCACACAGATTGTCTGATAGAAAAGTAATGAGCAAGACGGCTGCGAAGTCGTGACACGAATCGTGTCCCCTTCGTCTAGAGGCCTAGGACACCGCCCTTTCACGGCGGTAACAGGGGTTCGAATCCCCTAGGGGACGCCACTTGCTTGGTGACAGGTGAAAGGTGTCTCCACAGTATCTCAAAACCAGCTTGCGAGCTGCGTTTGAGATATTTGCTCTTTAACAATCCGGAACAAGCTGAAAATTGAAACGACACGTCGCGTTCATTCTCCGTAATAAGAATGAATAAGCGATGTGTTCGAGTCTCTCAAATGCTTGCAGTCTGCATGCGTTGTAAAACGCCTGTGGGTTGTGAGGTTAAGCGACTAAGCGTACACGGTGGATGCCCTGGCAGTCAGAGGCGATGAAGGACGTGCTAATCTGCGTAAAGCGTCGGTAAGGTGATATGAACCGCTACAGCCGACGATGTCCGAATGGGGAAACCCGGTGCACTCTGTGCATCATCGCAACATGAATACATAGTGTTGCGAGGCGAACCTGGGGAACTGAAACATCTAAGTACCCAGAGGAAAAGAAATCAACCGAGATTCCCCCAGTAGCGGCGAGCGAACGGGGAACAGCCCAGAACCTGAATCAGTTTGTGCATTAGTGGAAGCGTCTGGAAAGTCGCAGGGTACAGGGTGATACTCCCGTACACAAAAATGCACTTACTGTGAGTTCGAAGAGTAGGGCGGGACACGTGGTATCCTGTCTGAATATGGGGGGACCATCCTCCAAGGCTAAATACTCCTGACTGACCGATAGTGAACCAGTACCGTGAGGGAAAGGCGAAAAGAACCCCGGCGAGGGGAGTGAAACAGAACCTGAAACCGTGTACGTACAAGCAGTGGGAGCCTCTTTTATGGGGTGACTGCGTACCTTTTGTATAATGGGTCAGCGACTTATATTCTGTAGCAAGGTTAACCGTATAGGGGAGCCGCAGGGAAACCGAGTCTTAACTGGGCGTTAAGTTGCAGGGTATAGACCCGAAACCCGGTGATCTAGCCATGGGCAGGTTGAAGGTTGGGTAACACTAACTGGAGGACCGAACCGACTAATGTTGAAAAATTAGCGGATGACTTGTGGCTGGGGGTGAAAGGCCAATCAAACCGGGAGATAGCTGGTTCTCCCCGAAAGCTATTTAGGTAGCGCCTCGTGAACTCATCTTCGGGGGTAGAGCACTGTTTCGGCTAGGGGGCCATCCCGGCTTACCAACCCGATGCAAACTGCGAATACCGAAGAATGTTATCACGGGAGACACACGGCGGGTGCTAACGTCCGTCGTGAAGAGGGAAACAACCCAGACCGCCAGCTAAGGTCCCAAAGTCATGGTTAAGTGGGAAACGATGTGGGAAGGCACAGACAGCCAGGATGTTGGCTTAGAAGCAGCCATCATTTAAAGAAAGCGTAATAGCTCACTGGTCGAGTCGGCCTGCGCGGAAGATGTAACGGGGCTAAACCATGCACCGAAGCTGCGGCAGCGACGCGTATGCGTTGTTGGGTAGGGGAGCGTTCTGTAAGCCGTTGAAGGTGGCCTGTGAGGGTTGCTGGAGGTATCAGAAGTGCGAATGCTGACATAAGTAACGATAAAGCGGGTGAAAAGCCCGCTCGCCGGAAGACCAAGGGTTCCTGTTCAACGTTAATCGGAGCAGGGTGAGTCGACCCCTAAGGCGAGGCTGAAAAGCGTAGTCGATGGGAAGCAGGTTAATATTCCTGCACTTGGTGTTACTGCGAAGGGGGGACGGAGAAGGCTAGGTTATCCGGGCGACGGTTGTCCCGGTTTAAGCATGTAGGCGGAGAGTTTAGGTAAATCCGGACTCTTATTAACGCTGAGGTGTGATGACGAGCCACTACGGTGGTGAAGTAACTGATGCCCTGCTTCCAGGAAAAGCCTCTAAGCTCCAGGTAACACGAAATCGTACCCCAAACCGACACAGGTGGTCAGGTAGAGAATACCAAGGCGCTTGAGAGAACTCGGGTGAAGGAACTAGGCAAAATGGTGCCGTAACTTCGGGAGAAGGCACGCTGGCGCGTAGGTGAAGGGACTTGCTCCCCGAGCTGAAGCCAGTCGAAGATACCAGCTGGCTGCAACTGTTTATTAAAAACACAGCACTGTGCAAACACGAAAGTGGACGTATACGGTGTGACGCCTGCCCGGTGCCGGAAGGTTAATTGATGGGGTTATCCGCAAGGAGAAGCTCTTGATCGAAGCCCCGGTAAACGGCGGCCGTAACTATAACGGTCCTAAGGTAGCGAAATTCCTTGTCGGGTAAGTTCCGACCTGCACGAATGGCGTAATGATGGCCAGGCTGTCTCCACCCGAGACTCAGTGAAATTGAAATCGCTGTGAAGATGCAGTGTACCCGCGGCAAGACGGAAAGACCCCGTGAACCTTTACTATAGCTTGACACTGAACATTGAGCCTTGATGTGTAGGATAGGTGGGAGGCTTTGAAGCGTGGACGCCAGTCTGCGTGGAGCCAACCTTGAAATACCACCCTTTAATGTTTGATGTTCTAACGTAGGCCCGTGATCCGGGCTGCGGACAGTGTCTGGTGGGTAGTTTGACTGGGGCGGTCTCCTCCTAAAGAGTAACGGAGGAGCACGAAGGTTGGCTAATCCTGGTCGGACATCAGGAGGTTAGTGCAATGGCATAAGCCAGCTTGACTGCGAGAGTGACGGCTCGAGCAGGTGCGAAAGCAGGTCATAGTGATCCGGTGGTTCTGAATGGAAGGGCCATCGCTCAACGGATAAAAGGTACTCCGGGGATAACAGGCTGATACCGCCCAAGAGTTCATATCGACGGCGGTGTTTGGCACCTCGATGTCGGCTCATCACATCCTGGGGCTGAAGTAGGTCCCAAGGGTACGGCTGTTCGCCGTTTAAAGTGGTACGCGAGCTGGGTTTAGAACGTCGTGAGACAGTTCGGTCCCTATCTGCCGTGGGCGCTGGAGAATTGAGGGGGGTTGCTCCTAGTACGAGAGGACCGGAGTGAACGCACCACTGGTGTTCGGGTTGTCATGCCAATGGCATTGCCCGGTAGCTAAGTGCGGAAAAGATAAGTGCTGAAAGCATCTAAGCACGAAACTTGCCCCGAGATGAGTTCTCCCTGACTCCTTGAGAGTCCTGAAGGGACGTTGAAGACTACGACGTTGATAGGCCGGATGTGTAAGTGCAGCGATGCATTGAGCTAACCGGTACTAATGACCCGTGAGGCTTAACCTTACAACGCCAGAGGCGTTTTTTGAGAGACGCAGTAGATTTTCAGCTTGTTCAGAGATTGGTTCGCGTGGTTACGGAAGTAACGGCGCGGATGAAACAGAATTTGCCTGGCGGCTTTAGCGCGGTGGTCCCACCTGACCCCATGCCGAACTCAGAAGTGAAACGCCGTAGCGCCGATGGTAGTGTGGGGTCTCCCCATGCGAGAGTAGGGAACTGCCAGGCATTAATTAAGTGAAGAAGCCCTGAACAGTAGTTCAGGGCTTTTTTACGTCTGCACATTGGCAAAATCCCCGCCAAAAGCCACGAAAACATCCCACCCGTGACTAACTGATCGGGTAAACTACGGCCAGATAAATCAGTAAAGGCCGTGAAATGTCCAGCCCCCACACTTCTCTAAAAGCATTCAATACACTGGGTCTTGAGGTCAGTGCACAAGCGCTGTATATCGCAGACACACCTGAAGCCATTATTAGCGCATGGCAAGCGACTCAACAGGCGAACCAACCTTTCATCGTATTAGGTGAGGGAAGCAATGTGCTTTTCCTTGAAGACTTTGATGGTGGCGTAATTATTAACGCCATCAAAGGTATTTCACTTGAGGAAGAGGCTGAAGCATGGCATTTGCATATTGGCGCTGGTGAGAACTGGCACGAGTTGGTTGAGCATACTTTAAAAAAAGGTATTACCGGCCTGGAAAACCTTGCATTAATTCCTGGCATGGCCGGTTCAGCACCTATCCAGAACATTGGCGCTTATGGTGTTGAATTTAAAGATATTTGCCACTACGTTGATGTGTTGCACCTACCCACACAAAAAATCAGTCGCCTGCATCGTGAAGCGTGTCAGTTTGGTTACCGTGACAGTATCTTTAAACACGAAATGAAGGATAATCACGTCATTATTGCTGTTGGGCTCCGTCTGGCTAAACAATGGAAGCCGGTGCTGAGCTACGGCGATTTAGCGAAACTGAATCCGGCCACCGTATGCGCATGGGATGTGTTTAATGCAGTTTGCCAAATGCGCCAGAGCAAATTGCCCGATCCACGGGTAACGGGCAATGTAGGCAGCTTCTTCAAAAACCCTCTTATCACACGTGATTTGGCTCATGAGCTGTTAGAGGCATGGCCGGGAATACCGCATTATCCTCAGGCAAATGGTGACGTAAAATTAGCGGCAGGCTGGTTGATCGATCAATGCCATCTCAAGGGATACCAGGTTGGAGGCGCTGCGGTACACCGCCAACAAGCGCTGGTATTGATCAATGAAAACCAGGCAACGCCAAAAGATATCGTTGCTTTAGCTCACGAGGTACGTCATCACGTGGGTGATAAATTCAATGTTTGGCTCGAGCCAGAGGTACGCTTTATTGGTGCTCAAGGCGAACGTAACGCCGTTGAGGTCATTTCATGAAAGATAATAGTGTTCCGCTGAAATTGGTCGCGCTGCTGGCTGATGGAGAATTCCATTCAGGTGAGCAACTGGGTGAAGCATTGGGAATGAGCCGTGCAGCCATCAATAAACACATCCAAACTCTGAAGAGCTGGGGACTGGATGTCTATACTGTTACAGGAAAGGGGTATAGCTTACCTGCCCCCATTCAATTGCTGAATGAAGCCGATATTCTTTCGCATCTGCATCAACCAGATTTAGATGTCATCCCCGTGATTGATTCTACCAACCAATATCTGCTGGATCGGATGGATCAGCTGCCCTCCGGTCATGCCTGTATTGCAGAGTATCAGCAAGCGGGCCGTGGACGCCGTGGCAGAAAATGGTTCTCTCCTTTTGGTTCAAATCTCTATCTTTCGATGTACTGGCGACTTGAGCAAGGTCCCGCTGCAGCAATGGGGTTAAGCCTGGTCATTGGTATAGTGATGGCTGAGGTAATCCAGTCTTTAGGCGTACCCGATGTGCGCGTTAAATGGCCTAATGATCTCTATCTGAACGATCGTAAATTGGCCGGCATTCTGGTCGAGCTGACCGGGAAAACAGGTGATGCGGCGCAAATTGTCATGGGCGCAGGGGTTAATCTGGTGATGCGCTCAGAAGGAGCATCTGAGATTAATCAGGGCTGGATTAATTTGCAGGAAGCCGGTGTTGAAATTGATCGCAATGAACTGGCCGCCAAAATCATCAATAGCCTGCGAAATGCACTGCCAATTTTCGAGCGCGATGGATTAGCACCGTTTGTTGGACGTTGGGATGCACTGGACAACTTTATCAATCGCCCGGTTAAGTTGCTGATTGGCGATAGAGAAGTTCATGGCATTGCACGGGGTATTGATAAGCAGGGTGGTTTATTACTGGAACAAGAAGGCGAAGTGAAGTCCTGGGTTGGTGGCGAGATTTCGCTACGACCTGGTAATTAATGTGAACTAACCTGATAAAAAAACGCCCTGATATAGCGGGGCGTTTTAATATTAAAGCTATTTTCTCAGACGAACACTCTGCACGGCATGATCTGCAGATTTAGTCATTATCAGACTGGCTCGCTCTCGGGTAGGAAGGATATTTTCATTGAGATTCAACCAGTTGATCTCTTTCCATAATCCGCGAGCAATATTTTCGGCCTCTTCTTTGGGCAATTGAGAATAATGGTGGAAATAAGAGTCGGGATCGCTGAAGGCACCTTCACGGAATTTCAAGAAGCGATTAACGTACCAGCGTTCTAATAATGTTTCAGGTGCATCGACATAAATTGAGAAGTCGACAAAATCTGAAACAAATACATGATGAGGATCGTGGGGATAATCCATCCCACTTTGCAGCACATTTAAGCCTTCCAGAATCAGAATATCAGGCTGTTGTACCACCTTATCACCATCCGGTATCACATCATAAATAAGGTGTGAATAAACCGGCGCCGTGACCTGATTAGCACCTGATTTCAAATCGGATACGAAATTGACCAGGCGATGCATATCGTAAGACTGCGGGAAGCCCTTCTTCTTCATCAGCCCCCGTTCTTTTAACACTGCATTCGGGTGTAAAAAGCCGTCAGTAGTAATCAACTCCACTTTACGATGTTCTGGCCAGCGGCTGAGCAGTGCCTGCAGCACGCGAGCGGTTGTGCTTTTACCTACAGCAACACTGCCCGCAATGCTGATGATATAAGGGATCTTTTGCCCGTTAGTGCCCAGGAACTGCTCCAGTACGGCCTGACGACGCAGGTTCGAACTGATATAAAAGTTGAGCAGGCGAGAGAGCGGCAAATAAATCTCAGCGACCTCTTCTAAAGAGAGATCTTCATTAATACCGCGTAATCGTTCAATTTCGCCTTCAGCGAGCGTCATTGGCACTGAGTCGCGCAGAGCGGCCCATTGCTGACGGTCAAACTGCAAATAGGGCGTAGTGAGTGGTGTCGTTTTTTTACTCATAAGTATGCATCTGACCGCAAATCCAGGCCCATCAACACCTTGTAGCGTCTGGCATACAATGATGCGTCGAGCTTAGTTGCACGTCATAGGGGGTAATTAACGAGAACAATGGGCTGGAGGGTAACACCAGTGTCACTTTAAAAAGAAGCAAATTGATAAACCTGAGCACGCTTTCGTAAGCGTGCCCGCATTTTTATTATTGCTTAGTTGCTTGTTACGACGGTTTTTGTTGCTCCGACGCGTAAAGTCTTTTCAGATTATCCCTCGCCAACAACTTTAGGCGTCGTCCAGCAACTGATAATGCTTCTCTCATTACATGTCGAAACTGGCATCAGTTAACAAACAAACCTATCCTGCAATCCGACAGGCTAAAAAATACGCAATCAAACCCGGAACCAAAAAAAGTGGCGATTTTTTAAATGCAAAATGGCGTTGTGTTTCTCGAGTGCGAGTATCAAACCATAATATGCCGCTATGAATGACGTAGCCCAATGGCGTAAAAACACACTGTATTTGGATGAAAAGAGTGCAAGTAAGGGGCGGTTTGCGATTTTTTGCACAAATAGTAAGCGATAGAACAAATTTGATAATTTTTTTGTTGCATCCTGGGCGCGGTCTTCCTAGAATGCGCTCCACTTGATGCCGGCTTAGCTCAGTTGGTAGAGCAACTGACTTGTAATCAGTAGGTCACCAGTTCGATTCCGGTAGCCGGCACCAATCAAGTAGGTGGGATTCCCGAGCGGCCAAAGGGAGCAGACTGTAAATCTGCCGTCACAGACTTCGAAGGTTCGAATCCTTCTCCCACCACCATCTCAACCACTTGGTTGAGCGTCAGGTAAAATCATTATCTGGCGGGTGAGTTCATCTCTCTCACCTTCGAATTCAGATTGCAGAGTTTCGCAATCAAAGTCGGTCAGAAACTCTGACAGACTCGAATAATAGAAGGTCTTCTTTTATTATTCATAAGCTACAGAAAGAACAGGTAGCCGAGTTCCAGGATGCGGGCATCGTATAATGGCTATTACCTCAGCCTTCCAAGCTGATGATGCGGGTTCGATTCCCGCTGCCCGCTCCAGATGTGCTGATATGGCTCAGTTGGTAGAGCGCACCCTTGGTAAGGGTGAGGTCCCCAGTTCGACTCTGGGTATCAGCACCACTTCCTTTATCTCTCTCCTGATTCTCTCTCTGTAAACCAAACAGTCAGGCATTGCCTGGTTGATATGACGATATCTTCGATATATCCGTGTCTTAGAGGGACTAGCGATGGCTAAAGAGCAATTTCAGCGTAACAAACTGCACGTAAACGTCGGCACCATCGGTCACGTTGACCATGGTAAAACCACTCTGACTGCAGCAATCACCACCGTTCTGGCTAAAACCTACGGCGGCTCTGCTAAAGCGTTCGATCAGATCGATAACGCACCAGAAGAGAAAGCGCGCGGTATCACCATCAACACTTCGCACGTTGAATATGAAACCCCGACTCGCCACTACGCGCACGTTGACTGCCCAGGCCACGCCGACTATGTGAAAAACATGATCACCGGTGCTGCGCAGATGGACGGCGCGATCCTGGTTGTTGCTGCGACTGATGGCCCAATGCCACAGACCCGTGAGCACATCCTGCTGGGTCGTCAGGTTGGCGTTCCTTACATCATCGTGTTCCTGAACAAGTGCGACATGGTTGATGATGAAGAGCTGCTGGAACTGGTAGAGATGGAAGTTCGCGATCTGCTGTCAGCTTACGACTTCCCGGGCGACGATACTCCAATCGTACGCGGTTCTGCTCTGCAGGCACTGAACGGTGTTGCTGAGTGGGAAGAGAAGATCATTGAGCTGGCTGGTCACCTGGATAACTACATCCCAGAGCCAGTACGTGCAATCGACCTGCCGTTCCTGCTGCCAATCGAAGACGTATTCTCAATCTCAGGCCGTGGTACTGTTGTAACCGGTCGTGTTGAGCGCGGTATCGTTAAAGTCGGCGACGAAGTTGAAATCGTTGGTATCAAGGCGACTGTTAAGTCTACCTGTACCGGTGTTGAAATGTTCCGTAAGCTGCTGGACCAGGGTCAGGCAGGCGAGAACTGTGGTGTTCTGCTGCGTGGTATCAAGCGTGAAGACATCCAGCGTGGCCAGGTACTGGCTAAGCCGGGTTCAATCAAGCCACATACCAAGTTCGTATCAGAAGTGTACGTTCTGTCTAAAGACGAAGGCGGCCGTCATACTCCGTTCTTCAAAGGCTACCGTCCACAGTTCTACTTCCGTACCACTGACGTGACCGGCAACGTTGAGCTGCCAGAAGGCGTTGAGATGGTAATGCCAGGCGACAACGTGAAAATGACCGTTGAGCTGATCCACCCAATCGCGATGGATCAGGGTCTGCGTTTCGCAATCCGTGAAGGCGGCCGTACTGTTGGTGCGGGCGTTGTTGCTGAAGTTATCGCTTAATTGCGATAATATTTGACGCAATGCTTAGTGAAAGGGCATCATTTGATGCCCTTTTTGTACGCTGTTACATAGAACCTGGCTCATCAGTGATTTTCGATCATAATCATTGCTGAGACAGGCTCTGGTTTACGGTGTCGGATACCGAGTTATGCCCAAAAGCTCATTCGGTTTGGATGCCTCGCTCTGCGGGGCAGAATTGTTTCTGAATTATTGTGGCAGGTTGGTTTATGAGTGCGAATACCGAAGCTCAAGGGAGCGGGCGCGGCCTGGAAGCGATAAAGTGGATCGTTGTGATCGCATTGCTGTTAGTAGCAATCGTTGGCAACTATATTTATCGCGACATCACGCTGCCTTTGCGCGCGCTGGCTGTAGTGGTGTTGATCGCTGCGGCGGGCGGCATTGCGTTGCTGACTATTAAAGGCAAAGCGACCGTGGCTTTTGCTCGTGAAGCAAAAACTGAAATGCGTAAGGTCATTTGGCCGACTCGCCAGGAAACATTGCACACCACGTTAATCGTTGCCGCGGTCACTGCCGTGATGTCACTGATTTTGTGGGGGCTGGATGGAATTCTGGTCCGTCTGGTATCGTTTATCACTGGCCTGAGGTTCTGAGATGTCTGAAGCTCCAAAAAAACGCTGGTACGTCGTTCAGGCGTTCTCCGGTTTTGAAGCCCGCGTAGCAAAGTCGCTGCACGAGCATATCAAACTGCACAACATGGAAGAACTGTTTGGTGAAGTCATGGTACCGACTGAAGAAGTCGTCGAAATCCGTGGTGGCCAGCGTCGCAAAAGCGAACGTAAATTCTTCCCTGGCTATGTATTGGTTCAGATGGTGATGAATGACGCCAGCTGGCACTTAGTGCGTAGTGTACCGCGTGTAATGGGCTTCATTGGTGGTACCTCTGACCGTCCTGCGCCGATCAGCGACAAAGAAGTTGATGCGATTATGAACCGCCTGCAGCAGGTGGGTGATAAGCCGCGTCCGAAAACTCTGTTCGAGCCAGGCGAGATGGTACGCGTCAACGACGGTCCATTTGCCGACTTCAACGGTGTGGTCGAAGAAGTTGATTACGAAAAGAGCCGCTTGAAAGTATCAGTATCCATCTTTGGCCGTGCAACGCCGGTGGAGCTCGACTTTGCTCAGGTGGAGAAAGGTTAACCCCTTTGTTCACTTTTTAGCTCTTGCGGAAGGCGCGAAATTTACCTATAATTTCGCGCCTTTTGTTTTTATACGCTGGTTACAGCGTGTGAAATAATTATCACGGGGAGCCTGTTTCACAGGCGCTATAACCCATTTGAGGAAATATCATGGCTAAGAAAGTACAAGCCTACGTCAAGCTGCAGGTTGCAGCTGGTATGGCGAACCCAAGTCCACCTGTTGGTCCAGCACTGGGTCAGCAGGGTGTTAACATCATGGAATTCTGTAAAGCGTTCAACGCCAAAACAGAATCTCTGGAGAAAGGCTTGCCTACTCCAGTTGTTATCACTGTATACAGCGACCGTTCTTTCACCTTCGTTACCAAAACCCCTCCTGCTGCCGTACTGCTGAAAAAAGCAGCGGGCATCAAGTCTGGTTCAGGTAAGCCGAACAAAGATAAAGTCGGCAAAGTTTCTCGTGCTCAGGTACGTGAAATCGCAGAAACTAAAGCTGCGGACATGACTGGTTCTGACGTAGAAGCGATGACTCGCTCTATCGAAGGTACTGCACGTTCCATGGGCCTGGTAGTAGAGGATTAAGAAATGGCTAAGCTGACCAAGCGCATGAGCGTAATCCGTGACAAAGTAGACGCGACCAAGCAGTACGACATCGCTGAAGCTATTGCTCTGCTGAAAGAACTGGCTACTGCCAAGTTCGTTGAAAGCGTTGACGTTGCTGTCAACCTCGGCATTGATGCACGTAAATCAGACCAGAACGTTCGCGGCGCGACCGTTCTGCCACACGGTACTGGTCGTTCAGTACGTGTTGCTGTATTTACCCAAGGCGCAAACGCTGAAGCTGCTAAAGCAGCTGGCGCTGAGCTGGTAGGTATGGAAGATCTGGCTGATCAGATCAAGAAAGGCGAAATGAACTTTGACGTTGTTATTGCATCTCCAGATGCAATGCGCGTTGTTGGCCAGTTGGGCCAGGTTCTGGGTCCACGCGGCCTGATGCCAAACCCTAAAGTTGGTACTGTAACCCCTAACGTTGCTGAAGCTGTTAAGAACGCTAAAGCAGGTCAGGTTCGTTATCGTAACGACAAAAACGGCATCATCCACACTACCATCGGTAAAGTGGATTTCGATACTGACAAACTGAAAGAAAACCTGGAATCTCTGCTGGTTGCGCTGAAAAAAGCAAAACCTTCACAGGCGAAAGGCGTGTACATCAAGAAAGTTAGCATCTCTACCACCATGGGCGCCGGCGTTGCCGTTGACCAGGCTGGTCTGACTGCCGTAGCAAACTAATTGCTACTTGAAACGGGCGGAAAATTCATCTAGAATCTTACGCCCGTTGTTCTGGTTGATGACTCAACTCAGGACCCAGATTCAAAGTCACTGAATAACAAAGCGTAACTGCCTGGTTGCTCAATGACTTAGGTTGGAGCCAGGCCTTATCCTGGCCTCCGTCCA
Source organism: Pantoea sp. C1E2 (assembly GCF_056491465.1). Classification (NCBI taxonomy): domain Bacteria; kingdom Pseudomonadati; phylum Pseudomonadota; class Gammaproteobacteria; order Enterobacterales; family Erwiniaceae; genus Pantoea; species Pantoea sp. C1E2. Next base: position 517,912 of record NZ_JBSZHT010000002.1, read on the forward strand.
AGACCGCAGGAGCGGGATTATCTTCGGATAGCTTGCTTAATATCCTGCGTAGACGGTGACAGAACCAAAAAGAATTATTTTCTTCGCTGGATTCTGCTCACCGTGTAATAGCGCTCTTTACCTTCGGGTAGTTGAGTGAAGTGAGTTCCGGGAAATTTTTCCCGGTCAAATCCAGGAGCAAAAGCTAATGGCATTAAATCTTCAAGGCAAACAAGCGATTGTTGCTGAAGTTAGCGAAGTAGCCAAAGGCGCGCTTTCAGCGGTTGTTGCGGATTCCCGTGGCGTTACCGTTGATAAAATGACCGAACTGCGTAAAGCAGGCCGTGAAGCTGGCGTTTACATGCGTGTTGTTCGCAACACCTTGCTGCGCCGCGTCGTTGAAGGTACTCCTTTCGAGTGCCTGAAAGACACGTTTGTTGGTCCGACCCTGATTGCATATTCTATGGAACACCCGGGCGCTGCTGCTCGTCTGTTCAAAGATTTCGCGAAAGCGAATGCAAAATTTGAGGTCAAAGCTGCAGCCTTTGAAGGTGAGCTGATCACGGCGGCCAATATTGACCGTCTGGCAACTCTGCCGACTTACGAAGAAGCATTGGCACGCCTGATGTCGACCATGAAAGAAGCCGCTGCTGGCAAATTGGTTCGCACTCTGGCTGCTGTACGCGATGCAAAAGAAGCGGCTTAAGGCCAACTTCTTTTCCTTCGTACTTGCTAACGTATAAACTTTTTCTGTTTTTTAGGAACAATCGATATGTCTATCACTAAAGATCAAATTCTGGAAGCAGTAGCAGCTATGTCCGTAATGGAAGTAGTTGAGCTGGTTTCTGCTATGGAAGAAAAATTCGGCGTTTCTGCTGCTGCCGCTGTAGCTGTTGCTGCTGGCCCAGCTGAAGCTGTTGAAGAGAAAACTGAATTCGACGTTATTCTGAAAGCTGTTGGCGCGAACAAAGTTGCAGTAATCAAAGCAGTACGTACTGCAACTGGTCTGGGCTTGAAAGAAGCTAAAGACCTGGTTGAAGCGACCGGCACTATCAAAGAAGGCATCAGCAAAGATGACGCAGCTGCTCTTGAAGCACTGCTGAAAGAAGCTGGCGCTGAAGTTGAAGTTAAGTAAGACAACCCTTCGGGTTGCAGCCTGAGTAGTTTCAGGCTGATGGCTGGTGACTTTTTGGTCACCAGCCTTTTTGCGCTACAGGGGAATGATGGCGTTTCGCACTGTTTGTCCATTGTTTCTCTTCAATATCTTTTTCTATCTACGACTTAATATATCGCTCTCCTGTGAAGGTTCCCTGCCTGCACAACGGCGATGAAATGATTTAAGAGTGATAGAAAGACGTATTGCATGGGGTGTTACGCATCGCATGAAAAACAAAATAGTGTTGCATGAACTGTCCTATCAGGACGGACAGCGTGGTTCGACATGTCAGCTAGCTGAGGAACCCTATGGTTTACTCCTATACCGAGAAAAAACGTATTCGTAAGGATTTTGGTAAACGTCCACAAGTTTTGGACATACCTTATCTCCTTTCTATCCAGCTTGACTCGTTCCAGAAGTTTATCGAGCAAGATCCAGAAGGCCAACACGGTCTGGAAGCAGCCTTCCGTTCCGTATTCCCAATCTCTAGCTACAGCGGCAACTCTGAGTTGCAGTATGTGAGCTACCGTTTGGGTGAGCCGGTCTTTGACGTAACAGAATGTCAGATCCGTGGCGTGACCTACTCGGCACCGCTGCGCGTGAAGCTGCGTCTGGTGATCTATGAGCGCGAAGCGCCAGAAGGCACCGTAAAAGACATTAAAGAGCAAGAAGTGTACATGGGTGAAATTCCACTCATGACCGACAACGGTACCTTTGTTATCAACGGTACTGAACGTGTTATCGTTTCTCAGCTGCATCGTAGTCCTGGCGTGTTCTTTGACAGCGACAAGGGTAAGACGCACTCGTCTGGTAAAGTGCTGTATAACGCACGTATCATCCCTTACCGTGGTTCATGGCTCGACTTCGAATTCGACCCGAAAGACAACCTCTTTGTCCGTATTGACCGTCGCCGTAAGCTGCCGGCCACTATCATTCTGCGTGCGTTGCAATTCACCACTGAACAAATCCTCGATCTGTTCTTCGATAAAGTGGTTTATGAAATTCGCGACAACAAGCTGCAGATGGAATTGGTGCCAGAGCGCCTGCGTGGTGAAACCGCCAGCTTCGATATCGAAGCCAACGGCACAGTCTACGTTGAGAAAGCGCGTCGCATCACTGCACGTCATATTCGTCAGCTGGAAAAAGACGGTATTCAGCACATCGAAGTGCCTGTTGAATATATCGCAGGTAAAGTGGTCGCTAAAGACTACGTCGATCTGAACACCGGCGAACTGATTGTTCCTGCAAACATGGAACTGTCACTGGATCTGTTGGCTAAACTTAGCCAGTCCGGTCACAAGCGCATTGAAACCCTGTTCACCAACGACCTGGATCACGGTGCGTACATCTCCGAGACCTTGCGTGTTGACCCAACCAGCGATCGTTTGAGCGCATTGGTTGAGATCTATCGCATGATGCGTCCTGGTGAGCCACCAACGCGTGAAGCGGCAGAAAATCTGTTCGAGAATCTGTTCTTCTCTGAAGATCGTTACGATCTCTCTGCGGTTGGCCGCATGAAGTTCAACCGTTCTCTGCTGCGTGATGAAATCGAAGGTTCAGGCATCCTGAGCAAAGACGACATCATCGAAGTGATGAAGAAGCTGATCGGCATCCGTAACGGTATTGGCGAAGTCGATGATATCGACCACCTCGGCAACCGTCGTATCCGTTCTGTTGGTGAGATGGCTGAGAACCAGTTCCGTGTGGGTCTGGTCCGTGTTGAGCGTGCTGTTAAAGAGCGTCTGTCTCTGGGCGATCTCGACACCCTGATGCCTCAGGACATGATCAACGCCAAGCCGATTTCGGCGGCGGTGAAAGAGTTCTTCGGCTCCAGCCAGCTGTCCCAGTTTATGGATCAGAACAACCCGTTGTCTGAGATTACGCATAAGCGTCGTATCTCTGCTCTGGGCCCAGGCGGTCTGACGCGTGAGCGTGCAGGCTTCGAAGTGCGTGACGTACACCCAACCCACTACGGTCGTGTATGCCCAATCGAAACGCCTGAAGGTCCGAACATCGGTCTGATCAACTCCCTTTCTGTTTACGCGCAGACTAACGAATACGGCTTCCTTGAGACTCCGTATCGTCGCGTTGTTGACGGCAAAGTGGGTGAAGAAATTCATTACCTCTCTGCGATTGAAGAGGGTAACTACGTTATCGCTCAGGCGAACACCAACCTTGCTGATGACGGTAGCTTTGTTGACGATCTCGTCACCTGCCGTAGCAAAGGTGAATCAAGCCTGTTCAGCCGCGATCAAGTTGACTACATGGACGTTTCCACCCAGCAGGTGGTTTCTGTCGGTGCGTCACTGATCCCGTTCCTGGAGCACGATGATGCTAACCGCGCCTTGATGGGTGCGAACATGCAACGTCAGGCGGTTCCTACTCTGCGTGCTGATAAGCCGCTGGTTGGTACCGGTATGGAACGTGCTGTAGCGGTTGACTCCGGTGTAACTGCTGTCGCGAAACGTGGTGGTACCGTTCAGTACGTTGATGCTTCTCGTATCGTTATTAAAGTTAACGAAGAAGAGATGTATCCGGGCGAAGCGGGTATCGATATCTACAACCTGACCAAGTACACCCGTTCTAACCAGAACACCTGCATCAACCAGATGCCGTGCGTGTCTCTGGGTGAGCCGATTGAACGTGGCGACGTGCTGGCAGATGGCCCGTCCACCGATCTCGGTGAACTGGCTCTGGGTCAGAACATGCGCGTGGCGTTCATGCCATGGAACGGTTACAACTTCGAAGACTCCATCCTCGTTTCCGAGCGTGTTGTACAAGAAGACCGTTTCACCACTATCCACATCCAGGAACTGGCCTGTGTGTCTCGTGACACCAAGCTGGGGCCAGAAGAGATCACTGCTGATATCCCGAACGTCGGTGAAGCAGCGCTCTCCAAACTGGATGAGTCCGGCATCGTGTATATCGGTGCGGAAGTGACCGGCGGTGACATTCTGGTTGGTAAGGTTACACCGAAAGGTGAAACCCAGCTGACGCCAGAAGAGAAACTGTTGCGTGCGATCTTCGGTGAGAAAGCGTCTGACGTTAAAGACTCTTCTCTGCGCGTGCCAAACGGTGTTTCCGGTACGGTCATCGACGTTCAGGTCTTCACCCGCGATGGCGTGGAAAAAGACAAGCGTGCACTTGAAATCGAAGAGATGCAGCTGAAGCAGGTTAAGAAAGACCTGTCTGAAGAACTGCAGATTTTCGAAGCGGGCTTGTTCAGCCGTATTCAGACTGTACTGATCTCCGGTGGCGTTGAAGCTGAGAAGCTGGACAAACTGCCACGTGAGCGCTGGCTGGAACTGGGCCTGACTGACGAAGAGAAGCAAAACTCTCTTGAGCAGCTGGCTGAGCAGTATGACGAGCTGAAGCACGAGTTTGAGAAGAAACTCGAAGCGAAGCGTCGCAAGATTACCCAAGGCGATGATCTGGCACCTGGCGTGCTGAAAATCGTTAAGGTGTACCTGGCGGTTAAACGTCAGATCCAGCCTGGTGACAAGATGGCGGGTCGTCACGGTAACAAAGGTGTTATTTCTAAGATCAACCCGATCGAAGACATGCCTTACGATGAGAACGGTACGCCGGTCGATATCGTACTGAACCCACTGGGTGTACCGTCACGTATGAACATCGGTCAGATCCTGGAAACTCACCTGGGTATGGCGGCAAAAGGCATTGGTGAGAAAATCAATGCAATGCTGAAGAAGCAGGAAGAAGTCACCAAACTGCGTGATTTCATCCAGCGTGCTTACGATCTTGGTACTGACGTGCGTCAGAAAGTCGATCTGAACACCTTCACTGACGACGAAGTTCTGCGTCTGGCTGAGAACCTGAAAAAAGGTATGCCAATCGCAACGCCAGTGTTTGATGGTGCGAAAGAGAGCGAAATCAAAGAGCTGCTGCAGCTCGGCGGCCTGCCTTCTTCCGGTCAGATCACCTTGTTCGATGGCCGTACCGGTGAGCAGTTCGAGCGTCAGGTAACCGTAGGTTACATGTACATGCTGAAACTGAACCACCTGGTCGACGACAAGATGCACGCCCGTTCTACTGGCTCTTACAGCCTCGTTACTCAGCAGCCGCTGGGTGGTAAGGCGCAGTTCGGTGGTCAGCGCTTCGGTGAGATGGAAGTGTGGGCACTTGAAGCGTACGGTGCTGCTTATACCCTGCAGGAAATGCTGACCGTTAAGTCTGATGACGTGAATGGCCGTACGAAGATGTATAAAAACATCGTCGATGGCAACCATCAGATGGAACCGGGCATGCCGGAATCCTTCAACGTACTGTTGAAAGAGATCCGCTCGCTGGGTATCAACATCGAGCTGGAAGACGAGTAAGCACTCGCAAGTACTGGTTACGGGACGCGCACTTCGGGTGTGCGTCCCTGAGAGTTCCACTCCGACGGGAGCTAATCCGTGAAAGACTTACTTAAGTTTCTGAAAGCGCAAACTAAGACCGAAGAGTTTGATGCGATCAAGATCGCTCTGGCCTCGCCAGATATGATCCGTTCATGGTCTTTTGGTGAAGTTAAAAAGCCAGAAACCATTAACTACCGTACCTTTAAGCCGGAGCGTGACGGTCTTTTCTGCGCCCGTATCTTTGGGCCGGTAAAAGATTACGAATGCCTGTGCGGTAAGTACAAGCGTTTAAAACATCGCGGCGTGATCTGTGAGAAGTGTGGCGTTGAAGTTACACAGACCAAAGTTCGTCGTGAGCGCATGGGCCACATCGAACTGGCTTCACCAACAGCGCACATTTGGTTCCTGAAATCACTGCCTTCGCGTATCGGCTTACTGCTGGATATGCCGCTGCGTGATATCGAGCGCGTACTGTACTTCGAATCATATGTTGTGATCGAAGGCGGTATGACCAACCTGGAAAAACGTCAGATTCTGACCGAAGAGCAGTACCTTGACGCGCTGGAAGAGTTCGGTGACGAATTCGATGCGAAGATGGGTGCGGAAGCTATCCAGGCGCTGCTGAAAAACATGGATCTGGAGCAAGAGTGCGAGCAGCTGCGTGAAGAGCTGAACGAAACCAACTCCGAGACCAAACGTAAAAAGCTGACCAAGCGTATCAAGCTGCTGGAAGCGTTCGTTCAGTCTGGTAACAAACCAGAGTGGATGATCCTGACCGTTCTGCCGGTTCTGCCGCCAGATCTGCGTCCGCTGGTACCGCTGGACGGTGGTCGTTTCGCTACGTCAGATCTGAACGATCTGTATCGTCGCGTGATCAACCGTAACAACCGTTTGAAACGTCTGCTGGATCTGGCTGCGCCAGATATCATCGTACGTAACGAAAAACGTATGCTGCAGGAAGCGGTAGATGCCCTGCTGGATAACGGCCGTCGCGGTCGTGCCATCACCGGCTCTAACAAACGTCCTCTGAAATCTTTGGCCGATATGATCAAAGGTAAGCAGGGTCGTTTCCGTCAGAACCTGTTGGGTAAACGTGTTGACTACTCTGGTCGTTCTGTAATCACCGTAGGTCCATACCTGCGTCTGCATCAGTGCGGCCTGCCGAAGAAAATGGCACTGGAGCTGTTCAAACCGTTTATCTACGGCAAGCTGGAACTGCGTGGCCTCGCGACCACCATCAAAGCTGCTAAGAAAATGGTTGAGCGCGAAGAAGCTGTTGTCTGGGATATCCTGGACGAAGTGATCCGCGAACACCCGGTACTGCTGAACCGTGCACCAACTCTGCACCGTTTAGGTATCCAGGCATTCGAACCTGTTCTGATCGAAGGTAAAGCAATTCAGCTGCACCCGCTGGTTTGTGCGGCATATAACGCCGACTTCGATGGTGACCAGATGGCTGTTCACGTACCGCTGACGCTGGAAGCCCAGCTGGAAGCACGTGCGCTGATGATGTCTACCAACAACATCCTGTCACCTGCGAACGGCGAGCCAATCATCGTTCCTTCTCAGGACGTTGTACTGGGTCTGTACTACATGACCCGTGACAAAGTGAATGCGCGCGGCGAAGGCATGGTGCTGACTGGCCCGAAAGAAGCTGAGCGTGTTTATCGCGCTGGCCTGGCTGAGTTGCATGCTCGCGTTAAAGTGCGTATCACCGAGTACAGCAAAAACGAACAAGAAGAGTTCGTCGCGAATACCAGCATTATCGACACCACCATTGGTCGTGCGATTCTGTGGATGATCGTGCCGAAAGGTCTGCCTTACTCCATCGTCAACCAGGCGCTGGGTAAGAAAGCTATCTCCAAGATGCTGAACACTTGTTACCGTATCCTGGGCCTGAAGCCGACCGTTATCTTTGCTGACCAGACCATGTACACCGGTTTTGCTTACGCAGCCCGTTCAGGTGCCTCTGTAGGTATCGACGACATGGTTATCCCGGCTAAGAAAGCGGAAATCGTTGCGGAAGCGGAAGCGGAAGTTGCTGAGATTCAGGAACAGTTCCAGTCTGGTCTGGTAACTGCTGGCGAACGTTACAACAAAGTCATCGATATCTGGGCCGCAGCGAACGAACGCGTTTCCAAAGCGATGATGGACAACCTGCAAACCGAAACCGTGATCAACCGTCACGGCGAAGAAGAGCAGCAAGTCTCGTTCAACAGCATCTACATGATGGCCGACTCCGGTGCGCGTGGTTCTGCTGCACAGATTCGTCAGCTGGCCGGTATGCGTGGTCTGATGGCTAAGCCAGATGGCTCAATCATCGAAACGCCAATCACCGCGAACTTCCGTGAAGGTCTGAACGTACTCCAGTACTTCATCTCGACGCACGGTGCGCGTAAAGGTCTTGCGGATACCGCACTGAAAACCGCTAACTCCGGTTATCTGACGCGTCGTCTGGTTGACGTTGCGCAGGATCTGGTGGTGACCGAAGACGACTGTGGCACATTCGAAGGCATCATGATGACTCCGGTCATCGAAGGTGGCGACGTTAAAGAGCCACTGCGTGAGCGTGTACTGGGTCGTGTGACCGCAGAAGACGTACTGAAACCAGGTACTGCTGACATCCTGATCCCGCGTAATACGCTGATCGATGAGCACTGGTGTGATGTGATCGAAGTTAACTCTGTCGATGCGATCAAAGTGCGTTCTGTTGTGGGTTGTGAAACCGACTTTGGTGTGTGTGCACACTGTTATGGTCGCGACCTGGCACGTGGTCACATCATCAACAAAGGTGAGGCCATCGGCGTTATCGCAGCACAGTCCATCGGTGAGCCGGGTACACAGCTGACGATGCGTACGTTCCACATCGGTGGTGCGGCATCTCGTGCGGCTGCTGAATCCAGCATCCAGGTGAAGAACAAAGGTACCATCAAGCTGACGAACGCGAAGTCTGTAACCAACTCCTCCGGGAAGCTGGTTATCGTTTCACGTAACGTTGAGCTGAAGATGATCGACGAGTTCGGTCGTACCAAAGAGAGCTATAAAGTGCCTTACGGTGCGGTTATGGCCAAAGGTGATGGTGAGCAGGTTGCTGCGGGCGAGACCGTTGCAAACTGGGATCCGCATACCATGCCAGTTATCACCGAAGTGGGCGGTTTCATTCGCTTCACCGACATGATCGACGGCCAGACCATTACCCGTCAGACTGACGACCTTACCGGTCTGTCATCGCTGGTGGTTCTGGACTCTGCAGAACGTACTGCAGGTGGTAAAGATCTGCGTCCTGCGCTGAAAATTATTGATGCCAACGGAAATGACGTTCTGATTCCAGGTACCGATATGCCAGCTCAGTACTTCCTGCCGGGCAAAGCAATTGTTCAGCTGGAAGATGGCGTTAAGATCAGTGCGGGTGACACCCTGTCTCGTGTACCTCAGGAATCTGGCGGTACCAAGGACATCACCGGTGGTCTGCCACGCGTTGCTGACTTGTTCGAAGCGCGTCGTCCGAAAGAGCCAGCTATCCTGGCCGAGATCAGCGGTATTATCTCGTTCGGTAAAGAGACCAAAGGCAAGCGTCGTCTGGTGATTACACCGGTTGATGGTAGCGATCCGTACGAAGAGATGATTCCGAAATGGCGTCAGCTGAACGTATTCGAAGGTGAGCGTGTTGAACGTGGTGACGTTGTTTCTGACGGCCCAGAATCTCCACACGATATCCTGCGTCTGCGTGGCGTCCATGCGGTTACGCGTTACATCACTAACGAAGTGCAGGAAGTTTACCGTCTGCAAGGCGTTAAGATTAACGATAAACACATCGAAGTCATCGTGCGTCAGATGTTGCGTAAAGCAACCATCGCCAGCGCCGGCAGTGCCGACTTCCTGGAAGGTGAGCAGGCTGAATACTCTCGCATCAAGATCGCTAACCGCGAACTTGAAGCGAATGGCAAAATCGGCGCGACATTCATGCGCGATCTGCTGGGTATCACCAAAGCGTCACTGGCTACCGAATCGTTCATCTCTGCAGCATCGTTCCAGGAAACCACGCGTGTCCTGACCGAAGCAGCAGTAGCAGGTAAGCGCGATGAACTGCGCGGCCTGAAAGAGAACGTTATCGTGGGTCGTCTGATCCCGGCCGGTACCGGTTATGCATACCATCAGGATCGTATGCGTCGCCGTTCTGTAGGTGAAACACCGGTTGCACCGCAGGTGACTGCGGATGAAGCCTCTGCGAGCCTGGCTGAACTGCTGAACGCGGGTCTGGGCGGTAATAACGACGATTAATCGTTGTTCTGTCTGACTTATAACAAACCCTGCCTTGGCAGGGTTTTTTTTCGTCTTTAACTCAGCTTTTACGGCAGATATCGTTGCGCGTCAGGCCGATATCACGCAATTGCGCATCGCTTAGTTGAGACAATATCTGTCGGGTTTCACGCCGGGCGCGCCACTGTCTCATTGCGCGGCGTGCGCCACGAAAAAGATCCAGTAACGTTACATCAAATGGTCTTGCCGCACGGTTTTGATCGAATTCCATTTTTACTGCCCTCAGTAAGATGTCTGAGTGTCATTTTCCAATTGTTGTGCGCTTCAATACAGATTCAAAAAACACTTATCTTTAACATACAGATTGCGCCAGACAGGATCTGAATGGTAAAAATGCAGTCTATCTGTACTGGTAAATTGATGTGGATGATTCAGTGAGGCATACGATGACGCGATATCAGCATTTGGCTTGCTTGCTCTCAGATCGTATTGAGCAAGGATTATACCGTGGTGGTGAACGCTTACCGTCGGTGCGAACACTGAGTATTGAACATGGCGTCAGTATCAGTACCGTGCAACAGGCATACCATCTCCTGGAAGAGAAACAGTTAATCGTGCCACAGCCACGTTCAGGCTATTTCGTCGCCACGCGTAAAGCCACGCCACCCGTCCCCGCGTTAACTCGCCCAGTACAGCGACCTGTTGAGATCACCCAGTGGGAATCTGTATTGGAGTTATTAAGCAGCCGCAGCAGCGGTAACGTGTTGCAATTAGGTAGCGGGATGCCAGATCTGACCCAGCCGACACTGAAGCCATTATGGAAAATTCAGAGCCGAATGGCGCAGAAGCAGGATCTTGGACAGCTCAATTATGACAGTCTGTTGGGGGTTGAGGCTTTGCGTGAGCAGGTCGCGCGCTTAACTATCGACAGCGGCTGTCAGCTCACCGCAGAGGATATAGTGATCACCACGGGCTGCCATGAAGCACTGTCCGTGTCGATCCGCGCGGTGTGTGAGCCGGGTGATATCATCGCCGTTGAGTCTCCTACTTTCCATGGCACGATGCAGACACTGCGCGGCCTCGGTATTCGTGCCATTGAGATCCCTACCGATTCGGTGACGGGCATTAGCCTCGAAGCCCTGGAACTGGCATTCGAGCAGTGGCCAATTAAGGCCGTGGTGGTGGTGCCAAATTGCAATAATCCACTTGGATTTATCATGCCTGAGGCGCGCAAGCGTGCACTGCTGGCATTGGCCCAACGCTTTGATGCCGCGATCATTGAAGACGATGTCTATGGTGAGTTGGCATGGGAGTATCCACGCCCCATCACCATCAAATCTTTGGACATGGACGGCCGGGTGTTGCTGTGTAGCTCATTCTCTAAGACGCTGGCGCCCGGGTTACGTGTTGGCTGGGTGGCACCTGGACGCTACCGCGATCGCGTTTTGCATATGAAATATATCGGCACTGGCTCTACAGCCACGCAGCCACAATATGCGGTGGCGGAATTTATTCGTCTTGGCCACTATGGGCCGCATTTACGCCGGATGCGTCAGGTTTATCAGCGCAACTACGAGACCTTCAACTGCTGGGTTCGCCACTATTTCCCCTGTGGTATTTGTGTCTCGCGCCCGCAGGGTAGTTTCCTTATGTGGATTGAATTGCCCGAAGCCTTTGATGCGGTTCGGCTTAACACCGAACTGCGCGCGTTGAACATTCAGGTTGCTGTCGGATCGCTGTTTTCCGCCTCGGGCAAGTATCGTAACTGCTTGCGCCTCAACTATGGTTTGCCCATCAATGAGCAAACTGAACAGGCCATCGCCCGGCTTGGCGCCGCGGTGGAGAAGGCCATGCAGGCCTGTCATATCGAAACGGAGCAGGCTTCCTCTCTGACTGATTAAAGTGGAAAGGCAGGGCTGGAGAGAGAGGTAGACCAGCCCTGGCCCACTGCAAGCGACAGTGGGCAGGCACACTTTAGCGTGACCGGAAAAACACGCCAGCCCGCAGTTGGCAGGGCGCGCGTGAGATTCCAGCCAATTTAGCGCGTTTGCAGACTGTTACAGCGCTTCTGCAGGCTGGGTTCCAGCTTCAACCAGTGCCAGCAGTTCCTGGGTTGCCTGACGCCAGTCAGCGGCCTGAGTAATGGCACTCACCACGGCCACACTTCCAACCCCCGTAGCCAAGACTTCAGGCACACGCGCTAGCGAAATACCGCCGATCGCCACGGTCGGTATATCCTGCAACCGCGCCAGATGGCGTTTAAGTTCGACAACACCCTGCGGTGCTGAAGGCATATCTTTGGTTTGCGTTGGATAGATATGACCTAACGCGATATACGATGGACGCAGCGCCAGCGCGCGATCTAACTCGGCATCGTCATGAGTCGACAACCCCAGTCGCAATCCTGCCTGGCGAATGGCATCCAGATTGGCCACGTCCAAATCCTCCTGACCAAGATGCACGCCGTAAGCGTTGTATTTGATCGCTAATCGCCAGTAATCGTTGATAAACAGGCGAGCACGATACTGCTTGCCCAACGCAATCGCTTCACGCACAGCATCTTCTACTTCATGATCCTGGCAATCTTTGATGCGCAACTGGATGGTGCGAACGCCGGCCTCCAGTAAGCGCGCAATCCACTCTACGCTATCGACAACAGGGTACAGCCCCAGTTTGGGGGCTGTGGCTGGAAAGGCGTCGGTCATACTTTTTCCTCTTTAAGGGCATCGGCGGCGTGATAAAGCTCGCCACCACGGCTACGGAAGGCATCCGACATCTGCGCCATGCCGATTTCAATCGGCTGGGCTTCTGCCTGCTGACGAGCAGCATATTCACGCACTTCCTGGGTAATTTTCATCGAACAGAATTTCGGACCGCACATTGAGCAGAAGTGAGCCACTTTGCCCGATTCCTGCGGTAATGTCTCATCGTGATAGGCACGCGCGGTATGTGGATCGAGCGCCAGATTGAACTGATCTTCCCAGCGGAATTCGAAGCGCGCTTTCGACATGGCGTTATCGCGGATCTGCGCGCCGGGATGGCCTTTGGCCAGATCGGCGGCATGCGCGGCGATCTTGTAGGTGATCAGTCCCTGCTTCACATCTTCTTTATTCGGCAAACCGAGGTGCTCTTTCGGAGTGACGTAGCACAGCATGGCGCAGCCAAACCAACCAATCATTGCGGCACCGATGCCGGAGGTGAAATGATCGTAACCGGGTGCGATGTCGGTGGTGAGTGGGCCGAGCGTGTAGAACGGCGCTTCGTGGCAGTGCTCTAGCTGTTCGGTCATGTTGCGGCGAATCATCTGCATCGGCACATGGCCTGGACCTTCAATCATTACTTGAACATCGTATTCCCAGGCAATTTTGGTCAGCTCACCTAGCGTGTGCAATTCGGCAAACTGGGCTTCATCATTGGCGTCCTGAATCGATCCGGGACGCAGGCCATCGCCGAGTGAGAGTGCCACATCATAAGCGGCGCAGATCTCACAGATCTCACGGAAGTGGAGGTAGAGGAAACTTTCCTGATGATGTGACAGGCACCACTTCGCCATTATCGACCCACCGCGTGAGACTATGCCGGTCAGGCGTTTGGCGGTCATCGGCACATAGCGCAGCAGTACTCCGGCGTGAATAGTGAAGTAATCAACTCCCTGTTCGGCTTGCTCCAGCAACGTATCGCGGAAGATTTCCCAGTTAAGGTCTTCCGCCACGCCGTTCACTTTCTCCAGCGCCTGATAAATAGGTACTGTGCCAATCGGCACCGGGCTATTACGTAAAATCCACTCGCGCGTTTCATGGATATAGCGGCCTGTGGAGAGGTCCATCACCGTATCGGCGCCCCAGCGTGTTGACCACACCAGCTTCTCAACTTCCTCCTCAATGGATGAACTCACCGCCGAGTTACCGATATTGGCATTCACCTTCACCAGGAAATTTCGGCCAATGATCATCGGCTCGGATTCGGGGTGGTTGATATTGGAGGGGATGATGGCGCGACCGCTGGCGACTTCCTGACGAACAAATTCGGCGGTGATATTTTCTGGCAGATTGGCGCCAAAGCTGTGTCCTGGATGCTGTTGTAGCAATACTTCACCGCGAATACGCTCACGCCCCATATTTTCCCGCACCGCGATGAACTCCATCTCCGGCGTGATAATGCCCCGGCGTGCGTAATGCAATTGTGTGACGCAGCGGCCGGCTTTGGCACGACGCGGCTGCGGCAACTGCTCGAAACGCAGGTGATCCAGCCCTTCGTCGGCTAAGCGCTGTTGGGTGTAATGCGAGCTCAGCTGGTGGATGGTTTCGCTATCATCGCGTTCTGCTATCCAGTTAGCACGTAGCCTGGCTAATCCCTGATGAACATCAATGGTGGCTGCGGGATCGCCATAAGCGCCCGCCGTGTCATACACCGGGACCGGTTCATTCTGTTCATACTGAGGGTGATCTTTGCTACCGCCGATGTGTGTCGGGCTGAGCTGAATTTCGCGCATCGGCACACGGATATCCGAACGGCTGCCAGTAATCCAGATACGTTTTGAATTGGGGAATGCGGTGCCTTGCAGCGAATCGATAAATTCCTGCGCTTGTGCGCGTTGTTCACGACGAGAAGTTTTAGCAACAGACATAGCAAGTTTCCTGAATGAAGGGGAAGTTGCTTGTCCAGAGTTCGGAAGGAGTAACAGGGGCGATGCGGGGCGCCAGCATGCACCGTTCTGATAATGTCTACTCTTGTTCCCTTCGCAGGTACTAACCTGATCAGGTTCCGCGGATCCCGAATAAACGGTCTCAGCCCCTTAGGGCACTCCGACAAGGTAATGTTTTACGATAATCGCAAAACGTAGGCTCTCATTTGGTTAAAGAGACAATAAAAAAGCCCATTCAGCATAAGAGGGCTTTTTCGGAATAACAAGTTTTTTACATAGTGCGAGTTTAAGCGGGGCGAGCCATATTGCTTTCATTGGCGACTGGCGGGCGCGCCAGCTGGTTATCCCAGGCTAGTTGCACCAGCTTATCTTCCAGCGTGAAGCGTGACTCCAGCACTTCACCCACTTCGGACAACGCCTTTTGGAATTCAACACAGTTATCGTCATTGATCGCCTGCTGTAGATGGCTGTCATACAGTTGCATCATGCGATCGGTATTCGCTTCCAAAGCCGGATAGATTTGTGCCGCCGCAATGAGTGGGCTGTCTCCTTCCATCTCGCTGATAATACGTTCATAAATACTGAAATGACCGGTTGAAAGGTAATCCACCAGACTGTGGCAAAATGCATCCAACGCCTGTTCATCCAGCGCACTGAGCGCCTCTTTATTGGGCTTCATGCCGATTAATGCGTAATAGCTGACAAGCAACTGTCGGCGCGCGCGCAGCCACGCGTCGACTAATTCATTACCGCCACTTACACGCCTGGCCAGGTCATCTAACTGGGTAAGCATATGGGGCTCCGGGTGAGTTATAGTTATCCATTACACACTTAACATCAGGATTTCAGCGTGCCATTCGACGCTAAGGACAACGAATAAGATGCAACGTGAGATCTCAAGCGTAGACGCTGGCTGGTGGATTGTCAGCCATGAACAAAAACTTTGGTTACCGCAAGGCGAGCTGCCGCATGGCTTATCCGGCGATTTTGGCCTGACAGGAAAGACCGCGATATTAATTGGTGAGTGGCAGGCTGAAAATGTCTGGCTGATACGAGAATCACGCCCGGATAATATGGGCTCTGTTCGCCAGCTAATCGACGAAGATGTTGGGCTTTTCCAGATGGTTGGGCGCGGTGTTCAACTGGCGGAGTTTTACCGATCCCATCGCTGGTGCGGCTACTGCGGACACGAAATGCACCTCAGTAAACGTGAGTTTGCCTGCCTGTGTCACCATTGCCGCGAGCGCTATTATCCGCAGATCGCGCCGTGCATTATCGTGGCTATTCGCCGAGGCGATGAGATCCTGCTGGCTAACCATGCGCGCCATCGCAACAGCATTTACACAGTATTGGCTGGCTTTGTTGAAGTAGGGGAAACGCTGGAACAGGCCGTGGCGCGTGAGGTGATGGAAGAGAGCAACGTACGGGTGAAAAATGTCCGCTATGTCACCTCGCAGCCGTGGCCCTTCCCGCACTCCTTAATGATGGCATTTATGGCCGAGTATGAAGGCGGAGACTTGCAACACGATGGCAAAGAGTTGCTGGATGCTGGCTGGTATCGTTATGACGATCTGCCGCTACTCCCGCCGCCGGGTACGGTGGCACGACGGTTGATTGAAGATACCGTTGCCCTGTGTCGCGCCAGCGCGCCGTGAAAATGCTACACTGGCGGCCTTAGCATGAGAGAGCCCATTATGAGTGAACTGAAGAACGATCGTTATCTGCGCGCCCTGTTACGTCAGCCGGTAGATGTCACCCCGGTATGGATGATGCGACAAGCCGGGCGCTATTTGCCGGAGTATAAAGCCACGCGTGCTGAAGCCGGTGATTTTATGTCGCTGTGTAAGAATGCCGAGCTGGCGTGCGAAGTCACCTTGCAGCCGCTGCGTCGCTATGCGCTGGATGCAGCGATCCTCTTCAGCGATATCCTGACAATTCCTGATGCGATGGGACTGGGGCTCTACTTTGAAACGGGTGAAGGCCCGCGTTTCTCAAATCCTATTACATGCCGCGCAGATGTTGATAAGTTGCCGATTCCGGATCCAGAGGACGAGCTGGCTTATGTGATGAATGCGGTACGCACCATTCGCCATAACCTGAAAGGCGAAGTGCCGCTGATCGGCTTCTCTGGCAGCCCATGGACGCTGGCGACCTACATGGTCGAAGGCGGCAGCAGCAAAGCTTTCACCAAAATCAAAAAGATGATGTATGCCGAGCCGCAAACTCTGCATAAGCTGCTGGATAAGCTGGCTGACAGCGTCATTCTTTACCTGAACGCGCAGATTAAAGCGGGTGCACAGTCGATTATGGTCTTCGACACCTGGGGCGGCGTGCTGACAGGTCGCGACTACCGTGAGTTCTCGCTCTACTACATGCACAAAATCGTTGATAGCGTGCTACACGAGAACGAAGGTCGCCGCGTGCCGATTACACTGTTCACCAAAGGCGGTGGTCAATGGCTGGAAGCTATCGCGGCCACCGGATGTGATGCCCTGGGTCTGGACTGGAGCACCGATATCGCCGATGCCCGTCGTCGTGTAGGTGACAAAGTGGCGCTGCAGGGCAACATGGATCCATCCATGCTGTATGCACCGCCAGCACGTATCGAGCAGGAAGTGGCCACCATTCTGGAAGGCTTCGGTGCGGGTGAAGGCCACGTCTTCAACCTGGGCCATGGCATCCATCAGGATGTGCCGCCAGAACATGCCGGTGCATTCGTGGAAGCCGTGCATCGTCTGTCACGCCCTTACCATCAGGGCTAAGCATGGATTTAGCCGCGCTGCGAGCCGAACAGCTTCAACGCGCTGCTGACGTGGTGCGGCAGGA
Source organism: Pantoea sp. C1E2 (assembly GCF_056491465.1). NCBI lineage: Bacteria > Pseudomonadati > Pseudomonadota > Gammaproteobacteria > Enterobacterales > Erwiniaceae > Pantoea > Pantoea sp. C1E2. The sequence continues at coordinate 535,136 of NZ_JBSZHT010000002.1, forward strand.
TGATTTTGACGTCCTGCCGCCTCGTTTTATCGCCGGTGCGGACGTCGGTTTTGAGCAGGAAGGCGCCATTACCCGCGCGGCGCTAATCGTGCTGGAGTACCCCTCATTGCAGCTGGTGGAGCATCGCATTGCGCGTATCGAAACCACCATGCCGTACATCCCTGGTTTTTTGTCCTTTCGCGAAGTACCCGCACTCCTCGCCGCCTGGCAACAGCTCACTCATCAGCCTGATCTCCTGTTTGTTGACGGTCAGGGTATTGCTCATCCGCGACGGCTCGGGGTGGCTGCCCATTTCGGTTTATTGGTGGATGTGCCCACTATTGGCGTGGCTAAGAAACGGCTGTGTGGTCGGTTTGCCGAGCTAAGCGGGGAACCGGGGAGTCGTCAGCCGCTAATGGATAAAGGTGAGCAGATTGGCTGGGTGTGGCGCAGTAAAGCGCGCTGTAACCCGCTGTTTGTCTCAACGGGGCATAGAATCAGCCTGGAGAGTGCGCTGCATTGGGTGGAATTATGTACGTCGGGCTATCGCCTGCCCGAACCCACACGCTGGGCCGATGCGGTTGCCTCAGGTCGACCGACATTTCTACGTTGGCAAAATGCGCGTTAACGCTGTTTGCGCGCGGCTTTTGCGGTACACTGCCGCCAGCTAACCTATTGAGAGTAAGTTTGATGTTACAGAACCCCGTCCATTTGCGTCTGGCGAAGCTGGAAAGCTGGCAGCATATGACCTTCATGGCCTGTCTGTGCGAGCGGATGTTCCCCAACTATTGGGCCTTCTGTCAGCAGACCGAATTTGCCGATCCGCAGCTCTATCGCCGCATCCTTGATCTTGTCTGGGAGAGCCTGACGGTTAAAGACGCTAAGATTAACTTCGATAGCCAACTGGAAAAGCTGGAATCAGCGATTCCGAATGGCGATGATTTTGATATCTACGGTGTCCATCCAGCGATCGATGCCTGTGTTGCGTTGAGCGAAGTTGTGCATGCACAACTCAGCGGCGAAACTCTGGAGCACGCGATCGAAGTCAGCCGCACCTCGATCACCACCGTCGCTATCCTTGAAATGACGCAGGCCGGTCGTGAAATGACCGATGAAGAGCTGCGTGAAAATCAGGCGGTGATTGATGAATGGGATATGCAGTGGGAGATTTTCCGCCTGCTGGCAGACTGCGAAGAGCGCGACCTTGAGCTGATTAAGGGGTTACGTTCTGACCTGCGCGAAGCGGGAATCAGTAACATCGGTATACTTTTTCAGCAATAAGGCGATAAAACGTGACTTCAGGCCTGAATTACCGCGCCTGGAGGCTTCACATCAGCCCCCTGTCTGGTCTACATTTGGGGGGCTGAAAATTGTGGCTATCTTTGCGTGCAGGTTGAAGAGTGCCAGAATATGGCTTTTCCCTCGCACTCGTTGCTTAGCAAGCGATAAATACACTTTAAGGATAACTTATGAACAAGACTCAACTGATTGATGTGATCGCAGAGAAAGCTGACCTGTCAAAAACCCAGGCTAAAGCTGCGCTGGAATCTACCCTGGCTGCGATCACTGAGTCTCTGAAAGAAGGTGATGCTGTACAACTGGTTGGTTTTGGTACTTTTAAAGTGAACCACCGCGCTGAGCGTACCGGTCGCAACCCACAGACTGGCAACGAGATCAAAATCGCTGCAGCTAACGTGCCAGCGTTCGTCTCTGGTAAAGCTCTGAAAGACGCAGTTAAGTAAGTTTTCCGCATCGCGGTTTAAGCTTTAAAAGAGGGGCGACATCGCCCCTTTTTGTTATCGGGGCCTGTCATGCTGAACACGATTACTCAGCGCGTCTGCGCCCTGTTACTCGGTGCGCTACTCGCGGGCTGTAGTTCCACTCACGATCTTCCTGCCTTTACGGCGAGCGGTTATCTGGCCGATCGCGGCACTGTGCGCATCTGGCGTAAGAACAGTGATCATCAAGCTGTCCATCTGCGTACCGTTTATACCCCCTTCAATGGCGATGCCATGGAAACCACTGACTACAACTGGCAGCAGAACAAACTGATCAGCGTTGAGCGCAGTGTGGCAGGCGAGCAACCGGATGATGTGACGTTACGCTTCGACCATCTCGGTAATCTCAACTTCATGCAACGCCAGCTGGCGGGGCGTCGCGAAGCGGTGAGTGGTGACACGGTGGAACTCTACCGGTTTGATGCACAACGTATGCTGGAGCAAAGTAATGCATTGCTAAGTGGCCGAGTATTGCTGAAGCAGGGACATTGGCTGGGAGCAACACAGATACGCGACTGTGATGGCAAAGTAGTTAATGCACCGTTTGATAGCGGAATGATTGCCACGTTATCCCAGCAGCAGCGAAGCCAGCCACAACCGTTAATGGTGTCGTGGTTGGAGGCGCCTGAAGGCGTGCAGTTGCTGCGGGCGACGCCAGAGGATGAATGCAGCTGGCAGCCGAAAGAGAGTGATTTCTGAAGCGGAAAAAATTAAGGGGCACTCAGAGTGCCCCTTGTTGATTACTTGCGGTTAATCGCGCGGTAACCAATATCCTTGCGGCAGAAGCTGCCTTCCCAGGAAATATGCTTAGCCAGCGCATAAGCATTCTTCTGCGCGGCTGCCACATCTTCACCCAGTGCGGTCACGCACAGCACGCGCCCACCGTTAGTCACCACCACATCATCTTTCATCGTGGTGCCCGCATGGAACACTTTGCCATCCGGCACTTCTTCCAGTGGCAGGCCGTGGATCTGGTCGCCGGTATTGTAATCCGCCGGATAACCGCCTGCAGCCAGCACGACACCCAGTGACGGACGTGGATCCCACTGCGAGGTTTGTTGATCCAGTTTGCCATCCACCGCGGACAGACAAAGCTCAACCAGATCTGATTGCAGACGCATCATGATCGGCTGGGTTTCTGGATCGCCAAATCGGCAGTTGAATTCGATCACTTTCGGCTGACCAGCTTTATCGATCATCAGACCGGCATAAAGGAAACCGGTATAGGTGTTGCCTTCCGCTTTCATACCATTGACGGTTGGCCAGATAATCTGATCCATCACTCGCTGGTGGATCTCATCCGTTACCACCGGGGCAGGTGAGTAAGCGCCCATGCCGCCGGTGTTTGGACCGGTATCGCCATCGCCAACACGCTTATGATCCTGGCTGGTGGCCATTGGCAACACGTTGTCGCCATCTACCATTACGATGAAGCTGGCTTCTTCGCCGTCGAGGAACTCTTCAATGACAATTCGATGGCCTGCATCGCCGAAAGCGTTGCCTGCCAGCATGTCCTGCACGGCGGCTTCCGCTTCAGCCAGTTCCATCGCCACGATAACGCCTTTGCCCGCTGCTAAACCGTCAGCTTTAATGACGATCGGTGCGCCTTTCTCGCGCAGGTAAGCCAGGGCGGGTTCGACCTCGGTAAAGTTCTGGTATTCAGCGGTAGGGATCTGCTGGCGCGCCAGGAAATCTTTGGTGAAGGCTTTTGATCCTTCCAGCTGTGCAGCCGCCTGGGTTGGGCCAAAGATTTTCAGGCCGGCAGCGCGGAACGCATCGACCACGCCAATCACCAGCGGCGCTTCCGGGCCGACGATGGTCAGATCGATATTCTCTTGCTGAGCAAACGCCAACAGGGCAGGCACGTCGGTTGGGCTGATCGCTACATTTTGCAATGCGGGCTCCAGTGCGGTACCAGCGTTACCCGGAGCCACAAAGACGGTCTCAGCTAAAGGAGACTGTGCCGCTTTCCATGCCAGCGCGTGTTCACGTCCGCCATTACCAATCACTAAAATTTTCATCTATTACAGCTCCAGGCTATTAATGGCGGAAGTGACGCATGTCGGTGAAGATCATCGCAATGCCGTGTTCATCAGCGGCGGCAATCACTTCATCATCACGGATAGAACCACCTGGTTGAATCACACAGCTGATACCCACGGCAGCAGCCGCGTCGATACCATCGCGGAACGGGAAGAAAGCATCAGATGCCATAGCAGAACCTTTTACTTCTAAACCTTCATCACCTGCTTTAATACCGGCAATTTTGGCAGAGTAAACACGGCTCATCTGGCCCGCGCCAATGCCGATAGTCATGTTGTCACGTGCATAGACAATCGCATTGGACTTCACGAACTTGGCCACTTTCCAGCAGAACAGCGCATCACGTAATTCCTGCTCGCTTGGCTGGCGCTTAGTCACCACTCGTAACTGGCTGGCATCAACCATGCCCAGATCGCGATCCTGCACCAGTACGCCACCGTTCACACGTTTGAAATCCAGTGCGGCGACTCGACCCTGCCACTGACCGCACACCAGTACGCGTACGTTTTGTTTCGCTGCGGTGACTTTCAATGCCGCTTCGCTAGCGGAAGGGGCGATGATCACTTCCACGAACTGACGGCTAATGATTGCCTGTGCAGTGGCTTCGTCTAATTCACGGTTGAAAGCTATGATGCCGCCGAAAGCTGAGGTTGGGTCGGTTTTGTAAGCGCGCTCGTAGGCATCCAGAATCGAACCGCCCACTGCTACGCCGCACGGGTTGGCGTGTTTCACAATCACGCAAGCCGCTTCATCAAACTCTTTCACACACTCAAGCGCAGCATCGGTATCGGCGATGTTGTTGTAAGAGAGTGCTTTGCCCTGAACCTGCTGTGCAGTAGCAACAGAAGCTTCCGCCACATTCTCTTCTATATAGAAGGCAGCGTCCTGATGGCTGTTCTCGCCGTAGCGCATATCCTGCTTCTTAATGAAGTTGAGATTCAGCGTACGAGGGAAACGGCCGGCAGGCTCTTTGCTGTCAGTGTGGTAAGCCGGCACCAGGCTACCGAAGTAATTGGCAATCATGCTGTCATACGCTGCGGTGTGTTCGAAGGCTTTGATCGCCAGATCGAAACGGGTGTCCAGAGTCAGGGAGTTTTCGTTGGCGTCCAGCTCGGCGATGATGGCCTCGTAGTCGCTGCTCTTCACCACAATAGCCACGTCTTTGTGGTTCTTGGCGGCGGAGCGCACCATGGTTGGGCCACCGATATCGATATTCTCTACCGCGTCTGCCAGTGAGCAGTCGGGTTTAGCGACGGTCTGGGCGAAGGGATAGAGGTTAACCACCACCATGTCGATTGGGCTGATAGCGTGCTCAGACATGATCGCATCATCGGTGCCGCGACGGCCCAAAATACCGCCATGCACTTTCGGGTGCAGCGTTTTGACGCGTCCATCCATCATTTCCGGGAAACCGGTGTAGTCAGAAACTTCAGTGACGGGCAGGCCCGCATCTGCCAGCAGGCGAGCAGTACCACCTGTGGAGAGCAGCTCAACACCACGACTGGAGAGTGCCTGAGCAAATTCGAGGATACCGGCTTTATCAGAAACACTGAGCAGAGCGCGGCGTACTGGACGACGTTGTTGCATGGTGGTTTTATCCCTTGGCTTTGTTTCGCATAAATAAGAGCGTTACATCAAGCTTAGCGTTTCTTTCTATATAGAAGAGAGCGCTTGCTTCATGTAACGCCCCAAAAGGGGCATCCTTGACGTCGCCGGGCATTGTAGCGAAAACGTTTGCGTGATGCTCGCCTAAATTCATCTACGCCGATGAATGTGGATAACACTGTGTGTAAGTGGGTATAAGGCGGGGTTTTGCTGTGGAATGCAGCGAACGGTTGTTTTTATTGAATTTAGCGGTTGCGCGCTGCGAACAACTCCCTATAATGCGCATCCATCGAGACGGCACAACGGTTTACGGAGTGCGGTGTTGACAGGAAGCTTCAATAAGAACTTCCGCCAGATGAAAAACGCTGAAAAAAGTGTTTGACTCTGAAGGAGGAAAGCGTAATATACGCCACCTCGCAACAGCAGCTTAAGGCGCTGATTGCACCGCTCTTTAACAATTTATCAGACAATCTGTGTGGGCACTCGCAGGATTGATATCAGCGTCTCCGGACGTAAAAAATATCAAGTCTCACGAGTGAACACATAATGAAATTCATTATGACGTTTTACAGATGAGCATCGCTGAACTTGTTTCAGCAAATCAAACTTAAATTGAAGAGTTTGATCATGGCTCAGATTGAACGCTGGCGGCAGGCCTAACACATGCAAGTCGAACGGTAGCACAGAGGAGCTTGCTCCTTGGGTGACGAGTGGCGGACGGGTGAGTAATGTCTGGGAAACTGCCCGATGGAGGGGGATAACTACTGGAAACGGTAGCTAATACCGCATAACGTCTTCGGACCAAAGTGGGGGACCTTCGGGCCTCACACCATCGGATGTGCCCAGATGGGATTAGCTAGTAGGTGGGGTAATGGCTCACCTAGGCGACGATCCCTAGCTGGTCTGAGAGGATGACCAGCCACACTGGAACTGAGACACGGTCCAGACTCCTACGGGAGGCAGCAGTGGGGAATATTGCACAATGGGCGCAAGCCTGATGCAGCCATGCCGCGTGTATGAAGAAGGCCTTCGGGTTGTAAAGTACTTTCAGTGGGGAGGAAGGCGTTAAGGTTAATAACCTTGGCGATTGACGTTACCCGCAGAAGAAGCACCGGCTAACTCCGTGCCAGCAGCCGCGGTAATACGGAGGGTGCAAGCGTTAATCGGAATTACTGGGCGTAAAGCGCACGCAGGCGGTCTGTCAAGTCGGATGTGAAATCCCCGGGCTCAACCTGGGAACTGCATTCGAAACTGGCAGGCTAGAGTCTTGTAGAGGGGGGTAGAATTCCAGGTGTAGCGGTGAAATGCGTAGAGATCTGGAGGAATACCGGTGGCGAAGGCGGCCCCCTGGACAAAGACTGACGCTCAGGTGCGAAAGCGTGGGGAGCAAACAGGATTAGATACCCTGGTAGTCCACGCCGTAAACGATGTCGACTTGGAGGTTGTTCCCTTGAGGAGTGGCTTCCGGAGCTAACGCGTTAAGTCGACCGCCTGGGGAGTACGGCCGCAAGGTTAAAACTCAAATGAATTGACGGGGGCCCGCACAAGCGGTGGAGCATGTGGTTTAATTCGATGCAACGCGAAGAACCTTACCTACTCTTGACATCCAGAGAACTTAGCAGAGATGCTTTGGTGCCTTCGGGAACTCTGAGACAGGTGCTGCATGGCTGTCGTCAGCTCGTGTTGTGAAATGTTGGGTTAAGTCCCGCAACGAGCGCAACCCTTATCCTTTGTTGCCAGCGGTTCGGCCGGGAACTCAAAGGAGACTGCCAGTGATAAACTGGAGGAAGGTGGGGATGACGTCAAGTCATCATGGCCCTTACGAGTAGGGCTACACACGTGCTACAATGGCGCATACAAAGAGAAGCGACCTCGCGAGAGCAAGCGGACCTCATAAAGTGCGTCGTAGTCCGGATCGGAGTCTGCAACTCGACTCCGTGAAGTCGGAATCGCTAGTAATCGTAGATCAGAATGCTACGGTGAATACGTTCCCGGGCCTTGTACACACCGCCCGTCACACCATGGGAGTGGGTTGCAAAAGAAGTAGGTAGCTTAACCTTCGGGAGGGCGCTTACCACTTTGTGATTCATGACTGGGGTGAAGTCGTAACAAGGTAACCGTAGGGGAACCTGCGGTTGGATCACCTCCTTACCTGAAGATACCTTCCCGCGCAGTGCTCACACAGATTGTCTGATAGAAAAGTAATGAGCAAGACGGCTGCGAAGTCGTGACACTATCGTGTCCCCTTCGTCTAGCGGTTAGGACTCCGCCCTTTCACGGCGGCAACAGGGGTTCGAATCCCCTAGGGGACGCCACTTGCTTGGTGACAGGTGAAAGGTGTCTCCACGAAATATCTCAAAACTGACGGTAACGTCGAGTTTGAGATATTGCTCTTTAACAATCCGGAACAAGCTGAAAATTGAAACGACACGTCGCGTTCATTCTCCGTAATAAGAATGAATAAACGATGTGTTCGAGTCTCTCAAATGCTTGCAGTCTGCAGCGTTGTAAAACGCCTGTGGGTTGTGAGGTTAAGCGACTAAGCGTACACGGTGGATGCCCTGGCAGTCAGAGGCGATGAAGGACGTGCTAATCTGCGTAAAGCGTCGGTAAGGTGATATGAACCGCTACAGCCGACGATGTCCGAATGGGGAAACCCGGTGCACTCTGTGCATCATCGCAACATGAATACATAGTGTTGCGAGGCGAACCTGGGGAACTGAAACATCTAAGTACCCAGAGGAAAAGAAATCAACCGAGATTCCCCCAGTAGCGGCGAGCGAACGGGGAACAGCCCAGAACCTGAATCAGTTTGTGCATTAGTGGAAGCGTCTGGAAAGTCGCAGGGTACAGGGTGATACTCCCGTACACAAAAATGCACTTACTGTGAGTTCGAAGAGTAGGGCGGGACACGTGGTATCCTGTCTGAATATGGGGGGACCATCCTCCAAGGCTAAATACTCCTGACTGACCGATAGTGAACCAGTACCGTGAGGGAAAGGCGAAAAGAACCCCGGCGAGGGGAGTGAAACAGAACCTGAAACCGTGTACGTACAAGCAGTGGGAGCCTCTTTTATGGGGTGACTGCGTACCTTTTGTATAATGGGTCAGCGACTTATATTCTGTAGCAAGGTTAACCGTATAGGGGAGCCGCAGGGAAACCGAGTCTTAACTGGGCGTTAAGTTGCAGGGTATAGACCCGAAACCCGGTGATCTAGCCATGGGCAGGTTGAAGGTTGGGTAACACTAACTGGAGGACCGAACCGACTAATGTTGAAAAATTAGCGGATGACTTGTGGCTGGGGGTGAAAGGCCAATCAAACCGGGAGATAGCTGGTTCTCCCCGAAAGCTATTTAGGTAGCGCCTCGTGAACTCATCTTCGGGGGTAGAGCACTGTTTCGGCTAGGGGGCCATCCCGGCTTACCAACCCGATGCAAACTGCGAATACCGAAGAATGTTATCACGGGAGACACACGGCGGGTGCTAACGTCCGTCGTGAAGAGGGAAACAACCCAGACCGCCAGCTAAGGTCCCAAAGTCATGGTTAAGTGGGAAACGATGTGGGAAGGCACAGACAGCCAGGATGTTGGCTTAGAAGCAGCCATCATTTAAAGAAAGCGTAATAGCTCACTGGTCGAGTCGGCCTGCGCGGAAGATGTAACGGGGCTAAACCATGCACCGAAGCTGCGGCAGCGACGCGTATGCGTTGTTGGGTAGGGGAGCGTTCTGTAAGCCGTTGAAGGTGGCCTGTGAGGGTTGCTGGAGGTATCAGAAGTGCGAATGCTGACATAAGTAACGATAAAGCGGGTGAAAAGCCCGCTCGCCGGAAGACCAAGGGTTCCTGTTCAACGTTAATCGGAGCAGGGTGAGTCGACCCCTAAGGCGAGGCTGAAAAGCGTAGTCGATGGGAAGCAGGTTAATATTCCTGCACTTGGTGTTACTGCGAAGGGGGGACGGAGAAGGCTAGGTTATCCGGGCGACGGTTGTCCCGGTTTAAGCATGTAGGCGGAGAGTTTAGGTAAATCCGGACTCTTATTAACGCTGAGGTGTGATGACGAGCCACTACGGTGGTGAAGTAACTGATGCCCTGCTTCCAGGAAAAGCCTCTAAGCTCCAGGTAACACGAAATCGTACCCCAAACCGACACAGGTGGTCAGGTAGAGAATACCAAGGCGCTTGAGAGAACTCGGGTGAAGGAACTAGGCAAAATGGTGCCGTAACTTCGGGAGAAGGCACGCTGGCGCGTAGGTGAAGGGACTTGCTCCCCGAGCTGAAGCCAGTCGAAGATACCAGCTGGCTGCAACTGTTTATTAAAAACACAGCACTGTGCAAACACGAAAGTGGACGTATACGGTGTGACGCCTGCCCGGTGCCGGAAGGTTAATTGATGGGGTTATCCGCAAGGAGAAGCTCTTGATCGAAGCCCCGGTAAACGGCGGCCGTAACTATAACGGTCCTAAGGTAGCGAAATTCCTTGTCGGGTAAGTTCCGACCTGCACGAATGGCGTAATGATGGCCAGGCTGTCTCCACCCGAGACTCAGTGAAATTGAAATCGCTGTGAAGATGCAGTGTACCCGCGGCAAGACGGAAAGACCCCGTGAACCTTTACTATAGCTTGACACTGAACATTGAGCCTTGATGTGTAGGATAGGTGGGAGGCTTTGAAGCGTGGACGCCAGTCTGCGTGGAGCCAACCTTGAAATACCACCCTTTAATGTTTGATGTTCTAACGTAGGCCCGTGATCCGGGCTGCGGACAGTGTCTGGTGGGTAGTTTGACTGGGGCGGTCTCCTCCTAAAGAGTAACGGAGGAGCACGAAGGTTGGCTAATCCTGGTCGGACATCAGGAGGTTAGTGCAATGGCATAAGCCAGCTTGACTGCGAGAGTGACGGCTCGAGCAGGTGCGAAAGCAGGTCATAGTGATCCGGTGGTTCTGAATGGAAGGGCCATCGCTCAACGGATAAAAGGTACTCCGGGGATAACAGGCTGATACCGCCCAAGAGTTCATATCGACGGCGGTGTTTGGCACCTCGATGTCGGCTCATCACATCCTGGGGCTGAAGTAGGTCCCAAGGGTACGGCTGTTCGCCGTTTAAAGTGGTACGCGAGCTGGGTTTAGAACGTCGTGAGACAGTTCGGTCCCTATCTGCCGTGGGCGCTGGAGAATTGAGGGGGGTTGCTCCTAGTACGAGAGGACCGGAGTGAACGCACCACTGGTGTTCGGGTTGTCATGCCAATGGCATTGCCCGGTAGCTAAGTGCGGAAAAGATAAGTGCTGAAAGCATCTAAGCACGAAACTTGCCCCGAGATGAGTTCTCCCTGACTCCTTGAGAGTCCTGAAGGGACGTTGAAGACTACGACGTTGATAGGCCGGATGTGTAAGTGCAGCGATGCATTGAGCTAACCGGTACTAATGACCCGTGAGGCTTAACCTTACAACGCCAGAGGCGTTTTTTGAGAGACGCAGTAGATTTTCAGCTTGTTCAGAGATTGGTTCGCGTGGTTACGGAAGTAACGGCGCGGATGAAACAGAATTTGCCTGGCGGCTTTAGCGCGGTGGTCCCACCTGACCCCATGCCGAACTCAGAAGTGAAACGCCGTAGCGCCGATGGTAGTGTGGGGTCTCCCCATGCGAGAGTAGGGAACTGCCAGGCATTAATTAAGTGAAGAAGCCCTGAACAGTAGTTCAGGGCTTTTTTACGTCTGCACATTGGCAAAATCCCCGCCAAAAGCCACGAAAACATCCCACCCGTGACTAACTGACGGGTAAAAACCGCTAAATGTGCTGCGAAAAAAGATAGAATTGATCAGTTAAGCCTCCCATTTTTCCTCTTAAACGCTGTCATTACGCCTCATCTATATGCAAAAAACGCATAGAAAACCGCGTTAGTTGCGCAAAGATGCGGCATAAATAACCGAGTCAGACCTCCAAATCATGCTTTAAACTGAAACATTTTCATAAACTGCATGAAGACTCGACATTCAGTAGATGCCAGGATAACCTCGGGCATCTGGATGTCTAAACGTTTATACGGTTATCAGTAAGAGGTCAGTCAGTTATGCCAATCAGAATCCCCGACGAATTACCGGCAGTTAATTTTTTGCGTAATGAGAACGTGTTCGTCATGGCCTCATCGCGCGCCAGTGTTCAGGAGATTCGTCCGCTAAAAGTATTGATCCTCAATCTGATGCCAAAAAAGATCGAAACGGAAAATCAGTTCTTACGCCTGCTGTCCAACTCGCCACTGCAGATTGACGTGCAGTTGCTACGGATCGACAGTCGTGAGTCACGGAATACGCCAAGCGAACATCTCAATAACTTCTACTGCAACTTCGAAGATATTGAGTACGATAATTTCGATGGTCTGATCGTTACAGGTGCCCCGCTGGGATTGGTGGATTTCAATGACGTGGCATACTGGCCACAGATTCAGCGTGTGCTGCACTGGGCGAAAGAACACGTCACATCCACTCTGTTTGTCTGTTGGGCGGTGCAAGCCGCACTGAACATTCTGTATGGCATTCCAAAACAGACGCGTCAGAACAAACTTTCAGGTGTGTATGAACATCAAATCCTGCATCCTCACGCCTTGTTAACCCGAGGATTTGATGACAATTTTCTCGCTCCGCATTCGCGTTATGCTGATTTCCCGAGCCAGTTAATTCGCGACTATACCGATCTTGAGCTGTTTGCTGAATCAGAGGCCACCGGGGCTTATCTGATGGCGAGCAAAGACAAGCGCCTGGCGTTTGTCACCGGCCATCCTGAGTACGACGCACTAACGCTATCCGGTGAATATCATCGTGATTATGATGCAGGGCTGCATCCTGAAGTGCCGTTTAACTACTTTCCTCAGGACAATCCAGAACTGCCGCCGCGTGCTACCTGGCGCAGCCACGGTAATCTGCTGTTCTCAAACTGGCTAAACTATTACGTTTACCAGATCACACCGTTCGATCTCCGTCGTATGAACCCAACGCTCGAATAAACTAAAAGCTCGCAAATATCTCCTCGAACTTGCCGTGACAGCCTCGTGTTGTCGCGGCATTTTTTTTGATCTCTTGCGATGATGTGGAAGTTATTGCCTTTAATTCGAGACTTTAAATTACATATTTATCAATGTTATAAACTGCAATAACCATAAAAATGGAAATAGTTTTTGAAAACAAAATAAAAATCATTATGCTCTGATCTTGCCGGTTAAAAATTACCCTACACCCGGATCCCAGAAATTGGGGACGGATCATAACAGGAGCAGCCCGCATGACAGATTCAGTTATCCACAATACGCTGACCTTCACTCAGCCCTTTACCCACGCGGAAAAGCAGCTGCTCACCCCGGAAGCCATCGACTTCCTGCATACGCTGGTTGCGCGTTTTGCACCGGAACGCGAGCGCCTGTTAAAAGCACGTCAGCAGCGCCAGCAGCGTTACGATCAGGGTGCCTTACCAGACTTTGATTCGGAAACTACTTCCATTCGTGAGCGTAACTGGCAGGTGCGCCCAATTCCACAACTGCTGCGCGACCGTCGTGTAGAGATCACCGGCCCGCCGGATCGTAAAATGGTGATCAACGCGCTGAATGCTAACGTCAACGTATTCATGGCCGATTTCGAGGATTCACTGGCCCCGACCTGGCAGAAATTGATGGATGGCCAGCTGACACTGCGCGATGCGGTTAACGGCACGCTGAGCTTCACCAGTGAGGCGGGCAAAATCTATCAGCTGAAATCCGATCCCGCGCTAATGATGTGTCGCGTACGTGGCCTGCATCTGAATGAAAAACACGTTGAGTGGCGCGATCGTGCCATTCCCGGCGGGCTGTTTGATTTTGCGCTTTACCTGTTCCACAACGTTGAGGCACTGCTGGAAAAGGGGCATGGCCCTTGGTTCTATCTGCCAAAAACCGAGCATGCGTCTGAAGTGGCGTGGTGGCGTGAGATCTTCCGCTTTAGCGAAGATCGCTTCGATCTGCCGCGCGGGACCATCAAAGCCACAGTGCTGATCGAAACGCTGCCGGCAGTATTCCAGATGGACGAGATCCTGTGGGAATTGCGCGATCACGTGGTGGGACTGAATTGCGGCCGCTGGGATTACATCTTCAGCTACATCAAAACCCTGGCGCAGCACGGCGATCGTATCCTGCCAGATCGTCAACAAATCAGCATGGATCAACCCTTTCTCGATGCTTATTCGCGGCTGCTGATCAAAACCTGCCACCGTCGCGGCGCATTGGCGATGGGCGGCATGTCCGCGCTGATCCCGAGCAAAGATGCCGAACGCAACGCGTGGGTGATGCAGAAAGTACAGGAAGATAAAGCGCGTGAGGCGGGCAATGGGCACGATGGCACCTGGGTAGCACATCCGGGTCTGGCCGATATCGCGATGGCAGAATTTGATCGTCAGCTAGCCGACCAGCCTAATCAGCTGCATGTCAGTCGCGATCAGGATGGCCCGATTACCGCCGAGCGCCTACTGCGCCCTTGTCGAGGTCTGCGCACAGAGGCCGGTATGCGCGCCAACATTCGCGTGGCGTTGCAATATCTCGAAGCCTGGATCGGTGGCAATGGCTGCGTGCCGATTGACGGATTGATGGAGGATGCCGCTACGGCGGAAATTGCCCGCACCTCCATCTGGCAGTGGATCCACCACAAGCAGATCCTCAGCGATGGCCAACTGGTGACCGCCGAACTGTTTGAGCGGCTACTCGATGAAGAGATGCTGGCCCTGCAACAAACGCTGGGCGAGGAGCGCTTCCGTAGTGGGCGCTTTGCCGATGCCGCCGCGCTGATGGCGCAAATAACCACTGATGACGAACTGGTTTCTTTCCTCACTCTGCCGGGCTACCGCCTGCTGCCATGAACCTGGAGAACACGCTATGAATCGTAACCAACAGATCAAACAACTGGAATCGAGCTGGAACGACGCACGCTGGCAGGGCATTACTCGCCCCTATAGTGCAGAAGACGTGATCAACCTGCGTGGTTCAGTGAATCCGGCCTGTACGCTGGCAGAGCGCGGTGCCGATAAACTGTGGTCGCTGCTCAACGGTGAGTCCACCAAAGGCTATATTAACAGTCTCGGCGCGCTAACCGGCGGACAAGCAATACAGCAGGCCAAAGCGGGGATTGAGGCGATCTATCTGTCTGGCTGGCAGGTGGCGGCGGATGCCAATATGGCCGGACAGATGTATCCCGATCAGTCGCTCTATCCGGCTAACTCGGTGCCGAATGTGGTCGAGCGTATCAATCAGAGCTTCCAGCGTGCCGACCAGATTCAGTGGGCCAACGGTTTGTCGCCGGAAGATGAAGGCTATATCGACTACTTCCTGCCGATTGTGGCGGATGCAGAAGCGGGCTTTGGTGGCGTGCTGAATGCCTTCGAGCTGATGAAGTCGATGATTCAGGCGGGTGCCGGTGCGGTGCACTTTGAAGATCAGCTGGCATCCGTGAAGAAGTGCGGCCATATGGGTGGCAAAGTGTTGGTACCCACTCAGGAAGCGATTCAGAAACTAGTGGCTGCGCGACTGGCAGCCGATGTAATGGGCGTGCCGACTGTATTGCTGGCACGCACCGATGCTGATGCCGCTGATTTGATTACCTCCGACTGCGACGAGCGCGATGCGCCGTTTATCACCGGACAACGCACTGCGGAAGGATTCTTCCGTACTCGCGCCGGTATTGAGCAGGCGATCAGCCGAGGCCTCTCCTATGCGCCGTACGCAGATGTACTGTGGTGTGAAACCTCCACGCCGGATCTCGAACTGGCACAGCGTTTTGCCGATGCAATCCACGCGCAGTATCCGGGCAAGTTGCTGGCCTACAACTGTTCGCCGTCGTTTAACTGGAAGAAGAACCTCGACGATCGCACCATCGCCCGTTTCCAGCAGGCGTTAAGCGACATGGGCTATCGCTTCCAGTTCATCACGCTGGCCGGCATTCACAGCATGTGGTTCAACATGTTCGATCTGGCACACGCTTATGCGCAGGGTGAAGGCATGCGGCATTACGTTGAGAAAGTGCAGCAGCCGGAATTTGCCGCGCGCGAAAAAGGCTACACCTTCTCCTCGCATCAACAGGAAGTGGGCACCGGCTATTTTGATCGCATCACCAATGTGATTCAGGGCGGCCAATCCTCAGTCACTGCGCTGACCGGTTCGACGGAAGCCGCGCAGTTCTGATACGTCTGCATGCGTACCCTACGAAAATCGCACGACACCTTCGTAGGGTCGCCATTGATGGCGACTAAGAACCGCACCCCGGATTTTCATCACGCCTGGCCCACGGACGGGCTCTCTTTGCCGGAGCGTTGCCGATGACACCGAGAGAATCTCTGATCGCCCACACCATCCTGCAAGGGTTCGACGCGCAGTATGGCCGCTTTCTGGATATCACCGCAGGCGCCCAGCAGCGCTTCGAGCAGGCCGACTGGCATGCCGTGCAGCAGGCGATGAAAGCGCGTATCCATCTTTATGATCACCATGTCGGATTAGTGGCCAACCAACTGCGCATCCTTAATGACGTCTCGAACTGGGATGAGGCGTTCTGGCTGCGGGTGAAAAGCCACTATGAGACGCTGCTCCCCGGCTATCCGCGCCATGAAATCGCCGAGAGCTTTTTTAATTCCGTCTATTGCCGTCTGCAAGGCCATAGTCATCTGGATCCCGAACGCCTGTTTATCTTCCCGTCGCAGCCCTATGCCGCCGCGCCGATGGCACAACGTCCATTGTCGCGGCTGTACCGTCCACAAGGCAGCTGGCATGAAGTATTAAGGCAGGTTCTTAACGATATTCCTTTGCGCTTACCCTGGCAGGATATCACCCGCGATATCGGCTGGATCGTCCGCCACTTGCATGAGCAGTTCACTCCCGCTCAATTGGCCACCGCCACGCTGGATGTCGCCGGTGAACTGTTCTACCGCAATAAAACCGCCTGGATCGTGGCGCGCTTACAGTTGAGCGATGGCATGGTGCCCTGTTTGCTGCCCATTCAGCGCGATGAGGCGGGACGCTTGTGGATCGACACCTGCTTAACCGACAGCGACGACGCCAGCATCGTGTTCGGCTTCGCCCGCGCCTACTTTATGGTCTATGCACCAGTGCCTGCGGCGTTAGTTGCCTGGCTGCAACCGATTCTGCCGGGGAAAACCCTCGCCGAACGTTATATGGCCATCGGCTGTCAGAAACACGGCAAAACCGAGTGTTACCGTGAATACCTGCATTATCTGGCACACAGCCGCGAAGATTTCACTATCGCGCCGGGCATCCGCGGCATGGTGATGCTGGTGTTTACGCTGCCAGGTTTTGATCGCGTATTTAAAGTGATTAAAGATCACTTCGCGCCGCAGAAAGAGGTCACTGATGCGCAAGTGCGGGATTGCTATCGCATGGTCAAAGAGCACGACCGCGTGGGCCGCATGGCCGATACCCAGGAATTTGAGTACTTCGCGATACCACGCGCACGTATCCCGGCAGAGTTGATGGCGGAATTTGAGCGCGACATTCCAGAGAAAATGGAACTGCGTGACGACGTGCTGATCATCCGCCATCTGTGGCTGGAACGCCGCATGGAGCCGCTCAATTTGTGGCTGGCACAGGCCACGCCGGAACAGCGTCAGCACGCGATCGGCGAATATGGCGATGCGATTCGCCAGCTGGCGGCTGCAAACATTTTTCCCGGCGACATGCTATTCAAAAACTTCGGCATGACGCGCCACGGTCGCGTGGTGTTTTACGACTATGATGAAATTCGCCCCATGACCGAACTGCAGTTCCGCGATGTGCCGCCAGCGCGTTATGAAGAGGATGAGTTGCAAGCCGAACCCTGGTACAGCGTAGGGCCAGACGATGTGTTCCCGGAAACCTTCCGCTATGCGCTGTGCAGCGAGCCGGCCACCGGCAAGTTACTGCAAGCGTTGCATCCGCAGCTGTTTGATCCGGGCTGGTGGCGCGCGCTGCAAACGCGCATCCGGGAAGGGCATATCGAAGAGGTGATTGCCTGGCGCGCCGGGCAACGTTTCAGCGCGCGTTATGCGTCGGTGGCCGCTTAGCGGCCAGAATAAGTCTGCGTTACCTGCCTGGCGGCGCGGATCACCAGTGCACCCAGTTCGGTTACGCGGTCGTCAGTCATGCGCGCCATCGGGCCGGAAATCGAGATGGCGGCAAAAGGCTCGCCGTGCTCGTCATAAATCGGTGCCGCGACGCAGCGCAGGCCCAACGCGTGCTCTTCATCATCATGTGAAAAGCCCATCTTGCGAATCAGCGCCAGATTCTCTTTCAGGCTGTGCGGTGACATCAGCGTTTTCGGCGTGTAGTGGTGCAAGCCCTTCTGATGCAGCAGCGCCGTCACTTGTTCATCACTGAGATGGGCGAGAAACGCCTTGCCCGCGCCAGAGGCATGCATCGGTAGCTTACCGCCAATCGGAGCGGACATGCGCATCAGTTGCGTACACTGCACCTGATCGATGATCACTGCCTGGTAATCACTGAGATCCAGCACCGCCAGATTGACCGTCTCTCCGGCATCCTCCATCAGCTTACGCAGGACAGGATGCACAATCGCCAGCAGATTGCGGCTCTGCAGGAAACTGCTGCCGACCACAAACGCGTGCGATCCAATCGTCCAGAAGCCCAGATCACCGACCTGATGCACAAATCCCTGTTGCTGCATGGTGGTCAGTAAGCGATGGGTGGTGGAGTTAGGTAATCCGGCCTGTTGCGCCAGCTCGGTCAGCGCAACGCTGCCATGGGATTCGGCGATCAGTTCGAGTAAACGCAAACCACGCGTCAGGGATTGGACTTGCCCACCGGCTGGGGCGCTGGTGGCTGCTGCGGCACGCGGTTTTTTACCACGCTTCGCGGGTACTGGGGTTGCCATAACGTCTCCACAATCGCATCAATGCTGGAAACCATTTTCGTTTTTAGGCGCATGAATGCAAACGCTGCTTTACTGGTCGGATCTGTAATACTTTCAGGCTGAAAATGTCTCATCTGTCGTGACTTTTGCTCACCGGAAAGTTATGCCAGTATGTTTGGCTGGCATATTAGCCAACGCAATGACGTGGACGGGGCGAGAGTGAGCAATAAAACAGAAATGCTGCATCAGCAACTGGCACAGCGCATTATGATTTTGGACGGTGGTATGGGCACCATGATCCAGAGTTATAAACTTAGCGAAGCCGATTTTCGAGGCAGCCGTTTTGCCGACTGGCCCTCCGATTTGAAAGGCAATAACGACCTGTTAGTGCTGACCAAACCTGAGGTGATCCGTGAAATCCACGATGCCTATCTCGCCGCTGGTGCAGATATTCTGGAAACCAACACCTTCAACTCCACTACCATTGCGATGGCAGATTACGCGATGGAAGCCCTGTCCGCTGAGATCAATCTTGAAGCGGCAAAGCTGGCGCGTGCCAGTGCCGATGCATGGACGGCGAAAACCCCTGACCGACCGCGCTATGTTGCGGGCGTGCTCGGCCCCACCAACCGCACTTGCTCCATCTCGCCGGATGTAAACGATCCCGCCTTCCGTAATGTCACTTTTAATCAGCTGGTGGAAGCCTACCGTGAATCAACACATGCGCTGATTGCCGGTGGCTCCGACCTGATCATGATTGAGACGGTGTTCGATACCCTCAACGCGAAAGCGGCGATTTACGCTGTTCAGGTTGAGATGGAAGCGATGGGCGTAAAGCTACCGGTGATGATCTCCGGCACCATCACGGATGCTTCTGGCCGCACGCTCTCTGGTCAAACCACCGAAGGTTTCTACAACTCACTGCGCCACGCCGAGCCGCTGTCGTTTGGCCTGAACTGTGCGCTCGGCCCAGACGAGCTGCGCCAGTACGTGCAGGAATTATCGCGCATTGCCGAAGGTTACGTCACAGCGCACCCCAACGCCGGTTTACCCAATGCGTTTGGTGAATACGATTTAGATGCAGCGAACATGGCTGAACAGATCGGCGAATGGGCGCGTGCCGGTTTCCTGAATATCATCGGCGGCTGCTGCGGTACCACGCCAGAGCACATCGCGGCGATGGCGGCGGCGGTAGAAGGCGTTGCACCACGCCAGTTGCCTGACATTCCGGTTGCCTGCCGTCTGTCTGGTCTGGAACCACTGAATATTCACGCCGACTCGCTATTTGTGAACGTCGGCGAACGCACCAACGTTACCGGTTCGGCTAAATTCAAGCGACTGATTAAAGAAGAGAAGTACAACGAAGCGCTGGATGTGGCGCGTCAGCAGGTGGAAAGCGGCGCGCAGATTATCGATATCAACATGGACGAAGGCATGCTGGATGCCGAAGCCGCGATGGTGCGCTTCCTCAACCTGATTGCCGGTGAACCGGATATTGCACGCGTGCCGATTATGATCGACTCCTCCAAGTGGGAGGTGATCGAGAAAGGTCTGCAGTGCATTCAGGGCAAAGGCATCGTTAACTCGATTTCGATGAAAGAAGGCATTGAGCCGTTTATCGAACACGCGCGCAAAGTGCGGCGCTACGGTGCCGCCATGGTGGTGATGGCGTTTGATGAAGTCGGTCAGGCGGATACCCGTGCCCGCAAAATCGAAATCTGTCGTCGCGCCTATAAGATCCTGACGGAAGAGGTCGGCTTCCCGCCAGAAGATATCATTTTCGACCCGAACATCTTCGCAGTTGCCACCGGTATTGAGGAACATAACAACTACGCGATGGACTTTATCGGTGCCTGTGAAGACATCAAACGCGAACTGCCGCATGCGATGATCTCCGGCGGCGTGTCTAACGTATCGTTCTCGTTCCGCGGTAACGATCCGGTGCGCGAAGCGATTCACGCGGTGTTCCTCTATTACGCCATTCGCAACGGCATGGATATGGGCATCGTCAACGCCGGTCAGCTGGCAATCTATGACGACTTGCCCGCAGAACTGCGCGATGCGGTGGAAGATGTGGTGCTGAACCGTCGCGACGATGGCACCGAGCGTTTGCTGGAGCTGGCGGAGAAATATCGCGGCAGCAAAGGTGACGGTGAGCAGGAGAAACAGCAGGCCGAATGGCGCAGTTGGGACGTGGTCAAACGTCTGGAATACTCGTTAGTGAAAGGCATCACCGAGTTTATTGAGCTGGATACCGAAGAAGCCCGTCAGGGATTTGAACGTCCGATTCAGGTGATCGAAGGGCCGCTGATGTCCGGCATGAACGTGGTCGGCGATCTGTTTGGCGAGGGCAAAATGTTCCTGCCGCAGGTGGTGAAATCGGCACGCGTGATGAAGCAGGCGGTGGCCTATCTCGAACCCTATATTGAAGCCAGCAAAGAAGCGGGGCGCAGCAACGGCAAAATCGTGCTGGCGACGGTGAAGGGCGATGTACACGACATTGGCAAAAACATCGTCGGCGTGGTTTTGCAGTGTAATAACTACGAAATTATCGATCTTGGCGTGATGGTGCCGAGTGACAAAATTCTCAAAACCGCCATCGCTGAAAATGCCGATATCATCGGGCTCTCCGGCCTGATTACGCCGTCGCTGGATGAGATGGTCAACGTGGCGAAAGAGATGGAGCGTCAGGGCTTCACTATTCCGCTGCTGATTGGCGGCGCGACGACCTCGAAAGCGCACACGGCGGTGAAGATCGAGCAGAACTACAGCGGCCCAACGGTGTATGTGCAAAACGCCTCGCGCACCGTTGG
Source organism: Pantoea sp. C1E2 (assembly GCF_056491465.1). NCBI lineage: Bacteria > Pseudomonadati > Pseudomonadota > Gammaproteobacteria > Enterobacterales > Erwiniaceae > Pantoea > Pantoea sp. C1E2. The sequence continues at coordinate 556,211 of NZ_JBSZHT010000002.1, forward strand.
CGTGGTGTCATCGCTGTTATCGGATACGCTGAAAGAAGAGTTTGTGGCGCGCACGCGCAAAGAGTACGACACGGTGCGTATTCAGCACGCGCGTAAGAAGCCACGCACGCCGCCGGTGAGCCTGCAAACCGCACGCGACAACGATTACTCGATTGATTGGGAAAGCTACACGCCGCCAGTGGCGCATCGCCTTGGGGTGAGCGCTGTCACAGCCAGTATCGACACGCTGCGTCACTACATCGACTGGACGCCATTCTTTATGACCTGGTCGCTGGCGGGGAAATATCCGCGCATTCTTGAAGATGATGTGGTGGGTGAAGAGGCTAAGCGTCTGTTTGCCGATGCCAACGCCATGCTGGATATGCTCAGCAAAACCGGCTCCTTAAATCCGCGTGGAGTAGTAGGGATTTTCCCCGCCAACCGTGTGGGTGATGATGTTGAGATCTATCGCGATGAACAACGTGATCACGTCTTGTGTGTGAGCCATCACTTACGTCAGCAGACTGAAAAATCGGACTTCGCCAACTACTGTCTGGCCGATTTTGTGGCACCGAAATCCAGCGGCAAAGCGGATTATCTCGGTGCGTTCGCCGTCACCGGTGGGCTGGAAGAGGATGCGCTGGCTGAAGCCTACGAGCAGCAGCATGATGATTACAACAAGATCATGATCAAGGCGCTGGCAGACCGTCTGGCAGAAGCCTTTGCCGAGTATCTGCACGAACGTGTGCGTAAGGTGATCTGGGGCTTTGCGGCCAATGAGAACCTGAGCAATGAAGAGTTGATACGCGAAAATTATCAGGGCATCCGTCCGGCGCCCGGTTATCCTGCCTGTCCGGAACACACCGAGAAAGCGCAGATCTGGCAGTTGCTGGACGTGGAAGCGCACACCGGCATGAAGCTCACCGAATCCTTCGCTATGTGGCCGGGTGCGGCGGTGTCAGGCTGGTACTTTAGCCATCCCGACAGTAAATACTTCGCCGTGGCGCAGATTCAGCGCGATCAGGTGGAGGATTATGCGGCGCGTAAGGGCATGAGCGTCAGCGAGGTTGAACGTTGGCTGGCACCGAATCTCGGTTACGACGCGGATTGATGAAAGAAAGCGGGCGGCCAACTGGCCGCCCGAGAATTAATTAAACCGCGCGTCGCGATCTGAGGTCATGTCATACAGCTGATATTTACGACCCAGCATCTGTCCGCCATCACGCGTTAATGGCACCCAGTTCACCTGCGCACGACCACGCGTTGGCGTGACGGTAAACAGATCCATCGGAATCGAAATATAGAAGCCCTTAGTGAAGTCCCCTTCGCCATAGGCCTCGGCTGACACGTTGGTTTTGGTGGCGTAGAAGCCGACCATCACGCCGCTGTCGAAGCGCTTCGACACATCGACCGTCACACCTTTGTCCTTCGCCAGATACTCGCCGACGCTGGCTTTCACCAGCACATCCTGCATAAACCACGGGCGCCAGTACGCGGTGAAGTGTCCGGTTGGTGCTTTATAGTCGGTGAACTGCATCATGTTGTCCCAATCACGCTGCTTCACGTAGTTGGCATCAACACCAAAGGCCCAGTTGCTGTCGATTGGGCGATACAACACTTCTCCGCCGACACCGCCGTACATGGTTTCGAGATAACCGCCGTACACCTGGCCGTAGAAGCCATTGCCGAGGTAACCCATGTAGTTGGCTTGCAGGTCGTTGACGTAGACATTGTTCTCGACGTAGTCGCGAATATGGGTACGCACGCGCGGCAGGGTGGAATCAGCCGGTGCGCCGTTATAGTTGAATTTGTCGTAGTTGTTGGCAAGGTTACCGAACAGGCTACCGCTGACCAGCAGGTGATCGGTGAGTGCGTAATCCGCGCTAGCCATCGCCCCGAGCTGGTACATGTAGAAGCTTTCGGGCCCACCAACTGACTGATTGAGCACCGGTGCCAGATTGTAGTGAAGGCGATCTTTACGAATAAAGAAGCCTTGTTCAGTTTCGCCAGGATCGACCGGATTCTCGCGCGTCTGCTGCAGCGGCTGCTCATGGCCCAGTGGATAGCCGCTCAGCTCATTGTGCAGGCTGGCAACGTTGGTTCGGGTGGTGACCTGCGGCATATTCAGGCGCGACTCGGTGACCTCAATGGTATCGATACCGGCTGGCAGGTTGTTCATGATGATGCGATTGGCGCGATCGACGCCCTCAGGCGTATCACGATACTTGGTCTGCTCGCCTGATACGTAAAGCGTACTGCCTTTGGTCTGAATGTGCGGGCCGCTCAATCCGGCGTTGTACTTCAGATCGGTCAACTGGTTTGCCACCACCGTGGATTGCAACAGATCGCCCTGTGGCTGCGGGTTATAGGCTGGCCTGGCGCTGTCAATGTGCGACTGGCGCAGATCGTTGAAGTTGGTGCGCACGGTAACACCAAACATAAAGGTGTTGCCGCGCTCGTAGCTGGCGTTGATGTCAGCCCAGTCGGTCAGGCGATAGATCGCCCCAACGTTGACCTTACTGCGCTGTTCCAGACGCCCTGCAAAGTCATCCTGATAATCGTTACCTTCGTATTCCAGCTTCAGGCGCAGCGGCTGCCAGGGGGTTTGATATTCCACGCCGCCGAACAGCGCTGCCGGGCCGTGGAACATCTGTGACCCGTTAACCGAGCCTGCGGTGCCACCGCCGGTGCGGGAGCAGAAGCTATCGCTATAGGAGCAGAACGGGTTTTTGATGCTGCCACTGTTGCCGATGTAGCCCCAGCCAATCCCCATGGTGAAATCAAACGGTCCCCAGGCTTTGCTGGCGACCAGGTATTCGCTGTCGAACAGGCCAGTACCGCCCAAATCGCGTGATCCTACCGCCACTTCCGGTAACCAATAGCTCTCTTGCCACAACCGCAGCTTCACATCGAAGGCTTTGTCTTTATAGCTTTGGTTACCACTGAATCCCTCAACTGCGCTGTAACGACGGGTGCGCACATCGGTATAACGCACGGTGGTTTCCAGCCACGGGAACAGCTGCAACGAAGCAGAGTAGTAGCGATATTGATCGTTATCGCGGAAGTTCAGGCTAAATTCACCCTCTTTTGCCATACGCGCCGTCGGTGTTTGCATCAGGCCCACGCCGCCGAAATCAGATTGCGATGGGCCGATCGGATCCGGCCAGGTTTCCGCGTGCACCTGGTATGCCGCAGAGACAGAAACAGCCAACAGGCTGAGAAGCAGTTGTTTTTTCATCAGTCTGGAATCCGGTGTGTCAGAACAGAAATCATGCGCGCATTCAAATCAGCTTTGCCCCAGGGCAGGCTCCACGAGGTAAAGCCCAGCCAAATGATGCTGCCGGGTTCGACTTCGACGTGACGTTGATTCCAGTAGGCGATCGGCACCTGTTGCGTCTGACCGGACGGGGCGATGAGGGTGGCGAAGCTGCGCTCGGCACCCGACAGATGGTCGTGCGCCTCAAGGTAGTCCCGCACGGTGCGACCGGGTTGCCAGCTCTCTTTACCGGGATGTTCCAGCGCGCCGAGAATCAGCACTTGCGTAGGCTGCGAGAGGGTATAAAGGTCATAGCTGCCCAGTAACGTGCGGTTGGCTTCAGGCCGCAGGCGCACCCAGTCAGGATCGAGTGAAGTGAACTGCCGTCCGGTGACTTGTACTGCGCTGAGCTGGTGGATCACCGTACCGATGGTTGCCGCTAGCGCGTCGCCGCTGTCGGCCTGCCACGTGCGCAAATCAGCCAGCAGCTGTTGCTGTTGTTGCTGTGCCACCGCTGTTGCGCCACGTTCGGCAATCACGGTACCGGGCCACCAGGTATGAAGTGCTGGATTCGTCACCAGCTGCGCCAGATTCTGCGCATGATCGATCTGTAAAATGTTTTGGCCGCGCAAGTCGTGCACCGTCACCTGACTGTCAGCCAGCGCAGAACCGGCCGCCAGTAAGGCGGTAGCCGTTAGCAGGGGAGTGATTATTTTCATGATTTCGCCGGCTTCAGAATGGTGGTTTCAACAGGGAAAGCGTCTGCGGCCAGCATCTGATTTGCCTGCAACACTGCGCCATCACGGTTATCGATCCAGAAGGTGTTTTGCCATTCTGCGCCCAGACTCTCCATGCGGACTGTCTCGATCCATACACGACATGGCACGCGTTCGCCTGCCACATTCAGCACCGCGTCATCGCCGCGCTGAAATTGGGATACGGCGGTGGCGGCGCGCACGCGATCTTTCTCACGCCACTGCACCACGCGTGTCCAGCTGGCATTGTTTTGGAGATGTAGCGAGTCGGCGAGCGGGTCTTGCGCCAGATTACTGATGTCATCAAGGTTGCTGGCCAGCCCCAGCGTTTTGACCAGCCTGCCATGCTGCATCACCAGCATTGCCTTATCCTGGGTGATCCATTTCTGCTGACCGTTTTCGTCATAACCGAGCACCACGAAGATACGCGGTCCTTCATTGATGCGTGCATACAGGCTGGCGTAGGGGAGACTGGCGATCTGTTCATCGGTAACGGTGACATCATCCGGGCCGTTAACGGCTAGCATCACGGTTTGTTCAAGGCCTTTTTGCGTTTGTGTGCAGGCTTGCAGCAGCAGGCAAAAGAGCAGCAAAGAGAGTCGGCGCACTGTGTATATCCCTGTTAAAAATAAAACCAGGCAAAAAATAACCACACGGCTGTGTGGTTATGTTTAAAGGTGCTACATCAACGTGTGGTGCTCGTTGTGGTAGTGGTTGTTGTACCGGTATTTGCTCCGTCACCGCCGCCAGCAGCAGCGATGCCGAGCCCTACTAACGCGCCAAGTGCACCGATACCCACAGCGGTAGTGGCACCGGTCGAGATTGCTCCCGCCTGCGCGCCCGCTGCAGCACCAGCTTCTTCCGGTGCGGCAATCGCAGCGGAAGAAACGGCAACGTAAAGTAAGGCTGCACCGGCAACCATCAGTTTTTTCATAACAACGTTTCCTGCATTTTTAGAAACAAATGAATGAAGGATGTACCCTAATTTCGGGCGCGTTCAGTATAGGGCAACAAATTACCAGAGTTCATCGGCAGTAAAAGAGGGTGAAAATCAGGGTTCATTCTGGTGATAAATACGGCGAATTGGCGATAGCTGCTTTTTTTAAATGAAGATTTTTCATGGGGTGGAATATTTGAGTGGTTGTGGCTGGTGCGGCAGGATTTTTCACTTTTGCATTAAAAAATGGTACGGAATAGGAATAATCAGATTTTCCTGAATGCGCTTTAAATTTAATTATAGATTAATCAAGTGGATACTTATATTTGGTGAACGAATTAGATCCATTTTTTAATGGATAACATGCACTTCAATCTATACAAACTCCGATTTTCCTTAGCGCACTTTAAGAATTATCTAACCGTAACGAAGCGGATGAATAACAAAATTGCGAGGTTTATAGCATGTTTGATAAAAATAAGGCGGCAATTAAGCCGCCTTAATAAGATTGGCAGGAAAATTAACGCCAGGATTTATAGCGGTTAATTAAGCCATTAGTGGAGCTGTCATGGCTGCCGATCTGCGATTCATTTTCCAGCTCTGGCAGAATACGGTTTGCCAGCTGTTTGCCCAATTCCACACCCCATTGGTCAAAGGTGAAGATGTTGAGAATCGCGCCCTGCGTGAATATCTTGTGCTCGTAAAGCGCAATCAGTGCACCCAGGCTGAACGGCGTGATTTCACGCAGCAGAATGGAGTTGGTTGGGCGGTTACCTTCGAACACCTTAAACGGCACGATGTGGGCAACAGACTCAACGGATTTACCGGCATCGGTAAACTCTTTTTCTACCACATCGCGAGATTTACCAAACGCCAGCGCTTCGGTCTGTGCGAAGAAGTTCGACAGCAGTTTCGGATGGTGATCGGTCAGTGCGTTGTGGGTCTGCGCCGTTGCGATAAAGTCGCAAGGGATCAGTTTGGTGCCCTGATGAATCAGCTGATAAAACGCATGCTGACCGTTGGTGCCTGGCTCGCCCCAGATGATTGGGCCGGTCTGGTAATCCACCGGGTTACCTTCGCGATCCACGTACTTACCGTTGGACTCCATATTGCCCTGCTGGAAGTACGCTGCGAAACGGTGCATGTACTGGTCGTAAGGCAGGATGGCTTCGGTTTCGGCACCAAAGAAGTTGTTGTACCAGATACCGATCAGTGCCAGCAGCACCGGCAGGTTCTGCTCGGCTGGGGTGTTAGCGAAGTGGTTGTCCATCGCATGTGCACCGCTCAGCAGCTGTTCGAAGTTCTCGAAGCCCACGGACAGAATGATCGACAAGCCAATCGCTGACCACAGTGAATAGCGACCACCGACCCAATCCCAGAACTCGAACATGTTGTCGGTATCAATACCGAACTCACCTACCGCTTTACCGTTGGTCGACAGGGCAGCAAAGTGTTTCGCCACATGCTGCTGATCGCCTGCGGTTTTCAGGAACCAGTCGCGCGCGCTGTGGGCGTTGGTCATGGTTTCCTGAGTAGTGAAGGTTTTGGAGGCCACGAGGAACAGGGTGGTTTCCGGGCTGAGATCCTTAAGCGTTTCAGCAATGTGCGTGCCATCAACGTTAGAAACAAAGTGCATGTTCAGGTGGTTTTTATACGGGCGTAACGCCTCGGTCACCATGAACGGACCCAGATCCGAACCGCCGATACCGATGTTCACCACGTCGGTGATCGCTTTGCCGGTATAACCTTTCCACTCACCGCTGATGATGCGCTCAGAGAAGCCTTTCATCTTCGCCAGCACCGCATTCACTTCTGGCATCACATCTTTGCCATCAACCATGATTGGCGTGTTGCTGCGATTACGCAGAGCAACGTGCAGCACGGCACGCTCTTCGGTGCGGTTGATCTTCTCGCCAGAGAACATGGATTTGATGGCGCCCGCCAGATCGGTCTCTTTTGCCAGCGCCTGCAATTTATCGAGGGTTTCCTGGGTGATGCGGTTTTTTGAGAAATCCACCAGCATCTGATCGTCGAAGGTGGCAGAGAATTTCGCAAAACGATCGGCATCATCTTTAAACAGGTCGGCGATTTGCACCGATTTCATCTGGTCAAAATGCTGCTGCAGCGCTTTCCAGGCTGCGGTTTGTTTCGGATTGATATTTTTCATGGCAACACTCTTGTTGAAATAAGAACCGTCATTCCATCCGGGCGCGTCCTGCTGGCCCGGCGTGCTAAGCATTTCTTGTGGCTAATACGCTACCGCGAACGGGTTTCAGTATGACCACAGTTGCAAACGAAGGGAAAAAATTTGTGACCGTGGCCGCACGGTTTCAGGTTAATCCGGCGGCGATTGTCGATGTTCTGGCAAAAAATTTCCCTGTGCCGCATCAGCAAAAAGCCGCGTTTATTGGCGCCGTTGACTACTTTAGGCGGGAGTGAGCGCTCGCGTTTGTTCTGCGATGCGCTGGCGTAATTCTAAAAATGAATTTTCAACACGTTGCAAGGCTGGACAGCAGCAAAATTAATCAGTATTTTGTGCCCGCGACTTGCACCTTTGGGTGCAAGCCAGAAGAGGCGCGTCGCCCAGGCAGTGTGTTTGAGGATCCGTATCCAACGACAACACATCATGGGGTGCGACGCCGAGATGGAACAACACGCGGAGTGTTGTCCTGTCGGCTGCAGGGGCTGAATCCTCTGGGTTGTCACCAGAAGCGTCCGCAGTCGGACGTTTCGCAAGGTGAAGTGCTTTTGGTGACTCATCTCCTGATCTTGTCTGTCCAATTCTGCTCTTCTCTTGTGCCAAGGCTGAAATCACCTCTTCCGTTTAATAACGGGAGAAAGCTAATCTGACACGAGGTTCGTAACATGTCTCAAAACCTGATCGTGGCAAAATTTGGCGGCACCAGCGTTGCCGATTTTGATGCCATGAACCGCAGTGCGGATGTTGTGCTCTCCGATGCCAATACCCGTTTAGTGGTGCTTTCTGCGTCTGCTGGCGTGACGAATCTGCTGGTTTCTCTGGCTGAAGGCCGGGAACTGGAGCAGCGCGCACACCTGCTGGACGAAATTCGCAATATTCAATATGCCATCATTGATCGCCTGCAATCCCCTGAAGTGATTCGCCAGGAGATTGATCGCATGCTGGAAAACATCCTGATGCTGGCGGAAGCCACTGCACTGGCGACCTCACATGCGCTGACCGACGAGTTGGTCAGCCACGGTGAGCTGATGTCGACCCTGCTGTTTGTGGAAGTGCTGCGTGAGCGTCAGGTCAATGCCGAATGGTTTGACGTGCGTAAAGTGATGCGCACCAGCGATCGTTTTGGTCGTGCAGAGCCTGACGTTGCCACGCTGAAAGAGCTGTCCACCGCACAGTTGGCGCCACGCGTTGCAGAAGCGCTGGTGATTACCCAGGGCTTTATTGGTAGCGAAGGTAAAGGCCGCACCACCACGCTGGGACGTGGTGGTAGCGACTACACCGCCGCACTGCTGGGTGAAGCGCTGCAGGCGGCACGTGTGGATATCTGGACTGACGTGGCCGGCATCTACACCACCGATCCACGCGTGGTGCCCACTGCGAAACGTATTGAAGAAATTACCTTCGAAGAAGCGGCTGAAATGGCGATCTTCGGCGCGAAAGTGCTACATCCGGCGACCCTGCTGCCAGCTGTGCGCAGTGACATTCCGGTGTTCGTCGGTTCGAGTAAAGATCCGGCTGCAGGTGGCACGCGCGTCTGCAACGAAACCCAGAATCCACCGCTGTTCCGCGCGCTGGCATTGCGTCGTAAGCAAACTCTGATGACGCTGCACAGCCTGAACATGCTGCACGCGCACGGCTTCCTTGCTGAAGTGTTCGCGATTCTGGCTCGCCATAACATCTCCGTCGATCTGGTTACCACGTCAGAAGTGAGCGTGGCGCTGACGCTGGATACCACCGGTTCTTCGACCACCGGTGAAAGCCTGTTGACGCAAGCGCTGCTGACCGAACTCTCTTCGCTGTGCCGCGTGGAAGTGGAAGAGAACCTGGCGCTGGTGGCGATTATCGGCAACAACTTGTCGAAAGCCTGCGGTGTGGGTAAAGAGGTGTTTGGTGCCCTTGAGCCGTTTAACCTGCGCATGATTTGTTACGGAGCCAGCAGCTATAACCTGTGCTTCCTGGTGCCAACGCCAGACGCAGAAGAAGTGGTGCGCGCGCTGCATAAGAATCTTTTTGGTTCTTAAGGCAAATTTTTAGCGTAATCCATCAAGCCGGACCTGGTCCGGCTTTTTTATTTTATACATTTCGTTAAACAACAGATTAAGCCAAACGGCAACCTGCTTTCCGCGCCAGTGATTTCTTTATAACCCCATGATTCATAGCTATTTACTTCGTTTTCCTCACTGGAATTGTCTCTATATCCCACTACGCTGCTAATCAGCGGTTACTTTTTAATCGCGCTTATCGATTGTCCCAACGAGAAAACATTCAATTTTTGAGGGAATGGCTATGCAAAGATTGGTTGCTGAAGGGGTAGGCACGTTTGTTCTGGTGTTCGGCGGGTGTGGTAGCGCGGTATTAGCTGCCACCTTCCCACAAGTCGGAATTGGTTTTGCGGGCGTGGCGCTGGCGTTTGGCTTAACGGTGCTGGTGATGGCGTTCGCCGTGGGGCACATTTCCGGTGGGCACTTTAATCCTGCCGTCACCATAGGATTGACGGTAGGAGGACGTTTCCCGGCGGCGCAGGTGATCCCTTACATCATCGTGCAGTTAGTGGGTGCCGTCGCCGCAGGGGGCGTGTTGTATCTGATTGCCAGCGGTAAACCCGGCTTTGATGCTGCCGCCAGCGGGTTCGCCTCAAATGGTTATGGTGAGCATTCACCGGGCGGGTTTAGTCTGAATGCCGGGATGATCTGTGAAACGGTAATGACGGCCATTTTCCTGGTGGTGATCATGGGCGCCACCGATAAACGCGCACCGGCTGGTTTCGCCCCGATTGCCATTGGTCTGGCGCTGACGCTGATCCACCTGGTGAGCATTCCGGTGACCAACACCTCAGTCAATCCAGCACGCAGCACCGGCGTGGCGATCTTCCAGGGCGGTTGGGCATTGCAGCAACTCTGGATGTTCTGGCTGATGCCGATCATCGGTGCGGCAATCGGTGGTGTGATCTACCGCGTTTTACTGGAAAAAGCAGAGTAATTTCTCTACAAACCGCGGATCGACCGCAGACGATCCGCATTTTATCCTGCTAGCGACTTCCCGCCTTACGTCACGATAATGAAATGTTATGATCCCGCGTCCGTCGCTGTGGTCGTTCCCCGCGCGGCACTTCATCTGTGGCATATGAAATAAATCAAAAAATATCTAAGGAAGTCTCTCCATGCTCGCCAAATTAACCCGCCTGTTCCCACTCTGGGCCGTACTGCTCTCGGTCGCGGCGTATTACTCGCCCTCGACGTTCCTCGGCATTGGGCCGTGGGTCACTTACCTGCTAATGCTGATCATGTTCGGCATGGGTGTGACGCTGAATATTGATGATTTCAAACGTGTTCTGACGCGTCCGGCACCGGTTATCGCCGGTACCTTTTTGCATTACCTGGTGATGCCTCTGGCCGCCTGGGGCCTGGCGAAACTGTTCCATATGCCGCCGGACCTTTCCGCCGGGATGATTCTGGTGGGCAGCGTGGCCAGCGGCACCGCGTCCAACGTGATGATCTATCTGGCGAAGGGCGATGTGGCCCTGTCTGTGACCATCTCGTCTGTTTCTGCGCTGGTGGGCGTCTTCGCTACGCCGCTGCTGACGCGCTTCTACGTGGATACCCACATTCAGGTGGATGTGGTCGGCATGCTGCTCAGCATCATTAAGATTGTCGTTATCCCGATTGGACTGGGTCTGATTATCCACCACTCGATGAACAGCGTTGTGCGCCGCGTTGAGCCCTATCTGCCAGCGTTCTCGATGGTGTGTATTTTGCTGATCATCAGCGCAGTGGTGGCGGGCAGCCAGGGCTTTATCGGTTCTGTTGGTCTGATGGTCATCGCGGCGGTGATCCTGCATAACGCCATCGGCCTGTTGGGCGGCTATTGGGGCGGCAAGCTGTTTGGCTTTGACGAGTCCACCTGCCGCACGCTGGCGCTGGAAGTGGGCATGCAGAACTCCGGTCTGGCGGCAACGCTGGGCAAACTCTACTTCTCACCGCTGGCTGCCTTGCCGGGCGCGCTGTTCTCGGTGTGGCACAACCTGTCAGGTTCGCTGCTGGCGGGTTACTGGTCGGGCAAACCGATTGAGAAGAAGCAGAAGTAATCCTGCAAGCGGGCGGCCAAAGTGCCGCCCGCTGTCTGTGCGCTACAGTTTTAGATAAGCGCGAATCCCATCCAGAAACATCTGTGTTGCCAGCATAATCAAAATCAATCCCATCAACCGCTCCAGCGCGTTAACGCCTTTGTCACCCAGCAAGCGTAAAAACAGTCCTGACATCAGCAGAATCAGCACGGTGACGCCCCAGGCGATCATCAATGCACCAACCAAATGTGACATCTGATTGGGATATTGATGTGACAGCAACATCAGCGTGGCTAACAGCGAAGGACCTGCAACCAGCGGAATCGCCAGCGGCACCAGAAACGGCTCTTCACCAGCTGGCAAGCCGCTGGTGCTGGTTTCGCCAGAAGGGAAAATCATGCGGATGGCGATGAGGAACAGAATGATACCGCCGGAGATCGAGACGGTTTCGGTGCGCAAATTCAGGAACGCCAGAATACGCTCACCGGTAAACAGGAACAGCAGCATGATAATCAGTGCGATCAGCATTTCACGAATCAGCACCACGCGGCGACGCTTAGGTTCGAGATGCTTGAGCACCGACATAAAAATCGGCAGGTTGCCCAGCGGGTCCATAATTAACAGCAGCAATATGGTCGCAGATATCATTTCAGTCATAGGTTAAAGCCATCCCTTGTTCCCGTCATTCTTCAAACTAAAGTGCGTTGGCGGCGATGGGCTTCTTGATCGCTGACTCGCGTAGCCGATCGAGATACTCCGAATTCCGCCTGCCCGTACCTCGATTCATTGAGGGGAGTATTAGTTGTACTGCTGAAAAAGTTGGCGCAATCGAATTAATTCACTTGCCAGAAAGCCTGCATTTTGTAGAGTTGGAGGTCGCAGGTAAACCTGATTATTACGCAGATCAACTGGATATTCCGCTTGGTCTTTTCCTCGCACCACGAAGGGCACAGTGAAAACGCCCCGGACGGACAGAAAATGAAGAATGTAGGCTTTATTGGTTGGCGTGGCATGGTCGGCTCTGTGCTGATGTCACGCATGAGTGAAGAACGCGATTTTGATGTGATCAATCCGGTCTTCTTCTCCACGTCTCAGCTTGGTCAGGCGGCACCGACATTCGGCGGTAAGTCGACCGGTGCGCTGCAGGATGCTTTTGATATCGAGGCGCTGAAGGCGCTGGATATTATTATCACCTGCCAGGGCGGTGACTACACCAGTGAAGTTTACCCTAAGCTGCGTGAAAGCGGCTGGCAGGGTTACTGGATTGATGCAGCGTCGACGCTGCGCATGAAAGATGATGCCATCATCATTCTCGATCCGGTTAACCACAATGTGATTCGTCAGGGCCTCGACAACGGCGTTAAAACCTTCGTCGGCGGCAACTGCACCGTGAGCCTGATGCTGATGTCCCTCGGTGGGCTGTTCGCGAACGATCTGGTGGAGTGGGCGTCTGTTGCCACCTACCAGGCGGCATCCGGCGGCGGCGCACGTCATATGCGTGAACTGCTGACTCAGATGGGCATGTTGCACGATCACGTGGCGAAATCCCTGCAGGATCCGGCTTCAGCGATTCTGGATATCGAACGTAGCGTCACCGATTTCACCCGTTCTGGCACCTTGCCGACCGATAACTTCGGCGTACCGCTGGCGGGCAGTCTGATTCCATGGATCGACAAGCAGCTGGATAACGGCCAGAGCCGCGAAGAGTGGAAAGGTCAGGCTGAAACCAACAAGATTCTGCGCACCAGCAACGTGATTCCGGTTGATGGTCTGTGCGTGCGCGTCGGCGCATTGCGCTGCCACAGCCAGGCGTTCACCCTGAAGCTGAAGAAAGATATCCCGCTGAACGAAATCGAACAGCTGCTGGCTTCTCACAACGAGTGGGTGAAAGTGGTGCCAAACGATCGCGAAATCACCATGCGTGAACTGACGCCTGCGGCAGTCACCGGTACGCTGACCACGCCAGTCGGCCGTCTGCGTAAACTGAACATGGGGCCGGAATATCTCTCTGCCTTCACCGTGGGCGACCAGCTATTGTGGGGCGCGGCCGAACCGCTGCGCCGCATGTTGCGTTTGCTGATCGACTAAGCGCAGCGACAAACCAGTCAGGCCGGGATTTCCCGGCCTTTTTTATGCCAACCAGGTTGCAAAACTTAACCCAAATTGCGCCTGACAAGTGATCCGCTTCCCCTTTTTGCTTGCCCGACAAGATTTTTTTGCTTTCCCCCCTGGCTTCTGCCAGCCCCAAGCTATGATTTAACAGTGATGTGCCGGTTGTTAACTGTTTTTGCTTTCCGAACTGAATGGTTGTTGTACACGGCAAATATCTTTTCCCATGGACGGTGTCCTCCCTTGCTGGTGTACGTATGGCTCAATGAAAAGCAGCGCACCAGAGGCGACAATGTTGTCCACTCCGGTCGCCTGCGCAAAATCATAGGAAGAAAGTCATGTCAGAGCTTCCCGATCGCCATGCGATCAATGCCCTTTTTGCCGGGAATTATGCCGATCCCTTCTCTTTCCTGGGGATGCACCAGACTGTCGAAGGCCTTGAAGTGCGCGCGCTGCTGCCCGATGCCTCCGAAGTCTGGGTGATTGAAACCAACACTGGTCGTAAATGTGCGCAGCTAAAATGTCTCGATTCACGCGGCTTCTTCTGCGGAGTGGTTCCGCGCCGTAAAAACCTGTTTCGCTATCAGCTGGCGGTCACCTGGCACGGCCAGCAAAACCTGATCGACGATGCCTATCGCTTCGGCCCGTTACTGGCCGAAATGGATGCCTGGCTCCTTGGCGAAGGCACGCATCTGCGCCCGTATGAAACGCTGGGGGCGCACAACGCCACCATTGATGGTGTCAGCGGCACTCGTTTCTCGGTGTGGGCACCTAACGCTCGCCGGGTTTCCGTGGTCGGCGAATTCAACTTCTGGGACGGTCGTCGTCACCCGATGCGCTTCCGTCGCGAGCTGGGTATCTGGGAGTTATTTGTGCCTGGCGCGGTCAATGGTCAACTGTACAAATATGAAATCATTGATGCGTCTGGGCAGATGCGGATCAAAGCCGACCCGTTCGCCTTTGAGGCACAGATGCGCCCGCAAACCGCCTCAATGATCTGCGGTCTGCCACCTAAAGTGGAGATGCAGCCGCAGCGCAAAGCCGCCAATGCCTTTGATCAGCCGATCTCGATTTACGAAGTGCATCTGGGTTCGTGGCGCCGCCACACCGACAACAACTTCTGGCTGAGCTACAAAGAGCTGGCTGAACAGCTGGTTCCTTACGTCAAAGAGATGGGCTTCACCCACATTGAGCTGCTGCCGATCAACGAGCATCCGTTTGACGGCAGCTGGGGCTATCAGCCACTCGGCATGTATGCGCCAACGCGCCGCTTTGGTCCGCGTGATGAGTTCCGACACTTTATCGCCGCGGCGCACGATGCTGGCCTCAACGTGTTGCTCGACTGGGTGCCCGGCCACTTCCCCAGTGACGACTTCGGTCTGGCGAAATTTGATGGCACCGAACTGTATGAACACAGCGATCCCCGCGAAGGTTTTCATCAGGACTGGAACACGCTGATCTACAACTTTGGCCGCCGTGAAGTCAGCAACTATCTCTCCGGCAACGCACTGTATTGGATGGAGCGCTTTGGCATTGATGGGCTGCGCGTGGATGCCGTGGCATCGATGATCTACCGCGATTATAGCCGCAAAGAGGGCGAATGGGTGCCCAACCACTTCGGCGGTCGCGAAAACCTCGAAGCCATCTCGTTCCTGCGCCACACCAACCGCACTCTGGGACGCGCCGCGCCGGGCACCATCAGCGTGGCGGAAGAGTCCACCGATTATCCTGGCGTGACCCGTCCTTCTGAAGATGGCGGTCTCGGCTTCTGGTTTAAATGGAACCTCGGTTGGATGCACGACACGCTGGACTACATGAAGCTCGACCCCGTACATCGCCAATATCATCACAATCTGATGACCTTCGGCATGCTCTACAACTACACCGAAAACTTCGTGCTGCCGCTGTCGCACGATGAAGTGGTGCACGGCAAACGTTCGATTCTCGATCGTATGCCCG
This sequence comes from Pantoea sp. C1E2, assembly GCF_056491465.1. Taxonomy (NCBI): domain Bacteria; kingdom Pseudomonadati; phylum Pseudomonadota; class Gammaproteobacteria; order Enterobacterales; family Erwiniaceae; genus Pantoea; species Pantoea sp. C1E2. Next base: position 571,469 of record NZ_JBSZHT010000002.1, read on the forward strand.
GCGATGCGTGGCAGAAGTTTGCCAACCTGCGTGCTTATTACGGCTGGATGTGGGGCTTCCCGGGCAAAAAGCTGCAGTTTATGGGCAACGAGTTTGCCCAGGGACGTGAGTGGAACCACGATACCAGCCTCGACTGGCATCTGCTGGAAGGGGAAGACAACTGGCACAACGGCGTTCAGCGCTTAGTGCGCGATCTTAACCATAGCTACAAACACTTCACGCCATTACATCAACTGGATTTCGATGCACAGGGCTTTGAGTGGCTGGTGGTTGATGACCACGAAAACTCGGTGTTTGTGTTTGCACGCCGCGATCGCGAGGGCAATGAAATCATCGTTGCCAGTAACTTCACCCCGGTAGCGCGTCACGATTATCGCTTTGGCGTCAATCAACAAGGCGGCTGGCGTGAAGTGCTGAATACCGATCAGCAAGACTATCACGGCAGTGATACCCGCAATCACGGCATTGTGCACACGGACAATATCGAGAGCCACGGCCGTGCTCAATCGCTGAGCCTGACCTTGCCGCCACTGGCCACGATTTGGCTGGTGCGGGAGGGCGACTGATGCTGGAAACCGGGCAGCCAACGCCGTTGGGCGCCCATTATGACGGGCGCGGCGTTAACTTCACGCTGTTTTCCCGCCATGCCGAGCAGGTGGAGCTGTGCCTGTTTGATGCGCATGGTGCTGAACGGCGCTTTACGCTGCCCGCACGCAGTGGCGATATCTGGCACGGCTATTTTCCGGCGTTAAAGCCCGGCCAGCGCTATGGCTATCGGGTACACGGCCCGTGGGCTCCGCAGCAAGGACATCGGTTTAATCCGGCTAAATTGCTGGTCGATCCCTGCGCTAAAGCGGTCGCCGGGGATATACCTGACGATCCGCGATTTCTTAGCGGCGAGCAGGAACGCGACCTGCAGGATAACGCCGCCATCGCGCCAAAATCATTGGTGATCGCCGAAGATTTCGACTGGGACGATGAAAAACCGCTGCGCACACCGTGGGGCAATACGGTGATTTATGAGGCGCACGTGCGTGGCTTGACCCGGCAACATCCGGAAATTCCGGAAAGGCTGCGCGGGACTTATGCGGCACTGGGCCATCCTGCTATGGTGAAGTACTTACGCCATCTCGGCATCACTGCGCTTGAGTTGCTGCCCATTGCCCACTTCGCCAATGAACCGCGTCTGCAGCGGCTGGGGCTGAGTAACTACTGGGGCTATAACCCGTTTGCGCTATGGGCGGTGGATCCACGTTACGCCTCAGGCGACCATGGCCTCACGCCCTTGCAGGAGTTTCAGCAGGCGGTTAAAGCGCTGCATGCGGCGGGTATCGAGGTGATCCTTGATGTGGTGTTCAACCACACCGCCGAACTGGAAGAGTTTGGCCCCAACATATCGCTGCGCGGCGTGGATAACGCCAGCTATTACTGGCTCGACGCGCAGGGCGAATACCAAAACTGGACCGGCTGCGGCAACACGCTGAATTTGAGCGATCCGCAGGTGATGGAATGGGCATTAGAAGCGCTGCGTTACTGGGTGCGCGATTGCCATATTGATGGCTTCCGCTTTGACCTTGCCAGCGTGCTGGGCCGTACGCCTGAATATCTTCAGGATGCCCCGCTGTTCGCCGCCATCAAAGCCTGTCCGCTGCTGTCACAGGTCAAATTGATTGCTGAGCCGTGGGATATCGGGCCCGGAGGCTATCAGGTGGGCAATTTTCCTGAGGGATTCGCCGAGTGGAATGACCATTTCCGCGATGCCGCGCGCCGTTACTGGCTGCACGGCCAGCTCAACAACGGTGAAATTGCCCGGCGGTTTGCCGCGTCCAGTGATGTGTTTCAGCGAGAAGGGCGCCTGCCACACGCCAGCGTCAATCTGATTACCGCACATGACGGCTTTACGCTGCGTGACGTGGTGAGTTTCAACCACAAACACAATCAAGCCAACGGCGAAGACAATCGTGACGGCAGCAGCAGTAACTTCAGCCATAACCATGGCAAAGAGGGGCTGCAGGTCAATTTCGATATTGTCGAACGGCGGCGGCGAAGCGTACATGCCTTATTGACCACGCTGTTACTGGCACAAGGCACGCCGATGTTGCTGTCGGGTGATGAGCGCGGTCATAGCCAGCACGGTAACAACAATGCGTACTGTCAGGACAACCCGCTGACCTGGTTGAACTGGCATCAGGATGATTTTGGACTGGTCGACTTCACTGCCGCGTTGATCCGGCTGCGTCAGCGCATTCCCGCGCTGACTGCGGACCGCTGGTGGCAGGAGGGCGATGGCAACGTGCAGTGGTTCAATGCCAGCGGCAAACCACAGGGAAATGAGGAGTGGGAACAGGGGGCGCACAGAATGCAGATCCTGCTCTCCAGCCGCTGGTTAATAACAATCAACGCCACGGAATCGGTGAGTGACCTTGCCTTACCAGACGGAGAGTGGCGTGCCATTCCTCCTTTCGCCGGGGAAGATAACCCCATCCTGACAACTGTCTGGCACGGGCCCGCACACGGCGTGTGTGTGTTCCTAAAGCAATCATAAGGAGTCAGACATGGTTAAGTTAGATAGAACAGACCCACTGATGCTGGCGCGCCAGCTCCCTACACAAACGGTGGCGTTGATCCTGGCTGGTGGACGCGGTACGCGTCTGAAGGATCTCACCGCAAAACGCGCCAAACCTGCCGTTCACTTCGGTGGCAAGTTTCGCATCATCGACTTTGCGCTGTCGAACTGCATCAATTCAGGTATTCGGCGCATCGGTGTTATTACCCAATATCAGTCACATACGTTGACGCAGCATATTCAGCGTGGCTGGTCCCTGTTCAATGAGGAGATGAACGAATTTGTCGATTTACTGCCTGCGCAGCAGCGTGCCGCGACCGAACATTGGTATCGCGGGACTGCCGATGCCGTTTCGCAGAACCTCGACATCATTCGTCGCTACAACGCGCAGTACATCGTGATTCTCGCCGGGGATCACATCTACAAAATGGATTACTCGCGCATGCTGCTCGACCACGCTGACAAAGGGGCGAAATGCACCATTGCCTGTTTGCCCGTCCCGTTGGCGGAAGCCACGGCGTTTGGCGTGATGGCCGTGGATGCGGAAAACAACGTCATCGATTTTGTGGAAAAACCGCCGCAGCCGCCATCAATGCCGGGAGATGACACTAAAGCGCTGGCCAGTATGGGGATCTACGTGTTCAATGCTGATTACCTCTATCAGTTACTGGAGGAGGATTTGCTGATACCCGAATCCAGCCACGATTTCGGCAAAGATCTGCTGCCGAAGATTGTCGCCAGCGGTGAGGCGTATGCGCACTCCTTTACCTTGTCTTGCGTACAGAACGATGAGAATGCCGAGCCGTACTGGCGTGACGTCGGGACGCTGGAAGCTTACTGGCGCGCCAATCTTGATCTGGCTTCTGTCACGCCGGAACTGGATATGTACGACCACGACTGGCCGATTCGCACCCATATGGAACCGTTGCCGCCCGCCAAGTTTGTGCAGGATCGCTCGGGCAGCCACGGTATGACGATGAATTCGCTGGTATCTGGCGGCTGCATCATCTCTGGCTCCGTGGTGGTGAATTCGGTGCTGTTCCCGCGCGTGCGCATTAACTCGTTTTGCAATATTGACTCTTCGGTGCTGCTACCGGATGTGGTGATCAATCGTTCCTGTCGTCTGCGTCGTTGCGTGATCGATCGCGCCTGCGTGATTCCGGAAGGCATGGTGATTGGTGAAAACCCTGATGAAGACAGCCGCCGTTTTTACCGTTCAGATGAAGGCATCGTTTTGGTGACGCGCGCCATGCTGGCCAAACTGGCTGGCTGACTACGCAAGTAACGAACAAGCACACAGGCAATCGACGCGGGGAACGCGCGATAACACAATAGGGGTCCAGGATGCAGGTTTTACATGTCTGTTCAGAACTTTTCCCGCTGTTAAAAACCGGCGGGTTGGCTGATGTTGTCGGCGCATTGCCTCAGGCTCAAATTGCCGGTGGAACGGATGCGCGGGTACTGATTCCCGCGTATCCGGATCTGCGTAAAGGGATTCCTGATACCGAAATCGTGGCGGAGTTACACACTTTTGCCGGGCCGGTCCGTTTATTATTTGGACAATTCAACGGTGTTGGCATTTATTTAATAGATGCGCCGGGATTGTATGAACGTCCCGGCAGCCCTTATCACGACACATCGCAGTTTGCTTACGTGGATAACTATCTGCGTTTTGCGCTACTGGGATGGATGGGCGCAGAGATCGCCAGCGGGTTGGATATACAGTGGCAACCCGATGTGGTGCACGCGCACGACTGGCATGCAGGGTTGACCTGCGCCTACATTGCAGCACGAGGTCGCCCGGCGAAAACGGTGTTTACCGTGCATAACCTGGCGTACCAGGGCTTGTTCAATGCGCGTCACCTGGATGAGATTCAGCTACCGCGCGCCTTTTTCGACATGCACGGGTTAGAGTTTTTCGGGCAAATTTCGTATCTCAAGGCGGGATTGTTTTATGCCGATCATATTACGGCAGTCAGCCCGACGTATGCTCTGGAGATCACCCGACCTGAATTTGGCTACGGTATGGAATCGTTGCTGGAACAGCGGCTGAAAGAGGGGCGGTTGAGCGGCATTCTTAACGGGGTCGATCCCGGTATCTGGGACCCGGCGCATGACCTGCTGCTCACCGCGCGTTACGACCGCGAAACGCTGGAGAGCAAGGCCGAGAACAAGCGTCAATTGCAGATCGCCATGGGGCTGAAGATTGATGAGAAAGCGCCAGTCTTCTGTGTGATCAGCCGCCTGACCAAACAAAAGGGGCTGGATCTGGTGCTGGAAGCCTTGCCAGGGTTATTAGCTCAGGGCGGCCAACTGGTGCTGCTGGGCCAGGGCGATGCGGAGCTGCAACAAGGTTTTCTCGCCGCGGCGGCTGAGCATCCGGGTAGCGTCGGCGTCCAGATCGGTTATCACGAAGCCTTCTCGCACCGCATTGTTGGTGGTGCAGATGTGATTATGGTGCCAAGCCGCTTTGAGCCGTGCGGCCTGACACAGTTATACGGTTTGAAGTACGGCACACTGCCGTTAGTGCGCCGTACCGGCGGGCTGGCGGATACGGTACAAGACAGTTCGCTGGAGAACCTCGCTGACGGGGTCGCAAGCGGTTTCAGTTTTGAAGACAGTAACGCCTGGTCGCTGCTCCGCGCGATTCGACGTGCTTTTGTACTGTGGTCCCGTCCTTCACTCTGGCGTTACGTTCAGCGGCAGGCGATGGGGATGGATTTTAGTTGGCAGGTGGCCGCACAAGCCTACCGCGATCTTTATCAACGTTTGCTGTAATCAGAGATTGGGATACTGGATATGAATGCACCTTTCACCTATGCCTCACCCACGCTAACGGTTGACGCACTGAAGCACTCCATCGCCTATAAACTGATGTTTACTATTGGTAAAGACCCGTCGATTGCGAATCAACATGAGTGGCTCAACGCCGCGCTGTTGGCGGTGCGTGACCGCATGGTCGAGCGCTGGCTGCGTTCCAGCCGTGCGCAACTGTCGCAGGATGTGCGTCAGGTTTATTATCTGTCGATGGAGTTCCTGATGGGACGCACGCTGGGCAATGCGTTGCTGGCGATGGGCATTTATGACGATCTCAATCAGGCACTGGATGAAATGGGTCTCGACCTCAGTGAACTGATGGATGAGGAGAACGATCCAGGGCTGGGTAATGGCGGCCTGGGACGTTTAGCGGCCTGCTTCCTGGATTCTCTCGCCACGCTCGGCTTGCCGGGACGCGGTTACGGTATTCGCTACGACTACGGCATGTTCAAGCAGAATATCGTTGATGGCCAGCAGCGCGAATCGCCGGATTACTGGCTGGAGTATGGCAATCCGTGGGAATTCCAGCGCTTTAACACGCGCTACAAAGTGCGTTTTGGCGGTCGCCTGCAACACGAAGGCGCGCGCGTGCGCTGGCTGGAAACCGAAGAAATTATCGCGGCGGCCTACGATCAAATCATCCCGGGTTTTGACACCGATGCGACCAATACGCTGCGGTTATGGAGCGCGCAGGCCAGCAATGAGATCAACCTCGGCAAGTTTAACCAGGGCGATTACTTTGCTGCGGTGGAAGACAAAAACCACTCGGAAAACGTGTCGCGCGTGCTTTATCCCGATGACTCGACAAACTCAGGTCGAGAACTGCGTCTGCGCCAGGAGTATTTCCTCGTGTCGGCCACGGTACAGGATATTCTCAATCGCCACTGGCAGATGCATGAAACCTGGGACAATCTGGCGGATAAAATCGCCATCCATCTCAATGACACTCATCCGGTTTTAGCCATCCCCGAATTAATGCGCTTGTTGATTGACGAGCACAAATACACCTGGGATGACGCCTTCGAAGTCACCTGTCAGGTGTTCTCTTACACCAACCACACGCTGATGAGTGAGGCGCTGGAAACCTGGCCGGTGGATATGTTCGGCAAGATCCTGCCGCGCCATCTCAGCATCGTGTTCGAAATCAACGATTACTTCCTGAAAACCATCCAGGAGTACTATCCGGATGACTGGGATTTGATGTCGCGCATCTCGATCATCGACGAAAACAACGGTCGTAAGATCCGCATGGCGTGGCTGGCGGTGGTGGTCAGCCACAAGGTGAATGGTGTATCGGAGCTGCACTCAAATCTGATGGTGCAGTCGCTGTTTGCGGATTTTGCGCGCCTGTTCCCTGGTCGCTTCTGTAATAAAACCAATGGCGTGACCCCGCGTCGCTGGCTGGCACTGGCCAACCCGGCGCTGTCCGAGGTATTGGATGAGACCATTGGCCGCACCTGGCGTACCGACCTCAGCCAGCTGAGCGAACTGACGCCGCACGTTGATTATCCTGCCTTCATTGAGCAGGTTGCCGACGCTAAGTTTGCCAACAAGAAGCGTTTAGCGGATTGGGTGGCGAAGAACATGGACATCGTGCTGGATCCGCATGCGCTGTTCGATGTGCAGATCAAACGTATCCACGAATACAAGCGCCAGCTGCTCAACGTGCTGCACGTGATCACGCGCTACAACCGCATCAAAGCCGATCCCACTGCGGATTGGGTGCCGCGCGTCAATATCTTCGCCGGTAAAGCGGCGTCGGCCTATTACGTGGCGAAGCACATCATTCACCTGATCAACGACGTTGCCAACGTGATCAACAACGATCCGCAGGTGAAGAACAAGCTGAAGGTGGTGTTTATCCCCAACTACAGCGTGAGCCTGGCGCAGATCATTATTCCGGCGGCGGATCTCTCTGAACAGATTTCTACGGCGGGCACCGAGGCATCGGGCACCAGTAACATGAAGTTTGCGCTGAATGGCGCGTTGACGATTGGTACGCTGGATGGCGCGAACGTTGAGATGCGCGAGCACATTGGCGCGGAGAATATCTTTATCTTCGGCAACACCACGCCGCAGGTCGAGCAACTGCGCAAGGATGGCTACAACCCGCGTAAATATTATGAGGAAGATGCCGAGCTGCATCAGGCACTGACGCAAATTGCCAGCGGTGCATTCAGTCCGGGTGAACCGGGTCGCTATCGTAATCTGTTTGATGCGTTAGTGAATTTCGGCGATCACTATCAATTGCTGGCCGATTATCGCAGCTATGTGGATGCGCAGGATAAGGTGGATAAGCTTTATCGTCAGCCGGATGAGTGGCAGCGCCGTGCGGCATTGAACATCGCCAATATGGGCTATTTCTCATCGGACAGAACGATTCAGGAGTACGCGGACGAGATTTGGCATATTTCGCCGGTCAGATTGTAAGGCAGGCCGTTTGAAAGGGTGGGGGCTAACGCAGTCTGGAGTCGGTTTGGGGCTGGCGTCTTCGCGCCGCTGACGCGGTTCCTTCACTTCATTCGTCAGCCTGACGGAACGGCGGGGGGGATGGCACATCCATGTGCCGCCCCGCCTTTCGCCCGCGCCCTGCGGGCTATCCTGGCAGACTCATTCTGTTCAGCGCTGCGGATTGCCTGCCCCAAAGCGACCCCAGCCTGCTTCCTTAAGTGCGTGCTGTTAGAAAGGCTATGATCCCCAAAATCATTTGAATGGCAGGAAGGCGGCAAGTTAACGAATCCCCGGGAGCTTACTTACGTAAGTGACCGGGGTGAGAGAACGCAGCCAACGCATCTGCCGTTCGAAGGATGAAGGGGATTATTTTAATGTGATGCTTTTCACGATAGCATCAGCATCGCTCTGCGCCTGCTGCTGATTGTCGGCTGGCAGAGTGATCTGCAGGGTCAGCAGTTTGCCATCCACTTTTGCCAGAATCACGGAAGACCATGACGTCTGGTTGTTGGCCGAAATCACGGTATCCAGCTGCTGAGCAGGCTGATCTTTCAGCGTCACGGCTTTATTGGAAACGACCTGCAACTGCGGATCGCGACCGCGCTGTTGCTGCTCCAGACGCTGTGCCAGTGCATCCAGCGCTTCGTTGGTCGGATCGCCCGCAATCACGATAATCGCGCGCTGGCCGGTTTCGTCGGCATACACATGCATATTAGTGGATTCAGAACCGAGCTTGCCGCTCTTATCTGACATGCCCGCAGGCAGACTGAAGCTTAGCTTACCGTCCATCAGGTTGACCGTCTGGGCTGACTGGCTGGCGCTAGCACCGTTGCTGCCTGCAGCCGCATCCTCTTTCTTCTGATCACAGGCCGCAAGACCTAACACCAACAAACCAATACCCGCATATTTCACTAAGTTACGCATTCTTTTCCCTTTGATGATCCCAGTCAGGTGCTTTCTACCCGGTATAAAAACGGAATCGGCGGTCAAAAGCAACCGCCGGTTTGTCAGGAAATCTTAGCGCGCTGCGGCGTTTCGTCTATGTGCAATTAGCCGAAATTGATCTGACGCTGTGTCGAGCGCTCTGCCAGACGTTTCAGCAGGCTGTTCAGCAGTACACCGTAAGCGGGCAGGAAGAAAATCATGCAGATCAGCACTTTGAAGCTGTAATCCACCAACGCAATCTCTACCCAATGCGCGGCCATAAACGGGTCCGGACTCTTGTAGAAGGCGATGAAAAAGAAGGCCATCGTATCGCTGATATTACCGAGGAACATGGCGGATGCAGGCGCGATCCACCACTGCGGTAAACGACGCAAACGGTTAAAAACGTGGATATCCAGAATCTGACCGAGCGCATAAGCCATAAAGCTGGCGCTGGCGATACGCGCGACAAAAAGGTTCACCTGCTCCAGCGATGCCCATCCCTGCCATTCGCCCTGGTAAAACACGCAGGACACCACGTAAGAGATAAACAGCGCCGGGATCATCACCGCCAGAATAATACGACGGGCTAATGGCGCGCCAAAGATGCGCACGGTGAGATCGGTAGCGAGGAAGATAAATGGAAAACTAAACGCACCCCAGGTGGTGTGGAAGCCGAAGATGGAAACCGGCAGCTGTACCAGATAGTTACTGGAGGTGATCACCAGCAAATGGAATAGCGATAGCCAAAACAGCGCATGCATGCGCTGACGTGCAGAAAAATCAATCATGTCTGACCTTTTTGAGTAATGGGGTGAGGGAACCCAACAATCCTCTTCATACTTCAAATTTTATGTGCGTTGGCTACGCTCGTTCACCCCAGTTACTTACTTAAGCTCCTGGGGATGATCAAGCTTGCCGCCTTGCGACAACGTGAATTATTTCGAGGATTAAGCAATTTGGTAAAAAAACGGCGGCGATCTTAGCGCGTTGCGCAATTAATGCAATGGTTAATTTTAACGCAATCGTTATCGCCTTGCGCTGTGTATTTAGCGCGCTAGAATGAGCGCCCACCTTGAATGAAGACAGAGAATCATGAGCGATCCCTTTTCTGCGCCGGACCACACGCTTGATGCACTTGGCCTGCGCTGCCCGGAACCGGTAATGATGGTGCGTAAGACCGTGCGCACCATGCAGGCGGGCGAAACCTTACTGATCATTGCCGACGATCCGGCTACCACGCGTGATATCCCTGGGTTCTGCCGTTTTATGGAACATCAGCTACTGGCACAGCAGACGGAAACGCTGCCGTACCAGTATCTGATTCAGAAAGGTGCGGCTTAACGCTGACGCAGTAATCGCAAGGCGTTGGCCGTAACCAGCGCCGTCGCGCCTGAATCCGCCAGCACCGCCAGCCATAAACCGGTAAAGCCAAGCAGCGTGGTGACGAGGAAAATGCCTTTCAGCCCCAGCGCTATCGCGATGTTCTGACGGATAATGGCGCGCGTGCGGCGTGCCAGTGCGATGGTGCGCGGCAGGATCGCCAGACGGTTTTGTGTCAGTGCGGCGTCGGCGGCCTCCAGCGCGACATCGGTGCCGCTGCCCATGGCAATGCCCATCGTGGCGGCTTTCATCGCCGGTGCATCGTTAATGCCATCACCTACCATCGCCAGTGACTGCTGCTCTCCCAGTTTGCGCACCGCCTCCACTTTATCGGCAGGTAAAAGCCCGGCGCGATAATCAATGTTGAGTGCAGCCGCCATCGCCGCCGCTGCACGCGGGTTATCACCGGTCAACATCAGGCTATTAATGCCCATCGCTTGCAACTGCGCCAGCGCGGTGACGGCTTCCTCTCGCAGTTGATCCTGTAACGCCAGGCTGCCGAGTACCGTCTCATCCTGCAACAGCACCACCACGGTTTTACCCTCTGCTTCCCGTTGCGCTATCGCCTGCTGCTGGTCGACCGTGAGCGTGGTGACATCACGCGGCGCCAGCAGTTGAAAGGCCGCGCCATCAATCTGCGCGCGAATGCCGCTGCCGGCCAGGGTTTGCTGCAGCTGGGCGTGGGGTAGCGTGAGCTGCCGCTGTTTGGCCTCGCGCACGATGGCGATTGCCAAAGGATGGCTGGAACCTTGTTCAACTGCGGCTGCAATGCTCAGCAGCGCGTTTTCTTTCATCGCGCTAAAAGATTCGACCTCGGTCACCTGCGGTTTGCCGAGGGTGAGGGTGCCGGTTTTATCGAATGCCATGGTCTGGATGCGGCTGAGACGCTCCAGCGCGGCGCCCCCTTTGATCAGGGCGCCCTGACGCGCTGCCGCCGCTAAGCCAGAGGTGATCGCGGCGGGTGTTGAAATCACCAGCGCACAAGGGCAACCAATCAATAGCAGCGTCAGGCCTTTATAAATCCACGGCAACCAGGCGGCACCTGCCAGCAGTGGCGGTAGCACCATCACCAGCAGCGCCAGCAACATAATGGCGGGTGTATAGATGCGGCTGAAGCGATCGATAAAGCGCTCAACCGGTGCACGGTGGCTTTCAGCTTCTTCAATGAGCTGCAGGATGCGATCAATCGCGCTATTGCCGGGTTGGGAAATGACTTTCAGCGTGACCAATCGATCCACGCTGGTCGCGCCTGCCATCACCGCTTCGCCCGGCTGACGAGCAACCGGCACTGATTCACCGGTCAGCGCGCTTTCATCAAAGCTGGCGCCCAGTTTAAGCAGCTCACCATCCGCAGGTAAACGACCGCCAGCAGCGACTTCAATCGTATCGCCGGGACGTAAGTCAGCCAGCGCCACCTGCTCACGTTGGGTGCCGGTCAACCGCGTAGCGGTGTCGGGACGGAGTGCCATTAATGCGGTCACACCGCGACGGGCACGCGAAGCGGCGTAAGATTCAAGACGTTCGCCCAGCTGGAACAGCAGCAGCACCATGGCAGCTTCGGCGTGCGCACCAATCACTAACGCACCGGCGGCGGCGAGGGTCATCAGCGTTTCGATACTGAACGGGGAACCGCTTCGCAGCAGTTTCCAGGCGCTAAGTGCAATGGGCGCTAAGCCTATCAGCGTGGTCGCCACAAACAGGCGATCGCCCCATACAGGAGACACCTGACTCAATAGCCAACTGGCGAGCATCAGCAATGCCAGTAATAGCAAACCGGCATTTTCCTGCCAGCGGCGTTGAGGCGCGGGCTGAGTTTGCGGATCGGTTGAGGTCAGGGTAAAACCGACATTTTTCACGGCCTGTTCGATGGCCGGGCGGATATCCTGGTCGGCATCCACCACCAGTTTTTCACTGGCAAAAATCACGCGAGCGGTGCGCACCTGCGACAGTTGTTGTACGGCAGTTTCAATTTTTCGCGCGCAGCTGGGGCAATCCATACCGGCAATCTGCCAGCGGAATTGATGGGAGGTGGATGAGAGCCTGTCGCTTTCGGCGTCGCTTTCGCCGCCGGGACTGCCGCTGTCGTTATCGCAGCAGCCGCAGCCACTTTCAGGTGTGGCGGGCAGGGCAGCCGAGATTTTTAGCGCGGTAGGCGTTGCAGAGCGAATGCTGCACAGCGGCTGGAGTTTGCTGTGGGATTTCCCACAACGGCATGAATGAGAATGAGCGTGCATATGACCTCCGGGATCAATGCGGGCCACTGCCCGCATCCCGAATGCTACACTCTGGAGTCAACTCCAGAGTCAAGCAGTAAGGTCATCTTTTCTTCAATACAGCCACAGTGAACGCACAATCATAAAGTGACCGGCGAAGTAGCAAGCGGCAACAATGGCGCTATCTGCACTGAAACGGCGGCGATAGTGGGTGATAAACCAAACAATATTGCCTAACAGCAGCAATCCTGCACCAACCAGCAGCGAGAAGCTGTAATCCGTCGGACGGAAGAAATAATTCTCTGCTGCCATCCAGTTCATCACCAGCGTCATGCCAATCAAGGTACAGATTGGCCAGCGCAAATCTTCCAGCTTCGACCAAATCACGCCGATGACGACGGCCCCAATCACCAGCAGTGTCACCGGGATCGGCCAGAAGAAACTCATGGTCATGTGCGCGGCAAAGCTGATGGTGTAGAGCAGGTGCGACAGGAAGAATGCACCCAGCGCATACAGCATTTGCTGGCGAGGCAGTAACGTCAGCGCATCGCCCACCAGGGTAGCAACCAGACCCGCCAGAATCAGGTAATCGGTAGTGTTGAGTGTGGGCGCTTGCCAGGCCCAGGCGACCAGCAACAGCAAGGTAACAGGTTTGAACAGCCAGCGTTGCCACTGCGGGCCACGGTATGAAGCATCAACATAAAGCCAACCGGAAAAAAGTACGGCAAGGAAAGACCAAAGCATGTTTTCTCCCTTTTCTGAACGCAGCGTCCAGAGTCATGAATTTTCCCAAAATAGCGATCTCAGTGTAAGTTACCGGCGACGAATGTGACAATCGGTCAACTCTGGTTGTATGCTTTATCGTCTTTTTACTGTTCCGACACTAACGCAAAGCGCGAGAGAAATCATGAGCAAACCACCGCTAATCTTTTTTATCGTTCTGGCGATTATTGCCGTTTTGGCGACCCGTCAGTTTATCAAGCAACGCCGTGAAACCGCGGTAAATGATGCTTCACCGGTTCGCTCACTGAGCGTTGAAGTGAAAACCAAACGTGAGTTCCCCTCGCCTAATCGTCGTTCGCGTCAGCGTGAAGAGATTGTGGCGGAAGATATGAAGTATGAAGCCTGGTTCCACCCGCTCAATGGGGCGAGTGACATCAAAGTGGTGGTGAGCGCCAATGACTATCATCACATTGATAAGGGCGCGAAAGGGGAGTTGAAAATGCAGGGCAGTCGCTTTGTTAGTTTTACCCCCGCGCAATAACAAGGGCCGCTGTAGCGGCCCTGAACGTTACATCTTCGGATAATGCTTCTTTTGCCACGCCAGCAGTTCGAACACACCAAAAAAGAAAATTTTCGCTTGAGTGACACCACTGAGTTTTGGCGCATCCTTCGGCTGCGTGGCGCGCAGTAGCACCAGCTGCAAGCCATGCATGATCACCATGAAGAACAGTGCCACATGCACGAAGTAGCGCAGCGGTGTCGGGAAAGGGTGCACCAGATTCAGCAGCAGAAATGCCCAGACGCAAATCATCAATAGTCGTCCCAGATTAAGCCACATCGTGCGTCTCCTGTTGGCGTTGGTAGAGGCGATAAGCTACCTGTCCGGCAATTTTCTCGCGGTATAAATCCCAGTTAGCGGGCGCGACCGGCGAACCGTGCTCCACTTCGCTTTCGACGTAAATCAGTGCGTTCTCCGCCAGCCAGCCGTTATTTTCCAGCAGCGTCAGGGTTTCTAAAAGCAACCCTTTACGGAATGGCGGGTCAACAAACACCACATCAAACTGCTCACCCGGTTGGCTCAGCCACTGCAATGTATTGGTCTGCACGACTTTGCCCTGTGTCGCACGCAGCGTTTGCAGATTCTGCGACAGCTGCTGGGCAACGGAACGTTCCATCTCAAGCAGCGTAGCAGACGCCGCATAGCGTGACAGTGCCTCTAACCCGAGTGCACCGCTGCCGGCGAAGCAATCGAGGCAGCGCGCTTCCTGAATGTCCGGTGCTAACCAGTTGAACAGGGTCTCACGCACACGATCGGTGGTAGGGCGCAGGCCCGCGCTATCCGGAACCGGTAATTTGCGGCCACGCCACTGTCCGCCAATGATACGAATTTGGCCAGCAGCGCCGCTGCTGCGGGGGGATTTACTCATTTCGCTCACAACTCGTCATAATTTGTTGCGTAGTTTAACGGGCGTAGCAGGCAGAAGAAACGTAAAAAAGGGTGCTGTGGTGCGCTGGCTGGAAAGTGTTAGACTACTGAGTTGATATGGTGCGCGTAATTGCCTGATTTTTACGCCGCTCGCGAACAAAAAATTGAATTTTTTATCCCCTGGGAACAGCGTGCTACCGGGAATAAGCCATCGAGGAGTGTGGTTACACAATGGCAAAAGAGAAAAAACGTGGCTTTTTTTCCTGGCTAGGCTTTGGCAAAGAAGAAGAGAAGCAGCAGCCTGCGGAAGAGCAGCAACCGGCCGAAGCGCCGCAACAGCCCATCGCTGAAGAGAGCGCGTTAGCAAGCGCCGAAGCGCAGGCAGAAGAGACGGTTGCCGTAACTGAGCACGTAGCCGAAGAACAACTGGCACAGCCAGAAGCGGTGGTGGCCGAGCCGATCACCGCGATTGAAGAGGAAGTGCTGCCGGAAGAGGAAATCCATCCGGAAGTGGCACCTGTCGAAGAAGAGCCGCAGGCAGAAGAACTGATTATTGACGCGCCTGCTGCGCAGCATGAGCCAGAGATCGAAGAAGCGGTCGTCGAGCCAGGGATTGTGCAGCACGAGCCGGAGATCGAAGAAGCGGTCGTCGAGCCAGTGATTGTGCAGCACGAGCCGGAGATCGAAGAAGCGGTCGTCGAGCCAGTGATTGTGCCGCATGAGCCGGAGATCGAAGAAGCGGTCGTCGAGCCAGTGGTTGTGCAGCACGAGCCGGAGATCGAAAAAGCGGTCGCTGAGCCAGTGGTTGTGCAGCACGAGCCGGAGATCGAAGAAGCGGTCGTCGAGACAGTGGTTGTGCAGCACGAGCCGGAAATCGAAGAAGCGGTCGTCGAGCCAGTGATTGTGCAGCATGAGCCGGAGATCGAAGAAGCAGCCGTTGAACCGGAAGACGACGCGTTAAGCGACGAGGAACTGGAAGCGCTGGCGTTGGCAGAGACCTACGCGGAAGACGCTGAAACCGAAGCGCAGGATACCGTTAGCGACTTACCGCTGGCCGCTGCGCCACTGGTGACGCAAGAGCAGGAGCGCCCGACCAAAGAGGGCTTCTTTGCTCGCCTCAAGCGCAGCCTGGTTAAAACGCGTGAAAACCTCGGTTCTGGCTTTGTCAGCCTGTTCCGTGGCAAAAAAATTGATGATGACCTGTTTGAAGAGCTGGAAGAGCAGCTGCTGATTGCCGATGTCGGAGTGGAAACCACCCGCCGCATCATCACCAATCTGACTCAACAGGCCAATCGCAAGCAGTTGCGTGACGCAGAAGCCTTGTACGGGCTGCTGAAAACCGAAATGGCCGGCATCCTGGAAAAAGTTGATCGGCCGCTGGATGTAGGCGGCAAAGCGCCGTTTGTTATCCTGATGGTAGGCGTCAACGGTGTCGGTAAAACCACCACTATCGGTAAGCTGGCGCGTCAGTATCAGGCGCAGGGCAAATCAGTGATGCTGGCGGCAGGTGATACTTTCCGCGCAGCAGCAGTTGAACAGCTGCAGGTCTGGGGCGAACGTAACAACATTCCGGTGGTCGCGCAGCACACCGGTGCTGATTCCGCCTCCGTCATTTTTGACGCTATTCAGGCCGCTAAATCTCGCAATGTGGATGTGCTGATTGCGGATACTGCGGGTCGCTTGCAGAACAAAGCGCACCTGATGGAAGAGCTGAAGAAAATCACTCGTGTGATGAAAAAGCTGGATGACGATGCGCCGCACGAGGTGATGCTGACCCTTGATGCCAGTACCGGGCAGAATGCTGTGAGCCAGGCCAAACTGTTCCATGAAGCAGTGGGCTTGACCGGCATCACCCTGACCAAGTTAGACGGTACCGCCAAAGGTGGCGTGATCTTTTCGGTTGCCGACCAGTTTGGTATTCCGATTCGCTATATCGGTGTCGGGGAAGGCATCGAAGATTTACGGCCATTTAAGGCCGCCGATTTTATTGAGGCACTGTTTGCCCGAGAGGATTAATTGGGATGATTCGCTTTCAAGAGGTCAGTAAAGCTTACCTGGGGGGACGTCAGGCGCTGCAGGGAGTCGATTTCCATCTTCGTCCCGGCGAAATGGCATTCCTGACTGGCCACTCCGGCGCCGGGAAAAGTACCTTGCTGAAGCTGATTTGTGGCATTGAGCGCCCGAGCGCCGGGCAAATCTGGTTTAGCGGCCACGATATTTCGCGTCTGCGTCGCAGTGAAGTGCCTTTCCTGCGACGTCAGATCGGGATGATTTTCCAGGATCACCACTTGCTGATGGATCGTTCGGTCTATGACAACGTGGCGATCCCGCTGATTATTTCCGGCGCCAGCGGTGAAGATATTCGTCGTCGCGTATCGGCAGCGCTGGATAAAGTCGGCCTGCTCGACAAAGCGAAGAGTTACCCGATCCAGCTCTCTGGCGGTGAACAGCAACGTGTCGGCATTGCCCGTGCGGTGGTGAACAAACCTGCGGTGCTGCTGGCGGACGAACCCACCGGTAACCTGGATGATGCGCTGTCGGAAGATATCCTGCGCCTGTTTGAAGAGTTCAACCGCGTCGGTGTAACGGTATTAATGGCGACGCATGACACCGGGTTGATTGCCCGCCGCAATTACCGCTTGATGACGTTGAATCAGGGACGCCTGCACGGAGGCCATGATGGTCAATAAACGCAATAAGCGCCCGGCGGCGCCAAAGGCGACAAAGCAGCCCTCCAAAAGCAAGGCGCTGAAAGGCGGCTGGCAGGAGCAGTGGCGCTATGCACTGCGCGGCACGCTGTCGGATATGTGGCGTCAGCCGCTGGCGACGCTGCTGACCGTGATGGTGATTGCCATCTCACTGACGCTGCCCAGCGTCTGCTACATGGTGTGGAAGAACGTCAGCCAGGCTGCCACGCAGTGGTATCCCGCGCCGCAGCTGACGGTGTATCTGGATAAAGCGTTAGATGATACGGCGGCCGAGAATGTGGCGGCTGAACTGAAAAAGTTAGATGGCGTAGATAACGTCAACTATCTGACGCGTGAAGAAGCGCTGAATGAGTTCCGTAACTGGTCTGGTTTCGGTGGCTCAATGGATATGCTGGAGCAAAACCCACTACCCGCTGTGGCCATCATCACGCCGAAGCTGAATTTCCAGAATTCAGACACCATGGCTAATCTGCGTGATAGCGTGGCGAAAGTGCAGGGCGTGGATGAAGTGCGCATGGATGACAGTTGGTTTGCCCGTTTGGCGGCATTAACCGGGCTGGTGGGGCAAATCGCTTCGATGATTGGCCTGTTGATGGTGGTGGCGGTGTTCCTGGTGATCGGTAACAGCGTGCGCCTGAGCATCTTTGCCCGCCGCGATACCATTAACGTGCAAAAGCTGATTGGTGCCACCGATGGCTTTATCCTGCGCCCATTCCTCTATGGCGGCGCACTGTTAGGTTTCAGTGGTGCAGTGCTTTCACTGCTGCTGTCCGAAGTGCTGGTGCTGCGTCTGCAGTCGGTAGTTGCGCAGGTGGCGACGGTGTTTGGCACCACCTTTGTTCTGGAAGGTTTTTCCTGGGATGAAGGGCTGCTGCTACTGTTGATTGCCGCCATTATTGGCTGGATTGCCGCGTGGTTAGCGACTGTACAACATTTACGCCGATTTACGCCGCAGTAACCAACAGCAACGTTTTTTGATATAATCTTCCTCTGCTGCCGACGATCTGGGAGCAGAGGATTTTTCCTATTTCCCCCGCCGTCATCTGTGTGTAAAATATTCACTGCTATAATTGAACTTGTGGATAACTTTGTCGTCCAAGTAGCACAGATTGCTTTTGGTTTTTTCGCGACGTTGACATAATGTAACGTCTGCGCAAAACACCGTGCAGCAAGTCCATTGAATTTGTGAGGGTTTGAATGACCAAAGAAATGCAAACTTTAGCGATTGCGCCTCTGGGTAACCTGGAATCTTACGTCCGGGCTGCTAACAACTGGCCGGTACTGACGGCAGAACAGGAGAAGGCATTAGCGGAGAAACTGCATTACCAGGGCGATCTGGATGCAGCAAAAACGCTGATCCTGTCTCACCTGCGCTTTGTTGTTCATATTGCTCGTAACTACTCCGGTTACGGCCTGCCACAGGCGGACCTGATTCAGGAAGGTAACATTGGCCTGATGAAGGCGGTGCGTCGCTTCAACCCTGAAGTCGGCGTACGTCTGGTGTCATTTGCCGTGCACTGGATCAAAGCAGAAATTCACGAATACGTGCTGCGTAACTGGCGTATCGTGAAGGTCGCGACCACTAAAGCACAGCGTAAGCTGTTCTTTAATCTGCGTAAAAGCAAACAGCGTCTCGGTTGGTTTAACCAGGACGAAGTGGAAATGGTTGCGCGCGAGTTAGGCGTGAGCAGCAAAGACGTACTCGAGATGGAATCTCGTATGGCCGCGCAGGATATGACTTTCGACATGTCTTCGGATGACGAAGCAGGCGAAGGCAAGCCGATGGCACCGGTGCTGTATCTGCAGGATAAAACCTCCGACTTTGCCGATGGCATTGAAGAGGACAACTGGGATGCACACGCTGCCGACAAGCTGAGCGATGCCATGCTGAGCCTTGATGAGCGCAGCCAGCACATTATCCGCGCCCGTTGGCTGGATGATGAGAACAAAACCACGTTGCAGGAGTTGGCCGACAAATATGGCGTCTCTGCAGAGCGTGTGCGTCAGCTGGAAAAGAACGCCATGAAGAAACTGCGTATGGCGATCGAAGCCTGATTCGCATCAGGTAAAAACGGGGCGACTTTTATAGTCGCCCTTTTTATTTTACCCAGCCATCTGCCTGCGCGCGAAAACCACAGGCCTGCATAAACGCCGCGCGGACACTCTGATCGGCTTCGCCGTCATCGGCTATCCACCAATCCGACAGTGCGCTGTTCTGCGCCATGGTCTCTTCCAGCAGATATTGCCCGACGCCGCGCCGCTGCGTCACTTCGCGCACATTGAGGTGCGAAATCTTCCCCTGCGTGCCACGAATCTCCAGCTGTAACCCACCCAACAGACGATCGTTAAACCTTGCCGCATATAAGCGCTGCGTCTCGCTTAATGCGGTTTCCAGTTGCGAAATATCGATCTGCGGCCAGACTTTAGCTAAATCCAACCGATCCTGCGGCGTGAGTGCGGTGATTCGCTGAATAGTGAGCTTCATTACCCTTACCTGTACTGCCAGAAAGGCCATAGTGTAGCGAATTTAGACAGTCAGCGTGCTGTCACTTTTTTGCAATGAAAATAGGTCAAATGCCAGCCACTTTGCCAGGATTGTGGAAGAAGGCATCAATGATCGTCGAAAAAGCCAGCATAAAGCCCTGGTAACCTGACTAAATTGCGGCCAGATAAACCAGATGATTCTGCTGTTCCACGCGACTAATACTGAATATGTCAGTTGATTTACAGAAGAAAGTTCCTGTTTAATAACCTGAAAAATAAAGCCTTCTTAACAAAAAATGCCAGAAAAGTGCGCTAACTCATTATTCTAAAATCAGTTTTCCTCTTTGACTGGCTGAAAATAAACCAAACACAACGACACACGACACAACAGATGGGGAAGTTCGCATGAAAATGAGTAAAGGACGCGCATTATTGGCAGGTTGCGTCGCGCTGGCGCTGAGCCACGCGGCACTGGCGAAAGACATCAAAATTGCCATCGTTGGCGCAGCAACCGGCCCGGTTGCGCAATACGGTGATATGCAATTCACCGGTGCAGCGCAGGCGATCAAGGACATCAACGCCAAAGGTGGCGTTAACGGTGACAAACTGGTTGGCGTGGAATATGACGACGCCTGTGACCCGAAACAAGCGGTTGCGGTTGCCAACAAAGTGGTTAACGACGGTATCAAATACGTTATCGGTCACCTGTGCTCCTCTTCAACTCAGCCTGCATCTGACATCTATAACGATGAAGGCATTCTGATGATCACCCCAGCAGCAACCGCACCGGAACTGACGGCCCGTGGTTATGCGGACGTGCTGCGCACCACCGGTCTGGATTCCGATCAGGGCCCAACCGCTGCGACTTATATCCTCGACCAGATCAAACCAAAACGTATCGCTGTCGTGCATGACAAACAGCAGTACGGTCAGGGCCTGGCAGAATCGGTGCAGAAAACCCTGAAAGCCAAAGGCGGCAACGTTGTGCTGTTCGAAGGTATCACCGCGGGCGATAAAGATTTCTCAACGCTGATTGCGCGTCTGAAGAAAGAGAACGTCGATTTCGTTTACTACGGCGGTTACTACCCAGAGCTGGGGCAGATTCTGCGTCAGGCTAAATCAGCCGGTCTGAAAGCGGGCTTCATGGGGCCAGAGGGCGTGGGCAACGCTTCACTGTCTAACATCGCCGGTGATGCTTCAGAAGGTCTGTATGTGACTCTGCCGAAGCGTTATGACCAGCTGCCAGAGAACAAGGCGATTGTTGACGCGATCAAAACCAACACTGCCTCAAACCGTAAGGATCCAACCGGCCCGTTCGTCTGGACCACTTATGCTGCGATTCAGTCACTGGTGGCCGGCATTGAGCGCAGCAAGAGCGATGAGCCTGATGCGATTGCTAAGAACCTGAAAGAAGGCGCTGCAGTGCCAACCGTGATGGGCAACCTGAACTGGGATCAGAAAGGCGACCTGAAGGGCTTCGAATTTGGTGTCTTCAAATGGCACAAAGACGGCTCTTCTACCGCTGTTAAGTAATTCCCAAGCTTAAATAGATTGGCCCTCTTTCTTGCCGGAGAGGGCTGGGAGAGGGACAGCGCGCACGACTTTCATGACGCGCGCTTCTGTTCCCTCACCCTAACCCTCTGCCAAAAGGGAGAGGGGATTTTTAGTCCACATGCAGGTCCTCACTATGTCCGAGCAGTTTCTCTATTTCATTCAGCAGATGTTCAACGGGGTCACCCTCGGAAGCACCTACGCGCTGATCGCCATCGGTTACACCATGGTTTACGGCATTATCGGCATGATCAACTTCGCCCACGGCGAGGTGTATATGATCGGCAGCTATGTCTCCTTTATTGTGATTGCCGCCCTGATGATGATGGGCATCGATACCACGTGGCTGATGATTGCCGCCGGTTTCGTGATGGCGGTGATCATCTCCAGCGCTTACGGCTGGAGCATTGAGCGCGTGGCGTATAAACCCGTGCGCTCCTCTAAGCGTTTGATCGCGCTGATCTCGGCGATCGGGATGTCGATCTTCCTGCAGAACTACGTCAGCCTGACGCAAGGTTCGCGCGATCTGGCGTTGCCAAGCTTGATCACCGGCCAGTGGACGCTGGGCGAGAGCAACGGTTTCGCCGCGACGCTCTCCACCATGCAACTGGTGATTTGGGTAGTGACCTTCCTGTCAATGCTGGCCCTGACGCTGTTCATCCGTTATTCACGTATGGGCCGCGCCTGTCGCGCCTGTGCTGAAGACCTGAAAATGGCCAGCCTGCTGGGTATCAACACCGACCGCGTGATCTCACTGACCTTCATTATCGGTGCTGCCATGGCCGCAGTGGCTGGCGTGCTGTTAGGCCAGTTCTACGGTTCGATTAACCCGTTCATCGGCTTTATGGCTGGCATGAAAGCCTTTACCGCTGCGGTATTGGGCGGCATTGGCAGTATTCCGGGTGCGATGATTGGTGGTCTGGTGCTGGGTATCGCGGAAGCGCTGACCTCGGCGTATCTGTCGACGGAATATAAAGATGTAGTGTCGTTTGCGCTGCTGATTGTGGTGCTGCTGGTGATGCCTACCGGGATTCTGGGCCGTCCGGAGGTAGAGAAAGTATGAAACGCCTCGGTCTGGTCAACGCCGTTATCTCTACGGTGATGTTATTGATTCTTGCCACCTTCTTTATGGGCGTCCGTCTCGATCTGGACGGTACCAAACTGGTGGTGGCCAATGCAGGCGCCGCACGCTGGAACTGGATTTTCATCGGCTGTGCGGTGGTGTTTGTCTTCCAGCTGCTGCGTCCACTGTTCCATGGCAAGTTCAAACGCAGCGGTAAAAGCTTCGTGCTGCCGGGCTTCGATGGCTCTACGCCGAAACAAAAGTTGGTGATGGCGCTGCTTATCGTTGCTGCGGTGCTGTGGCCGTTTCTGGTGTCACGTGGCAGCGTAGATATCGCCACGTTAACGCTGATCTACGTGATGCTCGGTCTTGGCCTCAACGTGGTGGTGGGTCTCTCTGGTTTGCTGGTGCTGGGCTATGGTGGTTTCTATGCCATCGGCGCTTACACCTTTGCGCTGCTCAATCACTATTACGGCTTTGGTTTCTGGGAAAGTCTGCCGCTGGCGGGGATTGTTGCGGGTGCGTTTGGCTTGATGCTGGGCTTCCCGGTGCTGCGGTTGCGCGGTGACTATCTGGCGATTGTGACGCTCGGCTTCGGTGAGATCGTGCGAATTTTGCTGCTGAATAGCACTTCGATCACTGGCGGTCCGAACGGTATCGCGCAAATTCCTAAACCGAGCCTGTTTGGTATTGAGTTTGGGCGTCGGGTCAGTGAAGGTGGCTGGACCACCTTCCACGAGCTGACGGGCCTGCAATACGATCCCAACCACCGTGTGATTTTCCTCTATCTGGTGGCGCTGCTGCTGGTGGTGCTGACGCTGTTCGTGATCAACCGTTTGCTGCGTATGCCATTGGGCCGTGCGTGGGAAGCGCTGCGTGAAGATGAGATCGCCTGTCGCTCGCTGGGACTCAGCCCAACGCGTATCAAGCTGACCGCTTTCACCATCAGCGCCGTGTTCGCCGGTTTTGCCGGCACGCTGTTTGCCGCACGTCAGGGCTTTGTCAGCCCGGAATCCTTCACCTTCGTCGAATCAGCCTTCGTGCTGGCGATTGTGGTACTGGGCGGCATGGGTTCGCAGTTTGCGGTGATCCTCGCGGCGGTGCTGCTGGTGGTGTCGCGCGAATTGATGCGTGATTTGAATGAGTACAGCATGCTGGTGCTGGGTGGTTTGATGGTGCTGATGATGATTTGGCGTCCGCAAGGGCTGCTGCCGATGAAGCGTCCTCACCTGAAGTTGAAAAGCAGTAAACAAGGAGAGCAGGCATGAGTCAGCCTTTGTTAGCCGTTGAAGGCTTGATGATGCGCTTCGGCGGTCTGTTGGCCGTCAACAACGTGGCGCTGGAACTGCATCCCCAGGAAATCGTGTCACTGATCGGGCCGAATGGCGCCGGTAAAACCACGGTGTTCAACTGCCTGACCGGCTTCTATAAGCCGACCGGCGGGACTATCAAGCTGCGCGACCAGGAGTTGCAGGGACAGCCGGGCCAGAAGATTGCGCGCATGGGCATCGTGCGTACTTTCCAGCACGTGCGTCTGTTCCGTGAGATGACGGTGATTGAAAACCTGCTGGTGGCGCAACATCAGCATCTGAAAAGCGGCGTGTTCTCCGGCCTGTTCAAAACCCCGGCGTTCCGTCGTGGTGAGAGTGAAGCGCTCGATCGTGCGGCCACCTGGCTGGAGCGTATTGGTTTGCTTGAGCTGGCCAACCGCCAGGCGGGTAACCTGGCTTACGGCCAGCAGCGTCGTCTGGAAATTGCGCGCTGCATGGTGACGCGTCCGGAAATCCTGATGCTGGATGAACCTGCAGCTGGTCTTAACCCGCGTGAAACCCACGAGCTGGATGAGCTGATTGCTGAACTGCGTGGCGAGCACAAGGTCTCCGTGCTGTTGATTGAACATGATATGAAGCTGGTGATGGGCATTTCTGACCGCATCTATGTGGTGAATCAGGGAACGCCGCTGGCCAACGGGACACCGGAAGAGGTGCGTAACAATCCGGATGTGATCCGTGCTTATTTAGGTGAGGCGTAATATGGCAAACCCGATTTTAACTTTACAGGGTATCAATGCCCATTACGGCCCGATTCAGGCACTGCATAACATCAACCTGCACATCAGTCAGGGTGAAATTGTCACCCTGATTGGTGCTAACGGCGCGGGCAAAACCACGCTGCTGGGTACGCTGTGCGGTGAACCTCGCGCCACCAGTGGCACTATCGTGTTCGACGGTAAAGAGATCACCGACTGGCAAACGGCAAAAATCATGCGTGAAGCGATTGCGATTGTGCCGGAAGGCCGCCGCGTATTTTCGCGCATGACGGTGGAAGAGAACCTGGCGATGGGCGGCTTCTTCGCAACCCGTCAGGAGTATCAGCAGCGCATTGAGCGCGTTTACCAGCTGTTCCCCCGGTTGGCAGAGCGTAAAGTGCAGCGTGCGGGCACCATGTCCGGTGGTGAGCAACAGATGCTGGCGATTGGTCGTGCGCTGATGAGTCAGCCACGCTTGCTGTTGCTGGATGAGCCTTCACTGGGTCTGGCGCCGATTATTATTCAGCAGATTTTCGATACGATTGAACAGCTGCGCAAAGAGGGCATGACGATCTTCCTCGTTGAGCAAAACGCCAACCAGGCGTTGAAGCTGGCCGATCGTGGCTACGTGCTGGAGAACGGTCATGTGGTGCTGGAGGACAGTGGTGAAGCGTTACTGTCCAACGAAGCGGTACGTAGCGCTTATCTGGGTGCCTGACCTGGCTTACTTACCGCCAACGGTCTGAACAGTGGCACGAGTTTGCGATAACTCGTGCCACTTTAAACTTTCTAATACGCGCAATCCCTGTCACATCTCCGTCATAAACCTGTTATTAATCCGTCATTTCCCCGTGTCATGTTACTTCGCGAACAAAAAAATGCGTGATATCGCGCGTACCTAACAGCACAGGAAAAAACTTATGTCCGCTTTTACGCTTCGTCCCCGCCTGATGAGTGTGTTGCTCGGTCTGGCGCTCAGCGGTAACGCGCTGGCAGCAACTGACATCCCTTTCTGGCACTCAATGGAAGGCGAGTTAGGCAAAGAAGTCGATTCTCTGGCACAACGTTTTAACCAGGCTCACCCAGAATACAAAATCGTACCGACTTACAAAGGTAACTACGAGCAGAGCCTGGCAGCGGGTATCGCTGCTGTGCGTACCGGTAAAGCACCGGCTATTCTCCAGGTTTACGAAGTGGGTACAGCGACCATGATGGCCTCGAAAGCCATCGTGCCAGTGCATGACGTGTTCAAAGACGCGGGCGTGCAGATGGATCCTAAACAGTTCGTGCCAGCAGTCGCGGGCTATTACAGCGACAGCAACGGCCAGCTGATCTCTCAGCCGTTCAACAGCTCAACGCCTGTGCTGTACTACAACAAAGATGCTTTCAAAAAAGCCGGCCTGAACCCAGACCAGCCACCAAAAACCTGGCAGGAACTGGCGAAAGACGCCGATGCGCTGCGTAAAGCGGGCATGACCTGTGGTTACGCCAGCGGCTGGCAGGGCTGGATCCAGATCGAGAACTTCAGCGCCTGGCATGCACTGCCGGTTGCCACCAAAAACAACGGCTTCGATGGCACTGACGCGGTACTGGAGTTCAACAAGCCAGTACAGGTGCGCCACATCCAGATGCTGGAAGACATGAACAAGAAGGGTGATTTCACCTACTTCGGTCGTAAAGATGAATCTACCGCTAAGTTCTATAACGGCGACTGCGGCATCACCACGGCCTCTTCTGGTTCTCTGGCGGATATCAAGCATTACGCCAAGTTCAACTTCGGCGTTGGCATGATGCCTTACGACTCAACTGTGCCTGACGCACCGCAGAACGCCATCATCGGCGGCGCGAGCCTGTGGGTGATGAAAGGCAAAGATGCCGACACCTATAAAGGCGTAGCAGAGTTCATGAAGTTCCTGGCACAGCCAGAAATCGCCGCAGAATGGCACCAGAAGACCGGTTACCTGCCGATCACTACTGCTGCGTATGAGCTGACCAAGAAGCAAGGCTTCTATGACAAGAACCCAGGCGCAGACATCGCAACGCGTCAGATGCTGAACAAAGATCCACTGCCGTTCACCAAAGGCATGCGTCTGGGCAACATGCCACAGATTCGTACCATCGTGGACGAAGAGCTGGAAGGCGTGTGGACCGGCAAACAGGCCCCACAAGCCGCACTGGATAACGCTGTGAAGCGCGGAAACGAATTGCTGCGTCGTTTTGAACAGCAAGTGAAGTAATTCCGTTGTCTCGGGGCTGGCGCATAGCGTCAGCCCCGATTTCTCTTTTGGCGAGTCTGCTATGTCCTCATCACGCCCCGTATTTCGCTCCCGATTTTTGCCTTATTTGCTGGTGGCACCGCAGCTGGTGATTACCGCCATTTTCTTCTTATGGCCTGCCGGTGAAGCGCTGTGGTACTCACTGCAAAGCATCGATCCCTTTGGTATTTCCAGCACCTTTGTCGGGTTGGAGAACTTTAAACGTCTGTTCAGCGATGAGTATTACCTCGCGTCGTTCTGGACCACCATTGAGTTCAGCGCACTGGTCACCGTGTGTGGCATGACCTTCTCGCTGCTGCTGGCGGCGCTGGTCGATTACGTCATACGGCTGAAAAAACTTTATCAAACCTTGCTGTTGCTGCCTTACGCCGTTGCGCCCGTGGTTGCCGCGGTACTGTGGATGTTCCTGTTCAATCCCGGCCTCGGTCTGTTCAGCCATCTGCTAAACCAGATCGGTTACAACTGGAACTACGCGCAAAACAGCGGTCAGGCGATGTTCCTGATCGTGCTGGCGTCCATCTGGCAGCAGATGAGCTACAACTTCCTGTTCTTCTTCGCCGCGCTGCAGTCGATTCCCAAATCGCTGGTGGAAGCCGCGGCGATTGACGGCGCCGGTCCGGTGCGTCGCTTCTTCAATCTGTCACTGCCGCTGATCACCCCGGTGAGTTTCTTCCTGCTGGTGGTTAACCTGGTGTATGCGTTCTTCGATACCTTCCCGGTGATCGATGCCGCGACCGGCGGGGGTCCGGTGCAAGCCACCACCACGCTGATCTACAAAATTTATCGCGAAGGTTTTACCGGTCTGGATCTTTCGTCTTCCGCCGCGCAGTCGGTGGTGCTGATGCTGCTGGTGATTGGCCTGACGATCCTGCAATTCCGCTTTGTCGAGCGTAAGGTGCAATACCAATGATTGAGAATCGACGCGGGCTGGATATCTTCAGCCATACCTTGCTGGTGCTCGGCGTGCTGACCATTCTGTTCCCGCTGTACGTGGCGATTGTCGCCGCCACGCTGGATAACGAAGCGGTGTATCAGGTGCCAATGACCTTAGTGCCCGGCACGCATCTGTGGGAGAACATTTCGCGCATCTGGACCCAGGGCGTCAACGGCAGCGGTCCGGCCTTTGGCATGATGATGCTCAACAGCCTGATCATGGCGCTGGGCATTACGGTGGGCAAAATCGCGGTGTCGATGCTCTCCGCGTTCGCGCTGGTGTGGTTCCGATTCCCGTTGCGCTCGCTGTTCTTCTGGTTGATCTTCATCACCCTGATGCTGCCGGTGGAAGTGCGTATCTTCCCCACGGTGGAAGTGATTTCAAACCTGAACATGCTCGACAGCTACAGCGGCTTAACGCTGCCGTTGATGGCCTCGGCCACCGCAACGTTCCTGTTCCGCCAGTTCTTTATGTCACTGCCGGATGAGTTGATTGAAGCGGCGCGTATTGATGGCGCCAGCCCGATGCGTTTCTTCTGGGATATCGTTTTGCCACTGTCCAAAACCAACCTCGCCGCGCTGTTCGTGATCACCTTTATCTACGGCTGGAACCAATATCTGTGGCCGCTGTTGATCATCAACGATCCGAGCCTCAGCACCGCGGTTGCCGGGGTGAAAAGTATGATCAACACCAGCGGTGGCCCAACGCAGTGGAACGAAGTGATGGCGGCAATGTTATTAACCCTGATCCCACCGGTGGTGGTGGTTCTCGTGATGCAACGTGCCTTTGTGCGTGGCCTGGTGGAGAGTGATAAATAAATGGCAGGCGTAACCCTTCAGACCGTCACCAAATCGTATGACGGCAAAAATCAGATCATCCAGCCGCTGAATATTACCATCAATGATGGTGAGTTTATGGTGATGGTCGGCCCTTCCGGCTGTGGCAAATCGACGTTGCTACGCATGGTGGCGGGGCTGGAACGTGTGACTTCGGGCGATATCTACATCGACGACAAGCGCGTCACCAACATGGAACCGAAAGATCGTGGCATCGCCATGGTGTTCCAGAACTATGCGCTTTACCCGCATATGACCGTGGGCGAAAACATGGCTTACGGCCTGAAAATTCGCGGCATGGGCAAAGAGCAGATTGAGCAACGCGTGATGGAAGCGGCGCGCAGCCTGGAGCTGGATCATCTGCTGGCTCGCCGTCCACGTGAGCTGTCGGGCGGTCAACGTCAGCGTGTGGCAATGGGCCGTGCGATTGTACGTGAACCGGCGGTATTCCTGTTTGATGAGCCGCTGTCGAACCTCGATGCACGTCTGCGTGTGCAGATGCGTCTGGAGCTGCAACAGCTGCATCGTCGCCTGAAAACCACCAGCCTGTACGTAACGCACGATCAGGTAGAAGCCATGACGTTGGCACAGCGCGTCATGGTGATGAACAAAGGTGTGGTAGAGCAAGTGGGCACGCCGGTAGAAGTGTATGAGCGTCCGGCGAGCCAGTTTGTGGCGTCGTTTATCGGTGCGCCTGCCATGAACCTGCTGCCAGGCCAGATTAACAGCGACGGCACGCGCTTTACGCTCGATGCGCTCAACAGCCTGCCATTGGGTGAAAGCAAAGCGAAGTGGGCGAACCGTCCCCTTACGCTGGGCATCCGTCCTGAACATCTGGTGCTTAGCACGCAGGCGGCGGGCGGTATCCCGCTGGTGGTTGATACGCTGGAGATGCTGGGTGCGGATAACCTCGCGCACGGCCGCATCGGCAACACTCGCCTGGTGGTACGTTTGCCGCACAGTGAGCGTCCACAATCGGGCAGCACCTTATGGCTGCAACTGCCGCCAGATGCGTTACACTTCTTCGATTCAACCCATGGAAAGCGTCTGGAATGAGTGTAGAAAATTGGCCATACCCACAGATCGTCGCCCATCGTGGCGGCGGTAAACTGGCTCCGGAAAATACCCTGGCGGCGATTGATGTCGGCGCGCAGTACGGCCACATTATGATCGAGTTTGATGCCAAGCTGTCGGACGACAAGCAGGTGTTCCTGCTGCATGACGATACGCTGGACCGCACCAGCAACGGCTGGGGCGTGGCGGGCGATCTGTCATGGACTAAGCTGTCACAGTTGGATGCCGGTAGCTGGTATAGCCGCGAGTATGAAGGTGAGCCGCTGGCGTTGTTGCGTGACGTGGCCGATCGCTGTCGCCAGCATCAGATGATGGCGAACATCGAGATCAAACCGACCACTGGCAAAGAGGTGGAAACCGGACGCGATGTCGCTTTAGCCGCACGTGAACTGTGGCAGGGGCAAACCGCACCGCTGTTGTCTTCCTTCTCTTATGAAGCGCTGGAAGCGGCGATGCAGGCGGTGCCAGAGCTGCCGCGAGGGCTGTTGCTGGATACGTGGCACGATGATTGGTTAGCACTCACTTCTGCGCTGGGCTGCGTCTCCATCCATCTTAACCACAAACTGCTGGATGCCGAACGCACCGCGCAGCTAAAAGCAGCCGGATTGCATATTCTGGTGTACACGGTGAATCAGCCCGCGCGGGCGCGCGAGCTGTTGAGTTGGGGCGTCGATGCCATCTGTACTGACCGCATCGATATCATCGGTCCCGACTTCCGTTAATTCCCGCTCTGAGAATTACCGTTCTGCTGGCCCGGCTGCGATTGAATCACGCGCTGCTGGGCACTATCCCGCCGCTCCTGCATTTTCCGCTGCAATTCCTGATTCTGCTGTTGCTGATCCTGTTTCAGCTTCAACTGTTGTTGCTGCTGCTGAGTCTGCATTTGCGACTGCATGCGCTGCTGACTTGGGTTATAGCCAGGCTTGTTCGGGTCATTTGTGCTGTTCAGCATATTTGCCATGCTGCTTAATGGCAGCAACGCAGCGATAACGATTAGCCATTTTTTCATGGTCTTCCTCCATTAATGCAGCCTGCTGTGTGCTGTTGCCATCAGTATGGCAACAAGGGCTGCTGTCATAAGTTTATGCGATGTCACAAAGTCCTGAACCAGGAGTGCGCCGAATTTGGCTTACTGCTACGCTTTTTATCGTGTTTGCAAACACTTGCATCAAAAAATAACAAATGTAAATAACCGCAAAGGAAGATCGCAAATGAGACTAAAGGGCAGCGTGCGCCAGGTTGGCTGGGCATTATTGATGAGTTTTACCGTGGTGCAGGGCGCGTTTGCCGCGCCAGCCAGTGCGCCACCGGTGTCATACGGGGTGGACAGCGATACCTTCCATCCGGTGAAGGCGCAGCACGGTATGGTGGCGTCAGTGGATGCGATGGCCACTCAGGTCGGCGTCGATATTCTGAAGCAGGGCGGTAACGCCGTGGATGCCGCTGTCGCCGTCGGCTTTGCGCTGGCGGTGACCCATCCTCAGGCCGGTAACCTCGGCGGCGGCGGCTTTATGATGCTGCGCACCGCATCGGGCCGCACTGCGGCGATCGATTTCCGTGAAATGGCACCCGCTCACGCCACGCGCGATATGTTCCTCGATAAACAGGGTAATGCCGATCCTAAGCTGTCGCTCACTTCTCACCTGGCCTCCGGCACGCCGGGCACTGTGGCGGGTTTTGCGCTGGCGGCACAGAAATACGGCACGCTGCCGCTGAGCACTTTGCTGGCGCCGGCCATTAAGCTGGCGCGTGAAGGCATCATCGTCAACGATGCGCTGGCGGACGATTTGGCGACCTACGGCAAAGAGACGCTGATCAATCACGACAACAGCCGGGCGATTTTCTACAAAGCCGACGGCAAGCCGTATCAAAAAGGCGAGCGTCTGGTGCAGAAAAACCTCGCGCACAGCCTGCAGCTGATTGCCCAACAAGGGCCTGATGCGTTCTATAAAGGCAAAATTGCCGATGAGATCGCCGGAGAAATGGCACAGCATGGCGGGTTGATTGGCAAACCGGATTTGGCGGCCTATCGCGCAGTGGAGCGTAAGCCGGTCAGTGGCACCTATCGCGGTTATGAGGTGTTCTCAATGCCACCTCCGTCATCGGGCGGGATTCACATCGTGCAGATCCTGAATATCCTCGAAAACTTCGATCTGGCGAAGTGGGGCTTTGGCAGCGCCGATGCGATGCAGGTGATGGCCGAAGCTGAGAAGTACGCTTATGCCGACCGCTCGGAATACCTTGGCGATCCTGATTTCGTCAAAGTGCCGCAGCAGGCACTGACCAGCAAAGCCTACGCCAAAACCCTGGCGCAGCAGATTGATGTCAATAAAGCGCGTCCATCGAGCGAAATTAAACCGGGCAAGCTTGAGCCGTACGAAAGTAACCAGACCACCCACTTCTCGGTGGTGGACAAAGACGGTAATGCGGTCGCAGTGACCTATACCCTGAATACCTACTTCGGCAGCGGCATCGTCGCCGGCCAGAGCGGCATCCTGATGAATAATGAGATGGATGACTTCTCCGCCAAACCGGGCACGCCGAACGTCTATGGCTTAGTCGGCGGCGAAGCGAATGCGGTGCAGCCGGCGAAGCGCCCGTTGTCATCCATGTCTCCGACCATCATTGCCAAAGACGGTAAAACCTGGCTGGTAACCGGTAGCCCTGGCGGTAGCCGTATTATCACCACTGTGCTGCAAATGGTGGTGAACAGCATTGATTTTGGGATGAACGTAGCCGAAGCCACTAACGCCCCGCGTTTCCACCATCAGTGGTTACCGGATCAGCTGCGCGTGGAGAAAGGCTTTAGCCCAGATACGCTGCGCTTGCTGGAAGCTAAAGGTCAGCATGTGAAAGTGATGCCCGCGATGGGCAGCACGCAGAGCATTATGATTGGGCCGGATGGCATGCGTTACGGTGCTTCCGATCCGCGTTCGGTGGATGATTTGAGTGCCGGGTATTAATTTAGCGCAATAAATTGCGCCGCTACCACCTCAGTGCGAGTTGTAGCGGCGCGATTCAACGCGCAAGTTATTTTAATCGCGCCATATAGTGCGTATCCACCATCTCGCCATCACGCATGGCAAAACGCTTCGCGGTGCCTTCGATCTCAAAGCCAAACTTCTGATACAGGCCAATCGCTTTATGATTATCGGCGAACACGGTTAACTCGATCCGCGTTACCTGCAGCCAGTTGTCACACAGGTCAATCATCGCGGCCATCAGCGCCGAGCCTACGCCGCGACGGTGAAAGGCGGGATCGACGCCCATGCCAATCGATGCAGCATGGCGGCGGCGTGCCACCGTAATGCCATCCAGCGATAGTTGACCCACAACCTGTTCATCAATGCACGCCACCAAACGGTACTGGCCGGGACGCATCTCTTTAAGACGTTCCTGCCATAGCGCCGGTGATTGGTAGGGCAGATGCAACGTGCTGGCCTGAGTTTCTTGCTGGCTGTAAAGATGGGTTAATGCGGCAGCATCTTCCGGCGTTGCGTGACGAACAGTGACCTGACTCATAAAGCGACTCCTTGTGCAAAGTGAATAAAATCCCCTTTAACATCAAGGAATTCTCGCGAGTCGTCAATTGAAAATAATTCTCAAAAGGGGTTTACAGACGCGAATGATAATGATTATTATTGTCATGCGGACTCGGGAACGTCTCCTGACAGAACGGGTAAGCACGACATTGCTCACATTGCTTCCAGAATTACTTAGCCAGCTCGGGTGCTGGCTTTTTTTTTACCTGCGATTCACCTTCTTCATTCCCCTTGTTCGAATCCTTCTAAAACGTTCAGCTTTTTTGAACAGAGGCGTGAAGTTTTTCAGCTATCAATCAATCCCCCTCAAGCCCACACTGTAAAAAACATTGAGGAGAATTGAATATGATCTACGTACGCAAAGCAGAAGAACGCGGTCACGCTAACCACGGCTGGCTCGATAGCTGGCACACGTTTTCCTTCGCCGATTACTACGACGCCAACTTCATGGGCTTCTCAGCACTGCGCGTTATCAA
Organism: Pantoea sp. C1E2; assembly: GCF_056491465.1. Lineage (NCBI taxonomy): Bacteria > Pseudomonadati > Pseudomonadota > Gammaproteobacteria > Enterobacterales > Erwiniaceae > Pantoea > Pantoea sp. C1E2. The sequence continues at coordinate 604,945 of NZ_JBSZHT010000002.1, forward strand.
TGAAGATGTGATCGATGGCGGCCAGGGTTTTGGTACTCATCCGCATAAAGACATGGAAATTCTGACCTACGTGCTGTCGGGCACCGTGGAGCATCAGGACAGCATGGGCAACAAAGAGCAGATCCCAACGGGTGAATTCCAGATCATGAGCGCCGGTACTGGTGTGCGTCATTCGGAATACAACGCCAGTGATAAAGATCCGCTGCATCTGTATCAGATCTGGATCATTCCAGAGCGCAAAGGCATTGAGCCACGCTATGCCCAGCGCCGCTTTGAAGACGTGAAAGGTCGCCAGTTTGTGCTGTCACTGGATGAGCGTGAGGGATCGCTGAAAGTGTTCCAGGACATGACGCTGTCGCGTTGGGTGTTTGCTGATGGTGAAACCGATGCCGTCACGATCGAAGCGGATCGTCGTGTGTGGATTCAGGTGGTAAAAGGCCTGGTGAGCGTCAATGGCGAACAGGTCGGCACCAGCGACGCGTTGGCTATCTGGGATGAAAGCGCGTTAACCCTTAAAGCCGACAGTGATGCGGAGATTCTGCTGTTTGACCTGCCGCCGGTTTAACAGCATGTCAATGAAAAATGTAGGGTCGCCATGAATGGCGACCCTACATTTTTCGGCGAGTATTCGTAAAGGGCGCATTCATGCGCTCTTGGTTAAAGCGGGAATCTACGGTTTTCCGCAAAACCAGAAAATGACAAAAAAATGATAGACTCATCGTATCTCTGACCTCAGGCGCATACGATGAAGAAGAAAAGGCCGGTACTACAGGACGTTGCCGATCGCGTCGGCATCACAAAAATGACCGTCAGCCGCTACCTGCGTAATCCCGATCAGGTCTCGCTGGCGCTACGCGATAAGATCGCCGTGGCGCTGGATGAACTCGGTTATATCCCCAATCGTGCCCCCGATATGCTCTCCAATGCTACCAGTCGCGCTATCGGCGTGCTGTTGCCTTCGCTCACCAACCAGGTGTTTGCCGACGTATTGCGCGGCATTGAAACCGTCACCGATGAAGCCGGTTATCAAACGCTGGTGGCGCACTTTGGCTACAACGCGGACAAAGAAGAGTTACAGCTGCGTTCGCTGCTGGGCTGGAACATCGACGGCGTGATTCTCACCGAACGTACCCACACGCCGGGCACGCTGCGCATGCTGGAAGTGGCGGGCATTCCGGTGATTGAGATGATGGATTCGGTCACCCCGTGCCTGGATATGGCGGTGGGCTTCGATAACGTCGAAGCGGCGCGGCAGATGACGCATGCTATCCTGAAAAAAGGCCATCGCCACACCGTTTACCTGGGTGCACGGCTCGATGAACGTACTCTGCAAAAACAGCAGGGCTACGAAAAAGCGATGCGTGAAGCCGGGCTCACTCCGCACAGCGTAATGATGGAAGATGCTTCTTCCTTCAGCGCCGGAGCGCAGCTGCTGCGAGAGGCGCAGAAACGCTATCCCGAAACCGACAGCCTGTTCTGTACCAATGATGACCTCGCAGTCGGCGCGATGTTTGAGTGTCAGCGTCAGGGCTTAAATGTCCCCGCGCAGATGGCGATTGCCGGATTCCACGGCCACGACATCACGCAGGTGGTCACACCTCGCCTGGCCACGGTGCTCACGCCGCGTGAACGCATGGGGCGTGAATCGGCAGCGATGTTGCTGGCGCGTATTGGCGGCGATCGCAGCGTGACCGAGCCGTTGGATGTCGGGTTTGAAATTGCAGAAGGTGGCAGCATCTGATTTTGGCGATTATTTGAGTCAGTTCACACTTTCGTGCTTTTCCGCCTAACAAGGGTTGCCAGTCCCGCAGTGGCCTCCGACAATGATAATCAAATTTGTTATCGGTAACATTGGCAGCCAACCTGCCGGAGCGCAAAACCATGACTACGCCATCTCCATCGCACCACGTGTTTATCCTGATGGGCGTTTCTGGCAGCGGAAAATCTGCTGTCGCCAATCAGGTTTCTCATCAGCTGAACACCGCCTTTCTGGATGGGGATTTCCTCCATCCGCGCAGCAATATCATGAAAATGGCCGACGGTCATCCGCTGGACGATAACGATCGTCAGCCATGGCTGCAGGCTCTGAACGATGCGGCGTTCGCGATGCAGCGCACCCAGGCGGTCTCAATTATCGTCTGCTCGGCGCTGAAAAAGTCTTACCGCGACATCCTGCGTCAGGGCAATCAGAACCTGAAATTCATCTATCTGCAGGGCGATTTCGAAACCATCGAATCCCGTTTGAAAGCGCGTAAAGGCCACTTCTTTAAGCCGCAGATGTTGGTCACGCAGTTTGAGACCTTGCAAGAACCTGGGGCAGACGAGCCCGATGTACTGGTGGTTGATATTAATCATTCACTGGATGAAGTCGTTGCGGCCACGGTTGCGACCATTGAGGAAGCAATCAACAAGGGTTAGTGATGAGTACCGCAACGCTGGTGTTAACTGCAGCAGGCTCCGTCCTGCTGCTGCTGTTTTTGGTGATGAAAGCGCGTATGCATGCCTTTGTCGCCCTGATGTTAGTCTCTATTGGTGCCGGTCTGTTCTCCGGTATGCCGCTGGATAAAATTGCTGACACCATGCAAAAAGGCATGGGCGGCACGCTCGGATTTCTTGCCATCGTGGTGGCATTAGGCGCGATGTTCGGCAAAATCCTGCATGAAACCGGTGCGGTCGATCAAATCGCTATCCGCATGCTGAAAGCCTTTGGTGAAAACCGGGCGCACTATGCGATGGGGATTGCCGGACTGATCTGCGCATTGCCGCTGTTCTTTGAAGTCGCCGTGGTATTGCTGATCAGCATCGCCTTTGCCGTGGCGCGTCGTACCAACGGTAATTTAGTGAAATTGGTGATCCCGTTGTTTGCCGGTGTGGCTGCTTCAGCGGCGTTTCTGCTGCCGGGACCGGCGCCGATGCTGCTGGCTTCCCAGATGCACGCGGATTTTGGCTGGATGATTCTGCTCGGTTTGTGCGCAGCGATTCCTGGTATGTTGATCGCCGGTCCGCTGTTTGGCAACTTCATTGCCCGTCACGTTAGCTTCAGTGCGCCGCCGGAAGATCATCAGCCGGAAGTGGAAGAGGGCAAGCTGCCGTCGTTTGGCTTCAGCCTGTCGCTGATCCTGTTCCCGCTGCTGCTGGTGGGTCTGAAAACCATCGGGGCGCGCTTCACCACGCCGGGCACAGGGTTGTATGAGTGGCTGGAATTTATCGGCCATCCGTTTACCGCGATTCTGCTCGCTTGCCTGGTGGCCATCTATGGACTGGCTTATCGTCAGGGCATGGATAAAGAGAGGGTGATGCAGGTGTGTGGCAGTGCGCTGCAACCGGCAGGCATTATTCTGCTGGTGATCGGTGCTGGCGGCGTGTTCAAGCAGGTGCTGGTGGATTCGGGTGTCGGTCCGGTACTCGGTCATGCACTTACCGGGGCCGGGATGCCAATTGCGCTGGCGTGCTTCATTCTTTCGGGTGCGATCCGTGTGATTCAGGGCTCGGCGACGGTCGCCTGCTTAACCACGGTGGGCCTGGTGATGCCAGTCATTGAACCGCTGCACTACAGTGGCGCGCAGCTGGCGGCCTTGTCGATTTGCATCGGTGGGGGCTCCATCATCATCAGCCACGTGAACGATGCTGGTTTCTGGCTGTTCGGCCGCTTCACTGGTGCGACTGAAGGTGAAACGCTGAAGACCTGGACGCTGATGGAAACCATTCTGGGTACCACCGGTGCCATTGTCGGAATGATCGCGTTTAGTTTGCTGTCGTAACTTTCCAGGTGCGCAGGAATGCGCACCTGATCTTAATCCTCATCCCGCTCGTCATCCGGCTGATCCAGCACCGTATACGCCACCGCACAGAACAGCGAGTTCAGACGCTTCATATCCCCCAGCAACCCTAAATGCAGGGAACTGGTTTCGATGCTCTGCACATTCTTCTGATGTAAACGCTCAACGTGCGCGTGCGAAAAACGGCGAATCAGGATGCGGAAACGGTGTTTGGAACGGCGCAAACGGCGTGCGCTCGGGATATCCTTGGAGAGAAACACCGACAAACTGAGGCGCAGGTTGTTGAGCACTTGCTCCTGTAGGGTGTTCAATTCTTCCAGTCCTTCGGGTGAAAATGCCCGGCGGGCGTTCAGCGATTTCACCGCAACATCCGCGCACATGCGTTCAATAATATCGCCCGCCTGCTCAAGGTTGAGTGCCATCTCAATCACCTCGGCCCAGCGACGCGAATCCTCTTCGGCCAAATCCTCTTTTGGCATCCGCGCCAGATAAAGTTTGATGGCGGTATACAGCACATCGACATCATCATCCAGCCGCCGCACCGCGCGCTCTTCACGCAGTTCGCCATGCACCACTTTATTGAATGACTCCATCATATGTTCGACGACATCGCCGATGCGCAGGGTTTCTCGCGCGGCATTGGCTAATGCCAGCGCAGGCGTGTCCAGCGCGCTGCGGTCGAGATGTTTGGGGCGTAAATGCACATCGGTTTCCGGCTCATCGGAAATCATGCGACGGCACAAGCGCGCCATCGGTTCAGCGAACGGCACCATAATCAGGCAGCGGATCAGGTTGTAGAAAACGTGGAAGAAGATCACCAGCTCTTCGTCATCGACCGGCATTTTATCGAGAATATCCGCGACGTAATTGACCAGTGGCAAAATCGCCAGGCTGCCGATGAGCTTGAACAGCAGGCTGCCGAGCGCCACGCGTTTACCGGCGGCATTGGAACCGCTGGCGTTAATCATCGCCAGCAAACCACTGCCGAGGTTGGCGCCAATCACCAGGCAGAGAGCCACTTTGAAGGAGATGACGTCAGCGGCAGTCAAGGTGGCAGTGATCAGCACTGCCGCCAGGCTGGAGTAACTGATGATGGCAAATACCGCGCCCAGCAAGGCATCCAGCATCACATCGCCGGTCAGCGTGGAGAACAGCACCTGCAAGCCTGCTGCCTGGGTGATGGGTTTGGCGGCGGCGACAATCAGCTGCAAGGCCAGCAAAATCAGCCCGAGGCCAATCGCGGCGCGCCCCATTTGCCCGGCGCGCGTCTGTTTACGACTGAGGAAAAACACCACGCCGAAGAAAATGAACAGCGGTGACAGCCAGGAGAGATCAAAGGTCAGAATACGCGCCATGATGGCGGTACCCACATCAGCCCCGAGCACCACCACCAGCGCAGGCGTCAGGCTAACAAGGTTTTGTGCAACAAAGGAAGTGACGAGCAGGGTAGTGGCGTTGCTGCTTTGCACCAGCGCGGTGACGCCAATCCCGGCGAGAAACGCCATCGGCTTCCTTTCCACGCTGCGGCTGAGCACGCGCCGCAAATCGGCACCGTACACGCGCATGATGCCGGTTCGCACTATGTGCGTGCCCCACACTAGCAGGGCCACGGCTGATAACAGATTGAGCAGGGTCAACACGTCGGGCGGTTCCTTATCCTCAGACTTTCATTGCATCAACTGCAAGCCTGTGGGTAAGTACCCGAAGTGCCGGGCGCACCGGAGTGCGGCCACGGGCAGCCTAAAGGCCGCCGCGACAACGATTAACAGGCTGCATTAACGCTGAATGCTGCCGCGTTGCGTTGCCAATTTTTCGTTAAATTTAAGCAACCTGGCGCAACGTCGACATCTCTAACTGTAGACCAATTTGCATGCCAGCAGGGTGCAAATCCGCCACGCTGCGGTTCAGCACATCCACCGACAATTCAACGCCGTGCGCCAGTACACGATAACGAATCACGTTACCGAGCAGGCTGTGACTGACAATGGTGGCAGGGATGCCGTCTTGTGGCGCGCTCAAACGGATCGATTCAGGTCGAATCGCCACCTGGCCACTAAATGTCTGGCCGGTGAGTTGCGTGGCTTGTTCGGCGCTCAGCAAGTTGTAGTTGCCAATAAATCCGGCAGCGAACAAATCGGCAGGCTGGGTATAAAGCGCCTCGGCGTTGCCGTTCTGCACGATCTTGCCACGGTTCATCAGCACGATACGGTCCGACAGCGTTAACGCCTCTTCCTGATCGTGGGTGACGAAAATGGTGGTGAGCTTCAGCTCTTGCTGGATATTACGAATCTGTTCACGCAGGTGGCGACGAATTCGCGCATCGAGCGCAGACAAGGGTTCATCCAGCAGGAGCAGGCGAGGACGGGTGATCAACGAACGCGCCAGCGCCACACGCTGACACTGGCCACCAGAGAGCTGGTGCGGATAACGGCGGGCAAAATCGGTCAATTCAACCAACGCCAGCGCTTCCATCACCCGTTTTTGAATATCACCGCCCGGCAGCTTCTGCATTTTGAGGCCAAAGGCCACGTTCTTCTCCACCGTCATATTGGGGAACAGCGCGTAGCTCTGGAACACCATGCCAATGGTGCGTTTCTGCGGTGGCAGCGGCACGATATCCTGGCCCTGCAGCAGAATTTTGCCGCTGTCGACATCGGTCAATCCAGCAATGCAGCGCAGCAGCGTCGATTTGCCGCAGCCGCTCGGGCCGAGCAGGGTAACAAACTCGCCTTCATCGGCACTGAAATCGATATTTTCAAAGATGCTGGTAGGGCCGTAGCTTTTGTTCAGCTGGGTGACGTTCAGATAACTCATGGTCAGCCTCGTTCAGGATTGAGGGCATTCGCCAGCCAGGTGACCAGCAGGACGACAGCAAAATAAGAGATCACCAGCGCACTGGTGAAGTGGCCGCTGCCGTTACGCATATTGTAGAGATACACCTGCAACGTCTCATAGCGGGTGCCGACTAACAGGTTAGCGAATACAAACTCACCTATCAGGAAAGAGAAGGAGAGCAGCACTGCGATGAACACCCCTTTGCGCAGGTTGGGCAGCACCACAAACAGCGCGGCCTGCCAGGTGCTGGCACCCAGCAGATGTGAGGCATCAATCAACTCTTTCAGGTTAATTGCCTGCATATTGTTGGCAATGGCACGGTAAATAAACGGCAGCGCGATGGTGAAGTAACAGCCGACCAGAATCCACGGCGTGCCGGTGATCATCAGCGGTGAGGAAGAGTAGAGCTGCAACAGGCCAACGGATGACACCACCGGTGGCACGGCAAATGGCATCAGAATCAGCACGTTCATTACCGCATCCAGCTTGGGATAATAGTAAGCGATCACAAACATCGCAGGCAGCACCAGCACTAGCGAGAACAGCAGCGCGCCGAAGCAAATCAGCAAGGAGTGACCAAGCGCCGTCAGGAAGCGGGGATCGCTCCACAGTTCAATCAACCACTTCAGGGTGAAGCCCTGCGGCAGAATGGTGTCGCTCCAGTCAGTTGAGACGCCATACAGCAGCGTCGCCAGCAGCGGGGCGGCGAGGATGATCAGCAGCAGCCAGATAATCAGACGATGATAAATTTTTTCCGCGCGAGACACGTTCTACTCCTGTGATTTCGCGTTGAGATAACTGCGGCGCACCAGATACTGCTGCACCACGGTAATCAGCGCCATAATGAACATCAGCAACATCGCTAGCGCACCGCCGGTATTCGGATCGAGCGAGATATCGCCTGATACCAGCGCGGCAATACGCACCGGCACCACGTTAAAGTTGCCGGTGGTCAGTGCATAAATGGTGGCGTAAGCGCCCAGCGCATTGGCCAGCAGAATGACGAAGGTGCCCAACAGCGCCGGGAACAGAATCGGCAAACCTATGTGCCACCAGTAGCGCCAGCGGCTGGCACCGAGCAGTGCGGCGGACTCCTCCCAATCTTTGCGCAACCCATCAAAAGCCGGGTAGAGCAGCAGAATGCCGAGCGGGATCTGGAACCAGGTGTAGACCAGCACCATGCCGTCACGCGAGAACAGCTTGAACCCCTCCAGCATGCCGAAATGGCGCAACAGCAGCGTCAGACAACCGTTCATGCCCAGCAGAATCACGAAGGCAAACGCCAGCGGCACGCCCGCAAAGTTGCTGGTCATGTTGGTAAACGACATCAGGAAGCGTTGAAAACGGCCGCTGCCCAGCTGATGCAGCGAATAGCCAGCGATCAGCGAGATCAGCAGGCCGTAAATGCTCGACCAGATGGAGATATCCAGCGACAGGCGAAACGCCTGCAGATAAAACGGCGAGGTGAGGATATCGGTGTAGTTATCGATACCCCAGCGCTCGTTCATGTCGCTCCAGAAGCTGTTGATGGCGATCCACAACAGCGGCGTGAGCTGGAAGGCGACCCAGAAAAAGGCGAACGGCAGCAGTAACAGCGTGGCGAGGGTTTTGCCCTTCATTTAACGCGGCTCCGCCAGCAAACCGTGGCACACCGGTTTATCGTGCTCAATGCCCAGCAGCGTGCAAACGATGCCGCACAGTTCAGTCTGTTGCGGTTCGAGATCGGGCTGACGTGAGAAGCCTGCGCCAAATACAAACAGCGGCACCTGCGTCTCTTCCGGCAAAATGCCACCGTGCGAGCGGTCATCGTTCATGCCGTGATCGGCGGTGACAATCACCTGATAACCTGCGGCCAGCCAACCGGGCATCCACTGTGACAGATAGCCATCAGCCATACGTGCGCGGTTGCGGTATTGCGGCGATGACAGGCTATGCTTGTGCCCGGCATCGTCAATATTCATTGGATGGATCAGTAAAAAGTCCGGATCGTGATTGAGACGCAGGCTCTCGGCATCTTCAAACAAGTGGGAATCCGGATAACTGTCGTCCCAGTAAAAGTGGCCGTATTGAATCGGCAAATCCGGGGCGATGGTGTGGCGATCGCGCGCATTGTTGAACGGGGATTGGTTATACAGCTCACTCACCCAGTGATAGGCGGCAGCGGCCGTGGTTAAACCGGCGGCGCGGGCGTAATGGAAGATGCTGCGCTGATTGCTTAAGCGATTGACACCGTTATGAATAATACCGCTCTGCACCGGCGGAATCCCAGTCAGAATGCATTCATACAGCGGACGCGACAGCGAAGGCAGTTCGCAGGTGAGCGTGTAAAATTGGCCGTTGCCCTGTTTGCATTCGGCAAACAGATAGCCCATTGCATGCTGTGCCACCTGATTGCTCAGGCCATCCAGTACCACCAGGATTGTTTTCATTCCCGTTCCTTACATCGTTCAAATACGAGCACTGTGCGTAGCGGCGCAATTTATTGCGCACTTATCAGCAGAATCATTGCTTTACGTTGACGTGATAAATCACGCCGCCACGTTATGTGCAAATTACTGCTTCATGTTAATGATCACGTTCTCTTGCCACAGGCGCGGCAGCATTTTTGAAGTCTTATCCCATGCAGCCTGATCTTTGATCGGGCGGGCATTTTTGTACTCAGACTGCGGCAGCAGTTTGGCCTGCACGTCGGCTGGCAGGGTCAAATGCTCTGCACGAATCGGACGTGCGTAGCCTTTCGCCAGGTTGATCTGGCCGGCATCCGAGAAGATGTATTCACGGGCCAGTTTGGCGGCGTTCGGGTGTTTGGCGTATTTGTTAATGATGGTGGTGTAACCTGAGATCACGGAACCATCCGACGGGATCACCACTTCGTAGCGATTCTTGTCAATCTGGTCGCGGTAGTTCAGGCCGTTAAAGTCCCACACCACGGCAACCTGAATTTCGCCTTTCTCGATGTTGGCAATCACCGGATCGGTCACGCCCAGACGGCCTTCTTTAGCCAGTTCACCAAAGAAGTTGAGGGCTGGCTTCAGGTTCTTCTCATCACCGCCCATCGCGTAGTTGGCTGCCAGTACGCCGTTAGCCGCCTGAGCTGCCACGCCAACGTCACCGATAGTCACCACATACTTACCTTTCTTCAGATCGGCCCAGCTGTGCGGTGCATCTTTTACCTGCTGCTTGTCGATCAGGAAGGCGATGGTGCCGGTGTAAGCCAGCATCCAGTTACCATCGTTATCTTTCGCCCAGCTTGGGATCTGATCCCAATGCGTGGGTTTGTACGGTTGTGCCAGACCTTTGGTCACAGCAACCGGACCGAAAGCGGCGCCCACATCACCGATATCGGCGCTGGCGTTCTCTTTCTCTGCATCAAATTTAGCCAACTCCTGCGCCGATGACATATCGGTATCGCTGTGCTTAAGGCCATATTTGCTGTTGATGTCATTCCATGTGTCTTTCCAGTTCGCCCAGCTGTCTGGCATACCGACGCTGTTGACCTGGCCCTCAGCACGCGCGGCTTTTTCCAGCGCGGCAAGGTCGTTATCGGCGGCGTGCGCGGCGGGCAGCGCAAGCAGTACGGCACTGGCTACTACAGAGGAGATAAACGCTTTCATCTCGGTTGCTCCGGGTGTAAGTTGTGGGACGTCTTGGTCTAGTCCAGCAAGAACCGAGCCAATGTAGCCCGATCAGATGAAGGTTTTATGACCATGGTGGTGAAATGTGGTGTGACGCGCAGCTCCACATGCGGATACAGCGCGCGAAAGCGTGGGATATGCCTGTCATATTGTAGTCATCGAACTGTCATAGTGCAGATTTGCCCCAAAATGAGGCTGAAAAAATGTCGTCGAAAACGGTGGATGTGATTGCTGCGGCACTGAGCGAACGCATTGAAAACGGTGAATTTGCCAGCGGACGCTTACCGGCTGAACGCAGTTTGAGTGAACACTATTCCACCACGCGCATTACCCTGCGTGAGGCGCTGGGCTTGCTGGAAGCGCAGGGCATCATCTACCGCGAACTGCGTCGTGGCTGGTTTCTCGCGCCACCGCGACTGGTGTATAACCCGGCCCATCACAGCCACTTTCATGCCATGGCGGCAGAACAAGGTCGTATCGCCATCACAGAAGTGATTGAGGCGCGGGAAGTCCCGGCACAGCTGGTGATAGCGCGGCATTTGCAGCTATTAGAAGGGGACAGCGTATTTCGCATTCGCCGTTTGCGTCGTATTGATGGGCGCGCGGTGTTGTACGTGGAGCATTACCTCAATCCGGCCTTTTTTCCCGGCCTATTAGAGGAAGACCTGACCCGCTCACTCACCGATCTCTACGATCAGCGCTATGGAATTCGCTACGGCGGCGCTCGCTTTACCATTCTGCCCGGCCCGCTTCCTGCGCGCGCGGCACCGGCACTCAATGTCGCCAGTGGCACACCAGGATTACTCATTACACGCATTAACCGCGATCAGCAAAAGCGGGTGATTGACTGTGACTGTGAGTACTGGCGCTATGACGCGCTCTGTGTGGATGTTGATGTGTAGCATATTGTGATTTTGATCACACTACAGCATGATAACGCCAGAGAGTTTCCGTACTTTGAGGCGTATAAAAATGACAACAAAATCAGCACCGGGGCAACTTATTGCTTCGGTATTACAATGGGTTCTGAATATTGGCCTGGTGACGTTGGCCGTCATCCTGGTGGTGTTTCTTGGCAAAGAGACGATTCATTTAGCCAATGTGCTGTTTAGTACCGGTGAGCAGGCTTCTTCATACCTGTTGATCGAAGGCATCGTCATCTATTTTCTCTATTTCGAGTTTATCGCGCTGATAGTGAAATACTTCCAGTCCGGCTATCACTTCCCGCTGCGTTATTTCATTTATATCGGTATCACCGCGATCATTCGTCTGATTATCGTTGACCACAAAAATCCGTTCGACACGCTCTATTATTCGGCGGCAATTTTGATTCTGGTGGTCACGCTGTGGCTGGCGAATAGCAATCGGTTGAAGCGCGAATAATTCCCCTTCTGACGGGTGTGGCACAACCAGCAGTGCCACGCCCGATTCTCTGCGTTAAACTAGGGCAACTTTTTCTCCGGAGATGTCCTGATGTCGCATCACGCGCTGCGCCAGTTACTCGCACTGCATTGGCTGCCAGCCACTTCCCCCTTGCTTTCCCCCCCTCTCCTTGACTGGTTGCTGGAGGAAGACTCCATGACGCGTCGCTTCGAGCAGCATTGCCAGCAGGTGACGGTGGAACTGATCCGTGAAAGCTTTATTACCGCTGACGAAGTCGCACCAGAGGCGGAATTTCTGCCCGTCGATGATCAGTTCTGGTTGCGCGAAATTGTGCTGTGCGGCGATGGCGAACCCTGGCTGATTGGGCGCACCGTGGTGCCGGAAAGCACCTTGAATGGCCCGGAGCAGATGTTGCAAAATCTTGGCACCCGTCCACTGGGGCGCTATCTTTTCGCCTCTTCAACGCTGAGCCGCGATTTTATCGACCCCGGCCAGGTGGATGATTTGTGGGGACGTCGCTCACGCCTGCGTTTATCAGGTAAACCGCTGTTGTTAACTGAACTGTTTTTACCGGCGTCGCCGCTGTATCGCGCGCTGGATCAAGGATAAAGGACTGTGGAAAAAACCTTAACCATGACTAAGTGGCAGGCTTATCGCCGCCTGATGCGTATCGATAAACCCATCGGCACACTGCTGCTGTTGTGGCCAACCATGTGGGCCCTGTGGCTATCAGGCATGGCTGTGCCGCCTTTGTCTGTACTGGTGGTGTTTGTGCTCGGCGTCATTGTGATGCGCGCCGCGGGCTGCGTGATCAATGACTATGCCGATCGTAAAGTCGATGGGCACGTTAAACGTACTGCCTCACGACCACTGGCGAGCGGTGTGGTGACGGAGAAAGAGGCTAAAATCCTGTTTGTCGTGCTCGGCCTGCTGGCGTTTGCGCTGGTGCTGACCATGAATCGCATGACGATTTTGCTGTCATTTGGTGGACTGGCGCTGGCGTGGGTCTATCCGTTTATGAAGCGTTATACCCATCTGCCACAGGTGGTATTGGGCGCGGCATTTGGCTGGGCGATTCCGATGGGCTGGGCGGCAGTTAGTGAGTCCTTACCTTTAGTCTGCTGGTTGGTGTTCTTCGCGAATATCTGCTGGACGGTGGCTTATGACACGCAATATGCGATGGTGGATCGTGATGATGACCTCAGGATTGGCGTGAAATCCACGGCGATTCTGTTTGGTCGTTTCGATAAGTTGATCATTGGTCTGCTGCAGCTGGCTACGCTAGGGCTGATGGCGCTGGTCGGATTGATGTTGAATCTGAACGGTGCATTTTACTGGTCACTGCTGGTGGCGGGTGGTTTCTTTGTGTATCAGCAAAAGCTGATTGCTCAACGTGAACGCGATCCTTGCTTCCAGGCCTTTCTGAATAATAACTATGTTGGTCTGGTGCTGTTTATCGGCGTACTACTCAATACTCAGCCGTTTATAGACCTGTTCTGAATCGTTGATGCCATAAAAAAAGGCGACCTGATGGTCGCCTTTCTGTTTTTCAGGCCAGACGTTATTCGTGAGCTACTGCACTTTCAATGGTCAGACGTACATCACTGGTCACCAGCTCTGCCAGCATCTGCCACATAATGTGAGTGCGTTCCGCATCGGCATCGCCCGAATCACTGATGTAGCCTTCATCACGCAACGACAGTACCAGCGTGGTAAACACCGCTTTATCAAAGAATTCCGGCGCGTTAATGCCGTGCAACACCGACAGACGTTGCGCCAGCGTACGGCTTTCCTTCTCCAGCGTGCCGCGGTTGATCGTCGGCTTGGCACTCAGAATCGCAAAGGTGATAGCAAAACGCTGTAGCGTTTCACGGATACCGGCAGCCAGCAGTTGCAGCGAGCGATGACGCACAGGATTCATGCGTAATTGACCATCCTGCGCGGTGATCAAACCCTGTCGCGCCATCTCAGCACAGAGTGCATTCAGCACGCCTGGCAGTTCTGAGTTATCCCAACGCAGGAAAAGCTCACTCTTCAGCATCGGATACACCAGGCTCACCTGACGCAGTAACTCCGCCTCACTGATCTCACGATGCTGCTGCACGATAGCGGCAATCAGCGATGGCATGACCAGCATGTGGTGAATGTTGTTGCGATAATAGGTCATCAGGACTGCCTGCTCGCGCGGCAGAATGATGATGTCGCCAATACTGTCTTTTTCCGTCTCGAACTTATTCATGCCCATGGCGTGATCAAGCAGCGCTTCGGCAGTCATATCCGGCACGGTCGCTTCTGGCGAATAAGGCACGTTACGCAGCAGCTGGGTATAGCATTCCAGTTGCTCAATCAACTGTTCACGCGTCAAAGAGCGCTGACGTGAAGCCAGCAACGCGGTGACGCACAGGTTCATGGCATTGGCGGCACCGGCTTCGTTGATACGCACCATTAGACGTGCCGCGATGTCATTCACCGTCGGCGTCATCCATGCCGGACGCAGTGGCTCAATCGGATCGATCGCATCACGCCATTCCGGCACGTTTTTGTTCAGGTAGTTCATCAGCGGCAAGGGTTCGCCGAAGTTGACGTAGCCCTGACCAAGATTGCGCAGTTTGCGCAGCCCGCGAACCATCTGCAGGAAGCTTTCTTTCTCTTTGGCCGCGCCACGTAGCTCTTTGGCGTAAGTCCCCACTTCCATGACGTGTTCATAACCGATGTAGATCGGAACGAAGGTAATCGGGCGACTACCGCCACGCAGCATGGCTTGCAACGTCATCGACAGCGTGCCGGTTTTAGGATCCAGCAGTCGGCCCGTACGCGAGCGTCCACCTTCAACAAAGTACTCTACCGAATAACCGCGGCTGAACAGCTCGCCCAGATATTCGCGGAATACCGTGGAATAGAGCTTATTGCCCTTGAAGGTACGACGGATAAAGAAAGCGCCCAGGCGACGGAAAATCGGACCCGCTGGCCAGAAGTTCAGGTTAATGCCCGCTGCGATATGAGGCGGAACCAAACCCTGATGGTAGAGCACGTAAGAGAGCAGCAAATAGTCCATGTGACTGCGATGGCAGGGCACATACACAATCTCGTGGCCATCTTGCGCCAGCTGACGCACGCGCTCGCCACCATTGACGTTGATGCCCTGATAGAGACGGCTCCACAGCCAGCCCATGACGCGGTCGGTCACGCGGATGGCTTCATACGAGAAGTTAGCCGCGACTTCTTCCATCATCTCAACGGCGTTCTGCTGGGCCTTCTCGTGCGAGATTTTTTTGCTGCGCGCTTCATCTTCAACCGCTTTTTCAATCGCTTTGGATTGCAGCAGCTTGTTGAACAGATCCTGACGCGCAGGCAGACGTGGGCCTACAGCAGCCAGGCGCTGACGCGCAAAATGAATGCGTGCCACGCGTGCCAGCTTTTGGGCAATCGACTTATCGGTACCGTGCTCCGTGGCCATCTGGCGCAGGGAAACGGTCGGCGAGAAGCGCACAAAGCTGTCACGTCCGTGCCACAGAATGGCGAAGAATTTCTCTATGCCATTAAGGATGCGCAGATGCGGCGTGTCTTCACCCTGAATTTCGCGTCCTGGCGCACGACCAAACATCACCGCAACCGGTAACATTTGTACGTCGAGATCAGGATTACTGCGGTGCAGATCGAGATAGTCGTGGAATAGCTTCACGGACTCAGGATTTGCTACGAAATAGGGGAATACGCGCGGGCCATCGTGAATAAACACATGACGTGGCAGCAGAGTGCCATCGATCTCCAGCGGGGCCAGCGGATCGGGCAGATCATGGTTGAGACACTGCGCCCGTAATGTGAGCAGGTCAGCCTTTGAATCGTAAGGCAAAACATACATCACTGGACGAGTCGGATCGATCCCATGTTCAGAGACAGGATCGGTCGGAATGACCTTACTCTTTACTAAAAAAGAGAGTGGTAAATTCAATAGTTTGTAATAAAGTTTACGCCAACCTGACATAGACAACTTAAAGCCTCTTGTTAGCAAAGCGCGGCAAGCATACCAGAAAGTAAATCGAAGATCTGTGGCTGCACCATCTCATACAGCCCACTCATTGACGCCAAATCACCTCAAGGGTTCCACAGCATGGCAAATAACGTCACCGGTATTCAAAGAATAGTGAATGCAGCCGGTTATTCCTGGCAGGGCCTGCGTGCCGCCTGGCAACATGAAGCCGCATTTCGCCAGGAAGCCATTGCTGCACTGGTGGCCATTGTGGTGGCCTGCTGGCTGGATGTCGATGTGATTTCCCGAGTGCTGATGATTGGCTCCGTGGTGTTGGTGATCATCGTTGAAATCCTGAATAGCGCCATTGAAGCGGTAGTCGATCGCATTGGGCAAGAGCGCCATCCCTTAGCGGGACGAGCAAAAGATATGGGCTCAGCGGCGGTATTGCTGGCTATATTACTGGCTCTGTTTGTCTGGATCGCGCTGCTCTGGTCGCATTTGCGATAGGTATTCCAGAATCTTCAAACCGCTGATTTTTCCCTCTGTTTTGGTTTTCATTTCGCCAATACCTGTATATACTCACAGCGACTGTATAAACAACCAGGGGGCGGGATGAAAGCGTTAACAGCAAGGCAGCAGCAGGTCTATGATCTGATTCGCGACCATATTAACCAGACCGGCATGCCGCCAACGCGTGCGGAAATTGCTGCGCAACTGGGTTTTCGCTCGCCCAATGCGGCGGAAGAACACCTGAAAGCATTGGCGCGTAAAGGCGTCATTGAGATTGTCTCAGGTGCATCACGTGGTATCCGCCTGCTGATGGAAGAAGAAGTCTCCGAAGGGCTGCCGCTGATCGGCCGCGTGGCTGCCGGTGAACCGTTGCTAGCTCAGGAACACATCGAAGCGCACTATCAGGTTGATGCCAATCTGTTCAAGCCTACTGCCGATTTTCTGCTGCGCGTCAGTGGTATGTCGATGAAAGACATCGGGATTATGGATGGCGACTTACTCGCTGTGCATAAAACGCAGGAAGTCCGTAATGGCCAGGTTGTGGTGGCGCGCATTGATGACGAAGTCACCGTCAAGCGCTGGAAAAAGCAGGGTGCCATTGTGCATCTGCTGCCTGAAAACACCGATTTTCAGCCGATTGTGGTCGATACCCGTGAGCAAGCGCTGACCGTTGAAGGTCTGGCTGTGGGCATCGTGCGTAACGGCGAATGGCTCTAACCTCTCGTTGAATTCCCCCGCTGCGGTTGGTCGCTGTGCTGACCGCAGTCTGATACATTGATTTTCCTCTTCAGGCTGATTGCCGGTTAATGGTCCAATTGACCAGCGCAACAATGGAACGGGCGAATGCGGCTGTTTTCCTCTTCAGATAAAGCATTGTGGCGGCTGGCGCTGCCGATGATCCTCTCCAATATTACCGTTCCGCTACTCGGTGTCGTCGATACGGCAGTGATTGGTCATCTCGATAGTCCCATTTATCTCGGCGGCGTGGCGGTGGGTGCGACAGCGACCAGTTTCATCTTTATGTTGCTGCTGTTTCTGCGTATGAGCACCACCGGTTTGACCGCACAGGCATTTGGTGCGAACGATAAAACCGCACTGGCGCGTGCGTTGACGCAACCGCTGTTAATAGCCCTGGTGGCGGGCGTGCTGTTTGTATTGCTACGTACCCCCTTTAGTTTTGTCGCGGCCTCGTTAATGGGCGGCAGCCCAGAGGTGCAGCATCAGGCACAAATCTTTATCAACATCCGCTGGCTTAGCGCACCGGCAACGTTAGCCAATCTGGTGATATTAGGCTGGTTGCTCGGCGTGCAGTATGCGCGTGCACCAATGGTACTGCTGATTGTCGGCAATCTGGTGAATATCCTGCTCGACCTCCTGTTTGTACTTAAGCTGCACTGGGGCGTTGCGGGTGCAGCGGCAGCGACTGCTGTGGCGGAATATGTCACGCTGGGCGTGGGGTTGTGGATGGTGGTGCGCGTGCTCAAGCTGCGCGGTATCTCTTTCAGTCTGCTAAAACAGAGCTGGCGTGGTGATGCAGCACGGCTGTTTCGCCTCAATCGCGACATCATGTTGCGCTCGCTGATGGTGCAAATCTGCTTCGCGTCCCTCACCCTGCTTGGGGCTCGTTTGGGGCCTGATATTGTCGCTGTAAATGCGGTATTGCTGATGTTCCTCACTTTCACGGCCTACGCGTTGGATGGTTTTGCCTATGCCGTAGAGGCCTGCTCGGGCGAAGCTGTGGGAGCGAGAGATCGCAGTCGCTTGTTATTGATTTGGCATGCCGCCTGTCGGCAGGCCGGTATCGTTGCCCTGGCGTTTGCAGCGATCTATGCGCTAACCGGCCCCCAAATTGTGGCGTTGCTCACCTCGCTTGAATCACTGCGTGAGATGGCCGATCGCTATCTGGCATGGCAAGTGATTCTGCCGTTGGTCGGAGTCTGGTGCTATCTGCTGGATGGTATGTTTATCGGCGCCACGCGCGGGCGTGAAATGCGTAACAGCATGGTGATAGCCGCTATAGGTTATGGACTGGCGCTGCTGACACTCCCCTGGCTCGGTAATCACGGTTTATGGCTGGCGGTAGCGGTATTCCTCACTCTGCGGGGCGTGACGCTATGGTGGGTGTGGCGCCGTCACTGGCGGCATGACACCTGGTTTGGTGCTTAAATAAGCGAAGCGTAACCTACAGATTAATCTGTATTTTTTGCGCAATCCCAACTGGCTACTATAATTATCTCAAACGGCGCAATTGAGTAGCGCGTTGTGTGGGTGATTACCCTATTTCTTAGGGGATCATCACATCTCACTCAGGATGATGTGGAGGATTATTATGAACAAAGACGAAGCGAGCGGTAACTGGAAGCAGTTCAAAGGGAAAATGAAAGAGAAGTGGGGCAAGCTGACGGATGATGATATGACTGTCATCGAAGGTAAACGCGATCAGCTTGTTGGTAAAATTCAGGAACGCTACGGCTATGCGAAAGACCAGGCTGAAAGCGAAGTGAAAGACTGGGAAAGTCACAATAAAGACTACCGCTGGTAGCTTTTAGTGAATTAAGGAAGATGCTCCTACCCCGCCGATCACCCGTCGGCACGGCACAGGGAAGTGCCACTCAACCTTTTCTTACCCTCTTCTTCATATCCGTTTCATGGTCATGTTTGCAGCTATCATGATGTTTACAGGCAGCGACTTCAGCGCAGTTTTCGCATAAACCATGTGCTTCAATTACCGTGTGACGCAAAGAGAACCCCGCCTGATCGGCTAATCCCGCAATGATTTTCTCCACGCCATGTGCATGCTTTTCACTGACCGCAGCACAACCATCACAGACCAGCATCACTGACGTATGTGCAGGCTCGTCGAAATGGTGGCAAACCACATAGCTGTTATTCGATTCAACACGATGAATGAAGCCCTGCTCCAGCAGAAAATCCAGCGCGCGATAGATGGTCGGCGGTTTTGCCTGCGGCTCGCTGATGCGGAGTTGATCCAGCAGATCATAAGCACTGATCGAACCATTCTGCTCAGCCATTAAACGCAGCACTTCAGCGCGTTGAGTGGTCAGGCGCACGCCGCGGTCAAGACAAAGGGATTCTGCCTGAGTGAGCAGTTGTGCGGGCGTGAGGTTTGACATAAGTGTTCTCCAGGTTGCATGCGATGTTATTTTATCACACAAATTTTTACCCTGCTGTGATTGCTTTTTACCCGGTTAGTGTCCAGAAAAAATTTGGCTAATCAATTAATTAACTTAACCTTCCTCGTGTGCTCGTTACATCTCTTTTTACAGACCCTCTATTAGATCAGTGATATAGCGTAATTATCACACTACTTTTGCTTTGCAACTCACCGGCTTAGCGTCTAAGGTTCAAAAGGTCTTAAGTAATATCTGGTACCAATTTAGGCTTTGTTCATTTTTCTGCATAACTAAACAGCAGAATGGTGTGGTTGCATCCAATTCTGCGAACAGCAGTGCTATTTCCTTTTAATTCACAGCAATGATGCGTTAGCCAGGGTTCAGAATAGCGGCTAACTAAACTGTTTCGTTTCTGAGTTATTCAGCGACATTTCAAAGGTGATGGCAGGCTCATGGTGAAGACATTATTCAGGCACAAAAAAGTAGCTTATCTTGTTGGTTTGAATGCAGTATTTCTTTCTTCTTCAGCTCTGGCAGCAGGTACCTGGTATGACGCGCGCAACGATGCCATGGGTGGCACCGGCGTCGCTTCATCAACATGGAGTTCAGCGGTGCTGGCTAACCCGGCATTGATGACCAAAGCCAAACCTGAAGATAGCGTCAGCGTCATTTTCCCTTCAGCCGGTGTGCAGGTTACCGATAAAGACAAATTAATTAACAAAGTCGATGACATCACGGACAGTGTTGATCGCTACAAAGAGGTGATCGACAACCTGACGTTTGCTGACTATTTAAGAGGTTATCCGGAATTAAAGGCCGCTGCGGGTGACATGGCCAATCAGCTGGATGATTTAAAGGGTGATAAAGCACACGGTACAGCAGGTGTCGCTTTTGCTGTTACGGTGCCGAATGAGACGCTGCCTTTTGCCTTCATTACTAAAGCCTACGGAACAGCCAGCGTGCAAGCTAACGTTGTGGATAGCGATATTACCTATCTGCGCGGTGTGGCTAACGGCACGGTGATCCCCGTTCCGGGCGATCAGGATAAATTGAGTTCGAGCGGTCATGGTCTGGCAGCATTAGTCACGGACTATGGTGTGGCACTGGCACATGAGTTTGATGTCGCTGGTCATCCGATTTCCGTTGGCGTAACACCTAAGCTGCAAAAAACCTGGCTGTATAACTACACCGCAAGTATTTATAACTTCGATAAAAGCAACATCAACAACAGCCAATACCGCAGTTCCGATACCGGCTTCAACATTGATGCAGGCATCGCGACCGACTTTGGTGAGCATTGGACGTTGGGCGTGACGGGGCAAAACCTGATCTCACGCGACATCGACACCAAAACGGTGGAAGGCTACCGCGATACCTATCAAATCCGTCCGCTGGTCACGACAGGTCTGGCCTGGAACTATGGTCCGTTCACGCTGGCTGGCGATGTTGATTTGACGCAAACCAAGCGTTTCAAATCAGAAGAGAGCAGCCAGTATGCAGGCGTGGGTGCGGAGTATCGTGTGCTGGATTGGTTAGCGCTGCGCGCAGGTTATCGTGCGGATATGAAATCCAACGATACCAATGTGTTCACCGCAGGTCTTGGCGTTTCACCGTTTAACAATACCGTGCATCTGGATCTTGCTGGCACAGTGGGTGATGACAATACCGTGGGCGGCATGCTGCAGCTCGGATTTAACTTCTAAAACCAGCAATAACGGGCGGCTGTGTCGCCCGTTATTGCTGTGATATGATTGCGCAGATTCTCGTCACTCACTAACTCCGGATTTGCTGCGTTTCATGACCGATACTTTCTCTTCGCAACGTTTTTCCATCGCCCCGATGCTGGACTGGACCGATCGCCACTGTCGTTATTTCCACCGCAAGTTAAGCGGCGACACGCTGCTGTACACCGAAATGGTGACAACGGGCGCCATTATTCATGGTAAAGGCGATTACCTCGCTTACAGCGAAGAGGAGCATCCGCTGGCGCTGCAGTTGGGCGGCAGCGATCCTGCGGCACTGGCGCAGTGTGCCAAACTGGCGGAAGAGCGCGGCTACGACGAGATTAACCTCAATGTCGGATGCCCATCCGACCGCGTGCAGAATGGGCGTTTCGGGGCCTGTCTGATGGCTGACGCCGCACTGGTCGCCGATTGCATTAAAGCAATGCGCGATGTGGTGAGCATTCCGGTCACAGTGAAAACCCGTATCGGGATTGATGAGCAGGACAGCTATGCCTTCCTGTGTGATTTTGTTGGTACGGTGGCTGATAAGGGCAACTGCGATACCTTTATTATCCATGCGCGTAAAGCCTGGCTTTCAGGTTTGAGCCCGAAAGAGAACCGCGAGATTCCCCCGCTGGATTATCCGCGTGTATACCAATTGAAGCGTGATTTCCCGGCGCTGACCATGGCGATTAACGGCGGCATTAAGACGCTGGAAGAAGCAAAACTGCATTTGCAGCATATGGATGGTGTGATGATGGGCCGCGAAGCGTACCAAAATCCGGGCATTCTGGCGCAGGTCGACCGGGAGCTGTTTGGTCGTGATACGCCTCTAATCGATCCGGTCGCGGTGGTACGCGCGATGTACCCTTACATCGAAGCGGAGCTGAGCAAAGGCACTTATCTTGGCCACGTTACACGTCATATGCTGGGTCTGTTCCAGGGAATCCCTGGCGCGCGCCAGTGGCGTCGTCATTTAAGTGAGAATGCTCATAAGCCGGGTGCCGATGTGCGCGTGCTGGAAGCGGCACTGGCATTGGTAGCGGATAAGATTCCACAGGAAGCCTGATTTTAGGTGAGGCGCGGAAGGCAAGAGAGCTTGCCTTTCCCGTCCATTGAAAGAGGCATGGCTGTAGTTAGTGCGGTTTAAAACGCGCCAATGTTTAGTGAATTTCATCACTGTTGAAAAGCACCCTCTAATAATAATGCCCCGATTTTCAATAGATTAAGTATCAATCCACTTTGGCACGCATCTTGTAATGCACTCTGTGTTACTTACACAGGAGAGCCTTCGTGGAAATTTTATTTGTTATCGGCTTTTTTCTGATGCTGCTGCTGACTGGCGTTTCGCTGCTGGGAGTTATCGCCGCATTGGTTGTCGCCACCGTTGTGATGTTCCTCGGCGGGTTGTTCGCGCTTGTTATCAAATTGTTGCCATGGCTGGTGCTGGCGGTAGTCGGTGTCTGGCTGTATCGCGCTTTTACCACGCCGAGCGGTGAAGCGAAATTGAACAGACTAAAAAGAAAAATCAGTAAGTTAGAGAGACGGAGTTGGCGCTAATTGCGGAGGCGATCACAGAGTCGATAATTGCTTAGTACGAATCTGCAATTAAACATATTTTTTACTTATGTTTTCTGTCAGGATGCGTAAAGTAATTCAAAACGAATTCATCGCCGCTGACCCTACACCAGCGCGAACTATAAAAAGAAAGAAAAAAGGGCTTCCTTCGGGAAGCCCTTAACTTTTATGGAATCAGTAAGCTGGAACCTTGCGTAGCACGGCTCTCCAGAACCTGATGGGCGCGCACCGCATCCCTCAAGGCAAACTTCTGTTCTTCCGGCACTTTCAATTGAATTGCTCGGCTGGCGATCAATGAGAACAACTCGTTGCTGGCACTATCCAGTTCCTGGCGATTGGTGATGTAGCCAAATAGCGAAGGGCGCGTGACAAACAGCGATCCTTTCTTGTTCAGAATACCCAGGTCAACACCGGTAACGGGGCCTGAGGCATTACCAAAACTCACCATTAAGCCATGACGACGCAGGCTATCGAGAGAAGGTTCCCAGGTATCTTTCCCTACCGAGTCATACACCACCGCGACTTTCTCACCGTTGGTCAGTTCACTGACGCGCTGTGCAATATTCTCTTCGCGATAGTTAATGGTTGCCCAGGCGCCGGCATTTTTTGCAATCTGCGCTTTTTCGGCGGAACCCACGGTACCAATCAGATGTGCGCCCAGCGCTTTAGCCCATTGGCAGGCAATCAGCCCAACGCCACCCGCTGCGGCATGGAACAGGAAGATCTCATCGGCTTTCACTTTATAGGTCTGGCGCAATAAATATTGTACGGTCAGGCCTTTCAAAAACGAGGCCGCGCCTTGTTCAAAGCTGATGCTATCCGGCAGGATCACCAGACGATCTTCCGCCACGTTATGCACTTCGCTGTAGGCACCCTGCGCAGCCTGGCAATACACCACCCGGTCACCTGGCTTGAAGCGTGTCACGCCTGAGCCAATACGTTTCACCACCCCTGCGGCCTCTGTGCCCAGCCCGGACGGGAAAGCCGTCACCGGATAGAGCCCGCTGCGCACATAGGTGTCGATATAGTTGATGCCAATCGCCTTGTTTTCGACCTGAACTTCATGTTCGGCGGGATCGGCCAGCTCAAAATCGACCCATTGCAGTACCTCCGGGCCACCGTGTTGGTTGAACTGAATACGCTTTGCCATTCTGACTCCTGTGATTGTTCATCCTGGGACGGTATACTTGCGCGTCCCTTTCACGATCGGTAATGCATTCACTATGGCAGGAAATAAACCCACCAACAAATCCAACGAACCCCGCGATCGTCAGCTGGAAGGCGTGAAAATGCCGCCGCACTCTATTGAAGCGGAGCAGTCGGTGCTCGGTGGGTTGATGCTGGATAACGAACGCTGGGATAACGTCTCCGAGCGCGTGGTGGCGGATGATTTCTTCAACCGTTCGCACCGCATGATCTTCTCAGAAATGCAGCGTCTGCTGGAAATGGGCCAGCCAATTGACCTGATCACGCTGTCTGAATCGCTCGAAACACTGGGCGAGCTGGAGATGGCCGGTGGCTTTGCGTATTTGGCCGAGCTGGCGAAAAATACGCCAAGTGCGGCGAACATCGGTGCTTATGCGGATATCGTGCGTGAACGTGCCGTTGTGCGTCAAATGATCTCGGTAGCGAACCAAATCGCTGACGCTGGCTATGATCCGCAAGGGCGAAGCAGCGAAGATTTACTCGATTTCGCGGAATCCAACGTCTTCAAGATTGCTGA
Organism: Pantoea sp. C1E2; assembly: GCF_056491465.1. Taxonomy (NCBI): domain Bacteria; kingdom Pseudomonadati; phylum Pseudomonadota; class Gammaproteobacteria; order Enterobacterales; family Erwiniaceae; genus Pantoea; species Pantoea sp. C1E2. Next base: position 629,219 of record NZ_JBSZHT010000002.1, read on the forward strand.
GCAGCGCGCCAATAAAGCGGAAGGCCCGCAGAACATCGAGCAAATTCTGGAAGCCACGGTATCGCGTATTGAAGCGCTGGTGTCGACCCCGCACGATGGTGTCACCGGTGTAGATACTGGCTATCAGGATCTGAACAAAAAGACCGCCGGTTTGCAGGGTTCAGATTTGATCATCGTAGCGGCGCGTCCGTCGATGGGTAAAACCACTTTCGCCATGAACCTGTGCGAAAACGCCGCGATGCTGCAGGACAAACCGGTGCTGATTTTCAGCCTGGAGATGCCCAGCGAACAGCTGATGATGCGTATGCTGGCGTCATTGTCGCGCGTGGATCAAACGCGCATTCGTACCGGCCAGCTGGAAGATGAAGATTGGGCGCGCATCTCTGCCACCATGGGGATCTTGCTTGAGAAGAAGAACATGTTCATTGATGATTCTTCTGGTCTGACGCCAACGGAAGTGCGTTCGCGCGCGCGCCGCGTCTTTCGTGAAAACGGCGGTTTAAGCCTGATCATGATCGACTATCTTCAATTAATGCGTGTACCGGCGCTGTCGGACAACCGTACGCTGGAGATCGCAGAGATCTCGCGCTCGCTCAAGGCACTGGCCAAAGAGCTCAATGTGCCGGTGGTGGCACTGTCCCAGCTTAACCGCTCGCTGGAGCAGCGTGCCGATAAACGTCCGGTGAACTCGGATCTGCGTGAATCGGGCTCGATCGAGCAGGATGCTGACTTGATCATGTTCATCTATCGCGATGAGGTGTATCACGAAAACAGCGATCTCAAAGGGATCGCCGAGATCATCCTCGGTAAACAGCGTAACGGCCCGATTGGTACAGTACGATTGACCTTTAATGGCCAGTGGTCGCGTTTCGATAACTACGCAGGCCCGTCTTACGACGACGAATAATCCTTTCCCGCTGGATGCATGCACGATTTGTGCATGCATTTCACGTCATCAGAAAATAGTGTTGGACAACCTTGGCTTTAATCAGGTTATCTGTACCAAAGCGCACCCTATAACGCTGTGGAAACAGAATGACTCAGGTAGACGATTACGACCTTAAGATATTGACACTATTACAATCTAACGGCCGCCTTACCAATCAGGAACTCAGTGATTTAGTCGGTCTTTCGGCGTCTCAATGTTCACGCCGCCGCATCAATCTTGAACAGGCAAACCTCATCCTCGGCTATCACGCACGGCTCTCGCCGGACGCGGTCGGTCTCGGCATGGTGGGCTTGATTGAAGTGCGTTTAAAGAATCACACGCCAGATTATGAAGAGAGTTTCCATCGTATGGTAGCGGAGGAAGACGCGATTGTTGATGCCTTCAAAACCACCGGTGATGCCGATTATCTGCTGAAAGTGGCCGTGTCTGATTTAGCCTCGTTGAGTGCGCTGATCAGTCAGTTGGTGGCAGGCCATCAAAGTGTGGCTCATGTGAAAACCTCAGTGGTGTTGAGCCGTTTAAAAGAAAACGGTGTGATGATTATCCCCGAGCACAAAACGCGCCAAAAAAGTGCATGATGTGCTAATCTGGTGCAATTAACGCACGATAAATGCAAAAAACGCGCACCGGAATAGAGATTTGTGCATGAATCAACGAATGCTGATTGGATTGATGCACAAAAACCTGCAATAAAAGCGCCTTAGATATCAATTGGATAATCGCTGGCACCCCATAGGTGGCGACCTCACGTCATCTATGTGGTGCGTTTTTTGCATCTGAACCGCATCATTTGCATTGAGATTAATCCATGGATAACGTTGTTCAACCTACCAAAGTCCCTCATTCGCTTATCGAAGACGCGCTGGCGATTGTGCTCGGCACCTTAATGGTGTCATTTGGCGTGATGATGCTGAAGCAAGCGGGCGCGCTCACCGGCAGCACCGCAGGTATCGCCTTCTTAATCAGCTATCTGACGCACCTTTCCTTTGGCAGCGCTTTCTTTCTGATCAACCTGCCGTTTTACTGGCTGGCGGTGCGTCGCATGGGTTGGGAATTCACCATTAAAACGTTCTGCGCAGTGGGACTGGTTTCACTGTTCACGCACTTACATCCGATGTTCATCCATTTTTCTGCGCTAAATCCGTTTTATGCGACATTGTTCGGTAACGTGGTGATGGGGATTGGGTTTATAGTGTTGTTTCGTCACAAAGCCAGTCTCGGCGGTATCAACATTTTGGCGCTCTGGCTGCAGGACCGCATCGGTCTGCGCGCGGGCAAACTGCAAATGGCGGTGGATACCTGCGTGGTGCTCGCATCGCTGTTCGTGGTGTCGCTGCCGATACTTTTGGCCTCAATTGCGGGCGCGGTGATCCTCAATCTCATCATCGCTATGAATCACCGTCCCGGCCGCTACATGGTTTAATGACGCCTCTTTACCGACTATTTATGACCAATCATGGAGATCTGCACCGTGTTTCAAAACGTTGATGCTTATGCTGGCGATCCAATTCTGTCGCTGATGGAAACCTTCAAACAGGACCCACGTGACACCAAAGTGAATCTGAGCATTGGCCTCTATTACAACGAGGCGGGCATCATTCCTCAGTTGCAAGCCGTGGCTGCCGCGGAAGAACGCCTGCAGGCGCAACCGCATCAGGCGTCGCTTTACCTGCCGATGGAAGGTCTGGGCCCATACCGTAACGCGATTGCACCGCTGCTGTTTGGCAAAGAACACCCAATGCTGAAAGCCGGTCGTATTGCTTCCATTCAGACGCTGGGTGGCTCAGGTGCGCTGAAAGTGGGTGCGGATTTCCTCAAGCGTTACTTCCCGCAATCTAACGTCTGGGTGAGCGATCCGACCTGGGAAAACCACATCGCGATTTTCAACGGTGCCGGTTTCGACGCACAGACTTATCCGTGGTACGACGAAGAAACCAACGGCGTGAAGTTTGATGCGTTTATTGCCAAGCTGAAAACGCTGCCGAAGCAATCTATTGTGCTGCTGCATCCATGCTGCCACAACCCAACTGGCGCGGATCTGACGAACGCACAGTGGGATGAAACCACCGAAGTACTGAAAGCGCAGGAGCTGATTCCGTTCCTCGATATCGCGTATCAGGGCTTTGGTGCCGGTATGGAGCAGGATGCTTACGCGATTCGCGCCATTGCCGCTGCAGGCTTGCCGGCGCTGGTCAGCAACTCGTTCTCGAAAATCTTCTCGCTGTATGGCGAGCGCGTTGGCGGCCTGTCAATTGTGTGTGAGAGCGCAGAAGAGTCAGCACGCGTGTTGGGTCAGCTAAAAGCGACCGTCCGTCGCAACTACTCCAGCCCGCCAAACTTTGGTGCGCAGGTGGTTTCTTGCGTACTGAACGATGAAGCGCTGTTGAACAACTGGCTGGCTGAAGTGGAAGCGATGCGTCTGCGTATCATCGAAATGCGTCAATCACTGGTCAACGTATTGAGCACCAAGCTGCCGGGCAAAAATTTCGATTACCTGCTGAAGCAGCGCGGCATGTTCAGCTACACCGGTTTAAGCGCACAGCAGGTTGATCGCCTGCGTGATGAGTTCGGCGTGTACCTGATCGCCAGCGGCCGCATGTGTGTGGCGGGCCTCAATAGCCGCAACGTTAACCAGGTGGCTGAAGCCTTTGCTGCCGTGATGTAACGCACTTCGCAGCAGGAGAAAACCGCCATGCCTTCGGGCTGGCGGTTTTTTTATGCGCGTTATCTGCTGCCATCGCCTTTACCTTTGGCTGAGTTGCTGCACACTTAAACGGTGTAATGACACCTGTACTGAAACCGAGGGCAGGCGTCATCGGGCCTCTAATCGGCCTCTACTCAGGAGAATACAGCATGAACATTTCGGATCTCCTCACCTACTGCATGAGCAAACCGGGTGCGGAGCAAAGCTATAAAAATGAATGGGATGCAACGCAGATTAAAAGCGAAGGCGTACTGTTTGCCATGGTGCACGATATGAAAGGGCGTCCGGCGCTGTCGTTGAAAACCTCGCCTGCGCTGGCTGATTTATTGCGCGAAGAGCACAGTGATGTATTTCCGAGCGAGCATTTGAATAAGTCGCACTGGAGTACGCTATGGCTGGATGGTTCGCTAAAGGATTCGCAGATTTATTATCTGGTGGAGGCTTCCTGGCAACAGGCTGACGCCACGCGCGCGGCGGGCGTCAGCCATGATGAAGACGCGCGCTAATTAAGCCGCTGACTCCTCACGCAGGGTGTTGATATCAATCACGAAGCGGTATTTCACGTCGCTTTTCAGCATACGTTCGTAGGCTTCGTTAATCTGGTTCATGGCGATCAGTTCGATATCGGAAGTAATGCCGTGCTTGCCGCAGAAATCCAGCATCTCCTGTGTCTCAGCGATACCACCGATCAGTGAACCGGCGATGCTACGACGTTTGAAGATCAGATTAAATACCTGTGGAGCTGGGTGATCGTGCTCTGGCGCACCCACCAGCGTCATGTTGCCATCGCGTTTCAGCAGGGCAATAAACGGGTTGAGATCATGCTGAGCGGCCACGGTGTTGAGGATGAAATCGAAGCTGTTGGTGTGCTGCGCCATTTGATCGGCATCTTTCGAAATCACCACTTCATCGGCACCCAGGCGCTTACCGTCTTCAATCTTTGAAGGTGAGGTGGTGAACAGCACCACATGTGCACCCATCGCATGAGCGATTTTCACGCCCATGTGACCCAGGCCGCCCAAACCGACGATACCCACTTTCTTGCCTGGGCCGACGTTCCAGTGACGCAGCGGTGAGTAAGTGGTGATACCGGCACACAGCAGCGGAGCAACACCTGCCAGCTCAAGGTTCTCCGGCACGCGCAGTACGAAGCTCTCATCAACTACCATGCTGGTGGAGTAACCGCCGTAGGTGATGGCGCCGGTTTCGCGATCTTCACCGTTATAGGTGCCGACAAAACCGTTTTCACAATACTGCTCCAGCCCTTCCTGGCAGCTTGGACAGCTGCGGCAGGAGTCAACCATACAGCCGACACCGACCAGATCGCCCACTTTGTACTTGTGAGTGTGGCCGCCAACGGCGGTAACGCGTCCAACAATTTCATGGCCTGGCACCACCGGGAAGATGGTGTTTTTCCATTCGTTGCGCGCCTGATGCAGGTCAGAGTGGCAAACGCCACAGTACATCACTTCAATCTGCACATCATGAGCGCGCAGCTCGCGCGGCTTATAGTCGAACGGGGCGAGTTTGGTTTTCGCGTCCTGTGCGGCATAGGCATGCGTAATATTCATGGTGTCTCCAGTCGGGTGTGTCGTGAGTGTTTTGCGGGATCCCGCTCAGCGTACTGAAGGGACAAAGACGTATTGAGCTACGCCAAAAAGGAACTGTGTAAGGATAGTCAGCAGGATGAGATGCGTATATGCCTGAAGTTGTCTGATTCTTGCCTGTTTCTGCATTTTGCTGCGGAATCTGACAGCGAGGTATCAGGCCCGATTGACTGCAATATTCGGCGGATAAACTGAGGGGCGTGACGCCTGTGTATTGAAGAAATGAGAAGGCCCGCATTGCGGGCCTTCAATTTTACTTCTTCTTCAGCATCGGCTTGAGGAAGCGAGCGGTGTGGGATTTTTCACACTCCGCCACGGTTTCTGGCGTGCCTGAAATCAGGATTTCGCCGCCGCCGCTACCGCCTTCTGGGCCGAGATCGACAATCCAGTCTGCGGTTTTGATCACGTCAAGATTGTGTTCAATCACCACAATGGTATTGCCCTGATCGCGCAACTGATGCAGCACTTCCAGCAACTGCTGAATATCAGCAAAGTGCAGACCTGTCGTCGGCTCATCAAGGATATAAAGCGTCTGCCCGGTGCCGCGTTTCGACAGCTCACGCGCCAGCTTAACGCGCTGCGCTTCACCGCCTGACAGCGTGGTGGCAGACTGACCGAGGCGAATATAGGACAGGCCAACATCGATCAGCGTTTGCAGTTTACGCGCCAGCGCAGGTACGGCATCAAAGAACTCGCGTGCTTCTTCGATGGTCATATCCAGCACTTCATGAATGCCTTTGCCTTTGTATTTAATCTCCAGCGTTTCACGGTTATAGCGTTTGCCTTTGCACTGATCGCACGGCACGTACACATCCGGCAGGAAGTGCATTTCGACCTTGATCACGCCATCGCCCTGACAGGCTTCGCAGCGTCCGCCACGCACGTTAAAGCTAAAGCGACCTGGATTGTAGCCACGGGAACGCGACTCTGGCACACCCGCGAACAACTCGCGTACCGGCGTGAAAATACCGGTGTAAGTGGCCGGGTTGGAGCGCGGCGTACGGCCGATAGGGCTCTGGTCAATGTCGATGACTTTATCGAAATGCTCCAGACCCGCGATTTCACGATACGGTGCCACTTCCGTGGTGGTCGCGCCGTTCAACTGACGCTGCGCAATCGGGAACAGCGTGTCGTTGATCAGTGTGGATTTACCGGAACCGGATACACCGGTGATACAGGTAAACAGACCGACCGGAATTGTTAGCGTGACGTCTTTCAGGTTGTTGCCGCGCGCGCCGGTGAGTTTCAGCACTTTCGCCGGATCGCCTTTTACGCGCTGTTGCGGAATGGCGATTTCGCGTTTGCCGCTCAGGTACTGCCCGGTCAGCGAGGCTTCGTTAGCCATAATGGCATGCACATCACCCTCGGCCACCACCTGGCCGCCGTGCACACCCGCGCCAGGGCCGATATCAATCACGTGGTCAGCTGCACGAATCGCATCTTCATCGTGCTCAACCACGATCACGGTGTTGCCGAGATCGCGCAGGTGAATCAGCGTACCAAGCAGGCGTTCGTTATCGCGCTGATGCAGACCAATTGATGGCTCATCCAGTACATACATTACGCCCACCAAACCTGCACCGATCTGACTCGCCAGACGAATACGCTGCGCTTCGCCGCCCGATAAAGTCTCCGCGGAACGCGACATCGACAGATAATTCAAACCGACGTTAACCAGGAAGCTCAGGCGATCGCCGATCTCTTTCAGGATTTTTTCGGCGATCTGTGCGCGCTGTCCGCTGAGTTTCAGATTGCGGAAGAAGTCGGTGGCATGGCCGATGCTCATCTCAGAAATGGTCGGCAGGTTAGTGTTCTCAACAAACACATGGCGCGCTTCACGGCGCAGTCGAGTGCCTTCACAGCTGGTGCAGGAGCGGTTGCTGATAAATTTCGCCAGCTCTTCGCGCACCGCATTGGATTCCGTCTCTTTATAACGGCGTTCCATGTTGTGCAGCACACCTTCGAACGGATGGCGACGCACTGAAGTATCACCACGATCGTTGATGTATTTGAATTCGATATTCTCTTTGCCGGAACCGTACAGAATCACTTCACGCGCTTTGTCGCTCAGGCTGTTAAACGGCGCTTCGACATCGAATTCCAGATGCTCTGCCAGCGAGCGCAGCATCTGGAAGTAATAGAAGTTGCGGCGATCCCAACCACGAATTGCACCGCCAGCCAGTGATAACTCAGGGTTTTGCACCACGCGATCGGGATCGAAATACTGCTGCACGCCCAGACCATCACAAGTTGGGCAGGCACCAGCCGGGTTGTTGAACGAGAACAGGCGCGGTTCCAGTTCACTCATGCTATAGCCACAAATCGGGCAGGCAAAGTTAGCCGAGAACAGCAACTCTTCAGCAGCGCTGTCATCCATATCCGCAACGATGGCAGTACCGCCACTCAAGGCCAGCGTGGTTTCAAAGGATTCTGCTAAACGCGTTGCCAGGTCATCGCGCACGCGGAAGCGGTCCACCACGACTTCGATGGTGTGCTTTTTCTGCAGTTCCAGCTTGGGCGGATCGGACAGATCACAGACTTCGCCATCAATACGGGCACGGATGTAACCTTGAGCGGCAAGGTTTTCCAGCGTTTTGGTGTGTTCGCCTTTGCGATCTTTCACCACGGGCGCCAGCAGCATCAGACGACGACCTTCTTCCTGTGCCATGACCTGATCCACCATCTGGCTCACGGTCTGTGCTGCCAGCGGAACATCGTGGTCCGGGCAGCGCGGCTCGCCCACACGGGCAAACAGCAGACGCAGATAGTCATGGATTTCAGTAATGGTCCCGACTGTGGAGCGCGGGTTATGAGAAGTCGATTTCTGCTCAATAGAGATAGCGGGCGAGAGACCTTCAATATGGTCGACGTCCGGTTTCTCCATTAATGAAAGAAACTGGCGCGCATAGGCCGAGAGCGATTCAACATAACGACGCTGACCTTCTGCATACAACGTATCAAACGCCAGCGAAGACTTACCGGAACCCGACAGACCGGTGACCACAATCAGCTTATCGCGAGGGATGATCAGGTTGATATTCTTCAAATTATGGGTGCGAGCACCGCGGACTTCGATCTTATCCATTCACCTTTCCCGGATTGAACAACACTCGCCATGCCTTGCCAGCACGACCAGCAGAAACGCGTTAGTATGGCACAAAAAATAAACTGAATAAATATCCAGTGCTTTTGCTATTCTGTGTGCTGAATAAAAATTGCGAGCCTGCTCTGAAGTGGGAACCGTCATTGTGACGTGATACAATTTTTGGCTTAGACTTTTAGCATCAACTCATCGGGAGACAGCAACATGGCCAGTCGTGGCGTAAACAAAGTGATTCTAGTCGGGAATCTGGGTCAGGATCCGGAAGTGCGCTACATGCCAAATGGTGGCGCGGTAGCCAACATTACGCTGGCCACGTCGGAAAGCTGGCGCGACAAGCAAACCGGTGAAAACAAAGAGATTACTGAATGGCACCGTGTTGTGTTGTTCGGCAAACTGGCTGAAGTGGCAGGCGAATACCTGCGTAAAGGCTCTCAGGTTTACATCGAAGGCCAGCTGCGTACCCGTAAATGGCAGGATCAGGGCGGCCAGGAAAAATACACCACCGAAGTGGTTGTGAACGTTGGCGGCACCATGCAGATGCTGGGTGGACGTCAGCAGGGCGCGAACGCAGGTGGCGCACCGATGGGCGGCCAGGGCGGCGGTAATAACAATGGTTGGGGCCAGCCTCAGCAACCTCAGCAGCAGCCTCAGGGCGGCGGCAACCAGTTCAGCGGCGGCGCACAGCAGCGTCCGCAACAGCAGAGCGCACCGGCGAACAACGAACCGCCAATGGACTTTGACGACGACATCCCGTTCTAAGTCGACGCGCACGCACAACTACACGCTAAGGCCTCGTTTAACGGGGCTTTTTTGTATCTGACTCTCAGGTTTCTCAATCAAAAGAAGGGACGCATTTCCCGTCAAGGAGTGATAATGAAACAGCAACAGGCAGAAGCGTTATTAAAAGTCGCACTGGCGAATGATCATGCTCAGTTTCGTCGTGGGCAGTGGGAAGCGATAGATGCACTGGTGAATCAACAGCAGAAATTATTGGTGGTACAGCGGACTGGCTGGGGTAAAAGCTCCGTCTATTTCATCAGCGCCAAGATTTTTCGCGATCGCGGTATGGGCCCGACCATCATTGTATCGCCGCTACTGGCGCTGATGCGTAACCAGATTGAGTCGGCTCGACGGCTGGGTATTGTTGCTGAAACCCTCAATTCTTCGAACAGTAGTGACTGGCACTCGGTAACACAACGGGTGTTGGATAATCAGGTCGATTGTTTACTCATCTCTCCTGAACGTCTCGCCAATGATCAATTCATCGAAACCGTACTGCAGCCGATTGCCAACCGTATCGCGCTCATGGTGATTGACGAAGCGCACTGTATCTCCGATTGGGGGCATGATTTTCGTCCCGATTATCGCCGTATCGTCAGTATTTTGCGGCGGTTACCGGCTAATACGCCGGTACTCGGCACCACCGCAACCGCTAATAATCGTGTTGTTGCAGATATACAGCAACAGATGGGCGACATCGTGATTCAACGCGGTGAGCTGATCCGAAAGAGTCTGGCGCTCCAAACGCTCATTCTACCGAATCAGGCTTCACGTCTTGCCTGGCTGGCGCAAGTCATCCCGACGCTTGAGGGGACCGGGATCGTCTACACGCTTACCGTTCGTGATGCCGAACAGGTGGCGGCCTGGTTACGCACGCAGCACATTGATGCGCGTGCGTATCATGGCAGCGTTGAGGCCGCGGGTTTCGACAGCAGCAACGACTATCGTCAACACCTTGAGACCTTGCTGCTGACTAACCAATTGAAAGTGTTAGTGGCGACAACCGCACTGGGTATGGGATATGACAAACCTGATTTGAGTTTCGTTTTGCACTATCAGGCGCCCGCTTCCATCGTTGCTTATTACCAACAGGTCGGGCGTGCGGGACGTGGCATCGATCATGCGGTTGGGGTGCTGATGTCAGGCGGTGAAGATCGCGATATTCACCAGTTCTTCCGGCAGTCTGCGTTTCCGGCAGAAACTCAGGTGCATGATATTTTGCAGGTGCTGGAGGAGAGCGATGGTTTGTCGATTCGTGATATCGAACAGCAAACCAATCTGCGCCAGGGGCAAATTGAAAAAGTGCTGAAATTGCTCAGCGTTGAAAATCCTGCACCGGTAATTAAAGTAAAAAGCCAATGGCGGAGAACGCCTGTCGCTTATCAGCTGGATCGAGAACGTAGTGTGCATTTGACGCAACAGCGCGAACAAGAGTGGCAGGAGGTGCAGCGCTATATCGCACAACGCGGTTGCCTGATGACGTTTCTGCGATTATCACTGGATGATGCAGACCCCGTATCCTGTGGCAAATGTGCCAGTTGTCTCGGACGATCATTGATTGACCCGCGGGTGGATGCAGCATTGGCTCATCAGGCGGCGACTTTTCTACAGCGCGCCGAAACGGTTATTTCGCCCAAAATTCAGGTGGCTGCTCAGGCGTTTGAAGAATACGGATTTCGCGGCAATTTACCTGCCACTCTGCGCGCGCAGGAAGGTCGGGTGCTTTCGCGCTGGGGAGATGCCGGGTGGGGATCTCGCGTGGTGGCCGAGAAAGCAGCAGGCCATTTCAGTGATGAACTTGTGGCGGCCATAGCGGAAATGATCGAACAGCGCTGGCAGCCAGCACCTGCGCCCCAGTGGGTTTGCTGCGTACCTTCATTGCGCCAGCCTCAACTGGTGGCGGATTTTGCCCGCCGATTGGCACTGCGACTTGGCTTACCCTTTGTGGATGCACTGCAAAAAGTGAAAGATAACCCTCGGCAGCGCTTGCAGAATAATCGATTCCATCAATGTCGTAATCTGGATGGCGCATTTTCCGCCAGCGCTAATCTGCCAGCCACTGCGGTATTACTGGTAGACGATATTATTGATTCGGGTTGGACGATGGCAGTGGCTGCAGCCCTGCTTCAACAAGCGGGAAGTGGTATTGTCTATCCGCTGGCGCTAGCAACCTCAACGGTGAAAGAGTGATGAATTTATCTCCCGTCGCGCAAGCAACGCTATTGTTAACCAGTTACTTCTCCCGCCAGAGCGAGGATGAGGTTAAGCCGCTCAGTAATGCGGAATGGGGAAGATTTGCCCTGTGGTTAAAACAACAATCCGCGACACCCGCCGATCTACTCAGCTCTGGTGCTGATGTTATGTTAGCCGCCTGGATTGATCCCCATATCACACGCGAGCGAATTGAAACGCTACTAAGTCGTGGTCATAGCCTGGCATTAGCCGTCGAGCGTTGGCAGCGTGCGGGGTTGTGGGTGTTGACGCGCTCTGAAGCTGAATACCCAAGGCGGCTCAAGCAACAACTGCGTACTGATGCGCCACCGGTGCTGTTCGGGTGTGGTGATATCACTTTGCTAAATCAGCCAGGCTGTGCGGTAGTGGGTTCGCGGAATGCCAGCGAAGAGGATTTAACCTTTAGCCGCCAGATTGCGGCAAAAGTTGCCTCTGCGGGGTTCAACCTGATTTCAGGGGGGGCAAGAGGCATCGATGAAGCCGCCATGCTGGGCGCATTGCAGCACAACGGAGCGGCCATTGGCGTGGTCAGTGATAGCTTGCTGACCGCTGCGACCAGTGCTAAATGGCGCAAAGGGCTAATGGCAGGCAATTTACTGCTGCTTTCGCCTTTCTATCCGGAAGCGGGCTTTACTGTCGGTAACGCGATGGCGCGCAACCGATATGTTTATTGCCTGGCGAGAAGTGCGTTGGTGGTGCACGCGGGTAACAAGGGCGGGACGCTGGCCGGTGCGGAGGAGAATCTACGCAAGCAATGGGTCCCGTTGTGGGTTAAGCCCACCGACGATGTGCAGGCCAGCAACGCCCAACTGGTCACACAGGGAGGACAATGGTGCGCGGCTCACCCCGATGACATTGATGTTACGCAATGGATGGCCGTTCCCCATGATCAGCCCTATCAACAGGATGATTTATTGAGCGGCGCATGGCCTAAGACAACCAACAAGGTCGACGTTGCTGGTGTGGCTCAGGAACCGGAAGGAATCTGGCATCCTGCGGATTTTTATCAGATTTTTCAGGCGCAATTGCCTGCACTGGCCGCCTATCCGGTCACGATTGAAGATCTGGGCTTGCGAACTGGTCTGCATCAGATTCAGCTGACTGAATGGTTGCAGCGTGCGGTGCATGAGGGACTGATTGAACAGCTGGCAGGAACAAACCGTTATCAATGGAAGCGTAAAATATAGCTGCTGAATGCCACCCATAATGGAAGCCGGACAATTCTGCCCGGCTGGGCTACATCAATGTGGTCGCCACTCCCGCAGTAAATCTTCAGTATCACGCACGAACACCGGATTACCCGGCAGAATCAAATCCGCCCAAATTTCATTGTGCTGATTGATCTGCTGTTGTGCGGAAACGTAAGTCCGATCGGCCGTGGTATGCGCATCGGCGGCAACGGTGATGTGATAACCCAGGCTGGCGCCAACCTTGATGGTGGTATCCACGCAGTAATCGGTCGCGCAGCCGCAAATCACAAAGCTTTCAATGTCATGCTGATCAAGCTGAGCCGCCAGGTCGGTTTGCCAGAAGCTGTCACAGGCGGTCTTATTAACGTAGATCGCATTGGTTGGTTGTTCCAATTCCGGCACGATCTGCCAGCCTTCGCTGTTTACTTCCAGGCCTGGCCCAACATGCTGAATAAAAATCACCTGATCGGCTGCTGCCGTGAGTTGATTGATGCGCTGACAACGTCCGTCACGATCGAAACGTGGCGAAGCCAGCACGCCGTTTTGCATATCCACTACCACTACAACCCGATTAGCCATCACCGCCTCCTTTATAGACTGGATGACAGTATCGCGATTGTTACGCCTGCAGGTAAAGCAAATCCGCTTTGCATTTCAGCCCGCCACCGCGCATGCTAATTAACCTGTTTTTGGGAGGTGTGACGTGAAGGTGGTTCCGGAAATCTTTCCTGATAAGTGCGATCAAGCGCAGTTCCAGCATTTCGCTGAACTGCCCGGTATCGAACTTTATCAGGCGCACATCTCGCGTTACGCCTTTGAGCCGCATACCCATGAAGCCTTTGGCATCGGCACCATTGAATCCGGGGCACAGCGCTTTCGCTATCGCGGCACGCACTACACGGCACCACAGCATTCGCTGGTGATGATGAATCCTGATGAGCTGCATACCGGGGAGTCAGCCTGTGATGAGGGCTGGCGTTATCGCATGATCTATATTGAACCGCAGGAGATGGAGCGCCTGACCGGCGATCGTCACTGGTGGTTTAGTGAGGCGCTGCGCACGGATATCCGCCTGGCACAGCCCTTTTCCCAGCGACTGGCACAGATGTGGCAAGCCAACAGCGCGCTTGAACGCGAGGGGCTGCTGCTGGAACTGTTGGAACAGTTACGCCCGCTGGCGCATCAGGGAAAATCCCGACCAGAAGAGGGCGCCCACCGCTTTGATGCGGTAAAAGCTTATCTGCGCGAAAACCTGGCGGAGCCGGTTCGCCTCGATGAGCTGGCCGCCCTGGCGTCATTGTCGCCGTGGCATTTTCTCCGCAGCTTCAAACAACACTTCCATGTTACGCCACACCAGATGCTGATGGCCTTTCGCCTGTTCGAAGCCAAGCAACGTTTAGGGATGGGAGAAAGCGCGGCTTCGGTGGCGGCGACCGTTGGATTGACCGATCAGGCACACCTCACGCGCGCGTTTGCCCATCGCTATGGCATCACGCCAGGGCGCTATCAAAAGCAAGTTTTCCCCTCACGTTAACCGCAATCTGCTACAAGCCTTTTTTATCCGGTTACGCCACACTGCGGCGGAAAGGTCATAAAGGAAAAGAGAATGTTTGCAGGAATCGTGTTTGCACTTGCCGCAGGACTGATGTGGGGGTTGATTTTTGTCGGCCCGCTGTTGATCCCAGACTATCCGGGCACCCTACAATCAGCCGGACGCTATGTGGCATTCGGTCTGGTGGTACTGCCGCTGGCGTGGCTGGATCGCCGCCGTCTTAAACAACTGGCGCGCAAAGATTGGCTGGAAGCGCTGAAACTGTCGCTGGTCGGTAATCTGCTCTATTACGCCTGCCTCGCCAGTGCTATCCAGCGCACCGGTGCGCCGATCTCGACCATGATTATTGGCACGTTACCGGTGGTGATCACCGTGACGGCCAACCTCTGTTACGGTCACCTTGAAGGGCGACTTTCCTGGCGTAAGCTTTTCCCGGCGCTACTGATTATTGCTGCCGGTCTGGCCTGCGTGAACGCTGCCGAGATGCAGATGCAGGGGCCTGATTTTGAATGGTCGCGCTACCTGACAGGATTATTGCTGGCGATATTAGCGGTCGCATGCTGGACCTGGTATCCGCTGCGCAATGGTATCTGGTTGCGGGCACATCCCCAGCACAAAGCCGGTAGCTGGGCGACGGCACAGGGTTTGGTGACCTTACCGCTGGCGCTGGTGTTCTATTTATTAGTCTGCGGCCAGCTGTACTGGCAGCAGCCTGACTTCGCATTGCCCTTTGGCCCGCAGCCCACACGCTTTCTCCTTCTAATGCTGGGGATTGGCCTGATTTGTTCATGGCTGGGCACGCTATGCTGGAATGCGGCCAGCCAGCGAGTGCCAACGGTGATCATGGGGCCACTGATTGTGTTCGAAACGCTGGCGGGTTTGTTGTGGACTTTCCTCTGGCGGCAGAGCTGGCCGCCGCTGCTCACCGGCATCGGTATTGGATGTCTGATCGTGGGCGTGATCTACGCGATGCGTATCAAACCGCAGCCACAGGTCAGTGCGCTCTGACGTGAATTTCTGGCTGCTGGGCAGGGTGCTCAGCAGCGCTTTCTCTAGTGTTTTTAGGAATTTGCCCCCTCTGATTTGCGCGACCACTCGCTTTTTTTATCCTCAATTACCACCGCGATATAACTTTCCCTCTCTTCACGCTCCCTGTTTTGACGTCACTTTGTCATAACACCTGCACCGTCCTGAGGGTTCCTCCACTCTCTCAACAGGGTGAAACGGGGATGATGAGTCTCAGGAACGGGTGAAAAGTATGCGTTGAGAGCGTTAAAAATGTTTTCTATATGCATTTTTATTGCGATTTGGCACTGAAAATCACTGCCATAAGCCACGATTTTCTCAAGGCGAAGCTATCAGGTTGAGATTCATCCGCTGAAATCACATAAAAAAATGATTAAACACAGAGATGAATTACCGGGCGATATTTCTCATTAGTTGCCATTTTTAACTGTAATTGTTTAGGTATGATAACGTTTCCAATCCGGATGAATCCTGGTGCTGTTATCAGAGCATCGCTCTGGCTAAATGACGATTCGTGATCGTCACCTAAAGTGACAGGTCCAATAAAAAGAAGAGTCAGTGTGTGAGCGATTACATGTCGTTGTTCATCACTGCTTAACAGATTTATCTGCATTCAGGTCTGAACATTAATGTCGATAAAGTAATAAACGAAGCACCAATCTCACCGAAATGAGATTGGGCTGCGTCTAAAAGGCTTGAATAGCGAGACTTTTGCTGATGTGAATCAATTTTACCGCAAAAAAGGAAGCAAATCCGCGATGATATTCATCAGGAAAAAATGGTGCGAATTGTTATGTTACGAACGCCGAATTAAATGATCTTCATCTCTTCTGGTAAGAACAAATCTCAGCATTAAGTCAAATAACAACGGTCTCAATGGTGTTAGCGATTATCGGAACCTGAAGGATAGTGGTAAACACTGCGGCTAATATCCAGCAAGCGGCAGCTACGACGTGTTCCAATGTCGAAGGTAGTTTGCAGGAAGTTAACGGCCTGACGCTTCTCATTAGTGGTGAAGAAGTTTTTCAGCACACTTTGCAGCATCTCTTTATCGGAACTCAGTGACTGCAGCTCGCGGGTAAGGTTTTGTAGTTTATCCTCCAAATCTTTGATTTTTCTACCCTCTTCTGAAGAAAGCCCAGAGAACTTTTTCTTCCAGCTATAGAAGGTGGCCTCGGAAATGCCAAGCTCTTCACAAATCTCCCTGACTTTCACTCCCGTTTCAGAAGCTTTAATGGCATTTGTGATTTGCTCTTCGCTATATCGTGACTTTCTCATAAATGCTCTTACCTTTCTTATCAATTAGTGGATGAGAATTACTGTATTAATATCTGGTACTGCAAAAAGAGTATTAATGCAGTATTAAAGTGCGCGATTAGAATTGCGAGGTTTAAATTAAGTTATTTAGAATAAATATCATCATGGGATAAATCTTATTTTATTCTGAATGACATTGAACGCCTTCCTGGCTTTGGGTTTTTGATATAGATTCATTCCATCCCAAATGCAGAAAAATACTACAATCATTGGAAATACGGCATAACCTGTTTGTGAAAATCACAGGGTGTGCCAGTAAACCTTTGCTTCGAATTCAGGCTGAAATCGTTTACATCCGCAGAGTTTCGCACCATGTTTAATCGGAATTTTCCTGAATTCATTCAAAGAATCCTGACGGGAGTCTCATTTTTCGGACCAGTTTGGTTTGAAGTTATTAATTTAAGTCAGGCCCACTGAGCGCTTGTTAATTCATTTCAAGGACGTTGTACCGAAAGGCAGTTGCTGTAAGTAATACTAAGGATCAGTCGATGAAATTGAGCGTAATGTCTAATGCCGCCTGGATGATGTCTGAGAAGATCGTCTCGGTGTTTGGCGTCATATTTGTGACCTCCTACGTGGCGAAGTCATTTGGCCCGACCATATTCGGCCAAATGGCGTTTTCAACCTCGTTGTTTTCGATGGTACAGACCGTAGCGATTTTCGGTACCGAAACCATCCTGTTCAAACGCATCAGCAAGAGCGCGCCGAAAGGCCTGCGCCTGATGACGGTGGCCCGCACCATGCGGTTGGTCTTGTTGCTGCTGACCTCCATTCCGGTGTTGATTTGGGTGTGGTACAACATGCAGGAAAATTTCCTCGCGTTTGCCCTGGCCTCGTTTATCTCCTCCGTCTTTGTGACGCAGGACACCTTCAGCGTATACAACAACGCGCGTCTGGCTTCCCGGCTTAACACGGTAGCTAACTCGGTTGGCCTGCTGTTGGGCTTTATCCTGAGTTTTACCATCGCCTGGCTGCACCTCAACCCCCTGTGGCTGACGCTTTCGATTGTCATGGTTACGCTGGTGCCGTACGTCATTAAACGGTCTAACTTTTATCGCGAAAACCAGGACATGGCACCACCGCAGGAGAAGCGTAATACCTACCTGCGCTATCTGCTGTACGCCGGTTTACCGTTGGCGATTTCCAGCATTTTCATCTCCGTGCAGGTTAAGGCAGCCCAGATGTTTCTGGCGGGCATTGTCTCAGCTCGCGACCTCGGCCTGTTTGCGGCCGCTAATACCATTGCGGCGTCCTGGATTTTCATCCCGGTTGCCATCATCACTTCCTGCTTCTCGGAGATCTTCCGGGAGCGCGGAGCAGCCGCCATCAAGCTCACTGCGCGGCTGAACGGCTATGTCATGGGTGTTTCATTGTTGTTGTTAGCGGTGATCGCGCTGTATGGCGAACAAATCATCATCGCTTTATATGGTCACGAGTACACACAGTCAGGGAGTCTCATTACGTTACTGTCGTTAGCAACCTGCTTTTCGGCAATGGGGACCGTAGCGTATCGCTACATGGTGAAAGAGGGCGGATTTAACTATCTGCTGAAGAAGATCGTCTGCCTGATGGTGATCAGCCTGCCGCTGTCATGGTGGTTGATCCAGGGCTACGGCATCATGGGTGCCGCCTGGAGCGTCTTCATCTCTGAACTTCTGTCCCTCACCGTAATGAATTACTTCTTCAATAACGGCGTCATTCAGAAGATTCAAGTTTCCTCACTCAACTACAAAACCTACAAATGAGGTCAGATATGCTCAAGTTGAAAGATGAACTCAGAAGAAGTGTCCAGTACTTCATCAAGAAGATGCCCTGGGCTTACCAGGACCGCATCTACTACTTTCATAAATTCCGCAAACTGCCCAATTTGCGTCAGCCGAAAGTGTTCAATGAGAAGGTGCTGTACCGGAAATTCGTTTTTGGCGACTACCAAATCTATGGCCGCCTGTCGGATAAATATTCGGTGCGCGAATACATCGCCGAGAAAGTGGGTAGTGAATACCTGATCCCGCTGGTGTATGAAACCAGCGATCCACACTCGCTGCATACGCTGCCAAGTTGGAAGAATACGGTGATCAAGCCCAATCACGGTTCCAATATGGTGGAAATCCTGTTGGAAGAGCCGGATGCGCTTAAGAAACAGAACATTATCAGTGACTGCCATCGCTGGTTGAAAACCGACTTCGCCAATGAAGCGCGTGAGATTCACTACCGCTACATCAAGCCACGTATTTTGGTGGAGCAGTACATTGGTGATGGCAAAACTGCGCCGATTGATTACAAGTTTCACATGTTCAATAAGCGCGACGGCAGCTTTGAGTATGTGCTGCAGGTGATTTACAACCGATGTAACCCCTTACTGTCGATGAATTTCTATGTGAACAACCTCAATGAGGCCTATCACAAAATCCGCGATACCGGGCTGGATGTGTCTCCGATTATGGCGCAGTTACAGCACGCATTAGCGCTGAGCAAAACGCTGGCGAGTGATTTTGATTATGTACGTGTGGACTGGTACATCGATGGTGATCGGATTTACTTTGGCGAGCTGACGTTTACGCCAGGGGCCGGGCTGGTGACAGGTCTGGATCGTGGGTTAAACCAGATGATGGGTGATATGTGGATTCAAGACCGCCGCGGTACGCAGATACCGGGTGTTACAGTGCCGGAAGTGGCTATTCCAGCCGTATTGAAGAAAATTTGAGTATCACACAGCAAAATAAAAAACCCCGCTCAGCGGGGTTTTTTATTGGCTGCGATTAAGGCATCGGCCAATCAGCAGGCGTCTGGCTCATCACTTCAATGAAGGCGTTTTTGGAGATTTCCATGAAGTTATGCAGATTCTCCATGCTCAGGGTAATACCGAGCAGGCCGGTGACGAACCAGCAGGACATGCCCACACCAATGCCGCCACACATCAGCGCCATCACGTGGTGACTGTTCTGACGCAGTTTAATTTTCATGGTGCTGGCGAAGAACATCATGATGGCGCTGAGCAGCTCCCAACGCATGACGATTAAACTGGTGGTTAACGTAGCCATCTGCAAAAACCTCTTAAATCAGTAATATCCCTGACGTTGATTGGACATCACTGGCGGCAAAGAAGGAGGGTCAGGGAGGCCCTTCTGGCCGTCTTACGCGGGGCGAAATCTGTGACTTGGGTCACATTATATCACTCGATTTGAAAGTTTGAACAAAATTTATACCTGGTATGGTAGAAAGATTTTTATCGAAGCGGGGGAGAAATCGAGGGTGAGGCGGGAAGGTGCGCCCGCGAAGGGCGCGCAGAATGTCACTGAACCGGGCAGCACTCGCCGGTGGTGCGCTGAGCGAAGCTGTTCATGCTATCACTGCAATCAAAACTCAGCAGACGCGGGCGCTGAGTCATCGCCTGACGGCGCATGGTGTGACGATAGGCCGTTGGCGTTTGAGAAAACTGACGGCGGAACACGCGCGAAAAAGTTTGCTGCGAGTCGTAACCGTATTGCATCGCGATATCGAACACTGGACGCTGCGTCTGACGTAGCGCTTCCGCAGCCAGCGTGAGGCGGCGCTCACGAATATAGCCACCCAGCGTTTGTTTCGTCACGGTACGGAACATACGCTGCAGGTGCCATTTGGAGTAGCCGGATTTAGCCGCCACTTCATCGATCGACAGGGCCTTATCCAGATTTTCATCGATCCAGTGTGTCAGTGAATGAATGATTTCCTGTTGCATCATAGCCTCATCCTTCTGAAAGGTTTATCGGGTTTGAAATTCGAAGTTTTGATGGGGTGCGAGTATAATTCCTCAAGTTAACTTGAGGTAAAGGCCTTAAATGAAAAAAGAACGCAATTACCCAAAGCCGGTGTTAACGCCGGGTGAAGTGGCTAAACGTAGCGGCGTGGCCGTATCCGCGCTGCATTTTTATGAAACCAAAGGTTTAATTTTCAGTTCGCGCAATGGCGGCAATCAACGGCGTTACAGCCGAGATGTGCTGCGCCGCGTGGCGATTATCAAGATCGCGCAACGCATCGGCATTCCGCTGGCCACTGTCAGCGACAGTTTGATGCACGTGCCGGCCAATAAGCGTATGTCGACCCAGGAGTGGGATGCGCTGACACAGCACTGGCGAGAAGAGCTGGATAAGCGTATCGAAACTCTGACGCGCTTACGTAACGATCTGGATGGGTGTATTGGCTGCGGTTGTTTGTCGATGCGCGATTGCCCGCTGCGTAATCCTGGTGACCGTCTGGCGCAGCAAGGTTCGGGAGCGGTGCTGCTCGACCCTGAACAGGACGAGCATAAAGGTTAATCCGCTATACTTGCCGGGAGACTTTGACCGGCAAGGAAAACCGCATGATTACCGTTCACCATCTGGAAAATTCCCGTTCGCACCGTGTGTTATGGCTGCTGGAAGAGCTGTCGGTGCCGTATCAAATTAAACGTTATCAGCGCGAAGATACGCTGCTGGCGCCGGATTCATTAAAGAAGATTCATCCGCTGGGTAAGTCGCCGGTGATTACCGATGGCAATCGCGTGATCGCCGAGTCGGGTGCGATTTTGGAGTATCTGCAGCAAAAATA
The DNA here is from genome assembly GCF_056491465.1 of Pantoea sp. C1E2. Taxonomy (NCBI): domain Bacteria; kingdom Pseudomonadati; phylum Pseudomonadota; class Gammaproteobacteria; order Enterobacterales; family Erwiniaceae; genus Pantoea; species Pantoea sp. C1E2. The sequence continues at coordinate 650,245 of NZ_JBSZHT010000002.1, forward strand.
TGATAGCGAGCATCTGTTCGCCATCGCTGATGAGGATGAACAGATTCAGGCGCGTTACTGGCTGCATTATGCGGAAGGGTCGCTGATGCCATTGCTGGTGATGAAGTTGGTGTTTGGGCAACTCGGGAAGAAGCCGGTGCCGTGGATTTTACGTCCGGCAGGCGTGGCGTTGAGTAAAGGGATTCAGAAGGCCTGGCTGAATAAGCAGTTGAAGCTGCACGGTGGCGTGATTGAGCAGCATCTTAGCCAGCATCGTTATTTCGCCGGGTCGCGGTTTAGCATCGCCGATGTGCAGATGAGTTTCCCGCTGCTGGCATTGCAAGTGCGGGGATCGTTGCAAGAGATGCCGGCCACCGCGCGCTGGCTGGAATCGATGCAGCAACGCGCCGCCTGGCAACGTGCGATTGAGCAGGGCGGGGCGATTACGATCAGTTAATGCACTAAGGTTAGCGAGGGGGCGCTAAAGGTTGGGGGCTGTGGGTTGGGTGCTGTGGATTAGCGCTGTGGGTTGGGTGCCATGCCCAACAAAGGCCCGCCCGATCGCAAAGGAATCACGCATCCATGCAGATCGGCCGCGCCGTCCATGGCGCGGACGCTTTGCTCTTCGGGCGGGCCTTTGCTGGGCCTCAAGTTGGTTATCGCTTCAAGTTGCAGCAACCTTATACCTTTGGCGCAGTTGGTGAGGAAAACTATGCGATATATGGAGCAGGCCGTGATTTTTAAGTCATCCATGGTGTGAAGGCTTTGCTCCTCGTGCGGGCCTTTGCTGGGCCTCAAGTTGGTCATCGCTTCAAGTTGCAGCAACCTCATACCTTGTGTGCAGTTTGTGAGGGGAATTTATACGATGAATGGGAAAAATCGTGATTTTCCAGCCAGTTCCGCGCCCCAAAAAATCGCCCCGGACAGTGTAACCACATTGTTAACCCGCGCCAGTCTGCGCTTTATCCTGCCTGATAATCGATTAGTAGTTGAAAACCCCATAGCAAACGCCAGATAATCGTTTGCCTTTTTCCGTGTCCCCCCTTTTACGACCTGGAATACGCGGCCACGTAAACGTTTGCCTCTTTTCTCTTTGAGAACCTTCACCAGGATGATGCGCAAACGCGGGCCGTGGGGCTCATTACATCTTAAAAAACGCAGAGGATTTACTATGTCTGGCGATTCACGCCCGGCCAGTGGAAAACTGGACGCCTGGTTCAACATCTCGGCACGCGGCAGCAGCGTGCGTCAGGAAATTTTGGCGGGGTTAACCACCTTTTTAGCCATGGTTTACTCCGTCATTGTCGTGCCGGGTATGCTCGGTAAAGCCGGCTTCTCTCCGACCGCTGTGTTTGTGGCAACCTGCCTGGTCGCCAGCTTCGGCTCGATCATTATGGGATTGTGGGCCAACCTGCCCATGGCGATTGGTTGTGCGATTTCACTGACTGCTTTCACCGCCTTTAGCCTGGTGCTCGGCCAACACATTAGCGTGCCGGTTGCTCTTGGTGCGGTATTCCTGATGGGCTTGCTGTTCACGTTGATTTCGGTCACCGGGATTCGCGCATGGATTTTGCGTAACCTGCCGATGGGCGTGGCGCACGGCACGGGCGTGGGTATTGGTCTGTTCCTGCTGCTGATTGCGGCGGACGGCATTGGCCTGGTGGTGAAGAACCCGGCACCGGGCTTGCCGGTGGCACTCGGTCATTTCACCTCGTTCCCGGTGATCATGGCGCTGATTGGTCTGGCGGCGATTTTTGGCCTGGAAAAGCGTCGTGTGCCAGGCGGTATTTTGCTGACCATCGTGGCGATCTCTGTATTGGGACTGATTTTTGACCCGGCGGTGACTTATCAGGGGCTGTTCGCTATGCCGAGCCTGAAGGATGCCAACGGCCAATCCGCGATGTTTAGCCTTGATATCATGGGCGCGTTGCAGCCAGTGGTTTTACCAAGTGTGCTGGCGCTGGTAATGACTGCCGTGTTTGATGCCACCGGCACCATTCGTGCGGTGGCGGGCCAGGCGAATCTGCTGGATAAAGACGGCCAGATTATCAACGGTGGCCGCGCGCTGACTACCGACTCCGTCAGCAGCCTGTTCGCCGGTTTGGTCGGTGCTTCGCCTGCGGCGGTTTATATCGAATCGGCAGCCGGAACGGCAGCGGGCGGTAAAACCGGCCTGACGGCGATTGTTGTCGGTCTGCTGTTCCTGCTGATTCTGTTTATGTCTCCGCTGGCCTATCTGGTGCCGGCTTACGCGACGGCACCGGCATTGATGTACGTTGGCCTGCTGATGCTGAGCAACGTGGCGAAGATCGATTTCAATGATTTCGTCGATGCGATGTCGGGTTTGGTCACCGCCGTGTTCATCGTGCTGACCTGCAACATCGTCACCGGCATCATGCTCGGCTTCGGCTCGTTAGTGATTGGCCGCATCTTTGCGGGTGAATGGCGCAAGCTGAACGTGGGCACGGTGGTGATTGCTGTTGCGCTGGTGGCCTTCTATGCCGGTGGTTGGGCCATCTGACTTTTGAACGCGCTTAATTCCAGATAAGTCTCTTTCTGGTCCACGCCGCACGCAGGGTTGCCCCTTTGTGCGGCGTTTTGTTTTACACTTTCCAGCGCAACAACATCGCTTTAATGAAATTGATTCGCCTAAGGAAAGCATGGAAATCTTCTTTACTATTCTCATCATGACGCTGGTGGTGTCACTCTCCGGCGTGGCGGCGCGCATATTGCCGTTCCAAATTCCCCTGCCGTTGGTGCAAATCGCCGCCGGTGCCTTGTTAGCCGTGCCGAGCTTCGGCCTGCATGTCGATTTTGACCCCGAACTGTTCCTCGTGCTGTTTATTCCGCCCCTGCTGTTTGCCGATGGCTGGAAAACGCCGATTAACGAATTCCTGCACCACGGACGCGAGATCATGGGCCTGGCGCTGGTGCTGGTGCTGATTACCGTGGTCGGGATCGGTTATCTGATTTACTGGCTGGTGCCGGGTATTCCGCTGATCCCAGCATTCGCACTGGCGGCGGTGCTATCTCCTACAGATGCCGTGGCGCTCTCCGGCATTGTCGGGGAAGGGCGTATCCCGAAAAAGATCATGTCGATTGTGCAGGGTGAAGCCCTGATGAACGACGCATCCGGCCTGGTATCACTGAAGTTTGCGGTTGCGGTGGCGATGGGCACCATGGTGTTTACCTGGGGCGGCGCCAGTGTGGAGTTCCTCAAAGTGGCGATCGGCGGTCTGGTCGCGGGTGTGGCTGTGTGCTGGCTATATGGCCGCTCGCTACGTCTGTTAAGCCGCTGGAGCGGTGACGATCCGGCAACGCAAACCGTGCTGCTGCTGCTGTTGCCTTTCGCCTCTTATCTGATTGCCGAACATCTGGGCGTGTCAGGCATCCTCGCGGCAGTCGCGGCGGGTATGACCATTACCCGTTCTGGCATCATCCGCCAGGCACCGCTGGCGATGCGTTTACGTGCAAACAGCGTGTGGCAGATGCTGGAGTTTGTGTTTAACGGCATGGTGTTCCTGATGCTGGGCCTGCAGTTGCCAGACATTCTTGAAACATCGGTACAGCAGGCGACTGCCGATCCGAACGTCGAGCTGTGGATGCTATTTACCGATGTCGCCCTGGTGTATGGCGCATTGATGATTGTGCGCTTTGGCTGGCTGTGGATGATGCAGCGTGCCAGCCTGCGTTTCCTGAAGAAGAAGCCGCTGGAGTTCTCTAACTACTCATTCCGTGAGTTGCTCATCGCTTCTTTTGCCGGTGTGCGTGGTGCCATTACGCTGGCCGGTGTGCTGTCGATTCCGCTGTTCCTCAGCAATGGCGAACCGTTCCCGGCGCGTTATGAACTGGTGTTTATTGCCACCGGCGTGATTCTGTTCTCGCTGTTTGTCGGGGTGATTCTGCTGCCGATATTGTTACGCGGTATGGAAAGCACCGACAAATCGGGACATCGCCGTGAAATCCAGCATGCGCGTGCGGCAATGGCCAATGTGGCGATTGAAAGCCTGCACAAAATGGAGCAGCGGCTGGAAAACGATGCGGAAGAGAATATCGATCCGGAACTGTTGAAAGAGGTCAGTCTGCGGGTGATTGGCAACCTGCGTCGCCGTGTGGTGGGCAAAGATGAGGTCGATCAGGCGCTGTTTGCCGAAAACCTGGAGCGCCGTTTCCGCCTCAATGCGCTGCGTGCTGAGCGCGCCGAGGTCTATCACCTACGCGCCACGCAGGAGATCTCTAACGAGACGATGCAGAAGCTGCTGCGCGATCTCGATCTGCTGGAAGCGTTGCTGATTGAGAAAGAGGAGTAAACCAGGCGGCCTGATGGAGTGCGGGCCAGAGCACCTCTGCTGCTGCCGGGCCGTCCTCGCGCCGCTGACGCGGTGCCTTCGGCTTCCACGTCGTGCCTACGGACCGTTCGGGTAAGGCCGTCCTGGCCAACCCGAACTGCCAGCCGCATCCCTGCGCCTGGCTCCTGGCCCAACGTAAAAGCCTCAGCGCTGCGGATAGCCCTTGCAGCAGCAGGGGCGCTCTGGCCTCTACTATCGTGCCCCTTTTTAACAACCCGCACTGATGCGCGCCTGACAACATATAGCGCCGCTACACCGATAACCGTGGCGGCGCATCCGGCCAGTGCTCACGGCAGCAATCGATCCACGCCTGCGCACTGCGCGACAAATAGCTGCCTTCTCGCCAAATCAACCCCAGGCTCCACTGCAGTTCCGATTCCAGCGGCAGCCACAATAGCGATTGCTTATCCAGCCGCTGGCAAATCGGCTCGGGTAAAATCGCCAGCCCCATTTCAGCCTGCACCATTGCTGCCAGAAAATCCCACTGCGCGCTGCGCACTGCAATGTCCGGCGTGAGTCCCTGACGCTGAAACGCCTTCATCAGCTGGCGATTGAGTGAGAACTCCTCATTCAGGATCAGCAGTGGATGAGCCGCCAGTTCCTTCAGACCCAGGCTACTGCGATTGAGCCACTGCGCGTGACGTGGCAGCAGCACGCACAAAGGATGGCGCATCAGTTCCAGCGTATTGAGCGGCAGATCGGCATCGACCGGCAGCGCAGTGAGGGCGATATCCAGTCCGCCACTCAGCACCGCCTGCTGCACGGTTAAGCCGCCGGACTCGACAATCTTTAATTGCACGCCGGGATAGCGACGGCGAAACGCGGAGATCGAACCAGCGATCTGCATCCCCACCATCGGCGGGATGCCCAGCCGCAGTTCACCGGTTTTCAATTCATTGATATCACCGATCTGCGCTTCCAGCTGATGAAACTCCTGCAGAATCGCCAACCCTCGCTGATACACCGCCTGGCCGCTGTCGGTCAGATGCAGTTTTCGTCCCTCGCGCAGCAGCAGCGTACAGCCGAGTTCATCCTCCAACTGGCGCAGCATCTTGCTGATGGTCGGTTGCGTGACATACAACTTCTCGGCAGCGCGGGTAAAGCTTTGCTGGCGCACCACTTCGGTGAAATAGCGCAGGGCGCGGACATCCATAAAGCATTCCTTTTTGGCATAGTTTGAATGATTTTAATTCATTTCTTTCACGGTTTGCTCGGGATTTATACTGAAGCCCACATCCAATACCGGGGAGAGAAGAAAATGGCGTTGGCCTTAAGTCCGCGCAGAACGGACATCCTGCAACGTGTGTTCGTGCCGTTACAGCTGGTGCTGTATATCGGCCTGTTTATGGCCAGCGACAAACTGGTGAGTTGGCTGCATCTGCCGCTGCCCGCCAATGTGGTGGGGATGGTCGTGCTGTTGCTACTGATCATGACGCGCGTGGTGCCACTGCGTTGGGTGAAAGCCGGTGCCAACTGGCTGCTGGCAGAAATGCTACTTTTCTTTATCCCTGCCGTCGTGGCGGTGGTCAATTACAGTGATTTGCTGCGCAGCGAGGGCTGGCGCATCTGCGTGGTGATTGCGGTGAGTACCTTATTGGTGCTGGCAGCGACTTCGCTGGTGGTCGATCGCCTTTACCGTTTTGAACTGGCGCGTGCCGCCCGTAAGCAGGCGCATCATGGCTGATTTGGTCATTAGCCTGCTGTGTCTGGCACTGACGCTGCTGGTCTATTACGTCAACAAACGTCTCTATCGCCGCAAACAGACATTGCTGCTGATGCCGCTGGTGATGACGCCGGTGGTGCTGGTGGCGCTGCTACTGCTGACACACGTCAGCTGGAAAGATTACATCGCCGAGAGCCACTGGCTGATCTGGCTGCTGGGCCCGGCAACGCTGGCGTTTGCGGTGCCGGTGTATGAGAACCTGGAGATTATTAAGCGTCACTGGCTATCGCTGAGTGTCGGCGTGTTAACCGCCACGCTGGTGGCGGTGTGCAGTTCCGTATGGCTGGCGCGACTGCTGATGTTGCCGGAAACCATTCAACGCAGCCTCGCGGTACGTTCAATTACCACACCGTTTGCCCTCGCAGCCGCATTACCGATTGGCGGCCAGCCGGATTTGGTGGCGCTGTTTGTGGTGATCACCGGGGTGTTTGGCATGGCAGTTGGCGACGTGCTGTTTCTGCGTATTGCGATCAAACAGGGCGTGGCGAAAGGCGCAGGTTTTGGCGCTGCATCGCACGGTGCAGGCACGGCTCGCGCTTATCAATTGGGACAGCAAGAGGGTGTGGTATCGAGCCTGGTGATGATGCTGTCGGGCGTGGTGACGGTGATTCTGGCTCCGCTGTTGAGCCACCTGCTGTGGGCGGCTTAATCGGCCGCTTTGCGCACTGTCATCGATTTTTACGTAAAGCTTTCCAAATAAAGTTGTCTCCTGCTCTCAGGCTGTTACCCTTTGCGCCGACTTATTTGTCCTTCATGGAGTGGAATCATATGTTTAAGCAACTTGTTACTGGAAGCGTATTGGGTCTGGCACTGCTGAGCAGCGGCGCACAGGCGATTGAGGGCAGTGTTGACGTGGGTGAGCATAGCACCAACCTGAACCTTGGCCTCGGCACAACTTCTCCTGGCCTGTTCCTGAAAGGCAACTGGCTGCGCAGCGATCACGACGGCAGCACCTACGGTTTAGGTGCGGGTTATAACATCGATCTGGGCGATTTCCGTCTGGCGCCAACCGCCAAAGCACTGTTCACCCATCCTGAAGATGGTCGTGATGGCTTCACCGTTGCCGTCGGTGCCGGTGCACAGTACAACTTCAACAGCATGTGGGGCCTGTACGGCGAATACTACTATGCGCCTGAAGCGTTCTCCGATCGTCTGGACAGCTACAAAGAAGCGTCAGGTGGCTTGAGCTTCACCCCGATCTCACTGCTGAACCTGCGTGTGGGTTATCAGTACATCGAGCTGAATAACAAAGGCGACCGCAAAGACAACGTACTGGTCGATGGCCCGTATGTGGGCGCATCACTGCGTTTCTAATGATTGAAGCCGGCGCACTTCAAGGTGCACCGGTTTAATCTGCGCACATTCTAAATGCCGCCATTCATGGCGGCATTTTTTATTCCTAATGCGCTTTACCCTGCGAAATCCCTACGCCAGTTTGAGAGCGAATAAACTGACCACGGAATTTAGCCCGTTCCTCAGCACCCTGTCTGGAGTGATCGGTAATCGAGAAGAGCCAGGTACCGATAAACGCCGCCGCCATTGAGAACAGTGCCGGATACTCATACGGATAGACCGGTTTGGCGTGCCCCAGAACCTGCACCCAAATAGTCGGCCCGAGAATCATCAGTACCACCGCCGTAATCAGCCCCAGCCAACCGCCAATCATTGCGCCGCGCGTGGTCAGTTTTGACCAGTACATTGAGAGCAAAATAATCGGGAAGTTACAGCTGGCCGCAATCGAGAACGCCAGCCCGACCATAAAGGCGATATTCTGTTTCTCAAACGCGATGCCCAATACAATCGCCACCACGCCGAGGATCAGCACGGTAATCTTCGACACGCGCAGCTCATCACGCTCAGTTGCCTGACCTTTGCGGATCACGCTGGCATAAAGGTCATGCGATACCGCAGACGCACCGGCCAGCGTCAGCCCGGCAACTACCGCCAGAATGGTGGCGAAAGCGACCGCCGAAATAAAGCCGAGGAACAGACTGCCGCCGACCGCATTCGCCAGATGCACCGCCGCCATGTTGGTGCCGCCAATCAGTACGCCCGAAGCATCCTTGAAGGCCGGATTCGCGCCGACCAGCAGAATAGCGCCAAAGCCGATGATAAAGGTCAGGAAGTAGAAGTAGCCCATGAAACCGGTGGCCCAGAACACGCTCTTACGGGCTTCACGTGCATCCGCCACGGTAAAGAAGCGCATCAGGATATGCGGTAAGCCCGCGGTACCGAACATCAGTCCTAATCCGAGCGACAGCGCCGATATCGGATCTTTCACCAGCCCGCCCGGTTGCATAATCGCCGCGCCTTTCGGGTGGACCGCCATCGCTTCGGTAAACAGGGTGTTGAAGCTGAAGCCGGTGGTTTTCATCACCATAATCGCCATGAAGCTGGCACCGAACAGCAGCAGCACGGCTTTGATGATCTGAACCCAGGTGGTGGCCAGCATGCCGCCGAACAGCACATACATCACCATCAAAATCCCCACCAGCACTACGGCGACATGGTAGTCGAGACCAAACAGCAGCTGAATCAGTTTGCCCGCACCCACCATCTGCGCAATCAGATACAGCGCCACCACCACCAGTGAGCCACAGGCTGACAGGGTACGAATCGGTTTCTGCTGCAGGCGATAAGACGCCACATCGGCGAAGGTGTAACGCCCGAGATTACGTAAGCGTTCGGCAATCAAGAACAGAATCATCGGCCAGCCCACCAGGAAGCCGAGCGAGTAGATCAGCCCGTCGTAGCCCGAGGTATAAACCAGCGCCGAAATACCGAGGAACGATGCCGCAGACATAAAGTCACCGGCCATCGCCAGACCGTTCTGAAAGCCGGTAATATTGCCGCCCGCCGTGTAGTAATCACTACGTGAACGGGTGCGTTTGGAGGCCCAATAGGTGATGCCGAGCGTGGCCGCCACAAACACCACGAACATGATGATGGCTTCATAATTGGTGGCCTGTTTTTGCACCGCGCCGGTAATGGCGTCGGCGGCAAACACGCTGGCGGGCACCACCGCTAACAAGGCTGAGAACAGGCGCTTCATGATTTCACCTCGCTCAGAATCTGTTTGGTCAGGCGATCGAACTCGCCGTTAGCACGCCAGACATAGATGCCGGTGAGCAGGAAAGACACCACAATTAAGCCAACGCCGATGGGTATCCCGCGGGTGACGTTAGTGCCTTCATGCAGCGGTGTACCGAGCCAGCCAGGGGCGAAGGCGATCAGCAAAATAAAGCCGACGTACAACACCAGCATGATGATACTGAGCAACAGCGCAAAGGCCTGGCGCTTGTGCACCAGTTCCTGAAAACGCGGGTTACTCTCGATTTGTTGCCAGACTGCTTCCTGTTGATTTAGGGCTTCGTTCATCACAGTTTCTCCAGAGGAAAGGCAGGCAGATATCTCACGATTAAATGATATAAATGACTGAATATTCTAATTATATATACCCTTCATACTTCAAGTTGCAGGTGCGTTGGCAGCGTATGCTCATTCCAGTCACTTACTTCAGTAAGCTCCTGGAATTCTCATTCTTGCCGCCTTCCTGCAACTCGAATTATTTTGGGTATAGGTTATGCGATGGTGAAAAGCGTACGGCGTAAGGTAGGGATGACGGAGAGTAGCCTGCCGAGGACAGGCTGACACTCTCCGTCGCGTCGATGCCGGTTACGGCATGGTGATGGACTGCTTCTCCTCCAGCAATTTCTCAACCACGCCCGGATCGGCCAGGGTTGAGGTATCGCCGAGATTACTGGTATCGCCCGCCGCGATTTTGCGCAGAATACGACGCATAATCTTGCCGGAGCGGGTTTTCGGCAGCGAGTCGGTCCAGTGCAGCACATCCGGCGTGGCAATCGGGCCGATCTCTTTACGCACCCAGTTACGCACTTCGGTATACAACTCTGGCGACGGCTCTTCGCCGTGATTCAACGTAATATAAGCATAGATCGCCTGACCTTTAATGCTGTGAGGAATACCCACAACCGCCGCTTCCGCAATCTTCGGATGTGACACCAGCGCCGATTCGATCTCTGCGGTGCCGAGACGGTGACCAGAGACGTTCAGCACGTCATCGACGCGGCCAGTGATCCAGTAGTAACCATCTTCATCACGGCGTGCGCCGTCACCGCTGAAATAGCGGTTTTTGAAGGTGGAGAAGTAGGTTTGCTCGAAGCGGTCGTGATCGCCGAACAGCGTACGCGCCTGTCCCGGCCATGAATCGTTGATCACCAGGTTGCCTTCGGTCGCCCCTTCTAACGCGTTACCTTCGTTATCCACCAGCGCGGGCTGCACGCCAAAGAACGGCTTAGTAGCCGAGCCAGCTTTCAGCTCAATCGCGCCTGGCAGCGGGGTAATCATGAAGCCACCGGTTTCAGTCTGCCACCAGGTATCAACAATCGGGCAGCGGCTATCGCCAATCTTCTTGTAATACCACTCCCAGGCTTCCGGGTTGATCGGCTCACCAACGGAGCCCATGATGCGCAGGCTGCTGCGATGCGTACCTTCAATCGCTTTATCACCTTCGGCCATCAGGGCACGAATCGCGGTCGGCGCGGTATAAAGCAGGGTCACCTTGTGTTTATCGACCACTTCAGCCATGCGACTCGGCTTCGGCCAGTTCGGCACGCCTTCAAACATCAGAGTGGTTGCGCCACAGGCCAGCGGGCCGTAAATCAGATAGCTGTGACCGGTGATCCAGCCCACATCGGCGGTGCACCAGTAGACATCATCTGGATGATAATCAAACACATATTTGAAGGTGCTGGCGGCATACACCAGATAACCACCGGTGGTGTGCAGCACGCCTTTCGGTTTGCCGGTGGAACCGGAGGTATAAAGGATAAACAGCGGATGTTCGGCTTCTAACGCCACCGGTTCGTGCTGATCGCTGGCTTTCGCCACCAGCTCGTGCCACCACAAATCGCGGCCTTCGCGCCAGCCGGTATCTTTACCGGTGCGCTTGAACACCACCACGTTTTTCACGCTGGTGACGCTTTGGGTTATTCAGTGCATCATCGACGTTTTTCTTCAGCGGGATGCTGCGACCGGCGCGCACCCCTTCATCGGCGGTGATCACCAGTTTGGCGTTGGAATCCACCACGCGACCGGCCACCGCTTCCGGCGAGAAGCCGCCGAAAATAACAGAGTGCACTGCGCCGATACGCGCACAGGCCAACATCGCCACGGCCGCTTCTGGCACCATCGGCATATAGATGGCGACCACATCGCCTTTCTTCACGCCGAGGCTCAACAGCACATTGGCAAAGCGACACACGTCGCCGTGCAGTTCACGGAACGTAATGGTTTTGCTTTCGCTGGCGTCATCGCCTTCCCAGATAATCGCCGGGTGATCGCCACGCGTCTGCAAATGGCGGTCAAGGCAGTTGGCGGCGAGATTCAGCGCACCGTCTTCATACCAGCGAATCGAAATATTGCCCGGGGCAAAGGAGGTGTTTTTCACCTTGCTGTAAGGCTTGATCCAGTCGAGAATTTTACCTTGTTCACCCCAAAAGGCGTCGGGATCGTCAACCGATTGTTGATACAGCGCCGCATACTGATCGGCATTAATCAGGGCATTCGCTGCGACGGCAGCGGGTACAGGATGCTTATGTATTTGGCTCATGGCTGACCTCCTTGAAGATGTTAATCATATGTCAATCAAAGGTTAATTGAAGAGCACGACCGGGCTTTGTTTCTATTTTGCAGTCTGGATCACGACCTTTTGTATGCCTGAAAAGCGCCCGAATTCATACTGTTCTTCACCGAAAGAAATGAGACCCAATCTGTTGCTTTAGCCGAAATCAGACCTTGCTGCTGGTTAAATAATCAGCAAACGCGCCGGGGTGTTTTTTGCCCAAATTTGAATAGCTATGCGGAAAATTATCGAATTAACACTTTTCATAACAGCGAGTTATGACTAAAAGTAAATGTCAGCATTTTATGCTACTCAGCTGCGCAGGATTTGCGCTAACCCCCCAGGGCTTGCAATTACCGTAGTGAAAATGGTACTTATCTCGGCCCTGTTCAGCAGGTATCCACTCAGGCTGCATCATCGCGCAAGCGCAAAATGCTTACGCAGCAGTATCTGATGCAGCCCACTATAACCCTCTATTTTATCGGGCTTTTGCTCACTTCCCTGTGCGTCATGTCTTCTGCACCTTCGCAGAGGAGCAAAGGGGTTTTTACTGAGGAAAGTAACGCGTTATGAAAGGTTTTAAACTCACCCTTGCCTGGCAAATTTTGATTGCCTTGATTCTCGGCGTTATCGTCGGAACCGTACTGCATAATCAGCCAGACGATCGTGAATGGTTAATCACTAACCTTCTCACGCCTGCAGGCGACATCTTTATTCATCTGATCAAGATGATTGTGGTGCCGATTGTGATTTCATCTCTGATTGTCGGCATTGCTGGCGTCGGCGATGCGAAAAAGCTCGGACGTATTGGTGTCAAAACCATCGTCTATTTTGAAGTGATCACCACCATTGCCATTGTGGTCGGCATTACGCTGGCCAACGTATTCCAGCCAGGTAGCGGCATTGATATGTCTACGCTGGTAACGGTGGACATCTCTAAATACGAAGCCACAACCCAGGCGGTGCAAGGTGCTCCTCACGGCCTGGTCACCACCATTCTGTCGCTCATCCCGCAGAACATCTTCGCCTCGCTGGTGAAGGGCGACATGCTGCCGATTATCTTCTTCTCGGTACTGTTTGGTATGGGCTTGTCCGCACTGCCTTCAGAGCATCGCGATCCGCTGGTGACCGTGTTCCGTTCGATTTCCGAAACCATGTTTAAAGTGACGCACATGATCATGCGTTATGCGCCGGTTGGCGTGTTTGCGCTGATCGCCGTCACCATTGCTAACTTTGGTTTTGCCTCGCTCTATCCGCTGGCGAAGCTGGTATTGCTGGTTTACGTGGCGATTCTGTTCTTTGCTTTCGTGGTGCTGGGAACGGTCGCACGTATGTGTAAACTGCGTATTACTACGCTGATGCGCATTCTGAAAGATGAGCTGATTCTGGCGTATTCCACTTCCAGTTCAGAAACCGTGCTGCCACGTATCATGCAGAAGATGGAAGCCTACGGTGCGCCGAAAGCCATCACCAGCTTCGTGGTGCCGACCGGCTATTCGTTCAACCTCGATGGTTCAACGCTGTACCAGAGCATCGCGGCGATCTTTATCGCGCAGCTATATGGCATCGATCTGTCGCTGACCGATGAAATCATTCTGGTGTTGACGTTAATGGTGACCTCAAAAGGTATCGCTGGCGTGCCGGGCGTTTCCTTTGTGGTGCTGCTGGCAACACTGGGCAGCGTGGGTATTCCCCTGGAAGGCCTGGCGTTTATCGCCGGTGTGGACCGAATCATGGACATGGCGCGTACCGCACTGAACGTGATCGGTAATGCGCTGGCGGTGCTGGTAATTGCACGCTGGGAAAACCAGTTCGACACCAAACAGGCCGAAGCCTACGAGCTGCAACTGCGCACGCAAAACGCCAGTTAAGGCCATTGGCCGTAACGAAATCACGACTTCAGTTGCGTAATGCACCTTGATTCGTCGCTAACGAAACCCGCCATCCGGCGGGTTTTTTTATATCAATTCAAGACGTGTCCTGGATGTTTGGCCGCCGGAATTGTGATTAATTTCATACCCACCATAACCACTAATGACTTTGTTTTGTGGTTATGGTGGGTATATTATTAGCGCTAAGATAACCGGAGGTTTGATTGAGCAGCAGGGAGCTGATCAGGATGTTGCTGGAGCGCGGTTGGGTTTTAGACCGAGTAAAAGGCAGCCACCATGTGTTTGTGAGAGCAGATAAGCCGTATCACATCTCACTTCCTCATCCTGAAAAAGACCTGACAATTGGAACATTACGTAAGTTAATCAAGTTAATGGACTAAATGTATACGGGGGCAATGCCCCCGATTTGGAAAAAATTAGCAATGTCAGTTGCAGCAGACATTGCAATGAATTCCTACCTGAATATTTCTTTTTAGTGAGGACTGAACATGAGATTCCCCGTTTATCTGCATAAGACAGAGGACAATAGCTGGTCAGGTTTTGTGCCAGATGTGGAGGGATGTTTTTTTGCAGGCAAAAGCGTAGATGATGCGCTGCGCGATGCATTTAACGCGATTGATGTACACGTAGAATCTTTAGCGGATGCCGGCAAAGCCATCCCTAAAGCGGCAGATATTGAGACTCACATTCAAGATGAGGCGTGCCAGGGAGGCTACTGGGCTTTCGTGGAGATCGATCTGAGTCGCTTCGAAGGCAAAGCGGTAAAGCTCAATATTACCTTGCCGCAAAACCTACTCAGCAAAATTGATAGCTATGTCGAGTCTCATCGTGAGTATGGTTCACGCAGCGGTTTTCTGGCGGAGTTAGCGCGCAGAGAATTAGCGAACGCGTAACGGCCATCACTCAACTTCTACCCGCCATCCGGCGGGTTTTTTTATGCCTGCCTCGGCAAAAATTACAAAAACTTGATGGCCGAACAGGAATTAACAATTCAAAATGGTATATAGTTTTTTGAATAAATTATTCTTATCAGGAGTGCGTAATGCAGATCGACCTCAGCCAGATGATCACCGAAGGCCGTAACCCGGCGAGCCAAAACATTGATGAGCTTTCAACAGAAGCGATGCTGCGCGTCATTAATGATGAAGACAAAAAAGTGGCATTGGCGGTGGAGGCGATTGTGCCGCAGATTGCGCAGGTGGTGGATGCCATCACTGCAGCCTTCAGTAGAGGCGGGCGCCTTATTTACTGTGGTGCGGGCACGTCGGGCCGCCTCGGTATTCTCGATGCCAGCGAGTGCCCACCGACCTTCGGTACACCTCGCTCGCAGGTCGTGGGATTGATTGCGGGCGGCCACACCGCGATTTTGCAGGCGGTGGAGAATGCGGAAGACAACGTCGAGCAGGGCGCACAAGATTTAAAGGACATCGATTTCAATGCCAATGACGTGCTGGTGGGGATTGCCGCCAGCGGTCGTACGCCGTATGTGCTGGGCGCGCTGGCGTATGCGAAACAGCAGGGCGCGTTCAGCGCGGCATTAACCTGCAATCCCAACAGCCCGATGTCACAGGCTGCGGATGTGGCGCTCACCCCGGTTGTGGGGCCAGAAGTGGTTACCGGTTCTTCACGCATGAAAGCCGGCACGGCACAAAAGCTGGTGCTGAACATGCTGACCACCGGCGCGATGATCCGCAGTGGCAAGGTGTACGGCAACCTGATGGTTGATGTCGAAGCCACTAACCAAAAACTGGTGCAGCGCCAAATCAACATCGTCAAGCAGGCCACTGACTGCGACGATGCCACCGCGCAGCAGGCGCTGAACGCCTGTCACGGTCACTGCAAAACCGCGATTGTGATGGTGCTGGCAGGATTGGATGCCAGCGAGGCCAAAGCGCTGCTAAAGCAAAACAGCGGCTTTATCCGTAACGCGTTACGTGATGCAGGAGCGCAATAATGGCCGCCATCACCGAAGGATTACTGCGCGACATCCTGCAAGCGGTGGGAGGCGCACATAATATTGTGCAGTGTGGCAACTGCATGACGCGTCTGCGCCTGACGCTGGCGGATGCCACAGTAGTCGATCATGCGCGTCTCAAAACGCTGCCCGGTGTATTGGGCGTGATCGACAGCGATGCGCAGCTGCAAATTGTTCTTGGCCCAGGCAAAGCGCAAACCGCCGCAGAGAAAATGCAGGAGTTACTGGACAGCGATGAAACGAAAAAGCCGCAGGATCTCAGCACCCTTGCCGCCGCCCAAAAGCAGCAGATGAAAGCGAAGCAAACCAGCGCGCTACATCGCTTTCTTTCCTGCTTCGCCACCATATTTACACCGCTTATCCCCGGTTTTATTGGTGCCGGTTTACTGCTGGGATTTGCCACGCTGATTGAGCAGATATTCCACCTTAACCAGCCTGGTGAACACGCGCAGTGGCTGCTGGACGCCGTGGCCTACATGAAGGTATTCGGCAAGGGACTGTTTACCTTCCTGAGCATTCTGATTGGCTACAACGCGCAAAAAGCCTTTGGCGGCACCGGCGTCAATGGTGCGATCATCGCGTCGCTGTTTGTGCTGGGCTATATGCCGAAAGCCACAGTGGGCTATTACAGCGGCATGTCAGATTTTTTTGGCATGGCGATTGACCCGCGCGGCAATATTATCGGCGTATTACTGGCGGCAATATTTGGTGCCTGGATTGAAAAACAGCTGCGTAAAATCATTCCCGATAATCTCGATATGATCCTGACGTCGCTGCTCACCTTATTGATTACCGGCGCAGTGACATTCATGGTGATTATGCCGATTGGCGGTGAGTTATTTAAAGGTATGTCGTGGTTGTTTATTCATCTGAATAACAATCCGTTTGGCTGCGCAATCCTGGCCGGGCTGTTTTTAATTGCGGTGATGTTCGGTATTCATCAGGGCTTTATTCCGGTCTATTTTGCGCTGATGGAAACCCAGGGATTTAATTCGTTATTCCCGATTCTGGCGATGGCGGGTGCGGGCCAGGTCGGCGCTTCTCTCGCGCTGTGGTGCAAAGCTGAGAAGCACTCGTTACTGCGTTCTCAAATCAAAGGCGCAATTGTGCCGGGCCTGTTGGGCGTGGGCGAACCGTTAATTTATGGCGTTACGCTGCCGCGCCTGAAGCCATTTATTACCGCCTGCTGTGGCGGTGCGCTGGGGGGATTCTTCATTGGTTTGGTGGCCTGGCTCGGGCTGCCCGTGGGGATGAATACCGTGTTCGGGCCGTCTGGACTTGTCACGCTGCCGCTGATGACCTCTTCGCAGGGGATTTTTGCCGGTATGGCGGTGTATCTCGCCGGATTAATCGTGGCGTGGGTCGGTGGATTTGCCTTTACCTGGTGGGCCGGAACCAAAGGCGTCGATCTCAGCTAACGCCATTGCTATCCACCGCAGCGGCGCTCTACGTGTAGTGAGCCCGTTCCCGTAGACATTAGCTGTCCTCGCGACGAGGCCTCTTCGAAGGCCTCTGAAATGAAGCCTGAGATGTCGCGCTGCTGCGGAGGATAGACCGGAAAAACCTTGATGATTGAATGATTTTAAATGTGATATATGTCACGCTTTTGTAATTAGCCGTATCGCTTAGCCTGGCGCTGATATTGCCGAACATGCCGTGCCATTCGTAAGTAAACTGCTAAGAAAAAATAAAGAAACTATTAATAAGATAGCAGGCTAATTATTGGAAACTTCTGGCCTCAATTGTTGTCAATAATTTCTCCCATCTCACAAATATTTCGCCAATATGACAATGGGTTACCCCTATTTACCTTTTGCGTCCGATGGCAGAAAAGTCTATACCTAAAGCCAATTAATCTATAAAAACAGTTTTAACCTCTTATTCGCTGCACCAGACTTTCTTCACACAGTGGCTCTCAGAAATTAATTGCTCATCGGGGTTGGTGTTATTCCTGCCGTTGTATCCCTCGCGATGAATTTAACGCTGTTGCAATAACAGCGTGGACGCTGCTCGCCCACTGGAGGAAGTATGAAGTTCACATTAAACCCGATTGCGTTCGGAATATTAGCCGCGCAGGCGCTGTTTTATCCGGCGATAAGTGCGCAAGCCATTACATTGGGAAGCTATTCACCGAAAATTAATGACGATCTCTTTGGCGCGCAGAGTATTAACGTCAATGGCAGCAATGAAACGCTGAACGGCACTCCTGATTTCGCACCGGGAACGGATGGATCAGTGAACTCCAGCCTTGGACAGGTCAACATCACATCTGGCGCGCAGTTTCTTAATCAGACCCGTCTCGATCCCGGTCCGCAGAACTTCGCCATCACCGTGCCTGATCCTACGACTGGCGGTAACACGACTTTCCAGGTCTACAACTCCGCCAGTCTGGTAGCACAAACACCAGTGACCTCCGATACGGCGGTGCCGGACGTGGTTAACGTTAACGGCGATCAATACATCAACACGCGTGTTGCGGATGTCTCGAACGGTGGCACGCTTGATGTGAATATCGGGCAAGCGAATGCAGCCAGCAGCGCCAGCACCAACAGCTGGAGCATGGCGGCGAAGCAGACCACGCTCTTTCAGGTGGGCAGCGACAGCACCCTGAACTGGAACTCGAATAATCGCATCAGCTTCTTTGGCACCGCTGCCACGCCGGATGGCGCCGGCGCCACGCAAACCTTTCAGGTGCAAAATATCGCCACCTACAACGGCAGCGTGAGCGTACAGACGCTGGATGGCGCCACCAACACCTTCACCGTGAACAGCGCCAGCGAACTGCAGACCTACAACAACTGGCTGATTAGCCAGCTGCAAGCGGGCAATCTGGACAAAGCCAACTATCTGACCGAGTTCAACAAAGCGGTCACCGTCACCAACGGCAATATCGTGTATAACGTCAGTGCCACGCCGCCAGATGAAGTCACACAGCCAATTGGTAACCGCATTGTGGTCAATGCCGATGGCCCTAATGCTCGAGTCAATCTGGCAGCAGGCAAAACGCTGGAAGTGGTCGGATCAACCGGCGGCGCAATCAAAGCCTCCAACGGCGCGCAGGCGGTAATCGATGGCAAGCTTGCCAGCCGTGGCACCCTTGCCAACAACGGCACTGCGCTGGTGCTCTCCGACAACAGCAACGGCAGCACCAGCAGCTCCGGCGTTATCAACGGTGGCTTCCTGAATCGGCAGGATGGCACCGGTATCGGCTCGACGGGTTACGGTGCCAACGGCGTATTGGTGCAGAGCGGTAGTGCATTTAACAATAACGGCATCGTCAACCTCGCTACTATCGGCAGTAATTCGCAGTATGGCGTGGCCGGTATTCGGCTGGAGGATGACGCGACGTCCAGCAACAGCGGCAATATTAATGTGGGCGTGAACGGTTCCAGCGCGCGCGGTACCGCTTCTGGTGTGCTGCTGACATCACCGACCTCCACCTTTACCAACAATACTGATGGGCAGATTTATATTGGCCGTGGTCCGCAGAACAGCCTGACCGACAGCGTAGCAGATACCGCGATGAATCAGAGCGGCCTCACCAGCGGGATTGCTCTAGTGGCTAACGGCTCTGCCACTAACAACGGCACCATCGTGATTGGCTCAAAGGTGCAGAACGCGGCAGGCATGTCGGCGACCGGTGCCAGCGGGGTCACGATGGTCAATAATGGCACCATTGATGTGAACGGTGCTGCCGCAAGCGTGCCGCGTGAAAACGTCGGGATGTCAGTCACCAACAGCAGCGGCGACATCGACAACAGCGGCACCATTAATCTGAATGGCGTCAACGGCACGGGCGTGAAGGTGGTGGCCACCAACGGTAACTCCGCCTCCGCAAGTTCGACAGGCACCATCAATGTTGCCGGAGGCGCTGATCCCGCCAGCGGCACGCGTAACTTTGGCGTGTGGGTGGAAGGTCAGGGCACCGGCCAGGCCAGTGCGGACGTCAACGGTCCGGTAAATCTGAGCGGCACCGGCGCGATTGGTGTGCACGCGCGCGGTAATGCCACGGTGGAAGTTGCCGCCAACGCGATACCCACCTTCAGCAACGGCAGTAATCAGATCGCCTTCTTTGCCTATGGCCCCAACGCCTTAATCAACGTAGCGGGCAACAATCCCTTTAATGTCACCACCACCAACTCGACGCTGTTCCGCGTGGAGCAGGGCGCGGATTTTGACGGCACCGATCTGTCACTCACGGCATCGGGCGCCGGTTCGGTCGCGGTGAACGGCAGCGGCACCGGTGGCACCGAAGTCAACACCCGCAATGCCACGCTCAACGTCAGCGGCGCGGGTGCCACAGGGGTGAATATCGAAGGCGGGGCAACGGGCACCATCGACAATGACACCACCATCAACCTCACCGGCAACAACGCGATTGGCGCGATTGTCGATGGGCAAAAACATACGCTGGCGGGCAGCAACAGCGGCGCACCGGTGCCCAGCACCACGTTAAGTTCGGCGGCAGCGCTTAACTCCGCGCAAAGCGGATTGATCGGTTATCTGGCACGCAATCGCGCGCAGCTCAACAACACGGGTGACATCGCCTTTAGCGGCGCTAACTCAACCGGGATAAGGGTTGAGAGCGGCGCGACCGGCACTAACAGCGGTAACATCAGCATCAACGATGGCGGCACCGGCATTGCGGTGAACAGCAGCGGCAGCACGTCAAATACCACGGCGAACAACAGCGGCAACATCGACGTTAATGGCGGCAGTCCCATCAGCCGTAGCCGGGGGGTCAGCGCCAGCGGCAGTCGGGCGATTGCGAATCTCAACGGTGGCACCCTGAACCTCAACGGCTCTGGCGCGATTGGCGCAGAGGCAATCAACGGCGCATTGGTAAACATCGCCGCCGGATCTGTGCCGATCTTTAATGGCAGCGATCAGATTGCTTATCATGCGGCAGGCAGCGGCTCACGTATCAACTCGGCCGCCAACGCGCTGGACGTGAATACCCTCAATTCCACCGGATACCGCATCGATGAGGGTGCCGCGCTGAGCTTCAGCAATCCCACCTCATTGACCGCCAGCGGCGCTAACAGCACGGGTGTGATCGTCTCGGGCAGCGGCAGCAGCCTGAACAGCGCCAATGCCAGCTTCAACGCCAGCGGTCAGGGCAGCACCGCAGTGCGTGCCGAGGGCGGCGCGAATGCTACTTTGGCCAGCGGCAGCAGCATTAATGTCAGTGGCAGCAACGCAGCCGGCGTGCTGGTCAATAATTTGCGCACCGATCTCAGCAACGCGCTGGATGGCACCTCAGCGGCCACCACCGTCACCAGCAATGGCAATCTCAGTGGTGCAGGCAGCAACGCCATCGGTTTTGATGTCACCAACGGCGCCACGCTGGTAAACAACGGTGTGGTAGACCTTACCGGCAGCAACAATATCGGTATTCGCTCACGCGCAGGCAGCACGCTGACCAACAATGGTACGGTCAATGTGGCGAACGGCACCGGGCTGGATGTGTCTGGCAGCGGCAGTACGCTGGCCAAAGGTGGCGTGATCAATGTAGATAACGGCGTGGCGGGCGTACGCATCAGCGACGGTGCACAGCTGGCACTGACCGGTAGTGATACGGTGATCACCACACAGGGCACTGCGCACGGCATCTTAGTTGATAACGGCGCCACCGCACTCAGCGCCAGCGATGCCACGGTCAACGTGCTGGGCAACGGTAACGGTATTGAGAACCGGGCTGAACTCAGTAATGTCAGCCTGAGCAACCTCACGCTCAACGTGGCGAATGGCAACGGGATTCGCACCGCGGTGCCGTTTGATCCGGCCTCGACGGTTACCACCAATGTGACCGGCAGCGGTACGGGCCTGAACATCGCCAATGCGGATGGATCGACCACCAGCGGCGATTTAACACTGGGATCCGGCTATCAATTTAACGTTACCGGTGCGGGCGGCAGCGGCATCCGCGCCAACACCACTGGCAATGTCACTACCGCCGCAGATGTCACGATCGACAATCCAGCGGGTGGATCGGCACTGATCTCCAGCACGGCGGGCACCATCGTCAACACCGGGACGTTCACTTCGAACAGCCTGACCTCGCCAGTGGTGGATTTGCGCGGGGGCAAAACCCTCTTCGAAAACCTCGGTAACATCATCACTGCCAATCCCCAAACTGTGGCGGTGGCGGGCAGCAATGCCAATGATGAAATCCTGCTGACCGAAGGCGATGTGCGTGGCGATATCAACCCCGGCGGCGGTTCCGATGTGTTCCGCTGGACGGGCGGTACGCTTAACGGCAGCCTGACGATGGGCAATGACGCTAATAACAGTGCGGAGGTCAGCAAGGTGGATCTCGGCACCACCTATCACCTCACCAGCGGCAGCGGAACGGGTAACACCCTGACGTTCAACCAGATCGACTCTCGTGGCGGGAGCTTGAGCGCCGACGACCTTAATAAAGGGGTCAACCTCGGCAGCGGCTGGAGCACCATCAACTTTACCGATACGCAGTGGACGTTGACCGACAACCTCAAACTGGCGCACAGCACCATTAACGTGGATGCGAACTCCACGCTGTATGCGGGCAACAATGTGCATCCGACGTTAGCGGGTGGCACCGCGGATTCACTCACGGTGAACAACGCCGGTATTCTCGATCTGACAAACGGCGTTGGCTCACCGGGAAACACCCTGAATATCGCTGGTTCACTGGCCTCCAGCGGCGGCCAGCTCAATCTGATCACTGACCTTAACGAAGGTGGCGCGCTGAGCAATCAGTTCACTGACCACCTCAACGTGACGGGCAATGCCACGGGCACCACGCTGGTGAACGTGAAACTCACCGACAGCAGCACTGGCGCGCTAACGGACCTGAATCGTAATGGCGGCATTGAAGGCAACGAGGGGATATCGCTGGCACAGGTTGCGGGTAACGCTGGTCCCGAGAGTTTTGCCCTTAAAGACGGCTATCTCGGCGCGGGACCATGGCAATACCGGCTCTACACCTTCGCGCCGGGCAGCACCGACCCCAGTCAGCGTTTAGTCACCGGCAGTGGCAACAACTACTGGGATTACCGGCTGGCGAATTATTACGTGTGTGAAGATGGCGCCAGCTGCCCATCGACCTTTATCACCGATGCGTTCGGCAGCGGGCAAAGCTACGATGCGCGTCCCGCCGTGGTGCCGCAGGTGCCGTCCTATATCTCTGCACCGGTTGGCCTGGCGTATTACACCTCGGCGATTATCGACGATCTGCATAAGCGTCTCGGTGAGTTGCGTCATGAGCAGACACGACCGGAAGGCGATGGCGGCGAGATGTTCCTGCGTTACATCGGTTCCAACCTGAAATACAAAAGTGACCAGAGCTTTCGCGATTACGGCTATGACTTCGATTTGGACTACAGCGCGGTGCAGGTGGGTGGCAACGTGCTGCGCCTCGACGGTGAAAAAGACAGCCTGCGCGGTGGCTTAGCCTACACGCGTGGTAACACGCGCATCCGTCCGGATGCCGCCGACGGGTACAGCAGCACCACCTTCGACAGCGATAGCCTGGCCTTTTACGGCACCTGGCAGCGACAGAACGGATTCTATCTGGATGGCGTGATCTCCTTTGACTGGCATCGTGGTGAAACCGATATCGCGCGACAAAAGCAGGAGGCGAAGCTGAAAGGTCACGGCTGGACTGCCTCGCTGGAAAGTGGCTATCCGTTTGATCTCGGCGATGGCTATAAGCTGGAGCCGCAAGCGCAGCTGATGTACATGAAGCTCAACATGAACGACTTCACCGATGAAGATGGCAACAAGGTAAGTTACGGCGATTATAACCAGACCATCGGACGTTTGGGCGCACGACTCGATCGCACCTGGACGGATGACAGCCATCGCCAATACACCCCTTACCTGCGCGCCAACTACTACAAAGGCTGGGGCGGCACGGCAGACACCAATATCTCATCGGTAGAAAATCCTGCGCTCAGTGCCACCTTCACCAGCGGTCACTTTGGCCAGATGTGGGAAGTGGGCGCGGGCGGTACCGCCACGTTGCAGAAGGATGTTTCACTGTATGCGGAGGCGGATTACCGCAAGGAGATCAGCGGCAACGGTGCCAAAGGGTGGCGCTATAACGTTGGCGTGAGGTGGCAGTTTTAAATGAGGGCATTTCAAGCGTCGCCTTGAATGTCGTCGTTCAATGGCTGCGGGATTTGGCCAGCTCAAGATAAATGGCGTCATTAAACAGATGCGACATTTGGCCTGATCACCATCAATTGCGGGCTTGGGTTCAGGTGCACATTGATGTGCACCTTGCTCATCTTGCGCCTCGGCAAAACCTTGATTTCATATACTCTAAATAAAATTTTATTGATCGATTTCCGCCACAAATAACAGGGGTATTGTTCACCATGGCTTTAATTCAGGATAAAAATTAATTCTTCGAGCTAAAGCCAGCCAGCTCTGCTGCCGAAAAGGTAAAAAAGTGTAATTGATTTTTTCCTTTAGCCTGCATCTTGCAAGGACAACACACATGCGGAACAACCAGCCTATCACTCAGCGTGAATTCATCTTTGCCGATGACGCCACGCTGATGTCGACCACCGATCTCAACAGCCACATTACTTATGCCAACGACGCTTTTATTGAGGTCAGCGGCTTTGAGCCGGGGGAGGTCAACGGTCAACCGCATAACATGGTGCGTCACCCCGATATGCCGCCGGAAGCCTTTGCCGATATGTGGGCCACGCTGAAACAGGGCGAACCCTGGACCGCACTGGTAAAAAACCGTCGTAAGAATGGCGATCACTATTGGGTGCGGGCCAACGCTATTCCAGTGGTGCGCGAAGGCAAAGTGCAGGGTTACATGTCGGTGCGCACCAAACCGTCAGCGGAAGAGATCCGCCAGACCGAAGCGCTGTACCGTGATTTCCGTGAAGGGCGTGCCAAAGGCCGCCGTTTCCACAAAGGGCTACTGGTCGGCACCGGTTGGCGTCGTCTCGGTTCACTGTTAAAAATCATGCCGCTGCGCTGGCGTATTCGATCCACCTTGATAACCCTGCTGCCGCTGTCGGTGATCGGCGTCTGGTTGCTGGGTATGGCACCGATGGCGCTGGGCTGCTTTGCCGCAGGCATGGCGGGTATATTGTTACTGGCGAGCCTGTGGCTGGAGCAGCAGATTTCCCGTCCAATGGAGCGCATCTGCCGTCAGGCTTTAAGCGTCGCTACCGGTGCCAGTCATAAAGTGGATCAGTTGGATCGCGTGGATGAAATTGGGATCACTTTGCGCGCCATCGGGCAACTCGGCCTGATGTTCCGCTGGCTGGTGGATGACGTCAGCGGTCAGGCGATCAATGTGTTAAGCGCCAGCGATGCGATTGCGCGTAGCAACGATGAGTTGAGCCGCCGCACTGAGCAGGCCGCCGCCAACGTGCAGCAAACCGCCGCCACCATGAACGAAATGACCGCCACGGTGAAAAGTAACACCGATACCGCCAGTGAAGTGAACAGCCTGTCTGAGAACACCAGCCATGCAGCGCTGAAAGGCGGCGAGGTGATGCAAGAGATGGTCGGCATGATGGCGGAGATTGCCGATAGCTCGAAGCGCATCGCCAACATCACCAGCGTAATCGACGGCATCGCTTTCCAGACCAATATTCTGGCGCTAAATGCGGCCGTTGAAGCGGCGCGAGCCGGTGAGCAGGGCAAAGGGTTTGCAGTGGTGGCGGGCGAGGTGCGCAGTCTGGCACAGCGCAGTGCCAAAGCCGCCAGCGAAATCAAAAATCTGGTGGAGACCAGCGCGGGCCGCGTGCAGTCAGGTAGCGATCATGCCGATGCGGCGGGGCGTACCATGCAGGAGATCGTTGACCAGGTGCAAAACGTCACCGCGTTAATTGCCCAGATTAGTTCTGCCACCGCTGAACAATCCATCGCGTTGAGCGAAGTGAGCACGGCGGTGGAAGATCTCGACGATATCACCCATCAAAACGCTGCGCGCGTGGCGGAAAGTGCCGAAGCGTCCGGGCGTATGACGCATCAAGCCAATCGCCTGGTGGAAGCGATCAGCGTGTTCCGTTAAAGGATCTCGCACGCTGTTCGAAATGCGCCGAAGCCTCATGCCAATCGCTTGGTGGAAGCGATCAGCGTATTCCGTTAAAGAGGCTCGCGCGCCGCACGCAACGCGCCAGGCGGCGTACCGACAATACGTTTGAACGCCCGGCTGAACGCCGCCAGCGAACCGTAGCCAAGGTGGAAGGCAACGCTTTCCACCGCTTCACCCTCATTGACGATACGTTCTACCGCCAGCCGCATGCGCAACTCGGTGAGATAACGCAACGGCGTCATGCCAGTGGCCGATTGAAAACGGGCAGCAAACACCGACCGTGAACTGCCCGATTCGCGCGCCAGGCGTTCCACCGTCCAGTTTTCACCCGGTGCACGGTGCATCGCTGCCATCGCCTGGCTAAGACGTGGATCGCGCAGCGCCTGCACCAATCCACTGCCTTTACCGCAGCCGTTTTCCACCCAGCCGCGCACAATCTGCGCCGCCACCACATCGGCCAGTCGGGAGAGAATGCCGGCGAAACCGGCTTTGCGGTCGCGGGTTTCACGCTCCATGGCATCGAGAATCGGCTGGATTTCTGGGTACTGGGCCAGCAAAGTGCTCACCAGCATCACGTCCGGCATGGTGTGCACCAGCGGCTGCATGCCACCAAGTTCTAACGCCATGCAGGCGCTGAACAGAATCACATCGCTGTCGTCCGGACAATCTTCGCTGCTGTCACCAATGGCACAGACGCTGCCGCAGATTGGCTTGCTGTTGAAAGTCGTGATCGGTTCGCAGATGGCATCCTCGCTGGAGATCAGCGCGTGCGCTTTGCCGTGCGGGATCAGCATCGCATCGCCTGCCTGCAACGGATAGATCACGCCAGACGCTGAGCGGATCATTAACGATCCACGGCCAACAAAGTGCAGTTGTGCCTTGCCCGGCGCGTCATCGTATTGCAAACCAAAAGGGCTATGTAAGGCGATACGCTGATATTTCACGCCGTACAGGCGCATGCCCATCAGCAGTTCACTGGTCAGATCTTCATAGCGGCTCATACGAATCCAGACGAATTATCAAAAAACAAAGTTTCTGTATCATAGATCGTCTTGCGTCATCTCACTATGCTTACAACCTGAATTTTTGTGATGGGGATCGCAGATGAGTCTGGATACTGAAGTAGTCGAAACAAGTATAGCGGTGGATAAACCCGCATGGGGCGCGGTGTTTGCCATGGCGTTTGGCGTATTCGGCCTGATAACCGCCGAGTTTCTGCCAGTGAGCTTGCTGACGCCGATTGCCGACTCGCTGCAGGTGAGTGAAGGGCAAGCGGGGCAAACCGTCACGGTCACTGCATTGGTGGCACTGCTCACCAGTCTGGTGGTCGGCAACCTTACGCGTCGTCTCGATCGTCGCATCGTGATGCTGGTCTTTACGCTGCTGCTGATTGCCTCGGCGCTGCTGGTGGCGTTTGCAGAAAATCTGCCGATGATCCTGCTGGCGCGCGTGCTGCTCGGCATGGCGATTGGTGGCTTCTGGACCCTCTCCACCGCGATTACCATGCGGCTGGTGCCGAGTGATCAGGTGCCGAAGGCGTTGTCGATTGTGTTCAGCGGCATTTCGCTGGCGACCATTATTGCCGCGCCGTTGGGCAGCTACCTCGGCGGTATTATTGGCTGGCGCAACATCTTCCTGCTGACCGGCGTACTGGGCGTACTGGCGCTGTTCTGGCAGTTCTTCACACTGCCTTCCATGCCACCAGAGAACAAAGCACGCAGCGGCGGTGTGCTGGATTTGCTGCGTAACAGCCTGATGCGCTGGGGCATGCTGGCGGTGATCATGATGTTTACCGGTCACTTTGCCTTCTTTACCTATCTGCGTCCGTTCCTCGAGAGTAGCGCGCAGCTCAATATCAATCAGCTGTCGCTAGTGCTGCTGGCGTTTGGTGTGGCGAACTTCTTCGGTACCTCACTGGCGGGCTTCCTGGTGACGCGCAGCGTGTCATTGACCTTGACCGGCATGGCGCTGGTGATGAGCGTGACGGCGGTGGTGCTGGTGAGTTTTGGCAATCTGCCATGGGTAGTCGGTGCCGGTGTGGCGATGTGGGGCCTGGCGTTTGGCTCAATGCCAACCGGTTGGTCAACGTGGATCTCACGAGCAGTGCCAGATGACGCTGAGTCAGGCGGCGGCTTGCTGGTGGCAACCATTCAGCTGGCAATCACGGCAGGTGCGGCGGCAGGTGGCTGGATGTTTGATCTCAACGGCGCGGGCGGTGTATTCCTTGCCAGCGGCGTGCTGATGCTGCTGGCGGCCATCACCATTTTCACCCGCGTTCGGCATCACGGTTAAATAGCTTGCTATGTCAGGGTCGCCATCAGCGTCGATCCTTTAAAAAGCTCTGATACCTGTAGGGTCGCCATTGATGGCGACCTTTCTTTTTTCTGGCAAGCCACGCAGACATAAATCCTGCACCACATTCAAAACCCAGTTTTTTAACCCTTTGCACACAGGTTAATCCAAATGTGCTTTTTATGTTCAAATTAATCGAATAACAACGGCAAATCTCTCCGCTTTTTTGTGATCGGTTTCACGCCTATTATTCATCTCAACAAGGCGATGACGCCTTATCCGATAAAAAATCATTGAGGAATTGACCATGAAATCTATCAAAACTTTTGCTGCTGTTATTGCTCTCTCTGCTCTGCCATTCGCTAGCTTCGCGCAAAGCATCACCGCATGTGCTTCAACCCTGGATGGCGCAGAAGCGCAAATTGCTGCTCAGGCGCACAAAGCTGGTGCTTCGTATAAAGTGACTGAAGCCAACTTCAACAACGGCGTGCATATGACTGCCGAGTTGACCAAATAAGTCTGCGTTAACGATCTGTGCTGACAGGGTGCCTTAGGGCGCCCTGGCGGCGTTTGTAACTACATAAAATTCTGTTACTTCCCTGCCTAAATGATTACTATTCTCAAAAACTAACATCCTTCGTCGGCTCGCCTCGGGCTGTCATTCTTAAATTGGTTGCATTGTCGGGCTTTCACTTCACTGCCATGAGGCGGTGGATTTGCTATGGAGAAGTTATGAAAGCGATTAAAACAACATGGGCGTTGCGTCCATTGCTGCTGGCAACAGCGCTGTTATCTTCCTCTGCGGTACTGGCGGCTGAATCCCAGCCATTGAACCAGGTCATTTCCAAAGGTGCTTACGAACTGGCGTTTAGCAACAGCGATAACGCGCTGTTCCTCGCCACGGCGCAAAACGCCAGCAGCAAAGGTGGCACGGTTTATCGTCTCGATCCGCAGGACCTGTCGGTGAAGCAGACCATCAACACCGATCTGCCGACCTTTGGCGCTGCCATTAACCAGAAAACCAACACGCTGTTCTTCGGCAATACCCGTGATGCGGCACTGACCTCGGTCGATGCCAGCAGCGGTAAAGTGCTGAACTCACTGGTGCTTGATGCGCGTCAGCGCAGCGAAACCGTTCGTCCACTGCAACCGCGTGAAGTGGTTGCTGATGCGGCAACTGATCGCGTGTATGTCACCGGCCTCGGTGAGCAGAGCGTGGTGTGGGTTGTGGATGGCAAAACCCTGAAGCTGGTCAGCACCGTACCGAACACCGGTAAAATGGGCACCGGCCTGGCCATCGATTCTGCGGCGCAGAAACTGTACGTGACCAATGCTGACGGCGAACTGGTGACCATCAATACGCGCCTGAACGCGATTGAAAAACGTCAGAAAATTGATGGCGACAAAGATCACTTCTTCCTGAATATCGCGCTGGATACCCAAGGCCATCGCATCTTCCTGAGCGACTCTAAGCAGCCTCAGGTGCTGGTGCTGGATTCCCGCACTCAGCAGGTGATTCATAAGATTGATGTGCCAGAATCGCTGGCGGTACTGTTCAATGCCGACCGCAACGAGCTGTACGTGACCCATCGCAAAGCGGGTGAAATCAGCATCATCGACGCCAGCTCTTATAAAGTGAAGCGCACGGTGAAAGCACCGGGCCTGCCCAACAGCCTGGCGCTGTCAGCAGACGGTAAAACGCTGTTTGTTAGCATCAAGCAGCCAGGCACCCGTAAAGAGCCACCAAAAAACCCGGATAGCGTCCTGCGCATCGCGCTGTAAGCGGCAGTTATCTGAAACTCAAGGGCGGCGTGTGCCGCCCTTTGCATTTCCGCACTTTCCTTCCCCGCTCGCCCCGCGATATACGCTACCTTTTACCTCGACAACACCAATGGAGAGGAAGCAATGAGCCAGTTTTTTATGCATGAGAAAAACGATCTGGTGAACGAAGCCATCGAAGGGGTTTTGCTGAGCACGCCCTGGCATAACCTGAGCCGCCTCGATCTCGGTGATGAGATCCGCGTGGTGGTGCGCACAGATTGGGATAAGAGCAAAGTGGCGCTGATCTCCGGCGGCGGATCGGGCCATGAACCGGCGCATGCCGGTTTTGTCGGCAAAGGCATGCTCACGGCGGCGGTATGCGGCGATATCTTTGCCTCCCCGAGCGTCGATGCGGTGCTCAATGCCATCATCAATGTTACAGGCGATGCAGGTTGCCTGCTGATTGTGAAGAACTACACCGGCGACCGGTTGAACTTCGGGCTGGCGGCGGAGAAAGCGAAAAATCTCGGCTACAACGTTGAGTTGGTAATGGTGCAGGACGATATTGCGCTGCCCGAAAATCCTCAGCCGCGCGGCATCGCTGGGACCGTGCTGGTGCATAAGATCGCCGGTTTTGCTGCCGAGCAGGGGCAATCGCTGGATGAAGTCAAAGCGCTGGCGCAGCGTGCCATCGACGCCACCTCATCGATTGGGCTGGCGTTTGCTACCTGTCATATTCCCGGCGAAAAGCGTGATGAACGTGTCGAAGCGGGCCACAGCGAGCTGGGTATGGGCATCCACGGCGAACCGGGCGTGGTGACACTTGATACCCAAAACAGTCGAAAGATCAGCAGCATTATGACCGATAAGCTGGCGCAGTCGCTGCCAGACGGCAAACAGGCACTGCTGTTAATCAATAACCTCGGCGGCTTCTCCCAGCTGGAGCTGGCGGTGTTGACGCGCGAAGTATTGCAATCGCCACTTGCCGCGCGGGTTACCCACCTTATCGGTCCGGCAACCCTGGTCAGCGCTTTAGATATGAAAGGCTTCTCGCTGTCATTGCTGGCGCTGGAGGAACCCTTCCTTGAGGCACTCAATGCGCCGGTGCAGGTGCTGGGCTGGGTACCGGTCTATGACTTTGCACCCATCAGTTTGCAGAGCGCGGAAAAAGTCGGCAGCGTGCTGGATTTCGACCCGTCCGACAACGCTGAAGTGGCAAAACACGTTGAGCGCGTGACACAAACCTTGATCGATCTGGAAAGCGAACTCAACGCGCTGGATGCCAAAGTTGGCGACGGCGATACCGGTTCAACCTTTGCCGCAGGCGCGAAGAAGATTCAGCGTGGCTTGCGTGATAAGCAGCTGCCGCTGGATGAGTTGCCAACCTTAATGGCGCTGATCGGTGAGCAACTGGCGACGGTGATGGGCGGCTCAAGCGGTGTGTTGATGTCGATTCTGTTCACCAGCGCCGGGCAAAAACTGGAAGAGGGCAGCGCACTGCCGCAGGCCTTAATGCACGGTCTGGATCGCATGAAACATTACGGCGGCGCTCAGCCGGGCCATCGTACGTTAGTGGATGCGCTGCAACCGGCGCTGGAAGCGTTAGTGGCCGGTGAGTCGCTGGCGTCTACCGCGAAAGCCGCTCAGCAAGGTGCGGAAGCCACGGCTCAAATGCAGAGTGCCAAAGCGGGCCGTTCGGCCTATCTGAATCAGCAGAGTCTGGATGGGGTGAAAGATCCGGGTGCGTATGCGGTTGAGAAGGTGTTTGCGGTGTTAGCAGGTTGATGGTCGCTGATTGATGCCAGCTGATTAATGAGAAGGGTAGCGGCGCGATTTATCGCGCGCACCTGAAGCGATATAAACGCTGACAGGTGCGCCATACATCACGCCGCGGCAACAACCTTAGTCCGCCGACTCGCGCATCATCTCTTGATGCGGGATATCCGACAGAATCTGCTCGAAACTGCGCAGACGTTTGTAGATCGACATCAGCTCGACCAGCGTTGACCACGACGAGATCAGATACTGGAACGACGAGCGCACCTGATCAAACACGTTGGTAATCTGGTTCAGTAAACCCAGCGTAATCGTCCCAGCGACAATCGACGGGAACAGCAGGAACAGCCCG
Source organism: Pantoea sp. C1E2 (assembly GCF_056491465.1). Taxonomy (NCBI): domain Bacteria; kingdom Pseudomonadati; phylum Pseudomonadota; class Gammaproteobacteria; order Enterobacterales; family Erwiniaceae; genus Pantoea; species Pantoea sp. C1E2. The sequence continues at coordinate 682,042 of NZ_JBSZHT010000002.1, forward strand.
AATACGTTATCGACTTGCAGATAGAGAATGCGGGTGATGTTGAAATAGAGATAGTGGAAATAGAGACGGAAATAGTTAAAGCGCACGCGGCTGAACAGCTCATTCACCGTCGGCGGTGACGCGCGATCGGCATTGTCTTCGCCATACACCAGCTCTTTACGATAGGCCGCTTCAACACGCTGATTGCGGAACTCCAGCCCCGGCAATTTGATCCCGACGATCGCCAGCAGCCCGGTACCAAACACCGACCACAGCACCGCCGCAATCACCAACGCATACGGAATATTGCCCAGCAATGGGATGTCTTTCACGTGATGTGACAGGGTGATCAGCACCGGCAGGAACGCTACCAGCGTCATGATTGCCTGAATAAAGCTTACGCCCCAATCTTCCAGCGTGCTGGCAAAACGCATGGTGTCTTCCTGAACACGCTGCGCGGCGCCTTCCACGTGGCGCAGACGCTGCCAGTTGTGCATGTAGTAGTTATTCATCGCGGTACGCCAGCGGAACACCCAGTGGCTGATGAAGAATGAGTTCATCACGCCAATCACCACCGCAATCAGTGCGATGCCTAAAAAGGCGAGAACTTGCTGGTAAAATTCAGCAATCTGCACCGATCCGGCTTTGGTTAAGGCTTTTTGAATCAAATCATAGAAGGGGCCATACCAGGCGTTGACCGCCACGCCGACCTGCACACCAAACCAGGTGACGAAGATGATTAAGGCTGCGCCCCACACTGACCAGCGCTGCCACGGATGGTTATCAATCACCTTCCAGGCAAGGGCAAAAATCGCCGCAACGATCCAGTAATAGGCATAGAACCAGAGTTGGCTTGGATGGATGAAACGGCTGGCATTGGTGGGCAGCGGCTGTTGCATCGCCGCATGCAGCGAAGGCCACAGTGCAGGCAGTTCATTGGCAAAGCCGAACCAGGCAAAAATCGCAATCAAACTCCAAATCGCGGCCGAGCTGAAAAACAGCGCTGGCCGCGGAAAATAGGACTTAAACATAGGCACTCCGCTGTTGTGTGTACTCTTTTATACCGCGTCAGACAGTGTTTTGTCTGTTGTGGGTTGTATCTGACGATGACAGCATCGCCGCTGCGATGTAAAGCGACGCTGTGAGTTGTTAAGTATTTTGTGCGCATTTGTTTCTGGAAACTAAATTAATAACAGTTGTGGTGTTACACTATGCGCACTGTTACCGGTAACAGTGACGCTGTATCCCTTAAGTCACAACTAAAAAAACAATACAACGCAACGAGTTAACTTTCATACCGCATTAGTGTGGTAATGAGGCAATGTCATGTCAGAACAAAAAAATGGTCACAGTCGCAGGGATTTTCTGCTGAGAACCATCACCCTGGCGCCAGCCATGGCCGTTGGCGGTTCGGCGATGGGCGCACTGGTGGTGCCAATGGCCGCTGGAGCAGCAGAGCAACCCGTAGCACCTCATCAGGCACGTGATTACCAGCCCACCTGGTTCACGGCGGAAGAGTTCGCCTTTATTACCGCCGCCGTGGCGCGCCTGATCCCCAATGATGAACGTGGTCCTGGCGCCCTGGAAGCCGGTGTGCCGGAGTTTATCGATCGTCAGATGAACACGCCGTACGCCACGGGCAGCAACTGGTACATGCAAGGGCCGTTCAACCCGGACCTGCCCAAAGAGCTGGGTTATCAGTCTCCGCTGGTGCCGCAGCAGATCTATCGTTTGGGCCTCGCCGATGCCGATGGCTGGAGCAAAAAACAGCACGGCAAAGTGTTTGCCGAGTTGACCGGCGAACAGCAGGATGCGTTGCTGACCGCTTTTGAAAGCGGCCAGGCGCAGTTCCCACAGCTGGCGGCCAAAACCTTCTTCTCCTTCCTGCTGCAGAACACCCGCGAGGGTTACTTCAGCGATCCGATCCACGGTGGTAACCAGGGCATGGTGGGCTGGAAGCTGATTGGCTTCCCAGGCGCACGTGCCGACTTTATGGATTGGGTAGAGCGCGGTGAACGTTATCCGTTCCCGTCAGTGGATATTCGCGGGGAGAGGGCGTAACCGTGGCAAATGAATTGAAAAAAGTAGACGCGGTGATCGTCGGTTTCGGCTGGGCCGGGGCGATCATGGCGAAAGAGCTGACCGAGGCCGGTCTGAATGTGGTGGCGCTGGAGCGCGGCCCGCATCGTGATACCTATCCTGATGGATCCTATCCCCAGTCGATTGATGAACTGACCTATAACATCCGTAAAAAGCTGTTCCAGGATTTGTCTAAAAGCACCGTGACCATCCGTCATGATGCCTCGCAAACCGCCGTGCCGTATCGCCAGCTGGCCGCGTTTCTGCCCGGCACCGGCACCGGCGGTGCAGGCCTGCACTGGTCAGGCGTGCATTTCCGTGTCGATCCGGTGGAGCTGAACCTGCGCAGCCACTATGAGCAGCGCTACGGCAAAAACTTCATCCCGGAAGGCATGACGATTCAGGATTTCGGCGTCAGCTATGACGAGCTGGAACCGTTCTTCGATCAGGCCGAGAAAGTGTTTGGCACTTCCGGCAGCGCCTGGTCGATCAAAGGTAAGCTGCAGGGCAAAGAGCAGGGCGGCAACCCGTACGCACCGGATCGTTCCAGCGCCTTCCCATTGCCTGCACAGAAGCGCACTTATTCAGCACAGCTGTTCGCGCAAGCCGCTGAATCAGTGGGTTATCATCCGTATGATATGCCGTCCGCCAACACCTCTGGACCGTACACCAACACCTACGGCGCGCAGATGGGGCCGTGTAACTTCTGCGGTTACTGCAGCGGTTATGCCTGCTACATGTACTCCAAAGCTTCGCCGAACGTGAACATCCTGCCGGCACTGCGTCAGGAGCCGAAGTTCGAACTGCGTAATAACTCCTACGTGCTGCGCGTCAATCTCACCGACGACAAGAAACGCGCCACCGGCGTGACCTATCAGGATGGTCAGGGACGTGAAGTGGTGCAGCCGGCGGATCTGGTGATCCTTGCGGCGTTCCAGTTCCACAACGTGCATCTGATGCTGCTGTCGGGCATCGGCAAGCCGTATAACCCGATCAGCAATGAAGGTGTGGTGGGTCGTAACTTCGCCTATCAGAACATCTCCACCCTGAAAGCGCTGTTCGACAAGAACACCACCACCAACCCGTTTATTGGTGCGGGCGGTGCGGGCGTGGCAGTGGATGATTTCAATGCCGATAACTTCGACCATGGGCCGTATGGCTTCGTCGGCGGTTCCCCGTTCTGGGTGAACCAGGCGGGCACCAAGCCGATCTCGGGTCTGCCAACGCCAAAAGGCACGCCAAACTGGGGTAGCCAGTGGAAATCGGCCGTGGCGGACACCTATAACCATCATATTTCGATGGATGCACACGGCGCGCACCAGTCGTATCGCGCCAACTATCTTGATCTCGATCCGAACTACAAAGATGTTTATGGCCAGCCGCTGCTGCGTATGACCTTTGACTGGCAGGACAACGACATCAAGATGGCGCAGTTTATGGTCGGCAAGATGCGCAAGATCACCGAAGCGATGAACCCGAAAATGATCATCGGCGGCGCTAAAGCCGCAGGTACGCACTTCGATACCACCGTGTATCAAACCACGCACATGAGCGGCGGCGCGATCATGGGTGAAGATCCGAAAACCAGTGCGGTGAACCGTTATCTGCAGAGCTGGGATGTGTCCAATGTGTTTGTGCCAGGTGCATCGGCATTCCCACAGGGCCTCGGCTATAACCCAACCGGTATGGTGGCGGCGTTGACCTATTGGTCAGCGAAAGCCATTCGTGAACAGTATCTGAAGAGCCCCGGCCCATTGGTTCAGGCATAAGGAACACGGCGATGATCAAAAGCATTTTAGCCCTGTTTCTGGGCACGATGACGTTCGCCGCAGTGGCGGACGAAGCAGGTTCGGACGCACTGGTGAAGCGCGGTGAGTATCTGGCACGCGCGGGTGACTGCGTGGCGTGCCACAGCACCGCGGGCGGCAAGCCGTTTGCCGGTGGCTTACCGATGGCGACGCCAATTGGCACCATTTACTCCACCAACATCACGCCGGACAAAGCCACCGGTATTGGTGACTACAGCTACGACGATTTCCAGAAAGCGGTGCGTCACGGCGTGGCGAAAAATGGCGACACGCTCTATCCAGCGATGCCTTATCCGTCTTACGCGGTGGTCAGCGATGACGACATGCAGGCGTTGTATGCCTACTTTATGCATGGCGTGCAGCCGGTGTCGCAGGCTAACAAAGACAGCGACATTCCGTGGCCGCTGTCGATGCGCTGGCCGCTCTCCATCTGGCGTGGCATCTTTGCGCCAGACGTGAAAGCGTTCCAGCCAGCCGCGCAGGAAGATCCGGCGCTGGCGCGTGGTCGTTATCTGGTGGAAGGTCTGGGTCACTGCGGTGCCTGCCATACACCGCGTAGCATCACCATGCAGGAAAAAGCGCTGACCAACGGCGAAGGCAATGATTACCTCTCGGGTAGCAGCGCACCGATTGATGGCTGGACGGCCAGCAATCTGCGTGGCGATAACCGTGATGGATTAGGCCGCTGGAGCGAAGACGATCTGAAGCAGTTCCTGCGCTTTGGCCGCAACGATCACACTGCCGTATTTGGTGGTATGACCGATGTAGTGCAGCACAGCCTGCAGTATCTCAACGACGAAGATATCAGCGCGATTGCTAAATATCTGAAGTCGCTGGGTGCGAAGGACGCCAGCCAGACGGTGTTCACGCAGGATGATGCGGTCGCGAAAGCGTTGTGGAAAGGCGATGACAGCCAGCCAGGTGCCTCGGTGTATGTCGATAGCTGTGCGGCCTGTCATAAAACCGACGGCAGCGGTTATCAACGTTTCTATCCTGCACTGCGCGGTAATCCTGTTGTCATGGCGGACGATCCAACCTCACTGATCCACATCGTGCTGGTGGGCGGCACCTTGCCTGGCGTGCAGGGCGCACCCACTGCCATCACCATGCCGGCGTTCGGCTGGCGCATGAACGACAACCAGGTGGCGGATGTGGTGAACTTCATCCGTGGCAGCTGGGGTAATGGCGTGAAGTCGACGGTGACGGCGAAAGATGTGGCGAAGCTGCGTAAGGATGAAGCGGTCGAGTCGAAGCAGGGCAGCGCGGATATTAAGGTGCTGGAAGGGCAGTAAGCCAACACTGCGTTGTAAAGCACGATAAATCGCGCCGCACCAGATCGCACTGATCTGGTCGCGGCGCAATTTATTGTGCGGTCATTAAATATTTTCCAAATCTAAACCTGCAAAACCGCACCCCATCCCTGTAGGGTGCGCATTCATGCGCATCGTTTCACCGACCTCACTGGCCCAATGAAGGATTCATACGAACCATTGCATTAATTGTGTTCTACACCTCCTCAACATTAAATCCCTACAAGCCTTGTCTCATTTTTCATCCCTCTCATTGCAAGGCCATTGTTAAGCGCACATAATTCCGGTTTATGAAATTATAAAAATTAATTATTTTATAAACCAACGGAGGTCAGTGTGTTTGGAGAACGTTTATTGCGCGCGCGCTCCGCTGCGGGCTTATCCATGAAGCAGTTGGCTGAGAAAGCGGGCGTCAGTGCCAACATGATCAAGAAATACGAGCATAACGAAAGTATGCCGGGATCTGCCGTACTGGTGAAAATGTCGCGTGCGCTAGGTGTGCGAAACGAATACTTCTTCCGCCCGACGACGGTTGCACTGAAAAATATTGAGTATCGTAAACGCCAGACGCTATCAGCCAAAATGCTGGCGCAGATCCATGCTGATGTGATTGATCAGGCTGAACGGTGGCTAGAACTTGCCAATTTGTGGCCTAACTTTCCTGTTCCAATTTATGCTCAACCTCAGCTGCCTGCTGGGCAGGTTGAGAACTATGAGCAGATTGAAACGATTACCGATCACGTTCGGCTGCAGTGGGGACTTGGCCAACAGCCCATTAACCACTTGATTGATGTGCTGGAAAGCCATGGGATTCTGGTGATCGTCACGGATGTCGATCACTCAGACAAGTTTGATGGTTGTCAGGCGATGATTGACGCCATACCCGTTATCGTTATTTCTGCTAAATGGCCCGGCGATCGCCAGCGGTTTACCCTGGCGCATGAACTGGGGCATTTGATTTTACAGGGCCGCCTTGCATCTCATATTAATGAGGAGAAAGCCTGTCATCGCTTTGCGGGAGCTTTGCTTTTTCCTGCGAGTGCCATGTTTCAGCACTTTGGTCGCCGGCGTGCTCGTCTTGAGGTGCAAGAGCTTTACCTGCAAAAAATGGACTATGGGCTGAGCATGTTGGCCTGTGTTTACCGCGCTGCCGATCTGAGCGTGATAACTGAGGGCAAGCGCAAAGATCTGATCATGATGTTCTCTGCGCGCAAATGGCGAAAGCAGGAACCTGGTGAACAGGTCGCTCGCGAGAGCACTACGCTTTTTCCACAGTTAATCTTTCGAGCGCTAGGAGAAGGGATTATCAGTGAAGGTAAAGCGGCTGAGCTGATGGGCGTCTCGTTAGTCACCTTCCACCGCGAGCGACAGTTGGGGTGGTCGGATGATCATTCTCATCAGTGATGCCAACATTTTAATTGATGTGGAAGAGGGCGATTTGTTAGATGCGCTCTTCGAATTGCCCTACCAATTTACCGTGCCAGATTTACTCTATTTTGATGAACTTGAAACCCACCATGCCGATTTGCTTGATAAAGGATTGGTCATTGGAGAATTAAGTTCAAACACAATGATGTACGCCACAAAACTCATTGAGCGTGTGCGTGGGCCCAGCCGCAATGATTGTTTTGCGTTAGCCCTGGCTAAACAGGAAATCTGTCAGCTATTAACCGGTGACAGAGCGCTTAATCGAGTTGCCAGAGAAGAGGGTATAGATGTTCGTGGAACGCTTTGGGTTGTGGAAGCAATGATTGAGCATCAGATCATTACAGTGGATGGCGCGCGCCGGGCTTATTGCCAAATGCGAGACAGTGGCAGGCGCTTACCATGGGATATTGCCTTCGCGCAGTTAGACAAATTCGCGAAATAGTGGGCGGCTATATTTCCGCCCACGGTCGATCGATTACTCAGATATTCTCCAAATCCAACCCGCGCGTCTTCGGACCGTAAATCCCCACTGACAGCATCACCATCAACATGCTCAGTACGATAAAGGCGATCACCCCTTCGCTGCCGGCGTACTGCAAAATAATACCGATCAAAATACTGCTGAATACCGTCGACAGGCGGCTGAAGGAGTAGCAGAAGCCGACTGCGCGAGCGCGAATATGCGTTGGGAAAATCTCTGTCTGATAAGCGTGATAACTGAAGGTCAGCCATGCGTTGCTGTAGGTGATCAGGAAGCCACAGATGACCATCATCACCGGATTGGTCACTAACGCGAACAGCGTGCCGAATACCACGGTCATCAGGGAAGAGAGAACGATCTGCCATTTGTTCTCGATCTTATCGGCATAGCGGCTGCAAATCAGTGAGCCCAGCGGATAGGCCAGGGTAATAAAGAACGCATACAGCAGGCTGTGAGTTACGGTCGCACCTTTGCCGGATAACAGCGCAGGCAGCCAGTTGCCAAAGCCGAAGAAACCAATCGCCTGGAAGAAGTTCATCACTACCAGCATTAGCGTGCGCTTGCGGTAAGCCGGGGACCAAATCTCGCTGAAGCGGCCTTTTTTTGGCAGCGCTGCTGCGGCATCGCTGTTGGAGAAATCTTCGCCCGGCGCAATACCGCAGCGTTTTTCCATCTCGCTCAGAACCTTGTGTGCTTCCTGATGACGGCCCTGCTGCGCAAGCCAGCGCGCCGATTCCGGCAGGTTTTTACGAATCAGCCAGATCACCAGTGAGCAGACCGCACCGGCAATCACCACCCAGCGCCAGCCCTCAAGGCTGAGAATAGTTTGCGGCACCAGCCACCATGACATCAGCGCTACCGCCGGTACCGACAGAAACTGGATAAAGAATGAGTAGGCAAAGGCGCGGCTGCGCAGATGAGCAGGCACCCACTCAGACAGATAGGTATCGATGGTTACCAGTTCAACGCCGAGGCCAATTCCCACCAGGAAGCGGAACAGGATGATCATCTCAGCGCTCTGCTGGAAGGCCATCAACAGTGAGAACACGCCGTACCACATCAGCGCACACATAAAGGTCAAACGACGACCAAAGCGGTCAGCGTAAGGTGCGAGCAGGCTGGCACCGAAAAACAGGCCGAGAAAAGTGGCTGAGGCGAAGGCGGCCTGGTCAGAAAATCCCAACACGCCTTCTGAGCCGGTATGAAACACCCCGGCAGCCATCAGGCCAGAGCTGATATAACCGGTTTCAAACAGATCGTAGAGCTCAAAAAAACCGCCCAATGCCAGCAGCGTGATAAAACGCCACAGGCCTGCGGAAGAGGGCAGTGCGTCGATGCGTCCGGCTAAGGTGCGGCGATCCGCTGCGATGTGATCGTTCGCCATCCCTGTCGAAGTGATTGTTGTCATTATTGGATAAACCTCGGTGTTTGCAGAACTCGCACGGTTGTAATTGGTTTTAAATATAATTAACCGTTAGCAAGCGAAGGAATAGCAGGATAATCAATTCATCGCGGGTTGCCGAGAGGGGCAACGGTGACATTTTCGCAATCTACGTTGCAGTTCACAGAAGTGTGATCGCCGTCCATGGCGAAGGGGTTAGTGCAGGCTGGGGTAAACGCCTGGTCCAATCGGTAAACCCAGTGCGTACCATGCCAGCAGCAGTATGATCCAGCTGATAAAGAACACCACCGGATAAGGGAAGATCAGCACATAGTAGGTGCCAAGTTGCGCATCTTTTTGGTATCGCTGCAGGAATCCAAGGAACAGCGGCAGGAACGGCGACATCGGTGCGAGCGGCAGCACGGCGGAATCCGCGATGCGGAAAATCATCTGTGCAAAGGCCGGGTGGAAGCCGAGCAGCATAAACATCGGCACGAACACCGGCGCCAGAATCGACCAGATGGCCGAGCCGCTGGCAATAAACATGCACAAGAATGCCGACAAGAACATCAAACCGAGGAACGCAGGCGCGCCGCTGATGCCGGCACTTTCCAGCATATCGGTCAAGCCGATCGCCATGAATTTGCCCATGTTGCTCCAGTTAAAGAAGGCGACAAACTGCGACAGCGGGAACACCATCACAATAAAGCCCGCCATGCTCTTCATCGGATCGACCAGCAGCTGTGGGATGTCATCTGGGCGGCGAATCTGTTTGGTGACGGCGCCGTAAGCAATCGCCACCACAAAGAAGAACAGGATGATGATCGGCACAATGCCCTGAATAAACGGCGAAGGAATGATGCCGCCGGTTTTCGGGTTACGGAGTGGGGCATGTTCCGGCACCACCAGCAGCGCCATCAGCGCGATAAACACCAGCGCGGCAATGCCCGCAGCACGCAGGCCGCGATTTTCCAGGGCGGTCAGCGGCGGCAGGCGATCGTGATTGCCGCCGTTCCACACCGGAAGACGCGGCTCGACAAACTTATCGGTGAGGATGGCCCCGACAATGGTCAGCACAATCACCGAGCTGGCCATAAAGAACCAGTTATCGATCACGCTAACGTGCACGGTATCGCTCACGGCTTTCGCCGCTTCGGTACTGATGCCCGAAAGCAGCACGTCGGTGGTGACGATCAGCAGGTTGGCGGTAAAGCCTGAAGCGACACCTGCGATGGCGGCCAGTAATCCCGCTACCGGATGGCGACCGACGGCGAGGAAGATCAGTGCGCCGAGCGGCGGCATCACCACCAGTGCGGCATCGGACGAGATGTGGCTGAAGAAGGCGATAAACAGCACCATATAACTGGCGTAGCGACGGCTGACGCGTGAGGCCATCTTTACCATCAGCGATTGCAGCAGGCCGACTTTTTCCGCCAGGCCCGCACCAATCACCAGCGCCAGAATCGAACCCAGTGGCGTGAAGCCGCTGAAGTTTTTGATGATGTTAGGCAGAATCCATTGAATCCCCGCCACGCTCAGCAGGTTGTTGACCCGCACCATTTCGCCATTGGCGGGATTTTTCACCGCCAGATCGAAGTAGCTGATAATGGCGGTGGCGACCATCAATACCACGATCAAATAGACAAACAGTAAGAACGGGTTGGGTACTTTGTTGCCGACCCGCTCAATCCAGCTAAACAGCTTCCCTGGGCTGCGGTTCTCCGTGGTCACTTCCATCGGTCATTCCTCGTCATGTCTGTTGTATTTGCATGCCCGCGTTGGGGCTGTAATTTTTATAGTGTTTTGGATATTTCTGGGCGCATAAATGCGCCCCCTACAACTACGGTAAACCTACAATTGCGTTGCCCCATAACTGCGGCAAACCTACAATTGCGGTACAACCCATAACTGCGCTCAAGCCCCGTAGAGTGCGCATTTATGCGCACTGAACCGGAGCACCGCGTTTATTTCAGGATGACAATTTTGATGGCGTCACATCCGCCGGAATCGGGCAGCTGTAAGGCTGCTCGCTGCGCACGCGCTGGAACTCCTCGCGGCAGCGCGCCAGCGCCTCGTCGTCCTGCAATAAGGTCAACGCGGTGGCGGCCATCACTTTGGCGGCCAGGCACATACCTTTGTGGCCCAGCGAGGTGCGGCCCTGCGCCACCAGTTGCCAGGTGTGCAACGGCGTACCGAAGGCAAAGCAGGGCGCAAAGCACTGCGCGGTTGGCGTCACCCAACTCACATCGCCGACGTCGGTTGAGCCATACAGCAGCTCTCGCGTCACGGCATAGGGCGCAACCTCATCCATCAAAATCTTGTCGCCCAGCGCTTCTGTCCAGGCCATTCCCGCCTCGCCGCCGGTGCGTGCCGCGTTCAGGCGCGCATTGCGCAGATCGTCTTTGGTCAGCGTGGCACGGATCTCTGCCGCGAACAGTTGTTCCTCCGCGCTGTACTCGGGCAAGCCAAACTGATGCAAGTTACGCTCCATCACTGCTTCCAGCGCGCGATTAGGTACGTAATTAGAGCAGGCTTTATCGAAGCGCACCGTCATGGTGGTGTCGGTCATCAGGGCCGCGCCTTTGGCGATATTGATCACCCGCTGATAAATATCCTGTGCCTGATCGAGTTCTGGCGCGCGGATCAGATACAGCACTTCGGCATCGGCTTGCACCACATTGGGGGAAACGCCGCCGGTGTTGGTCACGGCGTAGTGCACGCGCGCTTCCTGCACGATGTGTTCGCGCAGGAAGTTGGCACCGGTATTCATCAGCGTCACGGCATCCAGCGCACTGCGGCCCAGATGCGGCGAGTTGGCGGCGTGCGCGGCAACGCCTTTGAAGTGAAATGCGGCCTGGATGTTGGCCAGCGTGCTGAGGTTGAACATGCCGCTGAAGCCTTCAGGATGCCAGGTGACAGCCGCATCGACATCGTCAAACAGCCCTTCGCGTACCATAAAGGTTTTACCTGAACCGCCTTCCTCGCCCGGACAGCCGTAAAAGCGCAGCGTGCCACGCTGGCCGTTCTCCGCCCACCAGGCTTTGATGGCGAAGGCGGCAGCCAGTCCGGCGGTGCCCAGCAGATTGTGGCCGCAGCCGTGCCCGTTGCCGTTTTCTACCAGTGGCTGCGGCGTGGTGCAGCCTGACTGCTGGCTCAGACCGGCCAGTGCATCAAATTCACCCAGGATGGCAATCACCGGCTTACCGCTGCCGATGCTGGCGATAAAGGCGGTATCGATGTTGCCGACGCCGCGCTCAACGGTAAAGCCTTCCTGCTCCAGCGCATCGGCCAGAATGGCAGCAGACTGTGTCTCCTCAAAGCGGGTTTCTGGTACGTCCCAGATGGCATCGCTGAGAGCGGTAAAGCGTGGCTGGTTGTCGTTGATATAGCGATCGATAAAGTCGTGATGGTTCATCGTTGGCCTCCAAACTGTGCCTGGTTCAGCGCCAGGGTTGCCAGGGTTTGCACGGCCGTTGCCATAATGGCTTCGTCAAAGTCGAACTTCGCGTTGTGGTGCCCAGCCGCCAAATCGCAGCCGAAGATCACATAGGATGACTGACCGCCGCGCTGCTGCACGCGCTCCAGCATGTAAGTCGCATCTTCCGAACCTGCCGCCTGCTTTTTGGTATCCACCACCGAGGTAAAAATCCCCATCGCATCGGCCTGCTGGTGGATAAAATCGACCCACGGCTGGCTTGGGGTACAGCTGCGCGCGCCGCCCATCAGTTTGATGTCGTACTCAACGCCATACATCGCCGCCGCGCCGGAAATCACGCGCAGGGCTTGCTGATAGATATCGTCGTTGACCTGATTGCTGACGCCACGGGTCTCAACTTTCATCAGGGCATAATCGGGCACCACATTGCGTCCGGAGCCGGCCTGCAGTACGCCGACGTTGACGCGTGCGACGCCGCCGCTGTGTTGCGGAAGGTTGTGCAGCGCCAGTGTCGCCTGGGCAGCGGCCAGCAGGGCATTACGACCCTCTTCCGGTTTGCCGCCCGCATGCGCGCCGACGCCGGTAAAATTGACATCCAGTTTGGTGGTCGCCAGAAAGCTGTCGCTTCCGCAAACGATTTCGCCTGCGGGCACGCCTGTACCAAGATGGATTGCGGTAAACAGATCCACATCATCCACCACGCCTGCGGCCACCATCGCTTTCGCACCGCGTACACCCTCTTCGGCAGGCTGGAAGATGATTTTAATCGTGCCACTAAGCTGATCTTTCATCTCCATTAACACGCCCGCCAGCGCCAGGCCGATAGTGGTATGGCCGTCGTGTCCGCAGGCGTGCATCATGCCGGGGTTGCAGGAGGCAAAGCCTTCACGAGTGGGGATGTGGTCGGCATCACGGCTTTCGTTCTGGTCCAGCGCATCCATATCGACACGGAAACCCATCACCGGGCCAGGACGACCAGTCTCCAGCGTGGCGACCACGCCGCAGAAGCCGCCGGAGAAATGCGAGATCCACTGTGGCAGTGCGCCTTGCTCCAGTGCACGAGCTTCCTGCTGCGCCAGCACGTCATCAGAAGGCAAACCCATGCGCGCATCGGCATCGATCACATCACGACCCAGCTTGAGCTGATAACCAAGACGATGCAGCTCTTCTGCCACTATGGTTGCAGTACGGAACTCCAGCCAGCCCGATTCGGCAAAATGGTGCAGATCGCGACGCCAGCTTTGCATCTGTGGAATCCGCGCGTTGACGAGGTCGGAGAGGGTTTTCATCGGCATATCCTTTGTGTTGGTTTTTTATGCATTATCCCGAATCTACACAATGGTATTGGTGCGCATAAGATGCGAATATCTTGTCACTGATAAACAACGGTTATCACAAAAATCATGGCTGCCAACCTCAAACTTCATCAACTGCGCGCCTTTGTCGATGTGGCGCGTCAGGGCAGCATTCGCGCTGCCAGCCGCTTATCGGGACTTTCACAACCTGCACTGACCAAAGCGATTCAGGAACTGGAGCTGGCGCTCGGCGCGCGTTTGTTCGAACGTCGTCAGCAGGGCGTCACGCTCACTGACATTGGTGATAACTTTTTCCGTCATGCCAGTCTGGTGCTGGAAGAGTTACGCGTGGCGCAGGAAGATATTCAGCAGCGCTTAGGCCTGGCGGGTGGCCGGGTCAATATCGGCGTGGGCGGCAGTATTGCGCGCACCATCATGCCGCAGGTGATCACTCAGTTTCATCGAGAATATCCGCTGGTGAAGGTGCGTATTGTTGAGGGGCAGTTGGTGTCGATGGTGCATGAACTGCGGCAGGGCGCGCTGGATTTCACCATTAATACTTACGATCAACATCATCTGGATCAGGAGCTGATTTTTGAGCGGCTAATGGAGCGTGACTATCAGGTCGTGATGCGTAAAGGCCATCCGATGGCGCATGCCCGCTCACTGAATGAGTTGCAGCATTGCGACTGGACGATGCCGACACCGCAGGGCAGTTATTATCGGTTGCTGCACGATCTGTTTGGAGAACGCGGCATGGCACCGAAGATCGTCGTGACCTGCGAAACCTTTATGGCCTGCACCAGCCTGGTGGCAAAGAGTGATTTTGTCAGCATCATCTCGCGTGACGTGATCGAGGATCCGACGCACGGTGGGCAATTGATTGCCCTCGATCTTGACGATCCGCTACCCAAAGCCACCTTCTATTTGATCCAGCGAAAAGACACCGCGCTGACGCCAATGAGTGCTTACATGGCCCAACTGTTCCGCCGCTATTGTCAACAAAGGTAAGAGTGCGGCCTGGCTCGCAGCTGATTAATTATTGCGCACTACACTTGCACTGGACGTTCCAATTGTGGAGAACTGACCATGCAAATTACTCCCTATGTTTTTTACAACGGTCGCTGTGAAGAGGCGATCGCCTTCTATCTCGCGGCCACCGACGGCGAACTACTGTTTAAAATGACCTTTGGCGATATGCCTGATGAAACTACCGTCGAAGATGAAGGCTGCCCCTCTGGCGTGACCTTCTCGCCTGAACAGATCATGCATGCCCATCTGCGCATCGGGCAGGGTGAATTGATGATGAGCGATGGTGCACAGCAGGCAAGTTATGCCGGTTTTTCCGTGAGTTTATCGACGCCGGATGAGGCGCAGGGCAAGCGTTGGTTTGATGCGTTATCCGCAGGCGGAGAGGTGACGAAAAAGTGGGAACCGACGTTCTGGGCGCACGGTTTCGGCATGTTTACCGATAAGTTCGGCGTGCCGTGGATGGTAAATGCGTACAAGCCGCAGATTTAAACCGGAGCAGTTTGTGACCAGGTACGCATAAATGCGTACCCTACAAGGTAGGGTCGCCATTGATGGCGACCTGGTATTTATACGAATTAGAAGTTGTAACCCACGACCAGGTAGTAACCCCAGCCCGTTGATTTCACTTCAAACGGACCATTGCCGAAGTTCAGCTCCTGCCCATCCGCCCACTGACCGCCATTGTGGAAATAACGTGCCACGGTAGAAACGTGCCAGTGATCGTAGTTCAGCGACAGAATGTGGCTGGACGCGATAGAGTTGCTGGTGCGTGATGGACCGGTCTCGTCGCGCAGATCAGAACCCCAGTCGAAGTTGGTGAAGCCGATATAGCTCAGCTTGCCGCCCCACAGATCGGTAATCGGCACAAAGTATTTCACCTTGAAGCGATAGCCATCCCAGCTGTTTTCGTTTGCTGCACCGTAGTTCTGCCACTGGTATTTGGCATACACGTTCAGTGACAGGCCGATATCGCTGTGGGTATCAATGTCGGTACCCAGACCCATGTACCAGGTGTTCTGACGCTGAGAAGCGTTACGACCCATGTCATAGATGTAGTTGTTCGCGAAGTACCACTCTTTAAACGGACCAAATGCCAGGCTGGTGCCGGTCAGTTTATCAATCGAGAAACGCGGCTCAATTTCCATGAACAGCGGCGAACCGTGGTCGAAAATACCGTTGGCGTTGCTGTTACCCGCGCCAAAGAAGTTGGTCAAATCCGCATAGCCGTAGAAATCGAACCAGTCTTTTTTGGCAAAGGCTTCGTATTCGAGATACACGTCATTGTTGAACTGTGGACCGAAACGGGTGTGATAGCTGCCCACCACGTTAACGCTCTGGTGCCACCAGTCGGAAAGATACTGCGGATCGCTGTCTGCCGCTTGTGCCGCGCCGGTCCAGCTGCTGGCCAGTAAGGCCCCTGCTATCAATGCTTTAAATTTCATTATTTTATTAACCACATGCTAGTGATCGCCGCAGATGCGTCGCGATCGAGTGAAAGCGATCCCAGGGGATGGGCCGTGAGTTGTTTTTTAACCGGTCTAAATCGCCGAATTTTCAAGTGTGCGTAATGTGCCTGTAACAGAGCGATAGGAAATAGATTTTGATCACGTTTGTCAAAAAGTGTTGCATTTTGATTCACTAAAAATGTGACTGTGATCACATAAATGCCGTGTGGCGAACGGAACCCCGCAACCGTTTACGTTGTCGCGAACAACCGCAAAGATGGCAGATGCAGAAAAAGAAGGTAGCGGCACGATTCATCGTGCGCCTTTGGGATTTGACGGTGGAAAATGTGTGGTTTATTGGGTATGGCGATTTTGAAGAGCAAAAGACGCAATACGTTGTGCCGCTACCGCACTTGATATTCAAGGCGGTAGCGGCACGTTGGTCATGGCAAGGTAACACGCACCTGCAGGCCGGAAATTTGCCCCTGGGCGTTATGGCAGTTCGACAGCGCGACCTGCATCTGATGCTTTTGCGCTACGCTGCGCACAATTGACAGACCCAAACCGCTGCCTTGCGCCTGAACATCTGGCGAGCGGGTGAAGCGGTCAAACGCGCGTTCAATAAAGGACTCCGGCATGCCTGGCCCGTTATCGACAATATCCACCACGGTGTGATTGCCCACGCGATGCAATAGCACATCCACCAGGCTGCCTTCCGGCGTGTGCAGCATTGCGTTGCCGATCAGGTTATCGAACAGGCTCCGCAAATCGGAACGGCTGGCGTGCAGGCGGTAGTGCGTGGTGCCGTTAAAACCGATATCAATGCCGCGCTTATCCGCGACCACCATCAACTGCTCGATGCTCTCTTTTAGCAAATCATCGAGCTGGATAGTTTCCACCGTTGCCACCACCGACTGATCTTCCTGGCGCGAGATATTCAGCAACTGCGTCACCAAATGGCGCGTACGCGTGACGCCCGCTTCCAGTTGATCGAACTGGCGGCTGGCTTCACCTGGCTGAATATGCTGGCGCAGATTTTCAAGCTGTAAGGTGACGGCTGTGACCGGCGTGCGTAACTCGTGCGCCGCATCTTCAAGGAACTGTCGCTGCGATGACCAGGCCGCGCGGAGTTTATCCAGCAGTGAGTTATAAGCATCGACCAGCGGCAGCACTTCATCCGGCAGGCCATTTGGTGACACCGCGTGCGGATGCATGGTCTCCTGAGCCGCAATCTGGCGCGAGGCAACGCGTAAATCTCGCGTGATGGCGCGTACCACCAACCAGATCACCAGCAGTGAGAGCGGCATCATCAGCATTAAGGGAATGATGGCGGACAGCACCCGCTTCACCATCAAACTCTTCATGTAGCCGATGTTGTGCAGTACCTGAATATTGCCGATTTCACTGCCCAACTCACCGGGCCGGGTGTAGACGCGCCAGTCACAATCGTCCCCACAGTCACCGACTTTAAGATCGGACCAACCTTTTTTCGCCTGCAGTGGCGCCTGTAAGGCGGGCCAGGAGCTGGCGCGCAGCTGATTATTGGTGTCCCACAGCTGAACGATGTAGGTGCTCTTCAGCTTCTCTTGCTGCATCACCATTGGCATCAGCGCGGGCATACGCTGGCTTGAGGACCAGGCATCGGCGATCTTGGCGAGCTGATCGTCCTTCATGGTGCCCATCATGTCGCCATAACAGTGGTAGAAATACCAGGTGACGCCGCCAATCATCGCCAGATGCAGCAGCACCAGGGTAGCGAGCAGTTTGTTACGCAGGGAGCGCATAAAAGTGAAAGGTTTCATATTGCCGGTACTCGCCAGCCCAAACCGCGCACGTTGCGAATCACTTCGTTATCGAGCTTGCGGCGCATGCCGTGGATCAGCACATCAACGGCGTTGCTGGTGACTTCTTCACCCCAGCCGTAAATGCGGTTCTCTAATTGTTCGCGTGACAGGATGGCTCCCGGTCGCTCCAGCAGAGCGTAGAGCAGGGCATATTCGCGTGCGGTGAGTTGTTCACGCTGGCCTTTATACAGTACTTCGCGCGTCATCATATCCAGCTGCACATCGCCACTGCCTAACAGGGAATCCGCCGCTCCGTGACGACGTCGGGTGATTGCACGCATCCGCGCCAGTACCTCTTGCAGATCAAAGGGTTTAAGCAAATAGTCATCGGCACCGCTGTCCAGCCCCTGAATGCGTTGTTGCACCGTGTCACGCGCGGTCAGCACCAGTACGGGCGTCATGTCGCCACGCGTACGCGCACGCTTTAACACGTGAATACCATCTTCACGCGGTAAACCGAGATCGAGCAGCACGCAGGTATAACCGCCTTCGGCCCAGGCATTGGTGGCAAATACGCCATCGCGTACCCAGTCCACCGACCAGCCCGCCGCTTCCAGCGCCTGCTGCAAGTTGGCGCCAATCATTTCATCATCTTCTACCAGCAGCACACGCATAGTGTTCTCCCAAACTGATGGACGCAGTGTAACCCTCAATTCTTAGCGCACAATTACACCCGTTTTCCCCCCTTGCTAATTCTGCGCTAATTTTCTGCTAATTAAGGGATAAATTTAACGCGCTACAGTGACTGCACTGGACATATTGTCGAAGCAGGAGGTTCCCATGAATCAGCGCGAATTTATCCGTAGTTTGCTGGACTGGATTGAAGACAACTTAGGTCACGATTTGCATCTGGATGAAGTAGCACGCCGTTCGGGATACTCCCGCTGGCACCTGCAACGTCTGTTCCGTCAGCACACTGGCTTTTCTCTGGCAGAGTACATCCGCCAGCGCCGCTTGACCGAGTCAGCGCTCACGCTGATTAACAGTGATGAAGCGATTTTGCAGGTGGCGATGAGCTACGGGTTTGATACGCAGCAGGCTTATACGCGTACCTTCAAAAACTATTTCAGCGTCACGCCGGGCCAATTGCGTCGTCAGCGCCGCGTTGAGCAAGAGCGTTTGCTATTCCCTCTGGCGGTGGCCAGTTGATTAATAACGTTGAGGTTGACCAGAGCAGAACACGTAGCGGCGCAATTTATTGCGCATTGGATCGCTAAGGACTTACGCGATAAATTACGCCGCTCCGCAATGTGCGCTGATTAAATTCGGTGCTTATTGCTGCTTTTACTTTTAAGCTGCTGTTCTCAGTTTGTTAACCATCAGAGAACATGGACAACAGCGACAATCTCACCGCTATGATGCTGTTTGCGCGCGTCGTTGAGCGGCAAAGTTTCAGTGAAGCCGCACGCACTCTCGGTGTTTCCAAATCGCATGTCAGTCGCGAAATCGCCCGGCTGGAAGTGCGGCTCGGCATCAAACTGCTGCAACGCACCACGCGTAAGGTTGCGCTGACGGAACTGGGTCAGGCTTACTACCCGTTTTGTACCCGCATGCTGGAGGAGATGCATCGCGCCGATGCTTTCGTGCAGCAGGTCCATCAACTACCCGCGGGCAACGTGCGCTTGCAGGCACCGATTACGTTTGGCTGCCAGTGCGTGGTGCCAACTCTCAATGACTTTATTCGCCGCCATATTCATATCAACGTTGATCTCGAACTCACCACCAGTGACGATCCGCAACCCAGCGCGGATGTGGCGATTGTCATTCGTGCGCGCGCGCCGGAAGTGGTGAATTATCGGGAACTGAGCACCATTGAATGGGGCTTGTACGCCACGCCAGAATATCTGGCGGCGCATCCTGCCATTGATCATCCAGAGCGCCTGACGCGGCATGATTTGTTGCTGTTCCACGGCCCCGCACACACTGCCGCACTGCCGTTTCGTCGCGATAAACAGCGGCTGGCGCTGGATGTGCACAGCCGTTTCCGTGCTAACAACAGCATGGCGCTGCTAAACGCGGCGCTGGCGGGAACCGGTATCGCTTATCTGCCCGCCTATATGACGCAAGAAGCGCTGGGACGCGGTGAAATAAAACAGGTGTTACCCGAGTGGCAAATGGATCGTTTACACAGCTATCTGCTCCTCAAAGAGCAACCGCACCCTTCATCCCCCGTGACGCTACTGTGTGATGCACTGATTAATGCGCTAAGCGACAGCTGACTGTTGTTATCTGGCAACAATACTGCGCTGGTGGGCAAATATCCGTCTTACCCTGTTTTCTGCGGTGCACCGCTGTTAGCCTGCTAAAAAAGCAAAAACAGGGAAATCACTATGTCGCAATCATCAACCGTGTTGGCGCCTGAGCAGCAACACTGGAAGCGTAATTTATTTGTCTGCGTGCTGGGTTCGTTCAGCACCATTGTGGCGATGACGCTGCTGCTGCCGTTTCTGCCACTCTACGTGCAGCAACTCGGCGTGCAGGAACCCGCAGCGATTGCGCGCTGGTCGGGCGCGGCGTATGGCGCCACCTTTCTGAGCGCCGCGCTGACGGCACCGCTGTGGGGCAAGTTGGCCGATCGCTATGGACGCAAACTGATGTTGATCCGTGCCAGCCTTGGGATGGCGATCGCCATGTCGCTGATTGGCATGGCGACTGCGCCGTGGCAACTGGTGGCGCTGCGTTTATTGGCAGGATTGCTGGGCGGTTATGCATCGGGATCGACCATTATGGTCGCGGCTCAAACCCCTAAAGAGCAAACTGGCTGGGCACTGGGCGTGTTGTCTTCCGGCATTATGGCGGGCAACGTGGTAGGGCCCTTGCTGGGTGGAGTATTGCCACCGCTGATTGGCATTCGCCACACTTTCTGGCTGACCGGCGCCGTAATTTTCCTCGCCTTCCTTGCCACGACTTTCTTGTTAAAAGAAGCGCCGCGTCAGCCGGGCAAAAAGGCGGCGCAAGCGCATGATGAGAATGAAAAGCCGATCAATCTGCCACTGGTACGGCTGATGTGGCTGTCAGGCATGTTGCTGATTTTTGCCAATATGTCGATTGAGCCGATCATCACGCTGTATATCGGGCAATTTGTGCAGGGTGATCATGCGATTACTGTGACGGCGGGTGTGGTGATGGCGGCGGCGGCGCTAGGCAGTATTCTCTCTGCGCCGCGTTTGGGCCGTCTGGCGGATCGGGTAGGGCATGGCCGCGTGCTGGTGTATGGATTAATGACCTGTGCTGTGCTGTTAATCCCACAGGCGTTTATCACTGAGGCCTGGCAATTAGTGGTGCTGCGTTTTCTGATGGGGATGGCATTGGGCGGCTTGATGCCCTGTGTCACAGCGCTGATTCGCCACAACGTGCCGCAGGGGCAGGTGGGCAAGATGCTGGGCTATTCGACCTCGGCGCAGTATGTCGGACAGGTATCGGGCCCGCTGTTTGGCGGTTTTGTTGGCGGCGCATTCGGCATGCAGCCGGTATTTCTCGCGACCTGTGTGATCATGGCGCTGTGCGCGCTGTTAAATGCGCGAGTGTTAAAGAAGCGGTAGCGACGCAATGCAGTGTGCTTCGAACAGCCCATAAAGCGTCTTCATGACTACGCAATACATTGGGAAGGGAAAGCTATTCCGGTAGTGAGACTATAAAAAAGGCGGGCTTCGCAGCCCGCCTTTGTCACCTCAAACCAGAAGCTTATTTAGCGTCTGGCAGTGCGTAGGCAATCACATAATCGCCCAGCTTGGTGCCAAACGAACCGTGACCACCCGCAGCGATGACAACGTACTGCTTGCCATCCACTTCATAGGTCATCGGTGTTGCCTGACCGCCCGCTGGCAGACGTGCCTGCCACAGCAGTTCACCGGTGTTGGTGTCAAATCCGCGCAGATAGTTATCCGCCGTCGCACCAATGAAGAACACGTTACCGGCAGTGGTAATTGGGCCGCCCAGCATAGGCATACCCATTTTGAACGGTACTGGAACCGGTGCGCTGTCGCGAACGGTACCGATACGTTTTTTCCACACGGTTTCGTTAGTCTTCAGGTCAACCGCTGAGACATAGCCCCAGGCCGGTTGTTTACATGGCAGACCCAACGGAGACAGGAACGGATTCAGCTCAACGCCGTAAGGTACACCGTACTGTGGCTGGATACCGGTTTCGGTACCTGAACCACCTTTGTCATCGGCTGGTGGCTCGATCGGGTTACCCGGACCGCGTGGCACCAGTTTAGAGACAAACGGCAACGCCATTGGGTTAGCAATCGCGATTTGACGATGTGGATCCACCGCGATACCGCCCCACTCGAACATACCGAGGTTGCCAGGGAACACCAGCGTACCTTGCTCAGACGGTGGCGTGAACGGACCTTCGTAGCGCAGACGCTTAAAGATTACGCGGCACACCAGTTGGTCGAACATGGTCGCGCCCCACATATCCTTGTCCGTCAGATTGTTCTTCGGACGGAAGGTCAGTTCGGAGTACGGCTGAGTCGGAGAAACGTGGTCACCTTTCGCGGCACCCTGTGGCACTGGCGTTTCCGGAGCCGGGACAACCGGCTTACCGGTACGACGATCCAGTACAAAGATGTTACCGGTTTTCGCCGGGGCATAAATCACCGGAACGGTGTTGCCATCTTTGTCAGTGATATCGGCCAGCGTCGGTTGTGACGGCAGGTCCATATCCCACAGATCGTGATGCACAGTCTGATACGACCACACCAGCTTGCCGGTGGTGGCGTTCAGGGCCAGTACGCTGCTCGCGAAACGTTCCTGGTCAGGCGTACGGTTACCACCCCAGATGTCTGGAGTCGTGACGCCCATTGGCAGGAATACGGTATCCAGTTTCGGATCGTAGACCGCCGGTGCCCAGGAATTCGGCGAGTTCATGGTGAAGGTGTGTTCATCATCTGGAATCGCATTTGGATCTTTCGCGCCCGGATCGAACACCCACAGCAGTTTACCGGTGTTCACATCAAAGCCACGAATAGCACCAGACGGTTCACGGGTAGAGTAGTTATCGGTGACCGCACCGGCAATCACGATAGTGGTATCCGTGATGATCGGTGGTGAAGTCGGCTCATACTGACCTGGGGTCAGCACCGGCTGTTTGTGCTGCAGATCCAGCTCACCGTTGTTACCGAAGGCGGCACAACGTTCACCGGTTTCAGCATCCAGCGCGAACAGACGACCGTCGTTCACTGGCAGATAAATGCGACGTGAACACAGCGCAGGCTGGGTGTTAGACGCATCCGCCGCAGCTGGCATTTCATGATAAGAAACACCACGACAGGTCACATGCTGGAAGGTTGGGTTCGGTTTTAAGCCCGGATCAAATTTCCACTTCTGCTTACCGGTTTTTGCATCCAGAGCAAACAGAATCTGGTGCGGTGAGCAGAGATACAAGGTGTCGCGGATTTTGATCGGCGTCACTTCGTCGGTGATTTCACCTGGGTCGTTCGGGGTTTTCAGATCGCCCGTCTGGAACTGCCAGGCAACCTGCAACTCTTTCACATTACCGCTGTTGATCTGCTTCAGTGGAGAGAAGCGGGTACCTTGCTGGTCACGCGCGTACGCAGGCCAGTCGGCATCCTTGATGTTGCTCAGTGGCTGCGCTTGCGGAGCATTATCAGCCGCCGCAGGAATTTCACCATTCAGCTCTTGCGGATCGTGGAACACTGCCCACGCCAGCACCAGCACGCTGGCAATCAGGGCAACGGCCATCAGACCCAATGCACCTTTTCCTGCGTGGTTCAGACCGCGATACACAAACGGCAGAATCAGCCAGATGCCGAAGATCACCAGCACATCGGTACGTGGTGCCAGCGCCCAGAAGTCGAAGCCGACTTCCCATACGCCCCACACCAGCGTTGCCAACAGCAACAGTGCATACAGCATGATCGCTGCACCGCTACGGCGCCACAGCAGAACAGCGGTGATCAACATAATCACACCGCCAATAACGTAGTACCAGGAACCACCAATTGCGGCTAGCCATACACCGCCTACCAGCATAAATGCGCCTGTGAGCAGTGCGAACAGCACCGTCAAAAAGCGAATCACGCCAAAAGATGAGGAAGCTTTCCCCATAATATTAACCTCTTTCTTTGCCATAAACTTAAAAGAAAACAACGCATTAGGATGTTTTCCGACATAGAGTACGAAGTGACTTAAAATGTTCGACCGCAGCGCTTCCGTTACGCCAGATGATCCCTTTGCGTTAAATTTTATCTTAAAAACGTTAACGGGTTTGATTTTTTTAGTGCTTTGCACTTATGGAATGGTAGTAGATCGACATTTTATGAGGGAATTATGGCGTTATGCCCGAAGAGATCGGGTCATAACGGCAAGAGGCGGAGTTTTGTGTAAGCGTTTACACTCCAAACAATGGGCTATCAGTACGTTGTTCCTGCCAGCCTGAAAGTTGCAGATCTTCATAGACCGATTGGGGTAGAGGCAAGTGTGGGGTACGTAATATCACTTCTGCTTCTCTTTCACGACAGGAGCCGAGCAGAAATGGAAAGCTGAACTTGAGATAATTATCATGAAAAAATTGATCGTTAAGAACAATTCCCCTGAAGGGAAATGAAGCAATATTCTTCCAGCAAGTGCCTGGCGGAGCCAAATCATATAGCCAGAATCTATGATGTTGTGCGGCTGCTCGTAATGCCGCTTCATCCTTCACTAAACTGGCGTAATTGATAGCAAGAGACACATTTTCCGTTTGCAGGCTGGGATAATTTTCGGGCGCCTGTAAAAAGCGCGCAAGGCTATTTCCCATCAAAGGGATAATTATTTGTTCGGGCGTATCGGGCAACTGATTGTGCAGCGAAATTATGTTGCTTCCATTAAGTAATGCTGCGCTTTCCTGTTCACAATGCATAAAGGGTGCTGAATAACACACGCCCATCAGTGCCCCGTCGAGACGACGGATACGCTCAGTAACATAAGGATTATATGAACTGTTTTCCATTTATCTCTATGAATAAATTAATTAACTGGAACGTCTTAATTATTATAAGAACGGCAAGGTTGCTGTGATCTTTACGCTCCCA
The DNA here is from genome assembly GCF_056491465.1 of Pantoea sp. C1E2. NCBI lineage: Bacteria > Pseudomonadati > Pseudomonadota > Gammaproteobacteria > Enterobacterales > Erwiniaceae > Pantoea > Pantoea sp. C1E2. The sequence continues at coordinate 706,600 of NZ_JBSZHT010000002.1, forward strand.
ATATAGATCGAATTGTTCGTTAAGATCACCTTTTTTAGCTGTCACTGATAGAGAGATAAGGTGACTAATAAATGCATTTAATAATGCGTTATTGGAACTTCTGGAATGATTCGGATATTTTCAGATGAAAACAATCAGTCTGCTAATATTCAGAACTCTATGCTTAGTTAAATTCCAGATAAGCAACTGTTTTTAAAGCGCACGGCTAGCCATTGCTTGCGCCCGTCAGATGTCGCACTCTGTGGCCGGAAAATGATAATGAGAGCCGTTCAACGGCTTTTCACCAGGCTGGTGCAATGACGCTGGCCGGATGCTGATTTAGGATGGGATAAAATATGGGTTCACAGTTATCCGCAGCAGAAGATTCTCTGTTGCGGCACAGGTCGTTTGTCGCCTTCTGGCTGGCACGCACCTGTTCATCGTTTGGTTTCCAGATGTTCTCCGTGGCAGTGAGCTGGCAAATCTACGCCATCACCCACAGCGCCATGGCGTTGGGGATGATTGGCTTGATGCAGTTCCTGCCTTCCGTATTGCTGGCCCTGCCGGCCGGCCATCTGGCCGATCAGTTTGATCGTCGCCGCATTGTGCTGATAGGGCAATTCATTGAATGGCTGGCCCTGCTTGGCCTGGTGGCACTGACGCTCATGCACTGGGCGGATAAAATTGAAATTTGGGGATTGGTGTTTCTGATCTCCGTGGCCAAAGCGCTGGAGTGGCCGTCGATCACATCGATGCTGCCTGCGCTGGTGCCTCCGCCAATCCTCGCGCGTGCCATGGCGGCGAGTTCAGTGGGCGGCCAGGCAGCAGTGATCGTTGGCCCTACCTTAGGTGGCCTGCTGTATGTGGCCGGTCCCGAGGTGGTGTACGGCGTTTCCGCACTGTTTTATCTCTTCTCTCTGGTGCTGGTCAGCCGCCTTCGTTATGAACGCCCGCCCCAAACGCGCATGCCGATGAATCTCACCACCATGTTTGCAGGTGTGCGTTTTATTCGTGAGCGCAAAGATGTGCTCGGTGTGATTTCACTCGATCTCTTCGCCGTCTTGCTGGGGGGCGCCACCGCGCTGCTGCCGATCTTTGCGCAGGATATTCTGCATACCGGCCCCTGGGGATTGGGGATGCTGCGCGGTGCGCCCTCGGTGGGGGCGCTAATTGTTGGCGTGTGGCTCAGCCGTCACAAGCTGGAAAAACACGTCGGCATGATTATGTTTGGTTCTGTGGCGGGCTTTGGGGTCGCCACACTGGTGTTCGCGCTCTCAACGCAATTGTGGCTCTCTTTGCTGGCGCTGGCCGCACTGGGCGGATTCGATATGGTGAGCATGGTGATTCGTGGCGCGCTGGTGCAGCTGGATACGCCGGATGATATGCGCGGTCGCGTGAATGCGGTCAACGCCATCTTTATTAACACCTCAAATCAGCTTGGCGAGTTTGAGTCAGGCATGCTGGCCGCGTGGATGGGGGCGGTGCCTGCGGCCGCGCTCGGCGGTATTGGCACGCTGGTGGTGGTGGCAGTCTGGATGACGATTTTCCCGCATCTGCGCAAGCGGCAGAAGCTGGAGAACGAAAACGCAGGATAAACGCCAACAAAAACCGGCTCGCGGGCCGGTTAATGGTGTCACCACTCTGCACTGCCATGAAAAGTCCCGCGCAAAGGGGGATCTGCGCGGGGAGGTTGACCTTAAACGGTCGCGGTTTTCCCCAGGCTGGCGTCAAATTGTTTCCAGCTAACCGTCATATCCACCACGGTTTTCGATTTTCGTGCTTCATCGATTTTAATCGCGGTCAAACCCGCTTCCAGTGCATCCACCACAGAAACTTTCAGTGGCGTTCCCTGTTTAATGTGCTTGACGATCTCTTCGGCCATCAACGCATCGGCACCATAGTGGCCGTCATAGGCATTACCGCTGTAAGTGGTATCGACTTCACGCTCGCCAGTGCGGGCGTTGTGCACACGGAAGTAGTTACGCACAAAGTCGCCCTCGGCCATGCCGTCGGTGCCCATCACGCAGAAACGACGAAATTCATCCGGTACGTTGAGGTTGGCGTGGAAGGCGAGCGTTGCGCCATTGGCGTATTCGATCAGCGCCGTCTGGTAATCGACGATATCGGCGTCGCCGTCAAACACCGCATCAGTGCTCGACCAGCCGCTGGGCTTAACGTGATACACCTCCGATTGCGGCGTGACAGCGCCGGTGGGTGCATGCTGCGGCGTGAAGTTCTTACGTCCACCAAAGCTGGCCACGCGCACCGGGCGTTCACCGATTAATCCCTGATAAAGATCGATGTCGTGGCAGCATTTTTCCAGAATGTAAGGACCGGCGTATTTTTCCAGACGTCGCCAGTCGCGCTGGAAGAAAGCGCCGTGATAGGGCTTGATGTGTTCAGTGGCTTCGATTGAGGTGATTTCACCGAGACGATTTTCATCGCGTGCGCTCAACAGATCGTGATACAGCGGTGAGTAGCGCAAAACTAAGCCGACCAGAATGCGCTCATGCCCATATTGTTGAACCAGTTGCGCCATCGCTATGGTTTGTTCTTCATTGATCACCACCGGTTTCTCGGTAAACACGGTGTAACCAGCGGCCAGCCCCTGACGAATATGCTCAAGGTGCATAAAGTTGGGTGACCCCACCAGCAGCAGATCGAAACCACCGTGCTGGAGCAGCGCATCCACGCTATCGAACGCCTTTCCGGCATCAATGCCAAAGGTGTGAAGATTTGGCAAGCCAGCGGGAGCTGGATCGACGTAACCTACCACGGAGAACTCTGTGTCAGCTTTGTTGAACTCTTTCACCACATGGGAAAGACGAAAGCCCAGACCAATAATGCCCACTTTCATGTTGTACCCCTGAAGCCCGTTGCTTGTTAGCTGCCCGACCCATCAGGCTGCTGATAATCTGACCGTTAACTTATTACGACAGAAAAACTAATGTCAATCCGTAACGCCGATCTCAAATCGGCGTTTTAGGTTATATTTATGTTTTTGTTAGATATTAATTAGCTATACGGAATGCGTATTTATTTATGATTGCGATTTAAGTTTTTTTCCCCTATCTTTCGCACATCTATAAGTATCATGCCGTTCGTGGCAGGCAGGAGGAAGCGCGTGCAATCACTTTTGCTGGGAATTGATGGCGGTGGTACGCACTGTCGCGGACGGCTGACGGACAGCGCCGGCCGCGTGCTGGCGGAAGCGACGGGCGGGCCCGCCAATGTCTGGTCGCAGTATGATGCCGCCATCACCGCTATTGAATCGGTCATCGGCACACTCTTTCAACAAGCGGGGCTGGCTGCCGATGCGCGCGACCGCACCTTGCTGGTGGCGGGTTTAGCAGGCGCAAATGTGGCATCGGTGCACACGCGGCTGCAAAACTGGCAGCCACGCTGTCAGGGACGCTATCTGTTTACCGATGTTGAGATCGCCTGTGCGGGTGCGCACGATGGTGCACCAGGCGCGGTGTTGATCGTCGGGACGGGCAGCCAGGGAGCAGCCTGGGACGGCGCGCAGTTTACGCTGCTGGGCGGCTGGGGTTTTGCCCTGTCAGATGCCGGTTCGGGAGCCATCCTTGGACGCCGTGCACGGCGCTTGGCGCTGCTGGCGCACGAAGCTATCGTGCCTGCCTCGGCACTGACCGAACGTATTATGGCGTTGCATCAAAACAGCCCAGAGCAGATGTTGATCTGGTCACAGCAGGCCACGCCCGCCGAGTGGGGCAGTGTGGTACCTGAAGTCTTTGCCGCTGCGCAGCAGGGCGATCCCCATGGCATTGCGCTGGTACAGCAGGCCGCTGCCGATATCGTGCAGATGGTGCAGCCATTGCTGGCACGCAGCCACGGCAAGCTGGCACTGATGGGAGGACTCGCGGTGCCGATTCAACCCTGGTTACCCGCGGAGATTGCTGCACAGCTTGTGCCGCCGCAGGGCGATGCCTTAAGCGGCGCACTGCGCCTTGCCAGCCAGTTCAGTCAACAACCGGCTTAGCCTCTTCCAACTTAAAAAAGAGATCCATGAGCGCTCCCAACGTAACTGCACGCATTTTGCGGCTGATTGTCGAAAATGCGCCGATCAGCCAGTCTGACCTCAAAGTCCGCAGCGGCCTGAGCATGTCCACGGTATCGCAGGCCACTAATCGTTTGCTGTCCGGCGGCATTGTGCAGGAGCTGGGGCTGCGTCGCGTCTCGATGGGGCGGCCAAAAACCCTGCTCGGCCTCAACCCGGATCACGCCAGCGTGGTGGGCATTCAGCTCAATGCTGAACGCAACCTGATCGTCTTAACCGATCTGAGTGGCAATATCATCGGCGAACAGCAAATCCCTTCAGGCGCGATGACCCCCAAGCAACTGGGTGATGCGCTGGCGAAGTTTTTGCGTGGCGTGGAAGGGAAGAAAGTCGGTGCCATTGGGCTGGCACTCTCGGGTCTGGTGGATGCCAGTAACGGGGTATGCGTGCTGTCACGCGCGCTGGGCTGGAACAACGTGCCGATTGCCCGCCTGCTGGAAGATCGTTTTTCGCTGCCGGTATTTATTGAAAACGATGCCAATGCGTTAGCCATGGCCGCGCTGGTATTTGGTCAGTTGGGTCATGCGCAGTCAGCGGTGATCGCTACCTTTGGCAAAGGTATTGGCGCCGGAATCTTGCTGGATCGCCAGCTCTATCGCGGCCGTCATGGTAAAGCCGGTGAGATTGGCGTGTCATTGCTTGGTGATGGATCAGAGCGATTGCTGGAAGATGTGGCCTCGTCTCAGGCGATTTTGCAGCGTGTGGCGGTTTCACTGAAAGAGGCGTTGCCGCAGACATTGCGCGATCTGGATAACCAGCCCACACCTGAAGTGCTGAGCGCGCTGGCGGAAGCCGGGCAGCATCTGGGCATGTCGCTGGCGAATCTGTCGGTGGCTTACGATCCTGACGTGGTTTATCTGGCGATGGAGCCGCAGATGGCCTCGCGCATACTGCTCGACCACATCACCCAGAGTTTCCAGACCTATCGCCTGAAGATCACGCCGCAGATGACGCCGCTGCAGTTCCTCACCGAGTCGAATCGCATGTGGGCACAGGGCGCGGCAGGTTTTGCGGTGAACAAGCTGTTGGATTTGCTGGCGGCGCAGGCGGATGAAGAGACGGAGTCTTAAAGCAGCAATCTATGTAGTGGCGCGATCTGCATCGACGTTGTTCACTCGTTATAACAGAGCGCCGTAGCATAACTACGGCGCTCTCTTCGTTCAGGCGCCTAACGCAGGCGCAATCCCTGTTCATCAAACAACATTCCGCGCTCAGCATTAATCTGATAACTGACGCGGTCGCCAATCTCATGTTCTGCCGCGTTGCGCTCCTCAATCACCAATAACTTCTCCTCACCGATATCCAGGTAAAGATAGTTGGTGTGCCCCAGCATCTCGCTGAATGACAAGTCGGCGCTAAAGCTCAGCGTAGCGTCATCCTCGTTGGCCGGAGAGAAATGCTCAGGCCGAATTCCCAACGTGACTTTTTGTCCTTCGTGACAGGCTGCATCGATCTTCATGGTCAGAGTGTGGATGCCCAATGCAGGAACGCGCAACTGCACGGCACCCGGCGAGACCGTGGCGATTTCCGCCTGCAGGAAGTTCATCTTAGGAGAACCGATAAACCCGGCGACAAACAGATTGTCGGGATCGTGATACAGCGACATCGGTGCACCCACCTGCTCAATTTTTCCCTGACGAAGTACCACGATGCGATCGGCCAGCGTCATCGCTTCCAGCTGGTCGTGCGTGACATAAATCATGGTGTTGCCCAATGAGGCATGCAGGCGAGCAATCTCAATGCGCATCTGTAACCGCAGCTCAGCATCCAGATTGGAAAGGGGTTCATCAAACAGGAAAATGCGGGGATGGCGGATGATGGCGCGGCCAATGGCCACACGCTGGCGCTGGCCGCCGGAGAGCGCACGTGGCAGGCGATCCAGCAGTTCCGTCAGATGCAGTCGCGCAGCAGTTTGGTTGATGGCCGTTTCAATCTCCGCTTTGGATTTCTTCATTACTTCCAGCGGGTAAGCCAGATTGCCGCGCACCGTCATATTCGGATAGAGCGCATAGGACTGAAATACCATGGCAATGCCGCGCTCGGTAGCGGGCTGGTGCGTCATGTCTGCGCCTTCAATCAACAGCTTGCCGTCACTGATCTCCTCCAGCCCGGCAATCATGCGCAGCAGCGTCGATTTACCGCAGCCGGAAGGGCCGACAAACACCACGAACTCGCCGCTGTTAATGGTGAGATCGATACCGTGGATCACATTCACATGGTCGTAGGACTTTTTAACGCTTTGCAGATGCAGGCTGGTCATGGTGATGCCTCAATCAGAGTAGTTGGCCCATGTAGATGGCGTTGCTGCGCATAATGGGCGTGAAACCGAGACGTTGATAAAAGCCGCACACCTTCTCGTTTTGCAGGCTTACGCCCAGATAAACACCCGGCACGCCAGCGGCACGCAGATCCTGCAGCAACTGCTCAATCAGTTTTCGTCCCCAGCCGCCCTGTTGCGCTGGCGGCAGCAGATTGATGTGCAGATGTGCAGGCCATTGCGCCACCAGTTGTTCCGCAGCGGTATCCGGCTGGAGGATGCCATCCAGCACTTTACTGTCGAGGGGGGCTCGCGGCGTGTAATCGCGATATTGCTGTTGCAGTGGCGGCCACCACTGCGCATCCAACTCTGCTTCGAAGGCGCGTGTATCCGGTGCTGCCACCGCATAACCCATCACTTCACCCTCTATTTCAAGGGCATAAGCAAAGTCAGGCGCAAAGCGCGCGTAGGGAATGACAAAGCGCAGGCCGGGCAGTGCCGGGTCGGAATAGAGCGCGGTGGCGTCATTGCCCGCATTGGCTGTTTCTAAGCAGATGCGCGACAGGGCCGGAAAATCGCTCTCGCTGGCGCGGCGAATAACACCTTTAGCCGTCATGGTGGTGCCTCTGTGGTCATGAGATGAACAGATTTTACGGTAAATAAAGCTGACTTAGTTTTCAAGGTGTAATAATTGCGCTACCGCACAACACGGAGGTAAATCCTGAGGGCGGGCGATGGCGTGAACGACCCCGTAAAGCGGCGCAGAGCCTGTGGTGCCTGTGTTCTGGGATGATTATGTCGCACAGGCCTCTCACATCTCTCAATAAGTATAGAATTTTCATATGGTCTGTCAGTGGGTTAATGCAGGTGAACGGCGTGAGTGATTTGTGCTGGCTGTAGGGGTGGGTCTTCTTATGGTGTGCGCTTCAGCGGTTGTCAGGCAGGATTCTCTGCTGTATAGCCTGCCTTTCTTCTCACAATTTGCACTGTATCACAGAGCAAAAATTCCGCAGTGAGGGTGTTTGACTTTCTTTTGTGCATAAAGTAAGTATGAATTAACGTCGTTATTACTGCTGCTGAATCAACCTGCCAGGACATGCAGGTGTCGCGATGAAGGGAAGCCAGTCATCTGTTGGAGAAACCGAGCATGATGTGTGATTCAACCAAACGTCCGTCCCGTATGAAAAGCTCACTGCGCAGTGTGTCGCGTCTGGTTTCAGCCGGGATTTTGCTCGGTGCGACCATGGCAACGGCACAAGCGGTCACGCTGAACGAATGGGATATTTATAACTATCCGCAGCAAACCGAAGCCGTGGATGAAGCGGTTAAAGCGTTCCAGCAAAAGAATCCCGGCATTACCATCCAGCGCTCGGTGCACTCCTTTGAAGACACGCGTATTCCTCTGAAGCTGGCGCTGACCGCCGGTGATGGCCCGCAAATCGCGCAGGTCAATCAGGGCGGTGGTGATATGGGTTCGCTGGTGAAAGACAAACTGCTGTGGCCGCTGGACGATTATGCCAAAACCTACGGCTGGACCACGCGCTTCCCGGATTCGATCCTCAAGCGTAACCGCTGGTCTGATAAACAAGACTTTGGCAGCGGCAAGCTGTATGGCGTGGCGAGTCTCGGTGAAATGGTGGGGCTGTATTACAACAAGGCGCTGCTGGACAAAGCGGGTGTCGCGGTACCGAAAACCCTGCCTGAACTGGAAGCGGCAATGGAGAAACTAAAAGCCGCGGGTACGCCGCCGATGATGCTCGGCCTGCTGGACGGCAACATGGGCCAGCAGCTGCTGAGTACGGTGTGGGAAGCACAGATTGAGAGTAAAGATCGCAAAGCCCTCGACGATCTGATTTACGACGTGGGCGGCACCTTCAAAGACGACAAGCTGGTGAAAGCGGCGAGCATGATGAAGAGCTGGAAAGACAAAGGCTACTTCTTCCCCGGCTTCGAAGGCATTGGTCATGATGATGCGGCCACGCTGTTCCAGAATGGTCAGGCCGCGTTCCTGGTGAGCGGCACCTGGTATCTCGGCCAGTTCAAAGACAATAAAGATGTGCACTTCGCGGCGATGCCGATGGGTGAGGGCGTGCAACATGCGCTAATGGTGGGCGGTACCGATCTGGCGTTCTCGATCACCAACACCGCGAAAACCAAAGAGCAGCAGGATGCGGCTGCCAAATTTATCGACTACATCGTTTCCGACGAGATGGCTAACCGCTGGTTGAAAGTGGGCTTCCTGCCGGCGGGCACCAGCAAGAATGCACAGATCCCGGCGGATAATCCCCTGCTGGCAGAGACATATCAGGTTTGGGTAACCCTCAACGAGCATGATGGCCTCGGCCATTATCTGGACTGGGCCACGCCGACCATGAATGCCGAGCTGAATCAGAACGTGCAGCTGTTGCTGGCAGGACGACAGACGCCGGAGCAGATGGTCACCAATTTCGACAATAACTATCAACGCTACCTGAAAACCCTGAAGCACTGATGACGTCCGGCCCGGCGATGATGCCGGGCCGTGAATTAGCCTGCAAGCGAGTAAGGTTATGCTGAACAAATCTGCCTGGCGCAATGCGCTCTATCTTCTGCCTGCCGTATTGGTTTACGCGGTGTTTTTACTCCTGCCGCTGCTGGCCTCACTCGGTATCAGTTTCACCGAGTGGGATGGCACCTCCTTGCCGATTTTCACCGGTATCAGCAACTATGTGCGCATGTTCCAGGATCCAGTGTTCTGGGTGGCGCTGGGTAACAATGCGCTGCTGATGCTGTTTTACACCTTGCTGCCGATTGGCGTCGGTCTGCTGTTGTGCAGCTTCCTGTATGACACGCGCAACGGTAAAGAGCGCAGCGTATTGCGTATTCTGTTTTTCCTGCCCTACATCATGCCGATGGCGGTTCTTGGCGTAGTGTGGCGCTGGCTGTATAACCCAGCGTTTGGTCCTATCGATCAGTTCCTGCGCGCCATCGGATTGCCACAGCTGGCGCTCTCCTGGTTAGGCGATTTCACCTGGGCGTTACCGGCCGTGGGTTTTGTCGCGACCTGGTATTTCTTTGGATTCTGTCTGGTGCTGTTTATGGCCGGATTGCAGCGTATGGATCCCTCGCTGTTAGAAGCCGCCGATTTGGATGGTTCATCACGGCGTCAGAAATTCATGCGTATCACGCTGCCCTCGCTGCGTCCGGAATTGCGCATTGCGCTGCTGCTGACGGTGATTGCCAGCCTGAAGGCCTTCGACCTGGTGTATGTCATGACGCAAGGCGGGCCGGGCACCTCGACCATGGTGACCAACATCTTTATGTATAAGCAGGGCTTTGACCTGCATTACTTTGGCTACGCGTCTGCGGTCGCCGTGTTCAGTATGTTGATTGTGCTGATGATCAACGCCTGTATTCATTTTGCTATTCGGGAGCGTCACTGATGCGCGGTACGCCTGTTGTCTCACGCGCGCTGATTTGGATTGTCGCGCTGATGACCATCCTGCCGTTTTTAATGGCGCTGATGACCTCGTTCAAAACCCAGATGGAGCTGTTTCAGGGCGTGTTCACGCTGCCTTCATCGCTGAACTTCAAAAACTACGTGACGGCCTGGCAGCAGGGGCACTTCAACGTCTACTTTATGAACTCGGTGCTGGTGGTGATTCCGGTGGTGATCAGCAGCATTTTGTTAGGGATCCTGGCGGGATTTGGCTTTGCCTGGCTGAAAATCCCCGGTAAGAAGCTGATAGCCGCGATGCTGGGCCTGGGCATGGTGCTGCCGAGCGAGGCTTTTATTATTCCGCTCTACCATGAACTGCGTTGGATGGGACTGACGAATACTTATCTGGCGCTAATTCTGCCGCAGATTGCTTTATCGCTGCCATTTACCACGCTGATGATTGCCACCGCACTCCAACAGGTGCCACGCGAACTGGTGGAAGCCTCGGTGATGGATGGCGCATCCCGGCGCAAAATCCTGTGGGGCATTCTGGTGCCCGCCATCTGGCCGACTCTATCAACACTGGCGCTGCTGCTGTTTATCTGGACGTGGAATGAGTTCCTGATTCCGCTGATTCTGGTGAACAAGGATGAACTGCGTACCCTGCCAATCGGCATGATGTTCTTCCAAAACAAAAACACCATTGATATTCCAGTGCTGATGGCGGGCGCGATGATTGTGATCATGCCGCTGGTAGTGGTGTTCCTGGTGTTCCAGCGCAAATTTATCAGCGGAGTGACGGAAGGGGCGGTGAAGTAGGGGCACCCTTTGGGGCGTCTGGATTGCAACCTGTGATGGAATGCACAGTGTTGGACAATCCTGGGATATTTAATTAACACCCATAAACAGTTTATGGTTATTGTGCCATGGTTAATTTCAGGAGGAAATTACATGGCTATTAATGGAAAGTTTATTCTTACGGGTACTCAGTTCTCTCCACTCATATTACCGGGAATTGGCCATTTCATGGCTTTCTCGGGCAATAATCATTATCGCAATCGCCCGGCATGTGCATCCGTTCCATTTAATGGGCCTTTACCCTTAGGTCTGTATTACATCGTCAAACGACCAACGAATGGCGTGAAGAGTATGTTATATAATATGAGCCGAGAATTTTGGTCATGGCCGGGAAGTTCACCTGTTGTTCATGCAGAATGGTTTGGACTTTTTCGCCATGACGCACTCATTGACGATTATACGTTTACTGAAGGTATTAAACGCGGTAACTTTCGTCTTCATCCAATTGGCCCTGCTGGAATATCACAAGGTTGTATTACCTTACAGTATCGTAGTAATTTTCTTAAAATCCGTCAGGCATTGATGACTTACACTTATGGGAATAAAAACATCCCAGGCACCAGTTTCTATTCTTATGGGACAATTGAGGTCATTGATGGGAGTGTTTCAGATGCCTGTAGCGTATAGTTCTGGTATCAGATTCCCACTAAAAATTGCATTTTTCTTCTTGGTTTTTTTTATACTCATTCCTATTAATCATTCAATAGGTTTCGCCTTTCTTAATGAAAATCAGTCTGCATTTGTTGACTTTACCTATGCATATGGTTTGGGTGATGCGGAGGGGTTTTACGGTCAATTGATTATTGCTTCATCTGTTATTGAAAGCGCGAGTCTTTTAGCACTCACGCTTTATCTGATAAAGGTTTTCAAAAAGCGTCATTGATCAGGGATTGATTAGTTTCGTTCATTCCATGCATCAGTGTGCTGTACATTGCCATCACAATATCTCCATGTGACTTTTTCATACATCATCGCAACGGATTCGACATGGTTAGTTTGATGACTGTTCGCTTTTATATTTGCCATGCCAGGAATTACGGAAACAATTTTGACACCTTCAAAAAGCATATTGAAGTATTCGACCTCTTGTCCTGCATCACTAATACAGTACCATTTAAATTCTGCTGAATTTAAAGTCTGCCCTGATGTGACAGCTTTATAGAGGTAGGGGCTTGATGAATCGAATTCCTTTTCAAAACTTACCGGCATATGTGTACGAGTTCCCGTAATCTTACCCGTAGCACCATCAACCGGTAAAGTGACTCCATGAGAGAATCCTTGCACTTCAATACTGTGTTCTCTTGCTGTTACATCTACGGAGCCTTTAATAATCGCTCCACCATCATCCTTTAACCACAAATAAGCCGGGATAGGCATATTATTTCCTTTTTACCGTTGTCCTGAAAATAAGGTACATCAATAAAATTCATTTCCCATGCTTATTTTGTGGTTATTGTGATCTCTATTGACACTTAATTTTTACAACGCTGCCGCGATCGCCACACCCAATTCTTCCGTTGAGGCGCTACCGCCGAGGTCGCGCGTCAGGCTGTTACCGGCGGCCAGGGTGCGCTCAATGGCATCCAGCACGGCGGCACCCGCTTCGGTGTAACCGAGGTGCTCCAGCATCATCGCGCCACACCAGATCTGTCCAATCGGGTTTGCCACGCCTTTACCCGCGATATCCGGTGCTGAACCGTGCACCGGCTCAAACAGGCTAGGGAATTTCCCTTCCGGATTGATATTAGCGGAAGGCGCAATACCAATGGTGCCGGTACAGGCTGGACCGAGATCTGACAGGATGTCGCCAAACAGGTTGCTGGCCACCACCACATCAAACCAATCCGGATGCAGCACGAAGTTCGCGGTCAGAATATCGATATGATACTTATCAACTTTCACTTCCGGGTAGCTCGGAGCCATGGCTTCAACGCGGCTGTCCCAATACGGCATAGTGATGGCAATACCGTTGGATTTGGTGGCAGACGTCAGGTGTTTCTTCGGACGCTTCTGCGCTAATTCGTAGGCAAATTTCAGGATGCGATCGACGCCGACGCGCGTCATCACCGTTTCCTGAATCACCACTTCGCGGTCGGTGCCCGGGAACATGGTGCCGCCGACCGACGAATACTCGCCCTCGGTGTTTTCGCGCACCACGTAGAAATCGATATCGCCCGGCTGACGATTCGCCAGCGGCGCTTTGACGCCTGGCATCAGGCGCACCGGGCGCAGGTTGACGTACTGATCAAATTCGCGGCGGAACTGCAGCAGCGATCCCCACAGCGACACGTGATCCGGCACCACATCCGGCCAGCCTACCGCGCCAAAATAGATGGCATCAAACTGGCTCAGGGTGGCGAACCAGTCATCCGGCAACATCTTGCCGTGCTCTTGCCAGTACTCGGCGCTGGCGAAGTCAAACCATTGCCATTCCAGAGAAATATCGAATTTCTTTGCCGCTGCATCCATCACGCGGATGCCTTCAGGCATCACTTCTTTGCCAATGCCATCGCCAGGGATGACGGCGATTTTGTAGGTTTTGCCGCTCATAGGGTTCTCGCAGGTTGCTGTTGATGTTCTGAACGCAGTATAACCATGCATTACCGGGAAATAATTAGCCTGAGCGGCAAGCCAATGTTGAATAAAAGTAGAGAATCGCGTACTTCGACTGACGATCTGGCCTTCTTTGTGCGCGTTGCAGCACTCGAAAGTTTAACCGCTGCGGCGCGTGAACTGGGCTTGTCGCTGCCGGCAGTGAGTAAACGCCTCAGCCATTTGGAGCAACGACTTGGCGTGCAGCTGTTGCGCCGTACAACACGTCGTCTGGAGTTGACCGCCGAGGGTAAGCGCTATCTGGAAGGCGCGCGACCGTTGCTCGATCAACTAGCGGAGTTGGAAGAGTCCGTTAGCAGTCAGGCCGCGGTGCTGCGTGGCTCGCTCAACATCAACGCCTCATTCGGCTTTGGTCGCCGGCATGTGGCGGCCTGTGTGTCGCGCTTTGCCGCGTTGCATCCGGAAGTCTCGCTGTCATTGCAGCTCAGCAGCCAGCCCCTCAATTTCCTCGACTCCCACATCGACATTGATATCCGCATTGGCGAGCCGCCTGATGCCCGTCTCATCGCGCGCAAGTTACGCACCAATCCGCGCGTGTTATGCTGCGCGCCCGCATACGCTGAGCGCCATGGTTTGCCGGACAGCGTGGCTGCGCTGGCGCAACACAACTGCATTTTACTGCGGCAATATGAGAGTGACTTTGCCCTGTGGCGTTTAAGCAACGGCGAGCAACAACTGACGCAAAAGGTGCACGGCAGCCTGATCACCAACGATGGTGAAGTGGCGATGCAACTGGCGATGGACGGGCACGGCATCCTGCTGCGCTCATGGTGGGATGCGCAGCATATGATTGAAAGTGGCGAACTGTTGCATGTGCTGCCCGCATGGAGCACGGTGGATGGCGATATCTTTGCCGTGTGGCAGCCACAGCGTCAGTTGCCCGCACGCATTAGCGCCTTTGTCGATTTTTTGCAGTCCGCCTTGTAACTATTAAGTGATTTTTGATTATTTATAATCATCATTGACTGTTTGTGAGCATGATCAAACAAATCATTTGCCGTTTAGCCTATAAATTGCCCTGCTTATGCGTGAATTCATTCTTATTTGAGTGAAATAAATCAATAAGCATAAACAGGGTTGCCTTTGTGCACAGACACTAGAATAACAAGATTGGCAACCTCATTAACGGCATGCGTGAAGCCCAGCGCAGGCCACGACCCTACGTTATCAATGAGGCTAAAATGAAACAGTTCTCTACAGAAGGGATGATGATTATCGTCGGGATAGTCATCGCGTATATTCTGTTTACCACCTGGCTGACCTGGCGCCTGCGCAGTAAAAACAGTGGCGACTTTATGGCGGGATCCAACGTGATGCCAGCCTTTGTCGTGGGTGTAATGTTGATGTCTGAGTACATCGGCGCGAAATCCACCATCGGCACCGCACAGGCGGCGTTTGAAGGGGGTTTTGCCGCGTCATGGTCGGTGATTGGCGCCGCGATAGGCTTCCCGCTGTTCGGATTTCTGCTGGTTAAGCGCATTTATAACACCGGAAAAATCACCATTTCCGGTGCGATTGCTGAGCGTTACGGCAATTCGACCAAAAACATCATTTCTATCATCATGATCTACGCGCTGCTGCTGGTGAACGTGGGGAACTACGTGAGCGGCGCAGCGGCGATCTCGACCGTATTGAACCTGAATCTCACCACGGCGGCGGTGATTACCGCGCTTGTGAGTACCTTCTACTTTATGTTTGGTGGCATGAAAGGCATCGCGTGGGTCACGCTGCTGCACAGCGGCCTGAAATATATCGGTATCCTGATCATTCTGGGTGTGGCACTGCATATGACCGGTGGCGTCAGCCCGATGATCAAAGAGATGCCGCACTTCTATTGGACGTGGGACGGCAACATCGGGGCCAGCACGATTTTTGCCTGGATGATCGGCACCATCGGTTCGATTTTCTGCACCCAGTTTGTGATTCAGGCGATTGCTTCCACGAAAAGCGCTGAGTCAGCGAAGCGTGCAACCTGGGTTGCCTTCTTCTTCTGCATGCCAATTGCTATTGCCATTGCGTTGATTGGTGTGGCGGCGAAGTACCTGCATCCGGATATCAAAAGCCTGTATGCGCTGCCGGTGTTCCTGCAGGATATGAGCCCATGGCTGGCGGGGATTGTGACCACTTCGCTGGTGGCATCGATTTTCGTCAGTGTCAGTACTGTAGCGCTGGCGATTGCTTCGCTGGTGGTAAAAGATTTCTACGTGCCATATCGCAACCCGACGCCAGAACGTGAATTCCGCATGACGCGCTGGCTGTCGCTGCTGATTGGCTTCCTGCCGTTAATCCTGGTGCTGTTCGTGCCTGAGGTGCTGAAGCTCTCCTTCTTTACCCGCGCGATTCGTCTGTCGATCTCGGTAGTGGCGATTATTGCCTTCTACCTGCCGTTCTATAAGAGTACACGCGGTGCAAATGCTGGTCTGATTGGGGCCTGCGTGGTGACCACCGTCTGGTATCTGCTCGGCGATCCGTTCGGCATTAATAACATGTATGTGGCGTTGATTACGCCCGCGGTGATCATGTTGATTGATCGCCTGATCCCGTCGCCGCAAACGCACGACAAAAAAGCACCAAAATCTTCAATGCAAAACAGTGGAGCTTGATATGACCGATTCAACGATTACCGTCGAACGTAACGGTAACCTTCATCCGCACGCGCAGGATGCGCAGCAGCTCACGGCGATGCTGCCTTCGGTCTGTCCGCAGAATCACGCCGCTAATCTGCTGCCGCTGCCGAACGGCGACTTGCTGTGTGTCTGGTTTGGTGGCACGCAGGAAGGGATCGCTGATATCTCCGTGTGGTGCTCACGCCTGGAACAAGGCAGCAGCCAGTGGAGCGATGCGCAGAAACTTTCTGATGATTCCACGCGTTCTGAGCAAAACCCGGTACTGTTCCTCGATCCTGACCAGGTATTGTGGCTGTTGTGGACGGCGCAGAAGTCCGGCAATCAGGACACGGCCATTGTGCGCTATCGCCAGTCGCGTGATTTTGGCCGCAGCTGGAGCGCCATCGAGACACTGCTCGATCAACCCGGCACCTTTATTCGCCAGCCGATTACCGTGTTGCCGAATGGCAACTGGCTGCTACCGGTGTTCTATTGCCGCACTCAGCCTGGCGCGAAGTGGGTGGGTAATGACGACATCAGCGCGGTAAAAATCTCCAGTGATAAAGGTAAAAGCTGGCGTGATGTGGCGGTGCCGGATAGCCTGGGCTGCGTGCACATGAACATTACTCTATTGCAGGATGGCAGCTTACTGGCGCTGTATCGCAGCCGTTGGGCGGACTTTATTTATCAAAGTCGTTCAACAGATGGCGGTGAAAGCTGGAGTGCGCCGGTGGCGACTGAACTGCCAAACAACAATTCCTCAATTCAGGTGACCACACTGAATAACGGCCATCTGGCGCTGGTATTCAATGCCATGAGCGCCAAAGATGCCAGCGAGCGTCGCCTGTCGCTGTATGACGAAATCGAAGATGAGGATGATGATGTGGCGGTGGCGGCTGAACCGGTGGTGCATAGCGGGCGCACCGCATTCTGGGGCGCACCGCGCGCACCGATGACGCTGGCCATTTCCCCGGACGGCGGCAAAAGCTGGCCGTGGCAGCGTAATCTCGATGAAGGCGACGGCTACTGCATGACCAACAATTCGCAGCAGAAACTCAATCGCGAGTTCTCTTATCCCAGCATCAAACAGAGTGACGATGGCGCGCTGCATATCGCCTATACCTATTTCCGTCAGGCGATTAAGTACGTCCGCGTTAACGAAGCGTGGGCGAGGGGAGAGCAATGAGTCGACACGCGCTGGTCACGGGTGTCAGTTCCGGTATTGGCGCGGCGATTGCCGATCATCTGCTGGCGCAAGGCTGGCAGGTGACGGGGTTCAGTCGCACGCTGGTAAAGAAAGATCATCCGGGCTTTATCTCGGTGAGTGTGGATCTGTTTGATGCCAGTTTGCTGAAGCAGGCGCTGGCCGCCTTGCCAAAGGTGGATGCGCTGGTGCATGCCGCAGGCATGATGGCGGCAGCGCCGCTCGGCGATCTCGATGAGGAGCAGAGCGCGCGCCTGTGGTATTTGCATGTGCAGGTGGCGCAGATCATGGCGAACGCGTTGCAGCCGCAGATGACGCAGGGCGATCGCATTTTGCTGATCGGCAGTCGCACCTCACGCGGCGCCGCTCATCGCAGCCAGTATGTCAGTACCAAAGCGGCGATGGTCGGGATGGCGCGCAGCTGGGCCGCTGAGTTAGCGCCGCAGGGGATCACCGTGAATGTTATCGCGCCCGGAGCCACAGAGACGCCCATGCTGCTGCAACCCGGCCGCGCCAGTTCACCACCAAAGCTGCCGCCCATCGGACGTTATATCAAGCCGGAGGAAGTGGCGGCGCTGGCTGGTTTTGTGCTGTCACCCGCTGCTGATGCGATAACCGGGCAGGAGCTGGTGATCTGCGGTGGGGCCTCGTTGTAAAGAGCGGTTTTGCTGTCATCCGCAGCCTATGCAATAACCGGGCAGGAGTTGGTGATCTGCGGTGGAGCGTTGTTGTAGAGAGCAGGCAATATGCTCTGCCCACTCTGCGGTCATTCCTGAATCCAGCTCAGGATTCAGGGAGCGGGCAGGTTAAGAGAGGCGCACTCACCGTTACCCTATTTCCCTCGCAAAGCCGTGACATCCACCTGCCAGATATTCAGTTTGTTATACAGTGCGGTACGTGAAATCCCCAGCAGCTGTGCCGACTGGCGCAGGTTGCCTTTCTGTTCGCTCACCACCTGCAATACATGCTGGCGCTCATTCTCCTGCAATGAGGTCAAGACGCCTGCTTCCGTTAACGGTTCGCGCTGTGTCATCTCTTCCGGTAAATCCGACTTGCCAATCTCCAGCCCTTCGCACAGGTTCACCATGCGTTCGACCAGGTTCTCCAGCTCACGCACGTTGCCCGGCCAGTGCCACGCCTGTAAGCAGTGCATGGCTTCTGAAGACACCTGCGGCGCAATGCGTTTCAATCGGGTACAGAGCGCCTGAATAAAGGTATTCACCAAGCCTGGGATATCTTCCTGACGTTCACGCAGCGGCGGGATAGCTAATGAAATCACGTTAAGCCGGTAAAACAGGTCGCGGCGGAAGGCGCCTTTTTCCACCGCATCCAGAAGATTACAGTGGGTGGCGGCGATGATGCGCACATTGACCTTCAGCGGATGGGCCGCGCCGATACGCACTACTTCACTCTCCTGTAATACGCGCAGCAAACTGGTTTGTGCCTCTAGCGGCATTTCGCCAATTTCATCCAGAAACAGCGTGCCGCCATCCGCCAGCTCGAATTTTCCAGCGGAGCCGCCACGCCGGGAACCGGTAAACGCGCCATCGACATAACCAAACAGTTCGCTCTGCACCAGATCACGCGGCAGAGCGCCGCAGTTGAGGGCGATAAAGGGTTCCTGATGTCGTGGGCTGGCGTTGTGGATCGCCTGTGCAAACAGCTCTTTGCCGGTACCGCTCTCACCGCTTAACAGCACGGTGCTATCGGTACGGCTGCTGGCGCGTGCTTTCTGGATTGCTTGCTGCACGCGAGGAGCGTGGCCGCGGATCATCTCAAAGGTATAACTGGCGCTGACGCCCATTACCTGCCGCGTAATCGCCCGAATGCGCTGATTCTCACGCAGTGACAGCACGCGGCCACCATCGGGTGCGGGCATTAATGAAATCAGGCAGGAGAGGGGCTGTACGCCATCCGGCATAAACTGCAGCTCGCGGTCGTTACAGAATGGCATGGTCAGCAGCGATCCGCCCTGTGGTTGCAGTAACACATCGATCGGGCCGGCTTGGGGATCGAGGCCGCTAAAGATCTGCCGCGCATAACGGTTTAAGGTTTTGATCCGTCCATGGCGATCGCAGACGATCACGCCCTCATTTAAGGTTTCGAGGATCGACTGTTGTTCCGCCAGCAAACTGCGCAGCATCAGCTGTTGTCCTACCGCTTCCGCAGCGGCCTGCACCGTGCCGAGCGTGTGCGCATTGAAGTTATCCGGCGTGGCGGTGAGTGTGAGCACGCCGAGCAGCTGGCCGCCGGCATCACGGATGGGTGCGGCAGCGCATTGGTAGTGGCGCTTACGCAGATCGATCTTCCAGTTTTCCCCGCTCAACACATACACCAGGCGTTGCTCAATCAGGCAACGTGCCGTGCAGTTAGTGCCGAGCACCTCTTCGCTCAGGATGCTGCCGATCGGCGTCATATCTGCGCCGCAAAAATGTAGCGTGACGCCCTGCGCATCTGTGAGGTTGATATGGCCGTCCGGGTTATAGGCCAGCAGGTTTTCCATTACGTTACGCGCCACCATAATCAGCTCGGCATTGTGCGCAAGGATGGCCTTCAGCTCATCAGCGGGTGGCGAAGTGTAGACGAAGGTATGGGGATCGATAGCGCGCTGCTGCGATCGCTGCCAGGACTGCAAAATACTGCGCCGCATCCAGCCCGGTTGTTCCCCCCTGACAAAGCTGTGCCAGCCCTGCCACAACAAGGTATCCCATTCGCCCGCTTCAGTTCCTTCCGGCAGGCTGAAAATCGGGTCGCTTTCATCTTTAAACGGCAAACGTTCACTGGCGCGCATCAGAGGCTCCTGGTCAATCTGGAATGTCCATTTTATTGACATGTGAAGTTGACATGTAAAGTTTATGACCAATCCACAGCGCAACGCTGTGTGGTGCCTCACATAAATCGCCCCTTTTTAGTTGGCATCTGGATTGCAATGAAATGTCTATCTCACCTGTCCCGAACGGACATATCCAAAACAGTAAGGAATGATTTATGACATTTCATCTTCAACCGGTACGTGTTGGTCTGATTGGCGCAGGGCGAATGGGCAGCTTCCACGCCGAGAATCTGGCGTATCGCGTACCCGGCGCCACGCTGGCGGCGGTGGCCGATCCGCAGCCCGGTGCCGCTGAGAAACTTGCCAGCAAACTGGGTGTAGCAAAAGCCTACAGCGATTTGCATGCGCTGCTGCAAGATCCAGAGATTGATGCGATTGCCATTGCAGCGCCCGCTCGCACCCATGCCGAGTGGGTAATTGCCGCAGCGAATGCCGGAAAACACGTATTTTGTGAGAAGCCGATGGCCGTCACGCTGGAGGAAGCTGATCGGGCGATTGCCGCCGCCAAAAGCGCGGGCGTGGTGTTGCAGGTGGGCTTTAATCGCCGTTTCGATGCGGGTTTTGCGGCGGCGATTGCGGCAGTGAAGGCGGGTGAGAACGGTATTACGCAGTTGAGTCGTTCTGTGACGCGCGATCCGGCGCTGCACGATCCGTCACGCATCCCACAGTGGACCATTTATCTCGAAACGCTGATCCACGATTTCGACACGCTGCTGCATTTCAACCACGGGGCAAAACCGGTGGAAGTGTATGCCATTGCTGATGCGCTGGTGCGTCCGGATTTCAAGGATAAAGGTTTACTGGATACCTCGGTGGTGACGATTCGTTTTGATAACGGAGCGATTGCCATCGCGGAAGCCAACTTCCAGGCAGTGTACGGCTATGACGTGCGCGGCGAAGTATTTGGCAGCAAGGGGATGCTGCAGGCGGGCCATATCACCTCTTCTAACTGTGTGCGCTACAGCGCCAGCGGCATCAGCATGGAAACCTCGCGTATGGATTCGGATCTGCTGCGCGAAGCCTATGTGGCGGAAATGATCGAGTTTGCCCGCTGTATACGCACCGGTGAAACACCGCGCGCCACCGGCGAAGACGCGCGCAATGCGCTGGAGATTGCGCTGGCCTGTATTGAATCGGTCACCCACAACCTGCCTGTCAAAGTGGGAGCGCGCTAATGGCTGCTTATCAACTCTCAGTTTGTGCCGAAATGGTGTTCCTCGATCTGCCTTTCGTCGAGCGTGTGAAACGCATTCACGCGCTGGGGTTTGGCGTCGAAATCTGGGGATGGGCCAATAAAGACATTGATGCGCTGGTCGCCACAGGTGCGCGATTCACCTCCATGACCGGCTATCTCACCGGCAATCTCACCGACGATGACGAGATCCAGCAGCTGCTGCAAAGTGCTGAAGCCTCGCTGGCCGTAGCTGAGCGGCTTAACTGCCCGGGATTAAATCTGCACGGCACCGGGCTGGATGACAAAGGCTTGCCGGTCAAACCTGTGGAAGTGGTAACCGGTGCGATGTGGCTGAAAGCGGTCGATACCTTGCGCAAAGTGGCGCAACTGGGCGAGCGCGCCGGGCGCGTGTTCACCCTCGAAAACCTCAACCTGCCGGTCGATCATCCCGGCACCCCGTTTGCGCTGGCTGCCGATACCCTGGCGCTGGTGGAGGCGGTCAACAGCCCGGCGCTGAAGATGAATCTCGACCTTTATCACGCGCAGATTGGCGAGGGCAATTTGATTGAGCTGATTCGCCGCAGCGGTTCCGCGATTGGCGAAGTTCAGGTGGCGGATGTACCGGGTCGCCAGCAGCCGGGCACCGGCGAGATCAACTATCGCGCAATCGCGCGTGCACTTCAGGAAGTGGGTTACAGCGGCACGGTGGCGATGGAGGGCTGGGCCAGCGGTGACAGCACGGCCGCGCTAGAGCAGTTCCGCGATCACTTCACGATTTAAGCGTTTTACCGCCGGGTATTTGCCTGTTGCCCGGCGTCATAACAATAAAACCTCAACCTACAGGAATCACCTCATGAACATCCGAAACATCGTGCTTTGTCTGTGTTCTCTGCTGCTGAGTTTGAGCGTCAGTGCGAAAACCTTCACCGTCGGCGTCGCGCTGGCTAACTTCGACCTTAACTTTGTCTCGATTCTGCGCACGCAGATGCAGGCAGAGTTAAAGGCTAATCAGCTAAACGGCCAGTTCGTGGATGCCAAAGGGGATGTGGCACTGCAAGTGCAGCAGGTTGATGATTTTATCAACCAGGGCGTAGACGCCATCATCCTGAATCCCGTGGATACGCAGGGCGTATTGCCGATGATTAATGCGGCGAAGAACGCCAATATCCCGCTGATTTTCGTCAATCGTAAACCAGAAGTGAAACTGCCGGGCGACATGGCATATGTCGGTTCGGACTCCGCGTTGGGCGGTGAGATGCAGATGGAAGCGTTAGCGAAGAAGATGAACTACAAAGGCAATGTGGCAATTCTGATGGGCGCACTGTCCAATGAGGAAGCGCGTGAGCGCACCCGTGCGGTCGAAGCGGTGATCGCCAAATACAAAGACATGAAAGTGATTGAGAAGCAGACCGCCAAGTGGCAGCGCAATGAAGCCGTGGATGTGGTGTCGAGCTGGCTGCTGAACCAACGTCCGATCGATGCGATTGCGGCTAATAATGATGAAATGGCAATTGGTGCCATCATGGCGCTCAGTCAGGCGAAAAATGAAAAGATTCTGGTGGCGGGGATTGATGGCACGCCTGACGGGCAGCAGTTCGTCAAAAACGGCAAGATGACGCTGACTATTTTCCAGGATGCTAAAGGCCAGGCAACCGGCGCGGTGCAGGTGACGAAAGCGCTGCTGGATAAACAGAAAGTGCAGGAATACAACTGGGTACCGTATCAGACCATTACCCCGGAGAACTACGCGCAGTTTGCTGCGAAGTAAGTTGAGCGATACGGCACAGGCGCACGACGTTGCGCCTGTGCTGCCCGGGGAATCATCGCATTCAAGTGAACCTGCTCACATCCTTCCCTTTCAATTATTAACGGTCCTAAACTTTCCTGATACTACGCCGATAATTTCTCCACTCAGTCTGAGCGTTTAGCCCTTGCGTCTTGGGCATCTTAATCAACCTCTGGTGTGGAAAACTGCCATGATCGCAACGCCCTTGTCAGGCCCGGACGCCGCGCCGGTGGAGATGGTTTCGCTGCGACGTATTGCACAGCGCGCAGACAGCCTTGCGGTCATCCTTAACTGGGGATTGTGGCCGATTGCGCTCGGTGTAGGGTGGATGAATGACAGCTTAACCTTAGCGCTGATTGCCGGTCTGGCGTTGGCACTACTGTCGACCTTCTTTGGCACCGTCCTGCGCGGCACGCTGACTTCAAGGCTGGTGCTCTCAGCCCTGCTGATCGGCTGGGCAGGTTTACTGATTCAGCTCGGCGGCGGTGAAACCGAATATCACTTCTCGGTATTTGTGTTGATGTCAGTGCTGTTGGCGTGGCGCGATATCCGACCGTTGATGATGGGTGCGGCAGCAGCGGCCACGCATCATGTCCTGTTTAATTATCTGCAAGAAAACGATCTGTTTGGCGTGGTGGTATTCCACCATCCGGGCTGGGACATGGTGCTGTTTCATGCCCTGTTTGTGGTGGCGCAGACCGCCATCTTGCTGGTGATTGCGCGTCAGATGGCCGCCGATGCACGTTCCGCGAGCGAAGTGGCAGAGCTGGCATCACAGATCAACCAACAGGCCGGGTATCTGACGCTGAATGCGGATACGCAGCAGAGTGAAACCCCGTTCGCACGCACTTTCAGTACCACGTTAGGCACCATGCATGGCACCCTCCATCAGGTGAGCCTCGGCGTGAGTGCCTTGCTAACGGAGTCTGAGAGTATTTTGCAACGCAACGCCGCCCTTTCGACCCGCACCGATGAACAGGCGCAGGCGCTGGAAGTGGCCGCCAGTGCGATGACGGAAATCAGCATCGCCGCCAGCTTAACGCGTGACAAAGCGCAGAGTGCAAGCGAGCTAGCGCGGGATACGCGCGCGGTGGCGACGCGCGGAGAGGAAAATATTCAGTCGGCGATTGGCTCAATGGCGAAAATCAGCGAAGAGTCACAGCGGGTGAAAGTGATTTTAGAATTGATCGACGGCATCGCTTTCCAGACCAATATTCTGTCACTGAACGCTTCGGTGGAAGCAGCGCGCGCCGGAAGTCAGGGGCGCGGTTTTGCGGTAGTGGCGAGCGAAGTGCGTAACCTGGCGATGCGCAGCGAGAATGCCGCCCGCGAAATTCGCCAACTGATGGATGCCAGTACGTTGAGCACCGAGCATGGCACGGTGCAGATTGAGCATGCGGCACAGACCATGCGCGCGATTCACAGCAGCATCAGCGGATTGTCACAGCTGGTCACCGAGCTGTCTGAGATGAGTGAGCAGCAGAATTTGAGCATTGAACAGATTCAGCAGAGTATCAATAGCATCGATCACAGCGTGCATCACAACGTTCAGCACGTGGCAGAAACCATGCAGGTCGCGCATCAGCAGCAACAGCAGGCGAACCGTTTACAGCAGGCGATTGCGTTATTCAGACTGGATTGAAAATCGGTGAGACGAGCAGATCACGACTTCTCTGGCTGGCAGGGCGCACCGAATGAAGTGCGCCCCTGTTGGCAGATTAAGCCACACCCTTGACCAGTAACACGCGATAGTTCGCGCCTTTGACCCGATGGGCTTTCGCTTCCTGATACGCCGGGCTGTGATACCAGGCTTTTGCTGCGTCAATATCCGCAAACTCCAGCACCACTACGCCTTCTGCATCACGGCCTTCCAGCACTTCAAGATCGCCATAAAACGCCAGCGGCGTGATCTGATGATCGCCACGTGCCTCACCGGCTTTTTGCGCGTACGTCGCCAGTTCGTCTTTATCCAGCGTTTCGTCTTTAATCATCACCACATAAGCGGCCATTACTGCTCTCCTCGCGCCTGACGTTTGTCTTCGGTGTTGGTGTCGAAGTCGGATGCATCGTGACGTTCCAGCAGTTGATCCTGCGGTTCGGCACCGAAGGCCTTATTCACTTTGCGACCACGAATCACCGCTGGACGCTCAGCGATCTCTTTGGCCCAACGCACCACGTTTTTGTACGACTGCACATCAAGGAACTCGCCGCCGCCATAGATGTTGTTCAGCACCAGGTTGCCGTACCATGGCCAGGTAGCGATATCGGCGATGGTGTATTCCTCGCCGGCGAGGAAACGGTTGTTCGCGAGCTGACGATCCAGTACATCCAGCTGACGCTTGGCTTCCAGCGTGAAGCGGTTGACGGCGTACTCGATTTTTTCTGGCGCGTAAAAATAGAAGTGACCGTAGCCACCGCCAAGATAAGGCGCAGAGCCCTGCAGCCAGAACAGCCAGTTCAGGGTTTCCGTACGGCCAGCGATATCCGCCGGGATAAAGTGGCCAAATTTCTCGGCCAGGTAGAGCAGGATGTTGCCAGACTCAAATACGCGCAGCGGTGGCGTCACTGAATGGTCGCTCAATGCCGGGATTTTGGAGTTGGGGTTGACGTCAACAAAGCCGCTGGAGAACTGATCGCCATCACCGATGCGGATCAGCCAGGCATCGTATTCGGCTTCTTTGGCACCGACGGCCAATAGCTCTTCCAGCAGAATCGTCACTTTCTGGCCGTTTGGCGTACCGAGTGAATAGAGCTGCAGCGGATGTTTGCCGACCGGCAGCGTTTTCTCATGCGTCGGCCCGGCGAATGGACGGTTGGTTTTCGCGCCGTTACCTTTGGCTTCCGGGTCCCAGGTCCAGACTTTCGCGGGCTGATACTGATTTTCCGACATAGTGATTTCGCCTTGTTGTGATTGCGTTTTTTGCTGCTACTGAGTGTAGCAGCGACAGATGAAGGCGATTTAACCGCGCTGGCGGTGAGATGCAAAGTGTGATTATGCGAAGTTCTCTTGCGTAAACAGCATAAAGTCGACTTTGCCGGACTGGTAGGTATCGGGCTGTTCACTCTCTTCGAGATGTTTTAGCAATAAGGTCAGCGCCAGCTGGGCATGGCGCAGGGTGTTTTGATCGAGAGTTAACGTCAGTACGCGCTTCTCAAAAAGCTGGCGGGTGGTGGCATAAAGTTCATGCGTCACGTACACCACTTTGCCGCCGAGACGGTGGCGCGCCAGCGCATCGTGGATCTGCGTGTTGCCGAGGCCGGTGTTGTAGAGTCCGACTATATTTTGCGATCCGGCCAGTGTTTTCTCCAGCAGGCGGCTAATGCGATCGCGTTCATCCTGCCCGGCCAAAATTTCACGCAACCTGAGCTGCGGAAAACGCTCCGCCAGCACGGCTTGAAAACCTTCAATTCGCTGACGATGTGCCGAGTAATCCGCGCGACCACTCACCAACACCACATCGCCCGGTGCATTGATCATGCTGCCGAGCATCAATCCCGCGGTGCGTCCGGCTTTGTACTGATCGATGCCGACATGGCACAAGCGCGCCGCATCGGGCAGATCCGTCACCATGGTAATCACCGGTACGCCGCGCGCCTGACACGCCGCTAAAGCATCATAAATCAGCGGATTTTCGTGCGCGAAAACGATCAGTGCATCCATCTTTTTACTGCTGGCGGCAATGTGCGCGGCCAGCTTCTCCGGCGCGTTTTCCGGGATCAGCGTGCGATGCAGTCGCAACCGGCGATAGCCCAGCTCATCAGCCAGCCGGGCGAAATCCTGTGCCAGCTGCTGAAAAAAGAAGGCACCGTTGCCGCTCAGCAGTACTTCAACCTGCCAGGTGTGACGATGCTCCTCGGGCAAGATACGCTTTAAACCCGCATCCCGCGCCGCTTGCAGGATTTTTTTGGTCATCGCAGGAGACACGCCACCGCGATCGTTCAAAACCCGATCAACCGTGGCCACGCCCACGCCAACTTGCTTCGCCAACTCCGCCAGCGTCAGTGCTTTCATGTGAGGTAATTCCATCAAAAACCGCGTTCAGCTAGCCTGCCAGAAAGCGCTATTTTGACAACATCGGCTATTCCGAAGTGTGAACAAAAGGAGCGTTAAAATGCGGACCCCGCAACGTTTTGCCTTGATTGGTAGTGGATTTATCGGCCAGGTGCATGCCGCAAACCTGGCCGCACATCCTGGCGTGGAGCTGGCGCTGGTGTGCGATATTGATGTCTCACGCGCCGAAGCGGTAGCGCAACGCTTTGGTGCAAAGGCTGCCAGCGTTCATCAGGCGTTGAACAGTGATGCGATTGACGCGGTACTGATTGCCAGCGCCACGCCAACCCATGCTGAACTGCTGGAGCAGGCGGTGCTGGCGGGCAAGGCGGTGTATTGCGAGAAACCGATCGATCTGTCGCTGCAGCGTGCGCGCGATGTAGTGGAAAAAATCTCCCCGGTGCAGGTTCCTGTTACCGTGGGCTTCAATCGCCGTTTTGATGACAGCCATCAGCAGCTTAAATCACAGCTAAAGCAGGGGCTGATTGGCCGTACCGAGCTGATTCAGATGGTATGCCGCGCTTCAGAACTGCCGCCGATTAGCTATCTACAAGCCTCTGGTGGCCAGATGCGCGATCAGGCGATTCACTTTTTCGATCTGCTGCGCTGGCTGACAGAAGATGAAGTCAGCACCGTTGGCGCACTCGGTGCCGCACTGGCGATGCCGGAGATCCGCGATTTTGACGTTGATACTTCGGTGCTGATCATGCGCATGCAGCAGGGCGCGCTGGCGCAACTGGATAACACCCGCCGCACGGCTTACGGCTATGACGAACGCATCAGCGTGATGGGCAGTGAAGGGATGCTGGCTTCAGAGGCCCAGTCAGCGCGCGGCGCCACGTTGTATCAGGGTAAAGGGATCATCCAGCCAGGTCTGTATGCCGACTGGTTCAGCCGCGTGAAAGAGACGTATTACACCCATCTGGATGCGTTTGTGCGCCATATCGGCGGAGAGAAAATCGAAGGACTGCCGGGATTGATCGACGGCCTGCGCGCGCAGGCGATTGCCGAGGCGGCGCAGTTATCGCTGACGCGGGGTGAATTTGTAGAAGTGGAGAGGGTGGCAATCTGATGCCGTTATCGCAACGCTCTCCCTCTGGTGGGAGAGCGTGCCGGTGGAGAGAGGCTTTCCATCAGCTCCTTTGATGAGCACTCGCGCGATTCATTCCCCCTTTCGCCATGGGAGAGGGGGAAATATCATCTGCTTGCCGCGCTTACTTCAGCAGCTCACGCTCGATCAGTTCACGCGTTTCCACCGCCTGATACTTCATCTTTTCCGGATAGCCAAACAGCGCCGCAGAGATAATCGACTCACCGCCCACCTTATACGTGCGGTTGGCGAAATCCATCTCGCGCAGCGCTTCAAACAGAGCATCGAAATTCACTTCACCTTCACCCACGGCAACGTGCTGATGAATGGTCGCATCCACACCCGGTGGGTTAACAATATAGCGACAGTGTTTAGTGTGGTTCATGGTATCGGCAATCAGCATATGCGACAGATCGTCGCCTGCGTAATGCAGCATGTTTTTCACATCGCCCACGCCTTTGTCGTAGTAGAAGGTGTGTGGCGCGCTGTAAATATATTTGACGTTATCGCTGCGGAACGACTTCACGATGTCCACCGTTTCGTTGTTCTGTTCGCAAAAATCCCATGGGTGAGCCTGAATTTCGACGCGAATGCCTTCACGTTCGATGATCGGCAGCAGCTCCTCCATAGAGCGATAAAACATCTCTTCACAGATCTCTGGCTCGTTAGGGTTGCCGGACAACTCGGTGTTAATCACCTGCACGCCCATCTCGACGGCGATCTCAATCATGCGTTTCCAGTTCTTCACCGCCGCCTGACGACGCAACTCGTCCGGGCCTGACCAGCGATAAACCGTGATAAACGATGAGATTTCTAAGCCAGTGGCATTCAGCGCATTTTTGTATTCGCGCATGATTTCCCGGCTGGCTTTCGGGTGTTTATAAAACGGATTGATCTGTGGATGGGGCGATTGTTCTATGTACTTGTAACCCCATTCGGCCACCTGATGCACCATGCGTGTGATGCCCATTTCTCTGATGACATCTACATCAAAAGCGATTTTCATGTTGTTCTCCTGATCGTTAAGCGGTGCGCTCTTCATTAAACACCACACCGATCTGCTTCCTGACTTCATCCATGGCGTGCAGCGTGGCCAGTGAGGTGGCCAGCGGACGGACAGGCGAATCAAGCAGCCCCTGATGGATACACCAGGCGGTATGTTCGATTTCATGACAGAGCTGAATATAGCGATTAGTCGGTTCTTCCCAGCGCAGCGTATGGCGGCCATCGCTGGAGGTGAGACGGAAATTGCCTGGCGCATAGAACTGGCCGTCGAGATAAAGCGTGGCATCACGACCGGCGATCACGGCAGTGCCCGGTGTGTTGCTGAACAGCGTGGTGTTGAGCACCGAGTGCATGCCGTTGCCGTGGGTCAGCAACATCGATGTTTGCCCATTCACACCGCCAGGTGCAGGCTGGCCTTGCGCCACAATGCTGTCGGGTGCGCCGCCGACCAGCACGCTGAAGCCGATCAAATAGCTGCCGAGATCCAGCATCGGTCCGCCCGCCAGATCGAGATTAAAAATGCGGTGATCCTGCGTAAAATATTCACCATGATCGGCGATCAATGTATGAACATCTCCTAATGCGCCATCGGCCAGCAATTGACGGATGACGTCGTATTTCGGCGCAAAATCACACCACATCGCCTCCACGCATAAGCGTTGCTGTTTGTGCGCTTCCTGCTGTAGCTGCAACGCCTGCTGCGCATTAAGCGCCAGCGGCTTTTCAATCAGCACATGTTTGCCGGCTTGCAGCGTGCGCAGCCCATCAGGAAAGTGATGATTGTGTGGTGTGGCGATATACACCACATCGATGTCATTCCGGCTCAGCAGTGCATCAATGCCTTCAACAGCGTGTGGTATATCCCATTTGCTGGCAAAAGCCTGCGCTTTCTCCAGGCTGCGTGACGACACCGCCACCAGTTGCTGCTGAGTATGATGACGCAGCGCGTTGGCAAAGTGGTCGGCGATCCAGCCGGGTCCGACAATGCCCCAGCGCAGCGTGGGGATCTGGTTTTCAGGGTGACGGCGAGGTGCAGGTAGAGTCTGAGGGAACATATCATCTCCGTTATTATTGAGTGGTTTATGTGCCGGGAGCCGATAAGGCAGATCGCTTTCACTATAGAAAGGCGCGACCGCCGCCTCTATTCATTTACTGATGCAAATCCATCAGCCCTCACCTCTGTCCTCGAACAGGAAAATATCAAACATTTATTCCGACAGGTAATTTAATGAAATGGATCATTTCATTTTTGCGATAACGATCAAATTACTGAGAGATTTTCTATCAGATGTTGCGATTTGATGACGATTTCTTCCGCAATACTTTCGCATTTACTGGTCGTTTCGGGCATTATTTTTGATAACTAACTATCAAAATGGAATCTGTTAATGAGCAAAATCACCATGAACGCCATCGCCAATGCGGCGGGCGTCGGCGTTGCTACGGTAGACCGGGTATTGAATCGGCGGGCACCGGTGCGCGCGGCTACTGAGCAGAAAGTGTTGGAAGCCGCCAACCGACTGGGTTATCGCATGGTGCCGGTTGTGCCTGTCAGCGCGGAGGCGCAGTCCGCGCGCGTGGCACTGCGCATGGGGTTTGTGCTGTTATCAAAATCGTATTCTTTCTATCACTCGCTGACAGATGCCCTCAGGCAACAGACGCAGCCGTTACATCCTGCGGGCAGTGAGCCACGGTTTTACTGGCATGACATTGATGATGTGGCGGCTGTGGTGGCCTCATTGCATAAGCTGGCGCAAGAAGTAGACGTGATCGGCTTAGTCGCGCTGGATCACCCACTGATCCGCCACGCCATCGAACAGATCTCACGTCAGGGTGTTAGGGTTTACGCACTGTTTTCCAACTTCTCACCCTGCGGACATGCGGGTTATTTCGGGCTGGATAATCAGAAGGCCGGACGCACTGCCGGTTGGGTGGCCTCGCATTTGCTGCATAAGCCGGGATCGGTGGGCGTGCTGGTGGGCGACCATCGCTTTAACTGTCAGGAGAGCTGCGAAATCAGTTTCCGCTCCTATTTGCGTGAACAGGACAGCAGCCGACGCGTGCTGGAACCGCTGAAAACTCACGAGTCGATTGATGGCGGCTATCACGCTACACGTCAGTTGCTGGAGGAACATGCCGATCTGGCGTTAATCTACGCGCCCTGCGGCGGTATTGAAGGTGTTATCCATGCATTGCGCCAGCAGCCGCAGCGTGAGGTGGCGTTGATCTGTCACGGCCCGGTGAAAGAGGGCGAGCTGGCACTGATTGACGGCACGATTACCGTGATGATTCGCCATGAAATAGAGGATATGGCACGGCAGTTGGTCCGCACCGTCCAGCAACATGTCGAGCCGGGAACGCATTTTGCCCAGGTTACGTTGCCGTTTGAGATCATCACGCGTGAGAATCTTTAGTTTATAGGCAATACCCATCGCTAGCGGCGCGACAGACCACGCAAATTGAGATCGCCAATCCGCTAAAGGGGGGACAATGGGTTGCGGCGTGTTGCCCAGCCCCTTTGTTCCGGAAGCCGCGCCAGTCACAGGTTTGATAGGTTATCTATCATTTTGGTGATGAAAAATAACATGATCGCTATCAAAAAATGAAAGTTTCATGATTGCTGAAGGTGAAATTTTTATTTGATACTTGCGCTATCCAACACCGCAAGGAACGATCATGACGATTCATATTGCAAACGCGCCCTGCAGCTGGGGTGTGGACGATCCTAAAAACCCTTTCCTGCCACCGTGGCAGAAAGTCCTGTCGGAAGCCGCTCAGGCCGGATACAAAAGCATTGAGCTGGGCCCATGGACTTACCTGCCAACTGACGCGGCTGAATTACGGCACCAGCTGGAAGCACATCAGCTTTCGCTGGTGGCGGGCACGATCTTTGACGATCTGGTCAGCGAAGCCAATTTCCCGGCGATGGTTGAACTGACACACAACATCTGTCGCAACCTGTCGCAAGTCCCTACTGCCGAGAAAACCCAGGCGGATAATCTGCCTGCGCCTTACCTGGTGATTATCGATTTCGGTAATCCTGAACGCGCCAGATACGCCGGTCAGTCAGATAAAGCGCCGCGTTTGCCGGGCGAAGAGTGGCAGCGAATGATGGAGCACATCACCACCCTGAGCCAGATTGCCTGGAATGAGTACGGCGTACGCGCGGTGATCCACCCGCATGCGGGCGGCTGTATTGAGTTTGCCGACGAGCTTGAGCAGTTGGTGCAGGACATTCCGCATGAAGTTGCGGGACTGTGCCTCGACACCGGCCATCTCTATTACTCCGGCATGGATCCGATCCCTTATCTGAGCCGTTACTGGGATCGCATCGATTACCTGCACTTTAAAGATGTGAATGACGCAGTATGGCGCGATGTGATTGCGCGTGGCGGGGACTTCTTTGCCGCCTGCGCGGAAGGGGTGATGTGCCCGATTGGCAAAGGCGCGATTGATTATCCTGCGGTGCGAGCGTTCCTCGCTGAGCGCAACTATCAGGGCTGGATCACTATCGAGCAGGAGCGCGATCCGCGCAACGCCGACACCAGCCTGCGCGACGTCACTGCCAGCCTTCACTACCTGCAATCGGTCGGATTCTGAGGAGATCATCATGATTAACGGCATTAAAGCTCTGGAGCGTTCACTGCGCTGGGGCATGGTGGGCGGCGGCGGCACCAGCCAGATTGGTTATATCCATCGTTCATCGGCACTGCGTGATGGCAACTTTGTGTTGCAGGCGGGCGCATTTGATCTTAACGCCGAACGCGGCCGTGCGTTTGGCGTATCCTTGGGCGTCGACGCGGATCGCTGCTATCCGGATTACGAAACGATGTTTGCGGCGGAAGCGGCGCGTACAGACGGCATCGAAGCCGTTTCGATTGCCACGCCGAACAATACCCACTTCACCATTTGCCGTGCGGCGCTCAATGCCGGTTTGCATGTGGTGTGTGAGAAGCCTCTTTGCTTCACCACGGAGGAAGCGGACGAGCTGGAAAAACTCTGCGGCGAGAAGAAAAAGATCATCGGCGTCACCTACGGTTATGCCGGACATCAGCTGATCCATCAGGCGCGCGAGATGATCGCAGAAGGGCTGCTGGGTGAGATCCGCATTATCAATATGCAGTTCGCGCACGGTTTCCATAACGAAGCGGTCGAACTGCAAAACGAAAGCACCAAGTGGCGCGTCGATCCACGTTTTGTCGGCCCCAGCTATGTGCTGGGGGATCTGGCGACGCATCCGCTGTTTATCGCCGAAACCATGGTGCCGAAACTGCAGGTGAAACGTCTGCTGTGCAGCCGTCAGAGTTTCGTGAAAACCCGTGCGCCGCTGGAAGATAACGCCTTTGTAATGATGGAGTACGACAACGGCGCTGTCGGCACCATGTGGGCCTCGGCGGTGAACTGTGGCTCGATGCACGGGCAGAAAGTGCGGGTGATTGGTGAGAAGGCCAGTCTGGAGTGGTGGGATGAGCAACCGAACCAATTGCGCTATGAAGTGCAGGGCGAGCCGCTGCAGATTCTGGACCGAGGTATGGGCTATCTGCACAAAAGTGCGCTGGCTGACGACCGTATCGGCGGCGGCCATCCGGAAGGGCTGTTTGAAGCCTGGTCGAATCTCTATCGCCGTTTTGCGCTGGCAATGGATGCCACCGATCGTGGAGATGAGGCGTTTCTGGCGGACTTCTGGTATCCGGATGTGCATGCCGGATTGATGGGCGTACGCTGGGTTGAGCAGTGTGTGAAGTCAGCGAATGCCGGTGCGGTGTGGGTGGATTGCTGATTAAGATGAAGTGAATATCCCGGTCGGCAGCACTGCCGACCGGGATGCATCAATGCGACCGTAAATCGCTCAGGAAGCGCTGCGCACGTGGGTGCTGCGGTTGGGTGAAGAACTTCTCTGGCGTCGATTTCTCCAGAATCTGTCCCTGGTCCATAAACCAGATGGTATCCGCCACTTCGCGGGCAAAATTCATCTCGTGCGTCACGCACATCATGGTCATGCCTTCCTGCGCCAGACTGCGCATCACCGACAGCACCTCGCCGACCATTTCGGGATCGAGCGCGGACGTTGGTTCATCAAACAACATCACCGGCGGCTTCATCGCCAGCGCGCGAGCAATCGCCACGCGCTGTTGCTGGCCGCCGGACAACTGCGCCGGATAGGCATCCGCTTTATGCGACAAGCCTACGCGCTCCAGCAGTTCGCCCGCCTGGTGACGCGCCTCGGATCGTTTCATGCCTAGCACTTTCATCGGCGACATCATGATGTTTTCGGCGACAGACACGTGCGGGAACAGGTTGAAGCTCTGGAACACAAATCCAATGCGGGTGCGCAGTTGATTGAGGCGCGTGCTGCTGCCGTGAATATCGGTGCCATCAAACACGATTTGGCCGTTATCAATCGGCTCCAGACGGTTAACGGTGCGGATCAGCGTGGATTTTCCCGACCCGGAAGGACCGCACACCACCACCACTTCACCGGTGTTGATTTCGGCGCTCAGGTCAGTCAGCGCCTGATACGCGCCGTACCATTTGTTGACCTGGTTAAACATGATCATCGGGCTCATAGGGGTTCCTTATTGCGAAGAGGTTTTAGTCAGCATCACCGCGGGCGCAACGCTGGGATTGGCCTGCGGCGGTTGGCGACGTTTCTGCGCAATATGCGCTTCAAGTTTGTTAGCGAGCCAGGTGAGGCTAAAGCAGATGATGTAGTAGCTCATCGCCACAATGGCGAACACCTGAAACGGTTTGGTCAACAGCTGGTTGCTCACCTGATTGGCGGCAAAGGTCAGCTCCGGCACGTTAATCACGTAGCCGAGCGTGGAGTCTTTGATGATCGAGACCAGCTGACTCACCAGGCTCGGTAAAGTGTTGAACAGCGCCTGCGGCAGAATCACTAAACGTAGGGTTTTCAGATGGCTCATGCCCAGCGCACGTGACGCTTCATACTGGCCGTGAGGCAGTGCCTGAATGCCGCCACGCACAATCTCGGCGATGTAGGCGCTCTCGTAAATCACCAGCGTACACAGCATGGTGGCGAAGCCGCTGATGTTGTGGCCAATCAGTAACGGTACGCAGAAATAAGTCCAGAACACCACCATCATCAGCGGGATGCCGCGCAGCAGATAGACCCAGCAGGTGGCGGGCCAGCTCAGCCAGCGCCACGGTGACAGACGCGCCAGACCCAGCATCACCCCGATGGGGAAGGCCAGCACGACCGCTAGTACGGAAATCACTAACGTACAGAGTACGCCGCCCAGCGGCCCGTTGGGGTACTGGCCCATTAACAGCAGCATGCCGTTGTCATGCAAAATGGTGAAGATCTCAAACATCGCCATTACCTCGCGTAAACGCGCTGGAAGCGGCGGGCCAGCAGCGCGCCCAAGCCCATCAGCAGCAGGGAGAAGAACAGGTAACCCACGGTGGCCACTAAGTAGGATTCGAAGGTGCGGAAGGTCTGGTTTTCAATATCACGTGTCACATAGGTGAGGTCTGCGACGCCGATGACCATCGCCAGGCTGGTGTTTTTAAACAGCAGCACAGTGTGATTGACCACAGAAGGCAGCGCATTGCGCACGCCCTGCGGCAGAATCACTGAACGCATGGCGCGCACATAGCTCATACCGAGCGCACGAGCGGCTTCGTTTTGCCCATCGGGAATCGCGCGCAGACCGCTGCGGATATCTTCGGAGAAATAGGCGGCCTGACACAATCCGAGGGCGATAAGAGAGAATAAAAACTCGGCGTTGTAATCGACAATCGCCATCTGCAGTGATTCAGGCAGCAGGGTGGGGATGGCGAAATACCACATCATCAACTGAATCAGCGTTGGCACATTGCGGTGATAGGAGACATACGCCTTGACCAACCCCACGGCAATACGATTTTCCGTCAGGCGGACCACCACCAGTAGCAGGGCGAGAACCATCGCCAGCAGCCAGGCACCCAACGCCAGTTCAAGGGTGACCACCGTTCCGTCAACGATCATCTGGCCGTAATGGCCGGTTATCACACTGCTGAAATCAAGTGCCATACAGTTACCTCATCGTACGGTATTACGCGGTGCGGTCGCCCGGTCGCATAGTGGAAAGACCGCCCGGCACCTGCAGCGTCGGGGTAATTTCGATGTTGCCAATGTTGACGGCGACCGGAGCCGATAACGCAAAGGCTACGCAGTCGGCAATATCTTTAGCCTGCGGCAGTTCGAAGCCATCGATAAAGCGGCGACGCGCATCATCGTGATCGCCTGAAACGTTGCCGAAAATATCAGTGGCGACGCGGCCTGGGCAGATTTCGGTGACGCGCACACGTTTGCCATAGCAGTCCACGCGCAGCTGGCGCGACAGGGCGTGTACACCCGCTTTGGTGGCGTGATACACCGAGTTGCCGTTGAAGTTGTAGATGGCGGCGATCGAGGTGATGTTGAACACGTGGCCACGATCACGCGCCATCATGCCCGGCACCAGCAAACGGCACAGGTGCAGCACGGCACGCAGATTGACATCCACTTGCGTCTCCACCACGTTTTCGTCAGCTTCGAGGATGGAACCGGGATGCGAGACACCCGCGTTGTTGACCAGAATGTCGATCTCCAGGTCTTTGCACAGCGCAGTCAGTGCATTCACGTCACTGACATCGACGGCATGGGGGATGCAGCCAGTGCGGTCAGCCAGCGCGGCCAACTGCTCTTTGCGACGCGCCACCGCGTGCACGGTTATCCCTTCTTTGCACAGGCGCTCAACAATCGCTTCGCCCATGCCAGCCGATGCGCCGGTCACCAGCGCGGTTTTGTAATCTGAAAATGGCATTTGTGTTTCCTCGTCTCGCCAGGTGTGTGCCCGGCGTAATGGGTCTTTTTTGACTTTATGCAGTTATGCCGCAAGGGCATAAGACATAAAAACTGTGAGGCGATAAGAGCCCCTTATAACCGGATTGCTAATTAATTATCCATATGAATAGTCAGGAGTTCTTCGTCGTATTCAACCGCTGAGTATGCCTCAACACGCAGTTGCTGTACGCGACCTTTGATGGGACTGAGCACCGGTACATACAGCGGGCCGACCTGCACCAGCGCCAGCAGATCCCGAGGTGCGACCTGCTGGCCGGGCTGAACAAAATCCTGTTGGCTATGCGGATGACGGCGCAGCAGCGTACCGGGCAGCGGCGCGCCGATAACCTGTGTGATGGGCGGGGTTTCCTCCGTCGGCATGACGGGTAAAGCGGGCGCAGGCGCAAACGTCAGACGAACCGACCACTGTTTGCCCTCTAACGCCAGGCTATTGAGGCCAGAACGTTGCATCTTGCGCGCCAACGCGCGCAGCGTCGGCAGCGGTATCGCGGTTTTTTCCATGGGGTTCCCGTCAAAGCGAAGCACGCCCGCCGGAGCGGGCAACAGACCAGATTAATCTAGCGCGTTCGTTAGACGGGCAGTAAGAGGGTTTCGCTTTGCGGTGATAAGCGGGTCTTATCCCACCAGAGTCAGTGGGTGGTTCTCCACGTTGCGGCGCGACATCAGCGACAGCAAAATGGATTTCACTGCTTCGGCAGGCTGGGAAAGTGGCAGATGATCCGACATGCAGAATGACAGCGAGGCCTGCACATCTGGCTCGATGATCTTCGCCATCCAGGTATCCCCGTTTTTCAGCATCGCACGTGCAGCGGATTCCGGCATGATGGTGGTGCCCAGACCGGCACTCAGTGCCGCGTTCAGGGTGGTTTGTGATTCGATCTCGCACTTCACGCGGTACTGCAGATTGTTCTGTACGAAGGCGTCATCCAGCACTTTGCGCATGATGTTATAGATACGAGGCAGGAACAGATCATATTGCGCGACCTGTGACAGCGGGATTTCTTTGACCGGTTTGGCCAGGCTGAACGGGCAAACGAAGCACAGATCTTCTTTCATCAGTGGCATGAAGCGCAGGCCATGGATAGTGCGATGATCGTAAATCACCGCCATATCCATACGTCCGTTCATGATCAGCTCGCTCAGCGTGGTGCCAAAGTTCTCGTTAAAATAGAGCACAATGCCAGGATGCTGCTGCTGCACTTCCATCATCAGCGGGAGCGCCAGGTTTTGCGCCGCTGTGCCCGGTGCCAGCCCGACGGAAACGCTGCCACTCAGCGCAGCGCCGACCAGATCAATCGCACTTTGCGCCTGTTCGCACTGGCGCAAAATGGACTGTGCATGGGAATAGAGTGTTTTCCCGGCTTCGGTAGGCGTGACACCGCGTTTGGTGCGAATCAACAGCTGTTGATTCACTTCACCTTCCAGCGTAGCCAGCTGTTGGCTCAACGCCGGTTGGGCAATATGCAGGATATCGGCAGCTTGCGTCAGGCTTCCGACGTCAACAATTTTAACAAAGTACTTCAGGCGACGAAGATTCATGGACACTTCCCTCAAACAGAACGCATATCCTCATCAAGCAAAGTTGATGCCAGGATAAGCTTTCGTTATTGAACTCAGACAGGAGGGTACGGCCACTGGGCCTCCTGAGGCTGGTGCTGAGCTAGTGAGCCGCCGGCATGGCGGGTGTTGAAAATTGCAGCGCTGCACCGAATGAGTGCAGTTGACCCATCAGCATTGCCAATGACGGGCAAGGAAAATCGTGGGTTCGGGATATAACTCGGGAAAGAAAGTAACACTTTATTAACATTCCGTCAGGCGTGCGGGCGTGACCTGTCACGCAATTCTGAGTCAATCTGCCGCCTTTATGGCAGAAGTGTGCAGTCGGTCCAGTCATCGCTTTGTGTTATATCACCACAACAAAGCACTATTATCCGTGGCTTCGGCCCTAATCCTATGCTCAGGGGAAAACTGACATCCCCCGAACCCAGGATTGACCATGCCCGAGATAGCCGATCGTTTAAAGAATGTGACCGTTTCCGCCTCCGTTGCCATGACCCAAAAAGCGCGCGATCTCGCTGCGCAGGGCGTTGATGTGGTAGCACTTTCTACCGGCGAACCCGACTTCCCTACACCGGAACATGCGATTGAAGCCGCGTATGCCGCTGCACGCGCGGGCGACACGCGCTACCCACCCACCGACGGTACGCCTGCACTGCGCAAAGCTATCCAGCTGAAATTCAAACGGGATAACCAGCTGGAGTATGACGTCAGCCAGATTCTGACGGCGGGTGGCGCGAAGCAGATCATCTTTAACGCCATCATGGCGACCATCAATCCGGGCGATGAAGTGGTGATCCCAACGCCATCGTGGATTAGCTATGCCGATATCGTGAAATTTGCCGGTGGTGTTCCGGTGCCGCTGCCGTGTGCGCAGGAGAATGGCTTCAAACCGCTGCCAGCGGATCTGGATGCGGCGATCACTGACAAGACCAAATGGCTGCTGCTGAACTATCCGAGCAACCCAACCGGTTCGGTGGCCAGCAAAGCCGAGCTGCAGGCGCTGGGTGACGTGCTATTGCGCCATCCGCAGGTGTGGATCATGACGGATGATATCTATGAACATCTGATCTATGACGACGTGCGTTTTTATACCCTCGCGCAGGTTGAACCGCGCCTGTATGACCGTGTGCTGACGGTGAACGGTGTGTCGAAAGCCTATTCAATGACAGGCTGGCGTCTGGGCTTTTGCGGTGGTCCTGCGCCATTAATTAAAGCCATGAGCAATGTGAACACGCAGAACAGCGGCGGCGTCTGTACCTTGACGCAGGCGGCAGCGGTGGCGGTGCTGGAAGGCCCGCAGGATCTATTGCAAGAGCGAGCACGCATTTACCGTGAACGCCGTGATTACGTGCTGGAGCGTCTGACCTC
This sequence comes from Pantoea sp. C1E2, assembly GCF_056491465.1. NCBI lineage: Bacteria > Pseudomonadati > Pseudomonadota > Gammaproteobacteria > Enterobacterales > Erwiniaceae > Pantoea > Pantoea sp. C1E2. Next base: position 746,329 of record NZ_JBSZHT010000002.1, read on the forward strand.
GATTGATGGCCTGCGCTGCCATAAGCCAGAGGGTGCGTTCTATCTGTTTGTGAACATTGAAGGGTTGATCGGCAAGACCAGCGCCGGTGGCCGTTTCATCAGCAACGATGCCGATTTTGTGCTGGCGCTGATTGAAGAGCAGCATGTGGTGACGGTGCAGGGGGCTGCGTATGGCATGAGCCCGTACTTCCGTTTGTCCTACGCCACCAGCATGGAGCGTTTGCAGACAGGCTGCGATCGTATCGCGGCGTTCTGCGCTGGTTGTCGTTAAACGTAAGGCGAAAAAAATGGCTGCCGATGGGCAGCCATTTTTATTTGGGTGATTTAAAGAGGTTACTGAGCAAGCACTTCTGCGGCCGGCGCTACCTGATGGCCGCTGGCTTCAATTTCACTGCGCACAATGGTGGCGAGAGCCAGTGATCCCGGCGTGTCGCTGTGCACCAGGATTGACCGGGCACGCACGGCAATCACTTCCCCTTCGAAGGTGGTGACGGTGCCATGCTGCAGGAACTGACGCACGCGGGCACGCAGCGCCGCTTCTTCTTTGATGACTGAACCAGCAATGCCGCGCGGGACTAAACGGCCCTGCGCATCGTAGGCGCGGTCGGCGAGGAACAGCGTCAGGGTTTTCAGGCCCGCTGCCTGTGCTGCTCGCTCAATGAGGGTATCGGGTTGTGCGAACACGATCAGATCCGTATTGATACGGGCAACGAGCGTCATGACCTGCTGCGCTAATGCCTCGTCGCGATTGACGATATTGCCCATCGCAGCGTGGAAGCTAAAGTGCGACACCTTCGTGCCTTCTGCCTGAGCAATCGCTGTCAGCGCGCCGAGTTGATAAGCGACCTGCTGGCATATCTCTTCGGCACTGAACGGCAGCTCGCGACGACCAAAGCCCTGTCGATCGGGCAAGCCTGGATGCGCACCAATGCCGACACCATTCTCTTTCGCCAGCCGCACCATTCGGGTCATGATCGCCGGATCGCCGGCGTGGAATCCGCAGGCGATATTGGCTGAGGAGACCACTTTCATCAGCGCGGCGTCATCGCACAGTTGATAAACGCCGAAGCCTTCGCCCATATCGGAGTTCAGATCAATCTTCATGATTTTTTTCCTTAGGAAAATTATGCGGTTAACGCTTTACGCAGCGGTGGGCAGCTCACACGTAAACGGCTTAGCCAGCCTGCGACCTGTTGCTCGATGGCGATGGCCTCACGCGTATCACTCTGAATCAGCTGGATCGATTGGCCGGGTAATACTTGCCCTAAACGCCACAGATCCTGCTCGATCACGCCGGCGATCTTGGGATAACCGCCCGCGGTGTTGGCATCGCTGAGCTGAATGATCGGCTCGCCGCCAGGCGGCACCTGCACAATGCCGGGGATCAGTCCGTAGGATCGCATCTCAATAGTTTGTGACGGGAAAATCGGATCGCCCGCCAGTCGATATCCGGTGCGGTTGCTTTGATTGGAGACCTGCCATGACTGCTCCCAGAAGCGACCTGCATCGGCAGCAAACAAGGGATACTCGCCGGATGGAATGGCGCGCAGCTGAATTTCCCCTGCGCTGTTGCGCGGAAAATGGGCGCGCAGGGCACTGTCGGGCGGCTCAATGCCAATACCGCTAGTGGGCAGCGGTGAAGCATGCGTTTCACCCAGTGCCAGGCGGTCGCCACGCTGCAGCGGACGGCCTTCCAGGCCACCAAACCCGCCACGCAGTGCCGTGCTGCGCGATCCCAGCACCATGGGCACATCAACACCGCCGGCGATGCACACGTAGCCACGAGCACCACTGCGCGGGTAACGCAATTCCAGCACCTGCCCGGCACGCACGCCGCAGCCCCACCAGGGCGGCAACGGTGCACCGTCTAAGGTGGCGCGGCAGTCAGCACCCGTCACGGCGATGCTGCTGTCCTGCAAAAAACGCACACGGAACGGGAACAGCTGAACTTCAATGGCGGCGGCATTTTCTTCATTGCCGAGCAGCAGATTTCCGGCGCGCAGTGCCAGCGGATCCATCACACCACTTACCGATACGCCCATATGGCGGAAGTGGAAACGCCCCAGATCCTGAACCGTGTTCAGGGCGCCGCTCTGTTCAATTTCGATCACAGTTCAATCCTCTGCGGCAGAAAACGGATACGATCACCCGGTGCCATCAGTGCGGGTGATTCTGCCATTGGATCAAATACCTCCAGCTCGGCAAAACCGATGGCGTTCCAGCCGTTGGGGCCGGTCAGCGCTGAAACACCGGCCTGTGCCCCACCAATGGTGACCGTGCCTTTGAGCATACTGAGCGAGGGGACTTTCTTGCGTGGCGTGGCTAACTGCGGATCGAGCCCATGCAGGTAACCAAAGCCCGGTGCGCTGCCGAGGGCAAACACGGTGTATTCGCTTTGATGGTGACGGCGCACCACTTCGCGTGCGCTGAATCCGGTGTGACGACAAACGGCATCCAGATCGGTGGCGTGCTCGCCGCCGTAATACACCGGAATCTCAATCAGTTTGCCCTGTGGGCTAATCGCCTGCGCCTGATCCCAGGCGGCATGCAGCGAAGCTCGAACGGCGGCTTCGTCCTCAGGGATGTGTCGGAACAGCACCAGTAGATTAGTGACACCGGGGATCAGGGCTTCAACCGCCTCATCCGCCTGCAGCAAACGCGCTAATGACCAGATGCGGCGCTGGCCGGAAAGATCAAATCCACCTGGTGCTTCCACCAGCCACGCACGGGCGCCAATGGTGGAAAGGGCGATCGCAGAGGAACAAGCCAGCGCGGGTGCGCTGGCGGGCTGGATATCAGAGTGCGACATCACGGGCATGATTATTCCAGTGGTTCAAATTTCAGGCTGGAGAGCGGTTGTACGCGCTCTTCACGCACCATTTTGTATTCAGTTTTCGGCCCAATCCAGGTATCCCAGATTTTGTCGATGGTGCCTTCATCGTCCATCGCTTTCAGACCACTGTTGACGCTGGCCAGCAGTGCCGGCTCATCTTTCTTCATGCCAATACCAATCGGTTCCAGCGCCATCGGCTCTTTCACCATCGCCAGCTCAATACCGTCTTTTTTCGCCTGGGCGATGGTTTTGATACCGGTCATGGTGTTGGTCACGAAGCCCACAGATTTGTTCTGCTCCAGTGCCAGGAAAGCGGATGCCGTATCCTGGAAGGTCACCGCTTTGCCGCCTTTGATGTGGATCGACTGCTCAGACGTGGTGCCCTTAGTGGCGCTGATGCGTTTGCCTTTGAAGAAGTCTAGCGACTTATCCGCCAGAGGCGCTTTCACCACCAGCATCTCTTTAGCCACGTAGTAGGGATCGCTGAACTGGATCTGGTTACCGCGCGTTTTGGTGTAGGCGAGGTTAGCAATCAGCACATCGGCGCGGCCGGTGGCGATCACTGCAATACGGGCTTCAACAGAGGTGGGAACCAGCGTGAGTTTGACGTTCATCTGTTTCGCCAGTGCGGTGCACAGATCAATATCCATGCCCACCAGCTGACGCGTCTTGGGATCCGGTGAAGAGAAGGGCGGCACGTCAGAATAGACTGCGCACTTAAGCTCACCGCTGGATTTGATATTCGCCATCATGTCTGCCTGCGCCGCCGAAACAGCCAGCAACGGCAGCAGTGCCAACCCAATGGTGGTAAGTCTTTTCATGGTCATGTGCATTCCCTCAATGGTGGATACTGCCTCGGAGCGCAAAATCTCGCTTTTCTGGACTATATCGGCTTTGTTTTGCGGCGAAAAAGAGGGAAAGCGTGTTATGCAATAGGGAAATGATATGACCTATGTCGATAAGTTATTTCTATTCAGGCAGAGCGAAAAAGTGTTATCCAGCGCACATTTTTCTCCCTAGTGTGAAGCGCGTTGTCCTCTCGGCAATCCTGCCGATTGCGCGTGGTAGAGAGAGAAGAGTGAGAGCATGAATCCCCGATTAGGCGTGTTATTGAAGATCTTCGCTGCACTGTGCGCCACGCTGATGCTGGCCTGCGTCAAAGGTCTGAACGGTGCCGTCCCCACCGGTGAAGTGATTTTTTTCCGCAGCTTTATTGCGCTATTTCCCCTGTTAATCTGGCTGAAAGTGCAGGGTAACGTACTGGAGAATCTCAAGACGCGTAATCTGTTTGGCCATTTCATTCGCGGTTTCTCCGGCACCGGCGGCATGTATTTTAACTATCTGGCGCTGGTGTATATCTCGCTGGCTGATGCCACTGCACTGAGTTATGCCGCACCGTTGTTTACTGTGATGATGGCAGCGATGCTGCTCAAAGAACGCGTTCGCGTCTCGCGCTGGGTTGCCGTTGTGGTGGGATTGTCGGGTATCCTGATTATGCTCTCCTCCAGCCTTGCGGCCAGTGGGGGGGTGCTAGCAGGCAGTGCCAGCAGTGCCACGGCCAGCCTTGGTGTTGCCTTTGCATTGATTGCCGCACTCTGTACGGCTACCTCGAATGTGCAAATCCGTTTTCTGAATGGCATCGAAAAACCGGGCGCGATCGTGTTCTATTTCTCGGTGATGACAACGTTGATCGGTCTGGCAACGGCATTTTTCGGTTGGGTAAAACCTACCGGATTGCAGTGGCTGCTGCTGGTGGGCTGCGGTTTGTTTGGCGGCCTGGCACAGATTCTGGTGACGCTCAGCCTGCGCTATGCGGATGCCTCGCTGCTGGCGCCGTTTGATTACACCACGCTGGTGTGGTCGATGCTGATTGGCTATCTGTTCCTTAATAGCCTGCCGGGTTCGACCACGATATTTGGCGCGTCGATTGTGGCGCTCGCCGGGATCTTTGCAGTGTGGCGGGAAAACCGGCAACGCAAGTTGGCGATGGTGAGCAGTACGCCTTAATTCGGTGTGCTAGCCGCTGCGCGGTTTGCGAAAACCAGGCCGCCAAAGATGGCGGCCTGGATAACTCCGTGCTTATGCACTTACCGATAAACATCATCGATAATTTCTACCTGCTTGTTTTGCAGCGCTTCTGCCAGCCAACCGCGTTCCAGTGAACCGGTTTTCGCCAGCTCGAAGTTATGCTCATCAACGATTAAGTAAGCTTGCGCCGCTTCAAGAATTCGCGCGGCATCCTGGCGTGGAATCACAATCACGCCGTCGGCATCGCCTAAGACGATATCGCCAGGTGAAACGTGAATTTTACCGCAGGCAATCGGCACGTTGATTTCGCCTGGGCCATCTTTAAAAGGGCCACCTGGCGTATGCCCGGCGGCATAAATTGGGAAATCCATGCGTGATAAGCCCTCAATATCACGCACCGGTCCATCCAGCACGATGCCTTCCATACCGCGCTGTCTGGCATAAGTGGCCATCACTTCGCCCATCAACGATTGGCTGCGATCGCCCTCATTCGACAAGATGATCACATCGTTCGGGCCAGCCATATCCAATGCTTTGTGCAGCATCAGGTTATCACCAGAGCGCGCTTTCACCGTCACCGCCAGGCCACACATGATGGGGGCCTTGGGCGCCGTTTTCAGGCTGATCTCTGCCGATAGTGCAGGCAAGCGACTCATGCAGTCGGCCACTACCGCTGCGGGTAAACGGCGGAACGCTTCCAGTAACGGCTCGGCATCGGATGGACGGCGTAAATAAATACGATTTCCTGCGGTCATTTTATTTCTCCTGTCAGGGTTATTAACTTGTAATCGATAAGGGATGTCCGATGAATATCACCGGCAAATTTTTTTTTACTTATTAAAGGCGATATAAATGTGTAATCACCTGATTTAATGGGAGTGTACGGGATTGGTGACGTGTTACGAATGCGCTGTTACAGCTAACGAAATCAGGATCACGAAATAAAAATGGCAGCGCATTTAACTTACTGATTAATAATTTTATTGGATTTTATTATGGCTAAATATATTTAAAGTATGACTGGGTGTATTGCATGTTAGATATTTAACTTCATAGGGAGTATTTGACGAGGAAATAGATCAGGCATTTAAATCACCGTAACAATAGGATGCGGTAACGCCGCACCGGACAACGAGATGTCGCACATTGCCATCGCCGAATCCGTGGATGGCTGCCCCGTAGCTGGCTGGAGCAGGTAAGTGATGAGGATTATGGGTTGTAGGTCATTTAGGATGCCGTGAGGCATCCTGCAGCCTAAAGTTTTAAACGCAGGTTATTGCTGACCTCGGCAATCAATGAATTGGGCACTTCCTGATCACGAGCGAGAAGAGGCCACTGCGCCACAGCTTCGACTGTTTCATCAATGACCCGATCCAGATTACGCTTGCTGAATAGTGGGCTTATTTTCTCTAAAGCGTAGAAGTCATTGCGGGTGAAATCCTCGCGTTTACCATTCAATGTCATCCAATGGCTGTTAACCCACTTACTCCCGGGTTTATAGCTGTAGGCCAGATCGTAAGCTGGAGCCAATTGCCATTTGTTGTCCTTCAGCATGAAAGCAAAGTTCTTGGCATGATCGTCATGGTTGCGCGCCACAACATTAAAGATCATTCGTTTCATTAGCTGTTCTGCATCACGTGCGGGAAGCTTAAGCTGCCGCGCTACGCTGAACAGCTCTGCATAAGAAAATGAGCCAGGCTTTTTATAATCGACATGGGCCAGTCCATTCAGGGTCTGTACATGGATCTTCTGATTTCCAATACGGTCAAAGCGCTGAGTAATGAAATGGCGGCGATGACCTTCCGACAATAATTGCGAAGGCATCATCTCGATACCACAGGCTGTTGCCATTTGATAATAAACGTACTCCATGGCCCCGAATCCCAATGGATCACCAAAGGTTTCCTGGTTGCGATTATGTTCACTCACACCATCAAATTTCATCAGATAGTGTGTGTAATCATCCGGAATCGTGGCCTGGCCAGAGCGCACCTCGGTGAAATCTTCATTAAATGCGAGAACCGCCTTAGGTCTTGCTCCACCCGCACTCATGCCTACTGATAGCAGCGAAAGCATGGCTTCACGATCTTCATCTCCGTCTCGATGAAGTGTTGCTGAGAAAGCTCCTCGGGCATCAAGGATTTCCTGTGCAATGACAACAAGGGATGCTATTTCAATCGGATTTGAGGCATTGAGACTGCGAAGTTTTGTCGCCGGCGTGTATTCCAACGCACCCATACCGCGCTTGCCCGTGTATTGCAGTCGTTGCAATGGCGTAATGTCGGCAGGAAGTTTACCCTGGCTCGCGACCCAGGCATTGAGCACTGCGTTACCAAAATCATCTGGCAACGAGTCGGCAATTAAACCGGGTAGCCCTTTGAAGGTCGTAAACGCAAGTTCAGGGAAACTGTAGATTTGTGTTGCCAGCGGCATTTTGAGTGGGGAAAGTTCTATTCCTTGTTTTATAAAGTTGGGTGCATATTCAAACGCCCCCGATCCTTTTTCTGAATCAAAACTCACCGCACCCACTTCTTGTTGTGCATAGGTAACATTGATAACTTCCATTACCATTCTGATTTCTCCTCCCTGAGCGGTTTATCTTTTCGTTGCCCTGAAGCTCTCCGCCTTTGTTTACCCTGCAGCTTTGCAAGTTGAATCGGGGATATCTCCTGACGCGGCAGAAACAGCTCCAGCTTTTCGGTGAGATCCAACGCTACCATGATGGCGATAAAGACATCGAACGGCACTTTTCCTTTTTCAGCATTGAGCACAGACTTACGTGCAACACCTGCGCGCTCAGCAACCTCCGTCTGCGTTAAGTCACGATTAAGACGGGCTTGCTTGAGTCGCTGGCCAATTTCTTCAGCCAGTGCGGATGCAGAAGGAGTAGTCATATCTTTAAAGTCCCAATGTAGACACTTTATCGTCGATTAAGCGTTTAATGTCCTAATTATAGGACTCTATCGGATGATTGTCATGATAAATGGATGTTTTATAGAGTCCCTTATATTGCACTTTATGAGGTTTAAAGGTGAGTTAAGTCCTTAAAGTGGGACATAATCAAGTTGAGGGGGCTAAGGGATTAAGTTTAGAAAACGACAAACGCAGAAAAGCAAAAACCCAGCCATAAGCTGGGTTTTCAGAATGTTGGTGCCCGGACGCGGAATCGAACCACGGACACGGGGATTTTCAATCCCCTGCTCTACCGACTGAGCTATCCGGGCAACGGGGCGCATTAAACCTTAATGGCTTTCAGCCGTCAACGGCTTTCGTCAAAAAAGCGTAGCAATCGTGACTGATTGCTTGCTTTTCAGGCAGGGTGCGCAAAATCTCAACGTGCCCGCTGGTGGTAAGGCGGTATTCAGGATTGCGTGACCTGCATGACCTGCATGACCTGCATGACCTGCATGACCTGCATGACCTGCATGACCTGCATGACCTGCGTGATGCGCGAGCCTAAGGGCCGCCCGCGACAGTTTATGCTAATGCGCCATTCTGCCGGCACAGCGCAATACCCAGCACATCCTCTGCCAGACGACGCGCGGTAGCGACATCCTGCACGTTGCGTTTCACCAGTAATTTGCTCAGGCACCCTTCAAGAATCAGCTCCATCTGATCGGCCACCATCGTCGGGTTATCCAGCGCCAAATCCACCAGAATCTCATGGGTGAACTGCCATGAGCTGCGTTTCTGCTGCTCGGCTAACTGATGCAAGGGTTGGTCAGGCTGCGGATAGAAGCTGCAGGCGGCGATAAACAGGCAGCCGGGAAAGCGTCCTTTGTTCACGTGCTCGCTTAACACGTCGTAACGCGCCAGCAATTTTTGTTGGGCAGTGAGATGTTCATTGAGCTGTATCTGGCGGCGCCAGCTGTCAATCTGCTGGCCGTGATAACGCAGGGCGTCATACAACAGGGCGTCGCGGTCGGGCCAGTAACGCTCAAGATGTTCTGGGTCTAATCCGGTTTCCCCTGCTAACTGCTGCAGGGAAGTGGTGGCGGCCAAGCCGCTCTGCTCAAGCACATTCAGCGCATGCTCAAGAATCTGTTCACGTTGCAAGTGACTCTCCTCTGGAATGCGGGCCCGCTCGCATACGAACGGGCAGTGTCCTGGAACCAGTGTCGTTTAACGAGATAGATTGTGCAAATGCGCGCGGAAGTCAGCCGCACTCAGGAATCCGGTAACGCGTGAGTCGGGAATCTCTTTGCCTTGCGCATCAAAGAATAGAATGGTCGGCAAGCCTAATACCTGTAAATGCTGCAACAGGGCGTTATCCTGGGCGTTATTCGCGGTGACGTTGGCTTGCAGTAACTGTACCTGACTTAAATCGGCACGCACGCCGTCATCGCTGAAGGTGTACTTCTCGAACTCTTTGCACGCAACACACCAATCCGCATAGAGATCGACCATGGTGATGCGGCCCTGTGCCTGCTGTAATGCGCTATCAAGCTGTTCGCTGCTGGCAATGGTTTTGAACGGCAGATGTGCCACAGACTGCACGCTGGCGCTGTTGCCAAAAGCCCAATCCTGTAGCGGACGAGCGGCCACCAGCGCAGCAGCGAGCATGATGATTTGTAGAATGCGCCATTTGCCATTAGCACGCAGGCTGAGGCTGAACGCCCAGGCAAAGAACGCGACGCCGAGCAGGCTCCACAGTCTTAATCCCCAGACATCTCCCACTACGCGCTCCAGCAAGAAGACCGGCAGCGCCAGAATCACAAAGCCGAAGCCCTCTTTGACGCTCTGCATCCATGGGCCACTTTTTGGCAGCAGCTTGTTGCCGAACATCGTCACGGCAATCAGCGGCAGGCCCATCCCGAAGGCATAGAGCCACAGCGTGCCCGCGCCTGCCCAGAGATTGCCGCTCTGTGCGATATACAGCAGGATGGCGCTCAGCGGTGCGGTAGTGCAGGGCGAGCAGATCAATCCCGCCAATGCGCCCATCATAAATACGCCCGGCAGCGAACCACCTTGCTGGCGATTACTCCACAGCGTCAGGCGCGTTTGCAGGCCGGATGGCAGTTGCAGCGAGAACAGGCCAAACATCGACAGCGCCAGCACGATGAACAGCGCTGACAGGCCAATCAACACGTAAGGATGTTGCAGCGCCGCCTGGAAATGTAAACCTGCGGCGGCCACCACCATGCCGAGCACGGTGTAGGTCAGCGCCATGCCTTGCACATATACCATCGCCAGCGCGAACAGGCGACCAGCAGAGTACCGGCGTTGACCACCGAGAATGATGCTGGAGATCAGCGGATACATCGGCAATACGCATGGCGTGAAGGCAACGCCGATGCCAATCAGCAGCGCCCACAACGGTGAAAACGGCAGTGGCGTGCGCTGCTGTGCAGGCTGCGCGTTAACGGCGGGAGCATCGTGATTCTCGGCAACCGGGTTGAGCGGCACTGAACGGGTTTCTGGCGGATAGCAGAATCCGGCTGCCGCACAGCCCTGATAGGTCACGGTAAGCGTGGCACCTGACTCAGCCTGATGCAGAGTGATCGGCACCTGTAAATCCTGCGGGTAGATCTCGCTCTTACCGTAGAACTCATCCTCATGCGGTTGTCCTGGCGGCAGAGCCAGTGGCGCCATCTGCGCTTTCTGCGGCGTCACATGGATTTGCTGGCGATAAAGATAGTAGCCATCTTTCACCTTCCAGCTCAGCGTCAGTTGGTTGCCCTGCTGACTGAAATCAAAGCCAAAGGCCTGATCTACCGGCACAAAGCGGCTGTTATTGTTCGGTGAGAAGATATTGGCCTGTGCTGAAAAGCAAAACAGCAGTGCGAGGCAAAAGCCCATCAGGCGAGAAAGTCGTGCAGCCATGAGGATGTAATCAGCTCCGGTGGCGAATGAGCCGCGATGATAGCACGGCCGTCTCGCCACGAGGTTTACAGGATGTAACGGCGCTACAGAATCAGGCTGCCAAACAGGAAGCCAAACGCCACGGAGAAGGCAATCGCCAACACGCCGGGAATGATAAAGGAGTGATTAAACACAAACTTGCCGATTCGGGTCGAACCGGTGTCATCCATTTCTACGGCTGCCAATAAGGTGGGGTAGGTTGGCAACACAAACAGCGCCGAAACGGCGGCAAAGGAGGCGACTGCGGCCAGCGGAGATACACCGAGCATCAGGGCGGCCGGCATCAGCGCCTTGGTGGTCGCCGCCTGCGAATAGAGCAGGGTGGCGGCGAAGAACAGTACCAGCGCAAGCATCCACGGGTAACTCTGCAGCATGTCACCCGCAGCGGTTTGAATCTCACTCAAATGCGCTTTGACAAAAGTGTCGCCGAGCCACGCCACACCCATCACGCAGATACAGGCGCTCATGCCGGATTTGAAGGTGCTGGCGCTAAGGATTTCGCCGGTATCCACTTTGCAGGTCAGACAAATCAAGGTGGCGACGGTGAGCATAAACACCACAATCGCTTCGTTGCGCGGCAATACCGGATCGCTGATGAGCCCGACGCTGTCGCTGATCGCCGTGGCATAGAGCACTACCGCCGCAATGCCGATCAGGAATAGCCCGACCGCGCGTTTTGCGCCAGGCTTGATGTCATAAACGCGTTCACCGCGCAGCGTCACTTCGCCTTTGGCTAAGCGCGCCTGATAAACCTCATCATCCTTTAGCTCTTTACCGAGAAAGCTGGTGATCACCGCAGCACAGAAGATGGCGGCCATGGTGGAGGGGATCGATACTGCGAGCAGCGCCAGATAGCTGACTCCACGGGGTTCCAGAATCGACGCGAAGAACACCACCGCAGCAGAAAGCGGTGAAGCGGTAATGGCAATTTGCGAGGCGACGACGGCGATGGATAATGGGCGCGAGGGGCGGACGCCTTGCTCTTTGGCGACTTCAGCAATCACCGGCAGCGTGGAGAAAGCGGTATGGCCGGTGCCTGCCAGCAGTGTCATCACATAGGTGACGAGTGGCGCGAGAAAAGTGACATAACGTGGATGACGGCGCAGCAGCTTTTCGGCCAAGCCCACCATGTAATCAAGCCCGCCGGCGATTTGCATCGCGGCTATCGCGGCGATCACCGCCATAATAATTTCGATCACATCAAAGGGAATGGAGCCGGGTTTCATGCCACAGAACAACGTCAACACCAGCACGCCTAATCCGCCCGCAAATCCAATACCGATGCCGCCTAAACGCGCACCCAACCAGATTGCCAGCAGGACAATCAGTAACTCCACACCTACCATTCGTTCCACTCCTGAGCCGTGGGGGAAATCCAGACTCTTAAAGTTGTAGCCGCCAAAATGAAAAAAGCACGCCGTATTGTATACAAGCGTGCTTTTGGCGATTTGATCCGGAACGGATTACTGTTCGTTTTCGTCGGTGTAGCGTTTGGCTTTGTAGGTTGGATGCATCAGGTTCTGGATGGAGAAGATGTCATCCAGTTCTGCTTCGGTCAGCAGGCCACGCTCCAGCACCACTTCACGTACGCTCTTACCGGTTTCCGCACAAATCTTGCCGACGATATCGCCATTGTGGTGGCCGATATACGGGTTGAGGTAGGTGACAATACCGATGGAGTTAAACACGTAAGCTTCACATACCGCTTTGTTGGCGGTGATGCCATTCACGCATTTCTCCAGCAGGTTGAAGCAAGCGTTGGTCAGGATGCTGATCGACTCAAACAGCGCCTGGCCAATCACCGGTTCCATCACGTTCAGCTGCAGCTGACCCGCTTCTGATGCCATGGTCACGGTGATGTCATTACCGATAACTTTAAAGCACACCTGATTCACCACTTCTGGCACCACCGGGTTCACTTTGGCTGGCATGATCGATGAACCGGCCTGCAGTTCTGGCAGGTTGATTTCGTTCAGGCCAGAACGAGGGCCGGAAGAGAGCAGGCGGAGGTCGTTACAGATCTTCGACAGCTTGACCGCCAGACGTTTCAGCGCAGAGTGCACCATCACGTAGGCGCCGCAGTCGGAGGTAGCTTCGATCAGGTCTTCCGCCGGAACGACTGGCAGATTACTGACTTCCGCCAGACGCTGAACGGCGAGTTGCTGATAGCCATCCGGGGTGTTGAGGCGAGTCCCGATTGCCGTGGCGCCGAGGTTCACTTCCAGCAGCAGTTCAGCAGTACGCAGAATGCTACGGGTCTCTTCGTTCAGCAGCACGTTAAACGCGTGGAACTCCTGGCCCAGCGTCATCGGTACGGCATCCTGCAACTGGGTGCGCCCCATCTTGAGGATGTTTTCGAACTCGACCGCTTTACGCTGGAAGCCTTCGCTCAGTTGGCTAATGCCGTCCAGCAGTTTCAGAATGGACGCGTAAACCGCGATGCGGAATCCGGTGGGATAAGCATCGTTGGTGGATTGACACTTATTTACGTGATCGTTGGGGTTGAGGTACTGGTACTCACCTTTCTGGTGGCCCATCAGCTCCAGACCGATGTTTGCCAGTACTTCGTTGGTGTTCATGTTGACCGAGGTACCCGCGCCGCCCTGATAGACGTCAACCGGGAACTGATCCATGCATTTACCGTTATTCAGCACTTCATCACAAGCCTGAATAATGGTGTTTGCGATGTTGCGAGGGATTGTTTGCAGCTCTTTGTTGGCGAGCGCGGCTGCTTTTTTCACCATCACCATACCGCGTACAAACTCCGGTATGTCACTGATTTTGTTGTTACTAATGTAGAAGTTCTCAATCGCACGCAGAGTATGAACACCGTAGTAAGCGTCTGCCGGAACTTCGCGCATGCCTAACAGGTCTTCTTCGATACGAATGTTGTTCGCCATGATTACCTTCTTATTATTTCTGCGGTGTCACTGCCGGGCGACCGGGATGGTCGGGCGGCAATCACTGTGCAGGTGAAGCAATTATATTGTCGTGGAATACCAGCGCCGACATATTATCCATCTTCAGGCTGGCGGGCACGATCATATTCTGTTGTTACAGAATTGTTTGTGCACAGATCACTTTACGGGCATTTACTGGCCCAGCGGTAATAACGATATGTGATGTAGTTCGCAATTTTAAGTCAGTCGGAAAAATTTGGCAGGATCGGTTGAAATTGCGGGTTGAGATGCCCATCTCTATCAATACGGTCTGACAGACCATCCCTTTCTGCTGCCTGGCTATAAGCGAGGCAGCCCTACTCACAGGAGATATCGGTGCGCTGGATACCGTTCGTGATTTTTTTTGTTCTGGCCTGGATTGAGATCTCAATTTTCATTCAGGTCGCGCATGCCCTCGGCGTGCTGCTGACCATGCTGCTGGTGATCTTCACCTCCTGCATCGGGGTGTCGCTGGTGAAAAACCAGGGGATGAAAAATTTCCGCCTGATGCAGGAGAAGCTGGCGCGCAATGAAAGCCCAGCGGCGGAGATGACCAAAAGCGTTTCGCTGATCATTTCTGGATTCTTGTTGCTGCTGCCAGGCTTCTTTACTGACTTCCTCGGTTTGTTACTGCTGCTGCCGCCGGTGCAGAAGCATCTGACGCTGAAATTAATGCCTCACTTGCGCGTGTGGCGCGGGCCGGGTGCAGGTCCTGACAGCGGCTTCACCATGGATGGCGAATACGAGCGTAAAGACCAGGATCAAATCGGGCACGATAAAGATCGTTAAGTTAACAAGGGCGGCGAGAGTCGCCCTTTTTGCTGCCTTTTTCGCCATCTGTTACACAAACGAAAGTTTTTTATTTTTTTGCCCTTGAAAGCCCATTAATTGACCCTATCTCTCTCTCCACGAGGCCGGAAGCCATGCAGTCCGGTTCAACCCAAAAAACTGAATGATTGGACTTCTCAAAGGAGAGCTACCAAATGAAAATTCGTCCGTTGCACGATCGCGTTATCGTTAAGCGTAAAGAAGTTGAAGCTAAATCTGCTGGCGGTATCGTTCTGACCGGCTCTGCAGCTGGCAAATCAACTCGCGGTGAAGTTCTGGCTGTTGGCAATGGCCGCATCCTGGAAAACGGCGATGTTAAGCCGCTGGACGTGAAAGTTGGCGATCTGGTTATCTTCAGCGAAGGCTACGGTGCCAAAACTGAAAAGATCGATAACGAAGAAGTGCTGATCATCTCTGAAAGCGACATCCTGGCGGTTGTCGAAGCGTAATTACGCGTAATTCACTGAACGAAACGAATTTAAGGGATATTTGAAATGGCAGCTAAAGACGTAAAATTCGGTAATGACGCACGCGTAAAAATGCTGCGTGGCGTTAACATCCTGGCAGATGCAGTAAAAGTTACCCTGGGCCCGAAAGGCCGTAACGTGGTTCTGGATAAATCTTTTGGTGCACCGACCATCACTAAAGATGGTGTTTCTGTAGCACGTGAAATCGAACTGGAAGACAAGTTCGAGAACATGGGTGCTCAGATGGTGAAAGAAGTGGCCTCTAAAGCGAACGACGCTGCGGGCGACGGCACCACCACTGCAACCGTACTGGCACAGGCTATCGTGAACGAAGGCCTGAAAGCTGTGGCTGCGGGCATGAATCCAATGGACCTGAAGCGCGGTATCGATAAAGCAGTGATCGCTGCTGTTGAAGAGCTGAAAGCGCTGTCTGTTCCTTGCCAGGATACCAAAGCGATTGCTCAGGTGGGTACCATCTCTGCTAACTCCGACGAAACTGTTGGCGCTCTGATCGCTGACGCGATGGAGAAAGTAGGCAAAGAAGGCGTTATCACCGTTGAAGAAGGCACCGGCCTGCAAGACGAGCTGGACGTGGTTGAAGGTATGCAGTTCGACCGTGGCTACCTGTCTCCGTACTTCATCAACAAGCCAGAGACTGGCGCTATCGAACTGGATGCGCCTTTCATCCTGTTAGCCGATAAGAAAATCTCGAACATCCGTGAACTGCTGCCAGTACTGGAAGCGGTTGCGAAAGCCGGTAAACCACTGCTGATCATCGCTGAAGATGTTGAAGGCGAAGCGCTGGCAACTCTGGTGGTTAACACCATGCGCGGTATCGTGAAAGTCGCTGCTGTTAAAGCACCTGGCTTCGGCGACCGTCGTAAAGCGATGCTGCAGGATATCGCTATCCTGACCGGCGGTACCGTTATCTCTGAAGAGATCGGTCTGGACCTGGAGAAAGCCACCCTGGAAGATCTGGGTCAGGCTAAGCGCGTTGTGATCAACAAAGATACCTCTACCATCATCGATGGCGTGGGCGATCAGGGCGCAATTCAGGGCCGCGTAACGCAGATCCGTCAGCAGATCGAAGAAGCGACCTCTGATTACGACAAAGAAAAACTGCAGGAGCGCGTAGCGAAACTGGCAGGCGGCGTAGCCGTTCTGAAAGTGGGCGCAGCGACTGAAGTTGAAATGAAAGAGAAGAAAGCCCGCGTTGAAGATGCCCTGCACGCAACCCGTGCTGCGGTAGAAGAAGGCGTGGTTGCTGGTGGTGGTGTTGCACTGGTACGCGTTGCAGCGAAAATTGCTGCTTCAGGCCTGAAAGGTCAGAACGAAGACCAGAACGTCGGTATCAAAGTTGCGCTGCGCGCAATGGAAGCACCACTGCGTCAGATCGTGTCTAACGCCGGTGAAGAGCCTTCTGTTGTCACCAACAACGTGAAAGCAGGCGACGGTAACTACGGTTACAACGCACAGACTGAAGAATACGGCAACATGATCGACTTCGGTATCCTGGACCCAACCAAAGTAACCCGTTCTGCTCTGCAGTACGCGTCTTCTGTTGCGGGCCTGATGATCACCACCGAAGCGATGGTGACCGACCTGCCAAAAGGCGATGCACCTGATTTAGGTGGCGCTGGCGGCATGGGTGGCATGGGCGGAATGGGCGGCATGATGTAATTTGCCCCTGACTGCTTAGGTCATTTGAAAAACCCTCGATCGGAAACGGTCGGGGGTTTTTCTTTTGGCGGCGAACAAGGTATAAGTAAGAGCGCAATACTTCGGCTTTGCGGGTTTAGGGCAATGAATGTTCAGAAAAAAAGTGCGCTTTTCTGCTACGCTGCCGCCCGATACTGATGATAATAAATGGGGATTACAATGCGGATTAACCTCTTGCTCGGACTGGCGGTAGGGACTTTACTGCTGGCGGGCTGCAGCAGCTCCAATCAACTGAGTTCCGGTGGACAGCGTGTGACTTTCGTTGACCAACAGCCTGGAAGCCAATGTCAGCTGCTGGGCAATGTCACCGGCTCACAGAGCAACTGGTTGAGCGGATCAGGCGGTGAAGGCAGTTCGCTGCGTGGCGCAGCCAACGACCTGCGTAACCGTGCGGCAGACATGGGCGGCAACGTGATTTACGGTGCAACCAGCCCAACGCAGAATCTGCTCTCTGCATTCGCACCACTCGACAGCAAAATGTCGGGTCAGGTGTATAAGTGCCCGTAATGGCATGAACGAGTTGTAAAAGAAGCCGCTGATGCGGCTTTTTTTATTCCTGGCGGAGCTGCAAATCCAACGGCGTTTTGCTTGGCTCTCCGCCAATCTCGCGCGCCAGCTTTGGCACCATATAACCGGAAACCATCGCCAGCAATTGGCGTACCAGCGCACGTGCTTCGTCATCCGAGACAAAGAAATGCGCCGCGCCTTGCACTTTATCCAGTACGTGCAGGTAATACGGCAGAATACCGGCATCGAACAACGCGTTGCTCAGGTTGGCCAGCGCTTGTGCATCATCATTGATACCGCGCAGTAGCACGCTCTGATTAAGTAAGGTCACACCCGCACGTTTCAGCATCTGCATGCCGTAGCGCAGCTCATCGTCAATTTCTTGCGCGTGGTTGATGTGGCTGACCATCAGCACTTGCAGCCGCGTCTCAGCCAGAATCTGACACAATCCTTCCGTAATACGAGCCGGGATCACCACGGGTAAACGGCTATGAATACGCAGACGCTTGAGATGAGGGATTTTCTCCAGTGCGCCAACCAGCCACGCCAGCTCATGGTCTTTCGCCATCAGCGGATCGCCACCCGAGAAGATAATCTCATCCAGCTCCGGATGCTCAGCGATGTAATTGATCGCGGCCTGCCAGTTACGCTTATTGCCCTGATTATCCTGATAGGGGAAATGACGACGGAAGCAGTAGCGGCAGTTGACGGCACAGCCGCCTTTCACCAACAGCAACGCACGGTTTTTATACTTATGCAGTAAACCAGGCACCACGCTGCTTTGTTCATCCAGCGGGTCGGTACTGTAACCTGGCGCATCAACAAACTCCTGACGGCTGGTCACCACCTGCAGCAAAAGTGGGTCGTTTGCATCGCCTGGCGTCATGCGCTGAATAAAGGCACGGGGCACACGCAGCGCAAAAAGCTTGCGCGCATCGTTGCCTGCGGCCAGATCCGCATGCTGTTCGAGAGATAAAAGTTGCAGTAATTCAGTAGGATCGGTGACAACATCAGCAAGTTGCTGCAACCAATCTTCTCTGATGGGGGGATTTAGGGTTACAATGTTTGCCATTTTTTTGGCTATTACCAGTTCAATATTTACAGAGGGCCTTTATGGCGACTTATCTTAGCAACGATTTCCGTCCCGGTCTTAAAATCATGTTCGAAGGCGAACCATACGCCATCGAAGCCAGTGAGTTCGTCAAACCGGGTAAAGGCCAGGCATTTGCGCGCGTGAAAATGCGTCGTTTGCTGACCGGTTCTCGCGTTGAGAAGACCTTCAAATCTACCGACTCTGCCGAAGGCGCAGACGTTCGTGATATGACGCTGCAGTACTCTTACAACGACGGCGATTTCTTCTACTTCATGCACCCAGAGTCTTTCGAGCAGTATCAGATCGAATCTAAAGTGCTGGACGACGTGACCAAATGGCTGCAGGACAATGCGGATTGTATCGTTACCCTGTGGAACGATAAAGCTATCGCTGTTCAGCCACCGAACTTCATCGAAGCCGAAGTCATCGAAACTGACCCAGGTCTGAAAGGTGACACTGCCGGTACCGGCGGCAAGCCAGCAACCCTGTCTACTGGCGCAGTGATCAAAGTTCCACTGTTCGTGCAGATTGGCGAAGTGGTAAAAGTTGACACCCGCTCTGGCGAATACGTTTCTCGCGTAAAATAATTGCCAAATCAGGCGCATCAATCGATGCGCTTTTTTTTGAGTTCAGAATAATGAAAAAGATAGCGAAACTGGCTGTTTTTGCGTTGCTCGTCTCTTCTGCTTTAAGTGCCTGCAACACCTTTCACGGCTTTGGTGAAGACGTCTCCCATTTGGGCGGTGCTATTTCACGTGCAGCCGACAAATAAATTGCGACGACATCGCCTTTTCTCAGCGGCTTAGCCAGCAGGGCTGTATAGAAGGTCTATGCTTGAAAGGCTGTACTTTTACTGCAACCAACAAGGATATGGCTATGTTAAAGAAAAGTATTGTCGCGATTCTTTCTGTTCTGGTGCTTTCCTCTGTGTTGACCGCCTGCAATACCACCCGTGGTGTTGGCGAGGACGTTCAGGCCGGTGGCAAAGCGATTCAGCGCAGCGCACAGTAATCAAAACCGGTGCGAAACCTGGTTTCGTACCGGATTTTCTCTTATCCCACTTCTTTGTCTGAAAAGACAGCGCGAGCGTCCTCGATCCCGACGCGCCGTTGTCTGGCGTAGCCAATACGGGTAGACTTCTCCCCCTTATCTGTATACGGAGTCACCAACATGAGCGAAACGGCAAGCTGGCAGCCGAGCGCACCCATTGCCAATTTGTTGAAACGCGCCGCCATTTTGGCGGAGATTCGTCGTTTCTTTGCCGATCGCGGCGTGCTGGAGGTGGATACCCCGGCGATGAGCCAGGCGACCATCACTGACATCCATCTGGTGCCGTTCCAGACGCGTTTTGTCGGCCCCGGAGCCGCGGAAGGACGCGATCTGTGGCTGATGACCAGCCCGGAATATCACATGAAGCGCCTGCTGGCGGCGGGCAGTGGCCCGATCTATCAGATGGGACGTTGCTTCCGTAATGAAGAAGCGGGCCGTCACCATAATCCAGAGTTCACCATGCTGGAGTGGTACCGCCCGCACTACGATATGTATCGTCTGATGAACGAAGTCGACGATCTGATGCAGCAGGTGCTGGAGTGCGATAGCGCCGAATCCCTGTCGTATCAGCAGGCGTTTATTCGCCATCTGGAACTCGATCCTTTGTCGGCGGATAAAACGCAGTTGCGTGAAGCAGCGGCTAAATTGGGTGAAAGCGAACTGGCGAACCGTGAAGAAGACCGCGATACGCTACTGCAGCTGCTGTTTATGCTGGGCGTTGAGCCGAAGATTGGTAACGATAAGCCGTGCTTCGTGTATCACTTCCCGGCCAGCCAGGCGGCATTGGCGGAGATCAGCACTGAGGATCATCGCGTCGCGGAACGGTTTGAGGTGTATTACAAAGGTGTGGAGCTGGCTAACGGCTTCCGTGAGTTAACCGATAGCCGCGAGCAGCGTCAGCGCTTTGAGCAGGATAACCGCCGCCGTGCCGCCCGTGGACTGCCGCAGCATCCGATTGATACCAACCTGCTGGATGCGCTGGCACATGGCATGCCTGCTTGCTCAGGTGTGGCGTTGGGTGTGGATCGTTTGATTATGCTGGCGTTGAAAGCCAATGCCTTGAGCGATGTGATTGCCTTCCCGGTGGATCGCAGCTGATCATTCTTGCTCGGGCAGGGTGTTTCAGACAACAACGGCGCAGGTATTGCGCCGTTGTTCATTTAAGGGTTACTGCTGCGTCGTGGGAGCGGCTGGTGCTTCGGGGAATTCCTGAATGGTGACGGGCAGCATCATCTTCTGCTCGTTACGCAGAACCTGCACCTGAATCACCGATCCTGGGCGAATCTCCGCCACCTGATCCATGGTTTCCTGCGCGGACAGCGCCGGTTTGCCGTTCACCTGCAATAGCACATCATTGGCCTGAATCCCGGCATGATCGGCTGGCCCACCTGGCGTGACCTCACTAACGATAATGCCCTGTGCCCGATCCAGACTACTGCCCTGACCATGCAGCGGCGGCAATTCACGTCCGGTGATGCCGATATAGCCGCGAATCACCCGACCATCGCGAATCAGCTTATCCATGATCTTGGTTGCTAACGCGGTCGGAATCGCAAAGCCAATCCCTTCCGGCGTTTCGCCATCATTGCTTTTATCAAACGTCAGCGTATTGATGCCCATCAGTTCGCCTAGCGAGTTAATCAACGCGCCGCCTGAGTTGCCCTGATTGATGGAAGCATCGGTCTGCAGGAAGTTTTGACGTCCAGATGAGCTTAAGCCCACGCGCCCGGTGGCACTGATAATGCCCTGAGTGACGGTCTGGCCGAGGTTATAGGGGTTGCCAATCGCCATCACCACATCACCGATATGGGCGATACGTTTGGCGTTGATGGGAATCACTGGCAGGTTGGTGGCGCTGATTTTCAGCACCGCCAAATCGGTCATGGCATCAGAACCCACTAAAGTGGCCTCGAAGAAGCGGCCATCCTGCAACGCCACAATGATCTGGTCGGCGTTATTAATCACATGCTTATTAGTGAGGATGTAGCCTTTCACGTTCATGATCACGCCTGAACCCAGCGTGGTGATACCGCGATTGTTGTTGCCATGGGCACTGCGGTTATAGACGTTGACCACCGCAGGCACAGCGCGGCGCACCCCCTGATTGAAGCTCACGGGGGATTCATCATCACTGTTGTCATGATCAAAGGTGACGTTGCTGCTCATACGCAGCGCAGGAATCGCAACAAGCAGTAAGCCCGCCACGATCAAGCCCATCACCACAGAACGCAAAAGTTTAGGAAACATGGTGTTATTTCAGGAAAGGTGGGATCGCTGGGCAGAATAACATGAGAAAGGCGGACAAACACCTGCTTGTCCGCCTGTTGCGAGGATTATCGCATAAGTAAGTAAATGCTCTCGTCGCCGCGCACCACGTTCAATGCCAGGATCGCGGGTTTACTTTCCAGCGCTTTACGCATTTCCGCCAGTGAAGTGACACGATCGCGGTTAACACCGACAATCACATCATCTTTCTGCAAGCCAGCCTGCTCAGCCGGCGTGCCTTTTTCGATGGCATCCACTTTTACGCCTTTATCGCCGCTCTTAGCTGCGCCATCGCTCAGTGTTGCACCTTGTAAGGCAGGTGACATCAGCTGGGCGCTGGCGGTACTTTGCGCGCTCTGCTCCAGCGTCACAGTCACCGTCACAGGCTTACCTTCACGCAGCAGACCAATTTTCACCTGCTGGCCCGGCGGGGTGGTACCCACTTTCACGCGTAGCTCAGCAAAGCTGGTGATGTCTTTATCGTTGATGGAGGTGATGATATCGCCTGCTTTGATGCCTGCTTTTTGTGCGGCGGAGTTCGGCAGCACTTCTGAGACAAAGGCGCCGCGCTGCGCATCAACGTTAAAGGCTTTGGCGATGTCAGGCGTCATTTCGGTGCCTTTGATGCCCAACTGACCACGTTTCACTTCACCAGACTGAATCAGCTGCTGCGCCAGATTCATCGCCATGTTGCTTGGAATCGCGAAGCCGATACCGATGTTGCCGCCGCTGGAGGCCAGAATCGCGGTGTTGATACCAATCAACTCGCCATTCAGATTCACCAGCGCACCGCCGGAGTTACCCCGGTTAATCGCTGCATCGGTCTGGATGAAGTTTTCCAGCCCTTCAAGGTTCAATCCGCTACGCCCCAATGCCGAAATGATACCGGAGGTCGCGGTTTGGCCGAGGCCGAAGGGGTTACCGATAGCCACGGCAAAGTCGCCCACTTTCAGTGAGTCTGAGTCGGCGATTTTCACCTGCGTCAGATTTTTAGCGCCTTCGACCTGAATCAGCGCGATGTCGGTTTGCTCATCATGGCCAATCAGTTTGGCATCATATTCATTGCCATCGCTGAGCTGGACGCTGATTTTATCGGCACCGTTCACCACGTGATTGTTGGTGAGGATGTAGCCCTTCGCCGCATCAATGATCACGCCTGAACCAAGGCCTTCAAACGGCTGTGGCTGGGATTGTCCCGGCGCCTGACCAAAGAAGCGCTTCAGCGGTTCAGGAATGTCCTGTGCCTGCTGACCACTGTCGGTGCCTTCAACATGCACGCTGACGACCGCGGGCAGAA
This sequence comes from Pantoea sp. C1E2, assembly GCF_056491465.1. Lineage (NCBI taxonomy): Bacteria > Pseudomonadati > Pseudomonadota > Gammaproteobacteria > Enterobacterales > Erwiniaceae > Pantoea > Pantoea sp. C1E2. The sequence continues at coordinate 769,217 of NZ_JBSZHT010000002.1, forward strand.
CTTTTTCCAGCATCGGTGCCAGGCTCGGCAGTGCCTGGCCCTGCACCTGAGCGGGCAGCGTCGCCATCGCGCCAGGCGTTGCCGCCAGACTCATCCCAATACTCAAGGCTAATGCGCTTAACAGTCGTGCTTGTTTTTTCATTGCTACAACGCTCTCGCTGCGAAAGAAGAAAGGGGGATAGAAAGTGTGACAGTAGTTTGGCGTAAGTGTTCGGAAAACAAAAAGGGCACAGCTAAGCTGTGCCCCAAAAGGATTATTTACGCGGTGTACGGTCGCTACCGCGCAGCAAACCGGATGCGCCATCAGAGTAATCACGCGGCATTTGCACCGGTGCCTGATCGTTATCCGCTTCGGCTTCCGTCAGCTGGTAGGCAAACGGATTTTTTTCGCCTGGCAGATTTGGCAGCAGGTCATTCGAACCTTTTGCCATATGCTGATACAGCTGGCGATAATCATGTGCCATGTTGTCCAGCAGTTCTGCGCTGCGCGCAAAGTGGTTGGTGAGCTCTTCGCGATAATCTGCCAGCTCAGCCTTCGATTTTTCCAGCTCGTACTGCATGCTACGCTGCTCACGCAGCTTCTTGTTGCCAAAACGCATAACGACTGCGCCGACAATAATGCCAATCACTAAACCAATCAGCCCGTATTCCCAGGTCATAATGACTCCCGTGTAATTTCCGTTGCTTCGTAGGGCATTGCTTCTGTTTCCACTTCAATAGCAGCCACTATAACCAATAATCTTATGGAAGTGGAACTATCGGGCTGCATCGCTTAGTGTAGTGCGGCCTAATTTTCGCCAACCGACCCGTGAATCGGACTTTTTCAGGGATTCTGAGAGAACCATGCAAACCTCATCTCCGCTTGCCCGCTATGAGCAGGCGCTATCACAGGGCGAGTTTCGTCCGGATGATGTACAACGCGAGGCTATTACCCGCCTGGATGCGATCCAGCAAGGATTGATTGCCCGTAAGCCCGCGCCTGAACCTGCCGCTAAAGGGCTATTTGGCCGCTTATCGAAACTGATGACCAAAGAGAAAAACAGCAGCGGAGCGCCGGTGCGGGGTCTCTATATGTGGGGCGGTGTCGGTCGCGGTAAAACCTGGGTAATGGATTTATTTTTTCAGTCTATTCCTGGCGATCGTAAACTCCGCCTGCATTTTCATCGCTTTATGCTGCGCGTCCATGAAGAACTCACGCAGCTGCAGGGGCACAGCGATCCGCTGCTGATTGTGGCCGACCGCTTTAAAGCAGAGACCGATATTCTCTGCTTCGACGAATTTTTTGTGTCAGACATTACCGATGCCATGCTGTTGGGTACGCTGATGGAAGCGCTGTTTGATCGCGGTATCGCACTGGTCGCGACCTCAAACATTCCGCCTGACGATCTGTATCGCAACGGCCTGCAGCGCCCGCGTTTTCTGCCCGCTATTGAGCAGATCAAACGCCATTGTGATGTGATGAACGTGGATGCGGGCATTGATTATCGCCTGCGTACGTTGACTTCCGCCCATCTGTGGAATTTCCCGCTTAACGACGCCACGCATGCTGAGATGGAGCGTATGTTCCGTGCACTTTCCGGCAAACCGCGTGAAGAGGCGCCGGTGCTGGAGATTAACCATCGTCAGATGCCGACGCTGGGCGTTAACGAAGGCGTATTAGCCATTGATTTCCTGTCGCTGTGCGGCACAGGGCGCAGCCAGCACGACTATATTGAATTATCACGCCGCTTCCACAGCGTGTTGCTGTACGATGTGCCGGTGATGATTTATAAGACCGAAGATCAGGCACGCCGTTTCCTGGCGTTGGTGGATGAGTTCTACGAACGCCACGTTAAACTGGTGGTCGCGGCCGAAACCTCACTGTTTGAAATTTATCAGGGCACGCGCCTGAAGTTTGAGTATCAGCGCTGCTTGTCGCGTTTGCAGGAGATGCAGAGCGAAGAGTATTTGCGTCTGCCGCATCTGCCCTGATGACGTGGGCAGAAAACGCAGGATTTCGATGCAAAAAGGTTCGATCTTTGAGTTCGACTTCTCTATAATCTTGCGACCCCACGTTACAGCATCGGTTTTCTTTCCCAAGAACTCGATGTGATCCGGTAACTCACTTGAAGGGGTGGCTTGCTGGGCAAAATGGTCGTGTGAGCCTCAATCGTTTACTTAGCGTTTGGGATTTCACCAACGTGTAACTTTTTATTTGGGTAAGCTTTTCAATGAAAACTTTTACAGCTAAACCAGAAACCGTACAGCGTGACTGGTATGTTGTTGACGCAACTGGCAAAACCTTGGGTCGCCTCGCGACTGAACTGGCGCGCCGTCTGCGTGGTAAGCACAAAGCGGAATACACTCCGCACGTTGATACCGGTGATTACATCATCGTTCTGAACGCTGAGAAAGTTGCTGTAACCGGCAACAAGCGTACTGACAAGATTTATTATCACCACACTGGCCACATCGGTGGTATCAAGCAAGCGACCTTTGCAGAGATGATCGAGCGCCGTCCTGAGCGTGTGATTGAAATCGCGGTTAAAGGCATGCTGCCGAAAGGCCCGCTGGGTCGTGCTATGTACCGTAAACTGAAAGTTTACGCAGGCAACGAGCACACTCACGCGGCGCAGCAACCGCAAGTTCTTGACATTTAATCGGGATTATAGGCAATGGCTGAAACTCAAAACTACGGCACTGGTCGCCGCAAAAGCTCTGCCGCTCGCGTCTTCATCAAGCCGGGTAGCGGTAACATCGTAATTAACCAGCGCTCACTGGAGCAATACTTCGGTCGCGAGACTGCACGCATGGTCGTGCGTCAGCCGCTGGAGCTGGTTGATATGGTTGGTAAATTTGACCTGTACATCACTGTTAAAGGTGGTGGTATTTCTGGTCAGGCTGGTGCGATCCGTCACGGTATCACACGCGCTCTGATGGAATACGACGAGTCTCTGCGTCCTGAACTGCGTAAAGCGGGCTTCGTTACCCGTGACGCACGTGAAGTTGAACGTAAGAAAGTCGGCCTGCGTAAAGCACGTCGTCGTCCGCAGTTCTCTAAGCGTTAATTGTTGCTGCTTCGGTAGACACAATTTGCTCAAAAAACCCGCTTCGGCGGGTTTTTTATTGCTGCCATTCACGATTTTTCACGCTAAAAACGCGAGCTTTACCCGCATTTTGCCCGCAATTCATCATCCCCGCCCCACAAGCTGCTTAAAATCTGGTAAACTCACTGACACTTTGCGCCCGCAAGCCGGAGCGTTGTGCGTGTTATTCCTGTCGGGACGACGGGAAAGCGCCGCTGACGTTGGCTGTGTGCGAATCTGATGAGCAGGTGAGTCGCCGCGTGGTTGGCTATTCGCAGTATCTTTTTGTGAACAAACTTGGAGGTTTTCATGGCTGTCGCTGCCAACAAACGTTCGGTAATGACGCTGTTTTCCGGTCCGACTGACATCTTTAGCCACCAGGTACGTATCGTGCTGGCAGAAAAAGGCGTCAGCGTGGAGATCGAGCAGGTTGAAACGGATAACCTGCCGCAGGATCTGATTGACCTCAACCCGTATCGCACTGTACCAACGCTGGTTGACCGTGAACTGACGTTGTATGAATCACGCATCATCATGGAATATCTGGATGAGCGTTTTCCACATCCACCGCTGATGCCTGTTTACCCGGTTGCCCGTGGTGAGAGCCGCCTGATGATGCATCGCATCGAGCAGGACTGGTACACCCTGATGCGCGCGATCGAAACTGGTAACAACGCTGAAGCTGATGCCGCGCGCAAACAACTGCGTGAAGAGCTGCTGGCGATTGCGCCACTGTTCGCACGCACGCCGTTCTTTATGAGCGAAGAGTTCAGCCTGGTAGATTGCTACCTGGCACCGCTGCTGTGGCGTTTGCCGCAGATGGGCGTAGAACTGGTTGGCGCGGGTTCTAAAGAGCTGAAAGGCTACATGACACGCGTATTTGAACGTGACTCTTTCCTCGCTTCATTAACGGAAGCAGAACGTGAAATGCGCCTGCAAGCCCGGGGCTAATGTATGGAAATGTCGCAACTAACGGCTCGTCGTCCGTATCTGCTGCGCGCGTTCTATGACTGGTTGCTCGACAACCAGTTGACGCCGCATCTGGTGGTCGACATCAATCTGCCTGGTGTGCAGGTGCCGCTGGAGTATGCGCGTGATGGCCAGATCGTTCTGAACATTGCGCCACGCGCTGTCGGTAACCTCGACCTCGCCAACGACGAAGTGAGCTTCAATGCACGCTTCGGCGGCGTACCGCGCCAGGTTTCTGTGCCAATGGCGGCTGTTCTGGCCATTTACGCACGTGAAAACGGTGCAGGTACCATGTTCGAACCGGAACCGGCTTACGAGCTGGAAACCAACGAGCAGGAAGGTCAGGAAGAGACGATGATGTCTGTGATTGATGGCGATCGTCCCGACGATGCGGCTGATAACGATCATTCGCCTGATGATGAACCGCCACCGCGTGGTGGACGTCCTTCATTGCGCGTAGTGAAGTAAATCGCATGAAATAAAAAACGGGCCAATTGGCCCGTTTTTTTATGTCTGCAATGCTTAGTAGACGTCACGCAGGTAGCGTTTATCTTTCTTCAGCTGATCGATGTAAGCTGCCGCACGTTCGCTGGAGAGGCCACCGAACTGGCGCACTACTTCATACAGCGCAGCATCGACATCTTTCGCCATGCGCGAAGCATCGCCACACACGTAGAAATACGCGCCATCCTGCAGCCAGGCGTACAGCTCAGCGCCTTTTTCCAGCATACGGTTCTGCACGTAAATCTTCTCTTCCTGATCGCGTGAGAACGCCAGGTCGAGATGCGTTAACAGACCGCTTTGCTGCCAGCCGCTCATCTCATCTTCATAGATGTAGTCGTGTTCCTGATGCTGATCACCAAAGAACAACCAGTTTTTGCCTTCAGCACCGGTTGACTGACGCTCCTGCAGGAAAGCGCGGAACGGTGCAATACCGGTGCCAGGGCCAACCATGATCAGCGGCGCATTGGTATTCGCCGGTACGCGGAACGCTTTGTTCGGCGAGATGAAGATTGCCGGCTTCTCACCACGACGCACGCGCTCAGCCAGGTAGGTTGAACACACGCCTTTACGCTCACGGCCACCACTGTGGTAACGCACTGAAGCGATAGTCAGGTGTACCTGATTTGGATGCGCTTTCGAGCTGGAAGAGATGGAGTACGCTCGGTGCTGCAACGGACGCAGCATCGCGATTAGTTCTGGCACAGACAGGTGGCGCTTCAGCTCCAGCTGCAGCAGGTCCAGCGTATCTTTGCCCCACAGCCAGTTGGCCAGGGTATCTTTGTCGTCATGCTGCAACACGTGCAGCAGTTCCTGATTACTGGTGTTCTGTCCAACCCACTCAATCAGTTTGCGCGATGGCTCAGAGATTTCGAACTGATAGGTCAGCAGGTCGCCGAGGTTACGATCAAAGCCAGGAACCGGCGTTTCATAGTCGGCTTTCAGCTCGCTCAACAGCAGGCTAACCAGTTCAGCATCGTTCACTGGGATCACGCCCAGAGCATCACCGGCTTCATATTTCAGGCCGCTGTCGGTGAGATCGAATTCAAAGTGGCGAATATCTTTCGCTGATGATTCGCCAGACAGACGCTTATTGGTCGCCAAAGCAGCCGCGTAAGGGTTCTGTTTATTGCTACCTGGAATGACCGGTGCTTCTGGCGCGCTCTCTAATACCGTGCCGCTGCTGCCCGCACTGGCGGCAAACTGTGGCATTGCATCGCCAATCCATGCACTCGACGGCTCTTCGAAGTCGATGTCGCAGTCGATGCGGTCAAAGACGCGTTTAGCACCCAGCTGTTCCAGGCGCATATCGAAGAATTTACCGGCCTGGCAGAAGCCATCGTAGCCGGTATCGCCAATCGCCAGGATGGCAAAGTGCATCTGCTCAAGACGCGGCGCGGTGCTGGCAGAGAGTGCCTGCCAGAACAACTGGGCGTTGTCCGGCATTTCGCCTTCGCCATAGGTTGAGGTGACAATCAACACGTGGCGCATGGTGGCGAACACGTCCAAATCCACTTCGCCCAATGCCTGAACCACCGGCACCAGACCTTTGGCACGAGCGGCTTTCGCGGCAGTTTGTGCCAGCGCTTCCGCATTGCCGGTTTGTGAACCGAACAGAATGTGCAACTGCGTGTTGGTGGCGCCACCGGCCGCAGGTGCCGTCTGCTTATCTTCTAATACCAACAGACGCGAGTGGAGACCGGCGAGAAAACCCGCCAGCCAGTATTTCTGTTCGCCGTTAAACGGCGCATCTTCAGGAATGTAAGGAATCTTCATGGATATCTGTACTCAAACCCGTCTCGTGATGTTCAGTCAATATACACACATTCATTGGTGCTGCTATCAGGAAAGTTTCCCGACAGCAGCGGCGATTTCTGGCAGCGCAGCGCGTGCAAACAGCTCTTCAAAATCAGGCAGATGACCCAGCACCTCGCGGTTACGCGCATCCTGATAAATGATCCACCCGTAGGTTGCCAGGCTGTCCATGGAGCGAATGTTACGTTGCGTCAGCGCCGCTTTGTAATCGGACATACGTTTGGCCGCAATCAGGCTAGCCAGTTCGTCATCGCTGTAGCTCTCAATCGCTGAGCGTGCATGGCGTTGCAGTTTGCTCACCAGCGCAAAATCTTCGGTCATCAGCAGGTTACGAACCGCTTTCTCGACCGCCGCATCTTCCACTGGCGTGCCTTTCGGCAGTTTGCCCAGCGCCAACTGCTGCGCGAAGCTCAGTACGGTGTAGTTGTTAAGCAACACGAACATCTCTGCCGTATCGGTCGCACCGTAAGCCGGTACTGCGCCATCCGCAATGGTTTTGCCTGTACGCCATGCCGCTTTGAACTTGGCAACCTGATGCGCAGCCAGTGACGTTGACAACTCTTCCAGCAGATCCTTGCGCGATTTCGCTTTCAGGATCTCGCCGCCGTCTTGATACAGCAGCAGCGAACGCGGCATCACATAGACAAAGTGGTGGCACTCGGTTTCCCAGTTCTCCAGCAGCCAGGCTGCACGAGGGGAATTAGTGGCTTCCAGATGCCAGTTCAGCATGGTCAGTACCGCTTGCTTGTGCACCTGCGCCAGTTCGTCTTCGTCAGCGATAGAACCGAACAGCACGGAGTCACCTGCCGCGTGTCCCGCTAATGCGCCGTACGGATCGTACTGGTAAGCAAAGCCACCGCTCATGCCGTTGCCGAAGCCTTTACCAAAGGTGCCGAGGTTCAAAATCGCACCGTTGGTCATGTATTCGCAGCAGAAATCACCGACGCCTTCGACGACTGCGGTTGCACCAGAGTTACGCACAGCAAAACGGTCGCCCGCCTGGCCTTGTACGAACAAGCGGCCACCGGTCGCGCCGAACAGCGCGAAGTTACCGATCAGCACGTTGCCATCACTGTCTTGCGCGCCGCCGCCTGGTGACATCACTACCAGCTCGCCACCGCACTGACCTTTACCCACGCCATCATTACAGGTGCCGTAGTGCTTCATCTGCATACCATCGTTGCAGAAGGCACCAAATGACTGACCGGCAGATCCGCTGGTGTGGATGTTAACGGTGCGCGGTGCCAGGTAGTGACGGCCACGATCGTCTTTGAACACCGCTGGCAGTGCAGCACGTTGTTCAGCAGACAGTTCATGATTCAGCATGCGCTCGATGTCGATGGCCAACTGGCCGCCAACACTCTTGTTACGGTTGTTCAGGGTGATGCCTGCGCCGAGCGCGATATCGCGGCTCGCCTGGCCAATAAGCTGAGTTTTCAGCTCTTCAACCCAGCCATCATCCAGCTCAAAATCTTTTTCCAGATAGACCGGCTTAGCGATCTTCTGCTCTGGCACCACGGTCAACATGGCACGCAGATCCAGTTTGCCCACTTCCAGCGGATGATCCATCAGGTGCAGCAGGTCAGAACGACCGCGCGCTTCGCGCAGTGAACGCAAGCCGAGGCGGGCGAGGAACTCACGCACTTCCTGCGCCACGTTAACGAAGTACTGCGCCAGCTGACGCGGATCGCCATCAAAAGCTTCGGCGTTGGTGGTTAAACCGGCCGGGCATTTGACGTTACAGTTTTTCGCCATCACGCATTTCAGCATCATCAGCGCGGTGGTGCCGAACTCGAAGCTATCGCCGCCGAGCAGGGCCGATTTGATCACATCGCTACCGGTTTGTTGTGCTCCGGAGCAACGCAATTGAACTTTGTCACGCAGGCCATTCGCGCACAGCGCCTGATGCACTTCTGCGATACCGATTTCAGCGACGCGGCCGGTGTATTTCAGGCTGGTGACCGAGGCCGCACCGGTACCACCGGTGTTACCTGCCACGTTGATCACGTCTGCGCCGGCTTTTGCCACGCCGACCGCGATGGTGCCGATACCTTCTGAAGACACCAGTTTCACGATGACGCGCACGCGCGCCGCTTTACAGTCGTGAATCAACTGCGCCAAATCTTCGATGGAGTAGGTGTCGTGGTGCGGCGGTGGTGAAACCAGCTCAACACCTGGCGTACCGCCACGCGCTGCAGCGATCTCCACGGTGACTTTCGGTGCTGGCAGCTGTCCGCCTTCACCCGGCTTCGCGCCCTGACCAATCTTGATCTCCAGCTCTTCCAGCATCGGGTCGGCCAGATAAGCCGCCCACACGCCGAAACGACCAGACGCCAACTGCTTAATGCGTGACGCGCGGATGGTGCCGTGACGGGAATAGTGCTCGCCACCTTCACCACAGTTACTCATGCCACCGACCATGTTAGTACCGTGCGCCACGGCTTCGTGCGCAGGCGCGACCAATGCACCGTGGCTCATCGCACCTGAGGCGAAGGTACGGGTGATTTCGTGTGCCGGTTGAATCTCTGCCAGCGGCAGCGAAGGCAGCGCGGTAAAGATCAGTGACAGGTAATCTGCCGCTTTACCGTAAGCGGTGATGTGCAATACACCGTCGGCTACGCTGCTGCTTTCGATGTCATCGTTGAAGCGCGTTTTCAGGGCACGTGCCAGCGCTTCCAGACGTTCATTTTCTGGCTTCAATCCTGCGATAGAATCAATCAGGCGCAGTTCAAACTGATTCAGGCTGCCGTCCACCGCTTCACACTTCAGTCCACGCGTGGCGAAACCGTTGTTGACCAGTGAGTAGCGACCCAGTTTGCGACCGAACTCCGCTTCGCTGTCAACGTGGGTCAAATCGCACGGCAGCGCGAGGATGTCACGCAGTGCTGCTGGACGACGTTTGCGTTCCGCATGCATCAGGCTGGAGAACTGACGGTAATCCGGCGTAATCGCCAGTGAGTCAATCACCTCGTTCGGGATGCGCTCGAAGCTGCTGTCTTTGAATGCCTCAGCTTTGATGTTGAAGGCATTATCCAGTTTGGCCAGCGTCATCAGACGGATGAAGTTATCTTCTTCACGCGCTTTGTCAGCGAAGCGAATCGGCTGTTCCGTCATATCAATAAAGGTACGTACGGCGATGGTGCCGTAAGAGTGACCTGCGCCTTCCGCACGCTCTTTGAACAAGCCGAGCAGTGGCACTTCCGCCTCGCCCTGAATTTTCAGCGAGCTCTGATGCCAGTCAGCTGCCATCTGAGCGATAGCCGGGAAGCCCGCGCCGCCCACTGGAGTTTTGATATTCGGGAAGTACTTCTTCAATACCGGATCGTCGGTATTCAGGAAGTTAGGTTCAAAGAACTCACCACAGCTGTAGCTCTCAACGGTACAGAGACCCACTTTACCCATGGTTTTCATCAAGGCTTTTTCGGCTGCTTTGGCATAGCGTTTGAAGGCTTTGTTACCTTCTTCACCTTCGCCATATTTCTCTTCAGCACGCATCTGCACGCCGAGCGGATAAACCGCGGACGCACCAAAGCCTAAAGTGGCTGCGATGTGGTGAGAGGAGATACTCTGGCCGCTTTCTACCACCAGAGAAACATCCAGACGCAGACCTTCCTGCACCAGACGCTGGTTAATGGCAGAAACCATCAGCAGCATTGGAATTGCCGCGTGAGTCGAAGAGATGTGGCGGTCAGTGATGACTGCGATGCCGCCTTGCTGGCGTGCGAAATCTACGACCTGCTGTGCCAGGTTATCGATGGCGTTTTCCAGCGCATTGGCGTTAGCCGCACGGCTGACGATATCTTTGCCTACCACCGGCTCATACAGCATTTCAAAGCGTGCATAAGGTGCGACGGTTTGCTCGCGCAGACGCAGCATGTCGAGGTGCGTCAGGATCGGCGTAGGCACGATAACCTGCTGACCTTTGCTACGGCCGAGATGCGGTTTCGCACCCAGCGCCACGCGCAGCGTCATGCCATCCGCTTCACGGATGGAGTCCAGTGGCGGGTTGGTAACCTGAGCAAAACGTTGTGAGAAGTAGTGCGCCATGCCGCCTTCGTGGTCAGACAGGCCATTGATGGCGTTGCCGTAACCCATCGCCGAGATCTTCTCAGCGCCGGTTTGCAGCATCGGGTCCATCATGAATTTGAAGCTTTCCTGGTTGTAGTAGTAAGCCACGAAACGTTGATAGGTTTGCAGATCACCACGATAACGCAGCGGAGAACCTAACTGTTCCGCCTGAATTTCCGGCAGATCGTGCAGGTCTACGCGTGCTGCGCTCAACAGTGAAAGGTAATCTTTCTCTGCGGCCAGTTTTTCCAGCGCTTCCACCGTGGTGTAAGAGCGTTTTTCTTTGTGATCGTAATAAAGCATGCCGCCTGCTTCGATGCGACCGCGGCGCAATACGCTTTCCGGTGGGAAGGCGATCTGGCCGGCTTCTGACATCGCACCGATGTACTCAGCGGTTTCGACTGAACGCAATGGACGCAGGCCGAGGCGGTCAAGGCGCGCCCCGATCACTTCGCCATTACCGAAGATCAGTGCAGCCGGGCCATCATTCTTCTCTTCGTAAAGGGAGAAGTACTCCAGCATCGCGCGCACTTCATTCGACAGCGAGGTATCGTTCTCCCATGCTGGCGGCATCATCGACACCACGGCGTTGATCAGGTCGAGGTTATCTTCCATCAAACGGCTGTGAATGCTCTGGTCAAGACGCGAGCTATCGGACTGACCTTTTGGACGCACGATTTTCTTGCCACGCGCCAGCATCAGTGCGGCTTCCGCAATGCGGTTTTTACGGTCGGTGTTCAGCTCACCGTTATGCGCCATCAGGCGGAACGGCTGTGCCATGGTGGTGTGCGGATCGGTGTTGGTCGAAAAGCGGGTATGGAAAAACAGCCCGCGCACCTGATGATCGGCATCGGTCAAATCTTTGAAGTACGGAATCACTTCATTGGAGTTCAGGCGTGCTTTAAACACCTGGGTGCGTGAAGAGAGCGACAGCGGATAGAGGCCGCCGAATTCGCTTTCAGTAAAGGCACGCGCTTCGATGTCCAGCAGCGCACGATAGATGTGGCGCTCGAACTCGAGTTGCTCTGTGACTTCCTGCGGTGCCGCAAAGATCCACTGCACAATCGGCAGCTGGAATTGCAGAGCGGCAGGGCGTGTCACGCTGCCGTCCAGCGGCATATCGCGCTTCATCAGCACAGGGAAGTTATGGGCAGCGAGGGTTTCTTCCACCAGACGCTCTGCGTTCGCACGCAGCTCGGCATCTTTCGGCACGAAGAAGTTACCGACGCCAAAGCGACCCGCTTCCAGCGGTTGGCCGGTGACTTTACGGAAGAAGTTCAAAGAAAGGTCGACGTTGACACCTGCGCCATCGCCCACGCCCTCAGCAGACATCCCGCCACGGTGCGGTACCGTGCACAGTGCGCTATGCGCCATCTGCAGGATCTCATGGGTCTGCTCGCCGTCCTTACGGGTAATAAACCCGACACCACAGCTATCGCTTCCTGCTGATGGATCATACAAACCATATGGATGAGGTTTTTGAGTGGACATTGAGGGTCTCCTTAAACTGCTTTTGACATTACCTGCATTATTTCAAGCACAGAGCACTGCTGCGTGCTGTATCAAATTCGTTTTCGCCGCTTAAACGCGGACGTCGCAATACCGAGCAAAGGCTCTCAAGAGATTATGTTGTCGTCCTTGATGAGCTGCTCTTACTTCCGGTCTCTTACGGGAGATAACTTGCATCCAGAGGGAATTTCTTGCTGCATAGATATGCCGAGACACAGTCCCGACTGGAAAGCATCCAGCGGAATTCCAACTTATCGGGAAAGCGAACTCAGGTCAAATAGCCAGCTTTGATGCGGGTAATAGCCTTTTTAACGATTTAACTTAATGATTATGAACAATTTATTACGTAAATAAGTGTCAATCTGACGATTCTGATTCCCCTATGAAGTGTGAGCCGTCTCACTGTGAGGTGCGCCTCATATATATAAACAATGCTGAATAACCGTATGACATCAGCATAAAATTCTGTTGGGGCGGTTTGACGCACAGGATGTATCTGTTTTTCTTATGGCGTCATATTTGAATCAAAATAGGTCTGTCATTAGTAAAATTAATCAGGGCAGGCGTGAGTAAAACAGCGATAAAGTTGAATGAATATGCAATAACAAGACGCAACCATCAGATGGAATGGCTGCCGGGGGGCTGAATAGCACGGGATGTAACAAAAGGGTCGCAAAAGCGCGGCCCTCCAGATTATTCAGTTCGCAGATTTAGTCAAGCGATTTACGCATAACGACGCGAACATCGGCGAAATGGCGCTGCGATGCACCATTATGAGGCAAAATCAGCAGGCAATGACACGCTGAGTCGGCGCAGTGCCGAGATAATTACGCTATCATGAGCCAGATTTCGTTCAGGGAGCTCGTGATGAAACAGATTCGTCTTTTAGCGCAGTACTACGTTGATTTGATGGTCAAGCTGGGGCTGGTGCGTTTCTCGCTGCTGCTAGCCTCGGCATTGGTGGTGCTGGCGATGGTGGTGCAGATGGCGGTCACCATGGTGCTGCGTGGTCATGTCGAAAGCATCGACGTGGTGCGATCGGTGTTCTTTGGTCTGTTGATTACGCCCTGGGCCGTCTATTTTCTTTCGGTGGTGGTGGATCAGTTGGAAGAGTCACGCCAGCGCCTGACGAAGTTGGTCGACAAGCTGGAAGAGATGCGCACGCGCGATCTGGAACTCAATCAGCAAATGAAAGAGACCATCGCTCAGCTGAATCAGGAAATTAACGACCGTATTAAAGCGGAGCAGGCACGCGAGCAGGTGATGGATAAACTGCGCGAAGAGATGGCGCGTCGCGAACAGGCGCAGATCGAGCTGGAGCAGCAATCCTCTTTCTTACGTTCCTTCCTCGATGCCTCGCCGGATTTAGTGTTCTATCGCAATATCGACAAGCAGTTCTCCGGCTGTAACCGCGCGATGGAGTTATTGACCGGCATGAGCGAGAAGCAGCTGATTGGCCTGACGCCACGCGATATCTACGATGAAGATGCCGCCACCAAGGTGCTGGAGACCGATGAGAAGGTATTCCGCCATAATGTCTCCCTGACGTACGAACAGTGGCTGCAATACCCCGACGGGCGCAAAGCCTGCTTCGAAATCCGTAAAGTGCCGTATTACGACCGCGTGGGTAAACGCAGTGGCTTGATGGGCTTTGGTCGCGATATTACCGAGCGTAAGCGCTATCAGGACGCGCTGGAGAACGCCAGCCGTGAGAAGACCACCTTTATTTCTACTATCAGCCACGAGCTGCGTACGCCGCTGAATGGCATTGTCGGCCTGAGCCGCATTTTGCTGGATACCGATCTTAACCAGGAACAGCTGAAGTACCTTAAAACCATTCATGTCTCGGCCATCACCCTTGGCAACATCTTTAATGACGTGATTGAAGTGGACAAAATCGAGCGCCGCAAAGTGCAGCTGGATAATCAGCCGCTCGACTTCACCGGCTTCCTTGCCGATCTGGAAAACCTCTCCGGGTTACTGGCGCAACCAAAAGGGCTGAAGTTCGTGATGGCCCCAGAGCTACCGCTGCCGCATATCATCTCTGCTGACGGCACGCGCCTGCGTCAGATTTTGTGGAACCTGATCGGTAACGCGGTGAAATTCACCCAGCAGGGCGAAATTGTGGTGCGCGTTGCCTATCGCCAGGACGAAACACTGCGCTTTGAAGTGCAGGATTCTGGCATGGGGATTCCGCAGGAAGAGCAGGACAAGATCTTCGCGATGTATTACCAGGTGAAAGATCAGCACGGCGGCAAACCGGCTACCGGTACCGGTATTGGCCTGGCAGTTTCACGCCGCCTGGCACAGGCGATGGGCGGTGACATCAGCGTGAGCAGCGCGCCGGGGCAGGGCTCATGCTTTGTGGTTGAGATTAAAGCACCACGTGTGGCCGATGAAGTGGAAGACGAAGATCTCGACGACAGCATGCCGCTGCCGGCGCTGCATGTATTACTGGTCGAAGATATTGAACTCAACGTTATTGTTGCCAGTTCGGTTCTGGAGAAGCTCGGCTGCAGCGTGGAAGTGGCGATGACCGGCACTGAAGCGCTGGCAATGTTCGATCCGCAGGAATTTGATCTGGTGCTGCTGGATATCCAATTGCCGGATATGACCGGACTGGATGTGTCGCGCGCCATTCATCAGCGCCATGCGGGCGTGACGCTACCGCCGCTGGTGGCACTGACCGCCAACGTGCTGAAGGACAAAAAAGAGTATCTCGATGCCGGTATGGATGATGTGCTGAGCAAACCGCTGGCGGTGCCGGCACTAACCGCGATGATCAAAAAGTTCTGGGATTATCAGGGTGAACCGGTAGAGGAGGTTCAGGCCTCCTCAGACGAACACTCGCGCATGCTGCTCGATGTGGAGATGCTGGAACAGTATATCGAATTGGTCGGCCCAGGATTGATTACACAAAGCCTGACGATGTTTGAGCAGATGATGCCGGGCTATCTCGACGTACTGGATTCCAACATGATGGCACGTGATCAAAAGGGTATCGCGGAAGAGGGGCATAAAATTAAAGGTGCGGCGGGCTCGGTGGGGCTGCTGCATCTGCAGAAACTGTCGAAACAGATCCAGTCGCCGGAATTGCCAGCATGGTGGGACAACGTGCAAGAGTGGATCGACGAACTAAAACATGAGTGGCGGCATGATGTTGATGTGTTGCGCGAGTGGGTAGCAGAGCGGGAAAAATCTTCGGATGCCAGAAAAAAATGACCCCAGTCGAAACTGGGGTGCGCGAATACTGCGCCAACACCAGGGAAATGGGTACTGCTGCTATCGTTAGAAGTCGAATAGATCAGCAACAGTTTGGTATTGGTTAACGCTTCGAAATCACCTTAACAAATTCGCCAACGCTTGTGACAAGATTCATTAAATTGTGTGATGTTGAGCAGCGATTAAATACAGAAAACATTAATTTGCTGACACAGTCAAGTAAGGAATTAATTTCTTTGCCGTATTGCACTATTTTTGACCAAATGTTCTGCTTTTTGCCTGAATTTCCTTCAGCAATCAGCAGGAAAAGCCTGACAGCAGCTTTGAAATTCCTAATCAGCCGAAAAATCGGATTTAAGTGAGCTTAACGTACTGATATTAGTTAACAAATAAGGTGGTTGTGGTGGGTTATCCAAAACGTTTTGGAAACCCTCTGCAGAAAGTTCCAGTTTAAGGTTTAGCGGTGTAATGTAAACCAAACGGAAGGCTAAATCCTTTACCAGCGTCGGGGTTAATCATGGCGATGTTGACGCGATTTCAGCCGTGTTTTTCGGAATGGTCTCGCTTATCAGTGAGCTTATTCAAATGCTTTGAAAGTTTATTGTTAAGTATTGTGAAAGTTTAAATGTGATCTTCATCACTTCTCATGAAGTATCCGTTTGTAAGGGTTTTGCTGGCTTTTTCACCATGGAACCGATTCCCTCATGATGGAAGTGCTTGATGTGATTGGCTCTAATAAAGGAACGATGATGACGCAGGTTATAGCTTTACCTCTAACTGTCACGCGATAAGCGATAAAGTTTTGTCCAGGATTGCAGGTAATTAAAATTGTGACCTGAGTGATTGATTAATGCAGGGAACAGGTAAGAGAAAATTGCATGAGTAAGAGTAAAGGGAAAATGGGGCGACGCATTAAAGTGCTGATCGCTAAAGTGCTGCTGACATGGCTGGGAGTTTGGCTGGCCGGGATTGTGATATTTGCCTTTTTACCGGTACCGTTTTCTGCGGTGATGGTGGAGCGTCAGCTGGGTGCCTGGTTCAGCGGCCGGTTCGATTACGTGGCGCACTCCGATTGGGTCAGCATGGATGAGATTTCTCCGTGGATGGCGCTGGCCGTCATTGCCTCTGAGGATCAAAAATTTCCTGAGCACTGGGGTTTTGATGTCGATGCGATTCAAAAAGTGCTGGATAACGATGGCTCTGAACAGATGCGTGGCGCTTCTACGCTGTCGCAGCAGACCGCAAAAAATCTGTTCTTGTGGGATGGTCGCAGCTGGGTACGCAAAGGGCTGGAAGCAGGTTTAACCGTGGGGATCGAAACGGTGTGGACGAAGCGTCGTATCCTGACGGTGTATTTGAATATTGCGGAGTTTGGTAACGGTGTGTTTGGTGTAGAAGAAGCCTCACAGCGATACTTCCACAAGCCGGCCAGTCGGCTGACGATTTCAGAAGCGGCATTGCTGGCGGCGGTATTGCCAAACCCTATTCGCTTCCGCGCAGATGCGCCTTCAGGGTATGTACGAATGCGCCAGCAGTGGATAATGCGCCAGATGCGTCAGCTAGGCGGCGAAGGCTTCCTCGCACGCTATAAACTGCACTAACAGCACTTAGTCTTCGTCAAAGCCCGCTTCAAACAACTCAATCACCGCCGCTAGCGCCTGCACTTCCTGTGGGCCGCTGGCTTCAATCTCAATATGACCGCCTTTCGCGGAGTCGAGCATCAGCAGCGCAATCACGCTGCTGGCTTCGGCTTCCGTACCGGCTTCATTACGCAGCAGCACCTCTGCGTCAAAACTCTGCACCAACTCGAACAGCTTCATCGCCGGGCGCGCATGCATGCCCAGCTTATTACGAATCTCAACGACTTGCTTCACGGTCATGATTTGCGTTTTTCCAGGGTGCGATGACGAGACTGCACATTTTTGCCGCGTGAGCGGAAGTAATCTGCCAGCTGTTCGGCGATATAAACCGAGCGGTGTTTACCACCTGTACAACCAATCGCGACGGTCAGATAGCTACGATTATTGGTTTCCAGCATCGGCAGCCACAGTTCCAGATAGCTGCGCGTCTGATAAATGAAGTTATGCACTTCGGTGTGACGATCGAGGAATGCGGCAACTGGACGATCAAGCCCGGTCATCGGACGCAGCTTAGGATCCCAGTGCGGGTTTGGCAGGAAACGCACATCGAAGACGTAATCGGCATCAATCGGGATACCGTGTTTGAAGCCGAAAGACTCAAATACCATCGTCAGTTCACGCTCGCGTTTGCCCAACAGGCGCGTGCGCAGCATTTCAGCTAACTCATGAACCGACATTTCGGACGTATCGATGATCAGGTCAGCCCGCGAACGCAAAGGCTCAAGCAGATCGCTCTCTTCATCAATCGCGCTTTCCAGTGACAGGTTCTTGCTGGAGAGCGGATGCAGACGGCGCGTATCACTGTAACGGCGAATCAGCGTGTTGCGATCGGCATCCAGAAACAGTAACTGCGGCGAAAACGAATCGGGCAAATTATTGAGCGCCGTTTCAAACACTTCTGGCGATTCAGGCATATTGCGCACATCAATGCTGACGGCCGCCGAGATATTGCGTTCCGTTAAGGTGTTCGCCAATTCAGGCAAGAGCACCACGGGCAGGTTATCGACACAGTAAAATCCCATGTCTTCAAGGGCACGCAGTGCAACCGATTTTCCTGAGCCTGACCGACCGCTAACGATCATCAGCACCATCACATTTCTCCCGTTTTAAACCGGCGAACACGCCGGTAAATGTGTCTGTCGCTTAAGAGTGTTCTTCCTGAGCTTCTGTGATAATGGCATAGAGCTCTTCATCACTCTGTGCCGCGCGCAAACGGCGGCAGACGGTTTTGTCCGCCAGGCGTTTAGCGACCAGCGACAGCGTATGCAAATGGGTTTTGCACTGGTCTGCAGGCACCAGCAGAGCAAACAGCAGGTCAACCGGTTGGTTGTCCACGGCATCAAAGGCGATCGGCTGGTCGAGGCTGATAAACACGCCGACGGCGCGCAGTGTGTCCTCCTCCAGCTTGCCATGAGGAATGGCAATACCGTTGCCAATGCCAGTACTGCCCATGCGTTCACGGGTCAGGATGGCTTCAAAAAGTGTCTGGTGCGGCAGATTGAGCTGCTTCGCTGCCAGCTCGCTGATAATTTCCAGCGCGCGTTTTTTACTCTGGCAGTGTACGCCGCTACGGGTACAGTCCAGTGAGAGGACCGAGCTCAATTCCAGTGTTAGATCGTTGTTCATCATCGTTTCACTTGCGAGTTCACATAGCCGCAAGGTTAACGCCATTCATACTACGATGGCGAGTCTCCCGTTGGCGCTTGCGCAGATGACAAAACGGGGCGGTTAACCCGCCCCATTTGCGCTCTGAGTGCCGAACCGGTCAGCACTCTGCAAGCATGAAGGTTAGTGTTTTTTCAGTTTGTCTTTGTGTTTGGTCAGCTGACGGGAAAGCTTGTCAATTAACCCGTCGATGGCCGCGTACATGTCTTCCGCTTCCCCTGTGGCGTGCAGCTCTCCGCCGTTGACGTGCAGTGTTGCCTCTGCAATCTGCGTCACCTTCTCCACTTTCAGAACAATATAAACCTGATTGATACGATCAAAGTAGTGTTCCAGTTTGGCAAACTTGCTATTTACAAATTCGCGCAGCGGTTCAGTGATTTCAACATTAAGTCCGGTCAGGTTTAGTTGCATAGGTCTTCC
Source organism: Pantoea sp. C1E2 (assembly GCF_056491465.1). Lineage (NCBI taxonomy): Bacteria > Pseudomonadati > Pseudomonadota > Gammaproteobacteria > Enterobacterales > Erwiniaceae > Pantoea > Pantoea sp. C1E2. The sequence goes on from NZ_JBSZHT010000002.1 coordinate 788,091, forward strand.
TTCTTCGTTCGGTCAAACTAGCTGCTTGCGCTGGTTTGATGGCGGTATCGATAAAGACTCGCGATATTTAGCAACCGTACGTCGCGCCACCATGATGCCCTGATCGGATAACATGGAGGTGAGTTTGCTGTCGCTCAAGGGTTTTGCGGGGTTTTCCGCGGAGATCAATTTCTTCACCAGGGCACGGATCGCCGTGGAAGAGGCTTCACCACCGCCTTCGGTATTCACATGGCTGGAGAAAAAATATTTTAATTCAAAGATGCCACGCGGGCTGTGAAGATACTTTTGCGTGGTCACGCGGGAAATGGTGGATTCATGCATGTCCACGGCCTGAGCGATATCCGCCAGTACCATCGGCCGCATGTACTCCTCGCCCTGTTCGAAGAACGCCTGCTGCTGCTCGACAATACAACGCGTCACTTTGAGCAGTGTGTCGTTGCGGCTCTCGAGGCTTTTAATCAGCCATTTGGCTTCCTGCAAATTACTGCGAATGAATTGGCTGTCGCTGTCATTACGCGCGGAACCGCCCATTGCGGCATATTGTTGATTGATTTTCAGGCGAGGCAAGCTGTCTGAATTCAGTTCAACGGTCCAGCGCTTACTGGTTTGACGCACCAGCACATCAGGAATCACATACTCAGGTTCACTGGTATTGATCGATTGGCCAGGGCGGGGATCGAGTGACTGAATCAGCAGCATCGCTTCTTTCAGCACGTCTTCCTTTAAACGAGTGACACGCATCAGGCTACGGAAATCGTGGTTGGCCAGCAGATCCAGATGTTCACTGACGATCAAACGCGCTTCCGTCAGCATTGGTGCATCAGCGGCGTATTGTGAAAGCTGCACCAGCAGGCAATCACGCAAGTCACGTGCGCCGACACCCACGGGATCAAAGCGCTGAACACGCTTCAGCACCGCTTCCACCTCTTCCAGCGTCAACTCTTCATCACCGATGCTGTCGCAGATATCCTGCACGGAAACGGTGAGATATCCCGTGTCGTCAATGGCATCGACAATCGAAGTGGCGATCGCGCGGTCGGTATCGGTGAAAGGGGTGAGTTCCACTTGCCACATCAGGTAATCCTGCAGCGACTGAGTGGTTTCGCCCTGATAGACCGGCAGTTCATCATCCTGGTAATCAGTACCGGTGCCTGAAGGCGTGCCCGCGGTGTAGATTTCATCCCAGGTGGCGTCCAGCGGAAGCTCTTCCGGCATATCTTTTTGTTCGAGTGCTTCCCGTGTATCTAAAGAGTCACTTTCCTGTTGTTCACGTGCGTCGATTTCTTCGTGCAGATCGGTTTGTTCAAGCAGCGGATTGCTTTCCAGCGCCAGTTGCAGTTCTTGCTGGAGTTCAAGCGTAGAGAGTTGCAGCAGACGAATGGCCTGCTGCAACTGTGGGGTCATCGCCAGCTGTTGGCTGAGCCTGAGTTGCAAACCTTGCTTCATAATTCTGCTTGAATTTCCTAAGCAAATGTCGTGGATAACGACACCTTATCAGAGTCTGAACTCTTCGCCCAAATAAACCCGCTTAACCTGCTCATCTGCAAGAATTTCCTCAGGCGTACCATGCGCGATCAGATGTCCCTGGCTCACGATGTAAGCACGTTCGCATACCGCAAGCGTTTCGCGCACGTTGTGATCGGTGATCAGCACGCCAAGACCGCTGTCGCGCAGGTGTTCGATGATCTTTTTGATATCGATCACTGAGATCGGGTCAACACCGGCAAAAGGTTCATCCAGCAGGATAAACTTAGGGTTTGCTGCAAGGGCGCGGGCGATTTCAACACGACGGCGCTCACCACCGGAAAGTGCCTGGCCCATGCTGTCACGCAGATGCTCAATGTGGAACTCTTCCATCAACTCATTGGCACGATCCTGACGCTGCTCTTCCGTCAAATCATCGCGGATTTGCAACACCGCCATCAGATTGTCGAACACGCTCAGGCGGCGGAAGATCGACGCTTCCTGCGGCAGATAGCCAATTCCACGGCGCGCTCGCGCGTGCAGCGGCAGAATACTGATGTCTTCATCATCAATTACGATGCGGCCTGCATCGCGCGGCACAATCCCGACAACCATGTAAAACGTGGTGGTCTTGCCGGCACCGTTTGGACCCAGCAGGCCGACAATCTCGCCAGATTTTACCTGCAGGCTGACATCTTCCACCACGCGGCGGCCTTTATAGGCTTTCGCCAGGTTTTCAGCGACTAATGTGGCCATAGCGATCAGTTACTCTTTTTAGGGCTCGTGGACGAGCCGTTTTTGTCCTGCAACTGCGACGGCACCAACACGGTGGTGACGCGCTTGCTTTCGCCCTGGCTAAACGCCTGCATTTTCTGCTCTTTCACCAGGTAAGTGATGCGATCGCCTTTGATGTTGCTGTCCAGCTGCTGAATGAAGGCATTGCCTGTCAGTTCAACGAAATCGTTCGCCAGCTCGTAATGCAGTTTCGAGGCGTGGCCCTGCACGGGTTTGCCGTTATCCTGCATCTGATAGAAAGTGGCGGGAGCGCCGTAGGCATCGACGATGGTTTTTTTGCTGTCGCCACCCGGACGTGTGACCACCACTTTGTCAGCGGTGATTTTGATTGAACCCTGAGTCACGATGACATTACCGGTAAAGGTCGCCACGTTGCCTTGCAGATCCAACGCCTGATTCACCGAGTCAATGTTTACGGGTTTGTCAGAATCTCCCGTAAGCGCCAGTGCGGGCAGGCTGGTCGCCAGTAAGGTGCTCACCAGCAACAACTTAAGGCTGTTTTTTTTCATTTTGGATTTCATAAGAAGTTTTGACCTTTTCAAGAAGCTGGGCATTTTTGGTTCGTAAATTGCCGCGCATCTTCATGCCAGTGGAATTAAAACTGCGGCCAAATAGGGTGACCTGATCGTCAGATGTCACATCCTGGGTGACCAGATTAACCTGAGCAGTATCGGTAATAATGCGCTCAAGTTGAGAGTCCTGAGTCAGGGTATTCACTTCAACGTGACCATAAAGATACAGCATACGATCTTTGGTCAGCTTTGCCTTATCGGCGCGTATTGTCCAGGTGGGCACTTTGTTTTCATCATACGTGGTCGCAACCGGATTATCGAACCAACTCACCTCATCTGCCTCAAAGTAAGTCACTTTATCCGAGATCAACTTGTACGCCAGCGCGCCCGTGGGGTTGTACACCACAGAATGGGATTTTTCGCTGGTGTAGGTTGGTTCCTGGGAATTGGTCGCCACCGGCGTTTTGTTGTCATCCTGGTTGGTGAGATTCCAGCCGATCAGCACTACTGCGATCAAGGCCAGAATCAGCGTTATCCAACGCCTGCTCTTACTCATACTGATTGCCCTTTGGCATCCTCAAATTTGTTCTGCGCCATTAAAATCAGATCGCAGAGTTCACGCACCGCACCACGACCACCGGCAATACGAGTCACATAGTGCGCGCGCGGCAGTAATACCGGATGCGCATCGGCAACGGCCACACTCAAGCCTGCTTGCGCCATGACCGGCCAATCGATCAGATCGTCGCCAATATAAGCAACTTGCTCGGCAGATAATGACAGTTTATCCAGGAGTTCACGCCACGCCAAAAGCTTATCTGATTGTCCCTGGTAAAGATGCGTAATACCGAGCGTCTGGCAACGATCTTCCAGCAGCTTGGCTTTACGGCCGGTAATGATAGCCACTTCGATATCAGAGGTGAGTAGGCAGCGAATGCCATAACCATCGCGGACGTTAAAGGCTTTCAGTTCTTCGCCATTGTTGCCCATGTAAATCACGCCGTCAGACATCACACCGTCGACGTCGCAAATTAGCAGGCGAATCTGTGCCGCCCGCGCCATTACATCGGCACTGACCGGGCCATAGCAGGTATCGATCATTGAGGTTTCAACACTCATTATTAGTTCCTGTTCAAACTACGCCAGCGCGCAGCATGTCATGCATATGTACCACACCGAGCAGACGATCGTCATCGGCGACCAGCACCGCAGTGATGTTTTTGTTTTGCATCAGATTCAGTGCGTCGACGGCCAGCATGTTTGGGCGCACGCGAATTCCGCCGCGCGTCATCACATCCTGAATGCTGGCTGACTGGAAATCGATACCCATATCGAAGATGCGGCGTAAGTCACCATCGGTGAAGATGCCTTCGATTTTCATCAGGTCATCAACAATTACCGTCAGGCCGAGGTTTTTGCGCGTAATTTCCAGTAGCGCATCGCGCAGCGACGCATCGCGACTGACGTGCGGGATTTCATCACCACTGTGCATAATATCGCTGACGTGCAGCAACAGCTTGCGGCCCAGTGCGCCACCGGGATGAGAGAGTGCGAAGTCTTCCTGAGTAAAGCCGCGCGCTTCCAGCAGGGCGACAGCCAGCGCATCGCCCATTACCAGCGTGGCGGTGGTGCTGGAGGTCGGAGCCAGACCGAGCGGGCACGCTTCCTGCGGCACCTTCACACATATATGCACATCAGCGGCACGCCCCATGGCACTCTCCGGACGGCTGGTGAGGCAAATTAACGGCACTTTCTGTCGCTTAAGAACCGGCACCAACGCCAGGATTTCGTTCGATTCGCCGCTATTAGAGATGGCGATCACCACGTCGTTAGGCGTCACCATACCGAGGTCACCATGGCTGGCTTCGCCGGGATGGACAAAGAATGAAGAAGTCCCGGTACTGGCGAAAGTCGCCGCCATTTTTGCCCCAATATGACCGGATTTTCCCATGCCCATCACGACCACTTTTCCACGGCAGGCAATGATCATTTCGCAGGCGCGGCTAAAGTCGGCATTAATATACTGATCGAGCTGCTCCAGCCCTTCGCGTTCGATGCGCAGTACCGCTTTACCTGCCTGTTGATAATCAAAATCCGGTTGCTGATGTGACATGGTCAGTCCGTCCTTAATAACTTGTGATGAGCGAAGGGCTGAGCCACAGCCACAGAACCCACGCGATAAATCCCGTTAACAAAAGAGTGCCGGCTACACGGCCAATCCGGCGTTTGCGTAACAAACAGAGTAGGGCGAACAGCACGCTGACACCCAGCATCACCCAGTAATCTCGTGCGAAAGCGTGTGCATCAATGCTGCCGGGGTGCACCAGCGCGGGCAGACCCAGCACAATGGCCAGGTTAAAGATATTAGCGCCAATCAGGTTACCGATAGCGATATCGTCTTCACCTTTCAATGCTCCCGCCACTACGGTAGCCAGTTCTGGCAAGCTGGTGCCGACGGCAATTAACGTCAGGCCCATCACCAACTCGCTGACACCAAAATAGTCGGCAAACACGGTGGCGTTATCGATCACCATTCGCGTCGACATCGGCAGAATAATCAGCGCCACCGCCAGCCACAAAAAGGCCACGGTGTTACCTGTTTCATCGCGTGGTAGTTCAGCCAGTTGTTCGCGCGTTAACGTGTCGTTGTTATCCCGCTCCGCACGACGGGCGATGCGGATGACGATCAGCAGGTAGCCGAGGGCAATCAGCAGCAGCGCGATGCCATCAAGTCGACTAAGGTGATTATCAAACAGCATGATGCCGCTCAGCAGTGAGACCAGCAGCATCAGGGGGAGTTCGCGCCGAATCAGATTGGAGTGTACCGTTAATGGGTGCAATAGTGCGGCACCGCCAAGAATAAGCAGAATATTGGTGATGTTTGAGCCAAGCGCGGTGCCGACGGCTAAATCCATTTGCCCATGCTGTGCGGCAGAGAAAGAAACGATCAGTTCGGGTAACGATGTGCCTATGCTGACCACTGTCATGCCGATGATCAGTGGAGGAATGCCAAAGGATCGACACAGGATCGCGGCACTGAAAACCAGACGGTCAGCACCGTAAACCAGTAAAATCAATCCGATAAACAGCAGGGCAGTGGCTACGAACATGAAAAATCCTTGATGGATAGGTGTGTCGGCGAACCTTGTCCGACAGGTAAAAACATTGCGCGCGCGGAAACAGGCGCTGATTTTGACTGTCTGAGAGGCAAAAGTAAATTTTAAGGCCGTTTTCGCCACACCTGACGGGTAAGTTTCTGTAAAACTATCGTGCATTATGGCCTACCAGGCTACCATCCACGACTTTGATTACGCCCGATCCGCATAAAGAGGTAACGATGATCCAGCAAAAAACGAATCTGGTTGAGGTTCGTGGCGTCAGCTTCACTCGCGGAGATCGCGTCATCTTTGATGACATTTCGCTTACCGTGCCAGCGGGTAAAGTGACCGCTATTATGGGACCATCCGGGATTGGGAAAACCACGCTGTTGCGCCTGATTGGTGGACAGTTGCAGCCGGATAAAGGTGAAATCTGGTTCCGTGACCAGAATATTCCGGCGCTTTCTCGCACTAAATTGTATGAAGTGCGAAAAAAAATGAGCATGTTGTTCCAGTCGGGTGCACTTTTTACCGATCTCAACGTCTTTGATAACGTCGCCTGGCCGCTGCGTGAGCACACGCAATTACCGCCAGAGTTACTGCACAGCACGGTGATGATGAAGCTGGAAGCGGTGGGTCTGCGCGGTGCAGCCAAACTGATGCCGGCCGAACTCTCAGGCGGCATGGCGCGGCGTGCTGCGCTGGCGCGCGCTATTGCGCTGGAACCAGATCTGATCATGTTCGATGAGCCGTTTGTCGGCCAGGATCCGATTACCATGGGCGTGCTGGTGAAATTGATCGACGAACTGAATCACTCGTTAGGCGTGACCTGTATTGTGGTTTCACACGATGTGCCAGAGGTCTTGAGCATTGCTGACCATGCCTATATTGTTGCCGGTCAAAAGATTATTGCTCAGGGCAGTGCGCCGGAGTTGCGGGAAAATCCCGATCCGCGCGTGCGCCAGTTTATTGAGGGTCATGCGGACGGCCCGGTGCCGTTCCGCTTCGCTGCCGGGGATTACCTCAGCGATCTGACTCGTGCAGGGAGAACGTAAACTGATGTTGCTAAAGGCGCTGGCGTCACTTGGACGTCAGGGAATTAATACCTGTGCGGCGTTTGGCCGTGCAGGTTTGATGCTGTTTCATGCGCTGGTGGGTAAACCCGCCTTTCGCCGACACGCGCCACTGCTGATAAAACAGCTGTACAGCGTGGGCGTACTGTCGCTGCTGATCATTGTGGTTTCTGGCTTGTTCATCGGTATGGTGCTCGGCCTGCAGGGTTATCTGGTGTTGACCACCTATAGCGCTGAAACCAGTCTTGGCATGTTGGTGGCATTATCGCTGTTGCGTGAACTGGGGCCAGTGGTCACTGCACTGTTGTTTGCAGGACGCGCAGGTTCAGCGCTGACGGCAGAAATTGGTCTGATGAAAGCCACTGAACAGCTTTCCAGCATGGAAATGATGGCGGTCGATCCGTTGCGTCGCGTGGTGTCGCCGCGCTTCTGGGCGGGCTTTATCAGCATGCCGCTGCTCACGTTGATATTTACGGCAGTGGGTATTGCTGGCGGTGCATTGGTGGGCGTGAGCTGGAAAGGCATCGATCCGGGCTTCTTCTGGTCAGCCATGCAAAATGCCGTGGATTTCCGCACCGATGTCATCAATTGCATGATTAAAAGCGCAGTCTTTGCCGTGACGGTAACCTGGATTGCGCTGTTCAATGGCTATGATGCCATCCCGACCTCGGAAGGGATTAGTCGGGCGACAACGCGTACCGTAGTGCATGCTTCACTGGCGGTACTCGGTTTGGACTTTGTGCTGACAGCACTGATGTTTGGGAATTGATGCAATGCAAAGCAAGAAAAACGAAATCTGGGTAGGCGTCTTCATGCTGGCAGCGCTGTTGGCACTGTTATTCCTCAGCCTGCGCGTGGCCGATCTCAAGTCACTCGGCACCGAACCGACATGGAAGCTGTATGCCACCTTCGATAATATCGGCGGCCTGAAAGTCAGCTCACCGGTAAAAATTGGTGGTGTGGTGATTGGTCGTGTAACAGATATTTCGCTGGATGATAAAACGCTTTCGCCGCGTGTCACCATGGACATCAGCGATCAGTACACCGACAAAATTCCGGACACCAGCTCGCTGGCGATCCGCACGCAAGGCTTGCTCGGTGAGCAGTTTCTCGCGCTAAATTTAGGCTTCGACGATCCAGAGTTAGGATCATCAATGCTAAAGGATGGCGGTACGCTGCGTGACACCAAATCGGCGATGGTGCTGGAAGATTTGATCGGCCAGTTCCTCTACAAGAGCGGCGACAATAAAAACGATAATCAAAAGCAGGGTGGGGAGAGTGCGACCGCCCCTGCGGCACCAGCTACAACGGAATAGAGAGGTAAAACACGATGTTTAAACGTTTCCTGATGATTGCCATGCTGGCGATTGTACCTTTGGCCGCTAACGCCGCGGATCAAAGCGACCCCTATAAACAAATGAACGAAGCGGCGGCAAAAACCTTTACCCGCCTGAAAAACGAGCAACCAAAAATTAAGCAGGATCCGAATTATCTGCGCGAAGTCGTGCGTCAGGAACTGCTGCCGTATGTACAGATTAAATATGCCGGTGCACTGGTGCTGGGCCGCTATTATCGTGAGGCCACTCCGGCACAGCGTGACGCTTACTTTAGCGCGTTTGGTGATTATCTGGCGCAGGCCTATGGTCAGGCGCTGGCGCTCTACCACGGACAGACTTATCAGATTCAGCAGCCGCAGCCGATTGGCGACTCGAATATTGTTGCGATTCGCGTAACCATTGTTGATCCAAATGGCCGCCCGCCAGTGCGCCTCGATTTCCAGTGGCGTAAGAACAGCCAGACCGGCAACTGGCAGGCCTATGACATGGTGGCTGAAGGCATCAGTATGATCACCACCAAACAAAATGAGTGGAGCGACTTGCTGCGTACCAAAGGCATTGATGGTCTGACCGCGCAGTTGAAAACGTACGCAGCACAGCCTATCACTCTGGATAAACAGTAAGAATGAGCGAACCGTTACGCTGGCAGCGCAATGCCAGCACGCTATCTTTAAGCGGCATGCTGGATCGAGACACATTGCTGGCATTGTGGCATGAGCGGGAAACCGCGATGTTGGATGTTGCCACCATTGATGTCGGGGCGCTGGATCGCGTGGATTCAGCGGGTCTGGCATTGTTGGTTCATCTGCGTGAGATTGCGCGGGCACAAGGTAGCACGCCGGTTTTCACCGGTATCAACGACAAACTTCAGTCATTAATTACGCTGTATAACCTGCAGCAGATTATTGTTTCTGCGGAAAAAATCGCCTGATTAAGTGTTGATCGATAAAAGCCCCTGATTTATTCAGGGGCTTTTGCGTATTTAAGAGTCAGACGCTTTCCTCTAAGATATCCGCCTTATTATTATTAAGTGAAGCAAAGAGCGATGGAAAATAGTGAAGTTCAGGCCGTGCTGATGCAGGCGTTACCCTTAGATGAAGTACATGTTCTCAGCAACGACGGCAGCCATTTTCAGGTGATCGCTGTCGGTGAGATGTTTGGTGAGCTGAGCCGTGTGAAAAAACAGCAGGCTGTCTATGCGCCGCTGATGGAATACATTGCGGATAACCGTATTCATGCGGTTTCCATCAAAACTTATACCCCAACCGAGTGGGCGCGCGACCGTAAACTCAACGGTTTCTAAGCGCCTCACAGGTTGTTTTGTTGATAGATAATTGAGAGCCGTTAATGGACAAATTTCGTGTGCAAGGCCCCACCCGTTTAAGTGGTGAAGTGACCATTTCCGGAGCGAAGAATGCTGCGCTGCCAATTCTGTTTGCTGCGCTGCTGGCAGAAGAGCCGGTAGAGATTCAGAACGTGCCGAAGCTGCGTGATATCGATACCACCATGAAGCTGCTGAATTTGCTGGGCGCGCGCGTTGAGCGTAATGGTTCGGTTCACGTTGATGCTCGCGAAGTTAACGTCTTCAGCGCGCCGTATGATCTGGTGAAAACCATGCGTGCTTCAATCTGGGCGCTGGGTCCGCTGGTGGCGCGTTTTGGTCAGGGTCAGGTTTCATTGCCTGGCGGCTGCGCCATTGGTGCGCGTCCGGTTGATCTGCACATCACCGGCCTTGAGCAGTTGGGTGCGGAAATTAAACTGGAAGAAGGCTACGTTAAAGCTTCCGTTAATGGCCGTCTGAAAGGCGCACACATCGTCATGGACAAAGTCAGCGTTGGCGCGACCGTGACCATCATGAGTGCCGCAACGCTTGCTACCGGCACCACCATTATTGAAAACGCCGCGCGTGAGCCGGAAATTGTCGACACGGCAAACTTCCTCAACACGCTGGGCGCAAAAATCAGCGGTGCAGGTACAGATAAAATCACCATCGAAGGCGTTGAACGTCTGGGTGGCGGTGTGTATCGCGTCCTGCCGGATCGTATCGAAACCGGCACCTTCCTGGTCGCTGCTGCGATTTCTCGCGGTAAAGTGGTGTGCCATAAGGCTCAGCCGGATACGCTGGATGCGGTGTTGGCGAAACTGCGTGATGCGGGTGCCGAGATTGAAACCGGTGAAGACTGGATCAGCCTCGACATGCACGGCAAACGCCCTAAAGCCGTGAATATCCGCACTGCGCCACACCCGGGATTCCCAACCGACATGCAGGCACAGTTCACGTTGTTGAACATGGTGGCGGAAGGCACGGGCGTGATCACCGAAACCATCTTTGAAAACCGTTTCATGCACATTCCTGAGCTGATTCGTATGGGCGGCCATGCCGAGATCGAAAGTAACACCGCGATTTGCCACGGTGTTGAGACGCTCTCAGGTGCGCAAGTGATGGCGACCGACCTGCGTGCTTCAGCGAGTCTGGTGTTGGCCGGTTGCATCGCGGAAGGCACCACCATTGTGGATCGTATTTATCATATCGACCGTGGCTACGAGCACATCGAAGATAAACTGAAGGCCATGGGTGCGAATATCGAGCGCGTCAGCGGCGAATAACGCAGACATAACACTCAATGGAAACCAGTCACGGCAGCGTGGCTGGTTTTTTTATGTCAAAGATCTGAGATCTCCTGACGATCCTTCGGCGATCGAATGCGTTTTTTGCGATCCAGTAAACGCGCGGTGACAGGATCATAATAGCGAGTTGGCCAGATCTCGGCGGGATGAACGCCGATCGCGTTGGCGATCAACCACTCTCCTTTGGGCCAGGGGCGGGAAAGTGCGTTGGATAATGTGGACGAATTCAGCCCCGAATTGCGTGACAACTCAGCCATTGATGTGCCTTTTTTACGCAGGGCTGCAATCACATCTGCGGGATGCCAATCCTGTTTCCTTGCTTTCATAACGTCCTGCTCCTTGTCCATGTTATTGCGTTATCTCTGCCGCAACGTGTGCGTAACCAATACAGAGATAATAGGAAAAACAAAAAACTTTATAGCAAATAGTTTCCATAAGCTTCCAGTAATTGTTTTGGCGTCGCGTGAAACTGAGCTCTCTTTCGCAAAAGCGCTGCAAGGAATGTAATTGGCAGTCAGGAGAAGGGCAGGGAAGTGAAGCAGGAGAGAAAACGGGTGATGCAGGAGAGTAAACGGGGCTTAATCGCCCCGTTATCGCAATCAGAACTCGCGTTGTACAGACATGTGCGCCAGCGCTTCGAGCGCGCTGCGCCAAGGTGATTCGGGTATTTCCTGCAGGGCAGCAATGGCTTTATCCGCCTCTTCTTCGGCGCGTTTGCGCGTCCATTCCAGCGAGCCGGTTTGCTGCATGGCGTCCAGCACCGGTTCCAGCAGATGGCGACCGTTACCTTCTTCAATCGCTTTGCGGATCATCTGAGCTTGCTCTGGCGTGCCGTTATGCATGGCATGCAACAACGGCAGCGTCGGCTTGCCTTCACTGAGATCGTCACCGGTATTTTTACCCAGCGTTTCGCCATCCGCACTGTAATCCAGCAAATCATCAATTAACTGGAAAGCGGTGCCCAGGTAGCGACCATAATCCTGCATCGCTTTTTCCTGCGCCGGGGTGGCTTCAGCCAGAATCGCAGAGGCTTGGGAGGCCGCTTCAAACAGGCGCGCGGTTTTGCTGTAGATGACGCGCATGTAGCTTTCTTCAGTGATATCGGGATCGTTGCAGTTCATCAGCTGCAGCACTTCGCCTTCCGCAATCACGTTCACCGCTTCCGACATCAGCGCGAGGATCTTTAAGGATCCCATGCTGGTCATCATCTGAAACGCGCGAGTGTAGATAAAATCGCCCACCAGCACACTGGCAGCATTACCGAACGCGGCATTGGCAGTGGCTTTGCCACGGCGCATATCGGATTCATCCACCACATCATCGTGCAGCAGTGTCGCCGTATGGATAAATTCGATCAGCGCCGCATTGGTGACATGTAGCGATCCTTGATAATTGAGTGCGCGTGCAGACAGCACCGCGATCATTGGCCGGATACGTTTGCCCCCGCCGCTGATGATGTAATAACCCAACTGATTGATCAGTGAGACCTCTGAATTCAGCTGGTCGAGGATGGTCTGGTTGACGGCCGCCATGTCCTGCGCGGTTAATTCATTAATCTGTTCTAAGTTCATTCGTCTGTTCAGCTTTGACTCGTATTTTGCATGGTAAGCGCTTTTACCCAGCGTGAGTTCAGGTAATCTGTTACTGATTGTACTTGAAAAATCGGGCTGAGAAACGTTTGCATTCGTCCTGCGCTTTTTTTCTGCAAGAGAGTGCAAAGTGCACTTGTCTTCTGCTGGAGATTTGCGTAGAATTCGCGCCCTATTGTGAATATTTATCGCGCCGCCTGATGAATAGAAAGGCATGCGCAGAAGCGGAGTTTTATATGTACGCGGTTTTCCAAAGTGGTGGTAAACAACACCGAGTAAGCGAAGGTCAGACCGTTCGCTTGGAAAAGCTGGACATCGCAACCGGCGAAACCATTGAGTTCGACCAGGTTCTGATGATTGCAAATGGCGAAGACGTGCAAATCGGCGCGCCACTGGTATCAGGCGGTGTGATCAAGGCAGAAGTTGTTGCTCACGGTCGTGGCGAGAAAGTTAAGATTGTTAAGTTTCGTCGTCGTAAACACTACCGTAAGCAAGCTGGTCACCGTCAGTGGTTCACTGATGTGAAAATCACTGTGATCGGCGCGTAAGAGGAGATCTGACAAATGGCACATAAAAAGGCTGGTGGCTCGACTCGTAACGGTCGCGACTCCAATGCAAAACGTCTGGGTGTTAAGCGTTTCGGTGGTGAATCTGTTCTGGCAGGTAGCATCATCGTTCGTCAGCGTGGCACCAAATTCCACGCAGGTACCAACGTAGGTTGTGGTCGTGACCACACCCTGTTTGCTACCGCAGACGGCAAAGTACAATTCGAAGTTAAAGGTCCTAACAACCGTAAGTACATCAGCATCGTTGCTGAGTAAGGTTGCTGTGACGCAGACGGTCAACGTCTGAACACACGAATTGAAGGCCCCGCAGCTTTGCGGGGCTTTTTACATTCTGCCGCAGGTTGCGGGATCCCCTCTGACCAAAATGCGCAGTTTGCTGTACAATTTATGTACACCTGGCTTTGCCAATCCTGTATTATCCGCCGCCGGTCAGCGCAGAAGACCCTGGCGGACCCGTTTGCTGTGCTTTAGTCGCCGCGAACGATAGCGTGACGGAGAAATAAAATGAAGTTTGTAGATGAAGCGACGATCCTTGCGGTCGCAGGCGATGGCGGTAATGGTTGCGTCAGCTTCCGCCGCGAAAAATATATTCCACGTGGCGGCCCGGATGGTGGCGACGGCGGCGACGGCGGCGACGTTTATCTGATCGCTGACGAAAACCTGAATACCTTGATCGATTATCGCTTCGAGAAATCTTTCCGTGCTGAGCGTGGCCAGAATGGTCAAAGCCGTGATTGCACCGGCAAGCGCGGTAAAGACATCGTAGTAAAAGTCCCGGTCGGTACGCGTGTGATCGACCAGGGCACTGGCGAGACGCTCGGTGATATGACGCGCCATGAGCAGAAACTGATGGTGTCCAAAGGCGGTTGGCACGGCCTGGGCAACACCCGTTTTAAATCTTCGGTTAACCGTTCTCCACGTCAGAAGACTATGGGTACGCCGGGTGAGAAACGCGACCTGCAGCTGGAGCTGATGCTGCTGGCTGATGTCGGTATGCTCGGCTTACCGAATGCCGGTAAATCGACCTTTATTCGTTCCGTGTCTGCGGCTAAACCAAAAGTGGCGGATTATCCGTTTACCACCCTGGTACCAAGCCTTGGCGTGGTGCGCATGGACAACGAAAAGAGCTTTGTCGTCGCCGATATCCCAGGTCTGATTGAAGGCGCAGCGGATGGTGCCGGTCTGGGGATTCGCTTCCTGAAGCACCTTGAGCGTTGCCGCGTTCTGTTGCACCTGATCGACCTTGCGCCGATCGATGAATCCGATCCGGTAGAGAACGCCCGCATCATCCTGGGTGAGCTGGAAAAATACAGCGAAAAGCTGTTCCAGAAGCCACGCTGGTTGGTGTTTAACAAATGTGACTTACTGAGCCGTGAAGAAGCAGAAAGCCGCGCTAAAGCGGTTGTGGAAGCGTTGGGCTGGGAAGAGAAGCACTACCTGATTTCTGCGGCAAGCCATGATGGCGTGAAAGACCTTTGCTGGGACGTGATGAGCTTTATTATCGCGAACCCTAAAGAGGCCGAAGAAGAAGCGAAAGAGCCGGAGAAAGTGGCCTTTATGTGGGATGACTACCACCGCGAAGCTTTGGAAACCGCGCAGGAAGTGGAAGAAGACGACGATTGGGATGACGACTGGGATGAAGAAGACGACGAAGGCGTCGAAATCATTTACCAGCGTTAATCGCAAAAGAGAAAGCGGCCAATTGGCCGCTTTTTTTATGGCTGCTGAATGCCCATTTTCACTTACTGGTGAAAGGGCATTATGTTCAGCAATCGGGCTTAATCACTCCTCCCGCTGTAACACGGGGAAGGGGCCAGTTGCTGGAAATTACCCCAGCACCGCTACGGTCAATCGTGATGTGCAACACAGCTGGTTGCGTCCATTGCGAATCTCAATCTCCCAGCTCTGGTTGCGTGCGCCAAGATGCAGAGGCCGGCAGATGCCGCGCACTTCGCCGCTGCTTACTGCGCGATGATGGCTCGCGCTCACCTCAATACCGACGACGCTTTTTCCTTCTTCCACGCTCAGATAGCCGGCAATCGATCCCATCGATTCCGCCAGCACCACCGACGCGCCGCCGTGCAGCAGGCCAAACGGCTGCTGCGTGCGCGCATCCACCGGCATGGTCGCTTCAAGGTAATCGTCGCCGATCACCGTGAACACGATGCCGACGTGCGACACCAGCGAGTTATCACCGAGGGTATTTAAGGTTGCAAGATCAACCGATCGTTTCCAGATTGCCATGTCAGGATCCCAGCGTTGCGCCACCGTCGACCACAATATCCTGCAGCACTACGTGGCTGGCAAGATCCGAGGCGAGGAACAGGACGTTGTTCACGATCTCTTGCGGCTTAGCGATCTTACGCAGTGGGATCCCCAACTTGTACTGATCCGGGAAGCCGTTGATCATCTCCTGCTCCGCTTCCGGTGTGTGCCACAGGCTGCGTTGCATATCGGTATCGGTTGAACCCGGTGAGACGATGTTGCAGCGCACGCCCAGCGGCGCCATTTCCAGGCCGACGGTCAGACATAGGCTGCGCAGTGCGGCTTTGGAAGCACCATAAGCAGACATGCCGAGACGTGGCGCGTGTGCCGCGTTAGAAGCGATAGTCACAATCGCGCCAGCACGCTGCTGGCGGAATACCGGCAGCGTTTGCTGGAACATATTGAATGCGCCACCGGCGTTCACTGCCAGACAAGCCTGCCAGTCTTCAAACGAGAGTGCTTCAGTGCTGCCGACGCGCAGGATCCCGGCGCCGTTGACCAGCACATCCAGACGCGGCTGCTCTGCCAGCAGACGCTGACACACTGCTTTTACTTCCGCTGCGTTGGCAACATCCAGAACCTGAGTGGCAAACGGGTAGTCGGCCTGATCAAAACGCAGATCGAAGCCGATCACCTGTGCGCCGGCCTGATGGAATGCCAGTGCTGTGTGATAACCAATGCCTTTACCTGCGCCGGTTACCCAGACGATTTTTCCGCTAAAGTCGAAAGAAGCACTCATTTGGCAGGCGTCCGTGACAGCAGTGCCCACCAGCCATCAATGCTAGGATTTTTTGCCAGGCTAACGAAATCGATATCGTTGTGCACCTGACGCCAGCGTGCGGCCAGGGCCATTACGCGCACGGAATCCAGACCGTAGTCGATCAGGTTTTCATCATCTTCCGGCACATCATCATCTTCCAGCAGCGGCAGAATCAGCGCACGCAAATCGTCTTTGCTCAGCGGCAGCGGCATCAGATCGGCGGTCATCACTACTTTGCCGCTGCGGCCAGCGGTATAAGTCAGTGCCATCATGTGCTCTTCACGGCTGAAGTCGGCCAGCGCATCCGCCACCATAAACGGCTGGATATTACGCATAAAAGCGTCAGTGGCGGTGGTCAGGCAGCCGATATGAGCATAAACGCCGGTGATAATCAGCTGATCGCGGCCCATCTCCTGCAGGATCGATTCCAGCGGTGAGCGGACAAAGGCGCTGTAACGCCATTTGGTTAACACCTGATCGTCCTGATCCGGCGCCAGTGCATCCACGATCTTCTGTTGATCCGGATGCTTATTCAGGCCCGGGCCCCACATGTCGTTGAGCAGTGCGCGATCGGCATCGCTCTGCTCGTTAGGCTGTGCGGTGTAAAACACCGGAATGCCCTGTGCTTTGCAGTAGGCGCGCAGGCGGGCAATGTTCTCCACAACCTGATCAATCAGCGGACTGTTTTCGCCCCAGAAATTCAGGAAATAAGCCTGCATATCATGGATCAGCAGGGCAGCACGCTGTGGCTCTACGGTCCATTTGACCTTGTTGGTCGGCAGTTCAGTGGCGGCAGGCAGCGCGTAAGAATTCAGTTTTGGAATAGCCATTACAATCTCCGGAACAGGTTCAGGCTTGCGCTTGTTGATCAGCAAGCTGTTGGCGTAAACGTTTTTTGTCCACCTTGCCAACCGGGGTCAGCGGCAGGGCGTCTACGCAGGTAATACGATCGGGTAATTTAAACTCGGCAACACCGAGATCGCGCAGATGGCGACGCAGAGCCACCGCTTTGATCGGCTGGCTGGCGACAATAAAGGCGCAGCTCTTCTCACCCATCAGTTCGTCATTCATTGACACCAGCGCGGCATGAATCACATCCGGGTGGCGTTGCAACAGGTTCTCGATCTCTTCTGCGGCGATCTTCTCGCCGCCACGGTTGATCTGATCCTTCTCGCGGCCCTGCACGGTAATGTAACCCTGTGGGTTGATCTCTATCAGATCGCCGGAGCAGTAGAAGCCGTTGGCATCAAAGCTGGCAGCATTGTGTTCCGGGCTTTTGTAGTAGCCCCGGAAGGTGTAAGGGCCGCGTGTCATGAGGCGACCCACCGTGCCGTGCGGCAGCGCATTGCCGTATTCATCCGCCACCCAGACTTCGTCATCGTCAGAAATCGGTCGGCCTTGTGTGGTCAGAACGATTTTCTCGTCATCGCCA
This sequence comes from Pantoea sp. C1E2, assembly GCF_056491465.1. NCBI lineage: Bacteria > Pseudomonadati > Pseudomonadota > Gammaproteobacteria > Enterobacterales > Erwiniaceae > Pantoea > Pantoea sp. C1E2. The sequence goes on from NZ_JBSZHT010000002.1 coordinate 805,610, forward strand.
AAACGGGTGTAGTTCACCAGACCTTCGGCCATGCCAAACACCTGCTGCAGCTGGCAGCCAATTTCGCTCTGGATGCGCGCAGCCAGCGTTTCGCCCAGCTTCGCGCCACCGACCTGAATACGTAGCAGTGAAGCCAGCTGCTTGTTGCTGCCCCATTCCTGAATCGCTTGCAGCCACAGGCTCACCGCGGGCGGCACCAGACCGGTATCGGTAACCTGATGCTTCTCGATCAGCGGGAAGCAGAGCGTAGCGCTGGGATCGGCAGCGAGAATCACCTGGCCACCGGCATAAAACACGCCGAGTGAACCCGGTGAGCTCATGGCGAAGTTATGCGGTGCGGGCAGGGCGATCAGATAACGCGTGTCAGCAGTGACTTCACAGATCTCATCGCTGGCGCGAATACTGTAATAGTAGTCGTTGTGCGTGCGCGGAATCAGCTTTGGCGTCCCGGTGCTGCCACCAGAGAGCTGGAAAAACGCCACTTCATCAGCGGCGGTCGGCGTGGGCTGATAATCGCCTGACGCTTCCGCCATCAGGGCTTCGAGGGTGTTTTCTTTATCACCGTCATTGCGCAGGATGATCTGCTGTAGTGACGGTTGAGCGGCACAGAGGGCGCCGATAAAGGTGTCATCGGCAAACAGCGCGTGATGGCGATCGGCAATCAGCAGCTTAGGCTCAATCTGCGCGGCATAGGCGGTCAGCTCCGTACGCTGATGACTATACAGCGCGAAGACGGACGCCACGCCCAGTTTAAATAGCGCGAACACCGTGACGTAAAACTCCGCCACGTTGCCAAGCTGCACTAGCGCGGTATCGCCCTGTTGCAGGCCACGGCGCTGCAAGGCAGCCGCGAGATTGTCGGTTAACTGATCCAACTCGCGATAGCTGATGTGGCGATCGCCGTCGATGACTGCAACCGCCTCATTCTCTTTATGGCGCGCCAGGATATCGGTCATTGGCACATCGAGCCAATAGCCTTTTTCACGGTAGCGCGCGGCCAAATCTTCTGGCCAACGGGTGTAGGGAATGCTCATGTTCTTTCCTTTATTGCAGTCCAAAAGCGCGCAACATGGTATCCAGCTTCACGCCGGTTTCGCGCCATTCTGATTCAGGTTGGGAGTCGGCCACAATGCCTGCACCCGCAAACAGTCGCACGCGTGAGCCTTGTACGGTGCCGCAACGAATCGTCACCACCCATTCGCCGTTGCCTTCACTGTCACACCAGCCAACAATACCGCCAAATAATTGACGATCAAAAGGCTCTAACTGCTGAATCAGCTGCTGAGCACGCTGGTGTGGGAAGCCACTTAATGCCGGGGTAGGATGCAGCAGGCAAGCCAGCGACAAGGCGTTCTCGCGATCATCCTGTACTTCACCATCGATTTGCGTCGCGAGGTGCCACAGGGTTGCCGTGGTGATCAACGAGGGTACGGTCGGTACCGACAGCAGGCGACTGCGCGGTTGCAGTGTTTCGCGCATCGCATCCGTGACCAGCTGGTGTTCATGACGATCTTTGCTGGAATCCATCAGCGTATTGCCCGCCGCCTGATCCTGCTGGCTGTCGTGGTGATCACGACGCGCCGAGCCCGCCAGTGGGCATGAACTAAAGTCGCGCCCCTGTTTACGCAGCATCAATTCCGGGCTGGCACCCACCAGTGCGCCGCCTTGTGGCAGCGGCAGATGGAAGTGATAGCTATTCGGGTTCTGTGCAATCACGCGTTGCATCAGCGCAGCGGTATCCACTGGTTGCTCGGTAACGATATCCATCAGGCGCGACAGCACCACTTTATCGAGGTCACCACACTGCGTAGCCGCCACTGCATCGGACACCATTTGGGTAAAGACGTCGTGATCCGGCACAGCCATGCGACGACGTACCTGCGGCAGCTCGCTTGAAGCCGCAGGCAGCGCATTTTGTAGATCGGCACGATGAAAAGTTTGATACGTTTCAGGGATAAACAGGGCCGCAGGCTGACTAACGTCGAAGGGAATCGCACCGACCAGGATCGGATTCTCAATGCCTTGTTGTTTTGCCGCCGCGAAATGTTGACGCAGCTGAAGTTGAAAATCACCCTGTAACGATGCAGCGTCTGCCACAGAGGTGGTTATCGTGGTATAGCAGCCCTGAGTCGCGAGGCTACGCCACGGCGAGGTAAAGAGGAAACCACGGCATAACGCAGAAAAATCCGCTAATAAGGCATTTTCAAACATGGATGATTCCACCATAATTTTCACCTATAAATGATAAGATTATTAAGAATGATTATCATTTTTATTATGGGGCAGTAACCTACGTCGATTGAATAAGAGAGTCAATCCATTCGCGGGATTTCCCGCATGATTAGGCGTAATCGGAAGGTGACGCCAGGCCGTGCAATAAGCTAAAAGGTGGACCAGAACTTATGAATAAATGCGGTTTATTGGGTCTGACAGCCCTGTTGTTTATTTTCCAGACTTTCACAGGGCTCGCACAGGCAGAACAGGGTTGGCCGCGCACGGTACAAGGGGCAAATGGTTCAATTACCTTAAACAAAGCCCCGCAGCGCATTGTCTCGACCAGCGTAACCTTAACCGGATCGCTGCTGGCGATTGATGCACCGGTTGTGGCATCGGGCGCGACAGCACCGAACAGTCGCCTGGCCGACGATCAAGGGTTCTTCCGTCAGTGGGGCGATGTCGCAAAACAGCGTCAGCTTAAACGTCTTTATATTGGCGAGCCGAGTGCAGAAGCGGTGGCGGCAGAAGCGCCGGATTTGATTCTGGTGAGCGCCACGGGGAATGACTCAGCTATCAAACTGGCCAGCCAGCTTTCCGCCATTGCGCCAACGCTGGTGGTCAATTACGACGACAAAAGCTGGCAGGATGTAGTGACGTTGCTCGGCCAGGCAACCGGCCACGAAGCGCAGGCGGCACAGCGTGTGAAAGCTTTTGACGATCGTGAAGCGGCGTTGAAGAAAGCCATCACTCTGCCGCCGCAGCCGGTTTCAGCGATGGTGTGGAACGGTGATGGGCGTGCCGTCAACGTGTGGACCACGGAGTCAGCGCAGGGAAAATTGCTGGAGCAGCTTGGCTTTACGCTCGCCACGCCGCCTGCCAGCGTGCAGCAGGGCCACAGCATGGGACAGCGTAAGGACATTATTCAGCTGTCGGGTGAGAACGTTGCGAGCGGTTTAACCGGTAAAACCTTCCTGCTGTTTGCGGCTGACGATAAAACTACGCAGTCGGTGATCGGCAATCCGTTCCTCGCGCAAAACGCGGCGGTCAAGGATAAGCAGGTGTTCCCGCTTGGCGTTGATTCGTTCCGTCTGGATTACTACAGCGCCAGCAATCTGCTGGCGCGTCTGGAAAAGCTGTTCGTTAAATCATGATGCCTGCTCCGCCAGCTCAGGGGCTGGCGGCGCATAACGACGTAAACGGCCCATCACGCACCACATCACCATGCCCAACAGCGCTGCCGCAAAACCAAACGCGGCGGCGGCCTGTGGCGGCAATAACCACGATCCCATGGCACCAATCATCGCCGCACCAATCGCATCCCCGGTGACATTTTGCGCGGTCCACAAGCCGTTGATGCGGCCTAGCAGATGGTCAGGCGTCAGCAGTTGAATCATCGCGTACTGCACGAGACTGTTAATGGCGCTGAAATAGCCAAATGCCACCAGACACAGCAGCGCCAGCGGCAGGTTGGGCATCAGACTGAATAATCCCAGCGCGATAAAGGCGGCCACCGCACTGCCCAGCACCAGCTGTCCCGGTCGGGCTGCATGCTTAAGTTTACCGCTGGTAAACGCACCTATTGCGGCACCGAGCGGCACAGCTGCGTAAAGCATACCAAGCTGGTTAGCACTCACTGACCAATGTGGTGCGAGAGCGGGATAGAGCACGCGAATCGCGCTGGCTAAAGTGACCAGCGCGCCTATCAGTGCCACCATACCGACAATCGGGCTGGCAAACAGGAACTGCACTCCGGCGGCCAGCGACTTCAGCGGATGTTCACGCGGCTGAGGCGGTGGCGGCAGTTGCGGTAATTTCAGCAGCGTCAGCACGGTAATCAGCGTGCCAAACGCGGTTAGACCGTAGTTCCACACCACGCTACCGTGCGCAATCACCAGTCCTGCGATGGCCGGCGAGAGGATGGAACCAAAGCGCACCGTCAGCATGGTGATCGCCCCAGCCTGCATAATGTTTTCGCGACCGACCAGCGCTGGCGTTGCGGCAAGCAGCGCGGTGACGCCAATCGCGCCAAAGAAGCCATCCCAGAATCCCAGCAGATACACCGCGATGAGCGAGGGATGTGGCAGCGCGGCATTGATTGCCAGCGCAATAAAGCCCAATCCACAGGTCGAGCGGGCAATCAGAATCAGTTTTTTGCGTTCGTAGCGATCGGCTAGCACGCCGCCGGTCAGCAGACCGATAAACATACCGGATGCGGCAAGGGTGACCGCCAATCCCACCAGCAGCGGGGATTGTGTCATCTGCTGAATCTGCACCGGCACCGCCACGGCCAGCATACCGAGCGCGACAATCGAGATGAAACGGGCAATAAATACCGCGCGGAACGCCGCATGGGTTTTCAGCAGGGAGAGATCGATAAAGTGGGAAGATTTGTTCATTTGTTCGCCTTTGTGCACCAATTTTCCTCATCGTCCGCGAGGCGAGTCATGGTAACATAGGCAAACGCGAGTAATAACGATAACCATTATCAAATTGCGTTGCGCATGCGACGACGTTGAACAGTGAAGGTTTAGAACGATGCGCCAGATCCGTGCATTAGCAGGCTCAGGGATTCTGCTCTTGCTCCTCATCGCGCTCAGCTTAATGCTGGGGGCAAAATCGATACCCTTTCCCGATGTTTATCATTCTCTTACCTCAAGCTGTAATAGCGCTGAGTGCGTGATTGTGCGTGATGCACGCCTGCCGCGCACCCTGGCCGGATTGCTTGCCGGTGTGGCCCTTGGGTTAGCGGGCGCGCTGATGCAGAGCCTGACGCGCAATCCGCTGGCCGATCCGGGTATTCTCGGCGTCAATGCGGGGGCCGGGTTTGCGGTGGTCATTGGCATCGCACTGTTTGGTGCGGATTCTCCCCTCGACTGGCTCGGCTTCGCGTTTACCGGTGCACTGCTGGCGTCATTACTGGTGGCGATGACGGGCGCAATTGGCGGCGGGCGAGTCAATCCGGTACGCCTGACGTTAGCCGGCGTGGCGCTGGGCGCGGTGCTGGATGGGCTGACATCCGGCCTGTCGCTGCTCAATCCCGATATCTATGACCATCTGCGTTTCTGGCACAGCGGCTCGCTGGATATCCGCAATTTCACCGTGTTGCGCACGTTGTTCCCTGCCGTGCTGATCGGTAGCGTCGTGGCACTCTATTTGTCGCAGGCGTTGAACAGTTTGAGCATGGGCGGCGATATGGCGACCGCGCTGGGCACGCGGGTGGCGCGCACGCAACTGCTGGGTTTAGTGGCGATTGCATTGCTGTGTGGTGCGGCAACGGCTGCGGTAGGCCCCATCGCTTTTATCGGGCTGATGACGCCGCATTTTGCACGCTGGATGGTCGGCAACGATCACCGCTGGATGCTGCCCGCCACGGCGATCATTACCCCGATTTTGCTGCTGGCGGCGGATATTCTCGGGCGTCTGCTGGTGGCGGGTGAGCTGCGCGTCTCCATCGTCACGGCGATGTTAGGTGCGCCGGTGCTGATTGTGCTGGTGCGCCGTAAACTTGGGCGAGGTGCACTATGACGCGTCGGGTTGGGTTACATACGACGTGGTTGTTGCTCGGCTGCGCGCTGCTGGCGTATCTGGCTATGACGCGAGGCGCATTGCCGATTGGGGCTGAGCAATTCTGGCAGGTGCTGGCCGGGCAAGGTGCCAGCAATGTCAAACTCATCGTTTTAGAATGGCGACTGCCACGCGTGCTGATGGCGCTGCTGATTGGCGCGGCACTGGGCGTCAGCGGCGCGATTTTCCAGTCACTGCTGCGTAACCCGCTCGGCAGCCCGGATATTCTTGGTTTCAACACCGGTGCCTACAGTGGCGTGCTGGTGGCACTGGTGCTGTTCAATCAGGGCATCGCTGCTATGACGGGGGCAGCGTTGGTCGGCGGTATCGGCACCGCAGCGCTGGTGTACCTGTTTGCCTGGCGTAACGGCGTTGAAACTTTCCGCCTGATTATTGTCGGCATCAGTGTGCGCGCCTTGCTGATGGCGCTGAATGCCTGGCTGATTATCAGTGCTTCGCTGGAATCCGCGCTCAGCGCCGGATTGTGGAGTGCCGGATCGCTTAACGGTATCACCTGGGCGAAAACGCCACCGGTGATTGGCGTATTGCTGCTGTCGCTGTTGCTGATGGTGTTGCTGACCCGCCGCATGCGTTTGCTGGAAATGGGCGATGATACCGCCAGTGCGCTCGGCGTGCCGGTGGAGCGCAGTCGGCTGCTGCTGATGCTGATTGGTGTGGTGTTGACGGCGGCGTCCACTGCGCTGGTGGGGCCGATCTCCTTTGTCGCGCTGCTGGCGCCGCAGATTGCACGTCGACTCGGCGGCGGCGAGAAAGGTGCGCTGTTGCTGGCGGCGCTGTGTGGCGCGCTGTTATTGATTGCGGCTGATTTTGCCGCGCAACATCTGTTCCTGCCTTATCAATTACCGGTTGGCGTGATTACCGTCAGCCTCGGTGGACTTTATCTGATTGCGTTACTGGTGCGGGAGGCGCGACGCCAATGATCGATATCCCTTCACGGCTGTATGGCGAAGGCCTGACGCTCGGCTACGACAAGAAAGTGGTGGCAGAAAACCTGTCGGTGGCCATCCCTGAAGGGGAGCTGACGGTGATTATCGGCCCAAACGCCTGCGGTAAATCTACTCTGCTGCGCACCCTGAGCCGTCTTAACACCCCGCTGAAGGGCGAGGTGTATCTGGATGGTGAAGCGATAGCGCGTTACCCGACCAAAGAGGTGGCGCGGCGGCTCGGGCTGCTGCCACAAAGTTCTAACGCGCCAGCGGGCATCAGCGTCACCGAGCTGGTGGCGCGTGGGCGTTATCCGCATCAAGCGCTGTTTGGCCGCTGGCGCAGCGAAGATGAAGAGGCGGTGAGAAGCGCGATGCGGGCAACCGGCGTGGCGGATTTGGCACAGCAACCGGTGGATACCTTATCCGGCGGACAGCGTCAGCGCGTATGGATTGCCATGGTGCTGGCGCAACAAACCCCGCTGTTATTGCTGGATGAGCCGACCACCTGGCTGGATATCACCCATCAGATTGAACTGCTGGAACTGATGCAGGAGTTGAATCAGCAGCATGGCCGCACGCTGGTAGTGGTGCTGCACGATCTCAACCACGCGTGCCGTTATGCCACCCATTTGATCGCCATGCGCCACGGCAAGATTGTTGCTGAAGGTAAGCCCGCAGAGATCGTGACGCCCGAATTGATAGAACAGGTGTATGGCTTACGCTGCGTGATTGTGGAAGACCCGGTGGCGCATACGCCAATGATCGTGCCGCTGGGGCGGGGAAGGTAATCAGGGCAGCATAAATGCCGCCCCTACAATCCAGGTACGCATTAATGCGTACCTGGTGCTGCTTAGCCTAATATCCGCTGCAACAACGGTCCTATCTGCTCAAACATCTGCGGAGAAATAATCTCCACATGAGCACAATCCATCGGCCATACCTCTAACTCACCGACATACGGTGCCCAGGCGCGACGCGCATCCTGACCGGGTTGCTGCGTCTGCTCAGCAAGGAACAGCGTGGCGCGACCATTGAAACGCGCACTGCGCGCGGTGGCCAGCAAGCGCACCGAACTGGCGTAGTTGGCTTCGATGGTATCGAACATCGCGCGCATCTCTTCGCCCGCCTGGTGGCGCTGGGCAGCGATAAACTGTTCACGCTCGCGATTCACCTCTTCCAGCACCGCCGGATCCAGCACATTCTCACCGCGTTTCTCATCCCAGTTCTGCGTTTCCGGCGGCCAGGTATCGAGCAGGCCGAGGAAGGCCACCTCTTCACCTGCCGCTTCCAGCCGCGCCGCAATGCCCTGCGCCAGCGTGCCGCCCAGCGAATAGCCGAGGAAGAAGTACGGTCCGTGTGGCTGCACTTTACGTAAGGTTTGCAGATGCGCATCACACACTTCGTCGAGATGCGCGCTTTGATTCAGCGGGCTCTGGGTATCGGGCGACTGAATCCCCACCAGTGACCAGCGCTGATCGAGATAGCGCTGCAGAATGCTGAACTGCCAGGCAAAACCCGACGCCGGATGGAAGCAGAACAGCGTGGGGCCGTTGCCCTGACGCAGCGGCAGTACGGCTTCAAAACCTGCCTGCTGATGCGATTGTGTGTCGCTCAATAACCGGGCGAGTTTTTCCACCGTTGAAGCCACCATAATCTGCCCCACCGAAACCGGCTGTTGCAGTTCGCGGCGCAGCTGAGCAGCTAAACGCATCGCCAGCAACGAGTGGCCACCGAGGGCGAAGAAATCATCCTGGGCGCTGATGCTGTCACGCGCCAGCAACTGGCAGAAAGCCTGTGCCAATTGGGTTTCCAGACCGGGATGCGGTTCACGGCCCACGCTATCAGCCGCGTTTTGCGGCAGAGGCAAGGCTTTGCGATCCAACTTACCGTTGCTGCTCAACGGGAAGGCATCCAGTTGCACGATCGCCACCGGTACCATATGTGCAGGCAGGCGTTGCGCCAACGCATCACGCAGCGCGTCGCCATCGACGGTGTGCTCTGCGATGACGTAACCCACTAACTGACGCGCATCACCGCCTTGTGCGGCGGCACCGCCGAGTACCACAGCATGTGTTACCGCCTGCTCAATGCCAGGCTGTGCGCTCATCACATGATCGATTTCGTTGAGTTCAATACGCTGGCCTCGGATCTTCAGCTGATCGTCGCTGCGTCCAAGGTATTCCACCGCGCCGTTATCCAGCCAGCGCGCCACGTCTCCGGTCAGATACATGCGCTCGCCTGCGGCAAAAGGATCAGCGATAAAGCGGCTGGCGGTGAGATCCGGGCGGCCAAGATAGCCGTGTGCCAGCTGTACGCCGGTTAAATAGAGATCGCCCGCCACGCCCGGCGGCACTGGCTGCATACGCGCATCAAGAATGCGTAATCCGGTATTCCACACCGGGAAACCAATCGGCACGCTGGCCCCATCTACCGCTGCCAGGGCTTCACCAAACGCCGGATACCAGCTGACATCGACTGCCGCTTCGGTTGGGCCATACAGGTTGTGCAGCGGCACCCGCGTCAGCTTTTCCCATTCACGCGACAGATCGGTCGGCAGCGCTTCACCACTACAGAAGACATTGCGCAGGCTGCCACAACAGGCGATGGCCGGCTCACTGTCCAGCGCCGCGACAAAGGCGGCCAGCATAGAAGGGACGAAATGCGTGGTGGTCACTTTGTAACGCGCAAACAGCTGCTGAAGTGCTTCCGGATCGCGGTGCGCTTCTGGCGGTGCCATCACCAGTTGCGCGCCCACCAGCAGCGGCCAGAAGAATTCCCACACGGACACATCGAAGCTGCTCGGGGTTTTCTGCAAGACCACATCGTCGGCTTGCAGCGGATAGCGATCCTGCATCCACAACAGGCGGTTGACGATCGCCTCATGACCGACCAATACGCCTTTCGGGCGTCCGGTAGAGCCTGAGGTGTAGATGATGTAAGCACCATCCTGCGGTGTCGGCGCGCTGGCGGGGTGTGGCGCGTCTGGCGCGGTGTAAAGCGCATCAAAATGCAGCTGCTTTACAGGGGCGATAGCACTGAAACGGGCACTGAGATCCGCTGAGGTGATCAGCGTTTTGGGTGCGGCATCTTCCAGCATCAGCTGTAAACGTTCGTCGGGATAACCGGTATCCAGCGGCAGATAGGCCGCGCCGAGCGACACGATCGCCTGCAATGCCAGTGACAACTGCACCGAGCGTGGCAATGCCACTGCGACGATATCGCCGCGCTGTACGCCCGCCGCACTGAGATCGGCTGCCAGGGCATACAGCTGCTGCTGCATTTCGCGGTAGCTGAGTTGATGCGTGGCATCAGCCAGCGCGGGGGCGTAAGGCGTGCGCTCAACCTGCTGCGACAGCAACGACGCCAGCGTTTCCACCGGCACGGGATGTGCAGTCTGATTGATACCCGCGATATGCGCATGTTCTGCCGAGGTCAGCAGATCCAGTTCACCCAACGCACGCTGCGGTTGCTCTGCGAGTTGATTTAGCAGCAGGGCAAAACGGCTGGCATGGCGCATCAGCGTGGATTCGTTGTAACGCTCCGCGTTCGCCAGCAGTTCCAACGTCAGTTCACCCTGTTCACTGATGTAAATTGCGATTTCCAGATCGCGTACCGGGCCAGATGCCAGTTGATGGGTTATGCCTTCGACGCCAGCAAAATCGAGTTGATAATCAAACATCTTCAGATTAATTACCGGGCCGTACAGCGGATCGCCATCCCCGAGTCGGCCAAGATCGCGCTGTACCTGTTCCGCGTCATAACGCTGGTGGCGGCGCATTTTCTTCACTTCACCTGCCAGCTGGGCAGCAAGCGCGCTCAGCGGCTGGGTGGGATCATAATGCACGGCCATCGGTAACACGTTGATCACCGGACCGGTGGCGCACAGCGCGGCAGATCCGATGCGGCGCATAAAGATAAATCCGGCGGCGAAATCGTTCTGTCCACTGAGTCGCGCCAGCCACAAGGCGACCAGCGCAAAGGCCAGGTCAGCAGCGCTGGATTGAGGATGCTGGCTAACCAGGGTCTGGAAAGTGTGGTGGTCGAGCGTCACGCTGTGGCGCAGCAGATCGGTCGAAGCACTTTGTCCGGCCAGCGGCAGCGGTGACAGCGAAGCGGGCGAGGGCAGTGCCGTGCCTTTTTCGCGCCAGAATTCGCGATCGCGGGTGAACGAAGAGGATTCCTGGTAGCGCTGGTACTCTTCGACCACTTCGCTAAACGGGATAAAGGGCGTCGGCTCGGCATCCTGCTGCTGCACAGCTGCCGTGTAGAGATTGGCGATGCGGCGAGTAATGGCGGTAAAGCTGAAGCCATCCACCACCAAATGGTGATAGCGCTGATACCAAAACCAATGCTGATCGCCAATGCGATACAGCGTGTGATGCCATAATGGGGCACCGCTCAGTACGCGCAAATCCCCGTTCATGTCTTGACGCATTAACGCGCGAGCTTTCGCCGCTGCATCTGCATCATCGCGCAAATCCACGATTTCAGGCGTGCTAAACGCCTGCGGTTGCAGCCACTGCAGCGCTTCACCCTCGACTTCGGCAAAAGCCATATTCAGCGTATCGGCTTCCTGCATGCCGGCCACGATCGCCTGCGCCAGCAGGTCAGTGTCGATGGCGCCTGACAATTCTACAAAGTGCGCCACCGCATAAGCATTGTGGTGCTGGGTCAGTTGGTCGGCAATCCAGATGCCGGGCTGAGCTGCCACTAGGGGCAAGGTATGTTGTTCTGTCATGGTTTTGTTCATCAGAGATTCAGACATCTGTGCTCCGGTTTGCGTCCTGCGTGATGAAGTTAAGTCGGATTGCGCCACAGGGCTTGCAGACCGTCGAGCAGACCACCGCGCCAGCATAGCGCGTCATGGCCGCCCTCCACCGGCAGGTAATTTACCTGATAGCCGGCAGCGGTAAGTTTTTGTTCTAATTGTTGATTGGCTTGCAGAATCAGGCCTTCACGTTTACCTGCTTCCAGCCAGAAACGCAGCGGCTGCTTCGGTGCCAAACCGCTATCCAGCGCCTGTAAAAGCCAGCCGTATGGATTGCCGCGTTCGGGCCACCAGAATGATCCGGAAAGGCTCAGCGCATTGCCAAACGTCTCCGGGAAATGCAGAGCGGCAAACACCGATGCCAGTCCGCCAAAACTTTGCCCGGCCACCAGCGTGCTGGCTGCCTGCTGGCGATAAGGTGCCCATTGCGCCACCTGCGGCAGTAACTCCTGCTGCACGGCTTGCCAGAACTGCGGGTTACAGGGCAGTTCACGACTGCGGTGCTCACGATCGATGATGTCGATAAACAGATAAACGGCGGGCGGGAGTGTTCCGGCGTCAGTGAGTTGTTGCAACGGCCCGGCAATCGGCATTTGATTCGCCCAAAACTGCCCATCCAGCAGAATGGCCAGTGGACGTTGCGCGTTATTGGACTCGCCAGTGGCATAAATCCACACTTTGCGACTGTTACCTAACAGCTCGCTATCCCATTGATATTGCTGCAAAGCGATGTCAGCTGCACTGCCATCATCAATGGATTGCCAGATTTGCTGGTCAGGTGCCTGCGGAAGATGCAGTGGCGAGACACCCATGCCTCGCCCACCGGCCCAGCCGCGCAGCATATTCAATGGATCGGCCTTCGCCGTGGGGAATTTGTCACGCCACCAGTTACGCAATGCGTACATGTCCGCTTCGCCGCTAAAGTCGGTTGCCTGCTCATCGGGCATCAGGCAGTAGCTGCCACGCCAGTTGGACGGCAGCGCGGTTTGCCAGTACCAAACATTGGTGCCAGTTACGCGCACCAGTGATTGAGGTGGACGCTTCTGGTGGTGATCGGTGACGCCAGTAATGTTGATCCACACACGTTGAGTCGTTGAAGTTTTTTCACTGCCTTGTGGATCGCGCCAGAAGAAGGTCACCAGGCAGGTGCCATCCTGCTGAGGGTCAATTCGCGGGATACCCTGAGATTGTTGCTCCTGCCACCAGGCTTCGCTACCGGTTACATCATTTCGCCAGGTCATAGGGGCTGCCAGTCACTGTGTAGGGAACGATTTACATAAGATTAATAATTAATACTATTGATAACTATTTGCATTTGCAATAGGGTGTTTCCGCTCAAAAGAGCACGCTCGTTCCGCCTGACTCTTTCCTTCCTGGAAGGTTACGCAACGGATGGCACTGCCAGGTCTGGAACTGGGCGCGATAAGGACAGGGATATTCTCACCGGCTCGCCAGTTAAGAATCCAACGGCATTTTTACTGGCCATCCAGGAATGAAAAACAATGACGCGTTACTCACGATTATCATTAGCTATTTTGATTGAACTGGGGCTCAGCGCCTCACTGCTCTCCGGCAGCGCCTGGGCAGCAGACACTTCCAGCAAGACGACCAGCAGCCAATCCACTACCGACGCCGAATCAATGAATGGCGGCACGTTAATGGTGACCGCACAGCAGCAGAACCTGCAGGCACCCGGCGTTTCAACCATCACCGCAGATGAAATTAAAAAGCATCCCCCTGCGCGTGATGTGTCGGAAATCATTCGTACCATGCCAGGCGTCAACCTGACCGGTAACTCCACCAGCGGCCAGCGCGGTAACAATCGTCAGATTGATATTCGCGGCATGGGGCCAGAAAACACCCTGATCATGGTGGATGGTATGCCGATCACCAGCCGCAACTCAGTGCGTCTGGGCTGGCGTGGCGAGCGTGATACGCGCGGTGATACCAACTGGGTGCCGCCAGAAATGATCGATCGCATTGATGTGATTCGTGGCCCGGCCGCGGTGCGTTACGGTAACGGCGCAGCAGGCGGCGTAGTGAACATCATCACTAAGAAATACACCGATCAGCAGTGGCATGGTTCGTGGAACACCTACCTCAATGCGCCGGAACACAAATCGGAAGGTTCCACCAAACGCACTAACTTCAGCCTTGAAGGGCCGCTGGGTGATGACTTCAACTTCCGCTTGTACGGTGGATTAGCCAAAACCCAGGCCGATGCCTATGACATTAACGAAGGCCATGCGGCAGCGCGTACCGGTACTTATGCGGGCAGCTATCCTTCGGGTCGTGAAGGTTCAGTGAATAAAGATATCAATGCCTTGCTGAGCTGGACGTTTGCCCCGATGCAAACCCTGGAACTGCAGGCCGGTTATAGCCGTCAGGGCAACCTGTACGCAGGCGATACTCAGAATACCAACACCAGTGCGCTGGTGAAGAGCCTGTACGGCGATGAAACCAACCGTTTATATCGTCAAAACATCTCGCTGAAATGGACGGGCGCCTGGGATAACGGTGTGAGCACCAATACCTACGCGCGTTACGAGAAAACCCGTAACAGCCGTATCAACGAAGGTCTGGCAGGTGGTACGGAAGGTATCTTCTCCAATGATGGTTTTAATACCATTCAGTTAGACGATATTTTGCTGCACAGCGAAGTCAGCATTCCGTTTGAGTGGCTGATTAATCAGACGGCAACGCTGGGTACCGAATGGAACCAGCAGAGCATGAAGGATCCGTCTTCAACCACCCAGGCTGCGAGTTACGGTTCCGTGCCTGGCGTATCGAATACCGGTCGTAGCCCGTATTCACAGGCGGAAATCTTCTCACTGTTCGCAGAAGACAACATGGAGCTGACCGACAGCACCATGCTGACGCCAAGCCTGCGTTTCGATCATCACTCGATTGTGGGCAATAACTGGAGTCCGTCGCTCAACTTGTCGCAAGGTTTGGGTGATGACTTCACGCTGAAGATGGGTGCTGGCCTGGCTTACAAAGCCCCAAGCCTGTATCAGACCAACCCGAACTACCTGCTGTACAGCAACGGTCAGGGCTGTGCTGCGAGCACCGGCGCTTGTTATCTGCAGGGTAATCCAGACCTGAAAGCCGAGAACAGTTTCAACAAAGAGATTGGACTGGAGTGGAAACACGAAGGTTATCAGGCGGGTCTGACCTGGTTCCGTAACGATTACCGTAACAAGATTGAAGCGGGTTACGCAGCGGTCGGTAAAGCCTCAAATGGCACCACGGATATCTATAAGTGGGAAAACGTACCGAAGGCGGTGGTGGAAGGGCTGGAAGGTACGGTGAATGTGCCGTTCTCGGATAGCGTGAGCTGGAACAACAACTTCACCTACATGTTGCAGAGTAAGAACAAGGAAACCGGCGATCGTCTGTCGATCATCCCGGAATACACCCTGAACTCAACGCTGAGCTGGCAGGCAACGCAGGATCTGTCGCTACAAACCACGCTGACCTGGTACGGCACGCAAACACCGAAAAAGTATGACTACAAAGGTCAGCCTGTGACGGGAAGCGCGGCCGATAAAGTCAGTCCTTACTCCATCATTGGCCTGAGCGGGACTTATGATGTGAATAAGTACGCCAGCGTTACTTTGGGTATCGACAACCTGTTTGATAAGCGTCACTTCCGCGAAGGTAATGCGCAAACCACCGGTAACGCCACAACTGGCGCCTATCTGTACGGTGCGGGTGCCAATACCTACAACGAATCAGGCCGTACTTACTACATGAGCCTTAATACCCACTTCTAAAGCAGTTGATGCGGTAAATAGCAGCGGGCAATCAGCCCGCTGCTGTCTTCACGATTAACCAATTCCAGCCTGCCACGGTGCATCTGCACAATGCGCAGCACAATATTCAGACCCAATCCGCTGCCACCGTAACGCTGATCGCGACGACGGAAGGCTTGCGTCAGTTCTTCTGCCGCATCGGCCTCAATGCCTGGCCCCTGATCCCACACTTCGATGATGACCTGCTGTTTGTCCTGCTGCATTTTCACCTTCACTTCACTGCCTTCCGGGCTGTAGCGTGAGGCATTTTCCAGCAGATTACGCAGCATCAGGCGCAGCAACACGGCTTCACCCTGTTGCGGAATATCTTTGCCGTGCGGCCAGTGCAGTGTTTGCTGACGCTGCTCATACAGTTCGGCCATTTCTGGCTGCAGCGGCTGCATGATGTCCTGTTGCCACAGCAACTGCTGATAATGGCCTCCTGCCAACGCCTGACCGGCTCGCGACAGCATCAATAGCTGCTCAACGGTGTGCATCAGCTGATCAATACGCTCGATCAGCATCTCACTTTGCGGCACCTGCTGCTGGTGCAATAACTCGAGATGCAGGCGTAAACCTGCCAGTGGCGTGCGCAGCTCATGCGCAGCATCGGCAGTGAAGAGGCGTTCCTGCTGTAGCGTGTGATCGAGCCGCGAAAACAGCTGATTGATGGAGGAGGTTACGGCAACGATTTCATCCATCTCGGAATAAACCGGCAGCGGGGTGAGATTATCGGCAGAACGATGCGCCAGGCTGTCCTGCAGGGAACGCAATGGACGAATGATCCAGTTGATCGCCCAGAATGACAGCAGCAGCGTTAAGGCGATCATCACCAGTGAAGGCAACAGCAATGAAGCTATCGCTTCGCGGATCTCATTCTCGACGCGGTCGTTACGCGCCTGAGCAGAGAGGGTTTCATTCACCAGGAAACTGATTTGCTCCCGGCTTTCATGCCACAGCCAGATGGCGCTCATCACCTGACAGGTGAGGAGAATCAGCGCCAGCATAATCAGTAACCGCTGACGCATGCTATTCATTCGCGCACTTCCAGACGGTAGCCCACGCCACGCACGGTTTTAATGCGATCTTTCCCGAGCTTGCGGCGCAGATTGTGGATATGAACTTCTAAGGTGTTGGATCCGGGATCGTCATTCCAACTGTAGAGATCCTGCTGCAGGGTTTCCCGGTGCACATTCTGTCCGACACGCATTAACAGGCGCGTCAGCAGCGCGAACTCTTTCGGGGTGATCTCCAGCGGACGCTCTTCCAGCAGCACTTGCTGCGAGCTAAGGTTGAGCGTGAGATCGCCTTGTTGCAGCAGATTGTCGCTGTGGCCCTGAAAGCGGCGAATCAAGGCACGGACACGCGCCTGCAGTTCCACCAGCGCGAAGGGTTTAACCAGATAATCGTCGGCACCGGCGTCCAGGCCATCCACACGATCCTCCAGCGCATCACGCGCCGTCAGGATCAACACTGGCACATTGATGCCGTCGCGGCGCCACTGGCGCAGCAGCGTGGCACCATCGCGATCCGGTAAACCAAGATCCAGTACGATCAGGCTGTACTGCCCGCTACGTAAGAAAGCATTGCTCTCTGCAGCGGTACTGGCGCAGTCAACGGCATAACCTTGCGCGCTCAGGGCCTGAGCCAGGCCCGATTGCAACAGCGCGTCATCTTCAACGATCAGCAATTTCATTAGTTGTTTTTGTTGATATCCGAGTAGAGGCGGCTTTCAAAGCGTACCAGAGGAATACGCCGCGTTTTCTGATCTTCAGGCGGCACCGCATAACCAGAAAGATACTGCACAAAGGCGACACGTGCACCGCTGGAAGTGGTAATAAATCCTGCCAGATTATAGACGCCCTGCAGTGAACCGGTTTTCGCCGATACTTTGCCATCCAGTCCGGCTTCATGCAGACCGCCGCGATACTGCAATGTGCCGTCATAACCGGCCAGCGGCAGCATCGAAATATAATTCAGCGTTGAGTCATTTTTTGCGATGAATTGCAGCACCTGCATCATGGTATCTGGCGCGATCAAGTCGTGGCGCGACAAGCCTGAACCATCGACCTGAATGCTGTTACCCAGGTCAACGCCGGCTTTTTCACGCAGTACACGACGTACGGCATCGGAACCGGCGCGGAAGGTGCCCGGAACATTGAAATAGTGATGGCCGATGGTGCGGAACACGGTATCTGCAATCATGTTGTCGGATTTCTTCAGCATGGTATGCAGCAGATTGTGCAGCGGCGCGGATTGCGTTGAGGCTAACACGGTGCCCGGCGGGGTAACCTGCGTCTGGCGCACTAAATGACCGCTGTAATCGATATCCGCGGCACGCAGTTCGGCCTTAAGGATTTCGCCCGCCCATGCGGCGCCGTCCTGCACAGCAAACGCCAGCGGCAACGGTTCAGCGCGTTGGCGCATGCACCCGGTCAGCGTGTAGCGGTTCAGCTCGCCTGGTACCACATCCAGTTCGCAGTATTGTCCATCACCACTGTTACGGCCAATGGTTCGCACCTGGCTGAACATATGTGCCGGATAATAGGACGCAATGCGCACAAAGGCGTTTTCGCCCGGCGTGTTAGCGCTGTACAGCGACACAGAGAAGCAGTTTTTATCAACAATCGCTGCGCCTGGTGGGGCACTGAAGCACTGCGTCAGATCGTTCCATGGCCAGCCGGGTGCCATATCGTGGCTGGCGAACACCGACGTGTCGATCACCAGATTGCCTTTGATATGTGTGATGCCCTGCTTTTTCAGCGCTGCCACCATGTTGCGCAAATCCTGACGGCTGAGCGTTGGATCGCCACCAAAGCGCGCCACTAAATCACCATTGAGCGTGCCATCGCTGACCGCGCCTTTGGTTTCCATCGTGGTCTGAAAACGGAAGTCCGGACCCAGTTCCAGCAGGGCCGCTAGTGCGGTAATCACCTTCATGGTACTGGCCGGCAATGCCATCTGTTTGCCGTGATAGTCGATTATCGGGGTTGATGCGCCCACTTTTTGCACCATCAGCGCCAGGTTTGCGCCGTCTGGCAAATACTGCATGTATTCTTCAACGGGGGCTGCTTGTGCCTGCAGCATAAACGCACAGGTTAATCCGGTAACAAGTCGTGAAAATCGCATAATCTCGCGGTAACTGACGGGTGAAGGCGTCAATACTACGTCCCGAGGCGGTGCAAAGTAAACGATGACCCACAGGGAACTCTGGGGTAAAATACGTATCAAAATGCAAAACCGAACCTGACCCGGAAAGCTTTCCGGGTCAGGCTTCTTTTGCTTGTGAAAAGAGGTAACGCGCCGCAGAAGCTGTTTTCTGCTGTCATCGGTCAGGATGACGCCGTTAACCAGGATAGATGACGAGGAGCCAAAATGAATCAGATTCCGATGACGTTGAAAGGCGCTGAGAGCCTGCGTGAAGAGCTGAACGAGCTGAAAACCGTGAAGCGTCCGCGCATCATCGCCTCAATCGCCGAAGCTCGCGAGCACGGCGATCTGAAAGAGAATGCCGAATACCATGCAGCCCGCGAAGAGCAGGGTTTTTGTGAAGGGCGTATTCAGGAGATTGAAGCCAAACTCTCCAACGCTCAGGTGATTGATATCACCTCAATGCCAAAAACCGGACGCGTGATTTTTGGTTCTACCGTAACCATTTTGAATGTGGATACGGACGAAGAATTCACTTACCGCATCGTGGGTGATGATGAAGCTGACTTCAAAAAAAATCTGATTTCAGTGAATTCGCCGATGGCGCGCGGACTGGTCGGGAAATCGGCTGACGATGTGGCCATCGTGAAAACCCCCGGTGGTGATGTCGAATATGAAGTGTTAAAGGTGGAATACCTTTAAGATATTGCTACGCTTTGAAATGTGTAGCCGCACTTTGTAAAGAAAGGAAAAAGGCCGCATAGCGGCCTTTTATCCCATGCAGGAGCATGGCACTTTCTCTGCCCGTCATGGCAGCCTTGATGGCTGATTAACGTGGCAGAGTAATTTTGCGCTCTTTTGCAGGGCGATACAGCACCAGCGTGTTGCCGATGACCTGTACGTTACAAGCTTTTGTTTCACGTACGATAGCGTCAACGATCAGCTGCTTGGTCTCACGATCTTCAGAGGCAATTTTCACCTTGATCAATTCGTGATGCGCGAGCGCCAGTTCGATTTCGGCGAGCACGCCTTCGGTCAAGCCATTACCGCCCAGCATGACAACGGGCTTAAGTGGATGGGCAAGGCCTTTCAGGTGCTGTTTTTGTTTGGTACTCAGATTCATCGTATTTTTTACTTACTCAGGGATTGAAAACGGTTCATTCTACCGCCATCTCGGGTATATCGCCAAATCAACGCGACCCATTGCGTAATGATTTATCGCTACGATGAAGATTTAATTGGAAAAATTATGACGGGTAAAAAGCGTTCAGCCAGTTCCAGTCGCTGGTTACAGGAACACTTTAGCGATAAATATGTGCTGCAGGCACAGAAAAAGGGGTTGCGTTCGCGCGCCTGGTTTAAACTGGATGAAATTCAGCAGGGTGACAAGCTTTTCAAACCCGGCATGACAGTGGTAGATCTGGGTGCTGCACCCGGTGGTTGGTCGCAATATGCGGTACAACAGATTGGATCGAATGGTCGTATTGTTGCCTGTGATTTACTCCCGATGGACCCGATTGTCGGTGTCGATTTTTTACAGGGCGACTTTCGTGAAGAGGCGGTGCTGAACGCATTGCTGGAGCGTGTGGGTGACAAAAAAGTTCATGTTGTGATGTCTGATATGGCACCAAACATGAGCGGTACACCTGAGGTTGATATTCCGCGATCGATGTATTTGGTAGAGTTGGCGCTGGAGATGTGTCGGGATATTCTGGCACCTGGCGGCAGTTTTGTAGTGAAAGTGTTTCAGGGAGATGGCTTCGAGGAATACCTGCGGGAAATTCGCTCCCTATTTACGAAAGTGAAAATTCGTAAGCCAGACGCTTCTCGTTTACGTTCACGTGAAGTGTATATTGTGGCGACAGGGCGCAAACTATAGCCCTCGGTGCTGGAATCAAAGCAAGGCGAACTGCATTTACTCTGATGTGTAATTCTGAGTTTCAGTGAAAAGCAGCAAAATCATCAGCGTCGCGATTCCAGGTCTGAAGGATATATAGTACCCTACGCTGTCTGTTAACACCGTTGTAATATGAGGTTAATCCCTTGAGTGACATGGCGAAAAACCTGATTCTCTGGTTAGTCATCGCGGTCGTGCTGATGTCTGTCTTCCAGAGCTTTGGGCCCAGCGAGTCGAATGGCCGTAGGGTTGATTACTCAACCTTCCTGTCAGAAGTGAACCAGGATCAGGTCCGCGAGGCACGTATTAACGGGCGTGAGATTAACGTTGTCAAAAAAGACAGTAATAAATACACCACTTACATTCCTGTCAACGACCCTAAGCTGCTTGATAACCTCTTGACCAAAAACGTCAAAGTGGTTGGCGAACCACCAGAAGAACCAAGCCTGCTGGCTTCTATCTTCATCTCCTGGTTCCCAATGCTGCTGTTGATTGGCGTTTGGATCTTCTTTATGCGTCAGATGCAAGGCGGCGGTGGCAAAGGCGCGATGTCCTTTGGCAAAAGTAAAGCCCGCATGCTGACCGAAGACCAGATCAAGACCACGTTTGCGGATGTCGCGGGTTGCGATGAAGCGAAAGAAGAAGTGGCTGAACTGGTTGAATATCTGCGCGAGCCGAGCCGCTTCCAGAAATTGGGTGGTAAAATTCCGAAAGGCGTCCTGATGGTCGGCCCTCCGGGTACCGGTAAAACCTTGCTGGCGAAAGCGATTGCCGGTGAAGCGAAAGTCCCGTTCTTTACTATCTCCGGTTCTGACTTCGTAGAAATGTTCGTGGGTGTGGGCGCATCTCGTGTGCGTGACATGTTTGAACAGGCGAAGAAAGCCGCACCGTGCATCATCTTTATCGATGAAATCGATGCCGTAGGCCGTCAACGTGGCGCCGGTTTAGGCGGTGGTCACGATGAACGTGAGCAGACGCTGAACCAGATGCTGGTTGAGATGGATGGCTTCGAAGGTAATGAAGGCATCATCGTTATCGCCGCGACCAACCGTCCAGACGTACTTGACCCCGCGCTGCTGCGTCCAGGTCGTTTCGACCGCCAGGTTGTGGTGGGTCTGCCAGACGTTCGCGGTCGTGAACAGATTCTGAAAGTGCATATGCGTCGTGTGCCATTGGCCACTGATATTGACGCGGCAATCATCGCACGTGGTACACCGGGCTTCTCAGGTGCTGACCTCGCTAACCTTGTCAACGAAGCGGCACTGTTCGCTGCACGTGGCAACAAGCGCGTGGTATCAATGGTTGAATTCGAGAAAGCGAAAGACAAAATCATGATGGGTGCAGAACGTCGCTCCATGGTGATGACGGAAGCGCAGAAAGAATCCACGGCTTATCACGAAGCGGGCCATGCGATTATTGGTCGTCTGGTGCCGGAACACGATCCGGTACACAAAGTGACGATTATTCCTCGCGGACGTGCGCTCGGTGTGACCTTCTTCCTGCCTGAAGGCGACGCGATTAGCGCCAGCCGTCAGAAACTGGAAAGCCAAATCTCGACGCTGTATGGCGGTCGTCTGGCAGAAGAGATCATCTACGGTGCTGAACGTGTTTCTACCGGTGCGTCTAACGACATCAAAGTGGCCACTAACCTGGCGCGCAACATGGTGACGCAGTGGGGCTTTAACGAGAAGTTAGGTCCGTTGCTGTACGCTGAAGAAGAAGGCGAAGTGTTCCTTGGTCGCTCTGTGGCGAAGGCGAAACACATGTCTGATGAAACAGCACGCATCATTGACCAGGAAGTTAAACACCTGATCGACAGCAACTACCAGCGTGCTCGCGTTCTGCTGGGTGAGAACATGGACATCCTTCACGCGATGAAAGACGCGCTGATGAAGTATGAAACCATTGATGCACCGCAGATTGATGACCTGATGGCTCGCCGTGAAGTTCGCCCACCTGCAGGTTGGGATGATTCCGGCAACAGTAGCTCATCTGACAATAATGGCACGCCAAAGGCGCCACGTCCGGTTGATGAACCGCGTACGCCGAACCCTGGCAACACCATGTCAGAACAGCTCGACAAATAAGAGGCCTCAAACCTCAGCAAAAACCCCGGCCGGTCCGGGGTTTTTTACATTCAGTGATACTGCGATTCCCAAGGAGATTCCCGCCATGAAGTTGTACGCCCGTGATTCCCATCTCGATCTGTCGTTTCCCCATGTGATGGGTATTTTGAATGTCACGCCGGACTCCTTCTCTGATGGTGGAACTCATAACACGCTGGTGGAGGCACTGACCCACACCAATGAAATGGTGAATGCGGGTGCAACCATCATCGATGTCGGCGGAGAATCAACGCGGCCGGGTGCCGCTGAAGTCAGTGTGGATGAAGAGTTATCTCGCGTGATTCCGGTGGTGGAAGCCATCGCCCAGCGTTTTGAAGTGTGGATTTCCGTGGATACCTCAAAGCCAGAGGTGATCCGTGAATCGGCGCGAGTGGGTGCTCACATCATTAATGACATTCGCTCACTATCCGAACCGGGTGCGTTGGCAGCAGCAGCAGAAACCGGCTTGCCGGTGTGCCTGATGCACATGCAGGGCGAGCCCCGCACCATGCAACAAGCACCTGAATATCAGAATATCGTGAGCGAAGTGGACGCTTACTTCATCGCGCAGATTGCACGCTGCGAAGCGGCGGGCATCAAAAAAGATAATCTGTTGCTCGACCCTGGCTTCGGTTTCGGTAAGAATCTCAACCACAATTATCAGCTGCTGGCCGAACTCAGCCATTTCCACCATTTTGGCTTGCCGCTACTGGTCGGAATGTCGCGTAAATCGATGATTGGCCAGTTGTTAAATGTCGGTCCGACGCAGCGGCTGACCGGCAGCCTGAGCTGTGCGGTGATTGCCGCTATGCAAGGGGCACAAATTATTCGCGTGCATGATGTGAAAGAGACTGTCGAAGCGATGCGTATTGTCGAAGCGACACGGAGAGCAAAAGGATAAAGCATGAGTAATCGTAAATATTTCGGTACAGATGGTATTCGTGGCAAGGTCGGTGAAGCACCGATTACCCCTGATTTTGTCCTGAAGCTGGGTTTTGCTGCGGGTAAAGTTCTGGCGCGTTCGGGATCACGTAAAGTATTGATTGGTAAAGATACGCGTATTTCTGGCTACATGCTGGAATCGGCACTGGAAGCCGGTCTGGCTGCGGCCGGTTTATCGGCGGCCTTTACCGGGCCTATGCCAACCCCTGCGATTGCCTATCTGACGCGTACCTTCCGCGCAGAAGCCGGTATCGTTATCTCTGCATCGCACAACCCCTTCGACGATAACGGCATCAAATTCTTCTCTGCGGAAGGCACTAAATTGCCGGATGAAGTGGAAGAAGCGATTGAGCTTGAATTAGAGAAGCCGCTGACCTGCGTTGAGTCCGCTGAGTTGGGGCGCGCCAGCCGCATCGTTGATGCTGCCGGTCGTTATATCGAGTTCTGTAAAGGCACATTTCCGAGCGAGTTAAGCCTCAACGGCCTGAAAATCGTGGTGGATTGCGCCAACGGTGCGACCTATCACATTGCGCCTAATGTGCTGCGTGAACTGGGTGCCAAAGTGATTGCGATTGGTGTACAGCCCGATGGCATGAACATCAACAAAGAGTGCGGCGCAACCGATCTCCGCATGCTGCAGCAGCGCGTGCTGGATGAGAAGGCGGACTTAGGCCTTGCTTATGATGGCGATGGCGACCGCATCATGATGGTGGATCATCTGGGCATGAAGGTTGATGGTGACCAGATCCTCTACATCATTGCACGTGAAGCCTTGCGTCAGGGGCAATTGCGCGGCGGCGTGGTGGGTACTCTGATGAGTAACATGGGGCTGGAACTGGCGTTGAAACAGCTGGGCATTCCTTTCACACGTGCCAAAGTGGGTGACCGCTACGTGCTGGAAAAAATGCAGGAGAAGGGCTGGCGCATGGGCGCCGAAAACTCCGGGCATGTGATTCTGCTGGACAAAATCAGTACCGGTGACGGTATCGTGGCAAGTTTGCAAGTGCTCACTGCTATCGTGCGTAATCACATGAGTCTGCATGATTTATGCAGTGGTATGAAAATGCTGCCACAGATTCTGGTTAATGTGCGCTTCACTGGTAGTCACGATCCACTGGAATCCGACAGCGTCAAAGCCGTCAGCGCTGAAGTGGAAAAAACCTTGGCAGGGCGGGGCCGTGTGCTCTTACGTAAATCCGGCACTGAACCGCTGATTCGCGTGATGGTTGAAGGTGAGGACGAAGCTTTAGTCTCCGAGTTGGCACACAAAATTGCCGATGCGGTAAAAGCGGTTTAAGCCCGTTTACAGGCGGTGAGATCTCGACTTTCCGCCTGTTAAATCACCACCCTGGCGCTTTTTTCCGCAATCAATAAAGTTCGTGAAAATTGCGCTTGCAGAGGTATGCCCCATTGGTTAGTATTCACACCCGCTTCTGATGGGTGATGACGATACTCCCCGTCAATATTGGTGAAGCTTTAACTGTGCGGATAACGCGCAAGGAAACAGGTTGATTATGTACGAAGCTCTGTTAGTTGTTTTCCTTATTGTTGCGATTGGCCTCGTGGGTCTGATCATGCTTCAGCAAGGCAAAGGCGCTGATATGGGAGCCTCATTCGGTGCAGGCGCCTCTGGTACACTGTTCGGTTCAAACGGGTCTGGTAACTTCATGACGCGTATGACTGCCGTACTGGCGACCCTGTTCTTCATTATCAGCTTGATCCTTGGCAATCTGAACACGAATAAGTCTTCTAAAGGAAGCGAGTGGGAAAACCTCACTGCGCCAGCTCAGTCTGAACAGCAGACTCAGCCAGCTAAACCGGCAACCCCGGGCAATGATATCCCGCAGTAACATCGTCAATGCTTTAGCGACAATGTAGCGTCGCAGTCAGTGCAGTACCGAGGTGGTGAAATTGGTAGACACGCTACCTTGAGGTGGTAGTGCTCGAAAGGGCTTACGGGTTCAAGTCCCGTCCTCGGTACCAAATCTCAGTAAAACTTGCTTTTTAAGCAAGGTCGGCGTATTATTCGCCACGTTTTCGGACGCGGGGTGGAGCAGCCTGGTAGCTCGTCGGGCTCATAACCCGAAGGTCGTCGGTTCAAATCCGGCCCCCGCAACCACTTTCCCTTAGAGTTCTTTTTCAAATATACTGTATGCATCGACGGACGCATCCTCAGTGTTTTTTGAAAAAAATTCTTTTGGATTGTGCTCCGAAGCCGCTATGCGGCGTACAGGGTCCAGTCACAAAAAGCCCCGAATTTTCGGGGTTTTTTGTTATCAGGAATCGCAATACTGGGCTATAGGCCCTTTTTTTATGTCTTGGGGGTGGGCTTGTCCACATTAGAGCAAAAATTGACTGATTTGATCACCGCTCCGGTAGAAGCGCTTGGCTACGAATTGGTCGGTATCGAATTCGTTCGCGGTCGCACATCGACTTTGCGCATCTATATTGATAGTGAGAATGGTATCAATGTTGATGATTGTGCCGATGTTAGCCACCAGGTCAGCGCAGTAATGGATGTGGAAGATCCCATTACGGTGGCTTACAACCTTGAAGTCTCCTCGCCAGGTCTCGAGCGTCCTCTTTTCACCGCTGAACACTATGCACGTTTTGCCGGTGATGAGGTGAGCCTGACACTGCGCATGGCCGTACAGAACCGCCGTAAATGGCAGGGGATCATCAAGTCCGTGGAAGGTGAGATGATCACGGTAACCGTTGAGGGTAACGATGAGGTGTTCGCGCTGAGTAATATTCAGAAAGCGAACCTGGTCCCCCACTTTTAAAAGTCCGGATTGAGGCTAACCAGGATGAACAAAGAGATCTTAGCTGTAGTAGAAGCCGTTTCTAACGAAAAAGCCCTGCCACGTGAGAAAATCTTCGAAGCGCTGGAGAGCGCTTTGGCCACTGCGACTAAAAAGAAGTATGAGCAGGAAATCGAAGTGCGCGTCAGCATTGACCGTCGCAGCGGTGATTTCGATACTTTCCGTCGCTGGGTGATTGTGGACGAAGTGACACAGCCAACTCGTGAGATCACGCTGGATGCGGCCCGCTTTGAAGATGAAGCGTTCAATCTGGGCGAATACGTTGAAGACCAGATTGAATCTGTCACCTTCGACCGTATCACCACCCAAACCGCCAAGCAGGTTATCGTACAAAAAGTACGTGAAGCTGAGCGCGCGATGGTGGTTGATCAGTTCCGTCAACACGAAGGTGAAATCATCACCGGCGTGGTGAAGAAAGTAAACCGCGACAGTATTTCACTGGATCTCGGCAGCAATGCTGAAGCCGTGATTGGTCGTGAAGATATGCTGCCACGTGAAAACTTCCGCCCAGGCGATCGTATTCGCGGTGTGCTGTATGCCGTACGTCCAGAAGCGCGCGGTGCTCAGCTGTTTGTCACCCGTTCTAAACCAGAAATGCTGATCGAACTGTTCCGCATTGAGGTGCCAGAAATCGGTGAAGAAGTTATCGAGATCAAAGCGGCAGCGCGCGATCCGGGTTCACGTGCCAAAATTGCCGTGAAGACCAACGATAAACGTATCGATCCGGTGGGTGCTTGTGTCGGTATGCGCGGTGCGCGTGTGCAGGCGGTTTCAAGCGAACTGGGTGGTGAGCGTATCGATATCGTGCTGTGGGACGATAACCCAGCGCAATTCGTTATTAACGCCATGGCGCCAGCCGATGTGGCGTCAATCGTGGTCGATGAAGATAATCACACCATGGATATCGCTGTTGAAGCCGGCAATCTGGCTCAGGCGATCGGCCGTAACGGCCAAAACGTGCGTCTGGCTTCTCAACTCAGTGGTTGGGAACTGAACGTGATGACCGTCGATGATCTGCAGGCTAAGCATCAGGCTGAAGCCCACGCAGCGATCGATATGTTCACCAAACATCTCGAAATCGATGAAGAGTTCGCCACCGTTCTGGTGGAAGAGGGCTTCTCTTCGCTGGAAGAATTGGCTTACGTGCCAATCAACGAGCTGCTGGAAATCGACGGCCTCGACGAAGAGACCATTGAAGCCCTGCGTGAACGAGCAAAAAATGCGTTAACCACCCTGGCATTAGCGAAAGAAGAGAGCCTTGGTAATCAGGAGCCCGCTGAGGATCTTCTGAATCTTGAGGGCTTGGATCGTGCGCTGGCGTATCGCCTGGCGTCAAAAGGCGTTTGCACGCTGGAAGATCTCGCTGAGCAAGGTGTTGACGATCTGACAGATATTGAAGGGCTGGATGATGAGAAGGCCGGTGCGCTGATTATGGCTGCACGTAATATCTGCTGGTTCGGCGATGACGCGTAATAACAGGAAGGAACAGCATGACAGATGTAACCGTAAAATCGCTGGCCGCCGAAATTCAGACTCCGGTCGATCGCCTGGTACAGCAATTTGCTGACGCAGGGATCCGCAAGTCTGAAAACGATGCGGTGTCCCAGCAAGAGAAAGAGACCTTACTGTCCCACCTGAATCGTGAGCACGGTCAGACCGGTTCAAGTAAACTGACTTTGCAGCGCAAAACGCGCAGCACCTTGAATATTCCCGTCACCGGGGGTAAAAGTAAGTCGGTGCAAATCGAAGTCCGCAAAAAGCGCACATACGTGAAAGGTGATGCAGAGTCTGAGCAAGCTCAGGCAGAAGCTGAAGCCGAGGCGCAGCGTGAAGCGGAAGAGCAGGCGCGTCGCGAGGCGGAAGAACAAGCCCGTCGCGAAGCTGAACAAAAAGCGCAACGTGAAGCCGAAGATAAAGCCAAGCGCGAAGCCGCTGACAAGGCTAAGCGTGAAGCAGCGGAAAATGACAAAGTGACAAATCAACCTACCGACGAAGTAACCAAGGCTGCGCAGTCTGATAAAGCCCGTCGTGAAGCCGAAGCGGCTGAACTGAAACGCAAATCAGAAGAAGAAGCACGCCGTAAGCTGGAAGAAGATGCCCGCCGCGTGGCAGAAGAATCCAAACGCCTGGCTGAAGAGAAAGCCGTTGAATGGGCTAAACCTGAAGAAGAAGATAAAGGCGACTACCATGTCACCACTTCGACTCATGCCCGTCAGGCCGAAGACGAGAACGATCGTCAAGTTGAGGCAGGACGTGCTCGTGCGCGTACTACCAAAGCTGCTCGCCCGGTCAAGAAAGGCAACAAGCATTCTGAAGCCAAAACCGACCGTGAAGAAGCGCGTGCGCAAGTACGTGGCGGTAAAGGTGGCAAACATCGTAAGCCAAGCACTCTTCAGCAGGGCTTCAACAAGCCTGTTCAGGCTGTAAACCGCGATGTTGTCATCGGTGAAACCATCACCGTGGCTGAACTGGCCAATAAAATGGCGATCAAAGGTTCTTTGGTCATCAAAGCGATGATGAAGATGGGCGCGATGGCGACCATCAACCAGGTTATCGACCAGGAAACTGCTCAGATGGTCGCGGAAGAGATGGGTCACAAAGTGATCCTGCGCCGCGAGAATGAGCTGGAAGAAGCGGTAATGGACGATCGTGATACTGATGCTGCGCAGGAAGCTCGCGCGCCAGTCGTCACCATCATGGGTCACGTTGACCACGGTAAAACCTCTCTGCTGGATTACATCCGCTCAACCAAAGTCGCTTCAGGCGAGGCTGGCGGTATTACTCAGCATATCGGTGCTTACCACGTTGAAACTGACAACGGTATGATTACCTTCCTCGATACCCCGGGCCACGCCGCGTTTACCGCAATGCGTGCACGTGGTGCCCAGGCAACGGATATCGTTATCCTGGTTGTTGCTGCAGATGATGGCGTGATGCCTCAGACCATCGAAGCTATCCAGCATGCGAAAGCAGCCGGTGTGCCAGTGGTTGTTGCGGTCAACAAAGTTGATAAGCCTGATGCAGACCCAGATCGCGTTAAGAACGAACTGACCCAGTACGGAATTCTTCCGGAAGAGTGGGGCGGTGAGAACATGTTCGTTAACGTTTCTGCGAAAGCGGGAACGGGCATTGACGATCTGTTGAATGCGATTCTGCTGCAAGCAGAAGTACTTGAACTCTCTGCTATCCGTGAAGGTATGGCGAGCGGCGTGGTTATCGAATCCTTCCTTGATAAAGGTCGTGGTCCGGTTGCTACCGTGCTGGTACGTGAAGGTACGCTGAATAAAGGCGACATCGTACTGTGCGGCTTCGAGTATGGCCGTGTTCGTGCAATGCGTGACGAACTGGGTCGTGAAGTACTGGAAGCGGGTCCATCCATTCCAGTGGAAATCCTCGGTCTGTCTGGTGTGCCAGCAGCGGGTGATGAAGCGACTGTAGTTCGTGATGAGAAGAAAGCACGTGAAGTTGCACTGTATCGTCAGGGCAAGTTCCGCGAAGTGAAGCTGGCGCGTCAGCAGAAGTCGAAGTTGGAGAACATGTTCGCCAACATGACCGAAGGCGAAGTGTCCGAGCTGAATATCGTACTGAAATCCGACGTACAGGGTTCTGTGGAAGCGATCTCCGATTCTCTGCTGAAACTCTCTACCGACGAAGTGAAGGTGAGAATTATCGGTTCGGGTGTGGGCGGTATCACTGAGACCGACGCCACCCTGGCAGCAGCGTCTAACGCGATTATTCTTGGCTTCAACGTTCGTGCTGATGCTTCTGCCCGCCGCGTGATTGACGCTGAAAGTGTTGACCTGCGTTACTACTCCGTCATCTATAATCTGATCGACGAAGTGAAAGCGGCAATGAGCGGCATGCTGGCACCGGAATTCAAACAGCAGATCATTGGTCTGGCCGAAGTGCGTGACGTGTTCAAGTCACCGAAATTTGGCGCCATTGCCGGCTGTATGGTTACCGAAGGCAACATCAAACGTCACAACCCGATTCGCGTACTGCGCGACAACGTGGTGATTTACGAAGGCGAGCTGGAATCTCTGCGTCGCTTTAAAGACGATGTCAACGAAGTGCGTAACGGCATGGAGTGTGGTATCGGCGTGAAGAACTACAATGATGTTCGCGTTGGCGATATGATCGAAGTCTTCGAAATCATTGAAATTAAACGCACCATCGATTGATCATCACTTGATGTGTTGCAATTTGGGAGGCCTCTGGCCTCCCGAATTATTTGGGAGAAAGAAAAATGGCAAAAGAATTTGGCCGCCCACAGCGCGTATCTCAGGAACTGCAGAAAGAAATCGCAATTATCCTGCAGCGCGAAATCAAAGATCCACGTCTGGGTATGATGGTGACTGTTTCCGGTGTTGAAGTGTCCCGTGACCTGGCGTATGCCAAAGTCTTCGTGACTTTTCTAAACGACAAAGACGAAGAAGCGGTAAAAAATGGCCTGAAAGCGCTGAAAGAAGCGTCTGGCTATATCCGCATTCTGGTAGGCAAAGCGATGCGTCTGCGCATTGTGCCAGAGCTGACCTTCTTCTATGACAACTCGCTGGTCGAAGGTATGCGTATGTCGAACCTGGTCAGCAATGTGATTAAAAGCGATGTCGAGCGTCGTGGCGATAGCCCGGCTGAAGATGACAAGGAGGACTAATGAGTCGTCCTCGTCGTCGCGGTCGCGACGTCCACGGTGTGTTTTTGCTGGATAAGCATGAAGGCGCATCCTCGAACGATGTGCTGCAGAAAGTGAAGCGTCTGTTTCATGCTAACAAAGCGGGTCACACCGGTGCGCTTGATCCCCTGGCAACTGGCATGCTGCCAATCTGCCTCGGTGAAGCGACGAAGTTCTCGCAGTTCCTGCTCGATTCCGATAAACGCTATCGCGTTATTGCACGTCTTGGCGAGCGTACCGACACATCGGATGCCGATGGCAACATCGTCGAAACGCGGCCAGTGACGTTCGACCAGGCTGCACTGGATGCGGCGCTGGAAAGCTTCCGTGGTGACACCTTCCAGGTGCCCACCATGTTTTCTGCGCTGAAGTACCAGGGTCGCAAGCTGTATGAATACGCGCGTGAAGGCATTACCGTGCCGCGTGAAGCGCGTCCTATTACCGTGTTCGAACTGCAGTTCATTCGCTGGGAAGGTGATGAGCTGGAGCTGGAAATTCACGTTTCCAAAGGCACCTATATTCGCACCATCATCGATGACCTCGGTGAGAAGCTAGGCTGTGGCGCACATGTGATTATGCTACGTCGTTTGCAGGTGGCGAAGTATCCCATTGAACGCATGATCACCTTTGAGCAGTTGCAGGCGATGGCGGCTGAAGCGAACGCAGCAGAAACGCCAGACTACAGTGCACTTGATGCGCTGTTGCTGCCAATGGATAGTCCAGCGGAAGAGTTCCCCATCGTGAATTTACTGCCCTCAGTCGCTGCTTATTTCAAGCAGGGGATGCCAGTGCAGGCGGCGAATGCACCTGAACAGGGATTGGTGCGTGTCACCGAAGGTGATGAACACAAATTTATCGGTATGGCAGAAATCGCGGAAGATGGGCGCGTTGCGCCGCGTCGTCTGGTGGTCGAGTTTCCTGCCTAATCAACACATTCACTTTTGAGCTAACGGCGCATTTGCGTTGCTATCAGGCGAAGAGTAGAATAGCGCGGCTTTTAAAGCGGGCTGCTGAATTAGAGATCGGCACCCATACATTCATTTTTTTATCTGGAGTTTATTATGTCTCTAAGCGTAGAAGCTAAAGCAGAGATCGTTGCTAAATACGGTCGTGGTACCAACGACAGCGGTTCAACTGAAGTTCAGGTTGCTCTGCTGACTGCTCAGATTAACCACCTGCAGGGTCACTTCTCTGAGCACAAAAAAGATCACCACAGCCGTCGCGGTCTGCTGCGCATGGTATCTCAGCGTCGTAAGCTGCTGGACTACCTGAAGCGTAAAGACGTTGCTCGCTACACCAGCCTGATCGAAAGCCTGGGTCTGCGTCGCTAAGTCTGAAGAATCTGATCAACGATGTAGCACATGCACTATGCAGAAAAGCGCATCTGACGATCAGATTTGTGCGAGTTTCGCGAAAAGGGGGCCTTTATGGCCCCTTTTTTCGAGCAATCCGCAGCATTCCGTACCAAACTCATGTATTGTTGCTGAGAGTGATCTTTACTTGCAGCGTTTCGCGCGGCTAATGAGAGGCTTCACCGCATGGGCGGTTGAAGATTGTCATTAGTCGCGAGGATGCAACTAAAGATCGGTAAACCCCGGCGAGCCCAAAAGCGCTCTGCCCCTCGAATTTAAGGACTTAAATTTTGCTGAACCCGATCGTACGCAAATTCCAATATGGTCAGCATACCGTCACGCTGGAAACCGGCATGATGGCGCGCCAGGCTACTGCAGCAGTAATGGCTAGCATGGACGACACCGCGGTATTCGTCACCGTTGTTGGCCAGAAAAAAACCAAACCAAATCAAGATTTCTTCCCGCTGACGGTTAACTATCAGGAGCGTACTTACGCTGCTGGTCGTATCCCGGGTAGCTTCTTCCGTCGTGAAGGCCGTCCAAGCGAAGGCGAAACCCTGATTTCTCGTCTGATTGACCGTCCAGTGCGTCCGCTGTTCCCGGAAGGTTTCATCAACGAAGTACAGGTTATCGCCACTGTTGTTTCTGTTAACCCACAGGTTAACCCAGACATCGTTGCGATGATCGGCGCATCTGCAGCCCTGGCGCTGTCAGGCCTGCCATTCAACGGTCCAATCGGTGCTGCTCGCGTTGGTTACATCAATGACCAGTACGTGCTGAACCCAACGTCTGATGAGCTGAAAACCTCTCGTCTGGATCTGGTTGTAGCCGGTACTCAGAACGCGGTTCTGATGGTTGAATCAGAAGCAGAAGTACTGACCGAAGACCAGATGCTGGGCGCGGTAGTATTCGGCCACGATCAGCAGCAGATCGTTATTGAAAACATCAACTCACTGGTTGCTGAAGCGGGCAAACCACGCTGGGATTGGCAGCCAGAGCCAGCAAACGATGCATTGATTGCACGTGTTGCTGCACTGGCAGAAGCCGGTATCGCTGATGCTTACCGCATCACTGATAAGCAAGAGCGTTACACTCAGGTTGGCGTAGTTAAAGATGCCACCATCGCTGCACTGCAGGCTGAAGATGAATCATTAGATGCTGGCGAAATCGCTGACATCGTTCACGATCTCGAGAAGAGCGTCGTGCGTAGCCGTATCATCCGTGGCGAGCCACGTATCGATGGTCGCGAAAAAGACATGATCCGTGGTCTGGATGTGCGTACTGGCGTGCTGCCACGTACTCACGGTTCTTCTCTGTTCACCCGTGGTGAAACGCAGGCACTGGTTACCGCAACACTGGGTACCGCACGTGACGCGCAGAACCTGGATGAGCTGATGGGCGAGCGTACTGATAGCTTCCTGTTCCACTACAACTTCCCTCCATACTCAGTGGGCGAGACCGGCATGGTTGGCTCACCTAAGCGTCGTGAGATTGGTCATGGTCGTCTGGCGAAGCGCGGTGTGCTGGCAGTGATGCCTAAGCAGGAAGATTTCCCATACACCATTCGTGTGGTGTCAGAAATCACCGAATCAAACGGTTCTTCTTCTATGGCTTCTGTCTGTGGTGCTTCTCTGGCACTGATGGACGCAGGCGTTCCGATCAAAGCAGCCGTAGCCGGTATTGCGATGGGTCTGGTTAAAGAAGACGAGAACTTTGTGGTTCTGTCTGACATCCTGGGCGATGAAGATCACCTCGGCGATATGGACTTCAAAGTGGCCGGTAGCCGCGACGGTATCACTGCACTGCAGATGGATATCAAAATTGAAGGTATCACCCGTGAGATCATGCAGGTTGCACTGAATCAGGCTAAGGGCGCGCGTCTGCACATCCTGAGCGTGATGGAGCAGGCTATCAGCACCCCACGTCAGGAAATCTCTGAGTTCGCACCACGTATCTATACCATCAAGATCAGCTCGGACAAGATCAAAGATGTTATCGGTAAAGGCGGTTCTGTTATCCGTGCGCTGACCGAAGAAACCGGCACCACCATCGAAATCGAAGATGATGGCACCGTGAAGATCGCAGCAACCGACGGCAACAAAGCCAAAGAAGCGATTCGTCGTATCGAAGAGATCACTGCTGAAATCGAAGTGGGCCGTATCTACTCAGGTAAAGTAACGCGTATCGTTGATTTCGGTGCCTTCGTGGCAATCGGCGGCGGTAAAGAAGGTCTGGTTCATATTTCTCAGATCGCTGATAAGCGCGTAGAGAAAGTGACCGACTATCTGCAGATGGGTCAGGAAGTTCCAGTGAAAGTCATGGAAGTGGACCGTCAGGGCCGCGTACGCCTGAGCATCAAAGAAGCGACAGAGCAGAAACCAGTGGAAGAAACCCCTGCTGCAACGAATGCATCTGACGCCGAGTAAGCGTTTACTGATTGGCCTCTCCCTGCAAGTTGGGGAGAGGTGTTTGGATCATCGCGAGGGCGGGAATCCTTGTGCACAGCAGGCGGATGACAGGATGGTTATCCCAATGTTTGTATTCGGGAGTGGGAAATGAAGCCTTTTTTGCGCTGGTGTTTTGTTGCGACAGCTATCACGCTGGCAGGATGCAGCAACTCCAATTGGCGTAAGAACGAAGTTCTGGCAGTACCTTTGCAGCCCACACTGCAGCAAGAGGTGATCCTGGCGCGAATGGAACAAATTCTTGCCAGTCGTGCCCTGACCGATGATGAACGCGCACAGCTATTATATGAGCGCGGAGTGTTGTATGATAGTTTGGGTCTGAGGGCATTAGCGCGGAACGATTTTTCGCAAGCGCTGTCTATAAGACCAGATATGCCTGAGGTGTTTAACTACCTTGGTATATATTTAACGCAGGCAGGCAATTTTGATGCTGCCTATGAAGCGTTTGATTCTGTACTTGAGCTTGATCCAACTTACAACTATGCGCATTTAAACCGTGGTATCGCCCTCTATTACGGCGGTCGATACAAGTTAGCGCAAGATGATCTGCTGGCGTTTTATCAAGACGATCCTAACGATCCTTTCCGCAGCCTTTGGCTCTATCTCGTTGAAAGCGATATGGACGCCGACAAGGCCAAAGTCACGCTGAGACAGCGACATGACAAAGCGGTCCGGGACCAATGGGGATGGAATATTGTCGAGTTCTACCTTGGCGACATCAGTGAAAAAACGCTGATGGAACGTCTCAAGGCGGACGCAACGGATAACACCTCGCTCGCTGAACATCTCAGTGAAACCAACTTCTATTTAGGTAAGTACTACCTAAGTCTGGGGGAGAAGGACGACGCGAAAGCGTTGTTCAAACTGGCGGTGGCCAACAACGTTAACAACTTTGTTGAGCACCGATACGCATTGTTGGAACTGGCGCAACTCGGCCAGACACAAGACGATTTATCAGAATCTGACCAGCAATAGCTGACGAACTTTTATTGCCTGAATACTTGTAAAGTCATCATCTTCAAGGTGAGGGCTTTTCTGTTCGTCAAAACTTCTAATTTGAGCCGGTTCACACTTTTTGATGAAAATGACTGAAAGTTTTCACGACGAGTTATGTAGACTGGCCGCCGCAATCTAAGAGGCACGTGTACTACATGACTGATATTCAAACCACTTTTTCCGAACTTGGCCTGAACGCCGACATCCTTGAATCACTGAACGGCATGGGCTACGTGAAGCCATCCCCAATCCAGGCTGAGTGTATTCCTCACCTGCTGGCGGGCCGTGACGTGTTAGGTATGGCGCAGACCGGTAGTGGTAAAACTGCAGCGTTCTCTCTGCCGCTGCTGCACAACATTGATCCAACCGTTAAAGCACCGCAAATCCTGGTGCTGGCTCCAACCCGCGAACTGGCTGTTCAGGTTGCTGAAGCCATGACTGAATTCTCTAAACACATGCGTGGCGTGAATGTGGTTGCCCTGTACGGCGGCCAGCGTTATGACGTACAGCTGCGCGCTCTGCGTCAGGGACCACAGGTTGTTGTGGGTACGCCTGGCCGTTTGCTCGACCACCTGAAACGCGGCACGTTAGATCTGTCTAACCTGCGCGGCCTGGTGCTGGACGAAGCTGATGAAATGCTGCGTATGGGCTTCATCGAAGACGTTGAAACCATCATGGCGCAGATCCCAGACGGTCATCAGACCGCGCTGTTCTCAGCTACCATGCCAGAAGCGATTCGTCGCATTACTAAACGCTTCATGAAAGATCCTCAGGAAGTGCGCATTCAGTCAAGCATGACTACGCGTCCTGATATCTCTCAGTCTTACTGGACCGCTTACGGCCGTAAAACTGACGCACTGGTGCGTTTCCTGGAAGCAGAAGACTTTGATGCCGCTATCATCTTCGTGCGTACCAAAAATGCAACGCTGGAAGTGGCTGAAGCGCTTGAGCGCAGCGGTTACAACAGCGCAGCACTGAACGGTGACATGAACCAGGCACTGCGTGAGCAGACGCTGGAGCGCCTGAAAGATGGTCGTCTTGACATCCTGATCGCCACCGACGTTGCCGCACGTGGTCTGGACGTTGAGCGTATCAGCCTGGTTGTTAACTATGACATCCCAATGGATGCTGAGTCTTACGTTCACCGTATCGGCCGTACCGGTCGTGCAGGTCGTGCTGGCCGCGCACTGCTGTTCGTTGAGAACCGCGAGCGTCGTCTGCTGCGTAATATTGAACGCACCATGAAGCTGACCATTCCAGAAGTTGAGCTGCCTAATGCAGAACTGCTGGGTGAGCGTCGTCTGGCTAAGTTCGCCGCGAAAGTACAGCAGCAGCTGGAAAGCAGCGATCTGGACATGTACCGCGCACTGCTGAGCAAAATGCAGCCGGGCGAAGATCTGGATATCGAAACTCTGGCCGCAGCACTGCTGAAAATGGCACAGGGCGAACGTCCACTGATTCTGCCACCAGAAGCACCGCGTCCAGCACGTCGTGAATTCCGCGACCGTGATGATCGTCGTGATTCACGCGACTCACGCGATTCACGTGGTCCGCGCGAAAACCGTGGTGACCGTGGCGAAAGCCGTGATGGCGCTCCACGTCGTGAACGTCGTGACGTTGGCGAAATGCAGCTGTACCGCATTGAAGTGGGCCGTGATGATGGTGTTGAAGTTCGTCACATCGTTGGCGCGATCGCTAACGAAGGCGACATCAGCAGCCGTTACATTGGTAACATCAAGCTGTTTGGTACTCACTCAACTATCGAGCTGCCTAAAGGTATGCCGGGCGAAGTTCTGCAGCACTTCACTCGCACGCGCATCCTGAACAAGCCGATGAACATGCAGTTGATGGGTGATGCACCGGCACACGAGCGTTCAGAGCGTCGTCCTGCTAGCCGTGATGGCGAGCGTCGTGGCAATGGCGCACCGCGTGGCGAAGGCGCACCGCGTCGTTTCTCTGA
The DNA here is from genome assembly GCF_056491465.1 of Pantoea sp. C1E2. Lineage (NCBI taxonomy): Bacteria > Pseudomonadati > Pseudomonadota > Gammaproteobacteria > Enterobacterales > Erwiniaceae > Pantoea > Pantoea sp. C1E2. Next base: position 843,261 of record NZ_JBSZHT010000002.1, read on the forward strand.
GCGCCGTGAAGGTGGTCGTGATGCAGGTCGTGAAGGCGGACGCTTCAGCCGTGAAGGCGGTCGTGGCCCACGTCCAGAAGGTGCTTCTGCACCACGTCGTCGTGACGCATAAGCGATAAACGCTGAAAAATAAAAAGGGACGCCGCGGCGTCCCTTTTTTATATTCGTAAATTAAACGTTACACCCCACCTGCAATCAACACCCTTTCACCGCTCACATACGCTGAATCTTCAGAGGCCAGGAACAACGCCACCTGCGCCACATCCTCCGGCAGACCAAATCGTCCCAACGGCGTAGCGGCGATTAGCTTCGCTTTAACATCCGGATTCATCTTCTTTGCCGCCAGCAAACCTTCCGTCAGGATGATTCCTGGTGCCAGCGCATTGACGCGGATATTACGCGGCCCCAGTTCACGTGCGAGGCCCTGCGTTAAGGTATCAATCGCACCTTTAGTCGCCGCCCATAACACCGAACCCGGTGTACTGCGTTGGCTGTTAAGTGCACTCAGATTAATGATGGTGCCACCGCGAGCGGGGAAATGTTTCGCCGCCTGCTGGCAGACCAGTAAAGTGCCCAGCACATTCACATTGAGCTGCTGCTGCATCTCACTGAGGCTGAGTTCGGCGAAATCGCCGTGATGGAAAATACCGGCATTGTTGACCACGATATCGGGTGCGCCAAACTGCTCGATGCTGCGTGCGAATAAACGCTGCACATCGGCCTCGCGGGAGATATCGGCCTGTACGGCAATGGCATCGCTGCCTAGCTCGCAGATATCTGTCACGACATCTGCAGCGCCCGCTTCATCCTGGCGGTAATTAACAATGACGCGAGCGCCGGCCGCCGCGAAAGTCATAGCAATGGCGGCGCCAATGCCTTTCGAGGCGCCCGTCACCAGCGCAATTTTGCCTTCAAGTGCTTTCATTGTGTCTCTCCACCTGAGAATTCGGGGAAGGGTAAGCATGCGCTGTCCATACAATTGGGCGGTAGCGCAATCCTGCAAGCTTTTTGCACAATCCTGCAAATGTGCAGGTTAAGGACTAGGCGCAGCGGAAGTGAAAGGCGAGAATGCTGACACAGTGATTTCTCGTCGCGGAGTGCGTAACGCATGATTCATCAGGAACAGTGGCAGCAACTGGTGGCGATGATTGCCCGCCATGCTCCAGAAGATGGCCGCCACTTGAGCGCCATCGATTTTCTCTCATTTGGCCGCAGCGCCAAACCAACCAGTTTGTCGCACGTAGCGACCTGGGCCAGCTTTGCGTTGGTAGCGCAGGGCCAGAAAGCGTTGCGTATGGGCGATGACGTGATGCATTACGGAGCAGGCGATCTGCTGCTGGTGACGCTGGATATGCCAGTACAATCCTGCGTGGTGCTGGCCACACCGGAGAAGCCCAACCTTGGCGTCGGGATCACCATTAACGAAACGCGTCTGATGCGCTATCTCGAACATTTTCCGCTTCAGCACATTGGCGCGACAGTGGCGAACGAACGCGGCATTACCGTGCATAAAGTGGCGCCGCCGTTAGTTGATGCGGTTATCCGCCTGATTGAACTGCTGGATCAACCTCAGGATATTCCAGCGCTGGCACCGTTAATTGAGCAAGAGATTTTCTATCGATTACTCACCGGGCCAGAAGGCCCGCGGATTCTCAATATGGCGTTGACCGAGCGACCGGGTAACAAAGTGGCCCGCGCGGCACGCTGGCTACGCGAAAACTTTCATCAACCGCTCAAGATGGATCAGCTGGCCAGCAGCGTGGGCATGAGTATTTCGTCGCTGCATCATCACTTCAAATCGGTGACGGCGATGACGCCGATGCAGTATCAGAAGCAGCTGCGTCTCAACGAAGCGCGGCGTTTGATGCTGATTGAGAAATTAGATGCCGGAACGGCGGGGTATCGCGTGGGGTATCAAAGTGCTTCGCAGTTTAGTCGCGAATACAGCCGTTTCTACGGGCAATCTCCAGCACGGGATGTGCGCATGGTGGCAGTGGGGCCAGAAGGATTGACCCCACAGCAGTAGATATTACAGTGAGCGCGCAGCTTCCATCGCCAGTGCGAACGAACGCAGACGAGCCTGCGAATCGAAAATCTGGCCGTTGACCATGATTTCATCGGCCTGGGTTTCGCGGATCAGCGCGGCCAACCCCTGACGCACTTTGTCGCTATCGCCGACAATCGACATGCTCAGCGCCTGCTGCACACCATATTGCTCTGATGGCGACCACAGATTATCCATGTTCTCAACGGGGGCTGGCAGCGGGCCCGGTTTGCCACGGCGCAGGTTAATAAACTGCTGCTGCATCGAGGTAAACAGGAAGCGCGCATCGCGTTCGCTATCCGCTGCTACCACGTTGACGCACACCATCGCATAGGGTTTCGCCAGACGCGCAGAAGGCTTGAATTTCTCACGATAGAGATGCAGTGCCTGGAACAACAGGTCCGGTGCAAAGTGGGAAGCAAAAGCGAACGGCAGGCCGAGCTGTGCGGCCAGTTGTGCACTATAGAGGCTGGAACCCAATAACCAGACAGGAATTTTCAAACCGAGGCCCGGCACGGGCTGCACTGGCGGATGTTCACCGTCTTCTGCGTCAAACCAACGAATCAGTTCTGCCACATCTTCCGGGAAACTATCCGCCTGGGCGCTGGAGAGATGACGGCGCAGCGCTAACATGGTGCGCTGGTCAGAACCTGGGGCGCGGCCCAGCCCTAAATCAATACGGCCAGGATACAGCGATTCGAGCGTACCAAACTGTTCAGCGATCACCAGCGGTGCGTGGTTGGGCAGCATAATACCGCCGGATCCAAGGCGCAGAGTTTCGGTATTGGCGGCCAGATAACCAATTAACACGGACGTTGCCGCACTGGCAATACCGGTCATGTTGTGGTGCTCAGCGAGCCAGTAACGATGGAAACCAAGGGCTTCAGATTGACGCGCCAGCGCCAGCGAATTGTGGAAAGCTTCGCGCGCAGCAGAACCTTGCGGGATAGGCGCAAGATCCAGTACAGACAGGCGAACCGTTTTTTTCTCAGACATGGGCACTCCAAATAAGGATGGCGCAGGTGTTATCAGACCTGCGCCAGTGAGTATTACTCATCATTACCCATATTAAAACTGCTATTAACAGCAGGAATATAGCCGGAATGTGCCTTTACCGTCCGCCCTCAAGTACCATACCGGCCAATCGACGCCAGTAACCGTTGCAATCACTGCCGCGCGCCATCATCAGCGGGGCTTCACCGGCTTCGTTCGCGCGGAAGCGATCGACCTCTACCAGCGTGGTCTCATCCTGTGGCGAGAGGCGTACGATATCGATCCAGTTATGCATCCCGGGCAAATCATTTCCAAGGTTGTAGCAGTAACCGCTCATGGTCTGGATGCCATTTAACACAAACACCTGCTGGCCCTCCTGTGACAGTACGCGGCGTCCGGTGGGATAGTTGATGCAGCAGGTCTGGCAATCATCTTTGGCGCGATTTTCGGAACGTGCGGTAAAGCAACGCGCCGACAGCGCCAGTGGCAGATGGCCATAGCCCAATACTTCTACTTCAAACTTATTGCGCAGGCCTGCCGCATCACACTGCTGCAACAGCTGAATCAGCCAGTCACGCGACATCTCCACAGGTATACACCAGCGCGTCATGCCCTCTTTCAGCAACAGCTGTAGCGTCTGTGCGTTATAGACATTGAGTGTCGGACCGGCGACAAATGGCAGCTTACGCTCCGCCGCCAAGTTGACGGTGCCTATATCGTTAGCTTCCAGCAAAAACTCGCCGTTCTCCACATAGCGCCGAAGCTCTTTCACTTCTGAAGGCGACTGCAACAGCGCAAGGGTGCTGAGCACCACCTGCTTACCGTGCTGCGCCAGCGTATGTCCCATTTCCATCCATTGTGCAAAAGTGGTAGCACGACGTTTACTGCATACCGCTTCGCCAAGATAGATGATGTCAGCAGAGCTGTCGGCTGCCTGCTGATAAAAACTGGCCAGCGTGTCCGTTGGCCAGTACCACAGCACCGGCCCAATGGCGTATTTCATAGCTTCTCCTTACTGCCAGTCACGGTGATAGGCACCGAGCGTGGTCTGGCTGCCTTCCGAAAGCTCACCGAGTGCGCGCATCCAGGGTTCCTGCACCGCAAACTGCTCAGGCGACGCCATACAGCGGTCGATCGCCTGGCGCCACACTTTTGCCACCTGTGCCACATAAGCTGGGCTACGCTGGCGACCTTCAATTTTCACCGAGGCGATATTGGCGCGCAGTAATTCCGGTAACAGCGACAAGGTGTTGAGGCTGGTAGGCTCTTCCAGCACGTGATAGCGCTGGTTGTCTACTTCATAGCGCCCTTTGCACAGCGTGGGGTAGCCAGCGCTTTCATCGGCGCCGTAACGATCGATCAACACTTCATTGAGGCGCGATTCCATCCCTTGCGGCGTTTGCTGCCAACGCACGAATTTTGCCGGTGAGCAGGCTCCCGCACTGTTCGGTGATTCACCCGTCAGCCATGAAGAGAGATAGCAGCGACCCTCCGCCATAATGCACAAGCTACCAAAGGCAAAAACTTCGAGTGGTACCGGTGTTTCACGTGACAGTTGCTTAACCTGATGCATCGACAGCACACGCGGCAACACCACGCGGCTGAGATCGAAATGGCGATGATAAAAGTGGATGGCCTGCAGATTGGTGGCCGAAGCCTGCACCGAAAGGTGGCGTTCTACCTGCGGATAACGCTGCGCGGCATATTCCAGCGTGGCGATATCGGCGAGAATCAGTGCATCAGCGCCGTTTTGCGCCGCTACATCAATGGCGGTTTGCCAGCGATTGATGCCATCAGGATGGGCAAAAGTGTTGATCGCCACGTGCAGCTTGCGGCGATGCTGATGCAGAAAGCGCGCCGCCTCCGCCAGCTTCTTGTCGGTAAAATTGAGGCCAGCAAAGTGGCGGGCATTGGTGTCATCCTTTAAGCCGACATACACCGCGTCAGCGCCATGCTCCACCGCCGATTTCAGCGCAGGTAAATTCCCAGCTGGACACAGCAGTTCCATACTTTTTCCTCCCCGAATTCTGAAGCGGTAAAGTGTAGGGAAGGTGTCGTGCGTAAATGTTGATTTAAGGCAGTGAAAGCGTCACTCAGGATACAGAGTGAAGAATATTTAATCAGTTGTTCAGCGATTTCATTGATCTCAGTGGAGGCGAGGGGGCATGGTTGTGGCAATATAGGTAAAAATTTCTGAAGGGATTAATGAATATGCTTGCGCGCTTACGTGGCCTGATTGTGGAAAAAGGCCCAGAAATCCTCGCCTTACCTGTTTCATTTACTCCATTCCCTGTAAAAAAAGTGGTTTTGCAACAACTCTTAAACTGGCAATTTCGTCATGCTTTGTCTGAAGGTGAGTTAGACTTTCTGGAAGGGCGCTATCTGGGGATTGAGATTGCGGATGTGAATCTGCGCTGGATCACCACCTTACAGAATGGGCGCCTGACCGTTTCGCGCGACGCTGAGGCTGATGTCTGGTTTCGTGGCGAAGCTAACGACCTGTTGCTGGTGGCAGCACGCAAAGCAGACCCCGATATGTTGTTCTTTCAACGCCGTTTGGTGATCGAGGGCGACACGGAGCTGGGTTTGGAGGTGAAGAATCTAATGGATGCTATTGAACTGGATGCCATGCCCACGCCTTTGCGTACGGGGTTACAGCAGCTGGCTGCCTTTGTTGAGGCAGGAATGAAACAGGACGCGGAGGCCGCTGAGGCGCGCGTGGGGATCTCATGTTGATTCGTACTGAAATTGGTGTGGATGCGGCGGGCATCGACACCCTGTTAAAGCGCAGTTTTGCTACCGCCGCAGAAGCAGAATTGGTGCAGCAGTTGCGTGAAGATGGCTTACTCACGCTCGGCGTGGTGGCCACAGATGATGAGGGGCAGGTGCTGGGTTATGCCGCCTTCAGTCCAGTGACCTTGCAAGGTGAAGATCGCAACTGGGTGGCGCTGGCGCCGCTGGCGGTGGATGAGTCGGTGCGCAAGCAAGGCATTGCCAAAAAACTGGTGTACGAAGGCCTGGATTCATTGAATGAGTTCAGCTACAGCGCGGTGGTGGTGCTGGGCGATCCCGAGTTTTACAACCCACTGGGCTTTGAGCCGGCGGCACGTCACGGCTTGCACTGCCGCTGGTTAGGCAGCGAAGCGGCGTTTCAGGTGTACAAGTTAGCGGACGATGCGTTTACGGGCGCAGAAGGGTTAATCGCTTTCTCCGAGCCTTTTAATCGCTTCGATTAAACCACGTATTCAGGCATGAAGGCTGCTGCGATACCAGCAGCAGCTTTTGCGTGCGGCTGAGCTGCTTCACCTGATACTCCAGACGCGAAGCGGTCGCGCGGTCGCCTGCATCGCAGTTAAACACCAGCGTCAGCGGACCTTTGCCGCGCAATGCGCGCGCACCTTTGCCACACTGATGCTGCTGCAGGCGGCGATGAACATCCGTGGTGATACCGGTATAAAGCATGCCGGCGGCGGTTTGCAGCATATAGAGCTGCCAGCCCTGTTGCATAAATGACTTTTCCTGTTCGATGGCTGTTGGGCAGTGTAGCGCGCTTAGGTTAGCCTCGCTATCTGCCGCATGGAGTTGCATTGTGTCTGACCAGTCTCATCTTATTCGCTATCTCAAAAAACAACGTGCCCTGTCATTATGTGCCAGCAACGGCGACGATTTGTGGTGCGCCAACTGCTTTTACGTCTTTGATGAAAACCGTATGGCGTTTTGGTTGATGACCGAACCCGATACGCGACACGGCACGTTAATGCAGGCCAATTCGCGCGTTGCGGGCACGATCAACGGCCAGCCGAAAACGGTGCTGTTAATTAAAGGCGTGCAGTACTTTGGCCGTATCCAGCAACTTAGTGGAGAGCGTGAAGCGCAGGCGCTGCATGCCTATCAGAAACGTTATCCGATTGCCCGCAAAGTGCAGGCTCCTTTATGGGAGATTATGTTAGATGAGCTGAAGATGACCGACAACGCGCTGGGCTTCGGCAAAAAAATTCTCTGGCAGCGTAACGAAAGCGGCGAAAGTTAATTTTCCGCTCCCGATCAAACTTACGTTAACTTTGCATAGCAGATTCCAATAACCTGAATAACACTATGGATTAACCGCCGCGCCTCCCAGTGCGGCATACGTTATTCTGTAGAATACGGATTCTGTTATGACCCAACTCGCATCTTCTGCACCCGCGACACGCTTCGCATGGTGGAAACCCTTGTTGTTCCTCGCCGTGGTGGTGATCGGCTTGTGGTACGTCAAATGGCAGCCCTATTACGGCAAAGCCTTCACGGCGGCTGAAACCCACTCTATTGGCAAATCCATTCTGGCAAACGCAGCGGATTCACCGTGGCGTGCTGCGCTGGACTACGCAATGATCTACTTCCTCGCAGTCTGGAAAGCCGCGGTGCTGGGTGTGATTTTGGGTTCGCTGGTACAAGTGCTTATCCCGCGCCATTGGCTGCTGCGCGTCATGGGCAATTCTCAGTTTGGTTCAACGCTGGTCGGCACCGGGTTAGGTTTGCCGGGCATGATGTGCACCTGCTGTGCAGCGCCGGTGGCGGCGGGTTTACGTCAGTCGCAGGTGTCGAGCGGGGCAGCGATGGCCTTTTGGCTGGCCAATCCACTGCTGAATCCCGCCACGTTAATTTTTATGGGGTTTGTGCTGGGTTGGCATTTCGCGGCGATTCGGCTGGTGGCGGGCTTGGCCATGGTGCTGGGGATTGCGTCGCTGGTGCAGCGCAGCGTGCCAGAACACACAGTCGTCGCACCTGTGGTGATGGCTGCCGGTAGCGAGCAGCCGTTCCTCACTCGCTGGCTACGCGTGATGTGGCGGCTGTTCTGGAACACCATCCCGCTGTATATCGTTGCCGTGCTGTTATTGGGTGCTGCACGCGTCTGGCTCTTCCCGCATGCCGATGGCGCGGTGGGCAATACGCTGTTTTGGGTGATGCTGATGGCGATAGCGGGCTGTTTGTTTGTCATTCCCACCGCAGCGGAAATCCCTATCATACAAACCATGATGCTGGCGGGCATGGGGATCGCGCCTGCGCTGGCGCTGCTCGTGACCTTACCCGCCGTCAGTGTGCCATCGCTACTGATGCTGCATCGTGCTTTCCCGGCGCGTGCCTTGTGGATCGCGCTGGTTGGCGTGGCGCTCAGCGGCATCCTCCTCGGTACGATCGCCCTGTGGCTGGCGTAAATACCAGATCTTCTGATTGCGGCTGCCGCGCCACAGCAGCTGCAGATCTTTCTCAGCTTCCACAAACCGGCCATCGATTAGCACATCAATTTCAGCCACCACTTCACGCTGCGCTGAGCTGAGTTCTGCCATCTCATAACCGGTCCACAACCAGATATCCTTGTCCGGGCATTCGCGTCGCACCCGTTTCACCAGACGACGGATGTGCGGCACATTGTGTGGATGCAACGGATCGCCGCCGCTCAGCGACAACCCCTGGCGCGGAATGCGCTGATCGTTGAGATCGGCGATCAGCTGTTCTTCCATCTCCAGCGTAAAAGGCACGCCGGAATCGAGCCGCCAGGTACTCTGGTTGTAGCAGCCGCGACACTGATGCTCGCACCCGGCAACAAACAGCGTACAGCGCGTGCCCGGCCCGTTGACGATATCGACGGCGTAATAGCGATGAATACGCATCATCCTAACTGTCCGGTATCCAGATGTTTAACGCGACGCTGCACTTCTTCCTGCTTACCGGCATTGAACGGTCGCGCATCGGGGCTGCCCAGATAACCACAGACGCGGCGCGTGACGGAAACGCGAGCCGGATCGTGGTTAGCGCAGCTCGGGCAAGTAAAGCCTTTACTGGTGCAACTGAATTCGCCGGTGAAGCCGCATTCATAGCACTCATCAATGGGCGTGTTGGTGCCGTAATAGGGCACGCGGTGATAGCTGTAATCCCATACATCCTCCAGCGCCTTGAGGTTGTGCTGAATATTGGGGTATTCGCCGTAACAGATGAAGCCACCATTGGCGATGGCCGGATAGGGCGCTTCAAAGTCGATCTTGTCGTAGGGATTCACTTTCTTTTCGACGTCGAGATGGAAGCTGTTGGTGTAATAGCCTTTATCGGTGACGCCCGGCACCACGCCAAACTCGGCGGCATCGAGACGGCAGAAGCGATCGCAGAGGTTCTCGCTCGGCGTGCTGTAAAGGCTAAAACCGTAGCCGGTCTCATCTTTCCACGCATCCGCGGCAGCGCGCAGACGCTGCACAATCGCCACGCCTTTTTCCCGCAGGTGCTGCGCGTCATACGGATGGACTTCACTGCCGCTCAGCGCGTTCAGCGTTTCATGCAGGCCGATGTAACCGAGCGAAATCGAGGCGCGGCCGTTACGGAAAATAGCACCCACTTCGTCATCGGCATTCAGGCGAACGCCACACGCGCCTTCCATGTAGAGAATCGGTGCCACGCGCGCCTTAGTTTTCTCCAGTCGGGCAATGCGCGTCATCAATGCACGCTTAGCCAGTTCAAGCCGCTCATCCAGTAGCTGCCAGAAGTGGGCTTCATTGCCGTTGGCTTCCAGTGCAATGCGCGGCAGGTTCAGGCTGATGACACCAATGTTGTTACGTCCTTCATGAACCTGCTTACCGTTTTCCTCATACACGCCGAGGAAGCTGCGGCAGCCCATCGGCGTTTTGAACGAGCCGGTGACTTCCACCACTTTGTCGTAATTGAGGATATCGGGATACATGCGCTTACTGGCACACTCCAGCGCCAGCTGCTTGATATCGTAGTTAAAATCGCCGGGACGACGATTCACGCCCTCGCGGATGGCGAACACCAGTTTCGGGAACACCGCGGTTTTGTGATTTTTTCCCAGTCCGGCAATACGATTACGCAGAATCGACTGCTGAATCAGGCGCGCGGCCCAGTCGGTGCCAAGACCAAAGCCAAAGGTGACAAACGGCGTCTGGCCGTTGGCGGTGTGCAGCGTATTGACCTCATATTCCAGAGACTGGAATGCGTCGTAGCACTCTTTCTCGGTACGCACTCGCGCATAGGCCTCCGCATCGGCAATCTGCCACTGTTGAGCTACCGCGCGATGTTTCTCCAGACTGAGATTCACAAACGGCGCCAGCACTTCATCAATGCGATTAATGGTGGTGCCGCCGTAAATATGGCTGGCGACCTGAGCAATGATTTGCGCCGTCACGGCCGTCGCAGTGGCAATCGATTTTGGCGGTTCGATTTCGGCATTGCCCATTTTAAAGCCATTGTTCAACATGCCCTGAAGATCGATCAACATGCAGTTAAACATCGGGAAAAATGGCGAATAGTCGAGATCGTGATAATGGATCTCACCGCGCTCATGCGCCAGCACCACATCACGCGGCAGCAGTTGCTGTTGGGCATAATGTTTAGCAACGATACCCGCCAGTAAGTCGCGCTGGGTGGGGATGACTTTACTGTCTTTATTGGCGTTTTCGTTGAGCAGCGCGGCATTGGTCTGTTCAACCAGGCCACGAATCGCGTGATGCAATTTACCGCGTTGTTCGCGGGCTAAATCACGCTCATGGCGATATTCGATATACGCGCGTGCCAGTTGTGGCCAGCGCCCAGCCATCAGCGTCTCTTCCACCGCACATTGAATATCGCGGATATCCACTTCAGCTCGATTGGCCAACTGACGACTGACGCGTGTCGCGACTTGCGCGCACCAAAGCGCATCATCAATCTGCGCCGCCCGCGCCGCCGCCTGCACCGCCAGCTCAATACGCTGCGCTTCAAACGGCACTCTGCAGCCGTCACGCTTAATTACCACCGTCGCCATTCCCTCTCCATGAAACTATATATAGGTATTTATGGAGAGTGTAATCGCTACATGTGGTGTTTTGGCTGAAATTAATCGCGCTGTTTTTGACCTGCCGCAAAGAAGACATAACGAAGTTTGAAAGCCGCACAATGGTTAAGCGGACTAAACTTCAAAAGTTTTAACCCGCCCAAACTTCGACCTCGTACAACTTGATTTGCGATGCGAAGCAGGTTTAATGGGTTTTTTGCCTATTTTTGGCCCGTCATTATTCACAAGGATGCCTTACATGCCTCTGCAAAGAACGCTGCTCGCCTGTTGTTTATCCCTGACTTTCTCTTCTATTGCCGCACCGATTAACGATCTACCCTTAATGCCCTGGCCACAAAAAGTGGTGCAGCCTGCCAGCGGCGGCGCATTGACGCTGACACCGCAATTCACGCTGCATATTACGGGCGATCATCTGGAGGGAGCCGAAGCGCGCTGGCGCGCCCGCATTTCACGTCAAACCGGTTGGCCGCTGCTGCCCGCCAGCGCACCGAGCGATCAGGCCACGATTCAGGTGCAAATCGCTCAGGCAGTAGATCCCTTGCCACAACCGGACAGCGATGAGAGCTATCATCTTGAGGTCAGCAGCAGTGGTGTGGTGCTGAAAGCCAACACGCGTTTCGGTGCCATGCGCGGCATGGAAACCCTGCTACAGCTGATTGAAAATAATGAGACGGCAACGCAAATCCCTTATGTCACCATTGACGATAAACCGCGTTTCCCATGGCGCGGGGTGCTAATCGATTCGGCGCGCCATTTCCTGCCGATTGAAACCGTGAAGCGGCAGATCGACGGGATCGCGGCTGCGCGTATGAACGTATTCCACTGGCATCTGACCGACGATCAGGGCTGGCGATTTGCTTCCAGCCACTATCCGCAGTTGCAGGAGAAGGCCAGCGACGGCCTTTACTACACGCAGCAGCAGATGCGCGATGTCGTGCGTTATGCCACGCAGCGCGGCGTACGTGTGGTGCCGGAAATTGATGTGCCAGGGCATGCCTCGGCGATTGCGGTGGCGATGCCAGAGCTGCTCAGTGCGCCGGGCCCGTACAAGATGGAGCGCGGCTGGGGCGTGTTTAAACCGTTGCTGGATCCCAGCAACGAAGCGGTCTTCACCTTCATAGATACGCTGATGGGCGAAGTCACGACAATCTTCCCCGATCCCTATATCCACATTGGCGGTGATGAAGTCGATCCCACACAGTGGAACGATTCGCCAAAGATTCAGCAGTTTATGCGCGACCATGGCCTGAAGGACACGCACGCGCTGCAGGCGTGGTTCAATCAGCGGGTGGAGAAGATCCTTGAAAAACATCAGCGTCGGATGATTGGCTGGGATGAGGTTTACCATCCGGATCTGCCGAACAGCATCCTGATCCAATCTTGGCAGGGGCAGGATGCACTCGGTGAGGTGGCGAAGCACGATTTCCGTGGCATTCTTTCAACCGGTTTCTATCTCGACCAACCGCAAACCGCGGCTTACCACTATCGCAATGAGCCCTGGCCGCAGGGACTCAATGGTCTGGACCAGATTCAAACCAACGAGCAGGCGCAGAGCTGGCAGTTCACTATGCCGCGCCTGAAAGGCAGCCCCGCCAAAGGCAGTTTCACTCTGGTGGAAGGTAAAAACGGCTGGCGTGGCTTTATTGATTTCAGCGGCAAAGCGCGGCGTATGGTGAGTGGCATTCGCTGGCTATCACCCACGCAACTCACTTTTAGCGTAGATACCTGGATGGGGCCATTCCAGCCAATGGTCACTCTGACGCAGGACAAACTGACCGGCTATATGCTGGTGGGCAATGTGCGCTATCCCGCTGAGGGCAGCAAGCTGACGCAGGTGCCCACCGGCATTCAGCCTTCCGTACCTACGCCAGAGCAAATGCAAAACAACCTGATTGGCGGTGAGGCGGCGCTGTGGGCGGAAAACGTCAACAGCAGGGTGATCGATACTCGCTTGTGGCCGCGCGCCTTTGTGGTGGCTGAGCGCCTGTGGTCGGCGAAGGATGTCACCGACAGCGACAACATGTACCAGCGTTTGAATGCGGTGGATCGCTGGGGCACGGTGTCGGTGGGATTACAACAGCATCAGCAGGCGGAGGTGCAGATGATGCGGCTGGCCAACACCAGCGATATCACGCCGCTGCGCGTGCTTGCTGAAGTGCTGGAACCGGCACAGTACTACACGCGTCAGCACCTGAAGTTCCAGGCCGGGCACTACGATTATTTTGAGCCGCTGAATCGTCTGGCGGATGTGCTGCCGGCCGAGAGTGAACCGGTGCGCTTATTGGATAAACAGGTGGATGCACTGATGGCTAATCGCGAGGATCGCAGCGCGGCCAATGCCATTCGCCAACAACTACAGCGCTGGCAAAACAACAGTGATGCGGTGATGCCACTGATCCTGAGCAACTATCAACTCAAGGCGTTGCAACAACAAGTGCAGCAGGTGGCCACGCTCAGCCGTATGGGGATCGATTTGGTCAATGCGATGCAGCGTAATCAGGCTTACGGTGCGAGTGAAGTGGCAGAGATGCACGCCAAACTGGACGCTGCGGCACAGGTGCAGGATGAAACCGTGCTGGCACTGGTCAGGCCGCTGGAGAAGTTATTGAGGTCTTCGAAATAGATGAGAGCGAGCGCTCTGCCGCAAACGGGCGGTGGGGCGGTTTAACGTAGTGTGCAGCTTTAGCTCACCCCGTCCTCTTCTGCTTTGGCGGGAGAGGACAGGGTGAGGACAACACATTGCCTGGCGCCGATTAACGACGTACGGCAATCGCCTCAATCTCGATTTTCACATCTTTCGGCAGACGCGCCACTTCCACGCAAGAACGTGCAGGGAAGCTGGCGTTGTGCTCGGTGAAGAAGGCTTCGTAAGTCGCGTTAACGGTGGCGAAATCGTTCAGATCTTTCACGAACACGGTGGTTTTCACAATGTCGCCCACTTTCAGGCCAGCGGCTTCAACAATCGCCTTCACGTTCTCCAGTGACTGACGCGCCTGCGCAGACACATCATCTGCGACGGCACCGGTCGCCGGATCGACAGGGATCTGGCCTGAAGTGATGATCATGCTGCCGAGATCCACGCCCTGCACATAAGGGCCAATTGCTGCGGGTGCTTTTTCTGTGCTGATTTCGCGAGACATTGTTTCTCCTTAAAAGTGCGCAGCCGACCTATGTCAGCCGCGTATTGGTTCGCCCCATTATAGGGACGATAGGCACGATTACCAGTGACCGAGCACCACGTGGCGCGCGAACTCTTTCTCGCAATATTTGCACTTAAGATGCACGTCATCGTCACGCTGTTTCACCGCGAAGCTGCTGAATACCGGCTCGCTGCGGCTGATGCAGTTGCTGTTCGGGCAGGTGAGCACACGCTCGACACGATCCGGTAAGGTCGGGGCGATTTTCGCTACCACTTCGTATTCATCAATACGGTTAACGGTAGCGAGCGGCGCATACACCGCCAGTTGGTTAATCTGATCGTCGGTCAGGAAAGTATTCTCGATCTTGATCAAATCCTTACGGCCCATTTCGCCCGAAGGCAGATTCAGGCCAATGGTGATGCGCTGGTCGGTTTCGGTCAGACGAAACAGCGACAGCAATTTAAAACCGACCTGCGCAGGAATGTGGTCGATTACCGTGCCACGCTTGATGGCTTCAACCTGCAATTTATTATCATGAGTCATCGCTTTCTCCTTACAGTGCCAGTTCGCTATTCAGTACCAGTGCCAGCAGGGCCTGGCGGGCGAAAATGCCGTTGCCTGCCTGCTGGAAATACCAGGCGTGCGGCGTGCTATCGACGTCGGTGGTGATCTCATCAATACGCGGCAATGGATGCAGCACTTTCATATTGTCGCGTGCGCCCGCTAAATCAGCAGCGCGCAGGATGAACTGCGCTTTGACGTTGGCGTATTCGGAAGGATCGAGACGCTCTTTCTGCACGCGCGTCATGTACAGAATATCGAGTTCCGGCATCACTTCTTCGATGGTGTCATGGCGTGTCCAGACAATGTTCTGCTCATCCAGCATATCGGTGATGTAGGCCGGCATGGCCAGCGCATCTGGCGCGATAAAGTAGAAACGGTTGCCGGTAAACTTGGCCAGCGCCTGGGTCAGCGAGTGCACGGTGCGGCCATACTTCAGGTCACCGACCATCGCCACATTCAGGTTGTCGAGGCGGCTCTGGGTTTCACGGATGGTGAACAGATCCAGCAGCGTTTGCGTGGGATGTTGGTTGGCACCGTCACCAGCATTGAGAATCGGAATGCCGCTGGAGAATTCGGTCGCCAGACGCGCGGCACCTTCCTGCGGATGACGCATCACAATCGCATCGACGTAAGTGCTGATCACCGAGATAGTGTCGGCCAGCGTTTCACCTTTTTTACCCAGCGAGGTATTGCTGCCGTCGGCGAAGCCCACCACTGAAGCACCCAAACGATGCATAGCGGTTTCAAACGACAGGCGGGTGCGCGTTGAGGCTTCAAAGAAGCAACTGGCAATCACGTTGTGCTTCAGCAGTTCTGGCTGAGGATGAGCCTTGAGTTGAGCAGCGGTGTGTAACACCAGCTCCAGCTCTTCGCGGTTGAGATCGTTGATGGAAATAATGTGCTTGCGATATAGCGGGTTGGCCATAGCGTTCTCCTCTGCGCTGCCGGATTGCGGACAAAAAAAAGCCCCTGCTTAAGGGGCTTTTTTTACGATCAATGTATGACGGAAAGAAACAGCTGCATCGCCTGCGGTCAGGCGGGGTAGAGCGGCAAATTGTACGCTGCGCTGTTGCATGTTTCCTCCGGCAAATTGTGGCGCATTATACGCATTCACTGATTAGCATCAAGCAGAAATCGCCGTAAGGTAAACGTTTGCTTTACTGGTTACCCAGCGTGGCGACCATCACCGCTTTAATGGTGTGCATGCGGTTTTCAGCCTGATCGAACACAATGCTGTGCGCCGATTCAAACACCTCATTGCTCACTTCCATACCGTCATGCAGACCGTACTGTTCAGCCATCTGACGGCCTAAAGTGGTTTGATCGTCATGGAAGGCCGGGAGGCAGTGCAGGAATTTCACCTGAGGATTGCCGGTCAGCGCCAGCATCGCGCTGTTGACCTGATACGGACGCAGCAGGGCAATACGCTCTTCCCACACCGATTTCGCTTCGCCCATCGATACCCACACATCAGTGTAGATGAAATCCGCACCCTGCACGCCTTCGGTAATCTCTTCGGTCAGAGTGATTTTGCCACCGGTTTTCTGTGCCGCCACGCGACACTGCTCCACCAGTTGCTCTTCCGGCCAGCAGCCCTTCGGTGCCACCAGGCGCAGATCCAGGCCAACCAACGCAGCGGCTTCCAGCATGCTATTACCCATGTTGTTGCGCGCGTCACCGACGTACACCAGTGTCATCTCGCTCAGCGGTTTGCCTGGCAGATGTTCCTGCATGGTGAGCAGATCGGCCAACAGTTGCGTAGGATGGAATTCGGTCGTCAGTCCGTTCCACACCGGCACACCGGCAAATTCCGCCAGGGTTTCCACCAGTTCCTGACCAAAGCCACGATACTGGATGCCGTCATACATACGCCCTAATACGCGCGCGGTATCTTTCATCGACTCTTTATGGCCGATCTGGCTGCCGCTTGGGCCGAGGTAAGTGACGTTAGCGCCCTGATCGTATGCGGCAACTTCGAAAGAGCATCGGGTGCGGGTCGAGTCTTTTTCGAAGATGAGCGCGATATTCTTGCCTTTCAGGTGCTGGGTTTCAGCGGCATTTTTCTTAGCGTGTTTTAATTCACCTGCCAGACTTAGCAGGTAGCTGATTTCAGCTGGAGTGAAATCCAGCAATCTCAGGAAGTGTCTCGAATACAGCTGACTCATACAGCGCTCCAGATACGGGTTAATAATGAATTAAAATTCAATCTAACCGGATGAATATGCATTTTCAACCCCAGCGATAATAAACTTTCTGTTTTGTGTAGTGGCGGGCGAAGCAGTGTGGGAAAATAATTGCATTCACGTCGAACATTTTGAGGACACGCACATGGCATATGAAGCATTGCTGGAAGAACAGCGCGAAGAAACCCGCCTGATCATTGAAGAGTTGCTGGAAGACGGCAGCGATCCGGATGCGCTTTACACTATCGAGCATCACCTCTCTTGCAACAACTTCGACTCACTGGAGAAAGTGGCGGTTGAGGCTTTCAAACTGGGCTTTGAAGTGAGCGAGCCAGAAGAGCTGGAGCTGGAAGAGGGTGGCACGGTGATGTGTGTGGATATCCTGAGCGAAGGCGCGTTAAAGCCAGAGCTGATTGATGCACAGGTTGAGCAGTTGGTAAATCTAGCCGGTAGCTTCAACGTCGATTACGACGGTTGGGGCACTTACTTCGAAGATCCGGACGCAGAAGATGAAGACGACGATGGCGACTTCATCGACGACGAAGAAGACGACGGTGTGCGTCACTAAGTCTTAAACGGGCGGCGCTCGCCGCCCAGAACCACTTCCCCGCCAGATAAAGAACGCCGATGAATTACGCTCCCCTGTTAGAACCCATTTATGAATTCCTGCACTGCCGCACGCCACAAGCGTGGATTGATGAAGCGCGCAAGCCGGAAAACCTGACGTTGCTGCTGACCGATCACATGGTGTGCGAGTTAAAAGCGGCGCAGACCGCAGTATTTATCATTCGTCGTTATGTCGCTGATAAGCCAAGTGGCGATGCCATTCTGGCGTGGCTCAAGCCGTATGAAGATTTCATCTACCGTGAAGAGCCGGACAGTAACTTCATCAATGCGCATAAAAATCTGACCAAAAGCATCATTGTGCGTAATGAACTGCCGTGGGCGGATGATTTGGTCGAGATGATGATTCTGCTGATCAAAGAAGAGCTGCATCATTTTTATCAGGTGTGGGAAATTATGCAGTCGCGGGGTTTACCGTATCGCAAAATCACCGCCAGCCGTTACGCCAGAGGATTGATCCGCGAGATTGCCAATCATGAACCCGATGGGCTGGTGGATAAATTGATTTGTGGCGCCTATATCGAAGCGCGATCTTGCGAGCGGTTTGCCAGCCTGGCGCCGTATCTGGATGAGCAGTTACAGAAGTTTTATATTTCGCTGCTGCGTTCTGAGGCGCGTCACTATCAGGATTATTTGAAGCTGGCGGAACAGATTTCCGCGAAGGATATTACGCCACGCGTACAGGCGTTTGGTGCAGCGGAAGCACGCTTAATCAGCGAGCCAGATGGCGAGTTGCGTTTTCACAGCGGTGTACCGGCCTATTAAGTGGGTGCGCAGGCCTGCGCACCGCTTTTACATTACAGCACTTTCAGCATCCGCACTTCACAATCCCCATGCCCGGTACAGCCCATCGCGCTATCAATCAACTCGAAGCCTAACGACTCATACAGCTTAATCGCGCGGGTCAGACTGCCGGTGGTTTCCAGATAGCAGCGACGGAAACCCTGCTGGCGGGCATACTCCATGGCCTGCAACGCGAGCGCACGCGCCAGCCCTAAACCCCGCACCTGCGGCAGGAAATACATCTTCTGCAGTTCGCAGATATCCGGCGCGCTACACGCCAGCGGTGCTACGCCACCGCCGCCCACGACGAGACCTTCATGCTCGACAATCCAGTAAGCGCTGTTGGCTTCGCTGTACAACTCGAACAGGCGATCCAGATTCGGATCGGACACGGTGTAGCCTTTATCGGCAGTCAGGCCAAACTCTGCGGAGACATCACGGATCACTTGCGCAATCAGCGGATTATCGGCCGCAACAATCGGGCGCACCTGTAAATTCAGTGGCGTAGCGGTGGTCATCATTTTCTTCCGGTGTAAAAAAGCCGGGCAGTGCCCGGCCTGGATTAAGCAGTTGGACTGATGCGCTTACAATGCCGCAATCACGCCCTGCTGTTCAATCAGTTTTGCTTTTGATTGTTCCAGCTCAACAATGCGCTCGCGCTCTTTCGCCACCACCGCTTCCGGTGCACGTGCGACAAAGCCTTCGTTCGCCAGTTTGACCTGGATCTTCTCAATCTCGACATCCAGCTTGGTCAGCTCTTTCGCCAGACGCTCCAGCTCGGCTTCTTTGTTGACCAGATCCGCCATTGGGATCAGCAACTCAGCGCCTTCGACGATCTTGGTGACCGAGACCGGACCTTTCTCGCCCGCAGGCAGAATGGTCAGGCTTTCCAGACGCGCGAGGCGTGACAGGAAGCTACGGTTCTCATCAACACGGCGCTGGGCGGTTGGCGAGCAGTCACGCAGCAGCACATCCAGTGGCTTGCCTGGTGCGATGTTCATTTCAGCACGGATGTTACGCACTGCCACGATCGCCTGCTTGATCCACTCGATATCCGCTTTGGCTTCCGCATCTTCTTTCACTGCGTCAAACTGCGGGAACGGCTGCAGCATGATGGTGTCGTGATCGATGTTCTTCAGACCTTTCACGCGCTGCCAGATGGTTTCGGTGATGTAAGGAATGATCGGATGCGCCAGGCGCAAGACCGCTTCCAGCACGGTAACCAGCGTATTACGCGTACCGCGCAACTCCGCTTCGCTGCCGTTGGTCATCACAGGCTTGGTCAGCTCCAGATACCAGTCACAGAACTGGTTCCAGGTGAAGTCATACAGAATGTTGGCAGCGATATCGAAGCGATAGCTGTCCAGCGCTTCACGATAAGCTTTCACGGTGCTGTTGAATTCGGTCAGAATCCAGCGATCGGCCAGTGACAGCTTCAGTTCGCCGCCGTTCTGGCCGCAATCATGCTCTTCGGTGTTCATCAGCACGAAGCGGCTGGCGTTCCACAGCTTATTACAGAAGTTGCGATAGCCTTCAAGACGCTTCATATCCCAGTTGATGTCACGGCCGGTTGAGGCCAGTGCTGCCAGGGTAAAGCGCAGGGCATCGGTGCCGGAAGCCACAATACCGTCCGGGAACTGCTTCTCGGTACGTTTGCGGATCTTCTCAGCCAGCTGTGGCTGCATCATGTTACCGGTGCGTTTCTCCAGCAGATCTTCCAGCGAGATGCCGTCGATCATATCCAGTGGATCGATGACGTTGCCTTTCGACTTGGACATTTTCTGGCCTTCTTCATCACGAATCAAACCGGTCATGTAGACGGTTTTGAACGGCACCTGCGGCTTGCCGTCTTCATCTTTGATGAAGTGCATGGTCAGCATGATCATGCGCGCAATCCAGAAGAAGATAATGTCGAAGCCGCTCACCAGCACGCTGGTAGGGTGGAAGGTACGCAGCGCTTCGGTATTCTCTGGCCAGCCAAGAGTAGAGAAGGTCCACAGACCTGATGAGAACCAGGTATCCAGCACGTCGTCGTCCTGGCGCAGTACTACAACGTCAGCCAGGTTATTCTCCTGACGCACTTCTGCTTCAGTACGACCCACGTAAACGTTGCCGTCGTTGTCATACCAGGCCGGAATGCGGTGTCCCCACCACAGCTGACGCGAGATGCACCAATCCTGAATGTCACGCATCCATGAGAAGTACATGTTCTCGTACTGTTTTGGCACGAACTGAATGTCGCCGTTTTCTACTGCTTCCACC
The DNA here is from genome assembly GCF_056491465.1 of Pantoea sp. C1E2. NCBI lineage: Bacteria > Pseudomonadati > Pseudomonadota > Gammaproteobacteria > Enterobacterales > Erwiniaceae > Pantoea > Pantoea sp. C1E2. Next base: position 863,673 of record NZ_JBSZHT010000002.1, read on the forward strand.
GCGACTTTCGCCAGCGGGGCCGTGCGCACATACCACTGGTCAGTCAGCATTGGCTCGATCACCACGCCACCACGGTCGCCGTAAGGTACGGTCAGATCGTGAGGTTTGATCTCTTCCAGCAGGCCGAGTTCATCAATCGCGGCCACCATCGCTTTACGCGCGGCAAAACGCTCCATTTTCTGGAACTGTGCTGGGATCTCATCTGCGCACTCGTCGCTGACTTCGCCATTGGTGTCGAACACTTCCGCACGTTCGCGGATGTCGCCATCAAAGGTCAGGATGTTGATCATCGGCAGCTTGTGACGACGGCCGACTTCATAGTCATTAAAGTCATGCGCAGGCGTAATCTTCACACAGCCGGTGCCTTTTTCCATGTCCGCATGGTCATCGCCAACGATCGGAATGCGACGGTTCACCAGCGGCAGGATCAGCTCTTTGCCGATCAGATCTTTATAACGCGGATCTTCCGGGTTCACCGCCACGCCGGTATCGCCCAGCAGGGTTTCCGGACGAGTGGTGGCGACCACCAGATAATCTTTACCTTCTGCGGTTTTAACGCCATCCGCCAGTGGATAGCGGATATGCCACATAGAGCCTTTGCTCTCGCGGTTTTCCACTTCCAGATCGGAGATCGCGGTACGCAATTTCGGATCCCAGTTCACCAGGCGCTTGCCACGGTAAATCAGGTTTTCTTTGTATAAACGGACGAAGACTTCACGCACCGCATTAGACAGGCCTTCGTCCATGGTGAAGCGCTCGCGCTCCCAATCCACGGAGTTACCAAGGCGACGCATCTGACGGGTAATGGTGCCGCCAGATTCATCCTTCCACTGCCAGATTTTATCGATGAAGGCTTCACGGCCGTAATCCTGGCGTGTCTTGCCTTCTTCAGCGGCGATCTTGCGCTCAACCACCATCTGCGTCGCGATACCGGCGTGGTCAGTACCCGCCTGCCACAGGGTATTTTTACCCTGCATGCGCTGGTAGCGAATCATGGTATCCATGATGGTTTGCTGGAAAGCGTGACCCATATGCAAGCTGCCGGTGACGTTCGGCGGCGGGATCATGATGCAAAAGCTTTCCTGGCTGGTATCGCCATTCGGTTTAAAGTAGCCCTGCTGTTCCCAGTGCTCGTAGAGCGGCTGCTCGATATCTTGCGGGTTATATGTCTTTTCCATTTCTACACTGTCGTTTGCGGCGGAGGTGGCGTCGCCGTATTCAATTGGAAACCAACGCTGCGATAGGCTTTATAGCGGTCGCGCGCCAGTTGTTTTAGGGATTCTTCGTAAGGTACGAAGTCTATCACTTCATGGAAACCAGTAGCAAAATCTGCGAACTGTGGCAGCAGGCTGATCAGCAGGTCACGCGGGGAACTGCCGCGACGCTGCGGCCAGGCCAGCTCCACCGGCGCGCCGTAACGCGGGCCTTCACCGGCCAGATTGTGCGGCACAAAAGCGTTGGCCGGGCGCTGCCAGAGTGCTTCATCCAGGCGATTGGCCTGCTCTTCATTTTCACAGGCAATCAGGATGCGTTTGCCGTCACGCCAGCGTGTTTCGGCCAGATCGCACACCAGTGCTTCGATGGCGCTAAGGCCGTCGCTGGCGCTTTCTGACTCCATCACGTAGAAAGTGGCGTTTTTCATGGCAAGCTTATTTCCATTAATGACAGTGGGGCGCATTGTGCGTGAGCAAGTTCGCTGCGTCCAATAATAAGGTCGCCATGAATGGCGACCCTACACACACCGTAGGGTGCGCATTTATGCGCACCGTTTCAATAGACGCACTCGGCTTTAATCGTCGCCGTTCAATCCTGCGCGGTTCAACAGGAACTGCGACAGCAGCGGAACCGGACGACCGGTGGCGCCTTTGGCCTTGCCAGAACGCCATGCGGTACCGGCGATATCCAGGTGCGCCCAGTTAAATTTACGGGCAAATCGCGCCAGGAAGCAGGCCGCGGTGATAGCACCACCCGGACGACCACCAATGTTTGCCATGTCGGCAAAGTTGGACTCCAGCTGCTCCTGATACTCATCCGCCATCGGCAGACGCCAGGCGCGGTCACCTGCTTGCTCGGAGGCGCTGATTAACTCGTGCGCCAGCGGGTTGTGGTTCGACATCAAACCGCTGACGTGATGGCCGAGCGCAATCACGCAGGCACCGGTCAGGGTCGCAACATCAATCACCACTTCTGGCTCGAAGCGCTCAACGTAGGTCAGCGCATCGCAAAGCACCAGACGGCCTTCCGCATCGGTATTCAGCACTTCAACGGTCTGGCCCGACATAGTGGTCAGCACATCGCCTGGGCGCATCGAGCGACCATCTGGCATGTTCTCGCAGCCCACCAGTACACCGACCACGTTGAGTGGCAGATTGAGTTCCGCCACCATGCGCATCACGCCATACACCGATGCCGCGCCGCACATGTCGTATTTCATTTCGTCCATCGAGTCGGCAGGTTTGATCGAGATACCGCCGGAATCGAAGGTCAGGCCTTTACCCACCAGCACAATCGGACGTGCTTCCGGATCGGTGCTGCCTTTGTACTCAATTACTGACATCAGCGATTCATTGTGTGAACCGGCCCCGACCGCCAGATAAGCGTTCATGCCCAGCTCTTTCATCTGCTGTTCGCCGATGACACGGGTAGTCACATTCTTGCTGTAAGCATCCGCCAACTGACGCGCCTGCGACGCCAGATACGCGGCGTTACAAATATTTGGCGGCATATTGCTGAGGTCTTTTGCGGCTCTGACGCCGGCGGCCACCGCTAAGCCATGCTGAATCGCACGTTCACCGCTGGTGAGTTCACGGCGTGTTGGCACGTTGAACACCAGCTTGCGCAGCGGACGACGCGGCTCAACTTTATTGCTTTTCAGCTGATCGAAGTTGTAGAGCGCTTCTTTTGAGGTTTCAACTGCCTGGCGTACTTTCCAGTAGGTGTTGCGTCCTTTCACATGCAGTTCGGTCAGGAAGCACACCGCTTCCATTGAGCCGGTGTCGTTCAACGTATTGATAGTCTTCTGAATCACCTGTTTGTACTGGCGCTCATCCAGCTCGCGCTCTTTACCGCAGCCGATCAATAGGATACGTTCAGACAGGATGTTAGGCACATGGTGCAGCAGCAATGTCTGACCGACTTTGCCTTCCAGTTCACCGCGACGCAGCAGGGCGCTGATGTAGCCGTCGCTGATTTTATCCAGCTGTTCAGCAATGGGTGACAAACGGCGCGGTTCGAAAACGCCTACAACAATGCAGGCGCTACGCTGTTTTTCCGGGCTACCGCTTTTTACACTGAACTCCATGCACTCTCCTGAATCTTAAAGACAACGGCCTTAGCTGTCGTTAGAATGTAGCGCGTTCGTAACCCATTATTTTTAGCGGCGCCATGACAATTTAACGCCGACAGTCATAATGAGATGTGGTGGCAATGTGTTGTTTTTTCACCACCCTAACGCGTTCGTCATACTATTTTAGCTACGATGACGGCCATTGATGAAGAAAAATGGCTGATAAGCGTTGAAACTAGCGATTTTCCTGCAAAAAGACAAGTTATCACAGGCGTACTAAGCGTGATCATCATTAGATATCTGGTTCGGGAAACGCTCAAAAGCCAGCTGGCTATCCTGTTCATCCTGCTACTGATCTTCTTTTGCCAGAAGTTAGTCAGGATTTTGGGTGCAGCGGTGGATGGCGAAATCCCAACAAATCTGGTTCTGACATTGTTAGGACTTGGCGTGCCTGAAATGGCACAACTTATCCTGCCCCTAAGCTTGTTTCTGGCGATTTTAATGACCCTTGGGCGGCTGTACACCGAAAGCGAGATCACGGTGATGCATGCCTGCGGCCTGGGGAAAAGCGTGCTGGTTAAGGCCGCGATGATCCTGATGCTGCTGACTTCCGCGGTAGCGGCAGTCAACGTCATCTGGTTAGGGCCATGGTCATCGCGTTATCAGGACGAAGTGACGCAAAATGCCAAAGCCAACCCCGGTGCGGCAGCGCTGGCGGCGGGCCAGTTCCAGACCTCCAGCGACGGAAATACCGTGCTGTTTGTCGAGAACGTGAAGGGCAACACTTTTGGGAATGTGTTCCTGGCGCAGCTGCGTCCGAAAGGCAATGCGCGCCCATCCGTTGTCGTCGCCGACAGCGGTCATATGGAGCAGCGCAAAGATGGCTCACAAGTGGTGACGCTGGATAAAGGCACGCGCTTTGAAGGTACCGCGATGCTGCGCGATTTCCGCATCACTGACTTCACCAACTATCAGGCGCTGGTGGGTTATAAAGAAGCCACGCTCGATCCGAATGATGCCGATCAGGCGAGCATCAGCGCGCTGTATCAAAACAAAACACCGCAGTTCCAGGCCGAGTTCCACTGGCGTTTAACGCTGGTGTTTGCGGTGCTGGTAATGGCGTTGATGGTAGTACCGCTCAGCGTGGTGAATCCGCGTCAGGGCCGCGTGCTGTCTATGCTGCCTGCGATGCTGCTGTATCTGATTTTCTTCCTGTTGCAGAGCTCGTTGCGCTCCAACGCAGCGAAAGGCAGGTTCGATCCTGCGATCTGGATGTGGGTCGTGAACTTTGCTTATCTGGCGCTGGCGGTGCTGTTGAACCTGTGGGATACGGTACCGATGCGACGCATTCGTGGTCGCTTTAGCCGTGGAGGATCGCTCTGATGTTTAAGGTCCTTGACCGCTATATCGGTAAAACCATCTTTAACACCATCATGCTGACATTGTTCATGCTGGTGTCGCTGTCGGGCATCATCAAGTTTGTCGATCAGCTGCGTAAAACCGGGCAGGGCGCTTACACCGCGCTCGACGCCGGTTACTACACGCTGCTCAGCGTACCGAAAGATATTGAGATCTTTTTCCCGATGGCGGCGCTGTTGGGTGCGCTGTTGGGTTTAGGGACGTTAGCGCAGCGTAGCGAGCTGGTGGTGATGCAGGCATCGGGCTTTACCCGTATGCAGGTGGCGCTGGCGGTGATGAAAACCGCGATTCCACTGGTGTTACTGACCATGGCTATCGGCGAGTTTGTGGCACCGCAGGGCGAGCAGATGGCGCGTAACTACCGTGCGCAGCAGCTGTACGGTGGATCGCTGATGTCGACGCAGAATGGATTATGGGCGAAAGACGGCCATGACTACATCTACATCGAACGCATCAAAGGTGACAATGAGATTGATGGCGTCAGCATTTACAACTTCACCGATCAGCGTCGTCTGCTGAGCGTGCGTTATGCTGCCAGTGCGACCTGGAACAAGGACAAGAAGTTGTGGCAGTTGTCGCAGGTGGATGAGTCCAACCTGAGTGATGCGAAGCAAATTACCGGTTCGCAAAGTTTGGGCGGTGAGTGGAAAACCAACCTGACGCCTGACAAGCTCGGCGTGGTAGCGCTGGATCCGGATGCGCTGTCGATTAGCGGCCTGTATAACTACAGCAAATACCTCAAGCAGAGCGGCCAGGTTTCCGGGCGTTATCTGCTGAACATGTGGGGTAAAATCTTCCAGCCACTGTCTGTTGCGGTGATGATGCTGATGGCGCTGTCGTTTATCTTTGGCCCGCTGCGTAGCGTATCGATGGGCGTGCGCGTGGTAACGGGGATTAGCTTCGGCTTCCTGTTCTACGTGCTTGACCAAATCTTTGGTCCGTTGAGTCTGGTGTATGGCATCCCGCCGATTCTCTGGGGCGTTATTGCCGAGCGCCGCGTTCTTTGCCATCAGCTTGTATCTGTTGATGAAGCGCAGTTAATGATGGTAAAGGGATAACCCGCAGCTATCACGAAAACCCATTAAAGCCGCCATCTCCATGGCGGCTTTTTTATTACTTCAATGTATGAATCAACGTCGGCAGCTGCGACAGCAGATACAGCACCAGGCCAATGGTGCCGCCAACCAGCGTGCCGTTAATGCGGATAAACTGCAGATCGCGCCCAATGTTCAGCTCGATCTGTTGCGACATGTCACGCGCATCCCAGCTCTTCACGGTATCGCTGATGTGGCGCGTCAGGAACTCTGCAAACTCCGGCGCGATGCTGCGGGCGGCATCTTCCAGATGCTGATTCATCGAGGTACGCAGCGCTTCATCCGCTGCCAGGGTTTCGCCAAACCACAGCGCTGCGAGACGCACACGCTCCTGCACGCGGGAATCTTCACTGTTGAGATCGGCCTTCAGCCAGCTACGCAAATCCTGCCACAGCTCGCCGATGTAGCGATTCAATGACTCATCCTCTTTCAGCCAGCTTTTTATCACCTCGGCGCGTTCGGCCATTTCGGGGTCGGTTTTCAGCTTCTCAATCAGTCGCTGCACGGCCCGATCAAAGCCCAGACGCAGCTCGTGACCTTGATTGATCGCCACTTCATCGAGAATCGAATCGACCGCGTTAGCCACGACGTCAGCACTGTGCTCACCCAGCCATTCGGTGGGCAGCATTTTAGCTTTGATGGGATGTTCCCGCTTCAGCCAGCGCACAATCTGCGCCGCGATAAACTCACGCGTGCCGGGCTTGTGCAGCAGGCGCAGCAGCTGTTGCACTGCCGCATCCAGCAGTTCCTGATGACGATTGTTTTTGGTCAGGCTATCCAGTAACAACGCGCTGGATTGAGTGAGATCGACCTTATCCAGTGCACGATGCACGGCCCGGCGCAGGAAGCGCTGGATGCGTTCATCATCCGTGAGATCAAGGAAGCCGCGCATCACCTGCAATAGATGGCGACCGATACGATCGGCATTGCCTGGCGTATTCAGCCACTGCGCCAGCATCTGCGAAGGATCGTGGCGGCGAATCAGCGCCAGCAACGAATCGGTATCGAGAAATTTCTCCTGCACAAAGCGGCCAAGATTCTCCCCGATGCGATCCTTATTGCGCGGAATAATTGCCGTATGACGTGAAATGAAGGGCACTGGCACGCGGCGAAATAGCGCCACCACCGCGAACCAGTCGGCCAGCGCACCGACCATTGCGGCCTCGGCAATCGCCTTCACACCGAGCACCCAGAAGTTGGGCGGCAGAAATAGCGTCACGACAAATGTTGCCGCCGCCACCAGCAGCAGCGACAGCGCGAGCCGCTTGCTCCGTTTGAGTTGTTGATATTTATCCATATACCCATTTTAGCAGAGAGGATTGCACAGGGCTTTGAAGGGGCAGCCTGATGACCGCCCGAGATGCGATGAGGGCAAGTTTATCGACGACGACCGCCCATCAAACTCCCTAATACGCCGCGAATGATTTGATTGGTCACCTGACGCGCCGCGCTTTTCGCTACGCTCTGCACCACGCCATCGCGCTTGCCGCCGCGCGGACCGGTGGTGCCAAACAAAATGTCTTTCAGCCCTCCGAGAATGCCGTCATCGACCTCGACATTATTCCCTTTAGCCTCCGGCGCATTGGCCTGCTGCGGCGCAGCCTGCACGCCTTTTTGCAGCATCTCAAACGCAGATTCGCGATCCACTTCGGTGTCGTATTTACCGTACAGCGGGGAGTTGTTGATCAGGCCGTTGCGCTCATCCTGCGTCACTGGCCCCATGCGCGAACCAGGCGCAATCACCATCGCACGCTGCACCATCGACGGGCTGCCTTTTTCATCGAGGAAGGAGATCAACGCTTCGCCGGTGCCCAGCGCCTGAATGGCTTCTACGGTATCGAACGCCGGATTGGCGCGCATGGTTTCGGCGGCACTTTTCACCGCTTTCTGATCTTTCGGTGTAAAGGCGCGCAGGGCGTGCTGCACGCGATTGCCCAACTGGCCGAGCACATTGTCGGGAATATCGGACGGATTCTGCGTGACGAAATAGACGCCAACGCCTTTAGAGCGAATCAGGCGGATCACCTGTTCTACTTTCTCCAGCAGCACCGGCGGCGCATCGGTAAACAACAGATGTGCCTCATCAAAGAAGAACACCATCTTCGGTTTGTCGAGATCGCCCGCTTCGGGCAATTGTTCGTACAGCTCCGCCAGCAGCCACAGCAGGCTGGTGGCATAGAGTTTCGGCATCTGATACAGCTTCTCAGCGGAGAGGATGTTGATGAAGCCTTTGCCTTCGTTGTCACAACGCATCCAGTCACGGATATCCAGCATCGGCTCGCCGAAGAAGTGCTCAGCGCCTTGCTGCTCCAGCGCCAGTAAGCCGCGCTGAATTGCCCCCACCGAGGCGCTGTTAATGTTGCCGTACTGCGTCTGGAAGGATTTGGCGTTATCGCCGATGTACTGCGTCATGGCGCGCAAATCTTTGAAATCCAGCAGTAACAAACCCTGATCGTCGGCGATGCGGAAGATGATTTGCAGCACGCCCGATTGCACCTCATTCAGATTGAGCAACCGTCCCAGCAGCAGCGGGCCAAGGTCGGAAACCGTGGCGCGCACCGGATGGCCTTTCTCTGCAAAAATATCCCACACCATCACCGGATTCTTCTGTGCCTGCCAGTCGGTGACGCCAATCTTCTCCAACCGCGCCAGCAGCTTTTCCGAGCCTTCACCAGCGGTCGCCACGCCAGTGAGATCGCCTTTGACGTCGGCCATAAACACCGGCACACCGATGTTCGAGAAGGATTCCGCGATCTTTTGCAGCGTCACGGTTTTACCGGTGCCGGTGGCGCCGGTGATCAAACCGTGGCGGTTCGCCATATTGGAAAGCAGGGATAACTGGATGTCGGGCGTTTGAGCAATCAGCAACGGGGTGGTCATATTTTTTCACTCGCAGGCAACAGGTTATGCCAGAAAGAATAGCAAGCGATGCGAGGGGAAGGATGAAGATTGTACTGAAAGTGTTGATGGGGGAAGCCATTCCCCCATCAACAGGATTTACTGCTTCTGCACCACATCAAAGAACAGCAAACTCACACCAATCCCTTGCTGCACATGATTGACGTTGTTCCGCACCGCCACCTGCTGCGCGCCCTGCAGCATCACCACAAACGGGGAATTCTGCTGCACAGTATTTTGCAGGTCGGTGTAAAGCGCGCGGCGTTTGGCGGCATCACTTTCGCCCGCTGCGGCACGTGTCTTGGCGCTAAGTTCAGGGATCTCCCAGCCGACACGCCACGCCAGCGTTTTTGAGCCGCCCGGCACGTTGTAAGCAAAGGCGCTGGCATTGGTATTCGGGTCAACGTAATCCGCACCCCAGTAGATAAAGATCGACTGGAAATCGCGGCCGCGCATCTTGCTCCACAGCTCGGATTCCGCCACCGGCTGCAACTCAATCTGCACATCCGCTTTGGCAAAGCTGGCCTGCAGCGCTTGGGCGACATCAATGTACGGCGGCTGATTGATCACCGTCAGCGCAAACTTGCTGCCCGGTTTAATCCCGCCTTTGGCCAATATCGCTTTGGCTTTGGCCACATCGTAGTGGAACGGTTTGTCCTCCAGCGCGCCGTCAAAGCCCTGCGGCAGGAAGCTTTGATGAATGCGGTACTGACCTTTCAGCAAATCTTGTGAGATGGACTGATAATCCACCAACCAGCGCGCCGCTTCCCACAGAGCCGGATTACCCAATGCGGGCTGCGCTTTGTTCTGCGTATTGAAGCCAAGGTAATACACCAGGCTCGAAGGGAACGCCGCAATGTGCAGGTTTTTATCACTTTTCAGTGCATCAATCTGGTCTGGACCGAGCTGATAAGCCACATCCACATCACCTTGTTGGATCAGCAGGCGACGCGCACCGGCATCGGCGACACCTTTCAGCAATATACGCTTCAGGTGTGGCTGCGGATTGGCTTGTGGGTTGGCGCTCAGCACCAGCGCCTGCTGCGGCACATACTGCTGGATAGTGAACGCGCCGCTGCCTGCCGTATGGGTGTGCAGCCAGCCATTACCCAGATCGTTATTCACCGCATGCTGCTGCACGGTTTTGCTATCCACCACCGAGGCCACTGGCGCGGTGAGCAGACGCAGCGCCAGATCCTGACCAATCTGCGCGGGCCACTGAATCTCCAGCTGATGGTCATTCAGTACTTTGAACTGGCTGGCGATGTTTGCCGTGGTCCAGCCAAACTCGGCGAGAATGAAAGAGGGGGCTTTGTTCAACTGCACAGCACGCGTCAGTGAGAAAATCACATCCTGCGGCGTCACCGCATTGCCGCTGGAGAAGCGGGCACCCGGTTTAAGGTTAAACACCAGGCTGTGCGGCGTACTGCCACTTTGCCAGGATGTCGCCAGCAACGGAGCCAGTTTCTGTGGCGTATCGCGTTCGGCCTGCACCAGCGTTTGGTAGATATTGCGCTGCACGCTGTTGCTGACGGTTTCAAAACTTTCGGCGGGATCAAAACTGATGATGCCATCCAGCGGTACGGCAACCACTAACGTGTCTTTCGGCGTGGCGGCCTGCAACGCAAACGCGCTGCCCCACAAGGCGAGGAACAAAATCAATGAACGCATTTATTATTATCCTGAGTGATAGATTAATCGACTCTATCGCTGCTGCCGCTCAGGCAAAATGCCAGTTTGTTCTGAGCTGTGCCGGAAATTAACAAATGATAACATCTGGCGATTATTTCGCTTATTTTGTGCGCCGCCTGTCATTTCCAGGAAATAGATCGTTCATGTACTGGTCAATTAAGTAAATAAAATGTTATTAATGAGAATAATTCTCTTGTATGGAAGTATGATTTATTTTTATCGATTGAATTGGGCGATTATTTCTAAGTGCGATCATTTTTGGTCGTTTGCCCATCATGAATTGCTAAAAACACAGCATTTGTACGGTTAAAAGTCCAATTCCCGCCTCGAAAGCCCTTTACCTGCCCTTAACCTAAATTCAACATCATGATGGTTTCTCATCAAAACATATCCATATACTGATTTTTACATTCAGAAATATCTATATCCCTAAGATTGCCAGGTTATTTACCGATTTATAAAGCCATTAACAAAAATAATTATCTTTCTTAGCAAGTGAGAGTCGTCGCGCCATGCTTCTAAATAAACCGACCACCAGACGTAAGTTTTTGCTTTGGGTCGTTATTGGCTTTGCCATTAAGCGACCTGGTATTTAAGGGATTAACTGCGGCGCAAGCTGCGGAAATGGCAGCACCGGAACTCGCCGATTACAAACCGATCTTTTTCAGCGCTGAGGAGTGGCAGTTTATTCTGGCCGCGACCGATCGTCTGATTCCGGCGGGTGGTAAGGGCAAAGCGCCTGGTGCACTGGAAACAAACGTGCCGATCTTTATCGATCAGCAACTCCATAGCCCTGAATTCGGTGGCGAAATTTACATGCAGGGTCCGTTTGATGTGCATGCGCCAGCGACCATGGGTTATCAAATTCCCTTCACACCACAACAGATCTATCAGGCCGGTATCAAGCTGGTGGAACAGTGGACGCAGAGCACTTACCAGAAGTCATTCCATGAACTGACGCTGGAAGAGAAAGATGCTGTGCTGACCAAAGTGAACAAAAACGACGGTATCGACTTTGCCGCACTGGGCGAACCCAACCTGAAAGCCTCACAGTTCTTTGGTCAACTGCTTGCAGATACCAAACACGGCTACCTCGCTGACCCGATGTACGGCGGCAACAAAGGCATGAAAGCCTGGATCGCCATCGGCTTCCCAGGCGCACGCGCCAGCTTCACCGAATGGGTGAAACAGCACAACGTGCCGTACCCGCTGGGACCGGTCAGCCTCCTGGGTGAGCGCGCGTAAGCCCACCCCCGTATTTGGTATGTGAGACAGGATTTAACATGGCACAGATTACAAAGAAAGAAGTCGACGTCGTCGTTTGCGGCCTCGGCTGGGCCGGCTCGTTGATGAGCATCGAGTTGGCAATGGCCGGGCTGGAAGTGCGTGCGTTAGAGCGCGGTGGCGAGCGTGATTACCCGGATTTCGCTTACCCGAAACCGGCTGATGAATACGCTTATAACGTCCGTAATAAAGTGTTCGCCACACCGAAAGAAGTGGCGGTCACCGTGCGTTACAACATGAACCAGACTGCACTGCCGACCCGTAAATGGGGCGCGTTCGCTCCGGGTACCGGTGTCGGCGGCGCAGGTATGCACTGGACGGCGGTACTGATTCGTCCAACGCCAACGGATATCAAGCTGAAGACTTACGTCGATGAGGCGTACAAGCCAGGCGTGTTGCAGGAAGATATGCGCGTGATGGACTTCCCGTTCACCTGGGAAGAGATCGAGCCGTATTACTACAAGTTTGAACTGATCTGCGGTCAGTCGGGTAACACCGGCAACCTGCGCGGTCAGATTCTGGAAGGCGGTGACCCGTTTGAAGGTCCACGTTCTGAGCCTTATCCGCTGCCCGCGCTGGAAGACACGCTGAACAACGTCATGTTCAAAGAAGCGGCAACCAAGCTCGGTTATCACCCGTTCCCGAACCCTTCTGCGTGCGTATCCCGCGCGTGGAAAAACCCGTACGGCAACCAGATCGCGCCTTGTAACTATTGCGGTTACTGCTCGAAATATCCGTGCCTGAACTACTCCAAAGCCTCGCCGCAAACTGCGGTAATGGATTCACTAAAGCGTATGCCGAACTTCTCTTATGAAGTGCACGCGGAAGTGGTGAAAGTGGTACTGCATGATGACCAGAAGACCGCGAAAGGCGTGATCTACTACGATGTGGATGGCAACGAAGTGTTCCAGCCGGCCAAAATCGTGGTGCTGTCCAGCTTCCAGCTATACAACGTGCGTTTGATGCTGCTGTCCGGTATCGGCAAGCCGTATAACCCGATCACTGAAGAGGGTGTGGTAGGCCGTAACTATGCGTTCCTGTCCAACGGCGGCGCGACCCTGTTCTTTAAAGACAAGAACTTCAACTCCTACGCCACCGCAGGCGCCACCGGCCAGATGTTCAACGACATCTCACCAGGCAACTTCGATGGCCCAGGCCTCGGCTTCCTCGGCGGCGCGAAGATCCACAGCTCGCAAGCCACCGGTACGCCAATGGCCGCAGCACTGCCAAAAGGCACGCCAGCCTGGGGCATGGGTTACAAAGAGGGTCTGGAAGAGTGGTACAACCATTCCATGAAGATCAGCATCACGACCACCTGCCAGTCGTATCGCGATATCTATCTGGATCTGGATCCGCACTACACCGACCATCGTGGCCAGCCGCTGTTGCGTATGACGTTCAACTGGAAAGAGAACGAACTTAAGCTGCAGCAGCATCTGAAAGGCATCGTTGGCAATATCGCCAAAGAACTGAACCCAGACAACATGAGCATGAGCTTCCTGCCGATGGGCGCGGACTTTGACCTCACCAAATACGTCTCCACCCACAACGTGGGCGGCGCGGTGATGGGCGATAACCCAAGAACGTCTGCGCTGAACAAGTACCTGCAGAGCTGGGATGTGCATAACGTGTTTGTACCGGGCGGTAACGCCTTCCCGCAAAACTTCCAGGCGAACCCGACCGATACCATCGGCGCGATTACCCTGATGGCGGCGCAGGCGATCAAAGAACACTATCTGAAAAACCCAGGTCCATTGGTACAGGCATAAGCACATGAAATTAAAATCATTGTTAATCGCTAACGCCGTGCTGCTGGGAAGCTTTGCGGTACAGGCACACGCGGAAGATGACGCCGCGCTGATTAAGCAGGGTGAATATCTGTCACGTCTCGGCGACTGTATGGCGTGCCATACCGTGTCGGGCAAAGCGGATTACGCGGGTGGTCTGGCGATTGAGTCGAATCTCGGCACCATCTTCTCCACCAACATCACGCCGGACAAAGAGCACGGCATCGGCAACTACAGCGAGCAGCAGTTCTCTGATGCGGTGCGCAAAGGCGTGTTGCCGGACGGTTCACGTCTTTACCCGGCAATGCCGTACCCGGATTACGCCAAAATCAGCGATGAGGACATGCACGCGCTGTATGTCTACTTCATGAAGGGTGTGAAGCCAAGCAGCGAGCAGCCGGAAGAGACCAAACTGAGCTTCCCGTTCAGCCAGCGCTGGGGCATGCGTTTCTGGAACTGGGCATTCACCTCTGATAAGCCGTTCCAGCCGATTGGCGGCGCGTCTGAAGAAGTGAATCGCGGTGCTTACATCGTGGAAAGCCTCGGTCACTGCGGCTCCTGCCATACGCCACGCGGCCTCGGCATGAACGAGAAAGCGCTGGATAGCGGTGACGATAAGTTCCTTGCTGGTGGCAGCCTGAATAACTGGGATGTGCCGTCGCTGCGTGGTTTGCCGCGCTGGAGCGAGCAGGAGATCGTCGATTACCTGCAAACCGGTCGTAACGACAAAGCCGCCGTGGGCGGTGAGATGAAGTCAGTGATTGAGCACTCCAGCTCGCACATGACGGATGCCGATCTGAAAGCCATTGCTTCATACCTGAAGTTCATTGGTGGCAACCCGCCGCTGCAGGCGTACAACGTGCAGAAGCAGCAGGCAACGGAAGCGAAACTAACCGCAGCGAAAAATCTGACGGAAGGCGAGCGTCTGTATATCGATAACTGCGGTGCCTGTCACTTTGTGACCGGTAAAGGCGCGCCAGGGATCTTCCCGGAGCTGGATCAGGCCACCATTGTGAATGCCAACGATCCTACTGGTTTGATCCACACCATTCTTGCCGGTGCGCAGCAGCCATCGACCGAGAAAGCGCCGTCCACACTGGCGATGCCGGGCTTTGGCAAGCGTTTGACGGATGATGAGGTGGCGCAGCTGGCGACCTTTATCCGTCAGGGATGGAGCAACAATGCGTCAGCGGTGACCAAAGATCAGGTCGCTGATGTACGCAAGACGTTGAAAGCAGAGTAAATCGGGTGCGGCCTTCGGGCCGCACTTTCTTTAATGAAAAGTCCGTACCACTTCTAACACGCCGTTAATCAAAAACTGCACGCCCATACACACCAGCAAGAAGCCCATCAACCGCGAAATCGCTTCAATACCGCCTTTACCGACCAGCTTCATAATGGCGCCAGAACTGCGCAGCGAAATCCACAAAATCACAGCCACCGATAAGAAGGTCAGCACCGGCGCCACGTTCACCACCCAGTTGGGAAAATCGACGCCCGCTTTTACGGTGGAAGCCGAACTGATGATCATCGCGATAGTACCTGGACCTGCCGTGCTGGGCATCGCCAGCGGCACAAAGGCGATATTCACCGATTCACTTTGTGTATCCGTGGCGTCGATTTCATCCTTTTTATGCCGGGCTTCGACAGAATGGCCGACGGGTTTCGCCGGAAACAGCATGCGAAAACCGATAAAGGCGACGATCAATCCACCCGCCATGCGCAGGCCCGGAATCGAAATACCGAAGGTGTGCAGCACCGCATTCCCGGCGTACCACGCCACCATCATAATCAGAAACACGTAGATCGAAGCCTGCATGGCCTGGCGATTGCGTTCCTGGAAATTCATGTCTCCCGCCAGTCCGAGAAACAGCGCCACCGTGGTCAGCGGGTTGGCCAGTGGCAACAGCACCACCAATCCCAGCCCGATGGCTTTAAACAGTTCCAGCATGGTTTTCCCCGAGTTCCAATGGCACCGCGACGCGCTTTAAAGGTGCGTCGCGGCACGATTTAGCGCGCTTGTGCAAAATGCATCAATGTTTTGGCGTCTCTAACGCTTCCAGCAGCTCCGGGAAGAAATCTTCCAGCAGCTCGGGCGTCATCAGCTCTGGGTAGCTTATCAGGTGCTCGCGAATGCGTTCATTGACGTCGGGCAGTAAACGCTCTGCGGCTTCGTTGGCGGTGATTTTCTTCTGCTTCATCAAACGCAGCACGTCATCCGGCAGGTTATCCTCATCCTCGACTTCATCCACGCCTTCCAGATCGTCCAGCTCATCCAGCATATCCATCAAGGCTTCGATTTGCGGGGTGCGAGACTGATATTCAGACGGATTTTCGTTTTCCAGATAGCGCAGCAGTGCGCGCACTGGCGAACCATCGGGTTCTGCGGGAGGCTCGCTGGCAAACCAGTTCAGGAGATCGTGCTGCGTCACCTGATGGACGTGATAGCCATTATCGACCAGCTCATCGGCAAGGATATCGGCAGTATCGTGCTCAATCAGGCAAATGTGGGTGCGATTAGGCGTGAACTGCTCCAGCCACTGGTAAATCTCTTCAATCACGCTGTCATCGTAGCTGAAGTGGTGGCTGAGATAGCTGTCATCCTGTTGATGAACGCTGATGTGAATCAGGTCGGGATCGAAGTAAATCGCAATATTGATGCCTTTCATGCGCGCTGTCCTGTGTGGTGCAAAATCTCACTATAGCGTCAGGCAGCGCAGATGAACATGACAACGCCAGCAGCACGCGCTACTGGCGGTAAAAATTAACGCAAATCAGCACGATCCAGGCCGTAAGCGCTGTCCAGTGCCCCCGGTGCCATCTGTGACAGAATCATCAGGCGGTTCCAGGTATTGATGGCAGCAATCTTGAAGGTCAGCTCACTGATTTCGCCTTCAGAGAAGTGTTCACGCACTTCACCGTACAGCGCTTCATCCACACCGTGTTCACCAATGCGGGTCAGCGCTTCGGTCAGAGCAAAAGCGACTTTCTCACGTGCGCTGAACAGCGGAGATTCACGCCAGATAGAAACGTGGTGCAGACGCAGTTCGCGCTCGCCATCAATTTTCGCCTGCTTCACATGCATGTCGAGGCAGAAGGCACAGTGATTGAGCTGTGAAGCGCGGATATCGATTAAGTGCTTCAGTGACTTCTCGAGTGCGGTGTTCGCCACGGTGTTAGAGAAATCGGACATGGATTTGGCCAGTGCTGGCGCGGTTTTAAAATGGTTAACGCGTGAAGTCATGATGTTTTCCTCATTCAAAATAAGCGGTCAATGGCTTGCAGAGCCTGGGGTAATGCGGTTTCGCGGCTGACGGGATCGTGCGTGCCGTCCACGCGGATAAATTCCACATCGGTGATGCCGATGTATTCGAGTGCCACGCGGATGTAAGGCGTGAACTGGTCATCCTGCACAAACGGGCCGTGGGCAAACACGCTGCCGCTGGCGACCACGCTGTACACCTTCTTGCCGCTCACCAGACCGACTTTGGTGCCTTCCGGGGTAAAGGCGAAGGTGCGTCCGGCGCGGGTGATATGGTCGAACCAGGCTTTCAGCACCGACGGCAAACCGAGGTTCCACATTGGCGATGAGATAACCAGGGTGTCGCAGGCGAACAGCTGATCCACCATTTTTTCGGAAGTCTGAATGGCAGCACGTTGTGCATCGTTACGATCCTCCGGGCGAGTAAAGAACGCGCCAATGGTGAAGGCATCCAGGTGTGGCAACGGATGCTGCGCCAGATCCAGTACCGTCTCTTCCACATTGAGATGCTGGGCGCGAAGTTTCTCCACCAAACGCGCCGAGGCGCTACGTGAGGCCGATCCAGCCAGATCCGGGCTGACCTGAATGTGCAGCAGTTTCATAAATTTTCTCCCTCAGCGAGATCGCGATAAAAGTGCAGTCCCAACGCGTGGTAACCAACGCGTTGATAAAATTGTTGTGCTCGTTGATTGCTTAGTGCGGTGTCGAGCACGATGCGCCCGCAGCCTTGATCTCGTGCTTGCTGCGCCAGGCCGTGCAGTAAAGCTGCTCCTAAACCCTGACTGCGAGCGTTGTCGCAGGTCACCAAATCATCGATGTAGCAAAAGCGGCCATGAATAAAGTTCTCCAGCAGGCGATAGCCCGCCAGCGCCACTGGTTTGCCATCCTGTTCGAAGCCCGCCAGTCGATAGCCCTGTGCTTGCTGGCGCAGCGCCTGCGCAACAAAGGCATCTTCATCCGTCAGCTTGAAACGCAGTTCGCGCATCAACGCATAGCAGCGCGCCAGTTCGGTGGGTGTTTGGTAATGAACAATCTTCATGGCGGCCTGTGAAGGATTATCGGGTTGATGGGAGCATCTTAAACTTCTATGTCGAAGGGAAAAGGGTCAATATGATGGAAAACAGGTAGGACATGATTATGTTGCTGAGTGGTGCTCTCACTTTGCGGGGGCAAATTCATGTACACCTCATCGTGATGAAGGAAGACAGATGGGCTACAAAGAAATTTACGCTCGCTATCGCCAGCAGATCCTGGAAGGGCGCTTAAAGCCGGGCGATCGGGTGCCCGCGATCCGCGTGTTAGCCAGTGAACTGCAGGTGGCGCGCAAAACTGTGGAGGCGGCCTACGAGATCCTGATTGGAGAAGGGTACTTTGTCAGCCAGGGAGCGAAGGGTACGCGCGTGAACCCTGCGCTCAATCTTGGTGAAGCTGCTGTTATCTCCACTGCGCCACCTTCCATGCGGCTGGAACATCCGGTGATTGAAAGCAAAGGCGAGCTGCGACTGGGCATTCCCGCGCTGGATGAATTTCCGCATAAGAAATGGCTGCTGATCTCAGGAAAGGCGGCGCGCACGTTGCGGCCTGATGAAATGATCATGCCCGCCATCATGGGATACCAGCCACTGCGTGAGGCGATTGCCAGCTACCTCAATATTTCGCGCGGACTGAACTGCCAACCAGAGCAGATTTTTATCACCACCGGTTATCGCGCCAACCTGCGGTTGATCCTTTCAGTACTGGCCCATCCTCACGACAAAGTATTGTTTGAAGATCCGGGTTATTTCTTTGGTCAGAAACTGCTGAAGCGCATCGCACCGAATCTGCACTATGTGCCGGTGGATCGTGAAGGTCTCGACGTGGATTTCCTGCAGCGTTATCACTCAGACGCACGCTTTGCGGTGGTGACGCCAACGCATCAGAGCCCGCTTGCAGTGACGCTATCGCTGCCTCGTAAGCATCAGTTACTGGAGTGGGCACAGCAAAATAGCAGCTGGATTATTGAAGACGATTACGACGGCGAGTTTCACTACACGCGCAAAGTGATTCCCGCCCTGAAAAGCCTGGATGTGCACGATCGGGTGATCTACACCGGCACCTTCAGTAAAACCATGATGCCTGCGATGCGCGTGGGCTATCTGGTGATGCCGCAACAGACCATCGAACGCTTCAGCGAGCTGGGTGAAATACTCGAAACCGGTATGCCGTTGTTACCGCAAAAGATTCTCGCGCAATTTCTTAATGAAGGGCACTTCTATCGCCATATTAAGAAGATGCGCATTCTGTATCAGCAGCGCCGCCGCATGATGCTGGATGCGCTACAACACTGTTTCCCGCAGCTGTTTGAATTTGAACTCACTGACGGCGGTATGCATATCGTCGCGTTCCTGCGGCGAGGTATTCAGGATGTAGCGCTGGCGGAGATCTGGCAGCGTCATCAGTTGCGGGTGTTACCGCTTTCTGGCTGGTACACGCAAACCCAGAAACGCTACGGGCTGGTGATTGGCTACACCAATATTCAATCGTTTGAGCAGGCGGTGGATGTGCTGGAGAGGGTGGTTGAAGAAACTAAAGTGTTGATGAGTTGATTGGCTGATTGGCTGATTGGCTGATGGGCCGTAGCGGCGCAATTTATTGCGCTCCCCATCAATACTGAATAAGACGCGAGGGACAGCTCGCGCCTTATTCACGGTCACTTCACCCATCATCCTGCCGGTTGCAGAACTGCGGCGATCGAGAGACACCCGATGTGTTTCAATGCGGGGGAAAGAAAGCCATTAACGCACCTGCAACCCGAAGTAGGGTGGTAATTACATGCCGATATACTTCTTGCCCTGCTTCAGCACCACGTCACAGGCTTTAGTCTTCACTTTCTCACCCATAGGCGAATTGCTCAGGCTCTGCAGGTTCAGCTGCTGACCGTTGCCGGTGTTCAGCAAACCTTGCAGACCCTGCTGGTAATCGGTTTTCTGTTCTTGCGCGGCAGGGCTGCTCAGACCGAGCTTGCTCAGTACCTGATCCTTGACCGATGAGACGTTGTTATCCACCACGTTATGCTGCACGCAGTAAGACATCACGCCTGCGGCGTTGGTCATGCTGTTGGAGCTGACCGCTTTGTCACCGCCATTCAGTAAACCGCTCAGCGAAGAGAGCGACAGACCGCCGTTCTGCGTGTTGCTGGAGGTGGTAGAGCCGCTGTTCTGCTGAGACAGCTGTGATGCTGCGCTACTCAGCTGATCCTGCCAGCTCGCCGCCGATGCACTTCCTGCTGCCAGTGCCGCCGCGATACCCAATCCCAAAATGATGCGTTGTGTTGCTTTGTTCATCTCAACCTCTTTGTTTTATACATCTGACGCTGTCAGTTTTGGTTAAGAGAGGCGTAAGCACAGAAAGTTCCGAAGTGGTGGGAGTTTGGGAATGTTCTGGAATCTGCACAAGAAAGCGCCTGAAAGGCACTCGCGCTGCCGTGTTTGCCCCTCATAAACGGCGAAGTGCTGGTTTTTTCAACGCTTAGCGCACAGCCCTGTCGATTAGTGTTGCGCACTCTGCGCGTAACGGTATAATCGCCAACGTTTTCCGCATCCTCTTCAGTGCCGAAGTGGCGAAATCGGTAGACGCAGTTGATTCAAAATCAACCGTAGAGATACATGTCGGTTCGAGTCCGACCTTCGGCACCATCGATTGATGCAAAATTAAGTCGCTTACGAGCGGCTTTTTTTGTGCCTGAAATTCAGCTATAACCCCTTCATAATCAATAGCAATATCCATTTCAAAAACATAATCCTCACCGCACTCAATACCCCACGGTCCTCTGATGACTCAACACTGTCACCGCTGGCACAATCGTGCCGCCTACCGATGAAAAATACTAATCATTATTACCTGAACAACTAACGTGAATCGCTCATTGGCCTTGTTAATTATCGATAAAAAATAACCCTGTAGCTCACACGGGATAGATCAAACAAATAACCTTAATGATTAAGTGGGTTTTGGGTGATTTTCGGAAAAATAAACGCGGGAATGCGCTGAAAATCTGGCACTCTTGAGCCGCAAAAAATGGGATCGGTTAGCGCAAACATAACATTAACAACCGACCCGCTCTTACCCCAATTGATAGACGACATCTCTATGCCCCATACAATCTTGCTTGGTCAGGCGGCCAGATTAGATCGACGTACGCGCATCCTGAACCGTACGCTGGATGATATGTCCGTGACGCTACCCGCCAGTGCTGCACGCTGCCTGTATGCACTGGCGGAGGCGCAAGGCGAAGTGCTAACGCATGAACAACTAATGGAGATTGGCTGGCGCTGTGCCGGTTATGCCGCCACTGATAACAGCGTGCGCGTGATGATTAACAAACTGCGCCGCGCATTGCTGTCGCTGGAGCTGGATCAACAGGTTAGCTTGCTGGCCGTCTCACGGAGTGGTTATCGCTTAATCATTAATACGCCGCATGTTGTCAAACACCCCGTCCCACTGCCGATGCCCCTTTCGTCACCTGTTCGTGGCACGTTGGAGTGGCGGCGCGCATCAGGCATCACCATCGCGGGAATCACCGCCGGGTATCTGGTGGCTTTGCTGGTACAACACTTTTTTCTTCTTACGCCAAAACCAATTGATTTTGTCAGCTGGCAAGGCCCGGCCATCCCTGTTGGCAGCAGCGTCTGGGTGCCGAAAGGACACCAAACTCAGCACGCCTTAATCGAAGCCACGCTGCGCACTTATCGCCGTTATGTACTGGAGACGAACCCGGATAAACCTGCGGCCAGCGTGCTGTATGTCACTCTCAATTCAGCCAACAATCCGCAGCATCAGGGTGTAATTGCGTGCCAACAACCCTTTGAGGAAGCGAACAATGCGTGCGAGTCGTTCTATTTTCGCGTCAATTAAATCCCCGCAGCTCTGGCTGTTTATCGGCTGCTTTGTACTGGCGTTTGCTGCCGTAATCGGTCGCTGGCTGACCGTCACCACACAGCAGTCCCAGTGCCTGTTTCCGCTGGCATTTTATGACATCAAAAGTGAGCGTGAATGGGTGCTGACGCAGGGAATTTACCGCAGCTATCGCGATGGCTTCAGCCAGGGCCATCTCAGCTATCTCGGCACGCTTTCTCGTTTTAGAGACGGTCAACTGATTGCGCCAGTCATCCCGATTCATCGTGCGGTGTGGTTTAACGGCGAGTTTAACCACAACCTGCTTAAAATCACCGTCACACAACACAGCCGTGGCCTGGGTGATAAAAGCCGCGATGAGGACATACAAAAGTATGTCTTCCCGCATTGGCAGGCAGGCGATGTGAGTGTGATTGCCCTCTATCTGTTTAATGGCCGCGTGCTGGCCTCTGGCACAGAGAGCGTGGCGCGTAATGTCTGCATCAGATAGCCATGTTGTTTAGCGCAGTGCTGTTAACAACTGTTCTGGATGGGCAAACGGCAAAAGAAAATACGCACTGAGAATCATTTTAACGCATCACTCATTAGCTAATTAAAGAGTTCAAATAGCACAGTTCCTAAAACCTTATTGCGCTATATAAATCATAACGCTCAGTTGATAATCAATAACAAAACTATCAGATGGGTGGCAATATGGATGGATTATATACCGCATCCGGTCTGAATGATAAAAACGAATTATGGCTAACATACCATTATCTGGTGCGGCAGGAGGTATTACGCCTGCAAAAAAGATTACCGGCTAGCGTAGAGTTCGATGATCTCATTCAGGCAGGGTCAATCGGATTTATTGCTGCTGTTGACAGTTATGATGCGAAGAAAGGCTTCACGCTCAGTACCTGGATTACACAACGCGTGCGCTGGGCGTTGATCGATGAACTACGAGAACGTGATTGGGTGCCGCGTCGCGTCAGAACCCATTCTCGTGAAATATCTGCTGTTATCCAAATAATGGAACAGGAGCAGGGCGCGAGTGCAAGTGAAAGGGATATTGCCAATCGAATGGGCGTATCACTGCGGGATTTTCAGCAGATGCTGGCAGATAATAATTACAGCCAACTGTATTCGATGGATGAATTGCAAGAGCATTATGCCGATCTGTGGGAACAGGTTGATGAAGAACATACCTTGCTAAATCCCCTGCATCACTCAATTCAGGGGGATTTGATGGAGCGTATTGCTGACTACATACGCTATATTCCTGATCGGGAGAGGCGCATCTTGTATTTTTATTATCACTATGATCTCAACATGCGCGAAATTGCCCTGATTCTTGACATTACGGAGACACGAGTGAGTCAGCTTCACAGTCTGGCAATAAAACGTTTGCGCAGTCGAATGGATTATGATGGAGCAATATGAAGTGATGAAGCACCTGTCAAGCTGTTAAAGGACAATATTGATAATTAATAAGAATTAATAACATTATTGTTTTTAATAATCATTGGGTTATGGTTGGTTCCTGATTCGAGGTTTTTCTGGCGTATTGTTACGGGAAATTCTGATGGATATCATTTTTCCATTGCTGAATGCGGCTCAATCGTCGGTTGTTAAGATGCTCGATGGTAACATAGACGTTCACTCTACGACCTCACGATTATCAGCATCACATGGGGAATGGATATTCATTTCTTAATAACTTCTGCTTTGCACGATAAAATAAGGTGTTATCAATGTCTGACTTTGATGAGTATCTTCAGCATATCCACGATATGAATTTATCTTACCTTTTGCTGGCGCAACAATTAATTCGACAGGATAAGTTTGCGGCAGGTTTTCGCCTTGGCTTATCGGAGGCTACTACCGAGAATCTCAAGGCTCTGACGTTACCCCAATTGTTGAAACTGGCCTCGACCAATCAATTCATTTGCCGCTTGCGCATAGATGATGAAGTCTTGATTGAGAATCTCACTAAAGATTCGAGGATTGAGGCACTACAGAAAATTCACACAGGCATTATCTTGTCGACGGATTTACTTAATTCACTCAATAAAGAGCCTGTGGCTGTGGATTAAGGTGGCGAGATGTATCAAAGAAATTTATTGCAGGAAGTGCATGACAATCATATCGCCATAGAGTTGATTTCTCTTGGTGCACGTATGCAAGTTCTAGAGTCTGAGACATCCCTAAGTCGACGAAGATTATTACGTTTGTATAAGGAGTTACGAGGATGTCCGCCGCCAAAAGGCATGCTGCCCTTTTCCGAAGATTGGTTTATGTCGTGGGAGCAGAATATTCACTCGTCGATGTTTTACAACATTTATCTGTATTTGAAAGCGACGGAAAATAGCCCGCCGATTAACGTATTGATGAAAACCTATCGGCTCTATCTGGAACAGTGTTGCGGCCAGAGTCATGTGAAGCCTAAATTAAGTCTGACGCGCGCCTGGACATTAATTCGCTTTGTTGAGTGCGGCATTATTTCCCGTAAAGCGTGCCGGATCTGCCATGGAGGATATGTGGTCATCACCGAGAACATCAAAAAACCCTTTACCTGCAGTTTGTGCAACCCACCCGCACGCGCCAGTAAAAAATCTCAGGTTGACCACGTTAATCAACGGCATATTCAGGCCGCCGCCGCTTTTATGCCGGTCATTGCCTGAGGCGCCAGTCCTATTATGGTGACAAGAAAGTCATACACCCGCGGTCAGTTTGGCGCGGGCTATCAATAATACATGAAGCAATCGTGTTAGGTGTTTTTGGATATATAGTTGTTATATATACTGTATTTTGCGAATTTATGTTGGCGAACAGCCAAATGACCGTGCTGTTTCAATCTATCAAACTGCTGAACATTGGCGGAGTAGGTAGCGTAGCGGCACCGCGCAATCTTTTACGCTACCTGGCAGATGCGATTGCATGGCAGAATAGCCGCTCGTTTAGCAGGAGGGTAGGTGATGACCGACGAAATCGACCAGCGTATCTACGAATTAGTGCGTCGCTACGACGGCGTCTATCTGTTTAAACAAAAAACACTGACGCCACAGATCGATATCGATACCGATCTTAACTTCGAGCGTGAAGAAGCGCAGGCGTTAATGGACGAGTTTTTCATTGAATTCGCGGTAGAACGCAGCGGTTTTTTGATTGATACCTACTATCCGGACGAACCGTCACTGGCGCAGATCCTGAATCCCTTCAATAAGCGAGAAGTCCCGGTGGTACCGGACTTTACCCTGGGTATGCTGATTGAATCCGCCAAAGTAGGGCGTTGGCTTTATGAGTAATGCCAACGCCGCGCGATCACTTCACATGCACGGCAAAACCACTTTCTCCTTCCGCTAACGAATCTTTCAGTGTTAACGCGGGGGATTGTATAGTCGCCGCTATTCTGCTGACGAAAGGCAATCGGTGCCGTATCCGCCAGCAAATTGTGGCATCGCTGTCGATCGGATATCAGCGCAAAAAATTCACTTCTCCCGCGCACTAAAAATCATCACACTAGCCACCTTTACCGTTACGGAGTGATGGCATGAAAACCCGATTGCTGCTGGCGTTCGCGCTGCTCACCAGTTTGAGCGGGCCCTTACTGGCAGATGAAGATGGCGTCTCCTTCAGCCATAAAGACTGGGAACTCGCCTGCGACAATACCTTAACCTGCCGCGCGGCGGGTTACAGCGCTGAAGAGGGCGCTGGTGGTTCAGTCCTGCTCACGCGTGAGGGCGGGCCCAATGCAGCGACCCATGGACGCGTGGTGCTGGCTGATACTGGCGATGATGATTCTAAGCAAGTGGATGCACTGGCGCTGTGGATTGATGATCACGCGCAGGGCGAGGTCACCAAAGCCGAGAACGATGAGTGGACGCTGACCGATGCGCAAACGCTGGCGCTGATTAATGCCATCAAAGGCAGTGGCAAAGTGGAGTTTCGCGGCGGCGAAGAGCCGTTCGAGCTTTCCAGTAATGGCGCCTTTGCCACACTGCTGAAGATGGACGATGCGCAGGGCCGTCTCAGTACGCCTGGCGCGCTGGTGCGCAAAGGCAATAAGTCTGAAAACAGTGTGCCTGCGGCGGTCGCAATGCCGGTGATTCATCAGGTCAACGTTGAAAAAGCCGCGCCGCGTCCGTTGAGTGCCGATGAACTGACGTTGCTCAAGCCGAAGCTGATTGCTTCGCTGACCGATGACGACAGCTGCGATAATCTGGATCCTACCGATGATCAACCCGAAGAGGGCGCTGAGCCGCTCACGTTAACGCCAGTGGATGACGCGCATGTGCTGATTGCCGCGCTGTGCTGGCGCGGGGCCTATAACGAAGGCTATGGCTATTGGCTAATGGATCGTGCGTTGCAGGGTAAACCGCAGCTGATCACCGATTCCGGTTCAGATTACAGCGAAGGGGTGATTTCCGAGGCGCAGAAAGGGCGTGGCATTGGCGACTGCTGGAGCACCGCAGCCTGGGTATGGGATGGCAAAGATTTCGTGCAGAGCAGTGATGCCACCACCGGTATGTGCCGGGCGATTCGCGCTGGCGGTGCATGGCAATTGCCGACGCTGGTCACGGATGTAAAGCCTGCATCCTGAGATGACGGGGCGTGCTCTGGCGCGCCCCTCTCATTATTTCGCGTTATTTACCGCAACACTGTTTGTACTTCTTACCACTACCACACGGGCAGGGGTCGTTACGGCCGGTTTTCTCACCCGCGAAGTGCGGCAGTTGGGGTTCCGGATCGGGCTGTGCCATGCGCTGTTCCTGCCAGTATTCATGCAACTCCAGCGCCGCCGGGCGAATGGCGTCAATGCTGGCCTCAAATTCCTCTGGCGAGAAGGCTTCACGCTTTGCCAGCTGCGCTTCACTGCCGTGCAGCGTGATGGCGGCCATCGCCGGTTGCAGGCTTTCTGGCAGTTGATCCCAATCCGCATCTAACGCCACGCCGCGCTGATAGCCATAACACCAGTCTTCCACCACAGTGAACTCCTGACCTTCCATCTCCTGCATGCCAAACAGAGGATCAAACTGCTCCGGAAATTCAGCCAGACGCTCAGCAATATCATTGAAGTGCTGGAAAATCAGCGCCATAAAGCGATCCATTTCACGCTCGTTGGCCCATTTTGGAATGTGCTTTTTGTCACCCCACAGCGCCACCAGCCACTCACTCGGTTCGATATCGTTCGGGCCGGAGAGCAGTGCCGTCAGCATGCCGTCCAGCTCGGAGGTATCCACCACCGACTGTTCATTGCCGTATTTCTCCAGCATATCTTCCAGCCAGTTCAGTTCTTTCTCGGTTAACGGGCCTTGGTTCATACGGCATCTCCTGTGCGGTGCGGGTAGGCAAAATTTTGACGGCGCGATTATAGCGGGAAGCGGCACGGATTTACCGCTTTTTGCATATCGATTGCTGAAGCATTCCTAAAAATCATTCGCCATAACATATTGCGCAACAGTATTGGCTGGAATGGAACGCCAGTGGCAGCGTAAACGCAGAACTTTACTGCATTAAGGACAAAATTGTATGGCGGAAACATTGCCGGTGCTGGATTTGGCACTGCTGGAACTCCCGGATGCTGACCAGTCGCCTTATCTCGCCGAACTGCGCACCACGGCACGCGATGTCGGTTTTTTCTACCTGATCAATCATGGCATCAATCCACAGCTGCTGCAGAACGTACAGAGCATCACGCAGGCGTTTTTTTCCCTGCCGGATGAGGAGAAGCAGCGCGTTTCGATGATCCACTCGCCGCACTTCCGCGGCTATAACCGGGCTGGCGTGGAATATACCCGCGAGCAACGCGACCAGCGTGAGCAGTTTGATATTGGCGCTGAGCGTGTGGCGTTAGCGTTACAAACGGGCGATCCCGCATGGAAGCGTCTGCAGGGGCCAAATCTATGGCCAGAGGCGCTGCCGCAACTCAGGCCGGTGATCCACGCCTGGCAGCAGGCGATGACCGGTATTGCACTGCGCCTGCTGCGTGCGTTTGCCAAATCGTTGTCGCTGCCGCCAGATGCATTTGATGCACTGTACGGCACGCATCCCAACGAACATGTGAAACTGATCCGTTATCCCGGTCAGTCCAGCGGTGCCAGCCAGCAGGGCGTTGGCGCGCATAAAGACTCTGGCTTCCTGACGTTTCTGCTACAGGATGAGCAGCCCGGCTTACAGGTCGAAGTGACGCCGGGCAACTGGGT
Source organism: Pantoea sp. C1E2 (assembly GCF_056491465.1). NCBI lineage: Bacteria > Pseudomonadati > Pseudomonadota > Gammaproteobacteria > Enterobacterales > Erwiniaceae > Pantoea > Pantoea sp. C1E2. The sequence continues at coordinate 891,473 of NZ_JBSZHT010000002.1, forward strand.
GGATGCATTGCCGAAACCGGGCGCCTTTGTGGTGAACATCGGCGAATTGCTGGAGATTGCGACCAATGGTTATCTGCGCGCGACGGTACATCGCGTGCTGTCACCGCCCGCACACAAGGAGCGTGTTTCCATCGCCTTTTTCCTCGGTGCTCAGCTGGATGCCGAAGTACCACTTTATCAATTACCGCCGCAGCTGGCGGCTGAAGCGCGTGGGCCGACCAGCGATCCCACCAACCCCTTGCTGCGTGAAGTGGGCTGGAACTATCTCAAAGGGCGTTTGCGATCGCATCGCGACGTGGCAGCGCGTTACTACGCCGACGCCCAGAACACCGTTCAATCATAATAAAAGTAAGGAAAGCACATGACTAAAAAGGTGATAGCCACGCTGGTACTGCTCTCAGTATTCAGTACCTCTGCTTCGGCAGCCGCATTGCGCGTGGCGGCCGATCCGGTGCCGCACAGTGAAATCCTCAACCACATCAAACAAACCGATAAAAAGCTCGACCTGAAGGTGATTGAGCTCAACGGCAATCTCAACGCCAATGAATTGTTAGCGCGCGGCGATGTGGATGCAAACTACTTCCAGCATGTGCCTTATTTGCGCGATCAGGAAAAAGCGTTGGGAGAGAAATTTGCAGTGGTGGCGACGGTGCATATTGAGCCGTTGGGCATTTACTCGCATAAAGTTAAATCCCTGAAAGATCTGCCTGATGGCGCGCAGGTCGCGGTTCCTAATAATGTCACCAACCTCAGCCGTGCGCTGTATCTGCTGCAGGATAGCAGTCTGATTAAGCTCAAGGGCAGCAACGCCAGTTCGCTGGTGACGACGGCAGATATCAGTGACAACCCGCATCATCTGAAAATCATTGAAATCGAAGCACCACAGCTGCCGCGTGCACTGGATGATGCGCAACTGGCGATCATTAACGGCAACTACGCGTTACAGGCGGGGTTAGTGCCATCGAAAGATGCGCTGGCGCTGGAGCAGGCAAAAGATAATCCGTACGCGAACGTGCTGGTGACGACGCCAAAACTGGCCCATGATCCACGTGTTCTCGAATTAGCCAAAGATCTGGAGTCAAAGCAAACTGCTGAATTTATCAACCAGCACTATCAGGGTTCGGTAATTCCGGTGAACCCATAATCCCGCCTCGCCACCTGTTTCTGGCAGGTGGCGATTCTCATCTTCTGTGTTATATTTCGCCACAAACACCCATCGCACGTTTTGCTAAAAATAAAAAATATCTTATAAATCAATTGTTATGAAAACTTTCACCAGGAATAATCGGTGATGCGCTGCATCATTCCGCGATCGCTGCTGTTGTGCTCCAGTTTGCTATTGAGCGCCTGTGGCACGCTGTCACAAACTTCTGCGCCGGTCGGCGATAAAGTCTATCTCTCCCATGCGACTTTCAATGAAAACGTCGATGACATCGTGCGGCATTACATGCAGCAGAAGCAGGTGTCAGGCATCAGCATTGCGATTATCCATCAGCGTCAGCCTGCAAAGTTTTACAGTTTTGGCGTGACCGATGCGGTGCACCGTTATCCGATTACGCCGGATACGCTGTTTGCGCTTGGTTCTCTCAGTAAAGGCATGACGGCGGAAGTGATTATTGAGCTGGTGGATCGCGGTGAGTTGCACTGGAATGATACGCTGGCGACGCTACTCCCCGCGAATGTGCCACTCAGTGAGGATGCGAAACGTATCACGCTGCTGCAGTTAGTGACTCACACGTCTGGCTTGCCGCGCCAGGATATGGATCTGCCGATGTTTATGAAATTTATGGCTTATCTACGCACCGGTGAGAATTTTTACGGCAATCTGGACAGTGATGCGGTGCTGGGTTATCTGTCTGATTTTGACGCGCCAGCCAAACCGGCGGCACAGTATTCTAATCTGGGCTATGCGCTGCTCGGCTATATCCTCAAACATCGTTTGCATCAGGACATCGAAATCCTGGCGCAACGTAATCTGTTTCAGCCGCTGGGTATGACCAGCAGCAGCTTCAAACCGCAGAGCCTGCGCGGTTACCCCTGGCGCGCGCTGGGGCATGCGGGCGATCAGCCGAAACTGATCCCGCGTGGCGAACTGACGCCGGATTGGGCATTCAGCAATAACATGGTGGCGGCCGCCAGTCTCTACAGCAATGCGCGCGATCTCATCCGCTATCTGGATGCGCACCTGCATGAGGGCGCCAATACGTCGATCAATGCGGCTTTTGCGCAGGTCAATCACGGTTACGAGCAACATGGCAATCAGTCGCAGAATATTGCCTGGGTAACAGACACCTATGGTGATCAGAAAATCACTTACCAGGTGGGTTACATTGGCGGTTATTCGAGCTTTATCGGATTTGATAAGCAAAATGGTAATGCCATTGTGGTGCTGCAGAATGCCTTTAACTGGAGTAACTATCTTGGGATTGCCCTGCTGATGGATCTGGCGCAGAAAAACCAGACTGAGTAAAAAAATGGTTGCTTGCAATTTTGCTGCGCCAAAAAACGCCTTCGCTGAGGTATGCTGTGCAGCGAATTTGACGCGCAAAGCGCGCCGGGGGAACCTTCTGCGTGCTGCACTTGTCAGTAAATTGGACAGTTAATAATTAACCAGAGTGGAAATCACCAATGCGCAGGACACACGTCACCCTTCTTTCTGCAGGAATTTTTCTGGGCGCTTTAAGCCTGACTCCAGCCGCACTGGCTGAAGGCGAGCAAACGGATAACGTACCACCGCCACCTCAGGTGCAGCAGGTTGCGCCTGATGCACAAACTCAGGCACCCGCAGCAGATGCACCTGCCAGCAATGAACCGGCCGAATCTTCCGGTGATGTGGCACCGATTCGTCCATCACAAAATGGCATGCAGGATGCACCCGTAGGAAAGAATAACTACGACCTGAACACCATTATCATCGACTACAAAGAGTACAAGGTCGGTGATGTGGTGCCTGATGAGTACCGCAAAAAGCAGTACACCATCGTTGAGTGGCAGCCGCGCCATCTGCCGGCACCGCAGCCTGGCACGCACTGGGCGTATATCAACGCCAACTACATCCTGATCACCGATGACAGCGGCAAGATCGTGATGGGTAAATCAGGCGATATCTTCTTTAAAGGTTAATCCTTTGTCGCGGTGGCTATCAGGCCGCCGCTACTTCACGTCCAGGCACTGCGCGATGCGCGCGACGCCAGCAATGATTTGGCTGGTACTGCTGTTGCCGTATCCGAGCACCAACCCTTGCTGTTTCTCCTCTCCCAGATAAAACCCCGACAGCGCACCGGGCGCATAGCCGCTGGTCATCAGACGCTCCACCACTTCTGTATCTTGTTGTTCATGCGCAAGTCGCAATACCAGATGCATGCCGCACTCGCCGCCCAGCAACGACGTCTGCGCTCCCAGGGTTATCAACAGCGCTTCGCGCAAGCTGGTTTGACGCTGGCGATAGAGACGGCGCATTTTGCTCAGATGGCGGCTGTAATCCCCGCTGTTAATAAACTGGGCCAGCGCTTGCTGTTCGGGGCGATTTCCCCCGCGCAGTAATTCATGCAAGGCCGGACGTAACAACGCCAATAGCTGGGGCGGTAGCACCATAAATCCAATGCGAAGTGCCGGAAACAGCGTTTTACTGAACGATCCCACGTAAATCACCGGTGATGGCTGCATCATGCCTTGCATCGCAGCGATCGGTTCGCCGCTGTAGCGGAAATCACTGTCGTAGTCGTCTTCGATAATCCACGACTGATGCTGGCGCGCTGTGGCGAGAAGTGCCAGACGACGAGGTGCGCTCATCACCACGCCTGTGGGATATTGATGAGTTGGGGTGGTGTAGATCAGTCGCGGCGGGCGCTGTTGCCAGTCACTGGGTTGCGGCGCCAGGCCTTGTGCATCCACCTGAAGAGGCTCAACGCGCATATCCCCAAGGCGCATGGCGGCTTTTGCTCCGCGATAGCCCGGCTCTTCCACCCAACCGATGTCGCCGCGCTGGCTTAGTAGTGACACGCACAGCGTTAGGGCTTGCTGTGCGCCTTCAGTAATGACGATTTGCTCCGATGAACAGCGGACGCCGCGCGCCAGTGCCAGATGTTGGGCCAGCGCGGCACGCAGAGTAGGCTCGCCGAGCGGATCACCGTAGCCGAGGAGTTGCTGTGGCTGATGCTGCATCACGCGATTGAGCGTTCGCCGCCAATGAGCCAGCGGGAAGTGTGCCAGCGCGGGAACGCCGGGCCGCAGCGCCATCTCCTGGCTTAAGGGCCGGTGGTTGGAGCGAAGCTGCGCCACTCTTGGTGGTAACAGAAGGTCACTGGCGCTGACGTCGTGATGGGAGGTGGGTGGCTGCTGCGCGAAAGGACTGATGCGGCTGCCCTGACGATCGCTAACCAGAAAGCCTTCAGCCTGTAGCTGTGCCCAAACGCCGGTTACCGTATTGCGAGACACCTTAAGGTCGGCAGCCAATTGACGTGTTGAGGGCAAAGGCGTTCCTGCGGAGATCGCGCCTGTCAGAATGGCCTGTTTAATGCGCTGTAATAGCTGCTGCTGCAGCGTATGCGTGCCATCTGGGAGTAACGGTGTCAGTAGCAGGCTGTGCAATTCACTCTCATTCATTGTGATTGTTCGTGGATCCATAAATTTCATTGAATGTGGTGCTTTTTAACATGCCAGCAAACTGGCACGCTGTGCAACAGGCATTCACTGACAAGGGAATAGAGCGATGACGCAATACACGAACCAGTACGGACAACCGGTAGGTGCGCCTCTGCCAGAGTGGCAATCGCGCAGTTGGCCCGCTTATGAGACCTTTACCGGCCACTATTGCCGACTGGAACCACTCAGTGCTGAACGTCATGGCCGCGATCTCTACGCTGCCTATGCGCAGGCCAGTGACGGGCGTGACTGGACCTATATGTTTGCTGAGCCTTTCACCGATGAGGAAGCCTATCTGGCCTATGCCAGCAAGATCGAGCAGGGTCGCGATCCGATGCATTTCGCGGTGATTGACTTGCACAGTCAGCGTGCCGTCGGGACGTTGGCGCTGATGCGTATCGATACCACGCACGGTGTGGTGGAAGTGGGGCATGTGGCGTTTTCGCCGCTGCTTAAGCAAACCCGCATGGCAACGGAAGCGCACTATTTACTGATGCGTTATGCCATTGAACAATTGGGCTATCGTCGCTACGAATGGAAATGCGACAGCTGTAATCAGTCCTCACGCCAGGCAGCATTACGGTTGGGTTTCCAGTTTGAAGGCATTTTTCGTCAGGCAATCGTCTATAAAGGCCGCAGCCGCGACACTTGCTGGTTCTCCATTATTGATGGGGAGTGGCCGCAGTTGAAACAGGCCTTTGAGCGCTGGCTGGCAGCAGACAATTTCAATGAGGATGGAACGCAGCGCGCAAAGTTGCAGGCGCTGCGCTAAGGGCATGTGACAGCCGGGCGAGGTGCCCGGCTCAGTTGCTTAACAGATATTTGGTGGTAAACGCGATCATTGTGGTAGCGATAGTAAACATGATGCGCCTCATCCACACATTGTCTTGTTTTAGCTCCGTGAAACCAATCTGCATGCGTTGATCTAATTCGTTAAATTTAGCATCGTGCTGGATGAGTTTTGCATCGATTTTTTCAAATCTAACATCGATTTTGTCGAATCTTTCATCGATTTGGTCAAATCGCTGATTGACCTCCGTTTCGAATTTGTCGAAACGCCCTTCAAGAGAATCAATGCGATGGTGGGTCGCTCTTTGTTCCCGTACCAGGATTTCCGTTGCTTGCGACAAGTCGAATTTGGTTAAGGCATTTTCTTGCTGCATGTCAGCAAAAATATCCACCATGACTTCGGCCTGCTTGTCCGCAACGCCCGCATCCTGCAACGCTTTATAGGCTTTATGAGTGTTGAGCATTGTCAATATCATCCTTATTTCCTCTGGTGTCGTTCCATGAAGTGGCAAGCGTATCCAGAGGGTGATAGTTTCTCAATGTGACGATATGGATTTTGCGCGCCGCCTCGAACAAAATCAATGCTTACAATGAGTAACGTAAAGGGCTAATAAAAAAGGCCTGCACGCAGGCAGGCCTTGATTTGTGAAGGAAATCGTTAACGTTACGGCTGTGGAATTATTTTTATCTCTACCATACCGATACCCAATTTACGCGGATCCTGACCCGTAATGTTGCCATCGTTGGAGAGCTGGGGCTCCGGCGGCGAGATAACCAGATTGTGGCTGCCGTTAGGATTACTGAAGTGCAGCGTGGTGGTAGAGAATTCATCTCCGAGATTCAGTCTCTGCTCCTCATCACCGACGCGCACCGGGATGGGCCTATGTGCATTAGGGCCATAGGCGCGTGCGGTGATCACCAGATCAAAACGGGCGGGCAACGGATCGACATATTCGATGTTCACTTCCGGTGCCAGATTGGCATTCGACCATCTTCCCCAGCTCTCGGGCCGTGAGATTCCGGTGAAACCTTTCACGCCAGTGGGTGCGCCTGGCACGGTCAGCAGGAAGCTGTCGGCGTTATAGCGAATGGCATTATCCTCCACGCGAATCTGCTGCTCGTTAAGTTGATAAGTGGCGGCACTCACTTCGGCTTTCGGGAATTGAGCTTTACCCTTCCACTGCGGTTTATCAATGCGCGTCACCTTCGGTTTTGCGCCCATCTGGCCCATGGCGACACAGAGATCGGTAGAGAGTGCCAAATCAGGCTGCCATAAGCGGCCCATCTTGAAGCAGCGATCGACCCATACGAATTTATCCGAGGAGGTAAAGTCGGCGAGCTGGTAGCGCAGCGGGGCAGAGTATTCGCCTTCTGGCAGCGGCTCGACGCGATCCTGCCCGACGCGGAACAGAATCGGCAATTTGAAGGTCGATCCGGAGAAGCTGAAGGTGTTTTTCTGCTGGTCGACGGTAAACGTATCCATCTTACTGGGGAAATTCCACAGCTGAATGATATCGGCTTTCCATGCCGTTACCTTCTGCGCCATATCATCAAACTGTGCCGATAAGGACGTCGAAGAGAGGCCGCTGCGGCCGAGGCCAATCGCCTTATCACCGCCCAGAATATCCAGTACCGTCGCGCCGTTATCCAGGGTGCTGCGTTTGCCATCCAGCACTTGCGCCTGTGGCTCGTCACCACGAATCACCATAAACAGATCGCGGCGCGGCTGCTTAATCAGATATTGATGCGCGGTGTTATTCATGGCCAGATGATCCGAACTGACCACGATGATGGTGTTTTTAAACCACGGCGACGCTTTGATGCGCGCAATCAAACGCGCGACATGTTCTTGCGAGCAGGCCACTGCGCTGAAGGATTGGTTCGGTTTGCCGTCGTAGCTGTAACTTTTGCGCTGACAGGTGCGCGAGATAAAGCCGTCAGGATGATGGGTGTCCACCGTCAGGGTAAATAAGGCAAACCGTTTTTGCTGACGTGAAAGTTCTTCGTATTTCTCAAACACTTCGTCCATCACCGTGTCATCGTAAAAACCCCAGTTGTTGCGGTAGCTGGGATCGGCGACGCGGCTGATGAGCTCCTGCGAGCCGTACATATGTGCGGGTGAGAAGCCGTGCGACAATAGGAAGGTGTCCTTACCGGCAAAACGTAAATCCGCGCCCTGAATAAACCAGTTTTCATAACCGGAGTTCTTCAGAATATCGCCGAGGCAAATATTTTGTGGGTAGAAGCTGGAGAGCGAGGCCGAGGCGTTGCCATCAAAAGGCGCAAACAGGGGAATACCGCATTGGGAAGCGACCATACCAGCAATGGTGTAATCGGTGCCCGGCAACTGCTCAGTTTCACTGAAATCAAGGCTCTGGTCTTTCTCTCGGCTCAGTTCCGGCGCGAGTCCAGGAAAGGCATGCTGATCAAAATAAGTGCGCTCAAGGCTTTCACCATAGATGTACACCAGGTTGAGTTTGGGCTCGGGAATCGTCTTACTGGGCGTATGGTAGTAGTCGTCGAAATCAGAGTCGGCCAGGCGAGAGTGCGAGGCAATAAGATCCTTCACCTGACGAAATGCAGGTGTGGTTTGCACCGAGCCAGCGGCGCAGGCGATAGCCAGTAAACTCCAGCCCAAATGATGCGGCCGTTTGCGACGGCGTAGTAGCCAGGACAGCAGGCAAAACAGCAAAAACAGACCAATGATTAATCCAATGGCGGGCACCACATATTTACTGACGCCCGCGCCCGTCAGGCTGTTGGTCAGGGTATACAACACCGCATCGGTGATGCCATCGCCGGTAAAATAGTTGCTGGCAATGAGTGTGGCATTGAGCACGATAAACAGCGCGAGCAACACTAAAATCAGTATAAACCAGAATTTATTTCGCCCGGCCTTGTAGGAGTAAACGGCGATTGCCGCCAAAAAGAGTACAACCGAAACCAACTCGGACAAGGTTTTATCCTCACATAAAATAGTGACGCCATCCTTGCGCCCTCGGCCCTCTTTGGGGGTTATGCGCCAATTTATATGGGCTGTCACAGTGCTGCAACATAACCATACAGAATTGTGCGGCGGGTTCCGATTCGTTTAAAGCAGGTTTAAGTTGACTATGGTTTGACCTGGCAGCAACGCACGCGCCGCTGCCAGCGAGGGGAAGGGAGGATCAGAGCTTGCCAGTGAGATACTGCGCTTCACCGTCGGCAAAGCTCCAGTCACCTTTGCTGTTGGTGATAAAACTGATCATCAGATCGTTGCCCTGCACGCCACAATTTTCCTGCAACTCGCGGGCTAACTCTGCCATGAAGAGCGTTTTCTGTTCTTCACTTCTTGGGCTGGTGTAAACGCGCACCATCACCAGGTTATCGGTCCGCTCGAAACCCAGCCCGGTATCCTGGAACACCATCTGATAGCGTTTATTTTCATGAACAATCTGATAGCGATCGCGCGCGGGTACTTTGAACGCAGTTAATACCGCGCGGTGCGCCGCATCCAGTAAGGTACGAATTTCTGATTCTGAACGGCCCTGAATTACATCAAATGTCAGTAACGGCATAAATAAACCCTCGTTTTTGCTCACAAGATAAGAGTAGGATGTGGCTCTATGCTGCCGCTTGCTGCAGGAAAGAAAAAGCGTGCTGGTTGAAATGATTATTTATTATTTTGAACAATCCATATGAAAGAAATCAAAACTGATGCGCTCTGGGTGCATTTGCACTGGCTCACCGTACTGGCTGAACTGGGGAGTTTTACCCGTGCAGCTGAACGATTAGATGTCAGCAAAGCGGCCATGAGCCAAAAGATAAAAGAGCTGGAAGAGATGGCGGGCGTGTCACTGGTGCAGCGCACCACACGCAGCGTGCGTCTGACCTCGGCGGGTGAAAAACTGGTGGATGAGTTGCGCGATCCTTTCGCGCGCATCGCCCAGAGCTTCTTCAGCGTACGCGATGAAGCCGGGCCGGTACGCGGCTTAGTGCGGGTCAGCGCGCCAGTGGCGTTTGCACGTCAGCAGCTGGTGCCAATCATCGGTGATTTTTTGCGAGAGTATCCGCAGGTGCGGCTGCAACTGGATGTCACCGATCGGTTAGTGTCGTTGGGCAGTGAAGGATTTGACCTTGCCATTCGCCACAGCCAGACATTGCCTGAAACTCATGTGGCATTGCCGCTGTGTGAGACGCGGGCGCTGTTAGTAGCCTCGCCGGCTTACCTGGCGCAAAACGGGGTGCCGCAGGTGCCAGAATCGTTGCAGCAACATAACTGTTTGTACTACCCGCGCGGGCTGGAATCACCCCAGTGGCGCTTTCGCCCGGTGAGCGGCGGGAGCGAAACGGTCCAGGTGAAGATTCAGGGTAACTTTGCCACCAATAACAGCGAATCCATTCGTGACGCTGCATTGCAGGGATTAGGCATTGCGATGTTACCGGATTTCAGTGCCACAGCGGCGCTGGCCGCAGGCACGTTGCAACAGGTTCTGCCGCAGTGGCAAACCGTGGATGCTTTCGCCGATCGGTTGTGGGTGGTGCGCCCGTATGCAGCACAGGTGCCACGGGCGGTAACCACCTTTATCCATTGGCTACGCGCGCGCTTTGTTGATGGGTGAAGCCAATGTCATCGCTGCAGGCGGCTGCATCATCTCACCCAGCAGACTGCTGCGATTGTAATTGCCTAAGCGCAGGTTGAAGTCGAGATGCATCTGTTCGTTGCCGCTAAGCTTAATGACCGGCGGCGGCGTTAACGGACGTTGATTGAACAGAATAGCATGCGCAAACGCCTCGCTTTTCCAGCCGCTCAAACGCTGATAATAGTAGGCATTTGCTTCGCACTTGCGCAGGTAGAGATTCACCCGACGATATTCCCGCATGGCTGCCTGTTGCGCCAGTGAGCCCAACTGCTGCTGCGGTTGATCAATTTTCTGGGTCAGCAGCGCATAATCATCACGCTTAGAGAGTTCGTTGAAATAATTCAACTCCCCCAGGTGTTTGATCGGCGCGTACTGTTTTTGCCATTCGCGAATAAACGGGTTATTGGGTGCTGCTGCCAGGAACCAGTTTTCAATCACCGGTGCCAGATAATTGACGGTAGAAATTTCACGATAGTAACCAATCACATCCATGCAGCGTTCTTGATGGGCACGATGCACCCAGGAAAGATCTTCAAATAACAGCGTGCTGCAATCAATGGCAATACCGCCGTAACGTAATAACAGCTCCAGACGAATGACTTCGCTTTTTTGCTGCTCGCTTAATTGTGTAGACGTAAAAATAAAGTCCGGTAAAACTTCTTTTACCGTTAATCGGTTTAGTAAATGAATATCATGATCAGGATTATCTTTGCGCAACTTTTGAATATTTAACATCATTGATTTCGGTAAATATTCATTATCCCAATACATCCAGACTTTTTTCGGTATTTCTGGCAGCGATTTCTCGCCAGAAAACAACACGATATTGTCCTCTTCGCTGGGATCGTACTCCGGCGCGCAGAGCGCAGTATGCTGTTTTTTCTGCAATAATGTCTGGCTGGTAAAAGCGATTCTTTTCCAGTTCTGCCAGAGCGCGAGCGCTGGCTGGAGACGTTTCTTATTCATAGTGCACCTGATTATTGTGATTATGGTGGCAAGGATTCCCTGATGCTGGCAGCTTGAGCGCTCTTATGTTTCCTCACGGCTGTGTGTAAAAAGTACTCACCTCAGCTTAATAAATCATTCTGCTCTTAGAGGCTATTACTTTTTTTTGCTTTCAGATAAACCGGAAAATGAAGGATCCGTTATGCATAAAATTTTACGAAAATAATTGAATGGCCAACTGATTTTATAATTTATATCCTTTAGGACTATTCCTAATAAAATAACCTCTGCATCGCGCAGGCTGTGGCTTAGATAAAAAATTCCTATATTGAGATGGTTTAAAGTGGCTACATTTTTCACTGGCCTGGCAGGGATTTGCCCCTTGTTGATGCAGGTTAACTACGCTTAAACGAGGTGGTTAACCCAAAGGAGGCACTATGCAGCCACACAACCGTGGATTACTGGCGGTCGATAAACAGGGGAATCGGGTATTGTTTCTCGATCCCGACACCTTTGCCGTGCAGCAGGAGCTGAATGCATTTCCGCCGCGTCCGCATGAACTGCTGATGTTGCCCGAGCAAGAGAAAGCATATGTGCCGATCTATGGTGACGGCATTCATGGCGATAACCCCCATCCCGGTCACAAAGTGGCGGTGATCGATCTGCGCAAACGCCAGATTAACGGTTTTATCGATTTATCCCCCTTACAGTCACCGCACAGCGGCCAGTTGGGACGCGACGGCAAAGTTTATCTGTGTTGTGAAAACAGTGCGGCCGTTGCGGTGATTGATCCCTTCACCGACAAGGTAGAGAAAATCATTAAACTGCCGTCGCACAATGCGCATCGTCTGACGCTCTCGCCCAGCGGGCGTAAATTGTTCACCGAGAATGAAGAGGACGCCAGCATTACGGTGGTGGATCTCTGTGAGGCGGAAGGGCGCATCATCGACAATATTCTGTTGCCGGGGCCGATTTCCGGCATTGCAGCCTCGCCTAAGCACCCTTATCTGGTGGCCAGTGCGGCCGACGCACCGTTGTTGTATGTGGTCGATCGGCAAAGCCACCGTATTCGCCAGCGCATTAAACTTATGGCTCATCAGCAGCCCTGCCAGGTGGTGCGCTTCAGTGCCAACGGTGAGCGTTTGGTCGCGATTGGCGATCAGGAACCGCTGATCACCCTGTTTGACGATTTGCTCAATCCATTGGGGGATATTCAGGTGGGCAATAAGCCGATGGATGGCTGTTTTAGCGCCGATAATCGTACGCTGCTGATTGCCAATGAAGGCGATGGCTCATTGAGCGTCATTGATTTGCTGCAAATGAAAGTGATTGCGACACCAACCGCGGGAACCGGTTGTGAGGTGCTGAGTTATTTCCAGTTAAACTGACGGAATGACACATCCAGCGTGGGGCGGCGCTTGATAGCGCATTTAAGATGTCGATGTCGGGCGTCGCGGGGTGCCCTTTAAATAAACGGGCGATGGTAAATCGCGCTGCTCCAGTGGCGGCTACTGGCATGTTTTTCCGCCTGCCAGCCGCGTTTGCGCAATTCCCGGGCGATCATTTTGTTCATGATGCCGTGGCCCACCAGCAGGACCGTTCCTTGCTTCGACAACGCCACTAGCTTATCTGCCGCCTGGCGTGCGCGCGCTCGGGCATGGGTTAATGATTCTACATGCCCGGCGTAACCGCATAACCACAACAGGCGCAACAGGGCGAGCCAAACGGTCAGCGGCAAGTGCAGGCGTTCAAACGGCAGCAGCGGCATGGCCACTTCACTGAAGACATCATCCACCTCATGCGGTTGCAGGCCGAGACGCGTGAGCGAGGAGCGTGCACGTGGTAACGGGCTAGAGGCGATCACGCGGGCCATCTGTGCGATGGCCATGCTGCGCGGCGGCGGCGAGTCGCAGATATCGGCGAGGTCATAACCTTCACACCAGTCCGCCAGCGCTCGTGCGGTAAAGCGTCCGCTTCCTGGATGGTCAGGTTTGCCATGTCGCATAAGGATGATGGTCATAAGTGTCCTGTCTGATTTTTATCCAGTGTAATGCAGCTGATGGCTGAACCGCACTTGCGAAGGGCTTTTAAGATTAATTCGCAATTGTCATCAAAGCTTAACTGATTTGTGCGAAAAAAAGCGCGATGAAGGATCAGCCGCCACTCAGCTAATGATAAGCAATGCTCGTTAATTACATTTGGGTTAACGCGCTTTTACTTGCATGCATTAGATGTAATGTCATGAATTGACGCCATTTTTGCCTTTTTATCCCGAGTTATAGTGAAGATAAATTAATAATTTTCACTTTTATCACTTGATTTATCTACGCGCGTAGATAGACTGTATCCACAGTGATAACTCACGGTGCCAGAGACAAAGTTGGCCTTGAGATGACGTAGTTACATTTGCCTTACTAATGCGATCGATGAAATAAACATCGGCGAGAACAGGCGGATGAGTGAATTCCAACACCAGGGAATTCTTTGACTTTCATCCAGGTTTGCCTACTGAACGTCGTCACCGGGGAGTTCCGCTTGTTGCAAGGGAACCGTCCCACGGAAGGGCGTTTGCTGTTTTCACCTATTTCAGGGAAAAGGTCATGACGGTACAGCAGTCCGTTTCGCAACAAACTTCACTGAGCACCTCTTCAGCTGCTGACATGCGGCTGGAAACCTCCTCTGGCCGCAAAGATTTCTGGCGCGCCACCTTCTCTTGCTGGCTTGGTACGGCAATGGAGTACGCGGATTTCGCGCTCTATGGCCTGGCAGCGGGTATCATTTTTGGCGATGTGTTCTTCCCCAATGCCACACCTACCATGGCGCTGCTTTCCAGTTTTGCTACCTGGTCGGTCGGCTTTATCGCGCGTCCGATTGGTGCGCTGCTGTTTGGCTGGATCGGGGATCGTAAAGGCCGCAAAACCGTGATGATTGCCACCATCATCCTGATGGGTGCATCGACAACCTTAATTGGTCTCATCCCCTCTTACGCCACTATCGGCGTCTGGGCACCCGCTTGTCTGGTGCTGCTGCGCTTTACCCAAGGGTTGGGCGCCGGGGCGGAACTCTCTGGTGGCACCGTGATGCTGGGCGAATACGCGCCGGTTGAGCGTCGTGGTCTGGTCTCTTCCGTGATTGCTCTCGGCTCGAACAGCGGAACGCTGATCGCCTCGCTGGTGTGGCTGGCGGTGATTCAGATGGATAAACAAGCCTTGCTGGATTGGGGCTGGCGTATTCCGTTCCTCAGCAGCGTGCTGATTGCCCTGGTCGCGTTGTGGCTTCGTCGCCATCTGCGTGAAACCCCGGTGTTTGAGCGTCAGCAGGCGCTTTTGCAGGCGGAGCGCAGCAACACATTGCAGCATGCAGCCGCCGACGTTGATACACGCGGTTTCTGGCAGCGCAGCCGTGCGTTCTGGACCATGGTCGGCTTACGCATCGGCGAAAACGGCCCCTCCTACCTGGCGCAGGGCTTTATCGTCGGTTATGTCGCCAAAGTGCTGATGCTCGATAAGTCAGTGCCAACCACGGCGGTGTTTATCGCCTCGCTGCTGGGTTTCCTGATAATCCCGTTTGCCGGTTGGATGTCCGACCGCTTCGGCCGCCGCATTACCTATCGTGGTTTCTGCCTGCTGCTGATGATTTATGCCTGGCCGGCATTCAGTCTGATGGACAGCCGCGACCCGGCGATTGTGATCCCGGTGATGGTCGTGGGCATGGCGCTGGCCTCACTCGGCATTTTTGGTGTGCAGGCCGCGTGGGGTGTGGAAATGTTTGGCGTTAAACACCGTTACACCAAGATGGCGGTGGCGAAAGAGCTGGGGTCTATCCTTTCTGGAGGGACGGCACCTTTAGTGGCTGCGGCGCTGTTATCGTACACCGGACACTGGTGGGCGATTGCCGTGTACTTCTCGGCGATGGCGACCATCGGTTTTCTGACCACTTTTGTGGCACCGGAAACGCGTGGGCGCGATTTGAATCTGCCGGAAGATGCGATCTGACGCGCAACAAGCTGTAAATGACACGATGCCATTGGCCGGATAATCCGGCCAATGGCATTCATGCAGAGGCAAGAGCATTGGCAAAATCTCCAGGCGGAAATGTAACGCGTAGTGATGTGGCGAAAGCCGCCGGCACGTCAGTGGCGGTGGTGAGCTATGTGATGAACAACGGGCCGCGCCCGGTGGCGGAAGCCACGCGGCTGCGCGTGCTGGAAGCGATTAAGCAGACGGGCTACCGACCGAATGCGGTGGCGCGTGCATTGGCTTCTGGCAGCACCAAAACGTTTGGGCTGATAGTGCCGAATATCAGCAACCCCTTCGTGGCCTCGATGGCGCACATGCTGCTGCAGGAGTCGCTGGATCACGGCCACGTCATGCTGTTGGGTGATGCCGGAGACGATCGTAAGCGTGAGCTGGAACTGATTCAGGGTTTGCTGAATCGTCAGGTGGATGGCCTGTTTTATACCAGCGTTGACCGCCATCCTTATATTGATGTGATTCAGGCCAGCGGCACGCCGTTGGTGATGCTGGATCGCGTTGAACCGCGTCCTGGCGTGAGCATGTTGCGGGTGAATGAGCGCGAGGCGTCGCGTCAGGTTACCGAACATCTGCTCAGCCACGGTTATCAGCAGGTTGGCATGATTAGCGGTCCGCTGGAGATGCTGAATGCGCAGGATCGTATTCAGGGCTGGCGCGATGCCATGGCAGAGAAAGGTTTACCGGTAGATGAAGCTCTGATTTTCCCTGCCAGCTACTCGCGACAAGGCGGTTATGACGCCGCAAAACATATGCTTGCCAGCGGAAAGGTGCCGCGCGCGCTGTTTACCAGCAATGAAGGGCAGGCAATTGGCTGTATCCGTGCGTTCTCTGAGCACGGCTTACGTGTGCCGCAGGATGTCGCACTGGTGTGTTTTAACGGCACCGATCAATCCGCATTCCATGTGCCGACATTAACCACGGTACGTCAACCGCTGCGTGAAATGGCACGTAGCGCTATCGCCATGCTGAAAAATTGGGGTGGAGAAGCCCAACTGGCGGAGTTTCCTCACCATCTTGAAATCGGTGAGTCCTGTGGCTGCCCGCTTACTCAACAAAAATAAACCTATAACATTATGAAAAGACTGATTATTGATTGTGATCCGGGAAATGGAATTGCAGGGGCGAACACCGATGACGGCCTGGCGCTGGCACTGGCGTTGGCATCACCTTCGCTGTCGGTTGAACTGATTACCACCGTCACCGGCAACACGCCGAGTGCGGTAGGGGCGCAGGTTGCCAAAGATTTACTCCAGCGATTAGGCCTCAATATTCCCGTGGTACAGGGCGCGTTGCAGGCGCTCCGCGAAGATCCTGCCCCCTGGCGCGCGCGCCTGGATGGTGTGAAGGACGCAACCCTCGGTGAGCTGTGGCGGGGCGTGCGGAAACCGCAACTGCTGGCTGCAGATGGTAACGATGCCGCTGGCGTGATGGGCCAGTTGATTTGCGATAATCCCGGCGAGTTTACCCTGGTGGCGATCGGCCCCCTGACCAATGTGGCGCAGGCGCTGCAGCGTTATCCGCAAATGGCCGAGTCCGTGGCGGAGATTGTGATCATGGGCGGGGTATTCGCTTTAGATGATTATATTAAAGACACCAACTTTGGTCTGGATCCCGAAGCAGCGCATCAGGTGCTGCACAGCGGAGCGGCCATCACGCTGGTGCCGATGGACGCCACCACACAAACATTGATGACCCATCAGGATCTCAATCGTCTGACCACCAACGACCATCCATTGCCACAATTTGTCCGTGAGACGCTGCGTCCGTGGATTGACTACTCGATTCGCACTCGCCATCTGCCGGGCTGCTGGATCCACGATGCGCTGGTGATTGCCTGGCTACTCAATCAGCGCGTGGCGGATGGGGTGGATTACTTTGTCGATATTGAGTTACGTGCGGGCGCGACACGCGGCAAGAGCTGGCGTTATCGTTCGCCACTGCGTCTGGATATTGGCGTGCCGGAGCATACCGGGGCGCTGGTGCATGTGATGCAGAACGTCAACAATCCATTGCTGCTGGAGATGATGGAGAGGGCGTTTAATCAGTTGCAGCGCTGATTGCCTATCACGGAGTGCGGCCCAGGTTGTCGCACCGGCCGTCCTTCAATGGCGCATTCATCACGCCGCATGACATTGCACTGCTGCTCAGCGGTGCAATGTTTCACTTCACGACACGCTTCCTTACACCGCGAATCACTCCCTGACAATTCCCCGCCGCAGCCCGCCTTTCTGACATGCTATATACAAATAGTTAACACAATAATAACCAGCGAAATCATTCGCCGGATAATGTTCCAATAAATTCTGGTCAATGAACCGGAAGCTAATCAGACAGGATACCCCTATGTTCAACTGGACTGCGACCCAGCGAAACGTGGCGTTTGCCAGTTTCGCCAGCTGGACGCTGGATGCGTTCGACTTCTTTATCCTGGTGTTTGTACTCAGCGATCTTGCCCAGTATTTCAACACCAGCGTCTCCGATGTTTCTGTTGCCATCATGCTCACGCTAGCGGTTCGACCGATCGGCGCACTGATATTTGGTCGTCTGGCTGAGAAGTATGGCCGCCGCCCGATTCTGATGCTCAATATCGTGATGTTCTCGCTGTTTGAGCTGCTCTCAGCCTGGTCACCGAACTTCACCGCGTTCCTCGCTTTCCGCGTGATTTACGGCGTGGCGATGGGCGGTATCTGGGGCGTGGCCTCGTCGCTGGCGATGGAAACCATCCCGGATCGTTCGCGCGGGCTGATGTCCGGCATCTTCCAGGCGGGCTACCCTTGCGGCTACCTGCTGGCATCGATCATTTTCGGGCTGTTTTTCGAGACGGTGGGCTGGCGCGGCATGTTCCTGATTGGGGCATTGCCGATTCTGCTGCTGCCGTTTATCTATTTTAAAGTGCCGGAATCCCCGGTCTGGCTGGCCGCGCGTGAGCGCAAAGAGAGTACGGCGCTGCTGCCGATTATTCGTCAGCACTGGAAAATCTGTATCTATATGGTGCTGCTGATGGCGTGCTTTAACTTCTTCAGCCATGGCACCCAGGATCTCTATCCCACCTTCCTGAAAGTGCAGCATCAGTTTGATCCGCGCACCGTCAGCATCATCGCGATTAGCTATAACATTGCGGCAATGCTGGGCGGGATTACCTTTGGTGCGCTGTCAGAACGGATTGGCCGTAAGAAAGCGATCATCCTCGCTTCGTTCCTTGCACTGCCGATCTTGCCGCTGTGGGCATTCTCCAGCGGATCCTGGATGATTGGGATTGGTGCGTTCCTGATGCAGTTTATGGTGCAGGGCGCGTGGGGCGTGGTGCCGACCTATCTCACCGAACTGGTGCCTTCGAATGCGCGCGCCGTGTTGCCGGGCTTTGTTTATCAGTTGGGTAATTTGATTGCCTCGGTCAATGCGACCTTGCAGTCACGCATTGCCGAGGCGCACGGCGGCAACTACGGCCTGGGGATGGCGATTGTTGCCGGTACGGTGGCGGTGCTGATTTGCGTGTTTGTCGCCTTTGGGCGAGAGACGCGGGGTATTGAAATATCCGGTGCCGTGGCGCGCGAACAGCGTTAAAGCGCCTCGCAGACGTCGACCCATTTCGCCGCAGTCAGTTCAGCCATGCGCTGCGGCGAAATGCGCACTGCGCTGTGAATCGAACCTGCCGCGGGCAGCACTTCTTCAAAGCCGCGCAGGGTGACATCACAATAAACAGTCAGCGGATTTTCCAGTCCAAAGGGGCAGACGCCGCCCACCGGATGTCCGGTCCAGTTCACCACCTCATCGACACTTAACATGCGTGCCTTGGCGCCGAGCGCGGCTTTCAGCTTGCGGTTGTCGAGGCGGGCATCACCACGTGTGACGATCAGCACAATGGCATCTTTCACTTTCAGCGACAGGGTTTTAGCGATTTGTCCCGGCGTCACGCCATGTACGCGTGCGGCCAGTTCTACCGTGGCGGTGCTCTCCGGCATCTCGATGATGTCGATATCCGGTGCATGTTCGGCAAAGAAGTGCCGTACCGACTCCAGGCTCATTTTTTTCTCCGGTAAAAACAGAGCCTAAAAGCTGCCACAAGGGGGGGAAAGTGTAAACGGGATAAAAAGAGAATCTGTAACAGAATGCGCGCAGGTTAAACCACTTTTAACGTGCAGTTACCGCAGCGCTCGACGTCCGGAATGCGATAGCGCTGGCAGCAGCTGCGGCGTTCCATCTCGCCATTTCGCGGGATCATGGTGCGATAAAGCGGGTTGTCGCTGCCATCCAGCAGTGTCTGGGTGAAGAACAGCGCCTGTTCCAGCTGAGAGATGACGGGTGCGGGCAACTGGCTTTTCAGTTCACCGAGGAACCAGTAAAACGAATACCCCATGTTGTTCCAGATGAGTTTGGCGTTGATATCACCATGTTGCGTCATGCCGTTGACGGCAGGGATCAGGCATTGCTGAACCAGGCGGTCAATACGCTGCTGTGCGCTGAGATGGCGCGCCTCTTCATCTTCCTGCACATCAATCCAGAAAGCACAGGGATGGCCGTTCTCATGAAATTCTACATGGATTAGATGTGGCACACATTTCAGCGCCCGCGGTTCCTGCAGCAACATCAACATCAGCGGGGCTAACAGCAAACCAAAATACCATTGCGCCCACAGTGACTGCAGCGGTTTGGCTTCCTGCTGCATATCAGGGTGATTGCGATAAAGGTAATCGCTATAGCGCTGCGTCAGGCGACGATAGTGCAGCGGTGTGGACCAATCTGCCAGCGTTAACGTCCCTGCCGGCGCGGCCTGGCCAAGCTTGACGTTATCCAGCATGTAGCTGCGTTGCTCACGCATCAGATCTTCCAGTGCGCTCGCTAAGCTGCGGTCGCTCTGCATAAAGATCAGAGGATGGTCGCTAAAGCGATGATCCTGACGCGTGATGATGGGCATGCCAATCCTGAGTGATAACGGGAATCGTGAAGCAAATGATAATCGTTACCGTCAGTGTGAACAAGATGTCATCAAGTTGAGAAGGGGGCGGCGGCATTTTTCGGCCCTGCACCGCCATTGGAAAGCGTGAGAATCGCGTCGCGACGACATCTGCTAGATCAGGTCATTGGTGACTTGCGTCAGCTTCGGCAAATCTTCCCACGCGAGGATGGTGTTACGCCCCTGATTCTTCGCGACGTATAGCGCGCGGTCTGCATTGGCCACCGCCTGGTCAAAGTCATCACCCAAAATGGGGGCGATACCGGCACTGATGGTGACGTGGGTGGAGACCTTTTCATTAAAGCGATGCGGAATTTCAAGATCCACCACGTACTGACGGATGCGCTCCGCCAGTTTCATAGCAATCGACGCGTTAACGTTGGTCATCAGCACCAGAAACTCTTCACCACCATAACGCGTGACCACATCGCGCGAACGCACCGCATCACGAATCGCGACCGATACCCGCGCGAGTGCCTGATCGCCCATCGCGTGACCGTAGTTGTCGTTATAGGCTTTGAAATGATCGATATCCAGCAGCAGCACGTAATGACTGCCTGCATGGTTTTCCAGAATAGTGTCGAGGCGATTTTTCAGGCCGCGGCGGTTATACAAACCGGTAAGCGGATCCAGCATACTCAAATCGCTAAAACTCTCCTTTTCCTCATACAGCTGGCTCACCAGCCGTCGGGTAAAGGTATCAAAACGGCGCCGCATTAAATGATGCAGCGAGAAACCAATCAACGGCAGAGTAATAGTAAAAATGATCGTCATTAAATGCTGACCATCATCTAATAACAGTACGGTTAATACCGGCGGCGTGATGTGTAAACAAAATGCGATCAAATAATCACTTAGTGCAATAGCACTCACAAAAAATACGCTTAACAGACTGATTATTAAAAAACTGCCATCAAAATAAAAAACCTGATGATATCTGTGGTTAATGTGCCATGCCCACAGTGCGCCTAATATCATGGCGACAGGATTTAATAGCGGTAATTTCCGTTTTGGCATCATCAGGCAAACGGTCAGCAAAGTCAGGCTGAAAGCCGCGACAATCCCCACTGGCAGCGAGCTTACCGGGCTATCTGTGCCTAAAAAAGGTAACAGGCAAAAAAGCGAAACGGCGACATTTAAAAACAAAAAGAGCATCAGCGAAAGCCGATATTTGCTGTGTTTCAACTCATCATAAGATTGTAATTTCATTATTATTACTCTTCACAGCCCTGAAATATCAAAGCGCTACCCGTGGGAAATACTCCCGCAAATCGGATAGTGAGCACGTTATTGACGTGTTATCGAAATAGTTATCGGCGGCAATTTAGCATTTTCCAGTAAATCTGTCATCCAACGCGTCCCGCAATAAAAAATTCGCTGCAAGATGAGAAATATTGTCATATGATAATACGAATATTTATCATTTGAGGGTTGCGCGATGATCATGGCGATGTTGGCTGCCTGCGGCTTGTGGGGTGTGAGCTGGATGATGGGTAAACGTCTGGACAGTGGCTGGGGGGTATTGCTGCCCTGTGCCGCCTTACCGATATTTGCGCTGTGGGAACCGAGTTTCAGCCAGTGGCGCGTCGTGATGATTGTTGCGCTGTTAATGACCGTGGTGATGTTGTTCCATCATCGTCTGCGTCACTACTTGCTGCTGCCTTCTTGTCTGGCATTGGCGGGTGGGGCGGCGGCGGTCACCGTGAATTTCCATATCATCTGATCCTGTTTTCAGGATGACAGAAACGACAACATCACGCTGAGTGCGTGATATTTTCTTTTGGTTCAAATTGGGATTTTACTACCAGAAGGGTCAGGCAATTCAGACAACGTGGTGCGAAGGGAGGGACTTGAACCCTCACGTCCGTAAGAACACTAACACCTGAAGCTAGCGCGTCTACCAATTCCGCCACCATCGCATTGTGTTGTCTTTACTTGTCTTGTTTATACCATTGCATTGGTGCGAAGGGAGGGACTTGAACCCTCACGTCCGTAAGAACACTAACACCTGAAGCTAGCGCGTCTACCAATTCCGCCACCATCGCTCAGTGCTATGATATAAACTTTGTGATTATTGGTGCGAGGGGAGGGACTTGAACCCTCACGTCCGTAAGGACACTAACACCTGAAGCTAGCGCGTCTACCAATTCCGCCACCGTCGCGTACCATGCAACACCCTAAAGTATTGCTAACCACGGAGGCGCATTCTAGAGATTTTACTCTTTGCGTCAATACATATTTCACGACGATGAAACGATTGCTGCAAAAAACAACATTTTCACCGTCATGAAGATCAAAATGCGTTATTTACGCGTTTTAGCACCGCGACCGTACACCGCACGATACACCTTGAAGCGTCCTGTCTGCGCCAATACTTCGTGGTTACCGAAGGTTTCATCAAGAATCTGCGGATAAGGCAGGAAGGCGTTGGCGACAATACGCAGTTCACCGCCGCTGTTCAGATGCTTCAGCGCACCACGGATCAGCGTGTTGGCCGCATCGAGGCTGGTTTGCAGGCCATCATGGAACGGCGGGTTAGAGATGATCATATCGAAGCGGCCGGTGACATCGGAGAAGACGTTACTGGCAAACACTTCACCTTCCAGTTCGTTAGCGGCCAGCGTCAGTTTACTGGCTTCAATTGCTGCGGCATGCACATCACACAGCCACAAACGGATGCGTGGGGAAATTTGCGCCATCACGGTGGCGAGCACGCCGCTGCCACAGCCGATATCCAGCACTTTGCCACGGAAGTGCGGCTCCAGCGTGGAGAGCAGCAGATCGCTACCGATATCCAGTCCATCGCGGCTGAAGACGCCCGGCAGCGTGTGGATGGTGAGATGTTCGATCATGTAAGTATTGCCATAGCTGCTGGCATCAAAGGTTGGCTGTGTATCCAGACGACCGTGATAGAGACCGCAACGACGCGCGCTGTCGACTTTTTCCAGTTTAGCCCACTCTTCCAGCATGCCTTCTGCACTGCGCACGCCGCTGCGGTTTTCACCGACCACGAAGATATCGCAGCCAACCGGCATCAGTGACAGCAGGTTTTGCAGCTGATACTGCGCTTCCGGCTTGTTCTTCGACCAGAAGTAAACCAGCGTATCGCAGCCTTCGACATCAGCGGCAGTGGCCACCATGCTGTAAACCGCACGTTCACCGAGGCGACGGCTCAGGTTCTGCCAGTGATGGTACTGCTGGGTGTGCACGCGCGTTGATGCGGTTTCCAGCTGGGCGGGCAGGTCATCCTGCAGGTCGCCAGCAAACAAAACATGGCGGGCGGTAAATTCATCACTGTGGCGCAGAATGACTTCGCTGGCCGGGGTAAAAGCAGACATGGAACGCTCCTGTTAAATCAGAGCGGGGATTATAGTGCTTTGTTGGCGCATGTTCGATGGGTTTGCTAGCATAGCGTCGCATTCTGGCAGCATAACGGGTAATAGCATGAGTACAAGGCGCGACTGGCTTCTACAGCAAATGGGGATTACGCAGTATCAATTGCGGCGCCCGCGCGTGCTGCAGGGCGAAATTGCCGTTACGCTGGCACCGGATACCCGTCTGGTGATGGTGGCGGAACATGCTCCCGCGCTGCAGGAACCTTTGATTCGCGATGTGCTGCGTGCCCTGAGTATTCAGCCTTCGCAGGTAATGACGCTAACACCTGAACAGCTGCCGATGCTGCCCGAACAGGTCGATTGTGCGGGCTGGCTACTGGGCGTCGAGAGCGAATACACCTTTAACGGCATTACCTTTTCCACCGCCGTTTTCAACGAATTAATCAGCAGCGGCGCCGCAAAACGCGCCCTGTGGCAACAGATGTGTAACCATGACAGCCATCTCTTTAGTCACCCCTGAAGACCAGCCGCACCTGCTGGCCATTGAGCGCCGTAGCCACGCTTTTCCGTGGAGCGAGCAGACGTTTGCCAGTAACCAGGGCGAACGTTTTGTGAATTATCGTCTGGAAGCCGAGGGTAAACTGGCGGGATTCGCCATTACGCAGGTGGTATTGGACGAAGCCTCGCTGTTCAACATTGCGGTCGACCCGGATTTCCAGCGCCGCGGATTTGCGCGTCAGCTGTTGCAATATTTGATTGCAGAGCTGGAAAAGCGCGATGTGATGACATTGTGGCTGGAAGTGCGTGCCTCGAATCACCCGGCGATTGCCCTGTACGAACAGCTCGATTTTCATCAGGTCAGCGTTCGTCCTAACTACTATCCCACCGCCAACGGCCGTGAAGATGCCATTATCATGGCGCTAACACTGTAAAAAGGGACACTATGTTAAACGACTGGGACTGCATCCTGTTCGATGCAGATGACACACTTTTCCATTTTGATGCCTATGCTGGCCTTCAGCGCATGTTCGCCAGTTATGACGTGCACTTTAACGATCAGGATTACGCTGACTACCAGGCGATCAACAAACCGCTGTGGGTCGATTATCAAAACGGCACCATTTCGGCATTACAGCTGCAGACGCGTCGTTTCACCTTGTGGGGTGAGAAACTCAGCGTAGCGCCTGAAGTGCTGAACAGCGATTTCCTCAGCGCGATGGCGGAGATCTGCCTGCCGCTGGAGGGCGCTGCTGAGCTGCTGAATACGCTAAAAGGCAAAGTGAAGATCGCCATCATCACCAACGGTTTTACCGCCTTGCAGCAGGCGCGTCTGGAACGTACCGGTTTCCGCGAGTTTTTTGATGAGCTGGTGATCTCTGAGCAGGTCGGCGTACCGAAGCCGGACGTGGCGATTTTCGACCACACGCTGGCATTGCTCGGCAACCCGGATCGCAGCCGCGTGTTAATGGTCGGCGATACGCCTGAATCTGACATTCTTGGCGGCATGAACGCGGGAGTGAAAACCTGCTGGATTGATCACGGCACGCGCCCGTTGCCGGAACACATTACGCCAACCTGGCAGGTGAAGACGCTGGCAGAGCTGCAAGCATTGCTGACAGAACGCTAAAAGTATCTATTCACCGTTGCCGTTGTAATGATATGAAGAAGCCCGCTGTGCGGGCTTTTTTTATGATAAAATCTATGCATAAATCTATTCACGAATCTATTCATCAGGCGCTGATAGGGTGAACGACAATGGTCGATCTGCAAAGTTTGCTGCTGGCGGGACCGCTCAGTGCAGCCGATTTACTGCAACGCTCTGGCATCAGTCAGGCGACGTTGTCGCGGCAATTACGGCAGCAGCCTCAAATCGTGAAATGGGGCAGAGCACGCGCAACGCGTTATGCCTTACTCCGTCCGATTCGCGGCGAAGACCGCTTTCCACTGTATCGCATTTCAGCACAAGGGCAGGCACAGCCCGCTGGCACGCTGTTACCCACCTGGCCGCAGGGCAGTTGCCTGCATCAGGATGAGCAAGGGCGAGGGCTCTTTTACGAAGGGTTGCCGTGGTTTTTACAGGATATGCGCCCGCAAGGCTTTATTGGCCGCCAATGGGGCAGAGAGAATGCCCACCCATTGGGTTTGCATGATGACATTCGCCTGTGGAGCGACGATCAGTGCTTAATGGCGCTGGCAAGCGGTGGCGTCGACATGCCGGGCGCGTTCATTATCGGCGAGCGCACGTATCAGCGCTGGTTACAGCAGGAAGCACCGCGCGCCATTAGCGAAGAAGATAAAGCGTTAACGTATCCGCAGCGAGCACAGCATGCGCTAAGTGGCGATGAGCCCGGGTCATCAGCGGGTGGCGAGCAACCTAAATTCCTCTGCTATGCCACAACATCCAATGGCGATCGTCACTGTCTGGTGAAATTCACTGTGGCGCGCCACAGTGATAATGCGCAGCGCTGGCGCGATTTGATACGTGCGGAACATCTGGCATTAAAGCATCTGCAAGCTACAGGCGTGGCTGCGGCACAAAGCCAACTGATTGAAGGTGCAGAGCAGTTATTTCTCGAAGTGCAGCGTTTTGATCGCATTGGTGAGCGTGGCCGACGTGAGATGAGTTCGCTTGAGGCCGTCAGCGCAGAGTTTGTTGGTCATCAACAACACTGGCCTGCTGCGCTGCGTGAACTGCGCCATCAGCAGCGCATTGATGATGTCACGCTACAGCGTGGCACCTTGCAATGGGCATTTGGTCGCCTGATTGGTAACAGTGATATGCATGCAGGAAATTTATCTTTCTTCACCGACCAGGAAAAATTCATTCTGACACCTGCCTACGACATGCTGCCGATGGCACTGGCACCTAACTCGCAGGGGCATATGCGTGATGAACTGGCATTAACGCTGGATATCTCAGTACCGGGTGAGGTGTGGCGAACAGCTTGTGGAATGGCGAAAACATACTGGCAGGCGATTGCGGATGACGAAACGTTCAGCGCAAACTTCCAGCGTATCGCCACGCAATCATTGCAGCAGTTGGATACGCTGGATGAGACCATCCGCAAAATGGCTTAGCGGCTTTTTTCATTCTCTGAGGTGGTGGCCGCTTCTTCTTCCTCACGTTCCTTATCCTCTTTCACCGCGCGACTGGCGGTGAGCAGGAACGGCGATTGCTGCCAGCGGGTGCGGCGGTCGCGCAGCAGGGTGCGGGTCAGGATGATGCCAATCGCCAGCGCCAGCAGCATCATCAAGCGCAAGATGTTGGTGGTGTTGTCCACCTGGCGCGATTCGGTGACCAATACGTGGGTGTCCAGCGTCACGCGCAAGAAACCTTGCGGTCCCTCTTTGCCTTCCAGCGGCTGCACGATTTGGTGGTTGAAGTAGCTGCCGGCGCGTTTGCCATCCAGCGCTAGCCGATCGCGCACGTTAATGCTTTCGCCGCTGTGCGCCACCAGACTGCCGTCGTCGGCATACACCGAGGCATCGAGGATGCGGCTGTTGTCCGTCATCTGATTGAGGATGGCAGCGATTTGCGTGCGGTTATCGTCGCTGTTATCCATCAGCGGTTTCAGGCTAAACGCTACCTGACGCGTCAAGGTATGCGCGAGTTCTTCCACCTGTTCAGAACGGGCCATTTGATGGCCGAGACTGAACCAGGATGCCCCTTGCATCAGCACCACTAACAGGGCCAGCGAGATAAGAACAATCACCGTGCGATGCAGGCGAAATTTCAGTGCGGTTTTAACCATCAGAAACCCGTGTGACGTAACAGCAGAAAGGCTGGCAATTATGTTGCCAGAACCCGCGCAGACAAGGTAGCCTCTTGCGTGGTTTTGTTGTCCCTACAGGAGCTGTAATGCCAAATCGTCTTACCTGGTGCGATCTGCCCGCCGATGTTTCACTCTGGCCGGGTCTACCCCTTTCTCTCAGCGGTGATGAAGTGATGCCGCTGGATTACCGTGCCGGTCGGACTGGCTGGTTGCTGTATGGGCGCGGACTCGATAAACAAAAACTGACCGATTATCAGCATCTGCTGGGTGCGGCGATGGTGATCGTGAGTGCCTGGAATGTCGATGAGTATCAGGTGGTTCGTCTGGCCGGTTCACTGACGCCGCGTGCGACCAAACTGGCGCACGACGCGGGATTTGACGTGGCGCCGCTCGGCAAGATCCCGCATCTGAAAACTCCGGGATTGCTGGTGATGGACATGGATTCCACCGCCATTCAGATCGAATGCATCGATGAGATCGCCAAACTGGCGGGCTGCGGCGAGCAGGTGTCGGAAGTCACCGAACGTGCCATGCGCGGCGAGCTGGACTTCAAAGCCAGCCTGCGCGAGCGCGTGGCGAAACTGGCGGGTGCTGACGCTAACATCCTTAAGCAGGTGCGCGACACGCTGCCGCTGATGCCGGGTCTGACCACGCTGGTGCATAAATTGCAGGCGCTGGGCTGGCAGGTGGCGATTGCCTCCGGTGGATTTACTTACTACGCCGATTATCTGCGTCAGACACTGCATCTGGCCGCGGCCGTCGCCAACGAGCTGGAAATGCGCGATGGTAAGCTGACGGGTGAAGTGATAGGGCAGATTGTTGATGCGCAATTTAAAGCCGATACCCTGAAAAATCTCGCTGAACGTCATGAAATCGCGCCAGAACAAACGGTTGCGATTGGCGATGGTGCCAACGATCTGCCGATGATTAAGGCAGCAGGATTAGGCATCGCTTACCATGCTAAACCGAAAGTGAATGAGCAGGCGTCGATCATTATCCGCCATGCCGATTTGATGGGTGTGTTCTGCATCCTGACCGGTAGCCTGATTCACGAAGAGCGTTAACAGAGGATTTGATTTGGCCAAAGCGGCAAAGCGCGCCTTCGTTTGTAACGAGTGCGGCGCAGACTATCCACGCTGGCAGGGGCAATGCAGCGCCTGCAACGCGTGGAACACCATCACCGAGGTGCGGATTGCCGCCTCGCCTGCAGCAGCGCGTAACGAGCGTCTGAGTGGTTATGCGGGTAGCGCTGGACCCAGCCGGGTGCAGAAGCTGTCCGAAATCAGCCTCGAAGCCGTGCCGCGTTTCTCCACCAGTTTCAAAGAGTTTGACCGCGTGCTTGGCGGCGGCGTGGTGCCAGGCAGTGCGATTTTGATCGGTGGTAACCCCGGTGCCGGTAAATCGACGCTGCTGTTACAGGTGATGTGTCAGTTGGCGGAAGGGATGAAAACCCTGTACGTCACTGGCGAAGAATCACTTCAACAGGTCGCGATGCGCGCCCACCGTCTGGGATTACCCACCGAAAACCTGAATATGTTGTCGGAAACCAGCATCGAGCAGATCTGCCTGATCGCCGAGCAGGAACAGCCGAAACTGATGGTGATCGACTCGATCCAGGTGATGCACATGGCGGATATTCAATCTTCGCCCGGCAGTGTGGCGCAGGTGCGTGAAACCGCCGCTTACCTGACGCGCTTTGCTAAAACGCGCGGCGTGGCGATTGTGATGGTGGGTCACGTCACCAAAGACGGTTCACTGGCGGGCCCCAAAGTGCTGGAGCACTGCATCGACTGTTCAGTGATGCTGGATGGCGATGCCGATTCGCGCTTCCGCACGCTGCGCAGTCACAAAAACCGCTTCGGTGCGGTGAATGAGCTGGGCGTGTTCGCCATGACCGAGCAGGGCATGCGTGAAATCAGCAATCCATCGGCGATATTCCTGTCGCGCGGCGATGAAGTCACCGCCGGCAGTTCGGTGATGGTGGTGTGGGAAGGTTCACGTCCGCTGTTGGTTGAGATTCAGGCGCTGGTGGATCACTCGATGATGGGCAACCCGCGTCGCGTGGCCGTGGGTCTGGAGCAGAACCGCCTGGCGATTCTGCTGGCCGTGCTGCACCGTCACGGTGGCTTGCAGATGGCGGATCAGGATGTGTTCGTCAACGTGGTGGGTGGCGTCAAAGTCACCGAAACCAGTGCCGATCTGGCATTGCTGCTGGCAATGGTCTCCAGCTTGCGTAATCGTCCGCTGCCGCAGGATTTAGTGATCTTCGGTGAAGTGGGGCTGGCGGGGGAGATTCGTCCGGTGCCGAGCGGCCAGGAACGTATTTCAGAAGCAGCCAAGCACGGTTTCAAACGCGCGATTGTGCCCGCGGGCAATGCACCGAAGAAGGCCATTGAGGGCATGAAGGTGTATAGCGCGAAAAAGCTGTCGGATGCGTTGGCGATTTTTGACGAGCTGTAATACCGCACCCCATTATTTCCTATGCAGGAGGCACTAAATGTCATCGTTCGACTACCTGAAAACTGCCATACGCCAGCAGGGCCATACGCTGCAGCAGGTTGCAGATGCCAGCGGGATGACCAAAGGCTACTTAAGCCAGTTGCTGAATGCCAAAATCAAAAGTCCGAGTGCGCAGAAGCTGGAAGCGCTGCACCGTTTTCTTGGGCTGGAATTTCCGCGCCGCAACAAAACCGTTGGCGTGGTGTTTGGTAAGTTTTACCCGCTGCACACCGGCCATATCTATCTGATCCAGCGCGCCTGTAGCCAGGTGGACGAGTTGCACATCATCATGGGCCATGACGATCCGCGCGATCGTGAACTGTTTGAAAACAGTGCCATGTCGCAGCAGCCGACCGTCAGCGATCGTCTGCGCTGGTTATTGCAGACCTTCAAATATCAGAAAAACATCCGCATCCACTCGTTTGATGAAGAAGGGATCGAACCTTATCCGCACGGCTGGGATGTGTGGAGTGAAGGGGTAAAGAAATTCCTTTCAGAGCAGGGCATTGAGCCGGATTGCATTTACACCAGCGAAGAGCCGGATGCGGCGATGTATCAACAGCACCTCGGCATTTCGACGGTGGTGATCGATCCCAATCGATCCTTTATGAACATCAGCGGCGGGCAGATTCGTCAGGATCCGTTCCGTTACTGGGAATACATTCCCACCGAAGTGAAGCCGTTCTTTGTGCGCACTGTGGCGATCCTTGGCGGGGAATCCAGCGGCAAATCGACGCTGGTCAACAAACTGGCGAATATCTTCAATACCACCAGTGCGTGGGAATATGGCCGCGATTATGTCTTCTCGCACCTCGGTGGCGATGAGATGGCGCTGCAGTATTCCGATTACGACAAGATTGCCTTGGGGCAGGCGCAGTACATCGATTTTGCCGTCAAATACGCCAGTAAAGTGGCCTTTATCGATACCGACTTTGTTACCACGCAGGCGTTTTGCCTCAAGTATGAAGGGCGCGAGCATCCGTTTGTTCAGGCGTTAATCGACGAGTATCGATTTGATTTGGTGATCCTGCTGGAGAACAACGTGCCATGGGTGGCCGACGGCTTACGCAGCCTCGGCAGCTCAATGGATCGTCGTGAGTTTCAGTCGATGCTGGTGACGATGCTGCGTGAGAACAATATCGAGTTCGTGCACGTGAAAGAGGATGACTACGATACGCGCTTCCTGCGCTGCGTTGAGTTAGTGAAAGAGATGTTGGGCGCCTGATCGCCAGACATAAAAAAGGCGCCGATTGGCGCCTTTTTCACATCATAACCATTACTTCGTCATACGCTTGTACTTGATACGCTTTGGCTCCAGCGCGTCTGCGCCGAGGGTGCGTTTCTTGTACTCTTCGTACTCAGTAAAGTTACCTTCGAAGAACTCCACCTTACCTTCATCCTGATAATCGATGATGTGGGTGGCGATACGGTCGAGGAACCAACGGTCATGCGAGATCACCATGGCACAGCCAGGGAATTCCAGCAGGGCGTTTTCCAGCGCGCGCAGGGTTTCGATGTCGAGGTCGTTGGTTGGTTCATCGAGCAGCAACAGGTTGCCGCCAACCTGCAGCAGTTTCGCGAGGTGCAGACGACCACGCTCACCACCGGACAGCTCGCCAACGCGTTTGCCCTGATCGGTGCCTTTGAAGTTGAAGCGACCGACATAGGCACGGCTTGGCATCTCAGTGTTGCCGACGCGCATAATGTCCTGACCGCCAGACACTTCTTCGAACACGGTTTTGGAGTTATCCATCGCATCACGGAACTGATCCACTGACGCCAGCTTGACGGTTTCGCCCAGCTCGATGGTGCCGGAATCCGGCTGCTCCTGACCTGACATCATGCGGAACAGCGTGGATTTACCCGCACCGTTCGGACCGATGATGCCGACAATCGCGCCCTTCGGTACCGAGAAGGTCAGATCGTCGATCAGCACACGATCGCCATACGATTTGCTCAGATTGGTCACTTCCAACACTTTGTCACCGAGGCGTGCGCCTGGTGGAATGAACAATTCGTTGGTTTCGTTACGCTTCTGGTAATCGGTACTGTTCAGCTCTTCAAAGCGTGCCAGACGGGCTTTGCCCTTGGACTGACGGCCTTTCGCGCCCTGACGTACCCATTCCAGCTCTTTTTCAATCGACTTGCGACGCGCTGCTTCAGATGAAGCTTCCTGCGCCAGACGCTGATCTTTCTGCTCCAGCCAGGAAGAATAGTTACCTTCCCACGGAATACCTTCGCCACGGTCCAGCTCCAGAATCCAACCGGCAACGTTGTCGAGGAAGTAACGGTCGTGCGTGATCGCCACTACCGTGCCTTCGAAGTCGTGCAGGAAGCGTTCCAGCCAGGCCACGGATTCAGCATCCAGGTGGTTGGTTGGTTCATCGAGCAGCAGCATGTCTGGCTTTTCCAGCAGCAGACGGCACAGCGCGACGCGGCGGCGTTCACCACCGGACAGGGTCTCGATTTTGGCATCCCAGTCTGGCAGACGCATGGCATCAGCAGCACGGTTCAGCTGGGTATCGAGGTTGTGACCGTCGTGGGCCTGGATCACTTCTTCCAGACGGCCCTGCTCGGCAGCCAGCTTGTCGAAATCGGCATCCGGATCGGCATACAGTGCGTACACTTCGTCGAGACGCTTGAGCGCGCCAACCACTTCAAATACCGCTTCTTCCACAGATTCACGCACGGTGTGCTCTGGGTTCAGTTTTGGTTCCTGTGGCAGGTAGCCGACTTTAATGCCCGGCTGCGGACGTGCTTCCCCTTCGATATCGGTGTCGATGCCCGCCATGATGCGCAGCAAAGTGGATTTACCCGAGCCGTTCAGGCCGAGTACGCCGATTTTGGCACCAGGGAAGAAGCTAAGAGAGATATTCTTCAGGATGTGACGCTTCGGCGGAACGACTTTGCCGACGCGATGCATGCTATAGACGAATTGAGCCACGTTGTATTGAGCCTCTTGGTCAGTGAGTGGTGAACGTCAGATGCTGAAGTTTAGCCGTTTTCACCCTGCAATCACAGCCACATGGCGTTGAATCTTATGAAGCCGGGCTCACAAACCGATAACTGATTGATTCTCACTCAACGGCCAGACTATGCTGCCTTTTTGCCTGAAACGGGAGGGGTTCGATGAGAGTGCTGATTGCGGCCGATGAACATGCCTGGGGCGGATTGATTCCTTCAATTCGTCAGACGTTACCCGATGTGGAGTTTGTCGCCTCTGCGGGCCATGCGGCGGAAAGCCTGGCGGGATTCGATGCGCTGATCCCCGGTATGTGCCGTGTGGATGCGCGCTTGCTGGCCACCGCCGATCGCCTGAAGCTGGTACAGCAGGCGGGCGTAGGACTGGAAGGCGTGGATATTGATGCCGCCAGAAAGGCCGGGATCATGGTCGCGAACGTGCCTTCCGATCATTCAGGCAATGCGGATTCGGTTGCCGAGTTGGGCATCTGGATGATGATTGGTCTGGCGCGGCGCCAGCATGAGATCGCGGATTGCCTGGCGCAGCAGAAACTCGGTCAGCCGATTGGCATGGGCTTGATGGGCAAAACGGTTGGCCTGGTAGGGTTAGGCGGTATCGGCAAAGCCATAGCCAAGCGACTGGCGCCTTTTGGCATGCGCATGATCGGCGTAAAGCGCGAAGCGGATGAGGCTTTTGCACGTCAGCATCAGCTCGACTGGCTGGGAACCATGGCGCAGTTGCCCGAACTCCTGCAGCAGTCCGACTTTGTGGTGCTGAGCCTGCCGGACAACCCAGACACCCATAACATTATTGATGCCGCTACACTGGCGCAGATGAAGCAGAACAGCTTTCTGATTAACCTCGGACGCGGTGGATTAATTGAGAAGCAGGCATTTCTCGCGGCGCTGGAAAGCAAAAAACTGGCCGGTGCCGGTCTGGATGTGTTCTGGCAGGAGCCACCCAATCCGCAGGATCCGGTGTTCGACTATAACGTGATCGCCACGCCCCACATTGGCGGCGTAACGGATATCTCACTGGCGGGCAATATCAAAGGGATCTGCGATAACCTGCGGCGTCTGCGCGATGGCGAAGCGGTTATCGATCGCTGGGCCTAACGTTACGGCAGGCGCAGCGGAATCTTCTGTTGCGTCAGCCAATCCTTCAGCGCCGCATCCGGCGCGCTGTCACTCACCAGCATGTCAAAACGACGCAGCTCGCCAATACGCGCGGGCAGCACTTTGCCATATTTGCTGCTGTCGGCCACCAATACCCGAGTACGCGCCCGCAGCATCGCGTGGTGCTTCATCGCCAACTCATTGATGTTATAGCAGGTTGCGCCCTGTTCCTGATCGATACCGGCCGCCGAGATAAACGCCAGCGTCGGGCAAAGATCGTCGAGGATCGAATGCGCGCCAATCGGCGTGAACAGGGCGTTATCAGCATGAAACTCGCCGCCACTAAGGATCACATTGCAGGCCGGCTTCTCTTTCAGCGCCAGAAATGTGTTCATGGCACAGCAAATGGCGGTAAACGTCAGCGTGTCGGAAATCGCATCCACGATATAGGGCAGC
This sequence comes from Pantoea sp. C1E2, assembly GCF_056491465.1. NCBI lineage: Bacteria > Pseudomonadati > Pseudomonadota > Gammaproteobacteria > Enterobacterales > Erwiniaceae > Pantoea > Pantoea sp. C1E2. The sequence goes on from NZ_JBSZHT010000002.1 coordinate 925,601, forward strand.
GTCGTGCCGCAGTCAAAAAACACCGTATCGTTTTCGCTGATCAAACTGGCTGCCGTCTGTGCCAGCCGCTGTTTGCGTGCGGCATTTTGCCCGTGCTGATCGGAGACGAAATAGTGTCCGGCATGGCTTTTCGGATCGCTGACGATGTAGCCCCCGAGCAGGACCACCGTAGAGGCGGGTTCAGTCAGATCGCGACGAATAGTCATCTCTGAGACGCCCAACAGCTGCGCCGCATCTTTCAGGTGCAGCTTATCGGTGCGCTTCAGTGCTTGCGCCAGCTTGTGAATGCGTTCTTCGCGCCGGGTTTCCATGAGCATCTCTGTGTAATGGCTATCCTGAGAGTGAAAGGTTTTACCCATCGGCGAGGCAGAAGCGCTACCGAAAAATCGTGGTAAATCTCTCATATTTTAATGATTTGCGACTTATACAGCCGGCAATTTTTCAATTTTACCCGTAATGAGATCGCCCCGCAAACTTCCCACACCGCGCTGAAAGCGTCAACAGCACTGATGTTGTTTTGTTAAAATAATAACATCCAGACTGGCCTTCTTGTCAGCTAAATCGTTTTCACAGGCTGCTCAGGATGTGAATTTTGTCACATCGATCACTTTGTATACCTGCTAGTGTGATTTAAATAACATTTAAATGCTAAAAATTCACCGGGGAGTAAACAATGGATATCGCGGTTATTGGGTCAAATATGGTGGACCTCATTACCTACACTAACCAGATGCCGAAGGCGGGCGAAACGCTGGAAGCGCCTGATTTCGCCATCGGCTGCGGTGGCAAAGGCGCAAATCAGGCGGTGGCCGCGGCGAAAATGGGCGGCAGCGTGATGATGGTGAGTAAAGTGGGTGACGATCTGTTTGCGCCGAACACCGTGGCGAACCTGAAACAGCAGGGCGTCGATACCCAATTTGTCACCACCGCGCCGGGCACTTCCAGCGGCGTGGCACCGATCTTCGTTGATGACCAATCGCAGAACCGCATTCTGATCATTAAAGGCGCCAACCAGCAGCTCAAACCGGCCGATATTGATGCGGCTGCCGAGGCGCTGAAAGCGTGCCAGTTGATTATCCTGCAGCTCGAGATCCCGCTGGAAACGGTCTATTACGCGATTGATTTTGCCCGTCAGCACGACATCAAAGTGATCCTCAATCCGGCACCGGCGGTGGCGAATCTGGATATCGATTACGCCTGCAAGTGCGACTTCTTTATGCCCAACGAAACCGAACTGGAGATCCTCACCGGCATGCCGGTCGGAACCGATGATGAGGTAAAACGGGCGGGCCAGACGCTGCTTAAGCGTGGCCTCAAAAACCTGATTATCACCCTGGGTGCGCGCGGTTCACTGTGGATGGCGGGCGATGCGCTGCATCAGGTCGCGCCTACCTCAGTAAAAGCCGTCGATACCAGCGGTGCCGGTGATGCCTTCATCGGTTGCTTTGCGCATGTGCTGGTGAAGACCGGCGATATCCCCACGGCGATGGCGCAAGCCTCGGCCTATGCCGCCTGCAGCGTCACTGGACGCGGCACGCAACGTTCCTACCCGGACGCGGACACCTTCCAGCGTTTTCTCAACGTAAACTGAGGTCGATCTATGCAACCGAACATTGTTCAGCAACCTGACGGCTATCTGAATAAGACGCCGCTGTTCCAGTTCATTTTGCTCTCTTGCCTGTTCCCGTTGTGGGGCTGCGCGGCGAGCTTAAACGACATCCTGATCACCCAGTTCAAAAGCGTGTTTGCGTTGAGCGACTTCGCCAGTGCACTGGTGCAGAGCGCGTTCTACGGCGGTTACTTCCTGATTGCCATTCCGGCTTCGCTGGTGATCCGCAAAGCCACCTACAAGCTGGCGATCCTGATGGGATTGGTGTTGTACATCGTGGGCTGCGTGCTGTTCTATCCCGCTTCGCACATGGCGACTTACACCATGTTCCTCGCGGCAATTTTTGCCATCGCCATTGGTTTAAGCTTCCTCGAAACCGCTGCGAATACCTATAGCTCGATGATAGGTCATCGCGATCACGCCACGCTGCGTCTTAACATCAGCCAGACGTTCTACCCGATCGGCGCGCTGATGGGCATCGTGCTGGGCAAATATCTGGTATTCCAGGACGGTGAAAGTCTGCATACGCAGATGGCGACCATGAATGCCGAGCAGGCGCATGCCTTCCGCCTCACCATGCTGGAACACACGCTGGAGCCGTACAAATATCTGGTGATGGTGTTAGTGGTGGTGATGCTGCTGTTCCTGTTTACCCGTTATCCGCGTTGCAAACCCGCGTCGAGCGAAAAGTCGCTGCCATCGCTGGGGGAAACCTTCCGCTATCTGGCCGGTAATCGCCACTTCAAACGCGGCATCGTGGCGCAGTTCCTGTATGTCGGCATGCAGGTGGCGGTGTGGTCCTTCACCATTCGTCTGGCACTGACGCTGGGCGCGACGAATGAGCGTCACGCCTCTAACTTTATGATTTACAGCTTTATCTGCTTCTTCATCGGCAAGTTTGTCGCCAACTTCCTGATGACACGCTTCCGCGCGGAAAAAGTGCTGATTGCCTATTCGGTGCTCGGCGTGATCACTCTGGCGTGGGTGATGTTTGTGCCTAACTTTACCGCCGTGTACGCGGCAGTGTTTGTCAGCGTGCTGTTCGGACCCTGCTGGGCAACGATTTACGCGGGCACGCTGGCCACGGTGGATAACAAGTACACTGAAGTGGCAGGCGCGTTTATCGTCATGTCGATTGTTGGCGCGGCGTTTATCCCGGCGATTCAGGGCTTCGTCTCCGATCATCTGGGATCAATGCAGCTGGCCTTTGGTGTGTCGCTGTTGTGCTTCGCCTGGGTCGGATTCTACTTCTGGGGCGAGCTGCGCCATAAAAATCAGGCGGTGCAGGCTGGTCGTCTGGTTGAGGAGATGCCATGAAAACCCGATTACCGTTACGTCGTGAACAGTTTCAGGAAACGCCCAGTACGCTGCTGCACAATGACTATTTCCACGTTGAGCTGTTTCGCTATCCGGCGGGCGTGGAAGCGGTGCGCATCCGTAACCAACGCGGCACGGTGATTGTGCTGCCGTTTTACGGTCAGATGGTGTGGGACGCGACTTTTGATGACCACTCGCTGACCATGGGACACAGCTTCAAACAGCCGCTGCTGGGCAGTTCGATTATCGATACTTACGGCTGTTTTGCCTTCCACTCCGGCCTGCTGGCGAACGGCTGTCCGGCACCGGATGACGACCATCCGCTACACGGTGAAATGGCCTGTGCGCGTATGAACAGCGCATGGATCGTGCTGGAGCAGGATCGCGTGTCGCTGGAAGGAGAGACCGAGTATGTGAAAGGTTTTGGCCATCACTATCTGGCCTCTCCAGCGGTGCGTTTGCACGCTAACACGCCGCGTCTGCAGATTGAGATGAATGTCACCAATCTGGCGGGCGCGCCAATGCCGCTGCAGTACATGTGCCATTTGAACAGTGCCTGGCTGGTCAATGGCCGCTTTAAGCAGTCGATCCCGCAGGATGCTTTCAAGCTGCGCACTTCGATCCCGGCGCATGTGAAACCGACGCCGCAGTGGACCGCGTATACCGATCAGCTGGCACGCGATCCGCAGCCCTTGCAGCAGTTGGATCAGCCAGAAATGTGCGATCCGGAGATCGTGTTCTTTGCCGACGATCTGCCGCAGTACGGCAACGAAGTGCAGTTCGAACTGCATGCACTGGAAGGCTATGCGTTAATGACGCGCTTCGACAGTCGACAGTTCCCCCATGCCACGCGCTGGCTGCTGCACAATCACGATCAGCAGGTGGCGGCTTATGTGCTGCCCTCCACCTGTCGGCCGGAAGGGTTTAAGGCGGCGCAGCGCGCTGGCACCCTGGTTGAGCTGGCACCCGGCGAGAAACGCCACTTCAGCGTGGAGACCGGCATTCTGTAAATACCGGCGGCCCTTGTGCCGCCTGGATTCCTACCGCTTCGCTATTCACAAAACTGTCACGTAATCTCCTCGCCAATCGTATAAAGCTCAACGCCCTGTTGGACGATAACCCCTGCGACATTCGTCACATTGGTTCTCCTCTCTCTTTACCAGGGTTCAGATTTATGAAGCTCAATCAGTTTAAAATTGGCCAGCGGCTGGGTTTTCTCGCCACGCTGCTGTTGCTTGCCACATTGTTGATGGGACTGCACGGACTGCAAGTCAATATGCAGGCGCTGGACAACAATCAGGACGTGATGGCGCGTGAAGTCCTGATTGCCGACAGCATCGACACCGCGCGCAGTGCGCAGGTGCAGTTCAAGATTCAGGTGCAGGAGTGGAAAAATACCCTGTTGCGTGGCACCCAAGGGCAGGAGACCTTCGATAAGTACAAAAAGGCGTTTTTGAAAGAGAGCCAGCAGACGCAGGCGTTGCTTAGCAAGTTGAGTCAAATTCAGACGGCGCTAGGGTTACCTGTTGCACCGGTGGAACAGGCGCGTGCAGTGCATGCCGGGCTGGAGAGCAAGTATCTGGCGGCGCTGGAAAACTACAGCATCAGCGATATTAACAGTGCGGCGCGGGTTGACCACCTGGTCACCGGCATTGACCGCGCCCCAACGCAGCAAATTGACGATCTGGTGGCCGCCACGCTGAAGCGCGCGCAGCAGATGCATCAGGAAATCGAAGCGAATAACCTCGCGCACTACCAGAAAACCCGCACGCTGTTGTTAATCGCCATGAGCTGTATTTTGCTGGTGGGTATCTGCATTACCGCCTGGCTGATCCAGAGTATTACGCGCCCGTTGAAGCAGGCGATTAACGTGGCGAAAACCGTGGCAGCGGGTGACCTGCGCACGCAGATTGAGGTTTCAGGACGCGACGAAACGGCGCAGCTGATGGCCGCACTGCGTGATATGAACCACAACCTGACGCGCATTGTCACGGGTGTGCGTTCCGGCACTGAAGCCATTGCCGATACCACCGACCAGGTGGCGCACGGCAGCCGCGAACTGTCGGCGCGCAACGAGGCGCAGGCTAGCGCACTAGAAGAGACGGCGGCTTCGATGGAGCAGCTGACTTCAGTGGTGAAAAACAACGCCGAAAACGCGCGTCATGCGAGTGATATTGCGCGTGATACTCGCCAGCGCGCCGGAGATGGCGGCGAGGTGGTAGACAAAGTGGTGGTGGCGATGAGCGAGATCCATCAGTTCTCCCGTGAGATCAATGAGATCGTCACGGTGATTGATGGCATTGCGTTCCAGACCAACATTCTGGCACTGAATGCGGCGGTCGAAGCCGCGCGAGCCGGGAATGATGGCCGTGGTTTTGCAGTGGTGGCGTCGGAAGTGCGCGCGCTGGCACAGCGTTCCGCATCGGCGGCACGTGACATTCGTGGCCTGACAGATCGTTCGGTGAGTTTGATTGCGCAGGGCAATACGCTGGTGAAGGGCGCGGGATCGTCGATGCAGGAGATCGTCGAGAGCGTGAAGCAGTTGTGTGAGCTGATGGAGAACATCTCATCCGCCAGCGCGGAGCAGAGCGTGGGCATCGAGCAGGTGAATCTGGCAGTGACCCATCTGGATGCCGCCACCCAGCAGAACGCCACGCTGTCGCAGCAGTCCGCCCAGTCGGCGCGCGCGCTGAATCAGCAGGTTGGTTCGCTGGTGGAGAATATCAGTGTGTTCCAGTTGGAGTCGAAACCGGCTCAGTAATTTCGCGCAACAAACTACGCTGATTCAGCGGCAGGCAATGGCCTGTAACGGCGCGATTTATGGCATAAAATGGTTCGATTAAGCGCATATTCGCAAAGGCTGGCACTGTTAAAAGTGTCAGCCTTTTTCGTTTGGGTAAGCTTCCGGAGTGCGGGCCCGAGCGCCTCTGCTGCTGCCGGGCCGTCCTCGCGCCGCTGACGCGGTGCCTTCGTCTTCCACGTCGTGCCTACGGACCGTTCGGGTAAGGCCGTCCTGGCGAACCCGAACTGCCAGTCGCATCCCTGCGCCTGGCCCAACGTAAAAGCCTCAGCGCTGCGGATAGCCATTGCAGCAGCAGAGGCGCTCTGGCCTCAACCAGCGTGCCGTTTTTGACAACACGCACTGAAGCTTTAGAGCAGGCTGGTGCCGTTCCGGGGCAGGCAATCCGCAGCGCTGAACGGAATGAGTCTGCCAGGAGAGCACGCATGGATGCGGGCGAAAGGCTGGGCGGCACACGATGTGCCATCCCAGCCGGTCCGTCAGGCAAACGAATGAAGTGAAGGTACCGCGCTAGCGGCGTGAGGACCGCCAGTCCCGGAACGGCGCCAGACTGCGTTATCATCCGCCACCTAACTGACAAGTATTGCGCCATTTATGGCGCTCTGTATCCCTGTGTGCAGACGACCTTTAAATCGCCACTAATCCGCGCACGCCTTCTGCTTCCATATTGGATCCCGCGCCGCGTTGCACGATCTCTCCACGCGACATCACCAGATACTGATCGGCCAGCTCGGCGGCAAAATCGTAAAACTGCTCCACCAGCAAGATCGCCATATCACCGCGCTGGGCTAACTGACGGATCACTGCACCGATCTCCTTGATCACCGATGGCTGGATCCCTTCGGTGGGCTCATCCAGGATCAACAGCTGCGGCTTACATGCCAAAGCACGGCCGATCGCCAACTGCTGCTGTTGCCCGCCGGAGAGATCGCCGCCGCGGCGGGCTTTCATCTCGCGCAGCACCGGGAACAGCTGGTAAATCTCGTCGGGCACCGTTTTGGATTGTGACCCCGAGAAGCGTGCCAGCCCCATCAGCAGATTCTCTTCCACCGTCAGGCGCGGGAAGATTTCTCGGCCCTGCGGCACATAGGCTATGCCTGACTGCACGCGCTGGTGCGGCTTACGGCTGTTGATCACCTTGTCCTGCCAGCGAATCTCGCCGGATTTCGCCGGGATCAATCCCATCAAACATTTCAGCAGCGTGGTTTTGCCCACGCCGTTACGCCCCAGCAAGCAGGTGATTTCACCTGGTTTGGTTTCAAAAGAGAGGCCGCGCAAAATATGGCTGCCGCCGTAATATTGATTCAGTTCAGAAACCTGCAACATGTTAGCGCCCCAGATAAACGTCGATGACCCGATCGTTCGCCTGCACTTCGCGTAACGATCCCTCAGCCAGTACCTGGCCCTGATGCAGCACGGTAACGTGATCGGCGATGGTTTCGACAAAGCCCATGTCGTGCTCGACCACCATCAGCGAGTGCTTGCCCGCCAGGCTACGGAACAGCTCAGCGGTGTACTCAGTTTCTGCATCGGTCATGCCGGCTGCCGGTTCATCCAGCAGCAGCAGATGCGGGTCCTGCACTAGCAGCATGCCGATTTCCAGAAACTGCTTCTGACCGTGCGACAGCAGCCCGGCCTTGCGCTGACGTTCACCGCCCAGGCGCAGCAGTTTCAGCACCTCATCGATACGATCCTGCTGCTCGCCGTTCAGCCTGGCGCGCAAACTGGCCCACACCGATTTGTCGTTTTTCAGCGCGATTTCCAGATTCTCGAAGACCGTGAGCGCCTCAAACACCGTGGGTTTCTGGAACTTGCGGCCAATGCCGGCGCGCGCGATCTCCACCGGCGACATGCAGCTGAGATCGGTGTCCTGGTCGTAGATCACTTGCCCGTTATCGGGACGGGTTTTGCCGGTGATCACATCCATCAGCGTGGTTTTGCCCGCGCCGTTAGGGCCGATCACACAGCGCAGTTCGCCTACGCCGATCTTCAGCGACAGATCGGTGAGCGCGCGGAAGCCATCGAATGAGACGTTGATCTTCTCCAGTTGCAGTACCGGGTCGCTCTGATCGCGATGACGGTCCGCTGGATGAGGTTGGGTAAACAGTTGTTCAGTCATCACGCCTCCGCCGCAGCAGGCCAATCACACCACGCGGCAGGAACAGCGTGACGAGGATAAACATCAGGCCGAGGAAGAACAGCCAGTATTCGGGGAAGGCCACGGTGAACCAGCTCTTAGCGCCATTCACAATCGCCGCGCCGAGCAGTGGACCAATCAAGGTGCCACGCCCGCCGAGTGCCACCCAGATAGCCGCCTCAATCGAGTTGGTCGGTGACATCTCGCTGGGGTTGATAATGCCGACCTGCGGCACATACAGCGCGCCCGCCAGCCCGCACAGCACCGCCGACAGCGTCCAGACAAACAGCTTGAAGCCTTTAGGATCGTAACCGACGAACATCAGGCGGTTTTCGGCATCGCGCACCGCTGTCAGCACCCGGCCAAATTTGCTGCGCGCCAGTGCGAAGCCAATGCCAAGACTAATCAACAGCAGCAGCACGGTGGCGACGAACAGTCCAATGCGCGTGCCGGTGGCGGTGACATTAAAGCCGAGCAGGGTGGTGAAACCGGTAAAGCCGTTGTTGCCGCCAAAGCCGGTTTCATTGCGGAAGAACAGCAGCATGCCCGCGTAGGTCAGCGCCTGCGTCATGATCGAGAAGTAAACGCCTTTGATTTTTGAGCGGAAGGCGAAGAAGCCAAACACCAGCGCCAGCAAGCCCGGCACCAGCATGATCAGGCACAGTGCCCACGCAAAGTGCTGCGTGCCCGCCCAGAACCACGGCAGTTCGTTCCACGACAGGAACGACATAAACGCCGGTAAGCCATCGCCGGAAGCCTGTCGCATTAGGTACATGCCCATCGCATAGCCACCCAACGCGAAAAACAAACCGTGACCGAGCGACAGCAACCCGGCGTAGCCCCACACCAGATCCAACGCCACGGCGACCGTGGAATAGCAGAGGATTTTCCCCACCAGCGTGAGCGTGTAAGTGGAGATCGCCAGCGGATGCGTGGCGGGCAGCAGGGCGCAGAACGGCAGCACCAGCAGCAGCACGGTGATGACGATGCCGAGGCTGATACTGAGGCGTGGCGCTTTGCGCGTCAGGGTTAAGGTTAGGGGTTGGCTCATCAGTCTATTACCCTCCCTTTGAAGGCAAACAGTCCCTGTGGACGTTTCTGGATGAACAAGATGATCAGCACGAGGATGAGGATTTTGCCCAGCACCGCACCAATCTGCGGCTCCAGCACTTTGTTGAGGATGCCTAAGCCAAAGGCCGCCACCACGGTGCCCGCCAGTTGACCAACGCCACCGAGTACCACCACCAGGAATGAGTCGATGATGTAACCCTGGCCGAGTTCCGGCCCGACGTTGCCGAGCTGCGACAGCGCCACGCCGCCCAGTCCGGCAATGCCAGAACCCAGACCAAACGCCAGCATATCGATGCGTCCGGTCGGCACGCCGCAGCAATCGGCCATAGCGCGGTTTTGCGTCACGGCGCGCACGCTGAGGCCAAGACGCGTTTTGTTCAGCAGCAGCCAGGTGAGGCCGAGCACGGCAAACACAAACAGGATCACCGCAATACGGTTGTACGGCAGTACCAGGTTAGGCAATACCTGCAAACCGCCGGAGAGCCAGCCTGGGTTGGCCACTTCCAGGTTCTGTGCGCCAAACAGCATACGTACCAGCTGGATCAGCATCAGGCTGATGCCCCAGGTGGCGAGCAGGGTTTCCAGCGGACGGCCGTATAAATGGCGAATGATGGTGCGCTCCAGCAGCATGCCAATACCGGCGGTGACCAGGAACGCAATGGGCAGCGCCAGCAGCGGATACCACGCCAGCCACTGCGGTGCGAACTGCTGGAACAGGTTCTGCACGAACCAGGTGGCGTAGGCACCGAGCATCAGCATCTCGCCGTGCGCCATATTGATCACGCCAAGCAGACCGTAAGTGATCGCCAGGCCAAGCGCGGCCAGCAGCAGGATCGAGCCAAGTGACAGGCCGGTAAACGCCTGACCTAAAATATCGCCCCACATTAGGCGATGTTTAATCTGCTGCAGGCTGGCAGCAGCAGCAGCGCGCACCTGCGCATCGGGTTCGTTGCTGGCCTGAGTTAAGCGATTGAGGCTGGCCTGCATATTCGGGTCGCTGGATTCACCGAGCAGCGTGACGGCTTTGAGACGCACACTGGCATCCGGGCTGGCGAGTTGCAGGTTGGCCGCCGCCATGGCGAGCACCGAGTGTACCTGGGTGTCTTTCTCCACGGTGATACGCTGTTCGATGAGCGGTAACTGGTCGGCAGCACCATCGTTCTGTAACTGCTGCGCGGCGCGCAGGCGGATAGCCGGATCGTCGCTCACCAGCTGGTGGGCAGCGAGGGCGCTGGCGATTAACACGCGCAGGCGGTTGTTCATAAACAGCTTTTTGGTGTCACTCGTCGGCTGTTGTGCGCTGTCCAGCGGGATGAGTTTGTCATCCTGTTTGCTGAACGGCTGTTTGTTCTGGTCGATGACCATGCTTTCGTTGCGCAGTGCCTGCAGCAGCGGCAGGCGGCTGGCCTGCGGTGCGGCGGCCCACTGTTGCAGCAGATTGGCCTGCTCGGTGCGGCTGGCGGCGGCGAAATCAGCGCCATCGCCCGCCTGGGCGAGCCACGGCAGCAGGAGCAACAGACAGCAGAGATAACGGCAGATTGTCATGGTTATCGTCCTGTTGTGAGTGGAATGGGTGCGGTCATCAGACCGCACCTAAAGCGTTACTTGGTCGACTTCACCGGATAATCCGGCTTCTTATCGTTACCGGCGATGTACGGGCTCCACGGCTGGGCACGCACCGTTTTATCGGTCTGCCACACCACGTTGAACTGACCGTTCTCTTCCACTTCGCCAATCATCACCGGCTTGTGCAGATGGTGGTTGGTGCTATCCATGGTCAGCGTGAAGCCGTCCGGCGCTTTAAAGCTCTGTCCGGCCATTGCCGCACGCACTTTGTCTACATCGGTGGTGCCGGCTTTCTCGACCGCCTGCGCCCACATGTGAATGCCGACGTAAGTCGCTTCCATCGGGTCGTTGGTGACCACGGTGCCCGCGTTCGGCAGGTTGTGCGCTTTGGCATAGGCACGGTAATCCGCCACGAACTTGGTGTTGGTTGGGTTATCCACCGACTCGAAGTAGTTCCATGCCGCTAACTGTCCGACCAGCGGTTTGGTATCGATACCGCGCAGTTCTTCCTCGCCAACGGAGAAGGCGATCACCGGGATATCGGTGGCTTTGATGCCCTGATTGGCCAGCTCTTTGTAGAACGGTACGTTAGAGTCACCGTTGATGGTGGAGATCACTGCGGTTTTGCCACCGGCAGAGAACTTCTTGATGTTAGAAACGATGGTCTGATAATCGCTGTAACCAAACGGCGTGTAGACCTCTTCAATATCTTTATCCTGAATGCCTTTGGTGTGCAGGAAGGCGCGCAGGATCTTGTTGGTGGTGCGTGGATAGACGTAATCGGTACCCAGCAGGAAGAAGCGTTTGGCGCTGCCGCCGTCTTCGCTCATCAGGTACTCCACCGCCGGAATCGCCTGCTGGTTGGGCGCCGCGCCGGTGTAGAACACGTTCGGCGACATCTCTTCGCCTTCATACTGCACCGGATAGAACAGCAGCCCGTTCAGCTCTTCAAACACCGGTAGCACTGATTTACGTGAGACCGAGGTCCAGCAGCCAAACACCGCCGCCACTTTATCCTGCGTCAACAGCTGGCGCGCTTTCTCCGCGAACAGCGGCCAGTTAGACGCCGGATCGACAACTACCGGCTCCAGCTTCTTGCCCAACACGCCGCCTTTGGCGTTGATCTCATCAATGGTCATCAGGGCCACGTCTTTCAGCGGCGTTTCAGAGATCGCCATGGTGCCAGACAGCGACGACATGATGCCGACTTTGATGGTATCAGCGGCCTGGGCACCAAAGGTAAAGCCCAAACTGGCTACGGTGGCGGAGAGCGCAAAAGCTTTTAGCAACGAACGTCTTTTCATCGTTAACCCTCTAAATGTGTTAGTTTTTTTATTCAATGGGTTGAAGCCGGGCCTGCTGTAACATATGCAATGTGATCTTTCTGACCTCTGCCTTACTGACGGCGATGTGGTCGGTTAAAATGCGTTGTGCCTCCTCGGTATGTTGCTGGAAAATCGCCCGTAAAATCTGAGCGTGTTCGCGGTATGTCGCATCCACCCGGTCGTCACGCGTAAAGTCGAGACGGCGGATAATGCGGATCTTTTCGGTTAATTCGGCGTGGATGCGTGCCATCTCCTGATTGCCCGCGGCGGCCACCAGCGCCATGTGAAAGGCTTCGTCGTGTGCTGACACCGCTTTGCCATCCTCCAGGCGAGGCGCATCGATCCAGAAACTCTTCAGTTCGGTCAGAATCTCCGCACAGGCCAGCGGCGGTAGCGCGCACAGACGGCGCACTGCTTCGCGCTCCAGCACGGTGCGGAAGTCATACAGCTCTTCGAAATACTCGAAGTCGAACGGCTTCACCTGCCAGCCGCTGCGGAACCACACTTCGACAAAGCCCTCGCGCTCCAGCCAGAACAGCGCCTGACGCACCGGCGTGCGGCTCACTTCGAGCCGATCGGCGATTTCGTTTTCGCTAAAGCGGTCACCGGGCATTAAACGGAACTCAAAAATGTCCTGTTTCAGCGCCTGATACACCTTCTCCGCCAGGGCTTCCGGACGGCCTTTGCTACGTGGGCTTTGATTCATGCGCGCTCCTTATTCCAGCCACAGCAGAGTGTCGCCCGGACTGACCGGACGTCCTGCCTGGCAGGCAATGCGTTTCACCGTGCCGGCTTGCGGCGCGACGATCGCCAGTTCCATTTTCATCGCTTCGACGATGATCAGCGTTTGACCGGCTTCCACCACATCACCCGGCTGCACCAGCACTTTCCAGATGTTGCCGTTCATATCGGCGCACACCGCCAGCGCATCCTCATCGGCTTCCGCCACCATCAGCGTCTCTTCGCTGGTGAGCGGCGCGTTTTGTTCTTCCTGCGCCCACAGCGTCACTTCCTGTTCGAAAGCGGCTGACTGGCGCTGACGGAATTCGGCAATCGAGTCGGCGTGCTCCGCGAGGAATTGCCCATGAGCGGCGAAATCAAACAGGGTTTCTTCGATACGTACCGTGGCGCGGCCTTCACGGAAGTCATCACGCAACTGGGTGAGTTCGTCCTCGGTTACCGGATAGAAGCGCACCTGATCGAAGAAGTGCAGCAGCCACGGCTCATCTGCCGCGAACTGATCGTTCTTGAGGAATTTGTTCCAGATCGGCAGCGTGCGGCCCACCAGTTGATAGCCACCAGGGGAATCCATGCCGTAGATGCACATGTACATGCCGCCGATGCCGACCGTACCTTCAGCGGTGAAGGTACGCGCCGGGCTGTATTTGGAACTGAGCAGACGATGGCGCGGATCGATGGGTACTGCGCACGGTGCGCCGAGGTAGACATCGCCCAGGCCGAGGATCAGATAGCTGGCATCGAAAAGGGTGTCACGTACCGCTTCACGACTTTCCAGACCGTTGATGCGCTGAATAAAATCAACGTTGTTCGGCAGCCATGGCGCGGTAGCGCGCACGGTTTCCTGATAACGCTCGACGGCACCGAGCGTGGCGCTGTCTTCAAATGCCATCGGCATCCAGACGATGCGCGAAGGCACCTTCAGCTGGCTGACATCACCGAGTCCGGCTTCTAATTCCAGCAGTAGATTCATCAGCTGTTTCTGGCTGAGGATCAGGCTGTCATAGCGCACCTGCAACGAACGCACACCAGGCGATAACTCTTCGACGCCGGGCACCGCACGTTCACGCAGCGCATTCATCAGCAGGTGCACACGCAGACGCAGTGCCAGATCCAGCACGTTGTCGCCGTACTCAATCAGCACATATTTATCACCGGCCTGGCGGTAAACCGCTGCAGGTGTGGCAGCCGTAGCCGGTAAGGCGGCTAGCAAAGTGGCGGAGCCAATATCGCTGGCGGCCAGTGATGGCACCTCGAAGGCTGGCGCATGGGTGCTGCGCAGGGTTTCCACGCTGTGCGCCTGGGCTTTCTCCAGCGCCACCGCTTCGTCGGCGCTGATCGGATGGAAGCGAATGCTGTCGCCCGGTTTCACCTGACCGACTTTCCACAGCTCGGCCTTAGCGATGGTCACCGGACAGACGAAGCCGCCGAGGCTCGGGCCGTCATGGGTCAGGATCACCGGGAAGTCGCCGGTGAAGTTCACCGCGCCAATGGCGTATTCGCAGTCGTGTACGTTGGACGGGTGCAGCCCGGCTTCACCACCGTTGGCGCGTGTCCAGGTCGGTTTTGGTCCGACTAAACGCACCCCAAGACGGTTGGAGTTGTAGTGCACCTGCCAGTCGCTGGCAAAGAACTCATCGATAGCCGCCTGAGTGAAGAAATCCGGTGCGCCATGCGGGCCGTACAGCACGCCAATGCGCCACTCGGTGCCGTAGTGCGGCACCAGTGCACGATCCAGCGCTTGCGGCTCGCTGACTGGCGCGGGCGTGGTGCAGGCCGCCAGGAGTGGCTGGGAGATCGGCAGCATATCGGCGACGCGCAGGGTGCGTCCGGCATGACCACCAAACTGGCCGAGTGAGAAGGTGGAGCGGCTGCCAAGGTATTCCGGCACATCGAAGCCGTTGCGCACCGCTAAATAGGTACGACAGCCGCTTTGGGCGCGGCCTAACGTCAGCGTCTGGCCCGCTTTCACGCTGATCGGCTGCCAGTAATCGAGACTTGCGCCATCCAGCGCTGCCGGGCAATCGGCTCCGGTCAGGGCAATCACCGCATCGCTGTGGAAACGCAGCGTCGGCCCTTGCAGGGTGAATTCCAGTCCGGCGGCGCTGTCGTGGTTACCGACAATGCGGTTAGCGAGGCGGAAAGCAAAGTCGTCCATTGGGCCGGAAGGCGGCACGCCGATATCCCAATAGCCGAGGCGGCCGGGGAAATCCTGAATGCTGCTGAAGGTGCCGGGTTGCAGCACTTCAATCACGCTGGAGGACGGCGTAAAGCTGTCGAGGAAACGTGTCCAGACTTTGCCGCTGCTGAACGCTTCGGTGGCAACAATCTGGCGCAGATAGTCGAGGTTGGTGGCGATGCCGTGCAGCTGCGTAGCATCCAGCGCCTGCTGCATTTTCTTCAGCGCCGCTGCACGCGTCTCGGCGTGAACGATCAGTTTGGCGATCATCGGATCGTAGAACGCTGAGACTTCGGTACCGGTATCGATCCAGCCATCGACGCGCACGTCATCCGGGAAAAGGACGCCGGTCAGGGTGCCGGGACTCGGCTGGAAGTTTTTCAGCGGATCTTCCGCGTAGATACGCACTTCGATCGATGCGCCTTTGGGGGCCTGTTGCAGACGCGCCCAGTCGATGGCATCACCGGCTGCGACTTGCAGCATGCATTCGACCAGATCCAGCCCGGTCACGCACTCCGTCACCGGATGCTCCACCTGCAGGCGGGTGTTCACTTCGAGGAAGTAAAACGCGTCCTGTTCGGCGTCGTAGATGTATTCCACGGTGCCCGCGCTGCGGTAATTGACTAACTCGCCGAGACGCACGGCAGAAGAGAGCAGTGCTTCACGCGTGGTCTGCGGCAGGTTCGGTGCTGGGGTTTCTTCCACCACTTTCTGGTTACGGCGTTGCAATGAGCAGTCGCGCTCACCCAGCGCAATCACCTTACCGGTGCCATCGCCGAAAATCTGCACTTCGACGTGGCGCGCGCGGTCGATAAAACGCTCAAGGAACACGCCCGCATCACTGAAGAATTGTTCGCCGAGACGGCGCACGCTCTGCCACGCATTGCGCAGCGTATCGGCGTCATCGCAGCGGGTTAAGCCAATGCCGCCGCCACCTGCGGTGCTTTTCAGCATTACCGGATAACCGATGGTTTCAGCGGCGCTGAGTGCCTCTTCCAGCGAATTCAGTAGCGGCGTGCCGGGTGTCATCGGCACGCCCGCGCTGGCGGCCAACTCGCGTGCGCGGTGCTTCAGGCCGAACTCGCCAATCTGCTGCGCGGTCGGGCCAACGAACGCAATGCCCGCTTCTTCACAGGCGGCAGCAAACGGCAGGCTTTCGGAGAGGAAACCGTAGCCCGGCCAGATGGCTTCTGCGCCGGTCTCTTTGGCGGCGGCCAGAATTTTATCGATACGCAAATAGCTGTCGCTGGCTTTGTCGCCGCCGAGCGCGATCGCCACATCGGCTTCTTTAACATGGCGCGCGTTACGGTCGGCATCGGAATAGACGGCGACGCTTTTCACGCCGAGGCGCTTCAGGGTGCGAATCGCGCGGCAGGCAATTTCGCCACGGTTAGCGATCAGTACGGTGCTGAACATGATTATTTACTCCCCTGAGAGGCCAACCAGTTGCGCCAGCCGCCAAATTCGGTAATTTCCAGCGCCTGTGACAGCACCGCCGGTTCACAGATAAAGCCTTTCACCACTCTTTCATCCGCTAGCGTCAGTGAGCCAATGCCGAGCGGTGCCGGGATTTCCGCCACGAACTCACCAAAGCGCGCCAGTGGGATATCCCACAGCTCCACGGTGATGGCGGCACCGCTGTCGCCGCGCAGCAGGCCGGGCTTTTTGATCGGGCCATCGAGCAGCGCAAATAGGCGGTAGTTGCTGGCGGTTTGTGTCTCTTCCACCAGCACCGCATCGCGGGTGGTTAGCTGGAAATTGAGCGGCATACCGGTGAGATGCGCACCGACCACCGCTACGCGTACGTGATCGGCAGAAAACGGGAAGGCAGTGTGTTGAGCGGGCTGAGCTTTGCCGGTCGCGCCTAACGTCAGCGCCATCTGCTGCTGCCACTGAATGCCGAAGCCCGCCAGCGCGCGATCCTGCCAGGCAGGCGCAATCAGCGTGATACCCGCAGGCAGGCCATCGGCGCGGAATGGGCCAGGCAGCGCCAGTGCGCTGAGATCAGCGAGATTGGTGAAATTGGTGTAAGTGCCGAACTGCGAGTTGTAGCGCACCGGCTCCTGTTTCATCTCTTCCAGCGTGTGAATAGTGGGTGAAGTCGGCACCACGAGCGCATCGAACTGCGCCAGGGTTTGCTGGATTTGGCGCGTCAGCTCGGCGCGCAGGTATTCCGCCTGGTAAGCCTCCACGGCAGTGTATTTCAGGCCGCTGCTGACAATGCCGTACACCACCGGATCCATCTCTTCCGGGCGGTTAATCATCTCGCCCACCGCTACGGTACGCTCGGCAACCCATGGGCCGTAATAGAGTTGTTCCGCCAGTTGGTGGAACACGCTGAAGTCGATCGGGTGCAGCGTCGCACCACCCGCTTGCAGTTGCTCCAGGGCACTTAACCACGCCGCTTCCGCCTGCTTATCTCCAAAGAATTCTGGCATGGCGGGAATAGCGAAATCAGGCTGGGCTTTGAAGCTGGCCGGTGCGGTGTGCGGGTTGCTGCGTGAATAGGCATCTCCAGCGTCGTAACCGCCTGCCGCTGTCGCCACGGCGAAGGCATCTTCCACCGTCAGGGCAAACACGGAGATGGTGTCATTTAGGCGGCAGGCAGGCACCACGCCGCTGGCCGAGAACCAGCCTTTCGTCGGCTTGAGGCCGACGATGTTATTAAAGCCCGCCGGGACGCGACCGGAACCGGCGGTATCGGTGCCCAGCGAGAAGCCCACCAGCCCGCGCGCCAGCACCGAAGCAGAACCAGAACTGGAACCGCCGCTGACATATTCAGGGTTAAAGGTGTTGCTCACCGCACCAAAAGGCGAGCGCGTACCCACTAAACCGGTGGCGTATTGGTCGAGGTTGGTTTTGCCGATCACCACCGCGCCGGCCGCTTTTAACTGTGCGACGACAAAAGCATCGGCTTCAGCGGTGTAGGTAAAGGCTGGGCAGGCGGCGCTGGTGGGCCACCCTGCGACATCAATATTGTCTTTCACCGCAAACGGCACGCCAAACAGCGGCAGCGCAGCGGGATTGCGCAAGTAACTGGCCAGCAAAGGTTCGATTTGCGCCTGCAATTGCGCGGGCGTCGCCACATACAGCCAGGCGTTATCCTGCTTGTCGATGGCGTCGAGGTGCGCAGCCAATAGGGCAGTGATGCACTGCGGGTCCTGCTGATAGCGGTGCTGCCAATCCTGAAGCGTGTATCCGAAGGTTGCTGCCATGAGTGAATTCCAACTGGTATACAAGATGGAATTCAACAGAGCAAAGCGCGTGCCATTTTTGTAAGTGAATGAATAGCTGTAGCTAATTGATATACCATAAGATTTTGTGATGATAATTTGCACAGCCACGGCGCAGGCGGTGTGCAATCACGGTGCGCCTGAGTAAATTTTGTGAAGAACATGGCAAGAGACCGTTGGCCTGGTTAGCATGAGTTAAGTCTGGCATGAGCTGGATCGCAGCGAAGAGGAGAGCAGAGTGGAGAAGTGGCGTAACTGGATGATAGGGATCTGTCTGGTCAGCACGGCCGGCAGCGTGTGGGCCGACTCGCTGGATCAACAACGACAGCGCTATGCGCAAATCAAACAAGCCTGGGATAATAACCAAATGGACCAGGTCTCGCAGCTGATGCCAACGCTGCAGGATTATCCGCTCTATCCTTATCTGCAATACCGTTTGCTGGCGCAGGATCTCGATCAAGAGACGCCGCTGGCGGTGAAGAACTTTATTCAGCAATACCCGACGCTGCCACCGGCGCGTTCGCTTTCCACGCGTTTCGTCAATGTGCTGGCACATCGTCAGGATTGGCAGGGCGTGCTGAGCTTCAGTCCGGATGAACCGAAACCGGTGCAAGCGCGCTGTAACTGGTATTACGCCAAGTGGGCCACCGGTCAGCAGCAGGCGGCGTTTGATGGCGCGAAATCGATCTGGCTGCGCGGTTCCGCGCTGCCGAATGACTGCGATCAGCTGTTCTCGGTGTGGCAAGCCTCCGGGCAAATGTCACCAATCACCATCCTCGAACGTATTCGTCTGGCGATGAAAGCCGGTAACGACAGCCTGGTGAATTATCTGGCCAAAACGCTGCCGGCGGATTACCAGACCACCTCCAGCGCGCTGATTGCGCTGCAGCAGAATCCGCAGACCGTGACCACGTTTGCCAGTAGCCTCGGTCCGACCGATTTCACCCGGATGGCCACCAGCTATGCCTTTGCCCGCGTGGCGCGTGAAGATATGGATAATGCGCGCATGATGATCCCACAGCTGGTGCAGGCACAGAAAATGAGCCAGGCCGAAGAGCAGGATCTGAAGGAAACCTTGGTGTGGCGCATGATGGGCGCGGATCTGACCTCCGAGCAGGCGCGCTGGCGTGATGCGGTGGTGATGAACAGCGAATCGACCGCGCTGGTGGAACGTCGTGTGCGTCTGGCGCTGAGTCAGAACGATCGTCGTGGGCTGAACACCTGGATTGCCCGTTTGCCGGTAGAAGCCAAAGAGAAAGATGAGTGGCAGTACTGGCAAGCCGACCTGCTGATCTCTCAGGGGCGTAAAGACGAGGCTGACGAGATCCTGCGTAAGCTGATGCAGGCGCGTGGCTTCTATCCGATGGTCGCGGCGCAGCGCCTTGGCGTAGAGTATCCGTTGCAGGTCGATCAGGCTCCGGCGGCGGACAACGCGGTGGTACAGGGGCCCGAACTGGCTCGCGTGCGTGAACTGATGTACTGGGGACTGGATAATCTGGCGCGCAGCGAATGGGCCAATCTGATCTCAAGCAAAACCCATTCACAGCAGCAGATGCTGGCCCGTTACGCCAACGAGCAGGACTGGTGGGATCTTAGCGTGCAGGCGACCATTACCGCCAAAATGTGGGATAGCCTTAAAGAGCGCTTCCCGCTGGCGTGGCGTAATCTGTATCAGCAATACACCAGCGATAAAGGCATTCCGCAGAGCTATGCCATGGCGATCTCTCGCCAGGAGAGTGCGTGGAATCCGAAGGCGCGCTCACCAGTGGGTGCCAGCGGTTTGATGCAGGTGATGCCGGCGACTGCGGCGCACACCGTGAAGATGTATAACATCCCTGGCTATGTGAACAGCAGCCAGCTGCTGGATCCGCAGACCAATATCCAGATTGGTACGCAGTATCTGGAGTACGTTTATCAGCAGTTCGATCAGAACCGCATCTTCTCCTCGGCGGCGTATAATGCCGGGCCGGGCAGGGTGCGCAGCTGGTTGAACAACAGCGGCGGCAAACTGGATGCGGTGGCGTTTATCGAAACCATCCCGTTCTCTGAAACGCGCGGCTACGTGAAAAACGTACTGGCCTATGATGCCTACTACCGTTACTTCATGGGCAAGCCGGATAAGATTCTCGCTGATGGTGAGTGGAATCGCCGTTACTAGCTGTGCTATGCTTCCGTACTCGTCAATGAGTACGGAAGCCCTTCATGAGCCAACCCCTTTCCTCCCAGCCAGATTCGGCTGAGCCTGTTGAAGATAACTGGCTGCGTTTTATCGAGTTAATGCAAAACGCTTTCGCGGACGGCGTGTCGTTGCCATTGTTGCAACTGATGATGACGCCCGATGAACGTGAAGCGTTTGGCACGCGCCTGCGCATTATCGAAGAGCTGATGAACGGCGACATGAGTCAGCGCGAGCTGAAGAATGAGTTGGGCGTCGGTATCGCCACGATTACGCGTGGATCTAACAGTCTGAAAGAAGCGCCTCCCGAGCTGAAACGCTGGCTGGAAGCGCGCTTAGGCCGCCATTAACTACTGCTGATACAGCGGATGGGTGAACGGGCAGAGTGCCAGAATCAGTGCCTGATGGTAAACGCTGGAGCGGCTCAACAGACCGTTGGTAAACGCGCCGATAGCGCCGCCTTTCTGTTTGATATTATCAACGCCGGTTAAGCGTGCCATTTCGTGACCGAGTTCGTGCCCGGCTGCTAAGCCTGTTAACACCACCGGCGGCAAGGTAAAACTGGCAGAGCGGGATTCTCCGCGCTGCTGAGCGTTTTCAATCACCATCCACGCAAAGGCGCAATCGCCTTCAATACCGGCTTCGATCGCCACCCAAAAATCCGACGCTGGGCGGAGCAGACGCGCGTTCGCCACGCGGGTACGTGCGCCAGTTCGCGTTTCGACATCGCTTAACGGTTGAGCAGCAACGCCGCTCTCGACCTCGACCCCTTCAATGTGGCAGGATCCTTCGCCAAAGACGTCGTTGAACGCCTGAGCAATCGCGCGAATTTTTGCCGGGTTGATGGTGGCTGCGACAACGTGGTACATAATTGTTTGAACCCTCAAGGCAAATTTGTCGCAGTATAACGGAAATTAAGCATGCTACAGGTCTATCTTGTTCGTCACGGTGAAACGGTATGGAATGCGGCCCGACGCATTCAAGGGCAATCCGACAGTCCGCTGACGGAAAAAGGTGAGCAACAGGCTCAGCAAGTCGGTGAACGGATGAAATCGCAGGGCATCACGCATGTGATTGCCAGCGATTTAGGCCGTACGCGCCGCACCGCAGAGATTATCGCAGATGCGTGCGGCTGTACGGTCACGGTTGATGCGCGTTTGCGTGAGCTGAATATGGGCTGTCTGGAACAGCGTCCCCTTGATGGCTTAACGCCGGAAGAAGAGAGCTGGCGTAAAACGCTAGTGGATGGCACCGAAGGCGGTCGTATTCCCGGCGGTGAATCGATGCTGGAGATGGCGACGCGTATGCACGAAGCGCTGAACGCGTTGCTGGAACTGCCAGCGGGCAGCCGTCCGCTGATTGTCAGTCACGGTATGGCGCTGGGCGTGTTAGTCAGCACGCTGCTCGGCTTACCGGCGCACGCAGAACGTCGTTTGCGTCTGCGCAACTGCTCTATCTCACGCGTGGATCATCAACAGAGCGCGTGGCTGGCAGCGGGATGGGTGGTCGAGACGGCAGGCGATGTGTCGCATCTGGACGCGCCTGCGCTGGATGAATTACAGCGTTAATTGTTATCTGGTATCGGTGCGCATGAATGCGCACCCTACGAATTCGTGGGGTCGTGACAAACGCGCACCCTGTCAAATTGCGGGTTCGTGATAAATGCGCACGCTGTGAAATCGTAGGGTCGTCATTTATGACGACCGGCCGTTATTGAGGCCAAAAAAATGCCGTCATCGTGACGGCATTTTCATATCAGCGATTCTGCTGCGGACGAATCGGAATCAGATATTCGCAACGGATTTCCGTTGGCGGCTCGCTGCGTTTCTTACCACCGTGGGTAAAGAAGCGCTCGATATCCTGACCCTGACGACGCACCAGCCCCAGCGTTGGCATGCAGGTGCCGTACAGCAGCAGGATAAACTCACCCAACGCGCTACGGGCGCCGTTATAGGTGAACTGCACGTAATCCCCGGCTTCGAGAATCACATTCTGATTTGACTGCATGCTCAGTGCTTGTTGATCGGCAGGCACCGCTGTGGTGTAGAGGATCTCTTGCTCATCATCTTTTTCATGGCTGGCACGTACCTGATGCAAACCATACAGCACCGGTGGCACGGTATCGGTTTCCAGCAGAAACTGCTTCCAGAAGTGGATACGCATTTCGTCACGGTAACTGGAAATCTGCTCCAGCGTGCAGGTGTAACTTTGCGTTTGCCCGACCAGCACCGTTTCTGGCAGCGTAACAAACGTGGCCTCTGGCATGTGGTGATCGTCAAGACGAATCGGCGGGCGAATGCCGAACGAGTTCCACTCCGATGAGCGACGATACCAGGCGGGCGTTTGATTGAACTGCTTTTTAAACGCGCGGGTAAACGTCTGCTGCGAATCGAAGCGATATTGTAAAGCGATGTCGAGGATCGGGCGGCTGGTCAGGCGCAGTGCCACAGCGGCTTTCGACAGACGACGCGCGCGGATGTAAGCACCGATGGCGTGGCTCGTCACTTCCTTGAACATGCGCTGCAGGTGCCATTTGGAGTAGCCCGCTTTCAGAGCAACATTATCGAGTGAAAGGGGTTGGTCCAGATGGCTCTCCAGCCAGACAAGCAAATCGCGAATGATACCGGCTTGGTCCATAAAACATCCTCATAACTCTCTGGTGGCGCAACTATGAAGTCGTCGAATAATAGCACGAAATGCACAAACGCGTGGGGGCTGATGATTAATCTGCTGTGCTAAATCAATGCGGGTTATCACCCGTTTAGGTTTGGTTCCGGGTTCGATTGACAGTACATTACATTCTCATCTATTCGATTGCCAATGGTAACTCAATGACAATAACTCGCTTTCTTATAATCACGCTTGCAACTTCTATCTTCAGCGCGGGCGTACAGGCCGAGGAGATCGGCTCAGTAGACACGGTTTTCAAGATGTTTGGCCCCGACCATAAGATCGTGGTGGAAGCCTTCGACGACCCCGACGTAAAAAATGTAACCTGTTATATCAGCCGGGCGAAAACCGGTGGGATCAAGGGTGGATTAGGTCTGGCGGAAGATACTTCCGACGCGGCCATCTCCTGCCAGCAGGTTGGGCCTGTAGAGCTTAGCGATAAAATTTCACAAGGCAAGGCGCAGGGTGAAGTTGTGTTCCAAAAGCGCACTTCTTTGGTGTTTAAAAAATTGCAGGTGGTGCGCTTCTTTGACCAGAAACGTCATGCGCTGATTTACTTAAGCTACTCAGATAAAGTGGTGGACGGTTCGCCGAAGAATGCGCTGAGCGCCGTGCCGATCATGCCGTGGCATTGAGCCATAAAAAAAACGCCCTGATGGGCGTTTTTCTTTTACTGCAGCAAACTTAATCCTGCAATTCACCACAGAAGCGGTAACCTTCACCGTGAATGGTGGCGATGATTTCAGGCGTGTCCGGAGTGGATTCGAAATGCTTACGGATGCGGCGGATAGTGACATCCACGGTACGGTCATGCGGCTTCAGCTCGCGACCGGTCATCTTCTTCAGCAAATCGCCACGGGTTTGAATCTTGCCCGGGTTTTCGCAGAAGTGCAGCATCGCGCGGAACTCACTGCGCGGCAGTTTGTATTGGTCGCCGTTCGGGCTGATCAATGAGCGGCTGTTAATATCCAGTTCCCAGCCGTTAAAGCGATAGCTTTCAACCGCGCGACGTTCTTCACTCGGCATCGCCAGATTCATGGTGCGCGATAACAGGTTGCGCGCACGAATCGTCAGCTCACGTGGGTTGAAAGGCTTGGTGATGTAATCATCGGCGCCAATTTCCAGGCCGAGGATTTTATCCACTTCATTATCACGACCCGTCAGGAACATCAGCGCAACGTTTGCTTGTTCACGCAATTCGCGTGCCAGCAGCAAACCGTTTTTGCCTGGCAGGTTGATATCCATGATCACCAGATTGACGTCATTTTCCGTCAAAACCTGATGCATCTCGGCGCCGTCGGTGGCTTCATAGACCACGTAACCTTCCGCCTCAAAAATACTTTTGAGGGTGTTACGCGTGACCAGTTCGTCTTCAACGATAAGAATGTGCGGGGTCTGCATGTTTCGCTACCTAAAATTTGCCAACAAATCGAAAACAGGGCGTACGATGGCTGCGTTTACTGTTCATCAAAACAGCGTGCCTTACGCAACCGGTGTACGAAATAATCTTCGGAATACACCATCCATCTATGTCAACTTCAGTGTTAGCTCAGCCAGTCAGGATGAATATTTGCGTGCCCCGTGGGTATCGGAATGGCGCTTATCCTAACCGTATTAACAGCAACCTAACAGCACCAACAACAACCGATAAGCATAAAAACAACGCTTCGTTGACTTATATCAAATGCAAGTGTAGCACGTTAACACTTTTATGAAAAACTTCTCCAGGAATGCCAGCTTAGCTCACAAAAAGCAGCATTTTTGCTACATTTTGGCTGCATAACGGTAAAACTAAAACCTGCAGGAAATAATATTTTAATAATATGAAAAACAATAGATTTATATTAAATAAGCGTGGAAATTTTAGTTATATCCCACAATATCTTCTCCCCATGGCTTTTATCCTCTTTTAACATCCTTAACATCTTATTTTCTCTTGCCCCTGCGGTTGGTATTTTTGCCACTGCATGCCAACATAGGGCGAGTTGTTAACAGTTCGATGGAAAAATCATGCATTTCCCCCTGATCCTAGTCTCACCCGCCCGTCCGGAAAATATCGGCGCGGCCGCTCGTGCCATGAAAACCATGGGCTTTAGCGAACTGCGCATTGTCGCCAGTGACGCCTGGCAAGACCCGGCTGCGCGTCGCGTTGCACACGGTGCCGGGGAGATTCTCGATAACGTCAAAACCTACGCCACGCTGAGTGAGGCGCTGGCCGATGTCGATTTCTCGGTCGCCACCACGGCACGCAGCCGTGCAAAATTCCGCTACTACGCCACGCCCGAACAGGTTGAAACCATTCTGCAGGAGAAGCGTCAGTGGCTGAGTCGTATCGCGCTGGTGTTTGGTCGTGAAGACAGCGGCTTAACCAATGAAGAGCTGGATCAGGTCGATCTGCTGACCGGCATTCCGATGGCCAATGATTACCCTTCGCTCAACCTCGGGCAGGCGGTGATGGTGTACTGCTATCAGCTGTCGGCGCTGAATCAGGTGGCGGCAGAAGTGAAAGAAGTGGCCAACGAACACCAGCTGCAGGCGCTGCGCGAACGCTTCCATCAATTGCTGGTGAAGCTGGACGTGAGCGACGATGCCAAAATGGCGGACTGGATCGATCAGCGTATCGGCCTGCTGGAGCAGCGCGATAGCGCCATGCTGCATCGCCTGCTGCACGATGTAGAAAAAAAACTTATAGATAAATAATCGGTGAATATCGGTTTTAATAGTGACAGATCGGGAAACAGGGCGATCCGTCGAACGATCCCGATATGATTTGTGCGCAGAAACCGAACTCTGCGCAGCTGTGGTTAAACCGTGGCTAAGACAAATTCGTTGACTTAACGTGCCCTTTGCTTTAATTCTGGAAGGCAGACGGACAAGACAAAGACAGACAGAAAAATCTAAATGCGTAATATCAGCCTGAACACCACAATTATTATTACCACCACCATTACCACAGGTAACGGTGCGGGCTGACGCATACAGGAAAAACAAAGAAAAAAGCCCGCACCTAAACAGTGCGGGCTTTTTTTTCGGCAAAAATTCAGGAGAGCTTCAATCATGCGAGTGCTGAAATTCGGCGGAACCTCAGTAGCCAATGCGGAACGTTTTCTCCGCGTGGCAGATATTCTGGAAAGCAACGCGCAACAGGGACAGGTTGCCACCGTGCTCTCTGCGCCAGCGAAAATCACCAATCATCTGGTGGCGATGATTGAGAAAACCATCAGCGGCCAGGACGCACTGACGAATATCAGCGATGCCGAACGTATTTTTGCCGATCTGCTGCAGGGCCTGGCGGAGGCTCAGCCTGGCTTCGATTATGATGGCCTGAAAACCCGCATCGAGCTGGAATTTGCCCAGCTGAAACAAGTGCTGCACGGCATCAGCCTGCTGGGCCAGTGCCCGGATGCGGTGAATGCCGCCATCATCTGCCGTGGTGAGAAGCTCTCTATCGCCATTATGGAAGCGCTGCTGCAGGCGCGCGGCCATAAAGTCACGGTGATCGATCCGGTGGAGAAACTGCTGGCCGTGGGCCATTACCTCGAATCCACTGTCGATATCGCCGATTCCACCCGCCGCATTGCCGCCAGCCAGATCCCAGCCGATCACATGATCCTGATGGCCGGTTTTACTGCTGGTAACGAGAAGGGCGAACTGGTGGTGCTGGGCCGTAATGGCTCTGACTATTCGGCAGCGGTGCTGGCAGCCTGCCTGCGTGCCGACTGCTGTGAAATCTGGACTGATGTTGACGGTGTTTATACCTGCGATCCACGCCAGGTGCCGGATGCGCGACTGCTGAAGTCGATGTCTTACCAGGAAGCGATGGAGCTGTCTTACTTCGGTGCAAAAGTGCTTCATCCGCGCACCATCGCGCCGATTGCCCAGTTCCAGATTCCTTGCCTGATCAAAAACACCGCCAACCCGCAAGCGCCCGGCACCTTAATCGGTGGCGAGGGCGAGCTGGATGAGAACCCGGTTAAAGGCATCACCAATCTCAATAACATGGCGATGTTCAACGTCTCCGGCCCTGGCATGAAAGGCATGGTCGGCATGGCGGCGCGCGTGTTTGCGGCGATGTCACGCACCGGTATCTCAGTGGTGCTGATCACCCAATCCTCTTCCGAATACAGCATCAGCTTCTGCGTACCGCAAAGCGAGCAGGCGCGTGCCCGCCGTGTATTAGAAGAAGAGTTCTATCTGGAGTTGAAAGATGGCCTGCTGGATCCGCTCGATGTGCTGGAGCAGCTGGCGGTGATTTCTGTGGTCGGCGATGGCATGCGAACCTTGCGCGGTATCTCCGCCAAATTCTTCTCGGCGCTGGCGCGTGCCAACATCAATATCGTGGCGATTGCACAGGGTTCCTCTGAGCGCTCCATCTCTGTGGTGGTGAGCAATGATGAAGTCACCACCGGTGTGCGTGTGGTACATCAGATGTTGTTCGCCACCGATCAGGTGATCGAAGTGTTCGTGGTCGGTGTCGGCGGTGTCGGCGCGGCGTTGCTGGAGCAGCTGCATCGTCAACAAGCGTGGCTGAAAGAGAAACACATCGACCTGCGCGTGTGCGGCATCGCCAATTCGCGCGCGCTGTTAACCAACGTGCACGGCATCGATCTCAGCAACTGGAAAGGCGCGCTGAGTGAAGCTAAAGACCCGTTTAATCTGGGCCGTCTGATGCGTCTGGTGAAAGAGTATCACCTGCTGAACCCGGTGATTGTGGACTGTACCTCCAGCCAGGCGGTTGCCGATCAGTATGCCGATTTCCTTGCCGAAGGCTTCCACGTGGTGACGCCTAACAAAAAGGCTAACACCTCGTCGTGGAATTACTACCAGCAGATGCGTGCGGCCGCGGCCAAGTCGCGTCGTAAGTTCCTGTATGACACCAACGTCGGTGCTGGTCTGCCGGTGATCGAAAACCTGCAAAATCTGCTGAATGCCGGTGACGAGCTGATCAAATTCTCCGGTATCCTCTCCGGTTCGCTCTCCTTTATTTTCGGCAAGCTCGATGAAGGCGTTTCGCTGTCGGAAGCCACCAAAACGGCGCGTGAGATGGGCTTCACCGAGCCGGATCCGCGAGACGACCTTTCGGGCACCGATGTGGCGCGCAAGCTGCTGATTCTGGCACGTGAAGCGGGCCATCAGCTGGAGCTGAGCGATATCGAGATCGAGCCGCTGCTGCCGGCTGAACTCACTGACATCGCCGACGTTGAGCAGTTTATGGCGCGTCTGCCGGAACTGGACGATGCCTTTGCCGCCCGCGTTGCCAAAGCGCGTGATGAAGGTAAAGTGTTACGCTTCGTGGGCGCCATTGAAGAAGGTGGCGTCTGCAAGGTGAAAATTGATGCGGTGGACGGTAACGACCCGCTCTATAAAGTGAAGAACGGCGAGAACGCATTGGCGTTTTACAGCCGCTATTATCAGCCGATCCCGCTGGTTCTGCGTGGATACGGCGCGGGGAATGATGTCACAGCGGCCGGCGTATTTGCTGACTTGCTGCGTACACTGTCGTGGAAGTTGGGAGTTTGATGATGGTAAAAATTTATGCACCGGCCTCGATAGGTAACGTCAGCGTCGGCTTTGATGTGCTGGGCGCGGCGGTTTCGCCGGTGGATGGCACCCTGTTGGGTGACTGCGTGTCAGTCGAAGCGGCCGACAGCTTCAGCCTGGTGAACACCGGGCGCTTTGTCAGCAAGCTGCCCACCAATCCGCAAGAGAACATCGTTTATCAGTGCTGGGAACGTTTCTGCCAGGCGATTGGTAAACAGGTTCCGGTGGCGATGACGCTGGAAAAAAACATGCCGATCGGTTCAGGCCTGGGTTCCAGCGCCTGCTCGGTGGTGGCCGGTTTGATGGCGATGAACGAGTTCTGCGGCAAGCCGTTGAGCGATACCGAACTGTTGGCCTTGATGGGCGAACTGGAAGGGCGTATCTCCGGCAGCGTGCACTTTGATAACGTCGCGCCATGCTTCCTCGGCGGTGTGCAGCTGATGATTGAAGAGAACGGGATCATCAGTCAGGAGGTGCCGTGCTTTGACGACTGGCTGTGGGTGATGGCATATCCGGGCATCAAAGTCTCGACCGCAGAAGCGCGGGCGATTCTGCCTGCACAGTACCGCAAAGAAGATGCCATCAAGCATGGCCGCCTGTTATCCGGCTTTATTCACGCCTGTCATACCCGTCAGCCGCTGCTGGCAGCTAAACTGATGCAGGATGTGATTGCCGAACCCTATCGCACCAAACTGCTGCCAGGTTTTGCCGACGCGCGTAAAGCGGCGGCCGATATTGGCGCACTGGCTTGCGGTATTTCGGGCTCCGGCCCGACACTTTTCGCCGTTTGCAACGAGATGGCAACGGCACAGCGGATGGCAGACTGGCTGAGCCAGCACTATCTGCAGAATGATGAAGGCTTCGTCCATATCTGCCGTCTTGATACGGCTGGCGCACGTAACTTGGGATAACGCATGAAACTCTACAACCTTAAGGATCACAACGAGCAGGTTAGTTTTGCTCAGGCCGTTAAACAGGGCCTCGGCTCGCAGCAAGGGCTGTTCTTCCCGCTCGAACTGCCGGAATTCGAACTGACCGACATCGATGCGATGCTGGAGATGGATTTCGTCAGCCGCAGCAGCAAAATCCTCTCTGCTTATATTGGCGATGAAGTGGCTGCACACCAGCTGGCTGAGCGCGTGAAAAATGCCTTTGCCTTCCCGGCGCCGGTGGCGAAAGTCAGTGCTGATGTGGCCTGCCTCGAACTGTTCCATGGCCCAACCCTGGCGTTCAAAGACTTCGGCGGCCGTTTTATGGCGCAGATGCTCTCTTATGTGTCGGGTGCCGATGAGCAGATCACCATTCTGACCGCGACCTCAGGCGACACCGGTGCCGCCGTGGCCCATGCGTTCTACGGCATGGAAAACGTGCGAGTGGTGATTCTCTATCCGCAGGGCAAAATCAGCCCGCTGCAGGAAAAACTGTTCTGTACGCTGGGCGGCAATATTGAAACCATCGCAGTGGAAGGCGATTTCGATGCCTGCCAGGCGCTGGTGAAGCAGGCGTTTGATGATGAAGAGCTGAAGAAGGCGATTGGCCTGAACTCAGCGAACTCAATCAACATCAGCCGTCTGCTGGCGCAGATTTGCTACTACTTCGAAGCGGTGGCGCAGCTGCCGCAAGAGCAGCGTAATCAGCTGGTGGTGTCAGTACCAAGCGGTAACTTTGGCGACCTGACAGCTGGCCTGCTGGCGAAATCCCTCGGCTTGCCGATCAAGCGTTTTATCGCTGCCACCAACGCTAACGACACCGTGCCACGCTTCCTTGATAAGGGCGAATGGCTGCCAAATGCGACAGTGGCAACCCTGTCGAACGCCATGGACGTCAGCCAGCCTAACAACTGGCCGCGCGTCGAAGAGCTGTTCCGTCGTAAAACCTGGCGCCTGACCGATCTGGTGTCGGGTGCGGTATCGGATGAGACCACCAAAGCCACCATGCGTGAGCTGGCAGAAATTGGCTACATCTCTGAACCGCATGCGGCGATTGCCTATCGCATGCTGCGCGACAACCTGCAGGAAGGCGAATTCGGCCTGTTCCTCGGCACCGCGCATCCGGCCAAGTTCAAAGAGAGCGTGGACGAGATTCTGGGTCAGGAACTGCCGCTGCCGCCAGAGCTGGCAGAGCGCGCTGAGCTGCCACTGCTGTCGCATAATATGACGGCGGACTTTGCTGAACTGCGTAAGTTCTTGATGAAGTGATGCATACTGGCGCGCATTCATGCGCGTCTCAAAGAGGAAGGTCGCCATGTTGGCGACCTTTTTTTATTTCTGCTCGCGGCGCTTAAACACCAGTTCGTTACCCTTGCTCTCATCAGCCGCAAAGAAATAACCATCGACATCAAACTGTTTCAGCTGCTCTGGCTTGCTCAAGCGGTTCTGAATCACATAGCGGCTCATCAGGCCACGCGCTTTCTTGGCGTAGAAACTGATCACTTTAAACTTGCCGTTCTTCTCATCGAGGAACACCGGCTTGATCAACTCACCGTTGAGCTGCTTCGGCTTCACCGCTTTGAAGTACTCATCGGACGCGAGGTTGATCAGCACCTCATCGCCTTGCTCGGCCATCGCATCATTCAGCTTCTGCGTCAGTAAATCACCCCAGAAACCGTAGAGATCTTTCGCCGCCGGGTTGGCCAGCTTGATGCCCATTTCCAGGCGGTAAGGCTGCATCAAATCCAGCGGACGCAGCACGCCGTATAAACCGGACAGCATGCGCAGATGCTGCTGAGCGAAATCGAAATCCGCCTCACTGAACGTCTCCGCCTGCAAGCCGGTATACACGTCACCTTTAAACGCCAGAATCGCCTGACGGGCATTGTCGAGCGTGAAGGGCGGCTGCCATTGATTGAAGCGTTCGGCATTCAGATGCGCCAGTTTGTCGCTGATGCCCATCAGCGATCCGATCTGCGCCGGTGAGAGATCGCGCGCAACATCGATCAGCTGTTGTGACTTTTCTAACAGTGTTGACTGCGTAAAGCGCTGTGTCGCCAGCGGGCTTTCAAAATCCAGTGTCTTCGCTGGCGAGATAACCATCAGCATCGTGTTTGTCCTTGTTGACCCGCCTGTTTACAGGGGATTGGTGGGAATTAAGTTGCGACGAGTGTAGCAAAAAAGCTGCACGGATCGGCAAATCGCTCCCATTTGTTAGCGCTATCGTAATGAGGCACTTCGTGATGTTGCGCACTGAATTGTGCGTGATATTATCCCAACAGCCTTTTACACCCTGACAGTCAACCTAAGAGAAAGAGAACCATGACGGACAAACTTACTTCCTTGCGTCAGCTGACTACTGTGGTCGCCGACACCGGTGATATCGCGGCGATGAAGCTTTATCAGCCGCAAGATGCGACCACCAACCCTTCTTTGATCCTCAACGCCGCTCAAATCCCTGAATACCGCAAACTGATTGACGAAGCCATTACCTGGGCACGTCAGCAGAGCAGCAATAAAGAAGAGCAGCTGGCACTGGTTTCTGACAAGCTGGCCGTCAACATTGGTCTGGAAATTCTGAAACTGATCCCAGGCCGTATCTCAACTGAAGTTGACGCACGTCTCTCTTACGACACCGAAGCGAGCATCGCGAAGGCGCGTAGCCTGATCAAACTGTACAACGATGCCGGCATCAGCAACGACCGTATCCTGATCAAACTGGCTTCAACCTGGCAGGGCATCCGTGCTGCTGAGCAGCTGGAAAAAGAAGGCATCAACTGTAACCTGACTCTGCTGTTCTCCTTCGCGCAGGCGCGTGCTTGTGCGGAAGCGGGCGTGTTCCTGATTTCTCCATTCGTTGGCCGTATCCTCGACTGGTACAAGCAGAACACCGACAAGAAAGAGTACGCAGCACACGAAGATCCAGGCGTGGTGTCTGTGGCGGAAATCTACAACTATTACAAACAGCACGGTTACGAAACTGTGGTAATGGGTGCCAGCTTCCGTAACGTCGGCGAAATCATTGAGCTGGCCGGTTGCGACCGCCTGACCATCTCTCCGGGCCTGCTGAAAGAGCTGGCTGAGAGCGAAGGGACTGTTGAGCGTAAGCTGAGCTACACCGGTGAAGTCAAAGCGCGTCCTGCGAAAATGACCGAAGCCGAGTTCTTCTGGCAGCACAACCAGGATCCAATGGCTGTGACCAAACTGGCTGAAGGCATCCGCAACTTTGCCATCGACCAGGGCAAACTTGAGAAGATGATCGCCGAACTGCTGTAAGGTGATTTGCCGTGGCGGCACCCGTCGCCACGGTTTTACGCTTTCCCCTCGCTTCCGCTTTGTATTATCCTTTTTGCATTCCCCTTCAATTGCCGCATTGCGGTCAACCACAGCGATAACTTAATGGATACTTTACGTATTGGATTAATTTCCGTTTCCGATCGTGCTGCTAACGGCATTTATCAGGATCAGGGCATTCCGGCGCTGGAAAGCTGGCTTGCTAGCGCGCTCACTACTCCGTTTGAAATCGAAACCCGCCTGGTGCCCGATGAACAGCCGATGATTGAGCAGGCGATCTGCGAACTGGTCGATGAGCTGTTCTGCAACCTGGTGTTGACCACCGGCGGTACCGGCCCGGCGCGCCGCGATGTCACACCCGATGCCACTTTAGCGGTCGCCGATCGTGAAATGCCGGGCTTTGGCGAACAAATGCGTCAAATCAGCCTGCAGTTTGTGCCAACCGCGATCCTTTCGCGTCAGGTGGGCGTGATCCGCAAACAGTCGCTGATCCTCAACCTGCCCGGTCAGCCGAAATCCATAAAAGAGACACTGGAAGGGCTGAAAGCGGAAGATGGTGCAGTAAAAGTGCCGGGCATCTTCGCTGCTGTACCTTATTGTTTACAGTTGCTGGAAGGGCCATATGTGGAAACCAACCCCGCAGTGGTAGCAGCATTTCGCCCCAAAAGCGCAAGGCGTGAGACAAACGTCTGAAAATCGCCGTTTTCAGGCATAAAATTCAGCGGTACTGGTGTGGCGAAATATTGACGGTATAGTAACTCCAGCTTTACAACCATACTGACTTTGCCTCTGGATACCGCACGACTATGGATGCACACACAACGCGCCGTCTCAACGGCCAGGATTATAAAACCCTGTCGCTGGCTGCCCTCGGCGGGGCGCTGGAATTCTACGACTTCATTATCTTCGTTTTCTTCGCCGCCGTGATTGGCGAGCTGTTCTTCCCACCGGATATCCCGGAATGGCTGCGTCAGGTGCAGACCTTCGCGATTTTCGCCGCAGGTTATCTGGCGCGTCCGCTGGGCGGCATCGTGATGGCCCACTTTGGTGACAAAGTCGGACGCAAGAAGATGTTCAGCCTGAGCATTTTGCTGATGGCGCTGCCGACGCTGGCGATGGGCGCACTGCCGACCTATGCCAGTATTGGTATCGCAGCGCCGATTTTGATGTTGCTGATGCGCGTGCTGCAAGGCGCTGCGATTGGTGGCGAGGTGCCGGGCGCGTGGGTGTTTGTGGCAGAGCATGTGCCGGAGAAGCGCATCGGTTTTGCCTGTGGCACGCTGACGGCGGGTTTAACGGCGGGGATTTTGCTGGGGTCGTTGGTGGCAACGGTGCTGAATACCACGCTTTCTCCTGCCGCAATTCGCGATCACGGCTGGCGCATTCCGTTCTTCCTCGGTGGCTTATTCGGCTTGCTGGCGATGTATCTGCGCCGCTGGTTGCATGAAACGCCGGTGTTTAAGCAGATGCAGGAGCGTAAAGCGTTATCCGACAAGCTACCGCTGCAAACCATCCTCGCCAGCCATAAGCGCGGGATTGTGATTTCGATGCTGCTGACGTGGTTGCTTTCCGCCTGCATTGTGGTGGTGATCTTAATGGCACCCACGTTGATGCAGAAACAGCATGGCATCCCAGCGGCATTGAGCCTGCAAGCAAATAGCGTCGCCACCATTATGTTGCTGTTCGGCTGCGTCATCGCTGGCTGGCTGGTGGATCGCTTCGGCGCGGCGTTAACGCTGATGGGCGGTTCGTTGCTGCTGGCTATCTTCAGCTGGAACTTCTTCCATCAACTCGATGGTTCGCCTGAGATGCTGTTTGTCTGGTACGGACTGGCGGGATTGAGTGTTGGTGTGGTGGGCGTGGTGCCTTTTGTGATGGTAAAAGCGTTCCCGGCAGCGGTGCGTTTTACCGGTATCTCATTTTCCTACAATGTCGCCTATGCGATTTTCGGTGGTCTGACACCGATCAGCGTGACGCTGATGATGCAACTCACGCCGATGGCACCGGCCTGGTATGTGCTGGCGCTGGCGCTGATTGGCTTGCTGGTCGGCCTGTGGCTGCAGAGCGAAAAACAGCGATCAACGCTGCTCAATCAGGTGAATGTCTAACTTAAGGCGCGTAAGCGCCTTTTTCTTTTCCGCATTTTTTTAAAATTATTTTAGTTTTAACCCTTGATGCGCTCTGAAGCGGCCCCATTTACTTGTCATCGAGTGATGTCAGGCAGCAAAAAAAGCCTGTCACAGCAGTTGAAAAAGGCCAGCTTGGCCGCACATCTGCTAACAACGCTAATTGACAAAGAATTTAAGTGGGAGACGTTTAGATGGGTAAGATTATTGGTATTGACTTGGGTACAACCAACTCATGTGTTGCGGTTATGGATGGTGGTAAAGCACGTGTGCTTGAAAACGCCGAAGGCGATCGCACCACACCGTCAATCATTGCATATACACAAGATGGCGAGACTCTGGTCGGTCAGCCGGCTAAACGTCAGGCGGTGACTAACCCGCAGAACACTCTGTTCGCGATCAAACGCCTGATTGGCCGTCGTTTCCAGGACGAAGAAGTGCAGCGTGATATCAAAATCATGCCGTACAAAATCACTGGCGCTGATAACGGTGACGCATGGCTGGACGTGAAAGGCCAGAAAATGGCACCGCCGCAGATCTCTGCTGAAGTGCTGAAAAAGATGAAGAAAACCGCGGAAGATTTCCTCGGTGAAGCGGTAACTGAAGCGGTTATCACCGTTCCAGCTTACTTCAACGATGCGCAGCGTCAGGCAACCAAAGATGCCGGCCGTATCGCGGGTCTGGACGTAAAACGTATCATCAACGAACCAACCGCAGCGGCACTGGCTTACGGTCTGGATAAAGGTCAGGGCAACCGCACTATCGCGGTATATGACCTGGGTGGTGGTACTTTCGATATCTCTATCATCGAAATCGATGAAGTTGATGGCGAGAAAACCTTCGAAGTTCTGGCAACCAACGGTGATACTCACCTCGGTGGTGAAGACTTCGATAGCCGTCTGATCAATTACTTAGTCGCAGAATTTAAGAAAGACCAGGGCATCGATCTGCACAACGATCCGCTGGCGATGCAGCGTCTGAAAGAAGCCGCTGAGAAAGCAAAAATTGAGCTGTCTTCTGCTCAGCAGACCGACGTTAACCTGCCGTACATCACGGCGGATGCGACCGGTCCTAAGCACCTGAACATCAAAGTGACCCGTGCGAAACTGGAATCACTGGTTGAAGATCTGGTGACCCGTTCTATCGAGCCACTGAAAGTTGCTCTGCAGGACGCTGGCCTGTCTGTTTCAGACATCAACGACGTAATCCTCGTCGGTGGTCAGACACGTATGCCAATGGTTCAGGCCAAAGTGACTGAGTTCTTTGGTAAAGAGCCACGTAAAGACGTGAACCCGGATGAAGCAGTTGCTGTCGGTGCTGCGGTTCAGGGCGGTGTGTTGGCCGGTGAAGTAAAAGACGTTCTGCTGTTGGACGTAACCCCGCTGTCGCTGGGTATCGAAACCATGGGTGGCGTGATGACTTCGCTGATCAGCAAGAACACCACCATCCCAACCAAGCACAGCCAGGTGTTCTCGACGGCTGAAGATAACCAGTCTGCCGTGACTATTCACGTGCTGCAGGGTGAGCGTAAGCGTTCAGGTGATAACAAATCACTGGGCCAGTTCAACCTCGACGGTATTCAGTCTGCACCGCGCGGTATGCCGCAGATCGAAGTGACCTTCGATATCGATGCCGATGGTATCCTGCACGTGTCTGCGAAAGACAAAAACAGCGGTAAAGAGCAGAAGATCACCATCAAAGCTTCTTCAGGTCTGAACGAAGAAGAGATCGAAAAAATGGTGCGTGACGCAGAAGCCAACGCCGAGTCTGACCGTAAGTTCGAAGAACTGGTTCAGACCCGTAACCAGGGTGATCAGATTTCTCACAGCACCCGTAAGCAGTTGGACGAAGCCGGTGACAAACTGTCTGCTGAAGACAAAGCACCGATCGAGTCTGCGCTGACCGAGCTGAACACTGCGCTGAAAGGCGAAGACAAAGCGGAAATCGAAGCCAAAATGCAGGCTCTGATGGAAGTATCAAGCAAACTGATGGAACTGGCTCAACAGCAAGGCCAGGCGGGCGCAGCAGACGCTGGCGACGCTTCAGCGAAGAAAGATGACGATGTTGTCGACGCTGAATTCGAAGAAGTTAAAGACAAAAAATAATTGCCCCTGACCGGGCGCGACGGCTGGCCTGACAGCCGTTGAAACCAGCACGGGCGTAGGAGATCTCTCCACGCCCGTGCGATCATGTTAAGGGCAGAACAAAATGGCTAAGAGTGATTTATACGAGATCTTAGGCGTCTCTAAATCCGCAGATGAGCGTGAAATCAAAAAGGCCTACAAGCGCCTGGCGATGAAATACCATCCGGACCGTAATCCGGACAATAAAGAAGCCGAAGCGAAATTCAAAGAGATTAAAGAAGCCTACGAAATCCTGACCGATGCGCAAAAGCGTGCGGCCTATGACCAGTACGGTCATGCAGCCTTCGAACAGGGTGGCATGGGCGGTGGTGGATTCGGTGGCGGCGGCTTTGGCGGCGGCGGTGCTGACTTCAGCGATATCTTTGGCGACGTATTTGGCGATATCTTTGGTGGTGGACGCCGTCAGCGTGCTGCCCGTGGCGCCGATTTACGCTACAACATGGAGCTGTCGCTGGAAGAAGCGGTACGCGGCGTGACCAAAGAGATCCGCATTCCTACCCTGGAAGAGTGTGATGTCTGCCACGGCAGCGGTGCCAAAGCGGGTACGCAGCCACAGACCTGTTCGACCTGTCACGGTGCAGGCCAGGTGCAGATGCGCCAGGGCTTCTTCACCGTGCAGCAGGCGTGTCCGACCTGTCACGGTCGCGGTTCGGTGATCAAAGATCCGTGCAACGCCTGTCATGGACATGGCCGCGTTGAGCGCCAGAAAACCTTGTCGGTGAAAATCCCGGCAGGTGTGGATACCGGCGATCGCATTCGTCTGAGCGGCGAAGGTGAAGCGGGTGAACACGGCGCACCAGCGGGCGATCTGTACGTTCAGGTCTCGGTGAAGAAACACCCGATCTTCGAACGTGAAGATAACAACCTGTACTGTGAAGTGCCGATCAACTTTGCGATGGCAGCACTGGGCGGCGAGATTGAAGTGCCGACGCTGGACGGTCGCGTGAAGCTGAAAGTGCCTTCAGAAACGCAAACCGGCAAGCTGTTCCGCATGCGCGGTAAAGGCGTGAAGTCAGTACGCGGTGGCGCGGTGGGCGATTTGCTATGTCGTGTGGTGGTGGAAACCCCAGTCAGCCTCAACGACAAACAGAAAGCCTTACTGCGTGAGCTGGAAGAGAGCTTTGGTGGCCCATTGGGTGAGAAAAACAGCCCGCGCTCCAAAAGCTTCTTCGACGGCGTGAAGAAGTTCTTTGACGACCTGACCCGTTAATCGAGTCAGCGAGCCATAATGAAGCGGAGAGGAAACTCTCCGCTTTTTTTATGTCTGTGATTTAATAGATCGGTATTCCCGATCCATAAACGAGACATAAGCTGCTTTTAACGAGGTATTTACGCCGCTAAACTAGCCGCTAAAAATTGTCCTGCTCAGGAGGAGTTGTGAACAAACCCCGTAGTATTCGAAGCTTGCTGAAGAGCTTTATCGCGAGTGATGCCAGCAACGGCATCGTGCTGATTCTTGCCGCTGTTGCCGCGATGATTCTCGCCAACAGTGCAGAAACCGCACAAGGTTATCAATCGTTCCTCGCTGAGCCGGTGCAAATTCGCTTTGGCGCACTGGATATCAGCAAAAACCTGTTGCTGTGGATCAATGATGCGTTGATGGCATTGTTCTTCTTGTTAATCGGCCTTGAAGTGAAGCGTGAGCTGATGATTGGTGAATTAGCCAGTCGCGACCGTGCCATCTTCCCGGTAATTGCCGCCCTCGGCGGTATGGTGGTTCCCGGGCTGATTTTCTTCGGTTTCAATCATGCTGATGAAATCGCTCGTAACGGCTGGGCAATCCCAACCGCCACTGACATTGCCTTTGCTTTAGGCGTCCTGGCGCTGCTCGGCAGCCGCGTGCCCGCCGCGTTGAAAGTGTTCCTGATGGCACTGGCGATTATCGATGACCTCGGCGCTATCGTGATTATCGCGCTGTTCTATACCAGCGATCTCTCGGTGCTGTCGCTGAGCGTCGCAGCCGGCGCAATCGTATTGCTGGCGATATTAAACCGTTGCGGTGTGCGTAACATTGCGATTTACATGCTGGTGGGTGTGGTGCTGTGGACGGCGGTACTCAAATCCGGCGTGCATGCCACGCTGGCAGGGGTGATCGTAGGTTTCTTCGTGCCACTGGAAGAGAAGGACGGTCATTCGCCTGCAGAACATCTGGCACATGGTTTGATGCCCTGGGTGAACTGGTTGATCCTGCCGCTGTTCGCTTTCGCTAACGCTGGTATCTCTTTAAGCGGCATTACCTTCGGCGATGTGCTGTCACCGGAGCCGCTGGGCATTATCCTCGGCTTGCTGATCGGTAAACCGCTGGGCATTACCTTGTTCTGCTGGCTGGCAGTGAAGTGGAGGCTGGCGGTGTTGCCGAACGGCACCGCCATACGCGACATCATGGCGATCGGTGTGCTGTGCGGTATTGGCTTCACCATGTCGATTTTCATCAGCTCGCTGGCCTTTGACGCCGCACATGAGCAACTGGTGACCTTCTCGAAACTCGGTATCCTCAGTGGCTCGGTGCTGTCCGCAGTGATTGGTTACACGCTGCTGCGTATCAAACTGCGATAAACAGGGAAGGGGGCGTAAGCCTCCTTTTTTATAATGAATCAGCTCAATTTCAATCATCTCTACTATTTCTGGCAGGTGTGCAAAACCGGCTCCGTGGTGCGCGCCGCTGATGTCCTGTGCCTGACGCCACAAACGGTGACGGGGCAGATTAAAGCACTGGAAGAGCAACTGGGGGGCGTGCTGTTCCGTCGCCAGGGGCGTGGTTTGGTGCCCAATGAACTCGGGCAGCTGGTGTTTCGCTACGCCGATCGCATGTTCATGCTCAGCCAGGAGATGCTGGATATCGTTAACTATCGCAAAGAGTCACATTTGTTGTTCGATGTGGGGGTGGCGGATGCATTATCGAAACCACTCGTGAGCAAAGTGCTTGAAGCGGCCGTGGTGGCGGAAGAGAAAATTCATCTGCGCTGTTTCGAGTCAACGCACGAGATGTTGCTGGAGCAACTGAGTCAGCACAAGCTCGATATGATTGTATCGGATTGCCCAATCGACTCTACTCAGCAGGAAGGTTTGTTCTCCGTGAAGCTCGGCGAATGTCCGATTAGCTTCTGGTGCAACGCCCCGCTGCCTGATCGTCCTTTTCCAGCGTGTTTAGAGCAGCGTCGCCTGTTAATTCCTGGACGGCGGTCGATGCTGGGCCGCAAGCTGCTGAACTGGATTCACAGCCAGGGGTTGCAGATCGATATTCTTGGCGAGTTTGATGATGCCGCCCTGATGAAGGCTTTTGGTGCGCAGAACAACGCGATTTTCGTTGCGCCGACGTTATACGGAGCGGAGATCTATCGTGACGATACGATTTGTGAAATAGGGCGTCTGGAGGCGGTCATGGAAGAGTACCACGTGATTTTTGCCGAGCGTATGATTCAACATCCGGCGGTACAGCGCATTTGTAATCGTGATTTCAGCGCACTGTTTAATGCCAAATTGCAGGCATAAAAAAACCGGCTAAGCGCCGGTTCTTTCGACAAAGCGATAACCTAACAGGCGATTAAGCCAGTTTGGTGATCTGAGCAGCCAGGTTTGCTTTATGGCGTGCAGCTTTGTTTTTGTGGATCAGACCTTTAGCAGCCTGACGGTCCACGATTGGTTGCATTTCGTTGAATGCGTTCTGCGCAGCAGCTTTGTCGCCTGTTGCGATAGCCGCGTATACTTTCTTGATGAAAGTACGCATCATTGAACGGTTGCTCGCGTTATGCTTGCGACGTTTCTCAGATGTTACGGCGCGTTTCTTAGCTGATTTGATATTAGCCAAGGTCCAACTCCCAAATGTGATCTATATGGACAAATCAAAGGCCGAGGACTATGCCTTTTGCGCCTTCTTTTGTCAATGGATTTGTGCAAATAAGCGTCGTTTTAGCAACGGCACTTGATTACGTAATTGATGGCGCAGGATTCTACCAGCAACACGCCGCTGAATACAGTATTTCGCACTAAAAATCTTCATTACCTGCCTGAGCAAGGGGTTGCGTGCGCTTTAAGCCGCACCATACGCAGGAAAGGCACGCAGACGGGTTAACCTGAAGGCCATTCAAGGGTATAATCCGCCGATTTCCACCGGTTTGAGTCAGCCATGAAGTTTATCCGCGGTATTTATAATCTGAAAGAGCAGCATCGCGGCTGCGTCCTGACCATTGGCAATTTTGACGGCGTACATCGCGGCCACCAGGCCTTGATGGCGGAGTTAATTGCTGAAGGACGACAACGCAACCTGCCGGTGGTGGTGATGCTGTTTGAGCCGCAACCGCTTGAATTGTTTGCCGGTGACAAAGCCCCGGCACGCCTGACACGTCTGCGCGAGAAGCTGAAATATCTGGAGCTGGCGGGCGTTGATGCCGTGCTCTGTGTCCGCTTTGATCGCCGTTTTGCGGCGCACTCCGCACAAAGTTTTATCGCCGAACTGCTGGTCGATAAGCTCAACGTGAAGTTTCTCGCAGTGGGTGATGATTTCCGCTTCGGCGCTGGTCGCCAGGGGGATTTCCTGTTATTACAGAAAGCCGGTGTTGAGTATGGCTTCGACGTCATCAGCACTCAGACCTATTGTGATGGCGGTGCACGTATCAGCAGCACGGCGGTACGTCAGGCACTGGCACAGGATGATTTTGCGCAGGCGGAAGCGCTGCTTGGCCATCCATTCAGCATTTCAGGGCGCGTGGTGCACGGTGATGCACTGGGGCGCACTATTGGTTTTCCTACCGCGAACATTCCCTTACGCCGCACAGTAACGCCGGTAAAAGGCGTGTTTGCGGTTGAAGTTTTAGGCCTTGGTGACAAGCCTATAGCCGGCGTGGCCAACATTGGTACACGTCCGACAGTAAAAGGTCTGCGTCAGCAGCTTGAAGTTCACCTGCTTGACACACACATGAATCTTTATGGCCACCACATTGAGGTGGTGCTGAAACAGAAGATTCGCGACGAACAGCGTTTCGCTTCGCTGGACGCGTTGAAAGAACAAATTGCGAAAGATGTGGTGACGGCCCGCCAATTTTTTGGGCTTAACGCACCGGCTTAATGACCGAAATACGGAACCGAGAATCTGATGAGTGACTATAAATCTACCCTGAATTTGCCGGAAACGGGGTTCCCGATGCGTGGCGATCTGGCCAAACGCGAACCGGGAATGCTGCAACGTTGGACTGATGACAACCTGTACGGCATCATCCGCGAAGCCAAAAAAGGGAAAAAAACCTTTATTTTGCATGATGGCCCTCCTTACGCGAACGGCAGCATTCATATTGGTCACTCCGTTAACAAGATTCTGAAAGACATTATCGTTAAGTCGAAAGGCATGGCGGGCTATGACTCGCCGTATGTGCCGGGTTGGGACTGCCACGGTTTGCCTATCGAGCACAAAGTTGAGCAGATGATCGGTAAGCCAGGCGAGAAAGTCTCCGCAGCGGAATTCCGTGCCGCCTGCCGCAACTACGCTGCTGAACAGGTTGAAGGCCAGAAGAAAGACTTCATCCGTCTCGGCGTGCTGGGCGACTGGGATCGTCCTTACCTGACCATGGACTTCAAAACCGAAGCCAACATTATTCGTGCCCTGAGTAAAATCATCGGCAACGGCCACCTGCACAAAGGCGCGAAGCCAGTGCACTGGTGCATGGATTGCCGCTCGGCGCTGGCTGAAGCAGAAGTCGAGTACTACGACAAAACTTCCCCATCTATCGACGTGATGTTTAACGCCGTCGATGCCGATGCGGTGCGCGCGAAGTTTGGCGTTGCAGCCTCTGAAGGCCCGGTTTCTCTGGTGATCTGGACCACCACCCCGTGGACCATGCCAGCCAACCGCGGTATCTCACTGCATCCTGAGTTCGAATACCAGTTGCTGCAAATCGAAGGCCGCAGCTTGATCCTCGCCAAAGAGATGGTTGAGGGTGTGATGAAGCGCGCGGGCATCGCTGAGTGGAAAGTGCTGGGCGAATGCAACGGTGCGGCACTTGAGCTGCAGCTGTTCCAGCATCCGTTCCTCGAGCAGATTCAATCCAAAGTCGTATTGGGCGAGCACGTTACGCTGGAAGCGGGTACCGGTGCAGTACACACGGCGCCAGGCCACGGCCCGGATGACTATGTGATCGGCCAGAAATACGGTCTGGAAACGGCTAACCCAGTCGGTCCGGATGGCGCGTTCCTGCCAGGCACCTATCCAACGCTGGATGGTGTGAATGTGTTCAAAGCCAACGACATGATCGTTGAGCTGCTGAAAGAGAAAGGCGCACTGCTGCACGTTGAGAAACTGCTGCACAGCTATCCACACTGCTGGCGTCACAAAACCCCAATCATCTTCCGTGCCACCCCACAGTGGTTCATCAGCATGGATCAGAAAGGCCTGCGTGCACAGTCGCTGAAAGAGATCAAAGGCGTGCAGTGGATCCCGGACTGGGGTCAGGCGCGTATCGAAGCGATGGTAGCGAACCGTCCAGACTGGTGTATCTCACGTCAGCGTACGTGGGGCGTGCCAATGGCGCTGTTCGTGCATAAAGAGACCGAGCAGCTGCATCCGGATACGCTGGAGCTGATGGAGAAAGTCGCGAAGTGCGTTGAGCAGGATGGCATTCAGGCGTGGTGGGATCTTGATCCGCGCGATCTGATGGGCGACGACGCTGACCACTACGTCAAAGTGCCGGATACACTGGATGTGTGGTTCGATTCAGGATCAACCAGCTACTCCGTGGTGGATGCGCGTCCAGAGTTTGGCGGCCATACGCCGGATATGTATCTGGAAGGTTCGGATCAGCATCGCGGCTGGTTCATGTCTTCACTGATGATCTCGACGGCGATGAAAGGCAAAGCGCCTTACCGTCAGGTACTGACGCACGGTTTCACCGTGGACGGCCAGGGCCGCAAGATGTCGAAATCCATCGGCAACACCGTGGCACCGCAGGACGTAATGGACAAACTGGGCGCGGACATTCTGCGTCTGTGGGTGGCCTCAACTGACTACTCCGGTGAGATGGCGGTGTCCGACGAAATCCTGAAGCGTGCTGCTGACAGCTATCGTCGTATCCG
The DNA here is from genome assembly GCF_056491465.1 of Pantoea sp. C1E2. Taxonomy (NCBI): domain Bacteria; kingdom Pseudomonadati; phylum Pseudomonadota; class Gammaproteobacteria; order Enterobacterales; family Erwiniaceae; genus Pantoea; species Pantoea sp. C1E2. Next base: position 969,518 of record NZ_JBSZHT010000002.1, read on the forward strand.
TAACACCGCACGCTTCCTGCTGGCAAACCTCGCGGGCTTCAACCCGGCGACCGATTGCGTGAAACCAGAAGAGATGGTGGTGGTGGATCGTTGGGCGGTAGGTCGTGCACTCGCCGCACAGCAGGACATCGTCCAGTCTTACGAGAACTATGATTTCCATGAAGTGGTGCAGCGTCTGATGCACTTCTGCTCCATCGAAATGGGCTCGTTCTATCTTGATGTGATCAAAGATCGTCAGTACACCGCCAAAGGTGACAGCCTGGCACGCCGCAGCTGCCAGACCGCGCTGTGGCATATCGTTGAAGCGCTGGTGCGCTGGATGGCGCCGATCATGTCCTTCACTGCTGATGAAATCTGGGGCTACCTGCCAGGTGAGCGCGCGAAGTATGTGTTCACTGAAGAGTGGTATGAAGGCCTGTTTGGTCTGGCGGATAACGAAGCACTGAACGACGCTTACTGGGATGACCTGCTGAAAGTGCGCGGCGAAGTCAACAAAGTGATCGAGCAGGCACGTAGCGATAAACGTATCGGTGGCGCACTGGAAGCCACGGTGACCTTGTACGCGGACGCTGAACTGGCGGCCAAACTGCAGGCGCTGGGCGATGAACTGCGCTTTGTATTGCTGACTTCCGGCGCAACGGTGGCGGACTACGCCACTGCCAGCGATGAAGCACAGCAGAGCGAAGTACTGAAAGGTCTGAAAATCGCACTGCACAAAGCAGAAGGCGAGAAATGTCCGCGCTGCTGGCATTACACTACTGACGTCGGCCAGAATGCGGAGCATGCTGCGGTCTGTGGACGTTGTTACACCAACGTAGCCGGCAACGGTGAAGTGCGGAAATTTGCCTGATGAGTAAACTCTGCTCTACCGGATTGCGTTGGCTGTGGTTGGTGCTGGTGGTGATCGTGATCGATTTCGCCAGCAAGCAGTGGATCATGAACAACATGATGCTGCACGAAACCAAACCGCTGATTCCGTTTCTGAATCTGTTCTATGCGCATAACTATGGTGCAGCGTTCAGCTTCCTGGCGGACAAAGGCGGTTGGCAGCGTTGGTTCTTCGCCGGCATCGCGATTGCGATTGTGGTCGCGCTGGTGGTGATGATGTATCGCAACCGCGCAAGTAACAAACTAACCAATATTGCCTACGCGCTGATAATCGGCGGGGCGTTGGGTAACCTGTTTGACCGTGCTTATCACGGCTTCGTGGTGGATTTCATCGACTTCTACGTTGGTGACTGGCATTTCGCCACCTTTAACATCGCTGACTGCGGCATCTGTATTGGTGCAGCGTTGGTGGTGCTGGAAGGTTTCCTCACCCCGAAAGACAAACAGGTCAAAGAGAAAGGGTAACAAATGACTGAGTCCGTACAGCGCGATAGCGCGTTGCTGGTGCATTTCACACTCAAGCTGGAAGATGGCTCAACGGCCGAATCCACGCGTGCCAACGGCAAACCTGCGCTGTTCTGTCTGGGTGATGGCAGCCTGTCAGAGGCGCTGGAGAAGGAATTGGTGGGGCGTAAAGTGGGCGATAAGCACGCTTTTACGCTGGCACCTGATGATGCCTTTGGCGGCATCAGCCCGGACCTGGTTCAGTACTTTTCGCGCCGTGACTTTAACGATGCCGGAGAGCCGGAAGTGGGCGCCATTATGCTGTTTAGCGGCAGAGGTGGTAGCGAGATGCCAGGTGTGATCCGCGAGATTTCGGGTGATTCAATCACCGTCGATTTCAATCATCCACTGGCCGGTCAGCGCATTCAGTTTGAAATTGAAGTGCTGGAGATTGATCCGGTACTGGAGGCCAGCGATGCAAATCCTGTTAGCTAACCCTCGCGGTTTCTGTGCAGGCGTGGATCGCGCCATCAGTATTGTGGAACGCGCGCTGGAGATGTACGGCGCGCCAATCTACGTGCGTCATGAAGTGGTGCATAACCGCTACGTGGTGAGCAGCCTGCGCGATCGTGGTGCGATTTTTATCGAAGAGATCAGCGAAGTGCCAGATAACGCCATCCTGATCTTCTCCGCACATGGGGTTTCTCAGGCTGTTCGTGCGGAAGCGAAAGCGCGCAATCTCACTATGCTGTTCGATGCCACCTGTCCACTGGTGACCAAGGTGCATATGGAAGTGGCGCGTGCCAGCCGTAAAGGTGTGGAAGCCATTCTGATTGGTCATGCGGGTCACCCGGAAGTGGAAGGCACCATGGGGCAGTACAACAACCCCAACGGTGGCATGTACCTGGTGGAATCGCCGGAAGATGTGTTTAAGCTGAACGTCAAAGATGAAGGTAATCTGTGTTTTATGACGCAGACTACCTTGTCGGTTGATGATACCTCGGAAGTGATTGATGCACTGCGCCAACGCTTCCCGGCGATTATCGGCCCGCGTAAAGACGACATCTGCTATGCGACCACCAACCGTCAGGAAGCGGTACGCGTTCTGGCGCGTGATGCGGAAGTGGTGCTGGTGGTTGGTTCGAAAAACTCCTCCAACTCCAACCGTCTGGCCGAACTGGCGCAGCGTGCGGGCAAACTGGCGAAGCTGATTGATTCAGCGGATGACATTCAGGAAGAGTGGGTCAAAGACAAGCAGATCATCGGTGTCACAGCGGGCGCCTCGGCACCGGATATTTTAGTGCAGCAGGTGATTCAGCGCTTGAAAGAGTATGGCGGTGAAGCGGCGATTGAGCTGATTGGTCGCGAAGAGAACATCGTGTTTGAAGTGCCGAAAGAGTTGCGCGTCGAAGTGCGTAACGTGCAGTAAGCGGAGACTTCCGTTACAAAATCAGGCCGACATTGTTCGGCCTTTTCTTTATCTGCAGCCAGCCATAAAAACCCATTTCCAGCAGATGGGATTGCATTTACTGATAATGTTTAGCGGCTGGCATAAAATTCTTATATCCCTTTATTATTGTGGCGTGACAGTTATCGGATCGTTAACCTGTTTACGCTTTGCATGCATAGATTTGTATCAGGAATGAATAATTATGAGTGATATCCGCATTGCTATCGTTGGTGCGCCGGGTCGCATGGGACGCAATTTGATTCAGGCCGCGCAGCAAGCAGATGGCGTGGCGTTAGGCGCGGCACTGGCGCGCAGCGGTTCTTCTCTGCTGGGCTCAGATGCTGGCGAACTGGCTGGCATTGGAAAAATCGGAGTGACGGTCACTGACGATTTGCTGAAAGTGGTCGATGATTTTGATGTGTTGATCGATTTCACCCGTCCGGAAGGCACGCTGGAGTATCTGGCCTTCTGCCGACAGCACCATAAGGCAATGGTGATTGGCACGACCGGCTTTGATGAAGCGGGCAAAGAAGCGATTCGCGCCGCAGCCGAAGAGATTGGCATTGTGTTCGCCGCCAACTTTAGTGTGGGTGTGAACCTGGTGCTGAATCTGTTACAGCAGGCGGCCAAAGTGATGGGTGAGTATGCTGATATTGAAATCGTTGAGGCACACCACCGTCATAAAGTTGATGCACCATCAGGTACTGCATTAGCCATGGGTGAAGCGATTGCCGATGCGATGAGCTGGAATCTGGATGAACACGCGGTGTATGCCCGTGAAGGCCATACGGGCGAGCGTAAAGCGCAGACCATCGGTTTTGCTACCGTGCGCGCAGGCGATATCGTCGGTGAGCATACCGCGATGTTTGCAGATATTGGCGAGCGTGTAGAGATTACCCATAAGGCTTCCAGCCGCATGACCTTTGCCAATGGCGCGGTTAAGGCAGCAAGTTGGTTGAAAGACAAAAAATCTGGCCTTTATGATATGCGTGATGTGCTGGATTTATCGATGTTGTGAGTGTTGTGAGCCATCGTGATGTGGTTATTTCAATCGGTAAGATGTTGATTGAATAGGGCAATGTGATCATTGCCCTTTATTTTATGTATAAATTAACGCTTGGTGTCCATATTTCATCGTAGTGCTTGTTTGTTGGTGTTAGTGTGTGTTTTTCTGTTAGGTAATAGCTAATTTTGACCATTTGGTCAAAAATTTAAGCGGCGTAGCACGACTTTACGATTATCGCCGCTAAGCAACCGTTTATTTTTCTCACTTTTCCTGTTCTTTTATCCCTTTTCTCAGTTTTTAACATTGAACCGCCCTAAAAATACAAAAAAATAGCCACTCAGGGTAGACAAGCCAGAGGTCGATCATTAGAATGCGCGCAATTTGCCAAAATTCGAGCATTCAGGCGGATTTTGCATTGATTCGGGCATGTATTTTGAATTAATATGCAAATATTGTGACTGTTTATTCCCTGGAGGATGTTTTGATTAAGTCAGCGCTCTTGGTTCTGGAAGACGGAACCCAATTCCACGGTCGGGCCATCGGGGCAACGGGGTCGGCAGTGGGGGAAGTCGTTTTCAACACGTCAATGACTGGTTATCAAGAAATCCTCACTGATCCTTCCTATTCCCGCCAAATCGTTACCCTCACTTATCCCCATATCGGCAATGTTGGCGTTAACGCCGCCGATGAAGAATCCAGCCAAATCCATGCTCAAGGCCTCGTTATTCGCGACCTGCCGCTGATCACCAGCAACTTCCGCAGTGAAGAAAGCCTGTCAGCTTACTTGCAGCGCAATAACATTGTTGGCATCGCCGATATCGATACGCGCAAACTGACCCGTTTGCTGCGCGAGAAGGGCGCACAGAGCGGCTGCATTATCGCGGGTGATAATCCGGATGCGGCGCTGGCGCTGCAAAAAGCGCAGGCGTTCCCGGGCTTAAAAGGCATGGACCTGGCGAAAGAAGTGACCACCGCGGAAACTTACGCGTGGCAGCAGGGTAGCTGGACACTGGAAGGTGATTTGCCTGAGCAGAAAACTGCCGCAGAGCTGCCGTTCCATGTTGTCGCCTATGACTTCGGCGCTAAGCGCAACATTCTGCGCATGCTGGTGGATCGCGGCTGCCGTTTAACGGTTGTTCCGGCCAAAACCACTGCAGAAGAAGTGCTGGCTTTGAATCCAGATGGCATCTTCCTGTCGAACGGTCCTGGTGACCCGGAGCCGTGCGATTACGCCATCAACGCGATTCAGGCTTTCCTGAAAACCGACGTTCCGGTGTTCGGTATCTGCCTCGGCCATCAGTTGCTGGCGCTGGCAAGCGGTGCGAAAACCGTGAAGATGAAACTCGGCCACCATGGCGGTAACCACCCGGTCAAAGATCTCGACAACAATGTCGTGATGATTACCGCGCAGAACCACGGTTTTGCCGTCGATGACAGCCAGTTACCGGCCAACCTGCGTGTGACCCATGTGTCACTGTTCGACCAGACTGTGCAGGGTATCCACCGCACCGACAAACCGGCCTTCAGCTTCCAGGGACACCCTGAAGCGAGCCCCGGCCCGCACGATGCGGCGCCACTGTTCGATCACTTTATCGAACTGATCGAAGCTTACCGTTCTAACGCGAAGTAATCAGGAGCCCACGATGCCAAAACGTACAGACATAAAATCCATCCTGATCCTTGGCGCTGGCCCGATCGTTATCGGCCAGGCATGTGAATTTGACTACTCCGGTGCGCAGGCGTGTAAAGCGCTGCGTGAAGAGGGTTACCGCGTCATTCTGGTGAACTCCAACCCGGCAACTATCATGACCGACCCGGAAATGGCCGATGCGACCTATATCGAGCCGATTCACTGGGAAGTGGTACGCAAAATTATCGAAAAAGAGCGCCCGGACGCGGTGCTGCCGACCATGGGTGGCCAGACTGCACTGAACTGTGCGCTCGAGCTGGAGCGTCATGGTGTGCTGGCTGAGTTCGGCGTCACCATGATTGGTGCGACCGCAGATGCCATTGATAAAGCCGAAGATCGCCGCCGTTTCGACGTGGCGATGAAAAGCATCGGTCTGGGCACTGCCCGTTCGGGTATCGCGCATACCATGGAAGAAGCGCTGGCCGTGGCCGAAGACGTAGGCTTCCCATGCATCATTCGTCCTTCCTTTACCATGGGCGGCACCGGTGGCGGTATCGCTTATAACCGTGAAGAGTTCGAAGAGATTTGCGAGCGTGGTCTCGACTTGTCGCCTACCAATGAGCTGCTGATTGATGAGTCGCTGATTGGCTGGAAAGAGTACGAGATGGAAGTGGTGCGTGATAAAAACGACAACTGCATCATCGTCTGCTCGATCGAAAACTTCGATGCGATGGGTATTCATACCGGTGACTCCATCACCGTCGCGCCAGCACAGACGCTGACCGATAAAGAATATCAAATCATGCGTAACGCCTCGCTGGCGGTACTGCGTGAAATCGGCGTCGAAACCGGCGGTTCGAACGTTCAGTTCTCGGTGAACCCGAAAGATGGTCGTTTGATTGTTATCGAAATGAACCCACGCGTGTCGCGCTCTTCTGCGCTGGCTTCGAAAGCGACCGGTTTCCCGATTGCGAAAGTCGCGGCGAAACTGGCGGTGGGCTTCACCCTTGATGAGCTGATGAACGACATCACTGGTGGTCGTACGCCAGCGTCGTTTGAGCCGTCAATCGATTATGTTGTGACCAAGATTCCCCGCTTCAACTTCGAGAAGTTTGCCGGTGCGAATGACCGTCTGACCACGCAGATGAAATCTGTCGGTGAAGTGATGGCGATTGGCCGTACCTTCCAGGAATCGATGCAGAAAGCGCTGCGCGGCCTGGAAGTGGGTGCTAACGGCTTCGACCCGAAAGTGGATCTGGATGATGCCGAAGCCTTAACCCGTATCCGTCGCGAATTGAAAGATGCCGGTTCTGACCGTATCTGGTACATCGCTGATGCGTTCCGTGCCGGTATGTCGGTGGATGGCGTGTTCAACCTGACCAACATCGACCGCTGGTTCCTGGTGCAAATCGAAGAACTGGTGCGTCTGGAAGAGCAGGTGGCGCGTGAAGGTGTGAACTCACTGAATGCGGACTTCCTGCGTGCGCTGAAGCGTAAAGGCTTCGCAGACGTGCGTCTGGCAGCACTGGCTGGCGTGGCGGAAAGCGAAATCCGCAAGCTGCGTCAACAGTTCAACCTGCACCCGGTTTACAAGCGCGTGGATACCTGTGCGGCGGAGTTCTCTACCGATACCGCGTACATGTACTCCACCTATGAAGAAGAGTGCGAAGCCAATCCAAACCAGGACCGTGACAAAATCATGATTCTGGGTGGTGGTCCAAACCGTATCGGCCAGGGTATCGAGTTCGATTACTGCTGTGTCCATGCGGCATTGGCGCTGCGCGAAGACGGTTACGAAACCATTATGGTGAACTGTAACCCGGAAACCGTTTCAACCGACTACGACACCTCTGACCGTCTGTACTTTGAACCGGTCACGCTGGAAGACGTGCTGGAAATCGTGCGCATCGAGAAGCCTAAGGGCGTTATCGTGCAGTACGGTGGCCAGACTCCGCTGAAGCTGGCGCGTGCGTTAGAAGCGGCGGGTGTGCCGGTCATTGGTACCAGCCCGGATGCGATTGACCGTGCAGAAGACCGCGAGCGTTTCCAGCAGGCGGTGGATCGTCTGAGCCTGAAGCAGCCGGCGAACGCCACGGTGGCGACGCTGGAGCAAGCGGTTGAGAAAGCGGCCGGTATCGGTTATCCGCTGGTGGTGCGTCCTTCTTATGTACTGGGCGGCCGCGCGATGGAAATCGTGTACGACGAAATCGATCTGAAGCGCTACTTCCAGAACGCCGTTTCCGTTTCCAACGATGCGCCAGTGTTACTGGATCGCTTCCTGGATGATGCCGTCGAAGTGGACGTCGATGCGATTTGCGACGGTGAGCGTGTGCTGATTGGCGGCATCATGGAGCACATCGAGCAAGCGGGTGTTCACTCCGGTGACTCTGCATGTTCACTGCCGGCTTACACGCTGAGCACTGAGATTCAGAACGTGATGCGTCAGCAGGTTGAGAAACTGGCCTTTGAGCTGAACGTCCGTGGTTTGATGAACGTGCAGTTTGCGGTTAAAGACAACGAAGTTTACCTGATTGAAGTAAACCCACGTGCCGCGCGTACCGTACCGTTCGTGTCTAAAGCAACAGGCGTACCGCTGGCGAAAGTGGCTGCACGCGTGATGGCAGGTAAAACGCTGGCCGAGCAGGGTGTGACGGAAGAAGTGATTCCACCTTACTACTCTGTGAAAGAAGTGGTGCTGCCGTTCAACAAGTTCCAGGGCGTTGACCCGATTCTTGGCCCAGAGATGCGTTCTACCGGCGAAGTCATGGGTGTCGGTCGTACCTTCGCAGAAGCATTCTCAAAAGCGATGCTGGGTGCGCAGAGCAACATGAAGAAAACCGGTCGTGCGCTGCTGTCAGTGCGTGAAGGCGATAAGAAACGTATCGTTGACCTGGCGGCGAAACTGCAGAAGTTAGGCTTTGAGTTGGATGCGACGCACGGTACCGCTGTGGTGCTGGGTGAAGCAGGCATTAACCCACGTCTGGTTAACAAGGTGCATGAAGGTCGTCCGCACATTCAGGACCGTCTGAAGAATGGCGAATACACCTACATCGTCAATACCACCGCAGGTCGTCAGGCGATTGAAGATTCGAAACTGATTCGCCGCAGTGCGCTGCAATATAAAGTGCATTATGACACCACGCTGAACGGTGGTTTTGCCACCGCGATGTCACTGAATGCGGATCCTACTGAGAAAGTCATTTCAGTGCAGGAAATGCATGCCCTAATCAAAGGCTAATCAATAAGTTGATCGACTAATAACGGCTCCTCAGGGGGCCGTTTTTTTTCGCCTGTTTATCGCTGGTTGAATAAGCTTAGGTGTGAAAAATCTATTGATTTGACATAGTTTTTATCAGTTGATGCGGTACTGGTTACATGTCGGATTATTCGCACAAATTTATAAATACGATCCCGGTAAGCGCACCTTACTATCTCGGACGCTCATTAATAGAGCGCTCACCTTAACTGGGATATAAAAAATGAAAATGCGTGCTTTCACCCTCAGCGCAGTGGCTGCGTTATTAGTTGCTGCGCCTCTCGCCAGCCAGGCGGAAATTACCCTGTTGAAGCAGGATCCGCAGGCAGGCGATCCCCTTAGCCGTCTTGATTTCAAAGTGGGCGGCAGTATTCGTCCTCAGTTCCAGCATCAGGCTGGTGTCAGTGACCAATCGTACAAACGTAACGGCTACGATGGCGGTTCACGTTTCCGTTTCTCCGCTGATTACTATCTGTTTGATGACATCAGCTGGGTCAGCTACTACGAGCTGGGCGTCAACTTCCCGGCCTGGTGGGGTTGGGATAACCACTATGCCGATGGCCAGAACAACACCACGCGTCGTCAGCTCTACACCGGTCTGAAAAGCAAAACCTGGGGTCAGCTGACCTTTGGTCAACAGAACAGCGTTTACTATGATGTGGTCGGCGCGAAGACCGATATCTGGGACTACGACATGTTAGCTCAGGCACCGGGCAACGGTATCAACGGTGACTACGACGGTTCATACCGCTCACGTAAGATGCTGAAGTACAAAAATACCTTCGGCGACGTTGATGTTTACGCTTCATACCTGTTTGAAGATAACAACTACCTGCCGGGCAACGGCCTGCGTTACAAGCGTAAAGGTGGCGGCTCACTGGGTGTGAACTATCACATCACCAAAGATCTGGCATGGGGTACCGCGTGGAACTACACCCGTGCGGATATTCATAACCCAGGCACCGGTGAAAGCAAAGACTACGATCAGAACATCTACGGTACCGCGTTGAGCTGGACCCCGGATAACTGGACGCTGTCTGCAGGTGCTGGCTGGTATCAGAACTTCTCACCAACCAAGAAGAACACCGTTAACAACTACTTCGCCGATGATGCGTGGGGCGTGGAGTACTTCGCTGGCTACAAATTCGCTATCGATCAGTATGCGGTCAAGTCTATCCAGCCTTACTTCATGGGCGACCGTCTGGAGTTCGTCAATGGACGTAACTACAAGCGTATCGACAATGGCGTTGGTATCAGCACCAAACTCGATTATGGTTTCCAGGTGGATTACGAATACGTAATCACCTCAAGCACCGACAAATCACTGGGTAACATGAACCTGGTGCGTCTGCGCTACGATTTCTAATCGATGTGACAACGGCTCCTAAGGGAGCCGTTTTTCTTTGTCGCAGACAGTGCGGTTTTCTTTACACTCCATCACGTCAAAGCCTCATTTCACCCTGAGTTGTAGCGTTCTACTGGATTAATCTGGCGTCTATTCCCAACTATGGTGGGAAAGTCGGTGTAAAACTCTGTCCAATAACAAAAATGCGGTCGCATAGGAGCTTTACGCAAATAGCGGGGTCGGCCTATCGACGAAACTTTCGCCTTTACGTATCATTGCGCCAATTTTTTTCCTGTAGGTCTTTTAACATGATTAGTCTGATCGCAGCACTGGCAGCCGATCGCATTATCGGTATGGAAAACGCCATGCCATGGAACCTGCCAGCAGATTTGGCCTGGTTCAAACGTAACACTCTGAATAAACCTGTCATTATGGGGCGTCTGACCTTTGAATCCATTGGCCGCCCGTTACCGGGACGCTTAAATATTGTGGTGAGCAGCCAGCCGGGTACGCACGATGGCGTCACCTGGGTCACTTCACTGGACGAAGCGGTGAAAGCGGCGGGCGACGTGGAAGAGATGATGGTGATCGGTGGTGGTCGAGTTTACGAACAGATGCTGGCGCGTGCCGATCGTTTGTATCTGACGCACATTGATGCCGAAGTCGAAGGCGATACGCAATTCCCGGACTACGAGCCGGATGAATGGCAGTCGACCTTTAGTGAGTTCCATGACGCCGATGCTCAGAATTCGCACAGTTACTGCTTTGAGATTTTAGATCGCCGTTGATGCTGGTCCCGGTGCGTATTAGTTCGCAACCTACGAAAATCGTGTCATTTCGTCGTAGTGTCGCCATTTATGGCGACCGGGAAATATCAGGATCATTATTTACAGCGAATGAAAAAAGCCCCGCTCACATTGCGGGGCTTTTTGTTTATGACATGTCGCTTAATGGGGCGAGTTTTTTTAATGCATGTCACTCAAAGGCGGATGCGCGCTGGCGGCACTCTCTGCCATCGCCTTTTCACGATTGGAGGCCTGCACATAATAGCGTTGCGATTCCCAGTGCAGCAGCGTCAACGTGCCGCCCCAACAGCAGCCGGTATCCAGTCCGATGATGTGTTCAGGTGTCCCTTTGCCTTCCAGAGAGGCCCAGTGGCCAAACACCTGCGTATATTCGCTACCGATCTTGCTCGCAACAAGGAACCAGGGTTTCAGCGGCGGTGGAGCAGAGTTTGGGGCTTCTTTGCAGATCATATCCAACTGACCGTTGGGGAAGCAGAAGCGCATACGCGTCAGGGCATTAGTACTGAAGCGCAGACGCGCCAACCCACTCAGTTCCGGCGTCCAGTTGTTCGGCATATCGCCGTACATCGCATCCAGGAACAGCGGATAGGTGTCGCTGGCCAGCACGGCTTCGACTTCACGAGCACAGAGTTTTGCGGTGTCGAGATCCCACTGCGGCGTGATACCCGCGTGAGCCATCAACAGCTTTTTATCTTCATCCACTTGTAGCAGCGGCTGGCGACGTAACCAGTTGATCAGCTCATCCGCATCGTGTGCTTCCAGCAGAGGCGTCAGGCGATCTTTGGGTTTATTACGGCTGATGCCGGCATAGACCGCCAGCAGATGCAGATCGTGATTGCCGAGCACGAGGCGCACGCAATCCCCCAGCGATTTCACGTAGCGCAGCACATCGAGCGAGCCCGGGCCACGCGCGACCAGGTCGCCAGTTAACCAAAGCTCGTCTTGCTGTGGATCGAAATCAACCTGCGCCAGCAGCGCACGTAGCTCGTCATAACAGCCGTGAATATCGCCAATCAGGTATGTACTCATTACGTCAGTCCGATCAAAACGCGCCGCCCGGACAGGCCGGGCGGAGAGGGATTAATGTATGTGGGTTTGCACCGCGAGTCGGAACACCGGGATTTCGACATGAAACTCTTCACCTGCATCGTCGACCATCACATAGTGGCCTTGCATGGTGCCCATCGGAGTTTCCAGTATCGCACCGCTGGTGTACTGATACTCGCCGCCTGCTGCAATGTGCGGTTGTTCGCCAACCACACCTTCACCCTGAACTTCAGTCTCACGACCGTTGCCATTAGTGATAAGCCAGTAGCGGCTAAGTAGCTGAACGTTATTGCGTCCCAGATTACGAATGGTGATGGTGTAGGCAAACACGTAGCGATCCTCGTCGGGCAAGGATTGTGATTCCACATATTGACTCAATACATGAATACAGACGCGGGCCAGTTCACTCATACACTCAATTCTCCGGGTTTTCAGCCTGATGATTGCCCAGCCAGTTCGCCAGCTGGCAGAACTGCGCCACGGTGACATTTTCTGCACGCAGCGAAGCATCAATATTCAGTTCATCCAACGCACCTGCAGTAAACAAATGTGCAAGGCTGTTGCGCAGGGTTTTACGGCGTTTACCAAAGGCTTCTGTGGTGATACGGCTCAGCAAACGAATATCGCTGACCGGATAAGGTGGCTCTGGGTAAGGCATCAAACGCACTACGGCTGAATCCACTTTAGGTGCTGGCGTAAAGGATTCTGGTGGAACTTCCAGCACCGGAATCACCTGGCAATAGTACTGCGCCATCACGGTCAGGCGACCATAAGCTTTGCTGCCTGGTCCAGCAACCAAACGATTAACCACTTCTTTCTGCAGCATGAAGTGCATATCTTTAATCGAACCAGTATAGCTGAAAAGGTGGAACATCAGCGGCGTGGAGATGTTGTAAGGCAGGTTGCCAAACACACGCAGCGGCTGACCTTTCTCTTTTGCCAGTGCCGAAAAATCGAAGGTCATGGCATCTTGCTGATAAATGGTCAGCTTGGGTCCGAGGAACGGATGGGTCTGTAAACGCGCGGCCAGATCGCGATCCAGCTCAACAACGGTCAGTTCATCGAGGCGCTCGCCCACCGGTTCAGTTAAGGCACCAAGGCCGGGACCAATCTCCACAACGGCTTCTCCCTTTTGCGGGTGAATAGCGGAGACAATGCTGTCGATAATGTACTGATCGTTCAGGAAGTTCTGCCCGAAACGTTTACGGGCAAAATGCCCCTGATGGACGCGATTATTCATTACTGCTCTTGATCATAGTGATGGCGAGATTAAGCGCCGTGATAAAGCTGCCCGGTTCTGCCTTGCCCTGGCCGGCTAATTCCAGCGCGGTACCATGGTCGACAGAAGTCCGGATAAAGGGCAGGCCGAGGGTGATATTCACCGCGCGACCAAACCCCTGAAATTTTAGCACCGGTAAGCCCTGATCGTGATACATCGCCAGGACAGCATCGGCATGCTGTAAGTATTTTGGCTGGAACAGCGTATCAGCCGGTAACGGGCCGGTAAGCTGAATACCTTGCTGACGCAGTTCGTCGAGCGCCGGAATAATGGTATCAATTTCTTCACGGCCCATATGGCCGCTTTCGCCCGCGTGCGGATTCAGGCCGCAGACAAAGATATGGGGATGCGGTAAACCGAATTTCTGCTGTAAATCCTGATGCAGAATCGTGATCACCTCATGCAGGCTGTCGCGAGTAATCGCATCAGCGACATCTTTTAACGGCAAATGCGTGGTCGCGAGCGCGACGCGCAACTCTTCGGTTGCCAGCATCATCACCACGCGATCGCCACCGGCACGCTCGGCGAAGAATTCGGTATGGCCGGTAAACGGAATACCGGCGTCGTTGATCACGCCTTTGTGCACCGGACCGGTAATCAATGCGGCAAACTCGCCGTTGAGACAGCCGTCACAGGCACGCGCCAGCGTTTCCAGCACGTAGTGACCATTCGCCACGGTTAATTCACCAGGCGCAACGGGCTGTGCGGTATCAACCTGCAGCAGCGTTAACGTACCCGCCTGCTGCGGTTGTGCGGCTACGCCGGGCTGGTAATCACGCAGCGTCAGCGGCAAACCAAGTTGGTTGGCGCGCTGACGCAGGACGTTACCGTCGGCACAGACCACCAGTTCAACTGGCCAGTCACGTTGGGCCAGTTGAACGGTGAGATCGGGACCAATCCCGGCGGGTTCGCCGGGCGTGATCACTACACGGTAATTACTGACCATTGTTGTCCAGAATCTTCACGTAAGCACTGGCGCGTTGTTCCTGCATCCAGGTTTGTGCTTCTTCGGCAAATTTGCGGTTAAACAGCAGACGATAAGCACGCTCTTTCTGTGCCGCATCGGTTTTATCAACCTGACGGGTGTCCAGCAGCTGAATCAAATGCCAGCCGAAGGAAGAGTGTACCGGCTCGCTGACCTGACCTTTCTGCAGCTTCAGAAGTGCATCACGGAAGGCTGGATCGTAGATTTCAGGCGTTGCCCAACCAAGATCACCGCCCTGGTTAGCTGAACCTGGATCGTCAGAGAACTGTTTTGCCGCCGCAGCAAAGGTGGTTTTGCCACTCTTGATGTCAGCCGCAATCTGCTCGATCTTCGCTTGTGCCTGCGCATCAGTGAGGATTGGAGAAGGCTTTAGCAGAATATGGCGCGCATGCACTTCGGTCACAGAGATGTTTTTGCTTTCACCGCGCAGGTCGTTCACTTTCAGAATATGGAAGCCAACACCAGAACGGATTGGGCCGACGATGTCGCCTTTCTTCGCGGTGCTCAACGCTTGCGAGAACAGGGTAGGCAGCTCTTCAATTTTCGCCCAACCCATGTTGCCGCCTTTCAGCGCTTGCGGATCGGCAGAGTAAGTCACTGCCATTTTGCCGAAATCGGCACCGCTTTTCAGTTGACCGACCAATTGACGCGCCAGCGCTTCCTGATCGTCAACTTGCTGCTGAGTCGGGTTTTCTGACAACGGCAGCAGGATCTGGCTGACGTTCAGCTCAGTACCTTGGGTATTTTGAGAACCCACCTGCGCAGCCAGCGTATCGACTTCCTGCGGCAGGATCGTTACACGGCGGCGCACTTCGTTATTACGTACTTCTGAAATCAGCATTTCCTGACGGATCTGCGCACGGTAAGCGTTGTAGTTCATCCCGTCATAGGCCAGACGGCTACGCAGCTGATCCATGCTCATCTTGTTTTGTGCGGCAATATTCTGGATTGCCTGATCCAACTGCTGATCGCTGACCTGCAGGCCGGCTTTCTCGCCCATCTGAAGAATGATGGCATCCATGACCTGACGCTCAAGGATTTGATGACGCAATGTTTTGTCATCAGGCAACTGCTGATGTGCCTGCTGCGCCTGTGATTTCACGGTGCGCATCATGTTATCAACGTCACTTTCCAGCACCACGCCGTTATTCACGACAGCGGCAACTTTATCAACCTCTTGTGGGGCTGCGAACGCAGTGTTAGCGGTAATCGCCACACCAAGAATCAGCATTCTCCAGTTCTTCATACTTTATCCATTGTTGTTCCGCACTGCGGGATAGCCTGTCAAATATCACAACATCAGAAAGCGCGCTGGTAAGGGATGATGCCCTGACGCAGCATTTCATTGGTGCCTAAGCCATAGTTAGAACTCAGACCACGCAGCTCAATGTTGAATGAGATTTGGTTGTCATACTTACTGTCGTTGTTTTCCCAACCGTTGATCTTGCGCTCGTAACCCAGACGAATGGCGTAGCAGCACGAGCTGTACTGCAGGCCAACTAACTGCTCAGCAGGGCGACTGTTGCGGGTATCGTAGTAATATCCGCCCACCAGTGACCAGGCATCGGCAATTGGCCAACTCGCGGTTGCGCCAACTTGTGAAATCCCGTTTTTGTAGATCGGGTTCGTCAGCAAGCTGGAGTTGTTCAACGCCTGCGCCACGTATTCCGGGCTGCTGTAGCGATAGCTCAGCTGCACCATACGATCCGCATCCTGACGGTATTCCAGGATGGCGTTGCCTTGTGCGACGTTATCGAGACGGGTGTCATACTGCAGTCCGCCACGCGCGCCCCAGCGATCGCTGATTTTCCAGTAGGTATCGCCGGCCCACACCAGGCTGCCGGTATCATCCTCATCACTCGTCTGGTTTACGCCGGTACGAGACGGGGTAAACGAGTAGATTTGACCCACAGAAACGTTAAAACGTTCAACCAGATCGTTATCATAAATTCGCGTGGTCACACCGGTTGAAACTTCGTTAGCCGAAGCGATGCGATCCAGACCACTGTAAGTACGATCGCGGAACAGACCGGTGTAGTCGGTTTGCAGCAGGGTAGAGTCGTACGGATAGATACTGCTCTGATTACGGTATGGGATATAGAGGTACTGCACACGCGGCTCCAGCGTTTGCGTGTAGCCCGGCTCCCAATCCATATCGCGGTCAAATACCAGACGACCATCCACTTTAAACTGTGGCAGGGTACGGTTGACAGAATTTTTCAGCTGCCCACTCGCACTGTTCTCATCCACCGTGCTGTTGTAATTGTCGATGCCATCCTGCTGGTAATGCGTAGCAAGGAATTTTGCCTCGGTATCGAGGCTAGCCCAGCCGTTTGATAGCGGAAGATTCAGCGTAGGTTCAATATGAAGGCGCGTGGCTTCCGGCATTTCGCTGTTTACGTTGGTAAATTTGACGGCCTGAGCAAAAATTCGACCATCAAATGGACCAATGTCATTTTGATAGAAATTCAGGTCAAGCTGAGGCATCGCACGATAAATATTACGCGTGCTGGTACTGCCAAACACCTGGAAGTCTTTAGTCGATAGCGTCGCATCCCAGTTGGTGTCTGCGTAGCCAAAGCTAAACTTCTGCGTCGCGTAACCGTCAGTAGAGTTGTAATACTTCGAGTCGAGATCGTTGAAGTAATACGGGTCGCTCACCTTGGTGTAGTTGGCGTTGAAGCGCCAGTGCTGCTCGTAAACGCCTGCATGCTGCCAGTAGAACAGCCAGCGATCTGAGTTATCATTTTCAGCGATGCCACGCACCGCTTTATCATTGTCGTACTGCTTATCTGAAGGCAGATAATCCAGTTCCATCAGACCGGCACCAAACACGGTCAGATAGCGGAATTCGTTCTGCAGTTGCAGACCACGTTTGCTCATGTAATGCGGTGTAATGGTGGCATCGGCCTGCGGCGCGATGTTCCAGTAATACGGCAGCATAAATTCGAAGCCGTTATTACTGCCATATTTTGCATTTGGGATCAGGAAACCGGAGCGACGACGATCGCCAATCGGTAACTGTAAATACGGGCTGTAAAACACCGGCACATTGCCGAGTTTAAAGCGGGCGTTCCAGATTTCAGCCACTTCTTCCTGGCGGTCCTGAATCACCTCGGAACCCACCACGCTCCAGCTATTAGAGCCGGGCAGGCAAGAGGTGAAACTGCCGTTTTCCAGAATGGTATAACGGTTGTCGCCACGCAGTTTCATCTGATCGGCAACGCCGCGGCCCTGACGGCCCACCATCTGGTAATCACCGTTCCACACGTTGGTGTCTTTGGTGTTCAGATTGGACCACGCTTTCGGACCTTTCAGGATGACCTGGTTGTCGTCATAGTGCACATTACCCAGCGCATCTACGGTACGCACCGGCGTTGTCTGTCCATCCTGCTGGCGCTGATGCAGTTGCATCTCATCGGCACGCAAGCGGCTATTGCCCTGCTGCACATCAACATTGCCCGTAAACACCGCGTCATTCGGGTAGTTACCTTTGGCCGAGTCAGAGTTGATGGTGACAGGCAACGAATTGGTGTCGCCGCTAACCAGCGGACGGTTGTAGCTCGGCACGCCCAGCATACATTGCGACATAAGATCGTCGGCGAACGTCTGCTGACTGTAGAGCGCTGCACCAATCATGGTTGCCAGCAGGGTAGGTATCTGTTTTTTCATACGCGGTTCGGGATTTCCATGAGAACGGGCATCATGCCGACAATCGGCTCAGAGACTAACTTACTGCCCGGCGTTGTGCCAGTGTTAATCCTTGTCTGATCGCGTTGCTGTTAGGCACTGAAGTAAATGAAAGGTATGATAATGCAATTTTCAGCCGCAAGCATGGCGAATTGAGGAGTTTATGCGCTACTGGGGAAAAGTTATTGGTCTGGCTCTCGGCTTACTTTCTGGAGCAGGCTTCTGGGGCATTGTACTGGGTCTGCTCATTGGTCACATGTTTGACAAAGTGCGTAGCGTAAAGGGACAGGGATATTTCGCCAATAATCAGGCGCGACAGACGCTGTTTTTCAGTACCACTTTTCAGGTGATGGGCCATTTGACCAAGTCAAAAGGGCGCGTCACTGAGGCAGATATCCAGATTGCTTCCTTATTTATGGATCGTATGCAGTTGCATGGCGATGCCCGCACGGCGGCGCAGCGCGCTTTCCGTGAAGGCAAGCAAAGTGACTATCCGCTGCGTAACAAGTTGCGTGAACTGCGTAGCGCCTGCTTCGGTCGTTTTGATCTGATTCGGATGTTTCTGGAAATTCAGATTCAGGCGGCCTTTGCTGATGGTTCGCTGCACCCTAACGAGCGTCAGGTGCTGTATGTCATCGCTGAAGAGCTGGGCATTTCACGCGCGCAGTTCGATCAGTTCCTGCGGATGATGGAAGGCGGACAACAGTTTGGCGGCGGCGGCTCCTCTTATGGTGGCGCGTATCAACAGGCGAAGCGTGGCCCCACACTGGATGATGCGTGCAGCGTACTCGGTGTGAAAAGCACTGATGACAGCACCACCATCAAACGCGCTTACCGTAAGTTGATGAGTGAGCATCATCCGGACAAGCTGGTGGCGAAAGGGTTACCGCCAGAAATGATGGAGATGGCGAAGCAGAAAGCGCAGGAGATTCAGGCGGCTTACGATTTGATTCGTAAGGAGAAGGGATTTAAATAGCCTGGAATGTTGAGATTGAATTAGAAAGGGCCGTCATTGCTGACGGCCCTTTTTATTGCCTGCAGATTAAAAATCCGCTGGCTGCTTAAACGTCATGCTGTTGCCAAACGACGGATGGGTAATCGTTAATGACTCCGCGTGCAGTTGCAGACGCGGCGCCATGGCCAGTGCTTCTTCATGGGCATAGAAGCGGTCACCTAAAATCGGATGTCCCAGCGCCAGGAGATGCACGCGCAGCTGATGCGAACGTCCGGTAATCGGTTTGAGCAACACGCGGGCGCTGTGGCTCGCTTCATACTCCAGCACCTGGTACTCCGTCTGCGCGGATTTGCCGTTCTCGAAGCACACCATCTGCTTAGGTCGGTTAGGCCAGTCGCAAATCAGCGGCAGATCGATGACTCCCTCTTCCGCCGCAGGATGGCCCCAAACACGTGCCACATAATACTTTGACGGCTCACGCTCGCGAAACTGCCGCTTTAATTCGCGCTCAGCCGCTTTATTCAGCGCCACCACGATCACACCGCTGGTGGCCATATCCAGTCGGTGGACTGATTCCGCCTGAGGAAAATCACGTTGAATGCGCGTCATGACGCTGTCTTTGTGCTCTTCCAGGCGACCCGGCACCGACAACAAACCGCTTGGTTTGTTGACCACCATAATGTGTTCGTCCTGATACAGAATATGTAACCAGGGTTCGAGCGGTGGATTGTAGGCTTCCATCAACATGTCGTAGTGGCCTTCAGCGATTATTGGTGCGTAACGACGATCAGACGCAGTGCGTCCAGACGCCAGCCCGCATCACCGAGGCTCGCCAGCACCTGCTCGCGATTGCTTTCCAGCGCTTCAACCTCATCATCACGGATGTTGGGGTTGACCGCACGCAACGCTTCCAGACGTGACAGCTCGGCACTCAGTTTCTCATCCGCCTCGACTTTCGCCGCTGCGATAATCGCCTGTGCTTCCGGAATCACCACTTTCTCAGCCTGCGTCAGAATCTCATGCACTTCCTGCTGTACCGCGTTGACCAGCTTACTGCCGGTGTGACGATTCACGGCGTTCAACTGACGGTTAAAGCTTTCGAACTCCACTTTACCTGCCAGGTTGTTGCCGGCACGATCCATCAACAAACGCACCGGCGTTGGCGGCAGGAAGCGGGTGAGTTGCAGACTTTTCGGTGCCTGCGCTTCAACCACATACACCATCTCGACCAGCAGCGTACCTACCGGCAGCGCTTTGTTCTTCAACAGTGACAACGCACAGCTGCCAGTATCGCCGGACAGGATCAAATCGAGACCGTTGCGGATCAGCGGATGTTCCCAGGTGATGAATTGGGTGTCTTCACGCGACAGCGCCTGGTTACGGTTAAAGGTCACGGTGCAGCCATCTTCCGGCAAGCCAGGGAAATCTGGCACCAGCATATGATCGGATGGCGTCAGCACGATCAAACTGTCGCTGCGATCTTCCTGGTTGATGCCGACGATATCGAACAGGTTGAGCGCGAAGTTCACCAAATCAGTGTCGTTATCCTGTTCACCAATCGCGTTCGCCAGCGCCTGAGCTGCTTCGCCGCCGTTGGAGTTCAGCTCCAGCAAACGGTCACGACCCTGCTCCAGCTGTGATTTCAACGTATCGTGCTGTTTGCGGCTCTCGGCAATGAACTCATCCAGCCCCTGGGGATTCTCTGGCGCAGCGAGGTATTCAATCAGCTTGCTGTATTCGCTGTCATAAATAGTGCGACCGGTTGGGCAGGTATGCTCAAACGCATCCAGACCTTCGTGATACCAGCGCAGCAGCACCGCCTGAGCGGTTTTCTCCAGCCATGGCACCAGAATCTGGATGTCATGCATCTGACCGATACGGTCAAGACGACCAATACGCTGTTCCAGCAAGTCTGGGTTAAACGGCAGATCGAACATCACCAGGCGGCTGGCGAACTGGAAGTTACGGCCTTCAGAACCGATTTCCGAGCACAGCAGCACCTGTGCGCCTTCTTCTTCAGAGGCGAAGAACGCCGCAGCGCGGTCGCGCTCCAGAATGGATAATCCTTCGTGGAACACTGCAGCACGAATACCTTCGCGCTCGCGCAGCACCTGCTCCAGTTGCAGCGCAGTGGCGGCCTGAGCGCAGATCACCAGCACTTTCTCTTTGCGGTTGCTGGTCAGGTAGCCCATCAGCCATTCTACGCGCGGGTCGAAGTTCCACCAGGTACCGCTATCGCCTTCAAATTCCTGATAAATCTTTTCCGGGTACAGCATGTCACGTGCGCGCTCTTCTGCGCTCTTACGGGTGCCCATGATGCCGGAAACTTTAATCGCGGTTTGATACTGCGCGGGCAGTGGCAAACGAATCTGGTGCAGTTCGCGTTTGGGGAAGCCCTTCACGCCGTTACGCGTGTTACGGAACAGCACGCGGCTGGTGCCGTGGCGGTCCATCAGCATGGAAACCAGCTCTTTACGTGCATCTTCTTTGCCATCACGATCGCTGTTCGCGACCTGCAACAGCGGCTCGATGTCCTGCTCACCGATCAGGTCGTTGATCAGGTTCATCTCTTCTTTACTGATAGCGTGGTCGGCCAGCAAGGAACTCACCGCATCGGCCACCGGACGATAGTTCTGCTGCTCAGCGACAAACTGACCGAAGTCATGGAAGCGATTAGGATCAAGCAAACGCAAGCGAGCGAAATGGCTTTCCAGACCCAGCTGTTCCGGCGTTGCCGTCAGCAGCAGTACGCCCGCAGTTTTCTCAGCCAGCTGTTCAATCACCTGATATTCACGGCTCGGCGCATCTTCGCTCCAGGCCAGATGGTGGGCTTCATCGACCACCAGCAGATCCCAGTCGGCATCGGCCAGCAATTCAAGACGCTGCTTATTACGGCGCACGAAATCCAGTGAACAGATAATCAGCTGTTCGGTTTCGAAGGCGTTGTCGCTGTCGTGCTGGGCTTCGGTGTAGCGGTCGTCGTCAAACAGCGCAAAGCGCAGGTTGAAGCGGCGTAACATCTCCACCAGCCACTGGTGCTGCAGGGTTTCCGGCACCACGATCAGTACGCGATCGGCACGGCCTGCCAGCAGCTGTTGCTGAATGATCATCCCGGCTTCAATGGTTTTACCCAGGCCCACTTCATCCGCCAGCAGTACGCGTGGCGCATGACGACGGCCGACATCATGCGCGATATGCAACTGATGCGGGATCAGATTGGTGCGCATGCCGCGCAGGCCGCTGATCGGCAGGCGATACTGTTCGCTCTGATATTTACGCGCGCGGAAACGCAGGGCAAAACGGTCCATACGGTCGAGCTGACCGGCAAACAGACGATCCTGAGGTTTGCTGAACACCAGTTTGCTGTCCAGCATCACTTCGCGCATCACCACGCCGCTTTCTTCGGTGTCGAGACGCGTGCCGATGTAAGTCATTAATTCGTTATCGTTGCGGACTTCATCGACGCTCATCTGCCAACCTTCGTGGTTGGTGATGGTGTCGCCCGGATTGAATATCACACGGGTGACGGGAGCATCATTACGGGCATACAGGCGGTTTTCGCCGGTTGCCGGGAACATCATGGTGATCATGCGCGTATCGATCGCCACCACCGTTCCTAATCCCAGTTCACTTTCCGTATCACTAATCCAGCGCTGACCCAGTGTAAAAACCATATATTTTTAGCTCGACTCTCTGACATGCCATAAAAAAGTTCACCTGCACTCAGGCAATACATCGCCGCCAAACGGGTGTTTGGTCAGGTTGTCTATGCGGTGAGGATCAGGAAGGGCGCTATGGTACTGGATGGCAAGGCGTTCGTCACCTGTCAAAAAAGCCCCAGCTGCCCAGTAATGAGTGTAGCAAAGTCATCGCCGACGAAGGGTAAAATGCCATCTGCCACCGGTTGTAACTGTTTGGTGACGTAGTGATCGTAGTCGAGCGGCGTGGTGCGCGCTTCCAGGGGTTCCGGGCCAGCGGTCGCCATCACATAGCGGATGGATCCGCCATTTTGATGCTGTAACGGGCGCTGCAATTTCCGATTTTGCTCATCAGCGAGGCGCGCGGCACGCACATGCGGCGGCACGTTTTTTTCATAATCTTTTAACGGGCGGCGCAGGCGCTTTTTATAGACCAGCAGTTCATCCAGTTCGCCCGCCAGCAGTTTCGCCACGGTTTCGCGGATGTAATCCTGCCAAGGTTCGCCACGGAAAATACGGCCATACAGATTTTGCTGGAACTGTTGCGCCAGCGGCGTCCAGTCGGTGCGCACCGATTCGAGGCCTTTAAATACCAGGCGTTCAGCGCCGTCCTTACGAATCATCCCGGCGTAGCGCTTTTTACTGCCTTGCTCGGCACCGCGAATTGTCGGCATCAGGAAGCGACTGAAATGGGTTTCGTACTCCAGCTCCAGTGCACTTTCCAGCCCGTAAGTCTGTTGCAGATGCTGCTGCCACCACGCGTTGACCTGTTGGGCCAGACGATGACCAATGGCTGCAGCTTCCGTCTCGCTATGTGCGCCCTTCAGCCAGACAAAGGTCGAGTCGGTGTCGCCATAAATTACATCAAACCCTTCGGCCTCAACCAGTTCGCGAGTTTGCTGCATGATGGCGTGGCCGCGCAGGGTAATAGAGGACGCAAGGCGCGGATCAAAGAAGCGGCAGGCGCTGGTGCCCAGCACGCCGTAAAAGGCATTCATGATGATTTTCAGCGCCTGAGACAACGGCTTGTTATTCTCGCGCTTGGCGGCTTCACGCCCTTGCCAGATTTGTTCGACTATCGCCGGTAAGCAGTGGGTCTGGCGCGAAAAGCGTGCCTCACGGAAGCCGGGCACGGAATCGGCGTCATCAGGATGGGCCAATCCTTCTACCAGGCCAACCGGATCGATCAGGAAGGTGCGGATAATCGAGGGATAAAGGCTTTTGTAATCCAGCACCAGCACCGAATCATACAGGCCGGGGCGTGAGTCCATCACATAACCGCCTGGGCTGGCTTCGGGTGCCACTTCGCCGAGGTTGGGTGCCACAAATCCTGCACGGTGCATGCGCGGAATATAAAGATGACCAAACGCCGCTACCGAACCGCCGTGACGATCGACCGCCAGGCCATTCACCGTGGCGCGTTCCAGCAAAAACGGCATGATGGCGGTGTGCTGAAAGATGCGCGTCACCAGCTCGCAATCTTTCAGGTTGTACTTCGCCAGCGCCGGTTTGTCATGGGCAAAACGCCAGTTGATCTCTTCCATGCGCTGCCACGGGTTGTCGATGTATTTTCCTTCGCCGAGTAGCTGACGCGACACCGCCTCAAGACTAAAAGAGGGAAAGTCCCAGAAAGCGGACTTCAGTGCTTCAATGCCATCGATCACCAGACGACCAGTGGCTTGTGCGAAGAATACGCCCGGTTTAAAGCCATGCTCACGCCACTCCAGCGCCTGATTCTGGCGGCCTAAGCGCAGCGGAATGCCGTAACGATCGGCGTGTTTCTGCAGGACGCGAAGATCGAACTGCACCACGCTCCAGCCGATGATCACGTCAGGATCGTGGCGAGCGAACCAGGCATTGAGTTGCTCCAGCAACTGCGGGCGGCTATCCACATAGATGAGATCGAAATCCAGCGCACTGGCATCGCCATTGGGCGGACCCAGCATGTAAACCTGGCGCTGGCCGCAGCCTTCCAGCCCGATGCAATACAGCTCACCGTGTTCTGTGGTTTCAACATCCAGCGAAACCCATTTCAGCTGCGGACGGTAATCTGGATGGGGTTTCAAACGTGCATTGACCACGCTATCGCCGCGCACCTCGCCGCTGAACCACACCGGCGCAGTGATAAAACGCTCCATCAAATAGCGCTCTGGCGGGCGGATATCGGCTTCATACACCGCGATGCCATTCTCTCGCAGGCGCTTTTCCAGGTTTTGCAGCTGGCGATTGCTGCGGCAATAGAGACCAAACACTGGACGACGACGGAAATCTTTCAGTTCCAGTGATTGCACTCGAGTATGCCGCTCGTCACGGATCAGCGTTTCGGTTTGCTGGCGGAATTCTTCTGGAATGAAAGCCACA
Organism: Pantoea sp. C1E2; assembly: GCF_056491465.1. NCBI lineage: Bacteria > Pseudomonadati > Pseudomonadota > Gammaproteobacteria > Enterobacterales > Erwiniaceae > Pantoea > Pantoea sp. C1E2. The sequence continues at coordinate 994,358 of NZ_JBSZHT010000002.1, forward strand.
GACTCTTGCGCCGGTAGTACCAGCCGCTGCGGGCCCTCATCAGTCGCCAGCCAGAGCACCACTTCGCTGCCGGTTGGGGTATCTCGCCAGTGGCGGGTAAGCAGAAAACCTGCGCGCGGTTCGGTCACGGGAACTCCGGGAAATGAATTGCCTGAAGTATATCATGGATGTTTATACAGTGCCTGCGCGTGGCGATATTGTCAGCACTCTGTCAACATCGTTCTACAATTCTTGCCTTGACGGGTTGGCGCTGGCTCCGGACAATCCAGCCTCTATATTCCGCAGAGGATAGTTATGGAAGCCTGGATTCAACATCTGTTTTCGCAATCGCTGGAGTACGCGCTGATGGCCGTGGCGCTGGTGACCTTCCTTGAGTCGCTGGCGTTCGTGGGATTGCTGTTGCCAGGTACCGTATTGATGGCCAGCCTCGGGGCGCTGGTGGGCAGTGGGCAGATTGGTCTTTATCCTGCCTGGGCGGCGGGTTTTGCCGGTTGCCTGATAGGTGACTGGGTCTCGTATGGCATCGGCTGGAAGTTTCAGGGGCCGTTGCACCGCTGGAAATATCTGAAAAAGTATCAGGGCCTGCTGGATAAAACCGAGCACGCGCTGCATGAACACAGCATGTTTACGATTTTGGTGGGGCGTTTCGTCGGACCGACGCGTCCGTTGATTCCACTGGCAGCGGGCATGCTGGAGTTGCCGGTGCGCAAGTTCCTGCCGCCCAATCTGATCGGCTGTATTCTCTGGCCGCCGGCTTATCTGATGCCGGGCATCCTTGCCGGTGTGGCGATTGATGTGCCACAGGCCGCGCAAGGCGGCAATTTTAAGTGGCTACTGTTGCTGGTGGCGTTACTGGTGTGGATGGGCTTTTGGCTGATGTGGCGCTGGTGGCGCAGTGGCAAAACAACTGACTGGGCGACGAAATATCTGCCGCAGGCGCGCTTACGCTGGTTGGCTCCGCTGGCGGCGGCTATCGGCGTGGCGGCATTTATCGCCATTCAGTATCACCCGATGATGCCCATCTTCCGCCATCTGTTGTGGAAGGTGTTCTTCGCTTAAGGCTTTTTCACGCCAAGGATGGCAGCCGCTTCACTCTCTCCACTGATCAAGCTCCCCGTGCTGCCATCCCAGTAAATCCGACCATCGACCACCACCAGACTGCGCGGCGCAATTTGCTGAGCATCTTCCAGGCTGTGCGACACCATCAGTAGCGTGATATTGCGGCTTTCGCACACCGAACGCACCAGTTGCAGCATCTCCCCACGTAGCGCCGGATCGAGCGCAGAGAAGGGCTCATCCAACAGCAGGATTGGCTGATCGCGCAGCAGGCAGCGCGCCAGGGCCACGCGCTGGCGTTGACCGCCGGAAAGCTCGCCTGGCAAGCGATTCAGCATTTCGGCTAATCCGGTTTGTTCAGCGATGGCGGCCAGCTGTTGCTGCTGTTCCCGCGTCAGTTTCAGGCCCGGATGCAAACCCAATCCCATATTTTGCTGCGCCGTGAGATGCGGGAACAGATTGTTCTCCTGAAACAGCATCGACACCGGCCGCGCCGACGGCACGCTGCGCGTATGATCGACGCCATTCATCATCAGGGTTCCCTGGCTCACCGGCAGAAATCCGCCGATCAGGCTGAGCAAGGTGCTTTTCCCCGCGCCGCTTGGGCCGAGGATCGCCAGACGCTCACCTGCCTGGACCTCAAAACGGAAGCGCATTGGCAGATGCTGGTAAAGGTAGGTGAGATTATTCAGTGTCAGCATGGCGACCCGGCAGTTTTTCCATCAGGGTAAAAAGTAACAGGCAAAGTAATAACAGTAGCAGTGCGGTAACGGCACCGTCTGCGCCGCGATAAGCGCCAATCTGCTGGAACAGATAGAACGGCAGCGTGCGGAAATCGGCGCTACCAAACAGGGCCACCACGCCGAAATCGCCAATCGACAGTACGCAGGCAAACGCCAGCGCCTGTGCGATGGGACGCTTTAGCGCTCGCAGTTCTATCAGTTTCAGGCGGTTAATTCCCGTAATGCCCAGCGAAGCACAGAGCTGGTTGTAACGGGCGCTGATATCGCGCATCGGGTTTTCCAGCACTTTCATCGCATAGGGGATGGCAATCAGCGCATTGGTGAAGATCACTAAGCCATCGGCACGCTGCGGCAGACCGAGGGTGGCGTTGAACAGCAGGAAAAATCCGCTGGCCAGCACGATGCCGGGCATCGCCAGAATCAGCATGCCGCTCAGTTCCATCGCCTGTGCCGCCACGTTGCGCTGACGCTGACGCAGCTCACGACTGCTCCACAGCAACATCATCGTCAGCAGCACGCACAGCAATCCGGCGCCGATGGCGATGCGCAGTGAGGTGAAGGTTGCTTGCCATAATGCGGATTGCTGAAGTGCACCCGTGATGCCACCGCGCAGGCCATCGACTACCACCGCGGCGAGCGGCGGCAGCAACAGCATCAGCGCACAGATAATCAACAGCGTGTCGCCGAGTCGGGCGTGCCAGGAATCCTGCGGATCACGCCAGCCACGAATATTTTGGCTGCCAGTGGGAATGGCTTTACTGAAGCGTTGGCTGAGCAGCACCAGCAGCAAACAGCATCCGAGCTGCAACAGTGCCAGCAATGCTGCACGGCTGGGATCGTAATCAAAACTCAGCGCCTGGTAGATGGCCAGTTCCAGCGTGGTGGCGCGCGGTCCACCGCCCAGAGCCAGCACCGTGGCGAAGCTGGCGAAGCACAGCATAAAGATCAGTGCTGCGGTGGGCAGAATCTGGCGTCGCAGCCAGGGCCATTCGACTAAACGAAACAGGTTCCAGCCGCGCAGACCCAGCTGGGCGGCTAGCTGGCGCTGTTCCCCGGGAATGCTTTCCAGCGCCTGCAGCAGCATGCGAGTGGCGAGGGGCAGGTTAAAGAAGACGTGCGCCAGTAAAATGCCCTGCAAGCCATAGGGCGAGAAGGTGTAATCAATACCAAGCAGGTTACAGAGTTGCGCCAGCCAGCCACTGCGACCATAGACGCTGAGCAAGCCAAACACCGCCACTAAAACTGGCAATACCAGCGTCATGGCGCAAAGACGCAGCAACAGCGTACGTCCCGGAAAGCGGCGACGATACAGCGCACGCGCCAGCAGAATCGACGGCAGCACCGAGAGCAGTGCAGACAACATTGCCTGCTCAAACGAGAAGGCCAGCACGTGGTGGAGGTAACTGTCTGACAGCAGGGCGCGCCAGTCAGTGACCGGCGCCACCACCACTAAGGCACCAAACGCCAGCAGTGCCACTGCGCACAATAGCAGCGCAACGACACTTCCAGGAATTAACCAGGCTGGCATTAACGGCTAACAGCTTGCTGCCAGGTGCGAATCCAGTCAGCGCGATGATCGGCCACTTCGGCTGAGCTGTATTGCAGTGCATTCGCCGGCACGGTGAGTGACTGATAACCCGCAGGCAAATCGCTTTTGATTACCGGATACATCCAGTTGCCGGTTGGAATGGTCTGCTGGAAGGCAGGCGACACCATGAATTGCATAAACTGCTGTGCGAGCTTGGGCTGCTTGCTGCTGGCGAGCTGTGCGGCCACTTCCACCTGCAGGTAGTGACCTTCACTGAACGGCGCAGCGGCGTAGTTGTCTTTCTTCTCTTCAATGATGTGATAAGCCGGAGAGGTGGTGTAACTCAGCACCAGATCGCCTTCGCCTTTCAGGAACAGGCCATAGGCTTCGCTCCAGCCTTTCGTTACGGTGACGGTCTTCTGCGCCAGCTTCTGCCAGGCGCCAGGCGCTTTCTCGCCATACACTTTCTGCATCCACAGCAGCAGGCCGAGCCCCGGCGTGCTGGTGCGTGGATCTTCATAAATTACACGCCACTTTTCCGGGCTTTCGACCAGTTCTTTCAGGCTTTTCGGTGGGTTCTTCAGCTTATTTTTATCGTAGACGAAGGCGAAGTAGCCGTAATCGAACGGAACGAAGGTGTCGTTATGCCAGTCATCGGGCAGTTGCAATTTACTGGTGTCGACTGCACTTTTCGCAAATAGGCCGGTTTTCTCGGCGGCTTGCACCAGGTTGTTATCAAGGCCCAGCACCACATCGGCTTTGCTGTTCTTGCCTTCCATACGCACGCGGTTGAGCAATGACACACCATCTTCCAGCGCCACATACTTCAGTTCGCAGCCGCACTCGGCTTCAAAGGCTTTTTTGACGGCGGGACCCGGGCCCCACTCTGCAGAGAAAGAGTCATAGGTGTAAACGGTCAGGACAGGTTTAGCGGCGAAAACCGGAGCGGAGACCAACAGCAATACGGGCAGAACTTTGTTTAACACTTTGCGCTCCTTGAGGAGAAAATAAAGTTGAGTCGCAAAGGATCTGAGTTAGCGGGCATCTCAAATCCCTACGCCGGTATGAGCCGGATCAGGTTCGACGGGTTTATCTCAGCCCAAAACGCAGGGCACCCCGTTGAGAACGGTCTATTTTAGACACTTCTGTGACAGTGCGAAAGCATCACAACTCAGGAGGCGCAAACCAGGCCGATTTGAAGTCAAACCAACCCAGCGTATTGAGCCGCACGCCACGCATGCTGCGCTGGCCTTCCAGCAGTAACCAGTGATGGAAAAGCGGATGAACAAAGTCGCTGTTGACCAACTGCTTGCTCCATTCGGCTAGCGGCAAGGTTTTCTGTCGCCATTGCTGGGCATCGGCGTGCCAGTCAATCGGCACGCAGTGGTGCATTAGCGGCAGCTCGTAGAGCTGGGCAAACAGTGCGTATTCGAGCGGGAGAGTGAAGTTCACACTGCCGAGCCAGATATCACTTTCTCCTGCACCTTCAAACCACTCTTCGTAGCTCAACTCGCGCGTGATCAGTTCGACACCCTGTTCGGCCAGCTGTGGGCGCAGGGCGTTGGCAATCCCTTCATGCTCAACATGATGGCTGTACCAGCTGATAGTCAGTTGGGTTAATCCATCAGGCTTTTCAGCTGGAGTGAGATCGCGGCGATGGTGCCAGCGCGGTAAGAATCCGTATGCCGGGAACCAGTAGCGCTGATAGCCGACGCCCGCATGATTAAGCAGGGCAATCGGATTGAACAGATAGCTCACCCAGCGGCGAAAATTTGGCTCCTTGCCGCGCTCAGAGCGCTGGTCGAACAGCAGGAAATAGCAGCCTTCTTCCAGACGACTCTCTTCGGATTTCTCATCGGCGGTCTCGCCCTGCAGCTTTACGCCCGCGTACACCAGCTCATCACTGATTTCCGGCAGCACCCAAATCGACACATCATCAATCAGCGCTCGATAGCCAAAATAGTCATCAAAGGCGGCGATTTTCAGCTGCGTCTGCTGGTTGCGTACCACGCTGTACGGACCGGTGCCGATGGGCTGACGGGCAAAATGTCGCAGCGTCGGCCATTCGCGCGGCAGGATCATCGCGCTGACGCTGGCCAGCAGCCAAGGCAGCCAGCTATCGGGCTGCGTCAGATGAATATCCAGCGTCCAGGGTGCAGGAGAGTGAAGTTTGTCGATATGCGAGAACAGCGGCTGACTACGTACGCGATCCAGCGAGGCGATAACATCTTCCATCTCCAGTTCACGTCCGTGGTGGAAGCGAATCGCGGGGCGTAAAAAGAAGCGCCAGTGGAGTGGGGAGGTTTGCTGCCAGTGATGGGCGATATCCGCTTCGATTTCCCCCTTTTCCTCATTTATCCGCGTCAGGCCGTTAAAGATTTGTCGCGCCAGATGAGTTTCAGAACGGCGCAAGGGGGAACCGGGCAACAGATTCGGCAGCGGGCGGTAATAGAGCACGCGCAGGATGTGCTTGCCCTGACGGAAACTGCGCCCGAGGTGGGCAGCGATCATCTGGCGAACCTGATCCTTATCGCCAACCAGTTGTACCAGCTGCTCGATGCGATCCTGATCCAGCAAGTCCTCGGCGCGCTGCTGCTGGAGTGCCAGGCCGGTGTAATTGAAGCTCAGGGCCGAACGTTTGCCACGTCCGGCTTCCGCCTGCCAAATCAGCCAGCCTGCATCCTGCATGGCATTCAACAGATTGCGCATATGGCGTCGTGAACAGTGCAGTCGTTCGGCCAGCTCGCTTAATGTGGTTTCCTGATCCAGCCCCTGGCAGCTTTGCCACAGGCGGATGAACTGCTGTTGCAGTCGCGCAGAGGACATAAAAGGGGAACTCCTTCTCAGAATCGCTCAGTTTTTCCTGCCCCATATTAGAGGCATACTGCCAGGCAATGGAAGAGCGGGAGGCATTCAGCAATGAATGGCGCTCTGCCAGCGGTTCCGCCGACGTGGAGCCTTTTCTGAGTAGGGTGCATTTCACCGCCAGCAGCGTTTTCTCTGCTGGCTTTTTTCGTTTTGCTGTGAAATCTTCTACCCTCTTTGTCTTAGCCCCATTTCTCCGCAAAGGGATTTCTGCATGAAATCGCTGTTAACGCGCCAGCGTCGTATTAATCCGGTTTATCTCTCTTTTATGGCCGTGTCGTTTATGACCGGTGTCGCTGGTGCGTTGCAGGCACCCACGCTCAGTCTGTTTTTGACACGCGAAGTGCAGGTGCGACCATTTTGGGTCGGCCTGTTCTTTACTATCAACGCCATCGCCGGGATTGTGATCAGTTTGCTGATGGCAAAGCGTTCGGACAATCGTGGCGATCGTCGCAATTTGATCCTGTTTTGCTGCCTGATGGCGGTGCTCAATGCGCTGCTATTCGCCTTTAATCGTCATTACCTGACGTTGATTAGCGTGGGCGTCTTGCTGTCGGCGCTGGCCAGCGTGGCGATACCGCAGATCTTTGCGTTGGCGCGAGAGTATGCCGATCAGTCGGCGCGTGAAGTGGTGATGTTCAGCTCGGTGATGCGTGCACAGCTGTCGCTGGCGTGGGTGATTGGCCCGCCGCTGTCTTTCGCTTTAGCGCTTAACTATGGCTTCGTGACGCTTTTCTGCGTGGCGGCGGCGATTTTCCTGCTCAGTATGCTGCTGATTTGGCGCACTCTGCCATCGGTGCCGCGCGTGGCTGCGACGCCAGAACAAGTGCTGACCCAACTGAGCCCGTGGAAAGACAGCCAGGTGCGAATGCTGTTTATCGCCTCGGTGGTGATGTGGGCGTGCAACACCATGTATATCATCGATATGCCGCTGTATATCAGCTCCACGCTGGGGCTGCCGGAAAAGCTGGCGGGCTTATTGATGGGGACGGCGGCAGGGCTGGAGATCCCAATCATGCTGCTGGCTGGCCATTACGCTAAGCGTTTCGGTAAACGTAAGTTGGTGCTGTTAGCGCTGGTTGCCGCGATTCTGTTCTATCTTGGACTGGTCATGTTCCAGTCGCGCACGGCATTGATGGTGCTGCAGCTGTTTAATGCGGCCTTTATCGGTATCGTCGCGGGGATTGGCATGTTGTGGTTCCAGGATTTGATGCCGGGACGTGCGGGCGCGGCGACCACCATGTTTACCACCTCGATCTCGACCGGATTGATTATTGCGGGATTGATACAGGGCACGCTGAGCGAGCGCTTCGGGCATGAGTCCGTTTACTGGCTGGCACTGGTGATGGCGGTGGTGGCGCTTGGGTTGGCGTCGCGAGTACGTGATGCCAGATAAACAAAAAGTCGCCAGCAAAGGCGACTTTCGGGACATCCAGTGCGTCTCAATTCGGTGCGCTCAAACGCACCGAATAAGGTATTAACGCAGGAACGCTGGCTGAGTGGTCTCGTAGTTGGAGATGGACGCTTCGTGTTGCAGCGTCAAACCAATGCTGTCGAGGCCGTTGATCATGCAGTGACGACGGAAGGTGTCGATTTCAAAGCTGTAAGACTTCTCACCGGCCGTCACCGTCTGCGCTTCCAGATCGACCGTAAAGGTCACACCCGGCTGCGCCGCCACCAGTTTGAACATCTCATCCACTTCTTCATCGCTCAACTTCACTGGCAGCAACTGGTTGTTGAAGCTGTTGCCATAGAAGATATCCGCGAAGCTTGGCGCAATCACCACGTGGAAACCGAAATCGGTCAGTGCCCATGGGGCGTGTTCACGCGAAGAACCGCAGCCAAAGTTTTCACGTGCCAGCAAGATGCTGGTGCCTTTGAACTCCGGTTTGTTCAGGACAAAACCTGGGGTAGGCACGGTGCCCGCATCATCTTCGAAACGCCAGTCGTGGAACAGGTGCGCGCCAAAACCGGTACGCGTCACTTTCTGCAAAAACTGTTTTGGAATGATGGCATCGGTGTCGACGTTCGCGGCGTCCAGTGGCGCCACAATCCCGGTGTGTTGAGTAAATTTGTTCGCCATGGCTTAAGCTCCCTGAGTCAATTCACGAATGTCGGCAAAACGACCGGTTACTGCCGCCGCTGCAGCCATCGCCGGGCTCACTAAGTGAGTGCGACCGCCACGGCCCTGACGACCTTCAAAGTTACGGTTACTGGTGGATGCGCAACGCTCGCCTGGGTTCAGACGGTCATTGTTCATCGCCAGGCACATGGAGCAGCCTGGCAAACGCCATTCAAAACCGGCTTCGAGGAAAATTTTATCCAGACCTTCCGCTTCCGCCTGGGCTTTAACCGGACCGGAGCCCGGCACCACCATGGCTACGACGCCTGGTGCGACTTTACGGCCTTTGGCGATAGCTGCGGCAGCACGCAAATCTTCAATACGTGAGTTGGTGCAGGAACCGATAAATACTTTGTCGATAGCGACATCAGTCAGTTTGATGCCCGGCTGCAGATCCATGTAAGCCAGCGCTTTCTCAGCAGAGGCACGCTCAACCGGATCGGCAAACGACTGTGGATTAGGGATTGCCTGATCCACCGCCATCACCTGACCTGGGTTGGTGCCCCAGGTCACTTGTGGCGCGATATCGGCCGCATTCAGGGTGACAGTGGTATCGAATTTGGCATCGCTGTCGGACTTCATCGTACGCCAGTAAGCGACGGCTTCATCCCACTGCTCGCCCTTCGGTGCGAACTGCTTGTCTTTCAGGTAAGCGAAAGTGGTGTCATCCGGCGCGACCAGGCCTGCTTTAGCGCCCATCTCAATCGCCATGTTACACAGCGTCATGCGGCCTTCCATGCTCAGCGCTTCAATCGCCGGGCCACAGAATTCGACGACGTGGCCGGTACCACCGGCGCTGCCGGTTTTACCAATAATCGCTAACACGATGTCTTTCGCGGTGATGCCGGTTGCGGCTTCGCCCAGCACTTCAATCTTCATGGTCTTAGCACGGCCCTGCTTCAGGGTCTGCGTGGCAAACACATGTTCAACTTCGGAGGTGCCGATACCGAATGCCAGCGAACCGAATGCGCCGTGGGTCGCGGTGTGGGAATCGCCGCAGACGATGGTCATGCCTGGCAGCGTCATCCCTTGTTCGGGCCCAATTACGTGCACGATGCCCTGGAACGGGTGATTCAGGTCATACAGCTGAATGCCGAACTCAGCACAGTTCTTAATCAGCTCTTGCATCTGAATACGCGCCATCTCACCCGACGCGTTAATGTCTTTGGTCTGGGTGGAAACGTTGTGGTCCATGGTGGCAAACGTCTTCGACGGCTGACGCACTTTACGGCCGTGCGCGCGCAGGCCATCGAAGGCCTGCGGTGACGTCACTTCATGGATCAGATGGCGATCGATGTACAGTAACGGGGTTTCGTTTGGTGCTTCGTGGACGACATGTGCATCAAATAACTTCTGGTATAAGCTTTTCATTTTATTATTTTTCCTCAGCGATGAAACCGGCAATGATGCTGCCCATTTCATCTGTACTCACGGCTGGGCCGTCGCCGGCCAAATCGCGGGTGCGGTGGCCCGCTTCCAGCGCGCGGCTGACCGCACGCTCGATACTGTCCGCTGCATCACCTGCATTCAGGCTAAAGCGCAACAGCAGAGACAACGAGAGAATCTGGGCAATCGGGTTAGCAATATTCTGACCGGCGATATCCGGCGCTGAACCGCCCGCTGGCTCATACAGACCGAAGCCTTCTTCGTTCATGCTGGCAGAAGGCAGCATGCCCATTGAACCGGTGATCATCGCGCATTCGTCTGACAGGATGTCACCGAACAGGTTAGAACAGAGCAGCACATCAAACTGTGATGGATCTTTAATCAACTGCATGGTGGCGTTATCGATGTACATGTGGCTCAGCTCTACATCCGGGTAATCTTTTGCCACTTCGTTAACGATTTCGCGCCACATCACTGAGGTCGCCAGCACGTTAGCTTTATCCACTGACGTCACTTTGTTACGACGCTTGCGTGCGGCTTCAAAGGCGTTGCGTGCAATGCGTTCGATCTCGAAACGGTGATACACCTCGGTATCAAATGCACGCTCATGTGGACCGCTACCTTCGCGACCTTTCGGCTGACCAAAGTAGATGCCGCCAGTTAATTCACGCACGCACAGGATGTCGAAACCACGTGCGGCGATGTCGCTGCGCAGTGGGCAAAACGCTTCCAGACCTTTATATAAAGAGGCAGGACGCAGGTTGCTGAACAGTTTGAAGTGCTTACGCAGTGGCAACAGTGCGCCACGCTCTGGCTGACCCGCTGGTGGCAGGTGTTCCCATTTTGGACCACCGACTGAGCCGAACAGAATCGCATCGGCCTGCTCTGCACCGGCAACGGTAGCAGGCGGCAGCGGTTCACCGTGACGATCGATGGCGATACCACCAACATCATATTCGCTGGTGGTGATACGCATGTCGAAGCGCGCGCGAATTGCATCGAGAACCTTGATAGCCTGCGCCATCACTTCCGGGCCGATTCCGTCGCCTGGCATTACCGCAATATGATAAGACTGAGTCATAGTTACACCGTTTCCTTCTGATCTTTAAATTTACGCTGCAATTCTTTTTCTACCTGTTTGGCGCGCCAGATGTTGTTCAAGGCGTTCACCATCGCCTTGGCAGAAGATTCGACGATATCGGTCGCCAGGCCCACGCCGTGGAATTTACGACCGTTGTAGTTCACCACGATATCTACCTGACCCAGCGCATTCTCGCCGTGGCCTTTGGCGGTCAACTTGTAGTTCACCAGTTCGGCTTCAAAGCCGGTGATGCGGTTGATGGCCTGATAAACGGCATCAACCGGACCGTTACCGGTCGCGGCATCGGCTTTGGTCTCTTCGCCACAGCCCAACTGCACAGAAGCGGTCGCGGTGACGCTGGAACCGGTCTGCACGTTGAATTCGTTCAGCTGGAAGTACTCTGGTTCTTCATTCTGCTTGTTGATGAACGCCAGCGCTTCCAAATCGTAATCAAATACCTGACCTTTCTTATCAGCCAGCTTCAGGAAGGCATCGTACAAAGCATCGACGTTGTAGTCCGACTCTTTGTAACCCATTTCTTCCATGCGATGTTTCACCGCAGCACGGCCTGAACGTGAAGTCAGGTTCAACTGAATTTTGTGTAAGCCGATAGATTCAGGGGTCAGGATTTCGTAATTTTCGCGGTTCTTCAACACACCATCCTGATGGATGCCGGAAGAGTGAGCGAAGGCGCCCGTACCAACAATTGCTTTGTTGGCTGGAATCGGCATGTTGCAAATCTGGCTGACCAACTGACTGGTACGGTAGATTTCCTGATGATGGATATTGGTGTGCAGGTTCATGATCTGCTGACGAGTTTTAATCGCCATGATCACTTCTTCCAACGCACAGTTACCCGCACGTTCACCCAAGCCATTGATGGTGCCTTCAACCTGACGTGCGCCGGCTAAGACCGCTGCGACCGCATTGCCGGTCGCCATGCCCAGATCATCGTGGGTATGAACAGACAAAATCGCTTTATCGATGTTCGGTACGCGTTCGCGTAACTGGCTAAAGATACTGGCGTACTCGTGCGGCAAGTTGTAGCCAACCGTATCCGGAATGTTGATGGTGGTCGCGCCGGCGTTGATCGCGGCTTCAACTACGCGGCACAGATCGTCGATCGGTGTACGGCCGCCGTCTTCACAAGAGAACTCAACGTCGTCGGTGTAATTGCGGGCGCGTTTGATGGAGGCCACTGCACGGTCAATGACATCTGGCAAGGTACTGCGCAATTTGGTGGCGATATGCATTGGCGAAGTGGCGAGGAACGTATGAATACGGAACGCTTCAGCGACGCGCAATGCCTCGTAGGCGGCATCAATGTCTTTATCAACGCAGCGAGCCAGAGCGGCAACGCGGCTGTTTTTCACCGAGCGTGCGATGGTCTGCACCGATTCGAAATCCCCCGGCGAAGAGATAGGGAAACCGACTTCCATTACATCCACGCCCATACGCTCCAGCGCCAGGGCGATCTGCAGTTTTTCTTTAACACTCAGGCTGGCCTGTAATGCCTGCTCGCCGTCGCGCAGAGTGGTATCGAAAATAATAACTTGCTGGCTCATGGTCATCTTCCTTTTGCTTTAACTCAACTTCGCCGGTGTAACGAGCATAAAAAAACCCGCGCATCGGCGCGGGTTTTTTAAACTTCTTCAGGTTCGAATCAGTGATTGATTCCACCCACAAGTCTACCGCGCAAATTGAATGCGTTTAGTAGTAGACCGAGTAGGCGGAAAGAATGAAACATGAATCAAACCTCGTAAATTCGTGATGCACATATTGATACTGGGATTGCTGCGGGAAGTCAACCCTAAGTGAAAGGGTATTTCTATTGCCGGTCAAGGGCGATCTGCTGCGAATATCCCGCTATACAGAGCTTTGGCATTAATTAGCAGCATGCATAACGACTTAAACAGTCTAAAAAAATTTTTATAAAACTGAATTAATTTTAAGATATTGAATTTAATGGTTTTAACTGTCATTGGTCTGTAATCCTAAAAACAGGATTTGGCGGGTTGCTTAGCACAATGCCATGCGGGAAGCGGGTTTTGAAGTTAATCACGCCAGAAAGTAATATTCATGAAAAATTGTGGGCTAACCGGCCAGGCAATATGAAAATCATATTTCTTAGAACACGCTGCAAATAATCAGTTAACCAGCATTTTCATCTGTGGTTGTGGGATGGCATTAGTTTAATCCTCGCGAGCGATTATCACGTGTCAGTGCCTTTTGTGCCGAAATAAGTCTGCCGCAGCCTCCTGTCGTTTGCAGGCCGGGTTTTCTGCGGTTATGGTAATCGACCTACTCTTAAAAGAATCAACTCAAGTAGATTCCCTGTACCTGGAAGGCAGAAATGAATTCTGCCATCTGAGCATAAACATAAGGTTTTGATCTTAACTGGCGAATACGGGGCTGGGTACCAGTGGCGCAGGGACAATGCGCGTCACGGAATCCGGTTCCTCAAGCCTGGAGGCAGAAAATGGAGATGTTGTCAGGAGCCGAAATGGTCGTCCGTTCGTTAATCGATCAGGGCGTTAAGCAGGTATTCGGCTATCCGGGCGGAGCGGTGCTCGACATTTACGATGCGCTGCAAACGGTCGGTGGTATTGACCACGTATTAGTGCGTCACGAGCAAGGCGCAGTGCATATGGCGGATGGTCTGGCGCGCGCGACCGGCGAAGTCGGCGTGGTGCTGGTCACTTCAGGTCCAGGCGCAACCAATGCCATTACCGGTATTGCGACGGCCTATATGGATTCGATTCCGATGGTGATTCTGTCGGGTCAGGTGCCGTCTTCACTGATCGGCTACGATGCGTTCCAGGAGTGCGACATGGTCGGGATTTCCCGTCCAGTGGTGAAACACAGCTTCCTGGTGAAAAACGCTGAAGAGATCCCAACCGTGCTGAAAAAAGCCTTCTGGCTGGCAGCAAGCGGCCGCCCAGGCCCGGTGGTGATCGACCTGCCAAAAGATATTCTTAACCCAGCAAACAAACTGCCGTACGTCTACCCTGAGACGGTCAGCATGCGCTCATATAATCCGACGATTCAGGGACATAAAGGCCAGATTAAGCGCGCATTACAAACGTTGCTGGCTGCTCACAAACCGGTGATTTATGCCGGTGGAGGCGCCATTATGTCGGGCTGTGAAGCGGAACTGCTCCAGTTAGCGGAACAGCTGAATATTCCGGTCACCATGTCGCTGATGGGCCTGGGCGTATTCCCTGGCACGCATCGCCAGAGCGTCGGCATGCTGGGAATGCACGGTACTTACGAAGCCAACATGACCATGCACAATGCTGATTTGATTTTCGGTATTGGCGTGCGCTTTGATGATCGTACCACCAACAACCTGGCGAAATACTGCCCGAACGCCACCATCATGCATATCGATGTCGATCCGACCTCGATTTCCAAAACCGTCAGCGCCGATATCCCGATTGTTGGTGATGCGAAGCAGACGCTGTCGCAGATGTTGGAATTGCTGGCGCAAAGCGATGCCAAACAAGAGCTGGATAGCCTGCGCGACTGGTGGCAGACCATTGATGGTTGGCGTAGTCGTAAGTGCCTTGAGTTTGATCGCACCAGCGACAAAATCAAACCACAGGCGGTTATCGAAACCATTTGCCGTCTGACCAAAGGCGAAGCTTACGTCACCTCTGACGTCGGTCAGCATCAGATGTTCGCCGCGCTCTATTATCAATTCGATAAGCCGCGCCGCTGGATCAACTCCGGTGGCCTCGGCACCATGGGATTTGGCTTACCGGCCGCGCTGGGTGTGAAAATGGCGCTGCCAGACGAGACCGTGATTTGCGTGACCGGTGACGGCAGCATCCAGATGAACATCCAGGAACTGTCGACTGCGCTGCAGTACGATTTACCGGTGCTGGTGCTGAACCTCAATAACGGTTTCCTCGGTATGGTGAAGCAGTGGCAGGACATGATTTATTCCGGCCGCCATTCGCAATCCTACATGCAATCTCTGCCTGACTTCGTGCGTTTAGCCGAAGCCTACGGACACGTGGGTATTTCCATCGCGCATCCGGCTGAGCTGGAAGAGAAGCTGCAGCTGGCACTGGATACTCTGGCAAAAGGGCGTCTGGTGTTTGTTGATGTGAATATTGACGGCAGCGAACACGTTTATCCGATGCAGATTCGCGGTGGTTCTATGGATGAGATGTGGCTGAGCAAAACGGAGAGGACTTAATTATGCGTCGTGTGTTATCGGTACTGCTGGAAAATGAATCCGGCGCATTGTCTCGCGTGGTGGGTTTGTTCTCACAGCGCGGCTACAACATCGAAAGCCTGACCGTTGCGCCAACCGACGATCCCACGCTGTCACGTATGACCATTCAGACGGTCGGTGACCAAAAAGTGCTGGAACAGATTGAGAAGCAACTGCACAAGCTGGTGGACGTGTTACGTGTCAGCGAGTTGGGGCAGGGTGCCTACGTTGAACGTGAAATCATGCTGGTGAAAATCCAGGCAAGCGGTTACGGCCGTGAAGAAGTGAAGCGCAGCGCGGAGATCTTCCGTGGTCAGATTATTGATGTGACGCCAACGCTGTACACGGTTCAGCTGGCAGGCACCAGCGATAAGCTCGACGCCTTCCTTAACACGGTGCGCGATGTCGCTGAGATCGTTGAGGTTGCGCGATCAGGCATTGTCGGTGTATCGCGCGGCGATCGAGTGATGCGTTAATCCCGCAAAGTTATCATCCAGCTTCAAAGCTAACCCGGCGTAATGCCGGGTTTTTTTTATTTAATGCGCTTGTGAGAGCTGCCCAATAAAAGCGGTTGCTCAGCGTAGTGTTCTGCGGTTAGATGTTACAAATGTTTTATCCATAGCTACTCTGCGGACATTTGCCCAGCCCTGGCTTATCAGAATTAAGGTGTCATCGTGAAACTGGATGAAATTGCGCGCCTGGCGGGCGTGTCGCGCACCACGGCCAGCTACGTTATCAATGGCAAAGCGCGGCAGTATCGTGTCAGCGACAAAACCGTCGAAAAAGTGATGGCGGTGGTGCGTGAACATAATTATCACCCCAATGCGGTTGCTGCGGGCCTGCGTGCCGGGCGTACGCGTTCTATTGGCCTGGTGATCCCGGATCTGGAGAACACCAGTTACACGCGCATTGCCAATTATCTGGAGCGTCAGGCGCGTCAACGTGGCTATCAGCTGCTGATTGCCTGCTCGGAAGATCAACCTGACAATGAAATGCGCTGCATTGAACATCTGCTGCAACGTCAGGTGGATGCGATCATCGTTTCAACCTCGCTGCCACCCGAGCACCCGTTTTATCAGCGCTGGATCAACGATCCGCTGCCGATTATCGCGCTGGACCGCGCGCTGGATCGTGAACACTTCACCAGTGTTGTCGGTGCCGATCAGGACGATGCGCATGCGCTGGCAGCTGAATTGCGTCAGCTTCCGGTGAAAAACGTGCTGTTCCTTGGTGCGCTGCCCGAGCTTTCAGTGAGTTTCCTGCGCGAAATGGGCTTCCGTGATGCGTGGAAAGATGATGAACGTTCGGTAGATTACCTCTACTGCAACAGTTTTGATCGTGCTGCGGCTGCCACATTGTTCGAGAAATACCTCGAAGACCATCCGATGCCGGATGCGCTGTTTACCACCTCATTCGGTCTGCTTCAGGGCGTGATGGACATTACCCTCAAGCGAGATGGGCGCCTGCCAACCGACCTTGCTATCGCTACATTTGGCGACCACGAATTACTGGACTTTTTAGAGTGCCCGGTTCTGGCGGTGGGGCAGCGTCATCGTGATGTGGCTGAGCGCGTGCTGGAATTAGTTTTGGCCTCGCTGGATGAACCGCGTAAACCGAAGCCGGGATTAACCCGTATTCGCCGCAATTTATTCCGCCGTGGCCAATTGAGCCGACGCGCTAAATGAAATCGCGGGCAGATCGCTGCCCGCACTTATTAAACATCCAGATATTTTTCTGCCATAGGACGGGGGTAAAAAAGCGTAAATTGTCATCGCTTTTCCTAACGAATTATTCGCGCTGGATTTTCTTATTTGTTTACATCTTCAGCAGTGACGCGTAGCAGAGCTGGCGCGATGGTGCTGGGCTTCCTTTCAGAAATCCCCTAAAATGCAGCCGCTGTCGCATATCCCGGGATAATTATCTTTTGCGATGAAAACGCTTTATTTTTCGCCATTTTTCAAATCGTGAAAATTTTTATTCCACTATTCATCAGGTTAATTTTTTATTTTGCCATTCATTTCCCTTAAATACCCTCCACTAAATAATTCTCACCCTTGTAAAGAGTGATATTCACTTGTCGTTGCGGCTTGACAAGGATTTCGTAGGCTCCGTAAACTCGTTTCGTGGTAAAAAGTGGGATAAAGTGGTGAAAACGGGTGATTGGGGGGTAGGACTGACATGTTCCGAGGAGCAACGTTAGTCAATCTCGACGGCAAAGGCCGATTGGCGGTACCAACACGCTATCGCGAATTGCTCGTCGCGGAGTCTCAGGGGCAAATGGTGTGCACCATTGACCTCCACCAACCATGCCTGTTGCTTTACACCCTGCCCGAATGGGAAATCATCGAGAAAAAACTGGCGCGCTTATCTAGCATGAATCCGATTGAGCGTCGCGTGCAGCGACTGCTGTTAGGACATGCCAGTGAATGCCAGATGGATAATGCAGGTCGCTTGTTGCTGGCGAATACGCTACGCCAACATGCGAGCCTTACTAAAGAAGTGATGCTGGTTGGACAGTTCAATAAGTTTGAGCTGTGGGATGAACAGACCTGGTATCAACAAGTCAAGGACGATATTGACGCAGAACAGTCGGCTCAGGAGCCTTTATCTGAGCGGTTGCAGGACTTGTCGCTATAGCTATGCAGGAAAATTTTAAACACACCACAGTGCTGCTGGATGAGGCGGTTAACGGCCTCAATATCAGGGAAGACGGCATTTACATTGACGGCACTTTTGGTCGCGGCGGTCACTCACGCCTGATCCTCTCCCAGCTTGGAGATAAGGGACAGTTGCTGGCGATTGACCGCGATCCGCAAGCCATCGCTGCCGCGGCTGAGATTCAGGATCCACGTTTTTCGATCGTGCACGGACCGTTTTCGG
Organism: Pantoea sp. C1E2; assembly: GCF_056491465.1. Classification (NCBI taxonomy): domain Bacteria; kingdom Pseudomonadati; phylum Pseudomonadota; class Gammaproteobacteria; order Enterobacterales; family Erwiniaceae; genus Pantoea; species Pantoea sp. C1E2. The sequence continues at coordinate 1,012,241 of NZ_JBSZHT010000002.1, forward strand.
CGCTGGCAGAGTATGTCGAAGCGCGCGGTCTGACAGGCAAGATCGATGGCGTATTACTCGATCTTGGCGTGTCATCACCACAGCTGGATGACGCAGAGCGCGGTTTTTCGTTTATGCGTGATGGACCACTGGATATGCGCATGGACCCAACGCGGGGTCAATCTGCGGCAGAGTGGCTGATGAAGGCTGATGAAGCTGATATCGCTTTCGTCATCAAGACCTATGGCGAAGAGAAGTTTGGCAAACGTATTGCACGCGCCATCGTCGAGCGTAATCGTGAACAGCCAATGACGCGCACCAAAGAATTAGCCACCGTCATCGCTGCCGCGATGCCGGTGAAAGACAAATTTAAGCATCCGGCCACGCGTACTTTCCAGGCGATTCGTATCTGGATAAACAGCGAACTGGAAGAGATCGATACCGCGCTGAAAGGAGCGATGTCGGTACTGGCGCCTGGTGGTCGGTTATCGGTTATCAGCTTCCACTCACTGGAAGATCGGTTGGTAAAACGCTTTATGCGCGATCAGAGCCGAGGCCCGCAAGTTCCAGCGGGTATTCCAATGACCGAAAGCCAGCTCAAAGCGCTGGGCGGACGTGAGTTGAAAACCTTAGGCAAGCTGATTCCGGGTGAAGCCGAGGTGAACGAGAACCCACGCGCGCGCAGTTCGGTACTGCGTATTGCTGAAAGGACCGCGACATGATCGGCAACGAGCGACACAGCCTGCCCGGCGTCATCGGTGGTGACCTGCTGCGATTTGGCAAGATCCCGGTGTTGTTACTGATTGCAGTGCTCGTGTCCTCGGTGTTTGTGGTCACCACCACGCACAAAACGCGCCTGTTAACGGCGCAGCGTGAACAGTTGGTTTTAGAACGTGATGCACTCGATATCGAGTGGCGTAACCTGATTTTGGAAGAGAATGCGCTCGGCGATCATAGCCGGGTTGAGCGAATAGCAACCGATAAGCTACAGATGCAGCATGTTGATCCTTCACAGGAAAATATCGTGGTGCAGAGATAAATAAGGAATCGCAGACCTCAATGAGCGGCGCAGGCAAAACGCTGAAGTTAAAAAAACCGGAAGACAAGGCCAGCTTTATAAGCTGGCGTTTTGCGTTGCTGTGCGGCTGTATTTTACTGGCTTTGGGCGGATTGCTGTCACGCGTGGCGTGGTTGCAGGTCATTAGCCCGGATAAGCTGGTTAAAGAAGGGGATCTGCGTTCGCTGCGTGTGCAATCTGTTCCCACTGCACGTGGCATGATCAGCGATCGTGCTGGCCGTCCATTAGCCGTCAGCGTGCCAGTGAATGCCATCTGGGCCGATCCTAAAGAGCTGATGGAACACGGTGGTGTCTCATTGGACAGCCGCTGGAAAGCCCTCTCAGATGCCTTGTCGATCCCACTTGATCAACTCGCCGCGCGCGTGAACGCCAATCCCAAAGGGCGTTTTATCTATCTGGCGCGTCAGGTGAATCCGGCGATTGGCGAGTACGTGAAAAAACTCAAGCTACCAGGCATTTATCTGCGTGAAGAGTCGCGTCGTTACTATCCCGCCGGTCAGGTCACTGCGCACCTGATTGGCTTTACTAACATCGATGGCCAGGGCATTGAGGGCATCGAAAAGAGTTTTGACAAGTGGCTCACCGGCGCGCCAGGCGAACGTACAGTGCGTAAAGATCGCTTCGGTCGCGTGATTGAAGATATCTCCTCCGTAGATAGTCGCGCAGCGCACAACCTCACGCTGAGCATTGACGAGCGCCTGCAGGCGTTGGTTTACCGCGAACTGAATAATGCTGTGGCCTTCAACAAAGCCGAGTCGGGTACTGCTGTGTTGGTGGATGTGAACACCGGCGAAGTACTGGCGATGGCGAACAGCCCGGCTTATAACCCGAACAATCTCGCCAACACCCCGAAAGATGTGATGCGCAACCGTGCCATTACCGACATCTTCGAGCCGGGCTCCACCGTGAAACCGATGGTGGTGATGACCGCTCTGCAGCGTGGTGTGGTGAAAGAGAACAGCGTACTGAATACCGTGCCGTACCGTGTCAATGGTCATGAGATCAAGGACGTGGCGCGCTACAACGAATTGACCCTTACCGGGGTTTTACAGAAGTCGAGTAACGTCGGGGTTTCACGTTTGGCGTTAGCGATGCCCTCCTCAGCACTCGTAGATACTTACGCGCGCTTTGGGCTGGGTAAACCGACCAATTTGGGGCTGGTCGGGGAAAGTAGTGGCTTATACCCTCAAAAACAACGGTGGTCTGACATAGAGAGGGCCACCTTCTCTTTCGGCTACGGGCTAATGGTAACGCCGTTACAGTTAGCGCGAGTCTACGCAACCATTGGCAGCTATGGCATCAATCGCCCGCTGTCGATCACCAAAGTTGACCCGCCAGTGGCGGGTGAACGCGTTTTCCAGGAAGACCTGGTGAAAACGGTGATGCACATGATGGAAAGCGTTGCGTTGCCTGGTGGCGGTGGGGTTAAAGCTGCCATCAAGGGCTATCGCATCGCGATTAAAACCGGTACCGCTAAAAAGGTCGGGCCGGACGGACGCTACGTCAATAAATACATTGCTTACACGGCAGGCGTTGCACCTGCCAGTCGCCCTCGTTTTGCGCTGGTGGTGGTGATCAACGATCCTCAGGCCGGCAAATATTATGGTGGTGCGGTTTCTGCACCGGTGTTTGGCGCCATCATGGGCGGGGTATTACGTACCATGAACATCGAACCTGATGGGTTGCCAACAGTTGATAAAGACGAGTTGGTGAAGAACAGAAGTGAGGAATCAAGTGACCGATCGTAACCTGCGCGATTTACTGGCCCCGTGGGTGCCGGGTGCGCCGGCGCGTCCACTCCGTGACATGACACTGGATAGCCGCGCTGCGGCTGCTGGCGATTTGTTTATCGCCGTGGCGGGCCATCATGCTGATGGACGTCGTTTTATTCCGCAGGCTATTGCTCAGGGCGTGGCGGCAGTGATTGCCGAAGCCGAGGGTGAAGCCAGCGATGGAGATATCCGCGAGATGCACGGCGTCCCGGTTATCTATCTGGCGCAGTTGCAGCAGCGTCTCTCTGCACTGGCCGGGCACTTTTATCAGCAACCTGCTGAAAAGCTCAAATTAATCGGTGTTACTGGCACCAACGGGAAAACCACCACCACGCAACTGATGGCGCAGTGGGCCAATCTGCTCGGTGAAACAGGTGCCGTAATGGGCACAGTGGGCAATGGTTTGTACGGCCAACTGGTAGCGACCGAAAACACCACCGGTTCCGCGGTGGATGTACAACATGTACTGAATGATCTGGTTGAGCAGGGTGCCACGCTGGCCGCAATGGAAGTCTCTTCTCACGGCCTGGTGCAGCATCGCGTGGCGGCATTGCCTTTCGCGGCTGCCGTGTTCACCAACCTGAGCCGCGATCATCTCGATTATCACGGTGATATGCAGGGCTACGAAGCCGCCAAATGGCTGCTGTTCTCTGAACATCAGATTGGTGAAGCCATTATCAACGCCGATGACGACGTCGGACGCCGCTGGCTGGAAAAATTGCCGGATGCCGTTGCTGTCACCATGGCTGACAATCTGCAGCCTGGCTGTCGTGGACGCTGGCTAAAAGCTACTGCAGTGAATTATCACGATGGTGGCGCCCATGTTCAGTTCCAGTCGAGCTGGGGCGATGGCGAGTTTGATAGCCGCCTGATGGGCGCATTCAACGTCAGCAATCTGCTGCTGGCACTGGCCACCTTGCTGACGCTCGATTATCCGCTGGAGGCGCTGGTTTCAAGCGCGGCAGAGCTGCAACCGGTATGCGGTCGTATGGAAGTGTTCACGGCGCCAGATAAACCCACGGTGGTGGTGGATTATGCACACACTCCCGATGCGCTGGAAAAAGCGCTGGAAGCCGCGCGCCTGCACTGCAAAGGCAAGCTGTGGTGCGTGTTCGGCTGTGGTGGCGATCGTGATAAAGGCAAACGTCCGCTGATGGGCGCGATTGCCGAACAGTTCTCTGACATCGTGGTGATCACGGATGACAATCCGCGTAGCGAAGACCCAGCCGCGATTGTTAATGACATTCTGACTGGCTTGCTCGATCCCGGTCGCGCCCGTGTGGTCGCGGGACGTGCGCAAGCGGTCACTAACGCCGTGATGCAGGCCCATGCCGATGACATCGTGCTGGTGGCCGGTAAAGGCCATGAAGATTATCAAATCATTGGCAATCGTCGTCTTGATTACTCCGATCGCGACACCGTCGCCCGTTTGCTGGGGGTGATGGCATGATTCCGGTCTCGTTAAAAATACTGGCTGAAATCAGCGGCGGTCAGCTGCACGGCGCAGATTTAACGCTGAATGATGTCACCAGTGATACACGTAAAGTTGCCGACGGCAGCCTGTTTGTGGCACTGGTGGGTGAGCGTTTTGATGCGCATGACTTTGCCAGCGAGGCTATCGCTAACGGCGCCAAAGCGCTGCTGGTGAGTAAGCACTTGCCTTTAGATGTGCCGCAGGTGGTTGTAGCTGATACTCGCATTGCCTTTGGTCAGCTCGGCGCCTGGGTGCGCCAGCAGTCGAAGGCGCGCGTGGTCGCGCTGACCGGTTCATCCGGTAAAACCTCAGTCAAAGAGATGACGGCAGCGATTCTGCGTCAGTGCGGAGAAACGTTGTATACCGCTGGCAACCTGAACAACGACTTCGGCGTACCAATGACGCTACTGCGTCTGACCAAAGAGCATGATTACGCGGTGATTGAGCTGGGTGCTAACCATCAGGGCGAGATTGCTTACACCACCGATTTAGTGCGTCCCGAAACGGCGTTGGTGAACAATCTGGCTGCAGCGCATCTGGAAGGCTTTGGTTCACTGGCCGGTGTCGCGAAAGCCAAAGGCGAAATTTTTGGTGGGTTGCCAGTACACGGCACTGCCATCGTCAATGCGGATAGCAACGACCTCGCTAACTGGCAGTCGCAGTTTGTCGATAAGACCCTGTGGCGCTTCTCACCACAGCCGATGGCGGATGCAGAATTCCGCGCCAGCGAGATCGTGCTGCGCGCCGACGCCACGCTGTTTACCCTGCATACCCCGCGCGGAGACATCGCTGTGGCGCTGCCGCTGCCGGGTCGCCACAACATTGCTAACGCCTTAGCGGCGGCTGCGCTGGCACTCTCTGTTGATGCCCCGCTGAGCGCTATCCAAACCGGTTTGAAAACGCTGCAGCCCGTACCGGGGCGTCTGTTCCCGATTCGTCTGGCAGACAACCAACTGCTGCTGGATGACAGCTACAACGCCAACGTCGGTTCGATGACCGCGGCCGCACAGGTATTGGGCGACATGCCGGGCTTCCGTGTGATGGTGGTGGGCGATATGGCGGAGCTGGGTGATGAAGCCGAAGCTTGCCATCTGCAGGTGGGTGAAGCCGCCAAAGCAGCAGGAATTGATTGTGTTCTGAGTACCGGCACTTTGAGCCGGTTGATAGGTGAAAGCAGCGGCAAAGGCGAGCATTTCGCCACAAAAGCCGAGCTGACTGAACGTTTACGCGCATTGCTGTCCCAACATCAGGACATCACTATTTTGGTTAAAGGCTCACGTAGCGCCGCCATGGAGCAGGTCGTCGAGAGCTTACAGGAGAAAGGAACATGCTAGTCTGGCTGGCCGAACATTTGGTCGCACTTTATTCCGGCTTTAACGTCTTCTCATATTTGACGTTTCGCGCCATTGTCAGCCTGCTGACCGCTCTGTTCCTGTCACTCTGGATGGGCCCGCGCCTGATTGCCTGGCTGCAGAAATTGCAGATTGGCCAGGTGGTTCGTAACGATGGTCCTGAGTCGCACTTTAGTAAGCGCGGTACGCCAACCATGGGCGGCATCATGATCCTCACCTCCATCACCGTCTCGGTGCTGATGTGGGCGTATCCATCAAACCCTTATGTGTGGTGCGTGCTGGCGGTGCTGATTGGTTTTGGCATCATCGGTTTCGTCGACGACTACCGTAAAGTGGTGCGTAAAGACACTAAAGGCCTGATTGCCCGGTGGAAATACTTCTGGATGTCGGTGATCTCACTCGGCGTGGCCTTTGCACTCTATGCTGCGGGCAACGGCACACCGGCTACACAGCTGGTGGTGCCGTTCTTTAAAGACATTATGCCGCAGCTGGGTCTGTTTTATGTGCTGCTGGCTTACTTTGTGATTGTCGGCACCGGTAATGCGGTCAACCTCACCGATGGTCTGGATGGCCTGGCGATTATGCCAACCGTCTTCGTGGCAGCAGGCTTTGCGCTGGTGGCCTGGGCGACCGGTAACGTGAAGTTTGCTGAGTATCTGCATATTCCGTATTTGCGTCACGCGGGTGAGTTGGTGATTGTCTGCACCGCGATTGTCGGTGCCGGTCTCGGCTTCCTGTGGTTCAACACCTACCCGGCTCAGGTCTTTATGGGCGATGTGGGTTCGCTGGCACTGGGTGGCGCATTGGGCACCATCGCCGTGCTGCTTCGTCAGGAGTTTTTACTGGTGATCATGGGCGGTGTGTTTGTAGTTGAAACACTGTCGGTGATCCTGCAGGTGGGATCGTTCAAGCTACGCGGTCAACGCATTTTCCGCATGGCGCCGATTCACCACCACTATGAATTGAAAGGCTGGCCGGAGCCGCGCGTGATTGTGCGCTTCTGGATTATTTCACTGATGCTGGTGCTGATTGGCCTGGCAACGCTGAAGGTACGTTAATCATGGCTGACTATCGGGGCAGAAAAGTCGTCATCATCGGATTAGGCATTACTGGCCTGTCTTGTGTTGATTTCTTCCTCGCGCAGGGCGTAACGCCTCGCGTGATGGATACCCGTGTGTCTCCGCCAGGCCTCGACAAGTTGCCTGAGGCGGTAGAGCGCTATGTGGGCGGTATCAACAGCGACTGGCTGCTGGCATCGGATTTGATTATTGCCAGCCCAGGCATTGCGCTGGCGCATCCTGCATTAAGTGAAGCCGCAGAGGCCGGTATCGAAATCGTCGGTGATATCGAACTGTTCTGCCGGGAAGCTCAGGCTCCAATCGTCGCCATCACCGGCTCGAACGGTAAAAGCACCGTCACCACGCTGGTGGGTGAAATGGCCCGTGCAGCAGGTTGGCAGGTTGGCGTCGGTGGCAATATCGGTTTACCGGCGTTGACCCTGCTGAAATCCCCGGTACAGCTGTATGTGCTGGAACTCTCCAGCTTCCAGTTAGAGACCACCTACAGCTTGCAAGCGGCGGCAGCGACCATTCTCAACGTGACCGAAGATCATATGGATCGCTATCCGTTGGGCATGCAGCAATATCGTGCGGCTAAATTGCGGATTTATGAAAACGCCCGCGTCTGCGTGGTCAATGCCGATGACGGTATGACCATGCCGGTTCGCGGCGTTGATGCACGTTGTGTCAGTTTCGGCATCAATCTCGGTGACTATCATCTGACCCAGCAGCAGGGCAGCACATGGCTGCGGGCGCAGGGTGAAAGGGTGCTGAACACCGACGAAATGACTCTGGTGGGCCAGCACAACTACACCAACGCACTGGCGGCACTGGCACTGGCGGATGCGGTCAACATCCCGCGCGCCTCCAGTCTGAAAGCTTTAACCACGTTCACCGGACTGGCGCACCGTTTCCAACTGGTGCATGAAGCCAACGGTGTGCGCTGGATTAATGACTCCAAAGCTACCAACGTGGGGAGCACCGAAGCGGCACTTAACGGGTTGCAGGTGAAAGGCACTTTGTGGCTGCTGATGGGCGGTGATGGAAAATCGGCTGACTTCAGTGCGCTGACACGTTTCCTGCAGGGTGACAATGTGCGCCTCTATTGCTTTGGTCGTGATGGCGATGCTCTTGCCGCGCTGCGTCCTGAAATTGCCACGCGAACAGAGACTATGCAGCAGGCCATGGAGCAGATTGCGCCTCAGGTTAAAGCCGGAGATATGGTGCTGCTGTCACCCGCCTGCGCCAGCCTCGATCAGTTCCGTAATTTTGAACAGCGCGGCGATATTTTCGCGCAACTGGCGAAGGAGCTGAGCTGATGCGCATTCCAGGTGCCAGTATTGCCAGCTTCCTCTCCGTTCGCTTACGCGATTGGGTGATGGGCGGCCGTGAAAATGATGATGCGCCGGTGGTGCTGTATGACCGCACACTGCTGTGGCTGACCTTTGGTTTGGCGATTATTGGCTTTGTGATGGTGACCTCGGCATCGATGCCGGTTGGTCAGCGTCTTAACGAAGACCCGTTCTACTTCGCTAAGCGCGACGCCTTCTATATCGCACTGGCGATAGGCATGGCGCTGGTGACATTGCGTGTGCCAATGGATTTCTGGCAGCGTTACAGCAACGTGATGCTGATGGCGTCTGTTGCAATGTTGCTGATTGTCTTGGTAGTGGGCAGCTCGGTTAACGGTGCATCGCGCTGGATTGCCCTGGGCCCCTTGCGTATTCAGCCCGCTGAATTGTCCAAACTGACCCTGTTCTGCTATCTCGCCAGCTATCTGGTGCGCAAAGTGGAAGAGGTGCGTAACAACTTTTGGGGCTTCTGTAAGCCGATGGGCGTGATGGTGGTGTTGGCCGTCCTGCTGCTGGCGCAACCGGACCTCGGTACGGTGGTGGTACTGTTTGTTACAACGCTGGCGATGTTGTTCCTCGCGGGCGCCAAAATGTGGCAGTTCCTGGCGATTATCGGCTCCGGCATTTTTGCCGTGGTATTGCTGATCATCGCTGAACCCTATCGTATGCGCCGCGTGACCTCTTTCTGGAACCCATGGGAAGATCCGTTTGGCAGCGGCTACCAGCTGACCCAGTCTCTGATGGCCTTTGGCCGTGGTGAATTCTGGGGCCAGGGTCTCGGCAACTCGGTGCAAAAACTTGAGTATCTGCCGGAGGCACATACCGACTTTATCTTCTCCATTATTGGTGAAGAGTTGGGTTATGTCGGTGTGGTTTTAGCGCTGTTGATGGTATTCTTCGTGGCTTTTCGCGCGATGTCTATTGGTCGCCGTGCTCTGGAGATCGATCAGCGCTTTTCCGGCTTCCTCGCTTGCTCAATTGGCGTGTGGTTTAGCTTCCAGGCGCTGGTTAACGTCGGTGCGGCTGCAGGTATGCTGCCGACCAAAGGTCTGACATTGCCGCTGATCAGTTACGGTGGCTCAAGTCTGATCATCATGTCGACCGCCATCGTGTTTTTATTGCGCATTGATTATGAAACGCGTCTGGCAAAAGCGCAGGCGTTTACCCGAGGTGCTCGATGAGTAGCAAGCGGCTGATGGTGATGGCCGGCGGAACCGGCGGACATGTGTTCCCTGGTCTGGCCGTGGCACACCATCTGATCGAACAGGGCTGGCAAGTGCGCTGGCTTGGAACCGCTGACCGAATGGAAGCGGATTTGGTGCCGAAACATGGTATCGAAATTGATTTTATCCGCATTAGCGGATTACGCGGCAAAGGCGTTAAAGCACAGTTATTGGCACCGGTGCGCATCTTCAATGCATGGCGTCAGGCGCGTCGCATCATGAAGAACTGGCAGCCGGATGTGGTGCTCGGCATGGGCGGATACGTTTCTGGTCCAGGCGGATTAGCCGCGTGGAGTTGCGGTATTCCAGTTGTGCTGCATGAGCAGAATGGCATTGCCGGGCTTACCAACAAATGGCTGGCGAAAATTGCCACTAAAGTGATGCAGGCGTTTCCGGGCGCATTTCCGAAAGCGGATGTGGTTGGAAATCCGGTACGCACTGATGTACTTGCTCTGCCTTTACCTGCAGAACGACTAACAGGACGCACGGGTCCGATACGTGTCCTTGTCGTCGGTGGCAGCCAGGGTGCGCGCATTTTGAACCAGACCGTGCCACAAGTGGCCGCAGAACTGGGTGATGCCATCACGGTTTGGCATCAAAGCGGTAAAGGCGCGCTGGAGATGGTGCAGCAGGCTTATCACGATGCCGGACAGCCGCAGCATAAGGTCACCGAGTTTATCGAGGATATGGCAGAAGCCTATGCCTGGGCGGATGTGGTGGTGTGTCGTTCGGGCGCATTGACGGTGAGCGAAGTCGCTGCCGCAGGTTTACCGGCGATTTTTGTGCCGTTTCAGCACAAAGACCGTCAGCAGTACTGGAATGCGCTGCCGCTGGAGCAAGCGGGTGCAGCCAAAATTTTCGAGCAGCCGCAATTTACCGCGACTGCAGTAGCGGACACGTTGCGCCATTGGGATCGCGCCACGCTGCTGGCGATGGCTGAAAAAGCCCGTCAGGTAGCGATTCCTGATGCAACCGATCGGGTTGCGCAGGAAGTGGCACGCGTCGCGAAGTAATTAATGGGTCGGTTTGACCGGCTGTACCTGAATGCAGGTACAAATGAGATAAACAGGTAATTGAGACAGATGAATACACAACAATTGGCAAAACTGCGTTCCATTGTGCCCGAGATGCGTCGCGTCCGGCACATTCACTTTGTCGGCATCGGTGGTGCTGGCATGGGCGGTATTGCCGAGGTGTTGGCGAACGAAGGTTATCACATCAGCGGTTCAGATCTGGCGCCTAACCCGGTGACTCAGCATCTGGCCTCGTTAGGTGCGACCATTTATTTCAACCATCGCCCGGAAAATGTGACCGATGCGAGCGTGGTCGTGGTATCGACTGCCGTGGCACAGGACAACCCGGAGTTGGTGGCGGCACGTGAACAGCGTATCCCGGTGATCCGTCGTGCAGAGATGCTGGCTGAGTTAATGCGCTTCCGTCATGGCATCGCGATTGCCGGAACGCACGGCAAAACCACCACCACGGCGATGGTCACCAGTATTTATGCCGAAGGTGGATTGGATCCAACGTTCGTCAATGGTGGTCTGGTGAAAGCTGCGGGCACACATGCGCGTCTGGGCACCAGTCGTTACCTGATTGCAGAAGCTGATGAAAGTGATGCGTCGTTCCTGCATCTGCAGCCGATGGTGGCGATAGTCACCAATATCGAAGCGGATCATATGGACACCTATCAGGGCGATTTCGAGAACCTGAAGCAGACGTTCATTAACTTCCTGCATAACCTGCCGTTCTACGGACGTGCAGTGATGTGTGTAGATGATGTGGTGATCCGCGATTTGATCCCACGCGTGGGCCGTCAGGTCACTACTTATGGTTTCAGTGATGACGCCGATGTGCGCATCGAAAACTATGAACAACGTGGCGCGCAGGGGCACTTCACCCTGATTCGCCAGGACAAGCCGGTGCTGAAAGTGACCCTGAACGCGCCGGGTCGTCACAATGCCTTAAATGCTGCCGCTGCTGTAGCGGTGGCGACTGAAGAAGGCATTGAAGATAACGCGATTTTGGCCGCGCTGGAGAGTTTTCAGGGCACCGGACGCCGCTTTGATGTGCTGGGCGAATTTGATACCGCAGCGGTCAATGGCAATCCCGGCAGTGCGATGCTGGTCGATGATTACGGTCATCACCCAACGGAAGTGGATGTCACGATCAAAGCTGCCCGTGCCGGCTGGCCAGAGAAAAAACTGGTGATGGTGTTTCAGCCGCACCGTTACACGCGTACCCGTGACCTGTTTGATGACTTCGCGAATGTGCTGTCACAGGTCGATGTATTGCTGATGCTGGATGTGTATCCGGCCGGTGAAGCACCGATTCCAGGCGCAGATAGCCGTTCACTGTGCCGCGCGATTCGCAGTCGTGGCAAGGTCGACCCGATTCTGGTCTCTGAGCACGATGCGTTGCCGGAAGCGCTGGCTCCGCTGCTGTCAGGTGATGATCTGGTGATCGTTCAGGGTGCCGGTAATATCGGCAAAATTGCCCGCAAGTTGGCTGAAAGTGAATTGCAGCCAGCAGCAAAAACGGAGGCCCGTCATGGCTGAGAAAGTCGCTGTCCTGATGGGCGGAACCTCGGCAGAGCGTGAAGTGTCGCTGATGTCGGGCAGTGCGGTGTTAGCAGGTCTGCGTGAGATGGGCATTGATGCGCACGGCGTGGATACCCGCGATGTGTCAGTGTTGGATCTGAAAGCTCAGGGTTTCGCGAAGACCTTTATCGCCCTGCATGGTCGCGGCGGTGAAGATGGCACGCTGCAGGCGGTACTGGAGTTCCTCCAGTTGCCGTATACCGGCAGCCGCGTGATGGCTTCTGCGATCACCATGGATAAACTGCGCAGCAAATTGCTGTGGCAGGGCAGGGGACTGCCTTCAGGCAAATTCGTCTGGTTAACACGCCAGCAGCAGGAGCAGGGTTTAGACGCACAAACACAGGCTGCCATTGATGCGCTCGGGCTGCCGCTGTTTGTGAAGCCAAGCTGTGAGGGTTCAAGTGTCGGCATCAGCCGTGTGAACACGTTAGAAGCCTTGCCAGCAGCGTTGGATGAAGCGTTTCGCCACGACAATGACGTGTTGATTGAGGCTTTCCTGAGCGGTGCGGAATATACCGTTGGCATCCTGGGTGATGAAATTCTGCCTTCAATCAGAATAAAAACCGCCAGCGAGTTCTATGACTATGAAGCTAAATACATTTCTGACGATACTGAATACTTCTGCCCAAGCGGTTTGAGTGCAGAGCAGGAAGCAGAATTGAAGACGTTGGTCTGGGCTGCCTGGCGTGCACTGGGTTGCAGCGGCTGGGGACGCGTCGATGTGATGACGGATGGTGAGGGTAAATTTCAGCTGCTGGAAGTGAATACCTCACCGGGCATGACCAGCCACAGCCTGGTACCAATGGCTGCAAAGCAGGCGGGATACAGTTTCCCGCAGCTGGTGGCACGTATTCTGGAGCTGGCTGACTGATATGTCTCAGGCGGCGATACGTGTACGAAATCGCGAACCCCAGGAGCGTGCGCGCACCGGGCGTAGCAACGGTGCCCGACTGTTTGGCGTCGTGTTCCTGCTGATTGTGTTGGGCATCATGGCTGCAGGTGGCCTGGTGGTGTTGAAGTGGATGAATGATGCGTCACGCTTGCCGTTATCGAAGCTGGTGGTGACCGGGGAAACCCACTACACCACGCATGATGATATCCGCCAGGCCATTTTGTCGCTTGGCGCACCCGGTACCTTCATGTCGCAGAACGTGGACATCATTCAGCAACAGATTGAGCGTTTACCGTGGATTAAGCAGGTCAGTGTGCGTAAGCAGTGGCCTGATGAGCTGAAGATAAACCTGGTGGAGTATGTTCCGGTAGCACGCTGGAATGACTCGCACATGGTGGACGCCGATGGCGTCTCCTTCAGCGTCCCGGCCAGTCACATCGGTAAAGAGACCATGCCGATGTTGTATGGTCCGGAAGGCAGTGAAACAGAGGTGTTGGCGGGCTATCACACCATGAGTGATGTGCTCAAAGCCGGCAAGTTTACCCTGAAGGTCGCGTCGATGACGGCGCGGCGCTCGTGGCAGTTAGTGACCAGCGACGATGTGCGCATCGAACTGGGACGCAGCGAAACCATGAAGCGTCTGAACCGTTTTATTGAGCTCTATCCGGAGCTGCTGCAGCAGGGCCAGAGTCAGAACAAGCGCATTACTTATGTCGATTTGCGCTATGACTCCGGTGCCGCAGTAGGCTGGGCAGCTGCCCCGCTGGAGCCACAGGACAGTAATCAGCAACAAAACCAGGCACAGGCTAAACCACAATGATCAAGGCAACGGACAGAAAACTGGTAGTAGGACTTGAAATCGGCACCGCAAAGGTTGCCGCCCTGGTTGGGGAAATTCTGCCTGATGGTATGGTCAACATTATTGGGGTGGGCAGTTGCCCGTCTCGCGGTATGGATAAAGGTGGCGTAAACGACCTTGAGTCAGTGGTGAAATGCGTTCAACGCGCCATCGACCAGGCTGAACTGATGGCTGATTGCCAGATTTCGTCGGTTTACCTCGCATTATCGGGCAAACATATCAGTTGTCAGAACGAAATCGGGATGGTTCCGATTTCGGAAGAGGAAGTGACTCAGGATGATGTAGAGAACGTGGTACATACGGCGAAATCCGTACGCGTTCGCGATGAACATCGTATCCTGCATGTTATTCCTCAGGAATATGCCATCGATTATCAGGAAGGCATCAAGAATCCGGTCGGTCTTTCCGGCGTGCGTATGCAGGCTAAGGTGCACTTAATCACCTGCCACAACGACATGGCGAAAAATATTGTTAAAGCCGTTGAACGTTGTGGCCTGAAAGTTGACCAACTGATTTTTGCCGGACTGGCATCCAGTTTTTCTGTTCTGACTGAAGATGAACGTGAGCTGGGAGTCTGTGTTGTTGACATCGGTGGCGGTACAATGGATATCGCGGTTTACACCGGCGGCGCGCTGCGTCACACCAAAGTGATCCCTTATGCAGGGAATGTGGTGACCAGTGATATCGCCTATGCCTTCGGCACACCGCCAACCGATGCGGAAGCGATCAAAGTACGCCATGGTTGTGCACTGGGTTCGATTGTTGGCAAAGACGAAAACGTCGAAGTGCCAAGCGTAGGTGGACGTCCACCGCGCAGTCTGCAACGTCAAACGCTGGCAGAAGTGATTGAGCCGCGTTACACCGAACTGCTGAATCTGGTGAATGACGAGATTCTGCAACTGCAGGAGCAACTGCGTCAGCAGGGCGTGAAGCATCACCTGGCGGCCGGTATCGTGCTGACCGGTGGCGCCGCACAGATTGAAGGTTTGGCCGCTTGCGCCCAGCGTGTGTTCCACACACAGGTGCGTATTGGTCAGCCACTTAACATCACCGGCCTGACGGATTATGCGCAGGAGCCGTATTACTCAACTGCAGTCGGTCTGCTGCATTACGGCAAAGAGTCACACATGAACGGTGATGCAGAAACGGAAAAACGTGCTTCAGTGGGCAACTGGTTTAAACGTATCAATAGCTGGCTGAAGAAAGAGTTTTAATTTTTGAAAAAAGGAGATCATGCAGGCAATGTTTATGATCTCCAGGCGACAGGCACATAACGGAGAGAAATCATGTTTGAACCTATGGAATTAACCAATGACGCGGTGATTAAAGTCATCGGCGTCGGCGGTGGCGGTGGCAACGCCGTAGAGCACATGGTACGCGAGCGTATCGAAGGTGTAGAATTCTTCGCTGTAAACACCGACGCGCAAGCGTTGCGTAAAACAGCGGTTGGCCAGACGATCCAGATCGGGACCGGTATCACCAAGGGTCTCGGTGCGGGTGCAAACCCGGAAGTGGGTCGTACCTCAGCTGAGGAAGATCGTGAAGCACTGCGTTCTGCGCTGGAAGGGGCAGACATGGTGTTTATCGCAGCAGGCATGGGCGGCGGTACCGGTACCGGTGCAGCGCCAGTTGTGGCTGAAGTTGCAAAAGATTTGGGTATCCTGACCGTTGCGGTGGTGACCAAGCCCTTCAACTTCGAAGGCAAAAAGCGTATGGCTTTTGCTGAACAGGGTATCGCTGAGCTGTCTAAGCATGTCGATTCACTGATCACTATCCCGAACGACAAGCTGCTTAAAGTGCTGGGTCGCGGTATCTCTCTGCTGGATGCATTTGGTGCAGCCAACGACGTACTGAAAGGTGCGGTGCAGGGTATCGCCGAGCTGATTACTCGCCCAGGCTTGATGAACGTTGACTTCGCGGACGTGCGTACCGTGATGTCAGAAATGGGTTACGCCATGATGGGTTCTGGCGTAGCGTGCGGTGAAGACCGTGCCGAAGAAGCAGCCGAGATGGCTATTTCCAGCCCGCTGCTGGAAGATATCGACCTGTCTGGCGCGCGCGGCGTGCTGGTCAACATCACGGCGGGCTTCGACCTGCGTCTGGATGAGTTCGAGACCGTGGGTAACACCATCCGCGCCTTCGCCTCTGACAACGCGACCGTAGTGATCGGTACTTCTCTGGATCCAGAGATGAACGACGAACTGCGTGTGACCGTGGTGGCTACCGGTATCGGCATGGACAAGCGTCCAGAAATCACCCTGGTGACCAACAAACCGGCCACCCAGCCAGTGATGGATCATCGCTACCAGCAGCATGGCATGGCGCCGTTGCCGCAGGAGCAGAAGCCGGCAGCGAAAGTGGTCAATGACCAGCCAGCATCGTCCAATAAAGAGCCAGATTATCTCGATATTCCAGCCTTCCTGCGTAAACAGGCAGACTAAGAATATCCCGAGAATTGGGATTCTCCGCTCTTTGTGCTAAAGTATTCGCCCGCTGGTAATTTATACTGGCGGTCGGATGGGTAATATTGCGAGATAATGCGATGATCAAACAAAGGACATTAAAACGTATTGTTCAGGCGACTGGTGTCGGTTTACATACCGGCAAGAAAGTCACGCTGACCTTACGCCCTGCGTCGGCTAATACCGGGGTCATCTATCGTCGCACTGACTTGAATCCACCGGTTGATTTCCCGGCTGATGCAAAATACGTGCGCGACACCATGCTGAGTACTTGTCTGGTGAATGATGAAGGCGTGCGTATTTCGACGGTTGAACACCTGAATGCTGCATTGGCTGGCCTGGGCATCGACAACATTATTGTTGAAGTTGATGCGCCAGAAATCCCGATTATGGATGGCAGTGCCGCGCCTTTTGTCTACTTGCTGATGGATGCAGGCGTCGAAGAGCTGAACAGTGCGAAGAAATTCGTGCGTGTTAAGCAGACGGTGCGTGTGGAAGATGGCGATAAGTGGGCTGAGATCAAACCTTATAATGGTTTCTCACTCGACTTTACTATCGACTTCAAACATCCGGCAATTGACTCAAGCTCGCAGCGTTACCAGCTGAACTTCTCGGCTGAGGCGTTTGTTCGCCAAATCAGTCGTGCGCGCACCTTTGGTTTTATGCGTGAAATCGAATATCTGCAGTCTAAAGGCCTGTGCCTGGGCGGTAGCTTAGATTGTGCGATTGGTCTTGATGATTTCCGTGTACTCAACGAAGACGGCCTGCGCTTTGAAGATGAGTTCGTTCGTCACAAAATGCTGGACGCGATCGGCGATCTGTTCATGTGTGGCCACAACGTGATTGGCGCATTTTCTGCGTTCAAATCAGGTCATGCATTGAACAACAAATTGCTGCAAGCGGTTCTGGCCAAGCAGGAAGCCTGGGAATGGGCGACCTTCGAAGATGAAGCTGAACTGCCACTGGCATTCAAAGCACCAAATTTAGTCCTGGCGTAAGTCAGTCATAAAAACGGCAGCTCTCCCTGACACCCTCTCCGGTCAGTGGAAGCTGCCGTTTTTTATTGCCTGTTTTTTATTCCTGCAAGACCGCTCTCAATTCTCTGCCATCACTGGCGAAAGCCTGTACAAATAAACGTGAAATCCCCCGTAAGCCCTTTAATCACTGGTGTCCTGACCCCACATAAGTGCTATTATCTGGCGCTCATATGAGCAGGTTTGCGGATAACCGCAACGGCTTCATTACTTTATTTAACTGTGGACAGGTTGTGATCGGGATTTTCTCACGCTGGCGACAATTAGGCAGACGCTACTTCTGGCCTCATCTCTTGTTAGGGATGGTGGCGGCCAGTTTGGGTTTGCCTGCCTGTGCACAAAGCTCGGAACCCACGGCGACTGACTCGCCGGTCAGCAGCCTGTTTATCGGTAACGCTGTTCACTTTGACCATCTGATTCGTTTGCAGGAAAGTGCCCGTCGACCTAATTTCAATGTCGACTACTGGCATCAGCATGCTATTCGCACTGTGATTCGCCATCTTTCCTTTAGCATGACGCCCCCAACTAAAGCGGAAGCTGAACAAGCTGTCCCATTGGCGGCACAAAAGCTGGCATTAATTGATTCGTTGCAGGCGCTACTGACTTCGCCAGCACAACCCGCTATTGCACTTGAGCCGCAGGAAACGCTGCGCCATCGCGAACCTCAAATTCACACTTCTGCTGACTGGCAGGCTGCTATTCATGGCATCCGCGCCGGGCCTGCCATTGCTTAACAGCTAACGATTTTCCACATCCTGTTTTAGATTTTCCAGACCGTATGAATATGGCTGAATTGAGAAAAATTTAATATGTTAATCAAATTGTTAACCAAAGTATTCGGCAGCAGCAACGATCGTACTCTGCGCCGTATGCGCAAAATTGTTGATGTCATCAATAAGATGGAGCCGGATTTCGTCAAGCTCTCGGATGACGAACTGAAAGCCAAAACCGACCTGTTCCGCGAGCGCCTGAAAAAAGGGGAGAGCCTCGAAAGCCTGATCCCAGAAGCCTTTGCGACCGTGCGTGAAGCGAGTAAGCGTGTATTTGGCATGCGCCACTTCGACGTGCAGCTGATTGGCGGCATGGTGCTGAATGAGCGTTGCATCGCAGAGATGCGTACAGGTGAGGGTAAAACCTTAACGGCAACATTGCCTGCTTACCTGAACGCACTGAGCGGCAAAGGCGTGCACGTGGTGACGGTGAACGACTATCTGGCACAGCGTGATGCGGAAAACAACCGCGCGCTATTCGAGTTCCTGGGTCTGTCTATCGGTATCAACCTGCCAAACATGCCAGCGGTGGCGAAACGCGCTGCCTATGCTGCTGATATCACCTACGGTACTAACAACGAATACGGCTTCGACTACCTGCGCGACAACATGGCATTCAGCCCGGAAGAGCGCGTACAGCGCAAACTGCACTACGCGTTGGTGGATGAGGTGGACTCCATCCTGATCGATGAAGCGCGTACGCCGTTAATCATCTCCGGTCCTGCTGAAGACAGCTCCGAGCTGTACACCAAAGTGAATAAAATCATTCCTCACCTGGTGCGCCAGGAGAAGGAAGATTCAGAAACTTTCCAGGGTGAAGGCGACTTCTGGGTCGATGAGAAAGCGCGTCAGGCTCATATGAGCGAGCGCGGTCTGGTGAAAGTGGAAGAACTGCTGGTGAGCCAGGGCATTATGGATGAGGGCGAGTCACTCTACTCACCGACCAACATCATGCTGATGCACCACGTGACGGCCGCATTGCGTGCCCACGCGCTGTTCACCCGTGACGTCGACTACATCGTTAAAGATGGCGAAGTGGTCATCGTCGATGAGCACACCGGCCGTACCATGCAGGGTCGTCGCTGGTCAGATGGCTTGCATCAGGCTGTTGAAGCCAAAGAAGGCGTGGAAATCCAGAACGAGAACCAGACGCTGGCTTCCATCACCTTCCAGAACTACTTCCGTATTTACGAAAAACTGGCCGGTATGACCGGTACAGCCGATACCGAAGCGTTTGAATTCAGCTCAATCTATAAACTCGATACCATCGTGGTGCCAACCAACCGTCCGATGGTGCGTAAAGATATGGCCGATCTGGTCTACATGACCGAGAAAGAGAAGATCGACGCGATCATCGAAGACATCCGTGCCTGTACCGCCAACGGCCAACCGGTGCTGGTGGGTACCATCTCGATTGAGAAATCAGAAGTGGTCTCCAACGAACTGACGCGCGCCGGTATCAAACACAGCGTACTGAACGCCAAGTTCCACGCCAGCGAAGCGGACATTGTGGCTCAGGCGGGTCAACCTGCTGCCGTCACCATCGCGACTAACATGGCAGGTCGTGGTACCGATATCGTGCTGGGTGGTAGCTGGCAGGCCGAAGTGGCGGCGCTGGAAGAACCTTCAGAAGAGCAGATTCAGGCGATCAAAGAGGCGTGGAAACTGCGTCATGATGCGGTACTGGCATCGGGCGGTCTGCACATCATTGGTACTGAGCGTCACGAATCACGTCGTATCGATAACCAGCTGCGCGGCCGTGCTGGTCGCCAGGGTGATGCCGGTTCATCACGCTTCTACCTGTCAATGGAAGATGCGTTGATGCGTATCTTCGCCTCGGATCGTGTGTCTAACATGATGCGTAAACTGGGCATGAAGCCAGGCGAAGCGATTGAGCATCCGTGGGTCACCAAAGCGATTGCCAACGCACAGCGTAAAGTGGAAAGCCGTAACTTCGACATCCGTAAGCAGCTGCTTGAATACGATGATGTGGCGAACGATCAGCGTCGCGCTATCTACAGCCAGCGTAATGAACTGCTGGACGTGTCTGATGTGTCTGAAACCATCAACAGCATCCGTGAAGATGTGTTCAAGTCCACCATCGATACCTACATTCCGCCACAGTCGCTGGAAGAAATGTGGGATATTCCAGGCCTGGAAGAGCGTCTGCGCAACGATTTCGATCTGGATCTGCCGATTGCTGACTGGCTGGATAAAGAACCCGATCTGCATGAAGAAACGCTGCGTGAACGTATCATGAGCCGTGCTCACGAGAACTACGCGTCGAAAGAAGAAGTGGTTGGCGCTGAAATGATGCGTAACTTCGAAAAAGGCGTAATGCTGCAGACACTGGATTCACTGTGGAAAGAGCATCTGGCGGCAATGGACTACCTGCGTCAGGGCATCCATCTGCGTGGTTATGCGCAGAAAGATCCTAAGCAGGAATATAAGCGCGAGTCCTTCTCGATGTTCGCTGCCATGCTGGAGTCGCTGAAGTATGAAGTGATCAGCACCCTGAGCAAAGTACAGGTGCGTATGCCGGAAGAAGTGGAAGCGATGGAGCAGCAACGTCGTGAAGAAGCTGAACGTCTGGCACAGCAGCAACAGCTGAGCCACGTTGATGACGAAACCGCTGCGGCTGAAGCTTTGGCTGCACAGGGCGGCGAGCGTAAAGTGGGACGCAACGATCTGTGCCCATGCGGTTCCGGTAAGAAATACAAACAGTGTCACGGCCGACTGGCCTGATTATCAAGGAGCCTTCGGGCTCCTTTTTCTTTTGTCTGTCGCCACGTTGTTAACATTGTCTGGCGGCTGCAATACTATTAGCGCTCATTAATTAAAGCGGAATCCAGCTTATGAAACACCTGCAAGTCGCGGTGGGCATCATTCGCAATGCCAGTCGTCAAATCTTCCTTGCCCAGCGTGCGGCGAGTTCTTACATGGCGAACAAATGGGAGTTTCCTGGCGGCAAAATTGAACAGGATGAAACCGCGGAACAAGCGCTGAAGCGTGAGTTAATGGAAGAGACCGGCATTGAAGTGACAGCCGCTAAGGCGGTTGGTCTGGCGGATCACAGCTATGACGATCTGCGCGTCACACTGCATTTCTTCCTGGTAGAGGGATGGAACGGTGAGCCCTATGGTCGCGAAGGGCAGCCACAGCGTTGGGTGGAACAACGCGATTTAGTCGCGGATGAGTTTCCGCCGGCCAATCATGAGCTGATCGCCCGCCTGGTGGCTGACGAAATTTAAGCGAAGGGGCGAAAGCCCCTTACCTATTAGTGTTGTTCTTCGCTCCAGTCGTCGCTGTCGGTCAGATCGCTATCGCTGGGAATGCGTTTCTCTTCTGCAGCCCATTCGCCCAGATCAATCAACTGACAACGCTTACTGCAAAACGGGCGCCACGGACTCAGTTCATCCCACATCACATCTCTACCGCAGTTTGGGCAAGGTACGGTAATTATCTCTTCTTGCATAACATCCTCTAACAACAGGCTAATTCAAAATTCAGTCGAGCTGGCACTTCTCCGCGCTCGCTGTCGAGCGGCAGAAAGCGTATGGCGTAACGGCTTTTATGGCCTGAGACCTGCGGGTAAAGTGCATCCTCAAGGGTAAGCTGGAGACGCAGCAAATCCGAACCTTCGGCATTATCCTGATAAAAACCGTTCAGGCTGGTTTGGTGGCGAAACACGCCTGACTGACGCACCAGATCAAGGATCATGGTCAAACTATTGCGCAGAGGAACCAGTGATGTCAGCCAGCCGTTAACCTGCGTATCCCGCAGGGACTGCTGCTGGTGCAGCCAGATATGCAGACTCGGCAAGTCAAAACTGCAGCAGCCACCAGGAATACTCAGGCGCTGACGTACCAATCCAATTAAACGATCTTCGCGCAACTGCTGACCCATACGCGGTGCCGCATTCAGCTCGCTGGATTGTTGTTTCAATCGATCACGCAGGCTACTGACGGTTTGTTCATCCACACCTGGCACATCAAGCCAGGCGCGAAGTTTTTGCTGCTGACGCTCCAGCTCTTTTAACAACTCGGTGCGCATATCGCCGCGTTCAAAGATATCTAACAGATCACTAATGATGCGAAATACACCTAAGGCAGAGACGGAATTCACCACGGGCACCGTCTCGTGCAGTTGGTTGAGTAAAAACTCCACGCGCAGCCAGGTGCGCATCTTCTCATTCAGCGGGTGTTCAAACAGAACGACTGTACTCATGATGTTAATCCTGTCCGGTTGCTGCCAGGCGTAAATAACGCTGGTGAAGTTCAGCAACGCGCGGTAACGCCTGTTCGGGCGAACCACTGTTATCGATGATGTCATCCGCACAGGCCAGACGCTGCTCGCGAGTGGCCTGTGCGGCAAGAATTTTTTTTGCCTGGCTAAGCGTGATGCCATCACGCTGCTGGGTGCGCTGCAACTGTATGGTTTCATCCACATCGACCACCAGAACCCGATTTGCCTGATGCTGTAACCCGTTTTCCACCAACAGCGGCACCACCCATAATACATAGGGTGAAGTTGCCAGTAATTTTAGCTGCTGCGTACGGGCATTGATAAGAGGGTGGAGCAACTGATTTAACCAGTTTTTCTCTTTTGGCTGCTGAAAAATAATCTCGCGCAGCCGGGCGCGATACAGCGCTCCTTCGGCGGTTAATATTGACTCGCCATGGCGTTTAACGATCGCCTGCAAGGCAGGAGAGCCGGGTTCAACCACTTCTCGCGCAATCACATCAGCATCAATGATATCAACGTTCAGCGCAGCGAAAGCATTGGCAATGGTGCTTTTACCACTGCCAATTCCCCCGGTGAGCGCAACGGTAAAAGGCATAGCGTTCTCTCAAAATTGTCTTGATTGGGCGACCGTCAGCCGCAATAAGATGAGAGCATGATCACAATCAATTTTCTCAGCTAAATTTAAGGGATTGTAGCCTAAATAAAGTTAAATTCGCAGTCTTGTCGCGGAACGAATGGCGCGTATGATAACGACACTGGAGCCGTGAGCGCTACCCGAACTGCGGTTCGTCGTCACTAACCAGGACACTTAGCTATGCGTATTGAAGAAGATTTAAAACTGGGCTTTAAAGATGTTTTAATCCGGCCCAAACGCTCCACCCTGAAAAGCCGTTCTGAAGTTGAACTCGAACGCACCTACACTTTCAAGCATTCAGGCCTGAACTGGACCGGCGTGCCGCTGATTGCCGCCAATATGGATACCGTGGGTACATTCACCATGGCCGAAGCACTGGCGAGCTTCAATGTGCTGACTGCAGTGCATAAACATTACAGCGTGGAAGCCTGGCAGGCATTTGTCCAGCGCGTGCCGGCTGCAGTGCTCGGGCATGTGATGGTGTCATCCGGTACTTCCGAAGCCGATTTCATTAAGCTCACTGCGATTCTCGCCTTATCGCCACAACTCAATTTCATCTGCATTGATGTTGCCAACGGTTACTCCGAGCACTTTGTTGAATTCCTGCAGCGAGTGCGTGAAAGTTTCCCAGGCAAAACTATCTGTGCGGGCAATGTGGTCACCGGTGAGATGGTTGAGGAGTTGATTCTCTCTGGCGCGGATATCGTCAAAGTCGGCATTGGCCCCGGTTCTGTCTGCACCACGCGTGTGAAAACCGGCGTCGGCTACCCGCAGCTGTCAGCGGTGATTGAGTGTGCTGATGCGGCGCACGGTTTAGGCGGCCAGATTGTCAGCGACGGTGGTTGTTCGGTGCCGGGTGATATCGCTAAAGCTTTCGGCGGCGGTGCGGATTTCGTCATGCTCGGCGGCATGCTGGCGGCGCATGATGAGTGCGAGGGGAATGTTGTCGAAGAGCAGGGCGAGCAGTTTATGTTGTTCTATGGCATGAGTTCAGAATCCGCCATGAAACGCCATGTCGGTGGTGTCGCGCAGTATCGTGCAGCAGAAGGGAAAACCGTTCGTTTGCCGCTGCGTGGCCCGGTGGAAGAGACCGTGAAGGATATTCTTGGCGGACTGCGTTCGGCCTGCACCTATGTTGGTGCAGAACGCCTCAAAGAACTGACAAAGCGCACTACATTCATTCGTGTGGCGGAACAGGAAAATCGGGTATTCACGCGCTGATGGCTGGTGGCTGATAGTCGAAGTTTGGCATTTGGCATTTGGCATTTGATGGCAGGTGCGCACCGCGCGCACCTGTTAACGAATGGCATCGCCTAAACCAAATACCGGCAGGTACATGGCAATCACCAACGTCCCGACAATTCCACCGATCACCACCATCATCAAGGGTTCGAGCGAAGCCGCGAGTGCATCAGCCCGCATCAGCGTTTGTGCTTCATGCCACTCTGCTAAACGTGCCAGCATGGCATCCAGCGCACCCGCTTCCTCACCGACCCGGATCAGTTGTGCACAGAGTGCGGTGAAAAGTACATGATGCTGCATAGCCTGATGCAGGGGTGAACCACCAGCGATATGCCGCTGTAAGGCAATAATCGCTTCACGCCATAGGGGCGATCCCAGAGTGACCTCAACGGCTTGCAGACTTTGTAACAAGGTGAGCCCGGCCTGCTGCGTCAATTGCAGGATGGCGTAAATCTGGCTGAGCTGGCCACCGCGCCACAGTGTCGAAAGTAACGGCAGACGCAATAGCCAGCGATGAACACGTATTTGCCAGATTACGGAGCCACGGTAAAGCCATCTTGCGCCGAACAATAAGCACATCATCGTTAGCGTCAGAGGTAACGCAGCCTGTTGTAAAAACGCGGACAGACTCATCACGGCGGCGGTGAAGGCGGGCAGCGGTGCATCAAAACTGGCATACACCGAGACAAATTCGGGCAGCACAAACAGCAACATGCCTGCACTCACCGCCAGCGCCACCAGCAAAAGAAACAGTGGATAGCGCAAGGCTTTAACCACTTTCTGGCGCAGATGCTGTTGCTTACTCTGTTGTAAGGCTAACTGGCGGCAGCACTCGTCAAGCTGTTCAGTCAGTTCCCCCACTTCCATTAATGCTGGAAACAGCGTGGGGAAGATCTGCGGCCAGGCGCGGAGTGCGGATGAAAAAGCCTCTCCTGCCATCACCCGGCGTTGCAATTCGTTAAGCAGTAGACGCCAGCCTGCATGCGGGTGCCCTTCAGCCAGCAACGTCAGACTCTCCGCCAGCGGCAATCCTGCCTTGAGCAGGGTAGCTAACTGGCGAACCAGGTCAATTTTGTGCTGCCACTTCCAGTCACGCATGCGCCAGCATTTCCCACGATGCCAGCTGACCGGCAGCATACCGCGATTTGAGAGCTGCTCGAGAAGCGCATCCTGACTGGCCACCAATGAATCCCCTTCCAGTAATGCGCCCAGCGTGTCCAGCGCCTGCCAGCGGAATTGATAGAGATTAGCCATCCCCCAATCCCACAACCCGCTGGACTTCTTCAAAGGAGGTGTCACCGCGACTTACGGCCTCCAGCCCGGCGGCGAGCAACGTTTTCATGCCGCCTTCACTGGCCAGTGCGATGATGTGCTCCAGCGGCATATCGGCTGAAATCGCGTTCTGCAGCTTGTTACTCATCGGAAGCACCTCAAACAATGCCAGGCGTCCGTAATAGCCCGAGAAGCAGTGGTCACAGCCTGGAGCACGCCAGGTTTGTAAGGTGCCAGGCCAGATGTCGTGTGGCAGATGTGCAATGGCCTGTGCTGGCTGGCGGCAGTGCTCGCAGAGCCTTCGTACCAGACGCTGCGCGATGACTAACTGCAGGGCCGGGCCAAGCAGGTAACCGGGAATGTCCATCTGTCGCAGACGCGTTAGCGTTTCTGCCGTCGAATTGGTATGCAATGTTGATAGCACCAGATGCCCGGTCTGCGCCGCTTTAACGGCAATGCTGGCCGTTTCGGCATCGCGGATTTCTCCCACCATAATCACATCCGGGTCCTGTCGCAGCAGAGCCCGCAGCACCCGATTAAAATCGAGTCCGCTACGCGGCTGAATTTGTGTCTGGTTGATGCCTTCTAAGGGGATTTCCACCGGATCTTCCACGCTACACACATTTTTATCCGGCACATTCAGAGCGCTCAGGCCGCTATACAGAGTGAAGGTTTTACCGCTGCCGGTAGGCCCGGTGACCAGTATCAGCCCCTGAGGTTTCGCCAGTGCGTGCTTAAGTAGCCGTAACTGGGCAATCGGCATACCGAGTTTATCCAGCGTGATCGCGCTGTTTTCACTTTGCAGCAGTCGCACCACGGCTTTCTCACCGTGGCTAATAGGTAAGGTTGAGAGGCGAAAAGCGGCCTGTTGATCTTCAATGTCCAGGGTGAATTGCCCATCTTGTGGCAAGCGACGCTCGGCGATATCCAGCCCACCGAGGATTTTCAGCCTTGCAAGCACCGCAGCCGTGGGTGCATCCGGCAAATGTGACAGTTTGTGCAAGACGCCATCAATACGTAATCGAACGCGTAACCCCTGCTGCTGAGGTTCAAAATGGACGTCAGAAGCACGGCGCTGGATCGCCTGGCGTAAAATCTGCTCAACGGCATTGATTGCTGTTTCGGTCGCGGCCGGTTCGTGCAAGGCCGGCGAGTCATCAGGTTTGTGCAGTAGCTGCTCCAGTCTTGCCGCAGGCCAGCACTCAACTTCCACTTTGCACTGGCTGGCGAATTGCAGGGCTTCCAGCAGCAGCGGATCGGGCGTTTCCGCTACCGCAACGCGCAGTGATGTGGCGTCATGCTGAAGCATCACCGCCTGGTAACGTGCGCATAGGGTCTGGATCGGGGTGTTGGGCTGTGCCATCAGCGAGTGTCCTTATCGGTGAAGCGGAATTGTTCAAGACAGCTGTCGCGCAGGCTGGCATTGGTGCTGGTGCAACTGCGTTGCCAATCCAGCGTGCCTTCCGTGGTGTTCCAGATCGGTGTCATTTCTACACTTAACCCGGTAAGACTCTCCTGGCCCATTAAGGTGATGGCGCCATTCACGACACTTAGCGAGGCCACATAACGTGAACCTTTGGCAGCAGGAATACCGCCCGCGCCCGCCTGGCACTGAGTGGGACCGCCACGTTCAATCGCGCAGAGTTCCACTGCGGTTTTATACGGCACCATGGTTTGCAACATGTCAGTCAGCGCGGCGCGTTGCAGATAATTTTGATAACTGGGCAGGCCGATAGCGCTCAGGATGGCCACAATGCCAATCACGATCATCAGCTCGATGAGGGTAAAACCCCGTTGTCTTTCCATTGTTAAAAGCTCCTTATTGTGGAGCGGCTAAGGTAGAAAACGGTGTCGGAAAGCGATAGTGAGTCTGTTTATTGCTGGAGAGCAGGCTGTAATGAATCGCTGCGTTTGCAGAAGAGGCAACAGTAAACGGGAAGGCGACTCACAAACCGCCGCGCAGATGCGGCGGTAAGAGGGAGGACTATTAGTTGTCGCGGAATCGCATGGAGAGATCCATTGCGCGCACGTGTTTAGTCAATGCACCTACCGAAACGAAGTCGACGCCGGTTTTGGCAATTTGCGGCAGCGTGGCTTCCGTGACGTTACCGGAGACTTCCAGCAGGGCGCGTTTATCGGTGAGAATAACGGCTTCATGCATCATCTCGAAGCTGAAGTTATCCAGCATGATAATGTCGGCTCCGGCATCAATGGCGTCCTGCAATTCTTGCAGGCTCTCTACCTCAACTTCAACCGGCACATCGGGATCCAGCCACAGCGCTTTCTCCACTGCTTTACGTACAGACCCGCTGGCGATGATGTGGTTTTCCTTGATCAGGAAGGCATCGGACAGGCCCAGTCGATGATTACTCCCGCCGCCGCACAATACGGCATATTTCAGCGCGGTGCGCAGGCCAGGCAAGGTTTTGCGTGTATCCAGCAATTGCGTTTCGCTGCCGTCGAGTAAGTCGACATAGCGGCTGACTTCCGTAGCCACGCCGGAAAGCGTTTGCACGAAATTCAATGCGGTTCGTTCAGCGGTTAACAGCAGACGAGCCGGGCCTTTTAACTCGAACAGCAGTTGGTCAGCTACCACGGCTTGGCCATCTTCAACATGCCAGACAATCGTAACTTTATTGCCAAGCTGGATGAACACTTCTTGCACCCAGCGTTTACCACAAAAAACACCGGCTTCCCGCGTGATGATCTGTGCCTCGGCCTGTTTCTCTTCTGGTAAAAGTAGGGCCGTGATGTCACGGTCGGCATCTACTTCACCGCCTAAATCCTCCTGAAGTGCGCGCGCAACGGCTTCGGGGATGTCCTGCTCAATACGCTTAATCAGTTCCTGACGACGATGATCGGGATCGTAACGACGCGATGCCATGTTTATGCCACTCCAATAGTCGGATTTTACTGCGCTCACCTTAGCCTGATTTATAGGCTATTGCCAGTCGCGATAGTTGAAATGTTTAGTATCCTTAACATCGATCGCCATTCGCATTAAGTCACAAGCCGAAAAGGGGAAACATGTTATTCTCAGCCTGATTTTGCTTAGGATTTAGAGCATGAAACTGGAAGATGGCTGGATCACCAGCGCGCGCAAAGTGCTCTCGCCGCACTTTAACCAACGACCGGAAAATGAAATTCCCTCGTTGCTGATCATTCATAATATCAGTTTGCCGCCGGGTGAATTTGGTGGTCCGTGGATTGATCAACTGTTTACCGGGACTTTACCGCCGGATGCTCACCCCTATTTTGCCGATATCGCGCAATTGCGCGTGGCGGCACACTGCCTGATTCGTCGTGATGGTGAATTGGTGCAGTATGTTTCTTTTGATCAGCGCGCATGGCATGCCGGCGTGTCGCAATTTGCCGGGCGAGAAAACTGCAATGATTTCTCAATGGGCATTGAGCTGGAAGGCACGGATACGTTGCCCTACACCGATGCGCAGTATAAGACGTTAAAAAAGGTCAGCGCCTTGTTGCTCAAGCACTATCCGCTGACGCTGGAACGTATCACCGGGCACAGCGATATCGCGCCGCAGCGCAAAACCGATCCAGGCCCCGCATTTGACTGGATACGCTATAAAGAGTCCATCAGGCAGGAGAATCCCTGAAACAGCAGGAGCAGGTATGACGTTGTTTAGCTTGTTATTAGTGTTAGGTTGGGAACGCCTGTTTAAATTGGGTGAGCATTGGCAGCTGGATCATCGTCTGGAGCCGCTGTTCCGCGGACGCCAGCGATTTTCACTGCTGCGCACGCTGGTGATGACCCTCATCGCGATGCTAATTGTCTGGCTGCTGGTATGGAGCCTGAAAGGCATTTTGTTTGGCGTGGCGCAACTGGCATTCTGGATTGTGGTGGGCTTGTTGTGCATTGGCGCAGGCTCGGTGCGTCTGCACTATCACCGCTATCTGAAAGCCGCCAGCCACGATGATGAAGCGGCGCATCAGGCCATGGCTGCCGAACTGACGCTGATTCATGGTGTGCCCGTTGAATGCAGTGAGCGCGAGTTTCTGCGTGAACTACAAAATGCCCTGATTTGGATTAACTTCCGATTCTACCTCGCACCGCTGTTCTGGTTTGTTGTCGGTGGCCCTTACGGCCCGGTGCTGCTGGTGGGTTATGCATTTCTGCGTGCCTGGCAGAGCTGGCTGGCGAAACACCATTCTCCACTGGAGCGCGCGCAGTCAGGTGTTGATCGCGTACTGCACGTACTGGACTGGATCCCGGTGCGTCTGGCAGGTGTGGCTTATGCACTCTTAGGCCATGGTGAGCGGGCATTACCTGCGTGGTTTGCCTCATTGAGCGATCGCCATCGTTCGCAATATCAGGTGCTGACCAGCCTGGCGCAGTTCTCGTTAGCGCGTGATCCGCACATGGATAAAGTCGAAACGCCACGGGTGGCCGTGGCGCTGGCAAAGCGTATATCACTGGTGCTGGTTGTCGTGGTTGCGCTGCTGACCATTTACGGCACGCTGGTGTGATCGGCAGGCGGTACACCGAAATCTGGTGTGCCGTCCTCTCGCCATTCGAAGTACTTCAGGCGCGTATGGCGATTCGGATCCCATAATGGATCGCCCTCAATTTCGGTGTAATTCCGTGCGTGATACACCAGCACATCCCTTCCTTCCTCATCCTGCGTAAAGCTGTTGTGTCCCGGGCCATACTGCTGATTCTCCCAACTGGTGGTGAAGACCGGTCGTGCTGACTTCTGCCAGGCTGTGCTATCGAGTGGATCGGCCATCACATCAATGCTCAGGATCCCGAGGCAATAATTCTCATCAGTAGCGCTAGCGGAATAGGTAACAAACAGCCGATCGCCGTGATGAATAGCAGCAGGGCCCTCATTAACGCTAAAGCCTGCGCACTCCCACTCATATTCCGGCCGACTGAGCATCACCGGTGCGCTTTTCAGTGTCCAGGGGTTGAGTAACTCTGCAAGATAGAGATTGGAGTTGCCCGGAATCGCGGGATCCTTCTGTGCCCACAGATACCAGTTTTTGCCCTGATGCACGAAATGCGTTGCATCGAGAGAGAACGAATCGATAGGGGTAAACACACGGCGAGCAGGCTGCCAGTGGCCAGAAAGCGGATCGCTGTCATCACACACCAGCGCGTACATACGATGCTGAAATAGGCCATCTTTGATATCGCGCGCTGGGGCTGCAGCAAAGTAAATCACCCATTGTCCATTGATATGGTGCAGTTCCGGCGCCCAAATCAACGCACTGTACGGCCCGGTGTCGGGTTTGCGCCATACCGTGACCGCTCCCGCCTCAATCAGGCCATTCAGCGTGTCAGCGTGACGGATTTCGAGTCGATCATATTCCGGCACCGATGCCACGAAGTAGTAACCCTCGCCATGGCGCAGGATAAAAGGGTCGGCACGTTGAGTAATAAAGGGATTTGGCCAGCTCATTTGATCTCTCCGGGTTGTGGGATGGCAGACAGTGAGGCAGGGGATAACTCTCGAGCGTTGGCGCGGCGTAGCGCAAGATCATCCTGAATGGTGCGCATGAGCTTGCGATCCACCTTCAGCAAGCGCACTACACCGGCGGTGATCAGATAACCGACGCCGGGAATCACGGTGAACAGCAGCATGATGCCGTTAAGGGCGTTGGGAGCCTGCTGATTTGCACCCGCGTCATAGCCATAAATAGAGAGCAGGAAACCAACCATCGCACCAGCCACTGCCAGGCCTACTTTGAGGAAGAACAGATTGCCGGAGAAGCTCATGCCGGTGATACGTTTGCCGGTTTTCCACTCGCCATAATCATCGACATCCGCCATCAGCGACCAGTGCAGTGGTGAAGGGATTTGGTGCAGGATGTTTAGAAGGAAGTAGGCGACGACAACCGCCACAGTGGCATGAGGATCGATCCAGTAGAAACCGCAGGAGAAGAGCGCCAGTGCGATATTGATCCAGAAAAACACTTTCAGTTTGCACCAGCGGTCGGTGAGAATTTTTGCCAGAGTGCTACCCAACATCATGCCGATCACCCCCAGGCTGATAAACAGCGTGGCAAAGTGTGTGGATTGTCCCATTACCCAGGTGACGTAATACATGGTCGCCGCCATGCGGATGAAGCCGGGACAGACATTGCAAAACGTCAGCAGCAAGATGCGCACCCATTGATCGTTCTTCCAGACGTCGCGCAGATCTTTCTTCAAATCGTCATTACTGGGCGCGGCAGGGCGAATACGTTCGCGAACCGTGGCGAAACAGAACAGGAACATCACCAGACCTATCAGTGCCAGTACACTCATCGCCATCTGATAGCCACGCGCTTTATTGTCACCGCCAAACCACTCGGCCATCGGTAGCAGAGAGAGTGAAAGGATCAGCGTCGCCACGCCCACCATCACAAAACGATAGGATTGGCAGGAGACACGCTCACCGGGATCGTTGGTAATCACACCGCCCAGTGAGCAGTAGGGAATATTGATAGCGGTGTAAGTGAGAGACATTAAGAAGTAGGTGACAAAGGCCCAAATGACTTTGTTCTCATAACTCCAGTCTGGCGTGGTGAACATCAGCACGCTGAACAGTACATAGGGGACAGAAACCCACAGCAGCCATGGGCGGAAGCGTCCCCAGCGGCTTTGCGTGCGGTCAGCAATGGCGCCCATAATCGGATCGGTGACGGCATCCAGCACGCGGACAGAAAGCAGCAGCGTACCGACCAGCGCGGGCGCAAGGCCAAACACATCGGTGTAGAAATAGTTAAGGAAAAGCATGATAGCGCCGCCGATCATATTGCATCCGGCATCGCCCATGCCGTACCCCAGTTTCTCTCTGAATGAGAGTGCTGCTCCATTCATTATTCGTCTCCCGCGACAAGGTGAGACGAAATTATCAGCGTTAAATCAGTAACCTGCTGGGGAACAATTGGTCACGTAGATGGACAAAACAGGTGGGCGCAGAAAAGTGTGAGGCAGATCAGGAATGTTGCCCGGCACTGGCGTGCCGGGCAGAGACTTACATTAGGCTTTTTGCACTTTATTTTTGATGGTGTAACCCACGGCCAGAATCACCAGCCAGACAGGAATCAACCACACAGAAATCGCCATACCCGGCGTAATCGCCATGATCACCAGCACGGCCGCCATGAACACCAGGCAGAGCCAGTTACCAAATGGATAGAGCACGGCTTTAAAGCGCGTAGTCACACCTTGCTGATCTTTCTTCTTACGGAATTTCATGTGCGCCAGGCTGATCATCGCCCAGTTGATCACCAGCGCAGAGACCACCAGTGACATCAGCAGGCCAAAGGCTTCACCCGGCATCAGGTAGTTGATCAGGACGCACAGCGCTGTAGCAACGGCTGAAACCAGAATGGTCGCCACTGGCACGCCGCGCTTATCAACATTGAGCAGCGCTTTCGGCGCGTTACCCTGTTGTGCTAAGCCGAACAGCATACGGCTGTTGCAATAAACGCAGCTGTTATAGACCGACAGTGCAGCCGTCAGGATCACCACGTTCAATGCGTTGGCGACGAAGGCATCACCCAGTTCGTGGAAGATCAACACGAACGGGCTGGTCTCTTCGGTGACGCGTGTCCACGGCATCAATGACAGCAGCACCGCCAGAGAACCAATGTAGAAAATCAGGATACGCCACAGAACCTGGTTGGTGGCTTTCGGGATGCTCTCTTGCGGATTATCCGCCTCAGCAGCGGTGATACCGACCAGCTCAAGGCCACCAAACGAGAACATAATGATCGCCATCATCATGACCAGACCGGTCATGCCGTGTGGCAGGAAACCGCCCTGGCTCCACAGGTTAGTGACGCTGGCCTGCGGACCGGCGTTGCCGCTAAACAGCAACCAGCCGCCGAACAGGATCATGCCGATAACGGCGACCACTTTGATGATTGCGAACCAGAACTCCATTTCCCCAAACACTTTTACGTTGGTCAGGTTAATGGCGTTGATCACCACGAAGAAGATGGCGGCACTGGCCCAGGTAGGGAATTCGGGATACCAAAATTGGATGTATTTACCCACGGCACTCAGTTCGGCCATGGCGACCAAAACATACAGCACCCAGTAGTTCCAGCCAGAGGCGAAACCGGCAAAGTTGCCCCAGTACTTATAGGCGAAGTGGCTGAAGCTACCGGCAACCGGCTCTTCCACTACCATTTCACCTAACTGGCGCATAATCAGAAAGGCAATAAATCCTGCAATCGCATAACCGAGAATCACGGCCGGACCGGCCGATTTAATCACTGATGCGCTACCCAGAAACAGACCGGTACCCACGGCACCGCCCAGCGCAATCAGCTGAATATGGCGATTTTTCAGACCGCGATGCAGTCCTTCGCCATGCTGTTGTTCCATACAAACCTCGTGATGTTGTTATTGTGCACCTGCAGTGCGCGCACTGTAAGGCTGTTTTACGCAATGTATTCTTTTCTTTACGGTATTTGGCGTGCTGTGTGCATGCTGAAACTACCATGGCGACCAGAATAGTGATAAGCGCGCCGCTTTGCACCTGCTTTTGCTTTTTGTGCTGAGAGATGGCTGAAAAAGCAGCAGCATTCACTGTGTGTCATCCAGGTTATTTCTGACATGAATAAACAATAAACACGAATAGCTTTCGCTTATGGTTGCCTGTAAGGCTTACCGCTAACTCAGTGTAAGGTTTGGTAAAAGTGAAATCTGTTAACAATTCACTTACGTAGCAAATATATGCCTTTATCACGGGAAGTTAGCGCGCGGTAACAGCGATATACCCCGGAAGTGTGATGCCTGCCATATAGACACAAGGTGAATACTTTGTTACTTTACGGGCACCATTTTTCAATTGGTATTACCAATTTACTCCGGACGTTTTGCACAATAAGAAGGGAAGATGGCTTACAGTAAAATTCGCCAACCAAAGCTCTCCGATGCGATTGAGCAACAGCTGGAATCCCTCATTATGGAAGGGACGCTCCAGCCAGGTGAAAAGCTTCTCCCCGAGCGCGAACTGGCGAAACAGTTTGATGTCTCACGTCCATCCCTGCGCGAAGCGATTCAGAGCCTGGAAGCCAAAGGCCTGCTGTTACGCCGTCAGGGCGGTGGTACCTTCGTGCAAACAAATCTCTGGCAAAGCATGAGCGATCCGTTAGTGAGCCTGCTTGCCGAACATCCAGAATCTCAGTTTGACCTGCTGGAAACCCGCCACGCGCTGGAAGGCGTTGCTGCTTATTATGCGGCGCTGCGTGGCACAGATGAAGATCTGCAGCGCATCCGCGACTGCCATGTTCATATCCAGCAGGCGCAGGACAGCGGCGATCTGGATGCCGAAGCAGATGCAGTGATGAAGTATCAGATCGCTGTCACAGAAGCCGCCCATAATGTGGTGCTGTTGCATTTGCTGCGTTCCATGGGCCCTATGCTGGAACAAAACGTCCGTCAGAATTTCGAATTGCTTTACGCTCGCCGGGAAATGCTGGCGAAAGTGAGCGGTCACCGCGCCAGTATCTTTGAGGCGATTGTGGCTCGTGAGCCAGAACAAGCACGCGAGGCCTCCCATCGTCACCTGGCGTTCATTGAGGAAATCTTGCTGGATAGAAGTCGGGAGCAGAGTCGTCGTGAACGCTCCCTGCGTCGTTTACAGCAACGTAAGGAATAACGCACGGCAACGAACGTGCGGAAAACAAACGACGGACCTGTCTTCTTGTGCTGTGAACAAGAAACAAAGCACAAGAAGACAGGCTCCTGATAATTCAACGTATTAGACACAGATAAGGAACACACCCCATGTCAGAACGTTTACAGAATGACGTGGATCCGATCGAAACTCGTGACTGGCTACAGGCGATCGAATCGGTCATCCGTGAAGAAGGTGTTGAGCGCGCGCAGTATCTGCTTGATCAGGTATTGAACGCAGCACGCAAAGGTGGCGTGAAAGTGGCAGGCGGTGCGTCGGCTATCAGTAACTACATCAACTCTATTGCTGTTGAAGATGAACCGGACTATCCGGGCAACACCTCTCTTGAACGTCGTATCCGTTCCGCAATTCGCTGGAACGCCATCATGTCGGTGCTGCGTGCATCGAAGAAAGATCTGGAGTTGGGTGGTCACCTCTCATCCTTCCAGTCTTCTGCCACCATTTATGAAGTGTGCTTTAACCACTTCTTCCGTGCGCGCAGTGATAAAGACGGCGGCGATCTGGTTTACTTCCAGGGTCATATTTCTCCGGGCATCTACTCACGTGCTTTCCTGGAAGGCCGTCTGACCGAAGAGCAGATGAATAACTTCCGTCAGGAAGTGCATGGTAAAGGTCTGTCTTCTTACCCGCACCCGAAACTGATGCCTGACTTCTGGCAGTTCCCGACCGTGTCTATGGGTCTGGGTCCATTGAATGCGATCTATCAGGCGAAGTTCCTGAAATATCTGGATCACCGTGGCCTGAAAGACACCAAAAATCAGACTGTTTACGCCTTCCTTGGCGATGGCGAGATGGATGAGCCGGAATCTAAAGGTGCGATCACCATCGCCACCCGTGAGAAACTGGACAACCTGGTGTTCATCATTAACTGTAACCTGCAGCGCCTCGATGGCCCGGTTACTGGTAATGGCAAAATCATCAACGAGCTGGAAGGCATCTTTGCCGGTGCTGGCTGGAACGTGATTAAAGTGATCTGGGGCGCGCGTTGGGATGAACTGCTGAAGCAGGACACCAGCGGCAAACTGATCCAGCTGATGAACGAAACGGTTGATGGCGACTACCAGACCTTCAAATCCCGTGATGGCGCCTACGTGCGTGAGCACTTCTTCGGTAAATACCCGGAGACCGCTGCACTGGTGAAAGACTGGTCAGACGAAGAGATCTTCGCCCTGAACCGTGGCGGCCACGATCCGAAGAAAATCTACGCAGCACTGAAAAAAGCGCAGGACACCAAAGGTCAACCGACCCTGATCCTCGCACATACCATTAAAGGTTATGGTATGGGTGACACTGCGGAAGGTAAAAACATCGCGCACCAGGTCAAGAAGATGAACATGGATGGCGTTCGCTACATCCGTGACCGCTTCAACGTGCCGGTGGCTGACGATCAGATCGAAAACCTGCCGTACGTGACCTTCGATAAAGGTTCTGACGAGTACAACTACCTGCACGGTCAGCGTGAGAAGCTGGGTGGCTACCTGCCAACCCGTCAGGCAGAGTTCAGCGAGAAGCTGGAAATGCCAACGCTGGAAGAGTTCAAACCGTTGCTGGAAGAGCAGAACAAAGAGATCTCCACCACTATCGCGTTTGTGCGTGCACTGAACGTGATGCTGAAGAACAAGTCGATCAAAGATCGTCTGGTGCCAATCCTTGCGGATGAAGCGCGTACCTTCGGTATGGAAGGCCTGTTCCGTCAGATTGGTATCTACAGCCCGAACGGTCAGCAGTACACCCCGCAGGACCGTGAGCAGGTTGCTTACTATAAAGAAGACGAGAAAGGCCAGATTCTGCAGGAAGGGATCAACGAGCTGGGCGCAGGTTCATCCTGGCTGGCGGCGGCGACCTCTTACAGCACCAACAACCTGCCGATGATTCCGTTCTACATCTATTACTCGATGTTCGGTTTCCAGCGTATCGGCGATCTGATGTGGCTGGCAGGCGACCAACAGGCGCGCGGCTTCCTGGTCGGTGGTACTTCGGGTCGTACGACGCTAAACGGTGAAGGCTTGCAGCATGAAGATGGCCACAGCCACATTCAGTCACTGACGATTCCTAACTGTATCTCTTACGATCCTTCATACGCATATGAAGTAGCGGTGATCATGCAGGATGGCCTGGTGCGTATGTACGGCGAAGCGCAAGAGAACATCTACTACTACATCACCACGCTGAACGAAAACTACCATATGCCAGCAATGCCAGAAGGCGTTGAAGAGGGTATCCGTAAAGGTATCTACAAGCTGGAAACGGTAGAAGGTAGCAAAGGCAAAGTGCAGCTGCTGGGTTCAGGCTCTATCCTGCGTCACGTTCGTGAAGCGTCGGAAATCCTGGCAAAAGACTACGGTATCGGCTCAGACGTTTATAGCGTCACCTCGTTCACTGAACTGGCGCGTGATGGCCAGGATTGTGAGCGCTGGAACATGCTGCATCCGACTGAAACGCCACGCGTGCCATACATCGCTCAGGTGATGAATGAAGCGCCAGCTGTTGCCTCAACTGACTACATGAAGCTGTTCGCAGAACAGGTTCGTAGCTACGTCCCTTCAAGCGATTATCGCGTGCTGGGTACCGATGGCTTCGGTCGTTCAGACAGCCGTGAAAACCTGCGTCACCACTTCGAAGTGGATGCATCGTATGTTGTGGTTGCTGCGCTGGGTGAGCTGGCTAAACGCGGCGAAATCGATAAGAAAGTGGTGGCAGACGCGATCACCAAATTCAGCATCGATGCCGATAAAGTTAACCCGCGTCTGGCTTAAGAGGTAAGAGAGTAATGGCTATCGAAATTAACGTACCGGATATCGGGTCAGACGAAGTTGAAGTCACCGAAATTCTGGTGAAGGTGGGCGACAAGGTCGAAGCTGAACAGTCGTTGATCACCGTAGAAGGCGATAAAGCCTCTATGGAAGTGCCTTCGCCTCAGGCTGGCGTGGTGAAAGAGATTAAAATCTCTACCGGTGACAAAGTGAACACCGGCTCACTGATGATGATCTTTGAAGCTGAGGGCGCAGCAGCAGCTGCCCCGGCGGCAGAAGAGAAGAAAGCAGAAGCCGCGCCTGCGGCAGCTGCTGCTTCAGTGAGCAAAGAAGTCAACGTGCCGGACATCGGTGGTGATGAAGTTGAAGTCACCGAGATTCTGGTGAAAGTCGGCGACAAAGTTGAAGCGGAACAATCTCTGCTCACCGTTGAAGGCGACAAGGCTTCAATGGAAGTGCCAGCACCGTTCGCGGGCGTGGTGAAAGAGATCAAAATCGCTACCGGCGATAAAGTGAATACCGGCTCGCTGATCATGATCTTCGACGCAGAGGGTGCAGCACCTGCTGCTGCCCCAGCGGCGAAACAAGAAGCGGCTCCGGCGGCTGCACCGGCTGCGGCCGGTGGTGCGAAAGACGTTAACGTGCCTGACATCGGCGGCGATGAAGTTGAAGTCACGGAAGTACTGGTCAAAGTGGGTGACAAAGTCACCGCTGAGCAGTCACTGATCGTGGTCGAAGGCGACAAAGCGTCAATGGAAGTGCCAGCACCATTCGCGGGTACCGTGAAAGAGCTGAAAGTGTCTACCGGCGATAAAGTGAATACCGGTTCACTGATCATGGTGTTCGAAGTAGAAGGCGCTGCGCCTGCTGCTGCGGCACCTGCGGCGAAACAGGAAGCGGCTCCGGCTCCGGCTCCGGCGGCAGCGAAACCTGCCGCTACAGCGCCAGCAGCAAAAGCTGACGCGAAAGGCGAGTTTGCCGAGAACGATGCTTACGTCCACGCTACCCCGGTGATTCGTCGCCTGGCGCGCGAGTTCGGTGTGAATCTGGCGAAAGTCAAAGGCACCGGCCGTAAAGGTCGCATCCTGAAAGAAGACGTACAGTCTTACGTGAAAGATGCGGTTAAGCGTGCGGAAACCGCACCGGCTGCAGCGGCAAGTGGCGGAAGCCTGCCTGGCCTGCTGCCTTGGCCGAAAGTGGACTTCAGCAAGTTCGGTGAAGTGGAAGAAGTGGAACTGGGTCGTATCCAGAAGATCTCGGGTGCGAACCTGAGCCGTAACTGGGTGGTTATCCCGCACGTTACGCACTTCGATAAAACCGATATCACCGATCTGGAAGCGTTCCGCAAGCAGCAGAACGCCGAAGCGGAAAAACGTAAGCTGGATGTGAAGTTCACCCCTGTGGTGTTCATCATGAAAGCCGTTGCCGCTGCGATGGAGCAGATGCCGCGTTTCAACAGTTCACTGTCTGAAGATGCACAGAAACTGACGCTGAAGAAATACATCAACATCGGTGTGGCGGTTGATACGCCAAACGGTCTGGTGGTTCCGGTGTTCAAAGATGTGAACAAGAAAGGCATTACTGAACTGTCGCGTGAGCTAATGGCGATTTCTAAGAAAGCGCGTGATGGCAAGCTGACGGCTAGCGATATGCAGGGCGGTTGCTTCACCATCTCCAGCCTCGGCGGTTTGGGTACCACGCACTTTGCGCCAATTGTTAATGCGCCAGAAGTCGCTATCCTCGGTGTCTCCAAGTCTGCGATGGAGCCAGTG
The DNA here is from genome assembly GCF_056491465.1 of Pantoea sp. C1E2. Taxonomy (NCBI): domain Bacteria; kingdom Pseudomonadati; phylum Pseudomonadota; class Gammaproteobacteria; order Enterobacterales; family Erwiniaceae; genus Pantoea; species Pantoea sp. C1E2. The sequence goes on from NZ_JBSZHT010000002.1 coordinate 1,051,726, forward strand.
TGGAACGGTAAAGAGTTTGAGCCGCGTCTGATGATGCCAATCTCACTCTCCTTCGACCACCGCGTGATCGACGGTGCTGATGGTGCGCGCTTTATCACCATCATCAACAACACACTGTCCGACATTCGCCGTCTGGTGATGTGAAGTTAACCAAGGCCGGCAAATGCCGGCCTTGTTGTAAGCATTCAATGTTGCCGCGGTTGGCAGTTTATTAACAATTCTGTAAACTCTTGCGGTGAAATGTCCCGGTGGATAAAGGGCATGCGGAGCCTGGGACGGGCTCGCTTTTGACCGCCGGCAATCTAATAAGAGGTCATGATGAGTACAGAGATTAAAACTCAAGTCGTGGTACTTGGGGCAGGTCCTGCAGGTTACTCTGCAGCCTTCCGTTGCGCTGATTTAGGTCTGGAAACCGTAATCGTTGAGCGTTACAGCACCCTCGGTGGTGTTTGTCTGAACGTGGGCTGTATCCCGTCAAAAGCGCTGCTTCATGTTGCGAAAGTGATCGAAGAAGCGAAAGCACTGGAAGAGCACGGTATCGTGTTCGGCCAGCCGCAAACTGACATCAACAAGATTCGTACCTGGAAAGAAAAGGTCATCACTCAACTGACTGGCGGTCTGGCCGGTATGGCTAAAGGCCGTAAAGTGAAAGTGGTTACCGGTCTGGGTAAATTTACCGGCGCTAACACCCTGGTGGTGGAAGGTGAGGGTGGCGCAACCACCATCAACTTCGATAACGCGATCATCGCTGCGGGCTCTCGCCCAATCGAACTGCCATTCATTCCACACAACGATCCACGCGTGTGGGATTCAACCGATGCGCTGGAACTGAAAGAAGTGCCTAAGCGTCTGCTGGTTATGGGCGGCGGCATCATCGGTCTGGAAATGGCCACCGTGTATAACGCGCTGGGTTCAGAGATCGATGTGGTTGAGATGTTCGACCAGGTTATCCCTGCTGCCGATAAAGACGTGGTGAAAGTCTTCACCAAACGTATCAGCAAAAAATTCAACCTGATGCTGGAAACCAAAGTGACCGCTGTTGAAGCGAAAGACGATGGTATCTACGTATCAATGGAAGGTAAAAAAGCTCCGGCTGAAGCGCAGCGTTATGACGCAGTGCTGGTGGCGATTGGCCGTGTGCCAAACGGTAAAGGCCTGGATGCTGGTAAAGCGGGCGTGGAAGTGGACGATCGTGGTTTCATCCGCGTCGACAAACAGCTGCGTACCAACGTGCCACACATCTTTGCTATCGGCGACATCGTCGGTCAGCCAATGCTGGCGCACAAAGGTGTGCACGAAGGCCACGTCGCGGCAGAAGTGATTTCTGGTCTGAAACACTACTTCGACCCGAAAGTGATTCCTTCTATTGCCTATACCGAGCCAGAAGTTGCCTGGGTGGGCCTGACAGAGAAAGAAGCCAAAGAGAAAGGCATCAGCTACGAAGTCTCCACCTTCCCGTGGGCTGCTTCTGGTCGTGCAATCGCTTCTGATTGTGCAGATGGTATGACCAAGCTGATCTTCGACAAAGAGACTCACCGTGTGATCGGTGGTGCGATTGTCGGCACCAACGGCGGCGAGCTGTTGGGTGAAATCGGTCTGGCGATCGAGATGGGCTGTGATGCAGAAGACATCGCACTGACCATTCACGCGCACCCAACGTTGCATGAGTCTGTTGGCCTGGCGGCTGAAGTGTTCGAAGGTAGCATCACTGACCTGCCAAACCCGAAAGCGAAAAAGAAATAATCTTTCGTGCTAAATAAAGAAACGGCTCCTTGATGGAGCCGTTTTTTATTACGGGTTCTATTTAATTGAAACGATAAATAAGGCGCTGGAGCTAACGCATAAGCTCTGCCGGAAATAGCAGGGGCGACCCCCTGCTATTGAAATATTACTGCCTGACTTCGTAAGCCATTACCGCAGATAATTCAGCAGCGAATATCTTAAACCGTAATTCACAGAGTGTATTGCGATTCACCAGGCACAATACTAATAGCATGAGCCCGCCGATAATCAGCTTGCTGAATGATAACTTCATAATCACTTACTCCTTGCATTAGCACGAGCAAGCAACTACCCTAACATTGCTTAGGTGTTTCGGGTAGTTGCCTGCTCGTGCGGTTGATGAAAATTGACCGCATGAGTTTCTCCTTCCACAACCCACCTCAATTGAAAATGCTTGAGGCAGATTGCCTCAAGCGCCCGCAGGCAGTCTACGCGATTTATTTCTTATTTCACGTCTAATCTGTCTTTAATTTTTATTAAATATTACGGTTTTATTGTTAGGCTTTAATTAAAGGTGTTAAGTGTTCATGTTATTAATTATTGATATCTTTAATCCAATCAATAAAATGCCTCAACGGTGCGGATAGATATTTCCTGCTCGGGTAATAGAGCCAGAATCCTTCCTCAACCTGGGTATACTCAGCAAGTATTTCAACTAATTCTCCAGTCGCTAATGCATTGCTGACTGCATCCTGATGCAAAAAGGCAATACCTAATCCGGCGCGAGCTGCTTGCAGAATGCGCTCGTTATTGTCCAGCACCAGCGAGCCTTTTACCGCCACTTCCTGTTTGCGCCCATCCTGCCAAAATTCCCAACGATAGCGACGTCCGCTCGGAAAGCGTCTTTCAATGCAGGGAAACTGCAATAGCTCCGCCGGTAACAGCGGAACGCCGTGCTGAGCAAGGAAATCCGGACTGGCCACCGCCAGTGCACGCATCGGCCGACCAAAAGGCACCGCGATCATATCCTGCGCCAGTACATCGCCATAGCGTACGCCCGCATCAAAGCCGCTTTCCACGATATCCACTAGCGCGTCATTGCTGTCGATCTCCAGCGTAATCTCCGGGTAGCGTTGTACAAACGGCAGTATCAGGGACTGAAAAAACAGCGCCTCCGCTGAACGCGGCATGCTAATGCGCAACACGCCACGGGGATCGCTGCGCCAGTCGTTCAGTTCATCCACCGCCTGCGATAGGTCAGCCAGCGCAGGCTGGATTCGCTGCAAAAAACGCTCACCGGCTTCGGTCAGCGCCACTTTTCGCGTGGTGCGATGCAGCAGCCGTACGCCTAAGCGCTCTTCAAAGTTGCGCATGGCGTGGCTCAGGCTCGAGGGCGTGACATTACGCTCCTCAGCGGCTTTGCGAAAACTCAGATGCTGCGCGATAGCGGCAAACATCTCCAGTTCTTGCATTGATGCACGGTAATTATTCATTGCTGAATTCCATTCATTAAATCAACGAAAATAGCGCAATTGTTGCTGCGATTGCTGAGGTTTATAACATTAACACCGTAAGCGAAGAGGATAAATCAATGCAACAACGTCAACTGGGCAGTCAGGGATTACAGGTTTCAGCACTAGGATTAGGCTGCATGGGCATGAGCTTTGCCTATGGTCAAAATGATGAGAAGCAGGCGTTGAACACGCTGGCACGTGCGTTTGAACTTGGCGTCAATTTCCTCGATACCGCTGAAGTGTATGGCCCTTTCACCAATGAAACGCTGCTGGCGAAAGCGATTAAAGGCCGTAGCGATATCAAAGTGGCCACCAAGTTTGGTTTCCGCATCACCGATCATGGGGAGGGCTGGGAGCGCATTACCGGTGCCAATAGCGAACCGGCGCATATCCGCCGCGCCGTGGAAGGTTCACTCCAGCGCCTGGGTGTGGAAGCCATAGAATTGCTTTATCAGCATCGTCTCGATCCAGCCGTGCCGATTGAGGATGTGGTGGGCGTGATGGCGGATCTGGTGCGTGAAGGCAAAGTGAAGTATCTCGGCTTATCCGAAGTCTCATCGGCCACCTTACGCCGTGCGCAGGCGGTGCATCCGATTTCGGCCCTGCAGAGCGAATACTCACTGTGGACGCGTGATCCGGAGCAAGAGCTTCTCGCCACCTGCCGTGAGCTAAATATCGGATTTGTCCCTTACAGTCCGTTAGGCCGAGGCTTCCTCACCGGTAAATTCCCGGCGGCGGCCACGCTGGCGGAAGATGATTTTCGTCGCTACCTGCCGCGTTTCCAGCAGGATGCACAGGCGCATAACCAAAAGTTAGTGAATCAGCTATCAGAGATGGCTGCAGGTTATGATGCGACGGCGGCACAGTTGGCGCTGGCGTGGGTGCTGGCCAAAGGTGAGGATATCGTGCCAATCCCTGGTGCCAGCAAAATCGCCAATCTGGAACAAAACTGTGCTGCGGCCGCGCTTACTCTTCATTCCGCGGATATGACGGCACTGGACACGCTGTTCAATCCACAAAATGTTCAGGGTGAGCGCTATAACGAAAGTGAATTCACCCTGGTCGATCGCTAATTTTTAGCCCTTCAATCACAAAAAAACAGGCTCAGGTGGCCTGCTTTTTTGTGTGACCTCGCTCAAAATCCAGATAAATCTGCTAAATAACGCGCGGATGTTGCTTTTTTGTAAACAGATTAACAATCAGCCGAAATGCTGCTATGCTGGCCGACGCGGAACCGGGCACCTCACCCTACTGTTTGACAGCTCAAGGGGTGTACCGGAAAGCTATACAATGAGAGCGAGGAGAACGTCGTGCTAGAAGAATACCGTAAGCACGTTGCCGAGCGTGCTGCCCAGGGAATCGTACCTAAGCCGTTAGATGCTTCCCAAATGGCCGCGCTGGTTGAACTGCTGAAAAACCCGCCAGCGGGTGAAGAAGAATTCCTGACCGATCTATTGGTCAACCGTGTACCCCCAGGTGTTGATGAAGCAGCTTATGTAAAAGCTGGTTTCCTGGCAGCTGTCACTAAGGGCGAAGCCCTCTCTCCTCTGGTTACTCGCGAAAAGGCAGTTCAACTGCTGGGCACCATGCAGGGTGGCTATAACATCCATGCCCTGATCGAAGCGCTAGATGATGAAGCACTGGCTCCGATTGCCGCTGAAGCCCTGTCCCACACGCTGCTGATGTTCGATAACTTCTACGATGTCGAAGAGAAAGCGAAAGCGGGTAACTCCCACGCGAAGAAAATTATCCAGTCCTGGGCCGATGCTGAATGGTTCCTGAAGCGTCCTAAGCTGGCAGAAAAAATCACCACCACCGTGTTCAAAGTGACCGGCGAAACCAACACCGATGACCTCTCTCCGGCACCGGATGCATGGTCTCGCCCGGATATTCCACTGCACGCGCTGGCAATGCTGAAAAACGCCCGTGAAGGTATCGAACCCGACGATGCTGGTAACATTGGGCCGATCAAACAGATCGAAGAATTGCAGAAAAAAGGCTTCCCGCTGACCTACGTGGGTGACGTCGTCGGTACCGGTTCTTCCCGTAAATCTGCCACCAACTCGGTGCTGTGGTTCATGGGCGATGACATTCCGTACGTGCCGAACAAAAAAGGCGGCGGCCTGTGCCTCGGCGGTAAAATCGCACCAATCTTCTTCAACACTATGGAAGATGCTGGCGCGTTGCCAATCGAAGTTGACGTTGATCGCCTGGAAATGGGCGATGTCATTGACGTTTACCCGTATAAAGGTGAAGTGCGCAATCACGAAACTGACGAGCTGCTGGCAACCTTCGAACTGAAAACCGAAGTGCTGCTGGATGAAGTGCGTGCCGGTGGTCGTATCCCACTGATCATTGGCCGTGGCCTGACCACCAAAGCGCGTGAAGCGCTGGGTCTGCCGCACAGCGATGTGTTCGTGCAAGCGAAAGATGTGGCGGCAAGCACCCGTGGTTATTCACTGGCGCAGAAAATGGTCGGTCGTGCTTGTGGCGTCGAGGGCGTTCGTCCTGGCGCTTACTGCGAACCAAAAATGACTTCTGTGGGTTCTCAGGACACCACCGGTCCAATGACCCGTGATGAACTGAAAGATCTGGCGTGCCTCGGTTTCTCTGCTGACCTGGTCATGCAGTCATTCTGCCACACCGCAGCCTATCCGAAGCCGGTTGACGTGACCACCCACCACACGCTGCCTGACTTCATCATGAACCGTGGCGGTGTTTCACTGCGTCCGGGCGATGGCGTTATCCACAGCTGGCTGAACCGTATGCTGCTGCCCGATACCGTGGGCACCGGCGGCGATTCACACACCCGTTTCCCCATTGGTATCTCGTTCCCTGCGGGTTCTGGTCTGGTGGCGTTTGCTGCTGCGACTGGCGTGATGCCACTGGATATGCCTGAGTCGGTACTGGTGCGTTTCAAAGGCGAAATGCAGCCGGGTATCACTCTGCGCGATCTGGTTCACGCCATTCCACTGTATGCCATCAAAGCTGGCCTGCTGACCGTTGAGAAGAAGGGTAAGAAAAACATCTTCTCTGGTCGCGTGCTGGAAATCGAAGGTCTGCCGAAACTGAAAGTTGAGCAGGCATTTGAGCTGACGGATGCCTCTGCGGAGCGTTCTGCAGCCGGCTGTACCATCAAGCTGGATCAAGAGCCGATCATTGAGTATCTGAACTCAAACATCGTGCTGCTGAAGTGGATGATCTCGGAAGGTTACGGCGATCGTCGTACCCTGGAGCGCCGTGTAGAAGGCATGCAGAAATGGCTGGCGGATCCGCAGTTGCTGGAAGGCGATGCGGATGCAGAATATGCGGCGGTGATCGATATCGATCTGGCCGATATCAAAGAGCCAATCCTGTGTGCACCAAACGATCCGGACGATGCGCGCTGGTTGTCTGATGTGCAGGGCGAGAAGATTGATGAAGTGTTCATCGGCTCTTGCATGACCAACATCGGTCACTTCCGTGCAGCGGGTAAACTGCTGGACGCGCACAAAGGTCAATTGCCAACGCGTCTGTGGGTGGCTCCGCCAACCAAGATGGATGCCGCACAGTTGACCGAAGAGGGCTACTACAGCGTCTTTGGTAAGAGCGGTGCGCGTATCGAAATCCCAGGCTGCTCACTCTGCATGGGTAACCAGGCGCGTGTGAAAGACGGTGCGACAGTGGTTTCCACTTCAACCCGTAACTTCCCGAACCGTCTGGGTACTGGTGCGAACGTGTTCCTGGCTTCGGCTGAATTGGCTGCGGTAGCCTCCCTACTGGGTAAACTACCAACGCCAGATGAGTATCAGCAGTTTATGGTTCAGGTTGATAAGACCGCGGCAGATACTTACCGCTATCTCAACTTTGACCAGCTGGGTCAGTACACTGAGAAAGCTGACGGCGTAATCTTCCAGACCGCTGTTTAATCGGCGCGAGGGATGAAGAGGGGACGATGCGAATCGTCCCCTTTTTTTATGCACTTTTTTCCTCAGGCATGACCTGGCATAATGCGAGCGCGATCCCACTTTATTCAGCGCGCTACGCACAAAATGCACCTAACCGGTGCTGCTCGTCGCGCCATTAGCTACACGAGGCAAACCCATGGAGTATGAATTTTTGCGTGATTTGACCGGGCAGGTCAAAGTGCGTATGTCGATGGACCACGAAGCAGTGGGACACTGGTTCAATGAAGAAGTCAGAGATAATCTGGGTCTGCTGGATGAAGTGGAAGCGGCGGCGCGGGAAGTCAAAGGCACTATTAATCAGTGGCAGCGTGTCGGGCATGAGTACACCATCTGGCTGGATGAAGAAGAAGTCATGATCCGAGCCAACCAGCTGGCGCTGGAAGATGATGGCATGGAAGAGGGCATGACGTATTACGATGAAGAGAGCCTGTCATTTTGCGGTGTGGAAGATTTCCTCGCGGTGATTGCGGCGTATCGTCAGTTTCTGGCAGGAAAATAACCGAAAAAATCTCGCACGGGCCGTAGCGGCGCAATGTATTACGCTCACCACGGCCACGGTGCTTCCTCAGTTACCGCCGCTACCGTTTATACAGACATCAAACGGTGGCAATCGGTGTCGCCGGTGAACCCACCGCGCCCGGCAGCCGTAGCGGTGGGGCGGTGAGCAGAAACGCATGGCGTTGATGATGCGCCAGCCAGTCCGCCAGCGGGCTGAGTAACATCAGCTCACCGAGATATACTCCCAGCCGGAAAAGACACAAATCATGCAGCGGATGTGATGGATAAAAGTCATCGTTCATCGGGCGTGCCGGTAAAATCTCTACCGCTGGATTATCGGCAATCAGCGCCACCACGCCGCTCTCGACGATCCAATTACGCAGTTGCTCATCACTGCCATCCAATCCGGCAAAGTGGCTGTTCAAAAACGTCATATCCGGCTCGCCCTGCATCGCCAGAATCGCTTCATCCATGCCGGTGCGGAAACAGACCATATCGCCCTGGCGCACCTCGATGCCATCCGCCTGTAAGATCTGCTGCAAATGCTGATAACCAAAGGCAAACCGCTCAGTGCCGAAGTGACGCTTGATATCAATCATCACCGCGCGGCCCTGCATGCCATGCTGCGCCACATTTTCGATACCGAGTTTCTTCGCGCCCAAATGGCTGCCGTGATCGCAGCCACATCCGCCGCGATAATCGGTTTCACCAACGATATCCACATTGGCCTTGTAGCCGTTGTAAAACACCATCTCCGGTTCGCCGTTGCCGTTGACATCAAACCACTGGCCCATGTGCGCCAGGCTGTCCCACTGTGTCGAGTATTGCAGCGCCAGCGTCACGGTATCATCGCAGATCACATCGGTGAGTTGCGGGTTATCACGCGATAACGGATAGGTCATATTGGCATGCTCGCCGCGTCGTGTGGCATTGAGCTGCGGCGGTGGACGACGAGGATTCATCGCCGTGCCGCCGGGTAAATCAAGCGGTAAACTCAGGCAAAACGTTTGCCCGGTTTTCACTTCCGCCACGCCTTCCAATACTTTCTGCGCGGTGAGTAAGTTGAGTCTACCCAGCTGATCGTCGGGACCGAAATCCCCCCAGGTGGCGTGCGCCGGGCGGTGCTTCCAGCGAGTATTCATACTTCTCTCCTCACGTTGCTATCCAGTGCCAAAGCCGATTCTGTGCCCATGGGCTGCACACGCGGCAGCCAGAATCCGTAGATCAAGGCGCCCACCACACCGATCACTCCGGCGATCTCCAGTGGGATCACAAAGGAGTGGGTGTACTGCATGATCACCCCGATCAGAATAGGCGAGATGATGCCTGCCAGATTGGCCGCCATGTTTTGAATACCGCCGATGGTGGCGACATTCGCGCGATTGGGGGCCACATCTGACGGCAGAGCCCACAGCGCGGCAGACGCAAAGGTGGCGGCGAAGTTGGCAAAGCAGAGTGCCGCCAGCGCCAGGCCAACAGTGGGGGAAAACGCTGCCAAACCGATAGTGGCGCTACCCAGCATGCCACCCACCAGCGGGATCTTGCGCGCCACGCTCAGCGAGTAGCCACGACGCACCAGCGAATCGGATAGCAATCCACCGCACCAGCCGCCAACGATCGCCGCAAGGCCTGGCAGCATGCCGAGCAGACCGAATTTCATCAGTGACAAGTGGAAGGTCTCTACCAGATAGGTCGGGAACCAGGTAAAGAAGAAGTATGAGACGAAGTTGATACAGAAGAAGCCTGCCATCATCGCCTGCACGGTGCGTTGGCCAAGCAACTGACGCACGCTCATTGGCTCGCCGGTTTGCGGATCCTGGTTGGCCTCAATGAATTCCACTTCCTCACGCGTCACGGTTTTGTGTTCGCGCGGATCGCGATACCACAAATACCACGCCAGCGCCCAGACCACCGCGACCACACCCGAGAGCACAAAGGTCATACGCCAGCCAACCAGTGCAATCAGGAAGGAGATAATTGGGATCGCCAGCGTGCCACCGATCTTACTGCCGTTGTTGAAGGTGGCAGCGGCAAAGCTGCGTTCCTGACGCGGGAACCAGCGCGTCACCGTTGACGAACTGGCGGGATAGCTGGGTGCCTCAACCGCACCAAGCACAAAGCGGAAGCCCACCAGCGCCGCAATCGAACTGGCCAGCCCGCAGGCGGCGGTGGCTAAGCCCCAGCCGAGACTGCTGACGGCAAAAGTAATTCGCGGGCCGAGCCTGTCCACCAACCAGCCGCCGGGCAGCTGGAACAACACGTAGCTCCAGAAAAACGCCGAGAGTAACAAACCGCTGTCAGTGGGCGAGAAATTTAGCTCCTGACTCATAAACGGCATGGCGACGCTCATGGCGGCGCGGTCGATGTAGTTGATAGCGATGCCGACCGACAGCACCGTGAGAATGACGAAACGAAATTTCCCTTTCGCTTTACTTGCCTGTAATGCAGCAGGTGATCCATTGGAATTCAGCGACATGTCGCCTCCAATTGTTTTTTTATTTTGTAGGGGAAACGCCGCATCAGGACGATGCGGCGGGTTTGGCACTTACGCGCCGCTTACTACGGAGTGTGGATGATGCACCTGTTCCTCATCCACGATGGGCTCGACTTTGCCCATCAGGAACAGGTAGTTAAGAATACCGATAACCACTAACACAGCAGAGAACACCAGCGCCCAGGTAAAGTGCCCGGTGGCGCCGACGATGGCGCCGGTAATGATTGGACCCACGGCACCGCCCATGTTGGAGACGGTGTTTTGCAGGCCTGCGACAATCGACACGCTGTTCTGCGGTGCCACATCACCCGGCAGTGCCCAGACCTGAGAGGCGGCAACGGTAGTACCGGATTTGGCGATACACAGCAGCAGCACGGTCATAAATACCGAATCAGTGAAAGGCGCGAAGCCGATGCACAGCGCCATCACCAGGCCAATGGTCAGGAACAGTTTGCGCGTGGCGGTCAGCGACAGCACTTTTTTGTGCACCATGCGATCCGATGCCCAACCGGCCAGTACTTCAATCACCATGCCGCAAATCAGCGGCAGCGCAGCCACCATCCCCATCTTGAGGAAATCCATGCCTTTATCTTTCACCAGATAGGTCGGCAGCCAGGTGATAAAGAAGTATGAGGTGTAGTTGATGGTGAAGAAGCCAATACACATCGCCCAGATATTGCGGTAGCGCAGCAGCTTGTACCACTTCATCGGACGCACACTTTTATCGCCGTGTTTCTGCGCCTGGCCATCACGAATAAAGCGCACTTCATCCTGACTGATCGCTTTGTGATCTTCCGGGTTTTCCGCATAGATAAAGTACCAGGCAATCACCCAGAACACACCGAGTGATCCAATCACCAGGAAGGTGATGCGCCAGTCGAACATGGCGATCATAAACACGATCAGCGGCATGGCCACGGCACCACCAAACTTCGAGGCGCTGTCGAACAGGCCTGAAACCGTGGCACGTTCGCGGTCCGGGAACCAGCGCGCGGTGATACCGGCATTGCTGGGATAGGCAGCGGCTTCACCGACGCCGAGTGCTAAACGCAGCGCCAGCAGTGATTTAAAGCCGGTCGCCAGGCCCATCGCCATGGTGGCAATCGACCACCAGGCTACTGCAATACCGAGACCTTTTTTCTGACCGAAGCGATCGGCGAACCAGCCTGCCGGGATTTGCAGCAGCGCGTATGACCAGAAGAACGCCGCCATGATAAAGCCCATCATCTCTGGATTGATGTCGAGCTCTTTAATCAAATGCGGGGCAGCCGCAGAGAGTACTGTTCGGTCAATATAGTTAATGGCGATTGCCAGCCACATCAGGCCTGCAATCCACCAGCGAACGCGGGTAGAGCGAGAGGTGTTGTTCATAATATTTTTTCACCTTCCCGGTGTCCTTCGCGCAGTAAAAGCCTTCAATCCAATCATTCACCCGCTCGTTTACTGGGGATGAATGATGTGGTCGCCGGGTTACCGCGCCAATGACTGGGGATTAAAATTTGGATTAAGTAGGGTGTTGAGAAAAATTAATCCAGCCCGTTCATAACATTTGTCGGGCGCTCGCCCTGTTTGATGCACTGCACAATCTGCGCCACGCAGCGTTCACCAATCGCACTGATGGCGCCGTCGGTGTAACCCGCGATATGCGAAGTCGGGATAAAGTTGTTGAGGGTGAACAGCGGATGTTCCGCCAGCGGTTCCTGCTCGAAGACATCGGCAGCCGCGCCAGCGATGACGTTATCCAGCAGCGCCTGATACAGATCCTGCTCGTTGACGATGCCACCGCGTGAGGCGTTGATCAGGAATGCACTCTTTTTCATACGCTTGATACGCGCAGCATCAAAAAGATTCTGGGTTTTATCAGTGAGCGGCTTGTGCAACGTGATGAAATCGCTGCTTTCGGTCAGATGATCGAGGCTGACGAATTCGATGCCATGCTCGGCGGCAAATTTTTCATCTGGATAAAAATCGAAAGCAATCACGCGCATGTTGAAGCCTTTGGCACGCAGCGCGACCTGTTTGCCGATATTCCCCAGGCCGATAATCCCCAGCGTTTTGCCATACACATCAGTGGCAAAGATGCGCGGCCAGTTGCCGGCGCGGGTTTCAATCGCAGCCTGTGTAATCTGGCGTGCGCTATTGAGGATCAGGGCAAAGGCGAAGTCGGCCACGGCATGTTTGTTGGCATCCGGCACATTGGTGACGTAAATGCCGCGTGCGCGGGTGGCATCCAGATTGATGTTGTCGACGCCCACGCCATGCTTACACACGATTTTCAGTTGAGGTGCTTTTGCCAGCAGTTCTTCGTTCACGTCGGTAAAAGCAACGATCATCGCCACGGTATCGGCCAGATGCGGCTCCAGCGCACTCAGTGGCGCATCGGCGGGCTGCGTGATCAGCTCAAAACCCTGTTGTTGCAGCGCATCAATGGGCGCAGCGTCATATTTTGCGAAAGAGGGTGAAGTACAGATAACTTTCATGGCTTTTCCCAATCCTGGTGTTGGAACGGGCAGCAATCGCTGCCCAATCGGTATTTACTGCAAATACTGATTCACGATCTGGCGGATCTTCTGCTCTTCTTCGGCAGAGAAGCTCACCGCATAGCGGCTGTTACCCACATCAGACCCCAGCAGTGACACGGCTTTCTTCACGGTGGCTGGTGGGAAACCCACGCTGTAAAGATCGGTACGCAGGCCGGTGATGTTCTCCTGTGCCTGGCGTGAACCTTCAATATCGCCCGCGTGGAAACGTGCCCAGATGGCATTGATCTCTTTCGGTGCCACGTTGGCGAGACCCGAAATACAGGCGGTGCAGCCTTCAACAAAGCCGCGATGGATCAGCGAGTCTGGGCCGGTCAGCACGTTGAAGTTCTCCATGCCTTCAGCGGCCTTGAGGAAACCGCTCAGGCTTTCATAGCTGCCCGCGCTGTCTTTAATACCAATGATGTTCGGGTGCGAGGCCAGCGCACGAACGGTTTCCGGCTGCAGGGTGTTACCGGTGCGCGCAGGGATGTTGTACAGATACAGCGGCACCTCAATCGCATCCGCCACGGCGCGGTAGTGGGCAATCAGCTCTTCCTGCTTGAGTGGCACGAAATACGGGGTGATCACCGACACCGCATCGACGCCCAGTTTGGCGACTTGCTTGCCGAGACGGATGGTTTCACGGGTAGAAATCTCACCGATGTGGGCCACAACCGGCGCGCTGCCGTTCACTTCATCGACACAGGTTTCGGTGACGGCTAATTTCTCCTGCTCGTTGAGCACAAAGAACTCACCGTTGGTGCCGCCGCAGAAAATACCGTTACCGGCGCTGAGTTGACGTTGCACCTGCAGGCGCTGTGCCACGGGATTAAACGCACCTTCGCTATCAAAGGTGGTGACGATGGCGGTTAATACGCCCTGAATTTTCTTGCTCATGATTCCCTCATTAATCCTTAGTGATTCAAAGCCGGAAACAGCGTCAGGTAGACGTTTCGTACGTCATCGGCGCTCACTTTCATCGGTACATTTTTCATCAGTCGCTGCACGTCGAGCGCGGCTTCAACCAGATACGGCAGATGATCCGGGCCGATGCCCAGTTCTTCCAGGCTGGCAGGCAGTTTGAGACGTTTTACCAGCGCGGCGAAGTACTCCACCAGCGCGTGCGATTTCGCTTCTTCATCCAGCGAAGCATCAGCGTCCGGCAGCAGATCGTAGGCCAGCGCGAATTTGCTTACGGCGGCGGGGCGCACAAAGCGCATGCACGGTGCCAGCAGAATGGCGTTCGCCACGCCGTGCGGCAGATGATATTTGCCGCCCAGCGGATAGGACATCGCATGCACTAAATGCGTACCAGCGTGGGCAATCGATGCGCCACCGTAATAAGAGGCCCACAGCATATTCAGGCGCGCTTCCAGATTGCCCGGTTCGGCGATGGTGGTCTCCAGGCTGGCAAACAGCTTTTTCATGCCGATCAGCGCATAGTTGTCGCTCACCGGATTGGACACGGTGGCGGTAAAGCACTCGATCAGATGACACAGTGCATCGATGCCGGTGGAAGAGGCGATATGCGGTGGCATGCTGGTGGTCAGTTCAGGTACCAGTGCGACATAATCGGGCAGCATCACCGGAGTAATGATGCCGACTTTGGTCTCTTTCTCTGGGATCGCCAGGATCGCGTTCGGCGTGGCTTCGGAGCCGGTACCGGCGGTGGTCGGGATCAACAGTGACGTGGTGCGGGTCAGTGGTTTCTCACCGGCCAGCAGGGCATCCAGTGTCGGCGCGCCGTCAACGCACAGAATCGACAGCAGTTTGGCGACATCCAACACGCTGCCACCGCCGACGCCAATCACCAGATCGATGTCGGTTGACGGTAAAGCAGCAACAATGGCGGCGACATCGTGCTGGCTCGGCTCCGGCGGCACGCTGTTCACAATGCTCAAACTGCTGATCTGCTGCTTCAGCTGCGCGATCAGCGACTGAACCGCTGGAATGCCTTCGATATTCTTGTCGGTGACCAGAAGCGCTTTTTCTTTACCCTGCAGTAAATAGCTGAGGTCATTTAGCGCCTGGAAGCCACTGATCACGGTGCTGTTGATATTCATTTCATACCCTTATCGCGGTTTTTTCGTACTAAATGATTAATTTTGCTCATTCAGTGCGGGTTCTGTCACTACAGTGCCTAAATTTATAGGACAAATTGATTTCAAATAATTTGATCTTGCTCACATATAATCAATCATGATTGAATATAATCAATCTCAACGCGGCGAGCTGCCGGTAGAGGAAAGAGAATGACTTCACAGCCATGGAAAACACCCGTCTTAGTGATCGCGGATGATTTTACCGGTGCCAACGACGCCGGTAGCGGACTGGCGCGAGCAGGCGCAAAGGTGCATGTGCTGTTTGATAGCAGTACAGCCCACGATGCCAGCAGCGCCGATGTGCTGGTGATCAGCACCGACAGCCGTGCAGTCAGCGCAGCAGAAGCAGCGCATCGTACAACGCTAGCATTACAGCAGCATCAGGCGATTGCCCAGGATGGCTGGCTGTTTAAAAAGATTGATTCCACGCTGCGTGGCAATCCCGGTGCAGAGATTGAAGCCGCGTTACACGCCAGCGGAAAAACCTTAGCACTGGTGGTGCCCGCCGTGCCGAAACTCGGTCGCATAACGCGTGAGGGTGAAGTCTGGATCAACCAGCAGCGTCTGACGGATACCGAATTTGCCAGTGACCCGAAAACCCCGGTGACCAGCAGCCATGTGTTAACCCGTCTGCACATGCAAAGCGATCTGACAGGTGAAACCCTTGATTTGGCGACGGTGCGCAGTGGCAAGCTGACACAGGTGCTCGCCAGTAGGCAGGGCTTAGTGGTGCTGGATGCCGAGCAGGATGCTGACATTGCGCTGATCGTGGCGGCGGCGGCGAGTTTACCCGCACGACCACTACTCGCGGGCGCTTCCGGATTAGGTGATGCCCTGGGTGAATATCTGGCGTCGCGTCCTGCCAGGCCAGTACTGGCGGTGGTGGGTTCAATGAGCGCCATCGCGCAGCAGCAAATTGCCCGCCTTGCGACCCAGCGCGACATTTGCATTATCGATATAGATATCTGTCAGCTTTTTGCTCAGCCCGCATGGCCGCAGGCCGCTGAGTGGCAGCAGGCGATGCAACAGGCGTTACGCGACGGCGCGCACTGCGTGGTGCGCACTACACAGCATGCAGAACAACGTCATGAGATCGAACAGCTGTGTCAGCAACATCAGGTGTCACGTCAGGAACTGGGAGAACGCATCTGCCTCTTCCTCGCCCAATTGACCCACAGCGTTTGCCGTCATGTCTTGCCTGCCGGGTTGTATCTTTCGGGCGGCGACGTGGCGATTGCTGTCGCACAGGCGCTCGGCGCCAAAGGTTTCCAGATTCAGGGCCTGGTGGCGGGCTGTGTGCCGCACGGGGTTCTGCTAAATAGCGAATTACACCTGCCGGTGATGACCAAAGCGGGTGGCTTTGGAGACGAAAACACCCTGGTAGAAGCCATCCGTTTCATTGAGGAGAAGTCGAGTGAATAAAATTATTGCGGTGACCATGGGCGATCCTGCAGGCATCAGCCCGGAGATCATCATCAAAGCGCTAGCGGAAGGCGACCTGGCGGGTATCCCGGCGGTAGTGATCGGCTGTGCCAGCACGCTACGTCGGGTGATGGGGCTGAACATTACGCCGCAGGCTGAATTGCGCGTACTGGACAACGTCAAAGACGCGCATTTTGCACCGGGCATCATCAACGTGATCGATGAGCCGCTGGCGAATCCAGAAGCCTTAAAACCGGGCGTAGTGCAGAAAGAAGCGGGCGATTTGGCCTGGCGCTGTGTGAAGCGCGCCACCGAACTGGCACTGGCCGGTGAAGTGCATGCGATTGCGACAGCTCCACTCAATAAAGAAGCGCTGCACTCGGCAGGGCATATTTATCCGGGGCATACTGAACTACTGGCGCAGCTGACTAACACCAAAAACTACGCCATGGTGCTGTACACCGATCACCTGAAGGTGATCCATGTGACGACGCATATCGCGCTGCGTAAGTTCCTCGACACGCTCAATGGCGATCGCATCCAGACGGTGATCGGCATGGCGGATACCTTCCTGCGCCGGGTTGGTTTTGACCATCCGCGCATTGCCGTTGCAGGGGTGAACCCGCACGCGGGCGAAAATGGCCTGTTTGGTGACGAAGAGATCACCACCGTCGCACCGGCGATCAAAGTGATGAAAGAGAAGGGCATTGATGTTTATGGCCCTTGCCCGCCGGATACCGTGTTCCTGCAGTGCCAGCAAGGCCAGTACGATATGGTGGTGGCGATGTACCACGATCAGGGACACATCCCGCTGAAATTGTTAGGCTTTTATGATGGCGTCAATATCACCGCTGGCCTGCCGTTTATCCGCACTTCTGCGGACCACGGTACGGCGTTTGATATCGCCTGGACAGGTAAAGCGAACTCTGCGAGCATGGCGATCTCCATTAAACTCGCGATGCAGCTAGCATAGGGAAATATGAAGGGACAAAGCCGTCTCGACCAGATTATGGACTATTTGAAAAGTCATAATCTGGTCACTGTAGAACAGCTGGTGAGTGCGATCTCGGCTTCACCGGCGACGATCCGCCGCGATCTGATCAAGCTCGACAAGGAAGGCGTCATTAGCCGCAGCCATGGCGGGGTGACGCTCAATCGCTTTATTCCAGCTCAGCCGACCACGCTGGAAAAGATGCAGCGTAATCTGGCCGAGAAGCAGGCCATCGCGCAGTTTGCCGCCAGTTATGTGCAGTCAGGTGACTCAGTGGTGCTGGATGCCGGCACCACCATGCTGGAACTGGCACGACAGCTGACGCATTTGAAGTTGCGGGTGATCACTGCCGATCTGCACATCGCGCTGTTCCTGTCTGAATTCAAGCAGATTGAAACCACCATTATTGGTGGCCGCATTGATGACTCCAGCCAATCCTGCATTGGTGAACATGGTCGTCGATTGTTGCGTAGCATCAATCCCGATATCGCCTTTGTCAGCTGTAACTCATGGAGTATCGAGCGCGGGATTACCACGCCGACGGAAGATAAAGCTGGATTGAAGATGGATCTGCTGGCGAATGCACGTCGCCGCATCCTGCTGGCTGACAGCAGTAAATACGGTTCCTGGTCGCTGTACTGCGCCGCGCCGATTGATAGTTTGACCGATGTGGTGACGGATGCGCGTCTGGATGAGGTGGTGTGCCGCGAGTTACGCGAGCGCGGTATTGGGCTGGAGCTAACGGCTTAATGTGGTGCTGATACGTAGCGGCGCGATTTATCGCGCTTCTGTTAGCCACTGTGCAGCTTCAGGAACGCGTGATAAATCACGCCGCTACCAAGGATATGGGTTTTATAACAACTTCAATCCCGTCGCCGGAATGTTGCGGCCGTAATAGATTTCACGCATCTCTTTCCACAGCAGATTGGTGATGCGCTTGTGTTCTTGCGGACTCAGATCTTCTGGCTTGGTATTGAACAGGTAATACTTCAGGTCAAATTCCTTCAGTAACATCTTGGTGTGAAAGATATTTTCCTGATAAACGTTCACATCCACCATGTCGTACATCGCCTTCATATCTTCGGACATAAAGTTCTGCACCGAATTGATCTCATGATCGATAAAGTGTTTCACGCCGTTCACATCGCGGGTAAAACCACGCACGCGATAATCAAGGGTGACGATGTCCGACTCTAACTGGTGAATCAGGTAGTTCAGTGCTTTCAGCGGTGAAATGACGCCACAGGTTGAGACTTCAATATCGGCACGGAAGGTACACAATCCACCTTCAGGATGACTTTCCGGGTAGGTATGCACACAGATATGGCTCTTATCCAGATGCGCCACCACGGAGTTGGGCAACGGACCTGGGTGCTCAGATTTGTCGATGTCCTGCGGGTTGATCGGTTCTTCGCTGACCAAAATAGTGACGCTGGCACCTTGCGGTTCATAATCCTGGCGCGCGATGTTCAGCACGTTGGCACCAATGATCGAACAGGTCTCGGTCAGGATTTCAGTAAGGCGATTGGCGTTGTATTGCTCATCAATATAGGCGATATAGCCATCACGTTCGGCTTCGCTGTTGGCGTAGCAAATATCGTAAATACAAAAACTCAGGCTTTTGGTCAGATTATTGAAGCCATGTAGTTTCAGCTTTTGCAATTTCGTCACTCCTCACACGATAAAGCATTCAGCAGATATTGCGGCAAGGCAAAGCTACCGACATGTATCGCAGGATTGTAATAGCGGCAGCGCAGGCCCGCGTCTTCAAAACGCGACTCCAGGGTCGATGTATCCCACTGACGCAATGACTCATTATCACTCGCCCAGGCAAACGTCATAATGCCGCCGTAATAGGTGGGGATCGCCGCCTGATAAAAGCTAACGTCGGAGAAGTAATGACCGAGTTTGCGATGGCTGTTGATCGCTTCTTCCTGCTGCAGGAAGCAGACGCCATTCTGTGCCACGAAGATTCCGCCCGGATTGAGCGCATTTTTACAGCCTGCATAGAATTCGGAGGTAAACAGGCTTTCGCCGGGACCGATGGGATCGGTGCAATCGGAAATAATGACGTCGAACTTCTCTTGCGTCTGAGTGACGAAATTGACGCCATCATCAATCACCAGATTCAGCCGGGGATCGTCATAGGCACCGGCGCTGTGATTGGGCAGATACTCTTTGCAGAAACTCACCACGCCAGCATCGATCTCGACCATGGTGATCTGTTCAATCGTTTGATGGCGTGAGACTTCGCGCAACATCGCGCCGTCGCCGCCGCCGATGATCAGCACGCGTTTCGCCTTGCCGTGCGCCAGAAGCGGCACGTGGGTCATCATTTCGTGGTAGATGAACTCATCGCGCTCGGTGGTTTGCACTACACCGTCCAGCGCCATGACACGACCAAAAGCAGCATTCTCAAAGATCACCAGATCCTGATGCGCCGTTTTGTCGCGATAGAGCAGTTTATCTACCGTGAAATACTGTCCAAATCCGGCATGAAGCGTCTCATACCACATTTCATCCTGGGCCATGATGGGGCTCTCCTCGAATGTCATCGCCATGAAAAGGGAAAAAAGGATAGCGAATTATGACCGTGGTTGCACGGTCAAACCTTCAGCAGAAGAGCGGTGTGGCGGGCTATTTAACGTAAGCGAGCAGACTTAATGAGTCACGCGCCAGCGACTTACACTTCTTGTCGTTGGTAATGGCGATACCGCTCAAATCTTTGTAGCTCTCTTCGCCGAGCGACTTCATGTTGTAGTTGCTGTAATTACTCAGATCCCAGCGGTTCTGCTGGGCAAAAAACACCAGTGCTTTGCGAATCTGCGCATCGGGCAGATCCTGATAGCCACAATCGTTCTTCAGATAGACAAACACAGCCGTGAGGTCAGCTAAATCTTCCGCTTCGGATTCACTCAGGGCAAAACTGGTGGAGGAGAAGCCAAGGAGTCCCGCCAGCAGCAGGATCTTGATGCTTTTCGTCATAATCATTCTCAACAAGGGGCAATGAATTGACGTTAGCACAGTTATTGCAGGGATTCCGCTAAATTTGCCCAAACGGGCGATTCCCGCGCTTTTTATCAGTGCATTCTGTTTCAGGGCTTGACCCTCCTGCAGGGTAAAGGTTTACGCTGTGCCCATATTCACGACAAGGATAAGCATATGCAACGTCGTCATTTTCTAAAATTGACTGCCGCACTCAGCGCGGCAGGCGCTCTGCCACTGTGGAGCCGTTCGCTTATGGCGGCTACGCGTCCGCTATTACCGATTCCCTCTATTTTGCAGCCCGATGCACGCGGACAATACACGCTCACCGCGATGAGTGGCACCAGCCAATGGAACGGAAAATCCGTCCCGACATGGGGCTATAACGGCAGCCTGCTCGGCCCGGCGCTGCGCCTGCCGCGCGAGAAAGCGGTCACAGTGAATATCCATAATCGGCTGGCGGAAGCGACGACATTGCACTGGCATGGGCTGGAAATCCCCGGCGATGTCGATGGCGGGCCGCAGGCGATGATTGCACCTGGTGGCTCACGTCAGGTGACCTTTACCCCCGATCAACCGGCTGCCACCTGCTGGTTCCATCCACATCTGCACGGGAAAACCGGCTATCAGGTGGCGCAGGGGCTGGCGGGATTAGTGCTGCTGGAGGATGAAGATTCCGGCAAATTGCGTCTGCCGATGCAGTGGGGCGAAGATGATGTGCCGCTGATTTTCCAGGATAAACAGCTGACCAAAGACGGTTCTAAAATCGATTATCAACTCGACATTATGCGCGCGGCGGTGGGCTGGTTTGGTGACATGATGTTAACCAACGGCGTGCAATATCCGCAGCAGGCGGTGCCGCGCGGCTGGTTGCGCCTGCGTCTGTTGAACGGCTGCAATGCCCGTTCGCTGGATATTTCCACCAGCGACAAGCGACCAATGTACGTGATCGCCAGTGATGGCGGTTTACTGGCAGAACCGGTGAAAGTGGAGAGCCTGCCGCTGCTGCCGGGCGAGCGTTTCGAAGTGATGATTGACACCTCAGACGGCAAAACCTTCGACATGGTGACGCTGCCTGTGACGCAGATGGGCATGACGCTGGCGCCCTTTGATCAACCGCTGCCGCTGGTGCAAATTCTGCCGCTGCGCGTGATGGCGAGCGGTTCCATGCCGGATAAGCTGGTGGAGCTGCCGCCGCTGCCGTCAGTGGAAGGCGTGCAAAGCCGCTGGCTGCAACTGATGATGGATCCGCAGCTGGATCAACAAGGCATGCAGGCGCTGATGGATCGCTACGGTCATAAAGCCATGGCTGGCATGAAGATGGATCATGGCAGCATGGACTCGAAGGGCGGGGCTATGCAGATGGATCATGGCAGCATGGATACGAAAGGCGGGGCCATGCAGATGGACCATGGCAACATGGACATGAGCGGCGGCGCCATGAAGATGGATCATGGCAGTATGCCAATGGATCACGCAAAAACGGCAGCTTATGATTTCCACAACGGCAATAAAATCAACGGTCAGGCGTTTAATATGACCAAGCCGATGTTTAACGCCGAACTCGGTAAAGTGGAAAAATGGATCATTTCCGGTGAGGGCGATGCAATGCTGCATCCGTTCCACATTCATGGCACTCAGTTCCGCATCCTGTCAGAAAACGGCAAGCCGCCAGCACCGCATCGTGCAGGCTGGAAAGACATGGTCAGCGTGAACGGCTGGCGCAGTGAAGTGCTGGTGCGCTTTAACTACGTTGCCAATGCCGATAACGCCTACATGGCGCACTGCCATCTGCTGGAGCATGAAGATACCGGCATGATGCTGGGCTTTACGGTCAGTTAATCGCTCTCTTTTACCTGATGGCGACTCCGCTCGGTCGCCATTAATGGCGACACTACAGGCGCTGAGTGTGTAGGGTGCCGCATGAAGGTACAACTGGGCACATGGTTAACAGATCAAACCGATCCCATAGGTAACACTTTTGTAGTCAGTCGATTCGGCGGCACTCTCTACGTTGACAGCGCCGCTTCCAGCGACAGCCGGATATCCTCAATCAAATCATCAGCATGCTCGATACCAATCGACAAACGTACCGTGGCATCGGTAATGCCGATACGCTGGCGTACCTCCTGCGGCACGCCGGAATGGGTGGTGCTGCCCGGATGGCTGGCGAGTGATTCGGTGCCGCCGAGACTCACGGCGAGCTTGAATAGCCCCAGGGCATTGAGAAAACGAAATGCGGCCGGTTGGCCGCCTTTGATATCGAAGGAGAAGGTGGACCCTGCGCCGCTGCATTGCCGTTGGTAGGTTTCTCCCGCCGAGCTGTTGGCATCGAGATAGGGCAGCCAGTGCAGTTTTTCCACCTGCGGGCTATCGCGCAAAAACGCGGCGACTTTTTCCGCATTGCTGGCGGCTTTCTCCATCCTCAATGACAACGTTTCCAGCGAGCGGCCAATCATCCAGCTGGAGTGCGGATCAAGCTGAGTACCAATGGCACTGCGCAGCGAACGCACCTTGCTCACCAGCGCTTTACTGCCCAGCACTGCGCCCGCAATCAGATCCGAATGGCCGCCGACATATTTGGTGAGCGAGTAAAGCGACAAGTCCGCACCGTGCTGCAAAGGGCGTTGAAACAGCGGGCCGAGTAGCGTGTTGTCGCAGGCGAGAATCGGACGCGAACCTTGCTGCTGGGTAATCACATCCGCCACCTGCTTCATCAACTGAATATCCACCAGGCTGTTGGTTGGATTGGCTGGCGTCTCAATCAGAATCAGCGCCACACGACCTCGCTGCCACGCCAGTTTAGCCGCTTCATACACCTTGTCTTCATCGGTGCCATCGCTAAAGCCCACGGCTTTAATCTCTAAATCGTGCAGCGTTTTGCTCAACAGCGTTTCAGTGCCGCCATACAGCGGCTGCGAGTGCAGAATCACCTCTCCGGGGCGTGCAAACGCCAGCAGAGTGGTGGCAATTGCCGACATGCCAGATGAGAACAGCGCGGCGCTTTCCGCCTGTTCATAGATGGCCAGCCGATCCTCCACAATCTCGCTATTAGGATGGTTAAAGCGTGAATAGACCAGCCCGCCGCTTTTCCCCTCTGGCGGCTGTTTACGCCCGGCGACGAAATCAAAGAAATCTTGTCCCTCTTCGGCACTGTTAAACACAAAGGTCGAGGTGAGAAACACCGGCGGTTTGACCGCGCCTTCTGACAGCCGCGGATCGTAACCGTAGTTAAGCATTTGCGTTTCCGGATGCAGATCGTGTGTGCCTATCTGTGTTTTTTTACTGGATGGAGCGGTCATAGGATCTCCAGAGGTCACCGGTAAGAGGGGGGAACGATTCCTGTAGTTAAGGACAGCGCAATAAATTTTGCCACGGTATCGTTTGCGTTCTGTGCGCCGCGTTAGAGGTTGGTTCGACTATGATAGACTTCGTGGCTTTCTGAAAAACCTTAACCAGGCGAATGCAATGAAACACACCGTCGACGTGATGATCTCTGAGCAGGAGATCGCAACCCGTATTGCCGAACTGGGCAAGCAGATTAGCGAACACTACCGTAGCAGCGGCAGCGAAATGGTGTTGGTGGGTCTGCTGCGCGGCTCCTTTATGTTTATGGCCGATCTCTGCCGCGCCATCGACGTGCCGCATGAAGTCGACTTTATGACGGCCTCCAGCTACGGCAGCGGCATGTCATCGACCCGCGACGTGAAAATCCTCAAAGATCTCGACGAAGATATTCGCGGTAAAGATGTGCTGATCGTGGAAGACATCATCGACTCCGGTAACACCCTAAGCAAAGTGCGTGAAATCCTGCGCCTGCGTGAGCCAAAATCACTGGCGATCTGCACTCTGTTGGATAAACCAGAGCGCCGCGAAGTGGAGGTCACCGTGGAGTATGTCGGCTTTACCATCCCTGATGAATTCGTGGTGGGCTTTGGTATCGATTACGCGCAACGCTATCGTCATCTGCCGTATATCGGCAAAGTTATCCCGACCGGTGAATAACCGCACAATCTTCCAAGGCTAATCCCTTCAGCCTGCGATAAGATGCGCAGCCCGCGAGTCAATGACTTACGGGCTGCGCTCGCGTTCCCCTGCCGCATGCAGAGTGGTAAAGTGTCGCGGGTTATCGCTCAGCGCTTCATCTTTGATTTTTCACTCGTTATCTCTGAATAACCCCGCATGCTCGGCGTGAGCGCACTATCATTTCATAGGGCTTTGATGTCACTACAACAGGGTATGGATTCGCAATGACTTATGCACTGGAAATTTCCGGGCTCACCAAAACCTATCCCGGCGGCGTTCAGGCGCTGAAGAAGCTTGACCTCAACGTAGAGGCTGGCGATTTTTACGCGCTGCTCGGGCCAAATGGCGCGGGCAAATCCACCACTATCGGCATTATCAGTTCGCTGGTGAATAAATCCGGCGGCAGTGTGCGCGTGTTCGGCTATGACCTGTCAAAGGATGTGGTCAATGCGAAACGCCAGCTTGGGTTGGTGCCGCAGGAATTCAACTTTAACCCGTTTGAAACCGTGATGCAGATTGTGGTCAATCAGGCCGGTTACTACGGTGTGGAGCGGGCAGAAGCCAACAAGCGTGCCGAGAAGTACCTCAACCAGCTCGATCTGTGGGGTAAACGCAACGAGCGTGCCCGGATGCTGTCGGGCGGGATGAAACGTCGTCTGATGATTGCCCGCGCGCTAATGCATGAGCCGAAACTGCTGATTCTGGATGAACCCACCGCCGGCGTGGATATCGAACTGCGTCGCTCAATGTGGACCTTCCTGAAAGATCTCAACATCAAAGGCACCACCATTATTCTCACCACCCACTATCTGGAAGAAGCAGAAATGCTGTGCCGCAATATCGGCATCATCCAGAGCGGTGAGCTGGTGGAAAACACTTCGATGAAAGGCCTGCTGTCGAAGCTGCAATCAGAAACCTTCATTCTTGATTTGGCGCCGCGCAGCCCGCTGCCGCAGCTGGAAGGTTTCCAGTATCGTCTGGTGGATACTTCAACGCTGGAAGTGGAAGTGATGCGTGAGCAGGGCCTGAACAGTGTATTTAGCCAGTTAAGTTCGCAGGGCGTGCAGGTGCTGAGTATGCGTAACAAAGCGAACCGCCTTGAAGAGCTGTTCGTCAGCCTGACCCAGGGTAAAGGAGTGAAAGCATGACACATTTATACTGGGTAGCGCTCAAGAGTATCTGGGCCAAGGAGATCAACCGTTTCGCTCGCATCTGGATTCAGACGCTGGTGCCACCGGTGATCACCATGACGCTCTATTTCATTATCTTCGGCAACCTGATTGGTTCACGCATCGGCGATATGCACGGCTTTAGCTACATGCAGTTTATCGTGCCTGGATTGATCATGATGGCGGTGATCACCAACGCCTACGCCAACGTGGCATCATCGTTCTTCAGCGCTAAATTCCAGCGCAACATCGAAGAGTTGCTGGTGGCACCCGTACCGACGCACATCATCATTGCCGGTTATGTCGGCGGTGGCGTGGCGCGCGGTGTATGTGTCGGCATTCTGGTGACCGCGATTTCGCTGTTCTTCGTGCCGTTCCACGTGCACTCCTGGTCAATGGTGGCCCTGACGCTGCTGCTAACGGCGATTCTTTTCTCGCTGGCGGGTCTGCTGAATGCGGTATTCGCACGTACCTTTGATGACATCAGCTTGATTCCGACCTTCGTGCTGACGCCATTAACTTATCTGGGCGGCGTGTTTTACTCACTGACGCTGTTGCCGCCGTTCTGGCAGGCGGTGTCAAAGCTGAACCCGGTGGTGTATATGATCAGCGGCTTCCGCTACGGTTTTCTTGGCATCAGTGATGTGCCGCTGGCGCTGACCTTGTCAGTGTTGATTGGCTTTATCGTAGTGTTTTACGTGCTGGTCTATGCGCTGATTCAGCGCGGTCGCGGATTACGTACCTGATAGACTTTTTAACAATGCAGCTTCGGCTGCATTGTTATTTCTGCCTCTTTATCTCCTCTCTTTTGTAAGATAATTCCCCGAGCTATTAAGACCAGTTAAATATCAAAAATGAAACAGTCAGTAACTGTCAGTCATGAGTTATTCCATTTTGCGATAATTTGAAATTATTCTGATAATCGGCGCGTAATGATGCAGTAAGTTATTGATTTATATTCTGCTAAGAATTTGTAAGTTTTTGTCCAGTTTTTTGAACTTGTTATTAAGTGTCAGTCATTGGAATATTCATTCGCTAATAGATCACGTCTTTATCATAAAGCGAGTTCAACTTCCTTCGCGACGCCATGCGCGTGGCGGAACGGACACTTATATTTTTAAACAGGGCAACTAACATGAATCGTTTAACGTGGGTGGATAATCTGCGAGGTATTGGTGTACTTGTCGTTATTCTGCTGCACTGCGTTATTGCGGTGAATGGTAACGTCGGACACTTCGCTCCGCTGGTGCTAACGCTGGATCCGTTGTTGATACCGGTCTTTCTTGGCTTGGTGTTTTTTGTCTCGGGATTGTTTGTTGATGCCGGATTACGCAAAGGACTGGGTCCGTTTATTCATAATAAAATTCAGACCATCTTATATCCCTTTGCCGTCTGGGTGTTGGTGTACGGCGGATTGAAAATATTATTCAGCTCGATGGCAAATAATCCGCAATCGCCATTGCATGTTATTGCCATGCATCTGAGTGGCGGCGGCGATATAACCTGGTTTTTGCATTCATTGTTCTTCTTCTTCCTGGCTATCATTTTTGTTCGTCAATTACCGTTTTGGCTGGTGATTCCAGGGTGTTTATTACTCAGTTATTTCCTACCCGAGCTAAGCGCCGATGGCATGTTTGCCAGCTTCGATAATGCACATATCAATAAATCGATAAATCTGTTTATTTTCTTCTACGTCGGCGATCAGTTAGCGCGCAGGCAATATGATATTCCCAAGCTGGCAGAGAATTCGCTATTGGTGCTGCTCTCACTGGCAAGCGTCATTCTTTTCCTGTGCCTGAATCTGCTGACTGCACATCCGCCGTCACATGTGCTGCTGGCCGCGCTGGCGCTGTTGTCTATCCCTCTGTTTGTCTGGATATCACTGAAGGTGGACTCACGACTGGTGCACTACGTTGGGGTGAATTCCATCGTCTTCTACCTGTCGCATTATCTGGTGATTCAATTCTTCAGCAAGATTGTGAAGCTGCAGACGCCTTCGCCATGGATACATGATCTGTTGTTTGTGCTGGCTTTCGCTGCGGCAATGATCCTGCCGTGGACGCTGTGCTTGTTACGTCAGCGTGGCTGGTTCAACTTCCTGTTTACCCTGAAGACGCAGCCGCGTGTGAAGGTGGCAAAACCGGTGTAAGTGAAGGGCGGAACCTCTGAACAGAGGTTCCGTTTTGATCAGGCAACCTGAACCGGAAGCGCTTTGGCGATGCGTTTCATCTCATTGTCACCTTCGAAATAGGCGACTTTCGGTTGCCAGCTGCGTGCCACTGCATCTTCCACCTGCACGTATGAGCAGATGATCATGATGTCACCTTCACAGGCACAACGGGCGGCGGCACCGTTGACGGAGATGATCTTCGAGCCACGCTCAGCGGCAATCGCGTAGGTAGAGAAACGCTGACCATTGGTGACGTTGTAGATGTCGATGGCTTCGTATTGCAGAATGCCGGATGCATCAAGAAAATCCTGATCGATGGCGCAGGAACCTTCGTAGTGCAGATCTGCCTGAGTGACTTTCACGCGGTGCAGTTTGCCCTGAAGTACGGTACGAATCATAACGGGATAACCTTATTAAGCTGCGATTAAACGACGGAGGTTACTCCGTCAGATCCACTTGCTGATTGTCGATCAGGCGCGCATTGCCCAACCAGGCGGCCATCAGAATCACGGCGCGCTGGCTATCCACCGTCAGCGGCTGCAGATTGTCGGCATCGCAAATGGCCAGGCCATCAGGGCGGAAGCCTTTCTCACGCAATGCGGCCTCGGCCGTTTCGATAATCTCTTCGACATGGCGTTCGCCGTTGTTCAGACGCTCGGCCATGCTGTTCATCACCTGGCTCAGACCCGCAGCGATCGCGCGCTCTTCGCTGGTGAGATAACCGTTACGTGAACTCAACGCCAAACCATCTTTCGCGCGTACGGTTGGTACGCCGACAATCTCGATATCGAAGCCCATATCAGCCACCATCTTGCGGATAATGGCTAACTGCTGGAAATCCTTCTCGCCAAAGCAGGCTATATCGGGCTGCACCAGATTAAACAGTTTGCTCACGATAGTGGAAACGCCACGGAAGTGACCAGGACGGCTGGCACCTTCCAGCAGGGACGATAACCCCGGGACTTCAACGAAGGTTTGGCTATCCAGGCCTTTGGGATAAACATCCGCCGGCGCAGGGGCAAATACCACATCGACGCTATGACGATTGAGTTTCTCGCAATCGTCCTGCAAGGTGCGAGGATAGCGCGCGAGGTCATCGGCGCGTTCAAACTGCATCGGGTTGACGAAAATCGAGACCACCACAATATCGGCCCGCTCGCGCGCTTCGTCCACCAATGTCAGGTGGCCGTCATGCAGGTTGCCCATGGTCGGCACCAGCGCGATACGTTTGCCTTCCTGCCGCCAGCGACGAATTTCCCGGCGCAACATCGGCAGCGATTCAATAATCAGCACTGCAACTCTCCTGATTTACTGGAAACTGTGTTCGGCGGCAGGATAAATGCCCGCTTCAACGTCGGCAATATACTGGCGAATTGCCGCGCGAATGTCGCCGGTTTCCGCGAGGAAATTTTTGGCAAATTTAGGAATATGACCGCCGGTAATGCCGAAGGCATCGTGCATCACCAGAATCTGCCCGTCGGTGACGTTACCGGCACCAATGCCGATCACCGGAATGTGCAATGCTTTGGTGATGCGCTCTGCCAGCGCCACCGGCACGCACTCCAGCACCATCAGTTGCGCCCCGGCGGCTTCCAGCGCCAGCGCATCGGCTAACAGGCGCTCTGCACCCGCTTCATCGCGGCCCTGAACCTTGTAGCCACCAAAGATGTTCACTGACTGCGGCGTCAGGCCAAGATGACCGCAGACCGGCACGGCGCGCTCGGTGAGCATACGCACGGTGTCTGCCAGCCATTCACCGCCTTCCAGCTTCACCATGTTGGCACCGGCGCGCATCAGTTGAGCGGCGTTATCGAAGGTTTGCTGCGGCGTGGCGTAACTCATAAACGGCAGGTCGGCCATCACCAGCGCATTCGGCGCGCCACGGCGCACGGCAGCGGTGTGATAAGCGATATCCGCCACGGTGACAGGTAATGTGGATTCATGGCCTTGCACGGTCATGCCAAGGGAGTCGCCAATCAGCATCACCTGAATGCCTTCATCAGCAAACAGGCGGGCAAAGCTAAAGTCGTAGGCCGTCAGGGTGGCAAATTTGCGGCCACTGGCTTTGAGCTGGCGTAGATGGGTGATGGTTGTCGGTTTCATCGTACACTCCAGAGTTTTCTGATGCGCGCAGTGTACTGGATTGATTGAAAAGGCGATACGACCGTAGTGCGATTATTGCCGCCTACTCAGACCACAAGTGGATGGTGCTGCGATCGAGCGTGGCGAGGATGCCAGTTAAAGGCTGGCCATTCGGCAGACGCAGGCCTGGCGCGATCTCTAACAGCGGCACCAGCATAAACGCGCGGTTGTGCATATCGTAGTGCGGTACGGTGAGACGTGGGGTGTGGATCGTCTGCTGACCAAACAGCATGATGTCGATATCAAGGGTGCGCGGTCCCCAGCGCTCGGCTTTGCGCACACGTCCGTGCTCCAGCTCGATACGTTGCGTATGATCGAGCAGGACTTCCGCTTCCAGCGTAGTATCCAGCGCGACCACCGCATTCAGGTAATCAGGCTGGTCAGCCGGGCCATACGGTGGCGTGCGATACAGCGAAGAGGTGGCGACGCGCGAGGTGTGCGGTATCGCATCAATCGCGGCCAGCGCTGCATCAACCTGATGCAGCGGATCGGCCAGATTACTGCCTAGTGCGAGGTAAACGCGAATCATGATGCGCTGTTGGTATCGCGGCGCGGGCCGGTTGGACGGCGGCGCGGACGACGCGGTTTACGGCGCGGTACCACCGGATCGTCGCCCAGCGTGTTCATCATGGTTTTCTGCTCAACCGGAGCCGCAGCCTGGAACTCGCCCCACCAATGGGTCAGGCTTTGCAGTTCGCGGTTGTTTTCCACATCGGCACGCAGCGCCAGCAGATCATAAGCGGCACGGAATTTAGGATGCTCCATCAGCTTCCATGCGCGTTTGCCATGACGACGTGACATGCGCAACTGCAACTGCCAGATATCGCGAATCAGAGTGGTGATACGCTTAGGAATCGCCAGCGCGCGGCAGGCTTCATCCAGCGTTTCGTTCATCGACAGCGCAAAGGCATCGTAGTAGGTCAGTCCGCTTTCCTGCGCGATGCGTTGGGCCGATTCCAGCTGCGGATACCAGAACATCGCGGCAAACAGAAAGGCCGGATTGACGCGCATATCGTTCAGAATGCGGTTGTCGGTGTTCTTCAGCACCTGTGCCAGCATTTTCTCCATCAGGCTGTCGCTCTCGGCAGTAAAGCCACGCGTCAGGGTAGGGAACAACGGCTGGAACAGATGATACTCGCGCATCATCTGATAGGTACGGAATCCGTAACCGGCTTGCAGTAGCTTAAGGGATTCTTCAAACAGACGCGCAGGCGGAATGTCATTCAGCAGCGTAGCCAGGCGCGGAATCGGCTCGGCAGTTTCCGCGGCAATGCGCATCTCCAGCTTGGCAGCAAAACGCACCACGCGCAGCATACGCACCGGATCTTCGCGGTACCGGGTTTCCGGATCGCCAATCAGACGGATGACGCCGTCTTCCAAATCCTGCAAACCGCCGACGTAGTCACGCACCGAGAAATCCGCCACGCTGTAATACAGGCTGTTGATGGTGAGATCGCGGCGCTGGGCATCATCTTCGATGTTGCCAAAAATGTTATCACGCAGCAGCATGCCGTTCTGACCGCGCTGTGAACTGTTGCGATCGTCTTCAGCCTCTTCCTGGTGGTGACCACGGAAAGTGGCGACTTCGATCACTTCGGGACCGAACATCACATGCGCCAGACGGAAGCGACGACCCACGAGGCGGCAGTTGCGGAACAACTTGCGCATCTGCTCAGGCGTGGCGTTGGTGGTGATATCAAAGTCTTTTGGCTTCTTACCCAGCAGCAAATCGCGTACGCCGCCGCCTACCAGGTAAGCTTCGAATCCGGCTTTGTTCAGACGATACAGCACTTTAAGGGCGTTTTCGCTGATATCTTTGCGTGAGATGTTATGGCTTTCACGGGGAATGACGGTCATAAGACTTTCAGTTTCCACCTCTTCAGGCGCCTCCTCGTCACGCTTGAGGACTCTCCGGCAAAAATTAGCGACTCGGGTAAAAATGGGACACCTCGACAGTGATAAAAAGGGTGTTAATAAATCAGCGGCTAATCATAGCCTGTTGCGAACCATTTAGGAATGGCGATGTCGCCTCATCCGTTATTCGCGCGTTCTGTTGTGGTATCAGTTGGATACTCCACTGGGCCACTGCTTTCTCCAGCAGTTGCTCCTTTGTGGCATCTTGCCAACCTTCCCAAACCGGTTGCCCCAGCAAACGTAACGCGTGCACTAACGATGGCCGTACATCTCCCGCGGGTAAGGCGGGCGCATGATTCTGTTTTGATAGCTTATTGCCATCATCATTTATTGCCAGCGGCAGATGCAGATAAGCCGGCACTGGCCACTCGAACTGGTGGTAGAGCGCAATTTGACGCACCGTGGGCGCGATCAAGTCGGCCCCACGTACGATTTCCGTCACACCCTGAAAATGGTCATCCACCACCACCGCCAGGTTATAAGCAAACAAACCATCCCGACGATGGATAATAAAATCTTCTTCCGCCAGCGATCGCTCGGCGGCTAAGTGGCCGCGCAGGTCATCGTCAAAGCCATAAACCGGCGTATGCTGACGCAGGCGCAGCGCGGCGTTCTCTGCGGGGAGATGTAATTCCCGACAGTGACCGTCGTAAAACCCCCCGAGCTGCTGAATACGGCTGCGCGTGCAGGTGCAAAAGTAGCTTTGACGATGCTGTTGCAGCCAGCTCAGCGCTTCCCGGTAAGCCTCATGACGCTGCGATTGCCATAACACGTCACCATCCCATTGCAGGCCATAATGCTCCAGCTGCTTTAAGATGCGTGTGGCCGCGCCAGGGACTTCTCGTGGCGGATCGATATCTTCAATACGCACCAGCCAGCGGCCCTGTTGCGCACGCGCGCTCAGGTAGCTGCCTAAAGCGGCAATCAGTGAACCAAAATGCAGGTCACCAGAAGGAGAGGGAGCGAAACGCCCGACGCAGGGAGAAGTTGAAGAGTTCATTTTGAGGTGCACCGCACGTCGGGAAAACAGTGGTTTTCCCGGCAGTGCGGTGACAGTCTGCTCACGGCCATTAGCCTGCCATCTGCTTCTCGCGGATTTCAGCCAGCGTTTTGCAGTCGATGCAGAGGTCGGCAGTCGGACGCGCTTCAAGGCGGCGAATACCAATTTCTACACCACAGGAATCACAGTAGCCGAAATCGTCGTCATCCACTTTCTTCAGCGTCTTCTCGATCTTCTTGATCAATTTACGCTCACGATCGCGGTTACGTAATTCCAGGCTGAACTCTTCTTCCTGCGCGGCACGGTCTACCGGATCCGGGAAGTTAGCAGCTTCGTCCTGCATATGCGACACAGTGCGGTCTACTTCATCCCGAAGTTGGTTGCGCCAGGCTTCCAGAATCTTGCGGAAATGGCTCAGTTGGGCGTCGTTCATATACTCTTCGCCCGGTTTCACCTGATACGGCTCCACACCAGCGATGGCGAGGATACTCAGGGACGATGTTTTACGGTTTTGCCCTTCTTGCATGTTGTTTCTCCTGGATAACACGCCCTTCCCGTCATACTTCAGGTTGCATGTGCATTGGCTAAAATGACCACCGACTGCCAGCAACGCGAATTATTAAGGGGTATATCGATTCCCATCAGGGAAAAAACAGGCCGCTATAAATAGCAGAAGCAGTCAAGGTTGGCAATTATTCATATTCGCACCTTGACAAGCCTGTGAGGAACAGCGTATTTAGCGCACCGCCCAGAACATTCCTATCACAGCAAATTGCTATAAATATTACAACTCTGCGTTAATCGTCACTGCGACCGGCTGAGTGAGTAACATTTGAGCAGGTGATATCTGAGCCTGATACGCCAACACCTCCACTCCACAGCGTTGAGCCTGTCCCAGTAGTTCTGCGTAGTGTGCGTCGATATGGCGCGCCGGGGAGACGTCCTCAATCCCCGTGTGCAGAACGGCGAACAACAAAACAGCTCGATGACCCTCTGCCGCGATAGCACTGAGTTCGCGCAGATGCTTCTGTCCTCGAGCCGTCACCGCATCCGGAAAAAAGCCTTTACCCTGCTGTAAAAGGGTGACGGACTTGACTTCAATATAGCAGTTTGATCTGCCCTCCGCTTGCAGCAGGAAGTCAATTCGGCTTTTTTCCGTGCCGTATTTTACTTCGGGTTGGCAGTGAGTGTAAGCGGACAATTCTGGAATGGCGTCAAGGGTTAAGGCTTCGCGCACCAGTTGATTGGCTCTTAGTGTATTCACGCAGATCCAGTGGCCTTGTTGCGTCTCGGTCAATTCCCAGCTATGCGGATACTTGCGCGTGTTGCTGTCTGAAGTGGAGTACCACACAGTATCGCCTGGCGTGGCGCAGCCGGTCATCGCGCCGGTATTGGCGCAGTGAATCGTCAGAGTCTCGCCTTCCGGTGTCACTACATCGGCAAGAAAGCGCTTATAGCGAACGATAAGACGAGCGGGTTTCAGCGGAGGATCGAACAGCATTTAGGCTCCTGAAGTGGGTAACAGTGGCCAGTGGGCCAGTCGGCGATAGCGGGTACGGCCCTGGGAAAAGGTTGATGAAAACAGCGCGAAGTGACTGACCTCATGACGCCAATGAAATCCTCGTGCTGGCAGCGCGACTTTTTGCGTAGCGTGGCGCAGCAAAGTGATATGCGGATGAAAAGGCTGGGCACTCTGCGCACAACCGTGGCGTGCTGCCTGAGCACGCAGCAAACTCGCTAACTGCAGCAAACCGCGTGGCGCACGCTGGCAGCCAAGCCAAACTACGCCGGGACGCGGCCAGTGTCCGGCGTCATCGAGGTCGAGGGCAAAGCCTGGTTGGGAGATGCGCGAGGCGAGCTGCTGCAGCTTTTGCGAGGTCTCATTGCTGACTTCGCCAAGAAACGCCAGCGTCAGATGCAGGTTGGCGGCTTCGACGGGTTTTCCATCATCCTCACTGAAATGATCTGCACGCCACTGTACCAGCTGTTGCTGGAGCGGAGCGGGCAGTTCGAGGGCAAAAAACAGACGTTGCGTGGTCATGATGGCGGTGCCGTTGAGTGCTACAATGCGCGCCATATTAGCACAGGCGGAGTGGGAGTTGAGTGTGAGCGAATTACCGGTGAGCGAAGTGCTGCCTGCATTGCTGGATGCCTTGGCACAGTCGCCGCAGGTATTGCTGGCGGCGCCGACCGGCGCGGGTAAATCCACCTGGCTGCCGTTGCAATTGCTGCAAAAAGCCCGGCTATCGGGCCGCATCATTATGCTAGAGCCACGTCGGCTGGCGGCGCGTAATGTCGCGCAACGTCTGGCGGAGCTGCTGGGGGAACAGCCTGGTGCCACCGTGGGTTATCGCATGCGTGGTGAAAACTGCTGTGGTCCAGATACCAAACTGGAAGTGGTGACGGAAGGTATTTTGACGCGCATGTTGCAGCGCGATCCGATGCTTGAAGGCGTGTCGCTGGTGATCCTTGATGAATTTCATGAGCGCAGCCTGCAGGCCGATTTGGCGCTGGCGCTGCTGCTGGATGTGCAGCAAGGCCTGCGCGAAGATCTGAAAATTCTGCTGATGTCCGCCACGCTGGATAACGAGCGGCTGCGTCAGTTGCTGCCGGATGCGCCTTTTATCGTCTCTGAAGGACGTAGTTTTCCGGTGACGCGCCGTTATGCTTCGCTCAATCCGCAGCAGCGTTTTGACGAAGCGGTGGCACGCGAAGTGGCGCAGTTGCTGCGCGACGAAACGGGTTCGCTGCTGCTGTTCCTGCCGGGCGTCGCGGAGATTGAACGCGTGAAGCGCGAGCTGGAATCCCGCGTTGGTGATGATGTTGATCTCTCTCCTTTATATGGTGCGCTGTCTCTGGATGTGCAGCGTCGCGCAATTCTGCCTGCACCCGCTGGTCGTCGCAAAGTGGTGCTGGCGACCAATATCGCCGAAACCAGCCTGACCATTGAAGGCATCCGTCTGGTGGTGGATAGCGCGCTGGAACGTTCAGCGCAGTTTGATGTGCGCAGCGGCGTAACACGGTTGCAAACCCAGCGGATTAGCCAGGCGTCGATGACCCAGCGTGCGGGGCGTGCCGGGCGTCTTGAACCCGGTATCTGTTTGCATCTGCTGCCGCAGGAACAAGCGATGCGCGCGGCGGCACAGAGTGAGCCGGAAATCCTCAACAGCGATCTCTCTTCACTGCAAATCGATTTATTGCAGTGGGGTTGCCAGGATGCATCACAGCTTAGCTGGCTGGATGCGCCGCCCGCGCGCAGCTTGCGCGCGGCCAATGACCTGCTGACTCGCTTGGGGGCGATGGAGGTCGATAAGCTGAATGCGCGTGGGCGCCAAATGGCGGCGCTGGGGAGCGATCCTCGCCTCACCGCAATCTTGTGCGCGGCACAGGACAAGGATGCGATCGCCAGTGCCGCCTTGCTGGTGGCGATTCTGGAAGATCCCCCGCGCAACGGCAGCGCAGATTTGCGTGATGCACTCAACCGGCCTCAACCTCACTGGCAGCGCCGCGCCCGTCAGTGGCAGCAGAGACTCAATGCCAGCGGCGGCACGGTCAATCCCGATCTGTTCCCCGCTTTACTGGCAGCAGGGTTTGCCGATCGGCTGGCACAGCGACGCGGCGAGAGTGCGCGCTATCAGCTGGCCAATGGGATTGGCGCCATGCTGGATGAGCAGGATGGCTTGAGCCGTTATGAATGGCTGATTGCGCCGACCTTATTGCAGGGTGCCAGCGCGGCCGAAGCGCGCATGCTCTTAGCGTTGCCGGTGGAAATCGGTGAGTTACGCCAGCAATGCCCTGAGCTGGTGACGCAGCGCATTGATGTGGAATGGGATGAAGAGAAGGGCACATTGCGCGCCTGGAAGCGTGAGCTTGTGGGTGCGCTGGTCCTAAAAGCACAGCCGCAGGCGCGCCCGGACGCGGATATTTTACACCCGGCGATGCTGCGCTGGATCCGTGAGAAAGGGCTTTCCGTGCTCGGCTGGACACAGGAAGCGGAACAGCTGCGTTTGCGTTTGCATTGTGCCGCCGAATGGCTGCCGGAAGAGGCATGGCCGCCGTTGGACGATGAGAGCCTGCTCGACTCGCTGGAGCGCTGGCTGTTACCCGAGATGGGCTCCGTGCGCGATCTCAGGAGCCTGCAGGCCGTCAATCTTGTCAGCGCATTATTACATTTGCTGACATGGTCACAACGTCAGCGGCTGGATACTGTGCTGCCAACTCATTACACTGTCCCGACCGGAAGTCGCCTGCCGATTCGCTACGCGGTAGATAAGCCCCCTGCGCTGGCAGTGCGCATTCAGGAGATGTTTGGTGAAGCGCAAAATCCTGCGGTGGCCGAAGGCCGTATTCCGCTGGTATTGGAGTTGCTGTCACCGGCGCAGCGTCCGTTACAGATTACCCGTGATCTCGCGGCGTTCTGGCGCGGAGCCTATCCTGAAGTGCAGAAAGAGATGAAAGGGCGCTATCCCAAACATCCCTGGCCCGACGATCCGGCAAACGCCTTACCGACAAGGCGCACCAAGAAATTTTCATCGTGACACTCTGTGGATCGAATTCAGAGGGTTCTGCCATGCGCAGCACGAGAAAGCAGTTAGAGTAACGGCCGCAGCCGTAGCTATGCCTGGAGAATAAAAGCATGTCTGGGAACGATCGCGAACCTATTGGGCGCAAAGGAAAAGCGCCAAAGCCGCCGCGCAGCACTGCACGACGGGGTCGCCGCAGGGAGCTTGATGATGATATCGATCAGGACGATTTTGACGAAGATGATGAGGAGAGCACACCGGTGCCACCAAAAGGTAAAGGGAAAGGAAAACGTCCGCCACGCGGCAAACGTCGCTGGTTAGGCTGGTTGATTAAGCTCTTCCTGGTCTTTGTGGTAGTGATGGTGGCCTGGGGTATCTATCTCGATTCAGAGATCCGCAGCCGCATCGACGGTAAAGTGTGGCAGCTGCCTGCTGCCGTTTACGGCCGCATGGTGAGCCTTGAGCCGGGAATGTCGTACGACAAAAAAGAGATGATTGCGCTGCTGGAAGGCACGCAGTATCGCGAAGTGTCGCGCATCACCCGTCCTGGTGAGTTCAGTGTTAAAGGCAACACTATCGATCTGCTGCGTCGTCCGTTTGATTTCCCGGACAGCAAAGAAGGGCAGATCAACGCGCGTCTGACGTTCAGCAACAACGAACTGAGCGAGATTAAAAACCTCGATACCGGACGTGATTTTGGCTTCTTCCGCCTCGATCCGCGCTTGATCACCATGCTGCAATCGCCGAACGGCGAGCAGCGTCTGTTCGTGCCGCGCGCGGGCTTCCCGGATCTGCTGGTCAGTACGCTGATCGCCACCGAAGACCGCCACTTCTACGAGCATGATGGCATCAGCCCGTACTCGATTGGTCGTGCTTTCCTCGCCAACATCACCGCCGGTAAAGCGGTGCAGGGCGGCAGTACCTTGACGCAGCAGCTGGTGAAAAACCTGTTCCTGACCAACGAGCGTTCACTGTGGCGTAAAGCGCGTGAAGCTTACATGGCAGTGATCATGGATGCGCGTTACAGCAAAGATCGCATCCTTGAGCTCTACCTGAACGAGGTGTACCTCGGCCAGGCAGGCAACGATCAGATCCGCGGCTTCCCACTGGCGAGTCTGTACTACTTTGGTCGTCCGGTGGATGAGCTGAGTCTCGATCAGCAGGCGATGCTGGTCGGTATGGTGAAAGGCGCGTCGCTGTATAACCCATGGCGTAACCCGAAACTGGCGCTGGAACGTCGTAACCTGGTGCTGCGTTTACTGCAGCAGCAAAACGTCATCGACCAGGAGCTGTATGACATGCTCTCGGCGCGTCCGTTGGGTGTGCAGCCGAAAGGGGGCGTGATCACGCCGCAGCCTGCCTTTATGCAGATGGTGCGTAACGAACTGCAGGCCAAACTGGGCGACAAGATTAAAGATCTGTCTGGCGTGAAGATCTTCACTACGCTCGATCCTATCTCCCAGGATGCGGCGGAAAAAGCGGTTGAAGATGGTATCCCGGCGCTGAAAAAACAGCGTGGCTTGAAGGATCTGGAAACCGCAATGGTGGTGGTGGATCGCTTCAGTGGTGAAGTGCGTGCCATGGTAGGCGGTGCCGATCCGCAGTTCGCGGGCTATAACCGTGCGCTGCAGGCGCGTCGTTCCATTGGCTCACTGGCTAAACCGGCGACCTATCTCACCGCATTGAGCCAACCGAATACCTATCGTCTGAACACCTGGCTGGCGGATGAACCGATTGCGCTGAAACAGCCAAACGGATCGGTCTGGAAACCGATGAACGACGACAAGCGTTTCAGCGGCAAAGTGATGCTGGTGGATGCCTTAACCAACTCCATGAACGTGCCTACCGTAAACCTGGGGATGACATTGGGTCTGCCTTCGGTGGTCGATACCTGGACGAAGCTGGGCGTGCCGAAAGATCAGCTGAACCCGGTGCCAGCGATGTTACTGGGTGCGCTTAACCTGACGCCGATCGAAGCAGCACAGGCGTTCCAGTCGATTGCCAGCGGCGGTAACCGCGCCGATCTCTCAGCGGTACGCTCGGTGATTGCCGAAGATGGCACGGTGTTGTATCAGAGCTTCCCGCAGGCGCAGCGCGTTGAGCCGGCGCAGGCGGCTTATATGACCTTGTACACCATGCAGCAGGTCGCTGACCATGGCACCGCCCGTGCGTTGGGCGCGCGCTATCCGAATGCCCATCTGGCGGGTAAAACCGGTACCACCAATGACCTGATCGATAGCTGGTTTGCGGGTATTGATGGCAAGGAAGTGGCGATCACCTGGGTTGGCCGTGACAACAACCAGACGTCGAAGCTGTATGGGGCGAGCGGTGCGATGCAGATTTATCGTCGTTATCTCGACAATCAGGCGCCAATGCCGCTGGTGCTGACTCCGCCAGAAGATATCACGCAGATGAACGTCGACTCTGCGGGTAACTTCGTGTGTGGTTCTGGTAGCAGCACCTGGCGTTCGCTGCCGGTGTGGACGTTGGATCCTAACGCGTTGTGCCAACAACAGCAGCAACAGATCCAGCAACAGCAGCAGATCCAACAGCAGCAAGAGTCGCAACCGCAGCAGCAATCACCTCAGCAGCAACAGGGTGAGCAAAAAGATGCTGACGGCGTGGCGGGCTGGATTAAGGATATGTTTGGCAGCAAATAGTTAGCTGCAGAAAACAGAGGGCGCTACGGCGCCCTTTTTCATGCCTGTGATTTGTTAATCGCGATCATGGACATGCACGATCTGGTCGCAAACGCACCGCCATCAGGCATTACATCTTGCGGATCTCGCCAAACTTCGCCTAAAATCCGTGCGTCTAATAATCATTCTCGTTTGTATTCACCTGCATTGTTTTCTTTCTGAGAGATCCTTTTATGAATACGCGAATTTCAAATCCTTGTTCTGCCCGTGCTGCGACTTCCCGTCGTCCGCTCGCTTTATTGATTTCTTTAACACTGGGTACGCTGAGCGCGCAGGCGCTGGCGGAAGATACAGTGGTGGTTACCGCCAATGGCGGCAACACCGTCGCGCAGGAAAGCGCATGGGGCCCGGCTCCCACCATTGCAGCGAAACACAGTGCTACCGGCACCAAAACCGATACGCCGATTGAGAAAAACCCGCAGTCTGTGTCTGTTGTGACGCAAGAAGAAATGGCGATGCGCGCAGTGACCAGCGTCAAAGGTGCATTCAATTACACGGCTGGCGTGCTGACGGGTAACCGCGGCAGTTCAAGCGTGATCGATGCGCTGTCAATTCGCGGCTTCAGCGAAACCAACACCAACCAATATCTTGATGGCCTGAAGCTGCAGGGTGATAACTACTCTGAATTCGCCATCGATCCGTATTTCCTTGAGCGTGCGGAACTGCTGCGTGGTCCGGTTTCCGTGCTGTACGGCAAGAGCAACCCAGGTGGTGTCGTATCACTGGTCAGCAAGCGTCCTACTCAGGAAACCCTGCGTGAAGTGCAGTTCCAGATG
Source organism: Pantoea sp. C1E2 (assembly GCF_056491465.1). NCBI lineage: Bacteria > Pseudomonadati > Pseudomonadota > Gammaproteobacteria > Enterobacterales > Erwiniaceae > Pantoea > Pantoea sp. C1E2. The sequence goes on from NZ_JBSZHT010000002.1 coordinate 1,092,342, forward strand.
GGTACCGATAACCTGTACTCAACCGGCTTCGATTTTGGCGGTTCGCTGGACGATGATGGCGTGTACAGCTACCGCCTGACCGGTCAGGCTCGCAGCGCCGACGCGCAGCAGGAAATGAACAAAGAGAAGCGCTACACCATCGCACCTTCGTTCAGCTGGCGTCCTGATGCTAATACCCGCTTTGACCTGCTGACCTACTTCCAGAATGAACCGGAAACCGGTTATTACGGTTGGTTGCCGCGTCAGGGCACCGTGGTGGGGATTACCCGCCCGGATGGCAGCAGTTATAAGTTGCCAACCAACTTTGATGAAGGCGAAGACAGCAATAAAATCTCGCGCAACACCAAGATGGTGGGCTACAACTTCGAACATAGCTTTAACGATACCTGGACGGTGCGCCAGAATCTGCGTTATGCGGATATGCGTACCGGATATCGCAGTATTTACGGCAATGGCTTCAACGCTGCTACTAATGAGATCACCCGTGGCTCAGCGGTTTCGGATGAGAAGCTGAATGAATTCTCTGTTGATACACAAGCACAGGCGAAATTCGCGACGGGTGCTTTAGATCATACCTTGCTGATGGGTGTGGATTATCAGCAGATGCGCAATGATGTTGATGCGCAGTTTGGCTCAGCCAGCAATTTGAGTGCGATCAATCCGCAATACGGCAACGATTTGGTGACGCCGTTTGCCTCTCCTTATCAGCATCTGAATAAACAGCGTCAGACTGGCCTATACGCGCAGGACCAAATGGAGTGGAATCGCTGGGTGCTGACCTTAGGTGGTCGCTACGACTACGCGATGACCTCGGTGTATGACCGTGTAGCCAGTTCACTGGATCGTCAAAACGATCAAGCCTTTACCTGGCGTGGTGGTCTTAACTATGTGTTCGATAACGGCATTGCACCTTATTTCAGTTACAGCGAAGCCTTTATTCCTAACTCAGGTTCAACGTTTGAAGGACAGGCTTTCGATCCTTCACGTGCCAAGCAATATGAAGCTGGCGTGAAATACGTGCCAAAAGATCGTCCAATTGTGGTGACGGCGGCGGTTTATCAATTGACCAAAACCAAAAACCTGACTGCGGATCCAGATACCGTAAACCACCCATTTGCCAGCATTCAGAGCGGTGAAATTCGTTCACGCGGTGTTGAGTTGGAAGCCAAAGCGGCGCTGAGCGCCAACATCAACATGACGGCGTCTTACACCTATACCGATGCGGAATATACCGAAGACACCACGCTGAAAGGCAGAACACCGGTGCAGGTGCCGAAGCATATGGCATCGCTGTGGGGAGATTACACCTTCCATGAGACTGCGTTGTCAGGCGTGACGCTGGGAGCGGGTGTGCGTTATGTTGGCGAGAGCAAAGGTCTCTATTCAACAGGTGACAACATTAATCAGAACTTCGACGTAGCGGGTTACACCACCGTCGATGCAGCCCTGAAATATGACCTCGGTCGTTTCGGTCTGCCTGGCTCTACGGTTGGCGTGAACATCAACAACCTGTTCGATCGTGAATACGTTGCCAGCTGCTACCGTGATTACGCCTGTTACTGGGGCGCTGAACGTCAAATCGTTGGCACCGCCACCTTCCGCTTCTGATTCGTCAGAGCGTACCATGTTGTGATCAGGGGCGGCCTCAGGGCCGCCCCCTTCAGAATCAGATCGGCTTTGTGATGATTAACCAGGGATAACCATGCAGCATCCGCACCACGAAGAAACCACCTTCACGCTGGACAATGTCAGTTTTCGTGTGCCTGGGCGCACGTTGCTGCACCCGCTCTCACTCACCTTCGCGCCAGGCAAAGTTACGGCGCTGATCGGTCATAATGGCTCCGGCAAATCCACCTTGCTGAAAATGCTCGGTCGCCATCATGCGGCAAGTGAAGGCCGGGTGCTGTTGAATAGCGATGCGGTTGAGAACTGGGGCAGCAAAGATTTTGCGCGCCAGGTGGCATACTTGCCGCAGCAGTTACCGGCAGCAGAAGGGATGACGGTGCGTGAGCTGGTGGCGATTGGTCGTTATCCCTGGCACGGAGCGCTCGGGCGCTATGGCCAGGAAGATCGCGACCGCGTAGAGGAAGCGATTACGCTGGTGGGCCTGAAACCTTTCGCCGGGCGTCTGGTGGATAGCCTGTCAGGCGGAGAGCGCCAGCGCGCGTGGTTGGCGATGCTGGTGGCGCAGAACAGCCGCTGCCTGCTGCTGGATGAACCCACTTCGGCACTGGATATCGCCCATCAGGTTGATGTGCTGGCACTGATTCAGCGCCTCAGCCGTGAGCGTGGCTTGACGGTGATTGCGGTACTGCACGACATCAATATGGCGGCGCGCTATTGCGATCGCCTGGTGGCGCTGCGCGGTGGTGAAATGATCGCGGAAGGTGGACCTGAGGTGATCATGCAAGCCGATGTGCTGGGCAATATCTACGGTATTCCGATGGGCATCTTGCCTCATCCACAGGGCGGTGCGCCCGTCAGTTTTGTTTACTGAGGCCTCGCCATGTTCGACATTTCCCGCCGTCGCTTATTGACGGCGCTGGCACTGACGCCACTGATGAACGTTGCGCCATTGTGTGCGGCAACGCCCGATCTGCAGCGCATCCTGGCGCTGGAGTGGCTGCCTGTTGAGTTGCTGATGGCGCTCGGAGTATCGCCGCTCGGCGTGGCCGATCTGCGTAACTACAACATCTGGGTGGGCGAGCCGTTGTTGCCTGCCAGCACCATCGATCTCGGCTTACGCACCGAACCCAATCTGGAGTTGATGACGCAACTCGAACCTTCCCTGATTCTGCACTCTAACGGCTACGGTCCGGGGCTGGATAAGCTCGCACGTATCGCGCCCACCATGGGCTTTGATCTGAATAGCGGCGACGGTAAGCCGCTCAGCACGGCGCGCAAATCGCTGCAAGCGCTCGGGGCTCGGCTGGGGCGTGAAGCGCAAGCGATACAGCATCTGCAATTCCTCGATCAGCAGTTAGCGGCAGCGCGTGAGCGCCTCAAACCCTGGGCCGATCGTCCGGTGTTACTGATGTCATTGATGGACAGCCGTCACGCGATCACCTTTGGCACCAACAGCCTGTTCCTGGAAGTGATGGAGATTCTCGGTCTCACCAACGCCTGGCACGGTGAAACTAACTTCTGGGGCAGTGCGGTGGTGGGGCTTGAGCGGTTAGCCGATGTTGGCGATGTGCAGGTGATTTGCTTCGATCACGATAACGACCGTGATATGCAGCAGGTGATGAACACCGCGCTGTGGCAGGCTTTGCCCTTCATCCGCGCAGGTCGCTTTAAGCGTGTGCCTGCCGTCTGGTATTACGGCGCGACCTACTCAGCGCTGAAATTTGTTCGCGTGCTGGAACACGCGCTGGAGTCGCACTAATGCGCCATCGTCTCTTTCCTGTGGTGCTGCTGAGCAGCATGTTCTTGCTGGCGCTGGCGCTGACCTTTATCAATCTGCGTGACGCGCTGCCTACGGCGCAGTGGTCGCAGGCGATCTTCGCGCCGGATATCAACAGTATTCAGCAAGTGGTGTTCCATCACAGCCTGTTATCGCGTCTGGCACTGGCACTGCTGGTGGGTGCGGGCCTCGGTTTGGCCGGTTTGCTGTTTCAGCAGGTGCTGCGCAATCCGCTGGCGGAACCGACCACGCTGGGCGTGTCATCGGGCGCACAGCTTGGTATCACGGTCGCCACACTCTGGCATCTGCCAGGCGGAGAACTGACGCAACAGTTTGCCGCGATGGGCGGCGCGGTGCTGGTTGGCCTACTCGTGTTTGGCGTGGCCTGGGGCAAACGCCTGTCGCCGGTGACACTGATTCTTGCCGGGCTGGTCTTGAGCCTCTACGCCGGTTCAGTGAATCAAATCTTTGCCATCTTCAATCACGATCAGTTGCTGAATATGTTCCTGTGGAGCACGGGCGCACTGAATCAGATGGATGGACACAACGTTGCAATGCTGTGGCCGCGTCTGCTGCTGGCCTTTGTGGTGGCGCTGGCATTGCTGCGTCCCTTAACGCTGATGGGGCTCGATGACGGTGTAGCAAAAAATCTCGGTCTGGCATTGTCTGCTGCACGTATCGGCGCGTTAGCCCTGGCGATTCTGCTGAGTGCGCAGTTGGTTAACGTCGCCGGGATTATTGGTTTTATCGGGCTGTTTGCGCCGCTGCTGGCAAAAATGCTCGGTGGCCGTCGCTTGCTCAGTCGTATGCTGCTGGCTCCACTGATCGGTGCGTTGCTGCTGTGGCTGGCCGATCAGTGCGTATTGTGGCTGACCAGCCACTGGCGCGAAGTCTCCACTGGCACAGCCACCGCGTTGATTGGCGTACCGATTCTGCTGTGGCTGTTGCCGCGTCTGCGTACCGGCTCAGTACCACCGGCGATGAACATGGGTGACAAGGTCCCGGCAGAGCGCCAGAAGGTGGTGCTGTGGTGTGTAATCGGCCTGGTAATTCTGATGTTGCTAAGCATGGTTGGCATCACCTTTGGCCGTGATGCGCACAGCTGGACGTGGGTCAACGGCGAGATGCTGCATCAACTGCTGCCGTGGCGTGCACCGCGTGTGCTGGCGGCATTAGTGGTCGGTATGATGCTCGGTGTCGCCGGTGCGCTGATTCAGCGGCTTACTGGCAACCCGATGGCGAGCCCGGAAGTATTGGGCATCAGTTCTGGTGCGGCATGCGGCGTCGTGGTGATGATGTTCTTTGTGCCGGGCGATGCGGTGGCGTGGCTGCTGCCAGCCGGTGCGCTCGGTGCAGCGCTGACGCTGCTGGTGATTATGCTGGTGGCCAGTCGCGGAGGCTTCTCACCAGAGCGCATGCTGCTGGCCGGGATGGCGCTTAACAGTGCCTTTGTCACCTTACTGATGGTGTTAATGGCGAGTGGCGATCCGCGTATGGGCGGCCTGCTGAGCTGGATCTCGGGTTCGACGTACAACATCAACATGCATCAGGCAGTACAAAGCGCGGTGGTTGGTATCATCCTGATTGCGCTAGCACCCCTGGCCAGCCGCTGGCTTACGCTGCTGCCATTGGGCAGCGCCACGGCACGCTCAGCAGGTATGGCGCTGACCGGATCGCGTTTGGCTTTACTGTTGCTGGCGGCAGCGTTAACCGCCACGGCCACTTTAACCATTGGGCCATTGAGTTTTATTGGTCTGATGGCGCCACACATTGTGCGCATGCTGGGGTTCCGGCGTGCATTACCGCAGGTGTTGATGGCGGGATTATTAGGCAGTGGCTTGATGGTGTTTGCTGACTGGTGCGGCAGGATGCTGGCATTCCCGGATCAGATCCCGGCAGGGCTGATGGCGACCTTCTTTGGCGCACCGTACTTTATCTGGTTGTTGCGTCGCGCATAAATGCGCAACCTACAGCAATGGGTGTCTGTAAAGCAGCTGCGCATAAATGCGCAACATACTGCAATGGGTATCTGTAAGGCGGCTGCGGATAAATGTGTAACCTACAGCAATGGATGTCTGTAAGGCGGCTGCGGATAAATGCGCAAATTACGACAATAGGTGTCTGCGGGGCAGCAGCGCCGAAGGGACAGACGGGCACATCAATGTAGGGGCGCCATTCATGGCGCCCGCTAGTGGCTTACAGCTTCGCGAAACTGCGGCGTGCCGCATCAACGGTGCGCTGAATATCTTCCTGGCTGTGCGCCAATGACATAAAGCCCGCTTCAAAAGCAGAAGGTGCGAGGTAGATACCTTCTTCCAGCATCAGGTGGAAGAAGCGCTTGAAGCGCTCAACGTCGCATTTCGTCACATCGGCATAGCAAGTCACGGTTTCGGCATCGGTAAAGAAGATACCGAACATGCCGCCAACGTTGTTGATCACCAGCGGAATGTTTTCTGCTTTTGCCGCTGCCAGCAATCCTTCAGACAGTTGCGTGGTGAGGTCGGTCAGCGTGCTGTGCGTACCCGGCTGAGCAATCTGTGTCAGACAGGCAAAACCGGCCGCCATGGCAATCGGGTTACCAGAAAGCGTGCCCGCCTGATACACCGGACCTGTCGGTGCCAGCGCAGCCATCACATCACGACGACCACCAAATGCGCCCACTGGCATACCGCCGCCGATGATTTTGCCGAGGCAGGTCAGATCCGGAGTGACATCGTAATAGGCCTGAGCACCGCCCAGCGCCACGCGGAAGCCGGTCATCACTTCATCAATGATCAGCAGCGCGCCAAATTCATCACAAAGTGCACGCAGGCCCGGCAGGAAGTCCGGCTGAGGTGGAATGCAGTTCATGTTGCCCGCAACTGGCTCAACGATGATACAGGCGACATCTTGTGGATACTGCTCGAAGGCCTCGCGCACTGACGCCAGATCGTTATAGGTACAGGTCAGGGTGTGTTTAGCGAAATCTGCGGGAACACCCGGCGAGTTCGGCTGACCCAGGGTTAACGCGCCGGAACCGGCTTTCACCAGCAGGCAATCGGCGTGACCGTGATAGCAGCCTTCGAATTTGATGATTTTATCGCGATGGGTGAAGCCACGCGCCAGACGAATGGCGCTCATGGTGGCTTCGGTGCCGGAGTTCACCATACGCACCATGTCCATGCTTGGCACCAGCTCACACACCAACTCGGCCATTTTCACTTCCATTTCGGTTGGCGCACCGAAACTCAAACCGCGTGATGCCGCTTCGATCACCGCATTACGGATGGTGGCATTATTATGACCCAGCACCATCGGGCCCCATGAACCGACATAGTCGACATAGGCTTTGCCATCGGCGTCATACAGATAGGCACCGTCGGCGCGTTCGATGAACAGCGGTACACCGCCCACACCGGTAAAGGCACGTACCGGGGAGTTCACACCGCCAGGGATCAGGCGTTGCGCTTCGGCATACAGGTTTTCTGACTTACTCATTGATCGGCTCCTGCTGTTCTGGAAAAAAATTCTGGCGCCATTCTAAGGGAAGAGTCGCCCGATTAGAAAGGCAAGCGGGTGCGAAAGCCTTTTAAAGCTATACTTTAGCGCAGCGCAGGCGGCACACAGTGTCAAGCGCAGTACTTGATTGCACTGGGCGGCTGGCAGATAATAGCGGAATTAAGGTCGTTTTCTGACCTGGACGTTTACCCGGAGTAAAACATGAGTGACGACGTAGCAGCGCTGCCTTTGCAATTCACTGAAGCAGCAGCGAAAAAAGTAAAAAACCTGATCGCGGATGAAGAAAATCCAGAGCTGAAACTGCGCGTGTATATCACCGGTGGCGGTTGCAGTGGTTTCCAGTACGGTTTTACTTTTGATGATCAAATGAATGACGGCGACATGACCATCGAGAAACAAGGTGTGGCGCTGGTGGTGGATCCAATGAGCCTGCAGTATCTGGTCGGTGGCTCGGTCGACTACACCGAAGGACTGGAAGGTTCACGCTTTATCGTGACCAATCCCAATGCAAAAACCACCTGCGGTTGCGGCTCTTCCTTCAGCATCTAATCCCTTTTCTGACCGCCGCTCTGGCGGTCAGAACTTTACCACTCCACTGTCACTAATCGTGACGTTTCCCGACGCTTCGCATCGCGTTTTAATACGCTTTCAGTCACGCGCGGCTGTGCGCTGAAGTGACGTCCACAATCAATCGATGGCAGTGTTTGTTCGCTTTGGCGTGAGATATCGCAGCGGGAAAATATTGTCAGCGTGACGGCAATAGAGCCGGTGGAAGTCGCCGCGCCAATTGGCGCAGCCATCGCGAGCCCTATGGCCAGGAGCAGTGCTCTGGTCATGAATAATTCCTGGTGAAGTCAAAAGTTGCGCGTTGCGCAAAAAGGGCACTGAGCATACGTGGCCGCAGTGCCTTGTATTTTGATTTTCGACAATTTTTGCCGAATCTTTAATCTTATTTGGTGCTATTTTTCGCCGGATGTAAATCTGCACACAGCTGTTTGGCTGCCAGCAGGATGCGTGGACCCGGTCGACTGAGCCAGTCATCGTTAATGGCAATCACCGGCACCGCCAGCTGTGGCTGCCAGAATTTCACGATATTCGCGGCTTGCACAGGGTCACCGCCGATCACAATCGCCTGAGGATGACGTGCTAATACTTGCTCACGACTCACCTGCGGCCAGCTGACACGGCTGTCGGCAAAGATGTTTTTGCCACCGCACAGCGTGATCACCTCGTTTTGCAGCGTATTGCGTGAGGCTGTAAACAGCGGCTGCTGGCCGAACTGCAGAAACAGTGGAATCGGCGTGCGCTGTTGATACTGTTTACGCAGATCATCCTCTTGCTGACGTAATGCCTTTGCGGCAGCTTCTGCCTGCTGAGGTTGCGGACTCCACTGTTTGAGGTCAGCTAACGCATCGATCATTTGATCAATGGTTTGTGGATCGATCCACTCAACCTTAACGCCTAAACGTTGCAGTTGGTCGATCTGCCGTTGGGGATTACCGCCGCGCCAGGCCAGCACCACATCCGGTTGCAGTTGCAGGATGCGCTCGACTTTGATGCCCTGCCAGTTTGCCACCTGCTCAAGCTGGTTGGCCTGCGCCGGGAAATCCGAATAAGCACTGACCGCGACCGGCGTAATACCTGCTGCAAAAGCCAGTTCGGTGAGGTGTGGCGATAGGGTGATAACGCGCGGTACCGCAGCAATCAGGCTATTGCTGAGCAGCAATAGCCCTAACAACCAATACTTAGCCACGCGCCAGCTGTGCCAGCAGGTTTTCAACCATCAGTGACGATTGTTTAGCGGCAACGACGAGGAACTCATCAAAGCTCAGGTGGGATTCTTTATCTGCGACATCAGAAATCGCGCGCACCACCACGAACGGCACCTTGAACTGATGGCAAACATGACCGATGGCGGTAGCTTCCATCTCCACGGCGATCGCCTGTGGGAAGGTGGTGCGAATACGTGCCAGTGGTTCAGCACCGTTGATAAAAGCATCCCCGCTGACCACTAATCCGCGCACCGCGTTGAGATCCAGCTGCTTAATCACGTGCTCAGCAACGGCGATCAGTTTTTCATCCGCCACAAAGGCTGCCGGGCAACCGGCCATCTGGCCAGGTTCGTAACCAAATGCGGTGACGTCGGCGTCGTGATAACGCACTTCATCGGAGACCACAATATCGCCCACTTTCAGTGAAGCGGCCAGGCCACCCGCTGAACCGGTGTTGATCACTAGATCGGGTTTGCACAGCTCCAGCAACAGGGTCGTGCCGAGCGCCGCCGCGGTTTTACCGATGCCTGATTTCAGCAGAGCAACCTCAACACCGTTCAGCGTGCCGGTATAAATTTCACAACCAGCCAGCGTCAGCGTCTGACGGTTTTCAATTTTGTCACGCAGCAGAGTGACTTCCTGCTCCATCGCGCCAATAATGCCTGCTTTCATAAAGAATCTCGCTGTAGTTATGGATGTAAAGCTTAAAAGTGAGGCATAGTCTACCATGGCTGGCAGAGGATGAATTCACCAAAAAATAAGGGGTAATGATGGCGCCGATCAATTTCAAAAATAAGATCAGTTTCACCCGACCTTATACCAGCCGCAAAGATCCCGAGGGTGAATACTATATTACGCGGCACTTTGAGAGTGACCGTGGCCGTATCATCAATTCTGCCGCGATCCGCCGTCTGCAACAAAAGACGCAGGTATTTCCACTGGAGCGTAATGCTGCGGTGCGTTCACGTCTGACCCACTCGCTGGAAGTGCAGCAAACCGGGCGCTACATCACCAAAGAGATCCTGCAAAACCTGAAAACGCAGGGCGGCGGGCTGGCGAATTATGGACTGGATGAATTTGAAGGCGCGTTTGAGAGCCTGATTGAAATGGCCTGCCTGCTGCATGATGTGGGCAATCCGCCGTTTGGTCACTTTGGTGAAGCCGCCATCAATGACTGGTTTGACGATAATCTGCCTCTTGAATTGGTGGACCCGCTGGTGGCGGGCGTGGCGGATGAACATCAGCGCGCGGATTTTGACCAGCTAAATGCAATGATTCGTCAGGATTTGTGCCACTTCGAAGGCAACGCGCAGGCAATTCGTCTGGTGCATACGCTGCTGCAACTCAATCTTAGCTACGCGCAGGTCGCCTGTATTTTAAAATACACCGCACCGGCATGGTGGCAGGGCGATAAGCCGGAAGAATTTAGCGTGCTGATGAAGAAGCCGGGCTTTTATTTGTCCGAGCGTGAGTATGTGGCTGACTTACGCGCAGCTACCGATATTAAAGAGCACCATCGCTATCCACTCACCTGGATTATGGAAGCTGCTGACGATATCTCATACTGTATTGCCGATTTAGATGACGCCGTCGAAAAAGATATTTTTGATGTTGAAACCTTATATAACGCTCTGCTCAAAGCCTGGGGTACGGTAAATAGTGGCGATGCGTTCAGTCGCACGGTGAGCGAGGCATGGAAAGAAGCGAATCAGAAAAAACGCCGCAGCCTGAGCGATCAATTTTTTATGTCGTTACGGGTTAACGTACAAAATGTGTTGGTCAGCCATGCCGTGCGCCGTTTTGTCGATAATCTCCCGGCTATTTTTGAAGGTGACTTTAATCATGCACTGCTGGAAGATGACGGCGATGAAGGCCGTTTGCTGAAATTATTTAAAACCGTGGCGCGTCAGCAGGTATTTAATCACCCGGAAGTTGAGCAGCTCGAATTACAAGGCTATCGGGTCATTAAAGGGCTGCTGGAAATCTATCAGTCATTGATGTTGCTGGATTATGAACAATTTACTACGCTGATGAACGACGACTTTCTGCCAAAATATCCGATTGAAACACGACTGTTTCATAAGCTTTCAGGAAAGCATCGAAAAGCTTATCAGCAGCAGATGCGAGCACTGATTGTCGAGCATAAATATCAACGCTTGTTGTGGGAGCGTTATTACCGTTCACGGTTGATTCAGGACTATATCAGCGGGATGACAGACAATTATGCATGGGATGAGTATCGTCGTTTGATGGCGGTGGAATAAGCTGAGTTTTGTAAAGATGAAGAATAAATTTTTACCTTTACCCAAAACTTCATTAGGAACTTCGCGCTAAAAACTTAATCTCATCATCACGACCACAGCAATGGTCTGGCCGTAAATCTTAGAGAGACACAGACAAATGAAAAAAAGCACATTAATGTTAAGTGCGCTGGCGCTTAGTCTGGGCATGGCATTAAGCCCTGTTAGTTTCGCGGCGGAAACCGCTTCCTCCTCGAACCAGCAGCTGCCTAGCCTGGCGCCCATGCTGGAAAAAGTGATGCCTTCCGTGGTGAGTATTAGTGTTGAAGGCAGCACCACGGTGAAAACCCCGCGCATGCCGCAGCAATTCCAGCAATTCTTTGGTGATAACTCGCCATTCTGCCAGGACGGATCGCCATTCCAAAGCTCGCCAATGTGCCAGAGCGGCGGTGACGGCAGCCAGGGCGGTGACAATAGCGGAGCCAACACCCAACAGCAAAAATTCCGTGCGCTCGGTTCGGGCGTGGTGATCAATGCTGATAAAGGTTATGTCGTCACTAACAACCATGTGGTGGATAACGCCACCAAAATTCAGGTGCAGCTGAGCGATGGCCGTCGTTACGATGCTAAAGTGATTGGCAAAGATCCTCAGTCTGATATCGCCCTGATTCAACTGCAGGACGCGAAAAACCTGACGGCGATTAAGATCGCTGACTCCGATGACTTACGCGTCGGTGATTACACGGTCGCGATCGGTAACCCTTACGGACTCGGCGAAACGGTGACCTCCGGTATCGTTTCTGCACTGGGACGTAGCGGCCTCAACGTCGAGAATTACGAGAACTTTATCCAGACCGATGCCGCGATCAACCGCGGTAACTCCGGTGGTGCGCTGGTTAATCTGAACGGTGAGCTCATCGGGATTAATACCGCGATTCTGGCGCCGGATGGCGGCAACATCGGTATCGGCTTTGCTATCCCAAGTGCGATGGTGAAAAACCTGACGGCGCAGATGATTGAGTACGGCCAGGTGAAACGCGGCGAGCTGGGGATTATGGGTACCGAGTTGAATTCCGAACTGGCGAAAGCGATGAAAGTCGATGCCCAGCGCGGTGCCTTTGTCAGCCAGGTTCTGCCTAATTCGGCAGCGGCCAAAGCGGGCGTGAAAGCCGGTGATGTCGTGGTATCGATGAATGGTAAAGCGCTAACCAGTTTTGCTGCGCTGCGAGCTGAAGTCGGCTCACTGCCGGTCGGCACCAAACTGCAGTTGGGTCTGTTGCGTGACGGTAAACCAGTGACTATCACAGTTGAACTGCAGCAGAGTTCGCAGGAAAAAGTGCAGTCCGCCACCATCTACACCGGTATTGAAGGTGCTGACCTGAGCAATATCGACAGCAACGGCCAGAAAGGCGTGCGCGTGGATAATGTGAAGGCAGGCAGTGCAGCGGCGCGAATTGGTCTGAAGAAAGGTGACGTGATTATGGGCGTTAACCAGCAGGCGATTGCCAACCTCGGTGAACTGCGCAAAATCCTCGATACCAAACCGTCCGTGCTGGCCTTGAACGTGCAGCGTGGCGACAGCAGCCTTTATCTGCTGATGCAATAAATCTTAGACGATTCAACGCAGGCGAGCTTCGGCTCGCCTTTTTTGTTTTTATGCAGCACGACTCGCTAGCATCAGCACCACTTTAACGTGGTCCATATTGTGCAGATGTCAGTTTCGCAATGTGACGCCTACCGCAATTCCCGCATTCTCTATCCGGCTATGTGCAGTTGCACAATGTCAGGCGTGCGTGGGATGCGTATTCTGTCAATTCTTCCCTTTCTCTGGAGTGATTGATGGCCACCTATCATCTCGATGCGCGACTGGCTCAGGATATTGTTGCCCGCACCATGCAAATTATTGACAGTAATGTCAACGTGATGGATGCACGCGGCCGCATTATTGGCAGCGGCGATCGTGAGCGTATTGGCGAATTGCACGAAGGTGCGTTGCTGGTGTTATCGCAGGGGAGGGTGGTGAACATTGATGAAGCCGTGGCGAAACATCTGCATGGTGTGCGGCCCGGCATCAATTTGCCCTTACGCATTGATGGCGACATTGTCGGGGTGATCGGTTTGACCGGGCAACCGACGGCACTGCGCCACTACGGTGAACTGGTGTGTATGACCGCCGAAATGATGCTGGAACAGGCGCGGCTGTTACACATGCTGGCGCAAGACAGTCGTTTGCGCGAGGAACTGGTACTGAACCTGATCCGTAGCGATACGCTTTCACCTGCGCTGAGCGAGTGGGCGCAGCGCCTGGGCATCGATCTCAATCAGCCGCGCGTGGTGGCGGTGGTGGAGGTGGACAGCGGTCAGCTTGGCGTTGACAGCGCCATGTCGGAATTGCAGCAGTTGCAAACACTGCTGACGACGCCGGATCGTGACAACCTGATTGCCATCGTCTCACTCACCGAAATGGTGGTGTTGAAACCGGCGCTTAACGCCCACGGCCGTTACGATCAAGACGATCACCGCCGTCGCGTGGATCAGTTATTACAGCGTATGAAAGAGAGTGGCCAGGTGCGGATGCGCATCGCGCTGGGTAATTTCTTTACTGGTCCCGGCAGCATTGCGCGTTCCTACCGCACGGCGCGCACCACGATGATGGTGGGTAAACAGCGCATGCCGGAGCAGCGCAGCTTCTTCTATCAGGATTTGGTGCTGCCGGTGCTACTGGATAGCCTGCGCGGTGGCTGGCAAGCCAATGAACTGGCGCGTCCGTTGGCAAAACTCAAAGCCAATGATAATAATGGATTACTGCGCCGTACGCTGGTGGCGTGGTTCAGTCATAACGTCCAACCGAGCGCCACGGCACGCGCGCTGTTTATCCATCGTAATACGCTCGAATATCGCCTTAACCGCATCTCTGAGCTAACCGGATTAAACCTCGGGAATTTTGACGATCGACTGCTGCTGTATGTGGCATTGCAACTGGATGAACAGAGCTGACCCGCATCGTGGTCTGGAGAGAAAGATGCCCCGATTGAAAGTGCCTCTGGTCTGGCTGCTGGCCGGTTGGCTTGTGACCGCAACCTGCCAGGCTCAAGCCGTTTCGCTGGCCTTTATATCCGGCGAGGAGCTGCAACTTACGCGAGCCGAACTGCAGAATCATCAGGCTGCGCCGCAGACGGAACAGGCGTGGCAACAACTCAAACAGGCGGCCGATCGCGCGCTTAAACAGCCAAACCCCAGCGTGACGCAGAAAGGGATGTTACCTCCCAGCGGTTCCCGCCATGATTATCTCAGCCTGAGCGCCTACTGGTGGCCGGATCCCGCTAAGCCGAATGGCTTGCCTTGGGTGCGCCGCGATGGCGAGGTCAACCCGGCGAGTAAAAACGACCAAAGCGATGGTGTGCGTCTGGCCCGTTTCACTGCGGATGTGCAGGTTTTGGCACTTGCCTGGTACTTTTCCGGCGACACCCGTTATGCAGCGAAAGCCCAATCGATGATTCGCAGCTGGTTTATCGATCCAGCTACCCGCATGAATCCCAACCTTAATTTTGCTCAGGGCGTGCCGGGTAAGGCACAGGGCCGACATACTGGCGTGCTGGATGGGCGTTACTTTGCCACGCGCGTGGTGGATGCACTGCAGCTACTGCAAGATTCGCCCGGCTGGCACCAACAGGATCAGGTTGCATTACACGCATGGTTTAGCGATTACCTTGACTGGCTACTGCACAGTAAGCTGGCACAAGGCGAGCGTGATGCACCTAATAATCATGGCAGCTGGTATGCCGCACAGGTGGCGGGCATTGCGTGGTATTTGCATCAACCTCAGGTGATTAAGCAGATGGTGATATTAGCTCAGGATAAAATAGCCGGGCAAATTCGTGCGGACGGAACGCAGCCAATGGAACTGGCACGCACACGCTCGTTCCATTACAGCTATTTCAATTTGCAGGCACTGACAAACGTCGCGCAACTGGCGCAGCGCAGTGGAACCGGCGATCTCTGGCATTATCATCAGCAGAGCGGTTCATTGTTGAGTGCGCTGGATTATATGGCTCCTTTTAGCGATGACAGCAAAATCTGGCCATGGAAAAACCGCGATCGTGTCAGTCTGCGCTTGATTCCACTGCTCTCGCTTGCGGATAGCAGCCTGAATAGCGACCGCTACCAGCGATGGATCCACCGCGCGATTGAAATGCATTCGGCGGCCAATATCAGCGCAGCAGAAGCGCGAGGTGCGGAAAGAGAAGCACTGCGTGATATTTGGTTGTTATCGCGGCCACCCACGCATCTGTGATGGTCAGATTACATTCGAGGCTGTGTGCTGTTGAGCATTAAACCCATCGACGCCCTGTGTGCAGCATCGGCATCGCCAATCATGATCGCTTCGTAAATCTTGCGGTGTTCATCCAGAAAAATATCCTGCGCGCTGGAGGGCCAGGTGAAGAAGCACTTAAAGATGGTTTCAAGCAGATTACCAAACGGGATGTAAAAACAGTTGTCCGTGGAGTGAAAGATCAGACGATGAAAGGCGCTATCCACCTCCAGCCAGCGAGCAAGATCGAAGGAGCTTGCGGCGCAAACGGCGATCATTTCGCGGAATAACACTGAAAGTTCAGTGCGTTGTGACTGTGTAGCGTGTAACGCAGCCAGCCTGGCGGCCTGCGGTTCAATGGCCTCACGAAATGCCAGAAACTGTTGATACATCTCTGCTGTTGATTCGATGCCCTTCATCCATTCCAGCAGTTGCACATCAAGCAGATTCCAGTACGTGCGGTCACGTACATGCGTGCCGAGTTTGGGGCGCGATTCCAATAATCCTTTCGAAGATAATAGTTTGAGTGCTTCACGCACGGCAGTTCGGCTGACGCCAAAGTGGCTGCACAGCTCGACTTCGCTGGGCAGAACATCACCGGCCTTAAGCGTTCCAGATAGAATTTTTTGCGCGAGGTCACCGGCGATATGAACATCCAGACCGCGCTGTCCTGAGGTGATGGCTGCAAATTGCATGGTTTTTGTTTTACCGGAAGTCAGACATAACCCGATACTAGCCAGGGATTATGAATACAGGTAGGTGAAACAGTCCCAGATAAAACTGAAATAAGGCAAAAAAAAGGCCAGCGTAAGCTGGCCCTGGGAACGCGGGGGAAATTAACGACCGTTGCGGGTCAGTTGATCCAGATCGGATTCAATTTCAGCGATCTTATTCGATACCACGTTTTCCAGATGACGCAGATCCGCGAGGATTTTGCGTTTCAAATCGACTTCAACCTGATCGCGCTGGCAAATCTGATCCAGTTCGTCGATCACGTAACGCAGGTTCGGGCTGATTTCCTGTACTTCTTTATAGCCCTGGCTGGTGTGATCGGCCACGACGGTTTTGCGCTGACGCGGGTATTTGAACTTCACGCTTTTCGCGAAAAATTCACCTTTGTCTTTGCGGAAGTAGATTTTCAGGATGTCGTTGCTGGCTTCCTGACGCAGGCTGTAACGGTCGATGTCTTCAGGAGAGCTGATACCTAAGCTTTTCAGGTTGTCGTACATAGCGTTTATATTCCATCTAAGAGTGGGTGAGCGCGCAGGACTATCATCATCATTCGGGATGCAGCAGAAACGCAGCAACCGGAACGCTTACGGCATACTTAATCAACTGTAGACACAAAAACCGGGATGAACAGTGCGCGACCGGAGTTAACTGGCGCGGATTATGAACTGTTTGAAAAATAAACGCACCAGTTAATTCGCGGCGCGAAGCAGGTAGTTGGGGCGAGAGTGTAAAGAAATGATTACGGGCCTGAATACAGGCCCGTCGGCAGGGTTATCGGACTAAATCAGGGTTTAGTCGATGGTACGCAGCAGTTCGTTAATACCGGTTTTAGCCAGAGTTTTGGCGTCCACTTTCTTCACGATCACGGCACAGTACAGGCTGTAGCTACCATCTTTAGACGGCAGGTTGCCTGATACCACCACGGAACCTGCTGGAACGCGGCCGTAATGCACTTCGCCGGTTTCACGATCGTAGATTTTGGTGCTCTGACCGATGTAAACACCCATGGAGATCACTGAACCTTCTTCAACGATTACGCCTTCAACGATCTCGGAACGTGCGCCGATGAAGCAGTTGTCTTCGATGATGGTTGGGTTCGCCTGCAGTGGCTCCAGAACACCACCGATGCCAACGCCGCCTGACAGGTGAACGTTTTTACCGATCTGCGCGCAAGAACCTACGGTCGCCCAGGTGTCAACCATGGTGCCTTCATCAACGAAAGCGCCGATGTTAACGTAAGAGGGCATCAGCACGGTATTACGAGCGATGAACGCGCCCTGACGCACGGCTGCTGGTGGTACCACGCGGAAACCGGCGTTCTTGAAGCGTGCTTCATCCCAGTTAGCGAACTTCATTGGCACTTTGTCGTAGAAGCGGGTTTCTGCGCCGTCAATCACCTGATTGTCATTGATGCGGAAAGACAACAGCACCGCTTTCTTCAGCCACTGATGCGTTACCCACTCTCCGTTGATCTTTTCAGACACGCGCAGTTCGCCGCTATCCAGCAGGCCAATTACCTGTTCGATAGCTTCACGGGTCACGCTGTCCACGCTCGCTGGCGTGATATCGGCGCGGCGCTCAAAGGCAGATTCAATAACGCTCTGTAACTGTTGCATATTTTTTTCCTGATTCTGTCATAACGGAATGCACGCCAAAAAGCGTACATAGTAAAATTGCCTGGCAAACATCATTCACGTTGCAGGACAAAACACAAAGTGTTTTGAACAGCGCTCGCGCTGGCCCCGCAGGGGTGAGGCCAAAGGCCGAATCACGCGGCGACGCAGTGAATCCCCGGGAGCATACATCAGTATGTGATCGGGGTGAGCGAGGAAAGCCAACGCACCTGCAGCGTTAAGGATGGAAGCCAGGTCACAGTTTATCGTTTGGATTGAGGGCCTCTGTCAACCGTTGTTGCAGCACATTGCGCATTTCTACATCAAGTGCGCGTCGCTCGCTGTCCGCAAGGATGAAAAGATCCTCAACCCGTTCGCCAATCGTACTGATGCGCGCGCCGTGCAGTGAAACGCCGAGGTCGGCAAACACTTCCCCAACACGCGCCAGCAAGCCTGGCTGATCCAGCGCCACCAATTCCAGATAACTCCGACGGTCGGTATGCGTCGGCAGGAAATTCACTTCGGTATCGACACTAAAGTGCTTGAGGCGTGCAGACTGGCGACGTGTGCGCGGCGGCACCCATTCGGTTTGGGTAATCGCTTGTTCCAGCGCCTGCATAATCATCGGATGGCGATCGGCGGCCAGCGGGCTGCCATCCGGCTCCAGCACAATAAAGGTATCCATTGCCATGCCGTCGCGGCTGGTAAAGATCTGGGCATCGTGCACGCTCAGATTTCGGCGGTCCAGTTCACCGGCTACTGCGGCAAACAGGTGAGGGCGGTCCGGGCTCCAGATGAAAATTTCAGTTCCACCGCGTGTGGCCTGTGGGCTGACCAGTACCAGCGGTTTGGTGAGGTCGTGGTCGATCAGATGACGCGCGTGCCATGCCAGCTGATTTGGCGTGTGACGCAGGAAATAGTCAGCACGGCAGCGGCTCCAGATATGGTGCAAACGCTCTTCGTTGAGGTTTTCCATACGCAACAGCGCGAGGGCCTGTAAACGGTGATGACGCACGCGTTCGCGTAAATCCGGGCTGTTTTCCATGCCGCGACGCAGCTGTTTTTCAGTCGCGAAGAACAGTTCGCGCAGCAGGCTCTGCTTCCAGCTGTTCCACAGACTCTCGTTGGTGGCGCAGATGTCGGCGACGGTGAGACACACCAGATAACGCAGGCGGTTTTCATTCTGCATCACTTCGGCGAATTGCTGGATTACCGTCGGATCCTGAATATCGCGGCGCTGGGCGGTGACTGACATCAGCAGATGATGGCGCACCAGCCAGGCCACCAACTGCGTTTCCCGCGAGTTGAGCCCATGCAATTCAGCAAAATCAAGCGCGTCCTGCGCCCCCAGAATCGAGTGATCACCGCCGCGCCCTTTGGCGATATCGTGCAGCAGGGCGGCCATCAGTAACAATTCGATTTGCGGCAAACGCGGCCAGAGTTCAACACATAATGGGTGCATCGGACGCGTGGCTTCGTTGGCGAAGCTTTCCAGCTTTTGCAGGACGCGAATGGTGTGCTCATCCACCGTGTAGGCATGGAACAAGTCAAACTGCATCTGTCCGACAATATTGCCCCACAGCGGCGTATACGCCCAAAGGACACTGTGGCGATGCATCGGCACCAGCGCACGCTTCACTGCACCCGGATGGCGCAGAATCGACATAAAGGTCTCGCGCGCTTCAGCAATCTGGCACAGCGGCTGCTTCAAATGGCGACGCGCATGGCGCAAATGACGTAGCGTGGTGGAGTAAATGCCGGTGATGTTCTCATTACGCACCATCACGTAGAACATGCGCAGAATTGCCTGCGGTTCACGTTCGAACAGCGTGGGATCGCGCAGATCGATCAAATTGCCGCGCAGCTGAAAATCATCATCGATGCTGCGCGGTTTCTCAGTAGTGGAGAGGGCGAGGATCGCTTCGTCAAACAGCTGCAGCAGCATCTGATTGAGTTCACCAATGCGGCGTGTCACCCGGTAAAAGTCTTTCATCATGCGCTCAACCGGCTCATTGCCTTCGCCGAGATAGTTGAGCCGCTGTGCCACAGTCAATTGGCGATCAAACAACAAACGGTTGTCGTAACGCGTCAATGTTAGGTGCAGCGCAAAGCGAATGCGCCAGAGGAACATTTGGCACTCATTGATTTCATTGCGCTCGGCTTCGGTGATAAAGCCAAATCCGACCATTTCATCCATGGTGGTCGCGCCAAAATGACGGCGCGCAACCCACTGCAGGGTGTGAATATCGCGCAGGCCGCCGGGGCTGCTTTTAATGTCTGGTTCGAGGTTGTAACTGGTGCCGTGATAGCGCTGATGGCGCTCTTGCTGCTCTTCGATTTTGGCGGCAAAGAAGCGCGATGATGGCCAGAAACCATCGCTGAAAATGTTCTTTTGTAGCTCAAGGAACAGAGCGACATCGCCAGTCAGCATGCGGGATTCAATCAGATTGGTGGCCACGGTGAGATCCGATAAGCCTTCCAGTAAGCACTCTTCCAACGTACGTACGCTATGGCCAACTTCGAGCTTTAAATCCCACATCAGCGTCAGTAGTTCGCTGGTGCGCTGTGCGGCGGCGTCATCCAGTGGCTGGCGGCTGAGAATCAAGACATCGATATCGGAGAGGGGATGTAGTTCACCGCGTCCGTAGCCGCCCACCGCGACCAAGGCAATTTCTTTCATCTTATCGAAGCCGTAGAAACGCCACAGACGGCGCAACAGGCGATCGATAAACAGGGTACGAACGTCAATCAACGATTCGACATCCGTACCCGCATCGAAGGCCACGCCCAGATGCTGCTGAAATTGCTCAAGGTAAAGTTTTATTTTGTCACGCTTCAGGGCTTCATCAGGCCAGCTGGCGGGGGAATCGGTCAGGCCTTTGTGTACTGCTTCGGTCACGCTACCACTCATCGACATGCCTCGTAAGCGCCAAAAAAAAGGCCGGCATTAAGCCGGCCTGGTACTGTCTTCAAGAACGTTACGCGTTATTTTCGAGCACCGCAGCAATGGTGTCATCTTCACGCAGCGTAAGAATCTCACAGCCGTTTTCTGTCACCACAATAGTATGCTCATACTGCGCGGACAAGCTGCGATCTTTGGTTTTTACGGTCCAGCCATCCTTCATTGTGCGGATACGATAATCACCGGCATTGACCATCGGCTCGACGGTAAAGGTCATCCCCGCCTGCAACACCACGCCGCCGTCATCGGCATCGTAATGCAGCACCTGCGGCTCTTCATGGAAACCTTTGCCGATGCCGTGGCCGCAATACTCGCGCACCACCGAGAAATCCTGCGCTTCAACATATTGCTGGATGGCACGGCCCAGCTCACGCAGGCGGATGCCCGGCTTTACCAGACGCAGCGCAATGTAGAGGCTTTCCTGGGTGACACGACACAGTCGCTCGCCTTGAATGGTCGGTTTGCCCACGATGAACATTTTTGAGGTATCGCCGTGATACTCATCTTTGATAACCGTGACGTCGACGTTGACCACATCGCCATCTTTCAAGACGCGATCATCGCTCGGGATGCCGTGGCACACCACTTCATTGACCGAAATACACACTGATTTCGGGAAGCCGTGATAGCCAAGGCACGCTGAGATAGCCTGCTGCTTGTTAGTGATGTGATCGTGGCACAGGCGGTCGAGTTCGCCCGTGGTCACACCCGGCACCACGTGCGGGGCGATCATTTCCAGCACTTCAGCAGCCAGACGGCCTGCCACGCGCATTTTTTCGATTTCTTCAGGGGTTTTAATTGAAATGGCCATTAAATAATCCGCAATCGCCGACATTTTCGACAATAATGAGTTCTGTGGCAGTCATGTTAGCAGCCAGCAATTAGGCTGCCAAATCGGGATTGTCCACGCCTGTCGACGCTAACTACTATTGGCGTATTCCTGCGCATTATGGTATAAAGCGCGCCGACGATTCTCTGTCACCTTCCTGGCTGGCGAGAAACGCATAAAACTCACTTTGTGTACTAAAACACACATGTATCGACACATACTCCGGGGTGCCTTGAAAGAGGTCGGTTGTATGGGATACATGGAGGCCCAACCCCAATCATACTTTAGAGGTAATCATGGCAACTGTATCAATGCGCGACATGCTCAAGGCTGGTGTTCACTTCGGTCACCAGACCCGTTACTGGAACCCGAAAATGAAGCCATTCATCTTCGGCGCACGTAACAAGGTTCACATCATCAACCTTGAGCAAACTGTACCTATGTTCAACGACGCTCTGGCTGAGTTGCAGAAGATTTCTTCACGTAAAGGCAAAATCCTTTTCGTTGGTACTAAGCGCGCTGCTGCCGAATCTATTAAAGAGTCAGCTCTGAGCTGCGACCAGTTCTTCGTTAACCACCGCTGGTTGGGTGGCATGCTGACTAACTGGAAAACTGTTCGCCAGTCAATCAAGCGTTTGAAAGATCTAGAGTCTCAGTCTCAGGACGGTACTTTCGACAAACTGACCAAGAAAGAAGCGCTGATGCGCACTCGTGAACTGGCCAAGCTGGAAAACAGCCTGGGCGGTATCAAAGATATGGGCGGTCTGCCGGATGCACTGTTTGTAGTTGATGCTGATCACGAACACATCGCTATCAAAGAAGCAAACAACCTGGGTATCCCAGTATTTGCTATCGTTGATACTAACTCTGATCCAGATGGCGTTGATTTCGTTATCCCAGGTAACGACGATGCGATCCGTGCTGTAAGCCTGTACCTGACTGCTGTTGCGACTACCGTGCGCGAAGGCCGTTCACAGGACCTGGCTGAGCAGGCTGAAGAAGCTTCAGAAGCTTAATAAGGTTCGCTCTTTCTAAGAGCCCTTAGACATCAGATGTTATCTGTTAAGGGGGCCGCACAGGCCCCTTTTATTTATCTAAGTTTGCCACGCTCCCTATGGGTGAGCGGGGCAGAGTAAATTTTCCGCAACAAGTTTCTGACAGTGTGAATGCACACAGAGACGAATCGAGGATTTTGGAATGGCTGAAATTACCGCTGCATTGGTAAAAGAACTGCGTGAGCGTACTGGCGCAGGCATGATGGACTGCAAAAAAGCGCTGACTGAAGCGAACGGCGACATCGAGCTGGCGATTGAGAACATGCGTAAATCTGGCGCGATCAAAGCCGCTAAGAAAGCAGGCAACGTTGCTGCTGACGGCGTGATCAAAACCAAAATCGCTGATGGTTTCGCACTGATTCTGGAAGTGAACTGCCAGACCGACTTCGTTGCTAAAGATGCTGGTTTCCAGGCTTTCGCAGACAAAGTACTGGACGCAGCTGTTGCTGGTAAAGTGACTGATGTTGAAGCTCTGAAAGCGCAGTTCGAAGAAGAACGCGTAGCGCTGGTTGCTAAAATCGGTGAGAACATCAACATCCGTCGTGTTGCTATCCTGGAAGGCGCTCAGCTGAACAGCTATCAGCACGGTGCACGTATCGGCGTAGTGGTTTCTACCACCGGTGCTGACGAAGAGCTGAGCAAGCAAGTTGCTATGCACGTTGCTGCAAGCAAGCCAGAATTCGTTAAGCCAGAAGACGTGTCTGCTGATGTGGTTGAGAAAGAGTACCAGGTTCAGCTGGACATCGCCATGCAGTCTGGCAAGCCTAAAGAAATCGCAGAGAAAATGGTTGAAGGCCGCATGAAGAAATTCACCGGCGAAGTTTCTCTGACCGGTCAGGCTTTCGTCATCGACCCAAGCAAAACCGTTGGCCAGGCTCTGAAAGAGAAAGGCGCAGACGTAATTAACTTCATCCGCTTCGAAGTGGGCGAAGGCATCGAGAAAGTTGAAGCTGACTTCGCAGCAGAAGTTGCTGCAATGTCTAAACAGTCTTAATGCTCCGAAAGAACCGCCGGAAGGCGGTTCTTTTTTGTCTGCGTTTTGCGTGGACCACTTTTCAGTCTCATCCCAATAGCTTTTTTCGTTCGCTAAGCGGATGATCGATCAGATTTAACTTCTCATTCATCATATCTTCCAGGAAGAATTGACCATGGCGACCAACGCAAAACCTGTATATCAACGTATCCTGCTAAAACTGAGTGGCGAAGCACTGCAAGGTGCCGAAGGTTTTGGTATTGACGCGAGCGTGCTTGACCGTATGGCGCAAGAGGTGAAAGAGCTGGTTGAGCTGGGCATCCAGGTGGGTGTGGTTATTGGTGGCGGTAACCTGTTCCGTGGCGCAGGCCTGGCTCAGGCAGGCATGAACCGTGTGGTCGGCGATCATATGGGCATGCTGGCAACCGTGATGAACGGTCTGGCAATGCGTGACGCATTGCATCGTGCGTATGTTAACGCGCGTCTGATGTCCGCGATTCCGCTGAATGGCGTGTGTGATAACTACAGCTGGGCAGAAGCGATCAGCCTGCTGCGCAATAACCGCGTGGTGATCTTCGCCGCCGGTACGGGTAACCCGTTCTTTACCACTGACTCAGCCGCTTGCCTGCGTGGCATCGAAATCGAAGCCGATGTGGTGCTGAAAGCCACCAAAGTTGACGGTGTTTATTCAGATGACCCGGTGAAAAACCCGGACGCTACACTGTATGAACAGCTGACTTATGGCGAAGTACTGGATAAAGAGCTGAAAGTCATGGATCTGGCGGCCTTTACGCTGGCTCGTGACCATCAATTGCCGATCCGCGTCTTCAACATGAACAAGCCTGGCGCACTGCGTCGCGTAGTGATGGGTGAAAAAGAAGGCACCCTGATTACGCATTAATACCCGACGCAAGATAAAATAAGGTATATTCTGTTGGCGCGATGCAATGGCACCGCGCAGCTTTCAGGATGATCGATGTTTATCGATACCACTTCCGGGTTGCCCGGAAATGGCCAGGTCAAACCGAATCCAAGGGTTTTAACGTGATTAACGACATTAAAAAAGATGCCGACACGCGCATGGAAAAATGCGTGGATGCATTCAAAAACCAAATCAGCAAAGTGCGCACCGGTCGTGCTTCGCCTTCACTGCTCGACGGCATTATGGTTCCTTACTACGGTACACCTACGCCATTGCGTCAGCTGGCTAGCGTCACGGTAGAAGATTCTCGTACGCTGAAAATCAACGTGTTTGACCGCTCACTGAGCCCTGCCGTTGAAAAAGCCATTATGGCATCTGACCTGGGTCTGAACCCAAGCTCAGCAGGCACCGATATTCGTGTGCCACTGCCAGCGTTGACGGAAGAGCGTCGTAAGGACCTGATCAAGGTCGTGCGTGGCGAAGCGGAGCAGGGTCGTGTTTCTGTTCGTAACGTGCGCCGTGATGCTAATGACAAGATCAAAGCACTGCTGAAAGACAAAGAGATCAGCGAAGACGATGAACGTCGCTCGCAGGAAGAGATCCAGAAAATGACCGATGGCTACATCAAAAACCTTGATGCTGCATTGGCCGAAAAAGAAAAGGAACTGATGGATTTCTAATTCCCATCAGAACACCTATACCCAAAATAATTCAGGGTGCAGGAAGGCGGCAAGGGAATGAATTTCCAGGAGCTTACTCAGGTAAGTGACTGGGGTGAATGAGCTTAGCCAACGCACCTGCAACTTGAAGTATGACGGGTATAAAACGCCGTTCAGAGACGTTGTACGACTCTGGCGGCGTTTTACATTGTGCCTGGCGCTGTTGCAGGCACGATCCACGACGTCACAGGGATAGCATGATGAAGCGATTAACTCTGCTGGGTTCCACCGGCTCGATTGGTACCAGTACGCTGGCAGTCATCGCGGCCAATCCAGACCTGTATCAGGTCACCGCGCTGGTGGCGGGTCAAAACGTAGCGCTGATGGCTGAACAGTGTCAGCAATTTACCCCACGTTATGCGTCGATGTCTGATGAAGCCTCCGCACAGGCGCTGCGTGAGCGACTGAGAGCATTAAATCTTCATACCGAAGTGCTCTCCGGCGTTCAGGCGGCTTGCGAGCTGGCTGCATTGGATGAAGTGGATCAGGTGATGGCGGCCATCGTTGGTGCTTCTGGCCTGCAACCCACGCTTGCCGCGATTCGTGCCGGCAAAACTGTTTTACTCGCGAATAAAGAGTCACTTGTCACGTGCGGCCGCCTGTTTATGGAGGCGGTACGTCATCACAATGCCCAGTTGTTGCCGGTCGACAGCGAGCACAACGCCATTTTTCAGAGTTTACCCGCTTCCATACAGCATCAGTTGGGGTACGCTGATCTGCGAGAGAATGGCATTGATTCTATTCTCCTTACGGGATCGGGTGGTCCTTTTCGTGACACGCCATTAGCGGATTTGGCCGCCATGTCGCCAGATCAAGCGTGTGCACATCCGAACTGGTCAATGGGGCGTAAAATCTCTGTTGATTCGGCCACCATGATGAATAAAGGTCTTGAATACATTGAAGCCCGCTGGCTTTTTAATGCCACTGACGCACAGATGGAAGTCATCCTGCATCCGCAGTCGGTGATTCACTCCATGGTGCGTTACTGCGATGGCAGTGTGCTGGCGCAGCTAGGATCGCCTGATATGCGAACGCCTATCGCCCACAGTATGGCATGGCCAGCACGTATTTCGGCCGGTGTAACGCCACTCGATTTCACGCGAATGAAGTCACTGACGTTTGCTGAACCGGACTATGAGCGCTATCCCTGCCTGAAGCTGGCGATTGATGCTTGCTCAACAGGGCAGGCCGCCACCACCACGCTGAATGCGGCAAACGAAGTGGCCGTCGCGGCATTTCTGCAGCATCAGATTCGCTTTACCGACATCGCCGCCATTAACAGCGAAGTGCTGGCGTCCCTGGTGTGCCAGGAGCCGGGCAGCATTGAGGATGTGATGGAGATCGATCGGTTAGCGCGTATCTGTGCCACAGAATTGCTACCACGCTTTCGTTTAGCAGGTTGATACTTCCCGCTATTTGTTCGCTCAGGGTGAAAATGGTATAGTCGCTCGCTCGCGTTTTTCGGCCCGACATTGTTTCGATGTCATCTGGTAGCGATACCGGGGTTTGCCGCAGGCGCAATGTATTCAGAAACCACAGCATTTCTGATGAAAGGAATTATTACGCGTTATGTCGTCCAACAATCACAACACAATCGATGACGAGTCGTACTGCACGCCACGTCACGTGGCCATCATTATGGATGGTAATGGTCGCTGGGCAAAAAATCAGGGCAAACTGCGTATTTCAGGCCACAAAGCCGGGGTAAAATCAGTACGCCGGGCCGTCAGCTTTGCGGTCAGCCACAAACTGGAAGCGCTCACGCTCTACGCGTTCAGCAGTGAAAACTGGAGCCGACCGGTACAGGAAGTGACGGCCTTAATGGAATTGTTTGTCTGGGCGCTCGACAGCGAAGTCAAAAGCCTGCACAAACACAACGTGCGTCTGCGCGTGATTGGCGATATCAGTCGTTTCAATAATCGTATTCAGGAACGCATTCGTCGCGCCGAGGAACTGACTCAGCAAAATAATGGACTCACCCTCAACATTGCTGCCAACTATGGCGGCCGTTGGGATATTATCCAGGGTGCCAGAAAACTGGCTGAACAGGTTCAGGAAGGTTTATTACGTCCTGACCAGATAACCGAAGAAAGTCTGGCTCCGTATCTATGTATGCAGGAGCTGGCGCCGGTGGATTTAGTGATAAGGACCGGGGGAGAGCATCGGATTAGCAACTTCCTGCTGTGGCAGATCGCCTATGCTGAGTTTTGGTTTACCGATGTTCTTTGGCCTGATTTTGATGAACACGTTTTTGAAGGTGCACTGAATGCATTCTCTTCGCGGGAGCGACGCTTTGGCGGCGCGGCACCAGGCGGCGCCTGAGCAATCTGGGGGTAACCTTTGCTGAAGTCTCGTCTGATCACCGCGCTTATTTTGATTCCGCTGGTGATCGCTGCTCTGTTTTGGTTACCGCTGTCCGGATTTGCGATTACCACCATCATCATCTGTATGCTTGCCGCCTGGGAATGGGGGCAGTTTGCAGGTATGGCATCGCGTCAGCAACGTATCTGGCTGGCGGTGCTTTGCGGCCTGATACTCGCGGTGATGCTGTTTACCCTGCAACCCTACCAACGTAATCTTCATCAGTTCCAGATGGAAGGCTCCCTATGGGCTTCTCTGGGGTGGTGGATCGTCGCTCTGGTTCTGGTGCTCTTCTATCCTGCATCTGCCGCACTGTGGCGCCATTCGCGCCCATTACGCCTCATATTTGGTCTTCTGACCGTTATCCCCTTCTTCTGGGGCATGATGGCGCTGCGCCAATATCACTATGATACTGACCACTTCGCTGGTGCGTGGTGGCTGTTGTTTGTGATGTTCATCGTGTGGGGCGCAGACTCTGGTGCTTATATGTTTGGCCGTCTGTTCGGCAAACATAAGCTGGCACCCAAAGTTTCGCCGGGCAAAACATGGGAAGGCTTCTTTGGTGGTTTGCTCTCGTCAGCGATTATTGCGTGGCTGTTTGCGATGTTAGCGCCACTCACTGTCGCGCCAGGCACGTTGGTAATATGCGCCGTCATTGCCACACTGGCTTCCGTACTGGGCGACCTCACTGAAAGCATGTTCAAACGTGAAGCGGGCATCAAAGACAGCGGTAACTTGATTCCGGGTCACGGTGGTATCCTCGATCGTATCGATAGCCTGACCGCTGCGGTGCCGGTTTTTGCCTGCCTGCTGCTGCTGGTGTTCCGCACCCTCTGAGGATTAGCGACAATGTTGAGCATACTCTGGAGTTTTGTCGCCTTTATCGTGGCGCTTGGCGTACTGATCACCGTGCACGAATTTGGCCATTTTTGGGTCGCCCGCCGCTGCGGTGTCAAGGTCGAGCGTTTCTCGATTGGCTTTGGCAAAGCATTGTGGCGTCGCAGCGATCGTCAGGGCACCGAATATGTCATCGCGCTGATTCCACTCGGCGGCTACGTCAAAATGCTCGACGAGCGCGTTGAGAGCGTTCCTGCTGAATTGCGCCATCAAGCCTTCAACAACAAAACCGTGCTGCAACGTGCCTCAATCATTGCGGCTGGTCCTATCGCTAACTTCATCTTTGCCGTTTTTGCCTACTGGGTGGTCTTCATCCATGGCGTACCGGGTGTACGCCCGGTGGTTGGCGAAATTCTGAACGGATCCGTCGCTGCTGAAGCGCAAATTACCTCCGGTATGGAACTTAAAGCGGTAGATGGTATCGAAACGCCTGATTGGGATGCTGTGCGTATGGCGCTGATCGGTAAAATCGGCGACAGCAATGCCACGCTCACCGTCTCGCAATTTGGTGAAGAAGCCACGCAGCAGAAGCAGTTAGATTTGCGCGAATGGCAATTTGAACCAGATAAACAAGATCCGGTTGTCGCGTTAGGGATTCGTCCACGTGGGCCGCAGATTGAAACGACCTTAGCGGAAGTTCAGGCAAACTCACCGGCAAGCGTTGCCGGTTTGCAAGCGGGCGATAGGATCGTTAAAGTCGATGGTCAGCCGTTAACACAATGGCAGGCTTTTGCGGCACAGGTACGCGATAATCCGCGCAAAAACATGGCGCTGGATGTTGAACGAAACGGCGAACAGGTGGCGTTGACGCTAACGCCAGAAGCAAAACCGGGTAATGAAGCGGAAGGCTTCGCGGGTGTCATCCCGCGCGTGATTCCGCTGCCTGATGAGTACAAAACGGTAAGGCAGTACGGACCCTTTGCTGCAATTGGTGAAGCCAGTGTCAAAACCTGGCAGCTGATGAAGTTAACGGTCTCAATGCTGGGCAAGTTGATAACCGGGGATGTGAAGCTGAATAACCTGAGCGGGCCAATTTCGATTGCTCAGGGTGCGGGGTTATCAGCGGAGTACGGGGTGATTTACTATCTGATGTTCCTGGCGCTGATCAGCGTCAACCTAGGGATCATCAACCTGTTCCCTCTGCCGGTATTAGATGGTGGACATCTGCTCTTTCTGGCGATCGAAAAGATCAAAGGAGGACCGGTGTCCGAGCGAGTTCAGGACTTCAGTTATCGCATTGGCTCAATTTTGCTGGTGTTATTAATGGGGCTTGCACTTTTCAATGATTTCTCACGTCTGTAATAGCTGGAACGCAGACAGGCGCGGGATGTGTTAGGAAAACGCATAACAACGATGGCGATGAAAAAGTTGCTCATAGCGTCGCTGCTGTTCAGCAGCGCCACCGTTTACGGTGCAGACGATTTCGTAGTGAAGGACATTCATTTCGAAGGTCTCCAGCGAGTCGCCGTCGGCGCGGCTCTGCTCAGCATGCCCGTACGTGTCGGTGATACGATTTCTGACGACGACGTCAGAAACACCATTCGCTCACTGTTCGCCACTGGCAACTTTGAAGATGTGCAGGTTCTGCGCGACGGTACAACCCTGATTGTTCAGGTGAAAGAACGTCCGACCATTGCCAGCATCACTTTCTCCGGTAATAAAGCGGTGAAAGAAGAGCAACTGAAGCAGAACCTTGAAGCTTCGGGTGTGCGCGTCGGTGAAGCACTCGACCGCACCACGCTCTCTTCGATTGAGAAGGGCCTGGAAGACTTCTACTACAGCGTCGGTAAATACACCGCCAGCGTGAAAGCGATTGCGACACCGCTGCCGCGTAACCGTGTGGATCTGAAGTTCGTCTTCCAGGAAGGCGTTTCTGCTCAGATTCAGCAGATCAACATCGTCGGCAACAAAGCCTTTAGCTCTGACGAACTGATCTCGCGCTTCTCACTGCGTGATGAAGTGCCATGGTGGAACGTGGTAGGCGATCGTAAATACCAGAAACAAAAGCTGGCCGGGGATCTTGAGACCCTGCGTAGCTTCTATCTGGATCGCGGTTATGCGCGCTTCAACATCGATTCAACTCAGGTGAGCCTGACGCCAGATAAAAAAGGCATCTACATCACCGTGAACATCAACGAAGGCGATCAGTACAAGATTGCCGGCGTGATCGTGAACGGCAGCATGGCGGGCCATTCTGCTGAAATCGAAAAAATGACGCGTATTCCATCGGGTGAGCTGTATAACGGCACCAAAGTCACGCAGATGGAAGACGACATCAAAAAACTGCTGGGTCGTTATGGCTATGCCTATCCGCGTGTGGTGACACAGCCGGAAATTAACGACGCAGACAAAACCGTTAAACTGCATATCAATGTGGATGCCGGTAACCGTTATTACGTGCGTAAAGTGCGCTTCGAAGGTAACGATACGTCGAAAGATGCCGTGCTGCGCCGTGAGATGCGTCAGATGGAAGGCGCCTGGTTGGGCAGCGACCTGGTTGATCAGGGTAAAGAGCGTCTGAACCGTACCGGTTACTTTGAAACCGTCGATGTGGATACTCAGCGTGTGCCAGGTTCTCCGGACCAGGTAGACGTCGTTTACAAGGTTAAAGAGCGTAACACCGGTACCTTCAACTTTGGTGTCGGTTACGGTACTGAAAGTGGCGTCAGCTTCCAGGTGGGTGTGACCCAGGAAAACTGGCTCGGCACCGGCAATACCGTTGGCATCAGCGGTACTAAAAACGATTACCAAACCTATGCTGAATTCTCACTGACCGATCCGTATTTCACGGTCGACGGTGTGAGCCTTGGTGGTCGCGTATTCTATAACGACTTTAAAGCGGATGATGCTGATCTGTCTGACTACACCAACAGAAGTTATGGTGTGGATGGCACGTTGGGCTTCCCGGTTAATGAAAACAACACATTACGTGTCGGCCTGGGTTATGTGCATAACGACCTGTCTAACATGCAGCCGCAGGTTGCGATGTGGCGTTATCTTGACTCGGTTGGTCGTCATCAGGGTCTGAATGATGATGGTGATTTCTCAGCAGATGATTTCACCTTCAACTACGGTTGGACGTATAACACGCTTGACCGCGGTTTCTTCCCAACCAAGGGTAACCGTACCAACCTGAACGGCAAAGTGACCATTCCGGGTTCTGACAACGCCTTCTACAAAGCGACGTTGGATACCCAGCAGTACGTGCCATTGAACCGTGATGGCACCTGGGTGGTGCTGGGACGTGGCCGTGTAGGATATGGTGACGGGCTCGGTGGAAAAGAGATGCCGTTCTATGAGAACTTCTACGGCGGTGGTTCAAGTACGGTTCGTGGCTTCCAGTCCAATACCATTGGTCCGAAAGCTGCTTATCTGAACGATCACTCGTCCACCTGTAATCTGACCGATGCTAACGGTATCTGTAAGTCAGATGACGCGGTGGGTGGTAACGCCATGGCGATTGCCAGCCTTGAGCTGATCACGCCAACGCCGTTCCTGAGCGAGAAATACGCTAACTCAGTCCGTACTTCGGTGTTTATGGACGCCGGTACTGTCTGGGATACCAAATGGCAGAACACCGCAGAAACACGTGCGGCGGGGATTCCGGACTACAGCGATCCGAATAACATTCGTGTCTCTGCGGGTGTCGCCCTGCAATGGATGTCGCCATTAGGTCCGCTGGTATTCTCATATGCTCAGCCGATGAAGAAAGTCGAGGGAGACAAGTCAGAGCAGTTCCAGTTTAACATTGGTAAAACCTGGTAAGGCTCTGAACAAGGAAGTGAATATACCGTCTTGCATCCGTGTCGCGCATGAGCGTGACACGCTGCAAACACACACGTTGAGGTAAGGAGTTTATAGTGAAAAAGTTGTTCTGTGCTGCTGCTCTGGGTGTTGCATTAGCTGCTTCTGCGGGTGCCCAGGCGGCCGATAAAATCGCCGTCGTGAACCTGAGCCAGGTTTTCCAGCAATCTCCGCAGCGTGCCGCTGTTGCTAAACAGCTTGAGGGTGAGTTCTCAAGCCGTGCTTCTGACCTCCAGTCGCAGCAGCAGAAAATCCAGGGCGAAATCCAGGATCTGCAGCGTAATGCGTCAACCATGAAGGCCAGCGACCGCACCAAGAAAGAGAAGCAGATTGCTTCTGAGCGTGCTGCCTTTGAACAGAAAGCGCAGGCTTTCGACAAAGACAACCAGACTCGTCAGATGCAGGAGCGTAACAAGCTGCTGGCTAAAATCCAGACCGCTGTACAGTCTGTAGCGAAAAGCGATGGTTACGATCTGGTGCTGGATTCTCAGGCCGTTCTGTACTCTTCTGCTGATGCTAAAGACATCACTGCTGACGTTGTAAAACAGGTTAAATAATCGATGTCATCAATTCGACTGGCTGATTTAGCCCAGCAGTTGGATGCAGAATTGCACGGAGATGGCGATATCGTCATCTCCGGCATTGCTTCTATGCAATCCGCCACCACTGGTCAAATCACTTTTCTTGCAAACAGCCGCTACCGCGAGCAGCTCGCTCATATCCAGGCTTCAGCCGTGGTGCTGACGGAAGCGGATCTGGAGTGGTGTAAAACCGCTGCCCTGGTGGTGAAAAATCCTTACCTTACGTACGCTCGCATGGCACAACTGCTGGACACAACGCCGCAGCCCGCGCAGAATATTGCGCCCAGTGCGGTGATCGATCCGACAGCGACGCTGGGTAAGAACGTTTCGGTGGGTGCGAATGCGGTGATCGAATCTGGCGTTGAGCTGGGTGACGACGTCGTAATTGGCGCAGGATGTTTTGTTGGTAAGCAGACGCGTATCGGTCGCGGCTCACGTTTGTGGGCTAACGTCACGATTTACCACGAGATCCAGATTGGTCAGGATTGTCTGATTCAATCCGGCACCGTTATCGGCGCCGATGGTTTCGGGTATGCTAACGACCGTGGCAATTGGGTGAAAATTCCACAGCTGGGTACTGTTGTGATTGGGGATCGGGTAGAAATTGGTGCCTGTACCACTATCGATCGCGGTGCACTGGATAACACTCTGATCGGCAATGGTGTTATCATAGACAACCAGTGTCAGATTGCGCACAACGTTGTGATTGGAGATAACACGGCCGTTGCGGGCGGTGTGATCATGGCGGGTAGTCTGAAGATTGGACGTTATTGTATGATTGGCGGCGCCAGCGTCATTAACGGCCATATGGAAATCTGTGACAAAGTGACCGTAACGGGCATGGGCATGGTAATGCGCCCGATCACAGAGCCTGGGGTATACTCATCGGGTATCCCACTGCAACCCAACAAAACCTGGCGTAAAACGGCAGCCCTGGTGATGAATATCGATGAAATAAGCAAACGCTTAAAAGCCATCGAACGTAAGGTCGGCAAAGACGACTAAACGCATCCCAGCTACCCGCTTTCATAAAAAAGCAGCGTACTCTCTGCCTCTTTCGGTTTACCCGGGAAAGGCGGAAGGTCTCTCAAGAAAGCGTTACGCCACCGAACTGATTTGCGGCCTGCGGAGGATCATTTTGATCTGTGCAGGCCGTGTTATTATTGCCATCAGATTTTTTAGGACAGGAAGAGTATTTTGACAACTGAAACGCATACTCTGAAAATCGAAGAGATTTTAGAACTGCTGCCGCACCGCTATCCGTTCTTGCTGGTTGACCGCGTGCTGGAATTTGAAGAGCATAAATATCTGCGTGCGGTGAAGAACGTTTCTGTTAATGAACCGTTTTTCCAGGGACACTTCCCTGGTAAGCCGATTTTCCCAGGCGTTCTGATTCTGGAAGCAATGGCGCAGGCAACGGGTATTCTGGCGTTCAAAAGCGTTGGGAAACTGGAACCGGGCGAGCTGTACTACTTCGCCGGTATCGACGAAGCCCGCTTCAAACGTCCAGTGGTACCGGGCGATCAGATGATTATGGAAGTGACCTTCGAGAAAACTCGTCGTGGTCTGACGCGCTTCAAAGGCGTGGCAACTGTAGACGGCAAGATTGTCTGTGAAGCGACCATGATGTGTGCCCGTAGCCGGGAGGCATAATTAGTGATTGATTCAACCGCCAACATTCATCCCAGTTCCGTCATTGAAGAAGGTGCCGTCATCGGCGCCAATGTTCACATCGGCCCGTTCTGCTTTGTCGGCGCTAACGTGGAAATTGGTGAAGGTACGGTGCTCAAATCGCACGTGGTGGTGAACGGCCACACGCGCATTGGCAAAGATAATCAGATCTATCAGTTTGCTTCGATTGGTGAAGTGAACCAGGACCTGAAATATGCCGGTGAACCGACCCGTGTTGAAATCGGCGATCGTAACCGCATCCGCGAGAGCGTCACCATTCATCGTGGCACCACGCAGGGCGGCAACCTTACCAAAATTGGCAGTGATAACCTGCTGATGGTCAATGCGCACATTGCGCATGACTGTGTGATTGGTAACCGTTGCATCTTCGCCAACAACGCCACGCTGGGCGGCCATGTCACCGTAGATGATTTCGCGATCATCGGCGGCATGACGGCTGTGCACCAGTGGTGCACCATTGGCGCACATGTGATGGTTGGTGGTTGTTCAGGCGTCGCCCAGGATGTGCCGCCGTACGTTATCGCGCAGGGTAACCACGCGACGCCGTTCGGTATTAACATCGAAGGTCTTAAGCGTCGTGGCTTTAGCAAAGAAGCACTGCACGCCATTCGCAATGCGTACAAGCTGCTTTACCGCAGTGGTAAAACGCTGGATGAAGTGAAACCAGAGATTGAAGAGCTGGCAAAACAACATAGCGAAGTACAGCCTTTCTACGACTTCTTTGCTCGTTCAACACGTGGATTGATTCGTTAATCCATGTCAGTGCGTCCCTTAACGATTGCCCTGGTCGCCGGAGAAACCTCCGGCGATATTCTTGGTGCAGGTCTCATTCGTGCGTTAAAAGCGCGTCATCCTGATGCCCGCTTTGTGGGTGTTGCCGGTCCGCTCATGCAAGCTGAGGGCTGTGAAGCCTGGTATGAGATGGAAGAGCTGGCGGTGATGGGCATTGTTGAAGTGCTCGGTCGCTTGCGTCGCTTGCTAAAAATTCGCAAGGATTTGACGCAACGCTTCACCGAACTCAAGCCGGATGTGTTTGTTGGCATTGATGCGCCAGACTTTAACATCACGCTGGAAGGCAGCCTGAAGCGCAAGGGTATTCGCACCATTCATTACGTCAGTCCCTCGGTTTGGGCCTGGCGGCAAAAGCGTGTGTTCAAAATTGGCCGTAACACCAATCTGGTATTGGCGTTTTTGCCGTTTGAAAAAGCGTTTTACGATCGATTCAATGTACCTTGCCGCTTTATCGGTCACACCATGGCCGATGCGATGCCGCTGCAGCCGGATAAGTCCGCTGCGCGACATGAATTAAGTATCGCTGACGATGCTATTTGCCTTGGCTTGTTGCCGGGCAGCCGTGGTGCAGAAGTGGAAATGCTAAGTGCAGATTTCCTGCGTGCGGCGCAGTTGCTGCGTCAGCGCTATCCCACGCTGGAAATCGTCGTGCCGCTAGTGAACGCCAAACGTCGTGAACAGTTTGAGCAGATTAAAGCTGAAGTGGCGCCTGAGCTGCCCATGCATTTGCTGGATGGCAAAGGCCGTCAGGCCATGATCGCCAGCGATGCGGCGATTCTCGCCTCGGGCACTGCCGCGCTGGAATGCATGCTGGCGAAGTGTCCGATGGTGGTGGGTTACCGCATGAAGCCTTTCACCTTCTGGTTAGCAAAACGTCTGGTGAAAACACCGTATGTTTCGCTGCCCAATCTGCTGGCGGGCCGGGAATTGGTCAAAGAGCTGTTGCAGGAAGAGTGTCAGCCGGAAGCCCTCGCGGCAGCGCTTGAGCCGTTATTGCATGCCGGGCCAGAGCGCGATGTGCTGCTGAATACCTTCAACGAATTACATCAACAGATTCGCTGGAATGCCGATGAGCAGGCCGCGGATGCCGTACTGGAGATCGTCAATGGCTGAGTTTATCTACCCTAACGCGCAGCGCATTGCCGGCGTCGATGAAGTGGGGCGTGGCCCGCTGGTAGGTGCCGTTGTCACCGCCGCAGTTATCCTCGATCCCGCTAATCCGATTAAAGGTTTGGCCGATTCGAAAAAACTCTCTGAAAAGCGCCGACTGGCGCTGTATGACGAGATCAAAGAGAAAGCGCTGGCCTGGAGCCTCGGTCGTGCGGAGCCTGAAGAGATTGATCAGCTCAACATCCTGCATGCCACTATGCTGGCGATGCAGCGTGCGGTAGCGGGTTTGCCTGTTACGCCTGACTTTGTCTTGATCGATGGCAATCGTTGCCCGGCATTGCCGATGCCATCTCAGGCGGTAGTGAAGGGTGATAGTCTGGTGCAAGAGATCAGCGCGGCCTCGATCATTGCTAAAGTGACACGCGATCGTGAGATGGCGGAGCTTGATCTGCTGTTCCCGCAATATGGTTTTGCCCAGCACAAGGGCTATCCGACGGCGTTGCACATGGAAAAACTGACGCAGTTTGGTGCCACGCCACATCATCGTCGCAGCTTTGCGCCGGTGCGTAATGCCCTGATGGATGCTGATGTGCTGGCCGCGCGTCAGCCGACTACGCTTTAATAGCCTGACGCTGTTTTAACCGGAAACTGATATGGCTGAACCTCGTTTTATACATCTGCGCGTACATAGCGACTATTCGATGGTTGATGGCCTGGCGAAAACCAAGCCACTGGTCAAGAAGGCGGCTGCGCTGGGCATGCCAGCCATCGCGATTACCGATTACATCAACCTTTGCGGGTTGGTGCGTTTTTACGGTAGTGCGCACGATGCCGGTGTTAAGCCAATCATCGGTGCTGACTTCCATGTCGCCAGCGAATTGATGGGCGATGAGCTGACCCAGCTCACGGTGCTTGCCGCCAACAACACCGGTTATCAAAATCTGACGCTGTTGATTTCACGTGCCTATCAGCGTGGCTATGGCATTGCCGGCCCGATTATCGACCGTGACTGGCTGGTTGAGCTGGGTGAAGGCATCATTTTGCTCTCCGGTGGGCGCAAGGGCGATGTTGGCCGCAGCTTGCTACGCGGCAACAGTGCGCTGGTGTCGCAATGCCTCAGTTTCTATCAGGAACATTTTCCCAATCGTTATTACCTCGAATTAACGCGTACCGGTCGTGCCGATGAAGAGGCTTATCTGCATGCTGCCGTAGAGTTAGCGATTGCCGAAGGTGTGCCGGTGGTGGCCACTAACGAAGTCTGTTTCCTTAATGAGGCCGATTTTGACGCGCATGAAATTCGTGTCGCCATTCACGACGGCTATACGTTGGACGATCCCAAGCGTCCACGCCTTTACAGTCCTCAGCAATATATGCGCAGCGAAGAGGAGATGTGCGAGCTGTTCTCGGACATCCCTGAAGCGTTAGAAAACAGCGTAGAGATTGCTAAGCGTTGTAACGTCACGGTGCGCCTTGGCGAGTACTTCCTGCCACAGTTCCCAACCGGCGAGATGACCACCGAAGACTTCCTGGTGGCGAAATCACGAGAAGGGCTGGAAGAGCGTCTGGAGTTTCTATTCCCGGATGACAAGGTGCGCGCTGAGAAGCGACCAGAATATGATGAACGTCTTGAGATCGAACTCAACGTTATCAACCAGATGGGATTCCCTGGCTACTTCCTGATCGTCATGGAATTTATCCAGTGGTCGAAGGATAACGGTATTCCTGTGGGGCCGGGCCGTGGTTCGGGTGCGGGTTCTCTGGTCGCGTATGCGTTGAAAATCACTGACCTCGATCCGCTGGAATTTGACCTGCTGTTCGAACGCTTCCTGAATCCGGAACGCGTATCGATGCCTGACTTCGACGTCGATTTCTGCATGGAGAAGCGCGATCAGGTGATCGATCACGTCGCCGAAATGTACGGGCGCGAAGCGGTTTCGCAGATCATCACCTTCGGTACCATGGCGGCGAAAGCGGTAATTCGCGACGTGGGACGCGTGCTCGGTCATCCGTATGGCTTTGTGGATCGCATCTCCAAACTGATCCCGCCCGATCCGGGCATGACGCTGGAAAAAGCCTTCGAAGCGGAACCGCAACTGCCGGAAATTTACGAGGCAGATGAAGAGGTCAAAGCGCTGATCGATATGGCGCGCAAGCTGGAAGGTGTCACGCGTAACGCCGGTAAACACGCCGGTGGTGTGGTAATCGCGCCGACCAAAATCACCGATTTTGCCCCGCTTTACTGTGATGAAAACGGCCAGTTCCCTGTCACCCAGTTTGATAAGAATGATGTGGAATATGCCGGCCTGGTGAAGTTTGACTTCCTTGGCCTGCGTACGCTCACCATCATTGACTGGGCGCTGAAGATGATTAACCCGCGCCGTGCCAAAGAAGGGCTGGAGCCGATTGATATCGCCGCCATCCCGCTGGAAGACAAGAAAAGCTTCGATATGCTGCAGCGTTCGGAAACCACGGCGGTATTCCAGCTTGAATCGCGCGGCATGAAAGACCTGATCAAACGTCTAAAGCCGGACTGCTTTGAAGATATGATCGCACTGGTGGCACTGTTCCGTCCGGGACCGCTGCAATCAGGCATGGTTGACAACTTTATTGACCGTAAGCACGGCCGTGAAGAGATTTCCTATCCGGATATTCAGTGGCAGCACGAAACCCTGAAGCCGGTGCTGGAACCGACCTATGGCATCATCCTGTATCAGGAACAGGTGATGCAGATTGCCCAGGTGCTGTCCGGTTACACCCTTGGCGGCGCGGATATGTTGCGTCGTGCAATGGGTAAGAAAAAGCCGGAAGAGATGGCTAAGCAACGTTCTGTGTTCCAGGACGGTGCGGAGAGCATGGGTGTTAACGGCGAACTCTCGATGAAGATCTTCGATCTGGTAGAGAAGTTTGCTGGTTATGGCTTTAACAAGTCACACTCCGCCGCCTACGCGCTGGTGTCATACCAAACGCTGTGGCTGAAGGCGCACTATCCGGCCGAATTTATGGCCGCGGTAATGACGGCGGATATGGATAACACCGAAAAGGTCGTTGGCCTGGTGGATGAATGCTGGCGTATGGGCTTGAAAGTACTGCCGCCAGATATCAACTCCGGCTTGTATCCCTTCCACGTGAATGAAGAAGGTGAAATCGTCTACGGCATCGGCGCGATTAAAGGCGTGGGTGAAGGGCCGATTGAAGCGATCATCGAGGCGCGTAACGAAGGCGGCTACTTCAAGGAGCTGTTTGATCTTTGCGCGCGTACTGATACGAAAAAGATTAACCGCCGTGTGATGGAAAAACTGATCATGTCGGGCGCGTTTGATCGCCTCGGACCGCATCGCGCAGCCCTGATGAGCGCACTCAGCGATGCACTGAAAGCTGCGGATCAGCACGCAAAAGCAGAAGCGACCGGACAAGCCGACATGTTTGGCGTACTGGCCGAAGAGCCTGAGCAGGTGGAGAAGTCTTACACCAACATCACGCCATGGCCGGAACAAATTCAGTTAGATGGTGAACGTGAGACGCTGGGTCTATATCTTACTGGCCATCCGATTAATCAGTATTTGAAAGAAATCGATCGCTACGTTGGCGGCATGCGCCTGAAGGACATGCATCCGACGGATCGTGGTAAAGTAACCATCGCGGCGGGGCTGGTGATTGCCGCTCGCGTGATGGTTACGAAACGCGGCAACCGAATTGGTATCTGTACTCTCGACGATCGCTCAGGTCGTCTGGAAGTGATGTTATTTACCGATGCGTTAGATAAATACCAGCAGTTGCTGGAGAAAGACCGTATCCTGATCGTCAGTGGACAGGTCAGCTTTGATGACTTTAGCGGTGGCCTTAAAATGACCGCTCGAGAAGTGATGGACATCGACGAAGCGCGGGAAAAATACGCGCGCGGACTTGCTATCTCGCTGACGGACAGGCAAATTGATGACCAGCTTTTAAACCGTCTCCGCCAGTCTCTGGAGCCTCATCGCTCCGGGACCATTCCGGTGCATCTCTATTATCAGAGAGCAGATGCGCGGGCGAAGCTGCGCTTTGGTGCAGCGTGGCGTATTTCGCCCAGCGATCGTTTACTCAACGATTTGCGGTCGTTAGTAGGATCGGAGCAGGTGGAACTGGAGTTTGACTAAAACAGGAACATTATGAGTCTTAATTACCTGGATTTTGAACAGCCAATCGCAGAACTGGAAGCGAAAATCGACTCGCTGAAGTCAATTGGCCGTTCGGATGAAAAACACGATATTAATCTGGATGAAGAAGTGCAGCGTCTGCGCGAAAAAAGCGTTGAGCTGACCCGTAAAATCTTCTCCGATTTAGGTGCATGGCAGGTTGCGCAGCTCGCGCGTCACCCGCTGCGCCCTTATACGCTGGACTATGTCCGCAACGCGTTTGATGATTTCGATGAGTTAGCAGGCGACCGTGCTTATGCTGACGACAAAGCGATTGTCGGCGGTATTGCCCGTCTGGATGGTCGCCCTGTGATGATCATTGGACATCAGAAAGGTCGTGAAACCAAAGAGAAGATCCGTCGTAACTTTGGTATGCCAGCGCCAGAAGGCTACCGTAAAGCACTGCGACTGATGGAAATGGCTGAACGCTTTAAGATGCCATTGATCACTTTCATCGATACCCCAGGTGCTTATCCTGGCGTGGGTGCTGAAGAGCGTGGTCAGTCTGAAGCGATCGCACGTAACCTGCGTGAAATGTCAGGCCTTAAAATTCCGGTGATCTGCACCGTGATTGGCGAAGGCGGTTCCGGTGGTGCGCTGGCGATCGGTGTCGGCGACAAAGTGAACATGCTGCAGTACAGCACCTATTCGGTGATTTCACCGGAAGGCTGTGCGTCAATCCTGTGGAAAAGCGCTGATAAAGCGCCATTGGCTGCGGAAGCGATGGGCATCACTGCCGATCGCCTGAAAGAGCTGAAGCTGATTGACTCGATCATCCCAGAACCATTGGGTGGCGCGCATCGTCAACCGTTGGATATCGCCGCAAGCCTGAAGAAGCAACTGCTGGCGGATCTGGCCGATCTCGACGTGCTGAGCACTGAAGAGCTGCTTAATCGTCGCTATCAGCGTCTGATGAGCTACGGCTACGCGTAAGCCAGCTTGTGAAGTGAAAGAAGCGGACTCCGGTCCGCTTTTTTTATTCCATTAGTTAGGGATTTTTGCTGCATGCTCAGTGCGCTCCCGTCCAAAGTGCAGGGCGTACATTACTCCTTGAACTGCCCTGAATAATGAGAGGGATCAAACAGACGACGATGAATTGTGCAGCCATGACGTTCTAACCGGCCAGAGAAGGCCAGCTCGAAGAGCAAAGCGTCCGGGCCACGGATGGCCCGGCCGATCTGCATGGATGCGTTGTTCCTTTGCGATCGGGCTGGCCTTCTCTGGCCTTTGCTCCCAACTCTCAGCAATTCCCCTAAACAACCGCCTTTCTCATCCCAGCCATACATCTACTATCAACAACACCGCATTCCAGAACATTCCCCTCTCACTTTTCGCTATCCTTATTCAGTGCCATAACACCACAGGAGGTGAGCATTGAATATTATCGCGATCATGGGACCGCACGGCGCATTCTACAAAGATGAACCGATTCGTGAACTGGACGCAGCCCTCAAGCTGCAAGGCTTCCAGACCGTCTATCCCAACAATGCCAGCGACCTGCTGAAACTGATTGAACACAACCCACGCATCTGCGGCGTGGTTTTTGACTGGGACGATTACAGCCTGGCGTTGTGCAGCGATATCAATCAGCTCAACGAATATCTGCCGCTGTATGCCTTTATCAACACCCATTCGCAGATGGATGTCAGCATCAACGAAATGCGCATGGCGCTGCAATTCTTCGAGTATGCGCTCAACGCGGCTGACGACATCGCATTGCACATTCGCCAGTACACCGATGAGTACATCGACAAAATCATGCCGCCACTCACCAAGGCGCTGTTTACCTATGTGAAAGAGGGCAAATACACCTTCTGCACGCCAGGCCATATGGGCGGCACCGCATTCCAGAAAAGCCCGGTGGGTAGCCTGTTCTATGATTTCTTCGGTGCGAACACGCTAAAGGCGGATGTCTCCATCTCCGTCACCGAACTCGGTTCGCTGCTTGACCACACCGGTCCGCATCTCGAAGCTGAAGAGTACGTCGCTCGCACCTTTGGAGCTGAACAGAGCTATATGGTGACCAACGGGACATCGACCTCCAACAAAATCGTTGGCATGTACGCCGCACCGGCAGGCAGCACGGTACTGATCGACCGTAACTGCCACAAATCACTTACGCATCTGCTAATGATGAGCGACATCATCCCGATCTGGCTCAAGCCGACGCGTAATGCGCTGGGCATTTTGGGTGGGATTCCGCAGCGGGAGTTCACGCGTGACAGCATCCAGCAGAAAGTTAATCAGACGCCGCGCGCCAGTTGGCCGGTGCACGCGGTGATCACTAACTCCACTTATGATGGCCTGCTGTATAACACCCAGTACATCAAAGAGACGCTGGATGTGCCGTCGATCCATTTCGATTCAGCTTGGGTGCCGTACACCAACTTCCATCCGATCTACAGCGGCAAAAGTGGTATGAGCGGGGAGCGAATACCCGGCAAAGTGATTTATGAAACGCAGTCGACGCACAAACTGCTGGCGGCGTTTTCGCAGGCCTCGCTG
This sequence comes from Pantoea sp. C1E2, assembly GCF_056491465.1. Taxonomy (NCBI): domain Bacteria; kingdom Pseudomonadati; phylum Pseudomonadota; class Gammaproteobacteria; order Enterobacterales; family Erwiniaceae; genus Pantoea; species Pantoea sp. C1E2. Next base: position 1,135,289 of record NZ_JBSZHT010000002.1, read on the forward strand.
ATTCATATTAAAGGTGATTACGACCACGACACCTTCAATGAAGCCTACATGATGCACACCACCACATCGCCGAGTTACGCGATTGTCTCATCGATTGAAACGGCGGCAGCGATGCTGCGTGGCAATCCTGGTAAGCGACTGATCAACCGCTCAGTCGAGCGTGCTCTGCATTTCCGTCGTGAGATTCAGCGGTTGCGAGAAGAGTGCGATGGCTGGTTCTTTGATATCTGGCAGCCCGAGCAGGTGGATGAAGCTGAGTGCTGGGCGATCCAACCGGGTGAAGAGGACTGGCATGGCTTTACGCAAGCCGATCGCGACCACATGTATCTCGACCCGATCAAAGTGACCATCCTGACGCCCGGCATGAGTGAATTAGGCAAAATGGCAGAAGAGGGGATTCCAGCGGCGCTGGTGGCGAAGTTCCTCGATCAGCGCGGTGTGGTGGTGGAGAAAACCGGGCCGTACAACCTGCTGTTCCTGTTCAGCATTGGTATTGATAAAACCAAAGCGATGAGCGTGCTGCGTGGCCTGACCGAGTTCAAACGCGCCTACGATCTCAACCTGCGGGTGAAAAACATGCTGCCGGATCTCTATGCCGAGGATCCTGACTTCTATCGCAATATGCGCATACAGACATTGGCGCAGGGCATCCATAATTTGATCCGGCAACATGATCTGCCGCGCCTGATGCTCAAAGCGTTTGATGTGTTGCCCGAATCGAAGATGACGCCGCATCAGGCATTCCAGCGCCAGGTACAGGGTAAAGTTGAAACCGTCGATATTCGTGAACTGGTCGGACGCATTTCCGCCAACATGATTCTGCCTTATCCGCCGGGTGTACCTTTGGTGATGCCTGGTGAGATGATCACTGAGGATAGTCGATCTGTGCTCGACTTTCTGCTGATGCTCTGCACCATCGGACGGCACTATCCAGGCTTTGAGACCGATATCCATGGCACAACACTCACCGATGATGGACGTTATCTGGTACGTGTGCTGCGTGAAGAGAACACCCATTAACTTCAGATAATTGCCTCTTTTCAGCGCCGCACCGAGCACGTAGGCTTAGCGGCTGATTCTATAGGAGCCGCTATGCTGCAGATAAAACAGATCCACCACATTGCCATTATTGCCACCGACTATCAGCGCAGTAAGGCGTTTTACTGTGACGTGCTCGGGTTTGAATTGCTCGGCGAGTATTACCGCGCCGAGCGTGATTCGTGGAAAGGGGATCTGGGACTGAACGGGGTTTACACCATCGAGCTGTTCTCGTTCCCTACACCGCCGCCACGCGTCAGCGGTCCTGAAGCCTGCGGTCTGCGCCATCTGGCGTTTTGTGTTGATGATGTTGAACAGTCGATTGCGGCTTTGGCAGAGAAAGGTGTGGTGTGCGAACCGATTCGCATTGATGCGCTAACCGGGAAGGCGTGCACCTTCTTCCCGGATCCAGACGGTTTGCCGCTGGAGCTGTATCAAGCGTAAAATAACCTTCGCTGCGGGCCGCAATCAGGCGGCTCGCTCTGATGGAACGCGCTCATGTCTTTTCCCCATCTTGCTTCGTTACTGACACCCGACGCCCGCTGTGTGCTGGCGTTCAGTGGCGGGTTGGATTCCACCGTCTTGCTGCACCAACTGGTGAGCTGGCAACGCCAGCAGCCGCAGCTGCGCGTGCGCGCGTTACACGTCCATCATGGGTTAAGCCCGAATGCTGATAGCTGGGCAACGCATTGTCTGCAAAGCTGCCAGCAGTGGCAGATTCCCTGCGAGGTGCTGCGGGTGCAAGTAGATGGCCATGCTAAAGGTATTGAGGCTGCGGCGCGTGAGGCTCGCTATCAGGCGCTGTTTCAACAGCTGCAACCCGGTGAGCACTTACTTACGGCCCAGCACCTGGATGACCAGTGTGAAACGCTGTTGTTAGCCTTAAAAAGGGGTAGCGGTCCAGCGGGGCTGGCGGCAATGCCAATACAGCGTCAGGTGGGTGGGCATTCGCACTTACGCCCGTTACTGGATCTCAGCCGCCAGCAACTCGAAGCCTATGCGGCAGAACACCGCTTACGCTGGATTGAGGATGAAAGTAACGCAGACAGCCGCTATGACCGCAATTTTCTTCGTCAGCAAATTTTGCCGTTGCTGCAGACGCGCTGGCCACATTTCAGTGCAGCCAGCTCGCGCAGTGCCGCGTTGTGCGGCGAGCAGGAGCAGTTGCTGGATGAATTACTGGCGGAACAGTTAGCTCAGCTCACTTATGCACAGGGCGCACTGCATTTTCCGCCAATGCTGGCGATGAGTGAAATGCGACGTCATGCTTTATTGCGACGTTGGATCGCACAGCAGGGCGGCGCAATGCCTTCACGGGACGCCTTAAAACGTATCACTGATGAAGTGATGCAAAGCCGTGAAGATGCCAATCCCTGCCTGCGTTTCGGTGCCTTCGAGCTACGCCGTTATCGACAACTGCTATTTTGGCTTCGATCGCAACCATCACTGAGTCAGCACTCGCTAACCTGGCATGACCGCAAGCAACCACTTGTATTGCCAGATGGTGTGGGGGAGTTACAGGCTGATGTGGAATTGGCCAGTTTACGTCAACCCGCTGAGGACGAATCGATCAACATTCGTTTTCAAGCCAGCGGCTATCATCATCTGCTGGGCCGTGCGGGAGGCCGGGAGATGAAAAAATTGTGGCAGGAGTTAGGTGTGCCACCCTGGCAGCGTGAACGTATTCCTTTGATTTACTACAACCAGACGCTGATCTGTGCACCGGGAATCTTTGTCACCCGCGAAGGTGCAGCCAGTCATGAGCAAGGCTGGCAGGCGATCTGGCTAAAACAACAATAACAGGAAGAGCAATGATGAAATACTGGATGGCAGCCACGTTGCTGGCTGCTGCGCTGCCGGCTTTTGCCGACGGTGATGTAAACGCGGGCGCGCAGAAAGCAGCAGCCTGTCTGGCGTGTCATGGGGCGGAAGGCAAAAGTGCGGTGCCGCTTTATCCCAATCTTGCCGGGCAACATGCGCCTTACCTGCTGCATTCGTTGCAGGCTTACAAAAAAGGGGAGCGCAGTGGTGGTCAGGCAGAAGTAATGAAGGCGTTTGTCGCGGGATTGAGCGATCAGGATATGGAAGATTTATCGGCGTATTACAGTTCGCTGAAGCCGTAAGCGAGGAGGGCGGGAGATCAGTTCCCGCCCGAATGCAGGATTTATTCGTCTTCGCTGACGATGACGGTGCCCAGCTCGGGGTGACTGAAGCTGGCAATATGGTCAAGCCTCAGTTCGCGGGTTTCACCGGAGAGATCGACCGTCAGGTACTCCACGTTTTTACGTGAGACCATGTCAACGGCTTTCGCCTTGAGCTGATCGCCGTTTTTTAACTCCAAAGACAGCGTCCAGTGTTTGGTGCAGGCGAGTTCGAGGCTATCGTAGTCATCGCAGTTGATGGGTTTGTAGGCTTCATTCGTCAACATAGTCGCTCACCAATAAGTTAGCAGCAGCATAAGCTGCTTGTTCCCTGACAGAAGAGTTTAGCGCAGAATTAGCGGCAATATCGTTGAGTGCGTTTAGCGCGCAACCTATCGCGTCTGGCACATACCCCAGGTCGCCACTTCCAATTTGGGCATATTTCTGGCGAACTAACTCACAATACTTTTGCACATACACCTCCTCAGCAGAGCTTAAATACTCTGGTTGATAAGCGACTATATCACAGGATTTTCATGGAAATCAGCCAGGAGAAGCCGGGATGTACGCAAAGAAAAGTGAAAAAGTGACACACAGCGCTGGTCTTAAGCCTTAAGACGGCGCACAAAAGGTTAAGTTGATGAACAGGTTATTACGCGACGCAATGTCGTTCTTAAAGGCAGGTGACAGATGATCGTGCTGTCGCGTTCGGTTTCACTTGCAGACAATGAAGTCGAGCTCAGTGCCATTCGTGCACAAGGCGCGGGTGGGCAGCATGTGAATAAAACGTCCACTGCTATCCATTTGCGTTTTGATATTCACGCTTCTTCGCTGCCGCCGTTTTACAAGGAGCGTTTGCTGGCCGCAAGCCACCATTTGATTACGGCAGAAGGCGTGGTGATCATCAAATCTCAGGAGTATCGCAGTCAGGAAATGAATCGTGAGGCGGCCCTGCAACGGCTCATCAATCTGATTCACGAGTTAACCACGGTTGAAAAGGTAAGGCGGGCAACGCGTCCTACGCGGGCGTCAAAAGAAAGGCGACTGGATGGTAAATCGCGGCGAAGCAGTGTGAAATCGATGCGGGGTAAAGTGCAATAAAAAACGCCTCCCGGGGGAGGCGTCTCGCGATTACTTGTTCAGCGCTTTTGCCAGGAACTCGACAATATCGTGCTGTTTGATCATCTGCTTCTCACTGGAAGAACGCGCCTTGTACTCGATCTCTTCATTATCGAGGTTACGATCACCAATCACGATGGTGTGCGGCACGCCAATCAGTTCCATATCAGCGAACATTACACCTGGACGCTCTTTACGGTCATCCAGAATCACATCAATGCCTTTTGCACGCAGCTGGCTGTACAGCTCTTCAGCCAATTCTTTCACGCGGAAAGATTTCTGCATATTCATCGGCAGAATCGCGACTTCGAACGGCGCTAGCGCTGCAGGCCAGATAATGCCACGTTCGTCATGGTTCTGCTCGATGGCTGCGGCCACTACGCGAGTGATACCAATACCGTAGCAACCCATGGTCATGACCTGGTTACGACCATCTTCACCCTGCACTGCGGCTTTCATCGCGTCAGAGTACTTGGTGCCTAACTGGAAGATGTGACCCACTTCGATACCACGTTTAATCTGCAGCGTGCCTTTGCCATCCGGGCTTGGATCGCCCTCAACCACGTTACGGATATCTTCCACGCGCGCTTCAGGCAGATCGCGCAGCCAGTTGATGCCGGCAAAGTGCTGACCATCAATGTTGGCGCCTGCAGAGAAATCGCTCATTTTAGCAACAGTGCGGTCGGCAATCACAGGCATGCTCAGACCAACCGGGCCGATTGAACCAAAGCCTGCACCAACGGCAGCGCGAATCGCTTCTTCACTGCCCATCTCCAATGGAGAGGCAACGATATCCAGATGCTCGGCTTTAATTTCGTTGAGTTCATGATCGCCGCGGACCAATAAGGCAACCAGCGCATGGCCGCTCTCTTCCGCACCTTTCACAATCAGCGTCTTCACGGTTTTTTCTACCGGGATCTGATGTTGCTCAACCAATTCTGCAATCGTTTTGGCGTTTGGCGTGGCGAACTGTGTCATCGCCTGAGTCGCAGCCGGACGTTCGCCCACTGGCGCCAGTGCTTCAGCTTTTTCGATGTTAGCAGCGTAATCGGATTCGCTGGAGAAGATCACATCATCTTCACCGCTCAGCGCCAGCACCTGGAATTCATGTGAGCCGCTACCGCCAATTGAACCGGTGTCAGCCTGTACGGCGCGGAAGTCCAGACCCATACGGCTAAAGCTCTGGCTGTAAGCGCGATACATCGCGTCGTAGGTTTCCTGCAAGGATTCCTGCGAGGTATGGAATGAGTAAGCATCTTTCATGATGAACTCACGCGAACGCATCACACCAAAGCGCGGACGCACTTCATCACGGAATTTGGTCTGGATCTGGTAGACATTCAGCGGCAGCTGTTTGTAAGAACTCAGTTCATTACGGATCAGGTCGGTGACCACTTCTTCATGAGTCGGACCCAATACGAACGGACGCTCGTGACGATCTTTAATGCGCAGCAGCTCCGGGCCGTACTGCTCCCAACGACCGCTCTCTTCCCACAAATCGGCAGGCTGAACCACCGGCATGGAGATCTCAATCGCACCCGCGTTGTTCATCTCTTCGCGTACGATATTTTCAACTTTTCGCAGTACGCGAACACCGGTCGGCAACCAGGTATAAAGACCGGAAGCCAGTTTGCGGATCATACCGGCGCGCAGCATCAGCTGGTGGCTGATCACTTCCGCATCGGATGGCGTCTCTTTCAGGGTAGAGAGCAGATATTGAGTAGTACGCATTGATTACGATTCCAGTTGTACGGAAGGACACGGACAAAAAATTTTCTGGCGGCTAGTGTACCAGCGAGATCCATCACTCAAAAGCTTGTTTTAGCGCGGATCGAGGGCGATCACTTCAGTGCCGACTTCATCGATACGCCAGCGCACATTAAAGTCGAGCAGCCAGGCAGCATACTCACGATCTTCCGCTTCGCCTTTACGGTAAGCCGGACGGGGATCTTGCGCTAAAACGTCTGCGATAAAGCGTGCCAGATGGGGATAGTTTTTCTGCTGCTGAATCTGGCTCTGCGCTAAAGCAGAGAAGCGCACGGGCATGGTGGCATCCGGGGCGCTTTGGGCAAATCCGGCGCGTGCATCAGGCAACGCTTCAGCAAACGGCAGGTACGGTTTGATATCGACCACCGGTGTGCCATCCACTAAATCCAGGCTACCGAGCTGTAAAATGACCTGCTGCTTCTCGCAACGAATGCCTTTTAACTCAACCAATGACATGCCAATGGGATTGGGACGGAAGGTTGAGCGTGTGGCAAACACGCCCATACGTGCGTTTCCACCTAACCGCGGTGGTCGCACTGTTGGACGCCAACCGCCTTCCATAGTTTGATGGAAGACGAACAGCACCCAAAGATGGCTGAAGGCTTCAAGCCCGCGCACCGCTTCTGGCTGATTATACGGCGGCAGCAAGTGCAGCTCGCCGCCGCCATCCTGCACTAAGCCAGGCTGGCGCGGTACAGCAAATTTCTCTTTCCACGGCGAACGAATCACGCCGATTTGCGCAAAGGCAAAATCACTCATTGATTAGAAACTTTCAGTGCAGAGCCCTGGCAAATGGCCTGGCGATAGCAGCCTGGCGTGCTGGTGACGATCTCGCACTTATGCAGCAATACCGCGTTAGCTTTCATACCCGCCGCTTTAATCTGCAGACGCTTACGCGCGGTGTTAATGTTCGGTGGTGAATCCTGGCTGCTGCTCTGGCAATCATCGGCAGAGACTTCACCCAGGTCGCGGAACGGATTGCTGACCAGAGCTGTGGCGTCGGTGTAAATCTTCACCGGCGCCGGGCGTGGAGTCGGTTTACGTTCAGGTTCGCTGGATGACTGTTGCGGGCGAGCGGGAGCACTGCTTATTGGGTGATATTCACGAACACACCCGGTTAGCATCAATGCTAACAAGCAGAGCGGTAAAAAACGCATGGCAACATCCTCAGTAGTAAAAAGTGGCGTTATTGAAACAAGGACGGGATTAAATAACAAGTCAGCAAAAAGAAAGGGCGGCCTAAGCCGCCCTGGATGGCATCAAAGGCAAAAATTACCAGCCTTTGACTGCACCACCGTTGAAGATTTTATTCGCGGCTTCTGAAACTTCATCAGACTGATATGCCTGAACAAATTTCTTCACGTTTTCCGCATCCTTATTATCTTCACGGCTGACGATCAGGTTCACGTAAGGAGAATCTTTATCTTCGACAAAGATGCCGTCTTTCGCAGGTGTCAGGCCAATCTGGCTAGCGTAAGTGGTGTTGATCACCGCCAGTGCAATCTGCTGATCGTCCAGTGAACGTGGCAGCTGCGGCGCTTCCAGCTCAACAATCTTCAGGTTTTTCGGGTTCTCAACGATATCCAGTGAAGTTGGCAGCAAGCCCACGCCATCTTTCAGTTTAATCAGGCCCACTTTCTGCAGCAGCAGCAGTGAACGACCGAGGTTGGTTGGATCGTTAGGGATAGCGACCTGCGCACCGTTCTGCAGTTCATCCAGTGATTTGATTTTCTTCGAGTAGCCGGCAATCGGGTAAACAAAGGTATTGGCCACGGCAACCAGCTTGTAACCGCGGTCTTTGATCTGCTGATCCAGATAAGGCTTATGCTGGAAGGCGTTAACATCGATATCGCCTTTGCTCAACGCTTCGTTTGGCAGCACGTAATCGTTGAAAGTCACCAGTTCAACATCCAGACCGTATTTCTCTTTAGCGACCTTAACAGCGGTTTCAGCAACCTGCTGCTCAGCACCGACAATCACACCCACTTTAATGTGGTTTGGATCTTTAGCTTTCTGATCGCATCCTGCCAGCGCAATTGCGCCAATCAGAGCACCCACAGCGGCAATCTTTTTAAATGTGAAAGACATATCCCTTCCTTAATAGAGGACTATTGATGTTGTTTACTTATTTATGGGACACAGCACGCACAATGCGGTCGCCACAGAACTGAATTAAATACACCAGAACAACCAGCAAAATCAGTACGGTATTCATTACCGTAGCGTTATAGCCAATGTAACCATACTGGTAGCCAATCTGACCCAGACCGCCAGCGCCGACAGCGCCGCCCATGGCGGAGTAGCCGACCAGCGTAATCAGGGTAATTGTAGCGGCATTCACCAGACCCGGCAGGGCTTCTGGGAGCAACACTTTACGTACGATCTGTAGTGGCGTTGCACCCATCGCACGTGAGGCTTCAATTAAACCGGTTGGCAACTCCAGCAGTGCATTCTCAACCATACGCGCAATGAAAGGTGCGGCGCCGACCGTCAGTGGCACGATAGCGGCTTGCAAACCAATGGAGGTGCCGACAATCATGCGTGTGAAGGGAATCATCCATACCAGTAATATGATGAAGGGAATTGATCGGAAGATATTCACCACCGCGGAAAGCACGCGATAGAGGGTGCCATTGGCCAGAATTTGCCCTGGGCGGGTGACGTACAGCAGCACGCCTACCGGCAGACCGAGCACAAAACCAAAGAAACCGGAGACGAAGGTCATCATCAGCGTTTCCCAGACGCCACGCGTCAGTAACCACATCATCGCTTCAGACATAACCCAGTACCTCTACTTTCACATGATTTTCTTTCAGCCAGGTAATCGCTGCCTGTGTATCTGTTTCACTACCATCCATTTCCGCCAGCATAATGCCGAACTTCACACCGCCCGCGTAATCCATCTGCGCACTGATAATGTTGTTGTTGACGTTGAAGCGACGTGCGGCTTCTGACAGCAGCGGTGCATCGACCGATTTTCCGGTGAACTCCAGGCGCAACAGCGGGACACTTTCAGCCGAGGCTAGCGGCTGCATACGCTGCTGGTAATCGTCTGGGATATCCAGATGCAGCGTCGATTGAATAAACTGCTGAGCCAATGGCGTTTTAGGATGTGAGAACACTTCGCTAACGCTGTCTTTCTCGATCAGCTCACCATTACTGATGACGGCAACCTGGTCGCAGATGCGTTTCACGACATCCATCTCATGGGTGATCAGCAGAATAGTGATCCCCAGTCGGCGGTTGATGTCTTTCAGTAATTCTAAAATGGAACGCGTCGTTGCCGGATCGAGGGCGCTGGTGGCTTCGTCACACAGCAAAACCTTTGGATTAGTAGCCAACGCACGCGCAATCGCCACACGCTGTTTCTGTCCGCCGGAAAGATTCGCAGGCCAGCTGTCGTGTTTGTCTGCCAGCCCAACTAACTCCAGCAGTTCAGTCACACGGCTTTTGATCTGCTCGCGAGAGAGGTTTCCCAATTCAAGCGGCAGCGCAACGTTACCGGATACGGTACGTGAGTTCATTAAATTGAAGTGCTGGAAGATCATGCCAATCTGACGACGTGCCAGCGTCAGTTTTGAGGAGGAGAGGGCAGTCAAATCCTGACCATCCACCAGAACGCGCCCCGATGTTGGACGCTCAAGTAAGTTAACGCAGCGGATGAGCGTACTTTTACCGGCACCGGATGATCCGATGACGCCATAAATCTGTCCGGCAGGCACGTGCAGGCTGACATCTGAGAGCGCCTGAATAGTGCGTGAACCTTGCTGGAACACTTTGGTAATGTTTTCGAGTTTAATCATTAGTTTAATAGTTATCGTATTACGTTGTCCGTGGTGTATCGGCTTCCACGCGATGGCGCTGCGTGAAATTTGGATGGATGTTAAGGCATCCAGACGGCTAAATCAATCGAAGTCATTCAATCTGCCATTCTCTCTATATATGCAATCATGCGATACTGTGCGGCATTATTTGCAGCAGGAGTTTCTACGTGTCGAACAAAGTCCCCGCTATTTTTCTAGATCGTGATGGCACCCTGAATGTCGATCACGGTTATGTTCATGAAATCGATAATTTTGAATTCATCGACGGTACCATTGAAGCGTTACAGGCGCTGAAGAAGATGGGTTACGCGCTGGTACTGGTGACTAATCAGTCCGGTATTGCGCGCGGCATGTTTACTGAAGACCAGTTTATGCAGCTCACCGAATGGATGGATTGGTCGCTGGCAGATCGTGATGTTGATCTTGATGGCATCTATTTCTGTCCTCATCTGCCAGATGCAACAGTAGAAGAGTATCGCCAGGTGTGTGATTGCCGTAAGCCGCAGCCCGGTATGCTGCTCTCTGCGCAGAAGCATTTGAACATCGATATGGCTGCTTCTTATATGGTTGGCGACAAAATAGAAGATATGCAGGCGGCGTTGGCGGCAGGTGTGGGCACTAAAGTGCTGGTTCGCTCTGGTAAGCCTGTCACTGCAGAAGGGGAAAATGCAGCCGATTGGGTGCTTAATAGCCTCTCAGAGCTGCCTGGACGTATCAAAAAGGGGTGATGTAGACTGTTTTGTGCAATTTTCAAGCGAACGAATGAAAGTCTTAAAAATTGCCCTTGCGCTTCCTCAGAACCTCCCTATAATGCGCCACCACTGAGACGGCAAAGCGGCAACGCAGACGGCTCAGCAGGGAGTGAAGAGATTCACCCCGCCAGATGAAAAACGCTGAAAAAAGTGTTTGACTCTGAAGGAGAGAAGCGTAATATACGCCACCTCGCAACAGCAAGTTAAAACGCTGATTGCACTGCTCTTTAACAATTTATCAGACAATCTGTGTGGGCACTCGCAGGATTGATATCAACGTCTCCGGACGTAAAAAATATCAAGTCTCACGAGTGAACACATAATGAAATTCATTATGACGTTTTACAGATGAGCATCGCTGAACTTGTTTCAGCAAATCAAACTTAAATTGAAGAGTTTGATCATGGCTCAGATTGAACGCTGGCGGCAGGCCTAACACATGCAAGTCGAACGGTAGCACAGAGGAGCTTGCTCCTTGGGTGACGAGTGGCGGACGGGTGAGTAATGTCTGGGAAACTGCCCGATGGAGGGGGATAACTACTGGAAACGGTAGCTAATACCGCATAACGTCTTCGGACCAAAGTGGGGGACCTTCGGGCCTCACACCATCGGATGTGCCCAGATGGGATTAGCTAGTAGGTGGGGTAATGGCTCACCTAGGCGACGATCCCTAGCTGGTCTGAGAGGATGACCAGCCACACTGGAACTGAGACACGGTCCAGACTCCTACGGGAGGCAGCAGTGGGGAATATTGCACAATGGGCGCAAGCCTGATGCAGCCATGCCGCGTGTATGAAGAAGGCCTTCGGGTTGTAAAGTACTTTCAGTGGGGAGGAAGGCGTTAAGGTTAATAGCCTTGACGATTGACGTTACCCGCAGAAGAAGCACCGGCTAACTCCGTGCCAGCAGCCGCGGTAATACGGAGGGTGCAAGCGTTAATCGGAATTACTGGGCGTAAAGCGCACGCAGGCGGTCTGTCAAGTCGGATGTGAAATCCCCGGGCTCAACCTGGGAACTGCATTCGAAACTGGCAGGCTAGAGTCTTGTAGAGGGGGGTAGAATTCCAGGTGTAGCGGTGAAATGCGTAGAGATCTGGAGGAATACCGGTGGCGAAGGCGGCCCCCTGGACAAAGACTGACGCTCAGGTGCGAAAGCGTGGGGAGCAAACAGGATTAGATACCCTGGTAGTCCACGCCGTAAACGATGTCGACTTGGAGGTTGTTCCCTTGAGGAGTGGCTTCCGGAGCTAACGCGTTAAGTCGACCGCCTGGGGAGTACGGCCGCAAGGTTAAAACTCAAATGAATTGACGGGGGCCCGCACAAGCGGTGGAGCATGTGGTTTAATTCGATGCAACGCGAAGAACCTTACCTACTCTTGACATCCAGAGAACTTAGCAGAGATGCTTTGGTGCCTTCGGGAACTCTGAGACAGGTGCTGCATGGCTGTCGTCAGCTCGTGTTGTGAAATGTTGGGTTAAGTCCCGCAACGAGCGCAACCCTTATCCTTTGTTGCCAGCGGGTTATGCCGGGAACTCAAAGGAGACTGCCAGTGATAAACTGGAGGAAGGTGGGGATGACGTCAAGTCATCATGGCCCTTACGAGTAGGGCTACACACGTGCTACAATGGCGCATACAAAGAGAAGCGACCTCGCGAGAGCAAGCGGACCTCATAAAGTGCGTCGTAGTCCGGATCGGAGTCTGCAACTCGACTCCGTGAAGTCGGAATCGCTAGTAATCGTAGATCAGAATGCTACGGTGAATACGTTCCCGGGCCTTGTACACACCGCCCGTCACACCATGGGAGTGGGTTGCAAAAGAAGTAGGTAGCTTAACCTTCGGGAGGGCGCTTACCACTTTGTGATTCATGACTGGGGTGAAGTCGTAACAAGGTAACCGTAGGGGAACCTGCGGTTGGATCACCTCCTTACCTGAAGATACCTTCCCGCGCAGTGCTCACACAGATTGTCTGATAGAAAAGTAATGAGCAAGACGGCTGCGAAGTCGTGACACTATCGTGTCCCCTTCGTCTAGCGGTTAGGACTCCGCCCTTTCACGGCGGCAACAGGGGTTCGAATCCCCTAGGGGACGCCACTTGCTTGGTGACAGGTGAAAGGTGTCTCCACAGTATCTCAAAACCAGCTTGCGAGCTGCGTTTGAGATATTTGCTCTTTAACAATCCGGAACAAGCTGAAAATTGAAACGACACGTCGCGTTCATTCTCCGTAATAAGAATGAATAAGCGATGTGTTCGAGTCTCTCAAATGCTTGCAGTCTGCATGCGTTGTAAAACGCCTGTGGGTTGTGAGGTTAAGCGACTAAGCGTACACGGTGGATGCCCTGGCAGTCAGAGGCGATGAAGGACGTGCTAATCTGCGTAAAGCGTCGGTAAGGTGATATGAACCGCTACAGCCGACGATGTCCGAATGGGGAAACCCGGTGCACTCTGTGCATCATCGCAACATGAATACATAGTGTTGCGAGGCGAACCTGGGGAACTGAAACATCTAAGTACCCAGAGGAAAAGAAATCAACCGAGATTCCCCCAGTAGCGGCGAGCGAACGGGGAACAGCCCAGAACCTGAATCAGTTTGTGCATTAGTGGAAGCGTCTGGAAAGTCGCAGGGTACAGGGTGATACTCCCGTACACAAAAATGCACTTACTGTGAGTTCGAAGAGTAGGGCGGGACACGTGGTATCCTGTCTGAATATGGGGGGACCATCCTCCAAGGCTAAATACTCCTGACTGACCGATAGTGAACCAGTACCGTGAGGGAAAGGCGAAAAGAACCCCGGCGAGGGGAGTGAAACAGAACCTGAAACCGTGTACGTACAAGCAGTGGGAGCCTCTTTTATGGGGTGACTGCGTACCTTTTGTATAATGGGTCAGCGACTTATATTCTGTAGCAAGGTTAACCGTATAGGGGAGCCGCAGGGAAACCGAGTCTTAACTGGGCGTTAAGTTGCAGGGTATAGACCCGAAACCCGGTGATCTAGCCATGGGCAGGTTGAAGGTTGGGTAACACTAACTGGAGGACCGAACCGACTAATGTTGAAAAATTAGCGGATGACTTGTGGCTGGGGGTGAAAGGCCAATCAAACCGGGAGATAGCTGGTTCTCCCCGAAAGCTATTTAGGTAGCGCCTCGTGAACTCATCTTCGGGGGTAGAGCACTGTTTCGGCTAGGGGGCCATCCCGGCTTACCAACCCGATGCAAACTGCGAATACCGAAGAATGTTATCACGGGAGACACACGGCGGGTGCTAACGTCCGTCGTGAAGAGGGAAACAACCCAGACCGCCAGCTAAGGTCCCAAAGTCATGGTTAAGTGGGAAACGATGTGGGAAGGCACAGACAGCCAGGATGTTGGCTTAGAAGCAGCCATCATTTAAAGAAAGCGTAATAGCTCACTGGTCGAGTCGGCCTGCGCGGAAGATGTAACGGGGCTAAACCATGCACCGAAGCTGCGGCAGCGACGCGTATGCGTTGTTGGGTAGGGGAGCGTTCTGTAAGCCGTTGAAGGTGGCCTGTGAGGGTTGCTGGAGGTATCAGAAGTGCGAATGCTGACATAAGTAACGATAAAGCGGGTGAAAAGCCCGCTCGCCGGAAGACCAAGGGTTCCTGTTCAACGTTAATCGGAGCAGGGTGAGTCGACCCCTAAGGCGAGGCTGAAAAGCGTAGTCGATGGGAAGCAGGTTAATATTCCTGCACTTGGTGTTACTGCGAAGGGGGGACGGAGAAGGCTAGGTTATCCGGGCGACGGTTGTCCCGGTTTAAGCATGTAGGCGGAGAGTTTAGGTAAATCCGGACTCTTGTTAACGCTGAGGTGTGATGACGAGCCACTACGGTGGTGAAGTAACTGATGCCCTGCTTCCAGGAAAAGCCTCTAAGCTCCAGGTAACACGAAATCGTACCCCAAACCGACACAGGTGGTCAGGTAGAGAATACCAAGGCGCTTGAGAGAACTCGGGTGAAGGAACTAGGCAAAATGGTGCCGTAACTTCGGGAGAAGGCACGCTGGCGCGTAGGTGAAGGGACTTGCTCCCCGAGCTGAAGCCAGTCGAAGATACCAGCTGGCTGCAACTGTTTATTAAAAACACAGCACTGTGCAAACACGAAAGTGGACGTATACGGTGTGACGCCTGCCCGGTGCCGGAAGGTTAATTGATGGGGTTATCCGCAAGGAGAAGCTCTTGATCGAAGCCCCGGTAAACGGCGGCCGTAACTATAACGGTCCTAAGGTAGCGAAATTCCTTGTCGGGTAAGTTCCGACCTGCACGAATGGCGTAATGATGGCCAGGCTGTCTCCACCCGAGACTCAGTGAAATTGAAATCGCTGTGAAGATGCAGTGTACCCGCGGCAAGACGGAAAGACCCCGTGAACCTTTACTATAGCTTGACACTGAACATTGAGCCTTGATGTGTAGGATAGGTGGGAGGCTTTGAAGCGTGGACGCCAGTCTGCGTGGAGCCAACCTTGAAATACCACCCTTTAATGTTTGATGTTCTAACGTAGGCCCGTGATCCGGGCTGCGGACAGTGTCTGGTGGGTAGTTTGACTGGGGCGGTCTCCTCCTAAAGAGTAACGGAGGAGCACGAAGGTTGGCTAATCCTGGTCGGACATCAGGAGGTTAGTGCAATGGCATAAGCCAGCTTGACTGCGAGAGTGACGGCTCGAGCAGGTGCGAAAGCAGGTCATAGTGATCCGGTGGTTCTGAATGGAAGGGCCATCGCTCAACGGATAAAAGGTACTCCGGGGATAACAGGCTGATACCGCCCAAGAGTTCATATCGACGGCGGTGTTTGGCACCTCGATGTCGGCTCATCACATCCTGGGGCTGAAGTAGGTCCCAAGGGTACGGCTGTTCGCCGTTTAAAGTGGTACGCGAGCTGGGTTTAGAACGTCGTGAGACAGTTCGGTCCCTATCTGCCGTGGGCGCTGGAGAATTGAGGGGGGTTGCTCCTAGTACGAGAGGACCGGAGTGAACGCACCACTGGTGTTCGGGTTGTCATGCCAATGGCATTGCCCGGTAGCTAAGTGCGGAAAAGATAAGTGCTGAAAGCATCTAAGCACGAAACTTGCCCCGAGATGAGTTCTCCCTGACTCCTTGAGAGTCCTGAAGGGACGTTGAAGACTACGACGTTGATAGGCCGGATGTGTAAGTGCAGCGATGCATTGAGCTAACCGGTACTAATGACCCGTGAGGCTTAACCTTACAACGCCAGAGGCGTTTTTGAGAGACGCAGTAGATTTTCAGCTTGTTCAGAGATTGGTTCGCGTGGTTACGGAAGTAACGGCGCGGATGAAACAGAATTTGCCTGGCGGCTTTAGCGCGGTGGTCCCACCTGACCCCATGCCGAACTCAGAAGTGAAACGCCGTAGCGCCGATGGTAGTGTGGGGTCTCCCCATGCGAGAGTAGGGAACTGCCAGGCATCAAATTAAGACTCATTCGTGAGTCGTGACCTTTCAAGTGACACTGAAAGGGCGAAACACCCGAATTCAGAACGATTTTCTGATTTTGGTACAGTATCGGTGGAGCGGTAGTTCAGTTGGTTAGAATACCTGCCTGTCACGCAGGGGGTCGCGGGTTCGAGCCCCGTCCGTTCCGCCACTTAATTGAATAGCCCTGACTTAATAAGTCAGGGCTTTTTCATGTGCAAAATTTAGTGCCTATTGTTGATTTAAACGCAATATTCTTCTGCTTATAAGCGGATTTTTCGTCAACAATAAAGCTGCCAAAATACTTCCCATCGCAATAAACCACAACACGATGAGGAACTCATGACAATCCCAGCCTTTGGTTTAGGCACTTTCCGCCTGCAAGATGATGTTGTAATCCATTCCGTGAAAACTGCACTGGAACTCGGTTACCGTGCTATCGATACCGCCCAAATCTATGAAAATGAAGCAGCCGTTGGTCAGGCAATTGCTGAAAGTGGCATAGCTCGTAATCAACTCTTTATTACCACCAAGATCTGGATTGAAAACCTGTCTGGTGAAAAACTGATACCGAGTTTGCAGCAAAGTCTGTCAAAACTGCGCACCGATTATGTTGATCTTACATTGATTCACTGGCCTTCACCCGGCGCAGCAGTATCAGTTAAAGAGAGCATGCAGGCATTAATGGCTGCAAAAGAAGCGGGTTTGACGCGTCAAATCGGCATATCAAACTTCCCGATTGCATTGATGAAAGAGGCCATTGCAGCGGTTGGCATTGAAAATATCGCCACGAACCAGATTGAACTCCATCCGTTCCTGCAAAACCGCGCGGTTGTTGAGTATGCTAAGCAGCAAGGATTGCATATCACGTCTTACATGACATTGGCTTACGGTGAGGCACTAAAGGATGAAACCATCCAGTCGATTGCACACAAACATCAGGCGACATCGGCACAAATCGTTCTGGCGTGGGCGATGCAATCTGGCTTCAGCGTAATCCCTTCTTCAACTAAGCGCGATAATCTGGCCAGTAATATGGATGCTGCTAACTTAACACTTGATGCGGAGGATATGAAAAGCATCTCATCACTGGATCGCCAGCAGCGGTTGGTTAGCCCTGAAGGATTGGCTCCGGACTGGGATTAAGTTACGCAGTATTCAGCCCTGCATACGCCAGGGCTGTTGCCTGACCCACTCGCTGAGAAAGTCGATAAAAGCACGTGCACGCTGACTTACACCCAGATCACTGTAATAGACCGCGTTGAACGGCATCTCCACGGGAACTCGCTGCTGCGCCAATACCTCAACAAAAGTCCCTTCGGCGATTTCCCTGTCCACCATGTAATCAGATAAACAGGCGATACCCTGATCGTCCAGGCATAGCTGTTTAATCGTTTCGCCACTATTCGAAGACATTCCCTGTTTAATCTCGTATAGATCGCGGCCATTGTCCGAAACTGGCCAACGGTTTAACCGCGAGGGTTCAACAAATCCCAGGCATTCGTGATCGACTAAATCAACAATGGAAGCAGGAACACCGCGCTTAGCCAAATACGCAGGTGTTGCGACAAGTTTGCGATAGCTGGTAAACAATAAGCGCGCGCGTAGGGTGGAATCGGTCAGATTGCCCGCGCGAATTGCTACATCGACTTTACGTTCAATCAGGTTAATGAAGCTTTCGGAGGAAATCAGCGACAGCGTAACGTCTGGATAGCGCTCACGAAATGATTTAATCATCGGCAAGATTAAATGCAGGATCACCGGCGTTGCCGCATCAATTCGCAATTCACCCTGAGGGGATTGCTGCCGTTCCACTAACTCATTTTCAGCGGTCGACATTTCCTGCATGAGCTTCTGCACGCGTTTAAAGTAGTGCTCACCTTCCTGAGTAAGCGCGAGCTGACGTGTGGTTCGCGTAAGTAATGCCACTCCAAGTTTGTTCTCTAGCTTTTTAACTGTGCGGCTCACAGCCGAATTCGCCATCTGCAGTTGTTCAGCCGCCCGGCTAAAACTGCCGCTTTCTACCACAGCGATAAAAACTTTCAACTCATCCGACGATGCTTTCATTATGCTCTCCGAAGCAAAAGTCTATTCTTACTTTGCATCTTTTTGTCATTAAAGCATGACGCGATAATAATCCCCATCAAAACATTCATGGGAGTCAATCATGCCACTTGCACTCTGGGCGCTGACTATCAGCGCCTTCGCTATCGGAACCACTGAATTCGTTATCGTAGGTCTTATTCCTACGATTGCGGAACAACTTAACATCACGCTGCCTTCCGCAGGAATGCTGGTCTCAATTTATGCCCTTGGTGTCGCCGTGGGGGCGCCAGTGCTAACCGCTTTAACCGGTAAAGTACCTCGCAAGCCACTGCTGATGGGGCTGATGGCGCTCTTTACGGTGGGCAACTTAGTCGCGTGGTTGGCACCGAACTATGAGACGTTGGTGATTGCTCGATTGCTAACGGGACTGGCACACGGCGTTTTCTTCTCGGTCGGTTCGACGATTGCAACCAGCCTGGTGAGCAAAGAGAAGGCGGCAAGTGCCATCGCCATCATGTTTGGAGGTCTGACTGTGGCATTGGTAACCGGTGTACCCTTGGGTACTCTGATTGGTCAACACTTTGGATGGCGTGAAAGTTTTCTCGCAGTTTCCATGTTAGGTGTCATTGCTTTAGTCAGCAGCATGGTGCTGATACCGCGTAATATTGCGCAACCACCTGTTACCACACTAGCGCAGCAAGCGCGCGTCATGGTGAATCCGCGTCTGCTATTAATTTATGCCATCACCGCGCTGGGCTACGGCGGCGTGTTTACCGCCTTCACTTTCCTGGCGCCGATGATGCAGTCATTGGCAGGGTTTTCCCCAACAGCCGTAAGTGTGATTCTGCTGGGATACGGTATCTCTGTAGCCATCGGTAATATCTGGGGCGGCAAGCTAGCCGATCGTCATGGCGCTGTGCCTGCGTTAACCCTGATCTTTAGCGCACTGGCAGTGTTGCTGTTGGTATTCCAGTTCACGGCAAATACACACTTTATGGCGCTGGCAACGGTGTTAGTGATGGGAATTTTTGCCTTTGCGAACGTGCCCGGTTTGCAGGTTTATGTGGTGCAAAAGGCTGAGTATTATGCGCCCGGTGCAGTTGATGTGGCGTCAGGGCTGAACATTGCGGCGTTTAACATCGGCATTGCGCTGGGGTCGTTGGTTGGCGGTCATATTGTCGAACATTACGGTCTGGCTCAAACCCCTTGGGTTGGTGCTGTCATCGTTTTTATCGCGCTATTACTGGTAAGACTGAGTGGTCAGTTCGACAAACCCCGTACTGTATTCGCCACTGAATAGTGAGATCAACAACCCGCCACAGGGCGGGTTGTTGCTGCAATATGCTGTGAAGCTAATTCCGACAATTAACAACGCCAATTGAAACCCTGCCCTAAAATCCCTATAACTGTCAGGTGAAGTTGTAGTCGTAAATCAGCCAGGCGGGAAAGTGCGAAAGAAAACATATGCAATGCGTTATACAGCGGGTCAGCCTGCAGAGCGGATATTTCCGCCTGGGGCAATGTTGCATCTGGGGCAGGCGCTGCCGCCTGGTGCACCGTTACCTGCGGATCCTGCATTGCGGGTTTTAGTCTGGAATATCTTCAAACAGCAGCGGGCAGACTGGATGTCTGTGTTGCAGGGTTTCGGCAAAGATGCTCACCTGGTTTTACTACAGGAAGCGCAAACTACACCTGAGCTGGTCAAATTCGCCACCAGTAACTATCTGGCGGCCGATCAGGTGCCTGCCTTTGTCCTACCTCAACATCCTTCCGGCGTAATGACGCTGGCTTCTGCGCATCCTGTGTATTGTTGTCCTTTACGTGAGCGGGAACCTTTATTACGCCTGGCAAAATCTGCGCTGGTAACTGCCTATCCACTACCGACCGGCGAAATGCTGATGGTGGTCAACATTCACGCGGTGAATTTCAGCCTGGGTGTGGATGTCTACAGTAAGCAACTCGGGCCGATTGGCGAACAGATTCAGCATCATCGCGGACCGGTAATCATGGCCGGCGATTTTAATGCCTGGAGCCGCCAGCGCATGAATGCGCTGTATCGCTTTGCCGAAGAGATGGCATTGCAAGAAGTGAATTTCACGGATGACCATCGGCGTAAAGCGTTTGGCCGTCCGTTAGATTTTGTCTTTTACCGTGATATGAAAGTCAGCGAGGCTTCTGTGCTCGTCACGCGGGCCTCTGATCACAATCCACTGCTGGTTGAGTTCAATTCAACGTATCCCATCGGGCGTTAATGCCATCTGTCAGACAGGCGAGTAAATAATAGGCTGAAGGGCGTCTGCGAAAGGGGTTGTGGACGACAGAAAATGAAAAAGGCTGACAAAAGTCAGCCTTTTCGACGCATTAGGTATCAGGTGTTGCGCTATTCTTAACAAACAGCGTGAGCTTGTCGCCCGGCTGAATGTCTTTAGCGTCACTGTTCCAGCGCATAACATCTTGAGTGTTCACTCCATGACGTTTTGCAATACTGGCAAAAGAATCACCCTTACGTACACGGTAGGTGATGCTGTTGCCGTTATCAGCCAACTGCGTTGCTTTGCCGCCTACAGTCAACTTCTGACCGATGCGAACTGAAGCACTGCGCAGGTTGTTCTGCTGTTTCAGTGCACTGACGCTTACGCCAAGCTTGTTAGCAATTGCTGACAAGGTGTCGCCTTTGCGTACCGTGTAGTTATTTCCTGCCGCACTGACTTTCGCCATTTCGGTAGGCTGCACGGAGGCAATATCACCGGAAGCCAGTGAATTGCGCAGCTTAGCAACGTTGGACTTAGGCACCATAATATAGTGCGGTCCGTTTGGCGCAGTGGTGCCATGTTTATAACCCGCATTGAAGCTCTTCAACTTATTGAGCGACATACCGGCCATATCGGCGGCCTGCGTCAGTTCAATTTGCTGGCCCACTTCAACACGTGCCAGGGCACGGCTTTCGTTCGGGGTCGGCAACTTGATACCGTACTGCTTGTTGTTCTTGAGGATTTCACTCAAGGCCAACATCTTAGGTACATAGACCGTGGTTTCGCGTGGTAACGATAAATGCCAGAAGTCAGTCGGCTTGCCGCGCGCCTTATTCTGTTTCATCGCTTTCAACACTCGTCCTTCACCGCTGTTATAGGCGGCCACTGTTAACAACCAGTCACCGTCAAACATACCGTTCAGACGCTGCATCATATCCAGCGCAACTTTGGTCGAGGCCACCACATCGCGGCGTCCGTCGTACCATTGGTTCTGTTTCAAACCATAGTTTTTGCCCGTTTGTGCAACAATCTGCCAGATGCCAGCGGCATTCGCAGAAGATGTTGCATGTGGGTCAAAAGCGCTCTCCACTATGGGTAGCAGTACCAGTTCCATCGGCATTTTACGTTTCTGTATCTGCTCGACAATCCAGTACATGTACGGCTCTGCCCGTAATGTTACATCGTGGAGATAGCTCTTATTTCTTAAAAACTTTGTTTTTTGTTCGCGGATCCGGGGGTTTTCCGGAATCCCCATCTTCAACTCGTCACTAATGTGATTCCAGAGATCGGTATCTTCTGCGAGGCTTGTTCCATCATCCTGCCAGCGCTGCGATAATAATTGATCTCCGTACTTTCCATTTTCACCTTGACCAGCTGAAGACAAGCTCTGTGCATGCTGTACGGGGATATTGGCGTCATTCCTTGATGCCTGACATCCTACCAGCAAGACCGAGGCGAGTAATATCGCTTTAGCCTTCATGTGTGTGTCAATAGTTCGCTTAAAAGACGAGCAACTATACGTTAGGGGTACACACAACACAACCAGAAATATCAGTAACGGTCTTTCTTCTCGCGTAGATCCGCAAAAGTTTGCCATAACGGAGACGATGACACATTAGTCCCCAAAGCCTTTTGTAAATCAGCATCTTGCGTACGAAGAAATAAATTTATTTCTCGCTCAAGGGCCAGTTTTGTCGGCAAAGTAATGCGATTTTCTGCACGTAAGTCCTTAATTTGCTGATACCTTGCCAAAATTTTAGGGTCATGGGGCAGAATAGCCGCAGCAAACTTCATATTGGATAAAGTGTACTCATGTGCGCAGCAAACGAGGGTATCTGCAGGGAGTTCATTAAGTTTTTGAAATGACTCAAACATCTGCTTTGCCGTGCCTTCAAATAATCTTCCGCAACCGCCAGAAAACATCGTGTCACCACAGAAAAGATAAGGTGAACTGAAATATGAGATATGTCCTAAAGTGTGTCCGGGTGTTGCGATGACACGGAAATTTAGCCCAAGCAGCGTAAATTCATCATTCTCAGCGACGATGTGTTTTGCCCCCTTATCCGCGGTTTCTTCTGGTCCATAAACCGCCAAATCGGGATAGTGCTGCAACAGCTCTGCGACACCGCCGACATGATCGTGATGATGATGCGTGAGTAAAATAGCCACCGGTTGCCACTTATTGACTCTAATTTTATCCAGCACCGGTTGAGCCTCGCCGGGATCGACGATCAGACAGTTTTTATCATCGTCTGTCAGTGTCCAGATGTAGTTATCCTGCAACGCGGGAATACTGGTAAGATTCATAAACACCTCTCAGGTCGTAGAAAAAGGATGATGGTAGAGCATGAAGCCAGCTAAAACACGCCGAATTCTGTCTGCGCCGCGCTCCTGGCGTGACATGCCGATGGGGGACTACTTTCGCGATGCACTCACGCAGCAGTTGCAGCCCTACCTTGGAAAGCTATATGGCTTTCATATGCTTAAACTTGGCAGCCTCAGCGCAGAAATCAATACCCGCCAGTGTGCCATATCGCATCAGGTTAATGTGGGCATTGAGGGCGATGACCTGCAGGTCATCGCCAATACCACGCAATTGCCCTTTGAAGCGAAATCGATTGATGCCTGCCTGATGGCGCATACTCTGGCGTGGAGTCAGGATCCCCATCGCGTGTTACGAGAAGTAGACCGGGTCTTGATTGATGATGGCTGGATGATTATTAGCGGGTTTAACCCGTTCAGCCTGCTTGGTATCAGCAAAGGTATTCCGGGTTTACATGCGCGCGCACCCTGGAGCGGCAGGATGTTCAGCCAGGTCCGTTTGCTCGACTGGCTAAGCCTGCTCAATTATGAGGTCGTTTACCGTACGCGTTTTCAGGTGGTGCCGTGGCATAAGCAGGGCGGTAAGGTGATCAGTGCGCATTTGCCCGCGCTGGGATGTTTGAACATCGTGGTGGCACGCAAACGGACGTTCCCGTTAACGCCCACCAAAGCAAAAAAGAGCATCAATAAAGCACAGGTCAGGCAAACGGTGAATGCCACTCGCCAGTTCCGTGAAGTGAAGGATCAGGATTCGACCTGATAGCCGACATCATCCTGCGTCGGATGGCCGGCAGCGTTGCGCGCCAGTTCGTCGCAGCGCTCGTTTTCCGGGTGACCGGCGTGGCCTTTTACCCATTCCCACTTAATTTCATGATTGCTGAGCGCGGCATCCAGACGCTTCCAGAGATCGACATTTTTTACCGGCTTTTTATCGGCGGTTTTCCAGCCACGCTTTTTCCAGTTGTGAATCCAACTGGTGATCCCCTGACGCACATACTGGCTATCAGTGCTGAGCACCACTTCACAGGGCTGAGTTAACGCTTCCAGCGCCACAATGGCCGCCATCATTTCCATGCGGTTGTTGGTCGTGAGTCGATAACCGGTACTGAACTCTTTTTCATGCGCGCCATAGCGTAAAATGGCGCCGTAGCCGCCGGGGCCGGGATTGCCCAGGCAGGATCCATCGGTGAATATTTCTACCTGTTTGCGCATCTCTGGTAGACTTCCTTCTGACAAAACGCCAAGTCTGACATAAAACGAGTCCTATGAGCACTGCAAATAACCGCCAGATCGTCCTCGATACCGAAACCACCGGCATGAACATGATCGGTGTGCATTATGAAGGACATCGCATCATTGAAATCGGTGCGGTTGAGGTGATTAACCGTCGCCTGACCGGCAACAACTTCCATATGTATCTCAAGCCCGATCGGCTGGTGGATCCGGAAGCCTTCGGCGTGCACGGGATTGCCGATGAGTTTCTTGCTGATAAGCCACTGTTCGCTGACATCGCCGATGAATTCCTGGATTACATTCGTGGCGCAGAGTTAGTGATCCATAACGCCTCGTTCGATATCGGCTTTATGGACTATGAGTTCGGCATGCTCAAGCGCGATATCGGCAAAACCGACACTTTCTGTAAGGTGACGGATAGCCTGGCGATGGCGCGTAAAATGTATCCAGGCAAGCGTAATAGCCTCGATGCGTTGTGTAATCGCTACGAAATCGACAACAGCAAACGTACGTTGCACGGCGCATTGCTCGATGCCGAAATCCTGGCGGAAGTGTTCCTGATGATGACGGGCGGCCAAACCTCGCTGGCCTTCTCAGCGGAGGGTGATCAGGGCAGCCAAAATACAGGCGATAACATCCAGCGCATTGTGCGTCCGAGTTCAGGATTACGCGTGGTCAACGCCAGCGATGATGAGATCTTGGCACATGAAAGTCGACTGGATTTGGTGCTGAAGAAGGGCGGGAGTTGCCTGTGGCGTGCCTGAATGGGCTGATTTTGCGTGGAAAAGCAACGTTAAGTCGAAAAAATCGGCAAACGATTCATTCCCTCAGAAAAAGCATTGACGGTTCATAAAGCTGCCATTAATATTCGCCTCGTTCTCGACGGGGAACAAAGCGCGGAGCGGTAGTTCAGTTGGTTAGAATACCTGCCTGTCACGCAGGGGGTCGCGGGTTCGAGCCCCGTCCGTTCCGCCAATCATTAAAGAAGCCGATGCAGAAATGCATCGGCTTTTTGCTTTTTCAGGATTGGCACCTCAATGCCAAACCTGCGAACACATCAATCCTTCTGCACCGCCACTTCCTGACGATAGCTGCCTACAGATACTTCACGATCGGCGCGTGCCAGCCAGCGATAGCAACCTGCACCCAATGCCACACCAATAAACCAGCTGAAGTTAGCCACAGCATGTAAAGAAGGAATAAAGCTGATCACCAGGCAAATGCCCACTGACGGCAGCAGTGCTGCAATTGCTTTCGGGTTGAAGCCACCGCGATACCAGTAGCGTCCTTTCGGCGTGTCATCAAACAGGTCATCGACGTAAACTTTGCTGCGCTTAATCAGATAGAAATCGGCCACCAGAATGCCAAACAGCGGGCCAATAAAGGAGCCGAGAACATCCAACGTGTAATGGATTAATTCCGGTGACTGGAACAGATTCCACGGCGTCAGCAGCACGGAACCTACCGCCGCAATCATTCCACCGGTACGGAAACTGATTTTTTGCGGTGAGCAGTTAGAGAAGTCGAAAGCCGGAGAAACAAAGTTCGCCACAATGTTGATACCGATGGTGGCGATAATCATGGTCAGCAGCCCAATCGCCACCGCCACGTCGTTGCCGACCATGCTGACCGTCTCAATGGGATCGATAATCATGCGGCCGAACAGCGATTGAGTACCTGATACGATCACCACGGTGACAATCGAGAACAGCAGGAAGTTGAACGGTAATCCCCAGCGGTTACCACGGCGGATTTCACCCATACTTTTGCCG
The DNA here is from genome assembly GCF_056491465.1 of Pantoea sp. C1E2. Lineage (NCBI taxonomy): Bacteria > Pseudomonadati > Pseudomonadota > Gammaproteobacteria > Enterobacterales > Erwiniaceae > Pantoea > Pantoea sp. C1E2. Next base: position 1,160,994 of record NZ_JBSZHT010000002.1, read on the forward strand.
TAGCGAGAGAAGTCACCAAAGTTCAGCAGCGGACCGGAGAAATAAGAGACGACTAAAGCGGTGGCGGTGATCATCTGCCAGGTTTGCTCGCCGGTGCTCATCTGCTTGCTGGCCAGCGTGAAGGAGATCCCGTCAAAACCGGTTTTGTATACAATCCAGCCCGCCAGCGCCACCATCACTACGTAAACTGCCGGACCCGCCACATCGATAAAGCGTTTGATCGCGCTCATGCCGTGCCAGAACACCATCGCCTGCAGAAACCACATCACCCCGAAGCAGCACCAGCCCAGTTGAGATAATCCCAGCCAGCTGCTTTGCGTCATACCGCTCAGTGAAGGGAAGAACTTTAGCAACACCAGCATCAACGCGTTAGCCGCTAAATAGGTCTGGATGCCATACCAGGCGAAGGCGATCAATCCACGGATCACCGCCGGGATATTGGCACCAAACACGCCGAATGCCTGACGTGAAATCACCGCGTAAGGCACGCCCGCCATCTGGCTCGGTTTGGCGACCAGGTTGGCACACAGCTGAACGATGCAGATGCCCACCAACAAACACAGCAGCACCTGCCAGCTTGCCAGACCTAAGGTAAAGAAGCTGGCGGCCACTACATAGCCGCCCATGCTGTGCACATCCGACATCCAGAAAGAGAAAATGTTATACCACGACCAATTCTGGTCGCGCGTTGGCGCCAGATCTTCATTACACAGGCGCGGACTGTAGTGGGCGTTGGCTCCAGAGGCCACCCCGGAGGTCACTTCAGAATGATTTGGCATGAAACCTGCTCCTCTCACATCATGGGAAAAATAATCACAGCGTGAAACGGTATTGCAGGATCCAGGCCAGAATTGATTTCTTGTATACAAAAAATTAATTTCACGTATACGATGTGCTGTGCACAGACACTTACCGGAGCAGGTAATGAAGAGCGAAACAGGCCAGAAAACGGCTGCCGATCTGAATGATCGCGACGAACCTATCTATCAGGCGTTACTCACCGCCATTGTGGAACATCAGCTGCCACCGGGCAGCAAATTGCCTGAAGAGGCGTTGTCAGAAGTCTTTGGCGTGAGTCGTACCGGCATTCGTAAGGTGCTACAACGCCTCGCTGCGGTGCAAATGATCACCTTGTCGCCCAGGCGTGGTGCACAAGTGGCCACGCCGGGCGTTGATGAGGCACGCGATATCTTCGCCACTCGCAGCTTACTCGAGTGCGCCAATTTGCCGGCGGTGCTGACGCATGTTCAACCTCCGCATCTTGCTGCCCTGAGTACCTTAATTGAGGAAGAGCAGCAGGCACACGAACAGCACGACGGCGCAGCGGCGATCCGCCTCTCGGCCGCCTTCCATATTCAGCTGCAAGCGATTTCCGGCAATCAGGTACTCACCGATATGGTGACGCGCCTAACCCAACGCTCATCATTAGTGATTGCCGCCTATGGCGCGCCCTGGCAGCGCGGATGCCGTTGCGATCATCACGATCGGCTGGTGGATCTATTGCGGCAGAAAGATCTGCCGGCGCTCACCGCCGCGTTGCAGCATCACTTCGAACATATCGTGGCCAGCCTGCATTTTGAGCACAGCGGCGAAACGTTACCCGACTTCACCCGGTTATTTTCCGGTCACAATGGAGCCGCATCATGAGCCTGATTCAGGTGATCAACCCTAATACCAGCCAGGCGATGACAGAGACCATCGTTGCAGCCGCACGTGCGGTCGCGGCACCTGGTACCGAAATTCTGGCCGTGTGTCCGAGCCAGGGCGTGCCGTCGATTGAAGGGCATTTCGATGAAGCGATTGCGGCGATAGGCGTATTGGAACAGGTCAGGCTCGGCAAAGCACAGGGCGTGAGCGGCCACATTATTGCCTGCTTCGGCGATCCGGGTTTACTGGCCGCGCGTGAACTGGCCAGCGGTCCGGTGATTGGCATTGCGGAAGCCGCAATGCATACGGCAACGCTGGTGGCGACGCGCTTTTCGATAGTCACCACGCTACCGCGCACGCTGGTGATTGCCCGCCATCTGCTGCAGCAGTATGGCTTTACCCATCATTGTGCGGCGTTGCACGCTATCGACCTCCCGGTGCTGGCGCTGGAAGATGGCAGCGGTGTGGCACAGGAAAAGGTGCGCCAGCGCTGTATTCAGGCCAAACGTGAAGATGGCAGTGGGGCGATTGTGCTGGGCTGTGGCGGCATGGCCTCACTTGCGCAGGAACTGACGAAAGAGTTGGGTCTGCCGGTGATTGATGGCGTCAGCGCAGCGGTAAAAATGGTGGAATCACTGGTAGCGCTCGGCTTTGGCACCAGCAAGCACGGGGATTTAGATTACCCGATTGAAAAACCGCTCAGCGGCGCATTTCAGCACCTAAACTAAGGGCTGGTTGAGGACTGACTAAGGAATTTACAGAATGAGCGATGTATCTGAAAAGAAAGAGTACAGCTTCAACAAAAACTATCCGCGTGATCTGATTGGCTATGCCAACAATCCGCCGCACGCGCAGTGGCCGGGCAACGCCAAAGTCGCAGTGCAGTTTGTCCTCAATTATGAGGAAGGTGCAGAAAACAACGTGCTGCACGGCGATGCTGGCTCTGAACAATTCCTGTCTGACATCATAGGTGCAGCCAGCTACGCCGATCGCCATATGTCGATGGATTCTCTGTATGAATACGGCTCACGCGCCGGTTTCTGGCGCATTCACAACGAATTCCAGAAGCGCGGATTGCCGCTGACGGTATTTGGCGTGGCGATGGCGCTGGCGCGTCATCCGGAGATTGTGGAAGCGATCAAAGCGGCGGATTATGACGTGGTCAGTCATGGCTGGCGCTGGATCCATTATCAGTCGATGGATGCTAAAACCGAACGCCAGCATATGCAGCAGGCGGTGGATGTGCTGCGCGATCTGTTTGGCAAAGCGCCGACCGGCTGGTACACCGGCCGCGACAGCCCCAACACCCGCCGCTTAGTGGTGGAGAATGGGGGCTTCAGTTATGACAGCGATTACTACGGCGACGATCTTCCGTTCTGGACGCAGGTGACCTGCCAGGATGGCACGGTGAAACCGCATCTGATCATTCCGTATACGCTGGAGTGTAACGATATGCGCTTTGCATCACCGCAGGGTTTTAACACCGCCGAGCAGTTCTTTGTCTATCTGCGTGACACCTTTGATGTGTTGTATGAAGAGGGCGACACCGCGCCGAAAATGATGTCGATTGGCATGCATTGTCGACTGCTGGGCCGCCCGGGCAAATTCCGTGCCTTGCAACGTTTCCTCGACCATATCCAGCAGCATGAGAATGTGTGGGTTTGCACGCGCCAGCAGATTGCTGAACACTGGATGGAGACGCATCCGGCGTCAGCCGTTTAACGACGTGCGCTAAAGCGTGCTTAAAATCGACCGGTGCGACATGGATTGTCGTACCGGCCATAGCCGCACATTTAAGCCATACTAACGAGCGCCGGTTTAACGCGTTAGCTCATCAAACTGACCTGAGCCGCCACTATTCGCCAGCCGTAAGGCATGCGTACCCACGTCTGCTGCTGGCGGCCGATTTTCTCCACGCCTTCACGCGTAAATTCAGTGCTGCACACCGCGTAGTCATCACCAAAGGTGGTGATCACTGTATTGCGTAGCGTGCGATCTAACCCTTTTGATGGACGTGCTGCGCGAAATGCACGGATCTCGTCAATGCCATACAGATTCTCGCCCGCGCCCAAACGCACGGTGCGGTCATCGTGCCAAAATAGCTCATCAAGCACATCAACATTGTTGCTTACCAGCGCTTCTTCGTAGCGGTAAAACGCAGCAGTGACTTCGGCCAGCACGGCAGGACGATCAATATGTTCAGGTGTCATTTTCAAGCATCCATCAAGGTGGTTTGCGGCAGAGTCAGCCCTTGCTGCTGTAAAGCCCAGGCGGCGCGCAGTGCCAAATGTTCTTTAAACGGTGCGGCGATCAACTGCAAGCCAATCGGTAATCCGCTGGCGGTTTGCAAAGGCACGGTACACACCGGCAAACCGAGGAATGAAATCGGCTGCGTCAGCATGCCCATACTGGCGCGCGTCGGCAAATCCTGTCCGTTAATATGCATCGTCTCTTGCCCGATGGTGGTAGCGGTACAAGGGGTCGCTGGCGCAATCAGGACATCGAATTGTTCAAACAGCGGTAAGACTTGCTGTTGGAAATGGCGGCGGAAACGCTGTGCCTGCACATACCACGCGGAAGGCAGCATGGCACCGGCGAGCAGACGTTCACGAGAATTCGGTTCGAATTGCGCAGGCATGCTGCGTAAGGCAGGCAGATAGTGATTTCCTCCTTCAGCGGCAGTCAGGATAAAAGCGGCTGAGCGGGCAATTTCCGCGTTGGCTAAGGTGACTTCTTCACTGGCATCCAGCGCTTTTGCCACCACCGAGACGGCCGCGTGTGCTTCTTCGCTGCACCATGTCGAAAAGAAGCCGCCCAGAACGGCGCTGCGAATGCCTTCCGCACCTTTCGGTAATCCCTCACTGGCGGGCTCCACAGCCTGAATATACTGGAAAGCATCACCGCTATCACGGCCTTGCAGCGCATCATACACCAGGCTCAAATCCTCCACCGAGCGGGCAAACGGGCCGATATGATCGAGGCTGGCGACAAAAGGATGGCTACCGCTGCGCGACAAACGGCCAAAGGTCGGTTTCAGTCCATAGATACCGCATAACGAAGCTGGCACGCGGATCGAACCATTGGTATCGGTGCCCAGCGAGAAGTGCACCAGTCCAGCAGCGACGGCCGCTGCTGAGCCACCCGAGGAGCCACCGGCCACGCGGGTCAAATCACGCGGATTATGGGTCGCGCCGTAATGGGTGTTTTCGGTGGTAAAGCCGTAAGCATAGGCATCCATATTCAGCATGCCAGAGAGCAGTGCGCCTGACTGACGCAGTTGACTCACCGCCCACGCATCTTCGCGGGCCGCTGCCCGTTCACTGAACAAGCTGGCCCCGGCTAAGGTGCTGTGCCCGGCGACATCAAATAGATTTTTAACCGCATACGGAATGCCCGCCAACGTGGGTAATACTTCACCGCGCTGGCGCTGTAAATCGACCTGATCCGCTTCGCGCAACATACGCTGACTAGTGACTTCGGTCCACGCATTGAGCGCAGGATTGTGCTGTTCAATGGCGTTCAACGTCTGTTGTGCCACTTCACGGGCGCTGATATCACCTTGATTCAGCACCTGATTGAGCGCCTTGATGGATAACGATGCCAGTTTCATGGATGGAACACTCCTGCCACTTCCAGCCGATCATCCAGTGGGAAAGCCATGAGCGGTTCAGCCATGGCGGCGATGCGATTGAACTGCACCTGCAATTCAGCGCGACGTACTTCATCCAGTTCCAGCGCCAGAATCTGTTCCATTTGGACGATATAGGCCGCCCAATCCGGTTGTGAATGCATAATGGTTTCCTTTAGAAGCCCGCTGCGCTGCCGTTGCTGCGTGGATCGAAGGCACCTTCCAGCATGCCGTTGTTATGTCTGACGATGGCGCCGGCGTGGCCGACCACTTCACTGAAATCGGGCAGCAACTCCACTTCATGGCCAAGTTGACGCAATTGCGCTACCGTCTCCGGCGCGAAGCGAGCTTCCAGCTTGAGTGAATCTGAGGATTGGCCCCAGGTGCGTCCCAGCAACCAGCGTGGGGCACTGATCGCCAGTTGCAGCGGCTGACCCTGAATCACGTGGCGGGTAAAAATCGCCGCCTGCGTTTGCGGTTGACCATCGCCACCCATTGAGCCGTAAACCATGGTGCGGCCATCTTTCAAACGCGCGGCCGCTGGATTCAGGGTGTGGAACGGTTGTTTTCCCGGCTCCAGTGCCAGCAGGTGATCCGGCTGTAAGCTGAACGCTGCCCCGCGGTTTTGCCACGTAATACCCGTGCCGGGCAGCACGACGCCGCTACCAAATTCGTGATAAATGCTCTGGATAAAGGAAACCGCCAGCCCGCTGCTGTCCATCACCCCCATCCACACGGTATCGCCAGGACCTCGTCCGGTTCCCCACGGCGCGGCTTGTTGGTCATCAACTTGTGCCGCCAGTGTGGAAAGGTGATCGGCATCCAGAAGATCTTGCACATTGAAGTCGATGTGACGCGGATCGGTGATGTGCTTATCGCGCAAGGCAAAGGCTTTTTTGGTGGCTTCCACGATACGGTGCACGCTTTGCGCTTCATTGGCCTCTGCCATGTTCAGGCGGTCGGTAATGCCGAGAATGGCCAGCGACACCAAACCTTGCGTTGGCGGCGTCATATTCCAGATATCGCCTTCGCTGTGTGCCAGGTGTAATGGTGTACAGCGGCGAGCGTGCTGTTTCTGTAAATCTTCCAGGGTGATCGGCATCCCCAGAGAGGTCATCTCACGTGCCAGATGGTGCGCTAATTCGCCGCGATAGAAGCTCTCCAGACCCTGCTCGCTCAACACGCTAAGCGTATTGGCGAGCGCGGGCTGGGTAAAACGGCTACCGGCAGCAGGGACGGTGCCATCAGGTAAGAAGGTCGCTGCGAAGCCGGGCTGGTCGAGCAGTTCATGTTGCTTTGCGGCGGTGGCCGCAGCCTGCGATGCGGTAACCGGAATGCCATCGGCGGCATATCGAATCGCATCACGCAGTAAGCGGGCTAACGGCAAAGGCGCAGAACCCAGCTCTTCAGCCAGCGTTAACGCCTCCTGCCAGCCACTCACCGTGCCCGCTACAGTTAATGCGGCTTTGGGGCCGCGATGCGGAATATGGCTTTCGCCGTGATAGAAGTCGAGGTGTGCCAGCGAGCCCGCTGCACCACTGGCATCGATAGCAACAGGATCGCCATTCGGTGGTACTACCAGCCAAAAGCCATCGCCACCCAGGCCGTTCATGTGCGGATAGACAACCGCGATAGTGGCAGCCGCTGCAACCATCGCTTCAATCGCGTTACCGCCTTCGCGTAAAACCGCCAGTGCACTTTCACTGGCGAGATGGTGAGGGGTGACGGCCATGCCGAGCGGGGCCATGTTGCTCTGTATCATAGTGAACTCTTCATCGTTGATTCTTTTGTAGGGTTGAATGGGGTTGGTGGTGGTCATAAAAAGCGACCCTACAAATCCGTGAGGTGATCTAAGCAAGAGCTGTTCCAGTTTTGGTCGGACATCAATGTGGATCGATTTGTGCTAGCTTGTGATGAAACGAAAGTTACAGGACCGACCATGAAACAGCTTGATGAACGCCTTCGCAGTCACTATCCGCAACTGTCGCCGCAGGAGCAGCGCATTGCCGACTTTGTGTTTGACCATTTTGATGACCTGATCAGCTACAACAGTGCAGAGCTGGCGCGGCTGAGCGGGGTATCAAAGGCGACAGTCAGCCGCCTGTTTAAACGTCTGGGCTATGAGAAATACAAGGATATGCGGGACGAGTTGCGTGTGCTGCGTCAGAGCGGCATGCCGTTAACCGACAACCGTGATGCGGTACAGGGCAATACCCTGTTGTCACGTCACTATAAGCAGGAGATGGCTAACCTGACGCAGTGGGTCAATAGCATTGATCCGCAACAGTTTGGTGAAGTGATTCAGGCGCTGGGTACAGCAAAGCGCGTATTTATTATCGGCATGCGCAATGCTTATCCGGTGGCATTGCACCTCCGTCAGCAGCTGATGCAGGCGCGCCCGCAGGTGCATGTGTTGCCGCAGCCCGGCCAGACGTTGGGTGAGGAGCTGGTGGATATCACACCGGAAGATATCGTGGTGGTGATGGCCTTCCGCCGCCGTCCACGCATTATCCGCCCGCTGATGCAGCAACTGCAGCAGAGCAATATTCCGGTGCTGGCACTGTGCGAGCCGCAGGCGCAGGGCATACTCACTCTGGCACAATGGCAGCTGTGTGCGCCGCTCGACAGCGTTTCTGCCTTTGATAGCTACGCATCGGCGATGAGTTTGATCAACCTGCTGGCGAATGCACTGCTGCATGAGATGCTGTCGCAAGGTCGCCAGCGCATTCATCAAATTGCCGATCTTTATCAGCACCTGGATGAACTGGAACACCGATAGTGGGCACCAATTTGGTGCTTTGCACCTTTTTTGATCGGATTTTAATACGGGCGTAATGCCCGTTTTTCTCGCCTTAAGCTCCGTGTTTATTCGTTTTTCTTCCCTTTATTCTTCGCACCCTGTGGTTGGCACATTAGTTGCAAATCGTTTTATCAAGAATCTTTTGTTTCACGATAAACTCACCGGGGTGCATAATGAAAAAAGTTTTACTGGCAGTCGCAGGCGCAGCATTACTGATGGCACAGGTTGGCAGTGCGATGGCCGATCAGCTGCAGGACATGCAGAAACGTGGCGTCATCCGTGTTGCGGTACCGCAGGACTTTCCGCCGTTTGGTTCGGTAGGGACTGATTTACAGCCACAAGGCTATGACATCGACATGGCGAAATACCTCGCGAAGCAGATGAAACTGAAGTTGCAGTTGGTGCCGGTTTCCAGCGCCAACCGCGTGCCCTATCTGCAGACCGATAAAGTGGATCTGGTGATCTCCAGCATGGGCAAAAATGCCGAGCGTGAGAAAGTGATCGATTTCAGCCGTGCTTACGCGCCGTTCTTCCTTGGGGTGTTTGGCCCGAAAGGTGAGCCACTGAAAGATGCTGCAGCGTTAAGCGGTAAATCGATTGGTGTGACGCGTGGCGCGGTGGAAGACATGGTGCTCAGCGATGTGGCGCCAAAAGATGCGCAGGTGAAACGTTATGAAGATAACAACACCACGCTGTCAGCTTATCTGTCAGGTCAGGTGCAGTATGTGGCGACGGGTAACCTCGTGGTCGCCGCGATTGCGCGTCAGAACGCAGAAAAAGCACCGGTGCCGCAGTTCATGCTGAAGGATTCACCGTGCTTTATCGGTCTGAAGAAGGATGAACCGGCGCTGAAAGACAAAGTGAATGCGTTGATTGAGCAGGGCATTAAAGACGGCACGCTGAACAAACTGTCAGAAGAGTGGCTGAAAGCCCCACTGCCAGCCAACCTCGGCGCATAACGCAATGATTGGGCAACTTAACTTTGCAGATCTCTGGCCGCACTGGCCAGAGTTGCTGGCAGGGCTGTGGGTCACGATTCAGATAACGGTGCTCGCCACGGTGGGCGGGGTAAGTCTGGGAATTCTCGGCGCGGCACTGCGCAGTGGCAAACCGAGCTGGGCGAGTCGCCTCTGGGGCGTTTATGTCGAACTGATCCGTAACACGCCATTCGTGGTACAGCTGTTTTTTATCGTCTTTGGTTTGCCCAATCTTGGTCTGAAACTGACGGCGGGCGAAGCAGCGCTGCTGGCGATGTTGATTAACCTTGGCGCTTATAGCACTGAAATTATTCGTGCCGGGATTCAGGTCACGCCGAAAGGGCAGTGGGAAGCAGGACGGGTGCTGGGTTTAACCCGCACTCAGACCTTTATCCGCGTGGTCCTGCCGCCCTCACTGCAGCGTATTTATCCGGCGCTGGTAAGCCAGTGCATTATCGTGATGCTGGGTTCGTCGGTGGTGTCGCAGGTGTCGTACGAAGAGCTGACTTTCGCCGCCAACCTGATTCAGTCGCGCACTTTTTTGAGTTTTGAAGTCTATTTCGTGACCACGCTGATCTATCTGGTGTTGTCGATTGCCATGCGACAGCTGCTGCTGGCGTTGGGGCGTAAATGGTTTGGAGCGCAGCCCGCATGACAACCTTTACTGACTGGGACATCCTGCGCAACCTGCTGCTGGCAGCGCGCTGGACGATTTTACTGTCGCTGGTGGCCTTTTTCGGCGGCACGCTGGTGACTTTGCCATTGCTGTTTTTGCGTCTGCTGAAACGCCCATGGCTGACGCGCCTGATTCGCTGTTACACCGAGCTGTTTCAGGGCACGCCGCTGCTGATGCAGCTGTTCCTCGCCTTCTTTGGCGTCGGACTGTTTGGCATCGATGTCGCGCCCTGGACCGCCGCTTCGCTGGCATTAACCTTCTACACTAGCGCGTTTCTGGTGGATATCTGGCACGGCAGCATTCGCGCTCTGCCTAAAGGGCAGTGGGAAGCGTCTCGCTGCCTCGGTCTGAGCTTTGGTCAAACGCTGTTTCGCGTGGTAGCGCCGCAAGCGATTCGCATCGCCATCGCCCCAACCGTGGGTTTTGCCGTGCAGGTGATCAAAGGCACCGCGCTGGCATCAATTATCGGTTTCGTCGAGCTAACCAAAGCCGGCACCATTTTGAACAACGTGACGTATCAGCCCTTCAAGGTGTTTGGCCTGGTGGCGCTGGGTTACTTCCTGATGTGTTATCCGCTGTCGCGTTACAGCCAGTACCTGGAGAAAAAATTCAATGCCGCTCATCACCATTAATCAGGTCCAGAAGTACTACGGCGATAACCACGTTCTGAAAGGTGTCGATCTGGATATCGACAACGGCGAGGTGATCTCGATCATCGGCCGCAGCGGCTCCGGTAAAAGTACTTTGCTGCGTTGCATGAACGGACTGGAAGGCTATCAGGATGGCAGCATCAAACTCGGCGGCATGACGATTACTGACCGTGAATCCCAGGCGCGCGAAATCAGCCGCTCAGTGGGCATGGTGTTCCAGAACTTCAACCTGTTCCCACACATGACCGCGCTGGAAAACGTCATGCTCGCGCCGCGTCGGGTGTTGAAGAAAAGTGAAGCCGAATGCCGTGAACTGGCGACGCAAATGCTGGAGAAAGTCGGCCTCGGTGAGCGCATCAACTACTATCCGGCCAATTTATCCGGTGGTCAGCAGCAGCGTGTGGCGATTGCCCGTGCGCTGGCGATGCAGCCCAAAGTTTTACTCTGTGATGAGATCACCTCGGCGCTCGATCCTGAGCTGGTGGGCGAAGTGCTGAAAGTACTGGAGCAGCTGGCTGCAGAAGGTATGACACTGATCCTCGTCACCCATGAAATGAACTTCGCCCGTGATGTGGGCGACCGCGTGGTGTTTATGCATCAGGGACGCGTCTGGGAGCAGGGCGATAGCAAAACGCTGTTCGCCAATCCGCAGACCGCCGAGCTGAAGCAGTTTATCTCCACCGTGCGTCTCTAAGTTTTCAATAAAGGAATACAACATGGATATCAGTCAGTTTTCGCAAATCAATCCGCCACAACGCCTGCTGATGGGACCGGGGCCGATCAACGCCGATCCGCGCGTGTTACGCGCCATGTCGAGCCAGCTGCTGGGTCAGTACGATCCGGCGATGACGCACTACATGAATGAAGTGATGGCACTGTACCGTGGCGTATTCCGCACCGAAAACCGCTGGACCCTGTTGATCGACGGCACCTCACGCGCCGGTATCGAAGCCATTCTGCTCTCAGCCATCCGTCCAGGTGACAAAGTGCTGGTGCCGGTGTTTGGTCGCTTTGGTCATCTGCTGTGTGAAATCGCCCGCCGCTGCCGCGCGGAAGTGCACACCATTGAAGTGCCGTGGGGTGAAGTGTTCACTCCGGATCAGATCGAAGATGCGATCAAGAAAGTGCAGCCGCGCCTGTTGCTGACGGTGCAGGGCGATACTTCCACCACCATGCTACAACCGCTGGAAGAGTTGGGCGCTATTTGCCAGAAATATGGCGTGCTGTTTTATACCGACGCCACCGCATCGATTGGTGGCAACGCCCTGGAAACCGATGCGTGGGGCCTGGACGCGGTATCCGCCGGGATGCAGAAATGTCTTGGTGGTCCTTCTGGCACCTCGCCGATCACACTCAGTGCGAAGATGGAAGCCGTGATCCGTAAACGCAAATGCGTGGAAGAGGGGATTCGTACTGCGGATCATCAGGACGGCGATGACGAGATGATCTACTCCAACTATTTCGATCTCGGCATGATCATGGATTACTGGGGCCCGGAGCGTCTCAACCATCACACCGAAGCGACCACCGCGCTGTTTGGTGCACGTGAATGCGCGCGTTTGATGATGCAGGAAGGGCTGGATAAAGGCATTGCGCGTCACAAGCTGCACGGCGATGCAATGCTGAAGGGCATTCAGGGCATGGGCCTCGAAACCTTCGGTAACCTGAAATACAAAATGAACAACGTGCTCGGCGTGGTGATCCCGCAGGGTGTGAATGGCGATCAGGTGCGCAAGCTGGTGCTGGAAGATTTCGGGATTGAGATCGGCACCTCGTTTGGCCCACTGCACGGTAAAGTGTGGCGCATCGGCACCATGGGCTACAACGCACGTAAAGACTGTGTGATGCAAACGCTGAGCGCGCTGGAAGCGGTGCTGAACCATGTGGGTTACCGTTCGACACAAGGTGCAGCGTTGCAGGCAGCCTGGGATCATTACGGGAGTCACGCATGAGCAACAGCCTGATGACCGCCAGCGAGGCGCAATCTGCCGCCGCCCGTGTCATGGCGCGCTGCGATGCCCTGGCTGAAATCAGTGAAAGTGAAGATGGCCTGACGCGCGTCTACTTGTCGCCAGAACAACTGCGTGCCAATGGCCGCGTGGCGGAGTGGATGCAGGCGGCTGGCATGACGATCTGGCAAGATGCTGTCGGCAATATTTGCGGGCGTTATGAATCAGCAGAACCTGGTGCTAAGGCGCTTCTGCTGGGTTCGCATCTTGACACCGTGCGCAACGCTGGACGCTACGACGGCATGCTGGGGGTGCTCAGCGCCATTGAAACCGTGCAGTGGCTGCACGATCGCCAACAGCGTTTACCATTGGCCATTGAAATTGTCGGATTCGGTGATGAAGAGGGCACGCGCTTTGGTATCACGCTGCTGGGCAGCCGTGGCATTACCGGCACCTGGCCCGAGAGCTGGGTAACGCATCCCGATGGTAATGGTATTACCGTTGCCGAAGCGATGCAGGATATTGGCTTAGATGCAGCGAAGATTATGCAGGCGGCGCGTGACGTCAACGACATTGCAGCCTACCTTGAGCTGCATATCGAGCAGGGGCCATGCCTGGAACAAGAAGATCTGGCGCTCGGCGTGGTCACCGCCATTAACGGCGCACGTCGTCTGAATTGCAGCTTTATCGGCGAAGCGGGCCATGCCGGTACCGTGCCGATGGCGCATCGTAAAGACGCGCTGGCCGCCGCCGCTGAGTGGATGGTGTTTATTGAGCACACCGCGGCTGAGCAGGATCCGCAGCTGGTGGCCACCGTTGGCACGCTGAGCTGCTTGCCGGGTGCCGTTAACGTCATTCCCGGTGAAGTGCAGTTGTCTCTGGATGTGCGTGGGCCGCAGGATGAGCCTTTAGAGCGTCTGCAATCCATGTTGTTAACGCAGGCTGAAGCGATTGCGCTGCGTCGTGGCCTGACCTTCACCTCGAACGAGTACTACCGTATTGCCGCTACCGCTTGTGATGCACGCTTGCAGCAGGCCTTGAGCCACGCGGTGGAAACGGTGCAAGGCCGCAGCGTTTCTTTGCCAAGCGGCGCAGGGCACGACGCGATTGCGATCGCGGACCGCTGGCCAGTTGGCATGTTATTCGTGCGTAACCATCGCGGTATCAGCCATCATCCAGCGGAATCGGTACAAACGGCTGACGTGGCGTATGGCGTGCAGGCCTATCTGCAAGCGGTGTGCGATCTGGCACAGGCGTAAGGGAGCGGCAGCATGGATCTGGCAAGCTTTAATCAGGCTTCTGCTACCGAGGCGCAGGCTGCGATAGCGCACTGCGTCGCGATTCCCGCCTGGCAGCAAGCGGTGGTCGCCGCAAGACCTTTTCACGATCTGGCTGCGCTGCACTGCACTGCCGATCGTCTGGCGCAGGGGTGGCAGGGTGCTGAGCTGGAACAGGCCCTGAGCGCACATCCCCGCATTGGCGAAAAAGCGCAGGGCGCGGATAAAGAGGCGGCACTGTCACGCAATGAACAGTCGGCGATGCAGCAGGCCGATGGCGCGCTGCAGTTTGCCATGCTGGCGGGCAATCAATCCTACGAGCAGCGCTTTGGCCGGGTGTTTTTAATTCGTGCTAAAGGACGCACTGGCGAGGAGATGCTGGCGGAATTGCAGCGCAGGCTCAACAATGATGTCGAGACAGAACAGCAGGAAGCGCTGGCGCAACTGCGTGAAATCACCCTGTTACGCTTAAAGGAGAGCATCGTATGAGCACCATTACCACGCACGTTCTGGACACCGCGCTGGGCAAACCGGCGATCGGCGTGGCCATTTCGCTCGAACAGAACAGCCCGGAAGGCTGGCTGCCGATCGCGGAAGGCGACACTGACAGCGATGGCCGCATCAAAGATCTAACCCCAGAGCCGTTAGCGCCAGGCCACTATCGATTGACCGCAGAGATCGGTGACTATTTCGCGGCTGACGGACGCGATGCGCTGTACGTCAGCGCGCAGATTGATTTTGTGATTGGCTCTGCGGGCAGCCACTATCATCTGCCGTTCCTGATTTCACCCTGGTCGTGGTCGACGTATCGCGGTAGTTGATTAGGCGACAAATCCCTACTATCTGTGCGGCATGTCACACGCTGCGCTTGAAAGACAGGAACTATCAAAACCTTCGGTTCATCCAAATATATTCTTTCACAATGTGCGGTTATCTTTACCGGACAATGTGAAGCAAACGGAGCCGAAAAATGAGCACGCAAGATAATAACGATAATGTAGCAGCCTCAGGCAAATGCCCTTTTCATCATGGGGCGTCTGAAGAAAAAAGCGTACTGGCACGCGGCGCGGGGAGCGGGACATCTAACCGCGACTGGTGGCCGAATATGTTACGTGTCGATCTGCTAAATCAGCACTCCAACCGTTCCAATCCCCTCAGTGAAAACTTTAATTACCGCGACGAGTTCAGCAAGCTGGATTATCCGGCGCTAAAAGCCGATATCCGCGCCATCCTCACCGATTCTCAATCCTGGTGGCCAGCCGACTGGGGCAGCTATATTGGGCTGTTCATTCGCATGGCGTGGCACAGTGCCGGCACCTATCGTACCGTTGATGGACGTGGCGGTTCCGGCCGTGGTCAGCAGCGTTTCGCACCGCTTAACTCCTGGCCGGATAACGTCAGCCTCGATAAAGCGCGTCGCCTGCTGTGGCCGGTAAAACAAAAATACGGACAGAAAATATCCTGGGCCGATCTCTATATTCTGGCGGGTAACGTCTCGCTGGAAAACGCCGGTTTCCGCACCTTCGGCTTTGGTGCCGGACGTGAAGACGTGTGGGAACCGGATCTGGATGTGGATTGGGGTAACGAGACCGAATGGCTGGCGCACCGCCATCCAGAAAGTCTGGCCAACGCACCGGTGGGTGCCACCGAAATGGGCCTGATTTACGTCAACCCGGAAGGCCCTGAAGCCAGCGGCGATCCGAAATCAGCGGCACCAGCGATTCGCGCCACTTTCGGCAATATGGGCATGAATGATGAAGAGATCGTCGCGCTGATTGCTGGTGGTCATACGCTGGGCAAAACCCACGGTGCGGCTGCCGCCAGCCATGTGGGTGTTGATCCAGAAGCTTCACCACTGGAAGCGCAGGGCCTCGGCTGGAACAGCAGTTACGGCAGCGGTTCAGGCGCCGATGCCATTACTTCAGGCCTGGAAGTGGTGTGGACGCAGACGCCGACCCAGTGGAGCAACTACTTCTTCGAGAACCTGTTCAAATACGAATGGGTGCAGACACACAGCCCAGCGGGCGCGATCCAGTTTGAAGCGGTGGATGCAGAAGCGATCATTCCTGACCCGTTCGATCCCGAGAAAAAGCGTAAGCCCACTATGCTGGTGACCGATCTGACGCTGCGCTTCGACGAAGAGTTCGGCAAGATTTCGCGCCGCTTCCTTAATGATCCACAGGCCTTTAATGAAGCCTTTGCTCGCGCCTGGTTCAAACTGACCCACCGTGATATGGGGCCAAAAGCGCGTTACATCGGCCCGGAAGTGCCAAAAGAAGATCTGATCTGGCAGGATCCATTGCCAGCTGCCACGCATCAGCCAACCGCAGATGAAATCACCGATCTGAAAGCGAAGATTGCCGCATCCGGCCTGAGCGTGAGCCAATTGGTTTCGGCTGCCTGGGCTTCGGCATCGACCTTCCGTGGCGGCGATAAACGTGGCGGCGCGAACGGTGCACGTCTGGCACTGGCACCGCAAAATACATGGGCGGTGAATGCCAGCGTGGTTCACGATGTGCTGCCAACCCTGCAGAAAATTCAGCAAGAGTCTGGTAAAGCGTCATTGGCCGATATCATCGTACTGGCGGGCAGCGTGGGCATTGAACTGGCTGCCGCCGCAGCGGGAGTGGCGGTGCAAGTGCCGTTTACGCCGGGCCGTGTGGATGCGCGTCAGGATCAAACTGAAGTCGAGTCGTTCGACGTGCTGCAACCGCTGGCCGATGGCTTCCGTAACTATCGCCGCATTGCCGGTGGTTCATCTACTGAAACCCTGCTGCTGGATAAAGCGCAACAGCTGACGCTGAGTGCGCCAGAATTGACGGTGCTGTTGGGCGGCTTGCGTGTGTTGGGCACCAACTTCGACGGCGGTCAGCATGGCGTGTTCACCGATCGTGTTGGCGTATTGAGCAATGACTTCTTCGTGAACCTGCTGGATATGCGCACCGCATGGCGCGCCACCGATGAGAGCGCCGAGCTGTTCGAAGGCCGCGATCGTGCCAGCGGTGAAGTGAAGTACAGCGCAACGCGTGCCGATCTGGTATTTGGTTCCAACGCCATCCTGCGCGCGCTGGCGGAAGTTTACGCCAGCGGCGATGCCAAACAGAAGTTCGTCAATGACTTCGTGGCCGCCTGGACCAAAGTAATGAATCTGGATCGCTTCGAGCTGTAATCAAACTCAAGCCGCAGCGGTGACATGCTGCGGCTTTTTTCTGTTTAATCTTCGCGGAATGCCTCAAACGGCACGTTAAAGCGTTTTGCCAGCGCAGCTTTATGCTTATCCGTTAACTTACGTTCACCTTTCAAAATACGGCTAACATAAGAACGCTGACCAATTTCCTGAGTGAAAGATGACTGGTTTAAATCGTGTTGATCCATCAAAACACGTAGCAGCGCAACACCGCCCGGAAGTGTTTTCATTCGCGCATTAAAGGCGGCAAACTCCGGCGCATGCTCTTCGTATTTCGCAACTTTCTCCGTCAGCATATCAATCAGCGGATGAGAAGGCTGATGTTCAACCAAATACTCAACCAGCTCTAGCGCTTGCTCATAATCTGCTTTCGATTGACTGCCGCCAAGCAGGGGGACGGCTTTAATCAGGTTATCTGAGGCCTGAATAGCTTCGGCGATCATTCTTTGTTCTCCCGATAGAACTTAACTAATTTGTCGTATTCAGCATGGGTAATAATGTGCTTGATGAAAATGCGTCCCGCGATAAAGTCGGCGAAAAACATCAACCTAAGATTGTTGCCACCAATATTGATTACCCACCATTTCACCCGATACTTCATGCGGTCCAGGCTTGGAAAGAAATCTTTAAGCGCTTCAGGATCGGCAAAATCTCTGCCATGTAAAGTGCGGTATGTCGCGTCCAGCGCTGCTGCATCATTGGGAAAACGCAATGCTGCCTCAGCAAATATCTTCCTTGAAATAACGTGCATCATTCCCTCGGCATGTTCCAACATGGAAACATTGTAGCCGAAGTCAGGGGTGTTTCCAATGTGGCAACAAAAAATTGAAAAAGAGAGGAAGCCACGCCAGAAAGACGCGGCAAGACGTTTACTTCAACGTATACCCATCGGCATCGCGCCACGCGGGGAAGCGTTTGCGGTAGGCTTGCAGATCGTCCAGTGACAATTCCGCATCCAGACGGCCGCGGGCGAAAGGCTCGCCTGCGGACAGAATCTCGCCCAATGGCGAAATAATTCGACTGTCACCGCTGTATTGATGGCTATTGCCATCGCTGCCGACGCGATTGCAACCGGCGACATACGCCTGGTTTTCAATCGCACGCGCTAACAGCAGTGACTGCCAGTGCAGCGCACGCGGTGCAGGCCAGTTGGCAACGTACAGCGCCAGATCGTAATCATTGTGATTGCGAGAGAACACCGGGAAACGCAGGTCGTAGCAAATCTGCGGCAGAATGCGCCAGCCGCGCCAGGTAAAGACTTCACGCGTATCACCCGCGACATAGTGTTCATGCTCATTCGCCATGCGGAACAGATGACGTTTATCATACTGATGAACAGTGCCATTTGGCTCAACCAGCAGAAAACGGTTCACGGCGCCTTTTTCAGTCTGGATGGCCGCGCTGCCACCGACTAAAGCATTGCTGGTTTTCGCATGGCCGTACAGCCACTCAATCACCTGCTCCTGCGGCAGGGAACTTTCTGCCGCTTCCATCGCAAAGCCGGTAGTGAACATTTCGGGCAGCAGAATCAGATCGCGACCTTCGATGCCTTTCAACACCCCATCAAAATGGTGCAGGTTGGCTTCGCCATCCATCCAGCTCAGGGTTTCCTGTAAAACGGTGATTTTCAAAGCTGACATAAGCGCTCCGCTGCGGCGATTAAGGTCGCTGGCTGTTTGGCAAAGCACAGGCGAATCAGTTTGTGCGGGAATGGATCAGCGCAGAATACCGACAGCGGAATCGCCGCCACGCCCACTTCTTTGGTCAGCCACTGGCAGAAACTCACGTCATCCAGATCGGAAATGGCGCTGTAATCCAGCAGCACAAAGTAGGTCCCTTCGCACGGCAACACTTTGAAGCGGCTACCCGCTAGCGCTTCTACCAGGCAATCGCGGCGTTCGCGATAGAAGGCCGGCAGGTCACGATAGTGTTCCGGCTCCTGACGCAGCATATCGGCAATCGCCAACTGCGCCGGGGTATTCACCGAGAAGGTCAGATACTGGTGCACTTTGCGGATTTCTGCACTGATCGCCGCAGGCGCGATGCAATAGCCGACTTTCCAGCCGGTCATATGGAAGGTCTTACCGAATGATGAGACGGCAATCGCGCGCTGGCGCAGCTCAGCATGAGCCAACACGCTGGCATGACCCTCTTCATCGAAACAGATGTGCTCGTAAACTTCATCGCTCAGCACATAAATTTCCTGCTCGGCGATGGCCTGCCATAACTCGGCGTAATCGCTTTTACGCCATACGGTCGCGGAAGGATTGTGCGGCGTGTTCAGAATCACCAGGCGGGTTTTCGCGCTCAGCAGGCTGCGAAATTCGCGCCAGTCCACGCGGAAGCCCGGTGGCTGTAATGCAATGCGCTTCAGCACGCCACCGGCCAGTTGCACAGCCGGTGCGTAACTGTCATAGCTGGGATCGAAGCAGATCACTTCATCGCTTGGACGAACCAGCGCCGTAATCGCGGCATACAGTGCTTCGGTCGCCCCTGCGGTTACAGTGATATCACTGTTAACATCGGGAGTGTGACCGTAAAGTTCAGCAGTTTTATCAGCAATCGCTTCACGCAGTGGTAACGCACCGGTCATAGGCGCATATTGATTTGCGCCCTGGCTCACATGATAGGCCAGACGATCCTGTAAATATTGTGGACCGTCAAAATCTGGAAAGCCCTGTGATAAATTGATGGCGTTGAACTGCGCGGCAAGGGCGCTCATTTGCGTAAAAATAGTGGTGCCGAGCGCCGGTAATTTGCTCTCGGGAATCAGGTTGAGCTGCGTCATTATTAGGTGGCCTTAAGCGCGAATGTCGATGCGGAGAAACCCTGTATTGCTGCCACTCTACACAGGATGCTAATATTTGGCAATCGAGACGCTTAGACGTCTAAAACAACCTGCGGAGCCTCACCTTCACTATGACGGATTTTCTCCCACTGGAACATTTGGTGGCCGCCTGCCACTGGATTGGCGCTAAAGGCTGGGCACCCGCGACGGGCGGTAACATGTCTGTTCGCCAGGACGCGGAGTACTGCCTGCTAAGCGCATCAGGCAAAGATAAAGGCAGTTTGACGCGAGATGACTTCATTCAGGTGGCGATCGCGACTAACAGCGTGCCTTCCGGGCGAAAACCGTCGGCGGAAACCGGGCTGCATACCCTGATTTATCGCTTGTTCCCGCAAGCCGGGGCTGTACTGCATACCCATACGGTGAATTCCACCGTGCTGTCGCGTGTAGAGAAGGGCAGTGCGCTGTTGCTCAGCGGCTACGAGATGCAGAAAACCCTCGCCGGTCAGGATACTCACTTAAATACTATTGCCATTCCCCTGTTTGATAACGATCAGGATATTGAGGCACTGGCGCAGCGTATTGAAGCCTTTGCGGCGGACACGCCATTGCGGTATGCCTTCCTGCTGCGTGGCCATGGTTTGACCTGCTGGGGCAAGGACGTCAACGAAGCGCGCCGCCACCTGGAAGGGCTGGAATTCCTGTTTGAATGTGAACTGCAACGTCGATTGCTGGAGACCCAATGATTCGCGCGATTGTTACCGATATTGAAGGCACCACCAGCGATATTCAGTTCGTCCACAACGTTCTGTTTCCGTATGCGCGTCAGCATCTGGCGGCATTTGTACGTAATAACCAAACCGATGAGTCAGTGATTGCAGCGCTGAATGCGGTGCGTGAAGAATCTGCGGCACCAAAGGCATCGCTGGATGAGGTGATCGCCACGCTGATCGGTTATATCGATGAAGATCGCAAATCTCCCGGCCTGAAAGCCTTGCAGGGCATGATTTGGCGCGCCGGTTATGTCGAGGGCCAGTTCACCGGACATCTTTATCCCGATGTGTTACCTGCCTTTGAACGCTGGCAGCAGCAGGGCATCGCGCTGTATGTATATTCCTCGGGATCGGTTCCCGCGCAGAAACTGTTATTTGGCTACAGCGATGAAGGTGATTTAACCTCGCTGTTTAGCGGCTATTTTGATACCGCCGTCGGCGCCAAGCGTGAAACGCAGTCGTATCACAATATTGCCGAACACATCGGCCTGGCGCCTTCATCGCTGCTGTTCCTGTCTGATATTCATCAGGAACTCGATGCGGCGGCAGAAGCGGGCTGGCATACAATGCAGTTAATTCGTGGCGAGGCGGATAACGTCAGTCGTCATCATCAGGTGAATGATTTTTCCCAGATTAAACCGGAGTCGATTTAACATGAGTGCACTGACCATCTTTAGCGATACCGAAGCCAGCCAGCCGTTGTGGCACAGTACTGATGCCGATGCCATTCGTGAGCGTTTGAATGCTAAAAACGTGCGTTTTGAGCGTTGGGAAGCGGATCGCGATCTGGGTAAAGATCCTGACGCGGAGACGGTGATCAAAGCCTATCAGCACGCAATTGACCGTCTGGTGGCAGAGAAGGGCTATCAGAGCTGGGATGTGCTGAGCATGCGTGCAGACAACCCAAACAAAACGACGCTGCGTGAAAAATTCCTCAATGAACACACGCACAGCGAAGATGAAGTGCGTTTCTTCGTCGAAGGTTCGGGTCTGTTCTGCCTGCATATCGGCAATGAGGTGTATCAGATTCTGTGTGAGAAGAACGACTTGATTTCAGTGCCGGAAGGCACGGCGCACTGGTTTGATATGGGTTCTGAGCCGCACTTCACCGCGATTCGTATTTTCGATAATCAGGAAGGCTGGATCGCCAACTTCACTGGCGACAACATTGCGGAAGCTTATCCCCGCCTGGCGTGACGAACGGTGCGCATAAATGCGCACACTACAAAATGGAATAATCCATTGAAAGGTCGCCGTTCATGGTGCATCTGACAATATGGGCACGTCATCGTAGGGTCGCCATTTATGGCGACCTTTTTATTTATGAGGCACCGTAAAGCACATGATACGCCATCCCAGGCCGCTATTCTCAAGGCGCTCTAAGGCTGAAAAATCCCAGCGATAACCTGTTCTGGCGTCACCACGCCGGTATCTAACACCCAACCACTGATTAAGGCTGCTGGCGTGACATCGAACGCCGGGTTAAACACGGCTGCATTCTCCGGTGCCCACTGCACGCTACCAAAACTGCCGGATACGCCGGTCACTTCACTGGCGGCGCGCTGCTCAATCGGAATGGCATCGCCATTCGGGCAGAGGCGATCCAGCGTGGTGTGCGGCGCCGCAACATAGAACGGAATCCCGTGATAATGCGCCAGTACTGCCAGGCTGTAGGTGCCGATCTTATTAGCGACATCGCCGTTGGCGGCAATGCGATCCGCGCCGACCCAAATCGCATCGACCACACCGCGCGCTATCAAACTTGCTGCCATCGAATCCGTAATCAGTTGATACGGAATGTTCAGCTCGCCCAGTTCCCACGCGGTTAAACGGCCGCCCTGCAAAAGCGGACGCGTTTCATCCACCCAGACGTTTTTCACTAAGCCTTGCTGATGCGCGTGAGCAATCACACCCAGTGCCGTACCGACGCCTGCGGTGGCGAGGCCGCCGGTGTTGCAGTGTGTCAGCAGCTGGCTGCCAGGCTTGACCAGCGCGCTGCCGGCGCGGGCAATGTTGTCACACAGCAGTTTATCTTCCGCCACCAGACGCAACGCTTCGGCGCTCAGGGCGCTGACGTGATCGCTCTCCGCCAGCGCTAACTTCATGCGATCCAGATTGTTCATCAGGTTCACCGCCGTGGGGCGCGCCGCGCGCAACACCTCCAGTGCTTCCGCCAACGCCGCGCGGCTTTCACCTTGTTCACCCAGCAGAGCGAGCAGCAGGCTGGCAGAGAGACCAATCAGTGGCGCACCGCGCACGCGCAGCGCATGAATGTGATCGACTAACTGGCCAACGGTGTGCGCAGGCAGCCAATTTTGTTGTTGTGGCAGTGCCTGCTGGTCTAGGATCCACAGTTGGTTATCGCGGACCTCAAGGCTGGTGGTACGAAGTGTTTGCATGGTGTGAAATCCCTGTTGCGTTAATAGCGGCTATTGTGCCAACATGCTTGACGGATGTATAGACGTCCAAACGGCTTATTACTATCGAATGTCGAGGAACAGGCAATGTCACAATACCGTACCTTCACCGCTGCTGACGCTGTGGAATATGCTCAAAAATTTGGCGGTGTCGACGATCCGTCAACGCTGGTCAGCGCAGAGGAAATCGGTGATGGCAATCTCAACCTCGTCTTCAAGATTTTTGATAACCAGGGTCAGAGCCGTGTGGTGGTGAAACAGGCACTGCCGTACGTGCGTTGCGTAGGAGAGTCCTGGCCATTAACGCTGGATCGCGCACGTCTTGAAGCTCAGACCCTGGTCGAGCACTACAAACACTGCCCTGAGCACACGGTTAACGTCACCCATTACGATGCCGAACTGGCGGTGATGGTGATGGAAGATCTCTCCAGCCATCGCATCTGGCGCGGCGAGTTAGTGAATGGCGCATATTACCCTGAAGCCGGTCGCCAACTGGGCGAATATCTGGCGCAGACGCTGTTCCATACTTCTGATTTCTTCCTGCACCCGCACAAGAAAAAGGCTGAAGTGGCGCGTTTCATCAATCCGGAAATGTGCGAAATCACCGAAGACTTGTTCTTCAACGATCCGTTCACCGATCACGAGCGCAACAAATATCCGGCTGCGCTCGAATCGCTGGTGGTCAGCCTGCGCACCGACGATGCATTAAAAATCGCCGTTGCCGGGCTAAAGCACCGCTTCTTCGCCGATGCCGAAGCCTTGCTGCACGGCGATGTGCACAGCGGCTCTATCTTTGTGGCTGATGGCAGTCTAAAAGTCATCGACGCAGAATTTGGCTATTTCGGTCCGATTGGCTTTGATATCGGCAGCGCGATTGGCAACCTGCTGATCAACTACTGCTGCCTGCCGGGCCTGTTGGCTCCACGTGAGGCTGCAGAAGGTCGCGAACGTCGTCTGAGCGATGTGCATGAAGTCTGGACGCAGTTCTCCAGCCGCTTCCTCGAACTGGCACACGCTAAAACCGCCGATGTGGCGCTGGCGTATCCGGGTTATGCCGAAGCCTTCCTGCGTAAAGTATGGAGTGACACCATTGGCTATTGTGGAACAGAGCTGATTCGCCGCACCGTGGGCATGTCGCACGTGGCCGATTTTAAACAGATTGGCGATGACACGATGCGCACCGAATGTATCCGTAACTGCATTACCTTAGGACGTACGCTGATTCTGGCGGCGGATCATGTTGCAGATGTCGATGCGCTGATTGCACGGATTCGTCAGGCCGTTTGAGCCTGACAAAAAAAAGCCTCCATCAGGAGGCTTTTTTGTTTTATGCCGCTTCACTGGCTCGCGTGGCGCCTTTCTCTTGCGGCTTCGGCGAGGCCAGCGCCTCTGGCACAAACTCATCCACGTTGATGGCTTTAAGACGACTGGCTTCTGCGCGCGTCAGCACTTTGGCTTCGCTCTCATCAATCCAGCCCTCCTTCAGTGCACGCTGTGCCAGCAGATCCAGATGAGTAAACGACAGATGTTTTTTCTGCTGCTGGCAGAGACGTTCATGAATCACTTCTGCCGCCATCACATCCTGCAGAGCTTGCTCGAGCAGACCGGCTGGGTTGTGTTCACTTGGCGTCAGATACATGCCGCGACCGAGGCGTGTACGGGTGGCAGAAGGCAATTGCAGCAGTTTCGCCAGCTTGTGATCCAGTTTGTCAGACGGTGCCGGGCAATGTCTGCCACCGGCGAAGATCACCATGCGCAGTGCGCCAGCCACTAAACGATTTGGGAAGTTACGCAGCAGATCGTCCATCGCTACTTCAGCCTGATGCAGCGCATCCTGCACGCCCCAATGCACCAGCGGCAGATCGGCTTCGTTGCGGCCTTCATCGTCATAACGTTTCAAGGTGGCAGAGGCCAGGTACATCTGGCTCAGCACATCGCCCAGACGGGCTGAGATGCGTTCACGACGTTTCAGGCTGCCGCCCAGCACTGCCATAGAAACATCTGATAGCAGCGCGAGGTTGGCGCTCAGACGGTTCAGCTGCTGATAGTAGCGACGGGTGATGTCACGGGTTGGCGACGCGCTGGTGCGGCCGCCAGTTAAACCGAGCCACAGGCTGCGCACTTTATTGCTTCCCACATGGCCGATATGGCTGAACAAGGCACGGTCAAAGGCCACCAGGTCGTTTTTCGCCGCGGCGTTCATCTCTTCCAGTACCCACGGATGGCAGCGAATCGCGCCCTGGCCAAAGATGATCATGCTGCGCGTCAGTATGTTAGCGCCTTCCACGGTAATCGCGATCGGTGCGCCCTGGTAAGCACGCGCCAGGAAGTTGTTTTCTCCGAGCATAATGCCTTTACCACCGGCGATATCCATCGCATCAATAATGGCGCGCTGGCCACGATGGGTACAGTGATACTTCACGATGGCCGACAGCACCGCCGGTTTTTCACCGAGCATAATGCCGCTGGTGATCAACGTGGCGGCGGCATCCATCACGTAAGCGTTACCGGCAATACGCGCCAGCGGCTCTTCAATCCCTTCCATCTTGCCGATAGAGACTTTGAATTGACGACGGATATGCGCATAAGCACCGGTAGCCAGCGCAATGCTCTTCAGGCTGCCTGTTGAGTTGGAAGGCAGGGTGATGCCGCGTCCCACAGAGAGACATTCCACCAGCATCCGCCAGCCCTGACCGGCCATCGCCGGGCCGCCGATGATGAAATCAATTGGCACAAAGATATCTTTGCCGCGAGTCGGGCCGTTCTGGAACGGGACGTTAAGCGGGAAGTGACGATGGCCAATTTCCACGCCTGGCGTTTGCGTCGGGATCAAGGCACAGGTAATGCCCAGCTCTTCGGTATCACCCAGCAGGTGATCGGGATCGGAGAGTTTAAACGCCAGGCCCAGCACGGTGGCAATCGGTGCCAGCGTGATGTAACGCTTATTCCAGGTCAGGCGCATACCGAGCACCTGCTGGCCTTGCCAGTCACCCATGCACACTACGCCGGTATCGGGAATCGCACCGGCATCAGAACCCGCTTCCGGGCTGGTCAGCGCGAAGCACGGAATTTCATCGCCGCGAGCCAGACGCGGTAAATAGTGATCTTTCTGCTCATCGGTGCCGTAATGCTGCAACAGTTCGCCCGGACCGAGTGAGTTCGGCACACCCACGGTAATCGCCAGAATCCCGGATACGCCCGCCAGTTTTTGCAGCACGCGCGCCTGGGCATAGGCTGAGAATTCGAGACCGCCGTACTCCTTCTTGATGATCATGGCGAAGAAGCGATGCTGCTTGAGATAAGCCCACAGCTCCGGCGGCAAATCGGCCAGCTCATGGGTGATTTCGAAATCGTTTGCCAGGCGGCAAGCTTCTTCCACCGGACCTTCAAGGAAGGCCTGCTCCTCTTCTGTCAAACGCGGCTGCGGATAGTTATGTAGCTTCTGCCAGTCTGGCTTGCCACGAAACAGATCGCCTTCCCACCAGGTGGTACCGGCATCAATCGCCTCTTTCTCCGTGCGTGACATCGGCGGCATCACTTTCTGGAAGCTGTGCAGCGCCGGTTTGGAGAACATGCTGCGGCGCATGGCAGGCAGATTGAATGGCAGCAGGATGATCGCCAGCGGCAGCAGCAGCCATGGCGTCCACAAGCCCGCAGCAGCCAGCCCGGCTGTCCACAGCAGCAAAATGGCACTGCTCAGTTTCAACGAAACTTGATGGTAAAAGAGGGCGCTAATCAAAATCAGCGTCGCGATAATCGAGGCAAGCAACATAATGAATCGCTCCGTAAGTTGTAAGAGGTCTGACCTGTTATAAAGTAAGGTTTAGAGCAGTGGCTGCTTTTTAGCAATCTGTTTACATCGCAATTACAACGGAACTCACAAAATCGCACTCTCTGAACACCAACAGAGCAAGAACGGCAAAGCCTGTGCATTTTTCCCCGATGCGGGCGCTTTGCGGCTTTGTCCCATTCCGTTAAACTTGCAGGGTAAATCTTTCCTCTAAAGGACATCCCTATGTATCAGGACATTATTCGCTCAGAACTCAATGAAGCAGCCGATACGCTCAATAAGTTCCTGAGTGACGAAGCGAACATTCACGCGATTCAGCGCGCGGCAGTCTTGCTGGCAGATAGCTTCAAAGCGGGTGGCAAAGTGCTCTCCTGTGGCAACGGTGGTTCTCACTGTGATGCCATGCACTTTGCTGAAGAGCTGACCGGTCGCTATCGTGAAAATCGTCCTGGCTACCCGGCGATTGCCATCTCTGATGTCAGCCACCTTTCGTGCGTCAGCAATGATTTCGGCTATGACTATGTGTTCTCGCGCTATCTCGAAGCCGTTGGCCGTGAAGGCGATGTGCTGCTGGGCCTGTCCACTTCTGGTAACTCGGCGAACATCATCAAAGCCGTCGAAGCGGCACGTGCCAAAGGCATGAAAGTGATTACCCTGACCGGTAAAGATGGCGGCAAAATGGCAGGTTCAGCAGATATCGAAATTCGCGTGCCGCATTTCGGCTACGCTGACCGCATTCAGGAGATTCACATTAAAGTGATTCACATCCTGATGCTGCTGGTCGAAAAAGAGATGGTTAAGTAATGACGCGTTCCTCCCGCCATCGCGGGAGGTTCTGACTTAAGGCGGTTGCTATGTGCGAATTGCTCGGGATGAGCGCCAATGTCCCCACGGACATCTGTTTCAGTTTTACCGGTCTGGTGCAGCGTGGCGGCGGAACCGGGCCGCATAAAGATGGCTGGGGCATCACGTTCTATGAAGGAAAAGGGTGCCGCACCTTTAAAGATCCGCAGCCCAGCTTTAACTCACCCATTGCCCGCCTGGTGCAGGAATACCCGATCAAATCGCATTCCGTGGTGGCGCACATCCGCCAGGCAAACCGCGGCGAAGTGTCACTGGAAAACACCCATCCGTTTACCCGTGAGCTTTGGGGACGTAACTGGACCTACGCGCACAATGGACAGCTGAAAGGCTACAAGCAGCTGGAGACCGGGCAGTTTCGTCCCGTAGGCGAAACGGACAGCGAGAAAGCATTTTGCTGGATTCTACATAAGTTGTCTGAGCGCTATCCGCGCACACCGGGTAACTGGCCGGCGGTGTTTCGTTACATTGCTGAGCTGGCGGCTGAAATGCGCGAGAAGGGCGTGTTTAACATGCTGCTGTCGGACGGCCGTTATCTGATGGCGTTCTGTTCCACCAATCTCTACTGGATCACACGTCGTGCGCCGTTTGGCAAAGCCAAGTTGCTCGATCAGGATGTGGAAATTGATTTTATGCAGCAAACCACGCCAAAAGATGTGGTGACGGTGATTGCGACACAGCCGCTGACAGGGAATGAAACCTGGCACCGGATAGTGCCAGGCGAGTGGGCATTATTTTGCCTGGGTGAGCGCCAGGAATGACTTCGAGGCAGCATCCGGTGTGGAGATCACCGGCGTGCTGTTCACCGCATATTGACCTGTGGTCGTCACGTTAACCGTTGGCGGCACGTGGTACTTCTCAAAGTAGGCATAACCCGGCTGCAGTTCACGCCAGAAGTTAATGTACGTTGAGTAGCGATGACGCTGCATGTTGCTGTCGGTCATGTGGAACGGATAGATGTTGATCTGAACATCCTGCTGGCCGTTACGCAGCGCAGCGTTGACGTAAGTAAAGATCTCATCCATCGATGCATTGGTCATGGCGTAGCAGCCAATCGATACGCAATCACCGTGAATCATCAAATAGTTGCCGTCATAACCTTTATCACGATCGTACTGATTCGGGAATCCGGTATTGATCGCGCGGTAGAAACGGCTGTCCGGTTTTAACTGGTTCAGCTTAACGTTATAAAACCCTTCCGGACTTTTAAAATCGCCCTGACGACGTTTAGGCCCTAAACCGCCAGAGAAATTACAAATGCGATAGCTGTCCAGCAGACGATATTCATTACCGATTTTGCCGTACAGTTCCAGCGTACGCTCTTCCTTGAAAATCTGAATAAAAACAGGGGTACCAAGTAATTGTTTCTTTAACTCTTTGCTCACCGGCGCCGACGGTTGCGTTGGCTCTGGTGAAATGGCCCAGCTAAGGACTGGCATAAGAATCATCGCAAGCAACAATGCGATTCTGCCCATTCTGTGTGTACCTTGAAGTGAAGAGAGACGATGACGCTGAGCGTCCAGATATTGCATTATCGGAAATATCCGCTACCGCAGCGCAACATTAACATTGTCTGAGGTTTAATCAAGACAGTGTCCGTGAAAATGGTGCATTCCTAAAGGGATTACGACCAGATTTTTGTAAACTTTAATTCGTCGCTCGACATATATTGCCGAACTTTCTTTGTGCTGTATACTTATCCAGTATTCGGAGGGCGTATGCGCAAAATCATTCATGTCGATATGGACTGCTTTTTCGCGGCAGTTGAAATGCGCGACGATCCTTCATTAACGGATATCCCTATTGCCATTGGCGGCAGCCGGGTGCAGCGTGGTGTGATCAGCACGGCCAACTATCCGGCGCGTAAATATGGCGTGCGCAGTGCAATGCCGACAGCAATGGCGCTCAAGCTCTGTCCGCATCTGAAATTACTGCCCGGACGCTTCGATGCCTACAAAGAGGCGTCACGTCAGATCCGCGATATCTTCTCGCGCTATACCCCGCTAATAGAACCTCTTTCACTGGATGAAGCGTATCTGGATGTGACTGACAGTGAACATTGTCAGGGCTCGGCGACGCTGATGGCTCAGGCGATACGTGCCGATATCCTACGCGAAACCGGATTAACCGCCTCTGCTGGCATTGCGCCGATCAAATTCCTCGCCAAGATCGCCTCCGATCTGAATAAGCCCAACGGGCAATATGTGATCACACCCCAGGTGATGCCGGACTTTTTACTGACGCTGCCGTTAAGTAAGATTCCCGGCGTAGGGAAGGTTGCAACGAAAAAGCTGGAAGAGATGGGGCTGCGCACCTGTGCCGATGTGCAGCGTGCCGATTTGGCGCTACTGCTGAAACGCTTTGGTAAATTCGGTCGCATCCTGTGGGAGCGCAGTAACGGCATCGATGAGCGAGATGTGGTGGTGGAGCGCGAACGCAAATCGCTGGGTGTTGAACGCACGCTGATGGAAGACATTCACAGCTGGGAGCAGTGTCTGGCGATCATCGATTTCCTGTATGCCGAGCTGGATCGTCGATTAACCGATATTCGACCGGACAAGCAGATCGCGCGTCAGGGCGTAAAACTCAAATTTAATGATTTCCAGCAGACCACGCAGGAACATGTCTGGCCGGTGCTGAACAAGGACGACATGATCGCGGTGGCGCAGCAGGCGTGGGATGAGCGGCGTGCAGGGCGCGGTGTGCGACTGGTGGGCTTGCATGTGACGCTGGTGGATCCCCAACTGGAGCGGCAGCTGGTGTTGGGTTGGTAAACGCGGCGGGTTAAACAGCGTGATGCTGGTCAGCGGCGAGTGGTCTGTCTTTCAGATGCAAAGATCCGCGCAGGCCATTTCTGATACGCATAAAAAAGCTGCCATAGTAAAAACGGCAGCTCTTCTTGAGTCTGGCTTAGCTAACCAGCATGACGGTTTGATGCGCCACCAGGGTGCAACACTCAGTAGCTAAATTACTTCTTAGCGTACTTCGCTTCCAGCGTGGCAAACCACGGTGCCACAAAATCGTTGTTCACACCCCAGCCCGGAATAATCTTGTTCAGCGTTGCCACGTTAATGGCCCCTTGCTGGCTATTCAGTAACTGCTGCGAAATGGAAGACGCTTTGAACTCGTAGCTTGCCGGTGTGGCTTCACCCGCGATTTTATTCGCCACGAGGCGCATATTCACCGCACCGATGGTTTTTGGATCGACCGCGACTGTCTGCACCCATGGACTGTTTTTCTCATGCATCAACTGCAAATCCTGGTTGGACACGTCAATGCTGTAAATCTTGATCTCAGTACGACCATTCTCCTGCAGCGCTTTGTAGGCACCCTGACTGAATGCGTCCCATGATGCCCAAATCGCATCCACTTTGCCTTTTGGATATTTCGCCAGAATCGCACCCACCTTGTTGGCGGTGTCGCCCTGTACATCAGTAGAAACCGCGCCAATGGATTCCAGCTGGTGGATGCCTGGGTTCTCTTTCAGCAGCTTCTCATACACCACCTGACGGCGCTCCTGTGGCGGGAATCCTGCCACCCACAGTTTGATGATATTGGCTTTACCATGGAAATCACTGATCAGCTGACCCAGTGACGCCTGCGCCAGCGAAGCATCATCTTGCGCGGTCACGGTCACGCCATTGATCGGGGTATTGACCGGGGTATCAAACACAGACAGTTTGATACCTGCATCCACAATGTGTTGCACCAGGGCGGTGGAGTAGGGTTCTTTGCCGTGAGAGAGAATAATGCCGTCGTACTTCTGGCTGATCGCCTGGTTAACGAAGTCCTGGAAACGCGCATCATCACCGTTACTCAGAAAGGTACTGACTTTAAAGCCTAACTGGCGACCTTGCTGAATGGCACCGGCAATAAACTGGGTGGTGTTATCGTCTGAACCCAGGTTACGAATAATGGCGATGCGCACCGGACCTTCATGATTCGCAATCGCTGCAGGTACCGGGGTAACGGTATCGGCATAGGCAGCGCTGGCGTTCAGCAGGCTTAACGCCAGCAGCGAAAGGGTAATTTTTTTCATTATGTTCTCTTTCTCAGTAAACGCGCCTTAACGGCGCTGAATGTAGGTAATCGCCAGGGCCAGAGCCAGCACCAGGCCTTTGATAATGTCCATGGCGTAATAAGGCACGGACAACATCACCAGCCCGTTCTGCAACACACCCAGAATCACCGCGCCCACCAGCGTACCGAGCGCGTTAGGTTTGCCGGAACCGGCCAGCGAGAAGCCGATCCATGCCGCGGCAACGGCATCCATCAAATAACCGCTGCCGGCATTGACTTGCGAGGAGCCAATACGCGATGCCAGCAGAATGCCGCCTAATCCCGCCAGCAGTGACGCCAGCACATAGGCCAGTACGCGATAGCGTGTGGTGCGAATACCGGAGAGACGAGCGGCTTCTGGATTGCCACCCAGCGCGTACATACGACGGCCATGCTTGGTCAATGACAGCGCCAGCTGTGCCACAATCGTCACCACCAGCATGATGATCACAATGGTCGGAACCTGACCCAGCAGGCCAAACGCCGCCGGAATGGTCCCTTCTGCCATATCGCCGCTCGGCATCACCATATTCTCGGTAATCGAACCGCCGAAACTGTAAGTCATCGCCACGCCCTGAATCACAAACAAGGTTGCCAGCGTAGCCAACATGTCGGGAATGCGCAGAATCACAATCAGGAAGCTGTTGAGAAGCCCTACCAGGGTGCACAGAAGCAGCGTGATGATGATCGCTTCGGTGGTGCCGAAGCCGTGCCAGACGAAGAGTGAGATCACCAGCGCGTTGGCCAGCGAAGCGGTAGATCCCACCGACAAATCGAAGCCGCCGATGGTCAGTGAAATCGACACGCCAATCGCAATCACCGTGACGATGGCAATAGAACGCAGGATGTTGATGATGTTCGTCGGTTCAAGGAAGCTATCCGACGCCAGGCCAAACCCGGCGATCAGGATTACCACAGTCAGCAACATGCCCCATTTATAGAGGAAATCGAATAATTTATGACGCAGAGAAACCTGCGGGTTCAGGGATAGTTCTTTGCTGCTCACGCAGGGGTTCCTCCGGTGGAATAAAGCAATAGCATCTCTTCTGTGGCCTCACGACCTTCCATTTCTGCCACAATGCGCCCATCCCAGAGCACACAAATTCGGTCACATAAGCCGACCAGTTCGGAAAACTCGCCAGAGGCGTAAATGATGCCTTTGCCTTCACGCGCCAGACCGTCAATCAGGCTGAACAGATCGGTTTTCGCTTTAATATCGACGCCTTTGGTTGGCTCATCAAAAATCAGCACGTCAGCGTTATTGCGCAGCCATTTTCCTATCGCCACTTTTTGCTGATTCCCACCAGACAGACGACGCAGAATCTGCGCCGGGCCGGTGGTACGCACGTTGAGACGCTGAATCACCTCTTCGGCCCAGCGCCACGCCTGACGATGGCCGAACAGGCTCCAGCGCGAAAAACTGTTATCGGCGCTGACGCTGAGGTTCATGCTCACCGGTTCATCGATGAAAATGCCTTCCTTACGACGCTCTTCTGGCACCAGCGCCATGCGGTTTTCCACCGAATCGTGCGGAGAGCGCGGTCGCCAGGGTTTGCCGTGCAGCTCGCCTTTTTCCACGCGACTTTTATTCGCGCCAAACAACGCTTTACAAAGTTCGGTTTTCCCCGCGCCCGCTAACCCGGCAATACCCAGGATTTCACCTTTGCGCAGGTGCAGAGAAATATCCGCCAGCAGTTGGTCATCGTGCAGACCTTCCACTGACAGCAGCAGCGGTTGTTCACTGCGCTCACGGCGGGGTGGATAAACATCGTTCAGCTGATGCCCCAGCATCTTCTCAACGATCTGCTCGCCGCTCAGGGCCGCCATTGGGCAGCTCTCAATCAAACGGCCATCGCGCAGCACAGTCAGGCGATCGCAGATGGCTTTCAGCTCGTGAATGCGGTGGGAGATAAACACCACGCCAATGCCGTTGCTCTGCAAGCGACGCACCACGGTAAACAGACGCTCGCTTTCATGCTGATCCAGCGGCGCGGTCGGTTCATCCAGAATGAGAAAACGGCAGTGATGGGAGAGGGCGCGGGCCAGCAGGATTTGTTGTTTCTCTGCCAGCGAGCAGCGCTCCACCAGACGATTAACATCAATGTTCACTTCCAGCTGATTGAGCAGGGCACGCGCCTGACGGCGGATCTCGCGCCAGCTATAAACATGGCCAGGTTCTGCCAGTTGATCGAGCAGGATGTTTTCCGCCACGCTTAACTGCGGCACTAGTGCTACATCCACTTCCTGCTGCACCAGATGAATACCAAGTTTTTTGGCATCACGTGGGGTACGAATCGAGACTGGCTGGTCATCCAGCAGAATTTCACCGTTGTAATGATGGTGTGCGCCGGATAGCACCGCCATCAGCGTGGATTTTCCCGCGCCATTGGCCCCGGTTAACGCATGAACCGATCCGCCCTCGGTCAGAAAATCGACCTGGGTCAGTGCGGCAAAACCGCCAAAAGCGATGGAGATATTACGCATCTCCAGGCGGTTAATCGCACTCATGGGGCAGGCCTTTCATTAAGAGAGTGGGTGGCATTTTTTCTGAACCCATAACGCTGGGCAACAAACGAAAGCGCATAAGCTAGCACGAAATCTTATTAGCCATCCAGACATCTGGGCGTAACGGCGGCTAAACCTGGATAAACGGTAAGGGCTAGTGAAATGGTGGTATAGCAGAGGTGTTTTGTAGCGGAATGTTCTGCCTGTGATCTGCCGTCCGTAGCGCACGCTCAACAAATATCTGCACCTAATTTGTAAGCAATCACCTTAACTTTTCAGATCACAGGCGTAAAAAAACCAGGCCGAAGCCTGGTTCCTTAAATCAAAGCGCGAACTTACGCCTTTTCTGGCACCACGCTCAACAGTGCGGTCAGCAGTTTCCAGTACAGGCCAACGCTCTCGATGTGCACCTGCTCATCCGGTGAATGCGGACCGGTGATGGTTGGCCCAATCGACACCATATCCATGTTCGGATATGGCTTTTTGAACAGACCACACTCCAGACCCGCGTGAATCACCTGAATGTTTGGCGTTTTGCCAAACAGCGCTTCATAGGTCTTACGCGTCAGCGCCATCACTGGCGAATCGGCATCGGGCTGCCAGCCTGGGTAGCCACCTTTCGGTGCGGTTTTTGCGCCAGCCAGCTGGCCCAGTGAGGTCAGGGTTTCCACCACCCAATCTTTGCCGGTATCGATCAGTGAGCGAATCAGGCAGATGATTTCAGCATTATCCTGATCCATGGTCACCACACCGACGTTCAGTGAGGTTTCCACCACGCCTTTCGCGACATCAGAATTGCGGATCACACCGTTCGGGGTGCTGTTCAGCAAATTGATAAAGCGGTCGCGGCTGTCAGTGGTCAGCGCCTGACCCTGATGTGCCAGTGGCTCGGTAGTTAATGCAATGTTCTTCTCTTTAATGCCCAGCTCGTTCAGCAGGGTTGCCTGGAAATGGGCCGCAGCCGATTTCAGGGCATCCACTTTATGGCTGTCGACGGCCAGCGTGGCAAAGGCTTCACGTGGGATCGCGTTACGCAGCGTACCGCCGGTGAACTCAATCAGACGCACATCCAGTTCCTGCGCGTAGACCGCGAAGAAGCGCGCCAGCAGTTTGTTGGCGTTGCCCAGACCATGATGAATGTCGGCACCGGAGTGACCGCCTTTCAGGCCCTTCAGCGTCAGCTTCAGGGTTTCAAAGCCCGCAGGAATCGCTTCACGGCTTAATGGCAGGGTAGTGATGAAATCAATACCGCCTGCGCAACCCATGTAGATCTCACCTTCCTCTTCCGAGTCAGTGTTGATCAGAATATCGGCCTGCAGCCAGTTTGGTTGGAGACCAAAAGCCCCGTCCATGCCGGACTCTTCCGTCATGGTCAGCAGCACTTCCAACGGGCCGTGAATCAGCGAGTTATCCGCCAGCGCGGCCAGCGCAGAAGCCATACCAATGCCGTTATCTGCGCCCAGCGTGGTGCCGCGCGCTTTGACCCATTCACCATCAACGTAAGGTTGAATCGGGTCTTTAGTGAAGTCGTGTACCGTGTCGTTATTCTTCTGCGGCACCATGTCGAGGTGCGCCTGCAGCGCGACCGGGGTACGATTTTCCATGCCCGCAGTGGCCGGTTTGCGAATCAGGATATTGCCGACCTGATCGCGCTCAACCCACAAGCCTTGCTCTTTTGCCCAGCTGACCACGTGCTCAGCCAGCGCTTCTTCATGATAAGAAGGGTGTGGAATGGAGCAGATTTTAGCGAAAATATCCCACAGCGGTTGGGGGGAAAGTTGCGACAATTCAGACACAATGCATCTCCTGTGTCAGCGCGGCGGACATACCGCTCGCACGCCGGGTTCCAGTGAAAGATCGCCGTCAGCACATCTGACGTGATGTGGCTGAGAATATCACTGTTTTTCACCGGGTGCGTACTCAGGCGCGCTAAAATCCTGCATCCAGTGCGACAGATGCTGGTTTTTAACGCGTCAGATCCTTATAATCTCGCGCAACCTTTTCCCCCTTGTCTATTTTTTAAACCAACTATTGTTGGTCGGGATTTCTTTTATGAGCGAAAAATACGTCGTCACCTGGGACATGTTGCAGATCCATGCCCGTAAACTGGCCCAGCGCCTGCTTCCTGTGGAACAGTGGAAAGGTATCATTGCGGTAAGCCGCGGTGGTCTGGTTCCGGCATCGCTGCTGGCGCGTGAACTGGGTATTCGCTATGTCGATACCGTGTGCATCTCAAGCTACGACCACGATCATCAGCGCGAAATGAAAGTGCTGAAGCGTGCGGAAGGCGACGGTGAAGGTTTCATCGTGATTGATGACCTGGTGGATACCGGTGGCACCGCGCAAGCGATTCGCGATATGTATCCAAAAGCGCGTTTCTGCACCATCTTTGCGAAGCCGGCTGGCCGTGCACTGGTGGACGACTACATTGTCGATATTCCGCAGAACACCTGGATCGAACAGCCGTGGGACATGGGCGTGGTTTACATCCCGCCCATCGTCAAAAGCTGATTGATGCAACGCAAACAACGCCCGGTTATGCCGGGCGTTGTGCATTCTACGCCTCGCACCCAGCATGCGGGTGCAGTACACTCTTAGGCATCTATGCGACTATCGCGGGAGAACGTCTAAGATGTCGGATAAAAACCTCAGCGAAGAGCTTTTTAAGCCCCGCTTTAAACACCCGGAAACCTCCTCTCTGGTGCATCGTCAGCACCATCATCCGGTTCAGGTGCACAACACCCTCGAAGGGGATACCCAACCTTGCTGGTATCGCATGCTCAACAAGCTGCTGTGGACGTGGCGCGGCCTGACACCGCAGGAGATCAGCGAAGTGCTGGCACGCATTGCCATCAGTGAGTATGAGCACACCGATGACACCCAACTTGATACGGTGATTGGCTATCGTGGCGGCAACTGGAACTATGAGTGGTCGAAGCAGGCCGCCTTGTGGCAACAGCGCGCGATGGAAAATGAAGATCACGAGGAAGCCGGGCATCAGTGGATGCGGGCATCCAATCTCTACAGTATTGCCGCCTATCCTTATATCAAAGGCGATGATCTGGCCGATCAGGCACAGGTGCTGGCAAACCGGGCATATGAAGAGGCGACACAGCGTCTGCCGGGTGAGCTGAAAGCGCTGACCTTCCAAATCAGCGGCGGCAGCCCGGTCACCGGTTTCCTGCATATGCCTGCGCAAGCCCAAGCTCCATACCCGACCGTGCTGCTTTGCGGAGGCCTGGATTCGCTGCAGAGCGATCATTATCGCCTGTTCCACGATTATCTGGCACCGCGTGGCATCGCCATGTTGACGCTGGATATGCCCTCCGTGGGCTTCAGCAGCAAATGGAAGCTGAACCAGGACACCAGTCAGCTTCACCAGCAGGTGCTGCGTGAACTGAGCAATGTGCCGTGGGTTGATCACACGCGCGTTGCGCTGTTTGGTTATCGCTTTGGCGCCAATGTCGCCACCCGATTGGCCTATCTGGAAGTCCCGCGTCTGCGTGCGGTCGCGACACTGGGCGCGATGGTGCACAACGTGTTTGTGGATGAGCAACGCCAGCAGCAACTGCCGGACATGTACATGGACATGCTAGCCAGTCGTCTGGGGATGCCTTCCGCGTCTGACAGCAACCTGCGCATTGAGCTCAATCGTTATTCATTGAAGGTGCAGGGCTTGCTGGGGCGCCGCACGCCCACGCCGATGCTGGCGGCTTACTGGCCGGGTGATTTGTTCAGCCCGGAAGAAGAGGCGCAGCTGATAGCCAACTCCTCCGCCCAGGGCAAAGTATTGGCTATTCCGACCACGCCGGTGTTCTCAAGCTTTGAGAAGGCGTTAAATCAAATTTGCGACTGGCTGGCAAAACAATTGGGTGTATGACTGGCAAAAATCCAACGCTCTGCTACTACTTATATCCGGGATATTTTGCGTTGCGCGCGTGAATCGCGTGACGAGAAACAATTTACGGTTTATTTGAGGGAGAATTAGCATGACGTTACCGAGTGGTCATCCCCGTAGTCGCCTGCTTAAACGCTTCACCGAATTGGGGCCGTACATCCGTGAAGGAAAATGCGAAGAGCAGCGTTTCTTCTTCGATTGCCTGGCGGCGTGTGTCAACGTTAAACCTGCACCTGAACTGCGCGAGTTTTGGGGCTGGTGGATGACGCTGGAAGCGCACGAAGACCATTTCACCTATGAATACCACTTTGGTTTGTTTGATAAAGAGGGTGACTGGGGTGTGGCAACCATTAAAGGCAAAGAGAATAACGAGAGAGTGGAGAGTACGCTGCGTAACTTCCATGAGCGTCTGAAAGCGGTCTTGAAGGATCTTAAGTTGGATCTCAAACCTGCATCGGGCTTTAAAGAAGAGCCAGTGAAGCTCAGCGCTTAAGTACGCAATAGAGTCGCACGGCTGTAATGCCTGCCAGATTGATAAAAGAAGAAAGAGCCGGTGATGAGCCGGCTCTTTTTTTATAGACACATTGAGGGTAAAGCTAACAACTTAGAACTGGTAAGTCAGACCAACAGCAACGATGTCGTCATTGTTCAGTGACAGACGGTTGTCGTCGTTCAGCTGGTTGATTTTGTAATCAACGAAGGTAGACATGTTTTTGTTGAAGTAGTAAGTCGCGCCAACGTCGATGTATTTAACCAGGTCAGCATCGCCGATCCCTTCGATATCTTTGCCTTTGGTCTGAACATAACCAATGGACGGACGCAGACCGAAGTCGAACTGGTACTGTGCAACCAATTCAATGTTCTGTGCTTTGTTTGCTGCACCTGACACGCTTAGACCGGTCACTGAGTTGGTGCCGCTGATTGGGGTCATGTTGCGGGTTTCGGTGTAGATTGCGGCCAGGTAAACGCTGTTAGCGTCATACTTGATGCCTGCGCCCCATGAATCTGCCTTATCACCTGAACCGTAAGCGCGAGCTTGCTGCTGGTTGGTACGGTCAGAAGAGGTGATGGCTGACATCAGGCTGATACCGGTGCTGCCGATGGTGTAGCCCAGTGACGCACCGTAACCGTCGCCGTTCTGGCGAGAGGTGTCAGTGGCGCTACCACGTGCGTTAGCGCTGGTAGAGTCGTTTTTACCCTGGTATTGCAGCGCAAAACGCAGGCCATCAACCAGACCGAAGAAGTTGCTGTTACGATAAGTCGCAACACCAGTCGCACGAGCAGTCATGAAGTTATCAGTACGCGCAGTACCGTCACCACCAAACTCAGGGAATACGTCAGTCCATGCCTCAACGTCGTACAGCACGCCGTAGTTACGACCGTAGTCGAATGAACCGTACTGACCAAATTTCAGACCGGCAAAGCCCAGACGGGTTTTGTTGCCTGAGTTAGCGTCAGAACCTTCAGAGTTGTTGACGTTGTACTGGTATTCCCACTGGCCGTAGCCGGTCATCAGATCGTTGATCTGCGTCTGACCTTTGAAGCCGATACGAACATAAGATTTGTCACCGTCGTTTGAAGCGGCATCACTAAAGTAATGCTCAGCTTTAACGCGGCCGTAGAAGTCCAGTTTGTTACCGTCTTTATTATAAACTTCTGCGGCGTGTGCGGTGGAAGCCAGTGCCAGCGCTGATACGACTAATGCCAGTGTGCTCTTCTTCATTTGCTATCAATCCCAATGAGTAAAATTTGTTGTACCCTTGAAAGGGTTTGTAAAACAGGGGACTTTTTACCGATTGGTGATGAAAGTTTTATGACAGTTTTTCTGATTTCTTGTTAATCGCGAACTTTTGGTCTACCGCATTGTCAGGGGATTTTTGTGCTTTTCCCCTTGCTGCTGTTGGCTTCCTCGCTGACTCCTGATAAAACGTCCCTTCGCAGAATTTTTTTCTTATATGGCAGGAAAAACATGAGTGGCAGTCAGACCCTAGTGGTCAAATTGGGTACCAGCGTCCTCACCGGCGGTTCACGTCGGCTGAATCGTGCGCACATGGTGGAGTTGGTTCGTCAGTGTGCGCAACTGCATGCGGCGGGTCATCGTATCGTTATCGTCACTTCAGGCGCGATTGCCGCCGGACGCGAACACCTGGGTTACCCCGAACTGCCACCTACCATCGCCTCAAAGCAGCTGCTGGCTGCGGTGGGGCAGAGCCGTTTGATTCAACTGTGGGAACAGCTGTTCTCCATCTACGGGATTCATATCGGCCAGATGCTGCTGACGCGTGCGGATATGGAAGATCGTGAGCGCTTCCTCTACGCGCGAGACATGCTGCGTGCACTGCTCGACAACCATATCGTGCCGGTGATTAACGAGAACGATGCGGTGGCGACCGCTGAGATTAAAGTGGGTGACAACGATAACCTGTCTGCGCTGGCGGCGATGCTCGGTGGCGCGGATAAACTGCTGCTGCTGACCGATCAACAAGGCCTGTTCACGGCCGATCCACGCACCAACCCGGAAGCTGAGCTGATCAGCGATGTGCACCAGATTGATGATGCGTTGCGCACGCTGGCCGGTGGCAGTGTCTCTGGCCTCGGCACGGGTGGCATGGCGACCAAACTGCAAGCGGCAGACGTCGCCTGTCGCGCCGGTATTGATGTGATCATCGCGGCAGGCAGCCGCCCGGATGTGATCAGCGACGTGCTGTATGGCAAGCCGGTCGGCACACGATTCCACGCACAGCAATCCCCGCTGGAGAATCGCAAGCGCTGGATCTTTGGTGCACCACCGGCTGGCGAAATTGTGATTGATGACGGTGCGCTGGCTGCGGTATTAGAGCGCGGCAGTTCACTATTGCCGAAAGGCGTGCGTGAAGTGCAGGGCAACTTCTCTCGTGGGGAAGTGATCCGCATTCGTAATCTGCAGGGGCGTGATATCGCCCACGGCGTGACGCGTTACAACAGCGATGCCATGCGCATGATTGCCGGTCATCACAGCCAGGAAATCAGCGATATCCTCGGTTACGAATATGGCCCGGTTGCGGTGCATCGTGACGACATGATCGTCAGTTAAGGAGCAGATAATGTTAGAAGAAATGGGAAAAGCGGCGCGTGCAGCGTCGTACAAGCTAGCAGAACTCTCTACCGAACAAAAAAACCAGGTGCTGCTGACTATCGCCGATCGCCTTGAGGCGGAGAGCGCCGACATTCTGGCGGCTAACGAGCAGGATCTGGCCGATGCTCGCCAGAATGGCATGAGCGCGGCATTGTTGGATCGTCTGACGCTCAATCCACAGCGCCTGAAAGGCATTGCTGACGATGTGCGTCAGGTGTGCCGTCTTGCCGATCCGGTCGGACAACTGATTGATGGCGGCGTGCTGGACAGCGGTTTACGCATTGAACGTCGCCGCGTGCCGCTGGGCGTGATTGGCGTGATTTATGAAGCGCGTCCTAACGTCACCGTAGATGTGGCTTCCCTGTGTCTGAAAACCGGCAATGCGGCGATTCTGCGCGGTGGCAAAGAGACCTATCGCACCAACGCGGCAACCGTTCGCGTGATTCAAAACGCGCTGAGCGAACATGGTCTGCCAAAAGGTGCGGTGCAGGCGATTGAAAACCCGGATCGCGAGTTGGTTAACCAGCTGCTGAAACTTGATCGCTACGTCGATATGTTGATTCCGCGCGGCGGAGCAGGGTTGCACAAGCTGTGTCGTGAAAACTCGACGATTCCGGTGATCACCGGCGGTATCGGTGTGTGTCATCTCTATCTTGATGAAACCATGGACATCGAACCCGCTCTGGAGGTGATTGTTAATGCGAAAAAACAGCGTCCGAGCGCCTGCAATTCGCTGGAAACCTTGCTAATTCATCGCGAACAGGCTGAGCGTTTTATTCCTGCATTTTTGCAGCGTATGGCGCAGGAAAACATCCCGCTGCACGGCGATGAAAATGTGCTGTCGATGCTGCAAAACGGCCCGGCCAGCGTGGTGGCGGTGAAAACTGAACAGTATGACGATGAGTGGTTATCCAACGATCTTAACGTCAAGCTGGTGGCGGATCTCGACGATGCGGTTGCCCACATTCGCGAGCACGGCACGCAGCACTCGGATGGCATCCTGACGCGTAGCATTGGCAACGCCAACCACTTTGTGAATCAGGTCGATTCTTCCGCCGTGTATGTGAATGCCAGTACGCGCTTCACCGATGGTGGGCAGTTCGGCCTGGGCGCCGAAGTGGCCGTCAGCACGCAGAAGCTGCATGCGCGTGGTCCAATGGGGCTGGAAGCACTCACCACCTACAAGTGGATTGGCTGGGGCGACGATACACTGCGCAGCTAATTTTCACTTCCGCAACACAATGGGCGCCGTAAGGGTGCCCATTTTTTTTGCTTTCGATCCAATTATTTCCAGAGCTTTTAGATTTATTTCTGTCATCTATGGCGCCGCCGAGCCTTTTCACCCATTTTTTGCTTTAGGTGCTGGTATCAGCGTCACAGAACAATCCTGAAAACCCCTGTCAGAACAAGCTGTCGGGCATTCATTGCTGGTTTCCACCCAGTCGAAGAGGATAATGATCATCCAGCTTCATTGATAAAAGCTGTTGGGTAGTAAACTGACGGTAATATAAAATGAACTGGTAGCAAAAATGAAAATAACATTCAGTCTTTAACTGATGGCAGATTATTAACTGATGGTTAAAAAAGAGAGTATTAGACAAGCTTTTACTGCCAGGCTGATTGCCGCGTGTGACAGCGCGGGAATTGTCGGACATGGACGAAACAAACAGGTTGCACAGGCACTGCAGGCAAGGGGATGCAGGATCTCAACACCGGGGGTCTGGAAATGGTTTAACGCTCAATCCATTCCAGATGATAGTAATTTGCTGGCGCTCAGCCAGTTACTGGATGTCCGCGTGGAGTGGTTGCAGTTCGGTATGGAGCAGCCCGATGCCACAATCAGCCAGCACTCGCTCATTGACCCACAGCTTCTCTTCCGTGTCGAAAGTCTGGATATTGGGCAGCGGAGTGCCCAGGGCATCGCTGCGCGTGATGAACTGGTCGAAACCATTCAAGCGATTGAGTATGGGCTGGACGAGGCGCGCGTGCTGTTTAACGGCCGCCCGGCAGAGAACATCCGCTTGATCGCGCTCAACAATGATTCGATGGCCGGTACCTTCGCGCCACGTGATCAACTGTTCGTGGATATCAGCGTGCATCGTTTTGAGGGGGACGGTATTTATCTGTTTACGCTGGACGATCAGCTTTATCTTAAACGTCTGCAACTGCAACACAGAAAGGTGGCAGTCATCTCTGATAACAAGCGCTATGAGACCTGGTACTTAACGCTGGACGAGGCGGCGTCACTGCAGGTTGTGGCGCGAGTGATCATGAGCCAGGCCCGTGATTACCAGATTTTGGGTTGACCACAAAACGCGCTCAGCGGGTAAAAAAATATTCTGGCTGAAATCATAAATTTAACTGACGGTAAATAAAAAATTAACTGTTGGTGTTTGCCAATGCATTAGATCCTGTTAATAATTTGAGCATGGAAGGACGACATCACTGCTCTCGGATGAGCCCGCTCTTAAACAATTGAGGCGCTGCACAAGCGCGATACCCACCACCCAAAGTCAGTGGATTTTGGGATGGGGTGGATGCGCATTTTGCAGCGTCGTCAGTTCTCCCCTGACTTCACTCTCCTCTGCTTATCCCTGGCCGCGAATGCAGCCGGGCGGGCTGATGTCGAGTGCATGCAGTGGAATAACGGACGTGTCGGCTTCAGCCGATACGCCGCGCCTGCCACCCCATCGCCAAAGACTCATTCACAGGAGGAGTTATGGCGATTATCCAGTATGGCAAGTCAGTTTTCACCGGTAACGCGCGTACCCGCCGTCACCGACGCCGCCAGTCACTTAGCCGCCTGAAGCGCAGTATCGACAGCGCCTTAGGCCTTGAACCCGATATTCCAACCCTACGTACCGCAGAACGTATTTGCCAGCGCCAGACGCAGTCACGAGTCGACTGTGCAGTTATGGCACCTACCCGATCCCAGGCCGAACGCGCAAGCTTTGATAACTGCTGCTTGCCCCATGTCCATTTGTACGCCGT
This sequence comes from Pantoea sp. C1E2, assembly GCF_056491465.1. NCBI lineage: Bacteria > Pseudomonadati > Pseudomonadota > Gammaproteobacteria > Enterobacterales > Erwiniaceae > Pantoea > Pantoea sp. C1E2. The sequence goes on from NZ_JBSZHT010000002.1 coordinate 1,204,982, forward strand.
GCGTTAAACCCTACGTGGTATTCCCAGCTTTAAGCGGAACGTTTCGTTATTGCTCACTGTTTAGCCTCGCTTGAGCGTAGCGCGGGTCACGCGTTGCCTCTTTATGGGGGATAGATCAGTGAGATTTATGTTTTGAACATTTGCGCAGTCATTTACTGACCGTTGCGCCCGTCAAAGAGGAATCGCTATGAGCCAGATTATTGCCATTTTGAATTTTGAAGAGGGCTACCGAGAGGCGCCCTACCTTGATACGCAGGGCTTTCCTACCGTTGCTGGCGGTATCCGCATCGGGCCGAAAGGGGCCTCACTCAGCAACTATATCTTTCAGGTCCCGCGCCGTGTGGGCGATGTGTGGAAGCAGTGCATTGTGGAAAACAAGGTGCTGGAGATGAACCAGCGTGCTTTGGTGCAGCAGGCGCTGAGTAAGTGCAGTGAAGCGCGCTGTGATGTGTTGATCAGCATGGCGTATCAATTGGGCGTCGACGGATTGGCGATGTTTCGCAGCATGTTGAGTGCCATCACCCAGGGCGACTTCAATGGCGCGGCCAATGCCATGCTCGACAGCTTGTGGGCACGGCAGACGCCAGGGCGTGCACGACGTCATGCCGAGGTGATGCGCAGCGGCAGCTACGACATTTATCGGGGGCTGTTATGAACATGAGATGGATGATGTTTGTCATCGCGGTGCTGGCGGCAGTGATTGTGCTGCTGTTGCTCCAACGTTTCACCACGCTGGAGTTCGTTAAGCATGCGCGACTGCTGTTCAAAACCTGGTCAGTGTGGCTGGCCTCATTGGGATCGATGCTCAGTGCCTGGGCGCAATCCTTTCCTTCATCAGCACTGGATGCCTGGAATGCACTGCCTCAGGACATCAAAGACATTCTTCCTCACAACTACCTCGGATTGATTGGCGCCTTCATGGTAGCGATGGGCGTTCTGGCGCAGTTTGTCCGGCAGAAAACCTTGATTGAACAGCGCAAAACGCTGGAGGAGAAACCATGACGCTTATCACTTCACTGCTTGGCAGCAGCTGGCACTGGCTGGCTGCGCTGGCGGGCATTGTTGCGGCCCTGGTTGCCAGCTACTTCGGTGGCAGAAAGATTGGCAAGGTGCAGCAACAAGCCAAATCAGAGGTGGAATCCGCAAACAAAGCGGCAGTGCAGGCTGTCGCGGTAAACCAGCAGCAGCAACAGCTGCGCGAGGAGGCTAAACGTGTGGAAGCCAGCAATCTTAACCTTGATGACGCTGCTGCTCGCGACAAGCTGCAGCACTCGAAATACAACCAACCCTGAATCCCCCGTCGTTATCGACTCTGCTTGTACGCTTTTTTCCCCGATTTACACCCACGGCAATGACGCCGAACGGATGGATGTTCGCACTGTGCGCGCCATCAACAACCACAACGATCTCTGGGATCAGCACTGCGGCCCATCGGCGCAGTAACGCTGTTCCCACACTTGTATTGCAAACCTGAAAAGGCCGAGGAGGCTATGATGATCGAAGTTAACTCTTATGCTGAACTGCGTACTACCGTTCCCAGCAAAAACGGCGATTTGGCGTTTTTACGCCGCTACAACGCGGACTCTACCTTCCACGGTGGCGGTGACTTCACCGGTTTTATCGGCACCACCACCGCCACGGATGACGGCGGGACGCTGGCGGTGGGTAACGGCTTTTACTGGAAACGTGTGATTAACGATCCGTCCGACATCAACGTTTACCACTTTGGTGCGAAAGGGGATGGCTACGCCAACGACACCGACTCCTTTACGCGCATGCTGGCATGGACGCAAACCTACAGCGGTAATATCAAAGATTTGCCGGTGCGTTTTCCGGGAGGGAAATTTTTAATCAATCCGATCGACATCAGCGCCACAGACAATGCCTTCTTTGGCTTGCAGGGCGATGATGTTGAGCTGGGTTCTCTGCCGCGCACCACCATCATCTCGGATAAAAGTGCCAACCCGGTATTTAAGGTGAAGGCACGCCGCACCTCGATCCGAGGCATTGCCTGGAATGGTCAGGCTTCGGCCGATATCACCACCAACAAAGGCACGATCACTGCGGCCATGTGCAGCAACGTGCAGCCGTTCTTCGAAAATACCTGTATCGAAGGCACCACGGTAAATATCTACTGTTTCCGCGCACAGAATAACGGCGGTACGGTGATCAAAGTGCTGGATACGCTGGACACCAAATTTGACCAGATTTACACCCTGTACACTTATGCCCGCGTATTTGACGTAGGCTGGTCAAATTCACCGAATGGCGCGTGGGATCACTCCACCGCGATTGAAATCTGCAACTGTAACTTCCAGACCGGCTATGGCGATGCCACTTTGTATATGCCGCGCTGTACCCAGGGGATTTTGCGCAATGTGTGGATCGAGCACACGCGTAATCCGGGTGATTTGTCGGATGGTGGCTGGACCATTGATACGCTCAATATTGAGGATTGCGGTAACCCTTTCAACCTCAATAATGCACGCGTAGTGATGCGCCAGATTAACCTGCAATCCGGCGCGAAAGTGTCGAACGATTTGGTAGCCGGCAGATGGCTTTCTACCTTTGAGTATGGCTATCGCCGCGATGAGAGTTTCGGCAGTTTCCTCACCGGATCGCTGCGCGCGGGCTACTATAGCGGGTACAAAATCACCAATAACACCGCTACTGACAACTGGTATCGTCTGGGGCAGCTGTTCTTCCCTAATGCGAACCAGCAGTGGGTGATGGAGTTTATTGGGAAGGCTGATGCCACCCAGCCCACCGGCACGGCCGGTACCCCGGTTAACGTGGCCAGTAGCGGTAAAACCTGGATCAATCTGCAACGACTGGAAACCGTCTGGGCGGATGCCTTTCATATGGGGCAGCCCGCGATCCTGGATATGCGTTACAACCGCGTCGGCACCACTTATGCCGTGGTGTGGGTGAAGCTAAAAGCCAACAGCGGTGACACCATGCTGAACCTGAAAAACACTGGCCCAACGCGATTCGATAGCGGCTCCTGCTCGCTGTTCCAGTCCGATCTGTCAGTAGTGACGGATACCACCACGTTGGGCACGCTGAAACCGGCCGCCCGCTTCGGCATGCACAACGGGCTGGCAGGAATTGGGGCTAATGAGAAGGGCGTGCTGACGGTCGCTACCGCCGCCGGCACGCCAACTAACGCGACTACGCCGACCGGCTTTGTATTAGTTAATATCAACGGCGTTGACCGTAAACTGCCTTACTACGACTGAGATCCAACCCATCTGGCGAGGCTGCGGCCTCGCCTTTTTTGTTTGTAGTAAGCATGCGACTCGTTTTATGGATTATTTTCAGGCTGGATGTTGATTGAAACGTTGGTTTTGAAGGCTGATCATGCTCGGTCTCACTGCCAAAATTCACTGTATGCATTATCGGCATCTCACCCCATTCTTTAAAAAACATTTGAGGTAAGTGATCCCTTTTGGCTGCGCTTCGCTTAAATTTATAGTGTTTTGTGCTATTTGTTTGGCTTAATTTTGATAAAGAAATTGCCAGGAGAGTCTGGGAAGGGTTTTTACGTAGATTTGAGTTACTGACTACTAAATATAGTAGGTCCGATCTTATCTCAAGATTCATTACTGTTTAATTCGATCGGATAATTAGCAGGTTAACTTATAGAACAAGGTGTTAGCGATTTGTGGCCTTGTAAACCCATTTCAATCTTATTATTCCTAACAGTATGTGGTTGCCGCCCTAATCAATTTTCTGAAAACCAATTCATCCGCGCTAATCTTTCCCATTCAACGTTATCCAACTTTTAGCTAAGTAAATTCCGTATTGGCCTGTAGGCCATTGACCTTATAACGCTGTCTGGTGAGAATGCGGTTAAAAGTTTGAATCAGATCGCAAAATTAGGGCCCTGAGCCCATTGCAACCCAGCTGCGAGAGCTGTGTTGAATTAACGCCACTTGCCATTATCGAACGGCGAAAGACGCACCGTGATAATAAAATGGCAGGGCATACAGCAAACATCGTTAATGTCGTGACGTTCGTTGAGAAGGCCGTCTAAAGATGCACCTTTTCAATCCCGCCCGGCATTCCTTGTGGTGCGAGATAAATCAGTAAGCTGCACCGGTTTTAATCATATTGAATGGCTTATTGATGATTGGTGCTTTTTATTGGCGTTGCGGTTAATGCGTTAAGCGCCATCTTGCTTTCAAAATGGATAGTCATATAACCACATGATATTTAACTGAACTCATCTGAGTGCAGCGCGGTTTCTTTGCGCCAAAAATAGCCAAAAACATGCAGTCAGTACACTGGTAGCTGTAAGCCAGGGGCGGTAGCCTGCGTTTTAGTCAAATGAATGAATAATAAAATTGCACGATTTGATTAGCGATAATCTTATTTAACCCACCATTTTATGAGAGTTGAAAGGCCGACATTTTCTGCCTGAGGAAACTCCGAAATAAATCAAAGTTAATGTTAAGCCGGACGAAAGGGACGTGAAGTTTGGCCTGGCAATGAATCTCACTGAGGTTGATCTGTGAAAGATAAATTAAAAAATTCGATGTGGATGATTGCTGAAAAGCTCATCGCGGTGTTTGGTCTGATTTTTGTGACGTCCTATGTCGCGAAATATGTTGGACCGACCACCTTCGGCATTATCTCACTCTCCATGCTGGTGTTTCAGTTTATTCAGTCGATCGCCGTGATGGGTAGCGATGTGATTTTACTGAAGCGTATCTCGCAAAATCGTTATTCAGGTATTCGCCTGATGATGGCGACTTTTTTACTGGTGATGCTTATTTACTGCGGCTTAGCGCTCAGCGGCATGGTGATCATGGGCGAGGAGTGGAGCCGCGAAGCGCTGGTGTTTATCTGCGCAGCGGCGATTGCCTGTCTGTTCTCGTCGATTGATCTGGTCAATATCTATAACGAGGCAATGCTCAACGCACGACTCAATGTGATCGCCAACGTGATTGGCCTCGCGATCAGTCTGTCGGTGCGCTTCATAATTTCGTATCTGCAACTGGATCCTCAGTTCCTGGCGATCCCCATCGTGCTGGCTACGTTGCTGCCGTTCAGCATCAAGTTAGCGATCTTCTGGCGCTATCATCGCCAGGGGCCGATTCCGGCACTGCGCCACATCAAAAAATATTCGCGCTACATGGTGGCTTCCGGCATTTCACTGGTGTTCTCGGTGATTGCTATCGCGATTTATACCCGCGTCAATCAGCTCAGCGTCTCGTATTTCCTCGGCGTGAAAGAGGCGGGCATATTTGCCGTGGCCATGACGCTGGCAACCTCATGGGTGTTTTTGCCCAACGCTCTGTTGGCCTCCTTTTTCCCGGCGTTCTTTGCCGAGCGCGATGATGAGCAGTCCATTATCAAAGCGCAAAAACTGCATCTGTTAGTGCTGGGCGTGTCTGCCATTGTGATCATGGCGATATGGCAACTCGCAGGCTGGTTTATTCGTGATTTTTACGGCGAGGCGTATCTCGATGCCATCGCGCCAACGCTATTGCTCAGTGTGGGCGCGATGTGTGGTGTGCTCAGCAGCTTAATGGACCGTTTTATTATTAAGTACAACGGTTATCGCTTTTTAGTGAAAAAGACCTTTGCGGTATTAATTATCTGCCTGGCATCTTCCATTTTATTGGTGCCGCTTTTCGGTTTGACCGGCGCTGCTTTCAGCGTGGTATTAACCGAATTCCTCTCTTTCTCGCTGCTTAATTATTTCTTCACTGCGCAACCTGTGATGCGTATTCATCAGATTTTTTTCAACCCCAGGAAACTATGGCAGCTACTTGTCAATTACAAAACCTCAGACAGTAAAGAGAGTTTATCATGAATGAAAAACCACTTTTCAGTATTATTATTCCCGTCTATAACTCACAAAAAACCATCAAGCGGACATTGCTGAGTGTGCTTAATCAGACGTTCAACAATTATGAAATTGTGGTGGTTAATGATGGTAGCACTGATGCAACCCTGAAAGTACTGGAGGAGTTTTCACGTTATTCTCAGGTTACTGTGATTAACCAAATTAATGCCGGTGTCAGTGCAGCGCGCAATAGTGGGTTGCAACAGGCCAGTGGGGAATATGTTCTATTCCTCGATGCAGATGATTGGGTAGATAATGATTTCTTGATGATCTTCAAACAGAATCTGGATGCATGGTCGACAGAGTCTGTGGACTTGATCGTGGGTAATCTCAACGACGGCCGCGTGGGCAAGGTCTCTCAGTCTGGCTTTTTCAGCAACGAAGATATCCCTTACGTGCTCGGCGAGCTGGAGATGAGCGATAACATTGGTTATCTGCATAACAAGTGCTATCGCCGTCAGATTCTGAGTGAATTGAACCTGCGCTTTATCGAGGGGATCTCGATGAGTGAGGATCTGCTATTCAATCTCAAATTCTTCAGCTGTATTAGCAATTTCCTGGTCACTCAGGGATCGGCATATCATTATGAAGATGTAGCAGGCTCATTATCTAAGCAAAAGGTGCATTACAGCGAGTTAAAGGTACGGAAACAGTTTCTGACCACGCTGTATGATTCAATCGTGGATAAATATCAGGGAAGTAATCTCGATTACCTGCTGAAGGGCATTTCCAAACGCGTGCTGGCGTTAGATATGCAAATTGTGACGGCGATGTACCATTCGTCGTTTTCACCTGCGGATATCGCGCAGGAGATCAATGAAATAAAGCGGGGGAAATACTCGAAAGGGATTTTTATTCTGCTCAATAAAAATGAAAAACTGAAGTACATGATTATGAATTTGAATACTATCACAGCGTACTATTTCCTTTATGCACTCTACAGAATGCGCGCATTCTGATTTGAAATTCCCCCGGGATTATTCTCTGTTATTGTCTGCTGCGGATATTCCTCAGAATACCGAGTGGAACAATGGCTTCGCCAGAGATTAGTTGCCGGGGGAGTTTCACCTTTCTCTACTGCAGTGCCTGTGGCAACGGTTCGCCGTTGCCACATTTTCCCCGCCAGCACAGCCCGCTTTCAACGCCTCTCTCTCGCGCATCACTCTCCAGCCCACATCCCGTGCAGCCTGCACATCGAGCCCGACAAATCCTTGCACTCCTTCATGCTCTCAGGTCAAATAGCGCCCCATGCAAACGTTTGCGTGCGTGAATCATGCATATCTGCTGGTTTAATAACCGATTCGCGCATTTATGACGGCTTTGTGATGCATGTCTTGCGTTCAGGCAACCTTAAGTCGTCAAAAACGCGTAGCATGTGCCCGTCGCACCATTGGCATGTTTAGCCGCCGTGATTTCGGCAGCATTGTTTATAAGCTTTAGATTCTGGAGAGACAGATGGACAACTCACAAACCGTTGCGCAGGGCACGGTTGAGGCCAGTTCAACAGGCTGGCGTAAGAGTGATACCGTGTGGATGCTGGGCCTCTACGGTACAGCGATAGGCGCAGGCGTTTTATTCCTGCCGATCAATGCGGGTGCAGGTGGTTTAATCCCCCTGATCATTATGACAATTCTCGCGTTCCCCATGACCTACTATGCACACCGCGCACTGACGCGCTTTGTGCTTTCAGGTAAAAATCCCGGTGAAGATATTACCGAAGTGGTGGAAGAGCACTTCGGTGTGGGCGCGGGCAAGATCATCACCTTGCTCTATTTCTTCGCTATCTTCCCGATCCTGCTGATGTACAGCGTCGCGATCACCAATACCGTTGACAGCTTTATCGTGCATCAACTTGGTATGGTATCGCCGCCGCGCGTGGTGCTGTCATTGGTGCTGATCATCGGCATGATGACCGTGGTGCGCTTTGGTGAGCAGATGATCGTGAAAGCGATGAGCGTGCTGGTGTTCCCGTTTGTCGCGGTGCTCATGCTGCTGGCGGCTTATCTGGTGCCTCACTGGCACGGCGCGGCACTGGAAACGCTGTCGTTTAGCCAAAGCGCGGGCGATAGCAGCATCTGGATGACACTGTGGCTGGCGATTCCGGTAATGGTGTTCTCCTTTAACCACTCGCCGATTATCTCGTCGTTCGCGGTGGCGAAGCGCAATGAATATGGCGCAGGCGCGGAAAAGAAATGTTCACGCATTTTAGCCAGCGCACACCTGATGATGGTGGTGACGGTGATGTTCTTTGTGTTCAGCTGTGTGCTGAGCTTGTCGCCGGCTGATTTACAGGCGGCCAAAGATCAGAACATCACCATTTTGTCCTATCTGGCGAACCACTTTAATGTGCCGATGATTGCCTGGATGGGACCGATAGTGGCGATGGTGGCGATCACCAAATCGTTCCTCGGTCACTACCTGGGGGCGCGTGAAGGCTTTAACGGGATTGTGGTGAAATCGCTGCGCAGCCGTGGGAAAAGCGTCACGCCTCAGCGTTTGAACCGTGTGACAACCGGCTTTATGCTGTTGACCACCTGGCTGGTTGCAACATGGAATCCGAGCATTCTTGGGATGATTGAAACCCTCGGCGGCCCGATCATTGCGATGATTCTGTTCCTGATGCCGATGTACGCCATTCAGAAAGTCCCGGCGATGCGTCAGTACAGCGGTAAAATCAGCAACGTGTTTGTGGTGATGATTGGCTTGTTAGCGATTTCGTCGATTGCGTATTCGCTGATGCATTGATGCAAAAGGGCGGCGCGATCTCTCGCGCCGCCCTGTCTTATACGGCGGCGGTCTTAAACACACTCATCGACTGTGCCAGACGATCGGCCTGTTCCTGCAACGCCTGAGAAGCGGCGGACGCTTCCTGTACTAAAGCGGCGTTTTGCTGAGTCACCGCTTCCATCTGAGTAATCGCCAGATTGATCTCACTGATACCACTGCTCTGCTCGCTGCTGGCAATGGTAATTTCGCTCATGATATCCGCCACACTCTTCACGCTGTTCACCACTTCACCAATGGTGGTTCCCGCGTGCGTCACCAGACGGCTGCCTTCATCCACTTTCGATACCGAGTCTTCAATCAGTACTTTGATCTCTTTCGCGGCTGAGGCGGAACGCTGTGCCAGATTACGCACTTCGGTGGCGACCACAGCAAATCCACGGCCTTGTTCACCCGCACGAGCGGCTTCCACCGCGGCGTTCAGGGACAGAATGTTGGTCTGGAAGGCAATAGAATCGATGACGCTGATGATATCGACGATTTTCTTCGAGGAAAGGGTGATAGCTTCCATCTTCTCGATGACCTGTTCCATCACCACGCCGCCTTCTTTGGCGACCGTTGAGGTCGTGGCAACCAGCTGATTAGCTTCACGCGCGTTATCGGCGTTGTGTTTAACGGTAGCCGTCATCTGCTCCATGGCGGAGGCGGTCTCTTCCAGCGAGCTGGCCTGCTGCTCGGTACGGGATGAGAGATCAATGTTACCGCTGGAGATTTGATTCGACGCGACGGCAATGGTGTCAGAACCGGCACGAACGTTGGACACGATGGTCAGCAGGTTATCGTTCATCGCCTGCAGCGCCTGCATCAGCACCGCGGTTTCATCTTTGCCGCTGACTTCAATGTGTGAGCTAAGGTCGCCCGCCGCCACTTTCTCGGCGATGCCTACCGCTTCATTTAACGGGCGCACAATTGAGCGCGTCAGCATAAAGCCAAGCAGCACGGAGGCGGCAATCGCGATAGCCGAGAAGATCAGGGTGATTTCAATCGCAGTCGAGCCATCATCAATGATGCCAGTGCCTTCTTTGCGCAGCTGATCCGACTGTGAATTGGCAAAAGCCACGGCGCTATCGAGAAAGGTATTCTGCGTGCTGGTGATTTTCTTCAGCACATAAGTGCTGGCTTCATCCAGTTTGCCAGCGCGCACTAAGTCCAACACTTCGTTCTTCTGTGCTTCGAACAGCTGGCTGGCAGCCAGCAGACCGGCGATTTTCTTCTTACCCACTTCGGTGGTCTGAATCGCTTCGATTTTTTTCATGGCAGTGTTGGTGCGATCGGTCGCTTCATCCAGCTGCTTGAAACGCTGTGCGTTGTTTTCCGGGCGCAGTGTATCGATCACCATGCCGCGCAGGTATTTGATCTGATCGTTCACGCCATCGCGCACGTCAAAACCCAGACGGACTTTGACATAGCGATCTTCCACAATCGAGGTGATGCCGTTTTTGATGTTGTTGATTTTCATAATCGATGTCACACCGACCACGCCCAGTAGTGCCACGACAAGCGCGAAGGCTATCCCTAAACGGGCGCCCACTTTCATATTCTTTAAGCTCAACATTGGTTCTCCCCGTAATGCTAAATAGTGTTGTTTTCAAGACGGAAAAGCAGGCGTATGGCCCGCATCAGGCTGATGTTTTATAAGATAAAGATACTTTCCGGGCGTAATTAATCTGGTATGGCAGCACCGGTTTAAGCGCTATCAGTTATCGGTTGTTAATGTTTTAACTTTAATTTTTTAGAGCTGCGTCACAAAATCGTTAACATGATTAATGAGTGGATCGGTTTTGTCAGAGAGGGATGGACGTAAAAAAGGCGCGAATATCGCGCCTTATGGGAGTGTGGGTGAGATTAGAAAGGATTAACGCTTCTTCTCCAGCACACGATGGATCACACTCGACAGCTCGTTAATCTCAAATTTCGCCACATAGCCATCGGCGCCGACTTTACGCACATGGTCTTCGTTGGCGCTGCCGGAGAGCGAGGAGTGGATCACAACCGGAATCTGACGCAGCGCATCATCGCGTTTGATATTTCGCGTCAGAGTAAAGCCATCCATCTCTGGCATTTCCAGATCGGTCAGCACCAGCGCGATTTTGTCATGGATGGATTCGCCAGCTGCTGCGGCTTCTTTCTGCATCTCGTTAATTTTGATCCAGGCTTCCAGACCGGTGTTATGCATGATGGCCGGAATGCCCATGCTTTTCAGACCTTGCTCCAGCAGCTGGCGCGCGACTTTGGAGTCTTCCGCCACAATGGCCACCTGGCCGGGCTTGAGATTGAAATCTTTCACTGTCTCAGCACTCGGCTCGACGCCGCGCACCGAAGGAATGATGTCATACAGAATCTGCTCAACGTCCAGCACCATCGCCAGATTGTTGCTCTGACCGTCGGTGTCGAGGCAGGCGATGCTGGTGATATTGCGGCTACCAATACCGGCTTCTGCGGTGTGCACCTGGTTCCAGTCGAGACGGACGATATTCTCCACCGACTCCACCGCGAAGGCCTGGGTGCTACGCGCATACTCGGTGACCAGCAGCAGGTTAAGGCCGGTTTCCGGTTTACAGCCGGTGACAGCGGGCAGATCGATGACCGGGATAAACTGACCGCGGATACTGGCCATGCCGAGCAGTGGTGACTGCATACCTGCTGCACGGGTAATAGTCGGCATCGGTACGATTTCACGCAGTTTAAACACGTTAATGCCGTAAAGCTCAGATTTGCCTTTCAGCTGATCGGAACCCAGGCGGAACAGCAGCAGTTCGAATTTATTGGAAAGCGCCAGGTTGGCGCGTTCATCGATCTCTTTCTGAAAATTATCCATCATGGCCTCAAGCGGAATCTGGGCTGGGTAAAGGGGCAATGATTAACTTATCGGCAGCGGGGAAAAAAAATGAAGGGGCAGGGCAGAAAATTTAGCGCGAGAGTGGCTACCCTCGCGCAAAGGGGGATTACTTCAGCAGGATGGCACGAACGCTTTTGCCTTTGATCTTGCCTTCTTTCAGCTTGATCAGCGCTTTCTTCGCGTGTGCCGCATCGATCGCCACATAAGCGTGGGTTTGCGTCAGATCGATCTTACCGATTTGATCGCCGCTGAATCCGGCTTCACCGGTGAGCGCGCCGAGGATATCGCCCGGGCGAATTTTGGCTTTACGACCGCCATCAATGCACAGCGTCATTTTAGTCGCCGGCAGCGGTTGTGCGGATTTGCCTTTCAAAGTGGCGGAGGAAACCCAGTTAAGTTTCTGGCTCAGGTACTCTTCCAGCGCATTGGCGCGTGTCATTTCGTCAGGCGCCACGAAGCTTACCGCCATGCCTTTCTCACCCGCACGACCGGTGCGGCCGATGCGGTGGATGTGCACTTCAGGATCCCATGCCAGCTGGAAGTTCACCACTAACGCCAGCGATTTGATATCCAGCCCACGTGCTGCCACGTCGGTGGCAATCAAAACGCGGATGCTGCCATTGGCGAAACGGATCAGGACGCGTTCACGATCGCGCTGCTCCAGATCGCCATGCAGTGCCAGTGCACTGATTTGACGATCGTTTAATGCCGCAGCGACGTCATCACACTCACGTTTGGTATTACAGAACACCACGCAAGAAGCGGGCTGCTGTTGGCTCAACAATGCACTCAGCAGGTTGCCGCGCTCATGGGCGCTGGCCTCAATAAACTGTTGCTCAATGGCAGGCAGTTCCGCTTTGTCTTCCGTGGCCACGGCCAATGCATCACGCTGGAAGCGCTGGCTGAGGCTGGCAATCGTATCTGGCCAGGTGGCAGAGAACAGCAGCGTCTGGCGCGCTTCCGGCGTGAAACCGATGATCGCTTCCATGTCGTCACGGAAACCCATCTCCAGCATACGATCGGCTTCATCTAACACCAGCGTTTGCAGTGCGTTGAGATCGAGGTTGTCGCGCTTAAGATGATCAAGGATGCGGCCCGGCGTGCCGACCACAATATGCGGTGCGTGCACCAGCGAATCGCGCTGCGCACTCATCGGTTGACCGCCGCACAGCGTCAGAATTTTAATGTTGCGGGTAAAACGTGCCAGCTGACGCAGCACATTACTCACCTGATCGGCCAGTTCTCGCGTTGGACACAGAATCAGCGCCTGAGTTTGGGTGCGGGTGTTGTCAATGCGCTGCAGCAGGCCGATACCAAAGGCGGCCGTTTTGCCGCTGCCGGTTTTCGCCTGCGCACGCACATCGCGCCCTTCAAGAATCGCAGGCAGAGAAGCGGCCTGAATCGGTGTCATGGCGTCGAAACCCATCTCGCGCAGGTTGTCGAGTTGGCTGGCAGGGAGTTGCGTCAGGGTAGAAAAAGCGGTCACGGGAATGTCTCAAATAGCGGTCAGGATTGCGGCGGTCAGTCTCGCAGAAAGGGCTGCTATCGGCAATGCAAATTGCGTAATTGATAACATCGCGAAATCAATTAGCATGGCGATCATTTGGTTAATTAACCGCCTAAAATAGATGTAAAGTTCTAATCATTTGCTTCTGCATGGCCGGTTACTTAAAAACGTGTGAAACGTCTTTCCTGAATGAAAAGGTACAATTAGCGTTAATAAAGGGACTATATAGCGTCTTTTTGGCCTGTTTTTGTCTGTGTTAAGCTTATGTGTCACTTAAGATGGGTAAAATTCCGATTAAAATAACCTGCCGTTTTGCTTTATATTTGGCGCGCCATTTGGCGAACAATAATATATTCAGAGGTCCAGTTTGAGTCTTTACGTCCAGGGACAAAACGAAGACATTCTGAAAATCGTCGGCCGCGCCGTGTTAACCCTGCATCTGCACGGAGAGACCCTGTCTTCGGATAAAGTCAGCTCCATGATTGCCTGTTACGCGGAAGAAGAGCCTGTTAGCGACGATGAAAACCAGCGTTTATACGCGCTGGCGATTCAGATGTTATCGTAAATCCAGCACTCTGCATGGGGCGCTTGCCGCCCCTGCATTTTTCGTTCATCAAGCCTCCGCAAGGGGGCTTTTTTGATCTCAGACGCTGAACACCGGCGTTCCACGCTGGAAGGTGGCGCGCACCGGGGCAATACGAGCCACCGCTTCAGCGGAGCAGCTTGCTTCAACCAGCATCATGCTGGCGTCATCCTGCACTTTCGGCCACTGGCGATCGCCCTGGTTCGACAGCGGCAATATCCCGCCGGTGGCGATATGCAGTGCACGGCTCAGACCAAACTCATCAGAGCCGCGATAGAGCTGCGCATACAGGTTGGCCTTCTCCAGCATGCTGCCGGTGCCGAACGGTGACCAGTGATCGATCACGCTGTCCGTGCCGGTCATCACCGTGATACCTGCGGCCTGCAGTTGCGGCAACGGCATGGTCAGTTTGCCGATTGGGATGGTGGATGCCACGCTCATCTGCTGCTCGGCCATGCCTGCAATCATCTTATCCAGCGCCTTACCCTCCAGGGTGCCCAGCGCGAAGCCGTGACTCAACGTCACTTTGCCTTTGAGTTGCGGGTTTTTGGCGATGGTATCCACCATGTACTGAATCGCCGCCACGCCAGATGGCGCGGTTTCGTGCAGGTGAATATCCACACCGCGATTGTAATCCAGCGCAATCTGGAACATCGCATCCAGCGACGCCTGCATCGCACCATCCACATTGGTAGGATCCAGTCCGCCAACGTATTGCACGCCCATCTGCATGGCTTCGCGCATCAGGCCATCCACTTTCGAGTGCAGTAAACCGTGCTGCGGGAAGGCGACAATTTCACAGGGAAACTCGGGGTGGTTGGCTAACGCCAGTTTCAGGTGCTCCAGACTTTTTAGTCCACTCACCGGATCAATGTTGCAGTGGCTGCGCGCCTCAGTGGTGCCTTTGCTGTGCAACAAACCGATCAACGCTTCGGCACGCGCCTGTGAGGTGGGCAGTAACTGCGGGATCAGCACCTGTTCACGGGCAATCATATCCATGATGGTTTTGCCCTGACGTGGACGCGGGGCTTGCCAGGGGCCGCTGTAAAAGGTTTTATCCAGGTGGATATGCATGTCACGGGTGCGCGGCAACAGTAGCGAACCATGGGCGTCCCACTGCGGAATGTCGGCGTTGCGCGCTTTACCGGCGGCATCGATGGCTGCAAATTTGCCGTCTTTGACGGTGATATCGTAGAGAGCGGTACGCGTGGCAATGATCTCGTTGCCGTCACGCTCAAAACCCTCTTCGAGGCGGACGTTGAGCAGTTGGTAATGAGCCACGCGCGGAGGCGGTGAAGACGTTAGCGATGCGGCAGAAGAGGGCGATGGCGCGGCAGTGCTCATACCGGCTGCCAGCAGGCTACCGGCAGCAGTGAGGCGTACGCCCTGACTAATAAAATCGCGACGGCTGGGTGAAGTGAGGTGCATCAGAGGCTCCAGTCAACAAGGAAAACGTTAATCTGGCAAAACGCTGGCTGAGGCGCTGCGATATTTCCCACTGCTGAGCAGTGGAAAAATCACTGCCACTTTAACTGGCAAAATTCCACTAACGCCGCGGCCAGCGCCTGCTGCAAATCGTCCTGTGGAGATCGGCAAAAAAGTGCCAGCTCAAAGTGACTGATCGGCGGTAAACCCTGCGCTTCACCCAGAACGCGATGCCCGGGCAGACGGCAGCTGGCAGGCAGTAAGGTCAAGCCTAACCCCGCCGCGCTGGCACTGGCGAGTGCCACCAGACTGGCGCTGCTGTAACTGATGCGCCAGCTGCGGCCCAGCGCATCCAGCGTCTGACACATCTCTTCGCGATACAGCCCCTGCTGGGGAAACACCACCAGCGGCACTGGCGTTTGCTCAAAACAGGGATGCTCGGCGCTGTCCAGCCACAGCAGGGGTTCCGGTCGTGCTGCCAGCGGACGCTCACCGCCCGGCTGTTTGATGAGCATAATATCCAGCTCCTCACGCTGCCACGCGCGGTGCAGATCGACATACATGCCGCTCATCACATCGAGTCGCAGCTGAGGATGTTCACGGCTGAACTGCGCCAGCAGTGCTGCGGTAGGGGCGGCAAAATCCTCTGGGACACCGAGGCGCAGGACACCATCGCGCCACTTATCGCTCAGCACATCGTGAGCTTCGCCGTTGAGCGCAATGATACGGCGGGCATAGCCCAGTAGTTTCTCTCCCTCTTCGGTCAACACCACCTGATGCGAGGTGCGTTCCAGCAAGGCTTTACCAATCATCTCCTCCAGGCGGCGCACCTGTTGGCTGACGGTGGATTGCGATAAATGCACGCGGTCGGCGGCGCGCGTGAAGCTAGCGGTTTCGCATACTGCCACAAAACTGAGTAACTGCTGCGGCGTAAACATCGGCTGACGATTCATTTTTCCACTGATCGTTATGGTGTTATTTCATTTCCAAATAGTAACCATAACTGCGACCCTGACAACCTTTCTACTGCAGGATTGTGTATGAACCGACATTCCAACGGATTGACGCTCGCCGCTTTGGTGCTGGCCGGGCTGAATATGCGTCCGTTATTAACCTCTGTCAGCCCCTTGCTAGGCGAACTGCGCCAGGCCATGGGCCTCTCTTCACTCGCCGCCTCGCTGTTGCCCGCCGTGCCGATGATAATGATGGGTGCGGTGGCGCTATTGAGTGCCTCCCTGATGCAACGTGTTCCGTTGCAACGTTTGTTGATTACCGGATTGATCCTGCTGCTGCTGGCGTTGGCCGCGCGCGGTGTGATTCACGACGGGCAGTGGCTGGTGGTGAGTGCGCTATTTGCCGGGCTCGGCGTTGGCGTGGTGCAGATGGCGTTGCCGGGGTTGATCCGCCAGCGCTTTCCCCAGCGTAGCGCGCCTGTTACCGGGTTATGGGCTGGCGCGTTAATGGGCGGCGGCGGATTGGGGGCAGCACTTTCGCCGTGGCTCAGCGCGCATTTTGGCTGGTCGCTGGCGCTCACCGGTTGGGCACTGCCGGTGTTGCTGGCGATTGTGCTGTGGTGGATGGTGCGCGTGCCGGTGGCGCAGAGTGCGGAACCTATCGCTATGCCTTCGCTATGGCGCAAGCCGCGCGCCTGGTCGCTGGCGCTCAGCTTTGGTCTGGTGAATGGCGGTTACGCCACCTGCGTGGCCTGGCTTCCTGATGCTTATCACCACCTTGGCTGGTCAGCGCAGGCGGGCGGTTCGCTGCTGGGCGTGATGATTCTTTGTCAGGTGGCTGGCGCGTTATTGATGCCATTACTGGCGCGCAAGGCGGATCGCCGTCCACAGCTGATTGTCAGTTTGGTTTGCCAATTGCTGGGGATGTGCGGCTTCCTGTTTGCGCCACTGCTGGCGCCGTGGCTATGGGCAGCGATTGCCGGCTTCGGCCTCGGCGCGGCATTTCCTATGGCGATGGTGCTGGCGCTCGATCACCTGCCACATCCGCAGGCTGGCGCTCGCCTGGTGGCGTTTATGCAGGGGGCGGGATTTATTATTGCTGGTTGCATGCCGTTTATCGCCGGTCAGTTGCAGGCGCTGACGCACAGTTTTACCAGCGTGTGGCTGATGCAGGGGGCCGTAACGGTGGGATTGATTGTGCTAAATCTTCGCTTCCATCCCCACAGTTATCGTCGGGCCTTTGGTCAGACAGAGTGATTATTGGTCCTACCAAAACGATTTAAATGTTGCCACATCGTCACATAACACGAAAAAGCACCCCAGCTTCGTTGCTTTTGGTTAACAATGCATTAACTATCTGGAGCCAGAAAGCCCCGCACTGCATTTTGGTCCTACCAATTTCGGTGAGCAGAAGGGCAAGACCTGTGGCGCAATCCTGCATTGCCGTTGCGCTGCACTCATCTGGTAACCTCTGGAGATAACGGCATGCCGGTGTGGCAACAAAACTACGATCCTCTCAACAATCTGTGGCTTTCCAGCCTGGTGGCGGTGATCCCGATTGTGTTCTTCTTCTTCGCGCTGCTGAAGCTCAAGCTAAAAGGCTATCAGGCGGGTACGGCTACGGTGGTGATTGCACTGCTGGTGGCGCTGTTCCTGTATGGCATGCCGCTGGGCCAGGCGTTGGCCTCCGTGGTCTATGGCTTCCTGTACGGCCTGTGGCCGATTGCCTGGATCATCGTGGCGGCGGTGTTTGTTTATAAGATTTCGGTGAAAACCGGGCAATTCGACATTATCCGTGCTTCGATCCTCTCTATTACCCCCGATCAGCGCTTGCAGATGCTGATCGTCGGATTCTCTTTCGGCGCGTTTCTCGAAGGCGCGGCGGGTTTTGGCGCTCCGGTGGCGATCACCGCTGCACTGCTGGTGGGATTGGGCTTCAATCCGCTGTATGCCGCGGGCTTGTGCCTGATCGTTAACACCGCGCCGGTGGCCTTTGGTGCGATGGGGATTCCCATTATCGTCGCCGGGCAGGTCACCGGACTCGATAGCTTCCAGATTGGCCAGATGGCCGGGCGTCAATTGCCATTCCTGACCATCATTGTGCTGTTCTGGATCATGGCGATTATGGATGGCTGGCGCGGTATCAAGGAAACATGGCCAGCGGTGATCGTGGCGGGCGGATCGTTTGCCATTGCCCAGTTCCTCAGCTCCAACTTCCTTGGCCCTGAATTGCCGGACATCATCTCGTCTCTGGCCTCACTTATCTGCCTGACGTTGTTCCTGCGACGCTGGAAGCCGGTGCGTATTTTCCGCTTCGATGAGAAAACTGCTGTCGATCCCACCCAAACGAACAAGCGCTATACGCTGGGCCAGATTGTGCGTGCGTGGATGCCGTTCCTGTTCCTCACCGCCACCGTGACCCTGTGGAGCATTCCGCCGTTCAAAGCGCTGTTTGCCAAAGGCGGCGCGATGTATGACTGGGTGTTCAGTGTGCCGGTCCCGCTGCTGCATGAGCTGGTATCCCGCATGCCGCCGGTGGTGAGTGCGGCCACGCCGTATGCGGCTATCTTTAAGTTCGATGTGCTGTCAGCGACCGGCACGGCGATTATCGTGGCGGCGGTGCTGTCTGTGATTTGGCTGCGCATGAAACCTGCCGCAGCGATCCAGACCTTCGCTGAGACGCTAAAGGAACTGGCCCTGCCGATCTATTCAATCGGTATGGTGCTGGCTTTTGCCTTTATCTCCAACTATTCCGGACTCTCGGCGACGTTAGCCCTGGCGCTGGCGCACACCGGCAGTGCCTTTACCTTCTTCTCGCCGTTCCTTGGCTGGCTTGGCGTGTTTCTCACTGGCTCCGATACTTCTTCTAATGCGCTGTTCGCGGCGTTGCAGGCCACCACCGCGCAGCAAATTGGTGTGTCGGATGTGCTGCTGGTGGCCGCCAACACCACGGGTGGCGTAACGGGTAAAATGATTTCACCGCAGTCGATCGCCATCGCGTGCGCCGCCGTGGGGCTGGTGGGTAAGGAGTCAGACTTGTTCCGCTTTACCGTCAAACACAGCCTGATCTTCACCTGTATGGTGGGCGTGATCACCACGCTGCAGGCCTACGTCTTAACCTGGATGATTCCATGACAGAAAACACGCCGCGATTAGCGGATACGCTTCGGGCGCGATTGCGCGCCTGGATTGATGAACACCAGCTGGAGCCGGGCATGCGTTTGCCGGCTGAGCGTCAGCTGGCCGCTGAGTTCGGGGTGTCGCGCTCATCATTGCGTGAGGTGATCCAGCAGTTGATCAGCAGCGGCGTGTTAATCAGCAAACGCGGCGGCGGCACCTGGCTGTGTGAGCCGCAGGAACCCTGGTCGGAACAGCGTATTGTCGAGCCGATTCGCCAGCTGCTGGCGGACGACCCGGATTATCGCTGGGATATCCTGGAAGCGCGCCACGCCATCGAAGCCAGTACCGCCTGGCACGCCGCCTTGCGTGCCACTGAAGCGGATAAAGAGAAGCTGCGTCTTGCCTTCGATGCCCTGCTGAAGATGCACGACTGTGACGACCCCGATATCGCTGCGCAGGCCGATCTGCGCTTCCATCTCGCCATTGCTGAAGCCTCGCATAATGTGGTGCTGCTGCAAACCATGCGCGGCTTTTTCGATTTGCTGCAGTCATCCGTGCTGCACAGCCGCCAGCGCATGTACACCCAACCGGTGATCTTTAATCGCCTGAATGAACAACATCAGGCGATGTTCGATGCGGTGATGGCCGGGGATGCCGAGGCGGCACGTCAGGCGGCGATGGATCACCTCGGCTTTGTGCATACCACCTTGAAATCGCTCCATGAAGATGAAGCCCGACAGGCGCGAATTACCCGCTTGCCAGGCGAGTCCCTGGATAATCGTAAGGAAAAAAACTGATGATCATCTCTGCTGCCAGTGACTACCGCGCCGCGGCGCAACGCATCCTGCCACCGTTCCTGTTCCACTATCTTGACGGCGGTGCCTACGCCGAACACACCCTGAAGCGCAATGTGTCCGATTTGTCGGACGTGGCGCTGCGCCAGCGGGTGTTGAAGAACATGTCCGATCTCAGTCTGGAAACCAAACTGTTCAACGAAACGCTCTCGATGCCGGTCGCGTTAGCGCCCGTGGGCCTGTGCGGCATGTATGCGCGACGCGGAGAAGTGCAGGCGGCACGGGCGGCGGCATCGAAAGGCATTCCGTTCACGCTTTCCACCGTCTCACTGTGTCCGATTGAAGAGGTGGCGCCTGCCATCAACCGCCCAATGTGGTTCCAGCTGTATGTGCTGCGCGATCGTGGCTTTATGCGTAACGCACTGGAGCGCGCCAAGGCGGCGGGTTGCTCGACGCTGGTCTTCACCGTGGATATGCCGACGCCGGGCGCGCGTTATCGCGATGCGCATTCGGGCATGAGCGGGCCAAATGCGGCGATGCGTCGCTACTGGCAGGCGGTGACGCATCCGCAGTGGGCGTGGGATGTGGGGCTGAATGGCCGTCCGCACGATCTCGGTAATATCTCCGCTTATCTCGGAAAGCCCACCGGACTGGAAGATTACATTGGCTGGCTGGCGAATAACTTTGACCCGTCGATCTCATGGAAAGACCTGGAGTGGATTCGCGAGTTCTGGGATGGCCCGATGGTGATCAAAGGCATTCTGGATCCCGAAGATGCGCGTGATGCCGTGCGCTTTGGCGCGGACGGCATTGTGGTGTCGAACCACGGCGGACGTCAGCTGGATGGTGTGCTGTCATCGGCACGCGCACTGCCCGCCATTGCTGATGCCGTGAAAGGCGATATTGCGATTCTGGCCGACAGTGGTATTCGCAACGGTCTGGATGTGGTGCGCATGATCGCGCTTGGTGCGGACACCGTGCTGCTGGGCCGTGCCTTTATCTACGCGCTGGCGACTCATGGTCAGCGTGGCGTTGAGAATTTGCTGAATTTGATCGAAAAAGAGATGAAAGTTGCGATGACGCTGACCGGGGCAAAAACCATTGCCGAGATCACCCAGGACTCGCTGGTGCAGGCGAATGCGCTGCTGAGCGAAGCGGGGTTACATCCAGCTCGACCGCGTGCCGTAAGCTGAGGCGCGGAAAGCAAAATGAGTGACGTTGTCTATACTGACTGCTGTCTGACTAACAGGAGGAATGACATGACCATTCATAAGAAAGGATCGGCCCATTGGGAAGGCGACATCAAAGGCAAAGGTACGGTGAGCACCGAAAGTGGCGTGCTGAGCAACCAGCCTTACGGCTTCAATACCCGTTTTGAGGGTGAGAAGGGCACAAATCCGGAAGAGCTGATCGGTGCGGCACATGCGGCGTGCTTCTCCATGGCGCTGTCGCTGATGCTGGGTCAGGCTGGCCATCCGCCAAAAAGTATTGATACCACGGCGGATGTGTCTCTGGACAAGCAAGGTGAAGGTTTCGCCATTACCAAAATTGCCCTGACCAGCACCATTGCGCTGCCGGGCATCGATAGCGCCAAATTTGATGAGATTATTCAGAAAGCCAAAGCGGGCTGTCCTGTGTCACAAGTCCTCAATGCTGAAATTAGCCTGGACTATACGCTGAATAATTAATCGCCCTTACGCTTTACCAGCGGTAGAATAACGATGCGCCTCAGGGCGCATCGTTGCTTTCTGCCGTCTGGAGGATGCGTGGGGAAAAAACTGGCTGCAACTAAACACTGGAAAATGATTGTGGTGCTGCTGTGCATCTGCGGCGCGCTGATGCTGATTCGCTGGGCGGCCATGATATGGGGCTGAAGGACTGGATCTGCCGCCATAAGCTCGGCGTACTAGTGATGGTGATTCTGGTGCTGGAAGGGATGCACTATCTGCTGACCGCCAGCTGGTTACCGTGGCAGCTCGGTTGATTCAGGCATATTCGCTGTCTGGCTGACGAACGTTACGCACACTGCTGCGCGCAATGCGATAGGCCTTGCGTGGGTCACCCGCCACAAACTCAAAAGTGGGCGAGTAGTAGAACGGCAACCAGCCTTCAAAGCTGCTCTCCCATTCCCAACGTACCGGGCAGGGCCAGAGAATGCCATCATACAAAATGTAATAAACCCAGCGTCCGTTTGGACGACGGGGGCGAGTAGTCTTCATGGGATTCACAACGGTAATAGTGTAAAGCAGCTTATATTTTGGACGCTATGCGCCCATCTTGCAATGCCGCCTGGCTTATTTTTGTACAGTTCAAATAAAACTGGCACCGAATTAACGGTGCACTTCCCCGCACAGCAGGACCACATTCGGCCGGACTTTATGGATGCGGTCGGCCATTTGCTCACAGGCCACTTTGGTTGGGTAGATACGTTCTGACACGGGTAAGGCGTCACAGGCATCATGTCCACACGCGCTCACTAACAACACAAAACCAATCAGCATGATTGGACTCCTTTAACACGTTCCTGATGAGACGGAAGCAGTGGCTGTTCGTTCCTTTTTTTAATCCAGTATAGCCAAACGGCACGAGAGTCAATGATCACCCCGAGCGGCCTGGTGGTGCGAACGGCGAGATTATAACCAGACGGACGCACAACAGCAGTACAATCTGGGCTAAACTGTGCGGCCCTGACAAAAATGATGAGTGAGTGACCAATGTTGAACGAAATTGCCCATCCGGCCAGCAGCCCGAAACAAGCCGCGCTGCAACTGGTGATTGAACTGGTGCGCGCTGGCAAACTGAGCCCGCTGCAAGGCGATGCTTCAAACATGATTTCCATCTACGAGCAGTTCAAAGCCCATTTTGAGGCGGATAAACACAAAGACTCGGCGATTTCCTGAAGCTTTTATTCTGAAAACAGCGCAAGAAATTGCGCTGTTTTTTTATGCGTAGAACCAGGCGGGCAGAATCGCGATCAGGTTATTGAGCGTATGCAGGAAAATGGGCAGCGCGAGGCTATTACTGCGCAGACGGGCATAACACAGCAACAGTGAAAACAGCGTCAGGGCCACAATGGTTTCCCAGTGCACGTATTGCGTGTGCATCGCGGCGAACAGCAGAGAGGTGAGCAGCATGCAGGCGAAGCGACTCTTCGGTGCCCACAACAAAAATCCTTGTAACAGAAAACCGCGGAACAACACCTCTTCAAATACCGGCGCCAGCAGCACGGCAGTCAGCAGCAGGATCAGCATCGAACTGCGTCCCTGTTGGCTCTGCGCAATCAACCAGCCTTCCGGTTGCAGGAATTGCGTTTGCGCCACCATCAGCGCCACCAGCGCACCGACAAACAGCAGCGCCTGACCGGGACGTAGATATCCCAGCGGAATGTCAGTTCGGCGTTGGCAGTAAAAACGATACAGCGGGTAAATCACCGCGAATTCAAACAAGCAGAGCACCGGCACCAGTAAACCGTTATTGCGCAGCGCCCCGTAGTTGGGAAACAGCGTAATCAGCATGGTCACGACGTAATACACCACAAAGCTCGCGGCGTAGAACAGCGTCAGCGTCACTTTGTCGGATTGGGTGTCCATAGTCAGCTCAATGGGCAGAGGAAAACGCATAGTAGCAATGGCGATCATTGCTGTCGAGATGGCCCCACACAGAATTGCACTGCTCAAAAATTCCGCCGCGAGGACTAAATCTGCAGCGGCCTGCGCCGATAACCAAAAAAACCATTACAGGACGGAGGCGCATCGAAAGCGCACCCTGTCTTCTTTTTTGCTGCCTCTGTTTGCGAGCACATTGCATGAATTCTGAGTATCACCGACACGCGACCTTGCCTGCCAGGGCTAATATGGAAGCACACACGGTACGGGTGACGCGACGCAGTCTGCGCACCTTAACGTCGCTACTCTTTGGCGTGCTATTGCTTTCTGTCGTCATGGTGCTGGTGATTGCCCATCGACAAAACACTGACTCCATCCAGCAGGATGTCAACCTGATGCGCCAGGCCTGGCAACAGCAGCAGGAGAAGATGATCACCGATGTGCGTGATTACGCGAACTGGGGTGAAGGCTGGAAAAATCTGCACCTGACGGTGAATAAAGTCTGGGCGTGGGACGAAGAGAACTTTGGACCCAGCCTGTACAAGGAGTACCACTACGACGGCGTGTTTGTCATTGATGGTGCCGGCAAAACGCGCTACGCGGTGGTGGATGGCAAATTGTCAGAGGCGTCGCTGGAGAGCTGGTTAGGCGGGCAAACTGCACTGTTGCTGGCCGCCGCACGTCACCAGCCTGACGATGGCATCACGCGCAACGCGATAATCAATCAACAGCCGGCACTGGTGGTGGCTGCGCCGATCACGCCAGGCAAGGTGCCCGATCTTCCCACCATCCCTGGCCCGTCTTCGGTGATGGTGTTCGTCAACATCATGACCCCGGAAAAATTGCTGGTCCTTGGCAAGTCGCTCAATGTGATCGCTCCGCGAATTGCGAATGGCTTAAACGATGCGTTGTATGAACCGCGGCTGGCTGAACCGGTGATTCAGGGCGAGCCGCTGGTGTTACGCTGGCAGGCCAAAAATCCCGGCTTTGGGGTGATCTGGCTGATGATGCCGCTGCTGTGTTTCACTGTACTGGCGGTTGCGCTGGTGACACGCCGGGTCATTCGCCATGCGCTGCATAACGCCGTCATTTCCGATCGTCGCTTTGAAATGCTGGCCATCAGCCAGCGTGAACTGGCCAACAGTGAAGAGCGTTTTCGCGATCTGGCGGAAGCGGCCTCGGACTGGATTTGGGAGGTCGACGATCAGGGCCGCCTTTGCTATCTCTCCTCGCGTTTTGCGGCAGTTACCGGACACGAAGTCAAAAGCTGGATTGGGCGCCCGCTGGATCAACTCCTCAGCCATCCCAGCCATTCGCTGGTGGCCTGGCTGTTGCGTCAGGGCGATGAAATCCAGCATGTGCCGCTGCGCTGCCAGTTCATGGCTGCCAACGGTGAGCGCCGTATCGGCGAATTGATGGCGAAGACCATTCGTCGTAACGGCTTGCGCACCGGTTTTCGCGGCACGGTGTCCGATATTACCCATGAAGTGGATGCAGAAGCGCGCATTCAGTTCCTGTCACGCCATGACCTGCTTACTGGCCTTGCCAACCGCATGCAGCTGCAGGAATTCCTGACCACACATTTGGAAAATGCCACGCAAGAGGCACCGCTGTTTGTGATCAGCTTCGATCTCGATCAGTTCAAACCGATCAACGATTCGTGGGGCCACGCGGTGGGCGATGTGGTGCTGAATGAGATCTCTCAGCGGCTAAAAAATCTGATTGGGCCTGATGAACTGGCGGCACGACTGGGCGGGGATGAGTTTATTCTGCTGCTGCGCGAAAGCTCGCGTGCCGGTCTGGAGTATCGTTGCCGCGCACTGCAACGCGCCGTCCATCAGCCGATAATCACGGGATTGCATCAGCTGAATCTCACTGCCAGCATGGGTATCGTCAGCGCGCCGCAGGATGCCGCGCATCCGGAGGCGTTGCTGCGGCTGGCGGACATCGCACTCGGTCAGGCACGCACGGCTGGACGCGATCGCTGGGTGTGGTACTCCAACGATATGGCCAACCATATTCAATCGAAGCGCGATATGGTGCAGGCGATTGAAGAGGCGCTGCGCAACAACACGTTTTCACTGCACTATCAGCCGCGTTATCAACTGCAAACGGGTCAGCTGGCTGGCGCAGAGGCGCTGATTCGCTGGCAGGTGGGCGAAGATCAATGGATTACGCCAGACCGCTTTATTCCGCTGGCGGAAGAGAATGGGCTGATCGCTGCCATCAGTGACTGGGTATTGATGCGCGCCTGCCATGATGCCAGCGACTGGGGCGAACAGCGCTACGTATCCGTTAACATCTCACCGGTGGAATTCCGCAACAGTGATTTGGTGGATCGCGTGGCACATGCGCTGGCGGTCAGCGGCTTACCGGCAACCCGGCTTGAGTTGGAGATCACTGAAAACGTCACCTTCGAGCACCCCGATCGTGCACTGGAAATCATGCAGGGGTTGCGAGCGCTGGGCGTGAGGCTAACGGTCGATGATTTTGGCACCGGCTATGCGGCATTAGGTTACCTGAAAACTTTCCCATTCAACGGCCTGAAAATCGATCGGTCATGGATGAAAGAATTCCCGGAGTCGAAGCAGGCGCAATCGGTGGTCGCGGGGATTGTCGGGTTAGCGCGGGCCTTTGCGCTCACCATTACGGCAGAAGGGATTGAAACCGAAGCGCAGCTCAACGAGCTGAAGGCGCTTTCCTGTGAAGAAGGGCAGGGCTACTTCCTCGGCAAGCCGATGCCGCTCGCGGCATTTCATGCGCGCTTGCAGGATGAAAAAGAAGCCGCTCAGTAAGCGCGGCTTCTCCGTCATGGCGGCCGTTTAGCCGCCAGCATCATCAGGACTTAACGCACCCGCACCGCCACTACGGTCATCAGGATGGTAAAGCCGATAAAAATGGCAAGTTCCATCATCGTCTCCTCAGATAATTCTTAGTTAATTATAGTGACTGAGTGCGTTATTTTTAGACAGGGCGTGCGATTAATCCTGGGAAATGAGAGGAAGATCGCGCGTTACAGCACAATTCTTCGACCAATCCACTGGCATTGTTTTCACATCAACGGCTTGCTTTGTTACTCTCGGGAACGGTTCGTTTACTATCCAGGAGGAGAAACTTGTGACCCATTATGGAAAAGCGTTACTGGCCACGGCCTTTTTTGCCTTAACCGCCTGCCAGTCCGCCAGCAAACCTGACAGCACTGCTGCCGCCAGCCACGATCCCGAAACCGATCAGTGCGGCGCATCGCAATATCAGAACTACATAGGTCAGCCGTTGGCCAGCCTGGATACCCAACGCTTTGCCGGGCCGATGCGGGCGATTCCGTGGAACGGCGCGGTGACTATGGACTTTAATCTGCGCCGTCTAAACTTTACCGCCGATCAGAGCGGTAAGATTTCGCGGGTTTACTGCGGATAAATCTAAACGGACATCGCATTGTCATCGGGCTGTCATGGCGCCGGGCGAGGATAGCTGCGCATTACGGAGATTTCCTCGTCACTCTCGAATATGCAATGCTCGTCTTGTTTCTTCCCGCCTCGGCGGGAATTTTTTTATCTATTAATCTGTAATGGATTAATTGAGGAGCGACGATGAGACACACCGGAAAAATTCTGCTAATTACCCTGCTATTAAGCCCACTGGCGCACGCCTCGAGCGAAGCCGCCTGGCAGCAAAACAGCCAAACCCGGCAGCAAGCTTGTCTGAAAGCCAGCGGCCTGAAGGCGGTGAAGGTGGTGGGTAAACCGATTCAGTATGACGATAGCGTCGGTTACGATGCGGTACTGCTGGAAGGGCGTTATCCACAGAAGCACATGAAAAATCAGATGGGACGTGAGCTATGCTTGTACCAGCGTGCGAGCGGTAAAGCCGTGGTCAGCGAAGCCGATCACCTGCGTGCAGTGAAGTAAACGGCGTTGGGGCGCGCCTGCAAAGGGCGCGTCGTGAAGTCCCTGAAGGCTGCGTATATCCCTTGAGTCCGCCCGCAAACGGCCGTCATGTAATCCATCAACGCTGTACCTGTGCTTCAAATATACCCGCACACCGGGCGATTTCGCAGGCGGCTGAATGATGGCACCTTATGGCTTTTGTTGCCGGGCTTCCAGCAGCTGCGCCAGCAAATTACGGTAGTTTTGTAGCTGCTGCTCATCGCCCTCAAACTCCAGCTTAGCAATCACCCGCGCAATGATCGCTTTGCTGGTCGCAGGCTGACCATCATCCATCAATTCGCGCATGATCGCTGCCAGCAGATCGCTCTCGTGCGGCGCATGCCATGCAGGACTGTTGAAGTAGTCGGTAATCGCCCGACTGGCGCTGTTAGGATGTGTTCTCATGGCTGACCTCCGCAGAGACAACGATGCCCACCGCCGATCATTGGCAGCATTGGGAAATATGGGTTAAGCATGGGAACTGTCCAGAACGGGCAGCGCCTCGCCAGCGATGGCCGGTGATTTTTTAAACATAGATGCGGCGTCGAATATTGTCAGTAATGGATAGACATATTTTTTCACGTTTGCTCTCCCTGGCGATGCGCTTATCTTGCTGAGTTGTTTGTTACAGCACATAAAGACACTACAAATCGTGCCCCTTACACTATTTGCTGTGAGCATAATCACGCACGGCAGCGGAAAACTGCGTTTTTAACCCGATGCCATGTTTTGCCGTCCGGTGATGTTATGAGGTTGTTAGACTGAACCCTCATTTCATTTTTTCTGATGCACACGCCCATGCTACGCTCCATCGAGTCCTGGAAGGTCAATCTGATATCGGTCTGGTTTGGCTGTTTTTTTACCGGATTAGCCATCAGTCAGATCATTCCCTTCCTGCCGCTTTACGTTGAGGAACTCGGTATCCATGGCGCCAATGCACTGAGCGTCTGGTCGGGTCTCACCTTCAGTATCACCTTCATCGTTTCTGCTGCGGTAGCGCCGCTGTGGGGCAGCCTGGCTGACCGTAAAGGGCGCAAGCTGATGCTGTTACGCGCCTCTTTTGGCATGGGCGCTGTGATACTGCTGCAGGCGTTTGTGACCGAAGCGTGGCAGTTGCTGCTATTGCGTGCGCTGATGGGCTTAACCTCCGGCTATATTCCTAATGCGATGGCGCTGGTGGCCGCCCAGGTTCCGCGCGAGCGCAGCGGCTGGGCATTAAGCTGTGTCTCCACCGGGCAAATTGGCGGGGTGATTCTGGGGCCGATGATTGGCGGACTGCTGGCTGACTGGCTGGGACTGCGCATGGTGTTTATTGTCACAGCGGTGCTGTTGATGGTGAGCTTCTTTGTCACGCTGTTCCTGATCAAAGAGACCGGTTATACGCCAGTGAGCAAGCAGGACAAAATGAGCGGCCGCGAGGTATTCCGCAGTCTCGACAATCCTCGCCTGATGATGTGTCTGTTCGTCACCACCATGGTGATCCAGATGTGTAACGGCTCGGTGAATCCGATCCTGACCCTGTTCGTGCGTGAGCTGGCACCCGATGCGCAAAATCTGGCGTTCCTCAGTGGCGTGATCGCTGCGCTGCCGGGCGTTTCAGCACTGATATCCGCCCCTCGTCTGGGCAAACTGGGCGATCGGATTGGCACGCAGCGCATTCTGATTGGCACCATGCTGTTTTCTCTGGTGTTGCTGATGGCGATGTCATTTGTCACCAGCGCCACCCAACTCGGCGTGCTGCGCTTCCTGCTGGGTTTTGCCGATGGCGCGATGATGCCCGCGGTACAAACGCTGCTGGTGCGCCACTCGCGCGATAACGTCACCGGGCGCATCTTCGGTTACAACCAATCGTTTATGTATCTCGGCAACGTGGCGGGTCCGCTGTTGGGCGCGGCGGTGTCTGCTGCAACGGGCTATCGCTGGGTCTTCTTCGCCACCGCCGTGGTGGTGCTGCTCAATGTGGTGCTGCTGCGCCGCTTCTATCGCCGCCCGAAAACCGAGCTGACTCAACCGCTGAGCCAGCCAGGCGAGGCGACGAAGAACCCTACTGGCGCAGGGTCAGAGCGTAGTGCCAGTGCTGCTGAGAAAGCAAAAACTCCGGGCTGACGCTGGGGCTCCAGGAGTCGTCGCCGCCCACGCCCATGTGGAAGCCATCAAGGTGCAGCCAGCAGCCTTCCTCTTCCCGTAACAGATGGCGATGCGAGGTATCCCGCAGCTGTTCGAGGCTGTAGCGGCTAAGCGAGAACGCAAAATCGCCGCTCGCCTGCCAGCTGCCGGTATCAAGCTGGCGTGTACCGCAGCGCAAACCATTCTCCCCCGGAAACACATAGGCGGTGCTCAACGAGGCCAGCGGCTGCTGCCAGTGTGAAAACTGCGCCGCCAGTTGACGATCCGGATAGTTTTCATGCGGACCCAGGCCGAGCCAGCTCACCTGCTGTGGCGCGTTAATCAACTGACAACGCAACCCGATGCGTGCTGGAGCAGGCAAGCCCGGCGCCTGTTGCACCTCGACACTGATGCTCATCTCACCGTTGCCACCGATTTGATAACGCTTGTGGCTGGTAAAGATCACCTGCCCATTGGCCTGCCACTGATGCCAGGTTTCAATCAGCACGCTGTGTTTCAGGCTATCGACCTGCATATCCAGCAGCACCGCTTCCAGCTGGTTATAGCCCGCGTGTTTCCAGCGTTCCACCCAGGCATGAGGATCGATATTGGCGGCTTCACTGGTGCCGATATCGTTATCAATCGGCGCGCGTATAAAACACTCCTGCAACGGTGTCAGCATCGTCTCTTCGTCGTTAACAAACCACTGCACCAATTCCCCACTGCGACGCGAGAAGTGCCAACGCTGTTGCGGCAGTTGCACAGCAACCAGATCGTGATTGGCAATCAGTTCTGGCGCGGTGGGCGTGGCATCAATCACACGTGGTATTAACGCGGCGGGCAGCGACCATTGATCCCAGGCGACACGGGCATCGGCTTCCGACCATGCGGTGGCAGCAATCTGATGCACCGCGAGATTCAGCCACGCATTGCCCTGTAAATGTTCAGCGGCTGGGATATCAATCATCTGGCTGCCCTGCGCGGCAAGGTGCAGCGGCAGTTCGCCCTGCGCGAGGGAAACGCCATCCTGTTCTATCGACCAGCGCAGCACTTCATTATCGCTGCTGCGGAACAGGTACTCGCTGGAGATCGTGAAACGAAAGGCGTTACTGGCATCGCGCTGGAACTGGAAGAACTGCTGTGCACGCTGCGCTTCAAACAAAGCCGGATGCGGCGTTCGATCGGCAAACACCAGGCCGTTCATACAGAACTGGCGGTCGTTAGGCGTATCACCAAAATCACCGCCGTAGGCTTGCCATGGCTGGCCTTGCTCGTCATAGCGTGTCAGGCTTTGATCGACCCAATCCCAGACGAAGCCGCCCTGCAGACGCGGGAACTGGCGGAAGGCCTGCCAGTATTTGGCGAAACCCCCGAAGCTATTGCCCATCGCGTGTGCATACTCACACAGGATCAGCGGACGCGTTTCACCCGGCAGGCCAATCCATTTTTTCAATGACCACTTCGGCACGGCAGGGAAGGGCTGATCCTGATCGACGCGTGCATACATCGGGCAGACAATATCGGTGGCGGCGGTATTGGCGCCACCGCCTTCATATTGCACCGGACGTGTCGGATCGCTGCTTTTCACCCACTGATAGAGTGCATCATGGGTGCTGCCGTGGCCGGACTCGTTACCCAATGACCAGATGATGATGCAGGCATGGTTGCGGTCGCGCTGTACCATGCGCGTGACGCGCTCGCTGTAAGCGGCAAACCAGCGCGGATCGGCTGATAAGCGGTTCATTGGCTGCATGCCGTGGGTTTCGATATTGGCTTCATCGACGACGTACAGGCCATACTCATCGCACAGGCGATACCACAACGGATGATTGGGATAATGGGCGCAGCGGACGGCGTTAAAGTTGTGCCGCTTCATCAATTCAATGTCGCGACGCATGCTGGCTTCATCCACCACCTGGCCGTTTTCCGGATGGTGCTCATGGCGATTCACGCCGCGAATCAGCAGGGCCTTGCCGTTGACGCAGAGCTGGCCGTTTTCAATGCTGACTCGCCGGAAGCCGACATCGTAAGCTTCGGCTTCAATCACCTGCCCATTGTCATCCAGTAGCGTCACCACGGCACGATAGAGATGGGGCGTTTCCGCACTCCACAGCATGGGATTTTTTATCGGCAGCACCAGCAGCGCGCGCTCTGGATAATGCCCACGCTCGTCAATCACCGCGCTGCCCGGCGCTTGTTCTTCACTGTCGATACAGGTTTCGCCCTGCCACAGGCTCACACGCAGACGGCACTGATCAAGCGGTTGTTCACCTGCGTGGATTTTGACACTCACGCGCAGATCGCCTCGGATATATTCCGGGCTCAGCGCCGTTTCAATCTGCACATCGGCTAGCTGGGTCGATGGCTTATGCAGCAGGGTGACGTCGCGGAAAATGCCGCTCATACGCCACATGTCCTGATCCTCTAAATAGCTGCCATCACTCCAGCGCAACACCATCACCGCCAGTCGATTTGGGCCACGCTGCAATGCGTTACTGAGATCAAACTCGGCGGGCAGGCGACTGTCCTGGGAGTAACCGATCCATTGTCCGTTGCACCACAGGAAGAAGGCGGAGTTGACGCCATCAAACACAATTCGCGTTTGTCCCTGCGTCAGCCAACGGTCATCAACATTGAATGTGAGCGAATAACATCCCGTGGGATTCTCTTTTGGCACAAACGGCGGATTCACAGGAATCGGATATTGTACGTTGGTGTAGATTGGCGCGTCGAAGCCATGCAGTTGCCAGTTTGCAGGCACGGGCAGGGAGTGCGCGCCAGACAAATCCTGCAATAACCAGCTTTGTGGCACCGCTTCAGGCTGTGAGAAATAGCTGAAACTCCACTGTCCATTCAGTAACTGACGTGATGGAGAAGGTGCATCGTCGCGCGCACTGATTTCATCGCGCCAGCTGGAAAACGGTGGATGGGCATCAAGACGATTCAGGCTGGTGATCACCGGGTTTTCCCAGTCACGACGCGCCAGGATATCACTGAGAGAGAGGGCGAACAGAGTCATAGTAAGATCTCACTAATTGTAATGCGCTCACATTGCGTCATTTCACGCGAAGTGTAAAGTGATCGACCACCCTCAACGGCTGAAATTTTCGTCATTATGATGATGCCTCTGTGATTTTTTTGCGGGCGTAGTGCCAGTAATTTGTTAAGCGTGGTGAGCAGAGATGAATAGCGCCGGGTTGCAGAGAATTCTGTATTGTCGCGCCCGTTGCCGCCTCATACACTCAGCCCGATTTCACCATTCTGAGGTAATTATGGTCCGTATTATTAAACTCGCTGCCGTTGTGGCACTGGTGACCGCGCTGAGCGGTTGTATCTTCCCACCACCAGGCGGTGGCGGCGGTTGGGGTGGTCATGGCGGCGGTGGTGGTCCAGGCCATGGCTTTATGGGACCGCATTAATTAGCGCCATCCGTTAATTAATAACTACGCGCGAAACGTTTCGAAAAAGCATGACCAATGAAGTGAAACGTTTCGCCGTTACATATTGAAATTCCGTTTCTTTTTTCACGCTGCGCTTATGCTTAATTTTGTGCAAACCGCTAAAAATCCCTGTTGTTTTACCCCCCTCAATGCTAACGTCTGTTTTCCATCTCTTATTGAGCCCGTCGCATGAAAAACCTGATTGCGGAACTCCTGCTAAAACTGGCTGAGAAAGAAGAAGAGTCAAAAGAATTAGTGGTCCAGGTTGAGGCATTAGAAATTGTGCTGACCGCCATGCTGCGTAAGCTGGATCCTGAACAATTCAACGAGATTGCCGCGGGAATCGCCGTTGCGATGCCACCGCTTGCTCCGGCTGCGGAAACGCCCGACACCACCCTGTTGCGTAATTACGTCGAAAAGCTGCTAAATCATCCACGCGTATAAGCCTTATCTCTCCCTCTAAATAAGCTGTGGTGCTATCAACAGCTCTAAGCGCAACGTCAGACGAGGGAATATATTTTTTTCTGCATTGCTTATTTCCTGCCATGATTAAAAGGCAATAATTCTATGGAGATTCCGGCAATGAAATCGTGTCTTTTGGCAATGATAGCAGCAGGCCTGCTGTTGGCGGGCAATGCGGGTGCAGCAGAGAAAACGGCCCAGCAAAATAAAATGACCATGTGTAACCAACACGCTTCTTCTCAGGATTTAAAAGGGGACGCGCGTAAATCTTTCATGAGCGACTGTTTGAAAAAAGACAGTAAGATGGGCAGCATGACGCCGCAGCAAATGAAGATGAAAACCTGTAACACTGACGCGGCTGATAAAAAACTCAGCGGCGATGCACGTAAAACCTTTATGAGTTCCTGCCTGAAAAAAGCCTAACCGATTTATTCCTGTACTGAGGGTGCATACTGTGTATGCGCCCTTTTTAGTGCCTGCCTTTTATCTCCTCTTCGGGTCAGAAGAAAAAGTAATAGCCGGAGCGTCGTCACATTTTAAGCGCGGTAACGGTGCCAGGATGTATTAATCCTAAATAAGGACTAATTAAAAAATAACCTATCCTTCCCCTCGAACCGGGTTCTTTCGTTGGGCAGCTTTGACCTGTGGAGACTGCTATGAATGTGCTTGATTATGCTGTGATGGCGCTCTATGCGCTGATGATAGTGGCCATTACGCTCTGGGCGATGCGTAAAGTAGGCAGCACGCGAGATTTCTTCGCGGCAGGCGGAAAAATGCCCTGGTGGCTATCGGGCGTTTCACATCATATGTCCGGCTACAGTGCTGCTGTGTTTGTGGCTTATGCCGCGGTGGCTTACAACATCGGCGTCACCATCTATTTCTGGTGGGCGTTTCCGATCTTGATTGCAGTCCTGATTGGGTCGCGGCTCTTCGCTCCACGCTGGGCACGGTTGCGAATTCATATGAATATCGAATCGCCGATGGAGTATCTCGCTACGCGCTATAACCTGCCAACGCAAATGGTACTGGCGTGGAGTGGGGTGCTGCTGAAAACCTTCGACGTCGGCGCCAAATGGGCCGCCATTGCCGTGATCATCAATGTCTTTACCGGGTTAGATCCGTTAATTGGCATCTGTATTTCCGGGGCACTTAGCCTGTTTTATACCGTGATGGGCGGGTTGTGGGCCGACGCCTGTAATGACTTCGGTCAGTTTGTAGTGCAGTTCATCGCCGCGATTGTCATGGTGGTGGCCGTAGCGATGCATCTTGGCGGTTTCGGTGAACTGTTCAGCATCTGGCAGCATCTGCCTGCCACCCATACCGAGATCGTGCAGGAGCCGTATACGCTCGGTTTTATTCTGGCCTACTTTGTGATTTACACCCTGAGCTACAACGGCGGCACGTGGAATCTGGCACAGCGCTTCATCGCCGCACCGGCGGGTCGTGATGCACGAAAAGCGGCACTGCTCTCGGCCGCACTTTACCTGATCTGGCCGCTGATTCTGTTCTGGCCGATGTGGGCAGCGCCGCTGCTTTTCCCTAATCTTAGCGATCCCTCCCGTTCTTACTCTGTGATGGCGATGGAGCTGCTGCCGAATGGCTTATTCGGTTTAGTGCTGGTGGCAATGTTTACCCACACGCTGTCAATGACCTCATCGGATGCCAATGCCATCACGGCGGTGGTCACGCGTGACATTCTGCCCGGCATGCTGCCACACCGTTTTCAGCGCGGTAAAAGCTCGCTGTTAGTGGCGCGTCTGACGGCTTTTCTCTTCATCATCACCACCTTGATTATCGCCATGAATGCCAGCCGTTTCGGCGGAGTGCTTTCACTGCTGATTATCTGGTTCGGCGGATTAGTGGGGCCCATTTCGATCCCGATGCTTTTAGGCCTATTACCCGCATTTCGTCGCAGTGGCAGTGCCGCCGCGCTGGTGAGTTGGGCAGTGGGCGTGGGCACCTTTTTCTGCGTGAAATTTATCTTTACCGATGTCAGCACCGCCACTCAAGTGGCCGCACCTGTGATGTCATCGCTGGTGCTGTTTGTGGTGATGGGATGGCTGCGTCCCGCACCGGTGCGTCCGGAAGTTGACGCGCTGCTCGCGGCACTCAATCAGGATCAGGAAATGCCCGCCAGCACCCACTGGCCGAAAAGTCACAACGCTTCTCAGGAGGGATAGGAATGACGCTTTTACAACAGGGGAAGCGCGACCGCTTGTGGGTCAAGCGCTTCGCCCATCGTGATGCATTAGGTGCAGCGGCGGCACTGGACTGCATCGCGCATCTGCAGCTATTGCTGCAACAGCAGGCAGTGGTGCGGATGGTATTTGCTGCCGCACCCTCACAACGTGAGTTTCTTGCTGCACTGGCTGCCGCGCCGAATCTCGACTGGCAGCGCATCCACGCGTTTCATATGGATGAATACATTGGCCTGGATGAGGGGGCGCCACAGCGATTCAGCCATTTTCTGCGTGAGCATCTGTTTGACCGGGTGCAACCTGGCGAGGTGCATCTCATCCCATCGAGTGGCGATCCGGCGAAGATTTGTTGCGAATACGCCCGCAAGCTGGAGGCGGCGGCGATTGATGTGGTTTGTCTGGGCATTGGTGAAAATGGCCATCTGGCCTTTAACGATCCCCCGGTTGCGGACTTTAGCGATCCGCTGAGCGTCAAGACAGTACAACTGGATCACGCTTGTCGACTGCAGCAGGTTAATGACGGCTGTTTCACCACGTTAGAGCAGGTGCCAACGCACGCGTTGACCCTGACCATTCCGGCTTTGATGCGCGGGGCCAGGCTTTTTTGCATGGTGCCTGGATTAACTAAACGCGCTGCGGTGCAGGCAACATTGCACGACGCGATATCCACGGCTTGCCCGGCAACCCGGTTGCGCCAGCATCTTAACTGCACGTTGTATATCGACGCCGATGCCTGCGCGGAGGTGATTTTTGACTGAAACACTATTGCGCGGTCGCGATTACCGCACGCTGGACCCGATTGAACTCTACATGTGCGAAGGCACGCTGGCAGAAGTGCGATCGCTGCCCGAATCAGACAGCGATCTGATTCTGGCGCCCGGCCTGGTCGATCTACAAGTTAACGGCTTCCAGGGCGTGGATTTTAATCACTTCCCCTTTAGCGAACAGGATGTCCTGCATGCTACGCGCGCCTTGTGGCAGCAAGGCGTCACCAGCTTTATGCCCACGGTGATCACCGCTCAGCCCGGAGAGATTGCGCAAGCGTTGCAGCGGCTGGCCAGCGCCTGCGAGCACCATTCTGACGTTGCGCTGGCGGTGCCGGGTTTTCATCTGGAAGGGCCGTTCTTGTCACCGGAGGACGGCCCGCGCGGTGCGCATCCACGGGAGGCGATCTGTGCGCCGGATGTGTTCCTGTTTGAAAGTTGGCAACGGGCCGCGCAGCAGCGCATTCGTTTGCTGACGCTCTCACCGGAATGGCCGCAAAGCAGCGAGCTCATCCGGCATTGCGTGACGCAGCAGGTGCGGGTGGCGATTGGGCATACGTCGGCCTCTGCCGCGCAGATTCATGATGCGGTGCTGGCGGGCGCTTCGCTTTCAACTCATTTGGGCAATGGCGCCCACCTGCAACTGCCGCGCCATCCCAATTACATCTGGCAGCAGCTGGCGGAAGATGCGCTGGCGGCCACGCTGATTGCTGATGGCGACCATCTGCCCGCGGAGGTGTTGAAAGTCTTTTTACGGGCGAAAGGCGAGCAGGCGTTGCTGGTCAGTGATGTAACGTGCTTCGCCGGGCAGCCGCCAGGCATCTACGATTCGGCGATAGGCGGACGCGTGCAGCTCAGCGCGGAAGGGCGGCTGAGCATGGCGGATGCGCCACAGCTGCTGGCCGGTTCCGCACGTGGGCTGCTGGATGGCGTCAATTTCCTGCTGCGGCAAAAATTAGCCCCTTTGCAGCAGGCGATTGAGATGGCCTCGATTCGACCGGCGCAGCAGTTAGATTTGCCTCAGCAGCATGGCTTGTCACCCGGTGCACCAGCGGATC
Source organism: Pantoea sp. C1E2 (assembly GCF_056491465.1). Classification (NCBI taxonomy): domain Bacteria; kingdom Pseudomonadati; phylum Pseudomonadota; class Gammaproteobacteria; order Enterobacterales; family Erwiniaceae; genus Pantoea; species Pantoea sp. C1E2. The sequence goes on from NZ_JBSZHT010000002.1 coordinate 1,242,400, forward strand.
TCCTGCTACTGAAACCTCAGCCAGATAACAGCGTGGCGTTGGTGGCATGCATCAAACAAGGAAAAAAGGTGTGGCAAGCCGCTTCAGCCTGAAGCGCGATTTTATTTTTGCTCACTAACGGCGTGATAAGTAATAGCTTATTCGCCGTTACGCTTTGTTTCTCCAGCGAAATTCTCCTGCTTTGCCAGGCTTACTGTTTGTAGGGATTTAATGTCGTCAAATCCAATAACAACGCAGGAGGCTAATCGTGAGCTATCAATCTGTCGTGGAACTTAAGTCGCTGGCGCAGCGCAAACCGACCAAATTCACCGTGGGTGATGTTGATATGGTGCTGGTTCGCGATGGCGAACGGGTGCAGGCGCTGCAGGCAAAGTGCCCGCATGCAGGGGCACCGTTAGAGCAGGGCACAATCTGCGGCGATAAGCTGGTGTGTCCGTGGCACAAGGCGGTATTTCAACTGAGTGATGGCAAAATGTGTGAGCCGCTGGCATTGGCCAACCTCAAACGCTACCCGGTACGTGTTGAACAGGGCAAGGTGCTGGTCAATCCGCAGGCGATGTCGCCTGCCAGTGCGCCTGCTGCTCAGGGCCAATCACCAGTGTGCGTGATTTTAGGTTCCGGAGCCGCAGGCAGTGCGGCGATCTGGACGCTACGAGATGAAGGCTTTAGCGGGCACATTGTTTTGGTAGAGCGCGAATCTGCCGCCCCTTACGATCGTACCGCGCTGAGCAAATTTGTGCCTTCGGGAAAAATGGCGATCGAGGATGTGCCTAAACTGCTTAAGCCGGATGTGCTGGGTTCGCTGCAACGCATTCAGGGTGAGGTCGCGCAACTCAAGGCGCAGGATCAGACGTTGATTCTTGCTGATGGTCAGACAATGAAATTTGATCAGCTACTTATAGCCAGCGGCGGTACTCCTCAGCCTCTTAATATCCCCGGTAAGGATTTGCAGGGTACGCATCTGCTACGTTCGCTGAATCAGGCCGATGAACTGCTCAAACAGGTGGATGAGACACAGCAGTTGGTGATCATCGGCAATAGCTTTATCGGTATGGAGATGGCGGGTGCACTGCGCAATCGGGATGTAGATGTCACGGTGATTGCCCGTCATCCACTGCCGTTTGCAAAGCAGTTTGGTGAAGAGATTGGACGCCATTTTTACGAACTGCACCGCAGCAATGGGGTGAAATTTGTTGAGGGTGAGCCGGAAGCGCTGGAAGGGGATGAGCAGGTGCATGCGGTGCGCCTGAAAGGGGGCAAATCAGTGCCAGCCAGTCAGGTGTTATTTGCCACAGGGGTGAAACCGGAGACGGATTTCATCCACGATTTGCCACTGCAGGACGATGGCAGCCTGCTCGCTGATGGGCAGCTACGCGTCGCAGAAAATATCTGGGTCGCGGGCGATATCGCCAGTTATCTTACGCCGCGTGGTCCGCAGCGCATTGAGCACTATCGTGTGGCACATCAGCAGGGACGTATCGCGGCACTCAATATGTTGGGCAAAGGGGTGATGTACGACCGCGTGCCGTTTTTCTGGACCGCGCACTACGGTACGCGCTACGAATATCTGGGCCATGCCGAAGAGTGGGACGACTACCGACTGCTGGGATCGCTTCAGGACAAAAGCTTTATCGCCTTTTACTGTCGTCAGGGCATCATCGCGGCGGTGTGTTCAGCTGGGATGTACACGCTGACGGCGGCGCTGGTGGAAACCATGCAGCAACCGATGACGCTGGCGCAAGGGTTGGCGATGTTTGAAGCGTATCAGGGACAAGGCGCGTAAAGAGGGCTGCACAACATTGGGCGGATTCAGGTGCGCGGACATACGCACCTGATGAAACCAAAGTAGGTTACTGCTTACTTAATGCTTCGGACTTGGCCATGCACTGTTGCATCGCATTGATCACCGCCGCACGGAAGCCTTTCTCCTCCAGCACTTTCACCGCTTCGATGGTGGTGCCGCCGGGTGAGCACACCATATCTTTCAGTTCACCGGGGTGTTTGCCGGTTTCCAGCACCATCTGCGCGGAACCTTTTACCGCCTGTGCCGCGAACTGATAAGCCTGCGCACGCGGCATGCCGCCCAGCACGGCAGCATCCGCCATCGCTTCGATAAACATAAACACGTAGGCCGGAGCTGAACCACTTACGCCAACCACGGCATGAATCAGATATTCATTCACCACTGCCGCTTTGCCAAAGCTCTCGAAGATGCCGACGACTTCGTCGACTTCATGCTGCTCCACCAGTACGTTAGGCGTGATCGAAGTCATGCCTTCATTCACCAGCGATGGCGTATTCGGCATCACACGGATGATTTTGCGGTCGTGCCCTAGAACGGCGGCCAGTGAATCGAGGGTGACGCCGGCGGCGATCGACACCACGAGTGCATCTTTCTTCAATTGGCCCGCGAGATCTTTCAGCACTTTAAGAATCACATTCGGTTTCACGGCACCAAACAGGATATCGACTTCACGTGCCAGGCTCTCTGGGCTTTCTGCCGCCGTCACGCCATATTGCTCAGCCATCGCCTGATTGGTGGCCGGTTTGCGGTCGCAAACCCAGATGTTAGCCGGGGCAATCAGCCCGCTGTTGACCAGTCCGCTGATAATGGCTTTCGCCATATTGCCGCAGCCGATAAACCCGATTTTCTTCTCCAGCATCGCTCTATCCTTTAAGTGGTTCATTTTCTCTTGCGAGTTAGCTTACGACAGCTGTGCTGAATAACAAGCCGCGTAAAAATATTTGCCATTCTGACGCAAGCGGGCAAGATCGCCTGCAATTCTGTGCGAAAAAGGAAAACACATGTCGATTTGGGTTGATGCCGATGCCTGCCCCAATGTCATCAAAGAAGTGCTGTACCGTGCTGCCGAACGCGCCAAAATCACCGTGACCTTTGTGGCGAATCAGCCGCTGCGCGTGCCGCCTTCACCGTGGCTGAAAACGCTGCAGGTCGCGGCGGGGTTTGATGTCGCTGACAACGAAATCGTGAAGCGTGTGCAGCCGGGCGAGCTGGTGATCACCGGTGATATTCCGTTAGCGGCAGAAGTACTTGAGAAGGGCGCTGCGGCGTTGAATCCGCGGGGTGAGCGCTATTCACCGGATACCATTCGTCAGCGTCTGACCATGCGTGACTTTATGGAAACGATGCGAGCGAGTGGGGTGCAGAGCGGCGGCCCATCGGCGCTAAACCAACGTGACCGCCAGCTATTTGCTAACGAACTGGATAAATGGTTACGGCAACGCTAATCAGACGAAGCTGTCATCGTCGTCGTAGTCGCCACCGCCAAAGTCGCTGAAGTCGTTGTTATCCGCAAAGCTGTTGTTATCCCAGCTGGCGTTATCGTTAAGGAAGGCGTTGCTGCTGTCGTTACCGTTAAAGGTATCGAGGTTGTTGTCGTTACCGTTGAAGGTATCGAGATTGTTATCCACCTGCGGCAGTGCCGGTTCGTTAATGATATTCACGATCTCTTCCGGCTGTGAATGGTGGAACATGCTGGTGAGCATATCGGCCATCACAACACCACCGGCGACACCCACCGCGGTTTGCAGTGCACCACCGAGGAATCCAGTGCCGCGCGCAGGCGGAGCCGCATACTGCGGCTGTTGCTGCTGAGGCTGTGCATACGGCTGCTGAGTTTGCTGCGGCGCGCTGTTCCATACCGGCTGCTGCTGCTGTGGGGCTGACTGACGTGAACCGCCACCAAACAGGCTCGACAGGAAACCGCCGCTGCTCTGCTGCGGAGCTTGCTGCTGTTGTTGCTGAGCCTGGGCCAGGCGGTTCTCCAGATCGGTGACCTGGGCGTTAAGTTTCTTCAGCGCCGCTTCCTGGATCAGAATCGCCTGCGACATGTAATAAGGCGCGCCAGGCTGGTTCTGCAAGTGCTGTTTAATCAGCTGCTCGGCACCGGCATCACGCGGTCCGCTCTGGGTTTCAGCCTGTTTCAGTCGGCTAAAGAGATTGTCGATTAACTGTTGTTCTTCATTCTGCATGGTGTGAACCTCCAATGATTCGTACCTCCTTATATGTGGTCAACGTGACAGAAAGTAAATCAATGGCCTGGTAAGGAAATGTTGCCCGCACTTACAAATAGGTTGATGCACGAAATACGCATCATTTTATCGTTAACAATCATATTGATAGTGAATTGAAGGCCGTAAATACGCGTAAATCGTGCTTCGCGGGTGGCTGATAAAATAAAATCCAGGTATCATGCGACGCAATATTGACCTGATGACCTTGCCCGTGCGGCATAAATACGGCGGAGGATGAGCCCGGATGTCATTACCCATCTATCTGATCGGCGCACGCGGTTGCGGTAAAACCACTATCGGCCAGGCCCTCTCTCAGGCGCTTGGCTATGCCTTTCGCGATACCGATCATAACCTGCAGCTCACCACTCAACGCACCGTGGCGGAAATCGTCGCGACTGAAGGCTGGGATAGCTTCCGTGCGCGCGAAACCGAGTCACTGCGTGCAGTGACCGCGCCGGCAACGGTGATCGCCACCGGCGGCGGCATGGTACTGGCTGAGGTGAATCGTCGCTTTATGCGCGAACATGGGCAGGTGATTTGGCTGAATGCCCCGTCGACGGTATTGGCCGATCGTCTCGAACGCCAACCTGAAGCTGCACAACGCCCGACGTTAACTGGCCGTCCGATTGCCGAAGAGATGAGCGATATTCTGCGTGAGCGCGCGCATCTTTACCGTCAGACCGCGCACCACGAAGTGAATGCCATGCAGGCGCCGGAACAAGTGGTTGATCAAATTCTTCAATGCCTTTCCCTGGCTCGCGCCAGCTAACCCCTTCAGATTTATCCCTCTTTTTCTCGCGATCCTCCATTGTCTATACTGTGTTTAAGACAGGGGATCGCCGCTGTCTGTGTGGAAACCAGACATAAGAGGGAAATGTATGCCAACTAAACCACCGTACCCGCGAGAAGCGCGCATCGTTGCCGTCGAGAAAGGCGCGGCAGACAATACCGTGACCTGGTATGAACTACGCGCTGACCATCCGAAACCTGACTCACTGATCAGTGAACACAAAACCGAAGCGGAAGCGCAGGATGCGAAAGAGCGTTACGAAGACGCGGATAAAGAGTAATTCTCGCGGGCAAGGACGCCTGTTAATTATTGATAACTTTCCGTGGCTAAATAAAAAATTTTCATCTGCCACAATATGGTCAATATACCCACCTGAATCGCCATCCTTTTCTGCCATTCTGAGAACTTGCCTGATAACGTCACCCCATTTTCCGTTTGTGCCGTATTTTATGCTGCTGTGATTTGGCGCAAATTTAGCCGGTTCAAAATTTGCGCTTGACCCGATAAACGTAGCGAATTACTTTCATTGTATTGATATAGGAACTCGGTTCCACATAGTGAAACTAACGCCATGACCACTCTCGAAAACGCCGCTGCCGTACTGAAGCTTTTCCAGCGCTTTGGCGTGACGCAGGGCCATCCGGGCCTGACCTTCACCGAGGTGGTAGACGCGTTAGGATTACCGAAAAGTACCGTTTCGCGTCTGCTGGCGACCATGGAAAGTGAAGGATTGCTTGAGCGTGATCCGGATAGTCGCTGTTTTCAGATTGGTCGCGTGTTGCTTTCAGTTGCGGGGCACTACTTATCTACGCCGTTGGTGGATAGCGCTTCTGCGCCGATGGCACAGCTGGCGGCCAGCAGTGGTTGTATGGGCTACATCTCCGTGCTGGATGGACAAGACGTTCTGGTGATGCGCATGTATCACGGACGTTTTTTCACTCAGCTGGTTACGCCACCAGGCACACGCGTTTCCCTTTCCGGTACTTCGACCGGGCGCGTGCTGCTGGCACAGTTGAGTGATGACGAAGTGCGTGCGCGTTTTGCCGACAACTGGCAGGCCGCATCCGCGAACTCGCCGCTGGACATAGATGCACTCTGTAAAGAATTAGCGGTGATTCGCCAGCAAGGCTGGGCACTGGCACGCAATGAGACGTTGCCGGGCATCAGCTCACTGGCGGTGGCTGTCACCAATAAACATCGCGGCGAAAGTGCCGCACTGTGTCTCTCGTTTCTCTCGCAAGAAGCGGCCCCGGGTTATCCGGACGCGCTGCTCAGCGAATTGCGCTCTACGGCTGCATTGATGGCCGAGAAATACGGCGCATAACCTTATTTTCGATTTAAAGGCGTTTATTCGCGCCACACCAGGGAAATAGCAGGTCTTCGGACCTGCCTATTTCAAAAATCAGGGAACGATTTATAAAAAACGTTGGTGTCCCGCGTGTCGGGCATGAAACGTATTCGCGTTTTCTACAGGGTGAAAATACGGGGATAATATGCGTCAACATAATCCAATAAAGAGTTTTGGCGTGGGCTTAATGCTGGTTGTGCTCTCTGTTGCGGGTGCCATCATCGGAGTTCAGCTTATTACCACCATTGGGGTCACACCCAATACCTCAATTATCGGTGCGCTGTTTGCCATGTTGCTGGCGCGCATTCCTCTGCAATGGTTCCGTCGCTATCGCTCCATCGAAGTTCAGAACCTTGCACAAACCGCCATCTCCTCAGCCACTTTCGGCGCGGCCAACAGTCTGCTGATGCCGATCGCGGTGCCGTGGGCGCTGGGTGAACCGCAGCTGGTGTTGCCGCTGTTTGTCGGTGTCAGTGCAGCCATGCTTTTGGATGCCTACTTGTTGTACCGCTTGTTCGATACCCGCGTATTTCCGGCCAGTAATGCATGGCCTCCTGGCGTGGCAGCAGCGGAAGCCATCAAGGCCGGGGATAAAGGCGGCCGTCAGGCGTGGTTGCTGGTGGTCGGTATTGTCGGCGGCATCGCCGGTTCAATGCTGAAAATTCCCATGTCGGCATTTGGTACCGCATTTATCGGCAACATCTGGGCGCTGAGTATGTTGGGTATTGGTTTCCTGCTGCGCGCTTATGCGCAACCGGTTGCTGGTATCGATATCAATGCGCTTTATATTCCCCACGGCATGATGGTCGGTGCAGGTTTAGTGGCGCTGATTCAGGTGGTACAGGTGATTGTCAGCCGTCGCAACGATCAACTGAATGTCAGCCGCAGTGACAGCGAAGTGAAGCGTTCGCTCGGTTTCGGCACCCTGGGCTACATCATTATTTCAACGCTGCTGGCGCTGGCGGGCGGTTTATGGAGCCAGATGGGCTTGCCGATGCTGGTGCTGTTTATCGTTTATGCCGCGTTTGCTGCCTTTGTGCATGAGCTGATTGTCGGCATCGCCGCGATGCACTCGGGCTGGTTCCCGGCGTTTGCGGTGGCGTTGATTACCCTGATCCTCGGTATTCTGCTCGGCTTCCCACCGCTGGCGCTCTGCCTGCTGTGTGGCTTTACTGCCGCCACCGGACCGGCCTTTGCCGACATGGGCTACGACCTGAAAGCCGGCTTTATCCTGCGTGGTAACGGTGCCGATTTACAGAAAGAGCTGTGGGGCCGCCGCATTCAGCTTATCGCCGCCATGATTGCCTTTGTGATTTGTATTCCTGTGGTGTGGTATGCGCACAACCTGTTCTTCGCAGAGAATCTGCTGCCGCCAGTGGCCCGCGTTTACGCCAAAACCATTCAGGCCGGTGCTGAGCCTGGCATTGCGGGCAACCTGCTGATGTGGGCGATTCCGGGTGCGATTATTCAGTTTATCGGCGGGCCGAAGCGTCAATTAGGCGTATTGCTGGCGACCGGTTTGTTAATCAACAACGCCGCAGCAGGTTGGGCGGTGATGGTGGGGATCGCGCTGCGTATCCTGATCATTCGAGTGTGGGGCGAGCGTGGACGTTCACCGATGGAGGTGATGGCCGCAGGGTTTATTGCGGGCGACGCGCTTTACAGCTTCTTCCATTCACTTTTTGCCAGTAGCACCAAGAAATAACCCAGGGAATTCAATATGAGTTTACAGCAGACACTGCAGGTTTTTGAGTTACTCGACAGCGCCTACGTCGACGGGCAACAGGTGGTGGATCTCTTTGCCAGTTATCCGGGCGTGAACGCCAGCTTCAAACGTGTGACCGGTCCTAAAGGACGTACTGATTTCGTGCGCATCGATATTCCGGGTTCGCAGGGCAAGAGCAAAGGCGGCACCGCGCCCACGCTGGGTATTGTCGGTCGTTTAGGTGGCATCGGTGCGCGTCCGACGCGTATCGGTATGGTGTCAGATGCGGATGGTGCAGTCGCGGCGGTAAGCAGTGCGCTGAAACTGGCTCAGATGCAGACCAAAGGCGATGTGCTGGCGGGTGACGTGATTATCACCACCCACATCTGCCCGGATGCGCCAACCCGTCCGCACGAGCCGGTGGATTTCATGGATTCGCCTTGCGATGACATCACCATGAATGACAACGAAGTGATCGACGGTGTTGACGCGATTCTCTCCATCGATACCACCAAGGGTAACCGCATTCTCAACCACAAAGGCTACGCACTGTCGCCGACCGTGAAAGAGGGTTACATCCTGCGCGTATCAGAAGATCTGTTGCGCATCATGGAGATGACCAGTGGTCAGCCAGCGGTGACCTTCCCCATCACCACCCAGGACATCACACCTTACGGCAACGGTGTTTATCACCTGAACAGCATCCTGCAGCCGTCAACCGCCACCGATGTGCCTGTGGTGGGTGTGGCAATTTGCGCGGAATCAGTGGTGCCAGGTTGCGGCACCGGTGCCAGCCATGAAGTCGATATCGCGGCGACCGTGAAGTTTGCGGTGGAAGTGGCGAAAGAGTTTGGCCGTGAAACCTGTCAGTTCTATGACAAGCAAGAGTATGCGTTACTACACTCTCTGTATGGTAGTCTCAGCCACCTGCGTACGCGGAAAGCCTAATGATGAAACAGTCCCTGGTTACCTTAACGATTGGTCAATCCCCGCGTAGCGACATTTTGCCGCTGCTGCAGGATCATCTACCGGAAGAGCTGGTCGCCCATGCAGGGTTACTTGATGGCCTGACACTCGCCGAGGTGGAGCAGTTTTATGCACCGGAAGCGGGTGAGAAAGTGCTGGTTTCGCGGATGATCACTGGCGAGCAGGTGCGCCTGTCGGGGCCAAAAGTTGAGCAGGGGCTGCAGCGTAAAATTAATGCGCTGGAAGAGCAGGGCTACGACACGATTTTGCTGTTGTGCACCGGTGAGTTTGGCACGCTGAAGACGCAAAAAGCCTTGCTGCTGGAGCCGGATCGTATTATCCCCCCGCTGGTTAAAGCCATTGTGCAGCAACATAAAGTGGGCATTGTGGTGCCGGTAGAAGAGCAGATCGCTGAGCAGGCCAACAAGTGGCGCAATCTCAACACCGCGCCATGCTTTGCCGTCGCCAGCCCTTATCTGGCGCAGCAAAATGATTTGATCGAGGCGGGCCTGTCGCTGCAAGAGCAGGGCGCGGATGTGGTGGTGCTCGACTGTATTGGCTACCATCAGAAGCACCGGGATTTCCTGCAAAAAATGCTGGGTATTCCGGTGCTGTTATCCAATGTGCTGGTGGCGAAGTTAGCAGCAGAATTGATCCTCTGACTGAGGCCGATCACAACTCGTGTTCTGAGCTGCTTTTTCGCGTGACAGATCAGCGAGTTCCCTTGTAATCTGCCAGACACCATAATGTGCTGTGAGGAAGTAACATGCTCAACGTAAGTGAGTATTTCGACGGAAAAGTGAAATCCATTGGTTTCGACAGCGTAACCATTGGCCGTGCCAGCGTTGGCGTGATGGCGGAAGGTGAATACACCTTCGGTACAGGACAGCCGGAAGAGATGACGGTCGTGAGCGGCGCACTGAAAGTGCTGCTGCCAGGTGAAACCGAGTGGAAATGGTACGAAGCGGGTTCCGTGTTTAACGTGCCCGGCAGCAGCGAATTCCACTTGCAGGTGGCTGAGCCAACTTCTTATCTTTGCCGCTACCTGTAAACGCTGACTTTCAGCATGAGTCATCATTAAACCGGGAATGCTTTAAGCATTCCCGGTTTCTTTTTGGCTTCAGCATAGCCAGGTGTGGGGTAATCGACTCAGGCTTTAGCGCTTGGCTTCGCCGCCTAATGCTTCCACCAGATTGCTGATCAACGCGGCCAGTTCGCCGGTCATCAGGGTGAAATCGGCATCAAAGCGCATGGCGAAATCATCGCGGTCAATGTCATCATTCTGCTCACGCAGCGTGTCGCTGAACTTCAGACGCTTGATCGAGGCATCGTCGGCAATCACCAGCTGAATACGTTCCTGCCAGTCCAATGCCAGTTTGGTCACCACTTTACCGGCTTCGATATGCGTGGCGATCTCATCGGAAATCAGATCCTGTTTCTTACAACGGATCACGCCGCCGTCTTCCAGAATCGCTTTCAGCTCAGCTTCATCCATCAGGGTGAAACCGGCAGGCAATTCGCCCGAGCGCACCCATTCGGTCAGCGTCAGCTCAATCGGATTTTCCAGCGTCAGCGGCACCACTGGCAGTGAACCGATGCTCTTACGCAGCAGCGCTAAGGTGTCTTCGGCTTTTTTAGCGCTGGCGCAATCGACGATGATCAGGTTGTTAACGGTGTCGATCCACATAAAAGTCTGGCTGAAACGGCTAAACGCGCGTGGCAGCAGGCTATGCAACACTTCATCTTTCAGCGAGTCTTTCTCGGTCTTCTTCAGCTTGCGGCTCTGTTCCGCTTCCAGCTTATCGATCTTCGCTTCCAGCGCTTGCTTCACTACTGGCGAAGGCAGGATTTTCTGCTCGGTGCGCGCGCAAATCACGATCTGACCATTGATTTCATGCGTCAGCGCTTCACCGCGGTTGCCCATCGGTGAGACCCAGCCGGTTTTCGCCATATCCTGACTGCCGCACGGGGAAAACGTGAAGGCGTCGAGCTGTTTTTCCAGATCGTCTGCGGACAGCGGGATGTCACGATTCAGACGATAAACCATCATATTTTTAAACCACAACATCGGGATTCCTTACCGTGGGTGCGATCGGGCGCACAAGTCTCAAAGTCAGCGCGCATGATAGCGAAACATCGGATGGGTTTCATTGCCTTTCCCGATTCAGCCTTCTACTGTATCTGTCACCTGAACGAATAATGAGGAATAAATCGTGCGTATTGGGATTGATTTAGGCGGTACCAAGATTGAAGTGATTGCGCTCTCCGATCAGGGGCAAGAGCTGTTCCGTCACCGCGTCAATACCCCGCGCGATGACTATGCCGCCACGGTGCAAGCGATTGTCGACTTAGTGCTACTGGCAGAAGAGAAAACCGGTGAAAAAGGCACGGTCGGCATTGGCATTCCGGGCACCATTTCGCCGTACACCCAGCGGGTGAAAAACGCCAACTCTACCTGGCTCAACGGCCAGCCGTTGGACAAAGATCTGGCCGAGGCGCTGAATCGTGACGTGCGCATCGCGAACGACGCGAATTGTTTAGCGGTTTCTGAGGCGGTAGACGGTGCAGGAGCGGGTCAGCCGCTGGTGTTTGCGGTGATCATCGGCACCGGTTCAGGCGCTGGCGTGGCAATTGGCGGTGAATCGCGTATTGGCGGTAATGGCAATGCGGGCGAGTGGGGCCACAATCCTTTGCCTTGGATGGATGAAGATGAACTGCGCCATCGCGAAGAAGTGCCGTGCTATTGCGGATTGCAGGGCTGCATTGAGACCTTTGTCTCGGGCACGGGCTTTGCCATCGATTATCAACGTTTGAGCGGCAAAGCATTGAAGGGCGCAGAGATCATCAAGCTGATTGAGCAGCAGGATCCAGTGGCAGAGCTGGCGATGAGTCGTTATGAAATGCGCTTAGCCAAATCACTGGCGCAGGTGGTGAATTTGCTCGATCCGGATGTGATCGTGCTGGGCGGCGGCATGAGTAATAACGATCGTCTTTACCAGACGTTGCCTGCGCTGATGAAGCAGTGGGTGTTTGGGCGCGAGTGTGAAACGCCAGTGCTGAAAGCGGTGCACGGCGATTCAAGTGGCGTGCGCGGCGCAGCATGGTTGTGGCCGCTGAAATCGTAGAAAAAGGTCGCTTCCATAACGACCTTTGGACAGGGGCGCAGGTTTGCGCCCCTGCAATTTAGCCATTACTCACCCATTAACATCGCATCCTGCGGTGCATTCTGACGCTGGGTTTTGGTCGCCAGGAAGTAGATATATCCCATCACCATAATCCCCACGAACAAACCGCCAATCACCGGGTTAAACCACAGCATGGCAATCAAACACACCAGTGACAGCACCAGCGCAATCCCCGGAATAATGGGGTAACCCGGCGCGCGGAAGCTGCGTTCCATCTCGGGTGCCGTGCGACGAAGCTTGAACAGGCTCAGCATACTCATCAGGTACATCACGATGGCACCAAACACCGCCATGGTGATCATCGCTGCCGTCAGCGTCATGCCCTGCAGGTTAATCAGCCCATCGCTGTAAATCGCCGCGATACCAATCACGCCACCGGCAATAATGGCGCGGTGCGGTGTCTGGAAGCGTGACAGTTTTGCCAGACCCTGTGGCAGATAACCCGCGCGCGCCAGAGCAAAGAACTGACGTGAATAGCCAAGAATAATGCCGTGGAAGCTGGCGATCAGGCCAAACAAGCCAATCCACACCAGCATATGCATCCAGTTTGAATGTTCGCCGACGATCATCTTCATCGCCTGCGGCAGCGGATCGTTGATGTCTGACAGCTTGCGCCAGTCGCCAGCGCCACCCGCCAGCAGCATCACACCAATCGCCAGTACCACCAGCGTCAGAATGCCGGTGATGTAAGCCTTGGGAATAGTGCGTTTCGGATCTTTAGCCTCTTCGGCGGCCATGGCGGCGCCTTCAATGGCGAGGAAGAACCAGATGGCAAACGGAATGGCGGCGAAGATACCCGAAAGGGCTGGCATGCCGAAGTGATCGCTACCCGCCCAACCGTTAGCCGCAAAGTTAGCGATACTGAAGCCCGGCGAGACCACGCCCATAAACACCAGCAGTTCCAGTACCGCCAGCACCGTCACCACCAGCTCAAACATCGCCGCCAGCTTCACGCCGAGGATATTGAGTGTCATAAACACCAGATAAGCACCGACCGCAGCGGTTTTCGGGTTGAGATCCGGGTACTGCACGTTGAGATAAGCACCAATCGCCATGGCAATCGCCGGTGGGGCAAACACAAACTCAATCAGCGTCGCCAGACCGGCAATCAAACCGCCAGTTTCACCAAAGGCGCGGCGGCTGTAGGCAAATGGGCCACCGGCGTGTGGAATGGCGGTAGTGAGTTCGGTAAAGCTAAAAATGAAGCAGGTGTACATGGTGGCGATCAGCGCGGTGGTGATCAGGAAACCCAATGTGCCCGCCACGCCCCAGCCATAACTCCAGCCAAAATACTCCCCGGAAATTACCAGTCCAACCGCGATACCCCACAAATGCAGAGTGCCCAGCGTGGGTTTGAGCTTACTCGTCATAATCGTCTCCCCGTCGTGATTGTTGTGCGGCGGCTGCACCGCGCTGTTTTGTTCTATGCACTACAGTGAAGTGATAATGCCGCCGCCCGCTGCGGGAAAACTTGACGCGGGCGCAGTGAGTTTTGTCCTCCACGGTCAACTCTGAGGCAAGAAAAGTGCCAGATGTACGCTGCGGTCAACTTTGGGTTATCTGCGGTCAAGCAGTCAGGACGCCGTCATCCCATGCTGATAACACTTGCTTCCCTAAAGATTGATGCTGGAGAGAGATGAATGAGCGCGAAACAATCCGATTCCCTGACCGATGCTGCAATGGCGCTATTGGCACAGCAGGCGCTGGCCTGTTACCCCGCGCCATTCCACGGCGAGCTGAAGCTACTTTGTCGCTCGGAGAACGCCACCTTTCTGCTGCTGGCGGGCGGAAAGCGTTATGCGTTGCGCCTGCATCGACCTGACTATCACAGCAAAGCTGATATCCAGAGTGAGCTGCTGTGGCTCGACGCGCTGCGTGAGATTGGCATTATGGTGCCGCAGGCGATTCCGGCCAGTGATGGCGAAACGGTGCTGACAATAGCCATGCCCGATGGCGGCGTGCGGCACGCGGTGCTGTTCCACTGGATCGAGGGCGAGATGCCCACCACCGATGTCGATCCCAAAGCTTTCCAGCAGCTCGGGCACATCACTGCGCGCCTGCATCAGCACAGCCGCAGCTGGCAAAAGCCGGCTGGCTTCCAGCGCATCATCTGGGATCATCACACCATGGTCAGCGATCGCAGCCACTGGGGCCGCTGGCAGGATGCACCGAACCTGAATCCGGCCGATCACGGTATCGTGGCTGAGGCCGTGGCGCGTGTGGGACTGGAGCTGCAAGACTTTGGCAAAGGCACGGATCGTTATGGCTTGATCCACGCCGATCTGCGCCTCACTAATCTGCTGTTGCACAAAGGTGAAACCCGGGTGATCGACTTCGATGACTGCGGCATGGGCTGGTATCTGCACGATCTGGCGGCGGCGATCAGCTTTGTCGAGCATCATCCGCGTGCGGCCGAGTGGGTGGATAACTGGATCCAGGGCTACGAGCGTGTCGCGCATATCAGCGATCAGGAGATGGCGCTGGTGCCGACGCTGCTGATTCAACGTCGCATCCAGATGACCGCATGGATGGGCACTCATGCGGACACCGAGATGGCGCTGAGCCTGGGGCCGCGCTGGGCCGATCACTCCGTGCGTCTTTGCCGTCGTTATCTGGAAACCAATCAGCTGCCGGTGGGTGTTTGAGTTGCACCAGTAGCGGGCAGCCCTGCGTCGTAGCGGCGCAATTCATTGCGCTCTGTGAGATGACATTCACGCAGTTGCGCGGCAAATCGCGCCGCTATGATGTGAACGGAGAGCGGGCGCGGCCTAACAGGATGCCATTGGACCATTTGGCAGCGTGTGCATCAGTGCGCTTGCCAGGGAATACCCCCGATCCTTGCCGGGTCATCATCGATGACGACCTCGCCGAGCGTCATGGTACGAATCTTGCTGGATCCCTCTATTAGTTTCACTCGCGCGATCCCTGTGAGGTTCCGATGCAATCACTGATGACTCCCTCTGAAGCGTACAGTTCGCTATCAGCTCAGGCTAACAACCGCGGCGTGCTGGCGGCGGCGGCCACCGGCTTAAGCACCTTTATCACCGACAAAGGCGGTGATGTTGATCGTATTTTTGGTATCAGCGGCATTGATTCCGAGTTGCTGGCCAGCCCGACGCTCAGTCTCGGCCTGGTGAACTACTGCCGTGTGATGGAAGAAGCGGCGCGCCACTCTGGTTTTGATAACTTCGGTTTGCATTACGGCAAGCAGTTCAAACCGCAGTCATTAGGGCTGATTGGCTACATCGGCTTATGTTCACCGACGCTGGAGCAGGCGCTGCACAACGTGGTGAATGCCTTTCCCTGGCATCAGCACGATACGCTGACGCGTCTGATCGATAAAGGCGACTGCTGGCGACTGGATTATCAGGTGCGGCATGGGGCGATCCTATCGCGTCGGCAAGATGCAGAGCTGACGCTCGGCATGTTCCTCAATCTGATCCGTCACGTGGCGGGCAAAAACTGGGCGCCGCGTGAGGTACACTTTGAGCATCCGCGCCCGGAACAGTGGCACGAGCACTGCAAAGTGTTTGATGCGCCGGTGTGGTTCGATCAACCGTTCAACTCACTGCTGATCCCAAAACGCGATCTGCTGCGCGCCATGCCAGAGCAGGATCCCATGCTGCTGATGGTCATGCAGGATGCTATTCGCCGTCTGAACAGCAGCGCTTCACTGCAAAGTGTGGTGGAGCAGGCGCGTTCTCAGGTCAACTTATCGTTGATGCAGGGCGAACCGGTGCTGGAAGAGATCGCGGATAAAATGGGGCTGTCGAGCTGGTCGCTGCAACGGCGGTTGCGCGAAGAGGGCATCAGCTTCACCGCGCTGGTGGATAAAGTGCGTTGCGAAATGGCCACGCACTACCTGCAACAGAAGCAGTTGCCGATCTCGGAGATGGCGCTGCTGCTGGGCTATTCCGAAGTCAGTGCGTTTTCACGCGCTTTCCGGCGCTGGTTTGGCATCAGCCCGCGCCAGTGGCGACAGGATGGGCTGGCGAGTTAGTCTGATGCGGCGCGAAGCCGAACCACGCGGGCTGGGTGCGGTCTGGCGGCGGCGGTAAACCTTTCGACTGACCTATCAACTGCCAGGCGCGCAGGCACAGCGTTTCATCACCTTGCGTCTGCGTGACCGCATAACGTCCTCTGTTTTGCCACTCCAGCCGCACCATACATTGCTGTCCGGCGTAATGTGCCGCGTCGGTAAACTGCCGGTTGAGCTGGTGCTGCATCTCATCAGCCCACTTGCAGGATGCGCTGCCAGGTTCACTCTGAGGCTGACACAGGTTGGTCATACTTTCCGTGGGATGCGATGGGGCATGCTGGCAGGCGCTGAGCAGGGTGCTCAACAACAATGTGCCAGCAACGCGGTGAAATAAGTTCATCTGTATGCCCGGATTTGCAAAACATGGGGCCAGTGTACTGAGCAGTAAGGGGATTGCTATGGCATTTCTCTGACTCTGATTAGATCCAGACTTTTTCGCAGAACCGTTCGCACGTGACACAGCCGAATACGCAGGGGCGGCCGGAAAGCCGCACCCTGCGAAAGCAGCCCCAATTTATGGCAAGGCGAAGGATTATTCCCCCGGCAGCTCCAGCTTGCTGTAGCCCAGTCCATTCATCTTCCGCACCCTGATCTGCACCGGGATGCGCTCTTTCATCGCTTCAACGTGGCTGATCACGCCGATGGTTTTACCGCTGGCGTTTAATGCGTCGAGGGCATCCAGCGCGGTGTCGAGCGTTTCGGCGTCCAGCGTGCCGAAACCTTCATCAAGGAACAGCGATTCAATGCGCGTTTTGTGGCTGACCAGATCTGACAGCGCCAGCGCCAGCGCGAGGCTAACGAGGAAACTCTCGCCGCCGGAGAGCGTGCGGGTATCGCGCGTGGTATCAGCCTGCCAGGTATCGACCACTTCCAGCTCCAGCTCATCCGTCACGCGGCGCTGCAACAGGTAGCGTCCGTGTAAGCGATCCAACTGACGGTTCGCCAGCCATACCAGATGATCGAGCGTTAATCCCTGAGCGAAGCGACGGAATTTGTCGCCTTTGGCTGAACCGATTAAATCATTCAGGCGACCGAGTTGCGCCAGCTCCACCTCATCATCGGCGATCTGCGTCAGTAACGCTTGCTGCTGCTGGCGCTGCTGGGCGTCGCTGTGCAACTGCTGCTGTGCTTCACCCTGCTGGCGGGCATTGTCGCGCAGGGCCAGACGCAGAGATTCCAGCTGTTCAGCGATAACCGCCGCCACTTCGTCACTCAGGGCAGCAGGGCGCTGTTGCTGATGGGCAGTGACGCGCTGTGCCAGCTGTTGGCGCAGGGTAATCTGCTGCTGACGCTGTTGCTCCAGGGCTTGCAGGTGCTGGCGCAGATGCTGAATGTCCTGTTCGTCCAGCAACGCGCTGCGCAATGCCTGCTCATCGGCGAAATCGCTCTGCTGGAGTGCGCTGTTAAACGCCGTTTCCGCCGCCTGCATACGCAGATGTATGGCCTGAAGTTGGCTATCAATCTGCTCACACTGACCATTCAGGCTGTGCAGCTGACTTTGTGCCTGCTGCCACAGTTGTAACTGCTGCGCCAGCGCCTGTTCGCACTGTTGCAGCAAGGCCTGCTGCTGCTGGCGTGCGACGCTCACCTGACGATCGCCAAACAGCTGCTGACGCTGCTGCTGCTGTTCTGCGTGCTGCTGTTGCAGGCTGCTGAGCACGTGCTGCAATGTCTCCAGCTGCTGCTGCTCGCGCTTCAGGTTGCTTTGCAGGTTGTTCTGCTCGCTGTCGGCTTTAACCAGCTGCGGCTGGAGCTCGGCCAGCATGCGCTCACTCTGTTGCCAGGTTTGCCAGCGCTGCTGCAAAGTTACCAGCCAGCTGGCACGGGCATCGCGATCGGGCAGCGTAAACTGATGTGCCGCCAACTGCTGTTCCAACTGCAGCGCTAACTGCTGCCAGGCGCTGTGCTCCTGAGTTTCCCGCTGATTCAGTTCATCAAGCGTTTGCTGCAGGTTATTCAGCTGCTGTTGCGCCAGCAGTTGTGCGCTTTGCTGCTGTTGCCACTGCTGTTGCTGTAACAGATGCGCATCTTTGGCCTGTTGTAGCGCTTGCGCCGCCTTTTCGCGTTGCTGAAGTTGCTGCTGCTGTGTGGCTTCCTGCGCATCTTGCTGCTGCTGCCACGCCGTAAAGGCTTCCTGCTGATCCAGCGTGCAGGTAAGTGCCAGCTCACCGCTGAAACCTTGCCACTGCTCGCGCGCCACCGCGAGTTGCTGTTCGAATTCAGCGATCTCCTGTTGCAGCACCTGCTGCTGTTGCAGCGACAGCTTTTGCTGCTCACTTTTCGCGGTGCCTGACTCTTTAAGCTTGCTGACCAGCGCTTCCTGCGCCGCCAGCCGCTGCTGGTTTTCACCCGGCTGTAATTGCTGATACTGCTCAATAGCCGGATGCTGGCACGAACCGCAAAGCGGGCAGGGCTGATCGGGCTGCAGCCGGGCGCGTTCATCAGCCAGCTGTGCAATGGTACGCTCCAGCTCGCAGATTTTGCGGAGATCGAGCAGCGTCTGGTTCTCACGTTTGTAATCGTCGCGCAGCGCCTGCAAAGCGCGTTCGTCTTGCTGATGCTGTTGCTGCAACAGCGTCAGTTTTTGTTGCCGCTGTTGCAGCTGAGGCTGCAACGACTGCCAGCGCGCCGCCAGTAAGCTGAGTTGATGGCGTGTCGCTCGCTGATGTTGATGCTGTGTGAGCGCCTCACGCAGTGAGGTGCTGCTGATTTCGGTTTCAAGTGAAGTGAGTGCCTGCTCCGCTTGCTGACGTTGCTGGCTGGCCTGCGCCTCAGCCTGCTGCAGAGGTTGCAACGCGCGATCACCCTCGGCAATCGCCTGCTGCTGTTGTGTCAGCTGCGCGTTTTGCTGCTGCTGTTGCGCACGAAGTTGCGTCAGCGCCTGTTCGCGTTCATCGAAACGAGCAATATCCGCCTGCCAACGCGTCAGTTCCGGCCCCCAGTGCGCCACCGCCGCTTCACGGCTGCGAAACGTCTCCTGCTCTGCCAGCTGCTGTTGTAAGCGCTCACGGGTTTGCTGATGCTGACTGAGCGCGATCTGGCTTTGCTGCAATGTCTGTGACTGTTGCGCATGGAGACGCTGCTGTTCCGCCAACTGCTGCGCGCGGCTGGCGAGCTGTTGGTCGATCGGAATCACCTGTTCGGTGAGCAAGGTTTCCAGCTGCTGCTGATCGGCGAGTGCCTGCTCACGCGCCTGCTGTGCCGTCTGATAACTTTTTTCACCCTGCAGCAGCGCGGTTTGCGCATCTTGCTGCTGAGTGTGTAACTGCTGCGCCTGCCGGGTTGCGAGCTGTTGATCTTGTTGTAACTGCTCGCGCTGCTGGAGTTTTTCTCGCAGCTTTTCAGCCGGCTCCGCGCGTGCCAGGCGCTGACGATCGCTTTCCGCCTGCTGCCATGCCTGTTCGGCATCCTGGTTCGCCTGTTCGGCTTGCTGCTGCTCCTGCGCCAGCTGCTGCGAGTGCGTCAGCCACTGTTGTTGCTGTTGCGCTTGATCAAGCTGCTCGCTCAGCGTTTTTTCTTGCGCCGTCAATGCTTCAACCTGCTGCATCAGCTCTGTGCGACGCACTTCATCCAGCAACAGCATGCCGCCCGCCCGCGCGCGCAAGGTCTCCAGATCGCTGCGTGCGGTGCGCCAGCGCTCGTAAATCTGCATTGAGATTTGGCCGTAGATCTCTGTGCCGGTCAGTTCTTCCAGCAGTTCGGCGCGCTCGCCCGGCTTGGCGTTGAGGAAGGCAGCGAACTGGCCTTGCGACAGCATCATCGAGCGGGTGAAGCGGTCAAAATCGAGGCCGGAGAGCGTTTCGATGAGCTTGAGTTTGTCGCTGACCTTATCAGCCACAATCTGGTTATCCGCCACCCGAGCCAGTTCGACGCGTGGCGCCTGCAATTTGCCGTCGGCCTGGCCGCGCGCGCGGTTCTGGCTCCAGAAGGCACGCCAGGCTTCCCCTTTAACCTCAAATTCGACTTCTGCCAGACATTCGGCGGTGTCACGGGTAATCAGTTCGTTTTGCGTCTGCGACAGTACGCCGAGGCGCGGCGTCTGGTGATACAACGCCAGGCAGATAGCATCCAGCAGTGTGGTTTTCCCCGCGCCGGTTGCGCCGGTAATGGCAAATAATCCGTTGCTGGCAAAGGGTTCACGGCGGAAATCGATAAACCATTCACCGCGCAGCGCATTGAGGTTTTTAAAACGTAACGTCAGGATTTTCATGCGGACGGGTTCTCCAGCGCGGCGAGGGTAGTGCGAAATAACTGCGTCAATTGTTCAGCCTGATCGGCGTCCAACTGATCTTCCTGCGCCAGGCGACGAGCAAACACCTCTTCGACTTTCAACTCGCTCAGGGTTTCGTTATCCATGCGCGCCAGGCTGCGTTGACGCTGTTCTCGGCTGCGGCGCACCAGCAGCACTTCCACCGGCAATGCTTCAGTCAGTTGCTCAACGCGGCGCTGCAAATCACTCAGGTACTCTTGCGTGGTGATTTCAATGTCGAGCCAGACGGGCTGCTCGCGATCTCCCTCACTAAATTCGCTCAGCTGTTGTTCGATTTCCGCCATTGAGCCTTTCAACATCTGCATCGGCTGGAACAGCGGGATCGGCAGCGCTGTAACGCTATCCAACTGAGCGCCGAACTCCAGCAGAAATACGCTTTTCTCACGTCCCAGTTCATCAAAGCTGAGCGGAATCGGTGAACCGCTGTAACGAATATGTTCACTGTCAGCAATACGCTGCGCCCGGTGAATATGGCCCAGAGCAATGTAATCCGCGGCGGGAAACGCCTGCGCCGGGAAGGCATCCAGCGTGCCGATATAGATATCGCGCACCGAGTCGCTTTTGGTCACGCCAACGGTGGTGAGATGGCCGGTGGCAATAATGGGAAGTGCACGATCTGCGCGTTCGGCCAGCGCAGCGGCATAACACTGCTGGTAATGCTGCTCAATCGCTTCCAGCAGTGAGATCTGTTTCTCGCGCCCGGATTGTCCCGCCTGGCTGCGCAAAATATCGCGTGGACGCAAATAGGGAATCGCACACAACAACGCCCCCGGCGTGCCATCGCGCTGATGCAGCGTCAGCACCTGCTGCTCGCCCTGTGGCGTGGCGCTGGTGATCACTCGCGTATTTAAACAGGCGAGTAATTCGCGTGATTCATTCAGGGTAGCGACGGAATCATGGTTGCCCGCCAGCACAATCAGCTGGCACTGCGTCGGTTGCAGCGCGACCACGAAGCGGTTAAACATTTCACGCGCATAGCTTGGTGGCGAACCGGTATCAAACAGGTCTCCCGCGATGATCAGCGCATCCACCTGATGCTGGGTAATCTGGTCCAGCAACCACTCCAGGAAGGCCTGATGCTCGGCCGCCCGGCTTTTGCTGTAAAAGAATTGACCGAGATGCCAATCCGCGGTGTGAATAATGCGCATGAATACTCCCTGCTTCGTTAAGCGAAGGCGAATTATAACCTCTTCAGATCGCAAAGAAAAAAAAGCGATAATCGTTGTCACATTTCTGTTTTTTAACTATTTATCATAGGTCGGGTTTTTCATAAAAGTGTCATAAAACTGACGCATAATGGCGCCGCAAATCCCAGTGACCTATTGTCACAAAAGCAGGAGTTATAATGGCTAAGCGCATTTTGGTTGTGGAAGACGAAGCTCCCATCCGTGAAATGTTATGTTTCGTGCTGGAACAGAATGATTATCAGCCTATTGAGGCAGAAGACTATGACAGCGCGATTGGTAAGTTGATCGAACCCTGGCCTGATTTAATTCTGCTGGATTGGATGTTGCCTGGCGGCAGCGGTATTCAGTTTATTAAACATTTGAAACGTGAAGCCATGACGCGCGACATCCCGGTGATGATGCTGACGGCGCGCGGTGAAGAAGAAGATCGCGTGCGCGGTCTGGAAGTGGGCGCGGATGACTACATCACCAAACCTTTCTCACCGAAAGAGCTGATGGCACGTATCAAAGCGGTGATGCGCCGTATTTCACCAATGGCGGTGGAAGAGGTGATTGAGATGCAGGGTCTGAGCCTCGATCCTTCCTCGCATCGCGTGATGTCGGAAAGTACCCCGCTGGAAATGGGACCTACCGAATATAAATTGCTGCACTTCTTTATGACGCACCCAGAGCGTGTTTACAGCCGCGAACAGCTGCTGAACCACGTATGGGGCACCAACGTCTACGTGGAAGATCGTACCGTTGATGTGCATATCCGTCGTTTACGTAAAGCACTGGAAGTATCTGGCCACGATCGCATGGTTCAAACCGTACGTGGAACAGGGTATCGTTTCTCTGCCCGCTACTAAACGGAGTCTTTTACCGTGCTGGAACGACTCTCCTGGAAGAGATTATTGACTGAGCTGGCGCTGGTCTGTTTGCCCGCGCTGGTGCTTGGTCTGTTGTTCGGTTATCTGCCCTGGCTACTGCTGATTGCAGTGTCGGGTGTGATGTTTTGGCACTTTAGAAATCTGATGCGTCTGTCGCACTGGCTGTGGGTCGATCGTTCTATGACGCCACCCGCCGGGCGCGGTAGCTGGGAACCGCTGTTCTACGGCCTGTATCAGATGCAACTGCGTAACCGTCGTCGTCGTCGGGAGTTGGGTAACCTGATTAAGCGCTTTCGTAGCGGCGCGGAATCCCTGCCTGATGCAGTGATCCTGACCACCGAAGAGGGCACCATTTTCTGGTGCAACGGGCTGGCACAACAGCATCTCGGGCTGCGCTGGCCGGAAGATAATGGCCAGAACATCCTCAATTTACTGCGCTATCCTGAGTTTTCCCGCTATATCCGCCAACGCGATTTTGACAAGCCGCTGACGCTGGTGCTGAACAATCAACATCATATGGAATTTCGTGTGATGCCCTACAGCGAAGGGCAATGGTTGATGGTGGCGCGCGATGTCACCCAGATGCACCAGCTGGAAGGGGCGCGGCGTAACTTCTTTGCCAACGTCAGTCATGAACTGCGTACGCCGTTAACGGTGTTGCAGGGCTATCTGGAAATGATGGACGATGCGGCGATGAACGAGCGCACGCGCGGCAAGGCGTTGCACACCATGCAGGAGCAAACTCGCCGCATGGATAGCCTGGTGAAACAGCTGCTGACCTTGTCGCGTATTGAAGCCGCGCCCGCTATCGATCTCAAAGAGACGGTGGATGTCCCGGGCATGCTGCAACTGTTGCAGCGCGAGGCGGAAACCCTCAGCCAGGGCCGGCACAGCATCCATTTCCGCACCGATCCGCACCTCAAAGTCTTCGGCAATGATGAACAGCTGCGCAGCGCCATTTCCAATCTGGTGTACAACGCGGTGAATCACACGCCGGAGGGAACGCGCCTCGATATCAGCTGGCTGCGCACCAAAGAGGGGGCGGAATTCAAAGTGTGCGATAACGGACCGGGGATCAGCGAGGAGCATTTGCCGCGCCTCACCGAGCGTTTTTATCGGGTCGATAAAGCCCGATCGCGTGCGACCGGCGGCAGTGGCTTAGGGCTGGCGATCGTTAAGCATGCATTGAGCCATCACACGGCGAGGCTGGAGATCACCAGTATTCCGCATCAGGAAACCTGTTTTAGTTTTGTGCTGCCACCACGCTTGATTGTGGCGAAAAGCGTTCACAGTAAGGTCAGTTAAGCACGACGGAGCGGCGCAATTTATTGCGCTATGCCAATGGATTAGGCCATGTACGAGTTATTCGCACATACGGTAGCGGCGCAATGTATTGCGCGATCAATCGTGCCGCTACAGAATGTGCACTTGAATGTTCATGACCTGATTGACGGAAGACCTGATGAAATCGCTGTTGCTGTTCACGTTGCTGCTGTGCTCTGCGCTGGCACCAGCCCAACAAACCATGCTCACCGGCAATTTAAGCAGCGTCGGTTCCGACACCCTCGGCTATCTGATGACCTTATGGGGCGAGGATTTCAGCCGCCAGTCACCGGGCGTTAACGTTCAGGTACAGGCGGCTGGATCCTCAACCGCACCTACCGCGCTGGCGGCAGGCGCAGCCCAACTCGGGGCGATGAGCCGCCCGATGCAAATTGATGAACGCCAACTGTTTACCTCGCGCTACGGCTATCCACCGCTGGCGGTGCCGGTGGCAATGGATGCGCTGGTGGTGGTGGTGAATCAGGACAACCCGCTATCCCGTATCGATCAACCACAACTCGATGCCCTTTTCTCTGTCACCCGCCTGTGCGGTGCGCACGCTGTGCCGCAGCGCTGGGGCGATCTTGGCCTCAATCAGGGGAATTGGGCGCAACGCAGCATTCAACGCTTTGGCCGTAACTCGGCATCGGGAACCTGGGGTTTCTTTAAACAGCAAGCGCTGTGCAAAGGTGATTTCCGTTCAGACGTTGCAGAGTTTCCCGGCTCGGCGGCGGTGGTGCAGGCAGTGGCGGCGACCCCTAACAGCATTGGTTATGCCAGTTTTGGCTTTCACCTGAGCGGCGTGAAAATGGTACCGATCGTGACTACACAGGGCGACAGCGTGATGCCCGATGCCGAATCGATTCGCAATGGTCGTTATCCGTGGTCGCGTCCGCTCTATATTTACGTCAATAAAGCGCCGGGCAAACCGCTGCCGCCACTGGTAAATGCGTTCTTACATCAGGTGTTATCGCCAGAAGGGCAGCGCCGGGTGACGGAGGCCGGTTATCTGCCGCTTTCCGACAGCCAGATGGCGCAGGCACGTGCTGCCATTGAGTAAAATTGAAGAACGAACATCCGATCATGAATTTTATTCACGTCACCTGAATTTTCTTCCATTGCCCAATGTGTTTCGGCATGTCACTCTCTCTGGACATTTAGCCATCCAGATGGCTATAAGTAACCAGATGAAATTATACCCTGACGCAATTATGCGTTTAGCCAGGAGTGAACATGCCACAACAACAACCGTTCCGTGCCGATACCGTCGGCAGTTTTCTGCGTCCTGCAGCGATCAAGCAAGCGCGCGTGCAGTTCGCCAATGGCGAGATCACGGCTGAGCAACTGCGTCAGGTAGAAGATAAAGAGATCCGCCACGTGGTCGAGCAGCAACGTGCCAACGGCCTGCAAGTGGTAACAGACGGCGAGTTCCGTCGCGCCTGGTGGCACTTTGACTTCTTTGGCGATCTGCAGGGCGTTGAGCTGTTTGAGGCTGAGCAGGGCATTCAGTTCAATGGTGTGCAAACTAAAGCGCACGGCGTGATAGTCACCGGCAAAGTGGCCTTTAATCCGCATCACCCAATGCTGGATCACTTCCGCTTCCTGAAAAGCATTGCAGGCGACGCCGTGGCGAAGATGACCATCCCCAGCCCAAGCGTGCTGCATTTCCGTGGTGGACGTAAGGTGATCGATGCCACCGTTTATCCCGATCTGAAAGAGTACTTTGCTGACCTGGCGCAGACTTACAAAGATGCGATTGCGGCTTTCTATGCGGCGGGCTGCCGTTTTCTGCAGCTGGATGACACCGTTTGGGCTTACCTTTGCTCATCGGATCAGCAGCAACAGATCCGTGAGCGCGGTGAAGATCCGCAGGAACTGGCACGTATTTACGCTGAGGTTCTGAACAAAGCGCTGGAAGATAAACCGGCTGACCTGACAATTGGTCTGCATGTGTGCCGCGGCAACTTCCGCTCAACCTGGATTTCTGAAGGCGGCTATGAGCCAGTGGCCGAGATTCTATTTGGTCAGGTGAATATCGATGCCTACTTCCTCGAATATGACAACGAGCGTTCCGGTGGTTTTGAACCGCTGCGCTTTATCAAGCCAGGTCATCAGCAAGTGGTATTGGGTCTGATCACCACCAAAAACGGTGAACTGGAAGATCCAGCGCAGGTAAAAGCACGCCTGCAGGAAGCCTCGCAGTTTGTTAGTCTGAACCAGATTTGCCTCAGCCCACAATGTGGCTTTGCCTCAACAGAAGAGGGCAACAGCCTGACGGAAGAGCAGCAGTGGCAGAAGATTCGTCTGGTGGTCGATATTGCCAATCAGGTGTGGTGATGCTGTAAACTTGTGCAAACAGGCGCGTAAACCGCGCCTTTTGTGCATCTGAAAGCCCATTTTTGCAATGAGATCTCCCGCAGTGCGGAAACTTTAAGCAAATCATCTGAGGTGTTTTCACGCTATTCCCCGCTGATGCACTGCTTTGTGTCACTTTCTTGTTATATCCTTCTGGTTTTCCGATCCCGTATTGCCTTTCTTCGCTATAAACGTTTTAATTTGCGCCGTTGTCGATTTATCCCTCTGCGAACAGAAGAAAAGTAGATTAAATCACCTGCGCTTTAACGATTAGGCCCGCATAACACTCTGATCTCATCAGATAAGCCTTTGTTTTCGCGCATGCAGAGGACAACACGCACTCAACTTCCACCGCAACATCAGCTACAGGCAGTACAGAAGTTTATGACACATCGTTTAACCTCCAAGGATATCCTGGCGCTGGGCTTCATGACGTTTGCCCTGTTCGTTGGCGCAGGAAACATTATCTTTCCACCTATGGTGGGGATTCAGTCTGGCGAACACGTCTGGATTGCCGCTTTCGGCTTTCTGATTACTGCTGTTGGCTTGCCGGTGATGACCGTTATCGCCCTGGCACGCGTCGGTGGCGGCATTGATGCCCTCAGCTCGCCGATTGGTAAAGCCGCAGGCCTGCTGCTGGCAACGGTTTGCTATCTGGCGGTCGGTCCGCTGTTCGCCACGCCGCGTACTGCGACCGTGTCGTTTGAAGTGGGGATTGCTCCGCTGACCGGTGATGGTGCGCTGCCGCTGTTCATCTACAGCCTGATTTATTTTGCGCTGGTGATTGGCATTTCCCTGTATCCAGGCAAATTGCTGGATACCGTCGGCCACTTCCTCGCTCCGTTGAAAATCGTGGCGCTGACCATTCTCGGTCTGGCAGCACTGCTGTGGCCGGCCGGTGGTATCGCGCCTGCAACGGCCGATTATCAGCGCGCAGCCTTCTCCAGTGGCTTCGTTAACGGCTATCTGACCATGGATACGCTGGGTGCGCTGGTGTTCGGTATTGTTATCGTCAACGCGGCACGTTCTCGCGGCGTTGAAGATGCGAAACTGCTGACCCGTTACACCATGCTGGCGGGCGTGATTGCCGGTGTTGGCTTGACGCTGGTGTACCTGAGCCTGTTCAAACTCGGTTCTGGCAGTGCGGGTCTGGTTGATCAGAATGCCAACGGCGCGGCGATTCTGCATGCGTATGTGCAGCAGACCTTTGGCGGTATGGGCAGCTTCTTCCTGGCGGCATTGATCTTCGTAGCCTGCATGGTGACGGCGGTGGGCCTAACCTGTGCCTGTGCAGAATTCTTTGCGCAACACCTGCCGTTGTCGTATAAAGCGCTGGTGTTTATTCTGGGTCTGTTCTCAATGGTGGTGTCGAATCTCGGCCTGAGCCATTTAATTCAGATCTCGATTCCGGTGCTGACGGCCATTTATCCGCCGTGCATCGTGCTGGTGGTGCTGAGCTTCACCCTGAAGTGGTGGAATAAGAGCTCGCGTATCATCGCGCCGACCATGCTGGTAAGCCTGCTGTTCGGTATTGTTGATGCCATCAAAACCACGAATTTCAAAGATGTGCTGCCGCTGTTTAGCCAGCATCTGCCGCTGGCCGATCAGGGACTCTCCTGGTTGCCGCCATCGCTGGTGATGCTGGTGATTGCCGCAGTGGTGGATCGGGCAAAAGGACGCGAACAAGTCGCTGTCCACCAGTAAGAAACATTGCTGTTAATTTCAACCACGGGCTTGCCCGTGGTTTTTTCATTTACAAGGTATTGGTGTTATGCAAGAAACCAACAAGCTCAAACGCGGACTGAGCACGCGCCACATCCGCTTTATGGCGCTGGGATCGGCAATCGGTACCGGGCTGTTTTACGGCTCGGCGGATGCGATCAAAATGGCAGGTCCCAGCGTGCTGCTGGCGTACATCATCGGCGGTGCGGTGGCGTACATCATCATGCGTGCGTTGGGTGAGATGTCAGTGAATAACCCACAGGCCAGCTCGTTCTCGCGTTACGCGCAGGACTATCTGGGGCCGTTGGCGGGTTACATCACCGGCTGGACCTACTGTTTTGAAATCCTGATTGTGGCGATTGCCGACGTGACGGCTTTTGGTATCTACATGGGCGTGTGGTTCCCGGAGGTGCCGCACTGGATTTGGGTACTGTCGGTGGTGCTGATTATCGGTGCCATTAATCTGATGAGCGTGAAGGTGTTTGGTGAAGTTGAGTTCTGGTTCTCCTTCTTCAAAGTCGCCACCATCATCATCATGATCATCGCCGGTTTTGGCATGATTTTCTGGGGCATTGGCAACGGCGGACAGCCAACGGGTATCCATAACCTGTGGACCAACGGTGGCTTTTTCGCCCACGGTATTGTCGGCATGCTGCTGTCACTGCAGATGGTGATGTTTGCCTATGGCGGTATTGAGATCATCGGTATCACTGCCGGTGAAGCCGAAGAGCCGGAGAAGTCGATTCCACGCGCGATTAACTCAGTTCCGCTGCGTATTCTGGTGTTCTATGTGGGCACGCTGTTTGTCATCATGTCGATCTATCCGTGGAACCAGGTTGGCACCTCCGGCAGTCCTTTTGTGCTGACTTTCCAGCATTTGGGCATTGCAGCGGCGGCATCGATTCTTAACTTTGTGGTATTGACGGCGTCACTGTCGGCAATCAACAGCGATGTGTTCGGCGTCGGGCGTATGCTGCACGGCATGGCGCAGCAGGGCCACGCACCGAAGATGTTCCAGAAGGTATCCGATCGCGGGATTCCGTGGGTCACGGTTGTGGTGATGATGTTTGCGATGCTGATCGCGGTGTATCTCAACTACCTGATGCCGGAAAAAGTGTTCCTGGTGATCGCCTCGCTGGCGACCTTCGCCACAGTGTGGGTGTGGATCATGATTCTGCTTTCGCAAATCGCGTTTCGTCGCAAGATTGGCAAAGAGCAGGCGGGTAAATTGCAATTCGCCCTGCCTGGCGGCGGCAAAACCGCCTGGGTTGGCGTGGCCTTCCTTGTGTTTATCATTGCCCTGATCGGTTATTTCCCCGATACGCGCGTGTCGTTGTATGTCGGCTTCGCGTGGATTGTGCTGCTGTTGCTGGCCTGGCCGCTGGCAAAAAAGCGTAAAGCCTGATTATCCCGATGTGCCTGACGGGCAGAATGTTTGCTCGTTAAGCATGGTGAGAAAAGTATCGCTCAGGGTGGGAAAGATTCCCGCCCTGAGCTTTTCAGCATGATGAAACGTGCCTGCCGAAGCGCGACTACCAGTTGCTCCCCAAGGCAATCTCGCCGCCCGCCGGGCTGAGGTGATTGTCGTCGTAATAGAGCGGCAGCCCCCCGCTGGTGATCATACAACCCTGCTCATTACATAGATTCTCGCGCAGCGATAACACGCGCACGCCGTGTTGCTTATAGCGTTGCAATAATTTCTCCACGGCCTCTTCCGGGAACTGGAACAACCTGGTGCGCTCTGAAAGCAGCGGCGGGGCTTCCCACTTGCTCAGCCAGGCGCTCAGTTCACGACGAATCGGGATGTTACGGTTATTGCTGTAGCGCAGCGGATCGACATCCACTGAAGGGGCATCCTCTATTACCGTGACCTTTTTACCCGCCTGAGTCAGCTGGGCCACCACGCGATCCATGCCCGCTTGCAGCGCATCCAGATTACTTTTTTCGGGATGATCGGTTTCGCGGAAACCGGCCCCCGGTAACAGGCTCATACCCGATGCCCAATAGGCGCTGATCACCACTTCGTCCACCTTGTCGCTCAGCACCATCTTCAGTACTTCCTGATTAAAGGTGATGCATTGCTGCGCATGACGCGGCATTTGGTTCACCACGCGCGTGGCTCCAATCAGAAACGGGCAGGAGGCTTTGGTGAGTTGATACAGCGGCTTGTGCTGACGTTCTGCATAGCTCGACACCGAAGCACGCAGCGCAGCAGCGTGACTGTCGCCAATTAAGGCGATACCGGGGCGATCGGTGTTTGGATGGCATTCAGTATGGCGGGAGGGCAGGTTAGCCCCGTACTCAAGCAGACACGGATTACGCTGTGCCGATATTTTCCAGCTGTCCGCATTGACCACTAGCTCACTGACGCGCGATTTCATGCCCCCGGTTTGCCACAACAGCAACATCGCTCCCGCAGCAATGATGGACGAGGCACAGTAGCCGGGAATCACCCAACGCGTGCCGGTGCGCGCCTGGCGGAAAGGCTGTTCGACAAAGCGCCATGAAAACCAGGCGATGCCCAGTGCTACGCCGCTGATCATCAAACCTTGCCAGACAGTAAGGGGATGATCGCTGCAGATGCGCGCCAGACTCAGCAGCGGCCAGTGCCACAGGTACCAGGAATAGGAGACCTTACCGATAAAGCGCATCAGCGGATTTTCTAACAGTCGCTGATTGAGCTCACTGCGGGCGCCAATCATCAGGCAACCTGCCAGCACCGGAACGATTGCCAACCAGCCGGGAAATTGGCTTTGGCTACTGAGCAGCAGGCTGGCAGAGAGTATCATCAGCCAGCCCAGCAGGTTGAGCATGCCGGCGGCACGGCCGGTGAGTGGCTGCGGTTTCCACAGCGCCAGCAGCACACCGGCACCGAGTTCCCAGGCACGTGTTGGCAGCAAATAAAAGGCGTGGGTGGCGGCAAACGGCGTAACCCAGATACAGGCCGCCAGAGAAATCACGCTCAGAATCAGCACGACACTGCTCATCGATCTTTTTAGTCGTACCGCCAACAGCAGAATAAACGGCAACACAATGTAGAACTGTTCTTCAATTCCCAATGACCAGGTCATGAGCAGGGGATTTAAATCAGAGTCGGTACTGAAATAGTCGCCACTCTTCAGTAACAGCATATTTGGCACGGCGATAAATACCGCCAGGCTGTATTTGGCTAACTGGCTGAACTCCAGGGGTGATAGCAGAATAAAGCCCAACAGCAGCAATATCGTCATCATAAAAAATAACGCGGGGGCGATACGTTTAATTCGGCGTAAATAGAATTGATAGAAAGAGAATCGACCCTCGGATATTTCTTTGCTGATAATACCACCGATCAGAAAGCCGGAAATAACAAAGAACAGGTCGACACCAATAAAACCGCCCTGCAGCGAGGTGACGCCAGAGTGATAAAGTACCACCAAAATTATGGCGACGGCGCGCAGGCCGTCAATATCCGCCCGATAGCGGTGAGAGGCATTCGCAGTCATAATTTAACCCAGAAGTTAGGATAGGGATGGTTAACCGTTCCAGAAAAAATAAATCGGCGCATCCTGTCGCCGAAAAAAGTTACAAAGGAGAAAAGTGGGTATTACAAGGGATGATTGACGCTGCAAGAATACGTGATTTTAGCCGCGAAATATCAGGTCGATGGAAAATTAGAATAATCGCAGATTAAGAGGGTGTTTATATTTACACTGCTGAAGCATAAATAGCGAAAAGATAAGCCCGGATTATCCTTCAGGCTTATCTTTATGTGTGGTGAAAAGCAACTACAGGCTGATGTGGGAGGGTAACAGCGCCTTAAGCTGTGGGTAGATAACCGTATTGGCCAGCAGCACAGGATTACCCTGTTGCAGACCATTGTGACCAAGATAATCATTGCTCATACCGCCTGCCTCACGCATCAATACAATCCCAGGCAAACCGTCCCACGGATTCATATGCGCTTCGTAATAGCCGATCAAACGACCGGCGGCAGCCCAGGCACTCATTAATGCGCCGGAACCATTACGGATGAACATGCCGCCCTGTGACAGCAAGCCACCAATGAAGGCCGTCAACGGTTCCACCGGTTGGCTGTTGGAACTGCTAAGGCCGAGCACGCCCTGATTAAGCTGCTGCGCGCTGTGTGCCTGAATGCGCTTTTCATTGACCCAGGCACCTTTACCGCGACAGGCATGGAAAGTCTCATGATGGTTAGGATCGCAGACCACGCCAATCACTGGCTCATTTTCACAAACAATCGCCAGCGACACGCACCAGTTGTGTAATCCATTCAGAAAGTTACTGGTGCCATCAATGGGATCGATCACCCAGACAAAGCGCGCACCGGTGGTATCACCGCCGCTCTCTTCACCCAGCACAGCGTCATCGGGGAAGCGCTCGTAAATCAAATGCTTGACCAATTCTTCTACGTTGCGGTCGGCTTCGCTGACCACATCCTGTAAATCCTTTTTATGCTCAATCACCAGTTGATGACGCTGCTGATACCAGGATAAAGCTCGGCTGGCTGCAGTTTTGGCGACATCACAGGCAAAGTGATAACGCGCGTCAAGTTCGGTTAGCGTAGCTGATGACATCTTTCCCTCTTATCATTTTCTGGCAAACGAAGTGACAAAAAACGCCGAAACAGGCGACCTGGCAGTGTGACCTACTTAACAAAAGTTAAGAAAGGTTTCATTAAGCCGCAGATGGCTGCGGCTGGCAAGAGGCGTAAATGCTGGGATTGTGAAAAAAAGCGGGTTTAGAGTTGCTGCTGGCGTGCAGCTTCCATCAGGCGCGGGTAGAACTGGAAGAATAGCGGTTCGAGTTGCTGATAATGATCGACGAAATCCTGATAGGAGTCGCGCAGTGCTGCCAGACGCGGTCGGCGGTGAGCCATACCGCTCAATACGCGGGCCAGCCGCGTCGGTTCGGCATAGTGCTCAAACCAGCGTTCACGCCACATCACCGAATTGAGTTCGATGAATCCTTCCGGTGTGCCGGGCAGCTGCGGCATGATTTCACGCTCGGCTGTCGCCGTGAACGTGACTAAGGATTGCGCGGGATGCAGTTTGTCCCAGTGCAGCGCGAGGAAGTGATCCCAGATCACATCCAACGTGATGGGCGCAACGCGACGGGTTTCAGCGCGAAAGAATTGCCGCGCTTCACGCACTTCAGGCAGGTTATCAGTCAAAACATCCAGGCGACGATGCATGGAGATGCCCGCGACAACCGGTTCCGGCCATTGCGACTGTACATTGCCGCGCACGAAGTCGGCCATTAGATTGCCCAGCAGGGAGCTGTCTGCCAGCTGTGCGAGGTGAAGGTGAGCGAGAAAGTTCATGGCGCATTATATACACGTCAACCTTCAAGTTACAGGTGCGTTGGCTGCTCTCGCTCACCTGAATCACTGACTAAAGTGAGCACATCGTGCTGCTCCCATGTGCCACCTTTCTGTACCTCTAATGATGTTGTGTAAAGGCAGCAGCACAGAGATGCAGCCAGTTGTTCAGAATTTCCCGCTTTTCCGCTAAACTATGCCGCCTGTTTTTTAGTCCTGAAGAAGTGATGCATGCGTGTAGCCGATTTTGCTTTTGAGTTGCCAGAATCTTTGATCGCCCACTATCCGCAGGCGCAGCGAAGCGGTTGCCGCTTGCTGGCGCTGGAGGGTCCGAGCGGTGCGTTGCGCCATGAAGTGTTTACCGATGTGCTGGATAAGCTCAATCCGGGCGACCTGTTGGTCTTCAACAACACCCGCGTGATACCGGCGCGCGTCTACGGCCGCAAAGCCAGTGGCGGCAAAATCGAGATGCTGGTTGAGCGCATGCTGGACGACAAACGCGTACTGGCGCACGTGCGTGCCTCGAAAGCGCCGAAGCCGGGTGCAGAGTTGCTGCTGGGCGATGACGAAAGCGTCAAAGCCACCATGGTGGCGCGCCACGATACGCTGTTTGAGATCGAATTTGCTGATGACCGTGCGGTGCTGGATATCCTTAACAGCGTCGGCCATATGCCGCTGCCGCCGTATATCGATCGTCCGGACGAAGAAGCGGATCGCGAACTTTATCAAACCGTTTACAGCGCGCGTCCGGGTGCGGTAGCCGCACCGACCGCCGGTTTGCACTTTGACGAGCCGCTGCTGGATGCGCTGCGTGCCAAAGGCATCGAAATGGCATTTGTCACGCTACACGTTGGCGCGGGCACTTTCCAGCCGGTACGCGTCGAGAACATCAACGACCACATCATGCACTCCGAATATGCCGAAGTGCCGCAGGATGTGGTGGATGCGGTGCTGGCCTGTAAAGCACGTGGCAATAAAGTCGTGGCCGTAGGCACCACTTCCGTGCGCTCACTTGAGAGCGCGGCGAAGGCGACTCAGGATGCGCTGATCGCGCCATTCTTCGACGACACGCAAATCTTCATCTACCCGGGCTATCACTATCAGGTGATTGATGCGTTGATCACCAATTTCCATCTGCCGGAAT
Source organism: Pantoea sp. C1E2 (assembly GCF_056491465.1). NCBI lineage: Bacteria > Pseudomonadati > Pseudomonadota > Gammaproteobacteria > Enterobacterales > Erwiniaceae > Pantoea > Pantoea sp. C1E2. Next base: position 1,276,658 of record NZ_JBSZHT010000002.1, read on the forward strand.
CGACGCTGATTATGTTGGTCTCGGCATTTGCCGGTTATAAAAATACCATGGCGGCTTATCAAAGCGCGGTGGCAGAGCAGTACCGTTTCTTTAGCTATGGGGATGCCATGTACATCACCCGTAATCCACAGGCTCCTGACGAAGTGGTTGGAGCTTAATAATCAGACTGTTTCTCTGATTATCTAATGAGGTCAATGTGAAATTTGAATTAGATACCACCGATGGTCGCGCGCGCCGTGGCCGTTTGGTGTTCGATCGTGGTGTGGTTGAAACCCCGGCATTTATGCCAGTGGGTACTTACGGCACTGTAAAGGGCATGACGCCGGAAGAAGTTAAAGAGACCGGCGCACAGATCCTGCTCGGTAACACCTTCCACCTGTGGCTGCGTCCAGGCCAGGAGATCATGAAACTGCACGGCGACCTGCATGATTTTATGAACTGGCAGGGTCCGATCCTTACCGACTCCGGCGGTTTCCAGGTGTTCAGCCTCGGCGACATCCGTAAGATTACCGAAGCGGGTGTGCATTTCCGCAACCCGATCAACGGCGATCCGATTTTCCTCGATCCTGAAAAATCGATGGAAATTCAGTACGACCTCGGTTCAGACGTGGTGATGATTTTCGACGAATGTACGCCGTATCCAGCAGACTGGGATTACGCCAAACGCTCGATGGAGATGTCATTACGTTGGGCACAGCGCAGCCGCGATCGCTTTGATTCGCTTGGCAATAAAAATGCGTTGTTCGGCATTATTCAGGGCGGTGTTTACGAAGATTTACGAGATGTCTCGGTTAAAGGTCTGGTAGATATTGGCTTTGATGGGTACGCTGTGGGCGGCCTGGCGGTGGGTGAGCCTAAAGAGGACATGCACCGTATCCTGGAACACGTCTGTCCGCAAATTCCGCAAGATAAACCGCGTTATTTGATGGGCGTCGGCAAGCCAGAAGATCTGGTGGAAGGCGTTCGCCGCGGTATCGATATGTTTGACTGCGTCATGCCAACGCGTAATGCGCGAAATGGTCACCTGTTTGTGACCGATGGCGTGGTGAAAATCCGTAACGCCAGGTATAAAGATGACACGACAACGCTGGATGCGGAGTGTGATTGTTACACCTGTCGCAATTATAGCCGCGCCTACTTGTATCATCTTGATCGTTGTAACGAAATACTGGGCGCACGTCTGAATACGATTCACAATCTGCGCTACTACCAGCGACTGATGGCGGGTTTACGTAAGGCCATCGAAGAGGGTAAATTAGAGCACTTTGTTAGCGAGTTCTACCAACGGACGGGTAAAGCGGTTCCACCGTTAAACGTCTGATAATTCTATCAATGAGGGAAATTTAATGAGCTTTTTCATTTCTGACGCCGTTGCCGCAGCAGGCGCTCCGTCTCAGGGAAGTCCTTATTCTCTGGTGATCATGCTGGTGGTGTTTGGTCTGATCTTCTATTTCATGATTCTGCGCCCGCAGCAGAAACGTTCTAAAGATCACAAGAAGCTGATGGATTCCATCTCTAAAGGTGATGAAGTGTTGACCAGCGGTGGCCTGGTAGGTCGTGTGACCAAAGTGGCTGACAACGGCTACGTTTCTATCGCCCTGAACGACACCACTGAAGTAGTTGTAAAACGTGATTTCGTGGCCGCCGTTCTGCCGAAAGGTACTATGAAGGCGCTGTAATTTTTTCTTCCCGAAGGGAACTGCCGTGTTAAACCGTTATCCTTTGTGGAAGTACATCATGCTGGTCGTCGTGATTATCGTCGGCCTGCTCTATGCGCTTCCTAACCTTTATGGTGAGGATCCGGCCGTTCAGATCACTGGTGCGCGCGGTGGCGCCGCCAGTGAACAGACGTTGGATCAGATCCAGACTTTATTAAAACAAGATAATATCCAGAGCAAATCCCTCGCTCTGGAAAATGGTGCCATTCTGGCCCGTTTTGACAATCAGGATGTGCAGCTGCGCGCGCGTGATGCGCTCACCACGGTATTGGGCGACAACTATGTTGTGGCACTCAACCTCGCGCCGGCAACCCCGCGCTGGCTGACCCTGCTGGCCGCACAGCCGATGAAACTCGGTCTTGATCTGCGTGGCGGCGTACACTTCCTGATGGAAGTGGATATGGATACCGCTCTGGGCAAGCTGCAAGAGCAGAATGCCGATGGCCTGCGTAGCGATCTGCGCGACAAAAGCATCCCGTATACCAACGTCAATAAAATCGCTAACTACGGCGTAGAAGTGCGTTTCCGCGACGGTGCCAGCCGTGATGCGGCGATCAGCTATCTGTCAGCACGTCATCGCGATCTGGTGATCTCCAGCGTCGGCAGCGATACGCTGCGTGCGGTGATGACCGATGCGCGTCTGAGCGAAGCCCGTGAGTATGCGGTTCAGCAGAACATCAATATCCTGCGTAACCGTGTCAACCAGCTTGGCGTTGCCGAGCCGCTGGTGCAGCGTCAGGGTTCTGACCGCATCGTGGTGGAACTGCCGGGTATTCAGGATACGGCGCGTGCTAAAGAGATTCTGGGTGCGACTGCGACCCTGGAATTCCGTTTGGTGAACACCGCCGTTGATCCAAGTGCCGCGGCCAGCGGCCGTGTACCGGGTGATTCGGAAGTGAAAGAAACGCGTGAAGGCCAGCCAGTGGTGCTGTACAAGCGTGTGATTCTGACCGGTGACCATATTACCGATTCGACGTCCAGCATGGACGAGTATAACCAGCCGCAGGTGAACATTTCACTGGATGGCGCGGGCGGTAACATGATGTCGAACTTCACCAAGGACAACATCGGTAAAGCGATGGCGACCCTGTTTGTGGAGTACAAGGACAGCGGTAAGAAAGACGCGAACGGTCGTGCAATCCTGGTGAAGCAGGAGCAAGTGATTAACGTGGCGAACATTCAGTCGCGCCTCGGTAACAGCTTCCGCATCACCGGTATCAACAACCCGAACGAAGCCCGTCAGCTTTCGCTGCTGCTGCGTGCCGGTGCGTTGATTGCGCCAATTCAGATTGTGGAAGAGCGTACCATTGGTCCAACTATGGGCCAGCAGAACATCACTCAGGGTCTCGAAGCCTGCTTGTGGGGTCTGATCGCCTCCATTCTGTTCATGGTATTGTTCTACAAGAAGTTTGGTCTGATTGCATCCAGTGCACTGTTGTGCAACCTGGTGCTGATTGTCGGTGTCATGTCATTACTGCCGGGCGCAACACTGACAATGCCGGGTATTGCCGGTATCGTGTTGACGCTGGCGGTGGCAGTTGATGCCAACGTGTTGATTAACGAACGTATTAAAGAAGAACTGCGTAACGGGCGCTCGGTACAGCAGGCGATTCATGAAGGCTATAAAGGCGCCTTCTCCAGTATCGTCGACGCCAACGTCACTACGCTGATTAAAGTTATCATTCTTTATGCGGTCGGTACCGGCTCCATCAAAGGCTTTGCGATTACCACTGCTATCGGTATCGCAACTTCGATGTTCACCGCTATCGTCGGCACCCGTGCCATCGTTAACCTGGTGTACGGCGGCAAACGCATCAACAAGCTGTCTATCTGAGGAGTGCGTTGTGGCACAGGACTATAGTATTGAACAGCTAAACCACGGGCGTAAGGTCGTTGACTTTATGCGCTGGGATACGCTGGCCTTCATCATCTCCGGTTTGCTGATTGTTGCGTCTATCGCCATTATCGGTGTGCGAGGCTTCAACTGGGGCCTCGACTTTACCGGCGGAACGGTGATTGAGATTAACCTGGAAAAACCGGCCGATCTGGACGCACTGCGTGAAGGTTTGGTGAAAGCAGGCTTCCAGGAGCCGCTGGTGCAGAACTTTGGCAGCAGCCGTGACGTGATGGTGCGTATGCCTCCGGTAACCGGGCCAGAAGGTCAGGAACTGGGCACCAAGGTTCTGGCATCGATTAACCAGACCACGCAGCAGAACGCGACCGTGAAGCGTATCGAATTCGTTGGCCCGAGTGTGGGTAGCGATTTGGCGCAGGCGGGGGCGATGGCGCTGTTGTCGGCACTGATTGCGATTCTGATCTATATCGGCATCCGTTTTGAGTGGCGTCTGGCACTGGGTACCGTACTGGCACTGGCGCACGATGTGATCATCACCTGCGGCATTTTGGCGCTGGTGCACATCGAGATCGATCTGACGATTGTGGCCTCGCTGATGTCGGTGATTGGTTACTCGCTTAACGATAAGATCGTGGTTTCCGACCGTATTCGTGAGAACTTCCGCAAAATTCGTCGCGGTACTTCTTACGATATCACCAACGTGTCGTTGACCCAGACGTTGAGCCGTACCTTGATCACCTCGCTGACCACGTTGGCGATGATCATGATTCTGTTCCTGTTTGGTGGCGCGTTGCTGAAAGGCTTCTCGTTGACCATGCTGATCGGTGTCACCATCGGTACCATTTCCTCTATCTATGTTTCTTCTGCTCTGGCGCTGAAACTGGGTATGAAGCGTGAACACATGCTGGTGCAGAAAGTCGAGAAAGAGGGCGCGGATCAGCCTTCGATCCTGCCTTAATTGTGCTGATGAAGTGAAACGGGCTGCCTAAGGGCAGCCCGTTTTTTTATGCGAGGTACGCATGAGTGCATACCCTACAGTGCAACGGTGTATCTCCGTAGGGTCGCCATTCATGGTGACCGTGCGAGACTCCATACGATCAGGGCGCTTTGGCTTTTTCCGCTGCAGGTAACACATCATGCACGCGCACATAGCCGAGTTGCTCCGGTGTCAGTCCGCTCAACCGCAGCGGCACCGTGACAGAACTTCGCGGCGTCAGACTGGCTTCAACCTGAATCGTCTGGCTCAGACTCTCTGCACTCAGCGGTTTGCCGCTCGCCGGATCCAGTTCACCCCACACCACCGTGGCGGTCAGGGCAGGGACTGGCTGGTCATCGGTGGATCGAATATTCAGGTTGGCGCGGCTGCCGCTGGCTTCCCCTCCCACACGAGACAGTGACAGACGCAATTTGCCGATCTGCGTCTGTAACTCGACCGGCGTATTGGCCTGCGGCAATAGCCATGCTCCCTGGGTTGACTGCCCATTGAGCTGACCCTGAATTTCCAGCGCCGTTGCCTGATTAGTGAGCTTGCGCATCTGCTGATTAAGCTGGCTGACTTCCTGATGTAACTCTTTGACCTGCGGTGAAGTCGGCGTTGAACTACAACCACTGAGCACCAGCAGCGAAAGTGCCGCGGGCGCCCAAAACGTCCTGATCGTCATGCATTGTCCTTTCTGTTATTTCGGAATACGTAATACCTGGCCAGGATAGATCTTATCAGGATGCGTCAGCATTGGCTTGTTTGCTTCGAAAATCTTGTTGTATTCATTGGGATTCCCGTAAACCTGTTTGGAAATCGCGCTTAAGGTGTCGCCTTTTTTCACCGTGTAGAATTCCGCTTCTGGCGCACTGTCCGTCACGGTGACCTTGTCATCGACCTTAGTGATCCCCGCGACGTTACCGGCGGCCACCAGGATTTTCTCTTTCAGCTCCTGCGAAATGCCATCGCCGCTCACGGTAACGGTGTCGCCTTGCACATCGACTTTGACTTTATCGCTGTCAGGTAAGCCGAGCTGGTTAATATGATCCTGTAATTTTTTGCTGGGATCGTCAGCGCCGGTAACGGCATCCCATAACTTTTCACCTGCTTCTTTCACGAAATTGAACAGACCCATGTGACCTCCTGCAAATGTGCCGGATTGGCTGTTTAAGCTTAGTGGCTTTTCTTGTTTACAGAGCGTGACATCCTGCGTCTGTGAGCCGGGCGGTGATTCGGTCCGGTGTATTTAGTTGCCTGCGAGATCGCGCTACACTGTGTGGCCTATTTATCTCGCGACAGGAAACGTCATGCATTGCCCCTTCTGCTCCGCTGTGGACACCAAAGTGATTGATTCTCGCCTGGTCAGTGAAGGTTCATCGGTGCGTCGCCGCCGCCAGTGTCTGGTGTGCCATGAGCGTTTTACCACCTTTGAAGTGGCTGAACTGGTGATGCCGCGCGTGGTGAAAAGCAACGATGTGCGTGAACCCTTTAACGAAGATAAGCTCGCCAGCGGCATGATGAAGGCGCTGGAGAAACGTCCGGTCAGCGCGGACGCCGTTGATAACGCGGTGAACCACATTAAAACCCAGCTACGTGCCACGGGTGAGCGCGAAATTCCCAGCAAGCTGGTGGGCAATCTGGTGATGGAAGAGTTGAAGAAGCTCGATAAGGTCGCCTACATCCGCTTTGCCTCGGTCTACCGCAGCTTCGAAGATATCCGTGATTTTGGCGAAGAGATCGCCCGCTTACAGGACTAAGCCATGACTGACGAACGCTACATGGCGCGCGCGCTGGAACTGGCGCGACGCGGACGTTTCACCACCACACCAAACCCTAATGTGGGCTGTGTGATTGTGCGCGACGGCGAGATTGTCGGCGAGGGCTGGCATCACCGTGCGGGTGAGCCGCATGCAGAAGTGCACGCGCTGCGTATGGCGGGGGACAAAGCCAAAGGCGCGACCGCCTTCGTTACGCTGGAACCCTGCAGCCATCATGGCCGCACGCCGCCGTGCTGCGATGCGCTGATCGCCGCCGGCGTCAGCCGCGTAGTGGCGGCGATGCAAGATCCCAATCCGCAGGTGGCGGGGCGCGGCTTATACCGTTTGCAGCAGGCCGGTATTGAAGTCAGCCACGGTTTAATGATGAGCGAAGCTGAAGCATTGAATCGTGGTTTTCTGAAACGTATGCGCACCGGCTTCCCGTGGATTCAGCTCAAACTCGGCGCATCCCTTGATGGGCGCACCGCGATGGCCAGTGGCGAAAGCCAGTGGATCACCTCGGCGGCGGCAAGGCGCGATGTGCAACAATTACGTGCCCAGAGTTCGGCTATTCTTACTTCCAGTGCAACGGTGCTGGCAGACGATCCATCACTAACGGTGCGCTGGAGCGAGCTGAATGAAGATGTGCGCCAGCAGCTGGATGAAGCAACGCTGCGCCAGCCGATTCGCGTGGTGATTGATAGCCAGCAGCGTGTGACGCCACAACATCGACTGCTAAGTCAGCCGGGCGAAACCTGGCTGATGCGCAGTGAAATCGATCAGCAAACCTGGCCCGACAGCGTCAGCCAAATTGCGGTGCCGCTGCGCGGAGAGCAACTGGATCTGGTGGCGATGATGATGTTGCTCGGCCAGCGTCAGATTAACTCGGTGTGGGTCGAAGCCGGTGCCCGTTTAGCCGGGGCGCTGTTGCAGGTCGGATTGGTCGATGAACTGATCGTTTATATGGCGCCGAAGCTGCTGGGCAATGCGGCACGGGGTCTGTGCGAACTGCCTGGACTGGAACAATTGGCCGATGCGCCAGGCCTGAAGTTTAGCGATGTGCGCATGGTTGGCGCGGACCTGCGACTGACCCTGACGCCCGCTTGAGCACCGACTGAAAAGCCTGAGCGCGTCGCCGAAGAGTATGATAGAATCCGCCCCCTTCTGCGGGGCCATAAATCAAACACCCAAAGGATATGTATGAAAGTTATCGAAGCTCCTGTTGCCACGCCTGATGCTAACATTGCCATCGTTATTGCGCGTTTTAACAACTTCATTAATGACAGCCTGCTGGATGGCGCCATCGATGCGCTGAAGCGTATTGGCCAGGTCAAAGCAGACAACATCACAGTGGTTTGGGTTCCAGGCGCTTACGAACTGCCGTTGGCAGCGCGCGCACTGGCGAAAGCCGGTAAGCACGACGCGATCGTGGCACTGGGAACCGTGATCCGTGGCGGCACCGCCCACTTCGAATATGTGGCAGGTGAAGCCAGCTCTGGTATTGCCAACGTGGCGATGACCAGCGAAATTCCGGTGACTTTCGGCGTGTTAACCACCGAAAACATCGAGCAGGCGATTGAACGCGCCGGCACCAAAGCAGGTAATAAAGGCGCCGAAGCGGCCCTGACTGCACTCGAAATGATTAACGTATTGAAAGCCATCAAAGCCTGATTTTTGGAAGGGGAATTTTGTGAAACCTGCTGCTCGTCGTCGCGCCCGTGAGTGCGCTGTTCAGGCGCTTTACTCCTGGCAGCTGTCTAAGAACGACATTGCCGATGTGGAATACCAGTTTCTGGCGGAACAAGACGTCAAAGACGTCGATATTAGCTATTTCCGCGAATTGCTGGCCGGTGTGGCGACTAACAGCGCGTACCTGGACGGTCTGATGAAGCCTTACCTGTCACGTCAGCTGGAAGAGCTGGGTCAGGTTGAGAAAGCCATTCTGCGTATTTCGCTGTATGAGCTGAGCAAGCGTTCTGATGTGCCTTATAAAGTGGCCATCAACGAAGGCATCGAGCTGGCCAAGGTGTTTGGCGCTGAAGACAGCCACAAGTTTGTCAACGGCGTGCTGGATAAAGCAGCTCCACAAATTAGACCCAACAAAAAATAATGCATAAGGCCGGTTTACCGGCCTTTTTTTCATTGAGACCTGACTTATGTCTTGTGGTGAATTCGAACTGATCGCACGTTATTTTAATCGCGTCACCAGCTCCCGCCGCGATGTGGAGAAGGGAATTGGTGACGACTGTGCGTTACTGAACGTGCCCGAAAAACAAACGCTGGCCATTAGCACCGATACGCTGGTGGCGGGTGTGCACTTCCTGCGTGATATCCATCCTGCCGATCTGGGTTACAAAGCACTGGCCGTAAATCTGAGTGATCTGGCGGCAATGGGCGCGGACCCGGCGTGGTTGACGCTGGCAATTACCTTGCCTGAAGTAAATGAAAGCTGGCTGGCGGCATTTAGCGACAGCCTGTTTGAGCTGCTGGATTACTACGATATGCAGCTGATTGGCGGTGATACCACGCGCGGACCGCTGAGCCTGACGTTGGGTATTCACGGTCTGGTGCCGACAGGACGCGCATTGAAGCGCTCGGGTGCCAAACCTGGCGACTGGATCTTTGTTACCGGTACGCTGGGTGACAGTGCGGCTGGTTTGTCGCTACTGCAACATCGTCATCGCCTGAACGATCCGGCCGTACATGAAGTGCTGATTAAGCGCCATCTGCGTCCGATGCCTCGTGTACTGCAAGGCCAGGCACTGCGCAATCTGGCGACATCGGCGATTGATATCTCCGATGGTTTGATTGCCGATCTCGGCCATATTCTCACGGCTAGCCGCGTTGGTGCGCGTATCAATCTGGAAGCGTTACCGCTGTCCGCTGCGTTGCGCGATCATTTTGAGCCGGAACAGGTGCTGACCTGGGCCTTAAGCGGCGGCGAAGATTACGAGCTGTGCTTTACCGTGCCGGAAGTGAATCGTGGTGCGCTGGACGTGGCGCTGGCTCATCTCGGCGTGTCTTACACCTGCATCGGGCAGATTGCGCCTGAATCCGATGGGTTGACGCTGCTGGAAAACGGCAAGCCGCGGAGTTTTAATCACAAGGGATTTGATCACTTTGGCGGCAAGTAAAGATGTAGCGAAAGGCCGTTTACGCCTGAGCAACCCATGGCATCTGCTGGCAGTCGGTTTTGGCAGTGGCCTGAGCCCGATCATGCCAGGCACCGCCGGTTCGATTGCGGCGATCCCCTTCTGGTGGCTGATGACGTTTTTGCCATTGCAGATCTACTCCCTGCTGGTGCTGATTGGTATCAGCGTGGGCGTTTATCTGTGTCATCGCACGGCGAAAGACATGGGCGTGCACGACCATGGCAGCATCGTATGGGATGAATTCATCGGTATGTGGATCACGCTGATGGCGATTCCGGCAATGAGCTGGCAGTGGGTGCTGGCCGGGTTTGTCATCTTCCGTATCTTTGATATGTGGAAACCCTGGCCGATTCGCTGGTTCGATCAGAACGTGCATGGCGGCATGGGCATTATGGTCGATGACATTATCGCGGGTGTGATATCAGCGGCGATTTTGTATGGGTTGGGGCTGGTGCTTTAAATCGGCAAGTGCGCATAAATGCGCACCCTACGATGACCTAATGTGGCTGTAAATGCGCACCCTACGATGACCAGATGTGGCTGTGAATGCGCACCCTACGGATTACCCAATGTGCGCACTCAACATTGTAGGGTCGCCATTTATGGCGACCTGGTTCAATGATTACTCAAATCCCACCACCGGATGCGGTTGATACACCGTCTCCAGCTCAGCGATATCCGTTGAACTCAACTCCACATCCACCGCTTTAACCAATTCGGCAAACTGCTGCTCACGTGATGCACCAATGATCGGCGCGGTCACTACCGGTTTATGCAGCAGCCACGCCAGCGCCACTTGTGCACGCGTCACGCCTTTATCGGCGGCAATGGTTGCCAGACGCTCTGCAATCGCCGCATCGTTCTCCTCGGTGCCGGTATACAGTTTCTCCATCACGTTATCCGATACCGAACGCGCGGTGGTTTCACCCCATGGACGCGTGAGCTTGCCGCGTGCCAGCGGGCTCCACGGCAGCACTGCAATGCCTTCTCGTTCACACAGCGGGTGCATCTCGTTTTCTTCTTCGCGCTGAATCAGGTTGTACTGATCCTGCATGCTGACAAAACGCGCCCAGCCATTTTGCTTTTGCAGATCCAGCGCCTGAGCAAACTGGGAAGCATGCATGGAAGAAGCGCCGATGTAGCGTGCTTTACCGGCTTTCACCACATCATTGAGCGCTTCCAGCGTCTCTTCAATCGGCGTGTCGTAATCCCAGCGGTGAATCTGCAACAGGTCAACGTACTCCATGCCGAGGCGCGCCAGGCTGTCGTCGATAGATTGCAGGATGTTCTTACGTGACAGGCCCTGAGAGAGGTTGCTGAGTGGGAAGTAAACTTTGGTGGCAACCACCACCCGATCGCGCTGGGCAAAATCCTTCAACGCGCGACCCACAATCTCTTCGCTGCTGCCATCGGAGTAGCTGTTGGCGGTGTCGAAAAAGTTAATCCCGGCGTCTAACGCCTGTTTGATCAGCGGTCGACTGCTCTCTTCGGGCAGGGTCCATGCGTGATTGCCGCGCATCGGATCGCCGTAAGTCATGCAGCCTAAACAGAGACGCGAAACCTCTAAGTCGGTTTGGCCTAAACGAATGGTTTTCATGGGAGCTCCTGCTCTTATGCGTTAGGAATGCCCTAAGCATAGCAGCAGGAGCGGGGAGGGGATTACTGCGCCAGCCAGTCAGTGATTTGTTGCTGAATACCCACGGCATCCAGCTGATAATCCTGACGAACTTCTTCCTGCGTGCCTTGCGGAATAAACTCATCCGGCAGGCCGAGGTTCAGCACATGCACACGCAGGCGTTTCGCCATCACGTATTCGTTGACGCCGCTACCAGCACCGCCTTTGATGGCGCCTTCTTCCAGCGTCACCAGCGAATCATGGCGGGTGGCCAGTTCAACGATCAAGGCTTCATCCAGCGGCTTCACAAAACGCATATCCACCAGCGTGGCGTTAAGCGCTTCAGCGGCAGCCTGCGCTTCAGGCAACAACGTACCGAAGTTAAGGATCGCCAGTTTTTCACCGCGGCGCTTCACAATGCCTTTGCCCAGCGGTAGGCTGGCCAGGGGCTCCAGTGTTGCGCCGGTGCCGGTGCCGCGCGGGTAACGTACCGCACTCGGCCCATCCTGATAGTGATAGCCGGTGTACAGCATCTGGCGGCATTCGTTCTCGTCGCTTGGCGTCATGATCACCATTTCTGGTACACAGCGCAGGAAGGCGATATCAAACGCGCCCTGATGCGTCTGGCCATCAGCACCCACGATGCCGCCGCGATCGATAGCAAACAGCACCGGCAGCTTCTGGATCGCCACATCGTGAATCAGCTGATCGTAAGCGCGCTGCAGGAAGGTGGAGTAAATCGCCACCACCGGCTTATAACCGCCAATCGCCATGCCCGCGGCAAACGTCACCGCGTGCTGTTCGGCAATCGCCACGTCAAAGTATTGCTGAGGATAGTCACGAGAGTAGCTGACCATGCCGGAGCCTTCACGCATCGCCGGCGTCACCGCCATCAATCGCGGATCGTCAGCGGCCATTTCGCTCAGCCAGCTACCGAAAATCTTCGAGTAACTCGGCAGGCCAGGCGCGCTTTTTGGCAGAGAACCACTGGCCGGATCGAACTTCGGTACCGCATGCCAGGCGATAGGATCTTGCTCGGCAGGCGCGTAGCCTTTGCCCTTTTTGGTCATGATGTGCAGGAACTGCGGGCCTTTCAGGTCGCGCATATTCTTCAGCGTGCTTACAAGCGTCAGCACATCGTGGCCATCAACCGGACCGATGTAGTTAAAGCCCAGCTCTTCAAAAAGCGTGCCCGGCACCACCATGCCTTTCAGGTGCTCTTCGGTGCGCTTCACCAGCTCTTTGATCGGAGGCAGCCCGCCCAACACACGCTTGCCGCCTTCGCGCAGACGTGAATAGGTTTTGCCGGAGAGAATCTGTGCCAGACGATTGTTGAGTGCGCCAACGTTCTCGGAGATCGACATCTCGTTGTCGTTAAGGATCACCAGCATGTCAGGCTTGATGTCGCCTGCGTGGTTCATGGCTTCGAACGCCATGCCCGCGGTGATGGCGCCATCGCCAATAATACAGGCGGTACGACGTCCTTTACCTTCACGCTCAGCGGCAACCGCCATACCCAATCCGGCGCTGATCGAGGTCGATGAGTGACCGACGCTCAATACGTCGTATTCACTTTCGCCGCGCCATGGGAACGGATGCAGGCCATTTTTCTGGCGGATAGTGCCGATACGATCGCGGCGTCCGGTCAGAATCTTATGCGGATAGGCCTGATGGCCGACGTCCCACACCAGATGGTCAAACGGGGTGTTATAAACATAATGCAGCGCGACTGTTAGTTCGACGACGCCCAGACCCGAAGCAAAGTGGCCGGAAGATCGGCTCACGCTATCCAGCAGATACTGACGCAGCTCGTCACACAGTACCGGAAGTTTTTCTTTCGGTAATAAACGTAATTCCTGAACCGTGCTCGCTAATGCCAGTGTCGGGTATTTTGCAATATCAAAACTCATCAGAGACTCATTATGAAAGTTATTTATCGCGTTCAATTATGAAGCTTGCCAGTGCTTGTAATGCGGTGGTGTCGTAGGACTGCGCCGCCAGAATCTCTAACGCGCCCAGTGCTTCCTGATAAAGATCCCACGCTTTGCTGCGGGCATTTTCCAGTCCCATCAGCGCCGGATAAGTGCTCTTACCCAACGCCTGATCCGCGCCCTGAGTTTTGCCCAGCACCGCGGTATCGCCCACCACATCAAGAATGTCATCCTGCACCTGGAACGCCAGTCCAATGGCGTTGGCGTAGGTATCCAGTACCGGAAGTGCCGCACGGCCACGTTCACCCGCCGTCAATGCGCCAAGACGCACCGCAGCGCGAATCAATGCGCCGGTTTTATGACGATGAATCTGCTCCAGCTGGGCGAGGTCAATGTGCTTGCCTTCAGCGGCGAGATCCAGCGCCTGGCCACCGCACATGCCTGCCACACCGCTGGCCTGAGCCAGTTCGGAGATCATCGCAATGCGATCTTGCGGGCTGACGCCGGGCATTGGCTCATCGGCCAGAATCGAAAACGCCAGGGTTTGCAACGCATCACCAGCGAGAATCGCTGTGTCTTCACCATATTTAATATGGCAGGTTGGCTGTCCACGACGTAACGCATCGTCATCCATCGCGGGCAGATCATCATGAATCAGAGAGTAAGCATGGATGCACTCTACGGCAGCGGCCGGAGCATCCAGGCTGGCCGCATCGGCCTTTAACATCTCGCCCGTGGCGTAAACCAAAAATGGACGCAGACGCTTACCGCCTAATAGTGCCCCATATTGCATGGATTGCACCAGAGGAGAACTCTGAAAAGGAAGTGGATCTATTAAGCGTGTCAACGCCAGATTAACGCGTTCGTGATACGCGTTGAGTAATTTGGCGAAATCCATCAGTCATTTTCCGGTGTGAACGGCGCGAGCGCAGCATCTTTGTCATCGCTGAGCAGAATCTGTACGCGCTGTTCAGCCTGCTGCAGGGTTTGCTGACCGGTGCGTGCCAGCTGTACGCCGCGTTCAAATTCGTTCAGCGCTTCTTCCAGCGGCAGTTCACCACTTTCCAGACGGCTGACGATTTGTTCCAGCTGCTGTAATGCGCTTTCAAAACTGGCTGGCGCTTCGGCTTTTTTCGGCATAATCAGTGTCGACTCACAGGTTAGGAATCATCTTGCAATCGGTCATGGTAGCCGACGAGGAATAATTAGCAAAATAATGAATGTGATTGCGGTTGCAGAAGCGGTCATCTGACAAAGGTGGTATACTTTTGCGCCTCGGATGCGGGCGCTTCTGCGTTACCCGTAATTATATGATTTTACCAGTTAAGTGCCGATGTTTTTAGCACTTATTTGCCCAACGAAGCTGTGTCGCCATGAAGTTTATCATTAAGCTCTTCCCTGAAATCACCATCAAAAGTCAGTCGGTGCGTCTGCGCTTTATCAAGATCCTGACCGGTAACATCCGCAATACCCTGCGTACTGTCGACGACGAAATCGCCGTGGTGCGTCACTGGGACCATATTGAAGTTCGCGCTAAAAAAGAAGCGCTGCGTACCGTCGTTATCGATGAGCTCACGCGTATTCCCGGTATTCACCATGTACTGGAGGTTGAGGATCAGCCTTATACCGATATGCACGATATCTTCGAGCAGGCTCTGGCGCTGAATCGTGAACGTCTGGAAGGGAAAAGTTTTTGTGTGCGCGTGAAGCGTCGCGGCAAGCACAGCTTCAGCTCGATTGATGTCGAGCGTTACGTGGGTGGTGGCCTCAATCAGCACATTGAGACTGCACGCGTGCAATTGAAAAATCCTGATGTGACGGTCAACCTCGAGATCGAAGACGATCGTCTGCTGCTGATCACCGGCCGTTATGAAGGGCTGGGTGGTTTCCCGATCGGGACACAAGAAGATGTGCTGTCGCTGATCTCAGGCGGCTTCGATTCCGGCGTCTCCAGCTATATGCTGATGCGTCGAGGCTGCCGCGTCCATTACTGCTTCTTCAACCTCGGCGGTGCCGCCCATGAAATCGGCGTCCGTCAGGTCGCGCATTATCTGTGGCAGCGTTTTGGTCGTTCGCATCGTGTGCGCTTTGTGGCGATCAACTTCGAGCCGGTAGTCGGTGAGATTTTAGAGAAGGTAGACGACGGCCAGATGGGCGTGGTGCTGAAGCGTATGATGGTGCGTGCGGCATCGATGGTCGCTGAGCGCTACGGCGTGCAGGCGCTGGTAACCGGTGAAGCACTGGGCCAGGTATCGAGCCAGACACTGACCAACCTGCGTCTGATCGATAACGCCTCGGATACGCTGATCCTGCGTCCGCTTATCTCGCATGATAAAGAGCACATCATCGATTTGGCGCGCCATATCGGCACCGAAGATTTCGCGAAAACCATGCCAGAATATTGTGGTGTGATTTCGAAAAGCCCAACGGTGAAAGCGGTGAAGGCGAAGATCGAAGCAGAAGAGCAGAACTTCGATTTTGAGATCCTCAATCGCATGGTGCAGGAAGCCAGCAATGTGGATATCCGCGAAATCGCGGAGAAAGCACAGGAAGAAGTGGTTGAAGTGGAGACGGTGGTCTCATTCACCGCGGAAGATGTGGTGCTGGATATCCGCTCTGTGGATGAGCAAGAGTCATCACCGCTGGCGCTGCAAGGCGTGGAAGTGAAAACTCTGCCGTTCTATAAATTGAGCACGCAGTTTGGCGATTTGGATCAGAACAAAACCTGGTTGCTGTATTGCGATCGCGGCGTGATGAGCCGTTTGCAGGCGCTGTATCTGCATGAGCAGGGCTTTAAAAACGTGAAGGTTTATCGCCCGTAAATCTGGCGTGCGCACACCGGCGCACCCAGTAGATTGATTGATGAAAGGTCGCCAGGTTGGCGGCCTTTTTCATTCGCGCTCTTCAAATTCCTGATAGTTATAAATCCCCGCCGCTAACACCAGCTGTGACGCCACTTCACGCGCTTTATCTTTATCCACCAGCAGATCAATCAGCTTCAGTGCAAAATCAATCGAAGTGCCTGGCCCCTGGCTGGATAGCAGGTTGACGCGCGGATCCCATACCACGCGGCGATCCATCCAGTGTTTGTCGGGAATGGTGTCACGCAAGCCAGGAAACCCGGTCATATTGCCTACCGGGAAGAGGTCATGCGGAATCAGCACCGTGCCGGGTGCGGCACAAATCGCGGCAACGATTTTCCCAGCCAGATGAAACTGGCGCACCGTTTCCACCAGCAATGGGCTGTCACGGAATGTCTCTGCGCCCTTCAGGCCGCCGGGCAGCACAACTGCGTCATAATCGTTATCCGCCACCTCGACCAGAGGCGCATCTGCCAGCAGGCGCACGCCGCGTGAGCAGACGATCTCACGTGTGCCATCACTTTCGACACTGGCGGTAGTGACGCTTAAGCCGGCGCGGACCAGCAGGTCGATAGTGGTGACAGCTTCTATCTCTTCACTGCCATGTGCCAGGCAAACCAGAACCGATGCGGTCGCGCTCATATTGGGACTCCTTGCGTTTAATCAGATCGTACAAACGGGTGTTCTCCGGCAACGAAATGCCCTGGGCGCGAGCGCGGCGCAGCAGGTAGCCGGTGATGTAATCAATTTCTGTCAGGCGCTGTGCGCGTACATCCTGCAACATTGAGGAGGTATTCGCCGCGGTGCTGTCAATGACGTCATAAATAATGTCGCGCAGATTATCGACCGCGATGTGCTGGCCTTCACGCTCCATCACCCAGGCAATTTCTTCGCACAGCGTGGCAATCTGCTGCGGCCAGGCGCGCAGTGCACCGTTCTGACAATCGTGTTCAACGGTAAGCGGATTAATCACGCAGTTCACCGCCAGTTTGCGCCAGCTGGCAGACGCAATATTGTCGTGCCAGGCCACGTCCGGCAGCGCCTGATGCAGGATGTCGGCGATGTCGCTCATCGCTGCACTTTCGCGTCCGGTGGGACCGATATGCGTGATGCCTTGTGCGACGTGTTTGATCACCGTGCCATCGCGCATCGCCGCGTGGGTGGTAATGCCGCGCAGTAGCGGTTGCTGCAACTCCTTCAGCTCTTCCAGCGTGCCCATGCCATTGTGCAATAACAAAATGGCAGCATGAGCAGGCAGGATGCTTTGCAGGTTTTTGACTGCCGGGGAAACCTGAGGCGCTTTCAGTGTCACCAGCAACAGCTGACTTTCGGCAAGAAACAGTGGATCGTTGGCGATAAACGTGTGATTGCTGACATGGCCTTGCGGATCAATCACGTTCACCGAGCAATAGGGCTGTGGTACACGCAACCAGCCCTGAACCTCATGTCCCTGACGTGCGAGCGCGGCGAGCCAAATTTGACCCAGGGCGCCACAACCCAACACGGTAATTTTCATTTTGCCTCCCGCTGACGGGTTCTCAATTTCACGACATGGTTAAGTATAGCTTTCCGCGTATCGTGTTTAATTAGCGCCACAAGACGCGTATTATGCATGTCACTTTAGTATCAGGAGAAGAAAAGATGCCATCTTTCGATATCGTTTCCGAAGTCGAACTGCCGGAAGTGCGTAATGCGGTGGAGAATGCCAGCCGTGAGATCTCAACCCGTTTCGATTTCCGCAACGTGAGCGCCAGCATTGAGCTCAACGAAAAGAATGAGACCATCAAAATCACCAGCGAATCTGATTTCCAGGTTAAACAGCTGGTGGATATTTTGCGTGAAAAGCTGCTGAAACGCGGCATTGAAGGCGCAGCGATTGAAGTGCCAGAAGAGATCATCCACAGCGGTAAAAGCTGGAGCGTGGAAGCCAAGCTGAAAAAGGGTATCGAAAGCGATATCGCTAAAAAGCTGGTGAAGCTGATTAAAGACAGCAAGCTGAAAGTGCAAACGCAGATTCAGGGTGAAGAGTTGCGCGTGACCGGTAAATCACGCGACGATTTGCAGGGTGCGATGGCGCTGGTGCGCGGTGGCAACCTCGGCCAGCCGTTCCAGTTCAAAAACTTCCGCGATTAATCGCGTTTGTCGCGTGCGGCACGACGATAGAGCGTGCTGCGCGCAACACCTAATGCCTCCGCTGTTTTACTGATATTGCCATTAAAGCGTTGTAGCGTTTCGCTGATTAACCGCTCATCATGACGTTGTCTGTCCTCCACCGGTAGCACCGTTGCCCGTCGATACTCGGCCGGTAAATGCACATCGGTGACTTCTTCCCCTTCGTCCGCCAACGCCAGCAGCACGCGCAACAGACTGCGCAATTGACGCACGTTCCCCGGCCATGGCAATTGTGCCAGTGATGTCAGCAGTGCTGGGGAAAGCTGGATGTCGCGATCTGCGCCGCCCAACTCAATCCATAACCGACCAATAAAGTCTTCGATATCTGGCCAGGCACGCAACGGCGGGATGGTCATGGAAAATTCCTGCAAGCGATAGAGAAGATCCTCGCGGAACTCGCCTTCAGCCACACGCTGCGCCAAATCACGGTGCGTCGCGCAGATCACCGCAAAATTCACCGGCCAGCTGCGGCTGGAGCCGAGCGGCGCGACCTCTTTTTCCTGCAGGACGCGCAGCAAACGGGTTTGCAACGCCAGCGGCATATCACCGATTTCATCGAGAAACAGCACGCCACCATCCGCCTCGCGAATTTTACCGATATAGCCGTTTTTGCTGGCTCCGGTAAAGGCGCCAGGCTGATAACCAAACAACTCCGACTCAATCAACGCTTCCGGAATGGCGGCGCAGTTGATGGCGACGAACTTACCCTCGCGCCAGCGACTCTGCTGATGCAGCGCACGGCTGACATACTCTTTGCCGCTGCCGGTCTCACCGTGAATACACAACGACACACCGGCATTCATCAGACGCACCATTTTCTCGCCATCACGACCCAGCGAAAAGGGAAGATCGACGCTGGGTTCGCTCGGCGTAGCAAAGTGGGTGCGATGTGGCGCCCGCAGGCGGAAGTAGAAGCGCTGTTGTGCAAAATGAATCGGTAAAGGAATGGTGTTGGCCTGCTGCTCCAGTTGAGCAAACAGCTGCTGGAAAGTCAGGGTGCCCAGCTGCTCGGCGGTGAGATCCAGTTCACGCATCGCCAGGCGGTTAGCGGCGGTGAGTACATTATCGGAGAACACCAGCAGCAGCTCATCGCTGGTATCAATACCGTGCGGCTCAACGTGCAGGCTCATCAACCATTGCTGGGGATGCAGGCTCTGTTTTACCCACAAATACTCAATCTGTTTAGCGGCAGCCTTCACCCACTGGAAGGTTTGCGGATGCGGGAAGTGCGCCGGGCCGGAGATATCCAACACGCCCGCAATCTGACCGTTGGGCATCTGCAACGGCATGGCGGCGCAGTACAGCCCCTGATTCAGGGTGAGAAAATGCTGCTGGCCTTCAATTTCACAGCCATCGTCAATCGCCAGCGCGGTGCCAATCGCATTGGTGCCGCGCCCGCATTCGCTCCACAAATTACCCGGGGCGAGCGCAAATCGCTGTGCTTTCTCCATCGATTGCATGTCGCCAAAAGTATTCAACACCAGCCCGGTGGCATCAGAAAGGATCACCACGGATTGTTTTTCCGCCAGTTTCTGCGCCAGCTGTTTGATCACCGGCTGGGCGAACTGTTGTAGCCCGGCATTACTGGCCAGCACATCAGCCAGTTCGCCCTGACGGACGCGAGGGAAATCATCGGCGGTGCGGTCGAGACCATACAGCTGGCTACGAAACCAGGAGTCGCTCAAAAGCGGGTTGGTATTAACGGCAGACGCGGCTGAATTTCCCTGCATTGGTAACCTCATGCCTAAGCGAAAGTGTTGCAGCATTGTAGCGACTCGGTTTCTGCGGTGTTGCGATACGCAACACAGATGAGGATTTTGGTGGCAGAACCCGTGCGTTTTTAAGGGCTATTGGTTTTATAAATCGATGATAGATAAAACGATTTTTCGAAACTTCGCAAGCTGAAAAAAACTGGCACGGCCACTGCAATAGCTTATCAGGCAGCGGGCTGTTCAATCTGTTGACCCACAGGTTGCCGCTGCCAGCTAACAATAAACGACCCTACACGAAGGAGTTTGCGATGCGTTATGCACATCCCGGCACGCCCGGCGCTTTGGTCACCTTTAAAGCGACATACGGCAATTTTATTGCGGGCAAATTCACAGAGCCGCTCAGCGGCCAGTATTTCACTAACACCTCGCCTGTTGATGGCAGCGATATTGCGCAGTTTCCGCGTTCTGATGCGCGGGATATTGATTTAGCACTGGACGCTGCTCATCAGGCTGCTGACGCCTGGGGAAAAACCAGCGTGCAACACCGCGCCAATCTGCTGCTGCAGGTGGCCGACTGCATCGAACAAAATCTCGAAATGTTGTCTGTGGCGGAGAGCTGGGACAACGGCAAACCGATCCGCGAAACCCTCAATGCCGATCTGCCGCTGGCGGTGGATCATTTCCGCTACTTCGCCGGTTGTCTGCGTGCACAGGAAGGCAGTACCGCTGAGATCGATGAAACCACCGTCGCTTACCATTTCCATGAACCGCTGGGCGTGGTCGGACAAATCATCCCTTGGAACTTCCCGCTGTTAATGGCGGCGTGGAAACTGGCTCCCGCGCTGGCAGCCGGTAACTGCGTGGTGCTGAAACCGGCTGAGCAAACGCCACTGGCGATCACCTTGCTGATGGAGTTGATCGGCGATCTGTTCCCGGCGGGCGTGCTTAACGTGGTGCAGGGCTTTGGTCGTGAAGCGGGTGAAGCACTCGCCACCAGCAAACGTATCGCCAAAATTGCCTTCACCGGCTCTACGCCAGTGGGTCGTCATATCATGGCCTGCGCCGCTGAAAACATCATTCCCTGCACCGTCGAGCTGGGTGGCAAGTCGCCTAACATCTACTTTGCCGATGTGATGGAAGGTGAATCGGACTTTATCGAAAAAGCGGTGGAAGGGCTGGTGCTGGGCTTCTTCAATCAGGGAGAGGTCTGTACTTGTCCCTCACGTGCGCTGATCCATGAATCGATCTATGAGCCGTTTATGGCACGGGTGATGGATAAAGTGGCGAACATCCGCCGTGGCGATCCGCTGGATACTGACACCATGATCGGTGCTCAGGCTTCCCGTCAGCAATTCGACAAAATCCTGTCTTACATCAACATCGCGCGCGACGAAGGGGGGCAAATTCTTACCGGAGGCGATCGCGCCAGCGTCGCTGCGGAACTGGATAACGGATTCTATATCCAGCCAACCCTGATCAAAGGCACCAACCAGATGCGGTGTTTCCAGGAAGAGATTTTTGGGCCGGTGATCGGCATCACCACCTTTAAAGATGAAGCGGAAGCCTTGTCGATTGCCAACGAAACCCAGTTTGGCCTCGGTGCGGGTGTGTGGACGCGCGATACCAATCTGGCCTATCGCATGGGACGTGGCATCAAAGCCGGTCGCGTCTGGACCAACTGCTATCACATCTATCCTGCACACGCGGCCTTCGGTGGCTACAAGCAGTCTGGTGTGGGTCGTGAGACGCACAAGATGGCGCTGAGCGCCTACCAACAAACCAAAAATCTGCTGGTCAGCTATGGCACCGCGCCTTTGGGCCTGTTCTGAGTCTGCATCCGATCAAATGGAGAGTGAAAGATGAATATGCAAATCAAAACCACCATGAAAGCCGCTGTTGTTAAAGCCTTTGGCGAACCTTTAGTTATTGAGCAGGTACCGGTACCGCAAGTGGGACCGGGTCAGATCCTGGTGAAAATCGCCGCGACCGGCGTGTGCCATACCGACTTGCATGCCGCCGAAGGTGACTGGCCGATTAAACCTAATCCTCCGTTCATTCCTGGCCACGAAGGCGTAGGGCAGGTAGTGGCGCTGGGCGAAGGTGTGAAGCATTTAAAACTGGGCGATCGTGTGGGTGTGCCGTGGCTCTATTCCGCATGCGGTCACTGCGAGCACTGTCTGGATAGCTGGGAAACGCTGTGTCTGTCTCAACAGAACGCCGGGTATTCCGTGAACGGCAGCTTCGCCGAATATTGCCTCGCTGACGCTAATTATGTCGGCATCATTCCGGACAATATCGATTACAACGAAATCGCGCCAATTCTGTGTGCTGGTGTGACGGTGTACAAAGGCCTGAAAATGACCGATACCAAACCGGGTGACTGGGTAGTGGTGTCCGGTATTGGTGGTCTGGGCCATATGGCGGTGCAGTACGCGGTGGCGATGGGGCTGAATGTGGCTGCGGTGGACATCGACGATGAGAAGCTGGCCTTTGCCAAGCGTCTCGGTGCCAGCGTGGTGGCCAATGCGAAGAACGTCGATCCGGCTAAAGTGTTCCAGGAGAGTTTCGGTGGTGCGCATGGTGTACTGGTGACGGCAGTATCACCGAAGGCGTTTGAGCAGGCGATTGGGACGATGCGTCGAGGCGGTACTATGGTGCTGAACGGTCTGCCACCGGGCAAATTCGATCTGTCGATTTTCGATATGGTGCTGGACGGGATTACGGTGCGTGGCTCGATTGTCGGCACGCGTAAAGATCTGCAGGAAGCGTTGGATTTCGCTGGTCGTCATAAAGTGAAAGCCAACGTGGCGGTTGAACCGCTGACCAACATCAACGACATCTTTGCGCGTATGCATGCGGGTAAAATTGAAGGGCGTATCGTGGTGGATATGTCGTTGTAATGTTTTGCAGCGGCGTAATTTATCGCGCAATAAATTGCGCCGCTACAATGTGTGCAACCGCTTACTAACAGCTGGCGAGCAGCGCTTCGATCTCGACGCGGCTCGTCACTTTACTGTCGATCTTGATATAGGCGCTTTTCTCTTCCGGTACGATAAAGACTGAAGAGACACCCGGTTGCGCTTTCAAACGCTTTTCAAGGTTTGGCACCGCCAGCACAGCATCACTGAGCACCATGCGCAGGCTGCTGACATAAGGTGGCTCCTGCATCGACATCGCTACAAACAGCCACGCTGCCGCCACAATCGCGCCGACCAGAAACACGGTTTGCGCATCGAAGTGACCAAAAATCCAGCCGCCCATGCTGCCGCCAATCGCCACGCCGATAAACTGGCTGGTGGAGTAAATCCCCATCGCAGTGCCTTTATAGCCCGGCGGTGACTCTTTACTGATCAGAGAAGGCAGAATCGCTTCCATCACGTTGAAGGCCAGGAAGAAGAGTTGCACGCCAATCACCAGCGTCCAAAAATGGCCCACCGCGCCCCACAGCACAATTTCGGCGATAAGAATCAGTGCCACGCAACCGACAAACACGCGCTTCATGCGGCGCTTAACTTCGGCATAAATTATAAAAGGTACCACCGCCACAAATGCCACCAGCATGGTCACCAGATAAATTTTCCAATGCTCTGATGCCGGAAGACCGGCTTGCTCAAACTGACCCGGCAGGGCGACGAAACTCGACATCAGTAAAATGTGCAGGCAGAGAATGCCGATGTTGAGTTTTAACAGCCTCGGATTGGTGAGCACCGCACGGATGCTGCCTTTTACTATGCCGGACTCACGATTGAGTAAGTGATTAGGCGCGTTTGGCACCACCAGTAGCGTGATGACAATACCCAGGCTGGCAAGGATAGCGATCATCCAGAACAGGGCGTTCAGCCCTAATGCGTGGGTCACAATCGGTCCGACGACCATCGCAATCGCAAAGGTTACGCCAAAGCTGATGCCGATAAACGCCATCGCTTTAGTACGGTTCTGTTCGCGAGTGAGATCAGACAACAGCGCCATAACAGCAGCGGCAATCGCGCCAGAACCCTGCAGCGCACGACCCAGGATCACCCCCCAGATGGAGGTGGTCATGGCGGCGATCACGCTACCGAGAACAAAGATTAATAATCCGCCGACGATGAGCGGTTTGCGACCGACGCGATCGGAGAGCAGACCAAACGGAATCTGGAATAGGGCTTGCGCCAGACCATAGATGCCAATCGCCAGACCAATTAAGGTTTCACTGGCTCCCTGTAACGCCATACCGTAAGTGGTGAGAACCGGCAGGACCATAAACATTCCCAGCATGCGCAGGGAAAAAACTGTGCCTAAACCCCATGTAGCCCGAAGCTCTACTGGCGTCATTTTGTTATCGTTCATTCCAACCTCTGTAATTTTGCTGCTCTCATTTTAGGGAGCAGGGCAGGGCGGGTAAAACATTTGTTCTTAAGCAGTGGTAACAAAAAGAAAGGGCGCGAAATTCGCGCCCTTTCTGGTGTTGCGGAGCTGTATTACCAGACGTATGTCAGGAGATCTTTCGACGCTGGCGTCATGAAATCTACCGACATCATCACGCTCAGTGCAGTGATAGCGACAATCGAGAACACAAACAGCTTACGCGCCCAAACTTTGTCGTTTGAGGTTTTGTAACCTGAGAGTGCCATGCCCAGCCACCACACGCTAACCGCTGCTGCGACAACCAGATACTTATAGCCCGCATAACCGCCGAGTGTCAGCATCAAGGTGGCAATCATAAACGCCAGGATATACAGCGTAATATGATTTTTGGCCACAGAGATGCCTTTCACGACCGGCAGAACCGGGATATTGGCCGCCTGATAATCTTTGAAGCGGAAAATCGCAATCGCGTACGAGTGCGGCATCTGCCACAGGCTAAAAATAGCCAGCAAGATCAAGGCACCAGCATCAAACTGGTTGGTCACCGCACAGTAGCCAATGACGGGTGGCGCTGCACCAGAGAGGCTACCAATCAGCGTGCCATAGACGGAGTTACGCTTCATATACAGGCTATAAACGCCCACATAGACGACGAAGCCCATCACCGCCAGCCACATGGCCAGCGGGTTAGCACCGAAATACAGCAGCGCAAAGCCAGCAATACCCAATGCGGTTGCATAAACCAGGCTTACTTTCGCCGAGATCAGGCCTTTGACCAGAACACGGTTCCGCGTTCTCTCCATTTTGATGTCGATATCGCGGTCAATCACGTTGTTGAATACACAACCTGATGCGACAACCAGCGAAACGCCTACCAGTGAATAGAGAAATAGGGGGTAATCAATGCTGCCTTTCGAGGCCAGCAAGAATCCACCGATCACAGAAATTAAGTTGCCGAAAATAATTCCTGGTTTTGTTACTTGCAGGTATTGCTTAATCATTACGTGTGACTCTTTAGTCGGCCATCATGTTGTAGTTGAGGTTCCACATGATCCACAGTGAGCCCACGACAACAATCAGAATGATGAGTGCTGAGAAGACTATCGCCACCATGTTCCAGCCACCTTCTGATTTGCTGTCCAGGTGCAGGAAGTAAACCAGGTGAACCAGCACCTGAATTACCGCACACACCAGAACCACAGCCAGAATCGTGCCGTGAGATGCGCCGCCATCCATTACCATCCAGAACGGAATACCGGTCAGGATGATAGAGAGGATGAAGCCGATCATGTAAGACTTCACGCTACCGTGAGAAGCGCCATGTTCGTTAACTGAATGACTCATTACATGGCTCCCATCAGATAGACAACGGTGAATACGCAGATCCAAACCACATCCAGGAAGTGCCAGAACAAGCTCAGGCACATGATACGGGTGCGGTTGGTTGCAGTCAGACCACGTTTAGAAATCTGGAACATCATCACAGCCATCCAGATCAGGCCTGAGGTCACGTGCAGACCGTGGGTACCGACCAGCGTAAAGAACGCTGACAGGAAGCCACTGCGGTCAGGACCGAAGCCTTCTTTGATCAGGTGATGGAATTCATAGATTTCCATGCCGATGAATCCAGCACCGAACAGGAAGGTCAATGCCAACCAGCTGATGACTGAACCTTTGTTCTGGTTGTTCATCGCAATCACTGCCATTCCATAAGTAATGGAACTGAGCAGCAGCAGCGCGGTTTCAACCAGCACAAACGGCAGTTCAAAGATGTCTTTACCTGCCGGGCCACCGGCAGTGTTATTGACCATGACAGCATAGGTCGCAAACAGGGTTGCGAAGATAATGCAGTCACTCATCAGGTAGATCCAGAAGCCAAAGACTTTATTGGCTCCTGCATCGTGATGCCCATGCTCCGCATGGGCGTCGTGGTGATGTTTTGCAGTTTCAGTTGACATTATTTCAGACCTGCTTTGCTGATTTCGTCAAAGTGCTTCTTCTCGATCTGCTCAACTTCAGCAACCGGAACGTAGTAATCCACGTCTTCGTCGAAGCTCTTCACAATCCAGGTCACTACTGTGGCCAGGAAGGTAAGGCCAGCCAGCCACCAGATGTGCCAGATCATCGCGAAACCAAAGATGGTCATGAACGCTGCGATAACAATGGCTGCGCCGCTGTTTTTCGGCATATGAATTTCTTCATATTTTTCTGGTTGCTTGTACGCTTCGCCTTTCTCTTTCATTTCCCAGAACGCATCGCGCTCGTGGATTTCAGGGATAACAGCAAAGTTGTAGAACGGCGGCGGTGAAGAGGTTGCCCACTCCAGCGTACGACCACCCCACGGGTCACCGGTCAGATCGCGGTTCTGGTCGCGGTCACGCACAGAAACGTAGAACTGAGTCAGCTGGCACAAGATACCGCATGCAATCAGTGCCGCACCGCCTGCTGCAACAACCAGCAGTGAGTGGAACTGTGGATCGATGTCCTGGCTGATACGACGGGTCATACCCATGAAGCCCAGGGCATACAGCGGCATAAAGGCTACGAAGAAACCAATGATCCAGAACCAGAATGCACGGATACCCCATTTTTCGTTCAGGGTGAAGCCGAATGCTTTAGGGAACCAGTAGGTCACGCCAGCCATACAACCGAACACCACACCACCGATAATTACGTTATGGAAGTGTGCAATCAGGAACAGGCTGTTGTGCAGAATGAAGTCTGCGCCTGGAACTGCCAGCAGAACACCGGTCATACCACCGATAGAGAAGGTGACCAGGAAGCCGATAGTCCACAGCATCGCTGAGTGGAACTCAACGCGACCCTGATACATGGTGAACAGCCAGTTGAAGATTTTCACGCCGGTCGGAATCGCGATGATCATAGTCATAATACCGAAGAAGGCGTTAACGTTCGCACCGGCACCCATGGTGAAGAAGTGGTGCAGCCAAACGATGAACGACAGAACGGTAATCGCGATGGTCGCCCACACCAGAGAGGTGTAACCGAACAGACGCTTTTTGGAGAAGGTTGCAGTGACTTCCGCGAACACACCAAAGACTGGCAGTACGAGGATGTATACTTCCGGGTGACCCCAGACCCAAATCAGGTTGACGTACATCATCATGTTACCGCCCATTTCATTGGTAAAGAAATGGAAGCCGAGGTAACGGTCAAGTGTCAACAGTGCCAACGTTACGGTCAGGACCGGGAACGCAGCGATGATCAGGACGTTAGTACACAGTGATGCCCAGGTGAAAACAGGCATTTTGAACAGGTCCATGCCCGGTGCACGCATCTTCAGAATGGTCACGAAGAAGTTGATACCGGTCAGTGTCGTACCGATACCGGATAGCTGGAGACTCCAGATCCAATAATCGACCCCGACGCCAGGACTGTATTCCGCGCCCGAAAGTGGTGGATAAGCCAACCAGCCAGTCTGTGCGAACTCGCCCACACCCAGAGACAAGTTAACCAGGATCACACCGATCGCGGTAAACCAGAAGCTCAGGTTGTTCAGGAACGGGAAGGCAACGTCACGTGCACCGATTTGCAGCGGTACCGCGATGTTCATCAGACCTACCACGAAAGGCATCGCCACGAAGAAGATCATGATCACGCCGTGAGCGGTGAAGATCTGGTCGTAGTGATGCGGTGGTAATATGCCGGCTTCACCTGCGGAAGCCATCACTTGTTGGGTACGCATCATTACCGCATCGGCAAAGCCGCGCAGCAGCATGACGAAAGCCATGATGATGTACATGATACCCAGTTTTTTGTGGTCGATGGAGGTGAACCATTCTGACCACAGGTACTGCCACTTACCAAAATAAGTAATCGCGGCAACCAGTGCCAGACCACCTAAGATGATAGCGGCAACCGTAACCACGATAATGGGTTCGTGGTATGGCACTGCATCCAGTGTTAATTTTCCTAACATCGTATTATTCCTCGGCTCCCGCAGTAGCGGCGTGATTCATGTCCATGCCTTTGTGCTCTGACATGTCCATTTTCCCGTGGCTCATCATGAACTTATCAATAACTTGCTTGAACAGTTCTGGATTCGCAGTTGAGAAATATTCCACCGGGTGATTTTCGCTTGGCGCAGCCAGTTTTTCGAAATCATCCATAGTGGTCAGCGCGTTAGGTGCCGCTTTAACTTTGGCAACCCACTGCTGGAATTCCGCATCGTCTTTGGTTGCAATGGCTTTGAACTTCATACCAGAGAAACCGCGACCACTGAAGTTCGCAGAGATACCGTCGAATGTTCCTGGCTCATTGGCGATGAGATGCAGTTTAGTCTGCATACCGGCCATGGCGTAAATCTGGCTGCCAAGCGTAGGAATAAAGAAGGAGTTCATAACGGAGTTGGACGTGATCTTGAAGTTCACCGGAGTATTTGCCGGGAAGGCAATCTGGTTCACGGTTGCGATACCCTGTTCTGGGTAAATGAACAGCCATTTCCAGTCCAGCGCGACAACATCGATCTCAATCGGCTTCACATCAGAAACAAGCGGTTTGCTCGGTTCCAGTGCGTGGGTCGATTTCCAGGTCAGCACGCCGAGGAAGATAATGATCAGGATCGGAATGGTCCAGACCACGGCTTCCACTTTGTTAGAGTGTGACCAGTTAGGGCTATATGTTGCATTAGTATTTGTTGCCCGATATTTCCAGGCAAAGAATACCGCCATGAAGACTGCCGGGATAACCACGATCATCATCAAGCCGAAAGCTGTCAGAATCAACGAACGTTGCTCCAGTGCAATCTGTCCTTTGGGATTTAACAACGCACTATCACAGCCACTGAGTAATACAGCGCCTGCTATTAATGACAAAATCCCCAAACTTTTATTGTATTTACTGAGTCTCATTTAACGACCTCAATGACAAAGGGCTCTATTGTCGTTTAAGTGTGCGCGCATTTTACGGGAAGGTTTATGCAGTGTAAACCAGCTTAAGGATGTGTCAGAAGGCTGTTGACACCTTTTGCTAAGGGTGTCACAGATGTTGCGCAGGGTGACAAATTATTAATTGCGACAAGCAGTTGGCGTCAATATAACAAAAATCAATGATAGAAACCGCAGAAAAATCAGGGAAAGCATAAACCGTACTCTTAATGCTCATTTATTTAACAATTATGTAGCATTTGGGTGATGACTTTTCTACAAAGTAATTGCGCACCGGATTTAAATATAATCTAAGGATGTTAATTTAATGTTTCTTTTTCGCGATGAAAAAAATGCTATTCGTTAAAATGAGTTCGTTGTTATTTTTTTAGCCAAATATTTAGCGGCTGGCAAATTATCATTACTTAACTCAGATTTTTTCCCGGAATTTTTCTTAACGCCAGACAATCCAGAATCACACCCAGCGCCACAGCCATCAGTGCCAGCGCCATGCCCAACTCAAAAAGCGGTGTCAGCAAGGCATTGACATGCCAGATGTCCGCTGCATTCAGTGCCAGCAGCACTAACCAGAGCGCCAGCAGGCCACAACCGGTGCTAAACAGGCGTACTGTCCAGCGATAACCTTGTGGCCACAGGCTCCGCATGACAAAACGCCCATCCTGCTGAATGGCGTGCAGAGTGCCGCGACTAATCCACAACAGCAATAAGCCAGGCACGCCAGCAAAGACGGTGAAAGCGTAGAAGGTCGGCCAGCCCCACAGCTCAACCAGCCATCCCGCTGCAGGTCCCACATAGACACGCCCAACGGCAGAAAGGGCAGAGAGCAGGGCAAACTGCGTCGCGGAAAACGATTTGTTGCACAGCGTCATCAGCAGCGCAACAAAGGCGGCGGTGCCCATCCCTCCGCAAAGGTTCTCAATGAACACGGCGCTGGCCATGCTCCATAAATGAGGTGGCGTCACGGCCAGTAGCCAATAAGCGAAGTTGGAAACCGCCTGAAGAATGCCGAAAATCATTAGCGCGCGGAACAGGCTCAGGCGCTGCATCAGCACGCCGCCGTACAGCGCACCAATAATGGTTGCCAGCAATCCCAACGTTTTATTCACCAGCCCTACATCGCCCGCGCTGAAACCCACGCCGCGAATCAGGAAAGTGGTGGTGAGTGATGCAGCAAAAGCATCACCCAGCTTATAAAGGATGATGAGGGTGATCAGCAGCCAGGCATTGTTGCGCAGGAAAAAATCTTTCAGCGGGAACGATACGGCCTGACGCAGGGTGTGCGGCTCACGCGCAGGTGTCGCGGGCTCTTTAGCCAGCAATGTCGCAATCAACCCTGGAAGCATTAATAGCGCCATTAACCAGTATGTTGCCTGCCAGCCGAGATAACGATCGGCCAGCCACAGCGCCAGGCCGCCTGAAATCAGCATCGCCAGGCGATAACCCAGCACGGTAATTGCCGCGCCGCTACCACGCTCTTCTGGTGGCAGCACATCGGTCTTCCAGGCATCAAACACGATGTCTTGCGAAGCTGAACAGAAGGCCACCAGCACGGCCAGGGCAGCCAGCAGCGTCAGGTCGTGCGAGGGCTGCATAAAGCCCATGGCGACAATTCCCGCGATCAGCGCGAGTTGAGTGACCAGCAGCCAGCCACGACGACGACCAAGAAATGGCGGGGTATAGCGATCCATCATCGGCGACCACAGGAACTTAAATACATAAGCCTGGCCGACAAGGGAGAAGAAACCGATGGTTTTCAGGTCGACATTCTCTACGGTCATCCACGCCTGCAAAGTCCCGGCTGTGAGTGCTAAAGGCAGTCCGGAAGCAAAGCCGAGCAACAGCAATACGGCGGCATTACGTTGGGTGAAAATGCGCAGATAGTGAGAAGTCATAACCAACCTGAAATGATGCCCGGCCAAAGATGACCGGGCAGAATAGCTGAGGAATTAGCGGGCGTTCTGTTTAATGAATTCGTGAACGCTGGTGTCCTGTGCCATATCAGCAATCACGTCACTCAGGGTAGAGTTGACCGCGTTGGTGATCTTCGCGTTAGTGGCGGTAAATGCGCCTTCTACGCTGTATGTCTGACGATAGTTTTTAACCTGCTTGTTACCGTTTTTCGCGGTCGCAATGATGGAAATGTCAGCCTTGGTGGTAATGCTGTAACGCACGTTACCTTGTGTCACATCAGCGTAAAGACCATTGACGACAATCTGCAGGTCAACCGCACCGTTAGGTCCGATCATGTAACCGCGTGATGTCATCTGCTTCTCCAGCACTTCCTGTAACAGGAAACGCAGATCGCGGGATGGCGTTAAAGTGACTAACTGGCCGTCACGATTCACTTTTGCCAGTGCCTGATCGGAACGCTGATCGGCACCGTTAACGCTGATGGTCGCACCCATCAGACCAGGATCTTGCTGTGGCAGCTGGATCTTAGGCTGAATGTTCAGGGTGGTGTTATTGCTGGCGCAGCCGGCCAAAATAAAAGCAGCCAGCAGAGGGAATAACAGTTTTTTCAACATACTCATTCTCGTTAGCATATGGGTTGGTTTGCAAAACTGCGGCCATCATAGCATTGCGCGACGGCGAAAAAAGCCCCGTGCCAGTGGAAATTGATTGTAAAGGCTTTTTTCGGACAGACGGTCACTTAACAGCGTTGACCTGACGAATGAGCCCGTTAAGATGCGCAGCAGATCAGGATTTATTTCCGGCTCGCCTGCGGGTTGGGCAAAAAACCTACTAATATTTAAACAGATGGGCACAGCGCTCGCCGTTGAGGAGAGTTAACAATGATTCGCGAACAAATAGAAGAAAAGCTGCGTAAGGCGTTCGAACCTGCACATCTCGAAGTGCATGATGAGAGCTACCGTCATAACGTGCCCGCTGGTTCTGAAAGTCACTTTAAAGTGGTGATTGTCAGCGATGTGTTTACCGGCCAACGATTCCTGCAGCGTCATCGTGCCATTTATGGCGAATTGACCGAAGAGTTAGCAGGGAGCGTGCACGCGCTGGCGCTGCACACTTACACGCAAAAAGAGTGGGATGGATTACAAGATACCGTACTGGCATCACCTAACTGTCGGGGTGCCGGCACCCTCGCCTGAGTTCACACTTCATCCTCTCTCAAAACGGCCTGCGGGCCGTTTTCTTTTCATTAATTACCCTTAAACGCGATCCATGGCGCAAAAAAGCAGCAAAACCGCTAAAAAGTGGTGAGTTTGCAGCCTCGACTCATTCCAGCGATGTCGCTATAATGCTGCGTCTATTTTTCCGGAATGTCTTCGGGACGCTTCTGGTGACAGGGATTAGGTTCTGCCTGCAGAGGCCGTCCCGGTTGTTGGATACGGCGCATTTAATGTGTGGTGTCTGAAGTTGACCGAGCACGTGATTTTTTGAGGTAACAAGATGACAGTTTCAGTAGAAACCACTCAGGGTCTGGGCCGTCGCATTTCGATTACTGTTCCAGCGGACAGCATCGAAAGCGCAGTGAAGAAAGAACTGGTGGAAGTAGCTAAGAAAGTCCGTATCGACGGTTTCCGTAAAGGCAAAGTGCCGGCACACATCATTTCTCAGCGCTACGGTGCTTCTGTTCGCCAGGACGTGCTGGGCGAGCTGATGACGCGCAACTTCGTTGACGCCATCATCAAAGAGAAAATCAACCCAGCTGGCGCACCGAACTACGTGCCAGGTGAGTATAAAGAAGGTGAAGATTTCACTTACGCGGTTGAGTTCGAAGTGTATCCAGAAGTTGAGCTGAAAGGCCTGGACGCTATCGAAGTTGAGAAGCCAGTGGTTGAAGTCACCGATGCTGACGTTGATACCATGCTGGAAACCCTGCAGAAGCAGCAGGCGACCTGGAAAGAGAGCGATGCAGCAGCTACTGCTGAAGATCGCGCAACCATCGACTTCTCCGGTTCTGTAGACGGCGAAGAGTTCGAAGGCGGCAAAGCGTCTGACTTCGTACTGGCGATGGGCCAGGGTCGTATGATCCCAGGCTTCGAAGAAGGTGTTGTTGGCCACAAAGCGGGCGAAACCTTCACTATCGACGTGAAATTCCCAGACGATTACCACGCTGAAACCCTGAAAGGGAAAGACGCGAAGTTCGAAATCGTGCTGAAGAAAGTGGAAACTCGCGAACTGCCAGAGCTGACTGAAGAGTTCATCAAACGCTTCGGCGTTGAAGATGGTTCAGTGGCCGGTCTGCGTGCAGAAGTGCGTAAGAACATGGATCGTGAGCTGAAAGGCGCTATCCGTAACCGCGTTAAGTCTCAGGCGATTGATGGTCTGGTTGAAGCCAACGACATCGACGTGCCAGTCGCGTTGATCGACAGCGAAATCGACGTTCTGCGTCGCCAGGCTGCTCAGCGTTTTGGTGGCAACGAGAAGCAAGCTTTCGAACTGCCACGTGAGCTGTTCGAAGAGCAGGCTAAACGTCGCGTTGTTGTCGGTCTGCTGCTGGGCGAAGTGATTCGCATCAACGAGCTGAAAGCTGACGAAGACCGCGTTAAAGCGCTGATCGAAGAGATGGCTTCTGCGTACGAAGATCCGCAGGAAGTGATCGAGTTCTACAGCAAGAATAACGAGCTGATGAACAACATGCGCAACGTTGCGCTGGAAGAGCAGGCTGTTGAAGCGGTTCTGGCGAAAGCTAAAGTGACCGATAAAGCAACCAACTTCCAGGAACTGATGAACCAGACCTCAGCGGCCTGATTCTTTAGTTAACCGAAAGTGCGAAGCCCGCGACTGAAAAGTCGCGGGCTTTTTCGTTTTGAGGCGTTAACCGCACAGATTTGTCCTCTATTTGCCTAATTAATCGGCAAATTGTTCGCTAAGCTCTTTTTCCGTGTTAGCGAATGGGCAAAAGGTTGTTATGCTTGAAACAACTGGCCAGCATCCCCAGATACAGGGAGCATGCATGAAAACAGTGAGACTGGCTGATTAACCGTCCTGTTATGTCGGAGTGAGAGGGCAGCGCATAGTTTTCCCGACGCGCCTCACGTAATATCGGTACAGAATGTTGCCAATGAAATTTATCAGGAGACGGTAATGTCATACAGTGGCGATCGTGAATTTACTGCACCGCACATGGCGCTGGTGCCAATGGTGGTCGAACAAACCTCGCGCGGCGAGCGTTCATACGACATCTACTCCCGCCTGCTCAAAGAGCGTGTGATCTTCCTGACCGGCCAGGTTGAAGATCATATGGCCAACCTGATCGTGGCACAGATGCTGTTTCTGGAAGCTGAGAATCCTGAAAAAGACATTTATCTCTACATTAACTCGCCAGGCGGCGTGATTACTGCCGGGATGTCGATTTATGACACCATGAAATTCATCAAGCCGGACGTCAGCACCATTTGTATGGGTCAGGCTTGTTCAATGGGTGCGTTCCTGCTGACCGCAGGCACGAAAGGCAAGCGTTTCTGCCTGCCTAACTCCCGCGTCATGATTCACCAGCCGCTGGGCGGCTATCAGGGCCAGGCGACGGATATTGAAATCCATGCGCGTGAAATTCTGAAAGTGAAGCAGCGTATGAATGAATTGATGGCTGAACACACCGGCAAATCACTGGAAGAGATCGAACGCGATACCGAACGCGATCGTTTCCTCTCTGCCAGCGAAGCGGTAGAGTATGGCTTGGTCGATTCCATCCTGACGCATCGCCAATAAGACACATCTGGCTGCCCCTTACGCTATAGTTAACGGGGCAGGTAGTTGGGTTGAATGAATACGGCCGTTGATGTACGGCCAGTGCCGTACACCAAATTGAGTCTGAGAAAGAAAAGAGGTTAGCTGATGACAGATAAGCGCAAAGACGGTTCAGGTAAGTTGCTGTACTGCTCTTTCTGCGGCAAAAGCCAGCATGAAGTCCGTAAGCTGATTGCCGGGCCGTCAGTGTATATTTGCGACGAGTGTGTTGATTTATGCAATGACATCATTCGCGAAGAGATCAAAGAAGTCGCTCCGCATCGTGAGCGCAGTGCACTGCCGACGCCGCATGAAATTCGTCATCATTTAGATGATTACGTCATCGGTCAGGAAAAGGCGAAAAAAGTGCTGGCGGTTGCGGTATATAACCACTACAAACGTCTGCGCAACGGCGATACCAGCAATGGTATTGAGCTGGGCAAAAGTAACATTCTGCTGATCGGTCCAACCGGTAGCGGTAAAACGTTGCTGGCTGAAACCCTGGCACGTTTGCTGGATGTTCCGTTCACTATGGCGGATGCGACCACACTGACCGAAGCCGGTTATGTGGGTGAGGATGTGGAAAACATCATCCAGAAACTGCTGCAGAAGTGTGATTACGATGTGCAGAAAGCACAGCGCGGCATTGTCTACATCGATGAAATCGACAAGATTTCTCGTAAGTCAGACAACCCGTCAATCACGCGTGACGTTTCCGGTGAAGGTGTACAGCAGGCGTTGCTGAAATTGATCGAAGGCACCGTGGCAGCCGTTCCTCCGCAGGGTGGACGTAAGCATCCGCAGCAGGAATTCTTGCAGGTTGATACCTCAAAAATTCTGTTCATCTGTGGTGGCGCATTTGCCGGCCTCGATAAAGTGATTTCTCAGCGTGTTGAGACTGGAACCGGTATTGGCTTTGGTGCAACGGTGAAGGGCAAATCTCAGAAAGCCAGCGAAGGCGAGTTGCTGTCGCAGGTTGAGCCTGAAGATCTGATTAAATTTGGTCTGATTCCTGAGTTCATTGGTCGTTTGCCTGTTGTGGCGACGCTGAATGAGCTGAGCGAAGAAGCGCTGATTCAGATTCTGCGTGAGCCGAAGAATGCGTTGACCAAGCAGTACCAGGCGCTGTTTAACCTGGAAGGCGTTGAGCTGGAGTTCCGCGACGAAGCGCTGACGGCGATTGCGAAGAAAGCGATGTCCCGTA
Organism: Pantoea sp. C1E2; assembly: GCF_056491465.1. Classification (NCBI taxonomy): domain Bacteria; kingdom Pseudomonadati; phylum Pseudomonadota; class Gammaproteobacteria; order Enterobacterales; family Erwiniaceae; genus Pantoea; species Pantoea sp. C1E2. The sequence goes on from NZ_JBSZHT010000002.1 coordinate 1,312,559, forward strand.
AAACCGGTGCACGTGGTCTGCGTTCTATCGTTGAAGGTGCGCTGCTGGAAACCATGTACGATCTGCCATCGATGGATGACGTGGAAAAAGTGGTGATTGACGAGTCAGTGATTGACGGTCAATCCGAGCCGATGTTGATTTATGGCAAGCATGAAGCTCAGGCTTCTGGCGAATAAATAAACAATCGAACCATGTTGTTATCTTAAAAAAGGGGAAAATGTTTCCCCTTTTGTTTTTCTCTCTCCCGTGACATTGAATGTCGACCAAGCATCCCCATATACTCAATATCCTGTGGGTTGAACTGCAAACTTCTTATACGCGGTACCCATCACCTGGCGGACATTAAACTAAGAGAGAGCTCTATGAATCCTGAGCGTTCTGAACGCATTGAAATCCCCGTGTTGCCTTTGCGCGACGTGGTGGTTTATCCGCACATGGTAATTCCGTTGTTTGTTGGTCGGGAAAAATCGATTCGTTGCCTCGAAGCGGCGATGGATCATGACAAGAAGATCATGCTGGTTGCCCAGAAAGAGGCTTCAACGGATGAACCTGGTATCAACGATCTCTTCTCGGTAGGGACCGTCGCTTCCGTATTGCAAATGCTCAAGCTGCCCGATGGCACGGTAAAAGTGCTGGTTGAAGGCTTGCAGCGTGCACACATCACCACGCTGGCTGACAATGGCGACCATTTTGTTGCCCAGGCCGAATACCTGATCTCGCCAGAAATTGAAGAGCGCGAGCAGGAAGTGCTGGTGCGCACGGCGATCAATCAGTTTGAAGGCTACATCAAACTGAATAAAAAAATTCCACCTGAGGTTTTGACCTCACTGAACAGCATCGACGATGCGGCGCGTCTCGCCGACACCGTGGCAGCGCATATGCCGCTGAAGCTGGCTGATAAGCAGTCAGTGCTGGAAATGTCCGACATCAACGAGCGTCTCGAATATCTGATGGCGATGATGGAATCCGAAATCGATCTGCTGCAGGTTGAGAAGCGCATTCGCAATCGCGTGAAAAAGCAGATGGAGAAAAGCCAGCGTGAGTACTATCTGAATGAGCAAATGAAAGCCATTCAGAAAGAGCTGGGCGAAATGGATGATGCGCCGGACGAATACGAAGCGCTGAAACGTAAAATTGAAGCGGCAAAAATGCCGACTGAAGCGCGCGAAAAAGCCGAAGCAGAACTGCAGAAGCTGAAGATGATGTCGCCGATGTCTGCAGAAGCCACCGTGGTGCGCGGTTATATCGACTGGATGGTTCAGGTTCCGTGGGTCGCGCGTAGCAAAGTGAAGAAAGATCTGCTGAAAGCGCAGGAAACGCTGGATATCGACCACTACGGTTTAGAACGCGTCAAAGATCGCATCCTTGAGTATCTTGCGGTGCAGAGTCGCGTCAGCAAAATTAAAGGGCCAATTCTGTGCCTCGTCGGACCGCCAGGGGTGGGTAAAACCTCGCTGGGTCAGTCAATTGCTAAAGCCACCGGCCGTAAATATGTGCGTATGGCACTGGGTGGCGTGCGCGATGAAGCGGAAATCCGCGGACATCGTCGTACTTACATCGGTTCTATGCCGGGCAAACTGATCCAGAAAATGGCGAAAGTGGGTGTTAAGAACCCGCTGTTCCTGCTGGATGAGATCGACAAAATGTCTTCGGACATGCGTGGCGATCCGGCTTCAGCCCTGCTTGAGGTGCTGGATCCAGAACAGAACATCGCGTTCAACGATCACTATCTGGAAGTGGATTACGATCTCTCCGATGTGATGTTTGTGGCGACCTCTAACTCCATGAACATCCCGGCACCGCTGCTGGACCGTATGGAGGTGATTCGTCTGTCGGGTTATACCGAAGATGAAAAACTCAACATCGCCAAACAGCATTTGCTGCCGAAACAGATTGAACGTAATGCGCTGAAAGAGAAAGAGATCAGCGTTGACGATAGCGCCATCATCGGCATTATCCGCTATTACACCCGTGAAGCGGGCGTGCGTAGTCTGGAACGTGAACTGTCCAAGCTGTGCCGTAAAGCGGTGAAAACGTTGCTGATGGATAAGACCAGGAAGAGCATCAAGATTAACGGTGAAAACCTTAACGACTTCCTGGGCGTGCAGCGCTTTGACTATGGTCGCGCGGATACTGAAAACCGCGTGGGTCAGGTGACCGGTCTGGCATGGACGGAAGTGGGCGGCGATCTGCTGACCATCGAAACCGCCTGCGTACCTGGCAAAGGTAAACTGACTTACACTGGCTCGCTGGGTGAAGTGATGCAGGAGTCTATCCAGGCGGCGCTGACAGTGGTTCGCGCGCGTGCGGAGAAACTCGGCATTAACGGTGATTTCCACGAGAAACGTGATATCCACGTGCACGTGCCGGAAGGGGCAACGCCGAAAGATGGTCCAAGTGCCGGTATCGCGATGTGTACTGCACTGGTTTCATGTCTCACGGGTAACCCGGTGCGCTCTGATGTGGCGATGACGGGTGAAATCACCCTGCGCGGTCAGGTGCTGCCAATTGGTGGCCTGAAAGAGAAGCTGCTGGCAGCGCATCGCGGCGGCATCAAAACCGTGCTGATCCCTGATGAAAACAAGCGCGATCTGGAAGAGATTCCACAGAACGTGATTGCCGATCTGACTATCCATCCTGTGAAGCGTATTGAAGAAGTGCTGAACCTGGCACTGGAAAATGCGCCTTACGGTATGCAGGTTGCGACGGCAAAATAGTGATTAGCGGCAAAAACCGTTAAAAAGCGAAGCTGGCAGGCCAAATGGTGCTTGCCAGCTTTTTTTTGTGCCGCTACTTTAGGGGGCTGTTGAATCAACGATTAAGATGAATACCGTTGTTTCAGCTCCACAGGCTTGATATAACTGGCTGCGCGTTCGCACCGGGCGGGAAGCGCGGGTGCGATGTGAATAATAAAAGAGGGGATGAATAGAGTGAATAAGTCACAGTTGATCGACAAAATTGCTGCAGACGCTGACATTTCTAAAGCAGCAGCGGGACGTGTGTTAGATGCATTCATGGGCTCCGTTTCTGACGCGCTGAAAGGCGGTGATGAAGTGGCACTGGTTGGTTTCGGTACTTTCTCTGTACGTGAGCGTGCTGCTCGTACAGGCCGTAACCCGCAAACTGGTAAAGAGATCACCATCCCGGCTGGTAAAGTACCGGGCTTCCGTGCAGGTAAAGCACTGAAAGACTCAGTCAATTAATGACCGCTGATACATCCATTGAAGCATTTTCTTCTATGGATTGAGGACGAAAAAGCCGTTCTCATGTAACATACGGGCACATCATTTTTGATGTGCCTTTTTTATTCTTGATGCGCGGCGATGGCCTTAGGCTATTGTCTCCGCATGGTTGCCAACTGCCAGCCTGAACAGCAGTTGCACGATGATGACATCGTGTCAGAGCTTTACATTCACACTACAGCGGAGTGTTGTCATACCATGATGGACAATTTACGCGCGGCGTCGAATCATGTCGTGCTCAAGATTATTCTGGGATTGATCATCCTGTCTTTCGTACTGACCGGGGTGGGCAACTACCTGATCGGCGGTGGCAGCGACTACGCTGCCAAAGTTAATGGTCATGAAATTAGCCGTGCAGAGCTTGAGCAAGGCTATAACAACGAGCGTAATCGTCAGCAGCAGATGCTGGGCGATCAATTCTCACAGTTGGCCAGTAACGAAGGCTACATGCAGCAGATGCGTCAGCAGGCGCTGTCACAGTTGATTGATCAGGCTTTGCTCGATCAATACATCAAAGATTTAAAGATTGGCATCAGCGATGATCAGATCAAGCAGGCCATCTTTAATCAAAAAGCCTTCCAGACCAACGGTAAGTTCGACAACGCGAAGTACAACGGTTTAATCACCCAGATGGGCTTTACGCCGGATCAGTACGCGGCAGCACTGCGCAAGCAGTTAGCCACTCAGCAGTTGATCAATGCGGTTGCCAATACCGATTTCATGCTGAAAGGCGAAACCAGCAAGCTGGTGGATCTGGTCTCGCAGCAGCGTGAAGTGCGTCAGGCAGTGATTGATGTCAACGCGCTGGCAGCGAAACAAACTGTCAATGATGATGAGATCAATCAGTATTACCAGCAGCACCAGAACAGCTTCATGGCACCAGAGCAGTTCCGCGTCAGCTACATCAAGATGGATGCAGCCAGCATGCAGGAAACAGCGAGCGAAGCTGACATCCAGAGCTGGTTCGATCAACACAAAGCCGACTATTCACAGCCGCAGCGTAATCGCTACAGCGTGATTCAGACCAAAACTGAAGCGGATGCCAATGCGGTTCTGGATGCGCTGAAAAAGGGTGAAGACTTCGCCACGCTGGCCAAAAGCAAATCCATTGACCCAATCTCGGCGCGCAAAGGCGGCGATATGGGTTGGCTGGAGCCGGGCACCACGCCGGATGAGCTGAAAAACGCCAACCTGACGCAAAAAGGTCAGCTGTCTGGTGTGATCAAATCTTCAGTTGGCTTCCTGGTGGTGCGTCTGGATGATATCCAGGCAGAACAGGTTAAACCGCTGGCTGAGATCCATGACGCTGTTGCCGACAAGGTGAAGCAGGAAAAAGCAGTCGATGCTTTCTACAAGCTGCAGCAAAAAGTCAGTGAAGCGGCCAGCAATGACAACGAGTCGCTAGCAGGTGCAGCACAGGCTTCTGGTCTGAAAGTGGCTGAAACCGGCTGGATCACCCGTGATGACGTTCCAGCAGAACTCGATTTCGATCAGGTTAAGCAGGCGATCTTTAATGGTGGACTGGTGGGGCAAAATGGTGCGCCGGGTAATAACTCTGACATCATTAGCGTCGATGGCGATCGTGCATTCGTGCTGCGCATTAGCGAGCACAAGCCTGAAGCCGTTAAACCACTGGATCAGGTGAAAGCGCAGATTGCCGACACGCTGAAGCATGACAAAGCCACCCAGCAGGCTAAAGCGCAGGCAGATAAACTGCTGGTTGATCTGAAAGCCGGTAAAGAAGATGCGCTGAAAGCGGCAGGCTTAACCCTGAGCGCCAGCAAATCCTTTGATCGCAATGCGCAGGATCCGGTTGCACAGTCTGCCTTTAACCTGCCACAGCCAGCGGACAACAAACCGTCCTGGGGCGTGAGTGAAGATATGCAGGGCAACGTGGTACTGGTCGCGCTAGATAAGGTCAGCCCAGGTAATATGCCGCAGGCGCAGATGGATGAGATGGTGAAAGGCGTAACGCAGAATAACGCGCAGATTGCGTTTGAAGCACTGCTGGAAAACCTGCGCAAAGACGCGAAAATCAAATACGGTGCGGCGGCTCAAAACCAGTAAGCCTCACAAAAAATGTGAATCCGCTGCAACAACACAAAGGCCGCTTCTGCGGCCTTTTCCATTTCTGTCATTGTCCTTTTGAGCCTGAAAACCCGCTGTGACACTCTGCTGTGGCTGTCAAACACAAGGAGAAACACAGCATGGTGAAATCTACATTTCGCGCATTATGCGTCACGCTGGCGCTGGGTGGCGCACTCTATACCACCGGACTGGCCGCTGCCGAAAGCCCCAGCGAAACGCAGGCGACGCAGGTATCCCCGCCGCAAGAAGGACAGGTCAGCATTAATCAAGCCAGTGCTGAACAACTCGCCGCCGCAATGAACGGCATCGGCCTGAAGAAAGCGCAGGCGATAGTCAGTTATCGCGAGCAGTATGGTCCGTTTACCGCCATCGAGCAGCTCAAGGAAATACCGGGCATCGGCAATGCGCTGGTGGAGCGTAATAGCGGCCGGCTGAAACTGTGAGGCGGCTCGCGACTTTGAAGGATTGATAAAGCGTTAAATCTGGCTGTGCTATGCTCAACAGGTCATACCAGTTGTCATTCACAGCCAGAACAGGAGCAACAATGCAAACCACCATCAAAGTACGCGGCTATCATCTCGACGTTTATCAGCATGTGAACAACGCGCGCTATCTGGAGTTTCTGGAAGAAGCGCGCTGGCAGTGGCTGGAGGATGTCGATGCCTTTCATTGGTTGATGGATAAGAAGCTGGCGTTTGTGGTGGTCAATATCAACATTAACTATCGTCGTCCGGCGGTGCTGGGCGACGTATTACATATTGAGAGCGAAGTATCACAGCTCAGTGGCAAAAGCGGCATCATTTCGCAGCGCGTGCTGCTGGCAGGTGATAACACCGTGGTGGCGGATGCGGCCTTGACCTTCGTCTGCATCGATTTGCGTACGCAAAAAGCGGTACCGATGGAAGGGGAGTTGCGCGACCGTATGTCGGCGTTGATGGTAGAAAGCCATTAACAGTGGAGCGAGCTGGCGTCAGAAACGCCAGCCAGCGAAGAAGCTTAATGAGTTCAGCGAGTAAAGCAGCTCAATCATTACCTGCTAGCGAAGCTGCTCAATGAGTTCCAGCTTAATAAGTTCAAGCCAGCTAAGCCGCTTAATCAGTTACATCGAGCAAAGCTGTTTAATCAGTTACAGCCAGCAAAGCCGCTCAATCAGTGCGAGCCACCAATTAATCATTGCGAGCCACCGATTCAGCGCAATCAGTTAAGGCCGCTTTTTTGTTTCATCGCTGCCATCACCGCAGACGTATTGGCTTGGTAATCCGCCAACCCTCGCGCACGCAGATGGCAAGCCGCGCATTCACCACAGCCATCACCTTTCACACCGTTGTAGCAGGTCAGGGTTTCCGCACGTACCAGTGGCAACTGCTGCCAGTAATCGGCCAGCGCCCAGGTTTCCGCTTTATTCAGCCACATCAGTGGCGTTTCGAAGCGAATGTTGCGCGCCATGCCCAGGCTGACGGCATTGTTGAGTGCTTTGACGAACTCATCGCGGCAATCAGGGTAGCCGGAGAAATCCGTTTCACAAACACCGGTAATCACCGCTTCGGCTTCCACCTGGTAAGCGTAGATGGAGGCTAAGGTCAGGAACAGAATATTGCGGCCCGGTACAAAAGTGCTCGGCAAACCGCTGGCATCAGGATCGTAAGTGGGCACCGGAATGTTATCGCGCGTCAGGCTGCTGACCGCCAGTTCATTGAGCAGCGTCACATCCAGCACTTTGTGCGCACAGGCGCCCAGTTTCTGCGCGAGTTGAGCCGCGACTTCAATCTCTTCGCGATGGCGCTGGCCATAATCGAAGGTGACACAGTGCACTTGATCATATTGTTGCAGTGCCTGAATCAGACAGGTGGTGGAATCTTGTCCGCCACTGAATACGACAACGGCTTGTTTCATCTTTATTTCCCCAAAAAGCAGTGCGTCTATGGTACTGGCTCGGGCGCAGGCTGAACAGTCCCTGCGGCACTGGGAGGTGGAATCCAGGCGCGGGTGAAATCAAACCAGCCCAGCGTATTGAGCTGGATGCCTTCGACGCCAGGCGGGGCAAACACCTGATAGCGATAGTTAAACAGCGGTAACAGATGTCCGTCACGCATCAGCTGCTGGAAAAGCTGGTGCGTTAATGCTGCGCGTTGCTCTGGGCTGGGCTGATGGGCGATAGCGCGAAGTGGCGCTTGTAATACCGGAGCACGTAAGGGAGTCCATACGGGATCGTTCTCCAGCCAGTTCACCAGGGTAAACAGCGGGGCATCGCCAATCAAACGGTCACCCATCACCACATCGGCATCGCTCAGGTCGATATCGTCACGCCAGTTTTTCACATCATGAAAAACACAGGTTAATTTGCAGCCCTGTTTTGCCAGCAACGGCACCAGCGCCTGTGCCATTACATGCAGTTCGATAGGGAGATGATAATGCAGTGTGAGTTTCTCGGGCAGCGTGACGGCTGTCATCCCGGCAGACGGCACCGGCCAACCGGGCAGCAATTCCTTGCTCGCGGTAATCAAGCCTTCATCCAACGGTAACTGCTGAATCACTCCGCTGTGTTGTATTAATGCAATCAGTGCCGTGACTTGTGCGGCAGTGAAATCGACGGAAATGCGCGGTGCCAGATAACAGAAGCCGAGGCTGATGCTGTGATCGACGGGGCGCAATGCGTCCAGTTCGTCAGGATCGCCAATAGCGATTTGCACCGGATGGCGACAGCTGGTGCCGAGGCCATGGGCAAACAGCTGTGGTGTAATCCAGTATTCCACCACCTGAATCAGAGGACGTTGCAGATGCCAGCGGGCATGGCTTTCCAGGCGAACCAGCTCATCAGTGAAATGGGTCAGCTTCCACGGCCCACTACCAACGTCAACCGCATCAGGGTGTGGCAGCAGGCAGTATTGATGGGCCAGCCGCTGCGGCAGCCAGTAGTCACTCTGACGCAGTTGAATACGCAGAGCCAGCGGATGTGGCGCCTCAATATGTTCGATAGAAGCCAGCAGGCGGCTGCCGCGCACGGTTTGCATAATCTGCTGCAGTTGCGAGGCCAGCTGCGCCGCTTGAATTGGCTCATCGTTGTGCCAGCTGAGCTGCGGGCGCAACCAGAAATACCAGTCACAGCCGCTGCCATCATGTTGCCAGTGATGCGCAAGATCGCCTTCTACATCGTCGCCATTAAAGCGCGTCAGGCCGGAGAAAATCTGCCGCACCAGGTGCTGTTCAGCCCTTCCGGTCAGACGAAGCGGCCGCAGCGGCTCCATTGCGCGATAGTAGGGGATACGCAACACAGGTGCCTGGTTTTGCCATTGGCCGCCCATGAGCGGTCGCAGCATTTTCACCAGCCGTTCAGGATGGAGATCCAGCACCTGCAACGCCTGAACCGCTTCGCCCGCTTCCAGTTGTTGGGTTAACAGCTGCTGGCGGAGTTGTTCAGGGGAGATCAGAAACGTTAGTTCGCCTTGTTTTCCGCGGCCGGACTCGCCGCGCCAGCGCAGCCAGCCTGCATCCTGCCACTGACGTAATAAGGTTCGCACATGGCGCTCACTGCAAAAACAGTGCTGCGCCATGGCGGCTACGCTCAGACGCAGAGGCTCGCCCTGGCTGAGTTGCCACAGGCGCTGAAATTGATTAACCCGATGAAGTTGGCGCATGGCTAAACCCGGAACAGTTTTGTAAAAGTATTCACTATTAGTTCCGCAATTACCAGGTGATAGTAGATTCCTCACTCAGACAGGAGAAATTGCATGGCTCGCCTCGCGGCATTTGATATGGATGGCACGTTGTTACTGCCGACGCACCGGTTAGGGAATGAGACCATCGACACCCTGCATGCCTTGCATCAGCGCGATATCACCATTGCTTTCGCCACGGGCCGCCATCTGATGGACGTGCAGGTGGTACGCGACCAACTGACTCTGCCAGCCTGGCTGATCACCGGCAATGGCACACGTATTCACGATCTGGAAGGGCAGCAGCTATTTGGTTGTGATTTGTCCTCATCCGTTGCCGAAGAGGTGATTCACACTCATTGGCAAACGCCAGCATCAATCCACATCTTTAACGATGAAGGCTGGTTTACCGATAAACCGTTGCTGGGAGCATTGGAAGCGCACGTGATGAGCGGCTTCCACTATCAGCTGCGCGATTTGCGTCAGATGTCGGCGCATGAGGTGACCAAAATTTGCTTTATTGCGCCGCATGAGATGCTGCAGGCGTTAAAAGTGGAGTTGCAGCATGCGCTGGGCGAGCGCGCCAATATCTGCTTTTCAGCATGGGATTGTCTGGAAGTTCTGCCGCTGGAGTGCCATAAAGGCGCGGCGCTGGCGCACTTGTGCCAGCATCTGTCGCTATCAATGGCGGATTGTATGGCGTTTGGTGATGCGATGAATGACCGCGAGATGCTGGAGCGCGTGGGCAGTGGCTTCATCATGGGCAACGCCATGCATCAATTGAAATCGTCGCTGCCACATTTACCGATTATTGGACATTGCGAGACACAGGCGGTGTCTCATTACTTAAATCACTGGATGACCACACCACACCTCGATTATTCCCCCGAATGCTGAGGCTTACAGTGAACCGGACAGGACGTCCGGTTTTTTATTGCATACACGTCATAGTTCGAATCACAGGTGGGTTGGCTGCACTCGTTTACCCGAATCACTGACTTCAGTAAGCTCATCGGGATGCTCTTGTTTGCTGCCTTCCTGTAATTCGAATTTTTTAGGGTAAAACTCACGCAGCCACGGTTGAATATCCCCGATATTCTGCGCGACCCATTCAGGGTTGTAGTAGGTGTCCGGATAACGATCACCACTGTCGCACAACAGTGTCACTAGTGAACCTTGCTCGCCATTTTCCCGCATGCGTTTCGCCACCTGCAACATGCCCCAGAAATTGGTGCCGGTTGAAGCGCCCGGGCGACGACCCAGAATCTTCTCCAGTTGCAACATCGCAGCCACCGTTGCGCCATCTGGCACTTTGATCATTTCGTCGATGACATCGGGTAAAAATGAAGGCTCCACGCGCGGACGTCCGATGCCTTCGATCATGCTGCCACGATCGCTGCGCAGCGCCCTGTCGCGGCTATGCCAGAAATCAAAGAACACGGAATGCTGCGGATCCACCACCAACAGACGCGTATTGTGTCCCTGATAACGAATATAGCGGCCCAGTGTGGCCGAGGTCCCGCCGGTGCCGGCGCTCATGACCACGGTATGCGGCACGGGGGAAGGTTCATGCGCCATCTGACGGAAAATGCTTTCTGCGATGTTGTTGTTGCCGCGCCAGTCGGTGGCGCGCTCGGCATAGGTGAACTGATCCATAAAATGACCGTTGAGTTCACGCGCCAGACGTTCCGATTCGCTATACAGCTGACAAGGATCGGCAACGAAATGGCACTCGCCGCCATAAAAACGAATCATTTCAATTTTGCGTTTCGCGGTGCTGGCGGGCATTACCGCGATAAAAGGCAGACCCAGCAAACGCGCAAAATAAGCCTCTGATACCGCTGTGCTGCCTGATGAGGCTTCAATAATCGGCGTGTTCTCGCGGATCCAGCCATTAGCCAACCCATACAGGAATAGTGATCGTGCCAGGCGATGCTTCAGGCTGCCACTCGGATGAGTACTTTCATCTTTAAGATAAAAGCGGATGCCAGGAAAATCATCCAATGCGAAACGAATAAGGTGCGTATCCGCAGAGCGTTGAAAATCGGCGTTAATTTCATTGATGGCGTGGCGAACCCAGGGCGTTTGCATGTGGTGAATCCGTAATAATTATTGTGCACAGTGTAAGGCACTGGCAGGAAAATAAGGTTGCTTTAATCCGGGTATAATGCCCGAATAAGAGAAAAATTTTCTCCCGGAGCGCCCAATGCTAGATAAAACTGACCGCACTTTGCTGGCTCTGCTGCAACAGGATTGCACATTATCGCTGCAAGCGTTGGCGGAGGCGGTCAATCTCACCACCACGCCTTGCTGGAAACGCCTGAAAAAGCTGGAAGATGATGGCATTATTCGTGCGCGCGTGGCGTTGCTGGATGGGGAGAAGATCGGTCTTTCGCTCACGGCATTTATGTTTGTGAAAACTCAGCAGCACAGCAGCGACTGGTTTCAGCAATTTGTTGCCGTGGTACAGCAGATGCCAGAAGTGATGGCATTCTATCGCATGGCCGGTGAATACGATTATCTGCTGCGCATTCAGGTGGCCGATATGAAAAGTTACGATGCTTTTTACAAGCGTCTGGTAAATGGCGTGCCAGGCCTGATTGATGTGACCTCCAGTTTCGCCATGGAAGAGATTAAATACACCACCGCCTTGCCGGTAGCGCCCTGAGCGGGCACAGAAAGAGAGTGTCTTGTGCGATTATTTAGCCAATTAAGTTGGTATTTCCTGCGCGAGTGGCGGCGATATCTGGGTGCCGTCAGCTTGCTGATTGTGATTGCGCTATTGCAGCTGTTGCCACCGCATGTAGTTGGCGTCATCGTCGATGGCGTGACGCAACACACTTTAAGCAGCAGCAAAATTTTCATGTGGATTGGCGTGATGCTGGTGACGGCGGTGATCGTCTATCTGCTGCGCTATGTCTGGCGTGTGCTGCTGTTTGGCGCGTCCTATCAACTCGCGGTGGAGCTGCGCGAGGATTTCTATCGCCAGCTGAGTCGCCAGCATCCTGCGTTCTACTTGCGCCATCGCACTGGCGATCTGATTGCGCGCGCGACCAATGATGTCGATCGCGTGGTGTTTGCCGCCGGCGAGGGCGTCCTGACACTGGTGGATTCGCTGGTGATGGGCCTGGTGGTATTGGCCGTAATGAGCACTCAGATCAGTTGGCAGCTGACGCTGCTGGCGCTGATCCCGATGCCACTGATGGCGATTGCCATTCAGAAAGATGGTTCGCGTCTGCACCAGCGCTTCAAAGTCGCGCAGGCAGCCTTCTCCAGCCTGAACGATCAAACACAGGAGAGCCTCACCAGTATCCGTATGATCAAAGCGTTCGGCCTGGAAGATCATCAATCACAGCAGTTTGCAGACATTGCCCGCGATACGGGTAAAAAAAACCTGCATGTGGCGCGGGTTGATGCACGCTTTGATCCCATCATTTATATCGCTGTGGGTTTCTCTAACCTGCTGGCGATTGCCGGTGGTGGCTGGATGGTGTGGCACGGCAGCTTGACGCTCGGTCAGCTCACCAGCTTTGTCATGTATCTCGGCCTGATGATTTGGCCGATGCTGGCGCTGGCATGGATGATCAATATCGTTGAGCGGGGTAGTGCGGCATGGAGTCGCATTCGCGCGCTGTTGGCGGAAGCCCCGGCGGTGGAAGATGGACAGAAAACCCTGCCCGACGACGCTGGTGTTTTACAGGTCGCCATTCGAGAATTCCGTTATCCCGCTAATTCCGGCGCAGCGCTAAGCCATGTTAATTTTCAACTGAAACCGGGCCAGATGCTGGGGCTGTGCGGTCCAACCGGCTGTGGTAAAAGCACGCTGCTGAGCCTGATTCAGCGCCACTTTGACATCGACCAGGGCGACATCCGCTACCATAACCTGCCGCTGACACAGCTGCGACTCGATAGCTGGCGCAGTCGGCTGGCTGTGGTGAGTCAGACACCGTTTTTGTTCTCCGATACCATCGCCAATAACCTGGCGCTGGGGCGTCCGAATGCGTCTCAGGAAGAGATTGAGCGCGTGGCGCGCATGGCCTGTGTACATGATGACATTTTGCGCCTGCCGCAAGGCTATGACACCGAAGTGGGTGAGCGCGGTGTGATGCTTTCCGGCGGTCAAAAGCAACGTATTGCCATTGCTCGTGCACTGTTGCTGAACGCGGAAATCCTGATCCTCGACGATGCACTGTCAGCCGTTGACGGCCGCACGGAGTATGAAATTCTGCATAACCTGCGTCAGTGGGGCAAAGGCCGCACGTTGATCATCAGCGCACATCGTTTATCGGCGTTGACAGAAGCCAGTGAAATTCTGGTGCTGCAACAAGGTGCGGTGACCCAGCGCGGCGACCATGAAAGCCTGGCGGTGCAAGAGGGTTGGTATCGCGATATGTATCGCTATCAGCAACTCGAAGCGGCGCTGGATGAGGACGAAGTGGCAGAGGGTTCCAACCATGGCTAAATCGCAACGTTTATGGCCAACGCTCAAGCGTCTACTGGCTTACGGTAAGCCCTGGCGCAAATCGCTGTGGCTGGCGGTCGGTATGTTGTGGATCGCCGCGGCGGCCGAAGTTACCGGTCCGGTACTGGTGAGCTACTTCATCGACAATCTGGTGGCGAAACACCAGATGCCGTGGGGCATCGCCATCGGTCTGCTGGTGTGCTTTATTTTGCTACAACTGCTGGCTGCCGGTTTACATTATTTCCAGGCACTGTTGTTTAACCGCGCAGCGATTGGTGTGGTGCAGCAGTTGCGCGTGGACGTGATGAACGCTGCGCTGCGTCAGCCGCTGAGCGCCTTCGATACCCAGCCGGTGGGGCAGATTATTTCGCGCGTCACCAACGATACCGAAGTGATCAAAGACCTGTATGTCACGGTGGTGGCCACCGTGCTGCGCAGTGCGGCACTGATTGGCGCGATGCTGGTGGCGATGTTCTCGCTCGACTGGCGCATGGCGCTGGTGGCGATCGTCATCTTCCCGCTGGTGCTGACGGTGATGCTGATTTATCAGCGCTACAGCACGCCAATCGCGCGTCGGGTACGCAGCTATCTCGCCGACATCAACAACGGCTTCAATGAAGTGATTAACGGCATGAGTGTGATCCAGCAGTTTCGCCAGCAGGCGCGCTTTGGCGAGCGTATGGGCGAAGCGAGCCGTTCACATTATCTGGCGCGCATGGAAACCCTGAGGCTGGATGGCTTCCTGCTGCGTCCGCTGTTGAGTCTGTTTTCGGCGATGATTCTGTGCGGGCTACTTATGCTGTTTAGCTTTGCTACGCCCGGGGTGTTTGAGGTCGGCGTGCTATACGCCTTCATTACCTATCTGGGACGTCTGAACGAACCGCTGATTGAACTCACCACGCAACAATCGATGCTGCAACAGGCGGTGGTCTCTGGCGAGCGTATCTTCGAGCTGATGGATGCCACGCAGCAAGATTACGGCGTGGATAACCAGCCGCTCGCTTCAGGCCGCATCACGTTGCGCGACGTCAGCTTTGCCTATCGTGACAACCGCGATGTCCTGAGTCATATCACTCTTGAAGTGCCGACACGCGGTTTTATTGCGCTGGTCGGGCACACCGGCAGTGGTAAGAGCACATTGGCGAATTTGCTGATGGGGTATTACCCAGTGACGCGCGGCAGCATTGAGTTAGATGGTCGTCCCTTACCGCAACTCACGCATGAAGCGCTACGGCAAAGTGTCGCGATGGTGCAGCAAGATCCGGTGGTGCTGGCCGATACGCTGTTAGCCAACGTGCAGCTTGGGCGTGATATCTCAGAACAGCAGGTGTGGCAGGCGCTGGAAACGGTGCAGCTGGCTCCTTTGGCGCGTTCAATGTCCGAGGGCATTCATACCCGATTGGGTGAGCAGGGCAATAATTTGTCGGTGGGCCAGAAGCAGCTGCTGGCGATGGCGCGAGTCCTGGTGTCATTGCCACAGATTTTGATTCTTGATGAAGCCACTGCCAGTATTGATTCCGGTACCGAGCAGGCGATTCAGCATGCTTTGCGTGCACTGCGTCAGCACAGCACGCTGGTGGTGATTGCGCACCGTCTTTCAACCATCACCGAAGCGGACCAGATTCTGGTACTGCACCGTGGTCAGGTAGCAGAGCGCGGCACGCACACTGAATTATTGGCTCAACAGGGGCGCTACTGGCAGATGTATCAACTGCAGCAGGCCGGTGATGAGCTTGCAGCGGGCATCCCCGCACAGGCTAAAGGATGAATTGCACCTTTTTTGCGCAGATTTATCGGATTGTTCTGTATTGATGCACTCCTTTGAGGCTCAAAGCACCAAAGGAGTGCAATATTGCAACACCTTTCTTTTGCCCTATCCCCAAACTGAGCCACCCATCACATAACGAAGCGCGATATAGCGCCTCTATGCCGCTGACTTCTTCCCTTTTTTAATTTATGGCACAGCGTTTGCTTATATCTCCTCGTGTCCGCGAGACTCACTCAATTTATTATCTGGAGGGGAACGTATGAAGCTGGTTACCGTGGTAATCAAACCATTTAAGCTGGAGGACGTGCGTGAAGCTTTATCCTCCATTGGCATTCAGGGACTGACTGTTACCGAAGTGAAGGGGTTTGGTCGCCAGAAAGGTCACGCAGAGCTTTATCGCGGTGCCGAGTACAGCGTGAACTTCCTGCCAAAAGTTAAAATTGATATCGCCATTGCGGACGATCAACTCGATGAAGTGGTGGATGTCATCAGCAAAGCCGCTTACACCGGCAAAATTGGCGACGGCAAAATCTTCGTCGCAGAACTGCAGCGCGTCATTCGTATTCGTACCGGCGAGACCGACGAAGCAGCACTGTAACTGGGGCTCTGAATTGTGATGGGATGGAAAGAAATGAATAAACTGATGACTAAGTTAGGCCTCACCAGCCTGGCACTGTTACCGTCTCTGGCCATGGCGGCAGCTCCTGCCGTTGCGGACAAAGCCGATAACGCCTTTATGATGATCTGTACCGCATTGGTACTGTTTATGACGATCCCGGGCATCGCCTTGTTTTACGGCGGTTTGATCCGCGGTAAAAACGTCCTGTCGATGCTGACCCAGGTTGCAGTCACCTTCGCATTAGTTTGCGTGCTGTGGGTCATCTACGGTTATTCGCTGGCCTTCAGCGAGGGCAACGCCTTCTTCGGTAACTTCCAGTGGGCGATGCTGAAAAACATTGAGCTGAAAGCGCTTATGGGTAGCTTCTATCAGTACATCCACGTGGCGTTCCAGGCTTCCTTCGCCTGCATCACCGTGGGCCTGATTGTCGGTGCACTGGCGGAACGTATTCGCTTCTCAGCGGTACTGATTTTCGTGGTGGTCTGGCTGACGCTCTCTTATCTGCCAATCGCACACATGGTCTGGGCAGGTGGTCTGCTGGCGCAAGACGGTGCGCTGGACTTCGCTGGCGGTACTGTCGTTCACATCAACGCCGCTGTTGCAGGCCTGGTGGGTGCTTACCTGGTGGGCAAACGTGCGGGCTTCGGTAAAGAAGCGTTCAAACCGCATAACCTGCCGATGGTGTTCATGGGTACCGCGATTCTGTATGTAGGCTGGTTCGGTTTCAACGCCGGTTCTGCATCATCTGCCAACGAAATCGCAGCGCTGGCCTTCCTGAATACCGTTGTCGCAACTGCGGGTGCAGTGCTGTCATGGGTGTTCGGTGAGTGGGCAATGCGTGGCAAACCTTCACTGCTGGGTGCCTGTTCTGGCTTTATCGCAGGTCTGGTGGCTATCACCCCAGCTTGTGGTTATGTCGGTGTGGGCGGTGCGCTGATTATCGGTCTGGCCGGCGGCCTGGCGGGTATCTGGGGTGTAACCACCCTGAAGAAATGGCTGCGCGTGGATGACCCATGTGATGTATTCGGTGTGCACGGCGTGTGCGGTATCCTGGGTTGTGTGCTGACCGGTGTGTTCGCCTCCTCTTCACTGGGTGGCGTGGGCTACGCAGAAGGCGTGACCATGGGCCATCAAGTTTGGATTCAGCTGTTCAGCTGTGGTGTGACCATCATCTGGTCCGGTGTTGTGGCCTTCATCGGCTTCAAACTGGCAGACATGATTGTGGGCCTGCGTGTTCCAGAAGATCAGGAACGTGAAGGTCTGGATGTGAACAGCCACGGCGAGAACGCTTACAACCAGTAAGAAATGGGCTGTAGAAGAGCAGTGCGCTAAAACAATAAAAAGACGAGGGGCGATGATATCGCCCCTTTTTTATGCGTCGCGCTGGCGCATTACCCCTTCCTGAACGGTGGTCGCGACCAGCGTACCGTCCTGAGTGTAGAACTCCCCACGCACAAAACCACGCGCGCCTGAAGCCGAGGTGCTCACCACGCTGTACAGCAGCCATTCAGAGAGGTCGAACGGGCGGTGGAACCACATGGAGTGGTCAATGGTGGCCACCTGCATGTCGGGCTCAAGGAAGCCTTTGCCATGTGGTTGCAGCGCCACAGGCAGGAAGTTGAGGTCCGAAGCGTAACCCAGCAGGTACTGGTGAATGCGGCGATCGTCCGGCAGCTTGCCGTTGGCACGAATCCACACCTGGCGCATCGGCTCATCGACACGGCCTTTGAGCGGGTTATGGATTTGTACCGGGCGAATATCCAGCGGTCGCTCGGCAAGAAACTTTTCTTTGAGTTTGAGCGGCAAATGGGCCGCCAGTTTTTGCGCCAGATCCTGCTCCGAGGGGAGGTTGTCCGGCCCCGGCACTTGCGGCATGGTGTTTTGATGCTCGAAGCCACTTTCCGGCGCCTGGAAAGAGGCGGTCATATAGAAGATAGGGTGACCATTTTGCACCGCACTGACGCGACGCGCGCTGAAGCTTTTGCCATCACGCAGGGTTTCGACATCGTAAATAATAGCTTTTTCGCTATCACCAGGACGCAGGAAGTAGCTGTGGAACGAGTGAATGATGCGCTCTTCCGGTACGGTCTGTTTCGCCGCGTACAAGGCCTGGCCAACTACCTGACCACCAAATACCTGGCGCAGGCCAAGATCTTCACTTTGGCCGCGAAACAGGCCTTCTTCGAGTTTTTCGAGATTGAGTAAATTAAGCAGGTTTTGCAGTGCCTGGCTCATAGCAGATTCCTCAGGGGGGCAATCGCGTCAGTTTGAAAGATCCGACCAGTTTCCGTCAATGATTTTGCCGCGATTTCAGCGGGCTAGGGGACCATTTAGGCGCAATGCGGATTTTTGTGCCAGAATTAAGGTCAATCGGCGGCTGAAAAGCTACTCAACAATTTGTCCGCCGACAATCATAGTGTTCACAAGGAGACGACATCGATGAAACTCTGGCATGTTATTAGCGGTGTGACGCTGGCGGCAGCGCTGGCTGGCTGTGCCGATCACAGTAAGCCGGTGGCGACCCCCACGCTGGGTTCCGCTGTTGCAGGACAGACGGCCGCCATCACGCAGCCTAACGTAAGTGGTTCGGTGTATATTCGCCAACGTATTGCCTTGCCGCCGGATGCGGTGCTGACCGTGACGCTGTCGGATGCTTCATTGGCTGATGCGCCATCGAAAGTACTGGCACAGCATGTAGTGCGCACCGAAGGGAAACAGGCGCCGTTCCAGTTCGTGCTGCCGTTTAATCCTTCGGACATTCAGCCTAACGCGCGGATTCTGTTAAGTGCGGCTATCAGTATTGACGGCAAGCTGGCGTTCATTACCGATACCGTGAAGCCGGTGATCAATCAGGGCGGCACCAAAGCCGAACTGCTGCTGGTGCCAGTGACCAATATGGCGATGCAGACCACGCCAGGTGCGGCCACTACGGTGCCATCAACATCGCCAACGCAAGTAGTGCCTTCTGCTTCGGTGCCTGCGCCGACGAATATGTGACAATCACAAGGTGCTGATCCTGGCGCACTGTCCGGGAAGCATGTAGGAAAACAGGGCGGGGCAGTGTGCGGGCAGGCAACACTGTTGCCTAAAGCCGCTGTCTCGTCCCTGATCGCTCGTCACACGCCATCCCTGGCGTGTGACGCTTTACTCCACAGTGTTGCCTGCCGGCACCTCAGCTTGGGTGCGTTGGGGTGAGGCTGTTCCATGTAATTAGCGGATTGTCCCAATTTTCTCGACACTTTCTTCTTTGGCGGGGGCGCTTTACTCCAGGTTTTGCCTGCCCGTACCTACGCATGGGTGCGCTCAGTACTCCCAGCGATACTTCTCTAATTCAATCTCACCCGCGTCACTCACTTCAATGCCCTCAGCTTCGAGCGCATTGCGCTGGCGGAAGAGATCGTCGCCTTGCAGTGAAATGCGGCCATGGCGATTGATGACGCGGAACCACGGCAATTTGCTGCCCTCGGGTAAGCGACGTAATACGCCGCCGACTTGTCTTGCGGCACGCGGTGAACCGGCAAGCAGGGCGATATCACCGTAAGTGGTGACTTTGCCTTTGGGGATGGCGGCAATAATTTGCCAGACGCGCTCGGAGAAATTGCTTGTGTCGTTCATGCACGCACCTGATTCAGCGAGTAAACGCCGACTTTAGCATGCAGGGAGGGTGAGAATCAGGGTTTTACGGGATAGCTGTTCAAGAAAACAACGGTCACCCGGCCTACGCTTGCAATTGCCAGGGGCTTACTTGATAATGCCTGCGCTCTCGAAAGAGAGCTCGTCAATGGGGGCCCTGTTGGTTCTCCCGCAACGCTAACTTGTGAACTCGGTCAGGTCCGGAAGGAAGCAGCCGCAGCAGGCGACGCGTGTGCCGGGATGTAGCTGGCAGGGCCTCCACCATTTCTGCTCCCCGAAAAAATCCTCAAGAAATCAGTACACAGCGAAACGCTGGCACTCCTTTGCCTGTGAATCATTCCCTGAAGGGAAAAGATGACGTAACGAACAGCGGGTAAAAATAGTTAGCGAACGAACTTCCAGACAGAAACCGGTACTTTGTCGTAAAGCTTATTCATCGTCAGTTCAGCAAGGCGATGATCGGCAGCAGAATAGAATACCGCGAGTTCGTTGTCAGATAATTCGTACTTGTTCTTTTCAATCACCCGTTCAAGGGTGTCAATTGAGCGACAACGACGCAGTCGCATCAAATAGTCTGTTTTGGTTAAGGCTTGATTGCTCATAAATAAACCGGTCTCACTCTGATGCTAAAAGGAATGGCTGGGTTGTTGGAGAAAAGCGCACTCTTCGGCAAACAGATTAAATAAGCGTTTTGCTGAACGTTGCCACCGTTGAAGATCCTGAGTATTGATTCCATAACTGCTAAACAGCATAAAGGTATCGTCAAGATATTCATCGATTTGCGTAATCAGCGCTTCATCTTCAACGTGCTTAATTTTGTAATTCATCGTGAAAGAAGCGATATGCTCAATCAAATCGTTGAGCTGTAAATTGCTTTCCGCAGTAGGGTCATTAACCCAGCCGTGATGGCTGTCCGTTAGCGTCGCCATACTTTCGTCAAACAGGTTCTCACACAGGAATTTAAGCTGGGCAATATCATGCCGTTTTGGTGAGTATTCGTCCATCTTTTTCCCCTCCAGAGCTTGCACAGTGACCGCAGCGCGGCGAGATTTGGAAAAGCTATCAGGAAGCGATCATGAATATAAAGAATTCAGCGACTCCTTAAATATAATCCACATTCATTAGCTTTGCTCACCTCGATTACCAAATATTACAATTCGTCGGCGGGCGAGGGGCGGGTATTGTCTATCACGGTAAACACCAGTGCACCCGGTACTATCTGGAACAAAACTTCTTCACGTTGGGTTGATGTTTCATTTAAATCCAGGCAAGGATTAAATAAATCCCACTTAAAATCGTAAAGCATTTTAAATCGATTGTTGTCGTGCGGTTGAATGGAAATAATCTTAAAGCTGTCAGGAACTAATTGCGCGTTTTGAGAATACCACTGTAAATCACCTGCCAGGGCTTCGGCTATTTTGAGAATATTCCCCTGGATAATAGCCTGCAACTTCTCGCAATCGTCCTCATCCACAGCAATATCACAATGAATAATAGACTGCATTTCGCTTCCGGTAAAAAAGGAGGATGAATCTATCATTGGGGTTCTGGCCAAATATTGCAAGTTAACTCTGTGCAGAATACGTAATCGTTGCGATGGGATTTATCGCTCAATCGATTCAGATCCAGTGTGAGTCACAGAGGATGCCCAGGGTGGTTAACTTTTGAAACACTTTCTCACGGGCAACACCCGGGAAAAATCGGGTAATATAAATGTTATGTTATAACGTTTTGGTCTCCCTCCATGAATCACAGTGGTTTACTCCTCTCACTTAGCGGCCGCCTGATGGTCGCGCTGCTGCTTATCGCGTTCCTCGCGCTGGCTATCTATTGGGGGATGCAGAAATGATGCATTTCAATCGTTTGCAGGGCGGCTATCAGGGGCAAGTGGTGACACCGATAGTCACCGGAGAACTGGCAGCAGGCAGCATGACGGCGCTGATCGGCGCGAACGGCACCGGTAAATCCACACTGCTAAAAACCATCGCCGGCCTGTTGCCGCCGATTGCAGGGACTTGTGAATTAAAGATTTCACGCAAGGCGCTTGGCTGGTTACCGCAGCGTAGTGAGTTAGAGACACGCTTCCCACTCACCGTTTATGAGCTGGTTGCTATGGGATGCTGGCCTCGCTGCGGCTGGTTTGGTGGCATTAACCGAGCCATGCGACAGGAGATCGATGCTGCGCTGGATGCGGTGCAAATGCGTGATTTCGCCGATGCGCAGCCTTCTATGCTTTCCGGCGGCCAGTTACAGCGTGTGCTGTTTGCGCGTCTGATGCTGCAGCAAAGTAAAGTCTGGCTGCTGGATGAACCTTTTAATGGCATCGATACGCAAACCGTCACGCTGCTGATGTCAATCCTCGAACAGCAGCAGCAGGCGGGCACCACCTTATTAGTGGTGTTACACGATCGCCCGTTGGTCGCGCGTTACTTCAAAGATGTGTTGTCACTCGACGATGCTGACTCCGCTCAAACTCCACTGCTGCGCAGGGTGGCCTCGTGACATTGATTCAACCCTTTATCGAATTTGGTTTTATGCGCCGTGCGTTAGTGGCTTGTGTGGCGTTGGCCCTTAGCGCCACGCCGCTGGGCGTGTTCCTCTCACTGCGTCGCATGAGTCTGGTAGGCGATGCGCTTTCTCACGCGGTATTGCCGGGCGCGGCGATTGGCTATCTGGTGTCTGGTTTATCGCTGGTGGCGATGGGCATCGGCGGACTGATTGCGGGTTTAGCCGTTGCGCTGCTTTCCGGTGCGGTCAGTCGATATACCCCCTTAAAGGAAGACGCCAGTTTCTCTGGCTTTTATCTCGGCTCGCTGGCGCTGGGCGTCACGCTGGTGTCACTGCGTGGATCGAGTGTCGATCTGCTGCACGTGCTGTTCGGTTCACTGCTGGCGGTCGATAACGCGGCCCTCATGCTGGTGGGCGGCATCGCGGCGTTCACTTTACTGATGCTGGCAGTGATTTTTCGTCCGCTGGTGATCGATGCGTTTGATCCTGATTTCCTGCGTGCGCAAGGCAAATGGAGCGCGCCGATGGTGCACGGCATCTTCCTGATGCTGGTGGTGCTCAATCTGGTGGCCGGTTTTCAGGTGCTCGGCACGCTGATGTCAGTGGGATTGATGATGCTGCCCGCCACCAGCGCCCGTTTCTGGAGTCGTCATCTGGCCTGCATGCTCGGCATTGCGATGGTGCTGGCGATGATCGCCGCCCTGGTCGGTTTGATCCTTTCCTGGCACTTCTCACTGCCTGCCGGACCGGCGGTGGTGCTGAGTGCGGCCGTACTGTTTTTGCTTTCTGTTTTAACAGGACCATGTGGCGGTCTGTTGCGCCGTCGATAACTATACAATTAGGGGATACGAATGAAGAAGTTACCGCTGAGTCTGGCGATTGGCGCCATGTTGATTAGCCCGCTGACCCTGGCAAAAACCGTGGATGTGGTGGCGAGTTTTACCGTGCTGGCGGATATCGTTAAGCAGGTAGGCGGCGATCACGTCAACGTGAAATCGCTGGTTCAACCTAACGGTGATCCACACACCTTCGAGCCGACCCCACAAGACAGTGAATCTCTGGCTAAGGCTAACGTGGTGTTTGTCAGTGGTTTAGGTCTTGAAGGCTGGATGGATCGTTTAATCAGCGCCTCGGGCTACAAAGGGACGATCGTGGTGGCATCCAACGGCATTAACACCCGTAAAATGGTGGATGACGGGAAAACCATTACGGATCCGCATGCATGGAACAGCATGCAAAATGGGGTGATCTACGCGACCAACGTTATGAATGCGCTGATCAAAGCCGATCCTGAAGATGCGGCAGATATCCGTAAAAGCGGTGAAAGCTATATCCAGCAGCTGCAGAAACTGGATAGCTGGGCGAAAAGCGAATTTGCCTCAGTCGCGAAAAATAAACGTAAAGTGCTGACCAGCCATGATGCCTTTGGTTACTTTGGCCAACGCTATGGCGTGAGTTTCCTCGCACCGGTGGGTTTCTCTACTGAAGCAGAAGCCAGCGCCAGCGATGTGGCGTCGATTATTAAGCAGCTGAAAGCGGAGCACATTAACACTTACTTTATGGAGAATCAGACCGATCCGCGTCTGGTGAAGCAGATTGCCAGCGAAACCGGTGCTAAGCCGGGTGGTGAACTCTATCCTGAAGCGCTGTCCGAGGCTAATGGCCCTGCTGCAACCTATGTTGCTGCCTTCAGGCACAACGTAGAGATCATGCTGCAAAGCATGAAGTAAAAAAAAGGCCGGGGAGCATCCCGGCCAATCATCACGACACTTTCCTACCTTTTTTTCTTTCTTCCCTGAACCGCCTTAAAGCGCGGATTCGTTTTGCAGATCACGTAAATGCGACCTTTACGACGTACTACTTTGCAATCTTTGTGACGGGTCTTCGCTGACCGTAATGAACTCAAAACCTGCATGCGTTAACTCCTGATTAATTGCCGCGCGTCAGGAAGCTGCCGAAACGCTTGTTGAAGCGTGCGGCGCTGCCTTCTTTGGTGAGATCTTTCTGCTTGCCGGTGTAGTGGACGTGGGATTTAGAAGAGACATCCAGCGTCACGTACGGCAGCACTTCACCTTCGAACTCAATGGTGCGTTCGGTTTTAATGGTGGAACCGATTTTGAAGTACTCATCGACTGAGGTGTCATGGAACACCACGGGACGGTATTGCGGATGGATATTGGCTTTCATAGCTGCACTCTCATGTAATGTTATAATATAACAATAGTATGAACCTGCTGAGAATTGATTGCAACCGTGATTGAAGTAGGGGCATTTGCCTGGCGGGGGAAAAGTGGAATGACAGCCATAAAAAAGGCCGCTTGCGCGGCCTTTTCAACAGGTGACAACTTAGTGTTTGTGCTCGACCGGATGGCCTTGCTCAATCTCCGCTTTGTTCTTACCAAAGCGGCGACGGACCACCACAAAGAACACGGGCACGAAGAAGATGGCCAACGCAGTTGCGGTTACCATGCCGCCCATTACGCCAGTACCTACGGCGTTCTGTGCGCCGGAACCGGCACCGGTACTGATAGCCAGCGGCAGAACACCGAGGATAAAGGCCAGTGAGGTCATCAGAATTGGACGCAGACGCATACGTGCTGCTTCCAGGGTTGATTCCACTAAACCTTTCCCTTCCTTCTCCATCAAATCCTTGGCGAATTCAACGATCAGGATGGCGTTCTTCGCCGACAAGCCAATGGTTGTGAGCAGCCCCACCACGAAGTAGACGTCGTTACTGAGTCCGCGCAGGGTGGTGAAGATCAATGCACCGACCACACCCAGCGGCACCACTAGCATGACTGAGAACGGAATCGACCAGCTCTCATACAACGCGGCCAGACACAGGAACACCACAATCAGCGAGATGGCATACAGGGCAGGGGCCTGGTTACCGGACAGACGTTCCTGGTAGGACATGCCCGTCCAGTCGTAGCCGATACCCGACGGCAGTTTTCCCGCGAGCTCTTCCATCAGGTTCATGGCATCACCTGAGCTTTTACCCGGCGCAGCCTGTCCGAGGATTTCCATCGATGGTAAGCCGTTGTAACGTTCCAGACGCGGTGAACCGTACTGCCACTTCGCCGAAGAGAAGGCGGAGAACGGAACCATGGTGCCGGAGCTGTTACGCACGAACCATTTGCTGATGTCATCTGGCAACATACGCGAGTCTGCCTGGCCCATCACGTACACTTTCTTCACACGACCGCGGTCGATGAAGTCATTGACGTAAGAGCCACCCCAGCCAGCGCCCAGCGTGGTGTTGATGTCAGACAGCGACACCCCTAGTGCCTGCGCTTTTTCCTGATCGATGATCAGTTTGTACTGAGGCGTATCTTCCATACCGTTCGGACGCACACCCACTAAGGTATCGGGGTGTTGAGCAATCATGCCAAACAGCTGGTTACGCGCAGCGGTCAACTTCTCGTGCCCCAGGTTGCCCTGGTCAGTCAGCATAAAGTCGAAGCCGGTGGCGTTACCCAGTTCGATAATTGCTGGCAGGTTGAACGGGAAGACCATCGCATCTTTGATCTGACCCAACGCCTGCATGGCGCGTCCGGCAATCGCGGGCACTTTCAGGCTGGCATCGCCACGCTCATCCCACGGTTTCAGGCTCACGAAGGCAATACCGGTGTTCTGACCACGTCCTGCAAAGCCAAAGCCGTTAACGGTAAACACCGAGTTAACGCTGTCTTTCTCTTTGTTCAGGAAGTAATCCGTCACCTGATCCAGCACTTTCTGCGTACGTTCCTGCGTCGCACCGGCCGGCAGCTGCGCCTGCGCCAGTAACAGACCCTGATCTTCTTCCGGCAGGAAGGAGGTTGGGAGTTTCAGGAACAGATACGCCATGCCCACCACAATCACCAGATAGATCACCAGATAACGACCGGTGCTACGCACGATGTGGCCCACGCTATCCACATAGTGGTTGGTGCTCTTGTCGAACAGACGGTTAAACCAGCCAAAGAAGCCGGTGGTTTTGCCGTGGTCGCCTTTCTTGATCGGCTTCAGCATGGTGGCACAGAGGGCTGGCGTCAAAATCAACGCTACCAGCACCGACAGCGCCATCGCAGAAACAATGGTGATCGAGAACTGACGGTAGATAACACCGGTCGACCCGCCGAAGAAGGCCATCGGGATAAATACCGCTGACAACACCAGTGCGATACCCACCAGTGCGCCCTGTATCTGCTCCATCGAACGCTTGGTGGCCTCTTTGGGCGGTAAACCCTCTTCGGCCATCACACGCTCAACGTTCTCCACCACCACGATGGCATCATCCACCAGCAAGCCGATGGCGAGCACCATCCCGAACATGGTTAGCGTGTTTATCGAGTAACCAAACGCACTGATAATCGCAAAGGTACCCAGCAGGACGACCGGCACCGCGATGGTTGGAATCAGCGTAGCGCGGAAGTTCTGCAGGAACAGGTACATTACCAGGAACACCAGTACGATCGCTTCAAACAGCGTTTTCACCACTTCGAAGATTGAGATCTTCACGAACGGCGTGGTGTCGTACGGATAAACGGTTTTCATGCCTGACGGGAAGAACGGCTGCAGTTTTGCCAGCTCATCTTTCACCGCTTTGGCGGTATCCAGCGCATTCGCACCGGTTGCCAGTTTCACACCGATACCGGAGGCCGGTTTACCGTTGTAGCGGGCGATGATCTCGTAGTTTTCACCACCAAGTTCAATCTTCGCCACATCACGCAAGCGCACCTGTGAGCCATCCTGGTTCACCTTCAGCATGATATTGCCGAACTCTTCGGTATTGGTCAGACGGGTCTGCGCAATAATCGAGGCGTTCAACTGCTGGCCAGGCACTGGCGGTGTTCCGCCTAACTGACCGGCGGCGACCTGGGTGTTCTGGGTGCCCAACGCACTGATGACATCGACCGGCGTCAGCTGGTAGTTGTTCAGTTTGTGTGGGTCAAGCCAGATGCGCATCGCGTACTGCGCACCAAACACCTGGGTATCACCGACGCCAGGCGTACGGCTGATCGGGTCTTTGATGTTAGAAGCAACATAGTCAGAGATGTCATTCTGCGTCATGCTGCCGTCATCACTGACAAAACCCGCCACCATCAGGAAGCTGCTGGAGGATTTTTTAACCTGAATACCTTGTTGCTGTACTTCCTGCGGCAGCAGTGGCATGGCCAGCTGCAGCTTGTTCTGTACCTGTACCTGCGCAATATCTGCGTTAGTACCGGACTGGAAGGTCAGGGTCAGCGTCAATGTACCGGACGAGTCACTGCTCGAGGACATATACATCAGCCCATCGATACCGTTCATGTTTTGTTCGATAACCTGGGTTACCGAATCTTGCAGCGTTTTCGCATCAGCACCCGGGTAAGAAGCCTGAATTTCAACGGCCGGCGGAGCAACATTGGGATATTGCTCAATCGGCAAGCTGATAATCGCTAAAGTACCCGCCAGCATAATGATGATGGCAAGCACCCAGGCAAAAATGGGGCGATCGATAAAGAACTTAGCCATGTATCAGTGGCTCCTGTTTACGACGATGATTTAGCAGACTGAGTTTCTGGCGCTGCTTTGGCATCATCTTTGACTTCTTGTGGTGTCACCTGCGCACCTGGCTTGGCACGCTGAAGACCGACGGTGATCACGCGATCGCCCTCTTTCAGGCCGTCCGTTACCAGCCATTTGTCACCAAATGCCTGATTAGCGGTGATGTTACGAACTTCAACTTTGTTATCTGCGCCGACGACCATCGCGGTAGCCTGACCGGTTGGGGTGCGAGTGACACCCTGTTGCGGAACCAGCAATGCGGATGGGTTGGTGCCTTCATCCAGTCGTGCACGCACGAACATGCCTGGTAACAGACGATGCTCTGGATTTGGGAAGATGGCACGCAGGGTGATGGAGCCGGTGGTTTCATCCACGGTCACATCAGAGAATTCCAATGTGCCTGGCTGGCTGTATGCGTTACCGTTTTGCATCAAGAGCGTGACGTTGGCTTTACCGTCATTCTGTTTCAGCTGACCGGATTCCAGCTCTGCGCGCAAACGCAGGAAATCATCGCTGGATTGGGTCACATCAACGTACATAGGATCGAGCTGTTGCACGGTGGCCAAAGCGGTAGTCTGACCGCTGGAGACCAAAGCACCTTCAGTCACAGACGATTTACCAATGCGACCGCTGATCGGCGAGGTCACTTTGGTATACGCCAGATTGATGCGTGCGGTTTCCACGTTGGCTTGCGCTGCCTGAACTGCAGCAGCCGTCTGCGCAGCGGTAGCCGCAGCGGTGTCATAGTCCTGCTGACTGATGTACTTAGTACCCAGCAGTGGCTTATAACGTTTGATGGTTAACTGCGCGACGTGTGCATTGGCTTGCGCCTGTGCTAAATCGCCTTTGGCGCTGTCATAAGCCGCCTGGTAAGTTGCCGGATCGATCTGATACAGGGATACGCCTGCTTTGATATCCGTTCCTTCCTCAAAATTACGCTTCAGAATAATGCCTGACACCTGAGGGCGCACTTCTGCCACGCGGAATGCCGAAGTACGACCTGGCAATTCGGTGGTAATTTTCAAAGGCTCGTTTTTTAACGTCACAACACCCACTTCTGGGGGCTGCTGCTGGGCGGCTTGCTGGGATTTATTATCATCACATCCTGTTAACACAAAGCTGCCTGAAAGCATCAGGACGGCCGCCAGAGGCGCTAATCCTCTGTTTTTATTCATAAATAAACCTCTAGTGTCCGATATCAAATGATCAATGGATCACAAACCGATAAACCCATTGCTGCGTTAAAACACGGGTCGTGCTATGGTACATACATTCACAAATGTATGTAAACTTGCCAGTTTGTAAAAAAAGTCCTCTATGGCACGAAAAACCAAAGCGCAAGCACTTGAAACGCGGAACCAAATTCTGGATGCCGCTTTAGCACACTTCTCTGAACATGGTGTGGCTGCCACTTCCCTGGCAGATATCGCAACAGCGGCCGGCGTCACGCGCGGTGCTATCTACTGGCATTTCAAAAATAAAGCCGATGTTCTGCATGAAATCTGGCTTCGGTGTGACGCTGGGCTTGACGATGTGGAACTTGAGTATCAGACAAAATACCCGGGCGATCCACTTTCTGTTATTCGTTCGATGTTGATCTATATCCTTGACGCCACAGCAAAGGATCCACAAAGACGCGCATTAATGGAGATTATCTTCCATAAATGTGAATTCGTTGGCGAAATGTCGACATTACAGGATATGCGTCAAAGTTTACTGCTTGAGTGTTACGACCGAATTGAATTGGTGCTACGTGAATGTATCGAAGTAGGCCAGTTGCCAGCAGGGTTGAACACCTTGCAGTCGGCGCGTCTGATGTGCGGTTACATCAACGGCATGATGG
The DNA here is from genome assembly GCF_056491465.1 of Pantoea sp. C1E2. Classification (NCBI taxonomy): domain Bacteria; kingdom Pseudomonadati; phylum Pseudomonadota; class Gammaproteobacteria; order Enterobacterales; family Erwiniaceae; genus Pantoea; species Pantoea sp. C1E2. The sequence goes on from NZ_JBSZHT010000002.1 coordinate 1,341,904, forward strand.
AAAACTGGCTGTTTAACCCGCAGGCGTTTGATCTGGCAGCCGATGCGCCGCAGCTGGTGGATGCCTTTATAGATATGCTGCGGCTCAGTCCGACGATGTCTGGCGCGCGTTAATTCGCGCTTTCAGCCGCCTGTTTTTGCTGATAGTCATGTTGCACTATCGCCAGCGCGGCCAATACCGTCGCGGTCGGCACCTGGTTCTCTTCCAGCAGTTGAATCAAATCCACCGCCAGTTTGATCTCGTCAGATGCAGTTTCCAGTGACATAACTTCTCCTTTTAAATACGTAATTTTGCCGCCACCAGCAGCATCAATACCGATCCCAGCAGTGCCACACCAAAACCCGCCGGATGCAAGGTGGCTAAATCGCCGGTGGTAAAATAGGTGGCGATGTAACCCCCAATTAGGGCACCAATCACCGCCAGCACCAGCGTGGGAACAAACCCGCCCGGTCGACCGGGAAAAATCATGCGTTTGATGCAGCCAGCCACCACGCCGATCGCTATCCAAAAGATAAGAGTCATGATTTTCCTCCTTAATTCGTAGGGGGAAGTATATACCCTAAATAATTCAAGGCGCAGCCAACGCACCTGCAATTTGAAGTATGACGGGTAGAGGAGAGTGGGCGGTGATTAGCGAGCCGGGGCTGACAATTCCAGTTTCTGCATTGCGGCGCGGCAACGTGCCAGGCGCTCCTGCAGGATTTCCACTTCACGGATCAATTGCTGCTGCACGCTGAGCGTTTCGGCGCGAGCCAGATGCTCCTGACGCTGTTCAAGCATCGCCATCAGGCGGGTTTCATAGCCTTGATACTCTTCGCGCTTCGACTGGCGCGGATCAATGCGCGGCCGTTCACGTAGAGTGCGCAGTTGCTGACTCTGGCACTCGCGTTGCAGCGCAGCAATCTGATCCAGTACTTTTTCTGCCAGCCATTGTCTCCGCATCACATCGGTTTCAGCGGCGCTTAGTTGCGCCATATTTTGCTCCAGCTCGTGCAGATAATCGGCCAGCCGCGTGCCTTTACAGCGAAAAAGTTGCGAATCGAAGCGCGGCTGACGGCAGGCGCCGTCTTTTTGCTGCGCAATCTGCTGGCGCAATTGATCGATAATTAGCTGCAGACGTTGTTGTGCGGGCGGTTGGGGCATCACTCTGATTCCGACTGTGTTAACGTAGCGCAGTTCCGATTTTATCAGGCATCAGGCATGCAACGAATTTTTCTTCTGTGCCTTGGCTGGCTGGCGATAGTGCTGGGTACGCTGGGCATTGTATTACCTTTATTACCTACCACGCCATTCGTGTTGCTGGCCGCCTGGTGTTTTGCCCGCTCGTCACCGCGTTTTCACCACTGGCTGCTGTGGCGCTCGCCGTTTGGCCGCTATATTCGCCACTGGCAACAGCATCGTGCCATGCCGCCCGGTGCCAAAGGGCGCGCCATGTTGCTGATTGTCATCACCTTTGCCGTTTCTATTTATATAGTTAACATGCTGTGGGTGCGCATTATGCTGGGCGTGATGTTGTGCGTGCTGCTGCTGTTTATGTGGCGTATTCCGGTGGTGGCAGAAAATGCTGACAGTGGCGATTAAGCGCGGCAGGGTTGCATTTAGCCGGGTATTTGCATAGATTTGGGCATCTTCGTGCGTGGCTTCCCCATTTAACTGTCTTCGTTAACCCGGTTTCCGGGTATTGGCGCTGTCAGAAGCTGCGCGTATTAGATATTTTTCCAGGCGTAACACTTATGACCGCAACTGCTCAGCAGCTTGAACTCATCAAAAACAGCATCAAAAGCATCCCTGACTACCCTAAGCCGGGCATCCTGTTCCGTGACGTCACCAGTTTAATGGAAGATCCGCAGGCCTATGCCGCGTCGATTGCCATTCTGGTTGAACGCTATCGTGACAAAGGCATCACCAAAGTGGTGGGCACCGAAGCGCGTGGCTTCCTGTTTGGTGCGCCGGTAGCACTGGGTCTGGGCGTGGGTTTTGTGCCAGTGCGTAAGCCAGGCAAGCTGCCGCGTGAAACTTACAGCGAGAGCTATGAGCTGGAGTACGGTTCTGATGCGCTGGAGCTGCACAAAGATGCCATCAAGCCCGGTGATGTGGTGCTGGTAGTGGACGATCTGCTGGCCACCGGCGGTACGCTGGAAGCCACAGTGAAACTGATCCGCCGTGCCGGTGGAGCAGTCAAAGATGCTGCGTTCGTGATCAACCTGTTTGATCTGAGCGGTGAAGCGCGCCTCAACGCGATGGGCATCGACTGCTACAGCCTCGTGAATTTCCCCGGCCATTAAGGCCTGTGCGCCGCTGGCATTAGCCATCGCGGCGCATTTCATTGCCCATCCCTGCAGCCGTACCTTTATATCAATGCCGAATAAATCGTACCGCTCCAGCAGGTGCGCGATGAAATTCAGCGCCTGCAGCGCGGGTATAGGCATATCCTGTTGTGGCTGTTAGACTACTGCCCATATAAACAGGGGTTGCGAAGCTGCATTTTTCCTCTTTGTCTTGTGGCGGAACCCGGTTCACATAGCCGCACCGCTGTGCCAACTCAATAAATTCCAGTGATTGAATCCACATGAGCTATCAGGTACTTGCGCGAAAATGGCGTCCCCAGGCTTTCGCTGACGTAGTCGGTCAGGAACATGTGCTGACTGCGCTGGCCAACGGGTTGTCACTGGGACGAATCCATCATGCTTATCTCTTTTCCGGTACTCGCGGCGTAGGGAAAACCTCTATCGCCCGTTTGCTGGCGAAAGGTCTTAACTGCGAAACCGGCATCACCTCCACGCCATGTGGTCAGTGTGATAATTGCCGCGAAATCGAGCAGGGGCGCTTTGTCGATCTGATCGAGATCGATGCCGCGTCACGAACCAAAGTCGAAGACACGCGCGATCTGCTGGATAACGTGCAGTACGCCCCAGCACGCGGTCGCTTCAAGGTTTACCTGATCGATGAAGTGCACATGCTCTCGCGTCACAGCTTTAATGCGCTGTTGAAAACGCTGGAAGAGCCGCCGTCGCACGTCAAATTCCTGCTGGCGACCACCGATCCGCAAAAACTGCCGGTCACCATTCTGTCGCGTTGCCTGCAGTTCCATCTTAAAGCGCTCGACGTCGAACAAATTCAGCAGCAGTTGGACCATATACTGCAGCAGGAGCAAATTGCTGCCGAGCCGCGCGCGCTGCATCTTCTGGCGCGCGCCGCTGACGGCAGTATGCGTGATGCACTGAGCCTGACCGATCAGGCGATTGCCATGGGGCAGGGCAGCGTCACGCGTGAAACCGTGGCGCAGATGCTGGGTACGCTGGATGACGAGCAGCCGCTGGCGCTGATTGAAGCGCTGGTGGATGGCCAGGGCGAACAGGTGATGGCGCTGCTCAATCAGGCGGCATCGCGCGGTGTTGAGTGGGAAGCCCTGCTGGTGGAGATGCTGCGTTTGCTGCATCGCGTGGCGATGGTGCAACTGCTGCCGGCTTCGCTGGGCGAAGACGATGTGAATCAGGCACAGCGCCTGCGCGATTTAGCGCGCGTATTGCCGCCCGCCGACGTGCAACTCTATTACCAGACCTTGCTGATGGGACGTAAAGACCTGTCGCTGGCACCGGATCGTCGCCTGGGCGTCGAGATGACGCTGCTGCGCGCGCTGGCGTTTCATCCGCAGGCGAGCATTGCCGAACCGGTTGCGCGACCCAGCCTGATTCCGCAGACGGCACCGCAAGCACCTGCCGCGGCAACGTCTTCCGCTCAGTCTGCTAAGCCGGCAACGCCAGCGGCTTCAGCCAACACCGCCGCGTCAACAGCGCCTGCGGCTTCAGCTCACGCCGCTCCGTCTGCAGCAACCTCTCCGGCACCTCGCCCTGCCGCTGCCGCGCAGCCACAGATGGCGCCGCCGATGCAGGAAGCACCGCCGATGGCCGATGATTACGCCGATATGCAACCGGCGCCAGATCATATGTCCGACTCCACCAGCCAGCTGTTACAGGCGCGAACGCAGTTGCTGCGTCAGGGAGCCGGCAAAGCAAAAAAGAGTGAGCCGGCAGCGCGTCCCGCGCGGCCGGCGAATCCGGCGCTGGAACGGCTTGCCAGTGTCACTGAACGCGTGCAGCAGCGTGCGTCTGAACCGGCGGTAAAAACGCCCGCCAAGCCAGAAGCCTATCGCTGGAAAGCACAGCAAACGGTGGAAGTGAAAGCGGAGCCGGTGGCAACGCCAAAAGCCTTGCGTTCCGCTCTGGAGCATGAGAAAACGCCTGAGCTGGCGCTACGTCTGGCGGAAGAGGCACAGCAACGCGATGCGTGGGCCGCCGAAATTGCCGCGCTGACGTTGCCAAAATTGGTGCAGCAGGTCGCGCTGAATGCGTGGAAAGAAGTGGGCGAGAACACCGTCACGCTGCATTTGCGCAGCAGTCAGCGTCACCTGAATTCAGCGTCGGCAAAACAGGCGCTGACCGAAGCACTCAGTCAGGCAGCCGGACAAACGGTTGAACTGACCATCGTTGAAGACGATAATCCTGCGGTATTGACGCCACTGGAATGGCGTCAGGCCATTTATGAAGAGAAGCTGGTGCAGGCGCGCCAGTCGATCACAAGCGATACTCACATTCAGACGCTGCAACGATTCTTCGATGCCGATCTGGATGAAGAGAGTATTCGACCCGTTTGAACACCCGCTGTCGCAACGTGGTTGCGCGCAGCCCCAGCAGAGAGAGAAGACTATGTTTGGTAAAGGCGGATTGGGTAACCTGATGAAACAGGCCCAGCAGATGCAAGACAAAATGGCCAAAGTTCAGGAAGAGATCGCCGCGCTGGAAGTGACCGGTGAATCAGGCGCTGGCCTGGTCAAAGTGACCATCAATGGCGCACACAACTGCCGCCGTGTTGAAGTCGATCCAAGCTTGCTGGAAGACGACAAAGACATGCTGGAAGATCTGATTGCTGCGGCCTTCAACGATGCGGCACGTCGTATTGATGAAACGCAGAAAGAGAAAATGGCCTCTGTGTCTTCTGGTATGCAGCTGCCACCTGGCTTCAAGATGCCGTTCTGATGCAAACCAGTCCACTGCTTGAATCTTTGATGGAGTCATTGCGCTGCCTGCCGGGTGTAGGCCCGAAATCGGCGCAGCGCATGGCTTTTCAGCTGTTACAGCGCGATCGTAGCGGTGGCATGCGTCTGGCGCAGGCATTGACCCGCGCGATGTCGGAAATCGGCCACTGTGCCGATTGCCGTACTTTCACCGAGCAGGAAATTTGCACCATCTGCGCCAATCCGCGCCGTCAACAAAACGGCCAGATTTGCGTGGTGGAAAGTCCTGCCGATATCCACGCTATTGAGCAAACCGGCCAGTTTGGCGGTCGCTACTTTGTGCTGATGGGCCATTTGTCACCGCTGGATGGCATTGGCCCGCAGGATATTGGTCTGGATCGGTTAGAGCAGCGCCTCGAGCGCGAAACCCTGACCGAAGTGATCCTCGCCACCAATCCCACGGTGGAAGGTGAAGCCACCGCCAACTATATCGCCGATTTGTGCGGGCAATATGGCGTGGATGCCAGCCGCATTGCGCACGGTGTGCCAGTCGGTGGTGAGCTGGAAATGGTCGATGGCACCACGCTGTCGCACTCGCTCGCCGGACGCCATAAGATTAAATTCTAATCACTTGCCGATGTCTTCACTGACATCGGCTTGAAATTCCCATCATCATCCCCATTTCTCTCTCAACTTTTACCCAAAATAATTCAAGTTGCAGGAAGGCGGCAAACGAGAGAATCCCGATGAGCTGACTTAAGTCAGAGATTCGGGTGAACGAGAGCAGCCAACGCATCTGCGGCTTGAAGTATGAAGGGGATATGATCAACCCTGATTTAGTTGAGGTAGCAATGACCATGAAAGGACAAGAGACGCGTGGCTTCCAGTCAGAGGTAAAACAACTTCTGCACCTGATGATTCACTCCCTCTATTCAAACAAAGAGATTTTCCTGCGTGAGCTGATCTCCAACGCCTCCGATGCCGCCGACAAACTGCGCTTCCGCGCACTGTCCACGCCGGATCTATATGAAGGCGACGGCGACCTGCGCGTGCGTATCTCGGTCGATAAGGAAAATCGTACGCTGACCTTGAGCGACAACGGTATCGGTATGCGTCGTGATGAGGTGATTGAGAACCTCGGCACCATTGCGAAATCTGGCACCAAATCCTTCCTTGAATCCATGGGCTCTGATCAGGCCAAAGACAGCCAGCTGATCGGTCAGTTCGGCGTGGGCTTCTACTCTGCGTTTATCGTCGCCGATAAAGTCACCGTGCGTACCCGTGCTGCGGGTGCGAAAGCCGATGAAGCTGTGTTCTGGGAATCCGCAGGCGAGGGTGAATACACTCTTGCTGAAATCGAGAAAGCCGATCGCGGTACCGAAATCACGCTGCACTTCCGCGCAGGCGAAGATGATTTCCTCGACGACTGGCGCGTGCGTAATGTGATCAGCAAATACTCCGATCACATCGCGCTGCCGGTTGAGATTGAAACCAAAGACGAAGAGAACGACACCACGACCTGGGAAAAGATCAACAAAGCCCAGGCGCTGTGGACGCGCAACAAGTCTGAGATCAGCGACGAAGAGTACAACGAGTTTTACAAACATATCGCCCACGATTACAGCGATCCGGCGATCTGGAGTCACAACCGTGTGGAAGGCAAGCAGGAGTACACCAGCCTGCTGTATATCCCGCAGCGTGCACCGTTCGACATGTTCAACCGCGACAGCAAACACGGCCTGAAGCTGTATGTGCAGCGCGTGTTCATCATGGACGATGCCGAGCAGTTCATGCCGAACTACCTGCGCTTTGTACGTGGCCTGATAGATTCCAACGATCTGCCACTGAACGTGTCCCGTGAAATCCTGCAGGACAGCCGTGTTACCCAGAGCCTGCGCGCCGCGCTGACTAAGCGTAGCCTGCAGATGCTGGAAAAACTGGCCAAAGACGACGCTGAGAAATATCAGCAGTTCTGGAAAGAGTTTGGTCTGGTGCTGAAAGAAGGCCCGGCGGAAGACAACACCAACCAGCAGGCGATTGCCAAACTGCTGCGCTTTGCCACCACGCAGAGTGAAGGCGCTGAGCAGACCATTTCGCTGGATGATTACCTGAGCCGCATGGTGGAAGGGCAGGATAAGATTTATTACATCACTGCCGACAGCTATGCCGCCGCAAAGAGCAGTCCGCATCTGGAACTGTTCCGCAAAAAAGGCATTGAGGTGCTGCTGCTGTCCGATCGTATCGACGAGTGGATGATGAGCTACCTGACCGAGTTCGACGGCAAGACCTTCCAGTCAGTGAGCAAAGCGGACGATTCGCTGAGCAAACTGGCCGATGAAGAGACCGAAGAGCAGAAGGAAGCGGAAAAAGCGCTGGAGCCGTTTGTTGAGCGCGTGAAAACGCTGCTGGGCGAGCGTGTGAAAGAGGTGCGTCTGACGCATCGTCTGACCGACACCCCGGCGATTGTCACCACCGACGCTAACGAAATGACCACACAGATGGCGAAGCTGTTTGCTGCGGCCGGTCAGGAAGTTCCGGATGTGAAGTACATCTTCGAAATCAACCCGGAGCATACGCTGGTGAAACGCGTGGCGGATACTCACGATGAAGCGCATTTTGCTGAATGGGTTGAGCTGTTGCTGGATCAGGCGCTGCTGGCTGAGCGCGGTACGCTGGACGATCCGAACCAGTTTATCCGTCGTATGAACCAGCTGCTGACGGCGTAAGCCTGAGCGGTAATAGACAAGGTCGGCAGGAATGCCGACCTTTCTTTTTAGTGTGGCGCCTGATCGCGCAGCCAGTCGCGAAACAGGGTGACTTCGGCATCATGCTGCCGGGAAAGTTTGGTCATCATCCACGTGGCGCGATCCACACGTACAAATCCTAACGGCGCAATCAGCGTCCCGTCATTCAACTCCTGACGCACCAGCAATCGCGGTGCCATAATCACGCCCAGCCCGTTTCTCGCTGCCTGAATGCCCAGCGTAAGATTGTCGAAATGTTTGCCAACCCAGAAATTGCCGCGCACGCCGCTGGTTTTCCCCCATTCCGCCCAGGCGTGCAGCCGCGTATCCGCATGTAACAGCGGCAGAGAAGCTAAATCCTGCTCGTTTTGAAAACGTGCGGCGTACTGCGGAGCGCACAGCGGACCAATATAGTCATCGCTGATCAGCGTGGCATCGATATCCTCATCCGGTGACTGCTCATAGCTGAGAATTAATACGTCGGTGTGCTCACTGCGCAGCTGGTCGATCTCCACCAGCGGTTGAAACTGCACTTCAATATCGGGATAGCGTTGATAAAAGCTGCTAATACGTGGAATCAGCCATTGTGAGAGAAAACTCGGCGCACAGGAGACGCTGAGGTGATGACGCATGCCGGTGCGGATGCTTTCGCAGGTGGTGGAGAGTTCGCTAAACGCCTTCTGACAGCTCACCAGCAAACGCTCGCCGTGTGAGGTTAATTTGACGCGTCCATTGGTGCGAACGAATAATGGCTTTCCCATCCAGCTTTCGAGCTGTCGAATCTGATGGCTAATGGCGCTGTGAGTGACATGAAGACGCTCGGCCGCCACGCTAAAACTGCTGTGCAGTGCTGCCTGATGAAAATAGTGCAGTGCACGTAACGACGGAAGCGCGGTCATACTCATCCCCTGTGTAAAAACCTAACAGGGATTGTCAGTTTATATCATTTTAATGTCCAGCCGCATTGCCCTAACCTTTCCCCCAGATTATGGCGGGTTGACGGATGGCGTTGTCTGTGTTTAACGCGGCTAATGTTCCCCCTTCAATCTGCGACACACACAGCATTCCTATAATTAGAGAAATCTCACGCGATGGATCACCAACATGCTACTGCCAGGGCGGCGGCGGCGCGCGATCAACTTCGCGGCTTGCTATCCCGTCACTATCGGCTGGAAAACTACGACCTATTCTTTGCACCCTCTTTGCATATTGCGCGGGTGCTGCTCTCACAACTGTTTTTACGTCAGGAGCAGGCGCGCAACCAAACGCGTTACGCTTCGCAATATCCGGTCAGTGAACTGAGTGTCTTACCGGCGGTGCCCATGATGGCCGGCAACATTGCGCTGGTTGAGCACGTCGACATGCAGCAGGGCCGGGTACGATCGCTGGCAGAGTGTCAAAGCCAGGGCGTGACCGATGCCTCGGAATCCTTTGCCACCTTGCTGCATAAACGATTAATCAGCGATGCGCGATTGTTTGTGGCACGGCTCGATCGTCATGCTGCGTTGAGCGGTGACCTGGTGTTGATAGCTTTGAGAACCTGCGATTTCAGTACGCTGGTGCGCAGCGAATTGCGGTTATTTGAGCAGGGGCTGGCTTTTGGCACGTCGCTGGACCAGACGCTGGAAATGATGGAAAACAGCGGCTGGCGGCCGTTTAATATCGCTAGCGTGGATAATATTACGCTTGATGTCCCGGTTCAGCTGCAATCGATTCAGCAGCACGGCTTACCGTTTGCCCTGTTCCCGCTGCCAGTCAGCTTTGCCTTGCACGACGTGCCGCAGGATATGCACCTGCTTCCCGCTCACCACCGCTTACGCCTGCATGCCAACGTGCGCGGCGGTGTGAACAAAAATCAAAACGTCACGCCGATACTGAAAAGACGTCTGAAAGAGGTGTTAAGCGTTAGCCGTGATTCTTAAAAACGGGCACTCTGCTGGTGTTTTGCTCTAGAGCAAGTCAAAGTAAAGCTTTCACCGGAAGCGCGCCCGTTTCCTTGTGGTGCGCGGGTCATAATGGTATGTTCTTGGCCTTCTCAGATAGATCAATGCGATTCGCAAGGGGAATTACGCAATGCGTATTATTCTGCTCGGGGCACCGGGCGCAGGTAAAGGCACTCAGGCTCAATTCATCATGGAGAAATACGGTATTCCGCAAATCTCCACCGGTGACATGTTGCGTGCGGCAGTTAAAGCAGGCACCGAACTGGGCCAACAGGCGAAAGCCATCATGGATGCCGGTAAACTGGTCACAGACGAACTGGTGATTGCGCTGGTTAAAGAGCGTATCACGCAGGAAGACTGCAAAAACGGTTTCCTGCTCGATGGCTTCCCACGCACCATCCCACAAGCTGACGCCATGAAAGACGCGGGCATCAATGTGGACTTCGTGCTGGAGTTTGCCGTGCCGGACGAACTGATTGTGGATCGTATTGTTGGCCGTCGCGTGCATGCACCGTCTGGCCGCGTGTATCACGTCAGCTACAATCCACCAAAAGTGGAAGGTAAAGATGACGTGACCGGCGAAGAGCTGACCACGCGTAAAGATGATCAGGAAGAAACCGTGCGGAAGCGTCTGGTGGAATACCATCAGCTGACTGCACCGCTGATTGCTTACTACAGCAAAGAAGCGGAAGCCGGTAACACCCAGTATCACAAGATCGACGGCACCCGTAAGGTGGCCGAAGTGAGCACGCAGCTGGCCGAAATCCTCGGCTAACCCGTCATACTTCAATTTGCAGGTGCGTTGGCTGCTCTCATTCACCCGAATCACTTACTTGAGTAAGCTCATCGGGATTCATTCGTTTGCCGCCTTCCTGCCATTTGAATTATTCAGGGTTGTGCCAGAAAGGGCCGGTTGTCCGGCCCTTTTGCAGCAATTGCTTTCCCCTCCCGCGTTTTCCGCTACAATTTCCCCCTGATTTTGATCCATTCGTTTTGACATCAAGGAAATACCAATGAGGCAAGAAAAGCCTGGGGTTTTGCTGGTCAATTTAGGCACACCTGATGCGCCTACAACACCTGCCGTTAAGCGCTATTTGAAACAGTTCCTTGGCGATCCGCGCGTGGTGGATACACCGCGTTGGTTGTGGTGGCCGATTCTCAATTTCGCCATTTTGCCGTTCCGTTCGCCGCGCGTATCGAAGCTGTACGCCTCTGTGTGGATGAAAGAAGGTTCACCGCTGATGGTGTTCAGCAAGCAGCAGCGTGAAGCGCTGGCGCAGCGCGTGGATATGCCGGTTGAACTGGGCATGAGTTACGGCCAACCGAGCCTTGAGGGCGCGGTTCAGCGTTTGCTGGCTCAGGGCGTGACCAAACTGATTGTATTACCGCTCTATCCGCAGTTCTCGTGCTCGACGGTCGCCGCCGTGTGGGATGGATTATCCGCCAGCTTTAAACCGCTGCGCTCCCTGCCTGAAGTCGCTTTTATACGCGATTATGCCGAGCATCCTGCCTATATCGCAGCACTGAAGGCTTCGGTTGAACGTTCGTTTGCGCAGCATGGCGAACCGGACCTGCTGGTACTCTCGTATCACGGCATCCCGCAGCGCTTTGCCAACGAAGGCGATGATTATCCGCAGCGTTGTAAAGACACCACCGATGCGCTGGCTGCCGCGTTGAACATCGCGCCGCACAAAATCATGATGACCTTCCAGTCACGCTTTGGCCGTGAGCCGTGGTTGACGCCGTACACCGACGAAACCATGCAGGGTTTACCGGCCAAAGGCATTAAGCATGTGCAGGTGATGAGCCCAGGCTTCTCCGCAGACTGTCTGGAAACACTGGAAGAGATCAGCGAGCAGAACTGTGAGTTCTTCCTGCACGCCGGTGGCGAGAAGTTCGAATATATCCCCGCGCTCAACGCCGATGACGAGCACATCGAGATGATGGTTCAGCTGGTCAACGCACGCCGATAAAGTGCTGGCAGAGAGTGTGATATCATTCTCTGTCAGATTTCCCTTACGGCAGCCACGATGAAATTTCCCGGCAAACGCAAATCCAAACACTATTTCCCCGTTAACGCGCGCGATCCGCTGCTGCAAGCCACACCTCAAGAGCAGGAAGAGGGCAGTTGGGTGGTGGGTATCGATCAGACGCTGGTGGATATTGAAGCCAAAGTTGATGATGACTTCCTGCAACGCTACGGCCTGAGCGCCGGTCACTCTCTGGTGATCGACGATGTCACCGCAGAGGCTTTGTACAACGAGCTGATGCGTGATGCGCTGATCAGCCATCAATTTGCTGGTGGCACCATCGGTAACACGCTGCACAACTATTCCGTACTGGCCGATGACCGTTCCGTATTGCTCGGCGTGATGTGCAACAACATCCAGATTGGTGGCTACGCTTATCGCTATCTGTGCAACACCTCCAGCCGTATGGATCTCAATTTCCTGCAAGGCGTGGATGGCGCGATTGGCCGCTGCTTCACCCTGATTGGTGAGCAGGGCGAACGCACCTTTGCCATCAGTCCGGGGTTGATGAACCAACTTCAGGCGGACAGCATTCCAGAAGAGGTGATTGCCGGGGCGTCGGCGCTGGTGCTGACTTCCTATTTGGTGCGCTGCCAGCCGGGTGAGCCGATGCCAGCGGCCACGCTGCGCGCCATCGAATACGCGAAAAAGCATGACGTGCCGGTGGTGCTGACGCTGGGAACCAAATATGTGATTCAGGACGATCCACAGTTCTGGCGCGATTTCCTGCGCGATCATGTGTCGATCGTGGCGATGAACGAAGAAGAGGCGCTGGCGCTGACCGGTGAGCAGGATCCGCTGCTGGCGTCGAATATTGCGCTGGACTGGGTGGATCTGGTGCTGTGCACCGCTGGCCCGACGGGTTTGTACATGGCTGGCTTCACCGAAGATGAATTCAAGCGCAAAACCAATCATCCGCTGCTGCCGGGCGCGATAGCCGAATTCAACCAATATGAGTTTAGTCGCGCTATGCGTCATCAGGATTGCCAGCAGCCGCTGCGCATCTTCTCGCACATCGCGCCTTATATGGGTGGCCCTGAGAAGATCATGAACACCAATGGCGCCGGTGATGGTGCCTTAGCCGCGCTGCTGCACGATATCACCGCCAATAATTTCCACCGCCAGAAAGTGCCGAACTCAAGCAAACACGCACGCGGTTATCTCACCTATTCGTCGCTGGCGCAGGTGTGCAAATACGCTAACCGGGTGAGCTATCAGGTGCTGAATCAGCATTCACCGCGTCTGATGCGCGGCCTGCCAGAGCGGGAAGACAGTTTAGAAGAGTCGTACTGGGACAGGTAAGGCGTAACTCGATGATGCGCATCCGTTCCGCTATGAATGCGAAATCGATGCGCAAAGTTGGGAGGATTGGTGCGTATCCGTTCCTCTATGCCTGCGAAATCGATGCGCAAAGTTGGGCAGATTGATGCGCATTTGTTCAGTTGTGACTGCTAAATCGACGCGCTAACTATTTGATAAACATAAATTCAGTAGGGTCGCCATTAATGGCGACCTGGCCCATCACTACACGTCGTTAAATCGGGCACTCACGCACAATCGGGTTCTGCGCAATCTCTTCCTGCAGCACATTCAGCATGCTGTTGGCGATCTCACGTTCACCCATCACCACACGATTAGCGCCGCGCTCCATGATGTAATTCACTTCATCGTCGTAATGCGCACGGGCAATAATTTCAATATCCGGGCGTTTCTCACGCGCAGCGGTGACAATCTCCCCGGCTTCGTAACCGTTTGGAATGGTTAGCAGCAGCCAGCGTGCACAGTCGAGTCGGGCTAATTCCATGGTATCGACGCGAGCCGCATTGCCCAGCACCGCTTTGATCCCTTGCTCACGCAGCGCTTCGACGCGCGGACGGGAGTTTTCCACCACCACCAGCGGCACATCGGCCTCCAGCAATTGTTGACCCAGCAGGCTGCCGACGCGGCCATAACCAACGATCACCGCGTGATTGCAGATATCCATTGGAATCTGCTTCTCTTCTTCGATGGCTTCTTCCAGCGTCTGCTCTTCGATAGTCTCGGTCTTTTCGAGATAGCGCTCCAGTATGGTGAACAGAATCGGGTTGAGCATGATGGAGAGAATCGCCGCCGCCAGCACCAGGTTGCGGCCCTCATCGCTCAGCATACCCAGCGAAATGCCCAAACCGGCAAGAATAAAGGCGAACTCACCAATCTGCGCCAGACTCACCGAAATAGTCATCGCGGTGCGCCGCGAGTGGCCAAGCAGGCTGACCAGCAGCCAGGCGGCGATGGATTTACCCAGCACGATAATAGCCAGCGCGCCTAATACCGCCAGCGGCTGCTCAATCAGGATCATCGGGTCAAACAGCATGCCGACCGAGACAAAGAACAGCACGGCAAACGCATCGCGCAGCGGCAGCGTATCGTGCGCCGCACGGTGGCTGAGTTCGGATTCGTTGAGCACCATACCGGCAAAGAAGGCGCCGAGGGCGAAGGAGACATCGAAGAATTCAACCGCACCGAAAGCGATACCCAGTGCCAGCGCCAGTACGGATAAGGTAAAGAGTTCGCGCGATCCGGTAGCGGCGCTTTTCGCCAGAATCCACGGCACCACACGACGGCCCACCACCATCATCAGCACCATAAAGGCGACGACTTTGCCGATGGTCAGCATCAAATCCCACAGCAGCAGAGTAGGGCTGGCGTTGCCTTCCTGTAACATGCCGGCAATTGCGGGCAGCAGCACCAGCGTTAGCACCATCACCAAATCTTCGACGATCAGCCAGCCGATAGCGATTTGCCCACGCTGGCTATCAATCAGTTGACGCTCTTCCAGCGCACGCAGTAACACCACGGTACTGGCGGTGGAGAGGCAGAGACCAAACACTAAGCCGGTCATCCACGACCAGCCCATCGCCCACGACAATCCCATTCCCAGCAAAGTCGCCACCGCGATTTGCGCGATGGCGCCGGGAATGGCGATCGACTTTACCGACATCAAATCCTTCAGCGAAAAGTGCAAACCCACGCCAAACATCAGCAGAATCACGCCGAGCTCGGCGAGTTCAGGGGCAAGGTTAGTATCGGCGACAAAGCCAGGGGTAAAGGGACCGGCGAGCACGCCAGCAAGCAGATAACCGACTAACGGAGAGATACGCAGGCGGTTGGCAATCATTCCAAGGATAAAGGCGAGGACCAGGCCCCCGACAATGGTGGTGATCAACGGTGTGGTGTGATGCATGCCTGTCTCCTTGTGTGTAAATGTATCCGCTTGTAACAACCCAGTGTAATGCACAATCGCTAACCACGTTTAAACATTTGAGCGGTGAAAAGCGATTAAATTGAAAAAATGAGAAGAAAACGCAGCTGAAGCAGCATTTTCCTCAGTTATCTCACACTATCGGCAGGTTTTCCGCAGAATGGAGGGGGGCGAAGAAAAAGAGTTGCCCCCCAAAAGCGGCTTAAGCGTGGCGGTTATTAGGCAAGAAAGCGGTTAAAAGGCCGATTAAAGGCAGCCAGGCACAGATTTGATATACCCATTCGATGCTGGTGTGGTCTGCCACCACGCCGAGTACGGCGGCACCGAGCCCGCCCATGCCAAAGGCAAAACCGAAAAACAGTCCAGAAACCATACCGATACGTCCTGGCATCAGCTCTTGTGCGTACACCAGAATGGCGGAAAACGCTGAAGCGAGAATCAAACCGATGATCACGCTTAACACGCTGGTCCACATTAAGTTGGCATGTGGTAGTAGCAAGGTGAAGGGCGCAACGCCGAGAATCGATACCCAAATCACGTATTTACGGCCAATTTTGTCGCCAATGGGGCCGCCAATGATGGTGCCCGCGGCCACCGCGCCGAGGAAGGCAAACAGATGGAATTGCGAGGCCTGAACAGAAAGTCCGAATTTCTCAATTAAATAGAAGGTGTAATAGCTGCTCAGGCTGGTGAGATAGAAGTATTTAGAGAAGATCAGCAGCAGCAAAATGCTGATCGCCAGCGCCACTTTCTTGCGCGGCAACGGATTGACCGGGGCCACCGAAGCTTTTGCTTTGTTAGCGCGCTGCTGATGGCTATACCAGCGGCTGACCTGCAGCAAAACAATTATGCCGAGCAGCGCGGCCAGTACGAACCAGCCAAGATGCCCTTTGCCGTAAGGGGCAACAATCATTGCCGCCAGCAGTGGGCCTAACGCGCTACCAAAGTTGCCGCCCACCTGGAACAGCGACTGGGCTAAACCGTGCCGTCCGCCGGACGCCATACGCGCCACGCGCGAAGATTCCGGATGGAACACCGAGGAACCGCTGCCCACCAGCGCGGCCGCCAGCAGCACTTGCGGATAGGTGCTGGAGAACGTCAGCAGCACCAGACCACACAGCGTGAAGCCCATCCCGACCGGCAATGACCAGGGTTTCGGATATTTGTCGGTGTAATGGCCGATGATCGGTTGCAGCAGCGAAGCGGTGACCTGAAAGGTCAGCGTTATCAGACCTATCTGGACGAAGTTAAGGCTAAAATCTTTTTGCAGCATCGGGTAAATCGCCAGCAGCAGCGATTGCAGCATATCGTTGAGCAGATGCGCGAGGCTGATGGCACCTAAAATGCCAAAAGCGGTCCGTCCCGGTGCGCGTGTCGGGGTTGCGATGTCACTTGCCATAAAAATCCTGAAGAGTGCGGTTATCGTTATCAGTTTGTTATTACCTGTTCGACTCTATAAGCCTTTGGTCTTGAGTTAAAGTGCCATCTGTGCGACACAGAAGGGTGATAAAGCACATTAAGTCCACGGCAAAGTGGAAATACGCAGAATAAGGAGATCGGCTTTGTTGTTATTCCCGCGGAGAGGGCGCTGGCTGGCGCTGATCATGCTGTTGCTGCCGATGCTGGCGCAGGCATGGCAAACGGATCGCAGTTATCGATTCAGTATTCTGCACACCAACGATCATCACGGTCGCTACTGGACGAACACGCAGGGCGAATATGGTCTGGCGGCGCAAAAAACGCTGATGGATAAACAGCGTTATGATGTGCAGGCCAAAGGCGGCGGTGCCTTGATCCTTTCCGCTGGAGACGTGAATACCGGCGTGCCGGAATCGGATCTGCTCAATGCCGAACCTGATATTCGCGGCATGAACCTGATCGGTTACGATGCCATGGCGCTGGGCAATCACGAGTTCGATAAGCCGATCAGCGTGCTGCAACAGCAACAGAAGTGGGCCAAATTCCCTTTCCTCTCCGCAAATATCTATCAAAAGGGTAGCGATCAGCGCCTGTTCAAGCCGTGGGCGATCTTTAATCGCATGGGGCTGAAGATTGCGGTGATCGGCCTGACCACCACCGATACGCTGAAAATTTCCAACCCGGAAAATATCGCCAACATCGACATCCGCGATCCGGTGAAAGAGACGGAAAAAGCGGTGGCGGAACTGCGCGCCAGCGAGAAACCCGATGTGATCGTGGCGCTGACGCACATGGGCCATTACGACGATGGACAGCACGGCAGCAACGCACCGGGTGATGTGGAACTGGCGCGCAGTCTTCCGCCGGGCACCATTAATGTGATTATTGGTGGCCACTCGCAGGATGCGGTGTGCATGGAGAAAGACAACGTCAGCGTGAAAGATTATCAGCCCGGCCAACCATGCCAGCCCGATCGTCAAAACGGCGTGTGGATCATGCAGGCGAAAGAGTGGGGCAAATATGTCGGACGCGGTGATTTCACCTTCCGCAACGGTGAGTTGACGCTGGACAGTTATCAGCTGATCCCGGTGAACCTGAAGCACGAAGTGAAGAATCTGGATGGCAGCGTTTCCTGGCTCACCTGGCAGGAAGAGATCCCGCCAAACAGCGCGATGATGAAGTTATTGACGCCGTATCAACTGCGCGCGGCGAAGAAGCTCGACGTGAGTGTCGGTAGCAGCGACGGCGTATTTGTCGGGGAACGCGACAAAGTGCGCTTTGAACAAACCAATCTTGGTCAGCTGATTCTGCGCGCGCAGATGGCTGCGACCAAAGCGGATTTCGCAGTGATCAGTGGCGGTGGCATTCGCACCTCGCTGGCCGCAGGCAAGCTGAGCTGGCGCGATCTGTTGCAGGTGCAGCCGTTTGGTAATCAGGTGGTGTCAGTGACGCTGACCGGAGACGAGTTGCTGAAGTATCTTGCCACGGTTGCCAATATCAAAACCAACTCCGGCGGTTTCGCGCAGTTCAGCAATATCAGTCTGGTGGCGGATGGCAAAGCGGTGAGCGAGGTGAAGATCAACGGCGAGCCGCTGCAAAAAGACAAAACCTATCGCCTGGCCACCAACAGCTTTAATGCCAGCGGCGGTGATGGTTATCCCAACATCGAGACACATGCGGGCTTCAGCAATACCGGACTGCGTGATGCGGATGTGCTGCGTGATTACGTCACGGCACACTCTCCGCTGAAAATCGCTGACTATGCGCCATCCGGCATTGTGCATTTGACGGAAGCGCAGGTGCAGGAGCGCGATAAAGCCGAGGAGAAACCGCGTAAGCGCAGCTACCCGCAGGCCATTCTGGCGTGGATCTGGCCGCGCGCGCTGCACAATTAAGAACGGCGCCCGATGGGGCGCCGTAGTTTTATGCCTGACAGGATTTCTGCGTCAGCCAGCGCTGGCGCAATTTATCCCACATCCAGTTATAAGCCATGGTATAGGGCAGGAAGAACAGGAAGAACGCGACTTCCACCATAAAGGCTTGCAGCAGCGTAATCTTCAGCATCCAGGCGGCAATCGGTAAACCGATGACGATAAAGCCCCCTTCAAAGCCCAGCGCGTGGATGGCGCGCAGACCGAGGCCGCGTTTTCTCTGTGGCGGCCAGATGCGATCAAAACCGGTGTTGTAGATCATGTTCCACAGCATGGCGACCGTTGACAACATAATCGCCAGCGCGCCCATCTGAAACAGCGGCTTTTCCATAATCCAGGCAGCCAGCGGTGCCACCGTGAGAATCGCCAGCACTTCAAATCCTGCAGCATGATAAAAACGTTCTTTCAGCGAACGGGTACGCATATAAACCTCCTATTAGGTAACGCGACACATTTTCTCACCGCGAAATGCTAAGATAAAATGATTACCTATCGATAAAAGCGATGGTTCACCATGAAATACTCCCCAGAATCCCTTGAGGCCTTCGTGCAGACGGTTGCCAGTGGCTCGTTTTCAGCGGCGGCGCGAGCGCTGGCAAAAAGCCAGTCCACTATCAGCAGCGCAGTGGCTAATCTGGAAGACGATCTGGGTTTCACGCTGTTTGATCGCAGCGGCCGTCAGCCGGTATTAACCGAACAAGGGCAGCGTGCCCTGGCGCAGGTGCAGCAGATTCTGGCGGCCAGCCAGCGGCTGGATGAGCTGGCGGTGCGGCTGTCGCAGGGCGTGGAACCACGTCTCAGCATTGCGATCTCTGATTTCTGGCAGGCCGATCACCATGAAAATTTGCTCAACCGCTTTGAAGCGCGTTATCCGGATATCGAATTTGAATGCATGATTGCTGAAGATGCGGATGCGCTGGATCTGCTGCAGGCCGGGCGTGTGCATCTTGGTGTGGTGCGCGCGCAGCCGCAGCTACCGCCGGATCTGGCGGTAGCGCGTTTGCAGGTGGGGGCGGAGATGGCGATCTATCTGCATCAGGATCATGCGTTATCGCAGTCAAAACAGGTGAATGAAGCACAGCTCGGTGAGTTACGCCATTTGCGGCTTAATACCTGGGTGCAAAACCGTGAACCGCTACCCGCCGGGCGCGTGTGGTCGGCGCCTTCTTATTTGTTGCTGCTGGAGATGGCGGAGCAGGGATTCGGCTGGAGCGTGTTACCGCGCTGGCTGGTGGAGCAGTTTGGTCATCAGGTGCTGAAAGAGTTACCGGTGCCGGGCTGGCCACAGCGCATCGCGGTGGATGTGATCTGGTCGCGCCGCAATCCGCCGGGACCCGCCGGACGCTGGATGATCGATCAGCTTTGCGCTCAGCAGCCGAATTGATCGCGGCGCACCACGTCGGCCAGTACGACATCCAGCAGCCGAATTAATCGCGGCGCGCCACGTCGGCCAGTGCAGCATCCAGCAGCCGAATTAATCGCGGCGTGCCACGTCGGCCAATGCGGTATCCAGCAGCCGAATTAATCGCGGCGTGCCACGTCGGCCAGTACGACATCCAGCAGCCGAATTAATCACGGCGCGCCACGTCCGCCAGTGCGGCATCCAGTAGTCGCACCAGATCCTGCGCCGCCAGTTCAATATCGAGCCCGCGCTTGCCGCCGGAGATAAAGATGGTGGCAAATTCCGCCGCTTGTTGGTCGATCACCGTCGGCAGGCGTTTTTTCTGCCCCAGCGGGCTGATGCCACCCACCAGATAACCGGTCACACGCTGCGCCAGTTGCGGATCGGCCATGTCGGCTTTTTTCGCGCCCAACGCCTTTGCCACTTTTTTCAAATCGAGCTGCGAGGAGACTGGCGTCACGGCTACCGCCAGCGCTTTGGCATCGCCGTTGAGCGCCACTAACAGGGTTTTGAACACCTGACGCGCATCAAGATTGAGCTTACGCACCACCTCGTCACCAAAATTTGTTTCATGGCTGTCGTGCTCGTAAGGGTGCAGAGTAAAAGCGACCTTTTGTTTTTCCAGCAGTTTTACGGCGGGTGTCATGTTCTGTCCTTGCTACGAAAATTCTTATTTCAGTTTTGATGAATAATACTGGCGAAATTCTGAACTTTGCGCGAAAATTGGCCGGCGCCAGCAATGCTGGTGATAACCAAAATCATAAACAAATTCCTCTTTGACGGGCCGATAGCGATATTGGCCTTCTTTTTTGCCTGCAATTCGCCGCGCATCCGCTTAGCCTGCCGCTCAACTGCTCAACTGCTCAACTGCTCAACTGCTCAACTGCCAAACCCTTTTTCCGCACGATCATACGTATGCACGTCTTCGTACTGATGACTTTAAGAACTTGTGGGCACAACAGGTTTTGCGCTAGCGCTGGTTACGACTTCAGCAACCCTGGCAAATTATCCTCGCCATACAGATGGAGCGCACCGACAGCCACCACATAGCGGCCTTTCGGCAGCGCCTGTAATAACTCGCGCCAGTGCTGATTACGATTACGCATCAGCGTGTCATTGAGATCGCTGCTGAAGGTGGTCGGCAGGGCCACCGGCTGCTGACTGGGTGGCGCATCCAGCCACCAGCTGATCATGGTTTGCAGCAGGCGGGCATTGGTGTGCCAATGCTCCAGCGTATCCAGTAACAGCGATAAACCCTCCTGCGGCAGCGACTTCAGCAGCGCGATCTGGGTTTCCGGGCCTTCTAATTCGATAATGCGCTTATTGGCCGCCTTTGCTGCCATCAGCAATTGGTAGTCGATACCGTATTGCGGCCGTAACCCCAGGCGCTGCGCCTGTTGCGCCTGCAGCATCAAGGCGATTTGCCAGAACGGCAGCGTATCGAACACTGTCATTGAAAGCGAAAGCTCATCGCACAGGGCATCCAGTCGCTGCAGCACCTCGGCATCCAGCCGCATCGCCAGCGGTGCATAGTCATCGTCATTGCTGAAGGGTGATGCGCCTTGGGTAATATCGGCTTCGACAATCAGCGCATCGGCTTGACTAAGCTGACGCAACAGACCGGCGGGCAACGGCTGCATATCGCGCGTGCCCATATGAATGCTGCCCGCCAGGTGCAGGCGTCGATCGCCCAATTTGATATCCATTGCCGGCCAGGTATAGCGCGCCGGGAAGAGGCTGGCGGCCATCTGCTGGAAGATGTGCCACAGATTGCGTCTCATGCCCTGTCCTTTTGAAGTCAAAAATCCATGCTAGCGATTTCAGTCACTGAAAAACAGGGCAGAGAGGGCGATTAACGTTTTGCCGGCTTAAAGCGCAACAAACGATTCGCGTTACTCACCACGGTAATCGATGACAGCGCCATCGCCGCGCCCGCTACGATCGGGCTGAGCAGTAAGCCGGTGAACGGATAGAGCACGCCCGCCGCAATCGGAATTCCCAGGCTGTTATAAATAAAAGCACCAAGCAAATTCTGACGCATATTGCGCAGCGTCGCGCCTGCCATCGCCAGCGCATCGGCAACACAGTGCAAATCGTTGCGCATCAGCGTCATGGCGGCGGTTTCGACGGCCACATCGCTGCCGCCACCCATCGCAATGCCGATATCGGCCTGCGCCAGCGCGGGTGCATCGTTGATGCCATCGCCGACCATCACCACTTTGCGCCCTTGCTGCTGCAACTGCGCAATCGCCCGCGCTTTGCCTTCGGGCAGCACGCCCGCAATCACTTCATCAATACCGGCTTCGGCAGCAATTACTTGCGCGGTTTTCTGGTGATCGCCGGTCAGCATGATTAACCGATAACCCAACTGGTGCAGACGCTGTAAAGCCTCCGCGCTCTCCGGACGCAGGCTGTCACGCAAGGCGATCAGGCCCAGTAACTGGCGCTGATCGGCCAGCAGCACCGGCGTAGTACCTTGCGCGGCGAAACGGTCGATATCTTGTTGTGCGGCTCGGTAATCTATCTGGTGCTCATCCAGCAAAGCCTGATTGCCGAGCAGCAGTGTTCTGCCTGCCACTTTAGCGCTCACGCCTTTGCCACGTATTGTACGAAATTGCTTAATCGGCTCGTCACTGAGATCGGGTGCTGCCGCCAGAATCGCTTTCGCCAGCGGATGGTTCGAACCTTGTTCCAGCTGTGCCGAGGCGCTCAATACCTGCTGTTGATTCCAGTCACCGTACACCAGCACATCGCTGACCTGCGGGGTGCCGCGCGTCAGCGTGCCGGTTTTATCAAACACGATGGTATCGACTTCGCTGGCACGCTGCAGCGCATCAGCATCACGCACCAGCACACCCAGTTCTGCCGCACGACCAACGCCGGCAATTACCGACATCGGCGTTGCCAGCCCCAGTGCGCAAGGGCAGGCGATAATCAGCACTGTGGTGACGATCACCAGCGTGTAGGCCAACTGTGGCTGCGGGCCGACCAGATACCACACCAGACCCGCCAGCAGGGCAATCGCTACTACCACCGGCACAAACACTGCCGAGATGCGATCGGCCAGGCGGCCAATGTCCGGTTTACTGCTCTGCGCCTGGCGCACCAGATTGATGATGCGAGCCAGCGTGGTGTGACTGCCGGTGGCGCGTGCCACGAAGCGCAACGTGCCATCCTGCACCAGCGTCCCGGCATAGACTTTATCGCCCGGCTGCTTCGCCTGTGGCACCGCTTCACCGGTCAACATCGCTTCATCAAACCAGGCTTCGCCGCTCTCGACTTCGCCATCCACCGGCACGCGATCGCCAGTCACCAGTTTCAGCAGCATGCCGGGCTGGACCTCGCTCAACGGCATTAGCGTTTCGCCTTGCGCGCCGATGACACAGGCTTGCGCCGGCGTCAGATCCAGCAGCCGTTCCAGTGCCTTAGAGGCACGCTGGCGTGCTCGCTGTTCCAGCGCATGGCCGAGATTGATTAACCCGACAATCATCACGCTGGCTTCGAAATAGAGATGTCGCGCCTGCATCGGGAAAAATTCCGGCCACAGCGCCACGCTCATCGAGTAGAGCCAGGCTGCACCGGTTCCCAGCGCCACTAAAGTGTCCATGGTGGCGGTGCCGTGCCGTAAGCTACGCCACGCACTGCGATAGAAGTGGTCGCCAGCGATCACCATCACCAGCAAGGTGATAACGCCGAGCGAGCGCCATAACGTTTGGTTGGCGTCGCTGAGCATCATATTGTCGCCGAGCATGCCCCAAATCATCATGGGCACGCCAAGCAGCAGCGCCAACGCCGCCTGCCAGCTAAAGCGGCGCATCGCCTGCTGTGCGCTGACCTGCTGGCGTTCACGCCGCGTCTGTTCATCGTCGATCACTTCTGCGGAATAGCCCGCCTGATCCACTGCACCAATCAGCGCCTCGGCTTGCGCATCGCCTAACACCAGCGCACTGCGCTCTCCGAGGTTGACGCGGGCCTGACTGACGCCAGGCACTTTCTGCAATGCTTGTTCCACCCGGCTCACACAGCTGGCGCAGCTCATGCCGCTGATCAGCAAATGGTGAATCGGAAGATTTTCTTCTGCCGGTTGCGACTCCGTTGTCAGCGCCTCCGGCGGCGGCTCTGTTGCTGTCAACGGCTCAGGCTTTGGGCTGTCTTTCACCGCTGCGTGATAGCCGGCCTGTTCCACGGTGGCAATCAGATCGCTGACGCTGGCAGCACCGGTGACGCGCGCTTCCTGCTGGGTGACTTCCGCTTGTTCCACATCGTCACGCTGCTCCAGCGCTTCTTTGACCCGTTTGACGCAGTGGCCACAGGACAAACCGTCCAGCGCCAGTAATTGTGTGTGTGACATCTTAAACTCCTTAACGAGAGGTTTGACTGTCTGCAAACTTTGCATTAGTTATAGAGCCTAAACCTTCCATTCAGGGGAAGGTCAAGAGGCAGAGACATGAACATCAGCGATGTGGCAAAAAAGACCGGGCTGACCAGCAAGGCGATCCGCTTTTACGAAGAGAAGGGCGTGGTGACGCCGCCGTTACGCAGTGATAATGGTTACCGCAGCTACGCCGCGCATCATATCGATGAGCTGAATCTGCTGCGCCAGGCGCGTCAGGTCGGCTTTACGCTGGACGAATGCCGCGAGCTGGTTACCCTGTTCAACGATCCCGCTCGCCACAGCGCGGATGTCAAAGCGCGCACCTTGCAGAAAGCGGATGAAATCGCCGCGCACATCGAAGAATTACATGCGATGCGCGCGCGACTGCTGGAACTTGCTGAAGCCTGCCCCGGCGATGACAGTGCCGATTGCCCGATCATCAATCATCTGGCGGGCTGCTGCCATCAGGGCGAAGGGAAGCGCGGCTGAATCATCAGCGTGATGCCGACCACACCGGTGACGATCACTGGCGTTCCGGCGGGCAAATCTTCTGTCGCCTGCACACGCCAACTGCTATCGCCAATGCGCACATGACCTAAACCATCTTTGAGCGTGGAATCCAGGGTCAGGTGCATCCCGATCATCTGCGATCCGCGTTGATTCAGGGTGTTGGGCTGCTGAGAAACCTCACGGTAGCGCATCCAGCGATACCAGAAGTAGACGCACAGCAAGGTCAGCGCGGCGAACAGCATGCCCTGATGCGTCCACGAGAACGGGAAGCACCACTCAATCAGACCGACCAGCACCGCCGCTAAACCACTCCACAGCAGATAACCGCTGGTGCCGAGCATTTCAGCGGCCAGCAACAGGCCGCCCAGCGTCAGCCAGAACCAGTGTGGATGGGCAATCAGTTCCATCAGGATCACGGTTTACGCTCCTGACGGCTCTCCTTCAGCAATTCACCGATACCGGCAATGGAACCCAGCAAACTGCTGGCATCCAGCGGCATCATCACCACTTTGCTGTTATGAGATTCACCGATTTTCTGCAGCGCATCGGTATATTTCTGCGCCACAAAGTAGTTCACCGCCTGAATGTCGCCGGCGGCAATCGCCTCCGACACGGCACGCGTGGCGTTGGCTTCCGCCTGCGCCTGGCGTTCACGCGCTTCGGCCTGCAGGAAAGCGGAGGTTCGCTCACCTTCGGCTTTCAGAATCTGCGACTGCTTATCCCCTTCGGCGCGAAGAATCGCGGCCTGACGCACGCCTTCTGCGGTAAGGATGTCGGCACGCTTGGTACGTTCGGCTTTCATCTGCGCATTCATCGCCGCGATCAGTTCCTGCGGCGGGCGAACATCGCGAATTTCGATACGGGTGATTTTGACGCCCCACGGATTGGTGGCTTCATCGACGATGTGCAGTAAGCGGGTGTTGATGTTATCGCGCTGCGACAGCATCTCATCTAATTCCATGCTACCCAGTACCGTACGGATGTTGGTCATGGTCAGATTAAGGATCGACAGCTCAAGATTGCTGACTTCATAGGCCGCACGCGCAGGATCAACCACCTGGATAAAACACACGGCATCAATGGTGACGTTAGCGTTATCTTTGGAGATGATTTCTTGCGAGGGAATATCGAGGACTTGTTCCATCATATTGATCTTGCGACCCACACGATCCATGAAGGGGACGATCAAACTGAGGCCTGGCGGTAGGGTTTTGGTGTAACGACCAAAACGTTCCACCGTCCACTGATAGCCTTGTGGCACGATTTTTACACCAGCCCACACCGTAACGAGCGCGAGCACGATAATGACGGGAATCACAGTCAACATATAACCTCCTGGTTGTCAGATTGTCGGGCCGAGTCGTTCGGCCCGTTTCACGCGCGGTACCGATCAGTACAGCAGCGAGTACAGCTGGCGGCGATAGCGGGTGGCGAGGGGATCACCGGTACCCAGCGCAGCCAAAATCTCCTGGAACATTTTACGTACCTGACCTTCGCCGGCGCTGAGATCGCTCTTCAGGAAGCTGAACAGCAGATCCAACGCTTCTTCGTTACGGCCCACCTGATGCAGCTGTAAAGCAAGTTTAGCAGCCAGTTCCGCATTCGCGGGCTCGCTGGCCAGCTGTTCCTGCAGTTGTTGAATTTCAGGGGTATCCGCAGCTTGTTTCAGCAGATCAATTTGCGACACCAGACTCTGATAGCGAGTGTCCTGATCCTGCAATGGCACCACCGCCAGCACGGCTTCCGCTTCTTCGCTGCGGCTCAGGGTGATCAGCACCTCTGCCAACAGGAAACCAATTTCACTGTTCTGGTTGCTCAGCGCCCATGCGTCTTTCAGCAGCGGCAGCGCATCCAGCGGTTTGCCTTCTTCCATCAGCTGCATCGCCTGATGGGTTTTAATCTCTTCTTCACGCGGCAGCACTTTTTGTAGCAGTGCGCGAATCGCTTCTTCCGGCTGCGGGCCCTGGAAGCCATCTACCGGCTGCCCGTTCTGGAACAGATACACGGTTGGAATCGAGCGCAGACCAAACTGCGATGCCACCATCTGCTCTTTATCACAATCCAGTTTGGCCAAAATAAACTGACCCGCGTACTCCTGTGCCAGACGCTCCAGCACCGGCGTCAGCTCCTGACAGTGTTGGCTGCGATCGGACCAGAAATAGAACAGCACCGGCATCTGCGTGGATTGTTCCAGCGTCTGGTGCAGGTTGGATTCGTTGATGTCGATAATCAAAGCGTGTGACATGAATACGTCTCTTTGCAGAAAGTGTGTTGAGAATATGGGGGCAAGCTGCCCCGCTTCAAGTTCAAATCTAGCTTGTCGATCAGTTGCTGCGCAAGATGCGATCCAGCATCCAGCCCGGTAACAGGCGTTTCAGCAGGCTCATCATCCATGCGACCAGCGTCACTGGATAGCGCAGGCGCGGATGTTTGCTTTCCAGCGCGTGACGCAACTTGGGCAAAATGGCTTCCGGCGGCAGGGTGAAGCGTGCGGCAATGCCGGGATTACGCACCGGTTTGTCCTGCTCGCCCTGATGCACATTGTCGGTGAAGCGCGTGGCAATCGGGCCTGGCTCGATCAAACTCACACGCACGCCGGCATCGCGCACTTCCATGCGCAGCGCATCGCTCCAGGCTTCCAGCGCCCATTTGCTGGCGGCATAGGCGCCGCGTCCGGGCGTGGAGATCAGGCCCAGCACCGAGCTGGTATTGATAATACGCCCATTGCCGCTGGCTTGCAGGGCAGGCAGCAGGCGCATCGTCAGTTGATGGGTGCCAAACAGGTTGGTGGAGAACTGTTTTTCCAGCTGCGCGCGCGAGACGCTGCTCAGCGGGCCGTACTGACCAAAGCCGCCGTTGTTAAACAAACCGTGCAGGCGATGCTCGCACAATTCCAGAATGCGGTCGGCGGCGGCATCCACGCTGGCGGCATCATCAAGATCGAGCTGGACGCCAGTAAAGCCCAGCGCCTCCATGCGCGCCACATCATCCGCACGACGGCAGGCGGCAATCACGCGATAGCCGCGGGATTGCAGATCGTTGGCGGCCGCTAAGCCGATGCCACTGGAGCAGCCAGTGATTACGATTGTTTTTTGCATTTCTTTACCTGTTAAAAATCACACGCCTGCTTTAATTCTGCTTTACTAGCGGAGCCAGTTCGTTGGCCATCAGATTGGCGATAAACGGCTGCGCATCCGGATTGGGGTGAATACCGTCCTGCTGCATCCATTCCGGCTTCAGATAGACCTGCTCCATAAAGAAGGGCACCAGAGGAATGTTGTACTGCTGTGCCAGCTGTGGATAAATCGCGCTAAACGCCTCGGTATAACGACGTCCATAATTAGCGGGTAAACGAATTTGCATCAGCAGCGGCTGCGCTTTAGCGGCTTTGACTTCGTCGATCACTTTACTGAGATCCTGCGCGATATTGGCAGGCGGGAAGCCGCGCAAGCCATCGTTACCGCCCAATTCGATTAACACCCAACGGGGTTGATGCTGTTTTAATAGGCCAGGCAAACGCGCCAGCCCTTGTCCGGCGGTATCTCCGCTGATGCTGGCGTTAATAATCTGGGGCTGCTGTTGCCAGGTTTTATTGAGCAGGCTGGGCCATGCCGCAGTGGCGGACATGCGATACCCGGCGCTCAGGCTGTCGCCCAGTACCAGCAAGGTATCGGCGGCGGCGATGCGGGACACCAGCAGAAGCAATAACAACAGGAAGGGATAATGCCAGCGGAAAACATTGTTGCAGTTCATCATCTTACTAAGTCCGTCGGTCAGGGAGAGCATCAGCTGACCATCCTTACCGGAGTTGAGCTGGTTGTCAAACCAGCTGAGACCATCGCGCTGATTGGTGAATCGGGTTCCGGCAAATCCACATTGCTGGGCATTCTGGCCGGGCTGGACGATGGCAGCAGCGGCGAGGTCAATCTGCTCGGCCAGCCGCTGCATAACATGAACGAAGAGCAACGTGCCGCGTTGCGCGCGCGGGAAGTGGGCTTTGTGTTCCAGTCCTTTATGCTGGTGCCGACGCTTAATGCGCTGGAGAACGTGCAGCTGCCCGCCTTGCTGCGCGGTGACAGCGATCGTGACAGTCGCGCGCAATCAGTGGATCTGCTGACTCAGCTCGGTTTAAAAGACCGTCTGCATCATCTGCCCGCGCAGCTTTCCGGCGGGGAACAACAGCGTGTGGCACTGGCACGCGCGTTTAGCGGACGTCCTGGTTTGCTGTTCGCCGATGAACCCACCGGCAACCTGGACCGCAAAACCGGCGACCGCATCGCCGACCTGCTTTTCTCCCTCAACCGCGATTTCGCCACCACGCTGATTCTGGTGACGCACGATGAGCAACTGGCGGCGCGCTGCGATCGTCGGCTGCGTCTGCGCGACGGCAAGCTGTGGGAGGAAACATGATTTGGCGCTGGTTCTGGCGTGAATGGCGCTCGCCGTCGCTGCTGATTGTCTGGCTGGCGCTGACGCTGGCGGTGGCCTGCGTGCTGGCGCTGGGCTCGATCAGCGATCGCATGGAAAAAGGGCTCAGTCAGCAGAGCCGTGATTTTATGGCGGGCGATCGTACCCTGCGCAGCAGCGCGCCCGCGCCGGAAGCCTGGTTGAACAAAGCACGCGATGAAGGGCTCTCGGTCAGTCGTCAGCTCAGTTTTATGACCATGACCTTTGCCGATCAAACGCCGCAGCTGGCGGATGTGAAAGCGGTGGACGATGCCTATCCGATGTTCGGCACCTTGCAAACCGATCCGCCGGGATTAAAACCGCAGGCGGGCACGGTGCTGGCCGCGCCACGTTTGCTGGCGCTGCTCAATTTGAAAGTGGGCGATAACGTCGATGTGGGTGACACCACGCTGCGTATTGCCGGTGAGGTGATTCAGGAGCCGGATGGCGGCTTTAATCCGTTCCAGACGGCGCCACGCCTGCTGATGAACCTCGCGGATGTCGATAAAACCGGTGCGATTCAGCCCGGCAGTCGACTCAGCTGGCGCTACAAGTTCTCTGGCGATCCGGCTCCGCTGGCGCGTTATGACAGCTGGATCCAGCCGCAGCTAAAAGCCGGTGAGCGCTGGATTAGCGTCGAGAACTCCGAAGATGCGCTCGGTCGCTCGATGCAGCGTGCGCAGCAATTCCTGCTGCTCTCTGCTTTGCTGACGCTGATGCTGGCGATTGCGGCCGTGGCGGTGGCGATGAGCCATTACTGCCGCAGTCGATACGATTTAGTGGCAGTGTTGAAAACGTTGGGAGCGACGCGCAACGCCTTGCAACGGTTGATCATCGGCCAGTGGCTGGCGGTATTGCTGCTGGCGGCGATAGCGGGCAGCGTGCTGGGGCAGGGGATTGAGATCATCCTGCTGGCGATGCTCAAACCGGTGCTGCCCGCCGCGTTGCCTGCCGCCAGCTTCTGGCCGTGGCTGTGGGCAATTGGCGCGATGTTTGTCATTTCGCTGCTGGTGGGATTGCGTCCGTATCGCCTGCTGATGGCGACTCAGCCGCTGCGTGTGCTCCGGCTCGATGCGGTGGCGAATGTCTGGCCGCTGCGGTTTTATCTGCCCGCGATGGCGCTGGTGGTGGTTGGCCTGCTGGCATTATTGATGGGTGGCAGCAAAATGCTGTGGGCGCTACTGGCCGGCGTGGTGATGCTGGCGTTGCTGCTGTCACTGCTCGGCTGGGGCACGCTGTTGCTGCTGCGTAAGCTGGTGGTGCGCAATCTGGCAATGCGACTGGCAATCAACCGTCTGCTGCGACAGCCGGTGATGACGCTGAGCCAGCTGGCGGCATTTTCGCTCTCCTTTATGCTGCTGGCGTTACTGCTGGTGATGCGTGGCGATCTGCTGGATCGCTGGCAGCAGCAGTTGCCGCCGGATGCGCCGAACTACTTCCTGCTCAACATGACGCAGGAACAGGTGCCGCAGGTGCGCGACTTCCTCAATCAGCATCAGGTTAAACCGGAATCCTACTATCCGATTGTGCGTGCGCGTCTGACGGAGCTGAACGGCAAAGAAGCCGATCCGAAGATGGATAACGCGCTGAACCGCGAACTGAATCTGACGTGGCAATCGGAGCGACCGGATCACAATCCGCTGCTGGCCGGAAGCTGGCCGCCGAAAGCCGGGGAAGTGTCGATGGAAGTGGAGCTGGCGGATCGTCTTGGACTGAAGCTCGGCGATACGCTGACCTTCAGCGGTGATACCCAGCAGTTCAGCGCTAAAGTCACCAGCCTGCGCAAAGTGGATTGGGAGAGCCTGCGGCCGAACTTCTTCTTTATTTTCCCGCCGGGTGCGTTGGATCAACAGCCGCAAACCTGGCTGACCAGCTTCCGCATGGACAGCAATCCAGCGCTGCTGGCCCAGCTCAATCGCGCTTTCCCGACGCTGAGCTTGCTGGATGTCGGCAGTATGCTGAAGCAGATCGGTCTGGTACTGGCGCAGGTAAGCCAGGCGCTGGAGATCATGGTGGTGCTGGTAACGATCTGTGGCGTGTTGCTGCTGCTGGCGCAGATTCAGGTCGGTATGCGACAGCGCAGGCAAGAGCTGGTGGTGTATCGCACGCTGGGTGCGAGTAAACGCCTGCTGCGCGGCACGTTATGGTGCGAGTTTGCCTTGCTTGGCGTGGTGTCGGGGATTGCGGCGGCACTGGGCGCAGAAGCGGCGCTGTGGGGATTACAGCGCAAGATCTTCGATTTCCCGTGGGAGCCAGACTGGACGCTGTGGATTGCATTACCGATTTGCGGCGCGCTGCTGTTGTCAGTGTGCGGCGGCTGGCTGGGCGTGCGACTGTTGAAAGGCAAGGCGCTGTTTAAGCGGTTTGAAACGGCTTAAGGGTAATGGACGGCATGAATGCCGCCCCTACGATGGCATCGAATCTGCAAGGGAGCCAAAGGCAGCATTATTTCGTAGGGGACGCATTTATGCGTCCCTGGAAAACAACATAAATTTAAGGCCGCTTGCGCGGCCTTTTCATTCAAAGCTTCTCAATCGCCCAGGCAATTCCGCTGGCGTACTCTTCCGGCAGCAGCGGCACCAGCGCGTTCAGCGCCGCCGCAAGGCGCGCTTGATCGCTGTCAGTGAGATTCAAGTGCCCAACCTTACGGCCCGGACGCACTTCTTTGTCATACCAGTGCAAATGCACCAGCGGCTGTTGCAGCCAGTCCACATTCACGTCGGTGCCAATCAGGTTCACCATCACCGATGGCGCAAACACCACCGGCTTCGGCAGCGCCAGACCCAGCACCGCACGCAGATGCAGCTCAAACTGGCTGATGGACGCGCCGTTCTGCGTCCAGTGACCGCTGTTGTGCACGCGCGGCGCCAGTTCGTTGATCAGCAGGCCTTCTGGCGTGATGAAACACTCCATCGCCATCACACCCACGTATTTCAGCTCATGCATGATCGCGCTAAGCATTGCTTCCGCCTGCTGCTGTTGCGCAGCATCGGCCTGTGGGAACGCCACGCTGGTGCGCAGAATGCCGTCCTGATGCAGGTTATGCGTCAGCGGATAGAACACCGTGGTGCCATCCTGACCGCGCGCACCGACCAGCGACACTTCACCGCTGAAGTTGATGCCCTGCTCAACGATGCATTCGCCGTAGCACTCATCCGGCAGCGAATCGGTCTCGTTGGCGCGCAAACGCCACTGACCGCGACCGTCATAACCACCGGTGCGACGTTTCACAATCGCCAGTTCGCCCAGTGAACTGAACACCTGCGGCCACTCAGCTTTATCTGCCAGCAACTGCCATGGCGCCGTTGCCAGGTTCAGCTGATCGAGCAGCTGTTTCTGCGTCAGGCGATCGGCCAGACGCGGGAAGATATCGCGGTTCACAAATGCCGGATGCAACGCCAGCTCGCGCGTTAACGCGGTTTCCGGCCAGCGCTCGATCTCTGCGGTGATCACGCTTTCGGCGATCGGCAGGGCAGAAGGTTCGGCATCCAGACCCACCGGATACACCGCGATGCCCAGCGGTTCACCCGCCTGGCGCAGCATACGGCCTAACTGACCGTTGCCGAGTACGCAAACCGGTTTCATGCATCCACCCGCGGATCTGGGTTGTTCAGCACTTCATCAGTCTGGGTTTGACGCCAGGTGGCGAGACGCGCCGCCAGCTCTTTGTCATGCACCGCCAGAATCTGTGCCGCCAGCAGCCCAGCGTTAGCTGCACCGGCTTTACCGATCGCCAATGTGCCTACTGGAATACCGCGCGGCATCTGCACGATGGAGTAGAGGCTATCCACACCGCTCAGCGCGGCGCTTTGTACCGGCACGCCCAGCACCGGCACCAGCGTTTTGGCAGCAATCATGCCCGGCAGATGCGCAGCACCGCCAGCACCCGCGATGATCACGTGGAAACCGTTATCTGCGGCAGTTTCGGCAAAGCTGAACAGTTTGTCTGGCGTACGGTGAGCAGAGACCACTTCAACGTGGAACGGAACATCCAGGCTGTTAAGAATTTCCTCGGCGAACTGCATGGTAGCCCAGTCACTTTTAGAACCCATGACGATGGCAATACGAGCCGGGGTGGCGTTGGATGACATGCGGTCAACTCCTGTGAATAGTCAAACGAACCTGGCCGGGCGGGCAGGTAAAGAAGGGCACAGAGAATAGCATGAGAAGAGAGCAAGGAAAACGGTTGCGTGGCCGGAAAACGGGCAATGATGCGTGAAGATGGTCAGATGATGAATCTTCATCCCGCTGAGTGTCGAGCCCGGGTACGCCCGACTATTTCAGGATGCGATTTTAAAACGGAAATTCGATCAGCTGCACGCCATCGGCATCGACCTGAATCATCGAGCCATTTTCATGCCAGGCACCGAGCACCACGCGCTGGGCGCTTTCACCTTGCACCAGCAGCTCATGCACCGCCGGACGGTGAGTATGCCCGTGAATCAGAATCCGCACCTGCTGGCGCGTCATCGTATCGATCACGGCTTGCTGATTAACATCCATGATGCTCATCGTCTTGTGCTGGTTGGCTTGCTTGCTGTCGGCGCGCATACGTGCGGCAATGCGCATGCGAATCCGCAGCGGCAGGGCGAGGAACAGACGCTGCAACCAGCGCTGATGCACTTTGGCGCGGAAGCGTAGGTAGCCTTCATCGTCAGTACATAAAGTATCGCCGTGCATGATCAGCACGCGATGGCCGTACAGGCTGAGCACTTGCTCTTCCGGCAGCAACGTCATCCCGCTTTCACGCGCAAAGCGTTTACCGAGCAGGAAGTCTCGATTGCCATGGATAAAGAATTTGGGGATCGGCAGGGCTTTCAGTGCTGCGGCGATTTCGCGGTGCAGCGGATTGGGATCGTCATCGCCAATCCAGGCTTCAAACAGATCGCCGAGGATGTAAAGCGCATCGCAATCGCGCGCTTCACCCTGCAAAAAATGCAGAAAACCGGCAGTAATTGCCGGTTCTTCTGTGCACAGATGCAAATCTGCGATAAACAGCGTGCGCGACATTACTCGCTAACAGTCACTTTCTGGATGACAACGTCGTCAACCGGAACGTCCTGATGCATGCCGCTGCGGCCAGTTTTCACCGCTTTGATTTTCTCAACCACGTCCATGCCTTCAACCACTTCAGCGAACACGCAGTAACCCCAGCCCTGCAGGCTTTCGTCACGGAAGTTCAGGAAGTCGTTGTCTGCTACGTTAATGAAGAACTGTGCAGTCGCTGAGTGTGGCGCCTGAGTACGGGCCATTGCCAGCGTACCTTTGGTGTTCTTCAGACCGTTGTTGGCTTCGTTACGAATGTCTTCTTTGGTGTCTTTCTGCTTCATGCCAGGCTCGAAACCGCCGCCCTGAACCATGAAACCGTTGATCACACGGTGGAAGATGGTGTTGTCGTAGAAACCTTCACGGCAGTAGTCCAGGAAGTTTTTCACGGTAGCCGGCGCTTTGTCATCGAAGGTTTTGATTACGATGTCGCCATGGTTCGTCTGGAAAGTGACCATTATATTCGTCCTGTTACGGGTGTCGTCAGTATCAACTGCCGCGCCTGCTAAGCGGCGGGGCATTTTTGTAGACGCCTCTTATATCACAAATTCCGATGGCTCGTCAGTAAGGCAGCCACAGAAGGTAAGCGAGCGATGCACAACTGAGAAAAATACGGCACAATACCCAGCTACGCTGGAAAGGCGTATCCCGCAAACGTTAATAACGGAATCGTTCAATGCTGAAGATCTATAACACCCTGAGCCGTCAGAAAGAGGAATTCAAACCGATCCACGCTGGTCAGATCGGCATGTACGTCTGTGGAATTACGGTTTATGACCTTTGTCATATCGGTCATGGGCGTACCTTCGTTGCATTTGATGTGGTGTCACGTTATCTGCGCTATGTGGGCTATCAGCTCAAATATGTGCGTAACATTACCGATATTGAAGACAAGATCATCAAACGTGCCAACGAGAACGGTGAGAGCATCGAAACGCTGACCAACCGTATGATCGCTGAAATGCACAAAGATTTTGACGCATTGGGCATTCTACCGCCGGATCTGGAGCCGCGTGCCACGCGCCATATCCCTGAAATCATCGAACTGGTTGAGCGTCTAATCGAACGCAAACACGCTTATGTGGCGGACAACGGCGACGTGATGTTCGATGTGCTGAGTGACAAAGGTTACGGCGTGCTGTCGCGTCAGGATCTTACTCAGCTGCAGGCGGGCGCGCGCGTTGAAATCACTGAAATCAAACGCAACCCGATGGACTTCGTGTTGTGGAAAATGTCCAAGCCGGATGAGCCCGCCTGGAATTCCCCGTGGGGCAACGGTCGTCCGGGCTGGCACATCGAGTGTTCCGCGATGAACTGCAAACAGCTCGGCAACCACTTCGATATTCACGGTGGCGGATCGGACCTGATGTTCCCGCACCATGAAAACGAAGTGGCGCAGTCGACCTGTGCGCATGACGGCGATTACGTCAACTACTGGATGCACTCCGGCATGGTGATGATCGACCGTGAGAAGATGTCGAAATCACTCGGCAACTTCTTCACCGTGCGCGATGTACTGGCGCATTACGATGCGGAAACCGTGCGTTATTTCCTGATGTCGGGCCACTATCGCAGCCAGCTTAACTACGGCGAAGATAACCTTAATCAGGCACGTGCGGCGCTGGAGCGTCTCTATACCGCGCTGCGTCACACCGATGCCAGCGCCACGCCAGCAGGCGGCGAAGAGTTTGAAGCGCGCTTCCGCACTGCGATGGATGACGACTTCAACACGCCGGAAGCTTACTCGGCATTCTTCGACATGGCGCGTGAAGTCAATCGCCTGAAAACCGAAGATAAAGCGGCTGCAGATGCGCTGGCTGCGAAACTGCGTCAGCTGGCGAACGTGCTCGGCATCCTGCAACAGGATCCAGAGCAGTTCCTGCAGAGCAGTGCGCAGGTGAATGATGACGAAGTGGCGGAGATCGAGCATTGGGTCAAAGCGCGTTCTGATGCGCGTGCCGCAAAAGATTGGGCACAGGCGGATGTTGCGCGTGACAAGCTGAATGAGCTGGGCGTGATTGTCGAAGATGGTCCGCAGGGTTCGAGCTGGCGTCGTAAGTAATATCGTCGGATGCGCGTTTATCGGCACTCGAATATGCAAATTGAAGGGTGCGCTGTCATCAGCACCCGAATTTTCAGGTCGCAGGGTTCACGTTGATGTGTACCTGAATTTACCAGCCGCAGAATAGCAAAAGGGGCGAACCGCAGTTCGCCCCTTTTTCATTGCCTGAACGCTTAAGCTACAACGGTAATTTTATAACCGGCGAACTCAACTTTCTGGCCTGCCACAATCTTGCAGCGCTTACGCGTTTCGATTGCGCCATCCACGCGGACTTCGCCATCCGCGATAGCCACTTTTGCCTGCGCACCGCTCTGCACCCAACCTTCAAGTTTCAGCAGGTCACACAAATCAACGTGAGCATGTTCGCCCAAAGAAAAACTGGCCATTATGCCTCCTCCACGTCGTGATACTCTTCGCACGCGACTAATGTATTTTGAATCAGGGTCGCGACAGTCATTGGACCGACGCCACCGGGAACCGGGGTGATATAAGACGCACGCTCAGAAGCGCTCGCGAAATCCACATCGCCCACCACTTTACCGCTCTCCAGACGATTGATGCCAACATCAATCACTACCGCGCCTGGCTTGATCCAGTCACCCGGAATAAAGCCTGGTTTGCCGACCGCCACCACCAGCAGATCGGCGTGCTCAACGTGATGACGCAGATCTTTGGTGAAACGGTGCGTGACGGTGGTGGTGCAGCCCGCCAGCAGCAGCTCCATGCTCATCGGACGACCAACGATATTGGATGCGCCAACCACCACGGCGTTCAGACCGTAGGTATCGATATTGTAGCGCTCCAGCAGCGTGACGATGCCGCGCGGCGTACAAGGACGCAGCTTCGGCGCACGCTGGCACAAACGACCGATGTTGTACGGATGGAAGCCATCGACATCTTTGTCCGGCACGATGCGTTCCAGCACTTTGACATTATCGATGCCGGCTGGCAGCGGCAGCTGAACCAGAATACCGTCGATTTCGCTGTCATTGTTCAGCGTATCGATCAGTTCCAGCAGTTCGGCTTCGCTGGTGGTCGCAGGCAGATCATAAGAGCGGGAGATAAAGCCCACTTCATCACAGGCGCGACGTTTGCTGGCGACATAGATCTGCGAAGCGGGGTTCTCACCCACCAGCACCACTGCCAAACCTGGTGCACGTTTACCGGCTGCCAGACGCTGCTGTACTTTTTCGGCAACCTCAAGGCGCACCTGCTGCGCAATCGTTTTACCGTCAATAATTTTTGCTGCCATCAGAGAGGAAATCCATCTGTAGAGAGTTAAATCGGGGATTGGCGCCTATTCTGTCAGAAGCGCGTGCGGCTGTCAGGTAGAGATTCATTTCACCCGTGCGTTTCACGACTTTCCGCAGTGACGTGAGGCCGCCTTAGCGCGTATTATGTCCCTCAGGAAATTATGTGGATGCCGTGATGATTTGGTTAATACTCGCCACGCTGGCGGTGGTGTTTGTTGTAGGGTTTCAACTACTGACGGCCGGTTCGCGCCATGCTGCGCAAGGGCTGAGTAAACGGCTGCAACTGCCGCCGGTGCACATCGAGTCGATGCTGTCGCTGATGGGTAAGGACGCGGCCAAAGAGTTCACCGATTACATCGCGGGCGATAACGAAACTCACCTGGCTAACGGAGCCGCTGTGATGCTGATCTGGCAGGTGTTGATTGTCGATGGCAGCGATGAGAACGCGGTGCGTTGGCACGGGATTCTGACTAAAGCTGGATTTTCGGGACTGATATCGCGGCAGCAGCTGTTGCTGGCGTTGGGATTTCTGCGGCAGCTGGAGCCGGAGAGTGCGGAACTGCATGCGCTGCGGGAGCAGTATAATGCGCGGTTTACGCAGCAGGGGATCGAGCTGGAAGGTGAGGCGGGTGAGGTGAGTAACCTGGTGTCGATGAGCGAGTGGCGTAAGCGGCATTGATGGGCAGGGGAGATTGTTGGGCACGGCATGGGCATGGGTATTGAAGGCAGATGGAGCGCAGTATGGGGCGTATTGCTCGGTCTTCAGGACGAATTGTTCAATGATTCAACACTCTGGAGCCGCAGGGCGGCAAAAACGTTGACGCGAGAGCGTGCAAACGTATAATCCGACGCAACCACTATGCGCCCTTAGCTCAGCTGGATAGAGCACCGGCCTTCTAAGCCGTAGGTCACAGGTTCGAATCCTGTAGGGCGTACCAAGCTAAATCAACGAGTTACCTCTCCCCCTCCGCTTTCAAATTTTCCCCGTGGGACAGATTTGGGACACGACTGCCAAAAATCGCATCAATTTGCCTCGCATGTTCCGTCAGATGGTTCGGTGCCAGGTGAGCATACCGGCGCACCATGTCAATGCTTTCCCATCCCCCCATTTCCTGAAGCGCTGACAGCGGAACACCAGACTGGATTAACCAGCTTGCCCAGGTGTGCCTCAGGTCGTGGAAACGGAAATCCTCAATGCCTGCCCGTTTAAGTGCTGCCCGCCATGCAGTATTGGAATCCACCCGTGTTTTGCGCACGGTCGCCGTTGTGGTTCCGTCACTTCTCTTCGCTGATTCGGTGTGAACGAATACCCAGTTGTGATGCCGGCCAATCTGTTTGCGCAGAACGGTCTCGGCTGTGCCATTCAGGGCAACGCCAATTGCTCTGCCTGACTTGCTGTCTTCCGGGTAAATCCATGCCACTTTCCTCTGCAGGTCTATCTGCTGCCACTTCAGGTCGACGATGTTAGAGCGGCGCAGTCCTGTTGCCAGCGCAAACTCTACGGTAGACTTGAGGGGTTCGGGGCATTCATCAATCAGTCGCTGAGCTTCAGCGGGTTCGAGCCAACGCACCCGCTTATTTCTTTCCTGTGGCACCTTAATCACCGGTGACTTCTCGATCCACTTCCAGTCACGTTCAGCGGCGCGCATCAGCGCCTTCATCAGAGCAAGGTGCTTGGCCTTGGTCGATGTGGAAACTGCCACCGGCTTATAGGCACCGAGATCCATTCCCTTCTTCGCCATCGTGGCCGAACGCTGGTTCCATCGCTCCTCTGATTTACGGTTGGTCATTTTACTGACGGCCGCATAAATCTTCGCTTCGCTGATGTCCTTCAGCAATACCCCTTCAAAATGCATGAGCCAGAATCCGATCCGGCCCTTGTCTGCATCGATAGACTTCTTATGCGCTTTCTCTTCAAACCAGCGCATACAGGCCTCCTCGAACGTCACATCAGGGAAATCCCCGAGACGCTCTATTCGCCACAGTTCAGCCTTTCTGCGGTCGTGTAGCTCCTGCGCTTGCTTTCTGTCCTCTGTCCCAAGAGATTCTTTAATGCGCTTGCCGCCTGGCGTCGTGTAGCTCCCGTACCAGACGGAGCCCCTGCGGAAGATCGACATGTTGATTTCTCCTCATGTGCATCTGCCGCGCTCACGGCGACAGTGTGCATTGGATTATTGAGTGCGGCAATACATGCCTGGCGGGTGAGAAGGTAGGGTGACTTCGGTTTAGACGGGTCTTTGCGCGTTGCCGTCAGCCTGCCGGTTCGAATCCACTGCTGGCAGGTTGGTCGGGAAATTCCGAGGAACGCGCAGGCCTCATCCATAGAAAGTGAATAGCTTTCCATTGGCTCTCCGGATGTTGGTATATGACAACAAAAGTGGTTAATCGGGTGGGATGTGGCTATATGGCAACATTACTTTGGTTCAGGCCATAGCCAGGCGATGATGATTGAGATAATCAGGGCAACCCACTGAAGCAGGTCGCCAAGCGTTATGGGTTCGTCGCAGGTGGTGGTCATTCAACTTTGTTCAACTGCTTCATGTGGATGAAGTAATCACCGGTGTAAATCTCTTCGTCTTTTAGAGTTTGAACTTGAACGGCATGAGCGTAACGATAGGCATCACTTGCATGCTCCATTTCTACGGTGCCGCTGAATCCACGAACTACGACTCCAGACTTAAAAATTAACCCGCTATAAAAATAAACGGACATAACAACTCCTCACGCAGAGCGCGATAAAGGTTTTGTGGTGGAGGATTAGTGGTTGGTGTGCTGCTCGCGTTCTTTCTTTGTCGCGTATCGCCACGTGTAACCACGATGTGACTTAGCACGGCCACTGATTGCTTCTTTGATGCCGGAACGGTGGAAGCCAGGCGCGTAATATGCTGAACGGAAATACACCTGCTCGCCGGTATCTTTGTGAGTACCGACAACAGCCATTTGGCGTGATGGCATTTCTTTCACTTCGACATCTCCTTTTCAATCTGGCGCACGTAATACACGAGCCAGGATTTTGGCCGGAATGTATTGGGTGGCAGGCAGTCAATGGTTTTGGCGTGGCGATCAAGAATGTTGGTGATGATGCGATCGTGTTCTGATTTGGGCCTGCCATCAATGGCGGTGAGGATTTCCGTTCTGCACTTACGCGCTACGGAGCGCATAATGTTTTGAGTTTCAACACTCATTGCCTGCATCTAGGCACCCCGTATTGGCTTGCTCATCCTCAAAACTTACATAGAAATCACCATGCTTTTCTTTTATGAAGCGGTGATATGCCTTGCTCGCTTCTAAGGGTGTTGAATAATATCCAATGTGGTGAGTTTGCTCATTTATGCATGCTCTAGCGTGCCATTTGCCCAAGCCCTTATGAAATGAAACACCTCTAAATCCAGATGAGTTATCCGACCTCATTGAGCGGTTCACGGCATTTTCGTTGCCTGAACAAAGCCTCAAGTTTGATATTCTATTGTCTTGTTTATTCCTGTTTATATGGTCTATCTCGCTATCAGGTAGCTCTCCATGCATGTATAGCCAAGCAAGTCGGTGGGCGCGATAGCGTACCCCTTCAATGGCTATCGTTACATAACCGCGCGATATGGTTCCTGCCACATCGCCCCTTCTGCAGTTGTTATTTATCGATACCTTTCTTGTAAAAACGCCCGTGACTGGGTCGTAGATTAAGTAGCACTTCAATAGCTCTTGCGATAAATCCAGATGCCTTTTAGTCATCGTCATGCCACCTTTCTGTGCCGCTGCGCCCACAATTCCTTCTCATGGTCTTCCCGGCACTCACTGCAGCAATAGCTTGTGCCTTCAAGTGATGGCTCGCCACAGTCAGCGTTTAAACATACCGGTGAGCGCGGCGCGGGTATCGGGCGATTAGCCAGCGCTATCTCTGTGTTGAGGATTTCGAGGTCTGATGCTGCGTCAATTTCATCGCACATGGTATTTCTCCAGATTGCAGGAAATAAAAAAGGCCGCCGAAGCGACCCTTTCATACTCAATATTCTTAAACCTTGTTAAATGCCAGAATATCAATTTCATCAACTTTAATGTCATTCTTTTCAGCAAGGTACTTACCAAAGGATGAGAATGCGTTAGAAGCATCCTCTCCCTTCACAATGCCATAATTGGTAACCTTTTCACCATCTTTGGTGAAGGAATATCTAACGAACCATGAAAATTTAATATCTTTCATTTACCTTCCTCTTTCTAATAAACCGAATCGCTGAGTATTTATTTATATCACCAATGATTACTTAAATTGCCGGGGAATTGTAAATGCGCTATCAGTAGGTGAGCACTCAAGTGGTGCTGTCGGCGGGCTTGCTGAAGTTGCTTTCCAGAACATCATTCGCCCAGAACCACGCTTCCTTTTCGTCGTAGCCCAGCCTGATAAAGCGCTCATAGTGAATATTCAGGCGGTACTCTCTAACCCTGCGTTTTGCTTTCGACTGGCTTCGTGAGGGTTTTGTAGTTTTGACATAAAACCAAGGTGGGTGATTTTCTCCGTGCAGCATGATTTTTCTGTTGCTGATACGAAAAATCCTCTGTCGCTTTCCCTGCGCCAGTGCCCGCTGTGCTGCGCGGCTGCTAATCATCGCTGCCACCTTTAGCTGTGTCGTTCGATTTTGGTAACTCTTTCGTGGCTTCTAACACCATTTTGCTGCCATCATCCAACCCCCATTCAACGCGACCACCCTCAGCTATAACTAGCTGCCAAACCATCTGCGCAGCTTCATTAGTCACGTCACGGCCGCGATCATTACCAACGCGCTGGCGAACGCCGTTGCCGAGGTCTTTCATCTTAGCGAGTTGGATAGTTTTACTGAATGGTGAGAAACCAAGTTCTAATCGTGCCATGTTCTTTCCCCTTATTCGCCAACCGGCCACAGGCCAGCCTTGATTAATCTGGCGCGGCGCTGTGCCGCCTCTGTGTTTATGCGCTGGCTGTCGTTGGTAGCCATGCCGAAAGCGCGCCATGAAACGACGATGGCCTTCGGGTTTTTGTGAGTGATGCGTTTGGTGCTGACAAGCGTGTAAGTGAAGTCGGTGCAGCCATCTACCAGCACCGGGTCAGTAGCGGTAATTACCGCCGTTTCACCGCGCAGGCAGCCGCGCATAATGCTGTTGAACTGGCCCAGCGACATATGAAAAAGGTCGCTTAATTCGCGCCCAGTCTTCGGTCCCTTACTCAGTTGGAAAACTACCTTTTCCTTGAATCCCGAATTCGGGTGATTGTTGCGGCGGTAGTTAGGAAGTTTCATCATGGCTAACCGCCTATTTAATGATGAGTGACGGCTTGCCCAGCTTGATGTGAGCTCCGGGAATCTCGATGCCTGCCTCAATCTGCTGTTTTATAGCCAGTTTGTTAGGCTTAATCGTGGTTTCGTACTCGACATAGTCAGCGGGGATCGAGCCAGCATCTGTGATTTCAACTGACTTGGACGGTGCGCGGACGGTAACCTGATGAATTCCGGCCTTGAGCGATTTCTTGCCTGCGGTTTCAAGCGATTTGGCAACGTAATCTTTGATGCTTGTCACACGATTCTCAGCAGCACGGGCGCGCTCTGCAAGCTTGCGGCTCTCTTCCTTGAGGGTTTCCGCGTATGCCGATTCGTTTTTACATACGGCCAGGCACTGCTCAACCTTCCCCTCAAGCTCCCACTCGATAGCGTCCAGCGTGTCAGCAATCATCTCCGGCTCCATGCCAGAATCGGTTAATGCAGCAAAGTCATTGGCGATTTGGTATAGAGCGGTCATACGACTGCCTCCAGTTTGTTTTTGGCTTCGTGGTAAATCTGCTGAACGTTCTGCTGTACTGGCATTCCAGCTGTCATCTTGTAGGCTTTCTGGAATACCGATTTAAGCTCGTTAATTGACGAGCAAAGTGGCATCTGTTCGC
Organism: Pantoea sp. C1E2; assembly: GCF_056491465.1. Taxonomy (NCBI): domain Bacteria; kingdom Pseudomonadati; phylum Pseudomonadota; class Gammaproteobacteria; order Enterobacterales; family Erwiniaceae; genus Pantoea; species Pantoea sp. C1E2. The sequence goes on from NZ_JBSZHT010000002.1 coordinate 1,385,225, forward strand.
AGAGTTCATTGAGGTTATTGCTGAATTCTTCGTTGCGCTGCTGTTCGTCCTGAACAACTTTTTCCTCTGGTACGTATGGCATTGTCGGCTCAGTGAAAACGCCTTCGGTCTCATTCAGCATGTCCGTTGCATTATCGAGACGATCTGCACGAGGCCAGTACTTGCTGGCGCGCTTAACGATGGTCTTCCTTGCCATCTCAGACCAGAAGTTAACCCATGGTCCCTTTGGTGATGTGCCGGCTTTACTCACCTTCCTGATATCTTCAATCTCAGCCAGGCTCATCTCTTCCGTGAGGTAATCCCCGTCTGCCGTCTTAACTGTGCAGTAGCCACCAATCACCGCGCCGCGTTCCTCTGGAGTCACGAAGGCGCTGTATTTGTGGGTTGGCGCTTTATCAAGTCCGTTCGGTTCGTATGTGTCGCTGGCGTGAACCAGTTTGCACTGTCCCCACTTGATGACGCCTGCTGCCTGAGCGATATGCAGCAGGCCCATGTAGCTGATGTCGAGGCAAATCATCCCGTCACGCGGCACCAGGTATGCCAGCTTGCTTGCCGGGTTGAGGCTGATGCCAATGGCTGCAACGTTGATGATCGCGTTCTGTGCACTGGTGGGGTTGCTAATGGCTGTCTTAGCCAGACAGTCATTTTTCTGGAACAGCTGAATGGCGAACTGGCTTTCCTTAGCCCATGTGATTGACTGGTCGGAAACCGCACCAACGAACAGCGGCTCCTGCTTTTTTACGAATTCAACTAAATCGAAGCTCATCACGCCACCTCGTTGTGAATCACATTTACACCACGCATTCGTTCTCCTGCTGCAACCATCAGGTCGCGCAGCACCTTATCAAGCTCGATGTGGGCATCATCATCCGAGTCCAGCATCTGAGCCGCTACGCCGCCGTAGTGCTGCTGCAGGAAGTTCTGAGCAGCCATCATCAGCGGGTTGACGTGATGCGTATCGAGGTAATCATCAACCTCTTTGGCAACTTCCTGCTTATCGCGATCGGGAAGTGCCGCGGCAATACTCAGCACCCGAACCTTGTCGCGTGCGTTCAGTGTGAATCGGCTCATTTAACTGACCTCCGTAACAGCTGCATTGCCATAGCCCATTTCGCTTTGTCGCCGAAGAGATGGGCCTCTCGTGAAAGCTCCTGAGCCTTCGTGAAATAGCGGTTTTTCATAGTACTTAGCCCTCCATCAACTTGAAGGTATGGCCTTTATGTGCAGGGCTTTTCCCTCGAATGCATCTCGTTACGCAGGTCTGAGTGAATCCCTTAGATTCAATATCTCTTCGACCCTCAAGCACTTGCTCTAACCCTGTGGAAATTTCAGTGGCGATGATAAATCCGCCGAACTTGCCGTGATTTCGTCCATAAAGAGTTTCAGGGCGAATTTTATTAAGACCGATTCGGAACGCGTGCTTTTGGTTATGCGATGCAGTGCACCATTCTAAATTCTCGGGTCGATTATCAGTTTTAATGCCATTGATATGGTTTACTTGGGGGCCACTTCCAGCCACAAATGCCGTAGCAACAAGTCGATGGACCTGAAATGTTTTCGACTTACATTCCCTCCAAAGCCCTACACTCGGATATCCATATTTATTTATTTGCAGAGCCAATAGCTTTCCCTTGCGCCTGTGACCAGAACTAACAACCCTGTCAACTGTCCTTACTGCCCCCAAATTTGAAACTTCAGCTATGCCTTCATATCCTTTAACTGGAAGCCAAATCTCCATTACGGCGTACCTCGCTGATTCAGTGTGTCAACAATCAAGCGCAAGCCTTTCTTAACACTGGTTTGGATGCGTCCGATGACACGGTCGAGTTGTGATTCGTTTAACTGAGCAGCGCCCATGCTGACGCCGCCCGCGATGGAATAGCTCATCATGGGTATTGCTCCTGAAATTAGTTGATTGGTGTTGGAAAAAAGAACGGCACCATTGCGGTGCCGAAAGGGATGATACTTTCTGGTTCTGGAAGCCCTCTAAGGCGGTGATGCAGAATGCATCGTCATGCCGTCAGAGATAACGGCATTGCGGTGTCACTCGGTTGGTGGTTCAGGTATCGGCATCCAGTGCGTGATATCTGTCCCTTTAACATCACCATATGATGAGAACGCTATCCATGGCTTAGGTAGCTTTCCTGACATGCATTCACAGATTCCCACCAGAACGCCGTCAGTGGCTATCACTTCCACAGACAGGGAGTGCTTATCTTCTGGCGGAAGACCGACAGGCATTCTTTCATCCACGCTAATCCACTCCATACATCCTCCTGTCAGGTGTTACTGGATCGGGCCGCGAGCATTGCATCAGCCAGCAGCCACGCATCATCAGCTCTGAATTTTGCGAATTCAGAAGTTACATTGTCCGAGATTGAACGATTGCCCATCATTCCCATCAGTGCTGCCGCCGCGAACGTGTCACGCAAATCAGTGGTGTCAGGCTGCTCAGGGCCATCCTCTGTGAAGCGATAAAGCATATCGAAGTCGCCATCATCATCGAATGATGTGTGCTCATATGCCCAGCGATGGCCTTCCAGCCAAAAATTGCTTGGGTATGGAGTTCCACGCGGGAATCTGACTTTCATGTACTCGGCGTGAAGTGCCGTATCCTTGTAAACTTTCAACGTGTGTTTCATCACTCACTCCCTCATGTCCGGCATTACCGAACTACTGACAAAAATAAACCCGCTCGGGGCGGGCTATACAACTTGCAAATTTTTGATGTCGACACCCTCATAATCATGTGTCCATATGGGGGTAAGTCCGTCTATCAAACCTTCAGGTAAGTCATCCTTTCTGCACCACTCCCAAATCATTGGGTGTTCAAATCCTGCGGCGCTGATGGGGTCAAGCCATGGTTCGTCTCCACCGTCATCATCTAACAGGCAAACGTAATCACCCATAATTGCAATCATTCCTCGCTCAGCGAACGGGTGCTTGCCGCGGTACATCGTCACAGTTGCCATACTCACCTCTATAAGTTCTGCTGCGCCCACGATGGGTGAACGATTAAATATCCAACCAATCCCGGATAGCATCGGCAGCGCATAAAACCAGAGAAAGCATTGCCAGTACGAACAGTGCTAAACAAATTTCCATGCGGTGCCTCCAATAAAAAAGGCCGCCTAAGCGACCTGTCAGTTGGTTTTCACTATGACCTTGAGCGAATCACTCACTTCCTGAAGCTTGAGCTTCACGGTATCCTGAATGCCGCCAACGATAACGGTATTCGCTTGCTGAACAGCCTGTTTCATAGCTGTTTCGATGCTGTAATGTAGGTGGTTGTTAATCAGGTGGCTTACGCGTGTTTGAGTGCCTTTCCATCCGTATGAGTCTGAAGCACTTCTCGGCTTGCCTTCATAGTTAACTTCTTCTGTTAACCACTTCTCAGATCGACCAATCAGGTACTGGATGAACGTTACAGGCTCACCTTTCTTCTCACCCCATGAATTGGTTTCTTGCAGTACCAGGCTCTCGAGCTTGTCATTCACGATTGGGTAAATGTGCTTTTCGGCAACCTTATTGATACCTTCGTCGATAGCTTTGCGGATCTGGTCGTCCAAGCGGCGCTTTAACTGACTTGGAACTTCGTATTCATCGCCGTCTTCGTCCATTGAGTAACTGCTGAATAACTTAGAAACCATGCTTTCAACAACGCGATCCTGCAATTCTTCCTGTGTAATGCCCAATGCTGCTAAATCGATACTGCTCATATTCATTTCCTCGCCGTTAAGATGTCTTTTGATTTGCGATAGCCAGCGGCAAATATCGCGATTTCCGGTAAGCACGCTGACTTGCTCTCATGCTTCTCACGCAGACTTGGTGAGGATGTGGCGCGGGCTACGTTTAAGCTGCATCCTGAGAGAGCCACAGTAAGCTTTTTACCAAAGCGGTTAGCGTCGGTAGCCTCTGCTGCTTTCTTCGCGTTGTAGGCCGCCATGCGGCGTTGATTTCTGGTCATGGGTGTTCCTCGATGAGTGCTTTGGTGGTGAGATGGCTGGAATCGAACCAGCTTCCATCGGTGCGCTGCCGATCGCAGTACGCGCGGCGTTTCGCTACATAACCGGTGTTTCACGACCGCCTATCTGCTAGCTCGCCATTGAGCTTCACCTCACCCCGAAGCACTCGCCTCGGCCTGTGTATTCACAGGGCTAAATTGTTAAAGAGCAAAAGTCCGTTTAGTTGTTCGCCAGCGTCCTGCTGATGAGATAAAGAATACTCACAGTATTTAATTAAGTAAATACCCGTAGTATTCATTTCTTTCAATAAATAGCCTTAGTATTGATTTTTAAGTAAATTTATTTTTTTACTGGCTTGATGTTATTCTCTGGTGGTCACTATTTGAGCGGGGTGGGGTATGTATTCTAAGGAATCAGACGAGCTTTATGACGAGATGTGCCGTGTGGTGGGCGACATGGTTTTTACGCTGAATGATTTTGGCGTGGAGTCTAAGCAATTGGTGATAGCTGATGCGCTCAGGACGGCGCTGGCATCTAATAACCCCGAGCGATCAGCTTTACTGGTGAAGGCAATGGAAGCGGCGATGAAAGTTTTAGATCGTTGAAAGCCCGATGTCGGGCTTATATCAAAGCAGGCGCAATTTAGTTTCTATGGCTACGCCAATGATCTTGCAGTTGCCATTGATCGGCGTTAAAGGCCATTGCGGATTAAGGCCTTTCAGGAATTTCTGACTTCCATCTATCACAAGCTTCTTGAAGGTAGCCTCATTGTCATCTACCAACTTAGCAATCACCAAGTTTCCGTTAGCCGCCTCACGACCCGTATCAAACAGGACGAACGTTCCTTCTGGAATGCTCAAGCCCATAGGTGCGGTCATGGAATCACCCTCTACTTCAAGCCAGAAAGCATCTCCCTGAGTATGCGCGTCTGACTCCAGCCAAAGATCAATATCCTTTAGTGTGTAAGGCTCGCATGCCTCAGCCCATGCGCCAGCCTGAACCTTGCTCAAAACCGGATACCTAGAGCCCCTAACGTGAGCCCTTGGATTCGATACATTGTTATCCATGAAGCTGTTGTATCTGTTTACCTCGTTAGCCAGCGTTGGGCTGATATCAGAGACGTTTACCTGGAGAATGCGAGCAAGCTCAGTCACAGCCGGAACGTTCAAAGCGATCCTGCCATTCATGTAATGCCCTACAGCACCCTGAGAAATCCCCAGCGCATCAGCGATCGTGTACTGGGTTATTTTTAATTCTTTTTTCTTCGACTCATACAAAGCCTTAAGGCGCTGCGCGTCTCTTAGCTGTTCTGCCGTCAGGGATTTTTTGTTTTCCATTACCTCATTCTAATACCGCAGGTAATTACATCAAAATACCGGGGATATTTACAAAAACAAATACCCGTAGTATTCTTCTGTTGTGACCTTCAAGGAGCAGGCCTATGAACCGAATGACACTTGAGGATTACGCAAAAATTCACGGTCAGGCTAAGGCCGCGAAAGATTTTGGGGTAATCCAGTGCGCTATCAGCAAGGCCATCCGTACTGGGCGAAAAATTTTCGTAACCGTTCATGCGGATGGATCAGTCGAGGGAGAGGAGTCAAAGCCTTTCCCTAGCAGCAAGAAATAATCACCACGCTCTTTATCAATCTGACCGCCCTCGGAAATCCAGGGCAATACCAACTGACCTTGTTACTGCAAGGTACAGCAAGTTCTTACATCACAAGGAAATACTAACGAATGGAACGTACACAGAACCGCACAAGTGCGCGAAGTATTGAAAGCGCCCTGTTGAACAAGATCGCCATTAAGGGAAGCCAGCAAGTGGCTGAAGCAATTGGCGTTGACCGTTCGCAGATCACCAGATGGAAGGAAACATTCATCCCAAAGATTTCAATGCTGCTTTCGGTATTGGAGTGGGGTGTTGTGGATGACGACTTAGCCCGGCTGGCAAAGCAGGTTGCGTCGCTTCTTCAAAAGCAAAAATCCCCAACTGCTCGAACAGTTGAGGATTCTCAATTCACACTAAGTTTCTGAGGTAATTATACATGCAATTATCTACAGCAGTAAACACTACGATGACAAGCCGTGAAATTGCTGATCTTACTGATAAGCGCCACTTTGATGTGATGCGCGACATCGAGCGTATGTATGAGCAGTTAGGTGAAGATGTGAAGGGGTGTGCGAAAAAATTCGTACACCCCCAGAACGGACAGGAGTACAGCGAGTACTCATTAGATCGTGAGCACACTGAGTGCCTTGTTACCGGCTACAGCGCTATGTTGCGCATGAAGGTGATTAAACGCCTTCGTGAGCTTGAAAGCTCTAACAGCCTGCCTACCGATTACCTTTCTGCACTCAAGGCACTAACCGTAGAAGTTGAGCAGCGTCAGGTTCTGGAAAACCAGCTGGCAATCGCCGCGCCGAAAGTGCAATTCGTTGACAGCTACGTTAACGCCAGCGGATCACTCGGCTTTCGCGAGACCTGCAAGTTATTGCACATCAAAGAGAACGCCTTCCGTCAGTTCCTGCTGGAAAGCGAGATCATGTATCTGCTGGCTGGCAAGCTGACCCCATACGCTCAGCATATCGATGCAGGCCGCTTCACCGTGAAGACTGGTGAGAACCAGAACAACGGACACGCCTTCACACAAAACAAATTCACGCCTAAAGGCATCCAGTGGATCGCCGGTCTATGGGCCGCTCATCAGGTTCAGGAGCGCGCCGCATGAGTACCGCAAAAGTATTTGATTTTAATGCTGCAAAGCAACTCAGGAGCAACAGGATGGAGAACCAGAAACATGGTTACATCCCGTTGTACCGGAGCGTCAAAAAGCAGCCTTGGGCAAAGGATGTCTTTCTCAGGACACTGTGGGAAAACCTTCTTATTGACGCAGCCAGACAGCCATATACGGCGAATTACAAAGGCCACAGATGGCCGCTGGAAATCGGGCAACTGGTAACAACCTCAGCAGATATTGGACTATCACTGTGTGATCGCAATGGTGAGCCAACCAGCCGTCACGCAGTAGAAAGGATGCTGGCATTTTTCGTGAAGGAAGAGATGATTTCTGTACTGGCTGAACGCCGAAAAGGAACGCTGATCACCATCCTGAATTACGCCGAATATGCCGAAAAAATAGCCTCCACCCCCGCGCATAAAGCCGCGCATATGTCCGCGCATAACGAAGCCAGTGATACCAAGGCTTCAGATGCTACCCCCGCGCATATGTCCGAGCATAAAGCCGCGCATCATGAACAAGAATATAAAAACAATAATACTAAAAAGACTACGTCAGAGAATTCTAACGAATCCCCTGACTCACCCCCTAAGCGGCTTCCAACTCTTCGTCCTGATGCAGCCATTCAATCACCGAAAGGAGATAAGTGGGGAACATCGGACGACCTGAAAGCGGCTGAATGGCTCTTCGCCAAAGTTCGAGTTGTCGCCCCAACGGCGCAAGAGCCCAACTGGCCAACTTGGTCGAATGATATTCGCCTTATGCGCAATGCGCTGAAGTGCTCACATCACGACATCTGCGAAGTATTCAAATGGGCTAACGCTGATCACTTTTGGCAAACCAACGTAATGAGCCCTGCAAAGCTTCGCGAGAAGTGGCAAACGTTGAAAGCCCAGATGAATCAGGCCAAACGCAATCGACCAGCCAGCGAACCGCAGCAACCAGCGGCGCACTGGAACGATAAAAAAGAGTGGGAGAATAATTTCCTATGAGAAACCTCGTATCAGCAATTCAAAACCGTGACGCTGGCGCTCTCGCTCGCATCGCTGGTGATGGACCGCAACCTGTCGATCGTGGCGTGCACGAAGACGTGGAGCGCCTGGTAGACGCCCTGTTCAGCAACCTCAAGCAGGTATTCCCGGCATCGGTCAGCACCGCCTGGAAGAACCCAAATGATGAAGCAGCAGCCAAACGCCAGTGGATCGCCGCATTCGCCGAGAACGGCATTCACAATCGCCAGCAGCTTTCGGCCGGTATGCGTGAAGCGCGCGCAAGTGGTTCGCCGTTCCTGCCTTCACCTGGTGAATTCATCGCTTGGTGCAAGAAGGGCGCCTCAGTCGCCGCAGGACTACCAGACGAAGACACGCTGTATTCGCTGGTGATGGCCTACTGCGCCAAGCGGGGCGGATATGTCACTGCCGAGGAATACCCATGGGGCAGCAACGCCGAATACTGGATGGTCACCGGCCTGTACAGCATGATGCGCGCCGGAAATCTGAGCGAAGCAGAACTGCGCGTTAAGTGCCGGTCAGAGCTACGCAAGATGTCGCAGCGTATCGAATCTGGCGAAGACATACCGGAGCCGCGAAAGCAGCTGCTGAAGCTCTCCATCCCATCAACCAGCGAGAAGGCACTGGACGGCGTTGCAATGCTTCGAGCCACCCTGAAGAGAGGCAAATCATGAGCGAAGGAATCCGCATCAGTTTTGAACGACTGTACCGCAGCGTGCACGGCGAAAAGCATGACCTGCGCCGCACGTACTTAGGCTATCGGGATGCCATTGTCGATCGCGCGTTTTTCTTCTGGCTGGAAGGCCGGGAAGGGGCAGCATCATGACTATTCGTGTTACCCAAATTCAGGAAGCCACTCTGGACTTCATGAAGCGCTACAGCTCCGAGCACGGTTTCTTCCCGACCATCACCGAAATCACAGAGGCTATGGGCTGGAAGTCGCGCAATACTGCTTACCTGCACGTCAAAGCGCTGGAGAAAAAGGGCATCGTGCAGCGCAAGCATAAACGAAGCCGCAGCATCGTTATCGCCGACAACGGCATCAGCCTGCCCGACATCAACGACAGCGAATACTGGTACGAAGGCGTATTCAAGCCGCAGCTTTACCAGCGTGACGTGGTGGAAGCTATCAAATCGGCTGGCATGAAAGTTAAGGAGCCATCATGACACAGGTAATTCACGGACTGACCCGCGAGCAGTTAACCGGGCTGACGTTTGACCCGAAAGATCGCCTGCTTAAAGCGCTGATTGAGAACCGTGACAAGTACACAATCAGCAAAGATGGCGTGGTCATAATGAAGCCGGAAGAGACAATCGCAGCTCTCAGGAAGTTGTGCGATTCCCGTTCTAACAATGGCGGCAAGAGCAACAAGGGGGAGTGAGATGGAAGCTAAACGCGACAAAACAGATTTCATAGAAGACCGTGATTTCCTATCTCGCCAGCTAATTAGACTTGGCGACATGATGGGCGATGGCCTGCACCTTGAATCAGACGGCAAGTGGATTTCTAAAGAATACCGCCGGGTAGCGAAAGCTCTTGGATATGACATGCCAACGAAAAAGCGAGCTAACAACAGCGACACCATCAACGAGAAAATGGCTGAGCGCGTCAAAGAAGTTTCATGTCGTAAGTGCGGCGGCACGTTGAAACAAAGCCGCTCAGGAAGTATGCAGGCCAAATGCACGGGATGTGCATCAAAATATCAGCTCCTGAAAGTCACAAGGATTCGCCAATGAACAAACTAACCGCTGAGAAGTGCAAAACACTCATAACCAATATGCATGGTGAATGGGAAGAGTCAGGATTGTCGACCAAAGAAGAGCTATATCTTGCGGCCCTTGAGATTGCGCTGCCAGTGCTGGAGCAGGGTGGCTGGATTAGCTGTAGTGAGCGGATGCCGGATGCCGCCGTTGATGTAATCATTTTTGACGGCATCGGTGTTGGGCAGGGGCGCATAGACATTGTGCGACCAGCAGGCGTAGCTCCAGGACACCCATTAGGTTCGCCCATTGGCTTTTTCAGTAAGCCAGACCCTTGGGGTGAGTCAAGATGCAATCCAGTCGCTTGGCAACCACTGCCAAGTCCACCGAAATCCCAACCCTCCACCAACCCTCAGATTGATAATGATGGAGGCAAAAAATGTTGTCACAAGAACGACTAAAAGAACTAATGCACTACAACCCTGATACAGGGGTGTTTACTTGGCTGAAGAGCCGCGGCGGAGCGGTAAAATCAGGTGATGTTGCTGGGGTTTTACATCATAGCGGATACATACTAATTGGGACGGTCGGCAAAATGTATTTAGCGCACCGCCTTGCATGGCTGTACAAGACCGGCAACTGGCCAGCCGATATGATTGACCACATCAACCAAAACAAAGCTGATAACCGCTGGTGTAATTTGCGGGAGGCTACGCGTTCACAAAATGCACAAAACACGGGGTTGCAGGTAAACAATACCAGTGGCGTTCGCGGTGTTAATTGGCACAAGCAGGAAGGTAAATGGCGTGTGCGGTTCGCATTAAACGGTAAGCGTTATAGCTTTGGGGCGTATGACGACCTGGAAACAGCAGCTGCTGTCGCAGCAGTCGCGCGTAAGAAGTTGCATGGCGAATTCGCCAGTTGCGAACGCGACATCATCGCCTATCGGGTGATTGAGAATGATGGTGGTGAGTAATGAGTATATGCAAAGGCATTGGGTTGATATTCGGGCACAACTGGCATGTTGAGTTAAAGCCTGTAGCCGCTGAAATAGGTGAGCGAGGAGTGTTCTTTATGCATGGCATCGGCCCGCTAAAACTGGAAAGAAAGCAATACTGCAAGCGATGCGGCCGGGTGATTGAAATGATGGGAGGGAAGGATGAGCAAAAACCTACTGGAAGTCTGCAACGACTGGCAAATTGAGCGCGCGATGATTTTAGAACGCAACCCTGATTTGCGCCGCATCATCAGCGAGTGTGATGGATTGATTGAGCGTGCAGTATCGTCTGCCCGCCAGATAGCTCATGCGGTTGAATGGGACGCTCGCGAAGCTGCACGACTCGCTGCGCAAGTGGCATCGGAGGCATCATGACAATCCAAACCAACGGCGATGATTGCCGTGAAAGTGGAGCGGGGGAAACCAGCAGGCGCGCATTCGAAGACTGGGCGATTAACCAGTGTCGATTCGACCTGCGATATTCCTGCCAAATAAGAAAGACCTACGCCAGCATGAAGACGCGACAGGCGTGGATAGTCTGGCAGGCAGCGTTCAGCAGCAAGCAGGGGCTGTCATGACTAACGAACCACACTACCGCTGCGACCGCTGCGGCGTGAAGAAGCCACCTGAACGCTACCGCAAAGACCAGCCGTGGTGGAATAAGTGGTGCATTCGCTGCGAAGCATCTCCAGTAGGTCAATTCCCTATCCCGGAAACAGATGAGCATCGGAGAAAACCAGATGAGCAACGTAATCCCCCTCAGACCTAAGCACCAACCCATCAAAGACTCTCACACAGCAGTACTCACCGTAATCAAGATGATTCACGAAGGCGGACACAGCAAGCAGAGCATAGAACTGCTACTGAGCGCCGTTGCCGACAATCTCTATGACTACGTGGAGACAATCGAAGGGAGGTAACAGTGCAGGACTTCGTACTTCACGAATCCAACAAAAAACAGTTCTGGCAAATCCTTCAGCAAATTCTCCCAACCGGCAAACGCTGGCGCATAAAAATCACTGAGTACCGCGAAAAGCGCTCACTCCCGCAAAACAGCCTTCTCTGGAAATGGAACAACGAAGTTGCCGACCAGCTGACCGGTGCCGGCACATCGACATTTTCCGACGAAGAAGTGCATGAGTGGCTCAAGGATATGTTCTGCCCCGCTAAGCCAGTGACCATTGCAGGATTAACCAGATACATCAAATCAACCCGCCTTCTCGATACCGGAGAAATGCATCACTACCTGTCAGAGATAGACCGCTGGGCTCACCAGAAAGGGCTACGACTGACAATCCCCGGTGACTCGGAGTATCAGGCGCTCAAGGACAAGCAGAACCAATGACACCCTTCACCGATATAGGCGCAGCCATCGAAGAAGCTGCGTGGCTGGCGTTCGTCCATAAGAAGCCTCACTGCGTTTACCAACGATTTGACGGCCTGATGGAAGTTACGCCGGAACATCCAGACCGAAACCCTATGTACACAACCGGCACCCCCGGAACCGCAACCACTGACTACAGGTGCGCAGCATGAACAGAGGCAGATATCAGCATCCTACCCAGGAGCAGTGCAACCACATCGCCAAGCTTCGTAAGCAGGGGCTCTCATGGCGAGTCATCACAGAACGCCTAGGCATCAACGAGAGCAGCGGTCGGGCAATGCTGGCGAGGGCGCGATGAAGAAACGCAAATCCCTATGGGAGCGCTACGAACAACACGCCATCTACGACACCAAATCATCCCGCAAGAAACCCAAACCCCAACTGACCGAATCGCAAGTGCCCACCTTTAGCTATGTGGAAGCGCTGCGCCGGACTGTGGCTAACAGAGTAAGGTTCACGCGATGAAAATAAAGACGTTCGGTTATGACCGCCTGAAGATGACCGCGCTCAGCTACGACGAGCTGGAGACATTGTCCCGGAAAGTAACGAAAGAGCATGCTTGTGACGATGGTATCTACCTGGTCGACGCAAAGGGCCGGAAGAAGTTGGACAACATCGGGTGGGCTATTTACACCAAAAACAAACAGGATGCCGCCAATGTGCCGTGAACGCTGCCACCGCTGCCATACCATCCTCACCAGTGAAGACAGGTATCACTACTCCATCAGCTGCGAAAGCTGCGACTGCGATATGCAATGGGAGGAATATGAGCAACTCAACCCCATCAAATCAGCCCACTGGCGCTGGCGAGCAATCTGCTTTGGCCTGCGTTGGTTGCGGCATTCCCCTGCAGCAGCAGGAAACCTATGCATGCGATGGCTGCGCGGCCGGATGGATGCAAGACGACAACTTCAGAATGCACGGAGGGGGCGATGAAGAAAGCCAGGCGCCGGTGTAAAAACCCCGATTGCCGAGAATGGTTCCACCCAGCATTCCATAATCAAACGTGGTGCAGCCCGGAATGTGGAACGGTAATCGCATTAGCCAGAAGAGATAAAGACCGACAGAAAGCCATACAGGAAGCCGAGCGACGACGAAAGGAAGAAGCACAGCAGGGAAAGCGCAACACAAAGATCCGCAAATTAGCTCTACAACCCCTCAGTCACTTCCACAAACAAGCACAAGCCGCCTTCAACGAATACATCCGCACCCGTGACGCAGAAGCGCCATGCATTAGCTGTGGGCGTTTTCATGAAGGCAAATATGACGCAGGCCATTACCGCACCCGCGGCGCATCACCGGCCACGCGTTACGACGAAACCAACTGCCATAAACAGTGCGTTCCCTGTAATCAGCACCTGTCAGGAAACATCGAAAACTACACGCCCAACCTGATTAAGAAAATCGGGCAGGAAGCTTTCGATCGCCTGATGGGACCTCATGAGCTGAAAAAGTGGACGCGGGAAGAGTTGCAGGAACTTGCGGCGCATTACCGGCAGAAAACCCGAGAGCTGAATAAGCAAAGAGAGGCAGCATGAAAGAGGAATGGCAAAAGGCTTATGAGCGATATCTGGCTGAAGTGAAAACCAGTAACGGCAGGATTATCCCGCTTTATTTCCCGGAGGCCATCAAGCACGCGAATGAAGTCGTTGAAGCGCTGGCGCGAGCTGAACGAATCGGAAGGGTAAGAGAATTATGACCGAATACCTCAAAGAGAAGTGGCTCAGGCTATCGCAGGCATTGAGACTGAAGAGCAGAAAGAACTGTCGTCCTCGTACCAATACAGGGCTGACATGACTCCCGGCGAATCACCTGAAGGCGATGAGTTTGAAGGCGTGATGCGTGACATCGTCGGGAACCACGTTGCACTGGTCGAAACCGGCCGCGCAGGAGCTGACGTTGTCGTCGGCGATTCTCTCCCACAGGAGTTTAAACACATGAAGTTAGACCGCAAAGGCGTAGCCATTCGTGCAGCGCTGGGAGCGATCCTTAAGCCGCGACTGGCTCAGGATGCAGCCCCGAAAGACCTGACGGCCATCCTGAATGCCCACAAAACACCGAAGGCAATCGCGCAGGCCATTACTGCCAAATACAAACCGTCACTGGCTGCCGACATGGAGCTTGAGCCGGAAGAACTGGTTGAAATCATCGAAGCATCATCTGAAGGCGTTGAGCCTGACGAAGAAGTGAAGGTGAGTGGCGATGATGACAAAGAAGGCATCATGGCCGCGCTGCGTGAAGCAGGGGTATCTGAAGAGCTGATCGCCAAGATTGCCGCCGCTCTGTCACCTGCCGTTGCTGCTGATGAAGATAAAGACGACAACAAAGAAGACAAAGACGATAAGGACAAAAAAGTGGATAAACCCGCTATGGATGCCGCTATCCGACTGGCTGCTGACAGCGCCACGAAGAAAGCCGCTGAAAACTTCCGCCTGATGCGTCAGGCCGAGCAGGACGTCAAGCCACTGGTTGGCGACCTGGTAGCAATGGACTCCGCTGAAGATGTCTACCGCACTGCGCTTGAGCAGCACGGAGTTGATGTCGAAGGTGTCCATCCTTCAGCGTTCCGCGCAATGGTGGCTCAGGCTATTAGCCACAAAGAAAATTCACGTCCTGCTCCACTGGCTCAGGATGCCGCATCAATCAGCGACTTCGAGAAAGATTTCCCGACCGCTGGCAAACTGAAACGAGGTTACTGAGATGGCAGGTTTTCAGAGTGTAATTAATCAATACCCGGCACCGGGCGTTGAAGGTGGCTTTGCGAGCACCAACGAACATGCCACCTACCTGGCTGGTGAGGCTGCTCTGGTGGCTGGCACAAGCGGCCTGACTATCGGTCGATTTGCGTGGGACGTCAGCGGCGTGGCATCGAATGCAGGCACCGGCGCACCATCTGGTTTCGTGCATCGTGACGGTCAGGCTGTCATCACCACCTGGCTGGGCGCGTCATCAAACGTTATCCAGTCCGGTCGCGAAGTAACCCTGATGGTTGCTGGTGACTTCTGGGCGCGTACCTCTACCGCTGCTACGCGCGGACAGAAAGTGTTTGCATCCCTGACCACTGGTGAAGTTCAGACTGGTGCCGCTGGCGCAACCATCACCGGTTACGTCGAAACCCCATTCAAAGTAGGCAGTATCGCAGCAGCAGGCGAACTGGTCAAAATCAGCACCTGGAGCAACTAATGAATAAGTTTCAACAGCACTACGCCGCAGCAAGCGGCAAGTACGGCATCGTGCTGCCGGGCGCGAAAGATTACCTGAAGCCGGAATTTGCGGATAACTTCGCACTGGCAATGGATGCTCAGCCAACCATGGTTACCACCGGTAACTCAGGTATCCCTGCTTACTTCACCAACTACGTTGACCCTGAGCTGATCCGCGTACTGGTAGCAGGTGATATTGGCATCATGCTTTGTTGTGATCGTGACATCACGAACGTGAAGGAAGAGAAAAAAGAGTCACTCCCTGCATCCATGCGGACGCACAGTAAGTCAGACGGTGTTTATCTGGGCGGCCTGCTGAACAGCGACCCTATCCAGTACGTGAAGTTTGCGAATGATGGTATCGACATCGTTTCGCCGTTGGTGGTCACCGTAAATGGCAGCTCAGTTATCCTGAATGCAAATGACAAAATATCTCTAAACTCACCCATTATTGAGGCCAACGGGCAACTCACTCAGGGTGCGGGAACATATGCAGGCAATGCCACATTTGGCGGGAACATAACCGCTACCGGCGAAGTGACAGCCAAAGGCATTAACCTTTCTACTCACGTGCATGGCGGTGTAGAATCAGGGAATTCAAACACACAAGGACCTAAGTGATGAAAGTTAGTGCGCTTGTCTTTGCTTTATTGCTTGTTCCGGCAATTTCAAATGCCGCAGCTAAGCCGGAAGTCTATAGAGACCAAGTCACTTTGACTGGTGGGGTGAGGAATCTTTCAGAGGCTTTGGAGGGATGTGAGACTCACTCTGGCGCTTTTAGAGCGAAAAGAATCCAGTACTCCGATTCAGGCAATATGATTAAGTTAATTCAGTTCTCTAGGCAAGATGGCGAGGTATTTGCAATCCCCACCAACTTTGACCAGCTAACCAAGAGTCAGTATTCAGATCTTCAGAAAATTATTGATGAAGGACAGAAATATTGGATTAGCTTTTCGGTGTGCGGGAGCGGAGGGTACACATCATTGATGAGCATGAGCTACTCGCTAGGAATGTGAAACTAACCCACCATCAGGTGGGTTTTTTGTTTGAATCTTCCAGAACTTTGGCGTAGGCATCAGCTACCCAAGATAGCCTGCTATTTTCAATTTCAATCCTTTGGTTGATATCTCTTATCGCCGCTGAAGCAGACCGGTTAAAAATACCCATGCCGTGCTCACTTGAGATGTCAACCTCTTCTAGAGCCTTCATAAGGGCATCAAGCCAAGCATCAGGCTTAGCCTCAGTAGATATGTCTTTCAATAATGTAAGAATTATCTCCGAGTTCATTGATCGGCCATTTCGCTTTGCTCGGCTGGCAATTGAATCGCGCATTCCTTCCGGCAGTCGCAGCACAAATTTGTCGTAATCCTTAACGGGACGTTCAGCCATCACCACCTCCAAAAAAATGTGATGATGGCATATTGCTATCCAAAATCAATGATGGCATATTGCTTTCACGGCAAAGTGCCATCATGGAGAATGTAATGGAAAAGAACGAAGCAAAGACAACCCTGCGTTACCCGCAAAAGCTTAAAGAAGAGTTTAAGCGCATTGCTGATGAAGAGGGTTTATCTGAGAACGCCGCTCTGGTTCAGGCGTTGGTGTGGGCTTTGAAGTTTAGAGATCAAATGCATGCACAGTAAAAACGACGAAGCCCCAGCTGCGCTAACAGTCGGGGCCTCTAATTTGCCGGTTAACCTTTGCGAGAAAACCAACATGAACATTGTAGCTAAATCAGATCTCAACTTCCACGGTAAAGTACTCATTCCGGTATCAAACATCACTGGAACATGGCTTACCTCTTCAGACCTTGCTAAGGCGCTTGAATACTCCAACAGTCGCGCAGTTACGATGATCTACAACAAGTACGCCGACGAGTTTACCAGCGCTATGACTCAGGTACTCGAAGTGAGTACCTCAGGAAATTACCGCAAAAAAGTTCGTGTTTTCAGTCTGCGTGGCGCTCATCTCATCGCAATGTTTGCTCGCACTGATGTGGCTAAAGAATTCCGCCGTTGGGTGCTGGACATTCTGGATCGCGAGGTTGCTAACTCACCGCTGACCAAGCGACTTACCGATGAAGAACTCTGCGATCTAGCCTGGTTGTGGCGCGCCAGCTCAGTGATGATGAATGCATGCAATGAGGTTTACCCGCTGCTGCGTGTAGCGGAGCACCGAATGGCCGGTCACTTTTACTCAATTACGCATGAGTATCCGAGAACGCTGGAGAAGGCGAGAGAGATCATCAAGAGGGAAGTGGAGCACATCGAACATCAACCATGGAAGGATGACAACTGGAGCAGGGTATTGCCGTTCCTGCGCCAGCAGAGATTGCAGTGACGCAAAAAGAAAAACCGCCAGTTACAGCTGGCGGTCTACATCGACTACATAGAAGGCGAAATCTATGAATAAAGTAACTGTAGCAAATGCAAGATCAGCTGTCACCAAAATGTCTAGCCGTGAGATTGCGACACTGACGGGCAAGCAGCATAAACACGTTCTCGATGATTGCCGCAAACTCTTCGAAGCGCTCAATCTTCAATCGGCCGACTTTTCGGCCGATTACCAAGATGATAAGGGGCGCACCTACCAAGAGTTTTGGCTCGACCAAGATCTGACGCTTACTCTGATGACTGGCTACAGCATCCCACTGCGCCACAAAGTTGCAACTCGCTGGCGTCAACTTGAAAGCGGTGAGGTTCTGCCGCAGAAATCGAAATCGCATCTTCCTGAGTATCGCCGAGCACGCGCCATCAAAATGGAAGTTGAGGCGATTAGCCTGGCACTTTCATTTATGCCGAAGCTGAGTGATGTTGCGAAGCAAACAGCAATGGCTCGCGCAGTCAATGATGCCGCTGGTATTGAGTTGCTGCCCCTACCTAAACTGGAAGAGCATTACCACTCTGCTGGTGAGGTTGGCGAAATGCTTGGAGTGTCAGCTCAGAAGATCGGACGCGTGGCAAACGCGAACAACCTGAAAACTGAGCAGTACGGCATCACGGTCATGGATAAGTCGGCATACAGCAGCAAGCAGGTTGAAGCGTTCCGCTACAACGCCGAAGGGGTCAAAGCTCTTCGCCACCTGATTCACGGCGCTGATGTTGCGTAAGCCCTTACTTGAAGTAACCCCTTAATCCAACCCGCTCCGGCGGGTTTTTTATTGCCCGGAGATCACATGCTCACCAAAAGCCTTCTTCTGAACACGGATGCCTGGGACATCACCCTGGATGGTTCTGGCAATCTGGCGCAAACGCAGAACCCCTACGCAGTGGCTCAGGATGTGGCTTGCGCCTGCAAAACATTCCTGGGTGAGGTCTGGTATGACACCACGCTGGGCATCCCGTATTACCAGCGAATTCTCGGTCACTGGCCCGGCACTCAGTTAATCAACACCAAGATGCAGTCCGAGGCGCTGAAGCTGGATTACGTCCAGTCTGCAACCTGCACAACTGCCATCGGAAAGCAGGATCGCATCGCATCCGGCGTGATGACCATCACCGACGAAAACTACAACCAGAGCACCATTAATTTCTGAGGCCAACATGGCAGATACCGTAATTGTCACAACCTCCGTGCCGGCGGCCACGTTTTCCGATATCGGCCTGTCGGTACCGGATGAGAAAGATATCCTCGATGGGCGATTAAGCGATCTGGATGATGCGCTCGGCGGCGGGATGAGCAAGAGCCTGACCACTCCGCAGGGGCAAATCGCTATGAGCGAAACAGCCATCATCGCGGATAAGAACGATCAGCTGCTTTCAATCGTTAACGGCATCAACCCCGATTACGCCACCGGGAGATTTCAGGATGCTATTGGGCGCATCTACTTTATCGACAGGATTGCGGCTCAGGGGACCACGGTTACAGCCACCGCTACCGGATTAGTTGGCACGGTTATCCCTGCCGGAAGCACCGCGCAGGACGATGCAGGTTACATATACTCTTCACTGGCCGATGCGACGATTCCCGCATCGGGTGCGGTGGATATCGTTTTCCAGAATCAGACAACAGGCGCTATTGCCTGCCCGATTGGCTCATTGAATACGATTTACCGCGCCGTAAACGGCTGGTCTGGCATCACCAACGCTGCGGCAGGCGTGCTGGGCAACGCAGTTGAATCCCGCGCCAACTTTGAGTATCGCCGCAAGCAATCAGTAGCCCTGAACGCAAAGGGAACGCCTGAGTCTATCTATGCGGCCGTGCTCGATGTTGACGGCGTGGCAGATGCCTATGTCTGGTCAAACCATACCGGCGCAACGATAAACATCGGATCCACGAACTATCCAGTACCAGAGCACAGCGTTTATATCGCCGTCTATGGTGGTGAGCCTGCTGATATTGCTCAGGCAATCTACGTGAAGAATCAGGCAGCGTGCGGCATGGTGGGTAACACATCCGCAGTCGTGACCGACACGTCACGCGGCACCAATATCTCACCGCAATACACGATCACCTGGAACACGCCGACACAGACGCGCACCTATTTCAAAGTGCAGCTTGAGAACGTATCAACACTGCCATCTGACATCATCGCGCAGGCTCAGAGCGAGATTATCAGCGCGTTCAATGGTAACAGTGACCTGGTATCCAAAGCGCGCATCGCATCCAAGGTGTTCGCCGGTGGCTACTATTCGGTGCTGAATAACATCGACACCACATCAGTCAACGTGCTTTCCGTTCTGGTGAGTATCGACGGCACCAACTACGGAACGTCAGTCGAATACGGCGTTGACCAGATTCCATCTCTTGATGCTAACGACATAAGCGTGACGCTCGTATGAATAATGTGAGAGACACAATCCTCACGCAATACGCCGCCAGCCCCAATCTACGAAGCCTGATTGAATCATTCAACACCACGATGGATATGACGGAGTTCACCGATGAATTCCTGACGGCCATTTGGGATGTTTCCACGGCTACCGGTTACGGGCTTGATGTGTGGGGGAAGATAGTCGGCGTGTCCAGGCTGCTTAACGTTCCGCAGCAATCAACATATTTCGGGTTTGATGAGTCCTTCACAAGCGCAGGCGAAGACTCACCTAAGCCATTCAATGAAGCACCTTTTTTTGAGGGGCTTCAGCTAACCACAACCGTGCGACTGGCTGACGACGGATACAGAAAGCTCATCATGGCTAAGGCGATGGCAAACATCACCGACTGCACGATACCCACTCTAAACAGCGCTCTACATTATCTGTTTGGTGAAGAAGGTGATGCTTTCGTGGCTATCACCGGCGTGATGTCGATGAGCTATGTATTCAACTTCAACCTTAGTGACGTTGAGTGGGCGATATTGCTGAACTCCACCGCCATAGCAAAGCCTGCAGGCGTGAGCGTCAACATTATGTCCCTCGACTTCGACAACACATTTGGCTTCGCAGAGGCCGGGCTACAGCCATTCGAAAGCGGCACCTTCTTCCCTGATTCAGGAATTAAAAATGCAAACCAGCTCACAGCCTAAACTTTTACCGGTTCCTTTCGCCAATGGCGGATCTAAACAGGATATCCCGAACGATTCACAGATTGGCATCACTGCGGGTCGTGCATCTTATACTGATGGATTTCCCCCGCTGACCAGAACGCCACTGGCTGCCGGTGGTGTGCCACCATTCAGCACCGACTTTAACGGCGTGCTGAATGACATTACCGCAGCTCTACGATGGGCTCAGGCGGGCGCAGGTTATCCGTTTAACGCGACATTCAACACGGCGATCACTGGATTCCCGAAAGGGGCGAAAATTCCCAACTCCACCTTTGATGGTTTCTGGCTAAACACAACTGATGGCAATGCCGTTAACCCGGAAAACACCACATCTGCGCTTACTGGATGGGTGCCAACAGGTTTCTATGGTGTAGCGGCATTGACCGGGCTGGCTGGCTCTAGCGTCACGCTGACCACGCTCCAGGCAGGACGAGACCGCATCACACTGGCTGGAGCCCTTACCGCCAACATCAACCTGGTTGTTCCTGCATGGATTAAGCGCTGGGAAATTATTAATAACTGCACCGGGGCGTTCAGTGTCACAGTTAAAACACCTAGCGGAACTGGTATTGCAGTGCCTGCAGGCGTTAGTGCAATCCTTCAGGGTGATGGAACGAATATTGTTCGCGGATCGAGCCCTGGCGCTCTATTGAATGTCCAGATGTTCACTTCATCCGGAACAT
Source organism: Pantoea sp. C1E2 (assembly GCF_056491465.1). Taxonomy (NCBI): domain Bacteria; kingdom Pseudomonadati; phylum Pseudomonadota; class Gammaproteobacteria; order Enterobacterales; family Erwiniaceae; genus Pantoea; species Pantoea sp. C1E2. The sequence continues at coordinate 1,406,394 of NZ_JBSZHT010000002.1, forward strand.
ACACCCCTACTACTGGAACGAAGCAGATCATCGTTGAGTTAGTTGGTGGAGGTGGTGCGGGTGCAGGTGCAATTGCAACAACATCAACCCAAATTGCAGGCGGTGCGGGTGGTGGTGGTGGCGGATATGCATCATCACTTATCACTTCGGTTCCTTCTTCTGTTGCCATAGCGATAGGAACCGGAGGCGTTGGCGTGCAGAGTGACGGGGGTGGAGCAGCATCTGGGGGTACTACTTCATTTGGAACACTTCTTCAAGCCACAGGCGGTGGAGGCGGCGGCGGCACAGGCACCACACCAGTAACTTCAGGTAGTACGCCGGGTCAGAGCAGGGGAGGTGATGGTGGAGTTGGTTCAGGTGGAAACATATTGAATGCTAAAGGTGGCTTCGGTGATAAAAACCTTTTCACTGTCACATCTTCATCCATATCTGGAGGCGGTGGATCTTCGAGGTTTTCAGGAGGTCCTAGGGCTATTGGTGGCGCATCTGGAGTAGGAACGGATGCGATACTCGGTGCGGGTGGCTCTTCTGCTCAGTCTTCCGGTGGCGCAGCGGCGCAGAAAGGCGGAAATGGCGGCAATGGCTTTGTTATCGTTTGGGAGTATTCATAATGGCTACATACGCATTAATTCTGGATGGAAAGGTACTAAACACTATTGTATGGGATGGGCCTGAAGAATCACCCATGCAGTTTGATGAAGGAGTTACGTATGCATTGATTCCGGATGATGCGGGAAACTACCCTTCCACAGGTTGGTTGTATGATGGCGCAACATTTACGACACCGCCTCTGACTGATGAAGAAGCAGCTGCTCAGAATCAGCAGAAAATTGATAACAACATTGCCACCAAAGCCACTTTGATAGCTCAGGCAACGATTGCGATCGCGCCACTTCAGGATGCTGTAGATTTGGATGAGGCGACTGATGTGGAAACTGCTTCTCTCAAGGCTTGGAAACAGTATCGTGTGGCTGTAAATCGGATTGATGCAAACACTGCTGATGATATCGACTGGCCTGTTATGCCTTCATGATGGATTGCCCCGGCAAGATCGGGGCTTTCTTCTTTACCTTCCTCAAAATCCGCATTGCAATAATCAGGCATCCTACAAGCCCTGATAACATCAAAAAGCCCATCACACCAACCACGAATAAAATCACCTCCATAACTTCCTCTCATATGTACCATTCAAAATTAAATCTCCTTCCTGCACATGTACTTCACAAATCAATTGTTCGATCTTCTTGATCAGTTCTACCGATCAATAATACTGTATGTAAATACAGTAACTATCAGGGAGGCCAAACCATGCCCCGCGATTCCGACATACCCATAGCTTTCACCGACGCTATCAAGCGAGATGCTTCTGGCTGCCTGATGGTGACCAGTTCAGCGTTCCGCACCAGCCTTGCGGCCGTAAACCATTACTGGACGCTTGATCTGTGTAACAAGTGGATTGTGCGTCACCAGACTGGCTTTAAGGACGTGACAGAAGGTGATGCTGACGATCGCACCTACTATCTGCGCAACATGGGGAGGGTTCTCTAATGGGATTTCCTTCACCGGCTACCGATTACGTTGAAGAGCGCATTAATCTCAACCGCATATTCATACCTAATCCGGCGAACACATTCATGATCGAGACTGCGACTGGTTACATGCTGGTTGACCGGGTGGCTAAGGTTTCGCCAGGTGATTTGGTCGCTTTCCAGATGGAAGGTAACCCCATGCTCGGGAAGTGGTACCCGAAACACCTGATGACAGAGGACGGTTTGATAGAGGGCGAGCAACTGGAAGAGGTGATTGTGCTGGGTGCGGTGACGGTGGAAGTGCTGACTTTGGATGAGAAGTGGCGGCCGACGATTTGAGTGGGACAGATTTGGGACACACAAAGGTTTGAGACCTTTTCCAAGCCTTTGCATGTTTTGGCATCGTGGGACGTGTGAGCGCGGTCAGATGCGGTAAGTTGTTGTGTTAAAAGGTGGTTCTAGGAACTTCTAAGCCGTAGGTCACAGGTTCGAATCCTGTAGGGCGTGCCATTTTACACAACACATTTCAACTGAACTCTCCTTTATTTCACCTTCATTTATTCACTCAAAATTTCACGATTAATTGCATGAAACTGAAGCTTATTAAGATAGTTTGATAGCGAGTATTGCCTGAAGATTATGTAAATGAATTATATAAAATAAATAATATTAAACCGCTTAAAATAATCTAAATGAGAGGCTCCGGTTCGAGTCCGGCCTTCGCACCAACAGTATGTAAATGGACCTCAACTGAGGTCTTTTTTTTTATGCCTAAAATCCAGTCCCCGCAAGGCTTTGCCCCGCTTTTCAGTCAACCGACGTCAATCTGAGTTACCCCACATCAACATGCTTGTGAGTATAGAACCGAGTATTTATGCTGGTTCGATAATGCTTATATACTCACAGCAGCATATGGAAGGAATACCATCATGGCCCTGACTGATACCAAGGGGCGTTCGGCAAAACCCGAAGCAAAGGAATACTCGCTAGTAGATGGCGACGGCATGTTTTTACTGGTACACCCTAACGGCTCCAAATACTGGCGCTTTCGTTTCCGCTTTGGGGGTAGACAACACCTGATGGCTTTTGGTGTTTACCCTGAAACGTCCTTGGCTGATGCTCGTCAAAAGAGGGAGGAGGCCAGGAGGCTTGTTGCTGCCGGTGTTGATCCCCGTGAGCATAAGCGTGCAGTAAAAGAAGAACAGGCTAAAGAGGTCGTCACTTTTGAATTGGTTGCCAGAGACTGGCACGCAAGCAATCAAAAGTGGACTGAGTCGCACAGTGGCCGTGTTCTTAAAAGTCTAGAAGATAATCTGTTCGATGCGATTGGTAAGCGGAATATTGCCGAGCTAAAAACCAGAGATTTACTTATTCCCATCAAGGCCGTAGAGATGTCTGGACGTCTTGAAGTGGCGGCGCGTCTACAACAACGAACAACAGCCATTATGCGATTTGCCGTGCAGAGCGGTTTAATTGACTACAACCCCGCGCAAGAGCTCGCTGGAGCGATTGCCACAGCTAAACGGCAACATCGCGCTGCGCTAGAACTTAATCGCATTCCTGAACTACTTCATCATATCGACACATATACGGGTAGACCGTTAACACGCTTAGCTGTGGAGTTGACGTTATTAGTTTTCATCCGTTCAAGCGAGCTCCGTTTTGCCCGTTGGGTAGAAGTGGATTTTGAAACTGCTATGTGGACGATCCCGGGGGAGCGAGAACCACTGGAAGGTGTAAAGCATTCACATCGGGGATCGAAAATGCGAACTCCTCATCTTGTTCCTTTATCCCGCCAGGCTCTGACCATTCTTGAAAAGATCAGAAGCATGAGTGGAAACCGAGAGCTGATCTTCGTTGGTGATCACGATCCGCGTAAGCCGATGAGTGAGAATACGGTGAATAAGGCTCTGCGAGTGATGGGTTACGATACAAAGGTTGAGGTATGCGGGCATGGTTTCAGAACCATGGCTTGTAGTTCGCTGATTGAGTCGGGTTTGTGGTCGAAGGATGCGGTAGAGCGGCAGATGAGTCATCAGGAGCGTAACTCTGTGCGTGCGGCTTATATTCATAAGGCCGAGCACTTAGGGGAGCGTAGACTGATGGTGCAATGGTGGGCGGATTATCTGGATGCTAATCGGGAGAAGGGGATTAGTCCTTTTGATTTTGCTAAAGTAAACACGTAAATGTGTCCGGGTAGCGTTTGCTACCCGGACACATTTAATTGAATTGACCTGCTCCCCGTTGATTAATACACCGCGATGTTAGTAATGTCTTCATAAGTCACATGAGGACATCCCCATGAAGAAGCGATTTTCCGACGAACAGATCATCAGTATTCTCCGCGAGGCCGAAGCCGGGGTTTCAGCCCGGGAACTCTGCCGCAAGCATGCTATTTCAGACGCTACCTTCTACACCTGGCGCAAGAAGTTTGGCGGCATGGAGGTTCCTGAAGTGAAGCGGCTCAAGTCACTTGAAGAGGAGAACGCCCGTCTCAAGAAGCTGCTCGCTGAAGCCATGCTGGATAAGGAGGCGCTTCAGGTGGCTCTGGGCCGAAAGTTCTGACGACAGACCAGAAGCGGGAAGCCGTGGAAGTCATGTGTGAGACAACGGGTCTGTCGCAACGCCGTGCATGCAGGCTGGCGGGTCTGTCCCTTTCAACCTGCCGTTATTCGGCTCAGCGTCCGGATGCTGACGCGCAGCTATCTCTGCGTATCACAGAGCTGGCACTTGAACGTCGCCGATTTGGTTACCGGCGCATCTGGCAGTTATTGCGTCGGGAGGGCCTTCACGTCAACCACAAGCGGGTTTACCGCATCTATCACCTTAACGGTCTGGGTGTAAAACGCAGGCGACGCCGCAAGGGTCTGGCGACTGAGCGGCTTCCGCTTCTCCGCCCGGATGTGCCGAACCTGACATGGTCGATGGATTTTGTCATGGATGCACTTGCCAGCGGCCGACGGATTAAGTGCCTGACCTGCGTGGATGATTTCACGAAGGAGTGTCTGACGATCACCGCTGCTTTCGGTATTTCAGGCGCTCAGGTCGCGCGTATTTTGGACAGCATCGCGCTGTTTCGTGGCTATCCGGCAACGATAAGAACCGATCAGGGCCCTGAATTTACCTGCCGAGCGCTCGATCAGTGGGCTTTTGAGCATGGTGTAGAACTGCGACTTATCCAGCCGGGTAAGCCAACACAGAACGGATTTATTGAGAGTTTTAACGGACGATTTCGGGATGAATGCCTGAATGAGCACTGGTTCAGCGATATTCTTCATGCCCGGAAAATCATTAATGACTGGCGGCAGGACTATAACGAGTCCAGACCTCATTCATCGCTGAATTACCAGACGCCGTTTGAATTTGCAGCATGCTGGCGAAACGGGAAACATGAAGAAAAACCAACCGACATTACTAACTGAAGGTTGTATCTAATACTGGGGGCAGGTCACCTGAACTGCTGGGAGGTAGATGCCCTTGAATGAACACCATGCAGATTAAATGGTGCTAATCTTATCATCTTTAGCCATCACAAGCCGATACCTGATGCAAAAAGTGATGTGCGATGTAGGGCGTGTCAGTAAGCTTCGGAGCGATCTATCAGGGCGGGGTCAGTCCATCAACGGCTCGGAAGTGTCTAGATTATCCTTGATGATTCAGTTGGATAGGTAAGCATCATCGCAGTACGGACAGCGTCACTGAATTGCTCTAGAAATTTTTTATCCGTTTTTAGCCTGTCACGGAGTGACTTTGTTAGCTCAAGCTGCATCCCTAGTCGGCTAATGCCTCGATTGCAGATATTGTTAGGTTCTCTTCCTAAAAATTTTGAGTTTATTTCAACTAAAAGCTCTAAAGGTTTCAATCTTTCCTTCAAATTCACTTCAAATGTTTCACGGAGGTTTCCTCCAACCCAGACTCTTTCTTTCGGTTCTGTTTCGGGATCTCTTGCACCATGAATAGCCAGAACCGTTTCTACACTTCCTAATATTTTCTCGCATTGTGGTTCATCGAAATTAGTGCTTGTTATGTGAAGGGTTCTATTATTATTGGGTTTATTTGCATTGAACGTATAGAGGGATAGATCTTTACGAGAGATGGCTAGAGATATATCTGTTGTCCCTGTTTCTAGCTTTCCTCCATGTGGAGCAATAACCGCATATACACTGCTACGGTTTTCTATTTCACAGCTGATGTCAAAACTCCCATCAGGCTCATTTTCTTTTAAATCAGTGAAACAAGAGTATATGTCTTTATTCATAATACCTCATTTAATTGCATGTGAATAAATGCTTGGTGTCTTTGATTTTCTTAGAGGGTACTGTTCATGATGCCTCTGTACGTCGGGTTAGTGAGCGAGACAGACTGCAATACCGCGTTACGCTTTAGTTTTCTGTTCGCATCCTTAGCTACTCCTGTTGTGGCATCGTAACTGAACGAGTGAACACTGAACAGTTAAGAACAAACATAGCCCATTCCGGCATGATCTTTTAGGTTATTTCCTCGATAATCCATCCTTTAGATACAAGTGCATCACGTAGGTCATTTGAAACTCGGTTTTCGTTTGCTGCGAGGCATAATAATTTCGTTGGCCGAGACATTGCTACGTAAAGGTTGCGCATTTGTGCCTGCTGAGTTTTTGGAAGCTTTGAAATGTTTTTGGTCGCCGTCCCTGCCAAATACTCGAGCCCCAGAGCAACATCGAACTTACGACTGATCCCACCGTAGGATTCCAGTATTAAAGATGCAGCATGAGTTTCGCCTTTCATCCCTGCAACCGTACCGAGCCCAATGTCGAGGATCCTTCCCTCAAAACTAATTTCACATCTACCCGAGGTAGAAGTGTTCAGTATCTGCTTCTCGGCTGCGTCTTTAAAGATACCCAGTCCCTTGAATATTTCAAGGCTTAGCTCATCGGGAAAGTATGGCTTTAGTTGCGTGTAAAGCAGATTTATTAATGCATGTTGATAGCCATCTGAACAAAGTTCTTTTCCGAACAATGCGAGCTGCCGTGTTAACTTATCAATTGTCCCTGTGGGCGTAACAGCCTTTGCCGCTCGTGGAAGTATTCGTGCATCATGAATGTCTTGCACAAACGATGCCCCAGCTGCACGTAGAACTAGCAATAATGCTCTGCGAACGTCAGAAACTCTGGAACTCAACGATGTTTCCTTCAAAGCCCCTTTACAGTCCCCGACAAGACTCCAGAAACTTTCAAGGCGTATTCCTGCAGTAAGCTTGTCTCCGCCATATGTTGGACAGTAATCAAGAAGGTGACGACCTGCATCAACGTTGCCCTCGCCGGTTTTGCGAGCGCTCATCGCCTTAACCTCTCGAGCACCAATGTTGTCTTCGCTTAATTGGCTAATAACGATTCGACCAAAGCGTTCGACCACTTTGATTGCATTATCTGTTTTGTACAGGAGCAGGACTGGCGCATGGACATCTTCGGCCTCTCCAACAACAGCCTCACCACTAACACGGACACACCCTACAGCATCGGCAATTGCTTTACCAAACCGCTTGCTGGTACTTATGCATCCATATCCAGCCCTAGGGAATGTGAGTAATTCAGCTTGTTCTTCATCGGAAAGAATCTTCTGATCGATGTCCCCAAAACGCTGCATTACTGACCGACCATTGAAAATACTATTTAACAAAGACTCTTGATCCCAGGAGGTATCTTGCATCTCGTCGATGAACACCATCGGGAAGCGACGATGGGCAACATCAAGAAGCCTCGGGCAGGTCTGGAGCGCTAGGTCAGCAAATGCAAACATGTCACGATGGCGAAAAATACCCAGAGAAGACAGAATATTCTTTAGCTCAATCAAAGAGCTGTAAGACTTTGTATGCGATGCGGGCAGGCTGCCACTTTCAGCATGCACGCTAAGCGCCGCCGTTCGATAGAAAAGCGTAGTGGCGATACCTTCACCATTCCTCTGGTTTTCCAGATAAATGCGAAGGCCTGCAAATTTTCTAGTTAGCAATAGAGAACGAGCTTTATCCGCGAACACCAGATCATCAATGACATCAATTTTTTCTCCCAAGCTACGCAGTATGGGCATTGCAAAGAAATGATTGACGAAGCTATGGATAGTACCGATGAAATGGGGGTAGCTCAGAAGCTGAGATCCTTCGACCGTTCCCGCCAGGCGATGTGCAATCTCATTACGAGCAACGTTAGTATGACTTAGAACACATATGCCTCTTCGTGCATGAGGCCATTTCCTAGCCAGCAACAAAAGTTTTGCAGCAAGCAGCGATGTCTTCCCACTCCCAGGTACTGCATTAAAATCACGCGATCCGTTTTCAAGTAGGGCAGAACGACGTTCAGCATCGTCAAAGTTCAGGTCTCTGGCTAGCGTCGTCAGTTCGACTAAGTCGTCTGGAGACAGATGGACAGCACTCATTTTTTATGATCTCCTAGATACCGTTTGTTGCCGCGTTAGCCGGAACGGTAGAGCTTGCCGACATGGCTGTTGTTACTGCCGCAGTAGTTGCACCAGTCGATATGGAAGCTCCGGTAACAGCCCCCGTCAGCGCAGAGGATTTGGATTTTAGATCTATCGTCAGGTGTGATAGTGCAGTTTGTACGTATGGAGGTAGTTTATTGAACAGTTCGTCATTTGTGCCATACGCGCCTGTAGAAACCAGCTCAGCTGCATACTGAGCAGCTATGGCTTTCGAAGCTTTTTTCTCTTGAAGAGGTTGATAAATAATTGCAGCGAGAGCTTCGTCGGAGTGACCCGCAGCCTCCAGCGCTAACCAGTTCGTTTCTTCCGCTGCGAGTGTTTCAACTTCGTCGCTTTCTTCTAACCTTTCATCGCGTGACTTAGCCTTTACGGCAAGAGAAATGGCCAAGTACATCAGCTTGGCGCAACCATAGTGCGCGAGATCATATTCTAGTGTCCACCTATCTGAAACGCAGACGATCGTGTTACCGCCTTCCGCTCGGTCCTTCTTGTTTTGCACCACTTGCTTAATTGCATCAGCGTCATAATCCGAATCGAAGCGTTTACCCTGAGCGGGTTTCGAAACGTAGTTTTTTGCTACATCAGGCACAATGTCCCGGTCTGTCAGGCATACGACCGGTATTGGGATATCCGGGCCGGTGCCTTCTCGTTGGAGAATGCGGGCGTAATGGTAAAGCCCGGTATTTCCAACGTTAACAAGTGATACACCGTGGTTTGAGAATGAGCGACCACACATCTCTGCTATAGCTGGGAGCAAGATTGCTTCAGCAGGTCCTTCCACCATCATGACACCGCGTGCAAAAAACAGGTTAGCTTTGGTTGCATCGATGAAGCGGCGTAGGAAAGAGTAGTCGGTGCGCTTAAGTTTCGTTTTACCGACAGCTAAAGGGAAAGTCTGTGCCTTGTGCACCAGTGTTATATCTTCAATGCGTGCAGTTGATACCAAAGAAGGGCTGTGCGTCGTCATAATAACCTGAACCCGCTTATGCGCCTGATCATCGTTAGAGTGCTCTTTCAGGAGATCCATTACACGCTCTTGCAACTGAGGGTGGAGATGCGCCTCTGGCTCCTCAACGAGAAGGAGGCCCAGTTCTTCGCCATCTCGTAGCAGCACCAGTTCAGTAGCCATAAACAATGCATTGTTATACCCAAGACCGCGAGCGCAACGAGCGTCAGGATCAATGTGTGTTCCGGGGAGCAGCGACAGCTCGAACTTCTCAAGAATAGGCGTGAGTGCTAGATTGGGGGCGATACGGATGCGCGACTGAATTGCATCTCCTGAAAATGCAAACTGGCTCAAATAGTTGTCATTGATGTCCTTCTCTACACTTTTGATGACTTGATGCTGACCAAGATGGTGCTGAGTAAACGCCATCAGGCCGACTAATCGCGTAGGAATGTTAGCTGGCATTGTCTGATCGAAGTCGTTTACTTCCTGGCCAGCAATAAGATTATGGGCACCAAGAATCTGGGACAAACGTGATTGGCGCCCTGAACTTAACTCCGCCTCAGCATCGCGTAGGGGCCTTAAGTAAGTTGCCCGCACCAGCTCTCTTACCGCGTAACCCACTTCTGGCCCGCTGCCATTTACTCCAGTTCGCACAATTGTTTCAACACGTGAACGCTTAGTTGCCTGGGGCGGATGAAAGCGTGCCTCAAGATGTAGAATGAGAGAGCAAGCTCCATCTTCACCAAGGGTCAACCATTCTAGAACTGAAGCCTCCTGGTCGGCACTTAGCCCACATAGAGTGGCTTCAATGCAAAGGGTATTAGAACGAATTGCGCCGTGAATGTGAAAATCTTGCTCGTAGAGCCGAATGTTTTCATAACTGGTCGTCAGCAACACTTGGCGAATAGCATCAACGATACAGGACTTTCCTGCATCATTTTCTCCCACAAGGATGTTTAGCCCCGGATTCAGCTCCCAGTCGAGTGCAGGTGCGGATGTATTATCTCCAAAAGCACGATAGTTGCGTGCGCTGATGTGCTTCAAATACACGTTCTCTCCTTAATCGCATTCTCTCATTTCATGCATCGTGGATTTAACGAAAGGATGGCATTACGTTCTGAGTCTAAATTCGTCAAAGTGCCGGGAAATGAACTTTGACGCGCGGGATTCGCAGCAAAGAACCTTCCAACGTTACATAGCGGAGATCGTCTTTTGCTTCATCCGACAGGTGGATAATGCCATCAAGAATAAGCAGGTGGCCAGAATCCAGCAGCGTATGCAAATCCGCAGCAAGGCAGATGCCGTTTTCCACACTCGCAGTGCCGCCACTTGCGTGACTTACGATATGTGCAGCCTCAAGAGCAAGTCGTGTACCGGTAATGGCACACTGATTTTCCCAGTTAGACATCACTTCGCGTCTGAAACGCCCTTGTGCTGGGCGGATCTCCACTCGAGAGTACTTTTTTTCATAACCAGAAAAATGCGGTACCAATAGCCGTTCGCGCTCTAACTCACTTTTATATTGCGAATAAAGCTCGCCATTTTCCATCTCGTCAAGCTCATCGTCGCGCCAGCCAGCATTCAACAACTTCCTACGCGCGGCATTGTAGTCACGGACGGATTTATCCGACAGGTCGCCCCGACGCTCCAGCACAACGCTATGATCACCGCGCCGGACAGACTTTGTTCTGTCACCGACCTGCATCGCCTCCCCGCCGGATTCAGCAATAAGGTCGGCACGCCACGCGGCGTGGAAAATGTTCTCGCCCACGTATTTGTTCGCTGCCGCTGCGCTGCTGAAACGCTCTCCATCTACGTATACCCAATATCGCCTTTTTTTCATCCGTTCGGCTTGTTCCGGTGTATAGCGTTGTGTCATCAACATATACCTTTTAATTGTTTTCCAGTAGAAGTGGTGAACATCATGAGGCAAGTCTAATTCTAAATGGGACAGGATTTCGCGCCCGGGTCATTGCCCATGTAGACGCGAGTCTCTTTCATAAGCCATTATTAATTATAATTTTCAGCGCTACCGCCATTGGTTCACGGTGCGGTAGCGCGATTTTCTCATCAAAATGATAGGGTTTTTGACAAGGGCAAGGTTAATTGCGCAAGTTGCGACTGAATAAGCATCAGTTTTTGCTTGTTGTCGCGTATAGTCTGGCTTTTCGCGGTCAACTCAGTGACAACCTGTTCCATGTTTAAGATTTGTGGCGCAAAAAAAGCAAACATTTTTTCATCAGAGTTAAGCAGCTCATAGATATCCATAAAGGGCTCTTTAATGATTTTCACCATCGAAGATTTCACATCTTCTAATTCCCGATCGCGCTCGTGTGCTTTATAGGCGTCCCATAGATCGGAACCAATCGTAAATGCCGCGCCCGCTGGGCCTGCCCATTTGGCAATGCCTCCAGCCAGTTTTGTCGCCTCCCAAGGTTTAAATTTGTAGACATACCCTGTTAGTTTGCCAATGGTATCGCGTGCTGCAAAAATCGTTGTTTTGAGGGTGGTTGGGCTAATTTTCGACACGCCCTCAAAAACCCCGCCTATAGAGCGAAACGCCCCTTCACTCAGACCACTTAAAAAGCTTTCACTGGAGTTTAACTGGCGAGTAATATCATCAGATAAGCGCTGCGTGACCGATGTTGACTGATCGAAAAAGCGATCGACAGAGAGCTTAATACGCAGGTGAAGCTTAAAGCCAACCCCTTCTTCGGAATAGCCCAGCTCATCATCCATGAACGGGCGAATGTCTTCAAGGCCAAGTGGTCGTAGCTGGCTCATGAGCTGTTTTTCCATCAGGTTAAGCTCTTCAAACAGTTCACGCGCCAGGCGCTTAACCTCTGTGCGACTGTGCATGATATCTTTACGAAAGCGGCTTGTATCTTCGTCGTTTTTTTCAACAAAGGCATTTAATTCATTGAGCTGTAACCTGGCCTGCGTAACTCGCTGATTTACAATATCCTTCACAACGTCCATGCCGGTTTTAGCCAACAGTACTTCAGGTACATTGGCTTGCAAAACCTTGGCCGCGGTGTTTTTAAGATCGTTAATGCGCGAGCGGCTTTCGTAATGCTCAAGTTTGTCGAACCAGAACGATAGACCGCGACCGTTAGGATTTGAAGAAATACAGACGATTTGCAGTTGTTCACATTCTGCTGCGCTTAGATTAGAGGCTCGTTGCAATTTTCCTTTTAGATTCTCTTTTTTAATTGCCGCCTGTTCTTCAAACAATGCTGGGTTGGTTAGGTTAGTCACCTCATCCATTTTATTAATTACAAAGATGGTTGAAGAGAGTTTATTCAGATCGCGTAATACCCACTTTACGATGTCACTGTGGCTTTCTTTGAGTGGATTGGTGGCATCAACCACATAAAAAATCATATGCGCTTCAGAAATATAGCGTTTGGTCATGTCTTCATACATGACCTGTTTGCCATCGACTTCGCGCTCCTTATCGCCAAATAGCCCCGGCGTATCAACAATCTCGCATTGACCTGGAAGACCTTCAGGCTTGTAAATACTCAGCCGATCAGATGATTCATCCATGGAAATATTCATATCTTCCATTATCTTACCCAGCCAAGCGGCGATGACACTGGTCTTGCCATCCGAAAACGCCCCAAGCAACGCAATACGCAGCACATCAGATTCGACGGAAGAAATGCTGGAGGCTATTTTTTGCAGATCTTCACCTACGTCTATATCCATTTCGCTCAGCGTCTCTAACATGCCTCGCAGTTGTAATAGCGTATCAATAGCCGCTTGTTTCTCAATACTGAACTGTTTGAATTGTTCCATAAGGCATCTTCTCAAGTTGATTTTTAAGTCGCGTTATTCGGGCAATTTGCGTTTCAAAAATAGTTATCGGCTGCTGTAAGGCACTCTGCATATTATTCACTTTTTTTAGCAGGCCACTCTGCAGCTCATTATCTATCGCCAAAACCAGTTTACGGGCCTCATCGCTCACACCTTCTAGCGCTTGTTCCCTTGCACCCTCCAGCTTGTCACGCACTTTTCCCTGCGCTTTGCGGATTTTTGAGGATTTGCTGGTTAAAAGGCCGATTGCAGTCATCACTACGCCCACCAACGCCCCGGCTATAGCACCAATAGCTGTTCCTATTACCGGAAATGCGCTGCCGATCGTGCCACCCGTCATCGCATACGTGCCAATTTTGAAGGCCATCGAGCCAAAATCGCCTAATCCAAGGTCGTAGCCTAGCGCCATATCACTGCTGAAATCGATGCCGCCGCTACGATCAAAACTAACGCGTTGTTGAAAATCTACATGCTTGATATCTTCCAGCAGACGTTCCACCGCCTGGAGCATCAGCTGCTGTAATACCTCCACGGCATTTTCAGTATCTTTCAACATTTTTTCCTCAACTATGATGCGACGTTTTTTAAATTCGCGCTGAATCCGTTGAGAAATCGCATCGCTATCACCGAAATCGTCTTCGACTATATTGTCACTGTCTTCTGCCAGTTCGTTGAAAAAGGTATTCCACCGGTTGCGACGATTATTTACAATTCGACGTTCAAACTCAGCAATTGCCTTAGTGAACGCTACCCGACATTTATCAAACTCCGGTTCCGTCCCTTTCAAGAAGGACCGATGTCCGGCTAATTGTGTTTCCAGCACAGTTAAGTATTGCCCAAGCGTTTCACGGACCTTGCCTTTGTTACTTTCGACAATATCCTCCCGGAATGTAGCAACCTTATTTCTGATCGTCTGGGCTACGTAATCGATTTGACTGAATTTTCGCATTTCCTGACGGTCAGAAAATACGTCTGAGAACTCCTGCTGAGATATAGCCAGATTGTGTTCCCGGGAAGTATGAATGGTTGTACTTTGCGTACTGTCGTCATAAGCCAGCGCCGAAAATGCCAGCAGGCCCTGAACACAATGGCCATTTTGGAGCACCTCTTTTCCCAGGACCGGAGCCAGAACGTCAATGGTCTGGCGAAGTGCGTCGTCAGCGCCGCCCTGCCTGGTAAGATCCGAACGATCCTCTTCGAACTCATAGGCTTCGGAAAAACCACGAACGTTAACCAGGGGGTAAACCTGTGTGCCATATTCCAGATATGACTTAATCTTCTCTGCGGTTGCCGTTTCTGGTTTTTTATTGGTGCCGTTGACGTAAACCACCATATGAGCTTGCGCAATAGCTTCTTTCACAAGGTGAACGTAGCGTGCCTCATTACCTTCAATCCCCGGTACGTCAATCAGTTGAAAGTCTCTATCGTCGATATGTAGCGTGTAATGGGTGTTGCCTTTGGTAAAATCTGACTCACCAGTACCAATAATCAAGCCATCAACACGCGTTGCCGTCGCTTTTAATTTCTCCGTCTCAATGATTGACTGGATAAGACGTGGCAAACTCTGATCCAGTAATTGATGAATGTTGATCGTCGATTTTAAGTCGTTGAGAGTGGTATTTTCCATGCGTGCAGCACTATCCTCTGCAATATAAAGAGCATCACTCACTTTTAATTCCTCGCCAGCATATTTATCAACACCACCGCTCCAGCACCAATAATCATCCCCACAACTGTAGTGATGATCAAGGCTATCCGCGCCTTTTTGGTAGCTTGCTGTTGCAACATTTGCAGACGTGTTTGGCTTTCATTTTGTTCTAGCAGATGACGTGCTTTACTGGCCTCTTCTTCCATTTTTAATCGTAAAGCGCTTTCATTAGTCATGATTTGCTGTAGTCGAATAGCAGAAAAACTGATAGCACTAATTTTATCGGTTACATCGCCATAGACCTGCCCTAAATCACTGCGAAATTGGGTTAGATTCTCGTGAAGTTCTTGCTCAGTTTTGAGTAGATCGTTTTGATTTTTTTTCAGAAATTGTCGGCGAGAGGTTTCATCAAACACGATTCTTAGAGATTCGATAATAGTGCTTTTTCCCGCGTTGGTTTCGCCAAAAAACGCGAGTGTAAATTTATCCCACTCGGCATGTCGTTGCAGGTAGTCTAACTTCTGGTTGAAATTATCCTGAAGAATCTGTAGTTGCGCTCTCATCACATTAAGCTGTTTTTTACCATCTTCGTTCTCGACATGAAGTCCCGAAATATCAGCTAGTGTTTGCTCAATGTTACGTCCTACATCGGCATAAAGCCGGTTGAAGTCCTCAACGCTATTCATATTAAATTCTCATTAGTGGTCTATTTTAGCCAGTGTGGTTTGCCATGAGTTCTACCCATCAGACTTACTTGTTGCGGTTTTATCTCGTGGCAATTTTATCGTTATAGCAAAAGTAAATTATTTACTAAGAAAGTTACTGTGCGAGTGTGCTGGCTAACGGAATTTACAGTAGCCGCTGTGCAAAGATCCCAAGAGATATTGTTCATACTCATTCTCCGATACTTCCTTCCACAACCGCCTGCCTTTGAACATCACTCACCGCATCACCAAACGCGGCCAAAAACCATTTCAGCATCGCGCTATCAACCACGGTGGCGGAAATTTCCAGTCGCTCTTCACCAATTTCCCGATGCGTTTGATCGGTTGATAGCGGAGATTCAATCAGGTGGAGCCCAGCAGCGCGGTCAATCTCGAAAGTAAGGAAAATCATTTGCCCTTCACCAAATCCAAAGCGTCCGTCGTCGTCATATTTTTTTAAGTTGAATTCGACTGGTCGCTCGAAGGTAAAGGTGCTGACGCTCGCGGATAGAATACGGTTGAGCGCAAGACTGCGTTCGTTGTTGTAACCTTCGAAGCGGCAAACCAGATAGAGGCGAGGCCCTTGCTGCGCCAAACCCAATGGCATCACTGTGTTTTCGCTTTCTTTGCCGCCCGCATTGCGATAGGTGATGCGTAGTAAGTGATTGAGATACAGCGCCTCACTGACGGATTCAAACACACCTTCAGCGATGGGGGGCGGCAGTAATGGCTGGCTCGTTGCCACGATACGCACTTTATCCGGCCACTCCGCTTCCAGGCGGGTAGGGCCGTTGTCATGCAAATTACGCTGCGCCTGGGTAAACAACCCGGTCATGGATTTAATGAGCCGGGTTGGCAAAATAGGTTTCAGATGTGCTTCCGCCATCGCTAATAGCAACGATTCTTGCGGCGTCAGCATTGGAAGTGAGACGCCACTTGAATTTTCAAGCCAGCGATAGCCATAAGGGCGGTTGCGGTCGTCGCAATCAATATCAAAATGTTCGCAAAGCATCTCCAGATTACGCTGAATAGTCCTTACATCGCGCTCGATTCCAGCATGCTGCAGTTGCTCATGAAGCTCTTTTGCCGTGGTTTTTCTACCGCGTGGAATTCGGCGCAGAAGTTCAATAGCGAGCACGGTAGTCTCAATGGTTACAGGTCTTTTAGCCATTTTGATTTCCTATCAAATTACTCAGTGCAAAAAGCCAATCGCCGGTTTTTCGCGTTTCTTCATCCAGCACTCGGCTTTCAGTGCGGCAACAAAAGCCTCTGTCGAACTCACTGGCTTAAATTGGTGCTGACGTGCTACCAGCGCAAAATCGCCGGGTGTCAGGTAGTCCAGTTTTGATATTTCTTTCATGTCAGCAGATTGCGGTTCATTGAGCTGAAGCTCACGAGAGTAAAGATTCAGCAATGCGACCGCCTGGTCATCACACAAATAGTTGAATCGCACCTTAATATCGAAACGACGTAGCGCCGCGGCATCCAGCACATCAAATCTGTTCGTGGTGGCGATCAGCACACCTTCAAACAGTGCCATCTGGCTTAACATTTCGTTGGCACTACTCACTTGCCAATGGTGCTGAAACTCGTCGCGTGCGCTGAGAAAACTATCAATCTCATCAATCAGCAGGATCGCATTGTCGCGATGCGCTTGTTCAAATAACGCCGCAATGTTCTGTTCACTTTCACCAACGTAGCGGCCAAAAATCTGTGAAGTCTTGCGTTCTATAACGACCTTATCTAACTGCTTCGCAAGCCAATGTGCCCATGCCGTTTTACCCGTGCCCGAAGGGCCAGAGAGGCAAAAACGCGCTGAGTGGCCAGGTGTCAGAGCTTTACCAATCTCATCGAGTGGGTTATCACAATTGATAAATGCCGTGTCATACAACGCGGGTATTTGGGCCGCAACATGGTTTTTTATCGGCTTATGCCCCTGAGCCTTTAGGGTGTTATTGATTAAATACATTAAAGTCTCAGGGCGTTTTTCCTTTGAGAGCTTGTCGCCAATGCCCGAGAGGACGTTTGCTGCCCGGTTAATAACCGCAGGGGCCAGATAAGAGGCCTCCGCTAATAGGGCAACAGCGCCTGGTACCAGTATTTCGCCACAAGCCTCTTGAATGATCTCTGTCCGCTGATGACGTGGTGGGGCATTGAGCTCAATGACCATGTCAAAGCGGCGTACCATTGCTGGATCCATACAATCAATGTCATTGGCTACCCATAAAGAGGGAACCACATTCTCTTCCAACAGACGATTGATCCAGGCTTTCGCTATTGGAAGTGGACTGCTGTTATGTATCCCGGGGCTTTCGACAAAAACATCTTCTGCCTCATCGAGAAGGATGATGGCTCGTTCGTCGATGAATAAGCGCTGCGCAGCACGCCAGGCACGTAAACGACGGCTGCCACTGATCGGGCGCAGGGATTCATTCTCACTGCTGACTTCATACAGGGGAGTTTGCAACTCATTGGCAATCAAACGACAAAGCTGGCTTTTGCCGCTACCCGGTTGGCCATGAATCAGGATATTGACCCCGATACGTTGGGTGCTCAGCGCATGATGCAACCACTGACGCAGAATATTAACTGCCGGGATGTGGGCATAATTATCAAGCTTCAGATGGGCTGGCCCACAGATGTTGATCATGCCTTGCAGGAGACGCGATGGACTTGTCTCACCTGCATAAAGGCGTTCTGCCAGGGTGGGTGAGAATAGTTCAAGTTTATTGCGTAGTAGATGCGCGCCGTTCATTTCAAGGCTAACCAGACCGGTTTTGGTCAGAGTGCTGGAGGGGCCAAGTGCTTCGCGTACCTCGGTTTCGGTGATATCCAAAGTCATCGCCAGTGTGCGATAAACTTTGGCGGAGGTGAGTGGCCCAAGCCACTCCGTGACGTCGTCAAGCAGCCTTTCCTGATGGAGCTGTAATGTGAACTCTAGAATAGATTTTTCAGCGCTGTTCAAGCCAATACGCGTGGCAAATCTGCTCACTGCAGTTTGAAAAATAGAAGCCTGGGTTAATGAGTTATGCTGTTCAGCATCCTGATAATGTTTGCGTAATCTCTTCAGCAACGAATCGTGATCCTGATGGCTCAGGTTAAAAGTATGCTCATTGTTGAGGTGAAGATAATCAGCCAGCGGTTGGCTACTGAATCCATGCTGTGTAATAAACTGTTTGTGTGCGCCCAGGCGAAATAGTATCCGAAAAATCCACTGCTGCATTTTGGTATCCTGATAATTCATTTCAGCGACTTCATTTACTTCAGCAGACATGACAGTGTTCATATTCTTCTCCTTTCAAAAACGCTATTTTTATCTTGCGCTGAGACATTTTGTGTCGCATGAAATGAAAAGGTTTTTTTGGGGTTTTGGCTGTTTGCGACACAAGATGTCGCAAGCGTATGAATGGGTTTTTCTTAAATGAGATGAATGCTTATTTGTTTTTTTTATAAACCCCGCCATTCTTATATTTTACGTTATGGGTTTTTATATATAGAAACGCATTTTTTTAATCATAGATGTCGAAATAAGTGAGCTGGTATGGTATGGATATTTATCTAGTGGGTGGAAATTTTACATCCAATACAGCCAGAAGGACACTGCTCATCAGGTATTTTAATGTCTTGAGTGAGTGGAAAAGGTGAATGGGTCTTCGTGAAAAATGATCCGGGATATTGACTTAATGATAGCGGGGGATTCGACAGCTGCAGCCTTGACTAGCGAACCCTCATGACCCTGACTTTGAATAGGCTCCAACAGAAGTCAGTTTATCTGAATGTGGGAATTAAATCAGGTGACTTCAATAAGAACGCGGATGATATACATATCTTTTGATAATTCATCCCTCGCAGCTTTGCCTGAAAAACAAGGCTGCTAAGGTGGAGGGGAAATTAAAGACAAATTAGCGATGGCGTGATGTTTTGTAAACCATCAGTAAAATAGCGGATTTTTTCAGGCAGAGTCATTGATAGCGAACGTTGTTATTTATTCATAATCGTAATAACCAGTCAGCTCAGCTTCTCGCTTGTGACTTTTATCCAGCGTAAATCCAGTAGCTATCAACGCCATCATTAGCGGTATGATAAACACCGCACTAAGAATAAAGTAATCTTCTTCAAAAGCCCATCCTTTCTGAATACTGGTGGCAATCAGCAGTAGTGAAGTGCCAAGCATAAAACTACAGCCAAACAGGCTGCCAACCTTTTTAATACTTTTTAAACAAACAGGGCTGTAATTATCCGTACACCGGGTGAGTTCACTGTGCATCTGAAGAAATAGGACCTGCTCGCCTGCACTCTCTCTGGCAGCCAGGAGTTGACCACGCTGTCCGTTACGAACTGCCTTCGCTGACCATTCCATCATCAGCCACTGATAACCAGCCGTCCATGTATCGGCTATTCGCATGTTTTGCCAGCTCCGGATTTTGATACCTGCTTTATTTTCCTTCAGTGAATCCATCAGCAAATGAAGGCTTTCCCCCTGCAGGTTGCCCGTCCAGACGTGTCGCAGGTCAGCGGCCTTAACTTGCTCCGCAGACAGCAGTACGTCTATCTTCTTACCCAGGTGATGAACTTTTGAGCTCATTCCTTTAAAGCAGCAGACAGGCATTCTGTCACCGCCGATTATCCGGTTGCGGGAAAAGAGCAGTGCGCAGGCATATTCGCAGAAATTACGGCTATCGCCGTTGTGCAGTTCGGCAATGATTAGCAGGCGAAATCCGCTAAATGACGAGTCTGCCCATTCCTGCACCAGTGACAGGTCAGGCACTTCTTCAAAGTAGCGGAAACTGGCCTGTTTCAAAGAGGCATGGGCAGACTGAATCAGCGATGTTAAGTCATCGCGTACAGACTCCGCGTTATTTCCGACGTACAGGAACAGTTCAGGGCGTTCGGTTCTCGCGTCAATATGCTTCAGATCCAACTGTTCCAGCAGGCGCTGAACCACAATTTGCATTCGGCTCATGCCTGAAGTTTCATCATCTTCAACGGAAAGTCTGAGAGAAATATCGCCATCCACGGGCATTTCTCCCTCGAGCTTGAGCATTTTGAGCGCTGCGTTATCAACCGGAAAGATCGATGCATGTTCAGCTAAACGAATACATTCAGAAGCTCGGGACTTCCAATCTGACTCGATGCCGCTGTACGCAAGTTGCATGAAAATTCGCCAGATACAGATAAGGTGAAAAACAACAAAGCATAGCGAAACAACAGCAGAACCTGCCGCCACAGGCAACGCCAATAATCGCCAGATAAGCAAGCTGAGAGTTAACGGCTCACTTTCAAGCGTAAGGGCACTGAACATCAGCGTAAGAAGGGTGGCCCCAATAGCCACAAACGCCGTAAACAGACGGGGAAAACGTGTCTCCGTTTTGCCTGGATAGGAAAGCAGCGGCTTCCAGAAGTATTTCATTTACCGTGCTCCCGCTTCGGGCAAAGAGGTTAACAGCAGGCATCCACACTTCGCTTTGCAGCGATCAGTAACGACGCTGCGACCGTTCATGATCCAGGCAGGATGCCCTTCAATTGCAACCGTTTCACCGTGCTGACTACACTGTGCTTTGTCACCGGTCAGCATGACCGGCTTACTGTCGAATATTTCTCCGCTAGCTTCGGTAACGCAGCCGCCCGACGAAAGTCGGTCTCCCAAACGAATGACGCCGTCCATGTAATTTCTTCCTTTTAATTTGTTATTCATTTCTGCGGGAATTCACTCACATTCCGGCCTTCATATCGCACTGCATGTGGGTCCAGCCCGTATATCCCGTAACCTCAGGCACGCGGGTCGGCAGGTTCTGGAAGTTGGCGTAATACTGATAGACAAGCTCAGGTAGAATGCGGGGATCTATATAGAAAAGGCCCCATCGGGAAACGTTTTCTCCCTTGCCGGGTTTGATTGCTTCAATCCGATAATGAATAACTTTCCCTCTGTGTGTGAAGCTGTAATCAATACCTTCTCCACCCGGCATCACGCGAGGATCGTCAAAAGGATGAGACGACATATACAGGTGTCCCTGCTTCGTCAGCAGAAACCCCTGGTCGTTAACCACGGTCAAGGATTCAATATTCTTAGATTCCGGATAGAAAGAGCCGGCCTCATCATCTTCACGCCCTCTGATCCAGGAAGGTGCCCATGTTCTGCCATAGTCACGGGATACGGTGAAATGTGCTGAATCCCAGCTCGGTATAGCGATGTAGCTCTCAGAGGCGTTGATATAGGGCTTGGTAAAGATGCGGTAGAACTGTGCGGACACCTCACTGCGTATATCGCGCTTTTCATCCACGAACCACAGCGCGCCCTGGCAGGCGATTCCATGGAGCTCCAGCCAACGATGGTCGTCAAAGCGGTACACTACCTGAACTGGTTTCTGCCGTTTCTTCATGGGTTTACTGCTGCAGCCACTTGTAGTTAAAACAATCAGGCCTACCAGCGCCGAAGCTGCATGCTTATTAAGACCGAATTTAAGCATCACAGACCGGCCTTCATATCGCACTGCATGTGCGTCCAGCCCGTATATCCCGTAACCTCAGGCACTCGGGTTGGCAGGTTCTGGAAGTTGGCGTAATACTGCTCCATTCTTACAGGCAAAATACGGGGATCGATATACAGAAGACCCCAATCTGAAATATCGACTCCCGACCACTCCTTTCTCGGCTCTAGCCTGTAATGGCGTATTTTACCCCTAAATGTTACGTCGTATTCAATTCCTGCCCCACCGGGCAAGATTCGAGGATCGTCAAAGGGGTAGGAGGACATATACAGGTGACCCTGTTCCGTCAGTAGAAACCCCTGGTCGTTAACCACGGTCAGGGATTTGATGTTTTCGTATTCAGGAGAATCTGAACCCGCCTCATCGTCTTCACGACCTTTTATGTCAGAGGATATCCATGTCCGGCCATAGTCGCGGGAAACAGAGAAATGCGCAGAGTCCCAGCTCGGTACAACAATGTAACGCTCAGAGGCGTTTATGTAGGGTTTGGTAAAGATGCGGTAGAACTGCGAGGACACCTCACTGCGTATATCGCGCTTTTCATCCACGAACCACAGCGCGCCCTGGCAGGCGATTCCGTGCAGTTCCAGCCAGCGATGATCGTCAAAGCGGTACACTACCTGAACCGGCTTCTGTCGTTTCTTCAGCGGATTACCGCTGCAGCCACTTGTAGTTAAAACAATCAGGCCTACCAGCGCCGAAGCGACCTGCTTATTAAGACCGAATCTAAGCATCAGAGACCGGCCTTCATGTCGCACTGCATATGCGTCCAGCCCATATATCCCGTAACCTCAGGCACGCGGGTTGGAAGGTTCTGGAAGTTGGCGTAATACTGATAGACAAGCTCAGGTAGAATGCGGGGATCAACATAGAAAAGTCCCCAGCGTGATACATCATCCCCTTCCTTCGAGCGGATAACTTCAATACGCCGATGATAAACTTTATCTTTAAACGTAAAGCTGTAGTCAATGCCTTTTCCGCCGGGCATGATGCGCGGATCGTCAAAGGGGTAGGAAGACATATACAAGTGCCCCTGTTTCGTCAGCAAAAAACCCTGGTCATTAACCACGGTCAGGGATTTAATGTTTTCGTATTCAGGAGAATCTGAACCCGCCTCATCGTCTTCACGTCCTTTCACTGTTGCAGATTTCCACGTACGGCCATAATCCCGTGAAATCGTCATTCCGGAGGAGCCCCACCACGGAACAGCTATGTACCGTTCTGAGGCGTTGATGTAAGTGTGAGTAAAAATGCGATAGAACTGTGAAGTTATCTCACTACGTATGTCGCGTTTTTCATCCACGAACCAAAGCGCGCCCTCGCAAGCAAAGCCATGCAACTCCAACCAGCGGTGGTCGTCAAAGCGGTAAACCACCTGAACCGGCTTCTCCCTTTTCTTCAGCTGGACACTGCTGCATCCATTCGCGCTCAGCACCATCAGGGCAGCCAGCGTAGTAGCTACAGACTTTTTCCTAAACATCACCATGTTGTTCCCTCGGTTTTCCTATACGCCGGCACGTCCCGATAGCCTGCCGGCTCAGGCTGGCTCCACTGATGAACGGGCTCTTCTTTATTGTGCACCTCCGGATGTCGGGCTGGTTTGATACGCGTTCTTGGACCGTAATCATTCACCACGCCAAACTCCCCAGTCGGCAGCGCTTTATCCGGTTTATTCATAAATTGTTTGGTTTCTTCCTCATGCAAAATGCCAGTTTTGTAATACATTTTGGTTTTTGCATCCGGGTTAAACTCGTGCCGCCAGTCGGCACGTTTGCGCAGGCTGAGCCAGAACGACGGGTCTTCAAAGGCCATGCAGTTACCGATGGCTAGGTCATAGGCCACGGCCTTTTCCTGCACTTTCGAGTCCATCACTATTGAAGAGTGCTGGCTGAATTTGACTGGGTCGCCGTATTTTTCCATCTCGTTAATTTCATCATCCGTTTTGCGTCGCTTCAGCTGATAGCGCTGCGTTGCGCTGCCCACCACGCGACCGGCGACAAACGCGGTGCCGTAGTGGCGGTTGATCTCGGCCAGCTCCGTTTCAGACAGCACCTGACCGGTGCGATGCGGATAAGCAAATCTGATCACTGGACGAAACTCGGCCACCTGCCAGGCGTTTTCATGTTCACGTGCGGAATAATCGATATAGCGATCTTCCCCCCCGACACCGGTTTTGTACTTCATTTCACCACTGTTGCCCTGTCCCATCAGGGTCAGCTCAATAACTTCGGGCAGAGCCTCTGCGTTTTCGGTCACGCCGCTTTTCATCGGATAAGCGGCGTTAGTTGGCCAGCCGTCATACTTAAAATCACCGGGACGGAAAGCGGGCTTTTCGAAAGGCGTACCGGTCGGGGTAAAGCCCGTACTGTGGTGCTGGCAGAAGGCGCGCTGATACAGGTTGGGTATGCCTCTGGCGAACGAATCTGGAATACCGCGCCACCCCATGCCCTGCACGTTTGAGAGCGAAACGGTACCGTCATCCGGGCAGAAGTAGTTATAGACCCGGCCGAAGTTGTTGCGGCTGAAGCGGGGATCGCTGTCCCAGCGGTGCTTGCGCCACAGGGTGGCATCGGCGTACATCGCTTTGACAAAGTCCGGGTTGTAGCGACCGGTGGCGTCGTACTTCGGGTTAGTGGCCATCAGCCGGCAGAAATTACGCAACGTTTCATGGCGCCCGTGCGCCGTCTGTTGGTTGCCGGGCAGCATATTTTCCATGGACCGCGGTTCAAGCGAGTAGGGGGAATGGCAGAGGATTGTGTTGTCAGCAACTACATAATCGGGTTCTTGTTGGCTAACCAGCATATTCGCCAACATGGTAATGATGGTGCCCTGGCTGTGCGCGACGATGTTAATGGTGTCGTATGTTGTGTTGGGATTTCTGCGAATGGCCAAGATCAAATCCGCCAGTCGCTGCGCAGCAAAAAACTGGTAAATACGGTGCGGGTTGCCGTAGATCGGGTGCGTAAAGTCCCCGCCGTTGAGTTTGCGGCTGTAGATCCCCGCCATCCATGTGGCTCCGCCGTTCGCGCCGGGTCCCAGCATGTCCGGAATGCAGGTGGTCGCGTTGGCAAAGGTGCCGCCATTCTTCGCCGCTGCCAGGTTCAGGACGTTGCCATAATTGTCGTTACAAAAGCCACGCCCTTCAGAATTCAGCTTTTTCAGTCGCTTAGGGGCATCTTCCAAAAAAGAGTCGTAGGGCAGGACGGTTTCCAGTCCGAGCCGGGCGACCTCATCACGGTAGCGGCGCTGGTCTTCGTTGTAGGTTTCATGGTCGACGGGGCGATATCCCCAGTAGAACGGGATAACCGGTGACCGCCCGCTGGCCGTCACGCGTTTTGGCGCCCCCTTTAGGTCGGTCAGTCCCGCAATTTCACTCCATTGGTGCGGGTACATGTCGTCACGCGCCAGGCGGGCGTTCAGCCCGGCGATAATGCCTTTCTCCTGTGTTTCGTATGCTTCACCGATGTCGTTAACACCGTGCACGAGGATAACAATGCAGGGCAGCGGGCTGTTTACCGGAAACTCCTGCATCAGCATGCCACCGGCGGTATCGCGGTTGAGGCCGATAAAGCTTCCCAGTTCCGGATTGTTAAATGCGTTGTTCTTTGGTTTTTCACTGGTCATTGCTTTGCTTCCCTGATGAGCGTGACGACAAGCTGTTCGGTTTCTGCGAGATCCAGCAGCGGGGAATGGCCGTTACCATCGGTGATACCGTCCACGGTGCTGCCGTCCGGTCGGGTCACCCGGAAGGGTTGACTGGCAAGTGGATGCTTCCTGTCGCCGTTTCTGAACAGGCGCACACCGCGCGCCAGCGGGTTATCCTTAAACACCGGATCGACAATTTTCGCCGATTCACCCTTCTGATAAATGAGGGTCGGGGCTTTCTGCTCGATGCGCGCCGGGGAGAATATTTCCACGCCACCATTCGGGTGCAGGCGGATCCCGCCGCCGCCGCAGTGAAGATACAGGCCCTTTTTCGCGCTTATCTGCAGCTCACCGTTGACGCTGGTAATCTGCATGTTCTGATCGGCAAGTGCCGCCAGCTGACCCCGCTGCGCCTGAAGGGTGATATCGCCAGATGCGGCAATCAGTTTGATGCCGACCCTGCGGACAAAAGCGGAAATTCCCTGACCCGCCGCCACGGAAAGGGCTTTGAACACGCTGATGCTGCCGTTGTTGCCGGCTGTGATCACCGCATCTTTACCGGCGGCCAGGTGGAGGCTCTCAGGCGTCGCCTGCGCAATGCCCGCTTCACCCCAGGACAGAATCCCTGGCTTCGCCAGCCCGGAAACGGCCTGTTGAAGCGCCTGCTGCGGTGCGGTGTCTACGCCCTTAGCGCCGGCGCCGGTGGCAGCAGATTGCAGGCTGTAAGCAATGCTAAGCGCCTGTTCCAGATGCGTGATGGTTTCGGCCATGTCCAGCTGCTTTCCACGCGCGCCCGTCTGCGCCGAGGTCGTCAGGTAAATCCCTTCTGCGGCTCGCACGGCGGCGTGATGGTCGGTACGCAGCTCTGCACCTTCGCCGCGTTCTTTACGATCGGCATCAACCAGGTGGCCGAGGTTAAGCTGCGTTTTGCCGAACTCGGTTGATACCTTGACGTGCTCACTGCCTGCCGCATCCTCCATCCGGATCTTGTTCTTACCCATCGTCCGGATAACATTGCGCGTGCTGTTGAGGTCGTTCACCACATCAGGATTCAGCGCATCGTGCAGGACCTGCGCAATATAGGGTCGCTCAGGATCGCCACCTTCAAAGGCGATCGCCACCTCCATGTTGTCCAGCAACGGGAAGTGCACGCCGAACTTATCACCTGCATAGATGCGTGCCAGACGGACAGGCATGCTTTCCCTGCCTTTCTCCCAGCTGTCGAGATCAAAACAGAATTTCACCCGATATCGTCCCTCTCTGTCGGGACGGGCAAGGCTGTCGTTCATGACGGCCCCTGAGACGCGTGCGGGAACCGTCCCTGAGATAACCGGCCTCGGCAGGCGCTCTGGTCTGAAAGCGGCGCGTTCACTGTAAGGAATACCGCTGATTTCAGTTTGAAACCCCGCCGCCCGGCCTGCGCGGCAGACGCTCTCAATAATGAGAAAGCCGGGCACAAATGCTTCAGACTGCTCACCCACAATTTCAGCTACCATGCCCGGCTGCAGCGCGGGATCGTCAGCAATGGCTTCCAGAATCGTCCGGCCGGATAAATGGCGCTCATGGCGGATGCGGGCATAGTGCCAGGATGTTTCAGCGTCACCGCCTTGCATGCTGCTCCACTGATCGCCAGCGCTGTGCTGAATGTCAGCGTAGTGGTAATCCCTTCCTGTGGTGAAGGGAGCTTCGCCGCCCATGTCCGCATCGTGTTCCGGCGGAATATACTTGCTCTGTCGGTAGTCATAATCACGCGCACGCACTGATGCGGGAACCACAGCAGAATGGCAGCGCATCTGCCGGATTGTTAGGGTATTGCCCGTTAAACCCGCCTCAGGCAGTGACTGAATTTTCGTGCCAAAAACATAGCCGGCCTGCTGATCGCCAAATACGATAACGGTCATTTCTTCGGCGGTTTCGTGTTTACGGAAGCGGAACCAGATCCCGACTTCGGAAAGCAGACGCCGAATGAAACACAGGTCACTTTCCCCCCATTGGACAATCATTTCACGCTCGGGGTAGCGCCACTGCAGCAGGCTCATGTCAATTTCATAGCCTTGAAAGCCGTGCGACTTCAGTACTGAACTGACGAGCTGGGGAACGGAAGTACGTTGATAGATAGCGTATCGGCGCGTGCTGGCCAGCAGGGACAGCGGATGTTCCAGCAATACTTCATACGTTGATTCGTCAGCGCTAGTTGAAATGCGGGAAAGGCGCGTGATAACTCCATGGATTTTGCGTAATGAGTGCCAGGGGTCTTCGTCAGGCCGAAATCGGGACCATTCTCGGGAGGGGGATCGCATCATAAATACTGCGGGCTGCATCATGATTTTTTCAGGTGGAATGTCCTGAACGGGCGAGGTGAAGCGGATGGTAAACCGATAAGGTTGGCTGAGGGATTCACGCCCTTCAAATGATTCGACGTCTACAGCGACTTCGCTGTTTTCAAAGGCGAGCAGATAGCGGTTGAGTGAATCATCATAGGCGGAAGAGCCCGAACTTCCTGTTAGGGTCATAAATATCCTTATTTAAATGGCATTACAAAAAATAAGGACAAGTGTAAATAATTTACCTTGGTTAGTACACCGTAAAATTTGACTTAAGTTTGGATCTGATTTTCGGGGGCGGCAGTCGATTTCCACGATGAACACCGTCGAATGATTGAACAGTGCCACAACCTCGACAGCATCAAGTCGAAGGCACGCATCCTGCTGTGCTGGGAAGATGAGCCGAGTCGGTGAATGAAATTGTCTGGCAAAAACTTAGCCCGACCATCCTTGATGAAGGTTCGGAAATGAGGTGGAACATGGAACCCGGAGCGCGACGGCAGGACCACTGAAAGGCGTTCTCGCAAAGAGGCTGGTGACGATTGCGTAACGATCGAGATGAACTACACAGTCAATACGTCGTACCCGTTATACTAGAGGGTGACTTACTTCCCATCTGCCACTTTCAGAAATGGTAATGCGCATCTGAAATTCAGGCGAGGCCAATTATTGCATCGAAGCGAAGGTCGCGAGATGTGGTTGAGGGGTAAATGAGTCGTTGATAGCGCAATGTCGTGCGGACGGCTTTTATCTATAAGTTTGAGCATATTGAATAATGGAGGATGGTGCCGCAATGATGGAGGGCTCTGGAGATGATTAGGGAAGAGTTTAAGGGATCGCATGAGGGAAGAAGTGCATAGTTAAATATTTTTACATTATATCAAATAACCTAAGGATGGATTGTTGTGATTTTCGATAAAATAAAAAGATATGGTTTTTATGTTATTTTGTCTTCATTTTTAATAATTAATCCTTTTCTTGTTGAACAGCCATTTTTATTCAAGAAGTCATTCTTATTAGTTCTTCTTTTTATTACGGCGGTGCTATCTTTATTTAATAAGGATAAGATTGGAATCATTGTGCGATACTTTATCCACCTAAATAATGATGATGCCGTAAGGAAAATATCCGGTGGTATATCTTTATTTTCTTGGCTTTTATTTTCGTTTTCTTTATTCTTGCTAAATATGGAGTATGTATGGTTGGCAAGGTGGTTATTCTTGCTCTTTATTATTACGGTAATCATTGGGGGCGCATTTGTTTTTTATGATCTCTGGCGTGTGAATGATGTTATTATAAATAAATTCAAACCATTGTTTTTCGGTGGCGTTCCTATGCTGTATTTTTTTACAAGTGCTTATGCATCAAGTTATTTCTTGCAGTTTAGTAACATGGATATTAGTGACTCTCCACTCCTGGAATTAGGATGGAAGTCTGCATTTTTCGCGCTTTGGTTTTTTGTTATCCTGCAACCAATTTCGTATGGTTTTTTCATGTATGTGTCAAATAAATTCAAAGATCATAAGGTGATGAATGTTTTAGGGGTTTTGTTACTCACATCATTTTTATCGTTTGCTGTATTTCATTGGGCTAATAACTTTTTAGTGGTTTCATTGGATTGGGCAACAAATAGTGAATGGCACACTAATGCATCTTGTGGCTCTTTAAATATAAGCAATCCAGTAGAGCGTTATTTTGGTTTTAATGCTGATAAATACACGGTCTATTTTTCCAATCGTGATGGGAACTGGGGTTTTGAAGAAATCAACTGTATTAAGGACGATAAAAATCAAGACGCCTTCAAGCGTGTGCTTGTAAGTCAATCAAAAATGCCTAAATGGTTCAAAGAATAAGTTTTTTAAAGACATCATCAAGAAATTATCAGCGTATTTACCTTTAAACCGTTTTATGGGGGGCTGGAACTAATACTTCATATGGTTATGTCTGAAATTTTTTGCAATCTTAATGGGGAAAGATATGAAATTAAAAAACAACCTGTATCCGACATAAATTATCGGATCTTATCGTTTAATAACCCCAAAACCCGGCACAACTCCCCCACACTCAAATCCTTCACCACTGAACGCGGCTCCTTCTTCAACCAACTCACCAATCGCCCAATCCCCAACAGATCCAGCCCCTCAGAATTAAACAGATACTCATTATCCCCGAGCCCAAAAGTCTCCTGAATCGATCTCTCCTCGGTCACAAACGAAACCCCAAACTTCTTCTCCGCGTCCTCCAGCAACTCAACTCCATCATCTCCGGTAATACCCAGATCAGCATCCAGCAGGGTATGCTCAGTAATCACAGACTTGTGATCCACCGAAAACTCACGCACAAACTCAATCACCTCTTCCAAACTTGGCTTCACACTAACCTCCCAGAATCATCCCCAGCCACTAACGGCAAATCCTCCCCCAACGTCCCTATCAAATACTCAACAAAAACCCTTACCTTGCTATTCGCCGTTTGCTTTGTTGCGAACACCGCACTCACCGGCATCGATCCCACTGCAAATTCCTCCAGCACTGGCACCAATTCCCCTGAAGCCAAATCCGGTCCCGCCAGCCAGGCGGGAAACTGCGTAATCCCCAACCCCGCCAGTGCAGCGGCGCGTTGTTGCTCACCATCATTACTCTGAAACCGCCCTTGAGGCATCAGCGTAATCGACTTACCGTGCCCATCCACAAACCGCCACGGATGCATGCCGCGTCCGGCATTGAACGAGATGCACTGGTGCTCGCTCAGTTCAGCTGGTGAGGCGGGCACGCCATACTTCGCCAGATAATCCGGGCTTGCCACTGTGATCAGCGGGCCATCGGCCAGCTTGCGTTGCGTCAGAGCAGAGTCCTGCAGTTCGCCGTGGCGGATGGCGACATCGATATTCTCTTCAATCAAATCCACATGCCGCTCGGAGACGCGCAGTTCCAAATTCAGCGCCGGATAGCGTGCCAGCAGCGCAGGCAGGCGCGGCACAATGTAGAAGCGGCCAAATACCGGTGCTACAGAGATACGCAGCGTGCCTGCCGGTTCATCCGCGCCATATTTGACGTTTAATTCTAGCTGGTCGAATTCATCGCGCAGGCGCAGTGCGCCGTCATAAAAGGTTCGGCCTGCGTCGGTTAAGGCGATGCCGCGAGAGGAACGTTTCAGTAACGGGTGATTGAACTGCTTCTCCAGTGCGGCGATCTGTTTGCTGACTGCAGATTGGCCGATACCAGCTTCTTTGGCGGCGGCGGAGAAACTACCGCACTCGACCACGCGCAGAAACAGCCGGATAGCATCAAGTCGATCCATTCAGTAGTCCTAATGGGAATAGAAGGTATTCCATTAAGCCAGCTAGTTGCGAAAATTGGAATGGCATAAGGTTTCTCCACACCCTTTTACCGGAGCAACTTATGAACAAGGCACAGCACTCCTTAACTGAACACGATCGTTTGCAGGTGCAGCATTCACTGGCCGAACAGCAAGCGCATCGCGAGCACTTTAGCGGCAGCATGCGTGAGTACTACGACGAGATGACTGCGGAGACACCGCTGGCAGCAAGCGTGCATTGTGAGCACGTCGCGGATTCGGGTTGGTGGCTGCATCCGCAGGAGACACGCACCGAGCAGGTTATCGTGTTCATCCATGGCGGGGCATATATGCTCGGCAGCGCGCAGGCCTATCGCGGATTCGCCAGCCAACTTGCGGTGCGCACTGGCTATTCAACCTTTGTGCTGGACTATCCGCTGACACCGGAACAACCATTTCCGGCCGCGCCGGACAGGGTGATTGAGATACTGAAAGGGCTAATAGACAGCGGCATTGAAAATATCACGCTGGTGGGTGATTCAGCGGGTGCTGCGCTGTCATTGGTGGCGCTGCAACATCCACAGCTGGTGCAGAAAATCCGATCTGCCGTGCTGTTTTCGCCATGGATCGATCTGACCTTCAGCGGCGCTTCATTTAACGATCCCAACATGCACGATCCGATTTTCCAGCCATCGATCCTGCAGAATGCCGCTGCGGCTTATTTGCAGGGCGCATCGGCGGAGGATCAACGTGCCTCGCCACTTTTTGCGCAATACAGCCACTTACCACCGCTGATGATTCAGGTTGGCACCGAAGAACTGTTGCTGGATGACGCAACGCGTTTAGCGGCTCAATTAGCTGAGCAGGGCGGTGAAGTGCAGCTGGATATCTATCAAGGCATGCACCACGTGTTTCAGCGGGATATCCGCCTGGATGCTGCGCATCACGCACTGGATACCGCCGCCCGTTTTATTCGCCAGCATCAGTAACCCTTCGCGTGCCCGGCCAGCAATTCCCGCAACACAGGCCGGGCACAAATTCCTCCTCACATCTCCGTCCCATCACACCCCACACGCATTTATTTTAGCGATCCCCACTTCCACCGATATAACCGTTAAGGGATCGTTTTCGGAGAGTGGTGGCTGGCGAGACAAGGAAGAGTCAATTTGAAGCTGATGCCTGACGGTTAATGACGCACGTCAATTCACCCAGCCGCTCTAATTTATCGGTCAATGCGCGGGACGGGGTGAAAAATGGAAAAGGTACTGATTGTTGACGATCATCCAATCACGCGATTAGCGCTCAAGTTACTGATTGAAGAAGATAATCGGGTAGTAGTGGGCGAAGTGAGCGATGGCATTCAGGCCATCCAGTTTGTGAAAAAGCTGCAGCCGGATTTAGTGATTATTGATATTGATATCCCGGTGCTCAACGGTATCGATGTCATTAAGCGCGTGCGCCAAAGTGGGCACGAGATGGGCATTCTGGTGCTCTCCGGCAAAGACAGCGAGCACTATATTCGCCGCTGCGCCACTGCGGGTGCCAACGGATTTATGAGTAAATGCAAAGATTTGGCGGAGCTGAGAGATGCGATTCGCGCCATTAGCAAAGGGTACGGTTTTTTCCCGATGAATCGTGCTCGTCAGGGCTCGCACCTTGATGAGGAAAGCAGTGATCAGCGAAAAATTGATGAGCTGTCGCCGAAAGAGCTGGATGTATTGCGTCAGCTAGCGCGCGGCGAGAAAGTGGTGGATATCGCCCGAGGCATGAATATCAGCGATAAGACCGTCAGCACCTATAAAAGCCGGCTGATGATGAAGCTGGAGTTAAAGAACCTGGTGGATGTGCTCGATTTTGCCCAGCGGCACAATCTGGATTGAGGCGCAGTGGCGGTTCATGCGCTGAACTCGTCTTTGAGAAAGGTTTCGATAGCCTGATTCAACACATGCACGCAGCCCAGCGTTTCATCGAGCATCTGGCCGAGATGGCGTTCATCGGCTGGGGCGCTACAGGCTTGCTCTAATTCGCGGCACTGATCGGCAATCGAGACTGCGCCGATGATCTGCACCGAACCTGCCAGACGGTGCAGGCTGCGTTCCAGCGCGGGCCAGTCGCGATTGTCGAAACAGGCGCAGGCCACCTGCATATCCTGCAGGTTTTCATCGCGGGTGGCGCTGAGCAGGCGCTGCAGCATCTCGTTGTCCTGATGGGCCAGTTCGCGCAGGGCATTGAGATCGAGCAGATGATTCAGTGCGACATGGCCGGGATAGGGCACAACTGTCGGGCGCGGAACCCTTTGCAACAGCGCTTCCAGTTGCGGCAGGCGCAACGGTTTGAACAGGCAGTCATCCATGCCTGCTTCCAGGCAGCGCGATCGCTCTTCCGGCTGGGCGTTGGCGGTCAGCCCCATGATGGTGAGCGGTTCACGCTGTTTCTTTCGCAGTTCGCGCGTCAGGGTGAAGCCATCCATCACCGGCATGCTGCAATCGGTGATCACCAAATCAATCTGGTTTTCCTGCCACAACCACAGCGCCTGTTCGCCATCCTCGGCTTCGATCACTTTGTGTCCCAGTCGGGTGAGCTGGCGTCTCAGCAGCAGGCGGTTGGCAGGATGATCATCCACCGTCAGGATGGTTAACGGCAGGCCGCAGGCATCTTGCTGGCGTATCGGTTCCACCGGCGCGCTCACCGCTTCACGGCAATCCACCGGAATGCGCACGCAGATGCGGGTGCCGCGCCCCGGTTGGCTGTGCAGCGTCAGGCTGCCCGCCATCATCGCCACCATCTGTTCGCAAATCGCTAATCCGAGTCCGGTGCCGCTCTGTTTTTTGCCCGATGCGGACTGTTCGTAAGGATTGAATATCAGCTGCTGATCCTCTTCGCTGATGCCGATGCCGGTATCCTGCACCGTAAGTTCCAGCGTGGCGCGATCGCCTTCACCAGGTTTGCTGCGTACCTGTACTTCCACCGTGCCGCGCTCGGTGAATTTGATGGCGTTGCTGATCAGGTTGGAGAGAATTTGCCGCAGACGCATCGGATCCAGCAGCAGTTCGTCCGGATGCAGCACGTCTATCTGATAGTGCAGCAGTAATCCTTTCTGGCGCGCCAGCCCTTCAAACACGCGCACCACCGGTTCCGCCAGCGTATCGAAGCGCACCCATTCCGGCGACAGCTCCAGCTTGCCCGATTCGATTTTTGCCATGTCGAGGATATCGCCAATCAACCCCATCAGCGATTGCGCGGATTCATAGGCGACGCGCACCGACTCTTTATCGCACGGCTGTTGCAGACGGTTGGCGACCGCCAGCTCCAGCAAACCAATAATCGCGCTGATCGGCGTGCGGATTTCATGGCTCATGGTGGCGAGGAAGGTGCTTTTGGTGCGGTTGGCCTGTTCGGCGCGCTCGCTGGCCTGCAGCAGATCGCGGGTCAGCTGTTCATGTTCCGTCACGTCCTGCCAGCTGCAAATCATGCCGGCGAGGTTGCCGTGATTATCACGAAACGCCACCGCGCGGTGGATCACATCACGCAGTTCGTGGCCGTTGTCGATCTGGCCGCGCTGCGGTGCCATCTCCAAAGACGTTTGTTCGGCCAGCAAGGCCATTTGCGCCTGGCAGATAGCGTACAGCGGATGCGCGCTGTCGTTGAGTGGCAGCTGGCTGATATTGGAGTGTGGATCGTTAAAGAACTGACTCCAGGCCGGATTTTTGTTGGTCATCTCGCCTTTGTGATCGATGACGTAGATCGGCACCGGCGTGCCGTTGAACAGGGTTTTCTGGAAGGTGGCTTGTTCCTGCAGCCGCGCCTGAGCCTCTTTGCGCTGACGCACCGCGCGATGCAGATGGTAGTTCCAGAACAGCGAGGTGATCACCAGCACCGCGAAGATCCCCGCCAGCCAGTAGAACTCGTGACGATAGGCCATCCAGGTATCGAGTTTAACATCGGGCGTGCCCTGCCATTTCATCGCCAGCAGCGAGATATCGCGCGGCGGAATGGTCGCCAGCACCTTGTTTAGGATGCTCAGCAGTTCCGGATTATCGCGCCCTACAGCAAAGGCAATCCGCGCCGGGTTTTCCCCGAGGCGTGAAACAATCTGCAGGCGATTACTGAAGTAGCGATCGATCATATAGCGTGCGGCAATCAGGTTATTCACCGCGCTATCCACCCGGCCTTCGTTAACCATCTGCAGCGCGATGCTGGCGTTCTCGACGGTGACCAACTTGATGTGGGGGAAATTTTCCGTCAGCCAACTGGTGAGTTCATGCTGAGGTGTGATCGCCAGCGTGTCGGTATCGTTGAGTGATTTGGGCGCACCCAGCGTGTTTTTGCTCACCAGCACATAGGGCGGCAGCACATAAGGGCGAGAGAAAAGGGCGCGCGCTTCTCGCTGCGGGCTGTGGGCAATCGATCCCACCAGTTCAACTTCATGGCGGCTTAGACGGTCAAACATCGCATTGACGGAGGAGGCTTCTACCATGGTGAAATCGATGCCGGTGCGCAGATGGATCAAGCGCAGTAAGTCTGCGGTCATGCCGTTAAATTTGTTGTGCTGGTCTTTGAGTGTGAAAGGCGCATCAAGCGGGTTCATCACCACGCGAAGTGTCTGATGCTGAGCCAGCCAGCGCCGCTCACGATCGGTGAGTTGCAGAGAGGGTGCCGCCATCATCGGCGGCATACTTTGCACCCACTGATGGAAGATGGCTTTGTGCTGCTGCAAGGGAATGGCGTTCAGTACCGCATTGACGCCCCGATACAGCGGCGAATTGCGAATGGGAAAGACAAAGCGCGGTCCGGCATCGGTGGGCTCAAAAATGCGTATCACGGAAAGCGTTGAGGCGTAGTTGCGTTCAATCAGGTAGTTGGCGGTGTTGAGATTGCCAATAAAGTAGTCGTTTTCGCCAAAGGCTAATGACGCCAACGCACTGAGCGCAGAAGGATAGCGGGTGATTTTCGCTTCCGGATAGCGCGCCTCGATCCAGGCGTCGCTCAGGTAGCCACGCGGCATGGCGATCTGCATCGGCGAATTATCATCACTCATTTCAGACATGATGTTATCGCGTGACACCATCGCAGGATAATCAGAGGCAAACGGGGTACTTAACAGCAGTTCCGCGCCAGTGGGTTCCGGGCTGCCCGCGCTGTCCACCAGCATATCCACCTTGCCTTGTTGCAGGGCGTCGAGCGCCGCACTGCGACTGCTGTAATAGTGCGTGTTGATGTGCAAACCGAGGTAATGCAGGACTAAA
This sequence comes from Pantoea sp. C1E2, assembly GCF_056491465.1. Classification (NCBI taxonomy): domain Bacteria; kingdom Pseudomonadati; phylum Pseudomonadota; class Gammaproteobacteria; order Enterobacterales; family Erwiniaceae; genus Pantoea; species Pantoea sp. C1E2. The sequence continues at coordinate 1,442,516 of NZ_JBSZHT010000002.1, forward strand.
GCGGTGTAGTCGGCGGAGATCCCTTCCAGCGTGTTGGCATCGATGACCATATCGAATGGCGGATTTTCAGGCGAGTAGATGGCGACGCTGACTTCGCGCTTTTCGCCCAGCCAGCGCCAGTCGTTGTCGGGCAGATCAAAGGTCAGCAGGACATTTTGTTCACGGCTGACCAACTGCATAATGCGTGGATCTTCAGCCCTGACTGGCTGACTCATCAGACAGAGTACCAGGCCAATCAGGAGGAGTAATTTCAACATCAATGCGTCAGGCGATATTATTGCGTTTGGCGAACTCGTAAAGGCCGACCATATTTTGAATGTCGAGCTTTTCCATTAATCGACGTTTGTAAGTGCTTACCGTTTTATCACTGATTTTCATTCGCTGTGCCATTTCCACCACTTTCATTCCTTTGGATAAATACACCAGCACCTGCAATTCTTTACTGGAGAGGCCGGCAATTTTATTTTTGTCTTCCTGAATATCATCCGGTAATCCCTGACGTCTGCGATTTAAAGGAAAGAAGCCATATCCGGCATTAATCGCGCGAATGGCATCGTGCAGTTCGGTCATATTATTGCGTTTACTAATAAAGCCATCGGCACCTGCGTTGGCGCTGCGCTTGATGTAGTGGTCAACGTCCTTGCCGGTCAGCACCAGAATGCCGCCGTTGAAGCCGTTGTGGCGTAGCCTCTGTACCAGATCGATGCCGTTGTAGGAAGGCATGTCGATATCAACGATGATCAAATCCGGCGACAGTTTTTTGGTCAGCGCTAATGCTTCAAACCCATCATCCGTTTCGCCCACCACATTCATGTTGTCCGTTTCAAGCAGCAGTCTTAACGCCATCCGAACCACCGGATGGTCATCAACGATAAGAACTTCCTTCATATGGCTGTCCTGTTTATTGTGGTGAATGGAATATTAATAAGAATTGATTTTATTGGTTAACGGATTTTAAGAGTAAAGTTTAAATGGCGCAAATGATTATTTTGTAGGGGTTTCCTGATGCGATAAATATCATGCCCTGACGCATTATTTATATATTTACGATGGTGTTTTCTGAGTTTTTAAAAAGTGATAAATGATTTTGTCTTAGGGTGATAATGGAAACTTAACCTTAATCGACTATTCAAGGGTATCAATAAAATTTTCGCCATCGATTAATGTTTAGTTGCGCAGGGTCGGTGGCTCACCAGAGTTGCGATGATAACGGATGAGGTTAGGGAAGTGATGAGTGAAAGCCCAATCTTGTTTAGATAAGGTTTAACTTTCATCTGAATGTAAAGTTATTTGTGTGGCTCTGAGATTTACGTCATGAAATGTCACCATGTTGATAATTTCCAAATGACATCATCTTGCGGTGGTGTTGGTGGTGCTATGGTTAGTTGACTGTTTTAATTGAATAAATAAATTTATTCTATTGTGGATTTTTTGAAGGGCTAATAGCCCTAATGAATCGATTACATCTGTCAGTATTAATCCCGTCAGAAGCGTCAATTAACTTAATTCAATTGAAGGTGTAATTAACAAAAACATGACCCCGGTCATCACGGTGGCAGTGAATATTATTAAAGTAGGCTTTTATTTTTGCTTTTCCTTTTTTCATTTCATTATCAACCGTACGGGGTTAATTATGACCGTTGTTCCTTTCCGTCCCGGGCGATCAGACTCATCTGATCAACCTTTATATCAGCTCGACAGTGCCAGCGCTTTTACCCGCTTAAACAGTTCGCCCAGTGGCTTGCAGACCGAAGAGGCGCAGGCGCGTCTGGCGGCTAACGGGCGCAACGTGCTGCCACAGAAAGCCGAAAAATCACTGCTGATGCGCTTTCTGGCGCACTTCAAAGATGTGCTGATCTATATCCTGCTGGCGGCAGCGGTGATTACCGCGGTGATGGGCCATTGGGTAGATACCTTTGTCATTCTCGGCGTTGCTGTCATCAACGCACTGATTGGATTTATCCAGGAAAGTAACGCCGAGAAGTCATTGAAAAGTATTCAGAACATGCTGTCGAACGAAGCGATGGTATTACGTGATGGGCGGCAGATTACCGTGCCGACCGAAGAGCTGGTGGTCGGTGACGTGGTGTTGCTGCGTCCTGGCGACAAAATCCCTGCCGATCTGCGTTTGTTCGACGTGCACAATTTGCGGGTGGAAGAGGCCATTCTCACCGGAGAATCCACGGTGGTGTCCAAGTTGAGCGACGCGCTGGAGGGCGAAAAGTCACTGGGCGATCGACTCAATCTGGCTTATTCCGGCACCACGGTGAGTTCCGGCACTGCCGCTGGCGTAGTGATCGCCACGGGCGGAGATACCGAGTTAGGGCACATCAACGCGATGATCTCTTCCATCGAAGAAACAAAAACGCCGCTACTGGTGCAGATTGATAAACTCGGCAAGGCGATTTTTTACATCATTCTGCTAATGATGGCCGCGCTGTTCGTGTTCGGTTATCTGCTGCGCGATATTCCATTGGCGGAGTTGCTGCTGGCGGTGATCAGCCTGGCGGTCGCGGCGGTGCCAGAAGGTTTACCGGCGATTATCTCAATCATTCTCTCACTCGGCGTACAGTCGATGGCGCGCAATCACGCCATCATTCGCAAACTGCCAACGGTCGAAACTCTCGGCGCCATGTCGGTAATATGCTCCGATAAAACCGGCACGCTCACCATGAATGAAATGACGGTGAAAGCGCTGGTGCTGGCGAACAGTCACTGGCGCATCAGTGGCAACAGCTATGAGCCGAAAGGAGAGTTTCATCTGGAAAGCGGCCAGCGCGATGAGGTGCTGCTTAACGGCTTTTTACAGACGGTGGATATCTGCAACGAGAGCCAACTGCGTCAGGATACTCAGGGTCACTGGGGGATAGTGGGTGGGCCCACCGAGGGCGCGCTCAAGGTGCTGGCGGCGAAAGCAGGTATCAACTCGGAATCTGTGCAGGTGCTGAGTAAGCTGCCGTTTGATTCGGCCTACAAATACATGGCCGTGAGCTGCCTGATTGATGGCAAGGCTTGCCTGCTGCTGACCGGCGCACCGGATGTGCTGCTCGCGCTGTGCCAGCAGCAGCAGGGCGAGAACGGCGCTGAAGCGCTGGATAGTGATTACTGGAACGCCGCGATCACCACTTATGCCAGCGAAGGGTTGCGCACCGTGGCCGCCGCCTGGCGCTGGCTGCCAGAGGGATTGCAGCAGATCGATCACGCCGATCTGCGCGAGGGCATGATGATGCTGGGTCTGGCGTGCATGATGGATCCGCCACGTCCGGAAGCGATTACCGCCATTCGCGACTGTCAGCAGGCTGGGATCCGCGTCAAGATGATCACCGGCGATCACCCGGAAACGGCGATGGCCATCGGGCAGATGCTGGGGATCGGTAACAGCGACAGCGCCATCACCGGTTATCAGCTGGAGCATATGGACGATGCAGAACTGGGCAAAGCGGCGCGTGAGTACGACATTTTCGCGCGCACCAGCCCGGAACATAAGCTGCGTCTGGTGAAAGCGCTAGCAGAGAGCGGGGAAATCGTCGGGATGACCGGCGATGGCGTGAATGATGCGCCTGCGTTGAAACAGGCCAATGTCGGCATCGCCATGGGCATTAAAGGCACCGAGGTGACCAAAGAGTCAGCGGACATGATTCTGGCTGATGACAACTTCGCTACTATCGCGGCGGCGGTGAAAGAGGGGCGTCGCGTTTACGACAACCTGAAGAAAACTATCCTGTTTGTGATGCCGACCAACCTCGCGCAGGGGCTGTTGATCATCATCGCAATTCTGATGGGCAACCTGCTGCCACTGACGCCGGTGCAGATTCTCTGGATGAACATGGCGACCTCGGCGACCCTGTCATTTGGGCTGGCATTCGAAGCCGCCGAGCGAAATATCATGCGCCGGCCACCGCGTAACGTGCGCAGCCATGTGATGGATGGTTACGCCATCTGGCGAGTGATCTTTGTTGGGCTGCTGATTTCCATTAGCGCCTTTGTGCTGGAAGCCTGGCTGCAGCCGCGCGGTTACTCGCCAGAGTTTATCCGAACGGTGCTGCTGCAGATGCTGGTCACTGCCCAGTGGGCGTATATGCTCAACTGCCGCAACAGCGAGGGCTTCTCACTGGATAAAGGCTTGCTGAAAAATCGCGGCATCTGGCTGGTGACACTGGTACTGGTGGCGCTGCAGGCGATGATTATTTATCTGCCGCTGATGAATACGCTGTTTGGCACCGAGCCCCTGCCGATCAAATACTGGTTTATCTCGCTGGCGGTCAGCGCCGTGATTTTCGTGCTGGTGGAAATCGAGAAACAGTTGACGCGCGGCTGGCGCGTCGCCCGATAGTTCACGCTGGCTGGCGCAGGGCCAGCCAGACTTTTTTCAGCAGGAAGGTGAGAGGAATCGCCAGTATCGCACCGGTCATGCCGAGCAGCGCTTGCCAGAACAGGAAGGCCAGCAGCTGCACGGTCAGGGTGAGATTCAGGCGCTTGCCGAGCATCAGTGGCTCCAGCACCGAACTGAGCAACAGGTTCAGCACCACAAAGAATCCCACTAGCATCAGGCTGGTTTGGATATCGAACAGGATGAAGGTTTGGATCACCGGTGGAATGGCCGCCAGAAAGGATCCGAGCACCGGAATGTAATTGAAGATAAACATCAGCACGCCCCACAGGAAGGCGAACTTTAATCCCAGCAGATGCGCCATGCCCCAGACAATCACGCCGCCCAGCAGGCCGGTTAGCGTTTTCACCCGCGCATAAACAATCACACTCTGAATCCCTTCTTCCAGCGCGATGAACAGCGCAGTGTGCTGCTTACTGGCGCGCAGCGTGCGTTTCAGCAGCGGCAGTTCAACCAGCATAAACAGCAGCATCAGGAACACCATCAGCCACCATGAAAGCAGGCCAGGGATCATCGACAGCTGCGTAGTGACGAAACGCACCACGGCACCGGCATCGACAAAGTCCAGCATCTCATCGGCGGTCAGGGCAATGCCCATTTGGCTCAGGGAAAGCGTCAGGTATTGCAGCTTGGCTGCCACCAGATTGGGTGCCTGACGGCTGAGTTTGATCAGATCGGGCGCGGAGGCGCTGAGTGACATGATGGTGATGACGATCAGCAGCAGCAGGATGGCAATCACCAGCAAAGAAGAGAGCACGCGCGGAATACGATAGTGCGCCAGGCGGCTAATCAGCGGATCGAGCATCACGGCGAGGAAGATGGCCAGCAGCACCTGATTAATCAGCGGCGCGCCGAGCCTTAGTCCTAACAACACAATTGTCAGGCAAGCGAGTAAAAACAGGGCTTGTGCCAGTGGCGAGAGGGATTTTAACCAACCCTGGTGCATGGGTGCGATTCTCCAGTAAGCGGCGGTTGCCAAAACAGAGCAACCGCCTGATGGGGAAACGGCTTACTCGCGCGTTTTTCCCTCTTCGATAAACTCTTCGTCGATCTCTTCGGCATTTTCACGGTTGTCACGACCCGAGAGCAGATTCCAGCAGGCGATAAACAGCGCTGCAATCAGCGGACCAATGACAAAACCGTTGATACCGTAAACTTCCATGCCGCCCAGTGTAGCGATCAGGATCAAGTAGTCCGGCATTTTGGTGTCTTTACCCACTAACAGCGGACGCAGGATGTTGTCCACCAGGCCTACAATCACCACAAAGAAGCCGACCAGGAACAAGCCTTTCCATACTGCGCTGGTGGCGAAGAAGAAGATGGCAGCAGGCACCCAGACAATCGCTGAACCCACAGCAGGGATCAGTGACAGGAACGCCATCAAGGCACCCCAGAGTAAGCTGCCGTCAATGCCGGTGAACCAGAAGGCAAGACCGCCCAACACACCCTGAACCACCGCGACCACCACCGTGCCTTTGACGGTAGCGCGTGAGACGGCGGCAAATTTCACCATCAGATGATGTTTAACATAGGTGGAGAGCGGCAGGGCTTCCAGTATTAAGTTGACCAACCACGCGCCATCCTTCAGCAGGAAGAACAGCAGGTAGAGCATGACGCCAAATCCGACGGTAAAGGTGAAGGTGCCTTTGCCGATCAGGAAGACGCTACCCGCCATATACTGACCGCCTTTAAGCGCGAACTCAGACAGCTTCTGCTGCAATTTGCCAGCGTCATTCAGATTATGATCGGAGAGATAACTCTGTGCCCAACCCGGTAAATGTTGGATCAGATCAGCAAACACCGCCGGGAACTGCGAGGAGTTGTTCTGCAGCTTGGTGTACACCGTGTTGACTTCCACCACCATTGACGAGGTGATGATTGCTAATGGCGTGAACACGATCAGGCAGATGATCGCCAGGGTGGCAAAGGCAGCCAGTCCGTTACGATCGCCCATTTTGCGGCGTAACAGCGACTTCAGTGGATGGAAGATCACCGCCAGAATGGCAGCCCAGAAAATGGCGGAGAAATAAGGTGTCAGCACATCGAAAAAGGCGACCGTGACGATCGCTAAAATCACAATAAAGAAACCGAAGTTAAGGCCTTTGATACGCATTCAATAGTCTCGTAAGTAAACGTGGCGATTGAACTATAGAACGTGATTCGCGGAATGTAATGCTTTTAGCCAAGGCGTGCGGACATCGGATGTCCCGATCTGTCCCGCTGATGTCTGCAAGCGGGCTGGTGCAATAGCTGAATCGCGGTGATGATGGTAAAAAATCTGACAGGAGATGAACCATGCTGGAACTGCGTCCCAACTGCGAATGCTGTGATAAAGACTTACCGCCGGACTCACCTGATGCGCGTATCTGCTCGTTCGAATGCACCTATTGTGTCGAGTGCGTGGAAACCACGCTGAACCACCGCTGCCCGAACTGTGAGGGTGAATTGGTGCGCCGTCCGGTGCGACCGGCGGCGGCGTTAGCACGTCATCCGGCCTCGACCACGCGTCATTTATCGGCTTCCGCAACGCGCTGAATGAGTTCGCACAGCTGCGCTTCGTTAAAGACTTCGATGCCGTGCTGGCGCAGCAGGGCGGCGGCCACCCCGTTGCCTGCAATTTTTTCGCCGCTAAAGTGGCCATCATAAATCTGCCGACTGCCGCAGGTTGGGCTGCCATCGGTGAGCAGGGCAAAACGACACTGCGCTTCCTGCGCGGCGCGCAACGCCAGCCAGGCTGCCAGCACATAGTGCTGTGTCACATCGTCGCCGTTGGATTCAAGAATTTTCGCCTCACCCATGAGAACCTGTTCAGCACTGCCGCCACGAATTTCAGCCGGCAATCGCGGGGTGTTCAGGCCTGCCGCCAACTCGGGGCAGTGGATCACCAGACGATGTTCGGCGCGCCACCGCGCCAGCGTGCGGGAGAAGAGCAACTTATCGCTGCCATTATAACGAACCGTAAATCCCATCAGGCAGGCACTGACTAATATTCTTTCCATGACTCCCTCCCTCGGAAATAAATTGCCGCGGTAACCCAATATTCTAACGCTGACAACGAAGTTGAAATAAACATCCATTCATCAATGCAAAGCTGCGCTATATTTAGCGCGATATTAATCACGATCGTGAATTAATTGGGGTGCGCCGGGATTCTAACTTATTAATGCCGTGGAAATTGATGAATAACGCTGAAGTCTGCCGGGCAAACAGGACTGAAAGCGCATTGTGAAACCAATGGCATTGATTTGGTTGCGTTTTATTGCCTGGTTATTGTGTGGTTATCACGGGTGAAAGGTTCATTTCAATCACCACGCTGGCGCGAAATTTATCAACCCCAGCTATTCTGGTCAGAGCACAGACCTTATTTGTGCGTCAGAACTGTCACACAGCAGATTATTTCTTTGAGCCGTTTTATTTTTACGGTTTTTTCCGAAAAGCAGGGGTTTTTAAAAGAATTTTGCATTTTAAAATGGTATTGTTTACCCGCAATGCTAGTGATGTGGCGTTGTGTGCTTCAGTTTTACCCTCATTTTTTAGGGTTTACCCGCTTTATGCAATTTATGGAAATAGCATTCTCCACCCGATCCTCGCGATCGGGTTTCTTTCCTTTCCCCTGTAATATCAATCCCGCTCACTTTAAGACCAGATAATGTCAGAAAAGACACAATCGTTAAGAAAGCGCTAATTTGCAGTAATGTATTGTAAGTCTCCGGTTTTTAAGAGTTTTGGAAATCCTCTTTTGCTTCCGATTGGTGAATAGTATCTCTCGACGGCGCAGTAACTGCCGTTATCATTGGAGGCAACATCATGAAAAAAACAACATTAAGTCTTATTGCGTCACTTATTGCATGCAGCACACTGTTCTCTTCCGTCTCCTGGGCAGATGGCCCGGGCGACCAACGCTGGCAGCAGCACGGCGGCGACCAGCGTCAGGATCATGGGCGTGGCCCTGACCATGGCGGCGATCGCGGTCCGGATCACGGCAATAATCGCGGCCCCGATCGTGGCCCAGACCATCATGATCGTTACGCCGACCATCGCGGCCCAGATGGACACCACGACGGCGATCATTTCGCCTGGAACGGCCATGACTTCCGTCGCGGTCACCCAATGCCGCCAGAATACCGTGGCCCGCACTATCGTGTAGATGACTGGCGTGAACGTCGTCTGCCGGAGCCACCGCGCGGTGAGTACTGGTCTTACGTTGATGGCAATTACGTCCTGATTGCTGCCGCCACTGGCGTGATCACCTCTCTGCTGCTGAACGGCGCTTTCAACTAATCTCTCTCACGGATGGCTACGGCCATCCGTGTTTCTCTCTGCTTTCTGCCCTCACCAGGTTATTCTCTCTGCGACCCTTTTTTCCCTACAATGCGCTAAGGAGTCATGATGACCGTGGTAAAAATGGTGGCAGTAGACAAGGACGGCACCTTTCTCGACGATAAAAAGCAGTATAACCGGGCTCGTTTTCAGGCTTGTTATGAGGAAATGAAACGGCGCGGCATTAAGTTTGTGGTCGCCAGCGGTAACCAGTATTACCAACTCAAATCCTTCTTCCCCGATATCTCCAGTGAAATTGCCTTCGTCGCCGAAAACGGTGCGTGGATCATCGATCGCGATGAAGAGCTGTTCTGCGGTGCGTTCAGCCGCGCCGATATCGATGCGGTGCTCGATACCCTGCACAACGGGCACTATCCTGAATTGCGGTACATCCTCTGCGGACGTGAAAGTGCTTACTACTTCGAAGGTCTCGACGAAAGCTGGCTGGTGAAGATGCGGCATTATTGCCACCGTCTGAAGCCGATTCGCAGCCTTGATGAGGTCGCGGATGACAAACTCTTCAAGTTCGCCCTCAATCTCTCCGATGAATTCGTTGAGCCCTTAATGGCCGATATCGAACGCCTGCATAAGGGTTCTGCTGCGGCGACGTCCAGCGGCCACGGATCTGTGGATTTGATCGTACCTGGCAATCACAAAGGCCATGGACTCGATCTGCTCGGCAAACGCTGGGGCATCGATCGCAGTGAGATTTTAGTGTTCGGCGATGGCGGTAACGATCTGGAGATGCTGCAGCAATCCGGCTTTAGCTTCGCCATGGCCAATGCACCGCAAAAGGTGAAAGACGCCGCACGCTTTGAAGCGCCGAGCAACAATGAAGAGGGTGTACTGCAGGTGATTGAACAGATGCTGGCGGGCAAACCGCCGTTTGCAAACTGAGCGTCATCTGACACTTAATTTATATTTGCTGATGCGCTGAACATATCCAGGTGCGGCGAGATGAAGCGGCGCGACATTGCGCTGGAAAGTGGCGGGATAGTGAAGGTGTGCGGGCGTGCTTTGGCGCGCCCGCACAGTCGAAATCAACCGTAATTATGCCACATGCCAGGCTGCGGTGATCATCTCGGTGATGGTGGGTGCATCGTAACTGACCCAGCCGTTTTTACTGTTGGCGCGGGCGACAATCCAGTCAACGTCGGTGGGACTCAGAGTAGGGCCTTCCAGCCAGAATGGAACAATCGCCTGCTGCTGCAGCCAGGCTTTCAGCGCTAATGCTGGCGGTGCCGAATCGTCCGGTAGCAGCGCTTGCCCCAGCTGTGCCATCAACCGCTGCTGTTCAGCGTTTTCGGTTTCAGCCAGCACATCAAGGAACGGGAACAGCAGGCGTCCACACACTTCACCGTGATGGAAAGGCTTGATGGCGCCCAGTTCACCGGCAATCCCATGAATCACGCCTAATCCTGCACTGCTCAGACAAACGCCGCCCAACCAGGAAGCCATCATCATCGCTTCCCGCGCTTCATCACCTTGCGCATCGTCGCGATTCAGATTTGGCCACGCCTTAAAGAACAGCCGCAGCCCATTCAGCGCAGTCTGTTGGGTAAAGAGATTGCCTTTGCGCGACAGATACGCTTCGAATAGGTGAGTGAAGGCATCAATGGCGCAGGTCGCCAGCACGCTATCCGGCGTGCCCTTAAGCAAATCGGCATCCAGAATCGCCACCTGTGGCACGAATACCGGATGGCGCAGCGATGCTTTGATTTGAATATGCTGCTGGTCGGTCACCACGGCGTTTTGCGTCGCCTCACTGCCCGTTCCCGCGGTGGTCGGAATGGCGATCAGCGGCAGAGTAATCGCCTGAACCGGCGTATCGCCGACTTTCTCCAGATAGCGTGCGGTGTTGAGCGGATGCTGCATCATGGCGCTGAAGGCTTTAGCCGCATCCAGCACGCTGCCGCCGCCGATCGCGACTACGCGATCCACATGGCCGCGCCAGCGATTCACCCAGGCATCAATTTCATCGGGTGAGGCTTCATGGCTGACAATTTCATAGCCCAGAATCTGGTCATTGAGTGCCGCGCCGAGTCTTTGCCAGGCAGGGCCGTTAAGAAAAGAGCGGCCACAAAACAGCAGCGTCGGTTGGGGATTGGCGGCCAGCAGTGGTATTAATCGGTCGATGCTGCCACGTCCAAACAGGGTTTGTTGATTACTGTACAACTCGATCAGATTCTCACTCACCTGCATATCCTTTTTTTGAAGGGCATAAAGACCTTAGTGTAACCAAATCCCGTAACACCTCCGCTGCAAACATTCTGATAACTGCCTGGCAAAAAGTTGATCACCTTCGCAAAACAGAAATTCACCGCGCGCAGCTGATGCTTTGTGCGCAATGTTACCCTTAACATGATACCCGTAACATTGTGCGGCAGACCGCATGCCTTGAATCGATGTCACCGAATCGACTGTCCTTTGGGATCTACAAAACAAACCGCTGCCGACATGCTGTCGTGCGCAAAAGTGGAGAAAAATTATGCCATTACTCTATGTGGCGATTGGCGTAGCCTTACTGCTGCTGTTAATGATTCGCTTCAAGCTGAACGGATTTATTGCGCTGATCCTGGTCGCGCTGGCGGTGGGGATGATGCAGGGCATGCCCGTCAACAAAGTGATTGGATCGATCAAAACCGGTGTGGGCGGCACCCTTGGCAGCCTGGCGCTGATCATGGGCTTTGGCGCCATGCTGGGGAAACTGCTGGCTGACTGCGGCGGTGCCCAGCGTATTGCCACCACGCTGATTGCTAAATTTGGTCAAAAGCACATTCAGTGGGCGCTGGTTTTAACCGGCTTCACGGTGGGCTTCGCGCTGTTCTACGAAGTGGGCTTTGTATTGATGCTGCCGCTGGTGTTCAGCATTGCGGCATCCGCGCGCGTACCGCTGTTGTACGTCGGCGTGCCGATGGCTGCGGCACTGTCTGTGACGCACGGATTCCTGCCTCCGCATCCTGGCCCCACCGCGATTGCGACGCTGTTCAATGCCGATATGGGTAAAACGCTGTTGTATGGCACGCTGCTGGGAATTCCTACCGTGATTCTGGCGGGCCCGGTGTATGCGCGCTTCCTGAAAGGCATCGACAAACCGATTCCGGAAGGCTTATGGAACCCGAAAACCTTTACCGAAGCCGAAATGCCAGGTTTTGGCGTCAGCGTCTGGACGGCGTTAGTGCCGGTGGTGCTGATGGCCTTGCGTGCCGTCGCGGAAATGGTGCTGCCAAAAGGACATGTGCTGCTGCCTTACGCGGAGTTCTTTGGTGACCCGATTATGGCGACGCTGATTGCGGTACTGATCGCCATCTTCACCTTTGGTCTGAACCGTGGACGTAGCATGGATGAAGTGATGGGCACCATCACCGACTCGATCAAAATCATCGCCATGATGCTGTTGATCATTGGCGGCGGCGGGGCCTTCAAGCAGGTGCTGGTGGACAGCGGCGTTGATAAATACATCGCGAATATGATGCATTCCACTAACCTGTCGCCGATCTTCATGGCGTGGTCAATCGCTGCAGTGCTGCGTATCGCGCTGGGTTCAGCTACTGTGGCGGCGATTACTGCCGGTGGGATTGTGGCGCCACTGATTGCCACCAGCGGCGCCAGCCCAGAGTTAATGGTGATTGCGGTGGGATCCGGCAGCGTGATTTTCTCTCACGTCAACGATCCGGGCTTCTGGCTGTTTAAGGAGTATTTCAATCTGACCATTGGCGAAACCATTCGCTCCTGGTCGGCGCTGGAAACCATCATTTCGGTGTGTGGCCTGGTGGGCTGCTTGCTGCTCGCTAACGTCATCTGACGGAATTCAGCTGAGGCGACGCGCCTCAGCTTCTTAACTGCTGCGGTCTACTGCGCCAGCGCGCGGAAGGCCGCAAGCTCCTCATCGGACATGCCCGCTTGTGACGCCGCTGCGCAAATCTGTTCCCAACTGTTACTGTCGAGCGGAATCCCCTCGCGATCGCGTTCGATACGATTCAGCTCTTCCCATTCGCCCGGCACCTGAATTGGCGCATCGCCGCTCTGTGGCGAACGTTTTACCCACTCCAGGAAAGATTCTGCTTCTTCCTGCATCGCAGGGGCATCAAACGCTTCAGGATTAACGATGATGGTGGTCATGCAGTTGAAAATAGCATCATGGCTGCTGACCAGCGTGGCATCGTGCGTGGTGCGGCCGCCAGAGAGTGCCCCGCCAAGAATTTCGCACATCGTGGCCAGGGCGTAACCTTTGTGCAGACCAAAGGGCATCAGCGAGCCATAAGGTGCCTGATGCATCACGCCGGGTTCGGTGGTGGCCTGGCCCTGGTGATCGATCAGATAGCCCGGTGCGACCTGTTGCCCTTTGTTCCACGCCACACGCGTTTTACCGTAGGCAATGCCGCTGGTGGCGAAATCGAGCAGCAGCGGTTTAGCATTGTGACGCGGGAAGATGGCGCAGAAGGGGTTGGTACCGAAGCGACGATCGCTGCCGTTAAAAGGCGCAACCATCGGATCGCCCATCACGTTGACGAAATGGAAAGAGACAAATCCCGCGGCTGCGCACTGTTCCGCCCAATGACCGATGCGGCCAATGTGGTGGGAATGGTGTAAGCCTACCGCAGCGATCCCCAGTTTGGCTGCACGTTCAATCCCCAGTTGCATCGCCTGATGTGCAGCCACCTGACCAAAGCCATTGTGACCATGCAGCGTGAGCACCGCGCCAGCATCCTTTTCAATGGTGGTGTGCTGATTAAGCTGCAGGAAACCCTGCTTGAGTGAACTCATGTAGCTCGGGATCATTCCCACGCCATGGGAATCGTGGCCGGCCAGATTGGCAGCGACAAGGTGATCGGCCACCAGTTGTGACTCTTCGGCGCTGCTGCCGGCATGTAACCAGATGGCCTGAACAAACTGATGTAACTGGGAAGGGGGAAGTCGATAAAGGGCACTCACGCGGTCAATCTCCTTGTCATGTTCAATAGGGCATCCTGCGCTTAAAGCCATCATTACCGCAAGTGAGCGTTATCAAAAGCAAAGGGCCACAATCTGTGGCCCAAAAACTCAATGCGGCTGTTCAAAGCCCGCTTTAACCATCTGATCGCGCAGTGCGCGGGTAATCTCACGGTTCCCACCCGTGACCGGATAAATGACATTGTTGACGACATCGTCAAGGTAATGCTCTTCAAACTCTTGCATGGTGAGTTGGGTGCCACCTTCATCATTGATAGCAATGCTGCCACTGATGTGGTTGCCATAGTCCTTTGCCTTCAGGCTATAACGCCCCATGCTGGTATTAATCGTGCTCATTAAGATCTCCTTGTTACGTAGGCAGTGATAACAATTGAGGCCTGCTACAGGCGCTGTAAGTTTAGACAGCAGGGGCTGGCAGTGCGCAGCGGGAGAGGGGGGTAAAATCGCGACCTGCGACCCGTCTCGCAGAAATTAAACTGAACGGAAGGCAACAATCATCCGGATGCGTGACAGTGCTCGCACTGCGCAGCGAACACAGAATGATCATCTATACTGGATAACAGACGCGTTATTTTTCATCACTGAAGGAGCGAACAATGAAAATAATTCTGTGGGTTATTGCCATCATTTTTATCGTGGGATTACTGACGATTACGGGTGTGTTTAAACTGATTTTCTAACGCGAACAGGCACCTCAGGTGCCTGAATTCGTTATTCTGCCTGAGACACGGCATATTCTTTAATTATGAGCGCTGCAGGAATGAGGTCGCGCCAGTCAATAGGTTTATGACAGCCCGCGCAACATGCACCGTGGTGTGAGATATTCCGCATCTCTTCCATTTTAGCCGATGTGAAATAAAATTTAGCGCAGCCGCAGCGTCGACAGCGAATAGTCATCTCAATGTTCCTCCCTTTCCATCCTGGAAAGATGAGATTTATCTTATTCGTTTGCAGAGATCAATTCATAAATTTAATTAATTTATTTCTTAAGTAAACGATCGGCGTTAACTTGCTGAAAAGTAACTTATATCTGTGAGCCATTATGACGTATCAAGTGCACTTAATGTGCATTTTTCCCAGCGGTCCGACATTTCCCTTTCAACAGATAAACCCCAACCTAATCTAAATCATCGGCAAATAATCTTGTATCCCAGACTATACCTGGAGTTTTTAGCCGCTTTTTTAAATACCCTTTTAAGTCGTAGCGCTAATAATCGCCCACTCACCGAATAACGGGTTTTTTACTGGGTTGGGTTGAGTTTAAGAGATGATTTAATAGGACAGATTTGTGAATCGGCACATTTTTTCCGCTCTTTTGGGCGGCATTTTGACTTTATCAATGACGTTTTCGGCTGCTGCAGTCACAGCATCGCAAGCCATTGAATCGGGGTGGAATACTTTTAGCAGCAATGTTGAGCAAACCTGGTCGCAGCCGCAGCATGATGATTTTTACCTGCCGGCTATCACCTGGCACAACCGCTGGACCTATGATGATGAGCACATCGAAAAGTATAACGAGCGGCCCTGGGGCGCAGGGGGTGGCGTGTCCCGTTGGGATGAAAAAGGTAACTGGCATGGGATCTATGCCATGGTGTTCAAAGACTCGTTCAACAAATGGGAGCCTATCGCCGGTTATGGTTGGGAAGCGACCTGGCGACCCTTGAACGACCAGAATTTCCACATCGGTGCAGGCTACACCGCAGGCGTAACAGCGAGAGATAACTGGCGTTATATCCCTGTCCCACTGGTTTTACCATTAGCATCAATAGGATATGGTCCAGCCACTTTCCAAATGACTTATATTCCAGGCACTTATAACAACGGCAACGTCTACTTTGCCTGGTTGAGATTCCAGTTTTAGCGCGTGTAAAACGTCAAAAAGTGTGAAGGGGGTACAAAAAATCAATATTTATCACTTTTTCATCAATTCGCACTGGACAAATGTCACCGCAATTGCTGTACTAGATGCCGACACAGTTTAGTGTCCATTTTTCATGTAAAGGTAATATAGATGTCCAAGATCAAAGGTAACGTTAAGTGGTTTAATGAGTCGAAAGGCTTCGGTTTCATTACTCCAGAAGATGGCAGCAAAGATGTATTCGTACACTTCTCTGCAATCATGAGCAATGGTTTCAAAACTCTGGCTGAAGGTCAGCGTGTAGAGTTCGAAATCACTGACGGCGCTAAAGGCCCATCTGCTGCTAACGTTATCGCTCTGTAAGTTAACAGTTAGAATTTTGAAAACCCGCCTTATGGCGGGTTTTTTTTGTCCTTTTTTTACATGTGCCACCAGGTCAGGGAGTAGCACAACACGGCTGCCATGGCGATGCCTAACGCCATCATTTCATCATAGCTACGTGGAATCAGATCTTTCATGTACGCGCCCCAGAGATGTGTTTCCTTGAGCATCGCAAAGGCAGGTTAAGCCATCCTTAAGCCGTGATGACAGTATGATGACAGGGCACATTCTGCGGTGTATTTCACAGATACTGCCAGTAACATTCTCATAACAATCCTTACTTGCAGCTTTTTACGCGACAACGCTATATAACTGCATGCAAGGACTCATGAGGAGGCAGGATGAATATACGTCAGGCACTGGCAAAAGACAGTTTTGCCCTGAGTGCGCTGTTAACCGAACTGGGATACAGCGGCACGGAAAAGTTTATCGATACGCGTCTGGCGCAGTTATGCAGCCATCCCGACGAAATTTTATTGGTGGCGGAACACGGCAATCAGGTTCTGGGTTTTCTCTCGCTGCACTTTATTCCCCAACTGGCACTGCCCGGTGATTTCGCCCGCATCAGCTATTTTTGCATTGCGGAAGGCGAGCGCAGTAAAGGCAGTGGCCAGCAGTTACTCAGCCATGCTGAACAACTGGCGCGCTCACGCGGCTGTGACCGCATGGAAGTGCATTGTCACGCCTCACGCCTGAAAGCCAACCAGTTCTATTCGCGTGAAGGCTATGTGGAATCCCCGCGGTATCACATCAAAGATCTGGGCTCGCTTTAAGCTCTCGTCCGGAGGCGATGACCAGCGCGTCTGCAATGCTTTCTAGCTGATCGAACGGCAGTAGCGAGGCGCTGACGCGAATAAAGGGTTCCCCGTTAAGGCAGCAGCGTTCTCCCGGCAGTACGGCAATACCGCGTGCTGCAAGGGTTATCATGGCGTATTGCTCAGATTCCACCGGGATCTGCACGCTTAACCCATCTCGCTCCTCTAACACCAGACCGCGTTTGGCCAGTGCCGCCAGTAGCTGCTGACGACGCTGCGCATAAACGGTTTTCGCCTGTTGAATACTCTGCTGTGTGGCCTCATCTGTCAGCATCCATGCCACCGCGTCCTGCAAGATACGGCTGGTCCAGCTGACGCCAAAGTTACGCCACGACTGTAAACGCTTCACCATGTCTGCCGTAGCGGATAACGCCGCCAGGCGTAGATCCGGGCCGTAGGCTTTAGAAAATGAGTGCACGTGGATGACGCGTTCCGGGAAGTGGAAACCCAGGCTCCAGGCGGGCCAGCGAGACAGATCGCCAATGCCATCATCCTCGACAATCATCGTGTTACTGTTCGCCAGCACCCGCGCCAGCTCGGCGCTGCGGCGCTGGGTCACGCTATAGCCAGTTGCCGAATGCGTTCGGGGCTGATAGATAAACATCGCCGGTGATTTCTGCAGATACGTGGCCAGCGCCGTGGGTAGCGGACCCTGATCATCACAAGGCAGCGGCAAAATTTCTGCCCCGATATTTTCCAGCATATCCAGTAAACGCGTGGCGGTGGGATCTTCAATCACCACCCGATCGCCCGGCGACAACAGCGTCTGCACAATCAGGTTCATGGCATCAAACCCCCCATCAGTGGCCAGCCAGGCTTCCGCCGGATAGGGCCAGCGTGGGCTGATGGCCGCTTGCAATTGTGGGGAGATCGCCTCGCGCTGATAGCTGTTTAACTCCGGCGAGGCAATGCCGGCGTGGATCGCCCGTTTGAGGTCGGGCAGCAGCGCCGGATCGGGTGACGCCATCGCCAGCGCTGCACGGATGTTCTCGCCATAGTTACCAATCTTCTCAAAGCGTATAGGACGGGGCAGCACGCTGTTGCCACACACCCACACGCCACTGCGTCCTTTACCCGCCAGTACTTTCTGCTTCTTGAGTTGCGCCCAGGCAGCAGAAACGGTTGCCGGGCTGACGCCCAATCTTTCTGCCAGTTCGCGCACCGCGGGCATCTGCATGCCGACAGCGATTTCGCCGTCCCGAATCAAGGATGAAGCGGTGAGCGTTATCCCCTTCACCGAAGCATCAACTATTTGTTGGCTAAGCCACTCGACATCTACCGTTTGCGTCATAAGAAAATCATTTGTTCAGTAACAAAGAATTGTTTGTTCAGATTAGTATTCGCGTTTTAGACTCAAATTCAAGCACTATTTGCTGAATAAATAAACAGCGCCAGATCTCTGGCCGAAAACGGGGAAAGCACAATTATGGTAACCATCAGACTGGCGGTGCGTGACTGGGATTATTTCACCCCGCTGGCACTCGGCGATATCAAACCGGAAGGCTTTACGCTGGAGATCGATCGCGTTGGCACACTGGTTGATAACCTCGCCACCAGCGATAAATACGATGCGGGTGAAGTGTCATTCAGCCGCTATGCTCAGGCATGCGCCAGAGGCGATAACTCACTGCTCGGCCTGCCGCATTTCCTGATGCGCGGCTTCCGCCAGCGCTGCATCATCACCACCGCCGACAGCCCAATTACCACGCCAGCACAGCTGAAAGGCAAGAAAATCGGTGTAACCGGCTGGCAGGATTCTGGCAATACCTGGACGCGCACCGTGCTGCGTGAAGCCGGCGTGGAGATCGATGATGCGTACTGGTTTGCTGGACGTTTGACCGAAGAACATCCGATTGTTGATCGCCTTGCAGGCTTCGGTCGTCCGGGCCGCATTGAACCTGCACTGGGCGAACGTCCGCTGATCGACCTGCTGAAGTCTGGTGAGCTGGATGCGGTGTTCACGCCGTTTATGCCGGAAGGTTTCTTCCTGAAGAATTCTGGCCTGCGTCAATTGCAAAACGACTTTGTGACTGCTGAGCGTGACTACTTCAACCGCGTCGGCTACGTGCCGGGCATCCATTTGCTGGCGATGAAACCAGCACTGGCGGAAATGCACCCCTGGCTGCCGCAGGCGCTGAGCGACATCATCGATCGTTCTTACCAGATGTGGATGCAGAAACGCGAGAAATACGCCGACACCACGCCGTGGCTGCTGGATGATTTGCGACGCACCGCGCAGGAATTACCGGCGGACTGGAATCAAAACGGATTCTCCGCTAACAAAAAGATGATCGCCGATTTTGCTAACGAGCTGTTCCAGCAAGGCTTAACCAAAACATTACTGACGCCGGAAGCGATTTTCCCGGCTGCAGCGCAAGGGGAGTGATGATGAAAGTTGCAATGGGGCAGTTTGCTGTCAGCCGTGAATGGCAGGAAAACACCGATATCTGCATCGGTTTAATGAACAATGCACTGGCCGGAGGCGCGGATTTACTGGTCCTGCCAGAAGGCGTGCTGGCGCGTGATATTGCCGACCCTGATCTGGTACTGAAAGCCGCACAGCCGCTGGATGGTCCTTTCATCACACAGCTGCTGGCGGTGAGTAAGGGTAACGATTTAACCACCATGATGAGCGTGCACGTGCCGACAGAGGGCAACAAAGCGCTCAATGTGCTGATCGCGATGCGTAACGGTGAACTGATCGCCGCCTACGAAAAGCTGCATCTTTATGATGCGTTTGCGATGCAGGAGTCGCAGCGCGTGAATCCAGGCAACGAAATCCCACCGCTGGTGGAAGTGGCGGGAATGAAAGTGGGCCTGATGACCTGCTATGACGTGCGCTTCCCAGAGCTGGCGCGCCGTCTGGTGCTGGACGGTGCTGATGTGCTGGTATTGCCTGCTGCGTGGGTCAAAGGCCCGCTGAAAGAGATGCATTGGGAATTGCTGTGTACCGCACGTGCGCTGGAAAACACCTGTTACATGGTGGCCGTGGGTGAGTGTGGTCCGCGCAATATTGGTAATAGCCTGGTAATCGATCCCCTCGGCGTAGCAATTGCCAAAGCGCCAGAGTCGGCGGCGCTGGTGTTCGCTGACCTCGATCCGCAACGCATTGCCTACGCGCGCAGCGTACTGCCGGTGCTGGAAAACCGCCGTTTTGCTCGTCCTGAACTGAAACCACTTTGATAGATTTTGGGGAACTGGCACATGAATAAATTAACAACAGCAATAGCGTTGGCTCTGGGGCTGACGGTCAGCGCGGTGCAGGCAGCGGAGACGATCCCAACGCAGAAAGTCGATCAGGCGCTGCATGACCGCCTGCCAGCAGAGATTAAAAGCGCCGGGAAAATGATTTCGGTAAATAACGGCTCTTTTCCTCCGTATGAGATCGTTAACGGACCACATTCGATGGACGGCGCCTCTGCAGATCTGACGAATGCACTGGCTCAGCTGCTGGGCGTAAAAATTGAACATGCCACGGTGAGCGGTTTGTCAGGTGTTTTGGCTGGTATCAATTCTGGCCGTTATCAGATGGCGATTGGGCCGATTGGCGATTACCCGGATCGTCAGCAGAAAGTCGATTTCATCGATTTTGTGCAGGAATTCGTGGTGTTCGGCGTGCAGAAGGGCAATCCAGCGAAGATTAATGGTCTGGAAGACACCTGCGGCAAGCGTATCGCCGTGATGGCGGCCGGTTCTGCCGAGCAGGTGATTCGTAAGCAGTCAGATGCCTGCGTCGCCGCGGGCAAGCCAGCGGTGGTGGTGCAATCCTTTACCGACCAGCCTTCATCGATTCTGGCAGTACGCTCTAAGCGTTCTGATGCATTCTTCTCTTCACAGGCACCGCTGACTTACTTTATCGATCAAGCCAATGGCCAGCTGGAGCTTTCCGGTAAAGGGCAGAAAAACGGCTTTGGCGATATTTTCCAGGGCACGGTGGTACCAAAAGGTTCCGAACTGGGCAATGTAGTTCTCGACGCCTATAAAGAGCTGTTCGCCAACGGCACCTACGCGGCGATCATGAAGAAGTGGAAACTCGACGGCAATATCTTGCAGCAGCCGGGTCGTAATCTGGCGCAGGGGACAGCAAAATGAATCCGGTCACCCACAATACGCGAGCCAGGGATAAGGCCAACGTGCAGCAGCGCGATGTCGCTTTCGCCCGCAGTGCGCCCACCTATGGACGCTGGATCTCATGGATTGTGGTACTGGTGGTCGCGGCCAACTTCCTCTGGCTGGTGGCGACCAATCCCAATTTTGAATGGAAAGTGGTGATGCAGTGGTTCACCGAAGGCTCGGTGATGAAAGGGCTGCAGGTGACGCTCGGGCTGACGGTGGTCTCGATGATCCTTGGTACGCTGCTGGGCCTGTTGCTGGCGGTGTGGCGTCTTTCGGAAAATAAGCTGCTGAGCGGTATCTCGTCGCTCTATATCTGGTTTTTCCGGGGTACGCCGCTGCTGGTGCAGCTTATCTTTTGGTACAACCTGTCGACGCTGTTTCCGAACATTTCGATTACCGTACCCTGGACGGACATCACCTTCGCCAGCTGGAATACCAACGATCTGATTACGCCGCTGACCGCTGCATTTGCCGGACTGGCCCTCAATGAAGCGGCCTACATGGCCGAGATCATCCGCGCCGGGCTGTTGTCCGTGGATCAGGGACAGGTGGAAACCACTCAGGCGTTTGGCATGAGCCGCAGTCGTGCGCTGCGCCGCATCATCATTCCGCAGGCGATGCGATCCATCATTCCACCGACCGGCAATCAGCTGATCAGTATGATCAAAGCGACGTCGCTGGTAAGCGTGATAGCCATGGGCGATCTGCTTTACTCGGTGCAGGCCGTTTATAACCGCACCTTTGAAATTATCCCGATGCTGATGGTGGCCGTGATTTGGTATCTGCTGATCACTTCGATCCTGAATATTGGGCAGTCAGCGATTGAACGCTACTACGCACGCGGCACCAAACGTACCGTGGTGAATAAACGTCGGGCAGACACGGCTGTCGCAGCGACACATCAGCTGAAGGAGGATGTATGAGTGAGGTTCAGCCGCTGGTGCGTGCGCGCAATGTCCATAAGAGCTATGGCGATAACGAAGTATTAAAAGGTATCGATCTGGATGTGTTTCCCGGCGAAGTGGTGGTGATTCTCGGGCCATCGGGCTCGGGTAAGTCGACCTTCCTGCGCTGCATCAACCATCTGGAAGATATGAATGCCGGTTCCATCATGGTCGGTGACGAGCAGATCGGCTACGAATTGAAGCGCGGGATTCTGCATCGCTTGTCGGCACGGCGAATAGCTCACCAGCGTCAGAAAATCGGCATGGTGTTTCAGCAGTTCAACCTCTATCCGCACATGACCGTGCTGCAGAACATCATCGAAGCGCCCATCGGTGTGCACAAGTTTCCACGCCAGGAGGCACTACAGCATGCGCGCGAGCTGCTGACGACGGTAGGATTAAGTGATAAAGCCGATGCATGGCCACGTCATCTTTCCGGCGGGCAACAGCAGCGCGTGGCGATTGCTCGTGCGTTAGCCATCAAACCGGCGCTGATGCTGTTTGATGAGCCGACTTCAGCGTTGGATCCCGAGCTGGTGGGCGAAGTGCTGGCGACGATGCGCACGCTGGCCGATCGCGGGTTAACCATGATCGTGGTGACGCATGAGATTGGCTTTGCACGAGAGGCGGCGGATCGCGTGGTGTTTATGGATGGCGGTGTGGTGGTTGAACAGGGGACGCCGGAGCAGGTGATTAGCCATCCGCAGCACCCGCGTACGCAGGCATTTTTGAGCCGCTTTATTTAATGTTGCGCGGATGTTGATCGTAATCTGTTACAGATTCCAGTTGAGACAGCTGATAAACTGCGCGTTAATAGTCATGTCTGTTTTTCGCTAAGGTTGAAGGTAAAGTATGGAAGGTTTCAGCATTGCCAAACTGCTGATCATCGGTGCACTTATTGTACTGCTGTTTGGTACCAACAAGTTACGTTCACTGGGTGGTGATCTGGGTTCCGCCATTAAAGGCTTCAAGAAAGCCATGAAAGACGATGAATCCACCGCAACCAAAAGCACCGCTGAAGAAGCGCCGGCTGAACGCGTGAGCCACAAAGAGTAATCTCACTTCAAACGTCAATAAGTGTAAATATTTATGACGTTGATAAAAAAACCAGACTGCTTCCAGTCTGGTTTTTGTTTTTTGGCACGGGTAAAAAAATGCCTGGTTGCGGGCATCACACCCGCAGAACCGATTATTTCACTTCCAGCCCTTTAGCCTGCATATCCGCGTGATAAGAAGAACGTACGAACGGGCCACAGGCCGCGTGGGTGAAGCCCATCGCCATGGCTTCTTCTTTCATCTCATCAAACTCTGCCGGGCTAACATAGCGCTGTACCGGTAAGTGATGGCGGCTTGGCTGCAAGTACTGGCCGAGGGTGAGCATGGTGACACCATGACGACGCAGGTCACGCATCACTTCAACGATTTCCGCATTGGTTTCACCCAATCCGACCATCAGGCCAGACTTGGTTGGCACATCCGGATGCGCTTCTTTAAAACGCTCCAGCAGCTTCAGTGACCAGTCATAGTTAGCGCCTGGACGCACCTGACGGTAAACGCGCGGCACGTTTTCCATGTTGTGGTTGAACACATCTGGTGGCGTGGCGGTAAGGATTTCCAGCGCACGATCCATACGGCCACGGAAGTCAGGCACCAGCGTTTCGATTTTAATAGTTGGGCTTTTCTCACGGATGGCAGTGATGCAATCCGCAAAGTGCTGAGCCCCGCCGTCGCGCAGATCGTCGCGGTCAACCGAGGTGATCACCACATAACGCAGCGCCATATCGGCAATGGTTTGTGCCAGTTTCAGCGGTTCGTTGGCATCAGGCATATTCGGACGGCCGTGTGCGACGTCGCAGAACGGACAACGACGCGTACAAATCGCGCCGAGGATCATAAAGGTGGCGGTGCCGTGGTTAAAACACTCTGCGAGGTTAGGGCAGGAGGCCTCTTCACACACCGAATGCAGACCATTTTTGCGCATGGCGGCTTTGATACCCTGAATGCGGCTGGAATCCGCAGGCAGTTTAATCTTCATCCACTCCGGCTTACGCAGAATTTCTTCACGCTCGACCATCACAGTTTTCACCGGGATCAGCGCCATTTTGTCGGCATCGCGATACTTGACGCCACGTTCCATCTGAATTGGTTTACTCATAAATCTGCAGGTTCCGGTCGGGATTGCGATTTGAAAGCTTCCTCACTCAAACTGAGAACCAGGCTTTCAACTTTATTTGAAAATATGGCAAAAATTATATCATTTCGTCTGCGCATAAGCAGCCGATATGCGAGCGCTAAAGTTACAATTTTGTAAATGAGCACAGACAGTCAAGGTCAGACCGCGGTTTCATTTTGCCATTTCAGTTGGCTAAAGCCGGTTAAACGGGCGAAATGTTGCACTAAACGTGGCTGCACATCAGCAGGTGTCACGCCTGGCTGCTTTTCGCTGAGCTGTGTCATACGCATCCCGGCATAGCCGCAGGGGTTGATGCGCAGGAAAGGCGCCAGATCCATCGCCACGTTCAGTGCCAGACCGTGGAAGGAGCACCCTTTACGGATGCGTAATCCCAATGAGCACACTTTGTCATCGCCGATATACACGCCGGGTGCGTCAGCACGTGCGCGCGCAGCGATACCATAATCCGCCAGGGTGGCGATCACGGTTTCCTCCAGCGCGGTGACCAGCTCTCTGACGCCGATTTTATGACGTTTAATATCAATCAAAACGTACATCACCTGCTGCCCAGGCCCGTGATAGGTCACCTGACCGCCACGATCGCTCTGTACCACCGGAATATCGCCCGGCATCAGCAGATGTTCGGCTTTGCCTGCCTGGCCCTGGGTAAACACCGGATGATGTTCCACCAGCCAGATTTCATCGGCAGTGCTGTTGTCACGTTGATCGGTAAACTGATGCATCGCATCGGAGACAGGCTGCCAGTCGCGCTGGCCCAGTTGACGAACAAGAAGCGTGTTAGCTGACAAAACGGAGATCCGGTAGAGAGTGAAGGGCTGAGTATAACGCTGGCAAAGCCGCCTTTGCCAGCGCGGGTATTACAGAACCATGCGCACGATATCGATGTTACCCAGTTCTTCGTACAGGGTTTCTACCTGTTCGATATGGGTTGCGGTAATGGTGATTGAAACCGAGTGGTAGTTACCTTTGCTGCTCGGTTTCACTGCCGGGGTATAGTCGCCGGGTGCATGGCGCTGCACCACTTCAACCACTTGATCAACCAGCTCCGGTTGCGCCAGACCCATTACTTTATAGGTGAAGGGGGTAGGGAATTCGAGCAGTTCATTCAGTTTGGTTTTCATGTTGGCTCCGGTGCTTAAAATTGAGAAGAGCAGCCCGCAGGCCGCCCCTACTACAGGTGGTGCATAAAAATCGATAAGGGAGGCTTTCCAGCCTCCCCTATACGTTTGAAACGGGGGTTTCTAATTATATGGTATCAGACAGACGATTTTTCAAGCGTCTTAGCCAAACCAGTGATGGAACATCAGTTTGATGTAATCAATGATACGGCTGAAGAACCCGCCTTCCTGCACTTCGTTCAGGACGACCAGCGGGCGCTGTTCGATGGTTTTGCCATCCAGCTGGAAGTTGATGCTACCCACCACCTGGTTTTTCTGCAGCGGAGCATGCAGTTCGGTGTTGGTCAGCACGTAGCTGGCTTTCAGGTCTTTCATACGGCCGCGTGGAATCGTCAGGTAGGCATCTTTTTCAACGCCAAGCTGGACGCGATCGCTGTTACCAAACCAGACCGGCTCAGAGGCGAACTCTTTACCTGCTTTCAGTGGCGCCACGGTCTCGAAGAAACGGAAGCCCCAGGTCAGCAGTTTTTTGCTTTCGGTTTCACGACCTTTATAGGTGTGACCGCCCATGACGGCAGAGATCAGACGCATCTGTCCTTCAGTCGCAGAAGCCACCAGGTTGTAACCTGCCGCGTCAGTGTGACCGGTTTTGATGCCGTCCACGTTCAGGCTGGTATCCCACAGCAGACCATTACGGTTCATCTGTTTGATATTGTTGAAGGTGAACTCTTTTTCACGGTAGACCGAATATTCGTCCGGCACATCACGAATCAGTGCCTGACCGATCAGCGCCATATCACGCGCCGAGCTGTACTGGCCTTCAGCATCCAGACCGTGCACCGTCTGGAAGTGGGTGTTTTTCAGACCTAACGCGCCAACGTAGTTGTTCATCAGGCTAACAAATGCATCCTGGCTGCCGGCAACGTAATCGGCCATCGCTACACAGGCATCATTCCCTGACTGCAGCACGATACCGCGCGTCAGCTGAGAAACCGGTACACGATCGCCTGGCTTCAGGAACATCAGTGAAGAGCCTTTGAACACCGGATTACCGGTTGCCCATGCATCTTTACCTACGGTGACGATGTCGTCGTTATGGATTTTGCCCGCTTTGACCGCCTGACCAATCACGTAACTGGTCATCATTTTGGTCAGGCTGGCTGGATCACGGCGTGCATCGGCGTTCTTTTCAGCCAGGACTTTGCCGGAGTTGGCATCGATCAGCACATAAGCTTCAGCATCGATTTCCGGGACGCCCGGGATCATCGTCTTAAGGTTAACATCGTCCGCAAAGGCGGCATGGCTGAGAGAAAGGGCGACCAGTGATCCCACTGTCAGGCGTTTCAGAAAACGAGAGGGTTTCAGCGTATTCATGTTAAGGACTACAACATCCGTGGGCTAAGAGTGAAAAAAGTGCCTTACTATAGCAAACGCCCGATCGGGCGACATCTTGCTTTGCAAATCAGTTTCAGCAGTAAAGGTAACTGCCCGTGACATTAAGGACGGGCAGTAGTAATAAATGAGCTCATCTGTGCTTCAGTGGTCAGACGCTGTTGTAACGCTGCGGCTTCCGCCCGGCTGCTGTAACCGCCGAGTTGAATACGATAAACATTGCCATTGGCTTCCACGTTACCCGGCACGCCAAAACGTTTACCCAGGCTGGTCGCCAGTTGACGGGCGCGCGCCGCATCATTGACTGCACCGACCTGCACCACGTAACCACCGGCAGTGTGTGCACTCTGACTGACTGGTGCAGAAACCGGTGCCGCGACAGGCGCAGCAGACGTTGCCTGCACAGGCGCGGCTGTCGGTTCACTGCCTTCCAGCACGCCGTTTGCTAAAGGCTGAGGCGCGCCGAGGAAACCGCTGCTCTGCACCGGCGCACCGAGGCCACCGTTGCTCTGCAGGGTGCTGTTATCGACTGCGCGAACATCCTGTGGCGCAGGGGCTGGCGTGGTATTGGTGCTACTGCCGCCCATCATCACCATGCCGCCGTTAAGGTCTGGGCGCGCGGGCAGGGCGTAGCTCTGCTTCGCCACCGTGGTACCAATGGTGCCGGGGCCGGAAACAGAACCATCCGGTGCGACTTTGATGTAATCCACGCGAACACGCGAATTATTCGAGATATTCAAACGGTCGCCTGCCGCGCGAGACAGGTCAATGATGCGGCCGGGGGTATACGGGCCACGGTCATTAACACGCACCACGATCTGGCGACCATTGGCGAGGTTAGTGACGCGCACATAACTTGGCAGTGGCAAAGTAGGGTGCGCTGCCGTCATGGCTTCCGGATCGTAGGATTCGCCAATCGCCGTGCGATTGCCTTGCGCTTCTGCACCGTACCAGGTGGCCAGTCCAACTTCGCTGTAATTCGAAGGATCTTTGATCACGCGATAATTTTTACCATTAACGCTGTAATCCTGGCTGGTAGAAGGATTGATGGGTTCATAGCGCGGTTCAACGCCCGGGATTTCCACCACCGGGCCATTATAGGCCGGCTGTGGTGGCGCAGTATTATTCTGCTGTTCCGGTGCGGAACAGGCAGCCAGTAGCAATGATGCCAGTGCAACCCCAAGCCAATCCTTACGCATGTGCAGCCTCTTAAACGCTTTTAGATAACATTTTTCGATGAGTATGGATCGACATCACGATGCCAAATCCGGCCATTAATACAATCAACGCCGATCCGCCATAGCTCACCAGCGGCAGCGGAACACCGACCACGGGTAAGATACCACTTACCATACCAATGTTAACGAAAACATAGACGAATAAAATCAACATCAAACCACCGGCCATCACGCGACCAAAGGTCGTTTGCGCGCGCGCCGCAACAATCAGGCCGCGCAAAATCAGCAGCAGATACAGCACCAGCAAGACTAATACCCCGACCAGGCCGAGTTCTTCTGCCAGTACCGCAAAGATAAAGTCGGTGTGACGCTCAGGCAAAAACTCCAGCTGTGACTGGGTGCCATGCAGCCAGCCTTTACCACGCAAGCCACCCGAACCTATCGCAATCTTGGACTGAATAATGTGATAACCGGCACCGAGCGGGTCACTCTCTGGATCGAGCAGCATCATCACGCGGTCGCGCTGATAATCATGCATCAGGAAGAACCACAGCACCGGGATAAAGGCCGCCACCAGCAGCACCGCCACGGCGATCAGCTTCCAGCTCATCCCCGACAGGAACAGCACAAACAGGCCGGATGCCGCGATCAGAATCGAGGTGCCGAGGTCTGGCTGGGCTGCCACTAACAGCGTCGGCATGAAGATCAGCACCAGCGCAATACCGGTGTTTTTCAGCGTTGGCGGACAGACATCACGGTTAATAAACCGTGCGACCATCAACGGAACCGCAATTTTGGCTATTTCGGAGGGCTGGAAGCGCACGAAGCCGAGATCCAGCCAGCGCTGTGCGCCTTTACTGATATGACCGAAAGCATCTACCGCGATAAGCAAGATGACGCAGACGATATAGAGATAGGGCGCCCAGCTTTCATAGACGCGCGGTGGCACTTGCGCCATCACCAGCATAATGATGACACCCATGGCAATCTGACCGAGCTTGCGCTCCATCATGCCCGGATCCTGACCGCTGGCGCTCCAGATAACGATGGCGCTGTAAGCCAGCAACGCAAGGATAATCAGCATAAACAGGGGATCGATATGGATACGCGTCCAGATCGATCTTTTCTGCGGGCTATCGTTCATGGACATCTTTATTCACCTTCGTAGCCAGGCGGCGTCGGTGCAGCTTCAGGCAGCACGGTATTGTTATCGCCTAACATTATGTGGTCGAGAATCTGGCGCATCACCGTACCCACTGCAGGGCCGGCACCGCCGTTCTCCAGAATCATGGTCACGGCGACGCGCGGTTTGTCGTAAGGCGCGAAAGCCGTCATCAATTTATGGTCACGCAAGCGTTCGGCAATTTTGTGCGCGTTATAGGTTTCGTTCTCTTTCAGACCGAACACCTGCGCAGTACCGGATTTCGCGGCGATTTTGTAAGGCGCATCAGCAAAGCTCTTGTGCGCCGTACCGTTAGCGCGGTTGGCCACGCCGTACATACCATCTTTGGCAATTTCCCAGTATCCCGAGTGGATGTCGCCAATCGGTGCATCTGGCGGCTGGCGATAAGGCACCATGGCCTGGCCTTCACGGGTGGCGCGCAGTAAATGCGGCACTTTGATGATGCCGTCATTGATCAGAATCATCATGGCTTTGTTCATTTGTATCGGCGTTGCGGTCCAGTAACCCTGACCAATGCCCACCGGAATGGTGTCACCCTGATACCACGGCTTCTTAAAGCGCTTCAGTTTCCATTCACGCGTTGGCATGTTGCCGGGACTTTCCTGCGGCAAATCGATGCCGGTGCGATGGCCATAGCCAAATTTGGTCATCCACTCGGACAGGCGATCAATGCCCATGTCGTAGGCGACCTGATAGAAGAAGGTATCGGCAGATTCTTCCAGCGATTTGGTGACATTTAAACGCCCGTGTCCCCATTTTTTCCAGTCGCGGTAGCGCTTTTCCGACCCCGGCAACTGCCACCAGCCGGGATCAAACAGGCTGGTATTGCGGTTAATCACCCCTGCACTTAGCGCAGAGACGGCAACATAAGGTTTCACCGTAGAGGCGGGTGGGTAGGATGCCTGTAGCGCGCGGTTGTAGAGTGGACGGTTCTCATCACTCAGCAGGGCTTTGTAATCCTTGGTGGAGATACCATCGACAAACAAATTGGGGTCGTAGCTGGGGTTGGACACCAGCGCCAGAATTTCACCGGTGCGCGGATCGCTTACCACCACTGCCGCACGGCTGCCGGTTAACAGGGTTTCGATGTACTGCTGCAGTTTCAGATCAACGGTCAGATAGATATCGCGACCAGCCTGCGGAGATTGCTCATGCAACTGGCGGATCACCCGACCGCGGTTGTTAACTTCAACCTCTTCATAGCCGGTTTTGCCATGCAGCACATCTTCATAATAATTTTCGATACCCAACTTGCCGATATCATGCGTTGCCGCATAGTTAGGCCATTTACCTTCATCATCGAGGCGTTTAACGTCGCGGTCGTTAATTTTAGAGACGTAGCCCACCACGTGCGTCAGCGTCTGGCCGTAAGGGTAATAGCGGCGTTGATAACCCTTCACTTCCACGCCGGGGAAGCGATACTGATTGACGGCGAAACGCGCCACCTGCACTTCGTTGAGCGCGGTTTTAACCGGAATGGAGGTGAAGCGGCGTGAGCGCTTACGCTCTTTTTCAAAGGCGTCGAGATCGTCGTCAGTGAGATCCAGAATTGGGCGCAGGGCCTGCAGCGTCTGCTTCAGGTCATCAACTTTTTCGGGTACCAGTTCGGCCTGATAAATGGTGCGGTTCAGCGCCAGCGGGACGCCGTTGCGATCAAAGATGATGCCGCGGCTGGGTGCCACGGGCACCAGCTTGATGCGGTTCTCATTTGAACGAGTGCTGTAATCGTCGAATCGCAGGATTTGCAGATGATAGAGGTTGACCACCAGCACGCTGGAGAGCAGGAAGATGCCAACAAAAGCCACCAAAGCCCGGCGGACGAAGAGTTTCTGTTCGGCAGTATAATCGCGAAAGGCGTTGCTCTGTAATTTCATCCGCTGCGTTTATTGTCTGGAGGTTGTCAGGCGTTTATTCACGGTGATAAGGATGATTCGTGGTGATGCTCCAGGCACGATACAGGCTTTCTGCAACCAGCACACGCACCAGCGGATGTGGCAGCGTCAACGTGGACAGCGACCAGCTCTGCTCGGCAGCGGCTTTGCATGCCGGTGCCAGTCCTTCCGGACCGCCAATTAACAAGCTGACATCGCGGCCATCCTGTTTCCAGCGCTCAAGCTGTTGCGCCAGCTGTGGGGTTTCCCACGGCTGCCCTGGAATATCCAGCGTGACGATGCGATTGCCTTTACCGACGGCCGCTAACATCGCTTCACCCTCTTTTTCCAGGATGCGCTTGATGTCAGCGTTCTTGCCACGTTTACCCGCGGACACTTCGGTCAGTTCAAACGGCATATCCTTGGGGAAGCGGCGCAGATACTCCATGAAACCGGTCTGAACCCAGTCGGGCATTTTTGTGCCGACGGCGACAAGCTGCAGTTTCAAGGCTTAGCTCCAGAGCTTTTCCAGCTCATACAGCTGGCGGCTCTCTTCCTGCATCACGTGTACGATCACTTCGCCGAGGTCAACCACCACCCAATCAGCGGCAGCTTTACCATCGACGCCCAGCGGTTTCAAACCCGCGGCACGGGATTCCTGCACCACGTGATCGGCGATCGAAACAACGTGACGCGTCGACGTGCCGGTGCAGATGATCATGCAATCGGTGATACTTGATTTGCCCTGAACATCAACAGCAATGATGTCCTGGCCTTTGATATCATCAATCTTATCAATAACGAAATCTTGGAGTGCTTTACCTTGCAAAAGGTTCCCCTTAAAAACAGGTGATTACGAGCAGGCTGAACGCCCGGAAAACATAGCCTAAAATGAAGCGGCGCAGTATAGCACGCAACGATCAACCGCGATATAAGCCAGCGCGATCGATATAATCGATAACTTCGTCGGGCAGTAGATCGGTGCAGGATTGCCCCTGGTGACGACGCTGGCGTATTTCCGTGGCGGAGATGTCAAACAGCGGCGTATCCGCCAGCCAGATACGACCTGCCGGTGAATGATGCAACTGTTCTGCGTGCTGCGCCCGATGCACATCCAGCCATTGCTGCATCTCAGGTGTTTCCATCTGCGTCGCATAGCCTGGCCGTTGGCACACCAACAGATGGCACAGAGAGAGGAGATCCTGCCAGCGATGCCATTTGGCTAACGTTAGCAGAGAATCTTGTCCGATGATAAACCCGAGGGGCTGTTCTGCGCCGCGTTCCGCACGCAATGCTTCAAGGGTTGCGACCGTCCATGACGGCGTATCCCGCTCCAGCTCACGCGTATCAATATCAAACAGTGGGCGGGTCGCAATGGCACAGCGCAACATCTCCACGCGTTGCCGGGCGCTGGCTTCGGGCTGTGGGCGATGTGGTGGCACGTTATTCGGCAGCAGCGTGACCTTTTTCAGCCCCACCTGCTGCGCCAGTGCTTCCACCGGGCGCAGATGCCCAAAGTGGATTGGGTCGAAGGTGCCGCCGAACAGCGCGTAGAGTTTAGACATCAGTAAAGCTCAGGGGAAAATCGCGGTGGCATAGCAGCAGCGACAATGTCTCGAGCTGCGGCCAAAGATTCTGACCGTAGTCCTGCTTCATGGTCAGTTCCAGTTCGGCGAGCAGATGCACGGCGCGTTGCAGACGGCGTGCATCAAGGCGTTGTAGCGCATCAGTAAACAGCGCGCGACGGTTCTGCCAGATGCGTTGTTGATCCATCAGCGTACGCAGACCCTGTTTGGCCTGATTGCGCTGCAAATGCAGCAGCGTCAGTAAATCACGTTGCAGAGTACGCAGCAAAATCACCACTTCAGCGTCTTCTTTTTCCAGCTGATGCAGAATATGCAGGGCGCGCTTACTTTTGCCCGCCAGCAAGGCATCGACCCAGTGGAATGGCGTAAAGTGTGCAGCGTCATTCACCGCGTCTTCAACGCGGGGCAGGGTGAGTTTGCCATCTGGCCACAGCAGTGACAGACGTTCCAGCGCCTGTGCCAGCGCCAGCAGATTGCCTTCATAGCAGTAGCACAGCAGCTGAATCGCTGCGTCATCAACACTCAACTTCATGGCTTTGGCGCGGCTGGCGACCCAACGTGGCAACTGCGCTTGTTCGGGCGTCTGGCAGGGAACCAGCACGGCATGGGCGCTGAGCGCTTTAAACCAGGCGCTATTTTCCTGCGCTTTGGTCAGTTTTGCCATGCGCAGCACCAGCAGGATATCGCTGTGCAGCAGGCTGGCTAGTTTAACCAGTTGCTCGGCCATCGCCGCATTGGCACCGTTTTCCGGCAGTTGCAGGGTTAAGGTCTGGCGCTGAGTGAACAGGCTGAGTGCCTGACAGCTGGTAAAGATCGCATCCCAGTCGGTTTGCGCATCGAGAGTGACACTGAAGTGTTCTTCAAAGCCTTGAGAAGCGGAAACCGTACGAATGGCATCCGCACTTTCCTGAATCAGCAGCGGTTCATTACCGGTCAGAAAATAACAGGCGCGCAGCCCCTCACGAAGCTGCGCGCTCAGTTGTTCAGGATAAATCCTGATCATTGCAGACTGGTTGCTGACGAAGACGACACTTCTGGTGAATTCTCACCCGGTGCGATGATCTCCGGCTGTGGCAATGTGTCTTTGTTGCTTTCCTGCGCGGCATGAACCGTTAACAGCTTACGCACCAGTTGCTCGGCGGCACGCTGACGCATCTCTTCATAAATCATCGATTGTTCAGCATCTTTCGCCAGTGCGGCGTTAGGGTTATCGAAGAAGGAACGATACACAGTTGTGCTAATCGGATAGATACCCTTACCCGGAACTACGACCTGTGCGGTAACAGTCATCACCAGTGAGTATTCAGCTGTGGTTCCGCTGATGAACACCGATGCAGTGTCTCGTCCAGTTCTTGCCGCCCCAAGACGCAAAGTGGGGTATTCCGCCGTATTCGCATCACTATCTTCAACGATATTGACGTTGTTAATGCGCAGTTGTTGACGCACAACACGCGCCAGCGGTCCATAAGGATCGCCAGTCTGAACGATTAGCGTCTTCATTTCTTGCGGCACCGCAGTGGTACCGCGCGGGTGAAAACCACAGCCTGCAGTGATCATCACCGCAAGCAGGACAAACAGCCTGATAATCAGTTGTCGCACAGTTCCTCCTGAACTTAACCTACGACCAGGTTAAGCAGTTTGCCAGGGACATAAATCACTTTACGAAGTGTGACGCCTTCCAGATATTTCGCCACAATATGCTCCTGCGCAGCACGCGCCTGAACCTGCTCCTGCGTAGCATCCGGCGCAACGGTAATTTTGCCGCGCACTTTGCCATTCACCTGCACAACGACCAGCAATGAATCTTCTACCATGGCGGATTCATCCGCAACCGGCCAGCTGGCTTCATCTACGTTACCTTCTCCGCCCAGCGCTTGCCACAGAACATAACTGGCGTGCGGCGTGAACGGATACAGCAGACGGACAACCGCCACCAGCGCTTCCTGCATCAGAGCGCGATCTTGCTCGCTTTCCTGCGGGGCACGGGTCAGTTTGTTCATCAACTCCATAATGGCTGCGATAGCGGTATTGAAGGTCTGGCGACGACCGACATCATCAGCGACTTTGGCGATGGTTTTGTGCAGATCGCGACGCAGCGCTTTCTGATCGTCGTTCAGTGTATTGAGGTCCAGCGCAACGGTAGCGCCTTTAGCCACGTGTTCGTAGGCCAGTTTCCACACACGCTTCAGGAAGCGGTTCGCACCTTCAACGCCAGATTCCTGCCATTCCAGCGTCATTTCGGCTGGTGAAGCAAACATCATGAACAGACGCACGGTATCAGCACCGTAACGTTCAACCATCAGCTGTGGATCGATGCCGTTGTTTTTTGACTTCGACATCTTGCTCATGCCGGCATAAACCACTTCACGGCCCGCGTTATCGACAGCCTTGGTGATGCGGCCTTTATCATCGCGCTCAACGGTGACATCAACCGGAGAAACCCAGTTACGCTCGCCGCTGGTACCGGTGTAATAGAACGCATCGGCCAGTACCATGCCCTGACACAGCAGACGTTTGGCTGGCTCATCAGAGTTCACCAGGCCCGCATCGCGCAGCAGCTTGTGATAGAAGCGGAAATACATCAGGTGCATGATGGCGTGTTCAATACCACCCACATACTGATCGACCGGCAGCCAGTAGTTTGCTGCGGCCGGATCCAGCATGCCTTCGTTATAGTTAGCGCAGGTGTAACGCGCGTAGTACCAGGACGACTCCATAAAGGTGTCGAAGGTATCGGTCTCGCGCAGCGCAGGCTGGCCGTTGACCGTGGTTTTCGCCCACTCAGGATCGGCTTTGATTGGGCTGGTGATACCGTCCATGACGACATCTTCCGGCAGAATCACCGGCAGCTGATCTTCTGGTGTTGGCATCACAGTGCCGTCTTCCAGCGTCACCATTGGAATTGGTGCACCCCAGTAACGCTGACGGGATACACCCCAGTCGCGCAGACGATAGTTCACTTTACGCACGCCGACGCCTTTCGCGGCCAGCGCTTCAGCAATGGCGTTGAAGCCTGCCTGATGATCCAGCCCGTTGAACTCACCAGAGTTGAACAGCGCGCCTTTGTCGGTCATCGCCGCTTCGCTCAGATCAGGCGTTGAACCATCCAGATTCAGGATCACTGGCTTGATGTTCAGGTTGTACTTGGTGGCGAACTCCCAGTCACGCTGGTCGTGGCCTGGAACGGCCATCACTGCGCCGGTGCCGTATTCCATCAGGACAAAGTTAGCGACCCAGACTGGGATCTCTTCGCCCGTCAGCGGATGGATAGCAAACAGGCCGGTGGCCATGCCTTTCTTCTCCATCGTCGCCATATCCGCTTCAGCCACTTTGGTGGTGCTGCATTCAGCGATAAAGTCAGACAGAGCAGGGTTGCTGGCCGCAGCCTGACGCGCCAGCGGGTGACCGGCTGCCACAGCAACGTAGGTCGCACCGAGGAAGGTGTCAGGACGCGTGGTATATACGGTCAACTTCTCTTCGCTGTACGCCACATCAAAGGTGATTTCCACGCCTTCAGAACGGCCAATCCAGTTACGCTGCATGGTCTTGACCGTTTCAGGCCAGTCTTCCAGCTTATCCAGATCGTTAAGCAGTTCTTCCGCATAAGCGGTGATTTTCACGAACCACTGTGGAATTTCTTTGCGCTCAACTTTGGTGTCGCAGCGCCAGCAGCAGCCGTCGATAACCTGTTCGTTGGCCAGCACGGTTTGGTCGTGTGGACACCAGTTCACCGCCGAGGTCTTTTTATAGACCATGCCTTTTTCGTACAACTTAGTGAAGAACCACTGCTCCCAGCGATAGTACTCTGGCTGGCAGGTGGCCAATTCACGGCTCCAGTCATAGCCAAAGCCCAGCAGTTTGAGCTGGTTCTTCATGTATTCGATGTTGTCATAAGTCCATGGCGCAGGTGCGGTGTTATTTTTTACCGCAGCGCCTTCAGCTGGCAGACCAAACGCATCCCAGCCAATCGGCTGCAGGACGTTTTTACCCAGCATGCGCTGATAACGCGCAATCACATCGCCAATGGTGTAGTTACGCACGTGGCCCATGTGTAGACGGCCAGAAGGATAGGGCAGCATGGAAAGGCAGTAGTATTTCTCTTTGCCTTCCTGCTCGGTCACTTTAAAGGTTTCGTTTTCGTCCCAGTGCTGTTGGACGCGGGATTCTATCTCTTCCGGGCGGTATTGCTCTTGCATGGCTGCCTGTGGTCCTTTATGAAAATCGTTAACCCTGAATATTTCGCGTCACGGGAAGGCGGCAAAGGTGTGAATACACTGGCGCTTACCGAAGTAAGTGACGAAGTGAACACGTGCAGCCAACGCACCTGTGATTTGAAGTATGACGGGTTCGCATACATTTAGATCCGCATAGCATACCCATAAGCCCCTTCCTCAACAACATTTCACGCCCCAGACGGCCGGATTTCTAATCAATGCGCCGCCGCTTTCACCCTTTTGCGATTTACTCCGCTTTCGACACGGCAAATATGACAGAACAGCTAAACTTACTATCAGCTATTCCCGCGGAAAGGAGAACAAAATGAATAACGTGGCGCAGGAGTATCGTGCAACGATAGCGGCATTAACCCAACGGCTGGAGCAGGGCGAGCGCGATGTCGATGCGCTGGTCGCCGAGGCGCGGCAGGATTTAGTCGCAAAAAATACGCTGACCTCATCTGAAGTGAATGAGGTGATGCGGGCGGTCAGGCGCGATTTACATGAGTTTGCGCTGAGCTACCAGGAATCCTCAGATGTGCTCGGCGATTCGGTGTTTCTGCGGGTAATCCGCGAAAGCGTGTGGAAAGAGCTGGCGGATATCACCGACAAAAGTCAGCTTGAGTGGCGCGAAGTGTTTCAGGATTTGCGCCATCATGGCGTTTATCAGAGCGGTGAAGTGGTGGGGTTAGGGAATCTGGTGTGTGAGAAGTGTGGATTCACGCGTGCGATTTACACCCCGGAGAGCCTGACGCGTTGCCCGGAATGCGGGCACGATCATTTCCAGCGTCAGCCTTTTGAGCCTTAATATTTTGCCATCAGCGCGATGAACCGCGCCGCGACAATCGTGCATTGTTGATGAACAACAGGCACATTGTTGTCGCGGCGCATTTATCACACTAATTAATGCAGGATCTTGGCGAGGAAGTCTTTCGCACGGTCAGACTGCGGATTATTGAAGAAGTCATCCTTATTGGTGTCTTCAACAATTTTCCCTTCGTCCATAAAGATCACGCGATTAGCTACTTTGCGCGCAAAGCCCATCTCGTGCGTGACCACCATCATGGTCATGCCTTCGTTCGCCAGCTCAACCATCACGTCCAGTACTTCGTTGATCATCTCTGGGTCGAGCGCTGAGGTCGGTTCATCGAACAACATGGCAATCGGATCCATGCACAACGCACGGGCAATCGCCACGCGCTGCTGCTGGCCGCCAGAAAGCTGTCCAGGGAACTTCTCAGCATGTGCAGCCAGACCAACACGCGTCAGCAGCTTGAGGCCTTTCTCACGTGCAGCGGCTTTATCACGCTTCAACACTTTCACCTGCGCCAGCACCAGATTATCGACAATGCTCAGATGCGGGAACAGTTCGAAGTGCTGGAACACCATGCCGACCTTGCTGCGCAGTTGCGCCAGGTTGGTTTTCTTGTTGTTCACTTCGGTACCGTTAACCTGAATGCTGCCTTCCTGCACCGGTTCCAGACCGTTCACGGTTTTGATCAGCGTAGACTTACCTGAGCCAGACGGACCGCAAACCACCACCACTTCACCTTTTTTCACTTCGGTGGAGCAGTTGGTCAGCACCTGAAAGTGACCATACCACTTAGAAACATTTTTCAGGCTAATCATTTAAACCGTCCTCTTTCTTTTCAGATAGCTAACCAACAGCGAAGCGCTCAGGCTGATCACGAAGTAGACCAGACCGGCAAACAGAACCATTTCAACCTGGGTACCGTCACGTTCGCCAATGGTGGAGGCAGTGCGGAAGAAGTCAGCCAGGCTCAAGACATACACCAGCGAGGTATCCTGGAACAATACGATGCCCTGCGTCAGCAGCAGCGGCACCATAGCGCGGAACGCCTGCGGCAGCATGATCAGTTGCATCGACTGCCAGTGCGTCATACCCAGCGCCAATGCAGCATGCGACTGCCCACGCGAGATACTCTGAATACCGGCACGGATGATTTCCGAGTAGTAGGCCGCTTCAAACAGGGCAAAAGCGATCATGGCAGAAATCAGGCGAATGTCGGTTTTAGGCGACAGTCCCAATACTTGTTGCAGTAATGCGGGCACCACCAGATAGAACCACAGCAGTACCATCACCAGCGGCACCGAGCGGAACAGGTTGACGTACAGCTTGGCGAACCAGCGAATCGGCGCGAACGGCGACAGACGCATCACCGCCAGAATGGTGCCCCAGATAATGCCGAACACCACCGCAACGGCGGTGATTTTGAAGGTAATGATCAGGCCGTTCCACAAATAGGGCAGGCTTGGAGGAATTGAACTCCAGTCAAAATCGTACATTATTTGCCTCCCAGATTGCCGGGCAGGCGAATTTTACGTTCTACCAAACTCATAATCAGCATGATCACCAGGTTGATGCCTACATAAGCCAGGGTGATGGCGGTGAAAGATTCATAGGCGTGTGCCGAGTAGTCGAGCAACTTACCGGCCTGCGCCGCCATATCCACCAGACCAATGGTCGAAGCGATGGCCGAGTTTTTCACCAGGTTCAGCATTTCCGAGGTCATCGGCGGCACAATCACGCGGTAGGCATTAGGCAGCAATACGTAGCGATAGGTTTGTGGCAGCGTGAGGCCGACCGCCAGACCCGCATTTTTCTGACCGCGCGGCAGGGATTGAATCGCGGCACGAACCTGTTCACACACGCGGGCTGCAGTAAACAAGCCCAGGCAAATGGTCGAGGAAACAAAGAACTGAATATTAGGATCCAGCTCGGCTTTGAACCACATCCCCAGTTTCTCACCAACCAGTTCTGGTGCTACCAGATACCAGAAGAAGAACTGGACGATCAACGGGATATTACGAAACAGCTCCACGTAGCAGGTGCCAATGGTCGACAGCAGTCGATTAGGCACGGTACGCAGAATGCCAAAGAAGGAACCTACCAGGAAGGCGATAATCCAGGCGCAGCAGGAAACCGCAATGGTTACCTGAAATCCGGACCACAGCCAGCCAAGGTAAGTCGTATTGCCGAACGGGGCCTGTTGTAAAAAGATGCCCCAGTTCCAATCGATACCCATAACGAGCTCCGGTAAAAAAAGGGTAGCGAGGCTACCCATAAGATTGTTGAGCGGTGTCTTGCTGACTGTTTCAGGGGAACGGCCTGTTACAGTTTGTCTGTCCGCACCGCGTGTTCAGCAATCGAGAGGGCAGCAGAACTGCCCTTGTTGTCGTTGTTAATTCAGAGTGCTTTATCGTTTGGTGCTTTGAACAGCGCTTGCATGTCAGATGACAGCTCGAAGTTCATGTTCAGATTCTTTGGTGGAATCGGCTGTTTGAACCAGGTTTCAAACCATTTGCCCGCTTCGCCTGAGGTCTGCGCTTTGGCAATGGTGTCATCCATCAGCTGTTTGAACTGCGGATCTTCTTTACGCAGCATGCAGCCGTAAGCTTCTTTTGACTGTGGAGTGCCGGTAATTTCCCAGTTGTCTGGTTTCTTGGCTTTCGCGCGCTCACCTGCCAGCAAGGCATCATCCATCATAAATGCCACGGCACGACCGGTTTCCAGCGTACGGAAAGAATCGCCATGGTCTTTGGCGCTGATGATGCGCATATCCATTTTCTTCTCGTCGTTCAGCTTGTGCAGCAGAACTTCAGAAGTGGTACCGGAGGTCACGACAACGGTTTTGCCTTTCAGGTCAGCGAAATCTTTGATGTCGCCGCCTTTTTTCACCAGCAGACGGGTACCGATGATGAAGACTGTGTCGGAGAAGGCCGCTTGTTGCTGGCGTTCCAGGTTATTGGTGGTAGAACCACATTCAAAATCGTAAGTGCCGTTCTGTAGCAGTGGAATACGGTTTTGAGAAGTGATCGGCAGCATTTTCACCTGCAGATCAGGCTTGTTCAGCTTGGCTTTGATCGCCGCCACGATGGCGTTGGAATAATCCTGCGAGTAGCCCACTACTTTTTGCTGGTTGTCGTAGTAAGAAAAGGGAACTGATGACTCACGATGCCCAACGACGATCACGCCGCTATCATTAATTTTTTTCAGGGTGCCGGTGAGATCTTCCGCCTGGGCCGCTCCCGCTGCTGCTCCCAACAGCAGAAGAGATAATGCCACTTTGCGTGTCTGCATGTTCCTACTCCTTTGAATGGATGTCGCGCAGAACATAAACTGCGCAGATTGTGATGTTGTGTGTATTTCGTGCTGCTTTTTTAGTTATCCCTTAGCGCAACTGCGCGCAGGATAGTGATTAACATAGCGAATTGTTAACGCAATGAAACAAAAAAGTTTGTTTTTTGCGAGCCGCTCCGCACCAATAAGAGGCAATAAAAAGCCATTGCGCCGTTTCGGTGCGTGTCAGTGCCAGATAGTAGTGCGTGAACATGGCATTACGCTGACAAACCGCTGATGTTTAGAAAACCACTGAAATAAATAGCAATGATCGTGCCAGCACGGTGGAATGCGCAAAAAAGCCAGCAGAGAATCTGGTAAAGCGTAGCCGAGGGGAGCGGAAAACAGCGCAAAAAAAAGGCGAAGTGAGCACTTCGCCTGTCAAAATGTGATCGGGGTGTCAGTGCCGGCGACGCATTATCGCCAGCACCAAGCCAATCAGCGTCAGAATCCACACCGGCCAGATGCCCGCTTTAGCATAAGGGGTTTCACCGGTGGTCGGAGTGACTTTGGCTTCCAGCACGTCACGCGTGAACTGCGGGATCTCTTTTTCAACATCACCGTTGGCATTTACCACCGCCGTGACGCCATTGTTCGTCGATCGCAACAGCGGACGGCCCAGCTCCAGCGCACGCATACGCGCCATCTGGAAGTGCTGCCACGGGCCGATGGAATGACCAAACCAGGCATCGTTGGACACGGTGAGCAGGAAGTTGGTGTCAGGACGGAAGTTGGCCCGCACTTGCTCACCCAACACAATCTCGTAGCAGATTGCGCTAGTGAGGTCATAACCCGCCACCTTTAACTGCGGTTGCACGTAGGCACCACGGCTGAACGATGACATTGGCAGGTCGAAGAATGGCGCCAGTGGACGCAGCAGGTCTTCCAGCGGCACAAACTCACCAAACGGCACCAGATGATTCTTCTGATAACGGTTGTGGCTTTGATAGCTGTAGGGCTGGTCACCACCTAAAACAATCACGGAGTTGTAATCGTGGTAACGGTTGTCGCCTTCAACACGCGAATCGACAATGCCGGTAATCAGCGTACTGCCGCGCGCGCGGAGTTCAGCATCCAGCGATTTCAGGAACGGCTGCTGGTTGCTTTCCAGGTCAGTGATGGCGGATTCTGGCCAGATGATGATCGGCGCTTTGCCCATGTAAGGCTGGCTGTAAGAGGTATACACGCGTAGCGTATTCAGCAACTGTTGCGGATCCCACTTCATGGATTGCGGGATGTTACCTTGCACCATGGCGATATCCACGCTGCGTTCCGGCAATGGCTGATACCACTGCAACATGCGCAGCGGTAATGGCAGCACCAATAACACGACTGCCGCAATCAGGCTTTTCACCGTGCGGTGGTAAAGCGCATGCACCAGCAGACCGGCGATCACCATCATCAGGAAAGTGATGGTCTCAACGCCCGCCAGCGGTGCAAGACCTTTGAGCGGGCCATCGATCTGGCTATAGCCGAACTGCAGCCACGGGAATCCGGTGAGGATCCAGCCACGCAGGAATTCGCTGATTTGCCACAGTGCCGGTGCGGCCAGCACCAGACGCCATATAGATGCGCGCGGCCACAGGCGATTGAGCACCGCCGCAAATAGCATCGGATAGATGGCGAGGTAAGCGGCCAGCAATATCACCAGGAAGACGTTAACCGGGCCAGGCATACCGCCAAAGGTGGCGATGCTGACGTAAACCCAGTTAATGCCACTGCCGAACAGACCAAAGCCCCAGACGAAGCCAATGGCAGCAGCTTGTGGGCTGCGACGATCCAGCAGCAACAGCTGCAGACCCGCCAGGGAAACTAATGCGGCAGGCCAAAAATCGTAGGGAGAAAAGGAAAGGGTGCCAACGGCACCCGTAATCAAAGCCAGCAGCAGGCGAACCCGCTGCTGCGAGTAGAGAGAGGCTAATGCCATATAATTATTCGTCTTCGAGTTGCGGTTGTGGAGAATCTTCCGGAATTTTCACATGCACCTGGATGATACGGCGGCTGTCGGCCATCGCGACTTTGAATTGGTAACCATCAATGTCGATACTTTCACCGCGCGCGGGAAGGTGGCCGAATCCCTGCATCACCAGACCGCCAATGGTATCCACTTCGTCATCACTGAAGCTGGTA
Source organism: Pantoea sp. C1E2 (assembly GCF_056491465.1). Classification (NCBI taxonomy): domain Bacteria; kingdom Pseudomonadati; phylum Pseudomonadota; class Gammaproteobacteria; order Enterobacterales; family Erwiniaceae; genus Pantoea; species Pantoea sp. C1E2. Next base: position 1,485,300 of record NZ_JBSZHT010000002.1, read on the forward strand.
CCAAATACCTCGTTAAAATCTTCGATAGGCGCAAGCGCACGCACTGTGTAGGTGTGGCGATTCAACTGACGGATATCACGATCTTCCTCATCGTCATACTCATCTTCAATTTCGCCGACAATCAATTCGAGGATGTCTTCAATCGTCACCAGTCCGGAAACGCCGCCGAATTCGTCAATGACGATCGCCATATGATAGCGCTGGGAACGGAACTCTTTCAGCATGCGGTCGACACGCTTACTTTCAGGCACCACCACGGCGGTGCGCAGCACTTTCTCAATGCTGAAAGGCTCAGACGCGCTGCTCATAAACGGCAGCAGGTCTTTGGCCATCAAAATGCCTTCGACGTGGTCTTTATCTTCGCTGATCACCGGGAAGCGTGAGTGGGCGGAATCAATAATGACCGCAAGGCACTCTTCAAGGCTTTGGTTGCGTTTAAGGGTGATCATCTGGGAGCGCGGGATCATGATGTCACGCACGCGCTGCTCGGCAATATCCAGTACCCCTTCGAGCATGTCGCGGGTATCCTGGTCGATCAGCTCTTTTTGCTCAGAATCGCGGATCAGTCCCAGTAGCTCATCACGGTTTTTAGGTTCACCGTGAAAAAGTTGGTTAATTAACAGGGAGAAAAATCCCTTTTTACTACTGGGTGCGTCGCTGTTTTGAGAATGGTCGTCGCTCATGGCGTTTTTATTTCGTTCTCTCTGGTGAGGGAAAGTAACTGCTGGCATCCGCGCCAGCAGCGCAATAACCTGAACCTAATGGGCTCAGGCGTCTTCTTTCTCCGAAATGTACGGGTCAGGATAACCAAGAGCAAGCATTATCTCGGTCTCCAGCGCCTCCATTTCTTCGGCTTCTTCATCTTCAATATGGTCATAGCCCAGCAGATGTAGCGTGCCGTGGACCACCATATGTGCCCAGTGGGCTTCAACGGTTTTGCCTTGTTCTTCCGCTTCTTGCTCAACAACCTGACGACAAATAATCAGATCGCCCAGCAGTGGCAGTTCAATTCCCGGTGGCGCTTCAAACGGGAAAGAGAGCACGTTGGTCGGCTTATCTTTACCGCGATAAGTCAGATTAAGCTCATGGCTCTCTGCCTCATCCACCAGACGGATGGTCACTTCACTTTCCGGCTGGAAAGGCGTTACTGCGGCTTCAAGCCAGCGCTGGAAAGCGGTTTCGGCTGGCAGGCCATTTTCATCGGCACAAGCCAACTGTAGATCTAAAATCACCGCGCTCATGAAGGCTCCTGCGGGCTGGATGGGGTAGCAAGTTGAGTCGTCAGCGTTTCACGCTTGCGCTCTTCTGCCAGTTTGTCACGGCGTTTCTGGTCGGCTTCTTCCCATGCTTCATAAGCATTCACGATACGTGCGACAACCGGATGACGCACCACGTCTTCGCTGTGGAAAAAGTTAAAGCTGATTTCATCGACTTCCGCCAATACTTCAATGGCATGGCGCAGGCCGGATTTGGTGCTGCGCGGCAGGTCAATCTGCGTGACGTCACCGGTGATCACCGCTTTGGAGTTGAAGCCGATACGGGTCAGGAACATCTTCATCTGTTCGGTGGTGGTGTTCTGACTCTCATCGAGAATCACAAAGGCGTCATTGAGCGTTCGACCGCGCATATAAGCCAGCGGAGCCACTTCGATAACGTTGCGCTCCATCAGCTTTTCCACGCGCTCAAAGCCGAGCATTTCGAACAGGGCATCGTAGAGTGGACGCAGATAAGGATCGACTTTCTGGCTCAGGTCACCCGGGAGGAAGCCCAGTTTCTCACCGGCCTCAACCGCAGGACGCGTTAGCAGAATACGTCGAATTTCCTGACGTTCCAGTGCATCAACGGCAGCGGCAACCGCCAGATAGGTTTTACCGGTACCCGCAGGACCCACACCAAAGGTGATGTCATGGTCGAGGATGTTCGCCACGTACTGCGCCTGGTTTGGCGTACGAGGCTTAATCACACCGCGCTTGGTTTTGATGTGGATGGCTTTACCAAACTCCGGCACGCTTTCGGCGGTTTGCTCCAGTACACGGCTCTCTTTGATCGCCAGATGCACCTGGTCCGGTTCAATATCCGGGATTTGGCCACGCACAGGCGCGGTGCTCACGTACAGGTCGCGCAGAATATTGATGGCCGCGTCGACACTGAGCGATCGGCCCACCAGCTTGAAGTGATTGTCCCGGCGGTTGATTTCGACACCGAGACGTTTTTCCAGCTGCTTCACATTGTCATCAAACGGACCGCACAGGCTCATCAGTCGGCGGTTATCGGCCGGTTCAAGGGCGATTTCACGAGTTTCGATATTCAATTGAATCCTTTGGGTCACTCAGGGCCAGTTGAAGAAGATGTATCCAATGCTTCATCACAGAGATAAGCATCTATACGGAATTATTTATGGGGCAAGGCCCGGCTGCAAGTTGCAAAAGCGATATTTGGGCGTTGCAGGCGGAATGCAAGGGGTACGGGATGAAACAGGCGGCAGCACCTTGTGCACTGCCGCGCAAAGCGAGGGGGCATCAAGGCTGGTAAAGACCTACGCCGATGTCATTTTCGCGGCGTGTGCGGGCTATCACGGCATCGGGGCTGAGGCTGACGCGTAACGCCATTTCATCTTCGGTGCGGATCAGTTTGCCGCGCAGCGAGTTGGCATGAACATCGACAATTTCTACGTCAACAAACTTGCCGATCATCTCCACAGGCGCTTCGAAGTTTACCACGCGGTTGTTGTCGGTGCGTCCGGTCAACTCCATCACATTTTTACGTGAGATGCCTTCTATCAGCACACGCTGCGTGGTACCGAGCATGCGGCGGCTCCAGGCCATCGCCTGCTGATTGAGGCGATCCTGCAGAATATACAGGCGCTGCTTTTTCTCTTCTTCGGAAACATCGTCAGGCAAATCAGCGGCAGGGGTTCCCGGACGTGCCGAATAGATGAAGCTGAAGCTGACATCGAAATTCACGTCGCCCACCAGTTTCATGGTCTGCTCAAAATCCTGCTGCGTTTCGCCAGGGAAACCAATGATGAAATCTGAACTCATCTGAATATCCGGGCGGGCTTTCTGTAGCTTGCGGATGATGGCTTTGTATTCCAGCGCGGTGTGCGCACGCTTCATCAGCGTCAGGATACGATCGGCACCGCTCTGTACCGGTAAGTGCAGGAAGCTCGCCAGCTCTGGCGTGTCCCGGTAGACATCGATAATGTCATCGGTGAATTCAATGGGATGGCTGGTGGTGAAACGAATGCGGTCGATGCCATCAATGGCCGCCACCAGACGCAACAGTTCCGCGAAGCTGCAGATTTGGTCATCAAAGGTCGAGCCGCGATAGGCATTAACGTTTTGACCCAGCAAGTTCACTTCTCGCACGCCCTGCGCGGCCAGCTGCGCAACTTCCAGCAGAATATCGTCACACGGACGGCTCACTTCCTCGCCGCGCGTATAAGGCACCACGCAGAAAGTACAATATTTGTTGCAGCCTTCCATAATGGACACAAAGGCAGTCGGGCCTTCTGCGCGCGGTTCCGGTAAGCGGTCAAATTTCTCGATTTCCGGGAAGCTGATGTCAATCACCGGGCTTTTCGTCCCGCGCACCTGATTAAGCATCTCTGGCAGGCGATGCAGCGTCTGTGGGCCAAACACAATATCCACGCAGTTGGCGCGTTCACGCAGACGTTCGCCTTCCTGCGAAGCGACACAGCCGCCGACGCCAATAATCACGTCAGGATTTATCGCTTTCAATTTCTTCCAGCGTCCTAACAGGGCGAAAACCTTCTCCTGCGCCTTCTCACGGATCGAGCAGGTGTTGAGCAGCAGTACGTCGGCCTCTTCAGCGTCCTCGGTCAGAGTGTAACCGTGCGTGCTGTTCAGCAGATCGGCCATCTTTGATGAATCGTACTCATTCATCTGACAGCCCCAGGTTTTAATATGCAGTTTTTTGGTCATCGAACTAGCCATTGATTCAGTGCAGGGAAGTGCAGGGCGCGTATTGTAATGCTTTGCTGCTGTTGTGACCAGCACAGCAGGGCCTGAGATTGTGCAGCCAATTTCCGGTACACTTTATCTATCAACGTGATGACGTGAGCAATCACGGCAAGCAGAAGGATTAGAGTCAATGCAGGATTCACATTTTGATGTGGTGGTGGTGGGTGGCGGCATGGTGGGCGCGGCGCTTGCCTGTGGCCTGGCACAGCAGCAATTTCGCGTGGCGGTGATTGAACGCGCCGAACCCACTGTGTTTGATGCCGCAAGCCCGCCCGATGTGCGCATTTCTGCTATCGGTGCTTCGTCGGTGGCACTGCTGCGTCAATTGAATGTGTGGGAGCGCGTAGAGGCGATGCGTTGTGCCCCTTACCGTAAACTCGAAACCTGGGAGTGGCAAAGTGCGCATGTGACCTTTGATGCTGCCTCGCTGGGCCTGCCAGAGCTGGGATATATGGTGGAAAACAGCGTGCTGCAACGTGCGTTATGGGAAAAGATGCAGGAAGAGGGCATCACGCTGATCTGTCCCGCCAGCCTGCAACAGCTTCAATCGCACAGTGGCGGCTGGCATGTTCAACTGGATAATGGCACCACGCTGGATACACGTCTGGTGGTCGGTGCTGATGGTGCTAACTCGCGCGTGCGCCAACTGGCGGGGATTGGGGTACGTGGCTGGCAATATGCCCAGTCCTGTATGCTGATCAGCGTCGAGTGCGAGCAGGAAGTGGGGGATTCGACCTGGCAGCAATTCACGCCAGAGGGACCTCGCGCGTTCCTGCCGCTGTTTGATCATCACGCCTCTTTGGTGTGGTATGACGCACCGGCGCGTATTCGCCAGCTACAGGCAATGCCATTGTCACAGCTTGAAAAAGAGATTCATGCCCACTTCCCGGCACGTTTAGGGCGGATTCGGGTGAAGAAGGCGGCCTCATTCCCGCTGGTGCGTCGCCACGCTTCGCGCTATGTCTTGCCAGGATTAGCGCTGGTAGGTGATGCGGCACACACCATCAATCCCCTCGCGGGACAGGGCGTGAATCTCGGCTATCGTGATGTTGATGCCTTAATCAATACACTGGTTGATGCGCGCAGCCAGGCTCAGTTGTGGTCATCTGATGCGGTGTTACAGCGTTATCATCGTCAACGCTATAAAGATAATTTGCTGATGCAGGGCGGAATGGATTTGTTCTATTTTGCCTTCAGCAATGCGCTTTCACCGTTGCGATTTGCGCGAAATCTGGCATTGATTGCGGCGGAGAATGCCGGAGCGTTGAAACGCAAGGCGCTGAAATACGCGTTGGGCTTGTAAGTGTCAGAGCGTCGCAAGGCGCTCTTTGCTTTACCCGGATGCAGAAAACAATAAAGCCCGCAAAAGCGGGCTTTATTGTGCAATTTGGCTGGGGTGCAGGGATTCGAACCCCGGAATGCTGGTATCAGAAACCAGAGCCTTACCGCTTGGCGACACCCCAATAATGCGTTTTCAAATTGTCTTTAATTGGCTGGGGTGCAGGGATTCGAACCCCGGAATGCTGGTATCAGAAACCAGAGCCTTACCGCTTGGCGACACCCCAATTAATGGTGTTACAAATTCTTCTTAAATATGGCTGGGGTGCAGGGATTCGAACCCCGGAATGCTGGTATCAGAAACCAGAGCCTTACCGCTTGGCGACACCCCAAAAATTTGGTGGCTACGACGGGATTTGAACCTGTGACCCCATCATTATGAGTGATGTGCTCTAACCAGCTGAGCTACGTAGCCTGAGTTTACTGCTTATTACTTCCGATAATGGCTGGGATACCTGGATTCGAACCAGGGAATGCCGGTATCAAAAACCGGTGCCTTACCGCTTGGCGATATCCCATCTGTCGACTCGTATCCACGAGTAAATATCGGATTGGCTGGGGTACCAGGATTCGAACCTGGGAATGCTGGTATCAAAAACCAGTGCCTTACCGCTTGGCGATACCCCATCCGGCTGCCGAGACTGAAATGGTGCGGGAGGCGAGACTTGAACTCGCACACCTTGCGGCGCTAGAACCTAAATCTAGTGCGTCTACCAATTTCGCCACTCCCGCGAAAAAAAAGATGGTGGCTACGACGGGATTTGAACCTGTGACCCCATCATTATGAGTGATGTGCTCTAACCAGCTGAGCTACGTAGCCATCTTTTTTCGCTAACCTTCATCGGCGTTGCGGGGCGCATTATGCGTATTGAGCTTTGTAGCGTCAACAAGTTTTTTGCCGTTTTTTGCCTTAAAACGCCTGTTTGACTGGCTTGTAACCAGGGTGGCGATTTATTCAGCAGTTTTCGATCGCAACATCGACGATAAAAACAAAAAGGGGCCTATTCAGACCCCTTATCCTACTCATTCACAAGCTTATTTGTAGGCGGACTGATGCACACCGACAGCACGACCTGAAGGGTCATCCATGTTCTTGAAGGCTTCATCCCATTCAATGGCTTTCGCTGAAGAACAGGCAACGGATGGACCGCCCGGTACACACTCTGCAGCGCTGGCAATCGGGAACAGCTCTTCAAAGATTTCGCGGTACAAATACGCTTCTTTCGAGTTCGGCGTGTTGTACGGGAAGCGGAAGTGCGCGGTAGACAACTGCTGATCGGTGACCTGCTTCGCGGCCACTTCTTTCAGGCTATCGATCCAGCTGTAGCCTACGCCATCCGAGAACTGCTCTTTCTGACGCCATGCGACGCTTTCCGGCAGGTAAGAAGAGAAGCATTCACGCAGAATGTGTTTTTCCATTTTGCCGTTGCTGCCGCACAGTTTGTCTTCCGGGTTGATGCGCATCGCCACATCGAGGAATTTCTTGTCGAGGAAGGGAACGCGTGCTTCAACGCCCCATGCCGACATCGCTTTGTTGGCACGCGCACAGTCAAACATGTGCAGGGCCAGCAGTTTGCGCACGTTCTCTTCGTGGAATTCCTGAGCGTTTGGCGCTTTGTGGAAGTACAGGTAGCCGCCAAACACTTCGTCCGCGCCTTCACCTGACAGCACCATTTTGATGCCCATCGCCTTGATTTTACGTGACATCAAGTACATTGGCGTGGAGGCACGAATCGTCGTGACGTCATAAGTTTCGATGTGGTAAATCACATCGCGAATCGCATCCAGACCTTCCTGCACGGTGAAGTGGATTTCATGGTGCACCGTACCCAGATGCTCAGCCACGGATTTAGCGGCTTTCAAATCTGGTGAACCTTCCAGACCGACAGCAAAGGAGTGCAGCTGTGGCCACCAGGCATCACTTTTATCTTCATCTTCAACACGTTTTGCGGCAAAGCGCTTGGTCACGGCAGAGATGATGGACGAGTCGAGGCCGCCAGACAGCAGCACGCCATAAGGCACGTCAGACATCAGATGGCTTTTCACTGACTCTTCCAGCGCATGCTTCAGGCCCGCAGCATCGGTGGTGTTCTCGGCAACCGCAGAGAAATCCATCCAGTCACGCTGCCAGTAACGACGAATTTCACCATCGCTGCTGCACAGGAAGCTTCCCGGTGGGAATTCTTTGATGGTGCGGCAAACCGGCACCAGCGCTTTCATTTCAGAGGCGACAAACAGGTTGCCGTGCTCATCGTTGCCCATGTACAGCGGGATAATCCCGATGTGGTCACGGCCAATCAGATATTGCTGTTTCACGCTGTCCCACAGAATAAAGGCGAACATGCCTTGCAGGTCATCAAGGAAATCGAGGCCTTTTTCCTGGTACAGCGCGAGGATTACTTCGCAGTCAGAACCAGTCTGGAACGCATAACGATCGCTCAGTTCAGCACGCAAAGCCTGATGGTTATAGATCTCGCCGTTCACGGCCAGTACGTGGGTGTGGTCAGCGTTGTACAGCGGCTGTGCACCGTTGTTAACGTCAACAATCGACAGGCGCTCATGCACCAGAATGGCTTTGTCATCGGCATACACGCCAGACCAATCCGGGCCACGGTGACGCATCAGACGGGAACACTCCAGCGCTTTCTTGCGCAGTTCAACAGGATCGGATTTCAGATCCAGCACACCAAAAATCGAACACATAACTGACTCCTGATCTCACCTTGCGGCGATGTTATTTCTACGTTTGTCCGGCAGCCTTGACTGCGTGATGTATAAGAAAATGCGCTATCTGGTGGTGTTAACGCAAGCAATATTGCGATCTTTTGATAAAAAGATTGTTGTGATGGCTTAAAAATTGAATTTTATCTAATTAAATGGCAATTAAATTAGATGATGTCTAATGAATTGGCGTTTTGGATGATTTCCTGTGCAATTACCGCTGCACAAAATCACCTTAAAGGGATGTAAAAACAAACGCCCCGCTCACACAGCGTGCGGGCAGGGCGATAAGTAAACGCGATAGTGAAGACTTAGAAGAGATCGATATCGGCTACTGAAGGATAAATCCAGTCTGGTCGGAACGGCATCGCATCAATGTCACTCAGCGTAGAAACCCCGGAGAGCACCAGGATGGTTTCCAGCCCGGCCTGGAAGCCAGCCAGAATATCGGTGCGCAGGTTATCACCGACAATCACGGTTTCTTCCGAATGGGCATGCATCTTATTCAACGCCGCGCGCATGATGTAAGGGCTCGGCTTGCCAACATAAAACGGCTTGCGACCGGAAATGGTTTCAATACCAGCACAGAGCGCGCCACAAGCCGGCACATAGCCGCGCGCATGCGTATCCGGGTTGGTGGCGATAAAGCGTGCGCCGCTAGCAACAAAGAACGCAGCCTTGTGCATCATTTCCCAGTTGAACGAGCGCGTCTCGCCGACGATGACGAAATCGGGGTTCACATCAGTGATGGTGAATCCCGCCTTATACAATTCGTGGATCAATGCACCTTCGCCAATCACATAGGCTTTTTTGCCTTCCTGACGGCGCAGGAAATCGGCGGTTGCCATGGCGGAGGTATAGAACACCGAATCCGGCACCTCAACGCCTGCATTGGCAAAGCGATTCGCCAGATCCTGGGCAGTTTGCGACGGATAGTTAGTCAGCACTACCAGCGGCATCTCTTTTTCGAGAATGCGCTGCAGAAACTCATTCGCGCCTTTCACGGCAGTATTGTCGTGCATCAACACGCCGTCGATGTCACAGATTACGCTTTTGATGGTCATATTGGCTTCCGGTCGGGCCCGCCAGACGGCAGGCTTCAGTTATTCTTCCAGCAGATGCTGCAGCAAAATACCATTCAGCATCGCGCGTTTTGCCAGGGCAAAGGCGCCAATCGCTGAGCGATGATCCAGTTCAGAGCGCACCACCGGCAGATTTTTACGGAACGCGTTCAGCGCCTGGGTATTAATGCAGCCTTCAATCGCCGGGAACAGGACTTTATCTGCGTCGGTGATTTCCCCCGCCAACACCACCTTTTGCGGATTGAACAGGTTAATGGCAATCGCAATCGCTTTCCCGAGGTAGCGACCAACGTACTCGATTACTTCGCACGCCAGCGCATCGCCATGATTGGCGGCGCGACAAATTTGCGGCATCAGGCAATTATCCAGCGTCAGCGTGCTTGGGTAGCCCTGATTGAGCAGATGGCGCACGCGATTTTCAATCGCGCCGTTAGCCGCGATGGTTTCCAGACAGCCAAAGTTGCCGCAATGGCAGCGTTCGCCCAAAGGGTCGACCTGGATATGACCAATCTCGCCGACGTTGCCGTTACTGCCGAGGAAAATATGGCCATTGGCGATGATCCCCGCGCCGGTACCGCGATGTAAACGCACCAGAATGGAGTCTGCGCAATCGCGACTTGCACCGAAATAGTGCTCCGCCAGCGCCAGACTGCGGATATCGTGGCCAACAAAGCTGGTGACGTTGAAGCGTTTTTGCAGGCTGGACACCAGTGGCCAGTGGCTCACGGTGATATGCGGCATATAGCGAATAATGCCATTAATCGGGTCTACCAGGCCTGGCAGAATCACCGCAATCGCAATCAGCTCATGAATTTTGCGTTGATGCGCCGCCATAAATGCCGTGATGGCATTGAACAACGCATTCTCCAGCGTTTCCTGGGTGCGCTCAGGCAGCGGATAGTCTTCCTGCGCCAGCGATTTGCCGCTCAGGTCAAACAACGTCAGCGTGGCATCATTGCGCCCTAAGCGAACGCCGATGGTATGAAAGTGACGGGTTTCGGTAATGATGGAAATGGCGCGGCGACCACCGGTAGAGGCTTGTTGCTCTACCTCTTTGATCAGGCCGCGCTCAATAAGCTGGCGGGTAATTTTCGTGACGCTGGCGGGCGCAAGCTGGCTGAGATCGGCAATCTGTATACGCGATATCGGCCCTTGTTGATCAATTAGCCGATAAACGGCTGCACTATTGAGTTGTTTGACAAGATCGACATTTCCTATTTGAGTCTGGCCGCCAGTGGTCATTCAGTACTTACTCGCTGAGGACGTCGTCTCCATTGACTAACGTCTTAGTGATTTGATAATCGCGGGTAAAGACAGTGAGGTTAGCGACTTTTCCTGCTGTCACTGAACCCAGCTGTTTTTCCACACCCATTGCCTGGGCTGGGTAAAGCGTTGCCATGCGCAATGCTTCATCCAGCGCGATACCGCAATGTTCTACGCTGTTCTGTACCGCTTCAATCATAGTCAGCGCAGAACCGCTCAGGGTACCGTTTTCGTCAACGCAAAGGCCGTCGCGATAGTATATTGTTTTGCCTGCAAAAATGAATTGATCAATCGACGCGCCGGCCGGTGCGGTCGCATCCGTTACCAACACCAGCTTGTCACCTTTGATGCGCTTTGCATTGCGCACGTTAGCGTAATGGACATGTAAACCATCCGCAATGATGCCGCAGTATACATCAGGTGAATCAAACAGCGCACCGATCAGACCAGGCTCACGTCCGGCGAAGGTCGGCATGGCATTATAGAGATGAGTAGCAAAAGAGACACCCGCACTAAAACCGGCTTTGGCTTCTTCATAAGTGGCATTTGAATGTCCCGCAGACACAATAATGCCAGCGTTACGCAGTTTGCCTATTACTTCAGCACCGGCATTTTCTGGCGCCAGCGTGACTTTGGTGATCACATCCGCGTTGGCGCAGAGAAAGTCCACCATCTCCGCATCGGGCAGACGAATCAAATCTGGATTGTGAGTGCCTTTTTTGGCTTTGTTCAGCCAGGGGCCTTCAAGATGCAAACCCAGCGCCTGATTCTGATGTTTGGCCTGGTAGGCGCGCATGGTTTCAATGGCACGCTTCATCAGTTCATTGGTGCTGGTGATCAACGTTGGCAGATAGCTGGTGCAGCCTGATTTTTCATTGGCACGCTGCATGATTTCCAGCGTTTCGACGCTCAGTGCGTCGATATCATCGTTAAACTGCACACCGCCGCAGCCGTTGAGCTGCAAATCAATAAATCCGGGAGCGATAAACGCACCAGCCACATCCTGCTGTGCAATCGTTGCGTCAAGCGCATCTCGTGGGCACACGCGCTCAATCAGGCCATCCGCAATCACCACTGCATGATTGTCCAGAATTTCATGACCAGTAAAAATCCGGCCGTTCACTAATGCGTACATCGTTTTTCTCTCCCGGCTAAGCCTGCCACTTTAAAGCGGCAGGTTTTTCACAACGTGTTTTCACACACCCTTCATATTTTCCGCTTCCATTTCGCGGAAATATTTCACGGTTTTCACTTTGAGTTCCATGGTAGCTGGCTCGTCACACACCACCACGGATTTCGCATGCAACTGCAGGCAGCTGATGGTCCACATATGGTTAACGTTGCCTTCCACGGCAGCCTGCAACGCCTGTGCTTTCAGATGGCCCGTCACCAGAATCATCACTTCTTCAGCATCCAGCAGCGTACCCACACCCACGGTCAGGGCGTATTTTGGCACCTGATCGACATCGCCATTAAAGAAGCGTGAGTTGGCTAAACGGGTATCGTGCGTCAGGGTTTTGATACGCGTACGTGATGAAAGGGAGGAGGCTGGTTCATTAAAAGCAATGTGCCCATCGTTACCGACGCCGCCCATAAACAGGTTAATTTTACCGTAAGCGCGCATCTTCTCTTCGTATTGGCGACATTCTGCGTCAATATCTGGTGCATTGCCATTCAGAAGATTGATATTTTCTGGTTGGATATCAACGTGATCGAAAAAGTTACGATACATGAAGCTATGGTAGCTTTCAGGATGCTCTTTTGGCAGGCCGACGTATTCGTCCATATTGAAGGTCACCACGTGCTTAAAACTAACCTGGCCCGCTTTGTGCATGTCAATCAGGTGCTTGTAAGCTTCCAGCGGCGTACCGCCGGTGGGCAAGCCCAGCACGAAGGGACGTTCTGCGCTAGGCTTAAACGCGTTAATGCGGTTAACAATGTGGCGTGCAGCCCATTTACCCACCTGGGTCGGTGTGGCCAAAGGGATCAGTCTCATGTCTTCACCTCAATTAAGATTAGGAAAATGTTGTCGCCGATGCTGGTTTAGGTTGCTGCCATTAAGCGTAATCCGTTTAAGCGTAACCAGCAGGGAAAAGTGCGACTTGATATTTTTCATCATAAAATAAGTTTGTGGTGGTGGCTAGCATTTCGCAGGAATAAACGTCCATTATGGTGATTAAAGTCACAGTTACTGTGGTTTTAATTTGCGAGGCGAATTAATTTATCTTTACACTGCGCCTCGTGGTGAAAGATGTCATCAAGGTACCGAGCGTAGGGATAATAAAATCAACCCGCGCTACGGCAAAACGCCAGTCTCATAGGGGGAGAAAAAGGTGAGTATTTTAGGATATCTGCAAAAGGTCGGCCGCGCGCTTATGGTGCCGGTAGCGACACTGCCGGCAGCGGCAATCTTGATGGGGGTAGGGTATTGGATTGATCCAGATAGCTGGGGTGCAGGTAATGCGCTGGCAGCACTGTTGATCAAGTCGGGTTCTGCCATTATCGAAAATATGTCCGTGCTGTTTGCCATTGGTGTGGCTTACGGTATGTCGAAAGATAAAGATGGTGCGGCCGCGTTAACCGGCTTCGTCGGCTTCCTGGTGGTGACGACACTCTGTTCGCCAGCCGCCGTATCTATGATTCAGAAGATCCCGGTCGATCAGGTGCCTGCTGCCTTCGGCAAGATCAATAACCAGTTCGTGGGTATTCTGGTCGGTATTCTCTCCGCTGAAGTGTACAACCGCTTTAGCCATGTTGAGCTGCCCAAAGCGCTGTCGTTCTTCAGTGGCCGACGTTTGGTGCCGATCCTCGTCTCCTTCCTGATGATCGTCGTGGCGTTCATCCTGATGTACATCTGGCCGATCATCTTCGGCGGCCTGGTGAACTTCGGTGAGCACATTCAGAAAATGGGCTCAGTGGGCGCAGGCGTGTACGCCTTCTTTAACCGTTTACTGATTCCGGTCGGTCTGCATCACGCACTGAACTCCGTGTTCTGGTTTGACGTGGCAGGCATTAACGATATTCCTAAGTTCCTCGGCGGTGCACAATCTATCGCTAATGGCACGGGTATCCCGGGCATCACCGGTCGCTATCAGGCGGGCTTCTTCCCGATCATGATGTTTGGCTTGCCGGGTGCAGCATTGGCTATCTTCCACTGCGCACGCCCAGAAAACCGCGCTAAAGTCGGTGGTATCATGCTGGCTGCTGCGTTCGCGGCCTTCTTCACTGGTATCACTGAACCGCTGGAATTCTCCTTCATGTTCGTAGCGCCAGTGCTGTATGTGATCCATGCGGTATTGACGGGTATCTCCGTATTTATCGCCGCGAGCATGCACTGGATTGCCGGCTTCGGCTTCAGTGCCGGGCTGGTGGATATGGTGCTGTCAACGCGTAACCCGCTGGCAGTGAATTGGTGGATGTTGATCCCACAAGGCCTGGTGTTCTTCGCCATCTACTATGTGGTGTTCCGTTTCACTATTCAGAAATTCAATCTGATGACGCCGGGTCGTGAATTGTCTGCAGGCGATGAAACTGACGGCTACGACGTCAACGTCGACCATAGCGGTAACGGTGAAAGCCAGACAGAATCACTGGCACGTCGTTACATTGCAGCCATCGGCGGTTCAGACAACCTGACCAACATCGATGCCTGTATTACCCGTCTGCGTCTGAACGTCAAAGACTCTGCTCAGGTGAATGAAGGCGTGGCGAAACGTTTAGGCGCATCCGGTGTGATTCGACTGAACAAGCAAAGCGTACAGGTGATTGTCGGTACGCAGGCTGAAAGTATCGCCACCGCGATGAAAACGGTATTGAGCAAAGGCCCGGTTGCGGCGGCTTCCGCTCCTGCAGCCGCTGCTGCACCTGTCGCGGCAAAACCACAAGCCGTGCTGAACACCGAAAAAGCAGTCATCGCTACGCTGGTGGCACCGGTGACCGGTGAGATCGTCTCACTGGATGCCGTGCCGGATGAAGCCTTCGCCAGCAAAGCCGTGGGTGATGGCCTGGCAATCAAGCCAACCGACAAAACGGTGGTGGCACCAATTGCCGGTACCGTGGTGAAAATCTTCAACACCAACCATGCGTTCTGTCTGGAAGCGGCCAACGGCGTCGAGATCGTGGTGCACATGGGTCTGGACACGGTCGCGCTGGAAGGTAAAGGTTTCACACGTCTGGTGGAAGAGGGTGCAACCGTCACCGCCGGTCAACCGATTCTGGAGATGGATCTGGACTTCCTCAACGCCAACGCGCGCTCAATGATTAGCCCGGTGGTCGTCAGCAACAGCGATGATTTCGCCGGACTGAATCTGCTGGCAAGCGGTTCGGTGGTTGCAGGTGTGACACCGCTGTATGAAGTGAAAAACTAAGTCCTTGTGATTTAGTCAGAAGGCAGGAAGCAATTCCTGCCTTTTTTGTTTTAAAACGACCAACAAACGGTTGTTTCCCTCCTGCGCTTTGTGGATCATACTCCGTTACTTCGTGGTACAAATCACCCGCTATTGTTTTGAGGATTTTGAGATGAGTGAGGCTGAAGCCCGCCCAACGAACTTTATTCGTCAGATCATCGACGAAGACTTGGCGAGCGGTAAGCACAGCAGTGTGCATACCCGTTTCCCGCCTGAGCCCAATGGTTACCTGCATATTGGCCATGCGAAATCTATCTGCCTGAACTTTGGTATCGCCCAAGATTATCAAGGACAGTGCAACCTGCGTTTTGACGACACTAACCCGGTGAAAGAAGACCTGGAGTTCGTTGAATCCATCAAGCGTGACGTGCAATGGCTGGGCTTTGAGTGGAGCGGCAACATTCGTTACTCCTCAGACTACTTCGACCAACTGTTTAATTACGCCGTTGAGCTGATCAATAAAGGTCTGGCTTACGTTGATGAGTTGTCGGCGGAAGAGATCCGTGAATATCGCGGCACTCTGACTGCGCCTGGCAAAAACAGCCCGTACCGCGATCGCAGCGTGGAAGAGAACTTAGCGCTGTTCCAGAAAATGCGTGATGGCGGTTTTGAAGAAGGTAAAGCCTGTCTGCGTGCCAAAATCGACATGGCATCCAGCTTCATCGTGATGCGTGATCCGGTGCTGTACCGCATTAAGTTTGCCGATCACCATCAGACCGGTAACAAGTGGTGCATCTACCCGATGTACGACTTTACACATTGCATTTCGGATGCGATCGAAGGCATTACGCACTCACTGTGTACGCTGGAGTTCCAGGACAACCGTCGTCTGTACGACTGGGTGCTGGATAATATCACCATTCCTCAGCATCCGCGTCAGTACGAATTCTCGCGTCTGAATCTGGAATACGCGGTGATGTCGAAGCGTAAGCTGACGCAGCTGGTCACCGAGAAAGTGGTGGAAGGCTGGGACGATCCGCGCATGCTGACCGTTTCCGGTCTGCGTCGTCGTGGTTACAGCGCGGCTTCCATTCGTGAGTTCTGCCGCCGTATCGGCGTGACCAAGCAGGACAACATCGTTGAGATGGCGTCGCTGGAATCCTGTATTCGTGACGATCTCAATGAAAACGCCCCGCGTGCGATGGCCGTGCTTGATCCGCTGAAAGTGGTGATCGAAAACCTGCCAGCCGGTCATGAAGAAACGCTGACCATGCCTAATCATCCGAATAAACCGGAGATGGGCACGCGTGAAGTACCTTTCAGCCGCGAAGTGTGGATTGATCGTGCTGACTTCCGTGAAGAAGCCAACAAGCAGTACAAGCGCCTGGTGCTGGGTAAAGAAGTGCGTCTGCGTAATGCTTACGTGATTCGCGCGGAGCGCATAGCGAAAGATGAAGAGGGTAATATCACCTGCATCTACGCCACCTGTGATGTGGACACGCTGAGTAAAGATCCGGCAGACGGCCGCAAAGTGAAAGGGGTTATCCATTGGGTTTCTGCCATTCACGCGCTGCCTGCGGAGTTCCGTCTTTACGATCGCCTGTTCAGCGTGCCAAATCCGGCCGCGGCTGAGGATTTCCTGACCACCATCAACCCAAATTCGCTGGAAATCAAACAGGGCTTCGTCGAGTCTGGTCTGCGAGATGCAGCGGTAACGGCTGCGTATCAATTTGAACGCGAAGGCTACTTCTGTGCCGATAGCGTTTATTCGCAGCCCGGTAAGCCGGTGTTTAACCGTACGGTGGGGCTACGCGATACCTTCGCGAAAATTGGCGAGTAATGTCATTCGTCGATAGCACAATATGATCATGAAAGGGCGAGCAATCGCCCTTTTTTATTGCCTGTAATCCGCCCTGGGCAATCAATTATGCTGAAGGCGGTAAAGTGTGCTTATTGTCTCATTTTGCGACAATTCTGACTTTAGCAAAATTAACCCATTTGCGAGTGTGAAAAATTGTATTTCAGGTAGGCTATGCGCTCTCAACAGAGCTCTGCGGGTTATCAAAGGAAAAAAAATGACAAGTCTCGCCCTGGAAGCTAAGCATAGCGTGGTGGTATTACATCAGCTTATTGAACGTGTTTTTAACCAGGCAGAAGGCAGTGATGACAGCATGGAACTGCTTTTGTCATACTTTCACCCGGATTTCAAAATGGTCACCCCGCTGGGTAAGCAGCTGGATCTGAATGAGACAGAAGTGCTGTTTCGCAAACTGCACGGTCAGCGGGAAGGAATGCGCATTGCCACCAGCGAGCATGTCATCATTTCGCAACAGAGTGATGAAGTGACGATTCAATATCGTGAGTTACAAATGTTGAACGGCACCAATCAAACGCGCATTTCTCTGGCTGTACTGGATTGCAGCACTACCATTCCCCGCTGGCGTTATCTGCACGAAACCTTTATCGCTTGATAACAGGCATAAAAAAACCGGTGACAAGCACCGGTTTTTTTATATTGCATAGCACACTCAATTACTTATCGTGGAGCGTATCGTCTTCGCGGCAGTCTCCCAGTGCACAGTGACCGTACAAGTACAGGCTGTGGTTGCTGAGTTTGATGCCATGGCGAGTAGCAATCTCACGCTGACGCGTTTCGATTGATTCATCGCTAAATTCGATCACTTTGCCACAATCCAGGCAGATCAAGTGGTCATGATGATGTTGCTGAGTCAGTTCGAATACGGATTTTCCGCCTTCGAAGTTATGACGGGTGACGATACCCGCGTCATCAAATTGGTTAAGAACGCGATATACCGTTGCCAGGCCAATCTCTTCGCCCATATCGATCAGGCGCTTATACAAATCTTCCGCACTGACGTGATGGGACTCGGGGCCAGGTCCCTGAAGCACTTCCAAAATTTTCAATCTTGGCAGAGTGACTTTCAGGCCAGCCTTCTTCAATGCGGAGTTGTTGTCAGTCATTCGGATATTGTCCTGTTACTTTGCATGTCACTTACGGCGCAGGGGCCTTGAATGTTTAGGTCACGCGTATTCTCATTTGCGTCTCATTATAGAACTCAAGCAGTGAAATGAAAACCAGGGTGTCGCGCAAATCAACAAAATTCGTAAGGATAAATATCGCTACGTTAGCGCGTAACAGTGTGGTTTGGATTTCCATTTCACTCAGCCTCAGTCAACAATCAGAGGAATAAGCGGATGACCATTGCGGGTATTCTACAGATTTGCGGGGAAAAGTTAAAAAACCCTGACTATTATTTTTATAGGAAATTCCTTTGCCCCAATGTGAGCCAGCGCTCACATTGGGGCGGCGAGGCATCAGGCTTCGATGATCTCTTTTAACTGCAGTTCATCAAAAATCTGCTTCACCCAGGCGTCAACACGTTCATTGGTCAGCTCAGGTTGACGATCTTCGTCAATCGCCAGGCCGAGGAAGTGTTTGTCGTCTGCCAGACCTTTTGAGGCTTCAAAGTGATAGCCCTCGGTAGGCCAGTGTCCGACAATCACCGCGCCGTTTGGCTCAATGATGTCGCGAATCGTGCCCATCGCATCACAGAAGTACTCTGCATAATCTTCCTGGTCGCCACAGCCAAACAGTGCCACCAGTTTGCCGTTGAAGTCGATCTCTTCCAGAGTAGGGAAGAAGTCATCCCAGTCACACTGTGCTTCGCCGTAATACCAGGTAGGAATGCCCAGCAGCAGGATGTCGAACGCTGCGAGATCTTCTTTGGTGCTCTTAGCAATGTCATGCACTTCGGCGACATCTTTACCCAGTTGTTTCTGGATCATTTTTGCAATGTTTTCAGTGTTGCCGGTATCGCTGCCGAAGAAAATGCCTACGATTGCCATGGGTTAAGTAACCTCTTAAAGCCTGATTGTGAGAGTAAGTCAATTGACTGCACATGTTAGCGAATGATAGCAGACCGTTGAAAAGGGCGGAACGAGTAAAGCCTGAACTTTGTGTTCCTGCGTGCGGTCAGCGCGCTAAGACAGTTTGAGTTGTGCCAGCAGCATTTGTTCAATCAATTCGCTGCGGCTGATGTTTTGTTGCTCGGCCAGCGTATTCAAGGCGTCAACCGCCTCGCTGGACATTTTCAGCTCGACACGACGCAGCCCCCGCACTTTATCGCGCTTGAGCTGGTTACGTTTGTTGATACGCAACTGTTCGTCACGTGTCAGCAGGCTGGTTTTAGGGCGACCGGGACGCCGCTCGTCTGCAAAAAGATCAAGCGTGGTACGGTCTGTCTGTTCTTTTGCCATGATTTGTGAAACTGAGTGGGCGCGAACGGCGGAAAGGCGCTGCGCGATTTATACATTATCGGCCCGACCGCGGTGAAAAAATCATCCGCGGCAAATTTTTAGCGCGACATCATACTTCAGCGCACTCTGTGACGCCAACCCTAAACCGTAAACGGCAAGCTTTTGCTTTTACAGGTTAAAAAAGCGGCGAACTGCGCGCAATACTGCATCAGGTTTTTCAGCGTGCACCCAATGACCGGCACCGCTGATGACGTGCGCATGCGCCTGCGGGAACTGGCGCAACAGTGCATCGCGGTGCTGATTGTCGAGGTAAGGGGAGTCGCCACCGCGAATAAACAATGCGGGATGTGGCCAGACCGGAACCTCTTCCCAGCCAGAAATGGTGGTGTAGTGGTCCCACAGCACCGGCACATTAAAGCGCCATTCGCCGTCCACGAAAGACTTGAGAATAAACTGAATCACCCCCTCTTCAGCGACATGTTGACGCATCACTTCCGCCGCTTCACTGCGACGCGCCACGCCTGCAGCAGTGACCGCACGAATGCCGGCAAAGATCTCATCGTGACGACGAGTTTGATAATCCACGGGGGCGATATCAATCAGCACCATCTTCTCGATACGTTCCGGTGCCACCGCACTCAGTGCCATGGCGATCTTACCGCCCATCGAGTGGCCTATCACGCCGGCACGTTCTATCTGATGTGCATCCAGCGTCTCCACGATATCTTGTGCCATAGCATGATAATTCATCACCTCACTGCGCTCAGATAAACCATGGTTGCGCACGTCCACTTGCAACGTGGGGCGAGCATCTCGTACGCCGCGCGCCAACACGCCAAGGTTATCCAGGCTGCCAAAAAGGCCATGAATTAACAGAATAGGGGGAGCTTCAGGGGTAGATTGTTCAGTTTGCAGACGGGCGTTCAAAATCATGGCTAAAGTTCTTACGGTTGTGACCTTGGCTTAGGGTATCATGGATTCACCTGTCCAGGAGCCAGCCGGCCAGGCATTAGGGCATATTCCGACTTTTGCCCTGAAACGACGCCAGCGCTATCGGCTGCCACGGATTTAACTTTATAATCCTTATGTTAGAGCCCGCTCACGTTTTGCACTGCTCGATTTTGCTAAGGCCGTTGCAATAATGCGTGGTTCTGTCATTTGCCAGAATTGTACGGAATAAGATGAAAACGATTGAAGTTGACGAAGAACTCTACCGTTATATTGCCAGCCACACGCAACACATTGGTGAAAGCGCATCGGATATTTTGCGCCGCATGCTGAAGTTTACCGCGGGCCAGAGTGCACCTGTGGCACCTGTGGCACCTGTCGCTACGACGGCTGCTAAAGAAGCACAGCCAGCGCGTAACGAAGCGCGTCCTCAGGATCGCGTACGTGCCGTGCGTGAACTGCTGCTTTCCGATGAGTATGCCGAGCAGAATAAGGCGGTTAATCGCTTTATGCTGGTACTGTCAACGCTCTATCGTCTTGATCCAGCTGCATTTGCTGAAGCCACTGCCTCGTTGCAGGGCCGCACTCGTGTTTACTTCGCGGGTGACGAGCACACGCTGCTGCAAAATGGCACCCATACTAAGCCGAAGCACGTTCCCGGCACGCCGTACTGGGTGATCACCAATACCAATACAGGCCGCAAATGCAGCATGGTGGAACACATCATGCTGGCTATGCAGTTCCCACAGGAACTGACAGAGAAAGTTCGCGGCACCATTTAAACTGAAGCGTCAGGGAGAAGCGCCAATGGCCAATCACCCCCGTGCCGGGCAGCCTGCCCAGCAGAGCGATTTGATTAACGTTGCACAATTAACCTCGCAGTATTATGTCCTGAAGCCCGATGCGGCGAACCCGGACCATGCGGTGAAATTTGGCACTTCTGGCCACCGCGGCAGCGCGGGACGTCAAAGCTTCAATGAAGTGCACATTCTGGCGATTGCGCAAGCCATCGCAGAAGAGCGCAAAAAGAATGGCATCACCGGTCCGTGCTACGTGGGTAAAGATACTCACGCATTGTCTGAGCCGGCGATCTTGTCAGTACTGGAAGTGCTGGCAGCGAACGGTGTGGATGTGATCGTGCAGCAGGATAATGGCTACACGCCAACGCCAGCGATCTCCAATGCCATTCTGGAACACAACAAACGTGGTGGTGCGCAGGCGGATGGCATCGTTATCACGCCTTCGCATAACCCGCCAGAAGACGGTGGCATCAAGTACAACCCACCAAACGGTGGCCCGGCTGATACCAACGTCACCAAAGTGGTGGAAGACCGCGCCAACCAGCTGATCAAAGGCGAGTTGAACGACGTGAAACGTCTGCCGCTTGATCAGGCCTGGGCGAGCGGCCATATCGTTGAGCAGGATCTGATTCAACCGTATGTGGAAGGTCTGGCTGAAGTCATCGACTTCCCGGCAATCCAGAAAGCGGGCCTGAAAATCGGCGTTGATCCGCTAGGTGGTTCCGGTATCGCTTACTGGCAGCGCATCGCTGAGCATTACAAGCTGGATCTGACCATCGTTAATGATGCTGTCGATCAGACTTTCCGCTTCATGCATCTGGATAAAGATGGCGTGGTGCGTATGGACTGTTCTTCTGAGTGTGCGATGGCCGGTCTGCTGGCGTACAAAGATAAGTTCGATCTGGCGTTCGGTAACGATCCGGATTACGACCGTCACGGCATCGTCACGCCTGCTGGCCTGATGAACCCGAACCATTATCTGGCCGTTGCCATCAATTACCTGTTCCAGCATCGCCCGCAGTGGGGCAAAGATGTGGCCGTGGGTAAAACGCTGGTCTCCAGCGCGATGATTGACCGCGTAGTGAATGATATCGGCCGCAAGCTGGTTGAAGTTCCAGTTGGCTTCAAATGGTTCGTTGATGGCCTGTTTGACGGCAGCTTCGGTTTTGGCGGCGAAGAGAGCGCGGGTGCTTCCTTCCTGCGCTTCGATGGCTCAGCCTGGTCAACCGATAAAGACGGTATCATCCTGTGTCTGTTGGCAGCGGAAATCACCGCCGTTACCGGCAAGAATCCGCAGCAGCACTATGACGAACTGGCTGAACGCTTTGGTGCGCCAAGCTATAACCGTCTGCAGGCGCCGGCGACCTCTGCGCAAAAAGCTGCACTGTCTAAGCTGTCACCAGAAATGGTGAGTGCTGACACACTGGCGGGCGATCCGATTACTGCACGTCTGACCGCGGCACCAGGCAACGGCGCGTCAATCGGCGGTCTGAAAGTGATGACGGAGAACGGCTGGTTTGCTGCACGTCCGTCAGGCACCGAAGACGCCTACAAAATCTATTGTGAAAGCTTCCTCGGCGCTGAGCATCGCCAGCAGATCGAGAAAGAAGCGGTAGAGATTGTCAGCGAAGTGCTGAAAAACGCGTAATTAAACGTTGAGGCGCGCTATGTGCGCCTTTTCACGCGGTTTCATAGAACGACCCACGTAACAACATGGGTCGTTTTTTTATGGCATAAACCGATAGCCGATACCGGTTTCGGTCAGCAGATGGCTCGGCTGCGTGGGATTGGTTTCCAGCTTCTGGCGCAGATGTCCCATATAAATGCGCAGATAGTGGCTGTGCTCCACCGCATTCGGCCCCCAGACCTGATTGAGTAACTGACGCTGCGTCAGCACTTTTCCGGCATTGTTCAGCAACAAACTCAGCAGGCGAAACTCGGTGGGCGTCAGATGAATTTCCTGTTCGTTACGCAGCACGCGGCGCGCGGCCAGATCGACACTCACTTCACCAAATTTCACTATCGGTTCAGGCTGGTTGCTTTGATGGCGACGCAACGCCACGCGCACGCGGGCCAGCAGCTCGCCAATGCCAAACGGCTTGGTCAGATAGTCATCAGCACCGGCATCCAGTGCATCGATTTTGTCCTGCTCATCACTGCGCGCAGACAGCACAATCACTGGCATGCTGCTCCACTGACGCACTTCACGAATAAAGTCGTTGCCGTCACCATCGGGCAGTCCAAGGTCGAGGATCACCAAATCCGGCTTTCGCGTAGCCGCTTCAATCAGCCCGCGCTGTAATTGCTCCGCTTCCACAATTTTCAGACCTTCGCTTTCCAGCGCCAGGCGCACGAAACGGCGAATTTCTTTTTCATCTTCAACAATCAAGATGGTCGTCACGCTGACTCCTGCCACAGGTAAAGTTAACACGGCACTTTATCAAGAATCGGACACCGCGTCCGTCATGATGTTTGTAACCTCGTAATATCTCGCTGTTTACAATTATGTAACTTACTTTCAGGCAATGCCGAAAAGCACAAAAAAAGACCAAGATTAGTGGTCGGATGAGTAGTAAAATTACACAACTAAGCGTAATATCTGAGACAGATCACATTTCAACGCAAAATTTACCCCAGGAGGCAATCATGTATCAGGCATATCCACTTTATAAAATCGTGTTGCGCCGTGTGCTGGCGGTATTGGTTGGCATACTTGCCTTGCCCGTCATGTTGTTCCGCCAGGATCGTGCTCGTTTCTACAGTTATCTGCACCGCATCTGGTGTAAGACCAGCACCAAGCCAGTCTGGCTGGCGCAGACAGAAGCGATAGGCAGCATTCACTGGTAAGCGCTCTCTCGACTCTCTAAGAACCCGGCAGCTTCAATGAAGCGCCGGGTTTTTTTATTCTAAACTTTATCGGTATTCCCCCGGTTACCCGCTGTTATCCCTCGCCGTTTCAGCTACACTTAAACCTCTACAAGATTTTGGAGGTTGTACAAGTATGAGCGAAAAAATTCCGGTTGGTATTAGTGCTTGCCTGCTCGGGGATAAGGTCCGTTTTGACGGTGGCCACAAGCGTTTCGCTTTTGCAACCGAAGAACTGACACCCTTTATCCGCTTTGAACCAGTGTGTCCGGAAATGGCAATTGGCTTGCCCACGCCGCGTCCTGCACTGCGTCTGGTCAAGGAGTCAGATGATCAAATTCACCTTTGCTTCAGTAAAGATGGCGGGCAAGAGGTAACGGATGAGATGGAGGGTTGGTCGGCCAATCGCGTGAAATCATTGCATCATCTTTGTGGCTACATTCTCTGCGCAAAATCACCGAGCTGTGGCCTGGAGCGCGTGCGCGTCTATCAGCCCGATACCAATGACAATCGCAAAGCGGGCACCGGCGTTTTCACTGCCTTTCTGCAAAAGGAGATGCCATGGCTGCCGCTGGAAGAGGATGGGCGTCTGCATGACGACGCTATTCGCGAAAACTTCATCAGTCGCGTTTACGCATTACATGAATTTAATGAAATGTGGCGCAGCGGTTTAACCCGCCACAAGCTGATCGCCTTCCACAGTCGATACAAGTTGCTGCTGCTGTCGCATGCGCAGGATGAGTATCGTGAAATGGGGCGATTTGTGGCCGCGATGGAGCAGTGGGATTCGCTGGATGATTACGCCTATGAATACCGGATTCGCCTGATGCATTTGATGTCACATCAGGCTTCGCGTCGTAATCACACCAATGTGCTGATGCATGTGCAGGGCTACTTCCGACCACAATTGTCATCCCCGCAGCGTCAGGAACTGGCGCAGTTAATCGATCGTTATCGCACTGGCGTCCAGCCGCTGTTAGTACCTATCACCATGCTGAAACACTACATGGCGGAGTACCCGCATCCGTGGCTGGCGCAGCAACGTTACTTTGATCCTTATCCGGAAGCGCTGCGTCTGCGCTACGGTCAATAATTCCGGAGCACTATGACCACCCACTTAGTCTGGTTGCGTAACGATTTGCGCATCAATGACAACACTGCGCTGGCTGCCGCTTGCCGCGACAGCCATGCCCGGGTGCTGGCGCTGTTTATTGCCACGCCTAAACAGTGGCAGCAACACCATATGGCACCGAAGCAGGCGGCCTTTATTCACCAGAATCTGTGTTCGTTGCAAGACTCACTGGCCGAGCGCGGCATTCAGTTGCATTACCATCAGTGCGACGACTTTGCCGCTTCGGTAGATTACCTGAGTGAGTTTTGCGACCAGCAGCAAGTGGATGAGCTCTATTACAACTATCAGTACGAGATTAACGAGCGCGAACGTGATGTGGCCGCTGAAAAGCGTCTTGATGCTCAGGGTGTGATTTGCCAGGGCTTTGATGACAGCCTGTTATTGCCACCTGGCAGCGTGCAGACCGGCAATCACACCATGTTCAAAGTCTTCACGCCGTTCAGTCGCGCCTTTGTTCGTCGACTGCATCAAGGGTTACCGGAGTGTCATCATGCACCGAAAGCACGCGGTGATGCGCCGGTCAGTGCGGGTAAGAAAATCCCTGCTTTTGATTATCCGCTGGAAGATTTTGATGCATCGCTGTTTCCGGCTGGAGAAGAGGCAGCGTTGAAGCAATTGCGCCATTTCGGTAAACAATCTGTGCAGCACTATCCCGACGTGCGCGATTTGCCGGCATTAGATGGCACCAGCCGCTTATCGCCGTATCTGGCGATTGGGGTGCTGTCTCCGCGTCAGTGCCTGCATCGTATTCTGAAAGAACATCCTGATGCACTGAACGAAGGCAAGGCCTTTACCTGGCTGAATGAACTGATCTGGCGCGAGTTTTATCGTCATCTGATGGTGGCCTTCCCGGCGTTGTGCAAGCATCAGCCGTTTGTGGAGTGGACGCATAACGTCCAGTGGCAGAAAAACGAGGCGCACCTCACCGCGTGGCAGCAGGGAAAAACCGGCTATCCCATCGTCGATGCGGCGATGCGTCAGCTCAATACGCTGGGCTGGATGCATAATCGTCTGCGCATGATCGTTGCCAGCTTCCTGGTGAAAGATCTGCTGATCGACTGGCATGACGGTGAGCGCTACTTCATGCAGCAACTGATCGATGGGGATCTGGCGGCCAACAACGGCGGCTGGCAGTGGGCGGCTTCCACCGGCACCGACGCGGCACCTTATTTCCGTATTTTCAATCCCACTACCCAGGGTGAACGCTTCGACGAAAAAGGCGAATTTATCCGCCAGTGGCTGCCAGAGCTGAAAGACGTGCCTGAGAGTGACATTCATCAACCGCAGGTTTGGGCGAAGAAAAATAATAAGAAACTCGATTATCCCGCGCCAATCGTGGAACATAAGGACGCACGTAAAAAGACACTAGACGCCTTCGAGCGCGCGCGCAGCGCGGCCTGAGGCGGTCAGGGAGCCGTACTAAATGAATCATGTCGAGTTAGAACACATTGTTAATCAGCAACTGAACACCAGCGCCTTCAGTGACTATGCGCCCAATGGTTTGCAGGTGGAAGGTCGCGCGGAAGTAAAAACCGTCATCACGGGCGTGACGGCCTGTCAGGCGCTACTGGATGAAGCGGTCAAGCGCAATGCTGACGCTATCCTGGTGCATCACGGTTATTTCTGGAAAAGCGAATCACCGCTGATTAAAGGGATGAAACGCCAGCGTCTGCGCACGCTGCTGGTCAATGATATCAACCTGTATGGCTGGCACCTGCCGCTGGATGCACACCCACAGCTCGGCAACAATGCGCAGCTGGCTAAGCTGTTTGATATTGAAGTGAAAGGGGAAATTCAGCCGCTGGTGCCTTGGGGCGAATTGGCAGAACCTTTAAGCGGCGAAGCGCTCGCCGCCAAAATCGCCGAACGTTTAGGCCGGAAACCGTTGCACTGCGGTGATAATGCCCCGGCGCTGATTAAACGTGTAGCCTGGTGCAGCGGCGGCGGACAGGGCTTTATCGATAGCGCGGCCGCTTTTGGCGTGGATGCCTTCATCAGCGGTGAAGTTTCTGAGCAAACCATTCACAGCGCACGTGAACAAGGCCTGCACTTTTTCGCCGCCGGGCATCATGCCACCGAGCGCGCCGGTATTAAGGCGCTGGGCGAATGGCTGGCGCAGAGCTATGGCCTCGATGTGACCTTTATTGATATCGACAATCCTGCCTGAATTCTCTCTCTTCGCGTCCTTAACCCACGTTAAGGACGCAAATCTGTTGACACATCTCTGTCACTTTCGCATAACTTGTTGACTTTCATTACAAGCAAAGCGCTTTGTGGACATTTTTTGTCCGCCTATACCACGACCGGGAGGTGGGTTTTGCAACGAGCACGTTGTTATCTACTGGGTGAGCGAGCGGTGGTGCTGGAACTGGAACCGCCAGTTTCCCTCGCCAGCCAACAGCGTATCTGGGGACTGTGCCAGCGTCTGCAGCACAATGAACAGGTTCAGGAAGTCATTCCGGGAATGAATAACCTGACGCTGCTACTGCGCGATCCACAATTGAATGCACTGGATGCCATTGAGCGTTTACAGCGCTGGTGGGAAGAGAGTGAAGAACAGATTCCTGAATCGCGTCGGGTGGAAATTCCCGTGGTGTATGGCGGTGCGGGCGGTCCCGATCTGCAGGTAGTGGCAGATGGCGCCAGCATGACGCCAAAGCAGGTGGTTGAACTGCACAGCAGTATAGAGTACGTGGTCTATTTCATCGGCTTCCAGCCCGGTTTTCCTTATCTGGGCGGGCTGGATGAGCGCCTGCACACGCCGCGCCGTGCTGAACCGCGAGTTATCGTGCCCAGTGGGTCAGTCGGCATTGGTGGCAGTCAAACGGGTATCTATCCATTGGCAGCACCGGGTGGATGGCAGTTGATTGGCCATACGCCGGTCAGTCTTTTTGATCCTTTACAGCATCCGCCGACATTACTGCGTCCCGGTGACAGCGTGCGCTTTGTGCCGCAACAGGAGGGCGTATGTTAAACATTTTACGCGCCGGATTGATGACCTCGATTCAGGATCAGGGCCGCACTGGCTGGCGGCAATATGGCATTAGCGTCAGCGGCGCTCTCGATCAACCCTCAATGCGCACCGCCAATATGCTGGTGGGCAATCCGGAAGAGAGCGCGGTGCTTGAAATTGTGCTCGGCCAGTTCAGAGCGGAATTCAAGCGTGACGGCTGGTTTGCACTGACCGGTGCTGGCTGTAATGCCGATCTGGATGGCAAACCGGTGTGGACTGGCTGGCGTCTCCCTGTGAAAAAAGGACAGGTATTGTCACTGGCGATGCCGGTGCGTGGTATGCGTAGCTATCTGGCAGTGAATGGTGGTTTCGCCATTGACGAGATGCTCGGTTCGCACAGCACCGATCTTAAAGCGGCTTTTGGTGGTTTCCAGGGCCGTAAACTGCAGGATGGCGATCAGCTGCCGTTGGGCAAGCCCTCGCGTACCTTCAAAGGCAAAGCGGGCGTACGTCAACTGTTGTGGGGCAACCGCATTCGCGCCTTGCCGGGCCCGGAGTACAACGAGTTCACGCGTGAAGCCCAGGAAGGTTTCTGGCGCAGCCCGTGGAAGCTCAGCCCGCAGAGCAATCGCATGGGTTATCGCATGCAGGGCCGTCAACTGCAGCGTAAAGCTACACGTGATTTATTGTCACACGGGTTAGTGCCCGGAGTGGTGCAGGTGCCGCCTAATGGGCAACCGATTGTCTTGATGGCCGATGCGCAAACTACGGGCGGTTACCCGCGTATCGCCTGTGTTATTGAAGCTGACCTGTATCAACTGGCGCAGATTCGCCTCGGTGAACCGATTCACTTTATCCATTGCACACTGGAAGAAGCGCTGCTGGCGAAACAACATCAGCAACGCTCCTTCGACCAAATAGCCTGGGGGCTTGCACATGAAGATTGATCTTAATGCTGACCTGGGTGAAGGCAGCGCCAGCGATCAGGAGCTGCTGACGCTGGTCAGTTCGGCCAACATCGCCTGTGGTTTTCACGCTGGCGATGCGCAGACCATGCTGCAATCGGTGCGCTGGGCCAAAGCCTCTGGTGTCGCGATCGGTGCCCATCCCAGCTTCCCGGATCGTGATAACTTTGGTCGTACTGCGATGCAACTGCCGCCGGAAACAGTGTATGCGCAGATGATTTATCAGATTGGTGCGCTGAAGAGCATCGCTGAAAGTGAAGGTGAACGTTTAGTGCATGTGAAGCCACACGGTATGCTCTACAACCAGGCTGCAGCGGATGCAACGCTCGCTGACGCCATTGCCCGCGCGGTGAAAGCGGTGGATCCCGCATTGATTCTGGTCGGCCTGGCGGGAAGTGCTTCTATCAAGGCGGCTGCGCATCATGGCTTACGCACGCGAGAAGAGGTGTTCGCCGACCGTGGCTATCTGGCAACTGGTGCACTGGTGCCGCGCAGCCAGCCAGGCGCAATGATTGAGGAAGCCGATCAGGCGCTGGCGCAAACCCTCACCATGGTGCAGCAACGTCAGGTGCAGAGTATCAGCGGTGAATGGGTGCCGGTGAATGCTGAAACGGTTTGTCTGCATGGCGATGGCGCTCACGCGCTGCAATTCGCGCGTACGCTGCGTGCGGCCTTTGCCACCCAGCACATTACCGTGACCAGCGCATAACAAATAACAACTCGCCCGATCTCTAACGGGCTTTTTATTTCTGATGAGGGGAAAAACATGGATAACGTGGTCAATCTCTGGCCGTTACTCGGCATTGCCGCCATTGTTCTGGGATTCGTGTTGCGCTTTAACCCAGTGCTGGTGGTGATTGTCGCCGGTTTTGTCACCGGCCTGGCCGCGCATATGCCGCTGGCCGATATTCTTGAAAAGCTCGGTTCCGGCTTCCTGAACACCCGCAACCTGCCGCTGATTTTACTGCTGCCGCTGGCGGTTATCGGTTTGCTGGAGCGTCATGGCTTGAAAGAGCGTGCACAAAACTGGATCGCGCAGATCAAAACCGCGACGGCGGGACGTCTACTGATCGTCTACCTGTTCGTGCGCGAAATCACCGCCGCGCTGGGATTAACCAGTCTCGGTGGCCATCCACAGATGGTGCGTCCTCTGCTGGCTCCGATGGCGGAAGGCGCCACTGAAAACCGCTATGGTGAAGTGCCTGATGAAGTGCGCCATCGCCTGCGCGCCATGTCGGCGGCTACCGATAACGTTGGCCTGTTCTTTGGTGAAGATATCTTTGTCGCCTTTGGTGCCATCATCTTCATGCATAACTTTATGCAGGAGTCGGCGGGCATCAGCACCGAGCCATTGCATATCGCCTTGTGGGGCATTCCTACCGCGCTCTGTGCCTTCCTGATTCATTCAGCGCGTCTGGTGCGTCTTGACCGCCAGCTGGCGCGTGAACTGGGTGCCATCAATCAGCAGGCGCTGAACGCCAAAGGAGGGAAGTAATGTTCCAGCAACAATATTTAATGTGGCTGGCAGGGGTAATCCTGCTCGTCGTGGCGGTGCTCTCCTGGCGTGATGCGGCTAACCCAAGACGCTTTACCACTGGTTTATTCTGGGCCCTGTATGGCCTGATGTTCCTGATTGGTGATGGTGCCTATCAACTGATGGGGCAGTGGGCGGGTGATGCTGCCGCCGGTAAACGCATGCTGCACATTGGCGTGGGCGTTGCCGTGGTGTTGATGGCGTTGATTGCCGGCTTCGGCGGCGTGCGTCTCGGCAGCTATCATCAGCGCAGCGATCAGCAGAAGCGCGAAAGTGCGCAGCGTCTGCGCAACAAGCTGTTTTTGCCTGCGCTGGCGATTCCGGTGGTGACGGTGATTGGCGTGCTGGCGTTTAACAACATCCCGGGTTTACAGGATGCGGTGTTTGGTCCCGGCAACCATTCAACTTTAGTGACGCTGTTCTCGATGATGGTTGGTTGCGTGCTGGGCTGGATCATCGCGCTGCAAATCACCCATGAAAAACCTCTGCAGTCGATGCAGGAGACCCGTCGCTTGCTGGATGCGGTGGGTTGGGCATTTATTCTGCCGCAGATTCTCGCCACTCTGGGTTTGCTGTTCACCAGTGCGGGCGTTGGCACGGCCATATCCCATCTCACTGAGCAATATCTGGCGGTGGATAATCGTCTGATCGCTGTCGCGGTGTATGCGATTGGCATGGCACTGCTGACCATGGTGATGGGCAATGCGTTTGCCGCCTTCCCGATTGTGACAGCCGGCATTGGTATTCCTATCCTGGTGCTGCAACACGGCGGCAACCCGGCGGTGATGGCGGCGATTGGTATGTTCTCTGGTTATTGCGGCACTCTGATGACGCCAATGGCGGCGAACTTTAATATCGTGCCCGCGCGGTTACTGGAGTTACCGGACCGAAACGGCGTGATCAAGGCTCAGGTGCCAACCGGTGTGCTACTGTTATTGGTCAATGTCTTCCTGCTCTACTTCCTGATGTTCTTGTGAGGTCGCAATGAAAACGGTGTTGATGACGGCGTTTGAGCCCTTTGGTGGTGAAACCATTAACCCTTCGTGGGAAGCGGTACGCAGTTTTGACGGCAAAGAGATTGCTGGAGCCCGCATTGTGGTGCGTCAGCTGCCGGTGGTGTTTGCCACCTGCGGCAAAGTGCTAACGCAAGCGCTGGAAGAGATTCAGCCTGATCGTGTGTTGTGTGTGGGCCAGGCCGGTGGGCGCGTTGATATCACCGTCGAACGTGTGGCGATTAACGTGGATGATGCGCGTATCCCGGACAATGATCAGCAGCAGCCCATCGATCAGCCGATTGTGGCGGGCGGCCCCGATGCGTACTTTTCCACGCTACCGATCAAGGCAATGGTTGCAGCACTGCGTGAAGTCGGCGTACCGGCATCGGTATCGCAAACGGCGGGCACCTTCACCTGCAATAACGTGATGTACAGCCTGCTGCACTGGCTGAAAACGACTAACAGTCCGGCACGGGGAGGCTTTATCCATATCCCTTATATGCCGGAGCAGGCGGTAAATCATCCTGGCGTGGCGAGTATGGCGACGGCTAGCGTGATTCTGGCGCTGGAAACCTCACTGCAGGTGATTTTAAGCACTGACACTGACATTCGCGTGGTTGGTGGCGCAACGCATTAACAGGAGAAGGTATGCCTGAAGGACCGGAGATCCGCCGCGCGGCGGATCAACTGGCAACCGCGATGGAAGGCAAGCCGCTCACTGATGTGTGGTTTGCCTTTCCTGAACTAAAAACCTACGAACCGGCATTAATGGGTGAAACCATTACGGCGTTCGAAACGCGTGGCAAAGCACTGCTGACGCACTTCTCCAATGGCTTAATCCTCTACAGCCACAACCAACTGTACGGCGTGTGGCGGGTGGTGCCGACGGGTACTGAACCCAACACATCGCGGCAGTTGCGCGTGCGGCTGTCCAATGCCGAACAAACTATTCTGCTGTACAGCGCCTCAGATATTGAACTGCTCAATGCGGATACCGTTGGCGCACATCCTTTTTTACAGCGCGTAGGCCCCGATGTGCT
Organism: Pantoea sp. C1E2; assembly: GCF_056491465.1. NCBI lineage: Bacteria > Pseudomonadati > Pseudomonadota > Gammaproteobacteria > Enterobacterales > Erwiniaceae > Pantoea > Pantoea sp. C1E2. The sequence continues at coordinate 1,517,543 of NZ_JBSZHT010000002.1, forward strand.
CGATGCCACATTAACGGTGGCAGAGGTGCGCGAACGACTGTTATCGCCCCGTTTTAGTCGACGGCAGTTTAGCGGATTGTTGCTCGATCAGGCGTTTCTGGCGGGATTAGGTAACTATCTGCGCGTGGAGATTTTATGGCATGCCGGATTGCTGGCGTCGCATCGGGCGCAGGATCTCAACGAGGACCAGCTCAACGCCTTAAGTGAAGCGATGCTGGCGGTGCCACGTTTGTCGTATCAGATGCGCGGTAGCATGAAAAAGTATCACGAAGAGGCGGCGTTTCGTTTCGAGGTGTTTCATCGGCAGGGCAAAAAGTGTCGGCGATGCGGTGAAGTGATCAAGAAGGGCGTGTTGTCATCACGGCCGTTTTACTGGTGTCCGGGATGCCAGAAATGAGAAGGGCGGGATAACCCGCCCTTCATTTTTATTTTTTCAGCGCTGAAGTGAATGGACGCTCGGTGTAACCGGTGTACAGCTGACGCGGACGCGCAATCTTCATGCCTTCGTCGTGCATCTCTTTCCAGTGTGCAATCCAGCCCACGGTACGCGCCATCGCGAAGATCACGGTAAACATGGAAGAAGGAATGCCCATCGCTTTCAGAATAATGCCAGAGTAGAAATCGACGTTTGGATACAGTTTACGCTCGATGAAGTACGGGTCGTTCAGTGCGATGTGTTCCAGCTCCATCGCCACTTCCAGCAGATCATCTTTCATACCCAGTTCGTTCAGCACTTCGTGGCAGGTATCGCGCATCACGGTGGCACGTGGATCGTAGTTTTTGTAAACGCGGTGACCGAAGCCCATCAGACGGAACGAATCGTTCTTATCTTTAGCACGTTTAACAAACTCTGGAATGTGCTCAACGGTGCTGATCTCTTCCAGCATACGCAGGGTCGCTTCGTTGGCGCCGCCGTGTGCCGGTCCCCACAGAGAAGCGATACCGGCTGCGATACAAGCAAACGGGTTAGCACCAGAAGAGCCGGCGGTACGCACGGTAGAAGTCGAAGCGTTCTGTTCATGGTCAGCGTGCAGAATCAGAATACGATCCATCGCGCGTTCCAGCACCGGGTTCACTTTGTACTCTTCGCACGGCGTGGCGAACATCATATGCAGGAAGTTACCCGCATAAGAGAGGTCATTGCGCGGATAAACAAACGGCTGACCAATCGAATATTTGTAGCACATCGCCGCCATGGTCGGCATTTTCGACAGCAGGCGGAACGCAGCAATCTCGCGATGGCGCTCAATGTTAACGTCTAATGAATCATGATAGAACGCGGCCAGCGCGCCCGTTACCCCACACATCACAGCCATTGGATGTGAATCGCGGCGGAAGCCGTGGAACAGTCGGGTGATTTGCTCGTGGATCATGGTGTGACGGGTAACGGTGGTGCGGAATTCTTCAAACTGCGCCTGGGTAGGGGCTTCACCATTCAGCAGGATGTAACACACTTCGAGATAGTTGGAGTGGGTTGCCAGTTCAGAAATCGGGAAGCCGCGGTGTAACAGAATGCCTTCATCACCATCAATAAAAGTGATTTTAGATTCGCATGACGCAGTAGAGGTGAAACCGGGATCGAAAGTGAACAGGCCATGATTACCAAGTGTACGGACATCAACAACGTCTTGTCCCAGCGTACCTTGCATCACATCCAGTTCAACTGAAGCATTATCTTGTAGGGTTAGCGTCACTTTTTTATCTGTCATTTTTCGTCTCCATAGCGCCTTAGTAGGTAAGGATCTTAGACACCAGAATAGCCTTCATGTTGTGTAAAACCACAATCTTCACAGTATCACTCTGCGGTAACGTTTGTCGTGCAGGGTTACAGAGCTAAAGATGCGTTAGGGCCAGTCGGTGGCGTTCGGGCATGACATGCTGAACAGCGCGGATGTTAAAGATCCTGTCACGACATAACTTCTTGGTAACCAATAACCTGATGCTTTGTGTTGCTCGTAATGGCAATGTTACATAACTTGAGCTTAGGGGAAAGTGTATCCCCATAACTTTTGTGCATCATAGGGCTTTAATGCGTTTGTTTGTAACTGAAATGTTGATCTATTGTCAAATCAGATAATTAAAAATGTATGAATTGTGAAATTCGTGAGTCGGATCACTGTTCAGCCTAAATGTGACCAAAGAGATTGTAGGGGAATTGTAATCAGAATGTGATCCTCCTATACTGCCGCCAGGTCTCCGGAATACCCTGACACCAGGAGCCACCCAGCGTTTTTTCGCTTCATTTAACACTGGATGTTGCTTTTTTGGTGGCGGTTGCAGTCTGAACACGCGCTGTGCTCTGATGCGACTCAGGTCCGGAGGAAGCAAAATAAAAAAGAGCTGTGTGGGCAAAACCGTGAAAAAACAAAGACCTGTTAACTTGGATCTCTCGACGATCCGGTTTCCCGTTACTGCAATATCGTCCATTCTCCACCGCGTCTCCGGCGTGATCACCTTTGTCGCTCTCGGAATACTGCTCTGGTTACTGGGTCTCTCTCTCTCTTCTCCTGAAGGCTTCCAGCAAGCGGCTTCCATCATGGACAGCTTCTTCGCCAAATTCATCATGTGGGGCATCCTGACTGCGCTGGCGTATCACGTCGTGGGGGGTATTCGTCATATGTTGGCTGATTTTGGCTTTATGGAAGAAACCCTGCAGGTGGGAACCCGTTCCGCGCAAGCGGCTTTTGGTATCACTGTCGTGCTCTCAATTTTGGCTGGAGTCCTCGTATGGTAAGCAATGCTTCTGCATTAGGACGCAACGGTATTCATGACTGGCTGTTACTGCGTGCTGCTGCAATCTTAATGACGCTGTACATCATCTACCTCCTCGGTTTCGTGGTGATGACCGGCACCCTGACCTATGACGCCTGGCACGGCTTCTTCGCCTCTGCCTTCACTAAAGTGTTTACGATACTGACGCTGTTCTCGATTCTGATCCACGGCTGGATTGGCATGTGGCAGGTCCTGACCGACTACGTTAAACCGGTAGCAACCCGCTTGCTGCTGCAGTTTGTGATTGTGGTCGCGCTGTTGTCGTATGCCGTTTATGGAATCGTTGTTGTGTGGGGTGTGTAAATGAGTTTGCCAGTCAGAGAATTTGATGCCGTGGTGATCGGCGCGGGTGGCGCGGGAATGCGCGCGGCTCTGCAAATCTCCCAATCGGGCCAGACTTGTGCCCTGTTATCCAAAGTCTTCCCAACCCGTTCCCATACTGTATCGGCGCAGGGCGGTATCACCGTTGCGCTGGGTAATACCCATGAAGATAACTGGGAATGGCATATGTACGATACCGTCAAAGGCTCCGACTATATCGGTGACCAGGACGCGATCGAATATATGTGTCACGTCGGTCCGGAAGCGATTCTGGAACTGGAACACATGGGTCTGCCTTTCTCCCGTCTTGATGATGGCCGCGTGTATCAGCGTCCGTTTGGTGGCCAGTCGAAGAACTTCGGCGGTGAGCAGGCGGCGCGTACTGCTGCGGCTGCTGACCGTACCGGCCACGCCTTGCTGCATACCCTGTATCAGCAGAACCTGAAAAACAAAACCACTATCTTCTCAGAATGGTATGCGCTGGACCTGGTGAAAAACGAAGACGGTGCGATTGTCGGCTGTACCGCCATCTGTATGGAAACCGGTGAAACCGTTTACTTCAAAGCGAAAGCGACCATTCTGGCAACCGGTGGTGCAGGCCGTATTTACCAGTCCACCACTAACGCACATATCAACACCGGTGACGGCGTTGGCATGGCGCTGCGTGCCGGTGTACCGGTGCAGGACATGGAAATGTGGCAGTTCCACCCAACCGGTATCGCCGGTGCGGGCGTGCTGGTAACCGAAGGTTGCCGCGGCGAAGGTGGCTACCTGTTGAACAAACACGGCGAACGCTTTATGGAGCGTTACGCGCCAAACGCCAAAGATCTGGCGGGTCGTGACGTGGTTGCGCGTTCCATGATGGTGGAAATTCGTGAAGGCCGTGGTTGTGATGGTCCATGGGGCCCACACATCAAGCTGAAACTCGACCATCTGGGTGCAGAAGTTTTGGAATCCCGCCTGCCGGGCATCCTTGAACTGTCGCGTACCTTTGCCCACGTCGACCCGATTAAAGAACCAATTCCGGTTATCCCAACCTGCCACTACATGATGGGCGGCGTGCCGACCAAAGTGACTGGCCAGGCGCTGCGCGTGAATGAGCAGGGCGAAGACGAAGTGATTCCGGGCCTGTTCGCGGTTGGCGAGATCGCCTGCGTATCGGTGCACGGTGCCAACCGTCTTGGCGGTAACTCGTTGCTGGACCTGGTTGTCTTCGGTCGTGCGGCCGGTGTGCACCTGCTGGAGTGTCTGGAAGAGCAGGGTGAACTGCGTGAAGCCACGCAGGAAAACATCGATGAAGCCATGGCGCGCTTTAACCGCTGGGAAAACAACACCACGGGTGAAGATCCGGTTGAAATCCGTAAAGCGCTGCAACGCTGCATGCAAAATAACTTCTCGGTGTTCCGTGAAGGTGACGCGATGCGTGAAGGTCTGGAAGAGCTGAAAGTGATTCGTGAGCGCCTGAAGTCAGCGCGTCTTGATGACCGTTCGCCAGATTTCAACACACAGCGTATCGAATGCCTTGAGCTGGATAACCTGATGGAAACCGCGTACGCCACTGCGGTTGCCGCCAACTTCCGTACCGAGAGCCGTGGCGCACACAGCCGCTTCGACTACCCGGAACGTGATGATGCTAACTGGCTGTGTCACAGCCTCTATGTTCCGCAAACGGAAAGCATGACGCGCCGTGAGGTGAACATGCAACCGAAACTGCGTGCGGCCTTCCCGCCGAAAGCGCGTACCTACTAATTGCGGAGATCATCATGAGACTCGAATTTTCTATCTATCGTTACAACCCGGAAGTCGATGACAAACCGCGGATGCAGGAGTACACCCTGGAATCCGAAGATGGTCGCGACATGATGCTGCTGGACGCGCTGATCCGTTTGAAAGAGAAGGACCCCACGCTGGCCTTCCGTCGCTCATGCCGTGAAGGTGTGTGTGGTTCTGACGGCCTCAACATGAACGGTAAAAACGGTCTGGCCTGCATCACCCCGATTTCTGCGTTGGGTAATGGCACGAAGAAAATTGTTATCCGTCCACTGCCTGGTTTGCCGGTGATCCGCGACCTGGTGGTTGATATGGGACAATTCTATGCGCAGTATGAGAAGATTAAGCCTTTCCTGTTGAATAATGGGGAAAATCCACCGGCGCGTGAGCATCTGCAGATGCCGGAAGAACGTGAGCACCTGGATGGTTTGTACGAGTGTATTCTCTGTGCATGCTGCTCAACCTCGTGCCCATCGTTCTGGTGGAACCCGGACAAGTTCATCGGTCCGGCAGGTTTGTTAGCTGCTTACCGTTTCCTGATCGACAGCCGCGATACCGAAACCAATGCGCGTCTGGACAATCTGAACGATGCTTTCAGCGTATTCCGCTGTCACAGCATCATGAACTGTGTGAGCGTGTGCCCGAAAGGACTAAACCCGACGCGCGCTATCGGCCATATTAAGTCGATGCTGCTGCAACGCGGGGCGTAACACTCTGAAGTCACTGTCCGGGAACTGAGGTTCCCGGCAGTTTACGGAAGCCTCTATAAGCGCGGTACTGACCACGCTTATAAAGGTTCCCTTACGGGCCAGGCGCCGGTTGCGCACAGGTTCGTATCGCTGAACTCACTACGGCAAGCCGCGAAAGCGGCAACAAATGAAACCTCATAAAAAGCAGATTAATGCTTAAGGGATCACAATGCAGAACAGCGCGATGAAACCCTGGCTGGACTCCTCCTGGCTGGCCGGCGCGAACCAATCCTATATAGAGCAACTCTATGAGGATTTCCTGACCGATCCTGACTCTGTTGATGAAATGTGGCGTGAGCTGTTCCAACAGCTGCCTGGCACTGGCGTGAAACCTGAGCAGTTTCACTCCACCACGCGCGATTACTTCCGTCGCCTGGCAAAAGATGCGACCCGCTACACATCCTCAGTCACCGATCCGGCCACCAATTCCAAACAGGTTAAAGTGCTGCAGCTGATCAATGCGTTCCGCTTCCGCGGCCATCAGCACGCTAACCTCGATCCGCTTGGCCTGTGGAAACAGGATCCAGTGGCGGATCTTGAGCCGGCTTATCACGACCTCACCGACGCCGATTTTCAGGAAAGCTTTAACGTAGGCTCATTTGCCATTGGCAAAGAGACCATGAAGCTGGCTGATCTGTTCGCGGCGCTGCAGCAGACCTACTGTGGCTCGATTGGTGCAGAGTACATGCACATCAACAACACCGACGAAAAACGCTGGATTCAACAGCGTCTGGAATCGGTGGTTGGCCATGCGAATTTCAGCAGCGACGAGAAAAAAGGTTTCCTGAAAGAGCTGACCGCAGCTGAAGGTCTGGAAAAATATCTCGGCGCTAAATTCCCGGGTGCAAAACGCTTCTCGCTGGAAGGCGGCGATGCGCTGGTGCCGATGCTGCGCGAGATGATTCGTCATGCGGGCAAAAGCGGCACGCGTGAAGTGGTGTTGGGCATGGCGCACCGTGGCCGCCTCAACGTCCTGATCAACGTGCTGGGTAAAAAGCCTCAGGACCTGTTTGACGAATTCTCAGGCAAGCATAAAGAACACCTCGGCACGGGTGACGTGAAGTACCACATGGGCTTCTCATCTGACGTCGAAACCGAAGGCGGCCTGGTGCACCTGGCGCTGGCGTTTAACCCGTCGCACCTTGAAATCGTGAGCCCGGTAGTCATGGGTTCCGTGCGCGCGCGTCTGGATCGTCTGGCTGAGCCGAGCAGCAATAAAGTTCTGCCGATCACCATTCATGGTGATGCCGCCGTCATCGGTCAGGGCGTGGTTCAGGAAACCCTGAACATGTCGCAGGCACGCGGCTACGAAGTGGGCGGTACCGTTCGCATCGTCATTAACAACCAGGTTGGTTTCACCACCTCCAACCCGAAAGATGCGCGTTCGACCCCTTACTGCACCGACATCGGCAAGATGGTGCTGGCACCGATCTTCCACGTGAATGCGGATGACCCGGAAGCTGTGGCTTTCGTTACCCGTCTGGCGCTGGACTATCGCAACACCTTCAAACGTGATGTGTTCATCGATCTGGTGTGCTACCGCCGTCACGGCCATAACGAAGCTGACGAGCCAAGTGCAACTCAGCCGTTGATGTACCAGAAAATCAAAAAGCACCCAACGCCGCGTAAGCTTTATGCAGACCAACTGGAAAGCGAAGGCGTAGCCACTCAGGAAGATGCTACCGAACTGGTTAACCTCTACCGTGATGCGCTGGATGAAGGTGAGTGCGTAGTGCCAGAGTGGCGTCCGATGAGCCTGCACTCCTTTACCTGGTCACCGTACCTGAACCACGATTGGGATGAGAGCTACCCAGCAACCGTTGAACTGAAGCGCGTGCAAGAACTGGCACGTCGTATCAGCAGCATTCCGGAAGCGGTAGAAGTGCAGTCGCGTGTCGCGAAGATCTATAACGATCGTAAAGAGATGGCCGAAGGCAACAAGCCGTTCGACTGGGGCGGCGCAGAAAACCTGGCGTATGCAACACTGGTTGATGAAGGCATCCCGGTGCGTCTGTCGGGTGAAGATACCGGTCGTGGTACCTTCTTCCACCGTCACGCCGTGATTCACAACCAGACCAACGGTTCAACCTACACGCCACTGCACCATGTTCATAATGGTCAGGGACAATTCAAAGTGTGGGATTCCGTACTGTCTGAAGAAGCGGTGCTGGCGTTTGAATACGGTTATGCCACCGCAGAGCCGCGCGTGCTGACCATTTGGGAAGCGCAGTTCGGCGACTTCGCTAACGGCGCACAGGTCGTAATCGACCAGTTCATCAGCTCCGGCGAGCAGAAATGGGGCCGTATGTGTGGTCTGGTGATGCTGCTGCCACACGGTTATGAAGGCCAGGGCCCTGAGCACTCCTCAGCGCGTCTGGAACGTTATCTGCAACTCTGTGCTGAGCAGAACATGCAGGTGTGCGTGCCCTCTACGCCAGCGCAGGTTTACCACATGCTGCGTCGTCAGGCGCTGCGCGGTATGCGTCGTCCACTGATTGTGATGTCACCGAAATCACTGCTGCGTCATCCACTGGCGGTCTCCAGCCTGGAAGAGTTGGCCAACGGCAGCTTCCAGCCGGCGATTGGTGAAATCGACGATCTGGATCCGAAGCAAGTGAAACGCGTAGTGATGTGCTCCGGTAAGGTTTATTACGACCTGCTGGAACAGCGTCGCAAGAATGAGAAGAACGATGTCGCCATTGTGCGTATCGAACAGCTCTATCCGTTCCCGCACAAAGTGGTGCAGGACGTATTGAAAAACTATGCCCATGTGCAGGATTTCGTCTGGTGTCAGGAAGAGCCACTGAACCAGGGCGCATGGTATTGCAGTCAGCATCATTTCCGCGAAGTGGTTCCCTTCGGTGCGTCACTGCGTTACGCAGGTCGTCCGGCTTCTGCTTCACCAGCCGTGGGCTACATGTCCGTACATCAACAACAGCAGCAAGACCTGGTTAACGACGCGCTGAACCTTGGTTAATTAAAAGGAAAGAAAATGAGTAGCGTAGAAATTCTGGTTCCCGATTTGCCTGAATCCGTAGCGGACGCAACGGTTGCAACCTGGCACAAAAAACCCGGCGATGCGGTCAGTCGCGACGAAGTACTGGTTGAGATTGAAACGGACAAAGTTGTGCTGGAAGTACCTGCTTCAGCAGACGGTGTACTGGAAGCGATTCTGGAAGATGAAGGCGCAACGGTGCTTTCGCGCCAGCTGTTAGGCCGCCTGGTGGAAGGCAACAGTGGTGGAAAAGAGACCTCTGCGAAAGTAGAAAGCAATGAAGCGACCCCAGAGCAGCGTAAAACCGCTTCTCTGGAAGAAGAGAGCAACGATGCGCTGAGCCCAGCGGTTCGTCGCCTGATTGCCGAAAACAACCTCGACGCCAGCCAGATCAAAGGCACCGGTGTGGGCGGTCGTCTGACGCGTGAAGATGTTGAGAAGCATGTCGCGAAGAAAGCCGACGGCGCGAAAGCGGCTCCTGCAGCAGCGGCAGCGGCACCACAGGCTGCTGTGGCTAACCGCAGCGAGAAGCGCGTACCGATGACGCGCCTGCGTAAGCGTGTGGCTGAGCGTCTGCTGGAAGCGAAAAACAGCACCGCAATGCTGACCACCTTCAACGAAATCAACATGAAGCCGATCATGGATCTGCGTAAGCAGTACGGCGACGCGTTTGAAAAACGTCACGGTGTGCGTCTGGGCTTCATGTCCTTCTACATCAAAGCGGTGGTTGAAGCGCTGAAACGCTATCCAGAAGTGAACGCTTCTATCGATGGCGAAGATGTGGTTTACCACAACTACTTCGACGTCAGCATCGCGGTGTCTACCCCGCGCGGCCTGGTAACCCCAGTGCTGAAAGATGTTGATGCGCTGAGCATGGCTGACATCGAGAAGAAAATTAAAGAGCTGGCGGTGAAAGGCCGTGACGGTAAGCTGACGGTTGAAGAGCTGACCGGCGGTAACTTCACCATCACCAACGGTGGTGTGTTCGGTTCGCTGATGTCTACGCCGATCATCAACCCACCGCAGAGCGCGATTCTGGGCATGCACGCGATCAAAGAGCGCCCGATGGCGGTCAATGGTCAGGTTGTGATCCTGCCAATGATGTATCTGGCACTCTCTTACGATCACCGTCTGATCGATGGTCGTGAATCCGTTGGCTATCTGGTCGCGGTGAAAGAGATGCTGGAAGATCCGGCGCGTCTGCTGCTGGATGTCTAATTTTCGCCGGGCGCATCGCACAATGGTGCGCCCAAACTCATATCTGAATGGATAGAACATCATGAACTTACATGAATACCAGGCGAAGCAGCTGTTTGCTCGCTATGGCATGCCGGCACCGACTGGTTACGCCTGTGCTACGCCACGTGAAGCAGAAGAAGCCGCGTCAAAAATTGGTGCAGGCCCGTGGGTAGTAAAATGTCAGGTTCATGCCGGTGGCCGCGGTAAAGCGGGCGGCGTGAAAGTGGTGAACAGCAAGGAAGATATCCGTGCATTCGCTGAGCATTGGTTAGGCAAGCGTCTGGTGACCTACCAAACTGATGCTCATGGCCAGCCGGTAAACCAGATTCTGGTTGAAGCCGCGACTGACATCGATCAGGAACTGTATCTGGGTGCGGTGGTTGACCGTGCTACCCGTCGTGTGATCTTCATGGCTTCAACTGAAGGCGGCGTGGAAATCGAGAAAGTGGCGGAAGAAACCCCGCACCTGATCCACAAAATGGCACTGGATCCGCTGGCCGGTCCTCAGCCTTATCAGGGTCGTGAGTTGGCGTTCAAACTGGGCCTGTCCGGTAAACAAGTCAGCCAGTTCACTAAAATCTTCATGGGTCTGGCGACCATGTTCCTGGAGCGTGACCTGGCGATGGTTGAGATCAACCCGCTGGTGATCACCAAGCAGGGCGACCTGATCTGCCTCGATGGCAAACTGGGCGCAGACGGCAACGCACTGTTCCGTCAGCCTGAGCTGCGTGAAATGCGCGATCCAAGCCAGGAAGATCCACGTGAAGCGCACGCGACACAGTGGGAACTGAACTACGTTGCGCTGGACGGCAACATCGGCTGTATGGTGAATGGCGCCGGTCTGGCGATGGGCACCATGGACATCGTTAAACACCATGGTGGCCAGCCTGCTAACTTCCTTGATGTCGGCGGCGGCGCAACCAAAGAGCGCGTAACCGAAGCCTTCAAAATTATCCTGTCTGACGATGCAGTGAAAGCGGTATTCGTTAACATCTTCGGCGGCATCGTGCGTTGCGACCTGATCGCAGACGGCATCATCGGTGCAGTAGCAGAAGTGGGTGTGAACGTGCCAGTGGTGGTACGTCTGGAAGGTAACAACGCCGAGCTGGGCGCGCAGAAACTGGCCGATAGCGGTCTGAACATCATTGCAGCAACCAGCCTGACAGACGCTGCGCAGCGTGTTGTTGCTGCCGCGGAGGGTAAATAATGTCCATTCTTATCGACAAAAACACCAAAGTCATTTGCCAGGGTTTCACCGGTGGCCAGGGGACTTTCCACTCTGAGCAGGCTTTGGCCTATGGTACGCAACTGGTTGGCGGTGTAACGCCAGGCAAAGGCGGCACCACGCATCTCGGTCTGCCGGTGTTCAACACCGTGCGTGAAGCAGTAGAGGCCACTGGCGCGACCGCGACCGTGATCTACGTTCCAGCACCGTTCTGTAAAGACGGCATCCTGGAAGCGATCGATGCAGGCATCAAACTGATCATCACTATCACCGAAGGTATCCCTACACTGGATATGCTGACCGTGAAAGTGAAGCTGGATGAAGCTGGCGTTCGCATGATCGGCCCGAACTGCCCAGGCGTGATCACCCCAGGCGAATGTAAGATCGGCATCATGCCGGGTCACATTCACCAGCCGGGCCGCGTAGGTATCGTGTCTCGTTCAGGCACCCTGACCTATGAAGCGGTTAAGCAGACCACTGACATTGGCTACGGCCAGTCAACCTGCGTTGGTATCGGTGGTGACCCGATCCCAGGTTCTAACTTCATCGATATCCTGAAAATGTTCCAGGATGATCCACAGACCGAAGTGATCGTGATGATCGGTGAGATCGGTGGTAGCGCTGAAGAAGAAGCGGCAGCCTTCATCAAAGAGCACGTGACTAAGCCGGTTGTAGGCTACATCGCGGGCGTGACTGCGCCGAAAGGCAAACGTATGGGCCACGCAGGCGCCATCATTGCCGGTGGTAAAGGCACCGCTGACGAGAAATTCGCAGCGCTGGAAGCAGCCGGTGTGAAAACCGTCCGCAGCCTGGCTGACATTGGCGACGCGGTTAAAGCGGTTCTGCCAATCAAATAAGCAGCATCTCATGATGTGCTCAGGCCACCTTCGGGTGGCCTTTTTTATGCTCGCAGCACAACGCATGGCATAGCCACGTAAAAAGCAGGGAAAAAAGGCAACGGATTGAAAATCCGCGGCTATGCTTACTTTGTCGATAGGGTAAAGAAACGAAAATACGCGTGATTTCTCTTGAGGAATTGACGCTTAACCTTCTGCATTAAGGTTAATAAATTGCGGGAAAGGTAATTATTTTCTTAAATGCGTCATCTATTTATGACAACTAATTAACAACGACTCTAACACTACATATCTGAAAAAATATTGTCTTAATCCAGATCAATAAAGCGTGAGATATAACAAACTTTACTGCTGGCATCACGCACGACAAACAGGATAAATTGCGCTGCATCAATTCAGTCTTTTCTGCGATATTTCAGGAGTTTGTGCCAGGCGTTGTTAGCGCAATTCTGCCGCCTCCACGCATCACACTCCTGCTCGAAACAGATTGAAGCGATCGGTTTTTCGGGAAATTTTCACCACTGTTACTCACTCATTTCGGGCTACAGATTTCTCTATTCTGTCAGTAATAAAACTGGAATCAATAATCAGTCGTTCCTGGATCTTATTCTGCACGTCAATGTTCGCTGTTTACCGTTGTCAGCCGCAGAGTAAATTCATGCGAGGAGCAAGGAGTCATCATGTTAGATATTGTCGAGCTGTCGCGTTTACAGTTTGCCCTGACGGCGATGTACCATTTCCTGTTCGTCCCTTTAACGCTGGGTATGGCGTTTTTGTTGGCGATCATGGAAACCGTATATGTGCTGACGGGTAAGCAAATTTATAAAGATATGACCAAGTTCTGGGGCAAGTTGTTTGGTATCAACTTTGCACTCGGTGTGGCCACCGGCCTGACCATGGAGTTCCAGTTCGGCACCAACTGGTCATATTACTCACACTACGTCGGCGATATCTTCGGTGCGCCGCTGGCCATCGAAGGCTTGATGGCGTTCTTCCTCGAATCCACCTTTGTCGGTCTGTTCTTCTTCGGTTGGGATCGTCTCGGTAAAGTTCAGCACCTGGCGGTGACCTGGCTGGTGGCGCTCGGTTCGAACATGTCCGCGCTGTGGATTCTGGTGGCGAACGGCTGGATGCAAAACCCGATCGCATCCGAATTCAATTTCGAAACCATGCGTATGGAGATGGTGAGTTTCTCCGAGCTGGTGCTCAACCCGGTTGCACAGGTGAAGTTTGTCCACACCGTGGCGGCAGGTTATACCGCAGGCGCGATGTTCGTGCTGGGCATCAGTGCCTGGTATCTGCTGAAAGGCCGCGATGTTGCTTTTGCTAAACGTTCGTTTGGTATCGCCGCCAGCTTCGGCATGGCTGCGATCCTCTCCGTGATCATACTGGGTGATGAGTCCGGTTATGAAATGGGTGACGTGCAGAAAACCAAACTCGCCGCGATTGAAGCAGAGTGGGAGACCCAGCCAGCGCCGGCGGCCTTCACGCTGTTTGGTATCCCGGATCAGGATTCGCAAGAGAACAAATACGCGATTCAAATCCCGTATTTGCTCGGTCTGATCGCCACGCGATCGGTAGACACACCGGTCACTGGCCTCAAAGATCTGCTGTCGCAACATGAAGTGCGTATCCGCAACGGTATGAAAGCCTACGCGTTGCTAAATGAACTGCGCGCGGGCAGTAAAGATCCCACAGTGCGTAGCCAATTCGAAGCCAGCAAACAGGATCTCGGTTATGGCCTGCTGCTGAAGCGCTATACCCCGGATGTGGCCAATGCTACCGAAGCGCAGATTCAGAAAGCGACACAAGATTCGATCCCACGTGTTGCGCCACTCTATTTTGCCTTCCGCATCATGGTGCTGTGTGGTGTGCTGCTGCTCGGCATTATTGCCCTGTCATTCCTGAGCGTGATTCGTAACCGCATTGGCAAGAGCCGCTGGCTGCTCAAAGCGGCGTTGTACGGCATCCCGCTTCCGTGGATCGCAATCGAGTCAGGTTGGTTTGTTGCAGAGTATGGCCGTCAGCCATGGGCGATTGGTGAAGTGCTGCCAACAGCCGTCGCGAACTCCTCGCTGACCGTGGGCGATCTGCTGTTCTCTATGATTCTGATTTGCGGTCTCTACACCATTTTCCTGGTGGCGGAAATGTACCTGATGTTCAAGTTCGCCCGCCTGGGTCCCAGCAGCCTGAAGACCGGCCGCTACCATCATGAGACCGTGAAAGCGGCGGCTCAGCCAGTGCGTGGATAAGGAGAGCAACCATGTTTGATTATGAAGTATTGCGCTTTGTCTGGTGGCTGCTGATTGGCGTGTTGCTGATTGGCTTTGCGGTAACCGACGGTTTCGATATGGGCGTGGGCATGCTCACTCGCATTCTCGGCCGTACCGATACCGAACGCCGTATCATGATTAACAGCATCGCCCCGCACTGGGACGGAAACCAGGTCTGGTTGATCACGGCAGGTGGGGCGCTGTTTGCTGCCTGGCCGATGGTTTATGCGGCAGCGTTTTCCGGCTTCTATGTGGCGATGATTCTGGTGCTGGCTTCCTTGTTCTTCCGCCCGGTGGGTTTTGACTACCGTTCGAAGATTGAAGACCCGCGCTGGCGCAACACCTGGGACTGGGGCATTTTCATCGGCAGCTTTGTTCCACCGCTCGTGATTGGCGTGGCCTTCGGCAACTTGCTGCAAGGCGTACCTTTCCATGCGGATGAATATCTGCGTCTGTTCTACACCGGTAACTTCTTCCAGTTACTCAATCCGTTTGGCCTGCTGGCTGGCGTGATCAGCGTCGCGATGATCCTCACACAAGGAGCCACCTATCTGCAGATGCGCACCAATGGCGAGTTACATCTACGTTCACGTGGGACGGCACAAATCAGTGCGCTGGTGATGATGGTGTGCTTCGTGCTGGCCGGGGTGTGGGTCAAATACGGTATTGATGGCTATGTGGTTAAAAGTGTTATCGATCATCATGCCGCGTCGAATCCGCTGGGCAAAGAGGTCGTGCGAGAAGCCGGTGCATGGTTGGTTAACTTCGAACAGACGCCAATTCTGTGGCTGTTCCCGGTGCTGGGTGTGGTGCTGCCACTGCTGACCGTGCTCTGCTCGCGAGTGGAGAAGGGCGCCTGGGCATTTGTCTTCTCTTCACTGACACTGGCTTGCGTCATTATGACCGCTGGCATCGCCATGTTCCCGTTCGTTATGCCATCCAGCACCGTGCCTGGCACCAGCCTGACCATGTGGGACGCGACCTCTAGCCTGCTGACGCTGAAAGTCATGACCTTCGCCGCCATCATCTTTGTACCACTCATCCTCATCTACACCTCGTGGTGTTATTACAAGATGTTTGGCCGTATCACTAAAGAACACATTGAGAGCAATACGCACTCCCTGTACTGATTAAGGAGATTGAGCATGTGGTATTTTGCCTGGATTCTCGGCACCCTGCTGGCCTGTGCGTTTGGCGTGATCACGGCGCTGGCGATTGAACAAGCAGAAGAGAGCGGCGCGAAGGACAAACAGCACTGATGCGCACGCTGATTCAGACGCTGTATCGTCTGATGGACAAGGGCCCATTGCGGGCCCTTTCACTAATACTGGCGCTGTGGCTGGCGGGCTGTGTTATCTGGCAACCGTCACGCTTTGCTGCCCGTACGAGTGAACTCGCCATCTGGCATGGATTACTGCTGATTTGGGCGGTGTGCGCCGGCGTGATTCATGGCACCGGTTTTCGTCCCTTGCAAACGCGCTGGCGTGCCGTGTTTTCCCCTTTGCCGGCGATGATTGTTTTAGTGTTAGGGATTTACTGGTTCTATCATTAAGCCCGGCCGCAGACTTACATTCCCCGATTTTCCTGTCTAACTACCGGGCCTGACGTGAGTTTTTGTCAGCGCCTGGTCAAGAAATCTCCTAAAAATCCTTCCAGTTGTTAACGTGTGATAATTATTTTCTCCTGGCTCTGGCGGACCATTCCCAAGCCGATCTCACTTGCGTATAGTAGCAACGTTTAAAATGAGACCGGGATGTAGAGTGAGTACAACGCTGTTTCGCTGGCCGGTTCGGGTCTATTACGAAGACACCGATGCGGGTGGTGTGGTTTACCACGCCAGTTATCTTGCTTTCTATGAACGAGCACGTACCGAGATGTTGCGCCAGCACCATTTCAATCAACAAGCCCTGTTGGAAGAACAGGTGGCGTTTGTGGTACGACGCATGACGATAGACTTTGTTGCCGCAGCACGTCTTGACGATCTTCTGGATATCCAGAGTGAAGTGACCGCCATGACTCGCGCCACCATGACATTCTCGCAGCGTATCGTTAATGCAGAAGGCAAAGTGCTGAATGAAGCAGAAGTCCTGATCGCCTGCATCAACCCACATCTAATGAAGCCGATTGCGCTTCCCAAGTCTATTGTCGCGGAGTTCAAGCAGTGACTGACATGAATGTTCTTGATTTGTTCCTGAAGGCGAGCCTTCTGGTCAAACTTATCATGTTGATTTTGATCGGCTTTTCTATTGCCTCATGGGCGATCATTATTCAGCGCACGCGCATCCTGAATGCGGCGGGTCGCGAAGCCGAAGCCTTTGAAGATAAGTTCTGGTCAGGCATCGAGTTATCTCGCCTGTATCAGGAAAGCCAGGGACGCCGCGATGAGTTGGGCGGATCTGAGCAAATTTTCTATTCGGGCTTTAAAGAGTTTGCCCGTTTACACCGTGCTAACAACCACGCGCCAGAAGCGGTAGTCGAAGGCGCCTGCCGTGCGATGCGCATCTCGATGAACCGTGAACTGGAAGCGCTGGAAAACCACATTCCTTTCCTTGGCACCGTTGGTTCCATCAGCCCGTATATCGGTCTGTTCGGTACGGTGTGGGGGATCATGCACGCCTTTATCGCGCTTGGCGCGGTGAAACAGGCGACGTTGCAGATGGTTGCGCCGGGTATTGCCGAAGCGTTGATCGCCACTGCAATCGGTTTGTTCGCGGCCATTCCTGCCGTTATGGCGTATAACCGTCTGAACCAGCGCGTCAACAAGCTGGAGCAGGGCTACGACAACTTTATGGAAGAGTTCACGGCTATCCTGCATCGTCAGGCTTTCTCCACCGACAACACGAAGTAAGTCGAGGTTAACGATGGCCAGAACCCGTGGTCGCGGGCGCCGCGACCTTAAGTCGGAAATCAACATAGTTCCACTACTGGACGTGCTGTTGGTATTGCTGCTCATCTTTATGGCAACCGCGCCGATTATTACCCAAAGCGTGGAAGTGGATCTGCCTGATGCGACCGACTCTAAAACGGTCTCAACGGATGATAATCCCCCGGTCATTGTTGAAGTGGCTGGTGTCGGGCAATACAGCCTGGTGGTGGATCACGATCGTATGACGCAGCTGCCGCCCGAACAGGTGGTAAGCGAAGCACAGCGTCGCATTGAAGCCAATCCGAAGACGGTATTCCTGATTGGTGGAGCGAAGGATGTGCCTTACGACGAAATCATCAAAGCGTTGAACCTGTTACATCAGGCAGGCGTGAAATCTGTCGGTTTGATGACACAGCCGATTTAAAGCGAACCGTTTTTGGGATCCGAGAGTGTCGAAGGTAACCGAGCAGAACGACAAGTTAAAACGCGCGATAATCATTTCGGTGATACTGCACATCGTGCTGATCGCCCTGCTGATCTGGAGCTCGTTTAACGAAAAGATCGAATCCAGCGGCGGTGGCGGCGGCAGTGACATTGATGCCGTGATGGTCGATTCCGGCGCGGTGGTTGAACAGTATAACCGCCAGCAGAATCAGCAACGCGACAGCCAGCGTGCCGAGCAGCAGCGTCAGAAACAGTCGCAGCAGCAGGCCGAAGAGTTACAGCAGAAGCAAGCTGCTGAGCAGCAGCGCCTGAAAGAGATGGAAAAAGAGCGTTTGCAGGCGCAGCAGGAAGCCAAAGAGCAGGCCAAACAGCAAGCTGAGCAGCAGAAAGCCGCTGAAGCAGCCGCGAAGCAGGCTCAGGATCAGCAGAAGGCAGCTGAAGCGGCCGCCGCAAAAGCTAAGTCGGATGCGAAAGCTGAGGCGGATGCGCAAGCTAAAGCGGCGGCGGATGCCAAAGCCAAAGCGGTAGAAGAGGCTAAGCAGGCTGCAGCGGACGCAAAGAAGAAAGCGGACGAACAGGCCAAAGCCGCAGCGGCTGAAGCGGCGAAAGAGAAAGCAGTAGAGCAAGCCAAAGCCGCCGCAGAAGCGAAAGCGCAAGCTGCCGCCGAGGCCAAAGCGCAGGCTGCAGCCGATGCGAAGGCGAAAGCCGCTCAGGAAGCCAAAGAGGCTAAAGAGCAAGCTGCCGCAGACGCAAAAGAAAAAGCTGCGGAAGCCGCGAAAGAGAAAGCCGCCGAAGCCGCAAAAGAAAAAGCTGCCACTGAAGCCAAAGCTAAAGCGGATGCAGCAGCCAAGGCCAAAGCCGATGCAGCTGCGAAAGCCAAAGCAGCCGCTGATGCCAAGAAGAAAGCCGCATCTGAAGCAGCGAAGAATGAAAGTGACGTTGATGACCTGTTAGGTGGACTCTCGTCTGGTAAGAATGCACCGAAAAGTGGCACGGCTTCTGGCGGTGCGGCAGGGCAGGGCAATCAGAAGAAAGCCGGTGCATCAGGCGCAGCAATTGATAGTTACCTCGGTCAGGTGCAGGGCGCGATCCAGTCTAAATTTCAGGATCCTGATCTTTATCGTGGTAAAACCTGCGATGTGAAGATCAAACTTGCTCCTGATGGGCTGTTAATATCAGCAACTTCAGCAGGTGGTGATCCTGCACTGTGTCAGGCAGCATTGAATGCAGCTCATACTGCGAGAATCCCTAAGCCGCCTAGTTCGGCTGTCTGGGATGCAGTAAAAGATGCAACGCTTGAGTTCAAGCCTCAATAAATGCAGTAACCCACGGCAGGTTGAACTAAGGTTAGCTTGCCGTAATTTATGAACACTCGTGTTTTTCAGGAACTGTGCGAATTATCGTGGACTCAGGTTCAGATAAGGGAGAAAAGATGAAGCAGGCACTTCGTGTAACCTTAGGTTTTTTTGTACTGCTGTGGGCAGCGATGCTGCACGCAGAAGTGCGCATTGAAATTACGCAGGGCGTGAACACCGCACGTCCAATTGGTGTGGTGCCGTTCAAATGGGCTGGCCCAGGCGCGGCACCCGAAGACATTGGCGGCATCGTCGCGGCTGACTTGCGCAACAGCGGTAAATTCAACCCGCTGGACCGTTCACGTCTGCCACAGCAGCCCGCCAGCGCGCAGGAAGTTCAACCTGCCGCATGGAGCGCATTAGGTATTGATGCGGTTGTCGTGGGTCAGGTCACGCCGAACCCGGATGGTAGCTACCAGATTGCTTACCAGCTGGTGGACACCGGCGGCGCACCTGGCACGGTGCTGGCGCAGAACTCTTACAAAGTCACTAAGCAATGGCTGCGTTATGCAGGCCATACAGCCAGTGATGAAGTGTTTGAGAAGCTGACCGGTATCAAAGGCGCATTCCGTACGCGTATCGCTTATGTGGTGCAAACCAACGGCGGCCAGTTCCCTTACGAACTGCGCGTATCAGACTACGATGGTTACAACCAGTTCACCGTGCACCGTTCACCAGAGCCATTGATGTCACCGGCCTGGTCTCCAGACGGCAGCAAAGTGGCCTACGTGACCTTTGAAAGCGGTAAGTCAGCGTTAGTGGTACAAACGCTGTCAAACGGTGCGATCCGTCAGGTCGCTTCTTACCCGCGCCACAACGGTGCTCCGGCCTTCTCGCCGGATGGTTCAAAACTGGCGTTCGCGTTGTCTAAAACCGGTAGCCTGAACTTGTACGTGATGGACCTGGCTTCAGGTCAGACGCGTCAGGTGACTGACGGTCGCTACAACAGCACCGAACCGACCTGGTTCCCGGATAGCCAGACGCTGGCTTACACCTCGGATCAGGCAGGTGCGCCTCAGATTTATAAAGTGGGTATTAACGGCGGTGCGCCACAACGTATTACCTGGGAAGGTGCTCAGAACCAGGATGCGGATGTGTCAACTGACGGCAAAACCATGGTGATGATCAGCAGCGCCGGTGGCGCTCAGCATGTCGCCAAACAGGATCTGGTAACGGGAGCCGTTCAAACAATAACGGACACGTTCCTGGATGAGACGCCAAGTCTGGCGCCTAACGGCACGATGGTAATCTATAGCTCTACTCAGGGGATGGGTTCCGTGTTGCAGTTGGTTTCAACAGATGGGCGTTTCAAAGCGCGTCTTCCGGCAACCGATGGACAGGTCAAATTCCCTGCCTGGTCGCCGTATCTGTAATGCATGATTCCCCTGCATAGCGGGGGATGAAAATGTATAGCAAACAAAATAATAGGATAAAGAAATGCAACTGAACAAAGTGCTGAAGGGTTTGATGCTGGCTCTGCCGGTAATCGCAGTAGCTGCATGTAGCTCGCACAAAAACAACAACAACGACCAGACTGGTATGGGCGCAGACAACGGCGCTTACGGTGCTGGCCAGAACGGTAACATGTCTTCTGATGAGCAAGCGCGTCTGCAGATGCAGCAGCTGCAGCAGAACAACATCGTTTACTTCGGTCTGGACAAGTATGACGTGGCTTCTGACTACGCTCAGATGCTGGATCAGCACGCAGCATTCCTGCGCGGCAACCCGTCTTACAAAGTCACCATCGAAGGTCACGCGGATGAGCGCGGTACCCCAGAGTACAACATCGCCCTGGGCGAACGTCGTGCTAGCGCAGTGAAAATGTACCTGCAGGGCAAAGGCGTTTCTGCTGACCAGATGTCTATCGTTTCTTACGGTAAAGAAAAACCAGCTGTACTGGGTCATGACGAAGCGGCTTACGCTAAAAACCGTCGTGCCGTACTGGTTTACTAAGAGCATCACATGATGAGTAACTTCAGACTTCATCTATTGAGTCTGTCGTTACTGGTTGGCGTAGCGGCCCCATGGGCCGCTAATGCCCAGGCGTCAATCAGTAGCGTTGGCTCAGGCTCGGTCGAAGACCGTGTCACCAATCTTGAACGTATCTCTAATGCCCAGGCTCAGCTTCTGCAGCAGTTGCAGCAGCAGATGAGTGACAACCAAAGCGATATCGATTCGCTGCGCGGCCAAATCCAGCAGAACAGCTATCAACTTAATCAGGTGATTGAGCGCCAAAAGCAGCTCTATCAGCAGATCGATACGTTGAGCAGTGGTAATGCGGGCGCACAGGCGAGCGGTGGCGGTGATGCCGCAGCGGCGGGTGCAGCAGCGGGAAACGCTGATGCAGGTGGTAGCAATGCAAGCGGAAATACCGCTGCCCCTGCGCAAACCGGCGATGCAAATACCGATTACAATGCGGCAGTTGCGCTGATTCTTGAGAAGAAGCAGTTCGATCAGGCGATCACGGCCCTGCAGGCGTGGGTGAAGAAGTACCCTGACTCCACCTATCAGCCTAATGCCAATTACTGGCTCGGTCAGTTGTATTACAACAAGGGCAAGAAAGATGATGCCGCTTATTATTTTGCCACTGTGGTAAAAAATTACGCGAAATCGCCGAAAGCCCCGGAAGCGCTGTTTAAGGTTGGCGTGATCATGCAAGAGAAGAACGACACGGCGAAAGCCAAAGCGGTCTATCAACAAGTGATCAAACTATACCCGACAAGCGAATCTGCCAAGCTGGCGCAAAAGCGTCTGGCTGGTATGTAATTTGTGCAGCAGAGACCGGATTTCGTATGATTTCTGGTCTTGCAGCATGAAAGGTAAGCAATTGAGTGATTTGGTGATAAATAAGGGTTGCGCCCTCCCGCTAAATCAGTAATATATGCCGCCGTTGCCCGGGCAGTTTAACAAAGCGTCCGGCAGCTTGAAGATGGGTCGTTAGCTCAGTTGGTAGAGCAGTTGACTTTTAATCAATTGGTCGCAGGTTCGAATCCTGCACGACCCACCATCTTAACCTGCTGTATGTTAGATGTTTTCTTCAGAAGCTTCACAACCTTGATGGGTCGTTAGCTCAGTTGGTAGAGCAGTTGACTTTTAATCAATTGGTCGCAGGTTCGAATCCTGCACGACCCACCATCAAGTTTAAAGTTGTAAGCCGCTCCTCGAGCGGGTCGTTAGCTCAGTTGGTAGAGCAGTTGACTTTTAATCAATTGGTCGCAGGTTCGAATCCTGCACGACCCACCACTACGTAGAAAGGCGCCCTAAAGGCGCCTTTTTGCTTTTCTGCGTTTATCAAACCTGCACTTCGTAAAATTTAGCCGTTATGGCTGTGAGTCCGTGCGTCAGCCCGTCAAGGCGGGACGGATCGCGAAGGAAACTCACATCCCTGTGGATCGGCCTCGCCATCCATGGCTCGGACGCTTCGCTCTTCCGCTCCCGCCTTGACGGGCTTATGAGGCGTAATCGTTGCTTCCTAAAAAGCGCACCAATCTGGCATGAAGGCGGCAATAAGGGGCGGAGGAGTAAAGCTTGTGGCGCAGGGATGCGCCACCAGAGCCTACAGGGATGTATTTACGGCGTCTTTACGTAACCGCCCCTTATTGCCGACTGAAACGCACTGTCGTTGTTTTGCTGGCGACTGGAGTGCACAAGCGATGATCCCATTGCCGAAAAGAACGCCCAGTCATGCTTTTTTCTCTTTCTCGGCCGATTTCTCAGGCGTCAAACTCTTCCAGATATGCAGCACCGCATAGCTGCGCCACGGCCGCCAGACCTGCGATAACTGCTCTGCCACTTTGGCACTCACCCCACCAAGGTTATTACGAATCGCAATATCCTCCTTAGGGAACGCATCTGGCCAGCGCAGAGCGCGCATCGCGATATAACTCGCCGTCCATGGTCCTACGCCTTTCAATGCCAGCAACTGCTGCTGAACCACGTCAGGGTTAACCGCGCCGTTAAAACGCAGTGCACCGGATGCGCACGCCTGTGCCAGCGCCTGAATCGCCTGCGAGCGAGCGCTCACAATACCGAGGCTAGCGATATCATCAATGGTTGCCGTGGCAAGGGATTCCGCAGTCGGTGGCAGGCGAGAGAGTTCTGGCCATGGCGTAGCGAGAGGCTCGCCGAAACGCTGCGCCACACGACTGCTCAAGGTGGTTGCAGCCTTAACGGTCACCTGCTGGCCAAGAATTGCCCGCACCCCCAACTCAAAGCCGTCAAACGCCCCAGGAACGCGCAATCCCGGATAACGTGTCAGACTGTCAGCTAATAGCGGATCCTGGCTTAGCTGCTCGCTGATGCGCTGTGGTTGGGCATCAAGATCGAACAGGTCACGCAGACGGCGCAGCAGGGCGGGTAACACTGGCGTTAACGTGGTAGTGAACTGCACCTTAAGTGCCTGCTTATCCGGCAGATGGCTGATGCGCACCCAGCCACGGCAGTTGCCGAGCGCTACGGTGCGGTGATAAGCGCCTTCACTGACCCACTCAGCCTCTTTCATCACGCGCTGCTGAAGAAAATCCAGGATGGCATCCCAGTCGTAAGGTGGGCGATAACTCAGACGCAGCTCTGCGCTCTCCTGCACCGTGGTCATGCTCTCTGGTTGACTCTGTTTGCGCAGGCGCGAAGGCGTCATGCGATAGCGCGCCTGAAACACATCATTAAAGCGGCGCAAACTGCGAAAACCGCTGGCATAGGCGATTTCGGTCACTGGCAACGAAGTCTCAGTCAGAAGTTGCTTCGCCAGCAGCATGCGCCGCGTTTGGCGCAGCTCCAGCGGTGACACGCCTAGCTCCTGCTGGATCACGCGGCGAAGCTGGCGCTCACTCAGGTCAAACTCGCCGGCGATTTCGGCCAGTGTCTCTTGCTCTTCCAGCAGGCCCTCTTCAATCCGTCGAATCAGACGATCGGCGATGCGGTGATGACTATCAACCGGTGCGAAGCCCGGCGCTAACTCAGGACGGCAGCGCAGGCAGGGCCTGAAATGCGCTTTTTCGGCGGCTTCAGCGCTGCCAAAAAACAGGCAGTTCTTCTGCATCGGCGCTTTCACCGGGCAAATGGGCCGACAGTAAATGCCGGTTGAGGTCACGCCGACAAAGAACACGCCGTCGAAGCGACTGTCGCGTGAGGTCAGCGCCTGGTAAGCAATCTCGGGATCAAACATCATCGTCTCCAGCAAATAAACCGCATATACCCTTCAGAATTCAAAGCGCAGGTGCATTGGCTGCTCACGTTCACCCGGATCACTGACTTGAGTCAGCTGATCAGGATGATGAACCTCCTTAAAGAGGCTCCCTTTCGGTCCCACGGAAGCGCTGTTCAAACCGACTGATCGATTAGTCTCTCGTGTACCGCCTTCCTGCGTCTTGAATGATTTTGGGTATCGTCGCGCAAGTAGCTGAGCAAAACTCGCTGCTTTCGGACAGCTAACCAGTTTATGCTCATGACCGAAAACAGCCAGTTTATCGCGGCAGAAGTGCGATAATGACACACTGATTTATGCCGGAGGTGCCTTATGTATCATGCCAAAATCATCCCAACGCCGGTTGGTGAACTGACGTTGATTGCAACCGATAACGGGTTGTCAGCAATTCTGTGGGAAAACGAAGGCTCACAACGCGTGCCACTGAAACCCATCAGCCGCAACGATCAGCATCCGATTCTGTGCGAGGCCGAGCGACAGCTGCGTGAATACTTCGCCGGAGAACGCCAGCAGTTCGACATGCCTTATGACACCGTCGGCACTGAATTCCAGAAAAAAGTCTGGCAAGCGCTGCTGACGATTCCGTTTGGTGAAACCCGCAGCTATCAGCAAATCGCGGAGCAGATCGGCAATCCGAAAGCCATGCGCGCGGTGGGGGCGGCCAACGGTAAAAATCCTCTGTCGATCATGGCGCCTTGCCATCGGGTGATTGGCAGCAACGGTAAGCTCACTGGCTTTGCAGGCGGTCTGCCGGTGAAAGCTTTCTTGCTGGAACTGGAAAACCCGCAGAAATCGTTAGGTGGCTTGTAAACCGCATAAAAAAGAGACGACACTCTCGCGCATTTCCGCTATCGTGTTTAGCATATAAAACACGATGGCGGTTTTGATGCCGCATCATCGCTGTAAAAGGCGATTTTGTTAAATTGAGAAAACGAGAGCCGTGTTATGAGTCTGATGTTCGATCCTGAAAGCGCGATTTATCCCTTTCCGCCGAAACCGGCGCGTCTCAGCCAGGATGAAAAATCCCACTACATCTCTGAAATCAAACGCTTATTAAAAGAGCGTGATGCAGTGCTGGTCGCGCATTATTACACTGACCCAGAAATCCAGGCGCTGGCGGAAGAGACCGGCGGCTGCGTCTCGGACTCCTTAGAGATGGCCCGCTTCGGCAGCGCGCATCCGGCAAAAACCTTGCTGGTGGCAGGCGTGCGTTTTATGGGCGAAACCGCAAAAATCCTCAGCCCGGAAAAAACCGTGTTGATGCCGACGCTGCATGCAGAGTGTTCACTCGATCTTGGCTGCCCAATTGAGGAGTTCAATCGCTTCTGTGATGAACATCCGGACCGCACCGTGGTGGTGTACGCCAACACCTCAGCCGCTGTCAAAGCGCGCGCGGATTGGGTGGTGACATCGAGTATTGCGGTGGAGTTGATTGAGCATCTCGACAGCCTCGGTGAGAAAATTATCTGGGCGCCGGATCGCCATCTGGGCCGTTACGTCACCAAACAGACTAAAGCCGACGTGCTGTGCTGGCAGGGCGCGTGCATCGTGCATGACGAGTTCAAGACGCAGGCCTTGCAGCGTATGAAAACGCTCTATCCTGATGCGGCGATCCTCGTGCATCCGGAATCCCCGCAGGCAATCGTCGATCTGGCAGATGCCGTGGGCTCCACCAGCCAGCTGATTCAGGCGGCGAAAACCTTGCCGCATCCGCAAATGATCGTTGCCACCGATCGCGGCATCTTCTACAAAATGCAGCAGGCGGTGCCGGACAAAGAACTACTGGAAGCGCCAACGGCAGGTGAGGGCGCGACCTGTCGCACCTGCGCGCACTGTCCGTGGATGGCGATGAATGGCCTGAAAGCCATTGCCGAAGGGCTGGAGCACGGTGGCAGCGAGCATGAAATTCATGTCGATGACGCGCTGCGTGAAGCCGCATTGATACCGCTTAATCGCATGCTAGACTTTGCAGCACAACTCAAACTCAAGGTGAAAGGGAACGCGTAACGCGGCTTTCATACAGGTGCAGATCATGGACTTCTTCAGCACACAAAATATTCTGGTTCACATTCCTCTCGGCGTGGGTGGCTACGATCTTTCATGGATCGAGGCGGTGGGCACCATTGCCGGTTTGCTGTGTATCTGGCTTGCCAGCCAGGAAAAGATCATTAACTACTTTTTCGGCCTGATAAACGTCACGCTGTTTGCGGTGATCTTCTTCCAGATTCAGCTGTATGCCAGTTTACTGCTGCAGCTGTTCTTCTTTGTCGCCAACGTTTACGGCTGGTATGCATGGAGCCGACAAAACACCGCCAACGAAGCCGCACTGAAAATTCGCTGGTTACCGTTGCCGAAGGCGCTTGGCTGGGGCGCAGCATGCGTGATCGCCATTGCGCTGATGACGCTGTACATCGACCCGGTGTTCGCGTTTCTCACTAAAACCGCCGTCGGCATCATGCAGGGCCTTGGCCTGAATGTAGCGATGCCGCAACTGCAGCCCGACGCCTTCCCATTCTGGGATTCCTGCATGATGGTGTTGTCGATTGTGGCGATGATTCTGATGACGCGGAAATACGTCGAGAACTGGCTGCTGTGGGTGGTGATCAACGTTATTAGCGTGATGATTTTTGCCCGTCAGGGTGTGTATGCCATGTCACTGGAATACGCGATTCTGACGTTGATTGCGCTGAATGGTTCACGCTTGTGGATGCAAAGCGCGCGTGAACATGGGTCACGCGCGCTGTCGAATCAGTGATGGTGATGGGCGTGGCCATCCAGTGTGAGATGTTCATGTGAGTGATGATGCGAGCTCTGTTCTGCGCAGAGCTCGCAATCATGACCGGTGCAAGGTTGATACTCCATCTGCACGGTGGCATGCGCAATCTGATAGTGCTCATGCAGATACTGATGAATACGTACCAGCAACCCATCATGATCGTAAGGTGGAATCACCTGCACATGTAATGTCAGCACCGGCTTCTCTCCCACCTGCCACACATGCACATGGTGCACATTGCGTACTTCCGCAATGTTGCGTGTCAGCTCGCGCGCCAGCTTATCCACGTTAATGTGGCTCGGTGCACCCTCCAGCAGCTCATGCAGGCTTTCCCGCAACAGCGACCACGCGCTGCGCACCACCAGCAGTGAAACCAGCAGCGAGAGAATCGGATCGATCGGTGTCCAGCCGGTCAGCATGATAATGATGGCGGCAACAATCGCGCCAACGGAGCCGAGCAGATCGCCCAGCACATGCAGCGCCGCCGCACGGACGTTGAGATTTTTTTCTTCACTGCCTCGGTGCAACAACCAGAAAGAGAGCAGATTGGCCAGCAGGCCAGCAATGGCGATGCCGAGCATCAATCCGCCTTGAATGGGCTGCGGCTGATAGAAACGGCGCAGCGCTTCCCAGACAATCAGTACGGTAATCACCAGCAGCGCGATAGCATTGACAAAAGCGGCAAGTGTGGTGAGACGCAGCAAGCCGAAGGTGTGGCGGGCGCTGGGTTTACGCTGGGCGAACTGCACCGCCAGCAGCGCCATCAGCAGCGCGGCGGCATCAGTCAGCATATGTCCGGCATCCGCCAGCAGTGCCAGCGAACCTGACATCACGCCGCCAATCACTTCGGCAACCATAAACAGCGCGGTGACGCCAAACGCCGCCGCCAGACGCGTACGATTACCGTTATGCGCGCCGTGAGAATGAGTGTGTGCCATAACTTTCCAGTTGT
The DNA here is from genome assembly GCF_056491465.1 of Pantoea sp. C1E2. Classification (NCBI taxonomy): domain Bacteria; kingdom Pseudomonadati; phylum Pseudomonadota; class Gammaproteobacteria; order Enterobacterales; family Erwiniaceae; genus Pantoea; species Pantoea sp. C1E2. Next base: position 1,545,340 of record NZ_JBSZHT010000002.1, read on the forward strand.
TCCAGTAACCTGTTCGTTAATGATATCAGTAAATTGAGCGTATCATCGTCCAGACGCTGCTGTTTTGCCTGATCGGTGAGCTGCTGACAATGTTCGGCAATCTCATCCATGCCCAGCAACAGCCAGCTGCCTTTCATGCGGTGTGCGGCACGCTCAACTGCGGGCCAGTCATGCTGGGCGCTGGCGGTAAGCAGCGCATCACGATCCTGCTGCAGCGTGCGTTGCAGCGTCTGACAAATCCGCGGGATAAAGGCCTCATTGTGCTGGGCCAGAATCATTAAACTGTCGGGCAGTTGACGGAGAGGATCGCGCATCGTACGTGTCAGCAGGGCTGCCAGATGATCCAGCTCAATCGGTTTCAACAACAGCGCTTCGTCCTCCTGCAACGCGACCTTCAGCAGTTGCACATCGGCGGAGCAGAGCACGCGCAGTGCCGCTTTGCTGCGGCGCTGCTGGCGGCGACGTAAAATGCGCAGCAGTGTTAATCCATCCGGGCGCGGCATCATCTGGTCAATCAACATGAGATCAAAAGGCTGAATCGCATCGGCGCGCAGCAGGCTGCGTCCCTCCTCAAATACCATTGCCGTAATATCGAATTGAGCCAGCTGTTGCTGCAAGACCAACAGATTGGTGGGATGGTCATCAACAATCGCCACACGCAGATGCGGATAGCGTGGCAAGGCAGCAGGGCGTTCGGCGGGTACTTCCTCACAGAGGTCGAGCGGTAATCGCACGTCTACCCTGGTGCCTTTATCCAGTTCGGATGTCAGCGTCAGCTCACCGCCCATACGTTGCACTATTTCGCGACAGATAAACAAACCCAGGCCGCTGCCCTGCACGGCATGGCTTTTGCCAGACGGTGCCTGATACCAAGGTTCAAACAGCTGCGCCTGTTCGCTGAGTGGGATACCGCTGCCGCTGTCGGCAACCGTTAGCTGAATCTGATCCGTAACGGCAAGCGACAGCCGCACTTCGCCATAACGGGTAAATTTCAGCGCATTAGCCACCAGATTATTCACGACCTGTTGCAGGCGATCGCCATCCAGCATCACCAACGGCGGCAGTGCTGTTAGTGCTTCGACAATCAACAGGGGACCAGATTCGCGCATCAAAGGGTGATAAAACTGCTGCTGTTGCTGCAGCCAATCTGCCAGATGAAGCGGATGCGGTGTCAGGCGAAAACTCTGATTCTCAATACGCGCATGGTCTTGCAGATCGTTTAGCAGCGCCATCAGCGAGCGCGCGCTACTGTGCATCAGCGTCAAACGTTCGCTGGGATGCTGCTGCTGTTCGAGTTCCAGCAGACCCAGGATCGCCTGCATCGGCGTGCGTAACTCGTGGCTGGCGGTGGCCAGGAATTGGCTTTTGGCGGCGTTAGCCCGCTCAGCCTGTTGGCGCTGCAGGCGATCGCGCCGCTGTTGCAGGTAGCGGCGTAGCAACAGCACTAACAACAGTAAAATGATCACCCCGGCAGCCATCAGAATCATCAGCGGCACATTGCGCATCGCCATACTGGTGCCTGGCTGTGGCGGCTGTGACCAGTTAATCCGCATCTGATTGAGCGTATCCGGTGGGATCTGCTGCAGTGCATGATCCAGCAGCGCCTGAAGTTGCGGCTGATCCTGGCTGACCTGAGGCGCCAGCGGCCAGGCAACATCGCTCGCGGCAAAGGCTAAATGGACACGATTATCCGCGTGGCTGGCCATGCGCCAGCGTGCAGACAGCACGTTATCCACCAGAGCATCAATCTGACCGCTGTTCAGGGCCTGCCAGAGTTGCGTACGGTCATCGAACAGTTGGGGCGTGATGCCTTCAGGTAGCAGGCGTTGCGCCAGATCGGCGCGCAGTACACCCACTCGCTGATGTTGCAGGGATTGCCAGCTCATCGGCTGCTGCGTATCAAGCGTGTAGATCCCCCAAATCGCACGCCATACCGGCAGTGTGTTGCTGCTGGCATCGTCGCCGTTTAAAGGCTGTAGCAAATTCAGCATCACCTGATGTTGTTGCATCAGCGTCTGCGCCTGCTTTGGATTGCTCACCCAGCGCGGTGTGAAACGCAGCCCGGTGCTCTGGCTTAGCGCATTCAGCAGATCAATGCCAAAGCCGCGAGCATTGCCGTTGCCATCGCGGTAGCTCCAGGGCGCGTTATCCACTTCTGCAGCGAAAGGAATCTCACTCTGTGCGGCCAGCCACTGCTTTTCGGCAGCCGACAGCATCAGGGTTTGCGTATCCTGATAACGCAGCAACGGCGGGCTCCAGCGCTGTTGCACGCGATTACTGAACTCCGCGGGCAGCAGGCGCAACTGGGTATTGAGCCAGTGAATCAGCTCAGGATCGCGCGCCAGTGCCCGTAGCGACAGTTCACCGGCACCGGGATCGGCGGTGATCTGGTAAATCTGCCCCTGTTGCAGCTGATTCAGCAAAAAGCCGGCACTGGCTTCATCCGCCACCAGATAATCACTCTGCTGATTGAGCAGCGCATACAGCGCCTGTAAATCACCCGGCAGGCTTTGCCAGCGATGGTTTTGCACAAACGCTTCAGGCATCTGCGCCAGTGTGGCCTCTGAGACCGTGAGCTGGGCATTTTCACTGTTAAACATCACCGCGCGTTGATTCTCACGATTGCGGTAAATGCGGATCGGGCTGTTAACCCAGCTGTCGCTGACCAGAATGTTCTCCGGCAGCTGCGCATGTTCATTGCTCAGCACAAAATCGACCTCACCGCGCTCAAGTGCCGCAAGCTGCTGGGAACGATTGGCGTAACTTTGCAGGCTAAAGTGCGTGCCGGTGAGTTGGCTCAGCGCGCTAAGGTAATCGGCATCAATTCCCCAGATACGATCGCCAATGCGCATCGCCCAGGGCGCGCTGTTCTGCGCAGGCACAGCCACGCGTAAAGTGGGTTGAGGCCATGGCTCGATATGTGGAGCAGGCATCATGGCGGGTAGCATCACGCTGCTGGCGGGTTGTAAATCGGCACGGGCCGCGGAGCTGATGAATAATAGACACAGCCACAGCACCGCTCTCACTGTTGCGCTTTCCACAATTCAGCCAGTTCAACCACCGACTGCACACCGGTTTTCTCCAGAATGTTTTTCTTGTGCGTGCTGACGGTTTTATTGCTGATGTGCAGCTGTTCACCAATCTGCAGATTCGACAGGCCACGCACCAGCAGCGCGACAATTTGCTGCTCTTTATCGGTGAGCGGCAGTTCGATACGTTCGGGTAGCGGCGGAAACGCCTGCTGTCCGCCGAGCACCGCCAGAATCGCACTGAGCAATTGCGCCATACTTTGGCTCTTCACCACGTAGCCCGCCGCGCCGAGCGAAACGGCGCTCAGTAGCGTATGGCGGCTCTGCTGTGCGGAATAGATCAACACCGTGCATTTCGGATCGCGGGCGCGCAAACGGCGTAACAGTTCGAGGCCATCACTGTCCGGCAAACCGATATCGAGCACGATAAGATCAAATTGATGACGTTGTAAAAGCTGCCGCGCCTGTGCTTCATCAGCGGCGGCATGCAGGTGAAGGGGAATAGGGGAGTGAATACAGGCCGCTTCCAGCGCGACTTCGACTAACGGATGATCATCAATAAGCAGCAGTGAAGCCATGAAACAGTTCCTCTGAAATTCATGGTTTCAGCATAGCGGAAAAGCACTAGCGGAAATACAAAGGGAGAGCCGAAGCTCTCCCTTTATGTGATCGACTAATGTTTATTGGGTGGTGCCGTCAGTTTTCTTATTCACGTCACCGCCACCTTCTTTTGTTTCTACTTTCTTATTAACATCCGGGCACTTGCCGTCTTTACACATAGAATTTTTATGGACTTCATCAGCAGACATGTTGCTAGAATCGGTGCCAGAAGTCGCAGCGCTGTTGGTATTCATACTGCCATTATTGATTTTGCTGTTATCAACATTATTTGGTGGCAGATTCTGTTTAGCGCCACCCGCAGCCGCGCCGGCTTCCGCTGAGGCATTCGCTTCACCGTTATTATTCGCTGCAGCCATTGCTGCACCGCTACCCAGGGTCATCGCTGCCGTCAGAAAGATAATTGCAAACTTATTCATCATTATGCTCCTTTAATCGATGGAGAGTTGCCGTCAAACACCACTGGTGCTGAGTGACGAAAATAACGTACCGTGACGGAATATAATTCCATCGTTAACGCTTCGCTTAAAAATTAAATAGCGTAAGAGCCTCGTTCCTCAGTGCTTACGTTTAAAAAGCTTAGTTCATGAGCGGATAAATGCAAATTTCACAGAAGCATTTACGCGAGCGTGGAATTTACACCCGCAGCCTGAAGGGATACATTTAACGGGTTGCGCCCGGCGTACGCAGGGCCAGAAATTTGAATGGAATTATGTATGGATTATCAGAACGACGATTTACGCATCAGAGAAATCAAAGAATTATTACCGCCTGTTGCTTTGCTCGAAAAATTCCCCGCGACCGATAAAGCCGCTGAAACCGTTGCTCAGGCACGTCAGGCGATTCACCGCATTCTGCACGGCCAGGACGATCGCCTGCTGGTGGTGATCGGTCCTTGCTCAATCCACGATACCGAAGCCGCTAAAGAGTACGCGAGCCGTCTGCTGACGCTGCGTGACGAATTGAAAGGCGAGCTGGAAGTGGTAATGCGCGTTTATTTTGAAAAACCGCGCACCACGGTGGGCTGGAAAGGGCTGATCAACGATCCGTTTATGGATGGCAGCTTCCAAATCAACGATGGCCTGCGTCTGGCGCGTAAGCTGCTGGTGGATATCAACGACATCGGTCTGCCAGCGGCAGGTGAATTCCTGGATATGATCACGCCACAGTACATGGCGGATCTGATGAGCTGGGGCGCGATTGGTGCGCGTACCACCGAATCGCAAGTGCACCGTGAGCTCTCTTCCGGTTTGTCCTGCCCGGTCGGCTTTAAAAACGGCACGGATGGCACGATCAAAGTGGCTATCGACGCGATTGGTGCTGCCAGCGCGCCGCACTGCTTCCTCTCCGTGACCAAATTCGGTCATTCGGCGATTGTTGAAACCAGCGGTAACGAGGATTGCCATATCATTCTGCGCGGCGGCAAAGAGCCGAACTACAGTGCAGAACACGTGGCAGCGGTGAAAACCGGTCTGGAGAAAGCTGGCTTGCGTCCACAGGTGATGATCGACTTTAGCCATGCCAACAGCAGCAAGCAGTTCCAGCGTCAGATGGTGGTAGCTGATGACGTGGCGCAGCAGATTGCGGGCGGTGAGCAGGCGATTACCGGTGTGATGATCGAAAGCCATCTGGTGGAAGGGAATCAGAGTCTCGACAGCGGTAAAGAGCTGGTGTACGGCCAGAGCGTCACCGATGCTTGTATTGGATGGGACGATACCGAGAAAGCGTTGCGCCAACTGGCGCAGGCGATCAAGCAGCGCCGCGGCTAATCGCTTAACGCGCAATAAAAAAGGCCAGACTCGCGTCTGGCCTTTTTGTTTTTAAGCCGGGAATTACTTGGCTTTACCCTGGTTAGCAACGGCTGCGGCTTTCGCGGCAATCTCGTCTGCATCACCCAGGTAGTAACGCTTCAGCGGTTTGAAGTTCTCATCGAACTCATACACCAACGGCACGCCAGTTGGGATGTTCAGTTCGAGGATTTCATCTTCGCTCAGGTTATCGAGGTATTTTACCAGTGCACGCAGTGAGTTACCGTGTGCAGCAACGATCACTTTCTCACCGCTTTTGATGCGCGGCAGAATGTTTTCGTTCCAGTAAGGGATCACACGTTCGATGGTCAGTGCCAGGCTTTCGGTGGTTGGCAGCTGTGCATCGGTCAGTGATGCGTAACGTGGGTCGTGGCCAGGGAAACGCTCATCGGCACGATCCAGTTCCGGTGGGGTGATGGCAAAGCCACGACGCCACTGTTTCACCTGATCGTCGCCGTATTTAGCAGCGGTTTCGGCTTTATCCAGACCCTGCAGCGCACCGTAGTGACGCTCGTTCAGACGCCAGGTTTTCTCAACCGGCAGCCAGGCCTGATCCAGCTCATCCAGCACGTTCCACAGGGTGTGGATGGCACGTTTCAGCACGGAGGTATAGGCGAAATCAAACACGAAACCTTCTTTCTTCAGCAGCTGACCGGCTGCTTTGGCTTCAGTGCGACCTTTGTCTGACAGATCCACGTCATACCATCCGGTGAAGCGGTTTTCCTGGTTCCACTGGCTTTCGCCGTGTCGCACCAGAACCAGCTTAGTTACGGCCATAGCTTAACTCCTTAATGCTTGATGTTTCGATGATTATAGAAACCGGCTGCGGCCACCTGAAAAGCGGCACACTGATAGCGCCATACCATAGCGGAAAACATCGCACGGCGTAAGCCTGTCGCTAACGCAGTGCGCGTTTTTCATCCGCTGGCTTACTGCGGTGTGAAGCGATAACGCGTCACAGACTGCCAGCGATCGCCGGGTTGCAGCCAGCAATCAGGCTGCGGCCACTCGGTATGGTTGGGCGAATCCGGTAAAAATTCACTCTCCAACGCGATGCCCTGGAAAGCAGTATAGCTGCCCTGTTCACGGGCGCGTGTTCCATCCAGATAGTTGCCGGAGTAGAACTGCAGCGCCGGTGCGGCGGTAAACACGGTCAACGCCAGCTTGCCATCGGCCGACCACAGCTGGGCGGCGGGTTGGCTGCTGTCGCCTGCGGTGTTAAGCAGAAACGCATGGTCATAGCCTTTCACCGCTTTTTGATCGTCATCGGCGAGGAAGTCATCCATCACCGGCTTCGGCTGATTAAAATCGAAGCTGGTACCGGCCACGGCTTTCAGTGGCGCGTTAGGGATGCCTTCACTGTCGACCGGCAAGTAGCGATCCGCGTGCAGTTGTAAGCGATGCTGGCGCGCATCGCCATGATGCGCATCAAGGTTAAAGTAAGCATGGTTGGTGAGGTTCACCGGGCACGGCTTATCGGTCTGCGCGTCATAAGTGATCGACAGGCAGTTATCATCGTCGAGATGGTAAATCACATCGGCAATCAGGTTGCCAGGGAAACCCTGATCGCCATCGGGTGAATCAATGCGATAGTGCACTTCGGTTTCACTCTGACGAACAATCTGCCAGCGGCGTTTATCGAAGCCTTCCGGGCCGCCGTGCAGCTGATGCGCGCCCTGATTGGCCGCCAGCAGCAGATTCAGCGGCTTCAGCTCAGCCGAAGCGATGCGGTTGGCGTAGCGGCCAACCGTGGCACCGAGATAAGCATCCTGATGCAGATAATCCGATGGTGTCGCGCAGCCGAGCAGCGCTTCACGCACGCTGCCATCCTGCATGGGCACGCGCGCGGAGAGCCATGTCGCGCCCCAATCCATAAAAGTCACTACCATGCCGTGTTGATTGCGCAGCACGGTGATGCGCCACGGTTGCCCGTCTGGCGCATGAGAATTGACGTCACTTACCATTGGCCCGCTCCTGCTGACGCTTTGCATACGTAGAAGGTTTCTTTAATACCGGTTTGCGCTTCATACTGTTTCGCCACGGCGGCTTTCACCTGATCCACCAAATCGGTAGGCATCAGTGCCACGATGCAGCCGCCAAAGCCGCCACCGGTCATGCGCACACCGCCACGCGGACCGATTTCTGCTTTAACAATCTCAACCAGCTGGTCGATAGGCGGTACGGTGATTTCGAAATCATCACGCATTGAGGCGTGTGATTCTGCCATCAGTTCACCCATGCGCTTCAGGTCGCCGTTACTCAGGGCATCAGCGGCTTCCAGCGTACGGGCATTCTCGGTGATCACGTGGCGGACACGTTTTGCCACCAGCGCATCCAGCTGAGATTCCGACGCGGAAAACTCTTCCAGTGTCACATCGCGCAGTGCCGGTTTGTTAAAGAAGCGCGCACCGGTTTCACACTGCTCACGGCGGGTGTTGTACTCACTGCCCACCAGGCTGCGGCGGAAGTTAGAGTTGATGATCACCACCGCGACATCTTCTGGCATGGAAACCGCGCGAGTGCCGAGGGTGCGGCAATCCAGCAGCATGGCGTGATCGGGTTGACCCAGCGCAGAAATCAGCTGGTCCATAATGCCGCAGTTGCAGCCGACGAACTGGTTTTCCGCTTCCTGACCGTTAACCGCAATGGCTGCACCATCCAGCTTCAGCTGATACAGCTGCTGGAACACGGTGCCGACTGCCACTTCCAGCGACGCCGATGAACTCAGACCCGCACCCTGTGGCACGTTGCCGCTGATAACCAGATCTGCGCCACCGAAACTCGCATCACGCTTCTGCAGATGTTTCACCACGCCGCGCACGTAGTTGGCCCACATCGGCTCTTTTAACGCTTCAATCGGCGCATCCAGCGAGAAGCTGTCTTGCTGATTGTCATAATCAACAGCGACCACGCGCACCTGGCGGTCGTCACGTTTGGCGCAGGCAATCACCGTCTGGTAATCAATGGCGCACGGCAGCACAAAGCCGTCATTGTAATCAGTATGCTCGCCAATCAAATTCACGCGGCCCGGCGCCTGAATGCTGTGCGTCGGTTGATAGCCAAAGGTGTCAGCGAAAACCTGTTGAGTAATGGATTTTAATGACATTTATTGCGCCTCGCGGAAATGGATATCGCTGACAGAACGCAGACGTTCTGCTGCCTGTTCCGCCGTTAAATCACGTTGGGTTTCGGCCAGCATTTCATAGCCAACCATAAATTTGCGCACCGTGGCTGAACGCAGCAGCGGTGGATAGAAGTGAGCATGCAGCTGCCAGTGATCGTTGGCTTCACCGTTAAACGGCGCGCCGTGCCAGCCCATCGAGTAGGGGAAGGAGCACTGGAACAGGTTGTCATAGCGGCTGGTCAGTTGCTTGAGCGCCAGTGCCAGGTCGCTGCGCTGAGCAGCCGTCAGATCGGTGATGCGTTTGATGTGGGCTTTAGGCAGCAGCAGGGTTTCAAACGGCCACGCCGCCCACCACGGCACCACGGCCAGCCAGTGTTCGGTTTCCACTACGGTGCGGCTGCCATCTTTCAGCTCGCGTGCGGCGTAATCCACCAGCATCGGCGAACCTTTTTCGTCAAAGTAGCGGCGCTGATTATCATCTTCTTTTTGCGCTTCATTTGGCAGAAAACTGTTGGCCCAAATCTGGCCGTGCGGATGGGGATTTGAACAACCCATCGCCGCGCCTTTGTTCTCAAAAACCTGCACCCACGGATAGTGCTGACCGAGATCGGCGGTCTGCTCCTGCCAGGTACGCACGATATCTTCCAGCCCGCTCAGCGGCAGTTCTGGCAGCGTTTTGCTGTGATCGGGCGAGAAGCAGATCACGCGACTGGTGCCGCGAGCGCTCTCGCAGCGCATTAACATGTCGTCACTTTGCGGCGCATCGGGAGTATCGGTCATCAGCGCGGCAAAGTCGTTGGTGAAGACATAGGTGGTTTTATAGTCAGGGTTTTTATTCCCGGTGATGCGAGTATTGCCGGCACACAGGAAGCAGTCAGGATCGTGCGCAGGCAGTTGTTCCAGCGCAGGCGTTTCCTGTGCACCCTGCCACGGACGCTTAGCGCGATGCGGCGAGACCAGCACCCACTGATCGATCAATGGGTTATAACGGCGATGCGGATGATCAACCGGATTAAATTTTTCCATAACGAGTCCTGGTAAACGGCAAACGGATCAAAATCACTGCGATCAAGGTAGCACAAAGGCCAGCCCCAAAGCGTGATCCAGTCTGGATAAATGGTATCGTTTACACAAGGTGACGATTCTCATTTTGTGGGGTTATGCGGTGCGTTTGCTGAAATACCAGGCGAGTAAATGGTAGCGGTTACATTCCAGAGGGTTGCGCGATAAATCGCGCCGCTACGAATGTGTGCAGAGAAGGGTAGCGGCGCAATTCATTGCGCCACGAGGGATGAAATTAGCGCAAATCTTCCTGATGAAATCCGTACCCTTCCTCCTGCTTCACAAAGCTCAGACGATGAGTAATACACTGCGGCGCATCTTCGGCGTGGTGCGAGACAAACAGCAACTGAGTCCGTCCTTCACCAATCAGCACATCGACAAAACGGCGCACCAGCTGACGGTTAATCGGATCCAGCCCCTGCAGCGGCTCATCGAGAATCAGCAGGGTAGGATGTTTGACCAGCGCACGAGCAATCAGCACCAACCGCTGTTGTCCCCATGACAAACCGTGAAACGGCGCATCGGCCAGATGATTGTCCATGCCGAGTAAAGCCAGCCACTGCCGCGCCAGCGCTTTCTGCCGGTCCGAAGCGGGTTGATACAAACCAATCGAATCGAAAAAGCCGGACAGTACCACGGTGCGCACGTTACAGCTGACACGGTAATCGAGATGCAAACTGCTGCTGACGTAGCCAATGTGCTGTTTGATGTCCCAAATGGTTTCACCGCTGCCCCGACGAATACCAAACAGCGTCAAATCATTGCTGTAGCCTTGCGGATGATCGCCGGTCACCAGACTCAACAGAGTGGATTTACCCGCGCCGTTGGGTCCCACGATTTGCCAGTGCTCACCAGGATTCACCTGCCAGTTCAGTCCATCGATCACCGCTTTATCGTTATACGACACCACGCCATTACGCAAAATCACGCGCGGTGCATCTTCCGCCAGCTGCGGCAACTGGTCCGGCGCATCGGCTTCCGGCAATGCCATGCCATCAAGCTTTTCGCTGTGCGCCAGCTGCGCCACCAGGGCTTCCGCCAGAATCGCCTGACGTTCACCGACGTGGGTGAGGGTGCACTCAGCGAGCACACCGACTTGTTGCACAAAGTCAGGAATATCGTCAAAGCGGTTGAGAACCAGCACCACGCTGAAGCCATGCTGGTGAAGATCGCTCAGCGTCTCCGCCAGGCTGGCGCGCGAGGCGACATCTAACCCATCGAAAGGCTCATCGAGAATCAATAAATCCGGCTGCGCCATCAGCGCCTGACACAGCAGGGTTTTGCGGGTTTCGCCGGTGGAGAGGTATTTGAAGCGACGATCGAGCAGGTAAGTGATACCAAACTGCTGCGCCAGCGCCTGACAGCGCGCTTCATCTTTCACTTCATCCTGAATAATCTGCGCGGCGGTGCGACCGGTATCGTCTTCGCCTTCACTCAGCAGATCGGTATTGTTGCGTTCCCACTCCTGCGCCACCAGCTTTTGCAACTGTTCCAGCGAGAGGCGCGTGCGGCGTTGAAAGTCCTGCGTAACCGTGCCTTTCCCCGGCGAGAGTTCACCAGAAAGTGCGCGCGCCAGTGAGGATTTGCCGCTGCCGTTGGCACCGACAAAGGCCCAGCTTTCGCCGCTATTGAGAGTCAGATCGTTAAGGGACAGTGCTCGGGTGTCGCTAAGGTGAAATATGCCTTGCGAAATTTGCAATGAAGCCATAATTCATTCCGTTTTATGCATCGTGTTGCTCAGTTGTAGCGAGCGACGCAGACGAAGTCAAATCATGGCCTGGATTTCAGAGCAGTGTGGCGATGATGGCGTGTTCAGCATTAAAACTGGCGGTCACGCTGTCGCCTGGCTGCAGATTCTGCTGTTGCACCTGCGCATTATTCATCGTTGCGCACAGGGTTTCACCGCTCGGCAATGTCATCAACACTTCGCTAACCTGTTCACCGGGCTCGATCGCGCTGATCGTCACCTGCAATTGATTATTGCTGTTTACCGCATCACGGCTCACCTGAATCCACGGGGCTTTAATCAGCACCAGCACCTCTTTGCCGCTGTCGAGCTGCAGACGTTCGGCACTGCGTTCGGTGATCGCCACCTGCAAACGAGTGACGCCATCGGCCAGCTGAACCTCAATATGCTGCTGCACTTGATGGTGATCGCGCGCCATCACGGTGCCAAACAGCTGATTGCGCGCACTGGTTTGCAGTGAGAAGCGGGCAATGGCTGCCAGTAAGCTGTCGAGCGGCAGGCTGTCGTTTTGCAGCGCATCAAAAGCTTTCTGCTGGATCTGCTCCATCAGGTGAAACAGCTGAATCAGACGCTCGCCATAGCGCGTCAGCTGCGCGCCGCCGCCGCCTTTGCCTCCGGTGGCGCGGTCGACTAAGGTTTGATCAGCCATCTGATTCATATCGTTGATGGCGTCCCAGGCACTTTTGTAGCTGATGCCCGCTAATTTAGCGCCCTGGCTGATGGAGCCGGTTTCCTGCACGCGTTTCAGCAGTTCGATGCGGCGTGGGTCGGCAAACAGCTTCTGCTGAAGACGAATGTGAAGAGAAAGTTCTGCCTGCATGTCAGCTCCTTAAGTGAGTACGACAAGTGTAAGGCCAAAAGTAAAAGCACGAAAAGGGCAGTGCGTTTTTTTCCCTAACCGTTACAATCACTTTTTTATTTTCTGCGTGAGGTTTCCATGCTGGAACTGCTTAAAAGCCTGGCTGTGGCTGTCATCATGGTGCCAATTGTGATGGCCATTATGCTCGGTCTGATTTACGGCCTGGGTGAAGTGTTCAACGTCATCTCCAAATTTGGCCGCCGCGACGATCGTCCTGCCAACAGCTCGCAACACTGATTTTATAAGCGCCCGCACTCAGCGGGCGTTTTTTCTTTAACTTCCCTTCAATCCTGCCGATATTAAGTTCATGACAGCATTTGTTCCTACGTTGTATTATCAAATATATAACGTAACAAGGAGTAAAAAATGCTGAAAATCAATTACCGCTGGGCTGCTGTTACCGTACTCACTGTTTCCATGGCGGGTCACGCCGTGGCTGCAGAGAAGATCACCGTGTTCGCTGCGGCATCGTTAACCAATGCAATGCAGGATATTGCCACGCAATATCAGAAAAAAAGCGGCGTTGAAGTGGTATCGTCCTTCGCCTCTTCATCCACCCTGGCACGCCAGATCGAACAAGGTGCGCCGGCCGATTTGTTTATCTCAGCTGACCAGCAGTGGATGGACTATGCGGTGGATAAAAAGAGTGTGGTGGAAAATACGCGCTACACGCTACTGGGCAATGATTTAGTGCTGGTGGCACCGAAAAGCGACAGCGCAAAATCGGTGACCATCGATGCAAAAACTGACTGGAAAAGTTTGCTGAAAGGCGAACGTCTGGCGGTGGGCGATCCGGATCATGTTCCGGCTGGGATTTACGCCAAAGAAGCCCTGCAAAAGCTGGGCGCCTGGGATACCGTGTCGCCGCAGCTGGCGCCGGCCAACAACGTCCGTGCCGCACTGGCGCTGGTCGAACGCAATGAATCACCGTACGGCATCGTTTACGGTTCTGATGCGGTTGCCAGCGACAAAGTGCAGGTGGTAGGACGCTTCCCAGAGGATAGCCACAAACCAGTGGAATATCCGATGGCGGTCGTTAAAGAGCATCAGAACGCAACGGTAGAGGCCTTCTACAAGTACTTACAGGGGCCGGACGCCGCTGCAGTGTTTAAACAGTATGGATTTGCGCCGAAGAAATGATACTCAGTGATCCCGAATGGCAGGCCGTTTTTCTCAGCTTAAAAGTGTCCAGCGTAGCGGTGCTGTTTAGCTTGCCGTTTGGCATCATGATGGCCTGGATTCTGGCGCGTTGCCGGTTTCCGGGCAAAACTCTGCTCGATAGCGTCATTCATCTGCCGCTGGTTTTACCGCCGGTGGTGGTGGGGTATCTGTTGCTGATTGCGCTAGGCCGACGCGGATTTATTGGCGAGTGGCTTTACGACTGGTTTGGCTTCACCTTTGCCTTTAGCTGGCAGGGCGCGGTGTTGGCTTCGGCAGTGATGGCGTTCCCCTTGATGGTACGCGCCATTCGTCTCGCACTGGAAGCAGTGGATACCAAACTGGAGCAGGCGGCGCGCACGCTGGGTGCCGGCCGCTGGCGGGTATTTTTCACTATTACTCTGCCGCTGACGCTGCCCGGTATCATTGTTGGCACCGTTTTGGCCTTTGCCCGCTCACTGGGTGAGTTTGGCGCAACGATTACCTTCGTCTCGAATATACCCGGCGAGACGCGCACCATCCCCTCCGCGATGTTTACCCTGATTGAAACGCCCGGTGCAGAAGGCACCGCCGCCCGCTTGTGTGCGGTGGCGATTGCGCTGGCGCTATTATCGCTGGTGGCTTCCGAGCTGCTGGCTCGTTGGGGCCGCAAGCGGTTGGGTGCAGCCTGATGCTTAATCTCAATATTTCCCAGTTGCTGGGCGATCACCAACTGGACGTCAACGTGCAGATCCCCGGCAGCGGCATTACCGCGATCTTCGGTGTGTCTGGCGCGGGCAAAACCTCGTTAATTAACGCGATTGGCGGTTTAACACAACCGCAGAGTGGCCAGATTCAGCTAAACGATCGTCTGCTTTTCGATTCGGCCTCGCAGGTCAATCTGCCACCGGAAAAGCGTCGCATCGGCTACGTGTTCCAGGATGCACGGCTGTTCCCGCATTATCGGGTACGCGGCAATCTGCAATATGGCATGGCGGCGGCGATGAAGCCGCAGTTCAACGCGCTGGTAGCGCTGCTCGGTCTTGAGCCGCTGCTGAGTCGCTTTCCGGCCTCGCTGTCAGGCGGCGAGAAACAGCGCGTGGCGATTGGTCGCGCACTGCTCAGTGCGCCAGACATTTTATTGATGGATGAGCCGCTGGCGTCACTGGACTTGCCACGCAAACGCGAACTGATGCCGTATCTGCAAAAGCTGGCGAAACAGATCGATATTCCGATACTCTACGTCTCACACAGCCTGGATGAAATTCTGCAACTGGCCGAGAACGTGCTGGTGCTCGACAGCGGCAAAGTCAAAGCCTTTGGTTCGCTGGAGAAGGTGTGGAGCAGTGCGGCCATGCGGCCATGGCTGCCGGTTGCCGATCGATCCAGCGTGCTGCGGGTGCAGGTGCTGGAGCAGCATCCCGATTATCCGATGACGGCACTGTCTTTGGGCGATCAACATATTTGGGTCAGCCGGGTTAACCAGCCGCTGAAAACGGCACTGCGCATTCGTATCGCGTCCGGGGATGTGTCGCTGGCCTTGCAGCCGCCGCAGAACACCTCGGTACGCAATATCCTGCCTGCTCAGGTGGTCGAGTTATTAGAAATTGACGATCAGGTGGAAGTGAAGCTGCGCATTGGCATTAGCGAGCTGTGGGCGCGGATTTCGCCCTGGGCGCGTGATGAACTGGGCATTCGGCCGGATCAGTGGCTGTATGCGCAAATTAAGAGCGTGGCGATCACGGCGTAATCAACGGAGTCATTTGTAGGGTGCGCATTGATACGCACCCTCTACATCAAAGGGTTACAGAACCTCTTGATAAATCACTTCGGCAATACCCGGCTCCAGATTGGTGCCAATCACTTTTTTGGCGCGCGCTTTAATGGCGTCATCAGCATTGCCCATCGCCACACCTAAGCCCACCTGTTCCAGCATGCTTAGGTCATTGTAGTTATCACCGAACGCCAGCACGTCTTGCATGCTAAAGCCCTGACTCTCTACCCATTGCGCCAGACGCTTGCCTTTGCTGTTGCCTGCCTGCGCGATATCCACCTGATCGTGCCATGACCATTCACACGCCAGCCCGAGTTCGGCTTCAGTGCGTTCAGCGAATTGCTGTAATGCGCGGGTGTCAGGATGGGAAAGGGCGAACTTCCAGATGGATTGCGCATCCAGCGCTGCCTGCGCCAGGCTTGGCACCTGCAGGAACAGGGGACGCTGCGCTTCCGGCAGAGATTGTGCCCAGTTCAGGGTGCGCGTCACGTGGCCAGTGGGTTCCTGATACAGCATGGCATCATCGACATACAGCAGCCCGTGAATGTTCTCCTGATCGAGCATCTCAATGACACGGGTCGCCTGGCTTTTCTCCAGTGGATCGGATGCGAGCACCTTCTTCGCTGCATAATCGTACAAGTAGGTCCCATTACAGCAGATTGCGGGTGTATCCAACTGCAGCGCCTGATAAAAAGGATGAATCGCGCAGTGGTGGCGACCGGTGACGATCAATACTTTGACACCCGCCTGTTGCGCGCGGGCAAGCGCTTCGATCGATTCAGGTAAGATGGTTTTGGTGGGGGTCAGCAGGGTGCCGTCGAGGTCAAGGGCGATTACGCGGTAGCTCATTACACTTTCCGTCCGGGAGTTAGCAAAGTATTGAGTCTACACCCGGCAGCGGCCCTGAGACAAAAAACAGGGCACAAATGAATCCAGCGCGGCAAAATGAAACGCGCTACAGTTATCCCTTTCATCAGGCAGCGAATAAGGAAAACCGCATGAAACAAGTCGTGTATACCGCCAGTCCCGAGAGCCAGCAGATCCATGCATGGCAGTTGCAGGAAGATGGCGCACTGACGTTATTGCAGGTCACGGATGTGGCCGGCCAGGTGCAGCCGATGGTGGTGAGCCCGAAGAAAGATTTCCTCTACGTCGGCGTCCGTCCTAATTTTCGCGTGCTGGCGTATCGCATTGCGGCCGACGGTTCCCTGAGTCTGGCCGGTGAAGCGCCACTGCCAGGCAGCCCAACCCACATCTCCACCGACCGCCAGGGCAAATATATTTTCTGCGGTTCTTACAACGATGCGTGTGTCAGCATCAGCCCGATTGACAGTGAAGGTTTGCCGCAAGCACCAAGCCAGGTGATTGGCGGGATGGATGGCTGCCACTCAGCCAATATCGATCTCGGCAATCAGACGCTGTTTGTGCCAGCACTGAAGCAGGATCGTATCTGCCTGTTCCAGCTGAATGCGGATGGCACTCTGGCGCCGCGCGAGCAGGCGCAGGTCACCACGGTTGAAGGTGCAGGCCCGCGCCATATGGCATTCCATCCGAACGGTGCTTACGGCTATGTGGTAAATGAACTCGACAGCACCGTAGATGTGTGGGCATTGAACAACGTGCACGATCAGGTTGAGCGCGTGCAGAGTCTGGATATGATGCCGAAAGATTTCAGCGATACGCGCTGGGCGGCCGATATCCATATCACGCCAGACGGCCGTTTCCTCTACGCCTGTGACCGCACCAGCAGCACCATTACCGCGTTTAGTATCAGCGAAGATGGCTCAGTGTTGGCGATCGAAGGTTACCAGCCGACCGAAACTCAGCCGCGGGGCTTCAATATCGATAACAGTGGTCAGTATCTGGTGGCGGCAGGGCAGAAGTCGCATCATATCGAAGTGTACAAGATTGCCGATCGCGGTCTGTTGCAACCGCTGGCGCGTTACGCAGTGGGACAGGGCCCGATGTGGGTGGTGATCCACGCACTGGATTGATTTGAATGCAGTTAAGAAACGGCGCCTGTTGGCGCCGTTTTTGATCAGGAGTATTTCACCGTGATCGAGGCACTTGCCAGCGCGTGGAAGTGCACATTAAAACCAACCATCGCGCCGCTCGCACCTTCATCCACATCGATTTTGTCCACATCCATCGCGTGTACCGTAAAGATATAGCGATGCGGATCACCTTGTGGCGGCGCTGCGCCACCGTAGCCGGTTTGACCGAAGTCAGTACGGGTTTGAATCGCACCCTGCGGCAGCTCGACCACGCCTGAACCGGAACCTTGTGGCAGCTCGGTGACGTCAGCCGGAATATTTGCCACTACCCAGTGCCACCAGCCAGAACCGGTGGGTGCATCTGGATCAAAGCAGGTTACAACAAAACTCTTCGTTCCTGCAGGCACTTCATCCCACGCCAAATGTGGCGACAGATTATCACCCTGACGTCCCATCCCATTGAAAACGTGGCGTTCGGGCATTTTATCGCCGTCTTTAAAATCCTGGCTAACTACGCGCATGACCTCTCCTTTATCCGTTATGCAGTGTGCTCTCCATCATGGTGGAAAATGCCCAGCACTTCCAGTCAGCTTAGGGCAGGAAATGGGCCTCAACGTCCAACGCCGCACGGACTGCCTGGGTTAACTGCGCCAGTTCGGCTGCAGAAATCAGATAAGGTGGCATCAGATAGATCAGCTTGCCGAACGGACGGATCCACACGCCACGTTCGACAAAGAACTGCTGCAGCGCCGCCATGTTCACCGGTAAACGCGTTTCAATCACACCAATCGCGCCCAGCACCCGCGCGTCTGCCACTGCATGATGCTCACGCAACGGCAGCAGCTCACGACGCAGTTGCTGTTCGATCGCCGCCACCTGCGCGGGCCAGTGACCCTCGTTGATCATCGTCAGGCTCTCTGCCGCCACCGCACAGGCCAGTGGATTGCCCATAAAGGTCGGGCCATGCATAAAGCAGCCGGCTGCGCTGCGGCTGATGGTATCGGCCACTTCACGCGTGGTCAGCGTGGCGGAAAGCGTCATGGTGCCGCCGGTCAGCGCTTTGCCGAGGCAGAGAATATCTGGCGTAATCCCGGCGTGTTCACAAGCGAACAGCTTGCCGCTGCGACCAAATCCGGTGGCGATCTCGTCGGCAATTAACAAGATGCCATAGCGATCGCATAACTCGCGTACCTGTTGTAGATAGCGCGGATGATAGAAGCGCATGCCGCCTGCACCTTGCACAATCGGTTCAAGGATCACGGCGGCAATTTCGCGATGATGCATCTCGGCTAAGCGGGCGAAATCTGCGAAGTCCGCTTCGTTCCATTCATCATCAAAACCGCACTGAGGCGCTTCCGCAAACAGATGTTCCGGCAGATAGCCGCGCCACAGGCTGTGCATCGAATTTTCCGGATCGCACACTGACATGGCAGCAAAGGTATCACCGTGATAGCCACGTTTCAGTGTCAGGAATTTTTGGCGCGTTTCACCGCGTCCCAGCCAGTACTGCAACGCCATTTTCATCGACACTTCGACGGCAATCGACCCCGAATCGGCGAGGAACACGCACTCCAGTGCCTCAGGGGTCATTTCAACCAGTTGACGGCTTAACGCCACCGCCGCTGGATGGGTAATGCCGCCGAACATCACGTGGGACATTTGTGACATTTGCTGCGTCAGCGCCTGATTCAGACGCGGATGGTTATAGCCGTGAATCGCTGCCCACCACGACGACATACCGTCGACCAGTTCACGTCCATCGGCCAACTGGAGCTGGCAACCGTGCGCTGCCACCACCGGATAACAGGGCAGGGGATCGCGCATTGACGTGTAGGGATGCCAGATATGCTGGCGGTCAAAGTTGAGGTCGTCTTGGGTGAACATCGATCTTGTAAACCATTTTGAAAAGATTTAGTTTACAAGTATAACCACGTTAATCGTCGGGATGAACCCCTTTTTTTGGAGTAAGCAATGGCAAACCGCTGGACACTGACACAAGCCCAGGCTCTGTTCGATAAACCTTTCCTTGAGCTGATGTTCGAAGCGCAGCAAGTTCACCGTCAGCATTTTGACCCGCGTCAGGTGCAGGTCAGTACGCTGCTGTCGATCAAAACCGGTGCCTGCCCGGAAGACTGTAAATACTGCCCGCAGAGTGCGCGCTACAAAACCGGGCTGGAGTCTGAGCGTCTGATGGAAGTCGACGCAGTGTTGGAATCGGCGCGCAAAGCCAAAGCGGCAGGATCGAGCCGATTCTGCATGGGCGCCGCGTGGAAAAACCCGCACGAACGTGACATGCCGTATCTTGAGCAGATGGTGCAGGGCGTCAAAGCCATGGGCATGGAAACCTGCATGACGCTCGGCACGCTGGATAACACTCAGGCGGAGCGTCTCGCCACCGCCGGACTGGATTTCTACAACCACAATCTCGACACCTCGCCGGAATTTTACGGCAGCATCATCACCACCCGCAGCTATCAGGAACGTCTGGATACGCTGGATAAAGTGCGCGGGGCGGGCATTAAAGTCTGTTCTGGCGGCATCGTTGGTCTGGGTGAAACGGTGAAGGATCGTGCTGGCTTACTGGTGCAGTTGGCCAACCTGCCGACACCGCCCGAGAGCGTGCCCATCAACATGCTGGTCAAAGTCAAAGGCACGCCATTGGCTGATAACGATGACGTCGAGCCGTTCGACTTTATCCGCACCATCGCCGTGGCGCGCATCATGATGCCATCGTCGCACGTCCGCCTGTCCGCGGGTCGTGAACAGATGAGCGAACAGACCCAGGCGATGTGCTTTATGGCCGGTGCCAACTCGATTTTCTACGGCTGCAAACTGCTGACTACGCCGAACCCGGAAGAGGACAAAGATCTGATCCTGTTCCGCAAGCTGGGCCTCAATCCGGAGCATACCGCCACTACCGCCGGTGACAATGAGCAGCAGTATCAGCTCAGCGAGCAACTGGTGTATGCGGATACCGAGCAGTTCTACAACGCGGCGGTGTGATGGGCTGGTCATCTCGCATCGAACAGGCGCTGGCGGCGCGACGTGATGCCGATGGCTGGCGTTTGCGTCGCCGGGTTGAACACAACAGCGTGCGTGAGATAACGCTGGAGGGACGTTCATATCGTCACTTTTCCAGCAATGATTATCTCGGGCTGAGCCAGCATCCGGCGGTGATTGCGGCCTGGCAACAGGGCGCGGCCGAGGCGGGCGCGGGAGCGGGCGCATCGGGTCACGTGACCGGTTACAGCCGCCATCATGCGCAGTTAGAAGAGCAGTTAGCTGACTGGCTGGGCTACAAACGCGCACTGCTGTTTATCTCCGGTTTTGCCGCCAACCAGGCGGTGATCCACCTGCTGGCAGAAAAGCAGGATCGTATCCTCGCCGATAAGCTGGCGCATGCCTCGTTGCTGGATGCCGCCAGCCATAGCCCGGCCACGTTACGCCGCTTTGCTCACAATCAACCAGAGAGCCTGGCGAAGCTGCTGGCCTCGCCGTCAGAGGGCGGCACGCTGGTGGTGACGGAAGGCGTATTCAGCATGGATGGCGACAGCGCACCGCTCGCCGCCCTCGCGGAAGAGACGCGCCGCGCCAACGGCTGGCTGCTGGTGGATGATGCGCACGGCATTGGCGTGCACGGTGAGCAGGGGCGCGGCAGCTGCTGGCAGCAAGGCGTGAAGCCCGAATTGCTGATTGTCACTTTTGGCAAAGGCTTCGGCGTCAGCGGTGCCGCGCTGCTGTGTGACGATGCCACAGCGGATTACGTCGAGCAGTTCTCTCGCCATCTGATCTACTCCACCGCGATGCCACCGGCACAATGCTGCGCGTTGCTGGCGGCATTGCAGCAAATTCAGCAGGGCGATGCGCTGCGTGAGCGGTTGAATAGTCACATTGCGCGGTTCCGGGCGGCTGCCGCGGATTTGCCATGGCAATTGATGCCATCAGCCAGTGCGATCCAGCCATTGATCGTCGGTGAAAATAGCGCGGCGCTGGCGTTATCGCAGCGTCTGGCTGAGGCGGGATGCTGGGTTAGCGCCATTCGACCGCCAACGGTACCACCGGGCACGGCGCGGCTGCGCATCACGCTCACCGCTGCCCATCACACTGACGATATTGATCGTCTGCTGGAGGCGCTGTATGACGCTGCAGGTTAACAAGCAGGCTATCGCCAAAGCCTTTGGTCGTGCGGCACAGCATTATGAGCAGCATGCCGAGCTGCAACGCCAGAGCGGCGATGCGCTACTGGCGCTGGCGCCTGCCGGTTTCGGGCCGCATCTGCTGGATGCGGGCTGCGGCACCGGCTGGTACAGCCGCTATTGGCGCGATCGTGGACGCGAACTGACGGCCCTCGATCTTTCCTGCGACATGCTGGACGCCGCGCGTGAGCAGCGCTCGGCGCAACACTATCTGCATGGCGATATTGATGATCTGCCGCTGCCCGATAACAGCGTCGATGGCGTGTGGAGCAATCTGGCGGTGCAGTGGAGCAGCGATTTGCGTCTGGCGTTGCAGCAGTTTTTGCGCGTCACGCGGACGGGCGGCAGCGTGCTGTTCTCCACCTTGCTCGATGGATCACTGCATGAAGTGCATGAAGCCTGGGCTCGGCTGGATGGTCGCCAGCATGCCAATCGTTTTCTCAGTGAAGCGCAATTCACCGCAGCAACCACTGGCTTGCCACTGCACAGTCAGTTGCAGGTTATCACGCTGCATTTCCCTAGCGCGCTGAGCGCCATGCGTTCTCTGAAAGGCATTGGTGCTACGCATCTGCACGACGGCCGTGGCGCACAACCGCTCACACGCTCGCAGCTCACTCAACTGGAGCAGCACTGGCCGCAGGATGCGCAGGGTTATCGTCTTAGTTATCACTTGATGTACGGAGTTTTGAGCAAATGACACGCTGGTTTATTACCGGAACCGATACCGAAGTGGGAAAAACGGTCGCCAGTGGCGCACTGCTTCAGGCGGCAAGCGCGGCGGGTTTATGCACCGCAGGTTACAAACCGGTGGCCTCGGGCTGTGAGATCACTCCAGAGGGTGTGCGCAACAGCGATGCACTGGCGTTGCAGCGCTACAGCAGCCTGACACTCAGTTATGAGCAGGTGAATCCGCTGGCGTTTGTCGAGCCGACGTCACCGCATATTGTGAGTGCGGAAGAGGGCAGGCCAATCGTTTTTTCTGCTTTATCAGCCGGATTGCGCGCGCTGGAGCAGCAGGCCGAATGGGTGTTAGTAGAAGGGGCGGGCGGTTGGTTCACGCCGTTATCCGACACGCAGACCTATGCCGATTGGGTCGAAGCTGAACAGCTGCCGGTGATTCTGGTGGTGGGCGTAAAGCTTGGCTGCATCAACCATGCGATGCTGACGGCGGAAGCGGTGAAGGCGCGTGGTTTGCGGTTAGCAGGCTGGATCGCCAATGATATTCAGCCGCCGGGTAAGCGACATGCCGAGTATATGGCGACGCTGCGTCAGCGTATCGATGCGCCGTTCCTCGGAGAAATTCCCCATCTGGACAGCGAAGCACAGCAGGCTGAGTGCGGGCAGTATCTGACCTTGCCGCAGTGAATGCCTTTCGCATTGACCGGTGCTGGCGAACCACTCGCTAAGCGGTAGCGGCGCAATGTCTTGCATATCTGTTAGCCATCGTCAGGCTTTCAGGTACGCGCAAGGCATTACGCCGCATCAGGTCATGCAGAGCATCAAGTCGCTGTCAGCCACTTATTCACCGTCACATCATCCAGCATAGCGACTTTACCTTGCGCCACATTGCGACCACGGTGCAGCAGCAGGAAATAATCAGCCACGCGGCGGATAAAGGAGACATGCTGCTCCAGCAGCAAAATGGTTAAGCCATAGTCACGATTAAGGCGACGGATTAAATTGCCCATCTCCTCTTCCAGCCAGGGTGACATGCCCTCAGTCGGCTCATCCAGAATCAGCAGTTTAGGCTGCAGCACCAGGGCGCGCGCCAGGGCCAGATGCTGCTGCTGATCCATCGGCAATTCGCCACTGCGTTGATGACGTAACGAATAGAGCGCCGGAAACAGATCGAACACCATTTCAGGAATCGCGCGGCTGCGACCGTCCTGTGCGGCCATCAGCGCAATCATTAAATTATCTTCCACGCTCATCTGCGAAAAGATATGGCGACCTTGTGGCACGTAGCCGATCCCCATGCGCGCACGCTGCTCAGTGGGCTGCAGCAACAAATTCTCCGGTGGCGAGCCATCTTCCTGCCAGATCATCGAGCCACTATTGATAGGCAAGCGACCCATAATGCAGTTCACCAGCGTGGTTTTACCCATGCCAGGGCTGCCCAGCACACCGGTACAGGTGCCTGGTGGCAGATCGAGATCCACATCCCACAGGATATGGTTGTGACCGTAAAACTGATTCACCGAACGTAAACTCAGCATCTGACATACTCCTTCCAGATTATTTGCCTGAATGCTCCCGCTCTGTGTCGTCTGGCATACAGTCGTGCACGATTAAGGTGGACACTGCTGTTGATGGCCTGCAAGGCAAGCCGTATGGACTCGTCACTCCATCGTTGATCTGTTGCAATTCCCAGGCCAGGTTAGTGGAACGGGATATTCTGAGTCAGAATCAGGTAAAAACGGGCTTAAAAGGTGAGCAATGCTTAATAATTCCACTGAGTAATAACCTGACTGCACTTTGACGGTGCTGAATGCTTAACGTTTCTGGTGCATCTGTTCACTGATAAGGCAATCACTGAAGAAATAAGTGGTCTTAAGGCACGGTTTTTACGACAACAATGGTGCTTGACTTGTAAAAAGGATAGTTAAAGCGGTTTTAGGCAGGCAGAAAAAAAACGCAAAAAAAAATATTTCGCACGCCTGGATAAGTGCGGGGAAAATTATACACAGCTGATGGGCTCGGGGCTGGATTCAGTTATCCACTATTCCTGTGGATAACCTTGTGCATTAGCGACTGAAAACCGGTTGGAAGCGAGGAAATACGCGGCCTGCATACATTATGCTGAGAAACTGGACTTTAGAGTCATTATGAACAAAATCAGCAGGTTAGTTAAAAGCAAGCCTGAGATTTTTCTGCCTTGTCATCGGACTGCAATTTAATGACGGTCTCTTGACAAATGTTAAAAGCGTCTCGGCCTTGGGGATAACATTGCGCAACACGCTTTTGCCTTTTGCCGCTTAAATTGCACTGAAGCGAAACAAGTGCTTTCCCCGTCATCGTGCAAGATATCTGTAAATATATCCAGTATTTTTTTCTGGCAAATTCGGCATAGCAGAGTAGAATTATCAGCCTGCTCGCTGACTTCTTCCGCAGGAACCGCAAAACCATGAGTAAAGCCTTCAAACTCAATTCTGATTTCAAACCTTCAGGCGATCAGCCTGAGGCCATTCGTCGTCTTGAAGAAGGGCTGGAGGATGGGCTCGCACATCAGACCCTGCTCGGGGTTACCGGATCGGGCAAAACCTTTACCATCGCCAACGTGATTGCCGACCTCAATCGCCCGACGATGGTGATGGCGCCGAATAAAACGCTGGCGGCGCAGTTGTACGGTGAGATGAAAGAATTCTTCCCGGATAATGCGGTGGAGTTTTTTGTCTCTTACTACGATTACTACCAGCCTGAAGCCTATGTGCCGAGTTCCGACACCTTTATTGAGAAGGATGCGGCGGTCAACGAGCACATTGAACAGATGCGACTCTCGGCGACCAAAGCGATGCTGGAGCGTCGTGATGTGATTGTGGTGGCCTCGGTCTCTGCGATTTACGGCCTGGGCGATCCCGATCTCTATCTGAAAATGATGCTGCACCTTACGCGCGGCATGATTATCGATCAGCGCAGTATCCTGCGCCGTCTGGCGGAGCTGCAATACACCCGCAACGACCAGGTGTTCCAGCGCGGCACCTTCCGCGTGCGCGGCGAAGTGATCGATATCTTCCCGGCTGAATCCGACGACATCGGCTTGCGTGTGGAATTGTTTGATGAGGAAGTTGAGCGCCTGTCGCTGTTCGATCCGCTGACCGGCCAGATTGAGTCGGTGATCCCGCGTTTTACCATTTACCCTAAGACCCACTACGTGACCCCGCGCGAGCGTATTCTTCAGGCGATGGAAGATATTAAAGTCGAGCTGGTGGATCGCCGTAAATCGCTGATGGACAACAACAAGCTGTTGGAAGAGCAGCGTATTAGCCAGCGTACTCAATTCGATCTTGAGATGATGAATGAGCTGGGCTATTGCTCGGGGATCGAAAACTACTCGCGCTACCTTTCGGGTCGTGGGCCGGGCGAGCCACCGCCAACCTTATTTGATTACCTGCCAGCCGATGGTTTGCTGGTGGTGGATGAATCCCACGTTACTATTCCGCAGATTGGCGGGATGTATCGCGGTGACCGCGCACGTAAAGAGACGCTGGTGGAATATGGTTTTCGCCTGCCGTCGGCGCTGGACAACCGTCCGATGCGCTTTGAAGAGTTTGAAGCAGCCGCACCGCAAACGATTTATGTTTCGGCAACGCCGGGTAAATATGAGCTGGAAAAATCCGGTGACGATGTCATTGATCAGGTAGTGCGTCCCACCGGCTTGTTAGACCCGATTCTGGAAGTGCGTCCGGTGGCCACTCAGGTAGATGACTTGCTGTCTGAAATCCGTAAGCGCGTGGAGATTAACGAGCGTGTGTTAGTCACCGTATTGACCAAGCGCATGGCTGAAGATCTCACCGAATATCTGGTGGAACACGGCGAGAAGGTGCGCTATCTGCACTCTGATATCGATACCGTGGAGCGCATGGAGATCATTCGTGATTTGCGTCTCGGTGAGTTTGATGTGCTGGTCGGCATCAACTTACTGCGTGAAGGATTAGATATGCCGGAAGTGTCGCTGGTGGCGATCCTTGATGCGGATAAAGAGGGCTTCCTGCGCTCTGAACGTTCACTGATCCAGACCATTGGCCGCGCGGCGCGTAACATCAACGGCAAGGCCATTCTGTACGCCGATAAGATCACGCCTTCGATGGAACGTGCGATGGGTGAAACCGAGCGTCGTCGCGAGAAGCAGCAGCATTACAACGAAGAGAATGGCATTGTGCCGCAGGGCCTCAACAAGAAAATTACCGATATTCTTGAGCTGGGCAAAAACGTGGTGAAAACACGCGGTAAGGGCAAAACCACTTCACGCGTGGCGGCAGAAGAAGAGGCTAACTATCTGGCACTTACCCCACAAGCGATGCAGAAGAAAATCCGTGAGCTGGAAGGGCAGATGCAGCAGCATGCGCAAAATCTGGAGTTTGAAGAGGCCGCCAACGTGCGTGACCAGTTACACCAGCTGCGCGAGTTGTTTATCGCCGCCTCCTGACCGTGCAGAAAGAGGTATCACCCGGAGCGACTGGGCACAAATGTGTTACCTATGTGCCCGATCTAATCTATTACCTAGGTGCCCGGTCGTATCTGAATTGCGACCCTACGTAAAATCCTTAACGTTCGCCCTCGTAGGGTGCGCATTCATGCGCACTGCCTTCTCGAGGTTAAACTGCCTGAATGGCATGTTCCAACGCAATCCGCAGCAGCTGGCGGTCGTGGCGATACTTGATATCGGCGGCCTCCAGCGGTTCGCGCACAATCAGGCGATCTTCCACGCCGCTGACGTCTGCTGACGGGCTCACGACAACGGCATCAATCACTCGCCTGCCGATCGCTTTCTCCATCATCGCCAGTTTATCGGCCACCGTCAGGCTGGCGGCCGGGCTTAACTCGCGTCCCAGATTGCCAATAAATACCATGGTGGCCGGCGTGCGGCGCATTGCGCGCGCCATCTCTTCCATCAACAGAATCGGCATCAGGCTGGTGTAAAAGCTGCCAGGGCCAATCAGGATCAAATCTGCTTCCGCAATCGCATCCAGGGCTTCTTTGGTGGGAGTGACATTGGGATGCAGCATCAACTCTTGTGGCGGTTGCTTCATCTCATCAATGGCGGTTTCACCGTACACCATATTGCCTTCGCAATCCTGTGCCACCAGATCCACCGGCTGCTCCGACATCGGAATCAAAAAGGCATCGACTTTCAGTAGATTGCGGATGACGTTAATCGCTTCCAGCGGGCGCACGCTGAGATGATCGAGCGCTTTAAGCATCAGGTTACCGAGGTTATGTCCGGCCAGTTCGCCGTTACCGGCAAAGCGGTATTCAAACATCGCCGACGCCACGCTCGGCTCCATGATCAGCTGGTTCAGGCAGTTGCGCATATCACCCCAGGCAATACCGCCTTCTGAACGGCGAATGCGTCCGGTGGATCCGCCGTTATCGGTGGTGGTCACGATGCCGGTCAGGCGCGAGCCCAGCGGTGCCAGCGCGGACATCACGCGACCCAGGCCGTGCCCGCCGCCGAGTGCCACCACACGATCCAAATCTGCCAGGGTACAATTCATGCTGTTCCTTTTAACTGACAACTGCAGGTTGTCGTGCAGTTGAAGTGATGTGTATCAATATCTGTCGCGCATTTTACCGTATCCTGCGGCGAAAATGCGGTGAAAAAACGTTATGTATCAATATATATAGCGAAATTCACTGATGGATGCGAGGGACAATTCGCGCTACCATTCGAATTAACCGTGTTGTCCACAATGACAACAGACTCCCAAAGCCTGGCATGCCTAAGTCATAACGATATGGATGCCTGGCCGCAGCATCGCTGCCAGGGTGCAGAAAGAAATGACTGCATCTCCCGTATTTGGAAAGGTGTTCAGGTGCCACAATTTACAGATGCCTATGCGCGCAGCTTCTACTACTTGCGCCTGTCGGTCACGGATGTGTGTAACTTCCGTTGTACCTACTGTTTGCCGGACGGCTACAAACCGAACGGTAATCACAATAAAAGTTTCCTCTCGCTGGACGAGATTCGTCGCGTGACGCGTGCCTTTGCGGCTGCGGGCACGGAAAAAGTGCGCCTGACCGGCGGCGAACCTTCTATGCGCCGCGACTTCACCGATATCATTGCAGCGGTGCGTGAAAACGATGCCATTCGCCAGATAGCTGTCACCACCAACGGCTACCGACTGGCGCGTGACGTGCGCGCGTGGCGTGATGCCGGGCTCACCAACATTAACGTCAGCGTTGATAGCCTCGATGCACGCCAGTTCCACGCCATTACCGGGCAGGACAAGTTCGCGGAAGTGATGGCCGGTATTGATGCCGCATTTGACGCCGGTTTCGAGAAGGTCAAAATCAATAGCGTGCTGATGCGCGATCTCAACAGCCACAGCCTGGCGACTTTCCTAGACTGGATTCGCACCCGTCCGATTCAGCTGCGTTTTATCGAGCTGATGGAAACCGGCGAGGGTGGCGATCTGTTCCGTCGTCATCACATCTCAGGTGAAGTGATCCGCGATCAGCTGATCCTGCAGGGTTGGCAGCTTCAGCCGCGTGGACGCAGTGACGGTCCGGCGCAGGTGTTCCGCCATCCTGACTATCAGGGCGAAGTCGGTTTAATCATGCCCTACGAAAAAGATTTCTGCGCCAGCTGCAACCGTCTGCGCGTGTCGGCAATGGGCAACCTCCATCTGTGCCTGTTTGGCGACGGCGGTGTTTCGCTGCGCGATTTACTGGCATCGGACGATCAGCAGGATGAATTACAGGCGCGGATTGCCCACAGTCTCGGCCAGAAAAAGCAGACGCATTTCCTGCATCAGGGCAATACCGGCATCACACAAAACCTCTCTTTCATTGGCGGCTAAACACAGGAGTTACAGCCATGGGTAAACCTACCGGCGAGTTTGTCGCCTTGAATGTGGCGGTGATGACCGTCTCGGACAGTCGCGATGCCAGCAATGACAGCTCAGGGGATTTTCTGCGTGAGGCGCTGGCGGAAGCCGGGCATCAGGTGGTGGATCGCGCGATTGTGCCAGATAACCGTTATCGCATTCGCGCCACGGTGTCGCGCTGGATTGCCAGCGATGATGTGCAGGTGGTGATCGTCAACGGCGGCACAGGCTTCAACAGCAAAAACAGCACGCCGGAAGCGCTGCTGCCTCTGTTCGACCGTGAAATTGACGGCTTTGGAGAACTGTTCCGCATGATCTCATACGAAGAGATTGGCAGCTCAACGCTGCAATCACGTGCGGTCGCCGGGCTGGCGAATCAGACGCTAATTTTCGCCGTGCCGGGATCGACCAACGCCTGTCGCAGCGGCTGGGAACGCATCATTGAAGAACAGCTGGATGCACGCACGCGTCCCTGTAATTTTGTCTCTCATTTGAAGAAGTTGTAAGCATGTCATCACTCACTCATATCAATGCCGCTGGCGAAGCCCATATGGTGGACGTCTCCGGCAAAAATGAAACGGTTCGCGAAGCCCAGGCCGAAGCGCTGGTGCTGATGAGCGCGGAAACGCTGCAGATGATCATCGACGGCAGCCATCATAAAGGCGACGTGTTCGCCACGGCGCGCATTGCCGGGATTCAGGCCGCAAAACGCACCTGGGAACTGATCCCGCTGTGCCATCCGCTGATGCTGAGCAAAGTGGAAGTCACGCTGGTGGCGGAGCCTGAGCACAGCCGTGTGCGCGTGACGTCACGCTGCCGTCTGACCGGTAAAACCGGCGTTGAGATGGAAGCGCTGACCGCCGCATCGGTGGCCGCGTTGACCATTTACGACATGTGCAAAGCGGTACAGAAAGACATCGTCATCGATCAGCTACGTTTGCTCACCAAGAGCGGCGGTAAATCCGGCGATTTCCAGGCGGTGATGCATGATTAAAGTGCTGTTTTTTGCCCAGGTACGCGAGCTGACCGGCACCAGCGCGTTAGAGCTGAAACCGGAATATCAGGATGTGGCGACCTTACGTGCGGCGCTGGCGGAGAAGAACGACCGCTGGGCGCTGGCGCTGGAGTCCGGGAAGTTGCTGGCAGCGGTCAATCAAACGCTGGTGCCAATGAGCCATCCGCTGCGTGCTGGCGATGAAGTGGCGTTCTTCCCGCCGGTGACCGGAGGATGAACATGACCACTCGCATTCGCGTCGGCGTTGACCCTTTCGATGTCGGTGAAGAATATCGGCAGCTTGCTGAGCATGACAGTGACGGCGCGGTCGTCACCTTCACCGGCAAAGTACGCAATCACAACCTCGGTGATAGCGTGGCCGCTTTAACGCTGGAACACTATCCGGGCATGACGGAAAAGGCGCTGGCGGAAATTGTTGAAGAGGCGCGTCAGCGCTGGGCGTTGCAGCAGGTGACGGTGATTCATCGTGTGGGCGAGTTGTTCCCCGGTGATGAAATTGTGTTTGTGGGGGTCAGCAGCGCCCATCGCAGCAGTGCGTTTGCCGCCACCGAGTTCATCATGGACTACCTGAAAACCCGTGCACCTTTCTGGAAGCGTGAAGCTACCGAACAGGGCGATCGTTGGGTCGATGCACGTGACAGCGATCATCAAGCCGCCGAACGCTGGAAGTAACGCGTAAAATCCGTAGGCTCTGATAGCCGCAGCTAGCTGAAAACGTTAAGGTACGGGTTTTGCTGGCCTGTCAGGGAACAAGATGAATACC
Organism: Pantoea sp. C1E2; assembly: GCF_056491465.1. NCBI lineage: Bacteria > Pseudomonadati > Pseudomonadota > Gammaproteobacteria > Enterobacterales > Erwiniaceae > Pantoea > Pantoea sp. C1E2. Next base: position 1,576,013 of record NZ_JBSZHT010000002.1, read on the forward strand.
ACTAAAATGCTCAAAGGCGCGGCGCTGCTCACCGCGCTGGTACTGGCCGGATGTAGTACCAAAAAAGAACCGCAGGCACCTGCGCGTCAACCCGCCGACGTCAAATCCCAAATTCAAAAGTTACTGCCAGGCGATGTCAGCCAAAAAAGCACCTGGGCGGATGACATCTATACCGCGTTTCGCGTCCAGCAGATCGATCCCAGCGCCAGTAACGTCTGTGCGGTGATCGCCGTGGCCGATCAGGAATCCAATTTTAATGCCGATGCGCCGGTGCCCGGTTTACCTAAAATCGCCTGGGGTGAAATTGATCGCCGCGCCGCCAAAGTGCACGTTCCGGCATTCCTGGTGCGCACCGCCTTACTGATTAAATCTCCCACCGGTGAAAGCTACGCCGCGCGTCTTGATAAAGTGCGCAGTGAGAAAGAGCTGAGCGCGATTTTCGATGATTTTATCGATATGGTGCCGATGGGGCAGAAGCTGTTTGGCAATCTCAATCCGATTCACACCGGCGGGCCAATGCAGGTCAGTATCGAATTTGCCGAAGCGCATGCCAAAGGCTACCCGTATTCGATCGATGGCTCGATTCGTCGTGAAGTGTTCACGCGTCGCGGCGGCATCTATTTCGGTACGCTGCATTTGCTCGGCTATCCGGCGGATTACAGCCAGATGCTGTACCGCTTTGCCGATTTCAATGCGGGATGGTACGCCAGCCGCAATGCGGCCTTCCAGGCGGCAGTGGCGCGTGCCAGTGGCATCAAACTGGCACTGGACGGCGACTTAATTATGTACGACAGCGAGCAAGCGGGCTCTACCGAATTGGCGGTGCGCACGCTGAGCAAGCAGCTGGATATGAGCAACCGGGAAATCCGTCGCGATCTGGAGAAGGGCGATACGGAAAGTTTCAGCAACAGCACACTCTGGAAACAGACGTTTATTCTGGCCGATAAAATGGCCGGCAAACGCCTGCAGCGCGAGATGCTGCCTGGCATTAAACTGGAGAGCCCGAAAATCACCCGCAACCTGACCACGGCCTGGTTTGCCCAGCGCGTGAATGGCCGATATCAGCAGTGCTTGACGCGCCGTTGACGCAATGCGGTGTAGACTCCACACTTAGAGCGTTTGTCTAACTTAAAGAGGTGCATCATGGACCGATATCCACGTAATGATTCAATCGTGCAGCAGGCGTCAACCGGGCTGCAGACTTATATGGCACAGGTTTACGGCTGGATGACCTGCGGCTTGCTGCTGACCGCTTTTGTTTCCTGGTTTGCGGCGCGCACACCTGCGGTGATGGAGCTGGTGTTTGCTAATCGCATCACCTTCTTCGGGCTGATTATTGTGCAGCTGGCGGTAGTGTTTGTGCTGTCGGGCATGGTGCATCGTCTGAGCAGTACCTTAGCCACCGGGCTGTTTATGCTCTATTCGGCGCTGACGGGCCTGACGCTGGCGAGTATTTTCCTCGTCTACACCTATTCCTCTATCGCCAGCACCTTCTTTGTGACGGCAGGGATGTTCGGTGCCATGAGCTTCTACGGCTACACCACCAAACGCGACCTCAGCCGCTTCGGCAGCCTGCTGTTTATGGCGCTGATTGGTATTGTACTGGCGTCACTGGTGAACTTCTGGCTGAAAAGCCCGGCGCTGATGTGGGCGATCACCTATATCGGCGTGGTGGTGTTCGTCGGTCTGACTGCGTATGACACCCAAAAGCTGAAATCGATTGGCGAGACCATCAACGTCAATGACAAAGAGAATCTGCGTCGCTACTCGATCATGGGTGCGCTGACGCTGTATCTCGATTTCATCAACCTGTTCCTGATGCTGCTGCGTATTTTCGGTAACCGCCGTTAATCCTGAAGTACCGCTTCTGGCGGGTATGAATGCGCCCCCTACAACATCCGAACAGGATGCTTGTAGGGGGCGCAATTGATTTTGGCCAGCGCACCAATGTCGACCGTATCAATTTGCAAAGAATTTTCGGGTGCGCCATTGATGGCGCCCACCGAGCGCGAGTGCTTTCTCCCCGGTTTATCCCGCGTCCGATTTCGCCATCTTCTGTTCATTCTTCTGCCGCAGATGTTTTGCGCGGCTCTCCAGCATCAGATACAACACCAGCGCCAGCAGCAGCGGCAAAATAAAGTACAGCACGCGATAGGCCAGCAGGGCGGCAATGATGGTGCCGTGCGAAACGTGCTCGCCAGCCAGTAGCGCCAGAAACACCGCTTCCAGCACCCCGATGCCTGCCGGAATATGAATGATCACCCCAGCGATACTGCTAATTAGTAACACCCCCAGCACCTGCGGGTAATCCACCTGACGCGCCAGTAATAGCCAGATAATGGTGCCCATCACCAGCCAGTTCGCGCTGGAGACGGCAAACTGAATCAGCGCCATGCGCAGCGACGGCAGCTGTAAGTGTTGACCCTTGACTGTCCAGTGACGTTTTTTCGCAAAAGCACAGGCCCACAAATAAATCGCGACCAGCACTAACAGCACTGCACCGATAATGCGCAGGGTGTTTTCGCCGATGAACCAGCGCGGCGGAATCGGCACCATGCCGGCGACAAACACTACGCCCGCCAGCAGGAGATAGCCCAGCCAATTGGTGGCGATGCTCATGGAAAAGATGCGTGTGATGGTGCTGCCAGGCAGGCCGAGGCGGGAATAGAGGCGATAACGCATCGCCACGCCGCCGACCCAGGTGCTGAGCGTCAGGTTGAAGGCGTAACAGATAAACGACACCAGCATCACCTGACGCTTCGCCAGCTTGTGTCCACAGTAGGCGCGGCCAATTAAATCATACACGCCATAGGTGAGATAGCTGACCACTACCAGCGCCGCAGCGCCCAGTACCACGTAGCGGTTATAGCCGACGATCACCTGATAAACGTCCTGCCAGTTCACTTTGCGCGCATAGATCACCAGCAGCACGATTACCGCAATAAAGAACAGCCAGGTAAGGATTTTCTTTATCCATTGCCAGCGCGAATGTTTTTTTCTCATCAGGGTTTCGCTCCTTCGTTGCCGGTTTCGACCCGATCCTGGGTTTCCATTTCCGGTTGCACGGGGGGATCAACCTGCGCCAGCAGCGGCGTGTGCGCGGGCAACCAACCGGCAATGGCCGGGAAGTGACGCAGGAAATGGAACACAATCACGCTTTTGGTGAGATGCCACCAGGTACGCGGCGGCAGTTTGTCATCCTGCACGCGCACACAATCGTGCTGAAGCAGGGCTTCCAGATTGTCACGCAGCGTCTGGTTGAAAGTCCGATCGTGCACGATGAGATTGGCTTCCAGATTGAGCGACAAGCTCAGCGGGTCAAGATTGCTGGAACCCACGGTGGCCCAGTGTTGATCCTGTACCGCAATCTTGCCGTGCAGCGGTCGGCGGCAATACTCATAGACTTCAACCCCGGCATCCACCAGATAGTTGTAAAGCAGCTCGGCGCCCACTTTAACAATGGGCATATCCGGTTCACCTTGCACGATCAGCCGCACGCGCACACCTCGCTGTGCGGCACTGCGCATTTCACGTAACAGGCGATAGCCGGGGAAGAAATAGGCATTGGCGATGATCACATCCCGCTTTGCCTTGCGCAGCATATCGAGATAGTGCTGCTCAATGTCGTCGCGATGGTCATCGTTATCGCGATAGACAAACAGCACCTGTGCCTCGCCGGGCATCGCGTTGACCGCCAGCCGCTGCGAACGTCCTCCCCACCAGCGCCGTGTGGTCTGTTTGCTGCCGATGGCCTGCTGCACATAGCGAGCAATATCCAGCACCACCGGTCCCTTAACTTCAACCGCATAATCCTGCTTTGCCTCCGGACCGTAATCTGTGTTGTGCTCAGCGGAGAAGTTGATGCCGCCAACAAAGGCGAGGGCATCATCTACCACCACAATTTTACGGTGCAGGCGGCGGAAAACATTGGTGCGCATGCCCATCACCAGCGGGCGCGGATCGTAATAGAGGAAGCGTACGCCGGCTTCGGTCAGCGTGTTCACATAGGCGTCAGAGAGGTCGTGTGAACCGTAGCCATCCACCATCACTTCGACCTTCACGCCGCGCTGTGCGGCCGCCAGCAGATCGCTATGCAGCGCGTTGCCAACGTCATCCTCAAACAGAATAAACGTCTCCAGCAGCAGCGAACGCTCGGCACGTTGAATCGCTGCTGAAACGCAGGGGAAGAACTGTTCGCCGTTCTCCAGCAACCGCAACTGGTTGCCCTCACGCCAGCTGAAATTCATAGGAAAATCTCCACGGCCAAAGGGGCATGATCGGAAAGGTGTGACCAGGGTTTGACCGGCAGCGCCCAGGGCTGGCTTACGGTGGCGTTACGGATATAGATACGATCCAGTCGCAGCAGCGGAAAACGGGCTGGAAAAGTCCGCGCCGGGCGACCGTTTTTCAGGCTGAACACTTCCTGTAAACCCGCGCTGCGTTTCAGGAAGCGGTTGGCGTGCACCTGCCAGTCGTTGAAATCTCCGGCCACCACCAGTGGGGCATCGTGCGGCAGGGCGTTGATGCGATCGCACATCATCTTCATCTGTGCCTGACGATGTTGCGCTTTTAGCCCTAAATGCACACAGATGACATGCAGCGGTTCGGGCCGATCCGGCAGGCGAATCTGGCAGTGCAACATGCCGCGCTTTTCACTTCCGGCCACAGAAATATCGAGATTTTCATATTCAATAATGGGGAAACGTGACAATATCGCGTTCCCGTGATGTCCCTCGGGATAAACTGCGTTACGGCCATAGGCAAAATCATGCCACATGGTATCGGCCAGATACTCGTAGTGAGAGTTTTCCGGCCAGTTCTCAATGTGCAGCGAATGGATATCGTGAGTGCCCATCACCTCTTGCAGGAAGACAATATCCGCCGACGTGGCACGGACAGCGTCACGCAATTCCGGCAGGATAAAGCGGCGGTTAAAGCTGGTGAACCCCTTGTGGGTATTGATGGTCAGGACTTTAAATGAAAATCCCTGGCTGTTTTGTGGCATACTGCGACGCGCTCCTTTTCATCATCAACAGCACAAAGTGTAGTCTTTGTCACAAATGGATGGTGACTGTTGCAGAAAATTAGGGCGTTATCCGAAATTTGCTTTACATTGAGGAAATCCGTCTGGCCGCAGCCAGATACACTTGGGCGACCTCTGTTGGGTCTGCCAGGAGAAAAGAATGAAATGGTCTAATCGTGTTCAGATCGTTACCGGTCAAACCTGTTTGCATATTGCGATGCACCTGCTGGTGATCGCCGCGCTGGTTTGGGGCTGGAAGCACAAAGCGCTGGTTGAAGTGAGCAGTACCCTGGTAGCAGCTTATGCGGTGGTGTTTATCGCCATGCTGGCTCTGCAGCGTAGTGCCCGTTTACGTCGCATGGGTGACGCGCTGGAAGAAGTCACGACAACGTACTACTTCGGCGCGGCGATGCTGACGCTGTTCCTGATCTCCCGCTTCATCCACAACAACCTGCTGATCGGTTGTCTGGGCGTGGTAATGCTGGTGGGTCCGGCGCTGGTGTCACTGCTGGCGAAAGAACCCGCGCATCGCGTGGAGAAAAAGCGCAGCTAAGCGAAAGCTCAGTTGCGAACAGAAAGGAGCCGAATGCGGCTCCTTTTTTGTTATGCGCAGCGCAATAACAGGCGCAGTGAGCAACGGCGCGACTCATGCCACGTCAGGCAGACTACCAACATCATGTTACAGCGCCGTGACTATTCTCAGTCGCGGTGGCAGCGGAAACCTGCTAAACTCCCGCCCTTACGCATGGTAGTTTGTGCCCTTTTCACACGTGAGCCCACCAGGCTTGCGTCATATACCCCCTGAAAACTACATCGCTGACGGCGAACAGGGCGGTTCGGAGTAATACACCTGCATGTCATTTGACTCTCTCGGCTTAAGTGCCGATATTTTGCGTGCGGTAGCGGAACAAGGCTACCAGGAACCGACGCCGATTCAGCGTCAGGCCATTCCCGTGGTGCTGGCGGGTCGTGACCTGCTCGCGAGCGCCCAAACCGGTACCGGTAAAACCGCCGGTTTCACGCTGCCACTGTTGCAGCGTCTCACTGCGAATCCTGCTAACGCGCGCGGCCGTCGTCCGGTACGTGCGTTGATCCTCACCCCAACCCGTGAACTGGCGGCGCAGGTGGGCGAGAACGTCCGTGAGTACAGTCAGTATCTTAATATCCGTTCACTGGTGGTCTTCGGTGGCGTGAGCATCAACCCGCAGATGATGAAACTGCGCGGTGGTGTGGATGTGCTGGTGGCGACCCCTGGCCGTCTGCTCGATCTGGCGCATCAAAATGCGGTTGACCTGTCACAGGTCGAAATTCTGGTGCTGGATGAAGCGGATCGTATGCTCGATATGGGCTTCATCCACGACATCCGCCGTGTACTGGCGCGTCTGCCGGCGAAACGTCAGAACCTGCTGTTCTCTGCCACTTTCTCTGATGAGATCAAAACCCTGGCGGAAAAACTGCTGACCAACCCAGAGCAGGTTGAAGTGGCGCGTCGTAACACCGCCTCTGAACAGGTTTCACAGCAAGTACACTTCGTTGATAAGAAGCGTAAGCGGGAACTGCTGTCGCTGATGATTGGTCGCGATAACTGGCAGCAAGTGCTGGTGTTCACCCGTACCAAACATGGCGCTAACCATCTGGCTGAACAGTTGAACAAAGATGGCATCACCGCTGCGGCTATCCACGGTAACAAAAGCCAGGGCGCGCGTACCCGTGCGTTAGCTGACTTCAAATCCGGTGGCATTCGTGTGCTGGTGGCAACGGATATCGCCGCGCGTGGTCTGGACATCGAAGAACTGCCACACGTAGTGAACTATGAGCTGCCAAACGTGGCGGAAGATTACGTACACCGTATTGGCCGTACCGGTCGTGCTGCGGCAACCGGCGCCGCCCTATCACTGGTGTGTGTCGATGAACACAAACTGCTGCGTGATATTGAGCGCTTGCTGAAGCGTGAGATTCCGCGCATTGAGCTGGAAGGTTTCGAAGTGGACCCTAGCATCAAAGCGGAACCGATCCAGAACGGTCGCCAGCAGCAGGGTCGCGGTCAGGGCCAGGGTCGTGGTCAAAGCCAGGGTCGTGGACAGGGCGGTAACGTTTCTCGTCCGCACGGCGGCAACGGTCAGCGTCCACAAGCTAGCAATGGCGCACGTCCACAGGGCGAAGCGCGTCCTGCACGTCGTCAGGGCAGCAGTGCCGTTCAGAATGCGCCAGCCGCTAACAGCGGTCGACGTCGTCCGGCAGCGAAAAAGAGCGGGAACATCTAACGCGATGAGGGTGTTACTGGCGCCGATGGAGGGCGTGCTGGATTCGCTGGTACGCGAACTGCTCTCCGGGGTAAATGATTACGATCTGTGCGTCACCGAGTTTTTGCGCGTGGTCGATCAGCTACTGCCAGTAAAATCCTTCTACCGTTTGTGTCCCGAGCTGCACAACAGCAGCCGAACGGCTTCCGGCACGCGCGTGCGTATGCAGCTACTCGGGCAATATCCTGAGTGGCTGGCAGAAAACGCCGCGCGTGCAGTGGAACTCGGCTCCTGGGGCGTCGATCTCAACTGCGGCTGTCCATCGAAGCTGGTGAACGGCAGCGGCGGCGGTGCCACCTTACTCAAAGATCCTGAGCTGATTTATCGCGGCGCCAAAGCGATGCGCGAAGCCGTACCCGATCACCTTCCCGTCACGGTGAAAGTGCGTCTGGGATGGGATTCGGGTGAGCGTCGTTTTGAAATTGCCGATGCGGTACAGCAGGCGGGTGCCAGTGAACTGGTGGTGCACGGTCGCACCAAGGAAGATGGCTACCGCGCTGAGAGCATTAACTGGCAGGCGATTGGCGAAATTCGCCAGCGTCTGTCAATTCCGGTGATCGCCAACGGTGAGATCTGGAGCTGGCAGGATGCGCAAGAATGTATGCGCATCACGGGTTGCGATGCGGTGATGCTGGGACGCGGTGCGCTCAATATCCCGAATCTCGGTCGTGTGGTGAAATACAACGAAGCGCCAATGCCGTGGCCGCAAGTGGTCGAACTGCTGCTCAAATACACGCAACTTGAGAAGCAGGGCGATACCGGCATGTACCACGTCGCACGCATCAAACAGTGGCTCGGTTATCTGCGAAAAGCCTATAACGAAGCCGATGGGCTGTTCAGTGAAATCCGCACTCTGCGCGTATCAGCCGAGATCGCCACGGCAATTGAACGCCACGCCCTTCAGTTAACCGTACCGGTATAACCCTTCCTCATTTAAACGCCGTTGTGTAGTGCATCTGCTTGCTGGCTGAATAGAAGTGGGCAAGCTGCTCGCTGAATTTTCCCGGATCGTGCTGCTCAGCAATTCTCTTCAGTGATTGTGCAGAATATTGCGTGATTACGCCCGGATTCCGCAAAATATCAATGATATGCGTTTTAAGCTGCTGCACGATTTGTCGACGTATCTGCAGTTTGCTCTCCTGAGAATCAACCACATACTCATATTCGTCATTCACCGGCTGCTGAATAAGCCATCCCGCACCGGGTGGATTGATCTCCGGTAAGGCGCGAATGTTGGTCGTGATCACCGGACAGCCGCTGGCTTGCATCTCCAGCACCGAGAAGCCGTAAGTATCCTGCCAGCTGGGCAACAATCCCACGTGCGAGTGTTGCAGTAAGGTCAGCACCTGATTGTTGGGCAGGGTGGTGAAATGCTGGATGTGAGGCGAGGTTTTGATTAAGTGCTCAATGCGCGTATAGAACGCCTCATCATCCTGGAATTGCCGATGGGCGATATTGTGCCGCTGCGTGATGTCACCGATCAGCGTGACCTGTATCTGGCCGCGTGTAAACACATCCTCTTCGGTTAATTGCGAGATGGCCAGCACCACTTCCGCGCCGCCTTTGCGATAGAACTCGCTGCCGACAAAGATGAAGCGAATTTCTCCCGGCGAGATCAGGCGCGGCTTTACGCACAGCAGCGGCTGCGGCGGATGCAGGATATGGAGTTTGTGCCTGACAGCGGCTTTGATCGCGGGAAACGCGTCGAGCAGTTTCAGCTGGATGTCGAGAGTGGCTTGCGAAATCGCAATCAACGTCAGGCATTCCGACCTGGCGATTAATTGCAGCTGCGACTTTAGTTGAGGATTGTCGAACTTCGCCACACCCGGCACCGGCAGCACACGCGGGATTTCGGTTTCAAAGGTGGCGATCCAGTTCCTTTTGGTGTCGGCCACTTCATTGAAAAGATGGATGACATCCGCATCATGTGGCAGTAAGCCAGGTAGCGGGAGAAAAATAAATTGTTTATTTTTATGTAAGATTCTTGCTTTGACAGCATTTAAATAGAAGTAGATATTCTTTTTGCGACAATCAATATATTTGTTATGTGGGCTGGTCATGATATTTCTTTTTTCAGGATATCCGCTTCCACTGGTGATTATCTTCATAATCTCTCCTGGCAGGTAGGGAACAGAATTAACAGAGGTCAGAGATTGGCTTAATCAGGTGTGCAGGCTACACGTTGACGCTGCGTAGGTTACGCACCGAAAGTAACGATCAAAGATTGATTGAATAATCTGTAACCTAAAGGCAATCAGGGGCGGAATCTATGGCTTAATGTGAATGATTGCGCGTGGCTCTCTTAGCTTTACCACGGCCTGGAAAGATTAACAGTTGGTTTTGCTGCTATTTTATTAAATGTTTTTTGTTAATCGTTTTCCGATTATTGATTTTTTTCGGATTTGTCAGATCAATGCGTAAATAAAATTGCATTAAGTCCTGTTATTAATGAGAAGTGAACTTACAGCGGCGGAATTTAAATGAGCGCGACAATAGAATTATGCAGAATTAAGCCATGACACAGTTCCACGTAAAGTCAGGTTCAAGCTCAACGCTATTTGCGCTATAGTAGCGTTTCACATTCATTTGTAATGCCATCACTTATGTCTGACGCCGCTGTACTGAGTCATGCTCAGTTAAATAAACGCATCATCTCCGTTATTGTCTTCACGTTTTTCTGCTACCTCTCAGTAGGGCTGCCGCTCGCGGTGCTGCCGGGATTTGTGCATAACCAGCTGGGTTTCAGCTCGTTCATCGCCGGATTGATCATCAGCCTGCAGTACTTCGCCACGCTGCTCAGTCGTCCGCATTCGGGTCGCCTGGCCGATCGCTATGGCCCAAAACGCGTGGTGATGATGGGATTGGTGTGCTGCGGCATGAGCGGTGTGCTCTCTCTATTCGCTGCAATGTTCACCGATGCGCCGATGCTCAGTCTGGCGCTATTAGCGGTGGGAAGGCTGTTTCTGGGCGTGGGAGAGAGCTTTAGCAGCACCGGTTCAACGCTATGGGGGATGAACATTGTCGGGCCTCTGCAAACAGCGCGCGTGATCTCATGGAACGGCGTCGCCACCTATTTTGCCATGGCGATAGGTGCACCGCTGGGTGTGCTGCTCAATCAAATGTTCGGCATCAGCGGCTTTGCCGGGCTCGTGGCGGTGATGGGCATCATCGGTTTCTGCATGGCGAGCCGTAAGGCGGCGGTCAGCGTTACCGCTGGCGTGCGCATTCCTTTTCATCGCGTGGTCAGCCGCGTCTGGCTGTTTGGGCTGGCGCTGGGCTTCGGCACCATCGGTTTTGGCGTCATCTCGACGTTTATCACCCTCTATTTTGCCAGCCGCGACTGGAGCGGCGCCGCCTTTGCTCTGACATTGTTCAGTCTCGGCTTTGTGCTGGTGCGTCTGGCCGGTGGCCGCTACATCACCCGTTTCGGCGGGTTGAAAGTGTCGCTGGTGTCGTTTGTGCTGGAGTGTGCGGGTCTGCTGTTAATCTGGCAGGCTGACAGCAGCTGGCTGGTGGATATCGGCGCGTTCCTGACTGGGGGCGGTTTCTCTCTGGTGTTCCCGGCGCTGGGCGTGGAAGCGGTTAAACGCGTGCAGCAGCAGGATCAGGGATCGGCGTTGGGGACTTACTCGGCGTTTCTTGATTTAGGGCTGGGATTAACCGGTCCGGTGGCAGGATTACTGATTGGTCATTGGGGGATGCAGTCAGTGTATCTGGCGGCGGCCCTGATGGTGCTGGGCGCATTTGCGATAACGTTGCGTCTGCAACAGCAGCACGGCCGCCAGGCAGCCGTGCAAACTGTTAATTAATACTTCTCTGGCACCACCATGTTTTCAGGTACTGGCGCGCGGCGATAATCTTCATTGCGTTCGCGCGTCGGTAACATAATCGTCTTCGACTCGCTCTCTTCGTACGGCACCTGTTGCAGCAGATGGCTGATGCAGTTCAGACGCGCACGTTTCTTATCCACACCTTGCACAACCCACCATGGCGCTTCCTGAATGTGGGTGCGCTCCAGCATCTCTTCTTTCGCTTCGGTGTAATCCTCCCAACGGCGGCGGCTTTCCAGATCCATCGGGCTTAATTTCCACTGTTTCAACGGATCGTGGATGCGGCTCAGGAAGCGCAGCTCCTGCTCTTCATCGGTAATCGAGAACCAGTACTTGATGATCTGAATGCCGCTACGCGTCAGCATTTTTTCGAATTCCGGGACGCTGCGGTAAAACTCTTCCACTTCGGCTTCGTTACAGAAGCCCATTACACGCTCAACGCCTGCGCGGTTGTACCAGCTACGGTCAAACATCACAATTTCACCGGCTGCAGGCAGATGGGCGATATAGCGTTGGAAATACCACTGCGTTTTCTCGCGATCGTTCGGCGCGGGCAGGGCGGCGACGCGACAGGTGCGAGGGTTTAAACGTTGGGTGATACGTTTGATCACCCCGCCTTTCCCGGCGGCATCACGGCCTTCAAACAAAATCACCACGCGATGTCCGGTGCGCATCACCCAATCCTGCATCTTCACCAGTTCACCCTGCAGATGCAGCAGCTCACGGAAGTAGCGGCGGCGGAAGGCCTTATCACCTTCTTCCTGCGGTTCACCGTTATCATTGAAGCGCAGATCGTCCAGCTCCATTTCCAGCTCTTCGTCGTAGCTGTCGTAAAACTCCTGCAGCAGACGCGCATTGAAGGTCTCGCTGTGGTAGCTATTGTCGTGTGTCGCCATGACTTTTCCCCGTTACAGATGAATAAACAGAGCGTAAAGCAGCCCTGAAAGTAAGACCGAGACCGGCAGCGTCAATACCCACGCCAGCGCGAGGTTACGAATCGTTGAGAGCTGCAGGCCAGATTTATTGGCGGCCATCGAACCGGCCACGCCTGATGACAGGACGTGCGTGGTGGAGACCGGTAAACCGAAGATATCCGCTGCGCCGATGGTCGCCATCGCCACCAGTTCGGCACTGGCACCTTGCGCGTAGGTCAGATGGGTTTTACCAATGCGTTCACCCACCGTGACCACAATGCGGCGCCAGCCCACCATGGTGCCAAGACCAAGGGCAATCGCGACCACCACTTTTACCCACATCGGGATAAAGCGCGTGGCGGCATCCAGCTCTTTCTTCACGGCGGAAAGATTGCTGGCGATCTCTTCCGGCAGCGCCACTTTGGCGGTTTGCAGATGTTTGATGGTTTCGGAGGCGAGATACATATCGTTACGGGTGTTGGTCACCGCCTGGGCCGGGATATTCTCCACCGCACCATAACGACGGATCTGATCGCCGATGTCGCCCAGCATCATGCCGAGGGCAGGCAATACCTGTGGACGGTTCTGACTGGTGCGCACAAATTCGGTCAGCACTTCACGCGGTGCAGGCATTGCAGCCGGTGCCGGTTGCAGCGTCAGCAACTGCTGTTCGGTGACCTGAGTCAGTGCTGCCACGCGCGGGATTTGGTCCGGCGGCAGTGAACGGTTCAGGGCGTAAGCAATCGGCATAGTGCCAACCAGAATCAGCATGATAAGGCCCATGCCTTTCTGACCATCGTTCGAGCCATGCGCAAAGGAGACGCCGGTACAGGTCAGGATCAGCAAACCACGGATCCACGGTGGCGGTGGCTGGTTGCCTTTTGGTGCTTCATACAGCTGACGGTTGCGGATCAAAGCTTTCATCGCCAGCAACAGCAGCGCGGCACAGATAAAGCCCACCACCGGTGACAGCAGCAGGGCATAACCCACTTTAATCGCCTGATCCCAATCCACACCGCTGGTGCCGCTGCGGCCGTGCAGCAGGGCATTCGCCACACCCACGCCGATGATCGAACCGATCAGCGTATGTGAAGATGACGCCGGCAGGCCGAAATACCAGGTGCCCAGGTTCCAGATGATGGCCGAGAAAAGCAGCGCATACACCATGGCGAAGCCGTTGCCGCTACCTGCCTGCAGAATCAGCTCTACCGGCAGCAGCGAGATGATGCCAAATGCCACCACGCCGCTGGAGAGCAATACGCCGAGGAAGTTGCAGAAGCCCGACCACACCACCGCTACACCCGGCGACAGGGAATGGGTATAAATCACCGTGGCGACCGCATTAGCGGTATCGTGGAAGCCGTTGACGAATTCAAAGCCGAGTGCAATCACTAATGCCACGCCCAGCAGCAGGAACGGCGTATAGCTGGTGACCGGCGCGCCCGTTTCTTCAACGTCATTAAACAGGTTGATAGCGGTGAACAGCAAGCCGCCGCATAGCAGGATCAGGAAGATGATACGTGAGACGCGACCGTTGCCTTGGTTAAGATTCGGACGTCCATTTTGGGACGATGATGTCGATGTTGATGCAGGTAAACTGTTTTCAGCCATAACACACCCCGGTGTGGATTGACGGTGCTCGAATGGCACCCGTTACTTGCAGTGTGATACGGGGTTTGTATGACAGAATGATGATCGCGATCACGCTCTGTCATCTTGCTGTAACACACCTGTCGCAGTCTGTGGATCTGACCGCTTCGGGATCATCACGCTGCCATGCTCCAGCCTGTCCTGCCGTTTGCCTCGTTACCGGACTTCAATAATGAAGTGGCCGGTCTTATTCATGGGTATCTGTTCACGCCGGAAGCAGCACCACAGCGGCTCAACGCCCGTGAAGCTGCCCAGCTTGCACAGCAAGATTTGCCGGAATCCTATTTTCTTTGGCTACACATCAACCTCAACCATGCGCGTGCCGAGCGCTGGGTTCAGGACCACTTTAGTGTAGATGATGATTTTTTCGACGAGATCCATTCTGCTTCACCCCGCACCCGTTTAGCTCATCAAAACGATGCGCTGCTGGCGGTGCTGAATGACGTGACTTTCAGTAAAGAAGAGCGCAGCACGCAGAACGCCACGCTGTGGATTTGGTGCTGTGAACACACTATCGTCACCGCACGCTATCGGCCTGTGGGAATGATTGAACGTATGCACCAGCAAATCGATCGCCTCTCTTTTGCTGAACCCGATGCGATGTTGCTGTGGCTGCTGGGTGAGCAGGAGGCTCAGCTTGAGCAGGTGGTTCGTCGTTCCAGTCAGGCGGTGGACGCCGTTGAAGAACGGCTGCTCAGTGCGGCGATAAAAACCAACCGCACTGAACTGGGCCATCTGCGCCGCATGCTACTGCGCGTGCAGCGTTTGCTGGCACCGGAACCCGCCGCGTTGTTCCGTTTGTTGAATCGGCCACCCAAATGGCTCAAACGTGAACCGCTAAGTGAACTGCGCATTTTTACGGAAGAGTTCAGCGTGGCATTAAATGATCTGGCAGGGCTGATGGAGCGCATTCGTCTGTTGCAGGAAGAGATTGCTGCCAGCTTGATGGAGCAGAGTAACCGCACGTTGTTTTTACTGACGGTGATCACCGTGCTGGCGCTGCCGATTAACATCATTGCCGGTTTTTTCGGCATGAACGTAGGCGGCATTCCGCTGGCCAGTAATCCGCACGGTTTTTTACTGCTGGTGATTGTGGTGCTGGTGTTTACCCTGGTGGCGGGCTGGCTGGCGCTAAGACGGCGGCGGGAATGATGCCGCGTGCACACGGCGAACACCGCGCATTATCAACGTAGGGTTGCCATTTATGGCAAACGCCCACAAAAAAGCCAGCCGCAATGGGCTGGCTTTTTTACTGCATGCTAATCAGCAATTACAGGCTGTTGCCGGTCGCTGGCGCAGGCTGAGCAACCGGTGCTACGTCACCCTGCGGTGCAACGGCGCTGGCGCCTTGCGGGGTCATTGGCTCTTCTTTCGGCGTTGCGTCAGAAGATTCCTGTACCGGCACCGGAGCAGGCATCACTTCACCCTGTGGACCATTGATTTTAGTCGGCATACCGTTACGCGCCTGGATAGCATTGTTCACCGCATCCTGGTTGGTGCTGCCATCGGCAATCACTTTGGTCACGGCTGCGGTCAGGGTAATCGGCACCACTTCACGCGAGTTGAACTGCTCTTCGGTGGTTGAGAGTGGATTGTGCACTTCAACATAGCGAGAACCGTCTGGCTCAACGGTGGCTTTCACCGGCTGATCGATAAACTGTACGCGCGTACCCACTGGCACGTTGTCGAACAGCCACTTGATGTCGTCAGCACGCAGACGCACACAGCCGTGGCTTACGCGCAAACCGATACCGAAGTTAGCGTTAGTCCCGTGCACCGCATACAGACGACCAATGTACAGCGCATACAGGCCCATTGGGTTATCCGGGCCAGCTGGGAACACCGCTGGAATGGTTTCGCCACGTGCCGCGTAATCCGCGTGCATGCCTTTGGTCGGTGTCCAGGTTGGACCGGCTTTCTTACGCTGAACGGTAGTGGTCCAGTTCACCGGGGTGTCTTTACCCAACTCGCCGATACCGATTGGCAGCACGACCACGGTCTTGGTGCCTTTCGGGTAGTAATAAAGACGCATTTCCGCGCTGTTGATCACGATGCCTTCACGCGGAGCGTCAGGCAGGATCAGCTGCTGAGGGATCACCATTTTGGTGCCCGCTTTTGGCAGATACACATCAACGCCCGGATTGGCTTCCAGCATGTTGCTGAGGCCCATCTGGTACTGTGCAGCAAAGGCTTCCAGCGGAAGTCGGCTGTCATCAGGCACGGTGATTTCAAGGTTTTCGCCGATCAAACGGCTGTTAGCCGCTGGCAGCGGATACACTACTGCGAATGCTGACTGGCTGAATGCCGCCAGTACCAAAGCAAGTGAAGCGAACGCGCGAATGCTCTTTTTCATGTTTTTCAAGTCGTTACAGCCGTGTTTCAGGCTTGTCAGTGTGTCGAATCCATCTCGGTCTCAATGACCCGGTGCGCATTATATGTTCATAGGCGTCAGGATGGGAATCATGATTTTCACTAGCTGATGATACTTTACCCAATTAGCACGTTTTCCCCGACCCATCTCGTTGTCGTACCGCCCAAAATGTGAATTTTCTTAAGGCTGCCACAGCGTCACTTCATTGCTCAGTTTACGGTTGAGGAAAAAAGCGGCGCTGATTAATGCCAGATGCGATAACGCCTGCGGCATATTCCCCAGCGCTTCGCCGTGGGTGGTAAATTCTTCGGCGTACAGTCCCAAGGGATTGGCATAACTCAGCAGTTTCTCAAACTCAAAATGGGCCTCATGCACGCGGCCGGCACGCGCCAGACACTCCACATACCAGAACGAGCAGGCGGCAAAAGAGCCTTCCCCTCCGGTTAATGCATCGGCAGGCGTCTCGCTAATGTTATAGCGGCGCACTAAACCGTCGCTCACCAGATGCGTTTTAATCGCGTCCAGCGTGGCAATCCAGTCGGGATCGGTTGAACTGACAAAGCGCACCAGCGGCATCAGCAGCATGGAAGCATCAAGGAATTTTCCGCCGCGCGTGGCGGTAAAGTGGCCCAGTTCCGGGCTCCAGAAGTTTTTCCAGATATCGTCGCGGATCTCACTGCGCACACGATCCCAACGCTCATACGGCATCGGCAGCGAACGCTTCAGGCCGAGACGCAGCGCACGATCCAGTGCCACCCAGCACATCAGGCGTGAATGCAGAAAGTGTTCCGGCTCACCGCGCATCTCCCAAATCCCGGCGTCAGGCTGATTCCAGTTGCCGCAGACGTAATCAATCATGTCGGACACATGCCGCCAGCCGCGCTGAGAAATGGCTTCACCATATTTGTTGGCGAGATAAATGGCATCCATCAACTCGCCATAAATATCGAGCTGAGTCTGTCGCCACGCATCATTACCGATGCGCACCGGACGTGAGTTGGCATAGCCAGAGAGATTGAGCAGCTCGGTTTCGTGCAATTCGGTGCCGCTGTCCAGACGATACATCACCTGCAGATGCGGCGTGTCGTCATGGCTATGTTCAACGCAGCGCCCAACCCAGTGAGTGAAATCACGCGCTTCTTCCACGTAGCCCAGCCGCATCAGTGCATACATGCTGAAGGAGGCATCACGGATCCACGACGCGCGATAGTCCCAGTTACGCTCGCCGCCCAACTCTTCCGGCAAACCAAAGGTTGCGGCAGCGGCAATCGAACCGTGCTGTTTGGAGGTGAGCAGTTTTAGCGCCAGGGCGGATCGCGTCACCATCTCCTGCCAGCGACCGCGATACGTGCTGTGGCTGCTCCAGTGCCGCCAATAGCTCAGGGTCTCACTGAAGCACTGCTCCGTGGCGATCTCGGCGACGAAGGGATCTTCATCGCTGCCGAACACAAACTCAGCGGATTCCCCGGCTTTGAGGGTAAATTCTGCCACCGCACTGTGATTTTCACGGGTCATCACCACCGTGGCGCTGAGGCGTAACGCGGGGTGACCTTCCGCCAGAAACGCGATGCCGCCAGGACGCAATTCGGTGCTTGTTTCAGCGCGGGCATAATCATGGCGCGGGGCACACAGCAGATTGAAGGTCGCGGAACCGCGCACCATTTTGACCCGACGTACCAGTCGCGGCACTTTATTCGGCTGATCGCAGATCGGCATGTAATCGGTGATTTCCGCCACGCCAGCATCGCCTAACCAGCGCGTCTGCAAAATATTAGTGTCCGGCAGATAAAGCTGCTGCTGACGGGCATTTTTCCAGTCGGGCGCCAGAGAGAACAAACCGGCTTCGTCGCCATCCAGCAGGGCGGCAAACACGGATGGGCTGTCCAACTCGGGCCAGCAGAGGTAATCAATGGTGCCATCATTGGCGATGAGCGCACAGGTGCGTAAATCCCCAATCACGCCGTGATCATCAATTCTGCGTTTAATTTTGCTCATCCTGCCTCCTTGACTGCATCTGATTGTTAACTATAGACGAAAGGGTTTTTTCGGCTGACACGAGGCACAGATCGATAACTTCTATACTGTGAAGACACCCATCACGCAGGAGAATGTTATGGCACTCGGAAAACAGAAAGTGGCTGTAGTGACCGCATCGGATTCCGGCATTGGTCGCGCATGTGCACTGATGCTGGCAGAAGCAGGTTTCACCCTCGGCATTACCTGGCGCTCAGATGAAGAGGGCGCACAAGAAACGGCACGGCTGGTGGAGAGTAAAGGGCAAACGGCGCAAGTGCGGCAGCTTGATCTCTCTGACCCGCAAGAGGGTGGCAAACAGCTGTCGCAGTTGATCAACTCGTTGGGGCGCATTGACGTGTTGGTCAACAACGCAGGGGTGATGTTAAAGGCCGATTTCCTCGATGTGACCTTCGAAGATTGGCGCAAAACGTTCAGCGTGGATGTAGACGGATCCTTTGTCTGCGGACAAATCGCCGCACGGCACATGGTCGATCAGGGTGATGGCGGGCGCATTATCAATATTACTTCTGTTCACGAACATACGCCGCTGCCAGATGCTACTGCTTATACGGCGGCGAAACACGCTCTTGGGGGTCTGACTAAATCGATGGCGTTGAGTTTGCTGCCGCATCATATTCTGGTGAATGCCGTGGCACCAGGCGCGATTGCCACCGCCATGAATCACCTGACTAACGATCAGGCACGCAGCACGCGTATGCCGGAAATCCCGATTGGGCGTCCCGGCGATACGCGTGAAGTGGCAAGTTTAGTGGCATGGCTGTGTTCGGAGTGGGCGACTTACACCACCGGACAATCGTTTATTGTCGATGGTGGTTTTATGCTGGCCAATCCGCAGTTTAAAGGCTATCACCACTAGTCCGCCCGGCGGCGGTTCCAGCGGCGAATCACGTAACGCAGTGCGATGCCGAACACAATCGCCGCCACCAACCACAGCAAATGTTTAAGGTGCTGGTCGAGCTTATGCAGCCACGGCGTAATGATCTCCCCGGCGAAGTAACCGAGGGTGACAAAGATCAGCGACCAGAGTGCTGCACCAATCACGTTGAGTACAAAGAAGCGCAGCGGTTTTAACCGGCTGGTGCCGATGATGATCGGGCCAATAATGCGGAAGCCGTACATAAAGCGCACGCCAATCACAAACAGGCTGGGTCGCTTCTGAATCAGGCGATTGGCTTTACGAATGGTATCTTCATGTTTACGGAAACGGCGCAGGATGCGCGTGCCGTAGCGACGGCCGAGCCAGAACAGCAGCTGGTCACCGATAATCCCGCCAATCATCGCGGCCAGCACCACGCCGCTAAAGTGCAGTAAGCCTTCATGGGCCGCCACGCCGCCCAACAGGGTAAAAGTTTCCCCTTCCGCGATACAGCCAATCAGTAAGGCGAGGTAGCCGTATTGGGTAATTAATCCATTGATATCGAGATGCAAATTTTCCTCCCTGTCGCGAGTGATTCAGGTAACAGTTTATACGCCAGCAGCTTTTTTTGTGCCGCTGTCCGCAAAAACAGCAGCCCCGATTATACTTGAAGGGAAGCTGCCTGAGTTGCATGGCCTGATCGCTGAAGGGGCAGCCCATCGCATCAGAGGAGTGATTTTATGAATCATGTCTGGGGTCTTCTGGCGCATCCTAACCAGGAAATGCGCGATATCAAGCAAGAAAATGAGAGCGTTTCGCACCACTACACCCACCATGTTTTGATGATGGCAGCGATCCCGGTGATCTGTGCCTTTATCGGTACCACACAACTGGGCTGGAATCTGGGCGAAGGGCAGTTCGTTCAACTCAACCTGCTGACCGGCATCGGTCTCGGCATTCTGTTTTACCTGATTATCTTAGGCGGCGTGGCGGTGATGGGTCGCGTCATTCACTGGATGGCGCGCGATTATCCGCAGCGCCCGAGCGTTCCGCGCTGTACCGTTTTTGCCGGCTATGTCGCGACACCACTGTTTATCAGCGGCCTGGTGGCACTCTATCCGCTGGTGTGGCTGTGTGTGTTAGCCGGCGCGGTGGCGTTACTCTATACCGGCTATCTGCTGTACGTCGGCATTCCGGTGTTCCTCAACATTGATCGTGATGAGAGCATGCGCTTCTCAGGTTCTACCCTGGCGATTGGTGTGCTGGTATTCGAAGTGCTGCTGGCTCTGACGGTGGTGCTGTGGGGCTACGGACCGCGACTTTTCTAGTCGGCATTAAAACATCAACCGGGTGGTCATTTGGCCCCCGGTTTTTTAACGCCCGGAAACAATCTACCTAAGAAATTTCGCAGATAAACTTGTATTATGCTGCTGCCAGCCCGCATCCCGTCTGGTTTGATGCGCGCGGCCTGTGTCTCAAACACGGCGCAAAACTCCTCACCGGATTTTTTTGACACGATGTCTGTAAAAATGCGTATTTCCTTGCTGTCGCTGGCGCTGTTTGTCGCCGCGCCCGCAGCTGTAACTCCGGCACTGGCCGCGCCTGCTGCGCTGTCGAATCTGGCGCCGATTGCCCAACCGCAAATCGCTTCCGGCAGTGCCATGATTGTCGATCTCGAAACTAACAAAGTGCTGTTCTCCAGCCATCCCGACCGTGTGCGTCCTATTGCGTCACTGACCAAGCTGATGACTGCCATGGTGGTGCTCGACGCTAAGCTGCCGATGGACGAGATGCTGTCGGTTGATATCAGCCACACGCCTGAGATGCGCGGCGTGTTTTCGCGCGTCAAACTGAACAGTGAAATCAGCCGCCGCAACATGTTGCTGCTGGCGCTGATGTCTTCAGAAAACCGTGCCGCTGCCAGCCTGGCGCATCACTATCCGGGCGGCTACGATGCGTTTATTCGCGCGATGAACGCCAAAGCGCGCGCGCTGGGCATGACGCACACCCGTTATGTTGAGCCGACGGGCTTGTCGATTCAAAACGTCTCCAATGCGGAAGACCTGATCAAACTGGCCAAGGCCACGCGTCAGTATCCTTTGATTGGTGAACTGAGCACCACCAAAGAAGACACGGCGGTGTTTAAGCATCCTAACTATGCGCTGCCATTCCGCAACACCAACCATCTGGTGTACAAAAACGACTGGCGTATCGCCCTGACCAAAACCGGTTATACCGACGAAGCGGGCCACTGCCTGGTGATGCGCACGGTGATCAATAATCGTCCGGTGGCGCTGGTGGTGCTGGATGCCTTTGGCAAGTACACCCATTTTGCCGATGCTAATCGTCTGCGTGACTGGCTGGAAACCGGCAAAGCGGCGCCGGTTCCGGCAGCTGCGCTGGCGTACAAGAAGCAGAAATCGTCGCAGACGGCCAGCAACGAGTAATCACAACGTCTGTGTCAATTCACAGATGCGCAACGGATTGTGCGTCTGTGAGTTATCACTTCATTCCTATAGTTTCCGCTTCGGCTACGCTCTACACTGGCCGCCATTCAAAGTTAACTGGCATTTATCGGCTGAAATTGCGCTGGAATCTCATTTATATGTTCAAGCTTCGATCACTCGTTACCCCATTTTTACTGCTGCTGGTGCTGTTGAGCCCGGCACTGAGCTACGCGGATGACAGCACTGCCGCCGCGGCTCAGCAAGAAGACGCTGCGCCGAAGGTCAACCCAGCGGTTGAGCTGCCGAAAATGCAGAAAATTCTCGACAAGATCAAAGGTCAGGTCTCTGGCGATACCAATGAAAACCAGCTGAACCAGCTGAATGAAATGGCGCTGGAGTTATCCGGAAACGCCGAAACCCTCAGCCAGGCGCTGATCCCCCAGGGGCAGCAGCTGGATGCACAGTTAGCGGTACTCGGTCCGGCACCGAAACCGGACAGCGGCGTGAAAGAGACGCCGGAAGTGACGCGCAAACGCGCCTCGCTGGAGAGCCAGAAAAGCAAGCTGGATGACCAGATCAAGCAGGCCGACGGCATTAAAAATGGTGCGCTGGTGCTCTCCTCCCAGATCGTCAACCTGCGTCGTGACCAGTTGAAAAGCCAGCTGGCGCTCAATTCTGGCAGTATCCTGGGGCCGCGTTTTTGGGCACCGATGGTCAGCCGTCAGGATTTGGACGGTGAAAAGATCAGTGATTTTATCGCTGAACTGCAGGACACGGCGGCGCTCTCCTGGGAACCCGGTTGGCGTTTCGGCACCATTGGCTGGTTGATTGCGGCGATGCTGGTGATGACCCTGGGTCGTCGCTACAGCGAAGAATTTTTGGCCTGGGTGAGCATCAACAAATTGCCAGAGGGGCGCTTGCGTCGTAGCTTCCTGGCTGCGGCAATTGCCTTGACTACCCTGGCGGCCGTGGTGCTGACCTTCAACTTTATCGCGCTGGCGTTTACTCGCCGTGATGAAGTTTCTACTGACGTGCAGGATTTTGTTGAGCGCCTGGTGCAACTCAGCGTCTATTGCGGTTTGATCGCCGGATTAGGCCGCGCCTTCCTGTCCACGCGTCGTCCGAGCTGGCGCTTGCCGAGTATCTCCAATGAAGTGGCGCAGGCGCTGAAGCCGTTCCCACCGATTACGGCAGGACTGGTGTTTCTTTTCCAGACGGCAGAGTCCTTTAACTACAGCGTCGGCACCAGCCTGAACACCACTATCTTCGCGAACGGCCTGACGGCGCTGCTGATTGGCACCACCGGTATGGCGATCAGCATGCGTACTAATCGCGTACGCCGTCGTATGGTGCAAGAGGGCAATGCGCCGGAAGCGCGTCCAACCATTGTCGGGCTGGTACAGCTGGCACTGACGATTACTGCCCTGGCGATACTGATTTCGCTGATCGTCGGATACGTCACGCTAGCGCGCTTCCTCGGTTATGAAGTGATCTGGTGCGGCATTCTGTTTGGCTCGTTCTACTTCCTCAGCCATTTGATCAATGACGGCTGTGAAAGCCTGTTCTCCACCAACAACGCCACCGGCAAACGTCTGCAGACGTCATTGAATATTGATGAACGCCATCTGCAACAGGCGGCCACGCTGTTGGGCGCGGTGGGCAAAACCGCACTGATTGGTATTGTGGCGCTGGCGCTGCTGAATGGCACCTTTGCCTCGTCAACACCGATCGAGCTGATTCAGAAAGTGATTGAGTTCTGGGGCGGCAAAGGGCTGGAGTCGCTGAACATTGTGCCGGCGCATATGGTCAATGCCATTCTGTGTCTGGTGGTGGGCATCTACGTGCTGCGTTCGGTGCGTCGCTGGCTGGATAAAGATTTCCTGCCGAAAACCACCATGGATGTTGGTATGCGCGTGTCGTTGGTGACGCTGTTCAGCAACATCGGTTATGTGCTGATTATCCTGCTGACGTTGTCGATCATGGGCCTGCAGTGGAACAAACTGGCGTGGATCGTCAGCGCCTTGTCGGTCGGTATCGGTTTCGGTTTACAGGAGATAGTGAAGAACTTTATCTCCGGTTTGATTCTGTTAACCGAGCGCCCGGTAAAAGTGGGCGATCTGGTGAGCATCAGCGGCATTGAAGGGGATATCCGTCGCATCAACGTGCGCGCCACCGAGATTCAACTCAGTGATAAATCCACGGTGATTGTGCCGAACTCGCAGTTCATCTCGCAGAACGTGCGTAATGCCACCATGGGCAATGCGCAGGGGGTGGTGACCATTCTGTTGACCTTCCCGCTGGATATCGATCCGGTGCGCGTGCGTGAGATTCTGCTGGAGGTTTACGAGGAGAACGAGCGCATACTGGAAACGCCAGAGCCTTCCGTGTCATTCAAGGATTTGACCTCTGCCGGTATCGTGTTGAGTGTCACCGGTAACGTGGCGGGCCAGCGCCAGATTTCCAGCGCCAAAAGTGACCTGCTGTTCGATATTCTGACGCGCCTGCGCAAAGAGGGCATTGTGCTCTCCACGCCGCAGACGATGATCATTGAACGTCGGACGATGCCTGCCGCAGCGCAGGATGAAGGCGAGCAACTGCCTTAATCACATGGGCGGCTCTGGAGCCGCCCATTTTTTTATCAAACCTTCACCGCCCAACCTTTCTGCTTACTGGTTTTACCAATCCCCGGATTGAAGGTATTGGTCGGGTCCAGCTGACGATAAAACGCCTGCAACTGTGGTTTCGCCTGATACAGATGCCCGACGTTGTGCTCGGCGGGATACTCGGCACCGCGTTCGCTGAGGATCGCCAGCATCTTCTCCTTCAACGCATGCGCATCGACGCCTTTCTTCACAATGTAATCCTGATGGAAAACGTGGCAGAAGAAGTGGCCGTAATAGAGGCGATGACTGAGGTCGTTATCAAACTCCACCGGTAAGCGCTCAAACCAATCCTGATCGTTGCGACGTAGCGCGATATCCAGCGCCAGAATATCCTCCACTTCATCCGCATGTACTGCGTGATAGCGCACTGCCGCACCGGCGGCGGCAAATCGGTGCAGGAAGGCATGTGCGCCTTCCTTGCCGTCGCAGGCAAAGAACTCACCACCGCCTTCGCGGAAGTATTCGTGCAGATACTCCTGTGCCTCTGCCACACCATCACCGGACATTTTCAGCATCAGATGATGCTCAAACTTATCGCGATACTGCTTCATGCGTTTCGGCAGATGGGCTGGCAACCAACCGCTGATGCGCTGCAACACGCGATCGGTGAAGTGCGGTTTAACAAAACTCAGTTTGCCAAGCCAGGCATCCACGCGACCTTTCAGCGTAAAGAACAGCGGCATTTTGTCGGTGCCAAGCTTGTCGATCATCACAAAGGTGTCTTTACCGTACACCTCAGCGATATCAAAAATATCGCGGTGCATATACTCGCCCGCCACCGGTAGGTTGTTAAACTCGGCCAGAATATGGCGGCGCAGATCGCCCAGCACCGCCGGATCGTTGGTGCCAATATAGAACACCTGCTGCTTCGGTTCGGTGGGGAAGGTATCCAGGCGCACCGCGAACACGGCCAGTTTGCCCGCACAGCCAGAAGCTTCAAACAGGCGGCGTTCATCGGCGTTAAAGCGCGCTGGCGTATCCGCGTGGATATCGCGCACGCGGTCAGCGTATTCGTGGTCGGAGGCATGACGCTCGTCCCAGCGCACGTCACTCTGCTGCCAACGATCGTCATCCAGTCGGCCGAGCATCTCTTCCGGCGAATGGCCGAGATCCATGCCGAGATGATTCACCAGCTTCAGTTTGCCATCGGCATCGATCTGCGCGTAAAGCGCCATTTCGCTGTAGGCCGGACCGCGTTTGATCAGCGATCCGCCTGAGTTATTACAAATCCCGCCCATCACCGATGCGCCGATGCATGAGGATCCGATCACCGAGTGCGGTTCGCGCCCCAGCGGCTTCAGGGCTTTTTCCAGCTGATAAAGCGTGCTGCCGGGGAAGGCGAGAATCTGCTTGCCGCCTTCGATCAGCTGCAATTTATCGAGTCGTAAGGTGCTGATGATCACCACCGGACGGTCGTAATCGTTGCCGTTAGGTGTAGAACCTTCGGTCAAACCGGTGTTGGCGGCCTGCATCAGGATCACCGCATCGGCTTGCACCAGTGCCTGCAGCACGCGCCACAGCTCCAGCAGTGAACCAGGGAAAATAACCGCTAGTGCGTCGCCTTCACCTGAGCGAAAACCTTTGCGATAGCGCGCGGTCTGTTCCGCCTCCGTTAACAGGTGTGACGGGCCGACGAGGCGGCGCAGTTCAGCCAGTAGTGTAGGGTGTGAGGTGTTGTTATTCATGAACCTGTCCTTGTCGTTAACGTTGCGCATCTACTTTAGCACGCGTCAACGGCATGGTCGCGGTGTGACATCGGCGGCTACCTGCTATCCTGAACTTGTGGCACACTGCCCCGGTTATTTCGATATTGCGCAGTCACTTAAGAGAACCCGACCTGATGAAATGGATTTGCTCTGTTAGCCTCGCTGTTTCCCTTGCCATGCAGCCTGCCTTCGCAGATGACCTGTTTGGCCCCCATCCAATGACAGAACAGGCGCGCGACGCCTTTGTTAACCAACTGCTCGGCAAAATGACCCTGGATGAAAAAATCGGGCAGATGCGTCTGATCAGTGTGGGGCCAGACACGCCAAAAGAGGCGGTGCGCGACATGATCCAGCACGGTCAGGTCGGTGCAATATTCAACACCGTGACGCGTCAGGATATCCGCGCGATGCAGGATCAGGTGATGCAGCTCAGTCGCCTGAAAATCCCGCTGTTCTTCGCCTATGACGTGGTACACGGCCAGCGCACCATCTTCCCGATCCCGCTCGGCCTGGCGGCCAGCTGGGATCTGGATGCGATTGGCGAAGTCGGGCGCATCTCCGCTTATGAAGCCGCCGATGATGGTCTCAATATGACCTGGGCGCCGATGGTCGATGTCACCCGCGAACCGCGCTGGGGGCGCGTGTCTGAAGGATTTGGTGAAGACACTTTCTTGTCTTCGCAAATGGGTAGCGCGATGGTGAAATCCATGCAGGGTAAAAGCGCCGCCGACCGTTATTCGATCATGACCAGCGTGAAGCACTTCGCCGCCTATGGCGCAGTGGAAGGCGGGCGTGATTACAACACCGTCGACATGAGTCCTCAACGCCTGTTCCAGGATTATCTGCCACCGTACAAAGCTTCGCTGGATGCGGGCAGCGGCGGCGTGATGGTGGCGCTCAACTCGCTCAACGGCACACCTGCCACGGCAGATGGCTGGTTGCTGAAAGATCTACTGCGCGGTGAGTGGAAATTTAAAGGCATCACCATCAGCGATCATGGTGCGATCAAAGAGCTGCTGAAACACGGCGTGGCCAGCGATCCACAGGACGCGGTGCGTATCGCGCTGAAGTCCGGCATCGACATGAGCATGAGCGATGAGTACTACAGCAAATATCTGCCGGGCCTGGTGAAAAGCGGCGCGGTGAGCATGGCGGAAATTGACGATGCAGCGCGTCACGTGCTGAACGTTAAATACGACATGGGCTTATTTAACGATCCCTATAGCCATTTAGGGCCGAAAGAGAGCGATCCTCAGGACACCAACGCCGAGAGCCGTTTGCATCGTGCCGAAGCGCGTGACGTGGCGCGCAAGAGCATTGTGTTGCTGAAAAACTGGCATGAAACCTTACCGCTGAAGAAAGACGCCACCGTCGCGCTCGTTGGGCCATTGGCCGACAGCCAGCGCGATATTATGGGCAGCTGGTCAGCCGCGGGCGTAGCGAAACAGTCGATTCCGCTGTTGCAGGGCGTGCGCAATGCGATGGCCGGCAAAGGCACGGTGCTGTATGCCAAAGGGGCCAACATCACCGATAACAAAGGCATTCAGGACTTCCTCAACCTGTATGAGCAGGCGGTCAGCGTGGATAAACGCTCACCGCAGGAGCTGATTGATGAGGCTGTCGCGCAGGCGAAGAAGGCCGATGTAGTGGTCGCCGCCGTGGGTGAAGCGCAGGGCATGGCGCATGAAGCCTCCAGCCGTAGCGATCTGGTAATCCCGCCAAGTCAGCAAAAACTGCTGGCGGCGCTTAAGGCCACCGGTAAGCCGCTGGTGATTGTGTTGATGAACGGTCGTCCGCTGACGGTGGTGAACGAAGACCGAATCGCTGATGCGATGGTGGAAACCTGGTTTAGCGGCACCGAAGGCGGCAACGCGATTGCCGACGTGCTGTTTGGCGACTACAACCCATCGGGCAAGCTGCCGATGTCCTTCCCGCGCTCTGTGGGCCAGCTGCCGATTTACTACAACCACTTGCCAACCGGCCGTCCGTATAACTTTGCTAAACCAAACAAGTACACCTCGCATTACTACGATGCGGTGAACGGCCCGCTTTATCCGTTTGGTTACGGCCTGAGCTACACCACCTTTACGGTGTCTCCGGTGAAGATGTCTGCGAAAACCATGCCGCGCACCGGCACGGTGGAAGCGAGCGTTACCGTCACCAACACCGGCAAGCGTGATGGTGCCACGGTGGTGCAGATGTATCTCAACGATCCGGTGGCCAGCATTAGTCGTCCGGTGCAGGAGCTGCGTGGCTTTAAACGGATTATGCTGAAAGCCGGCGAATCGCAAACCGTGAGCTTTAAGATTGACGTGGATGCGCTGAAATTCTGGAATCAGAAGATGCAGCAAGTGGCTGAGCCGGGCAAATTTAACGTGATGATTGGCCTCGATTCGGTACGCACCCAAGACGGGCAGTTTGATTATCTGTAAACATGAGTGCGATTTGGCACAAGGTCAGCATGAATGCTGACCTTACAGTGCTATGCTGGCAGGGTTTTGTAGGGTTGGCCGGAATGCTGACCTTACAACGCTCAGCTTGCCAGGTTTCGTAGGGTTGGCATTTATGCCGACCACGTCAATCAGCACATAATCCAGACGACATGAATCTCCGTAACCGCATCCAACAGCAAGTCTTTCGCCTTAACGGCCTTGCACTCAATGAATTCGATATCTCGCAACCGCTGGGCGACCCGGGCCTGTTTGGGCCTGATCATGTTATCTGGCGCGTACACGGCGATTTCCCATCGATGCTGTGCGGTGGCATTAGCGCCTTGATGTTGCAAATGCTGCATCCGGCCGCGCTGGCAGGCGTGTGGGATCACTCCAACTTTCGTCAGGACATGCTGGGCCGTTTGCGGCGCACCAGCCAGTTTATTGCCGTCACCACTTTTGGTAACACGGTAGACGCCAACATCCTGATTGAGCGTGTCAAACGCATTCATCTGCGTGTCACCGGCATTGATAACGCGGGGCATCCTTACGCAGCCAGCGATCCGCATCTGCTCACCTGGGTACACGTCGCTGAAACCAGCCGTTTTCTCGCCGCCCATTTGCGCTACAAAAATCCACAGCTCTCGCTGGCCGAGCAGGATCGTTATTACGAGGAAGCGGCGATCATCGCCGAAGCTTTAGGTGCGGAAAAAGTGCCCAAAACGGTTCAGGCGGTGGAAGATTATCTGCAGGCGATGCGCCCGGAATTAATCTGCGATGAACGCACGCAGGAAGTGATGCAGCTGCTGATCAACGCGCCGGCTCCCAGCTGGCAGGCCAAACCGGCGATGAAGACGATGTTAAAAGCCGGTATGGGCTTGCTACCCGATTGGGCACAACAGCAAATTCAGCAGCCAACTAGGCCGCTCACGCAGTGGCGCGTGGATAAAGAAATGGCGGTGATTGCCGGTTTGCTGCGCTGGTCGATTCAGCGCGGGGCTTATTCCCGCGCGATGCAACGTATGGGACGCTAAGGCTACAAATGCAGCTCGTCTTGCTTTTTGGTGTAAGTCCGTGGCGTGCGGGCTTCGCGTTTTAGCGTGAGCTGGCGCTGCTGATAATAGTGGAACAGCATTCCCAGACCCAATCCCAGCAGGGCTAGCGGCAGTAAGCTGTAGTAAATATCGACAGGCAATAAGAGCAACAGTGCGCCCCCCGCCAGCATTATCGTCAGTGCCGACATCACCCAGGTGTAACGGATAAACAGCCACACCAAAATCGCGAAAATAACGACATCGCGCAGGTTCAAATCGAGGTTTTGCAACACCATGCTGGGCAGCTCCGTAAGGAGGAATGTGCAGACAATAGCATGCGAAGCGGCAAATGAATCGCGAATTAATTTGAAGTTTGTCAGGGCGTTGTGCTGGCATTCATCAGTCATTCTCAAGCTTCATGACTGCACTTTGAGAGTTTTACCCTTGTGTCACGTGGTGCGAGTGCCGATCCTGCTCTATTCTCAGGGAAAATGGATCCCTCAAGGCTTTGTCGAGGCGTTATGACACACCAACCTCTGATTGCTGAGGTGCCAAATCAGCAAAACACACTCACCGCCATCGTCGAACAGGATGCGCGCACGGCCTACTTTTACATCTGGCCGAACGATCTGTTTCGCAGCCAGTACGCGGTGCGCGGCTGCTGGCTGCGCAATCTGCTGCCAGCACCGGCGCGTGAAGATCGCGAAGCGATGGAGCAGGGCATTGCACCCCTGTTGAGCGCAGAATACTGCCGCACGCTGGAAGCCGAACCGATGCTCGATCCAGCTGGTTTGCAAATATTGTGGGAGCCGAGCGATGACGGTGCAGCGCTGTGGTACTACGGTCAACTGCTGGCGGTGATCCCCGGCTGGAGTCTGTATCAGGACAAGCAGGTAAGTTTCTCTGCAGCCTGTATCAAAGAGAATCGTCTGACTGCACCACTCGGCTCGGCCTCCACCAATGATTACTACGCGCGCGCCGAGCAGCAGCGCCATTTCTGGCGCGACTGGCATGATGGCCATCTGTGGGATGTGGTGCAGCGCGAGCTGACACAGTGCTATCAGGCACAGTTTGGTGAGTCAGTGAAGTATTACGCCATCGATCAAGGCAGCTGGCCGCCGATGGCCATTTCCCAGCACTGGCATAATGGCGTGTGGTATTTTCTCACCCTCGGTATGGGAATTCGGCCCATGCCGCAGGTGGATTATCTGTTTGATGAGTTGGCCCCGCAATACCGCCGTGTTGAACTGGCGATGGCGGTGGACGGCGAAGTGATGACGGAAGCCAACGCGGTGCAGATGGCCAGCGCGCTGGCCGAGTTCGCGCACTTGCCGTGGGCGCGTCTGACGTGGATTGGCGAAGGGCACACGCTGGCATCAGAAGTGGCGCCAGTGGGCTTCGAGAGTTTCCTGCTGGCCAATGGCCTGGCACCGGAAGCGGCCCAGTTCCGTTTGCCCAAGCGCGATGGCGATCGCCCGAATCTGCTGTGGGCGACGCCGATCACCGAAGCGGAACGCCAGTTTGCTCAGGCTGACGATCGCGGTGGACAACAGCTGCTGCAGCGCCTACAGGCGGAGGGCAATGACCATGTGTTTCGGCCACGTCAGGAAGTGGTGGAGCCGCCGCAATAGTCCTCTTTGCGGGCTGTTGCCCGCACGCTGAGCAGTAAGCGCAACGTTAGTCACCCTCCTAATGATCACCTAAATCAACTATTTGCATTTTTGTGATCTTGCTCACCTCAAGTTCCTCTGTAACACGCCGTTAACCTCGATCAGGCAACTCGCCAACCAGGGTAAGGGCACACTGATGTTAAAAACTACACAATCTCGTTTTACCGCGACGCTGGTCGCATTTTTCGTGGTCCTGATGCTGGTTACCGTGGTGGTGATCAATCAGTTTATCGCTCCGCAGTTAACGCAAAATGAGAGCCGTCTGGTGCGTTATGAAGTGGACGGCCTGGCAGGACGCATCGTTGAACAGATGAACCGCGTGCAGGCGCAGCAGCGTGCCATCACCGAGGCCGCAGGCGTGATGGATAGCGCGGCGATTGATACCTTGCTGCCTGCGCTGGTGAACCAGTATCAGGACAGTAACGTGTTTGGTGGCGGAATCTGGCCGCTGCCGAATCGTCGCGATCCGGCGAAAGAGAAAGACAGCTCATTCTTTGCCCGTAACGCCAGCAATCAGTTGCAGGTCAATACCTACTGGAATTCGGATGCGGCCGACAAATACTGGGAGCAGCCGTGGTACAAAGACGGCATGGCGGCTGCCAAAGGTCAGTGTGCCTGGGCCAAAGCCTATCAGGATGCGGCCAGCCCGCAGCCGCGTACCAACTGTGCGATGGCGATTTATCGCGACGGCACCGTATGGGGCGTGGCGACCATCGACGTGACGCTCGGCTTCTTCAATCAGCTGGCGAAACAGATGGGCGATGCGATTCAGGGTCGCGTGTTAATCGTCGAAGCGGATGGCAAAGTGGTGGGTAACGCCGCGCTGATGGATGGCACGCCGAAACTGGAAAATCTCTCTGATACGCAACTGCCGATGGCGGGTGCACTGAAAGGTTTGCTGAGCCAGGCGGGCAATCAACCGATGCAAACCACCTTCAAAGGTGAAGATGGTGAGCACACGCTATTCCTGCAGGCGATTGCCGGTAGCCCCTGGTATCTCGCCAGCGATGTGCCATCCAGCCTGTTGGATGCACAGACTCACAGCATGCTGACCCGACTCGGTCTGGTGCAGATCCCGCTGGCGGTGATCCTGCTGCTGGTGCTGCTCGGCTTCGTACGCGCCATGATGAAGCGTCTTAGCCTGCTGAACCGCAATATTGAAGCACTCTCGACCGGCGGCGCAGATTTAACCCAGCGTCTGCCTGCCAGCAACAGTCCGGAATTTAACGCAGTGGCGCAGAGCTTTAACCAGTTTATTGAGTATCTGCAGGGCCTGATGCGTCAGGTCGGCGACAGCGCACTGGCGATCACCTCTGCCTCGCGTGAAATTGCCAGCGGTAACGCCGATCTGTCTGCGCGTACCGAATCGCAGGCCAGTTCGATTGTCGAAACCGCGGCTTCAATGGAGGAGCTGACCGGCACGGTACGTCAGAACGCCGACAATGCTACCCACGCCAATCAACTGGCGGACGGTGCCTCGCAGGTGGCGGCACGCGGAACGGACGTGGTGCGTCAGGTGGTCACCACCATGGGCGCGATTAACCACTCATCACGTAAAGTGGTGGACATCATCAGCGTGATTGACAGCATCGCCTTCCAGACCAATATTCTCGCACTCAACGCGGCGGTAGAAGCGGCGCGTGCAGGTGAGCAGGGGCGTGGATTTGCTGTAGTGGCGTCAGAAGTACGTAATCTGGCACAGCGCTCCGCTAACTCGGCGCGTGAGATCAAGAAGCTGATTGAGGAGTCGGTAGCCAATATCGATACCGGCAGCCAGTTGGTGGAACAAGCCGGTCAGACTATGGATGAGCTGATGCAGGGCGTCAGCAGCGTCACCACTTTGATGAGCGAAATCATGTCTGCCAGTCGCGAGCAGAGTATGGGGATTGAGCAGGTTAACCTGGCAATCACGCAGCTGGATGGCAGCACTCAGCAGAACGCCGCGCTGGTTGAGCAGGTGTCGGCTGCAGCGCGCGCCATGGAAGAGCAGAGCGTGCAGCTGGAACTGGTGGTGCAGAGCTTTAAGTTGTAAGGCTGGCTTAGAGTAGGCCCTAAACAACAGGTGATAACGCAGTCTGGTGCCGCTCAGGGGCTGGCGGTCCTCGCGCCGCTGACGCGGTACCCTCACTTACGGAAACGCGTTACGAATCTCCTCACGCGCGGCATGGCGGGTGGCATTCGCCACCGTGCCGCGATCCACCAGCTTACCCTGCAACAACAGATTGTAAATCGACGACTGTGGACGATTGAGGCGATTCTGGATCAGCTGGATCGCTTCATAACCCAGCTCGCGACACGGCACCGCAAAGCCGGTGATCGGCATCTCCGGCGATCCCTCCAGTCGACTGGCTAGATCTGTGGTCATCAGCGAAATATCTTCAGGAATGCGCAAACCGCGCGACAGCAGTGCGTTCTGCACGCCGGTAATAATGCCTTTGCCGCCGGGCAGAATCACATCTGGCCACTGATCGCGTGGGTGCGCATCCAGCCATTGATTCAACGCGATCTCGGTGTCCTGCGAGGAGTAGGCTTCGATGACGATCAAATCCTGCTGCGCATTAAACGGCATATGAAAATGGCGATAGGCGTCTTTGATCCCCTCCAGCCGCAAAAACAGCGTTTCGCGCCGCAGGCAGGTCACGGTTAATACCCGGCGATGGCCTTGCTCAAACAGATGCTGCATAGCGCTAAATCCAATCGCCCGATGATCGGGCGATACCGCATCCAGCCGCATATCTTTATCGCGTGAGTTAATCAGCACACAGGGTTTCCCGAGTGACGCCGCCAGACTGAAGATGGCTTGATCGTCGGTGCCGATAATGATGATGGCGCTGATGTTTTTTGCTCCCGCTTTCTCCAGAAACAGCTTCACATCGGCGCGTTGCTCCTCTAACGGACAATAGCTGATATGCACATCATGTGATGCGCAGGCTTCTGCAATCCCGCGTGTCACTTCATGGTAAAAGTGATCGCCACGCGGCGTGAAAGTGCGTCCTGGCGCAAACACCACAATGTCATTGATCAGCAGACGACCACTTACCATCTCCTGCAATACGCCGAGTCGACGGGCACAGTCGACGATGGCCTCACGCGCTTTATCGCTGGTGTAGGATTTGCCGCTCAATACGCGCGAAACGGTGCTGACCGAGTACCCGGTCACTGCTGAAATTTCGTCCATTCTGAGCTTGCCGGCCATAGTGTGATCCCGATCCCAATCAATGTTTGCAAATTTTTGCAGACGCAGTGGACTGATATTAAGACGGTTTTACATTTGGTTCACAAACTCCCGCATCGCTCTGCGAGCATTCTCACAAAAACAGATTGTCCGACCCGCAGCGCTTTTTTATGTTCCTCGCAGACACCTCAACAGCGGTTATCGGCGGAGAATTACGATGTTAAAAATTGCGATAGTGGGCATGGGCAACATTGCCAATTCACATATCCAGGCATTTTTGCAATTTCCCGAGCGCGGCAAAATTGTCGCGGTGGCGGATGTCTATCCAGAAAAAGCGCGGGAGAAATTGCAGCGTTACGGTCTGCATGATGTACGGGTCTATCACGATCACCGCGAGATGCTGGCCGAGGGCGCGGATATCGACGTGGTTGATGTCTGTACACCACCTTATGTGCATGCGGAAAACACCATTGCAGCCCTGCAGGCGGGTAAGCATGTGCTGTGCGAAAAACCGATGGCGGCCTCGCTGGAAGAGTGCGATGCCATGATTGCCGCGCAAAAAGCCAGTGGCAAAATTTTGTCAGTGGTGGCGCAGAACCGCTTCACCGATGCGTTCTGGCAGTTGAAAGCCGCGGTGGATTCGGGCATGGCGGGCAAAATTTGTCACGCGCAGATCGATTCATTCTGGTGGCGTGGCCATTCGTACTACGACCTGTGGTGGCGCGGCACCTGGGAAAAAGAGGGCGGTGGCTGCACGCTTAACCATGCGGTCCATCACATTGATGCCATGCAGTGGATGCTCGGCGCGCCCAGTGAAGTGGTGGCGATGATCGGCAACGTGGCGCATGACAACGCCGAAGTGGAAGACCTCAGCGCCGCGATTTTTCGCTATCCCAACGGCACGCTGGCGCAGCTGACCGCTTCCGTTGTGCATCACGGTGAAGATCAGAAAATCGTGCTGCAGGGAGAGAAAGCGCGCCTCTCGGCACCGTGGAAAGCGGTTGCCATGCAGGCGGCAGAGAATGGCTTCCCGGAAAAAGAGAACAATCTGGCGCTGGAGCATGAGCTGGATCGCCTGCATGCCAGCACCGCACCTCTTACCTGGACGCTGCACGCCGGGCAGGTCGATGACTTCTTCTCGGCGATTGAACAACAGCGTGCACCGTTGATCGACGGTGAGCAGGGCAAGCGCTCGCTGGAGCTGATTACCGCCATCTACAAATCGGCCATCACTAAAAGCACCGTGTCGTTACCCATCGCCAAAAATGATCCCTTCTACCGCACCGGTGGGCTGATCGCCCATGCGCCGCACTTCCACGAAAAACAGGCTTCGGTCGATAACTTCGCCGATGTCGATGACATCCCACTGGGCAAAAACTTTGCGTGAGGAAACAACCATGAATAAGCAGGATGGCATGAACTACGCGCCGAAAGGCAAACCGCAGCCGGTAGTGCAGCCGGGGGAATTTATCATTGCCGCCGCCGGGCTGGATCACGGCCACATCTACGGCATGTGCAATGGCCTGACGGAAGCCGGAGCCACGCTGAAGTGGGTTTTTGATCCCGATGCCGGCAAGGTCGATAAGTTTGTGCA
The DNA here is from genome assembly GCF_056491465.1 of Pantoea sp. C1E2. Classification (NCBI taxonomy): domain Bacteria; kingdom Pseudomonadati; phylum Pseudomonadota; class Gammaproteobacteria; order Enterobacterales; family Erwiniaceae; genus Pantoea; species Pantoea sp. C1E2. The sequence continues at coordinate 1,611,718 of NZ_JBSZHT010000002.1, forward strand.
GCAGTTCCCGCAGGTGCAGATTGCGGACTCGCTGGAAACCATTTTGGCCGATGCGCAGGTGCAACTGGTGGCAGGTGCGGCGATCCCGTCGGAACGCTGTGCGCTGGGGCTGAAAGTGATGGCGGCGGGCAAGGATTACTTCACTGACAAAGCCCCGCTTACCAGCCTCGAACAGCTGGAGGATGCCAAAGCAATGTGCGCCAAAACCGGGCGAAAATACGCGGTGTATTACAGCGAGCGTTTGCACGTGGAGAGCGCGGTGTTTGCCGGACAACTGGTGGAGAAGGGGGCCATCGGGCAGGTGGTGCAAACCCTTGGCACCGGCCCACATCGTGAAGGCACCGGACGGCCAGACTGGTTCTATCAGCGTCGCTATTTTGGCGGCATTCTCTGCGATATCGGCAGCCATCAAATTGAGCAATTCCTCCATTACACCGGCAACAGCGAAGCCACGGTGGTGGCGAGCCAGGTGCGGAATTTCCGCCATCCACAGCATCCGCAATTTGAGGACTTCGGCGAGGCGATGCTGGCAGGCGAGAACGGCGCCACCGGCTACTTCCGCTGCGACTGGTTTACGCCGGATGGCTTATCCACCTGGGGCGATGGGCGCATGACGCTGCTCGGCACTGATGGTTACATCGAAATCCGCAAATACACCGATCTCACGCGCGGTGAGCAGGACGTGGTGTATCTGGTGAATAAAGAGGGCGAGTTCCGCTATGCCGTTTCCGGTGAAGTGGGCTTCCCGTTCTTTGGACAGCTCATCAACGACTGTTTGCATCGCACCGAGCATGCGATGACGCAAACCCATGCTTTTAAAGCGGCGGAACTGTGCGTGAAGGCACAGATGCTCGCCAACGCTGGCTAACGCATTCGTTTATTCAGTTGATTTCCAATTCTGTTGATAACAACGGCGGCAGGGCATAGCACCTTGCCGTTATGACATACCCTACCAGAACAGGAATCGGATCGATGGTTAAACCTACAGAACGTCGCGTCGGTTATGGCGTCGCCATTGGCTACGGCTTAACGGACTTATTTGGCGGCGGTGCTTTTGCGGTGATTGGCACCTGGCTACTGTTTTTCTATACCACCTACTGCGGATTATCGGTGTTTGAAGCGGGCTCAATATTTGCCATCGCCCGCGTCATCGATGCGATTTTAAGCCCGATCATGGGCTACATTACCGACAACTTCGGCAATACCTGGCTGGGGCGCAAATTTGGCCGCCGACGTTTCTTCCTGCTGATCTCTTCTCCCTTGATGCTGCTGTATGGCGCGCTGTGGGTGACGGATATGGGCTACTGGTATTACCTCGGTACCTATCTCACCATCGAACTGCTGTCGGCAATGGTGCTGGTGCCATGGGAAACCTTGTCATCTGAGATGACCAACCGCTTCAGCGAACGCACGCGTCTTTCCGGTGTACGCCTGATGTTCTCGGCGCTCGGCAGTTTCCTCGCCGTCTCGGTGCCGGGCGTCATCATGGCCTATACCGGCAAAGACAACGCCATCACCTACACGCTGACCGGCGTCATTTTTCGGTGATCTATTGCGTGGCGGTGTTTATTACCTGGCTCACCACCTGGGAAGCCAAAGATATTCAGCCGAAAGAGGATGTGGCGCAACACTCTGCGCGCCAGGGCAGCCTGAAAGCGCACCTGAAGTATCTGTTTGTCGATTTGGCGTCGTCGTTCAAAATTAAAGCTTTCCGCCAGCATCTGCTGATCTATATCTGCTCTTTCACCGCGATGGATGCGTTTCTGGCGGTGTTCACCTATTTCGTGATTTATGGCCTGAAGCAGGATGCCTCCTTAGCTTCGCTGCTGCTCAGCAATATGATGTTTATGTCGATTCCCGGCACCTTCATTTTCATGATGCTGCTGGGCCGCTTTAACATGACACCCTCCAACGCGCTGCGTATTTCCTACCTGAGTATCGCCGCCGTCTTCGTGTTCCTGTTTGCCGTATATTTGTGGCAATGGCAGGTGCCTACGTTGCTGTTTAGCGCAGTGTTTCTGTTTTTGGGCATCGTGCGCGCCGGTCTGTTTTACATCCCGTGGAATATCTACAGCTTTATCCCCGATATTGATGAGATGGTCACCTGTAAACGACGTGAAGGGATATTTGCCGGGGTGATGGTATTGACGCGCAAAAGCTCGGTGGCGATCGCTATTTTCATGATTGGCATCGTGCTGCAGGAGAGTGGTTTTGTGAAAGGCAACGGCGCACAGCCTGAGAGTGCCATCAATGCGATTGTCGGGCTGATGGTGATTGTCACCACGGCACTGCTGGCGGCGAGTTTCTGGCTGACCTTCAAGTTCAAGCTCACGCAGCGTAGCCACAAATTGCTGATTAAAGAGGTGGCGCGCCGCAAACTGGGTGGTACGGCGAGAGGTTGTGATGCTGAAACGCGTGGGGTGATTAAAGATCTCACCGGCTATGAGTATGACGAAGTATGGGGCGCAACCCGTCACAAAACCGCCAGCGATACGACTATCGAATCCGAGCTAAAACTAAAGGGGCGGCTTTAAGGGCGAGTGCCTGTCAGCGAATGACTTAGGCCATTAAGGCTGCCCTTTAAAAAGGGGCAGCCTTATCTGTGCGCTCAGGCGGGATGGAGCGTTTCAGGGCGTGGCGACGTCAGACTCAAGGCGACCCGAGACTGCGCTCGTCCCTGCATCCTGGCTGATAACGATGTCGATATTATCTCGCCCAGGGTTGGCCGATTTGATTTCTACATATCGAGTCGTCACTGCTTTGTCTGATGACTGCTAAGCTTAAATTTCTCTACTTAAGCGCACGGAATGTGCGCGATTTCCTCAGTTTCGGTGTTTGAGGTTGTGTACAATAGCTGAGAATTATCTTAAGGAGTTGTCATGCCCGCCATTGAAGTTATTCTCGTCGACCACCTCGATCGTCCCACCGGCAAGATGGAAAAGCTGGAAGTACATGAGAAAGGATTGCTGCATCGTGCGGTGACGGTCTACGTGTTCAATTCGCGCCATGAACTGCTGCTGCAACGTCGTGCAAACGGTAAATATCACTGCGGCGGCTTGTGGAGCAACACCTGTTGCGGCCATCCTTATCCGCAGGAGTCGACCCGTGATGCCGCTGAACGTCGCTTGCGGGAAGAGATGGGGATGCAAGTGGCGCTGACGCCGGTATTCGAGTTGAGCTACAACCTGCCATTAAGCAATGGTCTGACCGAGCACGAGTATGGCCATGTATTCTTCGCCACCAGTGATGTTGAACCTGAACTGAATCCGGAAGAAGCGGATGCCTGGTGTTATCGCTCGATTGAGCAGATTCAACAGGAGATGCTGGATCAACCCGAACAGTTTACGCCGTGGTTCCTGCACACCTTTCCGCGCATTCCCCATACGTTCGGCGATTTCCGCCTGACCGCATAAAAAAACGCCCCTTGATGGGGCGTTGTTGTGTTAAGTGAAGTCTTCCGCATCCACGTCGTAGCCTGAGGGCTCCCAGCGAATCGCCAGCAGCGCCAGCAAGCCAATCAGCGGGGCGAGGAAAATGACCCAGAAGACGCCGGTGCCGAATGCCGCCACCAGCAGCGGGAACAGGAACAGCGACACGGTTGAACTGCCGCGCATCAGCGTCTGGTTAAAACCGACCCCCACGCCGCGCAGTGAAGCAGGGTAGCTCAGCGAGGCAAAGGTCATGGTGTGTGAACCCGGACCGAATCCCTGACCAAACAGGAACAGCGCCAGCATAGCGATCGCCACCGCTGCCTGTTCGCCGCCTTCCGGACGACCAATCAGCGCCAGGCCCAGCAGGGCGATACACTGGCAGCTGTAACCCGCTACCGACATCTTCCACGCGCCGAGACGTGGCACCAGACGCACCGCCAGCAAGCCGCCGACAAAAGCAAACAGCAGGTTCAGCGCCAGCGACACCAGAATGGTGGTCAGCATCGATTGGGCGAAGAAGCTGGAGATGATCACCGGCAGGCCAAAAGCCACTGCGTTATAGGCAAATGACGAAGCGATGGACGTCACGGTTGCCAGAATAGTGCGGCGGCGGTAAACACCCTGCAGCAGCGCGCCATAGTTACGCCAGCTGGCCTTGCGCACCGGTTTGACCTGCGTCAGATCGGCATCTTCCGCGACATGGGCATTGATGTTGTAAGAGCGTTGCAGGATCTGCGCGGCGCCGTGCAGATTGCCCTGATTGGCCGCCCACACTGGAGACTCACTCATGTAGCGGCTGCGAATGGCAATAATCAGCAGCGCAGGCACCGCACCGAAACCAAGAATCAGTCGCCACAACCAGTCAGTGTGACTCTCCGGTAGCACCGCATACAGCAGCAACACCAGCAAGTAGGAAATACTGATTGCCGCATACCAGGTGGGGCACCACATCGCCACGCTGGCGGCTTTATTTCCTTGCCCGCGCAGTTTTGAAAACTCGGCAAGAAACGCCATCGCGACGGGCAGATCGATCCCCACCCCCAGCCCCATCACAAAGCGCGCACCGCCCAACACGTATTCGTTCGGGGCAAACGCACAGGCCAGCGCTGCAACGACAAAGAAGAACATATCGGCCATAAACACGCGGTAGCGGCCAATTTTATCAGTGAGATAACCGCCAATCAGCGCACCGACAATCGCACCGAAGGTAATGGCCGAAGCCACCAATCCAGTGCCAGTCGGTGTCAGGTTAAATTCACGCGTGACGTCTTTGATACCGAAAGCCAGTGCACCGAGATCGTAGGCATCGAGGAACACCCCGCCGAGGGCGATGGCTACCACGATGCGCGCATTGCTGCGCGATTCGTTACTGTTGTTAACGAGGTTTGATACGTCAGCGGCGCTGCGTATCCATTTGGTCTCGCCAGTCGGCGTATTCCCTGCCAGCGCGACGTGCGCCGGAGAAGCTAAATCGGACATGATGTTATGTATTTTATTGTAAAGAGTGGGTCTATGAGAATAAGCCTGTGCTTACGCATTAAAAATTCCATTTGGTTATAAGTCCTGCGAATGGGTTATAAGCAATGCGCTTTAGATAGCAGAAAAAGCTCGAAGTTAGGCGCTTGACCACCCCTATCCTGTTTCGCCAGGCTACGCTTGATAGTCACAGACTGAAAACATAAGCAGAGGACAGCGGCATGATTAAGCAGGGTTTATTGGGGATGATCGCATTAGCGATGAGTGTGAGTGCAGCGAATGCGGCCGATCCGGTCAAGGTCGGCTCGAAGATAGATACCGAAGGTTCGTTACTGGGCAATATCATCCTGCAGGTGCTGGACAAACACGGGGTAAAAACCGTCAACAAAATTCAGCTCGGCACTACCCAGGTGGTGCGCGGGGCCATCACTGCGGGCGAGTTAGATATCTACCCGGAATACACCGGCAACGGCGCATTCTTCTTTAACGATGAGAAGGACACGGCCTGGAAAAATGCGCAGCAGGGCTATGAGAAGGTGAAAAAGCTCGATGCGGATAAAAACCATCTGGTATGGCTGACACCAGCCCCAGCCAATAACACCTGGACCATTGCGGTGCGCGGCGATGTGGCACAGAAAAATAAGCTTAACTCCCTCGACGATCTCAGCGCCTACCTGAAAAAGGGGGGCACCTTCAAGCTGGCGGCCTCAGCAGAATTTATCGAACGCAGCGATGCACTGCCGGCGTTTGAAAAAGCCTACAACTTCAAGCTGGATCAGTCGCAGCTGCTGTCGCTGGCGGGCGGTGATACAGCGGTGACCATTAAAGCGGCAGCACAGCAAACGTCCGGCGTCAACGCGGCAATGGCCTATGGCACGGATGGCCCGGTGGCGGCGCTCGGCCTGCAAACCCTGACCGATCCCAAAGGCGTCCAGCCAATTTATGCCCCTGCGCCGGTGATCCGTGAAAGCGTGCTGAAACAGTATCCGGACATCGGCAACTGGTTACAGCCGGTGTTTAGCAAGCTGGATGAGAAAACCCTGCAACAGCTTAACGCGCAGATTGCGGTTGACGGTCAGGATGCCAGCCAGGTAGCGAAACAGTGGCTGCAGCAGAATAAGTTGCTTTAAGCGGTGCCGTTACTGTTATCAAGACCGCGCCAGCAGCCGGTGCTGCTGGTACTCACGCTGCTGATCACGCTGGCGCTGATTGCTTTACCGTTGCTGAGCTTTGCCGCCAATCGATTAGTCTCCGGTCAGCCGCTGATGCTGTGGCAGGTCACGCAATCCTGGCTGTTGCTGCTGCCGTTACTCTGGTTATGGCAAGGATTGTGGTGGAAGCCACGGCGTCTCAATCTGGTAATGGCATTGCTGGATGCTGAGATTCTGTTTGCGCTGCTGATCTTTATCGGCGGGCAGACCGCGGCTCAACTGGCCAACAACGGCAGCACGCTGGCACGCACCGCCTTTGGCAGCGGTTTATGGTGTGCGGCGGCGCTGGCGCTATTGCTGGCAGCCGAGGCCATTCGTCAACTCACGGCCAGCACGCCGTGGCGTATTCTGCTGAACCTGCAAATCTGGCTGGTGCCGCTGCTGTTACTGCTCAGCGGCCATCTCGACCACCTCTCCCTGATGAAAGAGTATGCCAACCGCACGGCGGTATTTGATGCGGCTTTTAGCCAGCATCTGCTCCTGCTGGGCGGCACATTGCTGCCCACGCTGTTGATAGGCTTGCCGCTGGGGTTAGTGATTGCCCGGCGAGCGCGCTGGCAAAGTGCCGCTTTCAGCGTACTCAACCTGATCCAGACCGTGCCATCCGTGGCGCTGTTTGGCCTGCTGATTGCGCCGCTGGCGGGGCTGGTGGCTCACTTCCCGGTGCTGGCAAGTTGGGGCATCAGCGGCATTGGTCTGGCGCCCGCACTGATCGCACTGGTGCTCTATGCGCTGCTGCCTTTGGTGCGCAGCGTGGTGGCAGGTTTGCAGCAGGTACCGCAGGAGGTACGGGAAACGGCGCGCGGCATGGGAATGAGCGCGATTCAACAGTTCTGGCATGCCGAACTCCCGCTGGCGCTGCCAGTATGGCTCTCGGGATTGCGCGTAGTGGTGGTACAAACCATTGGCCTGGCGGTGGTGGCGGCATTGATCGGCGCAGGCGGATTCGGTGCGATTGTTTTTCAGGGATTGCTGAGCAGCGCCCTGGATTTGGTGTTGCTGGGCGTGATTCCGGTGGTGGCGCTGGCGGTGGTGTTTGATGCCGCACTGCGTTTACTGTCGGCACTGCTGGAGAGAACCGATGATTGAGTTTCACCAGGTAAGCAAAATGTTTGCAGGCAAAGCGGCCGTGCAGGATCTCACACTGCATATTGAGAAAGGCAGCTTCACCGTGCTGATTGGCACCTCTGGCTCGGGCAAATCCACCACGCTGAAAATGATCAATCGACTGGTGGAGCATGACAGTGGTGAAATCCGCTTTGCCGGTGAACCGATTGAACGCATGGATGCACGCGCCCTGCGGCGGCGCATTGGCTATGCCATCCAGTCGATTGGCCTGTTCCCGCACTGGAACGTGGCAAAGAACATCGCCACGGTGCCGTCACTGCTTGGCTGGCCGCAGGCAAAAATCCAGCAGCGGGTTGAGGAGCTGCTGGCGCTGCTGAATCTGGATGCGCATCTCGCGACGCGTTTTCCTCATCAACTTTCCGGCGGTCAGCAGCAGCGGGTTGGCGTGGCGCGCGCGCTGGCCGCCGATCCCGAACTGTTGCTGATGGATGAGCCCTTTGGTGCGCTGGATCCGGTGAACCGCCAGGCGCTGCAACAGGAGATGCTGCGCATTCAAAAGCTGTCTGGGCGCACGGTGGTGCTGGTGACGCACGACATCGACGAAGCGCTGACGCTGGCGGATCAACTGGTGCTGATGGACGGCGGTAAAATCGTCCAGCAGGGCAAACCGATTGAACTGCTGACGCAGCCGGCCACGGATTTCGCCCGCGAATTCTTTGGCCGTAGCGAACTGGGCGTACGCTTACTGGCGCTGGGGCGTGCCGGCAGTGCGGCACGGCGCGGCGAGTGGCTGGACGGTGAGCCGATAGCCGCGAGCCTCACGCTGCGCGAAGCACTGTCACAGTTTATTGCCCGACGCACCGACAAGTTACCGGTGATCGATCAGCATCAACAGCCGCTGGGTGTCCTGCATTTCAACGATCTGTTGCGCCAGCGGGAGGCGATCTGATGCGGGTATGGCGCGATCCACTGTACTGGCTGCTGGCGGCATTTTTGTTGCTGCTGTGGGGATTGCCGCACAGCGGGCCGCTGTTTGCCCATTGGTTCCCGCAGCTGGAACGTCCGCTGTATCAGCAAGAAAGCTTCTGGCGGCTGGCCCTCGCGCATCTGTCATTGGTGATCAGCGGCAGTGCGCTGGCGATTATTTTTGGCGTGGGCAGTGGTGTTTTCGCCACGCGAGGTGCCGGACGGGCGTTCAGACCCTTACTGGAGACGCTGGCGGCAGCGGGGCAGACCTTTCCTCCGGTGGCGGTGCTGGCGATAGCCGTGCCGGTGATGGGCTTTGGCGCGACACCGGCCATCATGGCGCTGTTTCTATACGGATTGTTGCCGATTTTGCAGGGCACGCTGGCAGGATTGGATAGCGTACCAGACAGCAACCGGGAAATTGCCGTTGGACTGGGCATGGGGCCCTGGCGACGCTTATGGCAGATTGAACTGGCGCTGGCCGCTCCGGTGATCATGGCGGGTGTGCGCACGTCGGTGATGATCAGCATCGGCACCGCGACGATTGCGTCAACGGTGGGCGCAGAAAGCCTGGGATCACCGGTGATTATCGGGCTGAGCGGCTTTAACACCGCCTATGTCATTCAGGGCGCGCTATTAGTCGCGCTATTGGCACTGATTTGTGACCGCGTATTAGAACGCGTGCAACGTCAACTCAGTGGCTGGGAAGGATAAGACTATAGCCCACCAACATCATGCCGCCCATGCCACCAAGAGCCATCACGGCAAACAGGGTGCCAATGAAAATTTTATTCCAGTTCATAAGGGAAACCTGAGAAAAGTCATGGAGTGCGGCATGATAACGCGCACACCCGGCGAGGCAAAGGCCGTGTGTGCGATTTTTTGTCAGGCGGGATCGTGAATATGGGTAGCGAACCCTTGCGCCTGCCAGTGCTCAAACTGCTCTAACTGACGTCGCGTAGGTTTTTTGCCAGTCCAGATAAACAGGTTCTGACCAGGGAACAGCTCAGGGCGGGGCATATCCAGCGGTTCAGCTAACACATCCATGCGCCAACCTTGCTGCGACAAGCGCCAGGCTTCCAGCCACAGGCGGGTGCGATCTTCCACGCCCCAGCCAATCATCAGTGCATCCTTGCCGGCTTTTTTGCGGCCGCCAGCCAGACAAAACGCCACATAATCAATCAGCGCACCATCTAACAGGCTGCACATGGTGCGCGCGGTGTGCTGATCCAATCCCAGGCGTTGACGCACCGGGACAAACACGTGATCGATCAGCGCATCCACCGGATGTTCGCGGCCAATGGTGGCAATTTTGGTGCGCAGTTTAGCCGGACGAACGTGACGCAGCACGCTCATCAACTCTTCCTGCAGTGCGGTCCAGCCATCGTGCACATTGATAGTTTGGCCTTCCAGCAGGGCTTTCACCTTGCCAACAGGCACACCGCTCTCTATCCAGCGTTTGATCTCTTCAATTCGCTGAACATCTTCATCATCAAACTGGCGGTGACCGCCTTCCGTGCGCTGAGGTTTTAACAGACCGTAACGGCGCTGCCAGGCGCGAAGTGTTACCGGGTTGATTCCACAGCGTTCGGCAACATCACCGATACTGTATAAGGCCATGGCGTCCTCGAAAATTCTGACCTGCATTACAACACCTTAACCCCCACGGTTAGGTTGTACAACTCTTTTATTTCTGTACAACTTGACGTTTTGACCGATATAAGGTGATATCTCATATGTGAGATTTATTTCCCATTTATGAGAGGTGACGATGTCTGTACCGGATAGCGAAGATCGGCTGGCCGCACGACTGGCCGAATTACGAGTGCAACGCGGCTGGTCGCTGGACGAACTGGCGATGGCTACCGGCATCAGTCGGGCTTCATTGTCGCGCATTGAACGGGCAGAGACCAGCCCTACAGCCGCTTTGCTTAATCGGCTGTGCGTGGCCTATGGCCTGACTATGTCGCGCCTGTTGAGTGAAGTGGAAGAGGAAGCCGCGCTGCTGCTGAAAGCGAGCGATCAGAGCGTTTGGCGCGACGATGCCAGCGGTTATCTGCGTCGCAGTGTCTCGCCGCCCGCCAGCCATTTCAAGGCCGAGCTGGTTGAGAGCGTGTTACAACCCGGCGCGCGCATCGATTACGACGCACCACCGGTGCAGGGGCTGGAGCAACATATCTGGCTGCAATCCGGCGAGCTGACATTCACCATGGACGATCAGCGCTGGACGCTGCAGGCGGGAGATTGCTTGCGCTTTCATCTCACCGGCAAATCATCGTTTCAGGCGCACCCGGAAGGCGGCGCGCGTTACATTCTGGTGGTGTGTAAACCATGACTGAAATCGAACCGTTAAGTGCCACTCAGGCGCAGCCATTGCTGGCTGCGCTGACCGAGGTGTTGCAGGGTTGCGTGGCCGATGGGGCCAGCGTGGGCTTTATTGATGCCGGGGATCGCGCAGCGATGGAACGCTTCTGGCAGGATAAAATCTTTAGCCTGGCGAGCGGTGACAATCAATTGCTGGTAGCGCGGCAGCAGGGTGTGATTGTTGCGACAGTAATGGTCGGGTCTAGCGCCATGCCGAATGGGCGTCATCGCGCGGAGATCAGCAAATTGCTGGTACATCCCGATGCGCGCCGCCAGGGAATTGCGCGTCGACTGATGCAGCAGGCTGAGCAGTTGGCGATTGAGCAGGGCAAAACGCTGCTGGTGCTGGACACGCGCAGCGGCGATGTGGCCACGGATCTCTATTTATCGATGGACTGGCAAATTGCGGGATCCATTCCATTGTACGCTGAATCGACGGAAGGGGCGTTAGATGCCACCACGGTGATGTATAAAGTGGTGGGGTGATTGCACCAACTCAGTGCGCCTCTTCTGCCTCTGCCAGGCCCAGTGATTGCATAAATAGCCGGATAATTGGATTAATTTTCCGGCCTTTTTTCATCATCAGGCAGAACGGATTTTCCCGGCGCACCGATTCATCGCCCAATTCACACAGCTGGCCACGTGCAATAAAAGGCGCGGCATAATGTTCGGGTAAATAACCAATAAAGTGCCCGGTCAAAATCAGCATGGCGACGGATTCAACTTGCACCGCCTGCGCACCGCTGTCCTGTAATGGAATGAGGCGACGGTCGTCGCGCGGCGTGACATATAAATGATTAATGATTTTCTGCTCACGTAATATTTCCACCGATATATTCTTATCACAAGATCCCGAATATAAAGGATGTGACATAGAGCAATATAATTTCGAATATTCTTTATAAAGTGGGAAGTAATCAAAATCACTTTTCATTTCATAAACCGGCGCTATGCCACAATGAAAACGCCCTTCACTCATCCCGCGTTCAATATCATCTAATTGCGCGGTCTGTAAGCGAATCTGCACCTTTGGTGCTTTCTGGTGCAACTGTTGCACCGCCGCGGTGACCGGGGAATGCGGATCAGAAATAGTGTTATCCACCACGCAAATCGCGATGTCCCCCAGCAGTTCATTACGACTGTTGTGCAGACGTTCACGGAACAGATTCAGCGAGACGAACAGCTCCAGCGTGGCCTGATAGACATTAATCCCGTACTGCGTCAGCTCAAAGCCTTCGCGGCCCCGGCTGCATAACGTCATGCCGAGACGAATCTCCAGATCGGAAACCTGCTTACTGATGGCGGCTAAACCAATATTCAGTTCGTTGCTGGCAGCGGTTAATCCTCCGGCTTCCACCACGCATTTAAATACGCGCAGTAATTTTAAGTCGATATTATTCAGTGCCAGAACCGCATTATCGCCACGATTATTTGCATTGTTTCCAGACTGGGAAACTTTACTTTCCATCTTTGCTATTCAACTCCGGAATAATTGCGGTGAAAGTACAGTGAACCTGAAATATGACGTATTTACCAGTGCGAGCGTGAAATAAGTTTTTATTATCACCTCTGGTTTCTTCATATCTTTTTCATATCGCTGACGAGTATCTGTAAGGGGAAATAGCATGTCTGATAATGCCGAACTGTTATGGGGTGCGCGCTTTAAAGCGGCACCGGCGGCCAGTTTAACCGCGCTGTCGCGCAGCCCGGATTATTACTTTGCCCTGGCACCTTACGATTTAGCGGGATGCCGGGCCCATGCCCGTGAGCTGGCTCGCGGCGATCTGCTGAGCAGCGAAGAACTCAATACTATGCTGGCAGCGATTGATGCGCTGGATGCTGATTATCGTGCAGGCAATCTGCACCCGATTGCTGCTGATGAAGATGTTCATACCTTCATTGAACGCGCACTGACTGAACGCTTAGGGCCACTGGGCGGCAAACTGCGTGCAGGCCGTTCGCGTAACGATCAGACCGTCAACGATTTGCGCCTCTACCTGCGTGATAACGGCCGCAAAGTGGTTAGTGCGTTACTGGCACTGCAGCAATCTTTGGTTGAGCAAGCCGCACAGCACACCGAAAGCGTGGCGCCAGGCTTTACCCATTTACAGCAGGCACAGCCGATTGTGTTTGGTCATCAACTGCTGGCCCATGCGCAATCTTTTGCCCGCGATATCGAGCGCATGCAGGATTGGGATCGCCGCAGTGCGCGCTGCCCGCTCGGTGCCGCAGCGATGGCCGGATCGGCGATTGCGCGCCAGCCGGAAAAAGCCGCTGAAGATCTGGCTTACCTCGCACCGTGCGAAAACTCGATTGATGCGGTGGCCAGCCGCGATTACGCCGCAGAATTCCTGTTCGTCACCAGCATGATAGGTATCAACCTGTCACGCCTGTGCGAAGAAGTGTGCATGTGGGCTTCGCGCCAGTTCCGCTGGGTGGAATTGCATGACAGCTATGCCACCGGCAGCTCAATCATGCCGCAGAAGAAAAATCCGGACATCGCCGAACTGACGCGCGGTCGTTCAGGTCGTCTGGTCGGCAACCTGATGGCGTTGCTCACCACCATGAAAGCCATGCCGCTCTCCTACAACCGCGATCTCAGCGATGACAAACGTAACGTGATTGATGCTGTGGACACGCTGCTGCTGGTGCTGCCTGCCATGGCCGGCATGATGTCGACGCTGAAATTCAACACCGACGTCATGCGCGAACAGGCACCGGACGGTTTCACCCTGGCCACCGAAGTCGCCGACTGGCTGGCGATGCGCGGCGTGCCGTTCCGTGAAGCCCATGAAATCACCGGCCAGCTGGTGCAGCTGTGCGAGCGTGAAGATTGCGGCCTGTCCGACCTGAGCGATGCGCAGTTGCAGGCTGTCGATGCACGCTTAACGCCAGAAGTGCGCAGTGCCCTGACGCTGGAAGCGGCACTGGCGGCACGTAGCGGCTATGGCGGCACCGCCCCGGCACGCGTGCGCGAACAGCTCGCGCGTTTGCAAATCCTGATGCAGGACCAGCAGCGCTGGACTGAAGATTACGCTGGCCCGCGCGCCTGAGGAGACATCTATGTCCCAATCCACCCCGGTTGAACCCAGCTTGAAAAATAGCCGCGAGCAGATGCATTACGATCTGGATCGCTATCAGGTGGTGCCACGCCGCTATTACGGCCGCATCACGGCTTCAGCGGTGATCCTGGTGCTGCTGGCATTGCTGGTCAACGCCTTCGCCCACGGCAACATTGAATGGTCGTTTGTCGGCCAGTTCTTTACTGCCCAGGCAATCCTTAACGGCGTGGTGAACACGTTGATTATGTCGGTATTGGCGATGGGGCTCGGCATCCTGTTCGGCGTGATCACCGCGATTATGTATATGTCACCCAATCCGGTGCTGCACTACATCGCCGTAGGTTACGCCTGGATCTTCCGTGGCACGCCGCTGATTCTGCAACTGCTGCTGTGGTTCAACCTCGCGCTGGTGTTTCCCACCATCAGTATTCCCGGCGTGTTCAGCGTGCAAACCGTCACCATCATGACGCCGTTCCTCGCGGCACTGCTGGGTCTGAGCATCAATCAGGGGGCTTACACCTCCGAAGTGGTGCGCGCCGGTTTGCTGTCCGTGGATACCGGTCAGTACGAAGCGGCGAAGGCGATTGGCATGCCGCGTCTGCAAGCGCTGCAGCGCATCATTTTGCCGCAGGCGATGCGCGTGATTTTGCCGCCGGTGGGTAACGAATTCATCAGCATGATCAAAACCACCAGTCTGGCCAGCATGATCCAGTACTCCGAACTGCTCTACAACACGCAAACCATCTACTTCGCCAATGCGCGCGTGATGGAACTGCTGTTCGTGGCGGGCATCTGGTACCTGATCATCGTCACCGTGCTGTCGTTTGGTCAAAGTCGCCTTGAGCGCTTCTTCTCACGCGGCCACCGCCAGCGTCAGTAATTGGGAGAGAGAGATGAGAAACATCGTGCGCGCCGTCAATGTGAACAAATATTTCGACCAGTTTCATGCGCTGAAGGATGTCAGCCTCGAAGTGAATTACGGCGAGGTGATGTGCATCCTCGGGCCATCCGGCTCCGGTAAAAGTACCTTCCTGCGCTGCATTAACCAGCTGGAGAAGATCGATCAGGGTGGCATTTGGGTCGACAACGAATTAGCGGGCTATCGCATTGCGGGCAACAAATTGCATGCGCTGAGCGATAAGCAAATTGCTCGCCAGCGTCTGCAAACCGGCATGGTGTTCCAGCGCTTTAACTTGTTCCCACATAAAACTGCGCTGGAGAACATTATCGAAGGGCCGTGTCGTGTCCTGCTGCGTCCGAAGCGTGAAGCGGCGGAAGAGGCGATGGCGCTGCTGGATCGCGTCGGCCTGGCGCACAAAGCGCACGACTATCCGCAGTCACTGTCCGGCGGGCAGCAGCAGCGTGTGGCGATTGCCCGCGCGCTGGCGATGAAACCGAAACTGATGCTGTTTGACGAACCGACTTCGGCACTGGATCCGGAGATGGTCGGTGAAGTGCTGGCGGTGATGCGCCAGTTGGCAAAAGAGGGCACCACCATGCTGGTGGTCACTCACGAAATGGGCTTTGCCCGTGAGGTGGCGAACCAGGTGGTGTTTATGGACGAGGGACGCATTATCGAGCAGGGCGCACCAGAAGACATTCTGCTGAACCCGCAAAACCCACGGATGAAAAACTTTATTAACGCGATTCTTCTTTAACGTGACCGGGGTGAAAAACATGAAAAAACTGTTATTGAGTGCCATCAGTGCCGCGCTGTTACTGCAATCCTCTGCCTGGGCGGATATCGCCGTACCAGCGGCTATTAAAGAAAAAGGCCTGACCGTGGCGATCATGCCGAACTATCCGCCAATGGATTTTAAAGATCCGGCCACTAACCAGCTCACCGGTGTGGATTACGATCTCGGCCAGGCGATTGCGGCCAAGCTGGGCGTGAAGATCAATTGGCAGGAAATCGCCTTTGAGCAGATGGTTAACGCGGTGGTGACCAAACGCGTCGATCTGGTGATGTCCGGCATGACCGACACCAAAGAGCGCCAGAAGGTGGTTAACTTTATCGATTACTTCAAAACCGGTCCGCAGTTCTACACCCAGGCCGCGCGCAGCGACATCAACAGTGCGATGGATCTGTGCGGTAAGAAAGTCGGCACCAGCCGTCGTACCACCTTCCCGGTAGAGATTGCCAACTGGTCTAAAGCGCACTGCGAAGCCGCCGGTAAGCCAGCCATCATCGTCGTTGGCGCCGAAGGTACAGCCGATGCACGCACTCAGCTGCGTCAGAACCGTCTGGATGGCGTAGTGCAGGGGAGCGAAACGCTGCCGTACATCATGGATCTTGAGAAAGGTAAATATAAGCCGCTCGATAAAGCGTTCTCCTTCCAGTACACCGGCATGGCGATTGGTAAAGATGCAGGCGAGCTGACTACAGCGGTGCAGGCGGCGATTGACGCGATGATTGCTGATGGCAGCTACCAGAAGATTCTCGCGAAATGGGGCCTGGCTGACAATGGCGTGACCCAGGCGACCGTTAACCAGGGCTAAAGGAGCATAGCGATGCAACAACCGGGCGCAGTGCGCTGGCCGCAGGGTAAACGCGGCTGTATGGCGCTGGCGTTTGACCTTGATGGTCCCACCGGCGATGCCATGTTGAATGGCAGCCTGTGGTCAACGCCAGAATATTTCACCTTTGGTGCGTATGGGCCGTACCGTGCGCTCGGGCGATTGCTCGACCTGCTGCGCGCTTTCCAGATCCCCGCAACGTTTTTTGTGCCGGCGTGGGTGGTGGAACAGTGGCCGCAGCAGTGTCAGGCGATTATCGAACAGGGCCACGAAGTGGCCTATCACGGCTATCGTCACGAATCTTTCTGGGCGATTCCGCCGGATGAACAGCGTGCCGTAATGGCGAAATCCGCTGAAATCTTTAAACAGTATTTGGGCATCACCGCCTGCGGTTTCCGCACGCCGTCAGGTGACTGGCATGCCGAGACGCCACAAATTCTGCGTGATGCTGGGGTGATTTATTCCAGCAGCATGCGCGGCGACGATCGTCCCTACAGTATTCCGGTGGCCGGTCACACGCCGCTGGTGGAGATCCCCGGCAAGTGGGAGATGGATGATTACGCCTCGCTGGCTTACACGCGCCAGCCTGACTTCCCGAAAGGCGGCGACCGCATCGCCAGCTATGCGCACACGCGGGATAACTGGCAGCGCGAATTCGACGGCGCGATGGATGAAGGCCTGTGCCTGACCACGCTGTTCCACCCGAAAATTTCCGGCCAGCCGGGCCGCATCCTGTTGCTGGAGCAATTGTTTGAACATATGACGGCGCGTGATGATGTGTGGTTTGCGCGCTGTGATGCGGTGGCGCAGTGGTATCTGCAGGAGCAGCAACATGACTGAATCTTCTCGCTGGCCGCTGGGCTTCCAGTCGGCCGCCGTTTTGACCATCGATTTCAACGATATCCACGGCATTTTGACCCAGGCACCTGCCGTCGCCGGGCGCGATAAAACCCTGTCTGTATGGCGCTATGGCACCCTGCGCGGCGTGGATCGCTTACTGGCGTTACTGGCAGAGAAACAGTTAAAAGCCAGCTGGTGCTTACCGGCGATTGTGGCGCAAGAGCAGCGGGAACTGATTAAACGCATCGTGGCCGACGGCCATGAAATCGCCTGTAGCGGCGAGCGTCATGAAGACTTTTCGGCCCTGTCGCTGGAGCAGCAGATCGCCAGCGTGACGCGCGGCTGTGAACAGCTGGCGCAGTTTACCGGCAAACCGATTCAGGGTTTCCGCACCCCAGCAGGGCAGTGGAAACCGGGTCTGGCGGACGCACTGGTGGAGCAGGGTATTCGCTGGTCATCCAGCTGGCGCGGCGACGATCTGCCGTACTTCCATCCCGGCACGCGGCTGGTGGAACTGCCGATGCATTACACCCTGGAAGATGAGCCCTATTTTGCCTTTAACCTGAGTCCGGCCATTCCGCCAGGACAGTCGCGGATTGCGCCTTATGCCGAAACGCTGGCGAACATGACGCAGGATTTCCACGGCTTCCATCGCTTTGGCCTGTGTTATCTGCTGCGCCTGCATCCGGAGATCATCGGCACCGCCGGGCGTATCGGCTTGCTGCGTGAACTGATCGACACGCTGCAACAGCACAACGTGTGGATCGCCACGGCTGAGCAGGTGGCGGCGTATTGGCAAACGCAGCCGGACAACGATTTTTCCCATCCGGCGGAACTGTTTACTCGCATTACGGGAGGGGCGCATGGCCTCGACGCTTGATCAACTGGCGGCATTTATCGCCGACACAGGTTTTGAAAAGCTGCCTGACGCGCTGGTCGAACAGGCAAAACGCCATCTGCTGGATACGCTTGGGGCTTCACTGGCGGGTAGCGACAGCCCAATCTGGCGCGAGTGTCTGACGCTGGTGCTGGCAGAAGGTGGACGTGAACAGGCGCAAGTGTGGGGCAGCACACAGCAGGTCAATCCGCGTCAGGCGGCATGGCTGAATGGCGTGGCCGCACACATGTATGAGTTGGATGATACCGGTGGCTGCGATCACTCTGGCGCGGTGGTCATTCCCGCCATTCTGGCGGCACTGCCTTTGGCGACACAGCCGGTTGACGGCCAGGCGCTGCTGGTGGCAATGGTGATCGGTTATGAGGTCGGACGCCGGGTGCTGGAAGCCTGCGGCGGCTACTCTGCCCACAACGGTGCAGGCTGGCACTCCACTGCCAGCTGTGGCGTGTTTGGCGCGACAGCCGCGGTGTGTTCACTGCTGCATCTGGATCGCGCCCAGTGCGCCTCAGCATTGGGCATCGCCGCCAGCTTTAGTGGCGGTTTATGGAGCTTCATTCACGACGGCTCACACACCAAGAAGCTGCATGCGGCGCGTGCGGCTGAAGGTGGCGTGCAGGCAGCCTTGTTGGCGCAGCGCGGCATCAACGGACCTTCGGCGGTGTTTGAAGCGAAGTGGGGTGGATTCCTGCAAACCCTGGCGCCAGAAACACAGCAACCCGCTGCGTTGACTGCCGATCTCGGTACGGTGTGGAAACTGGCGCGCTGTTCGATCAAGCCGTATGCCGCTTGTCGTGGGACGCATTCGGCGATTGATGCACTGAGTTTACTGCTGAAAGAACACCCGGTGCGTGTCGAGCAGATTGAACGTATCGTGGTAGGGCTGAATCCGTTCCTGCTGGCGATGTGCGGCGGACGTGAGTTGCAGAGCCTGGCAAGTGCGCAAATGAGCCTGCCGTATGGGCTGGCGGCGCGTGCGCTGTACGGTTCCGCCGAGCTGGCCAGTTACGATGATGCCAAACGTCTGCATCCTCAGGTTGAAGCCTTTATGGCGCGGATTGAGCTGTTGATTGATGAGCAGCAGGGCCGTGACGACGAGCCGTGGGTGCGGATTGAAACTCAACAGGGCGAGCAGTGGCAGCAGCATGTGCCGGTGCCGTCAGGTGCGCCCGCGAATCCGCTGAGCCTTGAAGCGCTGCTGGCTAAATACCGTAGCTTAGCGGGGCGCGTGTTGCCCGTTGAGCAGGTTGAACAGCTGGAAGCGATCTGCATGGAGCTGGATGACGTCGCGGATGTGCAGGAATTAGTAGCGTTGTTAGCTCGTGCATGAGGTTTAGGTGTGATTTTTTGCACCTAAATCAATTGCAATACCTTGTATGTGCGGATGAATTTTTGTACCCGCAACTTTATTTTCAAGGGCTGCTGTTATTCGCAGGTGATAACGCAGGCTGGGGGCGCTTTGGCGCTGGCGTCCTCGCGCCGCTGACGCGGTACCCTCACTTCGTTCGTCTGCCTTACGGAACGGCGGGGGATGGCACATCCCTGTGCCGCCCCGCCTTCCGCCCGCGTCCAGCGGGCTATCCTGGCAGACTCACTCTGCTCGGCGCTGCGGATTGCCTGCGCCAAATCGCCCCCAGCCTGCTCATTAACCATTGTGCTTGCTGTTAAATGCAGCCTGGTTTTAGTCCATAGCGGGCATGTTGATCCAGATCTTACAGCCGGCTGATCAGCTGAAGTGAATGCTGTTGAAAAGGGCACAATATTTGAGGCCGTAGCACCTCTGATGCTGCAAGGGCTATGCGCATCGTCGAGGCTTTCACGTTGGGCCGGGTGATCCACACAGGGATGACCCAAATTTTACAGTCTGCTGATGAGCTGAAGTGAATGCTGTTGAAAAGGGCACAATATTTGAGGCCGTAGCACCTCTGATGCTGCAAGGGCTATCCGCAGCGCTGAGGCTTTTACGTTGGGCCAGGAGATCCACGCAGGGATGCGTGGATCAGTTCGGGGCCGACCAGGGATGGTCGATCCCCGAACTGATCCGTAGGCACGACGTGGAAGCCGAGGGCACCGCGTCAGCGGCGCGAGGACTGCCCGGCAGCAGCAGTGGTGTTACGGCCCGCACCCAGCACAGGACTCAGCCCCCAGCCCCCGAACTAAACACACCTACACTTTTCGTTCTCACTCCGCATAAGTACTCGTCTCATCCTGCTCAAGCACTTAGCTCAGATTTAAACCCGATCAGCCAACCCTTCAATCCGCTGCATTGCCGCCAGCAGACGGGCTTCGGTCACGGCAACAGACATATTTTCCATATCCGGCGCGTGCACGGATTCACGAACAATCAGCGCCAGCTCGGCATCATCCAACTCGGCAATCTCACGCAGCGTCAATGGCACACCGCAGTCACGTGCCAGACGCATCTCATCCAGCACCTCTTCATCGCTACGATCTTCCAGCGCCAGCAGGCACAGATTACCGAAGCCCACCAACAGGCCATGACCAAACTCACGCGTCTTATCGCAGAAGGTAAAACCTTCATAAATCGCATGTGAAGCTGCTGCGTGGGCACCGTTGCTCATCAGCGAAGTTAAGCCCGCCCAGGTAAAGATCGCATCCAGCACCTGATCCAAAGAGGCGCTGCTCTCACCGCGCAACACCGCTGCATAGGCCGCCGGGCCATGTTCCGCGATCACGTCATAACAAATCTGGCTATGCGCCAGCGATGACAACGCATTGCCTTCGCGCGCCGGATGGCGGACGCTCACCGCGCGGAACTCATACCATTTCGCCAGGGTATCGCCCAGACCAGCCGCCAGCCAGCGTGCAGGGGCTTTCGCCAACAGCTCACTGTCGATGATCACTGCCGCGGGTGCCTGTGGCAGCGGGAAAATATCGAAGAAATTACCGTTATCGTCGTAGCGAATGGTCAATGGTGTCACTGCCGAACAGGTAGCGGCAATGGTCGGGATGGTGATAAACGGCAAGCCCAACTGCGCGCCCACGGCTTTCACGGTATCCAGCGATTTACCGCCGCCGACACCGATAATCATGTCTGCTTGCAGTTCGGTAGCGATCGCCGCCAGACGGTTAATCTGATTGATTGACGTCTCACCGCCAAACCACTCCTGCGCCAGCAGCGTCACGTTGGCAGCCAGCAGCTGGGCGCGCACCTGCGCCTCCACTGACTGCAGCGCCTGATGGCCGCCGATCAGCAGGGCGCGTTTGCCCAGCCCGGCGCAAATCTCGCCCAGTTGATTGATCACACCCGCGCCGCGCAGCACACGCGCCGGAAACACCAAATTTTGTTGTGTCATGCTTTCTTCTCTGTGTATCGGACGCCGGGCAAAACGCACAGCATCTCATAAAGGATATTGGCCGCCAGCTGGGAGGTCATGCCGCTGATATCGTACGGCGGTGACACTTCGACCAGATCGCCACCGACCAGATTGAGTCCGCGGCAGCCGCGCACAATCTCCAGCCCCTGCATCGAGGTCAGCCCGCCCACTTCTGGCGTGCCGGTGCCGGGCGCCCATGCAGGATCGAAACTGTCGATGTCATAGCTGAGATACACCGGGCCGTCACCGATGCGCGCACGCACCTCAGCCATCAGTGGGGCCATGGAGCGATACCAGCACTGTTCGGCAGGCACCAGATGGAAGCCTTGATCGACACCCCACTGAAAATCATCGGCGGCGTAGCCTTGAGCACGCTGGCCAATCTGCACCACGCGCTGACAGTCAAGCAGACCTTCTTCCACCGCACGGCGGAACGTGGTGCCGTGGGCAATCTTCTCGCCAAACATCTCATCGTTGGTATCGGTATGCGCGTCAATGTGGATCAAGCCCATCGGCCCGTGCTTCTTCGCCAGCGCGCGCAAAATCGGCAGTGTCAGCGTGTGATCGCCGCCGAGGGTTAAGGGGATAATCGGCCAATTATTCAACTCGGTATAATAGTTTTCGATGATGTCGACCGACTTCAGCAGACTGTAGGTATTGATGGGCACATCGCCGAGATCGCCGACGCGCAACGATTCAAAAGGGGCCGCGCCGGTCGCCATGTTGTACGGGCGAATCATCACCGAATCGGCGCGAATGGCACGTGGGCCGTAACGCGTGCCGCTGCGCTGCGACGTGCCGATATCCAGTGGAATGCCAACGAAAGCGACATCAAGATCGGCAGGCGATTCGGCAGCGGGCAAACGCATCATGGTGCCACGGCCGGCGAAACGGGGCATCTCGTTGCCGCCTTGCGGCTGAGGAAAATCGGTCATCACGAACTCCTTCGGCTGGGTGAAGCTCATCATGGCCTGTGGGAGTCGCGGGAAAAATCCTTGACAGCAAATAATCACTTCATAGATTGGTTAACTTTAGTCAGCAATCACTGAAGGAAATGCGGTGCAAACACTTCCCAATCTCAAACTGCTGCAGGTGTTTGCCAGCGTGGTGGAAAATCAGGGCTACTCGCGTGCACAACAGTCGCTCAATATGACCACGCCCGCCATCAGCGCCTATATGAGCGAGCTGGAAACGCAGCTGGGATTTATCCTGTGCCAGCGCGGACGTGGCGGCTTTACCCTCACCACCAAAGGCGAGCAGTTTCATCGTTACAGCCAGGAAATGCTGGCTACGCTGGCGGGGTGGCAGGAGCAGGTCGAGACGCTAAAAAGCGCGCAGGGTGGCACCTTTTCGTTGGGCGTAGTGGATGCCACAGTCACCGACAGCACGCTGGATCTGCCGGCGGCAATTGCGCGCTTTAACCAGCGTTTTCCGGCGGTGTTTTTCAATCTCAGCGTGCGCGATCCCAATGAGTTGCAGCAGCAGTTACTGGAAGATCGTCTCGATCTGGCGATTGGTCACTTTCCGCTGCGTGCCAGTAATCTGGTGACCATCCCGCTGTATGAAGAGCAGCACTGGCTGTATTGCAGCCCGCAGCATCCGCTGGCGCAGGGCGATCCGGATGTGCGCACTGTGCAGCAAACCGGCATGGTGACGCGACGTTACTGGAATCAGCAGGAGTTGAATAAGCGCGGTTTTCGCCAGAGCAACGCCTCGGTGGAGAGTATTGAAGCGCAATTGACGCTGATCCTCTCCGGGCGATTTATCGGCTATTTGCCGGAACACTATGCACATAGCGGGGAACAGCAGGGCACGCTATGCCGCTTGCTGCCACAGCATTTCCACTTTCGCGCACCGTTTTCGTTTGCCTTCCGCCGCGGGCGGTCACGCGAAACGCTGATCCGCGCGATGCGTGAAATTCTGAATCCAGCGCGAAAAAATAGCAGTGAAAGCTGACGCTGCGCCGATACTGTGTAAAAATACAGGCCAATTCAGCAAACAGTAATGAACATGGCCCTGACAGCAGCGATAAAAAGCCAGATTGCGCAATGGTATAAGGCGCTGCAGCAGCAGGTTCCTGACTTCATCCCGCGCGCGCCACAGCGTCAAATGATCGCTGAAGTGGCGAAAAGCCTGGCCGGTGACGAAGGTCGCCATCTGGCGATTGAAGCCCCCACCGGCGTGGGCAAAACCTTGTCTTATTTGATTCCTGGTATTGCGGTAAGCCGTGCCGAGGAGAAACGATTAGTGATCAGCACCGCCAACGTGGCGCTGCAGGATCAAATCTTCAGCAAAGACCTGCCGCTGCTGAAAAAAATCATCCCCGATCTCACCTTCACTGCCGCATTTGGTCGTGGCCGCTATGTCTGCCCGCGCAATCTCGCGGCACTGGCGGCGACGGAAGATCAGCAAGGCGATTTGCTGCTGTATCTTGATGAAGAAGCGGTGACTGGCTCGAAAGAAGAGCAGAAGTTCTGCGCCAAATTAGAGAAACAGCTCAGCCGCTATCAATGGGATGGCCTGCGCGATCACTCCGATGTCTCGATTGATGACAGCCTGTGGCAGCGCCTTTCCACCGACAAAGCCAACTGCCTGGGGCACCACTGCCGCTGGTATCGTGAGTGCCCGTTCTTTGTCGCGCGTCGTGAAATTGAACAGGCAGATGTGGTGGTGGCGAACCATGCGCTGGTGATGGCGGCGATGGAGAATGAATCCGTCTTACCGCCGCCTAAACATCTGATGCTGGTGCTGGACGAGGGCCATCATCTACCTGAAGTGGCGCGTGACGCGCTGGAGATGAGCGCGGAAATCACCCCCGGCTGGAGCAGCTTACAGCTCGATCTGTTTGTACGGCTGGTGGAAACCATCATGGCGCAGTTCCGCCCCAAATCGCCGCCACCGCTGACTAATCCTGAACGGTTGAAAGGCCACTGCGATGAGATGCGTGAGCTGCTGCAAATTCTGTGCGATGCGCTCAACCCGCTATTACCCGCGCACAACCAGCCCGGCGAGTTTCGTTTTGTGCTGGGTGAGTTGCCGGAAGAACTGATGACGATGTGCGCGCGGCTGTTCAAGCTGAGTGATGCACTGCGCGGGTTGAGCGAAGGGTTACTCAATGAGTTGGGTGAGCAAACCGGAAAAGCCGACATCATGCGTCTGCATCGGGCGATCATTCAGCTCAATCGCCAGTTCGGCTGGTTCGAATCAATCAGTAAACTATGGCGGTTGGCGGCGATTGAAAAAGCCTCAAACGCGCCGGTATCGAAATGGATTACCCGTGAAATTCGCGACGGCCAGGCGCATCTGCTGTTCCACTGCGCCGGGATTCGCGTCAGCGATCAGCTGGAGAAACTGCTGTGGCGCAAGATTCCGCATGTGGTAGTGACCTCGGCGACCTTGCGTTCACTCAACAGTTTTCATCGCTTGCAGGAGATGTCTGGCCTGAGTGAGAAAGCGGGCGATCGATTTGTGGCGCTGGACTCGCCGTTTAATCATGTCGATCAGGGCAAGCTGGTGATCCCGCAAATGCGCTATGAACCGTTAATGGCCAATGAAGCGGAGCACATCGCCGAAATGGCAGGCTTCTTCCTGCAGCAAATGGCGGAAGAGAAGCATAAAGGCGTGTTGGTGCTGTTTGCCAGCGGACGTGCGATGCAGCAGTTTGTCAGCCATGTCACCGCATTACGTTTATCAATGCTGGTGCAGGGCGATCAGCCCCGTTCGCGTTTAGTGGAGTTGCATCGCCAGCGAGTCGAAGCGGGGCAAACCAGTATTCTGGTCGGGCTGCAGTCTTTTGCTGAAGGGCTGGATTTAAAGGGCGATCTGCTAACGCAGGTGCATATCCATAAAATTGCTTTTCCCCCGGTGGACAGTCCGGTAATTTTGACCGAAGGGGAGTGGCTGAAGAGCCTCAAACGCTACCCGTTCGAAGTGCAGAGTTTACCGAGCGCCTCGTTTACGCTGATTCAGCAGGTTGGGCGTCTGATTCGTAGCCATCACTGCACGGGCGAAATCGTGATCTATGACCGGCGTTTGCTGAACAAAGCTTACGGCAGTCGCCTGTTGGCCGCCTTGCCGGTGTTTCCGATTGAACAACCGGCGGTGCCTGAAGCCAGCATAAAACCAGCGGTAAAAGTAGCGGTTAAAGCTGCAGTTAAACCAGCGAAGCGTAAAAGTAAGAAATCGTAGATGTGCCAGGCGCACATCAATGACCTTTTGGCAGCCGGGTATCGGCGCGCCCTGGAAGCGGGAATGCCCTGATGGAACTGAATAAAATAATCAAAGAGATTGGGCGCGGAAAGAACCACGCGCGCGATATCGATTTCGACACCGCCGTTGCACTTTACAGCGCCATGCTGGCGGATGAAGTGCCTGAACTGGAGCTGGGTGGTGTGCTGATCGCCTTGCGTATTAAAGGTGAAGGCGAAGAGGAGATGCGTGGCTTTTACCACGCGATGCAGCGGCAGATGATGCAGTTGCAGCCGCCCGCCAATCGCCCGATGCCGATTGTGATTCCCAGCTACAACGGCGCACGTCGTCAGGGCAATCTCACCCCGCTGCTGGCCTTACTGTTAAGCAAACTCGGTTTTCCAGTATTGCTGCACGGTGTGAGTGACGACCCAACGCGCATTACCACCGAAGCGGTACTGGCAGCGCTGGATATTGCGCCGGTCACCACAGCGCAGCAGGCACAAGTGAAGCTGGACAGTGGCGAACTGGCTTTTATCACCATCGATCACCTGTGTGCACCGATGGCAAAACAGCTGTCGCTGCGCTGGCGCATGGGCGTGCGTAACAGCGCGCATACACTGGCTAAGCTGGCGACGCCGTTTGCCGAACGCGCCGCGTTGCGCCTGGCGAGTGTTTCCCATCCGGAATATGTGCCGCGCGTCGGCAAGTTCTTCCAGGATATTGATGCGCCCGCCATCCTGCTGAACGGTACTGAAGGTGAGGTGTATGCCAATCCGCAACGCTGCCCGGCGATTAACTATATTGCGGGCGCGGGCGAAGAGGCTGAAGTGTGGATTGAGCGCCAGCCGGAAATCATTGTGGAATTGCCAGAAAGTAAAAATGCGCAGGATACCGCTGACTGGATCAAACAGGTGCTGAAGGGCGAACGTGCGGTGCCGCAGGCGCTGCGTTTGCAGTTGGCGTGCTGCTTAGTGGCAACCGGGGAATCAGCGACGCTGGATGAGGCGGAGACGCGATTGCAGCAGGCTGGGATCTGACGGATAGAACAATACCCGCAGCCTTGGGTTGCGGGTCAAATACACAGCCGAGAGATGATTTAAAATCAATCGTGCAGTCGTGCATAGAGCGCTTTGAAGCGGTATGCGAGTGTTAAGGGCTTTGATGCGGTTCGCGTGGCGGGCACCTACCCGATTTCCCCTCAGTATGAGTAGCGCCGTAGAGTTTACCGCTGCTTGCTACAGTGCCGCTTGAGATTCCTGGTTCTGGGAAATCCGGCCGTCAGGCTGCAACCAACTTGCAATTTCGCATGAGACTCCTGAGTTCCGGGAATTCTGCCAGTCAGGCTTTGACCAGCACGCTCTCCACCAGGTGTTGCCAGAAACTGATACCAATCGGCAGCAACTCATCATTGAAATCATAATGCGCGTTGTGCAGTGGGGCAGAAGGTGTTGTGCCATCGGCACCGAGCCAGAAGTAAGCACCAGGGCAGGATTCCAGCATACAGGCGAAATCTTCTGATGCCATAGAAGGGTTAACCTGCCAGTGCACCTGCGATTCGCCTAACACGCGCTGGGCAACCTCACGCACTTGTTCCGCTGGACCGGCATGGTTAGCCGTGACGGGATAACCCGGATACCAGTGAATCTCGCCGCTGACGCCAAACGGGCGCGGCAGGGTAGTGACAAAATCTTCAATCAGACTGCGCACGCGGTCACGTACGTCAGTCTGCAAACATCGCACCGTACCACGCAGCACAATCTGCTCGGGAATCACATTGATCGCTTCACCACCGTGGATCTGCGTCACGCTCACCACCGCTGACGCCAGCGGCGACAAACGGCGTGACGGGATGGTTTGCAGCGCCATGATCAGCTCTGCTGCCACCACCATCGGATCGGCACCGCTTTCTGGCATCGCGGCATGACAGCTTTTGCCGTTGAGGGTGATCTCAAACGAATCGAGCGAGGCCATCATCGCACCCGGATTGACTGCCAGCGAACCCACCGGCAAACCCGGCCAGTTGTGCATGGCGTACACCGCATCCATCGGGAAGCGCGTGAATAAACCCTCTTCCACCATCTTGCGCGCACCGCCGAGGTTCTCTTCAGCCGGCTGGAACAGGAAGTGCACCGTACCTTTGAAGTTGCGCGTGGCGGCCAGTTGGCAGGCCGCCGCGAGAAGAATCGCGGTATGTCCATCGTGACCGCAGGCGTGCATCACGCCGGGACGGGTAGATTTCCACTCCGGCGCGCCTTTTTCGGTAATTGGTAACGCATCCATATCGGCACGTAAACCAATGACCGGGCCCGGACCGTTTTCCAGTGTGCCAATCACGCCTGTGCCTGCTAGCCCACGGAACACCTGTAACCCTGCTTCAGAAAGTACGTTCGCAACCAGTTCACTGGTTTGCTGCTCTTGGTAACCGAGTTCAGGATGTTGGTGTAACTGACGACGCCAGTTCAGGGCGTTTTCCAGCAGGACGGCAGGCAGGCTCATAAGGTAAGGCTCTCCATCAGCAGCAATGGCTGCGATTTCTCTGACACGTAACGTGATGTCTCCACTGTAGTGGTAAGCGCAGGGCGGCGTCTATCGTGGAAAGGAATAATTTGGCTATAGGGTATAGCGGAATGGAATATACCCGGCAGCATGCGGGATTGAAGGATTGAAGGATTGAAGGATTGAAGGATTGAAGGATTGAAGGATTGAAGGGTATCCACGCGTTTTATCCGGCAATCTAAGGTTGTCAGTCGGAGGTATTGCACGAAAAATTGCGTAGCGAATAGCGCGGCAGTTTGGCGGCTGAGCTAAGACGAAATGAAAAAGTCGCCCGGTGAAGGGCGACTTCAGTTATCTCGACAGTTTACTTCTGCATTGGCAGGTTCAAGCCATGTTCTTTCGCGCAGCTCTGCGCCAGTTCATAGCCCGCATCCGCGTGACGCATCACACCGGTCGCCGGATCGTTCCACAGCACACGGCCAAGGCGCGCGTCGGCTTCGGCGGTGCCGTCGCAGACAATCACCACGCCGGAGTGCTGCGAGAAGCCCATCCCGACGCCGCCGCCGTGATGCAGGCTTACCCAGGTCGCGCCGCCTGCGGTGTTCAGCAAGGCGTTCAGCAGCGGCCAGTCGGAGACGGCATCCGAACCGTCTTTCATCGCTTCAGTTTCGCGGTTTGGTGACGCTACAGAACCGCAGTCCAGGTGGTCACGGCCGATGACGATAGGCGCTTTCAGCTCACCGTTACGCACCATTTCATTGAACGCGAGTGCGGCTTTATGACGCTCGCCGAGGCCCAACCAGCAGATACGCGCCGGCAAGCCCTGGAAGGCGATACGCTCCTGCGCCATATCGAGCCAGCGATGCAGGTTCTTATGATCCGGGAAAAGTTCTTTCAGCTTGGCATCGGTTTTGTAGATATCTTCCGGATCGCCTGACAGCGCCACCCAGCGGAACGGACCTTTGCCTTCGCAGAACAGCGGACGAATGTAGGCCGGCACAAAGCCAGGGAAATCAAAGGCGTTTTTCACCCCTTCATCCAGCGCCACCTGACGGATGTTGTTGCCGTAATCCACGGTTGGCACACCCATGTGGTGGAAATCGAGCATCGCCTGCACATGCACTGCCATCGACGCGCGAGCCGCTTTCTCGACAGCTTTCGGATTGCTGACGCGCTCGGACTGCCAGCGCTCAACGTCCCAGCCCACCGGCAGATAACCATTGATCGGATCGTGAGCGGAAGTCTGATCGGTAACGATATCCGGCTTCATCCCGCCAGCTTTGGCGCGTTTCACTAGCTCTGGCACGATCTCGGCGGCGTTGCCGAGTAAGCCAACGGAGATCGCCTGTTTGGCTTTGGTGGCCTTATCAATCAGATCCAGCGCTTCGTCTAAGGTGTAAGCTTTATGGTCGACATATCGGGTACGCAGACGGAAATCGATGCGGGATTCCTGGCACTCAATGGCTAACACGCTGGCACCGGCCAGTACGCCAGCCAGCGGTTGTGCGCCGCCCATGCCACCCAGGCCCGCTGTCAGTATCCAGCGGCCGCTCAGATCGCTGTCATAATGCTGACGACCAGCTTCGGCGAAGGTTTCAAAGGTGCCCTGCACGATGCCTTGCGCACCGATGTAAATCCAGGATCCGGCAGTCATCTGGCCATACATCATCAGACCAGCTTTATCTAACTCGTGGAAATGATCCCAGTTGGCCCAGTGCGGCACCAGGTTGGAGTTCGCCAGCAACACACGCGGTGCATCGGCGTGGGTACGGAACACGCCCACTGGTTTGCCCGACTGGATTAACAGGGTTTCTTCAGGCTGCAACGCACGCAGTGAACGCAGAATCTGCTCAAAGCACTCCCAGTTACGTGCGGCTTTACCGATGCCGCCATATACCACCAGATCTTCCGGTCGCTCGGCCACATCAGGATCGAGGTTGTTCTGGATCATGCGGTAAGCCGCTTCAATCAACCAGTTCGCACAATGCAGTTCATTACCGCGCGGCGCACGGATTTCACGGGCAACAGCCTGAGACAAAGTTTCGCTCATCATCAATTCCTTAAAGGGAAGGTGAACGCTGGCTTGGCAGCAGCGCAGTAAGGGATTCAGGCCAGGCGTGACTGCTGGCCCACAGACGCATGGATTCGATATCCGGCGCCATTAAACGGTCTTGATCGAGGAAGGCGACTTTCTCGCGGATGCGGCTCATCTCTTGTTCCAGCGCGGTCGAGCTTTGCAGCGGACGATGGAAGTCGATGCCTTGCGCCGCAGCCATAGCTTCAATGCCCACTACGGCAGCGGTGTTGAAGCACATATCTCCGAGGCGACGCGCGGCGTAGGTGGCCATTGAGACATGATCTTCCTGGTTCGCAGAGGTCGGCAGGCTATCCACGCTACCCGGATGCGCCAGCGATTTGTTTTCAGAGGCCAGTGCGGCAGCCGTGACCTGGGCAATCATAAAGCCGGAGTTGACTCCGCCATCACGCACCAGGAATGGCGGCAGGCCAGAGAGGCCGGTATCCAGCAACAGCGCCATACGGCGCTCGGAAATGGCGCCGATTTCGGCAATCGCCAATGCGATGATATCGGCGGCAAACGCCACAGGCTCGGCGTGGAAGTTACCGCCCGAAATCACATCACCGCTCTCACTGAACACCAGCGGGTTATCAGAGGCCGCGTTGGCTTCGATTTGCAGTACGCGTGCCGCATGGCTGAGGTTGTCTAAACACGCGCCCATCACCTGAGGAACGCAGCGAATCGAGTAGGGATCCTGCACGCGACCGCAGTTGGTATGTGAGCTGAGGATTTCACTGCCTTCCAGTAAGGAAGAAACGGCAGCGGCCACCGCGATTTGCCCGTGCTGACCGCGTGCCTGATGGATACGTGCATCGAAAGGTTTTACCGAGCCTTTGATCGCTTCCAGTGACAGTGCGCCCGCCATCAAGCCTGCGGCAAACAGGTTTTCGGCTTCAAACAGGCCGCGCAGTGCCAGCGCGTTAGAGACCTGGGTGCCATTCAGCAGTGC
Source organism: Pantoea sp. C1E2 (assembly GCF_056491465.1). Classification (NCBI taxonomy): domain Bacteria; kingdom Pseudomonadati; phylum Pseudomonadota; class Gammaproteobacteria; order Enterobacterales; family Erwiniaceae; genus Pantoea; species Pantoea sp. C1E2. The sequence goes on from NZ_JBSZHT010000002.1 coordinate 1,642,599, forward strand.
CAAACCTTCTTTCGGTCCCAGTACAATTGGCTGCAGACCGACGCGTGCCAGGCCTTCAGTGGCAGGAATCAATTCTCCGTCAACGCGCACTTGGCCTTCGCCCAGCAACATCAGTGACAGATGGGCCAGCGGGGCTAAATCGCCGGAGGCGCCAACCGACCCTTTTTCCGGGATGCACGGCATCACACCGGCATTAAACAGCGCTAGCAGGGCTTCGATTAACTGGATACGCACGCCGGAGTGACCGCGTGCCAGGCTGATAATTTTGGTGGCGACCACTAAACGTGCGACGTTATCCGGCAGTAAATTGCCCAAACCCACGCTGTGCGACAGCACCAGATTGCGCTGCAACTCTGCCAGACGCTCAGAAGGAATCTGTGTCTGGGCCAGTTTGCCGAAGCCGGTGTTAATGCCGTACACCACTTTGCCTGAAGCCACGATGGCATCGACGGTTTCATTCGCGCGATCGATGGCCGCACGAGCGTCATCCGCTAACGTGAGCGTTACCTTGCTTTGATAAATCGCCCGCAAGGTCGCGAGGTCCACTTCACCGGGAACGAGGCGAATTTCCTGAACCGAACCTGACATAGTCTACTCCTGTCTATACAAGTGATCGGGTGCGACCTGCAAGCCTTAGGTTTGCGATGTGGCATGGGGTAGCACCATTGAATGAGCTGAGTGAAGCATAAGTGTCTAATCTTGTCTATACAAGTAGCAAGGGCTGTGCCAGATTGATTGGATTCTGTGAAATGCGCCGCAATGCGGGAAGTGTCATCCAGCCGCAGCCGCATTGCACCGAAACAGGGAGAACGCTGCACTGTTAACGCGCGGTCTGCACAATTGGATGTATATACATTTACGGGCTGAGACAGTAAACTTTGGGCATTACTCGAAAAAGGAACAGGACATGGCGGAGCAAACGGCAGTAGCCCAGCTGGCTGCGGCAATGGGTGATGAACCCGCGCCGATTTATCAACGCGTGAAACAGGCCATCGTCAGCCAGATCCGTGAAGGCCACTGGAAAGCCAACCAGCGCGTGCCGTCCGAAAGTGAACTGGTGAATGAGCTGGGCGTGAGTCGCATGACCATCAACCGCGCGCTGCGTGAACTCACCAGTGAAGGGTTCCTGGTGCGTATGCAAGGCGTCGGCACCTTCGTCGCGGAGATGAAGGGCTATACCGCGATGCTCGAAGTACATAACATCGCCGATGAAATTGCCCAACGTGGTCATCGCCACAGCTGCAAAATTTTATCGATTGGGCAGATGAAGGCCGATCCGGAGCAGGCCGCTGTGTTGGGCTTATCCACCGGGCAGACGCTGTATCATTCGTTGATTGTGCATTACGAAAACGATATGCCGGTGCAACTGGAAGATCGTCTGGTCAACCCGCTGGTGGCGCCCGATTACCTCAGTCAGGATTATCATCAACTGACGCCCTACACCTATTTGATGCGCGTGGCGCCGTTGACCGCCGGTGAGCATATTGTGGAAGCGGTACTGCCCGATCTGCGCCAGCGTAAACATCTGGCGCTGGATGAGCACGAACCCTGCTTGTTGATTCGTCGTCAGACATGGAGCGACAACAAGATAGTGACTTACGCGCGCCTGCTTTATCCAGGCTCGCGCTATAAGTTATTGGGGCGTTTCAGAGGACACGGTTAAGCGCCACAAACAGCAGGCTGGCATCCGAGGTTCGCGGTGCCAGCTGCGTCTCTTCATCCAGCCACCACATTCCCTGATTAACCGCAATGCGTTCGCCGTCTGCACTCTGCCATTCGCCGGATAATACCCACGCGACACCGTGTTCGCTGGTAGCGGCGTCTTGTACGACGTCCACCTGAGCCTGCCAACTGTCGCGGCGTGTCATGATGTTGAAATCCTGACAGCTGCCGCTAATCTGTGCCTCAATCGACCATTCCCCCGGAAACGCCCATGGCTGATGCGGCAACAACCTGTGCTCAACACTCTCGCTGCGCAGCACCACGCTATCGCCATTCAGCAGCGTAATCACACGATCGATACCGGGGAACGGCGAAAAAGGTCCGTCGGCATCGATGGTGGCAATACTGGCGCGCCAGCCAAACTGCGCTTCACCGGACGGAAAACTCATGATTTCACGCGTTTCACCGCCGCCGTTGCGCCAGCGGCTGACCGGCAGCTGGCTGTAGTCAAAATGCGTTCTCATTGCAGTGCACTCATGGCCTGGGCGAAGCGTGCGGCTGCGGCTTCTTCGGCAGGATGATGGCCTTCACTGATTACCTGATTACCGGCGACAAACACATCGCGGATCTGTCTTTGCGTGCCACCAAACAACCAGCGATTAAGTAAGGAAGCGGAACTCACGCTGCTCAGGAAGGCATCGTTTTCCAGCACCAGCCAGTCGGCACGTTTTCCCACGGCCAGTTCACCGGTGTTGATCGCGCACGCCTGCGCACCGCCTTGTGCCGCCTGCTGCCACAGCAGATCGCCCACAGAAGGCTGGTGGGGCAGGGTGATTCGGTTGCGACGACGATCGCGCAGGCGCTGACCGTACTCCAGCCAGCGCAACTCTTCCTGCGCGCTGAGCGACACGTGGCTGTCCGAGCCAATGCCCCAGCGTCCACCTTGTGCAATATATTCCACCGCCGGGAAGATGCCGTCGCCAAGATTGGCTTCGGTGGTCGGACAGAGTCCGGCAATCGCACCGCTGGCCGCCATGCGCTGAATTTCACTGTCGTCCAGATGGGTGGCATGAATCAGGCACCAGCGCTGATCCACCTCGAATCGATTATACAGCCAGGAAACTGGCCGCTCGCCGCTCCACGCCAGGCTGTCATTAACCTCTTTTTCCTGCTCGGCTACATGAATATGCACCGGCACATCAGCAGCGCCGGCGGCCAGCACTTCACGCATCTGGGCTTCACTCACCGCGCGCAGCGAGTGGAAACAGATGCCATGATTAAGCAGCGGCTTATTGGCGCTCCATTGCGCTGCACGTTGCTGTTGCTGCAGATAAGCCTCCGTTTGCTGGATAAAACGGCGCTGGCCGTCGCTGGCCGGTTGCGATCCAAATCCGCTGTAGCTGTAGAGCACCGGCAGCAGCGTCTGACCGATACCGGCCGTCTCGGCGGAGGCAATCAGGTTGAGCAGCATCGCGTCATCGGCATAGGGTTTGCCCTGCGCATCGTGGTGTAAGTAGTGGAATTCCGCCACCTGGCTGTAGCCGCCCTTCAGCATATCGATATAGAGATGGGTGGCGATATCGCCGACCTGCTCAGGCGACAGGCGCTGCACCATGCGGTACATCAAATCGCGCCAGGTCCAGAAGCTGTCCTGCGGATCGCCCGCCACTTCAGCCAGCCCAGCCATGGCGCGCTGGAAGGCGTGCGAATGCAGGTTAGCGATAGCAGGGATCACCGGGCCAGCAAGGCGAGTGGCGCTGCCTGGCGTGCAATTGGGAGTGAGTTCTGCGATCTGTCCGGATGCGTCAGTGGTAATCAATACGTCTTCATGCCAGCCGTCGGCCAGCAGCGCGCGTGGGGCAAAAAAAACGGCCATGGTTGATCCTTAAGGGCGGAAAGTTGTATATACATATACATACTTTGAGACGCACTGTAAATCGTCAGACGTGAAGGGGAGTGGGATGGCAGAAGCGAAGCAGATCGACAGCCTGTGGCTGGGGGCCGATATCGTCACGATGCGAGACGGGCACTATAACCTGATTGCCGACGGCGCACTGGCGGTGGATAACGGCGAGCTGATTTGGGTAGGACCGCGCAGTGAACTACCGGATTTTGCCCCGCGTACGCAGCAGCAATTTGACGGCGGCATCATCACGCCGGGTCTGGTGGATTGCCATACGCATCTGGTGTTTGGCGGAGATCGCAGCCAGGAGTTCGAGCAGCGTCTGAACGGCGTCAGCTATGCCGAGATCGCGGCGCAGGGCGGCGGTATTCTCTCCACGGTGCGTGCTACGCGCGCGGCATCACAGCAGGAGTTGGTGGCAAGTGCGCGCTGGCGTCTGGATCGATTGCTGGCAGAAGGTGTCACCACGGTAGAGATTAAATCGGGTTATGGCCTCAATGAAACCAGCGAGCTGACCATGCTGCGCGCCATACGCGAATTGGCGGAAACGGTGCCCGCCGATGTGCTCTCCACCTGTCTGGCCGCACACGGCTTCCCGCCCGAGTTTAAAGAAAATCCACAAGGCTGGATCGATATCATCTGCAATCGCTTGTTACCGCAGGTGAAGGCGAAAGGGCTGGCGGATGCCGTCGACGCCTTCTGCGAACATCTGGCCTTTTCCCCTGAGCAGGTTAGGGCGGTGTTTGATCAAGCCAAAGCGTTGGGGATGCCGGTCAAGCTGCACGCCGAGCAGCTTTCTGCACTGGGCGGTGCCACGCTGGCGGCCGAATACGGCGCCTTGTCAGCCGATCATCTTGAATACGCCACCGAAGCCGATGCGCAAGCGATGGCACAGCACGGCACCGTCGCAGTGTTGCTGCCGGGCGCGTTCTATCTGCTGCGAGAAACACAACGCCCGCCAGTGGATCTGTTCCGCAAACACGGCGTGCCAATGGCGCTGGCCAGCGATGCGAATCCGGGGACTTCACCGGCGCTGTCGCTGCGTCTGATGTTGAATATGGGCTGCACGCTGTTTGGCATGACGCCGGAAGAGGCGCTGGCAGGCGTGACCTTATGGGGCGCTAAAGCGTTGGGATTACAGCACTCGCACGGTTCGCTCGAGGCCGGCAAGGTGGCAAACTTTGTGCACTGGCCGCTGGCGCGTCCGGCAGAACTGGTTTACTGGTTGGGCGGCGAACTGCCGTGCCAGGTTATCTATCGTGGAGAAGCGCAATGACACCTTTTCATTTCACCGCCGGTAAGCTGCCGCTGCTGGTCAGCATCCCGCATGCGGGTACCCAATTAACGCCTGAAGTGGATGCTGGATTGAGCGACGCGGCCCGCGGCTTGCCGGATACCGACTGGCACATTCCGCTGCTGTACGATTTTGTGCGCGATTTAGGGGCCAGCGTGTTGATTGGCCACTACTCACGTTTTGTCATCGACCTTAACCGTCCGCCGGATAACCAGCCGCTGTACACCACCGCCACCACCGGACTCTATCCTGAAACGCTGTTTGACGGCACGCCAACCTTCGCTGAGGGTAAAACTCCCAGCGCTGCTGCGCGGCAGGGTTATCTCGATGATATCTGGCAGCCGTATCACCAGCAGATCCAGCTAGAGCTGGCGCGACTGAAAGCTGAACACGGTTATGCGCTGCTGTTTGACGCTCATTCGATTGCTTCGGTAATTCCGCGCTTGTTCGATGGCCAGTTACCGGATATCAACATTGGCACCAACAGCGGTGAAAGCTGCTCGGAGGCGGTGATCGAAGCGATTAAAGAGGTTTGTGCCGCACAAAGCGATTACAGCTGGGTGGTTAACGGCCGTTTCAAAGGCGGTTATATCACGCGTGCTTACGGCCAGCCGCAGCAGGGCGTACAGGCTGTGCAGCTGGAACTGGCACAGGTAAATTACATGGATGAAACGCCGCCGTTTGCCTGGCAGCAGGATCGTGCCGCACAGCTGCAGAAAGTGTTAAAACCGATGATGCAGGCGTTTTTACAGGCTGGAAAGCCGCGCTAATCATTCGAGTCGCCATGCCCATCGAGGCAAATTTTTTACCAGGCAGCGACCTTTGAAAGTTGGCTGCCTTTTTTATTGGTATCAAGTCGGGGGCTTGGGTAACGCACCAGACTCATCTCGCTTCCATCTCAAACCCTGCAATCCCCATAACAGTGCATTAGCGCCCCAGGAATGTGCACCACTACTTCCGTGCCGTGACCATTCCCTGATTCCAGCGCCTCTGCCGAATTGGCACACCGCTTGCTAGGTTGTATGTACAAGTAAAGACCACGTGGTAATTATCACTTTTTATTCTGGCTGGCTCACAAAAAGCTTATGCCGACAATGATCTGCCGCAAGCTAACTTGTATATACATGAAATGTCATCTGCGCTGTATCAGCTAACAGAGACAGCCAATTCGATTAATGACCAGGAGAAGCCGCATGACGCACCGTGCCCCGATTCGCCGTTTTTGCCTCACGACCCTGTTTGCCAGCCTGATGATCAGCGGTGTTGCTGTACAGGCCAAAGAGTGGAAATCGATCACCATCGCTACCGAAGGCAGCTATGAACCCTGGAACCTGACGCTGCCGGGCGGCAAGTTAGGCGGCTTTGAACCTGAACTGATGGAAGACTTGTGTAAGCGCATGGGCATCCAGTGCAAGCTGGTGGTGCAAAACTGGGACGGCATGATCGCCGGACTGAATGCTGGCAAATATGACGTGATCATGGATGCCATCGTCATCACGCCGGACCGCAAAAAAGTGGTCAATTTCACCGTGCCTTACGCGTCCACGCCAGCCACCTTCATCACCACCAAAGACAGCCCGCTGATGCCAGCCGATCACAACATCATCAAGCTGCATGACGATGAGAAAGAGATCAACACCGCGATTGCGCCATTGAAAGCGGCGTTAAAAGGCAAAACCATCGGTATCGCTTCCGGCACGGTTTACACGCCATTTATTGATAAGTACTTCAAAGATGTCGCCGACGTGCGTGAATACACTTCCTCAGCAGATGCGATTCTTGATCTGCAGGCCGGTCGTATTGATGCGGTGTTCGACGATGTGACCTTTGCCCAATCGATGCTGGCGCGTAAAGAGAACAATAACCTGACCTTCAGTGGCCCGCAGTTGGGTGGCCCGATTTGGGGTGAGGGCGAAGCGATGGGCGTGCGTATGGCTGACAACGATCTGAAAGCCAAACTCGACGAGGCTATCAAGGCTGCGCTGGCCGATGGCACCGTGAAAAAGCTGAGCGAGAAGTGGTTTAAAACTGACGTAACCCCGTAAGTGAGGTGAAAGATGATGAGCCTGCTGAGTTTTGGTGCTGATGGCTGGGGCCGCCTGATTTTAGGGGCTGCCTTCACCACGCTGCTGTTGTCGCTGGCGGCGTTGATGATTGGCGCAGTGGTCGGTTCCGGCGTGGCGGCGGCCAAGCTGTCACCTAAACGCTGGATGCGCTGGTTAGGTGAAGCCTATTCCACAGTGTTTCGCGGCATCCCGGAACTGCTGGTGATCTACCTGTTCTATTTTGGCGGATCGGGCCTGATCACCCTGGTGGGACAGATGTTCGGCGCGGATGGCTTTATCGAAGCGCCGCCGTTCCTGATTGGTGCACTGGCTATCGGGCTCATCTCTGGATCCTATCAAGGTGAAGTCTATCGCGCGGCACGTCTGGCGCTGGCGAAAGGCGAAGTGGAAGCGGCGGTAGCGATCGGCATGCCACGCTGGCGTATTGCGCAGCGTATTTTGCTGCCGCAAATTGTGCGCTATGCGCTGCCAGGCATGTCGAATGTCTGGCAGATGAGCCTGAAAGACTCGGCGCTGGTGTCAGTTACCGGCATCGTCGAGCTGATGCGCGCCAGCCAGGTGGCAGCGGGATCCACGCGCGATTACTTCACTTTCTATCTGATTGGCGGTGGCTGCTATCTGGTGCTGACGCTGCTGTCTAATCATGCGTTCCGTCGGGCAGAGTCTCGCCTTGGACGCGCGTGGCAAAGTCGCACTGCGGCACAGCATTAAGGAGCAGCAGTATGATTGACTTCGCCTTCATGACCGACACTTTCCTCAAGCTGAGCGCGGCGTTGCCGGTGACGCTCGGCCTGTTTATCAGTGCCTTTCTCTGCGGTGGCATTCTCGCTATCGGCATTCTCTCACTGCGCATGAGCCGCTGGCGGGTGTTGAGCGGCTTCGCGCGCGGCTACATTCTGGTGTTTCGCGGCTCACCGCTGCTGATCCAGCTCTTCCTGATCTATTACGGATTGGGGCAGTTTGGTGTGATCCGTCATAGCTTTGTCTGGCCGTTCCTGCGCGAGCCCTTTGCCTGCGCCGTGCTGGCGCTGGCGCTGTGTACCGCGGCTTATACCGCTGAAATCCTGCGTGGTGCTTTGCTGGCGGTGCCGCCCGGACAGGTCGAAGCCGGGTTGGCCTGCGGCATGTCGCGCTGGCTGCTGCTGCGTCGCATCATCGCGCCGATCATGCTGCGTTATGCATTGCCCGCTTATTCCACCGAAGCGATCCTGCTGGTGAAGTCCACGGCGCTGGCCAGTCTGGTCACCGTGTGGGATGTCACTGGCGTGGCGCAGCAAATCATCCAGCGCACCTATCGCACGATGGAAGTGTTTATCTGCGCCGCCGCCATTTATCTGATCCTGAACTTTATTATCGTCCAGCTTTACGCGTGGTTAGAACGCCGTTTAACCCCGGTGCATCGCGTTGAAAAAAAGCCGTTACCCGCCGTTAAACCGCTTGCCGGAGAGTGATATGCAATCCACATCCCCCGTAACCTTAAGCGCCACCGATATCCATAAATCCTTTGGCGCAATGGAAGTACTGAAAGGCATTTCGCTGCAGGCGCATCAAGGCGATGTTATTTCAATTCTCGGCGCCAGCGGTTCCGGTAAAAGTACCTTGCTGCGCTGTATCAACCTGCTGGAAACGCCGGATGCTGGTGTGGTGAGCGTCGGTGGTGAAACCATCGAGATGAAACGCCATGCGCGTGGTCATCAGCTGGCGGCCAATCCAAAACAGATAGAGCGCCTGCGCTCGCGTCTGGGCATGGTGTTCCAGAGTTTTAACCTGTGGTCGCACATGACGGTGCTGCAAAACGTGATTGAAGGGCCGCACTATGTGTTGAAGCGCGACAAGAAAAACTGCATTGCTCAGGCGGAGCAGTTGCTGGATCGCGTCGGCCTGCTGAATCGCAAAGATTTTTACCCGGCACAGCTTTCCGGCGGCCAGCAGCAGCGTGTGGCGATCGCCCGCGCACTGGCGATGGACCCGGAAGTGATGCTGTTTGATGAGCCAACCTCGGCGCTGGATCCCGAACTGGTGGGCGAGGTATTGAAAGTGATGCGCAGCCTGGCGGAAGAGGGGCGCACCATGCTGGTGGTGACGCACGAAATGGGCTTTGCGCGTAATGTCTCTAATCGTGTGGTGTTTATGCATCAGGGCACCATCGATTGTCAGGGAACGCCTGAGGAGATGTTTGGTGCACAGGGATCGCAGCGCTTTAAGCAGTTTATCTCCAGCCATCAAAATCATCATACGGAGCAGCCAGCATGACGTTAGTGTGGGGCGATGAAGCTGTTACCTGGCAGGATGTGGTGCAGGTGGCGCGGCACCATGCCGAACTGACGTTGAGCACCAGCGCCTGGCAGCGGATTGCGCAGGGGCGTGAGATCGTCGAGCAGATTGTAGCCAGCGGCCATATCGCTTACGGCATCAATACCGGATTGGGTGCGCTGTGCAATATTACCTTGCCGGAGGAACAGCTGAGTCAACTGTCGCGCAATACGCTGTTGAGTCACGCCTGCGGTGTCGGGCCGTTACTTGCGCGCGAGCAGGTGCGCGCCATCTTGTGTGCCGCGATTGCGAACTATAGCCACGGGAAATCTGGTGTTTCGGTGGCACTGGTGCAGCATTTGCTGGCGCTGCTGAATCACCAGATTACGCCGCAGGTGCCATCGCAGGGTTCGGTGGGCTATCTCAGCCATATGGCGCATATCGGACTCGCGCTGATTGGCGTGGGTGATGTTGAGTATCAGCAACAGATCGTGTCTGCCGAGCAAGCGCTGGCGCAGGCCGGATTAACGCCTTATCGACCTGGCGCCAAAGAGGGCTTGAGCCTGGTGAACGGCACGCCATGCATGACCGGATTGTCTTGTCTGGCGCTGGATGATGCGGCGCGGCTGCTGGATTGGGCTGACGTGACTGGCGCGATGAGTTTTGAGGCACTACGTGGTCAGCTGGTGGCGTTTGATGCCGAAGTGATCGCGCTGAAAGCCAGCCCCGGTATGCAGGTGAGCGGGCAGCGTTTACGTCAGTTACTGAGCGACAGCCCACTGCTGGCGAGAAGCGAGGGTGTGCGTACGCAGGATGCGCTGAGTTTGCGCTCGATGCCGCAGGTGCACGGGGCCAGTCGCGATCAGTTTGATCACGCGGCACGTCAGGTGGATATTGAGTTGAATGCCTGCACTGATAATCCGTTGGTGCTTGGCACCGTGGATAACTGGCGTGTGGTATCGCAGGCCAATCCGCACGGTGAATCGGTGGCGATGGCGGCAGATTTGCTGGCGATAGCCATGGCGGAAATTGGCAGCATTGCCGAGCGGCGTCTGGATCGGTTGGTTAATCCACTGGTCAGCGGGCTACCGGCGTTTCTGGTGGCGCAGCCGGGCGTGAACTCCGGCATGATGATTGCGCAGTACGTGGCGGCGTCGTTGTGCGCGGAGAACCGTCAATTGGCACAACCGGCGGTGCTGGATAACTACGTGACCTCGGGTTTGCAGGAGGATCATCTCAGCTTGGGCACGGGAGCTGCGTTGAAACTGCTGAAGCTGGTGGGGAATGTGTGGCAGATTCTGGCGATTGAGTATTTGCTGGCGGCGCAGGCGCTGGATTTCCATGGCGAGGCGCAGTTGGCAGAAGGCACAAAACAGGCGTTGCGCCGTTTACGGGCGGTGGTGGCGAACTGGCAGGAAGATCGCTGGCTGGCACCGGAAATTGCCCGGGCGGTTCAGGTGATGAAAAACGGTGCTAGCTGAGTGCTCTTAAGTGATGCTGAAGTGCTGAAGTGCTGAAGTGCTGAAGTGCTGAAGTGCTGAAGTGCTGAAGTGCTGAACTGCCAGGTGCTGGGGCTTGTGGGTGCGGGCCGTAGCACCACTGCTGCTGCCGGGCAGTCCTCGCGCCGCTGACGCGGTGCCCTCGGCTTCCACGTCGTGCCTACGGAACGTTCGGGGATCGACCATCCCTGGTCGGCCCCGAACTGATCCACGCATCCCTGCGTGGATCTCCTGGCCCAACGTAAAAGCCCCAGCCAGCGTTAACTCGGTTTTATGCCAACCCGCATTTCAGCCTGCAATCCAAACCTATGTTTCAAACTGAATTTGAACCGGAACCGGAACCGGAACCGGAACCGGAACCGGAACCGCCAGCCTGCAAAAAATTAACCCCGGCGTGCATCCGGGCGCACCAAATCAAACCGCAAATCCTCACTGATGCCGTAATACGCCGATGGGCCGCCGGCTCGCAGAATAGGTTGTGCCTTAGCGGTCTGGTAAATGCCATCTTCCAGCAAGGCTTCATCGATATGAATCGCCACCACTTCACCCAGCACCAGCCAACTCTCCAGTTCAGTGCCTTGCACATCCTGCAGACGAATCAGCTGAGTCAGACGGCACTCAAAATTCACCGGGCTCTCTGCCACCATGCTGACGTTGACGTGCGAGGCGGCAATTGGTGTCAATCCCGCCAGTGCGAACTCATCTTGTTCGGGCGGCACAGAAGCAGAGCTTTCATTCATCGCTTCGGCGAGCGGGAGAGTGGCCAGATTCCAGACGAATTCTTTGCTCTCACTGATATTGCGCACGCTGTCTTTCCAGCCGCTGCTGGCAAAACCAATGATCGGCGGATGATAGTTAAAGCAGTTAAAGAAACTGTACGGAGCCAGATTGCGCTGTCCGCTGGCGCTCAGCGAACTCACCCAGCCAATCGGACGAGGACCAACAATGGCGTTCAGCGGGTCGTGTGGTAAACCATGCCCGCTCCTTGGCTGATAAGTGTAACGTTGTCGCATTAGTGCTCCTGGCTTGTCTGTTAAACTTCGCACCACAACGGCGTCATTGCTACCCGGTCACTGTCTTTAAGAAGCGCCAGTGGATGAGCACACCAGCAGCATTGCTGTAGCACGAATGATATTGGACTCATTTTTGGGATATTAGGTTTAAATGCAATACAGATAATCGTGTAAGCGGATTGTGCGATGCCGCCATCCAGCGTATCTTACGCCCGCGCTACTATCCGGAGAATCTATGAACAAGCCAACCGCCACCTCGCCATTCCATCCCCGTAATCGCCATCAGGGCCGTTATGATTTTGCTGCTCTGACCGCTGCCCATCCGCCGCTGGCGGTAAAAGTGCGTCCTAATGGCTACGGCGAGCTGTCGGTGGATTTTGCCGATCCTGAAGCAGTGATGCTGCTCAATCAGGCGCTGATCAAACTGTTTTATAACCTCAACTGGCAGCAACCAGAAGGTTACCTCACGCCGCCAGTGCCGGGTCGCGCCGATTATGTGCACGCGCTGGCCGATTTGCTGGCCAGTGACAACGGCGGCAACGTTCCGCGTGATGTCGATGTCATGGATATCGGTTGCGGCGCCAATTTGATCTATCCGTTGATCGGTCACGCCGAATACGGCTGGCGTTTCACTGGCACGGACATCACGGCTGAGGCGATTACCGCTGCTAACCAAATCGTAGCCAGCAATCCCGGCTTACAGCGCGGTGTCCGCCTGCGTCGTCAGAAAGACGATTCTGCCATTTTCGCCGGTGTGGTGCATAAAAATGAGCGCTACCACGCGGTGCTGTGCAATCCACCGTTCCACGCTTCAGCGCAGGAAGCGGCCATGGTCGGTCAGCGTAAAACGCGCAATCTGGGATTAGGCAAGAATGCACCGCTTAACTTTGGTGGTCAGCATAAAGAACTGTGGTGCGAAGGTGGCGAGCGTCAGTTCGTCGGCAAGATGATCGACGAAAGCGTGGCTTATGCCGATCGCATTGTCTGGTTTACCTCGCTGGTCTCACGCAAAGAGAACCTGCCTGCATTGCGCGACCAGTTGCGCGATCTCGATGTTGAGGAAGTGCGAATCATCGAGATGGCACAAGGGCAGAAACAGAGTCGTTTTATCGCCTGGACATTCCTGCCGCCAGCCGCGCGCACTAAACGCTTCGCGCGCTGAACCCAGGGTTTGCCCTGATCCGTCAGGATACTAGTGCGAGCGTAGCCCAAAATGCGGGAGCGAATCTGGCAGGTCAGTTCCGCTCCCTGGGTGACTCTACGATGGGTTGGGCGGCGGTAAGGCTGCCAGCGTGGCCGCGGAACCCACATCGTTGCCGGTCTGCATCACTTCCACCGTTTGATGCGGCGCTTTGATTCCAGCAGCATCAAAATGCTTCTTCACCTTATCATCCAGCGCAAAGCGCACTGTCCACTGCTTCAGCGGTTGGGTGGTGAACGACACGCGTACAGTAAAGGATTGGTTGGTCAAGCCTACCAGTCCGGAAAAACTCGGTTCGCCAATCACCATGCCGCGAATATCCGGGTTCTCCAGCAACTCTTTCACTGCCGCCTGCAAAGTCGCATTCACACGTTCGGTCTCTTCACTGCGGTCAACATCATAGTTGGCGACAAACGAGCCAATGCCGCGCACGAAGTTGGCGAAGGTGGTGATCGAAGACCAGGGAATGATGTGATACGCGCCGGTATCCTGACGCACGCCAACGGAACGAATCGACATACGCTCAACCGTGCCGGTAATCGGGCCAATGGTCACCAGATCGCCGGTGTTCATGCCGTTCTCAAACTGAATAAAGATACCGGTAATAATATCCTTCACCAGCGTTTGCGAACCGAACGACACCGCCAGACCGAGTGCACCGGCACCCGCCAGCAGCGGCGCGATGTTTACCCCCACTTCCGACAGCAAAATCATAATGGTGATGGTGCTGATCACCACCGCCAGCGCGTTACGGAACAGCGTCAGCAAGGTGCGCGTGCGTGCGCTGGGCATCGGTCTTCCATGCGAGTCTGAGGCCAGACGACTTTCGATCAGGCTTGCCAGCAGCGTCCAGCCAATGGCGGAAAGCAGCAAAATCATCACGATACGAATCAGCACATCCACCATCTTCTGACCGGCTCCCAGCGTGAGCCAGTGCCAGAGATCAAACAGATTCCAGGCATTGAGCAGCAGCAGCAGGGTGGCGAACACGGTAATCACCCGCGCCAGTTTCAGCAGCGCTTTGACCCAGTCATTGACGCGTTTTTGCAGCTCAGGATAGTTACGACGCAGATCCGGCGACAGCGTCAACGTCTTGCCAATCCAGCGCGTCAGCATGCCGGAAACCAGCGCGGCGATAACGATAATGGCCAGGCTGCGCACGGTGGCGGACATCATGAACTTCAGGCTGTCACCCGGGTTGAAGATCGAGAACAGGAACAATGCGATAAAATAGGCGCTCGCCAGCCAATGCCACACCATTGCGAAGGCGCGGATAAACAGGGCAAAGAAACTCATACTGCGATCCGCCAAACGTGATAATTCGTCGTGGATATTGCGTCGATTACGGAAAATCAGCCACAGCGCCCAGCCGGTCATAATGCACATGATCAGCACATTCACCAACGCGGCGATCTGCACATTCACCTGATTGCCGACGATCGGCACCACCACCAGTAAGCCATAACCAATGGTGCCGCTGAGCCAGCTAAGACGCGTGTTCCAGTAAGCGGCACGCGCATCGGAAAGATGGAAGAAGCGCAGCGTTGGGAAGCGTGGGCAGAATATCAATCGCAGCACCGCCTTGAAGAATTCAATCAACGCAAAGGCATTGAGGAACAGCCCTTGCTGATAGGCAATGGTGCGATTGTTGTTGTGGTAGTTGTCGCTGATGATCTGGCCAACAAACAGCGTCAGTGCCAGAAGCACTAAGTCGAGCAGAAAGGCTATGACAATGGTGGCGGGCAGATGCAGCCATTTGGTGCGTTCCAGATTATGATTGCGCCCCCAGCGGCCCATGCGCTGCCACACGGGATACATCAACAGTCGCGTGAACCAGTAGAAAGCAAAAACGGCAGCGGCGAGTCCCGCGAAATACTTCAGTGCATTGAAGAAGGTTTGCTGATTAAAGGACTTGTGTGGTGCGCTGACGATGTTGTCGTGCAGTCTTACAAACTGCGAGGCGACGGCTCCCCCGTATTCGCGCGTGACGTTGGTGACGCTCTCCAATACCGTAGGATCTTCCTGCTCGGCCTGTGGCGGAGCCAGTACCGGTTGTTCATTATTAGTTTTGCTGGTGGCGGCCTGACGCAGCTGATCGATCAATTCCTGACGCGAATCGTTATTTTCCAGGATATTGGCCAGCGCGGCATAAGCGGCTTTTTTATCTTCCAGCGTCGGCTCACCTTCAGCGGTGGTGCTGGCAGCAGGCGTTGAAGTTTGTTGGGCGGCGACGGCGGCCTGCGGCAGATTGACCGCGTCTGCGGTGGGAACGAGGAACAGACAGAGCAGCATCCATATGGTGAGGCACCATGATGGGCGGGCAAACGACATGACCTTCTCCTTGAGCAACGCACAATGGCACAGGAGAAAAAGTATAGTCAGTGATGGAAGGTGAAGATTCTGAAAGGAAAATTCTTTACGGAAGAAGAGGCGGCTTTACAGCCGCCTCGTCATTTATGACACGTGCTGCAGAAACTCGCGCAGACGATCGCTCGGTGGGTTGGTGATCAACTCATCCGGGTTGCCATCTTCGGCGATGGTGCCTTTATCAATGAAGATCAGACGCGAAGCCACTTTCTGAGCGAAGCCCACTTCGTGCGTCACGATCACCATCGTCATGCCTTCTTCGGCCAGATCCTGCATCACCTTGAGCACTTCATGGCGCAGTTCTGGATCGAGTGCAGAGGTTGGCTCATCAAACAGCATCATTTTCGGCTTCACCGCCAGCGCACGGGCAATCGCCACGCGTTGCTGTTGTCCACCTGACAGTTCGGCAGGGAAGTGGTGCGCACGCTCGGCGAGGCCGACTTTACCCAACAGTTCACGTGCCAGTTTCTGTGCGTCGTCCTTCTTCGCACCGCGTACACGAATCGGGCCGAAAGCCACGTTATCCAGCGCACTCATCTGCGGGAACAGATGGAACTGCTGGAACACCATGCCAGCTTCCTGACGAATCAGACGCTCATCGACTTTAGGATCGTTCACCTTCATGCCATCAACAATCAGGTCACCGGTGGTGATCTCTTCCAGTTTGTTGATACAGCGCAGCAGGGTAGATTTACCTGAGCCCGATGGCCCGATAATCACCACCACTTCACCCTGATTAATCTTCAGGTTAATGTCGTGCAGGACTTTGGTCTGGCCGAAGTTTTTAGAGACGTTTTTAAATTCAATCACAGGATTTTCACCTTCTTCTCAATACGGCGCAGTACAAAGCTCAACACCAAGGTAATAACCAGATAGATAATCGCAACGGCACTCCAGATCTCCAGCGCGCGGAAGTTTCCGGCGATGATTTCCTGGCCCTGACGGGTCAGTTCCGCCACGCCGATCACGATAAACAGCGAGGTATCTTTGATACTGACGATCCACTGGTTACCAAGCGGTGGCAGCATACGACGCAGTGCCAGTGGCATGATGACGTAACGCAGAGTTTCACGACTTGACAGGCCCAGCGCCAGGCCCGCTTCGCGGAAGCCTTTGTTGATCGACAGCACGGCACCACGCGTGATTTCCGCGATATAGGCACCGGAGTTAATCATGATGGTGACCACGGCGGCAGTGAACGGATCGATGCGCAGGTCTGGGAAGGCCATCGGCAAGGCGAAGTAGATAAACATCACCTGCACCACGATTGGCGTACCGCGGATCAGTTCAATGAATACCAGCGCGAGGTTATTTGTAATCCATCCGCCGTAGGCACGGGCGAAACCGGCGACTAAGCCAATAAATAACCCGCCAACCAGGCCGAGTACGGAAATTATCAGGGTCATTTTGGCGCCTTCGATCAAAATCGGCAGGGCTGGCCAAATGACGCTCCAGTCAAACTCCATGGTGTAACTCCAAAATCTGTTGCAATGGAAATGTAAAAAGCAGGGAGACTATGTTCCCTGCTGGAAAAATCGGCTTAGGCCGGAATTATTTTGGTTCGCTGCCGAACCATTTTTTATAAATTGTGTTGTAAGTGCCGTTGTCGCGCAGGGTTTTCAGCGCGCCGTTAATCTGGTTACGCAGGTCATCGCTGCCTTTTGGCAGGGCGATACCATACTGCTGAGCTTCGATAGACTCGCCAACCGCTTTGAAGCGACCTTTACCGGCAGTGTGAATGAAGTACAGGATGTTTGGTGTGTCGTGCAGCACGGCGTCAGCACGGTTGGTGCCTAACTCCATGTAAGCGTTATCGATGTTCGGGAACTGACGCAGGTCTTTGAATTTGATGTGCGCTTTCGCGTAATCAACTGAGCCCGTACCGCTCTTCACTGCCACGGTTTTACCGTTCAGGTCGTCGATGCCTTTGATGTTGTTTTCGTTCTCACGCACCATCACCAACAGACCACTTTTGTAGTAGCCGTCAGAGAAGTCGATGGCTTTTTTGCGCTCGTCGGTAATGGTGATACCGGCCAGAGCCACGTCAACGTTTTTGGTTTGCAGTGCTGGGATGATGCCGCTGAAATCCATTGGCTTCAGGGTGTAGTCCAGCTTCAGTTCTTTGGCGATAGCGGCCCACAGGTCGATATCGAAACCAACGTAGTCGTTGCCCTGTTTGAATTCAAAAGGAACGAATGCGGTGTCGGTCGCAACAACCAGTTTCTTATCTGCTGCAGTGGAAGAAAGCGAGAAGGCCAGCGCCAGCGCGGCCACGGAGACTTTAATCAAAGACTTCATCATTATTTTCCTTATTACCCTTCAGACCTGATGGCCTGATGTACGGCTATTCATATGAAAAAATTATGCCAACTTTTCATTTTGCTCGAAATCAGCAGGATGCAGGGCCTGGCTGAAGCGATTTTGCTGTAGTCGAAAAGTCTGCACTAATATGACTCACCAAAATAGTGCATCGTGCTGTTGTGGTGCAGGCACAGTGTGCACCAAGGGCTTAGCAAGGGAAAGGCAGGATTAAGATTTTGTTAACGACGTCAAAAAAAGCACCAAAATGTTACAGACATAAAAAAAGGCGGGATAACCCGCCTTCGCTGTAACTGACATTATTCGATGTTGGATTCGATGAACCACAGGAATTTATCCAAATCACGCGATGCCGCCGTGAAAATATCTGCAGTGTCTTCATCGCTTACTTCACTGATGGCCTTACGCGTATCGTTCGCGACAATCGCGTAACGATCGGCCAGCGCTTTCAGGTGATCCTGAACGGTATGGATGTTGAGCGGATAGCTTTTTAATGGCGTCTTGTCGTTGACGATCTGAGTGGTACCCAGCGCCACGCCGCCGAGCTGTACAACGCGCTCTGCAATGGTGTCCTGATGATCGGTGATGGCAGTACGGAAGCCATCCAGCATTTCATGCACACCGATAAAGTTGGCGCCGCGCATGTTCCAATGCGCCTGCTTAGTGATCAGTGACAGATCAATAAACTCCACTACCAGACGGTTGAGCACCTCGATGGTCGCTTTCTTATCGCTATCAGCAACATCATTACGGGTGTAAATGAGATCAGACGATTTAGTTTTAACCAGTTTTGCGGTACTCATCATTAATATCCTCTAATTGATGGTTGTCCTAATCAAGCACGGGAATAAGTATAGCAGCAGTTTTTGGCTGTGCCGGATTGTTTAAACCGATGACAGGAATAGATAAACCTTAATGTTGTGCGGGATTTGAACGTTTTATTTATTTTTCATTTACAACAATGAGTTATGTTGTGTGTTAATTACTTTTCAATGATGTTGCAAAATAATAACAAAACCGAAGGCGGTGATGAGAAAAAAGAGAATGAGAATGCTTATATATTCAGCCTGCAGCTTAACAGGCTGAATATGGCATTATTTATTGCGGATTATTAATATCCACTTCGCTTATTTTGGCACTCTTCTGTTTCATGGTGAGTGTTGAACCCGCCGACGCGGCGATAATCGCCAGCAGCGCGATCCACTGCTTCAGCGTCAGCAGCTCACCGAGGAACAGCATCCCTGAAAGTGCGGCCATCGCAGGTTCCAGACTCATCAGCGTGCCAAAGATGCGTGCAGGCAGGCGGGTTAGGGCCATCATCTCCAGTGAATAAGGAATCGCACTGGAGAGCAGGGCAATAATCAGTGCCAGTGGCAGAATTTCCCAGTGCCAGATACCGGGTGCCGCAAAGGTTAACCCAAGCGGTACGAAAATTACCGAGGCAATCAGCGATCCCATGGCAACCGTCGCTGGACCATGTTCCGCACCGGCGCGTTGCCCTGCCAGAATATAGACCGCCCAGCAGGCACCGGCTCCCACTGCTAACAGCGCACCCAGCGGATCGATATGGCTGATGCCATCACCAATCGGCAGCAGGAACCATAAACCGATCACCGCCAGTAGCACCCAAATGAAATCGAGCGGACGGCGCGCACCGGCCAATGCCAGGGTCAAAGGGCCCAGAAATTCCAGACCAACGGCGACGCCCAACGGCACAGTACGAATAGATAAGTAGAAGAGATAGTTCATACAGCCAAGCGCCAGGCCGTACATCAATAGCGGTTTGCGCTGTGCAGAAGTGAACCGTAAACGCCACGGCTTAAAGATGACGCACAGAATCAGGGTGCCCAGTCCAAGGCGTAATGCGGTGATGCCGGGTGCCCCCACGCTGGGAAACAGCGATTTTGCCAGTGAAGCACCGCCCTGAAGCGAGAGCATAGCAATCAGTAGCACGGAAATTGGGAACAAAACCGGGGCCATTTTGGCGTTCGTTAGAGGCGTAGACATCCTGTAATTCAATCCTGTAGTGATTAACAACACAGCAACAAAACGTCAGTGTAAAGGAATCTTCAGGAAATAAGGAGGCGTGTAAGAGGGAAAATAAATGCGGTGACAGCCTGGGAAATAACCTTTTTTCGGGCCATTTAAGTAAAGAAATGTCAGATTAGTTTAGGAATATCCTTAAAGGCATTATTTGTTGTCCGAAATATTGTTGCAGAAAGATGACGCTTTTTATAAGTAAAATGAATGACATAGGAAACTTCATTAACTTTCTGTTACACCAAACAATCTGTTAGACAACAAATAGCGGGCAGAGTTTCTTGCTAATTTTTGTTATATTTTCAGCGTTGTCAGGAGAGAAGTATATTCACATTTGAGGTGGTTTATGAAAAAAATTGCATGTCTTTCAGCACTGGCTTGTGTACTGGCAGTTTCTGCAGGTTCAGCCATGGCGCAGAGCACCGTTTCTGCTGGTTACGCTCAGAGCGATTATCAGGGCGTTGCTAACAAAGCAAACGGCTTCAACCTGAAATACCGTTACGAAGATGGTACTAACCCACTGGGTTGGATCGGTTCTTTCACCTACACCGAGAAAGACCGTACTGACGCTGGCGTTTATAACAAAGGCCAGTATTACGGCATCACCGGTGGTCCAGCTTACCGTCTGAACGACTGGGCAAGCATCTACGGCGTGGTCGGTATCGGTTACGGTAAATACCAGGCGAATGACGCTGCTGCACAGACTAAATCTGACACCAGCGATTACGGCTTCTCTTACGGCGCAGGCATGCAGTTCAACCCAATCGAAAACGTTGCAGTTGACGTGGGTTACGAGCAGAGCCGCATCCGTAGCGTAGACGTTGGCACCTGGATTGCTGGCGTAGGCTACAGCTTCTAAGTTTTTGCTTAGACCAGAGTTGCACAAGAAACGGCCCTTTACGGGCCGTTTTTTTTTGCCTATTTTTGCGGGGCGGGAGGAAGCGTGGCGCGGATCTTCTTCACCTGATCGGCCGTGACCGGTGCCGCTTTGTTACCCCATCCATTGCGAATGAAGTTTGCGACATCAGCGACCTGCTGATCATCCAGACGCCAGGCAAAGTCTGGCATGGTGAAACCGGTCGGTGCCTGTTGGGTAATCGCACGCTGGCCGCCTTTCAGAATCACACTGATCACTGATGACGGGTCTTCACTCAACAAGGCCGGATTGTGCGCCAGCGCCGGGAAAGTACTGGCATAGCCTTTCCCATCCGTACGGTGGCAGGCGGCGCAGTTATCCACGTATACCTGCGCGCCCGGCTGGCTGACATCCCCTCTGAACAGTGCTTGCGCGGTCGCATCGCTGGCCTGTGGTGCAGTGGTGTTATCCGCAGCCGGTAATGACTTCAGATACACCGCAACAGCATTAAGATCCTCATCGCTGAGATACTGTGTGCTGTGCGCAATCACGTCTGTCATCGAACCGAATGCGGCCCCTTGCTTATTCGCGCCAGTTTTCAGGAAGGTGGCGATATCCTGTTCAGACCAACTGCCCAATCCTGCTACCGGGCTGGCAGTCAGATCCGGCGCATGCCAGCCTTCCAACGTACCGCCAGTCAGATAGCCTTTGCTGTTCTGATCCATGGCTTTTTCCTGGAAACCGATGCCGCGTGGCGTATGGCAAGAGCCACAGTGGCCGAGTCCCTGCACCAGATAAGCACCGCGCTGCCACTGCGCCGATTGATCGGCAGCCGGAGCGTAAGTGCTGTCATCGGCAAAGGTCCAGCGCCAGAACGCCAGCGGCCAGCGCATGCTCAGCGGCCAGGGAATATCACTTTTATGATTCTCCTGGCTCACCGGCTTCACGCCCTGCATGAAATAGTCATACAACGCGTGCATATCGCTGTCGCTAATTTTGGCATATGAAGGGTAAGGCATAGCCGGATAGAGCGAACTGCCATCTTTGGCGACACCACCGCGCACCGCTCTGGAAAAATCCTCGTAGCTGTAATCGCCAATACCGTGGGTTTTGTCCGGTGTGATGTTGGTGGAGTAAATGGCACCAATCGGCGTGCTCATTTTGAGCCCACCGGCAAAAGGCTGACCTCCGGCGGCGGTATGACATGCGGCGCAATCGCCCGCTTTGGCCAGATATTCGCCTTGCTTAACCGAGGCATCGGTCGCGGCCCAGGAGGCGTGGCTGATCAGCGCGCCGCTGAGAGCGAGAAAGAGTGCGGAAATTTTCACTATGACGCTCCTTATCAGGCCTGAACCAGCGGACCAGGGTTAGCAAGATAACGGTTGCGAATCGCATCCGCCGCGAACAATGCCGTGGCACAGACAATCCCGGTCGGGTTGTACGCCAGGTTCTGCGGGAAGCAGCAGGCACCGGTGACAAACACATTCGGCACATCCCAACTTTGCAGGAACTTGTTCACCACGCTGGTACGCGGATCGTCACCCATCACCGCACCACCGGTGGTGTGGGTGGATTGATAAGGGCGGACATCGTAGTGGCTGTTCAGGGTTTTGAAGCCAATTTCATAGTGCTTTGGATTCATCACTTTGACGATCTCTTCGGCCTTATCCTTGATGAAATTGGTCATCTTCAGCTCGTTCTGCTGCCAGTCAAACGTCATACGCAGCAAGGGCTGACCATAGATATCACGGTAAGTCGGATCCAGGTCGAGATAGCACTGTTTGTAAGGCATCACGGAACCGGACGAGCCAACATTCATGTTGTGCAGGTAGTTATCTTTGATCGCCTGTTTCCAGCCAGAACCCCAACGCGGAGCATCTTTAGGAATGCCCATCTGCTGGATCGGACGGCCGCCGGAGAACGCCGCAGATATCGTGGCGCCGCCAACGAAGCCGACTTTGCTGTGATCAAAGTTTTCCGCGTTGAAATCATCGATAACGGTTGAGGTGGCACCGGTGGCCGCAAACGGATTGAACCAGTTGTCGTTGTCATAGAACAGCTTGATGCCGCCGGTCATCTGGTAGGCATAGTTTCTGCCCACTACGCCGTCGCCGGTTTGCGGATCGTAAGGTTTGCCGATTTTTGATAGGAGCAGTAAGCGCACATTGTGCAGCTGGAAGGCGCTGAGGATCACCAGGTCAGCCGGTTGCTCGACTTCGTTACCTTGTGCATCGATATAAGTCACGCCAGTGGCTTTTTTGCCGCTGCTGTCGGTATTGACACGAATGACGTGCGCCTGGGTGCGTAACTCAAAGTTACTGAACGGCTTCAGAGCAGGGATGACGCAGCTTTGCGGTGAGCCTTTGGAGTAGTTGAAGCAACCAAAGCGTTCGCAATAACCGCAGTAGTTACATACGCCAAGCTGCACGTTGTAAGGGTTGGTCCAGGCTTCGGTACAGTTAGCTGCGGGGCATTCGAACGGATGATAACCCAGTTGCTTCGCTGCTTTGGAGAATAGCTCGCCGGCATACAACGTCTCCAGCGGCTTGGTGGGATAGCCATTTTTACGCGGAGATTCGAACGGGTTACCGCCTTCGACGGTTTCACCATTGAGATTACCGACCTGGCCGGCAGCACCACAGATTTTTTCAAACTTATCGAAGTAGGGTTCCATCTCAGCATAAGAGAACGGGTAATCCTGCACCGTCATGTCTTTAGGGATGAAGTCAGCACCGTATTTTTCGATGACCGTACTGCGCATTTTCAAATCGGCTTCCAGCGGACGCCATAGCTGGCCGTTCCAGTGCGTACCGGCACCGCCCACGCCATCACCGGGCAGGAAGGAACCGAAGCGTCGATAGGGCAACGCGGTTTCCTGTGTAGTGTGACGTACTGTGACCGTCTCTTTCGAGGCGTTCTGGAATAATTTCAGACGGATGCCGTAGGTCAACTCATCGGCAATGCGTGGATAGGAGAAATCAGGATAGGTGTCGCGATTTTCGCCACGTTCCAGAGCCACGATGTTCAAACCCGAACTGGCCAGTTCCATCGCCATCAGCGAACCGGTCCAGCCAAACCCGACGATCACCACATCGACGGGCGCTTTTTTTACTGCCGCCATTACACGCTCCTTTTGCTGGAAATACTGACTGGACCGAGGGGATAGTGTTTATTCGGCTGCTGCACGGTATCCACAAAGTCCGCGCGAGCGCCGGGAAATCCGATCATCTTCCACGAAGCCAGAGTCTGGTTACCGCCGTGAATCGGATCGGCGAGATAACCCTCTTTGGCGTTTTCCAGTAGCTGCTCGAAAAACTGCTTGCCGTGAATAGCATCGTTACGCAGTTTGTCGGCTTCCAGCGCATGCAGAACCTCTTCCTGCTGCGCCGTCTCCAGTTGGTAAAAGTCCTTTTGATACTGCTGCTGACAATGCTGGTCAGCTAAAGCGATGCCCAATCGGTAGGTATCGCGCGGAACCAAATGAGATTGGTAACCCATTTCCGGAATCGAATCGGCGAACGGGCCCTGCATGTACCACAGGCGACCATAGCCGTAGGGCAATTCCATCTGCTTATCGATAAACACCTGCACACCTTCGCTGACTGCGCCGGGGCCGTTGGCGTCGGCGGGGATCAGGCGATCCAGTGCGGCGAGCAGAAACTTCCACTCTTTATCGTTAAAGTAGGCGGGAACATAGTCGGATAACACACCTTGTGGTTTGTCGGCGGCGGGGGAGGAGAGTGACACCACACCGGTACTGGCTGCGGCGGCGAGAGGAATGAGCGAGAGCGATTTTTGTAAAAATCGTCTCCTGCCCGATGGTTGCTCTTCAGGCTTTTTATGTGACATTGCTAATCTTCCTTACGAAAAAACCCACCCTGGGTTGATTTTGTTATAAGTATGTAATTTTTTGTTATGAGGAGATTAATCAGACGTCACAATAGGTTGCAAGCTAAAAGTTAGCAGCCTAATCGTTTAAGGAGTGTTGAAGGTAAAGTTATGTCAGTGCCTGAAGCGATTCAGCCACAGAGAGAGCAAGGGTTTGAAATTCGTTCAATAACAATAGAAAGAGTGGGACTAAAAAGGGTAACAAAATGTGAGATCGTGCAAAGGATCCGTTGAGAAAACGGATCCTGAGAAGGAATTTATGGATGAATCAGCCGCGCCAGATAAGATTTGGGCAAGGGCGCTCAGTCAGCTGTTTGCCGGTCAGCTTTTCAATCAGCATCAGACGCAGGGCAAAAGGCGAGCGTTTAAACAGGCACAATAATGATTTCAGCTCAAAAGCCGGTTTGCTTTGCTCAACCTGGAAGCATTTGCCACAGTCGAGGCAGTTTTTCATGGTGGTCATGTTCACCTCCCGAATGAATAACGACGTAACAGTAAGCACAAACCTGCGATAAACAGCAGGAAAAGGAGTAGCAGCAGATAGGGTGCGTTCATCGTTGCCTCCTAATTAAGCTATTCGCTTACATTACGAACAAAGATAGCACTGGCTATACTCTTTAGCCAACACTATTTAGGAAAAATTTGTGCTTCTTTGTGCCTGGTTTACAATGAGCGCAGCCAGGCCCGCACCGCAGGTAAAGTGCGGCAGATAATAAAGAGGAAGCTGAATGAGTCGTCGTGCAAAGAGCGCCACCAACACGCCCCAGGGGCCGCTTAAAGAGATAGAGGAGCATGTCGAAGGATTTCGCCAGGTGCGCGAAGCGCATCGACGTGAACTTATTGATGACTACGTAGAGTTAATCTCTGATTTGATTCGTGAATTTGGTGAAGCTCGCCAGGTGGATATGGCCGCGCGCCTCGGCGTTTCGCAGCCCACCGTAGCGAAAATGTTGAAGCGTTTAGGCACCACCGGTCTGGTGGAGCAGGTTCCTTATCGCGGTGTGTTTCTGACGCCTGAAGGGGAAAAGCTGGCGGAGGCGAGCCGCGTCCGTCATCACATTGTGGAAACCTTCCTGCTGGCGTTGGGTGTCAGCCCGGAAACTGCCCGCCGGGATTCTGAAGGCCTGGAACATCACGTCAGTGATGAAACCCTCGCTGTCTTCCAGAAGTTTTACGAGAGCCGCTAACCTACAAGGCCTTCCGCCATCATGCCCATCGTGCTGCGTTCCTTAATGCGTGATCGTATTTTGCATTTGCTGTTGCTGTTGGGTGTGATTTTATTGCCGCTGGCGGAGTTTCGCTGGCCGCAATTGCCCGCCGCCGTTGACTGGCACACTATCATGACGCTCACCGGGCTATTGATGCTGACCAAAGGGCTGGAAAACAGCGGCTATTTTGATGTGCTCGGCGCGCGTCTGGTGCAGCGCTTTCAACATGAGCGCACACTGGCGCTATTTATGGTGTGTGCCGCCGCGCTGCTTTCCACTTTTCTCACCAACGATGTGGCGCTGTTTATTCTGGTGCCGCTGACGCTCACGCTGCGCAAATTCTCGCGCCTGCCGATATCTCGTTTAATCATTTTTGAAGCGCTGGCGGTGAATGCCGGATCGCTGCTAACGCCGGTGGGCAACCCGCAAAATATTCTGTTATGGAGCCACGGTAAACTCAGCGTGCCGGGCTTTATCCTGCAGATGGCACCGTTGGCTGCCGTATTGATGATCAGCCTGATGGCGCTGACCTGGTACAGCTTTCCCAAACGAACCATTCAGAAACATGCGCAAAGCGAAGCGCATCAGTGGCAAAAACCGCTATTTATCATCAGTGTGTTGCTCTATCTGGTGTTTATTGTGGCTTTAGAGCTAAAAATGACCGGATGGGCACTCTTGTTGGTGGCGGCATGCTTCCTGATTATGGCGCGCAGCGTATTAATCAGTATCGACTGGAGCTTGCTGCTGGTATTTATCGCGATGTTCATCGATGTGTTTTTACTGATGCATCTTTCCTTGCTGCAGCCGCATTTCGCCGCGATAAGCCAGTTGAGTGAAGGCGGTTTATATTTGCTGGCGATCGGCCTTTCACAGGTCATCAGTAATGTGCCAGCGACCATTCTGTTGCTGCAAAAAGTGCCGCCGTCAGAGGTATTGGCATGGGCCGTCAACATTGGTGGATTCGGCTTGCTGCCGGGCTCACTGGCTAATCTGATTGCGCTGCGTATGGCGCAGGACAGCAAAGTCTGGTGGCGCTTTCACCTGTTTTCTCTGCCCATGCTGGCGTGGTCGATGCTGTGTGGCTGGTTCCTATTGCACTGGTTAAAATAAGCCTGCCATTTTGTTCTGCACCTTGAGCTGACGCGCTGGTTATTCAGCGCGTTATCGCACGCAGTGGCAGAAAATGCGTTGATTGTTGGCTTGTGTAAAGTTGTACTGGCATTTGTCAATTTTCGATCTAAGGTTAAGTTGACCGTTTTTGCCCGTGGATCGGGATCACAGCCAGCGATGATAACCTATGAGTGATAACCACAATCAGCCGCCCGCTCGCGAGCAGCAGGATGCGCAGCACGCTTCAGACTCCAGCCAAGACAACAACGAACCACAACGTAAACGCCCCGGCAAAAAGCCCCTGATCATTCTCGCCATCGTGGTGGTGATCATGCTGGTGGTGGGGCTGTGGTTCTGGTTCACTACGCGCAATATTGAAACCACGGATGATGCCTTTACCGAAGGCGATGCGGTGACCATCGCACCGAAAGCGGCCGGTTATGTGGTGAAACTGCTGGTAAAAGACAACCAACGAGTGAAGCAGGGCGATTTGCTGGTGGAGATCGACCCGCGTGACACCAGTGCCCAACGCGATCAGGCCAAAGCCCAGCTTGGTCTGGCTCAGGCGCAACTGCATCAGGCACAAGCGCAATTAGCGCTGTCACGCGTGCAGTATCCGGCGCAGCGCGATCAGGCATTAGCCGATCAAGCCAAAGCTCAGGCCAATCTTTTGAATGCGCAGGCGGACTATCGTCGTCAGCGCGGCGTGGATCCCCGCGCGACCTCACAGCGCAACATTGATACCGCGGCCGCGCAGCTGCGATCCGCTGAAGCACAACTGCAAAGCGCCAAAGCGCAGGTCGAAGTGGCTTCGCAGGTGCAATTGCAGATTCGTCAGCAGGAAACCAACGTAGAAGCGCGCCAGCAGCAGGTTGAGCAGGCGCAGGCACAGCTCAACACCGCCGAACTGAATCTCTCATACACGCAAGTGCGTGCCCCGTACGATGGTTTTGTCACCAAGCGCAACGTACAGGTCGGCACGTTGGTACAGGCTGGTACCGCGCTATTTTCACTGGTGTCGCCGGATATCTGGATTAACGCCAACTTCAAAGAGTCGCAGCTGGCGCGGATGAATCCTGGTGACAAAGTGGATATCAGCATCGATGCCTGGCCTGATATGAAGCTGGAAGGACATGTCGACAGCGTGCAGATGGGCTCCGGCTCGCGCTTCTCCACCTTCCCGGCTGAGAATGCCACCGGTAACTATGTGAAGATTGTGCAGCGCGTGCCGGTGAAAATCGTCATTGATAAGGGATTGGATCCGAATCATCCGCTGCCACTGGGCCTGTCGGTTGAGCCGAAGGTCACCGTAGAATGAGTGCGAGCGAAAGCTGGCGTCCGGCCAGCAATCCCTGGCTGGTCGCCATCACGGTGACGCTGGCGGTGTTTATGGAGATCCTCGACACCACCATTGTCAACGTGGCGCTGCCGCACATCGCCGGTTCACTCTCTTCCAGTTACGACGAATCCACCTGGGTACTGACTTCCTATTTGGTGGCCAACGGCATTGTGTTGCCGATCTCCGCCTTCTTTAGCCGCTTGTTCGGGCGTAAACAGTTCTTCCTGATCTGTATTGTGATGTTCACCATCTGCTCATTCCTGTGCGGCATCGCCACAGAACTGTGGCAAATCATTCTGTTCCGCGTGTTGCAGGGCTTTTTCGGCGGTGGTTTGCAGCCGGTGCAGCAATCGGTGCTCCTCGATTACTTTAAAGCGGAAGATCGTGGCAAAGCCTTTGGTCTCTCCTCGATTGCGATTATCGTCGCACCCGTGATCGGCCCAACGCTTGGTGGCTGGATCACCGATAACTACAGCTGGCGCTGGGTGTTCTTCATCAATATCCCGGTCGGGATTTTAACGGTGCTGGCGATCTATCAGCTGCTGGAAGATCCGCCATGGGAGCGTAAATGGGCGAAGGGCAAGCTGAAGATCGATTATATCGGTATCAGCCTGATAACCCTTGGTCTGGGCTGTTTGCAGGTATTCCTCGACCGTGGTGAAGATGAAGACTGGTTTGCCTCGCACTTTATTCGCCTGTTTTGCATGCTGGCGGTGATTGGCATTGTCGGCGCAGTCTACTGGCTGCTGTACGCCCGTAAGCCGGTGGTGGATATCACGGTAATGAAAGATCGCAACTTCTGGGTTGCCGGTTTGCTGATGGCGGGCATGGCGATGATCCTGTATGGCAGCTCGGTGGTACTTCCACAGCTGGCGCAGCAGGATCTCGGCTATACCGCCACCTGGTCAGGGCTGGTGCTGTCGCCCGGCGCGGTATTGATTGTGCTGACGATTCCGCTGGTGCTGAAACTGATGCCCATTGTGCAAACGCGCTACATCATCGCCTTTGGTTTTACCTGCCTTGCCAGCGCGTTTTTCTATTCCACCACCTTAACGCCGAACGTTGATTTCACCACCCTGGTCTTAATGCGCAGTGCACAGTCCATAGGGCTAGGTTTCCTGTTTGTGCCGCTCACTACCATCGCCTTTATCACGGTGCCACAGCGACTTAATGCGGATGCTGCTGCGCTGTTTACCATGTTCCGTAATGTGGCGGGATCGATCGGCATTTCACTGGCAACGGCAGGGATCACTGAACGTATGCAGACGCGGTCGGCGAGCATGGTGCATAACATGACGCCGCTCAACGAGCCGTTCAACCTTACTTTGCAGCATTGGGCGCAGTCGATTCGCGACTTCACAACTGCGGTGGGCGATCCCCTGACGCTGGCGACGGGTCAGCTGTACAAAGAGATGATTGCGCAGGCGCGTATCCTTGCGTACATCGACGTATTTATGGGCCTGAGTATCGTGGCCTTGCTGTTGATTCCTTTTTGTTGGTTGCTTTCGCCGATCAAGAGCGAAGGCAGTGCAGGAGCACACTAAAATGATCACCTCTCCGCGCTTGAGTTTGCTGGCGTTGTCTCTGCTTCTGGCAGGTTGCGCTGTGGGCCCTGATTATCAGCCACCTCATGCGCAGACACCGGGCAGTTATCGCGATTTGCCGTCGCAGGAAGCCTCAAAACCGCAATCGGCGGCCATCAACCCGCTATGGTGGAAAAGCTTTAATGATCCACAGCTGGATAGCCTGATCGAGCGCGCCATCGCCGGTAACTTATCTTTGCAGCAATCGGTGTTGCGCATTGCCGGCGCGCGAGAGCAATTGGCGCAGGCACGCGGCGGACTTTTTCCGTCACTTAATGGCTCGGCAAAAGCCACACGTCAGCAGTTGGGTTTAAAAGGCATACTGAAATCCAACGGGGTTTACGATCAGGTGGACAGTGACGTCGCCAATCAGCTGAACGGGCTCGATCATTCTGTCACCCTTTATCAAGGCAGCTTTGACGCCAGCTGGGAGCTGGATCTGTGGGGCAAAGTCCGTCGTCAGATGGAAGCCGCAGACGCACAGCAGCAGGCTGCTGTTGAGCAGCGCAATGACGCGCTGGTGTCGCTCGAAGCGGAAGTGGCGCGCGCCTATCTGCAACTGCGTGGCTCGCAAGCGGTGCTCAACACGCTGCAGCAGCAAATCGATGTGGCGCAGCAAACCTGGGAACTGACGCAAAGCCAGCAGCGTAACGGTATGGCACCGCTAACTGATGTGGAAAATGCGCGTGCACAACTTGCCTCTCTAAATGCGCAATTGCCGGGTTATCAGTCGCAGGAACGTCAGGCCATGAATGGCTTAGCGGTATTGCTGGGCAAAACGCCGGGCGCACTGGATAACGAGCTGATGAGCAGCAAAGCGTTACCGGCGCTGCCGAAAATGGTGGCGGTGGGAATCCCATCCACGCTGGCGCGGCGACGTCCGGATATTCGGCAGGCGGAAGCCAATCTGCACGCGCAGACCGCCAACATTGGCGTCTCGGTGGCGGATCTGTTCCCCAGCCTGTCACTGACGGGACAGCTCGGGGTTCGCAACACCGATGCCAGCTATCTGGATGACTGGAGCAGCCATTTTTATAGCATCGGGCCATCACTTTCGATTCCTATCTTCCAGGGCGGGCGTTTGGTCTCCAGTGTGAAACTGGCACGCGCGCAGCAGGCCAATGCGG
This sequence comes from Pantoea sp. C1E2, assembly GCF_056491465.1. Taxonomy (NCBI): domain Bacteria; kingdom Pseudomonadati; phylum Pseudomonadota; class Gammaproteobacteria; order Enterobacterales; family Erwiniaceae; genus Pantoea; species Pantoea sp. C1E2. Next base: position 1,673,327 of record NZ_JBSZHT010000002.1, read on the forward strand.
CGCTGGAATATCGTCAGACGGTGCTGACCGCGCTGCAGGATGTTGAGAATGCGCTGGTTAGCTACCGCGCCGATCAGCAGCAGGTCACCGCTCTGGATGAAACCACAGGCGCATTGCAGAGGGCGTTTGATCTCGCCAGCGATAGCTATAAGCAGGGCATTTCCACCTTCCTGGATGTGCTGGATGCACAGCGCCAGTTAGCGCAGGCGGAAGCGCAATCGACACAGGCGCGCATGCAAAGCGCGCTGGATTTGGTGGCGCTCTACAAAGCGCTGGGCGGCGGCTGGGAGCCGTATCAGAACGTGAATTTACCTGAATATTCGGTGTTCGGGCCTGCCACCACGGTGCCTTAAAACAAGGTGGCGAAAGGCTCAGCACCGTTTCAATTATTTTTAAACTGAGTCGTCACGCTGTGATTCAGCGGTTATCCTGGCGAATACCATCATGTAGTACTCCCCAGCTTGTTAAAACGGCAGTCATACGCCATAAGGTAAGATTAATTGCCAACCCTGGCAGGGGGGCTATTTCGGTATTAAGGCACGTTCTCGGCATCAGGATGCCTGGAAGGATTAGTGGTTTTATCCCTCGCGTTCTTTATTTTTTCGCACTGACTGGAATAGGGAACGCGAGTTCTGATTTCGTTGAGCACCGTAAACACGAAATCGCTCACTGGAAAGTTCGAGCATTATTTGCACGACTGGTTGTCAAATGAAGAACCGCAACCGCAGTTGACGCCCGCCCTGAAGAAAAGCCCGTAACCTGAGGTTACGTTTTATGAAGATAAAAGCCGGTGCATGCGCCGGCTTTTTATCGTAAAGGGAGATAAAAATGCGATTGTGCCCTCAACGGTGAAAATATAATAATCACCTGTGAAAATAGATTTTCGTCCATAACATTAATCCTGATTAATCTGCCAACGCACTTCAGCCGAACAGGGCATTAGTGGCTAAATGCTTGTTTATCAGCCGGGAATAACCGCTGAAATCGGTACCAGTTCCAGCGGGTGGTACTAAACTGCTGTTGTTAATTCGCCGTTAATTAAAGCTTATCGCTGGGGTAATCGCTCAAATTGTGAATACGCTAATCTGTTAGGAATTATCCGTCCGCATAAATTAATTTATTTTTTTATTTGAATTGGGTAGTCTTGCCGCTACAGTTTATTAAAACCCCATATGCAAGGACATTGTGATGAGTGACGCATTTAAAGTTCTGAACAACATTCGCACATTACGTGCGCAAGCTCGTGAACTGCCATTGACCGATCTGGAAGAGATTCTGGAGAAATTAACCGTTGTTGTGACTGAACGTCGTGACGAAGTTAACGCCGAAGAAGCGCAGAACCGCGAGAAAGAAGAAAAGCTGTCTAAATATCGCGAAATGCTGTTGGCTGACGGTATTGATCCGAACGAATTGCTGGGTGCGCTGGAAACCGGTAAAAAACGCGCGAAGCGTGCACCGCGTCCGGCTAAATATTCTTACACCGATGAAAACGGTGAAGAGAAATCATGGACCGGCCAGGGCCGTACCCCAGCAGCGATTAAGAAAGCGCTGGACTCAGGTAAAAGCCTGGACAGCTTCCTGATCAAATAATCTGCACAATCCTTGTAAGCGGGAGCCGGAGACGACATCGTCTTCGGCTTTTTTATTTCTCTTTTTGCAACAACGCGTTCAGCATTTCATCTTCACGCTAACAGGCGCAAAGGTGGCGTCCTGATGCCCGTTTCTGGCATAATGCCCGCTGTTTTTTCCTCCATCGCGTAACAAAGGTCAATGCCGTGTTAGTTTCCAGCAATATCACTATGCAGTTCGGCAGTAAGCCGCTGTTTGAGAATATCTCCGTTAAGTTTGGCGGCGGTAATCGTTACGGTTTAATCGGTGCGAACGGCAGCGGTAAATCGACCTTCATGAAAATACTGGGCGGCGACCTGGTACCGACCAACGGTAATGTTTCACTCGACCCTAACGAGCGTATCGGTAAGTTACGTCAGGACCAGTTTGCCTTTGAGCAATTTAGCGTACTCGATACGGTGATTATGGGTCACGCCGAATTATGGGCGGTGAAGGAAGAGCGCGATCGTATTTATGCTTTGCCAGAAATGAGCGAAGAGGAAGGCTATAAAGTTGCCGACCTGGAAGTTGAATACGGTGAAATGGATGGTTACAGCGCGGAATCTCGTGCCGGTGAATTATTGCTGGGCGTGGGCATTCCAGTGGAACAGCATTACGGTCCGATGAGCGAAATCGCACCAGGTTGGAAATTGCGTGTGCTTTTGGCGCAGGCATTATTCTCAAACCCGGATATTTTGCTGCTCGATGAACCGACGAACAACCTGGATATTGATACTATTCGTTGGCTGGAGCAGGTGCTAAACGAACGTAACAGTACCATGATCATCATTTCGCATGACCGTCACTTCCTGAATATGGTGTGCACACACATGGCGGATCTGGATTACGGCGAACTGCGCGTGTATCCAGGTAATTATGACGAATATATGACTGCGGCAACCCAGGCGCGTGAACGTCTATTATCTGATAACGCGAAGAAGAAAGCGCAAATTTCCGACCTGCAATCCTTTGTTAGCCGTTTTAGCGCCAACGCCTCTAAATCTCGGCAGGCCACCTCGCGCGCTAAACAGATTGATAAAATCAAACTGGATGAAGTCAAAGCCTCAAGTCGTCAGAACCCTTATATGCGTTTTGATCAGGACAAGAAGCTGTTCCGAAATGCGCTTGAAGTCGAAACCATGACGAAAGGGTTTGATAACGGTCCGCTGTTTAGCAAATTGAGTCTGATGGTTGAAGTCGGAGAGAAAGTCGCGATTCTGGGCGCCAACGGTATCGGTAAAACCACTCTGCTGAAAACGCTGATTGGCGAACTGACGCCTGACAGCGGCACGGTTAAATGGTCTGAGAATGCGTTGATTGGTTATTACGCGCAGGATCATGCCGAAGATTTCGCCGATGACCTGAGTGTGTTCGACTGGATGAGCCAGTGGAAGCAGGAAGGTGATGACGAGCAAGCGGTGCGCAGTATTCTGGGCCGTCTGTTGTTTGGTCATGATGAAATCAAGAAGCCAGCTAAAGTGCTGTCCGGTGGTGAGAAAGGCCGCATGCTGTTTGGCAAGCTGATGATGCAGAAGCCGAACATCTTGATCATGGATGAACCGACTAACCACCTCGATATGGAATCGATTGAGTCGCTTAACCTGGCTCTCGAGGCCTATGAGGGCACGCTGATTTTCGTCTCGCATGACCGTGAGTTTGTTAGCTCGCTGGCCACCCGCGTGATGGAGATGAAAGGCGATCGCATTGTCGACTTCACCGGCAACTACGAAGATTATCTGCGTAGTCAGGGTATTGTTTAAAATCTTTATGTTGCCTGAAAGTCCCGGACTTTCAGGCATAAATGGTGGGCCGCTCCGTAAAGACGGCGTGAATACATCCCTGTAGCCTCGGTCGCCGCATTCCTGCGGTGGGCGCTTTACTCTGGTTTGCCAATTCGCCTGGAAGTCCTACACCTTCAGGCACAAATGGTGGGCCGCTCCGTAAAGACGGCGTGAATACATCCCTGTAGCCTCGACCGCCGCATCCCTGCGGCGAACGCTTTACTCCGGACCCACCATTCCTGCCTTTATCAATATTTGTGCCCTCTGTTGGTTAATTCAGCCTGCGCGAACAACGATTGAATTTAAACAGCCACACCAAAGTTTAAAGGGAAGATAAGGTTCGCCCGAAGAGCAAAGCGTCTGGGCCACGGATGGCCCAGCCGATCGGCATGGATGCCGGTTTCCTTTGCGATCGGGCGGACCTTATCTGACCCAGCACCCGACCTTCAGCGAAACCAGCGAAACCAGCCAAATTAACCAATCTGCCCAATATTCACATACTGGGTTTCCAGGTACTCTTCCAGCCCAACATCCGCGCCTTCGCGCCCTAATCCTGACGCTTTCACGCCACCAAACGGCGCCACTTCCGTGGAGATAATCCCTTCGTTAACGCCGACCATGCCGCTCTCAAGTTGCGGAGTCACGCGCAGTGCCCGCGCCAGATCGCGGGTAAACAGATAAGCAGCCAGCCCATAAGGCGTGTTGTTGGCGCGCTCGATCACTTCCTGTTCGGTACTGAAACGGAAGCAGGCCGCAACCGGTCCGAAAGTCTCTTCGTGTGCCAGACGCATCTGCTCATTGGCCTCGGCCAGCACCGTAGGCTGATAAAAGCTGCCACCCAACGCATGCCGCTCGCCGCCACAAACCAAACGCGCACCGTGCTGCAAGGCATCCTGCACATGCGCTTCGACTTTCTCCATCGCGCGCTGATGAATCAGCGGCCCTTGCTGTGCACCCGGTGTCAGGCCCGGCGCGACTTTCAACGCGTTCGCCGCTGCAGCCAATTTGGTGACGAATTGATCGTACACGCCATCCTGCACATAAAAGCGGTTCACACAGATACAGGTCTGGCCGCTATTACGGAATTTGGCTGCCATCGCGCTTTCGATTGCCGCATCAATATCAGCATCATCGAACACGATAAACGGCGCATTACCGCCCAGCTCCAGCGACAGCTTCTTCACTGAGCTGGCGGCATCACGCATCAGCAACTGGCCCACAGCAGTCGAGCCGGTGAAGGAAATTTTACGCACCGCATCGTTGTGCGTCAGCGTGTGACCAATCTCCACGGTTTCGCCGCTCACCGCATTCAGCACGCCAGCCGGAACACCCGCCTGTTCGGCCAGCACCAACAGGGCAAAGGCCGACAGCGGTGTCTCATTCGCCGGCTTCACAATTGCGGTACAACCGGCGGCCAGTGCCGGGCCCAGCTTGCGCGTTAGCATCGCCAGCGGGAAATTCCACGGCGTAATCGCGGCGACAACACCAACCGGCTGTTTCAGCGTCAGGATCAGATTGCCAGCCTTGGTTGAAGGAATCGTCTTGCCGTTGGCGCGCTTGCCTTCCTCGGCGAACCACTCAATAAAGCTGGCGGCGTAAAGCACCTCGCCGCGTGCTTCTGCCAGCACTTTTCCTTGTTCCTGCACCACCAATTGCGCCAGCGCTTCCTGATTCTCGATAATCAATTGATACCAACGCTGCAGGATCGCAGCGCGCGCTTTGGCGGTTAAGGCACGCCAGGCGGGTAGGGCAGCGGCGGCGGCATCAATCGCGCGGTTGGTTTCCGCCGCGCCAACGTTAGCGACCTGCGCCACTACGCTGTTGTCGGCCGGATTGGTCACATCATAAGTGCGATCGCTCTCCAGCCATTGTCCATTGCAATACCAGCCGGTACGCAGCAGTGAAGATGTCATGCGATATTCCTTGCAGATTGAAGTGTGTTATCAGTAAACACCGTGCGCGCAGCGCGGCTATGACGGGCGATACGTTTTCCCGCGGTGTAATCGTTGATCACATCGCACGGCGTGTAGTTGCGTTCCAGCTCGAAGCGCTCTTCGCTATCCAGCGGGGTATGCAGTGCCGCAATGGCGCTATCCAATTGGGCGACGCTGTCTGCGCCTACCAGCATCGAATCCACGCCTGGATGGGACAGCACCCAGGCCTGAGCAATCTGCGCACTGGTTAATCCACGTGCGGCGGCGACACGGCCGACGGATTCCGCAATCTGGATCGAGGCTTCATCGGCATACATTTCACGGGTGAAGAAATCGGTTTGATTACGGATGGATTGCGCATCGCCGCTCAGCAGTCCGCGTGCCAGTGGGCTGAACACGGAAACGCCCAGGCCCTGATCGCGACAGAACGGCATCATTTCGCGTTCCTCCTCGCGGTAGGCGCAGTTCAGCTGAAGCTGCATATTGATTGGTTTCACAAAGCTGTTGCGCTCGCAGCACCACAAAATCTTCGCCAATTGCCAACAGTACATGGTTGAGACGCCAACGTAGCGCGCTTTGCCACTGCGCACGATGCTGTTCATCGCTTCCCATGTCTCTTCGATCGGCGTGTTCACGTCGAAATAGTGCAGCATGTAGACATCAACATAGTCGGTGCCGAGGCGACGCAGGCTGCCATCGATGCTATCGAGAATGTGTTTACGCGAGTGGCCCTGATTGTTCTGACCGCCGCCAAGGGGATAACCGACTTTGGTGGTCAGTACCAACTCATCACGCTGGGCGATACGTTTTAGCACGCGGCCTACCACTTCTTCCCCGGCCCCGCTGGAGTAGAAATCGGCCAGATCGATAAAGTTAATGCCGTTCTCCAGCGCGTGGCGAATGATCGGCTCGCTTTGTGCTTCGTCGAAAATCCACGGTTTCCAGCTTTTGCTGCCCATATTCATGGTGCCGAGGCAAAGACGCGACACCTGTAAACCGCTGTGGCCCAGTTTGATGTATTCCATGCTGCAACTCCTGCTACTTCGGGGAATAAAAGGGATTGCCCAACTCGGGCAGGGCATTAATCAACTGCTGGCGGCCCGGCAGCTTTTCCATCGCCGCTTCTATCGCTACTTTGCAGGCCCGATAGTTGTTAGCGAACACTTCATCGAGATCGGTACAGCCAGGATTGACCCAGTTGGCGGTAACAATGCACCACTCATCTTCCGCTTCTGGTGGCAGCGTGCCTTGCAGTTGTGCTTCGGTCACCGCTTTGGCTATCGCCGCCTGCGATGCACCCCAGGTAGCGTTGCCGTGCAGATCGCTGCTAATGGCGGCTTTATTGACATACAGCGTCATTGGCTTGGCCGGTACGTTAGGCTTGATCACCACCATAAACGGGCAGTGGCCTTGTGAAGGGCTCGCCAGGCTGGTGGAGAACGCCTGTCCTACCACGCCATTGCGCGGTCCAATCATGATATTGATGTGCGATGCGTTAACGCCGTCGCCTGCGAAGCCTTCACCGATATACATTTCCATCATTACCTCCAGTTACAGATGTTGCGTTGAAGTTGAAGCGTTGGGGCTGAGCGGTTTATCCGCCGCCGGGGTGTCTTGAGAGGCGTCAGTGAGCGTCAGCCCTTTGGTTTCGGGTGCCCAGGCGATGGACACCAGCGCGCCGAGCACCAGAATCGCCGCCAGCAAACCCATGGTGCCGGCGATGCCGTAATTAACGATGGCGAGTGGCAGTAGCAATGTGCCGACCGCCGAGCCGAGTCGACTCATTGAGGTGGCGAAACCTACGCCGCGTGAGCGCACATCGGTCGGGAAGCTCTCTGCCGGGAATACGCCCACCAGGTTGCTCACGGCCGACATGATCAGCGTGAAGGCTGCAAACAACAGAATCAGCCAGATACCGGCGCTGTTGTGCAGCAGACTTAACAGCAGCAAACAGGCCGCGAGGAAAATAAAGGAACCGATCAGGAAGCCTCGGCGTGAGCACATCGCCGTCAGCACGATACCGAGCACGGCACCCACCAGCAGCAGACCGCTCAACAGCAGATCGGTGGCAAAGCCCTGATCCAACCCCATCTCACGCAGAATAGCGGGCAGGAAGGTGTAGATGGCGAAGTACGGGATCACCAGGCAGACAAAGAACAGGCAGTTAAAGGCGGTACGGCGACGATAGCGCGGGCGGAATAGCGCGCTCAGGCTGCCATCCTGCTCCTGCTGTTTCTCTTCCTGCAAAGTGACGTGGGAGCCAAACAAACGATGAACGATGGCCATGGCTTCCTCACGGCGACCACGACGCAGCAGCCAGCGCGGGGATTCCGGCGTACCAATACGCAACAGCAGAATCGCGAATGCAGGCAGGGCAGAGGATGCGAGTAACCAGCGCCAGCCGTCGACGTGGGCCTGCAGTGCCAGATGTCCGGCAAAGCTGGCAGCGACATAGCCGACCGTCCAGAGCACGCTGAAGGCACCTAATAGCACGCCGCGATGTTTACGCGGGGCGAACTCCGCCAGAATGGTATGGCCGACCGAGAAGTCACCGCCTAAGCCGAAGCCAATCAGCACGCGCAGCAGGAACAGTTGTTCCGCTGACTGGGCAAAAAACTGCATGCCGGATGCCAGAGTGATCAGGATAAAGCTGAAGCAGAAAATCTTCTGGCGGCCGACGCTGTCGGCGATCCAGCCGAGAATCAGGCTACCGAGGAACAACCCGATCAATGCAGAGCTGCCAATCATGCCTTGCCAGAATGGCGTGAGTGACATTTGCGGCGTCATTTGTGTCAGCGCGAAGCCAACGGAACCGAGAATGTAGCCATCGGTGAGATGTGCACCGAAGGTAAGCCCGGTGATTTTGAGGTGAAAGCGATTTAAGGGTACATCATCCATCAGAGTCGTTTGCGTCATGTTCCTTCCTCCTTCGGGGAGAGATGGTTGTTATTTTATTGTTATCTGGATGAGAAATTACTGTGACATTGGAGCCGGGGGCAGGCCAGTGCGAAAAAGTCATACCCCTATTCCGCAATTTCCTGTGATTGCACTCAAAAATTTAGGTTTACGTTCTCCGTTACCGTCTGGGTTGTGATTAGATTGGCGCGATGTTTTACCGCCTGGCTGCTGGAGTCAGAATGAGAAAGTTGCCTTCACTCAGTATGTTACGGCTGTTCGAAGAGACCTGCCGCACGCTGAGCTTCAGTAAATCCGCCGATGCCTTGTTCATGACGCAGAGCGCCGCCAGCCGCCAGATGCGACAGCTGGAAACCTTCCTTGGCAAAGATCTGTTCGTCCGAAGCCATAGTGGATTGATGCTGACGCCGGAAGCCATCCAGCTGCTGCCAGTGGTACGTCAATCGCTGGATCTGCTGGAAGAGGGCGTACGCAGCGTGCAGCAGCACAATCCCCGCCAGCACCTGCGTTTACAGGTCGCTCCTACATTTGCCACGCGCTGGTTAGCGCCGCGTCTGGTTTCATTGCGTCAACAGCATCGTCAACTGCAAATCATGCTGATCAGTGAAGCGCGGCAGAAATACAGCGACTTCGACTGCGCCATTCGTTTTGGCTCGCAGCAGGATGCGCAAGAAGCGGGCGCGGAAGGGGAATGGTTGTGTCATGAAACCCTGGTGCTGGTGGGCAGTCCGCTGTTGATGCTGGATGGCATGTGGCCAGATATCAGCCTGATGCCGCAGTTGCACGTGTTGAATGGCGACAGTCGGCTGGATAACTGGTCGCGCTGGTATCAGGCCTGCGGTGAAACTGCGCCGCCGGAAGATAACGGATTGGCGTTTAGCACGCAGGATCAGGTGATCAACGCCTGTGTCACCGGTGCAGGTTTTGCCGTGCTGGATCGTGCCATGGTGCGTAACGAACTCAGCAACGGCGTGTTGGTTCAGATCTCGCCACAGTTGCTTTCCAGCGCTAACGGCTATTGGCTGGAGGTGCCTTACGGCAAACAGATGTTGCCGCGCGTGGCGGTATTTCGGGATTGGCTGCTGGCGGAGATGCAACGTTTCAACGCTGCCACGCCCGCAGCCAGCGTTATCCTTTAGTGAAAAGGTGGATGTGTCGTGGATTTAGTTGAATTGTTAAAGAGCTCGCCGGTGGTCGCCGCCGTTAAAGATGCGCAAAGCCTGCAACAGGCGATTGACTCACCTTGCCAGGTGGTGTCGGTGCTGTATGGCAACATATGCAATATCGGGCGCATCGTCGGGCAGATAAAACAGGCCGGGAAGATCGCCTTTGTGCACGTTGATTTGCTGGAAGGCAGTTCGCGCCAGGAAGTGGTGATCCAGTTCCTGAAAATTGTGACGCAGGCGGATGGCATCATCAGTACCAAACCGGCGATGCTGAAAGCCGCGCGCCAGCACGGTTTCTGGGCAATCCATCGCCTGTTCGTACTGGATTCCATCTCCTTCAACAACATTGATAAACAGGTCGCGCAGTCTCAGCCCGATATTGTGGAGATCCTGCCTGGTTGTATGCCGAAAGTGCTGGGCTGGATCGCCGAACGCATCAGCCAGCCAATCATTGCTGGCGGGCTGGTGTGCGACGAAGAGGATGCACAGCTGGCGTTAGCGGCGGGCGCGTTGGCAGTCTCGACCACTAACGCTGGCGTCTGGCCATTGGCGCAGCGACGCTAAGCCTCCGCGAGTGGGCTAAGGCGCTTGAGCAGAGGGTCTAGCGCGCTGTGAAGTTGCTGGTAAACCTGCTGATTGAGTTGCTGATACAGCGCATGATGGCGAGCATTCGGCAGGAATGTCTCGCCGGTTTTCACCAGTGCCGTCACGCCTTCCTGATAGCTTTGCCACACGCCTAATGCCATGCCCGCATTGAGAGCACAGCCGATAGCGGCGGAACTGCGCATCGCATTGCGGCGGGCAGGCACACCAAAGATATCGGCGAACAGTTGCATAAACAGATCGCTGTTGGCACCGCCGCCGGAAATCACTAATTGTGTCAGCGGGCGATCCAGTGCCAGCATCATCGGATCCAGATGGTTTTTCATGGTGAACACGATGCCTTCCAGCAGAGAGCGGAACAGATGTGCACGCGTATGACGGCCATCAAAGCCAATGATCGCTCCTTTACGCCACGGTGCTTCGGCCGGTGCGGCCCAGTCGTGTAGCGTGATAAGCCCGTCGCTGCCGGCCGCTACCAGACTGGCTTCAGCGCCGAGCAGGGTTTCGATATCCACACCGGTGTCCTGCGCATCCTGCAGTGCCGCTGCGCCGAACTGATCGCGGAACCAACTCACCGTCCACATCCCCCGCCGAACGCCCATGCACTCGTAGAGAAAATGGCCCGGCAGCGCGGCCTGGAACGGCCAGAAGTGCTCGCTGGCGTGCGGTTGCGTGTCGCCATGCACCATCGCACCAATGTAAGTGCCCAGTGATATTAGCGCTTCGCCCTGAGCCAGCGCACCAGCGCCTAAGGCTTCCACCGCTTTGTCATGGGCGGTGGCGATAATTGGCAAACCCAACGGTAATCCGCTCGCCCGCGCGGCGGTTGAGGTGACCTCGCCTAACATTTCACCGGGACGTACCACATCAAACAGCTGATCCCGGTGCAAATGGCAGCTCGCCATTTTGCTGTCGTCCCACGTCTGGCGGGCATCATCCATTGGCCAGCAGCCGATATAATTAGCACTGGTATCGCGTGTCTGACCGGTGAGGCGATGGGTGATATAGCCGGAGGTGGTGGTGATCCAGCGCACGTCACCGTATTCCGGCGCGGGTTGATAAGGCTGGTTGAGCCGTGCGTCCATCCAGTTGATCACCGGCCACGCCAGCTCGCCATCTTGACGCATCAGCACCCGGCAGCAGCGAATCACGCACAGTCCGGCCGCCAGCAGCTGATGGTCCTGACCACCGAGCTGGTGGAAACGCGTCATTGCCGCACGGCAGGCCTGCTGGACCGAATGCCAAAGATCGTCATCTGGGTGTTCGGCACGATTGGGCTGAGGGATCTCCAGTGCACGCAGCGCCTGCTGTGCGCTGCACATCACCTCACCGTCGGTGCGGAAAATCACCACTTTGGCACTCTGTGTGCCGACATCAATTCCCATCAAATAACGCGCAGACATATCAGACTCCTTTTAATGGCGCGGCGTGACCAGCAGGTGAGACCCGCTTAATCTGGCTAATGAGTAAGGCGGTAAACAACAGCACCAGCAGGCTGGCGCAGCCGCCCATGATCCACATGTTGCGGTAGGCAAGGGCGGGCGGCAGCGTATCCTGCCAGTAACCCACCAGTGGATAGACGAACACATCGGGTAAGAAGCCTATGACTGAGCAAATACCAATGGTGGTGCCGAGGATCTGCTTTGGCGTATTCACTTCGCCGATGCAGGCAAAATAGAGGCCGCGTGAGGCATAACAGGTGAATCCCATCAATAAGATCAGGCCGATCGCCAGTGCCAGGCTGATCGGGGATTGCGTGACGACATACAGCAGGGCGATCACGCACAGGCAGAATCCAGACAGGAACTGGATCACGCGCGTTGGTGAGCGCCAGCGGCTGTAACTGGTGACCATGCCGCCCAGCGGACCGCAGATGGCACGGAACACTTTGTTGATAATGATGCCCATATAACTGGCGGCCACGAGTGACATGCCATAGATTTCGGACAGATAGTTGGTGGAGTAGCTGAGAATGGCGTAAATGGTATATACGCCAAAGATGATCATGCTGCAGTACCAGGTGGTGGGCATTTTCAGCACGCGAAGCGCATGCTGCAGACTGAAGGCTGATGATTGCTCCTCATCCTGCTGGGCAAAACCATCGCTGACTAAAAACCAGCAGGCAATGCCGAGTGCTACATAGGTGCCGCTGTAAATCAGGATCACCGCTTTCAGGCTATTCGGGTCGTCAGGGTGAAATTGGGCAAACACCCAGACGGTAAACAGCGCCAGCCCCATCACGCCGACACCGCGCAGGCCTTCCATCCAGCCCATAATTTTGCCTTGCTCTTCACGCGTGCCCAGCAGCGAAGCCGCTTTGATCGACACCGCCCACAGCAGCAGAATGGTGGTGATGGCAAAGGCGACCTGAATCAGCAACATTGCCCACAGCGGTGGATAGGTGGCCATAATGGCACCTAAAATGCCGGTGGCGATCATCGCACCAGACATCACTTTACGATGGGAAAATTTGTCGGAAATTAAGCCGCCGGGGGCATAAAGTAAAATAGCGGTAATACCAAAGGTGCTCATAATGATGCCGATTTCGGTATTCGAAAATCCCATAAATTTCGCCATCGGAATTTGGTAGATATAACGTAAATACGCCAAATCAAAACTAATGCCACCGCTGATGCTAATAACCGCTAATGTTAACCAGCGGATTGAGTTTTTGGTTTGCATCTTCTCCCCCAAATTAGAAACAAAAAAAAGAGAAAAGCGTCCTTTCCGCAATCGCAGAAAGTTACTTTTCTCTTGGTCTCAGACAGTAACGAGGAGCATTTTTAGCATGACAACTTACCATGACGTTGTGAAGGAAGTCACAGAATGGCGTTATTAAAATGACTCGGCTTATTCTTATATATTTTTCGCTGGCGTATTTATTCTGCTGCTTAATTCAGTGCCTTGGTGTCTTCCGTTTTTTTTGTGATTGAGATCGCTTTTTATTTCGAAATGCCCATGCTAGCGTAATCACCAGTTACTGGAGATCTGGAGAAAAGTAACTTCTTCGCTTTACTGCGAAGGAGCTTGCTTTTCTCCTTTTTTTTGCCCGTTATTCAGACCAGGAGATGGAATCATGACGGAATCGCTGGATACATTTTCACTCGATTTCTTTTCGCTGCTAGGGCAGTGCGCCATTGTCACCGGAGGCAACACCGGTTTGGGCCAGGCCTTTGCGGTCGCGCTGGCGAAAGCAGGTGCCAATGTCTTTATTCCTGATCTGGCGCCTGCCAATCCAGAGACAAAGCAACTGATTGAAAAACAGGGTGTTCGTGCAGAATTTATGCAAGCGGATATCACGCAGGCTGGCGAACCGGCACGCATTGTTGCGGAGTGTCTGGAGCGCTTCGGCCGGCTGGATATTCTGGTCAACAATGCTGGCATCTGTAAGCTCAACAAAGTGCTGGATTTCGGTCGTGAAGATTGGGATCCGATGATCTCTGTGAATCTCACCGCTGCTTTTGAGATGAGTCATCAGGCAGCGAAAATAATGGTGCCGCAGCAGAGCGGTAAAATTATTAATATCTGTTCGCTGTTTTCCTGGCTTGGTGGCCAATGGTCACCGGCTTATTCCGCCACCAAACATGCGCTGGCCGGTTTAACCAAATCCTATTGTGATGAGTTGGGGCAATACAATATCCAGGTCAACGGTATCGCGCCAGGCTATTACGCAACGGCCATCACCACTGCAACCCGCAGTAATCCTGAAACCAATCAACGGGTGCTGGATCATATTCCGGCGAATCGCTGGGGAGATACACAAGATTTAATGGGTGCAATGGTGTATTTAGCCAGCCGCGCATCAAATTACGTCAACGGCCATTTATTGGTTGTCGATGGTGGATATCGGGTTCGTTAATTAATCATATTTGTTGAGAGGAAGAATATTATGACGCTTTCACGTGAAGCCATTGTCGAGCAGTTAAAAGAGATCGTTGGCCCGCAACAAGTCGTGACCGATGAAGCTGAATTAAAACGCAGCAGCCACGATCGTTTTCGTAAATATGCCGATATTCACGGCGTTTATACTCTGCCGATCCCGGCTGCGGTGGTGAAACTGCAAAATACCCAACAGGTTTCGGATGTCTTAGCCTTTATGAATCGCCATCACATCAATGGCGTACCGCGTACCGGTGCATCAGCAACGGAAGGGGGGCTGGAAACCGCTGCGCCAAACTCGGTCGTGCTGGATGGATCCAGTATGAATCAGGTTATCAAGATCGATATTGAAAACATGCAGGTCACCGCTCAGTGCGGCGTCACGCTTGAAGTGCTGGAAAACCAACTGCGGGCACAGGGCTACACCACCGGCCACTCACCGCAGTCGAAACCGCTGGCGCAGATGGGTGGACTGGTCGCCACGCGCAGTATTGGCCAATTCTCGACGCTGTATGGCGCGATTGAAGACATGGTGGTGGGGCTGGAAGCAGTGTTCCCGAACGGTGACATCACCCGCATCAAAAACGTGCCGCGTCGAGCGGCAGGGCCAGATATTCGCCATGTGATTATCGGCAACGAAGGTGCGCTGTGTTACATCACTGAAGTCACGGTAAAAATCTTCAAATATCAGCCGGAGAATAATCGTTTCTACGGCTATCTGCTGGACTCGATGAAGACCGGGTTCGCCATTCTGCGTGAAGTGATGGTGGACGGCTATCGGCCTTCGATTGCTCGTCTTTACGATCCGGAAGATGCCAAACAGCACTTCAGTCATTTCTCGAACGATAAGTGCGTACTGATCTTTATGGCAGAAGGCACGGCGGGCATTAGCGAAGCCACTGGTAAAGGTATTGAAGGCATTGTGGCGAAACATTCTGAGTGCCAGCAGGTCGACAGCCAGCTGATCCAGACGTGGTTTGAGAACCTGAACTGGGGCCCGGAGAAAGTGCAGGCGGAGCGTGATTTCATCCAGCGCACCGGCAATATGGGCTTTACTACCGAGGTGTCGGGTGACTGGTCAACCATCAATGCCATCTATGAAAATGTGCTGAAGCGTATTCGCACTGAATTCCCACATGCCAAAGACATCACCATGCTGGGCGGTCATTCATCACACAGCTACATCAACGGCACCAATATGTACTTCGTTTACGACTACAACGTGGTGGATTGCCGTCCGGAGGAGGAGATGGCGAAATATCACGTGCCGTTGAATGGCATGATCGTGGAAGAGACATTGAAGTTGGGCGGCTCGATGGTGCATCACCACGGTATCGGTAAGCATCGCGTGCAGTGGGCGAAGCAAGAACACGGCAGCGCATGGCCAATCTTGCAGGCGTTGAAAACCGCGTTTGACCCGAACGGGATTATGAATAAAGGCACCATCTTCCCGCAGGAGTAATACACACAAGGTGCGCAGCCATGCGCACCTTACTTATTTCTGGCCGCACACCTCGCAATGCCTATCCTGCATCACATTCATGCTACGGAATTCTGCACTCATCGCGTCATAGATCAACAAGCGTGCACGGGCAGGTTGCCCCAACGCGGTCAGCACTTTTATTGCCTCTAAAGATTGCATCGCGCCAATCACGCCCACTAACGGCGCCAGCACGCCAGCTTCCACGCAACTTAATGTCTGATCGCCAAACAAGCGGCTAATGCAGCGATAGCACGGTTCGCCGGGCTGCCAGGTAAACACGCTGAGCTGACCTTCCATGCGAATGGCCGCACCGGAAATCAGCGGCACCTTGTGCTGGAAACACAAACGATTGATCTGCTCACGCGCACCAACATTATCCGTGCAGTCTAGCACCGCATCATGGCGCGCGATCAGAGCGCTGAGTTGGGCATCATCCAGCTGTGCATCAATCGCTTCGAGCTGGCAGTGCAGATTAATCGCCGCCAGCTGCTGACGTGCAGACTCCACTTTGGCCAGGCCGATGGTGGCATCACTGTGCAAAATCTGGCGCTGTAAATTGCTGAGGCTGACGGTGTCGAAATCCAGCAAAGTAAGATGGCCTACGCCAGCGGAAGCAAGATAGGGTGCGGCGGCACAACCCAGCCCGCCGAGACCAACGATTAGCACCCGTGAGGCTTTGAGCTTCTCCTGACCGTCAAAATCAAAATCCCGCAGCACGATCTGACGGTTGTAACGCAGCATCTCTTCATGGCTCAGTTCGACGCTCATTAGCCCTCCAGCAGGCTATTGAAAACTTCAACCTCAACCCATTCGCCAGGTTCAACATCCGCACGGTCGCGCTCAAGCACAATAAAGCAGTCGGCCAGGGCGAAAGAACTAAACACGTGCGAACCCTGGGCGCCGGTGCTGCGCACTTCCAGCACGCCGTCTTCACCACGACTGAGAATGCCGCGCTGGAAGTCGAGGCGGCCAGGCGACTTCTTCAAACGCTGGGTAGCGCGGGCGCGTTGGCGCAGCGGCATAATGCGCGTGGTCTGGCCGGTAAGGGTGGCGAGTAAAGGCTGCACCAGCTGATAAAAGGTCACGGCGGCAGACACCGGATTGCCGGGCAGGCCGCAGAACCAGCTGTTGGCCAGACGGCCAAAGGCGAAAGGTTTGCCCGGCTTCATCGCCAGCTTCCAGAAGGTAATTACGCCTAACTCTTCCAGCATCGCTTTGGTGAAATCCGCTTCGCCGACGGATACGCCGCCAGTGCTGATTACCACATCCGCCTGACGATCGGCCTCGCTGAACGCCTGACGCAGCGCCTCGGGATCGTCCGCAATCACACCGAGATCGATCACTTCGCAGCCCAGTTTGTTGAGCATCAGCGATACGGTGAAGCGATTGGTGTCGTAGATTTGACCGTCCGCCAAAGGTTGGCCTACTGCCTGCAACTCATCGCCGGTGGAGAAAATTGCTACGCGCAGTTTGCGCAGCACGCTGACTTCGGCAATACCCAATGAAGCCAGCAGCGGCAACTCGGCGGCGCCCAGGCGGACGCCCGCATCCAGCACCTGTTTACCGGCCTCAATGTCTTCACCGATGCGGCGGATATTTTGCCCGGCGGCCACGGCGGCGGTGATGACGATACCGCCCTCACGCTGCTCGGTTTGCTCCTGCATTACCACGGCATCAAAACCGGCAGGAATCGGCGCACCGGTCATAATGCGAATCACGCTGCCGGCTGGCCATTCGCCGTTGAACGGTGCACCGGCAAAGGCTTTGCCTGCGACCGGGAATTCGCGGTCCGGCGTGATATCGCTGAGACGAACGGCATAACCGTCCATTGCCGAGTTATCAAACGGTGGCACATCCAGCGGGGAAGTCACGGGTTTCGCCGTGATGCGTCCCGCCGCTTCAAACAGCGAGACGCTGAGGCAATCGCTGATGGGTGTGAGCTGTTGCAGCATTTTTTGCTGCGCGTCTTCGAGGGAGATTAATCCTGCGGTGAAAGGTTCCATGTCTGTCTCTGCGTGATGAATTTCTGATGCTGCCTATTATGGTGGCATTTGTCGGCCGAGTCACATGTGACTAAAAATGCATAATCCACAATAAAAGGTTATGACCGGAGATACACTTTCTGCTTTACAAGCCGGGAGTGCCTTTCTATAGTCGAAAATTGCCTAAAAAAGATGAAAACCATTCTAAATCAGTGTTTTTGGTTCTGATTTCCTGACAGGGTACCGGTTATGGCTAAAGCAGTTATCGCAATTCACGGCGGTGCGGGCGCAATCACGCGTGCCGCCATGAGCGCCGAAAAAGAGCAGCACTATCGTCAGCAACTGAACGCAATCGTTACCGCAGGCCAGCAGATTCTCGCCGCAGGCGGCAGCGCGCTGGATGCGGTTACCGAGGCGGTGCGACTGCTGGAAGAGTGCCCACTGTTTAACGCAGGCAAAGGCGCGGTATTTACCCATCAGGGCACTCACGAACTGGATGCCAGCATTATGGATGGCCGCACTCTCGACGTGGGTGCGGTGGCGGGCGTCTGCCACATTCGTAACCCGATCCTGGCGGCGCGTAAAGTAATGGAAAACAGTCCGCACGTGCTGTTTATCGGCGCGGGCGCAGAAGCCTTTGCCGCTGAACAGGGGCTGGAACAGGTTGCGCCGGATTTCTTCTCCACGCCTGAACGCTGGGAGCAGTTACAGCGTGCGCTGAGCAGCCAGCAGATGATGCTCGATCATGATGGTGCCGCGCAAAGTCACAGCGATGACCCGCTCGATCCCGATCGCAAATTCGGCACCGTGGGTGCGGTGGCGCTCGATCTTCAGGGTAATCTGGCGGCCGCCACTTCAACCGGCGGTATGACTAACAAGCAGGTCGGGCGCGTTGGCGATTCGCCGCTCGTCGGCGCGGGCTGCTACGCTAATAATGAAACTGTCGCGGTGTCCTGCACCGGCACGGGTGAAGTGTTTATCCGCACGCTGGCCGCTTATGACGTTTCTGCACAGATGGAGTATGGCGGTCGCACCTTGCAACAGGCCACGGCTAACGTGATTCATGACAAAGTCCAGGAACTCGAGGGCAGCGGCGGGCTGATCGCTGTCGACAGGCACGGCAACGTGGTATTGCCCTTTAACAGTGAAGGGATGTATCGGGGATTCGCTTATGTGGGTGGCGAAGTCGAGGTAGCGATTTACCGCGATAGCTAAGGAGCAGGCATGACGCAGCAGCAGCAGTTTGCACCCGAGCAGGTTCTGGCGGTGCGTGACCTCAACGTACGTTTTGAGCATGAAGGGCGAATCACCGAAGCGGTGCGAAATCTGTCGCTTGACCTGCACCGAGGCGAAACCCTGGCGCTGGTCGGTGAATCAGGCTCAGGAAAATCGGTGACCTCGCTGGCGCTGATGCGTTTGATTCAGCAGGCGGGCGGCGATGTCAGCGGCGAGATCCAGCTGCGTCGACGTAACGGCGAAGTGCTGGATGTTATGCGTGCCTCCGCCGGTCAAATGCGCAAAGTGCGCGGCGCCGATATGGCGATGATTTTCCAGGAGCCGATGACCTCGCTCAACCCGGTTTTCACGGTGGGTGAGCAGATCGCCGAATCCATTCGTTTACATCAGGGTAAAAGTCACCAACAAGCGCAGGCCGAAGCACGGCGTATGCTGGATCTGGTGCGCATACCTGAAGCCCACAACGTGTTATCGCGTTTTCCGCATCAGCTCTCCGGCGGTATGCGCCAGCGCGTGATGATTGCCATGGCGCTGTCGTGCAAACCGGCGTTGCTGATTGCCGATGAGCCCACCACCGCGCTGGACGTCACCATTCAGGCGCAAATTCTGCAACTGATTCGCGTGCTGCAAAAAGAGATGCAGATGGGGGTGATTTTTATCACTCACGACATGGGCGTGGTGGCGGAGATGGCCGATCGCGTACAGGTGATGTATCGCGGCGATGTGGTTGAGCGTGCGCCGGTGCAGCAACTGTTTGATGCGCCTCAGCAGCCTTATACCCGCGCCTTGCTGGCGGCAGTACCGAAGCTGGGTGCGATGAGCGGCCAGCCCCTGCCCGCGAAATTCCCCTTACTGCACACCAATGGCCGAGAAGAGATCGCCACCCCGCAGGATACGGTGCGCAGCGATGAGCCACCCATTTTGCAGGTGCGCGATCTGGTGACGCGCTTTGATATTCGTGGTGGTTTACTCAATCGCGTGAAGCGCCGCGTGCATGCGGTGGAGAAGGTCAGTTTTGATCTGCACGCTGGCGAGACATTGGCGCTGGTGGGCGAATCTGGCTGCGGAAAATCCACAACGGGTCGATCGCTGCTGCGTCTGGTCGCCAGCCAGGGCGGCACCATTACTTTTAATGGTCAGCGAATTGACGCATTGCAGGGCAACGCGCTGGCTTCGCTGCGCCGCGACATTCAGTTCATTTTTCAGGACCCTTACGCCTCCCTCGATCCGCGCCTGACGGTGGGTTTCTCGATTATGGAACCGCTGCTGGTGCATAAAACCATGGATCGGCGACAGGCGGAAAAGCGCGTCGCCTGGCTGCTGGAGCGCGTCGGTTTACTGCCGGAGCATGCGCAGCGCTATCCACACGAATTTTCAGGTGGCCAGCGCCAGCGCATCTGCATCGCTCGCGCATTGGCGCTGAACCCTAAAGTGGTGATTGCCGATGAGTCAGTCTCGGCGCTGGATGTGTCGATTCAGGCGCAAATCATCAATCTGATGCTCGACCTGCAGCGCGAGTTTGGCATCGCCTTCTTATTTATTTCTCACGATATGGCGGTGGTAGAACGCATCAGTCATCGCGTGGCCGTGATGTATCTCGGACAGATTGTGGAAATGGGGCCGCGTCAGGCGGTGTTTGAGCAGCCGCGCCATCCTTACACGAAAAAACTGATGGCCGCGGTGCCGGTCGCCGATCCGGCGCACCGTCATCGCGAGCGGGCGTTAATGGTGGATGAGATCCCCAGCCCGATCCGCCCATTGGGTGATGAGCCAGAAGTGGCACCGTTACTGGAAGTGGCACCCGGGCATTTTGTTGCCCGCCACGCCATTAGCGGCGCCTGAGCAGCAAGCAACCGCGTCATCCACGGATGTCGCGCATGACAGGGATTACAGGAGAACGATAACAATGCACCACATTATGCGAAAAGGGGTTATCACTGCCGGGTTGTTGAGTTCAGCGTTGGCGATGCCAGCGTGGGCAGCGAAGGACGTGGTGATTGCTGTGGCGTCAACCTTTACCACCATGGATCCGTACGACGCCAATGACACATTGTCGCAGTCGGTGGCCAAGGCGTTCTATCAGGGACTGTTCGGCTTCGATAAAGACATGAAGCTGCAAAACGTGTTAGCGGAAAGCTATCAGGCGAGCAGCGATGGCTTAACTTACACCATCAAACTGCGCTCGGGCGTGAAGTTCCAGGATGGCACCGATTTCAACGCGGAAGCGGTGAAGGCCAACATCGACCGTGCCAGCAACCCGGATAATCACCTCAAGCGTTATAACCTGTTCAAGTATGTCGCCAGCACCGAAGCGGTGGATCCGACCACGGTGAAGATTACCCTGAAGCAGCCGTTCTCGGCCTTCATCAATAATCTGGCGCACCCGGCGGCAGTGATGATTTCGCCTACCGCGCTGAAGAAATACGGCAAGGACATTGGCTTCCATCCGGTCGGTACCGGTCCGTATGAGTTTGTTACCTGGAATCAGACCGACTTCGTCAAGGTGAAGAAGTGGGATGGCTACTGGAAAAAAGGTTATCCGAAGCTGGATAGCATCACTTTCCGCCCGGTGGTGGACAACAACACCCGTGCAGCGATGTTGCAGACCGGCGAAGCGACCTTTGCTTTCCCGGTGCCGTTTGAGCAGGCCAAATTGCTGCAGGGCAACAGCAAGCTTGATGTGGTCACCACGCCATCAATCATGCAGCGTTACATCAGTCTCAACGTGACGCAGAAGCCGTTTGATAACCCGAAAGTGCGTGAAGCGCTGGAATACGCAATCAACCGTGAGGCGCTTGTCAAAGTGGCGTTTGCTGGTTATGCCACACCAGCCACTGGCATCGTGCCACCGGCGATTGATTTCGCGCAGAAATACCCGGCGATCAAATATGACCCGGCCAAAGCACGTGAGCTGTTAAAAGAAGCCGGCTTCCCGAACGGTTTCGAAACGACTTTGTGGTCATCTCATAACCACAGCACCGCGCAGAAGGTGTTGCAGTTCACTCAGCAGCAGCTGGCGCAGGTCGGTGTGAAGGTTAAAGTCACCGCGATGGATGCTGGTCAGCGTGCCGCAGAAGTCGAGAGTAAAGGGCAGAAAGAGAGCGGTGTGCGCATGTTCTACACCGGCTGGTCTGCTTCTACAGGCGAAGCTGACTGGGCGCTGACGCCACTGTTTGCTACCACCTCCTGGCCGCCAGCCATCTTTAACACGGCGTTCTACAGCAATCCGCAGGTGGATAAAGATCTGAGCGATGCACTGAAAACCACCGATCGTGAACAGAAAGCCAAACTGTACAAAGACGCTCAGGATCGCATCTGGAGCGATCATCCGTGGATCCCGCTGGTGGTTGAGCAGTTGCTCTCCGCGAACAATAAAAACCTCACCGGTTTTTATGTCATGCCCGACACCTCATTCAATTTTGATGAGGCGGATCTGAAGTAACAGGCGCGGCCAGCCTTGCGAGGCTGGCCGCTGCTGCGCAGGATTTTGCATGCTCAATTATTTTCTCAAACGATTACTGGGGCTGATCCCCACGCTGCTGATTGTCGCGGTGCTGGTGTTCCTGTTTGTGCACCTGCTGCCGGGCGATCCGGCGCGCCTGATTGCCGGACCGGAAGCCGATGCTTCAGTGGTGGCGCTGGTGCGTCAGGAGCTGGGCCTTGATCAGCCGCTGATCCAGCAGTTCTGGCACTTTATCCTCAATGCCTTGCAGGGAGATTTCGGCCAGTCGATGGTGTCGAAACGCCCGGTCTCGGAAGAGATTGCCGCACGCTTCTTCCCGACGCTGTGGCTGACGCTGACCAGCATGGTGTGGGCAGTGATTTTCGGTATGACCATCGGCATTACATCCGCCGTCTGGCGCAACCGCTGGCCCGATCGCATCGGCATGACGCTGGCCGTATCCGGTATCTCCTTTCCCGCTTTTGCCTTGGGCATGCTGCTGATGCAGGTGTTCTCTGTGGAGCTGGGTTGGTTGCCGACCGTCGGCGCCGACAGCTGGAAACACTATATTCTGCCGTCCATTACCCTGGGCGCGGCGGTCGCGGCAGTAATGGCGCGCTTTACCCGCGCCTCGTTTGTCGAGGTGATGCAGGAAGATTATATGCGCACCGCGCGCGCCAAAGGGGTTCGTGAATCGCTGGTGGTGGTCAAGCACGGCCTGCGCAATGCGATGATTCCGGTGGTGACCATGATGGGCCTGCAGTTTGGTTTCCTGCTCGGTGGCTCGATTGTGGTGGAAGTGGTGTTTAACTGGCCCGGTTTAGGCCGCTTGTTGGTGGACTCGGTGGAGATGCGTGATTACCCGGTGATTCAGGCCGAAGTATTGCTGTTCTCGCTGGAGTTTATTTTGATTAATTTGATTGTCGATATGCTGTACGCGGCGATCAACCCGGCCATCCGTTACAGATAAGGAGTCGCAATTGAAGAACTGGCGACGCGCAGCGGCATTGAAAACCATGCCGATGATGACGGAAACCCGGGTACGTACGCCGTGGCGCGAATTCTGGCGCCGCTTTCGCCATCAACATGTGGCGATGGTGGCGGGCTTATTTGTGCTGCTGTTGATTGTGGTGGCGTTCATCGCACCGTTTATTGCCCCGTTTGATGCGGAAAACTATTTTGACTATGACCGGCTGAATGACGGGCCGTCGATGATGCACTGGTTTGGCGTGGATTCGCTGGGACGTGACATTTTTAGCCGCGTGCTGGTCGGCACGCGCATCTCACTGATTGCTGGTTTCTTCTCGGTGGCGATCGGTGCGCTAATTGGCACGGTGCTGGGATTGCTGGCGGGCTATTACGAAGGCTGGTGGGATCGGATTACCATGCGTATCTGTGATGTACTGTTTGCTTTCCCCGGTATTCTGCTGGCGATTGCGGTGGTGGCGATCATGGGCAGCGGCATGAGCAACGTGATTGTGGCGGTGGCGATTTTCAGTATTCCGGCATTTGCTCGTCTGGTACGTGGCAACACGCTGGTGCTGAAACATCAAACCTTTATTGAATCAGCCCGCAGTATCGGCGCATCCGACTGGACGATTATTATGCGTCACATTCTGCCCGGTACGGTGTCATCGATTGTGGTCTATTTCACCATGCGTATCGGGACGTCGATTATCACGGCAGCAAGTTTGTCATTCCTGGGTTTGGGCGCTCAGCCACCTACGCCGGAATGGGGCGCGATGCTCAATGAAGCGCGTGCCGATATGGTGATTGCGCCGCATGTGGCAATCTTCCCCAGTCTGGCGATTTTCCTGACGGTGCTGGCGTTTAATCTGCTGGGGGATGGGCTGCGGGATGCGTTGGATCCGAAGTTAAAAACCTGAAATGTTGAAGAGGTGCGCATGAATGCGCACCCTACGAAATCCCACTTCGTACATTGGTCCGCCATAAATCTGCATCCTACGAAATCCCACTTTCGCACATTGGATCGCCATTAATGCGCGCCCTACAAACCTGCACTTGTTCCTGTAGGGTCGCCATTCATGGCGACCAGGATTTTTGTCGACTCAGAAAGTTTCCCAGTTGTCGTTACTGTGCGCACCGGCAGCGGCCAGGGCACGTGGTGGTGGTGCGACAGGGGCTTTCGCCGTGTTTGTCACCGGTGCGATCACTGCCCGCGTCCCGGTTTTAAAACGCGCCACCGCCGAGGATAAACTGCTGGCCTGCTGCTCCAGCGAAGCCGAGGCGTTAGCGGATTCCTGCACCAGCGTGGCGTTCTGCTGCGTCACGCGATCCATCTCGTTTACCGCTACACCAATCTGATCGATGCCGCGACTCTGCTCGTCAGAAGCTGACGCAATTTCGCCCATGATATCGGTCACGCGCGTCACCGCACTGACGATCTCCTGCATGGTATCGCCCGCGCTGCTCACCTGCTGTGAACCTAAATTAACGCGCTGCACGGAACCCTCAATCAGCAGCTTAATCTCTTTCGCTGCCTGCGCACTGCGCTGTGCCAGATTACGTACTTCACCCGCGACCACCGCAAAACCACGCCCCTGTTCACCGGCGCGTGCGGCCTCCACGGCAGCATTCAGCGCCAGAATATTGGTCTGGAAGGCAATACCATCGATCACGCTGGTGATATCAGCGATTTTCTTCGAGCTGTCGGCGATATCGCGCATGGTTTTCACTACGCCATCCACCACGTTGCCGCCTTTGTCAGCGGTTTCCGAGGCAGTTTTCGCCAGCTGTGTCGCCTGACGCGCGTTATCGGCGTTTTGTTTTACGGTTGCGGTCAGCTCTTCCATGCTGGCGGCAGTCTCTTCCAGCGAGGCGGCCTGTTGTTCGGTACGGGAGGAGAGATCGTTATTACCGTTAGCGATAGCGCTGGCACTGCCGAAAATGGCATCGGCACTGTCGCGCACATTGTTGATCGTGCCCAGCAGTGCTTGCTGCATATGGTTAAGGCTCGCGGCAATGGCGGCCATTTCACTGTGTCCTTCAATCTTCAAACTGGCGGAGAGATCGCCATCGGCAAAGCGCTCCATCTGCTGCTGAACTTGCTTCATCGGCGCTAACAGGATGCGGCGAACCAGCAGCCACACCACCAGCAGCAACAGCACCACAATCACTGCCATCACAGCAACCATCACCAGCATATGCTGATAAGTGCTATCGTTATCTGCAGCGCGGGAATTGATTAACTGAACGTTGTCGCCACGCCACTGCTTGTAGGCCGCTTCCAAATCATCCTGTGCTTGCTGTGCATCCAGCTCGCCATAGGCGGCGTAGTTGTTGGCTTGCAGGAACACAGCGGATTGATTTAAAAGCTGATAATAAGCGGTAAATTTGCTTTCAATGCGCTCGGCGGCTGCCGCACTTTGCCCTGCAATACGCGGGACACTTTTGTAGCGGTCAAAGTGCTGTTTGGCTTCATCAAGCGAGGCGCCCGCGGAAACCAGCAGCTTGTTGATGGCAGCGCGTGAAGCATCGTCGGTCTGATTTTTCAGGATGCGAATCGCTACGCGGTTTATGATAACGCGCGTTTTCACCAGCGTTTGCCAGCTATCGGAGAACTCACGTTGTTGATGCGATAGTTGGTTACTGGCGGTGAAATTATGCTGGCCAGCAATCAGGGAAGATAAAAACAGTGAGCCGGAGATGGCCTGCATAGCGGTGAATACCAACAGCATCAATATGATGGCAGTCACAATTTTCATTTTCGTTAACATGATTTTCCCTGAGCAAAGTAGGCTAGTAGAGAAGTTATCGGTGTAAAAGCACATTGCTTAAGAGCCGCAAAAAAATAATTGCAGTAAGTGATAATGTCGTGCAGGAGAAATGCAGTGAAACCCTTTGATTACGAACAAGACTTTAAGAACATCGATTTCCGACAGCGGCCAGATCTTTATCAGGTAGGACGCGGTGAGCAGGGGGTATTGATGGTGGAGCCTTATAAGAGCGAAATTCTGCCATTCTGGCGCTTCCGGACCGTGGAATTGGCTCAGGAATCTTCCGTTCAGATCATGCAGTTGTTTGAGGACTATCGCGCACAAGACGACTTTGTCGGCATGGATATGGCGCGAAAATTTATTCAGATGGGATATACCCGCGCGCGCCGCTATAGCAATCACAAAGGCGGACGTAAATATGATGCGGACGGTAACGAGTTACCGCGCACCACTGAAAAAGAAAAGGCCGCAGCGGCGGCCATATTCAAATCATGCTGGGATCGGCTGAGATCGGATACCGATTATCTGGCGCGCAAACGTGCGCACCAGCAGCAGCACGGTTAAACGCGCGTACCCCATAAATCGTACTCATCGGCGTGTTCAACTTTGACACGCACCACATCACCGACTTTCACCTGACGATCGCCATTCAGATACACCGCGCCGTCGATCTCAGGTGCATCGGCCATGCTGCGGCCAACCGCGCCTTCTTCATCCACTTCATCGATGAGTACCAGCACTTCACGGCCGATTTTCTCCTGCAGACGTTCGCTGGAGATTTTCTGCTGCAGCTGCATAAAGCGATCGAAACGCTCCTGCTTCACCTCTTCTGGCACCTGGTCCGGCAGTTGGTTGGCAGTCGCGCCTTCAACCGGGCTGTACTGGAAGCAGCCGACGCGATCCAGGCGCGCTTCCTTCAGGAAGTCGAGCAGCATCTGGAAATCTTCTTCGGTTTCACCGGGGAAGCCGACGATAAAGGTCGAACGCAGCGTCAGTTCCGGGCAAATTTCACGCCAGCGTTTGATGCGCTCCAGCGTCCGTTCAACCGCACCAGGACGCTTCATCAGCTTCAGAATGCGCGGGCTGGCGTGCTGCAATGGAATATCGAGGTACGGCAGGATTTTGCCTTCGGCCATCAGCGGAATCACGTCATCCACATGCGGGTACGGGTAGACATAGTGCAGGCGCACCCATACGCCGAGTTTCGCCAGCTGCTCGCACAGGCTCACCATGCTGGTTTTCACCGGGGATCCATTCCAGAAACCGGTGCGGTGTTTCACGTCAACGCCGTAAGCCGAAGTATCCTGTGAGATCACCAGCAGCTCTTTCACGCCGGCTTCCACCAGACGTTTGGCTTCATCCAGCACCGAACCAATCGGACGGCTATCAAGATCGCCACGCATGGACGGGATAATGCAGAAGGTGCAGCGATGGTTACAGCCTTCGGAGATTTTCAGGTAAGCGTAGTGGCGTGGCGTCAGCTTAACGCCTTGCTCTGGCACCAGGCTCAGGAACGGGTTGTGCTCCGGCTTTGGCACATAGGTGTGCACGTGTGACAGCACTTGCTCGTAGCTGTGCGGACCAGTGATCTCCAGCACCTTGGGATGCACTTCACGGATCTGATCTACTTTGGCGCCGAGGCAGCCGGTAACGATCACTTTGCCGTTCTCGTTCAGCGCTTCACCGATCGCTTCCAGTGATTCCTGTACGGCGCTATCAATAAATCCACAGGTGTTAACGATGACGATCTCCGCATCATCGTAGCGTGGCACCACATCGTAGCCTTCAGTACGCAGTTCCGTCAGGATGCGTTCAGAGTCGACGAGGTTTTTTGGGCAGCCGAGTGAGACGAAGCCTACGCGCGGCGGATTTTTGACATGGCTCATAAGGATAATAATTCATCATAATTAGTGTGGATAGGCGGGGGATTGTACAGAGGTTGCGAGGGAAAATGTATAGGTGATGTAAGAATCTCCTTAACCGCAAAATGAGTGTTTCCCGCTATGCTTATCAGAGCCGTTATCAGCTCAAATCGTCGCCGATTAGCTTTGCGGCTGCGAAGCGTTAACGGTGATCCGAGTTGTGTAATCCAGCCTGTTTTGCTTAAATGCTCGGTTGGTGATTGTAAGTTATTCACCGCACTGAAGAATTTGAACGCGTGCTGACGGTGCAGATCGTACCGCCAGCGCAGATGCGGATAAAGTGAGAGCAGACAAATGCAAGAGATCGTTAAAGGTTTTCTGAATTTCCAACAGAATGTGTTCCCTGAAAGGAAGGATCTTTTCAAAAGTCTGGCGTCAAACCAGAATCCCAAAGCCCTGTTTATCTCCTGCTCAGACAGCCGTCTGGTGCCTGAATTAGTCACCCAATCCGAGCCAGGCCAGCTGTTCGTGATCCGTAACGCCGGTAATATTGTGCCGCCGTTTGGTCCAGAACCGGGTGGTGTGTCCGCGACGATTGAATACGCGGTGGTCGCGCTGGGCGTCACTGAAATCATCATTTGCGGTCACTCCAACTGTGGTGCCATGAACGCCATCGCTTCTAATGCGGATTTAGAAAGCATGCCCGCGGTCGATCACTGGTTGCATTACGCCAATGCCGCGAAAGCCGTGGTGGAAGAGCGTAACTATGAAGCGGTGGAAACCCGACTCAAAGAGATGGTCAAAGAGAACGTCATTGCCCAGCTGCACAATATCAAAACACACCCTTCAGTAGCCGTTGCGCTGCGCAAAGGCAAAGTTCGCCTGCATGGATGGGTTTATGATATTGAGAGCGGTGGAATCATTGCCCTGACCAAAGGTGGCGAAAGTTTCATTTCGTTGTCTGAGAATCCTGAGACCTGCTTCGAGTGATTCCCCTAACCACCTGCAATGCAGGTGGTTTCTTCTCCCATTCTGAGAAAATTCCCCGCTAAAGCGCAGCGTGCGCTCTACACTTGAGAAGCGATTTACCTCTTATAAGGGCCTTCTCATGCGATTTCGTCTTTATATTCCTGCTTTAACGCTGGCCATGCTGGCGGTGGGTTGTACCTCTCATGTTGCGGATAAACAGCAGTATTCCGGGTTCCTCGGCGATTACAGTCAGTTAAAATCTGAACAGTCACCGAGCGGGAAACCGACATTGCGCTGGATCTCACCGGATTATCACAGCGCGAATTACACGAATGTGGTGTTTGAACCGGTGGTTTATTACCCTGCTGCGCGTCCGACTGAACGCATCAGCCAGCAGACTTTGGATGAAATTCGTCAATACACCGATAGCCAGTTAAAACGGGCTGTGGCAGAGCGTAAGCCTGTCGTCGCGAAACCGGGTGCGCGTACGCTGCGGGTGAAGAGCGCAATTACTGCGGTAACGGCGGAAAACGAAGGGATGCAGTTCTATGAAGTGGTGCCGATTGCGGCGGTTGTCGCCAGCACCATGGCGGCCACCGGCCATCGCACCCAGAACAGTGCGCTGTTCCTGGAGGTGGAAGCGGTCGATGCGCAGACCGGAAAACCGATGATCAAAGCCGTACGTAAGGCCTTCGGCAAGTCACTGCCCAACAACAGCGCGCCGATTACGCTCAACGATGTGCGTCCAGGCATCGATGAGATGGTGCGTGATGTAGTGGCCTTCTCAGCGCCTTAATCCCGTCGCCCGGCGTTATGTCGGGCTTAATGTTTTGTAAATCCTGCACATCCTTTCTTACTGGCTGACTACCCTTAACGGCAGACCGTGATAAAGGAGAATCCCATGCGTTTACTGCCTGTCGCGCTGTTGCTTGGCGCATTGAGTTATGCCCATTCGACCCTGGCTGCTGATGTTCAGGTTCAGGTACTTCAGGACAAACTCGACCATCCGTGGTCGGTGGCTTTTTTGCCCGACAATCAAACATTGTTAATTACGGAACGATCCGGGCAACTGCGCAGTTGGCAGCCAGGTAAAGGACTGTCGCAGCCGATTAGCGGCGTGCCAAAAGTCTGGGCTAATCGGCAAGGTGGTTTACTGGATGTGGTGCTGGCCCCCGACTTTGCCCAGAGCCGCCGCGTGTGGCTCAGTTACACCACGGCAGATGCTGAAGGGCGGGCTGGCGGGGTGGTGGGTTATGGCCGACTCAGTGAAGATAATCGTCAATTGAGTGATTTTAAGGTGGTGCTGGAGCAGACACCCAAGCTCTCCAGCGGCGCCAATATTGGAACTCGCCTCGCATTTGATGGCCAGGGCTATCTCTACATTGCGTTTGGCGACAACTTTTCCAGCCTCAGTGCCCAACAGCTCGACAAGCTATCAGGTAAAATCGTGCGTCTGACGCAGAACGGTGAAATCCCAGCGGATAATCCCTTTGTCCAGCGCAAAGACGCGCGTGCAGAAATCTGGTCCTATGGCATGCGTAATCCGCAGGGGCTAGCTTTCAATCCGTGGACGCAGCAGATGTGGGAGAGTGAACACGGCCCGCGCGGCGGCGATGAAGTTAATATCCCGCAGAAAGGCAAAAATTACGGCTGGCCATTGGCCACCTACGGTATTGATTACAGCGGACAGAAAGTGCCGGAAGCGCAGGGCACGCACGTGGCCGGCACGGAACAACCGCAGTTTTGGTGGAAGGTGTCTCCGGCCATCAGCGGGATGGCGTTTTACAACAGCGCACGTTTTCCACAGTGGAAAAATTCCCTTTTTATCGGCGCTTTGAAGGAAAAAAGCCTGATTCGCTTGCGGGTGAACGGTGAGAAAGTGGTCGAAGAGCAGCGATTGCTGGAGGATCGCGGTGAACGTATCCGCGATGTGCGTCAGGGGCCGGATGGTTATCTCTATGTGCTCACCGATGAAGCCAACGGCAAACTGCTGAAAGTAGGGCTGGCGGAACCCGCCAGCGCCTCACGCGGTTAACTTAACGTACCCAGTTACAGACTTCCCAACCGCGCTGCTGTGCTTGCTCCAGCAGCAGCGCATTTGGGTTGATCACCCAGGCGTGATCCGCGTGATTGAGCAGCGGTAAATCGTTCATGGAGTCGCTGTAAGCCCATGTACGATCAAAACGTTGATCCTGTTGTAAAGCTTTCCAGTCGCTCAAACGGGTGACTTTCCCTTCACGATAGGTGGCGGTGCCATAAATCTGTCCGCTGTAGCGCTCGTCTACCACTTCAACGCCAATCGCCAACGCGCCATGAACCCCCAAACGTTGCGCAATCGGCACCGCCAGATGATCGCCGCTGGCGGTAATGATCATCACGGTGTCGCCGCGTTGCTGATGCCAGTTAATGCGTTCTCGTGCGGCGGGGAAGACGCGTGGCAGAATATCGCGATGGATAAAACGCCGCACCCAACCCTCAACCGTCAGGGTCGCCATACCGGCGAGCGGGGAAAGCGTAGTACTCATATACTCTTCAATCGACAGGGTGCCGGCATGGTATTTCTCCATCAAGGCTTGTTCCTGAGAGATGAGTGCTTCGGGGGCAAATCCCTGTGAGACCAGCCAGCGCAGCCACAGGCTGGTACTGTCTTCACAAATCAGGGTTTCGTCCAGATCGAAAACGGCTAAGTCCATCGTGGTTCTCCTCGGGCTGATTGGCATCAGGTTAGCGGAATTTTGTGACTGGCTTAACCGTTCTGCGAAAAATCGGAATTTCTCTCACTTTTTCCACTACGGCAGAACAGGAAAAGTGGCAGCGCATCGGGGTTGGTGCCAGGGTTACTCTAATAAACTCTATAAAACTTTACGGTTGGATGGTTTTGTTCGCAGGTGGTAAGCGTGTAGCTTTTAATAAGACATGTCTTACCTGCTAGAAAACCATGATTTAACAAGGACAATCTGGTCACGCTCATGAGAAAAAATTCCGTCATTTCTGCCTTGCGGCCGCTGGCTGCCACTTCATTATTAGTGCTTTTCCTTCCCGTCACCACTCAGGCTGAACAGGCGCCTGCTGCACCGCAAATCGAGGCCAAAGCCTGGGTTCTGATGGACTACAACAGCGGCAAAATATTGGCAGAGTCCAATGCCGACCAGCGGTTGGATCCCGCCAGCCTGACCAAAATGATGACCAGCTATGTCGTCGGCCAGGCGTTAAAGTCCGGCAAGATCCATAACGATGATCTGGTGACCATCGGTCAGGACGCATGGGCAACCGGCAACCCGAAATTGCGCGGCTCCTCGCTGATGTTCCTCAAACCCGGTGACCGCATTCCGGTTTCTGAACTCAACAAGGGCGTGGTGATTCAGTCAGGCAATGATGCCTGCATCGCACTGGCCGATTATGTCGCCGGTAGCCAGGACTCGTTTATCGGTCTGATGAACAATTACGTTAAGGCGTTTGGATTACAGAATACCCACTTTATGACCGTGCACGGTCTGGATGCTGATGGCCAATACAGTACCGCGCGCGATATGGCGATCATCGGCCAGCGTCTGATTAGCGATGTGCCTGAAGAGTATGCGTTAAACAGCGAGAAAGAGTTCACCTTTAATCATATTAAGCAGATGAACCGTAACCGCCTGCTGTGGAGCAGTAACCTCAAGGTGGATGGGATTAAAACCGGACATACCTCGGGCGCGGGTAATAACCTGGTCGCGTCTGCCGTGGACGGAGATATGCGTTTGATTTCGGTGGTGCTGGGCACGCAAACCGATGCGATTCGCTTCCGTGAAAGTGAGAAGCTGCTGACCTGGGGCTTCCGTTTCTACGAAACCGTGACGCCGATAAAAACGGATAAGCCTTTTGCCCAGCAGCGCGTGTGGTTTGGTGAGCAGAGTCAGGTCAATCTAGGCGTGGCGAAAGACGCAGCGATCACGGTGCCGAAAGGGCAGATGAAAAACCTCAAGGCGAGTTTCACCCTGAATTCACCGCAGCTGGAAGCACCGCTGGAGAAGAATCAGGTGGTGGGCACCATTGATTTCCAGCTGGATGGCAAAACGATAGATCAGCGCCCGCTGGTGGTGATGGAAGCGGTGCCGGAGGGCGGATTTGTTGGCCGTATCTGGGATTTCATCATGATGAAATTCAACGGTTGGTTTGGAAAGTGGTTTAGCTAATCCGATATGAGGCGACCCGAGCGGGTCGCCCTTTATACTATCCGCGCACCCAGCCTTTTTTGATCGGCATGGCGAACAGTGAGCGATACACCTGATGCGTAAACGCCAGCATGCGGTCGCCATACAGCTGCCATGCCATATGCGAAGCCAGACACGCCAGTAATCCCACCAAAAATCCGCCCAGCATATCCATTGGCCAATGTACGCCCAGATAGACGCGCGACCAGGCAATGGTGCTGCCGACCGCCAGTAAAATCACCCCTGACCACAGGCGGTGCCAGAAGATAAACGCCAGCGCAAAGGTAAAGATGGTGGTGCCATGATCGCTGGGGTAAGAGTCATCGGCGGCGTGTGCCAGGAATTGATGTCCAAAGCCAATGGCAAACGGGCGCGGATGTGGCAGCAGCTGGCCGACACACCAGGAAATACTTAACGCGTAAATCAGCGCCATGCCGGTTTTCAGAACCAGCGCGCGTTGAGATTGCACCTGCTCACGCGGTCCCCAAAACCACAATGCCACAATCAGCAGTGGGACAATGGCAATCACATCTTTGGCGATAAAGGTCGCCAGGTTAATCAACCATGGCGGTGAATCCGTCGTGGCGTTGATCCATAGAAATAGGCTATGGTTGAGCGCTTCCATCACGTTTGCTTTTCCTCATCTTGTCTACCCAAAAAGAAACACCAGCAAAAATCAGCACCTGGCTCAGCCACACCCACCATCCCGACCACAGATTGTGAGAGAAGAAGTGGGCACCGCGCATCACCTGGCCGTATCCCATCAGCAAACCGACCGCGATTCCGAACAACAGTGCGATGACGGCGCGGCGTGGACGCTCGGGCCACCACAGGAAGAACAGCGCCATCAGGGCAAAGCCGCTGGAAGCGTGACCGCCTGGGAAACATTGCCCCGGACCGCTATTGACCGGTGTGGGATCCAGCAGTACAAAACTGGCTGCCTTACCGCCAAACATCGCCAAATCCCACGGACAGGAGTGCGCGCTGTGCGCCTTCAGGATGCCCACCACTAACGGCCCCATACCAAACAGCAGGGCCACCAGCACGCGACGGCCATCGCGTATCTGCACCCCACGTAACAACATCAATACCGCACCGGCGATAATCACATCCTTGAACAAGCGATGATTGATCAGATCCAGCCAGCGATTGTGCTGCAATGGAAATGTCTGCGTTTGTGGGTCAAACCACCGCTGACTGATGGCGATATCCAGGTTTTCGTGGCGTGACCACCACATAAACACCAGTGCCGAAATTGCCAGTAAAATAAAGTTGATAGCGTAAAAGCGACCAGACAAACAATAAATAGTCGGGCTCTTAATCTTATCGCGGGTTGTTGGAGTGTTTAACTTTGATGAAAGTTGCATGAATGTTTGAAAATAGCGAAACCAGAATCGCAGGGTCGCAATTTACGCTTAGGAGAACCTTAAGCGGCAGGGATTACAGGCATAAAAAAACCCGCAAGTCAGTGACCGGCGGGCTCCACAATTTGGGGATTTCAAAGAAAAGCAGTGGCACTTATTCAGACTGCGCCCCAAATAGAAAGTTCTGAACGGCGTAAAAATATTTTTAAAAAGGCAAAAGCGGCCAAATTATCACAATCAGCGTGCCGGCGAGCGTCAGCAAAACGTTAGCGATCGCATAAGTTCCTGCATAGCCCAGTGCCGGAATGCTACTGCGTGCCGTATCACTGATGATCTCCATGGCCGGAGCACAGGTGCGTGCGCCCATAATGGCACCAAACAGCAGCGCGCGGTTCATGCGCAGCACGTAGGCGCCAAACAAATAGCAAATCACCACCGGGATCAAACTGACCAACAGGCCGCTCAGCAACATCAAGGCGCCCGCACTGCCGAGGCCATGCTGCAGGCCGCTGCCGGCGCTCAGGCCAACACCCGCCATAAACACCATCAAACCGAACTCCTTCACCATAGTCAGCGCCCCTTGCGGGATGTAGCCGAAGGTCGGATGGTTGGCGCGCAGGAAGCCGAGCATGATTCCCGCGAACAGCAAACCGGCAGCATTACCGATACCGAAGCTGAAGTTGCTGAACTGGAAGGTGATCATGCCGATCATCAAACCGATGATAAAGAAGGCGCAGAAGGCCAGCAGATCGGTCATCTGACTGTGAATCGCAATAAAGCCGATGCGATCCGCCAGACTTTTCACACGGCGCGCTTCACCACTGACCTGCAGCACATCACCTTTGTTCAGCATAATGCTGTCATCAATCGGCATCTCAATCTGGCTGCGAATCACCCGATTGAGGAAGCAACCGTGATCGGTGAGTTTCAGATGGCTCAGGCGTTTATTCACCGCATTGTGGTTCTTCACCACAATCTCTTCGGTGACGATGCGCATGTCGAGCAAATCACGGTCGAACACCTCTTTGCCATTTCGGAAACTGGCATCGAGGCGTGCGTGCGCGTCAGGATAGCCCACCAGCGAAATTTCATCGCCGAGTTGCAGCATCGCATCCCCATCCGGACTGGCGAGAATCCCGTTACGGCGCAGGCGTTCAATGTAGCAGCCGGTCTGGCGGTGAATGCCCAGCTCGCGCAGGTTTTTGCCGCCGCTCCATTCCACCAATTCCGCGCCGACGCGATAGGCGCGGATGACCGGCAAGAACACTTTGCGCTGGCTGTCAGCATCCAGACCGCGTTCACGCGCAATCTGCTGCGCGCAGGTGGGTAAGTCCTGATGTTGCAGACGAGGCAGATAGCGCGCGCCAAAGATCAGGCTGACCAGACCTATCAAATAGGTGAGGGCGTAACCGAGGCTGAGGTTATCCTGCATCATATTGAGCTGATGGCTGTCACTGATGCTCTGCCGCAGCGTGTCACCCGCGCCAACCAGCACTGGTGTAGAAGTCATGGAACCGGCCAGCATGCCCGCCGTGAGACCAATATCCCAGCCGAACACTTTGCCGAGTCCCAACGCAACGAGCAGGGCGCTGACTACCATGACAATGGCAAGAAGAAAGTAGTTTTTACCGTCGCGGAAAAAGATCGAGAAAAAGTTAGGTCCGGCTTCAACACCGACACAAAAAATAAACAACATAAAGCCGAGACTGAGTGCGTCAGTATTTATCGCAAAGTGCTGCTGACCTAAAATCAATGAAACAACGAGGACACCAATGGAATTTCCTAGCTGTACCGAGCCGAGACGTAATTTGCCTAAGCACAGCCCAAGGGCTAAGACGACAAATAATAACAGAACGTCATTTCCGCTTAACAATTCTGCGACGTTAATGTTCACGGTTTAACTTCTTCTTTACCTGTAACAAGTTGATGAAAAGGCCTTTTTTCGCTATCTTGTGGCAGCTGTGAATGTCCTTGCCGCCAGGAAGGTGCAGACCATTATTTAAAACGGCGTCATTCTAATCATAAATAACTTCCTCAGCTATCAGCAGTTTTTAATCCTTCTGCCGGCGGCTGTTTCTTTTTATTTCCACTTGTGCGCATCAGGGCAGTAAACGTTTCAATATTGTTAACAACAAAGTTGAGGATGGTTATGTTGCAGCGCAATAATCGCTGGCCAGCATCGGTTCTGGGTGTGATGCTTTATACGCTGGTGTTTATTTTTGCACATCATTTTTGGGCGGTCGCTGCGGAGCAAGCAGTTCGTGGTCAGCCTGAATTATTGCTGTTTTTATTGCCGGGCATGTTAATGGCGATGTTGCAGCCGGATAGTCCATTAATTAGCACGCTGTGGATCGCGCTGGTCGGTACGCTGCTGGGCATGGCCTGGATGTGGCTGACCGTCACGCAGATGCACAGTTGGCTGCTGATCGTCGCATGGAGTTTGAGTGCGCTGTTTTGGGCAGGATGCGGGGCGTTACTGATCCGCCTGATGCGGATTATGCTGGCGATGCGTGCCGAGTAGCACGATCAAAAACGGGCCCGCAGGCCCGTTTGCTTAGGCTTCAACACCCAAGTTTTCTTTCGTCCAGGCCGCGAATTCGGTGTAACCACCGATATGCTGGTCATCAAGGAAAATTTGCGGCACGGTAGTCACCGGTTTGCCGGCACGTGCTTCCAGATCGGCCTTGGTGATGCCAGTCGCCTGAATATCGACATACTGATAGTTGAAATCATCGCGCTCGCTGGTCAGCTTGGTGGCTAACTCTTTCGCACGTACGCAGTATGGGCAGCTTGAACGGCCAAAAATCACTGCAATCATTGCTTCTCTCCTTCCGCTGCTGTTTTGTGACCAGTTTCACAGAACAGCGTGAATAATGGCTAACATCATGCCCGCCCATCCTGCTTAAGCAAAGAAGAAAATGCCTGTTACTCTAATGGCCGCAATCTATTTCCGTCATACTTCACTGCGCAGACGTGTTTGGCTCCAGCTAACTTGCTGGGGAAAGCTGCGCCTTGCTGCAGAGCGAAATATTCGGGTCTAAAATGCGACTAACAAATTGAGCAACAGAGGAAATCGCCCATGCGTAATCTGGCCACGTTGCCTAAACCGGTTTTGCTGCTGGAAGTGCTTGGTGTGCTCGCGGTGATTGGCGCGCTGCTGCTGGTTAATGACTGGATCAGCGCGCCTGATTTTATAGCGCAGAAGTCGCTGGCGACGCTGCTGTTTTTCCTTGGCATCGCGCTGATGCTGCCAGCCGCCTGGCTGATGATGTGGCGCACGGCGCAAGCGATGGCGCCACAGTTGTTCAATCACAACCACAAAAAGAAGTAACCGGAGAGGATTATGACGCCGACCATAGATTTACTGTGCAGCCACCGTTCCATTCGCGCCTTTACCGAGCAGGGCATTGATGATGCTCAGCGCAGCGCGATTATCGCTGCAGCACAAGCGGCCTCGACCTCCAGTTTTTTACAGTGCTCCTCAATTATTCGCATTAGCGACCAGGAAAAGCGTGAACAGCTGGTGCAACTCACCGGCGGGCAGCCGTGGGTGAGCGCCGCCGCTGAGTTTTGGGTGTTTTGTGCCGACTTTAACCGTCATCAGCAGATTTGCCCGGATGCGCATCTCGGACGCGCCGAACAGCTGCTGTTGGGCTGTGTGGATACGGCATTAATGGCACAAAACGCCATGGTCGCGGCGGAGTCGCTGGGGCTGGGTGGTGTGTTTATTGGTGGCATCCGTAATAGCATTGCGCAAGTCACCGATTTGCTGGAACTGCCGAAATTTGTGCTGCCACTGTTTGGCTTCTGCATCGGTCATCCCGCCTCTGCACCCGACGTGAAACCGCGTATGCCAGCGGCAATGCTGGTGCATGAAAATCGTTATCAATCTGTCGATAGAAGCGTGCTGGCCCAGTACGATAACCAAATCATCGCTTATTATCAGCAGCGTGACAGCAACCAGCGTTCGGAAACCTGGAGCGAACTGATTCAACGCCTGATCATCAAAGAAACGCGTCCGTTTATGCTGGATTATCTGCATCAACAGGGCTGGGCAACGCGCTAAGCACAAGGAATTCTGCAATGAAAATGGCCATTCTCACACGCGATGGAACGCTATATTCGTGTAAGCGTCTGCGTGACGCCGCGGAAGAGCGTGGCCATCAGGTGCAGATGATCGATCCGCTCTCCTGCTACATGAACATCAACTCCGATTCGCCAGCGGTGCATTATCGTGGCGAAGCACTGGGCCACTTTGATGCCGTTATCCCGCGTATTGGGACGGCGACCACTTTTTACGGCACGGCGGTGTTGCGCCAGTTTGAGATGTTGGGCAGCTATCCGCTGAATGAATCGGTCGCCATCACCCGGGCGCGTGACAAGCTGCGTTCGCTGCAGTTGCTGGCGCGGGAAGGCATTGATATGCCCATCACCGGTTTTGCCTCTTCGCCTGACGATACTCAGGATGTGATTGCCATGGTCGGTGGCGCGCCGCTGGTGGTGAAATTGGTAGAGGGCACGCAGGGGATTGGTGTGGTGCTGGCGGAAACGCGCCAGGCGGCGGAGAGCGTCATTGATGCCTTTCGTGGCCTCAACGCCCATATCCTGGTGCAGGAATTCATTAAAGAAGCGCAGGGACGCGATATTCGCTGCCTGGTGATCGGTAATGAAGTGGTGGCATCCATCGAACGCATTGCTAAAGAGGGCGATTTCCGTTCCAACCTGCATCGCGGCGGCACCGCGCGCGTGGTCAGTATTACTGAGCAGGAGCGTGAAATCGCGGTGAAAGCCGCATCTACACTGGGACTGGAAGTGGCAGGAGTGGATATTCTCCGCGCCGATCGTGGCCCACTGGTGATGGAGGTCAATGCCTCGCCAGGGCTTGAGGGCATTGAGGGCATCACCGGTCTGGACATTGCTTCCATGATGATTAACTGGATAGAAGCGCATGCTTGCCCCGGCTATCGTCTTAAAACCGGGGGCTAGGCGTGCTTTTACGTGGTTTTCGTGGCATCAGATAGACTTTTTCCGTAAGCTAAGGCGCTTATTTCTTCACCCCACAGGACATAACGATGGATTCACTGGTCGTTCCTGACATCGACATCCTGCGTCGCTGGCTGGATCAACAAAATATCACCTGGTTCGAATGCGATGCCTGTCAGGCACTGCACCTGCCGCACATGCAGAATTTTGACGGGGTGTTTGATGCAAAAATCGACCTGGTGGACAACGTCATCCTCTTCTCGGCTCTCGCGGAAGTGAAACCCACCGCGCTGATTCCTTTGGTCGGCGATTTATCGCAGATCAATGCCAGTTCGCTCACGGTGAAAGCCTTTATCGATATTCAGGATGACAATCTACCCAAGCTGATTGTCTGCCAGTCGATCAGTACCACTGCCGGGTTAACCTTTGGCCAGTTCTCGCACTTTATGAAGCAAAGTGAAGAGGGCGTTTCTATGGTGATCATGGAAGCCTTTGCCAACAATCTCTTGATGGTGGGCGACGAAGAAGAGGAACGACAGCCAAGTTCCAGCAGTCACGCCATGCTGCACTAACTTCCCGCCTCGCTAACTGCCGCTTTTTGCGGCAGTTTTCATTTTAGCCCCACCACTTTTTATTCTGCATTTTGCCCTTTATTGCCAGATATTAGTCGTGCTTTATGCCACTAGTGCCAAAGCCCATGGCAGAAACATGCATAAAATATCGTAAAAAGGCGTTTTTTACGCTGAGATCTGGCACGCGTGAAGCTGGGGGGCTATTCTTGCGGGGCTGCTTGAGACATGCAACCTCAGCACAACTATAGGTTTTTGCTATTAAACTCCCGCTGAATATTGATTCATTGTGTGTCTGTGATTAAACAGAAAAAACGCAACGACCGGATCGCGTGTATGCAGCGTTGTGATGACCCCCTCAGGAGGAAGTAAAACATGATCAACCAACGTAAAAAATGGTTGCCAGGTGTGGTTGCAGGTGTGCTGATGGCTGCGGCCGTTGGTGCTCAGGCAGAGGATAAAACGCTGCACGTCTATAACTGGTCTGATTATATTGCGCCAGATACCGTGCCTAATTTTGAAAAGCAGACCGGCATTAAAGTGGTCTATGACGTGTTTGATTCCAACGAAGTGCTGGAAGGTAAACTGATGGCCGGTTCAACCGGTTACGACGTCGTGGTGCCATCCTCCAGCTTCCTTGCACGCCAACTGCAATCAGGCGTTTTCCAGGAGCTGGATAAGAGCAAGCTGCCAAACTACAAAAACCTCGATCCTGATTTGATGGCGAAAGTCGCGCAGCACGATCCAGGTAACAAATACGCGATTCCGTATCTGTGGGGCACCACCGGTATCGGCTATAACGTCGATAAGGTAAAAGCCGCGTTAGGCACTGATGCGCCAGTCAACAGCTGGGATCTGGTGCTGAAGCCAGAAAACCTGGAAAAACTGAAAAGCTGTGGTGTTTCCTTCCTCGATGCACCGGAAGAGATTTTCGCCACCGTGCTGAACTACCTCGGCAAAGATCCGAACAGCTCTGACGCCAAGGATTACACCGGCGCCGCCACCGATCTGCTGCTGAAGCTGCGTCCAAATATCCGTTACTTCCATTCGTCTCAGTACATTAACGACCTCGCAAATGGCAATATCTGCGTGGCCATCGGCTGGTCGGGCGATATTCTGCAGGCGAAAGATCGCGCAGAGAAAGCCAACAACGGCGTGCACCTGGGTTACAGCGTGCCGAAAGAGGGCGCTCTGGCCTTCTTCGATATGTTTGCGATTCCTAAAGACGCGAAAAATCTTGATGCGGCCTATCAGTTCCTGAATTACATGATGGATCCAAAAGTCATCGCCGATGTTTCCAACAAAATTAACTACGCAAGTGGAAACAAAGCCTCGCTGCAGTTGGTCAATGCCGATATCCGCAACAACCCAGGCATTTACCCAACGCCGGATGCGATGGCCAAACTGTTTGTGCTCAAAGTCCAGGATCCGAAACTGGATCGTGCGCGTACCCGTGCATGGACTAAAGTAAAAAGTGGTAAGTGATTCGTTTTAAACGTATTGATTACCTGTAACGACAACAGAGGCGCGGTGATGGCCTCTGTTGTGCCATTTCAGCGGCTGGCTGTGCCGCGCTACCCCGCTTAGCGCCGGAGAAATGTTAGTGAACGACGCGATTCCCCGCCCCCCAAATAAAACGGCTAAGGCGTTAACGCCGCTGCTGGAAATTCGCAACCTGACCAAATCTTTTGACGGCCAGCACGCCGTGGATGATGTCAGCCTGACTATTTATAAAGGTGAGATTTTTGCCCTGCTGGGTGCTTCCGGCTGCGGTAAATCGACCTTGCTGCGCATGCTGGCAGGCTTTGAGCCACCGACCAGCGGGCAGATTGTGCTGGACGGGCAAGACCTGTCACACGTTCCGCCGTATCAGCGCCCGATCAACATGATGTTCCAGTCCTACGCGCTGTTCCCGCACATGACGGTGGAACAGAACATCGCCTTCGGACTGAAGCAGGATAAATTGCCGAAAGGCGAAATCAGTAGCCGCGTGGCCGAAATGCTGACGCTGGTGCATATGCAGGAATTTGCTAAGCGTAAACCGCATCAGCTTTCCGGCGGCCAGCGTCAGCGTGTGGCATTGGCGCGTAGCCTGGCGAAACGGCCAAAGCTGCTGCTGCTGGATGAACCGATGGGTGCGCTGGATAAAAAACTGCGCGACCGTATGCAGCATGAAGTGGTGGATATCCTTGAGCGCGTTGGCGCGACCTGCGTGATGGTGACGCACGATCAGGAAGAGGCCATGACCATGGCGGGTCGTATTGCCATCATGAACCGCGGTAAGTTCGTGCAGATTGGTGAGCCGGAAGAGATCTACGAGCATCCTACCAGCCGCTATAGCGCCGAGTTTATTGGTTCGGTCAACGTGTTTGACGGCCTGCTGCGCGAGCGTGCTGAAGATGGTGTGGTGATTGATGCGCCGGGCCTGGTGCATCCGCTGAAAGTACAGACCGATGTGTCCATCATTGATAACGTGCCGGTGCACGTCGCGCTGCGTCCTGAGAAAGTGATGCTGTGCGAAGACGTACCGGCAGATGGTTGCAACTTTGCCGTCGGCGAAGTGGTACATATCGCTTATCTCGGTGACCTGTCGATTTATCACGTTCGCCTGCGCAGTGGTCAGATGATCAGCGCGCAGCTGCAGAATGCACATCGCTACCGCAAAGGTGCGCCAACATGGGGTGATGAAGTTCGCCTGTGCTGGGATGCCGACAGCTGTGTGGTTCTGACGGTTTAAGGAGGCGTAATGAGCCAGATTTCTCAACGCAGCGAGCCGGAAGTTGTGGGTACACCGCTGCAACGCTGGGGCACGCGCATTAAAATGCTGCATGGCCGTAAGCTGGTGATCGCACTGCCTTACCTGTGGCTGACCCTGCTGTTTCTGCTGCCGTTCCTGATCGTCCTGAAGATCAG
Source organism: Pantoea sp. C1E2 (assembly GCF_056491465.1). Classification (NCBI taxonomy): domain Bacteria; kingdom Pseudomonadati; phylum Pseudomonadota; class Gammaproteobacteria; order Enterobacterales; family Erwiniaceae; genus Pantoea; species Pantoea sp. C1E2. The sequence goes on from NZ_JBSZHT010000002.1 coordinate 1,715,947, forward strand.
TTTTGCCGACATTGCGCGCGCCATTCCGCCTTACACCGATCTGGTGACCTGGGCCGATGATCAGTTCAACCTGGTGCTGAATCTCGGTAACTACATCACGCTCACCGATGATCCGTTGTATGCCGAAGCCTATCTCACCTCGTTAAAAGTGGCGGGGATCTCCACGATAATCTGTTTGCTGATAGGTTATCCGCTGGCGTGGGCGGTGGCGCACAGTAAGCCTTCAATGCGCACCATTCTGCTGTTGCTGGTGATTTTGCCTTCCTGGACCTCGTTCCTGGTACGCGTGTACGCGTGGATGGGCTTGCTGAACAACAACGGCATTCTCAACCGTTTCCTGATGTGGCTGGGTGTCATCGACCATCCTTTGGTGATCCTTTACACCAACACCGCGGTGTATATCGGCATTGTTTACTGCTATCTGCCGTTTATGGTGTTGCCAATCTATACCGCGTTAACCCGCATCGACTACTCGCTGGTGGAAGCCTCGCTGGATCTGGGCGCGCGCCCGCTGAAAACCTTCTTTAGTGTGATCGTGCCACTCACTAAAGGTGGGATTATTGCCGGTTCGATGCTGGTGTTTATCCCGGCGGTGGGGGAGTACGTGATCCCTGAACTGCTGGGAGGGCCGGATAGCATCATGATCGGCCGTATCCTGTGGCAGGAGTTCTTTAACAACCGCGACTGGCCGGTGGCTTCGGCGCTGGCAGTGATCATTTTGTTGATTCTGATTCTGCCAATCATCTGGTTCCACAAGCATCAAAACCGTGAGTTAGGAGAGAAGGAATGAATCAGTTACCCACCATTCGCTCTCCATGGCGCACAGCGATTTTGGTCGCATGCTTTATGTTCCTGTACGCGCCGATGTTGCTGCTGGTGGTTTACTCCTTTAACAGCTCGCAGCTGGTCACCGTGTGGGAGAGCTTCTCGTTCCACTGGTATAAAGTGCTGTTTCAGGACGATGCGATGCTGGATGCCGTTGGCCTCAGCCTGACCATCGCCGCGCTCTCCGCCACCATGGCGGTGGTGTTGGGCACCATGGCGGCGGTGATCATCGTGCGCTTTGGCCGTTTCCGTGGACATAGCGGTTTTGCGTTTATGCTCACCGCTCCGCTGGTGATGCCAGATGTGATCACCGGGTTGTCTCTGCTGCTGCTGTTTGTGGCGATGGGCAACACCTTTGGCTGGCCGAGCGATCGCGGCATGCTCACCATCTGGCTGGCGCACGTCACCTTCTGTACCGCTTACGTGGCGGTGGTGATCAACTCCCGCCTGCGCGAGTTGGATCGCTCGATTGAAGAGGCGGCAATGGATCTCGGGGCAACGCCGCTGAAAGTGTTCTTCGTGATTACCGTGCCAATGATTGCTCCGGCGATTGTTACAGGCTGGCTGCTGGCCTTTACGCTGTCACTCGATGACCTGGTGATTTCCAGCTTCGTCACAGGGCCTGGCGCTACCACGCTGCCGATGGCAATCTTTGCCACCGTGCGCCGCGGCGTCAACCCAGAGATCAATGCGTTAGCCTCATTGATTCTGTTTGTGGTTGGCCTGGTCGGATTTATCGCCTGGCGCTTTATGGCGCATGAAGAAAAACAACGTTTACGCGATATTCAGAAAGCCAGACGTGGCTGAAAGCCGTAACATTTGCCAATATAAGAACGGGCCGGTTTACCCTTCATACTTCACGTTAGTAGGTGCGTTGGCTACGTGTGTTCACACCCCAGTCACTTACTTAGGTAAGCTCCTGAGGATTCTCACACTTGCCGCCTTCCTAAAACGTGAATTATTTTGGGGAAAGACCTGCCCGTTTTTTTTATGGTTGCGGAGTTCAGTGATGTCGGAAACCCTTAAAAACGCGATGGCAAATTCTACGCCTGCACCGGTGATGGTGGCGGGGATCGCCATCATTGCCACGCGCTGCCTCAGCGTGCTGATGCTGGCCAATGAACTGGGTTACGACGAAATCGCTAACTTTGTCCACCGCAGCGCGCAGGCGTGGGATTCCACGCTGATTTTTATCGCCAGTCAGCTGATCTTTCTGTTTGAACTGCGCTGTGCGTTTACCCTGCTGCGCGGCAGCAATCACGGGCGCTGGGGATATGTGGTGGCGCAAATTATCGTGCTCGGTTATATGCTGATGGCATCTGTCGGCTGGATCTACCCGGAAATTTTCAGTATTCCCGGTGAAACCAATGCGCAGATCATCCATCATACGTTGATGCAGAAAGTGCCGGATGTACTGGTGTTGCTGTTACTGTTTGTGCCGGCCAGCAGTCGCGCTTTTTTCCGCGCCCGGTGATACAATCTGCCCCCGTTTTTTCTCCCAATTGTGAATACAGGCCTTTCCATGCATTGCGCGCTTTATGATGCCGGTCGCTGTCGCTCGTGCCAGTGGCTGGAGAAACCCTATCCGCAGCAGCTTAATGAGAAGCAATCGCTGCTCGAGCAGCTACTGTCACAGACCGCGGTGGCCACATATTTACCACCGGTGACCTCGGCGCTGCAGGGTTTTCGTAATAAAGCCAAAATGGTGGTGAGCGGCAGTGTCGAGCGGCCAATTTTCGGCATGGTGGCGCGTGATGGCGAACCGGTTGATCTGTGCGATTGCCCGCTCTATCCCGCCAGCTTTGCGCCGATATTCGAGGCGCTGAAACCCTTTATTGCCCGCGCCGGATTAACGCCCTACAACGTGGCGCGTAAACGCGGTGAACTGAAATTCCTGCTGCTCACTGAGAGTTCGCAGGGTGGCATGATGCTGCGGTTTGTGCTGCGTTCCACCAGCAAGCTGGAGCAGTTGCGCGCGGCCTTACCCTGGCTGCAGCAGCAGTTGCCGCAGCTGAAAGTGATCTCCGCCAATATACAGCCGGTGCATATGGCGATTCTGGAAGGGGATGAAGAGATTGCTTTGACGCCAGACCAGGCGCTGTCAGAGCGTTTCAATCAGGTGCCGCTGTATATTCGCCCGCAGAGTTTCTTCCAGACTAACCCGCAGGTCGCTGCTGATTTGTATGCCACGGCGCGTGATTGGGTAGCAGAGCTGCCGGTGACCAGTATGTGGGATCTATTCTGCGGCGTAGGCGGTTTCGGCTTGCACTGCGCCACGTCAGAGATGCAGCTAACCGGTATTGAGATTAGCGCGGAAGCCATAGCCTGTGCACAGCAGTCGGCTGAACAGTTGGGGCTTGATAAGGTGAGTTTCGCCGCGCTGGATTCGACCCAGTTCGCCACATCGCGTGATCAAGTGCCACAGTTGGTGCTGGTCAATCCACCGCGTCGCGGCATTGGTGCTGAGCTGTGTGCTTATCTCAGTGAGATGGCGCCAGACTACATTCTCTATTCGAGCTGCAATCCCGGCACGATGGCGCAGGATATTGCGCGTCTGGCAGATTACGCGGTGAGCCGCGTCCAGCTGTTTGATATGTTTCCGCATACGGCACACTTTGAAGTGCTGACGTTGCTGATTAAGAAGGGTGGAGCCGCGTAGCTGCCGCCTGAACTGAGGACATGCAGAACCTGCCAGGTGGCACGCCACGCTGCTCCATAATGCTTATTCCGGGAACCACTTCTGATTGATTTGCTGCCAGGTGCCATCAGCTTTCAACGCTACCAGCGCGTCATTCATCTCTTTCAATAGCGTTGCATTCCCTTTGCGAACCGCAATGCCTAAGCCGGTGCCGAAGTACTCGGTATCGGTGATGTGTTCACCCACCGCACTGAGATCGTCGTTAGCCTTCAGCCACTGATTCACCACTGCGCTATCGCCAAACACGCCGTTCAGGCGACCATTTTTCAGGTCGAGAATCGCATTTTGGTAGCTGTCATAGGCCACGGCGATCACTTCAGGATGCTTCTCCAGCAGGTATTTCTGATGTGTGGTGCCATTTTCTACACCGACGCGTTTGCCTTTCAGCTGGCTGAAGTCGGTGAACTGACCTTTATGCGCAATCACAATCGCGGAGTTTGCATAATACGGCTGAGTGAAATCGACCTGTTTGCTGCGCTCCGCCGTGATATCCATGCCTGAAATCACCGCATCATAACGACGGAACTTCAGTGAAGGGATCAGGCTGTCAAAGGCGTTATTAGTGAAGGTGCAATCTGCTTTCATTTGCTGACATAACGCTTTAGCCAGATCGATATCGAAGCCAACGATTTGGTTGTCGTGGTCGAGGGATTCAAACGGAGGATAGGTCGCAGAAGAGGCGAAGCGGATTTTTTCCGCCGCATAAGCATTCATTGCCAGTGTTGCCAGCGCTGCAGCAACAATCCATTTTTTCATTATGTGACTCCTGTAAACCATGCCAGAGATAGAACGGGTTACACGATGCCAGTTAATGAATTTATATGCAATAAATATGATTAAAAAATTAAATCTTCAGAGGGTGTTGAGAAGCGTGGCGGCGCAATCCTTTGCGCGTTTGTTTGCAGCATCTTCGCTTCAGATTAGCGAGATGGATCACGCCGCGACGGTATCAATTGCGGTGTTCGAATGCCAATGCGCGCTTTTCGATTAAACGCATCATCAGCGTGAGCAAACCGTTGACCACCAGATAAATCAGTCCGGCAGCGGCATACACCGTGATGTCATAAGTGCGGCCATACAGCAATTGCCCATGCCCCATCACTTCCATCAACGTAATGGTGTACGCCAGTGAAGTGCTCTTAAACACTAAAACGACTTCGTTAGAGTAAGAGGAGAGGGCGCGTTTGAACGCATACGGCAGCAGGATACGCAGCGTGTCTTTACGGTTCATCCCCAGTGCAGCGCAGGACTGCCATTGACCCGAAGGGATGGCGCGTACTGCACCATAAAATAGCTGAGTGGTGTAAGCCGCACTGTTGAGCGACAGCGCAATCAGCGCGCACAGCCATGGCTGTGATAGCAAATGCCATAACCACGGCACGTTCTGAATGCTGGGAAACTGGCCGGGACCGTAATAAATCAGGAAGATTTGCACCAGCAGCGGCGTGCCGGTGAACACCGTGATGTAGCCTTTCACCAGCCAGTTCAGCACCGGGACTTTCAAGGAGAGCACGATGGTACACAGCAGCGACAGCACCAGCGCGGCAATCAGTGACGCGATGGTTAAGGTCAGGCTGGTGTGCAGGCCCTTCAGAAGTTCGGGTAAGTAATCCAGCATGCGTCAGGCCCCCCGCTCGAAACGCGTGGTGCGCGATTCAATACGGCGCAGTATCGCCTGACTGAACAGCGTGATAATCAGGTAGACGGCCGCAGCCACCAGATACCAGGTAAAGGGTTCCTGCGTGCGCGTGGCAATGCTTTTGGTTTGCAGCATGATGTCATTCACGCTAATCAGCGATACCAGCGCGGTATCTTTCAGCAGCACCAACCACTGATTGCCTAAGCCTGGCAGCGCGTGACGCCACATTTGCGGCATGATCAGACGAAAGAAAATTGCCGACTTCTTCATGCCCAACGCCTGGCCGGATTCCCACTGGCCCACCGGCACAGCTTTCAGCGCGCCACGCAATGTTTGGGAGGCGTAGGCTGAGTAAAGCATCGCCAGAGCAATCACTCCGCACAGGAACGGGCTGACGTCGAAGTTTTCAATCTGCACCTGCACGGGAATGCTGAATAAACCAAGATTGATCTGGAAGCCGTCGGACAAGGTGAGTAAAAGCTGTGAGGCACCAAAGTAGACAAACAGCACCACCAGAATTTCCGGCAGGCCACGAATCAGCGTGACCAGTGCAGTGCCAAGCCACGCCAGCGGTTTCCAGCGCACCGTTTCCCAGCCAGCAAAAATCATCGCCAGCGCAAGGCCGGCGATCAGTGCACAAACAGCAAGGCCGACGGTCATGCCGGCGGCGCTTGCGAGAGGGATCATTTCATTCATTAGTGATTACTGCTGAAACCATTTGTTGTAGATGGTTTTGTAAGTACCGTCAGCTTTGATCTTCTCCAGAGCGGTGTTGAATTTGCCCTGCAGCTCAGTATTACCCTGACGGACCGCGATGCCCAGACCGGTACCGAAGTAATCTTTATCCGTGACTTTCTCACCCAGTGGCGCGAGGTTGGCATTCTGTTTCAGCCATTCGTTCACCACGGCGGTGTCACCGAATACTGCATCAATACGGCCATTTTTCAGGTCCAGAACCGCGTTCTGATAGCTGTCGTAAGGCACAACGGTGATGTCGTTGTGTTTATCAGACAGGTATTTCTGATGCGTGGTGCCGTTCTGTACGCCAACACGTTTCCCTTTCAGTGCATCAACATTCGCCAGCTTGCCTTTCTGAGCAATAAAGATGGCGGAGTTGTCGTAGTAAGGCTTAGAGAACAGCACCTGCTTTTCACGCTCTGGGGTGATATCCATGCCCGCCATCACCGCGTCAAAACGACGGAATTTCAGGCTGGGGATCAGGCTGTCAAACGCCTGGTTGGTGAAGGTACAGGTCGCATCAATCTCTTTACACAGCGCATTGGCCAGATCGACATCGAAGCCCTGAATTTTGTTGTCGGAATCCACAAATTCAAACGGAGGATAAGAAGCTTCGGTGGCGAAACGCAGGGTCTGCGCAGCTGAAGCGCTAAGGCTCAGACCGGCAAGCAGTGCAGCAAGTACGACTTTTTTCATTAGATGCATCCTGACTTAGTGCGAAAGATAATGTGCAAACGCTTCGGTTTGCGGCTGTGTAAAGTGGCTGGCATCGCCTTGCTCAACGATATGGCCGTTCTCCATGTACACCACGCGGCTGGCGGTTTTGCGCGCAACCTCGACTTCGTGGGTCACAATCACCTGGGTGATCTGCGTCTGCGCCAGCTCACGAATGATGCTGACGATTTGCGCGGTGATTTCAGGGTCGAGCGCGGCGGTAGGTTCGTCGAACAACAGCACCTGCGGCTCCATCATCAACGCGCGGGCAATCGCCACACGTTGTTGCTGGCCACCAGAAAGATGCAAAGGAAAACGATCGGCAAAGGGCGTCAGGCGCAGACGTTCCAGCAGTTTGTCGGCACGCGCACGCGCGGCTTCTTTACTGAGACCGAGCACGCGACACGGCGCTTCAATCAGATTCTGCACCACGCTGAGGTGCGGCCACAGATTGTATTGCTGAAATACCATGCCCACGTTTTGGCGCAGTTCACGGATCGCGCTGTCTGACGGCGCTTTGCTGAAGTCGAAGTGATTCCCGGCAATCTGCAAGCTGCCGGAACGCGGCTGCTCCAGCAAATTGAGGACGCGCAGGAGCGAACTTTTACCCGCGCCACTTGGCCCGAGCAACACCAGCGTCTCTCCCTGCGGACAAGCCAGGTTGATATCGAACAGTGCCTGATGGGCACCGTAAAAACAGTTAATGGCGTTTAGTTGAATACTCATGCGCAAAATATGAATAGTAATTAGTGCCGCGAATCTTAACGTCACCAGAATAGTTATGCAATTGTGGTGGGTTAAAATTTATTAAACAGCAGTGAAGTCCCAAAAGCGTAGCACAATATCGCGCAGGTCAACGCCGGGAAGGGATCGGTGGCTGCAAATTATTGATGAAAAATTAACAAAAAACGCCGCAATGATGCGGCGCGCTTATGTTTAGAACTGAGTGCTGTAAAATTAAACAGCTATTTCTTCTCTTCCAGCAGTTGGCTAAGCGATCCGCCGCCTGCGTGCGGCCAGTCGCCGACGTAACGAATATCATCCACCGCCCAGCAGCTTCCTTCATGAATCATCAATACCTCGTCATGCCAGCTTTTGCCATCACGGCTCAAATCGACACGCAGAGGGATGTTACGTGCATCGCGATTGGGAATGGTTGAAGCGCTGGCAACATCGGCTGACGTTGGCCCCTGCGCGAGGCTGGAGAACAGATCGCCCTGGCTCCATGAGGCAGGTTTGCTGCTTAGCGTGCTGGCGCTCAGCAGTTTGTGATACAGGCGATCGCTCAGATAAGGGCGATATTTCGCCAGCGTGGTGCTATCGGGCAGACCCTGGTTGGGCTGACTGATGCGTAAATCGTAAAACTGCTGGGCGACGCTATCTGGGCCACCGTCGACACAGCTGGCAGTACGCGGTCCGTTATCCTTGATCACAGGTTCAACGGTGGTACAGGCACTGAGCAGTAACGCAGCGGGAACAAGCAGCGCAAAGGCATTGTTTCTCATCTCGATTTCCTTATTGTTCACTGGCAAAGCGTCATTTTTAGCATAGAGTATAGTCTCGCTTTTAAGCCGTTAGCGCTGTACCCGTCATACTTCACCAGACAGGTGCGTTGGCTGCACGCATTCGCCCGAATCACTTACGTGAGTAAGCTCATCGGGACTCTCTTGTTTGCCGCCTTCCTGCCTCATGAATTATTTAGGGTATAAATTGAACTCACTCAAACAAGGAGACAGCGATGAAATTTTCCACCACGCCCACGTTAGAAGGGCACAGCATCAGCGAATATTGCGGTGTGGTTACCGGTGAAGCGATTCTCGGGGCCAACATTTTCCGCGACTTCTTTGCCGGAATTCGCGATATCGTCGGTGGCCGTTCCGGTGCTTATGAAAAAGAGCTGCGCAAAGCGCGGCAGATTGCGTTTGAAGAGCTGGAAGAGCAGGCAAAAGCGCTGGGTGCGAATGCGATCGTCGGCATTGATATTGATTATGAAACCGTGGGCAAAGACAGCAGCATGCTGATGGTCAGCGTGACCGGTACCGCCGTGATTATTCGCTGATGCGCATTGCTGTTCTCTTGGTGCTGGCGTTTTTATTGAGTGCCTGTCAGTCATCTGTTGAGCCGCGCCACGGCTACTGGGTGGATACCGCGCATCCGGCCCAGGGCGCGCGGCCTCGCATTAAAGTGGTGGTGATCCATTATACCGCCGAAGATTTGCCATCCTCGCTGGCCACGTTGACCGATCGAGAAGTCAGTGCCCACTATTTGATCCCACAGCAGCCGGCGCAAAAAGGCGGCCAGGGCGTCATCTGGCAACTGGTGCCGGAGCGCGAACTGGCATGGCATGCCGGGCCGAGTTTCTGGCGCGGAGCGACCCGTATCAATGACACGTCGATTGGTATTGAGATCGTCAATCGTGGCTACACGCGGACATTAACCGGCGTGGAGTGGCAGCCTTTTACGCCAGCGCAAATCAGCGTGCTGGTGGCGCTGGTGAAAGATATCACGCAGCGTTATGCCATCACGCCTGAAAATCTGGTGGGGCACAGCGATATCGCGCCGCAGCGAAAACAGGATCCTGGCCCTCTGTTCCCGTGGCAGCAGTTGGCGGAGCAGGGGTTGGGCGCATGGCCCGATCGCGCCACCGTGCAGCGCTATCTCAATGGGCATGCAGCGGATGCGCCCATCGATCAGGCCGAACTGCTGGATGCGCTGCAGCGTTATGGTTATGACGTCAATTCAGCGAATACCCCGCCAATGCAGCGTAAGCTGATTGCGGCGTTTCAGATGCACTTCCGTGCGCGGGATTATCGAGGCATCGCCGATGCAGAAACGCTGGCGATAGCTCAGGCGCTGCTGGCGAAATACGGCGCGGCGCAGTGAAGAGACGGTGTATGACATCGTCGATGCAGAGACGCTGGTGATAGCCCAAGCACTGCTGGCTGCGGCTGAAGCAGGGGGCTCGCGTTGGTGAGCTTATGGACGGCCCGAAGGCCGTCCCTGCAAGGCAACCTGCGCTCTGTTACGCTAGAAACGCCTGCCAGTGGGCAACCAGACGTTGTAGATCCTGACGGCTGACATCGAGGTGGGTGGCAATGCGCGTGACCGGACCCACGCTCATTAGCACATCGCCGGAGTGCATCCAGCTTTTCAGTGCGTCAACCTGATCCGCCGGTACTTTCACAAACAGCATATTAGTGTGCTGATTCAGTACCTCTATGCCAATGGCGCTGAGTTGCTCAGCCAGCCAGGCGGCATTGTCATGATCTTCTTTCAGGCGCGCGACGTTGTGCTTCAGCGCGTACAGACCCGCCGCCGCAAGGATGCCTGCCTGGCGCATGCCGCCGCCGGTCATTTTACGCCAGCGACGTGCCTGCTCTATGTAGGCTTCATCACCACACAGCAGAGAACCCACCGGGGTGCCGAGTCCTTTGGACAGACAGATGGTGAGCGTGTCGCAATAACGCGCGATCTCTTTCAGCTCAACATTTTGTGCCACCACGGCGTTGAAGATGCGAGCACCATCAATGTGCAGCGCCAGCTTGTGTTCGCGCGTTAACTTCCACGCTTGTTCCAGATAGCTCTGCGACAGTACTTTACCGTGATGAGTGTTTTCCAGGCTCAGCAGGCGCGTGCGCGCAAAGTGGATATCATCCGGTTTGATAGCCGCAACGATATCCGCCAGCGGCAGCGATCCATCTTCGGCGTGCGAGATCGGTTGTGGCTGAATGCTGCCCAGCACTGCTGCGCCGCCCGCTTCGTATTTGTAGTTATGTGCCTGTTGGCCGACGATGTATTCATCACCGCGCTGGCAGTGACACAGCAGCGCCACCAGGTTGGCTTGCGTGCCGGTCGGGAAAAATAGCGCTGCGGCTTTGCCACTCAGGCGGGCGGCCTCGATTTCCAGCGCATTGACGGTGGGATCGTCACGATAGACATCATCTCCAGTTTCGGCGGCCATCATCGCATCCAGCATGGCGGCACTTGGGCGGGTTACGGTATCACTGCGTAAATCGATCACATCGCTCTCCTGAAACAAAAAAGCGGGCTAAGCGCCCGCGTTGTGAGTTATCTGGCCTGATTATCCGTTTTACCTCAGCCAGTTGGTTTTCGCCAGTTCAACGATCTCATCGCCACGCCCATTCAGAATCGCGCGTAGCATATACAGGCTGAACCCTTTGGCCTGCTCGGCTTTAATTTGCGGCGGCATCGACAGCTCTTCCTTCGCGGTGATCGCATCGATCAGCACCGGGCCGTCATGCGCAAAGGCCTGTTCCAGCGCACTGTTGAGTTCAGAGGCTTTCTCGACGCGAATGCCCTTAATGCCGCAGGCGGTGGCAATGGCAGCAAAATCGGGGTTTTCCAGATCGGTACCATCGGTAAGGTAACCGCCCGCTTTCATCTCCATCGCCACGAAGCCCAGTACGCTGTTATTGAAGATCACCAGCTTCACTGGCAGTTTCAGTTGTGCCACCGAAATAAAGTCGCCCATCAACATACTGAAGCCGCCATCACCGCACAGCGCCACGACCTGACGCTGCTTATCGATTGCCTGAGCGCCGAGCGCCTGTGGCATCGCGTTAGCCATCGAACCGTGGTTGAACGATCCCAGCAAACGGCGCTTGCCGTTCATCTTCAGGTAACGCGCGGCCCAAACGGTGGGCGTGCCGACATCACAGGTAAAAATGGCATCTTCAGCCGCGTAATGGCTGATTTGCTGCGCCAGATATTGTGGATGAATCGCCTGTTTATCATTGGCGGTGGCGAGGTCATCCAGGCCTTTACGCGCATCCACATAGTGTTCCAACGCGCTGTCGAGATGATGACGATCGTTTTTGCTGTTGAGCTGCGGCTGCAGCGCCTGCAATGTGGCTTTGATATCCCCAATCAGCGCCATATTGACATGGCTGTGTGCGCCGAGACTGGCAGGATTGATATCAATCTGGATGATATTGGCATCCGCCGGATAAAACGGACGATAAGGGAACTGTGTGCCCAGTAGCACCAGCGTGTCGGCATTCATCATGGCGTGATAACCAGATGAAAAGCCGATTAAGCCGGTCATGCCGACGTCGTAAGGATTATCGTACTCGATGTGCTCTTTGCCGCGCATGGCATGCACCACCGGCGCTTTCAGCGTTTCTGCCAGCTTCACCACTTCTGCGTGCGCGCCGGCACAGCCGCTGCCGCACATCAACGTAATATTTTCTGCGCCGTTCAGCGTTTCAGCCAGGCGGGCAATCTCGCTGGCGTTGGGCACAATATGCGGCAACTGCGGTGGATACCATTCACTGCGTGCGCCTTCCGGTGCCGGTTTCAGCGCCACATCGCCGGGAATGACAATCACGGATACGCCACGATTAAGGATAGCTTTGCGCATCGCAATCCCCAGCACTTGCGGCAACTGCTCAGGGTTAGAGACTAACTCGCAGTAATGGCTGCATTCGCGGAATAGCTCCTGCGGATGCGTCTCCTGAAAATAGCCGCTGCCGATTTCGCTGGAAGGGATATGTGCGGCAATCGCCAGTACCGGAACGTGATTGCGATGACAATCGAACAGTCCGTTAATTAGATGGAGGTTTCCTGGGCCACAGGAACCGGCACATACTGCCAGTTCGCCGCTGATTTGTGCCTCAGCACCGGCAGCAAAAGCCGCCACTTCTTCATGGCGCGTGGGCATCCATTCAATGGTGCCCATGCGGTTAAGGCTGTCGCTCAGGCCGTTGAGCGAATCGCCCGTCACGCCCCAGATGCGCTTTACGCCCGCGTTCTCCAGGGTTTTGGCCAGCAGTGCCGCCACAGTTTGCTTCATCGTTCGCTCCTTTCTGGTGTTTGGCCATCCATCCCGATGGCGGAAACGTGTCAGTCAGAAAGCGTAGACGATGGAGACGGCGCGCAGCCGTGAAAAAATGCGCTCTGCGGTCAGGCGGAGAACAACGCGATAAGAATCGGCGCTAATAAGCTCATGATAAAACCGTGCACAATCGCCGCTGGAACAATCTCCATACCGCCAGTGCGTTGCAGAATCGGCAGGGTGAAATCCATTGAGGTGGCACCACTCAATCCCAGCGTCATGCTGCGCTGACGGCTGATCAGTAGCGGAATTAACATGATGGTGATTAGCTCACGCAGCAGGTCGTTAAAGAAGGCCGCACTACCAATCACCGGACCAAACGATTCCGTCATCAGAATGCCGGAAAGAGAGTACCAGCCGAAGCCGCTGGCAAGCGCCAGGCCGGTTTTGATCGGCAAATCGAGCCACACTGCCGCCAGCATCCCGCCGATTAAGGCGCTACAGAGTGACACCACCGCCACCAGCATGCCGCGACGGTTGAGCGTGATTTGGCGCAAGGTCATGCCGCTGCTGCGCAGCTGAATGCCGACCAGGAACAGCATCAGCATCAGAGCATATTCACTGATGGTCGATGCGTGACGCAGAATGGACCACTGGCTTAATCCCAGCAGAAATCCACCCAGTACTGAGCCGCAAAGCTTGAGGGACTCCAGCGCCATGTGCAGGCGCGAGGGCAGGGCTTGCTGTTTATGCGGATGATGCCATGGCACACGCTTCTCCAGCAGCCAGAAAGCCAGCAAGGAGCAAGCGAGAATGCACAGCATACTGATCAACGCGGTGTGAAAAATGATGAGCAAATTGCTACTGAGATTATCGAGGAAGGCCAGGCTGGTGCCCATAAAAAACAGGATGATGTACACCAGCGCGCTCAGCATACGGGCGACGCCGCGCAGCAGATTGGCACGAGTCACATGAAGTAAATAGCCAGCAATCAATGGCAGCAGAATGATGATCAAGCCATACATAGAGCGTTTCCATCCGTGGGTGAGGGCCGCAACCTAGCGGAAAACAGTTGAAGTGTAAACCTTTTACCGGCGCGTTAACTTGACCAACTTAACGCCGCAGACCATGCTCAGGCAAAGCACTCAAGGGATGGCATGATGTTTCTGGAACATATCGATATTCGTGGTTTTCGTGGCATCAATCGGCTGTCGTTGCCACTCACTGATACCAATCTGCTGATTGGTGAAAATGCATGGGGTAAATCCAGCCTGCTGGATGCGCTGACGTTATTATTGGCGCCCGCGGCTGAACCCTATCAATTTACCGAACACGATTTTCACTTCCCGCCGGGCGATGTAGAGGCGCGTCTGCGTCAGCTGCAACTGGTGTTTCGCTTCCGTGCACAAGCGGGCGATGACGAGGCCGTGTTCCAGCCCTTCTGGCAGCGTGATGAAAACGGGCGCTTTATCAGCTTCAGCACTCGCGCGCGCCGCAATGAGCATGGCGTGAAAACCACCTGGCGCTTTATCGACCACAATGGCGATGTGTTGGCGATGGAAGGCACTGAGGCGGCGCTGTCGCATTTGCGCGCCTTCTATCCAGTGCTAAGACTGCGCGATGCGCGCTTTGGCCGGCGCGGACGACACAGCAACATCGATGCAGACCGCCGGGCTACGACGCTGAGTGAGTTGTCACAGGAAGTCGAGAAATTAACCCGGGATTTGGTGGTGCAGCCGCAGAATCTGAGCGACGATTTATTGCGCCAGGGCTTGCACACCATGCAGCAATTGCTGGAGCACTACTTCCTTGTGCAGCAACCGGGCAGCAGCGCGGCGCGGGTCGCACCAGAATTGCGCGACGGTTCACAAGGCTGGCGTTCACTCGACAAGCTTAACCATCTGATTGCGGGAACGGAATCACGCAGTCGTCAGGTGATCCTATTGCGCATGTTCTCTTTGCTGATTCAGGCGCACGGCAATGAAGCGCTTCCGCCGGGTGCCCATCCACTGCTGCTGGTGGAGGATCCGGAAACGCGACTGCATCCGATTATGTTGTCGGTGGCGTGGAACTTGCTGGATTTGATGCCGCTGCAAAAAATCACCACCACCAACTCGGGAGAGTTGTTGTCGCAGGTGCCGCTGGAGAATATTTGCCGGCTGGTGCGTGAGCCCACCCGTGTCGCGGCATGGCGTATTGGTCCTGAAGGATTAAGCGCAGAGGAGAGCCGTCGTATTGGGTTTCATATCCGCGTTAATCGCCCCTCAGCGCTGTTTGCCCGCTGCTGGTTGCTGGTGGAGGGGGAAACGGAAGTGTGGATCATTAACGAACTGGCGCGGCAGCGCGGCTACCATTTTGCAGCCGAAGGGGTCAAAGTCATCGAATTTGCTCAATCCGGTCTTAAACCGCTGTTGAAGTTTGCCCGGCGCATGGGTATTGCCTGGCATGTGTTGACTGACGGCGACGAAGCGGGAATTAAATATGCGTCCAGCGCACGCAGCCAATTGCAGGATCACGAACAAGAGGCGGACCACCTCACGCAATTCCCGGCACCGGATATTGAGCATTTTCTCTATAAGCAGGGTTTCCGCGATATTTATCATCAGATGGCGCACCTGCCGTTAAACGTGCCGATGAATGCCCGGCGTATTATCAGTAAAGCGATTCAACACAGTTCGAAGCCTGAACTGGCAATAGCGGTGGCGATGGCTGCGGCTGAGCGTGGACCGGCGGCGATCCCGTCGCTGTTGGATCAGCTGTTTGCGCGCGTGATGTGGCTGGCACGCGGGCGGGCGGATTGAGGTGGGGTAAATCGCAAAATAAAAATGCCAGCATCTGCGGCTGGCATTTTTTTTCGGGAGTGGTCAGAATGAATGAAGAGGCGCGCGTCAGGCGACTTGCGCGACTTCACAGGGCACAATCAAGCTGGCGTGATTGCCTTTTGGCCCTTCATGGACATCGAACTGAACCTGCTGGCCGGCCTTCAGCGTTCTGTATCCCTCCATCTGAATCGTGGAGTAGTGCGCGAAGATATCCTCGCCGCCGCCGATCGGACAGATAAAGCCGAAGCCTTTGGCGTTGTTGAACCATTTAACAGTACCCGTCTCCATGCTTTTACTTCCCTCGCAAGACATTTTGAACAGTAGGTGAGGTCATTGAAGCTGTGAGTCGAGTTTGTTTAAAACTCAATCAGCTTGTGTAAGTAGAATGTAGAGAAACGGACCTTATCGTCAAGCAAACGGCCCTGGCGGATGGGGAGAAATTCATCAAAATTTGAGGCAGTTAACGCTATTGCAAATTTTGTGATACAGGTCGCGCATGGGCTTTTAGTGCCGTTTTTTCTTCGGGATAGGGTGGCTTGACAGACATGTTAAACTTAGGAATGGGCACAGCAATGTGCACAATCGTAACGCAGAATTTCGACGGAACATTATGGCAAACACAAACGACTGGCTTAATTTCGAACATCTAGCCGAAGATAAAGTACGCGAAGGGTTAAAGCCGCCTTCAATGTATAAAGTCATTCTGAATAATGACGATTATACACCTATGGAATTTGTTATTGACGTAGTCCAAAAGTTCTTTTCTTATGATGTTGAACGTGCAACGCAACTGATGTTGAAAGTTCACTACCACGGAAAGGCGATTTGTGGTGTATTCACTGCAGAAGTGGCGGAAACCAAAGTCGCCCAGGTGAACAACTACGCACGAGAGAATGAACATCCGTTGCTGTGTACGCTAGAAAAAGCCTGAGCCCGTCTCCATATAGGGGAAAGGTTGTCAGAGCGATAATTGGGGGAGGTGCCAAATGCTCAATCAAGAACTGGAACTCAGTTTAAACATGGCTTTCGCCAGAGCGCGCGAGCACCGTCATGAGTTTATGACCGTCGAGCATCTGTTGCTGGCATTGCTCAGTAACCCGTCGGCCAGAGAGGCACTGGAAGCCTGTACGGTGGATATCGTGGCTCTGCGTCAGGAACTCGAAGCCTTCATCGAACAAACCACACCGGTGCTACCAGCCAGTGAAGAAGAGCGCGATACACAACCGACGCTCAGCTTCCAGCGCGTGCTGCAACGTGCGGTATTCCATGTCCAGTCATCCGGTCGCAGCGAAGTGGCTGGTGCGAACGTGCTGGTCGCCATCTTCAGCGAGCAGGAGTCGCAAGCGGCTTACCTGCTGCGCAAACACGAAGTGAGCCGCCTCGATGTGGTGAACTTCATCTCCCATGGTACGCGTAAAGACGAACCGGGCCAGCCGCAGAACAACGCGGAGAATCCGGTTAACGAAGAGCAAGCAGGCGGGGAGGAACGTATGGAAAACTTCACCACCAATCTTAATCAGCTTGCTCGTGTCGGCGGAATCGATCCGCTGATCGGCCGCGATAAAGAGCTGGAGCGTGCCATTCAGGTATTGTGCCGTCGTCGTAAGAACAACCCGCTGTTGGTGGGTGAATCTGGCGTGGGTAAAACCGCCATCGCGGAAGGGCTGGCCTGGCGCATAGTGCAGGGCGATGTTCCAGAAGTGATGAAAGATTGCACCATCTACTCACTGGATATTGGCTCGCTGCTCGCGGGTACCAAGTACCGTGGTGATTTTGAAAAACGGTTTAAAGCGCTACTGAAACAGCTGGAACAAGACACCAGCAGTATTCTGTTCATCGACGAAATTCACACCATCATTGGTGCGGGTGCCGCGTCCGGTGGTCAGGTGGATGCGGCTAACCTGATCAAGCCGTTGCTCTCCGGCGGGAAAATCCGCGTGATGGGTTCAACCACCTATCAGGAGTTCAGCAACATCTTTGAGAAGGATCGTGCGCTGGCGCGTCGTTTCCAGAAGATCGACATTACCGAACCTTCTGTGGAAGAGACCGTTCAGATTCTTAACGGCCTGAAACCGAAATATGAAGCTCACCATGATGTGCGTTATACCGCTAAAGCGGTGCGTGCAGCTGTAGAGCTGGCGGTGAAATACATCAACGACCGTCATCTGCCTGATAAGGCGATTGACGTGATTGATGAAGCCGGCGCGCGTGCGCGTCTGGTGCCGGTCAGCAAGCGTAAGAAAACCGTCAATGTGTCTGATATCGAGACTGTGGTGGCGCGAATTGCGCGTATCCCAGAGCAGAGTGTGTCGGCAACCGATCGCGATACGCTGAAGAATCTCGGCGACCGTTTGAAAATGCTGGTGTTCGGACAGGACAATGCGATTGAAGCGCTGACTGAAGCGATCAAGATGAGCCGTGCTGGTCTGGGTCAGGATCGCAAACCTGTGGGTTCATTCCTGTTTGCCGGTCCAACCGGTGTCGGTAAAACGGAAGTCACGGTGCAGCTGGCGAAAGCCCTGGGCATTGAACTGCTGCGTTTTGATATGTCCGAATATATGGAGCGTCACACCGTTAGTCGTCTGATTGGTGCACCTCCAGGCTATGTAGGCTTCGACCAGGGCGGTCTGCTGACCGATGCGGTAATCAAGCATCCGCATGCGGTGGTGCTGCTGGATGAAATCGAGAAAGCGCACCCGGACGTCTTTAACCTGCTGCTGCAGGTGATGGACAACGGTATGCTGACCGATAACAACGGCCGTAAAGCGGACTTCCGCAATGTGGTGGTGGTGATGACCACCAACGCCGGTGTGCGTGAAACTGAGCGTAAATCGATTGGTCTGATTCATCAGGACAACAGTACGGATGCGATGGAGGAGATCAAAAAGATCTTTACGCCAGAGTTCCGCAACCGCCTCGACAACATTATCTGGTTCCGTCATCTGGATACCACGGTGATCCATCAGGTAGTCGATAAGTTCATCGTTGAGTTGCAGGCCCAGTTGGATGCGAAAGGTGTGTCACTGGAAGTCAGTGATGATGCGCGTGACTGGCTGGCCGATAAAGGCTATGACAAAGCGATGGGCGCACGTCCTATGGCACGTGCAGTGCAGGAAAATCTGAAGAAACCGCTGGCTAACGAACTGCTGTTTGGTTCATTGGTGGATGGCGGTTCAGTTTCGGTGGCGCTGGATAAAGAGAAAAACCAGCTGACTTACCACTTCCTGAGTGCGGAAAAACGTAAAACCGAAGGGACCGTGCACTGATGTGCTGAGTCGTAAATAAGAAAAGGCCGGATGCAAATCCGGCCTTTTTTTTCGCGCTCAGTTACTTGCCACAAACGCGAGATGTGGACAACAACTTAGCGACTACGGAAGACAATGCGGCCTTTGCTCAGGTCGTACGGGGTCAACTCGACAGTCACTTTGTCGCCCGTCAGGATGCGGATGTAGTTTTTGCGCATTTTACCGGAGATATGAGCGGTAACCACGTGCCCGTTTTCAAGTTCTACGCGGAACATGGTGTTAGGTAACGTATCCAGTACGGTACCTTGCATTTCAATATTGTCTTCTTTGGCCATCGAATCCTCTGGGGTGAACTACCAAACTGTTGAACCGGCAAGATAATGCCGAATTCCATGATTTATGTAAAGAACCGTTGGCGATTTTGCCAACGCTTCGCCGTGCGTCGCGCCTTTGCGCGTGCATTACGGAAAAATTCGGGTGTTTTTTGACGTCTGCGGGGGATTAGCGGGCTAAGAAGTTGTCGCAATCGGCATCAAGTGCACAACGGTAACAGCTTCGGGAAATGGATGAGATTCCCAACCTGGCAATTCCGGCTCGCCACAGCGAAGCGCGGACGACATACCAAACTCGCTTATTGTATCACTTTTGTCGGGAATTGTGTGCAAAACATCTGCGCGCAGGGTCAAAAAAGGGTTTGTGTTTGCCAGCAACCGCTTAAAACAGGCTGCCACGCCAGTGTTTGCACATACTGTAAATAATCGACGCGTGGGATTTCAACTGCGCCTAATGAAGCGGTATGCGGGTTAAGCACCTGGCAATCAATCAAACGTCCCTGATGAGCGAGGAAATGTTGCGAGAATACCCACAGCGCTGTTTTTGAAGCATTTTCCTGACGGCTAAACATCGACTCACCACAAAAAATCTGCCCAAGCGCCAGTCCATACATGCCGCCCACCAGGCGATTATCACTCCAGACTTCAATCGAATGGGCATGACCCAATTCATACAAGCGCAGCCAGGCGCGTTTCACTTCGAAAGTGATCCAGGTACCTTCTTGTCTGCCGCTGGCACAGCCTTCCAGTACCTGCGGAAAGGCATGATTCATGGTGACGCGAAAGGGCGAACGGCGGTGAAAACGCGCCATGCTGCGGCTGAGATGAAAAGATTCAGGTAGCATCACGGCACGCGGATCGGGCGACCACCATAAAATCGGATCGCCGGGCGAAAACCATGGGAAAATTCCGCGCTGATAGGCATTCATCAGCCGGGCAGGGGAGAGATCGCCGCCCATCGCCAGTAATCCATTCGGCTCGCGCAGCGCCATCTCCGGCGGAGGAAAATTTAATGAATCCCGTGAAAGTTGTACCAGTCTCATTGCGTCAATTACCCTTCGGGCTGTTCGCTAAGACTATAGCGCAAAGCGCTGGTGGAAACGCCAGTAGCGTCCTGCTTTTGAGATTAATTCGTCGTGCGTCCCTGACTCAATAATCTGCCCCTGATCCATCACGCAAATACGATCCATTGTTGTCAGGCCACTGAGACGATGAGTCACCATGATCACGGTCTTGCCGTGGCTTACCTGACGCAGTAACGTCAGGATCTGCTGCTCAGTGGTGGCATCAAGCCCTTCGGTGGGTTCATCAAGCAACCAGAGATCGCCGTTGTGCAGCAGGGCGCGTGCAATCGCCAGCCGGCGCAGCTCGCCCCCCGACAGCGGGCGGCCACCTTCTCCCATCCACGCGTTGAGCCCTTCATCATGCTCCGCCAAATGAGTAAGTCCGACCTGGTGCAGCACCGCATTGAGTTGTTCATCGCTGGCGACAGGGTTTGCCAGCAGTAAATTATCGCGCAGCGTCTGGCTAAACAGATGTACGCGCTGCGTGACCACGCTAATGCGTTGACGCAGGCTGGCCTCATCCCATTCGGCAAGGGGGATGTTATTCAGTCGAATCTTGCCCTGCTGCGCCTGCCAGCCACGGGTAATCAACGCCAGCAAACTGGATTTACCGCAGCCGGTGGGGCCGAGCAGTGCCAGATGCTCGCCGGTTCGCAGCGCAAGTGAGAATTGGTTAAGTACTGGTTCCGAGCGCTGTGGATAGTTGAAAGTGATATTTTCCAGCATCAGGCTGATGCCCGGATCAGAGTGCGCAGTCGAAGAAGGAAAACGAATTAGGGGCTCCTGCTCAATGATCTCCTGTACGCGTTGTGCCGCACCAGTGACCTGCGACAGCGGCAAGAAGGCGCCCGCAACCGGTGCCAGCGCTTCAAATGCCGCCAGACCGCAGAACACGAAAAGCGCGATGAATGCGCCGGGTGCGCTATCGCCGCCCACGCCCGCTGCAGAGACCCACAAAAGCAAGACCACTGTTGAGCCGCTGATTAACAGTAACAGGCTCTGCGCCAGCGCCTGCAGGCTATGCTGACCGCGCTGCGCCTGCTGCCAGCTGATCTCTTCGGCATCCAGTTTGTTACGCCACAAACCCGCTGCGCCATAAATTTTTAATTCAGCGAGCCCGGTTACCCATTGCGTCAATTGCAAGCGCCAACTGGCTTGATGCTGAGCAATGCGATGCCCGGCTGAAATACCTAATCGCCAGAACAGCGGTGGCATCAGGAGCAGCGTCAGCAGCATGATTGCGCCCAGCAGCAGCGCCAGTGGCACATCTAACATCGCCAGACCGCAAGTGACGACAATAATCACCACCGCGGCACCGACCAGCGGTGAAATCACACGCAGATAGAGATGATCTAACGTATCGACATCACTGACAAAGCGGTTCAGCAGTTCTCCTTGTCTGAAACGCGCCAGTTGTTCAGGTGCCAGCGCCATCAGCCTGCTAAAGGTGAACACACGCAAATGCTGCAGCACCCTGAAGGTGGCATCGTGGCTGACTAAGCGCTCGAAGTAACGCGAAGCGGTGCGGATAATTGCCGCACCGCGCACGCCCGCTGCGGGCAACATATAGTTAAAACTGTACAGGCCAGCTACACCCGCCAGCGATGAGGCTGCGAGGAACCAGCCAGATAGGGTGAGCAAGCCGATACTGGCAAGCAAAGTCGCAATAGCCAAAATGATGCCCAGGCCTAAACGCCATGGATGACGACGAAACAGGCGCAGAAACGGCAATAATGGATTCATCAGACAATCTCCTGCTGGCGATGCTGTACCATGGCGCGCAACGGCCCATCCTGAGCCATCAACTGCTGCCAATTCCCCTGCTGTACCAGTTGCCCGGATTGCATCACCCAGACTTCATCCCAATGGGCGAGATCGTGAAGTTGATGGGTAATCATCAGGGTGGTTTGCTGTGTGGCGGCCTGGTTTAATGCACGCATTACATGCTGTTCACTCTGGCTATCAAGCCCTGAACCGGGCTCATCCAGCAACAGGAGTTGTGCAGGTTTTAACAGCGCACGCGCCACGGCGACGCGTTGCGCCTGGCCGACAGACAGGCCCATGCCGCCATCACCGAGCGGCGTGTCGAGGCCCTGCGGTAAACGAGCGAGAAATTCATCCACGCCCGCCTGTTGTAAAACGCTGCGCAGGGTTACTTCATCAATGCTGCTGTTAAGCGACAGATTTTCGCGCAACGTCGGCGCGGGCAGATGCGGATTTTGACCCACCCATGCCAGATGCTGCTGCCAGTTCTCACGGCTGATATCCCGTAGTTCATACCCATTGACCTGCAGCGATCCCTGATAGGGCAGAAAACCGAGCAGCACGTTCATCAGCGCTGATTTTCCTGCGCCACTTTGGCCCACCAGCGCTACGCGTTTACCCGCTTCTAGGGTAAAATTCAGCGGCTGTGACAACCTTTCACCTTTGGCTGTCATCACCACCAAATCCTGCGCTTCAAGGCTTAATGCGGTTACAAAATCAACTGACAGGCTGGAGGTCGCAGGCGTGATTTCCGGACTCTCGTTGAGGAAACGATCCAGTGCATCGGCGCCTCCAACGGCTTGCGCTTTAGCGTGGTAAAAAGTTCCGAGATCGCGCAGCGGCTGAAAAAACTCGGGCGCCAGGATCAGCGCCAGGAATCCGGCAAACAAGGTCACGCCAGTGCCGTAATGACCGAAATTGAGTTCGCCAAGATAGGAAAAGCCGAAATAGACCGCGACCACAGCAATCGCCAGTGAGGCAAAGAATTCCAATACCGCGGAAGAGAGAAAGGCAAGACGTAGCACTTCCATGGTGCGCTGACGAAAATCCGTAGTGCTTTCAGCGATCGCATGCTGTTCAGCTTCAGCCCGATGGAACAGACGCAATGTTTCACGCCCGCGGAGTCGGTCATAAAAATCGCCGCTCAGGCGCGTCAGCGCCAGGAAGTTGCGACGGTTTGCATCAGCGGCACCCATGCCGACCATCGCCATAAAAATCGGAATCAGCGGCGCTGTCGCGAGCAGAATCAATCCCGCTGCCCAGTTAATTGGGAAGATAGCGATCAGGATGGCAAAGGGGATAAAGACGGCCAGCGACATTTGAGGCAAATATCGCGCGTAATACTCCTGCATCTCTTCAATTTGCTCAAGAAGCAGCGTTGCCCAGCTTCCCGCCGGTTTGCCCTGAACCCAGGCCGGACCGAGATCGTTCAGCTTATCCAGCACCTGTTTACGCAGAGCACGACGGATGGCGACCCCAGCACGGTAACCCGCCATTTCACGCGCATAGTGCAGACCTGCGCGGAGGACAAAGCAAAGCAGTAGCAGGATGAAATCAGTCAGCAGGGCACCGCGCGGTTGTTGCGCCACGATGAGATTTTGCAGTAGCGAGGCCAGCAGCCAGGCCTGAGCAATAATCACCAGCGCGCCGGCAAAACCAAATAACGATGCGGCACGTAAACTGCGTGCGCCATGAAGACGTTGCTGACGAAGCCAGCGAAGAAGATGTTGCTGCCGTGATTTTTCCATGCGAAGCCGTTTGATCACTGATGGAGAGAGGCAAAACCGGATAAAGTGTCCGGAAATATTAAGCGCATGAACTTTAGCATGCAGGCAATAAAAAAGGCGACCAAAACAGGTCGCCTCTTAGCAATTATGATCAGCTTATTAACAAGTTACAGATCGGTTTTAACAAGCCCATCCAGGTAGCGTTCTGCATCCAGCGCCGCCATACAGCCGGTACCGGCAGAGGTGATCGCCTGGCGATAAATATGGTCCATCACATCACCTGCCGCAAAGACGCCAGCAATGCTGGTTTGCGTCGCATTGCCCTGCAGGCCGGACTGGACTTTGATATAGCCGTTTTCCAGCGCCAACTGGCCATCGAAAATTGCAGTGTTCGGGCTGTGGCCGATAGCGACGAATAGACCTGCGACTTCAAGCAATTCAGGCTCTTCACCCTTTGTTGACAGCAGTTTTACGCCGGTCACGCCCATCTGATCGCCGACCACTTCTTCCAGCGTGCGGTCAGTGTGCAGCACGATATTGCCGTTGCGCACTTTTTCCATCAGCCGATCGATCAGGATTTTTTCAGCACGGAAGCTATCGCGACGGTGAATCAAGTGCACTTTCGCTGCGATATTTGCCAGGTAAAGTGCTTCTTCCACCGCAGTATTACCGCCACCGATGACCGCGACTTCCTGATTACGATAGAAGAAACCGTCACAGGTCGCACAGGCGGAAACGCCTTTGCCCTTGAATGCTTCCTCAGAAGGCAGGCCGAGATAACGTGCGGAAGCGCCGGTTGCAATAATCAGTGCGTCAGCGGTGTATTCACCACTGTCACCCGTTAAACGGAAGGGGCGATTTTGCAAATCAACCTTATGAATATGGTCGAAAATAATTTCGGTGTTGAATTTTTCTGCATGCTCTTGCATACGTTCCATCAACGCGGGTCCGGTCAGATCGTTCGGATCGCCTGGCCAGTTCTCAACTTCAGTTGTGGTAGTGAGCTGACCGCCTTTTTCTAGCCCGGTAATCAATACCGGATTCAGGTTAGCGCGGGCGGCATAGACTGCCGCGGTATATCCGGCAGGGCCGGAGCCTAAAATGAGCAGCTTACTGTGTTTGGCCGTACTCATGCGTTCCTCAGTTTTTTTCGACAACATAGTTTTTGATTGTAGGGAAATTAGCGCAGCAAAAAAAGGTTTCAGCAATTTTGATAACAATCGCTGCAAGCGGCGTAGTCGATGAGTGTGAAATTTGCACGCCGATTGCGCCAAAAGGGGGCAATGCTCGGCAAATTCTGGTGCAGCAGCATAAAAATTCTCATTTAAAAACAGCAACCCAGAACTCTATCTGGCATCTTGTACTGAATTTGGATGTTTTACTTTGACAATCGCCTGCTGTTTTGCGAAAACATTACCAGAAGCGGAGAATATTTAGCGGTTCAAAACAGAATTTCATTTCTGTTTTGCACATTTTTGCCGGATAAACTCAGTCTGACATTGGTAATGACGCATGATGTGGACAGACAACATGCTTCATACGGATGGATGCGTTACTGCACAGACTTATCGTCTTCACTTCAGTAAGGCCCTGAACAATGAGCGTTTTCAGGGTGTGGCAGGTAAAGGGAAGGAATTAAGAGAGACAATAATAATGGTAGACAATAAGAAACGCCCCGGTAAAGACCTGGATCGTATCGACAGAAACATTCTGAATGAATTGCAGAAAGACGGTCGTATTTCCAATGTTGAGCTTTCAAAACGTGTTGGCTTATCACCTACGCCGTGTCTTGAGCGTGTGCGTCGCCTGGAGCGTCAGGGCTTCATTCTGGGTTACACCGCACAGCTGAATCCACATTATCTGGATGCTTCACTGCTGGTATTCGTTGAGATTACTCTGAATCGTGGTGCGCCAGATGTGTTTGAGCAATTTAACGCCGCTGTGCAAAAACTTGAGGAAACTCAAGAGTGTCACCTCGTTTCCGGTGACTTTGACTACCTGTTGAAAACTCGCGTGCCGGACATGTCCGCCTATCGTAAGCTTTTGGGTGAAACCTTGCTGCGCCTGCCGGGTGTAAACGACACTCGTACATACGTGGTAATGGAAGAGGTCAAACAGAGCAATCGTCTGGTGATCAAAACCCGTTGATGCAGGGCAGGTGCATAACTTGCAGGAATTCGGTACACTCCTGTGAATTCATACAGGAACAGCGTCGGGCTTGCCCGGCGCTGTTGCCTTCTTAATTTACAGGCACCTGGAGAGTTCTCTTGAGCCAGGAATATACAGAAGATAAAGACGTTTCGTTACAACCGCTGAGCAGTGGACGCAGGCTGCTGGAAGCGTTGCTCATCCTTGTGGCCCTGTTCGCCATCTATTTGATGGTGTCGCTGGTTAGCTTCAATCCTTCCGATCCAAGCTGGTCGCAGACCGCCTGGCATGAACCGATCCATAATTTGGGCGGCAGTGTTGGCGCATGGCTGGCGGATACCCTCTTATTCATTTTCGGCGTGATGGCGTATGCCATTCCTCCGGTGATCATTGGCTTGTGCTGGATTACATTCCGTCAGCGCGATCGCCAGGATTACATCGATTACTTTGCGGTGGGCTTGCGCCTGATTGGCGTGCTGGCGCTGGTGGTGACCACTTGCGGTTTAGCCGCGCTGAACGTCGATGACATCTGGTACTTTGCTTCGGGCGGTGTGATTGGCAGCCTCGTCAGCAATGCTATGGCACCCTGGTTCAGTTCTGCAGGCGGTACTTTGACGCTGATCTGTGTCTGGGCGGCAGGTATTACCTTGTATACCGGGTGGTCGTGGCTAACCATCGCCGAAAAAATCGGTAGCGTGGTGATGGGCGTGCTGACCTTTGCCAGCAACCGCTCACGTCATGACGAACCCTGGCAGGAAGAAGATGAGTACGAAGAAGAGGAAGAGCATGCAGAACAGGCTGCGCTTCCGCTTCGTGCTGCGCAATCGCATGAGGAAGATGATGACGTTCTGCTGGCTAAACCGCGTAAAGTGGCCGAGCCTATCGCCGAACAGTTGCCGGATGATCCTCTGTTAGCCAAAGCCAGTGCAGCAACTGCAGCGGCCATTGCGGTGACCGCTGAAGCTGCACACCAGGCTCCCGTTGTGCAGCCCCCGGTGGTCAACGCAGCAGCCGAGCCGGCTCCTATGCATCACAGCGCTGATGAGGCTGCGCTAGCACAGCCTGTTGCAGCACCGCCATCTGCGCCTGAACCGGTTATCCAACCCGCGCCGCCGCTCTATCGCTTTGAAGTCCCGAGCGAACCTGCGCCTTCAACGTTCTCACCGGTGGATGATGATGAAGGGCCGCGCATGGGGAACTGGCAGGACGCCGCTCAATCATCCGCTTCTCTGAACACAGCGGCAGCCGCAGCGTTGGGTGCAGCAGCAGCGAAAACGGCTTCAGCTTATATGCCGGCATTCGATGTGGTGCCTGAGCGCGATTATAATCCTCAGGTGAAGCAGGGTATTGGCCCTGAATTACCGCGTCCGAACAAAGTTAAACTGCCTACCCGTCGTGAGCTGGCTTCTTACGGCATTAAGTTGCCGTCACAGCGTATGGCGGAAGACAAAGCGCGAGAAGAAGCCGAACAGCAACTGCCTGAAATGACGGCGACCTATCATGAACCTCTACAGGATCATGAAGAGGATACTGCGTTGCAGGAAGCCCAACTGCGCGAAGCGTTTGCGTCCCAGCAACAGCAGCGCTATGCAGAGACCGGACAGCATCAAGTCGAAGATGATGAAGAGGATCTGCATCAGGCTCAGTTGGCCAATCAGTTTGCGGCTCAGCAGCAACAGCGCTATCAGCAACCTGAAGCCAATGAAGGCCCGGCATTTAACCTGGATACCTCATCGGCCTTTGATTTTTCGCCAATGAAAGACCTGGTCGATGACAGCCCCAGCGAGCCGTTGTTTACCATTGCTGCGACGCCTGAGCCGGAAGCTCCTGCGCAGTGGCAACAACCTGCTGCACCACAGCCTCAAGCACCTGCACAGTGGCAGCAACCAGCCACACCGCAGCCTGAAGCGCCTGCGCAATGGCAACAGCCTGCTGCACCTCAGCCGGAAGCCATGCCTTCGCTGAATGAACACAACAGCCCGTGGTCATCATCCGAGTCAGAGAGTTATTCTGCGCCAGCAGAAGCGCCTCAACCGGTTGCTCCTGCGCAAGACAGCCTGTTCCATCCGTTCCTGGTGCGCCATGAACGTCCGCTGGAGAGGCCTTCCACGCCGCTGCCGACACTCGATCTGCTGACCTCGCCGCCTTCGGAAGAAGAGCCGGTGGATATGTTCGCGCTTGAGCAAACGGCACGTCTGGTGGAAGCGCGTCTGGCCGATTATCGTGTGAAAGCCGAGGTGGTGGGCATCTCGCCTGGCCCGGTGATTACCCGCTTTGAGCTTGATCTTGCGCCTGGCGTGAAAGCCGCCCGTATCTCTAACCTGTCGCGCGATTTGGCTCGTTCGCTTTCAGCCGTTGCGGTTCGTGTGGTGGAAGTGATTCCAGGCAAGCCGTATGTCGGGCTGGAATTACCGAACAAACATCGCCAAACCGTGTATCTGCGTGAAGTGCTGGACTGCGACAAGTTCCGCGATAACCCGTCACCGCTGGCGGTGGTGCTGGGTAAAGATATTTCGGGTCAACCGGTGGTAGCCGATCTGGCGAAGATGCCGCACCTGCTGGTTGCCGGTACCACCGGTTCCGGTAAGTCGGTCGGTGTGAACACCATGATCATCAGCATGCTGTATAAAGCCACGCCGGAAGAAGTGCGCTTTATCATGATCGACCCGAAAATGCTGGAGCTGTCCGTCTACGAAGGCATTCCGCATTTGCTGACTGAAGTGGTCACCGATATGAAAGATGCGGCGAATGCGCTGCGCTGGAGTGTCGGTGAGATGGAGCGTCGCTACAAGCTGATGTCTGCGCTAGGCGTGCGTAACCTTGCCGGTTACAACGAGAAAATTGAGCAGGCAGCTGCCATGGGGCGCCCAATTCCAGACCCATTCTGGAAGCCGGGTGACAGCATGGATACCACGCCGCCTGTGCTGGAAAAACTGCCGTATATCGTGGTGTTGGTGGATGAGTTCGCCGACCTGATGATGGCGGTAGGTAAGAAAGTCGAAGAGTTGATTGCTCGCCTGGCGCAGAAAGCGCGTGCAGCGGGTATTCACCTGGTGCTGGCGACGCAGCGTCCGTCGGTGGATGTGATTACCGGCTTGATCAAAGCCAACATCCCTACGCGTATCGCCTTTACGGTTTCCAGTAAAATTGACTCACGTACTATTCTCGACCAGGGTGGCGCGGAATCGCTGCTAGGCATGGGTGACATGCTATACATGCCGCCTAACTCCTCAATGCCAGTGCGTGTCCACGGTGCCTTCGTGCGCGATCAGGAAGTGCACGCGGTGGTGCAGGACTGGAAAGCGCGTGGACGTCCGCAATACATCGAAAGTATTACTGCCGGTGAAGAGAGCGAGAGCGCAGCGGGTGGTCTCGACGGTGATGAAGAGCTTGATCCGCTGTTCGATCAGGCAGTCTCATTTGTGGTGGAGAAACGCCGCGCTTCAATCTCCGGTGTGCAGCGTCAGTTCCGTATTGGTTACAACCGAGCCGCGCGCATCATTGAACAGATGGAAGCGCAGGGTATTGTTTCTGAACCGGGCCACAACGGTAACCGCGAAGTGCTATCGCCGCCGCCACACGAGATGTAATTTAGCGCACGCCATGACTTACTTCTGGGCCAGTTAACACTGGCCCGTTGTTTATCTGCAGAACGATCCCCATATCTTTGGGAGCTTTCGGCTTTTTCTTCTGTCGAACAGACAGAGCGGCAACTACGTTTAATGCAGTAAGTGTCGGGAAACCATCAATAAGGAATCGAATCAGATGAAATTACGCGTTATTGCCTGCGGCCTGCTGGCCGGTTTTGTTTCTTCGTCGGTACTGGCGGATGCATCGAGCGATTTGCAGCAGCGTCTGAACAAAGTGAACAGCTTCCATGCCAGCTTTAGCCAGAAAGTGACAGATGGCAGCGGTGCAAATGTGCAGGATGGTGAAGGTGAGCTGTGGGTTAAGCGTCCGAGCTTGTTTAACTGGCACATGACCGCGCCAGACGAAAGCGTGATTATCTCCGATGGCAAAAACCTGTGGTTCTATAATCCGTTTGTAGAACAGGCCAGCGTTAGCCTGCTGCAGAACGCCACCAGCAATACGCCGTTTATGCTGATTGCGCGTAACCAGCCCAGCGACTGGCAGCAGTACAACATCAAACAGCAAGGCGACAATTTCGAACTGACGCCGAAAAGCAGCGATGGCAACCTGAAGCAATTCACCATTAATGTCTCTGCATCAGGCACCATCAATAAATTCAGTGCGATTGAGCAAGATGGTCAGCACAGTGATTATCAGCTGAAGAGCCAGAAAAACGGTGCGATTAGCCCAGATAAGTTCACCTTTACACCGCCTAAAGGGGTAACGGTGGACGATCAACGTCAGTGAGGTCGCGGTGAGTAACCTGTCCCTGGATTTCGCCTCTTCAAATGAGTTCCAGCCCCTGGCCGCGCGCATGCGGCCAGCCACATTGCAGCAGTATATCGGCCAACAACACTTATTGGCGGCGGGAAAACCGTTGCCTCGTGCGATTGAGGCCGGGCATCTGCATTCAATGATTTTGTGGGGGCCACCAGGAACAGGCAAAACAACGCTGGCAGAGATCATTGCGCACTACGGCAAAGCAGATGTTGAGCGTATTTCTGCCGTGACGTCCGGTGTGAAAGAGATCCGCGAAGCCATCGAGCGCGCCCGGCAGAATCGTCAACTGGGTCGTCGTACCATTCTGTTTGTGGACGAGGTACACCGCTTTAACAAAAGCCAGCAGGATGCCTTTCTGCCCCATATTGAAGATGGCACCATCACCTTCATCGGTGCGACCACCGAAAATCCCTCATTTGAACTCAACTCGGCACTGTTATCCCGTGCGCGCGTCTATCTGCTGAAATCGCTCACCACGGAAGATATCGAGCAGGTGTTGACCCAGGCTATGCAGGACAGTGCGCGAGGGTACGGTAACAGCGACATTCTGCTACCAGAAAACACCCGGCGCATGATTGCTGAACTGGTGAACGGCGATGCACGCCGTGCGCTGAATACGCTGGAAATGATGGCGGATATGGCAGAGAGCAATGCGCAAGGACAGCGTGAACTGACGCCTCAGTTGCTGAATGAAGTTTCCGGCGAAAGAGCGGCGCGCTTTGATAACAAAGGCGACCGTTTTTACGATCTGATTTCGGCGCTGCATAAATCCGTGCGCGGCTCAGCGCCGGATGCGGCGCTCTATTGGTATGCCCGCATTATTACGGCCGGTGGTGACCCGTTGTACGTTGCACGCCGCTTACTGGCGATTGCTTCGGAAGATGTGGGCAATGCCGATCCGCGTGGCATGCAGGTGGCTATTTCGGCATGGGATTGTTTCACCCGCGTCGGACCTGCAGAAGGCGAGCGCGCGATTGCACAGGCCATCGTTTATCTCGCCTGCGCGCCAAAAAGTAATGCGGTTTATACCGCGTTCAAAGCGGCCATGCGCGATGCGCGAGAATTCCCGGATTACGATGTGCCAGAACATCTGCGCAATGCGCCCACCAAATTGATGAAAGAGATGGGGTTGGGCAAAGAGTATCGCTATGCGCATGACGAACCCAATGCCTATGCGGCTGGAGAGGTGTTCTTCCCACCTGAAATGGCGCAAACGCGCTACTATCAACCCACCAATCGGGGGCTTGAAGGGAAAATAGGCGAAAAACTCGCCTGGTTGGCTGAACAGGATCAAAATAGCCCGATAAAACGCTACCGCTGATAAACGCCTTACGGTAAGGTGAGCAAGTATTTCAATGCATTCCAGTGGGATGCATCCCTTCATTCGTTCAACCAACCTTAATTACACAGGATAAGCATGCTCGATCCCAATCTGCTGCGTAATGAGCCAGACGCAGTCGCTGAAAAACTGGCACGCCGAGGATTCAAACTGGATGTGGAAACGCTGCGCTCGCTTGAAGAGCGTCGTAAAGTACTGCAGGTAGAAACTGAAAATCTGCAGGCAGAGCGTAACTCCCGATCCAAATCCATCGGTCAGGCCAAAGCGCGTGGGGAAGACATCGAGCCACTGCGTCAGGAAGTGAACGTGCTGGGCGAACGCCTTGATGCGGCGAAGGTTGAGCTGGATACATTGCAAAACACCATTCGCGATTTCGCCCTCTCGCTACCAAACCTGCCGGTCGATGAAGTGCCGCTGGGTAAAGATGATAGCGAGAATCAGGAAGTCAGCCGCTGGGGTCAGCCGCGTCAGTTTGATTTCCCGGTAAAAGATCACGTTGAGCTGGGTGAAGCACTCAAAGGCCTCGATTTTGCTGCTGCAGTGAAACTGACCGGTTCACGTTTCATCGTGATGCAGGGTCAGATCGCTCGCCTGCATCGTGCGCTTAGCCAGTTCATGATTGATCTGCACACTCAGCAGCATGGTTATCTGGAAACTTACGTGCCGTATCTGGTCAACCATGAGACGCTGTTTGGTACGGGCCAGTTGCCAAAGTTTGGTGAAGACCTGTTCCACACCAAGCCTTTGGGCGAAGAAGCGGGCAGCAGCAACTATGCACTGATTCCGACGGCGGAAGTGCCGCTGACCAACCTGGTGCGTGATGAGATCGTGGAAGAAGAAAATCTGCCGATCAAACTCACTGCCCACACGCCGTGCTTCCGCTCTGAAGCAGGTTCTTACGGACGCGACACCCGTGGTCTGATCCGTATGCACCAGTTCGATAAAGTTGAGATGGTGCACATCGTTGCGCCTGAGACTTCCATGGATGCACTGGAAGAGCTGGTCGGTCACGCCGAGAAAGTCCTGCAGTTGCTGAACCTGCCGTACCGCAAAGTACTGCTGTGCACCGGTGATATGGGCTTTGGCTCTGCCAAGACTTATGATCTGGAAGTATGGTTGCCAGCGCAGGATACCTATCGTGAGATCTCCTCTTGCTCCAATATGTGGGATTTCCAGGCGCGTCGCATGCAGGCTCGCTGCCGCAGTAAAACTGACAAGAAGCCTCGTCTAGTGCATACATTGAACGGTTCTGGCCTGGCAGTTGGACGTACATTGGTGGCGGTGCTGGAAAACTAC
The DNA here is from genome assembly GCF_056491465.1 of Pantoea sp. C1E2. Taxonomy (NCBI): domain Bacteria; kingdom Pseudomonadati; phylum Pseudomonadota; class Gammaproteobacteria; order Enterobacterales; family Erwiniaceae; genus Pantoea; species Pantoea sp. C1E2. Next base: position 1,748,502 of record NZ_JBSZHT010000002.1, read on the forward strand.
CAGCAGGCTGATGGCCGCATCGAAGTACCTGAGGTACTGCGTCCTTATATGGGCGGACTGGAAATCATTGGTTAATCGATGCTTTCTGACAACAAAACCCGGCAATGCCGGGTTTTGTTATTTCTGGCCACAGCCGATTATTTTTTAGTAAGAATTAATCAGAAATAAACGTTATCGTCAGCAGACTCCCTCAAAACACGAAAATCCATAAATTCATGCAGATAGCGTTAGGTTCTGATGATGATATATCTCCTCTAAGCTGCTGAAGATAAAAATAATAAATTGTTCAGCAGCAAATTGTGCTGTGGCGATTTTTTGCCCGTTGACTTTAAAATAGCGAATGGCAAACTGCGCGCAATTATCTCCATTTCTTTGGTTTTTAATCCCTATGTCTACCTGGTCGCGCCCCGTCGTGTTGCTGCTCTGCGGCTTAATGCTAATGACGGTGTCTATTGCTGTGCTTAATACGCTGGTACCGCTTTGGCTTACTCATGATCAACTGCCGACATGGCAGGTGGGTATGGCCAGCTCAGCCTATTACACCGGGAATCTACTGGGGACATTGCTGGCGGGCTGGTTAATCAACCGCTATGGCTTTAATCGCTGTTTCTATCTGGCCAGCGCACTGTTTGCTGTGGCAACCATGGGAATGGTGCTGTTAGAGGGCTTCTACTGCTGGACCGCGCTGCGTTTCGTTGCCGGTGTGGGTTGTGCGCTGATCTGGGTCGTAGTAGAGAGTGCATTACTGTGCAGCGGTACCGTGCGTAATCGCGGCCAACTGTTGGCAGCCTACATGATTATCTATTATCTCGGCACAGTAGCGGGCCAGTTGCTGGTGAGTCGCGTTTCGACTGAACTCCTGCATGTGATCCCATGGGTTACCGCGCTGATCGTCTGTGCCGTGTTACCCGTGGTCTTCCTGCGTGTTAATGCCAGTGCAGCCACCGAAGAAACTTCAACCGGACACATCTGGACTATGCTACGCCGCCGCAGTTCACGTTTAGGGATTAACGGTTGCGTGATCTCCGGCATCGTACTGGGTTCACTTTATGGTCTGATGCCGCTCTATTTGTCACATCAGGGCATGAGCGATGCCAATGTCGGTTACTGGATGGCGCTGCTGGTCAGTGCGGGCATTGTTGGTCAATGGCCGGTGGGACGTCTTGCAGACCGCTTCGGGCGTTTAATGGTTTTACGCGTTCAGGTGTTTGTGGTGATTTTGGGTGCCATCGCCATGTTGGGTAACACCGCGATGGCGCCTGCGCTGTTTGTCCTCGGTCTGGCTGGCTTCACGCTGTATCCCGTGGCAATGTCCTGGGCTTGTGAAACCGTTGCGCATCATGAGCTGGTTGCTATGAATCAGGCGCTGCTGTTCAGCTATACCATTGGCAGTCTGGTCGGGCCGGGGATGACGTCGATGCTGATGCAGAACTACTCTGACCGTTTGCTGTTTGTGATGATTGCGGCCGTCGCGCTGGTCTATCTGGTGATGCTGCTGCGTAAAGCCGATCAGCACGCCACCCCCATCGCACATGCTTAATATCTGAATGTTTTGAATAAAAAAAGAAAGGGAGCGGTAAGCTCCCTTTTTTGTCAGTACATCACTTCGTGACCATAACCCGCCAGGATATTTTTGACCCGTTCCATGGTCTCTTTACTCGGCGGTTTGACTCCATCCAGTTTGTACTCTTCACCCATGGCAATCCATTTGTGCTTGCCCAATTCATGGTAGGGCAGTAGCTCAATCTTCTCGACGTTCTCCATATCCTTAGTGAATTCGCCGAGGCGATGCGCAGAGTCATCATCATCGGAATAGCCGGGCACCACCACAAAGCGAATCCAGGTGCGCTTGCCTTTCTTCTGCAGATAACGTGCGAAATCGAGGGTGCGATGATTGGAGACACCAACCAGAATCTGGTGCACATCATCATTAATTTGTTTCAGATCGAGCATCACCAGATCGGTGGCATCCAGCAGTTCATCGATGACCGGATCGTAACGACGTACAAAACCGTTGGTATCCAGACAGGTATGAATGCCCTCCGCTTTGCATGCACGGAACCAATCGCGCACAAACTCGGCCTGTAAGATCGCTTCCCCTCCCGATGCCGTCACACCGCCGCCAGAGGCATTCATAAAGTGGCGATACGACAACGCATCCTTCATTAAATCTTCTACCGTAACCTCTTTACCTCCGTGAGTGTCCCAGGTATCGCGGTTATGGCAGTAGAGGCAGCGCATCAGGCAGCCCTGGAAGAAGGTGATAAAACGGATACCGGGACCGTCAACGGTGCCGCAGGATTCGAATGAGTGGATACGACCGATGGTTGACATTGCGATGTTTTCTCCGGGTTAGCCTCAACATCAGGCAGCACAATCTGTGTTGTGCTCTTGGATTAAAGTCGATTTTGCCAGGCTGCCAGCGAAAGCAAACTGGCAAAACAGACTTGTGGAGAAAAGGCTCCCGCAGGAGCCTTTACATTTCTGGAAGGATTACAGGGACTGAGTGAAAGTACGGGTAATCACATCCTGCTGCTGCTCTTTAGTCAGCGAGTTGAAGCGCACAGCATAACCGGAAACGCGAATGGTTAACTGAGGATATTTCTCAGGGTGTTCCATCGCATCCAGCAGCATCTCACGGTTCATCACGTTGACGTTAAGGTGCTGACCGCCCTCGATATTGGCTTCATGGTGGAAGTAGCCATCCATCAAGCCCGCAAGGTTAGTTTTACGCACGTTATCATCTTTACCCAGTGCATTTGGCACGATGGAGAAGGTGTAAGAGATACCATCTTTCGCGTAAGCAAACGGCAGTTTGGCTACCGAGGTTAGTGAGGCAACGGCACCTTTCTGATCGCGACCGTGCATTGGGTTAGCACCTGGGCCAAACGGTGCACCGGCACGACGACCGTCAGGGGTATTACCGGTTTTCTTACCGTACACCACGTTAGAGGTGATGGTCAGTACAGACTGGGTGGCCACCGCATTACGGTAAGTTTGCAGTTTCTGAATTTTCTTCATGAAACGTTCAACCAGGTCACACGCCATATCATCAACGCGAGAGTCATTGTTACCAAATTGCGGATATTCACCTTCGATTTCAAAATCAATCGCCAGGCCATCTGCATCACGTACGGTTTTCACTTTGGCGTACTTGATAGCAGAGAGGGAATCTGCCGCCACGGACAAGCCTGCGATACCACAAGCCATGGTGCGATAAACATCACGGTCATGCAGCGCCATCAGCGAGGCTTCGTAGCTGTACTTGTCGTGCATGTAATGGATGATGTTCAGAGAGGTGACATACTGTTTTGCCAGCCAATCCATAAAGTGATCCATACTGGCCATCACGGTGTCGAAATCCAAAATCTCATCAGTAATTGGTGCTTCTTTCGGACCAACCTGCATTTTCAGTTTTTCGTCCACGCCACCGTTGATTGCGTACAGCAGTGTTTTCGCCAGGTTTGCACGGGCGCCGAAGAACTGCATCTGTTTGCCGACAATCATTGGGCTCACACAGCAAGCGATCGCGTAGTCATCGTTATCAAAGTCAGGGCGCATCAGATCGTCATTCTCATACTGCAGTGAAGACGTATCGATGGAGACCTTGGCTGCATACTTTTTGAAGTTAACCGGCAGCTTTTCTGACCACAGGATGGTCATGTTGGGTTCCGGTGACGGGCCCATGGTGTACAAGGTATTCAGGAAACGGAAGGTACTTTTAGTGACTAAAGTACGGCCATCAACGCCCATACCGGCCAGAGACTCGGTTGCCCAGATTGGGTCACCAGAGAACAGTTCGTCATATTCTGGGGTACGCAGGAAACGCACCATACGCAGTTTCATCACCAGATGGTCAATTAACTCCTGCGCGCCTTCTTCAGTCAGTTTGCCCGCTTTAATATCACGGTCGAGATAGACATCAAGGAAAGTGGATACGCGACCAAATGACATCGCGGCGCCGTTCTGTGATTTCACAGCGGCCAGATAACCATAGTAAGTCCACTGTACAGCTTCTTGCGCCGTGGTGGCTGGCAGAGAAATATCTGAGCCGTATTTGGCGGCCATTTCTTTAATCTGGCCAAGCGCACGATGTTGCTCAGAGATTTCTTCACGCAGGCGAATAGTGTCTTCAAGATTGACACCGTTTTCCATATCGCTTTGCAGTGAATTGAATTGGGCCACTTTATCTTTCATCAGATAATCGATGCCGTATAGCGCCACGCGGCGGTAGTCACCGATGATACGACCACGACCATAGGCATCTGGCAAACCGGTTAATACACCAGACTTACGGCAGCGCAGGATGTCAGGGGTATACACATCGAACACACCCTGGTTGTGAGTTTTACGATAGTCGGTGAAGACTTTTTTCAGGCCAGGATCGAGTTCGCGACCATAAACCTTGCAAGAGCCTTCGACCATTTTGATGCCGCCAAATGGGATGATGGCGCGTTTCAGTGGTGCTTCGGTTTGCAGACCCACAATGGTCTCAAGTGACTTATTGATGTAACCCGCATCGTGTGAAGTGATGGTAGAAGCCAGGTCAGTATCGAAATCAACCGGTGCATGGGTGCGGTTCTCAATCTTGATACCTTCCAGCACGCTGTCCCACAGTTTAGTGGTGGCTGGTGTGGCGCCCGCGAGGAAAGATTCGTCACCTTCGTACGGGGTGTAGTTTTTCTGGATAAAGTCACGGACGTTGACACCGTTCTGCCATTCGCCGGCGCTAAATCCTTCCCAGGCTGACGCCATTTTTTCGTTAAGTTCGGACATGATATACCTGCCTTATTTAGGGAGACTCTGACGATGACGTGCCCTCGGGCACGCCCGTTTTAATTTCTTAATGCACCGGATCATCACCGCGCAGATAGATGACCCAGTAGGTCAAACCGACTAACAACCCGCCACCGATAATGTTGCCGATTGTCACTGGAATGAGGTTGTTAACAATAAAATCGCCAACGCTGAGAGAAGGGAACTGTGCGGCGCTGGAACCGGCCATTTGCCAGAATTCCGGGCTGGCGAAATCGCGAATGACGATAGCCATAGGGACCAAAAACATGTTGGCGATGCTGTGCTCGAAGCCGCTGGCAACAAACATCCCGACAGGCAATATCATGGCAAACATTTTGTCGAACAGGCTGCGACCGGAGTAACTCATCCATACGGCCAGACAGACCATCAGATTGGCGAGGATGCCCAGACTCACGGCTTCGACAAAAGTGTGATGCATTTTATGGTCAGCGGTCTGGAGTACGTTTAAACCCCATGCGCCATTGGCGACCATATGTTCACCCGCCAGCCAGATCAGTGCGACAAAGAACAGCGCACCAAATAGATTGCCGATATAAACGTATAACCAGTGACGGCCCAGTTGCATCCATGTGATACGACCGCTGGCTTTCGCCACCACAATCAATACTGTCGAGGTGAACAGGTCAGCACCACATACCACGACCAGCATCAAACCCAGTGAGAAGCAGATACCGCCAATCAGTTTCGCGATTCCGTAGGGCATCGCGCCAGTGCCGGTGGTGGCGGTAATGTAGAAAACAAATGCGATAGAGATAAATACGCCAGCTGTAATGGCTAAAAAGAAGGTGGTTAAAGGATGTTTAGTGGCTTTATAGACACCGGCATCTTCAGCAACTTTCGCCATGGCCGCGGGTAATAATGCATTAAAAGGGTTGTCAGCTTTCACACTAACGCTCTCCTGAAATTGTCTGTAAAGATACTAACAAAGGAGTATAGGTCAGGAATTGATGTGGATCATAAATGGCGGGGAGGTACGGGGTAAGCGAAGCGCTAAGCCAGATAATTTATATGTAACTAATTGAATTTTAATAAATAAATAATTTTTAATTTATACAAAATAAGTTTAATGAGCAGCCTTTGGAGGTGCGTAAATGTTAATTCAGTTTAATCAATGGAACTGAATTGTTAATTATCAATATTCAATGTTGAGTATGACAATCTGACGCAAAAAAAATGGCACCGGGATTAATCAGTGCCATTCTCAACGTCAGCAAAAATATTGCGCTAAGCGTTCGTGAATATTACTTCGACCAATAGTTGCGCTTTGCTGCCTGCAGTTTTTCGTAGGCGGCCAGCAGGGCCTGATGAGCCGGGAAGGCTTTCAGATCCAGATCTACTGCTTGCAGGCCGTAGAATGGTGCTTCACCGCTGATCGCTGCAGAAGCGGCATCAACAGCCGCTTCGCCATACATCCGCACGAATGCACGATGATATTGAAGCGGGTCGCGTTCGTCTTCCATGGCCAGCAACAGCAAGGTCTGCAGGCAACGGTAATAGTTGGCGCGTTCGGCGCTGAAGATTGACTGGTTGAACTCCATGGTCCACTCCGTCCAGATCAGAGCCTGATCCAAATCTCCGCCCGCCAATGCCAGCATGGCTTTCAGCTCGCCAATACGCAGGGTATACCAGCCATTGTCTTTACCTGAAGCCAGACCCAGCAGCTCACGGACGCGAGTGAAGTCGTCATGACCTTCTTCATCCAACTGCTCAATGAGGCTCAAATACGCTTCCGGTTCCCACTCACTGTCTGGCAGCGCCAGCAGTGTTTCACGCAGCGGCGCGCCCATGCTGTTGTTAGCTAACAGCAGGTCTTCTGCAGGATAGATATCCGACATGCCCGGCACGATGATGCGGCAAGCGTAAACGCTCAGATGTTCATAATCCGCGATGTAAACTTCCTGATCTTCCGCGCGGAAGATGGCCATCAGCGTATCGAACTCTTCGTGCGTGCTACCTGAGAAGCTCCAGTCAACGAAAGGATAATCCGCATCGTCTTTGAACATATCCCAGGAGATTAAGCCGCTCGAATCGATAAAGTGGGTTTCCAGGTTGGCGTGTTCAGCCACTTCTTCATCATCGAAGGTCGGTGGGGTGAAGACATCCAGATCTTTCAGACCACGGCCCTGAAGCAACTCAGTAACGGTACGTTCCAGTGCTACGCCAAAGTCAGGGTGCGCGCCAAATGAAGCGAAACAGGTGCCGTTGGCCGGGTTGAACAACACCACGCAGATAACCGGATACTTGCCGCCCAGTGAGGCATCGTAAGAGAAGATTGGGAACCCTTCGGCTTCCAGGCGTTCAATCGCCTCAATCACGCCAGGATAACGCTGCATCACTTCTGCAGGGATTTCTGGCAGGCTAATCGACTCGGCAATAATGCGGTTTTTGATGTGGCGCTCAAAAACTTCAGATAGGCCCTGTACACGCGCTTCGTTCGCGGTATTACCGGCAGACATGCCGTTAGAAACATACAGGTTGCCGATGATGTTCATCGGAATGTAAACCGTTTGCTGGTCAGACTGACGGGTAAATGGCAGGCCGCAGATACCACGGTCAGCATTACCTGACTGCAGGTCAATCAGGTCGGAGGCGTTCAGGCTGTCTTCAGGATCGTAGAACTTCTGCAAACGCGCATCCAGGATGCCAGCTGGCAAGCTGTTATCGTCGGTCAGTGGGAACCATTTCTCATTCGGGTAATGAACGAAATCGCCATTGGCAATTGACTGACCCAGCCAGAAATCAGCGAAGAAGTAGTTAGTTGAGAGACGCTCAAAATATTCGCCTAACGCGGAAGCCAGTGCCGCTTTCTTACTGGCACCTTTACCATTGGTAAAGCACAGCGGGCAGTCACGATCGCGGATGTGCACAGACCAGACGTGTGGAACCGGGTTCAGCCAGGAGGCTTCTTCAATATTGAAGCCCAGGTCTTGCAGTTTCTGCTGGAAGCGTGCGATGGAGTCTTCCAGTGCGGCGTCTTTTCCTGGAATAAACGTTTGCGTCATGTTGGCGCTCTCTCAAGTCGATGGGGTGGGCGTAAAGCGCGCAATGATACGGGTTTTGCGCCTGCTTCGCTATTCAGTGGCCTAAATTTATCGCGGTATTGTCACGGCTATTTCATCGTCTGGCAGCATTCTGATTTTGCATCAGGAAACGTCCTCACAAAATTCCGTGGCTTATTGCATTTATGACATAAGCTGCGGTGGAGCCTGCTCTGGAAATGTGATCGCTATCGGATTAATGATTGCAGCCATTCGGAGGCAATGATAAAACCGATACGGTATTCATAACCGTTCGATATGACAGTGGTGAGGGGAAATGACGCAGGTTTATAATTTTAGCTCCGGCCCAGCGATGCTGCCGGTAGAAGTGCTCCGTCGTGCAGAACAAGAACTGACAAACTGGCACGGATTAGGCACCTCTGTAATGGAGATCAGCCATCGCAGTAAAGAGTTTATTGCTGTCGCTGAAGCAGCAGAACAGGATTTTCGCGATCTGCTGAAGATCCCATCGAACTACAAAGTTTTATTCTGCCATGGTGGCGCGCGCGCGCAGTTCGCAGCAATTCCAGGCAACCTGCTGGGTGATGCCAAATCCGCTGACTACATTGATGGCGGCTACTGGGCACACAGCGCGATCAAAGAAGCGGAAAAGTATTGCACCCCAAACACCATCGACGTCAAAACCACGCTTGACGGTAAACGTGCTTTGTTACCGATGCGTGAATGGCAGCTCAACGATGATGCTGCCTATGTGCATTTCTGCCCGAATGAAACCATTGATGGCATCGCTATCGATGAAGAGCCTGACTTTGGTGACAAAGTGGTGGTGGCTGACCTTTCTTCAACCATTATGTCCCGCCCAATCGATGTCAGCCGTTACGGTGTGATCTACGCAGGCGCACAGAAAAACATCGGTCCAGCGGGATTAACGCTGGTGGTGGTGCGTGAAGATCTGCTGGGCAAAGCGCAGCGTTATGTGCCGTCTATCCTTGATTACAAGGTGCTGGCTGAAAATGAATCCATGTTCAACACACCGCCGACTTTTGCCTGGTACCTCTCTGGTCTGGTCTTCAAATGGCTGAAAGAGAAGGGCGGTGTTGCTGAGATGGATAAGGTCAATCAGGCGAAAGCAGACCTGCTATATGGCGTCATCGATAACAGCAGCTTCTACCGTAACGATGTTGCTGCTGCGAACCGTTCACGTATGAACGTGCCGTTCCAGCTGGCGGATGCCGCGCTGGATAAAGTGTTCCTGGACGAGTCTCTGCAGGCGGGCCTGCATGCACTGAAAGGACACCGCGTGGTTGGCGGTATGCGTGCATCGATCTACAATGCGATGCCGCTGGAAGGGGTGAAAACCCTGACTGAGTTCATGATTAACTTCGAACGTCGTCACGGCTAATTACTCATCATAGGCCAGCCTGGCTGGCCACTGGCCCCGTTACATAACGGGGTTTTGTCTTTTCTGGAGATTTGGTTTCACATGCAGGACTCCCTGACTCTACAACCGATTGCTCGCGTTGACGGCACGGTAAACTTACCGGGTTCAAAAAGCGTTTCTAACCGCGCATTGTTACTGGCTGCGCTGGCAAAGGGCACGACTCGCCTGACCAATTTGCTGGACAGCGATGACGTTAAACATATGCTGAATGCGCTGAAGGCGCTGGGCGTCAATTACACGCTCTCTGCCGATCGTACCGTGTGCGAAGTGGTGGGAAATGCAGGCCCGCTGCACAGTGACCAGGCCCTGGAACTCTTTCTGGGCAACGCGGGTACCGCAATGCGCCCGCTGGCAGCCGCATTGTGCTTAGGCCAACAGTCGATTGTGCTGACTGGCGAACCTCGCATGAAAGAGCGCCCAATTGGCCATCTGGTTGATGCGCTGCGTCAGGGCGGAGCCAATATTGATTACCTGGAGCAAACGGATTATCCACCGCTGCGTCTGAACGGTGGGTTTGTGGGTGGCGAAGTGAGTGTGGACGGCAGTGTTTCCAGCCAGTTCCTGACGGCGCTATTAATGACCGCTCCGCTGGCGCCTAATGACACCGTCATTACCATTAAAGGTGATTTGGTCTCCAAGCCGTATATTGATATCACTCTGCACCTGATGCGTTGCTTTGGTGTTGACGTTGATAATCAGAATTACCAGCGCTTTGTGGTGAAAGGCCAGCAGCAGTATCAATCTCCAGGCGATTATCTGGTGGAAGGCGATGCCTCTTCTGCCTCTTACTTCCTCGCCGCCGCTGCCATTAAAGGTGGAACGGTTCGCGTAACCGGGATCGGCCGTAATAGCGTTCAGGGCGACATCCGCTTTGCAGATGTGCTGGAAAAAATGGGTGCGGTGATCGAGTGGGGTGATGACTATATTGCCTGCACACGTGGTTCTCTGACCGCGATTGATATGGACATGAACCATATTCCAGATGCGGCGATGACCATCGCCACTACAGCGTTGTTCGCGGAAGGCACCACCTTGATGCGTAACATCTACAACTGGCGCGTGAAAGAGACCGATCGTCTGGCGGCGATGGCGACAGAACTGCGCAAAGTCGGTGCGGAAGTCGAAGAAGGTCACGATTTCATTCGTGTCACCCCACCGGCACAGCTTCAGCATGCGGATATTGGCACTTATAACGATCACCGCATGGCGATGTGCTTTGCGCTGGTGGCGTTGTCGGACACCCCTGTCACCATTCTTGACCCTGGCTGCACGGCTAAAACGTTCCCGGATTACTTCCAGCAGTTGGCGAAAATTAGCCAAACCTCTTGATCACGCTACCCGGTACGCTTGTGCCGGGTTTCCTCGCTCTCTTCTGGTCTTGTTGGGCGGAAATTCTTCTGAATCTGTCGAAATTTCTGGCGCTGTCTACGCTAAAGGGTAACTAACCTGACGCGGGCAGCGTATAATGCCGCGCAATCAAACAGCCAAGAAGGCTGATAATAAGCACGCAGCAACAGGAGAGAACAATGACGGCAATCGCCCCGGTAATTACCATTGATGGCCCAAGTGGCGCAGGTAAAGGGACCTTGTGTAAAGCGATGGCGGAGTCATTGCAGTGGCATTTGCTGGATTCTGGTGCCATTTATCGCGTACTCGCATTGGCTGCACTTCACCATCAGGTGGATATTGAATCCGAGGAAGCATTAGTCCCTATGGCTGCTCACCTCGACGTGCGTTTCTTGTCTGTTGAAGGCGAGATGCAGGTCATTTTGGAAGGTGAGGATGTGACGGGTGAAATCCGTACGCAGGAAGTGAGCAATACGGCTTCGCGCGTTGCTGCCTTCCCACGCGTACGTGAGGCACTGCTGCGTCGTCAGCGAGCATTCCGTGAAGAGCCGGGCTTAATTGCGGATGGCCGCGATATGGGCACCGTGGTATTCCCCGATGCACCGGTAAAAATCTTCCTGGATGCAAGTTCAGAAGAGCGTGCTCACCGTCGTATGCTACAGTTGCAGGAGAAGGGCTTTAATGTTAACTTTGATCGCCTTTTATCCGAGATAAAGGAACGCGACGACCGCGATCGTAATCGTGCAATTGCGCCTTTAGTGCCTGCCACTGATGCTCTGGTGCTGGATTCAACCAGTATGTCCATTGAGCAAGTGATTGAAAAGGCACTTGATTATGCCCGCCAAAAGCTGGGCATTTAATCTATTCGGTAATTGAATTGCTGTAACCCTGTACCAGGGACCCGGTGCTGGGCATGTGAAACAACCCCATCCGACAATGACGTCAGGTGGACGTTAAATTGAAGAATCCTAAGATTATCAATATGACTGAATCTTTTGCTCAACTATTTGAAGAATCACTGAAAGAAATCGAAACCCGTCCGGGTTCCATCGTTCGTGGCGTTGTTGTCTCTATCGACAAAGACGTAGTCCTGGTTGATGCGGGTCTGAAATCTGAGTCTGCAATTCCTGCAGAGCAGTTCAAGAACGCAGCCGGCGAACTGGAAATCCAGGTTGGCGACGAAGTTGACGTTGCGCTTGACGCAGTTGAAGACGGCTTCGGTGAAACCCTGCTGTCCCGTGAGAAAGCTAAGCGTCACGAAGCTTGGATCACGCTGGAAAAAGCTTACGAAGAAGCTGAAACTGTTACCGGTGTTATCAACGGCAAAGTTAAAGGTGGCTTCACAGTTGAGCTGAACGGTATTCGTGCGTTCCTGCCAGGTTCACTGGTTGACGTTCGTCCGGTTCGCGATACTCTGCACCTGGAAGGCAAAGAGCTTGAGTTCAAAGTCATCAAGCTTGATCAGAAACGTAACAACGTGGTGGTTTCTCGCCGCGCAGTTATCGAATCTGAAAACAGCGCTGAACGCGATCAGCTGCTGGAAAACCTGCAGGAAGGCATGGAAGTTAAAGGTATCGTTAAGAACCTCACTGACTACGGCGCATTCGTGGATCTGGGTGGCGTTGACGGCCTGCTGCACATCACCGATATGGCCTGGAAGCGCGTTAAGCATCCAAGCGAAATCGTCAACGTGGGCGACGAAATCACTGTTAAAGTGCTGAAATTCGACCGCGAGCGTACTCGTGTATCCCTCGGCCTGAAACAGCTGGGCGAAGATCCATGGGTTGCTATCGCTAAGCGTTACCCAGAAGGCACCAAGCTGACTGGCCGTGTAACCAACCTGACCGATTACGGCTGCTTCGTTGAAATCGAAGAAGGCGTTGAAGGCCTGGTACACGTTTCTGAAATGGACTGGACCAACAAAAACATTCACCCATCTAAAGTTGTTAACGTGGGCGATGTTGTTGAAGTTATGGTTCTGGACATCGATGAAGAACGTCGTCGTATCTCCCTGGGTCTGAAGCAGTGCAAAAACAACCCATGGCAGCAGTTCGCTGAGACCCACAACAAAGGCGATCGCGTTGAAGGTAAAATCAAGTCAATCACTGACTTCGGTATCTTCATCGGCCTGGACGGTGGCATCGACGGTCTGGTTCACCTGTCAGACATCTCCTGGAACGCGACTGGCGAAGAAGCCGTTCGTGAGTACAAAAAAGGCGACGAAATCGCTGCTGTTGTACTGCAGGTTGATGCAGAGCGCGAGCGCATCTCTCTGGGCGTGAAGCAGTTGGCTGAAGATCCATTTAACAACTACATCACCCTGAACAAGAAAGGCGCTATCGTTAACGGTAAAGTGACTGCAGTAGACGCTAAAGGTGCTACAGTTGAATTGGCTGATGGCGTTGAAGGTTACCTGCGCGCTTCTGAAGCTTCATTGGACCGTATCGAAGACGCAACTCTGGTTCTGAGTGTTGGTGACGACGTTGAAGCTAAATTCACCGGCGTTGACCGTAAGAACCGCGTTGTAAGCCTGTCTGTTCGTGCTAAAGACCAGGCTGATGAGAAAGAAGCAATCAACACTGTTAACACCAAACAGGAAGAAAGCAACTTCTCTAGCGCTATGGCTGAAGCGTTCAAAGCGGCTAAAGGCGAGTAATCGACCCGAGGCACCGGACGATGCAATTCGTCCGGTTTCGGTAAAAGCTGTCATACCTTTCCCATTAAGGATTAACCGGAGGTTACATGACCAAGTCAGAACTTATTGAAAGACTTGCTGGACAGCATACTCATATTCCGGCGAAAGTCGTTGAGGATGCAGTTAAAGAGATGCTCGAGCACATGGCCACAACGTTGGCACAGGGTGAGCGCATTGAAATCCGGGGATTCGGCAGCTTTTCTTTGCACTACCGCGCACCGCGCACTGGTCGTAACCCGAAAACGGGTGACAAAGTGGATCTGGAAGGTAAATACGTTCCCCACTTCAAGCCGGGCAAAGAATTGCGTGACCGTGCAAATATCTACGGCTAAGCCGTTACCGAACGATAAAGCGACACCTCCGGGTGTCGTTTTTTTTTGCTCTAAATTTGTGGTTGTGAACCCGATTCCAAAACCTTTCTCTGAGATGAAAACCCCTCCGATTTGTTGGCATTCGCAATCCAATCCTCTCTATTCCTGAAGGCAATTATTGCCCGTTACACGCAAACTGGTGCGCATGACGGGAGAGAAGTGATGCGTGTAACAGGGATTGCAGTGGCCAGAATAATGATTCTGGCGGCGCTACCATTAGGTTTGCTACCTCAAATACCGACAATTGAAATGATGTCGATGATGGTGCTTTTAGCACTCATTGTGGCATCCCTGCCGTGGACTGCACTGCGTCTTATCGGCATCGGCATCCTTCTACTGGCATGGGCGTTGCTGGAAGCGAGACAGATGCTGAATGCGATTGAGCAGCTTTCGATGGCGCCAGCGGAAGTAACGCTGCGTATTGTTGAGGTGAAAGAAAAGCAACAGCAGTTCAAAGCGCAGATTATTCGTGTGGGTGACCGATATCAGTTCCCGCCGTTGTTTGTCAGTGTAAATGCGGGGTCAGGTGAGCCAGGCTATTGTGCAGGGCAGCGCTGGAAAATGACTTTACGCCTGCGTGCGGTGCATGGTCGCTTGAATGAGGGCGGATTTGATACCCAACGCTTTGCGCTGGCGAACCATACGCCTTTGCAGGGAAAAATCATTAACCAGCAGGCCGAATCAGCAGCTTGTAGTCTGCGAACGCTGATCATGAGCCACCATCAACCTCTTTTCGAACACCTGCAACAGCCTGCCATTTTGCAGGCGCTGGCTTTTGGTGAGCGTGAGAACATGACCAAAACGCAACGACAACTATTACGTGATACCGGAACAGCACACTTAATGGCGATTTCCGGCATGCATATTGCGTTAGCGGCCAGCGTTGGCTGGATAATCGTGCGTGGTTTACAGTTGCTGTTGCCTGCGAACACCATCGGTTATCTATTGCCACTTATTGGTAGCATCATCACCGCAGCTATCTACTGTTGGATATCAGGCAGCCATGCACCTGCACAGCGCGCGCTGGTAGCACTCCTGATCTGGACGACAATCAGGATTGCAGGTTGGCAGTTAACGGGCTGGCAGATTTGGACGCTGTGTATAGGTGGTCTGCTGTGGCTTGATCCCCTCACGGTATTATCTGAAAGCTTCTGGCTCTCTGCACTTGCCGTCGCGATGCTAATCATTTGGTTCCAATGGTTTGCCTTACCTGCACGATACCGCATGGCCCGACGCTGGTTGCCGCTGAGATTGCTGCACTTGCAGGTTGGCATGATGATACTGATGGCTCCCCTGCAGATTTTTTTGTTTCAGGGAATCAGCCTCAGTGCGCTGGTCGCTAATGTCATCGCGGTTCCGGTGATATCACTTATCACCGTTCCATTGATATTAATGGCGCTTTTGCTACCGGTGAAACCCATAGCCACGGCGCTTTGGTGGCTGGCAGATTTTTCCGTTAATCAGGTTATGCAGGGCCTGGCATACTTACCCGCAGGTTGGTGGCCGCTACATGATGCTTTGCCCGCAGTGGCCGTGTTATGGGGAGGCTTGTTTCTATGGCGCAGTGGTTTGCTGAATCACACATTGATACCTTGCTGCGGTTGCACACTGGCATTTCTGTTGTGGCGTCACCAGTCTGAGCACGACGACTGGCAGATTGACGTGCTAGATGTGGGGCATGGCCTGGCAATTGCTATTACGCAGGGCAACGAAGTAGTGTTGTACGATTCAGGTCCACGCTGGAACGAGGATGATGCGGGCGCACGCGTGATTCTGCCATGGTTACTGTATCAGGGAAGACATTTAAACACGGTGATTGTGAGCCATAAGCATCTGGATCATCGGGGTGGGCTGAACTCACTTCATCAGGCCAATCCCAACATGGTTATCCGCAGCGCGTTGGGTGAAGCGGGGCATTTTCCCTGTCAGCGAGGAGAGCAATGGCAATGGGGCAAGCTGACGTTCACGGCACTCTGGCCGCCTGCAGGAAATACGCAGGGGCAAAATAATGACTCCTGTGTCGTGCGCGTAGACGATGGTGCTGTCAGCCTGCTGCTCACCGGGGATATTGAGTCAGAAGCAGAAAGAAAACTGGTGGCATTGGAGAAAACCCAACTCTCCAGCACATTAATGCAAGTTCCCCATCATGGTAGTCGTACATCTTCGGGGCCATTACTGCTACGTAGTGTTGCAGGAAAGGGGGCGGTGGCGTCGGTGGCGCGTTATAACGCCTGGCGTATGCCGGCCGCCGCGGTAGTGGATCGCTATCGCCAGCAGGGCTATCTCTGGTATGACACGGCGCAATCCGGGCAAATTCACATCGGCATTCGGCAGGGCGAATGGCAGATTAAGGGGTTGAGAGAGCAAATAAAACCTCGCTGGTATCATCAGTGGTTTGGCGTCAAACGTGAATCCAGGTAGAATGAGCGGCTATTTCAAACAGCGTGAATAAATAATGCATCAAGACAAAGATCTCTCAACGTGGCAGACGTTCCGCCGACTCTGGCCGATGATTGCGCCGCACAAAGCAGGACTGTTTGTGTCTGCGGTGGCGCTGATTCTCAATGCGGCCGGCGATACCTTAATGCTGTCGCTGTTGAAACCTTTACTGGATGATGGCTTCGGCAAGGCCGATCGCTCCGTCATGCTTTGGATGCCACTGGTGGTGATTGGCCTGATGCTGGTGCGTGGCGTGACCAGCTACATCTCCAGTTACTGCATCTCATGGGTGTCTGGCAACGTGGTGATGAATATGCGTCGCCGCTTGTTTGGCCACATGATGGGCATGCCAGTTGCGTTCTTTGACCAGCAATCAACAGGCACATTGCTGTCACGCATCACCTATGATTCTGAGCAGGTTGCTTCGTCCTCCTCCAGTGCACTGGTGACGGTAGTACGCGAAGGCGCCTCCATCATTGGCCTGTTTATCATGATGTTCTACTACAGCTGGCAGCTGTCGTTGATTCTGATTGTCCTTGCGCCGATTGTTTCCTTTGCGATTCGCACGGTTTCAAAACGTTTCCGCAGCATCAGTAAAAACATGCAGAACACCATGGGACAAGTTACCACCAGCGCTGAACAGATGCTTAAAGGGCATAAAGAAGTGCTGATTTTCGGTGGTCAGGATGTGGAAGCCGGTCGTTTTGCTGAGGTCAGCAACAAAATGCGCCAGCAGGGCATGAAACTGGTTTCTGCCTCTTCTATCTCGGACCCGGTCATTCAGCTGATCGCCTCACTGGCTCTGGCATTTGTGCTCTACGCCGCCAGCTTCCCGAGTGTGATGGAAACCCTCACCGCCGGCACCATCACCGTGGTGTTCTCATCGATGATTGCATTGATGCGCCCACTGAAGTCACTGACTAACGTCAATGCCCAGTTCCAGCGCGGCATGGCCGCCTGTCAGACACTGTTCTCGATTCTGGATAGCGAGCAGGAAGTCGATAACGGCAAGCGTGAAATCACGCGTGCTAAAGGTGATGTGGAATTCCGCAATGTGACCTTTACCTATCCTGGCCGTGAAGTCCCGGCGCTGCGTGATATCAATCTGTCACTGCCCGAGGGCAAAACCGTGGCATTGGTAGGACGTTCAGGATCGGGTAAATCGACCATGGCGAGCCTGTTGACTCGTTTCTACGATATCGACTCCGGTGAAATTCTGCTGGATGGTCACGATCTGCGTGAATACACCCTGCGTTCGCTACGTAATCAGGTGGCGCTGGTTTCTCAGAATGTCCATCTGTTCAACGACACCATTGCCAATAACATCGCTTATGCACGCAATGGTGAATACACCCGCGAGCAGATTGAACAAGCGGCCACCATGGCGCATGCCATGGACTTCATCAAGAAGATGGATAACGGTCTGGATACTGTGATTGGTGAGAACGGTGTGCTGCTTTCAGGCGGCCAGCGTCAACGTATCGCCATCGCGCGTGCGCTGCTGCGTGATTGCCCTATTCTGATTCTTGATGAAGCCACCTCCGCACTGGATACCGAATCTGAGCGCGCAATTCAGGCCGCTCTGGATGAGCTGCAGAAAAACCGTACTTCGCTGGTGATTGCACACCGCCTGTCGACCATCGAAAAAGCCGATGAAATCGTGGTGGTGGAAGACGGCCGTATTGTTGAGCGTGGTACGCACAGCGTGCTGCTGGCCGAGAAGGGCGCTTATGCCCAACTCCACAAACTGCAGTTTGGTCAATGATTGAACGCATCTGGAGCGGGCGCTCGCCACTGTGGCTACTGCTGTGGCCACTGAGTTTGCTGTATGGGGCGATCAGCACTTTGATTCGCCTTAGCTATCAGCGTGGCTGGCGTAAAAGCTGGCGTGCGTCTTGCCCGGTAGTGGTGGTGGGTAATCTGACGGCTGGCGGCAACGGTAAAACGCCGGTGGTAATCTGGCTGGTTCAGGCGCTGCAACAGCGTGGCCTGCGCGTTGGCGTAGTGTCACGCGGTTATGGCGGTAAAGCAGAACGTTATCCGCTGCTGGTGACGGCCGATACCCCAACATCGCAGGCGGGTGACGAACCGGTGTTGATCGCGCAACGTACTCAGGTGCCGGTGGCGGTCGCGCCTCAACGCCGCATGGCGGTAGAGGGGCTGCTGGCCGCACAGGATCTGGACGTGATCATCACTGACGACGGGCTGCAGCATTACGCATTGCAGCGCGATCGTGAAATTGTGGTGGTGGATGGCGTGCGTCGCTTCGGCAATGGTTGGTGGCTACCCGCAGGTCCGATGCGGGAGCGGGCCTCTCGCCTGCAAAGCGTCAACGCCATCATCGTCAATGGTGGTGAGGCGCAAGCTGGTGAGATCGCCATGACGTTGCGGCCTGGCAAGGCGGTCAATCTGGTGAGTGGAGAGACTGCGAGCCTCGATCAACTGCCAGAGATGGTCGCGATGGCGGGTATTGGTCATCCGCCGCGTTTCTTCAATACGTTGCAGCAGCAGGGCATCCAGCCTGTGGCAGAAATCGCGTTTGCCGATCACCATGCTTACAGCGAAGAAGAGCTGCAGCGTTTGACACAAGCTCATCAGTGCCTGTTGATGACCGAAAAAGATGCGGTAAAGTGCCGTAGCTTTGCGCGAAATAACTGGTGGTATTTGCCGGTTGACGCCGACCTGTCGGGTGCATCACTTGATGCGTTGCTCGACGATGTGACCCAACTCTGTACCACTGCGCGCGACGCCCGTACGCGCTAAACCTGCTCAAAGGGAAGTGAGTCATGAACTTAACATCGTCCCTTTCGTTACAAACTGCTCGTCACTTACATCTGGCCGCTCAGGGGCTGTTACGCCCACCGAGCTGCCGTGCACGCTTTGCCGATATCCATGCCTGCGTGCGTCAGATGTCACTGCTGCAAATTGACACCATCAATGTCGTTGCGCGCAGCCCTTATCTGGTGCTGTTCAGCCGCCTTGGCACGTATCCCACACAGTGGCTGGAAGAGACATTGGCTTCCGGTGCGCTGTTTGAGTACTGGGCGCACGAAGCCTGTTTTATCCCCTTCGAAGATTACCCGCTATTGCGACATCGCATGCTGGAACCGCAGCGGCTGGGATGGAAATACAACGAGCAGTGGGTAGAAGAACATCAGCAGGACATAGCCGCCTTGCTGAATCATATCGCCGAAAATGGCCCGGTGCGCGCGGCCGATTTCGCCAATGATAAGCAAACCAAACCCGGTTGGTGGGCCTGGAAGCCACACAAGCGGCATCTGGAAAACCTGTTCAGCGCGGGCGAGTTGATGGTGGTAGAACGCCGTAACTTCCAACGGGTGTACGATCTGCGAACGCGAGTGATGCCTGATTGGGATGATGAACAACATGCACTCAGTGAAGCGGATGCGGTACAGGCGATGCTGGGGCACAGTGCCCGCAGTCTGGGTATTTTTCGCGCCAGCTGGCTGGCCGATTACTACCGTCTGAAGCGTGCGCCATTACAGGCCTGGATTAAGGATGCCGAAGCCCAGGGCGATATCGTGCGCGTTGAAGTGGAACAGCTCGGGGAGATGTGGCTGCACGCCAGCTTATTACCATTGTTAGAAAAAATGCCCACCGCCACACACACGGCTCTGTTATCACCGTTCGACCCGGTGGTGTGGGATCGTCGGCGTGCACTGGAGTTGTTCAACTTTGATTACCGCATTGAGTGCTATACCCCGGCGGAGAAGCGCGTCTACGGATACTTTGTTCTGCCGGTGTTACACCGGGGTGCACTCAAAGCGCGTATTGATGCAAAGATGGATCGCCAGGCGCAGCGTCTGATCATTCGTGCATTCTGGCTTGAGCCTGGCATGCGTGTCACCCAAGCCTTCCTGACCGATGTGCAAAAAGCGATCAATCGTTTTGCGCAGTGGCAGGGTGCCAGCGAGGTGATGGTTGAGAATGCGCCTGCTGAGCTGCTTGCTGCCTGGACGCCTCGCTGGGCTATCAACGACTAACTTCATCACAATAATGCCAGGTCCAGCGCGCTACCCTTTGGGTACGCTATGGTATGCTAGGTGCCTGACAAATCGGTGCTGAAAGGAGAAAATTATGGATCACCGTTTACTTGAGATTGTTGCCTGTCCGGTTTGCAACGGAAAACTGTATTTCAACAAAGAGCAGCAGGAGCTGATTTGTAAACCAGACGGCCTGGCTTACCCGGTGCGCGACGGCATTCCGGTATTGCTGGAAGTGGAAGCGCGTACGCTGTCAGTTGAAGAGATCCATCCATGAGTTTTGTCGCCATCATTCCGGCGCGTTATGCATCAACGCGCCTGCCCGGCAAACCGCTGGTGGATATTCACGGTAAACCAATGGTCGTACACGTGATGGAGCGCGCACGAGAGTCAGGTGCCGATCGCGTGATTGTGGCGACCGATCATCCTGAAGTGGCTGCTGCGGTAACGGCTGCCGGTGGAGAAGTGTGCATGACGCGCGCGGACCACCAGTCGGGCACCGAGCGCCTGGCAGAAGTGATTGAGAAATATCAGTTTGCCGATGACACCATTATCGTCAACGTGCAGGGCGACGAGCCGATGATTCCGGCAGAAATCGTACGTCAGGTTGCGGACAATCTGGCGCAGGCTGATGCAGGAATGGCGACTTTAGCCGTGCCGATTACCGATGCAGAAGAAGCGTTTAACCCCAATGCGGTTAAAGTGGTGATGGATGCGAAAGGCTATGCGCTTTATTTCTCTCGCGCCACCATTCCGTGGGATCGCGAGCGTTATGCGAAATCGCGCGAACAAATTGGCGACACTTTGCTGCGTCATATTGGCATTTACGCCTATCGCGCCGGCTTTATCCGTCGTTATATTGCGTGGGAACCTTGCCCATTAGAGCATATTGAGCTGCTGGAACAGCTGCGCGTGCTGTGGTACGGCGAGAAGATCCACGTTGCTGTAGCGCAAACTGTGCCAAGTGTTGGCGTGGACACGCCAGAGGATCTGGTCCGTGTTCGTGCGGCCATGCAGGGTTAAAGCCCGACCGGCCAGCCGCTCGCGCTGGCCATAAAGTTTGATCTGGCGCTAAGTTTCGCGCCACCATGACCTCCAGGATAGTGAAGTCAATCGACTGCGGAGGATAACGCATGGAACAGCTCCGTTCAGAACTGGCGTTGATATTGGGTGAAGGTATCAGCCGCCTCGAAACCATTAGCGAACAGGCGCAGTCGCGGCTGTACGCACTCTATGACAACGACGGTAAGCCGATGCCGCTGGTGGCGAAGTATTTTCGTCATCAAGGTCGTGCAGCGCTTGAAGCCAAAAAACTCACCATGTTAGGCCATGATGGCATCGTGGCGGTACCCGCGGTTTTTGGTCTGGTACTCAGCCAGCAACCGCCGGCACATGAAATGTTACTGATGGCACGTTTTAACGGCGTTTCGGCTGAGGCTCCCGCCCGCACTGCCATTCGGTGGGAGCAGCTGTGTGAGCAGATTATCGAAGGCGTGCTCGGCTGGCACCGTATCGACAGTCATGGATTGGTAGGGCGGGTTGATAGCGTGCAGGAAAACAATTGGCCAGCCTGGTATCGCCAGCGCGTCGAAGTGTTGTGGGCCACGCTGGGCTATCTGTCACCGCCATTTTTCACTCTGGAAGACCGACAAATCTTGTATCGCAGCCGTCAGCAGTTAACCCAACTCTTCAAAGACTTTGACGATCCCTGTGTGCTGATGCACGGCAACCTACGTTTATCCAGCATGCTGAAAGATGCGCGCAGTGACCAACTGGTGGCGATGATGCAGCCGGGCAATATTCTTTGGGCGCCACGGGAATATGAGTTAATCCGGCTGGCCGATAGCGGTGCCGAGGCGTCATTGCTGCAACACTACCTGCAACGTGCACCGGTTTCTGAAGGTTTTATCTGGCGGCGCTGGCTGTAT
This sequence comes from Pantoea sp. C1E2, assembly GCF_056491465.1. Lineage (NCBI taxonomy): Bacteria > Pseudomonadati > Pseudomonadota > Gammaproteobacteria > Enterobacterales > Erwiniaceae > Pantoea > Pantoea sp. C1E2. The sequence continues at coordinate 1,770,544 of NZ_JBSZHT010000002.1, forward strand.
CAGCTTTGGGATTGTGTCGATACCTTGGTGAGCAGCGGACAGTTTGACCGTCCGCGCTTTGATCATGCCCGCGAGCAGTTACTTCCCTGGCTCGGATGACAGCAAATCATCACCACGCAGCCGTTGCCAGATCTGGCCCAGGGTTTCATAAATCGCACGTTCGCTGTGTCCCATCCACATTGGCGAAGGCAATCTGCGATCCCAGACGCTGATCGGCGAGGTAATGGCTAACTGATTTGCCGGTGCGGCTATGGGGTTCAGGCCCGCGCTCTGGAAGAAATGCATCGCGCGCGGCAGATGGTTTGCCGATGAGACCAGCAGGAAAGGGTGATTACCGATAGTCTGTTTAACGGCCAGCGCTTCTTCACCGGTATCATGCGGTTGATCCAGCATGATAATCGCCGATCCCGGCACGCCCAGGCTTTCGGCTACCTCAGCCGCCACGCTGGCGTTGCTGCGAGGGTTGTATCCTGCGGCAGCGCCAGTGAATATCATTTTTGCTTGCGGATTACGGCGCCACTGGCGCACGCCTTCTGTTACACGGGGCAGGCTGTTATTGAGCAAATTGGAACTTGGTGCCCAATTCGGATTGTAGGTGTAGCCACCGCCGAGCACCACGATATAATCCACGGGTTCGCTACCGTTCCAGGTGGAATAATGCTGTTCAATGGGGCGTAACAGACGATCGGCGACAGGTTGCAAGCTGAGCAACAGGAGCAGCAGCCAACTCAAAGAGATCAGGATTTTGCCGCTTTTTTGCCAGCGACTAAACCAGATTAGCAAAAGTCCCACCGCCATAAGCGACAACAGCAGTGGTAAAGGGAGTAACATCGCGCCAATCCATTTCTTTAACGCAAAAAACATGGGAATTTGCTCCTTTTGTCCGAAAAAACAGCAGCCAGACAGTTACTGTGGCGTGAAAGGTTCATTCTTGCTGAGCCTGTGACAAAATAGCACAAGTTGAATGCAGCACAGTGGAGCCATCACCATGCAGGATCGTAACTTTGACGATCTGGCGGACAAATTTTCGCAGAACATTTATGGCACCCGCAAAGGGCTGGTGCGCCAGGCGATCCTGTGGGACGAGCTGGATGCACTGTTGCCAACCTTACCGGACGGTCCCCTTAGCATACTGGATGCTGGCGGCGGCGTAGGACAAATCTCCTGCGGCCTGGCCGCGCGAGGGCATCAGGTATTGTTGTGCGACCTTTCCGCTGAGATGCTTAAACTGGCTGAAGCGCATGCGCACACTGAGGGTGTGAGCCACAACATGCAATTCAAACAAATTAGCGCGCAGCAGGTTGGCGAACATTTGGATCAGCCGGTTGATCTGGTATTGTTTCACGCTGTGCTGGAGTGGGTGGCTGAACCCGAAGCGGTGTTGCGTGCGCTTTGGCAAACGCTCAAGCCTGGCGGTGTGCTGTCGTTGATGTTTTATAACGCGCATAGCCTGACGTTCCGCACACTTCAGCTTGGTAACTTCGGCTATCTGCGCGCCAATATGATGAAACGTAAAAAGCGTACGCTGTCGCCAGACTTTCCCCGCGATCCGCAGGACGTCAACAGCTGGCTGATTAATGCTGGCTTCCAGATTGAGCAGCGAGCCGGGATCCGCGTGTTTTCTGATTACATGAAACCGCCTCCGCCCGGCGTCGTCAAAAGCGTTGAAGAGATTATTGAGATGGAACGGCGCTACTGTCGTCAGGAGCCCTTTTTAAGTTTAGGGCGCTATATCCACGTGACCGCGCGCAAACCCAGGTAGAAGGATCAACTATGAGCGAATTTTCCCAGACGGTCCCCGAATTGGTGGCATGGGCGCGCAAGAATGACTTTTCACTTGCGTTGCCGGTAGAGCGTCTGGCCTTTTTGCTGGCTATCGCCACCCTCAACGGTGAGCGCATGGACGGTGAGATGAGTGAAGGTGAACTGATCGATGCCTTTCGTCATGTCAGTAAGGCGTTTGAACAAACCCACGAAACCGTTCAGGTGCGTGCCAATAACGCCATCAATGACATGGTGCGTCAGCGCCTGCTTAACCGTTTTACCAGCGAGCTAACCGAAGGCCATGCGATTTATCGCCTGACGCCGCTCGCCATCGGCATTACCGATTACTACATCCGTCAGCGTGAATTTTCCACGTTGCGCCTGTCGATGCAGCTGTCGATCGTGGCGCAGGAGTTGAAGCGCGCTGCAGACGCCGCCGAAGAAGACGGTGATGAATTCCACTGGCATCGCAACGTTTTTGCCCCGCTGAAGTATTCGGTGGCGGAGATTTTCGACAGCATCGATATGACCCAGCGCCTGATGGATGAGCAGCAGCAAGCGGTGAAGACCGATATTGCCGACCTGCTGAATAAGGATTGGCGTGCGGCAATCTCCAGCTGTGAGCTGCTGCTGTCTGAAACGTCCGGCACGTTGCGCGAGTTGCAGGATACGCTGGAAGCGGCAGGTGATAAATTACAGGCCAACCTGTTACGCATCCAGGATGCCACGCTGAGCAGCCCTGATCTGGGTTTTGTCGATAAGCTGGTGTTTGACCTGCAAAACAAACTGGATCGCATCATCAGTTGGGGCCAGCAGGCTATCGATCTGTGGATTGGCTACGATCGCCACGTCCATAAATTCATTCGTACCGCCATCGACATGGATAAAAACCGCGTATTTGCGCAGCGTTTACGCCTGTCGGTGCAGAACTACTTTGACCAACCCTGGGCGCTAACGTACGCCAATGCCGACCGTCTTTACGATATGCGCGATGAAGAGATGACGCTGCGTAATGATGAGGTGATGGGCGAACTGCCGCCAGAGATGGAGTATGAAGAGTTCAATGAGATTCGTGAGCAACTTGCCGCGATGATCGAAGAAGCATTACAGATTTATAAGCAGGAGCAAAAGCCGCTCCATCTCGCTACGGTAATGCGCGATTACCTGTCGCAATACCCGCGTGCACGACACTTTGATCTGGCGAGAATCGTCATCGATCAAGCCGTGCGGCTCGGTGTGGCGGAAGCTGATTTAGCCGGTCTGCCCTCGCAGTGGCAGGCCATTAATGATTACGGAGCCAAGGTGCAGGCACATGTCATCGACAAATATTGAACAAGTGATGCCCGTCAAACTGGCGTTGGCACTGGCAAATCCGATTTTTCCGGCGCTGGATAGTCAGTTACGCGCGGGACGACATATTGGTATCGAAGAGCTGGATAATCACGCTTTTCTGATGGACTACCAAGAGTACCTGGAAGAATTTTACGCTCGCTATAACGTTGAGCTGATGCGCGCGCCGGAAGGTTTCTTTTATTTGCGTCCGCGTTCCACCACCTTGATTCCACGCTCGGTTCTGTCTGAGCTGGACATGATGGTGGGTAAAATCCTTTGTTATCTCTATCTCAGCCCAGAGCGTCTGGCCAACGAAGGGATTTTCACCCAGCAGGAGCTTTACGATGAACTGCTGTCGCTGGCTGATGAAAGTAAATTGCTCAAGCTGGTGAATCAGCGTTCAACCGGTTCTGATGTGGACCGCGCCAAGCTGCAGGAAAAAATGCGTGCGTCACTCAGTCGCCTGCGCCGTTTAGGCATGGTGTGGTACATGGGCAACGACAGCAGCAAGTTCCGCATTATGGAATCGGTATTCCGCTTCGGCGCGGATGTGCGAAGTGGTGACGATGCCCGTGAAGCACAGCTGCGTTTGATCCGCGATGGTGAAGCGATGACGCTAGAAACTAAGCCCGCAGCTAATGAAAGTGATGAGGCGGATAATGACAATGACGCTGAAAGCGATGCGAGTGATAACGCGGAGGATGAACAGGAATGATTGAACGCGGTAAATTTCGTTCGCTAACGCTGATCAACTGGAACGGCTTCTTTGCGCGTACCTTTGATCTTGATGAGTTGGTGACCACACTTTCCGGTGGTAACGGTGCCGGTAAATCCACCACCATGGCGGCTTTCGTCACGGCGTTGATCCCCGATTTAACCCTGCTGCACTTCCGTAACACCACGGAAGCGGGCGCGACGTCTGGCTCACGCGACAAAGGCCTGCACGGCAAGCTGCGCGCGGGCGTCTGTTATGCGGTGCTGGATGTGGTCAACTCTCGCCATCAGCGTGTGGTGGTCGGCGTACGTCTGCAACAGGTTGCAGGACGCGACAAGAAAGTCGATATCAAACCTTTCAGTATTCATGGCCTGCCGACCGATTCGCTGCCGACGGATATGCTGACCGAGATCTTTAACAGCCGTCAGGCGCGCGTGTTACCGCTGGCGGAAGTGAAAGAACGCGTTGAAGCGCAGGAAGGCGTGCAGTTCCGCCAGTACAACTCGGTCACTGATTATCACGCCGTCCTGTTTGAGCTGGGCGTGGTGCCGCGTCGTCTGCGTACCGCCAGCGATCGCAGTAAGTTCTATCGCCTGATTGAAGCTTCGCTGTACGGCGGTATCTCCAGCGCCATTACCCGTTCACTGCGCGATTACCTGTTGCCGGAAAACGGCGGCGTGCGTAAAGCCTTCCAGGATATGGAAGCGGCGCTGCGTGAAAACCGCATGACGCTGGAAGCGATTCGCGTCACGCAGTCCGATCGCGACCTGTTCAAGCATTTGATCTCAGAAGCCACCAGCTATGTGTCGGCAGATTATATGCGTCACGCCAACGAGCGCCGCATTCATCTCGACGGCTCGCTGCAACTGCGTAATGAACTGTTCACCAGTCGTAACCAGCTGGCTTCCGAGCAGTATCGTCACATCGAAATGGCGCGTGAACTTTCTGAGCACAACGGTGCTGAAAGCGATCTGGAAACCGATTATCAGGGCGCCAGTGACCATTTGAATCTGGTCCAGACGGCCATGCGTCAGCAGGAGAAGATCGAGCGTTACGATGCCGATCTCGAAGAGCTGACCTATCGTCTGGAAGAGCAGAACGAAGTGGTGGCGGAAGCTCGTGAAGTGCAGGAAGAGAACGAAGCGCGATCTGAAGCCGCTGAAATTGAAGTCGATGAGCTGAAAAGCCAGTTAGCCGATTTCCAGCAGGCGCTCGATGTGCAGCAGACCCGTGCCATCCAATATCAGCAGGCGCTGCAGGCGTTGGAAAAAGCGCGTGCGCAGTGTCAGTTGCCGGATCTCACCATCGCTAACGCCGCCGAATGGCAGGAAACCTTCCAGGCACGCGAAGAAGAATCCACTGAGCAACTTTTGCGTCTGGAACAGAAACTGAGTGTGGCCGAAGCGGCGCATAGCCAGTTTGACCAGGCATTAGCGCTGGTGACCAGCATCGCTGGAGAAGTGAGCCGTCAGGATGCATGGCAGGTAGGACGCAACTTACTGCGTGATGCCGCTAACCAGCGCCATCATGCCGATCAACTCTCCTCACTGCGTCTGCGTCTCAATGAACTGGAAACCCGCCTGCGCGAGCAGCACGAGGCCGAACGTCTGTTGGCTGATTTCTGCAAACGTCAGGGTCAGCAATACGATGCCGACGCGCTGGAAGGGCTGCAGCGTGAGCTGGAAGCGCAGATTGAACAGCTGAACGAAAGCGTGTCCGATGCCGGTGAGCGTCGCATGCTGATGCGCCAGGAACTGGAACAACTGCGTGAACGTATTACTGCGCTGACGGCGCGTGCACCGCATTGGCTGGCCGCACAGGAAATCCTGACGCAGCTCAGCGAGCAGACCGGGCAGGAGCTGACCAACAGCCAGCAGATCACTGAGTTCATGCAGCAGTTGCTGGAACGTGAGCGCGAAACCACCGTTGAACGTGACAATGTGGCGGCCCGTAAACGTGAAGTTGAGCAGCAGATCGAGCGTTTAAGTCAACCTGGCGGCGCGGAAGATGCACGGCTGACGCAACTGGCAGAACGTTTTGGCGGCGTGCTGCTGTCTGAAATCTATGATGACGTCACGCTGGATGACGCACCGTACTTCTCGGCGCTGTATGGTCCATCACGCCACGCTATCGTCGTACCGGATTTATCATTAGTACGTGACCTGCTGGATGGCCTTGATGATTGCCCGGAAGATCTCTATCTGATTGAAGGGGATCCGCAGGCGTTTGATGACAGCGTCTTCAGCGTCGATGAGCTGGAAAATGCCGTGGTGGTGAAAGTGGCTGAGCGCCAGTGGCGCTACTCCCGCTTCCCGAAAGTGCCGCTGTTTGGCCGTGCCGCGCGTGAAAACCAGTTGGAACTGCTCAATAATGAACGCGACCAGCTGGCAGAGCGTTTTGCCACCTTGTCGTTTGATGTGCAGAAAACCCAGCGTTTGCATCAATCCTTCAGCCGCTTTATCGGCAGTCACTTAGCGGTGGCCTTTGATGAAGATCCGGAAGCGCTGATCCGTCAGTTGAACAGCCGCCGTGGCGAGCTGGAGCGTGGTCTGGCTCAGCATGAAAACGATAACCAGCAGCAGCGTGCGCAGTTTGAACAGGCGAAAGAGGGCGTTAGCCAGCTGAACCGCTTATTGCCGCGTGTGAATTTGCTGTTGGATGATTCCCTTGGCGATCGCTGTGAAGAGATTCGTGAACGTGTTGAAGAAGCACAGGAAGCTGCACGTTTCCTGCATCAGCATGGCGCGAAAATCAGCAAGCTGGAGCCGCTGGTGTCGGTGTTGCAGAGCGATCCTCAGCAGCACGATCAGCTGGAACGCGATTACCAGCAAGCGCAGCAGCAACAGCGTGATGCGCGTCAGCAGGCCTTTGCGCTGACCGAAGTGGTGCAGCGTCGCGCCCACTTCAGCTATGAAGATTCTGCCGGCATGCTGACGGGCAATAGCGATCTGAATGAGAAACTGCGTCAGCGTCTGGAGCAAGCGGAAGGCGAACGCAGCCGTGCGCGTGAACGTCTGCGCGAACATCAGGCGCAGTTGACGCAATATTCACAAGTGCTGGCGTCACTGAAAAGTTCCTATGACGCCAAGCGCGACATGCTGAAAGAGTTGCAGCAGGAGATGCAGGATATCGGCGTGCATGCCGATGCCAGCGCCGAAGAGCGCGCGCGTGCACGACGCGATGAACTCTATACCGCATTAAGCCATAACCGTGCCCGTCGTAATCAGCTGGAGAAACAGCTGACGTTCTGCGAAGCCGAAATGGACAGCCTGCAGAAGAAACTGCGTAAGCTGGAGCGGGATTATCATCAGATCCGTGAGCAAGTGGTCAGCGCCAAAGCGGGCTGGTGCACCGTGCTGCGTCTGGTGAAAGAGAACGGCATGGAGCGTCGACTGCATCGTCGTGAGATGGCCTATCTTGGCGGAGACGAGCTGCGTTCAATGTCGGATAAGGCATTGGGTGCATTGCGTCTGGCGGTGGCGGATAACGAACATCTGCGAGATGTGCTGCGCATGTCGGAAGATCCAAAACGTCCTGAGCGCAAAGTGCAGTTCTTTATCGCGGTGTATCAGCATCTGCGCGAGCGTATTCGTCAGGACATCATTCGTACTGACGATCCGGTTGAAGCCATCGAACAGATGGAAATTGAGCTGAATCGTCTGACGGAAGAGCTGACTGCTCGCGAGCAGACGCTGGCCATCAGTTCACGCAGTGCGGCGAATATTATTCGCAAAACCATTCAGCGTGAACAGAACCGTATTCGTCAGCTGAACCAAGGCTTGCAGGCCGTGAGCTTTGGTCAGGTGCGCAGTGTGCGTCTTAACGTCAATGTTCGTGAGGCGCACTCCACGCTGCTCGATACCTTGTCGGAACAGCATGAAGCGCATCAGGATCTGTTTACCAGTAACCGTCTGACCTTCTCCGAAGCGCTGGCGAAACTGTATCAGCGCCTTAATCCGCAAATCGATATGGGACAGCGCACCCCGCAAACCATCGGCGAAGAGCTGCTCGACTACCGCAACTATCTGGAGATGGAAGTGGAAGTCAACCGTGGCTCTGACGGCTGGCTGCGCGCAGAGAGTGGCGCATTGTCGACCGGTGAAGCGATCGGTACTGGTATGTCGATTTTGGTGATGGTGGTGCAGAGCTGGGAAGAGGAATCACGTCGTCTGCGTGGCAAAGATATTTCGCCATGCCGACTGCTGTTCCTGGATGAAGCAGCGCGTCTTGATGCCCGATCTATCGCCACCTTGTTCGAGCTGTGTGAGCGTCTGGAAATGCAGCTGGTGATCGCGGCACCAGAAAACATCAGCCCGGAAAAAGGCACCACTTACAAACTGGTACGTAAAGTGTTTAACAACACGGAACACGTGCATGTGGTCGGTCTGCGTGGTTTCTCGGCGGACCCTGCACCAGCGAAACGTGAGACCAGCGATATCGATTTAGAAACAGAAAATACCTGACGCTGAATCTGGTTAAAAAACAGCGCACCGTTTAATCTGTAAGCGGCATCTGCACACTCAGGCAGATGCCGTTTTTTATTTGTATACTCAACAATAAGAGTAAGGCTGTACACGGCGATAACAGGGCGCTGTGTCTTAGGTGAGAAGGGGGCAGGGATGTGGCTGAATAAAAGAAGCAGAATGAATCGTGCGGTATTCGCACTCAGTGTTTCACTGGTATTGTCGCCGCTGGCCACCAGCCATGCCGCGATTATTGCCGCATTACCCGGAACGTCGCATAGCGCCATGTCTGTGGCGGCGAGTCAGCATCAGATTCAGCAGGCTTTTAGCCCCAGTCAGCAACCTTTCTATTTACCCGGATTAGCCGGCATCTACGCCGCGCGTAATATGGCGCCACTTTGGCAAGATCAGCTAGCGGTGCAGGCTTTCCAGCAGCAGCTGGCAGAAGTCGCGCTCTCTGGCGTACAGCCACAGTTTACCCGCTGGGTTGAATTACTCACCAATCCCAATGTTACTGGCATGGCGCGCGACATCGTGCTGAGCGATGCCATGCTAGGCTACCTGCAGTTTGTCGCCAATGTACCGACCCAGGGCGAAACCTGGCTGTACAGTAATGTGCCTTACAAGCTGACGATGCCGGGCGTTGCCGCCATTAACCAGTGGCAGAATGCGGTGAACGGTGGCGGCAGCCGCGCGTTTGTTGTGTCGCTGGCGCCTCAGCATCCCCAATATGCACCCATGCACAGTGCGCTCAAGGCACTGCTGACCGATAACCGTCCGTGGCCGCAGCTGCGCGACAGCGGTACGCTGCGGCCAGGCCAGATCAGCAATGATGTACCTGCGCTCAAAGAGATTTTGCAGCGCACCGGCATGCTGACTGCTGCGACGCACAGCAGCACACCGACCCCAGCTGATGACGCGGTTCCGACAGCACCTGTGCCGGTCAGCCAGAGCAACCAGCCGATTGCGGTGAGCCCATCGGCGGCCAGCGTCAATGACTTATCCGCGCAGGCACCTGCGCCAACCGGCAACGTGGTGGCGAGTTCGACGCCAGCTGGTGACAATGTTTATGATGCCGCGCTGGTGGAAGGGGTCAAACGCTTCCAGCACTGGCAAGGCTTAGCGGATGATGGCGCAATTGGCCCCCGCACGCGTGAGTGGCTGAATGTGTCACCGCAAATGCGAGCGTCGCTACTGGCGCTCAATATCCAGCGCCTGCGTCTGCTGCCGGATGATATGCACAACGGCATCATGGTGAACATTCCTAACTATTCACTCACCTATTACAACAACGGCGCCACCATTCTTTCATCACGGGTGATTGTCGGTCGTCCCGATCGTAAAACCCCACTGATGCGCAGTGCGCTGAATAATGTGGTGCTGAATCCACCGTGGAATGTGCCCACCACGCTGGTGCGTCAGGATATCGTGCCGAAGGTGAAACAAGATCCCGGATATCTGTATAAGCACGGCTATACCTTGCTGTCGGGCTGGAGTGCGGATGCGGAAGTCATCGATCCTTCAATGATCGACTGGCATATGGTGTCGGCAGCCAGTTTCCCGTATCGCATTCGTCAGGCGCCAGGTGCGATGAACTCGCTGGGGCGTTATAAGTTCAACATGCCGAGTTCAGATGCCATCTACCTGCACGACACGCCGAACCACGGCCTGTTCCAGCGTGATATTCGTGCATTGAGTTCAGGATGTGTGCGCGTAAACAAGGCTTCTGAACTTGCCGATCTGCTGCTGCAGGATGTGGGCTGGAATGACAGCCGGATCACCGACACGTTGAAACAGGGCGACACACGCTACGTGCCGATTCGCCACCGTATCCCGGTGAATCTCTATTATTTAACCGCGTGGGTCGCTGCGGATGGGCAGCCGCAGTATCGTACAGATATTTACAATTATGATAACCCTGCGCGCTCCGGCAGCCAGGTGTTGTCAAAAGCAGGAAAACTTCTCCTCTAGTCATTGATTTGCCAGTTTTAGCCTCTCCTTGAAAATACCAGGACCCGTCGCAAAATTTCGATTTTGCGCGGGTTTTGACCATTCTGTGACATGTTGCGGGTTGACTGACCTTAAGGCTGCGGTTACTGTTCGGCCTTGTGTACTTTTTACACATTTTTTTATCGCTTTAGATTAGGTAACCCCGCTACATGGCTAATTTTGATTCTCAACGTCGTCGATTGCTCCTAATTGGAGGCGCAGCGGCAGGTTTGTCTCTGCTTCCTGGTTCAGCGCTGGCTTCGCTTTCCACCTCGCGCCCCCGAGTATTGACGCTTAATAACCTTCACACCGGTGAAACCCTTAAAACGGAGTTTTTTAACGGCAAGAGTTATGACAAGGATGAGTTAGCCCGCTTAAATCACTTTTTCCGCGATTACCGCGCCAATCAGGTGAAACATATCGACCCACACCTGTTTGATCAGCTCTATCGTTTACAGATGGTGCTGAACACCCGCAAACCGGTGCAGCTGATCTCAGGCTACCGCACGCTAGCAACCAACAATATGTTGCGTGAGTCGGGCCCTGGCGTGGCAAAACACAGTTATCACACCAAAGGACAGGCGATGGATTTCCATATCGAGGGAATTTCATTGAGCAATGTTCGCAAAGCGGCGTTATCTATGCGCGCCGGTGGTGTAGGATATTACCCGCGCAGCAACTTCGTACACATAGATACCGGGCCTGCAAGGCACTGGTCCTGATACCGGCAGCGCTGCGTGTGTCGGTCATGGAGCGCTATGAATTATCACATTATTCCGGTTACGGCCTTTTCTCAAAACTGCTCGGTCATCTGGGATGACGAAACCCAGCAGGCGGCGCTGGTTGATCCCGGCGGTGATGCCGAGACCCTTATTGCCGTATTGGCCGAGCGGGGATTAACCCCTGCGCAAATTCTGCTGACACATGGCCATCTGGATCATGTGGGGGCTGCTGCGGAACTCGCCGCACACTATCAGATTCCCATTGTTGGCCCACATAAGCTGGATGCGTTCTGGCTGGATAATCTGCCGACGCAAAGCCGCATGTTTGGCCTGCCGGAATGCGCGCCACTGGCGCCGGACCGTTGGCTGGAAGAGGGTGAAACGGTTCAGGTTGGGAATGTCACGCTGGAAGTGCTGCTTTGCCCTGGCCACACGCCGGGACACATTGTGTTCTTCGATCGTGCGGGACGTTTATTGATATCAGGCGATGTGATTTTCAATGGCGGTGTCGGACGTACCGATTTTCCGCAGGGGAGCCACAGTGATTTAATCGCTGCGATCCACACTAAGCTATTGCCGTTGGGTGATGACGTGACTTTTGTACCGGGCCACGGTCCGATTTCCACCTTGGGTCGCGAACGTATCAGCAATCCTTTCCTGCAATAAAAAATGGGCCATTAAGGCCCATTTCTCATTCTGCTGGCTGGCTTAGAGCACAGCGACAATCGCTTCACACAGCGCAGACATGTTGTCTGGCGTCATCCCAGCCACGTTCACACGACCAGAATTAACTGCATACACGCCGAACTCGTCACGCATACGCACCACCTGATCTTTGGTCAGGCCGCTAAACGAGAACATGCCATTCTGCTTGATGATAAAACTGAAGTCCTGTTTCGCGCCTTTATCCGCCAGGGTGTTCACAAACAGCTGACGCATGCGCTGGATGCGCTGACGCATGTCCGTTAGCTCCTGCACCCAGATGGTACGCAGGGCGTCGTTACCGAGGATGGTGGCCACCACAGAGGCGCCGTGCGACGGTGGGTTAGAGTAGTTAGCACGGATGCTGTACTTCACCTGACTAAAGGCGGTTTTTGCCACATCGCTATTGGCGGCAACCAGCGTCAGTGCACCTACGCGCTCGTTGTACAGGCCAAAGTTTTTCGAGTACGAGCTGGCAACAATCAATTCCTGATGCGAGGCCGCGAAAATACGCAGACCTTCAGCATCTTCATCCAGACCGCGTGCGAAGCCCTGATAGGCGAAGTCGAACAGTGGCAGCCACCCTTTTTCCTGGGACAGCTTCGCCAACTGTTGCCACTGGTCTGCTGAAGGATCGACGCCAGTAGGGTTATGGCAGCAGCCGTGGAACAGAACCACGTCACCAGCTTTGGCTTCCTGCAACGACGCAACCATACCGTCAAAATCCAGGCTGTGATTGGCCGCATCGTAATACTGGTAGTCACAGACTTCCAGACCCGCAGCGTTGAATACATTTTTGTGGTTCGGCCAGCTTGGATTGCTCACCCACACGCGCTTCACATTGGTCTGCGTTGCGAGGAAATCCGCGGCGACGCGCAGTGCACCGGTGCCACCTGGGGTTTGTGCTGTGCACGCGCGGCCCGCTGAAATTAGCGCGCTCTCTTTGCCGAACAGCAATTCCTGAGTGCAGCGAGCAAAATCGGCCAGGCCATCAATGCTCAGGTAATTTTTGGTGGTTTCATTTTCCAGCAGATACTGCTCAGCTTTTTTAACACTGGTAAGCACCGGCGTTTTACCGGTTTCGTCTTTATAGACACCAATGCCAAGGTTGATTTTATTCGGGCGGTCGTCGGCGCGAAACAGGTCAGCCAGTCCCAGAATAGGATCGGCGGGTGCGGCAGAGATCGATTCAAACATGAGTCAGTTCCGTTTGGGTGAACTTTAGCAAAATGAGCTATCAGGGTAACGTCAGATGATACGCTTGCCAACCGCTGACATAAAAAAGAAATAAGCCGCGTGTATAAAGTAGTGGCGCTAATTGAGAGGCCGATCACTGAAACGCAAAACGGAGCCCGAAGGCTCCGTTTTTAGGCGATACACATATCTAATCGAGAGATTAGAACTGGTATACCAGACCAACAGCAACTACGTCGTCGGTAGCCAGACCCAGTGGGTTGTTGTCATCCAACTGGTTGATTTTGTAATCAACGTAGGTAGCCATGTTTTTGTTGAAGTAGTAGGTTGCGCCCACATCGATGTATTTAACCAGGTCAGCATCGCCGATACCTTCGATGTCTTTGCCTTTAGACTGGACATAAGCGATGGATGGACGCAGACCGAAGTCGAACTGGTACTGAGCAACAACTTCAAAGTTCTGAGCTTTGTTAGCAAAACCAGCAACAGATGTGTTGGTACCTGCGATGTTTACTGTGCCAGAGATAGGCGTTGAGTTACGGGTTTCACCGTACATAGCAGCAAGGTAGATGTTGTTTGCATCATACTTGATAGCAGTTGCCCAGTTTTCAGCACGTTTACCAGCGCCTACACCAGTTCCAATTGCTTCGCCTTCGCTGTAAACAGTACCTGCAGCCTGAGCGTTAGTACGATCGCTGCTGCTATAAGCTCCAGCAAAACCTAAACCGATTGGCGAAGTGTAAGAAGTTGACAGACCATAGCCGTCACCGTTTGCACGGCGGGTATCGTCACGGTCATTTTTACCCTGGTACTGTGCTGCGAAGTTCCAACCATCAACTAAACCGAAGAAGTTGGTGTTACGGTAGGTCAGCAGACCGGTGCTACGACCGTTCATGAAGTTATCTGAGTAACCAGAGTCACCACCGAATTCTGGCAGAACGTCAGTCCAGCCAATTGCGTCGTATACAACGCCGTAGTTACGGCCGTAGTCGATTGAACCGGCATCGCCGAATTTCAGACCCGCGAAGCCCAGACGGGTTTTGTTACCGTCTTGCGCGTCAGAACCTTCAGAGTTGTTCGCCTGAACGTTGTATTCCCACTGGCCGTAACCGGTCAGCTGGTCGTTAATCTGGGTTTCACCCTTGAAGCCGAAGCGAACATAAGTCTGGTCACCGTCATCACCAGAGTTATCAGAGAAGTAATGCAGACCAACAGCTTTACCGTACAGATCCAGTTTGTTGCCGTCTTTGTTATAGATTTCTGCTGCGTTTGCTGCGCCTGCAGCTAACAGAGCAGGGATAACCACTGCAAGAATGTTGCGCTTCATCATTTTTTATTACCCTCATTGGAGTTATTTGGACATCTGCCACTGCCGTCAAGAAACCTTTACGGGAACCTTGAAAGAAGTTTGATGTCTCCTGTGTCTGCACGCATCTTTCCATCACAGGGTTGCTATTTCTAGCCCGAAAATGATTCAAATCTCGCAATTACGTATCAAAAAGCAATTATGTATTACAATTTGTAAAATATCGGGAACTTTGTGAGAGAACTCTAAATTTACAAAAATAAAAAAAGGCCGGCAGTGCCGACCTCGTTATATATATGAATTACTTATATTTAATCGCGAATTTTAGAAATTAGCGTTACGTGGAGTACGTGGGAAGGGGATAACATCCCTTACATTTTGTACGCCGGTGACATAGGCGATTAATCGTTCGAAACCTAATCCGAAGCCAGCATGTGGCACGGTGCCGTAACGACGCAGGTCACGATACCACCAGTAATCTTCTTTATTCAGGCCCATTTCTGCCAGACGTGCATCCAACACATCCAGACGTTCTTCACGCTGTGAACCACCGATGATTTCACCAATACCCGGCGCCAGTACGTCCATCGCCGCTACGGTTTTGCCATCTTCGTTCATGCGCATATAGAACGCTTTGATGTCTTTCGGATAGTTCTTCACCACCACCGGCGCTTTAAAGTGTTTCTCAGCCAGATAACGTTCGTGCTCCGATGAGAGATCAACGCCCCAGGCAACCGGGTTTTCGAAGGTTTGACCGCTCTTCAACAGAATATCGACCGCATCGGTGTAGTCCACCTGGGCGAAATCGGTAGTGACAAAACGTTCTAAGCGCGCAATCGCATCTTTGTCTACGCGTTCAGCAAAGAACGCCATATCGTCAGCACGCTCTTCAAGCACCGCTTTAAACACATACTTCAGCATGGCCTCAGCCAGTGCAGCAGCGTCATCAAGGTTGGCGAAGGCAACTTCCGGCTCCAGCATCCAGAATTCCGCTAAGTGGCGGCTGGTGTTGGAGTTTTCTGCACGGAAGGTCGGGCCAAAGGTATAAACTTTTGACAACGCACAGGCATAAGTTTCGGCGTTCAACTGACCCGAAACGGTCAGGAAAGCTTCTTTACCAAAGAAGTCTTTGTCGTAATCGACTTTGCCCTGTGGATCGCGCGGCAGGTTTTCCATGTCCAGCGTAGAGACGCGGAACATCTCGCCCGCGCCTTCCGTATCGGAAGCGGTGATCAGCGGGGTGGAAACCCAGAAGTAACCATTCTCGTGGAAGAAGCGATGCAGCGCCTGCGCCAGAGTATGACGTGTACGCGCCACGGCACCGACCAGGTTGGTGCGCGGACGCAGGTGCGCCACTTCACGCAGGTATTCGATACTGTGGCGTTTTGCCGCCATCGGATAGGTATCCGGATCGTCCACCCAGCCCGTGACTTCCACGTTGGTCGCTTGCAATTCGAATGCCTGGCCTTCGCCCGGTGATTCCACCACTTTACCGGTGACAATCACTGAACAGCCGGTGGTCAGACGCAGTACTTCATCCTGATAATTATTCAGAGAATTATTGACGACGGCCTGAACGGGATTAAAGCAGGAACCGTCATAAACGGCGATAAAGGAAAGACCGGCTTTGGAATCTCTTCGGGTACGCACCCAACCACGTACGGTGACTTCACTGTCAACCGCGACACGGCCGTGCAGTACATCCGCTACAGGCACTACGCTCATAAATATCTCTCTATATATAGAAGTGGATAAAAGCCCCATTTCGGGGTTTTGCTATGTTACTTGCGAGCCAACAGGAAACAAGCAATTTTGCAGGGGAAAAGGGGAGATTTGTTGGGAAAGTGCAGGGTGCGAACACCCTGCATCAAGGATTAACTGGCTCTTTTTACCAGAGGCAGGTCGAATGCCTTGCGCAGGGCGCGCACGAAGGCTTTGTCCTGACAGATGGTTTTACCCGGACTGTCCGACAGTTTCGCCACCGGTTTGCCATTGCAGCTCACCAGTTTTATCACGATGTTAAGTGGCGTTACGCCAGGAATGTCGCAGGTCAGGCGCGTGCCAATGCCGAATACCACGTTAGCGCGTTGGCCGAAGTGGCGATACAGTGCCAGCGCCTTATCCAGATTGAGGTTGTCTGAGAACACCAGCGTTTTGCTTTTAGGATCAATATCCAGGCGCTGATAGTGCGCAATCGCCTTTTCACCCCATTCCACCGGATCCCCCGAATCATGGCGCAACCCCTGATAGCGGTGAGCGAAGCCCGGACCAAAATCGCGCAGGAAGGCATCCATGGTGATGCAGTCTGTCAACGCGATACCGAGTTGATCATCATACTCATCCAGCCAGGATTGCAGCGCCGCGCGTTGGCTATTCGCCAGCACCGGGCTGATTTGTTGATGCGCCTGGAACCATTCGTGTGCCTGAGTGCCCACCGGGTTCAGCTGTAAGCGCCGCGCCAAATCGTAGTTACTGGTGCCCACCAGCCAAGGAAACTCCGCTTTAAGGGTGGCAACAATCGTCTCCTGCACAGTTTTGGAGTAACGACGACGCGTGCCGAAATCCATCAGCTGGAAGCGTGACATATCGAGATCGCCAACCTGCTCACGGAATGCCACCAGCTTTTGCTGCAGATGGGTCACGGCTTGCCCGACGCCGACATCCGGAGTGCGATGGCGATGCACCACTTCACTGATCAGCGCCAGCAGCGGCACTTCCCACAAAATCACTTCGCGCCAGGGTCCGCTGATCTGCAGGGTCAGACGGCCATTATCATTGCGCACCTTGACCTGAGAGGGATCAAAGCGGAATTGGCGCAGCCAGTTGAGGTAATCGGATTCAAAGAAAGGTAAGCCGCTGAGATAGTGATATTCGTTGTCGCTCAGGGCAAGGGAAGGCAGCGTATCGAGTTGCGCACGAATCTCATCGGCATACTGGCCGAGCAATTCATCGCCGCGACAGCGAAATTCTGCCGTAACCGGGACATCGTAATAACGATGATAAACGGCCTGCTGCATGTGAAGCTTATACGCATCGGTATCAAGCAGCGTGGTCAAAATCGGGGAAGCATGTCCAGTCATGGTGCGTTTCAGCATCCTCTTCCGCGGAGCAGAGCCCGGTGTCAACAAAGTCATAAAGACGCAGGAGTATAAAACAGTAATGTCCACGATCACACCATAATTGCGGGTGGCAGATCGAGGGTCATTTGTGCCATTGTTAATGAATTGTAGCCTTTTGCACGAAGGCACGCATTGTGCGTGGCAACGAAGGCACAACCCGCTTAGACTTTGACGGGTCAACATATTAACGATGCGAGAAGGACTTATGACGCAACAGCCGCAAATCAAATATCGCCACGACTACCGTGCGCCGGATTACACCATCACCGATATCGACCTGACTTTTGACCTTGACGCCGCCAGCACGCGCGTGACGGCGGTAAGCCAGGTGAAGCGTCTCGGTGCTGCGGATGCCGAACTGCGTCTGGATGGCGAAGACCTCACGCTGGTCTCGCTGGCGGTGGATGGCCATCCGTGGTCACATTATCGTGAAGAAGAGGGTGCGCTGGTCATTAGCCAACTGCCCGACAACTTTACCCTGACCATAATTAATGACATCCATCCGGATACCAACACCGCGCTGGAAGGGTTGTACAAGTCGGGTGATGCGCTCTGTACGCAGTGTGAAGCTGAAGGCTTCCGCCATATCACCTGGTATCTGGATCGTCCGGACGTGCTGGCGCGCTTCACCACCACCATTATTGCTGACGCAGCGAAATATCCGTTCCTGCTCTCCAACGGTAACAAACTAGAGAGCGGTACTCATGAAGATGGCCGTCACTGGGTGAAGTGGCAGGATCCGTTCCCGAAACCCTGCTACCTGTTTGCGCTGGTAGCAGGTGATTTCGACGTGCTGCGCGACAGCTTTACCACCCGTTCCGGTCGTGATGTGGCGCTGGAGATCTTCGTCGATCGTGGCAATCTCGATCGTGCCGACTGGGCGATGACCTCGCTGAAAGCCAGTATGAAGTGGGATGAAGAGCGTTTTAACCTCGAATACGATCTCGACATCTTTATGATCGTCGCGGTGGATTTCTTCAATATGGGCGCGATGGAGAACAAAGGGCTTAACGTCTTTAACTCCAAATATGTGCTGGCCAAAGCCGAAACCGCCACCGATAAAGATTATCTCGGCATTGAGGCGGTGATTGGTCACGAGTACTTCCATAACTGGACCGGTAACCGCGTCACCTGCCGCGACTGGTTCCAGCTTAGCCTGAAAGAGGGCTTAACCGTGTTCCGCGACCAGGAGTTCAGCTCTGACCTCGGCTCGCGTGCGGTTAACCGCATCGACAACGTACGCGTGATGCGCGGCGCGCAGTTTGCCGAAGATGCCAGCCCAATGGCGCACCCGATCCGCCCGGATCAGGTGATCGAGATGAACAACTTCTACACCCTGACCGTTTATGAAAAGGGTTCTGAAGTGATTCGCATGTTGCATACCCTGCTCGGTGAAGCCAATTTCCAGAAAGGCATGCAGCTCTACTTCGAGCGTCATGATGGCAGCGCGGCCACCTGTGACGATTTTGTGCAGGCAATGGAAGATGCCTCCAACGTTGATTTGTCACAGTTCCGTCGCTGGTACAGCCAGGCGGGTACGCCCGTCATCACCGTGCGCGATGACTACAACCCGGAGCTGGAGCAGTATACGCTGCACGTCACTCAGCACACCCCGCCAACTTCTGAACAGAAAGAGAAGTTGCCGCTGCATATCCCACTGGATATCGAGCTGTATGACAATGAAGGCAAGGTGATTCCGCTGCAGCACAACGGCCATCCTGTGCATCACGTGCTGAATATCACAGAAGAGGTCCAGACCTTTATTTTCGACAATGTCCATTTCCAGCCGGTGCCTTCGCTGCTGCGTGAATTCTCGGCGCCGGTGAAGCTCGACTATAAATGGAGCGATGCACAGCTCACCTTCCTGATGCGCCACGCCCGCAACGATTTCTCCCGTTGGGATGCCGCGCAAAGTCTGCTGGCGACCTACATCCGTCTGAACGTCGCGCGCCATCAGCAAGGGCAACCGCTGTCGCTGCCGTTGCACGTAGCGGATGCCTTCCGCGCGGTGTTGCTGGAAGAGCAGGGCGATCCGGCGTTAACCGCGCTGATTTTGTCGCTGCCTGGCGAGAATGAAATCGCGGAGCTGTTCGAGGTCATCGATCCACAGGCGATTTCCGCCGTACGCGCGGCACTGGTGCATGCGCTGGCAACCGAACTGAGTGATGAACTGTATGCGGTGTATCTGGCGAATCAGAGTCACGAATACAAGGTTGAGCATGCGGAAATCGGCAAGCGTGCATTGAAAAATGTCTGCCTGAGCTATCTGGCGTTCGCCGATGTGGATCAAGCGGATAAGCTGGTGCAGGCGCAGTATCATCACTCTAACAACATGACGGATGCGCTGGCCGCGCTCTCGGCAGCCGTGGCAGCGCAGTTGCCGTGCCGTGAAGCCTTGCTGGCCGCCTATGATGAGCGCTGGCATCAGGATGGTCTGGTGATGGACAAATGGTTTGTGTTGCAAGCCACCAGCCCGGCGGACAATGCGCTGAGCAAAGTTCGTGAACTGCTCAACCACCGTTCCTTTACCATGGGCAACCCGAACCGTATCCGCTCGCTGATTGGTGCTTTTGCCGCGGGTAACCCTGCGGCGTTCCACGCCAAAGATGGCAGCGGCTATCAGTTCCTGGTAGAAATGCTGACCGATCTCAACACGCGTAATCCACAAGTGGCGGCGCGCATGATCGAGCCACTGATTCGTCTGAAACGTTACGATGCCGATCGCCAGGCGTTGATGCGCAAGGCGCTGGAAACCCTTAAAGGGCTGGATAAGCTGTCGGGCGATCTGTACGAGAAGATCACCAAAGCGTTGAACGCCTGATAAGGTAAAAGCCGCATCACAATGGTGCGGCTTTTTTATTGAACTCACTGCCACTTCCTCTGGTCGCCCGGAGTGACAGTGGCAATATCGACTTCGACTTCGACTTCGACTTCGACTTCGACTTCGACTTTGACTTCGACTTCGACTTCGACTTCGATTAACGCTGCTGGGCGAATTTCAGCGGCTGCTCTGTCGCACTGCGCTTCATCACGCGATCCAACACCTCCGCCTCCAACTCCGCCAGACGCGCCGATCCGCGCCGACGTGGTCGCGCGAGATCCACAGTTAAATCCAGCCCAATTTGTCCCTCTTCAATCAGCAACACGCGATCGGCCATCGCCACCGCTTCACTGACATCGTGAGTGACCAGCAGCACCGTGAAGTTATGCTGCTGCCATAACGATTCAATCAGCCCCTGCATCTCAATTCTCGTCAGTGCATCCAGCGCACCCAGAGGTTCATCCAGCAGCAACAAACCGGGACGATGAATCAACGCGCGGGCGAGCGCCACACGCTGCTTTTGCCCACCCGACAAAGCAGCTGGCCACTCATTGGCGCGATCGGCTAAACCGACCGCCTCCAGAGCTTCCAGCGCGGCAGCACGCCATTCACGACCTTTCAAACCCAGGCCAACGTTATCGATAACTTTTTTCCACGGCAGCAGACGCGCATCCTGGAACATTAAACGCGTGTCCTCGCGTGCTTGCTCTAACGGCGCAGTGCCTGCCAGCAACTCTCCACGCGAAGTAGATTCCAGTCCCGCCAGCAGGCGCAGCAGGGTACTTTTACCGCATCCGCTGCGACCTACCACGGCAACAAACTGGCCGGCCGGGATATGCAGATTGATATTATTGAGGATGGTACGGTCGCCATACTGTTTGCTGACGCCGTTAACACCGACCGGGGTGCCGCTGTTAAGACGCGACGGGCTCAAAGTTGCGTTGCTCATGCGTTCTCCTTCAATTGATAAGCCGGATGCCAGCGCAGCCATACGCGCTCCAGCAGTTGAGCGGCGACATCGGCCAGTTTGCCGAGCAGCGCATAGAGAATGATGGCGACCACCACCACATCGGTTTGCAGAAATTCACGAGCGTTCATCGCCAGATAACCAATGCCGGAGTTGGCCGAGATGGTTTCAGCCACAATCAGCGTCAGCCACATCAGACCGAGGGCAAAGCGCACGCCCACCATGATCGAAGGCAGCGCACCTGGCAGAATCACCTGAATAAACAGACTCCAGCCAGAAAGGCCATAGCTGCGCGCCATCTCAACCAATCCACGGTCAATATTGCGGATGCCGTGATAGGTGTTGAGGTAAATCGGGAATAAAGTGCCGAGTGCCACCAGGAAAATCTTGGCTGATTCATCGATGCCGAACCACAGAATCACCAGCGGAATCAGTGCCAGGTGCGGCACGTTGCGCAGCATCTGCACCGAAGTATCCAGCAGGCGTTCTCCCACACGTGAGGTGCCGGTGATTAAGCCGAGCACCAGACCAATCGATCCGCCAATGGCAAAACCAATCGCCGCGCGCCAGCCACTGATGGCGAGGTTTTGCCACAGTTCGCCACTCACTGTCAGTTTCCAAAAGGTAATGATGATGTTTTCGGGTGACGGCAGAATGCGCGTTGAAAGCCAACCCATCTGTGAAGCCAGTTGCCACACGGCAACCAGTAGCACCGGTAAAGCCCAGGGCAGCAGGGCATTACTCAGCTGTTTTTGAAACTTTGCCATCCTGAACTCCTTAACTCTGTGACACTTTTTGCGGCGTGAAATCGTTCGCTACCGCTTCTCCGTGCGCTTGCACCACGCGAGGCTTGGGTACTTCCGGAATCGCCAAATCGAGATGCGGGAACAGCAGTTCGCCCACACGATAGGCTTCTTCAAGATGCGGGTAGCCTGAAAGAATAAAGGTCTCGATTCCGAGGTCGCTGTACTCCTGCATACGCGCCGCTACGGTTGGACCATCGCCCACCAGTGCCGTACCGGCACCACCACGTACCAGACCCACGCCTGCCCACAAGTTCGGGCTGATCTCAAGCTTGTCACGGCGGCCACCGTGCAGCGCGGCCATGCGTTGTTGTCCAACGGAATCGGTACGGGCAAAGGCTGCCTGCGCTTTGGCAATGGTGGCATCATCAAGATGGGCAATCAGTCGATCGGCGGCCTGCCATGCTTCGGCATTGGTTTCACGCACAATCACGTGCAGACGAATGCCGAAACGCACTTTACGGCCCTGTGCCGCCGCTTTAGCGCGCACTTTTTCAATCTTCTCTTTGACTAACGCTGGCGGTTCGCCCCAGGTGAGATAAACATCGACCTGTTCAGCAGCGAGATCCTGCGCGGCATCCGATGAACCACCAAACCACAGCGGTGGGCGTGGCTGTTGCACCGGTTTGAACATCAGACGCGCACCACGCACTTTGACGTGCTTACCGTCGTAGTCCACGGTTTCACCTTCAGTGACGCGACGCCACACCCGGGTGAATTCCGCTGATTCTTCATAACGCTCGCGATGATCGAGGAACACGCCATCGCCCGCCAGCTCTTCAGGATCGCCACCGGTCACAAGGTTAAACAGGGCGCGCCCGTTGGACAGACGATCCAGCGTCGCGGCCTGACGCGCTGCCTGCGTAGGTGAGATCACACCCGGACGTAGCGCCACGAGGAAGCGTAAACGCTGTGTCACCGGAATCAGCGACGCCGCCACCAGCCACGCATCTTCGCAGGAGCGGCCAGTGGGGATCAGTACGCCGCCGAAGCCAAGGCGATCGGCTGCCTGTGCAATTTGCTGCAGATAACCATGATCGACGGGACGTGAACCTTCGGCGGTGCCAAGATAGTGCCCATCACCGTGGGTTGGGAGAAACCAGAATACGGATACGCTCATGATTGAATTCCTTAAGGCTGGGCGGACTGTGGATGCCAGATGCGGTCAGTGATATTCACTTTTACCGGCATCAAATGATTGGCATAAAACAGATCGGCTGTTTGCTGTTGGGCCTGCGCGGTGTGTGCGCTGACCGGCGTAATGGTGGTGGGTGGACGATGGTCGAGATAGCTGGCAATCACCGGCTTAGGTAAGCCCATCGCCTGCGCTAACAGATCAATACTTTGGTCGCGTTGGCTATGAGTGAGCGCATCGGCATCACTAAAGGTCTGCAACACTTGCTGGACAAACGGGCCATGGGCTTCGGCATATTTGCGCGTGGCTAAATAGAATGAGCCGGTTTGATTGAGTTTGCTGCCATCGACCAGTACGCGCACGTTGCCTTGCAACAGTGCGGCAGAGTAATAGGGGTCCCAAATCGCCCAGGCATCGACATCGCCCTGCTGGAAAGCGGCTCGCGCATCGGCAGGAGTCAGATAAGTGGGTTGAATGTCTTTAAAGCTCAGACCCGCCTGCTCCAGCGCGCGCAGCAGCAAGTTGTGTGAACTGGAGCCTTTCTGAAAGGCCACTTTATGGCCTTTCAAATCAGCCACGCTGTGAATCGGGCTGTCTTTAGGCACCAGAATCACCTCAGCCTGAGGTTTCGGTGGCTCGGAACCGACATACAACAGATCCGCGCCTGCGGCCTGCGCAAACAGCGGCGGGATATCACCGGTGCTGCCCAAATCAATGCTATCGACATTCAGCGCTTCCAGCATTTGCGGGCCCGCGGGGAATTCAATCCATCTGATCTGTGTATGCGGGAAACGCTGTTCCAGCATCTGGTGAGATTTCGCTAACACCATGCTCACCGATCCTTTTTGATAACCCACACGCAACTGAGCCGGGGCATCAGCGGCAACGGCGTTGGCACTCAGGGCAAATAGCGCAGCAAAGGCTGGCAGCAGTAAACCCGTAAACATCCTTTTCATGATTCTTCCTTTATACCGCTTGTGCGTAAGGTTGATGGCGACGATGCAGTGCGTGCCAGAATGTCTCCAGCGCGTCATCAATGCGTTCGGCCAGTTGTTGATCCAGCTCTGGCTGGCGGTCGTAATTCAGTATTTGCGTGTCGGTAGCAAACACGCCATGCAGCACTTCCTGCGCTTTGAGCGCATTCAGTACCGGCTTGAGCGCGTAATCCACTGCCAGTAAATGGGATGCACTGCCGCCGCTGGCCAGGGGGAGCACAACTTTGTGTTCCAGGGCGCGCTCAGGCAGTAAATCAAGCAGCGTTTTCAACGCACCGGAAAATGACGCTTTATAGATGGGTGTGGCGACAATCAGGCCATCCGCCAGCGCTAAGTCGGCTTTTAAAGCGGCCAGTGCTGGCGAATCGAAACGGGCATAAAGCAGATCTTCAGGTTGGAAGTTATGAATATTCCACGGAATTACCTCAACACCTCGTGCTTCCAGCGCGTGCTGGCACAGGCTCAGCAGCGCAGTAGAGCGTGATGGGTAGCGAGGGCTGCCCGCCAGCGTAATAACTCGCATGGTCACTCCTTATAACTGAAAGTTATTGATTATCTGATATTGAGAACTGATGTGTTCAATACTGGCAGAGCACGCGAGCGGGCATAAATGATTTATCTGGCAAACTTAAGCCGAAAAATGGGATTGGTTGGAGCGATATACAAAGGAGAAAGGAATACGATTTTTCAGGCTAAGGATAATCTGAAAACCCATCGAGTTTAATGATTATCACTTAAGCACGGGTGTGAGTATCATGTAGGGGAATGATTAATTTGCATGAAGTTTCATATTAATAAAGTTTTAGGGACAAACAATCTTAAAGTGAATGAATGATTTTTACCCATTCGGCAGTGCTTTTTCATCTATAAATGAAAGAGTAGAGGGGGGGAGGACAAGCTACAATGAACTCGTTAGACTTTTGTCTGTTTATGCCTGGCTTAAAACTCTGCTAAAAAATGGATTAATGAATGATCAATTGTTTCCAGAAGCGTGTAAACATTTAAAATAAGACATGCCTTGTATCTGTATCTGCAAAGAAAAGTTATCTTTAATTTTATTATCTTCGCATTAATCCAGAAAGTTTAAACAATTCAGATAAGGATGATGTCGTGAAGGCCACAAAAAATGAATTCCCTGCCTTCAGCCTGTTTATAATCTGTTGAGTTTAATTACGCTAAAACCTTCATTAGCCTGTCTGCTATTTTTCCTGAGCATTTCACTGTGAAAGGTTCAGGTTTTCATCTTTAATTGGGGATTAAAATATGGAACGCTTTTCTCAGAATCAGTATGTTTCTGGCTCAGTCATGCGCGCGGAACATCAAAAACGACTGCCATCGGAATTACCCTTTCGCTGCTATTGGCTCCAGTCTGTCAACGCCTCTCACCGCTTTGAACTGGTCAATACCGCCCCCGGCGCGTTTGAAAAATTGAATGAGGATGACTTCTTATTTTTTGCACCCGCCGGATTTACGCCTGCAGCGGCACTGTTGCTGGAGGTCGCTAAATGCAGTGATCAACGGCCTGAATTGAACTGTTTTATCCAGCCTTTATCATCTCAGCACGTCATCACGACGGGGCTGCAGTCCTCGTTACAGCTATTTCAGCAGTTACAGGCCGGGCAGCAGTGGTGTCAACATTATGTCATCATCATTCGCGTGGCACTTATCTCTGCTGCAGTGCCTTTACAGCGTGTTCAGGATGTGATGCTTGCTGGGTTGATTAATACGGAATCAGTCTGGGTGCTGGATGCATTAAACAGCGGCAGTGAGAGTACGGAGAGTACCGCGTTAACCTATCAACAGTTTATGCAAGAGTATGAAAAGCTAACCCGAATGACCCACTATCTGCCGGAAAGAAATCATTATCGGAAAAGCTATTTAAGGGGCGGGTTATTGAACCTGATTCAGCAGGATTTGAAACAAGCTGATAAACTCTCTGATAATGTTCGGCACGCCATTCACTATTTTTCTGAGCAGTTTCCCGCGCAGGGTGTCATGGAAAAACTTATGTTGAAACAACCGGACATCTATTTCAATCTGATGAAAGTCAGAAAAACCTCTGTTGCATGAGACCAACGTGAGTTTTAAGAATTAGTCCCGTGTGCGCCGGGATTTTTTTATGCCACGCTAATTCTCCTTGAGAAAAAACTGACACCAAAACACTTATGTCGATTAAACGTAACGCGATTGCCAACTATGTTGGCCAAATCTATCTGACGCTGTCAGGTATTTTGGTGGTACCACTTTATATTCAACATTTAGGAATGGAAGCTTACGGGTTGGTCGGCTTCTTTTCTATTTTATTGACGTGGTTACAACTGCTGGATGCTGGCGTGTCCACTACATTGATGCGTGAAGCTGCGCGCTATCGTGCCAATCAAGCGGAATTTGTCTGGTTTCCGGCGCTGTTTGCCACGCTGACACGATTCTTTTTGATCTCAACACTGATCCTGGTGGTATTGGGTTGGATTGCCACGCCGTGGATTGCTGCGCATTGGCTGAATGCGCAACATCTGCCGGCCAACGATGTAGTGATCGCGGTCGGCATCATGGTTATCACGGCGGCCATCCGCTGGCGTACCAGCCCCTATCGCAGCGTGATTGTCGGCTTCGAACATCAGGTCTGGCTGAATGGCGTCAACCTGATCATCACCACCTTGCGTACTTTTGGCGCCGTGGTGGTGATTCAGTTTTTCCCTAATCCCGTACTGACCTTTTTTATCTGGCAATTATTGGTATCGATTGCCGAAGCGGCATGCTGTATCTACAAATCCTGCCAGTTGGTTCCGCGTTCTGCGCGCAAGGAGAAGCGTGACGACCTCAAGGGTGTGCTGCGGCCCTTTATTCGTTTTGCGCTCAGTGCAGCCTATTCCAGTGCTGTCTGGACCTTTATCTCGCAGATTGACCGACTGGTGCTGTCTAAAACCCTGCCGCTAAGCCAATACGGTTCTTTCACCGTGGTGGCGACAGCGGCAACCGGCATTCTGCTATTGAGTAGCCCGATTATGCAGGCGATTGTGCCGCGCATGACCGGCATGAAAACCCGTAATGAAGGCAATGGGGAAGCGCTGAAACTTTATCGCTATACCACTCAGGCGGTCGCAATATTTATGGCGCCGCTCAGTATCACCATTGCCTGTTATGCCGGACCGCTGCTTTGGGCATGGACCGAGAAAACCCAGATTGTTGATGAAATGTCATTCGTGCTCAGTCTCTATGCGCTGGGCAGTGGCATTCAGGCCATATGTGGTCTGCTGTATCACCTGCAATACATCAACGGCAATCTCAAATTGCACATGCAAGGCTTCAGCGCGTTCGCGTTGATTCTGGTGCCGCTCAACATCTGGTGCGCGTTGCACTATGGCGCACTGGGCACGGGATGGCTGTGGCTGGGGCAAAACATCTTCTATTTAGTGGGCTGGGCATGGCTGGTGCATCGCCGTTTCGCGCCCGGTCTTCATTTTACCTGGCTCACGCGTGATGTGATGTTGATTTGGGCGACATCTGCGCTTATTGCCTGGTTAAGCACCTTCCTGCCCATCGACTGGAATCAAAATCGTTGGGTCAACCTGCTGTGGTTGGGCCTGATTGGCGCTATCAATCTTGGCGTGTGCTGTTTGCTGCATAGCCTGGTGATAAAACGCCTGCGCTTGCCGTTATTCAATGTTGAGGAAAGAGGATGAGAATGCTGACATCTCGCCGCGTGCCAACCGTTTCAGTGATTGTGCCAAACTGGAACTGTGCTCCATGGCTACCTGAGGCCATGGGTTCACTGTTACGTCAATCATCGCCACCCGAAGAGATCATCATCATTGATGACGGCTCCAGTGATGACAGTGTGGCCTGGCTGACCGCCTTCGCTGCAGCGCATCCGCAGGTCACACTGCTGAGCGGTGAACGTGGAGGCGTCAGCGCGGCGCGTATGAAAGGTCTGGCTGCTGCCACCGGTGATTTTGTCTATTTTATGGATGCGGATGATTTCGTTTCGACCGAACTGTTTGCTGATTTCCGGCGCGTACATGCACGGCATCAGGAGATTGACCTGTTTTGTTTTGGCGCGAAGATGTTCCTCGATCTGCCGGTCGCGCAACGCCAATATCAGCGTATCCACCAACGTCACGTCAGTGGTTTATTGCCCGGAGGCAGGGCAAGTCTGCACATTTTGCTGCAACACCAGTCGGCACATCGAGTGGTATGGAGCTCAATAATGTCGCGACGTTTGATCGATCAGCTAGCGTTGCAGTTTCTTCCTATTCAGAACCACGAAGATGCGCCCTGGATGTTTGCGCTTTACATGGCCGCCCGCCAAATTTATTGCACCAGTCAAAGCTACTATTACAAGCGCTTTATGCTCAGTTCACTGTCACAGAGCACGCGTGACTTTTCGTGGGTCAAAAACTATTTTATCGCGCGGCAAAGTAGTGAACAGTTTTTACGCGACCAGCAGCAACCCGTTGATGAGTTGCTGCTGGATGATTACTACCAGACGGTGATGAAGGGCTGCCTGGCGCAAATCCGCAAAAATCACATGACGGTGCCCAACGAATGGCAGGTTCCGGTAAATCAAGTCGTACGTAAGATGCTGCAGCAGGATTCGCGTCTGAAACTGTTGTGGTACTGCCCGTCGATATACCTCGGATTGCAGAATTTTCGTGAACAGGTTGGACGCTATTCTGCTCGTCGCTGACCGTGATCAATTCTCCCGCTGCTGATTAAATTTACTTTTGCGCCAGAGGCCTTTACCATTCTGGCGCACAAATTTCCGTGCACCCGATGTCTTCGCTTCCGCCATTCAGGAGAGTGCATGTTATATCCTATCGTCCGGCCGGCGCTGTTTAAGCTCGATCCAGAGCGTGCGCACGAACTCACCTTTCAACAATTACGTTTTATCAGCGGAACGCCGCTGGAAGGACTGATTCGCCAGTCGCTGCCGTCACGCCCGGTGACCTGCATGGGATTGACTTTCCCTAACGCGCTGGGGCTGGCTGCAGGCCTCGATAAAAACGCAGAGTGCATTGATGCCTTTAGTGCGATGGGCTTCGGTTTCGTGGAAGTGGGTACGGTGACACCACGAGCACAGCCTGGCAATGATAAGCCGCGCATGTTCCGTCTGGTGGAAGCGGAAGGGATTATTAATCGCATGGGCTTTAATAATCACGGCGTCGATCACTTAGTCGAGAACGTTAAAAAAGCGCGTTTCAAAGGTATCCTTGGTATCAATATTGGCAAAAATAAAGATACCCCAGTGGAGCAGGGCAAAGACGATTATCTGATTTGCATGGATAAGGTGTATGCCCATGCCGGATATATCGCCATCAATATTTCATCGCCAAACACCCCAGGATTACGCACGCTGCAATATGGCGAAGCACTGGACGATCTGCTTTCCGCGATCAAATTAAAACAAAAAGAGCTGCAGGAACGGCACCTTAAATATGTGCCGGTCGCTGTGAAGATCGCGCCGGATCTTTCTGAAGAGGAATTGATCCAGGTTGCCGACAGTTTAGTGCGCCATGAAATTGATGGTGTCATTGCCACCAATACCACACTTGATCGTGATTTAGTCGCCGGACTTAAATATGCCGACGAGATGGGAGGATTAAGTGGTCGTCCGGTGCAGTCACGCAGCACCGAAGTGATTCGCCGCTTGTCGCAAGAGCTGCAGGGTCGCTTACCGATTATTGGCGTCGGTGGCATTGATTCACTGGTTTCCGCCCGTGAAAAAATGGCCGCAGGGGCAACATTAGTGCAGATATACTCCGGCTTTATTTATAAAGGCCCAGGTTTAATTAAAGATATCGTGACCCATCTCTAAGACATTTCCCACTTTCCCGTGCCGGGGGGTTTATTTATCCCTTCGGCTCGTTTATATTTTGTCCTGCTGATGCATTTTTCAGCTTTTCCTTAGAGTTTTATTTTTTCATTGAGCGCCATTTAGCGCAGCGTTTAACCACAGGGCACATCATGAAAATCAAACCTGATGATAACTGGCGTTGGTATTTTGACGCAGAGCACGATCGTATGATGCTGGATTTGGCCGATGGCATGCTATTTCGTTCGCGCTTCTCGCGTAAAATGCTGACACCGGATGCCTTTAATGTCAGCGGGTTTTGCGTCGATGACGCCGCACTTTATTTTACCTTTGAAGAGCGTTGCCGACAGAGTGGATTAAAAGGCGACCAGCGCGCCGAATTAGTATTAAACGCATTAGTGGCGAGTCGTTTTTTAAAACCGCTGATGCCGAAAAGCTGGCATTTCACCAGCCATGCCCAAAGCTGGCAACCTACCTCAGGCGATATGGTGGCCGTGACGCTGGCCGATAGCGGCGAGCAGGCGCAATTGCTGGTGGTCGAGAGCGGTGAAAATGCGGCACTGTGTCTGCTGGCACAAAATGCATTATCGGTAGCCGGTAAAGGCATGCAGTTAGGCGACGCTATTAAGATCATGAACGATCGTTTACGACCGCAGCAGCAGGAACAAAACGCCCACTTTGCGCGGGCGGTTTAAGCGTTTAAGCCAGAACAATATCGCCTGCTGGAATACAGCTACAACTGAGAATGGTGCCGTCCGCACGCACTGCACTTTGTTTTAATGGCTTCACTTCGCCCGATACCAGCGTCATCTTACAGCTGCCGCAGATCCCTGCACGACATGAGTAGGGAATGCGAAAGCCCTGCATCTCCAGTTGTTCCAGTAGCACATTCTGGTTGTCGCCGGTAAATTCACTGCCCTGATAGCCGATGGTCACTTCGGCCTGTTGGCTGGTCGCCGGTTTGAGGGTTTCCACCACCACGCCCGGTCCGTAAGCTCGCGGCGTCTGACGTTCCATAACCGTGAGTTCATCGCCTACACGGATCACGCCGCTGTTGCGCGCGATCAGATTCAGACCAAAATCGATATCTCCGCTACCGTCCTGACCGCTGCGGAAACGTTGTAACGTCGCCAGTGGTTCACCTTCGGGATGTTTGCGACCGCTTTCGGTGCCAACGGTGGTGAATACGCAGCGGCTGCAGGGCTTGGGCATATCAAAAACAATCTCGCCGATTTTGATCTGCTTCCAACTATCTTCATCCCACGCCGGCGCGCCGCTGACCACCAGGTTGGGGCGGAATTGCTCAACGCGTACGCTGGCTGGGCAACGCTGCTGCAGATCCTGCAGTGATGACATATTCACCAGCAGGAAGGGAAATCCGTCGGCGAAACTCAGTGATACTTTATCAAATCGTTTCACCCGGCGCGTAGGGGCAAGCCCGGTCCAGCGTAATTGCACAGGTCGTGGAAAGAATTCGCTCAGCCAATCATTAATTTCTGCCGGAGCAATGTGTGAGGTGAAATGATTACCCCAAACTTCAGTGGGAGACTGTAGTGCTGTGAAATCGCTGAAGCGAATTAATGCCTGGCTGCCATCAGGGGCATTCAAAAATAAGCCATCAGGCAACAGCGCGGGGGTGAAACGAACCATTTCCGGGTACTGCCGCGCAGTAATAAAAGTGCCGTCCAGTTCAGTCACCATAAAGATACGATCAAACGCCAGACCACTCTCCAGCACCTGTGCATGAGACAGTTGCAAACCCCGCATGGATTTGACCGGATGTATATAGAGGCGAGAAAGCGTAATCATCGAAACTCCATCAGGACAAAAAGAAGCTAACTTTATGACATAGGACGCTGATTCGCTATAATGCGCAACAATTTTAGCAAGAGTAAAAAGTGACGATATGAATTCTCTGTTTGCCAGTACGGCGCGTGGGCTCGAAGAGCTGTTAAAAACTGAGCTGGACGCGCTGGGTGCGCAGGATTTGCAGGTGGTGCAGGGCGGCGTCCACTTCCGAGCCGACGACCGTGTCATGTACCAAAGCCTGCTGTGGAGCCGACTGGCTTCGCGTATTTTGCTGCCGCTGGGAGAATTTGGCGTCTGGAGCGATCTCGATCTGTATGTGGGTGCGCAAAGCATTCCCTGGACTGAGATGTTCGACAGCAATACCAGCTTTGCTATCCACTTTAGCGGCACCAATGAGGTGATCCGTAACAGCCAGTTCGGCGCGTTGCGTATTAAAGATGCGATCGTTGACAGCTTCACGCGTCAGAATCTCGAGCGTCCAAGCGTTGATCGCGAACAGCCGGGCATTCGCGTTAATGCGTGGCTGAATAAAGATCGTGTGAGTATTGCGCTGGATCTGAGTGGCGATGCACTGCATCAGCGCGGCTACCGTCAGCAAACGGGTCAGGCACCGCTGAAGGAAACGCTGGCTGCAGCGATTGTGATGCGTTCAGGCTGGCAGAGCAGCACACCATTGGTCGATCCGATGTGCGGTTCGGGTACGCTGTTGCTGGAAGCGGCACTGATCGCCTGCGATCGCGCGCCGGGCCTGTTGCGTACGCACTGGGGCTTTAACCGCTGGAAAAACCATAATCAAGCGGTGTGGCAAGAAGTACATGGCGAAGCGAAAGAGCGTGCGCGAGTGGGCACCGCTGCCGCAACGGCTCGTTTCTATGGATACGACAACGACAACCGCGTGCTGGAATCCGCGCGTGCCAATGCGCGTCGTGCTGGCGTGTTCGAACTGTTCACCTTTGCTCAGCAGGATGTGATTAAGCTGAAGAACCCGCTGGCGGGGCAGGAGATCACCGGCACCGTGCTGAGCAACCCGCCTTACGGCGAACGTCTTGAAAGCGAACCGGCGTTGATTGCGTTGCACAGCCTGCTGGGACGCATCATGAAGCAGCAGTTCGGCGGCTGGAATCTTTCGCTGTTCAGTGCTTCACCGGAACTGCTGAGCTGCCTGCAATTGCGCGCCGATCGCCAGTTCAAAGCCAAAAACGGCCCATTGGAATGTGTGCAGAAAAACTATCAGCTGGCGGCGACCAGTGGTGAAGGTAGCGCGCAGATTGCCGAAGACTTTGCCAACCGTCTGCGCAAAAACATCAAAAAGCTGGAAAAGTGGGCGAAGCAATCCAACATTGAATGCTATCGCCTGTATGATGCCGACCTGCCAGAATACAACGTCGCGGTAGACCGCTACGGCGATTGGGTGGTGATTCAGGAGTATGCACCACCGAAAACCGTGGATGCTAATAAAGCGCGTCAGCGTCTGTTCGATGTGATCAGCGCCACCCTGAGCGTGCTGGAGATCCCGGCCAATCGCCTGGTGATGAAAACCCGCGAGCGCCAGAAAGGCAAAAATCAGTATCAGAAGCTGGGCGAGAAGGGCGACTTCTTCGAAATACAGGAGTTTGACGCACGTCTGCTGGTGAATCTGACCGATTATCTCGACACCGGTTTGTTCCTTGATCACCGTCTGGCGCGTCAGATGCTGGGCAAAATGAGCGCTGGCAAAGACTTCCTCAACCTGTTTGCTTACACCGGCACCGCCAGTGTGCACGCGGGATTAGGCGGCGCAAAAACCACGACCACCGTGGATATGTCTCGCACCTATCTGGAATGGGCCGAGCGTAACCTGCGTCTTAACGGTCTGACCGGACGTCAGCATCGACTGATGCACGCTGATTGCCTGAGCTGGCTGCGTGACAGTGACGAACAATTTGATTTGATCTTCATCGATCCGCCGACGTTCTCGAACTCCAAACGTATGGAAGACGATTTCGACGTGCAGCGTGACCATATGATGCTGATGCAGAACCTGAAACGTCTGCTGCGTCGTGGTGGCACCATTATGTTCTCGAATAACAAGCGCGGCTTCAAAATGGACCTCGACGGCTTAGCCGGTCTGGGTCTGCAGGCGCAGGAAATTACCCAAAAAACGTTGTCGCAAGATTTCGCACGCAACCGTCAAATTCACAACTGCTGGCTGGTTAGCCACGCCGGTAAGGAATAAGTTTTATGTCACTGATCAGTATCCATGGCGCTTACCTCTCATTCAGCGATGCGCCGCTGTTGGATAACACCGAACTGCACATCGAAGAGGGCGAACGCGTCTGTCTGGTGGGCCGTAACGGTGCCGGTAAATCCACATTGATGAAAATCATCAACGGCGAGCAACCGCTGGATGATGGCCGCATTATTTACGAACAAGATTTGGTTGTGGCGCGTCTGCAACAGGACCCACCGCGTAACATTACCGGTTCTGTGTATGACTTTGTTGCCGAAGGCGTGGCAGAACAGGCTGAACATCTGAAGGCATATCACGCGATTTCCCATCTGGTGATGGAAGATCCTAGCGATAAAAACCTGAATGAAATGGGCCGCCTGCAAACCATTCTCGATCACCAAAATCTGTGGCAGCTCGACAGCCGTATTAATGACGTGCTGCTGCAGATTGGTCTGGACGCAGACACTGAACTCTCCTCACTGTCGGGCGGCTGGTTGCGTAAAGCGGCGCTAGGCCGTGCGCTGGTCAGCAACCCGCGCGTATTGATGCTCGATGAACCAACCAACCACCTCGATATCGAAACCATCGACTGGCTGGAAACCTTCCTCAAAACCTTCACTGGTAGCATCGTGTTTATCTCGCACGACCGTTCGTTCATTCGCAACATGGCGACGCGTATTGTCGATCTTGACCGCGGTAAGCTGGTCTCCTGGCCGGGCAACTACGACCTTTATCTCACTGGTAAAGAAGAAGCGTTGCGCGTGGAAGAGATGCAGAACGCTGAGTTTGACCGCAAATTAGCGCAGGAAGAAGTGTGGATCCGCCAGGGCATCAAAGCGCGCCGTACGCGTAATGAAGGCCGTGTGCGTGCGCTGAAAGCCTTACGTAACGAGCGTTCTGAACGCCGTGAAGTGATGGGCAAAGCCAACATGCAGGTCGGTGAAGCCGCTCGCTCAGGCAAGATTGTGTTTGAGATGGAAAACGTCAACTACAGCGTTGATGGCAAAACGCTGGTGCGTGATTTCTCCACTCAGGTGCAGCGCGGCGATAAGATCGCTCTGATTGGTCCGAACGGCTGTGGTAAAACCACCTTACTGCGCCTGATGCTGGATGAGCTAAAAGCGGACAGCGGCCGTGTGCACTGCGGAACGAAGCTCGAAATCGCGTATTTTGACCAGCACCGTGCTGAGTTGGATCCGGATCGTACCGTGATGGACAACCTCGCGGAAGGTAAGCAGGAAGTGATGGTGAACGGTAAGCCGCGCCATGTGCTGGGCTATCTGCAGGACTTCCTGTTCCATCCAAAGCGTGCGATGACGCCAGTACGTGCGCTGTCCGGTGGTGAACGTAACCGCCTGCTGTTGGCTCGTCTGTTCCTGAAACCTAGCAACCTGTTAATTCTCGATGAACCGACCAACGACCTCGACGTGGAAACGCTGGAGCTGTTGGAAGAGTTGGTGGATGGTTACCAGGGCACCGTCATGCTGGTGAGCCACGATCGTCAATTCGTCGATAACACCGTGACCGAATGCTGGATCTTTGAAGGCAACGGCGAGATTGGCGCCTTTGTTGGCGGCTATCACGATGCGCAGTTGCAGCGTAGCGCCTATAAGCAAACCAAATCCGCCACGGTGAAAACCTCATCCGCTGCGCCAAAAGCGGCAGATAAAGGTAATGAGCCAAAACGTAGCGCGAACAAACTAAGCTATAACCTGACACGTGAACTGGAACAGCTGCCGCAAAAACTGGAGCAACTGGAGACACGTATCGGTGAGCTACAGGCAAAAATGAGCCATCCGGACTTTTTCAGCCAGCCGCACGACAAAACTCAGCCCGTTTTAGATGCGTTAGCGCAAACTGAAAAAGAGCTGGAAGTGGCGTTTGAACGCTGGGAAGAGTTAGAAGCGTTAAAAAACGGCGCGTAATACAGAGGAAGTCAGTATGTGTGCAACGGATCAGGCGCATCAGTGGATTCTCTGTCCACAGTGTGATTTAACCGTGAAACTGCCTGCCGTGCCGGTGGGGAGTCGCGCGCGCTGTCCACGTTGTCATACCACGCTGACTGCCAACTGGCATGAGCCGCGAAAACGTCCCACCGGATACGCTTTCGCGGCGTTGTTTATGTTGGTGCTGGCGAATCTTTTTCCTTTTATCAACATGCATGTTGCTGGGCTGAGCAGTCAGATTTCACTGCTCGAAATCCCTGAAGTGATGGATCGTGAAGATTATCGCAGCCTGGCAACGCTGTTCCTGCTGTTTGTACAAGGCATTCCCGCGTTCTGTATGGTCACCATTATTCTGCTGGTGAACCGGGTGCGCATGCCGCACAGCCTGCGTCTTTGGGCTGGCGCGTATTCTGTTCCATCTACGTAGCTGGGGCATGGCCGAAATCTTTATGGCCGGGGTACTGGTCAGTTTCGTCAAGCTCATGGCTTATGGGGAGATTGGCTTTGGCAGCAGCTTTTGGCCGTGGTGCTTGTTTTGCGTATTGCAGCTGCGCGCTTTCCAGTGTGTGGATCGTCGCTGGGTGTGGCAATGCATCCAGCCACTGCCTGCCATGCCAAAGGTGCCGATGGCAGGGATAAGCGGTTTGAAACAGGGGCTGCGAAGCTGTCCTTGTTGCACGGCAATATTATCGGCTGGGCAGATTGAATGCCCACGCTGTGGTGTAAAAGCTCAGCCACGTCGTAAACACAGTTTGCAATGGACGCTGGCGCTGCTGATCACCTCGGTGATGCTCTATATTCCCTCGAATATTATGCCGATCATGGTGACGGAAACCCTCGGGTCGCAGTATCCCTCGAACATTATGGCCGGAGTGATTTTACTGTGGAGCGATGGATCCTGGCCGGTGGCACTGGTGATTTTTATCGCCAGCATTATGGTGCCGACGCTAAAAATGTTGGCGATTGCCTGGCTTTGCTGGCACGCCAGCGGCCGTGGGCAGCGCGATGATGAGAAAATGCACCTGGTTTATGAAGTGGTGGAATTCGTTGGCCGCTGGTCAATGATTGATGTGTTTGTGATCGCCGTTCTTTCCGCACTGGTGCGGATGGGACGGTTGATGAGTGTTTATCCTGCGCCAGGCGCGCTGCTGTTTGCGATGGTGGTAATTCTCACCATGTTTGCAGCCATGACCTTTGATCCGCGCCTGATTTGGGATCGACTACGGGAAACTGAACGTAAGGAGCCGCGTCTTGACGGACAACCATCACGGGACTGCTGAAGTCGACCAGATTAAACGCTGGTCGCCGGTCTGGATTGTACCCATCGTCACGCTATTCATTGGTGGCTGGATTCTGTTTTATCATTTTAGCCATCAGGGCCCGGAAGTGACGTTGATCACTGAGAGCGCTGAAGGCATTGAAGCCGGAAAAACCACCATTAAAAGCCGTAGCGTCAATGTCGGTGTGGTGGAGAGTGCGGTGCTGACTGACGATCTGCATCATGTGGAGATCAAGGCGCGCCTAAACTCCGGTATGGAAAAATTGCTGCATGGCGACAGCGTGTTTTGGGTGGTGAAGCCGCAGATTGGTCGTGAAGGGATCACCGGTCTCGGCACCTTGCTGTCAGGGGCATATATTGAGCTGCAGCCGGGCACTAAAGGCGATCAACCTGAGCATTATTCGCTGCTGGATGCGCCTCCGCTGGCACCACCGGATGCCAAAGGTATTCGCATTACTCTCGACAGTAAAAAAGCCGGACAGCTGAATGCAGGCGATCCGGTGCTGTTCCGTGGCTACCGCGTGGGTACCGTCGAAACCAGCATCTTTGATACCGACAAGCGCATGATGACCTATCAGTTGTTTATCGCCGCGCCTTACGATCGTCTGATTACCACCAATGTACGCTTCTGGAAGGACAGCGGTATTGCCGTGGATATGTCTGCATCAGGTATGCGCGTTGAGATGGGCTCGCTGACCACGCTATTCAGCGGCGGCGTGAGTTTCGACGTGCCAAACGGCGCTGAACTGGGTCAGATCGCCGAAAATAAAGCGGAATATCATCTGTTCGATGATCAGCGCAGCATTCAGGATTCGCTGTATACCGCGCACACGGATTTCCTGATGTTCTTCACCGATTCGATTCGCGGCCTGCAGGTTGGCGCCCCGGTAGAGTTCCGCGGCATTCGTCTTGGGACCGTCTCGCAGGTGCCTTATACCATCCCAGGCATGAATCAGGCATTGAATACGGATTATCGGGTACCCGTATTGATTCGCATCGAGCCTGATCGCTTTATCAATCGACTGGGTGGCGATTTCAACCTGGAACAGCATCTGCAGGATGGCAAAAAACGTGGCCTGCGCGCGACGCTGAAAACCGGCAACCTGCTCTCAGGAGCGCTGTATGTTGATCTTGATTTCTACGACAACGCCCCAGCGTATAAAGGTCCAAATCAAGTCGCGGGTCTGGAAGTGATTCCAACTGTCAGCGGAGGCTTGAGCCAGATTCAGCAGAAACTGACGGCGGCGCTGGATAAGATCAACGGACTGCCTTTGAATCCAATGATGACCGAAGCGACAGGGACTTTGAAAGAGAGCCAGCGTACGATGCAACAGTTGCAGAAAACACTGGATAACCTCAATCACATTACCGCGAGCCCAGCGATGAAAACGCTACCGGCAGACATGCAGCAAACCCTGCGTGAACTGAACCGCAGCATGAAGGGGCTGCAACCAGGATCGCCTGCATACAGTAAGCTGGTGGGTGATATGCAGCGACTTGATCAGGTGCTGCGTGAAATGCAGCCGGTGCTGAAAACGCTCAACACCAAAAGCAATGCATTGGTGTTCGAAGCGAAGCCGGGCCAGGATCCACAGCCAAAGAGGGCTAAACAGTGAAAAAAGGGCTGATTATCGGTGCGATGCTGCTGCTGGCGGGGTGCAGCAGTACTATTGAAAACACGTATTATCAGCTGCCGGCGGGCAGCAATGTCGCCCGCGTGGACAGCGCATCGAGCGGCAACCAGCCCATGATTTGGGTCGAGCAGGTTACGGTGCCTGATTACATGGCGGGCAACGGTTTGGTCTACCAAACCAGCGATGTGAAATATGTGATTGCGGCCAATAACCTGTGGGCGAGTCCGCTGGATCAACAATTACAACAGACGTTGATCACCAATCTCAGTAAAGCGCTGCCGGGAAGGGTTGTCGCGGGCTCTCCGCTGGGCGAGAGCCATGACACCTTGACGGTGAATGTGACCGGCTTTCAGGGACGTTATGATGGCCAGGTTGTGGTTAGCGGGGAATGGCTGCTGCAACATCAAGGGCGCCTAATCAAACATGGCTTTAATCTGACGCTGCCGCAAAATGAAGATGGCTACGATGCATTAGTGCGTACTCTATCTATTGGCTGGCAGCAAACGGCGCAACAAATCGCAAATAGTGTCATTTCGCTAAATTAAGATTTGTTCGATGCTTATGCTAAGTCCCTGATTTGCCGTTGTGTGACGGACATCAAATCAGGGGCTTTTTTTATTTTTGAATCAGTCAGATATACACGGAATTGACAAAATTAGATGTCGATTTAACGTCAAATTGATGACATTGGCGTGAATTTTGCGCATTGACCTTTCTTCTGCTTGGGGTTAGAACATTACTGTGGTTGAACATTATATCGCCACTCTTTCTTTCCACCCAGAATCCACCAGACCTGAAATGAGGGAATCGAGGCATGAAGAGACAGAAGAGAGACCGCCTGGAACGAGCACATTCACGAGGCTATCAAGCCGGTATTACGGGCCGCTCAAAAGAGATATGCCCTTATCAAATGATCGATGCGCGGTCTTACTGGTTGGGAGGTTGGCGTCAAGCCATGGAGGACAGGTCGGCGGTGGCCTAACACTGTCGGATGTCTATCAATAGGGAAGAAACCTCCGCTGCGTGCGGAGGTTTTCGTTTGGGAGGATTAGAAAGCTGAGGTGTCTTTAAACAGGCCTACTTTCAAATCGGTCGCGGAGTAAATCAGGTTTCCGTCGACAAATACTTCACCATCCGCCACGCCCATCACCAGTTTACGGTTGATTACGCGCTTGAAGTGAATTTTGTAAGTCACTTTCTTCGCGGTTGGTAGTACCTGGCCGGTAAATTTCACTTCACCCACACCCAGTGCGCGGCCTTTACCTTCTGCACCCAGCCAGCCGAGGTAGAAACCTACCAGCTGCCACATTGCATCAAGGCCCAGGCAACCAGGCATTACCGGATCGCCTTTGAAGTGGCAAGCGAAGAACCACAGGTCAGGGCTGATATCCAGTTCGGCTTCCACATAACCTTTGTCAAATTTGCCACCGTCTTCGGTCATCATGACCACGCGGTCCATCATTAACATGTTATCTGAAGGAAGCGGCGGTCCATTTTCGCCAAACAGTTCGCCGCGACCTGAGGCAACCAGGTCTTCTTTGCTATAGGATTCGCGTTTATCTACCATGTTCTCAATATGCCTTCTTTTAGTGAAGCCCGAATATTAGCGAACAGTTGTACGCTGGGCAAATCAATCAGCTGTGGTTGAACCAGTTGAGCCAACGGAATGGCCACGGACGATGACGAATTTCCTGTTGATTAAACTGTGCAATGCGCTCCTGGATGGTATTAAGCAGCGACTCGCCGTTCTCACTTTGCCACGCGATATTGGTCAATAACGGGAGTGCTTCATCAACACTCTCAACCGCCCAGATATGGAACTGCTCTTGCTGCACGGCATCTACCACGGCCTGGCTCAGGCTCAGATGCCGAATGTTGCTGGCCGGCAGAATCACACCTTGTTTACCTGTCAGTTCGCGTGACTGGCAAATATGGAAGAAGCCCTCGATTTTTTCATTCAAGCCGCCCACAGGTTGAACATTACCAAACTGGTCCACTGAACCGGTTACGGCAATCTGCTGATTGAGCGGCTGATTAGCCAGTGCGCTGATTAGTGCACACAACTCGGCCAGTGATGCGCTATCGCCATCGACTTCGGAATAGGATTGTTCAAACACCAACGAGGCTGAGAAGGGCAGTTGTTGTTCGAGTTCGAGTTCAGCAATCAGATAAGCCTGCATAATCATCATGCCTTTCGCATGAATATTGCCGCCCAGTTCCGCTTTACGCTCTACGTCAGTAAATTCGCCATCACCTGGATGGACGACACAGGTGATACGTGACGGCTCGCCCCATGGGCGCGGATGTCCAGGAAACTCCACGACAGACAGACCATTAATCTGTCCCACCACTTCACCCTCAGTTTCAATCATGATCTGATTGAGCAGAATTTCATCACGCATGCGGTCGGCGAGGTAGCTCTCACGCCACTCGCGTGCTTCCAGCGCTTCTTTTAACGCTTCGGCATTGATGGCGTCACCGTGCAGTGCGGTTTCCTGAAGTTGGCGGCGTAACCAGCGTGGACAGAGTGGCAAGGTGTCCTGATCACCCGTGAAACGAACGGCTTCAGTCATCAACAATGGCCAAAAATCGGCTTCAGGCTGGTCCAGACCGGCTTGCTCTGCTTGCGTGAGCGTCCACTGGCACCAGAAGGTCATATCCTCTTCATCGGTGATCTGCAGGTTCTCTTCGAACTCGCTGTACAGTGCCATTTCATGCACTTCGGCATCCAGTTCCTGGAAGCTGGCTAATGCATCACGATCGCCACAGAGCACCAGGCGCAGTTGCAGCGGCAGGGAAGGGATGGCCACGGGCAACGGCTGACGTTCGTCCTGCGAATACCAGTCAAAGCGACCTTGTTCGATGCATTTACGCAGACGCAGCCACAGCAGCGGTTGAGCCAGTAAGGTGTTAACGGCGAGGATCAGGGTGCCGCCATTGGCTTGATGAATCAGGCCAGGTTCAGGCTGGATACGATCCTTATACTGACGTACGCAACCAAACAGCTGTTCGGATTCAATCCAGTCAGCAAAGTGAACACCGCCCTGACTGGTGAATGGCCGATTAGCGTCGCTGGGCGGCATCAGGCTCACCGTGTCACCCATCACATGGTAATCACCACCATACAGGGCGATCTCTTCAGGCTGGAAGCGCTGTGCGGCTTCAGCGATGCAGGCGAGGTAATCGCTGTTTTCCTGACTGCGCAGTAGCAGCAGGGGAAAACCTAAGGTTTGATGATGCAAATGCGCCAGCGCATTCAGCAGACGCGGCTGAACCGCGGCAAGACTATCGCTATCTTCCAGTGAGACGCTCGAGAAAATGGATTGGTAGCGGGTGCTATCCGGCTGCAGGGCTTGCCACGTAATTTGAGTGCTGGTCAAAATATTCGCATTAGTCTTATTTAGGAAAAGCGCGATTATACAGGAATCGATTTGGTTAAGCACTGCGGAGTTCCAGCCCGAAATGTGATGACCGCAACATGTTTTTCCTTGCTGCATCCGGGAAAAAAGCTGTTATTCTTAGTTTGTTACGTGATCACGATGAGATTCCGATGAAATACCAGCAACTCGAAAATCTTGAAAGTGGATGGAAGTGGAAATACCTGGTGAAAAAGCATCGGGAGGGTGAATTGATCACCCGTCATCTTGAGCTCAGCGCCGCGCAGGTCGCGGTGGATTCCCTGCTGGCGATGGAAAACAGCCCAGTGGAGGTAGCGGAATGGATTGCACAGCACATTCATCCCGATCTCGAGAACCGTCTCAAGCAGACAATTCGTGCACGTCGTAAGCGCCACTTCAATGCGGAACATCAGCACACGCGCAAAAAGTCGATCGATTTGGAATATCTGGTGTGGCAGCGTCTGGCAGGATTAGCGCAGCGTCGCAGCAATACGCTGTCAGAAACCATTGTGCAGTTGATAGAAGATGCCGAGCGCAAAGAGAAGTATGCCAGCCAGATGTCGACGCTTAAGCAGGACCTGCAGGCGATTTTGGGTAAGGGCGGTTCAGAAAACGAATAGCGTTGCTGGCTACACTGTGATGCTGTTTTAACTCAGTTAAAAAGAGATAAAAAAAACCCCGCCGGAGCGGGGTTTTTTATTGCGTGATAACTTAAGCCTGTGGCTGAGTTACAACGTCTTTGATACCTTTCACGTCGATTTCAACGCGACGGTCTGGCGCCAGGCAGTCGATCAGGGCATTACGGCCTTTCACGCTGTCACAGGTGTTGCCAGTAACTGGGTTAGATTTGCCCATACCGCGTGCAGAGATCTTGTTAGAAGGGATACCTTTAGATACCAGGTAATCAACTACAGACTGAGCGCGTTTCTCAGACAGTTTCTGGTTGTACTGCTCTGAACCGATACGGTCAGTGAAGCCCAGTACGACAACAGAACCGTCTTTAGGATCCATTGAGCTCAGCTGGCTGTACAGCTGATCCAGAGCCTGCTGGCCTTCTGGTTTCAGAGTAGCTTTGTTGAAGGTGAACAGTACGTCAGACTTCAGGGTGAAACGCTTGGTTTCAACAACTGGCGCTGGAGCTGGTGCTGGAGCAACAACTGGTGCAGCTGCTTCATCCTGACCGAAACGGTAAGAAACGCCGACGCTCAGCATGCTGTTGTCTGGACGCGCACCAACGGTACCTGCGTCACCGATGTTGTTAACCCACTGGTAGTCCAGGCGAGTTGCCCAGTTTTTGGTCAGTGCGTATTCAACACCAACAGCAGCCAGCGGAGAAACGCCGGTGTCATGGTTGCTGATACGGTCGCCAGTGTTCAGGTTGGCCTGCTTAGAGTCTGCGCGCCATACCATGCCACCCAGACGGGTGTACACATCAAAGTCTTCAGTGATTGGGTAGCTCAGTTTAGCTGCCAGCTGAACGCCTTGTGCTTTGAATGCGCCGTTAACTTGGTCGCCTTTGTTAGGCATGCGGCCTAACCAGTCGTAGCCCAGCTCGAAGCCCAGGTATGGGTTAGCCTGGTAGCCCAGGAATGCACCAGCACCAAGCTGAGATTCGTGAGTTGGACCGTCGTTGTTCGCGTAACCGTTACCGTAGTAACCAGTATCGTGATACTGAGACCAGCCCAGTTTAGCACCGGTGTACCAGGTGTTATCTTTAGGAGCGGCCTGCGCTACGGTAGCGAAGCCAGCCAGTGCCACTGCAATTGCGATAGCTGTCTTTTTCATTTTTGCGCCTCGTTATCATCCAAATAGGCAATGAGCAAAAAGGTTGCTCTTTGTGTTAATCCTTCGCCGGGTCTAAACGCTCGCTTTTGACTCTACCGAAAAAACGGAGGTTATTGAGCACCCTGGCGAGATAAAGTCTACAACGAGATTGGAAAGTTACAAGTATGATGTGAGGCCAGTCAGCAAAAAAACAGGGATTTATACACACATTTTAACAAATCACATGGCAAAATCTTCGCTAGCGGATTGAGAAAAAGCGGCTAAACCATTGTCAAAGCTGGCGGGAAAAGAATCAGTGGCTTAGCAGCATCCTTAAGAAAAAAAAGCGTGAGAAAATTCCTGGTTTTACTTAATGAAACAAATCTAAGGGAATTTTTGGCGTATTTGGTTGTCTGGACAAGACGCGATCGTGACCTTGCGGACGCATAATCAGACCCAGCGCTTCACCTTCAGCCGCTGCCATTTCGAGTTCAAACCGCTCTTCATCATTCAATTCGTACGGAATCCAGGCCAAAACCACACTGTAATTCCCGGTGCGCAGAGCCTTCACCATACTTTCTACTGTACTAAGTCGTTCAGATTCGGTGATATGCATACTTTTCTCCAGCGGCAAACCTGA
The DNA here is from genome assembly GCF_056491465.1 of Pantoea sp. C1E2. NCBI lineage: Bacteria > Pseudomonadati > Pseudomonadota > Gammaproteobacteria > Enterobacterales > Erwiniaceae > Pantoea > Pantoea sp. C1E2. The sequence continues at coordinate 1,815,062 of NZ_JBSZHT010000002.1, forward strand.
CTGCTGCATCCAACTGCGATTCAGCTTGTGCGCCGGCGTTAACCACAGCTGCCAGCGTGACTGCTCGCTGAGTTGCTTTAACACAGGCAACAGCAGTAACTGCATCATGCCAGGCTGTTCGCTATAACGCAGTTCAGTAATTCCACCCAGAGAAGGCTGCGTCAAGCTTGAAGAAGCAAAACGTTGAGAACGATCAGCAAGGCCAGAGAAATGAGTACGCATTTTTTTAATCACTCAGTAATGAACTGTATGGATGTACAGTAAAGTCTTCCTGGATAAAGATCAACCTCAATTTCTGAAAACACCTCGCAAATTGTGCACAACGCAGGCAGCAAATGCTTTTATTCATTGAACAGCTAATGGGTTTTTTCTATCTTCTAACCAAATGAAAATCCAGGGTTTTAAGGAATATTCTCGAATGAGAATTCACGGAAAGGAGCTGTAATGAAAACCAACAATCCACTCGTTAAACAATCTAAAGCACAGTTGGCGCCGCTGGGAAAGATCGAATCCCGAACGCAATTTGGGGGCTATGCACTCACGGTAGAAAAGGTGATTTTTGCCTATATCAATGAAGATGCGCTCTACCTGCGAGCCAGTGAAGAGCTGCAGACTTATAACACTCAACGCGCGCTTGAGCCGCTGGTGTATCGCAAACGTGGCATGCCGGTACAGCTAAACTACTTCAAGGTGGATGCGAAGCTCTGGCAGGATCCTGACCAGTTATTGCGACTTTCAGCGAGTGCGCTGCATGCTGCTCAGCATGAATTAGCGAGCCGTATCGTGACCTTACGATTGAAGGATTTGCCAAATCTCAGCCTGCGCATGGAGATGATGTTGCATAAAGTGGGCATCAATTCAGTGAAAGTGCTGCATGAAATGGGATCGCGTCAGAGTTGGCTCAAATTGCGTGCGGTCAATAAGCATATTGGGCTGAAAACCTTAATGGCGCTGGAAGGGGCGATTTCCGGACATCATCAGGCTGCATTGCCTGCGGCGATCAGAGATGAACTGCGTGCGTGGTATGTCAAAACGCTCCACCAAAAAAACACGGTGGAGCCGAGTTAACTTAATGACTGGAGAGTGTGCGGCGCAGGCGGGCAATTTCCGGCAGCAGGGCAATCAGTAATCCCAACTGTTGCATCACCAGCGGCGCCTGCACGTCCGAACTGTTTTTGATACCACTTAACTGTTGCATCACCTGCTGCTGCATAGCTAATGCCTGCTGGTCGTCAACGCGCTCAATCTGCAGCACATCCTCAACAAAACAGACTGCATCATCTAATACGTTGAGCAATGCAGGGTCAGAGAGTCGTTCGCGATGTGCGCCCAGCGCCGAGATGTAGCTCAGGAAGGAGTGATTCAGGCACAGTAACCGGAACGCGTTTTCACGCAACGGTTGCTGAAGCTTGAGTTCACTACTCATGTTCGAGACCACAGATGCTAATTCAGCATCGGCATTATGAGCGTCACGGCGCGCCACGCGATACGTCAGACGGTTATCTTTGCCCTGATGATATTGCTCCAGGATGGCATCGAGATAACGACAGTTGGCATTCAGCGTGCGATCCGCCACGGCGCTAATCTTACGAAAACGCCAATCGGGCCAGACAAAGGCCACGGCCAGCCAGGCCAGTCCGCACCCTAACAGCGTGTCAACGATACGCGGCAGCGCCACCTCAAAGCCTTCGCCCAGCAGGTTAAAGCACAGCAGTACCAGTAAGGTGATAAACAGTGTGGCTTGCGCATACTGAATCTGGCGAAAGGCAAAAAACAGTACGCCGCTTAACACGATTAAAATCAGCTGCCCTTCGATAGAGGGCACCAACCACAGTACCGGTAAGCCGATGGCGATGCCGGCCAGTGTCCCACCGATACGTAAGGCGAGTCGGCGGCGTGTGGCGTTGTAGTTAGGCTGGCAGACAAACAGGCTGGTGAGCAAAATCCAGTAGCCGCGATGAAGACCGGTAATCTGAATGAAAGCGTATCCGACACAAAGCACCAGGGACATGCGCACAGCATGGCGGAACAATGCCGATCCGGGGCTCAGATGACGGCTCAGCCGTAACCGAATATCAGCCCATCCACTAAGCCCTTCACGAGAAAGATGGTTATCAGCGGAGGAAGGCGGCTCAGCCAGCGCTTGTTCAGACTCAATCGAGGCCAGTTGCGCATCAATCGCACGTAAATTACGTAGCAGCCAAAACAGCGCGCGGATGTGTGGATCCTGCAGATCATTCTGCTGTAATCGTTCCAGCGCCGTTTCCAGCCGCGTAAAGGTGCGTTCGAAACTGCTGTCATGATGCCACGGCTGCCGTAACAAGATGCTCTCAGCTAGCTTTCGACAGGCTTGCGCTTGCATATTCAACAGGCGCTGGAAGCGGAATAATACCTCGTTATAGCGCCAGTCATCGCGCAGCAGGTGATATTGCAGATGAGATGAACTGGCGCGCTCGTGTATATCCTGCGCGACAAAATAGTAGTGCAGGCTGCGGCGTGTGCTGCGTGAACCACGGTCGCCGCGTAAGCGACTTTGAATGGTAGTTTTCGTCTGATTGAGTTGCGCCACTAACTGGCTGTTCACCATCGCTGTGGCAATGGTACTGGCATCATCCTGTTCACCTGCATCTGGATCAAACAGATTCGCTTTGGCCTCCAGATAACTCGCCAGCTGAGAAAAACTGGCCGCCAGTTGCTCCTGCACCGGTCGCACCGGGAAGATCAAATGCCCGATAAAGGTCAGCAGGTTGTACCACAGCGCACCAATCAACAGCAGAGCAGGCTGCATCCACCACTGAGGAAACAGGCCAATACCCAACATGGTGTACACCGCAATCAGCAGAGCGCCAAACGCGATGGTGGCATAGCGCTGTCCCAGAGCGCCAAGCAGAATAAAGCCCCAGCTAGAGAGCGCCAAACCGATAGCAAAGGCCCATGGATAAGGGAACAGCAACTCAACCGATACCGAAGCGATGCAGAAACACACCAGCGTAATCATCAGATTGCGCAGGCGTCCAGTCCATCGATCATCCAGATCGGCCAGCGCGGCCGCGACCACGCCAAGCGTTAAAGGTATGGTCCATTCTATCTGCTGCAGCCACCAGGGAACGGCGGCGCAACCTGCCAGCGCGAAGAAGATGCGCAGTAAATAACGCAGGCTGCTATTGAACAGATAACGTCGCCATCCCGGCATCGCGTTCAGAAGCATCAAACGTCCGCCTTAGTAACGACGGCGCGCATTCGCTTCACGCGCGGCCTGAGCCTCTTCCACCGAAACCACACGACGACCCACTGGCCAGAGTGCAATTGCGGCAATTTTAAAGTTCGCGATTCCGACGGGAATGCCGATGATGGTCAGGCACTGGATAATCCCCGCAGAAATATGCATCAGACACAGCCACCAACCGAAAAATACCAGCCAGAAAATGTTGAGAAAGGTTCCGCCCGCATTGAGGACATGACTTTTGCTATCGGGGCGCAGTACATCGACGTGTACAGCTTCATTTCCAAATGGAAGCAGTGAAAGTTTGGTGATTTCCCAGCAGGATCGCGTCAAAGGTAGGGTAAAGATCAGCACAATGCTGACAAGCGTGGCAAATAGCCAGCTCAGGGTGGTGAACACGCCACCCAAAATGAAGTTAAGAATATTGAGTACGGTGCGCATAACACGATTTTCCTTTTGCAATCCGCAATATGTGTCGCCCAGTTTAGCGTGTTTTAAGGCTGGAGCGTCAAGAGTCTGACAGGTAAACTGCGCGATAATCGAATTCCACAAGACGGTGCAGACATGGAACTGAAAGCAACATCAATGGGCAAACGTCTGGCTCAGCATCCCTATAATCGGGTGCGTCTGCTGGCCGCTGGCGTGGAAGTCAGTGGCGATCGTCATGAATATCTTATCCCTTTCAACCAGTTAATCAGCATTGCCTGCAAGCGTGGCATGGTCTGGGGAGAACTGGAATTTCACTTGCCGGATGATAAAGTTGTGCGCCTGCACGGCACAGAATGGCAGGAGACGCAGCGTTTTTTCCACTATCTACAGCATGCCTGGCAGCAGTGGAGCCAGGAGATGAGCGAAGTCAGCGCACAAGTCCTGGTCGCGCTGGAGCAGGAGATCATCGCCTTCACGCAACAGGATCGCTGGTTAAAGCGCAGTGAACTTGCCACGGTGAAGGAGAGCATAACTCGCCAGTTTTCCGCCTTACCGTTGCCCCTCTTACGCATGAATGAGTTCGAAAATTGCCGTGCACGCTGGCAGTTTTGTCAGCAGTGGCTGGAGCAGGGTGAAACCGCTATTCGCCAGCGCAACCGTGAGTGGACGACGAAAGTCATCAAGGATTACCACGAATTCTTCTCCACCGTCGAAACCACGCCGCTCAACGCTTCCCAGTGTGAAGCGGTGGTCAACGGTGAAGATGCGTTGCTGGTACTGGCCGGTGCGGGGAGTGGTAAAACCTCGGTGCTGGTGGCACGCGCCGGTTGGCTGATAAAGCGCAAACTGGCGCAGCCGGAGCAAATCCTGCTACTGGCATTTGGTCGCCAGGCGGCCGAAGAGATGAACGATCGTATTCAACAACGCTTAGGTGAGAGTGCGATTCAGGCGCGCACGTTCCATGCCCTGGCGTTGCATATCATCCGCGAAGGCAGCAACAAGCAACCGGTAATCAGCAAGCTGGAGAGTGACAGCAAGGCGCGGCGGCAACTGCTGATCGACACCTGGCGCGAGCAGTGCAACAGCAAAAAAGCGCAGGCGAGCGGCTGGCGTCAGTGGCTGCAGGAGGAGCTGGAGTGGGATGTCGCTGAAGGCCCATTCTGGCAGGATGACAAGCTGGCGCAACGGCTGGCCTCGCGAATGGAGCGCTGGCTGGGGCTGATGCGTATGCACGGCGGTGCGCAGGCGGCGATGATTGCCGATGTACCTGAGGATTATCGCGATAACTTCAGCAAACGCGTCAAACTGATGGCGCCGCTTTTGAAAGCCTGGAAGAGCGCGTTGAAAGAGGAGGGCGCGGTCGATTTCTCCGGACTGATCCATCAGGCGATTGCCATTCTCGAAAAAGGACGCTTTATCAGCCCGTGGAAGCATATCCTGGTGGATGAATTCCAGGATATCTCGCCTCAGCGTGCCGCCTTGCTGACCGCATTGCGCCAGCAGAACAAGCGCACCAGCTTGTTTGCCGTGGGCGATGACTGGCAGGCCATCTATCGCTTCAGCGGTGCCGAGATGAGTCTGACCACCGCTTTCCATCACTATTTTGGTGATGGCGATCGCTGCGTGCTGGATACCACCTATCGCTTCAACGATCGTATCGGTGAAATTGCCAACCGCTTTGTGCAGCAAAATCCCCATCAATTGCACAAGCCACTCAACAGTCTGAGCAAAGGCAATAAGAAGTCGGTCACGCTACTGCCGCAGGAGCAGCTGGAGCCATTACTGGACAAACTAAGCGGTTATGCGAAACCGGAGGAGCGCGTGCTGTTGCTGGCACGCTATCACCATCTGCGTCCTGCCATCCTTGATAAAGCCAAAACGCGCTGGCCGAAATTAAAGCTCGATTTTATGACCATCCATGCCAGTAAAGGGCAGCAGGCTGATTTTGTCATTATGCTTGGGCTGCACCAGGGACGTGACGGCTTCCCCGCCGAGGCGCGAGAATCGATTATGGAAGAGGGGTTATTACCTCAGCCGGAAGATTTTCCTGATGCTGAAGAGCGGCGGTTGGCCTATGTCGCCATTACCCGCGCGCGTCAGCAGGTGTGGATGCTGTTTGATAAAGATCGGCCTTCCGTATTTGTCGAACACTTCCGCGAATTGGGCGTGCCGCAGAGCCGGAAGGCCTGAACATTAGGCTTTCAGGCGATCGGCAAGATAGCGTTGATAATCGGGGATTTGTATCTCAAACTGCTGGGCAAACATCGGTGCCTGAATAATGAAATCTGCGGTGGCGCGATTGGTCGCCACCGGGATATTCCACACGGTAGCCAGACGCAGCAGAGCTTTGACATCGGGATCGTGTGGCACCGCATTTAACGGATCCCAAAAGAAGAACAGTACATCTATTTTCCCTTCGGAAATCAAAGCGCCCACTTGCTGATCGCCACCCATCGGGCCGCTCAGCATGGCATTTACGTCTAAACCGGTGTGGCGATTGATCAGATTACCGGTGGTGCCGGTGGCATAAAGAACATGAGGTTGCAGCGCGCTCTGGTTGGCTTTGACCCACTCAAGCAGTGTCGCTTTGCAGTGATCGTGGGCGACGAGGGCAATATGTTTCTGAACTTCAAGGGTACGAACGGTCTGCTCCATAGGGCTTCCTGTTTCTTCTCATGGATTAATTTTAAGGCATGAGTTTACCCCTGACATTTCAACTCTATCAACTTGCGCGTAAGGTTTTCATCCAACTGATAAAACGCAGGCGCGTGGCGGCATCAAAACGCTGGAACCAGTGTTGCAGGTAAGGCAGATCGCCCGCATCCTGCCAGGCAAAATCGAGACTCATCTGTGCATCCGATGCACTAACTGATTGCAGCGCAAAGCGAGGAACCGATGCCGCCTGGGCAGTACGGTTATAATTCAGCATGGCTTTTTCCAGATCGCTATCGCTACCCTGCGGTAAGCGGTCACGCAGGCTGGCAATTTCGTTACCGTGCTCGTCAATCAGCTGGAAATTAAGCGCTTTATCGAACGTGCTACGTTCACGGCGATTAGCCAGCGCGGGCAAACGAATCGCGACTGATGTCGCGCTGGCATTGAACGTAACGATCATCGGCACCGACTGAAAATGCGTGGCATCCGCACCGGGCTTCTCGACGCGAAACAGGAATTGATGCTGTCCACGCTCCAGCTCAAGGCTGTCCGCGCCTTTCAGCAGCGAGCCTGAGATTTTGCGCCCATCAAGTACCAGCAGATCGATTTCAGGATCGAGCTTGAGGGTGATGGCATGGCAGGATGCCGATACGAGTAACACGAGTAAACTCGTAACAGCCAAAGACAGCTTCATTTCAACTCCCGGAGGATGGGGATTATGGGTGATGTGTAGCAAATTATTACATTATGGCAGTAAATTTACATTTTTACATATTTATTCGTGCTGAGGCGCAAGGTTTTCGCCAGAAGAACTTGCGTTACTCATGTGAAAGCCATCTACACTCAGGCGAGTGAATAAGGAGAAAATGCATGAATGATCAAACGATTCGAGATGTGTTGAGCCGAACCAAACGCATTGCGCTGGTCGGTGCCAGCGATCGCGCCGATCGCCCAAGCTACGGTGTGATGAAGTTTTTGCTCGATCAGGGTTACGAGGTGATTCCGGTGAGCCCGAAACTGGCGGGACAGCAGTTGCTGGGGCAGACCGCTTACGCCACGCTGGCTGAAATTCCTGGCAAAGTGGATATGGTGGATGTGTTTCGTAATGCTGAGGCAGCGTGGGGTGTGGCGCAGGAAGCGATAGCCATTGGTGCCGATACGCTTTGGCTGCAATTGGGCGTGATCAATGAGCAGGCGGCAGTGTTAGCGCGCGATGCCGGCATGACTGTGGTGATGGATCGTTGCCCGAAAATTGAAATTCCACGCCTGAGTATTGCGCCCCTGGCACAGTAAAACAGAAACGGCGACCGAGGTCGCTGTTAGCATTAATGGCGCAGGCTGGGTGCCTGCAGCTGCTGCCGGATGGAAGCGGCAAGTTCATCCATCGACGGTTGCTCAGGATGCTCATACGAGGTCTCACCGGCTAGCTGAATTTCAGCAACATAGGTGTGCACCTGTTCGCCTTCTTCATCTTCCATCACCACGTGATACCACGGAGCAGCGCGCAGCGTTTCGCTGGCGGCCACATCATCCTGCTCGGGTTCATCGAGAGAAAACTCCGGGTCGACATCCACGATAACGCCGAGCACCCCGGAGAGACGGTGACGGACCTGCTGTCCAATTCCAAATTTGCTGGTAATCATTGTGCCTCCCAAAACTGTGCCCTGTCTCTAATATGGAGGCAGGGTACAGATTTTCAAGTCACAGCACGCGGCAGGCAAATCCTTTCAGATAAAGCCCTTCAGGATAGCTGGCGATCACGGGATGATCGGCTGCCTGACGGAACTGCTCTACAAATTGTACATCACGACCTGCATCCAATGCGGCATCGGCGATAATTTTCTGGAACAGATCGGTGGCCATTAACCCTGAGCATGAGAATGTCAGCAGAATGCCGTTAGGGTTGAGCAACTGCATCGCCAACATATTAATATCTTTATATCCGCGGCAGGCGCCCATCAGCTGATTCTTGTTCTCAACAAATTTCGGCGGGTCCATCACAATCACGTCAAACTTTTCACCGCTGTCACGATAGCGACGCAGCAATTTGAATACGTCATCACGCACAAACTGTGCACGCGACAGGTCGAGGCCATTGAGCTCAACGTTCTGTTTCGCCACATCCAGCGCGTCCTGTGAAGTATCCACGCTGATCACTTCGCTACAGCCGCCCATCAAAGCCGACACGGCAAATCCACCGGTGTAAGAGAAGCAGTTCAGCACGCGAGCGTTTTCAGCATAGCGGCGCGTGGCAAAACGGCTGTCACGTTGATCAAGGTAGTAACCGGTTTTGTGGCCGCCCTGAATATCGACCAGCAATTTCATACCGTGTTCGGTAATTGGCAGTAACGGCGGCGGAAGCTCACCAGTGACTGGGCCTTGAGTCAGTTCCAGCCCTTCTTTTTTACGCACGGCAACATCAGAACGATCGTAAATAGCGCAAGTCGGGAAGCACTGCTGTAAGGCAGAAAGAATCGCTGGACGCTGATATTCAGCACCAGCAGACAGCAGTTGCAGCACCATAAAGTTGCCGAAACGGTCAATGGTCACGCCAGGCATGCCATCCGACTCACCGGCAATCAGGCGATAACTATCAAGGCCATCGCGTTGCGCCAGCCATTCGCGCCACTGCTGCGCTTTTTCAAAAGCGCGTACAAAGAAGGCGATGTCGATTGACTCATCCTGCTGCCAACTCCAGACGCGCGCGCGAATTTGTGACTGCGGAGAATAAGCGGCACGGGCCAGCCATTTACCATTGCTGTCGCAGACATCAATGGTTTCACCAGACTGGGCTTTACCTTCCATACGTGCAACGGCACCTGAGAACACCCACGGATGGCGGCGGAGCAGGGATTTTTCACGTCCCTTTGCGAGAATCAATCGAACGGTCATGTTTGCTATGCTTACCTGAAAAAATGAGGCGCCATTTTCCGGTGGATGGCGGCAAATTGCAACGCACAATGGGGAGATTGCCATGGCGAACACTTGCTACAAAATTTGGGTGCACGGTATGGTGCAAGGAGTAGGCTTTCGTTATTACACCCAATCACAGGCCAATCAATTAGGCGTTACCGGCTATGCACATAACCTGCGCGACGGGAGTGTTGAAGTGCTGGCCGCTGGCGATGAACAAAAGGTGGACGAGTTAATCGCCTGGCTGAAAGCCGGCGGGCCTACCAGTGCACGGGTTGATAAGGTGCTGGTGGAGCCTTATCAACCCACGCCAATTCCCACGCGATTTACGACTGGCTGATTACAGACACTTGGCGGGTTTTGGCAAACCAGCGATTTTAGTGGCTTGTTTTGCCGGACCTTCCGGGAACAGCCGGAACAGGTAACGGCTATTCCCCTTTTCCTCGCCATATTTCTGCGCCATGGCTTTCACCAGCATGCGCACTGCAGGGGAAGTATTGAACTCCTGATAAAAGGTGCGCACAAAGTGCACCACTTCCCAGTGAGCCTCAGTCATGGCAATGGCTTCATTCTCCGCGATCACCGCAGCGAGTGCTTCGCTCCAGTCCGCACTATTTTTTAAGTAGCCTTCCGCATCGGTGGCGATCTCTTTACCGGCAAAAATCACAGTCATTCCTCACAGCATTAATCGGCATATTGTAAGTTCGCCGGCTGTTAAAAAGCAAAAACCCCGCCGAAGCGGGGTTTTGAACGTTTACGTCTGCAGCTTAATCTTTGCTGGCGAAGCCTAACAGGCTCAGCAGGCTGACAAAGATGTTATACAGCGAAACATACAGGCTCACGGTAGCGCGGATGTAATTGGTTTCGCCGCCATGAATGATGTTGCTGGTTTCCCACAGAATCGCACCCGCAGAGAACAGGATAAACAGCGCACTGATCGCCAGATGCAGCGCTGGCAGTTGCAGGAAGATATTCGCTACCACTGCAACCAGCAACACCACGAAGCCAGCCATCATCATGCCGCCGAGGAACGACATGTCACGACGCGTGGTGAGGACGTATGCCGAACAGCAGAAGAACACCAGCGCCGTACCGCCCAGCGCCATGGCAATCACATCACCCATGCCTGCAGCAAGGAAGGAACTCAGGATTGGGCCAAGGCAATAACCGAGGAAACCGGTAAAGGCAAAGGCAGCCAGAATACCCGCCGGGCTGTTGGCCAGACGATGAGTCAGGAACATCAAGCCATAAAAACCTACCAGCATCAGGATTAATCCCGGAGACGGTAACGCGTAGACGGTGCTAAGTGTGGCGGTGAGGGCGGAGAACGCCAGCGTAATGCCTAATAAGAAGTAAGTATTGCGCAGCACTTTGTGGGTGCTGAGCAGAGATTGCTGCTGTGACGAGCTAATTATTCTATCCATCATGCGCTCCATTATAGAGAGAGAACACCAAATATGGCCTGAGGATACGCAACGGCTCCCAGACAGCAAAGTCGTTTTACCCATCTTTACGCGATAAATTGCTGTTTCACTGAGCAGAATGGTGATTTTGACAGCGAAAAAATGGATTTTGGCTGTTTTTCAGGCGAACGATTCAATCCACGCTTTACATCGTTCGGGGGGATGTTTATAGTGCGCCTCATTGCGGAGGGGTGGCCGAGTGGCTTAAGGCAACGGTCTTGAAAACCGTCGATGGGAAACCATCCGAGAGTTCGAATCTCTCCTCCTCCGCCATCACTCTTGCAGAGTGAAGTTACAAAAAGATTTCCGGAGGGATGGCCGAGTGGCTTAAGGCAACGGTCTTGAAAACCGTCGATGGGAAACCATCCCAGAGTTCGAATCTCTGTTCCTCCGCCATATTAAAGAAGCCCGCAGAAATGCGGGCTTTTTGCTTTTCTGCGTTCCGGAATTCCGAAAAACATCCCGTTGCTTTTCAATCTGCTGCTGTAACCCGACGGCACGCGCGTTTACTGCTATATTCCATTCACGGTTTTTGTAAACATCTGGCGATTTTCCGAGGCAAGCTGGGTTACACTGTGCGGTAATTCGCTCAATGGCGAGCTAATCGTTTGAATGCCAGAGTGTTTCACTGATGAATTATGGAATAGGCACAATGATCAAGAAACTGAGTCTTTGCGCGTTGTCAGTTATCGCTGCGCTCCCGATCGGTATGTCTGCTTACGCAGCAGATGGAGATATGCAGTTACAGCAAGTGCTGATGCTGAGCCGTCACAATTTGCGCGCACCGTTAGCCAACAACGGCAGCGTGCTGGAACAATCCACCAAGAAGAATTGGCCGCAGTGGGATGTGCCCGGCGGCGAGTTAACCACCAAAGGCGGCGTGCTGGAAGTCTACATGGGTAACTATACCCGTCAGTGGCTGGCACAGCAGGGGCTGGTGGAAAGCGGCACCTGTCCGGACAGCAGCAACATCTTTGTTTATGCCAACAGCCTGCAACGTACGGTGGCGACCGCGCAGTACTTCATTACTGGCGCCTTCCCTGGCTGTGATATTTCCGTGACGCATCAGGATGCGATGGGCACCATGGATCCTATCTTTAATCCGGTGATCACTGACGGCAGCGACGAATTCAATAAGAAAGCACTGGCAGCGATGACGGCTGCGAATGAGAAGCTGGCGTTGAAACCGGCTTTCCAGCAGTTAGAGAAGATTGTTGATTACAAATCTGCGCCAGCCTGTAACGGCAAAAAACAGTGTGATCTGAGCGGCGGTGATAACACCTTCAGCGCGGAAAATGGCAAAGAGCCTAATGTGAATGGACCGCTGAAAATCGGTAATTCACTGGTCGATGCCTTCACGCTGCAATATTACGAAGGTTTCCCGGCCGATCAGGTGGCCTGGGGCCAGATCAAAACCCCTGAGCAGTGGAAATCCCTCGCGGCGATTAAAAATGGTTATCAGGATGCGTTGTTCACTTCTCCTGATGTCGCGCGTGAAGTGGCCGCACCGCTGGTGGATTACATCCGCAGTCAGTTAGTGGACCAGGACAAAGCGAACGCACCGAAAGTCACGGTGATGGTGGGGCACGATTCGAATATCGCCTCACTGCTGAGCGCCTTGCAGGTTAAGCCATACGAGCTGCCGGGCAACGATGAGAAAACGCCAATCGGTGGCCAGGTGGTGTTTGAGCGCTGGCACGATGCTAAAAACAGCAAAGATCTGCTGAAAGTGGAATACGTTTATCAGACCGCGGAACAACTGCGCAATGCTGATATGCTGAGCCTGAAAAACCCGCCGAAGCGTGTCACGCTGCAACTGGCAGGCTGTGATGCCGATGCCAACGGTTATTGCAGTTGGGATCAGTTTGCTACCGCGTTGAATACTGCACTGCAGGGCACCCCGCTGCAGCCGGCTGCTCCAACCCCTGCAGCACAGCCAGCGGCACAACCTGCGCCTGCTGCCGCCAATGATGACGCTAAAGCGAAAGCGGATCAGGCCGCTGCAGATAAAGCGGCCGCAGATAAAGCTGCAGCGGACAAAGCAGCGACACAGAAAGCGGCTGATGCTAAAGCAGCTGAAGAGAAAGTGAAGGCGGATAAAGCGGCTGCACAAAAAGCAGCAGAGGATAAAGCGAAAGCTGAGAAAGCCACCGCCCAGAAAGCGGCGGACGACAAAGCGAAAGCCGATGCCGCCGCAGCGCAGAAAGCGCAGTCAGATGCTACGCCAGCCAAGCCGGAAGGCGAGGCGGCAAAAGCGGCTCCTGCCAGCAACTAACGTTGCAGCAATGAAAAAACCCCGTCGCGACGGGGTTTTTTATTTCCGTTAACCGGCGACGACCACCAGTTTTTGATTAGCGAACTCCTTCAGGCCAAGGTCGGACAACTCGCGTCCATAGCCTGAGCGTTTCACGCCACCAAAGGGTAACTCTGCGGCGGTATCGCTCTGAGAATTGATAAACACCATCCCGGTCTCGATCTGCGATGCCATGTTGCGTCCACGCAGGATATCGCGCGTCCACACTGAACCGCCCAGGCCATAGTGGGAATCATTGGCGAGCGCGACGGCAGTGCGATCGTCAGCCACCACATAAACCTGTGCCACCGGACCAAAGAACTCCTGGTAATAGGCAGGGTTTTGCGGCGTAAGGCCGGTGAGTATCGTCGGCTGATAATAACAACCTACGCCTTCAATGACTTTTCCGCCCAATTCAACACGCGCGCCATGCTTCACCGCATCATCAACCTGCTTCACCAATCGATCACGGGCTTCTTTAGAGGAAAGCGGACCGAGCGTGGTGCTCTCATCCAGTGGGTCGCCAGCTTTAGCAGATTGCAGGGCTGCACTAAACTTCGCCATAAAATCAGTGGCGATTTTTTCGTGCAGGATAAAGCGTTTCGCTGCGGTACACACCTGACCACAGTTGCTTAATCGCGCCTGCGCGCCCTGGCGCACGGCTTCGTCAATATCGGCATCGTCCAGCACCACGAATACATCATTCCCGCCTAACTCCAGCGTGGATTTTTTCAGATGCTTTCCTGCCTGCTCCGCCACAGCGCTACCGGCACGTTCAGACCCCGTCAGCGCGACACCCTGCACGCGCGGATCGGCAATCAGATCAGCGACTTGTTGATTGGAGATAAACAGATTAGTCCACGCGCCTTTTGGCGCACCCGCTTCTTCAACCAGCTTTTCGAACACATCCGCACAATGCGGCACGATGTTGGCATGTTTCGCCAGCACCGGATTTCCCAGCGCCAGATTAGGCGCTAATACGCGCATCAGTTGGTAGTAAGGGAAGTTCCAGGGCTCGACGGCGACCACCACCCCAATCGGATGATATTCCAGCCAGGCATCGCCTACCGTGCTCGGATAGGGTTGTGCCTGCAACAGGTGAGCGGCATGCTCGGCATAATACCGTGCGATCTGCGCGCAAATTTTCACTTCACCACGGCTTTGACCAATTAACTTGCCCATCTCACGACTGGCAATTTCAGCTAATTCGTCAACGCGCTGATCAATCAGATCGGCCAGTCGATGCAGCACCTGCAGACGTGGCTGCATATCCCCTTTGGACCACGCAGAGTGGTAGAGATCATCAGCCGCGCTGAGCGCCTGCTGCATAACGGTGTCATCGTGATTAGGCCAGGATTTTAGCAACTGATTATTGGCCGGGTTGATGCTTTGATAGGCTGACATAAGGGGCTCCTTGGCAGTAAAAAAGACAAAGGCGGGACATGCCCGCCTGCGTGTTAAACGTTTTTACGTTCGACCGTTTTATCGTCCCACGTCAGAACGTCCTGATCGGTCTTATCAAAGGCGCGGAGCAGCACATCGTCGCTACCTTGCTGACGCCAGATTTCTTCCGCGAGTCGTTCATCGTAATTTGCCACCTCAAAAATGGCTTCAGCAATTTCAGGTGAGGTGTGGCGCAGCGTGGCCCATTCGCCCACGTGGTGAGCTTTCGACTGTTCTGTGGCCATAAAGGTCTCCTGTTGTGGATTTATCCTTGCAGTTTTACCGCCAGTCCGGCGACGTATTGGCCCTGATAACGGGCAATTCTCAGTTCTTCTTCAGATGGCTGGCGTGAGCCATCACCCCCAGCAATAGTAGTGGCCCCATAAGGCGTGCCACCGCGTACCTGAGAAATATCGAAAAGTTCTTTGGTGCCATAACCGATGGGCACGATAACCATGCCGTGATGGGCGAGAGTGGTCCAAACAGAAGTAATGGTTTGTTCCTGACCGCCACCGGTGCCGGTAGAGGCGAATACACTGGCGAGTTTGCCGTACAGCGCACCTGAGGCCCATAATCCGCCGGTGCGATCCCAGAAATTGCGCATCTGACCGGCCATATTGCCAAAGCGGGTTGGCGTACCCACGACGATGGCATCGTACTGGGTTAAATCTTCAGGTTTTGCTTCAGCCGCCGCCTGGTTCACCTTACCGCCCACCTGTGCAAATCTCTCCGCATCCATGCTCTCCGGTACACGAAGAATGGTGACTTCCGCACCGTTCACACTCTTTGCGCCTTCAGCCACGGCTTGCGCCATGGTTTCGATATGTCCATACATTGAGTAATAAAGCACCAAAACTTTTGCCATGGTTTTCTATCCTGCTGAGGGTGATGAGTATTCAGAAGTATAGAAGAGACTGTGTAAGGTGCTGGAGGAGGAGGTAGATGGGTCCGTGTCGCGCTGCGCTTTTTACCGGGCTAACCGCTTGTAAGCTGGATATTAATCTGGTTTTTGAATAAAAAATAAGTGAATTATATGTTTCAAAGTATGTATATCAGCTGAATATCGGACTGTGTTGACTAATATTTCCTCAGGGCGCGCGAATACTTCGCCCCTTACTTTTCACCACATTGGATGAAAAGGCCTAACCACAGATGCTCAATCCCTGGAGGAAATGATGGCACAACATCGTGGAGGATCAGGTAATTTCGCGGAAGACCGCGAGAGAGCCGCGGAAGCCGGTCGCAAAGGCGGCAAAAATAGCGGCGGTAATTTCAGGAACGACCCGCAGCGCGCTTCCGAAGCAGGTGAAAAAGGGGGACGCAGTCGCAGCAAGAAGTAGTGTGATTGTGTTTATTTCCCCCTCCGCCGGGTTCTCCCGGCGGTAACAAAGATTGCAATTCCCCTCATGACCAGGCAAAAATGACCACCAATCGACTATTTTGGTGCGTTATGTCCGCTACAAACTCCCGTCTCAGCCTGCGTATTACGCGCCAGGAACTCGTTCTCATTTTTATCACCATGGTTTGGGGTGGCACCTTTTTAGTGGTGCACCGCGCGATGGCGCATTCCGGGCCGTTCTTCTTTGTGGGACTGCGTTTTGCCACCGCATCGCTGCTGCTGGCCTTTTTCTTCCGCCGTTATCTGAGAAACATGACATGGCTTGAAGTGAAAGCTGGTGCGCTGATTGGCCTGTCGATTGCGGTTGGCTACGGCTTACAAACCTGGGGGATGCAAACCATCTCCAGCAGCCAGTCGGCGTTTCTGACCGCGCTGTATGTGCCGGTGGTGCCATTGCTGCAATGGTTATTTCTGCGACGCCCGCCTGGACTGATGGCATGGATAGGCATCATGCTGGCGTTTACCGGTCTGGTGCTGGTGGCGGGGCCACAGGACGGCAGCCTGACGTTAAACGCGGGCGAGATTGCGACGTTACTCAGTACGCTGGCGATCGCAGCTGAAATCATTCTGATCAGTCGCTTTGCCGGTCAGGTTGATGTGCGCCGCGTGACGCTGATTCAGCTGATGGTGGCATCGGCCTGCGCCTTCGTCTTAATGATCCCTAACGGCGAGTCGGTCCCAATGATGTCGACGCCATTGCTATTGAGTGCGTTGGGACTGGGCGCGGCCAGTGCATTGATTCAGGTGACAATGAACTGGGCACAGCGCAGCGTATCACCGACGCGGGCTACGGTGATTTACGCCGGTGAGCCTGTCTGGGCAGGGGTGGTGGGGCGGATTGCGGGTGAACGTTTGCCGGCCGCCGCGCTGTTGGGCGGCGTGCTGATCGTCTGTGGGGTGATCGTCAGCGAATTACGATTTCGCCGTAAAAAAACGGTGCCTGAGCAGGCACCGCTGGAGCCTTAAGGATGCTGCCGTGCCGCCTGGTTCGCCAGTGCGGCACCGCGACGTTTGAGGATCGCGTTAAGAATGATGGCACCGAAGGTCGCGGTGCCAATGCCTCCGATAGTAAAGCTGCCGATCTTTAAAGCGAAATCGCCAGCCCCCAGCACTAACGTGGTGGCTACCATAATCAAATTGCCGTTCTGACTAAAATCAACGTTGTTCTGCACCCAGATCCGCGCACCTGCTACGGCAATCAAGCCGAAAACCACAATCGACGCGCCGCCAATCACCGGGCCGGGGATGGTATGGATCAGCGCACCAAATTTCGGTGAGAAGCCGAGTATTAAGGCAATCACTGCGGCCGCGACAAACGCCAGCGTAGAATAGACTTTGGTCACCGCCATGACGCCGATGTTCTCAGCGTACGTTGTTACGCCGCTGCCGCCCATCGAACCTGACAACATGGTGGCGAGACCATCCCCGACAAACGCACGCCCCATCCAGGGATCAAGATTGCGGCCCGTCATACCCGCAACGGCTTTAATATGCCCGAGGTTTTCGGCCACCAAAATGATGGCGACCGGCGCAATCATCACTATCGCCTGCATATCAAAAATCGGTGCGGTGGTGTGCGGTAAACCAAACCAGGGTGCATTGGCAACACCACTGAAATCCACCGATTTTCCCAGGCCAAACACGTTGGTAAGTAGGGCGTAAATCGCCCAGGCGACAATCAGGCCAACCAGAATCAGTAAGCGCTGAATCAGGCCACTTGTGAATACCGCGACCACCCCAATGCATAACACCGTCATCACTGCCATCCAACTGTCGAACATCGATGCGGAAACACCGTGAACGGCGATCGGCGCCAGATTAAGGCCAATCGCCATCACCACCGCGCCGGTGACGACGGGTGGCATCAGGCGTTCAATCCAGCCTGTGCCGACTTTCATTACGATCAAGCCAATCAGCGTATAGAGTGCGCCGCAAGCAATGACCCCGCCCAGTGCGAGAGCCAGATTGGGGTTCAATCCCTGGCCGTTGAATCCGGTCACCGCGATAATGACCCCGACAAAAGCGGCACTGGATCCGAGATAACTCGGCACACGGCCGCCAGTGACAACAAAGAACAGCAGCGTGCCGATGCCGGAAACCAGAATCGCCAGGTTGGGATCCAGTCCCATCAGCAACGGCATCAACACCGTCGCGCCAAACATTGCTACAGCATGCTGCAGGCCCATGACAAACGTCTGCCCGAACGGCAGGGTTTCATCCGGTGCAATCAGCCCATCTTCGGTCATGGCTGACTTTTTCTGCCAGCGGGGGAACCAGGAACTCGCCATCGTCTTCTCCAGGGTAGCGGTGGAACCGGGCCGCGCAGGGCGGCGTTAGCGGGCGTCCTGCCGTAAAAGGTGATGATATCCACGGTCAAACCACGCCAGACCATGCGAATCATCGTTACGCACCAGCGCCAGCGCTTCACAAATCAAAATGTCATGGGTGCCAACACTGACCACCTGGCTGATTTTGCAATCAAACGACACGGTGGCGCCGTCAAGCAGCGGTGAGCCGCTGGCCAGCGTATGCCACTCAGCAGCGGCAAAGCGCTGTTCCATCGGCGTCTTCCCGCCAAACAACGTAGAAAGATCTTCATGACCGGCTGCCAGGGTGTTGACGCACAGATAGCCATTGTCCCTAAAGGTCGGCCAGACCGAGGCCGAACGATTCAGACACACCAGCAAAGTGGGCGGCGTATCCGTCACACTGCAGACGGCTGATGCGGTGAATCCGGCGCGACCGGCAGGGCCGTCGGTGGTGATGATATTGACCGCCGCGCCCAATCGCGCCATGGCATGGCGAAAAGCATCGCGGTCAACATTTGGCAGCACTGGCAGTTCTTGCACACTCATGGTTTACCTCCTCTGTTCAACTCGCCACGCGCTGCGCAGGTGCAGCCGTTTCGGCCAGCCATTCCAGCAGCAGTGCGTTAAAGTTATCGGCATCGGTCACACTCATCGCATGGCCGCCCCACGGCATCTCAATCAGACTGCCATTCGGCAGCGCCTGGGCCAGCTGCGGAGAGCAGCTCCACGGCACCAGCAGGTCGTCCTGGCTGCAGATGGCTAACACTGGTTGCTGAATCCGCGCCGCATGCGGGCGGAAATCACTGTTCATCAATGCATGTAAGCGGCGCAGCAGATTTTCCATGCCCTGAAAATGGGTCACGTGATGGGCATCTTCAGCGGTGATGCGCGCCTGATGCCGAGCCAGCCACTCGGCCGGATAGAGGAACAGCGGCTGCGCGCGCACAAAGGCCTCTACGCCCACGTTGAGCAGTAAATCCTGCCGCACCTGGAAGCAGCGCTGCGTATGCGGGTCCAGAGACAGCCAGCCATTAATCACCACGACGCGGCCGACACGGTCGGGATAGTCCAGCGCCAGCTGCAGGCCGATTAGGCCACCCAGCGCGTGGCCAACAATGTCGTAATGATGAATGCCATGTTGTGCCAGTAACTCAGCCAGTTCAGCGGCCATCATCGCCATGCTGTAGCCTTCTGGCAGCGTATCGGCACTGCGACCGGTGCCGCGTTGGTCGTAAGTCACTACGCGATAATGAGGTGTAAGTGCCGCTAACTGGGGTTGCCAGAAGCCCGCTACGCCACCAAGACCGGACGACAGCACCAGCGTTGGCGCGTCGTTAGCGGTTAAACCATGAATCTCAAGGTGCATTACGCCTCCTGCGGCCCGATGTGGGCGACGCTGGCAATTTCAATCAGCGCGTCTGGTTTAACCAATCCGCACTGGATGCAGAAGCGTGCGGGTTTGTCGCCAGGAAAATACTCGGCGTAAACCTGGTTAATCGCGGCGTAGTTGCTCCAGTCGGTGAGGAAAATTGAGTTGAAAGTGACGTCGCTCATGCTGCCACCGGCGGTCTCGATCACCTTTTTGATAGTTTCCAGCACGTGACGGGTTTGAGCCGCCGCATCGCCAACGTGGACCACATTGTTACTGGCATCGAACGGTAGCGTGCCTGACACGTAAACCACGCCGTCAGCCAGCGTTCCCGGCACAAACGGCGCAATTGGGGTGCCGCTTCCGGCAGGAATAATCACACTTTTAGGCATCGTCGCAGTTCCTTATCGTTATGGTTTTGCAGGTGAGATGGGCCTTAAGCTTTCAGGGCTTCACAAAAAGTGTCCGTGTCGCTTACCCAGCCAAAGAAAGTTTCGATGTTGAAAATCGCCGCCTGTTGGGCAAACGCCGGTCCGGCCTGATGAGTAGCGTCTTCCAGCACTACGCCAAAATATTCGAGGAAGAAGCCATCGCGCAGTGTGGACTCGACACACACGTTGGTGGCAATGCCGGTGAACACCAGATGGCGGATACCGCGACTGCGCAGCATGCTGTCAAGTGGGGTATTAAAGAAGCCGCTGTAGCGCGGTTTGGGCAACACGATGTCACCTGCCTGCGGCACCAGCTCATCCACCAGCGCATAATCCCAGCCGCCTTTCGACAGCAGCGTGCCCTGTAACTCCGGTCGCTTGCGCATGGTTTTCAGCGCATTCGATTTATGGAAGTTCGGCGAGCCGGCATCACCCGCTTCAACGTACTGATCGTCCCAGCCGTTCTGGAACCAGATAATCTGCATGCCAGCCGCGCGTGCTGCGGTCACCGCCTGATGAATTTTGGCGATCACCGGTTTGGTGGCGGAGACGTCAAAACCGGCAAGGTCGAGATACCCCCCCTCGGTGGCATAGGCGTTTTGCATATCCACCACGATCAAGGCACTCTGCGCCGGCGGTAGTGCAATCGCTTCAGGCCGGGCGGGCAGGGTGATATTCGGCAAACTTGACGTGTGGGCACAAGTCACGGCATTCATCAGGCAACCTCCTTCTGCGAAGTGATAACGTTTTGACGACACTGCATTAATGGCTGGATACGTTCCCCGAAATCTTCAATGCCTTGCAGGAAGTCATCAAAGGTCAGTAATACGCCTTGAGCGCCATCAACCTCTGCCACTTCATCCAACATTCGTGCCACATTGGCGTAAGACCCCACTAAGGTGCCCATATTAATGTTCACGGCTGAGGTCGGATCGGCCATCTGACGCACGTTGGTATCGCTGCCGGACTTGGTGTCCTGCTGGCTTTGCGTGGTGAGCCAGGCAAGGGCTTCTTCATCGGCGCCCGCTTTGTAATGCTCCCATTTGGCGCGCGCGGCTTCGTCGCTTTCGGCGGCAATGATCATAAACAGCACATAGGACCCGACATCGCGTCCGGCGTTATCCGCTGCGACTTTCATGCGGCTGGCGGTCGGAGCGAAGGCAGTAGGCGTGTTGACCCCTTTACCAAAGCAGAAGTTGTAATCGGCATGCTGCGCGGAGAACGCTATACCGGCATCGCTCTGTCCGGCACAGATCACTTTCATTGGTTTTTGCGGTTGCGGGCTGACGCGGCAGTCGTTCATGGTGAAGAATTCACCTTTAAAATCACTCTGACCGGTGCCCCACAAATCGCGCAGCACGGTGACGTACTCAGTGAGGTATTGGTAACGGCTGGAGAAGTACTCATCACCCGGCCACAATCCCATCTGTTCGTATTCCGGTTTCTGCCAGCCGGTGACCAGATTGACGCCGAAACGGCCATTGGAAATCGAATCAATAGTGGCGGCCATGCGCGCCACAATCGCTGGAGGCAGCGTCAGGGTCGCTGCCGTGGCATAAATTTCAATCCGTGAGGTCACCGCCGCGAGCCCCGCCATTAGCGTGAAGGATTCGAGATTGTGATCCCAAAATTCAGTTTTGCCCCCGAAGCCGCGCAACTTAATCATCGAGAGCGCAAAGTCGAAGTGATAGTGCTCGGCCTTCAGCACAATCTCTTTATTCAGTTCAAAAGTCGGTTTGTACTGCGGCGCATGGGTGGAGATGAGCCAGCCATTGTTGCCAATCGGGATAAAGACGCCAATTTTCATGTGAAACCTCTCTGCATTGAACGGGCATTGCTCTACGCGCTGCGTTGCTTCCTTCACGCATCCTGCGAGCGGCGCTCCGTCACAAAATTGCAAAGCCTGTGCCACATTTTTAAATGCCTTGTACAACAACGTGTTAAAAAACGTCCGATAGTGAAAGTGGAGTGGTTGGTCTAAATCAGACCGTTTGGTCAAAACGTTTTGCACGTTTTTCATGCGCGTCGTGGTCAAAAAAGGTGCAGGGAGAGCGATTAGGCAGGAAAGAGGGGCTTTGTTATGATGCTGATAGGCAGGATTGAAGAGGTAACAGTGTGAAAAACGATGAAAAAAAGCCGGGCCGACGTTCACGAGCCGTTGCCGCGAAACGGGCCGCGATACTGGAAGCGGCGCTAACCTTCTTCTCACAATACGGTATTCACGGTACCAGCCTCGATAAAGTGGCGGAGCGTGCCGACGTCTCAAAGACCAATTTGCTCTACTACTATCCCTCAAAAGAAGTGCTGTATATCGCGGTGCTGAAAGAGATCCTTGATGTCTGGCTGGCACCATTGCGCGCGCTGCGCCACGATCAGGATCCACTGACCGCCATCCGGAAATATATTCGTCTTAAGTTGGAAGTGTCGCGCGATCACCCACAGGCCTCGCGCTTGTTCTGTCTGGAGATGCTCCAGGGTGCTCCGTTACTCAAAGGCGAACTGGCCGGGGATTTAAAAGCGCTGGTGGATGAGAAAGCAGCAATCATCGAACAGTGGATTGTGGAAGGGCGTTTAGCCGGGGTGCAGCCGCAGCATCTGTTTTTCCTGCTGTGGGCCACCACGCAACATTACGCGGATTTTGCTTCACAGGTTGAAGCGATCACCGGCCAGACCCTGAGTGACCCGGAATTTTTCGAGCAAACGCTGGAGAATGTTCAGCGCATGATTATTGAAGGGATCCGCGTGCGTTGATCCCGCTTTAGCCAGGAGAGTGCATGGATTCGCTATCACAACTGACGTTGGGCGCGGCGGTCACCGTCGCGGTGATGGGCAAGCGCGTGCCGCTATGGCAATCGGCGCTGGTGGGTGCGATTGTCGGTACCTTACCCGATCTTGATGTGTTTATCGATCACGGCGATGCGATTCGCAATATGACGCTGCACCGCACCGAGAGCCATGCGCTGTTGTGGCTGACGTTGATTGCGCCCCTGTTGGTCTGGCTGGTTGCGGTTGTGTCGCGCAGTCGCCCACACTGGCGCGGCTGGTGCCTGGCGATTTGGCTGGCCCTGATTACTCACCCTTTACTCGACCTGACAACGGTATATGGCACACAGCTGGGTTTGCCGTTTACCAATTTCCCCTACGCAATCGGCAGCATGTACATTATCGACCCGCTGTATACTTTGCCGTTGCTGATCGCGCTGTTGGTGGCGTTATGGCGGCGTGACGGGGTGGGATTGCGCTGGAATCAGGCGGGTTTGCTGATCAGTACCCTATATCTCGGCTGGAGTATGGTGGTGCAGGGTATCGCGACGCAGCATATTAATCGTGACTTAACCCAGCAATCCATCCAGCCACAGCAAGTGCTGGTGACGCCAACCGCGTTTAATACCCTGGTGTGGCGAACCGTAATTATGACCCCCGATCGCTACGGAGAAGCTTACTGGTCAATGCTGTCACCCGATCGGGCGCTGGAAATTCATTGGCATCCGCGCAACCCGCAATTGTTCGATGCGTTTAAAGGCGACTGGTATGCCGAGCGAGTGGCGTGGTTCAGCCACGGTTTTTACGCCATGCGTCTACAGGGTGAAGATACTTTGATATCGGATTTGAGGATGGGGGAAGCGCCAAATTACACCTTCACCTTCAATCTGGGATCGGCACATTCCCCGGAACCGGCACCGGAAAGAGAGCCTTCGGTGCGACCATCATTGGCGCAGGCATGGCATAAATTACGCGAAAGGTTATAAAAAAAGCCCCGAAAATTCGGGGCTTTTTTTCAGCAGGGTTATCAGGCTTTACGACGACGTAATAACCAGCCCATGGTAAGGATGACGAACCACAGCGGCGTGACCATCAGCGCCTGGCGGGTGTCGTCCTGCAAGGTCAGCAGGACAATCACAAAGGCGAAGAACGCCATGCACACCCAGCACATCAGCTTGCCCAGCGGCATTTTGAACTTCGACTCAGCGTGACGCTGCGGATGCTGTTTGCGGTAAGCCAGGTAGCTGCACAGGATGATGGTCCAGACGAACATAAACAGAATCGCCGATACCGTGGTGACCATGGTGAATACCGTCATCACATCGGGGATCAGGTAAATCAGTGCAACGCCACACAGCAGGCAGAAGCAGGAGAAGAACAGTCCGGTAGTGGGAACCGCTCGAGCCGACAGACGACCAAACGCTTTGTGCGCCACACCCTGTTCTGCCAGGCCGTACAGCATACGGCTGGTGGAGAAAATACCACTGTTGGCGGATGACGCGGCAGAAGTCAGCACCACGAAGTTCACGATGCTGGCAGCTGCAGGTAAACCAATCAGCACAAACATCTCAACGAACGGGCTGCGGTCAGGCATAACCTGATTCCACGGCGTCACCGCCATGATCACCAGCAACGCCAGAACGTAAAACATAATGATACGTAGCGGAATGGCATTAATCGCGCGTGGCAGCACCTTGTGCGGATCTTTCGTTTCCGCTGCTGCTGTTCCGACTAACTCAATACCGACGAAGGCAAACACCGCAATCTGGAAGCCAGCAAAGAAGCCGCTTAATCCTTTCGGGAACATACCACCGTGATCCCAGATATTGCTCAGAGCTGCTGCGCTGCCACTGGGTGAAGGGTAATGCATGCTCACCAGCACGATGCCGGTCACGATCAGGGCAACAATCGCCACGATTTTAATAATCGCGAACCAGAACTCCATTTCGCCAAACAACTTCACTGTCGCGATATTCAGTGCAAGGAAAACAACTATGCAGAGCAGTGCACTCATCCAGATGGAAAAGTCGGGGAACCAGAGCTGGAAATAGGCACTGATGGCCACCACATCGGCAATACCGGTCACTACCCAACAGAACCAGTAAGTCCAGCCGGTAAAATAGCCTGCCCAGGGGCCGAGTAAATCGGCGGCAAAATCGCTGAAGGATTTATATTCGAGATTTGAGAGCAGCAATTCGCCCATGGCGCGCATCACGAAGAACAGCATAAAGCCGATGATCATATAAACGAAAATGATCGAGGGGCCGGCCAGACTGATTGTTTTACCTGAGCCCATAAACAACCCGGTGCCGATCGCGCCACCGATGGCAATCAGTTGGATATGGCGGTTATGAAGATTACGCTGGAGCTTATCCGGCTGTTCGGCCTCAACAAGCGCCTCTTTGGATTGATCAACCATAAATATATCTTTCCTGTTTTGATGTTGTGTCAGCTCTACTGGCTGTTAGATAGCGTGCCGTTTAATAGGGCAAGTGGCATAAGATAGTGGAAAGCTTGCAACTCTCGGTAATTGTTTTTTTACAATTGTGACCTTTTACGGGGTTTCGTCTGTCAGTAAATATTTACATGGCATAATCCACGGTGAGTTTGCGTAAATCTTCAGCAATTAAGCCTTTTCTGCGTCATTTCCTCGTTTTGCCACCTACACTTACGTCTTCCTTTAATGAGTAAACGTGAGGTGTAGTGCGCGCATTATTAGCGATTGCCCTATTGGCTTTATGTGGCTGGTGGAGTCTACCTTGGTTGAAAACTCATTTACCGCCGCAGTGGAATCCGTTTACGCCATTGTCGGTGACTGACCCACCAGGATGGATGATGCGCTACAAATTGCAGCGGCTCAGTCACGATCCTGCGGCCTGTCTGGCAGTGATGCAGCGTGCCAGCCAGCAGGGGTGGGTACAATTTCGTACCGTGCCTGCGATGCAAGGTGATTGTCCTTTAGAACAACCTATGCGCGTGAGTGGATTTGGCGAAGTCACCTTAAGCAGCAGTTTTCTTGCCAGTTGTCCCATGGCGGTAAGTAGCACAATGTTTGTCGTCAACAGCAGCACCGCATTGCAGCAGGCAGGCATCAACAGCCCATTACGGCGCATTAGCCACGTCGGCAGTTACGCCTGTCGTAATATCTATCATCGTCAGCAGGGGCGCTTAAGCGAGCATGCGACAGCAGATGCATGGGATGTGACAGGATTTCAACTGGCTAATGGGCGCTGGTTGCAGGTAAGTAAAAACTGGCAGCAACCCGACGATGCGGCGGCAGGGCTTCACGCATTGTGGCGTAACGGTTGTGCGACCTTTGGCAATGCATTAGGACCGGATTATAACGCCGCGCATGCCGGACATTTTCACCTGGGCATGCGCGGTGCAGGATACTGTCGTTAACTAGACGGCGGGATTAAGCCCACGTTTTATCAGGAAATGATTAGCAGGCCAGGAGAATAGGAAACCGATGATCATGGCCAGCTGTAGCATAAACCAGAAAGCCACCAGCAATGGATTGATTTGCTGATTAAGAACAAATTTTAGTGCCAGCGCCATAAAGATAAAAATACCTAATTGATAAATCAGTAACGGAAAAGTTTCCGTTTTAAATGCTAATAATAACGCCCGGCCAAATGAACGTTTTTCACGTTGGCGAATGGCCAGGAATTGGAAAAATAAACCCACCACCAATGAAACTATCACGCAAATAATCGCCTGCATCCAGAGCGTGGGCATAATGGCGAATTGGTTTAGTATGGTGATTATTGGTAGGGTCATTATGTCGCCAAATATACAGGCTGCAGCGGATAATGAGGTAGAAATAAATATTGTTTGCCAGCTGGCGTTACTCTGAATTTTTTGCGGAACCAGCAGCGCGAGTTTTACCTGACGTGAAGGTTTTCGCCCCAGATACCACCAGGCTAACCATCCGATGAAGGGCATATAGAGGCCGGTTAGTGGCCAGATGATATTCATGATGGCCACCGGATGCGGGTGGCGGAAAAGATCTTTTAAAATCATCAGCGCTGTGCAACCGCCCAGAACAAGGAAAGGTAATGCCAGTTGGTTCATCATAGTCAGCCCCGTTATGATGCTCGAATACGCATGACGATGCGCCATTATGGGTGAGGGCGTAACGTCTTCCCCTGGAAAAATCCTCGGCGTGATCCCCCGCACATCCTCTAAGCGTAGCTGGAAAAGAGGGTGACGGAAATCACGCCATACAGCTCACCACAGAAATGGCTGGGATTAAGAATGAACCGAATGCCATTCGTCCCACAAATACCTCTATTACCCTCAGTATCCGCTTTAAGAGTGAGTGATTTTAGTTAATGACGATGCTAAAAATTTATCAATCTAATGATAATTTTCGATGAATAGGGTGATTGAAACTCCTTCGGAAAAATCCTATTCTAATCAGGAAAGAGGATTAAAGTTGTGAAGCAGTTGGCAAAATGTCTCTGCTTTCAGTTCCCCACATAATGGTAACGCATTGACAACAGGATAGTTATGATTGTTACCCCGCGGGCTGCTCTCATTTCAATCAATATTTTTTCTCTAGTTAATTTATTTTTTGTGTTAATCAGAACGAATAACAAGTTAAAGCGTGAAACAACGCTGAGGCAATAATGACTACCGATAATTATTTCGTCTGGCGTGGCGAAACTGAAAATGAATTTCAGGCGCTGACGGAAGTGATTCAAGTAAAAACGCTATTACAAAAACACATTGAAGCGATGGGTTTCGATTCATTCGCTTTCCTGGTTCAACATCCCGTACCATTTACCCGGCCGCGCGTGTTTTTGTTCAGTACTTACCCGGAAAGTTGGGTTAAGCGCTACGAAAGCGAAAATTATTATGCAGTCGACCCAGTGCTGTTACTTTGTCAGCGGGCGGGACGTGGCGTGGAATGGACGAGGGATCTCTTCACCGGCGCCGGCAATTTATGGGCTGAAGCGAATGCGGCAGGCCTTAACAGCGGCTTTTCTTGTTCAGCCATGGCGCCAAATCGTGCCATTGGTATATTATCTATAGCATCATCGCTTCACAGTCAGACTCAACACTTACGCGTTCAGCTAGAGGTGAAACTGCACTTTCTGGCGGAACTGAGTTTGCGCGTGCTAGAGCGGCTCAATGATAGTTCAATGGCAGTTTTATCTAACGATTTTAGCCAACGCGAACTGGAAATATTGAAATGGACGGCAGAAGGAAAAACTTCTGCGGAAATTTCTCTGATTTTAGCGATTTCAGAACATACGGTGAATTTTCACCAAAAGAATATGCAAAAGCGTTTTAATGTTTCCAATAAAACGCAGATTGCGTGTTATGCGGCGGCAATTGGCCTGATATAGCAAAAAGGCAACTACTAATTTTAGTAGTTCCCACTCTTTAGTCAGTTGTCTACCCTGCGCCGGAACTTTGCCAGGCTGGCGCAAAGAAATCATTGCAAACATGGGGATGTCAGGGGCGCATGATGAAAGTAATTCAAACACAGCTTAAGGATATGCCGTCCTCTCTGTTGGCAGAATTGGGAACCTATCGCTACAGCGTTTTTGCGCGGGGTGAAGGATGGTCAATCCCGCCGCGCTTAAGTACGCCCGGACAGGAGTACGATCGCTTTGATCGCTCCGACGTCACCTGGATCATCGCGTGGAATGCGCGTCAGGGGATTTGCGGCTGTGCACGTTTGTTGCCCTGGCATGAACCAGAAGTGCCTGAAGGGATGGTGCTGCCGTTCGATCAGGATAAAGTCTGGGAAATGTCGCGCTTTTCGGCACGTCTTGAAGTGGATGCAGAACTGCCGCTGACGATTTTATGGCATTCGGTGCAGTTGGCAGAACTCAGCGGTATGGAGTATTTGATCAGTTCGGCGACACCGATGCTGGAAAAAATGTTTGAGCAGCATGGCGTGGTGTACGAACCTTTGTCACCGGGTTTAATTCAATCTGAGGACAACCTGTTTGCCATTCGTATTCCGGTTCACCAGCCGGCATTGGCAGATAAGTATCGCGGTACACGTCGCTTCAGTCCGGAAGAGGTGCTGCCATCACTGGGTGTTTCTGTGAACTGGCAGTCGCACAGTTGATCACCCCGCGCGCTGCGCGGGGCTTGGCCGCTTACTGACGGTAGGCGGTTTTAATCTGACGAATCGTGTTACTGAACACTTCCGCCTGCGGTTTATCCACTAACGCGCTCTGCACATAGCGCTCCATGTTAATGATCACCTTACCGGCATCCGCCTGACCCATTCCTTTCAGAATCAGCGTCACCATCATTTTCAGGCAAGCCACTTCGTCGGCCAGCGCCTGGGTATCCTGCGATGTTGAAAAGTCTTCATCACTCATCATTGACTCCTTGGTGGTGTTACTGAATGTTGACACAATACCTGTGTGTAAAAAACAGAGTATATCATATGGTTGGCGGATGAATTTATCCCAGGCGAAGCGGTGAAGATTAAACCAACATTAAAGGGATGTTTGCGCTATTTACAGGCAGGAAAAAACAGGTGATGACGTTATTTTTATTACCGAGCGCCTGACGATCGATAAAAAGATTATAAATTATAACATAATGATATTAGTCACAATTTCACATTTTAATTCTTGCATGGTAATGCATTTTACTCAAAAAATATCTGGGATTGACCTCTATTTGATATGCGTCATTTCATTTGGGATTTATCTGCGTAACCAGATGTTTTTTCCCCGGTAAACCCGGTAAGATGGCCCTCCTGAAATATATTTTTCCCCTCACTAACCTGCGGAGTATGTCCCGTTGATCAGTCTGCTTCTTGTTGATGACCATGAACTGGTACGCGCCGGTATTCGCCGCATACTGGAAGATATGAAGGGATTGGTAATTGCCGGGGAAGTGGCTTGTGGTGAAGATGCGGTGAAATGGTGCCGCAGCAATCCGGTTGACGTAGTGCTGATGGACATGAATATGCCTGGCATCGGTGGACTGGAAGCGACGCGCAAAATTGTGCGCTTCAATCCTGACATCCGCATCATTATGCTGACCATCCATACCGAAAATCCGCTGCCAGCAAAAGTGATGCAAGCCGGTGCGGCGGGTTATCTGAGTAAAGGTGCGGCCCCGCAGGAAGTGGTCAGTGCGATTCGTTCGGTGCACTCTGGGCAGCGCTATATCGCATCCGATATCGCCCAACAAATGGCTCTCAGCCAAATCGAGCCGCAAAAAGCCGAATCACCGTTTAGCTGTTTGTCGGAAAGGGAATTGCAGATTATGCTGATGATCACCCGAGGGCAAAAGGTGACGGAAATTTCCGAGCAGCTTAATCTCAGCCCGAAAACCGTTAACAGCTATCGCTATCGCATGTTCAGTAAGCTGAATATCAGTGGCGACGTAGAGTTAACGCACCTGGCCATTCGACATGGTCTGTATAATGCGGAGCCGTTAATCAGTAGTGAGTGACGTTTTCAATTCTAAAGCCTTTCTCAGCACCGTGACCAGTCAGCCCGGCGTCTACCGTATGTATGACGCGACAGGCACAGTGATCTATGTGGGCAAAGCGAAAGACCTTAAAAAGCGCCTGACCAGCTACTTCCGTACACAGGTGGGCAGCCGCAAAACCGAAGTCCTGGTCAGTAACATCCAAAACATCGACGTGACGGTGACCCACACCGAAACTGAAGCTTTGTTGCTTGAGCACAATTACATCAAGCTCTATCAGCCTCGCTACAACGTGCTGTTACGCGATGATAAATCCTACCCTTATATTTTCCTGAGTGCGGATACACATCCGCGACTGGCGATGCATCGTGGTGCCAAACACGCGAAAGGGGAGTACTTTGGTCCTTTCCCCAATGGCTATGCGGTGCGTGAAACCCTGGCGCTGTTGCAGAAAGTTTTCCCGATTCGACAATGTGAAAACAGTGTTTATCGCAACCGTTCTCGTCCCTGTTTACAGTATCAGATTGGCCGTTGCCTTGGGCCGTGCGTTGCAGGTCTGGTCAGCGAAGAAGAGTATGCACAGCAGACGGATTACGTGCGGCTGTTTCTCGCCGGTAAAGATGATCAAGTGATCACTCAACTGGTCAAACGCATGGAAGAAGCCAGTTATGGATTGCGCTTCGAAGAGGCGGCGCGTCTGCGCGATCAGATTCAGGCGGTGCGACGCGTCACCGAGAAGCAGTTTGTTTCCAATCAGGGCGATGATCTTGATGTGATGGGCGTGGCATTCGATGCCGGTATGGCCTGTCTGCATGTGCTGTTTATTCGACAGGGCAAAGTGCTGGGCAGCCGCAGCTACTTTCCGAAAGTACCTGCCGATACCGATCTTACCGAAGTGGTGCAAACCTTCGTCGGCCAGTTTTACCTGCAGGGCAGCGAAGCACGCACCTTGCCGGCCGATATTCTGCTGGACTTCAGCCTTCCCGAACGTGAGTTACTGGCAGATTCATTGAGTGAACTCGCCGGGCGCAAGGTGAATATTCAAAGCAAGCCGCGTGGCGACCGTGCGCGTTACCTTAAACTGGCGCGCACCAATGCTGCCAGCGCCTTGACCACGAAACTGTCTCAGCACTCCACCATTCAGCAACGCCTGGCGGCGCTGGCGGTGTTTCTCGAACTCGATATCATCAAACGCATGGAGTGCTTCGACATCAGTCACACCATGGGTGAGCAGACGATTGCCTCATGTGTGGTGTTCAATCGCGATGGTCCGCTGCGTTCCGATTATCGTCGCTACAACATTGAAGGCATCACGCCAGGCGATGATTACGCCGCGATGAATCAGGTGTTACGCCGTCGCTATGGTAAAGCGCTGGAAGAAGACAAAATTCCTGATGTGATCATCATCGATGGCGGCAAAGGTCAGCTGGCGCAGGCGAAACAGGTGTTCGCGGAGCTGGATGTGCCCTGGGATAAAGACCGTCCCATCTTGTTGGGCGTGGCGAAAGGCACTGACCGTAAAGCGGGGCTGGAAACGCTGTTCTTTGAAGCGGAGGGCGAGGGCGTTTCGTTGCCGCCGGACTCGCCTGCGCTGCATGTGATTCAACATATTCGTGATGACTCTCACAATCATGCAATTTCGGGTCACAGGAAAAAACGCGCGAAAGTGAAGAACACCAGCGCGCTGGAAAGCATTGAAGGGGTAGGGCCAAAACGGCGTCAACAGCTGCTTAAGTATATGGGGGGCCTGCAACCTCTGATGAATGCCAGCGTGGACGAGATTGCTAAAGTGCCGGGGATTTCCTTCGCGCTGGCGGAAAAAATCTACTACTCGCTGAAACACTAGCATTGAAACAGGGGGGGCAATGTAGGAACATACGTTAAATTCTACTCACACCAGACAGTTACTGGCATATGCAATTTAACATTCCGACGTGTCTTACCCTGTTCCGAGTTGTACTGATTCCATTCTTTGTGCTGGCATTTTATCTGCCCTTTTACTGGGCACCTTTTGCCACCGCATTGATCTTTGTGGTTGCCGCCGTAACTGACTGGTTTGATGGTTTTCTTGCCCGCCGCTGGAAGCAAACCACACGTTTTGGCGCCTTCCTTGATCCCGTGGCTGACAAAGTCATGGTTGCGATTGCACTGGTGCTGGTCGCCGAGTATTTCCACGCCTGGTGGATTACCTTACCGGCAGCCACCATGATTGCGCGCGAAATTATTATCTCTGCCTTGCGTGAGTGGATGGCGGAGATTGGCAAGCGCAGCAGCGTGGCTGTTTCATGGATTGGCAAAGTGAAGACCACGGCGCAGATGTTCTCACTGTTCGCCTTGCTGTGGCGTCCAGATGCCACTGTGGTTGGCGTGGGCGTGGTGGCGCTGTATATCGCCGCGGTGCTGACCTTCTGGTCTATGTTCCAGTATCTGAGCGCCGCACGCGGTGATTTGCTCGATAGCTGATCGATACGATTTAAAAAGCAGCAAACGGACGCAGTGTGTGGATAATTCTATTGACTCATTGCGTCAGATAAGTAGAATGCATCGCATCGAACGGCAGCGAATCTGCAAGAAGCTGAATAAAATCAGCGAGTTCGGTCAGTTAAAGAATCGAGTATTTCAGTTTGCAGCAAGGCGGCAACTGAGCGAATCACAGAGATCTTACTTCAGTAAGTGACCTGTGTGAGTGAAGTAAGCTAACGCAGAAGTAAATTGAAAGACGAAGATTATGCGGGAATAGCTCAGTTGGTAGAGCACGACCTTGCCAAGGTCGGGGTCGCGAGTTCGAGTCTCGTTTCCCGCTCCAAATTTAGTCATCCGTTCTTAACGGATGACATATCAGAATAAAGGCGCGTTGGCAGAGTGGCCATGCAACGGATTGCAAATCCGTCTACCTCGGTTCGACTCCGGGACGCGCCTCCAATTTATACCCTGCCCGGGTGGTGAAATCGGTAGACACAAGGGATTTAAAATCCCTCGGCTTATGGCTGTGCGGGTTCAAGTCCCGCCCCGGGCACCATATTCAGTAGTAAATAAAAACGAATTAAAACAAAGCAATATAAGCAATGTCGTGACCGCCCAAGGGCGGTTTTTTGTTGCCCACAATTTATTTCCTAATATCACTTCCTAATATCAGAAGCTCTTTTTCTGACCACCGACTACCGGAACAACAACAATCTTGCGGTCGTATGCTGCGGTTTGTTCGACGTTCTTATGCCCGGTAATGGCTCTCTTCTCATAAAGATCACCTTCAAGGTCGGACACACCTTTTGCTTTCAGATCGTGGAAGGTGAAATCAAAAAGTAGTTCTGGGAATTTAATACGAGCCTCTTCACGCGCTGCACTCCAGCGGCTGTTAAAACCATCGCGCGTATATCCCGAACCATTAGGCTGATGGATGATGAATATACTGCTCATGCCAGGCTTGAGGTTTAGCTCTCCCGCCATGTTAATTACAGCAGTTAGGCGAGGGGACCAGCCTTTAATTTGCGCTACGCTTGTTTTGCTCTGCTTTATCAAAATACCTTCTTCCATGATTTGGCTTTTTTTCATGGAAAGCACGTCCGCCTGTCTGGCACAGCACAAATAAGCCAGCTCCATTGCGATCTTTACGATATCCGGCGCACACGAATACAGTGCCTGATATTCCGCATCTGTGACGTAGCGGTCACGAGACTCCTCTTTGAACTTCTTCACGCCCTTTGTAGGATTCCCCTTCACCATGCCGCGCTCATATCCCCAACGATACATACGGGACATAAATGCCTTCTCACGATTAGCCTGGACACGGCTTTTCAATCCGCGCTTGTCCATGTACTTCCTGACGTGCTCAGGCTTGATCGCATCAGAAGGCATGGCACCAAAGACTGATAAAACGTTTTTGGAATACTTGAGGTAGTCCTTCTGTGTTTCCCGCGCCAACTCAAAGAAATCTGCCGACTTAAAGAAACGGTCAGCAAGCGATGCTAAAAGCTTGTCGTCGGGAATTTCGTTGATCAACGCTTCATACGCGGCCCAAACCTTTGACTGCACGGCATCAAGGCTGCATAGGCGAATAGCGCCGCCATTCTTAGGGTGGAACTCGTAAGCTGAACGTCCGCGATAAACTCGCGGCGGCATCCATGCGTCTTCAGTGTTTTTTCTTGTTCTTGCCATTAATCAAGCGCGCCAAAGTTTGGTTCATGGGTTTCCTGCTCAGCCACTTTGCGATGAGTGATCGGATCGTTAAAGTGCTGCCAGGTTGTTCTTGGACGGCCATCACGTCTCACAACGAAGAAGATGCCAGCCTGCTTTAGGCAATTGCACTGTTTCGAAGGAATCTTGTAGCCGGTTAATTTTTCGATGTCAGCATCGGAAATTATGTCGTTCTGCATAGCCATCTCCACGCTTTGCCTGCTGCAACAGGCGTTAATTGCTGTGACATGTCACAGGGTTATTTTGGTTTCGTGCCACCCAAGGCGGCACCAACAGGCATCTTCAGTTTTAAGGCAGCAATCCTGCACCGGCAGTTGATCACCACACCTGTCGCAGTTGCGCTTGCTCAATTCTTCCTGCGTAGCCAGTAGCTCTGCGTGATACTTGCGAATCATGAGCGACACCAGCTCTTCCCGGCTGTATGGCTCACGACCTGGACGGCGTTGAGAGCAATCGTAATCGAGCATTTGCAGCTCTTCGGCATCAAGTACCAGTTCAACCTTTGTTTCACCGGCAGCGGCCTGACGTGCCCGCTGCGCTGCTTTGCGTTCGGTGGGCGACATTGCCATTAGTCGTCGTCCTCGTCCCAGTCGTCATCCTCCTCTTCGTCATTACCACCGAAGGCTAAAAGCGGGTTGGTAGCCGCCAGCATCTGGCTGGCAGCGCCACGGCGTTGAAGTCGGCGCAGCGCTTCATACAACTCAAACGCTTCTATACGGTCATCACCAAGGTCGAGTGAGCAAGCGAACTTATGCGCATCACCAACCAGATCATCTAAGCGCTGGTGGATTTCAGCTTTAGTCAGCAGCTGGTTACTGTTCATTGGTTGGCTCCTTTTTGTAGTGTGCCGGGTCGAGATTTAAGTGACACTCACGAAAGGCCTTTAATCCATGCTTCTCCCGGATTTCACCGCTACCACACTTTCCGGATTTGAAATTGGCCCACTCATATCGCTTTACCATTGGGGATATTTCGGTGATGCGGTAGATACCATCCCGCCATTCAGTGAATGGCTTGCTCTTTAATGCAACATGCAGAGCGTTCTCTGCCGCCAAAAGCCTAGCGCCATTTCGTTTCTCAGCCGCCATGAGTTGCTGGTGGAAGTTGTGAGTGGCATCTGCCAATCTGGCTTCAAGTAAACTTTCAAAATCTTCCATTCACTCACCCTCCACGCGCTTAAACTCGATCACCCATACGAATGGGTTAGCCTGCCAGCTTTCCTCTCCGTAGATGGATGACCACAACCAGGAAAACACCTCGCGTGCATCATGGCTTGCACCGCCGAAATGCTGATCGCCCTGATTAATGCAGTAGCGGCCACTGGCTGGAAGGGTTACCAACCCTTCGCGAACTGCATCGTTCTGACTGATGGACTGGAGGCGCTGCAATCCAACATTGGTAATCTCCAGCGTTATGCGGGAAGCCCAGCGCGGCATGTGGATGGATGGACGAGAGCGCCAGAAGTCTTCCCGTGTGCGCTGTGCAGGACGCTTGACGCCATCAGCTGGATAAAGCACCTGTTTGTCGCTAACGAAATAAGAATCTTCAGGGTCATAACCGCCACCTTGCCAGTGACCATGCTCGAAGAAGTTCTCACGCACCCACAGGCGATCACCTACTGCACCGAACGGGCAAGAGAACAACTTAGAACGGACGTGGTTCCCGCAGGCATTCGACTCACCCCAATGGTATTTGCCGATATCGCTGCGTTTAGTTGAATCAGTGATGCGCAATAAGCCGTACTGATTTGATTCCGGCTGCACCTTCATGATCCGGCGCGTCTGCACCTTCCTGCCTTCCATAACTGCACGAACCATTTCGCTGTTAAAGATGATTGGACGTTCACGCATGGCTTTTCACCTCTGCAATTATTGGCAAAAGTGATGCCTGTTCACGAACTGCTTTGATTGCATCGTCTGAGTAGCCCCAGATATTGCCGTCATAGACGTTGCGGCGCTCCATACCCAGATAGTAGGGATGGATTTGGGTGCCGTGGATGATGTAGTCCCGCATCATTTCAACTAGCCCGCGAAGGGTTCCACCGTGAGAGAAACCACGCCATTTGTTAGTCCAGGTGGTTTTGTGCGTGAAAACCCACTTCAGCGTGTAATCATCAAGGAACCAAACACGACCGCGCTTATCGACAAGCAGCTTAGAAGTCATCTCGGTGCTGTCGTTATAGAAGAACCGCCGCCCGTGTGCTGAGATAACCTGAATGAGTTGGTTGGCATGTTCCAGGCGTTCATTTTTGGTAGCCATCACTCACCATCCTTAGTTGCATCGGCGCGGAGTTGGTTGGCGAACTTCTCAGCGGCGACAGCTTCACGGCCTAATCGAGTATGGTGATGTTCAGAGTGAGTAAATGCTTGTTGGCGCCGCAAGTCATCAGCAAACAACTCGACACCTTCAGCGCGAATCTCATTGACCATGGCATCAGTAGCTGGGGTTTTTACATCCATATTTAGAGGGTAGTCAGCATCGATCTCTTCAAGGATGAATTCTCCCAACCGCTTGCGACTCTCTTTCAGTGCCACGTTCTCCGCCACCACCAACTCCAGCTTCGAACGCGACTCACGCGAATCATCACGCATAGCCAGCATCAGTGCTTCGGTGGCTTCCTGCTGCAGGTGCAATTCAGAGAACTTGCGAACCAGATAGGCTGGAAGGCTCTCGTTAACCTTCATGTCACCGGGAATGCACTTGCCGCTGAGTAGGCCCTGCATTTCGATTTCAGAGATTTTCATTGCTCGCCATCCTTAGCTGCATTCGCCGCGAAATCTTCAGGCATTTCGTTATGCATAGTGAATCTGATAACGGCGAACTTCCCGTCACGAGTTTCAAAGCAATAATCTTTGCCTAGGGTGTTCATGTGATCTGCCATGGCGCGAACAACTTGGTCAGTCACATCCGTTTTATTGCCTACCCAAACGCCACGATCAGGATTAACAGTGCCTTGATAAATTGTTCCAGTTAGGGCGCTGGCTGCGATCATCTTTTTATTAGGCATTGTTCACCACCTGCAAATGAGTACGTGAGCGGAGCAAATCCATTTCCATCTGAGAGATAATGTTGATGGCGTGAGAGATACCAGGCTGCTTATGGTTGCCTTGCACGGTTAACATCCGGCGTGCTTCTGCCAGTGCTTCACCGCGCATTACACGAATCCACTGATCACTTGCGGGAGTAGCCAGGGCAACATT
This sequence comes from Pantoea sp. C1E2, assembly GCF_056491465.1. Taxonomy (NCBI): domain Bacteria; kingdom Pseudomonadati; phylum Pseudomonadota; class Gammaproteobacteria; order Enterobacterales; family Erwiniaceae; genus Pantoea; species Pantoea sp. C1E2. The sequence continues at coordinate 1,852,562 of NZ_JBSZHT010000002.1, forward strand.
GATTTCGTCGATCAGGTCGACATCAGAGCCAGCTTTCTGCAGCGCAGTAATGGCGTCTGGCAGCACGCTGTTAATACGCAGCACTTCAGCAGCCATCACATTTGCGCGGGCATTGGACACATCAAGACGGTTAGCCAGTTCGGTCACCATCTTTGCGATCACGATGATTGGAGTATCCATGCTCATAGCAGCTGCGAATGCGTGACCTGCTTTCACCAGCTCTTTGTTTGATTGTTGGTTAGTCATGCTGGTGGCCTCAGTGAACTGTACGGTGAGCGCTATTGAGACGCTCAGCTGCGTTCTGCGCTGCAACAGGGTTATGGATTACAGAGCCGTCAGGCATGATCCAACCCGCCAAAATGATGCTGTAGGGCAGGGTGATGATGCCCACTACGATGTGATCACGCGGATGTTTCATTGTGCTCTCTCCACAGCTCATCAAAACGGTTGAGGAACTCCGCACGCGCCTGCTTTGGCGTCAGTGGGAAGATGACAAACTCAGCGGGGGTGATACCTTCCAGGCAAGGCCACACGGTGCCGTCGTCCAGGTCGAAGTCACGGCGCTCGGTAGCCAACATCACCATGTCAGCGTGCTTAACGCATTCGGACATACGGACCGGGATATTGAAGTTGTGGCGAACTGCCATCTCAACCCGGTGTTCAATCGCTTTGTAGTCGGGAAGCATCGCCTTAAGTGGAGCAGCGATATCGTTGATGTAAGCCTCAGCTGCATCGTGCATGAGTGCTTCGAAGGCGAATTTAGCCGGAACCAGCTTGCTGCAAAGCACTGAGTGCTGAGCAACGCTGTAGAACTGATCGAGGTGACCAGTGAAACGGCAGATGTTCGACAATGCACATGCGATATCTTCAATGCAGATAGCTTCACGAACCGGATCAACGAAGCTGAAGTGCTTCTGGCTGTTGGTGCAAATCCAAGTCATTAAATGACCTCCACGCTGTTTTTTGTTTGCACGAATCCCTTGCCGTTGATGGCAATAAATCACTGAGGGATTCATAAAATTGGCTGGCAGGTTCTGCAAAACCTGCAGCCGGTTAACTCCACGCTATGAAAGGTATTGCGGTGCCGGGTGCCTCCCGGTGCTCTGGGCGAACTGACAAGGTCCAGAGAGGTGACTTAGACTTGAAGCACCAACTGACCGCATGAAAGTTGGTATCAGTTCTCCGCGAGCGCATAGCGCCTCTGTGGCGCGACCATTTACGCCCGCCAAATGCTCTCAACGTTGTGAAAAAGGAGTGGTTACTCCGGTCGAACATTATCTTCACTCTCCTGATAAGGGTGAAAGCCCCGGAGCAACCGCCTAACTGGATCAATATCTCTACACAACACAGCTTTCTACATCAGTCGGCATCCATCCGATGACTTGATTAAACTATATGTTTATAAACACGTCAACCAAAGGTTGATAAATATTTTGTTTATAGCGAATGATTTTTACCTTGCCGGATTTCAGGCACAAAAAAAACCGGCTTTTGCCGGCTAAATTTTTTAGAGGTGGTTTTACTCTTTAGCTACATCATCAGCAGAGATGAAGCGCGTTGCTTTGATTATCCCTGATACGAAATGAATCTTATCTACCTGATCAGCTGTAAGCGTGAATGGCTTGTGGTCATTGTTGATGCTGGTGAACTGATAATCGCCCGTTCTGTTGAAATTCAGGATTTTTATCATGTTGTGACCATCTTTAGTTCTAATGAACACCTCATCGCCCGGAGCCACTTTTGTTCCTGGCTCGATAACAACGAACTCGCCAGACTGAATGCGTGGCCACATGCTATCGCCGCGAACTCTCACGCCGTAAGCTGACTTGTCGTCGCTGTAAATTCTCAGCCAGCCCGCATGAAACTCCATCATGTCTATCAAACCGTCCATTCCCAAAACGGCATCTCCTATCACAGGGATAAGTCCGTCACGCATCTCTCCGACCACATCAGCCTCAGAAGGTATTAGAGACGAGGTGCTCACTTCATCTGGATTGTAGTCGGGTGGCATAACGGCTAATTCTTCATCCTCGCCAAGCAACCAAGAGAGAGGCAGCTGCGTGGCGGCAGAAATTTTAATAGCAGAATCTTTACCCATCTCACCGCGCTTGAACCAGTTGTTCACCGCCTGTGGGGAAACCTCTGCAATCCTTGCGAGATGCGCCTTGCTAAAACCTGTCACCTGGAGAAGTTCATCCAGTCTATTTGCCTTGCTCATAAACATCATCGCACCGTTCATTTACCAGCCCAGATTGTAAACGTTATGTTTATACGAATCTATAAACCAAAAGTTGACGGACATATAAACTTATTGTTTAATGTCTGTGTCGAATATAAACCGGAGATGAACGATGGAAGCATTAACCAAAGCTATTGAAGCTGCAGGCTCAGCCCGCGCATTGGCTTTAAAGCTTGGCGTTTCTCCAATGACCGTAAGTTACTGGCAAAGCCGTTCTGCGGGGATGGTTCCAGCAGAGCGAGTAATCAGCATCTTTCAGGTTACTGGGGTAACACCTCATGAATTAAGGCCAGACATCTACCCAAGCCCATCTGATGGCATGGCAGATCTTAAGCAAGTTTAACAACCACCATAACTACCTTAGGGAAAACAAAATGGTAGACACCATCAACATAGCAATACGCCTGATGTGTAAAGCACACCCTTACGGTCGCCTGGGTATGGCTTCAGACATGGGAATGACTATCGATCAGTTCCATAACCACCTGTACCGCAAGTGTGGTAGCCGCTTCTTCACCCTGGATGAGTTGCAGCAGATGGAAGACCTGTCCAAAAGCAACCATCTGGCTGAGTACTTCGCTAATCGCCGCGGCTTAACGCTGGTGGACATCGCTTCAGTACAGAGCGTGGACAAAGTCGATCTGTTCGACATCGAAATGCGCTCTCACGCAGCTGCTGGCCAACTGGCGATTGCTAAGCAAGAAGCTGCAGCTGATGGCGTGATCGACAAGCAAGAGCTGAAACAGCTCTCCGGTTTATTCCAACAAAAGATTCGTCACCAGATGCACGGCTTCTTTGGCTTCCTAGCGCTGTATGGCGCAAGCGTCACAGAACACAACGTGGATATGTTCATGGCAACCCGCAAGGTGGAAGTGGCGGGCATGCAGGTTCAGTCGGGTGAGGTGTGAATTGAGTACAGCAGAAAAGTTGAACGCCCCGGTTTGCAGACCAGAGCGTTCGGCATCGTCAAATCGTCCAGCGTGGAGAAACAACGATATGTCAAGCATAAAGCATACAAGACCAGTCTTGCAATTCCGGTGTCGCGTGGAGGGTAGCGGCATTCGGTATGAGCAGATCATACCTGTGGCTGGTGGAGCGAACAACTACCAGCCAGCTGAGCCGATGGTAGTGCAAACGGCGTGGAATGACTTTTACCGTAAACCGGAGGCCAAGCAATGCGAATCATTGACCGCTGGTTCACTGATGGAAGAGGCATACCAGTGCGCGTTATCCGCTGGGAGCCTGAATCAAACCGCGTTATCTACCTTCGCAAAAATTACGAACATGGCGAGTGCTTCTGCCCTCTGCATCAGTTCAAGCGCGACTTTAGGGAAGTAGAGGCACCTCATGAGTAAAACATTTGATGTTGTGCAAGCAATGTCAGGACAAAAGAACGTGATCGTACTGCCACGGCCGTACCTGAAGTTTTTCAGTGGCGATCAGCAGGCACATGCGCTTTCAGCTGTGTTGAGTAATCTCGTTTTTTGGTCTGCGCATGGTGATGCGGATGGATGGTTTTATAAAAGCCACAATGAGCTGGGCGATGAGGCAGGCGAGTTGAGTGAGGATCAGACCGAACGTTTGGTTAAAAAGATCATCACCAAATATCTTCCTGACGCAATTGAAACTTGCTCTCGTAAGGTCAATGGCACGCCAACCAAGCACTATCGTATCAATGGCGAAAAATTGATTTCGGCAGTTTTCCCTGAAAAGAAAAAGACTATCAAATCGCGGAATGGAAACCGTGAAGATGCGGAATCGAAACCGCACTTTCACGGAATGGAAACCGCGAAGCCGCGTAATCTTGGAAACCGCGAAGTCACGGAATCCTATCTTTATACAGACTGTAATACAGACTGTAACTTACAGACTATTAAACCTCTTAGTCCGGTTTCTGCGAAACCAGACGAGTCGAGTGATCCTTATCCAGATGCGGCAGTTAAAAACACTTCTAAGCGCCAGTGGGGATCGGAAGAAGACCTGACCTGCGCCAAGTGGATTTGGTCACGCATCTCCAGCATGTACGAGAAGGCCGCTGAAACTGATGGCGAAGTCAGTAAGCCTAAAGAGCCGAACTGGGCTGACTGGGCAAACGAAGTTCGCCTGATGTGCAGCCGTGATGGCCGTACTCATCGTCAGATTTGCGAGTTGTTCAGCAGAGTGCAGCGCGACCCCTTCTGGTGCCGTAACGTTTTGAGCCCATCAAAGCTGCGTGAGAAGTGGGATGAACTCTCAATCAAGCTCAGCCCTGCTGGTGGGCAGCGCAACGTCAACGATACGGCAAGCACTGACTATGAAATTCCTGACGGCTGGAAGGGGGCTTAACCATGAATACAGAGACCCTGATCATCATTCACCTGATGAACCATCCCGGACACACCCCGGCACAAATCGCTGCAGCGATAGGCCGCACACCCAGCACAGTGAAAACCGCGCTGCCTGCAATGGTCGCTGTTGGTGATATCTGGCGCGATGCCGAGGCGCAGTACTACACAGCTGAGGCGGCGGGCAATGGTGATGAGCAGTATCTGTCACTTTGCGATGTGGCTTACAGCCTGCAGGAGCGAAACCTTTGGAACCGGGCCGCTAACGTCTGGCAAGAAGCGCAGCACTGTACAGAAAAGCCAGGACTTCGAGAGAAGGCCCGCATCAAGGGAAATGTTTGTGTCGAAATGGCACGTCTCAAAGACCCAAAGCCATCGCCTGACCCGTTCTGCGTGAGGGGGAAAGCATCATGATCACCTCCATCAAAGCGCACTTCAAGCGCAACGCAGAGTTTTACATCGGCGCACGAGTTTCGATTCTGGCAACCATCAGTTTGACTATTTATCTGGCGTGGGAGTTTCACAGAGCATGAGCAATTTACTTCAGGTCTACAAAAACAAAGAAGACAGCAACACCAACATCACGGTACGTAAAACCTACCTGCTGGGCGTTGATGAGCTGTACATCGAACCGGGCTACAACGTCCGGGACATCGACCAGACCCACGTCGAAGAATTTCGCGATGCGTTCATTTCCGGTGAGCACATCCCGCCGCTGACCGTTCAGGTGACAGAGCAGGGCGTGAAGATTATCGACGGCCACCACCGCTGGCATGGCGCGAAGCTGGCGCAGGAAGCAGGCCATGACATTCGCCTGGAGTGCAAAGATTTCGTTGGCAACGAGGGCGAACGCATCGCCTTCATGGTGACCAGCAGTCAGGGCCGAGCGCTGGAGCCACTGGAACGCGCAGCAGCTTACCAGCGCATGAGCAATCAGGGATGGGAGCCAGCGGAAATCGCGAAGAAAGTGAAGCGATCCGTTGCAGACGTCGATCAGCACCTCGCATTGCTGGCTAGCGGTGATGAGTTGATTGGCATGGTGAAGCGTAACGAAGTCGCCGCAACCACAGCCGTTGCACTATCCCGCGAGCATGGAGCCAAAGCCGGAACCATTGCTGCAGAGGGACTGGCAAAGGCCAAGGCCAGCGGCAAGAAGAGACTGACCCGCACCGCCGCAATGCCGCAATTCAGCGCGACTAAAATGCGCAAACTGCTGGAGTTGATCGCCAAGAACTGTGAAGCAGAGTTGGCAGAAGAGACTTTCGCCATCACCCTCGACTTCGAAACAGGCCTTCAGGCGCTGGAAGCCATGGCAATTATCAAAGAAGCCAAAGACCATTATCTGAACGGGGAGGGCGCGTAATGCAATACCAACTCATCTACGCCGATCCTCCATGGACATATAACAACAGCATCAGCAATGGTGCTGCCACTGACCACTATCAGACCATGACCATGGCAGACCTTAAGCGCCTGCCAGTATGGGATTTGGGTACTGAAAATTCGGTACTGGCTATGTGGTACACCGGAACACACAACCAGGAGGCACGCGAACTGGCTGAAGCATGGGGCTATCGCGTCCGCACCATGAAGGGCTTTACCTGGGTGAAGCTGAACCAGCTGGCAGAGCAGCGCGTAAACCGCGCGCTGGAGAACCAGACCATTCACGACTTCACCGACCTGCTGGACATGCTTAACGCAGAGACCCGCATGAACGGCGGCAACCACACCCGCAGCAACACTGAGGATGTGCTGATAGCGACACGCGGAACAGGACTGGAACGCGCCAGCGCATCGGTTAAGCAGGTTGTTTACTCCTGCCTTGGAGAGCACAGCGCGAAGCCGTGGGAAGTGAGAAACCGTCTTGAGCAACTTTATGGTGACGTGTCCCGCATTGAGCTGTTTGCGCGAACCGCCGCCGAGGGCTGGGATTGCTGGGGCAACCAGTGTGACAGCAGCGTGCAACTGATCGCCGGGAGGGTGGCATGATTCCATTTGTCTATGTTGCGGCTATTTGCGCAGCCAATTTGCTGGTGGCCCACTTCGGGCCATCTGTAACGCCGATCAACGCTTTCTTCCTGGTTGGTTTGGATATGGTCCTGCGCGACATATTGCACGAACGCTATGGTCTGGCGCGCTCACTGTTCCTTTCAGCACTCGCAGGTGTCATCAGCTACGCGATTAACCCGACATCGGGGATCATCGCCATCGCATCAATGATCGCCTTCGTTGCAGCTGCACTGGTAAACGCGCTGGTCTATCAGTGGCTGATTGATAAGCCATGGCTGAAGAAGTCCAACGCCGGGAACGTAGCCGCCGCTGCCGTTGATTCTGTCATCTTCCCACTGATTGCGTTTGGCGCGTTCCTGCCGGTTATTGTCGCTGCGCAGTTCATATGCAAAACCGCTGGTGGCGCAATCTGGAGCTGGCTGCTGAAGGGAGTGAAGAAATGATCCATTACCATGGTGGCCCAATCACACCTGATACGTGCGCCATTCGCGCATGGAAAGCCCGTCACGCGTTTATCTCTTTTGCCCACGCGAGCCAGATTAATCTCGCCGCTGAGTACTGTCAGTCGTTTGCTTTGGACAATGGCGCGTTCACAGCGTGGAAAGCAGCCGGCCGGAACAAAATCGACTGGGCTGACTATTACGACTTCGTAGCGCGCTGGAAGAATCACCCTGGCTTTGATTTCGCAATCATCCCTGACGTTATCGACGGCGGTGAGGCAGAGAATGAGGCTCTGCTTGATGAATGGCCACACGGCGATTTCTACGGCGTTCCTGTATGGCACATGAACGAGAGTGACGAGCGCTTTATCCGTCTATGCAATGAATACCCACGCGTTGCAATTGGGAGTTGTGGTGAATATGACGTGAGAACGCCGATTCGCTCCGTGACCCGTATGAAAGACCTGATTCGCCATGTCACCGACGGCAATGGTCAGCCTATTGCGAAACTGCATGGACTTCGCATGCTCAATCCGGAAATTTTCACGAATCTCCCCCTTGCCAGCGCCGACAGCACCAACGTTGCCAGAAACATCGGTATCGACAAAGCGTGGAAAGGTGCTTATGCGCCAGCCTCAAAAGAGACCCGCGCCGCCCTGATGGTTGAGCGTATCGAATCACACAACAGCCCCGGCTCTCTCGATTACTGCGAGCAACGTGACCGGTTCAGCATTCAACTGCCATTGGCGGTCTAGGAGAACCGATGAAATTAACACTGCCATTCCCTCCATCCGTAAACACCTACTGGAGAAATACCAGGAAGGGAGTATTAATCAGCGCCTCCGGGCGCTCTTTCCGATCCAACGCTATTGGCGCGGTGTATGAGCAACTGAAACGCAGACCTCAACCGATTACCGTTAGCGTGGCTGTTACAGTGATACTTTACCCGCCAGACAAGCGCTCGCGTGATTTGGATAACTACCTGAAAGCAGCATTCGACAGCCTGACACATGCTGGCGTGTGGCTGGACGATAAACAGATTAAACGCGTCTTCGTGGAGTGGGGCCCAATAACCAAAAAGGGCAAGACCGAGATTACGATCACTGAGTATCAGGCGGTGGCGGCATGAGGGCGATACTCACACCTGACGTTGCCAACAAAACCGGCATCGTACTGCTCAAGCCTGGTAGCGATCTGATACCGATGTTCCGTGAGCGCGTGCTTATCTGCACAATCCCACGTGACATGTCACACCTACCTACAGGACTGGTTAATTCGAGCAGCCAGCCACTGCTGGACGATGCCAGCCTGAAAACTCTCTTCGCTGACGACAGAGTGATCAAAGCCGCTGGTGGATGGGAACTTCATGATGCGTGGGTGCAAAAAATCAGGTCCTGCCAGTACCGGGAAAAAGATTCTTTTCATCACCACGATTACACTACCTTGCGGACCGATTCAGGTTCACTTTGCCTGTGTTATTCCTGTGACAATCACTGTCGTTTGAACGGTGTACCTGGTATCCTGGAATCAGTAGCAGTGGGCAATCTGTCTCAGTGGATTATCGAGTCAGCATGCATCCAGATGGGGTTAGGTTCAGACCATCAGATGACGCTGCCAGAGCTGTGCTGGTGGGCCTGCCTGAATGACGTTATCGACCTGATACCGGAATCACATGCCCGCCGCGTTCTGCGCATGCCAAAGCCAGTGGTTGCAACAGGGCCAATGCCTGAAGCGTGGATAGACCCGACACCATCGGCTCAGCAAATGATTCAGGAAGCGGCAGAGGTGGTTAAGCAGGTGCTGACCATCGGCATCGACCCGGAATCACCACAGTCATACATGGCGCGACCAAAGCGCCTGCGCTGGAGCAACGAGAAGTACACTCGGTGGGTCAAAGCGCAGCCATGCGCCTGTTGCCGTAAGCCATCAGACGATCCGCACCACATCATAGGGCATGGACAAGGGGGAATGGGAACGAAGGCGCATGATTTATTTGTGATACCGCTTTGCAGGGCGCATCACGATGAACTGCACCGGGACATGAGGGCATTTGAAGAAAAACACGGCAGTCAGTTAGAGCTGCTGGTCAGGTTCCTCGATCACTCGATTGCAGTCGGCGTGGTCGGGTAAAATTAAAGCGTGGAGGAATTAATATGCGTGATATTCAGGTTGTACTTGAGCGCTGGGGCGCTTGGGTATCCAGCAACAAAGAAGAAGTTTACTGGTATTCAGTTGCGGCTGGATTCAGTGGTCTAATCCCATCAAAAGTAAAGTCCCGCCAGTCATGCTGTGATGATGACGCCATGGTGCTGTGCAGCTGCATCGCTAAACTGCGAAAAAATAACGAAGACCTTCACGACCTGCTTTTCGATTATTACGTTTTCGGTAAAACCTTCATGGAACTGGCACGTATGCATAAGTGTTCAGACGGGCATATTGGCAAAAAGCTTCAGAAGGCTGAGGGGGTGGTTGATGGCATGCTGATGATGCTGGATATTCCTCTCCAGATGGACCGTTATGTTCGGATAGAAGATTTCAAAGCCACTGCTTGAAAAATGTTTACGTACGTAAAAATACTGATAATGTGATAAGCCTCGGTACTACGATGTACTGCTTACTATCAAGATTCAGTTGCATAACATGTGAGTGACTCAAGCGCCCGAAGCCTTACCAGCTATCGGGCGTTTTTATTTGTGCCATTAGCTCAACGGATAGAGCATCGGAGTTCTAATCCGCTGGTTCGGGGTTCGAATCCCCGATGGCGCGCCAAACTTCAAAATTGCGCAGTTTTGCGATTGCGTGAGATCAGCTTAACCCTGTGCTCGACGGGGCAAGAAACTATCGCGTAATGCGTCAGGGTTTTTATTTACAGAGGGTCGCCATAGAGCGGCCTTCTTTCGTTTTTGCGCCCGCCAATCACTTCGACTCTCACCCTTTCACGCTGTGGCGGTGCGCATTTTTATTCAGAGACTACCGACGGCACCGACCTATTCCATTAGGAGGTGAGGATGAAACGTATGCCAGAAAGAGACCCAGGCTTCTGGGCAAGCCTACTTGCCTGGCTGTATGCCCACAAAAACGAATCTGGCTACGCAGGTCTTGCCGGGGTGATGGCAATTCTGCGTGGTACCTATTACGGCAAAGATACGTGGCCGCGTCGATTTCTGGATGCTGCCATGTGCAGCGTCTTTGCGTTTTTTCTGCAACCAACGCTACAAATTGCCGGTTCGGTTCTCAACTGGGACATCAGCACAGGCACAACGCAGATAGTTGCAGTATTTCTTGGCTTCCTCGGCGTTGACTGGCTTTCAACAAAACTGCGCCGGTTCATTGATAAGCGCATAGGGGATAGCAATGCTGACACCCAGTAGTTTTCAGAAGGCAACTGGCGTATCTGATGCGCAGCGTGATATGTGGTTCCCACGTATCTCGGCCAGCATGGCGGCATTCGGTATCACCACAGCATTGCGTCAGGCGCATTTCCTGGCTCAGGTAGGTCATGAATCGGCGGGGTTCACCAAAACCGAGGAAGGGCTTAACTACAGCGAGAACGCGCTCACAGCGATGTTTGGTAAGCGCATCACTGGCGTACAGGCAAAAGCCTACGGTCGCAACGAGGCACATCCCGCCAATCAGAAGATGATTGCCAATATCATTTACGCCAACCGCAATGGAAATGGTGATGTCGCTTCTGGCGATGGATACCGCTATCGCGGTCGTGGCCTGATTCAGATTACGGGCAAGGCGAACTATGCCGCACTGAACGGACAGTTAAGCGCTGACGTTGTGGCGAATCCAGATTTACTGAAAGAACCGATGCAGGCCGCGATGTCAGCGGCGGCATGGTGGAAGAATCACGGATTAAACGAGCTGGCTGATACTGATGATGTTACCCGCATCACCAGAGTCATTAACGGTGGCACAAACGGTCTGGAAGACAGGAAATCCCGCTTAATCAAAGCTAAGGGGATTCTATGCTCAACGTAATCGGCTTTTTCCGAAACTATTCACACATCATCGTCATTGGCCTTATCTGCGTTTGTCTGTGGGGCCTTAATGCGCGCAACTCACAGCTGACCGCAACAAATGAACGGCTTGAAAAGCTGGCAAACAGCAAAGATGACCAGATAAACGATCTGCGCTCCAAGAACGATGACTTAGCAGCCAGCGTCAATGACCTCGTTACAGCAGTAAAGCAGCAAAACGAGGTAATGAGCCAGGTAGCAGACCAGCGAGCGGTAACAGCAGAGCAGAACCGGAAACTCCAGTATGAAATCAAGCAATACCTTGCGGCTGATAAAAACGCTGCCGCTCCTGTTCCTGCTGATGCTGTTAAGCGGTTGCGAGACGCCGCGAAGTCAGCCAGTGGAGTACAGGACCATAAAACAGCCCCGGTTAAACCTGCCAGCGGAACTGACTAGCCCGATAACGGCACCGGAACCCGCTAGCGCAATGAGCTATGGCGATTCGGTTGAGTTGAACGTGGTGCTGTATGGCGTGGTTGAGCAGTGCAACATCGACAGGGCGGCTGTCCGAAGACTGGAAAGCAAATAGCCGCATTGCAACAGTACATCAAAGAGCAGTGTCAGAAGTGATCATGATAGGGCGCATTTGTAAGAGCGCCCGATAATGTTAAGAATCAAAGAGCGTATGACACTAACTGGAGCATGAAGCTGAACGTTAGAAGGCCAACGCCGATCCTTTGTTTTAATAGCATCTTCTTGTTTTTTTGTTCGATAAGACGGTCGTGTTCAATGATTTCATCGCTCCCAAACATCGCTGACTCGTAAGGCATCAGCGAGTGGCTGTTGAAAAACATCAATAATGTACCGAAAAGACCCACAGCAGTTGCTGCAATCTGAAGTTCTGTTGGAGACATTTGAAACCCCTAATAATTAAGAAGATTCAAATATAACTCCATCAGCAAAATTTTTATTGGCCTGCCAGGCTTCGAATCCTCAGACAAGGGATAACGGTTATCGTCGAGAAGAAGGCTAAGAACCAGAAAAAGAATTGACGCTCAGGAGAGGCAGCCAATGTTCGGTTTCCGCAAAAAGCCTAAGGTTGAAAAGGCGCTTCAGGCTGCGAATAGTGGCGGCTGGCGCAAAATTTTTGAGTCGTTTACGGGCGCGTGGCAGAGAAACATTGAAGTTGATGCCACTACTGTTCTTGCTTATCACGCCGTATTCTCGTGCATTTCACTGATTTCAGCGGATATAGCCAAGATGCCGCTGCTTCTCAAAAAGAAGCTGAGTAATGGCATTTGGGCCGATCACAGCGATAGCAGCATTTCACCCCTATTGAGGAAGCCGAACAGCTTCCAGACCCGCATGCAGTTTTTTGAAAACTGGATGAATTCAAAACTTTCAGACGGAAATACTTACGTTCTGAAGTTAAGGGATGAAAACGGGAGGGTTAAACAACTGCGCGTGCTGGACTTCAACAAAGTTACGCCATATGTGACAGACGACGGTGAAATTTTCTATCAGGTTCGGCCTGATAATGTCCACGGTCTTGAGAAACAGGTGATGGTTCCGGCGCGCGAAATCATCCACGATCGTTTTAACTGTTTCTTTCATCCGTTGTGCGGCCTGTCTCCGATTTATGCGTGCGGACTCACCGCAATGCAGGGTGACGCCATCCTGACCAATTCTGCTAACCATTTCAAAAATGGAGGGAAACCCGGCGGTGTTATTACCGTTCCGGGTGCGGTTGACCAGGACAAAGCGCGGGAAATAAAGCAGAGTTGGGATGAAGGTTATTCAGGTGCTAACGCAGGTAAAACAGGTTTACTTGCGGACGGTGCATCTTTTGCCAGCATAGCGATGACAGCAGTGGATGCGCAGATGGTTGAGCAGCTGAAACTGACTGCAGAGATTATCTGCGCAACTTTTCATGTGCCGATTTACAAGGTTAACTCGGCGGCCACACCTTCATATAACAATATTGAAGCGCTGGATCAGGGCTATTACTCCCAGTGCCTTCAGACGCATATCGAAGCCATCGAATTGCTGCTTGATGAGTCCTTTGAACTCGACGAGAAGACGGGCATTGAGATGGACCTGAACACGCTGATTCGCATGGATACCGAGGGGCGCTATAAGACCTATAGCGAGGCGATAGGTGCTGGCTGGCTTGCGCCAAATCAGGCGCGCAGGAATGAAAACATGCTTCCGGTTGAGGGCGGCGACACGCCTTACCTTCAACAACAGAACTTCGCTCTTGCCGCCCTGGCTAAAAGGGATGGCAGAGATAACCCGTTTGGCACCACTCCTCAACAGGGAACCGCACCGGAGCCAAATCAACTCCCTGAAGATGAAAACAGCAAGGCGCTGTCTGATCATGAGCATTTCATGGTTAAGGCAATGCTGAAAGGACTGCTTACCCATGAATGAGCGTGACATGTCACTGCTGAAGGCTGTGAGCGAAGCAGTAAAAGAGCAGCTTTCAGCAATTCAGGAAAAGTATTTATCCGCAATCAAAGCGCAATCAGAGGAAATAAATCAACTGAAAGCTTTGATTAAAGAACTTCAGTTATCTGCACCGGATACTGACGAAATTGTCAAAACGGTGCTGCGTAAAATTACAATCCCCGCCGCGCCTGAACTTCCTGATATCGGGAAGATGGTGAAGGATGCTGTTTCCGAAATCACTTTGCCTGAAGCGCCTGAGCCACCTCAATTACCCGATATCGGCGCAATGGTTCGTGATGCTGTTAATGCAATTGAACTACCGCAGCCAGAGCCTTTGCCTGATATAGGTAAAATGGTTAGTGAGGCTGTGAAAGCCATTCCGGCCGCTAAAGATGGCGATCCCGGCGAAGATGGTCGTGATGCGCTTCAGATTGAAATTTTGCCCGGCATCGACACTGAAAAATCCTACATTCGTGGGACTTACGCGCTTCATCTTGGTGGCTTATGGCGTTCACACCAGAAGACCACCGGTATGAACGGCTGGGAGTGTGTGGTTGATGGCATCAGCGATATTTCAATCACGCAGAATGAAGAGCGACATTTCACGGTCACTGCAATTAAGTCCAGTGGTGAGAAGTCAGAGAAGACTTTCAGCGTTCCAGTGATGATCTACCGCGATATTTTCAGTGAATGTAAGAAGTATTATCCCGGCGACAACGTTACGTGGGGCGGTTCGGTCTGGTACTGCCATGAAGAGACTGGCGATAAGCCGGGTGAAGATGGCTCTAAAGGCTGGAAACTGGCTGTTAAGCGCGGTCGCGATGCGAGGGCTAAGTGATGCTTGAGTTTGTCACGCTTGACGAAGCTAAGGACCACCTCAGAGTTGATACAGATGCGGGTGACCAAGACCTGAAACTGAAAATCTACTCTGCCAGCGCATCGGTGTACGACTACATTCAGGGAAGCCGTGAAAAGGTTAACTGGAGGTGTGATTGATACCTGGCAGGGCATTGGCGATGTATGGGCAGAGGTTGCAGCATCTTCAGCGCGAGAGTTTACAGCGGCCATGGCAGTGCAGAGTGAAATAACCACCCGCATAACCATACGTTACCGTGCTGACATCACCAGTAAACACCGCATTCTGTATCGCGGTAAAATCTACAACATTGAAGGCGTCTTGCCCGACCCAGTAAGCGGTCTGGATTATCTGACGCTTCCCTGCTCTGAGGGGGTCAACGATGGCTGATGGAGTACAGTACTCTTTAACGGGTCTTGATGAGTTACTGGGCAGGCTGGATTCCATCAGCGACGATCTAAAGAAAAAAGGGGGCCGTGCTGCACTGCGCAAAGCAGGCAATGTCATTGTAGAGCGAGCCAAATCCAACGCCCGCCGCGTTGATGATCCACACACCGGGCGCAGCATCGCAGACAATATCGCCCAGCGCTGGAATGGAAGGGTTTTCAGGCAGACGGGAAACCTCGCTTTTCGCATTGGCGTTTTGCATGGCGCGGTTTTAAAAAACCATCCAGACAAAGCGGTTAATGCGCCAACACCACACTGGCGCTTGCTGGAGTTCGGTACTGAGAAGATGAAGGCACAACCTATTCTACGCCCTGCGGCTGAGAACACCGTTGATGCAGTAATCAACACTTTCACCAGTGAATATCCAAAAGCTATTGATCGGGCCATTGCCAGAGCACAGAAAAAGAGGGCTCCGTAATGATCGCGCCAATTTTCCCGGTGTGCGCCGCAAGCGCTGCTGTAAACGCGCTGATAGGTGGTTATGTTCTGCGCCTTTATCCCTTCGGGCTTCAGGATGACAATGTCACTTATCCCTATGCGGTATGGCAAAACATCAGCGGTGAACCAGAGAACTACCTTGGCCAGCGACCTGACGCGGATTCTTACACGCTGCAGGTTGATGTTTATGCCGACACGCCGGATCAGGCGATTGCAGTGGCCGCTGCGCTGCGCGATGCAATTGAGCCTCACGCACACATTACGCGCTGGGGTGATCAGACCCGCGACAGCGAAACCAAGCGATACCGCTACTCATTTGATGTGGACTGGATAGTCCTTCGTTAATCACCTCACCAACTAACCAACCGGCTTATAGCCGGTTTTTTTACGTCCGGAGATAACCATGTCTGTACTTTCGCAAGGCACTCAGCTTTACGGCCTTATCCGTGGTCAGGTGTATGAAATTGAATGCATCACCAGTTTCAACCCCGGCACAAACCCAGCAGATCAGATTGAAGATACCTGCCTAAGTGAGAAGAACACGCGATCCTATAAAAAGGGACTTCGCACACCAGGGCAAGCTTCGGTTGGCATTAACTCCGACCCACAGAATGAATCCCACTATCTTCTGTGGCAGTTGGCCGAGCTTGATGAATATGCCAATGAAATACCTCAGTGGGCTGTTGGCTGGTCGGACGGTGAATCAGTACCAACTGTAGTCGATGGTGAATTCTCACTGCCACCTGATCGCACCTGGTATACCTTCGCTGCTTATGTAAGTGATTTCCCGTTTGACCACCAAGCAAACGCCGTTGTAGCCACAGCTGCAACTATGCAGCGTACTGGCCGTGGTGTTTGGGTTAAGAAGGTTGAATCGGGCTCATAATTAAATTGGGGCTGAACAGCCCCATTAGTCATTGGTGAAAATATGCGTTTAACCCTCGATAATTTGAAAAAAAGTGGTGCATTTACAGGCCGTCCGGTCGAGAAAGAAATTACCTGGAAGCAGGGAGATGACGAATTGTCAGCCACTGTCTTTGTTCGTCCAATGGGATATCACGCCGCCACCTCAGATGTTTTAGCGATTGGCGGAAAGGTGGATGGCGTCGCCGGGCGCATCGCTGCATCAATCTGCGATGAAGATGGCAAGCCAGTATTTACCCCGGCAGATATTACTGGTGAGTCCGATCCTGAGCGCGGCGCGCTTGATGGTGCACTAACTGTTGCTTTGTTGATAGCCATCCAACAGGTTAACGATTTGGGAAAGAGTTCGAACTCAGTGACGAAGACGAATTCTGGTGCGAGTTAGTCTTGAATGGCATCGGAGGCCGAACGATAGCTGAGGCAAGAGAAAACCTGAGCTATCGGGAGTTCCAGATGTGGGCTCGCTACCGTAACAGCGTTGGTAGCTTTAATCCCATGATGCGCACTGAGTGGTCGGCGGGTTTAGTTGCCAGCACCATTGCAAACGTTAACAGAGCTAAAAACACCCCTCCGTTTAACGTTACAGACTTCACGCCTCATCACATTGAGAAACCAGCTGCAAACGAGCCGATCACATTGGATGAAGCGATGAAAAGTTGGGCGTAAAGGTTTTAAAATCAGAAAAATAATTTAAGATTCCTCTGATCATTTAATAGGGACTTAATATGAAGAAATTATTTTTTGTTTTGGTATCTCTTTTCATGCTTTCTGGTTGTGCTAACAGGATTGACTATAACCAAAAGTCACTCAGCCTATCTTTGGGTATGTCCAAGCAAGAAGTGCAGTCGGTGATGGGGCAGCCGCGCAGAACTGATGTTAACCAGGATCGTGAGCGCTGGATTTACTGGAATCCTGTAATGGTTGGTTTCACTCCAGTCGATAATGAGCAATTAGCCCAAAGATAGGCTGGTGGTCACATTTGTTGGAGGTAAGGTCACTAAATGGGGTAAGCAGACTCTTTCAGATGACATCATGGAAAACACCCAGAAAATTTATCAGCAGGGCATAAAGGCCTATACGCCGCCGCCCACTACGAACTGATTAACTCACTAAACCTCGCCACGGCGGGGTTTTTTATTGCCCGGAGTTTTTATGGCCAGCAAGTCACTCGGTACACTGACTATTGATTTGATCGCCAAAGTGGGCGGATTCGTATCAGGGATGGATAAAGCTCAGCGCGCTTCATCTAACTGGGCTAAGCAGGTTCAAAAAGATGCAGCTGCAAGCGCTGCTGGTATCCTTGCAGCTGGTGCAGCAGTGCAGACACTTGCAATTACTGCTGGCACTGCTGGATTTGCGTTGCTGAAATCAACTTCAGAACAGATTAATGCAACAGACCAGTGGGCTAAATCGCTTAAGATGTCCACGCAAGAGCTTCTTGCATGGCAGTTCGCCGCTGAAAAAGCAGGTGTGGCCGGTGACAATATGGCTGACATCTTTAAGGACCTCAGCGATAAAATTGGTGACGCCGTACTGAATAAGTCTGG
Source organism: Pantoea sp. C1E2 (assembly GCF_056491465.1). NCBI lineage: Bacteria > Pseudomonadati > Pseudomonadota > Gammaproteobacteria > Enterobacterales > Erwiniaceae > Pantoea > Pantoea sp. C1E2. The sequence continues at coordinate 1,870,200 of NZ_JBSZHT010000002.1, forward strand.
CGAAGCGGTTGATGCACTTAATTCTCTTGGATTATCCGCAGAGAAATTATCGAAGGTTTCGCCTGATAAGCAGATGTTAGCCATCGGCGAGGCACTGGGGAAAATAAGCACCAACGCCGGAAAGGTGACAATACTTGAAAGCCTGGGTAATGACCTTTCAAAACTATTGCCTCTATTCGATAACAATAATGCAAAATTAACTCAGTTTATCCAACTGGCAAAAGACTATGGTGTAGCACCAGATCCAGAGTCTATTAACGATTTAATTAAGGTCAACGATCTCTTCCAGGATATGGAGGCTCAGGTTAAAGGCCTGAAAATGGAGATTGCGGCAGGGCTGGCCCATGTTGACCTTACGCCACTAAACAACTCTCTTTCAGATATTCATGACATCCTTACCGATCCAGAAGTATTGCAGGGCATAGCTGGACTTGTAAGTGAAATAGCACAACTTGCAGGGTGGTTGATTAAAGCAGCAGCCGGAGCTGGTAAGCTTGCATCAGCTTCCAGCAACAGAATGGCAGCGCTTGGCAACAATGTCGATATGGATAACCCTGACCAGATTCAGGCAAGGATCGACTGGCTTAAACAAACCATGCAAGGTCGTTCTAATGGAATGTATGACTCGGGACAAACATTCCTAGGATGGATAACAGGATATGATGACAGCTTAAAAGCTAAAAGTAATGAAATAGCATCATTAACAGCTCGTTTAGATGAGTTGAACAAATCGAAAAAGGCTTTAGAAGTTCCAGATACCGTAAACTCTGGCACAGCCTCATCTCTGCTTGATTTTGGACTTTCCCCCGGAGAGACAAACGGGAAGCCCACTAAGCAAAAAAAAGACACAGCAGCGGCCAAGCTTGAATCTGCGTTTAAAGCAACTGAGCGCAGCTATATGCGCCAGATTGAACTGATTGACACCACTGGAAAGAAAGTAAATGTGGTGACTGAGCAGCAGAAACTTCAGTTTGATATTGCAGACGGGAAATTAGAAGGGCTTAACGAGACTCAGAAAAAGCGACTTGAATCCCTAGCTACTGAAATAGACCGCCTCAATGCACTTAAGAAAGCCAATGAGGAAAACGCTAAAGTTGCTACGTTCGTTGCCAACCTTAAGGCTGGTAATGATAACGCTCGTTCTGATTTAAATGTTGAAACGCAGGGCTCCGGACTTGGTGACACCCAGAGGGAACGGCTGAAAGAAATGCTTAGCATCCAGAAAGAGTTTCTGGATAAACAGCGCGATCTTCAAAACCAGTACCAGTCAGGAGACATTTCTAAATCACTCTATGACCAAGAGACTGAAGCGCTTCAAAAAGCATTAGACCAGAGATTAGAAATTCAGAAAGATTTCTACAAATCATCTGACGAGCAGCGTGATGATTGGTCCGCTGGGATTAGTAACTCGCTGGCTAACTTCGTAGATGAGTCATCAAATTATTACCAGCAAGCTGGTGATGCCATGACTTCGATCCTTGGCGGTGCCACGGACTCAATTTCTGAAAACCTTGAAGGTTTGATTTATGGCACAGAGTCACTGGGAGATGTGTTCAAAAACGTATTTTCCGACTTAGGTAAGACCGTTATTGAAACGCTGGTGAAAATGGCCGCTCAGTGGCTTGTATATCAGGCTGTTCAGTTGGTGGTTGGCAAGACAGGGCAAGCATCAGCGGCTGGAATGATGACTGCTAATGCTCAGGCTATGTCGTTAATGGCACAAATAAGCGCGTTCGCTTCGACTGCTGCCATTCCTATCATTGGACCCGCATTAGCTCCAGCAGCAATGGCTACAGCTGCAGCTGTTACAGAACCGCTGGTGGCAGCCGTGTCAGCTTCGTCTCTACTGGGCATGGCGCACGATGGTTTGGATGCAGTTCCCGAAACAGGAACATGGCTCTTGCAGAAAGGTGAACGTGTAACTACGGCACAAACTAGCGCGAAACTGGATGCAACGTTGGATCGAGTTTCCAGCCAGTCAACCGGCCAAAGTATTTACAGTCCCCAGATAAGCATTCCGATTAATGGCAATCCGTCTGATTCAACAATTGAGCTAGTAAGAAAGGCTGCTGACGAAGGAGCCAAGCGGGGTTATCAAATGGCCGTTAATTCAGTCGCTTCTGGTCAAGGCAATCTTCACAAAGCTTTGATGACAAAAACTAATGCGGGAAGGAAGGTAAGGTAATGCCCAAGCAAACTGACTTGAGTTATCCGCATGAATATCTGAGCTTACCGCTTCAGGATGGATATGGCTTCCAGCCAATAAGCCCATTGCTGAGAACTCAGTTATCTTCCGGCAGACCCAGACAAAGACGCCAGTACACATCAGTGCCTACTCAGGCCAAAGTAGTCTGGATGTTTGATAACGATGCTCAGTGCCAACTCTATGAGGTGTGGTACCGCGATGTTATTGCTGATGGCGCGGCTTGGTTCAATATGAAGTTGCGTACTCCTCTGGGAATCGAAGTTTATGTGTGCAGATTTGTCGATATCTATGAAGGTCCAACACTTCAGAGTGGTAACTATTGGCAATATTCAGCAACTCTGGAACTGTGGGAGCGCCCAATTCTTCCTCATGGCTGGGGTGATTTTCCTGACCTTGTGATTAACCAGAGCATTATTGATCTGGCGATGAACAGGGAGTGGCCAGAGGCTTGAATGATGTAGTTTTCGCTTTAAAATAATCCGTGTCGATGTGTGGGAAAGTCTCTATGCCTTCCCGTAGCCGGGGAGTGAAAGAAAGCGCGGAATAGCGATCCTGCCGGTAGAAAACACCCACATTCGACACCAATTTTTTAGGTCACCTTCGGGTGGCCTTTTTTATTGGGCAAAATATGACCGTACTTAACCGGCTTTATGCTTCATCCGGTGAAGAGGTAATCATTGATACGCTGCAGATAGACGTTGGCGACAAGACGTTCTGGCTGACAAAGGGTTTCGATGACATTACCGCCACTTTAGAGGATGGCAGCACAGTTACCTTCATTGCCTGCGGCATCGACCTCGCTCTACCGGCCAGGAACGCCGACGGCACTCAGGATCTGAAATTCGCCATAAGCAACATTACCGGGGTTGTCTCAACTGCCATCAGGCAGGCTTTGCCGGTTATTGAAAGCTCGCAGCTGACATATCGCTGTTTCACATCCAATGACCTTGGTGCTCCCGCTGAACGGCCGTTCTCTCTCATCATCAAGTCGGGATACTGGACCTCTACGCAGGTGCAAATAACCGCGGGCTACATGAACGTCCTCGATACGGCGTGGCCACGTTACCGTTACACGCTTAATTTCTTCCCCGGCCTTCGCTACATCGCCTGAGGTTTATCAATGCTCAACATCGACAAATACTTACCTGTCATCTGGCAGATGGGCGGGCGCGTATTCCCAATTCTCGACTGCTACGGACTTGTTCATGAGGTGCGGCGCGATTTAGGGCTTTCGGACTGGCCGGCCTTTGAAGGGGTCATCAAGGAAGGCGATGAAATGCATGCTGCCTGCACCGGTTTTCGAAGGAACGTAACTCAGTGTGAGGCAACGGAAGGGGCGGTGGCCGCGTGCTACAGAGGGAAAATGATTATTCACCTTGGCATCGTTGTGCGACTGAACGGGCTGCTTCACGTCATTGAGTCAAACCCAAAGAAAAACGTGACCATCCTGCCATTACGGCGCTTTGAGCGACAATACGCGCGAGTGGAGTATTACCAGTGACGATCCGCATTTATCCTTCCCGGCTACCGGGTGAACCGCTTGAAACGCATGAGCATGGTCAAATCACGTTAGAGGGCTGGCTGTACAAAAACGTGACCGGCTTCCGAACCGATATTGCCCAGCCGATAACGATTGATGTTGACGGGATTGGCCTTGCGCCGGAGCGCTGGGGAAAGTTCGTGATTACCCCAGACAGTAATGTCTGCATCTATCCGGTGCCGGGCGAGGGCGTATCAGCTGCAACCCTGATTGCATGGGCGGCTGTGGCGATCGCAGCGGCAGCGGCGGCTTACTCTATCTACATGGTGAGCACGCTGGACACTGGCAGCTCCAGCCAGGCCACTGGCGATTCTCTCGACCTGAATCCGGCGAAAGCTAACAACGTCAGCCTGGGTGACCCAATCCGCGAGGTGTTCGGCAAATATCGTGTCTATCCCGATTATGTTGTTCAGCCGATTTCCCGATTTGATGCTGATGATCCGGAAGTGTTTCGCACCAGCATGCTGCTATGCATTGGCGTGGGAAATTTAAGCATTCCACAATCCGGTAACGTATATACATTTGGTACGGCCGCTCTTAGGCCATCACAGTTGTATGCAGGTAATAGCTCAATCAGCACCTCAGATGCCACTCGCAAAACTGAGCCTAGAGAAATAACAAATGCAGAAATCGTGGCATTTGCGACGATCTTAAAACTCCCGGGAGTTTGGCAATGGCTTGATAAATATGAAGAAGAAGGGGAAAGAGCGAGACTTCACTCTGGTCCAACTGTACAGGCTGCTATAGCTATTATGCAAGCTAATGGCTTGGACTGGGAGCAATACGGTGCTTTTTGCTATGACGAGTGGGAAGATCAATTCACTCCTGTTTTTGCCACAAGAAAGGCAAACAAGGAGGTATCAGTAAAGGTTTATGATGATGAACAATCAGTTTCTAATGCTGTTCAACTTGTTGAGTATGAAGAAGAATATGATACCGGAGAGAAAGAACTAACCCTTGCGGCTGGTTCATTGTATTCGTTTCGAAAAGAGGAGCTCACATGGTGGTGCATGCGAGCTTTATACTCAAAATTAGATGATTTAGAGAGCAGAATCGAAGCCTTAGAGGCCAAATGAATTATGGCAAAGGAATGCCGAGTATTAATAAGTATCTGATTTATATTGATTATTTTTGTATATTACCATAAATAACGTTAAGATTGTGTGAGGGTATTGCATTATTTCTACATGCTTAATTACAATATACTTACGATACTTAATCTTGCTGCCGATGGGTTCAATATGGAAGTTGAAGCAGAGAATCATAGAAAAATAAAAATATTTGAAGATGAAAATTTAGTTGTGATTTTTATGAAAGGAAAAAGTGATTTCCTATTTGTGACGTTTGGTGATTCTGTTTCTTTAGCATCTGGGTTAAATATTTATGCTGAAAGCGTGGCGAAAAAACTGAATTATTCTTTGCTTGGCTTTATGGCAAAGGAAAGAAACTGGTATCCGAATAAATCTTTAGAAGATTCAATCCATAAATGTAGGAACATAATAGATAGTTTCAATTCAAGGATTGTTTATGGTGGGTCCATGGGTGGATATGCAGCAATTAAATATTCTAGATTACTGAAGGCTAATCAGGTAATAACTTGCTGCCCCCAATGGTCAATAGACCCTGAAGAATGTGGGGGGAAAAGGAATGGGTATGAGAAGTATTTTAAGCCGGAAATGAAAGGGATGGGTGTTAAAGTTGATGATTTAGCTGGGGACATTTACGTTATCTACGACCCACGACATCAGGTTGACTCCTTTCACTATTCAAGGTTTAAAAAGTTAAAAAAGGGCATCATGGCAGTGCATGCACCCTTTGTTAGGCATCATGCAACATCTGTGATAGCAGGTAGTAAAAATATGTCCGCCATGGTTAATGCAGTTCGGATGCGAGACCCTTCACTTATGCGCAGGATTGTATGCCAGATAAGAAGAAAAAGTATCGTAAGGCAGGATAATCTATTGAGGGCTTCATCGGTAAAGCACCCAATACTTACAGCCAAAATAATAAATAATTTAAATATTCGCACCGAAGGTGCTATAGACGCTCTTCAGAATATATTTGATGATTTATTAGATAAAGATAAGGTTGAAGATCTCATTAAGGTTGTTGGCATTTTAAAATCATCATATAAGCATGAGTTATATTCCAATTTCTTAGAAGAGTTAAAACTAAAGGTCGCTGGAAAGAAAATAGCTTCACACCATGGCTATAATTTATGTTATGACCCGTTATCTTTAAGTATAAAAGGTGATTGTAACATTGGTGATAAACCTAAAAGCGACATTTTGAAGGATATCTTTGTTGATTTAATGGATGGGGAAAAGTTTTGTTCAGTATCAATAAATGGTAAATTACATTTCCTGTATGCAGATGAGTGCTCTGTTGTTGTTGCAAGTGACAATGAAACCATTGATAAAGAAAGATTGATAAAGATGCATGAATTGAATGATTGTCAATATTGTCTCACTCACCGAGGTATGTACTTCAGTGCCAATCATACGGGAAATGTAAGATTGAACAGACATGAAGTAAATGAATGGGAAACCTTCCTTCTTACGTGAAGTTAAATAACAAACCTCCAAAGACCCTGGATACGGGGTCGATTTTGCGAACTAAATTCCCTTTCTCGCCAATTCCTTCCCGAATACACAAAAAAGCCCTGGCGAAGGGGCAGAAATGTACCGCGACTATCTTTTTGCAGACTCCGGGGTGGGTGACTAAAGGTTAGTCGCTCAAGCCGATCCCCTCCAACAAAATTCCCATACCCACCAACGACTTTACAAAAACCCCGTCCCGGCATCTTGAACGATTTCTCCTGACAAATAATACTGTGCACATATACAGTGATTTTAAGGAGAAAATGACCATGCCCCGCGAATACGACATCCCATACGCTTTCACGCTAGCCGTCATACTCAACGCTAGAGGTATGCAGGTTGTGAAAACTTCAGTGTTCCAAAGTGAACTGCACAAGCTAAATCACGACTGGTCTCTACAGCGATGCAACGAATGGATAACACGCGAGCAGACGTTCTTCATGGACATCACTGAAGGCGATTCAACCGATCGAACTTACGCGTTACGCAATATGGGGAGGGTGGTCTAATGGGATTCCCTTCCCCGGCAACTGATTACGTTGAAGAGCGCATTAACCTCAACCGGATATTCGTACCCAATCCGGTAAACACGTTCCGCATCGAAACCGCTACCGGCTTCATGCTGGTAGATGGCGCCGCAAAGGTTCGACCTGGTGATACTGTCGCGTTCCAGTGGGAGGGGAATCCCATGCTTGGCAAGTGGTACCCGAAGCACCTGATGACTGAAGACGGTGTGATAGAGGGTGAGCAACTGGAAGGGGTGATAGTGCTGGGTGCGATTACGGTGGAGGTGCTTACGCTGGATGAGAAGTGGAGGCCGACGATTTGAAAAATAAAAGCCCGGTACTGGTGGCAGGCCGGGCTGGCACAATCCTATGCCAAACATTTCCAATGAGCTAGTGATCAACATCACAGGGAATCGAAGTGACAATTAGATATTAGAGTGGCGCTACGGAAAAGCTAGCGAAGCGGGACATGCTGTCACCGTCATACACCACTTGATTTTGGGACCTGTCACTGGGGAGATGAAACTCCCGGCTCAAAAATTCTTGGCAATCAGCACAACCAGTTACCTGGTTAAGTAGAATGGGCGGAGTTCTATCTTTGATGAGAAGATGCGGAAACAGAACGGCGATACTGTTTTGCGGGATTTATCGGGCATGTATGAATGGGGGCACGCTAATCTGCACCCTAGCCGGATCATTACCGATGACGGTCTGACGCTGGAAGACGATCTGCTTGAGGATGTGACTGTGGTGAGAGTGGTGACGCATGATGTAACAGCTATTCATGAGCAGGATGGCTAACCAATTTGAAGCTGAAAAGCATTAAGTAACATAATGCATTTCAATGGGATTAATCTTGATCTTGTAGAGCTGCTAAGGATAAGCTGCCCTTTTACTTATAAACACATAGGATGTTTTAATGAGTACTGCAAAATTTCACAATTTCATTGTCCACCAAATAATTAGGGACAGTAACAAATACGCCATTCTCAAGCCAAGGGGTAGTGAAAATCAGCTAGACGACATGACTAATGAAGTCGGCAGTAACCTTCTAAATCTATTCAGCAAGACCGGATTGCAAACTGGATCTTTTGGGCAAGATAGTGGTAAACCGAAGTTTGAACAATCCTTAATTAAACATTGCGGTAGAAAGGATGCTTTTTTCGAGTTCACAAATTTTCGGCAAATGACAATTGATCTTGCCCGCATACTAGAAGGGAAAATGAATGTTGGAGCGGGTAAAAATGCAAATCCATGTTATGTGGTCTTTTATCATCACTCAGTGGATTCAAAAAGCTACCTAACAGTTATCACCCTACTTGAGACTAAAGGGTTTACTTTGAGAAATCTTTCATTTAAGCATATCGAGCGATTAGATATGGATAAACTTCATTTAGCAGCAAGGATTAGACTAGATGATTGGGAAGAAGAAATCGAAGATCGTTATATTTCGTTTAGAATTGGCAGAAATAGTGAAATGCGTGACTATTTCAAAGGGTTTGTAGGTTGTGAAGAATTTACTGAGGCTAAAATAGAAACCAAAAACTTAGTTGATGCTATCAAATACTGCTGCAACAAAGTTTATGAAAATGATCCGGATAGAATTATTGGAACACTTGAGTTAGCTGAAAAATTTTGCAAAACCAACAAAGACCATGACGGGAAAATTGATATTATCTCGTTAGGTAAACATCTTTTCCCTGATGATGATGATCTTTTATTGGAAGTTTGCCAGAGCGACGAATATAGATTAAGTGAAAGAGTAAGTATTGATAACAATGGGCTTAGAGCACTAGTTCGTTATCGGGGGCAAGATAAGAACATGACAATTAGTTTTGATGCTGACCTTTTATCTTCAAAGGTGGTAGAATATGATGGTAAAACTGGTGTGTTAACTTTCAACAAAATACCAAAATCTCTAAGAGATAGTTTAGATAATAAATGAGGGTGCTTTAATGGATGAAATGGCGAAACTATTGAGTCTCAAGAGAGTGATAGACAATTCGACTAGGCAAACCATTAAGCAAGATGGCTTAGTTGAACTTGAACTTGACTTTTCGCCTGTTTCATTTGAAATCGCAGTGAACGCATCAGCTAATGGATTAACTGAGGAGTTATATTCATTTGTTCATAATGGAAGATCGCACGATAGAACTCTTTGTAAGTGGGATGAAATCCCTGCACCAATAAAAGCACTAAATCTTAGATCCATATATGTTCAGTTTAATTTAAAGCAATTGAGACAGGAGCGTATACATGTGTATCAGGATGAACGAGAGCTTGTGGAACTTTGTCCGATGGCTCCTGAATACTTCATGCTTATAAAGCTGTCCCTCAATTCAGATAAATGTACTATTTGTCCAACTGACTATAATAAAAATGAAATTCTCAGATATTTTCAATTGAAAGAATTCTGGGGTCTTCTTACTTCTTTTTCTGACGATGCAAAAGATAGTGAGATTACTTTTCTGTATAAGCAAAAAATAGTAATAAAGTTAAACTATTCTTTTGACGATTTATCAACTGAATTTGATGGCATTTCTAGGTTGATGGAAATAAATAAAGAGGATAGTCATGCAGATGCTAGAAGAAATATAATGCAAAACACCTTATATTCATTTCTATGGAAAGAGGATAAACTCGACTGCCTTAAAGTATTATTAAAAAGGTTTACTCTTTTTGTTAAAGCCTTTGAAGAGAATTACCGAGCTTTTACTGTTGGGTTTAGCTTCGATAGTGTTCGTAAGGAGTATGTAGAAAAGTTTCGCGAATATCTCTCAAAGATGAATGGCATGATTTACGAGTCATTAACGCGTGCGCTGGCGATACCTATTACTGGATTAATCGGATTTGTTACAATGAATAGTGGTGACAGTTATAAGGCTATGTTACCAAATCTTGCCGCTTTGATGCTCGTTGTGTTTTCAACGATGGGAACTCATTACTTAGTTATTTTTCAGATGAAAATGGTGTCTGTTACTCGAATTGAATTTGATGCTCTATTCAATGATATCAAATTCGAACTTAAAGATGTAAACATGGATGACTTGGAAGTTAAGAGCTCACAGCTTCATCAACAGGCGGACAATGTTTCAAAACTATTGCTGTCAATTTATGTGGTTGCAATAACAAACCTCATAATAAATAGCATTATGTTTGTGATATCCTCGTTTTGAAAATATTCATAATATGAGCGAATTCTTCACATTAAGTCTATGAAAATATTAGAAATATTATAGCAATAAATTATGAAATTAAAACGTATCCTTCTGTATTCTAAGTCATTCACCGCTGATTTAAAATCCCTCGGCTTATGGCTGTGCGGGTTCAAGTCCCGCCCCGGGCACCATATTTAGTCGTCGCTAAAACCAAATAAAAGCAATATGCAGTAATGTCGTGACCGCCCAAGGGCGGTTTTTTTGTGCCTGTTACATCGCGCCTGATTTCAATTCCAGATATCAATCCTCAATATCAGATGCTCGTTACCATTGCTCAACGGCTCAACGGCTCAACGGCTCAACGGCTCAACGGCTCAACGGCTCAATCAGCATCAGGCTTGCGGTTGCCCAACAGGCCCTTTGCTCATCGGCCCGCCCGGAATAGGCTGCTCAGTGGGCACATTGGGACGTCCATCTGGCCCAATTGGCCTTTCGGATTGCTGGCAGCCTGTTAACGTTGCCAGACAAGTGATAATCAGCATTCCACCGAATAAACTCTTCATTAATCACGTCCTTTATTTGGGCAACCGAGCGTTGCTTCCTAAGCGTAGTTGATATATCGCTGACGAAAGCCCATAAAAAAAGCTGCCATCTCGTTGAAGATGGCAGCTTAGAGAAAAATCAATCTGGACGAAGTGACTCAAACTCACTTCATTAAAATCATCACCCCAGATTACCGCTCAGGCGGTCGCGGAAATCGCTGCTGCGGTTATCCAACCCGATAACCGTGACCGTCGCACCATGCCGTTGATAGCGGTATTCAATGGCATCCAGTGCCGCAACGCTGGATGCATCCCAGATTTGTGCATGGGTCAGGTCAATGGTGACGGTTTTCGGATCGTGTCCGTAATCGAAATGCTCGAATAAATCGTTACTGCTGCCAAAGAACAGCGGGCCACGCACCGTGTAATAGACCTGTTCGCCATCATCGCTTAGCTTGCGTTCAGCATGGATAACATGAGCAATACGACGCGCAAACAGCATCATGGCGAGGATCACGCCAATCAGTACGCCCAGCGCCAGGTTGCCGGTCCAAACGGTGACCACCACCGTTAGCACCATCACCGAGGTTTCTGACCATGGCATGCGCTTCAGCGTGGCGGGTTGCAGGCTGTGCCAGTTAACGGTTTTCACTGCCACCACCATCATGATTGCGGCGAGCACCACCATCGGAATCTGCGCCATGATCTGACTCAGCCCGGTGACCAGCAACAGCAGCACAATACCCGCCGCAATGGTGGAGATGCGCGTGCGTGCTTTGCCCAGCTCAACGTTAACGATGGTCTGACCGATCATGGCGCAGCCAGCGATGCCGCCATAAAAGCCTGCCAAAATATTACCGACGCCCAGAGCCCAGGACTCGCGGCGCTTACCGGAAGGCGTGTCAGTGATATCGTCCACCAATTTGGCGGTAAGCAGAGATTCCATCAAACCTACAAAGGCGATACTCAGGGCGGTTGGCCAGACAATCTGCAACGTCTGCAAATTGAACGGCACAAGCAGCGTGGTGAATCCAGGCAAACCGGAACTCATTGGCCCCTCATCGCCCACGTTAGGCACGCGATAACCCAGCAACAATGCCACACCGGTGACGGCGACAATGGCCACCAGCGGTGACGGAACGCTTTTCAGGATTTTGGGTAACAGCAGCACAATGGCCAGGGTTACGGCGAACAGCACCCACACCAACCCAGATTGTCCCCAGACGTGTGGAACCTGCGCGAAGAAAATCAGGATGCCCAGCGCATTCACAAAGCCCAGCATCACCGAACGTGGAATGTAGCGCATCATGCGGGACAGCCCGGCAAGGCCAAAAATAATCTGAATAATACCGCCTAGGATCACCGCAGGAAGAATGTATTCCACGCCGTGCGCGTGCACCATCGGTCCAATCACCAGCGCCACCGATCCTGCGGCTGCCGTGACCATGGCGGGGCGGCCACCTAAGATCGACAAGGTCAGGCACAGCACCACCGAAGCGACCAGACTCACTTTGGGATCGACACCCGCAATAACAGAGAAGGAGATCACTTCTGGAATCAGCGCCAGGGCGGTAATCACCCCCGCCAGACACTCACGGGTAAGCAGCGCAGGCGAGCGTAATACGCTGCCCACAGTAATATCGTTCGCCGCAGGGGCGTGTTCTGAAGATTGGCTCATAGATGTGCAGGCTCTTTTATTATTTTGCGCATGCCGTCACGGCACGGCAGTAACCAGTTGGACACTAAACGCGGATGATGTTAGCGGGCATTGAGAGATGAAGCTAGCGGGAGAGTGTAGAAGAGAGCGATTCCGTCCATGGAATCCGGTATTACACCGAGAGATCGTCAGGCGTTTTATTAACCACCAGTTCGAGCAGATGACGATAAATATCCAGCTGAATCACATCGCTTTCCATTTCAAGGCGATTAATCAGCGAAGCGATAATGGCTTTATTGGTGACCGGCATGCCGGCTTGCAGGATTTCAGCAATGATCTGCCCGAAAACTTCCATCTCGGTACTGTCGCTGTTACCTGCGAGTTTGAAGTAGTCAGCGATAGCGACACTGCTGGTGGCGGCGTTTTGCATGTATGAAGCCCTTCAGATCGGTCTGATGGCAACCTGGCCTTCAGTTCCATGATGAAAAAACATACGCGCGGACAGGCGCGTAAGACCCTAACTCATCAACCAACGCAAAAAAGACACCTCTGAAGGTGGAAATCCAAAAACACCTTCAGAGGCGACGCAAAGTGCATCATTCGTTACGGAGCCGTTAGCCAGCTCACGGGAAGTAAACTTATACAATGAGAGTTAACTTGTACAATGATTTTTTTAAGGAATTTGTGCTTATCTTTGTTTATCAATGGCTTAATTGAATCAGCTTAAGGTAAACTTATACAAAATAACTGTACAGGGGTGAGTTTTAGGACGGGTTGTATCGTTTCGAGGGAAAAGTGGTAAGGCTGCAAAGCACCAACTAAATTGCTTATGTAAGCAAACTTTTCTTCAGGCCTGCGCTTTGTTTATAATAACGCAATTGTTTAGTTAGCTATCTAACCATTAGGCTACTACGTTTTGAGTGACTATCCACAACCTTTTTCGCGTTTATTACATCTTACGGCACATGCATGGCGGCTGGCGGTCGATCGCCGCCTTAAAGAAAGTGGCTTAAGTATGAGCAGCTGGATGGCTATCGCGACAGTGGCAACGGCTGCGGAGCCGCCGACGCAGAAAGCCCTGGCCCAGCTTTTGGGATTAGAAGAAGCGAGCGTGGTGCCACTGGTGGATCGTCTGGTGAAACAGCAGTTGCTGGCGCGTGTTCAGCCGAAAGAGGATCGCCGCAAACGTCTGCTGGTTCTCACCGAGCAGGGGAGCGTGGCGTTTGCCGAAGTGAAAACCCAGGCAGACAGCTTGCGCGCGCAGCTGCTGGCTGATATCGACCCCGAAGCGCTGGCGGTGACCGAGAAGGTGCTGCAACAGTTATTGGCGCGATTAGGAAGTATGTGATCGTGGCAAAACGCAATCCCTATGCACAACGCGAATGGCTGCCGCATGAAAAACCGATGCTGCCGGGTTCACCTTCCACTCCGATCCACTCGCCCTCGAAGCGTGTGGCGTTTGGCATTATCGGACTGCTTATCTCCATTACCGGCGCGCTGAGCAATGCGCTGGTCACCGCCAATCTGACCAACCTTCAGGGCACTTTTGGTGCTTATAGCAATGAGATTGCCTGGCTGCCGGCGGTCTATGTGATGGGCAATATCTCCATCAACCTGTTGCTGGTCAAATTCCGCCAACAGTTTGGCCTGCGGCTGTTTACCGAAGCCTTCCTGGTGCTTTACGTCATTGTGGCGTTCTTCCATATCCTGGCTAACGACCTCAGCTCGGCCATTATTGTGCGTACTGCACATGGGATGGTCGGCGCGGCTCTCAGCTCGCTCGGTATCTATTACCAAATTCAGGCCTGGCCGGCGAAACACCGATTGAAGGCACTGGTGATCGGCATTACCGCTTCGCAATTGGCGATCCCGCTGGCTCGCTTGTTCTCAACAGAATTGTTGCAGCTGGAAGAGTGGCGCGGCCTGTATCTGTTTGAGCTTGGGCTGGCAATGATAGCGCTCGGCTGTGTTTTGGTGGTGAAGTTGCCGCCCGGCGATCGTATCAAAGCCTTTGAAAAAATGGATTTTGTCACCTTTATCCTGCTGGCGCCGGGCATGGCATTGCTGTGTGGTGTGTTGTCGCTGGGCCGCATTGAATGGTGGTTTACCACGCCGTGGTTGGGCATTTCATTGGCCATCTCGCTGGTGCTGATTGTCGCGGCGGTGGTAGTAGAACATAACCGCGCGAATCCGTTGATCAACACGCGATGGCTGAGCAACGGCATGATTGTGCGGCTGGGCATTGTGATGATCATGATGCGTATCGTGCTGGCCGAGCAGAACACCGGTGCGGTGGGCTTCCTGCAACAGCTCGGGCTGCTGAATGACCAGATGCGCGGGCTGGCGTTAGCGATCATCGCCGGGGTGATTTTTGGCATGATCGCCAGTGCGCTTACCATTAAACCCACACATCTCAGTTGGCCGATTGTCACCTCGCTGGTGGTGATGATCATCGCCTCGTATATGGATGCACAATCCAGCCCGCTGACGCGCGGCGACAATCTGTATGTCAGTCAATTTCTGCTCGGTTTCAGCAGCGCTTTTTTCCTCGGGCCCGCGATGCTGTTAGGGATTGGCGGTGTGGTGACGCAACCGAAAAATCTGGTGAGTTTTGTGGTGCTATTTGGCATGAGCCAGAATCTCGGCGGGCTGATTGGCTCGGCCATTCTGGGTACCTTCCAGACCTGGCGCGAGAAGTACCACTCCAGCCTGCTGGGCGATCAGCTGTCACAACTCGATCCCAATGTCACCGAGCGCCTCAGCCAATACAGTTCACTGTTCAGCAGCCAGTTGCCCGATAACGTGCTGCTCAGTGCGCAAAGTAGCAGCCAGTTGCAAATCGTGGCCACGCTGCAGGCTAACGTATTGGCTTACAACGATACCTATCTACTGACCGCCGCGTTGGCGCTGATCACCCTGATGTGGGTGTTGTGGCGACTGACGCGGCTGCGTTACATCAACTGGCGTCAGGCACGCCGTACTTTGACGGAACAGCGTCAACAAGTTTCAAACCCGACGGAGAATTCATGAGCCAACAGGACGATATTCAGGCTGCGGAACGCGAACGCGCCAACCGCCGACGCATTCTTTCCATCGCTTTCGGCAGCGGCATTGTGATTGTTGGCGTACTGGTGATTTTATACGCCTGGCAGCTGTGGCCGTTTACCAGCACTATTCAGTCTACGGAAAACGCCTATGTGCGCGGTCAGGTCACCTTTATCAGCCCACAGGTGAGCGGCTATCTGACCGATGTCAACGTGGTGGATTTGCAGCCTGTGACTAAAGGGCAGTTGCTGATGACCATTGACGATCGTATCTATCGCCAGCGTGTGCATCAGGCGCAGGCGCAACTGGACATGAAAATCGCGGCACAAAATAACAACCAGCAGCAGCGTCGCAGTGCCGAGGCGAATATTCTCAGCAATAAAGCTGCGCTGGAGAATGCTAAAGCGCAGGCGCTGAAAAGCAGTCTGGACCTCAAGCGTGTAGAGAACCTGGCAGCAGATGGATCGCTATCAGTGCGCGAGCGTGATGCATCGCGCGCGGCCAATGCGCAGGCTCAGGCGCAACTGCGTCAGGCCGATGCGCAGGTTGCGGTGTCGCAGCAGAGTTTACAAACGGTGATTGTGAATCGCGGTTCACTGGAAGGGGATGTGGCAAGTGCCAAGGCGGCGCTGGACCTGGCCAATATCGACCTGGCCAACACGCGTATCATCGCGCCCGACAGCGGGCAGCTGGGGCAATTGTCGGTGCGTAAAGGCACTTATGTCACGGCGGGCACGCGGCTGACTTCTGTGGTGCCGGACAACAAGTGGGTGATCGCCAATCTGAAAGAGACACAGCTGGCACGGGTGCGTCCGGGCTTGCCGGTGACCATTCGGGTTGATGCGCTGGATGGCAAGCGTTTTAACGGCCGGGTGGAGTTTATTTCACCTGCCGCGGGTTCTGAATTCAGTGCCATTTCACCAGATAATGCCACCGGTAACTTTGTCAAAATCGCCCAGCGCATTCCGGTGCGCATCCGTATTCTGGATGACACGGAAGGATTGCGTCCCGGTATGTCGGTTGAAGTCAACATTGATACCGCAGCAGAGCCGCACAAGGATGCGCCATGAAGCGATTATTCCTCGCCTCACTGATGGCGCTGATGGTCAGCGGCTGTGCTACAGAAGTGGAAAAAGCCCCGACCTCCTTACCGATTCCGGATAGCTGGCGCCAGCAGGTGGGCCCTTCGGCAGCACCGGAAGCGCAGTGGTGGCAACGTTTTGGCGACGATAACCTTAACCAGTTAGTCAATCAGGCGTTGCAACACAACAGCGATATCCTGATTGCCCGCTCACGGGTCGATCAGTACCGTGCGCAATTGCGTGCCGCGCAAGGCGATAATTTCCCCACGCTTTCGGCGGGCGTTGCCGCCACGCATCAGCGCGCGTTGTCAGCTGTAACCGGGCAGCCGTATGAAAACGCGGTATTCCAGGGGCTGTTGCAGGCTAACTATGAGGTGGATCTGTGGGGTAGCCGCAGCAACAGCATTCGAGCCTCGCAAGCGTCACTGGATGCTCAGCGTGCCGCGGCTTCGGCGGCGGAATTGACCGTCGCCAGCTCGGTGGCCTCCGGCTACCTCAGCCTGTGTGCACTGGACGAGCAATTGCGCGTCACCGAAGCCACGCTGGCTACGCGCGAAAACTCGCTGAATCTGGCGCAGCGCCAGTTCGAAACCGGCTATACCTCGCGCCTGGAGTGGATGCAGGCGGCATCAGAATATCAGACCGCCAAAGCGCAGGTGCCGCAGTTACAGCATCAAATTGAGCAGCAGGAAAATGCGCTGAGCGTGCTGGTAGGGATGAATCCGCGAGAGATTGCGCGTACCCGCAACTTCGACCACATCAAACCGCAAACGCTGCCATCGTTGTTGCCGTCTCAACTGCTTAACCGTCGTCCGGATATTGTGCAGGCGCAGCGCCAGCTGATTGCAGCGGATGCTTCGCTGGCCTCAGCGCAGGCGGATTTATTGCCGTCGCTCAATCTGACGGCGACCGGCACGCTGGAAAGTTACCAGCTGCATCAGCTGCTGGATAATCCGTTCCGCCTGTGGAGTATCGGCGGCAGTATTCTCGCACCGTTGTTGAACCGTGAGGCACTGACAGCGCAGGTGGATGTGGCGATGGCCGCCCGCAACCAGGCGCTATATGGCTATGAAAAGGTGGTACGCAGTGCCTTTTCGGATGTGGACAACGCGCTGGATGCCATTCGTCGCAGCCAGGAACAGCTAACGGAATTGCAGAAGCAGGAAGGCTATGTGACAGAAGCGTACCGCATCGCACGTAATCGTTATCAGAACGGTTACGCCTCGTATCTGGATGAGCTGGACGCTCAGCGCACTCTGTTTAGCACTCAGCTCAACATCGTTTCAGTGAAAAACACTCTGCTGCTCGCACAAATCGATCTTTACCGATCGCTGGGTGGCGGCTGGCAGGGGTAAACATCATGCCGCAAATCGATTTTGCGGCAGATTTTTCGCTGTAAACCCGGCAAATTCTGCTTTTGCCACGAAGTGGGGCGGTTCTTAAGTCATTCGTGCTTTTTTTTACTTGTCTTTACATATAGTGGTATTATTCGCGCGCTTTACAAAGTCTGAACGGATCAGTGCAAGTTTAATCACGCACACGGTCACCATTTGTGGTGATTGGCTACGACAGGGGAAACAAAGGAAATGATGAATAAAAAAGCGGCGCTTGCCTTAATCGTGACAGCGGCATTAATGACCGGTTGCGCACCGCGCACCGCGCCGATTCAGAACGTGAGCCAGACCGTAGGGCAAAGCTACACGGACAGTCAAATGCAGCGTGCTATTGTTGAAGCCGGTGCGGCCAACCACTGGGTGATTTCTCCAGCAGGCCCAGGCGTGATGAACGGCCAACTGTCCGAGCGCGGTCATACGGCCGATATTCGCATTACCTACACCGCGAATAGCTACCGCATTGATTACGTGAGCAGTACCAATCTGAAAGCGGGCAGCGGTCAGATCCATCGTAATTACAACCGCTGGATTCAGAATCTGAACCAGGGTATCCAGACGCGTCTTGCGGTTCAGGCCGTAAAATAAGCGCCAGGTGTCATCGCTGACATAATGTTTTAAAGAAAGCGCTAATACTGCCGAAAGAGAAAACAGGCGGGCCATGTGCCCGCCTTATTAATCGGCGACATCCGCATGAGACGGATGACGGACTCGAACGCAAGCAGGGAAGGGATGCCGCACAGCGAAAGTCTGACCATCCCTGAGGCTGAAGAAAGAATACAGGTATGAAACTCGCTTACACTCTGGTTGACTGGCACGCGATTGCACCGGGTCACAGCACTGCCGATGAGTGGCAGCACTGGGCCAGGCAACTGCCTGCGCTGGACGCCACCTTACCGATCGCCAAACCCCAATTTTTGCCGATGATGACTGCGCGTCGCCTGAGTGCGGGCAGCCGTGCAGCTGTGGAGTGCGGACTAACGCTTCTCGCGCGTCAATCGGTGGATGCCATTGTGTTCACCAGCCGCCACGGTGAGCTGGAGCGTAATCTGCGCATACTGACGGCGTTAAAAGATCAACAGGCGCTGTCGCCGACCGATTTCGCCATGTCGGTGCATAACTCTGCGGTGGGCAGTTTAACCATAGCGGCGAAACAACCGCTGGTCTCTTCATCGATTTCAGCGGGAATGGACAGTTTTCAACAGGGGTTACTTGAAGTCACGGCTCTGCATCAGGCGGGTTATGCGCAGGTGCTGCTGGTGGATTTCGATGGCGTCGTGCCCGCCTATTATCAGCCCTGGCTACCCGAAATTGATCGCTTCAATGCGCCTTACGCGGTGGCACTGTTGCTGCAATCCGGCGATGAGTGGCGCTGTACAGCAGAATCTGCACGGCCTGAGCCTGAAGCGTTACCGCAAAGTCTGCAATTCCTGCGGGCAATGCTGCGGGATGACGCGCGAATGACGATTGCCGGTGAACGTCACCTGTGGCAATGGGAGCGCCATGATGGCGGATAATTCGCTTGCCCTGCGCTGGCGTGCTGGCTGTAACTTTTACTGGCGACTGGTGATGACCGCCGTGAGCTTTACGCTGTTCAGCGTGGGCGGTCTGCTGCTATCTGTGACGTGGTTTAACCTGCTACTTTTGATTCAGCGCGATGGCCTGCGTCGTCGTCAGATTGCGCGCAGCAGCATTGCGTGGAGCTTCCGCTGTTTCCTGCGTTTCTGTCGCTTTGTCGGTGTCTACGATTATCAGATTATTGGTGCCGAGTTGCTGCGCCAGGATCGCGGCTGTCTGATCGTCGCTAATCATCCTTCGTTAATTGATTACGTGATGATTGCCTCGGTACTGCCGGAAATGGATTGTCTGGTGAAGGCCGAACTGCAGCACAATATTTTTTTTAATGGCGTCATCAAATCTGCCGATTATCTGATTAACAGCGAGGCTGATACCTTGCTGCCGGATAGCCAGCAACGCCTTGCGCGCGGCGATACCATCCTGATTTTTCCTGAAGGCACGCGCACCCGTTACGGTGAACCGCTGAAGCTGCAACGTGGTGCCGCCAATATTGCGGTGCGTGCCGGATGCGATCTGCGCGTGGTACATATTAGCTGCACCCAGCGTATGCTCGATAAGCAAAGTCGCTGGTATCAGATTCCGCTGGTTAAACCACTTTTTACTGTACGCGTACAATCGCGTATTGATAGCCAGGCCTTCAGTGAAGCCGATGAAGATGCACAGCCGCTCGCTGCGCGTCGGCTGACGCGTCACCTGCAACAGGCACTGGTCCCTGAAGAGACAAAGTAAGTTATGCAAGCACTGATTGACGACATCAAACTGATGATTATCGACACGCTGAATCTGGAAGATATCAGCCCGGACGATATAGAAACCGACGCGCCTTTGTTTGGTGAAGGGCTGGGACTCGATTCTATCGATGCCCTTGAGCTGGGACTGGCGGTGAAAAATCGCTTCGGCGTACAGCTTTCCGCAGAAAGCGAAACCTTACGCGCGCACTTTTTTTCCGTGGCCACGCTGGCCGCGTTTGTAGAACAACAGCAAGCCTGAGAACAGTCAAGATGATGAATAAAGACGAAATTTACCAGGAAGTGGCCTCGCTGCTCACCTCGCTGTTTGAAATTGAAGCCGATGATATCCGCCCGGATGCCCGCCTGTACGAAGACCTCGAACTCGACAGCATCGATGCGGTCGATATGGTGGTGCACCTGCAAAAACGTACCGGCCGTAAAATCAAACCCGAAGCCTTCCGTGCCGTTCGCACCGTGCAGGATGTGGTGGACGCTGTCGATCAACTGATGCGCGACGAAGCCTGATCCCCGGCATGCCAGCATTTCTGCGCCTGTTAAATGGTCTGGCCCTGCTGGCCTGGCCGTTTCTGGTGTGGCTCGCCGTCACCCATCCGCAATGGCGCGGCGTGATTGCTCTGTTAGCCCTGCTGTTTGGCTGGCGCATCTGGCAGTTACGACACGCGCAGGGTGCGATGGGACGGGTAATGCTGTTGCTGGCACTGGTGGGCACGTTACTGTGCCTCGCCAGCATGATGTTGCGCAGTCAGCATTTGTTGCTGTGGTATCCGGTAGTCGTGAATGGGCTGATGCTGCTGCTGTTTGGCACATCTTTGTGGAGCCCCATGCCGCTGGTCGAGCGTTTAGCGCGGCTGCGTGAACCGGATTTGCCCGCGCGGGCCGTGCGTTATACGCGCCGCGTGACACAGGTATGGTGTGGGTTTTTCATTATTAATGGCAGCGTGGCGTTGGTCACTTGTCTGCTCAATGATCTCTCGCTGTGGACACTCTGGAATGGGTGCATCAGCTATCTGCTGATGGGCGCGCTGATGGGCGGCGAATGGTTGCTGCGTCAGCGTATGAGGAACAAGGCATGAAGGTGGTGAGTATCCGCGACTGGCTGGCTGCGCCGGATCGTGTGGTGGCCTGGCAAGGGCAGCAACAGCATTGGTTATCGGAGATGCGTCAGCAGGTGCTGGCGTTAGTTGAAACACTGCAACGGCTGCCGGGCCAGCACTGGGCGTTGTGCTTCGATAACAGTTACCACTTCACGGCGGCGCTGCTGGCGCTATGGCACGCCGGTAAAACACCGGTGATCCCCGGACATTGTCGCGCCGCGCAGCTGGAAGAGATGGCCGATCAGCTGGATGGTGTGATCAGTGATATGCCACTGGCGGTTTCCCTGCCGCAGTTGCGCTGGGACGGCGCACTGGCGCTGGGCGAACTGCCTGCCATCGCCGGAGATGCCACGCTGGTGCTGTTCACCTCCGGTTCCACCGGCACGCCCCGCCGCGTGGTGAAATCACTGCGTGCACTCGATCTTGAAGCGCAGTGGCTGGCGGAGTTATGGGCCGATCGACTGCAGCAATGCCACGTGATTGCCTCGGTGAGCCATCAACATCTGTATGGCCTGACGTTTCGCATTGTGTTGCCGATGGCACTGAGTTTGCCGCTTGCCGCGCAGCAAATTTTTTACTGTGAACAACTGGCCGATCAGCGCCGCGATCGTCGCTACGCTTTTATCAGCAGCCCGGCCTTTTTACGCCGCCTCGATCCTGCCCTGGAGGCACCGTCATGTGCGCTGATTGTTTCCGCAGGGGGTGCATTGCCCTGGGCCGATGCGCAGCACGCACAGCGTGCCTTTAAGTGTGCGGTGGATGAGATCTACGGCAGCACCGAAACCGGCGTGATTGGCTGGCGCTGTGCGCAGGCGGAAAACGCCTCATGGCACTGTTTCCCACAGGTTAAGCTGGTACAGCAGGAAGCCGGCTGGCGGGTGTTTTCGGCTCTGCTGGAAACCACCGAAGGTTGGCCACTCGACGATCGTATTGTGCAACAGCCCTCCGGCGCCTTTCAGCTGGCGGGACGTCAGGATCGGGTGGTGAAGATTGAAGATAAGCGCGTCTCACTGAGCGAGATTGAACGGCGTCTGCTAGCCTTGCCCGGCGTAGAAGATGCGGCCGCTCTGGCGATTCAGCGCCACGGCCGTCAGGCGATTGGCGTGGTGCTGGCCTTGCCGGACACGCTGGATGCCGCAACGCTGACCCAACGTAAGAAACAATGGAAACTTGCGCTGCAACCCTGGCTGGAGCCGGTCGCCATGCCGCGATACTGGCGAGTGGTCAACGCGATTCCGGTTACGGCGCAAAGCAAGCGCGCCTGGCCCCAAATTGAGGAACTGTTTGATGTTGCCGGTTGAACTCAACGCCCAGCAGCAGGGCGCGACGCTGACGTTGCGCCTGCATGCTGCCGCCGATCTGTTTTGGTTCCGCGGCCACTTCCCGACGTTACCGATTTTACCCGGCGTCGCGCAGCTCGATTGGGCGCTGCATTATGGCCTGTCGCGTCTGGCCATCGGTAAACACTTTTGTTCTATCGAGAACATCAAATTTCAGCAGCCAGTGCCGCCAGATGCGGAGCTGGAGCTACAGCTGAACTGGCAGGAAGAAAAATCATTGCTGAGCTTCAGCTACAGCCTGATTCGCGCGGACAGCGCTGAGATTGCCAGCAGCGGGAAGATTCGCCTGTGCTGAGTGCGTCTTTCAAACCCTGTGTTCTGATTCCCTGCTACAACCACGGTGCCATGCTGGCCTCGGTACTGGCGCGCCTGGCTCCCTTTAATTTGCCGGTGATTATTGTCGATGACGGCAGCGATGCGCAGACTCAGCAGCAAATTGCCGCGCTCGATGCCCCGCAGCTGGATATCCTCACTTTACCGGTGAATCAAGGCAAAGGCGCGGCGGTGATCGCTGGGATGCGCAGAGCCGCCGCGGCAGGGTATAGCCACGCGCTGCAACTCGACGCAGATGGTCAGCATCAGGTGGAAGACACGCCGCGCATGCTGGCGGAAGCGGAAAACCATCCCGATTGCCTGATCTCCGGCCAGCCTGTTTACGATGATTCCATTCCTAAATCCCGCTTATACGGCCGTTACATCACTCATTTTTGGGTGTGGATCGAAACGCTGTCATTCTCGCTGAAAGACAGCATGTGCGGATTCCGCGTCTATCCGCTGCAACCGTCACTGCGACTGTGTGACCGTCGCCCGATTGGCCAGCGCATGGATTTCGACACCGAAATCATGGTGCGTTTGTACTGGCAGGGCACGCCGAGCCGCTTTATCAGTACGCGCGTCACCTATCCGGAAAGTGGCCTGTCGCATTTTGATGCGCTGTACGACAACCTGCGTATCTCATGGATGCACACGCGCCTGTTCTTTGGCATGTTGCCGCGCATTCCACAGCTACTGAGCCGTCGTAAAACAGCACAGCACTGGTCCGCCACGCCAGAACGCCGTGGCCAGAGCGGATTGCGATTTATGCTGTGGCTGTATCGTCGCGCGGGGCGGCTGCCGTTTGTGCTGTTGCTGTGGCCGGTGGTGGCGGTTTACTGGCTGAGCGGACGTCAAGCGCGTGCCGCTTCTCAGCAGTGGCTGACGCGGGTACAGGCCGAAGCCAGCAAACAGCAGATTGCGCTGCCAACGCCGATCAATAGCTATCGCCACTTTCTGCGCTTTGGTTACAGCATGCTGGACAAAGTGGCCAGCTGGCGCGGAGATGTGCAGTGGGGGCGCGATATTGATTTTGCGCCGGGTGCCGAAGCGGTTATCCGTGCAGCAGATGGCAAAGGACATTTGATCCTCGCGTCGCATTTAGGTGATATCGAGGCCTGCCGCGCCATGGCAAAGCAGGTCAGCGGGCTGGTGATTAACGCGCTGGTGTTTACCGACAACGCCCAGCGCTTTCGCGAGGTGTTGGAGAGCATTGCACCGCAGGCCGGGGTGAATCTGATGCCGGTCACTGATATCGGCCCGGATACCGCCATCCTGCTGCAGCAAAAACTGGATGCCGGTGAATGGGTGGCGATTGTTGGCGATCGCACCGCCGTGCATCGCCAGCGCGGGGGCGAACGCCGCGTGGTGTGGAGTGAATTTATGGGCCGTCCGGCGCCGTTTCCGCAGGGGCCTTTTGTGCTGGCCGCTGCGTTGCGATGTCCGGTGCTGTTGATGTTTGCCCTGCGTGAACAGGGCCGACTGCGCGTGCACTGTGAACCCTTCGCCGATCCGATCCTGCTACCGCGCGCCCAACGACAGGCGGCGCTGCAGGCCACGGTGGATCGCTACGCCGAACGACTGCAACAGCATGCGCTGATGGCGCCGCTGGACTGGTTTAATTTTTACGATTTCTGGACATTACCAGAGGAGAAGAGCCGCGATGAGTGAACGTATCTGGCGCGCTGAGGTTGAATTAACCGTGTCGTTCCACGACTGCGACCCGATGGGCGTGGTATGGCACGGCAACTATTTCCGTTTTTTTGAAGTGGCGCGTGAAGCGCTGTTGCGCAGCATCAACTACAGCTACGGTGAGATGACCGCCAGCGGTTTTGTCTGGCCAGTGGTGGATACGCGCGTTAAATACCGCCAGCCGCTGCGCTGCGAAGAGGTGATCCGCGTCGAAGCCAGTATTACAGAATACGAGAACCGCCTGCGTATCGATTATGTGATCCGCAATGCCGCGGGCCAGATCACCACCAAAGCGCATACCTTGCAGGTGGCGGTGGATGCGGTGAGTCAGGAGATGAATTTCGTTTCGCCGGACATTTTGTTTGAGCGCCTGGGAGTTAAACCGTGATCAGACTAATTTGCTTACTGTTAACACTCATCTGTGCCAGCGCGCATGCCGTGACGCTGGAGCAGTTGCAGCAGCGTTTTGCCAGCCAGCCAGTGATCCGTGCCAATTTCGAGCAGGTGCGCACCATTTCTGGTATGTCGCAGCCGCTGGTGTCGCGCGGCCAGTTGTTGATCGCCCAACAGCAAGGTTTGTGGTGGCATCAGGCCACGCCGTTTGTCATGACCTTGATTCTCGATGATAAGCGTATGGTGCAGAGCATGAGTGGTCAGCCGCCGCAGGTGATCACCGCCGACAGCAATCCGCAGATGTTTCAGTTCAATCATCTGCTGCGCGCCTTGTTCCAGGCCGACGAAAAGGTGCTGCGCGAGAATTTCGAACTCGATTTCCGCGATCAAGGCAATGATCAATGGCAGTTGAGCCTGACACCGAAAGCGGCGCCGCTGAATAAAATCTTTAACCGCATTGATCTGCAGGGCGCGGCCTTCCTCAACCGCATTACGCTGGATGATAAGCAGGGCGATAAAACCGCCATCACCCTGAGTGATACCCGCACCGAGCCAAAACAACTGACTGATGAAGAGCGAGCGCGTTTTGCCCCAGCGCAGTGAGAAAACCGCTGCGCTGATGTGGCTGACGGTATGTCTGTTGCTGGCAGTGGCCCTTGCCATTCTGTTGCCGCGCAGCCAGCTAAATAGCAGCGTGCTGGCTTTACTGCCGCAACAAAATCTCGGGCAGGCGCCGGCAGAGATTCAGCAAGGCTTTATGCAGCGGCTGGATCGCCAACTGGTGTGGCTGGTGAGCGCCGATGATGCACATGGCGATGAAGTGGCAGAGTGGTGGCAAGCGCATCTGCAGGCGCTGCCGATGCTGAAACAGGTCAGCGGTGCGTTGGATGAGGATCAGATGCAGCGTTGGGGCACCTACGCTTTCCAGCATCGCAATGGCCTGATCGATCCGTTGACGCGAGCGCGTTTGCAAAACGGTGGCACAGCACAAGCCGACTGGATTCTGGCGCAGCTGTTCTCAGCGTTTGCTGGTGTCGGCAGTAAAGAGATCCAAAACGATCCGTTAATGCTGGTGCGTGGCGCGCAGCTGGCATTGCAGCAGAACGCCAGCAAAATGGTGCTGCATAACGGCTGGCTAACCGTGAATGATGCCCAACAGCGTCGCTGGTACTTCCTGCACGGTGAACTGGCCAGCAATGCCTTCAGTATTCAGCAGAGCCATCAGTTGGTGACCGCCCTCAACCAGCTTGAACAGCAGTTAAAAACGCGTTGGCCGGATGCGCAGCTGTTAACGCGCGGCACGGTGCTGTTCAGCGATGATGCCAGCCAGCGCGCACAGCATGATGTTGAAACGCTCGGCAGCGTGACGCTGGCAGGCTTGTTGCTGCTGGTGTGGCTGGTGTTCCGCTCGTTGCGGCCGCTGGCGCTGTGTGCGCTTTCGGTGGCGATAGGCGCGATGGCCGGCACGGTGCTGACCTTAATCTGTTTTGGTGAGCTGCATCTCACGACCCTGGTGATGAGCCTCAGCATTGTCGGCATCTCGGCCGATTACACCCTGTATTACCTGACCGAACGCATGGTGCACGGCGAGCAATCCACGCCGTGGCAAAGCCTGCATAAGGTGCGCGCCACCTTATTACTGGCACTGGGCACCACGGCGATTGCCTGGCTGCTGATGTTGCTGGCGCCATTCCCCGGTTTGCGCCAACTGGCGGTGTTCGCCGCCAGCGGGTTAAGTGCGTCTTGCCTGACGGTGATCTGTTTTTATCCATGGCTGGTGCGCGGCCTGCCAGTGCGACCGATTCCCGGCATGGTGTGGCTGGCGCGCTGGTTAGCGGCATGGCGTCGCAACAAACTGTTGAAAGTTGGATTGCCGCTGCTGGTGGCCGTTTATGCATTGAGCGGCATGATTCAGCTGCACGTCGATGACGATATTGCCCATCTGCAGAGCGCTCCGGCTAAATTGCTGGCACAGGATCGCCAACTGGCACAGTTGACGGGACAGCAAGCCGATCAAACCTGGTTTGTGGTGTGGGGCGATAATGAACAGCAGGCATTACAGCGTCTCAGCGCCCTGACGCCAAAGTTGCAACTGGCGCAGCAGCAAGGCTGGATGGCGGGTTATCGTATCTTGCCCCTTAATTCGCTGGACCAGCAACAGCAGGATCTTCAACTGCTGCAGCAGGCCGCGCCAAACATCCTGACGCGGTTAAAGCAGGCGGGCATCACTTTAGCCAATGCCGATCTGGCGGCGATGCCAGTTAATGCCGATGACTGGCTGGCGAGTCCGCTCAGCGAGGGCTGGCGTTTGCTGTGGCTGTCGCTGCCGGATGGACGTAGCAGCGTGCTGGTGCCGGTCAATGGCGTGAAAAACAGTGCGGCGTTACTGGACTTAGCAACGCAGCAGGCGGGCGTGAGCTGGGTCGATCGCAAAGCCAGCTACGATGAACTGTTCCGTTTCTGGCGCACGCTGCTGAGTGGCCTGTTGGGGCTGGCGCTGCTGCTGATCACCGTGAGTTACATCGTACGACTTGGTTTGCAGGCAGGTTTACGAAGCGCCTTGCCATCCTGGTTGTCGCTGGCAGCGGCGCTGGCGACGTTAGGCTGGATCGGCGCGAGCCTGAACTTATTCGCCTTACTGGCACTGATTCTGGTACTGGGTATCGGCATCAATTACACGCTGTTCTTCAGTAATCCACGCGGTACGCCGCTCACCTCAATGCTGGCGGTTACGCTGGCGATGATGACCACACTCCTGACGCTGGGCATGCTGGTGTTCAGCAGCACGGCGGCAATCAGTGGTTTTGGCACAGTATTATGCAGCGGAATCTTTTGTGCATTCTTGCTGGCTCCACTGGCACTGGCCCCTGGAAAAAGGAAGCAACGATGAAAACAGGTGCTTTGTTATTAATGCTGAGCCTGCTATTGAGCGGTTGTGCAAAGCATGACAGCCCATCCGAACGACCCACCGCGTGGCTGAAACCGGGCGTGCGCGTGACTTTGCCTGCGCCGGGCATCTCACCCGCGTTTCAGCAGCAGCAACTGCTGACCGGCCACGCCAAAGGCAAAACCCAGTCACTGCTGGTGCTGCTGAGCGCCGATTCACAGCAAGTTAGCCTGGCGGGTTTGTCCTCGCTGGGCATTCGCTTGTTCCGCGTGACCTATGATAAAAACGGTATTCATACTCAGCAGATGATGGCGCTGCCTGAAATGCCGCCAGCCAGCCAGGTGCTGGCGGATGTGATGCTGAGCCACTGGCCGCTCAGTGCATGGCAGCCGCAGTTGCCGCCGGGCTGGCAGCTGGTCGACGAGGGCGATCGTCGTGAGTTGCGCGATCCAGCCGGTAAAGTGGTGACGCTGATTCGCTATCTGCAACGGGGAACCGTGCGTGAACCGATCAGCATTGACCAGCGCGCCTTCGGTTATCAAATTCAAATCCAGCATCTGGACGCATCTTCATGATCTACATTTCGGCGTTTGGCATGGTGAATGCGCTCGGCAACTCGCTAGAGCAGATTGCCGCGCAGCTGACGTCAGGCCAGGCTCCTGGTATGCAGCCGCGCGAAGGCTGGTTGCAGCAAAGTAAAACCTGCTGGCTGGGCGAGGTGCCGGGCGAACTGCCGCCAGTGCCCGCCGCCCTTGCCGCGCATGACACTCGCAATAATCAGCTGCTGTTGGCGGCACTGGCGCAGATCCGCCCGGCTGTCGATGACGCGATTGCCCGCTTTGGCCGTGAACGTGTCGCGGTTGTGCTGGGCACCAGCACCTCGGGCGTGGACGAGGGCGATCGTCAGGTCGACGGTGGCTTGCCGGGTTACGATTACTGCATGCAGGAGTTGGGCGACCCGTCGCGTTTTCTGGCGCACTACCTTGAGCTGGATGGCCCTGCGTACACCATTTCCACCGCCTGTTCCTCCAGCGCTCGCGCGTTGATCAGCGGACAGCGCCTGATTGAGGCTGGTCTGGTGGATGTGGCGCTGGTGGGTGGCGCGGATTCGCTGAGCCGCATGCCAATTAACGGCTTTGCCAGCCTGGATTCGTTATCCGAGCGCCAGTGTGCGCCGTTCAGCGCAGAGCGTGACGGTATCTCGATTGGCGAGGCAGGGGCGCTGCTGTTGCTGACGCGTGAACCACAGCCGCTGGCGTTGCTTGGCGCGGGTGAATCTTCGGATGCCTGGCATATGTCGGCTCCGCATCCTGAAGGCATTGGCGCTGAGCAGGCGATGAAGATGGCGCTAAAGCAGGCCGAATTAGAGCCGCAGGATATTGGCTACATTAATCTGCACGGCACCGCGACGCCGCTCAACGATCAGGTCGAATCAGGCGTGATTCATCGCCTGTTTGGCGATAGCGTGCCGTGCAGCTCAACCAAACATCTGACCGGCCACACGCTCGGCGCGGCAGGTGCGACCGAGGCGGCGCTGGCAGCGCTTATCGTGCAACAAAATCTGGCGTTACCGGCGCAGGATTTTAGCGCTACCACATTGGATAGCACGCTGCCCGCCTGTGGGCTGCTGACCTCGCCACAGCCGCTGGCGCGTCCGATCATTGCTTCAAACTCTTTTGCTTTTGGCGGGAATAACACCTGCCTGATTGTAGGAAAGCCTCATGACTGATTTTCTGCCGGTGGGCGATTATCTGCCACACCGTGCACCGATGCTGCTGCTGGATCGCGTGATTCAGGTCAGCGACGAGCGCGTAGTGTGTGAAGTGACGATCAACCACCATGGCGCACTCGCTCCGTTTCTCAATGCACAGGGCGAACTGCCCGCGTGGTTTGGCGTCGAGATCATGGCGCAGACCGTCGGCGTTTGGTCTGGGTTTCATGCCCGCCAGCGCGGCGATCGGGATATCCGGCCCGGTATGTTATTAGGCGGGCGCGGCTATCGTGCCACAGCCGCCACCTTTGCCGCAGACATCACGCTGCGGGTGGAGATGCATCTGTTAATGCGTGACGACAAGCTCGGCAGCTTCGAAGGCGAGATCCGCAGCCAGGACAGGGTCCTTGCCAGCGGTCGGCTGAATACCTATCAGCCGGATGAACAGGAACTTAATCAATTACAACAAGGGATGCAGCCATGACACGCAGCGTATTAGTGACCGGCGCCAGTAAAGGGATTGGCCGCGCCATCGCGCTTCGTCTGGCGCAGGACGGTTTCAACGTGGTGGTGCATTACCACCGTGATGCGGCGGGCGCACAACAGACGCTGGCGGACATCAGTGGCGCGGGTGGCATGGGGCGCATCCTGCAGTTTGACGTGGCCGAACGTGAGGTCACGCGCAATGCGATTGAAAATGACATCGCGGAGCACGGCGCCTATTACGGCGTGGTGAACAATGCCGGTATTACCCGTGACGGTGCATTTCCGGCCCTGACCGAGGACGAGTGGGACAGCGTGATCCACACTAACCTCGACAGCTTCTACAATGTGATTCATCCCTGTGTGATGCCGATGATTGGTCTGCGCAAAGGCGGCCGTATCATCACCTTATCCTCGGTGTCCGGTATCATGGGCAACCGTGGCCAGGTCAACTACAGCGCGGCAAAAGCCGGGATTATCGGTGCCACCAAAGCGCTGGCCATCGAGTTAGCGAAACGCAAAATCACGGTGAACTGCATAGCACCGGGCTTAATCGATACAGGTATGACGGATCTGGAGCCGATGGTGATCGACGAAGCGTTGAAGATCATTCCTATGAAGCGCATGGGAGCGGCTGAGGAAGTCGCCGGACTCGCCAGCTATCTGATGTCGGATATTGCGGGCTACGTGACACGTCAGGTGATTTCAATCAATGGAGGTATGCTGTGATGCAGCGGGTCGTGGTAACCGGAATGGGAGGCGTCACCGCCTTTGGCGAAAACTGGCCAGCGGTGGCTGCGCGCATCAAACAGGGGCAAAATGCGGTGCGTAAAATGCCGGAATGGCAGATTTACGACGGCTTGCATACCTTGCTCGGTGCCCCGGTCGATAACTTCGAACTGCCCGCGCACTATACGCGCAAACGCATTCGTTCGATGGGTCGTGTGTCGTTAATGGCGACGCGCGCCACCGAGCTGGCGCTGGAACAGGCGGGCTTGATCGATCATCCGGTGTTGACCAGCGGTGAAACCGGCATTGCCTATGGTTCATCCACCGGCAGTACTGGCCCGGTCAGCGAATTCGCCACCATGCTGACGGAAAAGCACACCAATAACATCACCGGCACCACCTATGTGCAGATGATGCCGCACACCACAGCGGTGAACGCCGGGCTGTTCTTTGGCCTGCGTGGCCGGGTGATCCCCACCTCCAGCGCCTGTACTTCGGGCAGTCAGGCAATTGGCTATGCGTGGGAAGCGATCCGCCATGGTTATCAAACTGTGATGGTGGCAGGCGGTGCGGAGGAGTTGTGTCCTTCTGAAGCGGCAGTGTTTGATACGCTGTTTGCCACCAGCCAACGCAACGATGCACCGCATTCATCACCTTCACCGTTTGACCAACAGCGCGATGGGTTGGTTATTGGCGAAGGCGCGGGAACATTAATCCTCGAATCGCTGGAGCATGCCCAGGCACGCGGCGCGACCATTTACGCCGAGCTGGTGGGTTTCCACACCAACTGCGATGCGGCGCATATTACCCAGCCGCAGCGTGAAACCATGCAGATTTGCATCGAACGCGCACTGAAAATGGCGGGCGTCACGCCGGAACAGATTGGTTATATCAACGCCCATGGAACGGCGACCGATCGCGGCGATATCGCAGAGAGTCAGGCCACGGCAGCGATATTTGGCAATAACACGCCCATTTCATCGCTGAAAAGCTACTTTGGCCACACGCTCGGTGCCTGCGGCGCGTTGGAAGCCTGGATGAGCATTGAGATGATGCGAGAAGGGTGGTTTGCGCCCACACTGAATCTGACGCAGCCCGCAGCAGAGTGCGGCGATCTGGACTATATCATCGGCGAATCACGCCCGATCGATACCGATTATATTCAATCTAACAACTTTGCCTTCGGGGGTATCAACACCTCGCTGGTGTTTAAACGCTGGCGCGACGCCTGAATCCCCCAACAGTCAATGGTTTCAATAAGTGAAGCCGCGACGCCCAAATTCCCCGACTACCAGCGGTTTCAATCAACGAAGCCGCTGCACTCTCATTTTCTCCGGCCTTAAATCCCCACACTTCCTCAGCGAAATTACAGTGGTAAGTACAATTAGCGCCCGGTGTTTTCGCTTTCTTAACAAATAAGCGCTCCAGACCACGCTTAGTTGAGAAAGTTCAGCGATTTTGCTTGCTTTCGGATTAGCACTCCGCATAATCGCAAACCGTAATAAAAATGATTATCAATATATTTCGTATCAGGGGATATCCATGCGTACTTCGCCTTTCAATCCCGGACTGAAACCGACGCTGCTTGCTGTTCTGGTCAGTGCCGGTTGTTTGCCAGTGATGGCTGCTACCACCAACACCACAACGTCTTCAACCGCGGCCAAAAACGAGCAGCAGACGCTGACCGTGACCGCGACGCCACAAGCTGATTTTAAATCCGGCGGCAACGATTTAGTCCCTGCGTTCCTTGACGGGCAAATCGCCCACGGCGGCCGCCTCGGCATGCTGGGTGAGCAGAATGCCATGGACGTGCCGTTTAACGTCATCGGCTTCACCTCGAAGATGATTCAGGACCAGCAGGCAAAAACCATCGCTGACGTTGTGCGTAATGACGCAGGCGTTCAGAATGTTAAAGGCTACGGTAACTTTGCCGAGGCTTATCGCATCCGTGGCTTCGAGCTGGATGGCGATGATATGACATACGGTGGCCTGGCAGGCGTGGTGCCGCGTCAGGTGATGGACGCTTCCCTGATTGATCGTGTCGAAATTTTCAAAGGCGCTAACAGCCTGGTCAACGGCGCGGCGTCATCTGGCGTTGGTGGCATGATCAACCTTGAGCCGAAGCACGCGGAAGATACGCCGATCACCCGCGTTGGCGTGGATTACACCTCTTCTTCTCAGGTCGGCGGAACGCTGGATGTAGGTCGTCGTTTCGGTGATAACAACCAGTTTGGCGTACGTTTCAATGCAGTCCATCGCGAAGGTGAGACTGGCGTCGATGGCGAAAAGAAACGCACCACGGCAGCATCATTGGGCCTGGATTATCGTGGCGATCGTCTGCGCACCTCACTGGACGTGGGCTATCAGAAAAAGACCTATCATGATGCGCTGCAGGGCGTGAAATTCGGCGACTTCATTCCAGAAGTTCCCTCCAATTCGCATAACTACAGCCAGAAATGGGTGTATAGCGATATGGAATCCGAATTCGGAATGGCGAAAGCGGAATACGATATCACCGATAGCTGGACGGCCTATGCCGGACTGGGTGCACAGCACGCCCATGAAACCGGTAACTATGGTTCGCCAACGGTTACCGACACCAATGGTGATGGCACTATCAGCAGCTTCTACTCCAACCGCATTCAGGACAACATGAGCGGTATGGTGGGTCTGCGCGGTGATTTCCACACCGGTTTCGTCAGTCATAAAGTCAATGTGGGCTATTCAGCATTAACCACTAATGCCAAAAACGCCTACAACATGTCGCTGGTCGGCACGCCGTTCAACATTTACAACAGCGGCGATGTCGCAGAGCCGGCAGCAACCTTCGCCGGTGGTAAATTCTCAGATCCGCTGACGACAGCTCGCACACGTACGCAAGGTTATCTGCTGAGTGACACGTTAGGCGTGTTTGACGATACGCTGCTGTTCACCGTGGGTGCGCGCCATCAGAAAGTGGTAGTGCGTAATTATGCTTACGGCACTGGCGCGGAAGATGTTGCGTCTCGCTATACCAACGATCGCTGGATGCCAACGTATGGCGTGGTTTATAAACCATGGAAAGAAGTTTCCTTCTACGCGAACCATACTGAAGCCTTGCAGCCAGGCAGCGTGGCACCTAACACCGCGACCAACTACGGCAGCGTGACCGGTGTTGCCCACTCTAAGCAAAACGAAATCGGTGTCAAAACCGACTTTGGCCGCGTGGGTGGATCGTTAGGTCTGTTTGAAATTAAGAAACCATCAGGCCTGTTAAACAGCGATGGTGCTTATGTGATGGATGGCGAGCAGCGTCACCGTGGGCTGGAAGCCAATGTCTTTGGTGAGCCGGTTCTGGGTCTGCGTCTGAATGCCAGTGCAACCTGGATCGATCCAGTGATGACCAAAACCTCCGGCGGCACCTATGATGACAAACAGGCGATTGGTGTGCCTCGTTACAATTATGTGCTGGGTGCAGAGTATGACATCAAACCGATTGATGGTCTGACCGCCACCGCGATGTTGAATCATACGGGCTCGCAGTACGCTAACTCCGCGAATACCTTGAAGCTGGATAGCTACACCACGCTGGACTTGGGTGTGCGTTACCGCATGAAGGTCAGCCAGAACGATCTGGTCTGGCGCGTGGGTGTGGATAACGTGACCAATGAGAAGTACTGGGCCAACGTTGATGGCACCGGCACCTATCTGGCGCAGGGCGATCCTCGCACCTTGAAAGTCTCCATGAGCTACGATTTCTAATCCGCGCTTAACAGGGACGCCATCGCGTCCCTGTTGTCATTTTATACTGAAATAATTCTGTACCTTGCCACGCATTCCATTACACTCAGTGCGGCAATCCCGCGCATAAAAGTCCTTTGTTATTGAGTCAACATGAGTTCACCCGCGCCACCTGACGATCACGATGAGCCTTTACGACAATCTCTGGATGATGCGCACTTCGCTATTGTGGTACTTGCAGTGACCTCTGTTACCCTTATAATCTTCGTCCTGATGGTGACGTTATGGATGAGCTAAGGTCAGCAACAGTTCATGGAAGCCTGCAAGGAGATGTCGATGGAAGCCCGAGATGACAAACTGATCGCCATAATTGGCCTGCTCTCCGCCTGTTTAATCGGCGTGGTGTTCCTGTTCACCATGACATGGCTGACCGATGTGCGCCATCCCGTCGATCCCGCGCTTGATGTTCAAACCTGTCCGCCAAAAGTTCATCCGACACAACACTCTTAACTCTGCTTTTCCCGGTTATGCCATTTAATTTGCTGACTGCGCAGCTCTAACGCCAGCGCTTCATGCAGCGTACGATTGCCATTGGGATCGCCCAGGCCAAAAAGCGCGCCGGGTGAACGCCGATCGTCTGCCCAGGCCGGATATTCCACCACCGGATAGAGCGAAATCCCTTCCAGCGCCACCCCTTCGTCTAATGCCAATATGGCTTCTTCCGTGACATGCCGTAACCAGGATGCGCGAGCGTCACCCTCCGCACCGGTCTCTGCCAGCAGTAATGGACGTTGATAGCGCTGCCAGCATTGCAGCATCAGGCGATGCAGCGGTTGATAAGTCGCGTGTTCAGCAGGGATGGTGTCGCCGGAAAAGAACCAGTGGTTATCGGGATAGTAATTTAAGCCGAGGATATCGAGGAAATCTTCACGTCCGCCCAGTTCTGGCGCATCACGCCCGGCAATCCAGTCCCAGGCTTCAAACTGTGCCTGATGCTGCGCATCAGCATAGGGCTTGCTGTCGGGATTGTCAGGATCGGTGGCGATTTGCACCAGCGGATCGGTGAGCACAAAGCGCGCATCAGGATACACCTCACGAATCGCATGCATCGCCGCCAGGGAAGCGCGCACTAACTGACGTTTTAGCTCGCGACCGCGCTCGCTGGCATAGGGATCGAGCCAGGAAACATCCGCTCCCGCCCATGACCAGAACGAGATTTGGTTTATCGGAGTGAAAAAAGGGTGTTCGACGCCTTCATCACGCATCAGTTGCGCCATGGCACGTGCGAAACGCTCAAAATGATCGACAAAGGCGCTGCGCCAGATATCGAGATGTTCCGGATAGCCAAAATGCGCTAATTCCCAGATGATCTGCATATCGTGGCGCGCGGCGGCATGAATCATCGGTAAAAAGCTGCGCCAGTCATATTCGTCTGGCCTGGCTTCGATAAGATGCCAGCGTGCGCCGTCCCGGGCAGTGTGTAACCCTTCCCGCGCCAGTGCGGCGTAATCTTTCTCCAGTAACATGTCGTGACCGCTACTGATCACCATATCCATACGACGACCGCCGCTGCGACAGGCGGTAGAGCAGGGGAAGCTACCCTGGAAGAAACTGCGGAAAAGCTGCGGGTGATGGCGCGGGGATTGCTGAGTCATCATCCTCTCCTCACGGTAAACGTCGGGTGCAGAACGCACGCCTAAGTCTAGACTGTAAACTAAAGACGCGTTAGCGAGCGGTAGCAGATGTCTCTGATTGCCATTCGATGCGGTAAGACCAACAATAATAGATCCAGTGAATTCAGGGATTCGGTATGAGTGAAGCAGCATCCGTTCAGCAGCCGCCAACGGGCGAAGGGTTACGAGAGATTGTTGATGCACGTTGTGCGCAGCATCCCGAGATGAGTGGTATCCATCCCCTCAACGATGGTTTGGACGCCTTTGCCGCGCGCTATCTGCTGATGGGCATGGCGCAACACACCATTGATGTGCAGTACTACATCTGGCACAACGACATGTCTGGCCGTTTGTTGTTCAGCGCACTGCTGGATGCCGCCGAACGGGGCGTCAAAGTTCGCTTGCTGCTGGATGACAACAATACGCCGGGCCTGGATGACACGCTGGCCGAACTCGATCGCCATCCCAATATTGCGGTGCGTTTATTCAATCCTTTTTCCTTTCGCACCCTGCGCGCACTCGGATACCTGACTGATTTCGCTCGCCTTAATCGACGTATGCACAACAAGAGCCTGACGGTGGATGAGGCGGTGACGCTGGTTGGCGGGCGCAATATCGGCGACGAATATTTCGGAACGGGTGATGAGCCGCTGTTCACCGATTTGGATGTGCTAGCCATTGGACCCGTGGTGCAACAAGTGGCGCACGATTTTGAGCGCTACTGGCACAGCAAGGCAGTATCGCCTCTACGCGCGGTGGTGGATCGCTCAGGCGATGCCCATCAGGCGGTGCGTTTACCGGCTGAGTGGCAGCAGAGTGAAGCCGTTCAGCGCTATCTGGCACGGCTGGAACACTCATCCTTTGTCAGTCAAATGGAGCAGGGATCGATGCAGATGACGTGGGCCGAATCGCGTCTGTTGAGTGACGATCCGCGTAAGGGATTGGGTAAAGCAAAACGTTCCAGCCTGCTGCCGCAGCGTATGCTGGAGGTGATCGGCACGCCCCAACAGCAGTTCGATATCATCTCGGCGTATTTCGTGCCCACGCGCGCCGGGGTGGCCCAGCTGGTGGCGCTCAAGCGGCGGGGGGTAAAAATCGCGATACTCACCAATTCACTGGCGGCCAACGATGTATCAGTGGTGCACGCAGGCTACGCACGCTGGCGCAAAAAGCTGCTGCGTCATGGTATTGCGCTGTATGAGATGAAACCACAGGACAATGCTAAAGATGCGCCACACGACCGAGGCTTAACCGGTAATTCAGGTTCAAGTTTACATGCCAAAACCTTTACCGTGGACAACCGGAAAGTGTTTATCGGCTCCTTCAATTTTGATCCACGCTCTGCGGTGCTTAACACCGAAATGGGACTGGTGATTGAGAGTGAAACCCTGGCGCAGCAAACTCATCAGCGTTTTATTGCCGGGATGCGCGATCACGCCTGGACACTGCGACTGGACAATTGGGGGCGTGTAAACTGGGTCGAATATGCCGGGGAGTCAGGTGAAGTGGTACACAAGCATGAGCCGCAGTGTACCTGGATACAAAGACTGCTGGTGCGATTGGTGTGGCGCTTACCGGTGGAGTGGTTACTGTAGCCGCAATTTATCCTGATTCACTGTCGCGACGCACAAACTCACGCCGCGACAGTGCACACTTTACGCCTTTTGCGGCGTTTGACGTTGTGGCTTACCTGAGAACAGGAAACGCAGTAGCGGAATGCGCAGATGGATTTCGTACAGAGCAAAGGCGATACCAAACACCATTAGCAGACCCACAAAGAAGCCCAGCGTGTTGCTGCTAATGTGCGGGGTGACGTAAATGCCATACAGAATGGTCAGCGGATGGTGCACCAGGTAGATAAACAGTGAGGCATTCACTAAGTACATGATGCGCGGTGAATGGCTGTTCAGCAGCTTGTGGCCAAAGCTAAAGCAGACATTCAGCATACACAGCCCCATTAAGGTTGAAATCACCTCATCAATTTCATACAACCAGCCATCGCCGCTGCTGTAACGCTGATTCAGGCTGTAAGCGATAAACACCGCAATGGCACCAAAGCACATCACCGGGTTGAAGCGCACAAACAAGGCTTTCAGCGCCTGATGTTTCCATGCCAGCGCACCGAGCATAAAGAACGGCAGGAACGTCAGGGTTTGCATCACGGCCACGCTAAACAGACCATCGGCGAACACATTCGGCACGGCATAAAACAGCGCGCGGCGGAACAGGCACCAGACCAATGCATAAGCCAGAAACGCCAGCGTCAGTTTTCCCCAGCCAACTTGCTGATAATCAATTTTCCGCTTCTGGGTGCGCAGCCAGCGGAAAGTCAGCATGCCGAGT
Source organism: Pantoea sp. C1E2 (assembly GCF_056491465.1). Classification (NCBI taxonomy): domain Bacteria; kingdom Pseudomonadati; phylum Pseudomonadota; class Gammaproteobacteria; order Enterobacterales; family Erwiniaceae; genus Pantoea; species Pantoea sp. C1E2. The sequence goes on from NZ_JBSZHT010000002.1 coordinate 1,908,634, forward strand.
GCGGTCAGAATCACTAAAACCAGTAAAAACCACAGGTGAGAAATCAGTTCCCACGCCAGCGTATTGTACTTTTCATACAGAGAAAAGCTGTCCCAATTACCCACTTTGTCGGTCAGATTTTTTAGCATAAAAAACTGCGGCAGGGTAATGAGCGGAATCGCCGTCAACAGCGGGATTCCCACGCGCTCCATGCGGACCTTCAGCCAGCGCTGTGGTTGATAGCGCAGGTAAAGCATGTAGGAAAAATAACCGGAAATGACAAAGAACACCTGCATGCGGAAGGCGTGGATGAAGTCATTCAAAACGGTTAACCACATCGAGGCATCGTGGCTATTCACGGCCCAACGCTGCGTGGAGTAGATCAACGAGACGTGAAAAGGCACGCCTAATAACATTAAATACGCTCGAATGGAGTCGAGAAAATATTCGCGTTCGGGTTTTGCTGAACTCATAAGCTTCCAATTTGTCAGTTTACTTGCCGGTTTCGCCCTGAAACCGGATTATGCTGGTTTAAAATTCTACCGCCTGTAAACAGCGTATACTATCAGGTGATTCTGTATCTTAACCTGAAGGGTTTAATTATCTGAAAAGCACACTTTCAGCTTACAAATCAGCGCAACAATCTTGTGCATAAGCTGTCGGAATACCGAATAATCCTTTAAGATAAACGGGTTTGATCTGTGCACACGAAAGGGGGGGATGTGCTAAATAAAGTGAATAAAAAAGTAGGACTGGTAAAAATGCGCTGGGTAGGCGCGGCAGTTCTGCTGGCGTTGTACGCCAACAATAGCTGGGCGTTCAACATTGATGATGTTGCAAAACAAGCCAAGGCGCTGGCAGGGAAAGGTTACGAAGCGCCGAAGAGCAATTTACCCTCTCAGTTTCGTGATATGAAATTTGCGGATTATCAGCAGATCCAGTTTAACCACGATAAAGCTTACTGGGGCAAACTGCGTACGCCGTTTAAGCTCGAGTTCTATCATCAGGGCATGTATTTCGATACGCCGGTGAAAATTAATGAAGTCACCGCCTCGTCGGTACGTGAAATCAAATATAACCCTGACTATTTCAACTTCGGCAACGTGAAACACGATGCTGATTCCGTCAAAAACCTCGGGTTTGCCGGATTCAAAGTACTGTATCCTTTAAATAAAAAGGGTAAAGACGACGAAATCTCCAGCTTCCTGGGTGCCAGCTATTTCCGCGTAATTGGCGAAGGCCAGGTTTATGGTCTGTCAGCTCGTGGGTTAGCGATTGATACCGCACTGCCATCAGGTGAAGAGTTCCCGCGCTTTAAAGAGTTCTGGATTGAACGTCCAAAACCTCAGGACAAGCAGCTGGTGATCTACGCACTGCTGGATTCACCACGTGCGTCCGGTGCTTATCGCTTCATTATCAAGCCGGGCAAAGAGTCGACGGTGGATGTGCAGTCCAAGGTTTACCTGCGTGATAACGTCGGCAAACTGGGTGTGGCGCCACTGACCAGCATGTTCCTGTTTGGGGCTAACCAGCCTTCACCGGTGACTAATTTCCGTAATGAGCTGCACGACTCAAACGGATTGTCGATTCATGCTGGCAACGGTGAATGGATCTGGCGTCCGCTGAACAACCCGAAACATCTGGCGGTGAGCACGTTCACCGTGGAAAACCCTAAAGGGTTCGGTTTGCTGCAGCGTGGCCGTGATTTCAGCCATTATCAGGATCTCGACGATCGCTACGACCTACGTCCAAGCGGTTGGGTTGAGCCACAGGGCGACTGGGGTAAAGGTCGTGTCGAACTGGTCGAAATCCCGACAGCGGATGAAACCAACGACAACATCGTCGCCTTCTGGACGCCAGAGTCATTGCCTGAGCCGGGCAAAGAGATGAACTTCCAGTATCGTCTGCACTTCACGCGTGATGAAAACCAACTGCATCAGGACGATGTGGCATGGGTGAAAAACACGCTGCGTTCTGCGGGTGATGTGAAGCAGTCTAACCTGGTACGTCAGCCGGATGGCTCCATTGCCTTTACCATCGACTTCGTCGGTAAAGCGATGAGCAAATTGCCGGACAATACTCAGGTCGCGCCACAGGTCAGTGTGGGCAACAATGCCGACGTGGTTGAGCAGAGTGTACGCTACAACCCGGTGACCAAAGGCTGGCGTCTGGTACTGCGTCTGCGCGTGAAAGATAACAAGCAGCCGACCGAAATGCGTGCGGCGCTGGTAAGCGGCGACAAGACATTGACGGAAACCTGGAGCTATCAGCTACCTGCCAATGAATAATTCGACTTATTTACCTCAATCTTACGTGGAGGCCCTGCCGCTTGATGCGGCGGGGCGCGCTCGTCTGAGTGATTCGTTACAGAATGCACAGGCGTTCCACGCTATTCATACGGCGCTGGGGCAAGATGTTGCCGCCAGCGATCGCCCGGATGATGCACCGTTAAAATCGGTGTCATCACGTGTGCAGATGGCCTGGCCGGATTCACTGGCTGATGGTCAACAACTCAGTAAAGACTACCTCGATCGCACCACGCTGAAGGCGATGCCTAAAGTGAAGCGATCGTTGATGTTCCCTGAGATCTGGCGCACCAACCCTATCGCGCGTGCATGGGATTCCGTGCGTGGAAAAAAATCCACGCCGCGCTATGCCACAGCGGAAGAGCAAAAGACCGAAGACAAGTGGCGTCATGTCGGTTCCATGCGTCGTTATGTGCTGCTGATTCTGACGATTTTGCAGACGGTGGTGGCGACCTGGTACATGAAAACCATTCTGCCGTATCAGGGATGGACACTGCTCGATCCAATCGAGTTGTTTAACCAGAACTGGCTGCAGTCGGTGGAGCTGGTCCTGCCGTACATTTTGCAAACCGGAATTCTATTCCTGTTTGCGATTCTGTTCTGTTGGGTGTCCGCAGGCTTCTGGACCGCGTTGATGGGCTTCCTGCAGTTGCTGATTGGTCGCGACAAATACAGCATTTCGTATTCGACCACCGGCGATGAACCGCTTAACCCGGAACACCGTACCGCGTTGATCATGCCGATCTGTAACGAAGACGTTGAACGCGTATTCGCCGGTCTGCGTGCGACCTGGGAATCGGTGCAGCGCACTGGTAACGCGGAGCATTTCGATGTCTATATCCTGAGCGACAGCTACGATGCCGATATCGCCATCGCCGAGCAGAAAGCCTGGATGGAGCTGGTACGTGATGTCGGAGGAGCAGGCAAGATCTTCTATCGTCGCCGTCGCCGTCGTGTGAAGCGTAAAAGCGGTAACATCGATGACTTCTGCCGTCGCTGGGGTAGTAATTACAGCTACATGGTAGTGCTGGATGCCGATAGCGTGATGAGCGGTGAGTGTCTTACCGGTCTGGTGCGCATGATGGAAGCCAATCCGAACGCCGGTATCATCCAGTCTTCGCCAAAAGCATCAGGCATGGACACGCTGTATGCACGTTGCCAGCAGTTCGCTACCCGCGTCTACGGCCCGTTGTTTACCGCCGGTCTGCACTTCTGGCAGTTGGGTGAATCGCACTACTGGGGCCATAACGCCATCATTCGTGTTCAGCCCTTCATCGAGCACTGTGCGTTAGCTCCGCTGCCAGGCGAGGGCTCTTTTGCTGGTTCGATTCTGTCGCATGACTTCGTTGAAGCCGCATTGATGCGCCGCGCCGGTTGGGGTGTGTGGATCGCCTATGATCTGCCGGGCTCCTATGAAGAACTGCCGCCGAACCTGCTGGATGAACTGAAGCGTGACCGTCGCTGGTGCCACGGGAACCTGATGAACTTCCGCCTGTTCCTGGTGAAAGGCATGCACCCGGTTCACCGTGCGGTGTTCCTGACCGGCGTGATGTCTTATCTGTCAGCGCCGTTGTGGTTTATGTTCCTTGCCTTGTCCACGGCGTTGCAGGTGGTGCATACGCTGATGGAACCGACCTACTTCCTGCAACCACGCCAGCTCTTCCCGGTGTGGCCGCAGTGGCGTCCGGACCTGGCGATTGCGCTGTTCTCTACCACGTTGGTGCTGCTGTTCCTGCCTAAGCTGCTCAGTGTGGTGTTGATCTGGTTTAAAGGTGCGAAGCCATACGGCGGTGCTATTCGCCTGTTCTGCTCACTAATTCTGGAAATGCTGTTCTCGGTGCTGCTCGCACCGGTGCGTATGCTTTTCCACACCGTGTTCGTGGTCAGTGCCTTCCTGGGCTGGGAAGTGGTGTGGAATTCACCGCAGCGTGATGATGATGCGACACCGTGGAGTGAAGCCTTCCGTCGTCATGGTTCTCAGATGCTGTTAGGTATCGTTTGGGCGGGCGGTATGGGTCTGCTCGATCTGAACTTCCTGTGGTGGCTGTCACCGATTGTGTTCTCACTGATCCTGTCGCCATTTGTGTCGGTGATGTCGAGCCGTGCAACGGTGGGGCAGAAGAGTAAGAATGCGAAGCTGTTCCTGATCCCGGAAGAGTATGAACCGCCGAAAGAGCTGGTTGATACCGATCACTACCTGCAGTTGAACCGCGAGCGTGCGTTGAAGAATGGCTTTATGCATGCCTTGTTCAACCCTGCGTTTAACGCGCTGGCGACTGCTATGGCAACCTCGCGCCATAAGCAGAGTGCGTTGCTTGATCATGCTCGCGATCGCCGGGTCGACCAGGCACTGAGCGATGCGCCTGAGAAACTGAACCGCGAACAGCGTTTGCAGTTGATTAGCGATCCCGTGGTGCTGGCGCGCGTGCACTCACGCCTGTGGGAAAGTGCAGAGAAATATCATCAATGGGTGGAGAGTTATCAGAAATTGAAACTCAATCCTGAAGCGCTTCCACAGCGCTAACATTGAAAATCTAAAAGCGGCAGCGATGCCGCTTTTTTTTTTGCCAACATTCTGACTAACACAATCTTTACGCGCGCAGGAGTAGTTATTCCACCCGTTGCCCGGTTAAACTAACACCAGTTCATTGTGAGTAAATGTTGTGAATTATTTTCTAAAATTAACCGTGCTTTGCGCCGCCACGCTAGCGCTGAGTGGCTGCGGCAGCATTATCAGTCGCACCATTCCTGGGCAGGGACATGGCAGCCAGTATTACCCTGGCGTGCAATGGGATGTTCGTGACGGCCCCTGGCGTGTGCTGACCATCCTTGATCTGCCACTCTCGCTGGTAATGGATACGCTGTTGCTGCCCGTCGATGCCAGTCACGGCCCTTACGAATAACGCTTACGCCCATTTGTCCGATGGGCTATCGTCATCTTCCCATTCCTCTGCAGCAGCTTCACCCTCTTCGAGGTCGCGCGGTGGCTCCAGCTGGAATTCACCTTCATCCCATTCGTGCAGCGTGTTCTCTGACTGCCACTCCTGACGCAGCTCGACCTCATCAAAATCACCGTCAAATACCGCCTGAGCAGCTTCACCACTGCAGATCGGCAGGCATTCACCTTGCTCATCTTCACCGGCAAAGAACTCTGCCTGCCACATAATATCGCCATCCTGCATCACGTACTTTTGCAGCGAAAACTGGCTGACACTGGCATCGTCTTCATGCAGATCGGGCTGACTGGCCAGAAACTCTTCGCGAGCGGCGTCGATGGCTTCTTCAAGGGTGCTGTACAAGCTCATGATGAACTCCTTGTCTGTTGAAAATGGATTTCTCAGAAGAATAGACGAAAAATGAGAGTGTGCAGGACGGGAAGGGAATAACGGCGGGCGGATGAATAAAATTCAACCGCCCAAACCGTTTAAATCATCTTTTGCGGGAAATGTAGTACAGGACGTACTGACTCGCGAATAATAGGAGCAGAGTAACGAATGCAGCATTTAATACAGGGTTTCACCTTTTTGAAATTAATACGAGCAGTAGATAAAGCCTGATTTAAATTATAGAGCGTACCGATAAAAACCATATCCTCCTTAACGGGTAGGCGTTTACACTCTTTCCGATGCAAGAGGTGATATCCCTCTTGATCGGTACTGATTGTCACGTAGTAATAGATGCCTTTATTCATATTATAGGTTCCTGCGATATATTTGCTGTGTGTAATCTTTTTATATTTTTAGAAGGGCAGTTAATTGGCTAACTGTCACGGTTGAAATTAACTGGAATCGATTTCGCTAACAAATTCCAGAAAGGAATAAGGATAGTACTTCTTCTATAGAAACAGAATATGCGGGGGGCGGACTCAGACAAAACCTTGTTAAGTAAGTTAATTTTACTGGATTGATAAGCGAAGCCAAAGCATTCAGCAAAATTAAATAGGAAAAGGCCTGGAATGCGTGGGAATTAGATCCGTGAGGGGATGTTTCCATGGATAAAGCTTTTTTATACGGTTGAACGTAAATTCAATAAGATGCGCAGTTTAGTGTTCACATTTCGTTAACAAAGATTAAGATTCTGCATTTCTACAGGTTATTCTACCTTGCGGATAAAGCTTAACCTGGACCGGTTAATGATATCAGCATGAATTCAGACTGGTCCGAATTTACTAAAATTGACAGAGTAACATCGTGAAATAACACAAATTAACTCAGGAAAGGGTGGAGCACGTACTGTGCTCCACATCACATTAATACAGTGATGGTTGACCTTCAGGGCGGGTTTTAAATCGGCGGTGCAACCACATGTACTGCTCTGGTGCCAGCAGGACGGTCTCTTCTACCACTTTATTCATCACGATAGCGGTATCCATTTCATTCTCGAGCGAGAACTTATGGCGAATGTCAGGCATCATTTTGAGCTCATAGCCACGTCCGTTGGGCAGGCGGCGTGCGAGAAAGGGGATCACGCTGGGATTGCCCAAACGAATCAGCATATGCGTGCCCGTGGTGGTCGCGGCATCCTGTACGGCAAAGAAGGGGGCAAACACACTGCTGCGTGGGCCGTAGTCATGATCGGGCGCGTACCAGATGATATCGTTGTTCTTCATGGCGCGAATCATGCCCTTAAGATCTTTACGATCCAGCATGCTCTTATTTGAGCGCATCCGCCCCCAGGTTTGCAGCCAGTCGATGAGTTTATTGTCATTCGGGCGGTAAACACCAATGCCGGGATTATGCATGCCAAATACGCGAGCGCCCAACTCTAGCGTTAGAAAATGCATGCCAATCAGAAGAATACCGCGTTTTTCCGCCAGCGCATGGCTGACATGCTCGAGCCCGGAAGTCGCAACCCATTTCTGAATGCGCCAGTCAGGCCAAAACCACGCCATACCGGTTTCAATCAACCCCATGCCAACCGATTCAAAGTTGTGCTTCACCATGGCTTCACGTTCGCTGGTGGGCATATCTGGAAAACAGAGTTCCAGGTTACGCTGTGCCACTTCCACACGACGTTTCAGGAAACGCATCGCTATGCGGCCCAATCCACAGCCAACTGCATGCAACACCGGGTAAGGAAGCAGCACCAGCAGATAAAGAAATCCAATACCCATCCAGGTTAGCCAGTAGCGAGGATGAAGAAGTTCACGGGAAAATTGGGGAAGTTGAGTCATTGAAATGTCAGTATCCTGCGTCTTATGCCAGAGAGTCCGGTTTCTGTTATTTGCCGTGATTATGCCATTTTTTCGAGCTGACTGAAATCAAGCATAGCCTGCCGCTGCGTCTCGGGCAGTGGGTTTGCGCATTTATCTACAATTGTGGCGGAGAATTGCGCCTGTAATCACGACGTTCAGGATTATCCGACCAGGGGCTTTGCATCGAGCTGAATTCAGGTATCATGTGCGCGCTAAATTTCTCTGATTGCTAACAGGATCGAACACCATGCCAGTGTTACATAACCTTGTTTCCAATAAAGAGCTGAAAGATCGCATGCTGGCTGAAAGCGAGCCGCGTACCACAGTCTCTTTTTATAAGTACTTCCAGATTGCCGACCCGAAAGCCTTCCGTGATGCCCTCTACGTTGCGCTAACAAAGCTCAAGGTATTTGGACGCGTTTACGTGGCTAAAGAGGGGATCAATGCGCAAATCAGCGTCCCTGCCAGTCAATACGAAGCCATGAAAACCGCGCTGTATGCGTTTGATCCGGCGTTAAATCATCTGCGTATGAACATTGCGCTGGATGATGATGGCAAATCATTCTGGGTACTGCGTTTGAAAGTCCGCGAGCGTATCGTGGCGGATGGCATTGAAGATGAAAGCTTTGATGCCAGCGATGTCGGTGCGTATTTGAAAGCTGCAGACGTCAATGCGATGCTCGACGATCCCGATGCGGTGTTTGTCGACATGCGTAACCATTACGAATTCGAAGTGGGCCATTTCGATCAGGCGATGGAAGTCCCCGCCGATACCTTCCGCGATCAGCTGCCGATGGCGGTGGATATGCTGCAGGAGCATAAAGACAAAAAGATTGTCATGTACTGCACCGGTGGGATTCGCTGTGAAAAAGCCAGCGCCTGGATGAAACACAAAGGCTTCAATGATGTTTATCACATTGAAGGCGGCATCATTGAGTACACCCGACGTGCGCGTGAGCAGGGTTTACCGGTGCGTTTTAAAGGCAAAAACTTTGTCTTTGATGAACGTATGGGCGAGCGTATCTCTGACGATATTCTCTCCAGCTGCCATCAGTGCGGCGTGCCGTGCGACAGTCACACCAACTGCGTCAATGACGGTTGCCATCTGCTGTTCATTCAGTGCCCAAGCTGTGCGGAGAAATATCAAAACTGCTGCAGCCCGCTGTGTATGGAAGAGGCGACGTTAACACCGGAAGAGCAGCGTTCACGCCGCGCAGGCCGTGAAAACGGTAATAAGGTGTTCAACAAGTCGCGCGGTTTACTCAATATGACCATGGCGATCCCCGCGCCAGAGAAGAAGTAAACCGCATCCAGCCTGAGGCCGCATGACCTCAGGCTGGTTTTGCCTTACTGCCGCACGCCTTCCACTGAAATAATCAGCTCAGCTTTCTGCGATGCCGGTCCAAGATCTTTAGTGATATTGAACTCCTTCAACACGATCTCACCGTTAGCTTCAAATCCGGCACGATAACCGCCCCAGGGATCCTTGCCTTCGCCCAGCAGTCGTGCATCCAGCGTGATGGGTTTAGTCACGCCATTGAGCGTCAGGTCACCCGTAATCTTGTACTCTTTGCCCTCTTTTTTGACTGCGGTTGAGGCAAAAGTGGCTTGTGGGAACTTGGCGGTGTTAAGGAAATCCGCACTGCGAATATGCTTGTCACGTTCGGCATGATTGGTATCGAGGCTGGCAGTGTTCAGGGTCACGTTAACCTTATCAGCTGCTGGGTTCGCTTCGTCAAAAGTAAAAGTGCCGTCAAAGTCTTTGAACGTCCCGTACAGCCAGCTATAACCGAGGTGCTGAATGCGAAACTGTACAAAGGCGTGCTGGCCTTCTTTATCAAATTTGTAGTCTGCAGCGCTGGCCAGCAAACTGGTGCCTAACAGGCTGGCGGCGCTCAGTGTCAGTAACGTCTTCTTTAGCATATTATTTTTCCTTTTCAGAGGTTAACGGGATGCGGTAACCCAACATCCTTTTTAGTGTCACGTCTCGATCAACAAAATGGTGTTTCAGTGCTGCCAGTCCGTGCAGAGCGGAAAACAACACCAATCCCCAGGCGAGCCACAAATGCAGATCGCCGGCCAAATCGGCCTGTTCACCGGCTCCACTCACCAGGGCTGGTACTTCGAACCAACCAAAAACAGAGATAGCTTTGCCATCGGCGGTGGAAATCAGGTAGCCGCTAATCAGGAGCAGGAGTAACACGCCATACAACAGCCCATGTGCAACGGTGGCGGAACGGCGGATCAAAGGTGAGTAATTAGACAAAGGAGCCGGTGGGGGAGAGATGACACGCCAGCCCAGACGCAGCAGTAAGGTGGCAAATAGCAGGATGCCAATGCCTTTATGGATTTCAGGCGCGCTGTGATACCAGCCATCGTAATATCCCAACCCGACCATCCACAAACCCAGTGCGAACATGCCGTAAATAGCCAGCGCCATCAGCCAGTGCAACATAATGGTCAGTAGCCCGAAATGTTGTTTGGAATTACGCCACATAAGAATGAGCCAATATCTTGAAATAGGTGGCAATAATCATCCATATTTTGAAATATAAAAGCAATCGAGCTTACCTTTCTATAAAGTTAAAAAAGATATTCGGAAATCGTGCGTTTATATCGGCAATTAAGTCAATAATATTGACCATGAAGGAGCTGAATGGAGGGAAATAAAATTAGATTGAATATTGCTACACCTAATGCGGCAATCTTCAGCATTCAACGTCAGGAAATAACGATTATTGTCAGCTTGAGTCAATATCGCTGGCACACTGAGTGCGCCAGCGTGATCACATTAAGCAAATCGCGAAAGTGAAAATGGCTTAAGGTCGAAGGAGAAGGGTTTATCCTGGGCAAATTCACTGGCGAGTTCGCCTAATACGCTGGCAAACTTAAATCCGTGGCCACTCAAACCCGTAATGATCAAGCGATTGGGTTCGCCAGGCAGGGTATCAATAATGAAGTCTTCGTCAGGTGTGTTGTCATAGCTGCAGGCCTCACCGTGTAAGCAAACGCCCACACCCGGTAAGAACTGACGCAGGAAACTGAAGGCTTCACTACCATCCGCAGCGATACTGCCGAAAGGTTTACGATCTTCGGGTTTGTGCATCAGTTGCCCGCCATCATGACGTCCGACTTTCAAAGCATTGTTGTCCGCGGGAAAACCATAAAAGTGGCTGCCATCAGGCATCTCCACCGTGAAACCCGGAAATTGGTTGTTCTCGCTGTAACGTCCGTCCGCCTGATACCAGGCGAAGACTTTACGCACCGGTTGTACCGGCAAATCTTTGACCAGTTCACTCACCCAGGTGCCGGCGCTGACCAATAATTTGCGCGCGCGGAACACGCCATCATGCGTGGTAACCTGCTGCAAGTCGCCATCGCGCGCAATCTCAGTAACCGGGCAATTAAACAATTGCGCGCAGCCCGCCTGTTCAGCCAGCTGTATCCAACTGCGTACCGCTTGCTCACATTTGAGGAAGCCGGAGTGTGGCTCGAATACGCCAATGTAGCCGTCGGGCACGGAGATCTGCGGCCAGCGCTTACGCACTTCATCTGCCTGCAGGATTTTGACGTCCAGCTGGTAAGCTTTGGCGCTATCGATAACATTCTGGATGAATGAGGAGGTGAGTGGGGCGAGGTTGAGTATGCCGCTTCGATGCATGATGCGTTCACCGCCCTGACGTTCCAGTTCATCCCACAAGGTTTGTGCGCGCAGCACCAGCGGGACATAGCGTTCACCCTCGCCGTAGGCATGGCGGATCAGGCGGGTTTCACCGTGATGAGTACCATGGCTGTGCGGAGGATGCGCACTATCAATCATCAATACTGATAAGCCAGCCTGGGTTGCGTAAAACCCGGCGGCGGCACCGACCGAACCGCTGCCCACCACAATCAGATCATAAACCATAACCACATCACTCCTGCCAAACGACGAAATTTTTCAACAGCATACCAAAAGAGCGCGCTCATGAAAAAGGCACCCTATTGGGTGCCCTTTCACGCGAAGATAAGAAATTAGTGCTTTTGATTATCGCGTAGGTATTGCTCTGTGGATTCAATCTTTGCAATGCCAGCTTCGAGTATGGAGATGAACTGTCTGGCTACATCGGTAGTCAGCCAGTAGGTGGGACCCACGTCAGCTTCTTCTTCTTTCTGATCCTGCGATGAGAGCGAGTGCAGGCGGATCATCATGGCGTCATAACTGTCTACAGTACTGATATCCCATCCAACCAGCGGATGAGTCTGAATGACGTCTTTATTTCTGTCCATTATAACCTCCATATTACCCGTTAAACGAAGTGCTTCTTGAGGTTCAATGCGGCTTTTCTTGCACTAGCGGAACAATTATAACATGAAACAGGCGGTACAATAGTTAAAACGTGTGGCGATTAAAAAGAGAACGGTAATAAATGCCTTCAGAATGCGACTTATGTCGAATAATAAAGTGCCCGCAGCTTCGGGCATTTATTCGATAATCGTGACAGCGGATACACCTTAGTTATCGGCGGCGTTAAGAGAAAACTTTACGCCGCCGCGATCGATAAAAAAGGGCAAGCTTCAGGCCTGTGCTTCCGGAGGAACCTGACCATTACGCCGCTGAATCTCTTCCGCCAGCCGGGTAAAATGCTGCTGTAACTGTATGTCATGGTTCTGGTTTTGCGCTTCGAGGAACAGATTATGCACCAGTAACTGACTGGCGCGATCGTCAAGACAGAACGTCAAACTGGCAAAGGCATTCTCAATTACCGTTAAACGTCGCTGCTGTTCAGCAATCAATGCCAGCAATTCACCGAAGGTCATCGCCTCTTCTGGTTTTTCAGTAGTCATGTAAAACACCTCCTGTCAGCATGACGAGGCAAGAATAGGGGATCGTTAAACATGAGTCTAGATGCAGCGACTTTATCTGGCGAGAGAGAAATAAAAACAAAAAAACCGGGTGGCGAAACCCGGCAAAAACGGCACAGTGGCAGTTAATCAGTAATAAACCAGTCGTCTGCGCTTTCCCACGTTTCTTGTAAAATATCGCTAATGCGTTCGCGTGACTCTTTGCAGCCACCAAATACGCTCAATTGATTACCGCCCGCATAACGGACTTTGACATGGTGATTATCTTCGGGAAAATCACGGGAAATACGACGGGTGAGTTCGGCACTCAGTGCATCCAGTGCACCTGCGGGAAGGGGCTGAGTTTTCGCTACGGTAATTTCAACACGCATAAAAGCCTCCGGGATAATATACTGGTTATTTGTACAGTATAATTATCCCAAAGGCAAGCCGGGTAATATTATTCTTGAATACGCCAGTTCAGAGTCTCGCCGGCAAGGAACGGAACCAGCGTGTCATCGGCCACATTAATGGTGTCCTGTACTGTCCATGACTCGCGAATCAGCGTCAGCGTGCCTTCATTCAGTGGCAGGCCGTAGAAGGTAGGGCCGTTTTCTGAACAGAACGCTTCAAAATGTTCCAGCGCATTCAACTCTTCGAATACCGTGGCATAGGCGGGCAGCGAGGTCGGTGCGTTAAACACGCCAGCACACCCGCAGCTTGCTTCTTTGAGATGACGCAGATGCGGTGCCGTGTCCGTGCCGAGGAACACGCGACGATTGCCGCTCGCCACCAGGGCGCGCAGCGCTTCCTGATGAATATTGCGTTTCAGGATGGGCAGGCAATAGAGATGAGGACGAACGCCGCCCACCAGCATGTGGTTACGGTTAAACATCAAATGCTGTGGTGTAATGGTGGCACCCAACAGGTCGTTGCCCGCAGCCAGATATTCTGCCGCTTCTTTAGTGGTGATGTGTTCCATTACCACTTTTAGGGCAGGGAAGCGCTGACGCAGCGGTTCCAGCACGGTTTCGATAAAGCGTGCTTCACGGTCAAAGATATCGATGTGCGAATCCGTGACTTCACCGTGTACCAGCATCGGCATGCCGATCTGCTGCATACGATCCAGCACGCTGGCAATGGAGTCAATATTGGTGACGCCGTGGCTGGAGTTGGTGGTGGCATGCGCGGGATAGAGTTTTGCTGCCGTGAAGGTCCCGTCGCGGAATCCACGCTCAATTTCATCCGCAGCTAATGAATCGGTGAGGTAGCAGGTCATCAGTGGCGTAAAAGCGTGTTCAGCGGGCAGCGCAGCCATAATGCGCTCGCGATAGGCAATGGCGGCCTCGACGCTGGTCACCGGTGGAACCAGGTTTGGCATGACAATCGCACGACCATTGACCGCACTGGTATAAGGCAGAACTGCATTGAGCATTGCGCCATCGCGCAGATGGATATGCCAATCGTCAGGGCGGCGAATCGTGATTTGCTGGGGTTGGGCTGTCATTCAAAAAGGCTCCGGCTGTGAAAAAACGAATGGGCACGTTTAGGCCGGGGAGTAATCATAAGGGTGCGAGCAACCGTTTGCACGGGATTTTATTGCGGCAAACAAAAACCGCACCCGAAGGTGCGGTGATGGCGGTTAATCCGTAAACGGAATCACCAATTGACCCGGCTTCACTTCAATGCCTTTAGCAAATTTCTTCGCCAGCGCTTCGCCTTTGCTGCGATCTTCGCTCAGCACATAGGCGGGCTTCTCATTGAAGTAGCGTTTGAGTGATTCATTCAGATAAGGCGTCAGCGTTTTCATGATGGACGCCATCTTTTCTGGCTGAACCTGCGCATCGACAATTTCAATATCATGCAGATAAATCGCGCCTTCCTGAGCATTGAAAATCGGCTGCGCTTTCATCTTCAGCTGCATTTCCGCCTGCTGCGGGCCAAACAGCGAACTGACATTAATGTTCGCTTTGCCGGACAGAGTAATCTTGCCGGGTTCCTCACGACCAATCTGGCTGTTGAGATCGCTCAGCACAATATGTGCATTGACCAACCCGGACACGCCGATGTCTTTTTCGAAGTTATTACGCTTCTGCAGCGCCTGATTCACTTCCTGTTCGCTGATGGTGTATTGCGTCAATTGGTTACAGCCGCTCAATAGCACGGCTAAAAACAGGGCCAGCAGCCCAGACATCGCCTTTTTCATAGTTCCTCATCCTGAACGATACGGCAAAACAGCCATAGCCTGCCTGAAACCGGGCCAGGTGTCACCAGGTGAGGGATGAGAAACGCCGCAGCGTTTCTCATCAGACGGGGCTAAGCCGCGATGGAAGAGAGCAGATTAATCTGGGTTTGCTTCGCCATATTGTCGCGGTAATCCGCAACGCGGCTTGGCCAATCAATGCCCGCTACGAGGGTCAAAGAACGTAGCAGCGGGAACAGATTAATATCGTCTTCTGACAGTTCACCGTTCACAGCATTGGGTTTGACGATGAGCTTATCGAGCTGACGCAGGTCATCACTGATGTTTTTGATCAATCCCGGTGCATGTTTGCGCAGTTCCGTGAAATCGCCAATGCTGGCCTGTTTTTTCTCACGGAAGTAGCTACGCGCTTCCGGCGTGGCAAATTCCGCAAACGAGGCATCAGCGATACGCGGAATCAGCAGTTTGTTAATGTAGCCGTTAACGCGACGCAGCCATTCGCTGATGGCGGGGTTGTTTTTGCCGTTCAGCAGTGGCTCGCGATCCTGCTTATCCACCAGGCGGACAATGTCCATACTTTCCGGCATCGCACTGCCATCGGCTTTTTGCAGAATCGGCGCCATCTTCTGCCCTATGAGTTTTTTAGGCACCTGCTCATCGTCATTCAGCATAACGATCAGTTCAACCGGCAGGTTCTTTAAGCCAAAAATCATGCGTGCTTTCACGCAGAAAGGGCAGTGATCGTAGATGTAGAGTTTCATCCCGTTTCTCCTGTGTAAATCTAAGGGTGACGAAGGTCACCCTTTTTTCGGACGTGCGGGAAGTATGGAAGATATCACCCGAAGGGGCAAACTAGCTGCTGAAGATAGCCGGTGCCACGGAACGTGGCTGGAACTGCCACCATAATGCCATGAGCGTAACCATGCCCACGCTGCTTAGCAGCATCCACGGCAGTTCCGGTAGCGCCATCTGCTGCCCGACGTCGAACATCCAGCCGCCGCCGGAGTAGCCAATTAAACCGCCGATGGCGAGCCCCAGTCGGCTGAAACCCATATAGCTGCCACGCGCGCGTGAACTGGCCAGCGACGCGCTGAGGGTTTCACGCGCCGGTTCGGCGATGATGGAACCGAGGTAAAACACGCCGATTAACAGGAACAGCGAAGGCAGAGATTGGGTCATCCCGACGGGCAACAGGCTAAAGGTCATCAGGAATAAACCGGCCATCAGGCGGGTTTCCAGCCGGAAGCGCTTTTCGCTCCAGCGTGCAAGCGGATAGAGCAGGCTGAGTGACAGCATGGCTTCGATGGCGTACATCCATTTCACAGCGGCGGGCGCGCCAGCCACCTGATTAACCATCACCGGCAACATTAGCATCACCTGCACGGCCAGAATGTAGTAGCCGGTCAACGTCAGCACATAGAGGCGGAAGCGTTTATCCTGCCAGACGCGCTGCATACCTTCGCGCATGGCAATACGTTCGGTTGAAATGCGCCACGCCGGTAGCCACACGGCGTTAAATATCGCCGCGACGACAAACACCGCCGCACCCACCCAGCATACCAGGCGGAAATCCCACGCCAGCAGCCAACTGCCAATCAACGCACCCAGCACCGCCCCCGCGCTGTCCTGCATCATCAGCAGCGAGAAGAAGCGACCGCGCTCGCGTGCACGCACCAATTTCACTACCATGGCGCTGCGGGGAGGATCAAATAAAGTGCCGCCAAGTCCGGAGAGTAAGCAAGCCAGCCACAGCATCCACGGTTGGTGAGCCAGCGCCATGCAGGCAAATCCGGCGGCGCGCATCAGCATGCCCGTCATGATCAGCGGGCGGGCACCAAAACGGTCGGCCACCGCACCGCCAAAAATCCCCAGCCCCTGCTGCACGAACTGACGCAAACCCAGCGCAATGCCCACCATTAACGCCGCCCAGTCAAGCTGTTCAACGAAATGGATGGAAATCAGCGGGAATACCACGAAAAAGCCTAACACTACCAACATGTTATCGACTAAAAGGAATGTTTTACCGAGGCGTCGTGCCCGCGCAACCCGAGACATGCTTAATCCTGAGCAAGAGAGATGAAAAGGGACCAGTTGGTCTATTTTCCGCCTGCGCTAACGGGAAAGACAGCGTATCCAGGATGATATTTTTTCATCGAATCCGCAGAAAAATTAATCCTGGATAAGGATGAATGGCTTGGCATGCTGTCGAGGGTTTTACCGTAGCTCAGGTCACGGTTATAGTGAGAAGTATCGCCTCAGGCGTACATCTTTCTTAAAGTTATGGATTTCAGGAGTCATGATGTTTGGCTATCGTTCTGCTGGACCCCGCGTGCGCCTGACTACCGATCGTTTGGTGGTCCGTTTAGTTCACGAGCGCGATGCCTGGCGATTGGCAGATTATTATGCGGAGAACCGCGTCTTCCTTAAACCCTGGGAGCCGGTGCGCGACGAGAGCCACTGCTATCCCTCGGGCTGGCAGGCGCGCCTAGGACTGATCGCGGATATGCATAAACAGGGCTCAGCCTACTATTTCGTGCTGATGGACCCGGAAGAGCATGAAGTGCGCGGTGTCGCCAATTTTAGCAACGTGCTGCGCGGTTCATTTCACGCCTGTTACCTCGGTTACTCGCTGGGAGAAAAGTGGCAGGGGCAAGGAATGATGTTTGAAGCACTGCAGTCAGCGATTCGCTATATGCAACGACAGCAACGCATTCACCGCATCATGGCTAACTATATGCCGCATAATCAGCGCAGCGGTGATTTGCTGGCGCGTCTCGGATTCGAGAAAGAGGGTTATGCCAAAGATTACCTGCTGATTGATGGACGCTGGCAGGATCACGTGCTGACCGCGCTGACGTGGCAGGAGTGGACCGCGGATCGTCGTGGACAATAAAAGGAAATACGCATGAAGATGGCTTTATCCGCGCAGGCGCTGCGTGTGATTGGTTGCCTGTTAGAAAAGCAGGTCACCACTCCGGATCAATATCCGCTTTCCCTCAACGGCGTGGTCACCGCCTGTAATCAAAAATCCAACCGCGAACCGGTGATGAATCTGAGTGAAATGGAGGTGCAATCTCAGCTAGATGAGCTGGTTAAAAAGCATCTGGCCACCTCCAATAACGGGTTCGGTCAACGTGTCAGTAAGTATGAACAGCGCTTCTGTAACTCCGCATTCGGGAATCTGCAGCTTAACAGCGCAGAAGTGGCGGTGCTGACGTTACTGTTCTTACGCGGCGCACAGACGCCGGGTGAATTGCGCACCCGCAGCGGACGCTTGCATGAGTTCACTGATATGCATGAGGTTGAGCAGACGCTGAGCGGCTTAATCACCCGTGATGACGGCCCGATGGTGGTGCGTCTGGCACGTGAGCCGGGTAAACGCGAAAGTCGTTACATGCATCTGTTCGGCGGCGATGTTGTTGAAGCGCCCGCCGCAAGTGCAGATGAGATGGACAGCGAGGATTTGGTGAGCCGGGTCGCGCAGCTGGAGCAGCAGGTGGCTCAACTGCAATCCCAACTGGAACAACTGCTGCAGAAGGAGCAATAACATGACGCTACGCATCGGCATTGTTGGATTAGGTGGCATCGCGCAAAAAGCCTGGTTGCCCGTATTGTCTCACGCGACTGACTGGCAGCTGGCGGGCGCGTTTTCGCCGAATCAGGCAAAAGCCCAGCCAATCTGCGACAGCTATCGCATGCCTTATTTCAACCAGTTGGACGCGCTGGCGGCAGCCAGTGATGCAGTATTTGTGCATAGCAGCACCGCCAGTCATTTTGAAGTGGTACAGGCACTGCTGCTGGCGGGAAAAGATGTTTGCGTGGATAAACCTTTAGCCGAAACCTTGCAGCAGGCGGAAGCGCTGGTGGCACTGGCGGAGAAGCGCAAACGTAAACTGATGGTGGCGTTTAATCGTCGCTTTGCGCCACGCTATCAACAGTTGAAAGCGGAGATGCCGCGTGCGGCCTCACTGCGCATTGAGAAGCATCGTGCGGATAGCGTGGGTCCGCACGATCTGCGTTTTACCCTACTGGATGACTACCTGCACGTGGTGGATACGGCGCTGTGGCTGGCGGGCGGCAAGCTGACGCGTGAGCAGGGCTTTATTGAAACCAATGAAGAGGGCGCGATGCTGTATGCCGAACATCACTTCTCAGCGGGCGCGCTGCAAATTACCACCAGTATGCATCGTCGCGCAGGTACGCAGCGTGAAGTGGTCAGCGCTATCTGCGACGGTGATTATATTGAAATTAATGAGATGCGTGACTGGCAGCAGGAGAACCTCAGCGGATTACGTACCGATCCATCACCCTCCTGGCAGAGTCACCTTACTCAGCGCGGTTTCAGCGGTGCGGCACAGCATTTTATTCAGTGCGTTCAAAATCAGACGATGCCTGAAACCAGCGGTGAACAGGCGCTGGCGGCGCAGCGTCTGGTGGAAAAACTGTGGCGCGATGCCGAACGGGAATAACCCCTTGTAACACTCAATGCTGGTCATTTCCCGCCGTGGCAGTAGACTATCGCCGGACATCAGCAGATGTCCGCGCTAAGTTGCTCATTTATCCGACACTTTTCAGGATGCGCCACTCAAAATGAATTTGTTGAAATCGCTGGCTGCGGTCAGTTCGATGACCCTTTTTTCCCGCGTGCTGGGCTTTGCCCGTGATGCCATTGTGGCACGCGTTTTCGGTGCCGGCATGGCCACCGATGCCTTCTTCGTGGCCTTTAAACTGCCCAATTTGCTGCGCCGTATCTTTGCGGAAGGCGCTTTCTCGCAGGCGTTCGTGCCTATTCTTGCGGAGTACAAAAGTAAGCAGGGCGAAGATGCCACGCGCGTATTTGTTGCTTACGTCTCCGGTTTACTGACGCTGGTGCTGGCGGTGGTGACGGTGCTTGGCATGATTGCCGCGCCTTGGGTGATAGTGGTGACCGCGCCCGGATTTGCCGATACCGCCGATAAGTTCGCGCTCACCAGTTCACTGCTGCGCGTCACCTTCCCTTATATTCTGCTGATCTCTTTGGCGTCGCTGGCCGGTGCAATACTCAATACCTGGAATCGCTTCTCCGTTCCGGCGTTTGCGCCCACGCTGTTAAACATCAGCATGATTGGTTTTGCGGTGTTTGCTGCCCCTCACTTCAATCCGCCGGTAATGGCGCTGGCCTGGGCGGTGGTGGTCGGTGGGGTGTTGCAGTTGTTCTATCAGCTACCGCATCTAAAGAAAATCGGCATGCTGGTGTTGCCGCGTCTCAACCTGCGTGACGCAGGCGTGTGGCGCGTCATGCGTCAAATGGGGCCGGCAATTCTTGGCGTCTCGGTGAGCCAGATTTCCCTTATTATCAATACCATTTTTGCCTCGTTCCTTGTCTCGGGATCGGTGTCGTGGATGTATTATGCCGACCGTTTGATGGAGTTCCCGTCGGGCGTGCTGGGTGTGGCTCTGGGCACGATTCTCCTGCCGTCATTAGCAAAAAGCTTCTCCAGCGGTAATCATGATGAGTATTCCCGTCTAATGGACTGGGGCCTGCGCCTCTGTTTCCTGCTGGCTCTGCCCAGTGCCGTTGCCCTCGGGATCCTCTCCGGTCCGCTGACCGTGGCGCTGTTCCAGTACGGTAAATTTACCGCGTTTGATGCCGCCATGACGCAGCGTGCGCTGGTGGCCTATTCCGTCGGTTTGATGGGATTGATTGTGGTGAAAGTGCTGGCGCCAGGCTTCTATTCGCGTCAGGACATTAAAACCCCGGTGAAGATTGCCATTGTGACGTTGATCATGACGCAGGTGATGAACCTGGCATTTATCGGCCCACTCAAACACGCCGGATTGTCATTGTCGATTGGATTAGCGGCTTGTTTAAACGCCGCGCTGCTGTACTGGCAATTGCGCAAACAGGATATCTTCCAGCCGCAACCGGGTTGGTTTAGTTTCCTGATGCGTCTGTTGATTGCGGTTGTGGTGATGGCGGCAGCGCTGCTGGGTATTTTGCATGTGATGCCTGCCTGGGAAGAAGGGCAGATGTGGTGGCGATTACTGCGTCTGGCCGCAGTCTGTGCGATTGGCGGCGGTGCCTACTTTGTGATGCTGGGTCTGTTGGGCTTCCGTCCCCGAGATTTTGCCCGCCGCACGATGGCATAAAAAAATCCCGCCTCGGCGGGATTTTTATTTATTAACCTTTGCGGCTGAGGGTCGACTGACCTTTGCCTAATCCATCGGGACCGTAAAACGCCTGAGTCTGGTGCGGTTTTAGTACCGAGAGCGCATCATTCGTGAAGTTAATCTGATGCTGCAGCAGAATACCATTATGAGTATTCGTATCGCGCAAATGGCGGGTATGCTGCTGAATGCTCTGCCAGCGGCGTTCACGGTCGCTGTGACCACCATAGGGCGCCTGCGTACCGAGTGACTTTTCGGTATTTCGGCGCATTTCGTCCAGATAATTCAACGTCGTTAGCAGCGCGCTTTTGTCTTCTGATATGCGCTGCAACAGGTTGCCATTAACCTGGCCGGCAGAAAGCTGCTGTTGCTCTTCATCCATCACCACGGTGAGTGAAGCCAGCACGTCCTGCATTTTATCTAAGGTGGTCAGCAGATTGTCCATTGGGATTAGTTACCCTCTAAATACGCCTTGGTATCGGCGATCAGCGCGTCGGCGATCTTACCGGTATCCATTTTCAGTTCGCCATTACGAATAGCGGTTTTCAATTGTTCAACACGCGCGGTGTTGATGTCTTTGCTGCCCGGCTGCATCAACTGCGCCTGAGCCGTGCTTAACTTCACTTCGGCACCGCTTTCGCTGGTGCTGGCGTTGGTTGCAGCGGTAACATTTTGGCGCACCTTGCCGTTGTTATCGTTGGTGTCGCGGGATTGTACAGTGCTCACCGGGATTAAAGGCTGCGTTCTGTCGATGCTCATGGTCGTGCTCCTGTAAGGTCAGCTGAGGGTCAGTCAACTGAGTCAGCATAGGGTAATGTCTTTGTTGATATCTCTATCGGCAGAACAACAGGGTTCTTTAACGCTTTATAGCGATATCAGAATATTCCCATCCGCGTCGACGCGACCACTGACAACCTGACCATTTCCCATGCGTACGCGCACCATTTGTGCCGCGCTGGCGTTGTTCAGCGCACGTCCTTCGCTGCTGGCATTAAACCCGTTTCCACTCGCCACTACCATCACATTTTGGCCGGCTTTGACGCGCCATGGCTGGCGCAGCATTGATGCGGTCACCGGCTGTCCTGGCGGGATATCGCGCAGGGCAATCGCATCGGTCACGCTGTTGTTATCAAACAGCGCGCGCGGCGGTAATTCATCCAGGCGGCCGGTTTCCATACGGAAGTCATTGGGATCAAGTGCCGTACCTCGCGCCACCTGACGACTGGCAACCAGATACTGGCCCGTTACCTGAACCTGTACCTGTAAAAAGCGACGGTTCTGCGCACAGTTAGCGGAAATGCTGAGATTGCCCCACTGGCGGCTGTTGCCTGGCAGTTGAAGTTCCGGTGCCTCGCAAGTCGGCCACTGCTCCTTTGGCGTGCGCACCACCACGGTCATACCCGCAGCATGTTGCGGATCACGCGCTTTAAAAAACTGCGTTAACTGGGCGGTCAGATCCGCCGCATGGCCGGGCAGCGCGAAGGCCAACAACAGCGTGGCCAGCAAAGGTGAAGAACTGCGCATAAACGCCTCCTGTCGAGAAGATGGCCTGAGTCTACTCTTCGCGCGAAAAATTCAATGTCAAAAATAGCCGTGATTTTTGCTGCTATTCAGACGATCACCCTTGCATTTGTCCACTTAAGCTGTCAGCTCAAAATTCTCATTCGCGGAGGAAGCATGCTCGACAAACTCGATGCCGCGCTGCGATTTGGTACAGAAGCGATAAACCTACGAGCTCAGCGTCAGGAAATCCTGGCGTCAAATATTGCCAACGCCGATACCCCGGGCTACCAGGCGCGGGATATCGACTTTGCCAGCCAACTGAGCAAGGTGATGGAAAACGGTCGCGCAGAGGGCAGCAGCATGTCGCTGAAAGTCACCTCTTCGCGCCACATCGCCGCTGAAACCAATTCTCAGCCATCCATGGACCTGATGTACCGCATTCCCGATCAACCTGCCGCGGATGGCAACACCGTGGATATGGATCGCGAACGTACGCAGTTTGCTGACAACAGCCTGAAATACCAAACCGATCTCACCCTCATCAGTAGCCAGATCAAAGGCATGATGAGCGTTCTGCAGGGGCAATAACCATGGCATTGCTGAATATATTTGATATCGCCGGTTCTGCGATGACCGCGCAGTCACAGCGCCTTAACGTCAGCGCCAGTAACCTGGCCAACGCCGACAGCGTTACCGGGCCGGATGGTCAGCCGTACGTCGCCAAGCAGGTGATTTTCCAGACCGATGCCGCCCCTGGTGCGGCCACCGGTGGCGTTAAAGTCGCGGGCGTGGTGAACGATCCTACCCCGGCCAAATTGGTGTATGACCCGGGTAATCCGATGGCGGATGACAAGGGTTACGTCAAGATGCCAAACGTCGATGTCGTATCAGAAACCGTTAACACCATGTCAGCGTCTCGCAGCTATCAGGCCAACGTCGAAGTGTTGAACACGGTGAAGTCAATGATGATGAAAACCCTGACGATGGGTCAATAACGGAGCACGAACATGAGCGTAGCAGTCGGCGTTAATGCCAATCTTGACCCAACGGTACTGAGTTCCTCCAGTTCAACCGGCACCGGAAACAGTGCACAGGATTTGCAGAACCAGTTCCTGACCATGCTGGTGACGCAGTTACAGAACCAGGATCCTACCAATCCGATGGACAACAGCCAGCTGACCACACAGTTGGCGCAGATTAATACCCTGAGCGGCATTGAGAAGCTGAACACCACACTGGGCTCCATCTCCGGTCAGCTCACCACCAGCCAGTCGCTGCAGAGCACCACGCTGATCGGCCATGGTGTGATGATCGATGGCAGCCAGATCCTGGTTGGCAGTGGAACTACGACGCCATTTGGGGTGGAGTTGAGTACGGCTTCTACCGCCACCACCGCCACCATCAAAGATTCGAACGGCACTGTGGTGCGTACTGTCGATTTGGGCGCATTGACGTCTGGTGTCCATGCCTTCTCCTGGGACGGCAAAGATGCGAATGGTACGACAGTCGCAGACGGAAAATATTCTGTATCGATTGCCGCCAGCAACGGCAGCACACAACTGGTGGCACAACCGCTTAATTACGCTTACGTGAATGGCGTGAGTACGGTGGATAGCACCTCAAAACTGGATCTCGGCACCATGGGCTCCGCCACTCTTGATGAAGTTCGTCAGATTCTCTAATTCATTTTTAGCAGGAGACACGCTATGTCTTTTTCTCAAGCTGTAAGTGGTATGAATGCGGCCTCCAGTAACCTGGATGTCATTGGTAACAACATCGCCAACTCCGCAACTGCGGGCTTCAAATCCAGCACCATCTCATTCGCCGATATGTTTGCCGGTTCAAATATCGGTATGGGTACCAAGGTCGCTGCGGTTATTCAGAACTTCAACGACGGTACCACGACCTCAACCAGCCGTGGTTTGGACGTGGCACTGAGCGGTAACGGCTTCTTCCGTATGACCGACGCCGCGGGCAGCGTGTATTACTCACGTAACGGTCAGTTCACGCTGGATGAAAACCGTAACCTGGTGAACACCCAGGGGATGAGCGTGACAGGCTATCCGGCAACGGGTACACCACCAACCATTCAGACCGGTGCCAACCCAGTGGCTCTGAGCGTACCAACTACCCAGATGGCAGCGCGTGCGACGACTACCGCAGGCTTGGTTTCTAACCTGAACTCTACGGACGCGACTCCTACGGTTACCCCGTTTAATTCTTCAAATGTGGATAGCTACAACGCTAAAAGCACAGTGACCGTTTATGACTCGCAGGGTAATGACCACGCACTGGATCTTTATTACGTTAAAGACACAAGTAACAACTGGACAGTGAATGCGGTGGATTCGACTACCGGTGACAATGTCGGCACCTTCACCATGCAGTTTAGTACTAACGGTCAATTGACCTCAGTGACTAGTGGTGCCACCGTGAACACCAATGGCACCGTTGCGTTGACCATTAACCCGCCAACTGTTGCCGGTGGAACCGTTGCTGATAACGGTGCTGCGGCTAACCAGGTGATTACCCTCAGCTTGTTGGGCAGTGCTCAGCAGAACACCGGCACCACTTCATTCGGTAACCCAACGCAGGATGGTTATGCACCGGGCGACCTGACCAGCTACGCCATCAACGATGACGGCACCATCACTGGTACTTACTCTAACCAGAAAACTCAGTTGCTGGGTCAGGTTGTACTGGCGAGTTTCTCTAACCCGGAAGGTTTGAAGTCCGAAGGCGATAACGTCTGGTCAGCGACCAACTCTTCAGGTCAGGCAGCCATCGGTCTGGCTAATACCGGCACTTACGGTTCATTGACCTCAGGTGCACTGGAAGCGTCTAACGTTGATCTGAGTAAAGAGCTGGTCAACATGATCGTTGCGCAGCGTAACTATCAGGCCAACAGTCAGACCATCAAAACGCAGGATCAGATTCTTAACACACTGATTCAATTACGTTAATTCGCTAACGGGATTGCACTATGGATCACGCAATATATACCGCAATGAGCGCCGCCAGTCAGACGATGGAACAACAATCGGTGACTGCCAGCAACCTCGCCAACGCCTCAACGCCGGGCTTCCGCGCTCAGCTCAACGCGTTGCGCGCGGTGCCGGTCAACGGCTGGTCGCTGCCAACGCGCACCCTGGTTGCTGCTTCAACACCGGGCGCGGACATGACGCCCGGCGCGATGGACAACACCGGTCGTCCGCTGGATGTGGCCGTGCAGCAAGATGGCTGGCTGGCGGTGCGTACCGCTGACGGTTCTGAGGCTTATACCCGCAACGGCAACATGCAGATCAGCTCGACCGGTATTTTGACCGTTCAAGGCAATCCCGTAATGGGCGATGGCGGTCCAATCGCCATTCCGCAAGGCTCTGAACTGACCATCGCGGCTGACGGCACCATCACCTCGCGTAATGCGGGTGATGCGCCCAACGCTACGGTGCAGATTGGCAAGCTGAAGCTGGTGAAAGCCACGGGCAAAGAGTTGCAGCGTGGTGACGACGGCATGTTCCGTCCGACCCAGGCGACACAGGCCACACGCGGCGCCGCATTAGCCCCCGACGCAACGGTTGCCGTGATGCCTGGCGTGCTGGAAGGCAGTAACGTCAAGCCTGTGGAAACCATGGTCGATATGATCGCCAACGCCCGACGTTTTGAGATGCAGATGAAAGTCATCACCAACGTCGATGAAAACGAACAAAAAGCTAATCAACTGCTCAACATGAGCAGCTAAGGCGTAAGGAAAAAAACATGATTCGTTCTTTATGGATCGCTAAAACCGGCCTTGACGCCCAGCAAACCAATATGGACGTCATTTCGAACAACCTCGCCAACGTCTCGACTAACGGGTTTAAACGTTCGCGTGCGGTGTTTGAAGACCTGATGTATCAGACACTGCGTCAGCCGGGTACTCAGTCATCGGAACAGACCACGCTGCCTTCGGGTTTGCAGATTGGTACCGGTGTACGTCCTGTGACCACTGAACGTCTGCATACTCAGGGCAACCTGTCGCAGACCAGCAACTCAAAAGATGTGGCGATCAACGGTCAGGGTTATTTCGAAGTGCAGATGCCAGACGGCACCTCTTCCTATACCCGCGACGGTTCATTCCAGGTGGATCAGAACGGTCAGCTGGTGACCAATGCCGGTTATCCGGTACAGCCTGGGATCACTATCCCGGCAAACGCCACCAGCATCACCATCTCACGTGACGGTGTAGTCAGTGTGACCCAGCAAGGTCAGACCAACCCGGCACAGGTTGGACAGCTGACAATCAGTACCTTTATGAACGATGCGGGTCTCGATAGCCTGGGTGAAAACCTCTATCAGGAAACGCAGGCATCCGGTGCGGCCACGCAGAGTACGCCTGGCCAGAACGGTGCCGGCTTGCTGTATCAGGGTTATGTCGAAACCTCGAACGTCAACGTGGCGGAAGAACTGGTGACGATGATCCAGACGCAGCGTGCTTACGAGATCAACAGCAAAGCGATCACCACCTCTGATCAGATGCTGCAGAAATTAACCCAGATTTAATCTGGGATCGTTGGGCCAGCTTGGGGCTGGCCTGATTAAGAACATGAAAAAAGGTCAGAACTCCGTGGCGAAGCAAGTGATTCTCAAGCCTGGGCATTGGTTAGTAGCCACGCTGCTACTGACACTTAACGGTTGTGCGCTGGTACCGCGCACGCCACTGGTGCAGGGCGCAACAACGGCAGAGCCAACGCCATCCGCACCGCCAGTGGTGAACGGTTCCATTTTTCAGGGTGTGGCACCTTTGAACTACGGCTATCAGCCGCTGTTTGAGGATCGCCGTCCACGTAACATTGGTGACACCCTGACCATTACGCTGCAAGAAAACGTCAGCGCCAGCAAAAGCTCGTCCGCCAACGCCAGCCGCGATGGCAGCAACAGCTTTGGCGTGAGCACTGTGCCAACCGGCCTGAGCGGTCTGGTCGGCGCCGCCGGTGAGAAAGCCGGTCTGGATGCCAATGGCAAAAATGACTTCGCTGGCAAAGGTGGCGCGACCGCCAATAACACCTTTACCGGCACCATCACCGTCACCGTGAATCAGGTGTTGTCAAACGGCAACCTGCGCGTGGTCGGTGAGAAACAGATCGAAATTAACCAGGGAACTGAGTTTATTCGCTTCTCTGGTGTGGTTAACCCACGCACCATCAGCGCCAGCAACGCCGTGTTGTCAACGCAGGTGGCCGATGCACGTATTGAGTATGTCGGAAACGGGTATATCAATGAGGCGCAAACCATGGGCTGGTTCCAGCGTTTCTTCCTGAACGTGTCGCCGATGTAATCGAGGTAATGATGAAAATGAACACTCTGCTGCGTCTGAGCCTGAGCCTGCTACTCGGTGTCAGTCTGATGGCCCATGCGGATCGCATCCGCGATCTGACATCCGTGCAGGGCGTGCGCGACAACCAGCTGATCGGTTACGGCTTAGTAGTCGGTCTGGATGGCACCGGTGACCAGACCACGCAAACGCCTTTTACCACGCAGACCGTCAGCAACATGCTGTCACAGCTTGGCATCACTGTGCCGACCGGCACCAATATGCAGTTAAAGAACGTGGCTGCGGTCATGGTCACCGCCAAATTGCCGACTTTTGCCCGTCAGGGTCAAAACATCGACGTGGTGGTTTCTTCGCTGGGTAACGCCAAAAGCCTGCGCGGCGGTACGCTGCTGATGACGCCGATGAAAGGGGTCGATAATCAGGTTTACGCGCTGGCGCAGGGTAACATCCTCGTCGGTGGTGCGGGCGCATCAGCCGGTGGCAGCAGTGTGCAGGTAAACCAGCTTAACGGTGGTCGTATTACCGACGGTGCGACGGTGGAGCGTGAGCTGCAAAGTAACTTTGGCAGCCAGAACACCATCAACCTGCAGCTGAATAATGAAGATTTCACCATGGCACAGCGTATCGCTGATGCAATTAACAGCCGTGGCGTGGGATCCGCGCAACCGCTGGATGCTCGCACGGTGCAGATTCGTGTTTCACCCAACAACAGCTCGCAGGTGCGCTT
Source organism: Pantoea sp. C1E2 (assembly GCF_056491465.1). Classification (NCBI taxonomy): domain Bacteria; kingdom Pseudomonadati; phylum Pseudomonadota; class Gammaproteobacteria; order Enterobacterales; family Erwiniaceae; genus Pantoea; species Pantoea sp. C1E2. Next base: position 1,936,831 of record NZ_JBSZHT010000002.1, read on the forward strand.
GCTGGCCGAAATCCAGAACATTGACGTTTCCGTGCCGATTGAAGATGCCAAGGTCATCATCAACTCACGTACCGGTTCTGTGGTCATGAACCGCGAAGTCACACTGAACACTTGTGCTGTGGCGCAGGGCAACCTGTCGGTGACGGTGAATCAGCAGCAGAACGTCAGCCAGCCGAACACACCTTTTGCCGGTGGACAAACGGTCGCTACCACGCAGACGTCAATCGATTTACGCCAGAGCGGTGGAGCCTTGCAGCATGTTAACTCCAGCGCCAATCTCAACAACGTAGTGCGTGCATTAAATGCTCTGGGCGCCACGCCAATCGAGCTGATGTCGATTTTACAATCGATGCAAACTGCAGGCTGCCTGCGCGCCAAACTGGAAATCATCTGATGACCGATACGCAATCGCTGATGAATGCGGCCTATGACAGCCGCTCGTTGAACAACCTGAAGCGTGAAGCGGCCGCCGACCCGAAAGGGAAGGCGATGCAGGTAGCAAAACAGGTTGAGGGGATGTTCGTACAGATGATGTTGAAAAGCATGCGTGAAGCCCTGCCGCAGGATGGCATCTTCAGCAGCGATTCAACGAAGATGTACACCTCGATGTACGATCAGCAAATTGCGCAGGAAATCGGTAAACGCGGGCTGGGGATGGCGGATCTGATCGTCAAACAGATGCAGCCCGCTCAGGAGCCGGATGAAACCGCTGGCACCGTGCCGATGAAGCTGGATAACAGCTTCATTTATAGCAATCTGCCCTCCAACCAGTTGGAACAGATGGTGCGCAAGGCCGTACCGCGCCTGCCGGTGTCGCCGTCCAGTTTCCCAACGGATAGCAATGACTTTATTGCCCAGTTGTCTCAACCCGCGCAGGCCGCCAGTCAGCAGAGTGGTATTCCTCATCACCTGATTCTTGCTCAGGCGGCGCTGGAATCGGGCTGGGGTCAGCGCCAGATCCTGACGCGCGATGGCAAACCGAGCTTCAACGTGTTTGGCATCAAGGCAGGTGGAGACTGGAAAGGGGCAACCACCGACATCATGACCACCGAGTATGAAGGTGGTGTGGCGAAAAAAGTGCGCGCCACCTTCCGCGTTTATGGCTCCTATATGGAAGCCCTCAGCGACTACGTCAAACTGCTGTCCAATAACCCGCGCTATGCCGCGGTAGCCAATGCCGCGACACCGGAGCAGGGCGCACGTGCTTTGCAGGCGGCGGGTTATGCGACCGATCCGAAATATGCGCAGAAGTTAGTAGGAATGATCCAGCAATTCAAAAACATGGGCGAAAAAGTGGTGAAGGCGTACAGCCAGGATATCACTGATTTGTTCTGATTTTTTGCCTCAAGTTTCACTTAAGCACGCCGATAACCATCATAAGCTGCGGGCGCTTTAGCCCGCGCAATCGCACTGATGACTGCCAGCCCGGTTAACGGGAAATAAAGGAACCGAGATGTCCAGCATAATTAACTCAGCGATGAGTGGGCTGAGCGCCGCACAGGCCGCATTAAGCACCACCAGTAACAACATCAGCAACTACACGGTAGCGGGTTACTCGCGTCAGACCATTTTGCTGAACCAGGCGAACAGTACCTTATCGGGCAATAGCTATTACGGTAACGGCGTGAATGTTACGGGCGTGCAGCGCGAATATGATGAGTTCATCACTGCACAGTTGCGCGGCTCCAGTGCCAACTACAGCGCGGTAAACACGCAATATAACCAGATTTCTAATATCGATGACCTGCTGTCAACGTCGACCACCAGCCTGTCGACCTCGATTCAGAGCTTCTTCACCAACGTATCGAACGTGGTGAGCAATGCAGACGATCCGTCAGCACGTCAGTCGATGCTGAGTTATGCGCAAGGGCTGGTCAATCAGTTCCAGACCACCGCGCAATACCTGACTAACATGCAAAACAGCGTCAACACGGATGTCTCATCCAGCGTTGATCAGATTAATACCTACACCAGTCAGATTGCCGACCTTAACACGCAAATTGCCAAGCTCACCACGGCTGGCAGCGCCCCAAATGATCTTCTGGATCAACGTGATCAGCTGGTCAATAACCTGAACAACGTTGTGGGCGTTAGCGTGTCGCAGCAGGATGGCAACTATATCGTTTCCATGGGTAGCACCACTCTCGTGAACGGTAAAAACACCACGCAACTGGTGGCGATGCCATCCAGCAGCGATCCTTCGCGCACCACGGTGGGTTATGTCGATAAGACTGCGGGCAACGTGGAAATTCCGGAGAAGACGCTGACCACGGGTTCATTAGGTGGCTTACTGGCTTTCCGTACGCAGGACCTGGACACCGCACAGAACCAACTGGGTCAGCTGGCGGCTGCATTCACCACCAGCTTCAACGCCGTGCAAACCACCGGCTATGACAGTAATGGCGATTTGGGCTCGAAATTCTTCAATATCGGCAGCCCAACCGTATTGAGCAATACCAAGAACACCGGTACCGCGGAAGTGACTGCGGCATGGTCGGACAGCAGTGCGCTGAAGGCGTCGAATTACTCGATGAGTTATGACAGTGCAAGCAGCACATGGTCTGTGACTCGTATGTCAGACAACGTGAAGTTTAGCGTTACGCCAGATGCTACTGACGGCACATTAAGCTTTGATGGTTTGAAATTAACCGTCACTGGTACACCTGATAATAAAGACAGTTTCCTGGTGAAACCCGTGCAGAACGTCATCAGCGGGATGTCCGTCGCGATTACCGATGAGTCGCAGATTGCGGCTGCATCATCTGCGACCAGCGGCGAGAGTGATAACACCAACGCTCAAAAAATGCTGGCGCTGCAGGATGCGAATCTGGTTAACGGCAATGCTACCCTGGCACAAGCCTACGCCACCATCGTCAGCACCGTGGGCAACAAAACCAGCTCATTAGAGACGGCCAGCACCACTCAGGAAAATGTGGTGACGCAGCTCACGGACCGTCAGCAATCGGTTTCCGGCGTCAACCTCGATGAAGAGTATGCCAACCTGACCAAATATCAGCAGTTTTATATGGCCAACGCGCAGGTACTGCAGACGGCAAGTACCATTTTTAACGCGCTGATGGATATCCGCGGCTAAGTCATCAGAGGATAAATAGCCATGCGTTTAAGTACCAATATGATTTTCGACCAGCAGGTGCGCGGCATTACCGGCTCGCAATCTTCCTGGTTAAAAGTGGGCCAGCAGCTGTCGAGCGGCCTGCGTGTGAATAATCCTTCCGATGACCCTATTGCTGCGGCAAGTTCGGTCGTCCTGGCGCAGTCGCAGGCAAAGAGTAGCCAGTATGCTACCGCCCGCACCTTTGCTAACCAGAGCTTGTCGTTAGAAGAAAATACCCTGAAGGGCGTGACGTCAGCCATTCAGGATGCACAGACTACTATCGTCAATGCTTCAACCGGCACGCTCAGTGATGATGACCGTGGCTCTCTGGCGACACAATTGCAGGGGCTGCGTGACCAACTGTTGGGACTGGCGAACAGCCAGGATGCCAATGGTCGCTACATTTTTGCGGGCTATAAAACCGAAGCTGAGCCTTTCAGCGATACGGGAACGGGCGTCACCTATGTGGGTGGCACCGATGCCATCAGCCAGAAAGTCAGTGACAGCCGTACGATGACAGTAGGGAATACCGGTGATTCGGTGTTTATGTCGATCACCAGCAATGCGAAAGCTGAGCCGGACGGCAGCACCAGTGAAACTAACCTGTTTGATATGCTGGATAGCGCCATCGCAGCACTGAAGGTGCCGCAAGATGATGCTGATGATGCCACTAAGCAGACGTTTCAGGATGCGATGGATAAGACCAACCGTGGTCTGAGCAACTCCCTGAATAACGTGTTATCAGTGCGTTCTGAAGTCGGTATTAAGATGGATGAAGTTGATACGCTGGATGCACAAGGTGACACCAACGACACTATTATGGCTACGCAGATGAGTAACCTGGTCGAAGTGGATTACACCCAAGCCATCTCCAGCTACACCATGCAACAGACTGCGCTGCAAGCGTCTTATAAGACCTTCACTGACATGTCGAAGATGTCGCTGTTCCAGCTTAACTCATAAGATCTGACATGAAAATTTGAGCGTGCTTAAACCGGGCGCGCTTAGTTTCTCCCACCGCCTTTCGGGGCCGTGGGATTTTTTTTGCCTGCCCGATAGCGGTGTAAGTTCTTGATCGCGCCATCCTCGATGGCTATGCCAGGTCAGCCCATCAGCCCATCAGCCCATCAGCCCATCAGCCCATCAGCCTTTACGCGACTTTGCTGAGAGGTGAGCGGGCAAATGGCAGGCAATAAAAAACCCCGAACCAGTCGGGGTTTTGTTAACGCTAAATAGCTACTAAGGCTTAAACGCTTTCCGGACGCGTTGCCGGTGCGGTCGCCTGATGGGTCGCACTATGACCACCCGCAGAACCACGACCTTCAAAATCAAACGGTGGGCGAACCCAATCGCTGTGACGAACGGTTTCTGGTTCCCATGCCGGGGCCGGTGCTTTGGTCATCGGCGCAGTCGCATGATGCTTCCAGCGAGTTTCAGCATTGCTCACCACGGTATCACGCGCGGCAACAGGGGCATGCGGTTCGGTCACCGGTGCAACAGGCGCTTCAGCAGCGACAGGTGCAGCCAGAACGTTTTCCACTTGCGCTTCAACTACAGGAGCAACATCAGCCGGTGCCTGTTCAGCCGCTTCGATAGCTTCACTGACGCGTGGCGCGACAGGTTCAGCGGCAGCTTCGGTCACTTCAGCAGCAGGTGCCGCTTCAGCCGATGCCTCTGCAACAGCTGGAGCAGATGCCTCTTCAACCGCTGGGACTGCCTTAGCCGACGCCTCTTCAACCGCAGGAACGACTTGAGCCGGTGCATCTGTAGCGGCAGGAACTGATTCAGCCGGAACATCTGCAACTGCAGTAGAGGTTACGGTTTCAGCCGGCGCAGCTGTCACTTCATCAGCCGGTACGGCTTCAGCAGCGGTTTCTTGCGCAGTCTGTTCAACAGCAGCAGAAATCACAGCAGGCTCTTCGTTAACCGGTGCAGCGACAGGTGTCAGATCATCGGTATTCACCACTGGCACTTCAGTGTGTGCCTGCGGCTCAGACTGATGAACCGCTTCTTGCGCAGCTGGCTGGGCAACGTGCTCTGCTGCTGCCGCAACCGGCAGTGCAGTCACTTCATCGGTATGTTGATAGCTGTAATCAGGCATTTCGTTCAGCGCTTCCTGTGAGGAGAACTGATCGTGGGTCTGGGCAACCGGGTAGGTAATCCAGACTTTGCCTGAAGCCATCTCTGGAGAAGCCGCAGCAGATTCCAGTGGCATTGCAGATTGCGTTGGGTAACGCTCATCACGATAGCGACGACGACGTTGGCCGCTAACGCGCAGGTGACGTGGTGAACGACGTGAACGGCGCGGCATATTGGCGTTATCACGGTTCTCGTTGTCTTCCTGTTCGTCCTGCGCGACGTCAGATTGCTCATTGAACGCCGTGCGTTGCGCATTTTCTACAACGGCTTCAGTCGCTGCTGGCGTTGGGATAGCCGCTGCGAATTCAGTTGTATCCCCTACGCGGACACGCTGGTTAAGCTGACGCGGTTTGCGACGCGGCATAACCTGCACACGTTCTTCTTCCTGCGCAACGTTCTCATCAACGATATCGGTCTGAACTACGGTCTCAGCGACTTTTTGATCCTGCTGCTGATTACGTTTCTCATCCTGACGACGACGCTGGCGTTCTGCACGCTGTTCGCGACGTTGCTGTTGCTGCTCATCACGCTGCTGCAGTTGCTCATCGGTCAGCGCTGGACGTTCACCACGAGGCTCGTTCTGACGCTTGTTACGACGATTGTCCTGATTATCACGTGGCTCGCGGGCTTCACGTGGTTCGCGCGATTCGCGTGGTTCACGCGCTTCACGAGATTCACGTGGTTCACGGGCTTCGCGTCCCTGAGAATTTTCACCGTTGCGCGGGGTGCGATCACGGCGATTATTGCTACGGCGGTTGTTACGGCGGTCACCACGTTGCTGATTGTTCTCACTTTCAGCGGCTTTCTCTTCTGGCTTCGCTTCAACCGGTGCAGCAGCAGGCGCGTCGCCAGCAAACAGTTTCTTCAAACCACCTAACAGACGAGCGACGAAGCCGGTGCTGGCAACAGCAGGCGCGGCAGAAGCAGCCGGTTTGACATCAGCTTTAACCACAGAAGGGATTTCTTTTTCCACTTCAACCGGTGCCGGCGGCGCATCTGGCATCACAAAGGCGGCCAGCGCTGGCTGCTCAGGGCGACGACGTTCAGCGTGCTCTTCTTCAGAAGGCAGCGCCATCTCAGCTTCGTGCAGCTTCGGCAGATGGTAAGACAACGTCTGCGTTTCTTCGCCTTTGCGCACGCGCAGTACAGAGTAGTGCGGCGTTTCCATCTGATCGTTTGGCACGATGATGGCACGCACGCCACCCTGGCGTTTCTCGATCGCACTGACTGCATCACGTTTTTCATTCAGCAGGTAAGAGGCGACGGGCACAGGCACAATGGCATGCACTTCTTTAGTGTTGTCTTTCAGCGCTTCTTCTTCAATCAGACGCAAGATAGACAGTGACAGCGATTCGTTATCACGGATGGTGCCGGTACCGCTACAGCGCGGGCACACGTGATGGCTGGATTCACCCAATGACGGGCTAAGACGCTGACGCGACATTTCCAGCAGGCCGAAGCGCGAAATGTGGCTGATTTGAATGCGTGCACGATCCTGACGTACCGCTTCACGCAGACGGTTTTCTACCGCGCGCTGGTGACGAACAGGGGTCATGTCGATGAAGTCGATAACGATCAGGCCGCCGAGGTCACGCAGGCGTAACTGACGGGCGATTTCATCAGCCGCTTCGAGGTTGGTATTAAATGCCGTTTCTTCGATGTCACCACCGCGTGTTGCACGGGCGGAGTTGATATCGATGGCGGTCAGTGCTTCTGTGCTGTCGATAACAATCGAACCACCAGAAGGCAAGCGCACTTCACGCTGGAAAGCGGATTCAATTTGCGATTCGATTTGGTAGTGGCTGAACAGCGGAATTTCACCGGTGTACAGTTTGATTTTGCTGCTGAAGTCCGGACGACCGAGTGCAGCGATATGCTGACGCGCCAGTTCCAGAACTTTTGGGTTATCGATAAGAATCTCACCGATATCCTGACGCAGGTAGTCGCGGAAGGCACGCACAATCACGTTACTTTCCTGATGGATCAGAAACGGGGCTGGGCGGTTTTCAGCGGCTTTTTTGATCGCTTCCCAGTGCTTCAAACGGAAGCTCAGGTCCCACTGCAGGGATTCGGCAGATTTGCCAACGCCCGCAGTACGCACGATCAAACCCATACCGTCTGGCAGTTCCAGCGCGGACAGCGCTTCTTTCAGCTCGGTACGATCGTCACCTTCAATACGGCGAGAGATGCCACCCGCACGCGGGTTGTTCGGCATCAGGACTAAGTAGCTACCGGCCAGAGAAATGAAGGTGGTTAATGCAGCACCTTTATTTCCGCGTTCCTCTTTATCGATTTGAACGATAACTTCCTGACCTTCACGCAACACCTCTTTGATGTTTGGACGGCCGTGTGCGTTGTAATTAGCAGGGAAGTATTCGCGGGAAATTTCTTTCAGAGGGAGGAAACCGTGACGTTCAGCACCATAATCGACAAATGCCGCTTCGAGGCTGGGTTCAACACGGGTGATTTTACCTTTGTAGATATTGGCTTTTTTCTGCTCGTGTCCTGGGCTTTCGATATCCAGATCGTACAGACGTTGGCCGTCAACAAGGGCAACGCGCAACTCTTCCTGCTGAGATGCGTTAATTAACATTCTTTTCATCGTGACTTACTCGTTATTCTCACATGAGTGATGTAGCTGCGGGCATCGTTACCCTGGACGAGAATCAACCGATGGCCCCGTGTCTTAATGCACTGACGTCAACCTCACGGTTGTCGGCGGCTAAAGGGGCGCAAATCTTGTCGGTGGCCTGTTTTTCATAAGGAAAAACAGCGCCTGAAGGTGGAATAGCTATAGTAAATTCAGAAATCCACACATCCCAGTCTGTCGTCCAGGCTGCAACCCGCAGCCCGCTAAGTGCCTGATTTAACATTACGTCTTACGCCATTGCTGCGTGTCCGTTCAATCCGGCAAAATGACTTATTTCGCTCTTTATCCTGCCTGGATTTTTCCAGGGCAGAAACACCTGCATTATTCCATTGCTCACTCACATATAGCAAGGCGACTTTTGCCGAGCTGTGAAGTTTGTGCATCCTTAACCTGTTCATTTGCAGGGCTTAACATCGCATCGGTGAAAAAGTCATCATTATGACCTTTTGCCAGCGCGACAAAGAGAGAGTTAAGCACAGAAAAAGGGGTGGCGCTATCCAGGGACACTATTTAGAATCGCCGCCATGAAAACTGAGAATCCCGGCGTACTTTATGTCGCCATTACGGCTGAAAATGCCGAACAACGTATTGATAACTTTTTGCGCACTCAGCTCAAAGGCGTGCCGAAAAGTATGATTTATCGCATCTTGCGTAAAGGCGAGGTGCGCGTGAATAAAGGACGCGTGAAGCCGGAATATAAACTGCAGGCGGGGGATGAAGTGCGTATTCCACCGGTGCGTGTGGCCGAGCGTGAAGAGCAGACGGTATCACCGAAACTCGATAAGGTTGCCGCGCTGGCGAATGCCATCCTTTATGAGGACGATCATCTGCTGGTGCTGAACAAGCCATCGGGCACGGCGGTGCATGGTGGTAGCGGCCTCAGCTTTGGTGTGATTGAAGGCTTGCGCGCGCTGCGTCCGGAAGCCCGTTTCCTCGAGCTGGTGCATCGTCTTGACCGTGACACCTCCGGTATTCTGCTGGTGGCAAAAAAACGTTCTGCGCTGCGTTCGCTGCACGAGCAGTTACGTGAAAAAGGCATGCAGAAGGATTATCTGGCGCTGGTGCGCGGTGACTGGCCTTCACATTTGAAAGTGGTGCAGGCGCCGCTGCTGAAAAACATTTTGCAAAGCGGTGAGCGTGTCGTTCGCGTCAATGCGGAAGGCAAGCCATCTGAAACCCGATTCAAAGTGGAAGAGCGTTTTGGTTTCGCCACCCTGGTAAAAGCCAGTCCGGTGACCGGGCGCACGCACCAGATTCGCGTGCACACGCTGCATGGTGGGCATCCGATCGCCTTTGACGATCGCTATGGCGATCGGGACTTTGATCGTCAGCTGGCGTCAACCGGCCTGGGACGATTGTTCCTGCATGCTGCAGCGCTGACGTTTACCCATCCCAATACCGGCGAAGTCCTGCGGATGGAAGCGCCACTGGATAACGCGCTGAAACACTGCCTGGCGCAGTTGCGTCAGAAAAAAGCTTAATTTTGCGGGCATCAACCCAATGCGTTGATGCCCACTTTTATCAGCATCTCATTTAAAGCCATCAGCGGTAATCCAATCAACGTATTGGGATCGCGCCCCTCCAGCCGCTCAAACAAGCAGATTCCCATGCCTTCGCTTTTAAAGCTGCCCGCACAATTTAACGGCTGCTCTTTTTCGACATAGTGACGGATTTCTTCCGGGTTTAAGTGCCGAAAATGTACATTGAACGGTTCACAAATCACCTGTTGTTGTGCCGTTTGCGGCTGAATCAGTGCGAGCCCGGTATAAAACGTGATCGCTTTGCCACTGGCAGAAGCCAATTGCCGGCAAGCATTCTCCACCGTATGCGGTTTTCCGGTGATATTGCCGTCGAGCACACAGACCTGATCGGAACCAATGATCCAGCTCTGTGGGTGCAGCGCGGCGAGCGCCTGTGCTTTTGCCAGCGCTAAGCGTTGCACTAACTGCGGAGCAGTTTCATTCGGTTGCGGCGTTTCATCGCAATCAGGCGCAACGGCGATAAAAGGCAGGCCAAGCTTGCTCAGCAATGCCTGACGGAACGGGGAAGTGGAGGCTAGAATTAACGGTGTCATGATTTTTTTTCAGAATTGATAGCGTAAAGATGACAGGCATTTTAAACTATGCGCCGCACTGGATGCGACTAACGGGTGAAAGATGCTGTAAACCGGCCTTTTTCTTTGACTCTATGACGTTACAAAGTTAATATGCGCGCCCTATGCAAAAGGTAAAATTACCCCTGACGATCGATGTGGCCCGCGCCGCGCAAAAGCGCCTTGATTACCAAGGTGTGTATGCACCTGAATTGGTGGCGCGCCTGGCCGACACGGTCGTGAGTGTGGACAGTGATGTGGAATGCACCATGTCGTTTGCGATTGACAACCAGCGCTTAGCCGTTCTGCAAGGAACAGCTGATGCGCAGGTGACATTGTCTTGTCAACGCTGCAACCAGTCATTCCCTCATGCTGTTCACGTAAGCTATTGCTTCAGTCCTGTCTCTTCTGATGAGCAGGCCGAGGCACTGCCGGAAGCTTACGAGCCAGTTGATATCAATGATTTCGGCGAAATCGACTTGCTGGCAGTTATCGAAGATGAACTCATCCTCGCGCTGCCTGTAGTTCCGGTGCATGATTCTGAACACTGTGAAGTGTCCGACGCGGACATGGTATTTGGTAAGTTGCCTGCAGAGGCAGAAAAACCGAATCCATTTGCCGTATTAGCCAGTTTAAAGCGTAAGTAATAGGAGTAAGGTCCATGGCCGTACAACAGAATAAACCAACCCGTTCTAAGCGTGGTATGCGTCGTTCGCACGATGCGCTGACCACCGCAGCTCTGTCAGTAGATAAAGTTTCTGGTGAAACTCATCTGCGTCACCATATCACTGCGGATGGTTACTACCGCGGTCGCAAGGTTATCACCAAGTAATTCTTTGCGGTTACGCAAGGCGATACCTTGACACGTTTGACCCTGGCAGTTGATGCCATGGGCGGGGATTTCGGTCCCTGCGTGACAGTGCCTGCATCCTTGCAGGCACTGGCCTCTCATACGCATCTGGTTCTTCTTCTGGTCGGTGATCCCGACATCATCTCGTCATTTCTTGCCAAAGCGGATTCCTCATTACTGGGGCGTGTGCAGGTTATTCCTGCCGAATCGGTTATTGCAAGTGATGCTAAACCTTCACAAGCCATTCGAAACAGTCGCGGCAGCTCAATGCGCGTGGCGTTAGAGTTGGTGAAAGAGGGACAAGCACAAGCCTGTGTCAGTGCCGGTAATACCGGTGCGTTAATGGGCTTGGCTAAAATGTTGTTGAAGCCGCTGGAAGGTATTGAGCGACCTGCGCTGATGACGGTGTTGCCGCATCAACAACAGGGCAAAACAGTGGTGCTGGATCTTGGCGCAAATGTAGAATCGGATAGCGATATGCTGGTGCAGTTTGCCATCATGGGCGCTGTCATGGCCGAGGAAGTGCTGGAAATTGACAGACCGCGCGTCGCGCTGCTCAACATTGGGCAGGAAGAGACTAAGGGCCTGGAAACGATTCGCACAGCATCTGCGGTGCTGCGGGACACGCCGCAAATCAACTATATTGGTTATCTTGAGGGGAACGATCTCCTCACCGGCAAGACGGATGTGCTGGTTTGTGATGGCTTCGTGGGAAACGTCACGCTTAAAACCATGGAAGGCGTGGTAAGAATGTTTCTTTCTCTGCTCAAGTCGTCAGAGGATGGAAAAAAACGGGCCTGGTGGCTGAAATGGGTAGGGCGCTGGTTGCAAAAGCGCCTGGCTAAACGTTTCGGTCATCTCAACCCCGACCAGTACAACGGCGCTTGTCTGTTAGGATTGCGCGGAACAGTGATCAAAAGCCACGGTGCGGCGAATCAACGTGCGTTTGCCGTGGCGATAGAGCAGGCAGAGCAGGCGGTGCGCAGGCAAGTCCCAGAGAGGATTGCGGCGCGCCTTGACGCTGTATTAGCCAGGAGTGACAAAGCGTAGATGTTTACCAAAATTATCGGTACGGGCAGCTATTTGCCTGAGCAGGTTCGCTCCAATGCGGATCTGGAAAAAATGGTGGAGACTTCGGACGAGTGGATTGTCAGCCGTACCGGCATCCGTGAGCGTCGCATTGCTGCGCCGGATGAATCTGTTGCCACTATGGGCTTCACCGCCGCTCAGCGCGCGCTGGAAATGGCAGGCGTTGCGGCCAGCGATGTTGGCCTGATTATCGTGGCGACCACCTCTTCCAGCCACGCCTTCCCAAGCTCAGCGTGCATGATCCAGCAGATGCTGGAAATTGACGACTGTGCGGCTTTCGATTTGGCTGCTGCTTGTGCGGGCTTCACCTATGCGTTAAGCGTGGCCGATCAGTACATCAAAAACGGTGTGGTGAAACACGCGTTGGTGATCGGTGCAGATGTATTAGCTCGCACACTGGATCCTAACGATCGTGGCACCATCATTCTGTTTGGCGATGGCGCGGGTGCGGTGGTTCTCGGCCAGAGCGAAGAGCCAGGTATCCTGTCCACTCACCTGCATGCCGATGGACGTTACAGCAAGCTGTTGACGCTGCCGTATCAGGATCGCGAGCATCAGGATCAACCTGCCTATCTCACCATGGCCGGTAACGAAGTGTTTAAGGTTGCAGTCACTGAACTGGCGCACATCGTTGATGAAACGCTGCAAGCCAATAATCTTGATCGTGAGATGCTCGACTGGCTGGTGCCGCATCAGGCTAACTTGCGCATTATCAGTGCCACCGCCAAAAAGCTCGGCATGGGCATGGATAAAGTGGTGGTTACCCTTGACCGTCACGGCAACACGTCGGCGGCATCGGTTCCTAGCGCACTGGATGAAGCGGTGCGAGATGGCCGTATCAAGCCTGGCCAACTGATTTTGCTGGAAGCCTTTGGTGGTGGTTTCACCTGGGGTTCTGCGCTGGTTCGCTTTTGATTGACAGGAAAGACAGATGACACAATTTGCTTTTGTTTTCCCAGGACAGGGCTCACAGACCGTCGGCATGCTGGCCGATCTGGCTGTGGAAAACCCGCAGGTTGAAGCCACTTTCCGTGAAGCTTCTGATGCATTGGGATACGACTTATGGCAGTTGGTGCAACAAGGTCCAGCTGAAGAACTGAATAAGACCTGGCAGACGCAACCTGCGTTGCTGGCGGCTTCCGTCGCGATTTATCGCGTCTGGCAGAGCAAAAATGGCCCGCAGCCTACGCTGATGGCTGGCCATAGCCTGGGTGAATATTCTGCGCTGGTGTGCGCTGGCGTACTGAACTTCGCTGATGCGATCAAGTTAGTCGAGTTACGCGGCAAACTGATGCAGGAAGCGGTACCAGAAGGTACGGGCGCCATGCAGGCGATTATTGGACTTGATGATGAATCAATCCGTAAAGCCTGTGAAGAGAGCGCGCAAGGTCAGGTGGTTTCACCCGTCAACTTTAACTCGCCGGGCCAGGTGGTTATCGCGGGTAACAAAGAAGCGGTGGAGCGTGCTGGAGCAGCATGTAAAGCAGCGGGTGCCAAACGTGCACTGCCATTGCCTGTGAGCGTGCCTTCACACTGTGCTTTGATGAAACCGGCAGCAGATAAACTGGCTGTGGCACTGGAAAGCATCACTTTCAACGCACCTGCCGTGCCTGTCGTCAATAATGTTGACGTCAAGTGTGAAACCGATGCTGCTGCGATCCGCAGTGCACTGGTTCGCCAGCTTTACAGCCCAGTGCGTTGGACCGAAGCGGTTGAATTTGTTGCCACCCAAGGCGTTGGCCAGTTGCTTGAGATCGGTCCAGGTAAAGTCCTGACCGGCCTGACCAAACGTATTGTGGATAGCCTGACCGCTGCAGCCGTGAACGATTCTGCTTCACTCTCTGCTGCGCTTACACAGGAATAAGAGGAAAAACATGAGCTTTGAAGGTAAAGTAGCGCTGGTTACTGGCGCAAGCCGCGGCATTGGCCGTGCAATAGCGGAAACGCTGGTTGCACGCGGTGCGAAAGTGGTGGGAACCGCCACCAGCGAAAGCGGTGCGGAAGCAATCAGTGCTTACCTCGGCAATAACGGCAAAGGTCTGCTGTTGAACGTCACCGATGCAGCCTCTATTGAGAGCGTGCTCGAGAAAGTTCGCGCCGAATTTGGCGAAGTGGACATTTTAGTCAATAATGCAGGCATTACGCGTGACAATCTGTTGATGCGCATGAAGGACGATGAATGGGCGGATATCCTCGATACCAACCTGACATCAGTCTTCCGTCTTTCTAAGGCGGTATTGCGTGCCATGATGAAAAAACGCGTGGGCCGTATCATTACCATCGGTTCTGTTGTTGGAACCATGGGTAACGCGGGTCAGGCAAACTATGCGGCAGCAAAAGCAGGTTTGATTGGCTTTAGCAAATCACTGGCGCGAGAAATTGCGTCACGTGGCATTACCGTAAACGTCGTAGCTCCGGGCTTTATTGAGACGGACATGACGCGTGCACTGAACGAAGATCAGCGCTCGGGCATTTTGGCAGAAGTGCCGGCAGGTCGTTTAGGCGACCCGCAGGAGATTGCCAATGCTGTTGCATTCTTAGCCTCTGACGAAGCCTCTTACATCACGGGTGAGACGCTCCACGTCAATGGCGGCATGTACATGGTCTGATAATCACGAAATCATTTGCATTATCTGCGGTAAACACCGCAGAATAGCGCAAAATCGTGGTTCGACCAGCCGGGATTTTGTTGCATCTTTTTCAACATTTTATACACTACGAAAACCATCGCGAAAGCGAGTTTTGATAGGAAATTAAATAGTATGAGCGATATCGAACAACGCGTTAAGAAAATCGTAGCTGAGCAGCTGGGTGTTAAAGAAGACGAAGTGATTAACACTGCTTCTTTCGTTGAAGACCTGGGTGCAGATTCTCTTGACACCGTTGAGCTGGTAATGGCTCTGGAAGAAGAGTTTGATACTGAAATTCCAGACGAAGAAGCTGAGAAAATCACTACCGTTCAGGCAGCGATCGATTACATCAATAGCCACCAAGGCTAATGAATATCTTCAGGCGGTCACCTCGACCGCCTGAGTTTTATGTTTGCCCCACATAGCGTTATTTTTTCCCTCCCTGGAGGACGTACGTGTCTATGCGTCGTGTAGTTGTGACTGGTCTTGGCATGTTGTCTCCTGTCGGCAATACCGTAGAGTCTACCTGGAGTGCTCTCCTTGCCGGTCAGAGCGGCATCAGCCTGATCGACCATTTTGATACTAGTGCCTACGCAACGCGCTTTGCGGGCTTAGTAAGAGATTTTAATTGCGATGAATTCATCTCGCGCAAAGATCAGCGCAAGATGGATGACTTCATCCAATACGGCATTGTTGCCGGTATTCAGGCTATGGCGGACTCCGGTCTGGTCGTAACTGACGAAAATGCCGGTCGCATCGGCGCAGCTATCGGTTCCGGCATCGGCGGACTGGGTTTGATTGAAGATAACCACAGCTCACTGGTCAACGGCGGTCCGCGCAAAATCAGCCCGTTCTTCGTTCCTTCTACCATTGTTAACATGGTGGCAGGTCACCTGACTATTATGTATGGCCTGAAAGGTCCAAGCATCTCGATTGCGACTGCTTGTACTTCTGGTGTGCATAATATTGGCCATGCAGCACGTATCATTGCGTATAACGATGCTGACGTGATGCTGGCAGGTGGTGCAGAAAAAGCCAGTACCCCTCTGGGTGTCGGTGGCTTCGGTGCAGCACGTGCGCTCTCTACCAATAACGATAATCCGCAGGCGGCAAGCCGTCCGTGGGATAAAGATCGTGATGGTTTTGTGTTGGGCGATGGTGCAGGCATTGTGGTGCTGGAAGAGTACGAGCATGCCAAAAAGCGCGGTGCGAAAATTTATGCTGAAATCATTGGTTTCGGCATGAGCAGCGATGCTTACCACATGACGTCTCCACCGGAAGATGGTTCAGGTGCAGCCGCCGCGATGGTGAATGCACTGCGTGATGCGCAACTGAATGTTGAGCAGATTGGTTACGTTAACGCGCATGGCACTTCGACGCCAGCCGGTGACAAAGCTGAAGCTCAGGCGGTTAAGTCGGTATTTGGTGCAGCGGCTCACAGTGTGATGGTCAGCTCTACCAAATCCATGACCGGCCATCTGCTGGGTGCAGCGGGCGCGGTAGAAGCGATCTATTCGATTCTGGCGCTGCGCGACCAGGCGGTTCCGCCAACCATTAACCTGGATAATCCAGATGAAGGTTGTGACCTCGACTTCGTGCCTCACACGGCACGTCAGGTGAGCGGGCTGGAGTACACATTGTGTAACTCCTTCGGATTTGGCGGCACCAACGGCTCGCTGATCTTCCGCAAGGTATAAGTCTTACCCAGCCAAACAGAGGCCCGCAATGCGGGCCTTTTTTATATTTTGTCACGCAGTGGCATGGATTCTCACCGCTGTCAGTGGTATTCAGACTGGCAGGGTAGCCAGAGGTGATCGGAATGTGGATAAACGGCGTCGAGCAGATCGAACTTTCTGCACGCGATCGCGCGGTGCAGTTTGGTGATGGCTGTTTTACCACTGCTGCGGTGGTGGCTGGAAAGGTACAACTGTTAAACGCCCATTTGCAGCGGTTGCAGGAAAGCTGTGAACGTTTATACATCCCCTTACCGGATAGGGCGCAGTTGGCTGCGGAGATGCAGCATGCCGCCAACGGTCAAGCCGAGGCGGTTTTAAAAGTGATTCTGACGCCTGGCGCCGGTGGCCGAGGATACAGCCGAACCGGTTGCACAACCCCAACACGCATCCTTTCGCTTTCCCCGTGGCCGCAACACTACAAAACCTTGCAGCAGCAGGGCGCAACGCTTGTAACCAGCCCCGTGAGACTGGCGCGCAATCCTCTGCTCGCCGGCCTCAAACATCTCAACCGCCTTGAGCAGGTGCTGATTCGTCAGCATCTCGACCACACCGATGCTGACGAAGCGCTGGTGCTTGACACTGCAGGGGCGGTGGTGGAATGCTGTGCGGCTAATTTATTCTGGCGCAAAGGCGATCAGGTATCCACGCCGCGTCTTGAGCAAGCGGGTGTCGATGGCATTATGCGCCGTTATCTGATGGCGCAGATGGCGTCGGAAGGCCAGGCTTGTCAGTTAATTGAGGGAAGCAGGGAGGATGTGCTGAGTGCCGACGAAGTGGTGATCTGCAACGCCCTAATGCCAGTTTTACCTGTGCGAAAAATTGACGATGTTTCGTTCACCGCACGCACGCTGTACCAGCAGCTGTATGCCAGTTGCCAAAAGATGGAAGCATCATGACCCGAATGAAAAAAATACTCGCCAGCGCTGTGGCGATAGCCGGCCTCGCGGCTGCATTTAGTTATTGGCAGATTGAACGTTTCGCCGATACACCGTTGACCATTAATCAGGAAACGATCTACACATTGCCCGCCGGCAGCGGTCGGGTTGTGCTGGAAGCCCAGCTGGAAAGCGAGCACATCATTCCTGAAAGTATCTGGTTTGGATCGCTATTGAAACTTGAGCCCGAGCTGGCAAAGTTCAAAGCCGGAACCTACCGACTTGAAAGTAATATGACGGTACGCCAGCTGCTGCAGCTGCTGGCCAGCGGTAAAGAAGCACAGTTCCCGGTGCGTTTTGTCGAGGGTTCACGCCTGAAGGAGTGGTTGACCGAACTGCGTAAGGCACCTTACCTCAAACACACGCTGACTGACGATCAGTTTGCGACGGTAGCGACTGCACTGAAGATGGATGCGGACCAGCTGGAGGGCGCATTCTACCCCGACACCTATCTGTACACCGCCAACACCAGTGATGTTTCGCTGCTGGAACGCGCGCATACGCGCATGAATAAACTGGTGGATGAGATCTGGCAGGGGCGAATGGATAATCTGCCTTATAAAAAAGAGCAGGATCTGGTCACCATGGCGTCGATTATCGAAAAAGAGACCGGCGTGACGGAAGAGCGCGCGCGCGTTGCCTCAGTGTTTATTAATCGCTTGCGCACCGGAATGAAGCTGCAAACCGACCCTACGGTGATTTACGGTATGGGCGATAACTATACTGGCACCATTACGCGTAAAGACCTCGAAACGCCGACCGATTACAATACCTATACCATTACGGGTTTGCCGCCTGGCCCTATTGCGATGCCAGGTCGCGCCTCGCTGGAAGCGGCAGCGCACCCGGAAAAAACCAACTATCTCTACTTTGTCGCGGATGGCAAAGGTGGACACACCTTTACCACCAATCTCGCCAGCCATAATAAAGCGGTGCAGGTCTATCGGCTGGCTATGAAGGAAAAAAATGAAAAGTAAGTTTATCGTCATTGAAGGCCTTGAAGGCGCGGGCAAAACCACTGCGCGTGAAGCCATCGTGGCGGTGCTGCATGAGCAGGGTATCGAAGATGTGGTGTTCACCCGTGAGCCCGGCGGCACGCCGCTTGCAGAACAGTTGCGCGTGCTGGTGAAGCAGGGGATTGATGGCGAACAGGTCACTGACAAAGCCGAGCTGCTGATGCTGTATGCCGCCCGTGTGCAACTGGTTGAGAACGTGATTAAGCCCGCGTTAGCGCGCGGCGCGTGGGTGATTGGCGATCGTCACGATCTCTCATCCCAGGCTTATCAGGGTGGTGGTCGTGGTCTGGATGCGCAGTTGATGACCACGCTGCGCGATGCGGTACTGGGCGACTTTCGTCCTGACCTGACCCTTTATCTGGATGTCACGCCTGAAATCGGTTTGCAACGCGCGCGTGCTCGCGGGGAACTCGACCGCATTGAGCAAGAGTCACTGCGTTTCTTTGAACGCACACGCGAGCGTTATCTGGCGCTGGCGGCCTCCGATGACACCATTTTAACCATTGATGCCACTCAAAACATTGAAGAAGTGACATTGTCACTTAAATCAGCATTGCAGAAATGGCTGGCAGGTCAGGCGGCATGAACTGGTATCCGTGGCTGAATCAGCCCTATCGGCAGATCATCACCCGTCATCAAAGCGGACAGGCTCATCATGCCTTGCTGATACAGGCCATCAATGGCATGGATGACGATGCATTGGTGTGGGGTGTGAGCCGCTGGTTAATGTGCCAACATCCGGAAGGATTAAAAAGCTGCGGGCATTGCCACGGCTGTCATCTGATGCAGGCGCAGACTCATCCTGACTGGTATCGTCTGGAGGCAGAAAAGGGCAAGTCTTCGCTGGGTATTGATGCAGTACGTGACGTGACCGAGAAGCTCTACCATTTTGCTCAGCAGGGCGGAGCGAAGATTGTCTGGTTGCCGGATGCGGCGCAGCTCACTGAAGCCGCCGCCAATGCATTGCTGAAAACCCTTGAAGAGCCTCCGGCCAACTGCTGGTTTTTCCTTAGCGTTCGTGAACCGTCACGTTTGCTGGCAACCTTGCGCAGCCGTTGCATGACGTGGCATCTTTCCCCACCGGAAGAGCTGCCCAGTTTGCAGTGGCTGCAAAAACAGTCGCCGCAATCCGAGGCGGTTCTGCGTGCTGCTCTTCGCTTGAGCAACGGCGCGCCTGCTGCAGCCTTGGCGCTGCTGCAACCAGAGCGCTGGCAGGCACGTGAGAAGCTGTGTGAAACCTTGCTCGGCGCGTTGAACAGCGATGTGCTGCAACTGCTGCCCGCGCTGAACAGCGACGATGTGGCAGAGCGCTTAAGCTGGCTGATTTCACTGCTGGTGGATGCCATGAAAGTGCAGCAGGGCGCCAGCAACTGGCTGAGCAACGGCGATCATCCCGAAGTAGTTTCACAGCTGGCTCAGCAGCTTAACAGCAGCGCGCTGAACGCCAGTGTCCAGCAGTGGATGCAGTGTCGTGAGCAACTGCTGCATGTCGCCGCACTGAACCGTGAACTTATCCTGACCGATCGCCTGTTAGCCTGGGGACGCTTAATGTCGCCCACGGCGGTCGGCTAAGCGTAAAAGAGAGAAGTATGTTTATTGTTGATTCGCACTGCCACCTTGATGGCCTGGATTATGAGAAGCAGCACCGCGATCTGGACGATGTGATCGCTAAAGCCGCAGCGCGTGACGTGAAATTTATGCTGGCGATTGCCACTACGTTGCCCGATTACTACAAAATCAAACAGCTGGTTGGAGACAGGGAAAACATCGCCCTGGCGTGCGGTGTGCATCCGTTGAATCAGGAAGCGCCGTATGATGTTGAAGAGTTCCGTCGCCTGGCCGCCGAAGAGCAGGTGATTGCGCTGGGGGAAACCGGGCTGGATTACTTCTATCAGCAGGAAACTAAAGCGCAGCAGCAAGCCTCGTTCCGTGAACACATCCGCACCGGCATCGCGCTGAATAAGCCGATCATCGTGCACACCCGTGATGCGCGTGAAGATACGCTGGCGATTCTGCGTGAAGAGCAGGTGGAAAAGTGCGGCGGCGTGTTGCACTGCTTTACTGAAGATAAAGAGACTGCAGCGCAGTTGCTGGATATGGGCTTTTATATCTCTTTCTCCGGCATTTTGACCTTCCGCAATGCCGAGCAGATTCGTGATGCCGCGCGTTATGTGCCGCTGGATCGCATGCTGGTAGAGACCGACTCACCGTATCTGGCTCCGGTCCCGCATCGTGGCAAAGAAAACCAGCCTGCCTTTACGCGCGATGTCGCGGATTATATGGCGGTACTGAAAGGTGTGGATATCGAAACACTGGCCGCGGCCACCACCGAAAACTTCTCGCGTCTTTTCCATGTCCCGATGAGCCGTCTCGGCGGCTAATCCGCTTTATTTTAAACTCTGTAATAATTCCATAATCATTGACCTGTGCGGCGTTTAACGCAGCACGGGCAGTGATTTGTTGCTGTTTATCCAGGCAAGTCAGTCAAAAATAACAGAAAGCAAGCGCTTGTCATGAGCGAAACGTGATAGCCGTCAAAGTAACAAATATCGATTTATTTTACCCTTCGTAATAAATCAAAAGACGCTCAGCGTCACCCCGGTGAAGGATCCTCCCCCTTCGCCAGCGCACTGCGCAAATATGCACTCATACTCAGGAGTTTCTATGTTCAAGAACGCATTTGCGAACCTGCAAAAAGTAGGTAAATCGCTGATGTTACCGGTATCGGTTTTGCCGATTGCCGGTATTTTGTTAGGTGTTGGTTCGGCTAACTTCAGCTGGTTGCCGGCTGTGGTTTCTCATGTGATGGCGGAGGCGGGTGGTTCCGTATTTGCCAATATGCCGCTGATCTTTGCGATTGGCGTGGCGCTCGGTTTTACCAATAACGACGGTGTATCGGCACTGGCTTCTGTGGTGGCTTACGGCATTATGGTGAAGACCATGGCGGTGGTGGCTCCGCTGGTATTGCATTTACCGCCAGCAGAAATTGAGGCGAAACACCTTGCTGATACCGGGGTGCTCGGCGGCATCATAGCTGGCTCGATCGCCGCGTACATGTTCAACCGTTTTTACCGCATCAAGTTGCCTGAGTATCTCGGCTTCTTTGCGGGTAAGCGCTTTGTGCCGATCATCTCCGGCCTGACTGCGATTTTCACCGGTATCGTGTTGTCCTTTATCTGGCCACCGATCGGTTCGGCCATTCAGGATTTCTCCCAGTGGGCGGCCTATCAGAACCCGGTCGTGGCATTCGGTATCTACGGTGTGGTTGAGCGTGCGCTGGTGCCGTTTGGTCTGCATCATATCTGGAACGTGCCTTTCCAGATGCAGATTGGTGAGTTCACCAACGCCGCAGGTCAGGTGTTCCACGGTGATATTCCGCGCTATATGGCGGGCGATCCAACCGCGGGTAAACTCTCTGGCGGCTTCCTGTTCAAAATGTACGGTCTGCCTGCTGCTGCGATTGCTATCTGGCACTCGGCTAAACCGGAAAACCGCGCCAAAGTGGGCGGCATCATGATTTCCGCCGCGCTGACCTCGTTCCTGACCGGTATCACCGAACCGATCGAGTTTTCGTTCATGTTCGTTGCACCGATTTTGTATGTGATCCATGCAATTCTGGCGGGTCTGGCCTTCCCAATCTGTATTCTGCTTGGCATGCGTGATGGCACCAGCTTCTCACACGGTTTGATCGACTTTGTGGTATTGAGTGGTAACAGCAGCAAGATTTGGTTGTTCCCGATTGTCGGTATTATTTACGGCTTAATTTATTACACCGTTTTCCGTGTGCTGATTGTGAAATTGAATCTGAAAACACCTGGACGTGAGGACACCGCAATGGAGCAGAGCAGCGCCACCACGGGTAGCGAGATGGCAGGTAAGCTGGTTACCGCATTTGGTGGTAAAGAGAACATCACTAATCTTGATGCCTGTATTACGCGTTTGCGTGTGAGCGTCGCGGATGTGGCGAAAGTGAATCAAGCTGAACTGAAAAACCTCGGCGCACGTGGCGTGGTGGTGGCCGGTTCCGGTGTTCAGGCGATTTTCGGCACCAAGTCCGATAACCTGAAAACTGAGATGGATGATTATATTCGTAATATGTAAAGGATTGGGCTTGGGCTTTGGGCTCGGTCTGAGGTCAAGGCTAAGGTCAAGGTCAAGGCAGAGGCCGAGCCTGTGCGATGAAGCGGCGGCAGATCGTAAAGACGCCATAAACCATCCCTGGGGCTCGGCCCGCGACATCCCTGTCGCGGGACGCTTTACTCCTCTGCCGCCGCTTCCTCGCACCTCACCTTAGGTGCGGTGATGGAAAAAACCTGCTTAATTCATAGAGCTTAACAGACTTATCGCCAGAAATTAGGGCATCGGTGTTGGCGGCATTGGGTGATCACCCTAGGTTTCACTGCCTAAGGTTCCTGACTCGTTAAGCTTTACACGTCTGCCACCGCTTTCTCCCACTTCAACGTGAATGCGATTACAGATAAACCCGCAAATACTCTGTCAGACACAACAACGCCATCGCCTGGCCATAGGGCATTGAAGTGAGCGGCACCTGGCGGTAATACTCCAGATCGCTGCCCATCGCGGTGCCAAACGATACCTGTTTTAACTCTCCGTCCTCATCAATATTGGCGATCACGCCGCGCAGAGCTTTTTCCGCCATCGGGCGATATTCATCGGACAAATAACGCTTACGCACCGCTTTGAGAATCCCATAAGCGAAGCCTGCGGTGGCAGACGCTTCCGGGTAGCTTTGTGGATCGTCGAGCAGGGTATGCCAGAGACCGCTGCTGTGCTGGCAAGCGGCCAACGCCTTCACCTGGCTGGTCAGCACCTGCTGCAGGAAGCGACGTGTGGCGTGTTGTTCCGGCCAGTTCATCATTTCGAGGAAATCAGGGATCACAATGGTTAGCCAGCTGTTGCCGCGAGCCCAGCGGGCGTTGGCAAAATTGTGTCGGCCATCGAAGGTCCAGCCGTGGAACCACAAACCAGTTTGGCGATCCATCAGGTATTGGGTGTGGATCAGAAACTGATAGCTGGCTTCTTCGACAAACTCGGGGCGGTCCAGTAACTGGCCGATCTTCGCCAGCGCCATCACGCTCATCATTAGGGTGTCGTCCCACAGTTGCTGGGTATTTTCGTTGTTGTAAACGATGTGCTGTAAACCTCCTTGCTCGGTGCGCGGCATTTCATACATGACCCATTCTGCCCAGCGTTCCAGCACCGGACGCCATGCTGCGTTACCGGTCTCTTCATAGCGATAAGCCAGCGTCAGGAACGGACATACGGTGTTCACGTTCTTTGTCGGTGTGCCTTCTGCTAAGCGTGCGCTAAACCAGTTATCGATAATCTTGAGGGTCGCCTGATCGCCCGTCTGCTGGGTGTAATGCAGCATGCCGTACAGCCCGATACCGTGCGTCCATTCCCAGCCGGCCCAGCCTTTGGTATCAATGACGCGGCCGTCGTCCAGCCGCAGTAAAAACTCGCCGCTGTGGTCGGTGATATTCACCAGATTGTCAGTGAGTTTGTGAATCAGCTGCACTAACTCACTGCGTGGCAACAGGTATTCAGGCTGGCGCAACAAGGCGCTGTGTTTCACAGGAAATACAGTCATGGTTCATTCCTATCGTTAATCAGGGTAGGGAGAGGGTGAAGCGAGTCGCGTTGTGAGGTCAGCGCGGGCGCTGCGGGCTTATTGCGGTTGAGGTAACCGACATTGTTATTGCCCCATAAGTTTTCATACGGCATCCCCGCCAGGGTTTCGACGATGGCGCGCGCCTGCGGTGTAATACGTTCCGGGACCACACGTCCTGCTTCACGCATCTTCAGCGTCTCTTCGCGCAGAACGGTGTGGGTATGCAGATTAAGTTTGAAGCGCAGCGACACAATGAAGCCGCAGATCAGTACGCCGACGGTGCCGACGCTGAGGATCAGCAAAATGGTGTGGCCCACCGCAGGAACCTGTTCAGCTTTACCGGAGGTGAAACCGGCCAGCTGCAACATGATGCCAACGATCATCACGGCACCGGCCTGCGAGGCTTTACGCGTCAACGTCATGATCCCGGCGAAGATGCCTTCGCGGCGTTGTCCGGTGATCACTTCATCGACATCGGCGATATAGGTGTAGGTATTCCACGGCACGTAGTTGATGCCGCCACGTCCTAATCCAGCGAAGGCGGAGATCAGCACTAGCAGCGCGAAGTTATCGTTCATCCCGCTGTACCACAGTCCGGCGTAGGAGAGGGCGCTGAGGCCAAACAGCATCACCACCATGCGATAGGCCGGAGCGGGTCCGATGCGAATGCACAGCGGGATCATCGCCATCACTGCAATAAATTGCAGCACCGCCATCGTTCCCATCAGATTGGATGCGATTTGCGCGCTCTGCATCAGCACAAACACCACATACCAGGTAAACACAGCATTAAATACGTCCTGAGCGATGTAACCGCCCAAATACATGCCAAGATGCTGACGGAAGATGCGGATGCGCAGCGTCGAGGCCAGTTCGATATACAGGCGCTTCAGGCTTTGGAACAGCGTGAGTTGCGCCTTCTCCTCTTCTGCCCGGCGCGATTCGGCGGAAAAATCTTCTGGTGCGCGTTCCCAGGTAAAGCGCCACACCAGCGTCAGCACCAGCGCACAGATTACCGAGAACACCAGGCTGGCATAGAAGAAGGAGATGGGATTCTCTTTGCCAAACCAGCCAATCAAAATGCCCGGCAGGAAGGCAGCCAGAATCGAGGAGAGCTGCGCCAGCGCAATGCGCGCGCCGGAGAAGCGGGTCTTTTGTTTAAAGTCATCGGTCATCTCCGGCACCAGCGTTTCGTAGGGCACCAGAATCATGGTGTAGACCATATCGAACAGCAGATAGGTCAGCAGATACCACCAAAAGCTCATGTCACCGATCCACATCAGGCTGTAGCTGAATACACACGGGATACCGAGCAGGATAAAGAACTTGCGGCGACCAAAGCGCTTGCCGAGCCAGGTGGATCCGAAGTTATCGGTGAGAAAGCCCATCAGCGGGCTGACGACTGCATCCAGCACGCGGGCAGCAGCAAAAATAAAGGTGGCTTCAATCGGCGAAAGCCCACAGAAGGTGGTGTAGAAATAGAGCAACCAGGCGGCGGTAAGCGCCGTGGTGCCGGCGCCGAGGAAATCCCCGGAACCGTAAGCCAGATAATGGCCCAGACCAATCTTACGAGACTGCATGGCAGGTTCTCCTTGAAATCGACGGATGACACATCCCTCATTACTCCGTACTGCTTGCCCGGATTGGATAGAAAGTAGAGCGCCGCGCAACGGCAAGCCTTCGTGATTTGGCAAGGGTTGTCGGTTGAGTGGCAAAAACACAAAGAAACTGGCGTGATATCTCTAATTTATAAAACAGCGTTTCATTTTTGTGTTGATTGAGCGTTGAGAAATGCGAGGTGCCGCACACAGATGCGACGAAGGCGATAAATGGCGCAAAGGCAGCCATTTAATACAAGAAAAGCAGTCCTGAGGTTGAAAGGAATCGAATTCCTCACGCATACTGCCTGACTGAACTCAGGCTTAAGGAAATGCACCATGGCTGAAGAAACGATTTTCAGTAAAATCATTCGTCGCGAAATCCCCGCCGACGTGGTTTATCAGGACGAACTGGTCACCGCCTTCCGCGATATTGCGCCTAAAGCGCCGACGCACATTCTGATTATCCCTAATGTATTGATCCCGACAGCCAATGACGTGCAAGAAGCGCACGAGCATGCGCTGGGCCGTATGATTACCGTGGCGGCGAAAATCGCGAAAGCGGAAGGGATTGCCGAGGATGGCTACCGTCTGATCATGAACTGTAATCAGCATGGTGGTCAGGAGGTTTATCATATTCATATGCACCTGGTCGGCGGTCAGCCACTGGGTCCGATGCTGTCTATTTAACCTCAGGCGGACCTAGTGATGCGTCAATGGCTGAGTGGCATGCTGTTGCTGACCCTTGTCGGGTGCAGCAGTGACAAACCGATGATCAACACGTCGCAATCGCTGGTGATGGAATCTTCCGTGCTCTCTGCGGGCATCATCACCGACGAACCTGCGCTGGCCAGCCGTGATGGACAGATGCGTGCCTCAAGCGTGCTCTATAATCAGCGGGAAACGCCGGTGACCGTGCATTATCGTTTTTATTGGTATGACGAGAAGGGACTGGAGATTACCCCGGAAGAACCGGCTCAGACCCAAATCGTCCCGGCGCATGGCAGCACAGAAGTTGTCTCGCAAATCGGTAACCTGACCGCCAGTAAGGTGCGTCTCTATCTTTATCTCTGAGGAGTAACCTGTGATTCGCAGTGTAAAACGTTCCAGCGCGCTGTTATTTGCGTTGATGCTCACCGGTTGTGTGGTGAAACAGCAAACCCCAGCGCCGGTTGAACCGACCCAGCCGACGACGCCAACTCAACCGGAGCAGCCACCTGTACAACCGGTGCCGCCGCCAGAAACGGTGCCGCAGCCGCCAAAACTGAAAACCATTAACTGGAATGCCAGCGTGCAGCCGTTAGTCGGGAATATGGTGCAGTCTGCCGGTGTGAATCCAGGCAGCGTGCTGCTGGTGGATCGCATCAAGAACAGCACCAACGGATCGTTGCAGAGCGATAAAGCCACCGACGCTATTCAGAATGCGCTGGCGAACAACGGCAAATTCACTTTGGTGACGCCAGAACAGCTGGCACAGGCGAAACAGACGCTGGGCTTGTCAGCCGATGACAGCCTTAACTCGCGCAGTAAAGCCATTGGCCTGGCGCGTAACGTCAACGCGCAGTATGTGCTGTACAGCAGCGCGCAGGGCGATGTCAAAGCGCCGACGTTACAGATGCAGCTGATGCTGGTGCAAACCGGTGAAATTATCTGGTCAGGAAATGGTATTGCTCAACCCTGATCCGCAACTGCAGCAACGGATACAGCAACAATGGCCGACGGCGCAAGCTGCCGGTCATTTTTTCGCGCTGCCGGGATTAAGTGGCAACAGCGTGCGGGTGAAAACCGAACAGGGCGAGCTGCTGGCTCGCCGTTCACCGCCGCATCCGATCCCGTTTGTTGATCGTCAGCGCGAATATCGGGTATTACGTAAAATGCGTGCGGCGCAACTCGGGCCGGCACCGCTGGACTGGCACCATCCCTGGCTTTTACAGAGCTGGTTGCCCGGCGAGGTGCTGACACCTGCGCAGTTCAATCAACAGCACGACGCGGTGCTTGCCTTGCTGCATCGTTTACATCAGCAGCCGCTGCTGGGCTATCGACTGCGACTGACGCCGCTATTGCAACACTACTGGCAGCTTTGTCAGCAACGCCACTGGCGCTGGCAGCATCAACTGCAGCGCCTCATCAAGCAAGGTGAACCCCAGCCGTTGCGCCTCGTACCCATTCATATGGATGTTCACGCCGGCAATGTGATTGCGACGCCAGATGGATTACGTCTCATCGACTGGGAATATGCTGCCGATGGCGATGTTGCGCTAGAAGTCGCTGCGTTATGCGCGGTCGATGGAGAACATCAAAGCGACTGGACTGCCGGATACGCGCAGCGCAGCCAGCTTGACGAAGCGATACTCAAGCGCCACATGCGGCGCTGGCAGCCGTGGCTCCATCTGCTTATGGCGAGCTGGTATCAGCTGCGCGCAGAACAGAGCGGTGACCCTCATTTGCAACAGCTGGCGCAGGCCAGCTGGCAGGATCTTTAACTCAGGATTGTAACCATGACCATGAATACCCCCGGCCCACTGATGCTGGATGTTGAAAGCTATGAACTCGATGCCGAAGAGCGCGATATTCTGCAACATCCGCTGGTGGGCGGACTGATTCTGTTTGCCCGCAATTTCCACGATGTCGATCAGCTGGCAGAACTGGTGCGCCAGATTCGCGCGGCCTCGCGTAATCGCTTAGTGGTTGCGGTGGATCAGGAAGGCGGGCGCGTGCAGCGTTTCCGTGAAGGCTTTACCAAACTCCCGGCAATGCAATCTTTTGCGGCCTTGCACGATATCGCCACGGCGGGTGAAGTGGCGCAGCAAGCGGGCTGGCAGATGGCCGCGGAAATGATCGCCATGGATATCGATATCAGCTTTGCGCCGGTGCTGGATATCGGCCACATCAGCGCGGCGATTGGCGACCGTTCATTCCACGAAGATCCGGCGATTGCACTGCAAATCGCCCGCCGTTTTATCAACGGCATGCACGAAGCGGGCATGAAAACCACCGGCAAGCATTTCCCCGGCCACGGTGCGGTGAGTGCTGATTCACATAAAGAGACACCGCGTGACCCGCGTGATGTCGCCACGCTGCGCCAGCATGATATGGCGATTTTTAAGCAGTTAATTGATGAGCAACTGCTGGATGCCGTGATGCCGGCGCATGTTATCTATACTGAGATCGATCCGTTACCTGCCAGCGGCTCACCTTATTGGCTGCAAACCGTGCTGCGTAAAGAACTCGGTTTTAACGGGGTGATTTTCTCCGACGACCTGTCGATGGAAGGCGCTGCGGTGATGGGCAGTTATGCTGAGCGAGCGCAGCAGTCGCTCAATGCGGGCTGCGATATGATCCTGGTGTGTAATCAGCGTGCTGGTGCGGTAAGTGTGCTGGATAACTTGACGCCGATCCAGGCGGAGCGTGTTACACAGTTATACCATCAGGGACGTTACACCCGAGAATCACTGCAATCCAGTGAACGCTGGAAGCAGAATCATCACCAGCTTAGCGTGCTACAGGATCGCTGGCTGGAGCATAAAGCGTCGGGCAGATAAGCGTCGCTGCCCGGATGTCATTCCACGCTGAGGATAATCATGATCATCTATCTGCACGGTTTTGATTCCAACAGTCCGGGCAACCACGAAAAAGTGCTGCAGCTGCAGTTTATCGACCCGGACGTCAGACTGATCAGTTACAGCACGCTGCATCCCAAACATGACATGCAGTTTCTGCTGAAAGAGTGCGATAAATTGCTGCAGCAGGGCGGTGATGCGCACCCCTTAATTTGCGGGGTGGGGCTGGGAGGTTACTGGGCCGAGCGCATCGGTTTTCTTTGCGGTATGCGTCAGGTGATTTTCAACCCCAATCTGTTTCCGTTTGAGAACATGGAAGGCAAGATTGATCGCCCGGAAGAGTATCTGGATATCGCCACTAAGTGCGTCAGTGATTTCCGCGAGAAAAACCGCGACCGCTGCCTGACCATTTTGTCTCGTCATGACGAAGCGCTGGATAATCAGCGTACGGCGGCGCAGCTGCATCCCTTCTATGAAATTGTGTGGGACGAACAGGCCAGCCATAAATTCAAGAACATCTCGCCGCATTTACAACGCATCAAAGCCTTTAAATCCCTTGCCTGAGCCACCTCGCGCCGCGTGATGCGGCGCACAAAATGTGTAACATTCTGATAATGCTGTTGAAAGATTGATGTACATCAATTTTCTTATGATATGTCGTTAGCGCCGTGATATTCTGCCCTCAGCTCGCGATTTAAACGTCGCCAACCCTATGTTTATTAAGGTTTTTAGTAACCATTAATTAACTATTGGTTTACAACTTTGAGGGGGTCTTTGTTGACTACATCTATGGAAAAAATCGTCATTATTGGCGGTGGTGCTGGCGGCTTAGAGCTGGCAACACAGCTCGGTCATAAGCTGGGACGGAACAAGAAAGCCGAGATTATTCTCGTCGATCGCAACCACAGCCATCTGTGGAAGCCGTTGCTGCATGAAGTGGCCACCGGTTCGATGGACGAAGGGATTGATGCGCTGAGCTATCTGGCGCACGCGCGTAATCATGGTTTCCAGTTCCAGCTGGGATCGCTGACGCAAATCAATCGTGAAACTAAAACCATCGAGCTGGCGGAAATCCGCGATGCGAACGGTGAGTTGCTGGTGCCGCAGCGCGAGATGGCTTATGACCGTCTGGTGATGGCGCTGGGCAGTACCTCCAATGACTTTGGTACACCGGGCGTAAAAGATCACTGCATCTTCCTGGATAACCCGCATCAGGCCCGTCGTTTCCACAATGAAATGCTGAATCTTTTCCTGCGCTTCTCAGCCAGTGAAGGCAGCCTGGAAAAAGTGAACATTGCGATTGTCGGCGGCGGCGCAACCGGCGTTGAATTGTCGGCTGAGCTGTATAATGCGGTGAAGCAACTGCACAGCTATGGCTACAAAGGTCTTGATAGCTCATCACTGAACGTGACGCTGGTGGAAGCCGGTGAGCGTATTTTGCCTGCCTTACCTCCGCGCATTTCTGCAGCGGCGCATCAGGAACTGACCAAGCTGGGTGTGCGTGTGCTGACGCAAACCATGGTCACCAGCGCAACAGAAGAAGGGCTGAATACCAAAGGCGGCGAATTCATCAATGCCGACCTGATGGTGTGGGCTGCGGGTATCAAAGCACCGGACTTTATGAAAGAGATTGGCGGGCTGGAAACCAACCGCATCAATCAGCTGGTGGTAAAAGACACGCTGCAAACCACGCTGGATGATGACATCTACGCGATTGGCGACTGCGCGTCCTGCGCGTTGCCAGGCGGCGGCTTTGTGCCACCGCGTGCGCAGTCTGCACACCAGATGGCGTCACGCGCGCTGGAAAACATTCTGGCGCAGCGCAAAGGCAAGCCACTGAAAGCCTATGTGTATAAAGATCACGGTTCACTGGTGTCTCTGTCACGCTTCACAACCGTGGGCAGCCTGATGGGTAACCTGATGCGTGGGTCGATGATGGTAGAAGGGCGCATTGCGCGTTTCGTCTACATCTCTCTATATCGTATGCACCAGATTGCGCTCCATGGATACTTCAAAACCGGCCTGATGATGCTGGTCGGTAGCCTGAACCGCGTACTGCGTCCTCGCCTCAAGCTGCACTGATGATTTGCGGGCGGCAAACTGCCGCCCGATGCCGCTTCGTCTGCCGTAACCCGCTGATAAACGACAGCTCAGCTTAAGGTTACGGCGGTATTTCAGCTTCTCTCAGAACTCTCCGAAAAACTGGCCCTGACGGGTTTCCGCTGCGTTTCCTCCATTAATCTGATGTTGCAATTACGGACCATCTGTAAAACTTATATCCACAAACACGGCGCGGCGCGCACGCCGGTTATGCCTCGGCTACGCAGGATTTCGTAGCGGCAGGAATGCGCGATAACAACATTCAGGAGGACATTCCTGTGAATAAATCAATGTTAGCGGGTATCGGTATCGGCGTGGCAGCAGCGTTAGGCGTTGCCGCAGTCGCCAGCATGGATGTCTTTGATCGCGGCCCGCAGTATGCACAGGTTCTCTCGGCTACGCCGATCAAAGAGAGCATCAAACAACCGCGACAGGAGTGTCGCAATGTGACGTTAACGCATCGTCGTCCGGTACAGGATGAGAACCGCATCGCCGGTTCAGTACTGGGTGCAGTGGCGGGCGGCGTGCTCGGTCACCAGTTTGGTGGCGGTCGTGGGCGCGATGTCGCAACGGTAGCGGGCGCGCTGGCGGGCGGTTACGGTGGTAATCAGGTGCAGGGTGCCATGCAGGATCGTGATACCTACACCACCAACGAGCAGCGTTGCAAAACCGTTTATGACAAACAGGAAAAAATGCTGGGTTATGATGTGACCTATAAAATAGGCGACCAGCAGGGCAAAATCCGCATGGAAAATGACCCTGGCACCCGCATTCAACTCGACCGTAATGGTCAGCTGATCCTGAATTCGAATCAGGCCTGATTGGGCAAAGACACGTCACAGCAGCAGTAACGAAAAAAGCGCCGTAAGGCGCTTTTTTTATGGCTTAAACATCGTTACGGCGGGAGGGATTGCGCTAAGCAGAAACCATTCTGTGCTGATCGCAGCGCAATCCATGATGCCGTGACGATAGCGCGGCTTAAATCCGGTTTTTCGCCAGTTCAGCAATAAAGCCCTGCACCCACTCCATACGGACTTTACGATCTTCCAATTCACGGGTGAATTTGAGACGCGTTGGGCCATCCAGCTTCCACTGTTTGGGATCTTTCTGCAGCAGGCCAATCAGCCAGCCGGGATCGACCTGATTTTGCGGCGCAAACTCGAAGAATCCGCCTTTATCACTGGCTTCGATTTTACGCACGCCAAGTGCTCGCGCGACCAGGCGCAGGCCGGCGACATCCAGCAGGTTGCGTGCCGCATCTGGCAATTTGCCGAAGCGATCAATCATCTCAACTTTCAATTCTGCCAGCTCTTGTTCATCGCTCGCTGACGCCACGCGCTTATACAGCGACAAACGCGTGTTCACATCCGGGATGAAATCATCCGGCAGCAGGGCAGGCATGCGCAGCTCGATTTCGGTCTGATTGCTGGTGAGGTCTTCCAGCGACGGCTCGCGGCCCGCTTTTAGCGCATCGACGGCGTTTTCCAGCAGCTCCATATACAGCGTGAAGCCAATAGTCTCCATCTGGCCGCTCTGATCTTCACCCAGCAACTCACCGGCCCCGCGAATCTCAAGATCGTGCGTCGCCAGCGCAAAGCCGGCGCCCAAATCTTCCAGCGAGGCAATGGCTTCCAGACGCTTCTGCGCATCCGTGGTCATCGCTTTGGGATGCGGCGTTAACAGCCATGCATAAGCCTGATGATGCGAGCGCCCGACGCGACCACGCAGCTGGTGCAGCTGCGCCAGGCCGAAGTGATCGGCGCGTTCAATAATAATGGTGTTGGCGCTCGGCACATCAATACCGGTTTCGATGATGGTGGTACACACCAGCACGTTAAAGCGCTGGTGGTGGAAGTCATTCATCACACGTTCCAGATCGCGCTCGCGCATCTGGCCGTGACCGATGGCGATGCGCGCTTCCGGCACCAGCTCCGCCAAACGCTGCGCGGCTTTTTCGATGTTCTCGACATCGTTGTACAGGTAGTAAACCTGACCGCCACGCAAGATTTCACGCAGCAGCGCTTCGCGCACCACCAGGCTGTCGTATTCGCGCACAAAGGTTTTCACCGCCAGACGTCGCGCGGGTGGTGTGGCAATAATCGACAGATCGCGCATGCCGCTCATCGCCATATTCAGCGTACGTGGGATCGGTGTGGCGGTGAGGGTCAGGATATCGACATCAGCGCGCATCGCTTTGATACGCTCTTTGTGACGCACGCCAAAGCGGTGCTCTTCATCGACAATCAGCAGGCCGAGGTCATGCCACTTCAGATCGTTTGACAGCAACTTATGCGTGCCAATCAAAATATCCACTTTGCCTTCACGCGCCTGTTCCAGCACCTGGCTCTGCTCTTTGGCGCTGCGGAAGCGTGACAGCATCTCAATGCGTACCGGCCAGTTGGCGAAACGGTCGCGGAAGTTGTCGTAATGCTGCTGTGCCAGCAAGGTGGTGGGCACCAGCACGGCGATTTGTTTGGCGTTCTCAACCGCGAGGAAGGCGGCGCGCATCGCGACTTCGGTTTTACCAAAGCCCACATCACCGCACACCAGACGATCCATCGCCAGCGGCTGGCACATATCGCTCAGCACGGCATTGATCGCCTGGCCTTGATCCGGTGTGGTTTCAAACGGGAAGCCTTCGCAGAACAGCTGGTATTGATCGCGATCGTGCTTAAAGGCGAAGCCGGTTTTGGCTGCGCGCTGGGCGTAGATATCCAGCAGTTCGGCTGCCACATCACGCACTTTCTCCGCCGCTTTTTGGCGCGCGCGTGACCAGGCATCACTGCCGAGTTTGTGCAGCGGTGCATTTTCATCGGCGCCGCCGGCGTAGCGGCTAATCAGGTGCAGCGACGAAACCGGCACATACAGCTTGGCGTCACCCGCATAAGAGAGCATCAGATATTCCGCGACAATGCCGCCGGCTTCCAGCGTGGTCAGGCCGATATAGCGGCCCACGCCATGTTCCAGATGCACCACCGGCTGGCCGGGATGCAGTTCAGCAAGGTTGCGAATCAGGACATCAGGATTGATGGTGCGGCGATTGTCCTGGCGACGACGGCTCACGCGTTCGCCCAACAGATCGCTTTCACAAATCAGCGCACGATGGCCTGCGCTATCAATGAACCCGCGCTCGCTGGCACCGATCATCAAACTGTGTGGCTGTCTGGCGGCGTCTTCAAAGCGCTCAATCGGATGCGGGCGCAGTTTGATGCGCGCCAGCAGCTCCTGCAGGCTCTCACGACGGCCTTCACTTTCCACCGAGAAAATAATCTGTCCATCAAACTGCTCCATGAACTGGCGCAGCAGATCGAGTGGCGCTTTGGCCTGTGCCTGCACCGTCAGTTCCGGCAGCGGTTGATAGCCGAGGTTAGTATTGGCGGCTTTTTCTGGCAGCGTTTCGCTGCTGAGCTGCATGCGCGGCCAGGCTTTCAGTTCACCCAGCAAGGCATCCGGGCGCAGCCACAAGGTTGCGGGCTCCAGCAGTGGACGCATGGGATCGATGCGGCGATTTTCGAAACGGGCGTTAGCATCCTGCCAGAAGCGATCTGCGCTGCCGTGCAGATCGCCACTGTTGAGCACCAGCGTGTTGGCGGGCAGATAGCTGAACAGCGTGGGCAACTCCTGCTCAAAGAACAGCGGCTGCCAGTACTCGATCCCGGCAGGTAACGTGCCTTTGCTCACTTGCTGATAGACGTGTTCCGGCTCGCGGCGCACATCAAACAGCTCGCGCCAGCGGCTGCGGAATAGCTCAATTGCCGCCTTATCCGTTGGGAATTCATGCGCAGGCAACAGATTGATGGCCTCAACTGCTTCGAGCGTGCGCTGGCTGTCCACATCGAACAGGCGCAGGCTGTCAATTTCGTCATCAAAGAAGTCGATGCGATAGGGCTGATCGCTGCCCATCGGGAACAGATCCAACAGGGCGCCGCGCGTGGCGTACTCGCCGTGTTCCATCACCTGATCGACATGGCGATAACCGGCCTGTTCCAGCTGATCGCGCAGAGCATCGCGCGACAGCTTTTGCCCCTGCTTCATCACCAACGCATGGCCGTGCAGGAAGCTGTGCGGACAGACGCGCTGCATCAGCGTGTTGACCGGCATAATCAGCATACCGCGAGTCAGATTGGGCAGTTGATAGAGAGTGGAAAGACGGGCGGAGATAATGTCCTGATGCGGCGAGAAGCTGTCGTAAGGCAGCGTTTCCCAGTCGGCGAGATTAGTGACCGGCAGATCGGTGAACTGGCGAATCTCCTCCTGCAGGCGCAGGGCAGATTGCATATCCGGCGTAATCATCAGCACCGGACCCGGGTGGCGTTCAGTGATACTGGCGCACTCAACCGCCTGCGCGGCACCAATTAGTTCGCCGAGCTGACGATGGTCGCCCGCTTTCGCAGGCAGGGTATAACGACTCTGTTCCGACATAAGGACTCGACATTCTCTCCTTGGATTCCAGGGCGTCATCATTCCATAATCCGCCCTGAGGATCATCTGTCGCGGTGCTATTTCTCGGTTTTGTTACTTACTCGATTGCTGTGTGTAGTGCATACGCGGACGATCGACGTTGGCCCACGACAGCTCATTTTCCAGATGATAGCTGTGATTGCCGTCGTCCCACTTCACGTAATAGCCGGTTGGCGCATCTCCCTGTTCAAAGACGTTGACGATCTCGCCTCTAATTTCTCCCGATTTGTGCTTAACGATACTGCCCTTGGGATATTTGAACATATGGGTACCTCTGTGCCTGCCTGGAACTTTCAAAAGACTTCAAGCTCAGTCTACGCCAGGTAATGACCAATAAACGCACAATTAGTATCATTGTTCTGTCGCAATTTTATGCATTGACGCAGATTGCGACGTATTTGGATGCAACTTTGCCGCAGACTCAGAGGGTTAGAGGTTTCATAAACAGGACGGCTCCTTTATCATCCTCCTACTTATTTTCAGGCAACTGCCAAGACGGATCTCATGTATCAACCAGTCGCGTTATTCATCGGTTTACGCTACATGCGTGGACGTGCTTCAGACCGCTTTGGTCGCTTCGTCTCCTGGCTTTCCACCATCGGTATCACGCTCGGCGTGCTGGCGTTAGTGACCGTGCTGTCCGTCATGAACGGCTTCGAGCGCGAGCTGGAAGGCAATATCCTCGGCCTGATGCCGCAAGCGCTGGTCACCAGCGACAAAGGCAGCATCAATCCGCAGCAGGTATCAGCGGATAGCCTCAAATTGCAGGGTGTCACGCGTGTCGCACCGCTCACCACCGCGGATGTGGTGCTACAAAGCGCGCGCAACGTTTCCGTGGGCGTGATGCTGGGCATCAATCCCGATGAGCAGGATCCGCTGACGCCGTACCTCGTCAATACCCAACAAAGCGTACTGCAACCGGGCCAATACAACGTAATTCTTGGCGAGCAGCTGGCGTCACAGCTGGGTGTCAAACGCGGCGATCAGCTGCGTCTGATGGTGCCGACGGTCAGTCAGTTCACGCCGGTCGGGCGTTTGCCCAGCCAGCGTATCTTCACGGTCGCAGGCACCTATGCCGCCAACAGTGAAGTCGATGCCTATCAGATTTTGGTCAATCAGCAGGATGCCTCACGCGTGATGCGCTATCCGCTGGGGAACATTACCGGCTGGCGTTTGTGGCTGGAGAAACCGTTGAATGTTGATGCGTTCAGCGAACAGAAACTGCCTGATGGCCTGACGCTAAAAGACTGGCGCGAGCGCAAGGGCGATCTGTTCCAGGCGGTGCGTATGGAAAAAAACATGATGGGACTGCTGCTTAGCCTGATCATCGCGGTGGCGGCGTTCAATATCATTACTTCACTCGGTCTGCTGATCATGGAAAAGCAGGGCGAAGTGGCGATTTTGCAAACGCAGGGCTTAACCCGTCGACAGATTGTCGCGGTGTTTATGGTGCAGGGCGCAAGTGCCGGCATTATCGGCACCTTGCTCGGCACGCTGCTTGGCGTATTGCTCGCCAGCCAGCTTAACAATCTGATGCCAGTGATTGGCCTGTTCCTTGATGGCGCGGCGCTGCCGGTCGACATCAACGTGTGGCAGGTGGTCACGATTGCGCTGGTCTCAATGATCGTTGCGCTGCTTTCTACCCTTTATCCGTCATGGCGCGCTGCCGCCGTTCAACCCGCTGAGGCTTTACGTTATGAGTAATACCCCTTTGTTGCAGTGTCGTGACCTGTGCAAACGCTATCAGGAAGGCAGCGTGCAGACCGATGTGCTGCGCAATGTGGCTTTTAGCCTGCAGCCAGGCGAACTGACGGCCATCGTTGGTAGCTCCGGCTCGGGTAAAAGTACCTTACTGCATCTGCTCGGCGGCCTCGATGCGCCCACCTCGGGTGACGTGGTGTTCGATGGCAAATCACTGAATGACATGTCCTCTGCTGCCAAAGCCGAATTGCGCAACCGCGAACTGGGCTTTATCTATCAGTTCCACCATTTATTGCCAGACTTCACCGCGCTGGAGAATGTGGCGATGCCATTACTGATTGGCAAAACCGCAAAAGCCGAAGCCGCCGCGCGCGCGCTGGAAATGCTGGCAGCGGTAGGACTGGAAAAACGCGCCGCACATCGGCCGTCTGAGCTGTCAGGCGGTGAACGTCAGCGTGTGGCAATCGCGCGTGCGCTGGTGAACCGTCCGCGTCTGGTGATGGCCGATGAACCGACCGGTAACCTGGATGCGCGTAACGCCGATGCGATTTTCAAACTGCTGGGTGAGCTGAATCAGCAGCAGGGCACCGCATTTCTGGTGGTGACGCACGATCTGAGTCTGGCTAAACGTCTTAATCGCCAGATGGAGATGCGTGACGGCCAACTGAGCGAGCATCTGACGCTGGGAGCCATCTGATGGGTTCATCATTATCCCTGCTGCTTGGGCTGCGCTTTAGTCGCGGTCGGCGGCGCGGTGGCATGGTCTCACTGATCTCCATCATCTCAACCATCGGCATCGCCCTCGGTGTCGCCGTATTGATCATTGGCCTGAGCGCGATGAACGGTTTTGAGCGCGAGTTGAACAAGCGCATTCTCGCCGTGGTGCCTCACGGTGAAATTGAGCCAGTGAATCAGCCTTTCCGCAACTGGCAGCCGATGATCGCACCGATTGAAAAGGTGCCGGGCATCGCGGCAGCGGCGCCTTATGTTAACTTCACCGGCCTGATTGAGAGCGGTGCGAAGATGCAGGCGCTGCAGGTAAAAGGTGTCGATCCGCAACAGGAATCACGCCTGAGCGCTTTGCCGAGCTTTGTCGATGGCGATGCGTGGCAGCAGTTCGGCGCGGATAAACAGCAGATCATCCTCGGTGGCGGCATTGCCAAATCGCTCAACGTGAAGCAGGGCGATTGGATCACCATCATGATCCCGAATAACGACGGTGAAAATAAGCTGCTGCAGCCGAAGCGTATTCGCCTGCAGGTATCGGGCATTCTGCAACTCAGCGGGATGCTGGACCACAGCCTGGCGTTGGTGCCTCTGGCGGATGCGCAAAAATATCTCGACATGGGTGACAGCGTGAGCGGTATCGCGCTGAAAATGAGCGACCCCTTCCAGGCGCAGAAACTGGTACGCGATGCCGGTGAAGCCACTCACTCCTACGTCTATATTAAGAGCTGGATTG
Organism: Pantoea sp. C1E2; assembly: GCF_056491465.1. Classification (NCBI taxonomy): domain Bacteria; kingdom Pseudomonadati; phylum Pseudomonadota; class Gammaproteobacteria; order Enterobacterales; family Erwiniaceae; genus Pantoea; species Pantoea sp. C1E2. The sequence continues at coordinate 1,975,597 of NZ_JBSZHT010000002.1, forward strand.
GCACTTACGGTTACATGTATCGCGATATCCAGATGATTCGCGCCATCATGTATCTGGCGATGGTGCTGGTGATTGGCGTGGCCTGTTTCAATATCGTCTCCACGCTGGTGATGGCGGTGAAAGACAAGAGCAGTGATATTGCGGTGCTGCGCACGCTGGGTGCCAAAGATGGCCTGATCCGCGCCATCTTTATCTGGTATGGCTTGCTGGCCGGATTGCTCGGCAGCATCAGCGGTGTGGTAGTGGGCGTGCTGGTGGCGCTCAACCTGACACCGATCATCCGTGGACTTGAGCATGTTACCGGCCATCAGCTGCTGGCAGGCGATATCTACTTTATCGACTTCCTGCCTTCGGAGCTGCACTGGATTGATGTGATTTCGGTGCTGGTGACCGCTATCCTGCTCAGCCTGATTGCCAGCTGGTATCCGGCACGGCGCGCCAGCCGTATCGATCCGGCTCGCGTACTCAGCGGACAGTAATGATAAAAAACGCAGCCGCCTTCGCGGCTGCGCACATTTTCAGCGACTGTGGCATGCAGCCGTCATGCGCAACCGCTATTATCGGGAACCATTAACCCGAGCCAAACACCCGACATGCGGTGAAAACCACCGCAACATAAGGAGCCTTTATGCGCATACCGCGCCGCCGCCTACGACTCGCCCGCGACAAGAAAAATCGCCGCAAAGTGCATCAGCGCTTTCGCCAGCGCATCTTTGAACGCGATCGCAAAGCCGAACTGGCTGCGCATCCGCAACCGCGCGTAGTGGTACTGACCGGTGCAGGCATCTCCGCCGAGTCGGGTATTCAAACTTTCCGCGCTGCAGACGGATTATGGGAAGAGCATCGGGTTGAAGATGTCGCCACGCCAGAAGGTTTTCATCGCAATACCGACCTGGTGCAAGGGTTCTACAATGCGCGCCGTCGTCAACTGCAACAACCAGAGATTCAGCCGAACGCCGCGCACGAAGCGCTGGCCGAGCTGGAGCAGGTATTGGGTGACAACTTCCTGCTGGTGACGCAAAACATCGACAATCTGCATGAACGAGCAGGCAGCCAGCGCGTGCTGCATATGCATGGTGAACTGCTGAAAGTGCGCTGTGAAAGCAGTGGTCAGGTGCTGGAATGGACGGAAGATGTCAAGCCGGACGATCGCTGCACCTGCTGCCAGTTCCCGTCACGACTGCGTCCACATGTGGTGTGGTTTGGTGAAATGCCGCTCGGCATGGAAGAAATTTATCAGGCGATCGAGAAAGCCAATCTGTTTATCGCCATTGGCACCTCCGGACATGTCTATCCAGCCGCCGGCTTTGTCCATGAAGCGAAGTTGCAGGGTGCGCATACCGTTGAACTCAATCTGGAGCCGAGCCAGGTCGGGAATGAGTTCGCGGAGAGCCAGTATGGTTTAGCCAGTGAAGTGGTGCCGGATTTTGTGCACACCTTTTTGCGCGGGTTGTATAAGTAAGGCGATATCTGGTTAAGCACTTTGCGCTGAGAACGCTAACCTGAAGGATAATGATTTGACGCAACATGGCGCGCCTCACGCGCCATGATAATAACGCAGGTTCTTTAGAGGGATGACAAATGGATCAATTACTTGAGCGTTTTCTCAGTTATGTGGCAGTAGAAACTCAGTCAAAACCGCAGGCGCGCCAGGTGCCCAGCAGTGAAGGGCAGTGGGCGCTGGCGCGTCAGTTACAGGAAGAGCTGATTGCACTGGGATTTGTTGATGTGTCCCTGAGCGATCATTGTTGCGTGATGGGCACTTTGCCGGCCAACGTGGACTGGCCAACCCCGGTGATTGGCTTTATCTCGCATATGGATACGTCACCGGATTTCACCGCCAAAAACGTCAATCCGCAGATTATCGAAAATTACCGTGGCGGCGATATTGCGCTCGGCAACGGCGATGAAATCCTTTCGCCGGTGATGTTCCCGATCCTGCACAAGTTGATTGGCCACACGCTGATCACCACCGATGGCAAAACCTTGCTGGGCGCAGATGATAAAGCGGGCATCGCTGAAATCATGACGGCGATGGCGCGACTGGTGAAAGAGGATATTCCGCACGGCGCGATTCGCGTGGCGTTTACCCCTGATGAAGAGATTGGTCGCGGAGCCTCACATTTCGATGTGGAAGGTTTTGCAGCGGACTGGGCGTATACCATCGATGGCAGCGATCTCGGCGAGTTCGAGTTCGAAAACTTCAATGCGGCCACCGCGATGGTGAAAATCACCGGCAATAACGTGCACCCTGGCAGTGCAAAAAACGTGATGGTGAACGCGCTGGATCTGGCAATGCGTTTCCACTCCGAGCTGCCAGCAAAAGAAAAACCGCAGTTCACTGACGGTTATGAAGGCTTTTTCCATCTGCACACCATCAAAGGCACGGTTGAGCACGCCGAGCTGATGTATCTGATTCGTGATTTCGACGCCGACAGCTACGAACAGCGTAAAAAGCTATTGGAAGAGATTGCTGATCGCGTCGGTAAAGGGCTGCAGGCTGAATGCTCGGTGAAAGTGGAAATCAGCGACAGCTACCGCAATATGCGTGAAAAAGTTGAGCCGCATCCGCAGATTATTGAGCTGGCGCTGCAGGCGATTCGCGATTGCGGAATTGAACCGGTGGTGAAGCCGATTCGCGGTGGCACCGACGGTTCCGCGTTATCGTGGAAAGGTTTGCCATGCCCGAACCTGTTCACCGGCGGCTATAACTATCACGGTAAACACGAGTTCGCGTCACTGAATGTGATGTCGCAGGCGGTGGACGTGATTGTGCGCTTGTCTGCGCTGGCAGCAGAGAAGAAATAGCATGAAAAAGGCCTGCTAAGCAGGCCTTTCATCAACATCTCTTGTTGCGGCGCAGTCCCTTTGGTATCTGTCAGCGCCAATTGGGCTGCTGTCAGTGTAAAAAATCGCGCCGCTACCAGGATGCGCGATTTTAGCCCAGCGGATTACTCACCAAAGAACCAGTAGCCACTGTTCACCAGCGCCGCAAGCTGTGCCAGCAGCGACGGATCGTCCAGCGCATCGCCGAAATCTTCCAGTGTTAATACCTGATTGTGTGCCAGTGCCGCCAGCACTTCCGGGTGGCTGCACGCCACGCGCTCGCCATTCACAAACACTGCATCACCCAGCGTTAACACGCGCAGGCCACCAAGACGCGTCAACGCATCGCCTTGCTGCAACGCATCATAAATCTCATCGGGCTGGTAAGGCGGTTCTGGTGGCGCGATATCCAGTTCGTGACGTGTCTGTGAGATAAACTCACCAAACCACTGATTAAACTGTTCTGGCTGATTAATCACATCCAGCATCACCTGACGAATCCCTTCCACTTCAGAAGGCAAAATCTGTGACGGGCAATCGCGCGATGGCACATCCGGATCACTGAAACGATAGCTACCTAATTCGTGCGCCAGCATGTAATCAGCGAAGCCACTGATTAATTCACGACCGTTAGGTGCACGGAAGCCGACCGAATAGTTGATGGCATTTTCCAGTGAATAGCCTTCGTGCGGGAATCCCGGCGGGATGTACAGGATATCGCCCGGCTCCATCTCTTCATCGATGATGGCGTCAAACGGCTCAACCTGCAGCAAATCGGGATGAGGGCAGTGCTGTTTCATCGGCACTTTTTCGCCTACGCGCCAGCGACGACGACCGGTGCCCTGAATGATAAACACATCATACTGGTCGAAGTGCGGGCCTACGCCGCCGCCCGGTACGGCAAAGGAGATCATCAGATCGTCCATACGCCAGTCAGGCAGGAAGCGGAACGGACGCATCAGCGCGGCAGAAGGTTCATGCCAGTGATTGACCGCCTGCACCAGCAGCGACCAGTTACTCTCACCGAGATGATCATAGCTTTCAAACGGTCCATGACTAACCTGCCATTTACCGTTGTTATGGCTCACCAGGCGGCTATCCACCTCATTTTCCATTGCCAGACCCGCCAGCTCATCAGGAGAAATGGGATCAATGAAGTTTTTAAAACCACGCTTGAGCACCACCGGGCGTTTTTGCCAGTAGCGCTGAATAAAGTCGGGCCAGTTAATATCGAGCTGATAGTCCATACGAGTGTTCCGGTTAGGGCCATGAATGCAGGCAAGTATAACAGCCCGCAGGCCTTTCTACTCGCGGTGATGTTCAACTTCCTGACGCTGGAAAATCACTTCCATGCGTGCGCCGCCCAGCGGGCTGGTACTGGCGATCACCTGACCGGCGTATTGTTCGAGGATATCGCGTACCACGGCTAAGCCAAGGCCCTGTCCGGGACGTAACGTATCGGCACGCTGACCACGCACGAAGATCAGATCGCGTTTACTTTCAGGAATGCCGGGACCGTCATCATCAATAAACAGATGCAGTGCCTTATCGGTTTGCCGTGCGCTGACCTCTATAAATTCCAGGCAGTATTTGCAGGCGTTATCCAGCACGTTACCCAGCACTTCCATAAAGTCATTTTGATCGCCGATGAAGGTTAGCTCGGGGGAGATATCCAGCGTGATTTCGACGCCTTTACGCTGATAAACCTTATTCAGCGCCGAGCACAAACTATCCAGCAGCGCCGACACCGAATGCAGATCGCGCTGCAGCGGATTATGGTCGGCCTGCATGCTGGCACGATGCAGGTAATAGCCGATTTGCTGCGAAATGCGGCTGATCTGCTCCAGCATCACCGGCTCGGCCTGTTCGACGGTGAGATCCTTGCCGCTGCGTAAGGAACGTAAGGTACTCTGCAGCACCGCCAGCGGCGTTTTCAGGCTGTGTGTTAAGTCCGACAGAGTGGTGCGATAGCGCGTGTAGCGCTGGCGTTCATTGGTCAGCAGCAGGTTGAGATTGCGCACCAGGCTGCGTAACTCCTGCGGCGGATAGTCATCCAGATTCTCCCGGTGACCCGTTTCCAGTTCACGCACCTGCGCGGTCAAATGACCAATCGGGCGCAGACTCCAGTGCGCCGCCAGCCACAGGAGTGGAATCACCAGCAGCAGGTTCGCCGCCAGTACATAGCTAAACCATGACCACACCACATCTGAGTGCTGCAGTTCCTGAGGAATGGAATCCACCACCACAATCGTCAGCGCCGGCAGGTTGGTGGTGGCATCGTAGCGGTTGACGGCGACCGAGTGGGTAAAGGTGTCGTTGTTGTCGCTATCCAGTTGATGCAAGCGCTCTTTGACCTCGGAGTTGTTGCCGATGGCGGCCAGGCTGGTACGATTCGTGGTGTCGATTTCATAAAAATCGGGCTTGAGCAGCCATTCCCGGCGAATGTTTTTGCGGATGTCCGGCACATCGCGCTGTTGCCACAGCAACTTGCCGTGTTCATCGTAGATAAACACCAGCGTCGGGAAATTGAGCGTCATACGCTCTGGCTGGGCAATGGTTAGTTTATTGTTTTGCCACTGCGCCAGGGTGAAGAACAGGTTGCTCTCGCCACGCATCACGCGATAGGTGTTTTTATCGAAGCTCACCACATAGCCCACTACGGCAACCATGCCGTAGGAGAGCGACAAAAACAGGACAATAGCGGCGGTCGCCAGTAAAAACCGGGCGCGTAACGAGAAAGGACGTAAGCGGTTTAACCAGTTCATAAATCAGAGATCAAAGCGATAGCCCTGGCCGCGCACGGTGTTAATCACTTCGGTCGGATGGAGCGCAAGAATTTTTTTACGCAGGCGACCCATCAAAACATCAATGGTGTGGCTTTCACGCAGTTCGGCATCGGGATAGAGCTGTAGCATCAGCGAATCCTTACTGACCACTTTTCCGGCGTTGCGGATCAGCGTTTCCACGATGGTGTATTCAAAAGCGGTGAGCTTGACGGGCGCATCATTGACGGTGACTTCACGGCGCGAAAGATCAACCTGGAACGGCGGCATGGCAATAATCTGCGAAGCATGTCCACTGTTGCGACGCATCAGCGCCTGCAAACGTGCGGCGACTTCTTCGATATGGAAAGGTTTGGTGACGTAGTCATCGGCGCCGGCTTCGAGGGCTTCCACTTTGGCCTGCCAGCCTTCGCGTGCCGTCAACACCAGAATCGGTTGACGCACAGCATCACCGCGCCAGCGGCGGATCAGCGACATGCCATCTTCATCGGGCAAGCCTAAATCGACCAGCGCAATGTCGGGAATGTGTTCCTGCAGGAAATAGTCGGCTTCTTTGGCATCTTCGGCAGCATCCACCTGATGACCCATTTCACGTAACTGCACGGCGAGGTGATGACGCAGCAGTGCATTATCTTCCACAACCAGAACACGCATAGAATTTCCTTACCTTCAAACTCAGTGATGATGGCAAGAGTATATGTTAAGCGAGCTAAACAAGAGAACAACACTTGCCTGTCATCGTTTGAACGACGGCGGCAAAAAACTGTGTGAATGCATTCCGGTCACTGACTGCTACTGGGGACTATGGATGAATACATTTGCCGATTTGCTGCTGCTCGGACGTCTGGGGGAAAAAGGGTGTGCCCGCAGGCACACCGTTAATACTTATTTTAAATCATCAACCATCTGAATCGCACGGCCGAGGTAATTGGCCGGTGTCATCTGCTTCAGACGCACTTTCTCTTCTTCCGGCAGTTCGAGGCTGTCGATAAAGGCCTGCATACCGGCTGCATCCACACGTTTGCCGCGCGTCAGCTCTTTTAGCTTCTCGTATGGCTTTTCAATGCCATAGCGGCGCATCACGGTCTGGATCGGCTCGGCCAGCACTTCCCAGTTATGATCCAGTTCATCCAGCAGACGATCGCGATTCACTTCCAGCTTAGAGATACCTTTCAGCGTCGCCTGATAAGCGATCAGCGCATAGCCCACGCCCACGCCAAGGTTACGCAATACGGTGGAGTCAGTCAGATCGCGCTGCCAGCGTGAAACCGGCAGTTTGCTCGCCAGATGCTGCATCATCGCATTCGCCAGACCGAGGTTGCCTTCGGAGTTCTCGAAGTCAATCGGGTTCACTTTATGCGGCATGGTGGAAGAGCCGATTTCGCCCGCGATAGTCTTCTGCTTGAAGTGATTCAGGGCAACGTAGCCCCAGATATCACGGTCAAAGTCGATCAGAATGGTGTTGAAACGCGCCATACAATCAAACAGCTCCGCGATGTAATCATGCGGTTCGATCTGAGTGGTGTACGGGTTCCAGGTGATGCCCAGTGAGGTGACAAACTGCTCGCTCAGCTGATGCCAGTCCACTTCCGGATACGCAGCAATGTGGGCGTTGTAGTTACCGACCGCGCCGTTGATTTTGCCCAGCACTTCGATTTTACTTAACTGGCGCAGCTGACGTTCCATACGGTAAGCGACGTTAGCCATCTCTTTACCCATGGTGGATGGCGTAGCAGGCTGGCCATGAGTACGCGACAGCAGCGGGATATCACGATATTCCTGCGCCAGACCTTTCACCGCATCGATGATTTTGTTCCAGAAAGGCACAATCACATCACGGCGAGCGGTTTCCAGCATCAGCGCGTGCGACAGGTTGTTGATATCTTCAGAAGTACAGGCGAAGTGGATGAACTCTGATACCGCATGCAGCGCAGGGATATCGGCCACTTTCTCTTTCAGGAAGTACTCAACCGCTTTAACGTCGTGGTTGGTGGTGCGTTCGATGGTTTTGATGCGCGCCGCGTCTTCTTCGCTGAAATTGGCGACAATTGCATCAAGGAAAGCGTTTGCGTCAGCATCAAATGCAGGAACTTCCTTGATCTCTGCGGTCGTAGCCAGTTTCTGTAACCAGCGAACTTCAACCTCAACGCGGAATTTCAGCAAACCGTATTCGCTGAAAATGGCGCGCAGCGGGCTGACTTTATCGCCATAACGGCCATCGACAGGTGAGACGGCGGTCAGAGAGGATAATTCCATCAGTGCAACTCCTGAATCGTTAACAAATTAGGGCAGGGCGGCGCTTAATACGCCGGGCCCAGCCGGGATAAAATGGTTTTGGCTTCACGCAGCAAACGCTGTCGCGAGAACATCAGTTGCAGGCGGCCACCGCCAACCTGCTGCCACAGCACAGCAGCACGAATACCTGCCAGTAAAGTGGCGCGTACTTTGCTCTGTACCTGAGAATTCTGTAATACCTGCGGCGAACCGGTGACCTGAATGCGCGGACCCAGCGGACTGATCACATCGACATAAATCCCCGCCATAGCACCAGTAATGGTTTCTGATTCCAGCTCGTAATGGGCTAATTGCCGGTCAAGCTGCGCGATGCGCTGAGAGAGCGTGTTAAGTGCCGTGCTGTTGCCGTGCAGTTTACGTTCCAGCACCATCATGCTCAGGGTGTAGCGCGTCATTTCAGCTCCCGCACCCTGGCGGCTGCCGCTGTTCAGCACGGCCATCAGCGATTCCAGACCGAGGTGCAGATTCGCTTCATCATTGCCAAAGACCGCCAGCGTCGAGCCGGGGTTCAGATCCAACAGGCTGCGCAGCGACACAGTTAATGCGGCATTGTTGCAAGTGCCCTGATGCGCTAATTGCTGCACCAGATGCGCGGACTGGCAAATGCCCGCCAGCGCGAGCGTTATCTCATAATAGTTCTTGGCCACGCTTAACTCCTGTCATCGCGTCGGCAGTGCCGACCTCAGGCTTCTGCCAGTGGCAGGCGCTGTTCAATAATGCCGCCGCCGAGGCAAACATCACCCAGATAAAATACGGCCGACTGGCCAGGCGTGACGGCCGCAACCGGCTCGTCAAAACGCACTTCAATACGCTCGCCATCGAGCGGGATAATTTCGCATGGAATATCGGTCTGGCGATAACGGGTTTTCACCGTGCAGCGCAGCGGTGCCGTCATCGTTTGGCGATCGACCCAATCCAGCTGCTGAGCAATCAGACCAACGGACATCAGGCGAGGATGCTCCGCTCCCTGAGCCACCACCAGACGATTGCGCGCCACGTCTTTATCGACCACATACCAGGGATCGTCGTTGCTCTCTTTGCGACCGCCAATACCCAGCCCTTTACGCTGACCCAGCGTGTGATACATCAGCCCCTGATGTTCACCGACAATCTCACCGTCAACGGTTTCGATTTCACCCGGTTGTGCCGGTAAGTAACGGCCAAGGAAGTCGCGGAATTTGCGCTCGCCGATAAAGCAGATACCGGTGGAGTCTTTTTTCTTCGCGGTGATCAAATCCAGTTCTTCAGCGATGCGGCGGACTTCGGGTTTCTCCAACTCGCCCACCGGGAACAGGCTTTGTGCAATCTGCTCATGGCTTAGGGTGTAGAGGAAGTAGCTTTGATCTTTATTGCCATCGAGGCCGCGCAGTAACTGGCTGGTGCCATTCACATCGGCGCGGCGCACATAGTGACCGGTGGCGATAAAGTCAGCGCCGAGATCTTCAGCCGCAAATTCGAGGAAGGCTTTAAACTTGATCTCTTTGTTGCACAGAATATCGGGATTTGGCGTGCGGCCCGCTTTGTACTCTTCCAGGAAGTGTTCGAACACGTTATCCCAGTACTCAGCCGCGAAGTTGATTTTGTGCAGTTTCATGCCGAGTTTGTCACACACGGCTTGTGCGTCAGCCAGATCGTCAGCGGCGGTACAATACTCCTCGCCGTCGTCTTCCTCCCAGTTCTTCATGAACAGGCCTTCAACCTGATAGCCCTGCTGTTGCAGTAGCCAGGCGGATACGGAAGAATCGACGCCGCCGGACATTCCGACGATCACTTTTTTCTGGCTGTTGTCAGACATGACGCACTCTTAATTACGATAAAAACAGGCGGCGCATTCTATCATGCCGAAGCCGGGCGCGCACCTTCATGAAACGGCCACTGGAACGGTGCCACCAGTTGCAGCGGATAACGTGCGCCTTGTTGCCACAATCGTACACTTTCGGCGACCAGCGGTGAACGCAGGCGATTCGCAGTGAGAATCTGCTCTGGCGGCAGCCACCAGCAGCAATCGATGTCACGATCGTGTGGCGATGTCTCGCATTTTTCCGGCAGATCGAGACCAAACAGGAAACGCACAAAAGGTGTATCGTCAGGCGCGATCCACTGCTGCACGCCGAGGAAATATTCGGGTTGAGCGTCAATGCCGGTCTCTTCAAATAATTCGCGCTGTGCCGCTTCGATGATCGTTTCATCGGCCTCCAGATGACCCGCCGGCTGATTCCAGGTAATGCGGCCGTGAACACGCTCTTCAACCACCAGCAATTCGCCTTGTGCCTGCACGATACAAGCCACGGTTACATGAGGTTTAAACATCCTTCCTCCGAAATTGTTAACTAAAAGTTATCGAAAAGCCCTGTTTAAGCTTCTGCACTCACTTCGCGCCACTCACCCAAGGCTAAATCGTCGAGTTGATAATTGCCCATGGCAAAGCGAATCAGGCGTAATGTGGGAAACCCAATATGCGCCGTCATGCGACGCACCTGACGGTTGCGCCCCTCATACAAGGTGATTTTCAACCAGCTGGTGGGGATGGCTTTCCGCTCGCGGATCGGCGGCTGGCGCGGCCACAGCCACTCTGGCTCGGTGACTAACTCGATGCCTGCGGGCAGCGTTGGTCCATCGTTGAGTGTGACACCACTGCGTAATAGGGATAAATCTGATTCCTGCGGTGCGCCTTCAACCTGAACGTAATAAATTTTTCCGGTGCGTTTACCGGGCTGAGTCAGTTGCGCCTGCAGCGCGCCATCGTTGGTGAGAATCATCAAACCTTCGCTGTCGCGGTCGAGGCGGCCTGCGGCATAAACGTCGCTAATCGGCACGAAATCCTTGAGCGTGCGGCGTCCCGCCTCGTCGCTGAACTGCGGTAAAACATCGAAAGGTTTGTTAAAGAGTATGACGCGTCGCGGTCCTTTTGGACGTGTGTCACGGCGCACGGGCTGGCGTGCTGCGGTGTTTGGACGCTTATCCTGGTGAATTCGTTGAGAAGTTTTTCGCATGGGCTTTGCAGTCAGAAACAATCGGCGCATTATAGCGCGAAACTGCGGTGATTGGCGTAGCGGAAATATTCAAGTAGTATTGACCCGCATCTTACAAATCATTAACAAAAAATCGCTCGAAGGAGAGGTTGATGGAAAGCAAAGTAGTTGTTCCGGCGGAAGGTCAAAAAATCACCCTGGATCAGGGCAAACTGAACGTTCCGAATAACCCAGTCATTCCTTACATTGAAGGTGATGGCATCGGCGTTGATGTTTCCCCTGTAATGCTGAAAGTGGTTGATGCCGCTGTGAAGAAAGCCTACAACGGTGAGCGTAAAATTTCCTGGATGGAAATTTATACTGGTGAGAAATCAGTAGAGCTTTACGGTCAGGATGTCTGGCTGCCGCAAGAAACCCTCGATTTAATCAAAGAGTACCGCGTTGCCATCAAAGGCCCACTGACGACCCCAGTTGGTGGCGGTATTCGTTCTCTGAACGTTGCGCTGCGTCAGGAGCTGGATCTGTACGTGTGTCTGCGTCCGGTTCGCTACTACACCGGCACCCCAAGCCCGGTTAAACGCCCAGAAGAGACCGATATGGTGATCTTCCGCGAAAACTCAGAAGATATCTATGCTGGTATCGAGTGGAAAGCGGGCACGCCAGAAGCGGATAAAGTCATCAAGTTCCTGCGCGAAGAGATGGGCGTGAAGAAAATTCGCTTCCCAGAACAGTGTGGTATCGGCGTTAAGCCGTGCTCTGAAGCGGGTACTAAACGTCTGGTGCGTGCTGCGGTTGAGTACACTATCACCAACGATCGTGATTCTCTGACTCTGGTTCACAAAGGCAACATCATGAAGTTCACCGAAGGCTCTTTCAAAGACTGGGGCTACCAGTTGGTGAAAGAAGAGTTCGGCGGCGAGCTGATCGATGGCGGTCCGTGGATGAAGTTCAAGAACCCGAACACCGGCAAAGAGATCATCGTGAAAGACGTGATCGCTGACGCCTTCCTGCAGCAGATCCTGTTGCGTCCAGCCGAATACGACGTTATCGCTTGTATGAACCTGAACGGTGACTACATCTCTGACGCCCTGGCGGCACAGGTTGGCGGTATCGGTATCGCACCTGGCGCAAACATCGGTGACGAATGCGCACTGTTCGAAGCGACCCACGGTACTGCACCTAAGTACGCTGGTCAGGATAAAGTGAACCCAGGTTCCGTTATTCTGTCCGCAGAAATGATGCTGCGCCACATGGAGTGGTTCGAAGCCGCAGACCTGATTGTTAAAGGCATGGAAGGCGCAATCGCCGCTAAGACCGTGACCTATGACTTCGAGCGTCTGATGGATGGCGCTAAACTGCTGAAATGTTCAGAGTTTGGTGACGCGATCATCGCGAACATGTAATTTGCCCTCAGGCAGAATGCATAACGGGAGCCCGATGGGCTCCCGTTTTTTTATGCGCTAAATTAATCGGCTTGCTGTTCAACGGATTTGGAGGCTGATGCATGCTGCTGCGACAAGCGCCAAAAATCATTGCCGCCTGGATGCTGATACATGCGCAGCCCAAACTGCCCGACAATCGCATAAATATATTCGAAGATCGCTGATTGCGAATTCTCATACTCAACCCAAAATATCGACGAGGTGAAGCAATAGACTTCTACCGGTAAACCTTCCGGCGAAGGCTTCATGGCGCGCACCACGATATACATATCCTGCTTAATGTCATCACGCTGCGACAGCCACGCGGTGAGATATTTGCGGAACACCGTCAAGTTAGTTATGCCGTTTTCGGCAAACCAGCGGTCACCCACGGCATTGCTGTCTCGTCCATCCATTAACAATGAAAGCTGCTCGCTGACGCCGCGAATCTGACTCATCTGCTGAATGAGTTCGTGATCGAGAAAGCGAATCGACATTTGGTCGAGGTGAAAGCTACGCATGATTCGGCGCGCGCCGGAGGAGAACATCGACTGCCAATTGGTATATGTTTCGGTCAGGAAGTTTTTCGTCGGGATGCGTGACAAAGTGTTATCCCAGTTGCGCAGCGTAATGGTGTGCAGCGCAATATCTATCACTTCGCCGCTAATACCTTTATCCGGCATCTCAATCCAGTCGCCAAGTTGCAGCACATCGTTGGATGACACCTGAATATTCGCCACCAGCGACATTAAGGTGTGCTGAAAGACCAACATCAATACCGCGGCAACCGCACCCAAACTCGAGATAATAATGACTGGTGATTTATTCGACATAATCGCCAGGATCATAATCGCCGAAATGATGTGCACCAGAATTTTGCCGACCTGAATATAACCTTTGATCGAGTGATTCTTGCGCTTTGACTTGCGGGAGTAGGAGTTATTAACGATCTCCAGCACTTCAGTGAAGAACAGCGACAGATAGACAAAGAACAAAATGCCGCAGATGGTCTTTATCGCGATCAGCAAATGCTCGGGCAAGTCCGGCATAAACTGCAGCAGGAAAAAGACCGTGATCACCGGGATAAAGTTAGAGAGCTTCTCAGAAAGCCTTACATCTTTATCGAGTGGCACCTGATTCTTGTGCGAACTAAAGAACACTCTTCGCACCACCTTTACCACAAAGAATTTGCAGATTAGATGGGTCACCATACCGGCAATCACCAATAGCAACAGGCTAAACGTGGTGGATAACAAGGTATTACTTTCGATAAATCTCTGGATATCACTTAAATATTTCATCTTAACCACAAGCCTGACTACGTTGGCGGGGATTCAATCACAAACTGCCATCATACTGTATGCGACAAGTGCGCAATTTATTGAGAAGGTTCGCTCATGACAATACATTTCGAAAAACTTTGAAACAGTTAGCATTCATGAATCCATCATCGTGCCTTTTTACTTTAAACCCGTTATCTTCAGCGCTTCTGATTTTGGAGGTGGTATGCAGGGTGTAATCAAATTCGTTAAAGGCTGGCTGCTGTTTTCCCTGCTGTGGGGCATCTTCATGTGGTTTATGTCGTGGCAGGCGCAAGGGGAGGCGATTCCGATGGTCATAGTGAAAAGCTTGTATGCCGGTCTGATTTATCAGGCGCTGATCACCATGGTCGCACGATACAAAGCGCGTCGCTCGCAAGCCTGATTGCTCACATCTACCCACACAGCTTTGCGTGTCGCTGACGCTAATTTGCACTCTCTCAGGCAATCTTAGCCGACTTAAATCTGTGTGGATGGGCGTTGGGATGGGTAAGAAGGCGATCGCGGCGTGGTTTTTCCTGTTAATTTCATTCGGTAGCTGTGCGCAGCTGCCTGACGAGCCGCTCTACTCTTCGGTGCATCATGGTCGTCATTTGGATGTGAATAACAGTACGGCTGATGTGGCGGAGACGCCGGATGAACATATTCAGGAAAGGTTGGATGAGGCGGGTCATCGGCACTAGTCAGGTTGAATAAGGCTGGTCATTACCACGGAGTATTGGGGCCGCACAGGCCCCCCATCACCGATTACTTCCTGCCGAGCAGGAATCCGACAATGATACCGATGCTGGCGGCAACCGCCAGGCCCGTCGCTGGGTTATCACGTACCGATTTGACCACGCAGTCTGCTGCATCCTGCACGGCATAACTGGCTTGTGCGGGATAACGACGCGCGGCACCCTTAGCCTGATGTTTGCGAGAGCCGGTCCATTCCCCAATTTTTTCTTCTACTGCGCCCGCTGCTTCGTTCAATTTTGCTTCCGCTTTATCAGTCATGATGACTCCCTGCTGTTTGTGAATATTACGATTCAGCGTAGTCACAGATTTTCAGGCAAGCAACCCGCAGAACCACGAGGTTGTAACAGCGGTTTGCAGGAATGCTGAATTCTGTCCAGGCTTGATGGAGAAAAGGTGCATTTTGCATCACTGTTTTTCAGGCCAGACAACAGCGGGAGGAGAGATGAAACGTGATGTGTTGAGTGAAGACGATTACGATGAAGTGTGCCGGGTCATTGGCGACGCGGTGATCGTCCTGTCTGAATGTGGTCATGAAACCAAACGTGCCGAGATCGCCGATTTATTACAGCGTACTCGCCACCATCGCGCGCATGACGAACGTGATGAACAGCGGATGCTGGAACATGCGATTCGCCTGGTCAGGCCATAAGTGCAAGAGGGTGTTCACTGACACCCTAAGCGTTGCCGCGATAAGCCGGATACCAGGTCACAAAAAAGTGGCGTAAATGGTCAAAACACCACTCGGCATCATCGGCTTGCTGGCAGTAATAGCGAATGGTGACTTTCTCATAGCGCATATGGCGCTGATGCAAAGGCGACCAACCCCAATCCAACACGGCACGCGCATAATTCACCAGCGTGCCCGCCTGCATGTTGTGCTGCTTCTCCTGACGGATCAGATAGAGTTCAAACGCCTGATCCAGACTTTGCGTTTCGTCACTGCTGCCACTTGAGAGTGCCGGGCGTAATGCCACATCGATAAATCCACACACCCCATCATCACGCTGCTGCCAGTCACAGGCTAAAGTCATGAACACCCCATCCTGCAAATTCACCTCTTCCAGTAAACGCCGTAAATTTTCGGAATGTTTACCCGCCGAGATTTCGTCGATGCGATCGGTCTCCAGCGTGAGGTCGAACCCACAGGGATTTACCGAGCCATCCGCGTTGGTGGAAGCGGGGAAGGGGAAATCGATGTAGCCGTTATTATCCAGACTCTTTTCCATAATGCAGGTCCGCAGCGTGAGGAAGCCTGACAATAAACCATCTTGCCTGGCTAAGCACGTTTAAGGGCACGTCCAGGTAATCATGGTGTTTTGATAAGGGTTAATCAGACGGAATTGCTTATCGGACAGTCGCTGAGCGGTAAAGCCCTCAGGCGTTACGGCAGACGGCACATACTGGAAACGATCGCTGGAGTGCAAGGTGCCACTTTTCACCGCCACGCCATCACGCGTGACCGTAAAAGCATTCACTAAATCGAAAATGCGCGCCTGAGTCTGCCCCATGGATTGCCCATAAATGGTCGCGACTTCGCCCGGGCAGTCGACACCTTTGGGTGTTGAGCTGCAGCCAGCCAATAATAAGAGGGTGAGTACTACCGTGATTCGCAACATGATCCTGTCCTGGTTCGTATCCTTGTTTGCAGTGGCCCGCTAATGCTCACTGATATGCTGATCATAGCAGGTCTGGCACCGCTTCCCATTTGCCATTTGCTTAATCGTTAAGCGGTAAGAATGTAAAGGGGTGACTTTGGTAGCAGATAAACGTTATTCTTGCCAGCGTTGCGCATCAGGTAAGCAAAACAAGGGCAAATCTATGAAAGAAGAAGAAGCCAGTTTAATGATTCTTCAGCACGCGATTGACAAATTAGAAGCCGACAAAAAAAAGCAGATTATGAACTGTGTAGCGGCCATACAAGAAGTGATGCAAGGCTTCGATCCGGAAGATGCGGGTCTGGCGTTAATGTTAGTGGCCGCTCAGGTCGCAGCAGAGTAATTCCCTTCAGTGTGTTCCTTCTCCCATCCGTTTGTGATGGAAATCCATGCAATATAGCTGCTGCTCAGTCGTTACCGGCTGATGCGCAGCGATTGTTCTTCACAGATTAATCTTTCTCCTGGTTCACATGACTGAGCGCTGTGCTAAACCTGACACTGAATCCAAAAGGAGGATGAGATGAAAAAGACACTGCTTTTAATTGGTACTTTTAGCCTTGGCCTACTGCTGGCGGGCTGCGCATCCGATCACGTCCTGCACACCACTGATGGACAAACCATTGTGGTGCAAGGCAAACCCAAAGTGGATGAAGATACCGGCATGATTACTTACAAAGATATTGATGGTAAAGAACAGCAGATAAATCGTAATCAAATCAAAGATATGAACTCGGTTAATTAGACGTTTCCAGTATCTCCTATCTTTGCAGGCCCGCATTCAGCGGGCCATTATCCGTCATCCCGCTTTTTTCTGTGTTACGCTTCCCGGCATAAATTCCAACGAAATCATCATCTAACCTCAGCGGAGAACCCAATGAAGGCGATAGCTATTGCCGTTGGCTTAATGGCGTGCCAAATCGCGCCAGCGTGGAGCGACAGCGAGTTTCAAATTACCTGCCCAGGACGACCGACCATGACGGTGTCGCGCGCGGGGTATGGTTTGAGCACCCTGATGTGGCCCAGTCGACATTTTCAGGTTGCTGCAGGACAACAGCGCACCCGTTTGCAAGGTGGTGACAAAGTGGCGATCACCCGTTTTCGTAATGGCGATCAGCTGATTGTGAACAAAAATAATGACGATACGTTCTTTGTCTTTGCCAATAGCGATAAGCTGATTCCCTGCAATCGTACCGAAAAACGCGATACAGAAATTCTTTCGCTGGAGCGTTACGACGACAGCCAGCGCCCCAATTCATAGTTGCCAGTCAATGGAGAAGACGATGCAATTAAGCGTAACCGACACCGTCACCGCACAAGATCTGGATGACGTCCGTCTTGGCCTCACCGAATATAACAGCCGCTTTATCGACCCCAGTGAGATGCAGGCGATTGGGGTATTCATTAAGGATGCTTCGGGCCGCAAGCTGGCCGGATTAACCGGTTCCACCTTTGGCAACTGGCTGCGTATTGACCTGCTGTGGGTAGGGGATGCGTTACGCGGGCAGGGTGCCGGAACACAGTTGATTCAGGCCGCCGAAACAGAAGCCCGCGCCCGTGGTTGCCGCTATGCGCAGGTTGATACGGCCAGTTTCCAGGCGCGCCCTTTCTATGAAAAGATGGGCTACAGCTTACGCTTCAGCCTCGATAATTACCCGCGTCACCATCAGCGTCACTATCTCAGTAAATCGCTGTAGCTACATCAGTGGCTGCTGGCGCAAATCCAGCGGCGACTGTTCTGCCTCATCGATTGCCGCCAGCCAACTCTGCAAATCGACTTTCGCCCATGACAGGTGACCGCGCGTGGTACTCATTAGCACGACGTCCGGACGCAGTGCGCGGTACAGCTCCAGCGATTGCTGCAATTCCTGCGGATTACTCTCTGGCACCAGCACGCTGATCCAGCGGTTGTAATCACAGGTCAAGGTATCGCCAACGAACAGATAAGTCTGGCCCAGCGGGGAATGATAAAGATAACTGCAGCTGCCTGGCGTGTGTCCAGGTGTCGGCAGCAGATGGAAATCGCCAAAATGGGTTTCCTGCTGGATGAAGGTCTCATCGGGTTCGACGATAAGGCTTACGGGCCCCAATGAACGGCTGTGGCAGTAAAGCGCGCTGTTAAAGCGCTGTTGGATTGCCACGGCACCGGGCGCGGCTTCATGCCAGTGGGTGAAGTAGTGGCGAATCACGCCGCCCGCATCATTGAGAAATTCATGATCGAGCGGATGTTCGATACGGCCGATGACCAGATTGCCGCGCGGATGGCGCAGCATAAAGCCATGCATCATTAAATCATTCGCCGTTTCTTCGGCGGGAAATTCCGGGGTGGAGATCCACAAATCTTCGTACAGTGGCTTCAATGTCGGTCTCCTGCGGCAAAACGTTAGCGCAATGTCGGGTGGCCGGTGAAGGCAAGCTGTGCTTCGCCCTGTTCAAGCTGTAAGGTCGCGCTGGCGCCCAGCGGCAGCGTGACGGTATCGGCATCGTGGCCAAACGCCAGATCGCTGATGACCGGAATTTGGTATTCATCGCGGATGCGTTGCCATACGCTGGCAAAATCGAAACCATTGTCATAGGCAGACAGTGAGGTGCTGGTAAAACTGCCAGTGATAATCGCCTGCTGACGCGCCAGAATACCGCTCTGATGCAGTTGAATCAGCATACGTTCAATGCGGAAAGGATGCTCATTCACATCCTCGATCACCAAAATGCCGTTTTCAATCTGTGGCATCCACGGCGTGCCTATCAGAGAACAGATCATCGCCAGATTGCCGCCCCACAACGTTCCTTGCCAGCGCCCTGCATCCGGGCTGTGAGACTGCCAGCTGATATTGACTGTAGGAGAAGAGAGCGCCTGCCAAAAGTGTGACAGGGTAAATTCGGATAATGCCTCTGCGCCGAAGTTGCCTGCCAGCATTGGGCCGCTGAAGGTCACCAATCCGGTTTGCGCCAGCAACGCCAGCTGAATCGCGGTGAAGTCACTGTGGCCACACAGGGCAATCGGCTGGTTGAGCAGTTGGCGCTGCAAACCCACATAATCAATCTGATCCAGTAATCGTGACGCACCGTAACCGCCTCGCACCGCCAGCACGATATCGGGCAGGGTGGTCAACGTTGCCAACTGATTCACATCATTTAATCGTTCCCCATCGTCGCCCGCAAAACGCTGGAAGCGGCGCGAAATCGCTGATAAGTTGTCCAACTGATGTCCCTGTGCCAGTAAACGACTCACAGCGCGTTGGGCCGCATCCTGATTATGGCAATAGCCGGAAGGGGCGATCAGACGAATGGAGCGAGGGGAAAGCATAGCGTTCATCCTGATTTAAAGTGGCCTGCCGATGATGGCGAAATCCGTTACTGAAGTCACGGTAGCACAAGGTTTTTTACGTATTTAGGATAAACGGTAATTTTGCATTGCGCTGCGCCAGGTATGATAGCTTGCGCCAACTCTATTGCGGAACCAAAAATCAGTGAAAATTCGACTACTTATGCTATCTGCGCTGTTGCTCGCGGGCTGTGCCAGTGAGCCAGAAAAAACGGTCGTGCCAGAGAAAAATACGCCATTAACCCAGGCACCCCCGTCGAAAGTGAATGATGCATGGTCACTGTTTACCGAAGATGCCGCCAGTCATTATGGCGTTGATGAGAAGTTAATCAGCGCCATTATTAGTGTCGAATCCGGAGGTAATCCCACCGTTACCAGCCGTTCAAACGCGGTAGGGTTGATGCAGATTAAAGCCTCAACGGCGGGTCGTGCGGTGTATCGCACCCAGGGACGCCACGGTCAGCCGACGTCATCCGAATTGCGCGATCCGGCGAAAAATATCGATATCGGCGCGGCTTACCTCAAGCTGCTGCAGGATTCTGAGTTGGCCGGCATTAGAAATCCACTGACGCTGCGCTATGCCACCATTGTTTCCTACGCCAACGGTGCCGGTGCGCTGCTGCGCACGTTCTCACGTAATCGCGATCAGGCGATTGCGATGATCAATTCCATGTCGCCAGACGAGTTTTACCAGCATGTTCAGAACAAACATCCGGCGGCACAGGCTCCACGTTATTTATGGAAGGTCACCACGGCTTATCGCACCATTGGCTGATATCTTCCGGTGCCTTAACGGTGCACTCGTCTCCGATAGAGGCGCCATTCATGGCGCCAGCTTCAATGACATCATTCCATCAGCAAGCGTGCCGTTGGATAATCCACAATCAGCACTTTCACATACCCGCCGCGTAACGCCCCACGAATCGCTTGTGCTTTTTCTTTGCCGCCCGCCAGCGCAACTACTTGTGCGCACTGCTTGACCTGCGCCAGCTCCATGCCAATCACCGGATCTTCTTCAGCGCTCAGCACCGGTTTACCCTCGGCGTCAAAGTAATGCAGGCAGATATCGCCCACCGCACCGCGTTCTGCCAGCGTGCGCAGCATCTCGCCGTCATAGTAGTTACCCGAGTTGCGCAGCAGCGCCGAAGGCTCAAGATCGCCGATGCCGACGATCGCCAGATCCACCTGATCAAACTTTTCCAGCACCACGGCCACGTCTGGGTTCACTGATAAGCGTTGGCGATCCTGTACCGAATGTTCAATCGACTGTGACGGCAGCAGCCAGGCCGGACAATCCAGCAGCGCCGCCAGATTTTGCGTCAGGATGGTAGCCTGCACGTTGCCGTTAGCACCCACGCCGCCGAGCAGTTGGATCACGCCTTTGCAGGGCGCAGTGAGCGGATGTAATGCATCCACCATCGCGCGAATGGTGCCACTCCATGATGAAATTCCGATCAGCTCATCGGCGCGCAAACGAGTTTCCAGATAGTGCGCTGCCGCTGAACCAATTGCCTGTTTAATTTGCAGCGCGGAAGCCTGATCCGGCACATCCACCACAATCACCTGTGGCAGCTGATACTGCTGCTCAATCGCCTTCTCCAGTTCGGGATAGACATTGGCTGGCGGCACCACGCTGATCTTCACCACGCCTTCTTTCACGCTGCGATTGAGGATGCGTGACACAAAGGATTGCGACAGCTTCAGCAGCTGGGCAATGTCGGACTGCTTCATGCCTTCCACATAATAAAGCGTGGCGATTTTCACCATCAGCCGCTGTTCATCCTGTTTTGCCATGGTTTTTTCTCTCTCTTAACCTGCCTGGTATTGTTAATCAGCCAGTCATAAATAACAACGCAGAACATTTTGTGATCGTTTTCGCTTTTTCAGGATCGCGCGATGGACGAGTTCGACAAGCCAGCGCATAGTCATTATGCATATAAAATCGCAATTGAATATATATTCAAGCGGAGAAAAATCAATGAAAGCTTCTGTCCTCAAAATGACCCTACTGGCTTCACTGATGTTGGCCTCAGCGGCAACGCTGGCGGCAGAAAAAGGTTTGATTGCCATTATCACGCCGTCTCACGATAACCCGTTCTTTAAAGCCGAAGCCGACGGTGCGCAGGAGAAGGCCAAAGCGCTCGGCTACACCACGCTGGTGGCCTCGCACGATGATGATGTGAATAAGCAGAACCAGCTGATCGAAACCGCCATTGCGCGTAAGGCCAAAGCGATCATCCTGGATAACGCCGGCGCAGACGCTACCGTCGGCCCGGTGCAGAAAGCCAAAGATGCCGGAATCCCGACTTTCCTGATTGACCGTGAAATCAATAAAACCGGTATCGCCGTGGCGCAGATTGTCTCCAATAACTACCAGGGCGCGCAGCTGGGTGCAGAGAAGTTCGCCAAGCTGCTGAACGGCAAAGGTGACTATGTCGAGCTGCTGGGTAAAGAGTCGGATACCAACGCGGGTGTGCGCTCGCAGGGCTATCACGACGTGCTGGATGACTATCCCGATATGAAGATGGTGGCGCAGCAGAGTGCCAACTGGAGCCAGACCGAAGCCTTCAGCCGTATGGAAACCATTCTGCAGAAGAATCCCAATATCGTGGGGGTGATCTCCGGAAACGACACTATGGCGCTGGGTGCGGAAGCGGCGCTGAAAGCCGCCGGTAAAACCAACGTGATTGTGGTCGGCTTTGACGGCAGCGACTACACCCGTGACTCCATCATCAATAAAGGCAACATCAAAGCCACGGTGCTGCAGCCGGGCTGGGATCAGGCTCAGATGGCGGTTGAGCAGGTGGATTACTACCTGAAAAACGGCAAAGCGCAAAAAGAAGAGAAGCAGCTGATGGATTGCGTGCTGATCGACGACAGCAATGCCTCGAAGCTGAAAAACTTCAATCTGGCGAAATAAGACGGAGGTCGGCATGAAGGGAAAAGCAGCAGCCGGGCTGATGGTTGGGCTCTTATCGCTGATGTTAACCGCCTGCACCGTGGTGGATCTCGATGCAAACGGCAATCCCATCATGCCGAAAGATCCCAATGCCAAACCCGGTTACAGCAACCAAACGCCGCAGCAGATCGCAGAGTCGAGCTGGGCCAGCCGGGTGCAGCAACCTGCCGAGAAGCAGGCGCTGAGCTGGGCAGATATGGAAACCAAAAGTCATACCGTCAAGGCCGGGGGCAGCGAAAGCGTGTTTGTGCGTGCCGGTGGCACCGTCACCGCCTTTGATAACAGCAATGAACGGGAACGCAGCCTGACCGTCACCATCAATGGCAAACCGGTCAAGGTGTTGATTGGGCCGGTGCTGCGCAGTAATGCGATTCGTGATGCGGCGGGCTATCGCTTTGAAGAGTTCACCAACCAGGTGCAATACGCGCAGCTGACCAAAGCGTTGAACCGGCATGCGGTTAAGCAACTTCCGCCGGTCGATGCCAGCTGGGTAGGTAAACCGGTACAGGCGCTGTTAGCCGTCAGCATGGAGCCGAATCAGGTGGATGGTGTGGTGGCGATTCAGTTGCAGCAGGGGAATCCATGATGAGCGATGAAATCATCTTGCAGGCCAGTCAAATGTCGATGCTGTTCCCGGGCACTCTGGCGCTGGATCGTGTCGATTATCGTGTCTGGCGCGGCAAAGTGAACGTCATCATCGGCGAAAACGGGGCGGGGAAATCCACGTTAATGAAGATTCTCGCCGGGGTACAGCAGCCCACCAGTGGCGAAATGTTCCTCAACGGCGAAAAAGTGGTGTTGAGCAGTACGCGAGACGCCGCCCGCCACGGTATCGGCATGGTGCATCAGGAACTCAACCTGTTCGAAAACCTGAGCGTAGCGGAAAACATCTTCCTGGGACGAGAAATCCAGCGCGGCATTAGCCCAATTAACGAAGCAGAACAGAAGCGCCGTACCGCTGCGTTATTGCAACGTCTCGACCAGCCGATTTCGCCGGATGAGATCGTCGGCAACCTGAAAGTGGGCCAGCAGCAACTGGTGGAAATCGCCAAAGCGCTGGCAGAGAACGCCGACATCTTAATTCTGGATGAACCGACGTCGGCGCTGAGCAAAACAGAAGTGGAGATCCTGTTCCGTGTGATCCGCGAACTGACGCGGCAGGGCGTTTCCATCATCTACATCTCGCATCGGCTCGAGGAGCTGATGGCGATTGGCGATGTGATCACCATTCTGCGCGACGGTCGCTTTCAGGCGGAAGCGAAGGTCAGCGACATCGATGTGCCGTGGATCGTGCGTGAAATGCTCGGCAGCGAGCCAGTGAGTAACTTTCTGCCGCCCGATCGTCAGTTCGGCGCCGCGGTGCTGGAAGCCGAGCACATCACCTGCGTCAGTGCCCATGGCAATAAGCTGGTAGACGACGTCAGTTTTAACGTGCGCGCCGGGGAGATCGTTGGCATTTATGGACTGATGGGCGCGGGACGCACTGAGCTGTTTGAGTGCCTGCTCGGCAGCCAGCGCAATTATCTCGGCAAACTGTGGCTGGACAGCAAACCGCTGCCGACGCGCTTGCCGACCGCCGAACGCATTCGTATGGGCATGAGCCTGGTGCCGGAAGATCGCAAACGGGCCGGTATTTTCCCGGTCTCCTCCGTGGCCAGCAATCTGACCATTGCCAGTTTATGGCGTCGTCTGTCCCATCGCACCGTGATTTCGGAACAGGCAGAGCGGGAAGCGGTGAACAGCACGGTAGGCAATCTGGCGATCAAAATCTCGTCACCCGAGGTGGCGATCAGTGCGCTGAGCGGCGGCAATCAGCAGAAAGTGGTGATTGGCCGTTCCTTGCTCACCAACCCGCGTTTATTGCTGCTGGATGAGCCAAGCCGCGGCATTGACGTCGGTGCCAAAGCGGAAGTGTTCCGCATGATGGTGAAACTGTCAGAGCAGGGCATTGCCGTGGTGTTTTCCACCTCCGATCTAAAAGAAATTATGGCTGTCGCCGATCGCATTCTTGTGATGTCCGGCGGCAAGTTGACAGCTGACCTGCCGCGCGCGGAAGCGGAAGAGGCAGCGCTGGTTAAAGCAAGTGCACAGGGGTTCTGAGCATGAAAAACAATGGCGCAATGGCGCTCGCTTCGCCAGGTAAGGTTTTCAACTCACGTGAAGGCATGATTCTGCTGCTGCTGAAGCTGCGCACCTTTATCGCGTTGTTCCTCATTGTTGGCTTCTTCGCCATCACCGTGCCGGATTTCCTCGCGGTGGGCAGCATGGTGATCATGGTCAAACACATCGCCATCAATGCGTTTCTGGCGCTCGGCATCACCTTTGTCATTATCACGGCGGGGATTGATCTCTCCATCGGTGCCACGCTGGGCCTGTGCGGCATGGTTGCCGGATGGTTGATCACCAAAGGCATTGTGCTGCCGATGTTTGGTATTGCCATCTTTCCCAGCGTCTGGGTAATTGTGCCCGTGGTGCTAGTGGTGGGCGGACTGATTGGTGCAGTGAATGGCTGGATCATCACGAAATATAATGTGGCCCCGTTTATCTGCACGCTGGGCACCATGTACATCCTGCGCGGGGCAGCGATGCTGACCTCTGGCGGCGAAACGTTTCCCGGCTTGCAGGGCAATCCACAGCTCGGTAACACGGGTTTTGACAAGATCGGCGCGGGCTATTTCCTTGGCTTGCCATGGGCGATCTGGATGATGGTAGTGCTGGCGTTAGTGATTGCCTATGTGGCACGCCGCCTGCCGTTTGGCCGTCAGGTGTATGCGATTGGTGATAACGAGCGTGCGGCAGAACTCTCCGGCGTCAAAGTGAAGTCAGTAAAAATCTGGGTGTACACCATTTCAGGTTTCTGTGCAGCGATTGCCGGCATTGTGGTTTCCTCGCAGCTGGTGGCCAGCCATCCGGCCAACGGTACTTCATTTGAGATGAACGCGATTGCGGCGGTGGTGCTCGGTGGCACTTCACTGGCCGGAGGGCGTGGTACCATTTTGGGCACGCTGGTGGGGGCTTTTGTTATTGGCTTCCTGGCGGACGGTCTGATCATGATGGGCGTCAGCGAGTTCTGGCAAATGGTGATCAAAGGCATCGTGATTATCGTGGCGGTGATCATCGATCAAATGCAAAGCCGCATGCAGCAGAAAGCCGCAGTGGTGGCACAGAAGGCAATGATTCAGGAAGGTGAGGCCAAAGGTTAATCGTTACCCGTCATAAGCCGAGCCGCAGGTGCGTTGGCTGCACTCGCTCACCCCAGTCACTTACCTGAGTAAGCTCCTGGGGATTTACGAGTTGACCGCCTTCCCGCAACTCAGCTTATTTAGGGTAAAAATCTGGGTAAATTTTTTATCTGTTGTGAATATATATTCAATAACGCTTTAAAATGCAGAGGTGTCTATGAATCCTTTCAAATACTCGGTGGCGGACCTGACCGCGAAAGCGCGCGCCGTGCGTCGCCGCATCATCCAGCTGAATGCGGGTAGCCCGGCGGGTGGACACACCGGTGCCGATCTCTCTCAGGTCGAAATCCTGACGGCGCTCTATTTCCGCATCCTTAATTGCGCACCGGATCGCACTAACGATCCGCAGCGTGACATCTATATCCAGTCGAAAGGGCACGCGGTCGGCGGCTATTACTGTGTGCTGGCAGAGGCGGGCTACTTCCCGACGGAATGGCTGCCGACTTATCAGCATTCGGATTCGCATCTGCCGGGTCATCCGGTGCGGCAGAAAACGCCGGGCGTGGAACTCAACACCGGTGCGCTGGGCCACGGTTTACCGGTGGCGGTCGGCATTGCGCTGGCGGCAAAGAAAGACAACAGCGACCGCCGCATCTTTGTGGTCACCGGTGACGGTGAACTGGCCGAGGGCAGTAACTGGGAGGCCGCGCTGGTGGCGGCGCACTACAACCTCGATAACCTGGTGATCATCAACGACAAGAACAAACTGCAGCTGGCGGGGCATACGCGCGACATCATGAACACCGATCCGCTGCCGGACAAATGGCGCGCCTTCGGTCTGGAAGTCACTGAGTGTAATGGCAATGACATGGCTTCCGTGGTGGAAACCATTGAAAACCTGCCGCGCAACGGCAAGCCGCAGGTGATTGTGGCGCATACCGAGAAAGGCTTTGGCATCTCCTTTATTCAGGGCAAACCAGAGTGGCATCACCGCGTGCCGAAAGGGGAAGAGATCGAACTGGCACTGGAGGAATTGAAAGATGAGTAATGCAAAACACCTGGCTACGGTGATGGTGGAGGCCTTTATTGATGCCGTGAATCGCGGTGTGGATCTGGTGCCGGTGGTGGCGGATTCGACTTCGACGGCCAAAATATCGCCCTTTATCAAGGCGTTCCCGGATCGCCTGATTAACGTCGGCATCGCGGAACAAACGCTGGTGGGCACGGCGGCCGGTCTGGCGATTGGCGGTAAAGTGGCGGTGACCTGTAATGCAGCACCGTTCCTGATTTCGCGCGCCAATGAGCAGGTGAAAGTGGATGTCTGCTACAACAACACCAACGTCAAACTGTTTGGCCTGAATGCCGGTGCCAGCTACGGCCCGCTGGCCAGCACCCACCACAGTATTGATGATATTGCGGTGATGCGTGGCTTCGGCAATATCGAAATTTACGCGCCATCCTGCCCGCTTGAGTGCCGCCAGATCATCGATTATGCCCTTGCGCATGTGGGTCCGGTTTACATCCGTCTGGATGGTAAAGACCTGCCGCAGTTGCACGATGAGAACTACCAGTTCCGTCCCGGCCAGATTGACGTATTGCGCGAAGGCAACGACATCGTGCTGGTGGCAATGGGCTCCACCGTGCATGAGGCGGTGAGCGCGGCCGAGCAATTACAGGAACAGGGAATCAGCGCAGGTGTGATCGCCATTCCATCAATTCGTCCCTGTGATACCCAACGTCTGCAAGAGCTGTTAAAGCATTATCCGGCGGTGATCACCGTAGAAGAACACAACGTCAATGGCGGCGTCGGCAGCCTGGTGGCAGAAGTACTGGCTGAAGGGGGCTGCGGTATTCCGCTGTTGCGTCTGGGTATCCCGGATGGGCAATACGCGATTGCTGGCGATCGAGCCTCCACGCGCGCGCATCATGGTATCGACGCCGCCAGCGTGGTGAAGAGTGCAGTGCGCATGTGTGCAGGAGCGTAAACATGGCGGGTCCATTAATACTGGCAATTGATGAAGGTACGACAAACGCGAAAGCCATTGCGGTGGACCGTGCAGGCAACGTGGTGGCGCGCGGCAGTCAACCTCTGACGCTGGCCCATCCGCAGCCGGGATTGGCCGAGCAGGATCCAATGGCGATCTGGCAGGCAGTGAAACAGGCGATAGAAAGCTGTCTGGCGCAGTGCGGCGGAGCGGAGGTGGCCGCAGTAGCGATCAGCAACCAGCGCGAGTCGGTGCTGATCTGGCAGCGCCGCGACGGCCAGCCTTTGACGCCGCTGGTGAGCTGGCAGGATCGCCGTTCGGAAGCCTTTTGTCGCGATTTACGCATGGCGGGCAAAGCGCCACGCATCACCGGTTTAACCGGCTTGGCGGTGGATCCGATGTTTCCGGCGGGCAAACTCACCGGGATGCTGGCCACGATTCCGGATGGACTGGCGCGTGCACAAGCCGGTGAACTCTGCATCGGCACGGTGGATAGCTGGCTCAGCTGGCAATTAAGCGGCGGCGAAAGTTTTGTCACCGATCACGCTAATGCGGCCCGCACCCAACTCTACAATTTGCACAGCGGTGACTGGGATGACGAACTGCTGACGCTGTTCCATATCCCGCGCCCGGCACTGCCGAACATTGTGCCCTCCGCCAGCGCGCAGGGTGTGGTCACCGTACAGGACATCCCCGGGCTGAAAGCGGGCACGCCGATCCTGTCGCGCATCGGTGATTCTCATGCGGCACTGCAGGCGCAGCGCAACGCAGGTGAAGAAGTGGTGAAAGCCACTTACGGCACCGGCTCATCGCTGATGATGTCGATGGCCACACCTTTGCTGACCGAAAACGGTCTCAGCACCACGGTAGCCTGGCATGATGGCACGCTGCGTTTTGCTTTCGAGGGCAATATCACGCATACCGGTTCGGGCGCGGCCTGGCTGGGACGCATGCTGGGCATCAGCGATCCACGTGAACTGACGGCAATGGCGCAGCGTAGTGAACATAATCAGGGCATCTATTTCGTGCCGGCGCTGTCGGGTTTGGGCGCACCCTGGTGGGATTTGAAAGCGCGCGGCATGGTGTGCGGCCTCACCGATGCAGCCACGCCAGAGGTGCTGGCGCGGGTGGCGCTGGAATCGATCACCTTCCAGATCGCCGACGTGTTCTTCGCCATGGAGCAGGCCAGTGGTGTGCAACTGCCCGCGCTCTGTGTCGATGGCACGGCAACCGAAAACAGTTGGCTGATGCAGCTACAGGCAGACGTGTTGCAGCGACCATTAAAACGTGCACCCACCGCCGAAGTTTCCGCGCTTGGTGCCGCATTGCTGGCGGGACGTTTACTCGGCTGGTGGCAGCAGGGCAGTGATATGCAGGCGCTGCAGGGTGGCAGCGTGGTTGAACCGCGCAGCGATCGCGCGGCCATCATGCAGGAGAATTATCGCGGCTGGCTGGAAGCGGTGGCGCGTTGTCGTTATCAACCGCATTAGTGTTCAGGCGGGGTAACCGCCTGAACATCGGTCACTAACGTTGTGCCGTCTGGGGTGAGGATTCATTGGAGGCATCGCTGAGATTAATCCGTGGTAATACACCCCCCGTAAACTCGACGCGACGCATTGGGAAAGCAAAACGAATCTGCTTCTGCTCCAGTTGCGCCATCAGCTGGAGGTTAATTTCCTGCTGGATGTCCATGTACTTGTTGTACTCGGCACTGAGCACGAAGTAGACCACTTCAAATGTCAGCTGCGACTCATCAAAAGCGAGGAAATGTGCGCGGTCAAAACGAGTATCCGGCACATCCTGAATGATCTCCTTCACCATGCTGCCAATTTGTCGCACTTTCTCAGCAGGCGTACCGTAATTGATGCCGAACTTAAACACGATGCGACGCTGCTGCATGCGTTTGTAATTGTGGATGGTCTGCTGCAGCAAGATGGTGTTCGAGCAAACGATCTGTTCGCCGCTCAGGCTGCGCAGCCGGGTGGTTTTCAGACCAATGTGTTCGATTGAGCCCGCCACATCGCCAAACACAATAAAATCGCCATGCTCAAAGGGCTTGTCAAAACCAATGGCCAGCGAGGCAAACACGTCACTCAACACCGTCTGAATCGCCAGGGCGATCGCAATACCGCCGACGCCGAGGCTGGCAACCAGTGCCGTAATATTGATGCCCATGTTGGACAGGATCGCCAACATCATCATCACCCACACCACCACCCGCAGCAGAATGCCGAGGATCACCGTGGTCACCGGATTGCGCACGTGCAATGGATCACGCAGCAAACTCTGTAGCCAGAGCCGGATACCACAGTCAATCCACATGGTCATTTGCAGAATAAAGGCCAGGAACCAGCCGTGTGCAATCGTCACGCTCCAGCTGGCGGGTAGGTCGACAAATCTCAGTGCAATCAGTAATGAGAAAATCAGCAGCAAAGGCTGGCTGGTGCTGCGCAGGATTTCCACCAGCAGTGTGGTGACGCGGTGATTCCGCTGCTCGCTGTAGTGCGCAATACGGTTGGATACAAAGCGGATGAGGGTACGCAAAAGCCAATACATCATCAGAGTACCGAAGACGATGATGGCGCTGTTTATCCAGAAGGTTTGATTGAGAAAAATGAGCTGTAAACGATGGGTAGAAAGCCAGTTTTCCATTGGGGAGATTCTCCTTGCTGGGAGGCGATAAAAAGTGAAAGCAAGGAAAGGATAGCCTGGCTGGCGCCTTTTGTGGCGCCAGCAGGGAATTACTGGAAGCGATTCGCTTTGTCGCGGGCCAGACGTTCCAGCGCAAAGATCACTTGCTGTAGCTGGCGTTCCTGTACGGGCTCAATGGCGGTGAAACGGAAGCTGAGGCGTGGGGTTGTGCGGGTTTCATTCTTGCTGGTGACCGTGCTGCGTTCGCCAATATGCAGCAGCTGTGCGGTGACCTCAAAATGACCGTATTCGCCCAATTCCACGCGCAGGTTCTTAAAGGTATCACCCCGATTCAGGCCCTCGGGCAAGCTGTCATCGAGCAATACGCCCGCGCCACCGAGAGAGAGATCCTGTAAACGGAAACGCGCTTTGCTACCATCCGGCCACTGCGTATGGCAGTAAAACACCGGTTCCATCGGAGCTGAAACACGGAAAAATTCACGACGCTGAATCTGCCACAGTAGCTCAGGCAGCGGGGCAGCGAAAGCGGGTAAGCCTTCAAACTCGGTGCGCTCCAGTTTGATCAAGCCGAATTCCACTTTAGCACCCTGGGTTTCTGCAGCGATATTCACTTCACCGCCCTGCAGCGCTAAATCGTTATCCAGTGCATTACTGCCGAGATCGAAGATCACGCGATCCTCATCGGCATCCAGCATGCGGCTGATAAATTGACCGCGCGAAAAACTGACCATTAATGGGGTCTGGAAACGTAACAAATCCTTCATTACGTTTAAAACAGCAAGGGTGCCTCGTTTGAGATATTGTTCGTTATCGGCGTCTTTCACATCCTGCTCCACTTATCCGATTGTTATTATCACGGCTGACACGGCTATCGAACTATTATCGACGGCCTGACAAAAAGCTTTAGCCTGCTAACTATTATTTTACAGTGATGTTCATCAAGCAAAGTAAAAATATCCGGCTATACTAATCGCAGTGAACACCTTGATTCATAACGTAAGGAGCAGTAAATGGGTATTCTTTCATGGATTATTTTTGGTTTGATTGCCGGGATCATCGCTAAATGGATCATGCCAGGTAAAGATGGCGGCGGATTCATCATCACTGTGGTATTAGGGGTTGTCGGCGCGGTGGTTGGCGGCTGGATCAGTACCCTGTTTGGCTTCGGCAAGGTTGACGGTTTCAACTTTGGCAGCTTCGTGGTGGCGGTGATTGGTGCCATCGTGGTGCTGTGGATCTACCGTAAAGTGCGTACCTAGCAGTACACCCTGATTTAATGAGATCCGCATCCCCAACGGGATGCGGATTTTTTTATGGCGGTTAGAAATCGTAACCCACGGTAGCGGTAATGGTCCGCTCCGCACCGCGATAGCAGTAACCGGTGCCATAGCAGGCGGCGAGATACTTTTTGTCGGTCAGGTTATTGGCATTCACCTGCAGCCATGCCCCTTTCAACTGTGAATCCCACGCACCGAGATCGGCACGTACGGAAGCATCAAACAGCGTCACTGACGGCAAACGTGTGGTGTTTTCATTATCAGCCCACTGCTTACCGATATAACGCACACCCGCGCCCGCGCTCAGGCCGTAATCAAACTGATAGTGACCCCAAAATGACGCCATGCTGTTCGGCGTGACGTATGGCGTGTGGCCATCATTGCCGTCTACCGAATCCTTGTAACGCAGATGGTTGAGGGTATAACCGGCGATTGTGCTGAGGCGCGGCGTCAGCTGGTTGCGTGCTTCCAGCTCAATGCCCTGCGAGTGCACTTTGCCGGAAGGACTGTAAGTGCTGTCCACCACGTTACGGTTCGCCACATCGTTCTGCGTCAAATCATACAGCGCGATGGAGTACATATCGCGCGTGCCCACCGGCTGGTATTTCACACCGGCTTCATACTGCTCGGAAGTGGTCGGCTTCAACTGATTGCCATACGGGTCGGTCAGAGAGGCCGGAGTAATCGCCTGGCTCCAGCTGACGTACGGTGAAATACCGCTGTCGAACGCATACAACAGTGCAGCACGGCCGCTGATGTGGTCATCCTGGCGACGGCTGGTGCCATTATTGGAGACGATACGGTCGTAGCGGCCGGAGAGATCCAGATGCCAGCGGTCGAGTTGCATCTCATCCTGCAAGTAGAGTCCGGTCTGGTAGTAACGGCGGGTTTCCTCACTCCAGCTGTAATCCGGCATGTTGCCAACCGCTTCGCCCGTCCATGGATTCAGGGAACTCGCATAGTCACCGGCTTTGCTTATATCGTTCTTATAACGATGGTACTCGGCACCGAGGATCACACGATGCTGCAGCGCACCAGTGGCAAAATCGGCCTGCAGGCGGTTGTCGTTGGCCCATGCGCTGAGAGAAGAACGTTCACCGGAGAAGTAGCGGGTCAGCAGATCCGGATTGGTGGCATTCCAGCCAATCTGATACACCTGATCGAGATCGACATTGGAGTGGCTATAGCTGGCAGTGGAGTAAACAGACCACACTTCATTGAAGCGGTGCGAGAAGTCGTAGCTGTAGATCTGCTCATGGCGCTTGAACTGATCCAGCGCGCTGTCGCCCTCATAGAATCCGTCACTCAGCTTGCGGCCATTGTGACTGTAGAGCGTGCCTTCAGCGGGTACGGAACCGTGATAACCACCGGACGGATCTTTTTGCAGATAGGCACGCAGTACCAGACTGGTGTCTTCGCTGGGCTGCCACAGCAACTGTGGCGAAATCGCATATTTTTCTTCGCGGGTGTGATCGTATTGCGTGTCGCTGTTACGCGTGATGCCGGTGAGACGGAATGCCCACTGATCGTTAATCGCATTGGTGTAATCAAAGGCGGCGCTGTTGGTGGCGTTGGTGCCGGTCGACAGGCGGAAATGGCCCTCTTCAGCGAACTGCGGCCGCTTGCTGACCTGATTGACCAATCCGCCCGGCACGGTCTGGCCGTAGAGTGCAGAAGAGGGACCTTTGATCACGTCAACGCGATCGAGGAACCAGTTGTCCACCTGCAGGATGTTGAAGCTGCCGCCATCACTCATGATGCGCAAGCCATCCAGGAAGGTGTTATCGACATCGCCGCCATGGAAACCGCGCAGGGCAATGGTGTCATAGCGAGTGGCGGCACCGCCGAAGTTAGTGAACACACCCGGCGTGTAGTTCAGTGCCTGATTGAGATCGAGTGCGCCCTGATCTTCCATCTGCTGACGGGTCACCACTGAAATGGACTGCGGAGTGGTGATCAGTGGCTGATCAGTTTTACTCCCACCACTGCGGGTGGCGAGATAGCCTTGCGTCGGTGAGTTGGCGCTCTCTTGCGGTTGCGCGGTGACCACAATGGATTCTTCTGCGAAGGTTGCGGCAGGTAGGGCCAGAGCCAGTGCGCACAGCACGCGGCCACGATTGAGGGTAAAAAGCGTCATCGAAAATCCTTTAACGGGAAGCAGGTAAAAAGCAGCGAAGCACCATCGCCACAAAACTAATGAGAATACGATTAAAATTAAGAGTGAGAATTATTATCTTTAAGTGAGGTGTGTTTCAAGTTGTTAATGTGGGTTCAAGAGATTGTGAGGAAACGAAAAGTAAGGGATGGCATGACAAACAAGCTCAGAGAAGCACTCGATGACATTTACCAACTGACAACAAGCGAAGACGCATTTTCGGTTTTCGACGGGTACTCGCTTATGCCTGAAAAGTCGGCAAAGTGCTACAGGACATCACGAATCATGTGCGGGCATACAAATGAAAATCTCTAAGTCAGAACCGTTAGTGAAATATTTTTTAAGCGAATAAAGCAAAGGTTTATCGAGCGGAGTCTATTAATTGCGCAACAAAACCATATAATAAACGTGGTTTATTATATGGAGCGATTACGGATGGCATTACAGGGAAAGTTTGTTCTTAACGGCGCGGACATTGCGCCACTGACGATTTACGGCGTTGGCACCTTTATGGCGTTCTCCGGGCAACAGGCCTACATGAACAAAGGCGGGTGCGGCCACATCTCGAAGCTGGGCCCGGTTCCTCCGGGCTGCTATTACATCGTGGACAGACCCATCGGAGACTGGAAGAATGTCATCCGTGCTGCGGGGATCGACGTGTATAAATCCATTAAAACCCGTTCAATTATCAATCACTATGAATGGTTTGCGCTATTTCGTGCGGACGGGAGTATTGATGACACGACCTTTATCGAGGGCGTCGAAAGAGGGGGATTCAGGCTGCACCCCGGTAGCATTTCGGAAGGCTGTATTACGCTGGTACACCGCACTGATTTTCTCAGGCTGCGTGAAATCATACTGAATACGGAACAATTTGATATTCCCAACTCTAAATTCAGAGCATACGGAAAAATAGAGGTTATCGCGAATGGCACAAGCTGCCCGTAAGCTTATGGGGTTTGCGATCTTCATTGCCTCATTTATTGCAGTCGTTATCACTGATGGCTACTTCTCACTTGGTGAGCGCGTCATTAGCTGGCAGTACGTTGATGCCGTGGCCGGATGGAGGGGCGTTACGGGCATGGGCGAACAGACCATGATGATATTTGACGAGTTAAATATTTATCTGGACCTGTTACTAGCCGCACCCGTTTATGTCGTCTTCATTACGGCAGTCTGTCTGATGAAAAAACCTGAATTACGAAACATTTTTATGAAGGTGTTTCTGAATAAACTGCTTAAAACCGCCCTGATTATGACCACAGTGATAGCGGCCATTTATCTGATTGGATACATCGCGCCTTAAAAAAGGGGCGTCAGCCCCTTCTGTCATCGCTCATTCCATGAGTCTGAGTGTTGCACGTTCCCGTCACAGTATTTATGAGTGATTTTTTCGTACATAAATGACACCGACTCGCTGTGGTTAACGCCGCCCAGACCAGCGATTTTCGTATTTGGCATTCCTGGGCTGAAAGTGATCACCGTCACGCCTTCGAGGAGCATGTTGTAATACTCCACCTCCTGACCTGCATCGTTGATGCGATACCATTTGAACTCTGCTGACGTGAGCTTCTGGCCCGTTGTCACAGCTTTGAAAAGGTAAGGGCTGGATGAATCAAAATCTTTTTCAAATGAGATAGGCGCATGCTTTCGTTTGCCCGTAATTTTCCCTGTCTGAGCGTCAACCGGGAGCGTGATTGCATGAGAAAAGCCCGCGACTTCAATACTTCCTTCACGGTGCTGTACATCCGCGCTTCCCTTGATTACCGCGCCGCCATCATCTTTAAGCCACAGATAAGCTGGAATTGGCATTTTACATCGTCCTTTTTTGTTTTTCCTTTCAGCAATATACATCAGGGAATATAATTACATACAGTTATTTTGTGGAATTAGAGGTTAATATTGATTACTCACCGAATCTCAAAATATGTTCTGACAAGTGGACAGTGTCGATGGTTTACCGGGGGCAGACGATAAGCTGCTTTATAACGAAATAAGGTGACCGCCAGAGCGGCCACCTTTTGATGGTGGGCAGTTAAACAAATATATTAAGAGGATCGACGGTTAATTATTTCCCTGCACTCAGCGCAGGCATATTCGGGATATCGCGCGCGTTATTACAGGTTTTATCTTTCGGGCAGTATTTATCGAGCAGTTTGAGCGTGACGCCATTGGTCCAGCCGAAGCCGTCCTGCAGCGGGTATTCACCGCCGCCGCCGCCACCTAACTGTGCGCCTTCTACCACGTACTTCTCAACCAGCTTGTGCTCTTTGTCGTAAGTGGCCTGCACGTTCTGCAGGAAGCGCTGACCAATCTCTTGCGCCAGCTTCGGTTGCTTGTAATGTTCCAGACCTTCCACCGCCACCCATTGCAGCGGTGCCCAGCCATTTGGCGCATCCCATTGCTGACCGTTATTAACGGTGGTCGTCACCAAACCGCCGGGTTTCAGCAGCTGTTTTTCTACCGCTTTGGCGGTGCGATCCGCCTGTTTATCACTCGCCACCTGCATATACAGCGGGAACAACGTGGCAGCAGTCAGCTGAGGATGGACTTGCTTCTTCTGCCAGTCGTAGTCGGCATACCAACCCTGTTTCTCGTCCCACAGATAACGATTGATAGCAGCCTGGCGTTTCTCAGCATCTGCCGCGAACTGTTTGGCTTTATCATCCTGATTCGCCAGCTTCGAGGCTTTGGACAGCACATGTTCCAGATGGAACATCAGGCTGTTGAGATCGACCGGTGCCAGCTGGGTAGTGCGGATCGAGGCCAGATTATGCGCATCGGTAAACCAGCGTGAACTGAAATCCCAGCCTGATGCCGCACCCGCGCGCAGTTCGCGATACACCTGCTGTTTATTGCGCTCTGGTGCTTTGTTGGCAGTGTTGACATCGTCGAGCCAGGATTCGGTGCGCGGTGCATCACGTTCGTCCCAGTAGCGGTTGAGTAGGGTGCCATCGCCTAGTTTGATTACGCGCTTGCTGGCCTGACCGGCGGCGACGTTATCGCTATCCGCCATCCAGTAGTCATACTCTTTCTGCAACTGCGGCAGATACTGACGGTAGACGTCATCCCCTTTATGCGTAGCGAGCAGATCCACCATCAGGCTAAAGAACGGTGGCTGTGAGCGGCTGAGATAATAACTGCGGTTGCCGTTCGGGATGTGGCCGTATCTATCCAGTTCGGTGGCGAAGTTGTCCACCATATCCTGCACGCGATCCCAGTGCCCACTCTCCGCCAGACCCAGCATGGTGAAGTAACTGTCCCAGTAATAGACTTCACGGAAACGCCCACCCGGCACCACATAGGGTTTCGGCAGCGGCAACAGGGAATCATACTGGCTGGCGGTCGGCGTGGATCGGGTCAGTACCGGCCACAAGCCGTTGATATGCTCACGCAGGCTCTGACCGGCAGGCGGCACATATTTGTCCTGCTCTTTGGGCAGTGTGAAGTTCGCGTCAACGAAATGCTTCAGGTCGAAATTGCGCTGGCTCTTTTGCATCTGCCAGTCTGCCAGTATCGAGGAAGGATTGTACTTCGGTACCGCGTCGGCAAAGGTTTTCTGGTCCGGATAAAATTTTGCCTGTTGCACGGCATTGAACAGTGGCCCCAGTCGGATATCGGGTGGCTGCGGCTGGCTGCTTAGCATGCGGCTGGTATCTTCAGCATGCGCTACAGAAGCACTTGCCAGCAGCGCCGCGCTGAGTAAGAACGTCAGAGGGGCGGGCGTGAATTTGACATTTTTTATCATCGGTTTTTCTCCTTGTCCGAAAAGGTGGTGCGCTAACACATTGACCACCCAAACAACTTTAGTCGGTAACGCGCTGCTTAGCCGCCTTAAGCCATGGAAATGTGAAGCAGCGGGAATTAATCACGCATGAAATTGCATTAACCCTAAGGTTTTTACTTGCCCTTAGCCGCTATTTACCTGAGGCTGAAGGAAAAAAAAGGAGAGCTGTATGGAGATTATCTGGTATCACCCGTCGCAAGCCCCCGATCGCTGGCTTGCAGGATTACGTCAGCGTTTACCGCAAGCCAACGTGCGTTTCTGGCAGCCAGGCGATAGCGCACCGGCGGATTACGCCATTGTGCGTTCACCGCCCATCGAGATGCTGGCTGGCAGCTCATTAAAAGGCGTGTTTGCCATGGGCGCGGGCGTGGACGAAATCCTCAGGCAGCTGCACGCTCACCCGGAAATGCTATCCGATGACGTGCCGTTGTTCCGTCTCGAAGACACCGGTATGGCGCGACAGATGCAGGAGTACGCCAACTGGTGTGTGCTGGGCTGGTTCCGCCGTTTTGCCGATTATCGTCAGCAGCAGCAACAGGCAAACTGGCAGCCACTCGACACAGCGGACCGCGCCAACTTCACCATCGGCGTGCTCGGCGCGGGCGTATTAGGCAGTAGCGTGCTCGAAAGTTTGCGTCAGTGGGGTTTCCCGCTGCGCTGCTGGAGCCGCTCGGCTAAGCAGATTGATGGCGTGCAAACCTTCCACGGTCGCGATCAGCTGGATGCGTTTCTCGATGGCACTCAGGTGCTGATCGACCTGCTGCCCACCACGCCGGAAACCACCAACCTGATCGATGAAAAGTTGCTGCGCGTGTTACCGCACGGGGCCTTTTTCCTCAATCTGGCGCGTGGCGCGCATGTGGTGGAAGCCGATCTGCTGGCGGCGCTGAACAGCGGCCAACTGGCGGGCGCGGCGCTAGATGTGTTCCAGACTGAGCCGCTGCCAGCGGATCACCCGCTCTGGTCTCATCCACATGTCACATTGACGCCACATACTGCGGCTATCACGTTGCCCGGCGAGGCGATGGATTTCATTGCCGGTGCCATACTTGCTCTGGAGCAGGGGGATCAACCGGGTGGTTTAGTCGATCGTCAGCGCGGTTATTAATTCATATTGAGTCAGGAGAAGAGGATGTATCCCGTCGATTTGCATATGCACACCGTTGCCAGTACCCACGCTTACAGCACGCTGCATGACTATGTGGTGCAGGCGAAGCAGAATGGCCTGAAGCTGTTTGCCATCACCGATCACGGCCCGGATATGGCGGATGCGCCGCATTACTGGCACTTCGTAAACATGCGCATCTGGCCACGCGTGATTGATGGCGTGGGCGTGTTGCGCGGTATTGAAGCCAACATCAAAAACCAGCAGGGCGAAATTGATTGTAGCGGCCCGATGCTGGATGCACTGGACCTGATCGTGGCCGGTTTCCATGAGCCGGTGTATGCGCCACGTGACAAAGCACATCACACCGAGGCGATGATTGCGGCGATGGCGGGTGGGCTGGTGCACATCATTTCGCATCCGGGCAACCCGAAATTTCCGGTCGATATCCGCGCGATTGCCGAAGCCGCCGCGCATTATGATGTGGCGCTGGAGATCAACAACTCATCCTTTACCCATTCACGTCCGGGCAGTGAGCCGAACTGTCGCGCCATCGCCGAAGCGGTGCGTGATGCAGGCGGGCGTCTGGCGTTTGGCTCAGATTCTCACACCGCGTTTACCCTCGGTCA
Organism: Pantoea sp. C1E2; assembly: GCF_056491465.1. Taxonomy (NCBI): domain Bacteria; kingdom Pseudomonadati; phylum Pseudomonadota; class Gammaproteobacteria; order Enterobacterales; family Erwiniaceae; genus Pantoea; species Pantoea sp. C1E2. Next base: position 2,014,659 of record NZ_JBSZHT010000002.1, read on the forward strand.
TTTCGAACACTGCATCCGCATCACACGCGAAGTGGATTTTCCCGAGGATCGCGTGTTAAATGTCACGCCGCGCCGCCTGCTCGATTTCCTCGAACAGCGTACCGGTAAGCACATTGCTGAATTTGCGGACTTTTAACTTTTAGCCTCAAGGAATTCTGTTGCATGAATGAGTTTTCCATTCTCTGCCGCGTCATCGGCTCGCTGTTCAACCGCCAGCCACAAGATCCGCTGCTGGTGCCGCTTTTCACCATGTTACGTGAAGGCAAACTGAAGGCTCAGTGGCCGCTGGAGCAGGATGAACTGTTGACGCGTCTGCAGCAGAACAGCGATCCGCAGGCCCTGGCGGCGGATTACAATGCGCTGTTTGTCGGCAGCGAATGCAGCGTACCGCCTTATGCTTCACAGTGGCCAAACGGCCCGCAAGAGGCGGATGTGCGGGCGTTCCTCTCCTCACGCGGCATGCCGTTGAGCGATGCACCAGCCGATCATTTTGGCGTGCTGTTGCTGGCGGCGTCGTGGCTGGAAGATCAGTCTGCGGAAGATGAGTCCGCCGCGCAGCTGGCGCTGTTCGACGACTATCTGATGCCATGGTGCGGCGCGTTCCTCGGCAAAGTCGAAGCGCACGCGACCAGCGCGTTTTACCGCACGCTGGCCGCGCTGAGTCGTGAAGCCATTCAGGCGATGTACGACGAGCTGAACGAAGACGACAGCGAAGAAGCCTGATTACCAGCTGGCTGCGCTACTGCCGAGTTTGACGCCCGGCGTGGCGCAGATCATCGGCGTGCCGGGCAGATACGCAGCGGCACGCAACCTTTCAGCAATCCCCCATGCATTGATCTCAACTGTCGCCAGCGCATCGCCGTGCTGTGCCGTAATGCCATGCTGCGGCTGTTGCGGTGACGCGCCAAACTGTTGCAATAGCCTTGCGGTGCGCGCCAGCGATAAGCGAGCCTGCCAGCCAACATGATTTTCACGACGCTGACGCATCCCTTCCAGCACGGCGGCGGCCATCATATAGCCGGTGGCGTGATCCAGCGCCTGCACCGGCAGCGGTGTTGGTTTAGCGTTACCACTCCAGCTCATGCCCTGTTCGGCGATGCCACATCCCATCTGCACCAGACTGTCAAAGCCACGCCGATTGCGCCACGGCCCGCTCCAGCCCCACGCATTCAGGCTCACATCCACCAATCCGGGTGCCAGTTTGCGACGAGACTCTGCATCCAGCCCCAGCTTTTCCAGCGCATCCGCACGATAGCCATGCACCATCACATCGGCGTGTTTGATCAGATCGCGCAGTTGTTTAAGTCCCGCTTTGGATTTGAGATCGAGCCGGGCACAGCGTTTGCCGCAGGTGATCTCCTCTTCCAGCGTCGGCTCTTCCCAGCCGTAAGGATCGATACGCAGCACCTGCGCGCCGAGGCTGGCGAGAAAACGCGTGGCGACCGGCCCGGCGATAATGCGCGTCAGGTCCAGCACGCGCACGCCGAGCAAGGGACGTGCCGTCGGCAGCTGCCAGCCAGGCGTGGGCGCATCCCCCGTGGCCTGTTGGGCGATCAGTGCTTCACTGCTGACGGCCACGCCTTGAGGATGCTGTAGCCACTGCTGCTCACTGCGCATTTGCGCGGCACAACCGCCTGCCTCAATCACGGCCTGCTCCAGCGCTTCCGCTTGCCAGTGCGCAACTCCTTTTGCCAGCGCGGCGCGGTCGGCCTGTTGGCCCAGCACCCGCTCCATCGCGGCTCGGTGATGCGGGGCGTTGGTGTGCAGACGGATCCAGCCATCGGCGGTGGCGTAATCGCCAGCAAAAGGATCCCAAAGTGCGGCAGGAGGACGATTTAACGGCGTGAGGCTATGTTGAAACCAGCGAGAGGCGATCCGGACATTGACGCTGACCGGGGCTGATTGCCTGAGCAAATCGCTCAGCGCCTGGCTTGCCAACCCGATGCTGGTGGCGGCCAGTTCACTGACGGCAAACGCGGAAGAAAAGGTATCGGGCTGGAGAAAGCTGAGCGCGGGAAGGGGTTCCGCGCCACACAATCCTTGCCACAGTTGCTGCCATAGCGCGGCAGCAGATTGAGTATCCATATTGAGTCTCCGGAAAACGCGCGAGACTCAAGCATAGCAGAGAGAATTTAACGGCGGCGCAGGCGAGGAAAGCGCGCGTGCATGCGCAGATTACGCAGGTTGATCACCGCAATAGCTGTACCAAGCACCACCAGAGACGCGCCGAGAATCTTAAAGCTGTTCATGCTATCGCCCAGCACGAATACGCCCATCAAAACGGCCAGCACAGGTGTGAGAAGCGAGTAAGGCATGATTAAGTTGACGTTGTACTTTTTCAGCAGCGAATACCAAAGCGTATAAGCCACGATCGATGAAGCCAGCGCGCTGTACAGAATACCAAACCAGCCGCGCCAGCCCGCGTGGCTCAGGGCATAAAACTGCTGTGATTCGGTAAGCCAGGAAGCGGCACCGACAATCGGCACGGCGAGGAACGAGATCCAGCCGGTAAGCGTCAGTGGTTTAATCGGCGGCGATTTCTTCACAATCATGTTGCTGATGGCCCAGCCAAAGGCGCTGCACAGAAGAATGCACAATACCCACCAGGCCGGAATCGTCGGGCTGCCGGAGAGTACCGCCACACCGCACATAGAGACGCCGATGCCGAACAGTTGCACCAGACGCAGCTTCTCTTTCAGCACCAGCATCGCCAGCAACATGGCAATCGGCGTGCCGAGTTGTACCACAATCGCGCCGGTACCGGCATCGGTGTAGCGCATGCCGACAAACAGCAGCGAGAAGTGCATAAAACCAAAGGTGAAGGCCAGTGTGAGCAGCCACGGCAGCTGTTCGCGCGTGATGCGGCAGAACGGCACCAGCACAATCGCCACCACCACAAAACGCATCCAGGTGAGGAACAGCGGCGGAAGTTCCAGCAATCCCCACTTCACTGCCACGTTATTGAAAGCCCAGATGGAGACCACCATCAGAACCATAAAGAAATGCCGCACTGCCACAATGTCATCCTTCACATGAAAGGGGGTAATCACCGGCTAATCATGGCACGAAGCCGTGCATTTCTGTGACATTGTGCAAAAATATTTTTCGTTATGGCATGAGCTTATGCAGGAAAAAAATAAGACAGGTCACTGATTTCCTGTCAAAGTGGATGTCCGAAACCTGACTCCGTTAAGGAATAAATTCGGAATGACACACAGCCGCGCGTTACCCCTTGCTCTGATTCAACTCGAAGTACCGCCACCGCAGGTTGTGGCGCAAATTGGTGAACAACCCGTCTGGTTTATTGATGCGCTGCAACTGCAGCCTGATGACTATGTCATTGTCCGTCCGCACCTTGGCGAAGAGCTGCCGGCGTTTGATCGCGTCAGCGGCGCTATTCTCAGCGGTTCATGGGCGATGGTGACCGATCACGCTGACTGGAGCGAACGCACGGCCGCATGGATTCGTGGTGCACTGGAAGCGGATCTGCCGCTGCTGGGTGTCTGTTACGGTCATCAGCTGATGGCGTATGCGCTGGGCGGCAAAGTGGGGGATAACCCGAACGGCTGGGAGCGTGGCTTGAAAAACCTGACCCACACCGCCAGTGATGATCCCTGGTTAGCGACATTGCCTGGTGAGTTCCAGGCGTGGTTGTCACATCGTCAGTCAGTGATCACACCGCCTTCGCAGGCAAAAGTATTGGCGCATTCCGAGCTGGATGGCTGCCAGATTTTACGTTATTCCCCGCAGGCGCTGTCGGTGCAGTTCCATCCTGAGTTTACCCGCGAAATCATGACCACCTGCTTACCGGCGGGCGTGAGCGATGATGGCGCGCAGGTCGTCGGTGAGGATTGGTCACGAGAGTTGCTACAAAGATTCTGGCAGCAAACGCGGCCGCAGCCGCACGTGCAGGCTCAGGGCGCGTAATGTCGGGTGCAGCGATATACCCACGCGGGCGGCATATTCTTTAGCACCCGCTGGCGCTGCCAGGTGAAGTAACGTGACAGAGTAGGTTGGGTCAATGAGGTGTATTGGAACTGAATAAATACACCGCGTGGGCCCAATACATCGTGCACGGCGCCAAGAATCGCTTCACGCGTTTCCAGCGGCAGCGACAGCAGCGGCAGGCCAGAAAAAATCACATCGTATTCACCAGACAAGTACTCGGCCGAGCAGGCTCGCACCTGCATACGCGGATCGGTCCATTCGCGCAGGTTTGCCACCAGATCAGGGCTGATTTCAAACACATCCAGCTGAGCTTGCGGCGACATTCTGTCCAGAATGTGGCGAGTTAATACACCGTCCCCGGCTCCAAGTTCGGCTATACGCAGGCTGTGATCCCAGTTGGCGGCATCGCACATGGTGCGGCACAGCGCAGCAGAGGAGGGCGTGATGCTGCCCATCTTGCGCGGGTTTCGAATAAATTGCTGAACGAAGTTCGCTTTGGCGCGCATTAACGTCAGGGCTGAAGCCAACATCTCTTTCTCCTGATGAGTATCCTGTTTCATATTGACCAAATTCATTGCGTTTGTTTCGCTTTTCGCTGCATCTGCGCCAAAACTCGGAATTATCCGCAACGAAGCGGGGGAGAAAACGGCGGCATGTGGACCTGATAACGCGTCTGTGAAGTGGCGCAATAGCCCCCGTTATCCTGAAGCGGAAGTACGGCGGGCAAGTGCCTAACGTTTAATCAATGCTGAGACTGGCGTGAGAGATCATCACGCATAAATCTCAAACCCTCATTCCCGGAATTTTCCTTCGGTGCGGTCACAGTTTCCCGCTCTGCGATCTGACAGGCTGACATTGATCGATCAATGTTAATAACAGGTTTCATAGTTGTTATTCGCCACTCTGTCCCGCAAGGAGAAACACCATGCGTTACGCTGCTCCGGGAGAACAAGGTTCTCTCATCACCCTGCAATCGCGTTATGGCAACTTTATCAACGGCGAATTCGTTGCGCCGGTGAACGGTAATTACTTCGTCAACACCACCCCAATCAACGGTTCCACCATCGGCGAGTTCCCGCGTTCGGATAAGGCCGATGTCGATAATGCGGTAGCGGCAGCCCAGGCTGCGGCAGATGCCTGGGGCAAAACCTCCCCGCAGGCGCGTTCACTGGTGCTGCTGAAAATCGCCGATCGCCTGGAAGAGAAACTGGAATATATCGCGGTCAACGAAACCTGGGATAACGGCAAGCCGGTGCGTGAAACTCTGGCCGCTGACCTGCCGCTGGCGGTAGACCACTTCCGCTACTTCGCGGGCTGTGTGCGCGCACAGGAAGGCACAGCAGCGGAAATCGATGAGTTCACCGCTGCTTATCACTTCCACGAACCGCTGGGTGTGGTCGGGCAAATCATCCCGTGGAACTTCCCGCTGCTGATGGCGGCGTGGAAACTGGCCCCGGCGCTCGGAGCGGGTAACTGCGTGGTGTTAAAACCGGCTGAGCAGACGCCGTTGTCGATCACCCTGTTTATGGAAGTGATCAAAGATCTGGTGCCACCGGGTGTCATCAACGTGGTGCACGGTTACGGTAAAGAAGCCGGTGAAGCGCTGGCGTCACATCCGGGCATCGCCAAAATCGCCTTTACCGGCTCCACCGCCACCGGTGGGCACATTCTTGAACTGGCGGCGAAAAGCCTGATTCCGTCTACCGTTGAGCTGGGCGGTAAATCGCCGAACATCTTCTTTGAAGACATCATGGATGCGGAAGAGAGCTTTATCGAAAAAGCAGCAGAAGGCGTAGTGCTCGGCTTCCTTAATCAGGGTGAAGTCTGTACCTGTCCGTCACGCGCGTTGGTGCAGGAGTCGATCTTTGAGCCGTTTATGGCGGCGGTGATGAAACGCATCAAAACCATCAAACGCGGCGATCCACTTGACACCGAAACCATGATTGGCGCGCAGGCGTCACAGCAGCAGTTCGATAAAATCCTCTCTTATCTGGAAATCGCGCAGAAAGAGGGCGCACAGGTGCTGCACGGCGGCGGTGTAGAGAAAATTGGTGAAGCCTTCGATAGCGGCTACTACATCCAGCCAACGCTGTTGAAAGGTGACAACAGTATGCGCGTGTTCCAGGAGGAGATCTTTGGGCCGGTGGTCGGTGTGCTGACCTTCAAAGATGAAGCGGAAGCCCTCGCCATTGCCAATGACTCGATCTACGGTTTGGGTGCTGGCGTCTGGACTCGCGACATTAACCGCGCCTATCGTATGGGACGCGCGATTAAAGCCGGTCGCGTCTGGACCAACTGCTATCACCTCTATCCCGCACATGCGGCGTTTGGTGGTTACAAGAAATCCGGTATCGGTCGCGAGACCCATAAAATGATGCTCGATCATTACCAGCAAACCAAAAACCTGTTGGTAAGCTACAGCACGCAACCGCTCGGTTTCTTCTAAACGCAGCGCTCAGGCAGCGGGTCACACCGCTGCCTTTTTTCCGCCATGCCTCATTCGGACTAATCCTGCTGGGTTTCACATCTACGCTATAAGGGCTGCTCACGACTCCCTTATTCAGGATGGTAAACCATGCGTATTCCGGCAACGCTGTCTGTCTGCCTGCTTTCCCTCTCTTTCGGTGCTTCGGCGATTCCGAGTGCCATTCCAACCGGCGTCACCTATTACGATCCCGCGCGTGCATGGAACGGATATGTGGTGATCCCCGGCAGCGATAACCAAACGCACTTAATTGATATGACCGGGCAGGAAGTGCATCGCTGGGCCTATGAAGGATTCCCGAGCTGGCCGATTCCCACCGATCGAGTGAATGGTCAGCGTGGCCATCTGTTGGTACAGCTGGAGCGTCAGAAAGATCTCGATAAAGAAGCCAGTCCCGGCAATGGCATGGTCAATGCCAGCGTGGCGGAGGTGGACTGGAACGGTGCGGTGCAGTGGCAATACGGCAGTCAGCAGCAGCCGGTGCATCAGCACCATGAAATCCAGCGTCTGGCGGATGGCAACACGCTGGTACTGGGTGCGGCACTACGCCAGCTGCCCGGCTACAACTATCGCATTATCGATAACACGCTGGAGGAAGTGTCGCCGCAGGGAGAGAAGCTGTGGAGCTGGTCAGTGGCCGATCACCTCAACGAGCTTGGCTTTTCTGACGCACAGCTGGCGATGATCCGTGATAGCCAGGATGCTGACTTTTTGCATATGAACACGGCAGCTCCGCTGGGCCCGAACCCGTGGTTTGATAAGGGCGATCAGCGTTTTGCCCCGGACAACATCCTGTTTAACTCACGCAACGGTAACGTGGCCGTGATCGTCGATCGGCAGACCGGGAAAGTAGTGTGGCGCATTGGGCCAGATTATCCAGCACTCAAGCTGGATACGCCGCTACCGCGTCCATTGGATCAGCTGATTGGCGAACATGATGTGCACATGATCGGACCGGGCTTGCCGGGTGCTGGCAATATTCTGATTTTTGACAATCAGGGCAATGCCGGTTTCCCACCATCACGTCAGGGATTCTTCTCTGCCTCACGCGTCATTGAAGTGAATCCGCAAACCAAACAGATCGTCTGGGAGTACACCGGCGAGAAATCGGGACAAGCGATCTCCACCTTTTACAGTGCCTACATCAGCAACGCGCAGCGCCTGCCGAATGGCAACACGCTGATTAACGAAGGGCAGAGCGGCCGACTGTTCCAGGTGACACCGCAGGGCGCGATTGTCTGGGAGTACGTCAGCCCGTATTACGGCAAAGCGATGCCGCGTGACCACTACATAGGTAATACGGTGTATCGCGCTTACATGGTGGATTATCGCTGGGCACCAGAAAATACCCCGCACAGTGAAAAAGCGGTGACGGCCGATTGCATCCGCTATCCGGCGTTACCGGGTTGCCCGGCGCTGACAGCATCGCAGTAAGAAATGTGCGTTACTTCTTTAATCTGACTGTCATTTAGCCATGCCAGAGTGCCTGCATCACGAAAGCAGAATATTCCGCTACATTTGAGCCGGGTCTTGTCGATATAAGAGTGTAGGGAAAGTAAAGTCGCGCACCATTTTAAGGAAAAAACATGAACACATTGCACAAGTTTCAGGAACAGCACGACGACGTGCTGGATGCCGATGATCAGCACATCATCACGGTGAATCTGCCAGGCCGTCAGGCGATTTACGTGATTGGTCAAAACGATGATGATGCCGATATGCTGTTAGACGTACAACTCGGTGCGATGTAAGCATCGCGCAGTGCTCAACCCATAAAAAAATCCGCAGCCCTTTAGCCGCGGATTTTTTAGTTTTAGCACTGCTTAACAGCTTACTTCACGCAGGCAGAGCACTGATTGTGGATCTGCTGGAAGAAGTCATTCCCTTTGTCATCTACCAGAATAAACGCCGGGAAGTTTTCCACTTCAATCTTCCAGATCGCTTCCATTCCCAGTTCCGCGTACTCCACGCACTCCAGACTCTTAATACTTTGCTGCGCCAGCACTGCTGCCGGGCCGCCAATGCTGCCGAGGTAGAAGCCGCCGTGTTTGTGGCAGGCGTCGGTGACTTGCTTGCTACGGTTGCCTTTCGCCAGCATCACCATGCTGCCGCCGTTCTCCTGCAGCAGGTCAACGTAGGAGTCCATACGACCCGCCGTAGTTGGGCCGAGTGAACCGGACGCGTAACCTTCCGGCGTTTTGGCCGGACCCGCGTAATACACCGGGTGATCTTTGATGTACTGCGGCAGGCCTTCACCGTTATCAATACGCTCTTTCAACTTGGCGTGGGCAATATCACGCGCCACGATGATGGTGCCGTTCAGCGACAGGCGGGTCGACACCGGATAGGCCGACAACAGCGCCAGAATTTCACTCATTGGCTGGTTAAGATCGACATTCACCACTTCGCCTTCGCCCTGCTGGCGCAGTTCTTCCGGGATATAGCGGCCTGGATTGTCTTCCATCTTCTCAATCCAGATCCCTTCGCGGTTGATCTTGGCTTTGATGTTGCGGTCAGCCGAGCACGACACACCCATGCCGACTGGGCAAGACGCGCCATGACGCGGCAGACGCACCACGCGAATATCGTGAGCGAAATATTTACCGCCGAACTGTGCGCCGAGGCCCAGCTCTTGTGAGGCTTTCAACAGCTCTTGCTCCAGCGCCACGTCGCGGAATGCCTGGCCGTGTTCATTGCCTTCGGTGGGCAGCGAATCATAGTAATGCGTTGAGGCCAGCTTCACGGTTTTCAGCGTGCTCTCTGCTGAGGTGCCGCCAATCACAAACGCGATATGGTACGGCGGGCAGGCGGCGGTGCCGAGCGACATCATTTTATCGACCAGGTAATTTTTGAGCTTGGCCGGTGTGATCAGCGCTTTGGTTTCCTGATACAGGTAAGTTTTGTTGGCGGAACCGCCACCTTTAGCGATGCACAGGAATTTGTACTCGTCGCCATCCACGCTATAGAGATCGATCTGCGCCGGCAGGTTGGTGCCAGTGTTGACCTCTTTGTACATATCCAGCGCGGCGTTCTGTGAGTAACGCAGGTTGTCTTCGATAAAGGTGTTGTAGACACCTTGCGACAGTGCGGCTTCATCGCCACCGCCGGTCCAGACGCGCTGGCCTTTCTTGCCCATGATGATGGCCGTGCCGGTGTCCTGGCAGGTCGGCAGCACGCCTTTCGCGGCGATTTCCGAGTTACGCAGGAACTGCAGGGCAACGTACTTGTCGTTTTTACTGGCTTCGTCATCCGCCAGAATCGCGGCAACCTGTGCCTGATGCGAGGCGCGCAGCATAAAGGAGGCGTCATGGAACGCTTGCTTAGCCAGCAGCGTCAGCGCTTTCGGATCAACTTTCAGGACCTCTTCGCCATCGAAGTTCGCTACTGAAACGTAATCGCTGCTCAGCAGATAGTATTCGGTATCATCTTTGGCGAGAGGAAAGGGATTCTGATAATAGAAGGGTTTGTTCGACATGTTGGCTCACTTAGCTTCGTGTCATCTGTCAGGGTGGCAGGTGACAAATTATGCGATCTGTTTTTTGATTTTCTCTCGCCAGCCCTCCACAGGGGCTGACTGGCGAGCATCATAACACTTTCACGGTACTGCGCGGCTCCGTTTTTAACATCGAAGCAACATCATCAGAACATCATCACCATCCATGGATAGGCGATAACCATCAGAGCCACCAGGAACAGACCACCAAAGATGGTGCCGAGGCGCCAGTAATCTTTGGTCGGCAGATAGCCGCTACCGTAGTAAATTGGGCTTGGGCCAGTGCCGTACGGGGTGATAATACCCATCACACCCAGGGACACACACATCATTAAGCAGAACACCGGCATATTGATGCCTGGAATCGAGGCGGCAATGGTCAGCATCGCTGGCAACAGTGCGGTGGTGTGCGCTGTGGTGCTGGCGAACAGGTAGTGCAGTAAGTAGAAGGCAATCAGCAGCACCACCGCAGAAATTTGTGGGTCATAACCCTGCAGCAGTTGTGCGCCTTCTTTACCCAACCAGGCGATAAAGCCAACGCGCGCCAGACCATCGGCCAGAGCTACAAGTGTGGCAAACCACGCGAAGGTGTTCCATGCGGCTTTGTTGCTGGTGATGTCATTCCAGTTCAGTACACCTGTCCACAGCATCAACACGATAACCAACAGGGCAGCCATCGCCGGTTCAATCCATGCCGCAGCGAAGATCCACATCATCAGTGCCGAGACCACAAACACCAGCAGCAGGATTTCATTGCGTGTCAGTTTGCCCAGCTTCGCCAGTTCAGCGGTCGCCCAACGCGGCACTTCGTCATTGACCTTCACTTCTGGCGGATAGAGCCAGTAAGCCAGCAGCGGCATGATGAGAATCAACAGCACGCCCAGCGGCAGGAAGGCGAGGAACCACATGCCCCAGGAAATTTCAAAACCAACGATGCTTTTCACCAGCGCAATCGCCAGCAGGTTTGGAGCCAACGCTGAGAGGAACATTGAACTGGTGATACACGCGGCGGTGATCGCCACCCACATCAGGTAAGAACCAATCTTACGTGCGCTCGGGTCATTCGGTTTTGAACCGTACAGCGGCGGCAGGTTGGCGATGATCGGATAGATGGTACCGCCACTGCGCGCAGTGTTAGAAGGCGTAAACGGTGCCAGTAACAGGTCAGCGAAGGTGATGGCGTAGCCCAGCGTCAGGCTGCGACGACCAAGATATTTCACCAGAATCAGCGCCAGGCGGCGACCGAACTGGGTTTTATCGTAGCCGGCGGCGAACATAAAGGCACCGAAGATCAGCCAGACGGTGGAGTTGCCGAAGCCACTCACTGCCCATTTGAACGACTGCGCCGCGGTTTTGAACTTAGGATCTGCCAGTTCGGCCGGGCTAAACAGCACCCACTGGCTGAACAGCGCAATCACCACCACACCCGTCAGGCCGATAACGGCCCCCGGCAGCGGTTCAAAAATCAGTCCCACAATCACGCCAACAAAGATAGCGAAGAAGTGCCATGCGTAAGGTTCCAGCCCGGCAGGGGTAGGGACCAGCAGCAACAGCACCGCCACAATGATCGGCAGGCACAACATAATCAGGCGATTCTTTTTCCCCGGCGCCGCAGGAGGCACTACGGGGGAGGCACTCTGGGTTGTTTGTGTGTTCATAGTTTTGTCTGCAAGTTAGGAAGAATGCGATTGATTGTCACGGACACACTGTTCTTTTGGTTTCAACAGGCGTGCAGCAGATGAGTCGTGACAATTTAAATTTTGCTCTTTAATGAATCTTTGCTTTGCAAATTTGATACGCGAATTATCTATTGATTGCAGCTGTGATGCGATTAATTAAAATATCTCTTTTGATCTAGATCAATAAAAAATATGCACTGTTTTTTAATTTTTATCTTTTGCTTTTTATTTAACTTTCTGTCTGCTGTGGATTAAACGCTACAAACAACCGAAACGCGGAAAATCGAGCAAAATGAGGCGGGGTAGTAAGTTTTATCTTTATGATAGTACTGCATTTGTTTTAAATGTAAGGAAAAAGTTGATTTTTGTCAAGTCTTGGTTAAAACTTAGCGGAGCGCTAATTCCAGCAATGAGCATTAAATATCATTTCCAAACGTAAAACTTATATAACTAACAATCTGGGTTATGTAACTAAATAAAATGGTATATTTGCGCCATGATATCGGACCACTTAAATAATTATAAACCGCTCCGAACCGCCAAAGAATTGAATACACAATTTCTTAATTCTGGAGTTGCTCATTATGAATAAGCTCACCCCGATCCTTAACCCGCTTACGCTACCGAAAGGTGCGGTGCTCAAAAACCGTCTGGTGATGGCACCGATGACCACCTGTACCGGCTATTTTGACGGCGGCGTCACCAGTGATCTTGTCGAGTATTACCGCGTACGTGCTGGCAGCATCGGTACGGTGATTGTTGAATGCTGCTTTATCGATAACCGTGGCCCGGCTTTCCCTGGCGCGTTGGGTATCGACAGCGACAACAAAATTGCCGGCCTGGCGAAAATTGCGCATGCGATCAAATCCGAAGGCTCAAAAGCCATTCTGCAGATCTACCACGGTGGCCGTATGGTGGAACCGGCGCTGATTGGCGGTAAAACGCCGGTCGCACCGAGCGCCATTGCCGCACCGCGTGAAGGTGCCACCAAACCGCAGGCGCTGACCGCAGAAGAAGTGGATGTGATGATCACCAAGTTTGGTGACGCCGTGAACCGTGCGATCAAAGCCGGTTTCGATGGCGTTGAGATCCACGGCGCGAACACCTATCTGATCCAGCAGTTCTACTCACCTAACTCCAACCAGCGCGATGACAAATGGGGCGGCAGCCGCGACAACCGCGCACGCTTCCCAATGGAAGTGCTGGAGATCACCCATAAAATGGCCGATCGCTTTGCGGCGGCAGACTTCATCATCGGCTATCGCTTCTCACCGGAAGAGCTGGAAGTTCCCGGCATCCGTTGGGACGACACGATGTATCTGCTGGAAAAACTGGCGGCGCGCGGTCTGGATTACGTGCACTTCTCCGTCGGCCAGCTGCTGCGTCCATCGATTATCGACACTAAAGATCCAACGCCACTGATCACTAAATATCTGGCGGAGCGCTCGGCGACCCTGGCGAAAGTGCCGGTGATTGGCGTCGGCGGCGTGGTCAATAAAGAAGATGCCGAGAACGCGCTGGAGCACGGCTTTGATCTGGTGGCGGTGGGTAAAGCCTGCATCGCCTATCCGGACTGGGCCGATCGCATCATCAAAAACGAACACATGGATCTCTACATCGACAGCACCAAACGTGAGGCGCTGACGATTCCAGAACCACTGTGGCGCTTCTCGCTGGTGGATGCGATGATCCGCGACGTCAGCGATGGCCATCGTAAGTACAAAGCCGGTGTTTATCAGGCGAAAGTTGAAGCTGAAGCGCTGAAACTGAAAATCAACGTCACCCTCGATACCGACCGTATCACTGATATCTCACTGGTGCCGGATCCGAGTCTGGACGTCGACTTCACCAGCACCTTTGAAAGCCTGCGTGAACGCATTCTGGTCGCCAACAGCCCACACGTGGATGCCATCACTGGCGCGACCACGCAGAGTGAGGCGCTGAAAAAAGCGGTATCACGCGCGCTGACCACCTCCAGCAAAGAGTATGTGATTGACGAAGGCGGTAACCCGAACGCGCCTGTTAACTACGACGTGGTGGTGATCGGCACCGGCGGTGCCGGTCTGGCGGCGGCGATTCAGGCGCATGACGACGGCGCTCGCGTGGTGATTATCGAGAAGATGCCGACCATCGGCGGTAACACCATCAAAGCCTCGGTGGGCATGAACGCGGCCGAAACGCGCTATCAGAAACTGAAAGGTATCGAAGACAGCAAAGAGCTGTTCTACGAAGAGACGCTGAAGGGCGGTAAATTCAAAAATAACCCGGTGCTGCTGCGCGAGTTTGTTGAGCAGGCGCCAGAAGCGATTGAGTGGCTGGCGGCGAAAGAGATTGAGCTGTGCGACATCACCATCACCGGTGGTATGAGCATTGACCGTACGCACCGTCCCGAAGACCGGTCTGCGGTGGGTGGCTTCCTGATTAGCGGCCTGGTGAAGAACGTTAACCAGCGTGAGATTGAAGTGCTGTTGGAGACCTCAGTGGCAGAAATCCTGGTGGAAAACGGTGCTGTTACCGGCGTGAAAGTGGTGGATGAGTACAACGACAGCCGCATTCTCAATGCAAAAAGCGTGATTGTTGCCACCGGTGGTTTCAGTGCTAACCGTGAGATGGTGGTGAAATACCGCCCTGAGCTGGATGGCTTCGTGACCACCAACCACAAAGGTGCCACCGGCAGCGGTATCGCCATGTTGCAGCACATCGGTGCGGATACCGTAGACATGGGCGAGATCCAGATTCACCCAACGGTTGAGCAGACCACTTCTTACCTGATCTCTGAGGCGATGCGCGGCGGTGGGGCGATTCTGGTGAGTCAGGCCGGTCATCGTTTCTACAATGAGATGGAAACCCGTGACAAAGTTTCTGCTGAGATCATCGCACTACCTGAGAAAAGCGCCTGGATCGTGTTTGATGAGCAGGTGCGTGCCAACAACAAAGCGGCTGACGAGTATATCGCCAAAGGCTTTGTGATCAGCGCGCCAACGCCGCACGAACTGGCGGTGAAACTCAACATGGATCAGGAAGCGCTGCAGACCACTCTGGGCCGTTACAACGAGTTTGTGATTAACCAGAAAGATGAAGACTTCGGTCGTACCACGGCGCTGCGTCATCCGCTGAATCAGGGTCCTTACTTCGCGATCCGTATCGCCCCGGGCGTGCACCACACTATGGGCGGCGTCACCATCAACACTGATACCGCAGTGCTGGATGCGCAGAAACAGGTGATCCCTGGCGCATGGGCTGCAGGCGAAGTGGTCGGCGGTATACACGGCGCGAACCGCATCGGCGGTAACGCGGTGGCGGATATCATCATCTTCGGTATTAAAGCCGGTCACAATGCGGCTAAACTGGCGTTAGGTAATTAGAGGGCAGGAGGTCACCATCCTGGTGACTCTCCCAACCACTGTAGGGTGCGCATTTATGCGCACCTTTTCCCATTGTTGAGGCGCTCATGACTTCCGACGCCGGCGTCTACGCCTACTCTGCGGTTTTGATGGGTTCTCCCATCCTGCTCAAACTGTTCGACGATAACCCCACCTTAGCCCGCCAGGTCTTTCAACTCATCAAGCAGCAGGAAAACCTGTTCACCGTTAATTGTGCCGAATCCGAAGTGATGTCGATTAACCACGCGGCGGGTCGGCATCCGGTGCAGATCAGTGAGGCGGTGTTCCGTTTGATCAGCGTGGCGCATGCCGTCAGCGTGTCACCCGGCAGCGCTTTTAACTTCACCATCGGTCCGGTGGTCAAACGCTGGAAGATTGGTTTTCAGGGGCGTGCCGTGCCACCCGCTAATGAGATCGCCGCACTGTTGCCGCTGACCGATCCGCATCAGGTGATCCTCAACCCCGAGGATCGCTCAGTGTTCCTGCAACAGCCGGGTATGGAGATCGATCTCGGTGCCATCGCCAAAGGCTATATCGCTGATGTGGTACAGTCATTTCTGCGCCAGCAGGGCGTGCCGCAGGCGCTGATCAATCTCGGGGGCAATGTGCAAACCCTCGGTGCGCCACCGCACGAGCCACAAGGCTGGAGCATCGGCCTGAAAAAGCCGTTTGGACGCGATGATGAACTATTGGGCGTGCTGCAGGTGCAGGGCAAATCGGTGGTGACATCGGGGATTTACGAGCGCTATTTCGAACTGGACGGTAAATGCTGGCACCATATTTTCGATCCGCACACCGGCTATCCTCTGGATAACGAGTTGCTGAGCGTGACGGTGATTTCCGATCGCTCATTGGATGGCGACATCTACACCACGCTGCTGTACGGCATGGGGGTAGAGCAGGGGCTGGACTATCTGGCCGACCAGCCCGATCTGGATGCGGTGTTCGTCACCCGCGATCGCCAAATCATCTGCTCTTCACCGCGCCACTTCCAGTTCCAGCAGCGCGATTTCGACTGGCAACTGCGTTACTGACAGTACTGCTGCAACAGCGAATGGTATTCCGGCTGTAAACGATAGCGATACACCGGACGACCCGTTGCGCCGTAATGAATGCTGGTGAACAGGATATTAATCTGCGCCAGCCAAATCAGATATTTACGGCACGACACGCGCGAAATATTCACTTCTGCCGCCAGTTCATCCGTCGAGAACTCATGACCGGGATGGGCATCAATCCACTGACACAAGGTACGCAGCGTCTGCGGGGTTAAGCCTTTCGGCAGGCGCTTGTTGTCATGCTGCGTTGCCGGGTTGCCGTGGATCAACAGATCGACATCAGACTGCTGATAGTAGTGCTGATTATCCATCAACGACTTCTTCTGCCGCCAGCCGGTGAGCGCCTCTTCGAAACGCGGGAACTGGAACGGCTTAATCAGATAATCCACCACGCCGTAGTGCAGCGAGGTTTTGATATTCTCCGCATCGGCAGCGGATGAAATGATGATCACTTCCACCGAACTCTGGGCCTGGCGCAGTTCCGGCAACAGATCGAGGCCATTCTCCTGCTGCATGTAGATATCCAGCAGCACCAGATCGATCGGCGTGTCGCTGTTGAACAAAATCTCTTTGGCCTGCTTCAGGGTCGAAGCGGTTCCACAGCAGTGGAAGCCCTGAACCTGACCGATAAAGGATCGGTTCAGTTCAGCGACCATGGCGTCATCATCGACCACTAACACATTGATCATGCGGATTGGTTTCCTCCATCCCAGGGAAGTTGTACTAAAAATTGGGTAAATACGCCGGGTTCTGACTCAACGGTCACGCCGCCACCGAGGTTTTCCGTCTGCTGTTTCAGCAGGAACAGGCCCACGCCACGGTTCTCTCCTTTGGTGGAGAACCCTTTGTCAAAAATCGTTGCGAGATTGTCAGGCTCAATGCCGGGACCATCGTCACTCACTTCGCACGCCAGCCAGCCGTTTTGATAGTGCAGCATCACATGGATCTCGCCTTCAGTCTGCTCGCTGAGCGCATCGATGGCGTTCTCCACCAGATTACCGACCACGGTGATCAGGGCCGCCATCTGGTCTTCGTTGCCGCTGTCCGGCACAAAGCTGGCATCGCTGATGGTCAGGCGATGACCGCAATCCGAAGCGCGATTAATCTTGCTCAGCAGGAAACCGGCAATCACCGGTGACTTGATGCGATCCAGCAAATAGCCAATCTCAGTCTGGTAATTATTGGCGGTTTTCAGGATATACGCTTCCACCTGCGCATAGTTTTTCATGTGCAGCAGGCCGAGAATCACGTGCAGCTTGTTCATAAACTCGTGCGAGCGCTCCCGCAGCGCATCGACGTAGTTTACCAT
Organism: Pantoea sp. C1E2; assembly: GCF_056491465.1. Lineage (NCBI taxonomy): Bacteria > Pseudomonadati > Pseudomonadota > Gammaproteobacteria > Enterobacterales > Erwiniaceae > Pantoea > Pantoea sp. C1E2. The sequence continues at coordinate 2,032,014 of NZ_JBSZHT010000002.1, forward strand.
GCCCGTCAGACGCTGCATCAGTCGGCTGATCTCGGTCTTGTCCCTGAAAGTACAGACCGCGCCAATAATGCGTCCCTGGCTGCGTACCGGCACCGTATTGCACAACAACAAGCGACCATTCACGTTCAGCTCTTCATCACGGCGTGCGCGGCCGCTGTGCAGCACATCTCGCAGGTGTTGGTTGATCACCGAGGCATCATCAATGCCCTCGTTATCGACCATGCCGCTGGACGACGGCTCATTAAGCAGGGTGCGCGCGGCCTGATTCACCAGCGTCACCTGCGCCTGATCGTCCATCGCCACCACGCCTTCTTTGACCGAGTTGAGGATTGCCTGACGCTGCTCAAACAGGGTGGAAATCTCGTAGGGTTCGAGGCCGAACAAGATGCGTTTCAGCACGCGCACCAGCACCAGGGTGCCAATCGCGCCCGCCAGCGTACCAATCAGGATGGTCCAGATAATACTCCAGCGGCTTTCGTTGATCTGATCGGTGACGGCATCAAGGGAAATACCGATCGCCACCACACCGATCTGCCGATCCTCCGCGTTATACACTGGAGTAAAAACGCGCAGCGCTTTTGCCAGCGAACCTTTGTTCACCGAGACGTTTTCATGGCCGCGCAGGGCGGGCTTAATGTCCTCGCCGATAAAGTGTTTGCCGACCAGTTCCGGATTGCGATGAGAATAGCGGATTCCGTCCATATTGGTGACGGTAATAAACAGCAGATTGTTGCTCTCTTCCACGGCTTTCGCGATGGGTTGGATATTGGCATTGGCCACCGGCTGCGTCAGCGCCTGCTGAATCTCCGGTGATCTCGCCAGCGTGCGGGCCACCGCCATGGCTTTATCTTCCAACTGGGCACGGGTTGAAGCACCAATCTGGAAGAAATAGAACATGTGCACACTCAGCAGCACCAGCACGATCACCGCGCTGAGCATCAGCGTCACCAGCGTGTTGAGTTTCATGGGCCGCTTGCGCGCGGGGATTGCGGGTTGAGGCGTGGTCATCATCGCTCCCAGAAGAGAAGAGGGCGCTATTATGACGGCTAAATGCAAAAAGGTCGTCATAAATGACGACCTTTCATGGTGATAAGCAGTCAGGATGCGCCGTTCAGATGCCGCATCCGAGGGGCTGGATTAGCCCTGCTTCACGCGATTGGCAAAGCTCTTACGCAGCTTCTGCAGTTTTGGTGGGATCACCGCCATGCAGTAGCCGTTACGCTGACCGGCACCATCCCAGTAATCCTGATGATAATCTTCTGCCGGATACCACTCTTTCAGCGGCTCGATGGTGGTGACCACTGGCACGTTGAGATCGGCTTGTGCACGGGCAATGGCAGCAATCGCTTCCGCTTCCTGCTCTGGATTCGCCGGGAAGATCGCTGAACGATACTGGGTACCGACATCGTTGCCCTGACGGTTCAGCTGGGTTGGATCGTGCGTCGCAAAGCTGATATCCAGCAGATCGCCGTACTTCACTTGTTCTGGATCGAAACCTAAGCGGATCGCTTCGGCGTGGCCGGTGGCACCGCTGCACACCTGCTCGTAGGTTGGGTTCGGGCGCTCCCCGCCGGTATACCCACTTTCGACTGACTCCACGCCAATCACATCTTTGAACACTGCTTCGGTACACCAGAAACAGCCACCGGCGATCACCGCATATTCGGTTGCCATTGTTATTACTCCTGTCAGGTCGAAAGCGTAACTGTGTGGGCGCTCGAGGGCGAATTCAAGCCGCTTAAATTAACATTTCTGGCTTAAAATCGCGGTGCTTGTCGAGCACGGTATGACTCATGACGGTAAAACGTCCTTCGCCAGTGTAGTGCAGCGTCGGCGGAAATTCCGGTTTATCGGCCACGTGCGCTTTGACGATTTCGAAAACAAAGAAGCCGTAGTTATTCACCATCGAGTCGTCATACAGCTGACACTCAAAGCTGGCGAAGCACTCATCGATCAGCGGTACATTCACCACCTTTGCCGGTTCTGGCGTGAGGTGAAAGGCATCGAACTTATCGAGACGATCGCCATGGCAGTTACCAATCGCCACCACGCTATCCACCAAATCCGCCGAGGGGATGTTAATCACGCATTGTCCACTTTGCCGAATCAGCTCATGGCTGTAGTTGCCGTTGGCGATCATGCAGCCCACCAGTGACGGCGAGAACTCGAGAATGGTGTGCCAGCCGAGCGTCATGATGTCGTGGTGATCTTCAAATTGCGAACTTAGCAACACCACCGGACCAGGTTCCAGATACTTCCGCGCCTTGCTGACCGGAAAGTCGATTTTGTGCAGGCGTTGACTCATCATGCGGCTCCTTATTTCTACAGAGATAGCGTAAGTGTAGATGCCAGGCTTTACTGGACCGGCATTTAACGGCATGGTAGAGCGTCATTTTATCTGGAGCTGGCTAATGGAATCTGCGTCTGTGCCCACATCTCGTCCTGTTTTGCATCTGCTGTGTGGCAAAATCGCTGCCGGAAAATCAACACTGGCGCACCAACTGGCCCAACAAACTGGCGCGGTGATTATTAGCGAAGACGCCTGGCTGGCGCATCTGTTCGCCGAAGAGATGCAGGATGTTGCGGACTACGTGCGTTGTGCGGGCAAGCTACGCAATGCGATGACGCCGCACCTGATCTCGCTGCTGCAGTGCGGTGTGTCAGTGGTGCTGGATTTCCCGGCGAACACAGTAGGCCAACGCCAGTGGATGAAGGCGGTGATCCAGAGTGCTCAGGCGGAACATCAACTGCACTTTATCGATGTGCCCGATGCGGTGTGCAAAAGTCGTTTGCATGCGCGCAACGCCGAAGGTGAGCATGACTTCGCGGCGACCGATGCGCAGTTCGAGGTGATCAGCAGTTACTTCGTCGCACCGCATGCGGATGAAGGGTTTAATGTGGTGATGCACGGTGAAGTTAATGGCGGCTGGCTATAAAGACATTGCCTTCTTCCGCTTTAATTATTGTAAAAAATAAAAATATTTTTTTTCAGTCATTTATTTCACCTCAATTCTGCAAATAAATGGTCAAAATCGAGATTGATTGTTCATATCTATTTCGTTAAAACGGGTGTTCTTGTTAAGGATTTTCTGCCTGTACCGCTCTTTTTATCGGGATTTATTCATTCCATCGAACCATTATTAACAAGGGGCGAATGCTTTCGCCTATACACACACAACGTTCACAAATGAAACGCTTCGCATCACCCATGCTTCTGGTGACTCTGTCATAAAAGAGTGTCGGCTGTCTGGCGTGGGACTGGATATCCCCCCTGCGTTTGGCCAGACATCACTCCTTACCTTATAGCAAACTGATATATTGAACAGCACAATTCTGACCGCGGGCGAGGTATATGCTCATAAGTCCTCTATTCACGGTTCTCGTATGAGTGCGGTTAAGATGCTAAAGTTTCGTTTTTCTTACATTCGTAAGACGTGCCTCCGAATTCAGCCCGGTACGGGCTTGGAAATGCTCAATAATGATGTGGACGAATTATATATTAAAGGAAACGATGGTTTTAGTCATCTGTTCTATATCGAAGGACTTTTTACCCGATGTCGATTCAAAGGATTGAAAATATTTGGCGGTAGTATCATGAGCATTTTCTGTAAGAGTTAGTGGGAAGACGTTTAATCCGAGAGTCACTTATTATTAATACAGTGTTCAATCAATGTGTCATCGATAATGTTGTATTCAAAGATTGTGCGCTTACGAATGTCACTCTTTCGATGTGCCATCTTTCAGAAAGGGCGATGATTTTTGAAGGGTGTAATTTTATGGTGGTGAAGCTTATTGGTGTGAGGAAGGAAAGTTTTATTTTTGCTAACTGCAAAGGATTATCTACGATTTCATATAATGACTAACCCCCTCCAAAGTAAGTGTTTGTAATATACATTTAATGGTGATGTAATCGCCGATTATTCGTATTTTACTCTAATTTTTTTGTGCTAACTGCCGATATAGTAAACTTAATCTATTCTCAAGGAGGATAACATGCAGTATTTCTACGCTTATCACGGGCCGCTCAATGAAAATCAATTCAATGCTGCAGGGGGTTATGGCATCAGCTCAAAAACACGGCATGCGCGAGTTAATGTGGGCGATAGAGTATTTATCATTCAAAGACTGGCGGGTAAAACCAGTCGCTTTTATCTTTGTGGTGAATATGAGATTGTCGGCCACTCAATTAATCACGATGCCCGTTATCCCTACCGTTTCGCACTACATGACGTATCTCATTTAAATGCATTTGTCATGTTAGACCCGCTCGAGCTCAGCACATTATTGCCGCACAAAAGCGGCGATAAACGCTTCAATCTCTTCCAGCGTCACTTCTGTAGCCAGGGTGCATCATTTGCTGCACCGCTGGTCAATGAAGTCGTGGAACTGCTGGGTTCCCTCACAGGGGCGGACATCAAATCTCATGAACAACGTTCGCGCCGTGAAGATGGGTTACGGATGGTCAAAATTCGTATGGATCAGGCTGCTTTCAGGCGCGATGTTCTGGATAATTGGCGGGGTAAATGCGCCATCACTGGCAGTTCTCTCGCCGTCGAAGCCTGCCACATCCTTAGCCATGCTAAGCAGGGTAAACCCAGCGTTGAAAACGGTATTGCATTAGCGGCAGACTTGCATCACTTATTTGACAACGATGATCTAACTTTTTTGAATAATAAAGTCATATTGTCAGAGAGAGCACAGCAAGAGGAACGCTATAAAGACCTCCATAATAAACTAATCCCACATCCTAAAATTCCGGTTAAATTAATTAATAGCTAGCTGTCGAACACTTAGTATTAGCCGTGAAAACCGCTACCTTTTCGGTAGCGGTGTACGTTATCACTTGACGATATCAGGATGCTGAGCGACTAAATCTCAGCGACGATTATTGAGCACTTCAGTTTTCTCATCAATGTCCTCGATACGCTGTTCAGTTCAGGCCTAAAGTTTTTTTTACTATAGGGTGTTCTTAGGTGCGAATATAGTCTATATCAGACAGTTTTCATGATGGTAGCGTGACGTCAAACTCACAGCAGAAAGTAGATTTTAATAGGAGTGAAATCATTTTTATACTAAGACACATTTGAAGGCTAAATAGCTAATTTAAATTTGTATAGAGGCTGTTTAATTTATATTTAATCAAACTAAACCAGTGGTGATAAAAAAGTTGTTTAAAACATGCTTCGCATTATTTTAAAATTGTTTTTTACATATCTCCGACCTTGATAAAATATCATCATCGCGACAGGCATTTTTTATTGCATTAACTTCATTTCCTTGGGCAAGTGGGGTCCAATAGTTATCAACAACCATATACTTTTGTCTTTTATTCGTATCTATGATCATAAGAGAGTCCAAGACTTGCTCAATGTTCCTCATGACTTTATTTTTAGAGCTGGTTTTATAATCGGCATACACAATTATGGCCTCGGGAGTCATGTAATTTCTTGCTGTGAGAGGAGGTATGCGAAAGCTAACCTCTGATTTTGCTTCCAATGTATAGCCATTCATTTCTTTGTATTCAAAGGCCGGCATATAGCTAGAGTTCCCCCCTGGTAAAGTGATACTATTTCCAGAAATAGTACCATAAACGGGCTTGTTAATTTTGAATAATATTGCTTGGCCAAATTCTGGGGAGATTCTGAATTTTTCAACCACTTGATCTGTAGGACTGTGATTTATGAGTTTAAACTCATATCCTCGATCCAAAGATTGAATGTATTTTACCTGAACATCTCCTGTGAAAAAGTCAAAAAGATAGCTGCTAACTACAGGTAAGATACCTATCGCTGCCAGCCATAGGATAATTTTATTCGTCTTTCTCAGAGGGCTCCATCTTGCTTTGAACTCTGTCTTGTTATATTTTGGTTTCCTCTGCTGTTTTTTCTTTTTTTTCATTGTCATTTTATTTAATAATTACAATTTGATGTTTACATATGTCGCGAGCGAGACAGAAAGGTTACTAAGGTTTGTATTATAATACAATATGTTATCAATGATTAATGTTAAATATAATTATTTTTTCTACTTATACTAATTACTTTGCTATGTGCCCTCTTTTGACACACAGCAGAAATCATTCACGCATCTCCAAATCAAACACTCAATCAGACCCTAAAATACTAGGTTCATAAACGACACATGGCACATCATAGTGCTGTTCTATCGCTTTGTAAGTCATGCCTAATCGATGCATCACGCGATGCGAGGGGAAATTAATATCATGCCGGAATTTTTGTTTCTGAATGGAGCAGGATTTCGGGTCAGGGTCAGCTTCTGGCACATATACTGGCTTTCATGGGCTTACGATTTCCCTAGAGTAAGCTAGGAAAGCTCTGCTGCATAGCCGGAAGTGGCATTTAGAGACTGAGGCCAATGACCTAAGTTAGCTTCTCAAAAGTGGAACCGAGTACGCGTTAGCCCGATTAAACGCTGAATCCTTAGCTGAAATGAGGTGACTTTCCGTTTAAGCGGTACCCGCGCTGTATCTTGTCTCTATCAACCCTGCACACCTCTTACGGTGAATCAACCCTTAATTCTGGCAGCAAAGTTAACTTCCACGCCAGGCTGATTGCCGTTAGGATTATTCCTAACAACAGGAAGGGGAAATCATGGGATTGCGTTTCGAAAGAGACTTAAAATCGCACCGGGGCTTTATCTTAATGTCTCGTCGGGAGGAACCAGTTGGTCTTTGGGCGTTCCGGGTGCCACGATAAATTTTGGTGGACGTAATGGAGCGCGTGCAACCGTCGGTATTCCGGGGTCCGGTTTATCTTACAGCCACAAGCTTGGTGGAAAAAAATCCGCTTCACCTTCAGTCCCTCCGCGCTATCCCGAGCCTAGCCAGTCAGATACTCCTCCTTTACGCTTTGAACATAATGACCCTCCTGCTACCCCCGTGGTAAGTGCCGATATTGAAGCCATTGGCGAAATGGGTATGTCCGAACTGGCAGAGGTGATCAATCAGGCTGAAGCGACGCGTCAGCAGATCACCAGCGCGCTGTCAGGGCTGAAAGCCCGTCAGCGCAAGATTGAGAAGCAGAGCAGATTTTACGGCATGATCGTTTTGCGGAGTCTGTTCCGTAAAAAGCTGGCCAGAGTGCTAGAACAGGCACTGGACACCGCTGCGGAGATTGAAAACGGCCAGGACGCGCTGGAAAGCAGTGGCGTCACGTTCGACTGGGGAGGTGATGAAATGATCCTCTCTCATTATCGTGCACTGAGCCAGTCTTTTGGGATGGTCTCCCGGAGCAACAAAATCTGGGACATTCTTTCCTACAGGGATACCGATAAGCTGAAGCAGCGCACCCAGGCGGATAAAGAGGTTTCCCGCGAAGGCGTGATTTTCAGTATGGGGCGCCCAAACTGTCTGCCAGCTTCAAACAACGATGAGTTCAGGCTGGTACCGCATCTGGAAAACCGAAACGGGGGTGACGTGTATATTTTCCCGGGCTTTCTGCTGATTGAAAGTGACGCCAGATTCGCGGTGGTATCAATTTCAGATATTGATCTCCAGTATGGGCGGACCCGGTTCGCTGAAACAGAAGCGGTCCCGGCTGACAGTAAGGTTGACGGTAATACATGGCGTTATGCCAATAAAAACGGCGGACCAGACAAACGCTTTAACGACAACTATCCGATTCCATGGGCCATTTACGGCATCCTGACTTTCCGCTTTAGTAAAGTGCTTCACGAGGAATACATGGTATCTGATGAAGAAGCTGCCAGGCAGTTTGCCCAGCATCTTTTCGCCCTCATTGAACAAACAAAGTTGAGCGGTAATTGATGTTTATACCACTGAGCGTTGTATAGTGCGCCCGGGATCAAAGCCCTGGTAGGCAGCTTCAGAGTGATGACACCTTTAATGGACCGGGGATATTGAGCAGCTTCTATGAGAACAGCAAGATTAATACTGTGTTTCGCGCTTATTTATACAAAAGCCGCATGTGCTTCAACAGAGAGTGAAATGGCGGTTTATACCGCCAAGCAGGAAATTGCGGAGGCACTTGTGAAAGTCGGAATGCTCACGGACAGTCTGACCGATAAAGCTCTCAGAAACCCTCAACTGGCCGGCATGCAGATGGCGGATGAGTTTGTTCAGAATGTTGATCAATTTGTGAAGGAAGGCGTTAATCATAGTGCGGACTGTGACGTGATTACCTCTAAAGCTGAACAAAAAACAGAGCAGGCCTTTTCAACTGATAAAGATATGAAGGGGCAACCCTTATCACCTGCAGCCAAGAAAGCAATGAGTAAATTACCTAAAGCAATAAGCCATTATGCTTTGGCACAGTGCCAATACCTTACCGAATAGGGATAATCTTGAGAATTTCAGCAATTATTTTATGTGGGATGATTGTGGGTATGACTGGCTGCGCCAGTACACCTGTGAGTAATCAGGCAGCAAAGCCTGTTCCAGCACAAAGGGTGATAGACCAGTCGTTAATAACGAGAGTTAGCGAGGACAGTGGACAGGTAATCATCAAACGTGATGCCGGGTTCGGTGGAAGCGCATGCCTGACGCAGATATTCATGGATGGAAAAATTCTCGCTGAAATTGATACCTCAGAAAAATTCATATTTTTCCCATCTACCGGTGAACATGTTTTCAGTGCATGGCCCAAGGGCATATGTGGCGGAGGGATGGTAGAAATACCGGGTGTGGTTAAAAAAGACGGGGTGTTGATCTTCCGTGTCGGATACGGGTCTAACGGAGATTTTGGTATCTATCGGACAGCATTCTGAAAGAGAGGTGAGGGCGGATACTTGAGCCATTCCTTTGAGCGTTCTCTGCATCACGATGCATTAGTTTCCTCCATTAGTGACTCAGTACCGCTCAATGGCATCAGGCCTGAAAATAGTAACTCTATTTATTTCGGGTCAGACCTCATTTGTTCTGATTTGAAACCTTCAGCTTCACAGAAACTCCCCGGATCACCAGGAAACCTTGATACTCAATCAACTCCGCCAGGCAACTCCACTAGCATTGCAATGTGAGATTCACTGGATAAAATCGTCGGGCAGTTGAATCGAAAAGTTAAAGGCCGCTGAGAACCTGTGAAAAAGCCTGATTGTCGCGGGATGTTCTGTCCATATGTGTTCTATCTGCTAACACCCTAACTGCTGCGGTAATTTGCAGATGATCCATTGACTCTTATTTCTTTTTTCTATAACTCCCACTGCATTAAGAGGTTCTGGCCCCTTCGGCTCCCCGGCGTGCCGGGTCGTCAGCCCAACGGCGCTAACCTGCAAGCCCCTGAACCGCTGAGGGATGTCTTAAGGGCCTAAGCACCGTATTTGTATTCAATAGTCATGCTCTTTACCTTTTTAGATGTAACCTGCCTTAATGGTGTATGTTTCCGCATTAGGTGTGGGTGTTACATCGTTAGCATTGAAGACTTTCGAATTTAAATACAGATAAGTGTTGGCAGGAAACTAGTGAATGACTGCAACGCTCCACACTCATGGTATTGAGATTTTTGTTCTGCGATTTCACTAATGTTTTCCTAAAGGGTGCCGATAACTCTAAGACCAATGGATAAGAATCGTTTGAATCGAAGGAGGGATACGTCATGGCTATGGTCTTTTGCCGTGGTTGTGCCAAGGAAATTCATGAAACAGCATCCGCATGTCCACAATGTGGTGCAAGTCAGCATGTCGCGTCATCTGCAAGTCACAATATCGTCTCCGGGTCACTGTGGATGTCCATAGCATCATTAGTATTCGGTATTATCAGTATGCTCGCAATGTTTGATGACTCTGAATGGGACAACGATACTATCGTTGGGCTAGGAGTTTTTTCGGGTCTAGGTCTGATTTTTGGAATAATTACTATAACTCAAAAGAGAAGTGGTAAAAATATGGCAATCTCCGGGATTGTGTTATCAGTTGTCTCCCTTGTATGCTTAACTGTTTAGACTATTCATAAATTAAGGAAAAATTATGAGCATGGTTTTTTGTCGCGGTTGCGGTAAGGAAATTCATAGTACAGCTAACTCCTGCCCACATTGCGGTGCACCACAGATAAGTCAAAAAATCCAGAGCACAGAAAGTCCTAGTGGGATTTTAAATAAATGGTATCTGGATGTACTTAAAAAATATGCAGTATTTACTGGCAGGGCACGCAGGAAAGAATATTGGATGTTTTTTCTGATTAACTTCATTATTGCATTATTGATTGGTATATTCGAAGGTTTGATTGGAATCAATGAGGTCTTTTCAAATATTTATAGTTTAGCTATACTCATTCCTAGCATTGCTGTCGGTGTTCGAAGACTTCACGATACTGATCGTAGCGGGTGGTGGCTACTATTGCCCATTGTAAACATTGTATTCCTGGCCCTCGAAGGGCAATCAACAACCAACCGATTTGGTTCAAATCCAAAAGAAGTCGTTTGATATGAGGGTGGTATAAAACATTATCTTATACCACCAAAATTATTTGACTTTTTCATCTTTTTTTGAATTTTTCCTCCCCATCCTCGTACTGTTCTGGTTTAATGAACTGACTGTCGTGGCATTATTTTATCGCTGGACGTGATAATTATTACCTGAATTGTCCGTGCAAGTCTGATAAGCACCACTCCCTAAGCAGTCTGCCCAAGATGACAAGGGACATAAAAACAGCATAAATGCGACCCGTTTTATAATTTTATTCTAAAGATTGTTTATTGACGAAGTTTACTATATATCTTTACTGTTATGAATGCCAAAATTAGTAGTAAACGAAAATCGTGATTTTAACCCCTATAGTTTATTGAGGTATAAGGTTTATGCGGGTTGTTAGTATAATGGTTAATTTTCATGCCTTTTATTTGATTGTGAGCAGCACTTTCATCTGGCGTGAAAGCGCCTATCGAAATGATCTGTGTAGTCTTATGTTTTTTTAGTTCATTTTCAAGCCGAGGGATTGGCGCGACTTATTAAGTTAACATTTTATGCGAGGTTTTTTCCGTTAATCTGAATGCAGTGGAAAAAATATTTTCATCTGAAGGGATAATTAATGCATTAAGCTATCTATTTCAGTTAGTATGTTCCGCAACTGAAATATATTTAGCACATATTATAAATCACACAGCTTCAACCTGAAAATGTCTAAAATACAGAAATTCCTAAAATCTGCTTTGTATAACAGCAATGCAAATGAAGCTGCGCAGGCGTTAAAGCTTGCAGCTGCAACGATGCAGTCCGAAGGTTTGAATCCCGCTGATTATCTGGAACAGAAGGGGCAAAACTCTAATCACGCTGAACTGCTTGAGTTACGTGATAAGCACGCATATCTCATTCAGTCTCTGCAGACGGCGCAAAGTAGGATCAGGCAACTGGAATATGAAATTGGAGAGCTTCGCCTTACGAGCAATAGCGACACATCTTTAGCGGCCGATCTCAGAGAAGCAAAAGAACAGGCCATAAAGTGGTACCGTCGCTCTGAGCTGCATGAATCTCAGCTTAAAGAGTTGGCACCGATCGCCGTCGCTGCACAGGAAAAAGTGAGTCAGCTTGAAAAGACACTCCAAACACAGAGAGGGTCGTTTAGGGGATCGCTAAGGTGGATGATATTTGCTGCGGTCGTGGTGGGAATAATAACCCATGTTGTTACCAACAAATCGAGTTATGACCGCGGATACGGTGCTGGGAGGTATCAAGGCATTATTCAGGGAGAAAAAAATGCCCGTGACATCTCTCCTGCAGATGATGACGTCAGGCCTGTGCCGCCGGGATTATGGCTACCACAAAATGGCATTTATGAGATGGAAGCTATCTGCCAAAGCAAAAATGGCAGTGTTAAAGCGGGGTTCAGAATCAATCTCAGAGATCGTAGTGCTAAGGAAACCACTCATATCTTTAATGAGAATTTAAACATGGGCTTACCAGGAGAAGGGGCCGTTCCAATTGGACACAAATTCTACATTACCTTGATAAAATCGGGGCAAAAAAGGCTTTGTACAGTGAAAAAGGTCTGGTAATACTCCTAAGAAAGTCTAGATAGTCCATGATTTGGCCGCTACTCAAAAGGAAGGTATTGTTTGCTAACTTCTGAATAACTGGCTGGCCAATATCCTGAATGTACTTAAAGCCATCCCTCAACTTAAGTAGTGCTAATCACTTCCCAGGGTATACATATGTGTTTGGATTATTCCTGACATCAATGAGGGGGCTATCGGATTACGTTAAAAAAAAGTATAGGGCCCTGTATTGCTTGTGGGGTATGCGGTAATTAATCGGCTAAATACAAAGGAACTGAAGTCGTTTGGTTTGAAAGAACATTGTTATTAGGGGAATGGATACTGGAACGTAGGCATCTGCAGACCTCAGTAAATTAATATCTTTTATTTCACAACCAATGTATCCAGACGATTGAGGTTTGAGGCTCCGCTTCTGGCACTTAACTGCCGCAAGCAAGCCCCACAATGCTGCAGCCACCGATGAGCAATTCGAAGTAATCAGCCACTATTTCGTCGCACTGAGTGCCGATGAATGGTGCAATATGATTGTGCACAGTTCACATTTTCTCCCCATAACGACTGTTGCTTAGCCCTTGCTTTTGTTAGCCTGTGCGGCTGGACTGCTTCCAGCCGCATTAGCGTTGCCGGTCAGGAGTTTCCATGTCGCCTTTTAACAAACATCGCCCCTTCATTTCCCTTTCTCGTCGTCAGCGTCGCAAAAAAGTCATTGAGCTTAAAAACCTTATCTATTGTGAACGTCATCGCTGCGGCGGGGTGTTTTATGATGATTGTGATATCCAGCACTACAAAGATAATCCCGATCACATTTGGGCGTGGAGTGACATCTATTTTGTCGGCCACGATCCTGCCGATCTCTGGAATGCTGAGATCATCACAGCAAAGCAGGCGCTTCAGGATGCGGTACACGACCAGGCATTTAATGAAGCCTGGGCGATGCTTAGTCAGCAGCAACAAGAAGAAGAGGCGCGATTTGAAACAACGCCTAACGTGAATAGCAAAGGCAAAATCATCAGCCATACCCTTGTACACCGGGAAAAGCAAGCGTATGCGATTTTTGGCGGGCTGACATTTTGGCAGTTTATTGAGAAGCGTGAGCGGGAAATAGCGCAGGATCAACCGCCGAGGGTTTGCTGTGGTTATCAGTTTCTGCCAGGGTTCGCTTATGGGCATGGGCTGCGAATGATCGTTGAAGCTGAGACATTGAGCCAGCAGGTTATTGAAGCTGCGATTGCGGATTTTTTGCAATGGGTGAAAGAGGAGTAGCGGGCAACTCAATGGGGTACTTTGTGACTGCCATAGCCTGAGCGCGCGGCATCAGCACTGATCATCAATGCTTTCCATACCCCATTGAAATAACAGGAATGTCGATAAAAGCCGTCGTTCAGTTTGTTAACCTGGACGTTATTTTACCCTTCAATATCAATGGTCGAAGATGTGTTTAGTCTTTATAAACACTTTTACCAGTTGAAGTATGCCCAGCGTTCCTCTTCACCGGGAGTCATCCCGACTACGATTTTTAGGGCATTGAGTAACACATCAATTTGTACTGGATCAGAGGCATTCTGCACTTCAGTGATCAATTGCAAAATAACGGCGCCGTTAGTGACTCTCACGCCACGTTGGGTGATTTCACCTGCGGCTGCTTCAATCACAACGGTTTCAGTCGTTGCTTTGTCGCGAAGCGCATCTAAGTGAAGGAAAGACTTCGCGCTATTGGTTGACTGTTGTGTGCTCTGATACATGATTTTATCCCTTATGTCCGCTACTCAGGCGTCATTATGGTCAGGCTGTAACGTATAACAATCGCACTCTATTGAAAGCGTGCGGGTTTTGTACGGGGTGGAATTTCGACTGATGTCGAAACCCCATGTGAAATAAACTTAGCGCATTTTTTCAAAATTGGGAGGGCGATGATCACCAAAAACAGCCCTGGCATCGTCCATAAATTTCATTAGGCCAATTTATGCTCAAAGGCATCTTCATGTTTGCGGTTTTTTTATGCGGGAATGTTTTACGTGGAGTGAGTTATCAGCTTATGCCTGATCACTCGGTTGCTTCGTCAGTGGAGTAGCGAAAGACAGATTCTGGCAAATCATTTTGAGAGTGTCGTCCCTGACATTGTCTCCGGCCGGTGTACACTCACGTGTAACCGATGAGGCCATCCGCTTCGTCGTTGTCCGGCCGGAACCGGATACGTCCTTTGGCTTCAGATCATATATCGTTAATTCAGTTCATTGTTCAGGCCAACTAAGGTCTGCAAATAAGGTATTTGCTCCTCGGCGACTGAAGGTGACTCAAAACTCATCAGCCAGTTTCTGGCCTTAGCGATTTGAGTCAACCGGTCAATATTACTCTCTGATTTAGACATCAAACCAAGCTGTGAAAAAAGGTTTGTAACACTGATTTCCTTTCGACATAAAGCCAGGCTTAATGCGGCTTCACCAATGATAATATGGCCTTTCTCGTCATCTTGAAATAACACTGAAAATCCTCCATCAGATCGAATTAATGACAACCTCAACCTAACCCTAGACGTTATTCAGAATGTTGCATTACGACTCGTCTTAATAACGTTGTGGTGCGAATTTTATGATTAATGTGTGGGAAACACCTATTCATCACCAGGTTAACACTCCATTTTGCAGCTATTTGAATAATCTTCGTTCGCTCCCGCTAGATAATCATTTAGCTATCCAACGACATCGGTTTTTCCCCACCAGGCGGCAAACCAAACACTCTCCGCACCCAATTTAAAAACGCGCCATAAGGCCTTCCCAAAAACAGCATCATCAGGGCAGCACCAAGCGTACCACGCACCAAACCACTGCCCGACGCACCGCTAAAAGCAATGATCGCCGCATAGATCGGCACCTGAAAACTCACCAGCGCGATACTGTCCCACAGCAGCTTCGAAACTCGGCCCGATCCCGCCCGCTGCATCACCCAATCGCGCCACAAGCCGTAAGGGCGGGCAACTGGCACCATCAGAATTGCACCAATCAAACGCGCATGCAGCACCTGATCCCACGCCATGCCCGCGATCCATCGTTCATTAATGATGCCCGTCGTGGTGAAAAATAAAATCAGTGCAGTGGTATCCGCAATAAAGGCCTTTCGGCGCATGCTCTGGCCTTGAGGTTGAGGCAAAATGCACTTCCTATTTTGACGTGACGAAGTAAGTATGATGCGCAGGCGGCATAGCATGATGAAGTAGACTGGCACATCCATACCGCATTAAAGATAGCTACAAAGAGGGTGACCTGCTCCCCGTTGATTAATACATTGCGGTGTATTAATCAACGGGGAGCAGGTCAGAACAGCCTGAAATTATTTGTGAGTATCAGCTTCTGCCGGGGGTCGCTTATGGGCATGGAGTGCGGATGATTGTTGATGCTGAGGCGTTGAGCCAAGAGGTTATAGAAGCGGTAACTGCGGATGCTTAATGTAATTGCATAGAGACGCAGATAATCCCCTATTCAAAACTAAGGCTTCAGCCATATTTACGAGTTTCAAGATGCAGTCGGGTCGTCAGAGTCCGAACTATTTATATCCGCAAAATAGTTGAGAATATTGGAATTTTCTTTTCGCTTATCACGCATGTAAGCAGGGATTTTCTTTTCCCAGCCATCACCGAAAAGGGTAGAGTGATCACTGATTGCGTGGATAACAGCTAATTTGAAACCTTTATCATACCCTGTAGGGGTTGGAATGATTTCATCACGGAAAGATATTACGATTAGGGGATCATTTTTCCATGCTTCAACGCGACCATGAAAAAAACCAAGATACCAGTTTATGCCTGCATCATCCTTCGAATCAGAGGCCTTTACCCTGCTCCATAACCTATCGTCATCATGATCATAGACGACGATACAATTATCATCGTTCCATCTCTGTTGGAGGCGGACTGCGTAATGCAGAATTGACTGACCAGTTTTGACATTAACTTTAGAGATAACGTCATACCCATATTCAAAGTCTTCACTGGCTCTTACAAAATCTTCGCTAAACTCAGCCTTCGTAATATACCTTTTCTCGATCCCCACGGAGCTTCCTGTCATCCTTAGTACGTTTTGAACTCTGAGCGAACATGTTGCGCAACTGCTCAACCTTTTCGTCAACAGTACCATTTATCTGCATGGTTCGAGCATGAAGATTGAGAGTGTCAGCATTACTTTGTGGAGTGTGTTTCATTAAGAACCTCCGTTGATCAATCCGTACAGTATAAACTGTGAGCAATAACAAATATAGCTGAAACTACTATTGTGCAGGTAGTTAGCAGTTCTAAGCTTATCTGGCATTTAACAGCTTAGGGCTTTCTGCCTGTCAGATTTGCATCTGAAGTCCGTTTTGGTAGCTGACAGCATAAAGGATATCCCTTTGACAGTAGATAACAGATTGCTGTAACTGACGATATCAATGTGATGGACCGACATTTGGCGAACCTCAACAGAATGACAACAGTAGGAAAGCAGAATAAGTAACGTTATGTGATTATTGAGTGTTCGATCTTCAGGGTTCAGGGTCTGGTTGCAACTTAAATTCAGAGGAGCTTCAACGGCTTTCAGAAATCCTTCCCCAGAGATCTTGATCGATCAGAATAATCATGGATACTGTATATAAACACAGTATCAAGGTGCCTGTTATGCAATTGATTATCCCCTATCAGTCCGATACAACGAGCCCGCTTCCGCTCTTTATGGAACGTGTGCCTTGCGGCTTTCCCAGCCCCGCTCAGGATTATATTGAGGACAGTCTCGATCTGAATAAACTTGTCATCAGACATCCCAGCGCAACCTACTTTATCAAAGTCAGTGGTGATTCAATGTTAGGAGCAGGTATCAGTCACGGAGACTTACTGGTTGTTGACCGGTCATTATCTGCAGTTCATGGCGATATCGTCATTGCTGCCGTCGCGGGAGAATTCACGGTGAAAGAACTTCAAACTTCCCCACGCCTTCAGCTCATGCCACGTAATACAAACTATTCTCCTATCGTTTTCGAGGCAGAAGAGGAACTGGAAATTTTTGGTGTAGTGACGTTTACCCTGAAAGACCACAGATATGTTCGCGCTTGTTGATGTAAACAGTTTTTACACTTCCTGCGAAACTGTTTTTCGACCGGACCTGCAAGGTAAGCCTGTGGTTGTTGTTTCCAATAACGACGGATGCATAATTTCACGATCAGCGGAAGCGAAGGCATTGGGTATCGGTATGGCTGAGCCCTATTTCAAGCTACAGAATGAACTGAAACGCCAGAAGGTGCAGGTATTCAGTTCCAATTACGCGCTGTATGGTGACATGAGTCATAGGGTGATGAATATTCTCGAAGAGATGGCTCCGAGGATGGAAATTTATTCGATTGATGAAGCTTTTCTCGACTTATCAGGCGTCAGGAGTTGTATCGATCTCGAGGTGTTCGGCCGTGACATTCGTAAGCGCTTGCTTAGAGAAACGGGCCTGACAGTTGGAGTCGGTATAGCCCCGACTAAGACTCTGGCCAAGCTGGCCAACCATGCCGCCAAAAAATGGAGCAAAACCGGCGGCGTGCTGGATATCTCCAATCTTGAGCGGCAAAAGAAGTTAATGGCTTTAGTCGATGTGGCAGATGTGTGGGGCGTAGGGCGTCGCATCAGCAAGAAGCTGAATGCGATGGGCATCACCACCGCATTGGATTTGTCGGAGCAAAGCACCTGGGTGATCCGTAAGCACTTCAATGTGGTGCTGGAGCGCACCGTGCGCGAGCTGCGCGGTGAACCTTGTCTCGAACTGGAAGAGTTTGCGCCAGTGAAGCAGCAGATTGTCTGCTCACGTTCGTTTGCGGGACGCATCACGGAATATGCCGATATGCGTGAGGCAGTGTGCAACTATGCCGTGCGCGCCGCCGAAAAGTTGCGTGGTGAGCGACAGTATTGCCGACAGATCGGCGTGTTTATTCGCACCAGTCCGCATGCGGAGGGTGAAATCTTTTACGGTAATCAGGCGATTGGTGGATTACAGATACCTACGAATGACACTCGTGACATTATCCGCGTTGCCACCGAGGCGCTGGATCGCATCTGGCGGGAAGGGTGTCGCTATATGAAAGCGGGTGTCTTGTTAGGTGACTTTTACAGTCAGGGCGTGGCGCAGCTCGATCTGTTTGATGACATCCAGCCGCAGGCCAACAGTTCAGCATTGATGCATGTGATAGATCAGATCAATAAAAAAGGGAAAGGGAAGCTATGGTTCGCTGGACAAGGAATCCAAAAATCCTGGGCGATGAAGCGCGAGATGTTGTCACCGGCGTACACCACACGATATGCAGATCTGCCGGTGGCAAAATAATCATTGCTCCTCCTGCCAAATCGGTAACGCCAGCACCTGCGCACATAATGCCGTCAGCCGCTGAGCCAGCGGCGCATCCATCAACGTTTCGCTCGCCACCCAGGCACCGATTTCCTGTGCGGTGCGGTGATGTTGTGGATGTGCTGGTTGCTGGGTAACCAAATGTTGTAAGTAGCGTAAGCACGTAATCGGCCCATCTTCATAGGTTGAAATGTCCGGTGTTGGCGCATCACTCAACATGGCGAGCAGCATCTCCGCACAGCCTAACAGGAGTGCATCATCGTGCTCACTGGCCAGCGCATCCAGCAACTCACCGTACACAGCGCAGTTCACTGCGGTGTATTCGATCATTACGCTGTTGGCGAATCCTGTGCGCAATAACCAACCGCGTTGCGCTGCGTTTAATGTGGTGGGCATCCGCTCCATCAGATGCACGCGGCCCCAGCCATCGACGCGTTGCATCATGGCGAACCAAACTTCCGTGTACTCCTCTGGATCCAGCATGGTTCGCAGCGCGACCACCGCATAAAGCGTGAGTTCGTCATGCTGCGCCAGCACCTGCAATATCTTCACGGTGCGCTGCTGTGAGAACCACGCGGTCATGGCCATAGCAAACTTCACCACGTTCTGGTCCGGGCTGGAGGTCACCAGCCAGATCACCAGCGGATAGAGCTGAACCGCGCTCAAATTCGCCTGCGGAATAGCCTCCATTAATGCATCGATGTAGTACAACGGCGACTGCTGATTGATCAGCCGATATAGCGCGCGCATATTTTTCTTGTCCGGCTTTGCCAGTACCCGTTGTAACGCAGCGAGGATGGCGGCGGCATCCTCCTCAGCCGGGCTGATGCCGATGTGGTAAATCAGCGTGCCTTCGCAGGCACCCGGCGCCCAGTGCAATTCAGCGTTCTCTCCCAACGGTTGTGCTGGCAGCACGGTGTTATCCCAGGGCAACGGCTGCGCGCTGTCATAGCTCGGTGCCAGAAGGGTATACAGGGCGCGCTGCCGGGTTTTCCATACTACGGGGAACGCAGAAGCCAGTCCTAATGAATGCATCAGTGCGCGCATCATATCTCCTCCTTCACATCGAAATCGGCCATCACGGTGTCGAATAACAGGGCATCCAGCAGTGCGCTGTCTCGGGTGCTGTGTGCCAGTGGCAGTGCCTCTGTCGGACGAGCCAGTTCGGCACTGATAAAAGCGTGCAGTATCGGCCGTCGCGGACCGTACTCCGCTTCGCCGGCGCGCTGCTTCACCGACAGCAACTCAGCGATATCACGCAGCAGTGGGCCATCCTGCACTGTGCCGTGTAGCAGTTGGTCAAAACGCATGGGTGGCGCACCTTTCCCCGCCTCGATCCAGCGAACGGCCAGCAAGGGTCGCAGCACGTAGAAGTACTTCTTCAGCCGCACCTCATCGTCCTGCAGATATTGGCGAAAGTTCTTTTGTGCCATGGACAGGTAATGCCAGCGCGCGCTTTCTGCGGAGAAGAAGCGACCGCTCAACGCATTCAGTTGCGCCATGACGCCGTCGTGCTGGCGATACACGATGGGCGAATCAAGCCAGTCGATCAGCGTTGGGTTGGCGCGTTTTAATAAGCCCAATGCTTTACGCCACTCCCAGCCACACACATCCAACTCGGCATCGATGGGTTTTTCGATCACATCGCGTGGCGACTCCACCCGCAAATACCACTCGGGTTGATGGACATAGAGAAAACGGACATCGTAATCACTGTCAGGGGAGGCAAACCCCCAGCCGCGACTGCCGGATTCGCAGGCAAAGAGAACACGGACGTTATGTTCAGCTTCTATCTGCTGTAACACAGTACAGACACGCTCACGCATAACGGCATCGACACCATGAATCCCTGTGGTTATTTTCATCTCATCTTTCCTTTTAAAAATCTTTAGGCAATAAAGAGATAGCGAATAACGTGCCAAAAAATACAAAATGTCATATTTTCAATTAACCATCTGATTTTTAGGTATTAATTATTATGGTGTGACATAAATGATAGCCATTGAATGAGAAGTTTTTTATTCTTTAGGATAGGTTTTTATCTTAGGGGATAAAGCGTGAAGCGACGGGTCGTGATAGGTGTTTTAGGCACCCAGCTGGATAGACGTGGCAAAAGGCAAAATCGCTGGAGCAAATGGCGGCCCAGTGTAGCGCTGTGCCAGCATGCCGATTTGCCTGTGGATCGGTTTGAGGTACTGCACCAGCCGCTAAATCGCGGCATGGTGGAACAACTGACTGAAGATATCGCGCACATTTCTCCCCAGACTCAGGTGGTGCCTCATCAAATCAGCCTTGACGATCCCTGGGATTTTGAAGAGGTGTATGGTGCTTTTCTCGATTTTGCTCGCAACTATCCCTTCGATACCGAGAATGAAGAGTATCTGGTTCACATCACCACGGGCTCACACGTTGCCCAAATATGCTGGTTCCTGTTAACCGAAGCACGTTTTCTGCCTGCCAGTCTGTTGCAGACTGGACCGGGGCCGAAGGAGGAGAAATCCCCTCATGGCGTTTACTCGATTATTGATTTGGACTTAAGTCGCTATACCACTCTGACCAGTCGTTTTCAGCACGAACGTCAGAATTCCGTGTCGTTCCTCAAATCAGGTATTGAAACGCGCAGCGCCATTTTTAACGCGCTGATTGAACAAATTGAGCGAGTGGCGCAGCGTTCTGATGCACCAATGTTGCTGACCGGGCCGACGGGTGCGGGTAAATCCTTCCTCGCTGAGCGTATCTATCAATTACGTCTCTCGCGTCATCAGGTGAAGGGGAAGTTTGTCGCGGTCAATTGCGCGACGCTGCGCGGTGATAACGCCATGTCAACGCTGTTTGGTCACGTTAAAGGGGCCTTTACGGGAGCGTTGACGGCACGCAGCGGGTTATTGCGTGAAGCGGATGGCGGCATTCTGTTTCTTGATGAGGTTGCTGAACTGGGGCTGGATGAACAGGCGATGCTATTACGCGCCATCGAAGAGAAACGCTTTTTCCCGTTTGGAGCCGATCGTGAAGTGAGTAGTGATTTCCAGCTTATTGCGGGCACGCATCGTGATATGCGCCAATGGGTAAAAGAGGGGCGCTTCAGGGAAGATCTCTACGCACGCATCAATATGTGGACCTTCCAGTTGCCTGGGTTGGCAGAGCGTCGTGAAGATATTGAACCGAATATCGACTATGAATTGCAGCGGTTTGTGCGCACGCGTCAGCATCAGGTGCGGTTTGATAAAGAGGCACGCCTGCATTATGTGTCTTTTGCCACCTCACAAGAAGCAGCATGGCACGGTAACTTTCGTGAACTGGGCGCCAGCGTAATGCGAATGGCAACACTGGCTGAAGACGGGCGTATTTCGCTGATGCTGGTGGATGAGGAGATCGCGCGACTACGTGCAAACTGGCAGAGTGAGCGAGTGTCCTCGCCGTTACTGCCGATTGTGGGTGATATTGATCTCTTTGATCAAAAACAACTCGAAACCGTGCTGGAAGTCTGTCAGCACACCACAACATTATCTGAAGCGGGCCGACATTTATTTGCGGTCTCGCGGCAGCATAAAAAACAGCCAAATGATGCCGATCGCTTACGTAAATACCTTATGCGCTTTGGGTTGAGTTGGGAAAATATCCAGAAAAAATGAAAGCTATCATTTGAGGCGCTGGGCGGGAATTTCATATGGGATGACTTTGCATTACTGGAATCTTAAAGGCACGCTGCGCTTTTAATTGCCACCATACCAGATGAAATTTCTTCGCTTCGCCTTTACGTTCGGTTTAATTAAAACATTAATTAAATCAATGGCAATACAATCCAGGAATAGACTGCTTTTTCTTCAAGGCGCTGTAAAACTCGCGGCAATTTTGCTTTAATTAACTGACGAAGCAAGATGAGAGGACAGCATGACAAAAGCCTATATAACAAAATATGCATTAACCCGGGGCATTTACATCGCAGAAGGCGAACTCAAAAACGATGGCGAGGTATTTGTTCAGCGCCGTGATCGTGAGTACAACTTTGAGCAGTTCTTTAAGAAAAAAGAGTTTCAGTTAACCGAAGAAGAAGCCCTAGCGCGCGCCGATAAAATGCGCTCAGTACAGCTGAAAAAGCTGGCGAAGGAATATCAAAAACTGAGTGAGCTGGAATTCACGATTAAAGAGTGAATCTAAGCCAGTGGATGTTTGCCAATTGACTGAAAACTCGTGGGTCTGTTTGTTTGATGGGTAACTGAAAGAAATGCGTTAAGATTTCGAAAAAATAATGAAACCCCATTTTATATTACGACCCGAGCTATGTGAAACGCCGCCTGAAGGCGGCGTTTTTAATTGTCCGATCGCACGAATATTGCGCGTCATTGCTGAAAAATAGTACGGGTGTGTAAGAATAGCGAAGCGGCGAGAGGTATTGCCGATTATGTTAATTCGCAGACTTAGGTTACTGTAATATTACGGACCAATAATAAGCAGAGGTTCGCGTGCGCGAAAACGAGATCGATATCAATTATTACGCCACCGAAATCCGGAAATTAGCAGCAGCACATCAGGCCGGAGAAACGCTGAGTGATGTAAAGGCCAGGGTGGATAGCCTTATTCAGCGAATGAAGGAGAGTCTTGGTAGTGATAAAGCCTGGCAGGCGAAGAATTGGGAGGCGCTGTTGGATCAGTTGAATATCTATTTGACCAACAAGGTCGATCCAAAGTGGATGACCGTGATCTCCCATGCGAAATTTCGTATTAAAAGCCGCAGACAAACCGCTATCTACTCAAGAAAACACTTCAAGTAATAAGGATTTTTGCCGCCCGGGTGGGCGGCAAAAATTTATCCAAGCCAATGATGAACCGCGAGATTAATGGCTCCACCACCGACAATCAGCCAGATAAACAACATCAGACCTAACAGCAGCGGGCGAAAGCCGGCTCTTTTCAATTGACTCATATGTGTGGTGAGTCCCAGTGCTGCCATCGCCATGGCGAGTAACACGTTATCCAGCTGATTAATCACCGCAATGGCAGGGGCGGGAATTAAATGCGCTGAGTTAAACAGCGCCACCAGAATAAATGCCAGTGCAAACCACGGGAAAGTAATGCGCTGTTTCTCTCCTCCGGTGGCGGGTGAACCGCGACGCACCATCACGCCAATCACCACCAGGAACGGAGCCAGCATCATTACGCGCAGCATTTTGGCAATCACCGCCGCATTCTCTGTTTCCGGGCTGATAGCATGTCCGGCCGCCACCACCTGTGCCACTTCATGCATGGTTGAACCGGTGTAAATACCAAATTCGCTCAGGCTAAGGCCTGGCAGCCAAGGCGAAACGCTATGCCAAATCAGCGGATAAAGGAAAATCGCCAGCGTACCGAAGATCACCACGGTAGCGACCGCCACCGCCACTTTGGACGATTCCGCTTTAATTACCGGTTCAGTCGCCAGCACAGCGGCGGCACCGCAAATACTGCTGCCTGCACCAATCAACCACGCGGTTTCACGATCCAGCTTCAGGATCTTGCGTCCCAGCCAGCAGGCGAGGGTAAAGGTGCTGGTCAGCATCAGCACATCGATCACTACACCGCTGACGCCGACATCCAGCACCTGCTGGAAGGTGAGGCGGAAGCCATAAAGGATGATGCCAAGACGCAGCAGTTTCTGTTTGGCGAACTGCACGCCCGCATCACACTGGCCGTGTACCGTCGGGTAGAGCGTATTCCCGAGAATGATCCCGCCGATGATCGCCAGCGTCAGGGCGCCCAGCCCAAGCTGAGCGACTGAGGGTAAATTTGCGAGCCATGCGGTTGCCAGCGCAATCACTGCCGTGAGCAGTAAACCGGGCGCGAAATGCGCAATGCCGTGTGATGGTTTATGTAGAGAGATATCAGCCATAACGCCTCCTGTGTTGCCGTAATGATGCGGAGGGACGGCTTAAAAGAAAAACTGATTATATCGTTAGAACAAATCTGAATAAGTGGTAAAGACGGGATAATGTGCAAATAAAGAAGGTGAGGGCGCGGCGAAATCGGTGTTCGCGGCGCCTTATCGGGTTAAATCACCATACCCAGAATTTGCAGTGTGCTCTGCTGTGAGGCGGTGACAAACGGGATATCTTTGATGTGCTGCATGCCAAAGGCTTCCCAGAACTTACGCGCACGCACGTTCTCGGCCATCACTTCCAGCCACATGTAACCTTCCTGCTTCTCACGGGCTTCATTGATGATGCTTTGAAACATGATTTTGCCGAAGTTTTTCCCGGTTTGATCGGGATTCAGGTAGAGCTTATTCAGCATGGCGCCGGTCATACCGGAATCAGGCACTGGCGTATTCCAGGTGACCTTAGCAAAACCCACTGGGTGGTCGGTCTCAGCGATCAACCAGCTCTCATTTTCTGCTGCGAGGCTGCTCTGCAGCACCGTCAAACCGTATTCTTTATCGATAAACGCATCCATCTCGTCGGTGGAAACCCACATATGTTTAAAATGCGCGCTGTAGGTCATGCGTCCCAGTTGGTGAAGCAGTTCCGCGTCCTCGGCCTGAGCCTTGCGTATGGTGAAATTCATATCTGATGTCCTGTTATCCATCCCTGTTGATGTTCGTGCAGCCGAACGTTCCATCACTGATTTTTCAGCAGGTTACTTTAACAGGGAGGTGGGGTATTCACGATCCTAAACGCAGGGTTTCGGCGCGCTTGGCGGTGTCATAAACGTATTGCAGCATCGGCTCTAAATCGGCATCCGGCCCGGAGCTGATAATTTTGCCACGCAGCCACTCAATTTCGCTGGTGATATCGGGGTGAAAAATGGTGTTGTTCTGCGCGTTGCGCAGCCATTTCAGCAGAAAATTATTCTTGCCGCGTACGCCAGCGGGCTTGCGCGTTTTTGCATTGATCTTCAGTGCGACCAAAATGCAGTAATAGAAGTGAACGCGCTGACTGTAGCTCTGGGGGATCATCGGCTATTACCCACCATGACATCGCTAAAGTGTGAACTTGATCGGATTTTCATCGTCCTGAATGCCTGCCTTAAAGCGCCATTTGGCGCAGATATGGGCCTTTATCGGCCTTTTTTCCGCCTTAAATTGCACGGTAACCGCACCATAAGCCAATCGGCGGCGCGGATGCAAGTGAGGAAAATCTGGTAAATGCGGTGTCATCAGGGAAAGGCGGTCAGGCAAAATTCAGCCTCGTTAAAAAGCGAAGCGTAATAAAAGGAAAGGGTGCGATTTTTTGAAGTCACAAACACCTGAAACCGACACTTTTCTCACACAAAAACCCGCTGTACCTGGCAAAACTGTGATCTCCGTCTAGACTTAACGCTGACGATGTTCGCAGTCAGGTTGCTGTGTTGGCAATAAAGTTGTGAGTTTGTGGAGCGTTACCTATTGTAGTCCCCCGTTTTTGGCCCAACCTCCTCGCCTCAGTCCAGACATCGGACTAAAACACCCAGCCTGACTTCGAACATCCTGTTACAGCCTAATGAACAGGAGGAGACGTGACCCCTGCGGTTAATCAGAACAGCACCTTGCCGTCACTCAGCGGCGGTCTTTATGCCTTCTTTTTTGATGTCGACGGCACGCTAGCGACTATTGAGTCGCACCCCGAGTCGGTTTCCATCCCCGCATCGGTGCGCCAGCATCTGCAACAAATCTCCAATCTGAGTCATGGCGCTCTGGCGCTGGTATCGGGCCGTCCGATTGCGCAACTGGATGCGCTGGTTGCGCCACTGGAAGCGCCCGCTGCTGGCGTGCATGGTGCGGAACGTCGTGATGCCAGCGGGCGCGTGCATCGGCACTCGTTGCCTGGCGATATTGCGCAAACGCTTCAAACCGAACTGCAGCAGACGCTCGACCAGTGGCCAGGCACCCTGCTGGAGGTAAAAGGGATGGCGTTCGCGCTGCACTTTCGCAACGCGCCCGAGTATGAAAAATCCATCATGCAACTGGCGGAAGACGCCGTGACGCGCTTTCCTGCGCTGGCGCTACAGCCGGGTAAGTGCGTGGTGGAACTCAAACCGCAGGGCATCGATAAAGGTGCTGCGGTACGTGAATTTATGCAA
The DNA here is from genome assembly GCF_056491465.1 of Pantoea sp. C1E2. Taxonomy (NCBI): domain Bacteria; kingdom Pseudomonadati; phylum Pseudomonadota; class Gammaproteobacteria; order Enterobacterales; family Erwiniaceae; genus Pantoea; species Pantoea sp. C1E2. Next base: position 2,058,358 of record NZ_JBSZHT010000002.1, read on the forward strand.
GAAGCCCCCTTTATAGGCCGGATTCCGGTCTTCGTGGGCGACGATCTGACCGATGAAAAAGGATTTCTCGCCGTTAACGCCATGCAGGGCATTTCAGTCAAGGTCGGAGAAGGCGCCAGCCATGCGCGCTACCGTCTCGACAGCGTTGAGGCGGTATGGCACTGGCTGTCGCAACTATTATTACAACTAGAACATGACATCGTCGGTAAGGAGTCAAGGTTATGAGTCGTTTAGTCGTGGTATCTAACCGTATCGCTATTCCGGATGGAGGCAAAGCCAGCGCGGGTGGTCTTGCGGTGGGCATTTTGGACGCGTTACGCACCACCGGAGGCTTGTGGTTTGGCTGGAACGGAGAAATCTGTGAATTCTCTGGCGAGGAAGAGGATGAGCCACTTTCGCAAGTTGAACAGGATGGCATTACGTATGCCTCAATGCCGCTCAATCAGAACGATTACGATCAGTACTACTGCCAGTTCTCTAATACCGTTATCTGGCCGGCCTTCCACTATCGTCTGGATTTAGTGCAGTATCAGCGCGAAGCCTGGGATGGCTATTGCCGTGTCAACACCTTGCTGGCCCAGCGCCTGAAGCCGCTGCTGCAACCTGACGATGTGTTGTGGATCCATGATTACCATCTGCTGCCGTTTGCTGCTGAGTTGCGCAAACTGGGCGTTAACAATCGTATCGGCTTCTTCCTGCATATCCCGTTCCCGACGCCGGAGATCTTCAATGCGCTGCCACCGCATCAGACGCTGCTGGAGATGCTGTGCGATTATGACCTGCTGGGTTTCCAGACCGAATCCGATCGCGTGGCCTTCCTCGATAGCCTGAGCCAGCTGACGCAGTTGCAGAATAAAGGTGAGAAGAAACATCGCGCCTTTGGCAATACCTTTATGACCGATGTGTATCCGATTGGCATCGAGCCGGACAGCATTAAAGAGATGGCCGAGGGACATTTGCCACCGAAGATGGCGGCGATGAAACGTGAGCTGGGCGATGTGCAAAATATCATTGCCAGCGAGCGACTGGATTATTCCAAAGGCTTGCCGGAACGTTTTCTGGCTTATGAGGCACTGCTGGAGAATTTCCCGCACCATCGCGGCAAAATCCGTTATTCACAAATTGCGCCGACGTCGCGTGGCGATGTGCAGGCCTATCAGGATATTCGTCATCAATTAGAGACGGAAGCGGGGCGCATTAACGGTAAGTACGGCACGCTCGGCTGGACACCGCTCTATTATCTGAACCAGCACTTTGATCGCCGCCTGTTAATGAAAATCTTCCGCTTAACCGATGTGGGTCTGGTCACGCCACTGCGTGACGGTATGAACCTGGTGGCGAAAGAGTATGTGGCCGCGCAGGACCCGGACGATCCGGGCGTGCTGGTGTTGTCACGCTTTGCCGGGGCGGCGAACGAGCTGACATCGGCACTGATTGTGAATCCTTACGATCGTGATGAAGTGGCGGCTGCACTCGACAGAGCGCTCACTATGCCACGCACAGAGCGTATCTCGCGCTATAACGACATGATGGCGGTGTTGCGCAAGCAGGATATCACCCAGTGGCGTGAGAGCTTCCTGCGTGATTTGAATGGATTGCCAGCTCGTAGCGCCGATCATGGTATGGCCAACAAAGTCGCCACCTTTCCTAAACTCGCCTAAATCTTCTCTCCGGTGCGCAATTCTGCGCACCATTTTCACTGTCCATCCTAAACCTGCGAAATCGTTTTCATTTCCTTATGGGGTAACTGCCTGACGTGGCAGCTAAAACCGCACATTTTGGTTAAAAAGCGTGCAATTGAACCCGGAAAAAGCTTTTTTTTCATGTCAGCCCTAAAGGTTTGGTTGGTCAGGCCGATAGTTATCTCAAATCAATACGTAAAATCTTCAATTCATTCATATCCCTAATGTAACGCTCTGTTACATCCACTGCCGTTCACTAAACACTCCCTACAAAGCCCTAACAGTTCCCAGGCGCGCTGCGTCCAGTCTTCACGCTTATCTATCATCATGGTGGTAGTGCCTTTCAGCAATATTCCCTGTAAGTGATTAATTTAGAAGCAAATAGTTTTCGCTTAAATCAGTATATTATGCTGCCTATTGAATGTGGTGTGGTCATATATCGCCGTTTAAAACCAACTCAGCAGATAAAAGATCGCGTTGTCATGACAATCGCCCGCAGAGGCTAAAGAGGCGGATTTTGGAGTGAAATATTAGCGAAACAATTCAAATTCGCTCAAAAAACGCACAACAGAAAAGCAATCCTGAAGGTTCCAGGAAAAAATTTGCCTTAAAAGTGTGACGTAGATCACACTTTATCTAAAATTTCGCTCCACTCACGTTGTATGTCGATATCAGACGATATAGATTTGCCTTGTTTTCGGATTAGTCTTAAAAAACTGTAAGCAGACGTCACGGAAGATGGTTACAACTCGATAAAAGAATGGCCTGGAGTTTTGACTACTACTGACCAATGTCCCGGTGGGGAATGAACCAGTTCAGTACACGTTGGCTTGTGCCTGATAATTTTTTGCCATCTTTAGATTTACCAACCAGCAACCCGAACCATAGAAATTTAAATTCTGTGGCCGTATATGTGTCGCGTCTATCAGGATGGAAAAAAATGGGTACATCAGAATTACTAAAACATATATATGACATCAATCTGTCATATTTGCTTCTTGCTCAGCGTTTAATTAACCAGGAAAAAGCTTCAGCAATGTTTCGTTTAGGCATCGATGAATCGATGGCCGATGCATTGTCGCAATTAACCTTACCTGAGATGGTAAAATTAGCGGAAACCAACCAGTTGGTTTGCCAGTTCCGCTTTACCGATCACAACCACATTAATCGTTTGACTCAAGAATCACGCGTGGATGATTTGCAGCAAATCCACACCGGTATTTTATTATCCAGCCGTTTATTGCGCAGCGCGTCAAAAGATGACGTCTCCGCGAAGAAGAGGGCGGTGTAATGACCGAAAAAAGTATTGTTCAGGAAGCGCGCGATATTCAGCTGGCCATGGAGCTGATTACATTGGGCGCACGACTGCAGATGCTGGAAAGTGAAACCCAGCTGAGCCGTGGTCGCCTGATTAAACTGTACAAAGAGCTGCGTGGCGCACCACCACCGAAAGGCATGCTGCCATTCTCGACTGATTGGTTCATGACCTGGGAACAAAACATTCACTCATCCATGTTCTGTAATGCCTGGCAGTTCTTGCTGAAAACCGGGTTGAGCAATGGTGTTGATGCAGTGATCAAAGCCTATCGCTTGTATCTTGAGCAGTGTCCGCAATCGGACGAGGGCCCGCTGTTGGCGCTAACGCGTGCATGGACCCTGGTGCGATTCGTTGAAAGCGGCATGCTGGAATTGTCTGACTGTAAATGCTGTGGCGGGAGCTTTATTAACCATGCTCATCAGCCTGTTGGCAGCTTTGTTTGCAGCCTGTGCCAGCCGCCATCACGTGCCGTAAAAAGACGTAAACTTTCTGCAGATTCTGCCGATACCTTTCCACAACTGCTGGATGAACAGGTTAAACGCGCCGTTTAAGTTTGTTCGCATCGTGGAAAACATCCAGCAGCGGCTTAGCCCGCTGCTTTTTTTTTGCCCACGATTTACGAATAACACCTGCGGCTCTCTGGCTTAACTTCTACCAACACGTTACGGACGTAAGGATTTTTTGTGCTGATTATTCTGGGTTATATCGTGGTCGTCGGCTCCGTGTTGGGCGGCTATATGATGGTCGGTGGCCATCTGGGGGCGCTTTATCAACCTGCAGAGCTGATTATTATCGGCGGTGCGGGTATTGGTGCTTTTTTAGTGGGCAACAATGGCAAGTCGATCAAGAAAACATTAAAAGCCTTGCCAATGTTAATGCGCGGCTCGAAATATAACAAAGCTGTATACATGGATTTAATGGCGCTGCTGTATCGCCTGATGGCGAAATCACGTCAGCAGGGCATGCTCTCTTTAGAACGCGACATTGAAGACCCCAGCCAGAGTGAAATTTTTGCTAACTATCCGCGTATTTTGGCCGATAAACAGTTGGTGGATTTTATTACCGATTATTTACGTCTAATGGTCAGCGGAAATATGAACGCATTCGAAATCGAAGCCCTGATGGATGAAGAGATTGAAACCTACGAGCACGAATGCGAAGTACCAGCACAAAGCATATCGGCAGTGGGTGACGGCTTACCCGCCTTCGGTATCGTCGCCGCGGTAATGGGCGTCGTGCATGCACTGGCATCGGCCGATCGCCCGGCAGCAGAGTTAGGCGCCCTGGTGGCACACGCCATGGTGGGAACCTTCCTCGGTATCTTGCTGGCTTATGGCTTTATCTCGCCACTGGCATCGGTGCTGCGTCAGAAGTGTGCTGAAACCACCAAAATGATGCAGTGCGTCAAGGTGACCTTGCTCTCCAGCCTGAATGGTTACGCGCCGCAAATCGCCGTGGAGTTTGGCCGTAAGACCCTGTATTCCGCTGAGCGTCCGTCGTTCTCCGAGCTGGAAGAGCACGTGCGTAACGCGAAAAACCCTGCGAAACAAACCTCGGATCAGAACTCATGAAGGCAGGCAATCGCCCCATTGTGCTGGTTAAAAAGCGCAAACATAAAGGTCATCATGGCAGCCACGGTTCGTGGAAGATTGCCTATGCCGACTTTATGACGGCGATGATGGCGTTCTTTATGGTGATGTGGCTGCTCTCGATTTCCAGCCCGAAAGAGTTGATTCAGATTGCAGAATACTTCCGTACGCCGCTGAAGGTCGCCCTGACCGGCGGCCAGCGCAGCAGCGACAGCGAAAGCCCGATCCCTGGCGGCGGCGATGACCCGACGCGTAAAGACGGTGAAGTGAAGAAAGTGGTCGATATGGATGCGCAAAAGAAAAAGCTGGAGGAGATTCGCCTGAATCGCCTGCGCGAGAAGTTGGATCAGCTGATTGAAGCCGATCCACGTCTGAGAGCACTGCGTCCGCATCTGATCATCAACATGGTGGAAGAGGGGCTGCGCATTCAGATTATTGATAGCCAGAACCGCCCGATGTTCAAAACCGGTAGCGCAGAAGTGGAGCCGTACATGCGTGACATCCTGCGCGCCATTGCGCCGGTGCTGAACGATATCCCGAACAAAATCAGTCTCGCTGGGCATACCGATGATTTCCAGTATGCGTCTGGCGATCGTGGCTACAGCAACTGGGAGTTATCAGCAGATCGCGCCAATGCTTCACGTCGCGAACTGGTGATCGGCGGCCTGGACGCAGGGAAAATGCTGCGTGTGGTGGGCATGGCTGACACCATGAAGTTAAAGAATCGTGGTTCGAACGATGCTGTAAACCGTCGTATCAGTCTGCTGGTGTTGAACCATGACACCCAGGCTGCGATTGAGAAAGAGAACTCTGAGAGCGATGCCGCGCAGATAACTGACCCGGCACAAATTATTCCCGACATTACCGCACCGACCGGTCCCGCTGCATCTGCTGCACCCGCAAGTTCTACCGCGACTCCGGCTTCGCCGGCCAGTGCGGTCGTCCCTGCACCAGCAGCGCAGCCAGCGGCAGGCGCGGTGACACCAGACCAACCCTCACAGCCGAGGTGATCCCGTGAGCATGGACATCAGCGATTTTTACCAGACGTTTTTCGATGAAGCCGATGAGCTGTTAGCGGATATGGAGCAACACCTGTTGGGATTGGATCCCCAGGAGCCCGATTCCGAGCAGTTGAATGCCATCTTCCGCGCCGCCCACTCCATTAAGGGCGGAGCCGGTACGTTTGGCTTTACGGTTTTACAGGAAACCACCCACATCCTGGAAAACATTCTGGATGGTGCGCGCCGCGGCGAAATGCAGCTCAGCACCGACATCATCAACCTGTTTTTGGAAACCAAAGATATTATGCAAGAACAGCTCGATGCCTATAAAACGGCGCAGGAACCCAACGCAGAAAACTTTAAATATATCTGCGAAGCACTGCGTCAGCTGGCGCTGGAAGCCAAAGGAATTGCGCCAGAACCGGCGAAAGTGGCCGATGTGGTCGATATCGCAGCGGCCCCGGCAGCGGCAGCGGGTTTACGCCTGCAACTGGTCGATTTGAAAGAGAAAGAGCCGGAACTGATGCTGGAGGAGCTGGGCAATCTCGGCACCGTTTCCAACGTGGTGAAAGGTACTAACTCGTTAGAAGTGACCATTGATGGCGTCGGCAAAGACGACATCGTTGCGGTGCTCTGTTTTGTACTTGATGAATCACAGATTCAGTTCCCGGAAGGCGCGGCTGCTCCAGCAGCAGCACCTGCCGAGCCAGCAGCTGTTGAAGCCGCAGCGCCGGTGCAAACGGCCACCGTGACCGATATAACTCCGCCAGCCAAACGCGAAGCGAAACGTGCGGCAGCGCCGGCCAAAGTCAGCGAATCCAGCAGTATTCGCGTGGCGGTTGAGAAGGTCGATCAGCTGATCAACCTGGTGGGTGAGTTAGTGATCACCCAATCGATGCTGGCACAGCGTTCTGGCGAATTGGATCCCGTGGCGCACGGCGACCTGCTGAACAGCATGGGCCAGCTGGAGCGTAACGCGCGTGACCTGCAAGAGTCGGTGATGTCGATTCGTATGATGCCGATGGAGTATGTGTTTAGCCGCTTCCCGCGTCTGGTCCGCGATCTGGCCAGCAAGCTGGGCAAAGAAGTGGAGCTGACGCTGCTGGGTAGCTCAACCGAACTGGATAAGAGCCTGATCGAGCGCATTATCGATCCGTTAACGCACCTGGTGCGTAACAGCCTTGACCACGGTATCGAAACGCCAGAGAAGCGTCTGGCTTCGAGCAAAACCGCGGTGGGCAACCTGACGCTGTCAGCGGAACATCAGGGCGGCAACATCTGCATCGAAGTGATCGATGACGGTGCCGGTCTGAACCGTGAACGTATTCTGGCGAAAGCCCTGTCCTCTGGCCTGCCGGTCAGCGAAAGCATGAGCGATGAAGAAGTCGGCATGCTGATCTTCGCACCGGGCTTCTCAACGGCGGAACAGGTCACTGACGTGTCCGGCCGTGGCGTGGGCATGGACGTGGTGAAACGTAACATTCAGGAGATGGGCGGTCACGTCGAAATCTCCTCGAAGCAGGGTAAAGGCACCACCATTCGCATCCTGCTGCCACTGACGCTGGCGATCCTTGATGGCATGTCAGTACGCGTGGCGGATGAGGTGTTCATTCTGCCGCTGAATGCGGTGATGGAATCCCTGCAGCCGACCGCTGAAGAGCTGAAACCGCTGGCGGGTGGCGAGCGCGTACTGGAAGTGCGTGGCGAGTATCTGCCGCTGGTTGAGCTGTGGAATGTGTTTGATGTGCAGAATGCGAAAACCGATGCCACACAGGGCATTGTGGTGATTCTGCAGAGCGCAGGCCGTCGTTATGCACTGTTGGTGGATCAGTTGATTGGCCAGCATCAGGTGGTCGTGAAGAATCTGGAAAGCAACTACCGCAAAGTGCCGGGCATTTCTGCCGCCACCATCCTCGGCGATGGTAGCGTGGCGCTGATTGTGGATGTTTCTGCACTGCAATCGTTGAACCGTGAAAAGCGTGTGGCCGGTGCCGCAGCGTAATAGATAAATAAAGGGCAAAAAAATGACTGACATGGCAACCGTGACCAAAATCGCTGGCGAAACCGTGGGCCAGGAATTCTTAGTATTCACCCTGGGTGACGAAGAGTACGGCATCGACATTCTGAAAGTGCAGGAGATTCGTGGTTACGATCAGGTAACGCGTATCGCTAACACCCCAGAGTTCATCAAGGGTGTGACTAACCTGCGCGGCGTGATCGTGCCGATCATCGATCTGCGCGTGAAGTTCGCGCAGCTGGATGTGGAATACAACGAAAACACCGTGGTGATCGTGCTGAATCTTGAGCACCGCGTAGTGGGTATCGTGGTGGATGGCGTGTCTGACGTGTTGTCCCTGATGCAGGAACAGATTCGTCCGGCACCAGAGTTCGCGGTCACCATGTCCACCGAGTACCTGACCGGCCTCGGCGCGCTGGGCGATCGTATGCTGATTCTGGTCGACATCGAGAAGCTGCTGAGCAGCGAAGAGATGGCGCTGGTGGATACGCTGCGCAGCGCGTAAGCGCATAAAACGGGCCGCTGCATGGCGGCCCGTTATCATCACTTGTGTAAATTAATTCATTGTAATTAAACACTAATTTCCCACTATTCTTCGCATTTCCCCCTCAATAATTCCGGTCATTGGTCGATAACTGCTCTGCATTATTTTCTTCTTTTTCCAGGGCAAACTATGTTTACGAGAATCCGCGTTGTAACCAGCCTGTTGCTGGTGCTTTTCATCTTTGGCTTTCTGCAACTGGCATCCGGATCACTGTTCTTCAGAGCACTGAGTGATGACAAAAACAGTTTTAATATTTCACAACTGGCCAGTAAAAATACCGCCGCTATTAATGATGCCTATATGAGCCTCAACCAAAGCCGTGTGGTGTTGACGCGTATTCAGCTGCGTATGGCCACCAGCAAACTGAATGGCTCAGAGCCGGACATCGCCGGGCTTTACAACGACAGCAAGGCGTTTCAGAAAACGGCAGCGGATAACTATCAACTGTTCAAAACGACCCCTGATACACCGGGACAGGATGTCGAACTCAATCAGCATCTTGATGGAACTTACACTGCCTATGCTAACGCGTTGAGTCAGATGCAGGACGCACTGCTGGCAAACGATTTAGTTCAGGCCGGCAAAGTACCCGTGGCGCCGAGCCAGAGTGCTTTCCTGAAAGATTACAGCCAATGGCGAACCGATCAGGATCGCTTAACGGCGCAGGGTGTGGCAGAAAACCTGGCGGCCTATCAACGCATGATGTGGCTGCTGGGCGTGGTGATGGTGGTGGTGATTGCTGTCATTGCGCTGTGCTGGTTTGGCCTGCGTAAGATCTTAATTAAACCGCTCAACGACAACATTCAGCATATTCAGCATATCGCGCAGGGCGACCTGACGCAGACCATTGCCATTGAAGGCCGCAATGAGATGAGCCAACTGGCGAGCAGTTTGCATGAGATGCAGCAGTCTCTGGTGCGCACCGTCAGTAATGTACGCGACGGTTCCGATGCCATCTTCACCGGCGCCAGTGAAATCTCGGCGGGTAACAACGATCTCTCCGCCCGTACGGAAGAGCAGGCCGCCTCGCTGGAACAGACGGCAGCCAGCATGGAACAGCTCACCGCCACGGTGAAACAGAACGCAGAAAATGCGCGTCAGGCGTCACAGCTGGCACTGAGTGCCTCTGAAACCGCACAGAAGGGCGGCAACGTGGTGGAAGGCGTAGTGCGTACCATGAGCGACATTTCCGGAAGCTCGAAGAAGATTGCCGACATCATCAGCGTGATTGATGGTATTGCTTTCCAGACCAACATTCTGGCGTTGAACGCGGCGGTTGAAGCGGCGCGCGCCGGTGAGCAGGGCCGTGGTTTTGCCGTGGTGGCCGGTGAAGTGCGCAGTCTGGCGCAGCGCAGTGCGCAGGCGGCGAAAGAGATTAAAGGTCTGATTGAAGACTCCGTCAATCGCGTTAACAGCGGTTCACAGCTGGTGGGCACCGCCGGTGAAACCATGAGTGAGATCGTCAGTGCGGTCACCCGCGTCACCGATATCATGGGCGAAATTGCCTCAGCATCTGATGAGCAGAGTCGCGGGATCGATCAGGTCGGACAGGCAGTGACCGAAATGGATCGCGTCACCCAGCAAAACGCCTCGCTGGTGGAAGAGTCTGCTGCGGCAGCGGCTTCGCTTGAAGAGCAGGCCAGCCGCCTGAGCCAGTCGGTGGCGGTGTTCCGTGTGCCACGTGGCGCACAGTCCACAGTGGCCAGTGCGGGCGTGCGTCATCCACAAATTGCGCCGCCGGTGCTGAGTGCACCACGTAAAGCCGTCACGGCGCCGGTCAGCGACAGCAACTGGGAAACGTTTTAATCCTCTGTAGGGTCGTGCGCTAGCGCGACCGTAATATCTTTTATTCCAGTAACATCAATGCGCTTTTATCGCTCAACCGATAAAGGCGCATTTTTTTTAATGACAATTTCTTTAGTTATAAAACACTGTAAAGAAAGTTATTGGCAGAATTATATTTCGTAAAATCCGTTAAAGCCCCTCAAAATTTAACAACAGCGGTCGATAACAGCGGGAGCCGAAACGCCTTATTCTTTGGAGAACCCATGTTAAAACGAATCAATGTTGTCACCAGCCTGATCGCAGTCTTGCTGGTCTTTGGTGCTTTGCAGTTAATTTCCGGCGGATTGTTCTGGTCTGCCTTACAAAAAGACAAAGAAGCTTTTGCGGTGGCGCAAACCTCTACCAACAACGTCGGCGCGATGTCCGATGCCTGGATTGAACTCAACCAGACCCGTACCGTATTGAACCGCGCGATGCTGCGCATGCAGGGAACTGCAGCCGCACAAGCGAATGGCGGCCAGCTGCAGGCGTTGATTGCTCAGACTGAAAAACAGTTGGATGTTGCGGCGGGTCATTATCAGCGTTATTACGATCTGCCGGGCACGCCAGGCTTACCGGAGGTGTTGCGCGATCGACTGGAAGCGGACTACGCCGCCTTCAATGATGGCCTGAAAGCGATGCTGGAACGTTTAAAAGCCAACGATCTGCAGGGCATGTTTGCGCAGAACATCGAAGCCAAACAGGTGAAGATGAAAGCCACCTATGCGGAATGGCGCACGGCGCAGAGTGCGCTGGCGGAGAAAGGCGTGGCGCAAAACCAGCAAGCGTTCCATATGATGATGTGGCTGCTGGTGGTGGTGGCGCTGGTGGTGGTATTCGTGATTATCGGCTGCTGGTTTGGTCTGCGTACCGTGCTGATCCAGCCACTGCATCAGCTACTGGGCCACATCCGCCATATCGCTTCTGGCGATCTGACGCAGCATATTGCCGTGGAAGGACGTAACGAGATGAGCCAACTGGCGGCCAGCCTGCATGAGATGCAGCAGTCGCTGGTGCGTACCGTCAGCAACGTGCGTGACGGTTCTGATGCCATCTTTACCGGCGCGAGCGAAATCTCGGCGGGCAACAACGATCTCTCCGCCCGTACTGAAGAGCAGGCGGCTTCGCTGGAACAGACGGCGGCCAGCATGGAGCAGCTGACAGCAACCGTGAAGCAGAATGCCGAGAATGCCCGTCAGGCTTCTCAGCTGGCGCTCAGCGCTTCTGATACCGCACGCAAAGGCGGTGAAGTAGTGGATGGTGTGGTGCGCACCATGAGTGATATCGCCGGCAGTTCGAAGAAAATCGCCGATATCATCAGCGTGATCGATGGTATTGCCTTCCAGACCAACATTCTGGCACTGAACGCCGCGGTGGAAGCCGCGCGTGCCGGTGAGCAGGGCCGTGGCTTTGCGGTCGTCGCTGGGGAAGTGCGTAATCTGGCACAGCGCAGTGCGCAGGCAGCCAAAGAGATTAAGGGTCTGATTGAAGACTCGGTGAATCGTGTAAACAGCGGTTCACAGCTGGTGGGTACCGCCGGTGAAACCATGAATGATATCGTCGGTGCTGTGACGCGCGTGACCGATATCATGGGGGAAATTGCTTCTGCGTCAGATGAGCAGAGTCGCGGTATCGATCAGGTCGGCCAGGCGGTCACCGAGATGGATCGCGTGACCCAGCAGAATGCCTCGCTGGTGGAAGAATCGGCAGCCGCAGCGGCGTCGCTGGAAGAGCAGGCCAGCCGTTTGAGCCAGTCAGTGGCGGTATTCCGCGTGCCGCGAGCTTCACAGGCCACTGCTGCAGTGCGTCAGCCACAGAGCGCGCAGCCGGTGCTGAGTGCACCACGCAAAGCCGTGACTGCGCCCGTCAGTGACAGCAACTGGGAGACGTTTTAAGCGTCTTTCGTTCGGGCGCACGCAGGTGCGCCCGAACACCTGTCGGCACACTTTAATTTATCCCTGATCCTCCTTAATTCCCGCTGGTCCAACCCGTCACAGACAACATAAAGATCCCCCCGCAATCGCCGATAACAGGAGCGATCCGCCAACCAATGAGGTGTTTATGTTTAGTCGTATTCGAGTCGTTTCCGGGCTGTTGTGTGTGCTGGCGCTGTTTGCCTTGCTGCAGCTGTTTTCCGGAGGGATGTTTTTTAACACGGTGAAAGCCGATAAAGAGAATTTTGCCTACAACCAGCGTCTCAGCACGCTGCAACGGGCGATGGGCACCTCTTGGGTATCGCTGGTTCAGGCGCGTAACACGCTGAACCGTGCAGGGATCCGCTATTTGCTGGACAGCCAACAGGCTGGCTCAGGCGCAACCGTGAAAGATCTGGTGGCGCTGGCAAGTGAGGAGTTGAAAAACGCTGACCAGGCTTTTGCCGAGTTCAACGCCAATTTGTCTGAGAAAGGCAAAAGTGCAGAGAACGTCAAGGTCCTGCAGGCCAACTACAACGCCTTCCGTGGTGGACTGGCAGAGCTGATTGATTTCCTGGGTAACGGGAACTTCAAAGGTTTTGTCGATCAGCCTACTCAAGGCATGCAGGATAAATTTGAAAAGGATTACACCGCCTGGCTGGGCTACAACATCGTGCTGGCGAAGCAGGGCATTGACGCCAACGAAAGCGCCTATCAGCACTCCATTATGCTGGTGGTCGGCACCTTACTGGTGACTCTGCTGGTGATTGCACTGGTGTGGAGCGGCATGCGTAACGTGCTGATTCGTCCTCTGAAGCAGAGTATCGAACATATTCGTCATATCGCCCGCGGCGACCTGACACAGCAGATCGATGTCAGCATGCGCAACGAAATGGGCGAATTGCTCAGTTCACTGCAGCACATGCAGCAGGAACTGGCGAACACCGTGCGTACCGTGCGTGATGGCTCAGACGCTATCTACACCGGTGCCAGCGAAATCGCCATGGGTAACAACGATCTCTCTTCACGTACTGAACAGCAGGCCGCTTCCCTGGAAGAGACCGCTGCCAGCATGGAGCAGCTGACTGCGACCGTGAAGCAGAACGCCGAGAATGCCCGTCAGGCTTCTCAGCTGGCGCTCACCGCCTCAGAAACCGCGCAGCACGGCGGCAAAGTGGTGGATGGCGTGGTCACCACCATGAAAGAGATCACCGGCAGCTCGAAGAAAATCGCTGACATCATCAGTGTGATCGATGGCATCGCCTTCCAGACCAACATTCTGGCGCTGAACGCGGCGGTTGAAGCGGCACGTGCGGGCGAACAGGGTCGAGGCTTTGCGGTAGTGGCAGGTGAGGTGCGCAGTCTGGCACAGCGCAGCGCCCAGGCAGCGAAAGAGATCAAAGGTCTGATTGAAGACTCCGTAAGCCGCGTCAACACCGGTTCGGTACTGGTGGAAAGTGCTGGTGAAACCATGACCAACATCGTCAACGCCGTCACTCGCGTCACCGACATCATGGGCGAAATTGCCTCGGCGTCGGATGAACAGAGTCGCGGAATCGACCAGGTTGGCCTGGCGGTGAACGAGATGGATCAGGTGACACAGCAGAACGCCGCGCTGGTGGAAGAGTCAGCCACGGCGGCTGCGGCACTGGAAGATCAGGCCAGTCGACTGAAACAGTCGGTTGCGGTGTTCAATATTGGTAAAGAATTTGTCGCTCAGGCCGTTAACGTATCTACAGCGCCAAAAACTTTGCGTCCAGCCGCAGCAAAATCGCTGGCACAACCCGCAGGTGCACGTAGCGCGGACGATAACTGGGAAACCTTTTAATCCGTGTGGCCGCCGCAAGGCGGCCCAACTGGCAGCACAGCAGTAATCGCAGTATCACAATTTAATCAGTTTGTTGCCGGGTGACCTGACATGAAGAAATCGACGTTATTGGATCAAAGTGAAGCGACCACGCTGCTCTCGCAAATGGTGCAGCGCCTGCCGCTCTCAGATACGCATTTTCGTCGTATCAGCCAGCTAATCTATCAACGCGCGGGCATCGTGCTGGCCGATCACAAGCGGGAGATGGTTTACAACCGCTTAGTGCGCCGTTTACGCACGCTGAATATTGATGATTTTGGTCGTTATCTGGCGTTGCTGGAGCAAGACCAGAACAGTGCAGAGTGGCAGGCGTTTATTAACGCGCTGACCACTAATCTGACCTCATTCTTCCGCGAGGCGCATCACTTCCCGATCCTCGCGGATCATGCGCGTAAGCGCAGTGGCAGTTATAGCGTGTGGAGTACCGCCGCCTCAACCGGCGAAGAGCCGTACTCCATCGCCATGACGCTGGCGGAAACGCTGGGTACCGGACCGGGTAAGTTCCAGGTGCACGCCAGCGACATTGATACACAGGTACTGGAAAAAGCCGTGGCGGGCGTGTACCGCCAGGAAGAGCTGCGCACCTTATCGCAATCGCAGCTGCAACGCTTTTTCCTGCGTGGCACCGGGCCGCATGAAGGCATGGTGCGCGTCCGCTCCGATCTCGCCAGCATGGTGAACTATTCGCAGCTGAATTTACTGGCCAACGACTGGGCGTTGCCGGGTCCGTTCGACGCGATTTTCTGTCGTAACGTGATGATCTATTTCGATAAAGAGACGCAGGAAAAAATCCTGCGCCGTTTCGTTCCCCTGCTGAAGCCCGGCGGTGTGCTGTTCGCTGGACACTCAGAGAACTTCAGCCAGATCAGTAAAGAGTTCTGGCTGCGTGGACAGACAGTCTATGGATTGACCAAGGAAAGACGATGAGCAAAATCACCGTGATGTGCGTGGATGACTCCGCGCTAATGCGACAGTTGATGACGGAGATCATCAACAGCCACGCCGATATGGAGATGGTCGCTACTGCACCGGATCCGTTGGTGGCGCGGGATTTAATCAAGCAATACAACCCACAGGTGCTGACGCTGGATGTTGAAATGCCGCGTATGGATGGCCTCGACTTCCTGGAGAAGTTAATGCGCCTGCGTCCGATGCCAGTGGTGATGGTGTCATCACTGACCGGTAAAGGATCGGAAGTGACGTTACGCGCGCTGGAGTTGGGCGCTGTTGATTTTGTCACTAAGCCGCAGTTGGGTATTCGTGAAGGCATGCTGGCTTATAGCCAGATGATCGCCGACAAAATTCGCGCAGCGGCACGCGCGAAATTGCATGCGCGCCCGGCCACACCCGCCCCGGTGATGCTGAAAGCTGGCCCGCTGCTGAGTAGTGAGAAGCTGATCGCGATTGGCTCTTCCACCGGCGGCACCGAGGCGATTCGCCATGTGCTACAGCCGCTGCCCGCAACCAGCCCGGCGCTGTTGATCACGCAACATATGCCACCAGGCTTTACCCGCTCGTTTGCCGAGCGCCTGAACAAGCTGTGCCAGATCACCGTGAAAGAAGCGGAAGATGGCGAACGTATTTTGCCCGGTCATGCCTATATCGCACCGGGTGCCATGCACATGGAGTTGGGCCGCAGCGGCGCCAACTACGTGGTGAAACTGAATGATGGCCCACCGGTGAACCGTCATAAGCCGTCTGTTGACGTGCTGTTCCGGTCCGTGGCGGTACACGCAGGACGAAATGCCGTGGGTGTCATCCTCACCGGGATGGGTAACGACGGTGCCGCCGGGATGCTGGAAATGCATCGCGCCGGTGCCTGGACCATCGCGCAGGATGAAGCAAGTTGCGTCGTCTTTGGTATGCCGCGCGAAGCGATTGCGATGGGCGGCACCAGTGAAGTAGTCGATTTAGGACACATCAGTCAGCACATGCTGGCAAAAATTAGCGCCGGACAGGCATTGCGAATTTAACGAGCCCGTCCTGCCGGACGAGACAACACAGGAGTAGATATGGCTGATAAAAACATGCGCTTTTTGGTGGTGGATGACTTCAATACGATGCGTCGTATCGTCCGCAACCTGCTGAAAGAGCTGGGATTCAACAACGTTGAAGAAGCAGAGGACGGTGTTGATGCACTGACCAAACTGCGTGCGGGTGGTTTTGATTTCGTGGTATCCGACTGGAACATGCCCAACATGGACGGTCTGGAACTGCTGAAAACCATTCGTGCTGATGCGGCGTTGAGCAAACTGCCGGTGCTAATGGTTACCGCCGAAGCGAAAAAAGAGAACATCATTGCAGCTGCCCAGGCCGGTGCCAGCGGTTACGTAGTGAAGCCGTTCACCGCAGCCACGCTGGAAGAAAAGCTGGGTAAAATTTTCGAAAAACTGGGTATGTAAGGAGATGTGATGAGCGACCTTCCGAAACCAACCGAAGAAGCCTCGGCACACGACATTATTACCCGTATCGGCTCGCTGACGCGCATGTTGCGTGACAGCCTGCGCGAATTGGGGTTAGACCAGGCGATTGCCGAAGCGGCGGAAGCGATTCCGGACGCCCGTGACCGTCTGGATTACGTGGTGCAGATGACGGCGCAAGCGGCAGAACGCGCACTGAACTGCGTTGAAGCCGCGCAGCCACACCAGGACCAAATGGAAGCCAACGCCAACCAGCTGAAAGGCCGTTGGGATGAGTGGTTTGAAAACCCGATTGAGCTGGCGGATGCACGCGAGTTGGTTTCGGATACGCGCGAATTTCTCAGTGATGTGCCGGCGCATACCTCTTACACCAACAAGCAGCTGCTCGAGATCATGATGGCGCAGGATTTCCAGGACCTTACCGGTCAGGTGATCAAGCGCATGATGGATGTGATCCAGGAGATCGAGCGTCAGTTGCTGATGGTGCTGCTGGAGAATATGCCAGAAGCCAACGCTGCCGCGCGTAAAGACGCCAGCAGCCTGTTGAATGGCCCGCAGATTCATGCCAATGCACCCGGCGTGGTGGCGAACCAGGATCAGGTGGATGACTTGCTGGATAGCTTAGGTTTCTAATCAGCACTTAGGGGCGGCGCCGAGTTGGCCGCCCCTGAATTAATGTTCAAAACACCGCGCGTTTTTTTGCCTCTTCAATGCCTGCCACTAACACCTGCACCCCCAACGCTTCAAACGCCGCAATCTGCGCCGGAGTGATCCCGCGATCGGTGATCAAATAATGGATTTTGCTCCAGTCACAGGGCAGGGCAAACATCGACACCTTATCGATTTTGCTGGAGTCTGCCACCACAAACACTGTACTGGCGGAGTTGATCATCGCCATCTTCACTTTGATGTCGGTCTCGCTGGGGAAGCTTAACCCGAGGCGCGGTGAAATACAGGCGGTGGCGAGGAACAGCTTTTCGGCCAGCACGTTTTCAAAGAAAGAAGCCGCCTTCTCCCCGGACGTCGAGAGCGTCGGAAACTTAAAGGTGCCGCCCGTCAGCAGGATATTGATCCCCGGTTCACCCCCCAGCTTCAGCGCAATATTCACCGCCGTGGTGATCACCGATAAACGGCGGATGTGACCAATCGCCTCGGCAATCGCCGTGGTGGTGGTGCCGGAATCGAAAATCACCGTATCGCCGTTTTCGACATACTGTGCGGCCAGACGGCCAATCGCTTCTTTTTCATCAAGGTGGGTTTGACGCTCAAGCAATAGCGCGCCGGTATTCTGCTTCCCGGTCATCAGCGTGGCGCCACCGTGATAGCGCTGCACATGTCCGGCTTTTTGTAGCATACGCAAATCGGTGCGGATGGTCGCTTCGGTCAGGCCAAAGGTATCGGTAAGCGCTTTAACCGTGACTGTGCCGTCTTCGCGGATCATCTCCAGGATCTTCTCACGACGCTGCTGCATATCAGCCAGCTGCTCAGTTTTGCTTTTCAATCGAAATGCTCCCTCTTTCCAATCACGGTCTGGTTTTAACCATAAGAAAACCCGTGATGATTTTACTCTGCGTGTTGGGGATTTGCGAGGCGGTTCGCACAAAGATGCATTTTCGAATGAAAATAAGATAAAGCCATGCAATTGATTTCACATACACCCGCCAGCTGTTATTTCTATATCGAAAAAACAGGGTGTTTTGTTATTTGCTTTAAAAACATATGGATAAAAATAGTTTTCATCATTTGTATGAAATTTGATCTCACCCACAAACCATTGCGAAACGATAGCTTATATTTTTGTTCGAAAATCAATATTACTGCAAACCTATCCGGCCAGAGATAACCAGAGCCGCTGAACATGCACACAGGAGAGAAAGGATGAGTGGGGAATACGATGTCAACCTGCGCTACGGCGTGAATACCGATCTGGATCTCACCGGCAAAGTCGCGGTGGTGACCGGTGGCCTGGGTGGGATTGCCATGGCCAGTAACACCATGCTGTTAGAAAAAGGTGCACGGCTGGCCCTGCTTTACCCTCCATTCGAAAGCGATCGCGTGGCGGCCGTGCAGGAACAATTTTCTGCCGAACGCGTACTGCTGGTGTGCTGTGACGTGACCGATGCTGACTCAGTAGAGACGGCATTCGACCAGGTTGAACAGCACTACGGCCACATCGATATCCTGGTGAACTGTGCAGGTTATGTGATGTTACAGCCGGTACTGGAAACCGACTTTGCCGAGTGGCAGAAGCAGATCGCCGTCAATCTCACCGGCCCTTTCCTCTGCTCGCAAGCGGCGGGCAAACGCATGGTGCGCGCCAGTAACGGCGGCAAGATCATCAATATCGCCTCGCAAGCCGCTTCCATCGCCATTGATAACCATGTGGCCTATACCTCTGCCAAAGCTGGCCTGCTCGGCATGACCAAAGTGATGGCCAAAGAGTTCGCGCCACACCGCATCAACGTCAATACCTTGTCACCCACCGTGGTGCTGACGCCGATGGGCGAAAAAGCCTGGCGCGGTGAGAAGGGCGAACAGATGAAGAAACTGATTCCGTTAGGACGTTTTGCTTACACCGATGAAATTGCCGCCGCCGTGCTGTTCTTCGCCAGCAACGGCAGCGACATGATCACCGGCGCAGATTTAATGATCGATGGCGGCTTCACCATCTGGTAATGCCGCGCCAGCACCAGTAAGGCCTCAACCCTGCAATAACTACAAAACAATGAGAGAGCACGAACATGAAAAAACGTACCCTGTTGTTCACCGCCATTGCCAGTTGCCTGATCGCCCAATCCAATTTCGCTGCCGACAAAGGCACCATCATGATTCTGGTGAACTCGCTGGATAACCCTTATTACGCTTCCGAAGCCAAAGGCGCCAACCTCAAAGCGCAACAGCTGGGCTACAAAACCAGCGTGCTGTCGCACGGTGAAGACGTTAAGAAACAGAGCGAGCTGATCGATGCGGCCATCGGTAAAAAAGTGCAGGGCATTGTGCTGGATAACGCCGACTCCACCGCCAGCGTCGCGGCGATCAAAAAAGCCAAAGATGCGGGGATCCCCGTAGTGCTGATCAACCGTGAGATTCCGGTAGACGATGTGGCGCTGGCGCAAATCACCCACAACAACTTCCAGGCCGGTTCGGATGTGGCTAACGTGTTTGTCGAGAAGATGGGTGAAAAGGGCAGTTATGCCGAGTTGACCTGTAACCTCGCGGACAACAACTGTGTCACCCGTTCGAAATCCTTCCACCAGGTGCTGGATCAGTATCCGGATATGAAATCTGTGGCGCGTCAGGATGCTAAAGGCACCCTGATTGATGGCAAACGCATCATGGACAGCATTTTGCAGGCCCATCCCGATGTGAAAGGCGTGATCTGCGGCAACGGGCCGGTGGCGCTGGGCGCGATAGCGGCACTCAAAGCCGCAGGACGCAATGATGTCACCGTGGTGGGCATCGATGGCAGCAACGACGAACGTGATGCGGTGGAAAAAGGCGATCTGAAAGCCACGGTGATGTTGCAGGCGCAGGCTATCGCCGCGCAGGGCGTGACCGATCTCGACAATTTCATTCAGAAAGGGGTTAAGCCAGAGAAGCAGCGCGTGATGTTCCGCGGCATTCTGATCACCCCGGACAATGCCAAAGGCGTGCAGGACTTTAACTACAAGTCGTAATCAATAATCGGTGCGCCTGTTATGCAGGCGCCCCAGGAGAATGTGATGCACAAACGACTCTGGTTACTGCTGCCTATCGTGATCCTTAGCGGTTGCCGCATTGTGTCGCAGCAGGAGCTGGCCGACCTGAAAAATCCCCCGAATCCGAAAATGGCCAATATCGCTCAGACCTGGCAGCAGAAACTGGTGCCGCAGATTCAGCATGATGCAAAACCAGTCGCCGAACTGCTCAACGCGCTGAAATCCGCTAAAGATTTTGACAGCGCCTGTCAAACCTACGGCTACCGGTCACAAGAGGAGAATCCTTGTGTGTTCAGCGTCAAGGTTAGCGGTGAGGTGACGGCGGTGAACACCACGTCACGCAATGGGCGCATGACGGTGAAAGACGTTTCCGGCGATAACGTGACGGTGCAGGTCGGTCCGATTTTCCCCGGCACGGTGCTGCGTGATGCCTATAAAGGGGCCAGCTATCAGGACTTCAACGATCAGGTGTTGTTTGGTGACTACAGCCGCGCCATTAATCAGCAGGCCGCCAATATGATGAGCGCCTTTAAGCCCAAAGTGGGCGATAAAGTGCAGCTTTCTGGCGTGTTCAGCAGCTTCGATACCCCTGAGCAGGTGCCGAATGTCACACCTGCTGCCATCGTGCGGCAGTAAGGAGCGGGCATGCAAAATCCTCAAAGTGACGTGATTATCGAAACCCGCAATGTTTCGCGTATTTATCCCGGCGTCACCGCGCTCGATCAGGTGAACTATCGCGTCTATCGCAACAAAGTGAACGTGCTGATTGGTGAAAACGGTGCCGGTAAATCCACCATGATGAAGATGCTGGCGGGCGTGGAAACCCCTTCGTCCGGTGAAATTCTGCTGGATGGCGAAGTGGTGTCGCTCAACTCCACTCATCAGGCGGAAAAGCACGGTATCAGCATCATCTTTCAGGAACTTAATCTGTTCCCCAACATGAACGTGATGGACAACATCTTTATCGCCAATGAATTTTTCCAGCGCGGTGTGATCAACGAAAAGTATCAATATGCGTTGGCGAAATCGTTGCTTGAGCGGCTTGAGCTGGATGTTGACCCTTATGCGGCGCTGGGCGAATTGGGGATTGGCCATCAACAGCTGGTCGAGATTGCCCGGGCGCTGTCGAAAGATACGCGCGTGCTGATCATGGATGAACCCACCAGTGCGCTCAGCCAGTCTGAAGTGAAGGTGCTGTTCAACGTGATTGACCAGCTGAAACGGCGTGGCGTCACCATCATCTATATCTCGCATCGACTGGAAGAGCTGATGGAGATTGGCGATCACATCACCATTTTTCGTGACGGCCGCTTTATCAGTGAGCGAGAAGTGCGTGACGCTTCGGTTCCCTGGATCATCGAACAGATGGTCGGCGACAAGAAAAAACACTTCGACTATCAGCCCGCCACTCAGGGCGAAACGATTTTGCACGTCAACGGCCTGACGGCACTGCATCAGAATGGCGGCTATAAGCTCAATGATGTGTCGTTTTCACTGCGCAAGGGCGAAGTGATCGGCATCTATGGCTTGCTGGGCGCGGGGCGCACCGAGCTGTTTAAAGGGCTGATTGGCATGATGCACTGCCAGTCCGGCAGCGTCAGTCTGAATGGCGAAGTGCTGGATAAACGCAACTTCCAGCAGCGCTTAAAGAAAGGCATTGCGCTGGTGCCGGAAGACCGACAAACCGAAGGCGTGGTGCAGTTGATGTCGATCACCGCCAACATGACGCTCAGCGATCTCAGCCTGCGTGGTTTTCGCCGTGCGCTGCGCTTACTCAATCCCCGTAAAGAGCAAAGCCGCGTCGATGACATGATTGGCCATCTTGCCATTAAAGTCAGCGACCCGGATCTACCGATCACCTCACTTAGCGGTGGCAACCAGCAGAAAGTGGTGCTGGGAAAAGCGCTGATGACCGGCCCACAGGTGGTGCTGCTGGATGAGCCTACGCGTGGAATCGATGTGGGGGCAAAAACGGACGTGTATCACCTGATTGGCAATCTCGCACAGCAAGGTCTGGCGGTGATGTTCTCCTCTTCTGAACTGGACGAGGTGATGGCACTGGCCGATCGCATTTTGGTGATGGCCGATGGCCGTATTACCGCCGATTTACCGCGCAGCGCGGCAACGCGAGAAGCGCTGATTAGCGCCTCAACACCGCATGATTGAGCCCGCAGGAGAGTAATAAATGAACCAGAAATACCTGCTTTATATGTACTTGCTGAAAGCGCGAACCTTTATCGCGTTACTGATCGTGGTGGGCTTTTTCAGCTTTATGGTGCCCAACTTCCTGACCACCTCAAACCTGCTGATCATGACGCAGCACGTTGCCATTACCGGGCTGCTGGCGATTGGCATGACGCTGGTTATCCTGACGGGTGGCATCGATCTGTCTGTTGGTGCGGTGGCGGGCATCTGCGGCATGGTGGCAGGGGCGCTGCTGACCAATGGCGTGCCGCTGTGGGGCGGCAATACGCTGTTCTTTAACGTGCCGGAAGTGATCCTGGTGGTGGCGCTGTTCGGCATCGGGCTGGGGCTGATCAATGGCACCGTCGTCACACGTCTGGGCGTCGCGCCCTTTATCTGCACCCTCGGCATGATGTATGTGGCACGCGGGGCCGCGTTACTGTTCAACGATGGCAGCACTTACGCCAATCTGGTGGGTGTTCCGGCGCTCGGCAACACCGGTTTCGCCATGCTGGGATCCGGCAGCGTGCTTGGCGTTTATATTCCTATCTGGTTGATGATTGGCTTCCTGCTGCTCGGCCTCTATCTGACGCGCAAAACCCCGCTGGGCCGATACATCTATGCCACCGGCGGCAATGAATCCGCGGCTCGTCTGGCGGGTGTGCCGATCATCAAAGTCAAAGTGTTCGTTTATGCCTTCTCGGGTTTGTGCGCTGCGCTGGTGGGATTGATCGTCGCATCCCAGTTGCAAACGGCACATCCGATGACCGGCAACATGTT
This sequence comes from Pantoea sp. C1E2, assembly GCF_056491465.1. NCBI lineage: Bacteria > Pseudomonadati > Pseudomonadota > Gammaproteobacteria > Enterobacterales > Erwiniaceae > Pantoea > Pantoea sp. C1E2. Next base: position 2,081,195 of record NZ_JBSZHT010000002.1, read on the forward strand.
CGAGATGGACGCCATCGGCGCAACCGTTTTGGGCGGAACCGCGCTGGCAGGAGGGCGCGGGCGCGTATCGGGTTCGATTATTGGTGCCTTTGTCATCGTGTTCCTCGCCGATGGCATGGTGATGATGGGCGTCAGCGATTTCTGGCAAATGGTGATTAAAGGGCTGGTGATTGTTACCGCCGTGGTGATCGACCAGTTCCAGCAAAAATTACAAAGTAAGGTGGTGCTGCTGCGCAGACATGAAAAAAAGCAGCAATCGGCCGCCCTGCCTGAAGCAACGCATGGATAACAGGAGGCAACATGACACGCGATTTTAGTGGAAAAACGGTGGTGATTACCGGCGCATGCCGCGGGATTGGCGCGGGCATTGCCGCACGATTTGCGCGCGATGGTGCGCGGTTGGTGATGGTGTCCAACTCGGATCGGGTATTCACCACGGCGCAGGCGCTGGAAGAACAGTACGGCAGCGAGATTCTGGCGCTGCAGGTGGATGTGACCGATGAGACGGCGGTTCAGCAGCTTTACCAGCAGGCGGCGGAGCGCTTCGGCACCATTGATGTGTCGATCCAAAATGCCGGGGTGATCACGATTGATCGCTTTGATTCAATGCCAAAGAGCGACTTTGAAAAAATTCTGGCGGTCAATACCACGGCCGTGTGGCTGTGCTGCCGCGAGGCGGCGAAATATATGGTGAAGCAGGGCAGCGGCAGCCTGATCAACACCTCATCAGGGCAGGGGCGGCAGGGCTTTATTTACACGCCACACTATGCAGCCAGTAAAATGGGCGTCATCGGTATTACTCAGAGCCTGGCGCTGGAACTGGCGCCGTGGCACATCACCGTGAATGCCTTCTGCCCGGGCATCATCGAAAGCGAGATGTGGGATTACAACGATCGCGTGTGGGGAGAAATTCTTAGCAGCGATAAAAAGCAGTATGGCAAAGGCGAGTTGATGGCGGAATGGGTGGAAAATATTCCGCTGAAACGCGCCGGGCAACCGCAGGATGTCGCCGGGTTGGTGGCGTTTCTCGCCTCGGATGATGCGCGCTACATTACCGGTCAAACCATCAATGTGGATGGCGGGCTGATCTTCTCCTAATCGCAGCAGCCGTGAGCGTCTTGCGGGGCTTTACGCAGGGCGCTCTGCGGAGCGATGTCGCTATCAAGATAAGATGATGCCTTTTGCGAATCAGGCAATGTCCTAATTCAGCCCGGCTTTTTCTGCAATATCGGCAGAATGTGTTAGGGTATTCCAGTACAGTTTTGTGAGCCACTTCAAATTCTAAACTGGATAAAAGCCTGTTTTTGCTATGACATCTGTTTTCTCTGCATTCAAATCACTGCGCATGCTGCCCGCTGCAACGGGGCTGCTTTTCACCGCGCCTGCTCTGGCGCTGGTCACTGACACGCATGTTGCTGATGCGCCCTTTAACGATCCCGAACGCTTCCAGAAGATGGCCAGCGATCTCCCCGCACTTGGCTATGAAGATGAGAATGCGGCTTTCAGCAAAAATCTGGCGACCATCGCTAAAAGCATTGGTGAAGCCAGTCAGGACAGCACCAGTGACACCACCTTTGGCCATCAGGCGGGGATATGGGCGTTCAACCACTTTCGTGATGAAGTGGCCGACCGCGTAACCAATGAGGGCCAATCCCTGCTGTCGCCATATGGTAAAGCACAAATAGATTTCAACGTGGATATCGACGGTAACTTCACCGGCAGTGGCGCTTCTCTGCTCACGCCGTGGGCCGATCGCTATCAATATCTGACGTTTAGTGAGGTGGGCTTCCACCAAACGGATGATGGGCTGGTGGGCAATATCGGCTTGGGACAACGCTGGACGGCGGGCAAATGGCTGCTCGGTTACAACGGTTTTGTCGATCGTATGTTCAACAGCGGATTGCAGCGCGCTTCGGTGGGCACGGAAGCCTGGGGCGATTACCTGCGCTTCTCGGCTAACTACTACACGCCGCTGTCGGGCTGGCAAAACCGCGATCCTTTCCAGCAACAGCGGATGGCGCGTGGCTACGATTTCACCACCCAGGGCTATCTGCCTTTTTATCGCCAACTCGGCATGTCGGTAAGTTGGGAACAGTATCTGGGCAATGATGTCGATCTGTTTAGCAGCGGCAACACTTATCACAATCCTTCGGCGCTGACCTTTGGTGTCTCCTACACGCCGGTGCCGCTGGTGACACTCTCTGCCAGCCACAAAACCAGTAATGAAGGTGAAAGTCAGGATCAGCTGGGTTTACATCTTAACTATCGTTTCGGCGTGCCGCTGAGCCAGCAGTTGAGTGCCGACAACGTGGCTGAAGCGCGTTCTCTGCGCGGCAGCCGTTACGACATGGTGACGCGCAACAATACGCCGGTAGTGGAGTATCGTCAGCGCAAAACCTTATCGGTATTCCTCGCCACACCGCCATGGCAATTAAACGGCGGCGAAAGCCTGCCGCTGAAATTGCAAATCCGCAATGCGAATCCGATATCCAAGGTGACGTGGCAGGGCGATACCCAGGCGTTAAGCCTCACGCCGGGTGCGAATCCTAACGATCCGCAAGGGTGGAGCATTATTATGCCCGCGTGGAACAGCGCATCTGACGCCACTAACAGCTATCGTCTGGCGGTTACGCTGGAAGACAGCAAGGGCGGTCGGGTGACCTCCAACTGGATTACGCTGCAAATCCAGGAACCGTTTAGCATTAATTCCGGTGAGGATAATCGCTTCGATTTGCTGGCGCCTTAAAAACGGTCATCGACGAAATTCCAGCCACTTCAGTGCATGAACCTGGTAAGATAGCGGCTTATTGTCAAGAATGGATTCTTACTGCATGCCTTCAATTCCGGTTCCGCTGGTTACGCTACTGGTGCTGCTAATTTTAATCGTGACCTTAGCGGCGAACGATAAGCAACGCCACCAAACCACGCTGCTATTTCTGGTCGTCTGCTCACTGTTACTGGCGGTGGGAGCATTACGTTGGATCTGGCCGTCAACACCATTCATGGCTTTGCGCGTGCTATTAGCAACGTTACTCCCGGCGCTGGCCTGGCACTGTTTCAGCCCGCATACGACTCAAAAATATTCACGCTGGAAAATCGTCCCGCCCGCGCTGGCCATCATCATTATGCAGTGCTGGCCAGAAGCCATTGATAGCGCGCTATTTGTGCTTTACATCGGATACGGGGCGGCATTGATTCTTATGGGCTTAGGCGGTGGGGATCGATTTAGCGATGCGCGCATCGGTGAAGTCGTCCTGGCGGCAAGAATGGCTCTCACCGCCGGGATATTTCTTTGCTTCTCTGGTATGGCAGATTTGCTGGTGGCGCTCGAATTCACTTTGCATCAGGGCAAGCTTGTGCCACAAATCATCGCGATACTGCAAAGTTTAATGCTGCCTTTGCTTAGTCTGGCGATTGTACTTGCAGCACGGACCCGCCCCCGGGAAGTGAGTATTGAGACAGTACTGCCCGATTCTTCTCCGTTGCAGACGCCTGAGCAGGCAGCCTTGTGCCTGCAACTGGAAAATCGACTGCGGCAGGATGACCTGTTCCTTAATACACAACTCACGTTGAATCTGTTAGCACGCAAATCCGGTATTCCCTCGCGTCATATCTCACGTGCGATCAATGCGACTTACCACTGCAATGTTTCTCAGTGGATAAATGGTTTTCGCATCGCTCATGCGCAGCAGTTGCTTCGAAGCAGCTCACTGCCGATTACGGAGGTGATGCTGGCGTCAGGATTCACCACTAAATCAAATTTCAATCGCGAGTTTTTGCGCATTAGCGGACAGACGCCGAGTGCATTTCGTCAGCAGGCGGGGTCAATGCCGCTGTCAGAAAGCGAGTGATACGGGCGATTAACTCCTGATGAATATCGGCGCGGGTGCGGCTGCCTTGATCCCGGCAAACGAAGCCCTCACCAGGGGAAGATTGTTCGATTAACTCAGCACCATGGGGTTTACAGCGCTGCATAAAACTAAAGTGGGTTGCGCCTCTTATACGTGAAAACGATGTCTGTTGCGGCGGAAGATACTGCGCCAGATAGCCGGATACCAGTGAGGCGGGAAGTTCAGCACTGTCTTGTTCTGCGGATAACACCAGCACTGGCACAGAAACCCTTGCCAGGCTCTCAGGTGTGAATCCGCGCGCCAGACCAAGATCAAGCGATACGGCCGCTTTAATACGTGGGTTACGTAATTGAGCATCTAATAAAGAAGCGGTTTTTGTATTGCTGATACCTAAAGTCTCGATTAATTGACAGTCTGCTAGTTGCGCGTGGTTCTGACAATCCTGAACAAATCTGTTTGACGAAAACCGGGCACCGATTAACTCCATCACTGTCCACCCTCCAAGTGAGTGGCCGATGGCGGCGATGCGCAACGAATCGACCTTTCCTGCCAGGTGTTCGTCTGCCAATAACCGATCAAGTACCCGGCTGATATCATCTGGACGCAGCCAAAGTTTCCGGGCAGTAGCAGGATCGTGATTCTCAGTTGTTGTACCGGGATGATTGGGGGCAGCGACGATATATCCCTGCACAGTGAGTGCATGCGCCAACCAGTTGAGGTTACGCCAGTTACCGCCATAGCCGTGAGACAGAAGGACTAAAGGATGCTGTCCTGGACGAGGCGTTGCATTGCGTAACACCGACTCACCATAGAACACGGGGTTCTCACCCACGTCTTCAAAGACGCCCGTGGCGGCAGTGGGATACCAAAAAGCAACATTGAGCGGACGGTTGCCCTGGCTTTCAAGTGTTATTTGACGAAAGCCCGTTGCGGCCTGTGCAAGCGACGCACACATCATCAGCATAAGTGCACAAATACAAAATCGAATCATTAACGTAGTCTCCATGAGTGTAAAATCATGAAGAGTAATAACGGAAACAGTCAGCTATCGCGTCCTCAATCGCGATTGAGTACCTGTATAACGACAATAAAAAAGGGCAGCTTGCGCTGCCCTTTGCTCATACCCAGCCGACACTAGCCGGTATGCAATGAGGGATACTCACTTAGAACTGATACACCAGACCAACAGCAGTTACGTCGTCAGTGTTGATGTTCAACGCGTTATTATCTTTCAACAGGTTGATTTTATATTCTGCATAAGCAGACATGTTCTTGTTGAAGTAGTAAGTCACGCCAACGGCAACATACTTGAACAGATCAGTGTCGCCCACGTTGTTCTCGACATCTTTCGCGCGAGAAGACACATAGCCCAGTGAAGGACGCAGGCCGTTCAGGAACTGATACTGTGCAACGGCTTCAAAGTTAACCGCTTTGTTAGCGAAACCGCTGTTACCGATAGGCGTCGCATTCTGCGTTTCGCCATAGATGGTCGCCAGGTAAATCTGGTTAGCATCGTATTTCAGACCGGCTGCCCAGCTTTGTGCTTTATCGCCACGGCCGTAGGTCGCGGTGTTCTGTGCAGTTACGCGATCCAGATTAGCGTAAGAACCTACCAGGCTCAGACCAAAGTCAAAGTCATAAGACGTTGACAGCGCAAAGCCGTCACCATTCGAACGACGAACAGCCAGGTTGCTGGCGGTCGCGCTATCAGAGCGCTCGTTTTTGCCTTCATACTGCGCGGCAACGTTCCAGCCTTTCACCAGACCGAAGAAATCTTTGTTACGCCAGGTCAGCACACCGGTAGAACGGCCTGACAGGAACGCATCGGTGTAACCTGAATCACCACCAAAGTATGGCAGCATATCGGTGTAACCCAGCACGTCATACACCAGGCCGTAGTTACGGCCGTAGTCGATTGAACCGAACTGAGCAATTTTCAGACCCGCAAAGCCCAGACGGGTTTTGTTGCCTGAGTTGGCATCGCTGCCTTCAGAGTTGCTCAGGCTGTACTGGTATTGCCACTGACCATAGCCGGTCAGTTGGTCATTAATTTTGGTTTCGCCTTTAAAGCCCAGACGGGTATAGGAAGAAACTTCACCGTTTGCGCTGTCGTTATCAGAGAACAGATGCGAAACGTTGATTTTGCCGGTCAGGTCCAGCTTGTTGCCATCTTTGTTATAGATTTCGGCGGCCTGAGCCGAAGAAAGTCCCAGCAGTAAAGGCATCACTGCTGCCAGTAAGGAGCGCTTCATCATTTATAAATTTACCCTGTGATATTTTTTAATTGTGTCCCCGTAATCGGGGTGAAAAGAAAATGACACAAAAGGTTCAAGATCAACAGTGCAATATCTGTAACTAAATATTTCCGATTGGCTTTTTGTGTGATTTTTAATCTCAACTTCCATTATATGGGATTTTACATTGGATAAACTTATCCCATCATGCATCCATTAGTATGCGCATAAAATATTTATTATGTTGAAAATAAATGATTTATTGAAAATTAAAGAACAGTAAATAACCTTTTTAATATTTTGGTTAAATAGCACAAGCCTATGCTTTATTGTTCAATAACAAATATCGAAATCCACCTAATCATTAGCATGGTAATTATCAAGTTCACCACTTTGTGTCTTTTTATTTCCGCTTTGATAATAACCATAGTCACTAAATGTTATTTAGCTTTCGTTTAATAAACGTTGCTTAAAAGATATTCAATCTGTTCGCTGGATGTTAATAAAGATCACAACTCTGGCATTTAGCCTCTTGATAATATCTGCACAATGACCGCGCATACGTGCACCGAGATTGCACAAGCCGCCCTAAATTAGGGCGTTTAGCGCACCTTTCTGGCGAAATATTCCCTCTCCGATCACAAAAGCACTATTTCATTTTGTAATTGCATAAATCTGCTAAAGAAATCACTGCCACACTCACTCCATCAGACATCTATTCACTTTTTATGCAATTTAAGTGAATGGTGAGGTGTTTTAAGTTATTGATATTTCGTTACGTCAGGTGATTTATGCATTTTTTCGCTAGCTGGCACGCTTGCTGCACTCTACAGTAGAGCGGCAATACAACAGCTTTTAACAATTTTAAAACAAAAGCTTCACCTGAAGTGGAGCAGGAGAAATGGCTATGTCACTGCAAGTTTCACGTCACGATTTTGATCAATGGATGATGCCGGTATACGCCCCTGCGTCTTTTGTTCCGGTCCGTGCGGAAGGTTCAACACTCTGGGATCAACAAGGTAAGGATTACATCGACTTTGCAGGTGGCATTGCAGTGAATGCTTTAGGGCATGCGCATCCGGCGTTGCAGCAGGCACTGACAGATCAGGCAGGAAAACTGTGGCATACCGGCAATGGCTATACTAACGAACCTATTTTGCGTCTGGCTAAGCAACTCATTGACGCCACCTTCGCCGATCGCGTGTTCTTCTGTAACTCCGGGGCAGAAGCCAATGAGGCGGCACTAAAGCTGGCCCGTAAAGTCGCACACGATCGTTTTGGTGCAGAGAAAAATGGCATCGTAGCCTTCAATAATGCATTTCACGGACGCACGCTGTTTACGGTTTCAGCAGGTGGACAACCGGCTTACTCTCGTGATTTTGCACCGCTGCCGCCGGCCATTGAGCATGCCACCTTCAACGATCTGGCCTCCGCCGCAGCACTGATCAACGACCACACTTGTGCAGTTATTGTCGAACCTATTCAGGGTGAGGGCGGTGTGTTACCTGCCGATCCTGGTTTCCTGCGTGGCCTGCGTGAACTGTGCGACAAACATCAGGCAACCCTGATTTTTGATGAAGTGCAAAGCGGCGTAGGTCGTACCGGTTCGCTGTATGCCTACATGCATTATGGCGTGACGCCTGATGTCCTGACCACCGCCAAAGCGCTGGGTGGCGGCTTCCCGATTGGCGCGATGCTGACACGCGAAGACCTGGCATTGGTAATGGGCGTGGGCACCCATGGCACCACCTACGGCGGTAACCCGCTAGCGGGTGCGGTCGCGGGTAAAGTGATGGAGCTAATTAACCAACCCGATTTTATGGCGGGCGTGGCGCAGCGCCACCAGTGGTTTGTCGATGCTTTGCAGGAGATGAATCAGCGCCTGCCGATCTTTAAAGAAGTTCGCGGCCTCGGGCTATTGATTGGCGCCGTGCTGAATGAAGACTTTGCCGGGAAAGCGAAGCAGTTCAACCTGGCGGCGGCTGAAGAAGGCGTAATGGTGCTGATTGCCGGTGCTAACGTGGTGCGTTTCGCGCCAGCGCTGAACATCAGCGAAGCGGAAGTGAAAGAGGGACTGGCGCGCTTTGAACGTGCCTGCGCTCGCGTGCTCACAGGAGCCGCATCATGATGGTGATTCGCCCCGTCGAACGTGACGACCTTGCGCAGTTGCTGTCGCTGGCGGGCAAAACCGGGGGCGGCTTAACTTCGCTGCCCGCCGATAGCGATACACTGAAAGCGCGTATTGAGCGTTCTCTGCTCACCTGGCAGGGCGCGCTACCGCGTGCTGAACAAGGCTATGTGTTTGTGCTGGCCGACAGCGAAGACAATCGTGCTGTCGGCATCTGTGCTATTGAAGTGGCCGTGGGCCTGCAAGACCCGTGGTACAACTTCCGTGTGGGCACCCAGGTACACGCCTCGAAAGAGTTAAACGTCTACGCCAGCTTGCCAACGCTGTCGTTGAGTAACGATCACACCGGCAGCAGCGAGCTGTGCACGCTGTTCCTCGATCCCGATTATCGCGATGGCAAAAATGGCCATCTGCTGTCGAAATCCCGCTTTCTGTTTATGGCCAATTTCCGCGACCGCTTCATGAAGCATGTGGTGGCAGAGATGCGCGGTGTCAGTGATGACACCGGTCATTCCCCGTTCTGGGACAGCGTCGGCAGCCGTTTCTTCTCGATGGAGTTTCGTGAGGCCGATTTCCTCAGCGGCACCGGGCAGAAAGCTTTTATAGCCGAGCTGATGCCAAAACATCCGCTGTACATCCACTATCTCAGTGAAGCGGCGCAAAAAGTGATTGGCGAAGTGCATCCGAAAACAGCGCCCGCGCGCGCCGTGCTGGAAGCGGAAGGGTTTCGTTATCTCAATTACGTCGACATCTTTGACGGCGGCCCAACGCTGGAGTGCGAGATTGATCGCATTCGCGCCATTCGTAAAAGTCACCTGCTTCAGGCGGAAGCAGGGGAAGCGGATGAAAACTGGCCGCTGTGTCTGGTCGCCAACGGTGATTACCAGCATTTCCGCGTGGCGCTGCTGCCCGTCGATATGGCGAGCGGGAAAGTACGCATCAATGAACATCAGCGCACGGCGTTGCGCTGCGATTATGGCGATGCATTGCGTGTAGTCACGCTGTGCCGCGAGGAGAAAAAAGCATGACGCACTTCATTAATGGTCAATGGCTGACAGGCGGCGCGGAAGCGTTAACCAAACAAAACCCGGTGAACGGTGAAACGTTGTGGCAAGGTCGAGCCGCGACCGGCGCGCAGGTGGCGGCAGCTTGCGAGGCGGCACGCGCCGCCTTTCCCGCGTGGGCACGCAAGCCGTTTGCTGAACGTCAGGCGGTAGTGGAGGCCTTCGCCACATTACTCGAGAGCCACAAAACCGCTCTGGCAGAAACCATCGCCAAAGAAACCGGTAAGCCGCGCTGGGAGACCCTGACCGAAGTGCAGGCGATGATCAATAAAATCGCCATCTCGGTGAAAGCCTACCACACGCGTACCGGAGAGCAGGCCGACGGTGAAAGCTCGCTGCGCCATCGTCCGCATGGCGTGCTCGCAGTGTTTGGTCCTTACAATTTCCCCGGCCATCTGCCGAACGGTCATATCGTTCCTGCGTTGCTGGCGGGCAACTGCGTGGTGTTTAAACCGAGTGAACTCACGCCGATGACAGCGGAAAAAACCGTTGAGCTGTGGGAGCAAGCGGGTCTGCCCGCAGGCGTGATAGCGCTGTTGCAGGGCGCGCGCGAAACCGGCCAGGCGCTGGCGCATGAGCCACAAATTGATGGTCTGCTGTTTACCGGCAGCGCCGCAACAGGCTATCACCTGCACCGTCAGTTTGCCGGGCAGCCCGAGAAAATGCTGGCGCTGGAGATGGGCGGTAACAATGCGCTGATCGTTGAAGATCCTTCAGACCTTGATGGCGCGGTACACATTGCGATTCAGTCAGCTTTTATTACGGCTGGGCAGCGCTGTACCTGTGCACGTCGTCTGTTGGTGAAACGCGGAGCGGCAGGCGATGCCTTCCTGCAGCGTTTGGTGGAAGTGGCCGGACGTCTGCAACCTGGCGCCTGGAATGCTGAACCGCAACCCTTTATGGGCAGCGTGATTTCACCTACCGCCGCTGGACATATTCATGCGGCCTGGCAGCAGCGTATCGATCTGGGCGGCAAGGTGTTGCTGGCGATGCACTGGCCGGATCGCGACAGCGCCATTATCACTCCCGGCATCATTGAGATGACCGACGTGGCGAAACTGCCTGACGAAGAGGTGTTTGGTCCGCTGCTGCAGGTGATCCGTTACGATGAATACGATCAGGCGATTCGTATTGCCAACCAGACGCGTTACGGCTTGTCCTGCGGCTTGATTTCTCCGCAGCGCGAGCAGTTCGACCAGCTGCTGCTGGAGGCGCGTGCCGGGATTGTTAACTGGAATAAACCGTTAACCGGTGCCGCTAGCTCAGCGCCGTTTGGCGGTGTGGGGGCTTCCGGTAACCATCGCGCCAGCGCATGGTATGCAGCGGATTACTGCGCGTGGCCGATGGCATCTTTGGAGAGCCCAAGCCTGGCGTTGCCGGGCAGCTTATCGCCGGGACTCGATTTCTCCGCGGAAGGAGCTGAATAATGAAAGCGTTTGAAGCCAACTTTGATGGACTGGTCGGCCTGACGCACCATTACGCCGGGCTCTCCTTTGGTAATGAAGCCTCAACGCGCAATCAGCTGCAGCCTTCTAACCCGCGTCTGGCCGCGAAGCAGGGTCTGTTGAAAATGAAAGCGCTGGCGGACATGGGCTACGTGCAAGGGGTGATTCCGCCGCATGAGCGGCCGAATATCCCGCTACTGCGCCAGCTGGGTTTCGCTGGTACGGACGAACAGGTACTGGCGAAAGCCGCTCAGCAGGCACCGCAGCTATTGTCTGCGGCCAGTTCTGCCTCGGCAATGTGGGTGGCGAATGCCGCTACCGTATCGCCTTCAGCCGACAGCGCCGATGGCCGCGTACACTTCACCGTGGCCAACCTCAATAACAAGTTTCATCGCGCCATCGAAGCGCCGGAAACCGCTGACCTGCTGCGCGCCATTTTCCGCGATCCGCAGCACTTCAGTGTGCATGACGCTTTGCCGCAGGTGGCCCTGTTTGGCGATGAAGGTGCCGCTAACCACAACCGCTTTGGCGCCGAGTATGGTGATGCGGGTGTGCAGCTGTTTATTTATGGTCGTGATGGCCAACAGCAGGGCGCTGCACCGGCGCGTTATCCGGCACGTCAAACGCGAGAGGCCAGTGCCGCGGTGGCGCGTCTGCATCAACTCGACGACCAGCGCACGCTGTTTGCTCAGCAAAATCCGCTGGTGATCGATCAGGGCGTGTTCCACAACGATGTCATCGCCGTTAGCAACCAGCAGGTGCTGTTCTGCCATGAAGAAGCGTTTGTCGATCAGCCTGCGTTATTGCAACAGCTGGCGGCGCGCGTGCCCGGCTTCCAGCCTATTGTGGTGCCACGCGATCAAGTGTCAGTGGCGGACGCGGTGAATACCTATCTGTTTAACAGCCAGCTGTTGCAGCATCCTGAAGGTGGGATGCGACTGGTGCTGCCAGAAGAGTCACGCCAGCACGCGGGTGTATGGCGCTATTTGTCCGGGCTGGTGGAGAGCGGCGGACCGATTCGTGAACTCACGGTGTTCGACCTGCGTGAGAGCATGTGTAACGGCGGTGGACCAGCCTGTCTGCGTTTACGTGTGGTGCTGAATGAAGCAGAGCGCCAGGCTCTCAATCCAGCGGTACTGATGAATGATCGCCTGTTCACCACCCTGAACAGCTGGGTGGATCGCCACTACCGCGATCGCCTCACGCAAGCCGATTTGGCCGATCCGCAATTGCTGCGTGAAGGACGCACCGCGCTGGATGAGCTGACACAGCTGCTAGACTTAGGCAGTGTCTACGCATTTCAGCGTTAACCTCAGAGTGGAAGTAAAGCTTCTGAGTTGAAAAGGAGTCTACATGCAGGATTTTCTACAACAGACCCTATCAGGCAAGCCGCCCCAGCAGCGGCAGGGCAGCAACGCCCATTTGCAGTGGCAGTGGCATGACGAGGGCATTTTATCCCTGACACCACACGCGCCGACGCAGCAGGCATTGGTACTCTCGGCCGGCGTGCACGGCAACGAAACGGCGCCGGTTGAGATTCTTAACCTGTTGCTGACGCCACTGCTGCGGGGAGATCAGCCGTTAGCAGTGCGGTTGCTGGTGATACTAGGCAATCCAGAAGCGCTGCGCAGCGGCAAACGCTATCAGCAATATGATATTAACCGTTTGTTCGGTGGGCGCTGGCAGAAGGTGCCCGACTTACCTGAAGCCCAGCGTACGCTGCAACTGGAGCAAGCGCTTGAGCGGTTTTGGCATGAGTGTCGCGATCATGAAGTGCGCTGGCATCTCGATCTGCATACCGCGATTCGCGGTTCGTACCATGCGCGCTTCGGCGTGATGCCGCTGAATCCTCAGCCGTGGCCGGACGATTTTCTGCACTGGCTGGCGGCGGCAGAGCTGGAAGCATTGGTGTTTCATCGTTCACCAGGAGGCACCTTTACCCACTACAGCTGTGAGCATCACGATGCGGCCAGCTGCACGCTGGAGCTGGGGAAGGCGCTGCCGTTTGGTGAAAACGATCTCAGCCAATTCGCGGCGGTGCAGTTGGCGCTGGCGGCATTGCTGTACGGTGAGCCATTGCCAGAAGTGCGGGAACAGCCGCGGCACTATCGCGTGGCACAGCAGATTACCCGTCACAGTGACGAGTTTGTCCTGCACATGGGGCCAGAAACCCTGAACTTTACCGCGTTTCCGCAGGGCACGTTGCTGGCAGAAGAGGGTGAGACGCGCTATTACGTGCAACAGGCACGCGAATATGTGCTGTTTCCCAATCCTCATGTTGCCGCTGGCCTGCGTGCTGGCTTGATGCTGGTGGAAGAGAACGCGCAAACGCAGGCGCTGACGTTATAAATAAAAATGGGTGAATGAAATTCGCCCATTTTTCCCTTCCGCAAAACCGACAATACCGTTACACTCCTCCTTAATTCCTGCGCATTTCCCTTTGATTGTCATACTCTTTTGCAATTCCTCACGCATTTCTTCTCTTTCTCTCCATGATTGCCTGATTACTGTCTTTTATGCTTTCAGGGCTTTACTCAGACTCTGAGTAGTTGACGTTAGGCGTCGTATGCTTGTTTCCGAAGACGCGACACACCTTGTCGTCATGAAACTGAATAGTAAGGACAAATATTATGCGTAAACTCACTTCCCTGTTCCTGGCTACTGCAATGGCTCTTGGTGCTGCCAACATCGTCCACGCTGCAGCGGACAATCTGACACCACCGCCAGCAGGTAGCGAAAAACCAATGCACAAGCCGCCAATGCGTCATCACGGTATGGAGATGATGTTCAAAGGCCTGAATTTGACGGATGCGCAGAAAGCGCAGATCAAAACCATCATGCGTGACAGCCATAAAGAGATGAAACGTCCATCTCTGGAAGAGCGCCGTGCGGACCACAGCATCATCGCTTCAGATACTTTCGATAAAGCGAAAGCCGAAGCGCAGGCTGAGAAAATGACCGCCAACGCAAAAGATCGTGCGGTGAGCATGATGGAAACGCAGAACAAGATTTACAACGTGCTGACGCCTGAACAGAAAAAACAGTACAACGCCAACTTTGAGAAACGTCTGACAGAGAAAGGCCCGCATGACGGTAAAATGCCGCCACCGCCGGCTGATGGTGAATAAGCCGTTTAGCTAATCGGTTTGAGACCGCCGACGCTGTCCACTGCATCTGATGCTTTGGGCAGCGTCGGCGGTTTTGTTTTAGAGTTCAATCAGTGGGAAAACCCCGGAAAGCAGCGGGCGGCACAAAATTTTATAGCCGTCATGATCAAAACCCTGACGTGCGCGCTGCAGTTGGCGAGCCTCCACTTCGGTGGTAACCGAACCGAGCCAGAACCAGTGATCAATGACGTGAATCTGCGTCATCGCCGTTCCCACTTCTACCATGCCAACCGGGCCTTGCCACGGCCAGCACACCACACGCATCTGTTCCAGCGCCTCATGCAAGCGTTGCTGATGGGCTTCAATGGATTCATTGCCACAACACGCCCCAGCGCAGCGTTTTAGCGCGGCGCGAAAACAGCCGCGTCCCGGCGTTAAACGCTCTAATCCCAGCAATCCATGGCACAGGCGCTGTTCATCGGCAATCGTCTTGAGTTTTTCCATGGCCGCAAAGCGACTGCGAAACAAACCGTAGAGGTTGGGTGAGCACGAGAAGTCGAGATCTTTGGCGTACACGACCTGCGGAGCGCCATCGCCAAGCTGCAAAGAACAAAGCTGACGATTTTTGCGCAGGCGCTTATTAAACAGCGGCTGCTGCGTTTTGATCATCTGCGCTTCCAGCAATTGCGCACCAAGATCGCCAGCGGTAGGGATCCAGGTCACGCGCCGTGCCTGACGCAACATACTGGCTTCATCCGGGGTGCGAAAATGCGACATCACCCGACTGCGCAGGTTGACGCTTTTGCCGATATACAGCGGCAGGTTATCGCTGTCACCGTGAAAGGTATAAACGCCAGGCTGATTGGGTAACCCTTCCAGCCACTGACGTAAATGTTCGGGATATTGATAAATCGCGGCCGCATCAAATTCGAGGCGGTGGCTGGCTGCACGTCTGACCAAAACTCACTCCGATTACTGGTTGTCTGTCCAGTATATCAGCGTGATGCTTTTCTCGCCAGTCAGCGGCAGAAGGAGGGCGTTTCCCGCGATAGCGGCGGGAAACGTAGAGAAGTTACTTTTTCCAGAAATCATCGAACACGGTAATCGGCGGGCGACGTTTGTGTTCGGTTTTCAGATACCAGCCTTCAATGGTTTTCGCGGCGGCGGCATCGATGGTTTTGCCTTCCAGATAAGTGTCAATCTGTTGATAGGTAACGCCAAGCGCCACTTCGTCCTGCAAGCCAGGACGATCGTCTTCCAGATCGGCAGTAGGATGCTTCAGATACAGGTGTTCCGGGCAGCCGAGGGTTTTTAACAGCTGTTTGCCCTGGCCTTTGTGCAGGCGGAAAATCGGGTTGATATCGCTGCCGCCGTCACCGTATTTGGTGAAGAAACCGGTCACGGCTTCGGCCGCATGGTCGGTGCCCACCACCACGCCTTTGGTCATGCCGGCGATGCTGTATTGTGCCTTCATACGCTCACGCGCTTTCTCGTTGCCGCGCACGAAATCGGAAACCACGATGCCCGCTTCTTTCAACGCGCGCTCGCTGGCGAGAATTGCTTCCTTGATATTCACGACCAACGTGCAATCCGGCTGGATAAACGCCAGCGCATCCTGACAATCCTGTTCATCGGCCTGCACGCCATACGGCAGGCGCACGGCGATAAAGGTGTAATCCTTATCGCCGGTCTCGTCACGCAACTCGCGAATGGCGGTTTGAGACAGAATGCCGGTTAGCGTGGAGTCCTGTCCGCCGCTGATACCGAGCACCAGGGTTTTCAGGAATGGATTGGCTTTCAGGTAGGATTTCAGAAAATCGACGCTGACGCGGACTTCCTGTTGCGGATCGATAACGGGTTTCACACCCAACGCTTCAATGATTTCCTGCTGCAGTGACATGAACCTCTCCTCAAGTCAGTAGCCTGACGGCACAATGCGAATCATCTGCTAAAGCTAACGCCTCCGCTGGCAAACAACAAGCCGCACGGCTTGTTGTCGCACTTATTTGCAGGCTTTTCAGGCGCTTTTCGGTTTTTGTGCCAACAGGATGAACATCAAAATTGCCAGCATAAAGCAGCCAAAGATGGTGCCCGTCATGCTCGCCACCGAAGTACCGCCCAGCCCGGTCACTGGCACAGCTATGGCGCCTAAGGTGAACATAGTGACGCCTATCACCGCCGAGGCGCTGCCCGCACGATGTCCCTGACTCTGCATCGCCAGAGACGAAGCCGTGGTCGCAATCACACCGTTGCTGGCGATGGTGAAGAACAGTGCCAGCAGAATAATCGGCAGTGGCGCACCAGTCAGGCCGGCTAATAGCAGGCAACTCGACGCGACAAACGCCAGCGTCAGCCCGCCTTTCAGAACACGATATTCACCCCACAGCGGGCACAAACGTGCACTGGTTTGCGATGCAATAATCAGGCCGAAGCCATTGGCGGCGAAGCAGAAACTAAACGCCTGCGGTGACAGACCATAGATTTGCTGTAACACAAACGGGGAAGCGCCAATGTAGGCAAACATCCCGGACATCATAAAGCCCTGCGTCAGGCAGAAGCCCATAAATGGACGATGGGTGATCACCTGGCCGAGAGCCGCCCAGGCGGAAAAGATCGAGCCCTGGCTGCGACGTTCGGCGGGCAGCGTTTCGTGCAGTTTCCAGCGCGCGAGGAAGATTAGCAGTACGGCGATACAACCGAGCACCACAAAAATGCCGCGCCAGTTCAGCACCGTCATTAACACGCCGCCAAGCACCGGCGCACCAATCGGCGCCAGACCATTTACCAGCATCAATAGGGCAAAGAAACGCGTCAGTTCATGGCCACTGTACATATCGCGCGCGATGGCGCGTGACAATACCGCACCGCCAGCGCCCGCCAGGCCTTCAAACAAGCGTGCTACCAGCAGCGAGTGAATGTCTTTTGCCAGCGCGCAGCCAATGGAAGCGATAAACAACAGCACCAGTGACAGCATCAGGGGGCGAATACGGCCAAATTTGTCGCTCATCGGGCCAAACAGCAATTGTCCTGCGCCGAGCCCCAGCAAACCTGCGGTTAAACTCAACTGCGCGGTGGCGGTTTCGGTGTGCAGATCGCGCGCCAGTTCAGGTAAGGCGGGCAGATACAGGTCGATGCAGAGCGGCCCAAGTGCCGCAAGCAGGCCCAGCGTAATGGCGTAAACCAGCCGATTTGAGTGTGCAGGTGTCATTGATCCTCTGTCTTATTGATGTCTTGAGATTTTTTTGCCGGGGGATTATACGAAGCGTGAAGCGGCAACATAGCAACTTTACGAAAAACTAACGTTTCAGAAATTGCCTAAAACATTGCCATTGATTTGATTAATCTGGATTTATGTTCCAGGCTTAGTGTGACATGGACAAAGTATGAGGAATATAAAGATGAATAAAGTGCTGGGATGTATCGCTGCCGCTGTGACGCTGGTAGCCCTGTCTGGTTGTACGACTTATGACAAAGCCGAAAGCTACGTGACTAAGCCGGTGGTTAAGGATGTGAAAAAAGGTATGACGCGCGATCAGGTTCGCCAGATTGCAGGTGCGCCATCAACTGAAATCACCATGGTACATGCCCGTGGTACTTGCCAGACATACGTGATTGGCGAGCGTGATGGTAAATCACAGACCTACTTTGTCAGCTATAACGATGTGGGCCGCGTAATGAACTACGGCTTCCAGAGCTGTAAAGACTACGATACCGATCCGCAAGCTGCGCAGTAATTCTTACCGAATGCAAAAAGGCCCGTCAATGACGGGCCTTTTTTCGTTTAACGCTTACAGTCCGTAAGGGCGGGGCACTTCAACATAATTGCCGCCCATCTCACGCTGATAATAGTGACCTTCCTGCACGTAATAGCGTTTTCCGTTGAAATCCAGTACGCGCATCCCGCCTTCTGGCGGCGCCTCAGGCGACTGGACCACCACGTAGGTATCGCCCTGACGCTGGTAGTAGTTGCCATTCAGCATGTAATAGGTGAGACCGCCTATCAGTACCGCTGTCGCCGCTTCAGGTAAGAAGCGCAGCGGACCAGGACCGCCCCAACGTGGGCCACCACCCCAATGTGGACCTGGGCCGGGGCCCCAGCCGTAAGGGTGGGCAAAACTAATGGCGGGCGTTAATAAGGTTAACGCCAGCACCGAGGCGATAACGTGTTTCATCGTTGATTCTCCTGCTATGACTGATAGCAGAATTAGCCTTCTGATGAGAAAACTCAAGAGAAAAGTGGCTGATTTTTCGTCTGTTTACCATGCTTAACGCTTTCCTGACGCTAGCGCCACGATCGGGGATAATTGCAGAGTTTTAGCCATAAAAAAACGGCAGGCGATTAGGCCTGCCGTTGTTCAGTTGCGTCGGAATTAACGATGCGCCAGTTCGGCGTGCTCGTCACTCTCCAGCACTTTTTTGTCAGTCAAACCGAGCCAGCGGCTGGTGAGTGAACCGGCCGTCATCGAACCATTGACGTTCAATGCGGTACGGCCCATATCGATCAGCGGCTCGATGGAGATCAGCAGCGCAACCAGCGTTACCGGTAAGCCCATCGCAGGCAGCACAATCAGCGCTGCGAATGTGGCCCCGCCGCCAACACCGGCAACACCCGCAGAGCTCAGCGTGACGATACCGACCAGCGTGGCAATCCACATCGGATCAAACGGGTTGATGCCGACCGTTGGCGCGACCATCACCGCCAGCATGGTTGGATACAAACCAGCACAACCGTTCTGACCAATGGTGGCACCGAAGGAAGCCGAGAAGCTGGCAATTGATTCCGGCACACCAAGACGGCGCGTCTGCGTTTCCACGTTCAGCGGAATACTGGCTGCACTGGAACGGCTGGTGAAAGCGAAGGTGATCACCGGCCATACTTTACGGAAGAAGCGCATCGGGTTGATGCCGTTCACCGACAGCAGCAGGGCATGCACGCCAAACATAATCGCCAGACCGAGATAAGAGGCGACCACGAAACCGCCCAGCTTGATGATGTCCTGCAGGTTAGAGCCCGCGACCACTTTGGTCATCAGCGCCAGCACGCCGTAAGGCGTCAGCTTCATGATCAAACGTACCAGCTTCATCACCCAGGACTGCAGAGTGTCAATCGCCACCAGCACGCGCTCGCCTTTGACTTTGTCATCCTTCAACAGTTGCAGTGCAGCGACACCAAGGAAGGCGGCGAAAATCACCACGCTGATGATTGAGGTGGGGTTAGCGCCCGCCATATCAGCAAATGGATTTTTCGGGATAAAGGAGAGCAGCAACTGCGGCGTGCTGAGATCTGCAACCTTGCCAACATAGTTGCTTTGTATCGCGCTCAGGCGTGCGGTTTCCTGGACACCCTGCACCAGACCTTCCGCGCTCAGGCCAAACAGACCGGTGACTATCACACCCACCAGCGCCGAAATAGCGGTAGTGAACAGCAATACGCCAATGGTCAGCACGCTGATTTTGCCGAGTGAAGAGGCATTATGCAGACGTGCCACCGCGCTCAGGATCGAGGCAAATACCAGCGGCATCACAATCATCTGCAGCAGCTGGACATAACCATTGCCGACGATGTTGAACCAGCCAATCGAGGCCTTCACCACCGGGCTGTTTTCGCCATAAATGGTTTGCAGCGCCAGGCCGAACAATACGCCAATCACCAAACCGGTCAGCACGCGCTTCGACAGGCTCCAGCTTTGATTGCCAATGCGATTCAACAGAATCAGCAACGCAACGAAGGCGACGATATTAATAATGAGGGGAAAATCCATACTCGACTCCAGAGATGTGCCGCGTAGCAGGTTTGGCTGGCGCGGAAAACAGTAAGTTCCCGTCAGGGAATGTCAGGAATGTTACCAGTTCAGGAAAGTGCAGGCTTATACTCAAAAGGAATGGTTTATAACTTTATTGATTGATTTGCCTGGTTATTGACCGCTTTGGCCATTAACTAATCGACCGACACCATTTTGCAGCGTATTAAACAGTTGCTCGGGCCAACCGTTGGCACCAAAAGAGGGCATGCCAGCCGGAAACCACAGTGCGTAGCCGACCAATGCGAGGCAAAGTGCACGTTCCAGCTGATTGCCTTTTTGGCTGTTGAGCAGTGGCAAACGGAAACGCCAGCGGCACGGCCAGAGCAAGGGAACGCCTGCGGGAGTCAACATGTCGGCGACGATGTGGCTGAGATAGCCCAACGTCATCCCCTGCAGAACATCGGCAGGCAGGAACCAGTCCGCCGGGACGTTGATCTGGAACAGCCACAGGCTGATCGCCACCGCCAGCAAGCTGTGGGTAAACCCGCGATGGCCAAAGGCGCGGGCAATAGGTTGCGAGATCCATCTCAGGCGCTGACCCAACACGGATTTAGGATGGTCGATATCGGGCAGCAGACAGGTCAACAGCGCAGCAGGCACGAGATGCCACCAGTCGGCGCTGGCCATCACTGGCGTCAGCTCCGCACGCTTGGCAAAAATCGCGCTGGCAATGGCAAAAATGATATGGCCTTCGGCCGTCATGATGAAACCTGGCTGCAAAAACTGTCGATGCATCCAGTATAGGGATTTATCCAGTGAAATAGAACGGTGACGCTGTAACGAAGCGTTAATATTTTTCACTTTCCCGCGTCATAATGACGCGGGAAAAGAACAGGTTAGCGTGCTAACCATCCGCCATCGACGGCGAGCGTGTAGCCATGAACATAATTCGCCGCGTCAGAAGCCAGGAAAACAACTGGACCCATCATGTCATCCGGAATACCCCAGCGGCAGGCAGGGATACGCCCGAGGATCTCTTCGTTGCGCGACTCATCATTGCGCAGTTGTTCGGTGTTATTGGTCGCCATATAGCCGGGAGCGATGGCATTAACATTAATGCCGTGTTTTGCCCACTCATTTGCCATCAGACGCGTTAATCCCATCACCGCACTTTTCGACGCCGTATAGGAAGGCACGCGTATTCCGCCCTGGAAGGAGAGCATCGAGGCGATATTGATAATCTTGCCGCCGTTGCCCTGAGCGATAAACTGGCGCGCCACCTGCTGAGACAGGAAGAACAGGCTTTTGCTGTTGATGTTCATCACATCATCCCAATCCTGCTCGCTGAAGTTGAGGGCATCCTCACGGCGGATGATGCCTGCGTTATTCACCAGAATATCGATGCGCCCAGCCAGAGCAACGGCTTGTTCAACAATCTGCGGCACCCCTGATGGCTGAGTCAGATCGGCTTGAATCGACCAAAAGCGGCGACCAAGGGCTTCGACTTTAGCCTGGGTATCGGCAGGTCCGGCGCGGTTAACGCCGATGATGTCGCAGCCCGCTTGCGCCAGTCCTAATGCCATCCCCTGACCTAAACCTGTGTTGCAGCCGGTCACCAGCGCAATTTTGCCTTCCAGATTAAATGCGTTAAGGATCATCTTTCGCTCCTGTTAGCGCAGCGCGCTGATGCTGACGTGGTCCATGTCATCGAATACCTGATTTTCACCCACCATGCCCCAGATAAAGGTATAGCGCTGTGTGCCCACTCCGGCATGAATCGACCAGCTCGGCGAAATCACCGCCTGCTCGTTGTGCACCAGCAAATGGCGCGTCTCCTGCGGTTGGCCCATCATGTGGAAGACGGCACTGTCATCCGCCATATCAAAGTAAAAGTACACTTCCATTCGACGTTCATGGGTATGGCACGGCATGGTGTTCCACAGATTGCCGTCATCAAGGCGCGTCAGTCCCATGGTGAGCTGGCAGGTGGGTAACACATCCGGCACGATAAATTTATTAATGGTGCGACGGTTTGAGGTCGCGGCATCGCCCAGCGTGGCTTTGACCGCATCTTCTAAGGTGACCTTTTTATCTGGATAACGGGTGTGTGCCGGTGCGCTGTTGTAGTAAAACTTCGCTGGTTGGCTGGCGTCGCTGCTGCGGAAAACCACGCTTTTAGCACCCTGGCCCACATACAGCGCCTCCTGATGGCCCACCTCCCAGGTTTTTCCATCGACGTCAATTAAGCCCGGCCCGCCAATATTGATCACCCCCAGTTCACGGCGTTCGAGAAAATAGCTGACGCCCAATTGCTTGCCGACTTCCTCGCCAATCGTCACCGACTGTTGCACGGGCATAACGCCGCCAATGATGATGCGGTCAATGTGGCTGTAGGTCAGGGTGTAGTTGTCGGCGTCAAAAATTTTTTCGATCAAAAATTCGCGACGTAATCCGGCAGTGTCCAGATTTTTTGCATGCTCAGTATGAATGCTTTGACGAACGTCCATCTCAGACCTCTCAAAGTTAAAGGAAGTGTCCCGAAGTGGGTCTTTGGGCATCTTAGGCAGGATGGGATGTGAATTCAATAAAAATGAAACGTTGTTTTATTTATTTGCGTGAGCGATCAAATATGCGGTGATGTTGCCGTAGTGAGCGTTTGGGAATAATGCAAAGCGTTGCCCAGAGGCGGGCAACGAGAGTGGATGAGCTGTGTCCTGACCCGATACAGGTGCATCGGAATTAATTGAACAGATGCTCAGTTTTTAATTCATTCAAATTCGCCAGCTTCACATTGGCCAGCGCCCAACGCGCGTCATCCGCGTACTCGGCGGCAGGCACTACAATTGAACGCATGCGCGCGGCTTTTGTAGCTATCATGCCATTAAACGAATCTTCCAGCGTCACGCAGTTCAGCGGGTCCACGCCTAACTTCGCGGCCGCATCCAGATAAACCTGCGGATGAGGTTTGCTGTACGGCAGAGCTTCGGCTGAAGCAATCGCGTCGAAGTACTTGCGCAGGTCGAACATCTCCAGCACGCGCTCCAGCATCAACAGCGGTGAAGCGGAGGCGAGGGCGATGTTTAATCCCTGCTGCTGGCAAAGTTGCAATGCCTGTTCAACACCGGGCAGCAAGGGACGCGTCTCCTCAACTAATGCTAATGCGCGTGCAATGATACGTTGCGTTACTTCTGCCTGATCCGGGCCGCTCCACGGCAAGGCTTCGTACCACATGCGAACGGTTTGATCGATGCGCAGACCCAGCGTATCGGGCAGTTCATGGCGGCGTGTGATATCCACGCCGAGACTCGCAAACACATCCAGTTCTGCCTGATCCCACAAGGGTTCAGAGTCGATCAGCAATCCGTCCATATCAAAAATAGCGGCCAACACCGGGCGACGATAAGACATACAACAGCTCCGTTTGAAATTTGCCCTACCTTACCATGGGCAGCAGGGAAATCCGACTCACGGCAGGTTACGCATTTTTCAGGAAAAAATGCCGTAGTGCAGGTAGACTTAGGGCAAAACTACTGTATGTGAAGGGAGACACCATGACTTACCAACAGGCTGGCCGCATCGCCATCCTTAAGCGAGTGGCTGGCTGGGTAATTTTTATTCCAGCGCTGCTATCCACCATCATCTCGATTCTGGGTTTCATGTTTAAACACAGTGAAAAACAGCCGGGAATTGATGCAGTGATGCTGGATTTTGTCCATGTCATGGTCGACATGATCAAGTTCAACACGCCGTTTTTGAACATGTTTTGGCAAAATTCGCCAGTACCTGAGTTTAATGGCGGTGCCAATATTGGCTTCTGGATCATCTACATTCTGATTTTCGTCGGGATTGCTTTACAGGCATCTGGCGCGCGTATGTGGCGTCAATCACGTCATATCAAAGAAGGCATTGAGGATCAGCTGATTCTCGAACAAGCCAAAGGTGTGGATGGGCGCACGCGTGCGCAACTGGAAGAGAAAATCCATATACCGCGTCATACCATTTTGTTGCAGATTTTCCCGCTCTATATCCTGCCGATTGCCATTGCCATCGCCGGTTATTTTGTCCTGAAATTACTGGGCATGCTGTAAAGCGTCAGGCCGGTCTGGCCTGACGTTGTCCTAGCGCATCTTCATTTAATAGCTGGTCAATCGCGAATTGTGCGGCGTTTGTCCAGTTACCTGCAAACACGTTGGCGCGATTAAGCAAATAATAAAGCTGATACACCGGCTGCCGTTGTGAAAACCCTTCTGCCAGTGGCCATATCGAGTGATATCCCTCGTAAATCTGGCGCGGCAATTCGACGTAGTAATTCAACATCGCGAGATCGCACTCCCGATCGCCCCAATAGCAGGCAGGGTCAAACAGCCATGGTCCACTGCTGCTGTCCGCGCAATTAGCAGGCCATAAGTCGCCGTGTAGTAAAGAAGGCTCAGGATGATGATTAGCCAGCGCGCGTTGTACGCAATCGACGATCAATTCGGTATTGCCATATTGCACCCCTTTCTCAGCGGCCAACTGCAGCTGCCAGCCAATACGCTGTTCAGCAAAGAATACCGACCAGCGGCGTAACCAACTGTTAGGCTGGGGGGAGGTGGTGATGTTGTTGTCATAGTCGAGGCCAAACTGCGGTTGCTCGCTCCATTGATGCAGACGAGCTAACTGCTGGCCAAGCTGGAAGGCACTAAGTTCGTTTAGCGCCTCTGGCTGAATATACTCCAGTAGCAAAAAGCTGCTGTCGCGGTCATTACCAACGCCATACACTTTTGGCACCCGGACCGTCTGCGTCCGCGCCAGCAAGCCCAGCTGGTCAGCCTCCCAGCTAAACAGGGTGAGCATATCGCGCTTATTACATTTGACGAAAACGTCGAGATCGCCATAGCGTAGGCGCCAGGCGGGATGCACATCGCCACCGGGAAGTTCATAACGTTCAGTGATTTCAGCTTCACCGGCGTGTTCGCTTAACAGACGACTAATGGCTGACCACATGGGGTAATCCTCTATTTTCGCTGCGTCAAATGGATTGTAGCGCTCAAAACTTCAGCAAAACCAGCGGCGCTGCGATTATTTGTGGCACGTCAGAGTTTTGCCTTAAGAAATTCTTCCAATGTGATGATTTCCACCTCCACTTTGCGATGTAAGGCAACATCTGCCAGCCCGGCGGCGTGTTCCGTAATCTCATGTTGTTCCAGGGCACTGATGATGCCGAAACTATTGGTTCCCAGTTCATGCGAATGGCCTTCATCATCGTGAAGCGTGGTGGTGTAGCCGCCGCTGACCATCACGCTGTTGAGGGATTGAAGATCCCCAAGGCTCTCATCGGGGTAACTTAGCGTGACAATGTAACGTTTAAGGTCGTGGTCACTCATCATTCACCTCATTGTAATGGAACAGATTTCAGCGTAGACCAGCGCTGCGGATAGAGCGAATTCTGCACAATTGAGGTCAGAAAGAGAGGTGTAAATCTGCGTCAGCGGGCTTCAGAAAATTCTTGTAGCAATTGGGCTGCTATTTCGCTAATTGCCTCTTATAATGCGCACCGGTAATGGGAAAACTCCTATTAACCATGCGGTTCCAACGCGGAACCTGGCATTTCTGGCACCTTCATACTTATTTACAAAACTTACCGTAAATTGCATTGATTGGCTGGGAAAACTCTTCAGACTCACTCTTTTTTAAACTGTCGTACGGGTCACATTTAATGAAAGCCTTTAATAAGCTGTCCGCTGTTTTATTGCTCTCTGCTGGAGCATTTTGTCACCAGGCATTTGCAGATAACACCGTTTTTACCTCTATGGATGACCCTTCAACGGCAAAAAAACCGTTTGAAGGCAGCGCGTCAGCCGGTTATTTGGCACAGACAGGGAATACCACCAGTTCATCTTTGAGCGCGTCAACCAATATGACGTGGTATCAGACCAACACCGCTTACAGTTTGTGGGGCAACGCCGCGAACAACTCATCTAACGATGAGCGTTCCTCAGAGACTTACAACATCGGTGGTCGTACCCGTTACAACATGAACAGCGCGGACTATCTGTTCGGTCAGGCGAGCTGGTTGAGCGACCGTTTTAACGGTTATGACGCACGTGATGTAGCAACCGCAGGTTATGGTCGCCAGATCCTGAACGGTCCGGTTCATTCGCTGCGTGCTGAATTCGGTCCTGGTGTTCGTTACGATGACTTCCATGAAGGTGGTCACGAAACCAAGGCACTGGGTTACGGTGCTGTGAGCTACCAGTGGCAGCTGACCGATACCACCAAATTCATCCAGGGTGTTTCAGTGTTAAGCAGCTTCGGTGAAGATACGACCCTTAACTCTGAAACCGGTTTGCAGGTCGCCATCAACGATCACTTCGCTCTGAAGCTGGCGTATAACGTGACCTGGAACAACAATCCGCCGGAATCTGCGCCGGATCGTACCGATACCAAAACCACCATCCAGCTCTCCTACGCCATGTAAGCAAGCTGTGATGAAAAAAACCGCTGCCGGCTTGTGCCTTGCAGCGGTTTTTTTTTATCTCCCGATGGCTTAGCGCATTTTTCACGGGTTTAGATCGCGAGCGAAAGCTGCTATTATCTCCGGCGCTTTACATTCCTGGCGTCATTCCGACAACGTGGGTCTGACATTACGCCGGGTTACACAAACAGAACTCAATGTTGCATGTAGGCTTTCGTGTGGCTTACCACTGCAATTAAGGATATGAAATGCCAGTAATTACTCTTCCTGATGGCAGCCAGCGCGTCTTTGACCGTCCGGTCAGCGTGATGGACATCGCGATGGATATCGGACCGGGCCTGGCGAAAGCCTGTATTGCCGGTCGCGTAAATGGCGAGCTGGTGGATGCGGTTGATCCGATCACCGAAGATGCTCAGGTGGCAATTATCACCGCCAAAGATGAAGCCGGTCTGGAAATTATTCGTCACTCCTGTGCGCACCTGTTAGGGCATGCGATTAAACAGCTGTGGCCGAAAACCAAAATGGCGATTGGTCCGGTGATCGATAACGGCTTCTATTATGACGTCGATCTCGAACACACCCTGACGCAGGAAGATCTTGAGCTGCTGGAAAAGCGTATGCACCAGCTGGCTGAGACTAATTACGATGTTGTGAAGAAAAAGGTGAGCTGGCAGGAAGCACGTGACGTGTTTGCTGAACGTGGCGAAAGCTACAAAACCACCATTCTTGACGAAAACATCAGCCACGACGATCGTCCTGGCCTGTATCAACATGAAGAATATATCGACATGTGCCGTGGTCCGCACGTGCCGAACATGCGTTTCTGCCATCACTTCAAACTGCAGAAAATCTCCGGTGCTTACTGGCGCGGCAACAGCGACAACAAAATGCTGCAGCGTATTTACGGTACAGCGTGGGGCGATAAGAAGCAGCTGGCTGCTTATCTGCAGCGTCTGGAAGAAGCGGCGAAGCGCGATCACCGTAAAATCGGTAAGCAGCTCGACCTGTATCATATGCAGGAAGAAGCGCCGGGCATGGTGTTCTGGCACAACGATGGCTGGACTATCTTCCGTGAACTGGAAGTGTTCGTGCGCACCAAGCTGAAAGAGTACGACTACCAGGAAGTGAAAGGTCCGTTCATGATGGACCGTGTGCTGTGGGAAAAAACCGGCCACTGGGAAAACTACAAAGAAGCGATGTTCACCACCTCTTCAGAGAACCGTGAATATTGCATCAAGCCGATGAACTGCCCAGGCCACGTTCAGATCTTTAATCAGGGTCTGAAATCTTACCGTGACCTGCCGCTGCGTATGGCTGAGTTTGGTAGCTGCCACCGTAATGAGCCATCAGGCGCATTACACGGCCTGATGCGTGTCCGTGGTTTCACCCAGGATGATGCGCACGTCTTCTGTACCGAAGATCAGGTCCGTGATGAAGTGAATAGCTGTATTCGTATGGTGTACGACATGTACAGCACCTTCGGTTTTGAAAAAATCGTGGTGAAACTGTCGACCCGTCCGGAAAAACGTATTGGTACCGATGAAATGTGGGACCGTGCGGAAGTGGATTTAGCAGAAGCGCTGAAGGAGAACGAGATTCCGTTCGAATATCAGCCAGGAGAGGGTGCCTTCTACGGCCCGAAAATTGAGTTTACCCTGTACGATTGCCTCGACCGCGCATGGCAGTGCGGCACCGTTCAGCTAGACTTCTCCCTGCCAAAACGTTTGGACGCCACCTATGTGGGCGAAAATAACGATCGTCAGACGCCGGTGATGATTCACCGTGCAATTCTCGGTTCAATGGAGCGCTTTATCGGCATCCTGACCGAAGAGTTCGCGGGCTTCTTCCCGAGCTGGCTGGCACCGGTGCAGGCTGTGGTGATGAATATTACCGACAGTCAGGCAGATTATGTCAGCGAATTGACAAAGAAATTGCAGAAAGCGGGCATTCGTGTCAAAGCAGACTTGAGAAACGAGAAGATAGGCTTTAAAATCCGCGAGCACACATTACGTCGCGTCCCTTATATGCTGGTTTGCGGTGAGAAAGAGGTGGAAGCAGGCAAAGTTGCCGTGCGCACCCGCCGTGGTAAAGACCTCGGGAGCATGGACGTAGATGTGTTTGTTGAGAAGCTGCAACAAGAGATTCGCAGCCGACATCTTCACCAATTAGAGGAATAAGGTTATTAAAGGCGGAAAACGAGTACAACCAACGCGTCCGAACCGTATCAACGGCGAAATCCGTGCTACCGAAGTGCGCTTAACTGGCGTAGACGGCGAGCAACTTGGCATTGTTACATTGCGCGAAGCAATTGAAAAAGCCGAAGAAGCTGGCGTAGATTTAGTTGAAATCAGCCCGAACGCCGAACCGCCGGTTTGCCGTATTATGGATTACGGCAAGTTCCTTTATGAAAAGAGTAAGTCTTCTAAGGAACAGAAGAAGAAGCAGAAAGTTATCCAGGTCAAGGAAATCAAATTCCGTCCTGGTACCGATGATGGCGACTATCAGGTCAAACTACGCAACCTGATTCGCTTTCTGGAAGAGGGCGATAAAGCCAAAATCACGCTGCGTTTCCGCGGTCGTGAGATGGCGCACCAGCAGATCGGTATGGAAGTGCTTAACCGCGTCCGTAAAGATCTGTGTGAAGACATGGATCTGGCGATTGTCGAGTCCTTCCCTTCGAAGATCGAAGGTCGTCAGATGATCATGGTGCTCGCACCGAAGAAGAAACAGTAGGCCTTCAAGTAATAATGCCGCGCAGCGCTCGCGCTGTGCGGATTTTTATTCGCCTATCTGATTCATTTTATTAACAATGCGAAGTGGATATTTGTAAAAATGCCAAAGATTAAAACTGTCCGTGGCGCGGCTAAGCGCTTCAAGAAGACCGCTTCTGGCGGCTTCAAGCGTAAGCACGCGAACCTGCGTCATATTCTGACTAAGAAGTCTACCAAGCGTAAACGTCACCTGCGTCCGAAAGGCATGGTGTCTAAAGGCGATCTGGGTCTGGTTATTGCCTGCCTGCCGTACGCATAAGTAAACTTTTTATAAATCTGCCTGAATACTTTGCGTACTGCAGGGAATAGGGCATCACAGAATATGATATAGGAGAGCTCACATGGCTCGCGTAAAACGTGGTGTAATTGCTCGCGCACGTCACAAGAAAATCTTAAAACAAGCTAAAGGCTACTACGGTGCACGTTCACGTGTTTACCGCGTTGCTTTCCAGGCTGTTATCAAAGCTGGTCAGTATGCTTACCGTGACCGTCGTCAACGTAAGCGTCAGTTCCGTCAACTGTGGATCGCGCGTATCAACGCTGCGGCCCGTCAGAACGGTATGTCTTACAGCCGTTTCATTAATGGCCTGAAAAAAGCCTCTATTGAAATCGACCGTAAGATTCTGGCTGACATCGCTGTATTCGATAAAGTGACCTTCACGGCACTGGTCGAAAAAGCAAAATCAGCTCTGGCGTAAGTCAGATGAAAAAGGGAGCTTGCTCCCTTTTTTATTGCCTGCAACTCACGCAAAAGATTGACATTTTAACCGCTGGGCTTTTCAATAGTGCGGTTTCTATCAAGACAAGGTAACGCAAGCATGCACGCTGCTATTTTCCGTTTCTTTTTTTACTTTAGCGCCTGACAATCAGGGGCTTTTGCGCATAAGAAAAGAAACGAAAAATCGCGCTGAAAGCCTCCCTCGTGGAGGCTTTTCTGTTTCTGGCGACACTTAATCGGATCTCACGGTCCTTACAAGAACTGACCAGCCCGGCTGGAAGAAGAGGAAATCATGTCCCAACTCGCAGACCTGGTGGCCCGTGCCACGGCCGCTATCGACGAGGCGGCGGATATCGCCGCCCTGGACGCCGTGCGCGTCGAATTCCTGGGTAAGAAAGGGCATCTGACGCTGCAAATGACCACCCTGCGTGAGCTACCAGCAGAAGATCGTCCGGCAGCAGGCGCGGTAATCAACGAAGCGAAGCAGCAGGTTCAGGACCGCCTGACCGAGCGTAAAAACACGCTGGAAAGTGCTGAACTGAATGCGCGCCTCGCCGCTGAGACCATCGACGTCTCTCTGCCAGGCCGTCGCGTTGAGAACGGTGGTCTGCATCCGGTGACCCGCACCATCGATCGTATTGAAAACTTCTTCGGTGAGCTGGGCTTTGCGGTGGTTACCGGTCCGGAAATCGAAGATGACTATCATAACTTCGACGCACTGAACATTCCTGGCCACCATCCGGCACGTGCTGATCACGATACCTTCTGGTTCGATGCCACTCGTCTGCTACGTACCCAGACGTCTGGCGTGCAAATCCGCACCATGAAAAATCAGCAACCGCCGATCCGCATCATCGCGCCAGGTCGCGTATATCGTAACGACTACGATCAAACGCACACCCCAATGTTCCATCAGATGGAAGGTCTGATTGTCGATAAAGACATCAGCTTCACCAACCTGAAAGGCACGCTGCACGATTTCCTGAACAACTTCTTTGAAGAAGACCTGCAGATTCGTTTCCGTCCTTCTTATTTCCCGTTCACCGAACCGTCCGCGGAAGTGGATGTGATGGGTAAAAATGGCAAGTGGCTGGAGGTGCTGGGCTGCGGCATGGTGCATCCAAATGTGTTGCGCAATGTGGGCATCGATCCGGAAATCTATTCTGGCTTTGCTTTCGGCATGGGGATGGAGCGTCTCACCATGCTGCGTTATGGCGTGAACGATCTGCGCGCCTTCTTCGAAAATGATTTACGTTTCCTCAAACAATTCAAATAAGGGCAGGTTATCCAATGAAATTCAGTGAACTCTGGTTACGCGAATGGGTAAATCCAGCCCTGGACAGCGCTGCGCTGTCTGAGCAAATCACCATGGCCGGCCTGGAAGTGGACGGCGTGGATCCGGTCGCCGGAGCCTTCAATGGCGTGGTGGTGGGTGAAGTGGTGGAGTGCGGCCAGCACCCGAACGCGGACAAACTGCGCGTAACCAAAATCAACGTGGGCGGCGAACGCCTGCTGGATATCGTCTGTGGCGCGCCAAACTGCCGCCAGGGCCTGAAAGTCGCAGTGGCTACCGTTGGCGCGGTGCTGCCAGGCGATTTCAAAATCAAAGCAGCGAAACTGCGCGGTGAGCCTTCAGAAGGCATGCTGTGCTCTTTCTCTGAGCTGGGTATTTCCGACGATCACAGTGGTATCATTGAACTGCCTGCTGATGCGCCTATTGGCACTGACATCCGCAGCTACCTGCAGCTGGATGACAACACCATCGAAATCAGCGTGACGCCAAACCGTGCCGATTGCCTCGGTATTATCGGTATCGCGCGCGATGTGGCAGTGGTCAACGGTTTGCCGCTCACCGAGCCAACGATTGAGCCGGTTAAAGCGACCATTACCGATACCTTCCCGATCCGCGTAGATGCCACCGCCGCTTGCCCGCGTTATCTGGGCCGCGTGGTGAAAGGCATTGATGTGAAGGCGGCAACGCCACTGTGGATGCGCGAAAAACTTCGCCGCTGCGGCATCCGTTCTATCGATCCGGTAGTAGATATCACCAACTACGTTCTGCTGGAACTCGGTCAGCCGATGCACGCCTTTGACCTCGACCGCATTGACGGCGGCATCGTGGTACGCATGGCGGAACAGGGTGAAGTCCTGACTTTACTGGATGGCACCGAAGCCAAACTCAACAGCGATACGCTGGTGATTGCTGACCATCAGAAAGCGCTGGCGATGGGCGGTATTTTTGGTGGTGAGCACTCCGGTGTGAACGAAGAAACCCAAAATGTGCTGTTCGAGTGCGCCTTCTTTGAACCACTGGCGATCACCGGCCGTGCGCGTCGTCAGGGCTTGCATACCGATGCGTCGCATCGTTATGAGCGTGGTGTTGATCCGGCTCTGCAATTCAAAGCCATTGAACGCGCAACCCAACTGCTGCTGGACATCTGTGGCGGTGAAGCGGGCCCGGTTATCGATCAAACCGACGCCAGTAAACTGCCTGAGCGCGCCACCATCACGCTGCGTCGCGAAAAACTCGACCGCCTTATCGGTCACGTGATCGCCGATGAGCAGGTCACCGATATCCTGACGCGTCTCGGCTGCGAAGTGACCGTAGGCAATGGCGAGTGGACAGCCGTTGCGCCAAGCTGGCGTTTCGATATGGCGATTGAGGAAGATCTGGTTGAGGAAGTGGCCCGCGTATACGGCTACAACAACATTCCAGACGTGCCGGTGAAAGCCAGCCTGATTATGACGAAGCATCGCGAAGCGGATCTTTCGCTGAAGCGCGCGCGTAACCTGTTGGTCGATAAAGGCTATCAGGAAGCGATTACCTACAGCTTCGTTGATCCAAAAGTACAGCAGTTGCTGCATCCGGGTGAAGAAGCGCTGATCCTGCCAAGCCCGATTTCCAGCGACATGTCCGCAATGCGCCTGTCACTGTGGACCGGTCTGCTCGGCGCCGTAGTTTATAACCAAAATCGTCAGCAAAGCCGTGTACGCCTGTTTGAGAGCGGTTTGCGCTTTGTTCCTGATACGCAGGCCGATCTCGGTATCCGCCAGGATCTTATGCTGGCGGGCGTTCTGAGCGGTAATCGCTACGAAGAGCATTGGGATCTGGCGCGTCAGACAGTTGACTTCTATGATTTAAAAGGCGATTTAGAATCGTTACTGGATTTGACCGGTAAACTCGATGAAATTTCTTTCCGTGCAGAAGCCAATCCGGCGCTGCATCCAGGACAGAGCGCGGCAATTTATTTACGCGGCGAACGAATCGGATTTATCGGAGTGGTTCATCCGGAGTTGGAACGTAAGCTGGATCTCAACGGCCGCACCTTAGTGTTTGAACTGCTTTGGAATAAGGTCGCAGACCGCGTCCTGCCTGACGCGCGCGAGATTTCACGCTTCCCGGCGAACCGTCGTGATATCGCTGTGGTAGTGGCTGAAAACGTGCCCGCAGCAGATATCATCGCGGAGTGTAAGAAAGTTGGCGTAAATCAGGTAGTTGGCGTAAACTTGTTTGACGTGTACCGTGGTAAGGGCGTGAACGAGGGCGAAAAGAGCCTCGCGATTAGCCTGATTTTGCAGGATACCAGCCGGACACTCGAAGAAGAGGAGATTGCCGCGACCGTTGCCAAATGCGTTGCGGCATTAAAAGAGCGATTCCAGGCAACCTTGAGGGATTGAACCTATGGCGCTTACAAAAGCTGAAATGTCAGAGTACCTGTTTGAAAAACTCGGGTTGAGCAAACGCGATGCCAAAGAGTTGGTTGAGCTCTTCTTTGAAGAAGTTCGCCGCGCGTTGGAAAACGGAGAACAGGTTAAACTGTCCGGATTTGGTAATTTTGATCTGCGTGACAAAAACCAACGTCCGGGCCGTAACCCGAAGACGGGGGAAGATATTCCTATCACTGCCCGCCGAGTGGTGACCTTCCGTCCGGGACAAAAGTTGAAAAGTCGCGTTGAGAACGCGACACCGAAGGACGCTGACTAATTTCAGTATGACAAAAAGGCCGCTTAGCGGCCTTTTTTATTGGCTGTAAAATAGCCGTTCTGCGCAATCTTTCCATAATGTCAGGATTTCGTAAGTATCCGGAAAATAGGATGAAAATCGGCACTGACTGATAGTGACTGCGGCAATCCATTTGTTATAACAGCGCCATCACATAACAAGGGGTATTGCTGATGAAAAAGACAGCACTTTTACTGGGCATCCTGTTAGGCATGCCGCTGCTGGCGAGCGCCAATGTTTCCGTTAACATCAACACACCGGGTGTTTCTATTCATATCGGTGATCAGGATAAGCGTGGCTACTATTGGGATGGCTACGACTGGCGTGCGCCAACCTGGTGGAAGCAGCACCACAATCAACGCATCGGTACCAAAGGCCCGCACGGTTACTGGAACGGTAACGGCTGGCAGTCACAGCATCCGGGCAATGCTCCGCGCCACGATAACAAACCGCAGCCGCGCGACCAGCATCATGACCAGCGTGATAACCACGATCAGCGTGACAATCA
This sequence comes from Pantoea sp. C1E2, assembly GCF_056491465.1. Taxonomy (NCBI): domain Bacteria; kingdom Pseudomonadati; phylum Pseudomonadota; class Gammaproteobacteria; order Enterobacterales; family Erwiniaceae; genus Pantoea; species Pantoea sp. C1E2. Next base: position 2,115,225 of record NZ_JBSZHT010000002.1, read on the forward strand.
CGGTCAACCAATCCCGCCTCATCAGTAAGCTACGCTCAGCGGCACCCACTCGGTGCCGCTTTCTTTTTGCCACAATCCCTCTACAATCAAATCTCTGTTTTCTCAGCCAATCTTACCTATGACTCTGTTGGAACAGCTTGCCCGTCAGGCCGATCGTCGTAGCCGGCGCTGGCTTATGCTGCTCGGTGCCGCTCTGCTGTTGCTGTTTGTACTCAGCCTGTGCGCCGGAGACAGCTGGATATCACCAACCCAATGGTTTTCCTCCAACGGTGAACTCTTCGTCTGGCAGTTGCGCTTACCGCGCACGCTGGCCGTGCTGCTGGTGGGGGCTGCGCTGGCGGTGTGTGGCGTGGTGATGCAGGCGCTGTTCAACAATCCGCTGGCTGAACCCGGCTTACTTGGCGTGTCCAATGGCGCCGGCATTGGGTTAGTGCTGGGTGTGATGCTGGGCAATGGCTCACTGTGGAGCCTGGCGCTGGCAGCAATGGCGGGAGCGTTATTGATCACGCTGATACTGCTGCACTTCGCTCATCGCCAGCTTTCCGTCAGCCGCTTATTGCTCACCGGCGTGGCGCTCGGCATTATCTGTAGCGCAGTGATGACATGGGCCGTGTACTTTAGCACCAGCCTCGATCTGCGGCAGTTAATGTACTGGATGATGGGCGGCTTCAGCGGCATTGACTGGCGCTATGGCTGGATGATGCTGGCGCTGTTGCCGGTCACTCTGCTGCTGACCGCGACCGCGCGGACGCTGAATTTACTCGCGCTGGGGGAAACTTCGGCGCGTCAGCTGGGCCTGCCGTTGCTGTTGTGGCGCAACCTGTTAGTGCTGGCGATGGGCTGGCTGGTCGGCACCAGCGTGGCGATGGCCGGCGCAATAGGCTTTGTCGGATTGGTTATCCCCCATCTGTTACGCTTAAGCGGTTTTAGCGATCATCGTTACCTGCTGCCCGCCTCGGCGCTGGCAGGGGCTGCGGTGCTACTCGGTGCAGATATTATCGCCCGACTGGTGCTGACGTCTGCGGAGTTGCCGATTGGCGTGGTCACGGCCACGTTAGGGGCACCGCTGTTTATCGTGCTATTAGTGAAATCTTCGCGCTAGCGTTGGCTGGCATCTTGGTCTCAACAACAGGAATCGACAATGAGCATTTATCAGACAGAACTGGTTACCCTGGACGGCGAAAAAACCACGCTGGCAGAGTATCAGGACAACGTACTGCTGGTGGTTAACGTAGCGTCAAAATGTGGGCTGACGGCGCAGTATGAGCAGCTTGAGTCACTGCAGAAAGCCTGGCAGGACAAAAGCTTTAGCGTGCTGGGTTTCCCCTGCAACCAGTTTTTGGAGCAGGAGCCGGGCAGCAACGAAGAGATTAAAACCTTCTGCAGCACCACTTACGGTGTGACTTTCCCGATGTTCGACAAAACCGATGTGAACGGTGCAGATCGTCATCCGCTGTATGCGCAGTTAACGGCGGCACAGCCTGAAGCCGAACGTCCTGAAGGCAGCGGTTTCCTCGAGCGTATGGTGAGTAAAGGTCGCGCACCTAAAGCCGAGGGCGACATTTTGTGGAACTTCGAAAAATTCCTCATCAACAAACAGGGCAAGGTGATTGCACGTTTCTCTCCGGATATGACGCCTGATGATCCGATCATCCTGAAACGCGTTGAGCAGGCGCTGGCAGAGTAAATGTTGTTGCAGTGTCAGGGAGTCAGCGTCGCGGGACGTCTGGCTCCTGTTGATTTCAGCGTCGACGCGGGCGAGTGGGTGCATCTGGTTGGCCCTAACGGCGCGGGAAAAAGCACGTTACTCAGCGTGCTGTCGGGATTATTGCCGGCGAAAGGTGTCATCCAGCTCGCAGGAGAATCGCTGAATACTCTAAGCGGTTCTGCGCTAGCTCAGTGGCGTGCCTGGTTACCGCAGCAACAGGTGGCGTTGGGCACCATGCCCGTGTGGCACTACCTTCGTATGCATTTCTCTTCGGCGTCGCCGCAGGCCGATGTCACACTCAATGATGTGCTGGCGCAACTCAGCGTGCAGGACAAATTAACCCGTAAACTGACGCAGCTCTCCGGTGGTGAATGGCAGCGTGTGCGGCTGGCGGCCGTGGTGATGCAGATCCATCCGGCGATCAATCCTCACGGCAAGCTTTTAATTCTGGATGAGCCGATGACGGCACTGGATGTCGCGCAGCAGCGAGCCGTGGATAAATTGCTGCTCCAGCTGTGCCACGCGGGTATTGCGGTCATTGCCAGCGGCCACGACCTCAACCACAGCCTGCGCCATGCTGACCGGGTAGGATTGATGCATCAGGGGGAAGTGGTGATGCAAGGGCGTGCTCGGGATGTCTTGACCGCCGCCAATATGGCGCCGTTATATCAAACGGAGTTTGAACAATTCGATACGCCGCAAGGCCCTCTGCTGTTTATTCCCTGAATAACATTGCCTGCTAAGCAGATTTGCCGCTAAAGTGTCAGCCGGGCGACGGAGTTAGGGACATTCTGATGCGAATAACGGTATTTCTTCTGATAATGCTGCTGGCTGGATGTAGTAGCCATCGCGCGCCGCCGCCCAATGGCCGCCTGTCTGATTCCATCACCGTGATTGCCCAACTTAACGATCAGCTAGGTCGCTGGCGCGGCACACCTTATCGCTACGGCGGATTAAGTCGCGGCGGTGTGGATTGCTCTGGCTTTGTTTATCTGACCTTCCGCGATAAATTCGACATGCAGCTGCCGCGTTCTACTGTCGACCAGACCGATATTGGCACCCGCATCGATAAAAGTGATTTGCTGCCTGGCGATCTGGTTTTCTTTAAAACCGGTAGCGGTGAAAACGGCCTGCATGTAGGTATTTATGATACCGATAACACTTTTATCCATGCCTCCACCAGCCAGGGCGTGATTCGCTCTTCGCTGGATAATGTCTATTGGCGCAAAGTATTTTGGCAGGCACGTCGTATCTGAATGTTTACCATACCAGTGCTAAATGACGTATTCTCCCCAGGGTTTTCCCGGCCTGAGAATTATTGAATTCTCCCCAAATTTAACTCTCATTTAAAATGGCACTTTACCTGAGCCCGCTTTAATACTAAAAATAAGGCTGAATTTATTTAATCAGTATGGACAATAACCCCGGCTATTTGGCTTAAGTTTTATTTATGGCTTAAAACGGTTTAATCAGGCATAAAATTGCGTCTCTTCTAACGTTTGGTCCTATTGCCTGACCGTTTTCATTGATATACGATGCGCCAATTGCCACTGCTTCTGGCTGCTAAAATGAAAGTCCATTTATCTGCCGACTATCAGTCGGAAACCTGGTTCTATCCAGTTTATACCCTGGCGGGCCAGCTGACTGCGGTCGAGCTGGTAACGCAATTCGTTCACGACAGCGCACCTATTACGCTGCCGCAGGATTTGCTGTTGCCGCAATTAGACGATGCACAGCAATTACGCTTAATGCAGAGCCAGCTTTCTTTGCTGGAAAAGTACCGTGACTTTTTTGAGCTAAATCAAATTACCGCTTTGGTTCGTATTGATGATTCAATGGCGTTGTCGCTGCTTGAAAGTGAATTTCTGTTAAGGAAATTTAAACAACTTCCTTTTATTATTCTCGATATTAGCGAAACGTTTCCGCAATTAGCGCGCGGAAAAGCGCAGCCATTGTTGGCAGCGTTACAGCAGGAATTCCGTTTATCGCTTTCTCAATTCGGTGCGGGTAAAGCGCCTGCAACCGCAGTTTACGATAATCTGTTTAGTGTGCTGAAACTGGATAAAGCCTTTATCCAGAGCCTGGCTAAACGTGCATCCTTTACACCTTTTATACAAACGGTGATCGATAATTTCGCTGATAATGCCGACCAGATTATTATCTGTGGTATTGACGATAATCACATGCTCGAGAAGGTCAGTACGTTAAACGGTGCTAATCTGCAAGGCAGTTTGTTCCCGGTTGTCAAAGCGGAACGGTTAGGCGATCTTATTTATCCTGATGCCACTCTGCACACTCCCTCTCAGCAGTAGTCCTTTCAACTGTCATCAGCGCACGCTCAGCGTTACACTGATCGCTAATCTATAAACTCACTGTTGGTGCTTTTCTTGTGCACCTTCTGGAGTAGTGATGCGATTTATTAATAGCTGGCAGCAAGAGCTGCCGGGATGCTATACGGCGCTAATGCCAACGCCGCTGGAAGGCGGACGTCTGTTTTATCACAACGCGCCGTTAGCGGCAGAGATGGAACTGGATGCCGGATTGTTCACGGGGCAAGGCCACGGCGTCTGGAGCGGTCGTGAATTGCTGCCGGGCATGGCACCGCTGGCGCAGGTGTATAGCGGACATCAATTTGGCGTGTGGGCCGGGCAACTGGGCGATGGGCGTGGCATTTTGCTGGGTGAGCAGCAACTGACGAACGGTCGTAAACTCGACTGGCATCTGAAAGGGGCCGGATTAACGCCGTATTCGCGTATGGGCGATGGCCGGGCGGTGATTCGTTCCAGCGTCCGAGAGTTCCTGGCTTCCGAAGCGCTGCACCATCTGGGGATTCCTACCACCCGCGCGCTGGCACTGGCGATTGGCGATGAGCCGGTACTGCGCGAAACGCAGGAACGCGGTGCGATGTTGATGCGCATCGCCGAAAGCCATCTGCGGTTTGGCCACTTTGAGCATTTTTACTATGGCGGCGAGCAGGAAAAAGTCCGGCAGCTAGCGGATTACGCCATTCGACATCACTGGCCGCAGTTAATCGATGACGCTGACCGCTATGTGCTGTGGTTTACCGATATCGTGAAACGCACCGCCAGCCTGATTGCCCAATGGCAGAGCGTAGGCTTTGCGCATGGCGTGATGAATACCGATAACATGTCGATCCTCGGACTGACGCTGGATTACGGTCCGTATGGTTTTCTTGATGATTACCAACCCGAATTCATCTGCAATCACAGCGATTATCAGGGGCGATACTCCTTTGAAAATCAGCCGATGATTGGTTTGTGGAATCTCAACCGTCTGGCACATGCATTGTCAGGATTGATGAGCACGGATCAGCTGAAACAGGCGCTCAGCCACTATGAAACGGAACTGATGCGGGTTTGGGGCGAGAAGATGCGCGCTAAACTTGGCCTTCTGACCGCCGATGGCAATGACAACGCGATTCTGACGCAACTGCTGTCATTGATGACGCAAGAGCGAAGCGATTACACCTTTACCTTCCGCTTACTGAGTGAAACACAGCAGCATCAACAGCGATCGCCGCTGCGTGATGAATTTGTCGATCGCGAGGCGTTTGATCGCTGGTACGAAAGTTATCGCCAGCGTCTGCTGCAGGATGAGGCATCAGATGATCAACGCCAGCAGGTGATGAAAGCGGCGAACCCGGCGCTGGTGTTGCGCAACTATCTGGCACAGCAGGTGATTGAGGAGGTTGAGCAGGGTGAGAAGGCGGCGCTGGAGCGGCTCCATCTGGCATTACAGCAGCCATTTAATGATGCGGCCGTCAGCGCAGAGTTACGCCAACGGCCGCCAGAGTGGGGCAAAACGCTGGAAGTGAGTTGCTCCAGCTAGTCTGATTAAAAACGGCTGTCGACGGCGGCAGCCAGTTTTTCCAGCACTTCTGCGCTGTCTTCCCAGCTCAGGCAGGGATCGGTAATGGACTGACCGTAGTTTAACGGCTCACCGCTCACCACTTTCTGATTACCTTCCTGCAGGAAACTCTCAATCATCACGCCCGCGACCGCACGTGATCCCGCACGAATTTGTGCTGCCACATCATCTGCGACGTCGCGCTGACGACGATGCTGCTTGAGGCAGTTACCATGGCTAAAGTCGATGATCAGCTGCTCCGGCAAATTAAAATCACGCAGATTTGCGGCAGCGGCCGCAACATCTTCGGCGTGGTAGTTAGGCTGACGGCCACCGCGCAGAATCACATGACCGTGCGGATTACCGCTGGTCTGGTAAATCGTCATCTGACCGTGTTTATCCGGTGAGAGGAACATATGACTGACGCGCGAGGCGCGAATGGCATCCACCGCGATTTGCACATTGCCGTCAGTGCCGTTTTTGAATCCGACCGGGCACGACAGCGCCGATGCCATTTCACGATGGATCTGACTTTCAGTGGTGCGTGCACCAATTGCGCCCCAGCTGATCAGGTCGGCAATAAACTGGCCGATCACCATATCAAGGAACTCGGTGGCGGTCGGCATACCGGTGGCGTTGATATCCAGCAGCAGTTTGCGTGCAATGGCGATGCCGCGATTGACGTCGAAACTGCCATCCAGATCCGGGTCTGAAATCAAGCCTTTCCAGCCTACTACCGTGCGCGGTTTTTCAAAGTAAGCGCGCATCACGATTTCCAGACGATCCTGGTAACGCTCGCGTAAAACGTTCAGGCGTTCGGCATATTCCAGCGCGGCTTTGGGATCGTGTAGCGAGCACGGGCCGATAATCACCAGCAGGCGGGGATCTTCACCGGTTAAAATGCGTGCAATACGTTGGCGCGCAGTCGTGACGGTGGCAGCCACCTCCGGCGAAATGGGGTGTTCTTGCGCAAGCGCAGCGGGCGTTAGCAGGCTGCCGATGCGTGCGGTACGCAGTTCATCAGTCTTGTTCATTGGGATTCTCAAAATCTGTTCTTCGCAGCGGTGAAATACCGGGAAGTGATGGTGGTCACAATAAACCAATAGGCCGCGAATTCAACCCGCTAAAAAGAAAGGTGAGTGAAACAGGACGGAAGCCAGGCTTTACGGCCTGGCATACAGATCAATACATGCTGCGACGCAGACCCATAATGTCGAGGATTTTGGTGGCAATCTCTTCTACTGAATAGTTGGTACTGTTGAGGTAACGAATCTGATGCGTGCGGAACAGGGCTTCCACTTCGCCCACTTCCAGGCGGCACTGGCGCATTGAGGCATAACGGGTATTCTCTGCGCGTTCCTGACGAATCGCCGCCAGACGTTCCGGATCGATGGTTAATCCAAAGAGTTTATGTTGATGGGCGCGCAAAGCCGGCGGCAATTTCAGGTTATCCATATCATCGGCAATAAAAGGATAGTTGGCCGCACGCACACCAAACTGCATCGCCAGATAGAGGCTGGTGGGCGTTTTGCCACAGCGAGAAACACCCAGCAAAATCACCTGCGCATCTTCCAGTCCACGCAGCGAGATACCATCGTCATGCGCCAGGGTGTAATCGATGGCGGCGATACGCGCGTCATATTTGCCGAGATTGCTCGCCGTCAGGCCATGGGTCCGGTGTGCCACCGGCATGGAAGAAACGCCAAGTTCACTTTGCAGCGGCCCCACCAACGCCTGCACGATGTCCTGACAAAAGCCTTCGCTTTCCAGAATGATTTCACGCACATCCGGGGTAACGATAGAAAAGAACACAATTGGGCGCACGCCGCTTTGCTGGTACAGCGCGTTAATCTGCGCCTTCACCGCTTGGGCACGCTGGACATTCTCCACAAACGGCAGGGTCACACTGTTGATATTCACGGGGAATTGCGACAGCACGGCATGCCCCAATACCTCCGCGGTAATGGCGGTGCCATCTGAAATGTAGAACACACTGCGCTCAGTGCTCATTGGCGAAATCCCCTCTCATTTACTTTTACGTAACAATGCCATTGCTGATATTTCATTTTAATTAAAAATAAAATGAAATATCCATATCGTCGGCGCTATCTACTGGCAATTAATTTGTGTGATGACCAATATTAGATGAAATGCTGTTTTGAAAACGGCTATTTCCCCGCAATTTTTATCACAAGGTAAAAATAAAGTCTGAATGCGTTGCGCAACAAAAAGCAATGGCTAACTCTCTGAAAAGGGGAAAAATATCGTTGCGGCAATTTATCTGCGTTAATAAGCCTGTTGCGCAACGCGATCGCTTACAGGTACTAGTCCGATTTTGCGTTTCTTTTTCTGCTTTAACGATTCAACACTTAGTCTTTATTTATTGATTGTGCCAGGCTGTTTTGGCGAATAGCAAAATGTTCCATGTGCTCCAATCATTTAAATGAAGGATAATCTCAATGTCCAATCAAGACCAACAGTCGCTAGTGCTCTGGTACAACCAGCTTGGCATGCATGATGTTGATCGCGTGGGTGGCAAGAATGCCTCCCTGGGAGAAATGATTACTAACTTGTCGTCACTAGGCGTCTCCGTACCAAACGGTTATGCCACGACATCTTACGCCTTTAATCTGTTTCTCGATCAAAGCGGACTGAACCAGCGCATTTATGATTTGCTGGACAAAACGGATATTGATGATGTTGAAGAGCTGGCTAAGGCCGGTAAACAAATTCGTCAATGGGTCGTGGATACGCCATTCCTGCCTGAACTGGAAGAGGCGATCCGCACTGCCTACGAGCAACTTTCCTCTGATGATGCCGACGCTTCCTTTGCGGTGCGCTCGTCCGCTACCGCCGAGGATATGCCCGATGCCTCGTTTGCGGGGCAACAGGAAACCTTCCTTAACGTGCAGGGCTTTGATGCGGTGCTGGTGGCCGTGAAGCACGTGTACGCTTCCTTATTTAACGACCGTGCGATTTCTTACCGTGTGCACCAGGGCTACGACCATCGTGGCGTTGCCCTGTCCGCTGGTATTCAGCGCATGGTGCGATCCGACCTCGCGTCTTCCGGCGTGATGTTCACCATTGATACCGAATCCGGCTTCGACCAGGTGGTCTTTATCACCTCGGCGTTCGGTCTCGGTGAGATGGTGGTACAGGGTGCGGTGAACCCGGATGAATTCTACGTGCACAAACCGACGCTGGCAGCCAATCGCCCGGCGATCGTGCGACGTACCATGGGTTCCAAAAAAATTCGCATGGTGTATGCCGATTCTCAGGAACACGGTGAGCAGGTGCGCATTGAAGATGTCGATCAGGAACAGCGCGATCGCTTTAGCCTGACCGACGAGGAAGTGCAGGATCTGGCGCGCCAGGCGGTGCTGATTGAGCAGCACTACAAGCGACCCATGGACATTGAGTGGGCAAAAGATGGCCACACCGGCAAGCTGTTTATCGTACAGGCGCGTCCTGAAACCGTGCGATCTAACGGCCAGGTGATGGAGCGTTATACCCTGCAGGGCAAAGGCAAGGTCATGGTCGAAGGTCGTGCTATCGGCCATCGCATTGGTGCGGGTGAAGTGAAAGTCATTCACGACATCAGCGAAATGCATCGCATCGAGAAAGGTGACGTACTGGTCACTGACATGACCGACCCGGATTGGGAACCGATCATGAAGAAAGCCTCAGCGATTGTGACCAATCGCGGCGGTCGTACCTGCCATGCGGCGATCATCGCACGTGAGCTGGGTATTCCTGCGGTCGTCGGCTGTGGCGATGCCACCGATCACTTAAAAGATGGCCACAAAGTGACGGTATCCTGTGCCGAAGGCGATACGGGTTATGTTTATCAAGACCTGCTGGACTTTGAAGTCACCAGCTCGCAGGTAGACACCATGCCGGACCTGCCACTGAAAATCATGATGAACGTCGGTAACCCGGATCGCGCCTTTGACTTCGCTTGCCTGCCAAACGAAGGTGTCGGTCTGGCGCGTCTCGAGTTCATTATTAACCGTATGATCGGCGTGCACCCGAAAGCGTTGCTGGAATTTGACCAGCAAACGCCTGAATTGCAGCAGCAGATCCGTCAGATGATGAAAGGCTTCGATGATCCGGTTGAGTTCTACATCGCACGTCTGACGGAAGGGATCGCCACACTGGGCGCCGCCTTTGCGCCTAAACGCGTGATTGTGCGTCTTTCTGATTTCAAAACTAACGAATACGCCAACCTGGTGGGCGGCGAGCGTTACGAGCCGGAAGAAGAGAACCCGATGCTGGGCTTCCGTGGGGCGGGTCGCTATGTAGCGGACAGCTTCCGCGACTGCTTCGCGCTGGAGTGCGCAGCCGTGAAACGCGTGCGTAATGAAATGGGTCTGACCAACGTTGAGATCATGATTCCATTTGTGCGTACCGTTGAACAGGCGGCGGCGGTGGTCGAGGAACTCGGTAAGCAGGGCCTGAAGCGCGGTGAAAACGGTTTGAAAGTGATTATGATGTGTGAGATCCCGTCAAACGCCTTGCTGGCTGAACAGTTCCTGCAGTACTTCGATGGCTTCTCTATCGGATCGAACGATATGACGCAGCTGGCGCTGGGTCTGGATCGCGATTCTGGCGTGGTTTCGGCGTTGTTTGATGAGCGCAACGAAGCGGTGAAGGCGCTGCTGTCGATGTCGATTCAGGCCGCCAAGAAACAGGGCAAATACGTTGGGATTTGCGGCCAGGGTCCTTCAGATCATGAAGACTTCGCTGCATGGCTGATGGAGCAGGGCATTGATAGCCTGTCTTTGAACCCGGATACCGTGGTGCAAACCTGGTTAAATCTGGCGGAATTGAATGCGGCTAAGCACTAATCAGGCATCAATTAGGACGCGTTCGGGGTAAATCTGAAGCGTCCATGATGAAATCATTAAGGCCAGCGCTGCTGGCCTTTTCTTTATCCATAAAAAATGCAAAAAAAAAGCCCATCACAGGGGATGGGCAAAGACTACACACAGCAATTCTTCACTCTACTCAGGGGAAAAAGGTTGTTTAAAAATCAGTGGTTTGATCTCAAACTTAGGATTCATGTTATTCATCAGGCCTGCTGGCGTCTTTAAGAATCCTCTTATTAGTTTAAAGCTGATAATCTTTTCTTCGCCCTTTTAACGGTTGCGCCTGATGATTCAGTTCGAAAAATAATCATTCCGTTAGCGAAATCCACCTAAAGCGCCTAAATCTGCGTTTTTTCTTAAAAATCGCTTATGGAAAAAAATAAATGTTGTGGGCAATTGTGTGGCGGCGATTAACAAGTTTTCAGCGCGGTGGATTAGACAAATCGGCAGCGGAAGAGGAAAGCGGTGCAATTGGCTGCACCGCTGATTGGCAGGGTCTGCTTTAAGGTTGCTCTTCCTCATGCTCGGCAAGGGCTTCGATGGCTGTTTGCGGGTCATCATCCGGAGCGGGCGCTTCATGCATCCACACAGATACCAAACGATAGGATACGGCTAGAACCACCGGGCCGATAAACAGCCCAATCATGCCGAAGGCGATCAATCCCCCGATAACACCGGAAAGAATCAAAATCATCGGCAAATCCGCGCCCATACGAATCAGCATCGGACGCAATACGCTATCAAGCGTGCCGACCACGCAACTCCATACCAGCAGTATCGTGCCCCAGGTGGTATCGCCACTCCAGTAGAGCCAGATGATGGCCGGCACCAGCACCACTAACGGCCCAAGCTGCACCAGGCACGTCAGAATCATCAGCACGGTGAGCAAGGTGGCATAGGGGATGCCTGAGATTGCCAGACCAATGCCGCCCAGCACACCCTGTACCAGCGCCGTCACCACTACGCCCAGCGCCACGGCACGAATCGCCTGACCGGCCAGCAGTACGGCGGCATCGCCACGAGGTCCGCCCATGCGATAAGCAAAGTGACGAATACCCTGACCGACCTGCTCACCGCGCCAGTAGAGCAGGACGCTAAACAGCAACATCACGGCCAGATGAATCATAAAGCGGCCAAAGTGGCCGGCCTGCGCTACGAAGAAGCCCGTGGTGCGACCAATATAAGGCTGCAGCTGGTTCAAAATTGCCGTACCGCCGCCATCGACCATTTTGTGATAGCTGGAGTAGGTTTTGTTGCCGACATAAGGAATTTCGCGCAGCCAGACAAAATCCGGGAAAACCAGATGACGTTGGGTGGCCCAGGCAATCACCGGCGCGCTGTTATCGATCAGGCTACTCACCAGCAGGGCAATCGGAATAATAAACAGCAGCAGTAACAGAATGGTCATGGCGATCACCGCCAGCGATCGCCGTCCCCACAGCAAATGCTGCAAACGGATCATTAATGGCCAGGTCGCAATCACCACCATGCTGGCCCAGGCAAAGCCCAGGATAAAGGGCTGTACCACCCACAGACAGGCAATGATCATGATGAGCATGAACATCAACGAGAACAGCAGTTGCGGTAGATCCATACCGCGTTGCAGGCTTTTCATCACAACGTTTTGACCTCAATTAATCCTTCATGGTGGACCGCACAGGCCCTGATCAATGATGATCTATTTCCTGAAAATTAAACAGAAAAAAGCAGGCGTCGCGGAGCTCTTTCCTGAAAAAACAGCAGGCGATAAAAAAATATGATAAAACCAATGGTTGAAAAAAATAACCACGCAAACGTTTACAACATCTCGGTCACGCAATAATGATCCCACAGATTTCCCAGGCGCCAGGCCTCGTTCAACTGGTGCTGACATTCCTGCAGTCATTAAAAGAGCAAGGCTTTACCGGCGATACCGCCACCAGTTATGCCGATCGTCTCTCGCTTTCTACCGATAACAGCATTTATCAGCTGTTGCCTGATGCTGCGCTATTTCCGCGTTCGACGGCGGACGTAGCACTGATCGCGCGGCTGGCGGGTGAAACCCGGTTTAAAAGCCTGGTCTTCACCCCGCGCGGCGGCGGCACCGGTACCAACGGCCAGTCACTTAATCAGGGCATCGTGGTCGACATGTCGCGCTACATGAATCGCATCCTTGAAATCAACCCTGAACAGGGCTGGGTGCGCGTAGAAGCGGGAGTGGTTAAAGACCAGCTCAATGCCTGGCTCAAACCTTATGGTTTCTTCTTCTCGCCGGAGCTTTCCACCAGTAACCGCGCCACCTTAGGCGGTATGATCAATACCGATGCATCCGGGCAGGGTTCGTTGGTCTACGGCAAAACCTCAGATCACGTGGAAGGGCTGAGGGCAGTTCTGCTCGGCGGCGATATCCTTGATACCCGCGCGATGCCTACAGAACTGGCTGAGCAACTGGCGACAACGCCCACGGCAGAAGGGCGTATCTATCATCAGGTGCTGAATCGCTGTCGCGATCAGCGTGACCTGATTCTGGATAAATTCCCTAAGCTTAACCGCTTCCTGACCGGTTATGACTTGCGTCATGTGTTCAGCGATGACCTGCAAACCTTCGATCTGACACGCCTTTTATGCGGTGCAGAAGGGACACTGGCCTTTATCGCCGAAGCGCGCCTGGATATCACGCCAATCCCTAAAGTGCGCCGTTTGGTGAACATCAAATACGACTCCTTTGACTCAGCGCTGCGTAATGCACCTTTTATGGTGGACGCCAAAGCGTTGTCAGTGGAAACCGTTGACTCAAAAGTGCTGAATCTGGCGCGTGAAGATATTGTCTGGCATTCGGTTAAAGAGCTGATTACCGATGTGCCGGACAAGGAAATGCTCGGCCTGAATATTGTTGAATTTGCCGGTGATGATGGCGAATTGATTGAGCAGCAGGTCAACAGCCTGTGTGCACGGCTGGATGAGCTGATGACGCAGCAGCAGGGCGGCGTGATCGGCTATCAACTGTGTAACGATTTAGGCGGTATCGAGCGCATCTATAATATGCGCAAAAAAGCGGTGGGCTTGCTGGGTAACGCCAAAGGGCGCGCCAAGCCGATTCCGTTTGTGGAAGATACGGCGGTTCCGCCGGAACAACTGGCGGATTACATCGTCGATTTCCGTGCCTTGCTCGACAGCCATGGCCTGAGCTACGGCATGTTTGGCCACGTGGACGCCGGTGTGCTGCACGTACGTCCGGCGCTGGATATGTGCGACCCGCAGCAAGAGATGCTGATGAAGCAAATCTCCGATGAAGTAGTGGCGCTGACCGCGCGCTACGGTGGACTGCTGTGGGGTGAGCACGGCAAAGGTTTCCGCGCGCAGTACAGCCCGGAATTTTTTGGCGAGACGCTGTTTAACGAACTGCGCGCCATTAAAGCCGCCTTTGATCCCGATAATCGCCTGAACCCTGGCAAGATTTGTACCCCGCTTGGCAGCAACGAGCCGATGATGCAGGTGGATGCAGTAAAGCGCGGCACTTACGATCGTCAGATTCCGGTCACGGTGCGCAATGAGTGGCGTGGTGCCATGGAGTGTAACGGCAACGGCTTATGTTTCAACTTTGATGCGCGTAGCCCGATGTGCCCGTCGATGAAAATCACCCGTAACCGCATTCACTCACCGAAAGGTCGCGCGACGCTAACGCGTGAATGGCTGCGTTTGCTGTCAGAGCAGGGGGTTGACCCTTCGCAGCTGGAGCAGGCGCTGCCGAAACAGGGCGCCAGCCTGCGTACCCTGATCCAACGCACGCGTAATTCCTGGCATGCAAAGCAGGGTGAGTACGACTTCTCGCATGAAGTGAAAGAGGCAATGTCGGGCTGTTTAGCCTGCAAAGCCTGTTCAACCCAGTGCCCGATTAAGATCGATGTGCCGAGCTTCCGTTCACGCTTCCTGCAGCTTTATCACACACGCTATCTGCGTCCGATGAGCGACCATATGGTGGCGACGGTAGAGAGTTATGCGCCTTTGATGGCCAAAGCGCCTAAGGTGTCCAACTTCTTCCTTAAGCAGCCGTGGGTGCGCGATCTCAGTAAAACGCACATTGGCATGGTCGATCTGCCGTTGCTCTCCTCTCCAAGCCTGAAGCAGCAGCTGGGTGGACATCCGGCCATGAGCGTGACGCTGGAACAGCTGGAGGCGATGGATATCGCACAGCGTGAAAACTGTGTGCTGGTGGTGCAGGATCCGTTCACCAGCTATTACGAAGCACAGTTGGTCACCGATTTCGTGAAATTGATTGAAAAGCTCGGTTATCGTCCGGTGTTATTACCTTTCTCACCGAACGGTAAAGCGCAGCATGTGAAAGGTTTCCTGCAGCGCTTTGCGCGCACCGCCGGGAAAACCGCCGAGTTCCTTAATCGTGTCGCCAAATTGGGGATGCCGATGGTTGGGGTCGATCCCGCCACGGTGCTCTGTTATCGCGATGAGTATCAGGAAGTGCTCGGTGAGCAACGCGGTGAATTTAAGGTGCAACTGGTCCACGAATGGTTGCAGCAAGCTTTGGATGCGCGCGCGGTACAAACTGCCGGCGGCGAGGCCTGGTATCTGTTTGCGCACTGCACTGAAGTCACTGCGCTGCCTTCAACGCCGAATCAGTGGCAGGACATCTTTGCGCGTTTTGGTGCGAAGCTGGAGAACGTCAACGTCGGGTGTTGCGGTATGGCGGGGACGTACGGACATGAGAGCAAAAACCTCGAAAATTCGCTGGGCATTTACGAACTCTCGTGGCATCCGCAGTTACAGAAGCTGCCACGTCAGCGTTGTCTGGCAACCGGCTTCTCGTGTCGCAGCCAGGTTAAACGCGCCGAAGGCAACGGCATGCGCCATCCGCTGCAAGCATTACTGGAAATGATGTAAACAAATTGTAGGAGTCGTCACAAAGCTGGATTAGAATATCCAGCCTGCGTGACGGACGAAATCACTCTGCAGGCTGGTGGCTTGATCCCACTCGCCGCTGAGCGCCAGTTGATGACACAAGCGAGTCAAAGACAGGCGCGCCAGTTGATAGGCCTGAATACGGAATAAACGGTCGCGATCGGCATTGCCCATCTCCTGCACTAAGCGGTGATGGAGCTTGCCCATGGCATGCAGATAGCTTTGATCGTCGCCGTTGAGCTCGCAGATTTCTGCCATGTCGAGACAGGTGTCGTTAAAGCGGCGCAGTTGGTCGATAGTACAATCGGTGCGGTTGAGCTTAGCCTGAGCCATGTAGAAGTCGACGGTGATATCACGCACCGAAAACTTATATTCATCGATTTTGTGTTGTAACCAGGCTGAGACGGTAAGCGTCATGTCGCTACCTTAAATGGGTTAATGATAATCATTATCATATTCAACCGCGTCAGGAATGCAATTCCCGCAATGAAATTTTATTGATTTCCTTTGCCTGTTACTAAAATCGGCAATAACAATCTCTTTACATTGAAGAAAGGCGTAACCTATCAATCATGACGATGTCGTAAAGTTGAATTTCTAAATTTTACGTCATTTGAACGGGTTACGCGGGTGTGGCGCGCACGGGATTGCCGCTCACAAGCTCGATTGAAGCGACTATGCTTAATAAAGCAACAGTAAAAAACAGCACGAGATGATTATCCCTGCAAAACAAGAGGTTGAAGTGGTATCTGATATCACTACCATAGGGGGATAGCCTGAAAAGGCCCAGACTTACGAGGTAGCACTATGTCATCAGTAAATGCAGCTTCCTTTTCACCTGACGATTTCGTCTGGAAAGGGCTAACGCTGACCGAATCGGCAGCGAAACAGATTCTTAACCTGGTTGAGGCGGATCCTGAAGTTAAGGGCCTTAAGCTGGGTGTGAAGCAGTCCGGCTGTGCCGGTTTTGGGTACGTTATGGATCTGGCAAAAGAGCCTGCCGATGACGACCTGACGTTTGAGCAATTCGGCGCAAAATTATTTGTGCCTCTTCAGGCAATGCCGTTTGTTGACGGAACCGAACTGGATTATGTCCGCGAAGGCCTGAACCAGATTTTTAAATTCAACAACCCTAAAGCTCAGCACGCCTGCGGGTGCGGTGAGAGCTTTGGCGTCGAGTAAGTAAAATGTCACGACACAGCGAAGCATCTGACGATGTACAAACGTGGGAAGGTAGCCTGAATTATAAAGAAGGCTTCTTTACCCAGTTGCAAACCGACGAATTGGCACACGGCATCAATGAAGATGTAGTGCGAGCCATTTCGGCCAAACGTAACGAACCTGAGTGGATGCTGGAATTCCGCCTCAAGGCCTTCCGTGCCTGGTTAGAGATGGAAGAACCACATTGGTTGAAAGCCAACTACGCCTCACTCGATTATCAGGATTACAGCTATTATTCCGCGCCGTCTTGCGGCAATTGCGACGATAGCTGCGCTTCTGAACCGGGCGCGAAGCAAACTTCTGGCAGCGTTGCATCAAGTGATTACCTGACCAAAGAAGTTGAAGACGCTTTCAATCAGTTGGGTGTTCCGGTGCGTGAAGGCCGTGAAGTCGCCGTTGATGCGATTTTCGACTCCGTATCCGTTTCCACCACTTACCGTGACAAACTGGCTGAGCAAGGCATTATCTTCTGCTCATTCGGCGAAGCGATTCACGATCATCC
This sequence comes from Pantoea sp. C1E2, assembly GCF_056491465.1. NCBI lineage: Bacteria > Pseudomonadati > Pseudomonadota > Gammaproteobacteria > Enterobacterales > Erwiniaceae > Pantoea > Pantoea sp. C1E2. The sequence continues at coordinate 2,132,284 of NZ_JBSZHT010000002.1, forward strand.
AGAGCTGGTGCAGAAGTATCTCGGTACTGTGGTTCCTCACAACGATAACTTCTTCGCGGCATTGAACTCTGCTGTGGCTTCAGACGGTACTTTTGTTTACATCCCAAAAGGCGTGCGTTGCCCGATGGAGCTGTCGACTTATTTCCGTATCAACGCGGCGAAAACGGGTCAGTTCGAACGTACCATTCTGATCGCCGATGAAGACAGCTACGTCAGCTATATCGAAGGTTGTTCAGCGCCAGTGCGTGACACCTACCAGCTGCACGCTGCAGTGGTTGAAGTCATCATCCACAAAAACGCAGAAGTCAAATACTCCACCGTACAGAACTGGTTCCCAGGCGGTGAAGGCGAGGGCGGTATCCTCAACTTCGTGACCAAGCGTGCGCTTTGTGAAGGCGACCACAGCAAGATGTCCTGGACGCAGTCTGAGACCGGTTCAGCCATCACCTGGAAATACCCAAGCTGCATTCTGCGTGGTGACTACTCCGTAGGTGAGTTTTACTCCGTAGCGCTGACCAGCGGCCGCCAGCAGGCGGATACCGGTACCAAGATGATCCACATTGGTAAAAACACCAAGTCGACCATCATCTCGAAAGGGATCTCCGCCGGTAAGAGCGAAAACACCTATCGTGGTCTGGTGAAAATCATGCCAACCGCGACCAACGCGCGTAACTTCACCCAATGTGACTCGATGCTGATTGGTGCCGAGTGCGGCGCGCACACCTTCCCGTATGTGGAAACGCGCAACAACACTGCACAGCTGGAACATGAAGCCACGACCTCGCGTATTGGTGAAGACCAGATGTTCTACTGCCTGCAGCGCGGCATTAGCGAAGAAGATGCGATCTCAATGATCGTCAACGGCTTCTGCAAAGACGTTTTCTCCGAGCTGCCACTGGAATTCGCCGTGGAAGCGCAAAAACTGTTGGCTATCAGCCTTGAGCACAGTGTGGGCTGATGCCACACGCGTTGCCGGAAGCAATGTGAAGGAAAGAGTATGTTAAGCATTAAAGATTTACAGGTTAGCGTTGAAGACAAAGAGATTTTGCGCGGTCTGAACCTTGAAGTGAAACCAGGCGAAGTCCACGCCATCATGGGCCCTAACGGCTCAGGTAAAAGTACCCTGTCCGCAACGCTGGCAGGTCGTGAAGATTACGAAGTGACCGGTGGTTCTGTCAGCTTCCATGGCAAAGACCTGCTCGAGCTGGAACCAGAAGAGCGCGCGGGCGAAGGCATCTTCATGGCGTTCCAATATCCGGTAGAAATTCCGGGCGTCAGCAACCAATTCTTCCTGCAGACCTCTGTGAATGCGGTGCGCAAATACCGTGAGCAGGAAGAGCTGGATCGTTTTGATTTCCAGGACTTCATCGAAGACAAAATTAAACTGCTGAAGATGCCTGAAGATCTGCTGACCCGCTCAGTGAACGTCGGCTTCTCCGGTGGTGAGAAGAAGCGTAACGACATTCTGCAGATGGCTGCTCTTGAGCCAGAGCTGTGCATCCTGGATGAAACCGACTCCGGTCTGGATATCGATGCGTTGAAAATCGTGGCCGAAGGCGTTAACAGCCTGCGCGACGGCAAGCGTTCATTCATCATCGTGACCCACTACCAGCGCATCCTGGATTACATCAAGCCAGATCACGTGCACGTGCTGTATCAGGGCAAAATCGTTAAGTCTGGCGATTTCTCGCTGGTTAAACAGCTGGAGGAGCAAGGCTATGGCTGGCTTACCGACGAAGAGTGATAACGCCCTGCAACAGTGGCATCACCTGTTTGAATCGCGCGGTGAGGTGCGTTCTCTGCAGGCACAGCAGCACTGGCAGCAATTAATGCGTGTCGGCTTGCCGACCCGTAAGCATGAAAACTGGAAATACACCGCACTGGATGGACTGTTCGCCAATCAGTTCGTGCTGCCAGAAGCGCAGACCGTCACGGCGGAACAGGTTGCTGAGCTGGCGCTGCCAGTGGATGCGATTCGTCTGGTGTTTGTTGATGGCCGTTTCCAGCCCGAATTGAGCGCGCGCGACACCGAACTGTTCGACGTGCAGCACAGCCGCGCGGCTGAACGCCGTCCGCTGCCGGCTGCGGTGCAGCCAGAAGTGTTCCTGCATCTGACCGAAAGCCTGGCGGAAGAGGTGACCTCAATTCGTCTGGCGCGCGGTAAATCGGCGGCACGTCCGCTGTATTTACTGCATATCACCAGCGGCAAAGCCGATGCGCTGAACACCGTTCATCACCGCCATCACCTTGAGCTGGAGCAGAGCGCCGAAGCTGAAGTGATAGAGCATTACGTGACGCTGAACGGTGCGGCACACTTTACCGGTGCGCGTTTTACCTTTGCCGTCGCCGACAATGCTCAGCTGAAACACATTAAGCTGGCCTTTGAAGAGAGCAGCAGCTATCACTTTGCGCACAATGACATTGTGATTGGTCGTGATGCGCAGGTCAGCAGCACCAGCTTCCTGCTGGGTGCTGGCTTGTCTCGTCACAATACCAGCGTGCAGCTGAACGGTGAAAACACCCAGCTGTCACTGAACAGCCTGGTGCTGCCAATCAATGCAGAAGTGGCGGATACCCGCAGCTATCTGGAACACAACAAAGGCTACTGCCTGAGTCGTCAGCTGCACAAAACCATTTCGCGCGATAAAGGCCGTTCGATTTTTAACGGTCACATCAAAGTGGCGAAGCATGCACTGAAAACTGACGGACAGATGACCAACAACAACCTGTTGCTCGGTCGTCTGGCAGAAGTGGACACCAAGCCGCAGCTGGAAATCTACGCGGATGACGTGAAGTGCAGCCATGGTGCGACCATTGGCCGCATCGACGATGAGCAGATGTTCTATCTGCGCTCGCGTGGTATCCCGGAAGATGCCGCCCAGCAGATGATTATCCACGCGTTCGCGGCTGAATTGACCGAGATGCTGGAAGAAGAACCGCTGCGCCAACTGGTGCTGGAACGCATTAGTGCGCGTTTCCCTGGAGTTGAGTTATGACTTTCGATCTCGAGCGAATCAGAGCGGAATTTCCGATTCTGAATCGTGAGGTCAACGGACATCCGCTGGCCTACCTTGATAGCGCGGCCAGCGCTCAGCGCCCGCTCGCGGTCATCAATGCGGAAAGCTATTTTTACCAGCACGGCTATGCTGCCGTGCACCGTGGCATTCACTCGCTGAGTGCCCAGGCCACCACCGATATGGAAAACGTGCGCACACAAGCGTCGCGTTTTCTGAATGCGGCGTCGCCAGAAGAGATTATCTTCGTCAAAGGCACCACTGAAGGCATCAATCTGGTGGCCAACAGCTGGGGCGGCAGTCAGCTGCAATCGGGCGATAACATCATTATCACGGAGATGGAGCACCACGCTAACATCGTGCCGTGGCAGATGGTGGCGCAGCGCACCGGGGCTGAGATTCGTGTTCTGCCGCTCAACGAGCAGGGTGAATTAGCCCTTGAGCAACTGAGTGGGTTGATCGACAGCCGCACGCGCTTGCTGGCGGTGACGCACGTTTCTAACGTGCTCGGTACCGTCAATCCGGTGAAAGCCATCGTGGCGCAGGCGAAAGCCGCTGGCGTTGTCACGTTGGTGGACGGTGCTCAGGCGGTAATGCATCACACGGTGGATGTGCAGGATATCGATTGCGATTTCTACGTCTTCTCGGGTCATAAAATCTATGGCCCAACCGGGATTGGCGTGCTGTATGCGCGTAAAGCACTGCAGGACATCATGCCACCGTGGGAAGGCGGCGGTTCAATGATCGATCAGGTGATGCTGCCAACCGGCACCACCTGGAACTCAACACCGTGGCGTTTTGAAGCTGGCACACCGAATACCGGTGGCATTATCGGCTTAGGCGCGGCGCTGAACTGGATCAGTGAGCTGGGATTAGATGTCATCAACGAACGTGAGACCTCACTGATGCGTTATGCATTAGATAAACTCGCGTCGGTACCCGACCTGATTATCTACGGTCCGGCACAGCGCAGTGGCGTGGTGGCGTTCAACCTCGGTAAGCATCATGCATTCGACGTCGGGAGTTTCCTCGATCAATACGGCATTGCCATCCGCACCGGACATCACTGTGCTATGCCTCTGATGCGCCATTATGCGGTGCCCGCGATGTGTCGTGCCTCATTTGCACTGTATAACAGTGAAGAAGAAGCCGATCGCCTGGCAGCAGGTTTGACGCGTATTCATCGTCTGCTGGGCGGTTGAGCAGATTTCAGGAGTTATCCATGGCGAATTTGCCAGAGAAAGAGAAGCTGGTGCGCAACTTTAACCGTTGCGCTAATTGGGAAGAGAAGTATCTCTACATCATTGAACTCGGTGCGAAATTACCAGAATCCTCTGAAAGCTTACAGCAGCCAGAGTATGTGATTTCCGGCTGCCAGAGCCAGGTGTGGATACGCATGACCCCACAAGCTGATGGCACCATCGCCTTTGAAGGCGACAGTGATGCCGCCATTGTTAAAGGTTTGATTGCGGTAGTATTTAGCCTCTATCAGGGCTTGCAAGCGCAGGAGATTCTCGCGCTGGATGTCGGTCATTGGTTCGCAGAATTAGAGTTGACTCAACACCTCACTCCTACACGTTCTCAAGGATTGGAAGCGATGATTCGCGCGATCCGTCATAACGCTCAAAGCCTCAGCTAAGTTACACTCCCCAGACCCCGGCATGACCGGGGTCTGTTCAATCCGACAAAGAGAAATTGCATGAAACCAGCGTTACGTTTAGCCGGTGCATTGCTGTTGTCCTGCTTCGGGCTTTCTGCACCTGCATTTGCAACGGAATATCCCCTGCCAGCTGATAACAGCCGTTTAATTGGCGAGAATACCCTGACCACTGTCCCTGACGACAAACGGCCCTTAGAGAGCATCGCTTCGCATTATAAGATTGGTATGCTCGGCATGCTGGAGGCCAATCCTGGCGTCGATCCCTGGTTGCCTAAGGCGGGGACGCAATTGACCGTGCCGTTACAGATGCTGCTGCCTGATGCGCCACGTGAAGGTATCGTCATCAACCTTGCTGAACTGCGTCTGTATTACTATCCGAAAGGGGAGAACCGCGTGGTGGTGTATCCGATCGGTATCGGCCAGTTGGGTGCGGCGACGCCGAGTATGGTCACCAGCATCAGCCAGAAAATCCCCAATCCCACCTGGACGCCTACCGTCAACATCCGCAAACGCTACGCCAAAGAAGGCATCACCTTGCCGGGTGTCGTTCCGGCAGGGCCAGATAACCCGATGGGCCTGTTTGCCATGCGTCTGGCACGGGGTACCGGCCAATACCTAATCCACGGTACCAACGCCGATTTTGGTATTGGGATGCGCGTGAGCTCGGGCTGTATTCGTTTACGTCCGGACGATATCGAAGCCTTGTTCAACAGCGTGCCGAAAGGAACACGGGTACAAATTATCAACGAGCCGATCAAGTATGCGGTGGAACCGGATGGCAAGCGTTACGTTGAGGTGCATCAGCCTTTATCCCGCAATGATAAGGACGATCCGCAAACCATGCCGATTGCGTTGACGGCAAAATCGAAGGCGTTCATCAATAGCCAGAAAAGCGACACCGCAATGATCAAAGAAGTCATAGCGCGTCGGTCCGGGATGCCAGTGCTGGTTAGCAGCGGCGAGCCGGTTACGCAGGACACAACGTTACCTGATGTGCTGCAAACGCAGCAGGATGGTTCAGGGGCCGGACAAGCGACCATCAGCCAGGCAATGGGTGAGAGTGGCGCAAAACCCTGACTCAGATTGAAGTAAAATCAGGACAAAAAAAATGGTGCCACATGGGCACCATTTTTCAAACCAGAACTCTTACTTACGGTAAGAGTGAGCCTGGTTGTCCAGACGCTGGTTAGCGCGAGCTGCGTCATCTTTAGCAGCCTGAACGTCAGAACGGATTGCGTTCACGTCGTTGCTCAGCTGGTCAACTTTAGCGTTCAGAGTCTGAACGTCTGAAGACAGCTGGTCGATTTTAGCGTTGCTTGAGCAACCAGCCAGCAGAGTTGAACCCAGAATTACCGCGCCCAGTACCAGTTTAGTACGATTCATTATTAATACCCTCTAGAATTGAGTTAATCTCCATGTAGCGTTACAAGTATTACACAAAGCTTTTTGAGTTGAGAATAAATTTTTGATGAGAACATGCTTAAATTTGATCGTTCGCTCAAAGAAACAGCGTTTCGCAGAAGATGATGAAAATATTTAGCTAAAACAGAGAGATTTAATCGGACTAACCTTAACTGTGCGAGATATTGAATAGTTATTATCGATTGGAAAATTCTGGATTTTGTATTAGCGCAGGAATAAAAAAAGCGCCTGAAAAAGGCGCTTTTAAATAAAACTTCAGCTAAAAATCAGATTACGTGGACTGAAGCGGTGTTGGTCGTGCCACTTGGAACCAGTGCACCCGATACCATCACCACAACATCGCCTTTCTGCGCGTAGCCACTTTCCAGCGCCATTTCTTTACCAATACGGTAGAAATCATCCGTAGAAGCAATTTCTGTCACCAGACGCGTCTCAACGCCTTTGCTCAGAATCAGCTGGCGTGCGGTGGTTGCATTAGTGGTCAGCGCCAGAATGGTGGCATCCGGGAAGTACTTACGAATCGCCTTAGCAGACTTACCGCCTTCGGTCGCTACCACGATCAATGGGGCTTCCAGTTTTTCTGCTGTTTCCACTGCGCCACGGCAAACCGCTTCGGTGATGCGCATTTTGCGTGAATCCTGCAGCTCACCGATGCGTGATTTCATTACGCGGTCAGTACGCTCACAGATAGTGGCCATGATGGTCACAGATTCCAGCGGGTAACGACCCTTAGCACTTTCACCAGACAGCATTACTGCATCAGTACCATCCAGGATGGCGTTCGCCACGTCGCCAGCTTCTGCGCGGGTAGGGCGTGGGTTCTTGATCATAGAATCCAGCATCTGCGTTGCGGTAATGACCACTTTGCGTGCTTTGTTACATTTCTTGATCATCATCTTCTGCGCGAAGATCACTTCTTCAACCGGAATCTCTACACCCAGATCGCCACGTGCAACCATGATGCCGTCAGACGCCTCGAGAATCTCGTCGAAGTTGTTCAGGCCTTCCTGGTTTTCGATTTTAGAGATGATCTGGATGTGCTCGCCGCCGTGGGCTTTCAAATGCTCACGGATTTCCAGCACATCTGAACGTTTACGGATGAAGGAGGCCGCGACAAAATCAACGCCTTGCTCGCAACCGAAGATCAGGTCACGTTTGTCTTTTTCAGCCAATGCTGGCAACTGGATGGAAACGCCCGGCAGGTTAACGCCTTTGTTTTCGCCCAGATCACCGTTGTTCAGCACGTTACACACGACGGTGTTTTCAGTGACTTCGGTCACCTGCATACCAATCAGGCCATCATCGACCAGCACGGTATTGCCGATTTTCAGGTCTTCGGTGAAGCCTGCATAGGTCACAGCAACACGATCGCTGTTACCAATCACAGATTGATCGGTAGTGAAAGTGAAGGTCTGGCCCGCTTTCAGCGAAACATCGTTACCGCCTTCCAGCTTCATGGTACGAATTTCAGGACCTTTAGTGTCCAGCAGAATCGCGGCCTGACGACCGGTTTTTTCCATAACGGCGCGCATGTTAGTGATGCGCTGACCATGTTCGGCATAATCCCCGTGAGAGAAGTTCAGGCGCATGACGTTCATGCCCGCTTCCAGCAGTTGAGTCAGCATCTCTTCAGATTCGGTTTTCGGACCGATAGTACAAACAATCTTGGTCTTTTTCATGTCAGGTTTTCTGTAAGTTGTGATGGATGATAGAGGTCGGGATTCGCAGCGTTTGGCAGCGAAGTGAAAATGTGTGTGGTGTTGGTTTGGATCGTACAGGAGTAAGAATAGGTGACAGAGACTAAGCGTGCAGAGAAGTTATGCAGTACGCGAGGGAACTGGCAGAGCAGTGTTGCGCAAATCATTTGAGTTGTTTGCATAGGCACGTTAGCGCTGAAACCTTTCAGGTGGACAACGCGGCATAGTATAGACGCTAAGTATGCGAAAACCAATATAAAAGCTGAGAGAGAAAACGATACAGATCAAGGAAAGGGGTGTTGCGCAAAAGGAGAGAAAACAAAAAGTGGTGCGCTCTAATGGACTCGAACCATCGACCCCCACCATGTCAAGGTGGTGCTCTAACCAACTGAGCTAAGAGCGCATTTCAGAAATTTGGTGCGTCCGAGTGGACTCGAACCACCGACCCCCACCATGTCAAGGTGGTGCTCTAACCAACTGAGCTACGGACGCACTTGGTGCGCTCTAATGGACTCGAACCATCGACCCCCACCATGTCAAGGTGGTGCTCTAACCAACTGAGCTAAGAGCGCAACATGCTGTCAGGGCGACAGCGGGGACGAATATTAACGGCAGGCCGCGATGCTGGCAAGGGAAAAAATGATTTTCCATGACGACTGACCAGCATCTGTGCGACCCGCTGTTTTTTTAGGCATTGCGGAGGCAAATAACGGCCTGTTCAGCCACTTAGCGCGCCGCGCGCGCCAGAATCACCTGTGATGGCAAACGTTGCAATCGACGAATGCGCCAAATCATCATAATCGCAGCGGATGTCAGGCCGACGATAAATCCGCACCAGAATCCCGCTGGACCGAGTTGCGGTATCACCCAGTTGGTGAGTGCCAGGATATAACCGACCGGTAAACCCAGCACCCAATAAGCAATCAGGGTAATAAAGAAGATTGAGCGCGTGTCTTTATAGCCGCGCAGAATCCCGCTACCGATCACCTGAATTGAATCTGAGAACTGGTAGATGGCGGCGAGCAGCATCAACTGAGCAGCCAGAGTAATCACTTCTGGGTTGGCGGTGTAAAGTGCGGCGATATGTTCACGGAAGGTGATGGTGAAAATCGCCGTGATGGCGGCCATGCTGATACCGACGCCCTGTCCCGTCCATGCTGCCACGCGTGCTTGTTCCGTCGAACCCTGCCCAAGACGATAACCGACACGGATAGTGGTCGCGACGCCGAGTGAGAGCGGCAGAACAAACATCAGCGAACTGAAGTTAAGTGCAATCTGATGACCCGCGACTTTAACGATCCCCAGTGGAGAGACCAGCAGCGCCACCACCGCAAACAAAGTGACCTCAAAGAACAGCGCCAGCGCCACCGGCAGCCCGAGGTTAAACAGCCGCGACAGGATGACGCGTGAGGGCGGAGACCAGCGGCTGTTCATGCGAATATCGCGCATACTCGCCATGCGTTTCACCCAGAAGCGCATCACTATAAACATCACCCAATAAACCGAGGCGGTGGCGACACCACAACCTATGCCCCCGAGTGCTGGCATACCAAAATGGCCATAGATGAAGACGTAGTTAAGCGGAATGTTTACCAGCAAGCCTAAAAATCCCAGCAGCATGGCTGGTTTGGTTTTAGATAATCCTTCGCACTGATTACGTGCCACCTGGAAGAACAGGTAGCCGGGTGCCCCCCACAGTAATGCATGCAGGTAACCTTCGGCTTTAGCCGCCAGCTGCGGGTCGATATCATGCATGGCATGAATCAAATAGCCGGCATTCCACAGCACCACCATGATCAGCAACGCCACCGCCAGTGCCAGCCAGTAACCCTGACGCACTTGTTCCGCGATGCGTTCGCGTCGCCCTGAGCCGTTGAATTGCGCAACGGTTGGCGTCAACGCCAGCAGAAGACCATGACCAAACAGAATGGCGGGAAGCCAGATAGAGGTGCCGACAGCAACGGCGGCCATATCCGTGGCGCTCACCGCACCGGCCATAATGGTATCCACAAAACCCATCGCCGTCTGAGCCACCTGAGCAAGGATGACCGGGATCGCGAGGGCCAGCAATTGACGCGCTTCTGTTAAATACTTCTGCACGTAACACCTGCTTAAATTAAGAAGAGAAGAGGGGAGATATCCCCAGAGAATGCGCGGCATAGTGTAGCGGCCGCGCTGCGTTCCACCAAACTTTGATCGCATTTTGTTAAGTTAATTGTGTAAAGTTTGAACTCCGGCAAATTAAACGTGCAGCCTAAGCTGTGATAAACTGGCGCAAACTTCGCAGAGGCTGAAAGTATGTTTACTGGAATTGTGCAGGGCACGGCCGAAATTATCGCCGTAGAAGAAAAAAAGTTGTTTCGTACCCATATCGTGCGTCTGCCGGAAGACCTTTTACCGGGATTAGCATTAGGGGCATCGGTAGCGCACAACGGATGCTGCCTGACGGTGACGGCGATTGAGGGCGATCGCGTGAGCTTCGACCTGATCAAGGAAACCCTGCGCATTACCAACCTGGGTGAATTAACGGTTGGCGACGTGGTGAATATTGAACGCGCGGCGAAGTTCAGTGATGAAATTGGCGGTCATTTAATGTCTGGCCATATTATGACCACGGCGGAAATCTGCAAAATTATCCAGTCAGAAAATAACCGTGAAGTGTGGTTTAAATTACAGGATGCGTCGCAGATCAAATATATCCTGCATAAAGGTTTCGTCGGTATCGATGGTATCAGCCTGACGGTGGGTGACGTCACTAAAAGTAAATTCTGTGTGCACCTGATCCCGGAAACACTGGATCGCACCACGCTGGGTGCGAAAAAACTGGGGCATAAAGTGAATATCGAGATCGATCCGCATACCCAGGCGATTGTGGAAACGGTAGAGCGCGTATTGGCCCAACGTGAAGCCGCGGCTGTTGCACTTTTACAAGCCACCGATACCGAATAATTCAAAAAAAAAGGCGCCGCGGCGCCTTTTCTCTCCTTAACTTCCCTTAACGCGCTACGCGTAATCCACCCTCTTTGCCACGGCTAAATACCACCTGCCAGAGTTGAATATCACGCGCGCGGAAGGCGCCAGCACAGGCATTAAGATAGTAACTAAACATCCGCTTGAAGCGATCGCCATATTTATCAGCGAGCTGCGGCCACGTTGTCAGAAACCGTTCATGCCAGGCCATTAAGGTGGTGTCATAATCCGCACCAAAATTATGCCAGTCTTCCATAATAAAATGCTTTTCGCTGGCATCAGCAATCTGGCGCACAGACGGTAAGCATCCGTTGGGGAAGATATATTTATCAATCCAGGGATCGACGTTCATATCGGTAGTGATGGCACCAATGGTGTGCAGTAAAAATATGCCGTCTGGTTTGAGATTGCGATCGGCAACGTCAAAATAAGTGGCATAGTTTTTCGGCCCCACGTGTTCGAACATGCCGACTGATACGATGCGATCGAACTGCAAATTCAAATCACGGTAATCCTGCAGCAAAATAGTGACGTCGAGCCCTTCGCAACGCTGCTGCGCCAATTTCTGTTGCTCAGCAGAAATGGTCACGCCATGGACTTTGGCACCGTAGTTGCGTGCAGCAAATTCTGCCAGCCCGCCCCAACCGCAGCCGATATCGAGCAGCGTCATGCCCGGCTCAAGCTGAAGCTTGCGGCAAATCATATCCAGTTTGGCAGACTGAGCCTGTTCCAGTGTTTCAGCGTCTTTCCAGTAACCGCAGGAGTACTGCATAAAGGGATCGAGCATCAGTGAAAAAAGATCGTTACCGAGATCGTAATGTTCTTTACCGACAATCCAGGCACGTTTTTTCGACTGTAAATTGGTTAAACGCGCGGCCGCAATACGCAAGGTATCTTTAAAATGACGTGGGAGTTGTTTATCCAGATGTTGTTGCAGAACGCGATGGAAAAAGACATCCAATTGTTCGCATTCCCACCAGCCATCCATATAACTTTCACCCAGACCTAGCGATCCTTCCTGCAAAACACGTTTAAAAAAATCCGGATGCTTGACCTGAATATCCCAGGGGCGTGTGCCATTGACTGCAACATCAGCGCGTTCCAGTAATTCGTTGACGATGCGAAACCAGTGGTTTTCTTCAAGGCTCACTTCTTCTATACACGATGAACTCATAGCTTCTCCATCACCTTTCCGATTTGAACCTGTGGAAATAATAGTCAATTTCCTTAGGCCTGTGAGAGAACTCACGGAAAATCCGTGCGCCAGATATCCGACGTTTTACAGAGGTATGAATCTGAATAGAAATGTCTGGCACCAATCAGGAGAGGAAGATCGTGCAGACGCCATCCCAGCGACAGAGTCGCTTAAAATTAATGCAATTATGTTATTGATTTGTTACAGAAATGCTGACCCACTGAGTATATGCTCACGTGGGTCAATATTCAACGAGTTATCGTTAGTTTGCTAACGATAATCGTTGCATCAGTGATTATCTTCGCAGGGACGGGAGGTGTGAGCAATATCACTTTGTGCGTTTAAGCTGCGTTGCCAGATGAAGCCGGCCCAGGCCAGCACTACCGTGGCAACCATCACCAGTGTGGTGTTATAGAGCGCCTGTTCTAATCCGGCCGAAACTACCAGGCTGGCAATAAAGCACAGGCCCAGTTGTAACAGGTTTTGTAAGCCTGCTGCTTTGCCTGTGGCGTGCGGGAAAGGCGCTAAGGCGCTGGAAACGACAATCGGATAGATGGCGCCATTAGACAGTGCCATACCGCAGAAAGGCAGCAGCAGTGCAATCAAAGAAGGCGCGGGCATCATCGCGACAACAAACAGACTCAAAATACTCAGGCTATACAGCACCAACAACCACGGCAGCAACTGTGATCCCTGATATCGGCTCAGCATCGCACGGCAACTAAAGCCACCAATCAGAAACGCAATAGTTTGTGGAATGTAGCTCAGACCAATATCGGCGGGAGTTAAACCCGCAGAAGCCAGAATAAACGGCGAACCGGTTAGCCAGGCAAAGAAACTGGCGGAACAGGCGGAGTAAATCAGCACGTTACCGCTGTAGATGCGCGTGGTGAGCAAATTCAGCCAGCCGGGTTGCGGCGTATTATCAGCTTTGGTTTTTTTAGGCGCGGCAAGCTGAAATGTACCGATGATCAGCAGCACGGTGATAATTGTCAGCGCGATAAAGATGCTACGCCAGTGGAAATGACCCATCAGCCACGCGCCCAGTAGAGGTGCCAGAGCGGGGGATAGGGCAACCAGCGGCATAATGGTGGCGAAAACTTTGTTGGCCTGGGCTTTGGGGTAGCGATCGACTACCAGCGCCTGCCAGCTTACGGCGGCGGCACACACGCCCACAGCCTGCACAAAGCGCAGTGCCAGCATCATGTTAACGTCGGTCACCCACAACATCCCGAGGCAACCCAAGGCAAAAATCGTTAAACCTGCCAATAAAATCGGTTTACGTCCAAAGCGGTCTGACAGCGGCCCCCAAAATACCTGTGCGCAGGCAAATCCACCGAGAAAAAGACTGAGGCTGGCGCTAATGGTGCCCGGCGCGGTGGCAAAGTCACGCTGCATATCTCCAAAAGCAGGCAGATACATATCCGTGGCGAGGAAGCCGAGCATGCTGAGCACGGCAAGATAGGGCATAAATCCTTTTGACGACAACATAGTGTTTCTCATTGGCAGATTGAACGCCGGGGAGTGTAAAAGAGTGCGTCATTCTTTGTGAAACGCTAATATTTGCGCAGTGCTGTTAAAATTTTTGAAGGCTAAAATATGTGGTCTGAATATGCGCTGGAAGTGGTTGATGCGGTCGCGCGCAATGGCAGTTTTAGTGCGGCGGCGCAGGAGTTACATCGCGTGCCCTCTGCCATAAGCTATACGGTGCGCCAGTTGGAAACCTGGTTGGCGGTGCCATTGTTTGAACGTCAGCACCGTGAGGTGGTTTTAACCCCGGCGGGCGAGCATTTTGTACGTGAAGGGCGATCTGTTATCAAAAAAATGCTGGCAACACGCAGACAGTGTCAGCAACTGGCGAATGGCTGGCGTGGACAGCTCAGTATTGCCGTGGATTGCATTGTAAAACCACAGCGTACCCGGCAGCTGGTGAAGGACTTCTACCGTCATTTTCCGGACATGGAATTGATCATCAGCTACGAAGTGTTTAACGGTGTATGGGATGCCCTGGCCGACGGGCGTGTTGATGTGGCGATTGGCGCCACTCAGGCGATTCCGGTGGGTGGCCGTTTTGCATTTCAGGATATGGGCGCCCTCAACTGGCGTTGTGTGGTCAGTCCCGGCCATCCCCTGGCGGCGCATAGCGATCTCAATGAAGAGGCGCTGCGTGCCTGGCCATCACTGGTGCTGGAAGATACGTCTCGCGCATTGCCAAGACGCATGACCTGGACGCTGGATAATCAGCGACGTCTGGTGGTGCCAGAGTGGGAAACGGGGATGGATTGTTTACAGGCGGGACTGTGCGTGGGGATGGTGCCGGGCCACCTGGCGCGGCCATTACTTGATAGGGGGGCGTTGGTTGAGCTATCACTGCCGCAGCCGTTTCCGGAAAGTCCCTGCTGCGTCAGTTGGTCAGAACAGCGCGCGTCACCGGCGCTGGCGTGGTTACTCGCTTATCTCGGCGATGCGGAAACGCTGAACCACGAATGGCTCAGCGAAAATCAGCCTTAACGGCGGTAATCGCGGAACGGACCGTCCCCCACGGAACGTCGCTCAATCAATGTTGGCTGCACCTCAATGGTCTGTGGCTCTTCGCGCTTGCTGGTGATGCGATCCAGCAGCATTTCGAGGGCCTTTTTGCCCAACTCCGCTTTCGGTTGGTGGACTGTGGTGAGCGCAGGGGTGAAATAACGGGCGTTGCGCACGTTATCATAGCCAATGACGGAGATATCCTGCGGCACGCGCAGTCCCATCTCATCGGCGGCACATATCGCGCCCATCGCCATGATATCGCCACCGCAGAACACGGCAGTCGGACGCTGCTTCTGATTGAGAATTTGCTGCATCGCCTGATAACCCGATTCTGGCTCGAAGTCGCCCTGAACCACCCACTCCGGACGCACAGTTACGCCGGCTTCGCTCATCGCCTGCAGAAAGCCTGCATGACGACCGCCGCCCGTGTTGCGTTCCATCTGACCCGGAATCGCACCGATATCTCGGTGGCCACGCTCGATAAGGTAGCGTCCGGCCAGATAACCGCCCTGGAAGGCGTTATCCTGCACGGTATCGGTGAAGTCGCCACGCGAGGCGCCCCAGTCCATGACCACCATCGGAATATTGCGGTTCTCTTCCAGCATCTGCAGCAGATCGGCAGGATACTCAGAGCACATCACCAACAGACCATCAACGCGCTTTTGCGCCATCATTGAGAGGTAAGCACGCTGCTTTTGCAGATCGTTATGCGCGTTACCCAGAATCAAGGTGTAGCCGCGTTCAAAACAGTGGTTTTCAACCGCTTCGATGATTTCGGCAAAATAGGGCGCTTCGCTGGACGTGGCTAACAGTCCCAGCGTTTTGGTGTGATTCACCTTCAAACTGCGCGCAACGGCGCTCGGCGAATAGTGTAGTTCTTTAATCGCTTCCCATACGGCGTTACGCGTTTCTTCTGCGACAAAACGCGTTTTGTTGATGACATGCGAAACGGTGGTGGTGGATACCCCAGCGCGTTTCGCTACATCTTTAATTGTTGCCATGAAAAAGGTACTCCCCGGCTTATCACAACTCACTGATAAGTATATTGTTAAACGTTTGCGTCTGCGAAGGGTTTTACGCCCTAAAATGGGGGGCAAATCTGCCGTTTCAGGCAGGGAAAATCACTTCAGCAGGCTGTAAATACAGCATGCGCAAAATCAGTTGCGCAACGAAAGGCGGCGATTCTAGCAAGCCAACGCGGATAAGACGAGATTTTTGCCCACCGCTGTGCGAAAATTGTTTTAACCCTAATAAATGTGTGACTAAGGAGTAGTGATGAGTACAGATCTAAAGCTGGCGCTAATGACCACGGTTGGCGCACTGTTGATGATTATTGCGTTTAGCTTTACAGCCATTCTTCATTAATACAAAACGCATCAATAAAAAAAGCCGGCACTGATTAAGCGTCCGGCTTTTTTTGTGGCCAATGCCACAGAATGTTGCGCAACAACTAGCGAATGGTTTTTGGTGTCATCATACGGCGCGCACCCACATAGTGTTTCTGCCAGTAGTCTTCGCCTAATGCGCTAATCTGAATGTCTTTACCAGTACGGGGTGACTGTATAAATTTACCGTTGCCGAGGTAGACGCCAACATGATCGGCCGTCCCGCGGTTATTAATGCGGAAGAACACCAAATCCCCTTTTTCCAGCAGCTCGCGCTTAATGGGCGAGGCATCGTGCAGGTGATACATCTCATTCGCCGTGCGCGGGAATTTGTATTTCACGAGATCTTTATAGGCATACCACACCAGACCACTGCAATCGAAACCGGTGTGTGGGGAAGTGCCGCCCCACTGATAAGGTTTACCCAACTGTCCCATCAGCTTCGTCATGGCGGTTTCACGAGCTTTCTGATAGCGCAGACGGTGGGTTTTGCTCATCTTGATGCCGGTCAGCCCCTGAACTTCATCATCCACATCAGCAGACTTTTTCGCGAGGCGTTGATGGCCATACTTTTTCGATGGCGATTTAAGCAGGGATTTTTTGCGGCTGGTTTTGTTTAAGGCGGTTTCGGTCTTAGTCTGCTTTTTCAGCTTGAGTTTCTGCACGGTAGTCGTCAGGCGAGACTTTTTAGCCGTTGTTTTAACCGGGCGTCGCTTGCGGCGCTCATCTTCGCGCGCACTTTTTTTCTCGGCATTATGCAAACTGGCATTAATCGGGGCATGCTGGGAAGCAGAAGCCACGTTAAAAAACAGTTGCGCAAAAGCCAGTATGAAAAGCGTAATCAGTAAACGCATAGTCCGGTTACAGGTTAAGCAGTCTGGCAAAAAGCAGGCTGCGGCAGAGTAAGAGAAATCTGATCAACGATCAGCGCCGAAGCAATTCTAATCCACTTTTTTTCTAAAAGGTAAGGCCTTTTTCTATTAATCTGTTACCAGGTGGATAATGTCGCTAAATTGAGCGATTTCAGCTGTTTAACGCAGCGAAATTATTGCTAATTATTAATTTGTTCATGCTTATTAATGATAGGGAAATGTTATCTATCCTGTTTGAACTTAACAAACATGGCGATCAGCAGGTCGGTAACGCAAAATCCCGTTTTCAGTGTGGGGCTGAAGTCGCTACAATAAACAAACACGAAGTGAAGGATTAAGGAAGGCAATAATGAGTACTGTTGAAAAAATTCAGCGCCAGATCGCAGAAAACCCGATTCTGTTATACATGAAAGGTTCCCCGAAACTGCCAAGCTGCGGTTTCTCTGCACAAGCTGTGCAGGCGCTTTCTGCCTGTGGTGAGCGCTTCGCGTATGTCGATATCCTGCAGAACCCGGATATCCGTGCTGAAATGCCGAAATTTGCTAACTGGCCAACCTTCCCGCAACTGTGGGTTGATGGTGAGCTGGTCGGCGGTTGCGACATCATCGTTGAGATGTTCCAGCGTGGCGAATTGCAGCCGCTGGTGAAAGAAACCGCTGAGAAGTATAAAGAAGCGGAATAATTGCGAAGGCCGACAAATGTCGGCCTTTTCTTTGCGTACTCATCCGGCAATCAGCCAGCCCTTCAGCCCATCAGGCAGAGGCGTCGTCTTCAGTCTGCTCTTCATTGAAAGCCAGTGGCCAACCCCCCAGACGTTTCCAGCGATTCACCAGCTCGCAGAACAGCGTGGCCGTTTGCTCGGTGTCGTACAGCGCAGAGTGCGCCTGCGTGCTATCAAACTCCATCCCCGCAGCTTTGCAGGCTTTTGCCAAAACCGTCTGTCCCAACACCAAACCGCTCAGCGCCGCAGTATCAAAAGTGGCAAACGGATGGAAGGGATTACGCTTCAGGCTGGCACGCTCGGCGGCGGCCATCACAAAGTTCAAATCGAAAGTGGCATTGTGCGCCACGATAATCGCGCGATTACAGCCATGATCTTTTGTGCCTTTACGCACCATCTTGAAAATGGCATGCAGGGCTTCGTATTCGCTCACCGCGCCGCGCAAAGGATTGGTGGGATCGATACCGGTAAACGCCAGCGCTGCAGGATTAAGGATCGCGCCTTCAAACGGTTCAACGTGAAAGTGCAGGGTTTCATCACGGTGTAACCAACCGTCCTCATCCATTTTGAGCGTGGTGGCCGCAATTTCCAGCAGTGCATCGGTTTGCGCGTTAAAGCCGGCGGTTTCGACGTCAATAACCACTGGATAAAAACCACGGAAGCGTTGATGAAGAGCGTTTAAGGCGTTCGATTCAGACATCAGGATCTCATAGCAAGAAATGGGGCAGCGCGCATTATGGCAAAAATTACAGGAGGGTGCAGCAGGAGAGGGAAGTCAGCCTGCAAATTAGCAGACTGACTAACGGCATCAGTGACCGAGGCCGTGACCAGCGTGTTTGTTTTCGATCAGTTCGATTTTATAGCCATCGGGATCTTCGACAAACGCAATAATGGTGCTGCCGCCTTTAACCGGACCGGCTTCACGCGTCACGTTGCCACCGACACTGCGGATGCGCTCACAGGTCTCTGCGACGTTATCGACGCCCAACGCAATGTGACCATAAGCATTACCGAGGTCGTACTTATCCACGCCCCAGTTGTAGGTCAGTTCAATCACTGCACCTTCACTCTCTTCGGTGTAACCCACGAAAGCCAGGGTGTATTTGTATTCGGTGTTTTCGCTCTGACGCAGTACGCGCATGCCTAGCACGCGGGTATAAAAATCGATAGAACGTTGCAGATCGCCAACGCGTAACATGGTGTGAAGTAAACGCATAACATCCTCTTTTGAAAAGTCATCAGGGAATGACAAAGACTAGCAAGTATAGCCAGTTAATGCCCTGAAGAAACAGCACTGCCGCACATCCGGTGCGGCAGCTTGATTCTTACAGGCTTGGGTAATCAGTGTAGCCTTCAGCGCCGCCGCCGTAGAAACTTTCCGGGCGCTGTGGATTTAGCGGTGCATCTTGCTGCAGACGCTCAACCAGATCCGGGTTAGCAATAAAGTCGCGGCCAAACGCCACAGCATCGATCAAGCCGCGGGCGATCAGGTCGTCAGCTTTCTCAACGCTATAAGCGCCCGCACCGATGATCACGCCTGGGAACAGCGCACGCACTTTTTCACGGAAAGCGTCGCTGTAAGGCTGGCCACCGGCCCAGTCTGGCTCAGACAGGTGCAGATACGCGAGACCACGTTGGCCCAGCTCGGAGATGTACCACAGCGCGGCAGCTTCTTCATCGGCACCATTTTCCAGATTCTGGAAGGCTCCGATTGGCGAGATACGAATGCCGATACGATCGGCAGACCAGTTAGCAATCGCCGCATCCACCACTTCCAGCGCGAAACGACCACGCTTCTCGATTGAGCCGCCGTATTCATCGGTGCGCTGGTTGGAAGCGGGCGCCAGGAACTGGTGCATCAGGTAGCCATGAGCAGAATGCAGTTCCAGCAGGTCGAAATCGGCTTCACGCGCGTTCGCCGCGGCCTGACCGAAATCTTTTACAATCTGCTGAATTTCCGCCACGCTCAGTTCACGCGGCAGTGAGGTGTCTTCACGGTAAACGGTGCCATCTTCAGCACGCAGTGAGGTACGCGTTCCAGCGGCGATAGCAGAAGGTGAAACGGGCGCTTTGCCTTCCGGCTGAACGCTATTATGCGAAATGCGGCCGGTGTGCCACAGTTGCACGGCGCTGTGACCTTTCGCAGCGTGAATGCTTTCGTTGATCACTTTCCACGCGGCGATTTGCTGCTGAGTATGCAAACCCGGTGCGCCAGCATAACCTTTCGCCTGGAAAGAGATCTGCGTTGCTTCAGTAATGATCAGACCGGCGCTGGCACGCTGCTGATAATATTCCGCCATCAGCGGAGTCGGGATGTCGCCTGGCTCAATGCTGCGCAGACGCGTCAGCGGCGCCATGAATACGCGGTTAGGTACGGTAATCGCGCCCACTTTGAGTGGGGAGAACAACTGTTTACTCGCCATGATGACTCCTATAAGTAGACCGGTCGTCTAGAAACTACGGTTTTTAAAAATCAGTGGTCATTTAACCACTGTTCAATGGTTTCAAGTGCCAGGCTAATCGGGCCTGACTCTCGTGAAATCTTGCTTTGCAAACTGGCACCTAGCCACAACAGGTAACAGCGCTGAGCCAGTTGCTCTGGCGTTTGCCCATACGGCAGTGTCTGCTCCGCGGCGACTTCGCTCAGACAGCGTGCATAAGCCGCGATCATGGCGCTGGCACCGTGTTGTAAAGCATCACGCATCGGTTCTGACAAATCGCAAACTTCCGCGGATAACTTCACACCCAGACAGCCCACAATATGGCCTTGCTCGATAAACAGCGTTGCGCCATAGCGGAAGTGCGTCAGCAAACGTTCACGCGCTGACAAGCCCGGCTGATTTAACTGCTGTTCGACCTGCTGCAGGTAGTTAACGAAATAGCGTTCCAGCAACGCGACGCCAAATGCTTCTTTGGAGCGGAAGTAGTGGTAAAACGATCCTTTCGGCACTTCTGCCAGCGCCAGCATTTCGCTCAGGCCCATTCCGGTAAAACCACGTTGCAAACAAACCTGCTCGCCAGTGGCGAGCAGATGTTCACGGGTTTCGTTGCGTTGCACAGTCTTGTTCATGGGCCACACAGTATTAGACCAGTCGGTCTAATGCAAACCTTATCCGGCACTTTGGCACGATCTGATCATGTCCAGCTGCGGTTGGTACTCTTGCGTCTGAATGTTGAACATGCCTAAAACGGTATGGAAAAGATTGTCTTGCGACACTTTCTCGCTCGCGGCCTGCTGACGTAAGCAGGGCTCATTAATGTGGTAGGCCGCAGCATAGCCAGGCGACATCCACATCAGCAGAGGGATGTGTGTCTGCTGTGAAGGGGCAAACATATAGGGCGCACCATGCAGATACATACCGTGTTCGCCCAGCGATTCACCGTGATCCGAGAGATAGACCAGCGCTACATTAAAGCGATCGCTTAAGGCTTTGAGTTTATCAATGGTGCGACTCACCATATCGTCGGTGTACAGCAGAGAGTTGTCATAGGTATTCACCAACGCCTGATGGTCGCAATCCTGAATCTGGTTGCTATCGCAGGTTGGCGTGAAGCGACGGAATTCCGCCGGATAGCGCTGATAATAGGCCGGCCCATGGCTACCCATCTGATGCAACACGATAATCCCATCATTGTGCAGACTATCAACATAGTTATCAAAACGATGCAGCAGGACATCATCCAGGCAGAAACCATCGTGACAATATTGCGACAGATTCCACTGCGTCATATCGGTGTGTGGCACGCGATCGCAGGCACCTTTACAGCCGCCATCATTTTCACGCCACAGTACGCTAACTCCAGCATGGGCGAGAATATCTAACACGCCTTCCTGATGATGCGCCAAATTGGCATCGTAATGCTCACGTGGCATGTTGGAGAACATACAGGGAACGGAAATGGCCGTTTCGGTACCGCAGGAGCTGGCGTCGGGGTAGTAAATGACCTGCTGTTTTTTCAGTTCAGGGTTGGTTTCACGCGCATAGCCACCCAGTGAAAAGTTCTCGGCACGTCCGGTTTCGCCCACCACTAATACCACCAACGTTTTCTTCGGCTCAGCAGCGATCAGCGGGCCTTTTTTGGCATCCTGGCCAATTTTTACCAGCGCCTGACTGCCTTGCAGATAACGTTGATCAACGTAATGACCGGTGCCGCTAACAATATTGGCCGGAGTGATCATTTTCACCAGCCCTTTATTGTTGCGAATCAGTGAGGCGTAATCTTTATAGAACAGCACCGCCATCAGCAGAATCAGCAAAATCGCACCCAGCGCCCCGGCCAGGCGTTGCAGCAGGCTCCACCACCAGCGTTGCCCGGTTTTGATGCGTACCATGCAGATGGCGGCGACGGGCACCAACCCCATCAAGATCATCCACACCACATAACCACTGCTGATCAGTGCTCCAGCTTCCTGAGCATCCGACTCAAACACGTTTTCGATCATATTGGTGTCAATCACCGTACCGAAACTGTGCATAAAGTAGTTAGCGGCGGCGCTGGCCAGCACCAACAGAATAAGCAGCGGCTTGCGAACATAGGGCCATGCCAGCAACGAGAAAATCAGATAGAACGCAGAGGCCAAAACCACCGGAATGCTGGCTGCAAACAGGTAATCGTGAATGCGATCGTAAGGGATAATTTCCCAGGCGCGCAGCAGAAACAGGGCGTTGAGCACGAGGGTAAAAAACAGGGCGGCGATCAGATTAAAACTGCTGGCATGGCACTGTAACTTGTTCGGGAATTTCATGAAAACTCAGTAGCAGGATGGAATGTGACAATCGTATGAATTCAACATGAGGAAAACCTTAACGCTTATTAAACAGTACCGAACCAAAGGTTTCTGCGCTGGCATCAATGGTAAATATCCATTTCCGTAGTCATGACTGGATGAAATGTGGCCGAACTGCGTATACGCTTTGCACAATGTCACTATGCTGTTATCAATATGAAGCCTGTTGTTAAATCGGAGTGGATGTGGCCGAGCAATTAGAGTTCTTCCCTGTACCCAGCCCCTGTCGCGGTATCTGTCAGAGTGACGCACGTGGATACTGTCGTGGCTGCCTGCGTAGCCGTGAGGAACGTTTTAACTGGATGACGTTTACCGATGCGCAAAAACGCGATGTGTTGAGGTTATGTCGTCAACGCTGGCTGCGCTCGCATCGACAACAAAAAGTCGATGAAAATCATGATCCGGAACAACCCTCACTGTTTTAAGAAAACGATGATTTGCCTTTCCGTTATACTCCCAGATTCGCTTTCCGCATTCGCGTTCAAGGGAGTTTACCGATGTTACAACCGCAAACTATCGCCCCACAGGGGCCTCAATTCTCACCGTTGATCGTCGGCTACTGGCGCCTGCTGGAGTGGGGTATGACGCCGCAGCAGTTGGTGGCCTTTATCGAGCATCATCTGGCATTAGGCATTACCACCGTGGATCACGCCGATATTTACGGTGACTACGGTTGTGAAGCCGCCTTTGGTGAGGCGCTGCGTCTGGCGCCGGGGCTGCGTGAAAAACTGCAGATTGTGACGAAGTGCGGCATTGCGACGCGCGCCAAACCAGAACATAAAATCGGTCATTACATTACCGAAGCCAGCCACATCCTGCACAGTGCGGAAAATTCCCTGCGCTACTTCAACACCGATTATCTTGATCTGCTGCTGATTCATCGTCCGGATCCCTTAATGGATGCGGATGAAATCGCCGAGGCCTTTATGGCGCTGCACCAGAGCGGCAAAGTGCGCCATTTCGGCGTGTCGAACTTTACCGCTTCCCAGTTCACGCTGCTGCAATCTCGCCTGCCGTTTAGCCTGGTCACCAACCAACTGGAAATCTCTCCGCTGGAACAGTCAACGCTGCTCGACGGCACGCTCGATCAGTGTCAGCAGGTGCGTATCCGCCCAATGGCCTGGTCATGTTTGGGTGGTGGGCGCCTGTTTAACGATGCGCATTATCAGCCATTGCGTGATGAGCTTGAGCAGGTGAAACAGGAAATCGGTGCGAGTAGCATCGAACAGGTGGTGTATGCCTGGGTGATGAAATTGCCAAGCCGCCCATTGCCGATCATCGGATCCGGTAAAGCCACGCGCGTCAGCGAAGCAGCAGGTGCTTGCCAATTGACGCTCGATCGTCAGCAGTGGTTCCGCATTCGTAAAGCGGCGCTCGGTTTTGATGTGCCCTGAAGCGTAAAACTACGTCAAATTACGGCAGCCTCGCCTATTCCAGTCCAGGCTTACAGGGCATTTCAACCGTAAGGAGACGTTATGAAGAAAATTCTCATCGCCACACTGGCGCTGGCCTGTGCTGCTGGGGCTCAGGCCGCCTCTGAAGAGGTGACACTGCATGAGGTCACTGCACAAGGTATCGGCGCCGCCATCGGCAAAGTCACTATCAGTGAAACGCCATATGGTTTGCAGTTTGCTCCCGCGCTGACGGGTCTTAAACCGGGAGTCCATGGTTTCCACGTGCATGCCAAAGGCAGCTGTGAGCCGGGACAATCGGATGGCAAACCCGTTGCGGCCGGCGCGGCCGGTGGACACCTTGATCCCCAGAATACTGGCAAACACCTCGGACCTTACGCTGACGGTCATCTGGGCGATCTGCCTGCGCTTTATGTCACCGACGATGGCAAGGCCGACTATCCGGTGGTTGCGCCACGTATAAAATCGCTGAGCGAAGTGAAAGGTAAGGCGTTAATGGTTCATGTGGGTGGCGATAATCATGCTGACCATCCGCAGCCGCTGGGTGGAGGCGGTGCCCGATTTGCCTGCGGTGTGATTTAAACTATCAGGCGGCAGGCAATCTGCCGTCTGCATCTTTTCACTGCCGGAAAAATTCTGACCCATTTTCTCGCTACACTCCGCACGATATCCGTCCTATGATGTTGATTCAGGAATAGAACCTCTCAGGGGCAGGAATGAAAACGCGTGGGATTTTGCTGTTATGTGTATTACTCGCGGGATGTGATCAACCCAACGAAACGCAGTTGAGGTTAGATACCAGCCGCCAGCTACAGCGCACCATTGATACCAACCCGCTGCGTGCAAGTTGTGAGGATATTGCCCGTGGCCGGGAATGGCTGACTCAGCACACCCTTGAGCGGTTACAGGCGCAGGGCTGCCAGAACGTGCTGCGCAGCGCCACCGAAACCAATTTCCTGCACACCGAGTTTTTTCACCGCGCGTTAACTACCGTGTGTGGCTCAATTCGGGGTAAAAGTTTCACCGGCACCTATCTCGATCGCCGCTTTATCTATTCGTATGAAGAGCGATTTCTGGTGATTGAGCCGATGACCGAGCAGGACAAAACCCGTTTTGAAGGGCACAAAACCTTGCAGCAGTTGCAGGATGATTTCAACCGTCAGACCACGCAGTATTGCCAGTAATCAATCCGGCACCGCCTGACTTAACTGTGCCAGTGAGCAGCGCAGGCGCCATAAAATGCCCGCCAACGTATTGGCCTCGCTATCAGGCTGCTGCTGCAGTTGCGCAATCATACCTTCCAGCTCATCCAGCGTGGCCTGCAACGAAGTGTGACGCACGCCGCGCAGGCTCATAATCCGTTGTAAATCCTGCAAACTACTATCGCGCATCTGTGCCAGAGTGCTTGAGGCGGGTCGCCACTCACGTAATTGCCAGACGATGTGAGAACAGTTGAGCAGCACCACGCCCCAGCGCAGCAGCCAGACACGCGCCTGTTCATCACGGCTATTGCTCAACTGGCTAATGTGATGATAGATCTGCGATTCAAAGTGGCTTTCGCTTAGGCGTGGATGGCGTCGCAGCTGGTCAAGAAACGCATGGCGTAACGCGCGAATATGCCGGCGGCTTCGGCGCGCATCGGAACTCGGACGCAGTACCTGAAATGCCATCCATGCCAGCAGCACGCCGCACACCTTGGCCAGATTATCGTTGAGGAAGCTTTGATAATCCCAGTCCGGCGGATTGGTGACGGCGATAAATGAACCCATAAACACAATAAATTGCCCCCACATCCCCGCGCGTTTTTTCTGCTGCAGCTTAAACAGTTGCAAGGTAATCAGTAGCGGAAACAGCACCAGCAGAAATTGCCACAGGGCGCTGATTTGCACCATCAATCCGTATTGCAGCAGAAAACTGAACACCGACAGCCACAGCAGGGTTTTCAGCAACAGTGACACGCTGCCACTGGGGGAGGGAGCAGAAGAGTAGAGTACGCAGGCAATCGCTGTCAGCGTCAGGGCTGCCGCGCCCGCATCCCACTGTGTGCCGATCCAAAAGGCACAGCCCAGCATGATAACGCTGAAGGTGCGTAACGCACTCCAGCCGGCTTCAGCGCTGTCGCTTTCACGTGCCAAAGAGGGCACATCCGGGGGCTGAAAGCGCGTATCGGCGTCAGCGCGCTCAATCAAGCGTATCCAGCGATTGACGTTGAGGTAAACCCAACAGAAGTAGCGCAGACGCTGAACAAAGGCGCGCTGGCGGTAATCGCCGGTTGCTTCCGGTGTCACGCTGCGCAGTATGCGCGCCAGTCGATACTTATCACACTGCGGTAATGCCAGTTCGTGCAACAGTTGCTGAATGGCGGCGTAGAGTTCCGGAGGCGCATCCGGCCAGTTAAGCAGCATGCGGCGCAGGCTGGAGAGAACGCTGGTCAGGCGTAGCTGCTGGTGCAAAACATAGTTGAGCACGTTGTTCTGACGGCGATAGCGGTAATGGCTCCAGAACGCCTGAATACGCAGCAAGTTCATGGTGAGAATCTGGCTGATGACATTCTCATGCGCGGTGCGCACGTTATCGGTGCTGCTTTGCTGCAACAGTAAAACCGCATGATCCAGCAGACGGGCGTGCATCTGCCGCAGCGAGTTCATTAAGGTGTTGCCATCCGACGTGCTGGGCAAAACCATCATCATCAGACCGGCACACAGAATGCCTGAAATCACTTCGCAAACGCGTGCCTGAGTGATATCCCACAGCTGGGTCACATCGGTAATGTTGACGCTGCTAAAGGCAATGATCGCCGCGGTATATCCGGCCAGTGAGAACGCGTAAGCAACATTGTTTTGATAGTGGTTGGCGATCCACGTACAGAACGCCAGCCAGCCAGCCATAAAAAAGGCAAATAGCCAGGGCTCGTTGAGCGTGTGTCCGGCAATCAACAGGGCTGCCGTGGCACCCAGCAAACTGCCGACAATGCGACCCAGACTTTTACTGATCGCGCCGCCCACGGTCGGGAAACTCACCACAGCGGCGGACGTCATCGCCCAATAGGGTTCGTCCAGTTGCAGCGCATAGGCGATGGTCAGCGCCAGACACATGGCAATCGCGTTACGTAAGGCATAGCGCCATTCGCTCCCGGTTGCTTTAATCCAGGGTAGATTTTGCCAGGCCAGCCACTGCAGATTCATGGCGGCCTCAATGTGCGATGGAAATCGTACAGGTGGTGCCCGCCACCAGCGGAACATCATCCGGAATTGCATCCAATCGAATGCGCACCGGCACCCGCTGCGCCAGTCGCACCCAAGGCACATTCGGTTTGATGTCCGGCACTAATCCGCTGTCTGTTGCAACGCTCTGATCGTAAATGGCGCGCCCGATACTCTCCACTTTGCCCTGTAAGCGAGCACCGTTGCTGTACAGCACGATTTGCGCGTCTGCGCCGGGCTGAATGTGACGCAGCTTGGTCTCTTCGAAATAACCCATCACGTAATAAGAGTGGCTATCCACCAGCGCGAAGAGTGGCGTTCCGGCGGTGGCGTAATTGCCGGGACGCAGTGTCAGGTTGCTGATCCAACCGTCGGTGGGGGCGGTAAGGGTGGTTTGCTGCAGGTTCCAGCGCGCCTGATCCAGACTGGCCTGTGCCGCTTTAGTGGTGGCGGTGGCGGCGTTTGCTGTTAATCGCGCGGCATCCATATCTTCTGCTGAAATCACGTTGCGCGGCAGGCTGGCGCGGCGATTGGCCTCATGTTGAGCTTTGGCCAGATCGGATTGCGCCTTCGCCAGCTGGGCATCTGCGTTATCCAGGGCAATTTGCCAGGGTACGGGATCGATTTTCAGTAGGACGTCACCTTTATGCACAAACTGGTTGTCATGCACCTTCAGATCAATGATTCGCCCTGAAACTTCCGGTGTGATATCCACCAGCTCAGCGCGCACTTTGCCATCACGCGTCCACGGTGACTGCATGTAGTAGTTCCACATCCACCAGCCGGCAATCAGGGCCAGGGCAAACACCACCAGAGTTGAAAAGTATTTAAAAGGGTTGAATTTCATGGTGATTTATCCGAGGCTCAGTATCCACAGTGCGCCAGTGACGCAGAGAACAAACAGGGAAAGATCCATCAAGGTGGGATGCCAGATGTCGCCCGAGTACATCCAGCCGCGCAGCAAGGGATGAATCAGTAACCAGAAAAAGAACCCCAGCAGCACGGCTTTAAACAGCGGCGGAAAGAACAGCGAGGCACCAAATACCAGGTCAGTAAGCGGAGCGGTGGCGGAAAGTGCGGTAATGGACACGTGTTTTCATCCTTCATGGTCCCAGGTTCTCTCTATAACTAGCGTAGAAGAGAGCGTGCCGTCTGGCCTGAGATTTGTAATTTGTCCTGTAAACTCGCAGAATAGTGTAAAATCTGGCTTGATAGCTAGCAAGCTAATTATAAGGAGATGAAATGGATACGCCCCTCGGAACAGACCTGTCTCGGCTGGTACGCATCTGGCGTGCCTTGATTGACCAGCGTTTGAAGCCGCTTGAGCTGACACAAACGCATTGGGTGACGTTACACAATATTCATCAACTCCCGCCAGAGCAGTCGCAAATCCAGTTGGCAAAAGCCATTGGTATTGAACAGCCTTCACTGGTGCGTACGCTGGATCAGCTGGAAGAGAAGGGATTAATCACCCGTGCCACCTGCGCTAACGATCGTCGTGCCAAGCGCATCAAGCTGACTAAGCAGGCCGAGCCGATCATCGAGAAGGTTGAAAATGTGATTGACGCCACCCGTGATGACATCCTTTCAGGCATCAGCCTTGAAGAGATCAATCAGATGGTCACGCTGATTGCACGGCTGGAAAAAAACATTCTCGAGTTCCAGAACCGCGAGAAATAAAAAAACCGACGCGCTGGCGTCGGTTTTTTTTATCTGTTCGCTTAGCGTGGTGAAACGGTCACCTGGCTGCCGTTAGACGCCATCACGACGCGCTGACCCACGGAGTAACGGGTTGCAGCCTGCTTCTGCACCACCATAATGGTGTTGCCATCGTCTTTACGGATTTCCAGCTCAACACCGTCAGACTTGTTAACTGCACCCTGTACGCCCTGACCTGCGACGCCGCCGAGTACCGCACCCCCTGCCGTAGCCAGACTACGACCGGTACCGCCACCAATGGTGTTACCGAGGAAACCACCCAGCACCGCACCACCAATCGCGCCAATCACGTTATTTTCATCGCCACCCTGGATTTTAACCGGGCGAACCGACACCAGAGTACCGTAAGAAACACTTTGTACTTGTTTGGCTTCATTGGCGCTATACACATCACCGGAAAGGGTGTCATTGCTGACACAACCTGCCAGCGTCAGGCCGGTCAGTGCCACGGCTACAAAACGCTTAATCATCAGAAAGCTCCTTAATGCAAAAAAACGCCATGTTCTCGTCCTCTACAGCAAGAGTATAAGACAGAAAGCTGGCAATTGACTCTATGTCCAAATAATACGCGGCTTAGGCGAAGGATAGACCATTGCCCCTCAACAAAAATTCAATTTCGTGCTGAAAATATTTTAGCGCTGAAATGCTGTGTGCTGTGCGGTTGAAAAGCGGAATTTTATCATAGAATTAGCCGCTGATATTTGCCAGGCTAAACAGAATCGTATTGAAGACTCGCACGTGGGTAAGGAACCGCTATGAAATCAGGACGCTATATTGGTGTGATGTCCGGCACCAGCCTCGACGGGGTAGATGTGGTGCTGGCGGTCATTGATGAGCATATGGTGGCGCAGCAGGCCAGCTATTGCCACCCGATGCCGCAGGAAATTCGCCAACAGGTGCTGGCCATCTGTCAGGGACAATCGTTGACCCTGTCGCAACTCGGCCAACTGGATACCCGACTGGGCAAGCTGTTTGCAGAAGCGGTGTTGACTCTGATGCAGCGGCAATCTCTGGAAGCCAGCGACATCATGGCAATAGGTTGCCATGGTCAGACCGTGTGGCATGAGCCACAGAGCGACGCGCCGAATACGCTGCAGATTGGTGATAGCAATCAGATCGCCGCAGCCACGGGAGTGACAGTAGTGGCCGATTTTAGACGTCGCGACATGGCTTTAGGTGGACAAGGTGCGCCACTGGTTCCCGCGTTCCATCAGGCGCTACTGATGGACAGCACTGAGAGGCGCATGGTGCTCAATATTGGCGGAATTGCCAATCTGTCGTTATTGATCCCTGGACAGCCGGTGCGTGGCTTTGATACCGGCCCCGGCAATATGCTGATTGATGCGTGGATCTGGCGCCATAAGGGCGTGCCCTATGATAAGGATGCCAGCTGGGCACGCAGTGGTCAGGTGGTGCCTGCACTGCTGGATGAGATGCTCAACGATCCCTGGTTTGCGCTGCCACCACCGAAAAGTACCGGCCGTGAATATTTCAATCTTGGCTGGGTTGAGCGCCAACTACAGCGCTTCCCGGCACTGGCACCGCAGGACGTGCAGGCCACACTTAGCGAACTCACTGCACTAACCATTGCTCAGCAAGTTCAGCTGAACGATGGCTGCGATCGCCTGTTGGTCTGTGGTGGTGGAAGTCGCAATCCGGTGCTGATGGCCCGACTGGCAGCTTATCTGCCGGGAACGGAAGTCGGGACGACCGATGAAGCCGGGATCAGTGGCGATGATATGGAAGCGTTGGCGTTCGCCTGGCTGGCGTTTCGCACTTTATCGGGTCTGCCTGGTAATTTACCAGCGGTGACCGGTGCACGAGAAATGAGTGTGTTGGGCGCCATTTATCCGGCGAATGCCCGATTAACACGTTAAGGAGTGAACGATGAAAAAAATCGCTATGATGTTGGGCTGTGTCGTTGCGCTGAGTGGTTGCGGCATGATGCACAAAGAGCAGCCAGCACCCCAGACATTGCGCTACCAGTGCGGCACTTTGCCGTTGACAGTGACACTGGATAATCCAAAGCAGCAGGTGAGCTTTATTCTGGATGGTAAACCGCTCACTCTGACGCAAACCGTATCGGCCTCCGGCGCGCGCTACAGCGACGGCACTTATGTCTTCTGGTCGAAAGGCAATGGCGCTTTTGTTGAGCGCAATGACAAAATCGTGATTAATGACTGTGAATTGCAAAATGCGGATGCGTCCGCCCAGTAACGAAGAGAATCAGCATGAGCGACAGTGATAGCTTGCAAAATATTGCCCATTTGCGTCGTGAGTACACCCGCGGCGGACTGAGACGTAACGATCTGCCAGACAATCCGCTGGCGCTGTTTGAACATTGGCTCAGGCAGGCGTGCGATGCGCAATTGCCTGATCCCACGGCGATGACCGTCGCCACCGTGGACAGCAGCGGTCAGCCTTATCAGCGCATTGTGTTGCTGAAGCATTATGATGAGCAAGGTATGGTGTTTTACACCAACCTTGGCAGCCGTAAGGCGCTGCAACTGGCCGATAATCCGCGCATCTCGCTTCACTTCCCGTGGCACTTCCTTGAGCGTCAGGTGATGGTGCTGGGTGAAGTTGAGAAACTGACGCCACTGGAAGTATTGAAATACTTCAGCAGCCGTCCGCGTGACAGCCAGATTGGTGCCTGGGTGTCGAAGCAATCGAGCCGTATTTCGGCGCGCGGCGTGCTGGAGGGCAAGTTCCTTGAACTGAAGCAGAAATTCCAGCAAGGCGAAGTGCCTTTACCCAGTTTCTGGGGCGGATATCGCGTCAAATTCCACACCGTGGAGTTCTGGCAGGGCGGCGAGCATCGTCTGCACGATCGCTTCCTCTATCAACGTGAAGCCGATGGCTGGACGATTGACCGTTTAGCCCCGTAAAACTGCGTTTATCCCCTTTCAACGCTGGCGCAGTTGGCGTCAGCGCTTTATGCTATAGCCCTCTTTTTTTTCGTATCCGCATCTCAGCGGAAAGCTGTGTACCAGCCTAGGTGCAGTCTGATCAATTTGGAGTCAGTGATGACCAGCAGTAACCTGATACAACAATTGCAAGAAAGGGGCTTAGTCGCCCAGGTAACGGACGAGGAAGCGTTAGCAGAGCGACTGGCGCAAGGGCCAATTGCACTCTATTGCGGCTTCGATCCGACCGCTGATAGCTTGCACTTGGGCCATCTGGTGCCGCTGCTCTGCCTGAAACGTTTTCAGGACGCCGGACACAAGCCGGTCGCGCTGGTGGGTGGTGCCACCGGTCTGATTGGCGATCCCAGCTTTAAAGCAGCAGAACGTAAACTCAACACCGCTGATACCGTGGGCGAGTGGGTCGAGAAGATCCGCAACCAGGTGGCGCCGTTCCTTAGCTTCGATTGCGGTGACAACAGCGCCATTGCGGCTAATAACTACGACTGGTTCGGCGGCATGAACGTGCTGACCTTCCTGCGCGATATCGGCAAGCACTTCTCCGTTAACCAGATGATCAACCGCGAAGCGGTGAAGCAGCGTCTGAATCGTGAAGATCAGGGTATCTCTTACACCGAATTCTCCTACAACCTATTGCAGGGTTATGACTTCGCGGAGCTGAACAAGCGTCACGATGTGGTGCTGCAGATTGGTGGTTCCGATCAGTGGGGCAACATCACTTCAGGTATCGACCTAACGCGTCGCCTGCATCAGCAGCAAGCGTGGGGCTTGACCGTTCCGTTGATCACCAAATCAGACGGTACCAAATTCGGTAAAACCGAAGGTGGCGCAGTCTGGCTTGATGCGAAGAAAACCAGCCCGTACAAGTTCTACCAGTTCTGGATCAACACGGCCGATGCTGACGTGTATCGCTTCCTGAAGTTCTTCACCTTTATGAGCATTGAAGAGATCAATGCTCTGGAAGAGGAAGACAAGAACAGCGGTAAGGCGCCACGTGCGCAGTATGTGCTGGCAGAGTTAGTTACTCGTTTGGTGCACGGCGAAGCGGGTCTGACCGCGGCAAAACGTATCACCGACAGCCTGTTCTCAGGCAGCCTGACCGAAATGACCGAAGCGGACTTCGAGCAGTTAGCTCAGGACGGTATGCCGGTGATTAACCTGAATGCGGAAGACGATCTGCAGCAGGCGCTGGTGGCCGCTGAACTGGTGCCGTCTCGTGGCCAGGCGCGTACCATGATCGGTTCTAACGCCGTGTCGCTTAACGGTGAAAAACAATCTGACGCCGAGTATCGTTTCAGCGACAGCGACAAACTGTTTGGTCGCTTCACGCTGTTGCGTCGCGGTAAAAAACACTACTGCCTGATTAACTGGCAGTAAGGTTCGAGGGCCGGTTTCCGGCCCTTTTTTATGGCAAGGCAGTACAGGGCAATCAGTACAGGGCAATAATGAAAAATATCCTCGCAATCCAGTCTCATGTGGTTTACGGCCACGCTGGTAACAGCGCCGCCGAATTCCCAATGCGTCGTATGGGCGCAAACGTTTGGCCGTTGAACACCGTACAGTTCTCTAACCATACGCAGTACGGTCACTGGACCGGCACTGTGATGCCCGCTACGCATCTGACCGACATCGTCAAAGGCATTGCGGCGATTGACCGTCTGAAGACCTGTGATGCGGTGCTGAGCGGCTATTTAGGGTCTGCAGAGCAGGGCGAGCAGATTCTGGAGATCGTGCGTCAGGTGAAAGCCGCCAATCCGAACGCGTGGTTCTTCTGCGATCCGGTGATGGGCCATCCTGAGAAGGGCTGCATCGTGGCGCCCGGCGTCGCGGAGTTCCATTGCAAGATGGCGATGCCGGCCAGCGATATCATCGCCCCGAACCTGCTGGAGCTGGAAATGCTCAGCGGTCACGAAGTGTCTAACGTGGAGCAGGCGGTGGTTGCCGCCCGTGCCTTAGTCGCGCAAGGACCGAAAGTGGTGCTGGTGAAGCATCTGGCGCGTGCCGGACGCCGCAGCGATCGCTTTGAGATGCTGCTGGTCACCGCTGACGAGTGCTGGCACATCAGCCGTCCGCTGGTGGATTTCGGGGTACGTCAGCCAGTAGGCGTCGGCGATCTCACCAGTGGTTTACTGCTGGTCGATCTGCTTCACGGTAAATCGTTGCAGGATGCGCTGGAGCACGTTACCGCAGCAGTGTATGAAGTGATGCTGAAAACCCATGAGATGGGCGAGTATGAGCTGCAACTGGTGGCGGCACAGGACGCGATTGCGCAACCGACTCAGCATTTTGCTGCTGAGAAGCTGTAACAGCTGCGAAATCTGCAGGCAACCATCCGATGGCCTGCAGACACGATGCAAAACAGGCGCACAGTGTGCGCCTGAATCGTCTTAAACCAAACCTTCCGCCTTCAACGCTGCCTGCACCGCAGGGCGTTCCGCGACGCGATCAAACCAGGCTTCAAGCGCCGTTAACCCGCTCAAATCCAGCTTGATGGCTTTTGCCCAGCGTGTGACCACGAACAGATAGACATCGGCCACGGTATAACGCAGGCCCATCAGCCACTGCTTGTCTTGCAGCGCTTCATCTACCGCCTGATATTTCTTCTCTAACTGCGCTCGCACAATCGCTTTGTACTCTTCCGGTGTGTCCGGACGGAACAGCGGAGAAAAGGTTTTGTGCAGTTCACTGCTGACAAAGCTCAGCCATTCAATGGTGTGGTAGCGCGTCAGGCTGCCGGTCGGTGCCAGCAAATTGCGGTCTGGCTTCAGATCCGCCAGATACTGCACAATGGCAACGCCCTCGGTCAACAAGCTGCCGTCATCAAATTGCAGCGCGGGAACCTGTCCTTTGGGGTTAATTTGCCAGTAATCTTCTCCCTGCTCGGTGACCTTTTTCTGCAGATCGACATTGACCTGGGTAAAGTCCAGCCCGCATTCAAGCGCAACAATATGCGGTGATAGCGAACAGGCACCGGGCTTGCAATAGAGTTTCATCATGGCTTCTCCTGGAAGTGTGGTTGTGATCGAATTAGCATAAATCTGCGAAAATAATTTACCAGTGACCGCGATCAGGAATTACGGTCCGCTTTTAACTTTTCTTGAGCAAAACAAGGAAGCGAAGGCAATTGTTCCAGCGCATAGTCCCAGAACTGCCGTACCTTGGGTGTCATGTTCTTAACCCGCTGTGTGACCAGCTGTACTGGCAATGGGGCAGGTTCCCACTCGGGTAATAGACGGATCAGTTTGCCATCACGAATATCATCCAGCACCTGGTACGACAGCAAACGACCAATCCCCTGGCCACCCCGCAGCGTTTCCAGCTGGCTTTCAATATCGTTAACGCGCAGACGTGGCAAAATGCGCACGCGTAAATCCTGCGCAAAGCGCCACTCTCTTGTGTGGCGTAAGCTGGTGATCACGGTATGTTGCTGGAGCTCTGTTGGATGTGCAGGCGCACCCGCAAGCCTGAGATATTCTGGGCTCGCCACCAATGTCGAACGCGCGCTGCCCACTTTACGTGCCACCATTGAGGAATCCTGTAATTCTCCAATGCGCAGCGCGATATCCAGTCCGTTTTCTATCAAATCCTGATAGCTGTCGCTCAATACCACTTCGATCTGCATCTCAGGATGCTGCTGCAAAAAGGCATTGACCAGCGGCATGATATGGCGTCGACCAAAAGGCACGGGCGCAGTGATACGCAGCAACCCCTGCAGGCCACTGTGATGCGCGCTGTCCAGCGCGTGCTGATAATCACCTAATATTTGCTGCGCACGTTCAAACAGCTGCCAGCCGGCTTCTGTCGGCGCGAGTTGACGCGTGGTGCGTTCAATCAGGGTGGTGCCGAGACGGGATTCGAGTGCGTTTAACGATCGTGTGATGACCGGTGGGGATCGCTGTAGCAGACGTGCGGCGCCGGCCAGGCTGCCTTGCTGAACCACCGCGACAAATACCTGCAGCTCTTCGAATCGGTCCATGATGATTACCGCTTGATAAACAAGAAGCCGTCATCATGCGGGTAAGTGGATTAAAAGCGAAGCTTTGGCAGCAGGAAACGTTAAAGCGGTGGGAAGAAATGAGTAACAGGAAATAAAAAAGCCGGGCGTTTGCCCGGCTTGTTCACATCACCTTCATTACTGATTCGCGTTAGCGCTTTTCAGTTCAGGCTGTGGAGCATCACTCTGCGTCATACGGTTCAGCAGTGGCGCGGTGATCAGCATCAGGATAGCGATCACGCCGGTAGCAATACCAATCTGCTGGAACACATGGCTGTAAACTTCCAGTGAGGCATGTGGATCGGTCACATCACTCGGCACGGCCATCAGGTTAGCCACTTTACCGGCAATCATTGCGGCACCCGCAGTGGTCAGGAACCACGAACCCATGATGAAGCCCATCAGACGCTGTGGGACTAACTGAGCCACCATCGCCAGGCCGAGACCAGAAATCATCAGTTCGCCCACACTCTGCAGTGCATAGCTGATGATCAGCCAGTTCACAGAGACAATACCGGCATCGTTAGCGAATTTGGCACCAAATGGCAGCACCAGGAACGCAGCAGAGCATAGCACCATACCAATGGCGAATTTGTGCGGCATAGGCAGTTTGTCGCCCAGCTTGTTATATACCGCTGCCAAAATTGGGCTAGCCAGCATAATCCAGAACGGGTTCAGCGCCTGGAACTGCTCGGGTTCGAAAGTGATGCCCAGAATGGCATGCTCAACGTTACGAATGGCAAAGAAGTTGAGTGAGGTTGGCATCTGCATGTAGAGCACAAAGAACACAATCGCTTCGACCATCAGCAGGAAGGCCACGATCATTTTACGACGTGCCGCACCCTGCAGCGCAAAAGCTTCTTTCGCAAACACCAGCACGATACCGATGGCAATCACGCCCAGCGCAATGCGTGCGATGGTTTGGTGATGTAACAGCCAGGCCGCGATCGCCACCAGAGCCACTACACCCACCAGCGTCATCAGCAATTTGCTGACGTTCAGCGGTGCAAAGTCAGGTTTAGAGCCGTAGTTTTTTACCAGGCGCTGGCAGAACAGGAAGTTCAGCAAGGTAATCACAAGACCCACTACGGAGAGCGAGAAGGCAGCGCCCCAGCCGTAATGTGCAGCCAGCCACGGTGTCAGCATCATCGAGAACAGTGAACCGATGTTGATCGACATGTAGAACATGGTGAAAGCACCGTCGATGCGCGGATCATCTTTCTCGTAGCAGGTAGACAGCAGAGAAGAGGGGTTGGCTTTAAACAAGCCACTGCCCACGGCAATGGTCGCCATGCCAACGTACACCATCGCGGTATCGTGGCCTGAGAAGGCGATCAGTGCATAACCGAGAGCCAGCACGATCACGCCGAGCACAATCACGCGTTTGGTGCCCAATACTTTATCGCCCAGCCAGCCGCCAATCGCGACCATGCCGTAGACCAGGGCGCTGAACGAGGTGAACAGGGTAATGGAGTCCGCTTCGGACATCCCCAGCTGTTTCACCAGGTAAACGGCCATGATGGCTTGCAGACCGTAGTAGCCGAAACGCTCCCACAGTTCGATGGAGAAAATCAGATAAAACGCTTTCGGTTGCTTGAACGCGTTGAGGCTTACTGCCTCGTCAGTGTGTTTGTTTGCAGTTGACACGTGTACCTCAGTTTATACATAGCCTGTTTTACGACAGGAATTAAGTCTGCGTCGGGCTGAGCAATCCCGCGCAACATTGTTATTAGAAAGGAAAAACGGCGCCTAATTTGGCTGAATCAGGCCATCAGGGCAAGCATTTTTTGCACGCTGAAATACTTGTAACAGGTAGGGTTAATGCCGTTATAAGAAGTTGTAAATCAGTGTTAAATATTGCTGGGTGGCATTATATCAGAATAATCGTGCTAACTGGAGATCCTGAGGATCATTTTCCTGATATAAACTCCTTAAGGCGTATTTTACAGAATATAACGCTGTAGATGATTATTTATACCAATATAAAGCTTGCGGTTGCACACTTACTAAGCACAATTGCTTGATTGTTGAGCGTAATGGGCGGGTTAAAGTTTCCAATAGGCTAATTTGTTGATCCTGCGCACAAAATTACGAATTAATTAAATCCGTAAAAGAAGTAAACGATTGCGCGGTCGACGTCTGTCGAGTTAATCACCATAAAGGGCAGTCTTTAACCGCATAAAATGCAGGCTTTAACCACAATGCGCGCAAGCGAAAGTGAGTGATATCGCGCGGAAATGCGCTTAGACAGGTCGTGATGTTTGCTGTAACCTCGTTTTTTCCCTAAAAGGACGTAGCCATGACGCAGTCAGTTCGTGTCGCCCTTGTTGGCGATTACCGTGCCAATGCCGTTGCACATCAAGCCATTCCTCCTGCTGTACAGTTTGCCGCAAAATCCCTCTCGCTCGACGTTACCGCCGACTGGATCGCCACTCCTGATATTCATCAACACAACTGGAACGATTACGATGCCATCTGGGTTGTGCCAGGTAGCCCGTATCTGAACGACGAAGGTGTCTTTGCAACGATCCGCTGGGCGCGAGAAAACCACAAACCTTTCCTGGGTTCGTGTGGCGGTTTCCAGTATGCGGTGGTGGAGTACGCCCGCAATGTGCTGGGTTGGGAAGATGCCGGACATGCGGAAACGGATGAAGGTGGACGCTGGGTGATTGCCCCGCTAGCCTGTTCGCTGGTGGAACAGCGTGGCACGGTGACATTCGAAGCAGGCTCACGCATTGCGCAGGCCTACGGCGCGCTCGAAAGTAATGAAGGCTATCACTGCAATTTCGGCGTGAATCCAGAATTTAGCGCCGCGCTGGCGACCAATAATCTGAAGATTACCTCGTGGGATTTGGATCAGGATGTCCGTGGCGTTGAACTGACCGATCATCCGTTCTATGTTGCGACGCTGTTTCAGTCAGAGCGAGCGGCGCTGCAAAATCGACTATCCCCGCTGGTGGTCGCCTGGCTGCAGGCCGCGGCCAAATAATCGATTGAACAGAGAGGGTGCTTTGCCTCTCTTCACTTGTCCAGACACAGCAGGGGTTTACGCGCACGACCCGACTGGTGATAACTTTCGATAGCCGCGCGCCACTCGCTCAATGGGAAAATTTCGACCTCACCACACTCGCTGTCGCGCAGCAGCGGCCAGAGCGCCGAGAAAAGCTGTTGCCACTGTGCCGCGCCAATATCGCCCAAAGTGTGCCGTACATGAAACCAGTGCAGTGCCGGACGAGCGGCGTTAACGCGCACCGGCGTGCCGCTTAGGACGCCATAAGCCACAAAGTGCGCGTGCTCAGGCAGCGCCTGCAAGATGTATTGTCCCGTCTCGCCGCCCACCGCATCAAACACGATATCTGTTTGCGCACTTACTGCACCCATCGCTTCCCATTCGGTGTCCTGCAATGCCGTCAGGCCCAGAGCTTGCAACCTTTCTGCATGCGCTGATGACCGATACACCACCACCACACGTTGTGCACCGTGCAGGTGTGCCCACTGAGCCAGCAAAAGCGCGCACGCGGATCCACCGGCAGTGATGAGTACGTTTTTACCGCTGACCGGCCATTGCTGCAGCATCAGCCAGGCGGCCAGCGGATTGATATAGGCGCGTGCGGCCAGCGTACTCACGATATCGTCCGGAACCGGAACGGCGAGCTGTGGATCGATATCCACATAACGTTGCCAGCAGCCCACGCCACGCAGCGGCAAGACGCGTTGGCCTACCCGATGCTGTAAAGAGGGAGGTGCGGCGATCACGGTGCCCACACCTTCGTAGCCGGCCACCTGTGGCGGCGCGACACGGTGACGATAAGCACCGGTAATCGGGATCAGATCAGACGCGTTAATCGGCGCAAAGTGCATTTGCACACGCATCAGGTCAGCGGAACAAGGGGCTAAAGAGGAGGATTCCAGCGTCAGCACATCTACAGGATCGCCAAACTGCCGATACCAGAGCGCGAGATTGCGACCGGCTATCGGCATGGACTCAGACTTCGGTTTTGGCGTCGAATAAGGATGGTGAAGTCCAAAAAAACCATTATTTATTGTCATAAGATTTTAGCCTAAGGACGATTTATTCTGATTCTACATGAGCATTTTTGATTTTTTTCCATTTATAGCAACCCGTAACGCATTGGATTATATCCCCCTTCTGTGAGAGCTCAGATCTGCCGGCATCACTGAGGATCACGTGTTCCAGACTGAGTGCTATTTGTGTAACAGAGAGAGCCGGCGCTTTTTCCACCACCCTCAACCCCGACAATGCGCTCCGGGCGCAATGATTTCAGCAATAACCCACCAAAGTAATCCCTCACTGGAAGTTGTTAATTTGGCTTACTGATTTGTGCTGATGTAAACAAAGTGACGGCCTGAAAATAAATTTTCTTAAAAATTTTTTCAGATAATTCAGGTTAAATTATGAGCTAGCTATCAGTGACTTAAAGTAAATTTTAAGAATTTCCTTATATAAATCAGCTGCAAGCGATCACGGCAGGGTGTTGATTTAGGTCCGTTATTTATTTTATATTCGCGATCAAATTTACTGGATAGGTAGGATCTCAATGTTCTTTGTCAATATTTTTTCGAGATAAATAATTAGGGAGTCTTATTGAATTGGGGCTCTGAAAGTCCGTTTCAATTTACGTCCGAGCTTACACACCACAGGGGGGCATAAGTAAATCGAGCTACCCCTCTCGTTTATATGGAGAACGTAGGGTGGCGAAGGTTAATCCAGTGATGCACGACATCAAGGGTACTTTTAAAAAGAAGCACAACAACCAGGAGCAGATTGAACTGCGCCGTGAATAAAAACCTGTACTTACAAGGAGTTTAAAATCATTCATTCCGATTCCTGAAACGATCGCGCCCCCGCGTAAGCCCTGTGACCGGTTCACTGTCCGCTTTTTCAGGAGTTCGCCTCCGCGCGGTTACGCCTCTGAAAAATACACCGATTTACAGATGCCTCAGACCTTATAGGCCTCGGTTAACGGCCAGGGGCGGTAGCGTGCCTGAAATGGAGTGAGCACTTATGGAACACCAACTGCTGCTGGATGCCCGCGCGCAACGTTAGCAGCCTGTTCAAACATCAAATTCCATCAGTGCTTAGACCGTTGCTATTCCAGCTTCAGATTACGAGTGAGTTGCCAAAGAGCCTCAATTTTTACGGGTACGAAAAATACGGTGCGTTTAAAGAGTTCGGGATATGACTTTATCGATTTTGGTAGACACAGCAGTCGCATGACAATAACAGGGGGCGGTTATTCCCAATGAAAAAAGCATGAGATGTCAATGACGTCAATTCTTGTGAACTTGATAAAAATGCAGCTACCGTTAATAAACAAATAAGAATATTACAGACTTTATTCTCTCTGCAATTAACGAGGGATATAACAATTCGTCATCACGGAGAGAATGACAATGATCCACTCTGACCTAATACAAGGTACAGCATCGGCAATTTCCTCAACACTCAATCGTTATTCTTTATTGATTCCAGCCTGCAATTCATCTATTGACGTGGAAAACCTGACGGGAATGGAGGCGCTGAGTTTGAATTACCTTTACAGCGTGCTTTTCACCAGCCCGGATAAAGACATTTCACCAGAGCAGATGCTGCGTAAAGCGGTAACGCTGACTATGGGAACCGGCTCACTGTTGGAACCCGAATCGAAGAAGATTGTTCACGGCTATATCACCGACTTCCGTCGTCTGACGGGTTCCGCGGATCAGGTCAGCTATCTTATCGTCATTGAACCCCGCTTTGCGCTTCTGGATAAGCAATTCCGCTCACACCGTTTCTTTGTGAATAAATCCGTTCCGCAAGTTGTCAGTCAGATCCTGGATGAGCATGGTTTTCAGGGGTGGGAATATGAGTTCAGCCTGAAGCATGACTACCCTAAAAGAGAGCAGATTAACCAGTATCATGAGAGTGACCTGAAGTTTGTTCAGCGTCTGTTGTCCGAAATTGGCATCTTCTACTACTTCACACTTCAGCCGGACACGCAGACTGAGGTCATCCGTTTTGGTGACGCGCAGAGCGGTTATTCAGATCAGAGGTCGCTGCCGCTGAACAGTCCCTCGGGTCAGGAAGATAACGCTCAGGAATCCATCTGGAACCTGAATCTGACCCATACCGTAGTCGAAGCGGGTGTAATAGCAAAGGATTACAACCACCGAGAGGCACAGCGCGTGCTGCGGTCAGTGAAGGCCGATATGACGCGAGGTGATGGTGACAATATCTCTTACGGGGAGGTTTATCACTATCGTCCCCGTCATCTCTACAGCGGTGATAAGTTTGTTCCCGAGACCGAGACCGCAAACTTTTATGCCCGTCTCGATCATGAACGTTTTCTTGCCCGGCAGACGCTGATATCCGGTATTTGCAACGATGCTTTTATCAGCCCCGGACATGTTTTATCTGTTACCGAAACAGGCATACCCACTCTGCCTGCACAGTTGCAGAGTCCAGTATTAATAACCCGACTCAATGTCAGTGCGAGCCGGCGTTCAGCCTTCCAGGCCACGCTGAATGCTGTGCCCTATAGTGAGACGCTTTGCTGGCGCCCCGCACTGCTTGCTCGTCCTAAAGTCAGCGGCACCATGACGGCGCGCGTAACCAGCGCGAAAGACAACGACATCTATGCCTGGCAGGATGCGTCTGGTTTATACCGTGTGCTGTTTGATGCGGACGAGGAGGGCAGAGAGCGCGGACTGGAAAGCATGCCCGTTCGCCTCGCGAAACCTTACGGTGGGGATATGTACGGCTTCCATTTCCCGCTGATACAGGGGACGGAGGTGGCAATAGCGTTTCGTGAGGGAGACCCGGACCAGCCTTATATCGCTCATGCGCTGCATGATTCACGGCATGTGGATCACGTCACCGAGAAAAACAGCACCCGTAATGTTATCCGTACGGCAGGGCTAAACAAGCTGCGCATGGAAGACAAGCGTGGAGAGGAGCATATTAAACTCAG
The DNA here is from genome assembly GCF_056491465.1 of Pantoea sp. C1E2. Classification (NCBI taxonomy): domain Bacteria; kingdom Pseudomonadati; phylum Pseudomonadota; class Gammaproteobacteria; order Enterobacterales; family Erwiniaceae; genus Pantoea; species Pantoea sp. C1E2. The sequence continues at coordinate 2,174,764 of NZ_JBSZHT010000002.1, forward strand.
TACGGAGTATGGCGGGAAGACGCAGCTGAATCTGGGGCACAATGTCAATGCACGGCGTGAGCTTCGTGGCGAAGGTGCAGAACTGCGCACTGATAATCATATCGCTATTCGTGGTGGCAAAGGCGTGTTTATCAGTGCGGATATTCAGCCGCAGGCGCATGGCCAAATGTTAGCGATGCAGGATGCTCTCAGGGAACTTAATAAGGCGCAACAGTTAACCGAATCCTTGCGGGGCGCAGCGGAGACGGCAAAGGCCGAGTTGGCGGATTTACAAACTCAAAAAACGCTGCTGAGTGATGCTCTCACCGAGCTCAAACAGTCTGCACTATTACTCTCTGCGCCTAGTGGCATCGCGCACACCACGGCTAAAAGCTTACAACTTTCAGCGGGTGAAAACCTCATTGCAACCAGCTGTAAAAATACCGACTTCAGCGCATTTAAATCCTTCACGGTCGCGGCGGGCGAAGCAATCAGTCTGTTTGCTCAGAAGCTAGGCCTTAAGTTATTTGCAGCGAAGGGGAGAGTTGAAATTCAGGCTCAGTCTGACGAGATTGCTCTGGATGCACTGAAAGATGTACGTATCAGCAGTAGCGAAGGCAACATCATTATTCGTGCTAAACAGGATATTGTGCTGGTGGGTAGCGGTGGTGCTTATCTTCGAATAGGAAACGGTGAAGTAGAGAGCGGTGCCCCGGATAAAATTATTCAGCGTGCAGCGGTATGGCAAAAATTTGGAGGCCAGAGTGCAAGCGAAATGTTTAATACCTGGCAGCAGTGTAATTATGAACTCAACACGCAATTCATCTGGGCAGGTACCCAAGAAGCGGTAAAAGGTCATCGGGGGAATGTGAGTAGTGATCTCGGGAAGACATTGATTACTTCAGATGGTGCAGGGAAAATAGCCTCTCAGAATTTCGCTGACATTGCCATAATTAATTTAAACTTGAACAAGGAACGTTAACCATGGCTGAGAAACATAGTATATCAAATATTGAGCCAACATTTGATGGTAATGGCAATGCATGTTATCAGTTATATAGCACGCCTAAAGAAAAAAACATTGTTCAGCAATGTATCGTGTATCCAGATCGAGTTATTCCAGTCATTTTTATACCGGGAGTAATGGGTAGTAATTTAAGAGTTAACGATAAGAAAGGAAAAAAAATCTGGCGGCTAGATAGTAAAGATGAGCTTGTTTTGTACTGGTTTGGTGAAAATGGGAAAACGCGAAGAAAAAAGTTGGATCCAAAAACGACAACTGTGGATGACGGTGGAAAAATAAATGATAAAAAAGAACCCTTTTTACTTAAAACTCGCCGGGAACGTGGGTGGGGAACAGTAGGTTATGAAAGTTATGGTACTTTTCTTGACTGGCTGCAAAACACTCTCAATGACTTTGAAAATGGTCATTCTAATGAGCGCACTAATCTGCTGAAAACCACGCTTGAACTAGAGGTGGGTGATATATCAGTTAGTAAGGAAGAGGTAGATTTGACTTTCTGTTACCTCTTTCCTGTCTTTGCTATGGGGTATAACTGGCTTCAGTCTAACGCCGTTTCAGCTGATACGTTGAACAAATACATTGATGAAAAAATCCAGTTCTATCGGCTAAAAGGACGGCAGTGCGAGAAGGTTATTTTGATTACGCACTCTATGGGGGGCCTTGTTGCCCGGCACTATACCCAAATCCTCGGTGGAGAAAATAAGGTACTTGGTGTGATACATGGCGTGATGCCAGCATTGGGAGCCGCAGCCACTTATCGCAGAATGAAAGCTGGGACAGAGAACGGTGCAGGTAACGTTAAAGGCTGGGGAGCTGCGAAAGTATTGGGCTCAGATGCTGAGACCATGACCGCTGTACTCTCTCAGGCTCCCGGACCTCTGCAATTGTTGCCGGGGAAAGAATATGGCTTAGGCTGGTTAAAGATAATAGACAACAAAAACACCTATGCGCTTCCAAACGAATGTCCCTATAGTGAAATTTATCTTAAACAGGACCAGTGGTGGGGACTATGTGAGGAGCAGTTTATTGATCCTGGAACAAGCCTGAACTCAGTCGATTGGGACAAGGACTGGCAAAAATTCGCCATAATATTAAAAGATAAAGTTCAGCCCTTTATTGAAGGCCTCTCCGGAAAATACCACCCTCAAAGTTGGGCCTTCTACAGCGGAGACGAGGCATATCGGGCCTACGGTGACGTCTGCTGGCGTGCAAATACCCCTCGTGCAGAAGCGTGGCTGAATCGAAACCGTCAGCGTGACGGGCAGGCAGGTCGGGCATTGGACAAAACAGAAATGTCAGTCAAGCGAAGTGTTTCCTCTCCACTGTCCGGTCGCGGATGGGCAACAGGGATTTATCAGACTTACGAATTATTGCCTGCAGAGGAAGCAGGGGATGGCACGGTTCCTGTGCGATCTGGGCGTATCGCGGAGAACTCTTTAAAGGCACGATTTCAGGTTTCTGTCGAACATGAACCTGCTTTCCAGGACTTGAAGGCACAGCAGTTTACTTTAAGGGCCTTAGTGAAAATTGTTCAGCAGATAAAAAAACACACTGAGGTTTGAGTGAAAGTTAAAACGGCCATTGCTTTGCTTTTGTTTTGTGCTGGTATTGCTGGATGGTATGGATACAGCAGGTTGCCACTCAGAGTAAATTTGACTTCAGAGGAACGTGAACACGTGACACATTTTTTAAAGGAAAGAACTACCCGTTGTGTCGGTCGCTATTTGGTTGACCTGCCGGAAACATTTACTATTACGTCTGACGATGTCATGGCGTTTGTTGATACATCATCGGTGAAGTATCAAAGAATTTATCGACCGGCTTTTGAACAGAAAATTCGGTTAAGAGAGGCTGAGCTATCAGCCACGAAAACTTTAAATCCACTGGATATGCCGTATCTAAAGGGAGTTTATTTCTTATCTGACGACATGCAGGGGGTGATATTTGAGCGTAATGAATATTTCCAAGTACCCGATTCATCACGAGTGCTTGAAGCTCACCTTTACACTAACGGTGTAGCAGTTGAAATAACTATTGAAGCCAGAAATGGGTTATCGCCTCGCTATGATAAAGATCGTAAGGATACCCCTGAGATCTATGGTAACAGTGTTCCCAAAAAAATGGTTGAGCTAACTGATTTGCTAAGGCGTATTTCCGGTAAGCAAGAGAACGAAATACCAAATGAACCTGGATTCTGTCTGCCAGAATTGTTTATAAAGGATGGAATAACTAAGCCAAATGAGGAGATTAGTGCTAACTACATCTCTCTAAAATACCCTGAAGTTACATTTTATTTTGATAGCGATAACTACAGTGACTCTGACGATTCCCTGCTGGAGAGAGGCGCTATGATGGAGCGCAACATCAAGCAAGCCGAAGGTAATACCATCTCCAGTGGACGCCGTAGCATCAATGGATTGTATGCAGAACAGTGGCTGGCAAAGGGATTGCTCAGTGACACCTATGGTGAAAAAGCTCTGCGTTTTGCAATTAATATTAATGAGAAAACAGCATCGCCCTTAAATCCTATGTTGTCTCTCACTTTCCTTCAACAGGGACTTGAGGGCGAGGGACGTCTTACAGAGGCAGAAGCTGTAACTATCTGGCAGCAGATTACCGACACTGTCCGTATCCGCCCAAATGCGATAGCAAAATAGACCGCTTTACCTAATTATTAGTTCAAGCACACCATGTATAAAGTTTTTTTGTGCCGAATATCGCCTCCCTATTGCCAAAAATTATCCCATGCAATGTAAATTGTCTGTTCGATCAGCTGATTTTTTATTGTTATCAATCCGAGGCTATTTAAAAAGTGTGCATAGCGCGAAATGCCTTAGTGTTTTGGTCTGGGTTTAATTCAGGTGGCGAAATATATTTAATATTTTAACTTAATTTCAATAAAATAAAGGAATACCTATGAAAACGCAGAATATCCCAGTTTCACCCGCATTTATTGCTATTTCCTGGATAGCCATGATTGGCGGCAGTTTGGTTTATCTCGCCGGTTTGTGGCGCGCAGGGATGGAGCTTAATGAAAAAGGCTACTACTTCTCTGTTTTGATTCTAGCGCTGTTTGCTGCGGTTTCATTGCAAAAAACGGTTCGCGATCGTCAGGAAAATATACCTACTACGCGTCTGTATCATGGTGTTTGCTTGGTGGCCTTTGGGATTTCAGTTGCGCTGTTGGTTATCGGATTGTTAAATGCGACGTTGATGCCAAGCGAAAAAGGCTTTTACGGTGTTTCATTCTTTATGGCATTATTTGGTGCGGTAGCCGTTCAGAAGAATACCCGTGATAACCAGTTCACCGAACAGGTTACACCAGCTAAGAGGGACGTTGAGAACGCTCAAGGCTAATAACTATTGGGCGGTGACGCGCCCGATTAGAATTATCCAGTTAAAGATTTTTTTATTTTTGTCTCAGTACACCTTTGGTTGAGAGTGCGCTTATATAATAGTGTGCGCATTAATGATTGAGAGGGTTTTTATGGTCATGTTTTTATTTGTTATTCAATGTAAATAATTTTTGGAATTTTGTTTTTTATTAGCATCTTTTTATGATGCGTCTCACCGTTTAAATTAAAAGGTAAAGTATATGCCAGCACTGACTTGCTTGGGCGATGCAACAACACACGGCGGTAAGGTTATATCAGCCACATCAACCATGTATGTCGAAGGTGTACAGGTTGCATTAGTAGGAGATAGCGTTTCATGCCCACTGCATGGTTTTAACCACATTCAACAAGGCGATCCTACAGTGTTTGATAACGGCGTTCAGGTGGTTGTTCACGACTGCGTATGTGAATGTGGTTGCAAAGTTATAAGCTTTCGAAATGAGATGGTTGAATAAATAAAATGAACTGGCCAATTCCAGATATCCCACCCAAAAAAAATTTGAAGAAACCATCCATTAAATTCCTGACAATTATTTTTCTTGCTTTAATTTCCTTGGGGGTATTGGTCTCTATTTTGTTTTTGAGGGATCATAGCTACAGAGATGTAATGATTAATGGTTTGCTACCTTCAGTTTTAATATGGATATGTATCTTAGGATTTATTTGGTTTCGCTATGATCAAGCGTCTAACGCAGCTATATTATGGGAGATTCAGACCGAAATTACTAAGTCTCACTGGCAGCGTTGGGCTATGTGGCAAACACCGATAATAGCAAATATAATCCTGAGTCCTGAAGGAAATGGAAGTGAAACTTTAATTGGAGAGCCTTCTGACATTCCAGCATATCCGGTTAAATGTAGATGTCTACACCATGATTTTTTGAACTTAAGCTCCAAGTTTATTTTCTTAGACGAAGATCTGGAAAAACAATGCCCAGGTTATCGAAATAGTCTTTATGATATCATTGTACTTAAAACAGAAAAACATGAAGTATCTTCCATATCTCAAGCTGTATTTAAACAATGGGACATAATGCCTAATATTGTATCTGCAACTGATCAATGCTTTTCAGGCTCTGAATCCTGTACCATTAAAGGAATTACGCTGATTATAACCTTACAGGATTGGCCTAACTCTGTTAAATGCGGATATAGTGAATTTATTAACGCAAATCTTATCTGTTCATCAGAGATGATCAAGAGTGATTCATTGCTTGTCAAAGCAGGTGTAGGAAGATTTTTGCATTCTAACTCTCTGACGAAATCACTTGATATGCTGACTGAGTATAACAGGTTGGAGGCGTCAGAAATGAAGCATGTATGGCTTTCGGGAGTTGAGGAGGCTGATAAGATTACAATCGTACGCTATGCTGAAGAAAAAAAATGGGCGCTTCCTCCTCGACATCCATTTTTGGTTGTTAATCATTCATTTGGTCCGCCAGGACCACTATCCTTTCCTGTTTCTATTTCATTGTTAGTTGATGCTGCAATTAAAACTGGAGAAGTCCAATTACTAATCTCAGGTAGCAAGGATAAAACCTATTCATTGTGTCTGATTACAAGGAAGTTGTTTTTATGACAACAACATCTCCGCCGATCATTCGGCGTTTAAGTATGACAGGATATTCAATATTAATCGTAGCGCTTGCGTGCGTGAGTGCATTCCTGATCTATACTTTCAGAAGTGACATAAATACATCGAGAATAAGTATTAAATATATTTGGCTTGTTTGGGGGGGATGTGTGGCCATTTTAATAATGGCTGTCTTTGCTGTTCATTTTTATCAGAGGAAGTCAATTAGTGAAGGTCAAGAGAAATATAAGCCTCAACAAGTAGTTGGACACGACAAAGAAATAGCTCAGGATAAGATTACTTCTACTGAAAATTACAGCGCTATTCTCAAGCATATCCCTCATGCTCTCCGCCACCAATACGGCCATTTTTGGAAAAACAAAGTTCGCATCTTTCTTATCACGGGCAGCGTGTCAGACGTCGAGCGTTTGGCACCGGGACTTACCAACCAGCTCTGGCAGGAAGAAGGCGGCACGCTGCTGTTGTGGGGAGGGGATTCCACAACAGCAACTGATGCAAATTGGTTGATTGCTTTAAAGCGTCTGCGCCGCCGTCCCGCTGACGCGATGATTTGGGTGACTTCAGCCGCCGACCAGCTTGTAGGCATCTCCGGTCAGCCCTCTGTAAAGAAGACTTCTGCCGTCATAATGGACGCCACCGCACATGCGTTATCGACCCGTTGCAATACGCTCGGCTGGCGACTGCCGCTGTTCGTCTGGTCAATGCATCCACGCGCTGGGGAGCAGTCTGGCCGGATAACTCAGGCCGTGGGGTTCCAGACCTCTACAACCAGCAAACACGATGCATTGCTCGCGGCACTGGCAGCGGACCTCATCGAGCAGGGGACTCAGCAGGCGGCGGGTTCGCCGCAGCATCATTTTTTGCTGAGTCTCGCGGAACAGCTAGCGTGTGTGCCTGAATCGATAACTACGCTGCTTTCTCCGCTGCAGAGTGTTCATCGGTCTCTGCCGCTGGCGGGGATGGTGTTCAGCCCACAGTCGGAAGGTATGGCACATACGGTGCCGCACCATTGGAGACGCGATAACCGCTGGGACGCGCTGCCTGCGTCTTCAAATGAACTACCTGCACATCTTCGCCCATCTCGCTCTGGCCTGCAGTGGAGTCGTATACTCACTGCAGCCACCTGTGCGTTAGTCATTCTGTGGGGAGCGGGGATGCTGGTCTCTTTTGCCGCCAATCGCAGCATTATCAGTGAAGCCGTACAGGTGGCTGAAAACGCTTCTGACAACAACCAATCTTTAAAACAACGGCTTGCTGCGCTGGGCATGCTTCAGGACACCATCGGACAATTACAGTATCGCCAGGAGCATGGTACGCCCTGGTACAGTCGTCTTGGACTGAGTCAGAACGAAGAACTGCTGTCCGCCCTGTGGCCACGCTACCGTGAGGCGGCGCTGCCCCTGCTGCGCGACGCCGCAGCCTTGCAGCTTACTGACGCGCTGAAAGCCTATGCCGCACTCCCACCTGACAGCCCATTGCGGGAAACGCAGTCAAAGCAGGCCTACACGCAGCTCAGATTGTATCTGATGCTGACGCGCCCTGAACGTATGGACCCCCGCTGGTTCAGCCAGGCGCTGATGCAGAACTGGACGCAACGGCAGGGTCTGGACAAGGCTTACTGGCAGGGTGCCGGGAGTCCGCTGTTTGCTTTCTATGCCAAGAATCTCAGTGCTCACCCTGAGTGGGCGCTGAAAGCAGACCCGGAGCTGGTCGGGCAGGTGCGCGCCCTGCTGGTTCGCCAGATGGGAGTGACCAACAGCGAGTCCCGGCAGTATCAGCGGGTGCTGTCAGAGGTGACGCACCAGTACGCCGATATGCGACTGGCCGATATGACCGGCGATACGGATGCCGGTCGGCTGTTTACCACCGATGAAGTGGTGCCCGGCATGTTCACCCGTCAGGCCTGGGAAGATGGCGTTAAACCCGCGATTGAAAAGGTGGCGCGGGAGCGGCGTGAGGAGATGGACTGGGTACTCAGTGATGCGCCGCCGCCCGCCGGTGATGCTTCCTCACCCGAAGCGCTGGAGACGCGGCTGACCAGCCGTTACTTTGCCGACTACAGCGCCGCCTGGCTGAACTTCCTGAACAGCCTGCGCCTGCAGCCGGCAGCGACGCTTTCAGACGCTATCGACCAGCTCACGCTGATGGCAGACGTCAGGCAGTCGCCGCTGGTGGCGCTGATGAACACGCTCAACGTGCAGGGCCGCACCGCACAGAGCGGTGGTGCGATTGGCGACTCGCTGGTGAAATCCGCGCAAAACCTGTTTAACCGTGAAAAGCTTCCAGCTATTGACCAGAACAGCGGCCCGAGCGGCCCGCTGGATGCCACTTTCGGCCCGCTGCTGGCGCTGACTGACAGTCAGGGCAGCAGCAACATGAACCTGCGCACCTTCCTGACGCGCGTAACTCAGGTGCGTCTGCGCCTGCAGCAGGTCACCAACGCGGCAGACCCGCAGGCCATGACGCAGACGCTGGCGCAGACGGTGTTTCAGGGGAAAACGGTTGACCTGACTGACACGCGTGATTACGGCAGCCTGGTCGCCGCCGGGCTGGGACAGGAGTGGAGCGGCTTCGGGCTGACGGTGTTTGTGCGCCCGATGGAGCAGGCCTGGCAGCAGGTGCTGATGCCCGCTGCGGGCAGCCTTAACGCCCAGTGGCAGCAGGCGGTGGTGAACGAGTGGAACAGCGCGTTTGGCGGCCGTTATCCGTTCAAAAATGTCAGCAGTGAAGTGTCACTGCCACTGCTGGCAAAATACCTGAACGCGGACAATGGGCGCATCACCCGCTTCCTGCAGTCGCGTCTGAGCGGCGTACTGCATCGCGAAGGCACCCGCTGGGTACCGGACAGCATCAACGCCCAGGGACTGACCTTTAATCCGGCCTTTCTGCAGGCGCTTAATCAGCTGAGCCGCATTTCTGACGTGGTGTTCACCAGCGGGGAGGCCGGGCTGCATTTTGAGCTGCGCCCCGGCACGGCTGCAGGCGTTATGCAGACTGACCTGATTATCGACAGCCAGAAGCTCACCTATATGAATCAGCAGCCAGTGTGGAAACGCTTCACCTGGCCGGCTGACACCGAAGCGCCGGGCGCATCTCTGAGCTGGATAAGCACGAAGGCCGGCACCCGCCAGTATGGTGACATGCCGGGGAGCTGGGGCCTGATTCGCCTGCTGGATAAGGCTCAGGTCAGCGCTAATCCGGGCATCAGCAGCAGCTGGCAGCTCATCTGGCAGGCTCCTGACGGCAGCCCGCTGAACTACATTCTGCGAACCGAAGCCGGAGAGGGACCGCTGGCGCTGCTGAAGCTGCGCAATTTTACGCTTCCGGCAGACATTTTCATTATCAGTGATACACCGGACGTGCCGAATGAAACTTTTGTCAGCGAGGAAGACTAATGCCACTGCAATCCCTGATTAATGCCTGCGGTTTGGATGCGAACCATCTTCGCGCGCTGGCCACGGAGTCTGTTTCTCTGTGGGAGCCGTGGCTGAAGCCCCTGGCGAACACTAAGACTCCTTAGCGTCGAACTCACACAGATCTTCGATCAGGCAGGAGCCACAGCGCGGCTTACGTGCTACGCAGGTGTAGCGGCCGTGCAAGATCAGCCAGTGGTGACAGTCGACTTTAAAGGCGGAAGGCACCACTTTAATCAGCTTGTCTTCCACTTCTTCGACATTTTTGCCGGGCGCGAAGCGGGTGCGATTGCTGACGCGGAAGATATGCGTATCCACCGCAATGGTCGGCCAGCCAAAGGCGGTATTCAGCACCACGTTGGCGGTCTTGCGTCCGACACCGGGCAGGGCTTCTAGTGCTGCCCGATCTTCGGGGACTTCACCGCCATGCTGCTCGATAAGCATGCGGCAGGTTTTGATCACATTCTCTGCCTTACTGTTAAACAGGCCGATGGTCTTGATGTACTCCTTCACGCCATCCACGCCTAACGCCAGAATCGTGGCAGGGGTATTTGCCACCGGATACATCTTCGCCGTGGCTTTATTCACGCTGACATCCGTGGCCTGCGCGGACAGCAAAACCGCAATCAGCAGTTCAAACGGTGAACTGAAGTTCAGTTCCGTAGTGGGATGCGGGTTGTCGTCACGCAGACGCGTGAGAATTTCCAGTCGCTTATCCTTGTTCACACCGCTTTCCCGGTTTCACCCTGCGGGGCAGCTTCAGGTTCAGAGGCACGTAAGGCGGCACGCTGCTTCATTTTCTGATCGATCAGATATTTACCCGCCAGCAACATACCCAAACCGATAAACGCACCTGGCGGCAGCATGGCCAGCAACATCGGTGAATCGAAATGGAACACTTCAATACGCAGCGCTTTAGCCCAGGGGCCCAGCAGTTGGTCAGCACCGTTAAACAGCGTGCCGCTACCAATCAATTCACGAATTGAACCTAAGGTCACCATCGCGCAGGTCGCGCCCATACCAATGGCAAATCCATCCAGCGCGGAGAGCGGAATGCTGCTTTTCGACGCTACCGCTTCCGCACGGCCCACAACGATACAGTTGGTCACGATCAGGGGGATGAAGATACCCAGTGATTGATACAGGCCGTAAGCGTAAGCATTAATCAGCATCTGCACACAGCTCACCACCGAGGCGATGATCATCACATAAATTGGGATACGGATTTCCGCCGGCACCCAACGACGCGACGCCGAAATGGCGCTGTTAGTGATGGTCAACACCAGCGTGGTGGCCAGGCCAAGACCGAGGGCGTTAGTGGCGGTTGAGGTCACGGCCAGCAGCGGGCACAAGCCGAGCAGCTGCACTAAGGCGGAGTTGTTTTTCCACAGGCCGCCAACCAGCAGGTTTTTCGCTTCACTCATGGTGCATCTCCACATTCGGGCAGCGAAGAGAGCTTCGCTGGCAACGTTTCAATCAGTAGTGCGGTACGTTTAGTGGCATTGACCACCGCGCGCGGGGTAATGGTCGCACCGGTAAATTGATCAAATTCACCGCCGTCTTTTTTCACCGCAAAGTTCTTGTCGTCGGCACCGTGTACCACTTTGCCGTTAAAACTGTTGATCCAGTTGGAAATACGCAGTTCGATCTTATCGCCCAGCCCTGGTGTTTCGTGGTGTTCCACTACGCGCACGCCCAGTACTTTGCCCTGGAAATCGGCACCAACCAACATCTGAATCGCACCTGAATAGCCGTCTGGCGCGGTGGTCTCAAGCGCTGCGGCGACAGGCTTGTCACCTTTACGTGCCAGATAGAGATGATGCGGCTGGTTATTGCCTAATGCTGCTGCATCCGTCACCAGGAAACACTCTTGCTGAATGTGATTGTCATACATCTCGGTGGGCACCACCTGATCGAGCAGGTTCTTTTGCTGCAGCGCCGTCTGATGTTCCACCGTGGGCTTGGTGACATAGTTCACCACGGCAGTGACGCCGGTGGTGATCACTGCAAACGCCGCCAGCGTCACGGCATTTTTACGAATAGCATCGAACATCATTAATCCTTGCGATGGCCGTAAACGCGCGGCTGGGTGTAGTAATCAATCAGCGGCACGCAAATGTTCGCCAACAGAACCGCGAAGGCCACACCGTCCGGATAACCCCCAAAACTGCGAATCAGCCACACCAGCAAGCCAATCAATGCACCATAAACCAGGCGACCACGATTAGTCGTCGAGGCGGTGACCGGATCGGTGGCGATAAAGAACGCACCGAGCATGGTTGCGCCAGAGAACAAATGAATCAGCGGCGAGTTCAGTGATTCCGGTGAGAACAACCAGCCAAGGGTTGCGCAGAAGGCCAGCGACACCAGGAAACTGACGGGGATGTGCCAGCGAATGGCATTCTTCGCCAGCAGCAGCATCCCACCCAGCAGATAGCCAAGGTTGATCCACTGCCAGCCTAACCCGGCCAGCACGCCGGTATAAATCGGCTCAGCCAGCAACTGCTCTGCACTGTGCCCGGCACGTAAGCCGGTTTTAAAGGTATCAAGTGGGGTGGCCTGACTCACGCCATCCACTCCGAGCTGGAGTTGCTGCATGGTCTCACCGGCCAAGGTGTGATTAGTGAAAACCATGCTCAGAGAATCGAGCAAACCGGGTTTGATTGCCTGTAAGGAGTCTGGTGGTAACCAGCTGGTCATCTGCACCGGGAAAGAGATCAGCAAGACCACATAGCCAACCATGGCCGGATTGAAAGGGTTTTGCCCCAGGCCGCCATAGAGTTGTTTCGCGATAACAATGGCAAACACGGTGCCAATGACCACCAGCCACCAGGGTGCCAGCGGCGGCAGACTGATACCGAGCAGCAGTGCGGTGAGCAGGGCAGAGTTATCCGACAGTGTCGGAACCACCGGTGCCTTGCGCAGACGCAAAATGGCGCCTTCAGTGATCCACGCGGTGGCGGTAGCCAGCAATACCTGAATCAGAAAACCCACGCCAAAGAAATACCACTGCGCGACCATGCCCGGCAGGGCAGCCAGCACCACCAGCAGCATGATGTTGCCGGTGCTGCGGCGGTTGTGGGTATAAGGAGAACTTGCGATACGAAAAGCCATTTATTCCTCAGTCGTCGAAGGCTGCTGCTGCGCTTTACGCGCTTTGGCACGGGCGACCGCGGCAGCAATTGCCGCTTTACGTGGGTCGGCGGAGTCAGGAGAGGTAGCAGCCTCTACTTCAGAAGATGATTCAGGTGCGGTTTCAGTGGGTGCCGATGCCTGTTCAGCCGCCGCTGCCTTCTTCGCTTTAGCGCGGGCAATAGCGGCTTCAACCGCCGCTTTACGCGGATCGACTTCAGCGGCCGGAGCTGCATTCGCGGGTTCAGATGCTTGTTCACCAGCCGCAGCCGCAGCTTTCTTCGCTTTAGCACGCGCAATAGCGGCTTCAACCGCGGCTTTACGCGGATCGCCAGACTGGCGGCTTAGCGCCTGCGTTTCAGATTGTTTTTCCGCCTGCTGAGCTAACGCCTGCGCATGACGGGCTTCGCGTTCGGCGGTTTCCTGCTCTGGTGTTTTGGCGGCACGCGACTTCACGCGAGCAATCGCCGCGTCACGTTCACCCTGATCGCTACGCGCCACACGCTGTTTGGCTTCTTCATGACGTGCTTCACGCTCCAGCTTTTCACGTTCTAAACGCGCCTGACGCGCTTCAAAGCGCGCCTTCGCTTCGGCGGTGCGTTTCGCTTCGAGATCGATAGCGCGCAGCTCAGCCTTCTCCTGGCGATAATATTGCACCAGCGGAATATTACTCGGGCAGACGTACGCACAGGCACCGCACTCAATGCAGTCATCAATATTATGCGCACGCGCTTTCTCATGGTCGCCGCCCTGGCTGTACCAGAATAGCTGCTGAGGCAGCAGCTTCGCCGGGCAGGCATCTGCACAGGCACTGCAACGAATACAAGACTGCTCTTCTTCGTTATTGCCCATCTCACTGGCTGACGGCGCCAGAATGCAGTTGGAGATTTTAACCAGCGGCACGTTCAGTGATGGCAGCGTAAAGCCCATAAGCGGACCACCCATGATCACCATCTGACGCGAGCCAGGTGTGAAATCAACATGGTGCAACAGATGGCTCACCGGCGTGCCCAGGCGTCCCCAAACGTTACGCGGCTGCGCAATGGCTTCGCCTGTCAGCGTGACGACACGTTCGGTAATCGGCTCGCCATCGATAATGGCGCGCTTTACCGCCCAGGCCGTACCGACGTTTTGCATCAGTACGCCAATATCGGTGGAACGACCGCCGTGCGGCACTTCAACGCCGGTAAGAATCTGAGTCAGTTGTTTGGCGCCACCCGATGGGTATTTGGTTGGGATAACGCGCAGTTGCAACTCGCGGTCACCGCCCAAAGCCTGCTTCAGCGCTGCAATCGCCTCGGGTTTATTATCTTCGATGCCAATCATCACTCGTTCTGCCTGCAATACCCAGGCAAGGATGCGACATCCTTCCAGCACTTCCGCCGCGCAGTCCTGCATCAGACGATCATCGGCAGTGATGTAAGGCTCGCATTCGGCGGCGTTGATAATCAGGGTTTTGACCCCGCGCAATCCGCCACGCAGCTTGGTGGCGGTGGGGAAGCCCGCACCACCTAAACCGGCGACGCCTGCTTCATGAATACGTTTCACGACATCTTCACGTGGCAACGCACGGAAGTCAGGTTGCGGATCGAGCGTGGTCCAGCGATCTTCACCATCGGCGCGCAGGAAAATACACAGTTCGGAAAGACCCGAAGGGTGCGCTGTCATATGTGGCGCAATCGCTTCGATGGTACCGGAAGTCGGCGCGTGAACCGGCAGCATGCGTCCGCTACCAAAAGTCAGCGGCTGACCACGCAGAACGTGATCGCCAGGCGACACGCAAATCTCGCCTTCATGGCCGATATGCTGTTTTAACGGAATGATGAATTGTTCAGGCAGCGGCAACTGGCTTAACGGCGTGCCGTTTGACTGGGTTTTCATTTCCGGCGGATGAATACCGCCCTGAAAATCCCACAGTTTTTCTTTGCGGAACAGTTTTAGCAGATTAAGCATGAGTTTCTACCGGGATCACCCGTACAGGAATGGTTTCGAGATCCCATTTCCAGTTGGCCGTGGTGGTGGCAACCGGACGCATTTCAATACAGTCGGTCGGACAGGGAGCAACACACAAATCGCAGCCAGTACAGACATCGCTCAGCACGGTATGCATGGCGCGTGTGGCGCCCACAATCGCATCCACCGGGCAAGCCTGGATGCATTTGGTGCAGCCGATGCAGTTGGCTTCATCAATCCATGCCACGGTGCGGATCGGTTCCTGCACTTCCTCACCACCATCCAGCGGTTGCGGTTCAACGTTCAGCAGTGCGGCCAGCTTGAGCATGGTTTGCTCGCCACCGGGGGCGCATTTATTAATGGCCTCACCGTTATTACCCACGGCATCCGCATACGGACGACAGCCGGGATAACCACACTGGCCGCATTGACTCTGCGGCAGAATGCTGTCGATCTGTTCGACGATCGGATCTTCTTCCACCTCGAATCGGCGCGAGGCGTAGCCGAGCAGGGCGCCAAAGACCAGGCCCAGCGCAGCAATCGCCACAATAGCAATCCAAATCGCGGTCATTAGAATTTCACCAGCCCGGTAAAGCCCATAAAGGCCAGCGCCATCAAGCCCGCAGTTACTAATGCAATTGAGTTGCCCTTGAACGGCGCAGGAACGTTGGCTAACACCAGGCGCTCACGCATACCGGCGAACAGCACCATTACCAAAGAGAAGCCGAGCGAGGCACTGAAGCCATAGACCGCGGCCTGCAAAAAGGTATGGTTAAGATTGACGCTCAGTAACGGCACACCCAGCACTGCACAGTTCGTGGTAATCAGCGGCAGGAAGATACCAAGCAAGCGATAGAGTGACGGACTGGTTTTGCGCACCACCATTTCGGTGAATTGCACCACTACGGCGATCACCAGGATGTACGCCAGCGTGCGCAGGTAGACCAGGTCGAGCGGCACCAGAATCAGATGGTTCACCAGCCAGGCGCAGATTGACGCAAGGGTGATTACGAAAGTGGTGGCAAGTCCCATGCCAATGGCCGTTTCCAATTTTTTTGACACGCCCATGAAGGGGCATAGGCCGAGAAACTTCACTAATACGAAGTTATTCACCAGCACGGTGCCAATAAAGAGAAGTAAGTAGTCGGTCATTTTTTAACCTGGGAAGCCGAAAGGCGTCTATTATCCGGAATTGAGAGGTGCATCTCAACCTCTACACAAAATGTGTGGGTGTTGAGAGCACTCAGAATTAAATTCCTGACGAAACTCGCGCCGTTATGGTTGGATAAACGTCTCTTTCACACGCTGAGAGCGTTTGAAGTAGGGCACAAATACCGCCGCAGCCAGCAGCGATAACAGCAGCGTTTGAATCGCCTTACTATCCGCCACCGGGCTGAACGCGAACGTTTTTAATGCCAGTAGCACGGTCATCAGCAGCCACAGGATGTAATGACGCGGTAAGCGGCGAGAACGTTTACAGAAAATCCAGCAGACCCAGATACTGTATACCCAGACCACAGCGGCGGTGAGCAAAGAAATCGCCCATTGCATCAACAACTCGCCGTGAGTAAAAAGCGTGGTGCGCAGTTCGGTATTAAATAACGGGCTCAGATACATGGCCACGACGAGCGCACTGGTCAGCATTGTCATAATCAACCAGGCCAGCGGCAACAACAGCCAGCCAGCAATACGCGGCGGGTTTACCGATTCGGTCATCTTGCGGATCCTGTAACGAAATTTAGAAGGCGTTGTATGTCCAAACGGGGCACGCCCGACATGGACAACGCAATAGTGCAGAAAAAGGCGGGGAAAACCAATTACATTACGTAGCGCCAGACAGATTTTGGCACGCGTCCCATATCGAAAAGGCGGCCGCCGGAAACAAGTTCAGCACGACGGTGATCGGCAGCGCGATACATATTGATGATGTCATTATCATCGGTCAGCGAATAATTAAGATGGTCGTAGAGTTTTTCCAGACTCTCAAGATTATTCACTTTGCGGAATTTCAACAGGTAATCTAGCGCAGTCATGATTGCCATTAAAAAATAGAAAACTGGGAAGTGCCCAAGTATAGGGAGCACGCCGTCAGAGTCCATACGCACGCGTTAAAAAAATTCAAAAATCAGACAACGTGAGCTAATTCGCTCATAAAAAGACATTTTTTCTTCATTTTACTGTTTTAAACGCGCATTTCTGACCGCGAATAGGGCAATTTCAGCCCCGACGCACGATAGGATGTAAAAAAAGCTCACACCCTTGAAGCAAATAAACGACGTCATTCTTTTTTCAGCTTAGCGCCCTGATTTTTACGCTTATAAAGGCTTTATGGGGCAAATTATGTCGATCAGTTTGGCAAATTCATGTACAGGCTTTAAAAACACCCATCACATAGTGTGCGAATAATCACAAAACTGATCATTGCTCGTGTCCGCGGTCAATAACCATTCTTTACGCAACGTCTGTAATCGCTTCCAGTGTTAACGTTCATAACCGATTCTGTTTATTACATTTATTTAACGGCTACTGAAATAATTTTCAGGCAAATCGTCCATATGGCTGGTACGACTTCTTAAGGGGTTAATTACGTAACCCCTTTAATTCATTCTATTTTGTGAGGCATGTCGCGCTTGTTTTCTCGCTTTTGCGCCAGGCTTAATCTGCGTTTTGTACCCCTACAGCACACTCCCTTCAGAGGAATGAAATTATGTGGAAACGTTTACTCTTAACCGCCATGGTGAGTTCAGCATTGAGTACGTCTGTACTTGCCGCTGATATGACGGTGGGCTTCTCACAGGTTGGCTCGGAATCTGGCTGGCGTTCAGCGGAAACCAACGTGGCGAAAAGCGAAGCGCAAAAGCGCGGTATCACGTTGAAAATCGCCGATGGTCAGCAGAAGCAGGAAAACCAAATCAAAGCGGTGCGTTCGTTCATCGCACAGGGCGTTGACGCCATCTTCATCGCTCCGGTGGTGCAAACCGGTTGGGAACCGGTGCTTGAAGAAGCCAAAGACGCCAAAATCCCGGTGTTCCTGTTAGACCGCGCCATCGTGGTAAAAGACAAATCGCTGTATATGGCGGTGGTGACCGCAGACAACGTGCTGGAAGGCAAGTTGATCGGTGACTGGCTGGTGAAAACAGTCGGCGACAAGAAGTGTAACGTGGTTGAGTTACAAGGCACCGTGGGTGCCAGCGTAGCGATCGATCGTAAGAAAGGATTTGCCGAAGCCATCGCGGGCCACAACAACATCAAAGTGATCCGTTCGCAGTCCGGCGACTTTACCCGTAGTAAAGGGAAAGAGGTAATGGAGAGCTTTATCAAGGCGGAAAACAACGGCAAGAACATCTGCATGGTGTATGCGCATAACGATGATATGGCGATCGGTGCCATCCAGGCTATCAAAGAAGCGGGTCTGAAGCCGGGCAAAGATATCCTTACCGGTTCTATCGATGGCGTTCCGGATATCTACAAAGCGATGCTGGCGGGTGAGGCCAATGCCAACGTAGAGCTGACGCCAAACATGGCGGGTCCGGCCTTCGATGCGCTGGAGAAATTCAAAAAAGACGGCACGATGCCACCAAAAATCATCAAAACCGAATCGAAATTGTATCTGCCGGACTCCGCGCAGGCCCAGCTCGACACCAAAAAAGGCATGGGTTACTGATCCCCGCAACCGCCCTTCGGGGCGGTTTTTCATGACGTAAGGCGAGGTAGAACCTGATGAGCACCGCAGATGCATCCGCACTCCTGACTCTCAACGGTATCAGCAAAGGTTTTCCCGGCGTGAAAGCGCTGAATAATGTGTCATTCAGCATTCGCAAAGGCGAGATCATGGCGCTGCTGGGCGAAAATGGCGCGGGGAAATCCACGTTAATTAAAGTGCTGACCGGCGTTTACACCCGTGATGCAGGCACCATCACCCTGAATGGCACCGCTATTTCACCGCACAATACTGCCGATGCGCAGCAAATGGGCATCGGTACGGTTTATCAGGAAGTGAATCTCCTGCCGAATATGTCGGTGGCAGACAATCTCTATATTGGCCGCGAGCCACGCCGCTTTGGCATGATCGATCGTAAGCGTATGGTGCGTGACGCCGATGCGCTGATGCGCAACTACGGTTTCGCCCTCGACGTGACGCGTCCTCTGGGCCATTACTCGGTGGCAATGCAGCAGATCATTGCGATTTGCCGCGCCGTGGATCTCTCGGCTCAGGTGTTAATCCTCGACGAACCCACAGCCAGCCTCGATGCCAGTGAAGTCGAAATGCTGTTTACCCTGATGGCGCAACTGAAAGCCAAAGGGATGAGCCTGATTTTTGTCACACATTTTTTAGACCAGGTGTATCGCATTACCGATCGCATCACCGTATTGCGCAATGGGCAGTTTATTGCCACACGTGATACGGCATCGCTGCCGCAAATCGAATTGATCAAACTGATGCTGGGGCGCGAGCTGTTGGAGACCGCCCTGCAGCGTCAGGGCAGTACGTTGAAGAGCAATCAACCAGTGGTGTCATTCAAAGATTACGGCAAGAAGGGCACCATCGAACCGTTCGACCTGGAGGTGCGCCCGGGAGAAGTGGTGGGCTTAGCCGGATTACTGGGATCGGGCCGCACCGAAACCGCCGAAGTCCTGTTTGGCATCCGTCGTGCGGATCGCGGTACCGCCACCATTAAAGGCAAAGTGCAGCACATTCGGACACCGGCCAAAGCTTCCCATTTGGGCATGGGGTTCTGCCCGGAAGATCGTAAAACCGACGGTATTATCGGCGCGGCATCGGTGCGCGAGAATATTATTCTGGCACTGCAGGCCCAACGCGGCTGGCTAAGGCCGATCAAACGTCGTGAGCAGCAGGCCATCGCCGAGCGCTTTATCAAAAGCCTGGGGATTCGCACGCCTCATGCCGATCAGCCGGTTGAGCTACTCTCCGGCGGTAATCAGCAAAAGGTGCTGCTGTCACGCTGGCTGGTGACTAAACCGCAATTCTTAATCCTCGACGAACCGACGCGTGGCATTGACGTTGGTGCACATGCCGAGATTATTCGTTTGATTGAAACACTGTGCGCCGATGGACTGGCGTTACTGGTTATCTCCTCTGAACTCGAAGAGCTGGTGGGCTATGCCGATCGCGTGTTGATCATGCGCGATCTGAAGCAGGTGGCTGAAATCCCGCTGGAGCAGCTGTCGGTGGCATCAATCGTGAATGCCATCGCCGATGGAGGAGCACAACATGCTTGAATCCCCTATGACACATCCAAAACCTGAACGGCGTAAGCCGAAGTTGCCGCCTGGCATGCCACAAATCGTCGCGCTCATCTTGGTGCTGCTGGTGGATAGCCTGGTCGCGAACAATTTTTTTGCCGTGCATATCCAGGATGGCCGCCTGTTCGGCAGCCCGATTGATATCCTCAACCGCGCTGCGCCGGTTGCGCTGCTGGCCATCGGTATGACGCTGGTGATTGCCACCGGCGGGATTGATTTGTCGGTAGGCGCGGTAATGGCAATTGCGGGCGCAACAGCAGCCACGCTGACGGTTGCTGGCCACAGTCTGACCTTTATCATCCTTGCCACATTGGGTACCGGACTGGCCTGTGGCTTGTGGAACGGCGTGCTGGTTGCCCTCCTGAAGATTCAGCCGTTTGTGGCCACGTTGATTTTGATGGTGGCCGGGCGCGGTATCGCGCAGCTGATTACCCAGGGTCAGATTGTGACCTTCAACAGCGACAGCCTCGGCTGGTTCGGCAGTGGCTCGTTGTGGATGCTGCCGGTCCCGGTGTGGATAACCTTGCTGGTGGCGCTGTTGGTGTGGCTGCTGACGCGTAAAACCGCGCTAGGACTGTTTATCGAAGCGGTGGGCATTAACCTGCGAGCTGCCCGTAATGCCGGTGTCAACGGTTGGTTAGTGGTGATGTCCACCTATGCCATCAGCGGTGTGTGCGCGGCTGTTGCGGGCCTGATCGTGGCCGCGGATATTCGTGGCGCCGATGCCAACAACGCGGGCTTATGGCTGGAGTTGGATGCCATTCTCGCCGTGGTGATTGGCGGCGCATCGCTGATGGGCGGGCGTTTTAATCTGGTGCTGTCGTTAATCGGCGCGCTGATTATCCAGTCGATGAATACCGGTATTTTGCTCTCTGGCTTCCCGCCGGAGTTGAATCAGGTCGTGAAAGCGGTAGTGGTGATGTGTGTGCTGTTACTGCAATCGCCGCGCTTTATCGCCATGCTGAAAGGGAGACGACCAAAATGATTAAGCGCCATCTGCCATTGATGATTACGCTGCTGGTGTTTGTCGCCGGTTATCTGTTCTGCCTGAGTCAGTTCCCTGGCTTTGCCTCGACACGCGTGATCTGCAATATCCTGACCGATAACGCGTTTCTCGGCATCATCGCCGTCGGCATGACGTTTGTGATTTTGTCAGGCGGTATCGATCTGTCGGTGGGAGCCGTTATCGCCTTTAGCGGTGTGTTTCTGGCGAAGATCATCGGCGATTATCACGTCGATCCAATCCTTGCCTTCGCGATTGTACTGGCGATGGGGGCACTGTTTGGCGCCATGATGGGCTGGCTAATCGATGCGCTGAAGATCCCGGCCTTTATCATTACCCTGGCGGGGATGTTCTTCCTGCGCGGTTGTAGTTATCTGGTGTCGGAAAACTCGATTCCCATCGACCACCCGCTGTATTCCACGCTGTCGAGCCTCGCGTGGAAGATTCCCGGTGGCGGTCGTCTCAGCCTGCTGGCGGTGATTATGCTTGTTGTAGTGATTGGCGGCATTATACTCGCGCATCGCACGCGTTTTGGTAATCAGGTGTACGCCATCGGCGGCAGCCTGACGTCGGCGCAGTTGATGGGCGTTTCAACTCGCGCCACCACCATCAAGATTTATATGCTGTCCACTACCCTGGCGACACTTGCGGGGATTGTGTTCTCGATTTATACCTCGGCAGGCTATGCCCTGGCAGGCTTGGGCGTGGAACTGGACGCGATTGCCTCGGTGGTGATTGGCGGCACCTTGTTGTCCGGTGGTGTCGGCACGGTACTCGGCACGTTGTTTGGTGTATTGATTCAAGGCCTAATTCAAACATGGATTAACTTTGACGGCACGCTGAGTTCGTGGTGGACGAAGATCGCCATCGGTATTCTGTTATTCGCATTCATTGCCCTGCAACGCCTGCTGACCGTGATGTGGGATCGTCAAAAGAATGCGCCGGTTAAGCGTTTAACTTCGTAGTTGTCAGTGGCTTGTTTTAGGAGGTGCGCAATTTGCGCACCTTTTTTGTTTTGAGGCTCCGATTCGAGGGTGTTGGAGGCTTGGTGCTCAGAATTGTGGATGTTGGGTGGGGATTACAAGGGTTGGCGCTCATATTTTGAATGCAACGAACCTGCATAAAGGAGACAAAGGTGGGCAGTGGAGTAAAGCGTACGCCGCATGGATGCGGCGTCCAAGGCTACAGGGATGTATTCACGCCGACTTTACGTAACGTCCACCTTTGTTGACTGGACCGCGCGTTTTTAGCCACAGCACCCATCTTTGTAAGTTAGGTGGAGTTGCTGATGGTTCGGTGCGAAGCCCCACAAAGGCCAGCCCGATCGCAAAGGAACCCCGCATCCATGCAGATCGACCGCGCCATCCCTGGCGCGAACGCTTTGCTCTTCGGGCTGGCCTCTACGGGGCAGTTAGGAGGTTCATCGCTGTGGTCTGTGCAAACTTGAAAGTTCTGCTCAGTCCCGGACTCCTCCGTAAAGAGAGAACGGTGGTTAGGACTTTTATTGCTGTAGTCAGTGCGAACTTGAATATTCGATTCAAATTCAGCGCCAAAAAAACCGCAACGAACCTGCATAAAGGAGACAAAGGTGGGCAGTGGAGTAAAGCGTACGCCGCATGGATGCGGCGTCCGAGGCTACAGGGATGTATTCACGCCGACTTTACGTAACGCCCACCTTTGTCGACTGAACCGCACGTTTTTAGTCACAGCGTCCACTTTTGTCGACTGAACCGCACGGTTTTACCCACAATCCACTTTTGCCCACTGGAACGCGGGTTTTAGCCACAAAAAAGCCGCGAGTTAACGCGGCTTTAACCGGTAATCAAACGATCAACGTGCTAACCGGTAATACGCCTCATTCCAGCGCAACGCGTCTTTGAACGCCGGCAAACGCGTATCCTCATCAATCACCAGCACCTCAATGCCGTTCAGCTCGCCGTACAGATACATATCATCCAAATCCAGTGCCTGACTAAACACCGTATGGTGCGCACCGCCGGCCAGGATCCAGGCTTCAGAGGCGGTAGCCAGTGAGGGCTGGGCACGCCACAAGGCACGCGCAACCGGCAACTTCGGCAGCGGTTTTGGCTGCTCAATCGCATCCACCACATTCACCAGCAAACGGAAACGATCGCCCATATCAATCACGCTGGCATTCACCGCGCGACCGGCTGGCGTGGAGAAAATCATACGCGCCGGATCGGCTTTGCCACCTATGCCAAGGAACTGCACATCAATTAACGGCTTCGCCTCTTTGGCTATCGATGGACACACTTCCAGCATATGTGAGCCGAGCACCAAATCGTTGCCCGGTGAGAAGTGATAGGTGTAATCCTCCATAAATGAGGTGCCACCCGCACGGTTCCCGGCTTGCACTTTCAAAATATGCAGCAGCGCGGCGGTCTTCCAGTCACCTTCACCGGCGAAACCATAACCCTGGCCCATCAGACGCTGCACCGCTAACCCCGGCAACTGCGTCATGCCATGCAGGGTCTGGAAATTAGTGGTAAAGGCTTTACAGCCTTCATCATCAAGGAAACGCTTCAAACCAAGTTCAATGCGCGCTGCATCCAGCACGTTCTGACGCTTCTCGCCATTGACGGCGGCAGCCTCGCTGAACAAATACTGGCTCTCATATTCATCGACCAGCGCATGCACATCGCCATCGCTGACGCTATTTACCACCTCAACCAGATCGCCGACGCCCCAACCGTTAACCGAATAACCAAACTGAATCTGCGCGGCCACTTTATCGCCTTCAGTCACCGCCACTTCGCGCATATTGTCGCCAAAGCGCGCCACTTTCAGCTGCTGGCTGGCCTGCTTCGCTAGTGCCGCATTGATCCAGCGTCCGATGCGTTGCTGGCTGGTCTTATCCTGCCAGTGGCCGGTCACCACGCTGTGCTGTAAGCCCATGCGCGCGCCGATAAAACCGAACTCGCGGCCGCCGTGCGCGGTCTGATTCAGGTTCATAAAGTCCATATCCATACTGTCCCACGGAATCTCGGCGTTGAACTGGGTATGGAATTGCAACAGGGGCTTATTCAGGATACTCAGCCCACCAATCCACATCTTGGCCGGTGAAAAGGTGTGTAACCAGGTAATGATACCGACACAATTATTGTCGTGATTGGCTTCGCGGCACAGCGCCAGCGCTTCATCCGGTGATTTCACCAGCGGCTTCAACACCAGCGGCACCGGCAGCGTGCCCGCCTGATTCAATCCGTCCATCACCTGGCGTGCGTGATGTTCGACCTGGCGCAAGGTTTCCGCTCCGTAGAGATGCTGAGTTCCAATCACAAACCAAACGTTCTGTTCCATTTCTCGCTCCTTTACTTAGCGGATGTGGCGCGGGCGGCATACTGAGGTTCAGCGGCCTGGCACCAGTTTTGATAGCGTTGATAAAGCTGTTGATAGCCCGCCACGCGCAGACTGTTGGGCTGCAAGGTCACGGCAATCGGACTTGCCATCACCTGCTGTGCGGCAGGCACATCGGCATACACGTTCGCGGCGACGGCGGCAAAAATGGCAGCACCCAGCGCGCAACACTCGTCAGAAGCCACGATATCCAGCGGACGATTCATCACGTCGCAACAGGCTTGCATAATGGCGGGAGACTTCCGCGCAATGCCGCCGAGCGTCAGAATGCTCTCCACCGGAATCTGCTGCTTCTCGAAACACTCCATAATGGCGCGCGCACCAAATGCCGTGGCAGCGACCAGACCACCAAACAAGGCGGGCGCGTCGGTGCCAAGATTCAAATCGGTGATCACGCCTTTCAGACGCTGATTGGCATCCGGCGTGCGACGCCCGTTGAACCAATCCAGCACCACGGGCAGATGATCAAGCTGGGGATTGGCGGCCCAGGCTTCGGTGAGGGAGCGGATCAAATCCTGCTGCATTTCGGCGAGTTGTGGCTGCAGCTCAGGATGACGCGCCACGGCCTGCTGCAGCGGCCAGCCCAGCAAGCGACTGAACCAGGCGTAGATATCACCAAACGCAGATTGACCCGCTTCGCAGCCAATGGCGCCCGGCACGACGCTGCCATCGACCTGGCCGCAAATGCCTTTGATGGCGCGGTCACCGACTTTCTCACTGTCGGCAATCAGAATGTCGCAGGTTGAGGTGCCAATCACTTTCACCAGCGTATAAGGCTGCGCGCCCGCACCGACTGCGCCCATATGACAGTCGAAGGCGCCACCGGAGAGAATGACCTGTTCCGACAACCCCAAACGCTGCGCCCATTCGGTGGAGAGGGTGCCCACCGGTACATCAGCAGTGAAGGTGTCGGTAAACAATGGAGAATCCAGCTGCTCTACCAACAGCGGATCGAGTGCACGGAAAAAATCTGCGGGCGGTAAACCCTGCCATTCAGGATGCCACAGCGATTTGTGTCCAGCGGCGCAGCGTCCACGCCGCAGCTGCGCCGGGGCGGTGCGCCCGCTCAACAGGGCTGGCACCCAATCACAGAGTTCCACCCAAGACACTGCCGCATCACGCACCGCTGCATCCTCGCGTGACACGTGCAGAATCTTGGCCCAGAACCACTCCGACGAATACACGCCGCCGATATAGCGGGTGTAATCGGTGAAATGACCGTTGCGGCACAGCTGATTAATCTTTTCCGCTTCTTCAATTGCGGTGTGATCTTTCCACAACACAAACATGGCGTTGGGGTTGGTGGCGAACTCCGGGCGCAACGCTAAAACGTTGCCGTCACGGTCAATCGGCGCAGGGGTTGAACCCGTTGAATCCACACCTATCCCCACTACGGCGGCGCGCTGTTCGGGGGTTAACGCTTGCACCACCGCGACCACCGCCTGCTCCAGCGCGTCAATATAGTCTTGTGGATGATGGCGGAAACGGTTGGCGTGCGCGTCACAGAATTCCCCCTTCGCCCAGCGCGGATAGTTCACCACTGCCTTTTCCAGCTCTTTACCACTGTGGCAGTCCACGGCGAGGGCACGCACCGAGTCACTGCCAAAATCCAGCCCAATTGTTATGGCGCCAGCACCCATTGGGATTCTCCTGTGTGAGTTATCTGGCTCTATCCTGGAATGCGGGTGCGTAAGCGGTTAGTCATCGCTGGCTGAGAATATGCACTTTTCTGTCATCGAAACCGTTATGTGATCGATAGCAAAAGTTAATGACTGGTTAATTTCGCTGAATATATGGAGGAATTGGTCATCGTTTTGGGATGTGATACCGCTCTACATTTTTCTTCTCCATTACCGCTACAACTAGCCCAGCGTTTGCACAGCCTTTGTACAACCTTTGAGCTAACGCGCTGATTTTGCGCTGTACCCAAACGTGAAATCCAATTGGTAGCGTTTACACCGATTCGTTATTAACAGCGAAAAACGCCATTGTGCCGGAGAGCATCATGCATAAATTCACTAAAGCGCTGGCGGCGGTAGGTCTCGCCGCGGTTATGTCACAATCCGCTATCGCCGAGACCATGAAACTCGGTTTCCTCGTCAAACAACCGGAGGAACCCTGGTTCCAGACCGAATGGAAGTTCGCTGATAAGGCCGGTAAAGATCTTGGCTTTGAAGTGATCAAAATTGCCGTGCCCGACGGCGAGAAAACGCTGAATGCCATCGATAGCCTGGCGGCGAGCGGAGCCAAAGGTTTTGTGATTTGCACCCCGGATCCGAAACTGGGTTCAGCCATCGTGGCGAAGGCGCGCAGCTATGGCCTGAAAGTGATTGCAGTTGACGACCAGTTCGTCACCGCCAAAGGCAAGCCAATGGACACGGTGCCGCTGGTGATGATGGCCGCAACCAAAATTGGTGAGCGTCAGGGCCAGGAACTCTACAAAGAGATGCAGAAGCGCGGCTGGGATGCGAAAGAGACCGGCGTAATGGCGATTACCGCTAATGAGCTGGATACCGCACGTCGTCGCACCGGCGGTTCGATGGACGCGCTGAAAGCAGCCGGATTCCCGGAAAAACAGATCTATCAGGTGCCGACCAAATCCAACGATATTCCCGGCGCGTTTGACGCTGGTAACTCGCTGCTGGTGCAGCATCCAGAAGTGAAACACTGGCTGATCGTCGGCATGAATGACAACACCGTGCTGGGTGGCGTGCGCGCGACCGAAGGCCAGGGCTTCAAAGCGCCCGACGTGATTGGCATTGGCATCAACGGTGTGGACGCGGTGAGCGAGCTGTCAAAAGGTGCAGCAACCGGCTTCTACGGTTCGCTGCTGCCAAGCCCGGATGTGCACGGTTATAAGAGCAGCCAGATGCTCTACAACTGGGTGACCAAAGGCGAAGAGCCAGCGAAATTCACCGAAGTTACCGATGTGGTGCTGATTACCCGCGACAACTTCAAAACCGAGCTGGCGAAGAAAGGGCTGATGTAACGGTCAACGGTCACCATTAATGGTGACCCTACAAATGATGAGCACGACATTTGTAGGGTGTGCAGTCAACGGTGACCTCTACAAATGATGAGCACGGTATTTGTAGGGCGCGCATTTATGCGCGCCTGAGATCTAACAGGCACTATCCAGGAGTTTCCATGGAAACTGATCAAGCCTTTCTGTCCTTTCATGGCATCAGTAAAACCTTTCCGGGCGTAAAAGCGCTGCAGGATATCTCGTTCCAGTGCCGCGCCGGGGAAGTGCACGCGCTGATGGGCGAAAACGGCGCAGGGAAATCCACGCTGTTAAAGATTCTCAGCGGCAGTTATCAGCCGACTGAAGGTGAAATTCGCATCAAAGGCGATACCAAAAGCTTCAACAACACCGTGGACGCGCTGGATGCGGGTGTGGCGATCATCTATCAGGAACTGCATCTGGTGCCTGAGATGAGCGTGGCGGAGAACATCTATCTTGGCCAGCTGCCCCACAAACGCGGGTTGGTGAATCGCAAACTGCTGCGCTACGAAGCGGATTTGCAGCTTAAAAATCTCGGCATGGATATCGATCCTGATATGCCGCTGAAATATCTGTCGCTCGGCCAGTGGCAAATGGTGGAGATTGCCAAAGCGCTGGCGCGCAATGCGCGCATTATCGCCTTTGATGAGCCGACCAGTTCACTTTCGGCGCGTGAAATCGAGCATCTGTTCCGCGTCATCCGTCAGCTGCGCGATCAGGGCCGTACCGTGCTGTATGTGTCGCATCGCATGGAGGAAATTTTTGCCCTGAGTGATGCGATCACCGTGTTCAAAGATGGTCGCTATGTGCGCACCTTCACTGACATGGCCAACACCCATCATGACGATCTGGTGCAGGCGATGGTCGGCCGCAACCTTGGCGATATCTACGGCTATGCGCCGCGCGCCTTGGGTGAAGTGCGTTTGCAGCTTGATCAGGTCGAGGCCAAAGGCGTGCGCATGCCAATTTCGCTGACGGTACGAGCCGGTGAAATCGTTGGCCTGTTTGGTCTGGTGGGCGCAGGGCGCAGCGAGTTGATGAAAGGGCTATTCGGTGCCACCAAACTGCGCGGCGGCAGCGTGTCGCTGGATGGCAAAAAACTCAACATCCGCCAGCCGATCGATGCGATTCGCGCGGGGATCATGCTGTGCCCGGAGGATCGTAAATCTGAAGGCATTATTCCGGTGCACTCGGTGCGCGACAACATCAATATCAGCGCACGTCGCCATAACCTCACGGCGGGTTGTCTGATTAAACCCGGCTGGGAGGCGAAAAACGCCGATCTCCACATCCGCTCACTGAATATCAAAACACCAGGGCCGCAGCAGCTGATCATGAACCTGTCAGGGGGCAATCAGCAGAAGGCAATTCTGGGCCGCTGGCTGTCCGAAGAGATGAACGTGATTCTACTGGATGAGCCGACGCGCGGTATTGATGTCGGTGCCAAACATGAGATTTATAACCTGATTTACCAACTGGCAAATAAAGGGATCGCGGTGCTGTTTGCTTCCAGCGATCTGCCCGAAGTCATGGGGCTGGCTGACCGCATCGTGGTGATGCGCGAAGGTGAAATTGCCGGAGAACTGCCACACGACGCGGCCACGGAGCAGCTGACGCTGAGCCTGGCGATGCCGAAAACACCTCAAGCGGCCGCCGTGGCCTGATGTAAAGGAGAGCAACAATGGCTTCATCTACCACTTCCAACACGCCACCGGCACAGCGCAGCGGACTGCAGTTAGGGCGTATCTGGGATAATTTCGGCATGCTGGTGGTCTTTGCGCTGCTATTTATCGTTTGCACCATCTTCGTGCCCAACTTCGGCACTTTCATCAATATGAAAGGGCTGGGACTGGCGATGTCGATGTCCGGCATGGTGGCGTGCGGCATGCTGTTTTGCCTCGCGTCTGGCGATTTTGATCTTTCCGTCGCCTCGGTGATTGCCTGTGCCGGTGTGGTAACCGCCGTGGTAATTAACATGACGGAAAGCCTGTGGCTGGGCGTCGCTGCCGGTTTAGTGCTCGGTATGGCCACCGGATTCATCAACGGTTTTGTGATTGCCCGGTTAAAAATCAATGCGCTGATCACCACGCTGGCGACCATGCAGATTGTGCGTGGTCTGGCGTATATCTTCTCTGACGGTAAAGCGGTCGGCATCGAGGATGAGCGCTTCTTCACCCTCGGTTATGCCAACTGGCTGGGTTTGCCAGCGCCGATCTGGCTGACCATCGCCACCATGATTGTGTTTGGTTTCGTGCTAAATAAAACCACCTTTGGCCGCAACACGCTGGCGATTGGCGGTAATGAAGAAGCGGCACGTCTGGCTGGGGCGCCGGTGGTGCGCACCCGCATTATCATCTTCATTTTGTCGGGGCTGGTCTCGGCGGCGGCGGGCATTATTCTGGCCTCGCGCATGACCAGTGGTCAGCCGATGACCTCACTCGGTTATGAATTGATCGTGATTTCAGCCTGTGTGCTGGGCGGCGTTTCATTGAAAGGCGGCATCGGTAAGATTTCGTATGTAGTGGCGGGCGTGCTGATATTGGGTACGGTTGAGAATGCGATGAATTTATTGAATATCTCGCCGTTCTCACAGTATGTGGTGCGCGGTTTGATACTGTTAGCGGCGGTGATTTTTGACCGCTATAAACAGAAAAACAAAGCGGCCTGATTCCAGCCGTAAAAGATGAGGCAGGGCGGCCAAAGGGTCGCCCTTCTGGCGCGCGGCACTGCGCATTTACAGGTTACCGTGAGGGCACTATGTACCATCGTGAACCCCCCAGTGAGCAGCAGAACCCCCTGTTACCCGGCTATCCCTTTAATGCCTGGCTGGTGGCGGGCTTAACGCCGATCAATGCTAACGATCAGCTGGATTTTTTTATCGACCGACCGCTCGGTATGAAGGGTTACATCCTTAATCTGACAATCAAAGGTCAGGGTCGCATTTTTGATGGCGAATCGGCGTTTGACTGCGAACCCGGTGACCTGCTGTTGTTCCAGCCTAAAACCCCGCACTACTATGGCCGTTCACCTGACAGCCCATGCTGGTTCCACCGCTGGGTCTATTTCCGTCCGCGTGCTTACTGGACAGACTGGTTGCAGTGGCAGGATGAGAGTCAGGGCGTGGGGCGGTTGCGGTTGCCAGAAGCGCAGCGTGCCGAGTTTGATCGTCTGTTCGCCAGCATTGAACAAACGCACAATTCGGGTCGTCGCTTTGCCGAAGAACTGGCTATGAACCTGCTGGAGCGCCTGCTGTTGCGTGCGGTAGAGGAAGATCCGCGCAGCCATCAGCAAATTCGCGATCCGCGCGTGATTGAAGCCTGTCAATACGTCACCAACCATCTGGCAAGCGAGGTGAAAATCGAGGAAGTGGCGCGCCATGTGTGTCTTTCCCCGTCGCGACTGGCGCATCTGTTTCGCGAACAGATGGGGATTAATTTGCTGCGCTGGCGTGAAGATCAGCGGGTGATCCGCGCCAAATTGCTGCTGCAGACCACGCAGGAGCCGATTGCCTCGGTTGGGCGAGAAGTGGGTTATGACGATCAGCTCTATTTCTCTCGCGTTTTCCGCAAACGGGTCGGCGTCAGTCCCAGTGATTTCCGGCGTCGTAGTCAGGATGCGCACGATGCCTTAGTCGCTCAGGAAAGCTGGCAACCGGCACGGAGTGCTATCTCCTGAGTTTTCAGGTGATTCCGCCTTGTTGTTACTGGCTGATTCGTCTTAAATCAGTCTGGTAACGAACAAGAGGAATGAGAATGAGCGATAAATTACGTGTCGGCCTGATTGGCTATGGTTTTGCCAGCAAAACCTTTCATGCTCCTTTGATCGTCGGCGCGCCTGGCGTTGAATTGGCAGCCGTCTCCAGCAGTGATGCCAGTAAGGTGCATGCCGACTGGCCCTCAGTGCAGGTAGTTTCGGATCCACAGGCGCTGTTGGATGATCCGACACTGCAACTGATTGTCATACCCACCCCGAATGACACTCACTTCCCATTAGCCAAAGCGGCGTTGAATGCTGGTAAGCATGTCGTCGTGGATAAACCTTTCACCGTGACACTGTCACAAGCGCGTGAGCTGGATGCGTTGGCCAAGGCCAAAGGTTTGCTGCTCTCGGTATTCCACAACCGCCGCTGGGACAGTGATTTTCTGACGCTGAAAACGTTGCTGGCTGATGGCGCCTTGGGTGATGTGCGCTATCTCGAATCGCATTTTGATCGTTTCCGTCCCGAGGTTCGTCAGCGCTGGCGTGAAATGAAAGGCCCTGGCAGCGGTATCTGGTTTGATCTGGGGCCGCATGTGCTGGATCAGGCATTGCAACTGTTTGGTCCGCCGGTCGCCATCAATGTGGATATGGCAGAACTGCGCCCAGGTGCGCAAACCACCGATTATTTCCATGCGGTGCTGACCTATCCAACCCGTCGTGTGGTTTTGCACGCCAGCATGCTGGCGGCAGCGGAGTCGGCACGCTTCGTGGTGCACGGTACGCGTGGCAGCTACGTCAAATATGGCCTCGATCCGCAGGAAGATCGTCTGAAAGCGGGTGAACGTCCACCGCAGGAGGATTGGGGTTATGACATGCGCAACGGCACTTTGACGCTGGCAGAAGGCGACGTGATGGTGGAAAAAGAGCTGCTGACGCTGCCGGGTAACTATCCGGCCTACTACGCGGCGATTCGCGATGCGATTGCCGGCACCGGTGAGAATCCCGTCCAGGCTGAAGAGGCGATTCAGGTGATGGAGCTGATTGAACTTGGTTTACAGTCCGCTGAAAAACGCCAGACGATGTCGCTGAAGTGACACAATGAAAGTGCGCTTTGAGAGAATCCGTGCCAGCAAACAGGCAAGGTTACTCTGCAGGGCGGCTTCATTAAAAAGGTACGCAGCGATGCGCACCTTTTTTGCTTTTAAAGCGCGTTATCCCGCCACGCGCTGACGCAGCGCAGCTTTCTCTGCATCGCTGAGGAAGGCAATCGTCACACCATTTTCCTGCGCCTGGCGCATCTCTTCGGCGGTGAGTCCGGCCTGCGGCGCAGCGTGCTCATACTCATGCGCCAGCTCAATACCCTGAACTGCCGGATCATCGGTGTTGATGGTGGCGAGGATGCCGTGCTGCAGGAAGGCTTTCAGCGGATGAGTGGCCAGCGAAGCCACGGTGCTGGTCTGAATATTCGAGGTCATGCAGGATTCGATACCAATACGCTGCTCAGCCAGGAAGTCCATCAGCGCACGGTCTTCAATCGCTTTCACGCCATGGCCAATACGCTCCGCGCCGAGTTCACGAATCGCCTGCCAGATGCTTTCCGGACCCGCGGCTTCACCGGCGTGCACGGTAATGCGGAAACCGGCATCACGCGCGCGATTGAAGTGGCTGAGGAACTCACTGCCCGGGAAGCCAAGCTCATCACCGGCCAGATCAACGGCAGTAATGCCATCGCGGTGTGCCAGCAAGCCTTCCAGTTCGCGCAGGCAGGCTTCATCACCGAAGGTACGGCTCATAATGCCGATCAGATTCACATCCACGCCGTACTGTTTCACGCCCGCGCGCACGCCATCAATCACGGCTTCTACCACACCGGCAATCGGCAGGTTATGGGTCATCGCCATATAGCCCGGCGAAAAGCGCAGTTCCGCGTAGTGGATCCCTGCACGCGCAGCATCTTCGACGTTTTCCAGCGCAATACGGCGGCAGGCGTCTAAATCGCCCAGCACTTTTACGCCCCAGTCCAGCTTCTGCAGGAAGCTCACCAGATCGGGTTCATTGGCCGTGACTTGCACATGCGGACGCAGATCGTCGAGCGAGTTGGCAGGCAGCGCGAGATTAAACTGGCGACCTAAATCAAGAATGGTTTGTGCGCGGATGTTGCCATCAAGGTGGCGGTGGATGTCGGTCAGGGGGAGTTTCAGGTCAATCATGTCGCACTCGCTAAAGTTTCATAAAGTGCAGAGCATTATAAAAACATCTTGCGCAACAGCGCCAGCGATTTGCGCAAGACGTGAAATGGATGCTGAATTAATCAGCATCCGAGCGCATTTAATACGATTTTAAAGCAGCAATCAGGCGATCCAGCCCGTCATCCAGCTTACTGCGTGGGCAACCCGCGTTGAGGCGCAAATAACCCCGGCTGGCATCACCGTAAGTCGAACCCGGCATGATCGCCACTTTGTACTGATGAATCAGCTGCTGTTGCAGTGCCTGCTCATCAATACCCAGCGGGGTGAGATCAATCCATGCCAGATAGGTGGCGGCAGGGGGCTGCCAGCTGAGCGCAGGAAAAGCGGTATTAAGCCGCTGCGCGATATGCTGCATATTCGCCTGCAGATAGTCGCGCAGTGCATCCAGCCAGGCTTCACCCTCGCGATACGCGGCGATGGTCGCCGCGACGGCCATCACCGCCGGTGACGATAAGCCATCCTGCTGTTTGAGTGCGTGGTACCAGGCCTGGCGATCGGCTTGATGCGGAATGATGCCCCACGCGCCCGTCAGTGCCGGAATGTTGAAACTCTTCGAAGCCGAGGTAAATAATGCCCAGGGAGATTGCGCCACCTGGCTCCACGGGATGTGGTGTGCATCGCCCAACACCATATCCATGTGGATCTCATCGCTGATCACCTTCACATCGTGGCGCGCACAGAGCGCGGCCATTTGCTGCAACTCCTCACGCTGCCACACTTTACCGGTAGGATTGTGCGGGCTGCACAGCAGCATCACTTTGCAATCGGGTCGCGCCAGTAGCTGCTCCAGTTGCGCCATATCACACTGCCAGTCATTACCCTGGCGCTGTAGCGGCAGTTCCAGCACGCGGCGCTGATTACCGTTGATAGTGTTATAAAACGCATCGTAGGCAGGCGTATGAATCAGCACTTCATCGCCGGGTTTTGTCCAGTGGCGCAGCAATTGCGCCACCATGTAGATCACCGACGGGCCGTAAACCAGCGATTGCGCCTCAACCTCTGTGGCAAAACGGCGCTTCATCCAGTGTTGAATTGCGGAGGTAAAGTCCTTGTGCTGCCAGCGGCTGTAGCCAAATACGCCATGGTTTAACCGCTGTTGCAGCGCTTCAATGATGCAGGGCGCCGTCGCGAAATCCATATCGGAGATGGTGAAGGGCAATAAGCCCTCCACACCAAAGCGGTCCGCCACAAAATCCCACTGCGTGCACCAGCTGCCGTGACGATCCACGCTCTGGTCGAAATCAAACTTATGCATCATTACACCGTCGCGCTCATCAGGTGTGCCATTTCATCTTTCACCGACTGCACCTGCGGACCGATCACCACTTGCAGGCTGGTTTGGTTGAGATGCACCACACCAATTGCGCCATTGGCTTTCAGCGCGGCATCGTTCACCTTGCTCATGTCCGCAATGGTGAGGCGTAAACGCGTCAGGCAGTTGTCCAGCGAGGTGATGTTTTCCACGCCGCCCAGAGCCGCCAGAATCGCCGGGGTGTTGTAGCCTGATTTACCCACGCCCGCGCGGCTAACCTGCTGTTCCACGCTGCTGGTTTCTGCTTCGCGACCCGGTGTTTTGATATTGAAGCGCGTGATAGCAAAACGGAAGATGGCGTAGTAACCCACGAACCACACCGCCGCAATCACCGGCACCCAATACCATTTGGTGGAGAGGCCGTGCAGCACGCCGAACACGAAGAAGTCGATGACGTTACCGTCAGTATTACCAATGGTCACGCCGAGAATCGCCATCACGGTAAAGCCCAGCCCCGTCAACAGGGCGTGGATCAGATACAGCACCGGTGCCACGAACAGGAACAGGAATTCGATCGGTTCAGTAGTACCGCCGACCACGCAAGCCACCACACCCGAAATCAGCAGCCCTTTAATTTTGTGACGATTTTCAGGACGCGCACAGTGGTAAATCGCCAGTGCGGCACCTGGCAAACCACCGAGGAACGCCGGCATCTTGCCTTGCGACAGGAAACGCGTGGCGCTCTCCGCAAAGCCGTGAGTCTCCGGGCAAGCCAGCTGCGCCTGGAAGATGGTAAGGGCGCCGCTGACGCTTTTGCCGCAGACGTCGAGCGTACCGCCCGCATCGGTGAAGCGAATAATCGCCACCAGAATATGCTGCAGACCAAACGGCAGCAGCAGGCGTTCGCCGGTGCCGAAGATCATCGGGCCAAATTCACCGGCACTGTTGATCATCCAGCCTAAGCCGGTAATCGCACGGGCAAAGAATGGCCAAATCAGCGGTACCACTAAGCCGAGCAAACCCATCACCACGGTGGTGACAATCGGCACAAAGCGCGTACCACCAAAGAAGGCGAGTGCGTCCGGCAGGCGAATGTTGTGGAAGCGCTCATGCAGCCAGAACACCACCACGCCAACGATCACCGCTCCCAGGATACCGGTGTCGATGGACTGAATGCCCAGGATGTTTTGTACGTTGTTGGCTTTCAGCACCGCCGCATCAGTGGTTGGCAGAATGCCGTTGATATTGAGCCAGAAGTTCACGCTCAGGTTCAGCACTGCGTAGCCGACAAAACCGGCAAAGGCAGCGACGCCTTTGTTCTCCCGCGCCATGCCCAGGGGAATCGCAATGGCGAACATCACCGGCAGATAGCTGAAGGCAAAAGAGCCAAGCTTAGCCATCCAGATAAACAGGTATTGCAGGAAGGGCTGATCGAGCATCGGAATCAGCGTCAACACATCGTGACTGCTCAGTGAACTCCCGATGCCGAGCAAAATGCCGCAAAACGACAGCAAAGCAACGGGCAACATAAAGGTTTTACCCAGACTCTGGAAAAATTCCCAAAGTGACATTTTGGGTCGGCTGGCGGACATAGTCTCTCCTGGTTAAAAAGCGGCAATTTATCAAAATGGTAAAGAATGATAAAACGTTTTACCAAGCAATTTTGTGGCTATAGTCACAAAGCGTGACTAATCCCAGGCTTTATTTTTGCGCTAATCAGTGTAACGTTTTACCTCTTTGTTTCTTCATCAGTTGTTGGAAACGGAACCGGATGTCTCAGCCTAAAACCACTATTCATGATGTCGCACAAGCGGCTGGCGTTTCTGTCTCGACGGTCTCTTTGGTGCTGTCTGGTAAAGGACGTATCTCTACTGCCACCGCCGAGAGAGTTAATCAGGCAATTGAGCAGTTGGGTTACGTACGCAACCGTTCGGCATCGATTCTGCGTGGCGGTGAGAGCGGCGTTATTGGCTTGATCGTGCGCGATCTCAGCCAGCCGTTTTATGCGGCGATGACGGCGGGGCTGAGTGAAGTGCTGGAGCAGCAGGGAAAAGTGCTGGTTCTGACGCAAAGCGGACAACACGGGCAGCACCTGCAACGCTGCTTCGATTCTCTGGCCGCTCAGGGCGCCGATGGCATTGTGTTGGGGGGTGCCGTTGCGCAGGCGGAAACGCTGGTCGCGCAGGCGCATGAACAACATATTGCGCTCATTTGCGCCGCGCGTGCCAGTAGCCTCGACAAGGTCGACTCCTTGCGTCCGGACAACAGCCAGGCCGCGCGTATCGCGACAGAGTACCTGATCCGTCAGGGGCATCAGCGTATCGCGTGGGTCGGCGGATTGGGTTCTTCACTGACGCGTGCGGAACGTATTGGCGGCTATTGTGCGACGCTGCTGCAATACGGACTACCGTTTCGACCCGACTGGATCATTGAGTGCGACGATCGCCAGCAGAGTGTTGCAGCGTTAACTCAGGACTTGCTGCATCATCATCCGCGCATCACCGCCATCATTGCCCATAACGCCAGTACTGCGCTGGGCTGTTATTTTGGTGCCATTCACAGTGGACGCTCGCTGGGCGAAGATGCAGTGGACAGCTACTTTACGCAAAAGCTGGCGCTGGTCGGTTTTAATGATGATCCGCAGCGTGAGTCGTATGATTCCTCACTGACGTTTGTCAGCAGTGAAGCGCGTGATGTCGGAAGGCGAGCGGGGGAAAGGATGTTGCAACGACTGGCGAAGCCGGATGCGGAAGTGCAAACCTTGATTGTGCCGCCGCAGTTGGTGCGGGGAGGATAAAATTGGCGGGCACACCGAGGTGCACCCGCAAGCTGATTACTCCGGCATCCCTTCGCTGGTCTGCGCGCCCAGCATATAGCGTGACAGGAACTGCTCCAGTGACATCTTGTCGCCATTCATCGTCACCTGACCGTTGCCGTACTGCAGGCTGGTGGTGATGTTGTCATCCTGCTGCTGTGTCAGACGGAACATCTGACCCATGGCGGCCAGACCTTTCACCTGCTGATCCGCCAGCTTCTGCGCATCGTCGCTCTGATACCCTTCAGCCAGACCCACATGACGCATGGCTTCGGTGGCCATCGGCATATTGATGTTCAGCTTGCCATCGAGCGTTTTCAGCACGCGATCCACTGCGGCACCAAGATTCTGCGCTTCGCCCGTTACGGTAGCAGGATCGTTAAAGCCAACGCTGAGGTTGAAGGTGCTTTCACCTTTATCGTTTTTCCAGCTCAGCGGCGCGATGCTGACGGTTGGAGACCCTTTTAACAGAGTCGGCAGGTTATTTTTCAGGATGGTTTGCACACTGGCCTGATAACGCACTGGATCTTCAACCAGACCAGGCTGGTTCAATAGTGCCTGCATTTGCGCGTTGTAGCTGTCTGAGAAGGTTTTCACCGCCTGCGCATCAAACTGTGCAAACTTCAACGCCAGCTTAGCTTCGCCGAACGGTTGCTTCTGCAGGGTGATATTGCCGACGTTCATGTTCAGATCGCCGCCAATTTTGCCGTCTTTATTATCGAAGGAGGATTTGGTGTCCAACTTCTGCAATGACAAACCTTCCTGACCGTTAATGCTGGCGTCGAGTTTATCCAGGCTGATGGACTGATCGCCCACGCGCACACCTTCCGGGCTGAGATGAGTATCACCCTTCAGCTTCAGGCCATTAATCGTGAACAGCACCGGCTGCTCAACCTGGTTTTTGCTGGTAACGGCAATGCTGGAAAAGTCGCCATTCAGGCTGACTTTATCGCCTTTGCTGTCCGCGCTGATTTCGAGGGTGCCGCCGTTGGTGGCAAGACGATCGCCGGTCTGTGCGTTGTTATAATCCACTGCCAGCAGATCCAGCACGGTGTCGGTGGCCCCGCTGTAGCCGACGCGAGTGTCAGCGGTCACCAGCGATTTACCGTTGGTGAGCTCAAACAGTTTCTTCACCGCATCGGTATTTTCCAGCTCGGTATGCACCGATGCCATGCTTGGGATCAGGCTGCCGCGTTTCAACTGCGCAAATGGGAAGGGACCATGGTCGATGGTTTCGTTCAGCACGATGCTTTGACCTGGCTTCAGCAGCGGATTGTCTTCAGTCTGTGAACTGGCCTGAATCACCAATTTAGTTTTGCTGCTGAAGATGCCGCGCTGGTAATCCTGATAGCTGAGCGTCAGGCGAGCATTCGGCGCATAGGCATTAAGCTGAGTGTTGGCGTTCTGCAACATCTGATCCATATGGCTTTCCAGCTGCTTGCCGGTAAACCAGGATGCGCCTGTCCAAATCACGCCGAGCGCTACAATTACACCTACGGCAACCTTGGTCTTTTTCATCGCTGAGTCGTCCTTATCCTTGGGTCCGCACGCCGCTACATGGGGTGCGACGGTGAAGAAAAACGCCCGCAGGCGTTTTAAAGTAATAGTCTGAAAGAATAGCAGTTAATGCTGGCATCGTCAGCCGGATCAACTGAGCGCGTTGTAGACCCGCGCCAGGCGTCCTGTGCCCGCAGCGTTAACCGGGGATTCACTGGCGGCAACGAAGCACGACTCACCGGGCTTCAACACCTGTTGCTCACCTGACTTCTCAATCACCGCCTGACCTTCAATGCAAAACAGCAGCGCCGCACTCTGTTGCGCTAACGGCTGTGGCGTGGCGGAGAGGGCGTGGATGGCAAAGGCAAAATCCTCCACCGGAATCGGGAAGTTCAGCGTATCGCCTGCTTGCACAGGCTGAGTCAACAGCGTGGCAGCCGGTTTGGCCTCAAACTTCAGATTCGCCATCAACTCTGGGATATCGATGAATTTTGGGGTCAGTCCCGCGCGCAGAACGTTATCGGAATTCGCCATGACTT
Source organism: Pantoea sp. C1E2 (assembly GCF_056491465.1). Taxonomy (NCBI): domain Bacteria; kingdom Pseudomonadati; phylum Pseudomonadota; class Gammaproteobacteria; order Enterobacterales; family Erwiniaceae; genus Pantoea; species Pantoea sp. C1E2. The sequence goes on from NZ_JBSZHT010000002.1 coordinate 2,213,955, forward strand.
CGAGTGCCACCCCTTTTAAATAGGCGTGCGGCGTCTCGGCAAACAGGAACATGGCGTCGCCAGGCTGCAGGGTGATGACATTCAGCAACAACGGCGAGAACAAGCCGGTATCGTCCGGATAATCTGCCGCAATGCTTTTGATGGTCTGCCAGGGTTCGCCACCGCGTGAGTTGAGTGCAGATTTCAGCACCGCCAACGCCAGTGATTTAGGCTCGTCTTTTAACGACAGCAGGGTAGAGAACAGTTTGGCAAGGCTGGCCTCATCGGGTTTTTCGAGGAAGTGGGCGATCTGCGGATGGGCGCCGGCCACTGGCTCAAGCAGCGATACAATTTCGTGCATCTCGCGGAAGCCGTTCATCGCCTGAAATGGAGTCAGGGCATAAACCAGTTCCGGCTTGTGATTCGCGTCTTTGTAGTTGCGCTCAGCAGCGCCAATCGGAATCCCGGCAGCATTCTCGCGCGCAAATCCCTCTTCGGCTGCGGCTTTGCTTGGGTGCACCTGAATCGATAAGGCCTGATCGGCACACAACACCTTAAACAAGAAAGGCAACTCGCCAAAACGCTGTGCGACGGCCGCGCCTAATGCTGCGGTTTGGTCATCATTGATGACATCGCGCAGGGAACGCGTTTCACCCTTGATCTCAACAGTTGACGGACTCTTCGGATGGGCGCCCATCCACAGCTCCGCCATCGGTAATCCCTGTGGGTTATCAATGCCGTAAAGTTCGGTCAGTGCAGTTTTGCTGCCCCAAGCGTAATTTTGCAGCGAATTGTTCATTTTTTGCATCGTTTACCCTTAATAACCGTAAGTAAATAGGCTTATTAAAGCAGAAAGTGCCATACAAAATACATCAACAAGTGCAATAAACGCGATGGGCTCGCATAATGTTAATTTCTTGTATGTGACAATCTTGCTCGCTCAACGGCGTCGCGGGAAGACGACCTGAGCGGAAACCTCTAATCTGAGCTAAGGAGACGTAGTCATGGCAGCGAATCGCATTGAAAAAGATTCAATGGGACCGATCGAAGTACCGGCAGATAAGTTGTGGGGGGCACAAACCCAGCGTTCGCTGGAGCATTTCCGTATCTCAACCGAGAAGATGCCCGTCGCATTAGTGCATGCTTTGGCGTTGACTAAACGCGCAGCAGCACAGGTGAACCGCGATCTCGGCCTGCTTCCGGCTGAACGAGCAGAAGCGATTCTGAAAGCGGCTGACGAAGTGCTGGCTGATAAACACAGTGAAGAGTTTCCGCTGGCGATCTGGCAGACCGGTTCCGGTACCCAGACCAACATGAACATGAACGAAGTGCTGGCCAACCGCGCCAGTGAAATTCTCGGCGGCGAGCGTGGCATGTCGCGTTTGGTGCACCCAAACGATGACGTCAACAAGAGCCAGAGCTCCAACGACGTGTTCCCCACCGCCATGCACGTGGCCGCGGTCATCGCCGTGCGGGAGCAGCTGATTCCGCAGATTCATGTTCTGAAAAAGACCCTGAGCGAGAAGTCTGAAGCCTTTAAAGACATCGTGAAGATTGGTCGTACGCACCTGCAAGATGCGACGCCATTGACACTGGGCCAGGAAATTTCCGGCTGGGTGGCAATGCTGGAGCATAACCTGAAGCACATCGAACACAGCATTCCTCACGTGGCCGAGCTGGCGCTGGGTGGCACCGCTGTCGGCACCGGTTTAAATACCCATCCCGAGTATGCGGTTCGCGTGGCGAAAGCGCTGGCCGATCTGACGCAACAACCCTTTGTGACGGCGCCGAATAAATTTGAAGCACTGGCAACCTGCGATGCGCTGGTGCATGCGCATGGCGCGCTGAAAGGTCTGGCAGCGTCACTGATGAAAATCGCCAACGACGTGCGCTGGCTGGCATCGGGTCCGCGTTGTGGTATTGGCGAGCTCGCCATTCCAGAAAACGAACCGGGCAGCTCAATCATGCCAGGTAAAGTGAACCCAACTCAGTGCGAAGCGCTAACCATGCTGTGCTGCCAGGTGATGGGTAACGATGTCGCGGTGAATATTGGTGGTGCTTCGGGCAACTTTGAGTTGAACGTGTTCCGTCCAATGGTGATCCACAACTTCCTGCAGTCAATTCGCCTGCTGGCAGACGGGATGGACAGCTTCAACCATCACTGTGCGGTAGGGATTGAACCGGTGCGCGAGCGTATCGATCAGTTGTTGAATGAATCGCTGATGCTGGTGACGGCGCTGAATACCCATATCGGTTATGACAAAGCGGCGGAAATCGCCAAGAAAGCCCATAAAGAAGGGCTGACGCTAAAAGGCTCAGCGCTGAAACTCGGCTATCTGACTGAAGAGCAGTTTGACGAGTGGGTGCGTCCTGAGGAGATGGTTGGCAGCATGAAGCAATAATTATCGCGGCAAACTGAGGGGTAATGCCGCTCGGTTCAGCGATGATGTGCAATGACAGAGGCGGCCTGATGGCCGCTTCTTCATTAAAGCTTGTCACTCCACAAGTGCAGCCGTGGGATCACCAAATGCAGCGGCTGCGCCAACGGCTTATGACGATGCGTGACGTTATCGGCGTCGTAATCCAGCAATTCCCCTAAAATCGGCACCTGAGTCTTATCCCGACACAGCACCAGAAGCGGTGAAGGGCAGGCGAGTTGCACCTGTTTTTTGTTACTGGCGCGCCAGACGCGGGCAATCGGCTGCACCTTAACCGGACGTTTGATTTTCAGTTTGGCATCGGCGGGCAGTGACAAAATCATATCCAGCTCCTGCTGGACTTTTTCCGCCCACTGTTCGCGCGTCCAGGGTGCTTGCGCACGGTTTGCCTTCAGGCTGCGTTCCAACTGCTCGACCACGGCTTCACGCGTGAGGTTTTTAATAATGTTCTTGTTGGCCCAGCCAAAGCGCAGGCTGTCCGGCGCATGCAGTAAGGTCACACTGCGATAAGCATTCAGGGTGATCAAACCGCGCAGATGCTGGTGGACAAACTCAAAACGCGCTTCACTCGGCAAGCCCGACTCGACGGTAATCAGGTGTTCAAGGCGCAGCTTGAGCGCATTGATATCGGACACTTGCTGGCTGATGTGCTCGCTGACGGCATCATCCGCTTCAATACAGATAGCGCCAGGCAAGCGCACCGCAGCCTTGGTGCTCAGTTTTTCTGACTGGTGCTGCATAAACAGACGACAGTAATGGGTCAGCGCCATATCGCGCGCTTTTTGGCCGAGATGTTGAGTGACGGCGATGCGCTCAATCTCATCATTCTCATGACCTTTTTCAATTTCGGGCAAACTAAAGGCGCGCGCAATCAGCAACGGCTGCTGTTCCACCTGTTGACGCAGGGTGCTAAGACCCAGCTCCAGCGCGTTAACGCACTCGTGCAAATCGGCCACCAAATCATAGCGGGACATGTTACGCTCCATAGTTACAACATACCATTTAACTTATCCCATTCGGAGTCAATCTTCCACCCTGATAGCGTGAATTCGCGAAGCAGGGCACACAAGCATTTTTCCAGCAGGATGAACATGTTATAACAATGCTTTGCCTGCTAACGGAAACTTGTCGTGGAGCATCACCCTAAACCTGCGGTTCCTGCCATCGTGACACTCGGATGGGTTCAAATCCTGTCGTGGGGCGGCTCGTTTTATCTCATGGCCGTGATGGCGAATCCAATTGTGGCGGAAACCGGCTGGTCGCAGCAGTGGGTATATGGCGCATTGTCTTTGGGCATTTTGGTTTCTGGCCTGTTAGCACCCTTAAGTGGCCGCCTGATTGCGGGCAGTTATGGCCGCGTGCTGCTGGCGTCGAGCGGGGCGGTGATGGCGCTGGGCCTGGTCATCATGGGATTAAGCCACCATCTGCTGCTGTTCCTCTTTGCCTGGCTGATTATCGGCATTGGAATGGCGATGGGTTTATACGACTCCCTGTTTGCCACCCTCGGAACGCTTTACGGTGGGCAGGCTCGCGGGGCAATTACCGGTATTACCCTCATCTCCGGCTTTTGCACCACGCTGGTATGGCCGGGCACCGCGCTGCTCATCCATTGGCTTGACTGGCGCGGCGCCTGTTTCGCCATTGCCGCACTGTTATGCCTGACCGTGCTGCCTGCGTATTGGTATGCGTTGCCTGCGCCGGTTAAGCCCATTGTTAATGCTGCGACAAAACAGCGTAACGCGAGTGGTGATTTGGCACCGTCGCTGTTTTGGTTGTTATGCAGCATTTTTACCCTCGCTTCGGTGATTATGACCGCTATTTCGGTGCAGTTAATCAGTTTGTTACAAGCCAGCGGTCACTCATTGACTGCCGCCTTAGCCATCAGCGCGATTCTGGGCCCTTGTCAGGTTGGCTCGCGGATCGTGGATATCGCGTTTAAACGGGGACATCCGATTTGGACGACATTTTTCTCGGTAGGATTAGTGGCGTTAGGGCTGCTGCTGCTGACCCTCTATCCGCAGTTCGCACTGGTCAGCATGGTGCTCTATGGTGCAGGAAATGGACTGCGTGCGATTGTACGGGGAACTTTACCGCTGGTGATGGTCAAACCAGAGGCCTACGCCATTGTGGTAGGGCGCATGGCGCGTCCTGCACTGATTGGCCAGGCATTAACGCCGCTGGTAGGGGGATATGTTTTTCAGCAGCTCGGGGCGAATGCCACATTATGGCTGCTGTGCTTGTTGGCGTTAGTGAACGTGTTGCTGGTGGGGGTGCTGAAGCAAAAATTGCCTGCGCTCAAGCCGCAAACGTAAAAGGGAGCAGTAAACTAAGCAGCCTGTGCGCTTCTGTCTGATCAAATGATGAATACGTGCCTTGATCACAGTCGCTGGCTTCTAAAAAGCAACAGTGTTTGTTATATTTATTGCTCATTGATTACTCACTGCCGCGGCATAAAAACAATAAGATAAACCGCAACTCAGGATACAGAAATGCTTGATTACCGCTTCCCGACAGCTTTGCAGATGGTTTTGAGCGTAGCGATGGCGGAGCAACTGGGCAAACGCTCGACCAGTGCTATTTTGGCGTATGGTCTTGAAGCGAACCCCAGTTTCATTCGAAAACTGATGGTTCCGTTAACGCGCGATGGCATCATTGTCTCTACGCTTGGCCGTACCGGTTCGATTCATCTCGGTCGTACAGCCGCGGAGATTACGCTGCGCGATATTTATACTTCTGTGATCGAAGATAAAAAACTCTGGGCTTCGCGTCCGGATGTGGCACCGCGCTGTCTGGTGAGTGCCAACCTGTGCTGGTACTTCAAATCGATTGCTGAAGAGGCGGAAGAAGCCTCGCTGAAAGTGCTTGAGACGCGCAACGTGGCCGACGCGCTGGCTGAGTTGAAGAAACACGATACCAGCAGCTGCGATGAACTGCCCGATCTCGAAATTGAAGACCTCTGCAAAAAATCCCGCTGAAATCAGTAAAACGGTTACCGGACATCAGCCCGGTAACCCGCATTTTTACTTAGACATTCCGTCTTTAGACATCTCATCTTTCGCCATGCCATCTTTAGACATACCATCTTTAGACATGCCGTCTTTCTTCATGCTGTTATGTTTCTTCATCGGTTTTTTCATGTGCTCTTTCTTCATGCCATCGTGCGACATACCGCTTTCATTTTGCATGCCATCTTTTGCCATGTTATCGGCTGCATAAGCGCCAGAGAAAGCCATTAACATTGCGCCAGCCAATACAGTTGCAATAACGTTTTTCATCTTAACTTCCTTTCAGGTTGAGGGTATTAACTGCCGCCGAACCAGTTGTAGCCCTGATCTTCCCAGTAGCCACCGGTAAAGCGGTTGGTGATTTCAATCGAAACAATATGCTTCGGGTTTTTATAGCCAAGTTTTGTCGGAATGCGCAGTTTCATTGGATAACCGTATTTCGGCGGTAATATGCGCCCATCCCAACTCAGTGCCAATAACGTTTGCGGATGCAATGCGGTCGCCATATCAATACTGGTGTAATAATCATCCGCACAGCGGAAGCTGACATATTTCGCTTTGGTATCAGCCCCAATAAGTTGCAGGAAATCACTGAATCGCACACCGCCCCAGCGGCCAATTGCACTCCATCCTTCAACACATATATGACGGGTGATTTGTTCATGCTGCGATAACTTATATAACTCAGGAAGTCGCCAGCTGCGTTTATCACGTACCAGCCCGATAATCTGCAACTGGTAATCATCCCCATTTACCTGCGGAATATCTTCTTCGCCGTAAAAGGCATTAAACGGAAACGGACGGGTAATATCTTGCAAAGTATATTCCGGCGCCATCTGATGTCCGCTGAATAACCATCCCTGAACGCGATCGTTAAAACGGGACATGCGATTCAATACGTTTTCAACATCCGGATTGTCATCCAGATCGCAACCGCTAAGCATCGCCACGCCACCAAGGGTTAACCCCAGTCGAAGGAAATGACGGCGGGAGTGCCCCGACAACTTTTTTGCCAGTAAGGTTTGCGCGTCTTTAACCAGGTGTGAAGCATCGCTGGCAGAGAGCGCAATGGGTTTCTTTTCCATTTTCATCCTCAGCGCCCACGAGTGATCAGTAATAGCGTTTTGGGAACCAGTGCTACCATCACCAAATGAATGACAAAGAACATGCATAAAAAGGACATTGCGCCGAAATGTATTAAGCGAGCAGTGTCATATCCGCCTAATAATTCACGCAGCAGCGAAAACTGAACTGATTTCCACAGCACGAGTCCAGAGACTACTAATAAAATGCCGTCAACAGTCACCAATAAATACGCAAATTTTTGCACCATATTATAATGACGCAGGTCGTGGTGATCGAGTCGGCCCCTTAATGCAGCGAAAGCGTCTTTAAAAAGTTGCGTGATACTCAGCGGCAAGAAACGTTGCCTGAAGCGGCCACTGACGATATTCATGACCAGATAAAACACACCATTCAGGCCGAATATCCACATTACGGCAAAATGCCACTGCAACGCGCCACCCAGCCATCCTCCTAACGTATAAGGATTAGGAAAAGAGAAGGGGAATAAGGGTGACGCGTTATAAATGCGCCATCCACTTAGAATCATCATGATAATGGCGGCGGCATTTATCCAGTGACACACTCTTAACCACAGAGGATGAACAGGTCGACCCGGTGCTGTTTTCATTCTTTACCTCTGCATATCGCTATGCTGTTCGGAATGATGACAGAGTGCCCGTTTATTGATCACGGAATCCTCACGCAGAGTTAAACAAAATGTGATAACTCCAACGGGCGATTCTGTATAAGATTAAAAAGAGGTTCATTGAGGCGGTAAACATGGCGAAGAAGATCTTAATCGTTGAAGACGATGGCAATATTGCGGAGCTGTTAAACATTCACCTGCGCGATGAAGGCTTTGACATTACGCATGCCGCGGATGGCGATACGGGCAGTCAATTGCTTGAGAGCCAACGCTGGGATGCGCTGATCTTCGACATTATGCTGCCCGGCGTCGATGGACTGGAGTTATGTCGCCGCGCGCGCAATATGCCGCATTACACGCCGATTGTGATGATCAGCGCCCGCGCCAGTGAAGTGCATCGTGTACTGGGGCTTGAACTGGGCGCGGATGATTACCTGACCAAACCCTTTTCCATGCTGGAACTGGTCGCTCGCGTGAAGGCGTTATTTCGTCGACAAGAAGCGATGAGCCAGAATATGCGTCAGGACGCGGGAAACCTGCGTCTCGGCACGCTGAGTATCGATCCCGTCGCCCGTGAAGTTCACCTCAATCAGCTACCGATTGAGCTGACGCCGCGCGAATTCGAGCTGCTGTACCACTTCGCCCGTCATCCCGGCAAAGTCTTCTCGCGGTTGAGCCTGCTCAATTTGGTCTGGGGCTACCAGCACGAAGGGTATGAGCACACGGTGAATACCCACATCAATCGCCTTCGTTTGAAGATCGAAGCGACACCGGCCGAGCCGCGCTGGATCCTCACCGTATGGGGGCAGGGATATAAGTTCGTGGTGCCCGAAGAGGGAGAGCATGCCAGATGAAGCGCCTCTCTCTTACCCAACGACTGACGCTGGTGTTTGCTTTGATGCTGGTTGTCAGCAGTGCACTTATTTTGGTTATTCAGGATCAAAACCGTAAGCAGTACAGCGATGCGATGATGCAGAACCTGTCGCGCAATTTAGCCAGTTCTATCGCCAAAAGCAGCGTACTGATGAATGCCGAAGGTACCGCGCGTCCGGCGTTGAAACAGCTGTTTGGTCAGATGATGTCGTATAACCCGAGCGTGGAAGTCTATCTGCTGGATACGCAAGGCCGCATTTTGGCCAACGACGCGCCGGTTGGGCACCTGCATCGACAACAAATTGATGTCCGTTCGGTACAAAAGTTACTGCAGGGTGCTGCTTTGCCTGTTTACGGCGACGATCCTCGTTCTCTGGCCGACAAAAAAGTGTTCAGTGCCGCGCCCATACAGGAAGGAAATCGCACCCTTGGTTATTTGTATGTGATTTTGCAGGGTGAGAATTATCAACAGTTACAGCAGGGTGTGCTGACCTCGGTATTGCGCAGTTCGATGTTGTGGTCAGTGGTGGTGATCATCTTATGCGGGCTGATTGCGGGCGGATGCGCCTATTACTGGGTCACGCGACCGGTCAGAAAACTGACGCAACAAGTGGTCTCACGCGAGGACGCGCTGGAGCACTTTGCAGCGCTGCCTTATTCAACATCACAGGATGAAGTCGCGCAGTTGCACAATGCCTTTATTGATATGGCGAAGCGTATTGCGATGCAGGTTCAGGCGTTAGAGTTGAAAGACCAGCAGCGCCGTGAGTTTGTCGCCAACATCTCTCACGATCTGCGTACCCCGTTGATGTCGATTCAGGGTTATCTTGAAACTTTGTCGGTGAAAGCCAACAGTCTGACTGACGCAGAGCGCAGTCGCTATCTGCAGATCGCGCTGACGCAAAGTGAGAAGGTGGGCATGCTGGCGCAACAGCTGTTCGAGCTTGCGCGTCTGGAGCACGGCGTGGTGACACCGCAGTGTGAGCGGTTCTCTCTGCCCGATTTGGTGCAGGATGTATTACAGAAATTCGAGTTGCCTTTCGATAACGCACAGCTTCAGTTTCATGTAGACATTCAACCCAGTTTACCGATGATTGATGCTGATATGTCGATGATTGAACGGGTGCTGACCAATCTGATCGACAACGCCATCCGTCATACGCCACTCGGCGGCAACATTACCCTGCGTATCTGGAGTCAGGATCAAAAAGTGATGCTGGAGCTGGAAGACAGCGGTCCTGGCATCTCTTACGAGTTAAGTCAGACGCTGTTTGAACGGCCCTCGATCATCGATACCAACCGTCGCGATAATGGCGGTTTAGGCCTGGTGATTGTCAGACGCATGTTGCAACTGCATCGTGGCGATATCGTACTGAAAAAAGCGCCGGGTGCCTGCTTCCAGCTCTTCGTTCCCCAATAAAAAAAGGGCGGTCCGTCAAGACCGCCCCTGTTTAACACGGTAAAACCTTACACCGTTTGCACTTCCGCATCCGGCTGCTTACGCGTGACCAGTTTACGCAGCGTCACATAGAACACCGGCGTCAGGAACAGGCCAAACAGCGTCACGCCCAACATGCCCGAGAACACGGTAATCCCGGTGACACCACGCACTTCGGCACCCGCACCCTCACCCAGAATCAGCGGAATGGTCCCGGCGATAAAGGCAATCGAGGTCATCACGATAGGGCGCAGACGCAGGCGACAGGCTTCCAGCGCCGACTCGACAATCCCTTTGCCTTGCATCTCCAGTTCACGAGCGAACTCAACGATCAGAATGGCGTTCTTACACGCCAGCCCCATCAGCACCACAAGACCCACCTGCACAAACACGTTGTTATCGCCGCCGGTGAGCCACACGCCAACCAGCGCGGACAGCATGGTGACCGGCACAATAAGGATCACCGCCAGCGGCAGCGTCCAGCTCTCATACAGCGCCGCCAGCACAAGGAACGCCAACAGCACGGCGACCGGGAAGACGATAAACGCGGTATTCCCTTGCGTTGCCTGCTGATAGCTCAGATCGGTCCATTCAATGTTCATGCCGTTCGGCAGCACCTGGCCCGACATCGCTTCCAGCTTCTCCATTGCCTGCGCCGAAGAGAGTACGCGTGGATCGGCATCACCAATCAAGTCCGCCGCCGGATAGCCGTTATAGCGAATCACCGGATCGGGGCCGTAGGTGGTAGTGATGTTCACCATGCTACCAATCGGCACCATCTCGCCTTGATTATTACGGGTACGCAGATTGGCAATATCCTGCACGCTGTTACGGAAATCCCCGTCCGCCTGCGCCATCACACGCCATGTACGACCAAACTTATTGAAGTCGTTGACGTAAGAGGAACCCAGATACACCTGCAGGGTGCTGAACAGATCGGTGAGCGAAACGCCTTGCGCTTTGGCTTTGTCACGATCCACCTGTACATCCAACTGTGGCACGTTGGCTTGATAAGAGGAGATCGGGAACATCATGCCTGGCGTCTGCATTACCGCACCGGATAAAGTATTGATGGCGGTTTGCAACGCCCCGTAACCTAATCCCGCACGATCCTGCACATACAGCGAGTAACCCGATCCTTGCCCCAGACCCAGAATCGGCGGTGGCATAATCGAGAAGCCGAAGCCCTGCTGGATTTTGGAGATTTTCGCGTTGATCTCGGCGTTAATTTCCGCCGCGCTGCGCGTGCGCTCACTAAACGGCTTCAGACCGAAGAAGACGGTGCCAGTATTGGGCGTATTGGTGAACTGCAACGCATTCAGGCCAGGGAAAGCAACCGAATAGGCCACGCCTTCGGTGTTCATGCCGATCTCGCTCATCTTACGAATCACTTCATCGGTACGCGCCAGTGACGAGCCTTCCGGCATTTTCACGCCGCCAATCAGATACAGCTTATCCTGCGTCGGAATAAAGCCGCCCGGTACGGTGTGGAACATAAAGCCCGCACCCACCAGTAACAGCACATACACGCCAAACACCGCACCACGACGACGCAGGGTTTTGCCGACCATTGACTCGTAGCCATCGGAGCTGCGCTGGAAGAAGCGGTTGAACGGACGGAAAATCCAGCCGAGCAAACGATCAATCAGACGCGTCGGCATATCTTTCGGTGCGTCATGCGCCTTCAGTAGTTTGGCCGCCAGCGCCGGAGAGAGGGTCAGTGAGTTGATGGCAGAGATCACCGTGGAGATGGCAATCGTCACCGCAAACTGTTTATAGAACTGGCCGGTTACGCCCGACAGGAACGCCATTGGCACGAACACCGCACACAGTACCAGCGCGATAGCGATAATTGGTCCCGACACTTCACGCATCGCCTGATGCGCGGCCGCCGTCGGTGAGAGTCCCATCGCGATATTACGTTCGACGTTCTCCACCACCACAATAGCGTCATCCACCACGATGCCTATCGCCAACACCAGGCCAAACAAACTGAGGGTGTTAAGCGAGAAGCCCAGCAGGTAGAGCACGCTAAAGGTTCCCACCACCGACACCGGCACCGCCAGTAACGGGATGATGGACGCGCGCCAGGTCTGCAGGAACAGGATCACCACCAACACCACCAGCACAATCGCTTCAAACAGCGTTTGCACCACGGCGCGGATCGAGTCACGCACGAATACCGTTGGATCGTACGGCGCGGCCCACTGCACATCATCCGGGAAGCGGGTGGCCAGTTCGGCCATCTTGTCACGCACGGCATTGGACAGATCGATGGCATTGGCACCCGGCGCCTGGAAGATACCGATACCCACCGCGTCCTTGTTGTTCAGCTGAGAGCGCAGGGCGTAGCTACCGGAACCCATCTCAATGCGCGCCACGTCACGCAGGCGCACCAGCGAGCCGTCATCGGCAGTTTTCAGGATGATATTGCCGAACTGTTCTTCGCTTTCCAGACGGCCCTGAGTGTTAATCGACAGCAGGAAGTCACTGGCCTTTTTGGTCGGCTCTGCGCCCAACTGACCGGCAGAGACCTGCACGTTTTGCTCCTGCATGGCGCTGACCACATCGGAAGCGGTCATGCCACGTGCGGCCACCTTGTTTGGATCGAGCCATACGCGCATCGCATATTCGCCCGCTCCGAAGATCTGAATCTGACCGACACCCGGCAGGCGTGCCAGCTCATCTTTGACCTTCAGGGTGGCGTAGTTACGCAGATAGAGTGAGTCATACTTGCCCTTCGGCGAGAACATGTGCACCACCAGCGTCAGCGTCGGCGACATCTTCTGCGTGGTCAGACCGAGTTGACGCACCTCTTCCGGCAGACGCGCTTCCGCCTGGGCCACACGGTTTTGCACCTGAACCTGCGCCTGATCGGGATCGGTACCCGGACGGAAGGTCACGGTGGTGACCAGCACGCCATCAGAACCGGCGACTGACTTCATGTACATCATGTTTTCGACCCCGTTGATCGCCTCTTCCAGCGGCGTCGCCACCGAATCAGCAATTACTTTGGGGTTGGCACCTGGGTACTCTGCGCGCACCTGCACGCTGGGTGGCACCACGTTGGGATATTCACTGATCGGCAGCAGCGGTATGGCGATCAGACCGGTGGTAAATATCAAGATCGACAGCACCGCCGCGAAAATCGGTCGGTCGATAAAAAAGCGGGAGAAATCCATAACAGGCAGTCTCGATTATTATTGAGCGGAGCGCATTGCCACCGGTTGAGCTTTCACCGGCATGCCAGGCATGAAGACTTTCTGCAGGCCATTGACGATCACCTTGTCACCCGGTTTCAGACCGGATTGCACAATGCGCAGGCCATCAGCCAACTCGCCAGCCTGAATATCGCGACGCTCGGCTTTACCCTGCGCATCGACCACATAAACGTATTTACGATCCTGATCGGTCAGCACCGCTTTATCGTCGATCAACAGCGCGTTAAACGCGGCACTGCCGGGCAGACGCACGCGGGCAAACAGACCGGGCGTAAATTGACGTTCGTGATTATCCAGCGAGGCGCGCATGCGAATGGTGCCGGTGCTGGCAGTCAGCTGGTTATCGAGGAAATCGACGGTGCCGTGATGTGGATAACCTTGTTCACCGGTCAGCGCGATTTCCACCGGCAGCGAGCCGCGGTTTTGTCCCTTACGCGCCATCGCCTGATATTGCAGGTAGGTGGCTTCATCCACATCGAAATAGACATACATGCGATCCTGCGACACCAGCGTGGTGAGCACGCTGGCACTGTCACCGGCGGTCACCAGGTTGCCGGTGGTGATCATCGCGCGGCTGGCGCGGCCATCAATCGGGGCTGTCACGCGGGTAAAGTCGAGGTTCAACTGCGCCATGTCGACCGCTGCCTGCGCAGAAAGCACATTGGCCTGCGCCTGGCTGGCTGCAGAACGACGCTGTTCCCACTCTTCACGGGATACCACATTGGTGCCAATCAGTTTATCGGTACGCGCCGATTCACTGCGTGCCAGCGATGCCTGACTGCGCGCCGTGGCCAGTTCAGCCTGTGCTTGTTCTAACGTGGCGCGGTAGGTGCGGTCATCGATGGTGAACAACACCTGACCTTTTTTCACGTCGTCGCCTTCGCGATAGTTAACCTGATCGATATAGCCAGAAACGCGGGGACGCAGCTGCACGCTCTGCACCGCTTCAAAGCGACCATTGAAGCTATCCCATTGGCTAACGTTTTGCTCTACCACCTGCGCGACACTCACTTCGGGCGGGGGTGGCGGGGCGTTTTGCGCCACACCACGATCGCAACCGGCCAGCAGGCTTCCCAGCAACATCACTCCTGACAGGCTTACCGCCCGACGAACCCCATATGTTTGCAGATGCATTGTTGTTATTCCGCGTTGGTGTAATAAAAAAGGACATGTACGAAAAATCTGCAACTTTTAAGATTGCATTAAAACGCGATGAGTGTAGGCTTCTGCAAACCGCATCTGCAAGAATATCTGATACACTTTATGTGCTGTTTTGATCAATTCGTTTCAGAGGGGGAAAGCCCCTACGGCGAGTGCGGCATTTAATGCAATAATAAAACTTGCATTAAGTGTCATAGTCAGTCACCCTTAAAGTGTAATTGCAACTGATACTGATACTGTTCGTTAAGGCGACGGGAGAAAATGGGATGATGAGCGACGCATTTATTCACGATCTGATCGACTGGATTGATAACAACATTGAAGCACGTCTGGATCTGGACACCGTAGCAGGGCGCGCCGGTTACTCGAAATGGCACCTGCAGCGTATGTTCAAAGAGCACACCGGCTACCCGCTGGGTGAGTACATCCGTAATAAGAAACTGAAAAAATCGGCGGATCGTCTGACGACCACCAACGAACCGATCCTCAATGTGGCGATCTCACTGGGATTTGATTCGCAGCAGTCGTTCAATCGCAGCTTTAAACGCCAGTTCGGTGTTGCGCCAGGTGCATGGCGTCGACATGCCGTTCCTGCCGCCAGCGCGATGCAGTAACACCTCCGCCAGGGCCAGCCATGCTGGCCCGCGTTTTTCTCCGCGTTAAAACTGCTATTATCGGCGTCCTGCCCCTCAGGATGTCACTATGTCAAAGAAACTCTGGATTGGATTACTCCTCGCGCTGGCCGCTACATGGGCCGGACTGAAACCGCATTTAGGCGGTAAAACGGCTGCCCACAGCGCTGATATTGCACAACTCACCGAGGCCAATACCGTCGCTCGCTGGTTGCAGCAGCACCATAAACTGCCCGATTTATATCTCACCAAAGGTGAAGCGCGTCGTCAGGGCTGGAACCCGAGCAAAGGCGACTTGTGCAACGTATTGCCTGGCCGGGCGATTGGTGGCGATCGTTTTAGCAATCGTGAACAGCGCCTGCCGATGCAACAAGGGCGGCAGTGGTATGAAGCCGATGTGAATTACGACTGCGGTCACCGCGATGCCGATCGTCTGCTTTACTCTTCAGATGGGTTGATCTTTCTGACCACCGATCACTATCGCAGCTTCAAACAGGTGAACTAACCATGTTGACGCTCTCTTTTGATTTCCAGCAGTTAGCCGATCGCCAGGCGTTCTACCGTGAGTTTGTAGCACAAAGCGGCTGCAGCGGGGCGTTTGGCTGCAATCTGGATGCGCTGTGGGATTGGCTGACAGGCGGGATTCAACTGCCCGCAGAGCTGCATTTACATCATGTCGCACTGGCGAGTGAGGCGGAATTTGCCCCGGTGCTGGCGCTGATGGAAGAAGCGGCGCAGCAGCTTCGAGGCGAGCTGCGCCTGATTCAGGACTGATTACGCGTGCAACGGCAGCAGCAAAATAGCCAGCATCTGGCGTGCATTGGCGGGCAGGTCGCCGCCACCGGTATAACCGTTGTTCTCCACGATCACCGAATTTAATCCCACCAGCCAGTCATAGATGTAATACGCAGTATGATTGGCGGGTGCGGCTGACAAGCGGGTTAAGCGTTGTCCCGGCGAGAAACTGACGCTGGGCGCAGGCGGACGCGCAAAGATGGTTTGTCCGCGATTAACACGACTCTCCGGGCGCTCGCTCTCCGGGCGCTGCAGGAAGCCGAGCCAGGCGACAAAATCACCCAACACCGTCATCGCGCGCGAGACCTGACGATCGGTCCGCGCTTCATGTGCGCTGGCCTGAGCATCCGGTTCGTTAAGTGCGCTTTGCAGCTTATTTAATACCTTCAGACGGAAGCTGGCGGTAATCAGCTCTTCCACCAGCATTTCCATGGTGGGTTTATCGACGTTCAGCAGTGCCAGCAAACTGCGGCTTTCCGGCAACTGGCGCAGGTGCTCAAGCCACAGCGCAAACACCTGCTGCGGGAACTGCTGATCGCGCTGACCACTGTTACGCGGTTCAGCTGGCGCAACCGGCTCATCTTTGAACAGGTCAAATTCAAAGCCAATGCCAAAATAGCTCTGCTCCGCGGCTGCGGTCTTCGCACTGTGCTGCGCGACAGTGCCGCTGCTCTGGCTCAGCCACAGCTGGCGCACCGCTTCGCGCGAAGGCTGTAAACGCTCCAGCAGTTCGCCGTGCAGGCCGGTGCGATGCTGCAAGCACTTCAGCAAGGTGTCGGAAATCGCCTGCTTGCGTGCCGCCTGTTCTGGCGTGGCAGTGGATTCGGTCCACGGCTGCAAACGTTCGACCAGCTTCTGCTGCAAGGTGCTCAACTGCTGGGCCAGACGATCACGACGTGCTTCCGGCTGCATTTCATCCTGCAACCAGCTGCCCATGCGATCGACGCCAGCGCGATCCAGCGCCAGCATCGAGCCCCAGCTTTGTCCTGGCTGCCCAATCTGACGCTGCACGGCTTCATCAACATTGATCTGCTGCTGCTGATAGCGCGCATCGTGCGGCGTGATTGCCCAAATCAGGCGTGGCTTCTCGCCGCTGGCCGCTACGGTTTGATGGATGTGCCATTCGCGCAGTGCATTGACCGCAATGTCGGTATCCTGACGCTGGCTGGCGGCGGTACAGATCAGCATGAGATCGATGCCCTGACGCGCGGCATACAGTCCCGGCAACAGCGCACGTTTTTGCTCCAGCAGCGCTGCCCGCAGAGGATCACGTTTGCGCAGCTGGGCTAAATCTTCTTGCTGACCCACGTCGGCAGGCTGGCCGGGCGCTGGCAGCTCCAGCATATCGGCTTCGTCATACAGCGCCTGACGCGGTGTTGAATTCAGCGGAACGGTGATTT
The DNA here is from genome assembly GCF_056491465.1 of Pantoea sp. C1E2. Classification (NCBI taxonomy): domain Bacteria; kingdom Pseudomonadati; phylum Pseudomonadota; class Gammaproteobacteria; order Enterobacterales; family Erwiniaceae; genus Pantoea; species Pantoea sp. C1E2. Next base: position 2,230,608 of record NZ_JBSZHT010000002.1, read on the forward strand.
CCAGCGTTAGCAACGCCAGCAGGCCCAGCGGCACAGGCTGCGGTTTGCCGACACGATTGGCGACAATCGGGCAGACTTCAATCATTTCCTGCCAGTCAGCATCGTTGCTAATCAGTTTTTCCGCAGGCAGCGAGGCGTCATCGGTTAACAGGCTCAGCGGCGCAAGCAGGCGCGGCGCCTGACGCAGTTGATGGCGTAGGTGCATCAGATTACGCAGCTGTTCGTTAAGCGCCACCTGATTAGGCCACAGCAGCGAAAACAGCTGGATGCGGTCATCGACGTTTAACCACGGGGCTAGTTCCACCGCCTGCGGCCAGAAGTGGCGATCGAGCACCTCTGCGTGACGATGCTGGCGGCGGCTCCACGCCCATAACGTGATCAGCGCATCGCTGTCGAGGCCCGGCTGTGGCTCGTCCTGACGATGGCGCTGTAAACGCTGTAGCGCGGCATCGATCACAGCACTGTCTGGCTGCAATTCGGTTTTGGCACAGGCCAGCACCAGGCGAATCAACTCCACGTCATTGAGCAGCGTCATCTCCAGTGGCCAGGCGCTGGACTGCGTTTCACGCTGATGGCTGAAGCGGGTGGCAATGGCAAAATCGAGATTGCCGGGATTGATATTCTGGAAATGGTTCACGATTCTATCGCCCAGACGCGCCATGAGCTGGCCCTGCGCATCACCCACCATTTCACTCAACAGCCAGGCTTTGCCCGCTTGTGACTGGCCAAACATCGCCAGCGTCACCGGACGTGCCAGTTGACGCGCCAGCGCATGACTTTCCACGCGCGCGCGGCGCAGTTGCAGCCGCAGGGTGTCGGCTTCCAGTGCCAGACGCGGTGCCTGCGCCTGATGGGTTTCAATCCAGTTCAGTGCGCCGTCCAGCGTCTCCTGCATCAGGCTCAGACGTTTGGCGGGCGTAACAGAGGTGGCTCTTTTGGCAGTTCTCATCGTTTGCAGACGCTCCCGCTGTCAATCCAATACTGCGCGTTGGCATTGCCGGTCGCAGACAGCGTATTCAGTTTCAGACTCAGTTGCTCCAGTGGCACGCGGGTGCCGTCATCCATACGGGCATCGCTCAGCACCAGACGCTCCGGACCAAAGTTGTCCGGCCCCGGCTGCACCGCCAGCTTAATACGCAGGATGCTTTCGCCGGCGACTTTACGCGCCAGATTCGGATCGGTGATGCTCAGACTGTACAGCGGTGAAGCTGGCCAGCGGTCATTATCCAGCTGACGGAAACCGAGGCAGACATTGCCGCGAATCCGGAAGCTGCTTTTACGATCCAGCGCGAAATCCCCTTTATCGAGATCGATCTCGCTATAGCACAGGTTGTCATCGCTCAGTGTGGCCGTTTCATCCAGCACGCCGAGATAGCGAATGGTGGAGTAAGGCTCGAAATCACCGGCGCGGAACCAGAAGCTGCTGAGACGCAGATCGAGCGCCAGCAGACACAGCATCGCGCCCACGGCGGCCGTGGATTTCGGGTTATCAATGCGACCCTGTTTGTTAAACGGATACCAGTCGCTGGTGTGATAGCCTTCCAGCGACAGAATACGACTGCCCGGCAGCGGCTGCAGATGGCGTACCAATGCCTGAATGCCAGGGAAGCGCGAAGGACGGCCCGTCAGCAACAACACATCACACTGATAGAGTGACACCACTTCGCACATGGCGCGCAGGGCCGGGATGATGGCCATCCGATGCTGCAGGAATTCACCGTGCAGCTGCGCCATGCTGACCACCAAAGGCACATCAAGCAGATCGAAGCGGTTGTCGCCGCCCAGCGTGCGCTGAATCTCGCCGTTGACAAACGCCAGCACGCTGCTGGCCGGTTTTTGTGGCACCAGCTCACCGAACAGCGCATTGATTTCGCTGTGGCTGTCGAGCGGATCCCAGTTTTCATAACGTTCCAGCACCGCCTGCGCCAGCGGGATAAACAGCTGCAAGGTGACTTGCTGACGCAGCGTGGCTTGCCCATCCATGCGGCTGTCGTGACCGAACAGTTTGTTCATCAGCGGTTCGGCCAGCGTCAGACCAGCCTTCTGCAGGCTCTGTTGCAGCGCAGGCAGAATCCACAGCTGAATCACATCCAGCAGAATATCGTCGCCCGCCACTTTGAAGCCTTCACGGAACAGCAGGCGCGGGGTGATTTTAACGTTGTTGCCCTGGCCATCGTCCAGGCGATATTGGGTGATGGCCAGATCGGTGGTGCCGCCGCCGATATCAATAGAAGCGATGCGCAGGCTCTTGCCCGGCACTTCGTCAGCTTCGCGCGGACGATCCGGGCGCGCCATGCTGCTGAAGAAATCTTCCGCACGCCCGGCAAAGTTCACCTGAGTTTCATTAAACAGCCACACCATCTGGCCGCAGGTGGCTTCATCCCACTCCATCTGTACATCCGGCACCGGCCGCAGGCTTTTTGCCTGGCTCTGGGTGCTGAAATCGTCTTCGGCGGGATGCCAGCCCTCAGCTTTCCACACCAGCGCGATGGCTTCCTGCATGCGACGACGGAAAATCTCGCGCTCCGGCTTCGGCATGGCGGAAGGTAACGTCAGGATCACGTGGCGCAGCTGACGCGGTGCCTGGCTTTGCGGCATGCGCTGACGCTGTGCCACGCTGTTCATCTGCATCATCGCCTGAGCCAGCAGCTCACACAGCATAAAGGTCATTAGCGAACTGCGGCTGTAGCTGGCCGAAAACACCGGCAGGCGATCGTCTTCTGCCAGCGCATGCAGCGGCTGGCCTTCATCATTCAGCAGTAAAGTGAAGGGCAGCGCGGTCGCCTGCGGTTCATCACTGCTGCCGTTGGCATTGAAGCGCCAGCCTGGCTGATAACGCGCTTCATCCCACAGATAGCGGCGCGGACTGGAGAGCCCGGTGCTGCCTTCGGTGCCCGCGCGCAGCAGCGCCAGGCGGCTGGCTTCACGACCGACGCGCGTCAGCGAAGGCCACATAAAGGCGTTTTCGCGGCCGCTCTCCAGTGAGAAGTTAGCTTTACCAAAACGGGTTTCTGCGAATTCGAGACGGCTGTCAAACAGCTCGTTATACACCTGATGCGGTTCGGAGAGGTCGCGCAGTTGCAGTTCGTAAGTCTGGCGCAGACCGTTGCTCTCTTCAGCGTGGTCTTCTACCAGAATGCCGCAGGTGTGCGAGTTGCCAACGTCGAGGATGATATCGACATTCACCGCCGGGGTTTGCAGCGAGGTGGCCTGAATGTAGATTTCAGCCAGATCCAACTGCTCGCCCAACAGCTCCAGCAGGTTGAGATAATGCGCCTGGTATTCAAATTCGCGCAGCGCCTGATTCAGCTCCTGCTCACGGCGTGACTCCAGCGCATTAACCTGCTGAGCGAAGGTTTCGCGCAGCCAGCCATCCACCCAGGTGTGGTCAAGAAACTCACCCAGTTCATAATTGTGCCACGCGAGAGCAAAGCTCACGCCGTTTTGCGCATCGGCTTTGCTCAGACCGTGCTGCTCGCCGCCGTCCTGTTCCGGCACGATGCGGGTATCAAACGCCAGCGTAATGCGATGGGTATTACCTGCGGCATCCGGCTGATCCAGCGGTGCCAGATGCAGACGTGCCCAGTTATCCGGCCCGCCGATAAAACGGCGACCGCTTGTGCAGCGCAACACCGGCAGTGGCAGCCACTGATGTGCCAGCAGCGTCAACGAATCTGCCAGCGCAATATCCGACTCGGGACGCACCACTTCCGCTGCGCCACCGTCTTCGGGATAGAGCAAGAATTTGCCGCTGTTGCCGTCAACGTTCAGCCGCAACAGCGGGCCGTTAGCGGTTTGACGAACGAACTGGCGGCGCGCCTGCAAGGCAGGCAGGCGTAAGCCAAAATCGAGAAACTGCACACCGCTATCTTCAATCAGCGTGATTTTTTGTTTGTCATCGATGAGGGGAGCCAACATGTTTACTTACTCTCACGCTTAATCGTCAACGGGAAGACCTGATCTGCGCCGTACTGCGCAGTGCAACTGGCAATGCCATCACCGGCTTTACACACTAGTTCCGGCATGCGGTAGCGCGATTTGTCGCTGCAGGTCGCAGTATAGCGGCTGCGTACCACCATGGTGCCATCCACCGTCATCGCGGCAGTGACATCGGCTTTACAGCGAATGTTATCGCCCTGGGTAATGGTGGCGATGCCTTTGCCGTTGCGCAGCTGATAACGGAGGCTCGGCGGCTTACCGGTTGGCAGATTAGTCTGACGCAATACCACGCGCCAGGTGCCGTTGATGAACTTCACGGAACCAATACGCGCATCTTCGGTGGTCATCACCAGATCATCGGCTTTGGCCGGTTCGGTATGTTCAGCAATCACCTCTGGCGGCGCAGGTGGTGCGGCAGGCACAGGCGCAGCGGTGACCGTGGCGGTTTTCTGCGGCAGCGTCGCGGCCAGTTTTTCAGCTTTCGCAACCACAGCCGGTGGCGTGAAAACGGGAGCCGGTGCATCGGCAACCTGGGCTGCCGGTGTGGCTTCAGGCGCTGAACTGTGCAGCCAGAACGCCACGCCAGCCGCAGCTACGGCGGCGACCGGCAGCAGCAATGCCAATGGACGCAATGCGGAAGGGCGGCGAACAGGCGGTTGCTCGACTTGAGGTTCAGGTTCAGGCGCGGGTTGTGGCGCTTCGGGTTCAGGCTGGACGATCTCGACGGGCTCTTCCACCACGGGTGCAGCCGCAGCGGCAGGCACTTCAATCAATGGCGCGATAATCGGTGCTACGACAACCGCAGCCGGTGGTTCTGGCAGCAACGGCGGTAAATCTTCTTCCAGGCTGTCGCGCAGGCAGGCCAGCGCGTCATCGCGTGAGCGCGCCTGTGGATCGACAAAGCCCCAGAAGGTGATGACAGGTTTGCCATCAACCAGATAAACATATTGCTGATCCGGGAACTGCAGCGTCTTGCTCAGTAAGGCGCCAAAAAGGCGCATCGCCGGGTTCTCAGCGTCGCGCGCGCGTAAACTTGCAGCCAGTAAATCCTGCTGATTGAGCGTCAGTAATTCCAGCGCTTTTTGCCGTTCGTGGTCGCTGGCGCCGCGCCAGGATTTCACTTTGCCGTTAAAGGGCGCATACCAGTCGAGGCGGTCACCACGCTCGTTGGCCTGGGGAATGGCGAGGCAGTTTGCCAGCGCCGTCTGACGGCGCAAACGCAGTGTTTCACGGATTTGCAGGGCGGAGGCCCAGACCGGCTGGCCGTTTTCACCCAGTGCCAGTACCGAATCCAGATTGCCGCTGCGCAGAAAAGTTTTTGCCACTCGTAGGGCCCTTATCGGTGGTTGCCTGAAGCTAAACAGTGTGTGTATTTGGCGATGCTGGTGATCTTAAGCCAAATGCAGGGGAATCAAACGGCTGATAAAGGGGGAAAAACAGGGTGTTTTTCCCGCGTGCAAGGGTAGGTTGCTGAAATTTTAAGCGCGTGAGCGGCGGCTAAGCACCAGATGGGTGATCATGCCGCCGATCAATCCCCAGAAGGCAGAACCAATGCCGAGCAGGGATATGCCACTGGCGGTGATCAGAAAAGCGATGATGGCGCTGTCACGGTGTTCGGGTTCAACGAGTGCGCGTTGCAGGCTGCCGGAAAGGGTGGCCAGCAGCGCCAGCCCGGCCAGCGTGGCGATCAGTATCTGCGGCAAAGCACTTAACAGAATGGCAATCAGCGCGCCGGTAAAGCCGGTTAGCAGGTAGAAAATGCCGGCAATCGCAGAGGCCATCCAGCGTCGTTTCGGATCGGCATCCACGTCATCTCCCATGCAAATGGCAGCGGTAATGGCCGCTATGCACACCGAAAAGCCGCCGAAAGGAGACAATATCAGCGCAATAAAACCGGTCCAGCCGGTGAGGGCGGAGACAGGAGGCTGGTAACCATGCGCCTGTAAGGTCGCAATGCCAGGCGCATTTTGTGATGCCATGGTGACCAGGAAATAGGGCAATCCCACGCCAATCAACGATGCCAGCGTGAACTGCGGCATGATAAATTCCGGCACGCTCAGCGTCAGGGCATGCGGCGGGAAATGAATCGCCTGCTGACCCACCGCCACCAGCACGCCAGCGATCAGGGCCAGAATGATGGCATAACGTGGCAGCCAGCGTCGGCTTAACAACCACACCAGACACATACTGCCGCACAGCGCGAAGTTGCCCTGCAAACCGGTGAAGGTGCCGATTCCGAAGCGCAGTAAAATCCCCGCCAGCATCGCCGCTGCCAGAGATTGCGGAATGTGGTTCATCAACCGGGCAAACAGTCCGGTCACGCCACTCAATACGATCAGCGCATTGGTCGCCACAAAAACGCCGACCACTTCATTTAAGGTCAGACCCTGCACGCTGGTGGCCAACAGTGCCGCGCCCGGCGTCGACCAGGCGGCCAGAATGGGCATGCGCGTCCACACCGAAAGGCCGAAAGAGGCGAGCCCCATGCCGATGCCGAGCATCGACAGCCAGCCGCCGATCTGTTCTGGCGAGGCGCCTGCGGCCTGAGCGGCCTGGAAAATCAATGCGGCAGTGCTGCTGTATCCCACCAGCACTGCGATAAAGCCGGAAACCAGCATAGGGAAAGAGAAAGCGCTGCGCGAAGTGGCGGTGATCATCGGAATGCATCCTGCTGTGCGTTATAACGCACACTATTGCACGAGTGTGTTATAACGCACAAGTGCTACACTGCGCGCGAATTTGCCTGGAGATATCATGGAAAATCTGCATCAACATTTGAGTCAGGCGTTAAAACAATTGCGCCAGGCGAACGGCTGGAGCCTGACACTGGCAGCGGATCGCACCGGCGTCAGTAAAGCGATGTTGGGCCAAATCGAACGCGGTGAATCGAGCCCGACGGTGGCGACATTGTGGAAAATCGCCACCGGTTTCAATGTGCCTTTTTCGTTCTTTGTTCAGGGTAGCGATCAACCGCCGGGTATCGCCGCAACCTTTAGCCAACCCAATGCGCAAATGCAGGTGAAGCCGCTGCTGCCTTATGACGCCGCACTGCGCTTTGATCTGCTGGAGGTCACTCTGGCCGGGGGCGCACAAAGCGACTCTTCTGCACACGAAAATGGGGTGATTGAGCAAGTGGTGGTGCTGGAAGGTGAACTGCTGCTGTGCGTGGAAGGAACCTGGCGTCGCCTGCTAAACGGCGAAGCACATCAATTTGCGGCGGACGTCGCGCACAGTTACCGCAATCCTCTCAGCACGCCTCTGCGTTTTCACAGTCTGATTCATTACATCAAGCGACCGTGAGCGCCAATTACAAATTGATACGAAGGTAAACTACACAGTTTGCCTTCGTATTTATATACTCGCGCTTCATCAGTAAGGAGAAGGTGCCATGAGTGACCTGAATAGCGCGGCTGCGACCTTACGCAGCGTGAATGGCAAACTGGCGCGGCGGCTACGCGAATCGGCCCCACCGGGCGATCTTACCTGGCCTCAGGTTTCCGTGTTGGGTTATCTGGTGCGGGATGGCGCGATGACAGTGACGGAACTGGCCGGGTTGGAAGGCGTGCGCAGCCAGTCAATGGGCGCCACCGTTGCCAGCTTACAGGCGCAGGGGTTAGTTAAAGGTGAAGCCGATCCGCTGGACGGTCGTAAAACCCGTTATCTGCCGACCGAAAGTTGCCTGACGCTGATCGCCGCCAATCGTGCACAGCGTGATGACTGGCTGCTACAGAGCATAGCAACCACACTTAATCGTGATGAACAGAAAACGTTACTGGCCGCTATTCCCTTACTGCAACGTATTGCCGACCAATAATCCTGAGAGGAATTCCCATGGCTTTAACAACCTTAGACGCAAAAACCGCCCTGATTGTGATTGATCTGCAGCACGGCATTGTCCGTCTCCCTGTTGCGCCCCTGTCAGCTAATGTTGTGATTGAGCGTTGTGCACAGCTGGTTGAGGCGTTTCATGGCAAAAACCTGCCGGTAGTGAAAGTGAATGTGGCGGGTGGTGCACCAGGTCGTAACGAGCAGGCGCGCCACAGTGGCGAACTGCCAGCCGACTGGGCCGTACTGGTGCCAGAAATGGCGTTGAAGGCCGGTGAAATTGCCGTGACCAAAAAAACCTGGGGTGGTTTCCACAACACGGATTTGCATGAGCAGCTGCAGCAGCGTGGCATTACTCAGGTGGTTGTCTGTGGTATCGCCACCAGCATTGGCGTGGAATCTACTGCACGTCAGGCCTATGAGTTAGGTTACAACGTCACGCTGGCGACGGATGCAATGACCTGCCTGAATGCTGATACTCACCAAAACAGCGTCGAGCGCATCTTCCCGCGTCTGGGCGAAACCGGCTCAACCGCTGATGTGCTGGCACTGCTGAAATAATCTTCACTGCCACGCGCGCGCACTAGTCGTGCTCGCAGTGGCAAAATGGCATCGAAAAAAAAGCCCTGCAATCCGAATAAGGTTGCAGGGCTTTTTATGAGGCGCGATGTCAGTTACTGAAACGCATAGCTTACCGTCAGACCTACGCTGTAGTTCCGTCCTGGCGCCGGTTCGTAATAACGACCGTTGCTTTCATTGACGATCACCGATCCCACATAGGTACGGTCGAACAGGTTATCCACGCGACCAAACAGATCCAGCGTCCAGTTCTGCACCAGCCACTTATAGCCAGAATTCAGGCCGAAAACGGTATAGGACGGTGCTTTGACATCATTTTCATCGTCAGCGGCAATGTCGCTCATGTAGCGCACATCTCCGCCCGCATACCAGCCCTGATCCGGTGCATAGGTTAATCCGGCATAGGCCATATTGCGTGCAATACCCGGAATACGGTTGCCGTCACAGCTGTCAGTACCGCAGGTGTTGGAGCGATAGCGCGCATCCAGCAGGGTCCACGCGGCTTTCAGACGCCAGTTATAGCCAAACTCTTGATCCAGCCCCAGTTCCAGCCCGCGACGACGCGTTTCACCGGCATTTTTATAGCTGGTGCGGCCTTCATAGCTGCTGTCAGAGACGATCTCGTTTTTAGTATCGGTCTGGAACACGGCGGCGGTAATTAAACCGTTACCGATACGCTTTTTGGTGCCCAGTTCAACCGTATCGCTGGTCGCCGGCTTGAGATTGAGGTTAAGGCCAGCTTGATCGGCTGAACGGTATGAGAGTTCATTCAGCGTTGGCGTTTCAAAGCCGCGGCCGGCTGACACATAAGCGTTCCAGCTATTATCAATCGCATACTTCAACGATGCGGCAGGCAGCCAGCGGTGATAACGGCGATTGCCGCTGTCGTCCGGGTCGCTTGAGGTGACGTAAAAATCGTTGGAGTCGAAATTCACCGTGCTTAAACGCACACCGGCATCCAGTGACCACTTATCCGTGAACTGCCACGCCGTTTGCAGGTAAGGATCGAGGTTCCACATCAGGTTGCGCTCATTGCGACGCATATCGCCCTGTACGCCGTAGTCCGTCGCGCCGTTGCTGGTGGTGAAGTTCTGATAGCCTTTACGCTTTTCGGTCATGGTTTCATAGTCGAGACCGGCGGTCAGCGTCACGGGAAGGGTGAACATGGTATCGCGATGCGTCCAGCGGGTATCAATTCCCTGATAGTGACGCGCCAGCGAGATCACACCGCCGGGATAGCCCGCTTTCTGCTGAGTAGCCATCGGAATCGATTGATACTGCGTGGTTTCACGCTCACCGGCGTACATCATCACGCTAAGATCGTCGTTTTCACTCATCTGGCGCTGATAATGCAGGCCAGCCTGGGTTTGGTCGACGGTTTTACGCGCGTTATACAGCGTCACGTTGCTGGCGACCTGACGCGGGTTCTCTTTCCACTGCGCTTCGGTTAAACCACCGGGATCCTGTGCATCCACGTGAACACTGTTAAACAGCAGCGTCAGGGTGCTGACATCGTCAATACGCACGCCGAGTTTGGCGTTCCCGAGATTTTTCTGTGCCGAGCTGTGGTCGCGGTAGCCATGCGTGGTAAAGCGCGAGGCCGAAACGGTGTAATTCACATCGCCCGCCTGGGTGCCATCACCGGTGGCGCCGCTGGCTTTGACGCTGTTGCGCCAACTGCCGTAACTGCCGTACCAGGTGCTGGCTTCCAGCGTGGTAGGCTGCTGGCCGGTTTGGGTTTCAACGTTAATCACGCCGCCTGAAGAGTTACCGTACAGCGCGGAAAACGGGCCGCGCAGCACTTCAACGTGGTCAATCGAACCAATGTCGATATTTGAGGTTTGTCCCTGGCCATCCGGCATCGTGGCGGGAATACCGTCAACATACATGCGGATACCGCGCAGGCCGAAAGTTGATCGCGAACCAAATCCACGCACGGAAATTTGCAAATCCTGCGCATAGTTCTGACGATTCTGAATCTGCATGCCTGGCACGCTGGCGAGGTTTTCCGAGAGGTTAACGCGTGGTGCTGCATGACGCATATCGTCACCGGACACCACACTCACCGCCGCAGGGGTATCCAGCTCAGACAAACCGGAGCCTGCAGGCGCGGCACTGACCACCATGGTATTGCTGGCATTATCCGCTGCCATCAGCTGCAGGGGGAATAACGCAGGCAGCATCAGCAACGGTGCCTGTCGCAGTAAAGCAATTTTCATTATGAAAGACCGTATAAAAGACGTGGAATGAACCAAGCGGAACATTAATCGCGCATAGAATAATTCTTTTTTGGCGATACAGGGTATTACATTTTCAGCGAATTTATTCAATAAATGCGGCCATTGGGCCTGTTTTTAATGGGGATAAGACAACGTATTTGATGGCATCGACAGAGAGAGGGGACGAATCTGGGGCATCTTTGGGCTGAAAATATGCAGGGTGAATGTAAGCAGTTAAACCGCGGGGTGTGCATTGTATACATTGATTAGGCATCCTTGCTCATCACAACGCGGGTTCCACTCAAATGTTTGTTTATGAAATGTCATCCGGGGTGCGCTGGACAACTATTTCCAGTGCGTTTCGGTAAATATCCTGCTTAATAATGTCACTTTCGCACTCAAGCCTTAATATCAGTGCAAGAATGATATCCTTATTGGTAATGCGGTGTTTTTTAGCCAGCAGTTCCAGGCGGATTTCAGAAATAATCACGCGTTCGCTTAAATATTGCTCGCCAGTCGTCTGGAAATAGTCGAGTAGTCGAGACTCAGCGGTAGTCGATTCTTGCATAAAAGCCTCATTTAAAGTATGGGTAGACGTTATGTGTATCCGTTAGCGTTATTGCAGGATCCAGCAAGATTGGGTTATCTTTTAAAACCACAATATTGAAAGGAGAAGCGATCTTTCTAGCCATCACGACTCGGTATCCACAACAAGGCTTGCTCAGACAATCAAAGTTATACAAATATTAAAAAGTTGTACAATAAACGAATGATCAATTCGTGTGGTCTGACATGTATATTATTTATATCTTTTCATTCATTCAAAATAAATGAAATAAAACTCACAGTTATGAATACCTGGAGTGCTGATCGTAAGTTTTTCCTGTGAAGTCGTTCAAAAATAGTGTATGAATCTAAGATTAATAAAACAAAGCAAAAATTAGTCAAATTCCGTACAATTTTATTCAAAGTCACCCATGCGTTTTCATCTGACTGAGAGTAAATTGCAGTAAGGCTAATAAATATATTTAATATGCATCTTAAGTTTGGTTATTCCGCTTCGCTTTCTTAATCACTGGAACCCACTATTGATATATGCAGTTTCTTACAATGTAGAGGTGCGCTTGGACGCATATGAAATTGATGTTGATGTTTTTGCACGCCTGATAAAAAAGCACGCAGCTGAGCACCAGTCAGGCGTTAGCCTGAAGCACGCAAAAGAAGGTGTCGATAAGATCATACAAGACATGAAAGATTCATTAGGTAAAGATAAGGATTATCAGGTGGTTAAGTGGACGGAGCTTCTCAATAAACTCGAAAGTTTCCAAAGCAGTACCGCAGATCCGCTTTGGAGAACCGTTATTAATCATGCCCGGTTCCGTATAAAAAGCAGGCGTAGTACTTTGATTCATGGAAGAGGGCGATTTAATCCCAAAGCGTAGCGGGTTTATTGCCCTATGCGTTTGCCAGCATTCTGGCTCTCTGGTCGGGGGCCGTATCAGGTGACAGGTTGAATATCAAAGCGAGCATCGCATTTTAAATAGAGAGGGTAGTGGCATAACAGTGGATTACCCTCAACGCCGATGAGAGTCAGTGTGACTTCAATGTCTGGGTGTTTAGGTGAAATCATTCAGTTTGCTAATAACCTGGCATCTACGCGGCAATATAACCGAAGCGTAAAATCGCATTGTTATGTTCCCTGTGAAAACACCGGAAACCAGCGTGCAGAAAATGTCTATTTTCTGGGCAAATGAAAAACAGTCATCCAGCGGTTGGCTTATTCGTGCTGTCCTTAACAGGAGAGTAATTTCTTGAATATATTTGCATAGTGTTGTTTTGCAGATGCCTCTTCGCAGACGTCAAGTTGCTTCAATAACTCAAAGCAAAGCGTTTTTCTGCTCAACGTTTTACCTGAGCTTAAAATTTCGGCCACGAGTTTTCCCAGCGCTTCCTCTTCAGAAATTTCTGAACGATTTTCTGCTTCATCCTCGGTAAAAGGCTTTTGTGGATCTGCTGCATCATTGGTGCACATATTAATTTCCCTAAGGCTAATCGCAAAAGTTAAAAACATCGGGCTGCGCATGTCTTGCCATTTACGGCTCGCTTAAGCCTGTTCGACAACAATCCATCAGGGTGAATAACCCGGCTTAATTAGGAAATGCATATTTCCTAATAGGGCAAATGAATTAATCCAAAACCTTCATGACCATACTAATGGTTTTTTTTCCGTTAGTCACATCTTGTACTTTACCCACCACGCGCATGCCAAATGCCACGCACAATAGTAGACCTGCTGCTGTTTCAGCATCAACATGAGATGAAATAGAGCCATCTTTTTGGCCATCCGCGACAAGCGAAATCAGAAAATTTTGGTTGCGCATCACGGCCTGCCGAACAAGCTCGGACAACTCTTCATCGAGCGTCTGAAGTTCAACGGTGCTTCCGACCACCAGGCATCCTCTGCGGCCTTCAATCTCAACAGCGGAATCCAGATAGAACTGGAGCAACTCTTCGATGCGCGCTCTGCCATTCGGAAAATGCTGCAGGCGTTGACGCAAGTCCGCATTGCGTATGGCAATGTAGCGTTCAAAAACGCGCAGAAACAGCGTACGTTTATCGATAAAAGCCTTGTATATGCTTCCCGCTGTCAGGCCCATGGCTTCGCCAAGGTCAGCGATGGATGATGCGTGATATCCTTTTTTCCGGAAGACAATCATTGCCTTATCCAGGACTTCATCCATAACAAAGACTCTTGGCCTGCCACGCTCGCGTGTCACTTTTGTGGTTTGAATATCTGATGCCATAAGTAATGATTTATAGTGTGAATATTTCCAATTGATTATAAGTGAACGCCTAAAAATAATCGAATGGCGTTTGTGAGCGTCCTGGAGACGTGAAACATATTTTTCCCCGCACCTCTCGCCTGGCTGTCAGCAGGAATTTCTGTCAGTCTGGCGGTTTTGTCTGCAAGCACATAAGGGAGTGAAGATGAGTCAGCAACCGGTTGTCACGGTATTAGGTTTAGGCGCAATGGGGCATGCATTTGCCGCCAACTTACTGAAAAAAGGATTCGTGGTGCGTGGCTGGAACCGCACACGTGCGAAGGGTGAAGATCTGCTGGATGCCGGTTTGCAACTGGCTGACAGCGCAGCGCAGGCCGTTGAAGGCGCAGACGTGGTGATCGCCATGCTCTCTGACGGCGACACTACGCGCCAGACATTGGCTGACGCGAGCGATGTATTAAAGCAGGGCGCGACCGTCTGCCAGATGGGCACCATTGGCGTGGAGGCGACTGATGCACTGATTGCCGAATTACAGCACTCACGTCCGGATGTGCTCTTTATTGATGCCCCGGTATCCGGCACCAAAGCGCCTGCCGAAAACGCTCAAATCCTGGTGATGGCCAGCGGCGATCAAAGCAAAGCGCAGGCAGCAGAGCAGGTGTTTGCTGCGATTGGTAAAGGCACACAGTGGCTGGGTGAAGCGGGCGCCAGTTCGCGCATGAAGCTGGTGGTAAACAGCTGGCTGATTGGCTTGATGCAAAGTCTGGCGGAGAGTACACGCCTGGCGGAGCAGTTTGGATTCAGTACCGACGATCTGTGGAAAGTGCTGGAGGGCGGACCGCTGGCGGCACCTTATGCCAAAATGAAGCTCGGCATGATGGCCAGTGGCGATTACACCCCGCAGATGCATCTGATTTGGGCGCTCAAAGACGCCAGGCTGGCGCTGGATGCAGCTGGAGACACCAAACTGCCCGCACTGGAGAATATCGTCGATGTCTGGCAGAAGGCGGTGGATGCCGGTTACGGCGAGCAAGACCTGGCGGCGGTCTATCAGTACCTGAAACGTTAAATGAGTTCACGGCTCAACTTCGATTTTACCCATCGCCCGCTGGTGCCATATGCCCACGATTATGCGCATGGCGAGGCGGAGTCGTGGCATCACCACGATTGCGCGCAGTTGATCCATACCTTAAGCGGCGTGGTGAAAGTCGAGACCCGGCAGGGAAGCTGGATTGTGCCGCCAAGTCGTGGCGTCTGGTTACCGGCGGGTACCGGGCACGCGCTGCATATTGTGGGATCGGTGGCGGCACGCACACTGTTTGTCGATCCGCTGGCGCGAGCCGATCTGCCTGCCAGCTGTCAGGTAGTGCAGATTTCCCCGCTGCTGCGGGAGCTGATCGTCAGTGCGCTGGCATTGCCGGATCAATACGCCTCTGGCAGTCGTGCGGAACGCATCTACGAATTGATCCTCGATGAAATCCGTGTGATGGATGTACTGCCGTTTGGCCTGCCGTGGCCGGAGAGTGAACGGCTGCGCGCACTGTGCCAGCAAATCCACCAGCAGCCGGGAGAAAGCTGGACACTCGCGAGAGCGGCCAGCGAACTCTGTGTCGCCGAACGCACGCTGGCGCGTCATTTCAACCGCGAAACCGGCTTGCAGTTCAGCGACTGGGTGCGCCGCGCGCGCCTCAGCGTGGCGTTGGCGCGGCTGGCACAGGGTGAAACGGTGTTAACAGTGGCGCTCGAACTGGGCTATGACAGCCCGAGCGCCTTCAGTGCAATGTTTCGCCGTGTGCTCGGTGTTACGCCGGCGAATTACTTTCCTGCGGCAGAAAAGCGTGGGCAGCGTTGAGCAATGCCTGTAACGAGGCACGTGCTACATCATTATCGATGCCCACGCCCCACGCACGTTCGCCGCGCGCATTGATGCAGCTGATATAAGTGACGGAGCGGCTGTCACTGCGTTTACCCAGCGTGTGCTCGTGGTAATCCTCAATGCTAATGGCCAGATCATAGCGCTGTCGCAGTGCCGCGACTGCCGCCGACAGCAATCCATTCCCTTTGCCCTCCAGCGTCAACGGTTTCTCACCATCCTGCACTCGCGCTTTAAAACGCGTTTCACCTTTCTCATCGCTGTGGCTTTCCGCTTCAAGTAAGCGACGTGCAGGTTGCGTTAAACCGTAATGCTGGCAGAACAGCTGCCACAACGCGTGATGTGTCATCTCCTGACCGTGACCATCCGTTTGCTGCTGCACAATGCGGCTGAAATCCTGCTGCAATCCGCGCGGCAACTGCAGGCCATGGTTCTGTTCCAGCAGCCAGGCGGCACCGCCTTTACCCGACTGACTGTTGACGCGAATCACCGCTTCATAGCTGCAACCGATGTCGATAGGGTCGAGCGGCAGATACGGCATTTGCCAGACGGCTTCCTGACGTTCATTACGTTCGGCAAAGCCTTTGCGGATCGCATCCTGATGCGAACCTGAAAACGCGGTAAACACCAGTTCTCCGGCATACGGATGGCGCGGATGAACCGGCAACTGGTTACAGCGGGTTACCACTTCCAGCACCTGCTGGATATCGCTGAAATCGAGTTCCGGGGCCACGCCCTGGGTATACAAATTCAGCGCCAGCGTCACGATATCGACATTGCCGGTGCGCTCCCCATTACCAAACAAGCAGCCTTCAACGCGATCGGCTCCGGCCAGTATCGCCAACTCGGCGCAGGCCACGCCAGTACCGCGATCGTTATGCGGATGTACGCAAATCGCCACCTGGGCACGCTGGCTAAAGTGGCGGCAGAAATACTCGATTTGGTCTGCATAGACGTTCGGGGTATTCACTTCCACCGTGGCGGGCAAGTTGATGATCATCGGGCGCTCTGGACCCGGTTGCCAGATCGCCGCCACCGCTTCACAGATCTCCAGCGCAAATTCTGGTTCAGTAAAGCAGAACGTTTCTGGCGAATACTGGAAGGTCCAGGCGGTATCGCTTTGTGCTTCACACTGTGCGCGGATTTGCCGTGCCCCGGCGCAGGCCAGCTCAATGATCTCCGCTTTGCTCTGGCGGAATACGCGCTCGCGGAACAACGGTGCAGTGGCGTTGTACATGTGAATAATCGCCTGCGGTGCACCACGCAACGCTTCAAAGGTGCGCTCAATCAGATCGCTGCGCGCCTGCGTCAGCACCTGAATCGCCACACCCTGCGGAATATGATGCTGCTCAATCAGCAGGCGTACAAAGTCGAAATCGGTTTGCGAGGCGGCAGGAAACGCCACTTCAATCTCTTTGAAACCGCAGCGCAGTAACAGCTGCCAGAATTCCAGCTTGCGTGCGCTGTCCATGGGCGTAGCCAGCGCCTGGTTACCGTCACGCAGATCGGTGGATAGCCACCGTGGAGCCTGGGTGAGCTGGCGCGAAGGCCACTGACGATCGGGTAAATCAATCACCGGGTAGGGACGGTATTTTTCTGCAGGGTGCTTCAGCATGAGGTTCTCCTTATGGGTCTGTACTCAGTCTGGACCACATCGCCGCGTGCTGCTCACGCATAACTGACAACTCGCGTTGCATAACTGACATATCGTTGTGAAGTTGCCGCAACAGCCGGGCCCCCAATTGTGTGAACCCTCTCTATCCCGACCGTTCAGAATCCACGCGACGAAGTGTGGAGGGTGATGAGAATCGACCACCAAAAGCGTTGTACTGCTTATGCGCAGGATGATATTCCTCAGACGAAATCGGCATCTGGGCTTTTAGCACAGCAGGGTAGTCTGGGGTTTTACGCCAGAAGAGAAAACAGAATGAAAAGAACAGCTTTAGCCCTGTTTGTGATGCTTGCCAGCGGAACCGCCGCGGCGGAAACCGTCACGCTACGTATTGCCGACCAGAAGGGCAATATGCACGCCGAGATGGAAGCGGCGCAGCAACTTAATCATCTCAATTACAAAATCGAATGGGCGGAGTTCCCGGCAGCGGCACCGCTGGCGGAAGCGCTGAATGCGGGCGCCGTCGATGCGGGTATCATCGGTGATGCGCCGCTGCTATTTTCGCTGGCGGCCGGTTCGCAGGTGAAAGCGGTGGCGGTGAGTAAATCCGTACCCGCAGGCTTAGCGGTATTGGTGAGCCCGGATTCAGCGATCAAAACCGTGGCCGAGCTGAAAGGCAAAAATATTGCCACCGGGCGCGGCTCCATCGGTCATTTTGAAGCGCTGAAAGCACTGGAAAAGGCCAGTTTAACCGATAAAGACGTCAACTTCCGTTTCCTGACGCCCGCCGATGCACGCATCGCATTAGCCAACGGATCGGTAGATGCCTGGTCAACCTGGGATCCTTATACCGCGCTGGCGGAAGTCACCCATACAGGCCGCGTATTAATCAACGGCGTGGGTCTTTCTAGCGGTAACAGTTTCCTGGCGGCGACCGATGCGGCCCTCAACGACGAGGCCAAACGCGCGGCGCTGCAGGATTACGTCAACCGTCTTGCGGCAGCGGATCGCTGGGCCAATAGCCACGTTGATGAATACTCCACCACGCTGGCGAAAATCATCGGTTTTCCCAAAGAAGCGGCGGCAAAGTCCTTTGCACGACGCCAGTCGCACTGGCAAGCCATTGATGACGCCACCATCGCACAACAGCAGGACACCGCCGATTTTTATCAAAAATATGGGTTGATCAAGCAGCATCTCGACGTTAAACCCACTTTCTATCATGGCTTAAAGGTTGCACAGAACTAACGCTTTGTGCCCCTTTGTTTGGCGAATCAGCAGGGCGCGCGTAGCATAGCGCCCATGTTGTCTCG
Source organism: Pantoea sp. C1E2 (assembly GCF_056491465.1). NCBI lineage: Bacteria > Pseudomonadati > Pseudomonadota > Gammaproteobacteria > Enterobacterales > Erwiniaceae > Pantoea > Pantoea sp. C1E2. The sequence continues at coordinate 2,248,751 of NZ_JBSZHT010000002.1, forward strand.
CTGTGTGACTCCCTATGTTATTTAAAACCTTCGATGGCCATAACGACCTGCTGCTCAACCTGTGGCTGCATCATCGTGACGATCCCGCTGACGTCTTTTTTTCCGGTATTGAGAAAGGGCATCTGGATTTTCCGCGTATGCAGCAAGGCGGATTTGCTGGCGGGCTATTTGCGCTCTTTGTCCCGCCGCAGCGTTACATCAACGAAGTGGCACCTCAACGTGCAAATGAGCCGTGGCAGCCGCTGGAAATTCTCAGGCAGCAACTCGATATCCTGAAAACGCTGGTGGCACAGTCCGCCGGGCGCGCGCGTTTGTGTCTGACCGCCGCGGATATCGCTGCCTGCCGCCAGGAAGGTGTGCTTGCGATGGTGGCGCATATCGAAGGGGCCGATGGATTCGATGCTGATGGCGAAGACCTGCATGCCTTTTATCAGGCCGGCGTGCGCAGCATCGGTCCCTTCTGGAACCTGCCTAACCGCTTCGGTGAGGGGGTGAACGGTGCTTTCCCGCATTCACCCGATACCGGGTCAGGCCTGACTGCTGCAGGAGAGCAGCTTATCGCTGCTGCCAATCGGCATCGCATGATGATCGACGTGTCACACATGAATGAGAAAGCGTTTTGGGATACCGCTCGGCTCTCAAACGCACCACTAGTGGCCAGCCACTCTAACGCGCACGCGCTCTGCGCCCAGCCGCGTAACCTCACTGACGATCAACTGCGTGCCATTCGCGATAGCGGCGGTGTGGTGGGTATTAATTTTGGTAACGCTTTCTTACGGCCAGATGGCAAACGCGATACTGATACGCCATTGATCGAAATTGTTAAACATCTGGATCATTTAGTTGAAATAATGGGGCCAGAAAACGTAGCATTTGGTTCGGATTTTGACGGCATCAGTGTGCCAGATGAATTGAAAGATGTGTCTGGGCTGCCGCGTCTGTATGCACTGCTCAACTCGCTCGACTATGATCATACCGTGATTGAGCAGTTTGCCTGGGGTAACTGGCAGCGTGTCCTGCAACAGATTTGGCAGGATTAGCACAATTCCCTTACCTAATCGGGGTTGATCTGACCGTTACATTGGCGCAACATCAGCCCGCGTCGTGCCTTGTTACCAGAAAATTCGTTTACTGGTGCAAGCATTTCCAGCAGAGCCTGCTCTGCGTTATTTGATTTGAGGATGAAAGTTATGTGGAAAAAACCTGAATTTGTTGACCTGCGTCTGGGCCTGGAAGTGACTCTGTACATCTCCAACCGCTAAGACTTTCTGCCCGCCGTTCGTGCGGGCATTTTATTTTTCTTTCTGGTCATCTCTCATGTTTATTAAAGTGCTCGGTTCAGCGGCAGGCGGCGGCTTTCCGCAGTGGAACTGTAACTGCGCCAATTGCAGCGGCCTGCGCAACGGTACGATTCAGGCTCAGGCGCGGACGCAATCCTCGATCATTGTCAGTGACAACGGCGAAGATTGGGTGCTGTGTAACGCATCGCCGGATATCAGCCAGCAGATCGCCCACACGCCCGAATTGAATAAAAAAGGGGTGCTGCGCGGCACGGCGATTGGCAGCATCATTCTCACCGACAGTCAGATCGATCACACCACCGGTTTGCTCAGTCTGCGTGAAGGCTGCCCACATCAGGTGTGGTGTACGCCCGAGGTCCATGCCGATCTCACCAGCGGTTTCCCGATTTTCACCATGTTACAGCACTGGAATGGCGGGCTACAGCATCATGGTCTTACGCCACTCGAACCGTTCCGCGTCGATGTGTGCCGTAACCTGCAGTTCACCGCGATCCCGATTCTCAGCAATGCGCCACCGTATTCGCCGTATCGCGATCGCCCGTTGCCGGGTCATAACGTGGCGCTGTTTATTGAAAATACCGCCAATGGCCAGACGCTGCTGTATGCGCCAGGTCTGGGTGAACCCGATGCCGTGATCATGCCGTGGCTGGAAAAAGCCGATTGCCTGTTGATTGACGGCACCGTCTGGCAAGACGATGAGCTGCTCGCCACCGGCGTCGGTAAAAACACCGGCAAAGCCATGGGCCATCTGGCGCTGGCAGAAGAGCACGGCCTGATGGCGCTGCTGGCTGCGCTATCCGCGCAACGAAAAATTTTGATTCACATTAACAACACCAATCCGATTCTCAACGAGCAGTCGCCGCAGCGTCAGTATCTGGCGCAGCAGGGCATTGAAGTGAGCTGGGACGGCATGGCGATTCATCTGCAGGAGAGTGCATCGTGATCATTACCGAAGCCTTATCGCCGCAAGAGTTCGAGCAGGCGCTGCGTGCCAAAGGCGCGTTTTACCATATTCATCATCCGTACCATATCGCGATGCACAATGGCGACGCGACCCGTGAACAGATTCAGGGCTGGGTCGCGAACCGTTTTTACTATCAGACCAATATCCCGCTGAAAGATGCGGCGATCATGTCTAACTGCCCGGATCCGGCGACGCGTCGCAAATGGGTGCAACGCATTCTCGACCATGATGGCAGCAACGGACAGGAAGGCGGTATCGAAGCCTGGCTACAATTGGGTGAAGCGGTGGGATTGGATCGTGAAGTCCTGCTGTCAGAAAAACTGGTGCTGCCAGGTGTGCGTTTTGCCGTGGATGCCTACGTTAACTTTGCCCGTCGTGCCAACTGGCAGGAAGCGGCCTGTAGCTCGCTAACCGAGCTGTTCGCGCCGCAAATCCACCAGTCGCGTCTCGACAGCTGGCCGCAGCACTATCCGTGGATCAAAGAAGAAGGGTACTTCTACTTCCGCAGCCGTCTGAGCCAGGCGAATCGCGATGTGGAACACGGCCTGGCACTGGCGCTGGAGGTGTTTACCACAGCCGAGCAGCAGAACCGTATGCTGGAAATCCTGCAGTTCAAGCTCGACATTCTCTGGACGCTGCTGGATGCGATGACCATGGCGTATGCGCTTCAACGTCCGCCTTACCACACCGTCACCGATCAGGTGTCATGGCACAGTACAAGACTGGTATAAGATGATGAACGATAATTTGATTCCGGCTTTTCGTCGTGGTTATCGCATGCAGTGGGAAGCGGCACAAGATAGTCATGTGGTGCTGTACCCAGAAGGCATGGCCAAACTGAATGAAACCGCCACGGCTATTCTTGAACTGGTCACCGGCAAGCAGGATGTTGCGGCGATTATCGCTATTTTGAACAGCCGCTTTCCGGAAGCAGGCGGCGTAGATGATGACGTGAAGGAATTCCTGCAATCCGCCGTTGAACAGAAATGGATCCAGTGTCGTGAACCTGAATAAAACCGCCACGCCGCCGCTGTGGCTGCTGGCTGAGCTGACTTATCGCTGTCCGCTGCAGTGCCCTTACTGTTCAAACCCGCTCGACTTCTCGCAACAGGAGAAAGAGCTGACCACTGAGCAGTGGATCGACGTGTTCCGTCAGGCACGCGCCATGGGCAGCGTGCAGATGGGCTTCTTGGGCGGCGAACCGCTGACGCGTAAAGATCTGCCTGAGTTGATCAAGGCAGCGCGTGATCTTGGCTTCTACACCAACCTGATCACCTCTGGTATTGGCCTGACGGCGAAAAAACTCGACGCCTTCGCCGATGCGGGACTGGATCACATCCAGATTAGCTTCCAGGCGAGCGATGAAACGCTCAACGCTGCGCTGGCCGGTTCGAAAAAAGCCTTCCAGCAGAAACTGGAGATGGCAAAAGCGGTTAAAGCGCACGGTTATCCGATGGTGCTGAACTTCGTGTTGCATCGCCACAATATCGATCAAATCGACAAGATCATTGACCTGTGCATTGAGCTGGAAGCCGACGACGTGGAGCTGGCGACCTGTCAGTTCTATGGCTGGGCGCATCTTAACCGTCAGGGCTTATTGCCAACGCGTGAGCAGATTGCCCATGCGGAAGCGGTGGTGGCGGAGTACCGTGAGCGCATGAGCGAAACCGGCAATCTCACTAATCTGCTGTTCGTCACGCCGGATTATTACGAAGAGCGGCCAAAGCCTTGTATGGGCGGTTGGGGTTCGATCTTCCTGAGTGTGACACCGGAAGGCACAGCGTTACCGTGCCACAGTGCGCGTCAGTTGCCGGTGGAATTCCCGTCGGTGCTTGAGCACAGCCTGGAAGACATCTGGTATAACTCGTTTGGTTTCAATCGCTATCGTGGTTATGACTGGATGCCGGAGCCATGCCGCTCCTGTGATGAGAAAGAGAAGGACTTCGGTGGCTGCCGTTGCCAGGCCTATATGCTGACCGGCAATGCGGATAATACCGACCCGGTGTGCAGTAAGTCACCGCATCACGGCAAAATCCTGGAAGCGCGGCGCGAAGCCACCTGCAGCGACATCAAAATCGCCCAGCTTCAGTTCCGCAATCGCTCCAACTCCGAGCTGATCTTCAAGCAGCGCGTGACCTGATGACCTCGCGCCAGCTGGTGTTAGCCAATGGCCTGCGTTGCCACCTGCATCATCAAGCTGGGGCGCGCGACGCTGCCGCGTTGATCCGCGTGCAGGCAGGCAGTCTGGACGAACCCGACCGCTGGCCGGGTTTAGCGCACTTGCTGGAACATCTGTTGTTCTGCGGTAGCGAGCGTTTTAAAGAGAGCGAGCGCCTGATGCCGTGGGTGCAACAGCGCGGTGGGCAGGTCAACGCCACCACGCAACTTAGCCACAGCGCCTTTTTTTTCCAGCTCCCTGCGGCGAACCTGTCTGAAGGTGTGCAGCGGTTGAGCGATGTTATCGCCGCGCCGCTGTTAAGCCAGCAGTCTATTGAGCAGGAAGTGGCGGTGATCGATGCGGAATGTCAACTTCTGCAACATCATGCCGACACGCTTTGTGAAACGGCCCTGGTGGATGTGTTGGGTGGGGCATTTCAACGTTTTCGCGTTGGTAATCAGCAGGCTTTTGGTGACAACGTCACGTTATTGCAGGTTGCGTTGCGCGACTTCCATCAGCGCTTTTATCACGCGAGTGCCATGGAGTTGTGGTTACAGGGCCCGCAATCGTTGGATGAGCTGGCGCAACTCGCGCAGCGTTTTTCTTCGCTCAGTTCAGCTAAAAGCAAACACGCAAACCCAACACCCACACTGCCTCCAGACGACGCGATGTTGCAGCTATCAGGTGATGAAAGCTTCTGGCTAACGCTGATGTTATCGGGTGATGAACACACGCTACGTGACAACGTCACCTTGCTCAGCGTATTCTGGCAAGATGAAGCGCCGGGCAGCCTGCTGAACGCGCTTAGAGAAGCTGGATTGTGCGATACGCTACAGGGGCAATGGCTGTGGCAGGATGCGCAGCACGGTTGGTTAGCGCTGCGCTTCAGCGGGCCTAAAATCAGTGCGGAGCAGGCTCATCACATTGAACACTGCTTCTGGCAGCATTTAGAGGCCATCAAACTTTGCTCCTCTGAGCAACAGCAGCATTATGCGCAGCTGGCGCGGCACGATTTTGCCTGTTTATCGCCACTGGAGCAGTTGCGAGGCCGGGCGCTGGGCTTTGCGCCTGCCGATTATGTGCCGCAGGGTTTCAGTGCTTTCATAGCCGCATTGGCGCAGGTGCCTTGCTCACGCTTGCTCACACAGCAGCAGCTGGACTCGCCAGAAAGCGTCCAGACGCAAGGTTTCACGCTGCTGCGCAAAAAAGGGCTGCCGCAAAGCCCGAGCACATTCCCAACGCCTGCACTCTTTTTCTATCCCACTGCGCAACCGGCCGTATGGCCCCCGTTATCGCCGATAGCGATGCCGCTGCCGCGTTTCGCGCCCCGACAGCAGGTTGAAACCTTGCTGTTGCGACCCGCCTTTTACCACACGCTGAGTGATGCCGAAGCGCAGGCACGGCAAACCCGACTGCGTCCAGTGCTGGCGGAGTTGCGTCATGCAGGAGGCAGTGGCAGTTGGCAGCAAAGACAGGGCATCTGGCAGTTGGTGCTGAATCTGCCTGCATGTGAGTCACAAGCTTTGCTGGCCGTGCATCACGCACTTGAGGCATTGAACCTGACACCCCAGCCAAAACCGCTGCCGCCTGCCCAAACGATCGTGATTCGTCAGCTTCTCGCTGCCTTACCGAATCAATTGATTGCCCCGACCATTGACGCTCAATGGCTGGCAGCATGGTGTGGCAAACACACGCATTTACATCAGCGTGTGTCGCATTTACTCAGCGACTTCGCACTCGATTTGGCAAACTGTGTTCAGCCGCCGCGCTTGCAACGAGGTATTAAGCCGATTCCTTGTACCGGAGGCGATCAGGCACTGCTGCTGTTTATTCCGCTGCCGCTGGCTGATGACAGGCATTTAGCCGCATTGCGCGCGCTGTCGTTGCTGCTGGAACCACGCTTTTTCCAGCGACTGCGGGTCGATCAGCAGATTGGCTATGTGGTGTCGGCGCGCTACCAGCGCGTGGCGGATGTCGATGGGCTGATGCTGGCACTCCAGTCGCCACAGATTCCATGGCAAACGCTGCTGGGACACTGCAAACGCTTCTTACATGAGACCTTGGCAGAGTTAGGCGCCATCTCGCCGCAAACTCTAGCGGCCTGGCAAGCCACGCTGCGCGAGCAGTGCGATGCCAGCGATAATGCGGAAGCCGCACTGCAGGGGCTGCGGCAACAGCAAGGATTGCCGAACCTCACGCGTGATGCGGTTGCATCCCTGACGTTGCCCCTAATCCAGCAGCTTCATACCCGATTAATGCGCGAACGCCGCCGCTGGCGAATTCTCATCGCGGTAGAAAAGCCGTAAAACTTTCACCACTGTAAATTATTACCCACTGATATTTTTGAATATATTTGAAGGTCACGGGCAAATCTCTTCACTATTCCTCGGCCCGGGATTCCGAGACACTCAATAGATTCTCCCGATCTAAAAGGAACTCTGAGTGAAAAACGTTACACGCCTGGTCCTGCCGTTGCTGGCAACCGCTGCTTTGTATGCACCCGTTTCACAGGCTGCGGCTATGCATTATGACCTCGATCCCGCGCACACCTCGGTTATTGTGACCTGGACGCACTTCGGTTTCTCCCATCCAACGGCTGACATCCCCAACAGCAAAGGTACGCTGGTATTTGATAAGGATCATCCAGAGCAGTCGCGCGTGGATGTTACATTGCCGGTTTCACAGATTGATTCACATGTGCCCGCGCTGACCAAAGAGTTTCTCGGCGCGGAATATTTTAATACCGCCAAATATCCCTCAGCCGTTTTCCACAGCACCAAAGTGGTGGCGAAGGGCGATAACAAGTTTGATGTGGAAGGCAATCTGACACTGAAAGGCATTACTAAACCGATCACGCTGCACGCCACACTGAATCAGCAGGGCATGCACCCGATGGTGAAGAAGCAGGCGATTGGTTTTGATGCTACAGGCGTGATCAAACGTTCGGACTTCAAACTGGATAAGTATGTACCAGCCGTAAGCGATGATGTGACGCTGACCCTTTCCACCGAGGCGTACGCAAAGTAATTCGTTCTGCATGCCAGACAAGTAAGGTTGCGCATCCTGTTTCTGGAAAGGGGGCAGGATGCGTAACCACTGAGAAGATGAGACGGTTTTAGGTTATGCCTTTACGCCCAATACTTCTTCTTGCTGGTCTTTCCTACGCCGGGATTGCAGCTATTGGTCGGATCCAACTGCTTCCAGTGGGCCACGTGCTCACACGACGCCTGATAGAGATGTCCGACATTATGCTCAGCCGGATATTTCGCACCGCGCTGTTCAAGATAGACTTTCACCGCCTCTTTAAACGCCTTCGCATCCACCCCTTCCTTCAGCACATAATCCTGATGATTCACATAACAGAAAAAGTGTCCGCAGCAGGAGTCGACTTGTACCTGTGCCGCCAGATGCTCCGGAAGGGTGATTCGCCAGTCATCGTCATTGCGACGCAACGCCACGTCAAACGCCACCAGACGCTCATTCGGGTTGTAACCTAGCGCATCACAATAAGAGATGGTGCACCCGCCCACGCCAAAACGCACCAGGAAGGCATCCGCGGCTTCGCGTGCGTTGCAATGGAAAAAGCCGCCGTTCTTCTCAGCAAAGAATCGTTGCAACAACGTCTGCAACTCGCGGGTCTGCTGCGCATCGACCTTGATCATCAGATGGTGTTGATACTCATCGCGGTAGGCCATGATGCGCGGGGCGATAAAGCTCGGCGTCAACTGGTTAAAACATTGCAGTGCCCGATCAACAAAATTACGCGGCAGGAAAGGGAGATGACTGACACGCACATCCCATTTCGCTTTATTTCCCATCATCTTAGGAATAGCCTGCGGGCCGAGTTTACGAATCGCCAGATACATATGTTTGGCGTAGCGCACGGTTAAATCGAACGCGTTGCGATGAATGTATTCGGCCTGCAACGGCAGTTCGGACATTTCGGTGAGGAGAAATCGGCGCAGTGCTACCAACTCTCTTTCATCGTGAGTGCCAATATAGAAGGTATCGCTGCCCGCGCTGGCTTCAAAAGTGGGCAAACGCACCGCAAATACCACCACCTTGCCTGCGCTGCCGGAACTGTCGTGCAGGTAACGCAGATCGCCGTTGAAGCGTGAAGGGGAGTCGGCGGTGACATCCCGCAGGCGATCGGCGTAATCTTCGGCCCAGATTTTGCCCTGCCAGTCGGGTTGATCGCCGGTCTGATACTGTTGCTCAACCAAATTCTTAAGCATCGCTTCGGGTGTTTCACCCAAATCGATACCCAGATGATTCACCATTTCCAGGCGACCATCGTCATGAATGCGGGCAAACAGTGATTTCTCGGTAAATGCAGGGCCCCGGCGAATCAGTGAACCGCCAGAGTTATTGCAGATACCGCCAACCACTGACGCGCCAATGCAGCTGGAACCAATCACCGAGTGCGGTTCGCGTCCCAACGGTTGCAGCGTCTGTTCCAGTTCGGTCAGTGTAGTGCCGGGGAAGGCGATCACCTGGCGCGCCTGATCGATCACCTGTACACCCTTAAGCAGGCGAGTGCTGATGATGACCACGTCGCGATCGTAATCATTGCCATCCGGGGTTGACCCGCCGGTCACGCCGGTATTCGAGGCTTGCATCAAAATAATGGCACCCTGTGCCACGCAGACTTCTAGTGTTTGCCACAGATGCTGCACGCTTAGCGGCAGCACCACCGCCAACGCTTCGCCTCGGCCCACACGAAATCCTTTGGTGTACCTGGCTTTGTCATCGGCGTGGGTCAATACCTGTTTGTCGCCCACTATGCCAGCGAGCTGACGCAACATCTCCTGCGAGTTGGTCATAATTTCTCTTCTTCGTCATTTATTTGCTGCGATATTGGACAGCCAGATAAACGTGACGTCAATCATTCATCGGCACTGATCAAGAAATAACGCACTGAATCATTATCCCTTTATCTTTCGTGGGGAAACGTCTGCGTTCCTATAAAAATGCGTGGGCAATCACAATTCGGATCGAAAGAAATGAAGCTGGCGAAGCGATTAAACGGCCTGTGCATTTTACAGTGCAAAATAAATTTAACTAAATGATTTTAATGACTTTATAGATTAGTGCTCTAAATATCCAATGTGATATATATCACATAAAATTAAGTTTCAGGGACGGTGTCAATGATCCGGGCAGATAAATTCATAGTGAAAATGTGATCTTCATTGCAAATAGAAAAGTCGTTCACCGGAAGAATGGATGTCAGACGCACAGCATACGGATGGATGACAATGAGAATTGGCATAGTGATCAGCGGTGGCGATGTAACCGGAATCAATAACTTCGTGTTTCAATTATCACGCATGACGCAGGCGAATATGGTGTTATTTAATGGCGGCATTCCGGGATTACTGGAAAATCGTCATCAGGAAATATCGCAGCGTGATTTGGTGGATTACGCCATCACTTCTATTCCGGTTATGCAGTCAGGGAGAACTACAAGGAAATTAATTCGTCCGGAATATGAAATTATCACTAAACACCTCAAAGTGCTGCGTATCGATGTATTAATCATGGCCGGGGGTGATGGCTCATTACAATTCCTGCATACGTTGAGTGAATTTGGCGTGAATTGCTTTGGCGTGGGCATGACCATTGATAATGACGTTTTCGGCAGTGACTACACCATTGGTTTTTCCACCGCCTGTGAGCAGGTATTAAAAGAAGTCTCGAAATTAAGAAATACCGGCCGCGCGTTAACCGGTCGCGTATTTATGGTGGAACTACTCGGTGGCTATTGTGGCGAGTTGACGCTGCAATCGGCGATTAAATCGAATGCTGACTTCGCACTGATTCCAGAGTGTCAGATTCCGCCGCAGGAGCTGGCAGACCGCATCAAACAGCGCCTTGCCGCGCAGAACAGCGTAGTGATTCTCTGCTCTGAAGGTTACACGCGTGAATATTCACCGGGCTTTCAGGGAGCAATAGATACCTTAATTAAACAGATTGAACCGCTGATTGGTGTACGTATTCGTAAAACTATCATCGGTTACGGCTTGCGTAGTGGTGACCCGACCTGTGAAGAGATTTATCAAGGCACCATTATGGCCAGTGAAGTTGCGCGCTGCATTCAATCGGGGATGCGCAACAAAGCGGTGATTATTAATGGCAGTAATCGACCGATACCGATTGATCTTATAAGCATGAAAAAACGCCTGGTTGATACCGAAGGGCATCATTACAAACTCGCTAAACAACTGCATATTCTGTGAGGAAAACACCATGCTGAAAATATTATGTGTCTGTGGATGTGGTCTGGGTTCAAGTTTCGCTATTGAAATGAGCGCCAAATCCGTATTAAAGAAACTCGAAATTGAAGCGGATATTGATCACACCACGATTTCAGAAGCCAATGCTTTTAAGTCCGACATGATTCTAACCCAAAAAGCCTTTGCGGATGTCCTGAATGCCGATGCCAGCCCCGAGCAAATCAAACGGGTGATTATTCTAAATAAGCTGACCGACAAGGCAGAAATTGAAGAAAAAATCGTGGCGTTTATGAAAGAACGTAATCTGAAGGTTTCTAACCATGAATAGTGTGATCGACTTCCTGGTAAAAGACTTATTAGGGCAGGCATCGATTCTGATCGCCTTTATTGCCCTGATTGGTCTGCTACTGCAGAAAAAATCCGCAGGTAAGGTGGTGGAAGGCACCTTTAAAACTCTGTTGGGCTTCTTAATCATGATGGCGGGTATCAACATTATTGTGGGTACGCTGACCTTCCTGAACACCATCTTCACCCACGGTTTTGGCATGAAGGGTTATATCACCGACGTTGCCGCCATTGCCGGGTTAGCGAGCCGCGAGCTGGGCTCAGAAGTGGCGCTGACATTGTTGGTGATCTTTATCGTCAACATCATCATCGCGCGTCTGACGCCGTTCAAATACATCTTCCTCACCGGGCAAGCGCTGCTGTGGATGGCGACCATCGGTGCGGTGATTGGCTATAAAGCGGGGCTGACAGGTTTACCTTTGATCCTTACCGGTGGCATTTTCGGCGGCATTATGGCGGTAGTGATGCCTGCGCTGGCACAACCTGTGGTACGTCGTATCACGGATTCTGACGACGTGGCACTTGGACACTTCTGCACCATCGGCTATCTGCTGACGGCGGCAGTGGCGAAAGTGGTGGGCAAAGGTTCTCGCTCGACGGAAGACCTTAAACTGCCGGACAACTTTAAGTTCCTGCAGGACACCTATCTGTCGATGGCAGTGGTAATGGTGCCGATGTACCTGATCCCAGCCGTGGCAGCAGGTCCGGAATTTATTGGTCAGTACAGCAACGGCATGAACTACCTGATGTATGCCTTCATGCAATCGATTCAGTTTGTTGCCGGCGTGTTCGTGTTGTACAGCGGCGTGCGTTTACTGCTGAACGAACTGGTGCCAGCCTTCCGCGGTATCGCCATGCGCCTGGTCCCGGATGCTAAGCCCGCACTCGACTGCCCGGTGATGTTCCCTTACGCGCCGAATGCCGTGATCGTCGGCTTCCTGGCGACAACGCTGGGTTCTGTGGTCGGCATGCTGGTGTTCCCAATGTTTGGTCTGGCGATGATTTTGCCAGGGCTGCTGACCAACTTCTTTGCCGGTGGCACTGCAGGCGTGTTTGGTAACGCGCTGGGCGGACGTCGCGGCGCAATGATCGGCGGTTTTGTGCACGGCCTGTTCATCACTTTCCTGCCGGCCATTCTGGTGCCGATGCTCGAAAGCTACGGTTTCACCGGTGTGACCTTCAGTGACTCTGACGTCATCAGTACCGGCCTGGTATTGGGACATGCGTTCCAGGGCAACTGGTTGTTCGTCGCGCTGTTTGTTCTCTTCATCACTCTGATCGCCTGGTTTGTTAACGGAAAATCCCCTAAATCCCACGAGGAAAAGCTTCATGAAACTTTATAACTTTACCGATCTGTTACAGGTGGCTAAAGAACGTGAATTTAAAGCGCTCGGTTCCTTTAATTTGCACTGCCTGGAAATGTTACCGGCCTTTTTTAAAGCAGCAGAGAAAACCAACAGTCCATTAATGATTCAGATCTCAACCGGTACGGCGAAATATCTCGGACATAAATTATTAGTCGATGCGATTTGCTCGTTATCAGAAAGTCGTAATGTGCCAACGTGCCTGCATTTGGATCACTGTTCAGATCTCGATGCCATTCAAACGGCACTGGACGCCGGATTCAGTTCAATTATGTATGACGGCTCGCATTTATCGATTGAAGAGAATATTGCCAATACCCGTCGCGTAATTGATATGGCGCGTCCACTGCACGTCTCAGTAGAAGCGGAACTGGGTGCGATTGGCGGCTCAGAAGACGGTAAAGAAGTGGAAATGAACGATGCTTCCTTCACCACCGTAGATGATGCCAAACGCTTCGTCGAAGAAACCGGCGTGGATATGCTGGCCATCTCCATCGGCACCGTACACGGGTTGTATACCGGTAAGGCACACATTCAGCATCAGCGTCTGGCGGATATCACGGATGCCACCAAAACGCCTCTGGTACTGCATGGCGGCACCGGCGTGAGCGATGAAGATATGCGTCTGGCCGTGCGCAGCGGTATCGAAAAGGTGAACGTCGGCACGGAAATGAACGTGCAGTGGGTGGCAAACTGCAAGCAGACGTTTGAAAAAGGCCGGGTGAACGACAGCGTGCGTAATTTCCTGGTGCCCGCTAATGATGCCGTAACCAATGTGCTGGTAGAAAAGATTTCACTGTTCCGTTAATCTCGACTCACTCATGATGTAATAAACCTGAGGTGCCCTGGCGCCATTCGGGGCAGGAGACGCTATGTTTGGATTCTTGAAAAAGGGCTCGGAGAATAAGAGCCAGGATTCACAAGAAATAGATCTTCAGGCAGAAACCATCAGTGGAAAAATTAGCGAGCTGGAACAACAGCTCGCTGTTAATCCGCAGGCGGTCGATACGCAGAAACAATTAATGCTGGAATATAATCGCGCATTAAATATCTTTGCGAAAAGCCGCCGTTTTCGTCAGGAAATTGATCCGCTGTTCGTTAAAATTGATGAACTGCGCAACACCATCCGCAAGTCAATTTAAGGAGGCAGTATGAGTATTAAACGACTGCTGCAAGAAGCGAATGCGATTCAGGTGGGGATCAGCGCCACGGACTGGCGTGAAGTGATCGCGCTGGCCGCGCAACCGTTGGTTAGCGGTGGATATGTGAAAGATTCGTATCCAGAGGCGGTGATTGCCAATACGCTAACGCACGGTGCTTATTATGTATTTGAGGAAGGGATCGCGATTCCGCATGCGCGCCCAGAGACCGGCGTGCTCAAGGATTGCTTCAGCATGATTCTGCTGGATGAGCCGATATCGTTCGAGGGCAGTGACAAAGCCGACATCGTGATTATGTTCGGTGCGCGTGACAGCAATGCTCACATTGAAGAAGGCATTCGCGCGATTGTTTCACTGCTGGAGGATGAAGAAACGCTGGTGCGGTTACGCCGGGCCAGCAGCGTCGCGGAGGTGATAGAAATCCTATGACTTCTCACACTGAAGAAAAGGTCGTGGTGCTGGTCAACGGCATTCCTGCATCGGGTAAAAGCACGCTAACACGGGCCATGGCGCAACAGTTTGGTTTTCCAGTGCTGACGCTGGACAGCCTTAAAGAACCGTTTATGGCAAGCTTTGCGCCAGTGGATCGTCTGCGCAACCGTCAATTGGGCTGTGCCGCGTATCAGGCGATTTGGAAGGTCGTTGGACAAGCGCCCAGCTGCTGCGTTTACCTGATTGACGCCTGGTTTGGCTTCCAGCCCAAAGACGTGTTGCAGCAAGGGTTGCAGCAGGCGGGTGTTACCCGGGTACTGGAGCTGTGGCTTTCAATCACACCAGATGAAGCGGTGGCGCGTTATCAGTTACGACTCACCGATCGTATGCCGGGGCATCCGGGTGCCGAGTACCTGCCTGAACTGCGTAAGCTGGCGGAAACGGCGCAGCCGATGGCGCTCGGGCCGGTGTTGCAACTCGATGCCTGCGATCCTGACGAGGGCGCTGCGACGGCCTGGCTGCAACGGCAACTGCGTTTACCAGTGAATGCTCAACCCGCTTTATCCGCTTCAGGCTGAAAGAAGGCCGCCAGCAGGGCGCTGAACTGTTGATCGTGTTGTTGATCATCAGCCAGCTGGCGGCAGATTTCACCAAGTGCTCGATAGAGTTGATCGGTGGCCAGTTCGCCCTGATTCAGCGTGGCAATCTCATCCATCTCCGCCGCCCAGCGCCAGGCCTTCGGCAACATATCCGGCGTGGCTTTCGCCATTCTTTGCAGCAGAGCCTGCTGGCTCTCCTGCATCTCTTCACGTAACGCATCCGCAGCACCCACGCGGCTGGCGTTAATCAACATTGCCGAGGTCAGCAGAGTGATACCTTTGTTGATACCGGCGTAAGCCATCTTCAATGCCGAAGCGGCACCGTTTTCAGCGTTCATCACCCGTACGCGCAATCCATAATCACTTAACTGCGACAGTTTGTCGGCATGGGGCCCTGCAAACCAAAAACGTGGCCCGGAAGGATTCTGCTCGCCCGGGGGCAAGCCAATAATCGCCGCGTCAGCAAAGGGTGTGCCGGTGCTTTCGATCACCTGCGCCACCTGCTTTAGCGTTTCCGGACTGATGGCGTTGCAATCTACATACAGCGGCTTATGTGCGGCAGCTTGCAGAAGCGGGGCCATCTGCTGTGCCCAGCTGAGTGCCGATTCGGGCGGCAGGATTGAAAGGATAATATCGGCCTCGCAAATCGCCTCTGCGCTGCAGTTGGCAATATTGGCCTGATGTGCACGCTGTTGAGATTGGGCGGAGCGTTGGCTCAACGGGGCAATCACCCGCGCCCCGTGTTGGGCAAGTACACCCCCGATGGCCGCGCCCATCGCGCCGGGTGCGGCGATAGCAATGGTTGTCATCACGATAACTCCTTTAGGCTTCATGTTCTCAGTATGGAACGTGCGAAAAGGATCGTGCGCAGGGAAGTGCAAGCAAATACAACCGTTAACCCGGCGAAAAGATTCGCGTACTGAGAAAATCGATTAACGCGCGAACCTTAGGTGAAGGGTGCTTACTGGCCGGCCACAGCAGATGAAACACATTGCGGTGACAGGCATAATCGCTGAGGACTTCAACTAACGTGCCTTGCGCGAGGGCTTCCCGCACTGAGAAATCCGGCAGCATGGCGATCCCTAAACCTCGCATCGCAAAGCAGACGCGCGTCTCAATGTTGTTACACACCATGCTCTGGGGTAAGGCCAGCTCATGTTCATCTTCATAACCGCGCAGCACCCAGCGTTCCAGCTTGCCGGTGGTGTTGAAGCGATAATGCAGACAGGCATGTTGCTGTAACGCTTCGGGCGTCTGTGGCGTACCGTGACGCGCCAGATACTCGGGTGACGCAACGGCAACAGAATAGGCGTAACCTAACTTGCGCGCCGAAAGGCGCGAATCCGTTGGCGGTCCACCCCGCATCACCGCGTCATAGCCTTCGGCAATCACATCCACCAGACGATCGCTAAAATCGAGATCCAGCTGAATATCAGGATAAGCCGCCATAAAATCACCCAGCGCGGGCAGAATCAGTGAGCTGACGATAGGCAGGCTAAGTTTTAATCTCCCGGTCGGACGTTGTGCAGCCTGAGACAACTCGCTTTCAGCTGCTTCAATCTCAGCAAGAATGCGCCTGCTGCGCTCCAGAAACAGCGTGCCTTCAGCGGTGAGGGTGATGCTACGCGTACTGCGATGAAACAGCCTCACTCCTAACCGGTCCTCCAGACGGGCGATACTTTTCCCAACCGCCGACGCCGTAATCCCCAGATGTCGTCCCGCGGCTACAAAGCTGCGTGTTTCCGCCACCTGAACGAACACCATAAATCCATTGAGGCTGTCCATCTCGACCCCTTATTCAGGACAAAAATGTCCGGTGAGTCATGAAATGTACCCTACTTTTTCCGCAATCGGGAAGTGGCTACCTTAATCGAACTCATGAATCAGGAGCGAAAATAATGCAAAAGATACTTCAGCAGGTGATGCAAACGGCGCTGGATGAACAGCGTCTGGTAGGGATGGAGGTGATGGTGAAGCGCGATGGCGTAACCCTGTTCCATCAGGCAGCAGGCTATGCCGATCGCGAAAACCAACGACCGATGACTGTGGGCGAGCGTTTTCGCCTCGCCTCCGTCAGCAAGCCGATAGTCAGTACTGCGGCGATGGTGCTGGTCGCAGCAGGAAGGCTGTCACTGGATAGCGATATCACGCGCTGGCTGCCAACGTTTAAACCGCTGCAGCCTGATGGCAGCAGGGCGCTGATCACGTTGCGTCAACTGCTGAGCCACAGCGCCGGTCTCAGCTATCGTTTCCTTGAAGCCACACCAAATGGACCCTATGCGCGGGCGGGTGTCTCAGATG
Source organism: Pantoea sp. C1E2 (assembly GCF_056491465.1). NCBI lineage: Bacteria > Pseudomonadati > Pseudomonadota > Gammaproteobacteria > Enterobacterales > Erwiniaceae > Pantoea > Pantoea sp. C1E2. The sequence continues at coordinate 2,265,611 of NZ_JBSZHT010000002.1, forward strand.
GAATGGATGCAACCCCATTATCCCTGCAGGAGAATCTTCAGCGGCTTGGCACTGTCCCCTTGCTATTCGCACCAGGAACTGCGTGGTGCTATTCACTGGCGACTGATGTTGTGGGGGCGATTATTGAACAAGTCCAGCAACAGCCATTGCCTGAAGCCATACATCATCTGGTCACCGGGCCACTCGGGATGAAAAAGACGGGCTTCTCACTGCCAGCCGATCAATCTGTGGCAACCGCTTACGTCAGCGACCAGCCGCGTCCACATATCTTGCGTGAGGGAGAAGTGGTGGCACCGTTTGAAGGGACGGTAGGTATCCCGTACAGCCCTGCACGCGTATACGATCCTCAGGCGCTTCCATCCGGCGGTGCAGGCATGGTCGGAACGGTCAGCGATCTCATGACGCTGTTGGAAATGCTGCGCCACGGAGGCAGCACTTTATTGCCAGCTGAATGGGTAGCAGAGATGGCGCGTGATCAAGTCAGCCAGCACGTATTGCCGGATATGCCCGGGGTCGGTTTTGGGCTGGGCTTCTCGGTATTGCGCGATCCGCTGCTGGCGGGCTCACCTGAATCCGTTGGCACCTGGCGATGGGGTGGCGCTTACGGTCATGCGTGGTTTGTCGATCCGCAACAGGCACTGAGTGTGGTGGCCTTTACCAACACGCTTTACGAAGGCATGTCCGGACAATTTGTTAATGACCTGCGCGATGCCGTTTACCTGGCGATACAGGGGGCCCAATGAGCGCACGTCTACCCCTAGTGCCTCTATTAACACTCAGTCTGGCGGCGTTTGTCACCATCGTTACCGAAGCCTTGCCCGCCGGACTACTGGCGCCCATGGCGCAAGACTTACGGGTTTCAGTGGCTGCTGCGGGCCAGAGTGTATCGACCTATGCGATAGGTTCTTTCCTGGCGGCCATACCGTTGATGGCTATGTTGCAGGGCGTGCCGCGACGTCGCCTGCTGCTATTGGCGCTAGTGGGATTTACCCTTGCCAACGCGGCAACCGCGCTGGCGAGCAGTTATCCGTTAATGCTGGTGTCTCGGGTACTGGCCGGGATTGCAGCGGGTCTGCTGTGGGCGCTATTGGCGGGTTATGCCGCCGCCATGGTGCCGCCTGAGCAGAAGGGCAAAGCTATCGCGATAGCAATGGCCGGTACGCCACTGGCGCTGGCGTTCGGCGTGCCGCTGGGAACCCTGGTGGGCAATGTCATCGGTTGGCGCCTGAGTTTTGCCGCACTGAGTGGTTTATCGCTTCTGCTGATGCTGATATTGCGGCTGACTGCGCCTGAGCGGCCAGGGCAGCTGGCGCAGCAGCGTTTGCCTTTGCGCCAGGTGTTAATGCTTCCCGGTGTGGCAAGAGTGCTCATGCTGGTGCTCTGTGTCGTACTGGCGCACAACATTCTCTACACCTATATCGTGCCGTTTTTACAACCTGCCGGACTGGCAGCCCGCGCCGACGCGGTATTGCTGCTGTTTGGCGTCAGTTCGCTGATCAGCATTTTTATCACTGGCTGGTGGGTGGATCGCTACTTACAGCCGATGCTGTTGATCAGCACTCTGTTGTTTATGGTTGCCGCACTGTTGCTGCAACTGTTTCCCGCCACGACAATGGCGATCTGGTTAGCCGTGATGCTGTGGGGATTGGCGTTTGGCGGAGTGGCCACACTGTTTCAAACCGCGATGGTGGAGCATGCCGGTAAAGCGGTGGATGTTGCACAGTCGATGCTGGTCACGATATGGAATCTGGCGATTGCCGGTGGCGGAATCATCGGTGGTGCGTTATTGAAAAGCGTCGGCGTCAGTAGTTTTGCCCCTGCGCTTTTATTGCTGATGGCAATGGCGCTGTGGGCGATTTGGCGAGGTAGAAAGCGTGCCGTTCGCGCGTATGCTAATCCCGGGGCGTAATAATAACCGCATGATTTGATAAGGCATATTTTGCAGTCTCAACCAGGCTTGATGGATGTTCCGCATCCATCAAGGAGACCTTTATGAAAATCGATTTGCACGGTAAAACCGCATTAGTCACTGCATCAACAGGCGGCATTGGTTTTGCGATTGCTCAGGGATTGGCTGAGAGTGGTGCCGAAGTGGTGCTTAACGGGCGCAGTGAAGCCTCAGTGAGCCGGGCGCGTGAGAAGCTGAATGGATTGGTGGCGGGAGCCAAAATTCATACTTTTATTGCCGATCTCGGCAGCGCAGAGGGTGTGAAGCAGTTGCTAAACGGATTACCGCCCATCGATATTCTGGTCAACAACGCGGGTATTTACGGACCACAGGATTTTTACGCCACCGATGATGAAACCTGGGAGGCCTACTGGCAAACCAACGTGATGTCGGGTGTGCGACTGTCTCGCGCCTTGCTGCCGGAGATGGTGAAACGCGGTTGGGGTCGCGTGGTGTTTATCTCTTCTGAATCGGCGCGCAATATCCCCGCCGATATGGTGCATTACGGCGTGACCAAAACTGCGCAACTGTCCCTGGCGCGCGGTTTGGCGAAAGTGGCGGCGGGCAGCGGCGTGACGGTGAACAGCGTGTTGCCAGGACCAACGCTCTCCGATGGCTTTGCTGCAATGATGGAAGAGGAAGTGAAACGCACCGGAAAATCACTGGAGGTTTTGGCAAAAGAGTTCGTGATGGCCCAGCGTCCGAGTTCGGTAATCCAGCGCGCTGCCACAGTGGAAGAGGTGGCGAATATGGTGGTGTATGTCTGTTCGCAACAAGCTTCAGCCACCTCCGGCGCGGCATTGCGTGTCGATGGCGGTGTGGTGGACGATATTGTTTAACGATCAATAACACCGACAAAACCGTAGCGGCGAGATTTATCTCGCCCTCTAACAGCAATCAAGCTGCCAGAGGACAACGCATTGTGCCGCTACGTTAAGCACAGGCAAGAACACTAAGACAAAAGTTTACACTGCAATGCTTGGTGTTTCTGCTGCATGTGCATAAAATGCCCGCACTTTACTCTGGGGCGATGGCATGACCAAATCATCACAACGCGCAAAATGGATTCTGGCACTGCTCTGTCTGGTGCTGGCGTTTTGTCTCGCCCAGCGTAGCTTTAACTTGCCCACTGCATCGCAGACCACCATCAGCGCGTCATCCATCAGTGATGTCGATTCTGTCGGTGGTGAAAAACTCTGCTCAATCAGCGCTAAATCACTGCACGCGGCTGCGCCAGTTATCGACAGCACCATGCCATTTCTGTTGATGGTAATCGCATTACTCACCACGCTGTTCTCATCTAAGCCAACAACAGGCTATCGTCGTGAGCCTCTCTTTCCGCCCGTACAGCGGCGGCATCTGACCTTCTGCGTCTTCCGGGAATAACATTACGCACTCCATCGCGTAAACCTTGTTATTCACCGGAGAAAAAATATGAACATCCTTATCAGGGGCCTGTTGCTCCTGTTGACGTGCTACGCCAGCGTGGCGCAGGCCGCTGACAGTGGCTGGCTGCGCAATGCGCAAAATAGCCACGCCGAAGTGCGTTTGCGTAGCGCCAGCCAGGGCGATAACGCACAATTGTTGCTGGATATCCGCCTGGAGAAAGGCTGGAAAACCTACTGGCGATCGCCGGGCGAAGGTGGCGTGGCCCCTGCAATCCGTTGGCAAACCCCCGACGTCAACGCGCAGTGGCATTGGCCCGCACCCGCACGTTTCGACGTCAGTGGGCTAACGACGCAAGGTTATAAAGGCAACATCACGCTGCCGATTGCGCTGGAAAACGTGCCGAGTCAAACCTTATCAGGCACGCTGACGCTCTCCACCTGCAGTGACGTCTGTATCCTGACCGACTTTCCGTTCAGCCTCGATCTTTCGCAAGCCGCTGATGGCGATTTTGTCCGTGACTATGCGCAGGCATTAGGCCAAATACCGCCTGAAAGCGGGCTGACCGATCAACTGCAGGCAAGCTATGGCCAGGGTGAATTGCAGATTCGTGCGCAACGGCAGGAGGGTTGGGATAAGCCAGAACTGTTCTTCGATTATCCGCAAGGCAGCATGCTAGCTGCACCGCAGATCAATGCCGAAGGCGATACCTTAACGGCGCGCGTGGCGGTCACCGATGAGTGGGGCGAAACAGCGCCCGATTTGCGCGGTAAAACCTTGTCGCTGGTGGTGGCAGACGCGGGCATCGCTCAGCAGAGTTCAGTCATGATAGGTTCTGAGCCGCTGGTATCTGGCAGCGGAACGCAAACCCTCTGGTCGGTGATGTTGCTGGCGCTGCTGGGTGGCTTGATCCTCAATCTGATGCCTTGCGTGCTGCCGGTGCTGGCGATCAAACTCAGTAGCCTCGTGCAGCAACAGGGGCAATCACGCCGTCAGACCCGCCAGCAGTTCCTCGCGTCCAGCGCTGGAATTCTGTTCTCGTTCCTGCTGCTGGCCGCCTTAATGACCGGTCTGCGGCTCAGCGGCCAGGCGCTGGGGTGGGGCATCCAGTTCCAGAGCAGTGGGTTCCTGCTTTTGATGGTACTGGTGATGTTCCTGTTCACCGCCAGTTTGTTCGATTTGCTGCACTTCCGTTTGCCCTCCAGCTTCAACACCAAACTGGCAACGCAGGGCAGTAACGGGCTGCTGGGTCATTTTGGCCAGGGGGCGTTTGCCACCTTATTAGCGACGCCGTGCAGCGCGCCGTTCCTGGGTACCGCCGTGGCCTATGCGCTCACTGCACCTTTACCGCAGCTGTGGCTGCTGTTTGCCGCATTGGGTATTGGCATGAGCCTGCCATGGCTATTGGTTGCGGCATTGCCAGGTTTAGCGCGTTGTCTGCCGCGTCCGGGTCGCTGGATGGTGCATCTGCGCACAATGCTCGGCTTATTGATGCTGATCGCCACCTTCTGGCTGGTCTCACTGTTGATCCCGCATTGGGGGGAGACTTTTGCCATGGCACTTGGCGGAGTCTTGCTATTGGTGATGTGTGCCTGGCTGGTGCAGCGTCGCGCTTTGCAACAGGCTGGCGTGGTGTTTATCACCCTGCCGCTGGCAGGTGCCGTGTTCCTGATGACGCGTATCGCGCCAGAGGAAGAAACGCTGTACTGGCAGCCACTGACCGAAGCGGCGATCAATCAGGCGCTGGAGCAAGATAAACGTGTGTTTGTCGATGTTACCGCCGACTGGTGTATCACCTGCAAGGTGAATAAATCCCGCGTGCTGAATCAACCTGACGTACGCGCCGCACTGAAAGCCGACGATGTGGTGCTGCTACGCGGTGACTGGACCCAACCCGATCCAGCCATTGGCGAATTCCTGCGCAAGCGCGATCGTGTCGCCATTCCTTTTAACCAAATTTATGGCCCGGCACTGCCGCATGGCCACATTTTGTCACCGCTGCTGAGTCGTGAAGCGGTGATTTCAACTCTCTCTGAGGCCAAAAAATGATGAAAAAATCCCTGTTACTGCCACTGATGTTCCTGACGCTGCCTGCACTGGCGGCTGCACCTTTTACCCCAGAGCAGGAGGCGCGTATTAAAGAGCTGATTCGTGAAACGTTGGTGCAGAACCCGGCAATTCTGGCCGAAGCGGCGGATGCCTTTGATAAAGAAGCAGCGAAACAGCAGCAGAGCGTTGTCGCGCAGATGGTGAAGAAAAACCACGATGCCTTGTTTAACGACGCTGGCTCGCCGCGCATCGGTGCAGAAAAACCGGCGCTGACGCTGGTGTACTTCACCGACTACAACTGCGTGTTCTGCAAGAAATTCGATGCGGACATCGAGAAATTGCTGAAAACCTATCCGCAGGTGGGGGTGGTGTTGAAACCACTGCCGTATCGCGCCGAAACATCGCTGACCTCCGCGCGGCTGGCGTTGACTGTCTGGGAGCAGCAACCTAAAAACTTCCTGAAATTGCATGAGCGCTTAATGGCGAAAAAGGGTAACCACGACGAAGCGAGCATTGCAGCGGCGCTGGATAAAACCGGTATTAAGCTGAAAGAACCCAGCAAAGCCAGCCTCGACACCATCAACGAAAATCTGACGCTGGCGCAGCAGTTAGGCGTTCAGGGCACACCCGCCACGCTGGTGGGCACTGAGTTGATCAGCGGCGCGGTGCCTTATGCGCAACTGGAAGCGGCGGTGAAGGGCGCGCTGCAGGCGAAGCCATGACGCGCATTAAGCGCTGGCTGCGTGAAGCGTTCTGGCTGGTGCTGATCGCCGCTGCTGTCATTTGGGGTATGGATTGGCTGCGATCTCCGCAGTTGCCTGCCGATCTGGCGCAACAGCCGCTAACGACGCTGCAAGGCGAAGTCAATCTGGCCACATTAAGCCAGGATAAGCCGGTGCTGGTGTATGTGTGGGCCACCTGGTGTGGAGTGTGCAAACTGACCACGCCAACGGTCGCGGCGCTGAGCCAGAACGGTACGCAGGTGGTGAGTGTGGCCTTGCGTTCTGGTGATGACTCGCGTGTCGCCACCTGGCTGGAGAAGAAAGGTCTGCGTGGTCCGGCGGTTAACGATGAAAACGGTGCAGTGAATCAACGCTGGGACATCAGCGTGACACCGACCTTTATCGTATTGCAGCAGGGCAAAGTGGTCAGCACCACCACCGGCTGGAGCAGCAGTTGGGGATTGAAATTGCGGCTCTGGTGGGCGGAAAAATTTAGCTAACACAAGTGTGCACGCCAGATCGGCAAAACCAATACGTTGGCTGTCAGTTTAGGCGATTTATTAGTTAAGCTGTTACTTTCCGAAGTGGCAGCTTTTTTTTTGCGCATTAAGGCGAATGCTATCCAGTCACCTCTGAGCTACCCGCCGTTTTTGTATCCTTTTGACAACACGCACAGAAGTTAATGAGCAGGCACCGCGTTAGCGGCGCGAGGACCGCCAGCCCCAAAGCGGCCCCAGACTGCGTTAATGCTGATCGATTAACAGACAAGCGGCAATCCAGCAGGCACTCATGCTCTATCCAGGGATGCACCTGAATGTGTATCCGTTATCTACCGCGCTCCGAGAAAATCCTCGCGCTGCGGCGTAAAGGTATCCAGCAGCGTACCCGCTTGCAGACAGACGCAACCGTGCACCACATTGGGCGCTTTATATAACGTGTCTCCGGCTCCGACCTCCTGAGTAACCCCATCAATCGTGAAAGCGAAACGTCCCGACAGCACATAGGTCAGTTGTTCATGTGGATGATGATGCAACGGTCCAATAGCATCCTCTTCAAAGGTCACTTCGACCGCCATCATTCGCCCACCGTGGGCCATGACTCGTCGCGTCACGCCGTTGCCGAGGTCTTCCTGAGTGGTTGCACTTTTATAAATAAACATGGGTTATCCTCTCCAGTGACTTCATCAATGTGTGACATGCCTCACATCGAAAGAGACATTTCAGGCTGCATTTTAGCGCACCTTGATTAAAATGAAACGGTGTTTCAAATTAATCTGAGGACGGATCATGAAAATTGCTTTGATGATGGAAAATAGCCAGGCCGCAAAGAACGCAACCGTATGGAAAGAACTGCAAACTGTCGCGCAACCGCTCGGCCATGAGGTGTTTAACGTCGGCATGAGCGACGAGCAAGATCATCATCTGACCTACATTCACCTCGGTATCATGGCCAGCGTGTTGCTGAACAGCAAAGCGGTGGACTTTGTGGTCGCCGGTTGCGGTACCGGACAAGGTGCATTGGTGTCGCTCAACCTGCATCCTGGCGTGGTGTGTGGCTACTGTATCGATCCTGCTGATGCCTATCTGTTTGCTCAGATCAACAATGGCAACGCGCTTTCGCTGCCGTTCGCCAAAGGTTTTGGCTGGGGTGCAGAACTGAATCTGCGCTTTATCTTTGAGAAAGCCTTCACCGGCGAAAAAGGTCTGGGTTACCCGCCAGAGCGCAAAGAGCCGCAGGTGCGCAATGCGGGCATTCTCAATGAAGTCAAAGCCGCGTTGCTAAAAGACAATTACCTGGATTCACTGCGCGCGCTGGACCCTGAGTTGGTGAAAACTGCCGTGAGCGGGGCGCGTCTGCAGGAGTGCCTGTTCGAGCACGGACAGAATCAGGATATTGTGCGATACGTGCGTGAATTGTTGTAAAGCAGCACAGCTAAGCGTCAAATCAGGTGCGCATCGATGCGCACCTGATTAAACATTTTGCGTTGTCGTTAAAGCCACCTTAAACGTTTAGGTTCGACTCGACTCCACCAGCATCTGCGTATAACCCACTTGCGCCCGATTCCCCACCAATGCATCGATATCCAGTGTCTCCAGCACTTTCCCGTGCTGCATCACCGCAACCCGATGACACAAATGCGCCACCACGCCGAGATCGTGCGTCACCATCAAATAGGTGAGATTTTCCTGCTGCTGCAAATCACTCAACAGGTTCAGGATCTCCGCCTGTACCGACACGTCCAGCGCTGAGGTTGGCTCATCCAGTAATAACACGCGCGGTTCGAGGATCAACGCACGCGCAATGGCCACACGCTGGCGCTGACCGCCAGACAGCTGATGCGGATAGCGGGTCTGCCATGCCCGGTTCAATCCAACCTTTTCCAGCATCGCAATGACGCGCTGCGTACGTTGTCCGATACCGTGAATATGCAGCGGCTCTTCCAGAATATCGCCAATGGTGTGGCGTGGATGCAACGAGCCGTAGGGATCCTGAAATACCATCTGCACCTCGCGACAGCGGGCGCGAGCAATACGATGCTCCAGTTTTTGCCCGGCAATCGCAAGTTCACCATCCCAATGGGTAAACAGCCCTGCAAGACACTTAAGCACCGTGGTTTTCCCCGATCCGGACTCGCCGACCAGGCCAAAAATTTCCCCTTCACGCACCGACAAATTGACGTCATACAGCACCTGATTGCGCTGCTCATCCTCGCCGAAGCTGAGGTTAAGGTGACTCACACGGATCATCTCGTTCATGCTCTCTCCTTAAGGTTGTAACCAGCTGGCCTGACGTTGTAGCACCGGCAATCGCGAGCGGCGTGCGTCCATATCCGGCAGCGCGGCCAGTAATCCCTGGGTATAAGGATGCTGAGCGTGATCGAGTTGATCGGCGGCCAGCGATTCGACCACGCGGCCGGCATACATCACCAACACGCGATCGCAAAAACGTCGCACCAGATTGAGGTCGTGACTGATAAAGATCAGACCCAGCCCGCGCTGCTGCACCAGTTCATCCAGCAGCGTCAGCACCTGCAAGCGAACGGAAACATCCAGCGCCGAGGTCGGCTCATCGGCAATCAGCAGTTCCGGGTCGGTAATCAGCATCATGGCGATCATCACGCGCTGACCTTGTCCGCCGGAGATCTCATGTGGGTAGCACTGATACACGCGCTTTGGGTCGCGGATCTGCACCACCTCAAGCATCTCTAGCGCCCGCTGGCGTGCCTCCTCACGTTGTCCGGGATGGTGGCTGCGCCAGGCTTCGGCAATTTGTTCGCCTACGCGTACCACCGGGTTCAGCGAGTACTTGGGGTCCTGCATGATCATTGAAATACGCTTGCCGCGTACGGCACGCATCTGTGCAGGGGAAGCCCGCAGCAGATCGACATCAGCAAACTGCATGCGCTGGGCGGTCACTTGCGCGCTGCGCGGATGCAGCTGCAACAGCGCGCGGCCCACCGTGGATTTGCCCGAGCCCGATTCACCAACAATCGCCAGCTTCTCCTTACCCAACTGAAATGAGATGCCGCGCACCGCTGGGGTGATCTGGCGGCCATTGACGAAATTAACCTGAAGATCCTGCACGTCGAGCAGGGGGGCAGCGCTATTCGCTGCGGGGATCGAGGATGTCACGTAAGCCATCTCCTAAGAAGTTAAACGCCAGGCTGTTAATCAGAATCGCTAACCCCGGCACGGTGACCACCCACCAGCACTCCAGCATATAAGTGCGGCCACTGGCGATCATCGCGCCCCATTCCGGATCGGGCGGCTGTGCGCCTAAACCGAGGAAACCCAGACCTGCCGCGGTCAAAATGATGCCCGCCATGTTCATGGTGATACGGATGATCACCGAGGGCAGGCACAGCGGCATAATGTGTTTCCACAGAATGCGCAGGGGAGACGCGCCCTGTAAGCGCACGGCAGAAACAAAGTCTGCCTGCCGCAGTGACAGCGCTTCTGCGCGTGCCAGGCGAGCAATCGGCGGCCAGGCGGTGAGGGTAATCGCCATCACCACATGTTCCAGGCCGGGGCCAAGAGCCGCAACAAACGCCAGTGCCAGCACCAGACTCGGGAATGAGATGAAGATATCGGTGACACGCATTAATACGCTGTCCACTTTGCCGCCAAAGTAGCCGGCGGTGACGCCCAACAGCAGGCCTAATGGCCCGACGGTAATCGACACCAGCATGACGATATACAAGGTAATGCGCGCCCCCCACACCAAACGACTGAAGATATCGCGTCCAAACTCATCGGTGCCAAACCAGTGCTGTGCGTTTGGTGGCGTGAGTGCGTTATTCAAATCCTGAATCAAGGGATGGTAAGGGGCGATCCACGGCGCAAACAGCGCCACGATCAGCAGCAGTAAAATGATGCCTCCGCCGATGGCCGTGAGGGGATTGCAGGCCATTTGCCACAGGAAATGGCCGATACGCGAGAGGGTACGACGACAGCGTGCCACGCGTTCGCGGGTGGTGCTGGCATGAAGCAGGTCGAGAGAGGCAGTCATACTTTGGTCCTCGGATCGAATACCTGATAAAGCAGGTCAGAGAGCAGGTTAAGCAGCACGAAAATCAGGCCGACCACCAATACGCAGCCCATCACCGCATTCATATCGCCGAGCATCAAACTGCCCGTGAGATAAGAGCCAAAGCCAGGCCAGGAGAACACGGTTTCAATCAGCACCGCGCCTTCAAGCAGCGATCCATATGCCAGCGCCACCACCGTCAGCAGCTGCACCAGAATGTTGCGGAAGGCGTGCTGCCAGATCACCTGCCACTCGGTCAGGCCTTTCACTCGCGCAGTCAAAATGAACTCCTGCGACAACTGCGCCAGCATAAAGCTGCGCGTCATACGGCTGATATAGGCGAGTGAATGGAAACCCAGCAGCGAAGCGGGCAGGATCAGATGATTGAGCGCGTTGTTAAACACCGTGATATTGCCCGCCAGCAGCGCATCCACCAGCAGCAGACCAGTGCGGCGCGGCACAATGCCATCCAGACTGAAATCAACCCGACCGGCACCGCCGACCCAACCCAAATGCGCGTAAAACAGCAGTAAACCGATCATGCCGACCCAGAAGATTGGCGTGGAGTAACCGGCCAGACTGATAATGCGCACCAGATAATCCACCAGGCTGTTGCGGCGTGCCGCAGCCCAGACGCCCAGCGGTACACCGAGTCCGGTGCCGAGCACAATCGCCAGCGTGGCGAGTTCCAGGGTGGCAGGGAATACGCGCAGGATATCGTTGACCACCGGCTGCCCGGTGAGCAGCGCCAGGCCCAGATTGCCGTGCAGCAAGCCTTGCAGGTAGATCCAGAACTGCATCCAAAGCGGTTTATCAAAGCCTAACTGGTGATAAACCTGCTGGTAAGTGGCGTGGTCGGCATCTGGCCCGACAATCGCCAGTACCGGGTCGAGCGGCATGACGCGGCCAATAAAGAAGGTCAGCAGCAACAGGCCGAACAGCGTGATGGCGACCTGCAATGCGCGGCTACGCACCCGCCGCCAGTGACGTTTGGTTAAGGTCATTGGACACCTCCGGCCAGGCTGTCTGGCGTTTTCCACACATCACGCAGGAAGGTGGTGGCAGAAGGATGCGGCACATAATCTTGCACGCGATTATTCACCACCACCGAATCGGTCATCTGCGAAATCGGCATCAGTGCGGGGATCAACTGGTCGTAACGCTGTTGAATCGCGACGTAATCCTGCTGCTGTTTGGTGGTGTCTCGCTCCAGCAGCGCCTGATCGATCATCTGATTAAGCTGAGCATCGTAGAAGCCAGTGCGCCAACCCTGGAAGTTGGTGAGTCGGGCGCTGTCAGCATTGTTGGGGTTATACACCAGCGAGCGCAGGCTGGAGTGCGGATGTGGCTCCACACCGCTGCCGCCGCGGCCCACCAGCAGATTGAACTGACGTTCACGCATCGCACCGTAAATCTGGTTGCCGGTGCCGGTGATGATTTTGGCGCGAATCCCTGCCTGCATCAGCGTGGATTGAATGGCAATGGCGATATTGAGGAACGGCTGATCCGCCAGCACGCGCAAGGTGGTGTCGAAGCCATTAGGGTAGCCCGCTGCGGCCAGCAACGCTTTGGCGCGTGGCACATCGAGTCGATAGCCGGGATCGGGCAGTGTCTCAGGCATACCGGATTGAATCGGACGCTGATGCAAGGTGCCATAACCGGCCATCAGCGTTTTATTGATGCCCTGATAATCGACTAAATAGCGCACGGCTTCGCGCACCTGCGGATTGGCGAAATGGTCATCCTTCATGCTCATCGCCAGGTAATAGATCGTGCCTTTCTGCACCGCATCAATGGTGAGATCCGGATCGTGGCGCAGCGCCTGCACATCGGGGATCGCCATGTTACTGGCAATGTCGATATCGCCTTTCTCCATCATCAAGCGCAGGGTTTGTGACTCTTGCAAATGGCGGAACACCACGCGGGTTAATCTGGGAGCGCCACGCCAGTAATTTTCATCCCTGCTCATGCGCAATACATCTTTGGCCTGCCAGACATCAAGACGGAACGGGCCGGAACCGGCTTCGTGCGTGGTCAGCCAGCGGTTGCCCCAGTCATTGTTCACCGCGTTGGCCTGCACCGTTTTGCTGTCCAGCACCACCATGCTGCCAAGTGCGGCCAGGGAATAGATCACCAGTTGCGGATCGTTAGGCTTAGGCAGCTGGATCACCACCGTTCGGGCATCGGGGGCAGTGATCATCTGATCCACGTTGTCTTTACTGAAGCCGTAGGATTTCCACACGGAGGCTTGCGCCAGATTAAGGTGCAACACCCGGCGCATCGACCAAATCACGTCTTCGCTGGTGAGCGGGTTACCGGAATGGAAATGCACGCCGTCGCGCAGATGGAAAGTGAGTCGGCGATGATCGGCGCTGATCTCCCAGCGTTCCGCCAGTGCAGGGCGCACGTGGGTGAGCTGGCGCGGATCCAACTCGACGAGCCCATCATAGAGATTGACTACAATGCCCACCACTTCATTGCCGGTCATCGCGGCGGGGTCCAGCGTCAACAGGTTGTTCATGTTCATGCCCACGATCAGCTGGTCGTCTGGCGTGGCGGCCAGCAGCGACGGGCTACCCGTGAGCAGCAGCAGCGCGGCGCACCACGCTCTGCAATAACGAGAGATGTTCATAAGCAAAGTCCAGCAGGTCAGAGGTTTATAGTTGTTTGCCGTACTGCTTGTGTTCGACGCTTACCAGCGATTGAGCGTATGCGTTTCAATCCAGCTGAAATTAATGTCCTCCCCAAGTCCAGGCCGGGTAGGCAGGTGAACAAAGCCCTGATCGTCCATCGGATCGACCAGACTGTTGAGATAGGCAGGTGGCTGTTCATAATCGAGGAAAGGGTGCAACAACCCCCGTTCGTACCAGCGGCAGTTACGAATCGCGCCCACTACCGCGATGCTGGCCGCGCCGTTGCCGTGCACTTCACAATCCATGCCGAAGGCTTCTGCCAGGCTGGCCACTTTCATGGTGGCAGAAATGCCGCCGACGCCGTTGGCTCCGGCACGCAGGATGTCACAGGCACCTGCACGTACCCAGTCGGCACGACTGTGGTGTTTGCCGCCGAGGCTTTCCGGGCCGAGTACATCGATACTGAGGTTCCTCGCCAGCCAGGCGTAAGAAGCCATACTCTCTTCTTCCATCGGCTCTTCAAACCAGGCGAAGTTGAGCTTTTCCAGCGCCTTCCCGATGGTGAGCGCCTCGCTGCGGCTGTACCAGTGGTAGCCATCAAGCATCAGGGCGATATCCGGGCCCACCGCTTCACGCACCGCCGCGCAGGCCTTGATGTCCATCGTGGTGCTGGGTGCAAAGGAGACCGGCGGCATCCAGGTATGTAACTTGATCGCCTGATAACCTCGCGCCACCAGCTTTTCAGCAAACTGCGCATACTCATCCGGCGTTGAGAGGCCGCCTTCCAGTTCGTCGCCACACATGGTGCTGCCGTAGGCGGGAATTTTTTCGCGATAGCCGCCCAGCAGTTTGTGCACCGGTTGCTTGAGTTTGCGGCCAATCAGATCCCACATCGCCTGTTCGACAGCGGAGAGGGCGCGCTCGGTAAGTTGGTGCGCGCTGCCACGCTGCCAGTGCACCAAATCCTGCCACAGGCGTTCACGATCAAAACCGTTTTGCCCGATCAATACCTTGCGGAAGAAGGCGTTGACCACATGCGGTCGTATGACTTCTGCTGGCGCAAAGGCGTATCCACAATCGCCGTCTTCGCTGGTCAGCGTGAGCAGCGCCATTTGCGCATCGGTTTCTGCACCGGGGTGCGAGTGGCCCGCGCTATCTGATACGCGGCGCGTAGGGTAGGTAAAGAGAGTGACATCAATAGCGCTGATCTTCACGGTAAAACCTCCAGACAGGATTTCCATGCTCAGGGCGAGCGTTAAATTAAAAATAAAACAGCGTTTCAATTCGTAATTTAGCGTTCACAATTTGTTTACGCATTAGCTGAAGTGCGGGAAGAGAGGGCAATTACCTGGGCAGTTGCATGGGCTGCTGTGAGCACTTTCACGAAAGGAGGTCGTTTTGTGAGCGGCTACACAGTAAGAAAAACGGCAAGGGGATGTAAAAAAATGTGTCGCTGGGGCTTTTCATTTCTTTTCAGCCAGGTAATAGTGACGCCGCGAAATTTTAATAATAATCATTATCATTTGTATGGGTAGACAAAATGAAACAATGGCTGTTAGCACTGGGGTTACTGGCTGTAACAGGTTCTGCTTCGGCAAAAATCATCACTGACATCGCCGGGCGTCAGGTTGAAGTCAAAGAAGAATCAAAACGCATCATTCTGGGTGAAGGGCGTCAGATGTATCTGCTGGCGGCATTCGATACCGCCGCGCCTTTCCATCGCGTAGTGGGCTGGCGTGATGATTTCCATAAAGCCGACTACGACGGCTATATGGCGTACGAGAAAAAATATCCTGAGATCAAAAAGCTGCCGACCTTTGGTGGGGCGAAAGATGGCACCTTCAACGTTGAGCAGGCGCTGACGTTAAAGCCCGATCTGGTGCTGATGAACCTCGAGTCAAAAGCCGCCACGGATGAAGGCAAGCTGATTGAGAAGTTGCAGGCGGTGGGCGTGCCGGTGGTGTTTATCGACTTCCGCGAGAAGCCGATGGAGCACGCCGAGAAAAGCATCCGCATCATGGGCGAACTGGTGAATAATCCGCAGCGTGCTGAAGAGATTGTGGCCTTCCGTCGTGCAGAGATTGAAAAGGTGACCGATCGCCTGAAAAACTTCACCGGCACACGTCCAAAAGTGATGATTGACCGTGCAGGCGGCTACACCGACGAATGCTGCATGTCCTTTGGTGATGAAAACTTTGGTCAGATGGTCGAAATCTCCGGCGGGAGCAATATCGCTAAAGATCTCATCCCTGGCACCTTCGGTACGCTAAACCCAGAGCAAATCATTGCCAGCCGCCCGGATGTGGTGGTGGTGACCGGTGCCAACTGGAAGAACTACAACACCGTGGGCAAATGGGTGGGCGTTGGCCCTGGCGCAGACACCAAAGAAGCCACGGCACGTCTGAAGTTGCTGATGATGCGCGATGCGTTTAAAACCCTGCCGGTTGCCCACAACGGCAATGCACACGCCATCTGGCACCAGTTCTACGATAGCCCGTATCAGTTCGTCGCGATTCAGGCATTGGCCAAGTGGCTGCATCCGGATCTGTTCAAAGATCTCGATCCCGACGCCACTTTCCGCGAGTTCCATGAGAAGTTTCTGCCATTGCCTTATCAGCCGGGTTACTGGGTGACATTGCCTGCGGATAAGTCATAACCTTTAGGCTTTTTGCGCTAATAGCGCGCATTACTCTTCATCTTTACTAATATTTTACAGGCGGTTGGCTGCGAATTCGGGGAAGCGAAACGCAGCCATCGCCTGAATAATAAACGTAATAGGGAGAGTGAAATGTTGTATACCTCGGGACGTTCAGCGTTTGCGGTGGGGCTTTACGCTCTGCTGGAACCGCTACCGCTGGGCTTTTTTGTTGCAGCCTGGCTGTTCGATATCATCTATCTGCAAACCTTCGTCATCATGTGGACCAAATCAGCCAGTTGGTTGA
The DNA here is from genome assembly GCF_056491465.1 of Pantoea sp. C1E2. Taxonomy (NCBI): domain Bacteria; kingdom Pseudomonadati; phylum Pseudomonadota; class Gammaproteobacteria; order Enterobacterales; family Erwiniaceae; genus Pantoea; species Pantoea sp. C1E2. The sequence goes on from NZ_JBSZHT010000002.1 coordinate 2,281,818, forward strand.
TTGCTATCGGTCTGGTGCTCGCCATCCTGCCAAGATTAATCAGTCTTGTTTACTTATTTCGCGGCCCTTATCCCAGTGAGAAGACCCATTTCTGGCTGTCACTCCTGGCCATCGTCGTGGCTATCGCAAATGCCTTCATTCACAGTCGTGATGCGTATGCCGTGGTACCGCTAGGGGTAACGCTATCGACTCTGGTGGTGGCACTGCTGTTGCTCGCCAACGTGCAGTTAGCGCTGCGTGGACGCACCACAGCAGGAGGTCGCGCATGAAACAGATTCTGAGTGCAGTGACCCTCGCTATGCTTCTCAGCGCCTGTGATGATGGCGCACTGATCGATCCGCAAAAACAGATTGGCCCCAATCCTGAACTCCCCCAGGCGCAAAACTTCTTCGTACCGCCGATGCAGGTGCCGGAGGGTATCCCATGGAAAGCCGGTGAAATGCCAAAAGTGGCGGACGGGCTGAAGATTGAAAAGATCGCGGATAACTTACAGCATCCACGTCAGGTGCTCGTGCTGCCGAACAATGATGTGCTGGTGGCCGAATCCAACGGCACACCGAAACCCACTACCGCGCCGAAAGATCTCATTACCGGCCTCGTGAAAAATGCTTCGGGCAAAGGCGGGGCCGGTGGCAATCGCATCACGCTGTTGCGTAATGTGAACGGCAAGTGGGAGCAACATCGATTTATCGATAACCTGACCGCGCCGTTTGGCATGCAGCTGGTGGGTAATACGTTGTATGTTGCCAACGCCGATAGCCTGGTGAAATTCCCGTATGAAACCGGACAAACTGAGATTCGTACGCCGCCCGTGGTGGTGACTGAACTGCCCGGCGGGCCGATTAACCATCACTGGACTAAGTCACTGTTGGCCAGCCCCGACGGCAGCAAGTTGTATGTCGGGGTAGGATCGAACAGTAACATTACGGAAAATGGCATTGGTGCCGAATATCGTCGAGCGGCGGTACTCGAAGTCGATGCGGCGAGCGGTGCCAGCCGTATCTATGCCAGTGGGCTGCGCAACCCCACCGGTCTGCAATGGGAGCCGCAAACGGGCAAGCTGTGGGCGATCGTCAATGAACGTGACGAGATTGGCTCGGATCTGGTGCCGGATTATATGACCTCGGTGCAGGACAAAGGCTTCTACGGCTGGCCGTACAGCTATTATGGCCAACATGTCGATGTGCGGGCGCAGCCACAGCGGCCTGACTTAGTAGAAAAAGCCATCAAGCCAGATTACGCGCTCAGTTCACACGTGGCACCGCTCGGCCTGCTGTTCTATGGCGCTGACAACATGCCGCAGTATCGTGGTGGGGCGTTTATTAGTGAGCACGGCAGCTGGAACCGCACGCCGTTGAATGGCTATCAGGTGGTGTGGGTGAAATTCGAAAACGGCAAACCGGTTGGGCAGCCACAGCCGGTGGTCACGGGATTCCTGACCGATGACCAGAAAAAGGTACGGGGCTTACCGGTGGGACTGGCATCAGATCAGCAGGGCGGTGTGCTGATCGCGGATGATGCCGGTAATGCTATTTGGCGTATCAGCTCTGCCAACTGATTTCTGCAGGCAATAAAAAAGGATTTGGCTTGATAGCCAAATCCTTTTTTTATGTTCGCTAACCGGCTGGTAACCGCGCTGCGAACGGGGTGCTCAGCACTCCTCACAAAGCAAATCATAAAATGTGCGGGGGAATATTTCAAGTTTCGCAAAAGTACTGTATGGTTATACAGGTGTTGAGTGGCGAGCGCAGTCTCATTGTTTTCTGATGACTCCCAGGGGCGCGGATTGTCAAATCCCGGCAGGTTTCAGGTGGTGCTGGCCTGTGGCTTCCACAATGAGTGGCGCTCAGCACTCCTCACAATTGTGCTTAGGCCATCGGCGGGTGGAGTCAAAGCCCCGGTAGCCGAAAGACGCGCTCCTGTCAGAGGAGAAGGAAAGTGATGGAACTTGTTCGATTGCTCCTGGACCTGGTCCGGGTCGTCCTGCAAATCATCGTTGCCCTTTTGCAACTGACCGGTCAGGCGCACTGACCGGAACTTGAAACAAGGCGGAGCTTACCCCTCCGCCTTTTTTCGTTAGTTTCACCAGGTGATTTTTTCTCAATGCCTGTAGTTACCTTCCGGCACTAAATTCTCTTTGCCATTCAGTGAAAATGTGATTATCAGCTTAGCTAACTTATGTTATGAATTTAGTCTTAGAAAAATATAATCAGGTAAAGGTTTTATGTCGTCGCAAAAATTGTCCAACAGCGTTCAACGCATTCATTCATCTGCCATTCGTGATTTATTGAAACACAGCAAAATGGAAGGGGTGATCTCACTCGGTGGCGGCATCCCTAATCCGGATCTGTTTGATACCGAAGGCCTGCAGATTGCGATGGATCGTGCGTTATCGCAGGATGGCCACAACGCGTTTCAGTATGGCTTGAGTGAAGGGGATCCGCTGTTACGTGAAGCGATCTGCCGCATTTCAGCCGACCGCGGTATTGATTGCACGCCGGACGACGTTGTAATCACCTCTGGCTCACAGCAATCACTGGATATTCTCGCCCGTGCCTTGATCAACCCAGGCGACATTGTGGTCGTTGAGCGTCCAACTTATCTCGCCGCATTGCAGGTTTTCCAGCTGGCTGAAGCGCAGTTCAAATCTGTAGGTACTGACGGCGAAGGCATGATTGTCGATGAGCTGGAAGAGTTGGTTAAACAGACGCCCATTAAAGCCGTCTATATTGTACCGACCTTTGGCAACCCAAGCGGCGTCACCTTATCTGATGCGCGTCGTCAGCAGTTAGTCGCGCTGTCGAAACAGTATGACTTCCTGATTTTTGAAGACGATCCCTACAGCGAAATTAACTTCACCAACCAGACTTTCCGCCCGCTGAAATCCCACGCGCAAGCCATGGGTGCCAGCGAGAATGTCATTTATACCTCGACCTTCTCTAAAATCCTGGCACCGGGCGCACGCGTTGGTTGGATCACCATGCCGGGCTGGTTGAAGTCATCGGTGGTGAACCTGAAGCAGGCAACGGATCTGCACACCAGTTCATTGTCGCAGTCTATGACGCGTCATTATCTGGAAACGGGGCGTTTACCGGAGCAGATTAAATTGATCCGTGCGGCCTACAAACAGAAGTGTGATGCGCTGTGTACGGCCCTGGAGACAGAGCTGGGCGACCGACTGCACTTCTATCGTCCGCTGGGCGGGATGTTCCTGTGGGCAACCTTCAAAGAAGCGTTCAACACCACAGAATGGCTGAAAACCACCCTGAGCAACGGCGTGGTCTATGTGCCGGGTGAGTTCTTCTACTGTGATAATCCGAATACTTCAACGCTGCGTATTTCGTATGCCTCGGTATCAGAAACCAATCTGGCCGTAGCAGCACAGCGTTTGAAAGCCTCATTACCGCAGTAAGCGTTCTGAAAGAGCCCTTTGCTGAAAGGGCTCATCCTAGCCGTTGGCACTGTCCAGCGGCCAGGATTCAAACAGATAACCATCAAAATCGATGTCATCGACATCTGAAAACTCCAGCAGTCGCTGCTTCACATTCTCCAGATGCTGCCACATGGCTTGCTTGGCGGCGCGCGCGTCTTTCTTGATCAGCGTGGCGAGGATCTTCTTGTGATCGTCGAGCCATTGTTTGCGGTAATCGTTATTCACCAGATGTCGATGTAGCTGACTCCACATCACGTTATCTTCACGCCACTGCCAGGATTGTTTAAACAGCTCGACCAACATGCTGTTATGGGTCGCTTCCGCAATCGCTAAATGGAAATTACGGTCGCCATTCTCGCTTTCGTTGACCGCACCAGAAGCCAGCTCTTTCTCTTCCAGTTCCAGCGCCTGACGCATCTTGATGATGTCTTCACGCGTGGCCTGAAGGGCGGCAAACTCCGCGATGTTACTCTCCAGAAGCTGACGCGCCTGCAGCATCTCAAACGGGCCGGCATCATTACAGGCGGCTTGAGCCGTCGCGCGCGGTGCGGGGCTGTCGTTTACCACGTAGATCCCGGCGCCACGACGTACCTCGATCAAACCCTCCAGCTCCAACATGATCAGTGCTTCACGCACCAGCGTGCGGGTCACATCCAGCAAGGCAGCCAGTTCACGCTCAGGTGGCAACCGTTCACCCACGGCGTACTGCTTTTGCGTAATCATGTTACGCAACATTTCCCCTACTTCCTGATAAGGGCGCTGTGCTGATGCTTGTGTTTTCATGAGCTCTTTTCTGCTGATTAAGAAGTTTACGACCACCGACGCTGCCATCATTTGCGCCCTGCACTATAGCACAGGGCGTGATTTTCACTTCGGATTGAGGGTGAAGTAGCGCTGTGCGTTATTGAAGCAAATATCTTGCAGCATGCTGCCGAGCACCGCTTCATCGTGCGGCACAATCCCTTCCTGCACCCATTGGGCAAGCAGATTGCACAGAATACGACGGAAGTATTCATGGCGCGTATAGGAGAGGAAGCTGCGTGAATCCGTCAACATGCCGACGAACTGGCTGAGCAGGCCGATCTGTGAGAGTTGCTCCAGCTGACGCAACATGCCATCGCGTTGATCGTTGAACCACCAGCCAGACCCAAATTGCACTTTGCCCGCAATCCCTGTGCCCTGGAAGTTACCTGCCATCGTGGCCAGCACTTCGTTGTCGCGTGGATTGAGACAATAGAGAATGGTTTTAGGCAGTTGATCGTTGATATCCATCGCATCAAGCAGGCGCGAGAGCGGCAAAGCAATATTGTTATCACCAATCGAATCAAAACCGCTGTCAGCACCCAGCAAGCGGAACAGCCGAGTGCTGTTGTTGCGGATGGCGCCGATATGTAGCTGCATCACCCAATCACGTTTCGCATATTCAGCGCCGAGCCACACCAGCACTGCGCTGCTAAACTGGGCGATCTCCAGCTCGCTGAGCGTGTCGCCGTTGCGGCGCTTAGACAGAATGGCGTCCAGCACGTTGTCATCCGGAACCGGGGCGAAGCGCAGCACTTCAATACCGTGATCTGATGCCCGGCAGCCGTGGGCGGAGAAGTGATCTAAGCGGCGCAGCAGGGCGGTGCGTAGTGCATCAAAGCTATTGATTGCGACATCCGCAGCCGATTCCAGGCAACTCAAATAGTCAACAAAGCCATCCAGCTCAATCTTAAATACCTTGTCCGGACGCCAGCTCGGCGCAACATCGATGTCAATGCTGCTATCTTCAGCAATCTGACGGTGATACAGCAGGGAGTCAATCGGATCATCTGTGGTACCCACCATGCGCACCTTCATCTGGCGCATAATGCCGCGCGCGGAAAACGCAGGCGTTGCCAGCTTCTCGGCACACTCATCCCACACGCGTTGCGCGGTGTCGGGTCCAAACAGCGTATCGGTGATGCCAAACGGGCGGCGCAGTTCCAGATGGGTCCAATGATACAGCGGGTTACCGAGAGTCTTTGGCACGGTGTGTGCCCAGGCGAGATATTTGTCGTAGTCGCTGATGGTTTTACCGGTGATCAGCGATTCATCCACGCCCGCCGCACGCAGCGCACGCCATTTGTAGTGATCGCCTTCCAGCCAAATCTGTCCGAGGTTGGCGAATTGACGATCTTCGGCGATCTCCTGCGGATTAAGATGGCAGTGATAATCGTAGATCGGCATATCTGCGGCAAAGTCATGGTACAAACGACGAGCAACATCGCTTTGCAGCAGGAAATCGTCATCCATAAAGTGCTTCATTTCGGCTCCTGATTCAGGGATGTAACGGTGGCGCGGGCACCATACTGGCAAAGTTGTGCGTACACCTGTTGTAGGGTACTGACGAATCCTGCATTGGCGGGCAGGTCGTCACCAAAAATGGTTTTCAAGGCGAGCAGGGCGCTAACGCGCGCATCGCCTTCTGGCGTGTGCTGGTTAATGTCATGCAAGGTGGCATGTAATGGGTCAACCACATCAAATGGCTCACCACGCTCATCCTGCCCAAGCACGTAACGCATCCATCCGGCAATTCCCAGGGCCAGGTGGCGATAGTCACTGCCATGCTGCAGGTGATAGCGCACAGAATCCAGCCAGCGCTGCGGCAGCTTCTGACTGCCATCCATCGCAATCTGTTGCGTCCGGTGGCGCAGTGAAGGGTTGCTAAAGCGTTCGATCAGCTGATGGGCATAGGCTTGCAGATCAATTCCGTCTGGCATCGATAGCGTGGGCACCTGCTCCTGCAGCATTAATGCTAATGCCGCCTGACGATAGGCCGGAAGTTGCATGGTGTCGGCAATGGTCTCGCAGTTGCCCAGATAACCGAGGTAGGCGAGAAACGAGTGGCTGCCGTTGAGCATGCGCAGTTTCATCATTTCGAAGGGCGCAACGTCCGCCACAAACTGTGCGCCAACGCGATCCCAGTCAGGACGACCGTTGACGAAATCATCTTCGATCACCCACTGACGAAACGGCTCGCACGCTACGCCGCAGGGATCGTCAACGCCCAGTAGCGCGCGAATTTCCTGCTGCGTTTCGTCGGTCACCGCCGGCACGATGCGGTCAACCATACTGCTGGGAAAGGTAACGTTCTCACCAATCCACTTCGCCAGCTCCGCATCGCGCAACTTAGCAAAGCCCACCACAGCAGCGCGGGCAACATGGCCGTTATCGCGCAGGTTGTCACAGGACAGCACGGTAAACGGTCCTACGCCGCGTTCACGACGCACACGCAACGCTTCTACGATAAAACCAATCGCGGACTTTGGTGTGGCGGGATGCGCAAGATCATGCTGAATCAGCGGGTTGTCAGCATCCAACTCTCCGTTGGCACCTTGGGTGCAGTAACCTTTCTCAGTCACCGTTAATGAGACGATAGCGGTTTCCGGGCGAGCCAGCGCGTCGATGATGCTATCATGCCCATCCAGTGCCGGATGTAACGCCTCTTTGATGGCGGCCACGATATGAACTTGGTTCTGTAGGGCGCCTTTTTCCGTCACGCTGTAGAGCAGATCTTGCTGGCGCAGTTGCTCCACCAACAGTTTACCGCTTGCCGACATCAGGTTGACCTCACAGATACCCCAGTCACTGTCGCTGATTTCAAGCAGATGATGCAGATAGAGCGCCTGATGCGCGCGATGAAATGCGCCACAGCCAATATGTACGATACGCGGTACCAGACGTTGGTGATTCCAGGCGGGGCGGTTCACTTTTAGTTCGCCACTGGCAAGGTTATGTTCCATGTAAACTCCATTCGACCCGATGCGCATAAATGCGCACCCTACATCGGACCGTTGCATTTTGGGGAGAGGCCCCATACACCCACCGATGGATTTTGGGGTGGATGCCCCACACAGCGTGCCGATGGATTGTAGGGTCGCCATTGATGGCGACCACAACGGCGCTAAATTTTTAGAAATAAGCGCGGTGAATTGCTAACTCCACGCCGCGAATCTCTGCCAACCCTTTTAGGCGACCAATCGCCGAATAGCCGGGGTTGGTTTTCTTTCTTAAATCATCGAGCATCTGGTGACCATGATCCGGGCGCATCGGAATCAAATCTTCCTGACCGGCCGTTTTACGGCGATGTTCTTCTTCAGCAATCGCCTTAATCACCGCGAACATGTCGACATCGCCACCCAAATGCGCCGCTTCGTGGAAAGTATTTGGATTCTCTTCGCGTTTGGTTGACCGCAGGTGGGCAAAGTAAATACGTGGACCGAAACGTTTCACCATGCCGGCGAGGTCGTTTTCAGCTAATACGCCATAAGACCCTGTACACATGGTGAAGCCATTTGCCGTGCTCGGTACGGTATCGATCATCCACTGCAAGTCTTCCGCGTTGGAAACGATGCGCGGCAGACCCAGAATTGGACGCGGTGGATCATCCGGATGCACCGCCATACGAATGCCGGCCTCTTCTGCCACCGGAATAATCGCGCGCAAGAAGGTGGCGAAGTTTTCACGTAACTCAGCTTTGCCGATACCGTCATAACGGGCCAATTGCGCACGGAACTGATCCAGCGTGTAACCCTCTTCGGCACCCGGTAAGCCAGCGATGATATTGCGCGTCAGGCGGGTTTTGTGCTCTTCACTCATGGTGGCGAAACGGTCAGCCGCCTGAGCAATTTCCGTGGCGGTGTAATCGTTTTCTGCCCCCGGACGCTGCAGGAGGTGCAGTTCAAATACGGCAAATTCAATCTGATCGAAACGCAGCGCTTTTGCGCCATCAGGTAACAGATATTCGAGGTCAGTGCGGGTCCAGTCGAGGATCGGCATAAAGTTGTAGCAGACGGTTTTAATACCGCATTGCGCCAGATTTCGCAGCGACTGCTGGTAATGACGGATCCACTTCTCACACTCACCGCTGCCGGTTTTGATCTCTTCGTGAATCGGCACGCTTTCAACCACTGACCACACCAGACCCGCCGCTTCCACGATGGCTTTGCGCTGCATAATTTCGTCTACCGACCACACTTCACCATTCGGAATGTGGTGCAGGGCAGTGACGATGCCGGTCGCGCCAGCCTGTCGTGCATCAGCAAGGGAAACGGGGTCATTCGGGCCATACCAGCGCCAGGTCTGCTTCATGTTGTTACCTCATTTGGGTCCTGAAGATGCAACTCAAGACTATTCTTATATTGGTTGACCTATTTATCGGTTAGCGCATCGCTCATGGTTAAGATTGCGCTATCAGGGCCTAAAATTCGGCTCTTTGACGGCTCATGTCAACCTCACAAGCCATTTTGGTTAACCAGATCACAATTGCGGCATCTGACGGGCGACCAGCTTAAGCATCTGTGGTTCACTCCTGGCGGATGGTTAGAGATGACTCACTGAAGTCGCTCCTCAACAACAAGCAACAATTCCTGGGCGGCAGCCAACGATATTTCCGGTTTATCGCTTGCCCGCGCATTCACCACAGGATTTGTAAGCTCATGATGTTAATAAAGAATGGAGAACCAGATGAACCGCAGTTTGAATCCAGGGATCGCTGCCGCTGGCAGCAAACGCACCTTCCGCAATTTGCGCTGGTGGGTATTGGTGTTGTTCTTAGCGGGTGTCACTGTCAACTACATCACCCGTAACTCATTGGGCATTCTGGCGCCTGAGCTGAAAACCAGCCTTGGCATCACCACTGAACAATATTCATGGATCGTCGGTGCTTTTCAGCTGGCGTATACCTTCTTCCAACCGATTTGTGGCTGGCTGATTGATGTGATCGGCCTTAAGGTCGGCTTTCTGATTTGTGCCTCAGTCTGGGCTGTTGCCTGTCTGTTCCATGCAGGTGCGGCGAGCTGGGTGCATCTGGCCATTCTGCGTTTTGTGATGGGTGGAGCGGAAGCTGCTGCCACGCCGGCCAACGCCAAGGTATTAGGTGAATGGTTCCCGAAAAAAGAGCGCCCGGTTGCGGCGGGATGGGCAGGCGTGGGTTTCTCGATTGGCGCCATGCTGGCACCACCGATCATTTACTTCGCTCATGCTTCTTTTGGCTGGCAGGGCGCGTTCCTGTTTACCGGTTGTCTGGCGCTGGCGTGGGTGGTGCTGTGGTGGCTGCTGTATCGCGATCCTGAAATTCATCCCAATCTGTCTGCATCGGAACTGGAATTTATTCGTCAGGATAATGAACCGCCTGCCGTCAAACTCCCTTTCTTCAAAGCACTGAAGAGCGTCTCGAAAAATAAACGTTTTTACGGTATCGCCATTCCTGCCTTTATGGCTGAACCGGCGTGGGGTGTGCTCAGTTTCTGGGTGCCGCTTTATCTGGCTAAAGATCTCGGCATGGATCTTAAGCAGATCGCCATGTTCGCCTGGATGCCATTCCTGGCGGCAGACCTCGGCAGCGTCGCCAGTGGCTATCTGACACGTCTCTACACTCGGCTGTTTGGTTTAAGACTGGTCAACTCGGTGGTGGCCAGCTCGGTCACCGGCGCCTTCCTGATGCTTTCACTTGCGCTAGTGGCGCTGACCAAAGATCCGTATGTGGCGATTGCGCTGATTTCGATTGGGGGCTTCGGGCACCAGATCATCTCCTGCATGCTTAGCGCGCTGGTGGTGGAGAAGTTTGATAAAGGCCAGATGGCCACCGTCAACGGCATGCGCGGGTCTTTCGCGTGGATCTCCAGCTTCCTGTTCTCGCTGGTGATTGGCGTCACCGCCGACAAAATTGGCTTTAACCCGTTATTTGTCGCCATGGGCTTCTTCGACCTGATTGGCGCGGTCTTCCTGATTGCATTTATCGCTGAACGTCGCGCCCAGCGCGCCTGAATAAAGTAGGTAACAATGAAAACCTTAAAAAATTGGTCACTCACTCATTCTGATCAACACCATGTTGCGTTAACCGTCGATAGGAAATACACGCTGAACCTCTTCGTGCTGGAATCCGGCATGTTCCGTGTTTCGATTAAACGCCAGAGCGGCTATGCACTGGACCGCACCTGGAGCATAGCGCCAGACAGCGACGTGCCGTGGGAAGGGCGTCCGCGTGACAGCCTGACGGGCTTTACCCTGCCAGGATTCACCCTTGAAGAAGAGGGCGACACACTGGTGGTCTCCACCGATGTGTTGCGCGTGATTGTGCATCAGCCGCTGGCGCTGGAGTGGCAACATCGTGATAGCGCCGGAACCTGGCAATTGCTGACTTGTGACCGCCCAACCAGCGCTTACCAGATCAACGCGCACGGTGATGGTGTGGCGCACTACCAGCGCCGTATGAACGATGATGCCTATTATGGTTTGGGCGAGAAAACCGGTGATCTTCAACGCAATGGCAAGCGCTATGAGATGCGTAACCTGGATGCGATGGGTTATAACGCTTCATCGACCGATCCGCTGTATAAGCACGTGCCGTTTACCATTACACGTCGCAGCGATGTGAGCTTTGGCCTCTACTACGATAACCTCAGCAGTAGCTGGTTTGATCTCGGTAATGAGCTGGATAACTATCATCTTCCTTATCGTCGCTGGCAGGCGGAAAGCGGTGATATTGACTACTACCTGTTTGTTGGCAGCAAAGTGCTGGATGTCACCAAGGCCTTTGTGCGCCTGACCGGTAAAACGCTGTTTGGCCCGAAATGGAGCCTCGGTTACAGCGGTTCAACCATGCATTACACCGATGCGCCGGATGCGCAAAATCAGCTGATGAACTTCATCCGTCTGTGCGAAGATCACGACATTCCGTGCGATTCGTTCCAGCTGTCTTCGGGATACACCTCGATCAACAACAAGCGCTACGTGTTCAACTGGAACTACGACAAAGTGCCGCAGCCGGAAGTGATGAGTCAGGCATTCCACGATGCCGGCTTGCGTCTGGCCGCCAACATCAAACCGTGCTTGTTGCAGGACCATCCGCGCTACGAAGAAGTCGCGGCGCAAGGCTTGTTTATCCGTGATTCTGAAGAGGATGCGCCAGAGCGCTCGGTGTTCTGGGACGACGAAGGTTCGCACCTTGATTTCACTCATCCACAAGCGGTGGCATGGTGGCAGGAGAACGTCACACAACAGTTGCTTGCGAAGGGCATCGATTCGACCTGGAATGACAACAACGAATATGAAGTGTGGGATGGCGAAGCGCGTTGCCATGGCTTTGGTAAGCCGATCGCCATCAAGCATATTCGCCCGGTGATGCCGCTGCTGATGATGCGCGCCTCGATGGAAGCGCAGCAGCGTTTCGCGCCGGAAAAACGTCCGTTCCTGATTTCACGTTCTGGCTGTGCCGGGATGCAACGTTACGTGCAGACATGGAGCGGCGATAACCGCACCAACTGGACTTCACTGCGCTACAACATTCGCATGGGCCTCGGGATGAGCTTATCGGGTCTGTACAACGTCGGGCACGATGTGGGTGGCTTCTCAGGTGATAAGCCGGACGCCGAACTGTTTGTGCGCTGGGTACAAAACGGCGTGATGCACCCGCGTTTCACTGTTCACTCGTGGAATGACGATCACACGGTGAATGAGCCGTGGATGTATCCGTCGGTTACGCCTGCGATTCGTGCTGCGATTGAACTGCGTTATCGCTTGCTGCCGTATCTCTATACCTTACTGTGGCAAGCGCACGCGGATGATGAGCCGATGCTGCGCCCGACGTTCCTCGATCATGAGCATGACGCGCAGACCTTTGCCGAGTGCGATGAGTTTATGCTGGGCCGGGATGTATTAGTGGCGAGTGTGGTTGAAGCGGGTCAGCGTGAACGCACTCTGTGGCTGCCGGATAACCAAACCGGCTGGTATGACTTTGCGACACAGCAGTGGTACAGCGGTGGTCAATCGATCACGCTGCCTGCACCGCTGGAAACCCAGCCAATGCTGGTCCGCGCCGGTGCGGCCTTGCCACTGAGCCAGCGTCTGCGTCATGTTGATGCGCAAGCAGATGACCGCCGGACGCTGCAGCTTTATCCATTACAGGGTAAAGGCGTGAGCAATGGACTGGTGTTCGAAGATGACGGTGAGTCCTGGGGTTATCAGCAGGGTAATGCGCTGTGGCTAAACTGGGAAATGCGCAGCGATGCCGAGGCGATTCATCTTAGCTTCCAGCGCAAAGGCGATTATCAGCCGGCATGGAAATCGCTTCAGATTGCCTTACCAGCTGGAGAATTGCGCCAGCTTTATATTGATGGTGTAGCGGTTGCTGCGTCAGATGCGCAAGCAGTGCTGGCAGAGATAGCGAGTCACTAAGCGTCTTTGTTCAGTGAGGAGTGTGCAGCCATGCACATTCCTCACACTTTCAGGGTCCTGCCTTAGCTGCGTGCCCCGGGAATAACACGCAACAACATCATCAGTTCGTTATTCATGAACAGCACTTCAAACTCCTGACGACTCAAGGAAACTCCTCTTTTCATTGGTCCAATATTTTTCATTCAGCTCATATTAGCCAACGAAAAATCGAGCATTACCTTTGAATTAATCAATCAACCCCTTCGCCCGCGCCAGTAAAAACGCGGTCACTGAAGTGGCATCGGTGACTTTGCCTTCCAGCACCAGTTGCAGAAACTCACTGATCTTCATTTTGCGTGCGGTGAGCCCGACTTCCTCGGCATCCAGATTTTGCCCCTGGTAGCGTAATTCGCTGGCGAGATAGATGTGATAGCCTTGCGCGGAGTAGCCCTGCGCCAGTTTTTGATAGCCCACGTATTGCCAGCGATCGGCAATCAATCCCGTCTCTTCCTGTAGTTCGCCTGCGGCGAGCGGTTCCGGTGAAGCATCGGGATTCAGCTCCCAACTGCCTTGTGGCAACTCAATAGTGCGTTCACTTACCGGGTAACGATACTGCTCAACCACAAAAATGCTGTCCTGCTCCACCGGCAGAATCACCACGAAGTCATCCTTTTCAATCACCGAATAGATACCTTCGCTACCGTCAGCTCGTTGAATTTTATCTTCTTTGAGTGTCATCCAGCGATTGCGATAGATCTCTGTCGATGCAAGGGTATGAATTTCAGGTTTCAAATGGGGCCTCCAGGAAATGAATCAGTGAGTCACCGATTTAAGCCTAAAACTGTGTTGTGGTGACAGGTAACTTATCTGTTTTTTCCATCGCGTGTTTTAAAGCATTCAGGAATACCGTTACACGTGCGGGTAATTGCCGTGTGGTCGGGAACAGGGCCCAAACGCCGAGCATTTGCGGTTGGGCATCCAGCAACTCAATGGCGACCAGATCGCCCGCGGTCAGCTCTTCACGGATATCCCACTCTGATAACTGGGCGATGCCACTGCCTGCCATGCACAGGGTGCGCACTCCCTCCACGTTACTGCCACTGAAACGGCCTTCCACGCTCAGGCTGGAAATATGCCCGTCAATGATAAAGCTCCATTGCACTACGCCGGAAAGTCGCAGGCAGTTGTGATCATGTAAGTCGTTTAATGTCTGAGGCGTGCCAAAGCGTTGAAGATAACCGGGTGAAGCACACAGCATACGCGGATTGTCAGCAAGACGGTGAGCCACTAAACGGGAGTCACGCAGCGGCGCAATGCGAATGGCGACATCGTAACCCAAACCCACAAGGTCTGTGACGTCATCGCTTAGTTGAAACTCAATGCGCAATTCTGGATTAGCCTCCATCAGGGCAGGCAACAGCGGAATAATGGTGCGGCGACCAAATCCCGATGGCGCTGTAATCCGCAGTTGTCCGGTCGCACCTTGCTGGTGTGGAGAAAAGAGATTGCGTGCGCTCTGCTCAGTTTCCGCCAGCGATTTCGCATAGGGCAGAAACTCTTCTCCCTCCACGGTCAGCGCGATGGCGCGGGTGGTACGGTGCATCAGACGCACGCCAAGATCTTCCTCCAGCGAAGCCAGCCGACGCGACACCGTCATCGGCGTCGCATTCAGCCGCCGTGCCGCCTGCGTCAGGCTACGCGTTTGCGACACCATCAGGAAAACCTCAATATCTTTGGAGTTCATTTTAACGATTTCCGTTATACAGACGTATCATCTTCGGTCATTTTTACCGCTAAAGCGACACACTATAATGCGCTCTGACGATAATCAGGGAATATGAAGTAGCTAATGGCCGATAAACACTTATTTCAGAGCGGTACCTTAAATCGAATCGCACTGAAAAATCGCATCATGGTGGCTCCCATGACACGAATCTCCGCCACGGTGGATGGCGTACCGGGTGAGCGCATGAAGCATTACTATGAACGTTTCGCGCGCGGTGGTTTTGGCACCATTATTACGGAAGGGCTGTATATCGATGAAGCCTGGTCGCAGACGTATGCCTTCCAGGCAGGCCTGGTCAATAACCGACAGGTTGCCGGCTGGCGTGCCATCACTGAGGGTGTACACCAGCATGGGGGCAGGATCATTGCGCAACTGATGCATGCCGGGGCGATTTCTCAGGGCAATATCTACCGTAACGACACGCTCGCGCCTTCGGTGGTGCAACCGCGTGGTGAGCAACTGGGTTTTTATCATGGACATGGCGATTACGCGGTGCCTGGAGAAATGAGTGAGGATCAGATTCAGGCGGTTATTCAAAGCTTTGCCGAAACTGCTGCGCGCGCGATTGGTGTAGCCGGTTTTGATGGTATCGAAATTCACGGCGCGAATGGCTATCTGCTCGATCAATTCTTCACGGATTACACCAATCAGCGTCACGATCGATGGGGCGGTGATATCGCTGCTCGCCTGTCACTGACCCTGGCGGTGATCCGCGCGGTACGCCAGCGTCTTGGCCACGATGTCACTTTAGGTGTGCGTATTTCACAAGGCAAAGTGAATGATTTCCATCATAAGTGGCAGGAAGGGGAAGCGGGCGCAAAACAGGTGTTCTCTCTGTTGGCTGAGTCAGGTATTGATTACCTGCATCTCACCGAATACGACGCACTGCAGCCAGCATTTCCTGGCAATACGCTTTCGCTGGTGCAGATTGCGCGTGAGGTGGCGCCGAGCCTGACGATTGTGGCCAATGGTTCGCTGTCAGATAGCGGCAGCGCGTCTCAGGCGCTGGAGCAGGGCGCTGATTATGTCGCGTTGGGTAAAAGCGCGCTGGCGAACCCTGACTGGCCGATGCGTATCCGAGATGCAGCGCCATTGCGTGAGTTTGATAAAAATCTGTTAGCCCCTTCCGCTGATGTGAAGGATTGCGAGTTGGGGTAATGATTTAACTGCGGTAAAAGAGGGTAATAAGCACGGGTGTAATGTACGCCCCGTGCTTGCCATTACTGTTTGAACGCCCAACCCAGTTTGCCATCTTCAGAAATCAGCTTGTCCAATTTCTTTTCGTTCACTTTTTTCATTGCGCCGAGCTTTTCAGCGGTCAGCGCACCGCTATCGCTTTGCGCAATCACCGTGTCCCTGGGAATATCCGTGATTTTTTCGGCAATGGCACTCACTGCTTTGCCATAGCCTTTGCGGTCATGCAGATCGAAAGATTTTAGCGGGAGCACGGTTTCCAGCCACTTTCCCCAATAGAACTCCAGGAACGGCGGGGGATTGTCCTCTTTCTCAAAGCCGATATCGCGCACGAAGTAGACCATCGAGCGATACTCATCATCCTGCATATGCTTGCGGCCCAACACTTTTGGCAGCGCATCCGGCTTGATCTTGCCTTTCGGGGTATCCAGCCAGACCAGATGCGCAGCTTCCATCTGTTGCCAAAAAGCACTCATGGTTTTCAGGCTGCGGAAGTCATTGGTGATACGCACCTGGACATGGGTTTTTAAACCACCGATGTCGGCGAAGTTACTGAAAGTATGGTGACCATCGGTGAGATACAGTGCGTTATCCGGGGCGATGACGGCGGTCTTCATCGGTCCGGGTTGCGCACCCACGGGCGCTTTACAGGTAAAGCTGTCCGGATCGGAGATGCGTGATTTACTGCTGAATTTATCCACGCCTTTCTGTCCCATGCTCTCGCAGAAATCATCGAACAGCTTTTTGGGATCGGCTTGATAGCGATGCAGTTTGTAATCCAACTGGCGATAGCCAATGGCTGCCTGTGTAGGATGCAGTTGCGACAATTGCACCTGCACAATATCGCCCGCTTTAATATCAGCGGGCAGTGCAGCAGATGCCTGTCCAGCTGACCATAAAAGTGCCAGCAGTGACCACGGTGATTTCATTCCCTTTCCCTATTCGCCCTCAACTGGGGCGCTACGATAGCATTTCTGTCATCTTGCCGCTTTAGTGTTGTGCTTCGAAGTTGTCATGAAACAACTCGTTATCCAGACATCTGACCACATTGGAGCTTGCTATGGCACTTGCCGCTGTTCAACCGGCTAAACTGCAACACACGATCATCGATCCTAGCGTGCGTATGCGCGAAACCCACATTGGTCAGCAATGTGAAATTCTTGCAGAAAGTTATCTTGAATATAGCGAACTGGGTGATTTCTCTTACCTCGGCGAGCACTGCTGCGTTGCTGATGCACAGATTGGGCGCTTTACCGCGATTGCCAATCAGGTACGCATTGGTGCGCCTAACCATCCGATGGATCGCGCTTCCCAGCATCGTTTTACTTATTGCCCGGAATATTATGATCCTCAGGCGCAGCGCGATGCGGGTTTCTTTGCCGACCGCCGCGATGATCGTGTGATCATTGGCAATGATGTGTGGATTGGTCACGGAGTGATTGTACTACCGGGCGTCACAGTCGGTGATGGCGCGGTATTGGCTGCTGGCGCGGTTGTTACCAAAGATGTGGCACCTTACACCATTGTCGGCGGCGTCCCTGCGAAAGTTATCCGTGGACGCTTCACGCCCGAAATCGCAACGCAGTTACAGGCGATTGCCTGGTGGAACTGGCCGCTGGAGAAGTTGATGGCGCATCTGGCTGATTTCCAATCGCCGGATATCGCCGCCTTCTGCCAGCGGCACGCGGTGTAAAAACTACAACGCCTGTGGTGCTGCCACGGCTGGATCATCGGCCTGCAGGCGTTTTTCCGGTTGCAACAGCGTCATCGCCAGCATACTGCCAAACGCGATGCAGGCGGTGACGGTAAACATTGCGTTGTACCCGTAATATTCCGCCAGCCAGCCGGACAGCATCGGAGAGATAATAGAAGCGATGTTGGCGATCGCCAGCGTCATCCCACTGTAAGCGCCCACTGATGCTTTCGGCGTCACATCAATCACGACTGACCAATAGACGTTATTCACCAGCGCGTTGAGGGCGTTACCCAGCGTCATCAGTGCGATAATGCCTGCCGCTGACCCCACCCATGGAATGGCCATAAAACAGCACGCAGTGGCGCATAACGTGACTGAAGCGAAGACATTTCTCGCCAGGCGTAAATTGTTAAAACGCGCCAACAGGCGGTCGGCAATACGACCACCGAGCAGCACAGTAAAGCAGGCACCGCTCCATGGAATCATCGCCACATACCATAGCGAGTGGAGATCGTAGTGGAAGTTATCCTGCAGATACTTCGGCAGCCAGGTGACCAGCGTGAAGGTGATATAGAGGAAGCTGAAGTAGCCGAGTGCGTTGCACACCAGGGTACGGCTGGTGAAGAAACGCCACCATGGCAGCGCGCCGTCATGCTGGCTTTCTCGCTTTTGCCCATTGATGATCAGCTGACGTTCCGCCGCATTGGCGCGGGGATGCAGCAGCGGTGTGTCGGTAAAGTTGCGTGCGAAAAGTAACATCGCCAGCAGCGAGAAGGCACCGAGCAGGATAAACATCATGCGCCAGTCGTCGGTTAACAGCAGCAAGCCCACGGCAATCGGCGCGGTCAGCAGTGAACCCACCTGAGTACTGAGCAAGCCGATGCTCAGCGCAAAACCTCGTTCATTATCCGGGGCCCAATGGGCGATGGTTTTGTTCATCAACGCATAGGCCGGACCTTCTGAAAAACCAAACAGGATGCGCAACGCGGCAAATCCCATAATGGCCGAACCACCAAACAGCGCCATGCCGACTTCACCGGCCCACGCGGTGGCAATTTCCAGCAGTGACCACAAGATACCCGCCATCAACCACACTTTCTTGGTGCCAAGCCTGTCAGCCAGGAAGCCGCCGCACAGCGAGCCGAACAGGTAGCCAAAACCAAAATAGCCCAATACCGCACCCAATTGTACTTTGGTGAAGTGAAACTCTTGGGAGATGGCGTTAGCAGCAAACGAGAGTGCGCCGCGATCAACGTAGTTGATCAGCGCGATGAGAAACAGCAGAGAAAAAATAGTGTAGCGAGTAGAGGATGCTTGCATAGCGCGACTCCTGAAAAAGAACACAGGAATCATTAAGCAAAGCTGATGCCAAAGTAGTAAGGCTGCTAATAATTAGCGGGAGTGTACCTGGGAAGGCGGAGCTGTAACAAGGGCGACCAACAGGCCGCCCACGGAAAGAGTATATGCACCAGCATGATCACATAAGCGTTCTTTTATAGTGCGGCGGATTGTACCTGACCCATCGGGTGGCGATTACGCCACCAACCAAATGCCAGCAACGAGATGCCGCCAACAATCACCAGTGCACCGAGAAGCGCGAATCCGGAGGTATAGCTGCCGGTTCGGGCATACAAAATCGCAACCATAAAGCCCGCCAGTGTGCCACCACCACCCGCTCCCAGGCCATTCACGATCCCGGCTGCCGCGCCTACTGCGTGAGGACGCACGCTGGATTGAATAATCGACCAGATGTTTGGCGTGAAACTGCTGGCGTAATAACCCATGGCGAGCGTAATCAGCGTCATTTTCATCATGCCGCTCTGTACTAGCGGTAGCACCAGTAGCATGGCGCCAGGGATCAGCAACCCAAGCGAAGCGATGAGAATACGTTTGCCCGTTTTATCGCTGAGCCAGGACATCGGTATGGCCAGCACCACGGCGAGAAGATAAGGCAGCGAACTCGCGATGGCCGCGCTCCAGCCACTGAAGCCTAGCGAACTCACCGCCATCGGAATCCACAACGTGATCCCCCAGAACAACATGCCCTGAGTGAGATAAGTCACGATCAGCAGCACAAACGACAGTCCGCCGAAATCTGCACGCGTGAGGCGCGCCTGTCGTGGGGCGACCTTTTCCTGCTGAACCGGTGCATCGCGCGTGTTTAATAGCACGCGTGCATATAATGGCACCATGATCAGCAGCCCTATACCCCCACAGAGGAAGAAAAGATTGCGCCACCCCATCAGGTCATGCAGTGGCGTTAAAATGATAAAGCCGAGGCCCAGTGCCAGAAACTGCCCGTAATAGTGAATCAGGCTGTTAGCGCGCGTCAGTTCTGAGGGAGCAAACCATAAGCGCACAAAACGGGATTGTTGCGGCCAATAGATGCCTTCCGCCACACCCAGTACAAATCGGCAGGCAACTAACAGCATCACGGTACTTGCAAAGCCGGTAGCCAGTGTCGCGACAGACCACAGCGCCATCATGCCGATGGCGATGGTTTTCGGATCGTAGCGTGTTGTGAAAATGCCACCTGAAATGTTGGCCACGATGTAGCCAATCAGGAATGCAGTCAGGACCAGGCTTGAAGTGGTGGCGAAATCAGCGCCACTAAAGCCAAGATCACTCGCCACTTCTTTTAATGTGACTGAAAGGTTAGTGCGGTCGATGTAGGAGATAAACATACCCAACATCAGTGTGCCGCCGATACGAAGCCAGGGAGATCGCATAAGGATTACCTCAGTGAAGGCCAAAATTGGCGCGCCACAGTGGCATGCCGGATTTCAGAGTGAGTTGAGGCACCAGCAACTGGCTACCCGCAAGGGTATGCTGATGGACATCGGTGAAGGTGACATCGTGTTTTTCGAGTCGGAACAGTGCTACATCGGCACAACTGCCAGGCTGCAGAGTGCCTATTTGTTGAGACATGCCCAGCAGCGCGGCCGGGCGCGCAGTGCAGCGCTCCACCACATCGAACAGTGACATGCCCATGGCAAGAAATTTAGACATCACCCAGGGTAGGCCAAACACCGGCGGGCGATTGAGCGTCAGAGCGGAGAGGTCGCTGCTAATGATGTCGGGTAGGAAATCATCGGCGACGGCCAGTTGCGCAACGCGCTGAGAGAAATTATTGCGTCCGTGTGCACAATCGAAGATCACTCCTCGGGCACGGGCTTGTCGAGCAGCCGATTTAACCTTGTCATTCTCATCGAGCAGGGTGTCACCCTTACCGTGGAAGCAATGCGCGAACACGTCTCCACTGCGGAATATTTCCAGCAGTTGTTCAGTGGTATGCACCGGATCGGTCATATGAACGGCCACACGGCAGTCAAGCTGTTCGGCCATCTCAACCGCACGAATGAAGGGCTGAGAACCCAGTTCGCCCACCACGCCACGTTCCTGTTTCAGCTTCAGGCCCAGCAGAGTATCGGGATAGTGACGGAACAACTGCTGCAGACGGGAAAAATCAAAATAGTCCGGGTTGTGGTTTTCCTCTTGCCAAAGTTGTCCGCCGGGATAAGCCGTCACAAACGCTTTGATGCGCACCAGGCTGCGGGGAATCTGGTCACGTAAAAAACTTTCAACATTTGCAGAGCCTGCGGAGCCGGCATCAACAATAGTAGTCACGCCGAAAGGTAATGAGGCGAGATCGGGCGGGACGCTACTGTGCGTTCCGCCATAAAAGACATGCGCGTGATAATCAATCAGGCCAGGAAATAGGTAGCAATCCTGAGCATCAATGATCTCGGTACGGGCGCTAACGGGCGTATCGGGAGAGGCAATCAGATCATTGAGGATATGAATATCCTGGCGCTCCTGGATATACCTGGCGGGATCAATAACTTCAGCATTTTTAATTAAGATGTGGCTTTCAGACATCGCAGGGTAACCTCTTATTGGGGGGTATTTACTTTTCCTGACATTCAAGTCTGACGACAAAAGTGGCAATGCGCCTCGGTCATTTGCATGGAATTTTCATTAAAGCCACATGCTTTTCTGGCAAAAAAGACAAACCACTTTAATCTGTCTCACACTTATCCTGATTCTGTGATCGCCGCTGGAATAAGCTATTCAGACATGAAAAATTACGAACTGACATTTCTTCATTTAATGATTTCTATGGCTGAATTTTACAAAGGCATGAAGTTAAATAGGATTATATTTCAGTTTGTTAGCATTTCTTTTTTTATTTGCTACTCAGTGGGACCTCAAGTAAACTCAAAATGCGCCATTTTTGAGATTACTTGCGATGAGATTACGCCGCCCACCTAAACAACTGCTCGATACCCTGACCAACAGCGAGTCTGTAGAACTGCTGAGCCGTTGTGACGAGTGGGACATGCGCTATTTGCACTTTGACGAACTCAGCCGTCGAATCCGGGATAGTGACGAACTATTGGCGGTGTGGAGTGCATTAAAATTTAAACGTCGCAGCACGGCTCAACATTTTGTCATCGCGTCACAAGAAGTCAGTTGCAACTTTACCGCCAAAATCAACGCGGCCATTTCTCTGGTGGATCGCATGACGTTTGCGCGCAATGGCCAGCCTACTGATGAGGACGCGGCCTCCTATCTGATGTCCCAATTGATCATGGAAGAGGCGATCTCTTCCAGTCAGCTCGAAGGCGCAGCAACGACCTCACGCGTGGCGATGGAACTGCTGGCGGTAGGCCGGGAACCCCGTAACGAAGATGAAAGCATGATTATGGGGAACTGGCGGCTGATGCAGCATATTGCCGCGATGGGAGAGGGACCGCTAACGCGTGCCGATATTCTGCACATGCATCACATTGCCTGTGCAGGTATCAATGACGAAAAATATCGGCCGGGGGAGGTGCGCTGCAATAACGATGTTTTTGTGGCAGGACGTGACGGCGAAATTATCCATCAACCGCCCGATCACACCCTATTAAACGGCATGCTGGATGCGTTATGCGCTGAAGTCGAATTTCTTGAACAGCAGGGAACACACCCATTGCTGGTGGCTTGTGTTTTGCACTTTGCCATGGGTTATATCCACCCATTTAATGATGGCAACGGCCGCACGGCGCGGGGCTTGTTCTATCATCATTTGATTCGTCGTGGCTATCATGCGTTCCGTTACATATCGATCAGCAAACTCCTCAAAGCGGCCGCCGTCAAATACGGTATGTCATACCTTTACAGCGAAACGGATGAACTCGATCTGACCTATTTTGTCCAGTTTCAGTGTGAAATAGTGATGCGAGCAGTGAACGCATTCACAGATCAAATTACTACGCTGCGTCAGGAACGGTCGCGGCTGGTGCACTGGGTAGAGGAAAATATGACGTTGGCGAAGGGTGAGCTGGACATCATGGCCATTGCGCTGCATGCGCCGGGTTCTTTGTTGAGCGCCGCCGGTGTGAAATCCAGACTCGGTGTCGCCGATAATACCGCACGCAGTCGTTTGAAAAATCTTGCCGATCAGGGGTTACTGAGGCCCATCAAAGAGGGCAAGGGCACGGTTTATCAAGCACCGGTCTCACTCTGGAAACTTAAAGAGTGGTTGAAAAAACGCTGAGAGATCGCAAGCAATCGCAATAAACATGATTTTTGAGATTGCTTGTGATCATCCGTGAACGCATTAAAGAAAGCGATTAGCTGGCTTAGTGAGCCCTAAACGTTCGCGCAGCGTACCCGCAGCATAATCCTGATGAAACACGCCCGCATCCTGCAAACGTGGCACCACCTGGCTCAGGAACAGATCTTCATTTTCATCAATGTAGGTGGGGAGAATCACAAACCCATCACAAGCTTGGTGCTGATACCACTCAATCATCTGTTGCGCGATATGATCCGCCGTACCGGTCGGTGAGGGGAATGACAAACTCTCCGCGTAGCGTTTGGCCATCTCTCCCAGAGTGAGTTTCTGCTCTATGGCGTTGGCAATCACATATTGAAAACGTCCTTTACTGCCGGTAATCTGCTCGCGCAAATCGGGCACCGGACCATCCACCGGATATTGTGACAGATCGATATTCATGCTGGCAGAGACAAAACTGAGGCCGGATTCCACGGTGATCAAGGACTTGAGGTATTCAGCGCGATCGCGTGCATCCTGCTCGCTGTGGCCGACAATCGGCACTAATCCCGGCATGATACGCAGTTGATCAGGCTGACGCTGATAGTGCTGCGCACGCTCCTTAATGGTTTGATAGAACTGCTGTGCGCGTTCCCGATTTGGTTGCACCACAAACAGCATCTCCGCGTGCTGGGCGGCCAAATCGATAAAAGCCTCAGAAACACCAGCCTGAATCACCACCGGATGCCCTTGCGGCGGACGGGGCAGGTTCAGTGGACCTTGCACCTCGAAAGACTCGCCCTGATGATCGAAACGGTGAAAACGTGCCGGATCGGCAAAGCGCGCGCGGCTTTTTTCCACCACCAACGCATCCTCTTCGAAACTGTCCCAGAGCGCTTTCATCACGTCGATGAACTCTGCCGCGCGGCGATAGCGATCCTCATGACTGAAGTGCTGGCTGCGGCCGAAATTACGTGCTTCTGCATGGGTTAATGAAGTCACCACATTCCACGCAGCGCGCCCACCGCTGATGTGGTCAATGTTGGCCAATTGTCGCGCGGTGGTATAGGGCTCGGAATAGGAGGAAGAGACGGTGCCACCTAAGCCAATATGATCGGTGACCGCCGCCAGCGCGGCCAGCAAGGTGAGCGGCTCAGACCAGCCCACCTGGCGATGTTGTACGGTATGCGCCAGATGTCCGCCGTACACATCATCAATCGCCAGCTTATCCGCTACAAAGATCATATCGAGTTTTGCCGCTTCAGCGCGTTGGGCAATTTTACGGTACAGCGGCCAGTTACGGCCACCGGTCGTAGCGGCCTGCGGATGACGCCAGCCACCCTGATGAATGCCCGAGTCGAGATACAACGCCAGATTCATCATGGTTTAGGGGTTCCCTCTTTGCCAAAGAAGGATGCATCGACCAGGCTGCTGGCTTGCAGGCCGGGCTTGATCAATCCGCTGCGTGCGAAAGTATCAATGGCTGCCTGCTGACGCTGCGCCACCAGCGCGTAGTCTTCCACCGGAGCGTTGTTTTCACGCTGAACTTTACTTAGAGCGACGGTATCTGGCAGGCGCAACAACGATGCGATGCCATTGGCATACTCCTGCGGATGAGCCACACCCCAGGCGCGGGCGCGAATCAGACGCTGTCGGAAATCAGCCAGCTCCGCGCGTTTACTGATGATGGCGCTATCGGTGGCCACCAGATAGTTGGAGACCGGTGCCTCCTTGCCGTCAATGGCGATGCGATCACCTGACTGAGCCACTGCAAAAGAGACATAGGGTTCCCATGTGGCCACCGCATCCACGGCACCGTTATCCAATGCCAATGTCGCCTCAGCAGGCGTGGTGAAAACAAAATTAACACTGTCATCAGGCAATCCAGCCTGGTGTAGCGCGTTGAGCACCATGTTTTGACCTGATGAGCCCTTCACCGTGGCCACTTTTTTGCCTTTGAGGTCGGCAATGGTATGAACAGCGCTGTCCTTTTTGACCAGCAACCCGTTACCCAAATATTGCGAGGCCTGAATGGCGCGAATTTTAGCCCCTGCCGCTACAGCAAAAGCCAGCGGGCCATCACCGACTAATCCGGCATCCAGATGCTGTGAGTTGAGTGATTCCAGTAGCGGGGCAGCATTAGGGAATTCGTACCACTTGATTTCATAAGGCACGTTGGTGAGTTCACCGGCTGCGGACATCACGGCACGGGCATTGCCTTTCTGGTCGCCCACCACGAGTTCCGTGTTGGCGGCATAAGAGGTAAAAGTGGCAGCTAATAATGCGCTGACGAGAAGCGTAACTTTCATGGTGTTTCCCTGAGAAAAAGAAAACAGCGTAAGTTTTCCGCTACAGCAGGCGTAGTAACAAATCCGCGCAACGATATGCAGTTACCGCAAAAGCCGCGGATGGTGAAAGATTACGCACTTAACGTTATCAAAAAATGCGATTTATCCTCACTAATGATTAATTCTCACTGCGAAAAATAAAACGTGATTTCAATCACAGATTGAAGGCTGCCTGATTTGTCAGTGATTAGCCCGGCTACATTCATAAGCGGAGCTAACGACACACTCAGCAACGGGTTTTTACTCTTCGATAACGTAAGTTAAAATTCTGTTGAGTTTATGTAGGATTATTTTGGGTGGAAATTAATGAAAAACGTTGAGGGATTGGCATGGTTAACAAATTAACCAGTATCGTGCTGGCGATTCTGGCATTAGCGCTGCTCTATATGGGTGGGAAGCTGCTGATGCTGGGCGGAAGTGCGTTCTATGCACTGATGGCGGTGGGCTTACTGATCACCGCCATTTTACTGTTCAGAAACCAGCGTAGTGCGCTGGCGCTGTATGCGGTTCTGATGTGGATTACCCTTGCCTGGATTATCTGGGAAGTGGGCTTTGATAAATGGCAGTGGATCCCGCGCGGCGACCTCTTCGGCGTGATCGGCGTCTGGCTGGCAATGCCGTGGGTGGTTAAACCGTTGTATCAGGGCGAACGCCGCTTCCACACCTTCCTGGGTGGCACGGTGATCGTGATGATTGTGGTGGTGATCGGTCTGTGCTTCTACGATCCGTTACCGCAGGCGGGCACAATTAGCAATGCGCGTGAACAAGCTAGCGAGCAGGGCGCCGCTAACGACTGGACCGCGTACGGCGGGACGACTGATGGCCAGCGTTTCTCTTCACTGAATCAAATCACCAAAGAGAACGTGCAAAACCTCGAAGTGGCCTGGACTTACCACACTGGCGATCTGCGTCAGGATGCGGATGCCAGCGAATACACCTTCGAAGCGACGCCGGTGAAAGCCAACGGCATGCTGTATTTCTGTACCCCGCATAACGAAGTGCATGCACTCGATCCGGAAACCGGCGCGGTGAAATGGAAATATACGCCGAATAAAGATCGCTCTTACCTGCAGCAGCACCAGACCTGTCGTGGCGTGAGCTATTACGAGCAAAGCCCGGTTGCCGCGCAGGATTCAGCAGCCGCCCCGGCTATCTGCCGTAAGCGCATCTTCAACGCCACTACCGATGCACAGCTGATTGCTCTGGATGCCGATACCGGCAAACCTTGTGCTGATTTCGGCACCAACGGTGTGGTGGATCTGCATGCCAACATGGGCGAAGTGCGTCCACATGCGTTGATGCAAACCGCAGCACCGCTGGTGGCAGGCAAGCTGGTGATTGTCGGCGGTTCCGTAATGGACAACGGCTTCAACAGTGGCAACCCGTCAGGTGTGATTCGTGCCTATGACGCCGAAACCGGTCGTCTGGTATGGAATTTCGATCCGTCGAACCCGGAAAATACAGCGCCAATCGCTGCGGGACAGAACTATCCGCAGGATACGCCAGTTGCCTGGGGCACGCTGAGTGCTGACCTGAAAAATGGTCTGGTGTATGTGCCGTTTGGTAACGCGTCACCGGATGAAGTGGGTATCGAACGTGATGCCAACAGCAATACCGAGAAGTTCCGCGACGCATTAGTGGCGCTGGATCTGCAGACCGGTCAGTTTAAATGGCGTTATCAGAGTTCCAACCACGATCTGTGGGACCGCGATAACCCATCACAGCCGTCGCTGTTGGATATCGATTACCAGGGCCAGAAACAGCCTGTGGTGATCCTGCCAACGAAAACCGGCAACCTGTTTGTGCTGAATCGTCTGACCGGTCAGCCGGTGTATCCGGTTAATCAGGTGAAGGTGTCCACTGAAGGTGGTGTGCCGGGTGAGAAGTTTGCCGCGACACAACCGGTGTCGAGCCTGAACTTCATCCCAGACCCGTTGACCGAAAAATCAATGTGGGGCATCACGCCGTTCGATCAGATGTCATGCCGCATGGACTTCCGTTCACTGCGTTACGATGGCAACCCATGGACGCCAGCAACTGAAGCCGGTTCGCTGATCTTCCCGGGTAACATTGGCGTGTTCAACTGGGGTTCAGTGGCAGTCGATCCTCAGCGTCAGATGTTGATTGCCGCACCCGTGCGTCTGGCCTACAAATACAATCTGATCAAGCGTACGCCGCAGACTGAAACACAGCGTATGTTCACCAAAGATGGCCAGCCATACTGGAACGAAAACTTCCAGGGTGACTACGCGATTCACATTCAGCAGTTGGCATCAGGCCTCGGCATTCCATGTATCGCGCCACCTTGGGGTCGCATGGTCGGTGTGGATCTGAAAACCGGTAAAACCGAGTGGTTGCGCCGTGTGGGTGTGACCAAAAACCTGAAAACCAGCTTCCTGCCGGGCCGCTTCCCAATCGGCTTCCCGATGGGCATGGTGGCGCACGGTGGTCCACTGCTGACAGCAGGTGACCTGGTGTTCCATGGCGCAACCGCGGATAACTTCTTCCGCGCTTACGACAGCACCACCGGTGAACTGCTGTGGCAGACCGAGCTGAGCGCTGGCGCACAAGCCACGCCGTCGACCTTTATGGGTAAAGACGGTAAGCAATACGTGGTGATTGCGGCAGGCGGTCACGGTTCGCTGGGTACCCAGGCGGGTGACAGCGTAGTGGCGTTCCGTTTGAAGTAATGAAGTAATGAAGAGGGGCGCACGCTATTCGCAGCGGCGCCCCTTTTTTATTTAGCGTTTTGCACGTTCCGCCTGCACCTGCTGTGCAATACGGTCACCTATAACTCTATCGATGTTGCGCCAGTACTCAAACGCGCGTGACAGCACGGGTTCCTCAACGCCATCCAACAAATGCCCGCTGACGTTGTTCACCAGCCGATCGCGTGCCGCATCATCCATCACTTTATTCACCAGCGTATTGGCCTGACCGAAATCATCATCATCCTTACGCAGCGTATACGGCGCACGCACCATGTTGCCTTGTGATTCCCAGGTGGAGTCGGTGGGATAACGCTCGCCATCCGCCACCGGACCGCCTTTGGAGTTGGGTGCATACACCGGATCGGAGACCGGATTCATCCGCATCGCACCGTCTTTACTGTAACTGTGCACCGGTGAATGCGGCGCATTGACCGGAATCTGTTTGTAGTTCACACCTAACCGCGCGCGGTGTGCATCGGCATAAGCAAACACACGACCGATCAACATTTTGTCCGGACTTAAACCGATGCCCGGTACCAGATTGTTTGGCTCAAACGCAGCCTGCTCGATCTGCGAATGGTTGTCGGTAGGATTGCGATTAAGCTGCAATTTGCCCACTTTAATCAGCGGGTAGTCGGCATGCGGCCAGACTTTGGTGAGATCGAACGGGTTAAAGCGATAGGTCTCGGCTTCGGCAAACGGCATGACCTGCATGTAGAGGGTCCAGCTGGGAAACTCACCGCTTTTGATCGCGTTAAACAGATCGCGGGTGTGGTAGTCACCATCTTGTCCAGCCAGCGTATCTGCGTTTTCCTGCGCCAGAAACTCCACGCCCTGATCGGTTTTGAAATGATACTTCACCCAAAACTTCTCACCTTGCGCGTTGACCCACATGTAGGTGTGGCTTGAATAGCCGTTCATATGACGCCAGCTTTTGGGAATGCCGCGATCGCCCATCAGCCAGGTGACCTGATGCGCCGATTCTGGCGACAGCGTCCAAAAATCCCACTGCATATCGTGGTCACGCAGATTGTTGTCGGCACGGCGTTTTTGCGAGCGGATAAAGTGCTGAAACTTCATCGGATCACGAATAAAAAACACCGGCGTGTTGTTGCCCACCATGTCGTAGTTGCCTTCGCTGGTGTAAAACTTGAGGGCAAAGCCGCGTGGATCGCGCCAGGTGTCCGGGCTGCCGCGTTCACCTGCAACGGTTGAAAAGCGCATCACCACATCAGTTTTGGTGCCGGGCTGAAATACTGCCGCTTTGGTATAACGGCTGACATCATCCGTCACTTCAAAATGGCCAAATGCGCCGCTGCCTTTGGCGTGAGGCTGGCGTTCCGGAATACGTTCGCGGTTGAAGTTCGCCATCTGCTCGATCAGGTAGTGATCGTGCAGCACCAGCGGACCATCCGGCCCAACTGAAAGAGAGTGTTCATCGCTGGCAACCGGAATGCCTGCATCCGTGGTGGTCGGTTTGCGATCGTCATTGCTCATAATATCTCCAGCTTTTGTAAGGTTAATACAACCCACTAAAGGTAGCAGCGCAGGCCAAACTTGCAGGCGAAGCGGGAGATTGGTTAAGAGCAGAACTAACGTATTGAAGGGTGCTCTGAGAGAAGACCCCATTCGCGATAGGCCAGGTTAATGTCTGCTGAGGAGCTAAGCAACAGCTTGGGTAAGGTCCATTCCGCATACATGCGTTGGTTGCGCGGGCGATGGTGCCGAGAGTTGATAAGCAGATAACGCGTCATTTCCCAGGTCAACTTCTCGCGCTGATGTGAGGGGACAACACCACCAATGCGCTGGGCATCAAACAGCGTACGACGCAGGTAGCGAAAGAAACTTTGAGTCGGTGGCAGGTCAAGCAGAATGATACCGCTGGCACGCGTTAAGCGGTCCGGTAGCGTGCGCACATAATTGCCGTCCATGACCCAGCTTTCCCCTGCGATAGCCTCGAGATGCAGTTGCCGAAAATCTGCTTCTGCACGCGCTTGCCAGTGTGTGTCCGGCAGATGATAAAGCTGGTCCAGGTGGATAGCAGGACTCGCTGTTTTACGGGCAATGGCCTGAGCCAGCGTCGATTTACCGCTGTTTGAAGGCCCCAAAATGCAGATGCGTGGGCCGAAGTCGCTTAATGGCATCATGATGAAAATCCTTTTAATGTCATAAAGAGCTGAACCAAATTGCTGATAGCAAAGAACACCAGTATCAGCCCGCCACCGATGTTGATGGCGATGGACAGCTTACGGATATTGATCACTCGCGCTGAAGTCAGCAGCGTAAAACAGATGATGACCAGCCACAGCGCCATGATGGCGACGTGTATGGAGGCCAGCAGCAAATAATGAAGTAATGCATGATCACGACCGGCAAATTGCGATACCACGGTGAGATACAGCATCACCGCTTTGGGGTTAAGCACATTGGCTAGCCAGGCATCTTTAATCCCCATACGGGCGCTGCGGTAGGAGGCGACAGGTTGGGAAATATGACGACCTCGACGCAACAGCTGTATGCCGAGCCACAGCAGGTAAGCGGCACCCGCCACGCTTAACAGATTAAAGATAATGGGAGATCGCACTAGCAGGGCGCTGATGCCTAAGCCAATCAGCAGCGCATGGGTATAAATACCCAGCGCAGTGCCGAGAATGATCGCCGCCAGCCCGCGCGAGCCTGCCACCAGCGTGTTGTTAATCGCGAGGGTGAAACTCGCTCCTGGCGACAAGGCCACCGGTAAGATCGCAATGATAAAGGCGAGCACGTGCAGGTTCATGAGGGTAACGGCTAAGGAATGTTAAATAATTTTGAATATTATTAGACGGTGAAGCAATAATCTACCGCTGCAATCACGCCGCCAGGACTAAGCGGACATTTAAATAGCACAACAATAAGGACGACCATGACCATCGCTTGCCTGCACACCGCCGCCAGTAATATCGCACTGTTCGATCACGCGGCACACTCCCTTGAATTACCTCCCCATACACTGAGCCATATTGTGATGCCACACCTGCTGGCTGAAGCCGAGCTGAGTGGCGGTATGACGCAGGAGCAGCGGCACCGTTTGGCACAGCTGCTGCACAGTTTCACTCCGTGGTTCGATGCGATAGTGATCACCTGTTCAACGCTGGGGCCCGTGGCCGACACCTTCCAGCCGCAAAAATCGGGCTGCCCGGTATATCGCGCAGATCGGATGCTGGCAGATCATCTGCATCAAATGGCAGGGCCTGCACTGGTGCTCTGCGCGGCTGAATCAACTTTAGCGGCTACCCGTCTGTTGTTCTGTCCACCGACGCTGCCAGCGGATAAACAGCCGCAGGTCGCACTGATTCCTGACGCCTGGGCCGCATTTAAAGCGGGTGATCATCAACGCTATCACGCGCTTATCGCCGATGCGGTAAAACAGGGGCGTGAGCAGGGCGCACGACAGGTAGCACTGGCGCAGGTCTCGATGGCGGCCGCCGCAAACAGCATGCCGGAGAGCGAGCGTCCATTGACGATTCCGCAGCTGGCATTAGCCGCGGTGATCGCAAAGCGTTAATGTCGCGGAGAGGGCGCCTGAGGGTGGCGTCCTCCCTTTTTTACCCGCTAAATGGATAATCTCTTACGCTGTCGATACCAGGGAATGAAATAAACCAGCATGCTCCCCCAGAATATCCCCGCAGTAACGCCGCTGATTGCACCGTGAATCAGATTAAATGACAGGGAAGCGATTAATTCAGGGTGCAAAGCCACAGAAACGGAAAGCGTATATTTGGCGGCAAAGGCTAATAACATAAATATTAATGGCAACACCGAACCTGGGCGAATAATCGTGCCGCGATTTTCACTGGAAGTGGGTTTGCCTGTCGCGTGAGACAACATGGCACCGATGATACCCCCAATCAGTAAACCGATAATCATAGAAATCAGCGTATAAGCGACCCAGGTGGTTTCCCGAAATACGCCATAAAAGCCCCAGACTAAAAACAGCACAGGAATATAGAACAGCTTCTGCACCGCGACTTCACGGGTCTTTAGTGCCTTAATGCCACGGAAAATCAGGTAGATGAATAATACCCATACCCAGGCTGGCGTATGTTTAATCAGTTCAATAAGTCCCATTTTTGTCTCCAGTAGCCTGAGCAAGGTTAACAAAAAGCATTAATAACCCGCTTGTGATTTAAAATCACATCACTGTGAGATTATTTTAGTGCAAATGTTGGTTGGGCGGTAAAAACCGTTTAACCCTCCAGGTTAATAGATCCGCTAATAACAATACGCTTTCACAAAGGTGTAATATTTATTTGCATCAATCGATATTAGTGATTATGGTTGGCAACACTTTTTTACGCTTCACGATCATCTTCTTATAACAACCTCTGCAAAAGAGGTGGCTTCGCTATTGCCGTTAGTCAGGGGAATAAAGGCTGATGGCACTCAATAAATTGTGGGTTGTGTCAATAAACATGAATGTTTTTTTAAACCTTTGGGATGAAGGAGACACGCGAAATGCGTCAGTCTATTACCACACACCACGGCTATTATGCGCGTCGTAAAGCCATCAGTATCGCTATCGGCCTGTGTATTGGCATGTCGGGTTCCGCCGCCGCCGCAGAAAAGGATTCGGAGGAAGTTACCAGCAGCCGGGAACGTAACTATCAGGATGAACAAGAGCTGGTGGTCACCGGAGAGAAAACCGAACGATCGATTTTTGATACCGGTTCGAGCGTTGAGGTTTTTGATAGCCGCAGGATTGATTCCCTGCCCGGCGCTGAAACCGTTTCAGACTTATTGCGCATGACCGCGAACACCGTCGATGTCGGTATCGGCAACGATCTGCCAACGGTGCGCGGGGTGGATGGCTCCGGTCCCTCGACGGGTGCAGGGGCGTTCCTCAGCGGCACTCGCCCGCGTTTAGGGTTATCACTGGACGGCCGAGCGCTCACCTACAATGAACAGGCTTACGGACCGCAATCGCTGTGGGATTTAGACCGTGTAGAAGTGTTTCGTGGGCCGCAAAGTTACATTCAGGGTCGCAATGCCATCGCCGGTGCGATTGTGATGACCACCAAAGATCCCAGCTTCGAATGGGAGAGTGCGCTCAAGGGCGGATTCGGTAATCAGCACGCCTCACAACTGGCGGCGATGGCCAGTGGCCCACTGATTGATGATCAACTGGCGTTTCGTGTCAGCGTTGATCGCCAGCGCCGCCGCAGTGACATCGATCTGCCCGCTTACACGCCGGTGGGCGATCCGCGCGAAGTGCAAACCACCAATGCGCGCGCCAAACTGCTGCTCAATCCGGCGGGGCTGCGTGATCTCACCACTAAACTGACCTTTAACCACTCGGATGCCGGTGCGCCGCAAAACGAGAGCCTCAACCCCATGCCGCATCCCACCAATTCACGCTATGAATGGCGGCGACCGGTGTTCAAAAGCAATGTGAACAGCGGTATCTGGGACATGGCGTGGGAAGCCAGCCCCACATTGAGGCTGGAGAACAAACTGATTTATACCGGCTTCAACATCAACCGCTATACCGCGCTCACTCAGCCACACGCGAAAATTGATGGACGTGAAGTGCATGTCGAGCCGGTGCTGCATTTTGGTGACAGTGATAGCCGCCTGCGCGGCCTGGCAGGCCTGCGCTACTTTGATGCCTCACAGGATGAATCGGTCTATATCTTTGGCGGATCGACCTTCAAAGACTCAACGCGCACCCAATCGGCCTACGCCGAAATGACCTACGCCATTACGCCACAGGTGGACATCACCGCCGCCAGCCGTGTGGAGAGTGAACATCGACGCCGCGTAGGTGGCAGCAGCAGCGTGCGCGTCGATCTCGATGAAACCTACAACGTCTTCCTGCCAAAAGTGGATGTCGCCTGGAAGCCGCAGCCGGGACAGACCTATGGTGCTCGTATCGCGCGCGGATATAACGCCGGCGGAGCCGGGATCACCCTCAGCGCGCCGATTACCAGCTACACCTATGATTCCGAGTACGTCTGGAACTACGAGCTTTATAGCCGTCATCAGGCGACGGAAAATCTGGTACTGACCAGCAACATTTTCTACAACGATTATAAAGACATGCAGCTACCTTATTACCTGGCCAGCGGTTCATCGGTGATCCGCAATGCCGATAAGGTTGAAACCTATGGCGCAGAGCTGGGGGCTAACTGGACGCCACGTTGGGATCTCAATCTGTTTGGCAACGTGGGTTTATTGAAAACGCGGATTAAGAAGTTTGCCAACAGCGGCGTTGAAGGGCATGACCTGGCGCGTGCACCCGCTTACACCGCAAACATGGGGGCAAGCTGGCAAATCGCTGCCGGTTGGGAAGTCAGCGGCAACGTCGCCTTCTCCGACTCCTATTATTCAGCGTATGACAACGACTCACGCGGACGTATTGGTTCTTACTGGTCAGCCAACGCGCAACTGGCTTACACCTTCCTGTATGGCCGCGCCACGCTGTTCGCTCAAAACCTGTTTGATTCCGATCGTAAAACCATGGTCAGCGGCAACGATGTTTATGGTGCCACGCTGCAACGCTCGCGCATGATAGGTGCGGCGTTAGAACTGACATTCTAAGGAGAGAGATGATGAAAGGAAAATTCATGGCTTCATTTATGCTACTGGCGAGTGTTGCAGCGAATGCGGAAAACGTGCGTCAGGCGCTGGCTCCGGCGTTGGTAGAAATGGCCTACAGTCCGAAGCAAAATGCGCTGTTTGTCAGTGCGCCCGACTGGAAACAGGAAGCAAAATCCAGCGTACTGCGCCTTAATCCGCTGACGTTAAAAGCCGAAGCCACCATTCCACAGCAGGTTAAAGGTTTCGGTGTGGCGCTGGATGACACTGACAACCGCCTCTATCTTAGCCAGGGATTTAACGGCGCCGTTGGCGTGGTAGATACCGCCGCTAATCGGGCGCTGCACGATATCGTCTTGCAAAACAAAGTTAATCTGGCCGCGGCTTATCGCGCGGCGGGGATTGGCGGCCAGCGTTTAGCCTATCTGCTGGAGGAGTTACAGCGCTTCGGTATCAGCGATGATTACTTGTACAAAGTACGTGAAGTGAAATATGACGCGCGCAGCGGTCGACTGTTTTTACCCGGTCTAGGCTACGGCGTGGAAAGCGTGCTGTTCGTGGTGGATACCCGCAAGCAGCAGCTTGAGAAAGTCATTCCAGGTTTTGGCTTTTACGCCACCGGTATTGCGATTGATGAAGCGGGACGCCGCGTGTTTGTCTCCAATATGCAGGGGCAGCTGATGACGCTGAACGCGGATACGCTGCAGATCACGCATACGCAGGAGATTGAAGCCGATCAACTGCTTAATCTGGTCTATGACCCGCAGGGACATCGTCTGCTCGGCGTTGACCAGGGTATCGATCGTGACAAGCCGCGTAATAACTATCTGGGACGCACCTACACCCGGCGCAGCAGCGGACATCAGCTGTTTGCCCTGGATGCAGACAGCGGCAAGGTCCTGGCGAAGGTGGATACCGATCAGGTGCCGATTGGTTTACTGCTGGATGCGCAGCAGCAGCGTATTTATGTCACCAACCGCAACGGTGTCAGAGTCGAAAAGGGCGCAGGGACGGTGACGATATTTGATGCTCGATCGTTGCAACGAATTAACACCCTGGCGTTGCCTCCGCACCCCAATAGCCTGGCATTGGACGAAGCTAATCAGGCCCTGTTTGTCACCGTGAAAAATGACGGTGCGGCGACCAAAGCGGGAACATTAGAGAGTGTGGTACGTATCAGCGAGTAACAGCGCGGTATGAAGTCGCGGTGTGATTGATGGTGCTATCCTGCAGTAACCGGGAGCCGTATAACGTCATCAATCCACCGCTACCCTGATATGGCCCTGAAATCATCTGGTCAATAATATAAAACTACATTTTTTCGCTCATCTTAATATTTCCCATCCCTTTATCTTGTCACGAAATTGTCATTTAAGAGTTTAAGAACAATCCGAACACCTCAATCGATTATCGTGGTTAAAAATGCGGCATAATTATCTGCTACGGGCTTCATGCGTCAATAAAATTACTCACATGAAAAGAATTTTTTGAGGCGAATAATGGAAACGATACAGGAAAGTGTTGGGCTGCGCGGGACTAATCGATCGCAAGATGTCAAGCTGGTGCAAACCTTATTAAATCAGAATGGTTTTCCGCAACTGCAAATTGATGGCATTTGCGGAAATAACACCACTAAAGCAATTATCACCTATCAAAAACATTTTTATCACCATCCCGATGGTCTGGTATCACCCGGCAAAAAAACCTTCAGTCAGTTGTCTTCCGGTCAACGTAGTGGATTGCCGCGCGCACACGGTTCCACCGGCAGTAATCCCAACGGTGCGCGTAAGAACCCAATGACCATGTACCCAAGTTATCAGGTACTTAAGCTGATGATGCAGTATGAACAGCTGCACACGTTGCCTTATGACGATCACAGCTCGAAAACGATTAACAGTTGGACCGCAGGGGCGACCATTGGTTATGGGCATTGGATTAGCCGTCAGAGTGAATTCGAGCAGTTTAAAGACGGTATCTCAGAGTCAGCAGCCGAAACCTTATTCTCGCAGGATTTAAAAAAGTTTGTCGATGCAGTACGCAGCTACGCCAAAGTCACTCTGACACAAAATGAATTTGATGCCTTAGTGATGCTGGCGTTTAATATTGGTACGCGTGATAACCTGAACCATAAAGGATTATATTACTCGACGGCGTTAAAAGTGATTAATGGCGAATCGCCAGAGGATTTGGATCGCGCGTGGATGCAGTTTGTTTATTCGCGTGGCGTGCGTATGAAGGGATTGGTGAATCGCAGGAAAAGTGAATTGAACGTATATCACAAAGGAATTTATATCAAATTATGAAAAAGCTACTTGCCTTATCACTGGTCTGTTTTTCACTCCACGCGATGGCACAGACGCCATCTGCCAAAAAGCCGTTTTTCGACAGCAAAAGCTACCAGGTGTTTTTGGATACCAGCAAATGCGTTGAGGGCGATGTGGAGTGCGATGGCATCATCTATCACTCCATCAATAAAAAGAACCATCACAAACTGACGATTAAGGGTTCGACGCTGAACATCGGCCCATCACATGATTTCCGCGGCTATATCTTCCGCAACGGCGATTACAGCTATGTGCTGTCACCTGCAGCAGGTGCGGGTAACGACGACAACCATGTCTGGACGCTGCAGGTTTCACAGCACCAGGCGCAGGGCGACAAGGTGCTGTTTAGCGAAAATGGCAACGTGGTCGAATAAATCAGCCTGCGGGAGTCGGCACATTTACCAGCCAGGTGCCGCTCCCCTCATCAATATGTAGCGAATGCTGCCAGTTGCCCCCTTGCTTAAGCGTGACCTGCAACTGATAGTCTCCCGGAACTAAACTCAACCTTTTCATGCCATCCTGATCTTCTGTGCTTTGCGGTTTGCCGTTGATTTCAACCTGAGTGAGTTGGGTAGCATCCGCTGCGCGCAAATAAATCTGCGCGGGCGTAACAGGGGCGGGCGCCACAGTGATTTTAGGTGGCGGCGTCACTTTATGCTCAGCCACCGCTACCGGCGGTTTTGTTGGGGCGACCGCAACGGGTTGAGGGCTATGGCGATTAAACCCGTGCACAGCGAGCAGGGTCACTAATCCCGCCGCGGCTATCCCGCCGCCAATCCACAGCGGACGCCGTTTGCGTGGCGGCGCGACGGCCGGTTCGGACTGCGCGACCTCCGGCACCACCACTGCAGGCAACAAGGTTTCTTCACGTGCGGGAGTGAGTTCTGGTTCTGGCGCATCACATTGCACCTCACGGTCGTTTTCCACCAACAGATCGCGCAGGGCGACAATCGATTGTGGGCGCTGTTCGGGTTCACAGGCCAGCATCTGGTCGATGGTGCGCAGCAAGCCGCGGGAGTAACCGCTCAGTTCCCGTTCTGCCAGCGGCTGGTAGCTATCACTCAGCGAACGCACCACGCTCACCGGCGGTGCCTCGCCGCAAATCAGCGTATGCAACACCGCGCCCAGCGCATAGATATCAGTCCACGGGCCCTGATCGCCATCACGACCTTCGCTGTACTGTTCAATCGGCGCATAACCTGGCTTCAGCATGATTTCGGTTTTATCGGTTAGATGTCCGATGGTTTTGCAGGCTGAACCGAAATCCAGCAGCACCGGTGCACCATCCTGTTGCAGCAGAATATTGTCCGGGGCGATGTCGCGATGCAGATAATCATGGTCGTGCAGGGTTTTCAACGCGCTCAGCAGCGGTGGCAGCATGTCGCGCATCGCCGCTTCGCTGCAGGGGGTAAAATCGCGTAGGTAGCGACTCTTCAACGTTTCGCCCTGATAGAACTGCGTCACCATATAGGCGGTATCATTGGCTTGCCAGAAGCGCAGCACGTGCAACAGATGCGGGTGGTTAAAGCGCCCGAGGGTTTTGGCTTCCTGCATAAAGCTGTTTAAACCCGCTTGATACAGGCGCATAAAGCGCTCGCTGCGCAACAGCAGGTGATGATTCTCATCGCGCAGCGCAATCGAGGCGGGCATAAACTCCTTGATGGCCACGGTGCGATCCAACTCGCTGTCCCAGGCGCGATAGACAATGCCGAAGCCACCTTCACCAATCACCTGTTGGATTTCATACTCGTTAAAGCGATAGCCGACCGGCAGCGCCTGAGATGCGGTTTTGTTGCTGGCTTCACTCATGTTCTGCCTCCACACTGAATTCCAGCTGGAACGCCGCCTGTTGATAATCCACCCGCAGCAAACGCGGCGTCGTTGCGGCAGCTTCACTCAGCAACTGACAGCTGATTTGTGGCAACAATGTCTGCGATAACACCGCGTCCACCATGCGCCCACCGGATTCGCCTTCGGTGCAACGCTGCATAATTTGCTGTGCCACGGCCGGGGCAAACTCGGCGGTGATGGCGTGGCGATCGAGTAAGCGCTGCTGAATTTTTGCCAGCCGCAGATCGATAATGCGGATCAGCATGGCATCGCTGAGCGGCACGTATGGAATCACCGCCAGACGGCCCAGCAGTGCGGCGGGGAACACCTCACGCAGTGGCGCGCGCAGCAGGTTGTTCAGGGTTTCGGTGTCCGGCTGCACCTCAGCCTGAGTACAGGCATGCGCCAGCTCATCACTGCCGATATTCGAGGTCAAAATAATCACCGTGTTGCGGAAATCGATGCGTCGACCTTCGCCATCTTCCATCCAGCCTTTATCAAATACCTGGAAGAAGATTTCGTGCACGTCAGGATGCGCTTTTTCGATCTCATCCAGCAACACCACGCTGTAGGGGCGACGACGTACCGCTTCGGTCAGCACGCCGCCTTCGCCATAACCGACATAGCCCGGCGGTGCACCTTTGAGCGTAGAAACGCTGTGCGCTTCCTGGAATTCACTCATGTTGATGGTGATCAGATTCTGTTCGCCGCCGTACAAGGTCTCGGCTAGCGCCAGTGCCGTCTCTGTTTTGCCGGTGCCCGACGGGCCACACAGCATAAATACGCCAATCGGTTTGCCGGGATCGTCGAGTCCGGCGCGCGATGTCTGGATGCGCTGTGCGATGGCATTGAGCGCCGATTGCTGGCCAATCACCCGCTGTGCCAGCGTATCGGCAAGATTGAGCACCGCATCGCGTTCACTTTGCAGCATGCGGCCTAGCGGAATGCCGGTCCAGTCGGCGACCACGCTGGCTACCACGCTGCTATCGACGGCCGGGAAGGTCAGTGGCGTATCGCCTTGCAGATCGTCCAGCTGTTGCTGCACCGCCTGATAACGCGCGCTGCGTTCGGCATCCTGATCGACCAGCAGTTCAGCACGCAGCGCACCCAGCTGCTGGGTCAGAGTCAGTGCCTGCTGCCAGCGCAAATCCAACTGCTGCTCTTCGTCTTGCAATATCACTTGCTGCTGTTGCGCCCTGGCGATACGAGCAGGGGCGGAGTCGAAGCCGAGGCGGGCTTCACGTTCGGCAATCTCGATTTCCAGCTGCAGCGCCGCCAGCTGCTGACGACAAAAAGCCAACTCTGGTGGTTGATGGTGCAGACTCACCGCCACGCGGGCGCAGGCCGTATCCAGTAAAGCAATGGCTTTGTCAGGTAACTGGCGGGCAGGAATATAACGCTGTGACAGGCGTACCGCGCTTTGCAATGCTTCATCCATTAACAGCACCTGATGATGCTGTGACAGCGGCTGGGCGAGGTGGCGCAACATCAAAATGGCGGTTTGCTCATCCGGCTCTGCCACCTGTACCGGCTGGAAGCGTCGGGTCAGTGCCGGATCTTTCTCGATGTATTTTTTGTATTCCGCCCAGGTGGTGGCACCCACGGTGCGCAGTTGTCCGCGCGCTAACGCCGGTTTTAGTAAGTTGGCGGCATCCCCCGTGCCTTGCTGACCGCCCGCACCGACCAGCGTATGAATTTCATCGATAAACAACACAATTGGCTGCGGGCTGGACTGCACCTGATTGATCACCGCCTGCAGGCGAGCTTCAAATTCACCTTTCACGGAAGCACCCGCTTGCAGCAGGCCGATATCGAGCAACCACAGTTGCACCTGCTGTAGCGGCGGTGGCACATCGCCGCGGGCGATACACTGCGCCAGACCTTCAGCCAGCGCGGTTTTCCCCACACCGGCTTCACCGGTAAGCAGCGGATTGTTCTGGCGACGGCGCAACAGAATATCGATCATCTGACGAATCTCTTCATCGCGGCCAACCACCGGGTCGATGTTACCGGCGCGTGCTTCTGCGGTCAGGTCGCGGCCATATTTCACTATCACATTCTCGCCGCCGGTGTTAAGGGATGAACTTTGGGTGACGTTGTCACTTATGGTCTGTTGCTGTTCATCACTGGACTGAACATAGTCGCTAAACGATTCCAGCAAACGATCGGCGCTGATGCGGCCAAATTCGCCGGAGATCGCTATCACGACGTGGCGTAATGCCACGGTTTTCAGCAGGGCGAGCAGCAGATGCCCGCCGCGAATCTGGGTCTCTCCCACGCTCAGTGAGCAGTAAATCCAGGCACGTTCCACGGCGTTATCGATATGTTCCGCGAGATCGGCCACGGCACTGGCTCCGCGCGGCAGGCGATCCAGCGCGCTGACTAAATCACTGCTGAGCTGCGCATCATCCAGTTCAAAGCGTCGGGCAATCTGCTGTAAATCGCTATTGGGTTGTTGCCAGAGTTGATGCAGCCAATGCACCAGTTCGACATACGGGTTCCCGCGCAATTTGCAAAACGCGGTGGCACTTTCCAGTGACGTAAACAGGGTGCGATTCAATTTGCTAAACAGAACGTTGCGACGAATATCTGACATGGTGTTCCCTTATGTACGCGAAATTTTTCCCACGTCGCCGTAAACAGCGACCCTAACGGTTTTGGCAAAAATAGTTGATGGGGGGCAATCAAACGCTTCGGAGTTCAGTGCCGGGCATCGGGTTGGTAAATCAAATCATCACGGTGGCGTTTCAGCGGCTGCTCGCCGAGCCAGGTGGTATAGCCGAGAGGTTGCTCGCCCCCGAGCGCCACGCCCGCAACATCCTCCTGATGCAGTTCCAGTTGTACCTCCCAGTTATATTCAATGCCGAGATAGTGGCGCACCCAATCCACCACCTGCTGTGCATGAGGCGCACGCGGGAGTAACAGCTGATAATCCTTCATGCGCAGCGGGCCAAATCTCAGGCGAAACTTGTGCTGAATATCGCGCACAGCTCCGCCGAGAAAGGCGGTTTCCCCGAGGCGCGGCGCATGCTTCCCGGCACGCAGTTGGGCCTGTTCACGCTCGCCGATCTGCATCCACTGCGGAATGTTGTTTTGGATGGCGACGGGTACCTGAAAGTACCAGCTCAGGCTGCGCGTCAGGCCTTCACTATCATGCGTTTGCCGGGTGAAATGTCCGGCGAGTGCATATCGGGCGTGCTCATTCAGGCTGCCGCGCTGCTGTTGCAGTGCCGGTTGGCCGACGCCAGTCAGGCATGACAGATAATGATTGAACTGATGATGGTCAGGGCGATCGAGAGCGATCGCCGGCTGGGCATCTGCCCACGCACGGTAAAACAGCAAAATCAGCCGATGGTGAAACAGATTGCAGAAGTCCACCATGCTGTGGTCGCCGAAATGCGTGACGCGCTCGTGTGCGTATTCGGTCAGGTGCAGCGGCAGCGGGCCGTTGGGGCCAAACAGGCCAAAACTCCAGATATCCACGTCATGCAACTCATCGCTGTTGTGCTGGCGAATCCCCGCCAGGGTGGCGGGTGCGAAAGCCAGCGACGGGGACTGTCCTAATCGCAAAGGCTCATCACGCGGCAGGGGCGCACGTCCGAGTGACCAGGCGTGACCGGCCTGCGCATCAAGGCGGCGCAACAGCTGAAAAAGATCGTGCTGGAAGGGCGCAGCACAGCGTTTTGCCCAGAAATCATCCGGCAGGCGACAGGCAATGCGCCAGCCGTTGTGCAGCGTGGTCACAACAACGACCTCTTGCCCATTTGCGGCGGCCAGTAGCCTACTTCACCACGTTGGCTACTGTTCAGCGTCAGTTCAGTAAAGGTGTTGATAGCCACCATACGGCTGAACAGGGTGGCGAGCACGCTGCCCAGCATCCATGGGCTGGCACCGCCAAAAGCTTGTTCGTCTATTGTCAGGGTGATGGCGATGCCCCGCGCAAACACAATCGGTCCCGGCTCGGGCACGCGACGAAACACCGGACGCAGTTCGCAGTGCCGCACGCCTTCAATCTGACGAGCTGTTGCCGCTTCCGCGGTATCGGCATACAGCGACAACAATTGACGCAATGAAGCCGCACCCTGATCGCCTTCGCTTTCCATCAAACTCAGGTAATTGAGCTGCAGTTGGCTGATCAGCCGCCAGGCCGTTGCGCCCGCAGCGAGTGCTGGCCGGGGCGCACTTGGCCCTTTGCGCAAATGAATGCCCAGCACGGGCGCAGAAGTGGGTAGGGTAAATTGATCCATGCCTTGCTGTTTGAGCAGCAGCGGTAAGTCGCGGTTGGTACATAACACGTCGGCCATTACGTATTGCACTGCGTCTGACCAGGGGGACTGATGCTCATCCACCAGGGTGACAAACAGCTCAGAACCGCTGTAACCGGTGCGCGTGCCGTAAATTTTTGCCTGGTCGGACAGCGTACGCTGCTCACGGCGTTGCGAAAAATAGGCACCGTAGTTGCCATGATCGCTGCCGAAGCTGTGCCAGAACGGACGAAATACCTGCTCTTGATGCAACGCCTGGCCGCTGCCGTATAGGCGGCTCACGCTAAATACCTCGTAATCGAGCGGGTTGGTATTATCCACTACCAGGTGATAATCGTTGCGTCCTTCGGTCAGCTGAATGCGCTCGGCTATGCGGGGAAAGAGGTTAATAGCCGGTGTGCAATGCAGTGCCAGATGCGAGACATCTACCAGGCTTTCAAGATCGTCGTC
This sequence comes from Pantoea sp. C1E2, assembly GCF_056491465.1. NCBI lineage: Bacteria > Pseudomonadati > Pseudomonadota > Gammaproteobacteria > Enterobacterales > Erwiniaceae > Pantoea > Pantoea sp. C1E2. The sequence continues at coordinate 2,325,147 of NZ_JBSZHT010000002.1, forward strand.
AGCCTTATCCAGCAGCAACACAATTTCCATTTCAGTGGCGCCACGCAACTGTTTCACCAGCGGTTGCAATCCACCGGTGCGGAAAAACAGGAAACGTGCCGGAAAAGCGAAATACTCTTGCAATAAACGATATCCGGTGAAATTACGTTGATCATCGGGTAACAGGGCTTCTTCGGCGGCGAATCCCTGCTGCTGCAGGGCATCAGCTTCCAGTAATAGGTGCTGCGCATTGTCCAGGCTGCGATACAGCACGCCGACGCAGTGCGCCATCAGCAGTTCCATCAGCTCACTGGCGGGCAGATCGGCACCGCTCAGATGAAAACGCACATCTTCCATCTCCAGCTGATGCAGCGGAATGTTGCCGGTGGTTTGCAACCGGATACGCAGCGCGCGCACTGCACCGCGCTGAGAGAGCTGGGCAGCAGAAACGGGCAGGTTAGCCGGGATGCCGCCAAGCGAGACTTCGCGCAGTTGCAGTGGCAGCAGCGTCACATCATGAGCGGTGCGGTATTTGCAGCTGACGCCCTTACTTTTCATCGCTTGATTTTCAATCAGCGAGCCGCGCGGTATGGAGAAGCCGCTGCTGATCTTGCCTTTCATGTGGTCTGGTTGAAACTCGACAATCGCCATGGAGGGCGTTGGCGCCAGATAGTTGGGGTAGATCATCTCCAGCAACTGTTCGGTGAAGCGCGGAAACTCAGCGTCCATTTTGAGCTGCACGCGCGAGGTGAGAAAGGCAAATCCTTCCATCAGACGTTCAATGTAAGGATCCGAGACCTCAATACCTTGCATGCCCAATCGTCCGGCCACTTTGGGATAACGGTCAGCGAACTCAGCACCCATCTCACGCAGGTAGTTAAGTTCGCGATTGTAGTAGTCGAGCAGTTGAGGATTCATGCGTCCGCGTCCTTCAGGTCAAAACGGCTGTGTTCCAGATCGAGTTCAGTACGAAACACAAACGCCAGCGGCCAGGGAATGCACCACAAATTGCCGCTGATTTCGATGGAAAGGGTGTTGTGGTTGTTGAGCGCGTTGACGTCGGTTAAGCAGCGGATTTGCAGGTCATGCGGGATGATGCGCGGTTCAAACTGCAACATTGCGCGTCGCAGCGCCGTGCGCACGTCATCCCACTCAATCTCTGACATGCGTTTGCCGGCGAGCGGCGTCAGCCCGAAGTTGATCACTGACATACGCGCTTCCGGCCACGGCTGAAGATCGTGCTGACTTTCGTTGTTGATGCAGTTAAACAGCCACTGCAAATCGCGCAGAACCTGAGTGCGCAGGGTTTGATGGCTGACTGACTGGCGTCCCAGCTCGATGCTCTGCTGTTCAGGATGATCGTCGGTGAGACGATCAAGCAGGCTGGGCCGCATCTCATCCTGAGCGGTGACGCGCTGCTGTTTCCGCGCCTGCCAGCCATTGAAACTGTCGGGATGGGGTTTCATTCAGGCTCCTCAATATTTCGATGCGAATCAATGGCGCACCATCAAGTGCTTGTCAGTTAAGCGACAGGTGATCACGCAGTCTGGCGTGGTTCAGCTGGCGGGTTGCGTGGGATCGCGCTGTTGCAGATTGAGCGCATCGACGCGGTGCCAGTTGAGTTGGCTGGCGCTGGCGTCAATCTGCCAGCGATGCAACGCATCAGCCATTAACTGGGCATTAAGGTTGTCATCACGGGTTTGCGTTTCGCTGGCTTTCACCAGCACATCACCGTGAAAACGCCAGGCCAGATGTTCGGCATCCCATGGCAGTAATAACCAACTCTGCGCGTCCACGCCGCTGGCGAGAATCAAACGCTGATTGTTAGCCGCCACCACCTGCGCGTTGCGGGCACCGGCGGGCAGGTCGATCAGCGGATAACCCTGCAGGAACCAAAGTGCGGTGCTGGCATCACCCTGATGCAACGTACCGGCGCCACTGATCCAACCCTCTTTGTCACACTGAGGTTGCGCACCGATGGTAAAACGGGCGTCGCCGTTGCTGGGCCAATAGGTGCGCAATTGGCAGTTATCATTGATGCGGAAACGCTGCCACGGTGTGGTATCCGCTTGCGCGACCACGACTTTCGGTTTTGGCGGGACGCGCCAGTTCTCTTTCGCCGTCACATCACCTTCACGCACTGCTTTGCCGCTGCTGTCGATCAGCGTCCAGTGCAGCGTGTCGAGGCCGTGACACTGGCGTTGTAGCAGCTTGCCAACCTGCGGCACGAAGGTTTCCAGTGCGTCCGGTTTTAGCTCGCCCTGCGGTTCGAAGTGCAGCGCCACGCTATCGTCACACCAGCTTTTGACGCGCCCATCCACCACGTTATCCAGCCAGGCACTAAGACGCAGTGTGGGTGACCAGACGATGCGCACGCTTTTGGCTTCGCTCACCACCGGTAACAGCAGCAGCGACAACAGCATTGCAGAAGCAGTTTTCACGGCGGCCTCCTTAATCACGCTGCGATAACAAAATACGCTGCGCATCGCCCAGCGAACTCAGCAGTGTGGACTCTTGCGGATCGCCCATCCACACCGCCATGGCGCTAAAGTTGTCACCGTTGTCCTCGGGCTTCATTCGCTGCAACAGCGCCAGCCACTCTTGCGGATGGCTCACCATGCGCAAGGTTTGCTCCAGGTCACTGACGTCCATCTCGTGCCAGAAGCCATCGGTACACAGCAAAAAGACATCGCCATCTTCCAGCGCCAGCACATCGCTGTAGCTGGCTTCACGCTCCTCTTTCATGCCCAGCGCGAAATAGAGCAGATTTTGGTTGATCGCCTCGCTGGGATAACCCGCGTCCTGCATGCGCTGCGCCAGACTATGATCGCGCGTCATTTCCAGCAGGTAGCCGCGCCGAAAGTGGTACAGGCGGCTGTCTCCGGCATGCGCCCAATAAGCGAGTTGGTAATCACGGTCGATAAACAAACTCACCAGCGTGGTGCCCATGTTTTTCAGGGCGTCGTGATTGTGCTGCTGCTGTTTGATCGCCTGATTGGCGGAGGCGATATAACCGCGAATGCGCTGTGCATCCAGATGATTGTCGCCGTCAAACTGGGTGATGATGGTGTCGCATGCCAGACGTGCAGCGGTGTCGCCGCCGTTCTCGCCCGCAATGCCGTCGCACATCACGAAGCAGGCGGCGCGGGCGCCCAGCGCATTCGCCAGTCGATCCTGATTGGTGCTGCGTTTGCCCTGATGGCTGATGGACGCGAACGTTATATTCATCATTGATCCGTTTTTTGCGTTTGCAGGTCTTTGTAATGGTTCACTTCGACGTCGTAGGCGTGCAGGAAGGCTTCGCCAAACAAGGTGTGGAAATCGTCGTCAATTTCACTGGCGATGGTTTGATAACGTTTCACGAACGCATCCCAGCGCGCGGCCTTACGTGAGGCGGAAAACAGATGGCGGCCACTCTCTTCCTGCTGCAAGTTATCGGGGTTAAAGGATTGCAGCATGGCGGTAATGATGGCCCGGATACCGGCAATCATGCCGAGCTGATGCGCCTGTAAGTCGACCAGCGCATCGCGCACGGCTTTTTCCGGCTCCATAAAACCTGGCATTTGACTGCTAAACATCTGCACCAGCACGCTTTTGCCGGAGGGCAGCAGCTTGAACGGGTTATTTGCCTGTTCGAGGATCATGGTCATTTCGGCATTCACGCCACGTTTCAGCATGGTGCGTGAGGACAACAGCGCGACGGTGCCTTGCGAAAACAGACTCAGCAGCTGGCCCAGCAGATGCATCTGCTCTTTGTCGAGATGCGGCTGGCTATCCAGGTCGGCGAGATCGGCTCCCTCAAGAAACGCCTGCAAAAGTTCTGACTCCACGCCTGGCGTATTCGCTGCACGTCGCTGGGCGGCGGTTTTGTAACTCACCGGATCGATGCCCATGCGGCCACTGGCTCGACGGGCATTGGAGTGCTCGGGTTGCCCTTGCTGAACACGCGGTGTCGGGATCGGTGCGGGTTCAGATAGCGGTATTTCTGACAATGGCAATGGTGTTGCTGGTGTTGCAGTTGGCGATGATGGTGCTAATGCAGAAGTGACTGGTGCTGGAGTCTGCACCGCAGCGGGTGGTGGCGTGTGCTGCGCAGCGAACGCAGGCGCGGCTTCCGGCTGAAACAGGTCAGGCGGCGTTAAAGGCTGCGCCTGGCCGTTCATCAGACCAAAGGGATCGCTGTCATCAGGCTGCGTGCTGCCGCTGCTGCCAAACAGCGCCAGAGGGTCGAGTTCGGTTTGCGGTTGCGGGTGCGCCATTCGCGGCTGATCGCGCAGCGTCGTGGGCGTGGCATCCTGCAAAATAGTGGGCTGTTGGAACAGGTCGTTGTCGGTAAACAGGCGTGCCGGATCGCTTTCGCGTACGCCAAGCTCTGTCAGATCCGTGTGCTGTGATTCCTGGCTCAACGGATCAATCGGATTGAGCGCTTTCGCGGCGGGTTGGGTAAGAGGATGCTGCGCATCGGGCGCGGCAGGAGCCACTTTGGGCGCGGCAAAATCCCGCGACAAACTGTCCCAAATCTCACCAGGCACGTTCACATCAGCGCTGCGCGGAACCGCTTTCGCCTGTGCAGAGGACGGCATTGAGACGCGAGGTGCCGGCATTTGCCCATCAATCTCACTCACTTCCAGCGTGTAATCGCCGATGCCGAGCAGATCGCCGCTCTGTAATTCCACCTGGCGACCGTGCTCCAGCGGAATGCCGTTGAAATCCACGTTGATCACGTTACCGCGATTAGTGATGCGGCATTCGCCTTCGGCAGAGGTATGTACCAGCAGTTGCAGCCGCGAAATGGTACGACTGTCGTCGGGCAGGATAAAGTTGTTGTCTTCACTGCGGCCAATGGTGCCGCCTGGCGGGTAGAAATCAACGCTGGTCAGCGGAGGCTGTACGCCGTTTTTACTCTCAACAAGGGTGAATCGCATAGGCATTACCTGCAAAAAGTGCATGCGAGGGCGCCCCGAAGGACGCCCCAACAAACCGATCGGAATCGATTAAGACGCGGTGTTGGTTTTGATATTCCAGCCGAAGGTGGTATCTGCACCCGCAGCACCGTCTTCCGACTGCTGGGTGTAAATATCTTCGACCTGCGCCGCCTGGAACGAATACTCGATTCCTACGGTGTCATCATCACGTGAACCGGTGAACTGCACGCTGGTCACCAGCACTTCTGTCAGGTTGATTTTGTTGTAAATAATCTGTGAGCCACCGGCTTTGGTCACGTGGAACTCAAGGGTAGGGATATGCTTACCGTTGGAGCAGTACAACATCAGCGTTGGTGTCGCTTTGTCGATACGAGCATGCACGTGCAGGTCCTGATAATTGACTTTACCTGCACCGCCGCCGCCGCCCACGCTCATGTTATTCGGCTGATTCGCCCCCCAGTTGAAAGAAAGAATATCGATCCAGCCGGTGTGTGCTGAGTCTTTAGATTCGCCTTCCACGCCTTCCGGCTTCAGATACATTGCGATGGTCATGCTGATAACACTCCTTAGTAATGAACAAGCAAAAAATGGGCGAAAATGTGCGCCCAGAGGGTTTTATCCTTGCTGCTGTTTCAGCGAAGGGAGTTTCGATACCAGACGCAGAGAAACCGTCAGGCCTTCAAGCTGGTAGTGCGGACGCAGGAAGAATTTCGCGGCGTAGTAGCCCGGATTGTCTTCTTGTTCCTCAACGGTGACGCGCGCATCGGCCAGTGGCTTGCGGGCTTTGGTTTCCTGGGTGGAGTTGACCGGATCCCCATCGACGTAGCGGATGATCCATGAGTTAAGCCAGCGCTCCATATCGGCGCGCTCCTGGAAGGAGCCGATCTTGTCGCGCACGATGCACTTCAGGTAGTGCGCGAAACGGCAGCAGGCGAACAGGTATGGCAGGCGCGCCGCGAGTTGGGCGTTGGCGGCGGCATCGGCATCGTAATAATCCTCTGGCTTTTGCAGTGACTGCGCGCCGATGAAGGCAGCAAAGTCAGAGTTTTTCCGGTGTACCAGCGGGATAAAGCCGTTTTTCGCCAGTTCGGCTTCACGACGATCGCTGATGGCGATTTCGGTTGGGCATTTCATGTCCACACCGCCGTCATCGGTCGGGAATACGTGGCACGGCAGATTCTCCACCGAACCGCCGGACTCCACGCCGCGAATCGAGGTGCTCCAGCCAAACTGTTTGAATGAGCGGTTGATGTTGGCGGCCATGGCGTAAGCGGCGTTGGCCCAGGTGTAGTTCTTATGGGTGGCACCTTCGGTATCTTCGGTGAAATCGAAGCTATCGACCGGGTTAGTGCGGACACCGTAAGGTAAACGTGCGAGGAAGCGCGGCATCACCAGACCGAGATAGCGGGTGTCTTCACTCTCACGCAGCGTGCGCCATGCGGCGTATTCGGTGTTGGAGAAGATCTTGGTGAGATCGCGTGGGTTAGCCAGTTCCTGCCAGGACTCCATCTGCAGCGCACTGGGGGCCGCACCGGTGATCACCGGACAGTGCGCGGCGGCACCGATTTTCGCCAGTTCGCCCAGCAGCTCGACATCTGGCGGGCTGTGGTCAAAGTAGTAATCTCCGACCAGGCAGCCGTAAGGTTCGCCGCCAAACTGGCCATACTCTTCTTCGTAGATTTTCTTGAACAGTGGGCTCTGATCCCAGCCCACGCCTTTGTAACGTTTCAGCGTGCGGCTCAGCTCTTTTTTGCTGATGTTCATTACGCGGATTTTCAGCATCTCGTCGGTTTCGGTGTTGTTCACCAGATAATGCAGGCCGCGCCAGGCGCCTTCGAGCTGCTGAAAACTCTCGTGATGCATGATGGCGTTGACCTGCTGCGATAGCCTGGCGTCAATTTCAGCGATCAGCGCCTGAATGGTGCGGTAGGCATCGTCAGACACCGGCAGGGTGTTTTCCAGCGCCTGCGCGGCGAGGGTTTGTACCGCCTGTGAAATGGCGTCACGCGCCTGATCGTTGTTCGGGCGAAACTCTTTGTTCAGCAGCGCGCTGAAGTCGCTCTGCGTAACGGTTTCCGTCTGCAGGCGTGCAGTTTGAGATGCAGCATTACTCATCGTGTTTCTCCGTTTCGCTTTCATCGTTCGAGGCGGTCGCCGGTTTAGGGGCTGCTGCCAGCGTTTTCAGTAAGGTCGGGTTTTTCAGCACTTCGGCAATCAGCGCTTCTGCACCGTTTTTGCCATCCATGTAGGAGAGCAGGTTGGAGAGTTGCGTCCGGGCTTCCAACAGCTCATTAAGCGGATCCACACGGCGCACAATCGCATCCGGCAGAAAATCTTCCATGCTGTTAAAGGTGAGATCGACGCCGACCTTGCCTTCACCGGTCAGGGTGTTGTCCACGTGATAGGCCAGATGCGGCTTCAGCGCTTTCATGCGCTCATCGAAGTTATCGATATCCACTTCGAGGAACTTACGCTCAGCGATCTCCGGCTGATCTTCCGTGGGTTGCCCCACCAGATCGGCCATCACACCCATCACGAAAGGCAGCTGCACCTTGCGTTCTGAGCCGTAAATCTCCACGTCATACTCGATCTGCACGCGTGGCGCACGGTTGCGCGAGATGAACTTCTGTCCACTGCGGGCGCGTTTAATGGTGGGGAAGTTAGCCATAGTGTTCTCCATGAGTTATGTGCCTGAGATCAGGCGTTTATTCGCCCGCACGGCCAAACAGGCCCTGCAGTTGGGTGACGGCGTCTGGCGCCAGGTCACGAATAATGTCGAGGAAATCGAGTTGAATCAGACGCTGTACGCGTTCGAGCATGATGGGTGCCGGATGGCTCGGTTCGTGTTGCTGAAAGTAGAGGCGGATTTTTTCCAGCATCAACTCGGCATCAGCGCGAGACTGGATCGGAACCTGCTGCCAGCTGAGCGGTGCAGGGCTTCCAGTAGCCGCAGGCTGCAAGGGCTCTGATGCTGCTTCTTCGGCTACAGGTTCTGCCTCAACCGGCGGAGCCGCCTGTACCGGCAGTAACGGCAGCAGCAGCGATAGCGCTTTTTCTGTGGTTGCGAGATCCGGCCGATCCGCCGCATCCAGATGCTGTTCCAGCGACTGTCGCAGCTGAGTGAATTGCTGTGCCAGCGTGCGGATGGCCTCCGCGTTGGCGAAGTCAGGGTGCTGCAGTGCTTCACGTAAACGCGCGATCCCGCCGGGGAACTCTGCTACTTCACTTTTGCTGCCGTCGAGCAGGGCGATGGCATCCCGCAGGGTAATTTCACCGGTGGCGCTTTTCAGCAACCAACTGTTGCGCATGGCCCGGCATAGGCCCGATTGCGAACCGAGCGCCGCCAGTGCGCTGACGCGCATCAGCAGATCCGGCTCGCCGTCAAACTCCAGCGCCGGATGTAGCGTTGGCCAGTAGCGCGCGATGGATTCACTGAGCAACGTGATACCAGCCGCGCAGCCTGGTAAACCCTGAGTGTGCGTCCGGGCTTCAGAAAGGATGAGCAGCAAGCGAATATCCCGCGTGCGGATCAAAAGATGTTCGGCCTGCTGTGCCACCAATTGCCAGTCGGGTGGCTCGGCCGGAATGATGGTGTTGCCAAACTGCTGTTCCGTTTTGCCACTGCGCGCCTGCTCCAGTGCCATAAACGCGGCATCGTATTCGAGGTCATCACCGCAGGGCGCATCATCACGCAGCGGCGTAAGAAGGGCATCGATATTCATCTATTCACCGTTAAGACTGACCGAACAACGGCGGTTCGCCGCGGCTGGCATGGGGTGGATTGAACAACCGCAAAAACAACTGGGTGGTGAAGTTGCCGCTGTGCGAATGGCTGTAAAAGGCGCTGCCGTCACTCTGGTTACTCCACCAGAAACTGCTGTATTGCGCGGGGTCAAAGTAGTGCACCACCTGCGGCCAGTTGAGGTTGCAGGGGGTATCCTGATAACCGATCACATCAAACACATCTGACTGTGGCGGTCGTGCCAGCTGCGCCGGTAACGCGTTGAGTGCGCGATCAAATTGGTCGCCGCTGTAGCGGTTTTGCACCGCCAGCGTCAGGGTTTTACCTAACTGGTGATACCAGTCACCGGCGGTGTGTAACTGCATGGCGTGCCAGTCAGCCGGTGCAAATAACTGCATCGCGCACAATGGATATTGGCGACCCACCCGATCGCGCGTCGGCAGCAGACAACCCATCTGAATCATCGGCACGCCGAGGGTCGCGGGAATGATGAAATTCCACACCGGCGCACGACCGCTGGCGGGCTGTTGTGCTAAACGCGGCAGGCTGCTTTGAAACCACTGCGCCCAGTTATCCACCAGCCGCGCGGGCAGGCGACGACGCATAAAGTCACCGCTACCCGGTAGTTTGCCGTACCAGCCCAAAGGTGAAGTTCTGTTTAACGGTGTAGTCATGGGCAGCTAAACCCCGGCAGTTGCAGCGGATTGCGCACGCTGTTTGGCGTGTAAGCCAATACCACCTGATGGCCGCCGAGCGAGAAGGTGGCACGTTGGCTCTGGCCACTGGCAGGGCTCAGGCTGGCTTTATCGAACAGGCGATTCAGCGCCCACGGACCGCTGGTGTTGAGCGTATTGGTGGTGCCATCGGTCAGGCCAATCTGCATGCGCACCTGCTGGGTATTGCCGCTGCCCGGCCAGCTCACCACCTGTGGTGTCTGCGGGCCGTGGCTGTAGCGCAGGATCTGACCGTCTACATCCAGCGTCAGGTTCAGAATGCTGTTATCCATACCAACAGGCGTAATGGTCAGGCGATAGGTTGGCGTGGTTGAACCGTTGGCAAATAGCGCTTCGCGAATCGCCTGCGCCTGCTGGAATGGGCGCAGCAGGCTGGTGCCGCCAGGCAAGGTTTTTCCATCGACACCGGGGGCATAGCGCCAGTTGCTGTGGGTGGTATCCACTTTGCTGGCGAGATTGTCGCGGAAGAAATTGTCCATCAGCCCGGTGCCTGGCGCGAACATGCGCGCCAGATCGTCAGGTGTCACATCGGTGCCCGAGGTGCGGTTGAAGGGATAGCGCCCGGCAATCGCACTGCGGCAAAAGCTGCCCACTTCCACCCCGACACGCTTTTGCATATTGCTCATATCGCGTTTTTGCGTATCGCTGCTGGCGCCGACGGCTAACTCCAGCAACAGGGTACGGAACGGTTCGGGTTGACGACCGGCATCGGCCTGCATACGGGAGATAATGCTGCTGTCCGGCGGTGACATGCCGCTGTTGCTGGCGTCATGCACGGCGGTGAGATAGTTGTAGAGATCGTCGATGTCTTTCAGCTGTGCATCAAATGGGATGCTGCTCTGTTTAGGATCGCTGACCTGTGCTTGCTCAATGATGCTGGCGAAGTGCGCCATCACCCGCTGCTCGGGTGCTTCAATGTTGCCACTCTGTGCCGCCTTACGTGCACGGAACAGGGCCTGCAAGGTGGCGGTGGCGTTGTTATTGACGTAATGGGTGCTGCGTTCCAGCAGTGACGGCTGATCCTGTTTGGCTTTCTCATCCTCGGGTGGTGTCAGCGTCAGATTGCGGCTGAGATTAATGATCAGCTGGCGCAGTGGTGAGGTGCGTCCGGACAGCAAGCGCGCCATGTTGATGCGGGCGTCGAGGCTATTGATCGGCTGAAGCTGAATGTCCTGCAGCAGCGCATCCCACTGACGCATATAATCGTCGAGGTACAGACGGCGCACCGTCTCTTCCAGTGTGTTCTGCTCGTCGGCGCTTTCGCGGCGGGTTAGCACCCAACGATCTTCCTGCAACAAACTGGCCGCCACGTTTTTAATATTGCTGTTAAACGGCCCCCAATATCCGGCGGGGGTGAAGAAGCCAGGAATGGCTTCGGTCAACGGCTTACCGCTTTTACGGCTGAACACCAGTTCGGTTTGCGCGCCACTGAGATTGACCACGCTGACGCCCGGCGTGATGCGCGGCATCAGCAGGCGCTTGAGACGACCGTAGACGCGTGTTGACAGCGGTGAGCGGCTGATCATTTCGATCTGACGCACCACCAGTGGCTCATCGCGCTCAAACGGAGAGGCGTTGATCTTGTCATCAAGCAGCTGACCAAGGTGATAATCCAGCGCCTTTAACTGTGCCTGCGGGGCATTGGCGCCCTGCGTGCGTTGCACGTTGAGCATCACCCAGGCGTGCAGGAATTTGCCGTCATAGTGCTGCGGCAAATAAAGCATTTGATAAGCTTTCAGCGCCTCATAGCTGTAATCCACGTCGCTGCCGTTATCATTGCGCAGCCAGTCGGTGATGTTGCGGGCAATAACCGGCAACAGCATCTGTTCCAGCGCACGTTGATAGAGTGAATCCGAGGCAGTCGAGACTTCTTCGCCGCGATATAAACCGGCGCGCCAGCTGAGAGGCGGCTGTTGCAAGTCGCTGATCTTATCGCTGGTGGGCAGACCCGCCAGGTTATTCAGGAACGGCAGCTGTGAGAAGAGGTTTTCACCATTGAGAGGCGATAGCGCTTTGCTTTGTTTCTCAATATCCGGCACTCGCGTTTGCACTTCGGCGAGATACCCTTTGTTGCGGTGATAGCTGGTAAACCAGACAATCAGCGCCAGCAACAGCAGCGCCGCCAGTACGCCGTAGGTGACCAAATGCACCAGGCGATTACGCATCGCCCACCAGCGATTAATGCCTGCCAGCCCGGCCTCTTTGAACACCACTTCGGTCAGCATTTGATGCAGGAAGAAACTCTGACCGTGGCCCGGCTGAGGGGGCTCAGCATCAGGGGCGCGCAGCGCCGGTAAGCGCAGCGCCCGGCTCATCTGGCCCATAACACGGTCGAAGGGCAGGCCCTCCTGAGTGCCGCTGGTGAAATAGACGCCGCGAGGGATCAGTTTGGCGTCATAACCCGAGGTGGCAAATACCACATCCAGGTAGTGTTTCAGCAGGGGTTTCAGCGCCAGAAACTCCTGGGGGAAAAGATACATTTCGGCGCGCTTCAGGCTGTTATGTTCATTGATCATCAGGTCGGCGAGACCGGCATCAAGGCGCTGATGTAAGCGGTCAAACTGCGGTTCGAATGCCGATCCTAAGTCCAGCTGATCTTCGCTCCAGGGCCAGGTAAAGCCCCAGATTTGGTCGCGCTGTGCTTTGCTCATGGCACCGAAGCTGGCGGTAAAGCCTTTCAGCAAGTCGGTTTTGGTCACCAGCACATAAACCGGGAAGGGGATCGCCAGCTGATCGCGCAGTTCCAGCAGGCGTTTGCGCAGGGCGCTGGCCTGTTGATGGCGAACATCCTCGGACTCACTCAACAAATCGCCGACGCTGATGGTGATGATGGCGCCGTTTACCGGCTGGCGTGGGCGGTATTTCTTCAGCAATCCGATAAAACTGCGCCACTCTGAGGCATCCTGCTGACGGTCGCTTTCCTGAGTGGTGTAACGCCCGGCGGTATCCAGCAGGATCGCTTCGTCGGTAAACCACCAGTCGCAGTGCCGCGTGCCGCCGACGCCGCGCAGTGCGGTTTTGCCAAACTGCGCCGCCAGCGGGAAGTGCAGGCCCGAGTTGACCAGCGCGGTGGTTTTCCCTGCTCCCGGCGCGCCAATCAGCATGTACCAGGGCAATTGATACAGATATTGTCGATTGAGCTTTTGCATCCAGCGTGGCCAGCGACGGCTTTCCGGGCGATTGAAACGTGCCTGGCGCAGCAACTGTGTGGCCTCACTGAATCGTTCTGCCAGTGGATGCTCTGCTGACATTTCATCGGCGGGTGCACTTTCAACCGGCGCGATTTTTTGTACCAGACGACGGTTTTGCCAGCGACGCCACAGGCGCGGCACCACGCGGTAGCTGATCCACAGCGTGTACAGCACGGCGATGGCGATATAACGATACAGCGCCGATTCCAGCGGACGATAGTCACCAATCGCCACCAGCGGGCCGACGGTCCAAATCAGTAAGCAGAGTGCGGTAATGCCGAGGCCACTCCACATCAGGCGGCTGGTGGCAATGGAAAACACAGTGCGAATCATGGCCATTCCTTTTAATGCACGCTGTTGAGTTCGGTTTCTGTCTGTTTAGGCGCAACCAGCAGGGTGATTTCGACGCGGCGATTACGTGCGCGATTGGCTGCGGAATCGTTGGGTGCCAGCGGGTTACTCTCGCCACGTCCTTCCACGATGATGCGTTGCGGCTGCTGCAGATCCTGCGCCAGCATCTCCTGTACCGACTGGGCTCGCGCCAGTGACAACGCGTAGTTGGAGTTAAAGCGCGCACTGCGAATCGGCACGTTGTCGGTGTAACCGCTGACGCGAATCTGGCCGTTGACGTTGTCCATGGCCTGGGCAATACGACGGATCACCGGGCGATAACGCTCGCGAATGGTGGTGGCCGCGGAATCAAACACCCCGTCACCGCGCAACAGCACCACGCTGCGGGTGGCTTCATCACGTACCGTGACCAGTCCTTCAGCGATTTCGGGCGCGAGGAAGTGGCGCAGGTCCAGCGTCGGTGCCGCCGGCGCCGCCGGACGGGCGATATCCACTTTCGGCAGATCGGTTTGGTAAATGGCAGAGAGCACTGGCGCGGTGAAGTGGTTGAGGCGCCAGTTCAGCGCGATGTACACCGCACAGCCGAGCAGCGCCAGCAGGGCGGCAAAACTCCACAACGGGATCAGCGGCTTCCACAGCTTTTGTTGCACCGGCTCATCCAGCGGCTGCGGTGACAGCGGCGGCGGATAAGGACCGCGCACGGAGCGAATCAGCTGCAGCAGTCGCAGTTTCAGGGTTTCCAGCTGCGTGCGGCCGTTCTCCATAATGCGATAACGGCCTTCGAAACCGAGCAGCAGGCAGGCGTTCATCAGCTCCAGCAACAGGATGTTTTGTTGCGGATGCTGCGACAGGCGCGCCAGCAGTTGGAAAAACTTCTCGCCCCCCCAGGTTTCATTGTGGAAGGTGACCAGTAATCCGCTGCGCGGCCAGACATCGCGACTGCCCCACGGCGTGAGTGCTGCCGCTTCATCCAGCGAAGTGCACAGGCAATAGCGAGCGCCGACGATGGTTTCATACGGCAGTTGCGCCTGCTGGCACACCACTTCAAAGCGGCGCACCAGGTCGATCAGCTGCTGACGCAGGCCCGCTGGATTGTCATGGGTTACCGAATGGCGCAGTTGCGCGATGGAATTGATCAACGGATTGGCAATCGCCACCAGCGGATTCTCATGCGCTGAGGCGGCTTCCAGTTCGCCATTGAGTGACTGCGGCTGCATCATGATCGCTTTTCTCCGTGCTTAATTGCGCGCATGGCGCAGCGCCCAAAGTTGCAGGTCGAGTCCCGGGAATTCCCCCGCGAGGTGCAACGCAAAAGCTTCGGCTTTCGCCATCTGCTGCCACAAATCACCGCTGCGCTCGAGCTCGAAGTAGACGTAGCCGGAGTGCCAGGGAATCTGTCGCGGTGCGGCGGGCATGACGCGTAAAGCAATACCGGGCAACTGCAATTGCACCAGGTCACGAATGCGCGTCACCGGGGCAATTTTCATCTGCGCCGGGAAGTGGGTGATCAGCATTTCACCCGGCAGATCGGCGCGCACTGCCAGCACAAAGCCGTAATCGCGAATCAAACTGACATCGGACACTGTCGCGACGTACAGGCCGTGTGAGCGTTCGGTTAACGTCAGCTGCAGCGCATTTTCTTCCATCACCAGTGACAGGCTCTGTCGCAGTTGAATCATCAGGCGGCTAAAGCTGAGATAGAGATTATCGTGGTCATATACCGGCAGCTGCTCACCGGGCCGACGCGACGGAGACCAGCTGGATAATTCAGTGGCAAACTGCAGCCACTCGCTGAACAGGCGTTCAGGATGCAGCTGTGGCAGGCGGCGGCTGTGAGCCACCTGACCGATGTAGCGGTTGATCAGCGTCAGCAACATGAAATCGATCATCTCGGTATTGCCGCCGCGTCCCGCTTGCTGCAAACGTTCGCCCATCTGCTCGCTGCGCTGCTGCAGCAGGCCCTGCATATCGTTGAGAAAGGCGCTGATGGCCGGAGAAACATGACCGTTGAGCAGCGGGGGAATGTAATCACTGTCGAGCGTCAGGGCGCGATCGCTGCCGCTGCTCTTCACGCGCGCCACGCCGACGGCGGTCCATTCGGCGTTAAGGTCAGCGGCGGGCATCAGGCACAGACGCAGGCGACCAAATTGCATCGGCGCGCGGCCCACCGAGGAGGCATTAAGATCGTCAACTTCACGATCCTGGCTGAGATAACGCGCCAGTGAATCGCTGGCATCGCTGAAGATGACTTCGGTCTGGCCCTGACGCTGTTCCGGCAAGGCAAGCACGACGTCGATAGGCTCCTGCACGTCGCTCAAGGCCAGCGGTGCTGGGCCATTCTCCGCGCCGTTAATCACAAAGGGCGTGCCGTCGGGCAACAGTCCGCTGGCTTCAGCAATCGCTAGTTTGCCCTGACGCAACAGAGCCTGATCGATACTCAGCGTCATAAAGCCCCAGTGCCACGGACACTGCAGTTTGCCCCAGCTGCGGCTGTATGCTTCCAGCCAGCGTTCCGACTGTTGAAAATGGTGAGGACGTAAAAACATCCCTTCACTCCAAATCACCTTGTCTGCGGTGTGCATAGCGTCTTCCTCAGTCCGTTTAATCGTCTTGAGCCGTAAGATGCAGACCGGCTGCGGTGGCGTTCACCTGTCCGTGCAGTGCATCGGGCGAGAATTGCCAGAACTTGTAGAAATTGGTGTCGGTGGGGGCGGGCAGCGGGACTACCACGCGCCAGGCTTTGCCGTTCAGACTGGCGTATTCGGCGATCACCCCCAGATAGCGCGCCTCCAGTGACGGACTGCCGCTCAGAGTTTGCTGGGGTTGCTGCGAGGTCAGAAAACGCTGCTGGGTATCCAGCAGATCCGCGCCCAGCACCGTTGATGCGTTGTTTTGCAGTGAGTAAAAATCAGCCGACTGGAAGTTGGCATCAGAACGCAGCACAAACACCCGCACCTTTAACGGCGCGCCGTTGTTGGCGTTTGGCGCAGCGTTCAGCGTCAGTTGCCAGTTGGCCGGCACCTGACGTGACGAAGACATACAGCCGCTGAGTAACAGCAACAGCCCACACAGCACCGCGATACGCGCCTTCATTACTGAATGATCCAGGTCGATGAGCTGCCTTTACGACACGCCTGGTCACCCGAGCCCACGCCAATACATTGCTGCTGAGCACGACGTGGACGCGCTGCCTGCGCTTTCACCGTGGCACTGTAGCGATCTGCCGTGACGGCAGCGCGGTAAGGGATATAGCCGCTGAGTTGCCCGTTATCTTGCGTCGATACTGCCAGCCAGCTGTTCTCCACCTCGCCCAGCACTTGCAGCGTGGCACCGGCATCCAGCGTCTCCATACGTAATCCACTGAAGTCGGGCCGGTTCATCAAAGACGCCGGATAGAGGGTGCGATAAGCGGCGTTGACCGGCGTGAACTGTTGAGGAGCCTGGATGATGTGCATGTGCACCAGCGCCACCTGGTTGACGGTGCTGGTTTCAAGGGTATCCGCCGTGACGATGGGAGGCGGAGCCTTGCAGCCGGCAAGCAGCGCCGTGGCGAAAAGGGTGGCGAGAAGGGGGAGTCTGCTGTGCTGTTTTGTCATTTTTATCAACGTCCTGTGTAAAAAAACATGAGTCATCAAAATGGGTACGCAGTGGTAGTGCTTATGTCGCCAGCAAGGCCACCGTGGTCTGGCTTGGCGTTATGCGTACACCGGGCGCGTTGGCGACGTTTTGCTGCGTCACGCTGCCCATCCGCGTGGCGGGCATACCGTTGATGAGCAATGAGTTACACCCAGTGAGATGGCGCGATAAACCCATGAAGGTTTCTGAAATCACGCCACCCAGTAAGCCCGCTTCATCACCCTGGGTGATCGGCGTGATGGTGGAGAGGTTGTGCGCAGGCATACCGGTGAACAGCACCGTACTGGCCGTCGGCACCGCGGTGTTACCGAGAGCCAGATTGACGAAGGTGACCGGGGCCGGGGTTTTGCACACATCGGCAATCGCCTGATCGGTGCCACCACACTGACAATTTGCAAACATGCTGTTCCCTCTTAACCCATGTGAATCTGTTTGCCGTCGACACGCGTCAGCGCTTCGCTGCTGATCAACGTGGTCGGCGCGCGCAGGCGGGTGAGTTGACTGGTTTTGATATCCAACTGGCCCGCCCGCACTTGCTCGGTGTGGGTGGTGCGGCGCAGCAGGTGATGGCTGATCTGGCTCAGACTGTCCCAGACGCTTTCGCAGCGTTGCCCAAACAAACGACTCAGCGAGACCCACAGCGCGACTTTTTCGCCGCGATAGTTGAGTTCGTCGATCTGGCAGTCGCCGTGTTGCGCGGCCAACTCAAACTGTGGGCTGCGCAGCGTGAGTTTCTGGCTGGTGCTAAGCGTTAAGTCGCCTTCGCAGTGCAGCTCGGCAGCTTGCTGCGGTTGGGCGCGCACCAATACCGCCAGTAGCCACAGCTGCTCACCGGCGCGGTACAGCAGCACGCGGTCATCCACCTGCGGAGTCAGCAGGCAACTGGCGGCGCGCTGGCCGTGCCAAAGGCGGCCGTCGATCAGCACCTGAACGGCTCCGGTTGCGTCGATGCTCAGCACTCGCCCTTCAGCCTGTAACGGCAGCTCCAGCGGCATGGCAACGGTTTTTTCAGCGTGATTCATGGCGATCCTCGTGGGGTGTTAACCGCGTGTGTGGCTGCCAGTTTTCAGCAGCAAACAGCGCTTCATCCTGTTCAATGATGCCCTCACGACTGGAGAAGCGGCTCTGCTGCTGGCTGGCACGATGCAAGCGGGTATGGGCAAAGTGCGCGTCACGCAGATCGGCGTGATCCAGCGTGGCGTAAGAGAAGTCGGCGTAGTGCAACTGGCTGTGCTGGAAGTTGGTCCGTGCGGCATGCGCCTGCTGCAGCACCACGCGCTGGAGCTGGCAGTGGCTGAAATCGGCATCCTCCAACTGGGCCTGCATAAAAATGGCCTGATTGAAGTTGCCCTGGTGACAGCGTGCTTCGCACATCACGCTGCCGGTAAACAGCGCCTGCGTGGCCTGCACCTCGCGCAGATCCGCCGCACGCAGCGATACCTGGCTAAAATTGCACTGCATCAGTTCAGCGCCCTGAAAACTGGCTTCATCCAATTTGCTGGCAGTGAACTGGCTACGGGCGAAATGCTGCTGGCGGTAGTCGCCGCCGCGCATATCGCACTGATAGAAAGTACAGAGCGCAAAGCGGCTGCTGTGCAGATCGCTGCGCCGCAGGTCGAGGCTCATCAGCGTACATTGTTCAAGGCTGGCATGACGCAGCAGCATCTGGTACGCCGAAAGTTCGATAAAACCGCTCTGAAACAGCGACGCCAGCAGGAAACTGCTGTCACTGAGGTCGCCTTTATTGAACTGGCTGTTGATGTGGATGCTTTCGCTGAAGTCGCTTTCCATCAACTGACACTGATTGAACAGACAATCGGTTAGCGTGCAGCCGCTGAACTGGGTGGCGACCATCTGGCATTGGCTAAACAGCGTCTCGCGAAGCTGCGCCTGATCAAACTGCGCTGCGGTCAGCTGGCATTCGCTGAATTGCGTTTCATGTAAATTGCAGCCGCGAAAATCGGCTCCAGTCAGGTCTACCGCGATAAAACTCCCACCGGAAAGGTCCATGCCGGCGAAGTTACGCTCTGGGGGAGCAATAGCATGAATGATGTTGCCTTGCTTAATGGCGTGCTGAATTTGATTTGGCGTCATGTCTATACCTGATGTTCGCGGCGACGCGGCAGCGTTTTCATGCCGTCGGTCAACGCATCCCCGAAATGGGTGTGAGAATCGGTAAGGGTCTGCGACAAATCCGCGCGGAACAGATTGCAGTCACTGAAATCGCAGCCTGCGAGCTGGCTTTTCTGCAAATCGGCACCGAGCAGCAGGCTGCCTGTTAACCGCGCGGCGCGGAAATCGGTGCGCACGAAACGGCTATGATGAGTGCGCATCAACTGCAGGCTGGCACCGCGACAATTGGCGCCGCTGAGGTCGCTGTTGTGCAGTGTGGCCTGATCGAAATTGGCCGCCTGCAAATCGATGTCGCGCAAGTTACATTCGGTCAGTGTGGCGCGGCGGAAATGCGCCTGAGGTAACTGACTCTGCGCGGTAAACATGCACTGTTTCAGCTGGGCATCGTCAAAGCAGAGATCGGATGAGGTACAGGTCACCAGCGAGAGGCCTTGCGCGTTGACGTGATTAAAGCGCACTGTGTTTAACCTGCACTGAATCAGGTTGCTCTGGAGAAAATGCGCGTGGCCGAAATCCAGTGCTTCCAGCGACAAGTTCATCAGGTCGCAGCGATCGAGCAGGGCATGTTGCAGGTTGCAGTGGGCTATCGTCGCTTGTTGGATAAACAGCTGACGCAGCAGCGCACGCTCAAAGCGGCAGTGTTCGAGTTGACACGCTTCCAACTCGACTTCGTGCAGGCTGCTGTCACTGAAGTCACTGTGCCAGCATTGCGCCTGCGCCAGATTGGCCCCGTCTAAGAGACAGTGCGTCAGGCTCGTGTGATGGAACTCAGCGCGCACCAGCACTGCACCGCGCAGATCGGCACCGTCCAACTGGCAGTGGCTGAAATCGGTGTTCTCCAGCAGCGCGTTTTCCAGATCGATACCGCGCAGATCGAGACTGGAAAGATCGGCTCCGGTCAAATCCCAACCGCGCGCGTCTTTGTCGCCGCGCATGCAGGCAATAAGCTGCTGACGCTGGGCCTCTGAGGCAGCAAGACTGAGGCGCGGTGCAGAGGGCTGCTGCTGCGCGGTGAGGCGATAGCTGTCGAGTAACGCCTGTTCGCTACGCGCAATGTCGCTGTCTTGCGGACCGAGCAGCTGACGATTGGCATGCAGTTCATCGCGCTGCTGGCGATACTGGCTTGCGCCATCGGGCAATGGTAATGATGCCGCGTGACTGCGTTGTGATTCCTGCTCATAGCGCGTCATCATCTGCTGATACTGCTGCTCACCTTCTGCTTCCTGCCGCGTAAACTGACTGGCCAAATCGTCTTCTATGGCGAATTTATGCAGGCTGCTTTCCGGCACCGGTTGATTGAACTGCTGGCGTTGCTGTTGTTCATAACGCATCAGGTTTTGCACCAACGGGCCGGGATCACGGTTCAGCGCGGTGGAGGCCACGTGGGTGAGAATCTCTGCATCAATCAAGTCGCTTTCACGCAGTGCGTGCAATGCTGCATCAGGATCGTTGCTACGCTGCTGGTGGATATGGCGATAGTGCTCAACACCGCGCGGCGCGTCTTCACGTTCCAGTGCAACCATCAGCGATTGCACGTCAAAGGCATCATCGTGATTGATGGCGCAGCAGCCGTGCCAGATCAGTATCAGTTCGTTACAGTGCGGCAAAAAGTGCAGGGTGGTTGCGCGCATTGTCAGGGCTTCAAACAGGATTTCATCCTGCCGCTGGCGCGTGATAAATGCCTGCGCCTGCCATAGGGGCAATTGGCCCTGCATGATCGGCTGCTGCGGATGCATATTTTCGATGCGCCAGGTGGCACCTCGTGGCAACGCCTCCTGCTCTGACCACCACTGATCGGCGGCGGCTTGATTAAACACGCGCCAGTCGGTATCGCGTGGGAAACCTGGGTAATCATGTTGCAGCCAGCGGTCATCGAAATCCTGCCCCATTAGCGCCTGACGCATCGGATGGTCCATGGAGATGGCATGCATTTGCACCGATTCGCCGTTCGCAACGCGTTGCTGCTTGCGCAGTTGGTCGATCTGAATCAGCACATCAACCTGCGTTTGCTCCGGTACGGCGTGGGCAAAACCACTGACCATAAATTCAGCACAGGCCTTGGGGATGGACATATCCAACACGCCGTCGGGCGATTGCAGCACTTCTCCAACACGCTGCCAGAGAGTTTGCTCATCACGTAAGGCCGGGGTGGCTGACATGTCCAGCAGGGCAATCGCCGCAACGCCGAGGTAATCCTGTTGCTGCCAGCGATAGGGGCGTGACAATAGGCTCAGGTGGTTAGGTTTAATGAGGTTCATCGTTCAACTTCCCTGTCAGTGAGCTCGCGCGGTCAGCAGCCATCGCTTCAACCTTCAGCATCGAAGTATTCGCTGTCAGAGTCGCTGTCGTTATCAGCGTTGTTATTGTTGTTGTTGTTGTTGTTGTTGTTGTCCCGCTCGGCTTGCTCACGCGTCTGTGGGTTATTTTTCTGCGTCACCTTCTCTTCGCGCTGTTTTTCCCAATCGGTTTTCTTCTTATCGTCGGCTTCCTGCTTGATGGTCTTGCGTGCATCGCGTTCATCAGTGAGTTTTTGGATTTTCTCTTTCAGGGTATTCCCGAGTCCTTCACTGACCGCGCCGCTCATGATCGACATCATGTTGGTGCGCAGGGTGTAAAATGGAACCTGCTCGAAACGCTGCAAATCAGCTTTGTATTCAACCTGGGTCTTACTGCGCTTCAGGTAGGTGTAATCCATGCTCACCCCTTTCACAGCGAAATCGCTGGTGCTGGCAGCGACGTTGCTGACGGCGTTCACCGTGCCATTGACGCCGTTGATGGTCAGGCCGATGCCGGTGGTGGTGAAATTCGCGCCGGTGACGGTGTAGTAACTGCCGCGCGAGGTGTGATAGGTGGTGGGTGCGCTGGTGGAGACCGTGTCATTGCTGTGGATGGTGACTTTGCCAGGTGCCCAAATTTTCAGCGCGCCGTCTCCCTCTTTGGCGGCATAAATCTTGATGGCATTGTTTGCCGAGAGGTTGAGATCTTTTTGCGCGTGAATATCCAGTGACTCTTCGCCCGATAAATCTTCGAACGAGATAAAGTTGCCGTTGCTGGCATCGCTGTTACCCACTGAGCGCGTCCAGACACCGCTTTTCGACCAGGACCAGGATGAGGCGGCTTCGGCGGTAATGGTGTCGCTATCAGCGATATCGCCTTCACTGCCAATGGTTAACAGACTTTCGCCGACCGGAAGAGTTTGCAGATTATTAAACACGCGGCCAGTGATCACCGGCATATGCGGGTCGCCATTAATAAAATCCACCACCACTTCTTCGCCGACTCGCGGAATTTGGTAATGGCCCTGTTGGCTACCCGCCCAGCCGCTGGCGACACGCAACCAGCAGGAGTAGAGATCCTGTTCGTTGTCAGGTTTAAACCACAGAAATTTCACCCGCACGCGACCATATTCGTCGGTAGCCACCGTACTGTTGTCGCCTTTGCTGGCATCGGGGGCGTTGACCACCACGGCCGTTTGCGGGCCGCTGGTGCGCGGCCAGCGTGTGTTACGGGCCGGGCGCCAGTTAACCGTGGCGGGCACCACGCGAAAGGTAAAGCAGTGGCGCGTGAAGTCTTCGTCGTTACTGGCGTAGCTGTTCTCCACCAGTTGGTAATCCACGGCGGTAATCAGAAAAGATTGGCCTTCGTCGCTGGCTCGCGGGGCTTTGGTCAGTGCAAAGGTATATCCAGGCGCCAGTCCAAAGGCATCACCCACGCCATCGGACTCCAGCTGACGTGCCGCAAACTCCTGCTGACGTACCGTGACGTAATTTTGCCCGTCACCTTGCTGCGGATATTGCCCCGGCCATTCGCGCTGGGTTGCGGTTTTTTGCGCGTGCGACTGACCGATCTGGCCATTTGCGGAAAGATCAGCATTACTTTCCAGATAATTGTAATCATCGTGTTGATAAAGGCTGGGTGAAATGCCGGCGCTGGTTTGCCAGATATTGATGCTTTCATCATTCACATATCCGCCTGCTGCCGCCTGATGATACTCAATGCAGTCATAGCCGGAAAAGGGCTTATGGACAGAGGGATCGTCAGCCAGAATCAGCGTCTGTTTATCCATGGTATGTTCGAAATAAAAATAGATCCCTTCATGTTCCATCAGTCGTTGAATGAAATCGAAGGTGCTCTCCTGATACTGCACGCAGAATTCCCATTCGCGATAGCTACCGGTGAGTTTATTTTCAAAAGTAATACCAGAGTCATTCAAGACCGTTTCGATGATCTGCTTAACTGATTTTTTTTGCCAAATACGGAAACCGCGATTTTGCGTCAGATACCATAATTCAGGTCTGACCTCCGCACGATAAGTATAATATTCTTCCCGATGCTTTTCGTGACCAACAAATGCCATGCGCGTAATAATTCCGCTCAGATAACGTGTGACGCCAGGGCGCGGATTCAGCTCCAGCGTTAACGGTTTACCCAACAAATCAGGTAAAGCAATGCTGTTATCTTTGCTAAGAAATTCAATGTCATATTGATACAGGCAAGACAGTGCTTCATGGCCTGTCATGCTTTTAAATACCAGTGATTCACCCAGTGGGGAATGCGCAACGACGACACGATCCATAATCACCCTTTGTTTTTATTTCGGCATGGCTACCGCACGGACCGCAAAATATTCTAATTTTGCACCCTGAAATAAAACGGCAATAAAAACCTGCTGAGCACTTAATTCCGTTTAAAGGGAGGCTCTGTGTAATGATCCGAATTTACAAAACTTTTAACGTTTTTATATTATTTGCTGGCCTGTGTGAAGATAAGAAACTTCCTAAACACTTTGCTAACGAAAACATAACGCTTTTATTTTAATTGTCATCTTTAGTATGACAAATAGACATTCCCCATGGATATTGCTCTGCGAGAGGGTTAAGTGAAGTGGTATTTCCTGTATGACTTTAATTTGAAGTGAAAAATAAATTTTTATTATGACCCATTATTCGCTTCGGTTAGATGAGTCACGAGAAAAATATAGCGGTAGGTTATGGTATTAACTGGGTAAGATATCCTGCGCAACTTTAACGGGAAGTTATTTATTGGGGCCGGATTTCCTAAAGTCGCCAGCAATTAAAGTAGGGCATAAGTGTGATATAACGCAAATAAACATCGAATAGTTCTGATGAGTTGGCAATTTTTGTACATATCTGTTGTTTATTTGTAACCTGACGATCTTTCATTCTGATATTGAATAATCCTCATGTTTCCAATTCACTTTTCTCACAACAGAAGGGTGTTTTGGTGGTTTCACGCTTTTAGCACCCGAAGCTAAGCCGCGATCTGACTCTTTTCATTTTCCTGACAGTTGAGGTAGTGCTAATTTGATAGACTTCAACTTGAGAATGAACGTTCACTACAGGGTTATTCATGAAGAATTTTCAGCGCAGTGTGATCGCCGGGTTGGTGATGTTAGTCGCCGCTTGTGATCAAAGCAGCAATCAACAAGCCGCGGCAACCACCACGGAAGTGGGCGTGAAAACGTTGCAAAACGAATCGGTTACGCTGGACAGCCAACTTGCCGGGCGTGTTACTGGCAGTATGACCTCCGAAGTTCGCCCGCAGGTTGAAGGCATTATCCTGAAGCGCCTGTTTACTGAAGGCGATGAAGTGAATGCGGGTCAGGTGCTATATCAAATCGATCCTGCCAGCTATCAGGCCAGCTACGATCAAGCGCTCGCACAATTAAAGAACGCACAGGCGTTAGTCAAAAGCAGCAAGTTAAAAGCAGAGCGTTACGCTGCATTAGTGAAAGAGAATGGCGTATCGCGTCAGGATGCTGATGATGCATTGGCAACCTATCAACAAAACGTGGCGTCGGTGGATCAATATCGTGCCGCCGTGGAAAGTGCGCGCATCAATCTGAATTACACCCAGATCAAAGCGCCGATCAGCGGCCGTATTGGTATTTCATCGGTGACGCCAGGAGCGCTGGTGACTGCCAGTCAAACCACCGCGCTGGCGACCATTCGTGCCCTCGACCCGATTTATGTCGACCTGACCCAATCCAGCGTGCAACTGCTGAAACTGAAACGTCAGCAGGCGTCGTTGCAGCAGAGCACTGACGCCGTACCGGTGACAGTGAAACTCGAAGATGGCAGTGCCTATGACCATCCGGGCAAGCTGGAGTTGACGGAAGTGTCAGTAGACGAAGCCACCGGTACCGTGACGCTGCGCGCCATCTTCCCTAATCCGCAACATGAGCTGCTGCCGGGCATGTATGTGCGCGCCAATGTGACCAACGGCGTAAAATCCGATGCGATTCTGGCACCGCAGCAAGGCATCACGCGTGACGCGAAAGGCAACGCCACGGCGCTGGTGGTGGATAAAGAGAACAAAGTCGAGAGCCGTGAAGTGGTGGCTGACCGCGTGATTGGGAATAAGTGGCTGATTACCTCTGGCCTCAACAGCGGTGACAAACTGATTGTTGAAGGTACCGGAAAAGTGCAGGCGGGCATGAGTGTGAAAGCCGTGGAAGTGACGCCAAACGATAAAGCCGCGACCAGCGAGGGTAACTGATATGTTGGCTCAGTTCTTTATTCGTCGGCCGGTGTTTGCCTGGGTTATTGCCATCTGCATTATGATGTTCGGCTTGCTCAGTGTTAACAGTCTGCCTGTGGCGCAATATCCTGACGTTGCGCCACCGCAGATCAGTATCCAGGCAACCTATACCGGTGCATCGGCGGAAACGCTGGAGAGCAGCGTCACTCAGGTCATCGAGCAGCAGCTCACCGGTCTGGATGGTCTGCTCTATTTTAACTCCACCAGCACGGCATCGACCGGGCAGGTGAAAATCAACGTCACCTTCCAGCAGGGCACCGATCCAGATATCGCTCAGGTCCAGGTGCAGAACAAGGTTCAGCAAGCAGAGAGCCGTTTGCCGACCGCGGTGACCACTCAGGGTGTCACCGTGGAGAAAGCGCAGAGCGATTTCCTGCTGATCCTCGCGGTGTACGATAAAACCAATAAAAGCAGCTCTTCCGATGTGGCTGACTATATGGTCAGTAATATGGAAGACACGCTGGCCCGTGTGACCGGTGTGGGTAGCGTACAGGTGTTTGGTGCCGAATACGCGATGCGCATCTGGCTGGACCCAAGCAAGCTTGCTTCTTATTCACTGATGCCATCGGATGTCACCACCGCGCTGGAGAGCCAGAACACCCAGGTCTCTTCCGGTCAGTTGGGTGCACAGCCAGCCAGTAAAGAGCAGCAACTGGTGGCGACGGTGCGTTCGCGTTCACGTCTGCAAACCCCAGAACAGTTCCGCAATATCGTACTGAAAAGCCAGGCGGACGGATCGGTGGTGCGCCTGAGTGATGTGGCACGCGTCGAGATGGGTGATGAAGACTACAGCGCCAACGTATTGGCGAACGGTCATCCGGCATCAGGTATCGCCGTGCAGCTGGCGTCGGGTGCCAATGCGCTCTCCACTGCTGAAGCGGTGAAATCCACCATCAATGAGTTCCGCAGCAGCATGCCCGCTGGCTATGAAATTGCCTATCCACTCGACAGCACCGACTTCGTAAAAATCTCGATTGAAGAAGTAGTGAAAACGCTGATAGAAGCGGTGATTCTGGTGGTTATTGTAATGTTCGTGTTCCTGCAGAACATTCGTACCACCTTGATCCCAGCGATTGCCGTGCCGGTGGTGTTACTGGGCACCTTTGGTGTGCTGTCACTGTTCGGTTACTCGATTAATACCTTAACCATGTTCGGCATGGTGCTCGCCATCGGCTTGTTAGTTGATGATGCGATCGTCGTGGTAGAAAACGTCGAGCGTGTGATGCGCGAAGAGGGCTTGCCACCACGACAGGCCACCGAAAAATCGATGAGAGAGATCACCGGTGCGCTGGTGGGGATTGCATTGGTGCTGTCAGCGGTGTTCCTGCCGATGACCTTCTTCAGTGGCTCAACCGGCGTGATCTATCGTCAGTTCTCGATCACCATTGTGTCGTCGATGGTGCTGTCGGTGATTGTGGCACTGACGCTGACGCCGGCACTCTGTGCCACCTTACTGAAACCGCATAATCACGAAAGTGGCACCAAGGGTTTCTTCGGCTGGTTCAACCGCAGCTATGAAAAAGTGCAGGGCCGCTATCAAAACGGCGTCGGCCATGTAGTGAACAGTTCTGTGCGCTATTTGCTGCTGTACGGTGTGTTGCTGATTGGCTGTGCCGTGCTTTATATGCGTCTGCCGACCGGCTTCCTGCCGACCGAAGATCAGGGCTATATCATGGTACAGTATCAGCTGGCACCGGGTGCCACGGAAAACCGTACCAGTGAAGTCCGTCGCCAGGTGCAGCAGTATTTCGCCACCAAAGAGAAAGATAACGTTAACGTCAGCATGCTGGTCAATGGTTTCAGTTTTGCCGGTAGCGGACAAAACGCCGGTATTGGCTTTATCTCGCTGAAAAACTGGAGCGAACGTAAAGGCACCGAGAACAGCGCTGATGCGATTGCCGGCCGCGCCATGGCGGCGCTCTCCAGCATTCGTGATGCGCAGATTTTTGTTTTGTCACCGCCTTCGGTCTCTGGCCTTGGGCAATCCAACGGCTTTACCTTCGAACTGCAAGGACGCGGAGCCACCGACCGTGACCAGCTGCTGAAGATGCGTAACCAGCTGATTGCCGAAGCCAATCAGGATCCGGTGTTGAGTGCGGTACGTGCAAACTCACTGCCTGATTTGCCGCAATTAGATGTGAGCATTGATGATGCCAAAGCGCAGTCGCTGGGTCTGACCATCAGTGACATTAACACTACGCTGAGCGCAGCGATTGGCGGCAGCTACGTCAATGACTTCACCGACCGTGGCCGCGTGAAGAAAGTCTATATTCAGGGCGACCAGCAGTTCCGCAGTAAGCCGGAAGATATCGATCAATGGTACGTGCGCGGAACGGATAGCAGCAGCAATACCACCATGGTGCCGTTCTCTTCATTTGCCTCGTCGCAATGGGCGTACGGACCTGATGTGCTGTCGCGTTATAACGGTCTGGCCTCGTATGAGATAGAGGGATCTTCTGCCTCCGGTAAAAGTTCGGGCGATGCCATTACCGCGATGGAGAAACTGGCGGCCAAACTGCCGGCTGGCACCACCTTTGCCTGGAGCGGGCTCTCATATCAGGAAAAACTCTCGGGCAACCAGGCAATGTCGTTGTATGGCATCTCGCTGATTGTGGTGTTCCTGTGTCTCGCCGCGCTGTATGAGAGCTGGTCAGTGCCGTTCTCGGTGATGATGGTGGTGCCGTTGGGCGTCATCGGTTCGTTGCTGGCGATTACGCTGCGTGGACTGGAAAACGATGTCTATTTCCAGGTGGCGTTGTTAACCATCATCGGGCTATCAGCGAAGAACGCGATTTTGATTGTGGAGTTCGCGGAGGATAACTACCGCAAAGGCGAGAATCTGGTGAAAGCCGCGATTCACGCTGCCACCATGCGATTGCGTCCTATCATCATGACCTCACTGGCGTTTACCGCCGGGGTGCTGCCGCTCGCCATCTCCACGGGTGCCGGGGCCAACAGCCGTATTGCGATCGGGACCGGCATTATCGGCGGCACCCTGACCGCGACCTTGCTCGCCATCTTCTTTGTTCCACTGTTCTTTGTTCTGGTCCGTCGCGTATTCCCGGCGATTCCGCATGACGATGCACAGTCAACCGAATCTGCTGTGAAGGCGGAGGAATAATATGTCTGCAAAATTGTTAATGGTGTTTTTGCCGTGCTTCCTCGCGGGCTGCGTGTCACTCGATCCACATTACGATCGTCCGAAGGATGCGGTCAGCACCACTGCGCCAAGCGGTGATGCCTATCGCTCACTGCAAGGGACTCCGGCAAACTATCGTGATATCAGCTGGCAGGATTATGTGCTGGATGCGAAGTTACGCCAGGTAGTAGCGATGGCGCTGGACAGCAGTCGCGATCTGCGTGAAGCAGTGGCGAGTGTGAAATCAGCCCATGCTCAATATGGTGAGCAGCGCGCGGATCTGTTCCCAACCCTGAGCGCAGGCGTGAGCGGCACGCGGTCACGTGCGTTAACAGGGGAGGGAAATCAAACGGCCCTCAGTAATACCTATTCGGCGGAGGGCAGCGTCAGCTCCTTCGAGTTGGATCTGTTTGGCAAGAACCAAAGCCTGTCGCGTCAGCAGTATGAAACCTATCTCGGCACGTTGGAGGGCGCACGCAGCACGCGCCTGACGGTGCTGTATAACACCGTGGATTACTGGTTACAGCTGGCCGCCGACCGCAGCAATCTGGCGATCGCCAAAGAGACGGCGGAAAGTGCGCGCCAGTCGCTGGAAGTAACGCGCAAACGTCTGCAAAATGGCGTGGATTCGATGGTGGATGTTGCTTCTGCAGAAACCACCTATCACTCTGCGCAAGCGGATGTGGCCAGCTATACCACCAGCGTGGCGCAGGATAAGAATGCGCTGGATTTGGTCGTGGGAAAAAGCGTGCCTGACGCGCTGCTGCCTGAGAATATCGAGTCCATCGGCAATGCATTGAAAACTGTGCCAGCAGGGATCTCTTCGGATGCCCTGAATAATCGCCCTGATGTGTTGCAGGCCGAGCATAACCTGAAAGCGGCGAATGCCAATATCGGGGCGGCACGCGCTAACTTCTTCCCGAGCATTACCCTGACCGCTAGCGGTGGCGTCGGAAGTTCTGATTTGTCATCGCTGTTCAAAAATGGTGCGGGCATTTGGTCGTTTGCGCCCAGCATCTCGTTGCCGATTTTCAAAGGCGGTTATAACGTTTCCTATCTCAACTACACCAAAGCGCAGAAAGAGTATTACGTGGCGGTGTATGAGAAGTCGGTGCAAACCGCGTTTTCGGAAGTGGCGGATGCGCTGGCGCGGCGCGGCACCATTAACGATCAGCTGACCAGCCAACGTAATAATGTTGCCGCATCGCAGACTTACTACCATCTGGCCGACCTGCGTTATCAAAATGGTGTGGACACTTATCTGAATGCGTTAACCGCTCAGCGCACCTTGTATACCGCGCGCACCAGTTTGGTTAGCGTGCAGCAGGCCTATTACCAAAACCTTAATACCTTCTACAAAGTGTTGGGTGGTGGTACGGCGTTGAAAGAATCTGAACTGAAACTGTGATGATCGCCCCAGGTCGATGCGTTAACGACCTGGGGAAAAATGTAACCGGATTTATAGCCGCCATTTCGGCTATAAATCCCTTCGCGTATGATATGAAAAAATAATAATTACGTGACGGTCATTTTAGGAGTTATGTTGAGCAAATCAGAGAATGACGCCTTCGTGCGACAGCGGCAGCAAATAATTATCGCCGCTGCAAAAATATGTTTTAGCCGCTCCGGTTTTCACGGTGCCAGCATGGCCGATATCAGTCGTGAGTCAGGTTTGGGGGCAGGGCAGATATATCGTTACTTTGATAGCAAAGAATTAATTGTTAGCGAAACAATAAAAAGTATCGCCACGAGTTGGCGCGTTTTTTTGCAAGATAATCTGCCGCACCAAATCAGCACCACCGATATTATTAATGCGGAATCTTCGTTTTGGCAGGATTGGCCCTATCAGGACCGCTGTTTATTGCTGGAGATGTATTCGGAAGCATCGCGCAATCAATCTGTGCGGGAAGTTTTGGCACAGGAAGAACAGCTATTGATTGCTGATTTGGAAAAAGCCTTTAGCCGTCAGTATGCTCACGTGAGTCCACAGCAGCGCAATGAGCGTATCCAATTTTTGTTAATGCTGGTAGACGGTGTTGCCTGTCGCGCATTTGGCGATAAGAACCTGGATCATCAAGAGCAGGGCAGGATCAATGGCATCCTTTCACATCATTTGTTTGGCTGATTTCAGGGCATATCATGCTGATTGATGTCACGCGTGATAGCATCAAAAAAAGGCATAAACCCGTCGGGCACGTCACGTTGTTTCATGCAACGGCGAATGATCATCCCATCAATCACCAGTGAGATGATATGCAACCGAGTGTTGATGACGTCGGCTTTCAGCGCCGGATTTAGCGTCTGCTCCTGAGCAATAAAGTTGTTTTTTAATACCAGCCACGCATCATTCATTATCTGACGAATACGCTCATTGCGTGTGGCTTCAGATGACACCTCCATCAGCAACACAATACTGTGCTCGACCTCAGGCGGCACAATATCCTGCACCGAATGCGTCATGCCACCCGCATGGGCAATTCGCTCAAAATCAGCATTTAATAATGCAATCATGCGTTGCACGACATTGGTCACCAGCGCTTCAATAATGGCTTCTTTGTTTTTGTAATATTTATAAATTAAACCAATGCTGACATTAGCCTGGCTGGCAATATTCTGAATGGAAGTTTGATGGAAACCTTTTAGTCGCATGCACTGTTCGGCTGCATCAAGAATCTGTTCGCTGCGATTCATGTTATTTACTCATCACGGAAAAGCGTATTTTACGCAAAAATGAACAGGCTGACTAATCCTGAATGCTGAAAACTGGCGGCATTTTACTCGTTTCTCACTCTTATTATTGCTACTGGTTATCAATATTCAAAAATTTTGACATAAGCGAGCAAATTGAACACCTGTTCTGCGATTTTCATGTCGCTATCATGATGTGCATAGCAACATTTTGAGGAGCAAACCATGAACGTAATGCGTGCCCAGCGGGACCAACTGTTTGAATACGGCCGCTTTACCATCCGCCGGCAAAGACCCGGTGAGGCTTTTGGCCCGCTGGCGATTATTGATCAGATGTCGTTGAAAATGGATGCGCGTATTCCGATGCACACGCGTCAGGACGAAGAGATTTTTAGCTACGTGTGGCGCGGGTCGGCTCAGCACCTTGCTGAAAACGGCGAGAAGACCGCGCTCAATGCTAAACGCGCCATGGTGGTGAGTGCGGGCACTGGGGTGCGTTATGAAGAGTCTGCGCCTTTTATTGAAACCGAGATGCTGCAGGTTTATATCCGTCCGGCAAAAAGCGGCGGTGCGCCACGCACTCTGGATTTCACTCGCGCTGATGGGTCACCGCTTAA
The DNA here is from genome assembly GCF_056491465.1 of Pantoea sp. C1E2. NCBI lineage: Bacteria > Pseudomonadati > Pseudomonadota > Gammaproteobacteria > Enterobacterales > Erwiniaceae > Pantoea > Pantoea sp. C1E2. The sequence goes on from NZ_JBSZHT010000002.1 coordinate 2,356,843, forward strand.
TGAGTGGACGCTACTGGCGGGACCTGAAAATAGCGATGCACCGCTGCAGTTGGGTCAGGAAGTTTTTATTTATGATCTGAAAGTGGAGCGGGGCGGACAGGTGGAAGTGCCTCATATCGCCGGTTACTCAACATGGCTGACATTGCTGGACGGTATTGTGCGTGTTGGTGATGAGCGCTTGATGCCGGGGGATTCTATCAGCGAGCAGGGCGCCTTGCCTGTAGTCCGAGGCGAGCGTGACGCGACTGTGATTGCATTTTTGGTCAGTGACGGTGTCACTTTTGTGTGAGTGTAGGCTGCCATTGTTAAATCAATGGTAGCCTTTTTTGTGTGCGGTGGTGTGGGCCGTAGCACCTCTGCTGCTGCCGGGGAGTCCTCGCGCCGCTGACGCGGTGCCCTCGGCTTCCACGTCGTGCCTACGGAACGTTCGGGGATCGACCATCCCTGGTCGGCCCCGAACTGATCCACGCATCCCTGCGTGGATCTCCTGGCCCAACGTAAAAGCCTCAGCGCTGCGAATAGCCCTTGCAGCATCAGAGGTGCTACGGCCATTGACACGGTGCCCGTTTTGACAAAACCACCTTCGCCACTCAGCAACCGAGTCAACCAACCTCAGCCTTTATTATCGACGCCACCACGCGGCCACCAGCCAATCCCAAAACGCTGTGATCATCCATCATCCCAACCAATGGAATCACATGCTTAAGTCCAGCAACAAACGAATAATTGACAACCTACCAACAGTAAGTTACCAATAGTAGGTCAATCAATATCGGAGGTTAACCCCATGCACACGCTTATCGTTACCGCCCATCCAGACCCCCATTCACACACGCATGCTGCGGTTGAACAGCTGGTTAAAGGCATCACAGCCAGCGGCTCACACAGTGTTGAAATAGCCGATTTAGCGGCTGAGCAATTTGATCCACGCTTCAATCAGGCCGATATCGAACAGTTCAAATCGGGAACCGTCTCGCCTGAGGATGTATTGGCGGAACAGCAGCGTCTGAACCGTGCCGATGCGCTGGTATTGGTGTATCCGATTTACTGGTGGTCCTTCCCGGCACAATTGAAAGGGTGGATTGACCGGGTATTTACTCAAGGCTGGGCATATGACGACACCGGCGAAAAGGTCATAAAGAAATTGGGGCATCTGCAAGTGCATCTGCTGGCACTGGGCGCGGCGAATACGCGCACTTACCTGCGACGTGGCTATTTCAGCAGCATGCGAACTCAGATTGATGAGGGAATATTTGGCTATTGCGGCGCGCCGGTGATCACCAGCGAACTGTTGTTGCCGTCCGATGAGGGTTATCCTGATGCGCATTACGCACTTGCCCGGCAATTAGGGCAGCGACTTTTCACTTTGAAGGAACCTGTATGAGCTCACCCACGCGCCAGCGTATGACCTTCGACGCCCGCCGCGAGCAGCTGATTAGCACAGCATGGAATCTGGTGCGAGAGCACGGCAGCGATGCCCTTACTCTTGGGCGAGTGGCCATTGAAGCGGGTGTCAGCAAGCCCGTGGTGTATGAGCATTTTGGCACCCGCCACGGGCTGATCGCTGCGCTGTATGAGGACTTTGATGTGCGGCAAAACGCTGTCATTGATGCGGCGATGGTTAAGGCAGGTGACGATTTGGCAGAACGCGCCAGCACGGTGGCGACTTGCTACGTGAACTGTGTGCTCACTCAGGGGCGCGAGATCCCCGATGTGCTGTCAGCGCTCAACAGCACGCCAGAACTGGCCGAGGTGAAGCGCAAATACCAACTCGATTTTATGGCTAAGTTTCGTCTGTGGTTTGCTGAAGCGAAGCTGCCGCAATCCAGCTTGTGGGGGTTGCTGGGAGCGGCAGACGCCATTTCAAATGCCGTGGTGTGTAGCGATATCCGACAACTGGATGGCGTTAAAGAGTTGCAAGGACTGATTGAGGCGCAGGTGCAGCGCCATCTTATCTGATGCTGTTCACCAGCCAGTTCGCTAATTCGCTGAGTTCCTTCTGCTGCTCTGGAAACTCCGCAATGAGTTTTAACATTGCAGCCTGCAGTGACTCCGGGCGATAGGCCACTCCTTGCAGCCGCATCGCCAGCGTTTCTAACGGCGCGGGATTGAGACTGTCGGTGAAAATCTGGATACGGGTAAGGGTGCCGCGCTCCACGTCAAAGTGAATCTCAACGCCACCCCAGACAAAACGCTCTTGCAGCAGATGTGAGAAATCAGGCGCCTGGCCAAAATTCCACTCCCAGCTGCTCTGGCGTGCAAACTGCTCCTTAAAGCCGGGAAGGTCAGGCAGCGCTTCAGGTGAAATATATTCAGGCTCGCAGGTTTCATGGTAATGCGCGAAGTAAGCAGCAATCACCTCACGACGGATGTCAGCAAAACGGATATCAGGAATAAAGTCCGCGATATTCGCCACGCGGGAACGCACTGAGGTGATCCCTTTAGCCTGAAGCTTTTTGATGTCCGGGTTCAGGTAATCGGCAAGGCGCGACAGATCGGCGCTCATCAGGAAAGTGCCGTGGTGAAAACCGCGGTCCGGCGTTTCGCGATAAGCGGAACCGGAAATCTTGCGCATATCGCCATTCACATTGACCACGATATCGTTGCGGCCCGAGGCTTCGGCGGGCATGCCCAGTTTTTCCAGTGCCTGCAAAATAATCGCTGTCGAGACGGTTTTATCGTATTCCGGTTTACCGGCCATAAAGGTGAAACAGGCGTTGCCCAGATCATGAAACACCGCACCGCCGCCGCTGCTGCGCCGCGCCAGTTTGATGCCATCTTCTGCCATCCGACGCGTATTGCACTCTTTCCACGGGTTTTGAGCGCGGCCAATTACCACGGTTTCAGCGTTTTGCCATAAGAATAATACGCGCTGAGTGGTGGGCATCTGACGGAAGATGCACTCTTCCACCGCGAGGTTAAACCAGGGATCGTGTGAGTCAGAGATCAGCAAACGTAAGGTGGACATGTTTCCTCCAGTTCCGTGAGAAAGGGGCAAGCGGAGGACAGAATACGCGTAATTGGATGCAAAGATAAGCGGGGGGCGTGTCGTAAAGTGTCAGGTGCGCATCCTGTTCGTGTCGGGACGCAATATATCGTTACGCCGATCATTTATTGATGCTGTGCAGGTATCTCAATGGAAAGGCGGCATTGCTGCCGCCTGAAAGTGCATGCAACCCAACATAATGCCAGGGTTGGCGACTACGCGACGGGTTACAGAATCGATTTTGCCGTTTTAACCACGTTTTCAACGGTGAAACCAAACTCTTTAAACAGCAGTTCAGCCGGTGCAGACTCGCCAAAAGTGGTCATGCCGACAATCGCGCCGTGCAGGCCGGTGTACTTGAACCAGTAATCGGCGATACCCGCTTCGATAGCCACTCGAGCAGCAACCGCTTTCGGCAGTACAGACTCACGGTAAGCCGCGTCCTGTTTGTCAAAAGCATCGGTAGACGGCATCGAAACAACGCGCACCTTGCGGCCTTCGCCCGTCAATTGCTCATAAGCAGCAACCGCCAGTTCAACCTCGGAACCGGTGGCGATAAGAATCAGTTCTGGAATCCCTTCACTGTCTTTCAGCACATAACCGCCGCGAACCACGTTGGCCAGTTGCTCCGCGCTGCGGTCTTGCTGCGCCAGATTCTGACGCGAGAAGATCAAGGCAGTAGGGCCGTTGACGCGCTCAATCGCATATTTCCATGCCACCGCAGATTCAACCTGATCACACGGACGCCACAAGCTCATGTTCGGCGTCACGCGCAGGCTCGCCATCTGCTCAACCGGCTGGTGGGTTGGGCCATCTTCGCCTAAGCCGATGGAATCATGCGTATAGACCATGATCTGACGCACTTTCATCAACGCCGCCATACGTGCCGCGTTGCGCGCGTATTCGACGAACATCAGGAAGGTGGCGGTGTACGGCAGGAAACCACCGTGCAACGCGATACCGTTAGCGATCGCGGTCATCCCGAATTCCCGCACGCCGTAATGAATATAATTCCCAGCAGGATCTTCATTGATCGGCTTAGAGCCCGACCACATGGTCAGGTTGCTTGGTGCCAGGTCAGCAGAGCCGCCGAGGTATTCCGGCAGGATCTTACCGAAGGCTTCAATCGTATTCTGCGACGCTTTACGGCTGGCAATTTTGGCCGGATTCGCCTGCAACTGCTCGATAAAGGCTTGTGATTCACTTTCCCAGTTGGCAGGCAACTCGTTGTTCACGCGGCGTGTAAACTCAGCGGCCAGTTCCGGATAAGCCTCGGCATAAGACGCTACTTTGGCATCCCACGCGGACTCTTTTGCCTGACCGACTTCTTTGGCATCCCACTGCGCATAGAGTTCTGAAGGGATTTCAAACGGCGCATGATTCCAGCCCAACTGTTGACGGGTCTGTGCAATTTCGTCGTCGCCCAGCGGCGCGCCATGGACATCATGGGTACCGGCTTTGTTCGGTGAGCCGAAACCGATCACCGTTTTACACATCAGCAGAGAAGGCTTGTCCGAGACCGCTTTGGCTGCTTCAACCGCTTTCGTAATCGCGTCGCCGTCGTGACCGTCTACGTCACGCACGACATGCCAGCCGTACGCTTCGAAACGGGCGGCGGTATCGTCGGTGAACCAGCCATCCACGTGACCATCAATAGAGATGCCATTGTCATCATAAAAGGCCACCAGCTTACCCAGCTTCAGGGTGCCGGCGATGGAGCATACTTCATGCGAAATGCCCTCCATCATGCAGCCGTCACCCATGAACACATAGGTGTGATGATCAACGATGTCGTGACCAGGACGGTTAAACTGCGCCGCCAGCGTACGTTCGGCAATCGCGAAGCCGACGGCATTGGCGATCCCCTGACCCAGCGGGCCGGTGGTGGTTTCAACGCCCGGCGTATAGCCGTATTCCGGATGACCCGGCGTTTTTGAATGCAGCTGACGGAAATTCTTCAGTTCGCTGAGTGGCAGATCATAACCGCTCAGGTGCAGCAGGCTATAAATCAGCATCGAACCGTGGCCATTCGATAATACGAAGCGGTCGCGGTTGGCCCATTTAGGGTTGGTAGGGTTGTGCTGCAAAAAGTCGAGCCACAGTACTTCCGCAATATCCGCCATGCCCATGGGGGCACCCGGATGGCCTGATTTGGCTTGTTGCACGCCATCCATGCTTAAAGCACGGATGGCGTTGGCTCTTTCCCGGCGTGTTGACATAAGGTTCTCCAGAGGTGAGAAGTCGGTGATTATTTAGTATGTGAAACTTGTTCGTAGTAACCGATCTTCTCGACTTTGGCGGTGGAGCCACCACCTTCAAACTCTGAGGCCAGCCAGGCATTGACGATGTTCTTCGCCAGCTCTGGACCGATAACGCGTGCGCCCATGGTCATGATCTGAGCATTGTTGCTTTTACGGGCACGTTCAGCGGAGAAAGTGTCATGACACTGTGCCGCACGCACGCCTTCTACTTTATTGGCCACGATTGCCACGCCGATACCGGTGCCGCACAGCAGAATTCCGCGCTCAAATTCGTTCTTCTGGATAGCGGTTGCCAGTGCAAAAGCCACATCCGGGTACATCGGACGGTCGTTTTGCGCGTCATTGGTGTAATCCGTCACTTGAAAGTCTTTCTCTTCAAGCAGTTTTTTAATGATGTTTTTCAATTCGATAGCCGCATCATCGGCGCCAATTGCGATAGTTTTCATCGTCATTCTCCAGCAGGGTTTAGTTCTGATGCCTGAACGTTTGTTATGCAGGCGAGAAGATGTTCATCGATAGCCTGCCATAAATACAATCATATGTTCAATGGTTGTTCATATGTCTTGCGTGCTGATTTTGTGATGAAAAGCGTGAAGGGCGCTGATACCACGCTGATTCCGCCGCATTTCTGCGTATTTTTCCGATTCAGGACCAAAATCAAATCTCATGAGCAGGCTCACATTTTCAATCATTGCAGTTGAGAGATGTACATTTATACGTGTAGTGTTCATTTGTTCGCATAACGATACCAATGTACAAGAAGACCCCTTGAGGACTCGAACATGTGTCATTTACACCGTACCTCTCAGTACACCTGCAGCCAGCGCTCTTTTGGCGTCTGGTCAACACCAAACAACAGCTTTAACCACGCACGTCACGGAGGTGCGTTATGAGTCAGCAAAACATGACGGCGGTTGAGAAATCCGCTATCAGCAAAATCTCCTGGCGTCTGGTGCCGTTCGTGGCACTGATGTTCTTTATCAACTTCCTCGATCGCACCGCGATCTCGTTTGCTGGCCCAAACGGCATGACGCAGGACCTTGGCCTGACGGGCGTGCAGTTCGGTCTGGCATCGGGCATTTTCTTTATCGGCTATATCCTGCTGGAAGTGCCGAGTAACCTGGCGCTGCATAAGTTCGGCGCACGTCGCTGGCTGGCGCGCATCATGATCAGCTGGGGTATCGTCTCGCTGCTGTTCACCTGGGTGAGCAGTGTCGAAGGCCTGTATACGCTGCGCCTGTTACTGGGTATCGCTGAAGCGGGCTTCTTCCCAGGTGCGATCCTTTATCTGAGCATGTGGGTGCCGGGACGCCATCGCAGCAAAATCCTGTCGCTGTTCTATCTGGCCCAGCCGCTGACCGTGGTATTCGGCGCACCGCTGGCCGCAAGCTTAATTCAGCAGCACGGTCTGTTTGGACTGGATGGCTGGCGCGTGATGTTCCTTGGGGTTTCCATCCCCGCGATTCTGATCGGCATTGTGGCGCTGTTCTGGCTGGTGGATTCACCGCGTCAGGCGAAGTGGTTAACGGCTGAAGAGAAAACCTGGCTGACCAACGAGTTGGAAGCGGAGCATCAGCAGAAGCAGGGCCATCAGAAACACAGTCTGCGCTCCGTAATGGGCAACGGCCGCGTGTGGATGCTGTGCCTGATCTACTTCGGCTTTATCTATGGTCTGTATGCACTGGCGTTCTTCCTGCCAACCATTATTGCTGGCTTCCAGCAGCAGTTCGGCACCACCTTTAACGTGATGCAGAAAGGGTTGATCACCGGTGTGCCGTACCTGATTGCTGCCGTGGTGATGTACTTCTGGTCAAAAGACGCCACGCGTCGCGGGTGCAAAACCTGGCATATCGCGATTCCGGCGCTGGCTGGCGGCATCAGCGTGCCACTCGCGCTGTATATGGACTCACCGTTCACCACCATCATGGTGATCGCGATTACCGCCAGCTCCATTTTTGCTGCCTTGCCTAACTTCTGGACGCTGCCAACGCAGTTCCTGACCGGCGCGTCAGCCGCAGCGGCCATCGCACTGATTAATACCTTAGGAAACGTGGCGGGCTTCTCAGCGGGCTACATCACCGGTGCACTGCACGATGCCACCAACAGCTATGAGTTACCGATGTTCGTGGTCGGCGGATTCATGCTGCTGTCTGCCGTCCTCATGCTGTTACTGAATCGTAAGCGCCCGCAGTCTCAGCCGACCTCTATCGCACAGGAGCACTAAAATGACGTACCTGTTTAATCAACCTTCAGCCTTTGCCGCTGAACTCATTGAAGGCTTTGTCGCCGCCAACGCCGATAAAGTTCGTCAGGTCACCGGTGGTGTGGTGCGCAGCACGCGTAGCCAACCCAATACTGTAGCGGTGATTGTGGGCGGCGGTTCCGGTCATTATCCGGCCTTCGCCGGGTTGGTTGGACAAGGTCTGGCTCACGGCGCGGCAATGGGGAATCTGTTCGCTTCGCCGTCTGCTCAGCAGATCTACAACGTGGCTCGAGCGGCGCACAACGGCGCTGGCGTGTTACTGATGTTCGGTAACTATGCAGGCGATGTACTGCACTTCGGCCAGGCATGCGAACGCCTGCGTGCCGAAGGGATTGCCTGTGAAACTCTGGCGGTGACGGATGATATCTCCAGCGCCAGCAAAGACGAACTGGCGAAGCGCCGCGGTGTGGCCGGTGATTTGTGTGTGTTTAAAGCGGCGTGTGCCGCGGCAGAAGCGGGCGACGATTTAGCGACCGTGCTCAGCAAATCCCAGCATGCTAACGATCGTACGCGGACGTTCGGTGTGGCATTTGGCGGATGTACCTTGCCGGGTGCCACACATCCACTGTTTGAAGTTGAAAAAGGGCGCATGGCGCTGGGGCTGGGCATCCACGGTGAGCCGGGCATCAGTGAGACTGATGTGCCGAGTGCCGATGAGCTGGCCGAGCTGTTTGTTGAACGTCTGCTGAGCGAAGTGCCTGCCGACGTTAAACAGATTGAAGGTCATCGCGTTGCGGTGATCCTCAACGGTTTGGGTTCAGTGAAGTATGAAGAGTTGTTCGTGGTGTATCGCCGCGTGGCACAACTGCTGGACGCCGCAGGACTAAAAGTGGTTCAGCCGGATGTCGGTGAGTTTGTTACCAGCTTCAACATGGCGGGCGCATCGCTGACGCTGATGTGGCTGGACGATGAGCTGGAGACACTGTGGTGTGCGCCGGCAAATGCACCGGCCTATCGCAAAGGAAGCGTGCTGATCGCTGAACCCTTAAGTGCGGAAGAGCGTGAAGAGAGCACGGAAGAAGCATTACCGCAGGCTTCAGCTGAGTCACAGCAGAGCGCGCAGCGCGTGTTACACATCCTGGAGTCGGTGGCGGATTTATTGCAGCGTAACGCAAAAAAATTAGGAGATATCGATGCGGTAGCCGGTGACGGTGACCACGGTATCGGTATGGAACGAGGCGTGCTGGGCGCGGTTGAGAAAGCGCGTGAAGTGGCTGCACGTGGCGCAGGTGCAGGCAGCCTGTTGTGCCGTGCTGCGGATGCCTGGGCCGATAAAGCAGGCGGCACCTCGGGTGCATTGTGGGGCGTGGCATTGACTGCGCTGGGTACGGCCATCGGCGATAGCCAGTCGCCTGATGCACAACGCGTCGCTACCGGCGTGCGCGATGCCAAAGACGGCATTATGCATTTCGGGAAAGCCAAAGTCGGTGATAAAACCATGGTGGATGTGCTGGTGCCATTTAGTGACAGCCTGAATGCAGCAGTTGCGGAGGGTGCTTCATTGACGGATGCCTGGCTGGCCGCCGCGATAGTTGCCGATAAGGCCGCACAGGACACGGCGCAGCTGGTGCCGAAAATGGGTCGCGCGCGTCCGTTAGCCGAGAAAAGTGTCGGTACCCCGGATGCGGGTGCGATTTCTCTGGCGATGATCGTCAATACCGTTGGCGAGCTGCTCAAAGAACATAAAGCCTCTTAGTAAGGAGCGTAATGATGTCTCAGCCTAAAATCTGGCTTGGCGTTAGCCTGAAAATGTACTTCGGCTACCAGCAGACGCTGGACTGGTGCCGCAAAGTGGCCGGATTGGCGCAGCTGCCAGCGGTGAAGAACGGTGAAGTCGGGTTGTTTGTCCTGCCTGCATACCCGGCTATTCCCGCTGTGGCTGAAATTTTCTCAAAAACGCCAGTGCGTTTTGGCGGTCAGGATGTCTGTCAGGCTGAAAATGGTGCCTGGACCGGTGAAGTCAGCGCCAGCATGTTGCAGGAACTCGGCTGCTCACTGGCCGAAATCGGGCACGCCGAACGTCGTCGCCATTTCCATGAAGATAAAGCGCAGATCGCCGCCAAAGTAGCCATGTCGCTGCGCCACGGATTAACGCCAGTGCTGTGCATCGGTGAAGAACAGCAGGCCGAGCCGGAGCAGGCCATCGCGCTGTGCGAGCTGCAACTGGCGGAAGCATTGGCCGATGCAGTGCAACAAGGTTTACGCGGCGAAGTGTTCTTTGCTTATGAGCCGCAGTGGGCGATTGGTGCCCCACAACCTGCACCCGATAGCTATATCCGTGCAGTGTGTTCGGGCCTGCAACAGCTGAAAACGCCGGATGGCATCTCCTTGAAAATTATTTACGGCGGCAGCGCCGGACCGGGGCTGATTCAGCGCCTGGGAGCAGACGTTAATGGTCTATTCCTTGGCCGCTTTGCCCACGATCCGAATGCACTGGCGCAAATCATTGAAGAAGCCAGCGCGCTGGCGAAGGAGATCCGTTCATGAGCCGTATCGGACTCAGTACCTATGCCTTTTTCTGGCGCATGTCCAGCAAGGTCCCGCATCCGCTGACGCTGGAGCAGATGCTGCAGCAGACCGCCGATATGGACGTGTCGGTGTTCCAGATTTGTGATTATCCGGCGATTGAGAGTTGGTCTGACGAGCAGTTGCAGGATCTCCGTCATCTGGCCGACAAGCTGGGTATCACGCTGGAGCTGGGCACGCGTGGACTGGGCACCGCCCATCTGCGTCGCTATTTGCATATGGCGAATATTCTCGATGCCCACGTGGTGCGCTCCATGTTCTACACCGCCGATCACCGTCCGTCACTCGATGAAGCGGCAGAGTTAATTGCGGCGGTGTTGCCTGATTTCGCGCGTCAGCAGGTGCGTCTGTGTCTGGAGACCTATGAGCAGGTCAACAGCGGCGCGATGATGTCGGTCATTAACAAGTTTCTGTCGCCGTGGTTGTGCGTGTGTCTCGATCCCGCCAACTGCGTGGCAGGACTGGAGTTGCCAGAACAGGTGATTGCCAATACGGCGGCCCGCGTCGGCAATTTGCATATCAAAGACTTTGCCTTTACGCGTCGGGATGGCTGGGTCGGCTTTACCTATGCTGGTTGCCTGATGGGTGAGGGCTTGCTGGACTATGACCGGATGATCGCCAGCGTGCGCCCGGCAGAAAGAGAGATTAACCAAATCGTCGAACACTGGTTGCCGTGGCAGGACGATGCCGCGTTGACCTGCGAGCGCGAAGCCGAATGGACGCGCCGCACCGTTGAATTCTTACGTAGTAAACAAGATCAGGAGTTATACCAATGAGCAATGCATTGAAAACCATCACCGTAATTGGCGCAGGCGGCAAAATGGGTATGCGCATTTCTGCCAACTTTCAGAAAAGCGATTACCAGGTGTTTTACGTAGAGAACTCACCGAAGGCGCAGGAACAAGTGACGGCGCAAGGTCGTGAACTGTCAGATTCAGCCTCTGTAGTGCCGGTCAGTGACGTGGTGATTCTGGCCGTGCCGGATATCGTTTTGGGCAAAGTGTCTGAAGGTGTTGTGCCGCAGATGAAGGCTGGCGCGATCCTGCTGACGCTGGATCCAGCCGCAGCTTATGCAAACCTGATCGCCCATCGTGATGGCATCGAATATGCGGTGGCGCACCCTTGCCATCCATCCGTCTTCCTTGAGCGCTACACCAAAGAAGAGCACGCGGATGCCTTCGGTGGTATCGCGGCGGTACAGCACGTAGCAGCGTCCTATGAAACCGGCTCCGATGCGCAGAAAGAAGAACTGAGCAAAGTGATCAGCGTGATGTACGGTCCGGTAGAAGCCGTGCATTGGGTCACCGTGACGCAGCTGGCCTATCTGGAGCCAACGCTGGTGGAAACCGTGGCCTGCATGGTGGGCGCATTTATGAAAGAAGCGCTGGATGAGACCGTGAAGCACAGCGGCGTGCCGGAAGAAGCCGCCAAAGCGATGCTGTATGGCCATATTCAGATCGCACTGGCAGTGGCCTTCCGCGCCACCAACCCGTTCTCTGATGCCTGCATGATCGCGATGGAATACGGTCGCGAGAAGATTGTGAAGCCAGACTGGAAACAGATCTTCGATCAGAAAGAGCTGGATATCGTGATTGCTCGCATGCTGAAAATCGACGCCATCAAGCGTTAAGCGTGACGCAACCTGCGACTCGCCTCGCTGCTGTCTGGCGAAGCGAGTCGTATCAATGATATAACTCCTTCCCTAAATCAGGTGTCACGATACAAGACAGGTAACGGATGGAAAAAAACACGCTTTCTCAGGACTCCGAGCTGCTGACAGAAATTGCGGTGGCCTATTATCAGGACGAAATCACCCAGGAGGAGATTGCGCGTAAGTTTGGGATATCCCGCATTAAGGTTGGCCGACTGCTTAAGCGCGCCCGCGAAGAGGGCATCGTCGAAATTAATGTGCGGTACCATCCGGTGTTCAGTACGCGTCTGGAACAACAACTGCAAAACCGTTTCCCTCAACTGCAACGTGCCCTCATCGCACTCGATTCTCCGGACGATGAAGAACAGCGTCGTCAGGTGGCGGCGTTAGTCTCAGCCCATCTTGCGCAATCATTAAAAGACAATGCCATTGTTGCTGTAGGGCAAGGGCGTAACGTCGCCGCTGTCGCCGATTATCCCGGCCAGGTGCCCACACGTAACTGCCTGTTCATCAGCGGTATTGGTGGAACTCATCGTCCGGGTGATGCGATTAATGCCGATCACATCAGCCGTCGACTCGCCAAGAAGTTCGGCGGCATCAGTGAAACCCTGTACGCCCCCGCCTATGTTGAGAACCGCGCGCTGCGCGATGCCTTTATGCAGAACGGCACCATCAAAGAGACGCTCGATCGTGCACGCAAAGCGGATGTCGCGCTAGTGGGTATCGGTGATATGAATGAAAACAGCTACATGGTGAAACTCGGCTGGTTTACGCCGCATGAGATCATTGATGCGCACGTTAATCAAGGTGTGACCGGGGATGTCGCAGGCTATGACTTCTTCAATTCACAGGGGCAGCATGTGGATACGGTGATGAATGATCGTGTGATTGGTCTTAGCATCGAAGAACTGCGCAAGATTCCCTGCGTGATTGCGATTGCCTCCGAGAATACCAAAGCAATGGCGCTGCTCGGGGCACTGCGTACCGGCGCGATCGATATTGTTGCCACCACGGCGCAAAATATTCGGACGATTTTGAGTATGTCGCAGTAGGGTATTATTTCATGGCGGCACTAAGCGGTGCCGCTCTTTTGTCGCCATCCAATTTTCTTACTGCGCCTACTATTACGCCCATTCTCAGTTAACACTCCTTAAATTGAAAAACGTCACGAATTAATCATCATTATCTCCATAAATCTTATTCACATGTCACTTTAATGTATTCAAGCTCAGGTAAAAGAATATTAGGGCATATTAAAAGGAGTGAGACTGATGGATGCAGCATTATTGGCCGGACAACAAAACCGTGCATGGAGCGATACTATGGTCAATCTCGAAGCACGCAATCTTATCCAGGCCGCGAATCGTGTAGGTTCACAGCATTTACGTGATGGCCTATCCCGGATCAAATTTATGCAAGAGATTAAGGGCTATATTGATCAGCAGTTTACTCTGGCCCGTAAGGCCAAGACTGATGAAGAATGTATGCTCTGTATTAAAAACTTGCGTGCTGAGCGTGACAGTTTAATTCAGCAATCAACGATGCTGAAGACCAGGGCCGCGCAACTTTACGCCAAGGTTGAGTGGGTCAAAGAGAACGATCGCATTGTTGGCTATGTCATCAGTGCGGTGAAGGTGGTGCTATCAGGTTTGGCAATTGCAGGCGGTGTCGCGTTAGCTGGCACCATGACGCCCATTGGTATGTTAGTGGGTGCAACCCTCGTCATGGACGGTGTGAATGGGATTTCTCGTGAGGTGAACCATCAATTGATGAATAAGCCTGAGTCACAAGGGGCTATTGCTGATGGCGCGATGCATGCTGCAGAATTTATGGGATTTAAAGCGGAAAGCGGACTTGTCTTCTATAACACAGTGAGCCTTGCTGCCAGTGTTTATAGTGTATTCGGCTTGCTGCGTAAACCTGGAACATGGCGACTTTTCCACTACCTGCCGAGTGACTATTACCGCAAGGTCAGTAGCATGAGCATGCCTAAGATCACGATGAAAATGGTGGGGTATGGGTTAAAAGCGAAGATCATCGTTGATCTTATTGGCAATCAAGAACCACAACACTAACGCTGCTTTTTATGAAACTGCCATGATTTCCAGGCCAAAACCGGAGGTTGAAAAAACCAGGTGATGGCCAGGGCGACGATCAGTGCAATGCCCATTGAAATGATGTTTTCTCGTGAGGCGATGAATAGCGTAATGATATAAATCAGCACCAGACCAGACGTCAATAATAATGCAGACTGGAAGCGTTTAGACAAGTCGCTAATGACGTTATCGAGCGTTAATTGGTTATTTCTTTGGTATCTATTGAGTTTCAGAACGTCTTTCTGAGTAAATCCGGAATCCAATAATGTCTGTTCGTTGGTGGCCATCAGTCTTGCATCCTCACTCAATGGGGTATTTATCCGAGACTACCACAGAATAATGCCAATTTTATCGTCATGTTATCTGAGATTTATTTCAGTCACTCAACCGTCACTTCAGCAACATAAATCCTTCATTTCCCTGAGCTAGCTTACCGCCATTCTGTTTTCAGGACTGCGGATGCATGAGCCACCTTTCGCTACATCACATCACTAAAGCCTGGGGCGATAAAATTGCCCTTAATGACATTACCTTTGATGCCGCAGAAGGGAGCTTTGTTGCGCTGCTTGGGCCATCCGGCTGTGGCAAATCCACGCTGCTGCGCACCATTGCCGGGCTGGAAACCGCCGATCGCGGCGAGATCCATTTCAGGCACAGCGATATCACTCATCTGCCTCCATCACAGCGCAAGCTCTCGATGGTGTTTCAATCCTATGCGCTGTTTCCACATCTGAATGTCCGCGAGAACCTGCTGTTTGGTTTAAAGGCGCGCAGTGAAGATAAGCAGACTTTTGCGGCCCGGCTTGAAGACGTTAGCAAGCTGATGGAACTGGATAAGTTGCTTGATCGTCTGCCGTCGCAGCTTTCTGGTGGCCAGCAGCAACGTGTGGCGTTGGGAAGGGCGGTTATCGCGAATAACAACCTGTGTCTGATGGATGAGCCACTGTCCAACCTCGATGCCAAGCTGCGCCAAAGCATGCGCCGTGAGATTCGTGCATTACAGAAGAAGCTCGGGCTTACCATGCTGTATGTCACTCACGACCAGACCGAAGCGATGAGCATGGCGGACAGCATTATTCTGATGAATGACGGCCACATTGAGCAACAAGGCACGCCGAACGATCTCTACAACAATCCTGCCACTGTCTTTGCCGCGCAGTTTATCGGCGCACCACCCATGAACATCTTGCCATTGCATAACAAAGAGAACCGTCATTACCTGAGCCATTTGCAGGCGCCGGTGGTTGAGCAATGCGAAGAAATCGCTTTGAGTCTGGGCCTGCGCGCCGAGTATATTCAGCTAATTTCACCTGAACACGCTGCGTTAAAAGCCCGGGTGATCAGTTACGAATACATGGGCGCTGACACCTTGCTGGTGTGCCAACTGGCTGGCCTGGCCGATGCCATCACCGTGAAAGTGCCCGGCATGCAGCATTTTGTCGAGGATAGTCAGGTCGGCTTGCAGTGGTCCGCAACCCGTCAATATCTGTTTTCCACCACGACCGGCAAGCGCTGTACTTCTGCCGAGCAACAAATGTTTGTTTCACAGAAAAAATACGCTGTTTAACCGTTGTTTTTCGCCCAAGGGATAATCATGTCTGCGATTCGTTACTCACGTCTGGCCTCTGCTTTACTGCTCTGCACTACGGTTTCCGCTTTTGCGGCCGATCCTGTCAAATTGCAGATGTACTATCCGATTGCGGTGGGTGGCAAAGTCAGCCACACCGTGGACGCGCTGGTGGCTGATTTCGAAAAAGTGCATCCAGAAGTGAGCATTCAGCCGGTGTATACCGGTGACTACGCCACCACTGTCACCAAAGCGCTGACCGCGTTTCGTGGTGGTAATGCGCCTCAGTTGGCCGTGATCGGCGACATCGAAGCGTATTCCCTGATTGATGCCGGTGCGATTGTCGCTGCCAGCGATTTGGCTTCGGGTGATGAAGGCAAAAAATGGATCGATGGATTCTACCCAGCGTTCCTGCGTCACATTGACGGCAAAGTGTGGGGCGTGCCTTTCCAGCGTTCAACGGTGGTAATGTACTGGAACAAGCAGGCCTTCGAAAAAGCCGGCCTGAATGGCGATACACCGCCGGCAAACTGGCAGCAAGTGGTCGAGTTCAGTAAAAAGCTGACGGTGAAAGATGCCAACGGCGTGAGTCAGTGGGGCATCGAGATTCCATCCACGCCTAACGGCTACTGGAACTTCCAGGGACTCTCTGCCACCAACGGCGGCCGTCTGGATAACGGTAAAGGCACCGCGGTGAACTTCAATACACCGGGCAACGTTGAGACGCTGCAGTGGCTGACCGACCTGGGTCAGAAAGAAGAAGTGTCACCAAAAGGCGCAATTGCCTGGGGTACCACGCCACAGGACTTTATTAGTGGTAAAACCGCCATGATGGTCACCACCACCGGTAACCTGACCAACGTGCGCGATAACGCCAAATTCCCGTTTGGTGTGGCGATGCTGCCTGAGAAAACTCAGCGTGGCAGCCCAACCGGCGGCGGTAACCTTTACGTGTTCAAGAATGCCTCACCAGAGCAGCAAAAAGCCGCGATGGAGTTTATCCGCTGGGTGACTTCACCGGAGCAGGCTGCGCGCTGGAGTATCGCGACCGGTTATGTGGCGACATCTCCGGCTGCATGGGACACCACGGTGATGAAAGACTACGTGAAAGAGGTGCCGCAGGCGCTGGTTGCGCGTGAGCAGCTCAAGTATGCCCAGCCGGAACTCTCGACCTATAACAGCGTCCAGATTCAGGATGCGTTGAACCATGCTGTCGAAGCGGCTGTGACCCAAGCGAAAACTCCGGCAGAAGCGCTAGAAGGTGCGCAGAAGCAAGCGGATCGTCTGTTAAAGTCCTACCAGTAACGGAAGCGCGATGAGCACGATGATTGCCAGTACGCCACAGCGTCGCCCCGCATTTTGGTCGACGCAGCTTTATGGTTACCTGCTGATTTTGCCAGCACTGAGTTTTTTGCTGCTGTTCACCCACTATCCAGCGGTGGCGACGATCTGGGAGAGTCTGTTTAGCGCTTCCCGTAATAATCATCCGGCCCAGTTTGTTGGGCTGGATAATTACATGGCTTTGCTGGATGACGATATCTTCATCCAGTCGCTGTGGAATAACTTACTGTATGCACTTATCACCATTCCGCTGGCCGTCACGCTGGCTTTGATGATGGCGCTGGCCGTGAACCGGCGTCTGGCGGCGAATTCGCTGGTGCGCGCCGCGTTCTTTATTCCTTCACTGCTCCCCATGATTGCCATCGCCAATCTGTGGCTGTTTTTCTATACCCCGCAGCTCGGGCTATTAAACAAGTTGCTGGCACTGTTCTCACTGCCGGCCGTGAACTGGCTCGGTGAGCCGGGCACGTCGCTCTACTGTTTGATGGCGGTTTCTGTCTGGCGCGAGGCGGGCTTCTTTATGATTTTCTATCTCGCCGCGTTGCAACAGATCGATCCTCGCCTCAATGAAGCGGCGGCGATCGAAGGGGCCTCACGCGGTTACTTCTTCCGCCGTGTGCAATGGCCGCTGCTGATGCCGACCACGCTGTTTGTGTTGATCAATGCTTCGATGAATGCGTTCCGCATTGTCGATCAGGTGATTGCCATGACCAACGGCGGACCCAATAACAGCAGTAGTTTGCTGCTGTTCTATATCTATCGCACCGCATTCAGTTTCTGGGATATGCCTGCTGCTGCGGCGATGACCGTGGTGTTACTGGTGATCCTGGCGGCGATTGCGCTGATTAAATTTACGCTGCTGGACAAGCGAGCCCATTATCAATGAAGAAGACGAACTCGTTGGGTGGCTGGTGTCTGAACCTGACCATCTGGTTGGCAGCACTGCTGTGGCTACTGCCGATTCTGGTAGCGGTGTGGGTGGCAATCCATCCGGCATCGGACCAGGCCAGCTTCTCGCTGTTCTCGCCGCTAACCTTTGATAATTTTATTAAGGCCTGGCATGCCGCGCCTTTCGCACGTTATTTCCTTAATACCACGCTGCTGGTGTTGATGATCGTGGCCGTCCAGCTAGTTTTAGCAACGATGGCGGCCTATGCGCTGGTGCGCTTCAAAATGAAGCTCTCAGGCGTTATCTTCGCGCTGATCCTGCTGCAGTTAATGATTAGCCCGGATGTATTGATTCTGAACAACTACAAAACCATCGGTGCGTTAGGCCTTCGCGATACCTTAACGGGAATTGCATTGCCTTATTTCGCCTCAGCCTTTGCCATTTTTCTGCTGCGTCAGACGTTCAAAAGCATCCCACTGGTGCTGGAAGAGGCCGCTATCGTGGAGGGTGCCAGCCGATTTTATATTTTGCGCAAAATCTACATCCCATTGGCAAAACCGATCTACATCGCTTTTGCCCTGGTCTCGATTAGCTTCCACTGGAATGATTTCCTGTGGCCGCTGGTGATTACCGATTCCGTCAACGTCAGACCGCTCACTGTCGGATTACAGCTGTTCTCCGCGCCAGAGCAGGGCGTGCAGTGGGCGCTAATTGGTGCCGCAACTTTGATGACCACCTTGCCGCTGCTGGTGCTGTTCCTGATTTTTCAGCGTCAATTTATTCAGTCGTTTATGCGTGCCGGTATTCGCTAAGGAGTGCTTTCCGTGACAATTCCGCATCCACTGACATCTCTGCAGCAAGAACTTCTCGGTGATGTGGCCGAGCTTTATGCCTTACCTGATTTACGTCCTGCAATGATGGATAACGTGCTGCGCTTCGGTGTCATTGCAGATCCGCAGTATGCCGATGTCGAGGCTGATAACGCGAATAATCTCTATTACCGTCATGCTCTCAATAAGTTACCGATGGCAATTGAAGCGTTGAATCAGAAGCCATTGGATTTTGTCGTGACGCTGGGTGATTTGGTTGACCGTAACTGGACAGGCTATGCTGCCATTCTGCCGCTCTATGACCAGTTGATACATCCACATGCGGTGGTACTGGGTAATCATGACGCGCAAACTATTGCCGGGCATCTCAATAATCGTGCGGCGTTACCCAAAAGTTATTACGCGTTTCGCCTGGCGGGGTGGCGCTTTATCGTTTATGACGGAAATGATGTCAGTTTGTACTGCAATGCGCAGAATGGTGATGACTACTACCAGGCGGAAACCTTGCTGAGGGAGCTACAGGCGCAGCGACAACCCCAGGCTCAGCCATGGAACGGTTCCGTAGGCCAACAGCAGTTGATCTGGATTGAACAGCAGCTGATTGAAGCTCAGCAACTGGGTGAGAAAGTGGGTGTGTTTGGCCATTATCCGCTGGCACCTCACACCACTCATATTCTGATGAACGCCAATGTGCTGGTGGATCTCCTAAGTAGTTACAACATACGATTTTGTTTCTCTGGACATGACCACCGCGGCAACTCTGCGACCATTGGTGAGACAGGCTTTTATACCATGAAGGGCATGCTCGATGGCCCAAGCGAAGTACCCTTTGCGGTGGTAGAAGTGGATGGAAATGCTGTAAGGATTAACGGCTTCGGCGGGGAAATAAGTCGCGGTTTGTTTTGATGCTATTAGCAGGCGGGTTTAATGCCGCCTGCTATTTAACTGGCGCGCTTCAGCGGCTGTACAGGCAGCTGTTGGCGACGACGCGCAATCTCTTCAGCACGCTGTAAAAGCTGCTGCAAATCATCTTCGTCAATGTCGAGAAGCTGGCCGTTCTCAAGCGCCTGATGCAGGTCATCACGAGTGATGGGTACTTCTAATGCCACTGGATTCGTTTTGGGTTCGTTGGCGGCCAGCGGATGGGGGTAGCGCCGACCAGCAAGATTATTGAAAATGATCGCCAGCAGAGCAAGGCACGCGGAATTTAGTAGCACAGGAGAGAGAATAAACTGATACCCCAGTTGCTGCACACCACTGCCACCCAGAATCGCTGTCAGCGCCACTGCTCCGCTGGGTGGATGCAGGCAGCGAAGCTGAAACATCACGGCAATCGCCAGACAAGCTGCAATGCCGCAAGCTACAGCGGGATAGGGCACATACATCGCCGTTGTTACACCGATCACACCCGCGACCAGATTCCCGCCAACAATTGACCAGGGCTGTGCTAGCGGGCTATTCGGCAGTCCGAAAAGCAGCACCGCTGAAGCTCCCATCGGGGCCACAAACCATAAGTTGACCTCGCCGAGTAGCCAATGGCTGGTCAGGCTGGTGATCATCAGGCCGAGACCCGCACCGATGCTGGCTATAGCCATCTGTTTTTTGGCGACCGGCAACGGATGAGGCCAAAGACGGGCGAGGAAAGTCCGCAGCGATGTTATCCAGCTGGCGCGACGCAGGTGTGTCATGAAGATAATACTCTGTCATAAGAAAAAACGATGGATGACAATTGTCGCTGATCGATCCTTTGGTAACAACCACAATGTTAGTGTGCTGTTATCAAGTGGTGATGAGGTTGCAAGCTGGTGCAATGATGTTTAACCGTGTCTTACACAACGGCTAAGGTTGTTGTATAGTCCGTTTTTTTTCGGAGGAACCATGCTGCCTAACTCATCCACGCGCCTGAACAAATACATTAGCGAGAGCGGAATCTGCTCGCGCCGCGATGCCGATCGTTACATCGAACAGGGCAACGTTTTTATTAACGGCAAGCGCGCTACCGTTGGCGCACAGGTCTTTGCCGGGGATGAAGTGAAAGTGAATGGGCAGCTGATTGAGCCGCGCAATGAAGAAGACCTGGTGCTGATTGCGCTCAACAAGCCAGTGGGGATTATCACCACCATGGAAGAGGGTGAGCGCGATAACATCGGCGATTTTGTTAACCACAGCAAACGCGTGTTCCCGATCGGTCGTCTGGATAAAGACTCGCAGGGCCTGATTTTCCTTACCAACCACGGTGATCTGGTCAATAAAATCCTTCGAGCCGGTAACAACCACGAGAAAGAGTATTTGGTGACCGTGGATAAGCCGATCACTGATGAATTTATTGCCGGGATGGGCGCAGGTGTGCCGATGCTGGGTACCGTGACGAAAAAATGCAAGGTGAAGAAAGAATCGACCTTTGTATTCCGCATCGTGCTGGTTCAGGGATTAAACCGCCAGATTCGTCGTATGACCAAGCATTTTGGCTTTGAAGTTACCAGGCTTGAACGTACCCGCATCATGAATGTGAGCCTGAAAGGCATCCCGCTGGGTGAATGGCGCGACTTCACCGATGACGAATTGATTGACCTGTTTAATTTGATCGAAGATTCATCTTCAGAAGATCAAAAAACACAGCAAAGCCAGGCGAAGAAGAAGCCGGCAACAGCAGCGAAAAAAATCGCATCGAACGGTGCAAAGCTGCCTGAGAAAACCGCGGCTAAACCGGCAGGACGTCAGCGCTTTGCGCAGCCTGGCCGTAAAAAGAAAGGGCGTTAAACGGTAATAGCTTCGCCTTCACTGATTAAACCCTGAACAAATTTTATAATCTTCTCACTATTTGTTCAGGGTTTCTCCCTCCATACTTTTTTCAACAAAGGAGGGAACAATGAGTAACGTAACCTGGTTAAAAGAAATGCAGCACCTGTATGCAGCCCAGCCACGTCCAGCCTGGGTTCCACGCGCGTTTTGGCTAACTCAACGGCAACGCACTAAGATTCTGAAAGAACTGCTATTACCGCAAACAAAACAGACATAACGCCGTTATTTAGCCGGCTATTTAATATTTAGAATAACCGGCTCCAGTCACTATTCTTCAGCCACTTTCACCACGGTTTTACCAAAGTTCTTGCCCTTCAACATATCGAAGAACGCCTGTGGCGCATTTTCCAATCCATCGATCATATGCTCGCGATAGTGAATTTTTTGCTGTTCAACCAATGGCGTCATCGCTTGCAGGAATTCCGGATATCGATCACCGTAATCCTGGAAGATAATAAAGCCCTGCATGCGAATGCGGCGTTTCAAGATCCCGCCCAGGATTTGCGGCGTGCGGTCAGGGCCATCGGGTAGGGTTTTGCTACTGTTATAGGTTGAAACCAGTCCACAAACCGGAACGCGCGCGGCGGTGTTCAACAGCGGGAACACGGCATCAAACACTTTACCGCCGACGTTCTCGAAATAAATATCAATCCCGTCCGGGCAGGCATTCGCCAACTGTTCAGCAAAATCCTCACGATGGTGATCAATACAGGCGGAGAAACCCAATTTTTCAATCGCGTAACGGCATTTCTCTTCACCGCCCGCAACACCAACAACGTGACAGCCCTTGAGCTTGCCCAGTTGCCCGACGGTGGCACCCACCGGACCCGTCGCGGCGGCAACCACCAGGGTTTCGCCCGCTTTTGGCTGGCCAATGTCCATCAGGCCCATGTAAGCGGTGAAGCCGGGCATCCCCAGAATACCCAGCGCCCAGGATGGGTGGGTCAGATCACCGATTTTCGCCACGCCGGCGCCATCCGAGACGGCATAACGTTGCCATCCGCTGCCTGCCAGTACCCAGTCACCGGTTTTGAAATCGGGATGCTGAGATTCAACCACCTGAGAAACCGTACCGCCGACCATGGGTTGATCGATTTGTGCCGGAGGCGCATAGGATTTACTGTCATCCATGCGCCCACGCATATAAGGATCCAGTGAGAGGTAAACCGTGCGGAGCAGCATTTCACCGGTTTTGATAGAGGGAATGGGTTGCTCAACGAGCCGGAAATTCTCTTTAACCGGTTCGCCATCGGGGCGAGATGCCAGTAGCCAGGCTTGATTGCTGTCAGGTGATTGCGTCATGTAAACCTCTTTACTCATTTGAATCAGGCAAGTGTAGTTGAAACTACCTTCCCAGTGAGCCAGCGCACAAACCCACACAAAACTTTACGCAGTGAAAACCGCTAACGCATTGAACATCAAAGCCCCTTCAACATCTGCACAAACGGTCTCGGGCATTCTCACATAACCGCCCTTTAATGGACTGCGTATACCTATAGCGGTGCAATTAACCCAACAGGTGACGCATGACGGTTCAACAATCTTATGATTTAGCAGCAGATCACGACGCACATATCGCCTCCGCAATCGCTAAGTTTTTCCGTCGCATCATCCCGATGCTGGCGCTGATGCTGATTGTTAACCAGATTGACCGAGCCAACATTGGATTCGTCAAAGCCGAGTTACAGACGGATGCGGGGATCAGTGCCGCAGCCTTTGGTTTAGGCGCAGGGCTGTTCTTTATTGGCTACGCGCTGTTCGAAGTGCCCAGCAATATGATGTTGAAAAAACTGGGTGCGCGCGTGTGGTTGACTCGCATCATGATCACCTGGGGTATGGTCGTTGTGTTAACCGGGTTTGTTAGCACGCCGCTGCATTTCTATGTCCTACGCTTCTTGTTGGGCGTGGCAGAGGCTGGTTTTTTCCCTGGCGTCTTATTCTACTTTCGCCAATGGGTTCCGAACGCATGGCGTGGACGGGCAACTGCGATGGTGCTCAGTGCCACAGCCAGCGCGTTTCTCTTTTCCGGCCCGCTGACCGGCGCCATTCTGATGCTGCATGAGGTGAATGGGCTGGCCGGGTGGAAATGGGTGATGTTCCTGGAAGGGGGCGGATCGATTGTGATCGGTTTGCTGGCCGCGCTGGTACTGGTCTCGAAACCTCAGGATGCTAAATGGCTAAATGACAGCGAAAAGCGCGCGTTGCAACAGCAGTTGGCGTTGGAAGATGCCGCGCGTAACGTGCATGCCAAAGAGTATGGCCGCTGGGGTTTATTGCGCGATCGCAGCTTGCTGTTCTATTGCCTGATTTTTTTCACCATGACCATGACCGGTTACACCCTGGTGTTCTGGCTGCCGCAAATTATCCAGCGCATTCAGGGCTATAACAGCTTTGAAATTGGTTTGTTGACCGCCGTTCCCTGGCTGTGTGCCATTGTTGCCTTGTTCCTGCTGGGTAAAACCACCGACCGCTACCGCGATAAGCTGGACAAAGGGCTGGGCATTGCCATGCTCATTGCCGCTTGCGGCACCTTTATGGCCACCACCGGGACTCCCTGGTTTGGCTTTATCGCGATGATCGTCGCCTGTATTGGCTCAAAAGTCAGCGCCGCCTTTTTCTGGCCAATGCCGCAAAGCGAGTTGCCTGCTTCAATCGCCGCGCCTGGCATTGCTCTCATCAACTCAATCGGTAACCTCGGCGGATTCTTTGCACCCACCGTGTTTGGCTATCTTGAACTGCATACCGGCAGCACCACTGGCGGGCTGTATGCGCTGACCAGCGTATCGGTTATCACCGGGGTCTGGCTGCTGCTGCGTCGTAAACCTGTTCCCCCTGCATTCGGTCACACGGAGAGAAACCATGTCCGACACACCAGTCATTAAATCGATGCGCATCGTTCCGGTTGCCGGATAC
This sequence comes from Pantoea sp. C1E2, assembly GCF_056491465.1. Classification (NCBI taxonomy): domain Bacteria; kingdom Pseudomonadati; phylum Pseudomonadota; class Gammaproteobacteria; order Enterobacterales; family Erwiniaceae; genus Pantoea; species Pantoea sp. C1E2. The sequence continues at coordinate 2,380,968 of NZ_JBSZHT010000002.1, forward strand.
GACAGCATGCTGCTGAACATCGGCGGGGCGCATAACTGCTACTTCACCCGTATTCTGGTGCTACTGACTGATTCAGCGGGCAACAGCGGCGTGGGGGAATCACCGTGCCACGCTTCAACGTTGCAACTGCTGGAACAGTTTCGCCCTCTGATCATTGGCAGCTCGCTGATGCGCGCTAACGCCACGCTCAGTCAACTCTTTGCCAGCGACGCGCGGCAGCAGCAGACTTCGCACACCAACGACATTCATATTCCGCAGATGAATCCAGAGAAGTTTTACAACGCGGCGGCGGCCATTGAAGCTGCGTTGCTCGATTTGCAGGGTAAATTCCTTGATCTGCCGGTAGCGGATCTGCTCGCCAGCGGTAAACAGCGGGAGCGCATTCCGGTGTTGGGATATCTGTTTTATATCGCCGATCGTCAACGCACGAATATGCACTACCGTTCGGGTGATGACGAAGCGGATGGCTGGTTCCGGCAACGCCATCAACCGGCAATGGACAGTGCTGCGGTGGTGCGGCTCGCAGAAGCGGCAGTAGAACAATATGGTTTTCGGGACTTCAAGCTAAAAGGCGGCGTCATGCATGGCGAGCAGGAAGTCGAAACCGTAGAAGCCTTGCTGTCGCGGTTTCCACACTCTCGCGTCACTGTGGACCCCAATGCCAGCTGGTCGCTGGATGAAGCCATTCGCTTTGGTAAACAGCTGGCAGGCAAAGTGCCATACCTGGAAGATCCTTGTGGCGCAGAGCAGGGATATTCCGGGCGCGAGACGCTGGCGGAATTCCGTCGCGCCACTGGTGTGCCGGTTGCTACCAATATGATCGCCAATGACTGGCGGCAGTTGCAACATGCCCTGCAGCTCAACGCCATCGACATCCCGCTCGCCGATCCCCATTTCTGGACGATGCGCAACGCCAACGTCGTCGCGCAGCTATGCAACGAATGGGGCCTTACCACCGGTTGCCACTCTAATAACCACTTTGATGTTTCACTGGCGATGGTTGCTCATCTTGGTGCCGCAGCGCCCGGCGATCGTCAAACCGCCTTTGATACGCACTGGATATGGCAGGATGGCCAGCAACTCAGCCACCAGCCGCCGCAAATTCGTGATGGCTATCTGGAGCTGCCGCCGGGACCAGGTTTGGGCATTGAACTGAATATGGAGCGCGTCGAACAGGCACATGCCCTCTATAACGCACTGCCTGATAAAAACCGTAACGATGCGTTGGGCATGCAGTTTTTGATTGATAACTGGCGTTTTGACGCGAAACGTCCGGCTCTGGTTCGCTAAGGAATTTACATGAAGAAAAGCTTTCAGGTAGCAACATTACTCACAGCGATGGCGCTCAGCGCGCCGCTGCTGGCAAAAACCTTTGTCTACGTCTCAGAAGCCGATGATGGCACCATCGCCCGCTACGCGTTGGACGAACAATCCGGCGCATTGCAATTGCTTGGCCGCACTCAGGCAGGCGGAAAAGTGATGCCGCTGGCACTGAGTGCCGACCACCAGCATTTATACGCGGCCATTCGCAGCAAACCACTGCAACTGGTGAGCTGGCAGATCGATCGCGAAACCGGCGATCTTAATCAGAAGGCAGCAGTGCCTGCTACGGCCAGTTATCCCTATATCAGCACTGACAAGCAGGGACGATTCCTGCTGGGTGCCTCTTACGATGGCGATGTGGTGCATGTCTATCGACTAGGCAAAGATGGCAAAGTGATCGCGCCACCGGTTGGCAGTTATAAAACCGGCCATGCGGCACATTCGGTGATCGTTGATGATGCTGGTAAAACCGCCTACGTCGGCAATCTCGGCACTGACCGCGTATTGCAGTTGAAGCTGAGTGGTGAGGGTGAGTTAAGCGCGTTGGGCAACGGTTATGTAAAAACCGCCGACGAAAATGGCCCGCGTCATTCGGTGTTATCACCGGATCAACGCTATCTGTATAACGTCGGCGAGATGGGCGGCATCATCACCCAGTTTCGCCGTGAACCGAGCGGCGAGCTGGTCAAAGTCAGTGAAACACCCAACGCTGTGGCCACAGAGTATAAGTTGCAGCATGGGCGTGAGCGGCCAGCGGGCTACAGTGATACCACGCCACGGATTTGGTCAGCCGATATTCACCTGACGCCAAACGGTCATTTCCTGTATGTGACCGAACGTACCAGCAGCACGGTGAGCGGATACCAGGTTGATCCACACAGTGGCAAACTGACGCTAATTGGCAGTTGGCCGGTTGAGAAGCAGCCGCGCAGTATTGCCATAACACCAGACGGAAAATGGCTCATCGCCAGCGGTGAAAAAAGCGCAGTGACAGGAAGCTACGCCATTGATGCCAAAAGTGGTTCGCTGAAGCGTGTGGGTGAAGCACCGGCTGGCAAAGATGCGAACTGGGTAATGGTGGTGAGCAACTGACTTTCACCTTGCGATGATCTGGCGCAAATCTCTGCGCCAGATTGCGCGAAATGTTTTTATGGAGCCGTTGTTATCACAGGGGTTATTTGGAAAAGTGTGATCCAGAACACATTTATCTGACTGATGACAGGTCTTGGATCAATAGCTTTATAAATCATAGAGATTCTGTAAATGGATGTGGATTTATTGCCTTGACCATTAGTAACCCTTAACAATTATCCTGATATTGATTGCCTGCCAATATCACCAAATTTGATGCTGTAACAATCTGACATATTTATCGCCGTGAGTAGATTGAATATTCTGGCAGGATACGCCGCACTTAGTGCCGTCTGGTCTCAATACTGTCATGCAGTGGTTTTCAAAAAACACCGTTTTTTTTGCTGTAAAAACCTGTCTGGCCGCCTTTCTGGCATTGTACTTTTCACTCGAACTCAACCTGGATAAACCGGCCTGGGCGATTACCACGGTTTTCATCGCTTCCCAGCTTTATTCTGCCTCCACCATTTCAAAATCACTGTTTCGTATGCTTGGCACCTTGCTGGGCGGCGTGTTTATCTTCTTTGTTTTTCCCGTTACCGTTGAACACCCATTACTTTTCAGCTTCATCATTTCGCTGTGGGTGAGTGTGTGTCTTTACCTTTCGCTGCACGATCGCACGCCGAAAAGCTATGTGTTCATGCTGGCAGGCTACAGCGCCGCAATCATGGGTTTTCCTGAAGTCATGACGCCGTTATCGATCACCAATACCGTGTTATCCCGTATTGAAGAGATCGCAGTCGGTACAGTGTGCAGCAGTCTGGTGCACGCACTTTTGTTTCCGGTATCGATGCGTAGCTTGCTGGAGCAGAGTGTCAGCCAGTGGTATTTGAATGCCCGCAAGTTGTGCCACGATTTGCTGTCAGGCATTTCTGGCGTTAAATCTCCCGAGCGCGATGAAATTCTGACGCGTATGGCGACCAATCCACAGCAAGTGGAAATTCTGATTACGCACTGCGTCTATGAAGGCGATGCGGCGCGGCGTTTGATTCGTCTGGTCAGCGTGCAGTATCAACATCTCTCTTACTTGATCCCCACGCTCACCGCGATTGAGCTGCGCCTGCAGCGATTATCAGCGCTGCAGATTACCTTCCCGGACAACGTCGCTGTGGCGTTCCGTCTGTTTTTGCATTGGCTCAACGATGGCGAAGCCGTCGGGGAAACCAGCGGTATACAGTTGGAATTAAGTCGTTGTCAGAATGATATCAATCAGGCCTGGCGTAACGGGGAGTTACCGATTGAGCACTGCCTGCTGTTTACCGGTTTACTGGAGCGCATGGCGGACTTTGTGCGCATTGCGGGTGCCTATCAAAGCGTCGGCGGGCTGGTCAGCGATCTCTCGGGCGACACCACGCCCGCCCGCGGCAAACGCACCCATCGTTTCTACGACAAAGGGTTGATCAGACTTTCTGCATTAACCGCCTTTTGCGCGATTTTTGGTTCCTGTTTACTGTGGATTGGCACGGGTTGGCACGATGGCGCGTCGGCACCGGTGATGGCCGCCATCCTGAGTTCACTTTTTGCCAGTATGGATACGCCACTGACCTCAATGAAATTGTTTGTGCGCGGCGTGATTGTGGCCATCTTTATCAGCGTGATTTATGTGGCGCTGCTGTTGCCGCAGGCGACCTCATTTGAAGCACTGATTATTTGTCTGCTGCCGGGCTTATTGATACTGGGCCTGATTATTGCGCGCCCCTCAACCAATATGATTGGTATCAGCGTTGCTATCCAGATTCCTGGCTTTATCGGTTTAGGCCATCATCTCAAGCCCGATCTGGTGTTGTTGATTAACAATGCGATTGCCTCGCTGGCTGGCGTGCTTTTTGCGGTGATTGTGACCGTGCTGATGCGCAACAAACGCCCCTCATGGACGGCGCGGCGCGCGGTCCGTCAGGGGTTACGTGAGCTGTTGCGCTTCATTAAAGAACTTGAACGTACCGGTTCATCGCTGCTGGGCAGACAACGCTTTATCAGTTTGATGCTGGATAAAGTCAACGTGGTACTGCCGCGTTTACGACTGGATCCACAACCGGATATGTCGACTGCTGGGATGTTATTGACGGAAGTGTGGCTGGGCGTGAACAGTTTTGATTACTACGCCCGCCATAAAGATCTGCTGGCAAAACATCAGCTGGACAGCGGACAGATGTTTCACGAGTTGGCCTTGTTCCTGAAGCGTCGCCTGAAATCGCTGCAAACACCGCCTCATCAGGATTTACTGGACGAACTCGACTGGCTGCTGCTGATGCTGGAACGGCTGGCAAAGCAGGATGACGGTTTGCTGACGCCGCTGTTCCATCTGTTCAGCATCCGGCTCTACCTGTTCCCGCAGCAACCGTGGCCCGTTGCCACGCCGCGCCAGCTGGAGAGGATGCAACTACAGGATTATCGTCAGCGCGCCTGGTAGCCGTCCCAGCTGTAGCCTTTGGGTACGCGGGAGAAACCGGCTTCTTTTAACGCGGTGAACAGACTGGATTGTCCGACAGATTGATCGTTAATGCGCTCGAGGATGAAATTAAGGTGCTTCTCGCGCTTTAATGCCTGGCCCAGCGCTACCAGCGCGGCATGAAGGTCTTCGTCGCTATCCTGCGCATCAAAGGTCATCAGCTCTTTACCGCCAGGTGGAAGGTAAAGCAGCACGTGCCCACTGGCGATCACCACGAAAGCGCCCGTGCGGCGCGTGGGTTTGGCTCCGGTGATACTGAGCGGCCACGGCAGTGTTAAACCGTAGGGATTCGCGGGGTCAACTGCAGATACGACGACGTGAGCATGCCGCACTGGCTTGCCCGCATCGAGTTGACGCAGTCGATCAATAGCAGGGTTATCGGCAAACTGTGCCGCGCCCATGCCCGCAATAAAACGCCCGCGCAACAGTCGGCCGGCATCTTCCATCCCGCGCAGCACTGGTTGCAACGCCGGAAAGCCGCCGGGGATCTGCTCGGCGATAGCGGATCCCCGCGTGATGACACCAAATCGATCGAGCATATTTTCTGCTAATGCCAGCGCGCGTTCGGTGTCGGCAATCGGCTGGCGAGGGATCAACGACCAGCGACCGGCCATGGTGTTCAGTGATAAACGGGGTTCTGCGGCGCGACTGGCGTTAAAACTGGCGCGACTGTGCCGTCCGTGGCGTGCACGCACAGGGCGCGGTTTGGGTGTGATGGCCATTTGGCTAAGATGTCGCAACGCCGACCAGGTATCGATGGTGAGGACTCCGCGCCAGATCAGTTGCCAAAGAGCCTGATAAACGTCCGTTGGATCAATCATTTCTCCGTTATCCAGCCTTTCGGTTATGCGCGGGAGCAGCTGCCTGACGAACCAACCCGCGCCATCCTGCATCAGCGCCAGTAAGGACGCCTCGATGGGTGACAACGTCACTTGATTATCCAGAGCAGGGATTGTTTCGCTGGCGAACTCAGTCAAATGCAGGGAAACCAGACCGTCATGCACGTTTGATGAAGTATGACCGAACCAAATCACTTCTCCCGATGAAAACAATTCATCCAGCATCGCAGGCTGATAATCCCGAACGCGTGCAGGGAAGATTTGTGATTCCCACAATGATACTGGCAGCACCACGCCCGCCAGTTGTTCAATGACTCTGACCACGCCATTCAGCCCTGAGAAGGCGCCTTGTGTCTGCCGGGCGCTCGCATCACTCAACAGCCCCTGACGCTCAAGCAGAAACGCCACATAGGCGGCCGGCACAACGGGTTGAGTCGCGTCGCGCGCGGACTGTAACGACCGCACGCGCAAGCGGCGGAACACGCTTTCGGCTGCCCACTGCGTGGACTCATCAGGTTCGGGGGACAGAAAATCGCCTTTAAGCAATTTATTTTGCTGGCGAAGTTGTTCCAGAGCTTCATCGACAACGGCGCGTCCGAGGCCAAAACGTTGGGCTACCTGCAAACTGGTAAACACCGCATGCGTGCGGGCGTAGCGCCCCAGCAGATCATGCAATGGGCGGTTAACCGGTTCGAGCAGTGCAGCAGGGAGATTGTTAGGCAGAGCGCAACCCAGCGCATCATGCAGACGTATTGCATCTTCAGCCACCGCCCAGCGCGCGGTACCCGCAATGTTTACATTGATGATTCGCTGCACCTGCTGCAGGGCGAGCAAACCGGGCTCAAGCGGCTCATCGCCCGTAAAACGGGCGGCAAGTTCTTCGGTTGATAGCGGGCCCAGCTCGCGCAGCATATCTATCAGAGCTTCAATACTGCGCGCCTGATACTCCGCCACGGTACGCTGCAATTCCTGCTCAACACGCGCAATCACTGCGGGTTCCAGCAGTTCGCGCATATCCACCTGGCCCAGTAAATCACTCAGCATATTGCTGTCGAGTGCTAGCATCGAAGCGCGCCGTTCCGCCTGAGGCGCATCGCTGGCATACATAAATTCGGCGACGTAACCAAACAGCAGCGGTGCGGCAAACGGCGAGGGAGTTTCTGTTGTGACTTCGGTTAACCGCACGTCACCCTGATGGATACGTGCCATTAAATGATGCAGTGCAGGCAGGTCGTAAACGTCCTGCAAACATTCGCGTGCCGTCTCAATCAGGATGGGAAAGTCTGCAAACTGACGTGCCACTTCGAGCAATTGGCCTGCACGCAAACGTTGCTGCCAAAGCGGTGAACGTTTACCGGGATTGCGGCGCGGCAACAGCAGGGCGCGGGCAGCACATTCACGGAAACGGGCGGCAAACAGCGCCGAATGCCCGACGGATGCCGTCACGACGCGTTGCAGTTCATCGGGCTCGAACAAGAAGAGCTCGGCACCGGGCACCCGGCCTTCGCTATCGGGAAAACGTGCCACGATGCCATCATCGCTGGCGACCACGGCTGGATTGATGCCCATGATGCGGCCAATGCGTTCCGCAACCGCCAGCGCCCAGGGTGCATGCACACGCTGGCCATATGGCGAATGAAGGATCAGACGCCAGTCGCCGGTTTCATCCCGACAGCGCTCAATCAACAGGTTGCGATCTGTTGGCAATTCGCCCGTTGCCTGAATTTGTTCTGCGATCAGGCTTTTTATATTGTGTCGGGCATTGGCGTCAAGACTGTCGCCGGGCAGTGACGCCTCATTACTGGCGTGTCGTAAATAGCCACCAATCGCTTCACCGAGTGTCGCTGAACGGCCAAGGCTGTCGCCATGCCAGAATGGCAGACGCGCTGAACGGCCCGGCGCAGGCACCACCACAACCTGGTCATGGGTGATTTGCTGAATACGCCAGGATGTCGCGCCCAGGGTAATGATGTCGTTAATTCGCGACTCATAGACCATCTCTTCATCCAGTTCCCCGACGCGACGTGCGCCCGTCTGTTCTTCACCTTCGGGAAGCATAACGCTGAACATCCCGCGATCCGGGATGGTGCCGCCGCTGGTGACGGCCAGATGCTGCGCGCCAGGCAGCCCGGTGAGGGTATTGTTTTGTCGATCCCAAATGACGCGGGGTCGCAGGTTGGCGAACTCATCGGAAGGATAACGCCCGGCTAGCATATCCAATACGGCGTCAAATGCGTTACGCGGTAACGTTTTGAACGGTTCTGCGCGCCGCACCAGCTCAAACCAGCTGTCGATTTCCAGGGTGTCCATTGAGGCGGCGGCGACCGTATGCTGAGCCAGCAGGTCCAGCGGATTGTGTGGCAGGGTAATCGCATCAAGTTCACCTGCCATCATCGATTCGACGATAACTGCCGCATCCACCAAATCGCGGCGGGTACGCGGCCAGATGATGCCTTTCGGCGTGCCACCGACCTGATGACCCGCGCGCCCGACGCGCTGGAGCGCACTGGCAACCGAAGGCGGTGCACCCACCTGGATCACCAGATCGATATCGCCCATGTCGATCCCCAGCTCCAGGCTTGATGTGGCGACAACGCAGCGCAACTCTCCCGCTTTGAGCGCGTTCTCAATTTCCAACCGTTGCTCTTTGGAGACAGAACCGTGGTGGGATCGGGCCAATAAGTTATCCGGTGTGACATTGCGTTTTTCCGTGCCGCCGGTAAAAGAACCGTAGGCAAAGGATGCTTCTGGCGCAGGGGGCTGTTCTCCCAGGCGGCGCATGTAGAGTTCATTCAGTCGCGCGGTGAGTTTTTCAGCCAACTCACGAGAATTAGTAAACACCAATGTGGCGCGATGGCGTAACACCTCATCCAGAATCCCGGCTTCAATATGTGGCCAGATGGAACCGGCAGAAAGTGTGGCATCCTGAACGGAACGGCTATCGGGGCGCTGCTGGATATCCGTCATATCTTCAACGGGTACACGGATGGTGAGCTGCAATGGACGCTGTGCGGCAGGATTAACGATCAGCGTTTCGCGACTCCCGCCAAGAAACTGTGCGACGGCTTCGGGCGGTTTTACCGTGGCAGAGAGACCGATGCGCTGCGCAGGGTGCGCGAGCAGTGCATCCAGCCGTTCAAGACTGAGCGCCAGATGCGCGCCACGTTTACTGCCCGCTACGGCATGTACTTCATCAACAATCACGGTGGAGATGCCGCACAGCGTATCGCGAGCTTTCGACGTCAGCATCAGGAATAAGGATTCGGGCGTGGTGATCAATATGTCAGGTGGACGGCGCTGTAATTTTGCCCGCTCGCCACTGAGCGTATCGCCTGAACGCATGCCCACCTCAATCGCGATCTCCGGTTCACCGCGTTTGCGCCGCTCATCAGCCACTCCCGCCAAAGGTCGTTGCAAATTGCGCTGAACATCCGCCGCCAGTGCTTTGACCGGTGAAAGATAAAGAATGCGCGTCCTGTGGCTCCGCTCAGGCAGTTCTGCGCCACTGCGCTCACGGAACAGGGCATCAATCGCATAAAGAAATGCCGCCAGCGTTTTACCTGAACCGGTAGGCGCAATCACCAGGCAATTTTTACCGCTCGAAATGGCTCGCCAGGCTTGCTGTTGAGCGGGCGTCGCCGCTTTAAAAGTGTGGCGAAACCATTGCTGCGTGGCGGCGGTAAACAACGCGAGTGATGAGGCTGGCATCCGATGCTCCTGCGTTTCAAAGAGGGCTTTCAGCAGTGTAGTCTGCGGCATGATTGTGATCAGGTTATATACTTGATGTTTTGGCTGATTTTTTCATCAACAGGAGTGAGAAATGATGATGTTCAAACGCGCACTATTATTGGCGCTGCTTCCGGGAACCGTGCTGGCTGCCCCGGTATTTACGCTGCAATCATCGGATTTTAACGACAGTGCCACGCTGGATAAAACCTTTGCAGGCAACAACAAAAGTAACCCGTCATGCACCGGCGACAATGTGTCTCCCGCTTTAAGCTGGTCAAATGCGCCGGCCGGCACCCGCAGTTTTGCGCTGATGCTCACCGATCCCGTGGGTGGCAAAGGCTTAGGCGTAACGCATATGGTGGCCTATAACATCGCGGCGGATCGCACGCAGTTTGCGCAGGGCGAGTTAACTAAAGGCGAAGGTTATACCGGGGTAAGAATTCGCCAGGCACCACAAATTATTATGGTCCTTGTCCACCGGTGGGAAGTGGCATGCATCATTATAACTTCGTGATGGTGGCCACAGACTTGCCGGTAAACCAATTACCTGCGGGACTTACACATGATGAATTGATTGCCAAATTGAAAGGGCACAGTTTGGGTGCCTCAACCCTTGTCGGGCGTTTTACTAACGATAAGTAAAGAGAACGGCCGCCTTAGATGGCGGCCGTGACAACGTCACTCAGCAGGGTAGATCGATCTTTCCAGCGTCCCGCGTCGATCCCATCGACGCGCGGCTAACCACATTAATGCGGTGGCAAACCAGCCAATAATCCACGACACATCATTACCGGCAAATATCCAGGTTAATGAGCCATGGTGCAGCGGATTATCAATAAAGGGCAGTTGCACCATCACGCCGAGGCAATACACCACAATCCCAACCCAGCTCCAGCGGCCGTATCGGCCATCAGGCTGTGACAGCGCCGGAATATCCACGCGCCCTTTGGTGATCAGATAGAAATCGGTGAGGCTGATTGCGCTCCATGGGACAAAGAAAGCGAGCAGGAACAACAGGAAATGGGTAAACGACTTGAGGAAGGCCGGCTCACTGATCAGGGCGATAATGCAGGCAATCGTGACCATCAGCACCACAAACAGAATACGTCCGCCTCGGCTGAGGGACGTTTGCTGACGAAAGCCTGACACGATGGTGGTGAGTGACATAAAGCTGCCGTAAGCATTCAGGGTAGTGAAAGTAATCTTGCCAAAGCAGATGGCGAAGTAGATTACCATCGCCATAGTGGCGCTACTGCCCAGACCAACGATATATCCCACTTCATTACCGGAAAACGCTTTTCCGGCAATCGCTGCCACAATGACGCCCAACGTCATCGAGGCTTGTGTGCCTAAAACGGTGCCAAAAAACACCGAACTGAACAGCTTCTTCGCCGATACGTTAGCTGGCAGGTAGCGCGAGTAATCAGAAACATACGGGCAAAAGGCAATCTGCCAGGAAGAAGAGAGTGAAACGGCCAGCAGGAAGTTGGCGATAGTGAAGTGCTGATTCTGCCACACGGCCGATAAATCATGCGTGGAAAGCAGGGTGATGAACAGATAAGCGAAGGCCAGCACACCGATCACGCTCGCCACTTTTCCCAGCTTGTGAATCACTCGGTATCCGAGCACCGCAATCACCACAATGATGGCGCTAAACAGGATCATACCCGTCGCGTTGCTCACATTAATCAGCTTTGCCAGTGCCTGACCGGCCAGCACGGTGCCGCTGGCCGAAAATCCGACATACATAATGCACACCAGCACCAGCGGGATCACCGCACCAAACACACCAAACTGCATGCGGCTGGTGATCATCTGCGGTAAGCCAAGACGCGGGCCCTGAATGGCATGCAACGACATAATGGCGGCACCGATAATCTGGCCCACCAACAGACCCACAAGCGACCACACCACATCGCCGCCCAACACTACGGCGAGAGCACCGGTAACAATAGCGGTAATTTGCAGGTTACCGCCAAACCAGAGTGTGAACTGGCTGAAAGGGTGGCCATGACGTTCACGGAGCGGAATGTAATCGATTGATCGGGTTTCAGACAGACGCTGGTTTTCTGTGCCTGAATAATCGGCTGCAGGTGATTCGGCTGACATAGTTTCCTCGCTGAAACAATGAACGCAGTGCGTTATGTTATTTTTTGTTTATCTGTTGTGATGGCATTGGGCGATACATGTATATACATGTATCGATATTGTCACGCGATAAACGAAGTTACAAGGCAGCCGGTCATTGGAAATTGTGATGACGCTGGCAAGGTTGTCACCAAAATGAAAGAACGAGGAGAAGGTTAGCCGATGTGTTTATTTTTGGCCCTGAGTCCAGGGGTTAAAGTCGCTATCTACCGAATCTTGTTTGGCGGGTTCCTCGAGAGAGTCGAGGTAGAGTGCTTCCACTTCAGAACGTGCCCATGGCGTGCGGCGCAGGAATTTGAGACTGGATTTTACGCTGGGATCGCTTTTGAAGCAGTTGATATTGATAAGTTTACTGAGTTCGACCCAGCCATAACGCGCCACTAACGCATTGATAATCATTTCCAGCGTCACGCCGTGCATGGGATCTTTAGAAGAGTGAGTGGTCATGTTACGTCCTAATTTGCAGGCGGATGATTGGCGGGCAAGATTACAAGAAAGCCGCGCCGGCAGCAATGGTGTAGACTTGAGCTTAGCCATTTACTGAGGAAATAACGCGATGAGCGATAAGAAAATGATTTCAATCGACCAGTTTAATGAAGCTGAGCGAATTGAAGTGGATGAAATCTTCAAAGGGTTAATGGAAAAACATCGCCAGCGCAGTGGTAAAGAGCCTGATGCGAAAAAAGAGAAAGAATATACCGCAGATGCGCGTCAGCAAGTCATGACTATTAAGTTAACCAAAGAGAAAGCCAAAGCGGACAAAGCGAAAAAGACACCGACGCGCCGTAAGAAACCTGAAGCGCAGTCTGCCAGTGAGGTCAGTGACTTCAACTGGTCCGCAACCATTAATAAAGGGCGTCGCTAAGCGCTAACTCAGCAATCCGGCCCCCACATTCACTGACAATCCCAGAATGGCCAGATTGAAAATAAACGAGATCACCGATTGCAGCAGCGCCAGCTTACGCATTTCGGTGGTACCCGTTGCCACGTCGGCGGTCTGCGATGCGACTGCGATGGTGAATGAGAAATAGAGAAAATCCCAGTACGCCGGTTCGTCCGGTTTTTCTGGGAATATCATCGGTGTGACATCCTGACTACGCTGCAAGTAATGTTGATGTGCGTAATGCATAGCGAACGAACTCGGCAGTAATGCCCATGAGACAATCAACGTCATGGCGGTCAGCAGCAGATGCAACACACGCGGTGTGCCGGTGAGATGTTTGAGAGCCGGAAGCTCACTCATGATCGCCACGATGCTGATCATGCAGGCCACAATAACCATCCCAAGTACTAACGCGGCGCTCTGATCTTGCATCTGGGCAATACGCTTGATTTCACCTGCATCGGTACGCAGCATGCGAAACCAGATAAACCACAGATAAAGCCACGCCAGCACATTCCAGCCAATCAATACGCGTTGCAGTTCTCCCAATTTTGCAGGCAGCAATAAATAGCAGACAACACCGGCAACAATCGAGATTAACAGACGCAGTCGCGCGAACAGATGTGTGGTGAGAGAAAAGGGCATGATGTTGTTTTTTATTGAGGTTTGAATCAGTTAACTGTAGTTGATGGCAGGAAAAACGCCTGAGCTGACGGCTGAGAATCCTATCGAAATCAGACGCGCTGACGGGTTAAAAGTTGACTGAAAGCAACATTGGCTGACGTCGCTACGTGAATTCTGAGATTTCGCGTGTGGGATTGCTACTGATTATTGACGTAGCGATGCCTTTTTTTGTCGGTATTTTAAGCGATTCATGGAGGTTGAGGTGAATACCTCAGTGATATTAAACATGAGCATCGACTACCAAATAAGTCTACATGAAGGCTACACATATGGTGTTTTCATGTGCACTTGACGTTTTGGATGTGATTATGTTTACATATAAGTCATCTTTTATTGGCCTTTGTGTAGACTTAATTATGAACAGAATGACGGCTATTATGCAGCTTAACCTGTTTGATATGAGAGGACGCTATGTCTTTACTCTTCGGGATTTAGCCAAAATTTTTTTTGAAGATAGCGCGAAAACCCTTAAAGCAGGTTTAAATCGACTAGTAAAAGACGGCATCCTTACACGTGCTATTCGAGGCGTTTATGTTTACGCCTTAGCCAGAAGTAAAGATGCCTACACGCTTGAAAGGGTGGTATTGGCGCTGCGTAGAGGTGAATACAACTATCTCAGTCTGGAATCAGCGTTATCTGCTTATGGTGCTATCTCACAGATTCCAATGAGCAGAATTACAGTGATGACCACTGGACGTTCTGAAGAACATAAAACGCCCTATGGCGTCATTGAGTTTACGCACACCAAGCGTTCTCCCGAACAGATTTTGCAAGACACATACATCGGTGACTCGCCTTTACGTCAGGCAACGATGAAGACAGCACTCAGAGATTTGCGGCGGGTAGGGCGTAACCTGCATCTGGTCGATACAACGGAGCTTCAGGATGAATCAGAGGGTTAATTTTGCCGATTTGGTGGGTCAAGCCATGGAGTCAGCTGAACTTGATGGTATGCGTAATGTGGTTGAGAAAGAGCTACTGCATTACGACATTCTATATTGCCTGGATAGAGAAGGATTACTGCAGGACCTTACATTCCAGGGCGGTACCTCATTGAGGCTGTGCTATGGCGGCAATCGCTTTAGCGAAGACCCTGATTTTGCAGGTGGAATTAGTTTTTCCGGCACGCATCTTAAAAATCTTAAAAGTTGTATTGAGGATTATCTTGGCACTCGGTATGGATTAGAAGATACGTCATCAATTATCAGCAGGTAATACCTGGTAAAGTCTGTAGTGCGCCTTCAGATGCCTTATTTAACATAATATACATTATGCGCCCTTTGATTATCTGGCTAACTTAAGATGACCGCCTCGGATATGCCTGTGTTTTGTTGAGCTGAATCTGCTGTGTTGCGTTCTACTGGCGCTGCTGTTTCTAGCGCGGAACACTTATGTGAGATGAAATTTGAAGGATTAAACCAGATTGGATTTCCCGTCTGCAACACGCCAGCGATGATGACCTGCTACTGACGGGAAATTGAAAACTACTTCTTTTCGTTGCCGACGTCCCGCGCTTTCAAACGGCAAGCTTCAACTACCCAGGCTGAGAAGTTTTGAATGTTTTCGCTCTTCATACTCTCTTCGATCTGATCAATCAGCAGATGTGGGAAACGAATATGCTTTCGTCGGGTTTTGGAGTTTGTCATTTTATCCATGGTGATCCCTGGTCAGTTGTCTCACAAGTTTTATTATTGTATTGATTAAGCATCTGCTCAGGTTGACCCTAAGCAGATGTAAATAAACCAAAAAACAGATCCCTGCTCTTGTTATTGTCTGTCGAGCAGTAACCGGCTATCCGCAAGAGAAAGTGGTTGAATCTGATGGGTCACCAGCAACGTGGTTTTACCCTTAATAAGTTCTTTCAAACAGTTAAGTACCAGTTCCGTATTCACTGCGTCTAACCCTTCGGTGGGTTCATCGAGCAGTACGATCGGCGCGTGGGAAAGATAAGCGCGGGCAATCCCAATCCGGCGGGCTTGACCACCAGACAGACGCCCTCCTAACTCGCCCACCAGGGTATCGAGCCCCAGCGGAAATGCACGGACTTCTTCGTCTAAGGCAGCACGTGCCAGTGCATCCCATAATGTCTCGTCATCCGCATCCGGTGAAACCAGCCGCAGGTTGTCTCGAATCGACGCGTTAAAGAGATAGGTTTTCTGGCCAACCACCGAAATCATCTGACGCAACGTTTCTTCTGAAAGCGTCCTGACCGGGCGACCACCAATAGACACATCTCCATCTGTTGTTTCCCAGAATCCTTGCACCAGATTCAGTACGGTAGTTTTACCCGCTCCGCTAGGTCCCAAAATCGCCAGACAATGGCCGACGGGCACAGTAAAGCTCAGCTTATCCAGTACCTTAGGCGCATCAGGCGTGTAACGCATTGTCACAGCAGCAAATGATAATTCGCTGCTTTCCGGTATCGGGCTGGTTTCAGGCAAGACGATCGCCGGTGTCAGCTCCGTCATGGAGAACAGACGGCGTGCCGCTTCACGCGTAGTGCCGAGTGAAGCAAAGGCAGCGGGCAATCCAGCCACCGCTTCAGTGCTCGCCAGTATGGTGAACAGCAACATCACGATTTCACTGGCAGAAATGCCGCTCGCGTGCCCGGTATTGAAGAGCAGGATAAAGGCGAAAAATACCCCGAGCTGTCCCATTAAGGCGCAGATCGCCCCGCCGCTGGCGCTGATCCAGGCTTGCCGACGCTGTGCGCTAATCAGTTGCTGAGAAAGCTGGCGCAGATGTTTGGTTTGATGACTAACGGCGCCGACCATCTGTAACTCTGCTAATCCACGTACCAAATCGGTGGATGCAGCCTGAACGGACGAACGCACGGTGGCAATCTGGTTGCCACTGGCTTGCGTCAACGATGCCACAATCCATGGCACAACCACGCCTGCAAGAATCAGCACCACGGCATCAATGATTGCCACTGAAGGTGAGAACCAGCAAATCCCGGCCAAAATAATCAGCGCCGAGATCAGCCCTGCAATCGCTGGGGTCAGAATGCGTAGATAGAAGTTGTCGAGGCTGTCAATATCAGCACGAAAACGCGCCAGCACATCCCCATCACGGAAATCCTGCAGTCGCGCGGGCGCAAGATCCGCTAACTGCTGATAGAACCAGACGCGTAAAACCGACAACAAGCGCAAGGTTGCGTCGTGCGTCACCAGCCTTTCCAGATAACGCGCGAAGGTACGTAATACCGCGAGCCCACGAATCGCCGCCGCCGGAGTGAAAAACTCCAGAGCCAGTGAGCCTACGCCAGCCAGCGCCATGGACGTGATGAACCAACCTGATAAGGCGAGCAGCGCAACGTTGGAGAGAATCACAATCACAGAGAGCAAAATCCCCACCGCCATGCGAAAACGCCATGGACGCGCCAGGCGCAGGAGATGGCAAAGATCATTCATGCGAGATCTCCTTTTTGCAGGCGTTCGAGTTCCGCGAATACGCCAGCGTGGTCGCGCAATGCCTGCGGCATCCCCGATTCAACCACCCGCCCTTTTTCCAGCACGATGACTCGATCAGCAGTGGCGGCGATCTCCGTATCGTGGGTGATGATTAAGCGTGCGCTATCCGGTAATGATTCACCCAAAGCGGCAATCATCTTCTGTGCCGTCTGGCGATCCAGCGCCACAGTGGGTTCATCGAGAACCACTACGGCTGGCGCATTCAATACAGCACGTGCCATCGCAATACGCTGAATCTGCCCACCGGACAGCCCTTTTCCACCGTCGCCCAGGCGGTAATCATATTGCGCCGGCAATGAATGGATAAACGTGTCAGCCTGAGCCAGCTGTGCCGCTGCTTCAACCTCTGCCTGGCTGATACCCGAACGCGATAACAGGATATTTTCAGCAATCGAACCGGCAAACAGAGTGGGCCGCTGCGGGAGCCAGCCAATCTGCTGCTGCCATGCGGGAAGATCTAATGAAGAAAGATCCTTGCCATCAATGACGATGCGCCCTGAGTTGGGCGAGATAAAGCCCAGTAGCATTCGCGATAACGTGGTTTTACCGGCACCGCTGGTGCCGACAATTGCCAGTGTTTCCCCGCTACGCAAAGTAAAGGAAACATCCGTGACACCGCCACCCTCTTCATACTGGTAGCTAACGCCTTCGACGTTTATTTCACGCGGTTTCGCCGGAAGCACTTCATTACCCTCTGGCGATTCAGGCGCTTCCGCATTGAGGATCGCCAGTAAACCTTCCGTCGCGCCAATCGCATCCATACGGGCATGGTAATGCGTGCCCAAATCGCGCAGCGGACGGAAAAATTCCGGTGCCAGCAACAAGGCAAACAGCCCTGGCAGAAAGCCCATCTCGCCATAGAACAGACGGAATCCCACATACACCGCCACCATTGCGGTGCTGATGGTGGCAAAAAATTCCAGCACTAATGAAGAAAGAAACGCCAGTCGCAACACCTTCATGGTGGTCTGGCGATAGCTGTCCGAGATCGCCGCGATAATGTTCGCTTGCCGACGCGCCGCATTGCTCTGACGTAACGTTGTCAGGCCAGCAATCACATCAAAGAAGTGTGCACTCATCAGGCTGAGTTTGTGCCACTGCTTCAGGCTCATTTTCTCCGCGCCCTTTCCTACTACGATCATGAACAGCGGCACCAGCGGTGCGGTGATCAGCATGATCAAGCCGGAAACCCAGTCAAAAGGAAAAAGCGCCACCAGAATGGCAAGCGGCACAATGCCGATGATGATTTTTTGCGGAAGAAAACCGGAAAAATAGGCTTCGATAGCTTCGACGCCTTCGCCAAGCGAGCTGGCGATACTGCCCGTACGTTGATTCTGGCTCCATGACGGACCCAGTGTGGCGATGCGGTCTAACAACATGCCGCGCAGACCCTGGCGGATGCGCGCGGACGCTTCGAATGCAAAGCCTTGACGCAGGATATCGATACCTGCGCGCAGTAACATCACAACCGGCAGCAATAAGAGATATGGCAACAGCGCAGTGAAGTTTTTACCGCCGAGGACAGCGTTACTGATTAGCCAGGCTAACAGCCAGCACTGTGCAATCATCAGTATGGCATTGAGCGCCGCCATACTGATGGACAGTGAAAATAACCCGCCCGCCTGGCGACGCAGGCTCGAAAGCCAACGTTCTGCCAGGCGGGCAGCTATTCTACCAGGAGGAGAGCTAGCAGACATGATGTCTTAGTGACCCCCGTGACCAACCAGCTTGGAGATACGGCCGCGGAATACCCAGATCTGATACCAGTTGTACATCAGCATTACCGGTACAAACCCACCCATGGTCATGGTGAAGGTAATCAGCGAAACCTGTGGACTGGCGCCCGCCCAGATGGTCCAGGTGCCTGGCACAATCCATGGGAACATGGTCAGCAGCATACCAAAGCCCAGAATGAACGCAGCGCCATTGAACCACAACACCGCGGCGAAATCTTTGTCCTTCAGGGTGTCACGACGAACCTGGTCGATACACACCAGCGCAATCAGACCAAACAAGCCCCAGATCCAGAAGTGAGGACCAAACCATTTCGTACGTGCCCAGTCAAAGATCACTGCACTCCATACCCAGGTAATCACCACGGCAGCGATGGCTAGCCAGAAAATTACCGCGGTCCAGCGAGCCGCGTCCTGACGAATCGGTTCGTTTTTCTCGAAGCGAGCACGCACGAACAATACGCCAGCCAGCGTCATGGCGACACAAGAAGCCACACCGGTCCAGATGGAGAAAGCGGAGATGAAGTTAAATGCGCCACCCACGTAGGTCGGAACACCCTGTGCAGGTGAATCCATCTGGAAACCTTGCAGCAATGCGCCCACGCACATTCCACCAAAGAAGGTGACGGCGAGGCTGGCGACGCCGAAGATGCCGTCTGAGAACTTCTGCCAGAATGGCGAAGCCAGATGACGGAACTCCAGTGCCACTGCGCGGGACATAATGCCCCAAAGTACCAGCGACATCGGAACCATCAAGTAGCTAAAGGCTGAACCGTACACAAACGGGAAGGTGCCGAACATAATACCGCCGGCGACAATCAGCCAGGTTTCATTGGCATCCCAGGTGCCGGCCATCGCCGACATAATGGCACCGCGCTCGTCATGGTCGCGGACGAAGAGCGAGAAGATCCCCGCCCCCAGATCGGCACCATCCAGTGCGATATATAAAAGAACGCTGATACCAAACGCTAACCACCAGGCGATGATCAGGAAGTGCTGAGTCGAGTTAAGCATGTCCATGGATTTCTTCTCCCATCAAACCGGACGGATATATTCAGGATGGTCAGCATGACCACTGGCAGGCATATCAAGGTGACCTAAATGCTCATGCCCTTCGCCCGGTATTTTGCTGGTCAAATCTGGTCCCATACGCACCACTTTTGCCAGGAACCAGATGGTGCCCGCCACCACAGCGGTTTCAAAGATAGCGAAGCCGACCAGCCAGAAGATCGCCAGACCCATGGTCATCGGGCTCATGCCGTCTTCGGTGCGCATCAGGCCATACACGATCCACGGCTGACGGCCAATTTCGCGCGTCCACCAGCCCGCAATCACTGCGACATAAGGCAGGACTACCATGATAACGGCCAGTGCCAGGAACAGCTTATTGCGCGGAGCCAGCTCAGTGGTCATGCGACGACGTGCAATCAGCCAGACGCCCCAAAGGCTAACCAGCAGCATGGCACCCGCAGCACCCGACATGGCGCGGAAGGCGTAAAACGGTAATACCACAGGCGGTTGCTGATCTTTCGGGAAGCTGTTCAGGCCCGTTACCGTACCGTTCCAGGTTTTGGTTTCAATCAGGCTTAAACCGTGCGGAATGTCGATTGACCATGCGAGGCCGGTGCCTTCTTTGTTTGGCCAACCCAGGATGTGCCATGCACTGTTGACGTTACCCGCAGAATCATAGGTATCGTAGTGCCCTTCCATCGCTGCCAGCGCTGCCGGTTTATGTTCCAGCGTGGCTTCACCCAGCACGTCACCCATATAGATCTGAACGGCAGCAACCACGGCCAGCGCCATCAGCGAGTACTTCAGCGGCTTCAGGAACAGATCAACATGACGCTGTTTCAGGACATACCAGGCACAGGTGGCCACCACGAAGCACAGCGAGAGCTCGAAGCTCGCCAGCAGCATATGCGGGAAAGCACTGCGCGCATTCGGGTTAAACAGCGCGGCCAGCCAGTCGGTCACAATAAAGATGCCGTTATGCAGCTCAACGCCAGTCGGTGTCTGCATCCAGGAGTTAGCCACCAGGATCCACATCGCAGAAAGCGTCGAAGAGAGCGCCACGTTAAAGGTCGCAAACAGGTGCATCCCTTTACTGATCTTGCCCCAGCCAAAGATCATCAGTCCGATAAAGCCGGCTTCATACATAAAGGCAGTGATGGTCTCATAGCCGAGCACCTGACCAAAGAACGGGCCGGCAGCCTGCGAGAAGCGGCCATAAAGAATACCAAAGGCCATTTCCATGGTGACGCCGGTTGCCACGCCAGCACCGAAGTTAACGATAAACAGCTTTTCAAAGAAGCGACACAGGCGATACCACTTCTCATCTTGCTTCCTGACCCACATCAGTTCAGAGATGAACAACAGTGCAGCCAGTCCAATGGTTAGCGGGGGAAAAATGATGTGAATAGATGAAATTAGCGCGAAGTCAATACGCGTGATCAGCGATGTAAGATCGTTACTTAACATGACTATCTTCTTTTTTTGAGTGACCGAGTTAGTTAACGGCAATCCAGCGCCGTTTCACATGTTATGGAGTGAGATGAAGCAAGCTCGTGCATAACAGGTTGAAATCGGTACCGCACTGTCGTCTTTCTCTTAACTACGAGCAACAACCACAGTTTATTTTCCAGACAAGTGACGACTGGAAAATAGGATATTCACTTCGGCGTTCATTCCGGAGAAAGAACGGGGAAAATAAATCATGATTGTTAACGAAATGTCTGTCGATAACACTTGCAGGCGTAGGTATCGACACGGCTCGTAATAAGAATTTTTCTGTAAATTATTCTATATTTTCGTTTACACAAAGGCATCCTAATTAAAGGGGTAACTTGTAACAAAAAGAAAAAATTCGCTGTATAAATGAATGATTTTCATGTGAATTAAATGTAATCATGAGGTTAATTTATGAATAATCTTTGATTTTTATCAACTTAATTCAAGCTTTTAGCGGGGTTTTGAGCGTTAATTATGTTGCATTGAAGGGAGAAATCATCAGCGTTCATCCCGCAATGATGCGATTATCTTATTATTTAGCAGGGTTACAATTACCGTAGACATACGGTCAACATCAATAATACGGAATTTTAACAAGCATTGAGTTATTGTATTTTAATAACAGCTCGAGCGATTTAATTTAACAAACAAAAAACAATTATCACTTTCAGAACACTTAATTCCTGCGCCTTTAAATATTTGAAAATCTCGCTATTAAATATACCGACTCGTAACATTAAAGACACACCGTGCGCACACTTGTCACATTAATAATGAATTAGCCGACATTAATTTAAGGCAAATAAGGGTTGGCCAGGCAGTGTGAGTGGGAGCACGAAGTTACGCGTGGAAACGAAGAGTTTTGCGAGCGAATGGAAAATGCCGGCAACCCATAAAGTTGTCAGCATAGGAGAACGTCAGCGTGCAGGGTATTTCGTGTTTTAGCGTGAGGCTGGAATGGCGACCCGTCCGTCAAATAACAGTCGTGCCGTGCGTATCAAGCCGCTTTGCGTCACCTTCCCTGCCTCATCACAGGTCAGCATCACGCTAAACTCGCCGCTGGGATGCTCTACCGCCAGACGCTGCTGCCTGGCATCGGTAATCTGCGCGATTCCCTGCGTCACGGAACCGGGGATCAGGCAGGCTGTGGCCACACTCACCGCACCCAGTACACCAATAGAAGCGTGACAGCGATGGGGAATAAATGTCCGCGTGGAGAGTGCACCGCCATTAGCGGGTGGCGCAATCAAAGTCATTTTCGGCACGGTTCGTTTGGTCACATCTCCAAGGTTCATCAGCGGACCGGCTTGCAGGCGGATGGATTCCAGACGGGCTTTTAACCCGGCGTTGCTTTCCAGCTGCTCGCGGGTTTCCTGTCCAGTGCATCCCACATCCTCAGCACGCAGGATCACCACGGGCATACCGTTATCGATGCAGGTCACCTCAATCCCGTCAAAACGATTACGCGCCTCTCCGGTCGGCAACAGCGATCCGCAGCTGGAACCGGCGATATCCTCGAATTGCAGAATTTGCTCTGCGCCAAAACCGGGCACGCCGTCTATTTGCGTATCGCCCTGATATTCCACCGTGCCATCGGGCGTGGCGATTTGCGCCACCGCGATTTGCCCGGTGTTGACCATAAAGATGCGCACGCGCGTGATGTCGTCCTGCGCGCTTATCAGGCCTTTCTCTATTGCAAAGGGCGCCACCGCGGCAAGGATGTTGCCACAGTTCTGTCCATAATCGACCACTGCTTTATCCACGTTAATCTGTGCAAACAGGTAATCGACATCCGCATCAGGCCGCGTCGAAGGTGAGATAATCGCGACTTTGCTGGTCAGCGGATCGGCTCCGCCAATGCCATCAATTTGACGTGGATCCGGTGAACCCATGACGGCCAGCAACACGCGGTCTCGCTGCGGTCCCGCTTCCGGCAGATCGCTGGCAAGGAAACAGGCAGCTTTAGAGGTACCGCCACGCATCAAAACACAGGGTATCAGCGTCTGTTTCATAGCGAACTCTTTTGCAAGGCATCCAGTGAATCGACATAGCGCAATCCCTTCTCCGCTAATGTGCCACGCATCTGATAAATATCCAGCCCAAGTTCCCCGGCAGCCAGTCTTACTCGTTTACTCTCCTCATTGGCGACCCGCTGTTGGGTTGCCTTGGCAACGGTGTTCGCATCCGCTCGCGGCACAATCACCACGCCGTCGTCATCGGCGACCACAATATCGCCGGGATACACCAGCTGGCCGGCACAGATAATTGGCACGTTCACCGAGCCCAGCGTGGCTTTTACCGTTCCCTGCGCGAATACCGCACGTGACCAGACCGGGAAACCCATCTCACGCAGGGTCTGGCTGTCACGGATACCAATATCACCCACCAGCGCCACTACGCCGCGCGCTTTTAACGAGGTGGCGAGTAGATCGCCGAAGAAGCCGTCATGGCAATCCGAGGTCGGCGCCACCAACAGCACATCGCCCGGCTGACACTGTTCCACGGCCACATGAAACATCCAGTTATCACCGGGAGAAACCAGCACCGTGACCGCACTGCCGGCGATCGAGCTGCCCTGCTGGATCGGCCGTATCCGCACATCAAGCAGACCTTGCCGCTGTTGCGCTTCATGGACGGTCGCCACTCCGGCGCGAGCAAACTGCGCAATCAGAGCAGAATCGCCCCGCTCAATCTGAGTGACAACGATGCCTTTCTGGTTCACCGCGATCATGAGAGATCCTCCGTTACCCTTGGGAACAGGCTTTGATAGCCTTCGCCGTGAGTGATGACGCGCGTCGAAGCAATCCCCGTATTACGTTTGGCCTGTACGCCGCGTTGTAGCGCCACGCGGGTGTAGTATTCCCACAGGTGTTCCTGCCCGGCCATGCACTGAATCGCCTGGTATTTCTTTTCCCAAACCGGGGTGATATCCAGCAGCACATCCGGTTTCCACAAGCATTGTTCCGGCTGATGCGGTTCAAAACAGTAAACCGGCGGTGCCCCGATAATCGGTTCTCCCGGACGATAGCCTTCTGCCTGCGCAATGATGCGCGCTTCCTGCGTAAGATTCGCCGCCAGTGGATGATCGTAGTTGTAAGGATCGGCAATCGAGTGCGTCAGTACAAAGTGTGGCTGCACGCGGCGAAACACATCGGCCAGGCGGAACAGCGTTTCCTTATCTGCGCGTAGGGGATAATCGCCAAGATCGAAGAACTCAATGCTCGCACCTAACACATCCGCTGCCCGTTCGGCCTCGGCCTGTCGATGCTGCTTCACGGTCTGCTCGGTCATGTTGCCTTTGCGCCACAGTTTTGCCGACTCACCGCGCTCCCCGTAAGAGAGGCAGACAACGTGTACGTCATAGCCGCTCGCACTGTGTAAAGCGATGGCACCGCCTGCGCGCCAGACAAAGTCAGCTGAATGGGCACTGACCACCAGAGCACTCTTTTTCACTGCGTTTTCCATTGTGTTCCCCTTCTGTTGCGTTTTTTTCATCCTGACACGCAGCATCCAGGCCGAATAATGCCTTTCATTGTACGAGCTATGATTTTTATTTATGTAGTGATCACTATCAGAGGATCAGGAGCAGAAAGCATGCTGGCAAAGGAAGACGGTAACCACATTAAAATCATGCAGCTAAGGTCACTTTGTATGATTGCCGAACGGGGAACCGTCTCGGAAGCTGCAGGAGATTTATTTCGCACGCAATCGGCAGTAACGCGATCGTTACGTGATCTGGAACACACTCTGGCGACGCCTTTGTTTGAACGTCATGCCAGCGGGATGCTGCTTACCGAGAAGGGAAAATGCGTGCTACCCCGCGCCCAGCGCGCCCTTCAGGAACTCAAACAGATACCCGCACTTCTCGCCCGGTTTAAACAGCGTGAATCTATGCGTGATGACGCTGAACCGATTTGGTTGTTCAACGTCAGACGCCTGCAGATATTTTTACGGCTGTTTCATCTGCAGCACACGCAAAGCGTGGCCAGCTCGCTGGATATCAGCCAGCCCGCCGTCAGTGCCGCGCTCAAGGTGCTGGAGAAAGGAGCCAATATTGTGCTGTTCCAGCGCTCCCCGCGAGGTATGCAGCCGACGGCCGCCGCACGTGAAATGGCGCCACATGTCAGCCGCGCCCTGAATGAAATTCGCCATATCCCGGAAGATCTTGCCGCACAGCAAGGGGTTTTGCAGGGCACCGTGCATATTGGTGCCCTGCCATTGTGCCGCAGTGTGTTATTACCCCGCGCGATCACCCGCCTGGTGACGGCACATCCGGCGATCAAGGTCGTGACCAATGAAAGTGCCTTTAGCACGCTGATTACCGAACTCCGCGCAGGCGACGTTGACCTGATTGTCGGTGCCTTGCGTCATGACAGCAACGTCACCGATATCGATAATCGC
The DNA here is from genome assembly GCF_056491465.1 of Pantoea sp. C1E2. NCBI lineage: Bacteria > Pseudomonadati > Pseudomonadota > Gammaproteobacteria > Enterobacterales > Erwiniaceae > Pantoea > Pantoea sp. C1E2. The sequence continues at coordinate 2,406,269 of NZ_JBSZHT010000002.1, forward strand.
CGGCTGTTTAGCGAAGAACTGGTGCTGCTCGCCAGGCCACAACACCCCTTAGCCGGTCGAACGTTAACCGCTGACGATCTCGCCGACACCCAATGGATTCTGCCACGTGAAAACAGCCCGGCCCGCCATCTGTTAGAACACGCCTTTGCCACATTGCACATTCCAGCACCCAAACCGGTGGTGGAGAGCGGTGACCTGGCGATCGTGCGCGGCTTATTAATGGACTCCGACATGGTAGCAGCCGTGTCATGGCACCAACTGGAGTACGAATTGAAGTCGGGCACGCTCAAACCTTTATCCTTCACTCTGCCCGATACGCGTCGTGATATTGGCATCACATTGCGCGCGGGTGCGCTGCATTCCCCGGCCACACTGGCACTGATTAAGTGCATCAATGCCGAAGCTCATACCACAGCGACCTAAACGAAATTCATACAATGTTGGCACGCCGTTTACCCATATCCCCTTTCCCGCGGGCAGCACAAACCCGCATTTACACCGTGGATTATGACAACTCGCTCACAATATAAACGTAACTCATACCACTAAAAGCCTTTTTTGACAGACAGCCTGCGGCACGGTGCTTACCGTGGAGCTGGATGAGTTAATCATGACTTGTCATTCAATAGACTTTGCGTGCCCGTAGAGAGAGCGAACGTATGAATACAAATAAGCTGGTCGACATCAAAGCCTGGATTGATTCACGACCCATTTCCGCCTTTCAATGGCGCGTGTTATTCCTCTGCCTGATCATCATTATGTTCGACGGTTACGATGCCGCCGTGATGGGATTTATTGCGCCTGCGCTGATTGAGCAGTGGCATATCTCACGCGCCGCGATGGGGCCGATTCTGGGGGCAGCGATGTTTGGCGTGGCGATTGGCGCATTGATCGCCGGTCCTTTGTCCGATCGCTTTGGCCGTAAAAAAATCATCCTGCTCGCGGTACTGATGTTCTCCGCTTTCAGTCTCATCTGCGCCTTCGCCACCACGCCGCTGCAAATGGCGATGATGCGATTCATTGCCGGACTCGGGCTGGGCGCAGTCATGCCCAACTGTGTCACGCTGCTGGCAGAATATATGCCTGAGCGTCGTAAAGGCGTGATGATTACCCTGATGTTCAGCGGTTTTAATATCGGTTCCGGGCTCGGTGGCTTTATCGCCGCGGGATTGCTGGCGCACTATCACTGGAATGCCGTGCTCATTTTCGGCGGTGCGCTGCCGCTGCTCCTGCTGCCCTTGTTAAGTTATCTGCTGCCTGAATCTGCGTTGAATTTGGTGGTGCGCCGGGCACCACGCGTGCAGATTGCCGCGCTGCTTAATCGCATGGGCGGCCAGTTTCAGCAGGATACGGCGTTCGTGCTCAACTCTCCCCGGATCAATCGCAACAGCACCATTTCCCAGCTCTTCCACCACGGTTTTGCCCGCGGCACGATCATTCTGTGGATGACATATTTCATGGGGCTGTTTGTGATTTATCTGCTCAACGGCTGGCTGCCGACCATAATGCGTTCGGGCGGCATTTCCCTTGAACAAGCGGCGATTCTGGCGGGATTATTCCAGTTAGGCGGACCACTTGGCGGTATTCTGGTCGGTGCATTGATGGATAAGTGCAACGCGAGAGTGGTGATTGGCGTGGTCTATCTGCTGGGTTGTCTCTGCTTGTTAGCACAGGGCATCTTCGCGTTTACCGGGGTGGCGTTGGGCATATTCATTTTCATTATCGGCATGTGTATTAATGGCGCACAGAATGGTCTGCAGGTTTATTCTCCTGCTTATTACCCTACTGAAATGCGCGCCACCGGCGTGAGCTGGATGCACGGCATTGGCCGCACCGGTGCCATCCTCAGCTCTTCGATTGGCGGATTGCTGATGGGCGCGTTCCCGGCGCAGTCGGCGATTTTCTATATTCTTGCTCTACCCGCTTTACTGGCCGCGATCAGTATTGTGCTTCATCGTAATGTTTCTCTGTCTTTGAAAATAAAGGGCGCAGCGCTGGATGACCTTCCGGCGCTGTCACAAACCCTCAATAAATAGGAATGGCCTCATGACATCTCAACTTTCTGAACCCTGCTTCGATATTGCACACCTTGCTCACGTTGAGCTTTACACCGACAAGTTTGAAGAGAGCCTTAACTTCTTCGTCAATGTCTATGGCTTAACGATCACCGCGCAGGACGACGATCACGCCTGGCTGCGCGCCTGGGATGATTATGAATTTCACAGCCTGAAACTCACGCGGCATCACACTACCGGCGTGGGCCATATTGCCTATCGCGCCGCCTCGCAGGCCGCGCTGGAACGACGTGTAGCGGCGATTGAAGCCAGCCCCTATGAAGTGCTCGGTTGGGTCAATGACGATCAGGGCCACGGCCAGGCATTTCGCTTTACCGATCCCTTTGGCCACATTTTTGAGATCTATTACGACACGGTCCGATATCAGGCTCCCGACGATCAACGGCCGTCGCTGAAAAATCTGTCTCAGCGTTACCATGCGCGTGGTGCCTGTCCGCGCCGTCTCGATCATCTCAATCTGTTGGCAGCCGATGTCAGTGAGTTCAAGCGCTTTATGGAAACCTGCTTAGGCTCCCGCGTAACAGAGATGATTCAGCTGGATAATGGCCGCATTGGTGGCTGCTGGTTCACCATCAATAATAAAACCTATGATTTGGCCTGTACCGAAGAGCACGGTGGCGGCAACGGACGACTGCATCATGTGACCTACGCCACCGACACGCGAGAAGACATTCTGCGCGCGGCCGACATCTTCCTGGAAAACGGCGTGCACATTGAAACCGGCCCACACAAACATGCCATTCAGGGCACGTTTTTCCTCTATGTCTGGGAACCGGCGGGAAATCGTGTCGAGCTGGCCAATTCCGGCGCACGTCTGATTCTGGCGCCAGACTGGCAGACGGTGGTCTGGACGGAAAGCGAACGCAAGAAAGGCCAGGCGTGGGGCCTGAAAACCATTGAGACGTTCCATACTCATGGCACACCGCCAATGCCCAAACCGCAAAATCATTAACCCCTTCAACCGAACATCGGATAGTGATGCTGTCCGATGCGTCATTACTTTTCTCCATAGTTATCAGTGGAAAAAATCACAGCACAGCGCTTATCGCTCCTTGTAGGGTAATTCTCCCCTACAAGGAGAAAATAACCTATGAGCCTCATCACTTCCGGCAACCGCCGGGACTTTCTTTCCGCTGGCATCAAACTCACGGCGGCAGGTACGCTGCTCAGTGCCGGATTAAGTAGCCGTACCGCTGCGGCGGCTGCCTGTAGCCCTGAAAACCTGACGCACATCGATGTCAGCCACTATCTGTTGCCCAATGTGCGTCTGGAAGAAGCCTTTGTACGTCATCATGGCGTTATTACCGCGACGCGCACTGGTTTGTACGATATCGAAATCAACGGCGCAACTATCGCGGGTATCCACGCGGCGGGTTTCAGCAGCACCCTTCCCGCCTGGGATGCAGCGGGTCACATCCTGCTTCCCGCAACGCGCGATATGCATATCCACCTCGATAAAACCTTTTATGGCGATGGCTGGCGCGCTCCGCTGCCGCGTAAGAGCGTGATTGATATGATTCATCAGGAGGAGCAGATTCTTCCTGAGATTGTGCCGACCTCAGAAATGCGTGCCGAGAAGCTGATTGGCCTGCTGCAATCGAAAGGCAGCACCGAAGCGCGCAGCCACTGCAATATCGACCCGATCAGCAAGCTGGACGGGTTGGCGCACTTGCAACAGGCGATTGCTAACCACCGTCAGGACTTTTCAGCGAAGATTGTCGCCTTTCCGCAGCATGGGCTGTTACGGTCCAGGGTCGAAGGTATGATGCGTGAAGCGATGAAAATGGGCGCCAATTTTGTCGGCGGCCTGGATCCGACCAACGTTGATGGCGCGATGGAAAAGTCGCTGGATACTATGTTCAGCATCGCGCTCGATTTTGCTGCACCGGTGGATATTCACCTGCATGAAACCGAACCGCACGGCGTGGCCGCGATACGATATATGCTGAAAACGGTGCGCGAGAATCCGCAGCTAAAAGGCAAAGTCACCCTCAGCCATGCGTTTGCGCTGGGCACGTTATCAGGAAAAGAGCTGGATGCGATGATCGGGGAACTCAAAGAGCAGCAGTTCAGCATCGCCACCACCGTGCCGATTGGGCGCGTCATCATGCCGTTGCCACAACTGCGTGCGGCGGGCGTCCCGGTATGGTCCGGTACCGATACCATTGCCGACCACTGGCAACCCTTTGGCAGCGGCAGCATGCTGGAAAAAGCCAATGTCTATGCACAGCTGTATCGTGGCCCGGATGAGTTTTCACTGAGTCGCGCATTGGGTATCGCCACCAATGAGGTGCTGCCGCTGAACAGCCAGGGAGAACAGCAGTGGCCGAAGTTACAGGATAGCGCGACGATGATGTTAGTGGCGGCGAGTTGTTCTGCTGAAGCGGTGGCGCATGTTGCCCCGGTGATGGCGACATTCCATAACGGTAAACAGGTATTTGGCCAGCTAAAGAAAATTTAATGGATAAATAGAGGCAAATTGTTTTCGGCATTATTTCGTCGCACATTCAGTGTGCGACGAAATAATTTAGCGGAAAGTATTAACGGCTGACTTCATGACCAATTAAACCACCGATGGCCGCACCACCCAGCGTACCAAAGGTACTTCCGCCGGTTAATACCGCGCCACCTACTGCGCCAACGCCCGCACCAATCGCCGTATTACGTCCACGGTGCGACATGCCACAAGCGGTAACCGATAAACAGACTAATGCGACAATGGCGATACTGCAGCTGCGTTTTAAAAGCATCGAAATCCTCATTACCATTAAAAATGGAATGCAATAGTTTTTAATTTGATTGTTGTTAAGACACCAAATCGTTGGCGACTTGCACTGCTCGTCGGCGCTAATTTAAGAGGATTTGTGAAACGGCGGAAGGTAAAAATTCCTATTTTCAGGCGGTACTGGCGAAGCGGCGAGAATCCGTGCAAAACGTCCCTTTTTCGGCGCCTGACGGGCGTTTAAACCTGCTGTGCTTTACTGATAATCCATCCCTTGACTGCCAGCCTACCAACTAGTAGATTAATGTTTATTCAGCTAACGCTAGCGACATATTTCAGGGGGCAACGTGAGTGTCATTCATTTTCCCAACCAACATCCCGCCCACCGGATACCCGATTCTGAATCAACGGAATCGGATAAGCAGAAAATACGCGACTTTGCGTTGAATATTGCCGCACAATTACGCAACGATCCTGAATTAAATAAGCAATCACCTTATCTGGTCGATAAAGTGATTCTGTTACTGATGAAAGAGTCGCGAGGCTAAATGGCCGCAAGGCTATTATGCGGCAACAACCAGATTGTTCAGCACCGGTTTAATCATTAATAAGAACAGTTCGGGGTTATTAAACGCTCGCGCGGCTATCATCGCGCCGTGCACTGTCGCCATCAGAGATTTAGCTTCCCTTTCCGCCCCTTCCCGCAGAATAAACACCCCGCGCTTTTCGCCCTTAGTTAACACGTCTGTCAGCCACGCGGAAAGATCGGTGAAATGGCCGGTCACTTCAGCCGCCACCTCTTGCGGTAAGGTCGGCAATTCCACCGCCAGCATCACGCAAATACAGAACGGCGAGCTGTTTTCCTTAATGCAGGTTGCCCAGAAGTTCACATAACCGTTTAGCTCAGCCAGCGGATCATCGCTGAAATGCTCACTAGTCGCGGCCATACCGGCTCGCGCTTCCTCACGATAATCACTCACCACCGCCAGCACCAGATCGGCCTTACCCGGAAAGTGATGATGGATACTGGCTTTACGAATCTGCACGCGCTCTGCCAAATCGGCATAGCTGAAACTTTTGTAACCGCCGGAGGTGAGCAGCGTTCGGGTGTGATTAATGATTTCGGTGGCTTTGGGCGAACGTTCGACGGTCATGCGGGGCTCCGGCAGCAAAGATGAAATGGCTGCAAATCAGTAAATTGGCACTGAACCTACTGACCTGCAGCCGGGATGTCAAGGCGCTTCAGGGCGCTTACGGCGGCCGGTCATACTTCTGAACACACCATCCCGCAGAATCAGCGCATGGAACAACGCAGTGGCAAGATGCAGCATCACCGTGACGAACAGCGCTAAGGCAACCCAGGTATGCAACGGACGCAACCAGGCATACAGGTCATTACTGATTGGCGTGATCGGCGGCAGCACCAGACTGCCTCCCAGACTCACCGGATAGCCTGCCGCCGACAGCATCGCCCAACCTATCAATGGTTGCGCTAGCATCATGGCGTACAGCGCCCAATGTGAAAGATGGGCCAGCGCTTTTTGCCCGTTTGATAACGTGGACGGCAGCGCGGGTTTGGCGGTGGTAAAGCGCAGCCACAATCGCACCACCACCAACAGCAAAATCATTACGCCCAGCGGTTTATGAATCGCCACCAGCAGGCTGTGCAGTGACGAGACGGTGGCGACCATGGCTACGCCGATAAACAACATGGCCATAATGGCGGCGGCCATCAGCCAGTGAATGGCGCGCAGCGCCGGATGGAAAGTCTCAGTGTGTTTCATCAGTGTGCTCCTGCCTGTTCACGGGTGCGGGCGTTGTAGGATTTGGCATACGCCGATGAACGAGCATTGAGGATCGGGTCGTCTGAAGCCGTGATGCCCTCGGGCAGGATCAGAGGATCGTAATTGATATCGTTACACGCGCCCTGCTGCTGCGGCGTGGTTTGGTTGATGGTCAGGGTGCCCGCATTGACGGTCTGACGGTCCGCTGGCCACGCAATCGAGGCATCGCTGCTTTTATCCTGTGCGTCTGCGACAGTGATGATCAGATCCCACTGCAGCGGCCCTTTAGTAAGACGCTGTTGCAAATCGCTCTGCAGGAAGTTGCTGTCATTTTTATCGGCGGCGTTAATCGGCTTATATTCGGTGTGCGGCACCATACTCCAGCGAACCACATGGCTCTTGCCGGCCAAATCAACAAAGTTGAAGGCGTTAAGGCTATTAAAGCGATCGCTTGCCCAGCTTGAGGAAGGAACATACTGCTGCGCCCAGCCAAAGAATGGCTTTATTTCGGGATGTTTTTGGACAAAGGCCTGAATTTTTGCGGGGTCGGGCTTGCCTGTTTTCGCATCCGGCAGCGTGGCGGTTTGCAGGTCGTAAAACCCTTCCACGCTATTCACCGGAAATATCGGCATGGCATTCATCCCGGTGCGCCATTGCTGACCATCTTTTTGATAAAACGCTAACGCCATGCTGCGCACCGGCACGGCATAATCCGGGGCGTTCGGATTACCACCGGCAATGGCAAAGCGCCCGATCACCGGGGTTTCGCCCGGCGAAAACAGCCCGGCACGCGACAACACGCTGGCATTGCCGTTAGCGGCAAAGCTGCCGTTGATGCACACGCCTTTGGCATGATTGCGCCGATAACCGGGATGCTCCCCGCCCGATTTTTGTAGCACGGTAATGAGCTTATCGGAGGTTAACTTATCCGGTGTTAACCAGCCGCCCGCCCAAAGAAACAGCGCGATGACTATCAATGGAACCACTGCAATAGCGGCCAGACGGGTGAGTGTCTGGCCGGTCGTAAGAGAAGGCTTGTTCATAGGTTCGCTCAACATGGCATAAATTAAGACAAGGCAGTTACCCGAGCTGAATGATTAGCGCGCGGCATTCAATTGCACCGTCATCATTCACGGTTGCAGAGATGCCAATCTACTAGTAGGTAGATTGAATTGTCAAACCCATTTGCAGGCAGGATAACGACTGCCGCGGCCGACCGACCGCGCCTTATGACATTTGAATGGGTAAATCTACAGAGGGAATCAGACTTCTTCGCGCGCGATAGCGTGGGTTTTCATTGGCGCAACCACAACGTTCACACCCAGATCCTGCAGACGACGCAGCACCGGTACCGGCGTGCCCTGATTGACAATCACCACATCAAACTCGCTGAGATGGGCAAAACGGTGCAGCGCCCGGCGTTCGAATTTGGTGTTATCCATCATCAGAATGCGTTTCTGCGCAGCATCAAACATCGCTCGTTTGGTTTCGACGGTTTCCGCGGACTGATGAAACACCGCGTCATCGATGATGGCGGACATGCTGACAAAGAACACGTCGGCGCGCAGGCTGGCGATCTCTTCACGCGTCATGCGGCCCATAAAGGCATTACACCAGTGATAAAACTGACCGCCCAGCCCCATCAGCGTGATATCGCGGCCGTTGCGCAGCTCATTCATCAGCGTCAGGGAGTTGGTGATCACCGTTAACGGTGCGCGCGCCGGTAGCAAACGCGCCATCTGCAATACCGTGGTGGAATCATCGAGGAAGATCGCCTGGCCCGGTTCCAGGTAAGTAGCCGCCACTTCAGCAATGGCTTGCTTCTCTTCCAGCTGACGCGTCGCGCGATAGATATCACTGGATTCCACTAAGCTGGTTGGCGTGGCGGAGACCACTCCACGCGATTTGTGCAGCAACCCGCGTTCAACCATCTCATCAATATCACGGTGCGCGGTCATCAGGCTGATGCCGAAACGATCGGTGATATCTTCAATGCGAATAGCGCCTTCTGCCATCACGGCTTCCGCGATCAATTGACGTCGCGCCAGCTGGCGCGCCTGACGGCTGTCGCTGGGTAAAGGTTCGGCCATGAAGACGTTTAGAGAAGAGTCCTGCGGGTTGTGCGCCATATTTCGTCCAGGAAAGTGATGCAGAAATGCGGGTTCGGGGTGATTACAACGCGGAAACGCGCCTTTTGCAAATGATGTGAAGTTCGGACGGTTGCAGCGGCGCACCGAAGCGCGTCCGCTGGACAGAGTGCGGCCCGAGAGCCGCACTTCACGCATTACTGTTTCAACACAAACGGTGACGCGAAATTACCTGCGTTTTCTTTGGTGATCAAAATACAGTCAAACAGCTGCTTTTCCGATGCTGCACCGGTTTTACCGGTTTTCAGGAAGCTATCGGCCTGCTCTACCGCTTTCTGCGCGAACTGCGCCACTGGCTGCATCACGGTATATGCCAGCGTACCGGCTTTCACGGCATCAACCGCATCCGGCGAACCATCAAAACCACCGACTTTGATCTGGTTCAGCTTGCCCGCTTCTTTCAGTGCGGCAATCGCTCCCAGTGCCATCTCATCGTTACCACTGATCACGCCTTTAATGTTCGGATTAGCCTGCAGCAGTGACTGCATCTTGTTAAAGCCCTGGGTACGATCCCAGTTGGCCACTTCCTGACCCACTTTCTTCAGCGTGGGGTACTGTGACAGCACAGTATCAAAGCCGTTGGCGCGGGTGGCGGCGTTGTTATCTGACGGCGGGCCGACCAGCTCAACGTAGTTGGCGGTGTCGCCCACCTGCTTCACCCACTCCATCGCGCCGACCGCCGCGCCCTGCGCATTGTTAGAAACCAGCTGTGCTTTGGCCAATCCGCTCTGGTTCAGCTCGGCATTGATAATAAACACCGGGATATTCGCCGCGATGGCTTTTTTCACCGATCCCACGGAACCGTCGGCATTGGCGGGATCGAGGATGATTGCCTTGGATTTGTTGGTGATCGCCGTATCAATCAGCTGGCTTTCGGTATTGGTATCGCCTTTGTGCGCGCTGACTTTCGCGCTGTAGCCGAGTTTCTCAGCCGCTTTCTGCGCCACCTGGCCTTCCGTCAGCCAGTATGGGTTGGAGGGATCGTTAACAATGATGGTCATCAACCCATTGTCCGCCCAGGTGGGTGCGGCGAAAGTAGTGATCGCCATAGCGGCGGCAGCAATAAACAGACGTTTTGTGAACATAGGTGCTCCGTTATTATTTAGGGTACAGGTTTTACGGATAACCGCGCGCTGCCAGACAGCGCGCGTGAGTTAGCGACCGCGCTTGCCGTATTGCAGGGTGTTGAGCAATACCGCCAGCACAATCACGGCGCCAGTGAACACCGTCTGCCAGTAGGCAGAGACGCCGATAATCACTAAGCCATCAGAGAGAAAACCGATTACAAATGCGCCCAACAGCGTGCCGCGCACGTTACCGCGACCACCGGTTAAGGCCGCACCGCCAATCACCACCGCGGCAATCGCGGTCAGTTCATAAGTGGTGCCCGCCGTTGGACCGGCTGAGGTGAGCTGAGAAGAGAGCACCAGTCCCGCCATCGCGGCACAGATACCCGACAACACGTAAACGCTGATTTTGATGCGTTTAACCGGTACGCCGGAGAGATCGGCGGCGCGCTCGTTACCGCCAGAGGCATACAGCCAGCGACCAAACGCTGAACGGCTCAGCAGGAAACCACAGGCCAGCGCCACCACGCCCAGCACCAGCACGCCAACCGGGATATTGAAGATGCGATTGAAGCCGAGCCAGTCAAAGCCAGTGTTGCCCAGCGCTTCAGTGCCAGAGAGTTTGTTGTAGGTCAGTCCGTTAGTGATCAGCAGGGCAATACCACGCGCCACATACATGGTGCCGAGCGTGGCAACAAATGCCGGAACGCGGAACCAGGCGATCAGCACACCATTCACCAATCCCACCAGCGCACCAATCACCAGCGTTAATATCGCCACTGCCCACACCGGCAGATACAGCACCACGCCCAGCGCTTCAAGGTTGATGCCCTGCATCATAAATCCGGCCATCACCCCGGCCAGACCCAGCGTCGAACCGACGGACAAATCAATCCCGCCATTGAGGATCACCAGCAGCATGCCAATCGCCGGTAAGCCAAAAATCGCCACGTGCGATGCCATGGTCAGGAAGTTGGCGCCGGTAAAGTAGTTAGGCGAGAGCAGGGAAAAAGTGGCAATAATCACCAGCAGCGCAATAAAGGCGCGCCCTTCCAGCAGCAGTCGCGCCAGATTAAGGCTTTTGTCAGCCTTCTTTTTACTCGCGACAGGCGGTGAATCCAGCGTGTGTGTTCTGTCTGTCATACCGTTTGCTCCGTTTTTCATGTCATGCCACCAGAGACTCGCCTGAAGCGGCCATAATGCGTTCTTTACTCACGCTGGAATCGAAGATGGCGTTAATGCGCCCTTTGCTCATCACCACAATGCGATGAGCAATACTCAGGCATTCGCCCACTTCCGAGGTGGTGTACACCACCGCCAGCCCCTTTTTGGCGTTCTCCGCCAGCAGACGAAACACTTCCGCTTTGGCGCCGATATCGATGCCGCGGCTGGGTTCATCCAGCAGGATCACTTTTGGACGGGTGGCCAGCATTTTGCCGATCACCACTTTTTGCTGATTGCCGCCGGAGAGCGAACCGATGGCCGCCTCGCCGCCTGCGGTTTTCACCGTGACGTTGCGGATGCTCTCCGTCACCAGCTGCTTTTCACGCCGCGGTGACAGCACCAGTCCGCGCACAAATTCACTGATGCTGGCGAGCGACAGGTTTTCACCTACCGACATGGTCTGCACCAGACCATCGCGCTGCCGATCTTCCGGCACCAGCGCAAGGCCGATTTGAATGCGTTGTTGAATGGTTAACCCGCTGACATCGGTATCCTGCAGCAGAACGCGGCCCTGGCTTTGATGAATACGGCCGGCGATGCACTCCAGCAGTTCGGTGCGACCTGCGCCCATCAGGCCGTAGATGCAGACAATTTCCCCGGCTTTCACTGCCAGCGAGAGGTTATCCACCAGCCGAATCCCGGTTTTGCTTTTCACCGTCAGGTCTTGCACGGTCAGCGCCTGTTCGCCAAAGTCATACCCTTCTGGTGGCGAGCCGAGGTCAAAGTGATCGCCCACCATATTGCGCACGATCCATTCAAGATCGATCTCATCGCGTTTGGCGTAGGCGGTCATCACGCCATCGCGCAGCACCACGGCGCGATCGGTGATCTCCAGCGCCTCTTCCAGATGGTGGGAGATATACACAATCGCCACGCCCTGACTGGTGAGATCGCGGATCACCTGGAATAGCACCGCGACTTCCGTGGCACTGAGCGCCGATGTCGGTTCATCCATAATCAAAATCTGTGAATTCACCGACAGTGCACGGGCAATTTCCACAATCTGCTGTTGCCCTAAACGCAGGTTTTCCACTGGCGTCAGCGGATCAATCTCCTCCTCCAGCGCCGCCATCAGATGGGCGGTAATGCGCGCTTCTTCCGCATAATCCACCCCACCCGGCTTCATAATTTCGCGGCCCATAAAGATGTTGTCGCGCACGTTCATGTTAGGAGCCAGATTCAACTCCTGATGGATAATCGAGATGCCGCAGTCGCGCGCTTCGGTGGCGGAGCGAAACACTTTCTCTTCGCCGTTGTAGAGAATTTCCCCGGATGTTGGCGTAATCACGCCAGACAAAATTTTCATTAGCGTGGATTTGCCTGCGCCGTTCTCACCAAATAGCGTGGTGACTTCACCGCGACGAATTTCAAAATTCACGCCCTTCAATGCATGGGTCGATCCATAGATCTTGCTGATGTTGCGCGCTTCAAGGATCACTTCGCCTTTCAGCAGCGCTGGATTCACGTTGAAAGGTTTCATTTCACCTCCAGACTGACCGGCGTCACCATCCAGTTGTTCGGTGTCAGCAGGCGGAACACGCCCACCACCTGCACGGTTTTGCCGGGCAACGTGTCGCGCTCCAGTTTATCGAGCACTTTGGCTTTCATGGCGCGATTGATCGCCGATCCGGCATTTTGATACTCAATCTGGTTGGTAAAATCGCCGAACTGGATTTTGCCGCTGGCGTCACGCAAATCGGTGCCGGTGATGGCAGGACCGGTTTGCAGGCGAATCACATTTCCATCCGGTAAACCGTCCACTTTCACCGGGAAAATGCCCATCTGCCCTGGCTGAACCACACCTTCCAGCTTGACGGGGATCACCGGTAATGGCGAACCCACACCGTATTTCTGCACCGCTTCCTGTTGATTGGCTTTCAGCGCATCGGCGAGGGTTTTGGCATCCACTGCACGCGCTTCCACATCCTGCTGAATACCGGGAAAAGTTTTCTCACCGAAGCTATCGGGTGAGAACCCCTGCTCTTGCACATCTTGTTCGGAACCGATCTTCACGACTTTGGTGTCGATGGCCATGGCGGCAATCACCGCGACCACCACAACACCGATAATGCTGTAGCGGCGGATACGCTTCCGGGAGAGCTGCTGTGCCAGCATTGAGACATCGGACATTACGTGACCTCTCACTGTTATCTGCTGCGATAATCGCCGCATTAAATGTTATAAATGTGATAACTCTTGTGATGAGAATTGTGCTGATGTGACTAAATTGTCAACAGCAGACGCACGAATTTTTCAGGAGCGCGATCTGGATCGCTAAATTCCCTCTCTCACACGCATTTGCGCTAAAGATGCCCGCCATACAAGCCTTCCTCATGTGATATCTCATTTCACTTTGCAGGTGATCATCGCCATTTTCGTGATCGAACTCGCTAACTGAAGTGAAATTTATTCGTTTTATCGAAAAATAATACATTAGATATGTTATCTCCATGGGAAGTGGTGTAAGACATTATTTAGCAAATTCATCACAGGGAATTAACACAGCGTGATGAGTCAACTTTTCTTCCCTTCGGAGGTGTACGTGGGTAACAGCGATATCATTCTGGGTCTGGATTCCGGCACCTCAGTGGTGAAAGCGGTGGCGTTTGATCTGGAAGGCACACAGCTGGCGTGCGCCTCCGTGCGTAACCGCTATTACCGCAGCGAAGGCGGTGCCGCGCAGCAATCCATGTCGCAGACCTGGCAAGATGCCGTGGACGCGATAAAGAAACTGGGCGAGCGCGTGGAGAACCTCGCTTCCCGCGTGGTGGCTGTTGCCGTTACCGCACAAGGGGATGGTACCTGGCTGGTCGGCGCCAATAATCATCCAGTGGGAGATGCCTGGATCTGGCTGGATGCGCGTGCAGCACATACCGTGGATGCTTTAAACCAACACGCCCTGGCGGCCGAGCGTTTTAAAGCCACCGGTACCGGGCTGAACACCTGCCAGCAGGGTTCGCAGATGGCGCATATGGACCAGCACTTTCCCGAGTTGCTGGCGAAGAGCGAAGTGGCGCTGCATTGCAAAGACTGGCTTTACCTCAATCTAACGGGCGTACGTGCCACCGATCCTTCCGAGGCCAGCTTCACCTTTGGTAACTTCCGCACCCAGCGTTATGACGATACCGTTATCGCGGCGCTGGGGCTGGAACATCGCCGCTATCTGCTGCCGGAAATTATTGATGGCACGCAAATCACCCATCCGTTAACCGCTGAGGCCGCTGCCCTCACCGGTCTGCGCGCCGGTACACCGATCTCGCTGGGTTACGTGGACATGGCGATGACCGCACTGGGCGCGGGCGTGCACACCGGCGAAGCCAATACCGCCTGCTCGATTGTCGGCTCCACTGGTGTGCACCTGCGCAGCGTGACCATTGATGAGGTGTGGCTCAATCCGGCGCAAACCGGTTATGTCATTCCGCTGCCGTGGCCAGGCTATGTGACGCAGGTGCAGACCAATATGGCATCCACCCTCAATCTCGACTGGCTGCTGAACGTGGCGAGTGAACTGCTGAGCGGTTTCGGCTGTGAGATCGATCATGCGCGGCTGGTGGCGCACATCGACCAGTGGCTCAATAAGGCCGAACCCGGCACCCTGCTGTTCCATCCCTACATCTCGATTGCCGGTGAACGCGGGCCGTTCGTCAACGCCGATGCGCGCGCCAGCTTCACCGGACTCAACTATCAGCACAACTTTGCCGACCTGGTGCGCGGCGTGATTGAAGGCATTGGTATGGCCGCGCGTGATTGTTATCAGGCGATGGGCAGTACTTTGCCGGGTGAAATTCGTCTCACTGGCGGCGCGGTACGTTCTCAACCGCTGCGACAGATTCTTTCTTCCTGCATTGGCGCGCCGGTACGTATCAGCCAGCGTGATGAAGCCGGTGCAGCGGGCGCTGCGATGATGGCCGCGGTGGCAATTGGCGCGTATCCCTCCATGGCACAGTGCGTGGAAACCTGGGTACGCCCGCTGCTGGATGCGCCTGAACCGCCTTCCGCTGAGCTGTCGCAGCGCTATAACCAGCTGTTCCCCCATTATCAGCAGATCCGCAGCGATCTCCCTGCCGCCTGGCATGCACTGAATAAGTTTTAAGGAGTACACCATGAGTGAAAAAACGCTGGATCTGTTTGTCATTGGCGGTGGCATTAATGGCGCGGGCATCGCACGTGATGCGGCCGGTCGCGGCTTGTCCGTGATGATGTGTGAAAAAGATGACCTCGCACAGGGCACTTCCTCGCGCTCGGGCAAACTGGTGCACGGCGGGCTGCGTTATCTCGAATATTATGAATTCCGACTGGTGCGTGAGGCGCTGATCGAGCGTGAAGTGTTGCTGAATGCCGCGCCGCACATTATCTGGCCAATGCGCTTTGTGTTACCGCATAGCCCGACCGATCGCCCGGCGTGGCTGGTGCGTTTGGGGCTGTTCCTCTATGACAACTTAGGCGGGCGTAAAAAGCTGCCGGGCACGCGATCCCTCGACCTGATGCGCGATCCCGAAGGCGCCCCAATCCTCGATAGCTACAGCAAAGGCTTCGAGTACTCCGATTGCTGGGTCGATGATGCACGCCTGGTCGCGCTCAATGCCGTGGATGCCGCAGAGCGCGGCGCGACAATTCTGCCGCGTACCCGCTGTGTCTCGGCTAAACGCGTCAGCGGCAAGTGGGAAGTGACGATTCAGGATGAGGCCAGTGGTGCACAGCGCACAGTGTTTGCCAAAGTGCTGGTGAATGCGGCGGGGCCGTGGGTGCTGGATATCGTTAACCAGGTCACCCAGACCAAAAGCAACCGCAGCGTGCGGCTGGTGAAAGGTTCACACATCATCGTGCCGAAATTCTGGGAAGGTCAGCAGGCGTATCTGGTGCAAAACACCGACAAGCGGGTGATTTTCATCAATCCTTATGAAGGTGATAAGGCGTTAATCGGCACCACCGATATTCCCTGGCAGGGCAAAGCGGAAGCGGTCACCGCCGATGACAGCGAGCAGCAGTATCTGATCGATGTGGTCAATCGCTACTTCAAAGTGAAACTGCGCGCCAGCGACGTGATTACGCGCTTCTCGGGTGTGCGTCCGCTGTTTGACGATGGCAAAGGCAACCCTTCTGCCGTTACGCGTGACTACGTGTTCGATCTCGACGATCAGCAAAACGCCCCGCTGCTGCATGTGTTTGGCGGAAAAATTACCACCTTCCGCAAACTGGCCGAGCACGCCATCCAGAAACTCGCGCCCTTCTTCCCTAATATGGGATCAGACTGGACGCGTGAGGCGACTTTGCCGGGAGGTGACATGGCAAATGGCGATTTCGAGAGCTTCCTCGAGCAAGTGAAAACGCGCTGGCCATGGCTACCCGCGCCACTGCGTAAACACTATGCACGCCTGTATGGCACGCGCATTGAGAAAGTGCTGGGCCATGCCGGTGAGTTGAGCGATCTTGGCCGCCATTTCGGCGCACAGCTGTATGAAGCCGAAGTGCGTTATCTGGTAGAAAATGAGTGGGCGCAGCAGGCGGAAGATGTGCTGTGGCGTCGCACTAAGCATAAATTGCATCTCACTGAAGTTCAGCAGCAGGATTTTGCCCAATGGTTTGACGCGACCTTTGCTGCCGCTGTACCCCTGCGTAAGGAGGCGTAATCATGCCCTTGACGCTCTCACTGAATACCAATCCGCTGGTGAATCGCTTTGCCGATCCGCAGGATCTGATTCACACCGTGGCACAGCAGATCCGCATCCGCGATCTGCAATTAACGCACGAATTTATTAATCCCGGCTGGCCTGCCGCCACCATTAAGCGCATGACACGCCTGATGCAGCAGGCGCTGCGAGAAACTGGCGTGCGGGTGACGTCGGGTATGACCGGTCCTTATGGTCGGCTCAACCATTTTGGTCATCCGGACGTTGAAGTGCGGCGCTACTACGTGGACTGGTTTAAAACCTTCGCCGATATCACCGCAGAACTGGGTGGCGATGCTGTTGGATCGCAGTTCGCCATTTTTACGCAGCAGGATTTCAACGATGCGGCGCGGCGGGACGCGTTGATCGATATCGCGATAGATTGCTGGGCCGAGGTGGCTGAGCATGCCCAATCTGCCGGATTGAAGTACCTGTTTTGGGAACCGATGAGCATCGGACGCGAGTTTGGTGAAACCATTCCGGCTTGCCTCGCACTGCAGCAGCGTTTGAGCAGTGAGTCCTTTGCCCTGCCGATGTGGATGATGGCGGATATCGATCATGGCGATGTGACTTCTGCGGACCCACGTGATTACGACCCTTACGCGTGGGCTGAGGCCGTCCCGCGCTACTCGCCGATTATTCATATAAAACAAAGCATGATGGACAAAGGCGGTCACAGACCTTTCACATTACAGTACAATGCGGGCGGCCGCATTCAGCCGCAGCCATTGCTGGATGCACTGTCGCGCGGCGGCGCAACGGATAACGAGATTTGCCTTGAGCTGAGCTTTAAGGAACGTGAACCCACAGACCGCCAGGTGGTGGCAGATATCGCGGAAAGCGTTGCGTTTTGGGCACCGCATATTGATACAGGCGTGCAGGATTTGCATCTGGCTTCCTAAGCCTAATCATCAGGAAAAGAAACATGAAACCGGCTCCAACACCCGCTGAACGCGATGACTCTCTGGCCCTGCGTGCCGCATGGCTGCACTACGTTGGGGGCCTGACCCAGGCTGAAGTTGCCAAACGTCTGGGATTACCCTCCGTTAAAACCCATCGCATGATTGCCAAAATGGTCGCGGAGGGCGCGGTGAAGGTGTCGATTGATGGCGATATCATGGCGTGCGTGGCGCTGGAAGATCAGCTGCGCGAAAAACACGGACTGCGGTTTTGCCACGTTGCGCCTGACCTCGGCGAAGAAGGCTTGCCGGTGCGAACGCTTGGCATGGCTGGTGCGGATTACCTGCGCAATCTCCTCACGGCTCAGCCTGCGATCACGCTCGGACTGGGACATGGCCGCACCCTTTCCGCCGCCATACATCAACTCCCACGCATTGACGCCCCGCATATGCGATTCGTTTCGCTGCTGGGCTGTCTGACGCGCAACTACGCGCTCAATCCACATGATGTTATGCATCGCATAGCGGAAAAAACCGGCGCGCAAGCGTACATGATGCCGGTGCCGTTTTTCGCCAACACGCAGGAAGATCGCGACGTGCTGCTTAAACAGCGCGGCGTCAGCGAAGTGTTTGCCATGGCGGCGCAGAGTGAGGTGAAACTGGTGGGGATCGGCACCGTGGAACCGGCCGCGCAGTTGGTTGAAGCGGGCATGATCGATGAAGCTGAAATTAACGATATTTCTGCTGCAGGCGCCGTCGGTGAACTGCTCGGCCATTTCTTCGATGCCAACGGACAGATGATCCACAACAGCCTGACGGCGCGTACGCTGTCGGTGGAACTGGATCTTGCTCACCGCGCGGAAATTGTCGCGCTGGTGGGCGGATTAAGCAAAGTCGACGCGATTCGCGCGGTGCTGGCCAGCGGTTTAGTGACCGGATTAATTACCGATGAGTTAACGGCACAGGCCTTGATCGCGGATTAGAGTGGCGCCAGTTCGTCGGCGAATAATCCAAACACCCAGTCATCGCGCCACTCACCGGCAAGGTTATAACTTTTCCGCAAAGTGCCTTCCTGCTGAAATCCTACTCTAAGTAACGTTCTACGTGAGGGCTCATTTCCGGCGGTTACGGTGGCAACCAGCTTGCGGAAGCCCAGATCCTTCAGCGCATAACGCGCAATATCGTGAAGTGATTCCGTGCCAAATCCCTTGCCCTGAGCCTCTGCTGCCAGCAAAAAACCGACTTCCGCGATGCCGTCACCGCGATCGATAAACCCGGTAAGACCTAACGGCGCGGAATGCCCCTTTTCCATCATCACCAGACACAGCCAATGGGTGCTGCCTATCTGCCAGCGCGGCAATCTAATCTCGAACCTGTCACGTCGAATCTCTTCTTCAGGCTGCGGATCGCCCACATAACGCATCACGCGCTCATCCTGTTGCAGCGAGAGAAAGAATCGCCAGTCATCGGCAACTAACTGGCGATAGTGCAGTTTTTTGGAGGTGATATTGGGGAACATTAAATCCTTATTCGCCTTTTTGATGGTTTATTTAGCCATACGCAGTTTAATCTGAGAGAACAATCCCCGGAACACCACAATCGCAATAATTATCGCACCCCATGTCGCGGTGATCATGAATGGATCGAGGCGCAACAGGTTCAATCCGCTGGATATCATCTGCAGGATAATCACCGCCAGAACCACACCCGAAACCCGGCCGAATCCCCCAAACGGACTCACTTTGCCGAGAAAGGCGGCCAGTACCGCCACCAGCAGATAAGAATCCGCATAGCTGGCTTTGACCGAGTTAAGTTGCCCCATCATCACTAGCGAGGTCAACGCCGCAAACGTCGAGGAGAACACATATTGCATCACAGTGATTTTCACCAGATTAACGTTGGCGTACTGTGCCGCCGTCGCGTTTGAACCCATCATATACAGGCTAAAACCAAATCGGGTTTTGTTCAGGATGATTGACGCCACAATAGCCGCCACCACAAACAGAATCAGCGCGTTCGGGATGCCGAAACTGATGCCATTGCCAATATTTAGCAGTGAATCAGGAAAACCCGACAGTGTGTAACCGCGCGTCAGCACCACATTCAGTCCGGCAATCAGCGTCATGGTGCCAAGTGTCACCAGAATGTCGGGGATCTTAAGGATCGAAATCAGCAAGCCGTTGATCACCCCCACCAGCAGGCAGGCTACAAACCCGAGCAGTACGGCGAGCATCACCAGTTCCACTCCCGCCAGTTTCATGCCCTGTGAGGAGAGGGCTTGCAGGACGAGGGCGATAATAATGCCATTGAGGTTTGCCGTTGAGATGATGGAGAGATTGATTCCGCCGGACAGCATTGAAATCATCATGCCAATCGCCAGCAAACCGACAATCGGTAATTGATAGGCCATCGAAATCAGGTTTTGCGTACGGATAAACTTCTCGCCGTTGAGTGCGAACATCAGGATAAATACTGCAATCAACACCACATACAGCGACAGATTCTCCGCAATAACGGCACTGAGACGCAGGCGCGCGGGCGCGTAAGTTTTCATGGCTTTGCTCCTCATTGTTCCACCACCACACGCACCTGCGCCCTTTTCTGCCGCAGAATTTGCAGCGCATTGAGTGACACGCTAAATAGAATCACCAAACCGGTGAAGACGTTGTAGTAGTAAGGCGAGACTTTCAGCAGTGTCAGGCTATTGCTGAGGATTGCGAACAGCAATACGCCTAGCAGGGTTCCCGCTACGCTGCCACGCCCACCGGTGACCGATGCACCTCCCAGTACCACGGCTGCAATTACCTGCAACTCAGAGCCCACAATGGAATTGGGGATCACCGTCTGCACAATCGACACCTGAATAATGCTGGCAAATCCCGAAATGGCCCCGACAAAGGTATAAATGAACAACGTTGTGCGACGCAGGTTGAAACCTACGCGCTCCGCAGAGAGCGCATTGCCACCTACCGCGTATATGCTGCGCCCCAGCACGGTATGTTTTAGAAACAGATGCAGGAAAATCGCCAGAGCAAACCACAAACAGGTCACCAGGCTTAAGCCATACCAGGCGCCGTTTGCCGCCTGTAGCGGGAAGATTTTGATCTCAGCCAGGCTGAGTAGTGAAGGCGGCAAGTCGTAAATCAAATCACCCTGAGTCACCACGTACAGAGTGCCGTAAAACAGACTGTTAGTGGCTATCGTCACGATGATGGCGGTGATCTTGAAGTAATAGATGATGATGCCGTTAAGCAGTCCCATTAATGCGCCGAGGATCAATGCACATAATATCGCCAGCCAGATATTATCGAGTCCGAGTTGCAGGAACCAGAATACCACCACGTATTGCGCCACCTGAGCAATGGCGGTAAACGAAACGTCAAACCCACCGGAAATCAGCACCAGTAACACACCCAATGCAAAGATGCCCAGTACCGTCCAGGATTTCAGCAGGTCGGTCAGATTATCAAAGCTGATGAAGTTGGGATTGATGCTGGTGATCACAATCGACAGCACGACGATCAGCACCAACAGCAAGGTCTCACGCGCTTTGAGCAGTTTCATCATATCCACGATACTCTCCTCCGGCGGGCGTTATTGCCGCTCCATCTCATGTTGCAGCGTTTCATTATCAATTTCGTCACTGCGCCAACTTTTGCCCAGACGACCCCGCTGCATCATGATGATGCGGTCACAGTTGGCCAACAGCTCTGGCAGCTCATCTGAAATAAAAATGATGCCCATGCCTTCCTGCGCTTTCGCTTTCACGGTTTGATAGATGTAGTTTTTGGCACCCACATCAATGCCCACGGTTGGGCTGTCCAGAATGAACACCTGAGGACGCATCGCCAGCCATTTTGCCAGCACCACTTTTTGCTGATTGCCACCGGAAAGCATGCGAATCGGTTGGTCCTGACTGCCGTATTTCACCTGCATTCCCTTGAGCAAATCCTCAACCGTATCGCGCATTTTTTGACTGTTGAGGAGTCGCATCGGGGTCAGATAGTGATTCAGGGTGCAAATGGCCGCATTTGCCGCGATGCTCTGCTCCATAATGAGCCCTTGTGCTAGGCGATCTTCGGGAACATAGGCAATACCGTGTTTTACCGCAGCATGGATGCTGTTGATGGTGACGGGTTGGCCATGCAAATAAATCTCGCCGCTTTGTGCCGGTTCCACGCCAAACAGCGCCATGGCCAGTTCGGTGCGTCCAGCACCCAATAGACCGGCAATGCCTAAGACTTCACCTTTGCGTAATTCAAAATTGACGTCCTGAAAGCTGTTGCGTTTGCTGAGATGGCGCACACTGAGCAGCACGTCATCAGTCGCACTCGATGCCCGCGTTTCAAACGTCAGGGCATAGCCCAGCATCAGATTTTCAATATCACCGCTGGTGAGTTTTTCCGTGGGCTGGCAGTCAATCACTTTGCCATCGCGCATTACGGTAACGCGATCGCAGATCTCCAGTAATTCATTCAGCTTGTGGCTGATAAAAATGAAAGCAATGCCTTGCTGTTTTAACTGACGCAAAATGGCAAAGAGGTTGTTGATTTCACTGCGTGTCAGTGCGGTCGTAGGTTCATCGAGAATGATCAGTTTTGATTGATTAACCAGCGCACGTGCAATCGCCACCAACTGTTGTTTGGCAATCGGCAGTTCGTCTACCGTCGCGTCTAAATCGAGATGAATCCCCAATTGAGCGATGATTTTGACGACGTTATCTTTGTAAGCGCTGCTGCGCACCAGTGCTTTACGGTCATTCAGCATCTGGCTGATATAGATGTTTTCTAACACGCTGAGATTGGGAAACAGCGAGAGATCCTGATAGATGATGCCAATGCCCTGCTTCACCGCATCCATGGCGGTGAAACGCTGGATGGACTGATTTTTGATGGTCAGGCTGCCGCGATCGCGTGATTCAACACCAGCAATGATCTTCATTAAGGTGGATTTACCACAGCCGTTTTCACCCACCAGGCCGTGCACCTCACCTTCATTGATATCAAAACTGACATCGTTGAGTGCGGTCACGCCGCCAAATTTTTTCGTGACGTTCGCCACAGACAAAAACTGCATACGACCTCCGCACACTCTGCGGTGATAGAGACGGGCATCATCGATGACGCCTCAACAATAAAACGTTCAGGGTTTGGGGCGACACGAATGCCGCCCTTATGATTAAAAATCGTACTTGCTGTAATTGTCTTTGGTGACCGTCAGTGGTTTATCAAAGATGATGTTTTGACCATTGATGGTCGGGACGCCAAGCGTGGGGATTTCCAAACCTTGTTTAATCTGATCCCGCTTGCCATCGAGCACCATTTTGGCAATGTAGGCCATGGCGTAAGAGGCTTCACCCGGGCTCCAGAGAATCGATTCGGTTAAGGAACCATCCTTCAGGAAGGTGGCACTCTCTTTCGGGGACGTCGTTCCGATGACAGTGAGTTTGCCCACCAGACCTTTTTCGCGCAGCGCTTGTGCCGCACCTGGACCACCCTGACTGCCAAATGCCAGCACGCCTTTCAAATCTGGATAGGTAGAGAGCAACTCCAGTGTTTTCTGACGCGAGGCGTTGCGATCTTCACTCACCGGGAAGCGATCGGAGACCAGCTTCATATCGGGATATTTCTCTTTCATTTCTTTGATCGCGGCATCTGCCCAGGTGTTGTGCGCAGGTACGGTCAGTGAACCTACATAAATGGCAAACTCTCCTTTGCCACCGGCATGTTTGGCGAATTCATCCATCATGTAGCGACCAAATTTTTCGTTTTCGATCATCTCAACGTCATAGTCGGCGCCCGGTTGGTTCACTGATTCATGGGTGATGACCACAATCTTCTGACTGCGCGCACGGTTAAACACAGGCTCGACCGAGCTGGCATTATTCGGCACCACCAGCAGGGCATTGGCACCCTGAGTAATACTGTCTTCGATAATGCGCACCTGCTGCGCTTCATCAGCGGAGGCTGGCGCCTGCTGATAGGCATCGATTTTGAAATCTTTGGCGGCTTTTTTCAGACCGGTTTCATAGTCGTTAAACCACGCAGAACGCAGCTTGGGAATACCGACCATGGTGTATTCATCTGCCGCCTGTGCTGGTAGCGATGCGCAGAGTGAGGTTATGCCCAGCAGCAGTGCTAACGTCAGAGCATTACGCGTTTTCATCATGATATGTGTCCTTTATCAGGCGGGATAGCGCCGTTCAGGTTCAGGAATGGAGCCAGCGTTACCGATTTCGATCACGGCACCCTGAAAACGCTCCTCGGTATCGAGGTAATAGAAAACGTCATCACCAATGTTGCCGCTCTGCACGACGTCATATCCGCGTGCCTTGTAGGTTTCGAGCGCCTTTTCACAATCGGCAAAATAGAGTTTGAGGTGATGTAAGCCGTACCCGTGCTTTTCGATGTATTCGTCATAGATGCTGTAGCCAGAGACCGGCTGCATCAATTCCATCTGTACGCCATTAATCCAGCACACAGCAATTTTGTAGATGTGCTCTGCTGGCTGGCCACGGTAAATCGACTGATTCACGTTATGTGGCCCGTAGGTATAGACATCCCACGGGCCCATGTTGAAGGCTTCCCAGTAGTGCTGCATTGCCGCATCAAGATCTTCTACCAGATGAGCAATCTGAATGATGTCACCGTCTTTCATCACATGTGCTCCGCTCAGGCAAACTTATGAGGCAACCCTTCGAGGTTGGTGTGGCTGGCTTTCATCGCATCCATCTGGATACCGCACTGCTCGATCAGCATCATGGTGACGATATCGGTGAAGAGGAATAGCGACTGTTCCAGTAAGGTGGACATTGGCTGAATGGAGGGAATTTCCTGATCGCCGCCAAATATCTGGCCGGGTACACGCACGGCTAAATCCGCATATTGACCATGTTCATTTTCAGGGTGGGCAGTGAGCAACACGATGCGTGCACCTGCTTCTTTCGCCAGCTTGATGATATTCAGTTCTACATTGGTGACGGCACAATGCACGATGAGCAAATCACCCTTGCCAAGATAAGGCGACGTGGTGTCATACACGACGTAACTGTCAAATCCCATATGCTTAAGGCGCATGGCAAAGCCACGCACTGAAAGTTGCATGCGGCCCATGGCATAGAGCTGGATGGTTTTCGCCTGGCGGATTTCTGTGATGAGCTGGTCGATTTGCTGCGGATCAACCGCCAACAGCGTGTCGCGGTTTTCATTAATGACCTTCTCTACCAATGCTGCGTATTGAGACATGTGTCATTCCTCAGTTGGCCCTAAAAGGCACAGATGTAGGGTTTATGTTTACAAATTTGTAAAATTAAATGCCTGACAACTGATGACAACCTTACGCAACATTTTTACTTTTTCTTTTGGAATTGATCACAAATCAAACACAAATGGATTACATATCGAGCAGA
This sequence comes from Pantoea sp. C1E2, assembly GCF_056491465.1. Classification (NCBI taxonomy): domain Bacteria; kingdom Pseudomonadati; phylum Pseudomonadota; class Gammaproteobacteria; order Enterobacterales; family Erwiniaceae; genus Pantoea; species Pantoea sp. C1E2. Next base: position 2,431,264 of record NZ_JBSZHT010000002.1, read on the forward strand.
AAAAGCGGTTTAGAGAAGTTGATCACAAGTTTTCGCTCGGATTGTGCGCTATTTTCCTTTCAAGCCGTTCAGATGTAATCATTCCATATTCATCTTCATCCACAGATAGTTTACAAATTTGCACGTTTTTCAGATTGTTGATTTTACTTATTAACTCCCTTAATGTGTTCCATCGCTGGAACTGTTGATCAACGGGCAAACCGCACTATGGCGAAATCAGGCAAGCTGGATCGCGTTTATCTTGAATTAACCCAACGTATTCAACGTGGTGATTACGCCAGCGGTGAACGTTTGCCGACGGAAATGAAGCTGTGTGCTGAGTTGAATGTTTCACGCCCAACGCTGTCTCGCGCATTGTCACGCTTGCGAGAACAGGGACTCATCAGCAGTACCCAGGGTTCGGGGCATTACATTGCCTATTCTGAACCCAGTCAGATTGCTCACCTGCCTCCCGCGATGGCGCTGGGTATTCTTTCGCCGCGCATGGAAGCCAATGAAAGTGGATTTCTGTTTGAACAGATCTTCAAATCCATTGCCGCCTTGTCTCAGCCCTTCAACTTTGATCTGGTGTGGAACGGTGTCATGACGCTGGGCACGGGAGCTTCGCGGCAGGCCATCATCAGCAAGATTGAGGGTGTGATTGAGCGCTATCAACGTAGCGGTGTGAAAGGCGTGTTCTTTATACCCATTGAATTTCATCCCTTCGCTGCTGAGATCAATCAACTGATTCTCAGTAAACTGGAACGCGACGGCATGAGTGTGGTGCTGCTTGACAGTGACGTGGTGCGCTGGCCCGCGCGCAGCCGATGGGATTTAATTGGCATCGATAACATCGCAGCAGGTGCCGTGATGACGCGCCATTTACTGGCCGATCACCCTCGCCGCATTGATTTCCTTTGTGAACGTTTCTCCGCAAACACGGTTTATATGCGAATGCTTGGCTATCAACTGGCGTTGCAGGAAGCCGGCATTTCTCCCCAGCCAACATGGCAGCATGAAGGCGAACTAAATCACGTTGATTTTATCCACCATCTGCTGGCAAGTGGCGCGCGTGATGTAGTGTGTGCCAATGACTTTACCGCGATGAAGTTGCTATCCCTCTGCAGTCAGCAGGGAGTCAAAATCAACGTCGTGGGTTTTGATGACAATGAATATTCCGCGTTACTGGGTATTCCGTTAACCACCTGGAAACAGCCCTTCAATGCTATTGGACATAACGCGGTGGTGGCGATGATGCACCGTCTGGACAATCCTGAGGCCAGCCCACTCCACCTTATCGCACAAGGGGAACTGATCGTACGGGCTTCCTGTCACGCCTGTTAGCCTTGCTCCCGCTAAATCAGCGTTAACTCCATTGGCTGCTGGCGCAATATATCCTGATACACCGGAGAGAGTTGGCTATCGGTGATCACCTGCTTAAACGGCAGCGTGGGTGCCAGAGCGAAAGGATGTATCTGACCAAATTTGGATGAATCGGTGAGCGCCACAGTGTGCGTCTGCTTTTCCATGATGGCGTTGACCACGTCGCAGCGCAGCATATCACGACCGGTAAAACCGGTTATGGCATCCCAGCCGTCGATACCGATAAAGGCTTTATGGAAGTTGAGGTGCTGGATGCACAATCGCGTCAGCGGCCCCACTACCGACTCACTGCTCTTCTGGAACAGCCCGCCAAGAATGATCACATCACCACCCTTTTCTCGCAGCAATCCCGCGATGTAATGGCTGACGGTAATGATCGTGATATCACCGCGTTCGCTCAGCTCGCGTGCCAGCAAGGCGTTAGTACTGCCGCCTTCGATAAACACCGTCTCACCCGCGTTAACCAGCGAAGCGGCGTACTCCGCCAGACGTTTTTTGACGGCAAAACGCGTTTGCATGCGTGCGCCGACATCATCGCTTTCTGGCGCCACGGCAGAACCGTGCACGCGGCGCAGAAAACCGCCCTTTTCCAGAACATTCAGATCCTGACGCACCGTCACCTCGGAAACACCGGTGGTCTGCGCCAGTTCACTGACGCTGACGCTGCCGCGTTCGCTGACCAGTTGGATAATGTGCTGATGACGTGCGTTCATAGTGCCTGCTTCAATTTAAATTTTATTCAGCTTACCAGAAACTTAACCCAATCCGAGACTGCGACGCCCGTTGCTGTTTAACGCGTCCAGAGTGAAACGATCGCGCCAGCTGGCTTCGTAGTCCTCTTTAGGGAAATCACCCGGTGAGGCACCGGTTGCCAGCGCCTGGGCAACCTGAGTGGCGTAAGCGGCATTTTTCTCGCACAAGGGTGCTGCCGGAATGTACATCACATTACCCCAACCTTGCTGATCCTCAACGGGTGCAACCGAATGGATGACATCGCAGTGCCACCAGACAGAATCACCCGCTTCCATTGCTGGAATGGAACACAACCCCTCGATCAGTTCCGGATGCCACTGCTCTGAGATGGGCAGTACTTTGCCCGGCGCAACACCGCAGAGTTCATCCTCTGGCACATCTTTCAGCAGCGGACGCAGCAACAGATACGCCATCGCTTCCGGTACTGGCACCACATGTAGCAAACCCTGACCCAATTGCATGTCTGATAGCGCAGTCCATCCCTGGAAAGTGCGGAAGACTGAACATTTGGTGGTGGTGCCGGCCTGATATTCATTCACTTCCGTGCGATGTGCCGCATCCCAGGGATCGTATTGATCGAATTGGTTATTGAAGATTTTAGTGAACACCTGCTGATAAGCCGGCAGTAACCAGCGCTCCAGCGCGCCAGAATCGGTATGCGCACCCAGCCCCTTAGATGTCGTGCCAGGCAAGCGACGGCGAATACGATCGGGATAGATAATGCTGACATCAGGATCGAACCAGCGTGTGCCGTTGGACTCGAATGTCCACAGGCGATTCAGGAAGGATTGAGTTTGTGCCATGGCGTCGCTCTGACGCGCCGACATCTGCGCTTCACTCCAGTAGATCGGATAGATTTCAGGGCGTGAGGCATCGAGGCTGCCAAAGAAGTTGTCACCCGGTCCCTTATAAACTTCATCAAAATCATTTTCATCAAGGTATTCCAGCATCGATGCATCCCAGCCCAGCGCCTGCTCGCGCGCAAAGGTCTGTTTCACCACCACGCAACCGCGACGACGAATATGATCCTTCACCTCTTCGGAAATACGCCCTGCGGCGATGTCCTCCCAATGTACCTGCGGCCAGGCTGTGCCATTTCGCGCTTCTTCCTCGCGTGCTGCAGCAATTTCGCTGAGGATTTTGCTCCTGACCTGCTCAAACAGCCCCTCAACATCGCCGATTTGCTCTCTGAGCACCTGTTTCATCAGGCGGATTTGCTGCTTTGCATCTTCGGGTTGTTGTACTGAGGTAAAGGATGTATTCATTTTGTCGCTCCAATTACTTCGAATGAAACTAAATTGAGCTTCATTCATAACAATCGTTCGACATTTCACCTAACGTCAGGGCGCGATTCTATGAAATGCATCACATTAAATCGCGACTGAGGCTTTCAAGCGTAAGTAGACCGGGATGAATTCCCGGTTAGAAAAGATGTGCGATTGACTCGCGGTGTGCTGTAAGGCAATGAGCGGGCGCGCTATTCCAGCCAGGCGTGATAGCGTTGATGGAGTTCAGCCAGGTTTCTCACATTAAGTTTACGCATCGCAGCCTGTTTTTGGCTGCTAATAGTTTTAATGCTTTTGTCTTTGGCAACGGCAATATCCGTGACGGTGCGGCCGCGATAAATTGAGCGGATGATCGTTCTTTCAGTAGTGGTAAGAGAGAGCATCGCTTCTTCATACATTCTCGATGAAAATAACTGTCGAGGGGATGTATCCTTTTGCGGCGTAGCAATTTTTACTTCAAATCCCCATACCCGATGCTCAAGCACCGCTGTTACCGCATCTTCAACCTCGCGCTGACTGCTTTTTCTATTTAATATCGCTTGCACACCTGATTTTTTATATTTTTGTAACAGTCTGATATCAGAAGCACGGGTCAATATCATGACGGATGCAGTGGGTGAGTAAGATTTTATCAGCACCGAGATGACATCTGCATTTCCTACCTCGGTGTCGATAATAATAAGATCTAAATCCTTATCAATGATACTGATCTGTTCATCATGGGTTTGGATGGGGTGATGTGTCACAGTAACACCATTCAAAGTTGTCAACATGGCGCGAATGCCGTAGTAAGTAATCGCGCTCGGCGTCATGATAGCGATGTTTTTATGTTTAATTCTACTTGTCGTTATTCTAATGGCGCTATGCATAGTTAATATTCCTCAATTGTAATCACACCCATATCTCATTATTACAGATTCATCTGAACGATATTAAATCATGCCATGCGATTAATCTGATGCGCATATTATTCGCCTGATTAAAGGCTTTCAATATGCTGGCGAAAATGTCACTTAAAAGTCACCGCAATTCATATTATTATGTTATAAATCATCATGATAAACCTGTGACAAGGCTGTTATCTGCCTGATTAACATCCTCTACATGTCCTTTTTTCAGACCGTGTTATAATCAGCTCAATGTAAAGTGCGCCTTGGCGATGCGCTGCGGGGATAGAGCAGAAGTGACAATTATTTTTTTTACCGATACCGGTCTGATCAGGCTGGGAGATAAAGAGATTATCCTTAGCAGGCAAAGTAAAAGTTGCCTGATGTACCTGTGTGAGCATGAAGGCAATATTGTCTCCAAAGAAGCATTGCATGATGCCTGCTGGAAAAATCATGGTGCTGTAGTCTCCGATAATACCGTGCGGCAAACTCTCTTTCGCATCCGAAAATCACTGGCATCGCTGGATATTGAAGAAGAGATCCTCGAAACACTGGGATACATGGGCTATCGCTTAAAACCCAATTGCATCACGCTGATTTCCGACTCGCAGAGTTATTTTTTACCAGAACCTCACAGCACCGATAATGAATACAGCGGAGCCTCAGAGTTATCTGCTACAACCGCACCGACATCAGACCTAAAGAAGAAATCGTTTAAAATAAGATTAATTCTTATTACGCTAGGTATTTCCTGCCTGTTTTTTATAGCGGGCGCCCTGCTTCGCGGCCAAAAATTGATCCATCCATTGAGTTATGGTGAACCACTCCAGCTGAATGGACACACTTTGCTGTTTTCACAGTATGTGGAAAATGACAAAACAGAGTCGGCAACACGCGTTAATTACTGGCTCAGCAAAATGCAGGTCTCGCTTACCCCGCAAAGCAAAATCTATATTAATGCCGATCGTGGCAACTCTATTAATTTCTTTGTGTGCGATGGCGAACTTGAACTGAAGACGACCACTTGCCAGACATTTGCGGTTATCGGGAGGAACCATCCATGAAAATCGCTGTTTCTGCGGCATGCTGTTTGTTGGCGTTGTTCCTTGGCTGGTTTTCACTGCCCTACTTTGTTCGGCCATTATCTGGCGATTGCCGGGCCGAGACCTATATCATTTACGATGAACCTGACCGGACCGTGATAAGCCATGGCTATTGGGATATTTTGAGCGGCAGTCGTGAAGGTCATTTAAATGCTTATCTGGCATTTATGTCGCCGCAGGGGATGGAACGCAGGATTAACGTTGATCGCACCGTGAACCTTGATTATGACTACCACCCCGATTCGTTCACGGTATCCACTCGCAAATCTTTTCGCATTGCGGGTCCCGATACACAGGATCCCGCCGTCGGGAAATATATTGATCCGCTGGCTGACGAGAATTTCACTGCCCGCATCTACCTGTTTAAAGTGGGCAATCAGATTATCTCAGGCTTCCATTACCGGCCGCTCAACCGCTGTATGAAACCTGGGTTTTGAGGCGGTGAATGACCGCCAAGTCATTTGTTCTGATACAGGTCCCAGCGGTTGCCGTAGAGATCCTCGAAGACCACCACCGTGCCATACTCCTCTTCACGGGGTTCTTCACAGAAAGTGACGCCATTTGCCTTCATCTGGTGGTAATCGCGCCAGAAGTCATCCGTTTGTAAGAACAGAAAGACGCGGCCTCCGCATTGATTACCGATAAATCCTTGCTGGCGCTCGTTCGATGCCTGTGCCAGGAGCAAATTGCAATCGCTCTGCGGGTTGGGAGTCACTACTACCCAACGCTTACCCGGCTGCGGTGTATCTTCGATGAGATGGAAACCTAGCTTTTGCGTGTAATATTCAATCGCGCGGTCATAATCATCCACCACGATAGCGATATATCCCATACAACGCTTTTGTGTTCTCACGCTTATCTCCTTAATATTCTGGACGGAATAACCTGATACCAGAATAAACCACAATAACGCAAGGAGCGTTGCATGCCGGAACTGTCGAGTTGGTTTGCCTTTGCATTGGTGGCATTGGGATTGGTGCTCACTCCCGGGCCCAATATGATCTATCTGGTTTCGCGTTCGCTATGCCAGGGAAAAAAGGCGGGATATATCTCCCTTGGCGGCGTCGCGTTAGGATTTGTGTTTTATATGCTGTGCGCGGCGCTGGGTATCACCGCGTGGCTGCTCGCCGTTCCATGGGCCTATGACGCGTTGCGTTTCGGCGGCGCACTCTATTTGCTGTATCTTGCGTGGCAGGCACTTAAGCCCGGTGGACGCTCGCCTTTCGCGGTTCGCGATCTCCCCGCCGACAATCCGCGTAAACTGTTCACCATGGGTTTCCTCACTAACCTCGCAAACCCGAAAATCGCCATGATGTTTCTGTCGCTGTTGCCGCAGTTTATCAGTCCGAATCACGGCAGCGTGCTGCTGCAGTCGCTGGTATTGGGCGTCACCCAAATTGTGATTAGCCTGACGGTGAATGCGATTTTCATTACCACCGCTGGTCAGGTCTCCACATTTTTACTGGCGCGACCCAGCTGGCAACGTATGCAGCGCTGGCTGATGGGCACGGTGTTGGCAGGAATGGTCGTCAAACTCGCACTGGATGCACGAAAGTAACCGGCCATTTAATCGGGGGCGACGAGGTGCGCCCCGCCGTCAGTTATTGACCCAGCGCCTGAATAATTTTGTCCGCTGCGATGACGCGATCGTCATTCGGGAACCATTTATTCGCCAGCATAATCACCGCAATTTTCTGCGACGGAATAAACACTGCGTAGGTCGAGAAGCCATTGGTCGATCCGGTTTTGTTATACCAAGCCTGCTGCGGTGCGGCCTGCGGTGGCGTGATCAATGTGGCCGACATCCCTTTCATGATGCGCTGACCGCTGTTGCCTTCCACCAACTGCTGCGATGAAACAGGCAGCGGATAGTATTCCCACATCATCGCCTGCGTAAAAGCTTCGGTTTTGTAGTAGCCCTGATGCGTGGTGGCAATCGCCTGCTGCCACTCCGCCGCGACCTTCTGTTCATCCAGTTGAATTGCCAACCAGCGAATCAAGTCAGCGGATGTCGATTTCAGTCCATAGGATTCCGCGTCCAATGGGCCTGGCGTCACACGCACCGGCTTGTCTTGCTTGTTATAGCCTTGCGCATATTGACCCATGGCTGATGCAGGCACCTGAACATAGGTGTGACGCATGCCCATCGCAGGCAGCAATTGCTGTTCCATTGCGCTAATAAACGGCTGATGCAAACTTTTGGCAGCGATCATGCCCAGCATGCCAATTCCTAAGTTGGAATAAACACGCTGTGTGCCCGGCTGAGCCTGTGGCTGCCAGTGTTTGTACCAGTTCATCAGTTGTTGCTGATTGGTCACATCGTCTGGCACAAACAGCGGCGTGCCCGAAGTGTGCGTGGCGAGATTAAGCAGGGAAACCTGATCAAAAGCGCTGCCCTTCAGTTCCGGCAACCATGTGCTGGCTTTATCACTAAACTGCAGTTTTTTCTGCTGAGCCGCATAGCTCGCTAAGGTAGCGGTAAAGGTTTTACTCAGCGACCCGATTTCAAACATGGTTTGTGAGGTGATCGGCTGCTGAGTCTCTTTGGATGCTACACCGTAGTTGTAAAACTCGGTTTTTCCATCGTGCAAGATGGCCACCGCCATGCCCGGAATCTGATATTGCTGCATCAAGGGTTTGATAATGGCGTCGGGTAAAGTGGTTTGTGCGAGGACGCTGGTGCTCGCCAGCATGCCGATCGCAATGGCGATCTTCGAGAAGTTCATATTAATCCTTTATGTTTTAGTTAAGTCACTATTTTGACATGGAACTAATTTCAACCCAATTGCAGAAAGTTTGACTTCCTCACACGACCCCGTCTTTGTGAGATTAATCACAACTCTTGAAAATCTCATTAACCATAACTCCTTTTTACGTCAACGATTTAAATCTCATGATGCGATTTGCATTCACTGCTACCAGAACGTTGACACACCCTCTCATTAAAAAGTTAACAGACGAATCCACCGCAGCAGGCGTACTCGAAATGGCCAAGAGCCGGGGAGCAACCCATGGAGAATAATGCAACACGCGAGCAGCGATTTAGCGCACTGCGACAACGCACGTCCACACCGGTGTTGATTGTCGGTGGTGGCATCAATGGCATCAGCACATTTCGCGAACTGGCGTTGCAGGGTATTCCCGCGATTCTGGTGGAAAAAGGTGACTGGTGCCAGGCGGCCAGCGGTGCTTTATCGCGCATGATCCACGGCGGACTGCGCTATCTGGAAACCGGCGAATTTACGCTGGTCAAAGAGTCGGTGATTGAGCGTGACCGGCTACTGAAAAACGCGGCACACTATGTTTTTCCGCTGCGCACCACCGTCCCCATCGACAACCTCGGCGGCGGTTTAATTAATGCCACGCGGCGCTTTCTGCGTTTGAGCGACAAACCCACGCGACGCGGCGCACTGCTGATCAAAACCGGTCTGAGTCTTTACGATGTCTACACCAGACAGTACGGCTCAATGCCTAAACATCAGGTGCGCGGCGAGGCAGCCACGCGCGACCGCTGGCCCGCATTTGCTCCCTGGGTGAAATACAGCTCCAGCTACTACGATGCCTGGATAAGTGCGCCGGAAAGACTGGGTTATGAATTGATTGAAGATGCCGAGCGCGCCTGCCCGGACGCGCTGGCGCTGAATTATCTGCAACTGGTCAGCGCCGACGGAGAATCTGTCACTTTGCAGGATGCACTCAGTGGTGAGCATTTTACCTTGCAGCCGCATGTGCTGGTGAATGCCGGCGGTGCGTGGATAGATCAGCTCAATCAGCGCCTGGCGCCCACTGAACATTTCACCAAACTGATTGGCGGTACTAAGGGTTCGCATCTGATCATCGATCACCCCGAACTGTTACACCTGCTCGACGGCGAGATGGTCTATTTCGAAAACCAGGAAGGCCGCGTCTGCATCATGTTTCCCTGGTTCGGCAAGGTGTTACTGGGTTCCACGGATATCCGCGTGGACGATCCGGATAGCGTGGTGTGCGAGGAAGAGGAGAAAGCTTACATTCTTGAATCGTTACGCTTTGTTTTCCCAGATGTTGTGGTACCCGAATCGTCAATTCTCTACACCTTCTGCGGTGTACGCCCGCTTCCTGCCAGCGATGCCAAAGTGAATGGGCAGATCTCACGTAACCACTCTCTGGTGCTGCTGCCACCCGACGCCGCACATGCTTACAGTCTGCTGTGCCTGGTCGGTGGAAAATGGACCACCTTCCGTCAGTTTGGTGAAGAAGCCGCGGATCGGGTGTTGCGTCTGATCGGAGAAAAACGCCGGGTGTCGAGCGGCGATCTACCCATCGGCGGCGGACGCGACTTCCCTGCACCTTCCGGGCAAACCGCGTGGCTTGCCCAACTCGCACAGCAATATTCACTGCCCTTATCCCGCGTATCACAGTTAGTCCGCCGTTATGGCAGCCGCGCCCTGCCAATCCTGCAGCTTATCCAGCAGCAGGGGGAGCAGCCGCTGCAGCATCATGCAGGATATAGCGCACTGGAACTCCGATACCTCATTGAGCATGAGCAGGTACAACAACTTGAGGACCTGCTGGTGCGACGCACCTCACTGGCGATTTGCGGAGAATTAACACCCTCGCTGGTGACAGAAATTGCTGAATTGATGGCCGACCTGCGCGGCTGGAACGCCACTCAACGACAACATCATCTGCAAAGCAGTTGCGCCAGTCTGGCGCAACTGCACGGTTTAACCGGTCTTAACCCCACTTTTTTCCAGGAGGAAACACGCCATGTTAATCAGCAATAAAGTCCGCATGAATCGTCTGTTTCAACACGGTAAATGCCTTGATGTGGCCATCGACCACGGCATTGCCAACGAGCCTGATTTTCTGATTGGGCTGGAAAACATCGAGGGCGTGATGAAAAACCTGATCGCCGCGCAACCTGATGCCATACAGGTGAATTACGGACAGGCCGATCTGTTGCAGCACGTCGCGGGGCAAAAACCGGCGCTGGTGATGCGCACGGATGTCGGTAACGCCTATAACGCGGCGCGCCATCGCGAAATGTGGGCGGTGTTGCACAACCCGGATGAGCCAATCCTCGCCGCGTTGCAGATGGATGCGGCTGCGGTGGTGGTGAATCTCTACCTGATCCCCGATGAACCCGGCATTTTCCGCATGTGCGTGGAGAATATCGGTCGTCTGCGTCAGGCCTGCGATCGCTACGCCATGCCGCTGATGATCGAACCGCTGGTGATGGCGCCGGCCGGACAAGGCGCGGCTTACGGTTCGCTCGGTGATGTGGAGAAAATCGTACCATTGGTGCGTCTGGCGCGTGAACTCGGCGCCGACATCATCAAAGCCGATCCGACGGAAAACGTAGAAGATTTTCACCGTGTGGTGGAAGCGGCGCGCTGTCCGACGCTGGTACGCGGTGGGGGCAAAGGCGAACTGGCACCGGTACTGGCCAAAAGCGCCGCATTGATGGCGCAAGGCGCCAGCGGCATGGTGTATGGCCGTAACGTTTACCAACACGATAACCCATCACGCGTGGTGAAAGCGCTGATGGCGATTATCCATCAGGGCGTCAGCGGCGCGGATGCATTAGACATTTACCAGCAGGGTTGAGTATTACCTGCACCGGCGCTTAAGCGGTGCGCCGTCTTCGTCAGTGAATCGGAGTCGGATATGAGTCAACTTCTCGGCATTGATGCCGGTAACACCATGATCAAAGCGGTGCTGTTTGATCTCAGTGGGCGCGTGCTGTCGGTTGCCGAATGCGCGGGGGAAACCCACCAGCCGCAGGAAGGTTATGCAGAGCGTCCGGTGGAAGATATCTGGCATGGTGTCAGCGTGGCCGTCAGTCGCTGCCTGCAACAGGCGGGCAGCGCGGCAGATGCGATCATCGCCGTGGGCGCGGCGGGTCACGGCAACGGCTTGTATGCGCTGGATAAACAGCTACAGCCGTTGTTCGGTATTCAATCCATCGATCATCGCGCCATAGACACTGTTCATCAGCTGGAGGCCAGCGGCGCTGATAAAGCCATTTATCAAATTTCGCTGCAAAAACCCTGGCCTGCCGCCACGCCGGTGCTGATCAGCTGGATCAAACAGCATCAGCCGGAGCGCTGGGCAAAGATTGGCCATTTACTCTGTGCCAAAGATGTTATCGCCCATTTCCTCAGTGGCGCGGTCAGCGCTGACGTTTCGGATGCCGCTGGGGCCGGATTAATTGACTATCGCCAGCGTGATTACAGCCGCGAGTTGATGGCGCTGTATGGGATTGAAGAGGCGTTAGACCTGTTGCCGCCACTGCGCGAATCTTGCGCGGTGATCGGCCAGGTGACGTCACGCGCGGCGCAATTAACCGGATTGCCTGCTGGCATTCCGGTGGTGGCCGGCATTTTTGATGTGGTGGCCAGCGCCATTGGCTCCGGCGTGGTCAAAACCGGAGAGGCATCCATCGTCGCAGGGACCTGGAGTATCAATCAGGTGGTGGTGGACAAACCGGATTACCAGCGCCCGGTGTTCATGAATTCGATTATTGAAAATGACCGCTTTATGGCAATTGAAGCCAGCGCCACCTCGGCCGCCAATCTCGACTGGTTCCTGCGGGAGTTCGACGATGGCCGCGCTGGCAATGGCGCGGCGCGCAGCAGCGATACCGTGGCGCATGTCGAGCCCAACGCGCAGCTGCCGCTTTATCATCCATACCTTTATTCGGGACGTAAATCTGAACCGGCAAAAGCGGGATTTTACGGGCTGGGTGGCTGGCATACGCGCGCGGACATGCTGTTTGCGCTGTTTGAAGGTGTCACCTTTGCCCACCGCGCCCACATCGATCGCTTACGTGCAGCGGGCATTCCCGTAACCCGCGCGATTCTTTCTGGTGGCGCGGCGCGTAGCTGTATCTGGCCGCAAATGTTTGCTGATGTGTTGGGCATTCCCATTCGCGTGGCAGAGTGCAAAGAAACCGGTGCCCTGGGAGCAGCGCTTTGCGCGGGCGTCGGCGTGGGCGTCTGGCCAAATCTGGCGGCGGCGGTGCAGCAAGCGGTACAAATTAATCCCGGCGAGTTGCAGCCACGCCCGGAGCGCTTTGCTTTTCATGATGCGCGCTATCGGGTATTCAAAAGACTGGAACTGGCGATGGGCGAAATGTGGCACGAAGTGGGTTGAATTATCTGGTTATTATTTTGCCAGACGGTAATGTTGTGCTCTTGTCGATTTCATTAAGGATAGCGTCGTGCAGATCAATCAACTACCGTTTGGCATTACCGACTGGAGCACCCTCGAAACCGAAAAACATCCCGGTGACAGCGGTTTTGCGCTGTGGCGTACTCAGCGCTTTGGCGATATTCGCGTGCGCATGGTGGAATATTCACCGGGCTATCTCGCGGATCACTGGTGCAGTAAAGGTCATATATTGCTGTGTCTGGAAGGAGAGATGATCACCGAACTGGAAGATGGCCGCACCTTCACCCTGACGCCGGGCGTGAGCTATCAGGTCGCCGATAACGCCGAAGCACATCGTTCTTCGACTACGCACGGCGCGAAGTTGTTTATTGTTGATTAGCACTGCGGGCACCGACGTATTACCAACGCCAGTGCCCGCCTCAGCATTACTTCGCCATAGCGTACGCGGCGGTCAGATCGACGCGTTGCCAGAAGGATTGCTCGGCATTGCCCGACAACGGATAACCGTTTGGCAAGGCCGTTTTCACCATCAGTTGACGAATCTGCGCATCAGACAGTTTAGGCAGCGCGGTTTTCAGCAGGATTTCTGCGCCCTGCGGCACCTGAACCGGCATGTTTTTCACGTTGGCTTTCGGCAGATTGTAGCTCAGGGTGAAACGATAGAACTGCTTCAGATCCGGCGCACGGTAAGGATCGTCCTTCCCGGTTGTGCGTGCACATTCCGCCAGTGAGGTACCACACTCTTTTTCCAGCGCGGTGCGCAATTGATCGCGCGCCTCTTTGAACAGCACCTGATAGCGTGCATCGTTCAGGTAAGTCGCCACGTTGCGCTCTGCCACCATACGTGAACCCATCACGTCCAGCGGATAGTGCACGCCCAACACCAGACGTGAATATCCATAACGCGCGCCACGTGTCACCAGCGCTTCAAAGCGTTCTGGCACCATTTCAGCCATCAGCAGTGCATCGGTGTAACCGGTATTGGTGTGGCCGCTCGGGAACGAACCGCCGTCCGCGGTATAGCGCACATTGTCTTTCACCACCACATCATCCGGCACCAGATGAATTGTATTGCCTTCATGCAGGAACGGACGCGGATAGTTAAAATGTTTTTTGGCAGCGCTGGTGCTGACTTCACTGGCTTTGATTAGCGCAGCAGCTTTGCTGAGTTCGCCTTTGTCATAAGCCGCGATGAAGGCTTTACCAAGACGTGGTCCCATGGCATCAGACAGGAAATAGAGGGAGCTGATCGCTTCCGCATCCTGTAACGCCTGATGGCGCACGTTCTGCGTGGCATTCAGGTTGATATCGGTGACAGTGGCGCGATTGGCATTCAACACGCTGTCTGGCAAGGTGCTGAATCCAGACAATAGCGCGATACCGGCTTGCTGATTCTGTTTAACGTTGAAATCGTAACCGCTGCTTTTCAGCCAGGCTTTATCTGCCTGCGTGCTGGTCTGTTTGGCTTTTTCCAGCTGCTCACGTTTCAGTGTCGCGCTGTCACCTTGCAGCCAGGCGCGTTGCGCCTGCAGTGACTGTTGTTCCAGTTGCGTATAACCTGGCGTTGAACCGGTAGAAGTTTGTGCTGCCAGTGCGGCCGCCTGCGGCAGTGTAGTCGCATGAGCCTGTTGAGCGAGCAGTAAAACCGTTGCAATCAGTGTGTAGCGGGTTTTCATTATTTTCCCCTGTTATCAGAATATTACCTTGCCGGGGAAACACGCTAGCACCCTGTTATGACAGATTTATTTCATTTATCGACACTCGTTCGAACAGTTTTGTACGCAAATTTGTGCGAGCGATCCACAACCACCGCCGTTATCGTTTTTGCACTGTGATTGCTGTACATAGCAATTTTGCTGACAGGAAGAGAGGTCACATTTGGCGGCAATCGGCGTCAGCTGTGCCACCGGCGCTTTCATTTCAGGCTGCCATTTGGTTTGCGCCAGTGCGCTGGCGCTGAACAGCACCACAAACACCATTATCCACTTCATAGGAAATTCCTCGCGAAAAGGTTCTACATAGTATGGCGTCTACGCAGCCAAATGCCATGTTGGAACCTTTGATTCACCCTTTGGTTTCGCCGCCCTATTGCCGTGCAAATTGTTGCGCGATAACGGTGCAGTGCACGCAACACGCAACCACCGTTAATCATTATGAATCAATGGATTAATCGAAATCACCTTAAGGACAAGCTAATGGTACGAAAGTTGCAGGTGTAAGCAGGTAGACAAAGGAGACAGTAATGAAAGCGATTGTGATTGGAGCAGGTATTGGCGGCATGAGCGCGGCGATTGCGCTGGAGAAAGCGGGTTTCGAGACTGCCGTTTTTGAAGCGGTCAAAGAGATGAAGCCGGTCGGTGCGGCAATCTCTATCTGGCCCAACGGCGTAAAATGCCTGAATGCGCTCGGCATGAAACAGCAACTGCAGGCACTGGGCGGCGATATGGCGTTTATGGCCTATAACGATGCGCACAGTGGCAGCACCCTCACCCGCTTCAGCCTGTCACCGCTGGTGCAGCAGGTGGGCGAATACCCTTATCCGGTCGCTCGCGCCGAGTTACAGGCGATGCTGATCGAAACCTACGGTCGCTCGCGTATTCAGTTTGGTAAACGCGTGACCAACGTCGAGCAAAGTGCCACGGGCGTTACCGCCTGGTTTGATGATGGCAGCCAGGCCGAAGCAGATTTTCTGATTGCCGCCGACGGCACGCATTCCGTGATCCGCCACTATGTACTGGGTGAGAATGTTGAACGACGCTACGCCGGTTACGTTAACTGGAACGGCTTAGTGACCATCGACGAAAGCATTGCCCCAGCCGATCAGTGGACAACCTTTGTCGGTGAAGGCAAGCGCGTGTCTTTAATGCCGGTTAGCGGCAACCGCTTTTACTTCTTCTTTGACGTGCCTTTGCCCAAAGGGTTAGCGGAAGATCGTTCCACCCTTCGCCAGGATCTGAAAAATTACTTCACCGGCTGGGCCGATCCGGTGCAGCGCCTGATTGACACCATCAACCCAGACACTACTAACCGGGTTGAAATTCACGACATCGAACCGTTTAACCGTTTCGTCAAAGGTCGCGTGGCCTTGCTAGGCGATGCAGCACACAGCGCCACTCCGGATATCGGCCAGGGCGGTTGTGCGGCGATGGAAGATGCGGTGGTGCTGGCGCAAACGCTGGCATCACATTCGCTGGGTATCGAAGATGGGTTGCTGCGCTACGAGGCGCGCCGCGTGGAACGCACTAAAGACCTTGTGCTGAAAGCACGCAAACGCTGCGACGTGACGCATGCCAAAGATGCTGAAATCACCGCTGCGTGGTACGCCGATTTGAAAAACGAAACCGGCGAGCGAGTGCTAGCCGGCATGTGCGACACCATTGAAGGTGGTCCGCTGGGTTAACGCCAGGGCGCACCGCTGGAATGACTCCATACTCGTTGAAACGGTGTCCAACTGTCAGGGTTCACTTCACGCCGTGCGCCCTGTTTATCATGCCTCTTCTAAACCGCGATTTTTCAACATCGGACCAATCTCCGGTGCTTTGCCGCGCCATGCCAGCCACAGATGTTGCAGATCGCTGCTGTTACCGCGTGAAAGAATATGATCGCGGAACTGCTGGCCATTCTCACGGCTCAACCCACCACGTTCAACAAAGGCCTGATAACCATCATCGGCCAACATCTGCGTCCAAATATAGGCGTAATAACCGGCTGCATACCCACCGCCCCAGATATGGCGGAAATAGGTGGAGCGATAACGCGGCGGTACGGTGGTTAAAGCAATGTTCTCTGCCGCCAGCGCTTGTAGTTCAAAGTGGCTGACATCCTGCGGGTTGTCATGCGTGGTCAGTGAATGCCATTGCAGATCCAGCAAGGCTGCTGCCAGCAGTTCGGTCATGTCGTAACCCTTGTTGAACTTAGACGCGCTGACCATCTTCTCGCGCAGTTCAACGGGCATCGCCTCACCGCTCTGATAATGGCGGGCATAGTTGGCAAACACTGCTTCATCGCTGGCCCAGTGCTCGTTAATCTGCGAAGGAAACTCAACGAAGTCACGCGGCGTAGCGGTACCGGACAGGCTCGGATAACGCTGGGTGGCAAACAGACCGTGCAGTGCATGGCCGAATTCGTGGAACAGCGTAATGACCTCATCCCAGCTCAGTAACGCGGGTTGCCCGGCCTGCGGTTTGGTGTAGTTGCAGACGTTGTAAATCACCGGCTTGGTGCCAAGCAGCGTGGTCTGATCAACGAAGTTGCTCATCCAGGCGCCGCCGCTTTTGTTATCCCGCTTGTAGAGATCGGTATAAAACAGCGCCAGCGGCGTATCGTCAGCATCAAAGATTTCATAAACATTGACGTCCGGATGATACACCGGCAGATCGTGGCGCTGCTGGAAGCGGATACCAAACAGCTGGCTGGCAGACCAGAACACGCCCTTTTCCAGCACATTATTCAGCTCAAAGTACGGGCGAATTTGGCTCTCATCTAAGGCGTATTTCTCTTTTCTCACTTGTTCAGCGTAGAAGTTCCAGTCCCATGCGCGCAGCGGGAAATGGTGGTGCTGCTGTTCAATGATCTGCTGAATATCTGAGGCTTCTCGCTCCGCGCGAGCTCGCGCGGCCGGAACGATATTTCGCATAAACGCAAAGGCAGCATCCGGCGTTTTCGCCATCTGGTCCTGCATGCTCCACTCGGCGTAGGTATTGAAACCGAGCAGCTTTGCCTGCTCTGCGCGCAGCTGTGCCATTCGTAATACAATCGCGCGCGTGTCGTTGTCATCGCCCTGTTCGCTGCGCGTGAGTGCCTGATTGAACAGCGCTTCACGCGTGGCGCGTACTTCCAGCGACTGCAATGCGGGCTGTTGCGTGGTGTTCTGTAACGGCAGCAGCCATTCGCCGTGCAATCCACGCGCTTCCGCCGCGGCTTTGGCATGCGCTAACTCTTCTTCACTCAATCCCGCCAGCGCCGCCACACTGCTCACCGTATACGCACCCGCTTTGGTCGCCGCCAGCAGCTTGTTGCCAAAACGTGTACTCAGCGAGGCGAGTTCCAGATTACAGGCACGAAGTTGGTCTTTATCGGCATCGCTCAGACTGGCGCCGGCTAGCTGGAAGTGCTGCCAGGTCACTTCCACCAGGCGCATTGCTTCGGCATCCGGACAGGCAGAACCGCGATGCTGGTAAACGCTGTCGAGGCGGGCAAACAGCTGGCTGTTGAGATGGATTTCATCACTCAGCGCCGTGAGTTTAGGGGTGATCAGCTCATCAACCTCCTGCAACTCATCACTGGTATTCGCCGATGTCATGGCACCGAATACCAGGTTGACGCGGCTGAGCAGCTGCCCACTGCGCTCCAGAGCTTCATAAGTGTTGGCGAACGTGGCAGGTTCAGGATTGTTGGCGATGGCGGCAATTTCCTGACGCTTCTCTTCAATACCCGCTTCAAGCGCTGGAAGAAAATCGGCTTCCTGAATCAGATCAAACTGCGGAGTTTGATATGGCAATGAACTGACGGTGAAAAACGGATTGGCTCGTGAAGTCATTATCGCTCCTGATAATCAGCAACGCCGCAACCGGTGCGGCGGGATGTTTCTATCCTGGCAGTTTCAACGCCACTCAACAACCGCTCTGCTGGTGCTGATACACGCTGATGATTTCGCCCGCCACCGCCACGGCAATCTCCGCCGGCAGTTTGCCTTTCACATCCGGTAGACCGAGCGGGCAGCGCAGTCGCGCCAGTGCATCCGCGGCAATGCCTTTGCCCTCCAGACGATAGCGAAAGCGCTGGGCTTTGGTAGCCGAACCGATCACGCCGGCATAGCGAAAATCACCGCGCCGTAAAATGGCTTCGCTCAGCGCCAAATCCAGCGGATGGTCGTGGGTCATCACAATGAAATAGCTGTCTGGCGCGGCCTCTTTAACGCAATCGATCGGGTCCTCCACCTGGCGCACGGTGACGCCCGGTGGTACATGGCGAAACTGGGCGGCGCGGCTGTCAATCCAGGTAATGTGACAGGGTAACGTAGCCAGCAGGTTGACCAGCGCCTGCCCAACGTGGCCCGCGCCGTACAGCTGGATTTCAGGCTGCTGCTGCATCAGAGGTTCAAACAGCAGCGTGGCATGCCCGCCGCAGCACTGGCCAAGGCGCGCGGCCAGCGCAAACTCTTCGCTGCGCGGCTCCAGACAACGCTGTGCCAGCATGTCGCGCGCCAGCGCAATGCACTGATATTCCAGATGGCCGCCGCCAATGGTGAGATAAGTTTCGCTGGCGCTGACCACCATTTTACTGCCGCGATCGCGCGGAACCGAGCCGCGCTGGCTTAGCACGGTGACTAAAACGCAGCTCTCACGTTTCTCACGCAAACTGTGCAATACAGCGATCCAGTCATGATAAATCATCATCCGCTCCTGAGAGGCGCTGCACGCCCCAGAAAACGCGCTCGGGCGTGGCGGGGGCATCCAACTGCGGATGGCGGCGATAATTATCTACGCTGGCAACCGCATCCTGTAATGCACACCACACCGCAATGCCCAGCATAAATGGCGGTTCACCCACGGCTTTCGAGTGGTACACCGTGTCCTGAAGATTTTTGCGATTTTCAACCAGCGTGACGCGCAAATCATGGGGGACATCGCTGATGGCGGGAATCTTGTAACTCGCCGGGCCGTCCGTCAGCAGCTTGCCCTGATCGTTCCACACCAGCTCTTCGCAGGTTAACCAGCCCATGCCCTGCACGAAACCGCCCTCCACTTGCCCAATATCCAGCGCCGGATTGAGCGAGGCGCCAACGTCATGCAGGATATCCGCGCGCAGCAAACGATATTCGCCGGTTAGGGTATCCATCAGCACTTCACAGCACGCTGCGCCATAAGCGAAGTAATAGAAGGGTTTACCGCGTCCGGCGTTGCGGTCGTAATGGATGCCTGGCACTTTGTAAAATCCGGTGGCGGATAATGGCACCTGATTCAGCCACGCCTGCTGCGCCACCTGCGCAAAGGTGAAGTGCTGTTCGCCGACGCGCACAATGCCATTGCTAAAGGAGACGACGTCGGCCGTGCAGTGATGCTGCTGACACAGCATTTTCGTCATGCGGTCGCGCAATATCTGCGCGGCGTTCTGCGCCGCTTTGCCGTTGAGATCGGCCCCGCTGGAGGCCGCAGTGGGTGAGGTGTTCGGCACTTTTCCGGTGTCGGTTGCCGTGACCTGAATCTGGCTGACATCGATTTGCAGCACTTCCGCCACAATCTGCGCCACTTTGGTATTCAATCCCTGGCCCATTTCGGTGCCGCCGTGATTGAGCTGCACCGTGCCATCGGTGTAGATCAAAATTAAGGCACCGGCCTGGTTGAGGAAGCTGGAGGTAAAGGAGATGCCAAACTTCACCGGCGCTAAGGCCAGACCACGTTTCATAAAACGGTTGCTGGCGTTAAACGCCGTGATGTCCGCTCGGCGCGTGGCGTAATCGCTGCTGGCTTCCAGCTGCTCCGTCATCTCCATCAGCAAATTATCTTCCACCTGCTGATGGTAATGGGTGATGTTGCGATCCTGCTTGCCGTAATAGTTTCGCTTACGTAGTTCGAGCGGATCCAGTCCGCGCTCGCGGGCAATGTGATCCATAATCTGCTCAATCGCCACCATGCCCTGAGGACCGCCAAATCCGCGATAGGCGGTGTTAGACGCGGTGTGCGTGCGGCAGCGATAACCGGTGATCAGCGCATCACCGAGGTAATAGGCATTATCGGCGTGAAACATCGCACGATCGACGATCGATCCACTGAGATCGAGTGAATAGCCGCAGTTACCCGCCAGATCGATTTTGACGCCGCAGAAGCGGCCCTCATCATCAAAACCCACATCGTAACGAACAAAGAAGGGATGGCGCTTGCCGGTGTTACGCATATCATCGCGTCGCGCCAGCCGCATTTTTGCCGGACGCCGCGTTTGTCGCGCGGCAATCGCACACAGGCAGGCGACGCCCGCAGCCTGCGTCTCTTTACCGCCAAATCCACCGCCCATCCGCCGCATATCAATGGTGACTTTGTTCATGGTGATGTCCATCACTTCGGCCACCAGCTTCTGCACTTCCGTTGGGTTTTGCGTCGAGGAGAAAACCTGCAGGCTGTCATCTTCGCCAGGAATCACCAGGGCGGTCTGGGTTTCCAGATAGAAGTGTTCCTGCCCGCCAATATGGAATTCACCCTGAATACGATGCGGCGCACGCGCCAGCGCCGCTTCGGCATCACCCCGTTGATGAACGTGCGGCTGCTGCACAAAGTGACGCTGCTCCAGTGCAGCACGCACATCCAGAATCGCCGGCAGCGGCTGATATTCAATGATGGCGGCGGCGGCACCGGCACGCGCGGCTTCAGGTGAATCCGCTGCCACCACAATCACCATCTGCCCCAGATACTCCACGGCATCCATTGCCAGTAACGGATCGCCCGGTTCTAACGGGCCAACATCATTCAGGCCCGGCACATCGCGCCAGGTCAGAACGGTCACCACGCCGGGCACGGCATAGCAAGGCTGCACATCGACATGTGTGATCCGTGCATGCGCATGTTCACTGAGACGCGGGCAAAGATGCAGCAGGCCGGGCAGATCCGGCCGGTCATCAATGTAGATCGCTTCACCCGTGACGTGTTTATCGGCGCTTTCATGTTTCTGACTGCGGCCCACGCCGGTTTTCATTTCACTGGCAAACTGGCTCTTTAACAGCGTTTCGCTGAGTTCGGGTCGGTTATGAGACATAGCGCGCTACCTCTGTGATGGTCAGTTCGCCACAAGTTTGCGCGTAATATCGACGCAGCAGATTGCGTGCGACCTGCAAGCGGTAATCGGCGCTAGCACGGAAATCGCTTAACGGCTGGAAATCCTGGATGAGTACCGCGCAGGCTTGCTCAATAGTGGTTTGATTCAGCGGCTGGCCGATGAGGACGTCCTCGGCTGCGCTTGCCCGTTTTGGCGTAGCGGCCATGCCGCCAAATGCCAGTCGTGCCTGCACCACCACGCCATCTTTAAGCTGAATATTGATGGCGATAAATACCGCCGAAATATCGTCGTCTAAACGTTTAGCCACTTTCCAGGCCACAAAATCAGGTGACACCGTCACTTTCGGTATCACAATGGTGCGGATAAATTCACCTGCCCGCAATACCGTTTGCCGATAGCCGATGAAGAATTGATCCAGCGGTACTTCACGTGTGTTTTCCCCTTGCTGCAACACCAGCCGCGCATTGAGCGCCAGCAGCATCGGCGCACAATCACCGATCGGCGAAGCATTGCCGATATTGCCGCCGAGCGTACCCTGATTGCGGATCTGCAATGACGCAAAGCGCTCCAGTGTGGCACTGAAGGCAGGAATTCTCGCCGCCAGGAAGTGATAGCAATGATGAAGCGGCGCAGTAGCGCCAAGGTGAATTTCCTGCTCATCTTCAGTACAGGTGCTTAACGCCTTAACCTGCTCCAGCGCGATTAATAGCGGTAAACGTTGGTACTGCTGGGTAATTTGCAGAGTGAGATCGGTACCGCCGGCCAGCAGTCGCGCTTCCGGATACTGTTGATACAGTGCCGCCAGCTGAGCCAGCGTTTTCGGGATGAAACAGCGGCTGCCGTTGGCTTCAAGCATTTGCACTTCCCGGTTATTCAACGCTTGTAAGCGCTGAACCAGTGTTGACTCATCCGCCATAAAGTTATCTTCTAAGGGTTGCGCACAGGCTTGCTGTGCGGCGGCCATAATTGGCCGGTAGCCCGTGCAGCGACACAAATTGCCCGCTAATGCGTGTTCAGCCTGCTGCTGATCCCAGCCCTGCGTATTTTTTTGCAGGGTAAAGAGCGACATGACAAAGCCAGGCGTGCAGTAGCCGCACTGTGAACCGTGACAATCCACCATCGCCTGTTGAACGCTGTGCAGCTCGCGGCCCTGTTTCAAATCCTCCACGGTGATCAGCTGTTTGCCTTGTAAGCTGCTGACCAGCGTCAGGCAACTGTTGATGGCCTGATACTGCATACGCCCCGCCACCACTTTTCCCAGCGTCACCGTACAGGCGCCGCAGTCACCTGACGCGCAGCCCTCTTTGGTTCCCCGCCGCTGTTGATGGCTGCGAAGATAGTTAAGCACGGTCATATTCGGGTCTAAGGCCGTTTCGGTGACCAGCCGATTATTCAGCAGAAACTGGATCATACCGTTGCCTCTTCTCGATCGCGCTGCCACACCGGTTTGCCACTGACCCAGGTTTGCGCAATGTTGCGGTCGTCTCCCAGCGTCATCATCACAAACAAGCGTTCCCAGATATCTTTGCTGTTGGCACTCCGTAGTTTTTGCAGCGGCGAAACCGCCGGGTCGATCACCACGAAATCCGCCTCTTTGCCGGGATTAAAATTGCCAATTTTATCGTCGATATACAGTGCATGCGCGCCACCCAGCGTCGCGTGGTAAAAGGCTTCACAGGCGCTGAGTTTGTACTGCTGCAACTGCCCGACTTTGTACGCTTCACCCAGCGTTTGCAGCATATTAAAGGTGGTGCCTGCGCCCACATCGGTGCCGATGCCCATGCGTACGCCCTGCTGCCAGCAGCGTTTAATGTTGAACAGGCCACTGCCGAGGAACAGATTCGACGTCGGACAAAAGGCGATGGAGGAATCAGTGTCGTGCAGGCATTGCCATTCGTTCTCTTCCAGATGCAGGCAGTGCGCAAAGACGCTGCGCTTACCGGTAAATTGATGATGGTGGTAAACATCGAGATAGCCGTCCCGCTCTGGAAACAGTGATTTGACCCAGGCGATCTCCTGCTGGTTTTCGCTCAGGTGGGTATGCAACCAGGTATCCGGAAACTCTTCGCGCAGTTGACGAACTTTCTCCAGCAGTTCTGGCGAGGAGGTGGGTGCGAAACGTGGCGTCAATGCATAGCTCAGGCGCCCACGCTGGTGCCAGCGTTCAATCAGTTCACGTGTGTCCTGATAACTCTCTTCCGGCGTTTCTGTCAGATACTCCGGCGCATTGCGGTCCATCATCACCTTTCCGGCAATCAGGCGCATATCCAGCTGTTGCGCGGCCTGGAACAGCGCATCTACCGATTGTTTATGCACCGTGCCAAACACCAGCGCCGTGGTGGTGCCGTTGGATAACAGCTGTTGAAGGAAGAAGGCTGACATCTGCGCGGCGTGATCCGGGCAGTGATACTGGCTCTCGACCGGGAAAGTATATTGGTTCAGCCACTCCAGCAGCTGTTCGCCAAATGCGCCAATCATCTCTGTTTGCGGGTAATGAATATGCGTATCAACAAAACCCGGCACGATGAGCTTGCCGCGCAGATCGATTACCCTGGCGGTATCAGTGCGCCCTTCTGCAATCTCCCAGCTTTCAAGCGACACCACCTTACCCTCGCGAAGCGTCAGCAAGCCGTCTTCGAGGTAGCGCGCATGCGCAGCGATATCATCGGGCTGAGAGGCCAGTGCGGTGAAATCAAAAAAGCTGGCGCGTAGCAGCGTTTCAGAGGCGTGAGGCATAACGGTTCCTTGAGAAGTAAAATTGCGATGAGTTGCCTTCAAGGTATGTTGCAAACGCTATGCCAATAAGGAATCGTGATAATATTCTTACATGTCAATAGCTTAACCACACTCCATTCAATTTCATGCCAATTTGGAACCGCAATCGAATGCGCAATCGGTTGCCAGAATTAGCAACCGATTGCATGGGGATAAAAAGCGTGTCAGGAATGAGATGTCTGAGGAAACAGGCCTAAAGACAACACGATCTGTGCGTCATTTAAGTGCAGCGCCGCACGCTTGCAGTGCACAGATTTTATTTCAGGAAGATTCCGCTGTGGTAGAGGAAGGATTGTGATGTGCAGAGAAGCGCTGGTGTTGTAAAGCAAGGATTGTAGTGTGTTGAGAAGCGCTGATAGTGAAAACAAATAAAGCGGAATACGATGAGAAAGATGAAATAAGGGAATTAATACAGAAATGTTAAACATCGCTCTGGCACACGGATGTATTAGCATAAGAAAAACCGCATAAAAATCGTCTTGTTAAAACCCAAAAAAGAAGATTATTGTCTGCTTTTCCTTAAATGCCGTTGATATTAATTGGGATTTATCTCTATTAAAACTAATATCAGCCTTCCAGGGTACCCAATCACTTAAGAGCGACGTTTATGTTTAATCGCATGATATCAGGAGTGGCCAGTGCCATTCTGTTAACTTTATCACCTTTAACGCACGCAGCCAGCTCATTACCCACGCCGACAGAAGCCGACTGGACCGCTAAAGAATTTAGCTTTAATAGCGGTGAAAAGCTGAAAGATGTGCGCATCCATTACATTACTTTAGGTGATAAGAATAAACCAGCGGTATTATTACTGCACGGAACCAATCAGCCTCTCAGCGCCTTGCTGGCGCCAGGATTTGCCGGAGAATTATTTGGTCCTGGACAGGCATTGGATGCCAGCAAATATTTTATTATCATCCCAGAAGGGATTGGTTCCGGTAAATCATCCAAACCTTCCGATGGCATGAAAATGGCATTCCCGCATTACGATTATGACGATATGGTGACGGCACAATATCGGCTGATCAAAGAAGGTTTGGGCATTTCGCATTTACGCCTGGTGATGGGATATTCCATGGGCGGCATGCAAACGTGGCTGTGGGGTGAAAAATATCCCGGCATGATGGATGCACTGGTCCCGATGGCATCGCAGCCGAATGAGTTATCCGGCCGCAACTGGATGCTCCGCCGCATGCTGATTGAATCGATCAAAGGCGATCCGGCCTGGACTGAAGGCAATTATCAGCAGCAACCCCCTACTCTGAAAACCGCCAATATCATGTTCAGTATTGCGACTACCGGCGGCACGCTGGCTTATCAGCATAAAGCCCCGACGCGAGCACTGGCGGATAAACTGGTGGATGCACGTCTTGCTGCGCCTGTCACCGCGGATGCCAACGATTTCATTTATATCTGGGGTTCATCGGCAAATTATAATGCCATGCCTGGATTAAGCCGTATTACCGCACCGATGTTGATCATTAATTCAGCAGATGACGAGCGTAATCCGGTTGAAACCGGCATTTTGCAGAGTGAATTACCTCAGATAAAGAAAGCGGAATTACTGCTTATTCCTGCCAGTGCTGAAACCAGCGGCCACGGCACCATGATGCAAGCAAAGTTTTATAATAAAAAACTGCAGACATTCTTAGCCGAGACCGCTAAGCCTTAGTATTTGGGTTAAATCCGCCTGTTGACGGGAAGTCACACTCATGACTTCCCCTTTTAATAAAAAATTCATTGTTACTACACCTTCATCTTTTTCAATTAAACGTTCTCAGGGAATAGTTATGTTTCGTAGAATAAAGATCCGTACAGCTCTCAGCATGATGGTTTTTTCATTAACGGCCTTATTGCTTTTTGTCGGTATTTTAGGGCTATTTGCCGTTCAGTCCGGCAATAAATCCTTTGCCACCGTCGATACAGAAGTCTTGCCGGGCCTGGTGGCGCTCAATGAAAGTTCAGAACTCTTATTACGCGGACGACTGGATTTACGTTTATATGAATCACTGGTGGGCAGTGGCGATGCCGAAAAAGCCAAAGTCGCGCTGGAGCGCGCCAGAGGCAAAATAGATAACGCCAGTGCTAAATGGCAGGAATACCTGAAATATCCGCAATCCCCGGCGGAGAAGCCAATTGCTGCTGAAATGGCAACGACGCGCGATGCGCTGATGAAGGAATTTATCGACCCGGCCTTTGCCGCGCTCGAAGCAGGCAAACTGGATGAGTATCGCCAGCGTGCAGGGAAATCTACGGCGTTATACGGTGCCTTTGATAAAGCCTCAAAAGCGCTGGTGGCATTCAAAATCAAAAGTATTGATGTCGCCTATAGCGAATCCAGCGATCGGGTTCAGCGTATGGAGTTCACGCTGTACTTTTGTATCGCTTGTGCTCTGGTGCTGGCCGGACTGGCCTGGTCGGTGATGACCAATCTTATCGTTAAGCCGCTCAATCATGTGATTAACGTGTTTGATCGCATCGCCGAGGGAGATCTGCGTGCGCGTATCGATATCTCCGGTAAAAACGAGATTGCGCAATTGTTTGCCGCTGTCCAGCGTATGCGCGATGGTCTGGCGAACATGGTGCTGATGGTCCGCAATGGCACCGATGCGATCGGTTCCGGCGTAGAAGAGATCGCCACCGGTAATATCGATCTTTCCAGCCGTACCGAGCAACAGGCTGCCTCGCTGGATGAGACGGCATCCAGCATGGAGCAGATTATGGCGACAGTGAAAAATAACGAGGACAATACGCGCAAGGCTAACGCCCTGTCGCAGAAGGCTTCTGACTCTGCTTCGCGTGGCGCAACGGTGGTGTCTGAAGTGGTCACCACCATGAGTTCCATTGAGAAAAGCTCGGCAAAAATCGGCGACATCGTCGGTGTGATTGACGGCATTGCCTTCCAGACTAATCTGCTGGCCTTGAACGCAGCGGTTGAAGCCGCGCGCGCCGGTGAAGCGGGACGTGGTTTTGCGGTGGTTGCCTCCGAAGTTCGGGTGCTGGCACAGCGCAGCGCCACTGCCGCGAAGGAAATTGGCCTGATGATCAATGACTCGCTCAGTAATATTGAGCAGGGTTCGGGGTTGGTGAAAGATGCTGGCGTGACCATGAATGAAGTGATGCTCGATGTGAAGAAAGTGGTCGATATTATGGATGAAGTGATGCTGGCCTCTGGCGAGCAGACGCGCGGCATCTCACAGATCAATATCGCTATCCAGCAGATGGATGGTGTGACGCAGCAGAATGCTTCTCTTGTTGCAGAAGTCGCTACCGCAGCAGGTTCTCTGCAACAGCAAGTGGTGAATTTGCAGCAGTCGGTGACGCAGTTCCAGGTTGATGAGGACGCGATGCCATTGGCCACGGGCCGTTATACCGACTCACATCAGCTGCCCCTCATCGCGTTAAATTAAGCGGTATCAGCGAGTGCATTCTGGCGCTCGCTTCGTTAAGTAAAGTGTGCCCGTCTCTCTTTATCAGGATGACGGGCCCGCAATCTCCCTTACCCTTATTGACTTAACACTCTTCCACCGCGCAATCGTTTCCCTACAGTTTTAGATGGGGTTACCGATAACGGAATACGTATTCGATATTTTCAGTGACGCAGGACGCATTCTGGAAAAAAACAAACCTCTAATGTGATCCAGTTGGGTGGAAGGTCAATCATGTTTAAAACAATACGCTCGCGTTTAATCGCTATCAGCGTGGTCATTACGGCAGTATCCCTTATCGCACTTGCCACTTTTACCTACACCACCGTGCGTGGAAAGACACTTGAGAGCATTGATGAGCGCATTGGACAGCTCTCCCGCGTTCATGCGGCTGAACTGGCTGGCTGGGCAGCCGAGAAACAACGTATCACCGGTTCGATTAAAACGGCTTTTGGTCGTCATGACGATGCGGTCCCTTTTCTGCGTGCTGCAATCGAAGCTGGCGAGTTTGATGATGCCTACATCGTCTATCCTGAGCCTCATTCCCATGTATTCGTTCACCCTATGCCAGCCACCTATGATGGCAGCCAGCGTCCGTGGTATCTGGAAACGGTGAAAGCTGGCCAGCCAGTGTTACTGGACCCCTATGTCGATGCCTCAACGGGCAAACTGACCATTACTTTTGCTCAGCCGATTGTCGAAAACGGGAAAACATTGGGTGTGATCGGCAGCGATCTGCATCTGGATACCGTCTCAAATACGGTGAATGCGATTCATCCCCTTGAGAAGAGTTTTGCCTTCCTGGTGGACAGCAGCGGTAAATTGATCGCCGCGCCGAAGTCAGACCTTATTCTCAAGCCGGTCACTGAGCTCTCACCTTCCCTCGACCTCAAGGTCATCCAAAATCTGGCCAGTCAGGGTGGGCATGCTGAACTGACCATCGGCGGTGAACAGCAGTTCGTTTATGCCTCTCCGGTAAAAGGGACGCCATGGTCACTGGTGATTGCCGTTGACCGTGATGAAGTGACTGCATCACTGACGACTTTGCAACGGGAAAGTATCCTCATTACCCTGGTGAGTCTGATTATTACCGCGCTGATTGCCGGGCTGGTGTTTAACCAGCAGTTGCGTCGCCTCGCCATTTTGCGAGATGCACTGGAAGACGTTGCCTCCGGGGAAGGTGATCTGACCCGCCGCCTGGATGTTCGTGGCGGAGATGAGCTGGCCCAGATATCAGCGGCGTTCAACCGTTTTGTTGGAAAACTTTCGGACGTGCTTCTGCGCGTGCGTGAAGGGGCTAACAACATCGCGCTCGCCTCCAGTGAAATCAGTGGAGGCAACAATGACCTGGCCTCTCGTACCGATGAACAGGCAGCAAGCCTGGAGGAAACGGCCGCCACGTTAGAAGAGTTGACTTCAACGCTAAGCAATACCGCCAGTAATACTGAGCAGGCGCGCCAGTTTGTCAGTGACGTGGCCTCCGCGGTCAGAGACAACGGTGCCGTAATGAACGATGTTTCCTCACGAATTCAGGAAATTTCGAACGATTCGAAGAAGATGTCCGAAATTATTAAAGTGATTGACGGCATTGCCTTCCAGACCAATATTCTGGCGCTGAACGCCGCTGTTGAGGCTGCACGTGCAGGCGAGTCAGGCAGAGGCTTCGCGGTGGTCGCCAGCGAAGTGCGGAGTCTGGCACAGCGCAGTGCGGGTGCCGCACGAGAGATCAAAACACTGATTGATGACACGGTTGCACGCGTGACGTCAGGCAGGGAATTGGTCGTGAAAGCCGATCACGGGATGACCAGTATTGTGTCTGATATCCACAATATGACGCAGCTAATTGAAGAAATTGCCCATGCCAGCCGCGAGCAAAGCGATGGTATTGGTCAAATCAATATCGCGATGGGGCAAATTGACACCACAACGCAGCAGAATGCGGCGCTGGTTGAAGAGTCCGCCAGTGCGGCCCAGTCCATGTCAGAGCAGGCCGCCGTGATGGCCGAACTGGTCAGCACCTTTAAATTGATGGGCGCTGATGCCATGACACCCAATTCTGTGAGTCATGAGAAAAAGCCGGTCGTCTCTCCGCTAAAATCCCGTACAGCGCTGGCTACAGCGGGAACCTCCCCGGAGGATAACTGGAGTTCTTTCTGATTTACTAAGCCAAAACAGGCGCCTGGTATCGCGGTGATATGCCGCGATGCCCGGTTTGCTTTCCTTAATTTAGAGGAAACAAAAGGCCGAATCCGCTCATGAACTTAACACCCCCTCAGCGCCAGCCAAATGGCACCATGACGTTATCGTAAGTGCATGTTAGATGCCCTCCGCAGATGCTAATCCCACATTTATCGCAACGCAGATGGGCGATGAGAATGCTCAGATGGTTTATGATGTCCAGGGTTCATGGATCGGAGAGCCGAGCGACAGCCGGGTAAATTGGCTGCACCAGGCGCTCGCAGGCTGATAGCGCTTGCCCCTCTCATGCCCCTTTTAGAGTTTCATTGTTGGTTTTTAAATTTAAAATCAATTGGTTAACATTGACGTACAATTGTTTAAGGAACAGTGAGATGATTATTTTTGTCACTGGCGCTACCGCCGGTTTTGGTCAAAGCATCACCCGTCGCTTCATTGCTAATGGTCATAAAGTGATTGCCAGCGGACGTCGTGCTGAGCGTCTGAAAGAGTTGAAAGATGAGCTGGGTGACAATCTTTACACCGTTCAGCTGGATGTGCGTAATCGTGCCGCTATCGATGAAGCTATTGCCGGGCTGCCGACAGAGTGGCGTGATATCGATGTGCTGGTGAATAACGCCGGTCTGGCATTAGGTGTTGAGCCTGCGCATAAAGCCAATATTGAAGACTGGGAAAACATGATCGACACCAACAACAAAGGGTTGGTGTACATGACGCGTGCGGTTCTGCCTGCCATGGTGGAGCGCAACATCGGTCATATCGTCAATATCGGTTCCATTGCAGGCAGCTGGCCTTATCAGGGCGGCAACGTCTATGGCGCGACTAAAGCTTTCGTGCGTCAGTTCAGCCTGAATCTGCGTACCGATTTGCACGGCACCGCGCTGCGTGTGACTGATATCGAACCGGGCTTAGTGGGCGGCACCGAGTTTTCTAACGTGCGCTTCAAAGGCGATGATGGCCGCGCAGATGCCGTTTACGAAGGCACCACCGCGCTCACTGCGGAAGATGTCACTGAAGCGGTGTATTGGGTCACGACGCTGCCTAAACACGTCAATATCAATACGCTGGAAATCATGCCAGTTACGCAGACGCTGGCCGGTCTGAAAGTGCATAAAGGCTGATTGATGTTATGGGCGCACAGGCTGCGCCCTTCATTTATGCCCGGCCCCAACCAGCGACAATAATTAACATCCCGCTAAACGCCACCAGCGCGCCGATCCAATCCCACGCACTGAGCTTGACGCCATCCACCACGCGCAGCCAAATCAACGCCGTCACCACATAGACACCGCCGTAAGCCGCATATACGCGACCACTCGCTGCCGGGTGCAGCGTCAGCAACCAGACAAACAGCGCCAGACTCGCTGCTGCAGGCAATAGTAGCCACGCGGTCATGCCCTTCTTCAGCCACAGCCACGGCAGGAAACAGCCAACAATTTCGGCAATCGCAGTCAAAAAAAACAGTAAAGTGGTTTTCACCAGCATAGAAAATCTCTCTCTCGCCTAAACAAAAGGCTCACCGCTGGTGAGCAAAGTTGCAGCGATGATATACTAGCCCTCATGGTTGTGACAGCCGGGTTTCTGGCTGTGCTGGTGTTAACTAAAGGAAATCACAATGAAAAACCTGTTTTCTCTCCTGCTGACTGTGGCGTTAACCGCCGGTGCGCTGCTGACTGCTCCGCTGGCATCGGCCCAAACCGACCGCCTGATTATCGAAAATGGCAATAGTGCTTCCAGCAACGAAGCCGCGCGCCAAAGCAAAGAACAGTGGAACGACACGAAAAACCTGCGCAATAAAGTGAATACGCGCGTCGAGAAAGAGTTCGATAAAACCGATAAGGCTTTTGACACCCGTGATAGCTGCGAAAAGAGCTATAACGTCAATGCGTATTGGGAACCGAACACCCTGCGCTGCCTGGATCGTCGTACCGGTCGTACGGTCGCACCTTAATTCGCTGTTGCTGCTATAGTTTTCAAGGGAATTCAGAACCAAGGAGAGTGTGATGAAAAAACGTAATGCAGTGATGTTGATGGCAATGTTGGCGTTGCCGGTGCTGGCGCAGGCTTCCTGTGAAAGCGTCAAAGCGGATATCAGCAAGAAAATCGTCAGTAACGGCGTGGCCGAATCAGACTTCACGCTGGATATCGTGCCTAACGATCAGGCCGATCAAGCGGGCGGTCAGGTGGTGGGTCACTGCGAAAATGACAGCCAGAAAATCGTGTATAAGAAAAACGGTCGCGACAGTGAGAGTGATGTCCCGGCAAGCGCAGGAAGTTCACAGGATGCTCCCGCGCAGTAATACTAAAGGGGCGGCTGATGGCCGCCCTTTTCTATTCCGCTTCTGGCCGCTGGCGCGGCATCAACCACGCAATCCACAACGTCAACATCGCAATCACTAACGCCACCACAAACACCCAATGCAGCGAGGCAGCGATCTGTCCGGTCCACTGATGCAACGTCGCTTCGGACAATGACTGACGGCTCTCATGTGACATGATCTGCTGCATCGGATCGTTAGCCTGTGGCAGACGCTGCGCAAGGTTGAAGTTCAGAACCGCCCCCATCAGCGCCGTCCCGATCGCTGAGCCCAGCATACGGCTAAACATAATTGACGCGGTGCAAATGCCACGAATGTCGTAATGCGCGTGATTTTGCACTGACACCAGGAAGGTGGTGCTGGTCATGCCCATGCCGGTGCCGATGACAAAAGCAGTGAGCCCGGCTTGCATGATTGAACTGTCGGTTCGCAACAGCAGCAACAGCGCGCTGCCCGCAATCAGCAACAAGGCACCGAGTTGCGCGGTAAAACGGTAGGAAGTTATCAGCATCAATCGGCCACTCAGCGTGCTGGCCAGCGGCCAGCCAATGGACATCATCGCCAGCGCGCTGCCCGCCTGCAGCGGTGTTCCGCCAGTGATACCCTGAATCCACGTTGGCAGAAACGCGCTGATGCCCATCATGGTGGCACCGATAATCAGATTACCGGCGTTGCCTGCCAGAATTAGCCGGCTGCGCCAGATAGCGAGAGGAAACAGCGGAGCCTCAGCACGCTGTTCATGCTGTTTCAACTGCCAGCCCGCTAGCAGTGCCAATAACAGGAATGCCAGTAACCAGTAGCCAAGAGCATCCGCCTGCAACAACGCAACCAACAGAGCCGTGACGCAAATCATCAGCCAGCAGCTGCCAGTAAGATTCAGCGTTGCCCCTTTGTGATGCTCACGCGCCGGTAAGAAACGCGCTAACAGCAGCATGGAAAACAGGCCGATTGGCACGTTAACCCAGAAAATCACCGACCAGCTAAAGTGCTGCACCAGCCAGGCGCCGCTCAGAGGCCCGATGATAGCCGCAACACCCCACACGCTGGAGAGCCAGCCCTGCACGTTGGCACGTTCGCGCGGGGAATAGATGTCGGCCACGATGGTGCTGGTGAGTGGCATAATCGCGCCTGCACCCAAACCCTGAAACGCGCGAAACAGAATTAACCACGTCATGGTGTGCGCAAAACCGCACAACACCGAACCAGTCAGAAACAGCGAGACGCCAATGAACAAGAGTCGTTTACGGCCCCACATATCTGCGAGACGACCATAGAGTGGCACGCTCACGGCCTGAGTCAGCAAATAGATAGAGAAAACCCAGCCAAACTGCGAGAAACCGCCGAGTTCAGCAATAATGGTAGGCATCGCTGTCGCCACAATGGTGACTTCAATCGCGGCCATAAACATGGCTAACATGCAGGCGATAAGGATCCAGTGGCGATGTTCCGTGTTCAATTCTGCAGTTTCAGTCATACGTCTCCCTTTTTACTTTCAAGGCTAGCTGATTTTCCATCAGACGAGTTTCCTCTGCGTGCGCCCGCAATGTGACAATGTCACGCAATTCGATGAATTTTTTTTATTGTCAGATGATGCCTTATTTCATGCGGGTTAAGAAGGTTTTAACCACCCTTCTATCTGTCTGATTTTGCCGTAGAAACTGGCGCATTACGCTAAGCATTGCTATAGCTTTTTACAGCACTTTCCAGTTATTCACTGGAAAAGCAGTATCTAACAGTCATTTTATCTGCAATTTAATGGGGTGAAGGATTTTCGTATGCGGTTATTTCTCCGCTGCGCCTTCAACCGTGAAATGACATAACCAGATCGAACAATTTGTCGAATCAGGGAGACTCTCGCATGCAAAATGCATCGCTCGTCAGTAGAGCCGGGCTGGCACTACTGGCCATCGTCGCGGTGATTGCCCTGCTGGTTTGGGGAATCGGGCTGAATACGTTGCGCGACCGGCAAGAAGACTTAATCTATCTCGGCCAGCAGCATCTGTTTTTAGTGTTTTGGTCAATGTTGTTTGCCCTGTTGGTCGGCATTCCGAGTGGAGTTTTACTCAGCCGTCCGTTTGCCCGTCGCTGGGCTGAATATGTCATGCAGATCTTTAACGTCGGGAATACTTTGCCACCGCTGGCTGTTCTGGCCCTGGCAATGGTCATTGTCGGAATAGGCGATCGACCGGCCTTAATTGCCCTGTTCCTCGCGTCACTGCTGCCCATCGTGCGTAATACCTTTTCCGGCTTAAGCGCGGTGCCACCGTCGCTGATTGAAGCCGCCAACGGCATCGGCATGACCAAATTTCAGCGTCTGCGTCAGGTTGAGATTCCCAATGCCTTGCCGGTGATTCTGGCAGGTGTGCGCATCGCGACCGCCATTAACGTCGGAACGGCACCGCTGGCCTTCCTGATTGGTGCCAGCAGTTTTGGCGAACTAATTTTCCCCGGCATTTACCTTAATGATTTCCCAACGTTGATTCTCGGCGCAGTCGCCACCGCCCTGTTTGCGCTGATCCTCGATCTGCTGCTGGCAGCCCTGGGACGTTTCCTCAGCCCGCACTCTGCGGCTTAACAAGGAGCTAAGTGATGGGTAAAACGCATATTTTAACGCGCTGGGTGAAGCACACCGCGCTGGCACTGGCCGCCACATTGGCCATCAGCCAAACCGCTGCCGCGGCAACGCCGATTGTGATGGCAACCAAGAGTTTTACCGAACAGCATATTTTGTCAGCTATGACCGTGCTCTGGCTGCAAAAGAAAGGTTTCCAGGTGGTGCCTAAGACCAATATCGCCACGACCATTGGTCGCAATGCGATGATCAATAAGCAAATTGATATGACCTGGGAATATACCGGCACCTCGCTGATCATCTTCAATCACATCAACAAACCGATGTCTTCAGAAGAAGCATATAAAACCGTTAAACAGCTCGATGCCAAATTGGGTCTGGTGTGGCTCGATCCCGCGCCAATGAACAACACCTATGCATTTGCCATGCAGCGTGCACGCGCCGATAAAGAAGGCATCAGCACCATGTCACAGCTGGTTGCCAAACTGGAACAGGTACGCAAAACCGACCCCGACCACAACTGGAAACTGGGACTTGATTTGGAGTTCTCCGGCCGTTCCGATGGTTTGAAACCGTTGCAGAAGGCTTACAACATGCCGCTGGATCGTCCGCAGATTCGTCAGATGGATCCGGGATTGGTGTACAACGCGGTGCGCGATGGCTTTGTTGATGCTGGCTTGATTTACACCACCGATGGACGAGTAAAAGGCTTTGAACTCAAGGTGCTGGAAGATGATAAGCACTTCTTCCCGAGTTACAACGTCACGCCTGTGGTGCGCCAGGATGTGCTGGAAAGCCATCCGGGGCTGGATACGGCGCTCAATCAACTCTCTCCGTTGATCACCGATGAAGCAATTACCGAGATGAACAAACGCGTTGATATCGATCATCAGTCACCGCAACAGGTGGCGCGTGATTTCCTTCAATCTAAAAACATGCTGTAAGGAGGCGTCATGGAGACTTTGCATTACATCATGAGTAACTGGCACACCCTGATGGCGTTAACCTGGCAGCATACCTGGCTGGTGCTGGTGGCGGTGGGATTCGCCATCATCGTTGGCGTGCCACTGGGCATTTTGATTGTGCGCTTCAAATGGCTGGCGACGCCGGTGCTCGGTATCGCCACCATCGTACTAACCATTCCGACCATTGCGCTGTTTGGCTTAATGATTCCGCTGTTTTCTATGATCGGTCAGGGCATTGGTGCGCTGCCCGCAATTTGTGCGGTGTTCCTCTACTCCCTGCTGCCGATTGTGCGCAATACCCATACCGCGCTGGAGAACCTTTCGCCTGGGCTGCGTGAAGCGGGCCGCGGTATAGGTATGACCTTCTGGCAGCGCCTGCGCTGGGTCGAGATTCCTATGGCGCTGCCGGTGATCTTCGGCGGTATTCGTACTGCGGTGGTGATGAACGTTGGCGTGATGGCGATTGCCGCAGTCATTGGTGCTGGCGGATTGGGCTTACAACTGCTGGATGGTATCAGCGGCAGTGATGTGCGCATGCTGATTGCCGGTGCACTGATGATTTGTTTATTAGCGATTGTGCTTGATTGGCTACTGCACCGTTTGCAGTCGGCGCTGACTCCTAAGGGGATTCGATAATGATAAAACTGGAAAACCTGACGAAAACCTTTACGCAAAAGAACGGCACCTCCTTCAACGCCGTGGATAACGTCAGCCTGGAAGTGCCTGCCGGAGAGATGTGTGTGCTGCTAGGCCCTTCCGGCTGTGGCAAAACCACCACGCTGAAAATGATCAACCGTTTGATCCCAGCCAGCAGCGGTAAGATCTTGATCAACGGCGAAGACACCAGCGGACAAGATACCGTCACGCTGCGTCGTAATATCGGCTACGTGATTCAGCAGATTGGTCTGTTCCCCAACATGACCATCGAAGAGAACATTACCGTGGTGCCGCGCATGCTGGGCTGGGATAAAAAACGCTGCCGCGAGCGTGCTACCGAGCTGATGAGCATGGTGGCGCTCGATCCCAGCAAATTCCTGCATCGCTATCCGCGTGAAATGTCTGGCGGTCAGCAGCAGCGAATCGGCGTTATCCGCGCGCTGGCGGCTGATCCACCGGTGCTGCTGATGGATGAACCCTTCGGTGCCGTCGACCCGATCAACCGTGAAGTGATTCAGAACGAGTTTCTGGAAATGCAGCGCCAGCTGAAGAAAACGGTGATGCTGGTGAGCCATGATATCGATGAAGCACTAAAACTCGGTGACCGCATCGCGGTATTTGGACAGGGCAAAATCGTGCAGTGCGCCAGTCCTGACGAACTGTTAGCGAAACCGGCCAATGATTTTGTTGGATCCTTTGTTGGCCAGGACCGCACGCTAAAACGCCTGCTTCTGGTGCAGGCAGGCGACGTCACCGATCAACAGCCGACCATCACGGTTAAGCGCAGTACCCCGTTGCAGGAGGCGTTCGCCACTATGGATGACAACGATATGCGATCTGTCACCGTGGTGGATAATGATGGCAAGCCGCTGGGGTTTGTGAAGCGTCGTGAAGCCCGTAATGCCCCCGGAAGCTGCGAGGAGATGCTGCATACCTTCAAGGTGACGGGCAAGGCCGAAGAGAATCTGCGCGTGGTGCTATCCAAGCTGTATGAGCACAACACCGTCTGGATGCCGATCGTGGATGAGGAAGGACGCTACAGCGGTGAGATTTCGCAGGACTATATCGCGGATTATCTCAGCTCAGGACGCACGCGCCGCCGATTGAATCCTTAACCAAGCGCACAATGGCTGAACCTTGAGGAACAGTGCACGACAGCCTGAATGCAGACATGCAGCGCGAAGGCTTAATCATGGGGCAAATCGCACGGCAGCCCGAGTCCAGACAAACCGCACAACAGCTGAAACGTTGGAAGAGGCGGCAGAGGAGTAAAGCGTCCTGCGCCAGGGATGGCGCGGGCCGAGCCCCAGGGATGGTTTATGGCGTCTTTACGATCTGCCGCCTCTTCCGACGTATGCACCGACTCACAGCCAGCGGTTTACAATCAACTCATGCCCAGACTCACAATCAAACTGCACAACCGCTGAAACGTTGGAAGAGGCGGCAGAGGAGTAAAGCGTCCTGCGCCAGGGATGGCGCGGGCCGAGCCCCAGGGACGGTTTACGGCGTCTTTACGATCTGCCGCCTCTTCCGACGTACGCACCGACTCACAGCCAGCGGTTTAAATCCCCATCTCTTCCGACGTACGCACCGACTCACAGCCAGTGGTTTAAATCCCCATCTCCCCAACGCACGCACAAACTCAAATCAGTGATTTTCCTTCACCGCATTGATCACCCGCTCATCACCCCGTTCCGATGGCAGCACGATATTCAACAGCATCGCCAGAATGCCACCCGTGGTCACCGCATGACCAAACAGATTACTCACTAACGGTGGCAACTGCTTCAACACCTCAGGCACAGCTTCTACACCTAAGCCAATGCCAAATGACACCGCAACGATCAACATCTCACGGCGGCCCAACGGGGATTGCGTCATTACACGAATGCCTGCCGCCACCACACTGCCAAACATCACCAGAGTGGCGCCGCCGAGTACCGGCGCGGGAATCTGCTGCAGCACATTCCCGATCACCGGAAACACACCTAACAGCAACAGCATCACGCCAATCACCATGCCAACATAACGGCTGGCCACGCCGGTCATCTGAATCACACCGTTGTTTTGCGCAAAAGTAGTGTTGGGGAATGCCGAAAACATCGCAGCGAACAAGCAGCTAATACCATCTGCCAGAATGCCGCCCTGCAAACGACGCTGGAAACCCTCGCCCTCAATCGGTTGCTGCGAGATCAGGCAGTTCGCCGTCAAATCCCCTACTGCCTCAATCACACAAATCACCGACACCAGGGCAATCGGCACGAAAATGCTCCAGCTAAAATCAAAGCCAAAGCGGAAAAATGAAGGCAAAACCAACCAGTGACTGGTGGCCATCGGTTTAATGGGCAGATGGCCGGTCAGTGCCGCCGCCAGACAACCCACGGCGATGCCTGCCACCACCGCAACCAGGCGCATCCAGCGATTTTGGGAACGGTTGAGCACAATGATCACCAGCAGTGTCAGCGCGCCCAGCGCCAGATTGCCCGGAGCGCCAAAGTCAGCGGCGTTATGACCGCCTGCCCAATCGGTGATGCTGACTTTAATCAGGCTGATACCGATCAAGGTAATCACCGTGCCGGTCACCACGGGCGTCAGCACTTTCCGCAGCGGCACCACACAGCGGCTGATTAGCATCGGGATAAACGCGGCCACAAAGTTGCATCCCATGATCATCGCCATGATCGCTTCCGGTGAACCGCCCTGCGCTTTCACCATCAATCCACCGGATAAGATGACACCGAGAAAAGCAAAGCTGGTGCCTTGCAGGCAAATCATGCCCGCCCCAACACCCATAAAGCGGCGCGCCTGCAAAAACGTCCCTAAACCCGAAACCAGCAAAGACATGCTAATCAGATACGGAATGTAAGCCTGCAATCCAAGGATTGAGCCAATAATCAGCGGCGGGGTAATGATCCCCACCACGCTGGCAAGGACGTGCTGCAACGCAGCGAAAAAGGCGGGAACAGGGCCAATACGGGCTTCAAGCCCATACAATAAACCTTTAGGGGAGTGCGACATGTGTATGCTCCGGCAGAATATTCATCAGCATGGCTGATGCATGATTCACGCCATTGGCACTCACATTCAGGAAAAAATTTATAACCTCATGATAAAAAGCTGATTTAAGCAGAGCAAAATCGGATGCTGAATCCGAAACCTTAGATTCAGCCACCGACTGTTTGCATCACTTCGTTTCATCACGCCGCAGGCTGTGCACTGTCAATGTGCATCAAAGCCTCATCCAGCAGGGAAATATCCAGATAGCCACTCAGCTCACGCTGCTCGGCACGCGGCAGATAAGGCAACTCACCCAACAGCGGTGCGCCCAGCTTTTCACGCAGAACATCAATGATTTCAGCGTAATGAGCCAGTCCTGGGTTAATGCGGTTGGCGACCCATCCCACTAAAGGCAACCCATCACGAGCGATAGTCTCGGCGGTCAGTAAAGCATGACTAATGCAACCTTCTTTGATGCCCACCACCAGCACAACCGGCAGCTGTTCCTGTTGAACCCAGCTGGACAACGGTTGCAGATCATTCATCAGACTGCGCCAACCCCCGGTTCCTTCCACTACCACCCGCGCGGCGCGGCTTTGTAACTGCTCAAGGCTGCGGCTCAGCAATGAATAATCAATGCGCGCGGATGCGCTGGTGCTGATTTCATCTTCTTCCAGCGTGATGGGATTCACCGCCTGGTACGGCAGTTCAAGACCCGATGCCTGCTGCAACAGCAGAGCATCTTTATTACGCAACCCGTCGGGTGTGTGCTGTGCACTTTTGGCAACAGGTTTAAAGCCCGCTGCACAGAGGCCCGCTTTGGCGAAACACTGCAGCAGCGCGCGTGACACGACGGTTTTACCCACCGCGGTGTCGGTACCGGTGACAAAGATTGTTTTCACCTTATTCCTCCTTCGTTAGAGCGATGTGTAACCTGCGAAGAAGGCAGTTTAAGGAAATGTCTCTGACGGCAGATTGCGTTAGCGCAAACTTAAGGCGAGCAGTGATTAGCCTTGCAACAGTTTTACCAGCAAATGGCCGCTGTAAAGGGAGTCTTTGATCAGCGCGGCGGCACCGTGAGTACCCGGATCGCTGAGGCTGGTGGGTGCGAGCTGAATCTCATTGCTGTATGCGGGTAACGCCTGCTGACGAATGGTGCTGCTGACGGCAGGAAACAGCACATCAGCGGCTTGATTAAGCGGTGAACCAATAAGGATTTGTTGTGGATTGAAGATATTCACCATCATTGCCAACATGCGACCCACGTGATGGCCAACACCGGCAATCACGTCACGCGCCAGCCGATCGCCCTGCTGTGCGGCTGCGCATAAACTGGCGATGGTCAGGGGTTCCCGATGCAGCAAACTGTCGGGTTGTGAAGATAAACGCTGGGCCGCCAGTTGCAATAAACTTCCGGTGCTGGCTACGGTTTCCAGACAGCCATGATTGCCGCAGTAACACTGCTGACCATAAGGATCGATCTGCGTATGGCCAATTTCAACCAGCGCGCGGCCACGTTTATGCAACAGCTGTCCCCCGCTGATCACGCCCGCGCCTACCGTTTCATCAATCACAATTTGAATCACATCCTGCGCACCGCGCGAGGCACCAAACAGCGCTTCAGCCAGCGTCCAGGCGGAGATGTCATGTTGAACAAATACCGGTAAACCCGTGAGCGTGGAGAGCGTTTCACCTAGAGGCATTTCCTGCACGTCGTACCCCGGCATGCGATGCACCACACCGGAAGCCGCATTGATCAAACCGGGCAAGGTGATGGCAATCGCGGTGAGACGTTCAAGTTTATTCTGATGGCGGACGAAGAAGTCATTGACCATATTCTGCAGCGTTTGCAGCAATGGTTGGTCAGCGCTGGCAGGCAGGGGCAAACGATCTTCCTGCAGTGCCCGGCTACTGAGATCGCGCAGCGTCAGCGTGATCTGGCCCGGTTGAATGCGAATAGCCAGGTAGTGCCAGGCGAAGGTGTCGAGAATCAAGCCAATGGCCGGACGACCACGGCTGCCTGGATCCTGAAACTCGGTTTCCTGCACCAGATGCGCATCGAGCATTTCACGCACGATTTTGGTGATACTGGCGGGTGCCAGCTGGGCACGTTTAGAAAGCTCAATACGCGAAATCGGGCCGTATAGGTCAATCAGTCGGTAAACCACACCTGCGTTGGTCTGTTTTATTTGGTCAATGTGGCCAGGCTGACTGTCCAGATTCACGCCCTGCTCCCGGATATTTTCGCGCTTCTAAATAAACAGCAGCTATGGTGATGCAGATTGGCAGGCAGCGTCAAATATTTGATTAGAAATGTGATTTATCGCACATAAAGATCGGGCCATTATTCACCGGGTGATTCAAATTTCGGCATTCTGCAGCATCAACTGCATCATATTGTGCATTTGCGCACTGGGTTCACGCGTGGCTGACCAGACCAGCCAGACTTCAGAAATGGCATCGTGCTCCTGCAAGGGAATCCACACCACATCGGCCAGTCGCGCACGTCGAAATGAAGCTGGCAGAATGGAAACACCCAATCCGGTTGCGACCAGACCGAGTATCGTCATCGCTTCACCCACTTCCTGCGTAATAAAGGGTTTGATTTGATAACGGTGCAGCAGCGCCAGTGTTTCACCGTACAGCGCCGTACCACCCTGCGGATCAAAAAACACGAAGGGCTCGTTGGCCAGTGTCTGAATGGAGATCGACTCAGCATCTGCCAGCGGATGTGCCCAATGCACCAGCGCACACAACGGCTCGCGCAGCAGCACCCGATGCTGTAAATCGCTCGGCAATGGCGTATTGCGCATCACACCCAAATCCAGCCGACCTTCATGCAACGGTGCCAGCTGCTGGCGGGTGTTATTTTCCTGCATCGAGATGTGCACTTCCGGCCAACGCTGACGAAATTGATACAGCGCATCGGAGACCAGGCCGGTGAAGGGAGCGGAAGAGGTAAAGCCAATGCGTAGCTCTCCTTCCTGTCCGCTATGTACGCGAGCCGCCCGACTGGCAGCTTGCTCAACCTGCAGCAGAATGGTGCGCGCATCCTGTAAAAACAGCTGACCGGCAGCCGTGATCTGCACGCTGCGATTAGTTCGGGTAAACAGCTGCGCGCCGATCTCTTGCTCCAGCTGCTGAATCTGCTGGCTGAGCGGCGGTTGGGAAATATTCAATCGCTGTGCTGCGCGACCAAAATGCAGTTCCTCGGCAACGGCAACGAAATAGCGTAAATGGCGCAACTCGACATTCATATCTTAAACGTCTCATTTGAGATTATTAATATATTGTACAACCTAATCTCACTTTCCTAAAGTTATCAGACCGTTTCTCATCTAAGGATATTCCGTGAGTCGCTCTTCCCAGGCAGTGACAATTCATGAAGACGAGTTGTCCGCTAAGCCTGCTTCAACCGTAGCCCCCTCAGAGTGGATTGAGCGTGGATCGCCGCAGTTTATGCGCGTCACGCTGGCATTATTTTCCGCTGGATTGGCCACCTTCGCGCTGCTGTATTGTGTGCAGCCGATTCTGCCCGTGCTGTCACAGCAGTTTGGCGTCTCTCCCGCCGAAAGCAGTATTTCATTATCACTCTCAACCGGATTGATGGCGCTGGGCTTGCTGGTGACCGGTCCGCTATCCGATGCTATTGGGCGCAAATCCGTGATGGTGACGGCTTTGATGCTTGCCGCCATTTGCACGCTGATTTCCGCCACCATGACGAGTTGGCAAGGCATTCTGATGATGCGTGCGTTGATTGGTCTGTCTCTCAGCGGCGTGGCGGCGGTCGGTATGACCTATTTAAGCGAGGAGATCCATCCCCGCGTGATTGCCTTCTCGATGGGTCTGTACATCAGCGGCAATTCCATTGGCGGTATGAGCGGACGCTTGCTCA
This sequence comes from Pantoea sp. C1E2, assembly GCF_056491465.1. NCBI lineage: Bacteria > Pseudomonadati > Pseudomonadota > Gammaproteobacteria > Enterobacterales > Erwiniaceae > Pantoea > Pantoea sp. C1E2. The sequence goes on from NZ_JBSZHT010000002.1 coordinate 2,474,382, forward strand.
CCGGCGTGCTGACCGATTTCTTCTCCTGGCGTGTGGCGGTTGGGGTGATAGGTTGCTTCTCGCTGGCCGGCGCGTTGATGTTCTGGAAGATTTTACCGGCGTCACGTCATTTCCGTCCCGCCTCGTTGCGCCCGCGCAGTTTATTCATCAACTTCCGCCTGCACTGGCGTGATAAAGGATTACCCTTCCTGTTCGCTGAAGGTTTTCTGCTGATGGGCGCGTTTGTGACGCTGTTTAACTACATCGGCTATCGTTTGTTAAGCGCACCCTGGTCGCTGAGCCAGGCGGTAGTGGGACTGCTGTCGGTGGTGTATCTGACCGGATCGTGGAGCTCACCCAAAGCGGGCGCGATGACCAGTCGCTTTGGTCGTGGTCCGGTGATGATTAGCGCTACCGCCATTATGCTGGCTGGGTTATTGCTCACCGCCTTTAATTCTCTCTGGCTGATACTGCCCGGTATGATGCTGTTTACGGCGGGCTTTTTTGCCGCGCACTCCGTTGCCAGCGGCTGGATTGGTCCACGCGCACGCCGTGCCAAAGGCCAGGCCTCGTCACTCTATCTGTTCAGCTATTACGTAGGTTCCAGCGTAGCGGGTACGTTAGGCGGCGTGTTCTGGCACAGCTATGGCTGGCCGGGCGTAACGCTGTTCATCAGTGTGCTGCTGTTGCTGGCCTTGGTTGTTGGCTGGCGTTTACAGTGCCGAAAACTGTAATACCTTTCATCTAAACGACGGGGCCGATGCGCCCCGCGTCTCCCTAAAGCCCACAGAATCGGGCGATCAATCAGTCCCACTTAAAACAAAACGACAATTCGTCGCTATAATCCTTTTTATTCCAACAATAGTTAGATTTTCTTTTTTCACAGCAATGAGGACGTTAGATGCAACTCTATTATTACGTCGATAAGCATGCAGGCTATAACGACAACCATGTGGTACATGCAACAGGCTGCCCATTCATCCCTTCTGATAGTGCACGGCGCTTTCTCGGGACTTTCTACACACCCACCGCCGCCATACAACAAGCGCGTAAATTTTATTCCAGTGCTATGGGGTGTGAACATTGCTGCCCGGTGGCGGTAAAAAAAAGCCTGACCACTCAGCATAGCGTGGCGCTAAAACATATGGTGCAACTCTGATAATGCTGGTCTGACAATGGATTAGCGCTTAAGGGGTTTTGTTAAGTACGGCTGTCAAATCGTTCTAATATAGAAACAGCCGACTTAATCATCACTGGATCTCAAAGCGCTACGCCATGATTGTTTTTTCTCGCTATCACCCCTCAGACAAAAAGCAAGAATTGATAATAACCTCAGGCTATTAACCCGGCGTTTAGCGATAAAAAATAATCAGTAATAAAAACGGTCCTGAAGGTTTTAATCCGCTCATTAATGCTCCACAATAGCCCCAATTTGTGATGCAGGTCACTTAACCGGGTGCGTTTCACCCCCTCACTCGCTGTCAGATCATTTGAACCCCATGCAATCTACTACCGTCTCTCGTAAAACAGCCTGGCTACGCGTTGTGCTGTTGGCCATTGCCGCTTTTGTTTTTAATACCACTGAATTTGTGCCTGTTGGCCTGCTGTCGGATATTGCGGCGAGTTACGCCATGAAAACCGCCGATGTCGGCATTATGCTGACCATTTATGCGTGGGTCGTTGCGCTGTTATCACTGCCGTTAATGCTGCTGACGCGTAATATCGAACGACGTTTTCTGCTATCGGTGCTGTTCATTCTGTTTATCGGCAGCCATGTGCTCTCGTCTGTGGCATGGGATTTCACCTCACTGGTGATTTCACGCATCGGTATCGCCCTGGCGCACGCAGTGTTCTGGTCGATCACCGCTTCACTGGCGATTCGTGTTGCGCCCGCGGGCAAGAAAACCCAGGCGCTGAGCATGCTGGCAACCGGTACGGCGCTGGCAATGGTACTGGGCGTACCGATTGGTCGTATCGTTGGGCAATATCTCGGCTGGCGTACTACTTTCGGCATGATCGGTTTGTCAGCGTTGGTGCTATTGATTTTGTTAGTGCGGATATTGCCGCGCCTGCCGAGTGAACACACCGGCTCACTGAGCAGCGTGCCGATGCTGTTCCGCCGTCCGGCGCTGGTGGCGATGTACATTCTGGTCACGCTGGTGGTCACCGCGCACTACACCGCTTACAGCTACATCGAACCTTTTATGCAGGTGGTGGCTAACGCGGATGAGAATTTCACGACGTTGCTACTGTTGCTGTTCGGTTCCGCCGGGATTATTGGCAGCGTGCTGTTCAGTACGTTGGGCAACAAATTCCCTTCTGCGATGTTACTGGCGGCGATTAGCATCATCACGTTGAGTATGGGCCTTTTGCTGTTTGCCGCCGTGCGTCCTGCTGCTATTTCGCTGCTGTGTATTTTCTGGGGCATGGCAATGATGATGATTGGGCTGGCGATGCAGGTTCGCGTGCTGTCACTGGCGCCCGATGCTACCGATGTGGCGATGTCATTGTTCTCAGGAATTTATAATATCGGGATTGGCGCGGGTGCCCTGTTGGGCAATCAGGTCAGCGAACACATGAAAATGTCGGATGTGGGTAACGTGGGTGGATTGATTGGTCTGGCTGCGTTGTTCTGGTGTATCACTATTTTCCGTCGGTATCCGCAACTCCGTTCAAACGGATAATCTGCTTCACGACCAGGGGCACACTTCAGTGCGCCCCTGCGCCATTCGATGCGCTTTGGTAATTAGTTATAAATTACCGCTGTGCCATTTAGCTTGTTGTTGCCAGAGGTCGAAGTGATGCGGAACGACTTTGCTCCGGCAGCACTCGCCTTCTCCGATAGCTGGTTCTCCAGTGAAGTCAGGTTAGTGCTACCTGATGCACTTACCACACCGATTTGCTGCTGGTTCAATGGTGCCTGATTGACCAATTCGGCAGCCATGCTACCAAACGCGATGGATGACAGTGCGACAGTGGCTAATACCATTTTGATGCTTTTCATGATCGTCTCTCTTATGCAGATGAAAGGGGTGGGTTGAATTTAGTTAACAACCGTTAATTAAATGCTAGCGCCAAACCGGGCATCTCGTCAATCATTTTATTAACGGTCGTTATTTTATTAAGAAGTGGCGTGATTATGGGCTTTAGCGCCCTTTTTCACTTATCGATTTGAGTGTTGCGACAGCGGTAAAGCACAAACGGGCAAAGCAAATGAGGCTGAACTCCGGCTGCGCTTGCATATTTAGTTAGCGATCGGTAATTTAATCACATGTTCTTCATGCAGTGAGGTGCGTATGACGCAAACTACCGACACGCTTAATCGCAAAACGCGTGGCCGTCCTAAAGTGTTTGACCGCAACGATGCGCTGGATAAAGCATTGATGCTGTTTTGGGCCCACGGTTATGAAGGCACATCGCTGTCGGATTTGGTGGACGCAACCGGTGCAAAAGCGCCGACGCTTTATGCTGAATTTGAGAATAAGGAAGGTCTGTTCCGTGCAGCAATGCAGCGCTACATCGATACCTTTAGCGCACAGCGTAACCAGGTACTCAACGACGAAACACTCGATGTGAAAGCCGCAATTGAAGCCTATTTTCGTGCCACCGCAGCCTGTTTTACCGAGTGCGATAAACCTGCTGGCTGTTTCTTTATCTGCACGTCCAGTGCGCTCTCTTCTGGCTCCGACGAGATCGCGCAGATGCTGGCTAAGCAACATCATGCGCAGGAAAACGCCTTGAAACAGTTTTTGGATGCCCGACAGCAGCGCGGTGAATTACCGCAGTGCGCCAACAGCAGCACGCTGGCCAGCTATCTCGCTTGTGTGTTGCAGGGGATGTCGGTGCGTGCTCGTGAAGGTGCAAGTCGTGATGACCTTGATGGGATTGTTGATACGCAGATGGCCATCTGGCCGGCACTGGCAGGCTACTGCGCGCTAAACACGTAAAGGTCTGCCGCTTTGTCAGGCACTTGTTCTCCATAAAGCAGGGGCGATCTCAAGATCGCCCTGCCGCACATCAAAGCGCAACGCCACATAGCCTTACGGCATAAAAAACATCGGTTTTAACGCTTGGCTAATGGGGCTGTTATCCGCATTGGAGGGCATCAGATCTTTCATCGATGCCCACCAGCGCTGGCAGACTTCCGTATTCGCCACCGCCTCCCAACGAGCTTCCGACTCTATCTCCACGCTGGCGAACAACAAGTCACGTTCAGCATCCAGCCAGATCGCATAGTTGTGCGCACCGTGAGCTTTCAACGTCTGTTCCAGCTCAGGCCAGATCGGTGAATGGCGACGCAGATACTCATCGTGGCAGTGCGCATGCACCTGCATCACAAAGGCTTTACGCAACATCACTGCGCTCCGCATTCAACGCCGCTTGCCAGGGTTTGACGGCGAAACGTTCACCCAGTGCCACCAACTGTTCAGTGGTGATGCTCTGGCGAATTCCGCCCATCGACAATGCTTTGACCACCACTTCTGATGACTTTTCAGCCGTGTCGATCAATCCAAAAGTCTCATCCAGATTCGGGCCGGCACCGAAAATGCCGTGGAACGGCCACATCACCAGGCTGTGCGAAGCCATGGCATCGGCGGTAGCCTGACCAATCTGGTCGGTGCCCGGCACCATCCACGGCAAAATGCCGACGCCATCCGGGAACACCACCAGACATTCGGTGCTCCCTTCCCACAGCAAGCGTGTGAAGCGGGCGGAATCCAGATTCACCACGTAGCTCAACGCCATAAAGTTGGTGGCATGGCAATGCATGATCACGCGGTCAGCCCCATTGGAAACCTGCTTACGCACGCTGTGCGACTGGAAATGCGCCGCCAGTTCCGAGGTTGGCAACCCGCCGTTGCTGAGTCCCCAATGGATCTTGTACGACAGCCCTTTATCGTCCACCTGTAGCAGCGCCAGACAGTCGGCGGGATCAAGCTGAACATTACGGAAAAACTTGCCTGAACCCGTCACCAGGAACCAGTCGTTGGCCAGCGCGGGCGCCGGTTTGGTCAGCTCAATACAGCGCGGTTCGGCATAAAAATCGGCTGACCAGGCCTGAGCTTCCTCCGGCACTAAACGCAGGCTGACGTTGCCGCCATTACGCTCATCCCAGCCCTTTAACCACATATCACTGGTGGCTTTCACCATGTCCTGAACAAAGGACGAAGAGAGAATATTTTGCATGGTTGATCCCTTAACGTAGACGCAATGTTTGTTGTTCATAGTGGCGCACTTCGCTCAGCCAGCTGGCATCGGCGGGCACATCATGGCGCAGGCACCAGGCCTCCCAGACCGCCTGCCATGGCAACGATTTCTGCTCTTCCAGCAGCGCCAGGCGCGCGGTGTAGTCCCCTTCCTGCTCGCATTTGCGCAGCTGATCGCTGGGTTCCAGTAATGCGCGCAGCAGCGCTTTTTTGGCATTGCGCGTACCGATCACCCAGGCGGCGATGCGGTTGATTGAGGCATCAAAGAAGTCCAGGCCGATATGCACTTTTTCGAACAGATTGTGGCGTGCAATCTCAGTGGCGATAGCCTGCGTTTCATCATCCAGCAGCACAACGTGATCGCTATCCCAACGCACGGGACGGCTGACGTGCAACAGCAGACGTGGCACGTACAGCATGGCGGTGGAGATTTTGTCGGAGATCACTTCGGTTGGATGGAAATGTCCGGCGTCCAGCGTCAGCGCCGTTTGACGGCTGGCGGCATAACCAAGGCAAAACTCGTTGGAGCCGACGGTGTAACTCTCCGCACCGATGCCAAACAGTTTGCTCTCCACCGCGTCGATATGATGACGTGGATCGAGCTTCTCACTGATCACTTCATCCAGCGCGCTGGCCAGACGCTCACGCGGTGCCAGACGATCGATGGTGAGATCTTTCATGCCATCCGGCACCCAGATGTTCATCACCGACGGCGTTCCCAGCTGTTCACCAAAGTGCGCTGAAATACGACGGCTGGCTTTGCAGTGGTCGATCCAGAACTGACGAATATCTTTGTCCGCATGTGACAGCGTAAAGCCATCCGCGCTCAGCGGGTGCGAGAAGCAGCTGGGGTTAAAATCCAGTCCTAACTTGTTGGCTTTTGCCCACTCCACCCAGCGGCTAAAGTGCTTCGGCTCAATGGCATCGCGCTCAACCGGCGTGTCGCTTTCCAGATAGATGGCGTGCAGATTGAGGCGTTTGGCGCCGGGGATCAGCGACATCGCTTTCTCAATGTCAGCACGTAATTCATCCGCGTTGCGAGCGCGTCCCGGATAATTACCGGTGGCCTGAATACCGCCCGTCAGTTCGCCATTCGGGTTTTCAAAGCCACGAACATCATCGCCCTGCCAGCAGTGCATCGATACCGGGATGCCATCCAGTTGGGTCATCACCTGGTCCACATCAATACCCAGCGCCGCATAGCGTTGTTTAGCCAGTTCAAAGGCTTGTTCAATCAGCTTTGTCATATGCAAGTTCCTTAGCAGGTTGGCTCAGTGCCGCAAAGCGTGCCTGGTGGGCAGCAAAGATGCTGGCGTTCTGAGGTGCAAACGTTTCTAACGGGAAATTTTTGTCGATGCAGCGGCGCAGATCGGCCACATCGCGCAGTTCACCCAACGCCATCAGCTGACAGCCGACATTACCCAGCGTTGAGGCTTCAATGGGGCCAGCCAGTACGGGCATTTCGCAGGCATCCGCACAGAGTTGGTTCAGTAATGGGTTCTGACTGCCGCCGCCGACAACATGCAGTTGGCGAATGGGGCTATCGCGCAGGGTACTCAGTTCGCCAATCACCTGGCGATACAGCAACGCCAGGCTGTCGAAAATGGTGCGCGCCAGCGCTGCTGGGCTTTGCGGAATCGGCATGTGTTGCTCAGCGCAGGCGTCCTGGATCTCCTGCACCATGCTGGCGGGATTAATAAAGCGCGGATGATTGGGATTGATCAAGGCACGACAGGCGGGTTCATTTTCCGCTTCGCCAATCAATGTGCAGAGATCCGAGATGTGCAATTCGCTGCACACGCGCTGCAGCAGCCAAAGACCCATGATGTTCTTCAACACCCGATAGCCTTCCGCGCCCCCTTCGTTGGTGATGTTGGCGTCGAGCGCGGCGCGGCTTACGCAGGGTTGCAGACTTTCAATACCCATTAACGACCAGGTGCCAGAACTGAGATAAGCGGCATCATCCTGCATCAGCGGCGTGGCCAATACCGCGCTGGCGGTATCGTGGGTGGCAACGGCCACCACCGGGATCTGTTTACCGCTGGCATTGATCCAGTTGCCCACGGTGTTGCCCGGCGCAGTCGGTTTACCAAACCAGTCGGCATCAATCCCCGCCCACGCCAGCAACTCGCAATCCCACTCACCGGATTCAATGTTGAGCAGCTGCGTGGTGGTAGCGTTGGTATACTCCCAGTTCATGTTGCCGGTCAGACGGTAATGCAGGTAATCCGGGATCATCAGCGCATGTTCGACCCGTGCCTGCCAGTCCGGCTGTTGCTGGTGCAGCGCACGCATCTGATAAAGGGTATTGAAGGGTAAAAACTGGATGCCCGTGCGCTGGTAAATCGCGGCTTTACCCAGCTCATTGATCGCTTGCGCCATCAGTCCATCGGTGCGCGAGTCACGATAACTGACCATTTCACCAACGCGTTCGCCGTTGGCATCCAGCAGCACCAGATCCACGCCCCAGGTATCAATGCCGATGCTGTCCGGCACGATGCCCTCATCATCTAATTGCGCCAACCCTGCGCGAATCGCCTGCTCCAGACTGTCGAGATCCCAGCAGTCATAACCGGCGCGACGAACACGCTGATTGGCAAAACGACACACTTCACGCAGGGTGATGCGCTGATTAGCAGAGGTCCATTGTGCGAGCATCACGCGCCCGCTGGATGCGCCTAAATCAATGGCAACAATGTTACGCATACTCATGGCGTTTCTTCCTGTGATGAGATGGCTTTAGCGTATGAATCCTGGCGCTTTGCCACCTTCCCCTTACTGCCAGCGCGTGAAAGTCGCTGGCAGGCTGGCAAAGATGATCGTGAGAAAGCTCACAGAACCGAGAGACAGCAGAGTTGTGAGCGTTACCGCAATTCCATCAATCACCTGGCCGATCTTGAATAATTCGCCATTTTCCTGCGCTGTGCGGTTTAAATTTCAAGGTAAGGTGCACAGCGCCTGAGTAGACTCGGTTACAAAATTGTTAATCGAGAGGCGCATCATGACCGTTCTGCACAGTGCTGATTTCTTCCCTGAAGGAAACTACGCCATCGCCATTGAGCCGCGCGTGCCGCAGCAAGCCTTTCCAGAACATCATCATGATTTCCATGAAATCGTGTTGGTTGAGCAAGGTTCCGGCATTCACGTGTTTAACGGCCAGCCGCAGACCCTGTGTGCCGGCTGCGTGTGCTTTGTGCGCGATCACGATCGCCATCTGTATGAACAGACCGAGAATTTGTGCCTGACTAATGTGCTGTATCGCAGCCCGGCCGCGTTTCGTTTTCTCTCCGGTTTACAGTCATTGCTGCCCGGTGATGAGAACGGCAACTATGTGTCGCACTGGCGTATCAATCACAAGGTGATGGCGCAGGCGCTGCAGATCGTGACGCAGATGAAACAGCAGGAAGTCTGGTCGCTGGAACGTCAGGCGCATCAGGAACAGCTGTTTTTGCAACTGCTGGTGCTGCTGCGCGAAGCGGGTCACAACGACCAGGCACAGGATCAGGAAGCGCGCCTGCACCGGTTGCTTGACTGGCTTAATGAGCATTACAGTGAAGATGTTGAGTGGGATGCGCTGGCCGATCGCTTCTCGCTGTCGCTGCGCACCCTGCATCGCCAGATGAAGCAGCAAACCGGCAATACGCCGCAGCGCTATCTCAATCGACTGCGCTTATTGCAGGCCCGGCATTTATTGCGTCATAGCGATATGCGCATTACGGACATCGCCTATCAGTGTGGATTCGGTGACAGCAACCACTTCTCCACACTGTTTCGGCGAGAATTTGGCTGCGCGCCCCGAGCGGAGCGCCAGCAGATGATGTAACTGGAGTGGTTCCCATGTCGCTGATACTGACGCGCGAAGATTATTTTCCGGCCACCAATCTGCCGATTGCGGTGGCCGAACGCATGCCTCAACCCTCCTTCCCCCCGCATCGTCATGAATTCAGTGAAATTGTGATCGTCTGGCGCGGTAACGGTTTGCACGTACTCAACGATCGTCCCTGGTTAATCACCTGCGGCGATGTGTTCTATATCCGCGACAATGATTGCCACAGCTATGACAGCGTCAACGATTTAGCGCTGGATAACATTCTCTATTGCCGCGATCGTTTTCGCCTGAGCCTGGACTGGAGCCAGCTGCTGCCCCCGCAGGACGATGATGCACCCGGCTGCTGGCGCTTAAACACGCGCGGCATGGCGCTGGCGCGTGGGGTGATCAGCCAGCTGGAACGGGAAAGTCGTAAAAGCGATTCGTTGTCGATCCAGCTCTCTGAAGCCCTGTTTCTGCAGCTGGCGCTGATCTTGCGTCGCCATGGTTATGCAGCCGATCGTCCATGGGCGCTGCCGGAAGGTGAGCAGCTTGATTTGCTGATGTCAGCCTTACAGGGTGCGCTGCACCGCCCATTCGACCTGGCCCATTTTTGCCAGCAAAACCAATTAAATGAACGTGCGCTGAAGCAGCTGTTTCGCCAGCAAACCGGCATGACGGTGGGCCACTATTTACGGCAGCTACAGCTGTGCCAGGCAAAATATTTGCTGCGCACGCAGGATTGGTTAATCAGTGAAGTGGCCGCACGCTGCGGCTTTGATGATAGCAATTACTTCTCGGTGGTGTTTACGCGCGATACCGGGTTAACGCCAAGTGCCTGGCGCCAGCGTTTTCTTCCTCAGCACGCCTCGCTGAGCGATAAAATTAAAGCCTGACGCACCTTGCCGCGCGTCAGGCTTGTTCAATTGCGTATCGCGGCTAATTAACTAGCCGTTGGCCATGCCCAATCCGACGATGTTGGCGGCGATGATAATCACCACGCAACCCAGCGACAGCACGCGCACTGGACGCTGCCCCACCGCTTTCCACTCTTTCAGCACCAGACCCACCAGACCACCGCACAGTACATACAGGCTCATGTGCAGCATCCAGCTGACAAAGTCGTATTGCGCAGGGATTTTCGCGTGGCCCCAGGCGTAGAAGAAGAACTGCAGATACCACATGGTGCCGCCGAGTACGGCGAAGGCCACGTTGGCCATCAACATCGGCTTCGCCACTGAGAAATCACGGCGCACCGACAGTTCTGGTTTGATCGCCAGACGGATAAAGCAGTAGGCCAGATTAACCAGCGCACCGCCGCCCATGATCACCACATAACTCGGCAATGCCACGTACAGCGGGTTGATGCCCAGGTTAGCTGCCGCTTCATGCATCGGTTTCGCCGCATCCATCGCGAACGACATCCCGGCGGAGAAGATGCCGCACAATACCGCCAGCACCAGGCCTTTCTTGAGATTAAATTCTTCTGCGTTGATGCCGAGTGCACGCTCTTTCAACAAACCGGCACGCGTCACGATCGCCACACCCACTAGCGCCACCAGCACGCCCAACAACGTCATGCGCCCACCCGCCGAGCTGAACAGTTCAACAAAGCGTCCCTGTAACAGCGGCGTCATCAGGGTGCCCACCACGAGGGTGATACCGATAGCGATACCAATGCCCATCGACATGCCGAGATAACGCATGGTCAAACCATAGTTGATATTCCCGACGCCCCACATGGCACCAAACAGAAACACCGGCAGCAGCTGCGAGAAGCTAAAACTGCCGTAATACGCCCAGAAGTTGGGCAGCAGCACGGCGCTGACCGCCCATGGCAGAATCAGCCATGACATCACGCCGCCCACGGACCACATTGTTTCCCATGACCACTTTTTTACCTGCTTAAACGGAGCATAAAAACATGCGGCACTGGCGGCACCCACCAGATGCCATAAAATACCGGCAAGAATGGCACTGTTCATTGTTATTCCTTCGTAAGGTTGAGGCCCACAGGAAACCGACAGTTTCCCGATTAGCAGCAGTCTACGGTGGGCAGCTTTTCGTCAGCCTTTGGATGGCTGCCGAAAAGCGCGCGCTGCTGGCAATATTCGGGGGGTCTTCAACATGAGGATCACAAAATCGCATTTGCAGGCATCATTCTGACTGATTTTCATAAGTGACTTATTATTGGGGATATTTTTTATTTTTGTTGTGTTGATCGACACAGTTTTTGACTGACTGCCAACCTGCTGTTTAACATGGCAGTCACGTAAAGTCGCCCGATGAGCTTTCCCCCACGTGGCGAATTCCGTATAACGTTGGAAAAATCATCGCAACGAAGGAATGAGATGAATAGCAAAAGGTTGACGCTGCTGCTGTCGCAGCCGGTGAGCCGCGTGATGCTGGATGATATCCGCGCCATTGTGCCGCCCCAGGCGTTGAACGTTTTCATCAATGGATTGGATGAAGAGCGTTACGCCACACTCGACTGCATCCAGAGTGAAGAGAACTGCGCCCTGCTGGCATCGGCCATCGTGGTGTGGCGTCAACTCGGGCATATTCACCAAATTCGATATCAGAAAGGCGAACACCTGCGCGATGTGGATGACGCCACCCAATTCCAGCTGTTCAGTATGATGAAAACCCATCGCGCCATTGTTCAACTCGCTTAACGATCAGGATCATTATGAAAATCGGACTGCTCTTCCCTATTGCCATCATCATTGCTGGCGTCAGTTTCCTCGCCTGGTTCATCGCCAGCGGCGCAGCGGTGCCGGGTTCCTGATATCTCTGCATAAAACTTTCTCTGGCTAACACGCTGAATACGCGGCATTTCATCAGGAATGCTGCGTCTGTCGTCTCGTTCTTCCCTTCTCTGCCATCCCGTCATTCCCTCTGGCACTGACAAAAAGGTGCTACACCTTGATCTGTTTCACTCTCGATTCACACCATGCTAACGAAACCGATCGCGGAGACCCTACAGATGACAACACACCATCAACATTACATTAATGGCGCGTTTGTAAACGATCAGAACGATAAATGGATTGAGGTCATCAATCCGGCGACTGAAGCGCTGCTGTCACGCGTGCCACAAGGCACACAGCAAGATGCAGCACAGGCGATTGCCGCGGCAGAAGCAGCACAACCCGGTTGGGAAGCATTACCCGCAGTAGAACGCGGCAACTGGTTGCGGAAAATTGCTGCCGGTATTCGCCAGCGTGAACCCGAACTGACGGCCACGATCGTGGCGGAAGGCGGTAAAACGCAGGGGCTGGCACAAACTGAAGTGCTTTTCACCGCGGATTATCTGGATTACATGGCCGAATGGGCGCGTCGTTATGAAGGTGAAATCGTGAATAGCGATCGCCCGAATGAAAATATCTTCGTGTTTAAGAAAGCTATCGGTGTCACCACCGGCATCCTGCCGTGGAATTTCCCGTTCTTCCTGATTGCGCGTAAAGCAGCGCCGGCGTTGATTACCGGCAACACTATCGCCATTAAACCCAGTGAACTCACACCCAACAACGCGGCAATTTTCGCGCAGATCGTGCATGAGATCGGCTTACCGAAAGGCGTGATCAACTTCGTGTTCGGCTATGGTCCTGAAGTCGGACAGGAGCTGGCGGCGAACCCGAAAGTCGGTTTGGTGAGCCTGACCGGCAGCGTCGGCGCGGGCATTGCCACCATGCAAGCCGCCGCGAAAAATGTCACTAAAGTGTCGCTGGAACTCGGCGGCAAAGCGCCGGCTATCGTGATGGATGATGCGGACTTGGATCTCGCAGTAAAAGCGATTGTCAGCTCTCGCGTAATCAACACCGGACAGGTGTGCAACTGTGCAGAGCGCGTGTATGTGCAGGAAGGCATTTATGATCGCTTTATCACCGCTCTGACTGCCGCGATGAAGCAGGTGAAGTTTGGCAATCCGGCCGAACAAACCGACATCGATATGGGGCCGCTGATCACCGCCGCCGCACTGGGACGCGTCGAGCAAAAAGTGGCCAATGCGGTCGCTGAAGGCGGCAAAGTGGTGCTGGGCGGCAAACGCGTCGGCGAGAAAGGCTTCTACTTCGAGCCGACGATTATTACCGGTGTACGTCAGGAGATGGAGATCATGCGTGAAGAGATCTTTGGACCGGTATTGCCGGTGATGACCTTTAAAACTCTTGATGAAGCCGTAACGCTGGCTAACGATTGTGAATATGGCCTGACGTCTTCGATTTATACGCAAAACCTGAACACCGCGATGATTGCGCTGCGTCAGCTTAAATTTGGTGAGACCTACATCAATCGCGAGAACTTCGAGGCGATGCAGGGATTCCATGCGGGCTGGCGCAAATCGGGTATTGGCGGCGCCGATGGACGTCACGGTCTGGAAGAGTATCTGCAAACCCATGTGGCGTATTTGCAGTTCTCCTGAGTGAAATATCTGGCTGGACAAGCTGCCAGCCAGCTATCGTCATTCGTTGCAGCCGCACCTGAACGGGTGCATTTCTGCAGGCTGCGCAATGGTTCGCGCAGCCACGGAAGTCGCTTTTGGTAACGAGCCAGGCTAATCCGCTCAACGGTCTCTACGCGATACGCTTCTGGCTGCGCAGCAAGGCTAAACCACTCAGTACCGACATCGCCATCAGGTAATAACCTGGCGCGAGGCTGGTGCCGGTGGCCGTGATCAGCAGCGTACAAATCAACGGTGCAAAGCCACCAAACACCGTCACCGCGACGTTATAGCTGATCGCCATGCCGCTGGCGCGAGTGCCAATCGGGAACAGATCGGCCATCACCGACGGTACCGTCGAGAAGTAGATCGATTTCAGCAGCGCCATCCAGCACACCAGAATAATCAAGGTAGTCGGCGTGGTGTGATTCACCACCATCTTAAACGCTGGATAGATAGTGATGATCAACAGGATCAGAGAGCCCCACATCAACGGCACGCGGCCGACACGCTCCGCCAGTAAGCCCATCAGCGGCGTCACCACCGTCAGGATCACCCCTGCCAGCAATGTCGCAGTGAAAGCGACTGAACCCGGAAGATGCAGGTTTTTGGTGGCGTAGGTTGGTACGTAGTTGAGCATGTAGTTCACTGCGGTGGAGATCACCATCAGGCCAATCGCCAGCAGCATCAGTTCTTTCTGACGCCCGAACAGACGTTTCAGCGGTGCGGCTTCAGGCGCTTGCGCTTCAAAGCTGGCAGGCTCATGCACATGGCGGCGGATATAGATACCCAGTGGACCAATCAGCAGACCGAAGGCAAACGGAACACGCCATCCCCAATCCTGAATCTGACTTTCCGTGAGGATCTGCGTCAGCCCCAGACCAAACGCCGAGGCCAGCAGCGTACTCGCGCCCTGCGTGGCAAACTGCCAGCTGGCGATAAACGCCCTGCGCTCCGGGAAATGCTCGACCAGAAACGCGGTGGAGCTACCGAATTCGCCACCCGCAGAGAAACCCTGCACCAGACGCGCCAGTAAAATCAGCAGCGGTGCCATCAGGCCAATACTGCCATAGCTCGGCATAAAGGTGATCACCGCGCCGCCCAGCATCATCAGGTTGATCGACAGCAGCAGCGCCTTTTTACGCCCGTGGCGGTCAGCATAGTTGCCGAGCACAATCGCGCCTAGCGGACGGATCAGGAAGGAGACGCCGAAACTGCCAAACGTCAGTAGCATGGAGACCGACGGATCGCTGGTGGGGAAAAACGCATGCGCAATGTAACTGGCAAAGAAGCCGTACACCGCAATATCAAACCACTCCAGCGCATTACCGATACAGGTGGCAAACAACGTTTTGTGCAGGTTCGGTTTGGTGCTGCTCAATGGGGCAGCCGTGTTAAGCGTACTCATGCGCCACCTCCGGCGTGCTTGCGGTGTTTAGCCACCAGCTCACTGCCCTGCTCGCCGAGATCCCACAGCAGGCGGGTCATAATTTGCAGACCTTCACGCGCAATCGACTTCAGCATATGTTCGTTGACGCCATGCTGGCCGCAGGCCGGATAAGAGTGCGGCACCCACAATGTCGGCAGGCCGAGAATGTCAGAGAACACTTCGTTGGGCAGTGAACCGCCCAGATTCGGCAGCAACGCCGGTTTTTTGCCGCTGGTCTCTGCCATGCTCGCCAGCACCCAATCCACCAGCGGATCGGTAGGATCGAGTCGCGTCGCCGGTGAACCGCGCATAAACTCCACTTTCACGAAGCCAAAACCGTGCTGCGCCAGATGCTCACTGACATGCTGTGCAAGATTTTCCCAATCGGTGCCAACCACAAAGCGCAGCTGGCACACCGCCGTGGCTTCACCAGGAATCGCATTCATCGGACGCGCCGGATTGCCGGTCAGGAACGCCAGCACTTCCAGCGTATTCCAACCGTAAAGTCTTTCTGTCGGAGAGAGCGTCGGCTCACCCCAGGTGGTATCAATCTCGGGATCGCCCGGCATCCCGCCCACTTCGATG
The DNA here is from genome assembly GCF_056491465.1 of Pantoea sp. C1E2. Taxonomy (NCBI): domain Bacteria; kingdom Pseudomonadati; phylum Pseudomonadota; class Gammaproteobacteria; order Enterobacterales; family Erwiniaceae; genus Pantoea; species Pantoea sp. C1E2. Next base: position 2,489,831 of record NZ_JBSZHT010000002.1, read on the forward strand.
TCGCTGAGGATATCGCGCACTTGTTGAGTGAGAGAATTGGGTTTCAGCGCATCTACCTGCAGCACGCCCTTTTGGTTCACCAGGCAAGCAATGGCATTGGCCAACTGCGTGCCTGGATTGGTCAATAAACCGCCCCAGTTACCGGAGTGATAGGCGTTGTCACGCGCGGTAACGGTGAGACGGAAATTTACCGCGCCCCGAGAGCCGAGGAACAATGTGGGTCGTACCGCATTCAGACGTGGACCGTCGGAGGCGATAAACAGATCGGCTTTCAGCAGTTCAGCATGGTGCTGGCACAGTTGAGCCAGACCCGGCGAACTGATCTCTTCACCCATCTCAAACAGCATTTTGCAGTTGAATCCAAGTCGTCCACCGCGCGCTTTGAACACTTGCTCCAGCGCCGCGAGATTCACACAGTGCTGACCTTTGTTGTCAGCGCTACCGCGTGCGTACCAGCGATCTCCCTCTTCCACCAACTGCCACGGCGATAGGCCTTCGCGCCAGTTTTCATCGTCGCCGAACACCACATCGCCATGGCCGTAGCTCAGCAGGGTCGGCAGTGCCGGATCTTCGATGCGCACCGCCACCAGGAAAGGACGGTGGGCGGCTTCCGGGTTATCGATAAAATGTAAGGTGAACCCCAGCGCGATGAGCTGTGGGCCAATCTCATCCTGCAGGTAACGCTGTAGTTCGCTGTCACGATCCTGGCGCTGGCTTTCGGTGCGTTGCGCCACGCGGCGCGCCAGCGTTTCCTGAAATTCCCCGCTGTCGAACCAGGCGGTGGCTTGTTGAACCGCTTGTTGTGCTGTCATGTTTGCATGTCTTTTATTGGTATTGTGGTTTTGTCATCTTTGCGGAAACCATGCTTTGCCACAATTATCAATTTATCGAGTATGATTTGCTTTTATGGCAAAGCTTCGCTGCCCGATTTCGAGGCATGCACCAGCATGAGGCATCCGCATGATAAGCAATGAAATCCGCTATTTCCTGGCCGTCGCGAATACCGGTTCGCTCAGTGCGGCCAGTCAGCAACTGTTTGTCGCGGTGTCAGCCATCAGCAGACAGATCCAGCGACTGGAAAATCAGGTCGGCGTGCCGCTATTTGATCGGCATGCGCGCGGTATGGTGCTGAATGAAGCCGGTGAAATTTACGCCCATCACGTGCGTAAAAATATGCTGGAGATGGAATACGCGCTGGCAGAGATTAAAGGATTGAAGGCCGTACGACGCACGCTGATTCGCGTGGCCTGTACCGATGGGCTGGCCTTTACGCTGTTGCCGCGCATGATTGCCGCCTTCCGTGAGGATAATCCCGGTGTGTTGTTTGATATTAAAGTGGCGAGTACACAAGGTGTCGCGGAACTTTTGCGCAGCGGAGAATGCGATCTGGCACTGCAATTCAGCCTGCACGCTGAACGCGGCGTGGAGGTGATCGGCTCCTGGCCCGCCCCGGTGCTGTTGGTGATGCATCAGACTCACCCGCTGGCGAGTGCAACGCAAGTGACACTCAATGATATCAGCCACTATCCGCTGGCTTTGCCGCAGCAAAATACCACGGTGCGCCAATTGTTTGAGCTGGCGAGCCATATGAGCGGCAATCTGATTGAGCCGGTGATCACCTGCGATACCTTCTCAACGTTGTTCCACTTTCTGCTGCGCACACCGCTGGCTCTGACCATTTGCAGCGCCTTTACCGTGCTGCAGGAAGCGGAGACCCATGGCTTGATATTGCGCTCGGTGGGAATCGATCAGTTGAGTCAGCGCAACCTGCAGTTGCAAGCGCAGTCAGGGCGACCTCGCAGTGCCGCCCTGAATGTGTTCATGACATTTCTACTGCAGCAGATGAACGCACTGGAAGAACCGTTGCGTCAACGCTGGAAGCCTTAATCGCCAGGTGGCAGTTTAGCGGGCCGCTTTTGGACTGCCCACTGCCATCATCAATCCTTAATATCGACCGGATAGAAAATGTGTTTGCCAAACGGATCGACGGTATATCCGCTCACCGTTTTGCGCACCGGCTCGAAAATCGTCGAATGGGCGATCATCACGGCAGGCACCTGATCGTGCATGATCTGCTGCGCTTCACGGTAAAGCGTGACGCGCTTGTCGTGATTTTGCTCAGCACGCGCTTCGGTGATGATCTTCTCGAACGGCTGATAGCACCATTTCGAGGAGTTGGAACCGCCATTTGCCGAGGTGCAACTGTAGAGCGGGCCGAAGAAGTTGTCCGGATCGCCGGTCGCCGTGGTCCAGCCCATCAACGCCGCCTGATGCTCGCCGCCTTTCACGCGTTTAAGGTATTCACCCCACTCATAACTGACGATGTTGGCTTTAATGCCCACCTGTGCCCAGTCGGCCTGAATCATCTCCGCCATTCGTCGCGCATTCGGGTTGTAAGGACGCTGAACTGGCATCGCCCACAGTGAGATTTCGGTGCCAGGTTTTATGCCCGCTTCCCGCAGCAGCGCTTTGGCTTTCTGCGGATCATAATCGTAATCTTTCAGATCTTTGTCGGCGCTCCACACATCCGGCGGCAGAATATTTTTCGCCACCGTGCCGGTGCCTTTGAATATGGCTTCAATAATCGCCGGCTTGTTAATCGCCATCGCCAGTGCCTGACGCACTTTCACGTTATCCAGCGGCGCTTTGGTGGTATTGAACGACAGGAAACCGGTGTTTAAACCTGATTTCTGTTCGAGCGTTAAATCGGGGTTGCTGCGCATTTTGTCGAGGTCAGCGGGATTAGGGAACGGCATCACCTGACATTCGTTTTTCTCCAGCTTGGCATAGCGCACTGACGCATCTGGCGTGATCGAGAAGACGATACGATCCAGTTTGGCTTTGCCCTGCCAGTATTCCGGGAAGGCTTTATAGAGAATGCGCGAGTCCTTTTGATACTGCACCAGCTCAAAAGGTCCGGTGCCGATCGGCTGCATATCGACTTTTTCCGGTGTACCAGCTTTTAACATCTGGTCGGCATATTCGGCAGAGTGAATTGAGGCAAAATACCAGCCGAGATCGGCGAGGAACGGTGCCTCAGCATGCGCAAGCGTAATGCGCACGGTATTGTCGTCAACCTTTTCGATACCCTTGATCAGCTTCGAGAGCTCTAAGCTGTCAAAATTGGTGTAGTTACCGCCCGAGACGTTGTGATACGGATTTTTTGGATCCATTTGACGCATAAACGAGAAAATGACGTCGTCGGCATTAAGGTCGCGTGAAGGTTTGAATGCCTTATTGCTCTGGAATTTCACCCCTTTTCGCAGATGGAAAGTGTACACCGTGCCGTCCGGGCTGATATCCCAGCTTTCTGCCAGGCTTGGCACCAGTTCAGTGGTACCGGGCTTGAAGTCTACCAGGCGATTGAAAATAGGCACTGCACTGGCATCAACACTGGTCCCCGAGGTATACAGCTGCGGGTTGAAGTTCTCAGGCGAGCCTTCAGAGCAATACACTAATGTTTTGGCTGAAACGCCACCCGCCAGCGCTAATCCCAGCGCGCTGAGTGTGAACTTCATCATCATCTTTTTCATCATGATCCTCGTTTTTATTGACTTCCATGAGCCTGCCTCGGTATGAATTGATAAATAACACGATTTATCTGACGTGTGTAATGCACATCGTTCAAAGCTAATAAGGAATTGTGATGACAGACCAATTAACACGCCAACTGACACAGCGTTTTTACCGCTATCTGGCGGTTTCCAGCCAGAGTGATGCCAAATCCACCACGCTGCCGAGCACCCCTTCGCAACATGCGATGGCGGAGTTGCTGGCGCAGGAGTTGCGTGAATTAGGGTTGCAGGAGGTGGTTATCGACCAACATGCCACCGTCACGGCCGTTAAACCGGGCAACCGTCCAGACGCGCCGCGCATTGGCTTTATCACCCACATTGATACCGTGGATGTTGGCTTGTCACCGGATATTCATCCTCAGACCCTGACGTTTAACGGCGACGATTTGTGCCTGAACCCTCAGCAGGATGTCTGGCTGCGCGTGGCGGAACATCCGGAAATCGCTCCCTATCACGGCCAGGACATTATCTTTAGCGATGGCACCAGCGTGCTCGGCGCCGACAATAAAGCGGCGGTGACGGTGGTCATGACGCTGATGGAAAATCTAAAAGGCGATCACGGTGACATCGTGGTGGCGTTTGTGCCAGACGAAGAGATTGGCCTGCGCGGCGCCAAAGCGCTGGATTTGGAGACACGTTTTAACGTTGATTTTGCCTGGACTATCGACTGCTGTGAGCTGGGTGAAGTGGTGTATGAGAACTTTAACGCGGCGGCGGCGGAACTGGTATTTACCGGCGTTCCGGCGCATCCGATGTCAGGCAAAGGCGTGCTGGTAAATCCGCTGCTGATGGCCCACGACTTCATCTCACGCTTTGACCGGCAGGCGACACCAGAACATACCGAAGGCCGTGAAGGCTACATTTGGTTCAACGATATTAACGCCAATGCCAGCCGTGCGGTGTTGAAAGCCTCTATTCGCGATTTCGATTTGAAGGGGTTTGATGCCAGGAAACAGCAGCTGGTTGAGGTGGCCGATGAGATTGCAGCGCTTTACCCTACCGGACATGTCGCATTAAACATCAGCGATACTTACAGCAATATCAGCAATGCCGTGGGTGAAGATCGTCGTGCGATTGATTTGATTTTTACTGCATTAGATCAGGTCGGCGTTGAGCCAAAAGTGATCCCGATGCGTGGGGGAACAGATGGTGCGGCCCTGTCAGCGAAAGGCTTGCTAACGCCCAATTTCTTTACCGGCGCCCACAATTTCCATTCACGCTTTGAGTTTTTACCGGTGCCGTCGTTTGTGAAGTCTTATCAAGTGGCGGAAGCGCTGTGTTATCTGGCGGCTAAGTAGCAAGCGGGCATTAACGCATCATTACACAGTCACAGGCCTTGAGATGGCACGGCAACCGCTGAGTTGCCCGTGCCCCCGGCGGCGGAAATGAAAAAGGCTGCCATTAATGAAAAATGGCAGCCTTCGTTAAATCTGGTTTTAGCGAACAAGCATTACGCCAGGCGTGACGCTGGTTGTTACTTCGCTGCAGTCACATCAATGCCAGGGAAGAATTTCGCCGCCAGCTTGGTGATGGTGCCATCCGCCTGCACTTTAGTGATGGCCGCATCCAGTTCACCTTTCAGTTTGGCATCGCCCTTACGCAGACCAAAACCGATACCTGAACCGAGGATGGTATCATCTTCAACCGGCTTGCCGACGAAGGCAAAACCTTTGCCCTGCGGCTTATCGAGGAAGCCAGACTGACCCGCGGCTGACATCACCAGCGTACCGTCAAGGCGGCCCGCGACCATGTCGTTATACACCTGGTTCTGATCCTGATAAGAGGTTACGGTTACGCCCTGCGGTTCCCAGTGCTTCTTAGCGTAAGTTTCCTGGATTGAACCCTGCAGCACGCCGATGTTTTTGCCTTTCAGCGACTCGGCCGTTGGCAGCAGCTTCTCACCGGCTTTAACGATCAGCATGGTCGGAATACGGTAGATTGGCTTGGTGAAGTCGATGTTTTTGGCGCGCGCTTCGGTGATGTTCATCGCCGAGTTGATCGCATCAAATTTTTTCGCCTGCAGTGCCGGGATCAGTGCATCAAAGCTGCTTTCCACCCACTTACAGTCAAAATTACCGACCTGGCAAATCGCTTTACCCAGTTCGATATCAAAACCTTCCAGCTCGCCCTGTGCGTTGCGGCTTTCAAACGGTGGATATTGTGATTCCAGACCGTACCGTAAGGTTTCCTGCGCCAGTGCGTGTGCTGAAGTCAGCATACCCAGAGCCACAAACAGTGCGTTTAATTTTTTCATTATTCTTCCCCTAATTACCCTTTAACCCGGCACAGCGCTTCCGCGCCAGCCTGCAGTGTTGCGTCGTCTTTCGCGAATGACAGGCGAATTAATTTATTGTCAGTGCCGTCCATATAAAACGCCGACAACGGAATGGTGGCCACACCGTGATCGACGATGAGACGTTTTACCATTTCACTGTCGCTTTCGTCACTGAAATGTCCGTAACTGGCCAACATAAAGAACGAGCCAGCACTCGGCAGCAGCTTAAACGGTGAATCCTGCATCAACGCCAGCAAACGATCGCGTTTTTCCTGATAGAACGGTGACAGCTGCAGGTAATTTTGCGGATTCTGTAAATAGTGCGCAAAACCCACCTGCATTGGCGTATCAGCGGCGTACATCATGAACTGATGCACCTTCACAATCTCTTCCATCAGCGCGGCCGGAGCCAGCGCATAACCGACGCGCCAGCCGGTGACGTGGAAGGTTTTGCCGAAGGAGGAAACGATCACGCTGCGCTGCGCCAGCTCTGGATGCGTTGCCATGCCGCAGTGGGCACGGCCATCAAACAGGATATGTTCGTACACTTCGTCGGACAGCACCACGATATCGGTGTTGCGGGTTAAGGCTGCCAGCTGCTCCAGATCGGCTGGCGTCAGCACCTGCGCACTCGGGTTGTGCGGGGTGTTGATAATGATCATACGGGTGCGCGGCGTGATGGTGGCGCGCAGTTCATCCCAGTTGATCGCAAAATCCGGCACCTGCAATTTCAGGCCAATCGGGGTTGCGCCTTGCAAACGCACCACCGGCGCATAGCTGTCAAACGCCGGTTCGAAGAAGATCACCTCGTCGCCTGGGTGCACCAGCGCAGAAATCGCCATGTAAATACCCTGGCTGGCGCTGCCGGTGATCAGCACTTCGCTGCCCGCATCATAGCGCTGGCCATACAGCGTCTCGACTTTTTCGGCCAGCGCTTCACGCAGCGCCGGTAAGCCGGTCAGTGATGCATACTGGTTATGACCTTCGCGCATAGCTTTGCTGACCAGCTCCACCAGATGCGGATCGCACGGGAAGTTCGGGGCGCCCTGCGACAGGTTGATGGCTTTATGTTGTGCCGACAAATGGCCGATGACGCTGAAAATCGTCGTGCCGACATCGGGCTGTTTGGAAGAGATGTTAACACTGCTATTCAGGGTCATCGTTGCTCCACAAGGTTGCATAACCACGTAAGGAAAGTAGATTTCTATTCAACGGTGAGACGCTTGAGTCGACAAGCGAATTGTTGTCATAATAGCCATGACTAAAAATCATAGCTTGAGGTCGTTATGTCCCGCTCCACACTTCCGTTGAATGCCATCCATGCTTTTCTGGTCACCGCACGCCATCTCAATCTGACGCGCGCCGCCAGCGAATTATGCATCACGCAGGGTGCGGTGAGCCGTAAAATCGCCACGCTGGAAAGCTGGCTGGGCTTTCCGTTATTTGCACGCCATGCGCGTGGCCTGCATCTCACTGAGCAAGGCGCGGCGCTGTTGCCCGAACTGCAACAAGGTTATGCCATGCTGGTGAATGCCACCGAGAAAGCCAGCCGCAGTAATGCCTCGATTCGTTTGAAAGCGCCCACCTGTGCCATGCGCTGGCTGGTGCCGCGTTTGGTGGCGCTCGAGCAGCAGCGGCCGGACATCCACGTAGCGCTGACCACCACGCTGGATCATGTTTCGCAGTTAGAGAATTATGACGCGGCGATTGTGTTTGGCACGCCTCCTGTCGGCTCCATTCGTTTATTTGATGAAAGGCTGACACCGGTTTTAGGCAGCAACGTTACGCCACCGGCGCGCATCAGCGATCTGGCGAAGTTTACTTTTTTGCATCCCACCCATGATACAAGAGACTGGCAAATGTGGCTGGCGGATCAATCGGCCAATGTGCCGATGGCACGCAATCAGCATTTCGCCACCATGGATCTCGCTATCAGCGCGGCGATTCAGGGCTTTGGTGTGACGGTAGCGGATGTGACGTTGGTGCAGAATGATTTAGCGAATGGCCGGTTAATTGCCCCGTTCGCCAACACGGTGGCAACCGGGGCAGCATACAGCCTGCTACAGCGAGCAGAACAGGATGCGCCACCGTTCCTGCCGGAACTGGTGGCGTGGTTGTGTCAACCTCAGAATGAAACCCACTCATCAGCGCTGGCCGACTTCGGTTGAACGGCTGGCGTACCGGATAGCACCGGGCGGCGCAGAACGGTGTTGGCTGGCGCGGTCTGAGCTTTGCTCACCGGCGCACTGTCCGAAAGACGGAATTTCGCCACCGAAGCCTGCAACTCTTCTGTTTGACGCTCCAGCGCGCTGGCTGCCGCAGAGACCTGCTCGACCAGCGAGGCGTTCTGCTGGGTCACGCTGTCCATTTCTGTTACGGCGGTTCCGACCTGCGAAATGCCTTTACTCTGCTCTTCAGAAGCAGCCGCAATGTGCTTCATGATCTCATTCACATCCTGCACCGACTTCAGAATGTCGTTCATGGTGCTACCCGCGCTGCTAACTAACGCAGAGCCCTTATCCACGCGCTGAACGGAATCTTCGATTAGCGTGGCGATCTCTTTCGCCGCCCCGGCACTGCGCTGTGCCAGATTTCGCACTTCGCTGGCCACCACCGCAAAGCCACGGCCTTGCTCGCCCGCGCGAGCGGCTTCAACGGCGGCATTCAGCGCCAGGATGTTGGTCTGGAAGGCAATGCTGTTGATCACGTTGGTGATCTCCGCAATTTTCTTCGAACTGCCGGAGATGCCCTGCATGGTGGTGACCACTTCACCCACCAGTCGGCCACCCTGCTGCGCGGTACCCGTCGCTGTTTCTGCCAGTGAGCTGGCCTGACGGGCATTGTCAGCGTTGAATTTCACCGTTGCCGTTAGCTGCTCCATGCTGGCCGCCGTTTGCTCCAGCGCGGCCGCTTGCTCTTCGGTGCGTGAAGAGAGGTCGTTGTTACCGGATGAGATTTCTGCCGCGCCGCGATAGATATTCTCGGTTCCGCTGCGAATGGCGCTGACCGCTTCTCGCAGACTGTCCTGCATTGCGCGCAGCAGCGGCACCAGTTTACCCACACAGTTGCGGCCAAAATCTTCCACTGGCTGGCTGAGATCGCCCTGCGCTATTACCGCAAAATGGTTGCGCACGCGCTCCAGCGGTTTCACCAGCATCGCTACCAGATAACGGTCGGTGAACAGCAAAATCACCAGACCGAACACCACGGCAACCAAAATAATCACCTTGGTAATGTTGGTGAGCTTGTCGACAGTGACGCGTGTTTCATCCAACTTGATACCTGCGGCTTTGTTAAAAGCCTCCGCGCTGGTGCCAAACGCGCGGCTCAGGGCGGGCGTCACATTGTTGGCCTGTGTACGATAAGCTTCAACCGTGCCCTGCTGTGCCAGCGAAACCTGCGGCGCAATGCCCTCATCCAGCAGCTTCTGCCAGCTGGCGATGACGCTGTTGGCGGTTTCACTGTCCATTGGGCCGGGTGCCATGGCTTTGAACTGGGTCAGCTGCGCTTTCATGCTATCCAGCGCCTGTTGCACCGGTGCGAAGGCATCCGCACTCACCGCCGCGCCCGATGCGCGCCCTTCCATCACGCGGGATAAACGCGTGACCACACGAAAATATTGATCGTTGCCTTTACTCAGTACCGTCATCTGGTTAACCAGCTCACGGTCTATCTCATTCCCTTCGCCGAGGGCATTGAGCGAGTGCACGCTAAATAACCCGACACCGCACCACAGCAGGCAAAACAGCCCGAGAATGGTCAGCATCACGGCGCGAATAGTGAAGTTTTTTAAGATTCCCATACATAATCCCTTGGTGTGAAACGCGAAGGAGGCCCGATAAAATAGGGCATATTGCGTTTATCGGCAGTGGATAGGGAAAATGTAACGGTTTAATAAGCTAATAAATTGCTGTCTGCTTAAGCCGGATAGGAAATGTTATTGTATATAATCAGTGGATTAGCCTGAAATTTGCCTTATAAATTCATTTGCGCAATTTCACTATTAGCTTGCTCATCAAAGCTTAACGTGGCTGCGCATCATCAGGCGAAACAAACGCAGGCGCCCGCGCATAAAACGCGCCTTCAACACGGCGTGCGGTTTCCCCTGATCGCCGAGGGCTAACGTCAGGTCTTCACGTGGTCGCCACACCGGCCAGTCGATCTCGCCCTTCAGCTGATAGCTAAACTCGCTGGCATCCCGCGCGAACGTTACCCAATAGCTGCTCACCATGTCGGCGAAGGCCTGATCTGCAGCGGTGTAATCTCGCTCAGCCGGTGGTTTTAGCGTGGTCAGCGTGTTGAACACGTAAGGGATTTCGTTGCCGTGCCAGGTGCCATGTGGATAGAGGTCGCGGGCGTTCTCTGATACATAGTTGAACCAGTAGCGCCATGCTGGCATACCAATGCTGTGCTGAGATTGTGCCACCAGCAGCGGGACGACGGTAAAGGCCATGTCGCGCGCCACTGCCCGGCCCAGTAAGGTATCGTCATGAATATCGTAAAGCCACTTCATCATGCCGTAGCTCAGGCGATTCTTACTGCGAATTTGCTGCAAGACCGCTACTGGATTTACGCCAAAATAATCCAATACGCTGGCTTCATCACTGTTACTTCCCACCATTAACGGCACACGATGTTGTTTACCCGCCATAAAAGTTTCGAGCATCGGTTTGGGTAGCACCGCATCACCGCTGATTGCCACCGGGCCTAATCCCAGTGGACGCTGTAACGGCCAGAACTGATCGGCAGGTAGCTGGCGAAGCTGTTCAGCAGTGGCATTTTCCAGCAGGCCAAAATGGGCCGCCACCTGTTTGCCAATCTGTTGCGCTTTCCTGCGCGGCACATCCGTCAAGCTGTAAGCACTCTGGACAATGCCTTTGTGAAACAGCCCTTCAGCCAGCGGAGAACAGCACAATGACAACACGCTGCGCGCACCAGAAGATTCACCAAACAGCGTGATATTGTGGCGATCGCCGCCAAAAACAGGGATATTGCGCTGGATCCACTGAAGCGCAGCAATTTGATCTAACAACGCGAAATTGTTGACCACCGCGTCTGGCGGGTATTCGGCATCCAGCGCCGGATGGGCAAAGAAACCGAAATGTCCAAGACGGTAATTGAGCGTCACCACCACCACGCCCTGCGCGGCTAACGCTTTGCCACGGTAAGGATCAAGGCTGCCGGCACCGATGGTAAAGCCCCCGCCGTGTAGCCAGACCATCACCGGCAAGGGTCGAGATGGCTCAACATCTGGCGTCCAGATGTTCAGGTACAGGCAATCCTCACTGAAGCGGCCCGGGTCGCCGCCGCCCACCGCCACGCAATAGTCGCGGTTTTGCCAGCTGGCATCTCCCCATTGCGTGGCTTCACGTACGTCCTTCCACGGCGTGACCGGTTGCGGCGGACGCCAGCGCAGTGCTCCCACAGGGGGGGCAGCGTAAGGTATTCCCTTGAAGACAAAAAGATCATCGTCAATCAGGCCTCTGAGCTCACCCTCTGCGGTCATGATCCTCAGACGTCGTTCGTTTTTCATCTCGGGTTCCCAGATCAAGCTTGTTTCCATTATTTGCAGGCCTTGAGCGAATGTCCATGTTCTGAAAGCATTTGCAGATTATGCCGAATGAGCTTCCGATCCATTGAACAACTCCATCAAATTTTTTGGCTAACCCTGACAGGATGAATTGCTTTAAGGTTACAAGTTAACCTGGCGAGACGGAGAAGCGCGATGTTTGGTGGAATCAACCAGATGTTCACTCGGATGAGCGATCACCCGGACTTCGGTAAACTGCTGTTACGTCTGACGTTTGGCGGCCTGCTGTTGTTTCATGGCGAATTTAAGGTGATGCATGGCGTCGACTGGATTGCCCATATGCTGGCCGTTAAAGGCATGCCAGGTTTCATCGCTTACGGTGCTTACATCGGGGAAATAGTGGCACCTGTCATGGTGATTATCGGATTAATGACGCGCCCTGCGGCCTTCATTATTGCGGTGAACATGGTTGTTGCGACCTTGCTGGTAAAAATGGGCGCGATCTGGCATCGCACAGATGTTGGCGCCTGGTCTCTGGAAACAGAGGCGCTTTATCTGCTGGGCGCACTCGCCATCATGTTCCTGGGTGCCGGGAAGTACCAATTGGTGCGTGATTCGCGCTTGCAATAAAAATAAAAGAAATGAAGCCGGTCTGCTGAAGTAGTGATGCCACTTCACAGACCGGTTTTCTTTTGCCGTTAGCGTATACCGCAGCGTGTCAAACTGCGCTGCTGCATCTGCTGATACAACGCCATCTCATCCTGCACCGCTGCGCCTAATGCGGCTTCAAAATCCGCTCGACTGGCATTGCCCGCGCTCCGTGCGTGCGTTTCGTCGCCTAAATTAGACTGGAATATCCCCGCTGCGCTCACCGGTAAAAAATCTTCATACACAATCGGTTCTGCCTGCACGCGTCCTTCAGCAAGCAGTTGGGTCAGGGTCTCCCCTGTTTGCGGAGGATGCTGGACGCCCTTAGCGGTCAGACGATAGCGGAACCACGCCAGTTCCTGCTCGCGCAAGGTATCTTCATCATCGGGAAAGTCACGAAACACCGCGCTCAGATGTTGCTGGTGATGCTGATTATCGCTGCCGGTGCCCGCTTCGGCTAACAAACGGTCGTACAGCATCCGCCCTTTGGGTGTCAGCGCCGCGCCGCGCTGCTCAATCTCACCAAAGCGTGCGGTGTGAGTGCCGGGTGTACCATCATTGAAATGTACCGCTTCTTCCAACGCTTTAAAGCTGGTTTGACGCAACAAAATCGGCACCTGACGCTGGGGTGGCCCCTCAATGAGGGTTTTGGGATCAATTCCTCGCGTAGGCATTAAGGTCTGCACACGATCTATATCCAACGTGCGCGGGGTCAGATGGTTGATGTGACATCCCTGGAAGCACACCACATCAGCAATCAAACGATGTTGCTGGCTCAGTGCGCGGTAGGTCTCACTGTCCACGAGGGTATGGGCATGCCAGCGGAAGGTTTCCAGCGCCTCTTTGACAAAGCGAGCAGCGTCAGCGGCGTTCAAACCGCCCTGCTGCTGATGTTGTGCGATCAGCGCACGACAACCCGGCGTAAAGATATCGCGCGCGGCCAAAATCGCGGCGGCTTTTTCCCTCAGATCGGCGTCATCAATCAGTTCGAGACGTAACAGTGAAGTAAACACGCGGAACGGATTTCGGCGCAATGCGCTATCGGTGACCGGACGGAAAGCGGTGGAGTGAACCGGCACACCTGCCTGGGAGAGATCATAATATCCCACCGGTTCCATCCCCATCACTGCAAACATCTGGCGCAGCGTGCTAAGTTCTTCGGCAGTCCCGACACGAATCGCACCGTGACGTTCCACACTGAGTCGATCCAATTCATCGGCGGCGGCGAGGCGGTTTTTTAAAGCGGGATGTGCTTCCAGCGTGCGCTCATTCACGGCCGTGACCAGTTGCGTCAGCGTGCCATATTGCGGCACCTCCTGCTGATACATACTGGACATCGCTTGCGAGAACAGCGTGCGAATGGCATCGCTGGTGAGAAAGTTTTCCATGGTCATCACCTCGGCGTTAAGGGTTGTTGCTAATGTAGATCAACCCTTTATCGCCGTGGAGGAATTTCGTGGAACTGTGATCGCCCTGTCACTCAACCTGGTCTGATGGGTCACCAAAGCGGCATTTCAGGGCCAGCATGACCGTTGTGAGCACTGCCGGAATCGCCAGCAGCAGGAAGATTTGACTGAACGACCAACCCAGAGAAAGCAACTCTGCCCCAACAAAAGCACTCATTATCGCGCCGACGCGCCCGACACCGTGCATCCAGCTGGAACCGGTGGCACGCGCGTGCGTGGGATAATAGCTGGCCGAAAGTGCATTCATGCCAGTGTTAGCGCCGTTGAAGCAGAAGCCGCTAAAGAAGGCAATGGCACTCATTAATCCGACTTCCGCCGGAGAAAAACCCAGCCCGACGATGGCAATTCCACCACAGAAGTAGATGATTGCCAGCGCGATATTGGCGTTGATGCGATCCATCAGCCAGCCAGCGAACAGCGAACCGACTGTGCCGCCCGCCTGATACATGGCCGTGACAATGGCAGCTTCCGTCACCGACATCCCCAGCGTGTTGATCAGCGAGGGCATCCAGCTGCCAATAAGATAGACGAGGAACAGCCCCATAAAGTAGCCGCCCCACAACATCAGGCTGCCAAACAAATAACGACGGGAAACCACTGTCGCCACCGCGCCGCGCCGTACGGCAACCTGCTCCGTAGATTGGTAATGGCTGTTCGGTTCGACAACGCCAGGCAGCATGCGATCCAGAATGGCATGAATACGCGCCGCGGGCGCACGACGGCTAATCAGGAAACGCACGGACTCCGGCAAGCCGCGCAGCAGGAATGGCAAGACAATCAGCGGCAACACACCGCCCATCAACATCACTGAGTGCCAGTCATAGCGTGGCAGCAGCCAGGAAGCCGCGAATCCGCCTGAGGCGGCACCAAAGGTAAAGCCACAGAACACCACGGTGATGATAAAGGAGCGTCGACGTTCTGGCGCATACTCTGCCACCAGCGTCCCGACGTTTGGCATCGCGGCTCCGAGACCGAGTCCGGTGAGAAAACGGAAGAGCATCATCTGATCGATGTTTTGCGCCATCGCCGTTGCCAGCGTCCACAGGCCAAAAAATCCTACGCTAAGCAGGATCATCACCCGCCGCCCGTAGCGATCGGCCAGCGGCCCTGCCACCATGGCGCCCAACGCAAGACCGATTAGCGCCGCGCTGATCACCATGCCAAGCTGATGGTTAGTGACACCCCAACTGGCTTTCAACGTGGGCGCGATAAAGCCCATCAGCGCGATGTCCATGCCATCCAGCGCCACGACGATGAAGCACAGCGCAATCAGGCGTTTTTGCCAACGGCTAAGCGCACTCTGATTAATCAGCTGGCGAACATCTACGGCTTCAACGGTGGTCACGGATCAACTCCTGCACATTCATCGTTTAATCATCAGTTTTGGTAAAAAAAACGGCGCTAATGATAGCTCATCGTTAACAATAACGGGCAGGATTTTTAAGTGTAAGTGAGAATTATTCAAATTTTGCGAGATTAAGCGTTTGATATTGCAATAGGTGATAATTTTGCACTGGCGCGCATTTTTGATAATTTCATTAAAAAGAGCAAGTTATGTTTTCAGGTGACTTTGTTAATATAATTTTGCAGTGAAGTTAACATAATTTCGGTTTTCCCATTGCCGCCAACCGGTAAAAGTCATTATGTTTGAGGCTATGGATAAAAATTCCCTTTTCAATCAGCGCATTCGCTTGCGCCATTTACACACCTTTGTTGCGGTCGCGCAGCAAGGCACGCTGGGGCGCGCGGCGGAGACACTTAATCTCAGCCAACCTGCGCTCTCGAAAACCCTGAATGAGCTGGAAGAACTGGCTGGCGCGCGCCTGTTTGAGCGCGGTCGTCTCGGCGCGCAGTTAACCACGCTCGGTGAGCAATTCCTTGTTCATGCAGTGAAAGTGCTGGATGCACTCAACCATGCGGGACAAAGCTTTAACGCCCCACAACCCGGTCGCCCGGTGGTGATTCGACTCGGTGCGTTGACGACGGCGGCGATGGGCATGCTGCCACAAATTCTTGACCGTTTTCATGAGCAGCAACCTAATACCACCGTACAGGTGGCGACCTTACACAATAATGTGTTGCTGGCTGGATTGCGCGCGGGCGAGTTTGATATTGGCATCGGACGCATGGCCGACAGTGAAATGATGGCAGGACTGAGTTATGAACTGCTGTTCTTAGAGTCGCTTAAGCTGGTAGTGCGCCCGGAGCATCCACTTCTGAGTGACAACGTCACGCTGTCGCGCGCGATGCAGTGGCCGGTGGTGATATCGCCGGAGGGCACCGCACCGCGCCGCCTTGCTCAGCATATGCTGGATGAACAAGGTTGTTCACTCCCCGCCAATTGCGTTGAAACGTCCTCCACTTCGCTGGCGCGCCAACTGGCCCTGCGTTATGACTATGTGTGGTTTGTGCCCTCGGGTGCCATCAAAGAGGACCTCAGCCACAACGCGGTCACGGCACTCCCGATTAATTCTCCGGGACCCGGTGAGCCGGTAGGGATCATCACCCGCAGCGGCCATCATCTGAGCCTGAGTGCAGAAGTATTGCTGGCGACCATCCGCAAATTTCACACCTGATTAGCGGCTGCGTTTGGCGTGGCGCTCACGATTCTCCAGCCGCGCCTGATCTGTTTTTCTCAAACTGACATACAGCGCTCCAGCACCACCGTGCTGGGGCTGTGACACGCAAAAGCTTTGCACCTCGTCAAACTGCGTCAGCCAGCGTGCCAGATAGCTGCGTACAATATTGGCATGGGATTCATCATCGCGGCCTTTGCCATGGATGATCAACAGATTGCGTAGTCCCAGCTTGCGCGCCTGCAGCATAAAACTGAACAACGCCTGACGACAGGTTTCTACTGGTTGTCGTAACAGATTCAGACTGGCGTCCGATGGATATTTCCCCAACCGCAATTTATCCAGCACACCCTGTTGGATCCCTTCTGATTTGTATTCCAGCGGAGTGGTCAGTGGAATAATGTCGAGAAAGCCACGAGTCAGGAAGTTCTCCTGTTCGTCGTTGGCTTGTGTTGGGCGCGGAGCTTTGGTTGAGGGCGTGCGCAGCCATTGGGTGTTAGCGCAATCTTTCAGTGGCGTCACATCGCCCATGGCATCCCGGAAAAGGTCTTCATCGTCAAGGTTCATAGTCTTTTCTCGCACCTGGTGGTTTGATGAACGCAAATTGCCGCTCAAAGACAAAATAGTAGCAAAGGTTTTTTGGCATCACATCTGTCACTTTTTGCGCTGTGACAGGTTGTGACCAGATGTAAATGTGGCAAGAAAACGTTCCAGGTCAAAAAATAGTGTCAGGCTAACCTTGCGCAAACTCAGGTATACCCTACGTTAGTGGGGGTTTAGGGATTAATACTGCTCGGATGAGTTCCCTTAACGCGTAAAAATGTTAAAATTGACGGCAGTCAATAATCATCGAGCGTACCTATATGATCCCGGAAAAACGCAGCATTCGACGTATTCAGTCTGGCGGATGTGCCATCCACTGTCAGGATTGCAGTATCAGCCAGTTGTGTATTCCCTTCACGCTGAACGAGCACGAGCTGGATCAGCTGGACAATATCATTGAGCGCAAAAAGCCGATTCAGAAAGGCCAGACGTTGTTCAAAGCCGGTGATGAACTGAAGTCGCTTTACGCTATCCGCTCCGGCACCATCAAAAGCTATACCATCACTGAACAGGGTGACGAGCAGATTACCGGCTTCCATCTGGCTGGCGATTTGGTGGGCTTTGATGCGATTGTCGGCGCACACCACCCTAGCTTTGCTCAGGCGCTGGAAACTGCCATGGTGTGTGAAATTCCTTTCGAAACCCTCGACGATCTCTCCGGTAAAATGCCGGCACTGCGCCAGCAGATGATGCGTCTGATGAGCGGTGAGATTAAAGGCGATCAGGACATGATCCTGCTGCTCTCCAAGAAAAATGCGGAAGAGCGTCTGGCGGCCTTTGTCTGGAATCTGTCACGCCGCTTCGGGCAACGTGGCTTCTCACAACGTGAATTCCGCCTGACCATGACGCGTGGTGACATTGGTAACTATTTGGGACTAACCGTAGAAACCATTAGCCGTCTGCTCGGCCGCTTCCAGAAAAGTGGCATGCTGGCGGTGAAAGGCAAATATATCACTATTGAGAACCATGCATTGCTGGCAGAACTGGCTGGTCAGACTGAACAAGCAGCGTGATTCTGTGCCGGGTCGATAAATGTTAGTTTATTGATCCGGCAACAACTTTTCCCCTTCTGCCCTACGCTAACTTAGGCTATCTTTAATCCAACTTGCTTTGGTTTGAGGAGATTGCCTTATGTCCCGGTACCAAAATATTCTGGTGGCGATTGACGCCCAACAGGACGATCAACCCGCGCTGCGTCGTGCGGTGTATCTGAATCAACGTATCGGCGGAAAAATCAAAGCTTTCCTGCCTATCTACGACTTCTCCTATGAAATGACCACCTTGTTGTCGCCGGATGAGCGATCCAACATGCGTAAAGGTGTCATTAGTCAGCGAACTGAATGGATTCGTCAGCAGGCCCACGCCTATCTTGAGGCTGGCGTCGACATTGAAATTAAAGTGGTGTGGCATAACCGCCCTTATGAAGCGATCATTCAGGAAGTGTTGGCGCATCAGCACGACTTAGTGTTGAAAATGGCCCACCAGCACGATCGCCTGGAAGCGGTGATTTTTACCCCTACTGACTGGCATTTGCTGCGTAAATGCCCTTGCCCGGTATGGATGGTGAAAGATCAGCCGTGGCCGGAAGGTGGCAGAGCAATTGTGGCTGTCAATCTGGCCAGTGAAGAGCCGCACCACGATGAACTTAACCAAAAGCTGATTCGTGAAACGGTGCTACTGGCCGATATGGTCAATCACACTGAAGTACATCTGGTGGGTGCCTATCCCATCACGCCAATTAATATCGCCATCGAACTGCCCGACTTTGATCCCAGCGTGTATAACGACGCGATTCGTGGCCAACATCTGGTGGCGATGAAAGCATTGCGTCAGAAATTCTCTATCGGTGAAGAGTTCACTCATGTGGCGAAAGGCTTACCTGAGGAAGTTATTCCGGATATCGCTTCACATCTTGAATCGGGAATTGTGGTACTGGGTACCATTGGCCGTACCGGCCTTTCAGCCGCGTTTCTGGGGAATACCGCTGAGCAGGTTATCGATCATTTACGATGTGATTTACTGGCGATCAAACCGGACGATTTCAAATCGCCGATTGATTATGACGACGAAGAAGACGAAGACGATTAACACAATAAAGGCGACCAGATGGTCGCCTTTTTTAACAGCCATGCTGATTACAGCGCGCGCAGGATACCTTCTACACTCGCCTTGGCATCGCCAAACAACATTTGTGTGTTGTCTTTGAAGAACAGCGGGTTCTGCACCCCAGCGTAACCGGTATTCATTGAACGCTTGAACACGATAACGTTCTGCGCTTTCCACACTTCCAGCACTGGCATACCTGCGATTGGGCTGCGTGGATCTTCCTGTGCCGCCGGGTTAACGGTGTCGTTGGCACCGATCACCAGTACGGTATCGGTATCGCTGAAATCATCGTTAATCTCGTCCATTTCCAGTACCACGTCGTACGGCACTTTGGCTTCCGCCAGCAATACGTTCATGTGGCCAGGCAAACGACCGGCAACCGGATGGATACCGAAACGCACTTTGATACCGCGTGCACGCAGTTTCTCAGTGATTTCCGCTACCGGATACTGTGCCTGCGCCACCGCCATGCCGTAGCCAGGGGTAATGATCACTGACGTTGAACCTTTCAGCAGTTCGGCTGTGTCTTCCGCCGTGATTTCACGATGTTCACCCTCTTCTTCGCTTTCGCCACCGACACTCACATCGGTACCAAAACCACCGGCAATCACGCTAATGAACGAGCGGTTCATCGCCTTACACATAATGTAAGACAGAATGGCACCCGAAGAACCCACCAGCGCACCGGTGACGATCAACAGGTCGTTGCTTAACATAAAGCCTGCCGCCGCGGCCGCCCAACCGGAGTAGGAGTTGAGCATCGAAACGACGACTGGCATATCCGCACCGCCAATCGAAGCCACCAGATGCCAGCCGAACACCAGCGCAATCACGGTCATCAACAACAGCGCAACCACCTGTGAACCGGTGCTGTCCGTCTGTACAAACCACAGCATCAGCAGGAAGGAAACCACCAGCGCTGCCAGGTTCATTTTATGGCGATGCGGTAACATCAGGGCTTTTGAAGAAATTTTGCCGCGCAGTTTGCCAAACGCCACGATGGAACCGGTGAAGGTCACTGCACCAATGAAGATGCCGAGGAACACTTCGGTCAGATGGATATTTTCCATCACCGGCACCAGGCCTGGTGCATGATCGAGATAGCTGTTGAAGCCAACCAGAACCGCGGCCAGACCCACAAAACTATGCAGGATTGCCACCAGCTCCGGCATTTCAGTCATTTCGACTTTCTTCGCCAGACGGATACCAATCGCACCGCCGATCACCATCGCCAGCAGGATCCACGCCACGTTGCCGCTGTTGGGTCCGAAGATGGTCGCCAGCAGCGCAATCGCCATGCCGCTGATACCAAAGAGATTACCCTGCTTTGACGTCTCATGTTTAGAGAGGCCACCCAGGCTGAAAATAAACAAAATTGCGGCAACAATGTATGCTGCAGTCACTAATCCGCCAGACATATTGCTACCCCTTAATTCTTACGAAACATTTTCAGCATGCGCTGGGTGACGGTGAAACCACCGAAGATATTGATGCTGGCAATCAGTACGGCGACGAAGGCAAGGAAAGTCACCCAACCACCGTGCCCCATCTGCAGCACCGCGCCCACCACGATAATGCCGGAGATGGCGTTTGTGACTGACATCAGCGGCGTATGCAACGCATGGCTGACGTTCCACACCACGTAGTAGCCGACCACGCACGAGAGCGCAAAGACGGTGAAGTGGGAGAGGAACTCTGGCGGAGCAACATTGGCGAGGCAGGCAAACAGCACCACCGCCAGCGCCAGCAGCAGATACTTGCGCCACGGTGAAACCGGTTTGGCTTCCACTTTGGCTTTTGGCTGGATAGCCGCTTGCGCCGCTTTCGGTGCGGCAGAAACCTGAATCGGCGGCGCTGGCCAGGTCACTTCGCCTTCACGAATCACGGTGACGCCGCGGACGACTACATCCTCGAAGTCCACGGTGATTTCGCCGTTCTTCTCTTTGCACAGCAGTTTCAGCAGGTTCACCAGGTTGGTGCCGTACAGCTGAGAGGACTGTGTTGCCAGACGACTAGGCAGATCGGTATAACCAATGATCTTCACGCCGTTGCTGGTCAACGTCACCTGATCGGCCACAGTCAGATCGCAGTTGCCGCCAGTGGCCGCAGCCAGATCGACAATCACACTGCCTGGCTTCATGCTGGCCACCATTTCAGCGGTGATCAGCTTCGGTGCCGGTTTGCCTGGGATCAACGCAGTGGTGACAATAATGTCGACGTCTCTCGCCTGCGCGGCAAACAGTTCCATCTCCGCCTTAATAAAGGCTTCTGACATCACTTTGGCATAGCCATCGCCACTGCCCGCTTCTTCTTCGAAATCCAGCTCTAGGAACTCGGCGCCCATACTCTGCACCTGTTCTTTCACTTCCGGACGCGTATCAAACGCACGTACGATCGCACCGAGGCTGCCCGCGGCACCAATCGCTGCCAGACCCGCCACACCCGCGCCGATAATCATCACTTTGGCCGGTGGCACTTTACCCGCGGCGGTGATTTGCCCGGTAAAGAAGCGGCCAAATTCATGCGCCGCTTCAACGATGGCACGGTAACCCGCGATGTTGGCCATAGAACTCAAGGCATCCAGCGCCTGGGCACGAGAAATACGCGGTACGGAATCCATCGCCATGACGGTGACGTTACGTGCTGCCAGTTTCTCCAGTAGTACTGGATTTTGCGCTGGCCAGATAAAGCTCACCAAAGTGCTGCCCGCGCGCGTCAGTTCGATCTCCTGATCGTCTGGCGCATTCACTTTCAACACAATGTCAGACTGCCAGACGCTTTCGGTGGTGCTGATAGTGGCACCAGCGGCGATAAAGCTCTCATCGTCAAAACTCGCGCGAATACCGGCGCCCTGCTCGACCGTGACGCTGAATCCCAGCTTGATCAGTTGCTCAACGGTCTTAGGCGTAGCTGCGACGCGCGACTCATTGGCTAACCTTTCTTTGGGTATCCCAATT
The DNA here is from genome assembly GCF_056491465.1 of Pantoea sp. C1E2. Classification (NCBI taxonomy): domain Bacteria; kingdom Pseudomonadati; phylum Pseudomonadota; class Gammaproteobacteria; order Enterobacterales; family Erwiniaceae; genus Pantoea; species Pantoea sp. C1E2. The sequence goes on from NZ_JBSZHT010000002.1 coordinate 2,511,567, forward strand.
AACATACTGTTTCCTTTCAACAATTAAAGGATGAGGTTCTGTAAGTGGCACAAGCCCATAAGGCTGAAACAGCGTTTCAGCTTTTTATGAGCAAAATGCGCAATGTAACAAAGTCTTTATAACCTACTGAAAATGTGAAAAGTGATCCACAGCGATAACGCACACTTATGACATTCACTCAAATATTCAGATGCAAAGATTGAATGCCACGTTTTGCCACTAGTTTTAAGCCGTAATAAAAAATAATCTGCTGCGCAGAATCGTGTCATGTCGAATTAAGTGTTTTAAAAAACCTTTATTTAACAATGCATTAACTATATTTGCACTATGTGTTACCAGAATAAGTGGTAAGTCGTTCAAAAAAAGGCCATAGCATAGGCAAATGACATGTCGATGAATAATTTGCGGAGATTGTCAATGTTATGCGTATAAATTGGCTGAGACAGGTTGATTATTACATGCAATAATCAGCGGCTAATCTGTTATACATCAAGAGTCCAGCACGTTTTCGTACTCATTTTGCGTAAGGCGAAGGATCATTTTTATGAAGCTGAAGAACACCATTCTGGCGACCACCTTGTTATCACTGTTGGCAGCAAATGCATTTGCCGCCAAAGAGTTGACGCCAGAACAAGCGGCCGCGTTGAAACCATTCGAACGTATTAATATCAGCGGTCGTTTCAATGCCATCGGTGATGCTACCGATGCCATCTCTAAAGCAGCCGACGAAAAAGGCGCTGACTCCTTCTATGTGCAGGGTATCAATGATACCAACGGCAATGGCGGTAACTGGCGCGTCACGGCTGATCTGTATAAAGCCAACGCACCTAAAGCGGATGACACCACCAAATACCGTACCTTTAGCGGTGTCAAGGAGTTGCCAAAAGCCGAAGCATATCGTTTAGAGCCATTCGATACTGTTTCGGTGAGCGGTTTCTTCGCCAGCCAGCCAGATGTGAATGATGCCATTGCCAAACAGGCGAAAGACAAAGGTGCGGCATCCTTCTTTATTGTGCGTCAGGTTGATGCCAACAACGGCGGTAACCAGTACGTGACCGCTTATGTGTATAAAGCAGATGCACCAGAACGTAAGGTACAGAATGTTTCCGATTCTATTCCTGCCGATTCTGAAGCCGGCAAAGCAGCATTGGCTGCTGGCGGCGCTGAAGCCAGCAAAGTGGCCATTCCGGGTGTCGCCTCATCTGATACCCCTAGCCGTAGCGTAGGCCGTTTCTTTGAAACGCAGAGTTCTACGGGCCAGCGTTATACCGTTAAGCTGGCAGATGGCCGTAGCGTGCAGGAAGTGAATGCGATTACTGCCGCACAGATGCAGCCGTTTGATACCGTGACCTTCTCCGATCACTTCGGAACGCCGACTGAAGTGTCTGAAGCTGTGGCTAAACGCGCGGCTGATAAGGGTGCGAAGTACTATCACATCACCCGTCAATGGTCGAGCCAGAGCGGTGGCAACCTGACCGTGACCGCGGATCTGTTCAAGTAATTCCCCTTCAGGGCGGCTTTTGTCGCCCTGTGCTTCTGTTTGCATAGTCTGTGCGCAGATCTGCATAATCCTGCATTGCCTTCCCTTTTCGCTCTCCGTAAAATCCTTCGCCTGTTTTCAGGGTATTCCGTTTTAAATCCGGCTAATGGCCACGTTACACTCCAGCGGAATAGTCACTACCCAGCATACTCTGCTGTCCAGGAAAGGTGTTTTGGATAAAAAATTAGGTCTGAGCGCGCTCACCGCGCTGGTACTCAGCTCCATGCTCGGCGCGGGCGTGTTTAGCCTGCCGCAAAATATGGCTGCCGTCGCCGGTCCCGCTGCACTGCTGATTGGCTGGCTGATCACCGGTGTGGGCATCCTGTTTCTTGCGCTGGCCATGCTGCTGCTGACACGCTTAAAACCCGAACTGGACGGCGGGATTTTTACCTATGCGCGCGCCGGATTTGGTGAGTTGGTAGGATTTTGTTCCGCCTGGGGCTACTGGCTCTGTGCGGTCATCGCCAACGTGTCGTATCTGGTGATTGTCTTTTCGGCACTGAGTTTCTTCACTGATTCGCCTGACCATGTGGTGTTTGGCGATGGCAATACCTGGCAGGCCATGCTGGGTGCGTCAGTACTGTTATGGCTGGTGCACTGGCTGGTATTACGTGGCGTACAAACCGCTGCCAGCATCAACCTGCTCGCTACCCTGGGAAAACTGGTGCCACTGCTGCTGTTTGTCGTGCTGGCCCTGGTTGCATTTAACTACGATCGCTTCCACTTCGACTTCAGCGGCGTTGCGTTAGGCCAGCCGCTCTGGCAGCAGGTCAAGCAGACCATGTTGATCACCTTGTGGGTGTTTATTGGTGTCGAAGGCGCGGTGGTGGTCTCCGCGCGAGCACGTCATAAGAAAGATGTCGGACGCGCCACCATGCTGGCGGTTATCGCGGCCCTGCTGGTTTACTTGCTTGTCACCCTACTGGCTCTGGGCGTTGTGCCACGTGCAGAGCTGGCGCAAATGCGGAATCCTTCGATGGCTGGCTTGATGCAGCATCTGTTGGGGCATTGGGGCAATACGGTAATTGCAGTGGGTCTGATTATTTCCGTGTGTGGCGCGTATTTAAGCTGGACAATTATGGCCGCCGAAGTGCCTTTCCTTGCAGCACAACAAGGGGCTTTTCCCCGCAGTATTGCACGCCAGAATCGTCATAATTCGCCGGCGGCTTCGCTGTGGCTCACCAACGCCAGCGTTCAGGTCTGTCTGATCCTCATTGCTGTGACTGGCGCAGATTACAATACGCTCCTCACCATCGCGTCAGAGATGATTCTGGTGCCGTATCTGTTGGTGGGGCTGTATTTGATTAAAGTGGTTCGCGGGCAACAAAATCCGCTGGCGATGGCGGTAGGATTGGGCGCCAGTGCTTACGGATTCTGGCTGCTTTACGCTTCGGGTCCGCTGCACCTGCTGCTGTCTGTGGTGCTGTACGCACCGGGATTAATGCTGTTCCTCTATGCGCGACGCGGTGGTCGTGGCAACAAGGTGTTGTCACAACTGGAGCGCATCGCGATAGGGTTACTGATTGCTGCAGCACTGCCAGCGATGTGGCAGCTCACGCAGTAATTAGTGAGGCTGAACCGGGATGGAGACACACAGCAGGTCATCCTGCTGTGTCAGATTGAGCGCTTTACGGTATTCCTGATGGATTGCGTCCAGCTGATCTTCTGACAGAGGATAAGGCAGTTGAATATCAAATCGGCTGATGTGTTGCTGTTCAGCTAAGGTGATCAATCGCGCAATGTTAATCTCGTCACTAACCTGCGTAGAAATGATTTGTAATGCTAATTCTTTCAGATGATCGTCGCTTGCCGCTAAACCATGTGCAGATTTTCGCGTCACCATGCCAAAGATCGGCATGACACCGTATATGGCGTCAACGAAACTCCAGCGTTTTTTGCAGGAAGCAGAGAGAAAATCGCTGTAATTGAAGCAGATGCGGTCACTGTATCCGGCTGAAGCCAGCTCTTTATCAGACACCCTCGCACTCCTCCTGGTTTTCGTTACGGTTCCGAACCTTGCGCTACAACGCGCCGCTAATAATGGCACATTTCACCGTAAATATACCAGTCAGGCAGGGATATTTCGTGCGATAGCGTAGAGCTCAGGACCAGGAAAAGTTATGCTGCTGTCATTCTCATCACTTGCCGTGAAATATGAACAAAATTGTCTATGTGGAAGATGAGCCAGAAGTCGGTGAATTGATCGCCGCTTACCTTGGCCGCCACGATATTGAAGTGACTGTTGAAACGCGCGGTGACCGTGCTGAAGCGACTATTTTAGAAGCCGATCCCGACCTGGTATTACTGGATATTATGTTGCCGGGCAAAGATGGCATGACCGTTTGCCGTGACTTGCGCGCGCACTGGTCAGGGCCGATTGTGCTGCTGACATCGCTCGACAGCGACATGAACCATATTCTGGCGCTGGAAATGGGTGCCAACGATTACATTCTGAAAACCACACCGCCCGCTGTTTTGCTGGCCCGCTTGCGTCTGCACCTGCGCCAGGCGCAGGGTTCTCAGCCCGAAGTCACGCCCGCAATTCAGAGTTCCCAGCGTGTGTTGCGTTTTGGTTCACTGACCATTGATTCCCTCAATCGTCAGGTGATGCTGTTTGATGAGAACATTACCCTCTCCACCGCCGATTTCGATCTGCTGTGGGAGTTAGCTACCCACGCAGGACAGATCCTGAACCGCGATGCATTGCTGAAAACGCTGCGTGGGGTGAGCTACGACGGCATGGACCGCAGTATTGATGTGGCGATTTCTCGCCTGCGCAAAAAACTGTATGACAGCGCCACCGAGCCGTTCCGCATCAAAACCATCCGCAATAAAGGTTACCTGTTCGCGCCTCAGGCCTGGGATACCCGTTCAGCATGAGAAAGCTCTTTATCCAGTTCTATCTGCTGCTGTTCGTCTGCTTTCTGGTGATGACCTTGCTGGTGGGACTGGTGTACAAGTTCACCGCAGAGCGTGCAGGCCGCCAGTCAATGAATGATTTGATGGCGAGTTCGCTGTTTCTCATGCGCAGCGAGTTGCGCGAGATCCCTCCGCGTGACTGGAACAAAACCATCCGCAATCTCGATCTTGATTTGTCGTTTGAGCTGCATATTGAACCGATGAGTAAATATCAGCTGGATGAGCCCGATATGCGCCGCTTGCGTGCCGGTGAAATCGTCGCGCTCGACGATCAATACACCTTCCTGCAGCACATTCCACGCAGCCATTATGTGCTCTCGGTCGGCCCGATTCCCTATCTGTTTTATCTGCATCAGATGCGCATTCTGGATATCGCGCTGCTGGCCTTTATCGGTATGTCTTTGGCGCTGCCGGTATTTATCTGGTTGCGACCACACTGGCAAGAGATGCAGCGGCTGGAAAAAGCCGCGCAACGTTTTGGTCGCGGTGAGCTGGATGTGCGCACCCATTTCGAAAGCACGTCGAGTCTGCACAGTCTCGGCGTGGCGTTTAACCAGATGGCCGACAACATCAATACGCTGGTGGCCAGTAAGAAACAGCTAATTGATGGCATCGCCCACGAGTTAAGAACGCCGTTAGTTCGTCTACGTTATCGCCTTGAGATGAGCGATAACCTCAGTGAGGCCGAATCCGCTGCGCTCAATCGAGACGTCGGCCAGCTTGAGAGCTTAATCGAAGAATTACTGACCTATGCCCGCCTCGACCGCCCGCGTGTCGATCTTAACCTTCAGTCGTTTGATTTGGCGCAGTGGTTGCGTGTGCATATTGAAGATGTGCAAATCATGAATCCACAGGCGCATATCGCACTGGATATTCCGCAACTTGAGAATGTGGGCTCCGCCGATACCCGTTTGATGGAACGCGTTCTGGATAATCTGGTGAACAATGCGCTGCGTTACGCTCAACAGCGGCTGCGGGTTAGCCTGTGGTTTGACGGCGCCATCGGTCATTTACAGGTAGAAGATGATGGCCCGGGTATCCCACCCGAAGAGCGCGCACGCGTGTTTGAACCTTTTGTGCGTCTCGATCCTAGTCGCGATCGCGCTACCGGCGGCTGTGGGCTTGGGCTGGCGATTGTCCACTCTATTGCACAGGCACTGCAGGGACAGGTCACTATTGAGAGCAGCCCGCTGGGTGGTGCCAGCGTTCGCTTCTGCTGGCCGGTTGATCTACCCTTGCGAGATGTTTCGCCCCGTTTACCGTCATAAGGAGCTTTTATTTTGACTTCTGCTTATCAGGAACTTAGCAAAACTTTCCAGCGCCTTTCCCGCTTTGGTCATCTGGGCGCTATTGCCGGCGTGGATATGCAAACCACTATGCCGCCAGGCGGTAGTCAGGCGCGCGGTGAAGCCATGGCGGAACTCAGCGTGTTTATGCATGAACTGCTGACTGATAAACGCCTCGGCGGCTTGTTCGATGCCGCCCAGCAAGAATCATTGAACGATGTTGAGCAAGCTAACCTGAGCGAAATGCAGCGTGCATGGCAGCAGGCGACGATTCTGCCCGCTTCGTTGGTAGAAGCTAAATCGCTGGCCGGTTCGCGTTGTGAGCACGCATGGCGCCAACAGCGTCCGGCTAATGACTGGCAGGGCTTCTCGGCTAACCTGAAAGAAGTGGTGAAACTCAGCCGTGAGGAAGCTCAGTTACGCGCCGAGGCGCTGGGTGTGTCTCGTTATGACGCGCTACTGGATGTGTTCGAGCCAGGCATGACCAGTGCACAACTCGACAGTACTTTTGGCGAGTTGAAAAGCTGGCTGCCCGCGCTGCTGCAAAAAGCCGTTGAGAAGCAGCAGAAAACCGCCATCGCGGCGCCGGTTGGTCCCTTCGCCATTGAAGCGCAAAAGCAGCTGGGCTTGAGTGTGATGAAAACGCTGGGCTTCGATTTCAATCATGGCCGCCTGGATGTTAGCGCACACCCCTTCTGTGGCGGCGTGCCGGAAGATGTGCGCATCACCACCCGTTACAATGAGAGCGACTTCCTCAGCGCCATGATGGGCGTGATCCACGAAACCGGACACGCACGTTATGAGCAGAACTTACCGCAGCAATGGCGCGGACAACCGGTGGCACATGCACGCTCTACCGCCATGCATGAATCACAAAGCCTGTTTATGGAGATGCAGCTGGGCCGCAGTGAGGCGTTCCTGCAACATATCCACCCGCAGGTGACGGCGATGATGGGCGATCAGCCCGCGCTGGAACTCAACAACTTTATTCGCCAGACGCAACGCGTCAAGCCCGGTTTTATTCGCGTGGATGCCGATGAGCTGAGCTATCCGGCCCACGTGATTCTGCGTTACGAAATCGAACGTGCGTTGATTGAAGGTGAGATTGAAGTCGATGACATCCCCGCACTGTGGGATGAGAAGATGCAGCAATCGCTGGGAATAGATACCCGTGGCAATTACCGTGATGGCTGCATGCAGGATATCCACTGGACCGATGGCGCCTTTGGTTACTTCCCGACGTACACCTTAGGTGCTATGTACGCGGCCCAGCTATTCCAGGCCGTGAAGCGGGCGATTCCTCAAGTGGAAGATCTGATCCGTAACGGAGAGTTGCAGCCGGTATTTGACTGGTTACAACAGAACATCTGGCAGCACGGCAGCCGCTTCCCGACGAATCAGTTATTGGTCAATGCCACGGGCGAAACGCTGAATCCGCACTATTTCCGTCAGCACCTTGAACAACGCTATCTCTCTGCGTAAACTGCGCGGCGGCCCAACCGGCCGCCCTTTTCACTTCCTTTACTCCGCTTTGTACATTCCGTTACACGCCGATACCAATGCCTCACGGAAAGACCGAGTTGTTTTTCATATAGTTGTTTCACCGGCCCCGCAGTGGGCTACACATGAAAAATTAGTTCGAGGATTTTGCGATGAAAAAATTAGTTGCACTGGTGATCGCCGCTGCTATGGGTATGTCTTCTGTTGCTTTCGCTGCTGAGACCACTACAGCTGCTCCGGCTGCTGCCGCTACCACTACCGCTGCACCTGTTAAGCACAAAGCGGTTCATCATAAGAAAGTTGCCCAGAAAGCGCAGGCAGCTAAGAAACACAAAAAAGTAGAGAAGAAAGCGCCAGCTGCACAGAAAGCTCAGGCCGCTAAAAAGCACCACAAAAAAGCAACCAAGCCAGCTGCACAGAAAGCCCAGGCTGCTAAAAAGCACCACAAAAAAGCAACCAAACCAGCTGCACAGAAAGCCCAGGCTGCTAAAAAGCACCACAAAAAAGCAACCAAGCCAGCTGCACAGAAAGCTCAGGCTGCTAAAAAGCACCACAAAAAAGTAACTAAGCCAGCTCAGAAAGCTCAGGCTGCTAAAAAGCACCACAAAGCGAAAAAAGCGGCTAAATAAGTCGGCCCCTTAGCGCCAACACCGCATTAATATCTAAAACACCCGGTTATGCCGGGTGTTTATTTACTGGAGTAGCGAAAAATGGTGCGTCGCTATCGCTTCGAAATTATCCTGCTTGTGATGATCCTCTGTGGCATTGTTGCAGCCTGTTTTTTTATCTAGTCGTTGTAGCGTGCTGATTACTCCAATATTTCTCCCTTTTTTCCCGCTCTCCGACTATAGTTATCGCTCAAGCGTGATGACAAACTCCCCTACTTATTCTCGCCATTGAGAGAACTATGCGCCTGGCTATCCTGTTACTTGTTGGTATTTTCAGTTTTAACCTCGCAGCACATGCCGATGACGAAGATGGGCCAAGCCCGGAAGACATCAAGACACTGTTCTTTGGCAAAGATAACCGTAAAGCGATCACGGATGTCAGCGCGGCTCCATGGGACGCGATTGGCCAGCTGGAGACCGAAAGCGGCAATCTCTGTACCGCAACCCTGATATCTGCTCACCTGGCGTTAACCGCTGGACATTGCCTGCTCGCTCCTCCGGGAAAATTTGATAAACCGGTGGCGCTGCGCTTTATGTCAGGTGCCAAAGGCTGGCGTTATGAAATACATGATATTGATGCGCGGGTAGAACCTTCTCTGGCGCGCAGGCTTAAAGCCGATGGTGAGGGTTGGATCGTGCCGCCGGGCGCGGCACCTTACGATTATGGGCTGGTTATATTGCATAACCCGCCGTCGGGCATCGTGCCGATTCCCCTGTTTGACGGCTCACGCAGCGATCTTACTGACGCATTGAAAACCACTGAGCGTAAAGTGACGCAGGCCGGATATCCGGCGGATCATCTTGATACGCTCTACTCGCACAGTGATTGTTTGATTACCGGCTGGGCGCAACGTGCGGTGTTGTCACACCAGTGCGATACCTTGCCTGGCGATAGTGGATCACCGCTACTGTTAAAAAGTGGGGATGGCTGGAAACTGATTGCGGTGCAAAGCTCTGCGCCCGCTCCGGCGGATCGTTATCGCGCGGATAACCGTGCCATTGCGGTCACATCGTTTAAAGACAGTCTTGAAGAGTTGGCGAAATAAGATTCCGCCACTCAATCGATTCTTCGCGGTGTTATTTATTACGCACAGTCAGCGATGTTTTCACTCACAAAGGCGCAAAAAAATTGCGCCTTTGTTGTTTTTGCAATCAGCCAATCTGTTCCATCGCCTGCACAATACGCTTATCAGAGATGGGATAAGGTGTGCCCAACTGCTGGGCAAAGTAGCTAATGCGTAACTCCTCCAGCATCCAGCGAATCGCCTGAACTTCAGCATCATCCTGGCGCTGTGGCGGCAGTTTATTGCGCCATGCTTGCCACGCCTGCTCTGTCGCCTGCACTTTCAGCATGCGCGCACGATCGCTGTAAGGGTCGGTCGGCAATTTTTCCAGACGACGCTCGATACCCTGTAAATAGCGCAATGTATCGCCCAGGTGTTGATAGCCATTGCCGGTAACAAAGCCGCGGTAAACCAGACCACTCATCTGCGCTTTAATATCAGACAGTGCCAACGCCAGCGTCATATCGACGCGGCCTTTCAGGAACTTGTTGATATTGAACACACTGGTCAGAATCTGCTCGACCTGTTTGGCGATGGTCACCACGGTTTCATTCAATTCAGCACGCACTTTGTCGCGTAGCTGCTCGAAGTTCTCCTGTTGCCATGCCGGACCGCCCGCTTCCGCCATCAATTTATCGACACCACAAGCGATACAGTCATCAATCAGATCCAGTACTTTGCCGTACGGATTGAAGTACAAGCCGAGCTTGGCTTTGTTTGGCAGTTTCTCGTGCAGATATTTGATCGGCGACGGGATGTTTAACAGCAACAAGCGACGCTGACCGCGCCACATCATTTTCTGCTGCTCCTGTTCGTTATCAAACAGGCGAATGGCGACACTGTCTTTTTCATCGACCAGCGCGGGCCAGGCTTTAACCTGATAGCTGCCGCGCTTCTGCTCGTAACTCTGCGGCAAATCACCAAAGCTCCAGATGTGCAGTCCGCTCTGCTCCAGCCCATCGTCCGCGACTTTCGACAGCGTTTCCTGCACCTTGCCTTTCAACACCTGCTTCAGTTGATGCAGATCTTTGCCTTCCTGCAGCTTGCGATTGTGTTCATCCACAATGCGGAAGGTCATTTTCAGGTGATCGGGCACCTGATCCCACTGCCAGGCTTCACGATCAATTGTCACGCCGGTCATGCGGCGGAACTCGCGCTCCAGCGCATCCAGTAGCGGTAACTCCATCGCTTTAACACGACCAAGGAAAGCTTCTGCGTAGTTCGGTGCAGGCACCAGATTGCGTCGCGTTGGTTTTGGCAGCGATTTAATCAGTGCAATCACCAACTCACGGCGCACGCCGGGGATTTGCCACTCAAAACCACCTTCTTCGACCTGATTGAGCAACGGCAGCGGAATGTGGACTGTAACACCATCGGCATCCGCCCCCGGTTCAAACTGATAGCTCAGTTTCAGCTTCAGGTTGCCCTGATGCCAGAAGTTCGGGTAATCAAGCTGGCTGACTTTATCGGCGCCATCTTTGATCAGCATCTGCTTATCAAAACTGAGCAAGTCAGGATTGTCTTTGCTCGCCTGTTTCCACCAGCTGTCAAAGTGGCGCGCGGAGACCACGTCAGCGCCGATGCGGCGATCGTAGAAAGCAAACAGCGTTTCATCATCGACCAGAATGTCACGACGACGTGATTTGTGTTCCAGATCTTCTACTTCACTGCGCAATTTCAGGTTGTTACGCAGGAACGCATGACGCGTCTGCCAGTCTCCTTCCACTAACGCGTGACGGATAAACAGTTCACGGCTGAGTGGCGCATCGATTTGGCTGTAGTTAACCTTGCGCGCCTGCACAATCGCCAGGCCATAAAGCGTGACTTTTTCTGTCGCCATCACCGCACCCTGGGCTTTCTCCCAGTGCGGTTCGCTGTAGCTGCGTTTGATCAGGTGCTGTGCCAGCGGTTCAATCCATTCTGGATCGATACGCGCGGCCACACGGCCCCACAAGCGGCTGGTTTCCACCAGTTCCGCCACCATGGTCCACTTCGGCGGCTTCTTAAACAGGCCGGAACCGGGGAAGATGGAGAAGCGGGCATTACGCGCGCCAGTGAATTCCTGCTTTTCGCTATCTTTTTGACCAATATGCGACAGCAAACCGGTCAGTAAGGCGCAGTGGACTTCACGATAGGGTGCGGGCTCGCTGTTAACTGGCATGCCCTGTTCGCGCACCACCTGACGCAGCTGCGTGTAAATATCCTGCCATTCACGTACGCGCAGATAGTTGAGGAAGTCGGTTTTACACTGGCGGCGGAAATGATTGCCCGACAGCGCTTTTTGCTGCTCCTGCAGGTAGTTCCACAGATTCACGAAAGAGAGGAAATCCGACTCTTTATCGGCAAAGCGACGGTGTTTCTCATCGGATGCCTGCTGTTTTTCACTCGGGCGCTCGCGCGGATCCTGAATAGATAAGGCCGCGGTGATGATCATCGCTTCACGCACGCAGCCGAACTTTTGCGCTTCCAATACCATGCGCGCCAGACGCGGATCCACCGGCAATTGCGCCAGCTGGCGGCCAGAGGTAGTCAGCTTGTAGGTTTCATCCTCACTCAGCGTGATAGCGCCCAGCTCTTCCAGCAGACGTACGCCATCCTGAATGTTGCGCTTGTCTGGCGCTTCAACAAACGGGAACGCAGCAATATCGCCGAGACCGAGCGCGGTCATCTGCAAAATCACGGATGCCAGATTGGTACGCAGAATTTCCGGATCGGTAAACGCTGGACGGCTAAGGAAATCGTCCTCTGAATAGAGACGAATACAGATCCCTTCCGACACACGTCCGCAACGCCCTTTACGCTGGTTAGCAGACGCTTGCGAAACCGGTTCGATCGGCAGGCGCTGCACTTTAGTGCGATAGCTGTAGCGACTGATACGCGCAGTGCCAGGATCGATGACGTATTTAATGCCCGGTACGGTGAGTGAAGTCTCGGCCACGTTGGTCGCCAGCACGATGCGGCGCCCGCTGTGTGACTGAAACACCCGGTTCTGCTCGGCATTCGACAGCCGTGCATACAGCGGTAAAATTTCGGTGTGCGGGATATCGCGCTTCATCAACGCATCGGCGGTATCGCGGATTTCACGCTCGCCACTCATAAAGATCAGAATATCGCCGCGACTCTCATGACCTAACTCATCGACGGCGTCAAAAATCGCCTGCAGCTGATCGCGATCAGTATCATCCTCGTCTTCCACAATTGGGCGATAGCGCACTTCCACCGGATAGGTGCGACCCGAGACTTCAATCACCGGCGCATTATTGAAGTGGCGCGAGAAACGCTGTGGATCGATGGTCGCCGAGGTGATGATCACTTTCAAATCGGGACGGCGCGGTAGCAACTCGCGCAGGTAGCCCAGCAGAAAATCGATGTTCAGGCTGCGTTCATGCGCTTCATCAATAATGATGGTGTCATATTGCAGCAACTGACGATCCTGCTGGATTTCCGCCAGTAAAATACCGTCGGTCATCAACTTCACTTGCGTCGTGTCGCTGACCTGATCGTTAAAGCGCACCTTATAACCGATAGTGCCTCCGAGCGAGGTTTCCAGCTCATCAGCAATACGGTTGGCGACGGTGCGCGCCGCCAGTCGGCGTGGCTGCGTATGACCAATCAACCCTTTCACACCACGCCCGAGCGCCAGACAAATCTTCGGCAGCTGGGTGGTTTTCCCTGAACCGGTTTCCCCGGCCACAATCACCACCTGATGATCGCGAATCGCCTCTGCAATCTCTTGCTGTTTCTGACTGACCGGCAGGTTTTCCGGGAAGGTGATGCGTGGCGTGGCCGCCGTACGCTGAGCGATACGCAGTTCAGCAGCCGCAAATTCGGCTTCTAATTCTGTGGCAATGCCCTGCTGCGCCGCAGGATTTTTCACTTTCGCTGCACCATGCAGACGGCGCTGCAAGCGCTGGCGATCGCGCAGCGTCAGATTATCGAGCCGCGACCAGAGCGGCGCCAAAGGGGAGGTTTGGGATGATGACATAGTAATGCGTTACCTGTTGTCGCGGCGAGCCTGGCAAAATGCGCTCTATACCGGCTGAAATTTCCCGGCGGATTCAATCAATTATTGCCCGGCATGATAGCACACTCTGGAAAACCTCACCTGACCGGACGTGCGACCTTATTCAATAATTTCGAACATAGGTCTCGAAATATTGCGCTTTTACCTCGCGGAGGAACTCCGTAGAGTGTAACGCATTGAGCGGTAAGCCAACCGCGTCACGCACAGGAAAACACCATGAGCAAAGTTTTAGTTCTGAAATCAAGCATCCTCGCCGGTTACTCTCAGTCAAACCAATTGGCTGACTTCTACGCTGAAGAAGCCCGCGCCAAAGGTAATGACGTTACCGTCCGCGATTTGGCTGCTCAGCCGATTCCGGTTCTGGATGGTGAGCTGGTTGGCGCACTGCGTCCTTCAGATGCTCCACTGTCTCCACGCCAGCAGGAAGCACTGTCCCTGTCTGACGAACTGATTGCTGAACTGCAAGCGCATGACACCGTGGTTATTGCTGCGCCGATGTACAACTTCAACATCCCAACTCAGCTGAAAAACTACTTCGACCTGATTGCTCGTGCTGGCGTGACTTTCCGTTACACCGAAGCAGGCCCGGAAGGTCTGGTCACCGGTAAACGTGCCGTGATCCTGTCCAGCCGTGGCGGTATCCACAAAGATACGGCCAGCGATCTGCTGACCCCATACGTGAAACTGTTCCTGGGCTTCATCGGCATCACCGACGTGAACTTCGTGTTCGCAGAAGGTATTGCTTACGGTCCGGAAGTGGCGACCAAAGCGGCTAACGACGCGAAAGACGCCATCAAGCAAATTGTTGCTGCGTAATCTTAAGAACGTGATGAATACCCGAGAATAATGGGTATGATGCCATCTTTGCCGGGCCTGAGTGCCCGGCTTTTTTATGGCTGTGACTCACATAATGATGGGTTTTACTTACGTAACCACTGCCCGTTAATGCCGCGCACATATTCCCCGCTACCCGCACGACTCACCAGCTTCTCGCCCGCAATACGTGCCACTTCGCTGGTGGTCAGATTGTTCTGCTGCGCGACGCGCTGATATTGCTGTGTGCGGCCATCGTTTATCCGCTTCACCAGCGCCAGGGTTTCATCATCCTGCTGGCGTGCCGCAACATAACCACTGAGTGTTTCACCCAGACGCCCCTGTTGGCGTGCTTCGTCCAGCGTCAGCGCCCAGGCTGAAGGCACCAGCAGCAGCGCCAGCATTAATGCCATCGCTTTTGATTTCATCATGCCGCTCCTCAAAACAGGCCGCTTTGATTTTTCAGCAACGCTTCCACATCTTTATCTACCTTGATGTGGATTTCATGTTCGATCTTCACGTTCATATTGATGGTGATCGGCTCTTTCGGCGCCGCCACTTCAATACGCGGCACGCAACCGATCAGCGGCAGTCCAGCTGCCAACACCAGCAATGCCCTGAGGCTCATGGTTGGGGATCCTTCTTCGATGGCAGGGTGGCATTTTGTTCCACCCAGGATTGCAAATTATCGCCAAAGCGCAAACTGCGCCACAGCTGGAAAAGATTTTCCTGATGCCGATAGTTGAGGTTAATTGACTGCCGGCGATTACTAAACTGGCTGGTGCCCTTCACTTCCGACTGCATCGTGAGGTTGCCGAAGTTATCGAGGTCCAATGTGGCCCACGAACGGGAAATCTCCATGTAGCGCAGCCAGTCCATGGCGGCGCCCGCGGCAAAGTTATTACTGACAATGGCATCGGCCATATCTTTATCCATGCGGAAGGTCAGCGGGCCGCTGTTGGCGATCCAGCCCTTCTCAATCAGCCATTGCGGATTATTTACCCACAGCGGCAGCTCGCCGTTTACTTTGCCCGACATGGCGAACTGCTTGGGTTTGATCGCCGTGATCAGCTTGCTCAGGTTGATTTCACGCAGCGAAACACGCGCGGGTTCATGCTGCGGCATGCGCAGTTCAGGCATGCTGACGTGGCCGCCTAAAAGATCGAGATTGACGTTGCTCAGCGTCAGCGGCTGGCGCTCTTGCCACGGATAGTGGCCCTGTAAATCAGCAGTGATGTTCTGCAACGCAAACTGGTTTTTCACTTCGGCGATGCGCAGTGAAACCGGACCACGCCGTCCTAGCTGCCATTGGTGATCCTTGAGGCGGAACGGCAGCGTGAAGTCGATGCCATTGATCTCACTGTCTGGCATCCACACACTGCCCTTTTTCACCGCCCAGAAACCACCGGCTTCGAAGCCCTGTTTCGACGCCGCAGAAAACGCCATTTGTGCACGAAGTTCACCTGACTGAATGCGCATCTTTAAATCGCTGCTGAGCAACGGCTGAAACACCGTCAGTGACTGAGCTGGCCACCAGGCTTCACCGCGCAGACGTTCACCATCCCAGCGACCATGCACCCGCACCGGGCCAATATCCTCAGCGGTTAACTGCCCACGCCAGATAAAGCGACTCGGATCGCTGCCTTTGGCCTCGAAGCTCAATTCCGAAGGCGGCAGCCAGCCGCCATAGCTGAACTGCGTCTGACCTGACTTCAAGGTAAAACCACCGTTAAACGCCGGATGCTCGACATCTCGCTGCCAGCGAACCGGTGCGGTTAGGGTTAAGCGCGGTTTATCAACCTGCACCATGCCGTAAGCCAGTTGATCAAAGCCGGTGTTGAGTGTGTCCAGACTGATTAACGTATCCTGCCAGCTACCCGTGCCCTTCACATCCCATTTAGCATTGAGCGGCTGCATCTCGCCATCGCCCCAGTATCGCCAGTTCCAACGCCCGCTGTCTGGCCAGAAATCGCTGGCGCGGCCATCAAGATGCAGCGTAAAACGCCCGAAACTGGGATCGTGAGCTTTTAGAATGGCTTGTAATCTGCCGTTAATACCGCGCGAGGCAAGCGTCACGCCCGCTAACGGCCAGCGCGCTTCATCCACTTCCAGCGTCGACAGTAAGCGACCGCGCAAACGCAGCAGTGCACCTTGTTTAAGGCTGACCTGCGGGTCGGTCAGCATGCCGTGCAGCACACCCGGCATGCTGCCAAACAGTTGCAGATCGGCAAATTTACTTTCACCCGTGAGCTGGAACGGCAAGTTGCTGTCGGTCAGACTCAGGTTGCCGGGTCCGATACTTAACACCAGATTACCCTTACCGCCACGTCCCTGAGTTAGCAGGTTAAATCGTCCGCTGACCTGGGTGTTTTCCAGCCCTTGTTGCCAGTTGTCCAGCGTGAGCGCCAACCCCCCCGACAGCGGCTGATCGGCTTGCGGCCAACGCCAATGCCCCTGGGTGATACGAATCTGCTGCTCATCGACCTGCCACGGTAACTGCAACAACGGCTGATCGTCGCCCTGCTGATTCACCACCAGCGTGCCCTGCTGCTGCTGCCAGTTAAGCGTCACCGCCAGCGGCTGCGGCCACTGCGCCAGATTGACATCACCGCTAAGTTCGCCTGCAACCGGTAAACCGTTGGCAAAGGTGGGCAGCGTCAGTTCACCGTGCAAATCGAGTGGTTTAGGAAGTAAAGGATGACTGAACTGGAGTTGTGCGATCTGTAGTTGTTGCCCCTGCAAACGCGCATCAAGCTGGAGGTTATCGCCCTGATAATACAACTGCTGGGCGCTTTTATCGAGGCTGAGATCAAAACGACCGGCATATTGCTGCCAGGGTAAAATACTCAGTTGCTCCAGATGGATATCGGCGCCCGGTAGCATCTGCTGCCATTCAGCCAGACTGCGCGGTGCACCGCTGGCATCGTTCTGCGGCAGAGCTTGCAGGCAATCGCTGTTGAGCTGCACAGCCTGCGCACTGAGCTGCCAGCGTTGATGTTGCCAACCCAGCGCCACATCTTTGACATTCGCCAGTTCGCAATCACCGGCCAGATAGCGTACCGCCGGAAAATGCACGCCGCCGTTATGCCAGCGCGGTGAACCAGTCAGTTCCACACGGGTATTTTCCGGCAGCCAGATGCCCGCCAGACGCGGCAACCATTGCGTCAGCGTCAGCAGCAATCCCAATAGCAGCAGTATCAGCGCCAGTAGCGCAGCAAGAGTTCGACGGAGGCCCCGCGTCATGGCAGCTAACTATCCTGTTCTTTACGCAATCCTGACGGAGATGATGTCATGTTATGCCCGGCAAATGAAGGTGTTAGCTATATAGCCTGGCTGAAGATCAGCAAAATGATGCAGAAAACGTTATTCTGTGATGATACCGACATGACATTTTTCAGGAGCGAAACAATGAAAGTTGCGGTTTACAGTACCAAACACTACGACCAGAAATACTTTGAACACGTCAATGCCAACTTTGGATTTGAGTTGCAGTTCTTTGACTTCCTGCTGAGTGAAACCACGGCCAAAAATGCGGCGGGCTGCGATGCCGTCTGCATTTTCGTTAATGACGATGGCAGTAAAGCGGTACTGGAAGAACTGGCTGCGCTGGGCGTCAAGACTATCGCGCTACGCTGCGCCGGGTTCAATAATGTCGATCTCGAAGCAGCCGAAGCGCTCGGTCTGCAGGTGGTGCGCGTACCGGCCTACTCGCCGGAAGCGGTGGCTGAACACGCAGTGGGTTTGATGATGACGCTGAATCGCCGCATTCACCGCGCCTATCAACGCACGCGTGATGCTAACTTCTCACTGGATGGCCTGACCGGCTTCAATATGCACGGCAAAACCGCGGGCGTAGTTGGCACCGGCAAAATCGGTGTGGCAACCATGCGAATTTTGAAAGGCTTTGGCATGCGCCTGCTGGCGTTTGATCCCTACCCAAGCGCGGCAGCCCAGGAGCTGGGAGCAGAATATGTCGACCTGAAAACGCTGTTTGCTGAATCTGATGTCATCACATTGCACTGCCCGATGACGCCAGAAAACCATCACTTATTGAATGCGCACGCGTTTAGCCAGATGAAAGATGGCGTGATGATCATTAACACCAGTCGCGGAGGTTTAATTGATTCGCAGGCCGCGATTGATGCGCTCAAGCAGCAGAAAATTGGATCGCTGGGGATGGACGTGTACGAAAACGAGCGCGATCTGTTCTTTGAAGATAAGTCCAATGACGTGATACAGGACGATATTTTCCGTCGCCTGTCAGCCTGCCATAACGTGTTGTTCACCGGCCATCAGGCATTTCTGACTGCCGAAGCCCTGACGGCAATTTCCGAAACCACGCTCAGCAATTTGCAGCAGCTTGAACGTGGCGAAACCTGCCCGAATCAGGTGAAAGCGTAAAGATGTGGCGCCTGCCTCAGCGGGCGCACTGTCCACCCATCAACGCCTGCTCGTCACAACGACGGCCGTTGGCTAACTGACACATGCCAATACGCGATCCATCCAGCTGACGTGAAAACGCCAGTGTTCCCCCGGCATTATTGCAATTCACTTCGGCCATAGATGCCATGATGACATGCGGTTGAACGTGTGCTGCGGTAGCCTGTTGCGGTGGTTCGTCATCACTGTTGCTGCTGCAGGCAGAAAGTAACAGTGCTGCACCGGCCAGCATTAAGGTAGCGGCTTTCATCGGTCGGGCTCCGGGGAGTTGGGCGTAAAAGAGGCACCAGCATATGTCAGGTGCCATCAGGGGTCGATAGGCGACACAGCTTTTTACAAAATTTATTATCGCCTTTTGCAAGCAGAATTATCCTGATTGGACCTGATTAACCTTTTCTGATCGAAATAATCCTATTTTTCAATGCATAAGGAGGAATCATGCTAACGGACATGTTAATCCGTATCGCGCTTGCTGGAATACTGGGTGGATTGATTGGCCTTGAACGTCAAATGCGCGCCAAAGAGGCCGGTTTGCGCACCCATATTTTGGTCGGTATCGGCAGTGCCATGTTTATGCTTGTGTCGAAATATGGCTTTTCAGACATGCTGGATAGCGATCACGTGGCGCTCGATCCCAGCCGAATTGCCGCGCAGGTGGTGAGTGGAATGGGCTTCCTCGGAGCCGGTACCATCATCATTCAAAAACAGGTGGTCAAGGGTTTAACCACCGCAGCAGGATTGTGGGTCACCGCAGCCATTGGTTTGGTCATTGGTAGCGGCATGTATGAGATTGGTATTTATGGCACGGTGTTAGCGCTGGTGGTGTTAGAAACCTTCCGCCGTATCAGTCACTGGCTGATTGGCCGACACCATACGTTGATGGTGCACCTTAAACCGAAAAGTGTGCCGTTGGTGTTGCTGGTGCTACAGCGCGAAAATATCCGCTACGGTCATATCGCCGTGGTGAACCGGGATGAAGAGAATGGCCTGTGTGAACTGAGCGTTGAAGTGACATTGTCACGTAGCGCCGCTATTCACACCATCTACGATAAAGTGATGGAAATCAAAGGCGTTCAATCCTTAGAAATGATGTAAAAATCGACAACCTTAGATGGCAGTGCGTTCCCCTGTCGCCACCACACAGATGAAAAAGTCCGGCCAAATCGCTTTGCTAAACTGAATCATTACCCCCGTAAACTTTCGGGTTTCTCAGCGTAGCAAAGGACGATTTATGATTACCGTCGACGGCAACGGTGCGGTGGCTTCGGTCGCTTTCCGCACCAGTGAAGTGATCGCCATTTATCCCATCACGCCCAGTTCCACCATGGCGGAACTGGCCGACAGCTGGTCTGGCGAAGGTCGCCGCAATATCTGGGGTGATATCCCTCGCGTAGTGGAGATGCAGTCAGAAGGCGGCGCCATTGCTACCGTACACGGAGCCTTGCAGACCGGTGCCCTTTCCACCACGTTTACGTCATCACAGGGCCTGCTGCTGATGATCCCGACGCTGTATAAACTGGCCGGGCAGCTGACGCCGTTTGTGCTGCACGTCGCAGCGCGTACCGTCGCTACACATGCTTTATCGATTTTTGGCGATCACTCTGATGTGATGGCCGTACGCCAGACGGGTTGCGCGCAACTGTGTGCTTCCAGCGTGCAGGAAGCGCAGGATTTCGCGTTGATCTCTCAGATGGCTTCACTCAATAGCCGCGTGCCCTTTATTCACTTCTTCGACGGTTTCCGTACCTCACATGAGATCAACAAGATTGTCCCGATCAGTGATGAAACCCTGCAAGCACTGATGCCAGCAAAAGCGATCGCAGAACATCGTGCACGCGCACTGACGCCGGATCATCCAACGATTCGTGGAACCTCCGCCAATCCTGATACCTATTTCCAATCGCGCGAAGCCACTAACCGCTGGTACGACGCCTGTACCGGCCATGTTGAAGACGCCATGGACGCGTTTGCCGCTAATACCGGCCGCCACTATCAGCCGTTTGAGTTTTATGGCCACCCGCAGGCTGAGCGCGTAATCGTGATGATGGGTTCGGGCTGCGGCACCGCCGAAGAAGCGATTGATGTTCTGTTGCAGCGCGGCGAAAAGGTCGGGTTGGTGAAAGTGCGCCTTTATCGTCCGTTCTCAGCGGCGCATCTGATTAAAACGCTGCCCACTTCGGTTCAGCGTGTGGCGGTGCTGGATCGCACCAAAGAGCCCGGCGCGCTGGGTGAACCGCTGTTTCTGGATGTGATGACGGCACTGGCTGAAGCCTTTAGCCGGGGTGAACGCCCGACGCTGCCGAGAGTGATCGGCGGCCGCTACGGTCTGTCATCGAAAGAATTTGCCCCTGATGCCGTGCTCGCCGTGTTTCGTGCGCTGCTGCGTGAACAACCGCCTGCGCGTTTCACCGTGGGTATTTATGATGATGTCACGCATTTATCGCTGCCGATGGAAGCGAATATTGTGCCGAACCTGGCACGGCTCGAAGCGCTGTTTTACGGCCTCGGCAGTGACGGCAGCGTGAGCGCCAGCAAAAACAATCTGAAGATCATCGGCAATGCCACGCCCTGGCATGTGCAGGGCTATTTCGTCTATGACTCGAAAAAAGCGGGCGGCCTGACAGTTTCCCATCTGCGCGTCAGTGAACATCCCATCCAGTCGGCGTATCTGGTGCAGCAGGCGGATTTTATTGGCTGCCATCAACTGCAGTTCATCGATAAATATTCGATGCTCGATCAGCTCAAGCCGGGCGGCATTTTCCTGCTGAATACCCCTTATGCCGCCGATGAAGTCTGGTCACGTCTGCCGCAGGAAGTTCAGAGCCAGCTTAATGACAAGCAGGCGCGGTTTTATGTCATTAATGCAGCGCGTATTGCGCGCGAATGCCAGCTTGGTGCACGCATCAACACCGTCATGCAGATGGCGTTCTTCCAGTTGACGCAGATCCTGCCCGGCGACAGTGCATTAATCGAACTGCAAAACGCTATTTCGCGCAGTTACAGCAGTAAAGGTGAGGAGCTGGTGCAACGTAACTGGCAAGCGCTGGTAATGGCACAACAGGCGCTGGAAGCGGTGCCGCTACAGGCGGTTGATCAGCACAGCCCGCATCGTCCGCCGGTGGTATCCGATAGCGCACCGGATTTTGTCAAAACCGTCACCGCCGCCATGCTGGCAGGATTAGGCGACAAATTGCCGGTGTCCGCACTGCCGCCAGACGGCACCTGGCCCGTTGGCACCACACAGTGGGAAAAACGCAACATCGCCGAAGCGATTCCGATCTGGCAGCCTGACCTGTGCACCCAATGTAACCACTGCGTAGCAGCCTGCCCGCACGCGGCGATTCGCGCTAAAGTCGTTACGCCTGAGGCCATGGACTTCGCACCTGATTCCCTCGCTTCTCTCGACGTCAAATCACGCGATATGCGCGGCCAGAAATACGTGTTGCAGGTGGCACCAGAGGATTGCACCGGCTGTAATCTGTGTGTCGAAGTGTGCCCGGCCAGCGATCGCCAGCATCCGGAGATCAAAGCCATCAACATGCAATCGCGTCTTGAGCATGTTGAAACCGAAAAAGTGAATTACGATGCGTTTCTTGCGCTGCCGGAAATCACGGCAGAACAACTGGAACGCATTGATATTCGCACCTCACAACTGATCACGCCGCTGTTTGAATATTCAGGTGCCTGTTCCGGCTGCGGGGAGACGCCGTATATTAAGTTGCTGACGCAGTTGTATGGCGATCGCCTGTTGATTGCCAATGCCACCGGTTGCTCATCCATATATGGCGGTAATCTCCCCTCCACACCTTATACCACCAACGCCGAAGGACGCGGACCGGCATGGGCCAATTCCCTGTTTGAAGACAACGCTGAATTCGGGCTCGGTTTCCGCCTGAGCGTTGATCAGCAAAAACAACGTGCGCTACGTCTGTTAGATCAGTGTGCGCCACAGTTGCCCGAAGCTTTAGTGGCAGCATTGAAAGAGGAAAATGTCCTGCCCTCGGTTCGTCGCGAGCAAATAGTTGAACTGCGTCAGCAGCTGGCGGCTTCATCATCAGCGCACGCAGACGAATTGCAGGTTATCGCCGATGCGCTGGTTGAGAAATCTGTCTGGCTAATCGGGGGCGACGGCTGGGCGTACGACATCGGTTATGGCGGTCTTGATCATGTGATGAGCCTGAGTGAAAACGTCAACGTGCTGGTTCTCGACACCCAGTGCTACTCCAATACCGGTGGACAAGCTTCCAAAGCTACGCCGCTCGGTGCAGTCACCAAGTTTGGCGAACAAGGCAAGCGTAAAGCACGTAAAGATTTAGGCGTTGCCACCATGCTGTACGGGCATGTTTATGTGGCACAAATCTCGCTGGGCGCACAGTTGAATCAGACGGTGAAAGCGATTCAGGAAGCGGAAGCCTGGCCCGGTCCCTCGCTAATCATCGCCTACAGCCCGTGTGAAGAACACGGATATGATTTGGCTTATAGCCATGAGCAGATGCGATTGTTAACCACCAGCGGATTCTGGCCGCTGTATCGTTATGACCCTCGTCGTGCAGAGCAAGGTAAAGCGTCACTGGCGCTGGACTCTCGCCCGCCAACCTCAGTGCTGGAAGACGCATTGATGAACGAGCAGCGTTTCCGCCAGTTGCAAACCCGTGAACCGGAAGCCGCCGCGCAGTTATGGCAGGAGGCAACCGAAGCCGCCAATCAACGTTATCAGCGACTGGCGGAAATGGCCGGTAAAGCAGAGAAAAGTGACTAGATGAATTAAGCCCGGCGCGCTTGCCGGGCTTAATGATTTAACAGGGTTGAAGCTGAATAATTGCCATCTCAACCGCGCGATTGGGCGAGCCGGTTAATTCCCGATAGCGCAGTTGCAGATTGCGCAACTCCGTCGCTACCACCTCTTTTTCTGTTGCTGATCCCCGCTGCGCCAACTCGAGATAACATTGCCCGACTAGCCGGCACGCTTCTTCAAAAACCATGTCGTACGTTTGCATCTGCCTCTCCTCACCTTTAGAAACTAAAAAAAACACTTCATCCATCCTGTCAGGCAGCGATGCGCGCAATCTTTACCCAGATCAATAAATGGGCAGATTGTTCTGGCAAAGTGTGCGGTTTTATCGCAGGAATCCGTGAAAAGAGATCACATCAGACTGGCATTCGCGTGCGCAATCCGTACCATACGCACTCATGTCATAGGGGTTTATTGCCGCTGAAGCGTTATTCAGCCGCCAACGACCCTTGCGTTCATTCTCAAGCGTGAAAATAATGTCAGAAAATCAAGAAGTAACGAAGAAAGAACAATATAACCTGAACAAGCTTCAGAAGCGTCTGCGTCGTAACGTGGGCGAAGCCATTGCTGATTTCAACATGATTGAAGAAGGCGATCGCATCATGGTTTGCCTGTCAGGTGGTAAAGACAGCTACACCATGCTGGAAATTTTGCGCAATTTGCAGAAGAGCGCGCCGGTGAACTTCTCACTGGTGGCGGTCAATCTCGACCAGAAACAGCCAGGATTCCCGGCGCATATTCTGCCCGCGTATCTGGAAGAACAGGGTGTCGAGTATAAGATCGTTGACGAAGATACTTACTCCATCGTTAAAGAGAAGATTCCGGAAGGCAAGACCACCTGTTCGCTCTGTTCACGTTTGCGTCGCGGGATTCTTTACCGCACCGCCACCGAATTGGGCTGTACCAAGATTGCACTGGGCCATCATCGCGACGATATCCTGCAGACAATGTTTCTGAACATGTTCTACGGCGGCAAAATGAAAGGCATGCCACCGAAATTGATGAGTGATGATGGCAAGCATATCGTCATTCGTCCGCTGGCCTATTGTCGCGAAAAAGACATCATTCGCTTTGCCGAAGCGCGCCAGTATCCGATCATTCCGTGCAACCTGTGCGGATCACAGCCGAACCTGCAGCGTCAGGTCGTCGCCGATATGCTGCGCGATTGGGATAAACGTTATCCTGGCCGTATTGAAACCATGTTCAGCGCGATGCAGAACATCGTGCCATCGCACATGGCGGACATTAATTTGTTCGACTTTAAAGGCATTCAACACGGTGATGAAGTGGTCGACGGCGGCGATATTGGCTTTGATCGCGAAACCCTGCCGGTAAAACCTGCTGGCTGGCAGCCGGAAGAAGAGGATGCATCCGCATCAAGCGTGCGCCTGGATGTGCTAGAAATTAAGTAATCATCAGTGATTCAAATTAAGGCGCAGCGCTTCGGCTCTGCGCCTTTTTTATTACCGATGCGGAGGTGGATCGATAATAGGCGGAAACTCAGGATCGTGTGGAGGATCCGGTTCCGGAATCGGCTGCGGATGAGGAATCGGCTCTGGGATCGGTGGCGGATCGGTTGGGATAGGTTCGCTGGCAATAAATGCTTGCATGCCCTGCTCCTTGTCGCTGAATGTCCTTTAAGCATAGGAAAGGAAGCGCAACCAAGCCAAGCGGGCAAAAAAAAAGCCGGCGGATTAGCCGGCGTTGTACGAATCAAATGTGCTATGCAGTAATTCTAAAAAAGGAAGTAAGACAATATGGAGCGCAACGCCCATCGCTTGACGTTGCATTCACCTGCGAGAGAGAGTTTGCCCCTGTTAGGCGATCCACTTATTGATATCGATCAGGTTTTTCCCGCTTTTCTACCTGTGGCATCTTATTTAACAGCGGGTTTCCGCTTTATAACGTAGTACTTACACTACAACCAGTTACGCCGTTTGAGCCATATCGCCACACCCACTACCATCACCAGCAGCAACACGCAGAAAGCCGTAAAGCCCAGCGGCCAGCTACCACCGGGAATACCGCCAAGGTTGACGCCAAATAAACCGGTCAGGAAAGTGGCAGGCAGGAAAATCATCGCCATCAGCGACATGGTATAGGTACGGCGGTTCATTGATTCAGCCAGCAAAGACGCGACTTCATCGGCCAGAATGCCGGTACGCGCCACGCCAGCATTCAGATCATCCAGCCCGCGCCCCAGACGATCTGCCACATCCTGCATACGGCGGCGATCGTCATCATTCATCCACGGCAGCTTTTCACTCGCCAGTCGGGCATAAACGTCACGCTGCGGCGCCATGTAACGACGCATTACAATGAGCTGTTTCCGCAGCAATGCCAGCTCACCGCGTGCAGGCACTTGCTGATCCATTAACGCATCTTCCAGCTCAATGATTTTATCGTGCATCTCTTCGATAAACTCGCTAGCGTGATCGGTGAGCGCATCGCAAACATCCACCAGCCAGCTGCCGCCATCCACCGGACCATTGCCGTTTTGCAAATCGGCCAGCACTTCATCAATGGCGTAGACTTTGCGACGGCGCGTAGAAACAATCACTTTGTCGTTGATAAACACGCGCATGGCAACGAGTTGATCAGGTCGTGAATCGGCGTTGTGATTGACGCTGCGCAGCACAATCATAAAACCGTCGCCTAAGCGCGTAACGCGAGGACGCATGCTGTCGCCCGCTAACGCATCGCGCACGGAATCGGGGATCAAAGGGGTATTTTGCAGCCACTCGGCACTTTGGCGTTGTGTGTAGTTCAGATGCAGCCAGCACGGACGTTCACAGTTAATGACATCTTTATCTTCAATCGGGATAACTCCGCCTTTACCATCCAACTGGCAGGAGATAATCGCATCCGAAACTTTTAATGCTTTTCCTTCAATGACGTTCACTGACTCGCCTCACTATCAAAATCAATACGATACAGTCTAGCGTGGCGCAGACGAGTTGCAATCATCAGGCTGTGAGCAAAGATGACAAGGAAGCGGCTAGCGCCAGAGAAACATGAGCAGACGCGGTGCAATGGAATGCGCCTCCTTACCCGTTGGACCGGTTAAGAAGCACGCACTCAATCACGCCGCTCTGCTGATTGACGCGGTTAAATCAATGCTTTTCGATCCACAGCTCGCGGCTGTAGGCGACATCTTCCGGGTTAGTGATCGGATATCCTTTCACAAACGGCTTGATTAGACGTCCGTTGGTGTATTGATAGATCGGTGCGATAGGCGCCTGATCGGCAATGATCTGCTCCGCTTTGTTGTAGTCGGTGTTCCGCGCAGCCACGCTGGTTTCCATACTGGCCTTATTCAGCACCGCATCATAATCCGCGCTGTGGAAACGGGCGATATTACCAGTGTGTGTTGATGTCAGCAGACTCAGGAAAGTGGAAGGCTCATTGTAATCCCCGACCCATGACGCGCGAATCACGTCGAAGCTACCGCTGTTACGGCTGTCAATGTAGGTCTTCCACTCCTGGTTTTGCAGCGTAACGTCAACCCCAAGATTTTTCTTCCACATTGAGGCCACGGCGATCGCGATCTTCTGATGGCTTTCCGAGGTGTTGTACAGCAGCGTCAAATGCAGCGGTTTGCCAGGACCGTAGCCAGCGGAGGTCAGCAGCGCTTTTGCCTGTGCGTTCAACTCCTGCTGGCTGTGCTGTTGCAGATAACTTTGCTGTGGCGTAAACCCTGCGGTGACGTCCGGTGTAAAGTGCCAGGCCGGTTTCTCCCCCGTTCCTAACACTTTCTCAGCGATGATGCGGCGATCGATACTCCATGACAGCGCTTTACGCACGCGCACATCGGCGGTTGGACCCTTTTCCGTGTTAAAGGCGTAGTAATAGGTGCCCAACTGATCCGGCGTATACACCTGGCCCGGCAGCTCTTTTTTCAGCAGCGCATACATATTTTTCGGGAAGGATTCGGTGATATCAATATCGCCCGCGCGGTAACGTTTTGTGGCGCTGGACTCTTCGTTAATAGGGATGAAGGTCACTTTGGTCAGGACAGAGTGGCTGTTATCCCAGTAGTGTTGGTTACGCACCAACACGATTTTTTCGTTCACCACGCGGTCCTGTAATTGATAGGCCCCGTTGCCCACTAATTTACCGGGTGCCGTCCAGCTATCAGGATTTTGCTCAATCACCTTTTGCGGCACCGGATACATCGCGGCATTCGCCACCATGCTCGGGAACCACGGCACCGGGCGTGACAATGTCACCTTCAGATGATTGGCATCGGTGGCTGTGACACCCAGCTTATCGGCACTCATTTGCCCTTTAGTGATGGCCTCCGCGTTTTCGATGCCACTCAGCGCGGCAAACCACGCAAAGGGAGAACTGTTTTTGGGTTCCACCAGGCGCTGCCAGCTGTAAACGAAATCCTGCGCGGTGACCGGTTCGCCATTAGACCAGCGCGCATCTTTGCGTAGCGTGAAAATCCATGTTTTGTTGTCGTTGCTATGCCAGCTTTCGGCCACGCCCGGCACGATTTTGCCGTGTGCGTCCTGATTGGTCAGCCCTTCGAACAGATCGCGCATCACCTGAATTTCCGGCAGGCCCACGGCTTTCATCGGATCCAGCGAGGCAGGTTCGTCTTTGATATGGCGAACAATTTCCTGAGTCGGCGCTAACTGTGCGCCCGCTGGCACATTAGCGGCGAACACCGGTGAGAAAACACCAGCAATCATTACGGCGGCCAGCGTCTTGCGGAAAGTTAATGTCATCACCACTCCTTTACCCAAAAAAATGGCGACTGCGAAGAGGTCTGCGTCGCCAGCGTCTTTGGTGACTCTATCGCAAATTGCTGATTGATATATAGCTATTTCCCTGTCTGCTGTTTACCGTTATGTTGAGGCTGAATTATCGGTCACATTTTTAATCCTGAACGCCAACCCGATTCAGGCTCTTTTGCACGATTTCAGAGAGGAATGTCATGTCGTCACATCATCCCCGTCCGCTGCGCGGCAAACTCGACGCGGTCTGGCAACAATATGGGCAATCGGTGCTCGGTGCACCGCTGCTATGGTTTCCGGCTCCGGCGGACGATGCTGAAAGTGGATTGATTATTGCCGGCACGCACGGTGATGAAAATGCTGCCGTCGCGACCTTATCCGGTGCGATGCGTACGCTGCCTGAATCGCTGCGCCGCCATCATGTGGTGCTGGCGGTGAATCCCGATGGTTGCCAGTTGGGGCTGCGTGCTAATGCGAACGGTGTCGATCTCAACCGCAATTTCCCGGCCGCCAACTGGCAAAATGGCGACACAGTATATCGCTGGAACAGCGCGGCGGATGAGCGTGATGTGGTGCTGTCGACGGGCAGCAGCCCCGCTTCCGAGCCGGAAACGCGCGCGCTGTGCCAACTAATCCACCAAATCAAGCCGCGCTGGGTCGTTTCCTGGCATGAACCTCTGGCCTGCATCGACGATCCGCACCACAGTCACCTCTCACAGTGGCTGGCGGAACAAACTCAATTACCGGTGGTAAGCAGCGTCGGGTATGCCACGCCAGGCTCTTTTGGCAGCTGGTGCGACGATCTCGGCTTGTTGTGCATTACTGCCGAGATGCCGCCTATTTCGGTGGATGAAGCCACCGAAGTTTATCTTGATGCGATGATTAACCTGCTGCGCTGGCAGCCGCAGGCTTAAGCACGCCGTGTGAGAAATGCAGCGACGGCTCAACATCGGCAGCCAGCCAGGTGGGGCCGTCAAGATCGGCAAATTTTGCGATCGGTGTCAGCGGTAACGCCGCGCGGATCGCACGCGAAGTACACAGCATACAGCCGAGCATCACTGCAAACCCTTGCTGACGTGCCTCTTTTGCCAGCGCCAGAGCCTCCGTCAATCCGCCGGTTTTATCCAGCTTGATGTTCACCATCTCATAGCGCCCTTTTAACTGCGGCAACTGGTCTCGCGTATGACAACTCTCGTCAGCGCAGATGGGCAATGGATGCACAAAATTCTCCAGCGCGGCGTCTTCTGCTGCAGGCAGCGGTTGCTCTAGCATGGCGACGTTGAGATCCGCCAGCAATTGGCAGCGTGCCGCCAACCCCTCTGCATGCCATGACTCATTGGCATCGACAATTAAAGTGGCTTCGGGAACAGCGGTGCGAATCGCCACCAGGCGCTCGCTGATCAGGTGGTTATCAAGTTTGATTTTCAGCAGAGTGGCGCCATGCTGCCACAGCGCCAGCGCACTGCTGGCCATGGCGTCTGGCGTATCAATACTGATGGTGTGCGCAGTGGCAATCTCCTCCGCCAACTGTACGTCGCACAGCGCCTGCAACGTTTTGCCCTGCTGCTGACGCTCCAGGTCCCACAAGGCACAGTCCAGGGCATTACGCGCGGCACCCGCGGGTAATGCCTGCTGTAACGCTGTACGCGTCATGCCGTTTTGTATTGCGGGCAGTTGACCTGCGATTTGCTGCATCACCGAAGCTTCATTCTCCCCGTAGCGTGCATAGGGCGTGGCTTCACCGACGCCTTTGATTCCGTCCTGTTCGATTTCCACCACCACGACATGGGCTTCCGTTCGACTGCCGCGTGAAATAACAAACGGCGAATGCAACGGCCAGGCTTCCGGATAACTCTTCACTGTTCTCATTATTTCTCCTTAAATCCGCAGCTTAAATGCGAGCCGCCTCGGTTTTCACTACGAAATGCGCTCGTAAACCCTTCAAAATTATGTCATAAACAAACGCTATATCTGCTCTGGTAGGCTTAATGCCAGACTTATTCTTCGCTAAAAAGGAAATCGTATGTCTCAGAATGTTCACTTCCAGGGTAACCCGGTCCCGGTTGCAGGTCACTTCCCGCAAGCAGGCGAACAAGCTAAACCTTTCAATCTGGTGGCTAAAGATCTTAGTGACGTATCCCTTTCTCAGTATGCAGGTAAACGCAAAGTTCTGAACATTTTCCCAAGCATTGATACCGGCGTGTGCGCGGCATCAGTGCGCAAGTTCAACGAGCGTTCCGGCGAATCAGACAACACAGTGGTGCTGTGCATCTCTGCCGATCTGCCGTTTGCCCAGTCTCGTTTCTGCGGTGCAGAAAACGTGAACAATGTGGTGACCCTGTCAGCGCTGCGCGGTGCTGAGTTCAAAGAAGATTACGGTGTGGCGATTGCCGATGGCCCACTGAAAGGCCTGACTGCACGTGCTGTGGTGGTGCTGGATGAAAATGACAAAGTGATTTACAGCGAATTGGTGAACGAAATCACCGAAGAGCCAAACTATGATGCGGCACTGGCTGCACTGAAGTAAGCATTTTTGATGTGATAAGGGCGCACTTCACGAAGTGCGCCCTTTTTTATGGCAGTAAGATGAGCGCTATGAAATTATTCGCTTTCCCCGCGCTTTTGCCCCAGCCCATATTCACGCAATTTATTGGCAATCGCGGTATGTGATACACCAAGGCGTTTCGCCAGTTTGCGCGTACTTGGATAAGACAAATAGAGCCGCGTCAGGACCGAACGTTCGAAGCGGCTGGTGATGTCATCCAGCGAACCCTCCATCGCTTCCTCACCTAGCGTCACATCTAATGCCTGCTCGGGCAGAACGATGTCCTGAGGACGCAACTCGTACCCTTCTAGCTGTGTCAGAGCGCGGTAGAGCGCATTTTTCAGCTGTCGCACATTGCCTGGCCAGTTATAGCGCGTCAGGAAGGGTGCCAGCTGCGCTGACAGACGCGGACGCGGTAAACCCTGCTCATCGGCAAAGCGCGCCACAAACATCTCCGTCAGCGGCAGAATGTCCAGTGGGCGTTCACGCAAAGGAGGCAAATTCAGCGTTAGCACATTGAGGCGATAAAACAGATCTTCGCGGAACTCGCCACGCTGCACCAGCTCAATCAGGTTCTTCTGCGTGGCACAAATGACGCGCACATCCACATGCACTTCATGTTCTTCACCCACGCGACGGAAAGTGCCATCGTTGAGGAAACGCAGCAGCTTTGTCTGCATGCGCGGGGACATCTCACCGATTTCATCCAGCAGCACTGAGCCGCCGTTGGCCTGTTCAAAGAAGCCTTTCTTGCCTTCCAGCGCATTCGGGTAAGCCCCAGCCGCGTGACCAAAGAGTTCGCTCTCAGCCACATCATCCGGTAAGGAGGCACAGTTAAGTGCCAGGAAGGGCTTCTTACCGCGTGCGCTGCGTAAATGGCAGGCACGCGCCAGCATGTCTTTGCCGGTGCCGGTATCGCCCACAATCAGCAGCGGCGCATCATGCATTGCCAGTTTACGTGCCTGATCGATCACCTGACGCATTTTCGGCGTCACCGCCACGATGTGGTCAAATTCTGACTCATCCGTCACGGTGAGATTTTGCAACTGACGGCCCATGCGGGCGGTGGATTTCAGCGTGATCATTGCGCCCACCGGCTGATCGCTCTGCCCTTCTTCTTCCGCCAGATAAATCGGTCGCGCTTCCATCAGGAAATCACGCCCCTGAATCACAACGTGATGTGCCTGGGCCTCCACTCGCTCATTCTCGATCCAGCGCTGGAAGTTGAAACCGGTGATCAGGGTCGCGGCGTTTTGGTTACGCAGTTTCTGCTCATCGAGATTGAACAGGTTTTGCGCTGCCGGGTTGGCGAGTTCCACTTTGCATCTAAGGTCGATTGAGAACACCGGTTCCGGCATAGCGATCAGTAATGCACTTAACGCGCGATGTTCACGCTCAGAGGGCATGTAGCTCACAGTGCGCACATCTGTTACGCCAGGTGTACGACGGATTTCCGCCATCAGCGTACTGAAGGGTTCGAATTCAAGGGCAGAAAAGTTGAGATAGATGCGACCGAGCGGCGCAATTTCAATACCGCGCAGGTCGATGTTGCGCGCAACCAGCAGGTCGAGTAGCTCGCGCGCCAGACCGATGCGGTCCTGGCAGAAAACTTCCAAACGCATTGCGATGAGCCTTAGTCAGGTTTTGATTTTAGTGATAATACGCTAACTTGCAGCGCCTCAGAAGGGGGCTGTCATGAAAAGTTGACAGTTTGAGGCAGGTGACGCGAAGAAGTGTAGCGGAACGACCCATAATAATCCCGCCAAATATCACATTTAACAAAGATAATTTCACCTTTCACCCGGTTTGCAGCGTGAAAGGTGAACAAAGAGAGATTATTTAGCAGCCTACCCTGGTTTACCCCCACTCTTAGACAGGGATTCTTTCAGCTGAACCAGTAACTCCCGACGGAAATCCCCGAGACGCGGCTTATCATCTTCCAGCCATGGCAGCGGACGACACAGTTCCATGGCTTTGATGCCTAATCTCGCGGTCAGCAAGCCGGCGCCAATGCCCTGAGCGGCGCGCGCCGAGAGGCGTGCCGCGATGTCCTGCGACATCCAGTCCATCCCCACTTCACGCACCAGCTCGGAGGCACCGGCAAAAGCCATGTTCAGCAATACCAGGCGAAACAGGCGGATGCGGCTGAAATAGCCCAACTCAATGCCATAAATAGCCGCAATACGATTAACCAGCCGCAGGTTGCGCCAGGCAATAAATGCCATGTCCACCAGCGCCAACGGGCTCACCGCGATCATCAGCGTGGATTCTGCTGCGTGGCGGCTGATCTCGCGATGCGCCTGACGATCCAGTACCGGTTGCACCAGCTGGGCGTAAAGCATCACAATTTCGCGATCGTTATGGGTTTCATGCAGCGCCGCGTGCCAGCGCTGCAGAGCCGGGTGTGCCTGATCGAGCTGCGCCTGCTGAGCCAGCTTTTCGCAAAAAGCGCGGCCTTTACCGATACCGTGGCTGTGCAGTAATTCACGCCCGATATCGCGCTCCTCGGCTCGCTGGCGCAGTCGGTAAAGACGACGCCATTCGCCGATTAATGCCCCGGCTCCGGCAATCACAATCAGGCTTCCTGCCACCCCGGTGCCGAGTGAAAACCAATCGCGCGTAATCCAGGCATCATGCATCCACTGAGCGCCCTGCGCGACCACGCTGATACCAAAAATTCCCAGCCCCGCCCCCACCATCTTGCGCCATAAACTGCGTTTGGGGCGAAGCGCGGCCTCAACCACTTTTTCGCCTTCGCCCTCTGCCAGCGGCTCCGACTCTGGTGTAGCAAGAAACGCGCCCTCGCTTTCCTCACTGAAGGTGTGTGCCGCACGCAGCGGTGGTTGCGCATCAGCTTCCAGCGGACGGGCAAAATCAATGCGCGGTTTTATAGGGGTTTCGTCGCTCATCGCAATTTATCTCCAAGTAAAAATTCCAGCGCGGCATCCATGCGAATGTGCGGCAGCGGCCGATCGACATCCAACTGCTGCGGCTGGAACTGTTCAAACTGAAATCCTTGCTGCTGCCAGAACTGATGTCCGGGCAAACGTGGCGGCACTTCGCCGGGATAAAAGGTCAGTGCTTCACCATCATTAAGACGATGGCCGCGCAGTGCTGGCATTTTCTCACCACGATGATCCACCAGCCCACTTTCTGTGGCCTGCACCGATGCCAGTCCAAGGCAATCCATGCTGATTCCTTCAAACGCCGCGTTTTGCCAGGCATCCTGAACCAATTGCTGTAACAGCGACACCATATTGGCGTGCTGATCGGACGTGATATGGTCGGCTTTGGTAGCGGCAAACAGCAACTTATCGATCACCGGGGAAAACAGACGACGGAACAGCGTGCGCTGCCCATAATGGAAGCTCTGCATCAACTGCGTGAGTGCCAGCCGCATATCATTGAACGCTTGCGGTCCGCTGTTTAACGGCTGCAAACAATCCACCAGCACGATCTGGCGATCAAATCGCAGAAAATAATTTTTGTAGAAACCTTTCACCACGTGCTGGCAGTAGTAGTTAAAGCGTTGCTGCAGCACGGCAAAGTTACTGCCTGCAGGAGCCTGCAACAGCTTGCTGGCGTGAATCTCATCCACCTGTGGCCACGGGAAGAACTGCAGCGCCGGGGCGCCTGCCATATCGCCTGGCAGCACAAAGCGGCCTGGCTGAATAAAGTGCAACCCCTCGGTTTTGCACTGATGCAGATAATCCGTCCAGGCAACGGCAATCTCCGCGAGACGATTTTCATCCGCTACTGCGAAAGGATCGAGATCCTTTGACAGTCTATGCCAGCGCGCTGCCCACTGCTGGCGATCGCCCTGCAGCAAGCCCATCATCTGTCGTGACCAATTGAGGTAATCCTGCGCCAGCATCGGCAGATCGAGCAGCCATTCCCCGGGATAATCAACGATTTCAAGATACAGCGTGGCGGTATCTTTGAAGTGGCGCAGCAGTGATTGCTCAGGACGATAACGCAGCGCAAGGCGCATTTCGCTGACACCGCGCGTCGGCGTTGGCCAGACGGGAGGCGTACCGTAAAGTTGTGCCAGCCCTTCGTCATAGGTAAAACGTGGCGTCCCCAGCTCACGCTGCGGCACACGTTTAACGCCCAGCAGGCGCTCTTCGCGCACCACGGAAAACAGCGGCAATCGGGCGCCGCTGTGGACATTAAGAAGTTGGTTCACCAGTGAGGTGATAAAGGCGGTTTTCCCGCTGCGGCTCAGGCCGGTTACTGCGAGGCGCAGATGGCGGTCAACACCGCGGTTCATCAACGCCGACAATTCATTTTGCAGTCTTTTCATCGTTTTCCCTGATGAAACGTGCTGACAGGCGATTAAATACCTTACTCAGCAACGGTTCCAGGGCGGCCGCCAGTAACAGGCGCAACGGGCGACGCGCCACCGATTTTACTGCCCAGCCAGCCAAGCCGCCGGGCCCATAGGTTACTGCACTGATAATGATAAATTTCCCCGCCGACTTCAACGCAGGTGTCGCGCGGCGGCGCAGAGCAGTGATACGCGGATTGTACATGTCCACTCCTTAAGAATATGCGATGAAGCGGACCCGCTATGGGTCCGGCGAAAAAAATCAGATTTGACGGAAGCGACTACGCACGCTGAAGGTCTCGGAGGTGACGTAGCGTTCAATATCTTGCACGTTACGCTCATCACTTTTCAACGATGTTTCCAGCTCATCCAACAAATCTCGTGCAGTAGGCATATGCTGGTCAGGTGCATCAGCCGGCTTTTCGTCCAGCACAAAGCCAAGAATGAAATACGCCACCACGGTAAACATAAACAGCCCGAGGAACAGCGATAGCACCACAATCACACGCAACAGTCGCACCGGAATATCAAGATACTCCGCCAGACCGGCACAAACGCCGCGAACCTTGCCCTGCTGCGGGATACGCCACAGCTTGCGGCCATTCATCATGGTTGCCTCCAGCTTGGATGCTCTGCATCCAGAATGGCTTCGAGTGCTTCCACACGTTCACGCATGCGACGCGCGTCTTGCGTCAACTGTTGCAGACGCTGCATATCGCCTGACGACAACTCCGCGCCACCGTTGCGTTTGTTGCTGTAGTGCAGCCATAACCAGATCGGCGCTACGAAGAGCACGAAGATCGTCAGGGGTATGGCGAGAAAAAGTGCGCTCATTGACTCTCCTTAATCATTAACACTCTGGTCGAGGGGCTCAGCGTCGAGCCCCACACCCTTCACTCGCTGCGGTTCATTTTGGCTTTCAGCGCGGCCAGCTGCTGGCTGATTTCGTCATCAGCTTTCAGCTCGGCAAACTCCTGGTCGAGGCCTTTTGGCTTACCAAAACGCTGACTTTCCGCTTCCGCTTCCATGTGGTCGATACGACGTTCGAAGGACTCAAAACGCGCCATCGCATCATCCAGTTTGCCACTGTCCAGTTGACGGCGCACATCGCGGGAAGAAGACGCCGCCTGATGGCGCAGCGTCAGCGCCTGCTGGCGTGCACGGGTTTCGCTGAGTTTTTTCTCCAGCTCACCAATCTCACCTTTCATCCGATCCAGCGTCTCTTCCACCTGAGTCGCTTCCTGCTTGAGTGCCGCAATCAAATCGGTCAGTTTCTGTTTTTCAATCAGCGCAGAACGCGCTAAGTCTTCTTTTTCTTTGCTTATAGCCAGTTCGGCTTTTTCCTGCCATTCAGCCTGCTGAATTTCGGCCTGCTCGATACGGCGCAGCAGCTGTTTCTTTTCAGCCAGCGCGCGCGCTGAGGTGGAGCGAACTTCCACCAGCGTGTCTTCCATTTCCTGAATCATCAGGCGTACCAGTTTCTGCGGATCTTCGGCGCGTTCCAGCAGGGAATTAATGTTAGCGTTCACGATGTCGGCGAAACGAGAAAAAATACCCATAATGATGTTCCTCTATTTGTCATGTGGTTGTGCGGTGCACGATTTCTTAATACAAATGCCGTGCCAACTTTTAATTTATTGATTTTAAACAGTTTGCATATTTTACATTCGCGCAGGCATCCATTAAGGTAGTGAAATTGATTAACCAGTGGCGAAATTCATCATGGCAAACGGCAACGATAATCTGTTAGGCGAGTCGAATAACTTTCTTGAGGTGTTAGAACAGGTCTCGCGTCTCGCGCCGCTGGAAAAACCGGTGCTGGTGATTGGCGAGCGCGGAACCGGTAAAGAGTTAATTGCCAGCCGCCTGCACTATCTCTCCGACCGCTGGCAAGGGCCCTTTGTGTCGCTTAACTGTGCGGCGCTCAATGAAAATTTGCTGGATTCCGAACTGTTCGGTCACGAAGCCGGGGCGTTTACCGGGGCGCAAAAACGTCATCTTGGCCGCTTTGAGCGCGCTGATGCCGGCACCTTATTCCTCGATGAGCTGGCGACCGCGCCGATGCTGGTTCAGGAAAAGTTGCTACGCGTCATCGAATACGGACAGCTGGAACGTGTGGGCGGCAATCAGTCGTTGCAGGTCAATGTGCGTCTGGTGTGTGCCACCAATGAAGATTTACCCGCGCTGGCCGCGGCAGGAAAATTCCGCGCCGACCTGCTCGATCGTCTCGCCTTTGACGTGGTGCAACTGCCGCCGTTGCGTGAACGCCGCAGTGACATTCTGGTGATGGCCGAGCATTTTGCTATTCAGATGTGTCGTGAGCTCGGCCTGCCGTTATTCCCCGGTTTCAGCGAGCGCGCTCAGCTCACGCTGCTCACCCACAACTGGCCGGGCAACGTGCGTGAATTGAAGAATGTGGTGGAGCGCTCGGTGTATCGCCATCACAGCGCCGAAGAAGAACTGGATAATATCATCATTAACCCGTTCGCTCCGCGCAGCACCCCGCCCCAAATAATCCCCGATCCCAGCACCAGCGGCTTACCCGCCCTGCCACTCGATCTGCGTCAGTGGCAAAACCAGCAGGAGCGCGATTTGGTCGAAGCCAGTTTACTACAGGCTAAATACAACCAACGCCGCGCCGCCGAACTGCTGCGCGTTACCTACCATCAACTGCGCGCCATGATGAAAAAGCACGGCATTCAGGCACGTGATGAAGATTGAACAACAAAGCGCGTGCTGCAAACGCTGCGCCGCAGAGTTACTGCGGGTGACGCACCAACAATTACGAGCAATGATAAAAGCACGGCATCCGGCACGTGATAAGGATTAGCCTTAAAAATGCACCCTGGTGATTATTAGGGCGTACATCGTGGCTTTGCTGCTAGCGGAGAAATCCCCACATCATCATTTAACTTTTTCAACGGCAGCTCAGGTGTGGGTCGGTTTTCCCTATAGCTTTTGCGCTGATGCAAGGCGGCAAGTGCGCTAATCCCCGGGAGCATACTTCAGTATGTGACCGGGGTTAGTGCGCGCAGCCAACGCAGCAGCAGTGCAAAAGATGACGGGAAAAACGACACACAAAAAAAAGCCCGCATTAGATGCGGGCAACTTAATACTGGAAGCAATGTGAGCAATGTCGTGCTCTTCTTCGGTAGAGCCACCGTCGAAGCGCAGATGAATAATAATCATTCCTATTATCATCTGTAAAGCCCTAATTGAGAATTTTTCTCATTTCCACACTAACATTGTGATTACCTCGCCCCCATCTTGGCGAAAAACAACACAGAATCATCGTGAATTTGGGGAGTGCGCAAGCTTTGCGATACACTCACGCTATTGCCTCAAAATCGTTGAGTTCTATGCCCAAAATATTAACTTCGCTGCTGCTTGGTCTCAGCGTATTGAGTGCGTCTGTGCTGGCCGCGCCAACCAATAACATCCGCAACAGCGGCTTTGTGTATTGCGTGAATGGCACGGTGAATACCTTCAACCCGCAGATGGTCAGCAGCGGGCTAGTGGTCGATACCCTCGCAGCACAGTTATACGATCGCCTGCTGGATGTCGATCCCTACACTTATCGCTTAATTCCCGACCTGGCACAAAGCTGGGAAGTGCGCGATAACGGCGCCACATACCGTTTCCATCTGCGCAAAGACGTTTCGTTCCAGCACACCAACTGGTTTAAGCCCACGCGAAAGATGAATGCCGACGATGTGGTGTTTAGTTTTGCGCGTATGTTTGACCGTCACCATCCGTGGCATAACGTCAACGGCGGTAGCTATCCCTACTTCGATAGTCTGCAATTTTCGGACTCGGTACAAAGCGTTAAAAAACTGGACAACGACACGGTAGAAATCCGTCTCAACAGTCCGGATGCCTCTTTCCTCTGGCACATCGCCACGCATTACGCGCCCATTCTTTCTCAGGAATACGCCGACAAACTGACGGCTAAAGGACAGCAGGAGCGTCTGGATCGCGAGCCGGTAGGCACCGGACCGTTTCAGCTAAGCGAGTACCGCACCGGGCAGTATCTGCGTCTGGCGCGCAATCCGCAGTACTGGAAAGGGGTGCCGCGTCTGCAACAGGTGGTGATCGATCTTGGTGTGGGCGGAACGGGACGTCTTTCGAAATTGCTCACCGGCGAATGCGATGTGCTGGCCTATCCCGCGGCCAGTCAGCTCTCCATTTTGCGCGATGATCCACGTCTGCGCATGACGCTGCGCCCCGGCATGAACATCGCCTATTTAGCTTTCAACACGCGTAAACCGCCACTGGATCGCCCGGAAGTGCGTCACGCGCTGGCGTTGGCGATCAATAACGAACGCCTGATGGAGTCGATCTATTACGGCACCGCCGAAACCGCCGCCTCCATTTTACCGCGTGCTTCCTGGGCGTATGATAATGACGCGCGCGTCACCGAATACAATCCGGCGAAAGCCCGTGAAGAGCTGAAAGCGCTCGGGCTGGAAGATCTGCACTTGCGACTCGTCGTGCCTACAACTTCACAATCCTGGAACCCCAGCCCGCTGAAAACTGCTGAGTTGCTGCAAGCCGATCTGGCTCAGGTGGGTGTCCGCGTCACCATCGCCCCGGTGGAAGGCCGTTTCCAGGAAGCGCAGCTGATGGCGATGAATCATGATCTGACGCTGACCGGCTGGGCGACAGACAGTAATGACCCGGATAGTTTTTTCCGGCCGCTGTTGAGCTGTGCAGCCATCCGTTCGCAAACCAACTTTGCGCACTGGTGTTCACCGGCGTTTGATGAGTCACTGCAAAGAGCGCTGTTATCGCAGCAGCTTTCGGCGCGCATCGACAGTTACGATCAGGCGCAGCTGATTCTGGCGCAAGAGCTTCCGGTATTGCCGCTCGCGTCATCGTTGCGCTTGCAGGCATATCGTCACGATATTAAAGGTCTGGTGCTGAGTCCGTTTGGTAATGCCTCGTTTGCCGGGGTTTACCGCGATGAGAGCAGCGAGGAATAAGCATGATCATCTATATACTGCGTCGCCTGCTGTTGCTGCTGATCACCCTGTTTTTACTGTCGCTGGTGAGTTTTAGTCTCAGCTACTTTACGCCGAATGCACCGCTGGAAGGTGCCTCGCTGTTCGATGCGTGGTGGTTCTGGTTTAAAGGCCTGCTGCAATTCGATTTCGGTGTTTCCAGCACCAACGGTCAGCTGATCGACGTGCAGCTACGCGAAGTTTTCCCCGCCACGCTGGAGCTTTGCATACTGGCCTTCATGCTGGCGCTGCTGGTCGGCATTCCACTGGGGATTTGCGCGGGCGTGATGCGCAAAAAATGGCAGGATAAACTCATCAGCGCGCTGGCACTGCTCGGCTTTTCCATGCCGGTTTTCTGGCTGGCGCTGCTGTTTACCCTGTTCTTCTCTCTGACGCTGGGTTGGCTACCGGTTTCCGGACGTTTTGATCTGCTCTACCCGGTGCAAAACATTACCGGCTTTGCGCTGATTGATGCCTGGCTGAGTCCTTCACCCTGGCGCCATGAGATGCTGATGAGTGCTCTGACACATATGATTCTGCCGGTAGTGGTACTCGCCGTCGCGCCGACCACCGAGGTGATTCGTTTACTGCGCAGCAGCACCAGCGATGTGATGGATAAAAACTATGTTAAAGCGGCGGCTACGCGCGGATTATCCCGCTTCACCGTGATTCGCCGCCATGTGCTGCACAACGCGTTGCCGCCGGTGATCCCCCGTCTGGGTTTGCAGTTTTCCACCATGCTGACGCTGGCGATGATTACTGAAGTGGTGTTTAACTGGCCGGGCATTGGCCGCTGGTTGATTAACGCCATTCGTCAGCAGGATTATGCTGCCATCTCTGCCGGTGTGATGATGGTAGGCGGTCTGGTGATTCTGGTCAGCGTGCTGTCAGATATTCTGGGTGCGGCGCTTAATCCATTGAAACACAAGGAATGGTATGCCTTACGATAATATCTATGCAGAGACGAAATTACCCAGCCCGTTTCGTCTGTTCTGGCAGCGTTTTTATCGTGATACCAGTGGCATGATTGGGTTGTACGGTTTCGGCGCCCTGCTGTTCCTGTGCCTGTTTGGCGGCTTGCTGTCGCCTTATGGCATCGACCAGCAATTCCTTGGTTATCAATTGTTGCCGCCGTCCTGGTCGCGCTACGGCGATGTCTCCTTCTTCCTCGGTACCGACGATTTGGGCCGCGATGTGCTCAGTCGTCTGCTGAGTGGTGTGGCTCCGACCGTGGGCTCGGCCGTGCTGGTCACGGTGTTGGCCGCAATCTGCGCGCTGATTCTCGGCATTCTGGCGGGCATTACCCATGGTCTGCGCTCTGCGGTGATGAATCACGTGCTGGATACGCTGCTCTCCATTCCGTCACTGCTGCTGGCGATTATCGTGGTGGCCTTTTTAGGCCCGCGCCTTGAACACGCCATGCTGGCTGTTTTGCTGGCGATCATCCCGCGTCTGGTGCGAGAGATCTATACTGCGGTACATAACGAGATGGAAAAAGAGTATGTGGTGGCGCTGCGGCTGGATGGCGCGCGTAACCTGAATATTCTGTGGAATGCGGTGTTGCCCAATGTGCTGCCGCTGCTGGTAAGTGAATTTACCCGTTCGCTATCCATGGCCATTCTCGACATTGCCGCCCTCGGTTTCCTCGATTTAGGGGCGCAACTGCCCTCACCAGAATGGGGAGCGATGCTGGGTGACGCACTGGAACTGATCTATGTGGCTCCTTGGACGGTGATGCTGCCCGGCGTAGCCCTGATGATCAGCGTATTGATCGTTAACCTGCTGGGCGACGGCGTCCGTCGTGCTGTAGAAGCGGGAGCTGAATAATGCCGCTACTTGATATTCGCAATCTCACTATCGAGTTTATGACTTCAGAAGGTCCGGTGAAGGCAGTGGATCGCATTAACCTGACGCTCAGTGAAGGCGAGGTGCGTGGGCTGGTGGGTGAATCCGGCTCTGGCAAGAGTCTGATTGCTAAAGCGATTTGTGGAGTAACCAAAGACAACTGGCGCGTCACCGCCGATCGCATGGTGTTTGACGATATCGATTTGCTACGCCTGTCACCACGCGAACGACGCCGCATTGTCGGTCATAACGTGTCGATGATTTTCCAGGAACCACAATCCTGTCTGGATCCGTCCGAGAGTATTGGCCGCCAGTTGATGCAGGCTATCCCGCGCTGGACCTTTAAAGGACGCTGGTATCAGCGCTTATGGTTCTGGCGTAAAGCACGTGCCATCGAACTGCTGCATCGTGTCGGTATTAAAGATCATAAAGACATCATGCGCAGCTTCCCGTACGAACTGACCGACGGGGAGTGTCAGAAGGTGATGATTGCCATCGCGCTGGCCAATCAGCCTCGTCTGCTGATCGCCGATGAACCCACCAATGCCATGGAACCGACCACGCAAGCGCAAATTTTCCGTTTGCTGAGTCGTCTCAATCAGAATAACAACACCACGATTCTGCTGATTAGCCATGACCTGCGCACCATGAGTCAGTGGGCGGATCGCATCAACGTGATGTACTGCGGTCAGACAGTAGAAACGGCACAAAGCGAAGATTTGATGGATACGCCGCATCATCCTTATACCCAGGCGCTGATTC
Organism: Pantoea sp. C1E2; assembly: GCF_056491465.1. Taxonomy (NCBI): domain Bacteria; kingdom Pseudomonadati; phylum Pseudomonadota; class Gammaproteobacteria; order Enterobacterales; family Erwiniaceae; genus Pantoea; species Pantoea sp. C1E2. The sequence continues at coordinate 2,553,834 of NZ_JBSZHT010000002.1, forward strand.
GCGCGATGCCCGACTTTGGCAGTGCGCTGCCGCATAAAAGTCGCTTGAATACGCTGTCCGGGGCGATTCCCTCACTGGAACATTTACCGATTGGCTGTCGTCTTGGGCCTCGTTGCCCGTATGCGCAGCGTAAATGCATTGAGACACCGCGCCTTACTGGCACTAAATCGCATCTGTTTGCCTGTCACTTCCCGTTAAATGTGGAGGGGCAATAAGCATGGAAACGCTGCTGGAAGTGCGCAATCTGAGTAAAACCTATCGCTACCGTACCGGGCTGTTTCGCCGTCAACACGTCGAAGCCGTTAAAGGGGTGAGTTTCACCCTGCGGGAAAAGCAAACGCTGGCGGTGATAGGCGAAAACGGCTCAGGCAAATCGACGCTAGCCAAGATGTTGAGTGGCATGGTGGAGCCCACCGATGGCGAAATGCTGATTGATGACCATCCGCTGGAGTATGGCGATTACGGCTATCGCAGTCAGCGCATTCGCATGATTTTTCAGGATCCTTCGACCTCACTTAACCCGCGCCAGCGCGTCAGTCAGATCCTCGATTTCCCGCTGCGCCTGAATACCGAACTGGCTGATGAAGAGCGGGAGAAGCGCATTATTGCCACGCTGCGCCAGGTGGGTTTGCTGCGCGATCACGCCGGTTACTATCCGCATATGCTGGCACCCGGTCAGAAACAGCGTCTGGCACTGGCTCGCGCACTGATCCTGCAGCCAAAAGTGATTGTCGCCGATGAGGCCCTCGCCTCACTGGACATGACCATGCGTTCGCAGCTGGTGAATCTGATGCTGGAACTGCAGGAGAAGCACGGCATCGCCTATATTTATGTGACGCAACATATCGGCATGATGAAGCACATCAGCGATCAGGTGCTGGTGATGCATCAGGGTGAAGTGGTGGAACGTGGCGGCACGGCAGATGTGCTGGCCTCGCCGCTGCACGACCTCACCAAACGCCTGATCACCAGCCACTTTGGTGAAGCCTTAACCGCTGAAGCCTGGCGTAAAGTTCGTTGATTGATCATCACATCGCGAAAACGCGGTGCGATTTACCGCATTTGAGAGAGACGTGCTAGAATCCGCACGTCGATTAACGTCGGTCGCCTACTATTTAATCATTGCGACCGCCAACAACAATGACCATAAGGATTACAGCTATGGGTTTTCTTTCCGGTAAGCGCATTCTGATTACTGGCGTTGCCAGTAAACTCTCCATTGCCTACGGTATTGCACAGGCGATGCACAAACAGGGCGCAGAACTGGCTTTCACCTACCAGAACGACAAATTGAAAAGTCGTGTGGAAGAGTTCGCTAAAGATTTGGGTTCTGACATTGTTCTGCCGTGCGATGTGGCAGAAGACGAGAGCATCACTGCGCTGTTCACCGAACTGGCAAAAACCTGGCCAAAATTTGACGGTTTCGTTCACTCAATTGGTTTCGCACCTGGCGATCAGCTGGATGGTGACTACGTGAACGCCGTGACCCGTGAAGGCTTCAAAATCGCTCACGACATCTCTGCCTACAGCTTTGTAGCGATGGCGAAAGAGTGCCGTGCGATGCTGAACCCGAATTCAGCCCTGCTGACCCTGTCTTACCTGGGTGCAGAGCGCGCGATCCCGAACTACAACGTGATGGGTCTGGCTAAAGCGTCTCTGGAAGCCAACGTGCGCTACATGGCGAACGCGATGGGTCCTGAAGGTACGCGTGTTAACGCCGTATCTGCGGGTCCAATCCGTACCCTGGCAGCATCAGGCATCAAAGATTTCCGTAAGATGCTGGCTCACTGTGAAGCCGTTACCCCGATTCGCCGTACCGTGACCATCGAAGACGTGGGTAACTCTGCGGCCTTCCTGTGTTCTGATCTGGCAGGTGGTATCACTGGCGAAGTGGTACACGTTGATGGCGGCTTCAGCATTGCCGCGATGAACGAGCTGGAACTGAAATAAGTTCTGAAGGCGAGCCTGGTGCTCGCCTTTTTTATCTGCTCGGATGTAAGCCGCTTCCGCCGGTATTACTCTTCTCTTTCGCCTGCCATCTAACGTATCCGCGCCCCTGTCTGCTTGCTAACGCTTGAATTATCTCGCGTATAGATTCATTCGATCTTAATTATTCCCCTTCATTCTTTTGCCTCAGCCAGTGCTTCAGCGACGATAAGCTAGCCCTTTGGTGGCGATGGTCTTTTAAGATTTGCCCGTCGTGCGCCAAGTCCGTTTTTTGCGCAAGGAATGACCATGGAACAACGCCGTTCTCCCGGCCATGATCAGTGGTTTTATGAAAGCCAGACTCGTCCGCACACCCAGGCCACCGCGCCGCTGGTGCCTGAGGCGGCCTACATTGAAGATCGTTTTTTATTAGGATTGCAACAGGAGGCCACGGCGCTGCAGCCACTGTTTAGCCGCTTCCAGCCAGCATTGCTGGCAGCACGAGACATCAGCCAGATCCTGTTACCCGACAACCTCACGACTTCGTTAACCCATACTTTGACGCTTTACGATCGTTTGAGCACCGCGTTAACCGTGGCGCAGGTTGCGGGCGTGCAGCGGCTTTGCAACCACTACTCTGCGCGGCTGAACCCGTTGCCAGGCCCGGATTCATCACGAGAGAGCAATAACCGCCTGACGCAAATTACCCAATATGCGCGCCAGTTAGCGATGCAGCCTGCCTTAATCAATGCAAATAGTATCAGCGCGCTGGATGCCGTCGGACTGACCGAACCGGATATTGTAACGCTCAATCAGTTAGTGGGTTTTGTCAGCTATCAGGCACGCGTCGTTGCCTCTCTGCAGGCGTTGATGGGATTGCCGGTACGTTGGATCCCCGGCGTCTCTCCGCCAGCGGATGCCGAGGTAGCGTTCTTTGCTCGTGACGCTGCATGGCAGCACGCGCTTAAGCCGGTTGAATTGCGCTATGCCAGTGCCGATCAACTGGCGGCGATGACCTTTTGTCAGGGTATAGAAGGATTGGACGAGCCGGTTTGGTTGCTGGTGCATGACGCGCAGGCGCTGTATGGCTGGGCAACCTTGCAACAGCGCATCGGCGAACATCATGACGAGGAAGCCGCGTTGGCGCTGGCAACCAGTGCGCGCATCCTGGGCTGTCAGCGCCAGTTTGCGCGCCATGCCGGCAGCGAGCGCGAAGCGTTGCTGGCAGATATTGATAAAGCGGGAGAAACACAGCCGTTGATTGGCGTTAGCGCTCAGTTGGTTCGCATGCCAGAGCGCTTTAGCGCGGCGCACCTGCAACCCTTGCTGAATGCGGGATGGAGAACCGAACGCATTTTCACGCTGTTGCAGGCAGTGGCGTTTGCCAGTTGGCAGGATCGGTTATGGATGGCACTGGGCGAAACGCGTTAATCCGGCAGATGCCGTCGCGCTTCGTCAAAGAAATGTTGAGCCAGCGGCGATGCCCTGCCCGGCTCAGCAATCACTAACGCGGCCTGGCGCCCCATGGGCGCCATCTCAATCGGGCGCCGCGCCAGATCCTGCAGCAGCTCCGGCAGCAAATGGCCGTGAGGTGAAACCATCACGCCTAATCCCACCTGCGCACTCTGCAACAGCTGCATAATCGACGCACTTTCGACGATCACTCTTGGCAGCAGGCCGGTTTCACGCAGCTGTCCATCCACATAACGCCGGAAATAGCGCGTTGGCTCGGCGAGGCACAACGGTTGTTGCGCCAACAACGTGAGTGAAAGGGTTGAGTGTTCCAGCAATTCCGGAAAATGTTGAGGATTAAAAATTGCTTCGACGCCTGGATCTTTCAACAATGCGGTCTGGAAATGCAGTTCGCGCAGTGCGGTCAGCTCAAAAAATCCAATCCCGCCATCCACGGTGTGGCTGTTGAGCGCTTCCAGCAATTGATCGGCGCTCATGGCTGACACGCGATAGTCCAGCTGCGGATAACGAGCTTCCACTGCTTTCAACAGCGCGGGCAGCGCGACACTGCATTGCGGCATCACGCCCAGCCGTAAGGTGCCGTTGACGCCATGCTTCAGCGATTCAACTTCCAGCTTCAGGCCCGAGTAAACCGACACGATCTCACGCGCCCAGGTCAGTACGCGTTCCCCTTCCGGCGTAAAGCCGTCAAAGTTGTTGCTGCGATTGATCAGCGATAAGCCCAGCTCGCGCTCAAGATTTTTTAACCGCATCGATAAAGTCGGCTGACTGACAAAACTGGCCTCTGCAGCGCGGCCGAAATGGCGTTCACGCTCTAAATTGCAGAGGTAGATCAATTGCTTAATGTCGATGTTAATATCCGCCCTGAAGTCACGATCGCGCTATGTTAGCAAACCCGCGCGGCTTTATCCGGTTCACATTGCAAAAAGCACAAAGGCCGCCGTTCGGCAGCCTTCGGTTGAAAGTTAATGCCCCACCCGGCGCTTATCTCCGGCACTCTTAATGGCTTAGCTCTTGAAGGGGCGAAGTCATCATCCCCGATCTCAGCGTTGGGCATTTAACATTGATTGCTAAATTTATTATTAGCGTGGTAACTAAATGTGTTATGCCACGCCCAGGGCACTTTTCACATCGTTGGCAATCTTCTCGACCTGCGGGCCATAAATCACCTGAACATCATGTTCGCTGACACGGTTAACCCCATTTGCGCCGGTAGTCATCAACGTCTGATCGACCACTTCATTCATCTGTTTCACTCGCACCCGCAGACGAGTGAAGCAGCAATCGATGTCCTCTATATTGGCCTCGCCGCCCAGCCCGCTAATAATCACTTTGGTGCGTTCATCGGCGGTGACCTGCGCGGTTTGTGGCTCTTCATCGGATTCGCGTCCTGGCGTTTCCACCCGCATCCGCGTGATGACAAAACGAAAACCGTAATAATAAATCGGCACATAGATTACCCCGAGCACGACCGTCCACCACCAGTGAGTTTTGCTGCCGCCAAGGATGCCAAACACCACCAGGTCAATAGCACCACCCTGCACATTGCCGATCATCAGATGCAGCATCGACATCAGCATAAACGACAGACCGGTCAACAACGCATGGAGGATGTAGAGCACCGGAGAGACAAAGATGAAGCAGAACTCCAGCGGTTCGGTGATGCCCGTGGTGAATGACGTCAGTGCGCCCGCCAGCACCAGTGCTTTAACACGCTGCTTATGTTCCGGACGCGCGGTGTGGTAGATCGCCAGCGCGGCAGCAGGTAAACCAAACATCATGACCGGGATTTTGCCCTGGGCAAGAAACTGCGTGGCGCTGCGCACCGTGTCATCAGGAATCGCGCCGGGATGGGTCAGCGAGCTATTGAAGATGTTTAAAGCGCCCACGATGGTTTGTCCATCCACCGTCGCCATGCCACCGATTGGCGTGAAGCGCACAGTTTCATTAAGAATGTGGTGCAAGCCAGTCGGAATCAGCAGGCGTTCTCCGGTGCCCAACAAAAACGCGCCGTACTGTCCACTTTTGCCAATCATCTGCCCTACCCATGCAATCCCCTGGCCAATGGTCGGCCAGACCATCGCCAACAGCACGCCAATCAAGGGCAGTACCACCACAGTCACGATGGGTACAAAGCGCCGTCCACCAAAAAAACTGATCGCAGTCGGCAATTGCTGAGTGTAGAAACGGTTGTGCAATGCCACGGTGATCAGCCCTGCAATCACCCCACCGAGCACGCTCATGTTGTAGGTGAAAACCCCGAGCATCTCGATGTATTCGGCCGAAGTCATCATGGCCGTGGTTTGATCCATGCCCGCTTCCTGTAGGGCAGCCGGCGTGGTGGTGACTGCAGTCAGCCCTTTCGCCGCCAGCGTGGCGTTGATCCCCACGTTCATGGCGATATAACCAATCACTGCCGCAAACGCCGCGGTGGGTTTCTCCGCTTTTGCTAAGCCAATCGCACTGGCCACCGCAAAGAAAACCGGCAGATTGGCAAAGAGCGCCGCTGCAACTTTACGGATAAAGCCGATGATCAGTTGCGGCACCTGCATATTGGCGAAAGCATCGCCGGTCACTGCGGGGTTCTGCATTGCCGCCGCCAGTCCGAGAAAGATACCCGCGGCGGCGATGACCGAAATCGGCATCATCAACGCTTTACCAAAGGCGTGAATTTGACTGGCCAGATTCTTCATGTGTGCGCCCTTTCCTCAATTGAAAGAGCAATTATTAGCCAGTTATTGATATTGCACGTCGCCGCACGTCTGATCAGCCAACAATATTTGAAGTGCATCACACTTAGCGGACGTTCATCGCGATAAACGCCGCCTATCGCACCATTAAACCAATCAATTAGACAACTTTTGCAGTCAGTCGCACACTTTCCCTCAACAGAAGTCATATTCTGATAACAATTCATAAACAATAAGCCTGCAACGACTATGAAATTTAAACGTAAGATTCAGCCTTATCGTGCCGCTGCTGGCGGCTGGGGCTCTTTGGAAGCAACCACCCGTTTTGTCCTTGATAGTAAAGCTGCCCTGAAAAACATGCGTAATTTGATGCGTATGAACAAAGCTCGCGGCTTTGACTGCCCAGGTTGCGCGTGGGGTGATGACAATAAAAGTACCTTCAGCTTCTGTGAGAACGGCGCAAAAGCCGTGACCTGGGAAGCGACCCGCCGCGTGGTGGAGCCTGAGTTTTTTGCGCAGCACAGCGTGAGTACGCTTTACCAACAGAGCGACTATTTCCTTGAGTATCAGGGACGTCTGACGCATCCAATGCGCTACAACAGCGCCACCGATCACTATGAACCGATCAGCTGGGACGATGCGCTGGCGATGATTGCCCGTCATCTTAAAGCGATGGATCATCCCGACCAGATGGAACTTTACACTTCCGGTCGCGCCAGTAACGAAGCTTCATGGCTTTATCAGCTGTTTGGCCGCGTGATGGGCACCAATAACTTCCCTGACTGTTCCAACATGTGCCACGAAGCCAGCGGCACCGGCTTGAAACGCAGTATTGGCGTCGGTAAAGGCACCATCCGCCTCGATGACTTTGACCACGCTGACGCGATTTTCGTTATCGGTCAGAATCCAGGCACTAACCATCCACGTATGCTGCACAGCCTGCGCCACGCGGCCGATCACGGTGCAAAAATTGTCACGTTTAACACCCTGCGCGAGCGCGGGCTGGAACGTTTTGCCGATCCGCAAAAACCGCTGGAAATCGTTACCTCTAAAGCAGGTACGATTAGTTCTGCCTATTACCAGCCAAATCTTGGCGGTGATATGGCGGCAATTCGTGGCATGGTGAAAACCCTGCTGGAAGTGCAGCGCGAGCGTTTAGCGGCGGGTGAACCGGGTATCTTTGATCAGGCGTTTATTGATGCCAATACCCATGGTATCGAGAGCTATCTGGCTGCCGTAGACAACACACGCTGGGACGATATCGTGCGTCAATCGGGTCTGAGCGAAGCACAGATCCGGGAAGCGGCGGCAATCTACCAGAGCGCTGAGCGCATCATCATCACCTGGGCGATGGGCGTGACTCAGCATAAACATTCGGTTGATACCGTCCGTGAAATCACCAACCTGCAGCTGCTGTTTGGCCAGCTGGGTAAAAAAGGCGCCGGCCTGTGTCCGGTGCGTGGTCACAGTAACGTGCAGGGCAACCGCACCATGGGGATCGATGAGAAACCCAATAAGCCGTTCCTTGATGCGTTAGGTAACCATTTCGGCTTCGAACCGCCGCGTGAACACGGCCATAACACCGTTGAAGCGCTGGGCGCGATGCTGCGTGATGAAGTAAAAGTGCTGATCGCCCTGGGCGGCAACCTTGCTGCCGCCGCACCCGATTCACCGGTGACGGAAGAAGCGCTGCAGCATTGCGGTCTGACCGTGCACATCAGCACCAAGCTCAATCGTAGCCATTTAGTGCCGGGTCACGAAGGTTTGATCCTGCCGACGCTGGGCCGTACGGAACGCGACCGTCAGGCCAGCGGTAATCAGTTCATCACCGTTGAAGACTCTTTCAGCATGGTGCACGCCTCAGAAGGCGTGGGTATTCCACTGGCAGACACGCAGCGCTCTGAAACCGCGATTGTTGCCGGTATTGCTCACGCCACGCTGGGCAGTGACAAGATTGACTGGCTGGGCATGGCGGATGATTACAATGTGATCCGCGATCACATTGGCGCCACCATTCCAGGCTTTGCCGACTTCAATATCAAATGCGATATTCCGGGCGGATTCTACCTCGGTAGCGCCGCGGCAGAGTTGCGATTCAACACGCCAAGTAAACTGGCGGAATTCAGCGCGGCAGCCCTGCCAACCTCACTGTTCCCGCAGTTGGGTAATGATGTTGAAGTGCCATTCACGCTGCAGACGCTGCGTTCGCATGACCAGTACAACACCACGATTTACGGCCTCGATGACCGCTATCGTGGCGTGTATGGTCAGCGTGAAGTGGTGTTTATCCACCCGGACGATATGGCGTCACTCGGCTTCAGCGAAGGCCAGTTGGTGGATATCGAAACGTTGTGGAATGATGGCCTGACGCGTCGGGTGAGTGGCTTTAAACTGGTGCCGTATAACATTCCACGCGGTAATCTCGCGGCGTATTATCCGGAAACCAACCCGCTGGTGCCGCTCTCCAGCTATGGTGACGGCAGCGGGACGCCGACCTCGAAATCGGTGCCGGTGAAACTGGCATTAACCGCTGCTCTTCCTACGCAGCGCATCGCCTAAGTCCTCTGCGTTATCAGAAGGTAAAAAGCCGCGTAATGCGGCTTTTTAGCCTGTTTTGGCCTTGCCGCGCGCCCCTGATTCGCGTAAAACTGTCCACCGCTCTTAGGCCACGAAACTAAATACATTATGTTCCAGGATAACCCGCTGCTCGCGCAGCTTAAAGAGAAGCTTCACGCGCAAACTCCGCGCGCCGAAGGTGTTGTGAAAGGCACAGAAAAAGGCTTTGGCTTCCTCGAAGTCGATGCTCAAAAAAGCTACTTCATTCCCCCTCCGCAGATGAAAAAAGTGATGCACGGTGACCGTATTTCTGCGGTGATCCACACTGATAAAGATCGCGAGAGCGCCGAGCCGGAAACCCTGATTGAGCCGTTCCTGACCCGCTTTGTTGGCCGCGTACAGAAGAAGGACGATCGTTTGTCGATTGTGCCTGACCATCCGCTGCTGAAAGAGGCGATTCAGTGCCGCGCTGCCCGTGACGTCACCCATGATTTCCAGAATGGCGACTGGGCCGTGGCTGAAATGCGCCGCCATCCGCTTAAAGGCGATCGCGGATTCTATGCTGAACTCACCGAATTCATTGTCACTGCGAACGATCACCTCGCGCCGTGGTGGGTCACCCTGTCACGCCATAATCTGGAACGTGAAGCCCCTAATGTCGGCTTCGGCGAGATGCTGGATGAGCAGTTACAACGCGAAGACCTCACCGCGCTAAACTTCGTGACTATCGACAGTGCCAGCACGGAAGATATGGATGATGCGCTGTATGTTGAAGAGCAGGCTGACGGCCATCTGCTGCTGACCATTGCCATCGCCGATCCGACCGCTTATGTAGCGGAAGGCAGCGAGCTGGATAAACTGGCTTCTAAACGCGCCTTCACCAATTATCTGCCTGGTTTCAACATCCCCATGCTGCCACGCGAACTGTCTGATGACATCTGTTCGCTGCGTCCAAATGTGCGTCGTCCAGCGCTGGCGTGCCGCGTCAACCTGACGCCAGATGGTAGCGTGGCAGGAGAAGTGCACTTCTTCGCCGCATGGATTGAATCCAAAGCCAAGCTGGTTTACGACGAAGTGTCGGACTGGCTGGAAAACGCCGGTAGCTGGCAGCCAGAGAACGAGGCGATTGCCGAGCAGATTCGCTTGTTGCATCGTGTGTGCCTGGCCCGCAGCGAGTGGCGTCAAACCCATGCATTGGTATTCAAAGATCGTCCTGATTACCGCTTTGTACTGGGTGAAAAAGGCGAAGTGCTGGATATCATTTCTGAGCCACGTCGCATCGCCAACCGCATCGTGGAAGAATCGATGATTCTGGCCAACGTCTGTGCGGCCAAAGTGCTGCAGGAGAAGCTGGGCTTCGGTATCTATAACCTGCACACCGGTTTTGATCTGGCGAATGCCGAGCAAGCTGCTGGCGTGCTGGCCGGTCACGGTATCACCGTGGATCCTCAGGCCATCACCACACTGGAAGGCTTCCGTCAGCTGCGCCGTGAACTGGATGCCCAGCCAACGCAGTATCTCGACAGCCGCATTCGTCGCTTCCAGAGCTTCGCTGAAGTCGGCACCGAACCGGGTCCACACTTTGGTCTGGGTCTCGAAGCCTATGCGACCTGGACATCACCGATTCGTAAATTCGGCGATATGATCAACCATCGCCTGCTGAAAGCTATTGTGCGTGGCGAAAGCATTGCGCGTCCTAAAGACGAGTTCACCACCATTATGAGTGAGCGTCGTCGCCTGAACCGCATGGCCGAGCGTGACGTGGGTGACTGGCTGTATGCGCGCTTCCTGACGCCGTCTGCGGGCACTGATCGTAAGTTCAGCGCTGAGATCATCGATGTCTCTCGCGGCGGTATGCGTGTGCGTCTGCTGGAAAACGGCGCGGTTGCCTTTATCCCTGCCCCATTCATCCACGCGGTGCGTGATGAGATGGTGTGTTCACAGGAGAGCGGCACCGTGCAGATCAAAGGCGAAGTGGCCTACCGCGTGACCGACATCATCGACGTGACCATCGCTGAAGTGCGTATGGAAACCCGTAGCGTTGTGGCGCGCCCGGCTGCCTGAGCATGAATATCCGCGGGATAACAGCCGTTATCCCGCATTTTTTCCCCTAAGTTTTATCCGATATTAAATTTGCCTTCCGCTTCACACTTCTGATTCGATTCCCTGTCGTTAACAATTCATTACATTACTTTTAACTTGTTGTATCCGATCGCCTATTTTCCCGGTCTCTACAAGGAGTTAACTCATGAACAACGTCAAAACCAGATTGATCTGGTTAGCGGTGGCGTTAATTGGTGCGGGTGCGTTTGCCATGCTAGCGCTCAGCCGTGGCGAACACGTCAACGCTGTCTGGCTGGTGATTGCGTCCGTTGCCTGTTACAGCATTGCTTATCGCTTCTACAGCCTGTTTATCGCTGAACGTATTTTCGAGCTGGATGATCGTCGCCGCACGCCTGCCGAGCGGCTAAATGATGGTCTCGATTATGTCCCCACCAACAAATGGGTGCTGTTCGGTCACCACTTCGCGGCGATTGCGGGTGCCGGTCCGTTGGTTGGCCCAATCCTCGCGGCGCAAATGGGCTTCCTGCCCGGTACCATCTGGATTCTGGTAGGCGTGATGATGGCCGGAGCGGTGCAGGATTTCCTGATTCTGTTTATCTCCACGCGCCGTGATGGCCGCTCGCTCGGTGAGATGGCTCGTCAGGAGTTGGGTTCCTTTGCCGGAGTGGTCACCATGCTCGGTGCGCTCGGCGTGATGATTATCATCCTGTCCGCGCTGGCGCTGGTGGTAGTGAAAGCGCTGGCTAACAGTCCGTGGGGGCTGTTTACCATCGCCGCGACGATTCCTATTGCCTTGTTTATGGGCGTGTATATGCGTTTTCTGCGCCCGGGTAAAATCGCAGAGGTGTCCATCATTGGTTTTGTGTTGATGATGGCAGCGATTATTTACGGCGGTGATGTGGCTGCCGATCCCTACTGGGGACCGCTGTTCACGCTGAAAGGCACCGAACTGACGTGGGTGTTGGTGATTTACGGCTTTGTGGCTTCTTCTCTGCCGGTGTGGCTGCTGCTGGCCCCCCGTGATTACCTGTCAACCTTCCTGAAAATCGGCGTCATTATCGGGCTGGCGGTAGGCATTCTGTTCGCCATGCCGGAACTGAAAATGCCGGCGGTGACCAAATTTATTGACGGTAGCGGACCGGTGTTCTCCGGCGCACTGTTCCCGTTCCTGTTTATCACCATCGCTTGTGGTGCGATTTCCGGCTTCCACGCGCTGGTCTCCAGCGGTACCACACCAAAGTTGGTGGAGCGCGAAAGTCATATCCGCTTTATCGGCTATGGCGCGATGCTGATGGAATCCTTTGTGGCGATCATGGCGCTGATTTGCGCCTCAGTGCTGGATCCGGGCGTCTATTTTGCGATGAACTCACCCGCAGCGCTGATCGGTACCACCGTTGAGAGCGCTTCGCAGGTGATTAACGGTTGGGGCTTTGTGGTCACGCCCGAGATGCTGAGCGGCATTGCGCGCGATGTCGGTGAAAGCACCGTGCTGTCACGCGCGGGCGGCGCGCCCACATTTGCAGTCGGTATGGCGCATATCATCACAGAAGTGTTTAACAGCCGGGCGATGATGGCTTTCTGGTACCACTTCGCCATTCTGTTCGAAGCGCTGTTCATCCTGACGGCAGTGGATGCCGGTACCCGTGCCTGCCGTTTTATGGTGCAGGATTTGGTCGGCACCGTGGTGCCTTCGATGGCCAACAACCGTTCGTGGCTGGGTAATATGGCGGGCACCACCGTGGCGGTGGCCGGCTGGGGCTTCTTTGTTTATCAGGGCGTGGTCGATCCGCTGGGCGGCATCAATACCCTGTGGCCGCTGTTTGGTATTGGTAACCAGATGCTGGCCTCAATGGCGTTGATTCTGGGTACCGTGGTGTTGTTCAAAATGAAAAAGCAGCGCTATGCGTGGGTCACCATCGTGCCGACCGCCTGGCTGTTCATCACTTCGATGACCGCGGGCTGGCAGAAGATTTTTCATGAGAAACCCTCGATTGGTTTCCTTGCACAGGCCAACAAGTTCCGTAAAGGCATTGATGAAGGCATGGTCATCGCACCGGCGAAAACCGTGGCGGACATGCAAACCATCGTGTTTAGCAATCAAATTAACGCGGCCCTGTGCGGCTTCTTTATGCTGGTGGCTGTCACCATGTTGATTGCGGCCTTCTTTGTCATCCGCCGTGCACTGCGCAGTCACGTGCCCACCACCCATGAATCCGAAGTTTCACTGCGTAAGGAGGTGCGAAATGTCTGAGTCCATTCATCGCTGGAGAAAACCGGTCGGCGCGTGGCAGATTCAGCAATGCTTACCGATCGCAACCCAGGCCCTCGGGCAAAATCTTAATCGCTGGCAACGCCTCTGGCAGGGATTGAAGCAAAGTTTTCGCTTAATGGTTGGCGTTCACGACTATCAAACTTATCTGAAGAATATGCGCGAACACCATCCCGAGCAGATGCCTATGGATGAGCGCGCGTTTCATCGCTACTGCCTCGAAGCCCGTTTTCCCAGCCAGGCAGGCAAGCTCGGCAAGTGTCCTTGCTGACATTTTTAAGCCCCGATTTTCGGGGCTTTTTCGTGCCATTCTTTAGTGAAAACAAAAATATATTTGGTTTGCATCTTGTGCTAACGCAGGAGGTTGAATACTGTTGCTAAAATAATGAGATACCGCCTGCTCAGCATTTCCCCGGAGGAAGTTTCCATGACCGATGAACAAGGGCAAACGTTGCTATACACCCTGTTTGGCACAACCAGCCCTCATTGGCGTTTAACTTCAGATAGCGATGCTTTGCATTTTGCCGAAGACGAGAATGCCAATACCAATTTGGCGGTTCCATTGACCCCTGCACAAGCCAGTTTGCTGCGTGCGATGACAGTGATCACTTCCAGTATTAATCTGACCCTTTCCCTGCGCGGTGCGCCGGTGCCAATGCACTTTGTCGGCCGTAAGGTGAACCAATCAACATGGGCCGGAACCTCTTCCGCCTGGGGTGATACTTCCTCTGTGGCTCGCGATTTGACGCTGGGTTTATCCTTCGCTGAACAAGTGGTCTCTGAGGCCAATTCTGTGATTGTGATCCTGGACCAGCGTGGCAACATCCAGCGATTCAACCGCTTAAGCGAAGAGTACACCGGGCTCAAAGAGCAGGAAGTGATCGGCCGCAACGTATTTCAGCTGTTTATGACCAAACAGGAAGCGCAGGCTTCACGACGCAACATTTCGGGCTTCTTCCGTGACGGCAATTCTTATGAAGTGGAACGCTGGATCAAAACCAAAAAAGGCCAGCGACTGTTTCTGTTTCGTAATAAGTTTGTGCACAGCGGTAGTGGGAAAAATGAAATTTTCCTCATCTGTTCTGGAACCGACATCACAGAAGAACGACGTGCTCAGGAACGCTTACGCGTCCTCGCTAATACCGATACGGTAACCGGTTTACCCAACCGCAATGCCATCCATCAACAGATTAGTCTGGCACTGGAATTGGCCAATGGCAGTCAAACTGGCGTGGTTTACCTCGATCTGGACAATTTTAAGAAGGTCAACGACGCCTACGGCCATATGTTTGGCGACCAACTGCTGCAAGCAGTGTCGCTGGCCATTCTCAGCTGTCTGGGCAAAGACCAGACGCTGGCCCGTCTCGGTGGCGATGAGTTCGTCGTACTGGCAGAACATACCAGCCAGGCTGCGCTGGAAGCCATGGCATCGCGTATTCTTGAGCGCCTGCGTCAACCGTTCCGCGTCGGTCTAATCGAAGTCTACAGCGGCTGCTCGATTGGTATCGCCCTCGCCCCGCTGCATGGTGAGGATCGTGAAAGCCTGATCCGCAATGCCGATACCGCCATGTATCACGCCAAAGAGAATGGGCGCGGTAAATTCTGCGTTTTTGCCAATGAGATGAACCAACGTGTTTTCGAATATCTCTGGCTCGATACTAACCTGCGCAAAGCACTGGAGCTGGAGCAGCTGGTGGTATATTACCAGCCCAAACTAGACCGTGACGGTGAAGTACGCAGTGCAGAAGCGCTGGTACGCTGGAACTCTCCGGAACGAGGTCTGGTCCCCCCTGGCGATTTCATCTCTTACGCCGAAGAGTCGGGCTTAATTGTTCCGCTTGGGCGCTGGGTGATGCTCAATGTGTTACAGCAAATTGTTCAGTGGCGTAATGAAGGTATCTACCTGCGTGTTGCCGTAAACGTCTCAGCCAAGCAATTGATTAACCAAAGTATCTATACTGATTTAAAGCAGGCGCTGACCGAGGCCGGTCTCACTGATTGCCCGATTGACATCGAGCTGACTGAAAGCTGCCTGATTGAGAATGAGGCCGGTGCACTGACGCTGATGAAGCAATTCCAGGAGCTGGGCGCTCAGGTTCATCTCGATGATTTTGGTACAGGTTATTCCTCGCTTTCCCAGTTAGCTCGTGTACCCATTGATGCGATCAAGCTGGATCAAAGCTTCGTGCGTAACATCAATAAGCAGCCAGTAGCGCAGTCGCTGGTGCGTGCCATTGTGGCCGTGGCCAAAACCCTCGATCTGCAGGTGATTGCGGAAGGCATTGAAACCAAAGCCGAAGAGAAGTTTGTTATGACCAACGGTGTCGATGGGCGTCAGGGTTATTATTATGCAAAACCAATGCCCGCAGAACAGCTCGGGCATTGGCTGGCTAAGCATCCTGCCCGCGTTTAACGCTGGTCTCGGTTATCCGGCTTTGCGCAGGGATGCGCTATGACGGTTCTGTAGCTGTACCAGTCGTTCCATATAAGCAATGTCTTTAGGCTCCAGTGTGAAGGCGTAATCCACCCAATCTTCCGTGATGTCCATCAGCTCGGCTCGTGAGAGTTGCAGCACGCGCTGACGCGCCTTCAGCATGGCACGCACACCATTCAGCTTAGGGCGCAAAGTATCGATAAAGGTGCGTGTGGTACGGTAGGCATCGCCCGGCTGGAAGACTTTATCCACCAGACCCCGCGTTTCATACCACTCTGCACTATGCGACTCCCCTTCACAAATCAGCTCTTCAGCCAGCTTCATGCCGGAACGACGCGCCACCAGTGAGTAGCCACCCATGCCAGGGAACAGGTTAAACGCAATCTCCGGGAACCCCATACGTGCAGAGTTCTGCGCCAGAATGAAGTGATGCGCCAGCGCGGCCTCGAAACCGCCACCTAATGCACTGCCCTCAATCATCGCCAGCGTCACCGCACCGGTATCAAAGCCACGTGCGGCCGAATGGATGCAATCCACGCAGGCGCGCGCATAAGCCCGCAGCGCTTCACGACGGTTGTTGCGAATGCACTCGACAAAGAATCGTAAATCGCCTCCGGCGTTGAACATCTGCGGCACCAGAGAGCCTGTCACCCAAAAATCAATCGGCAGACCCGAACGCTGAGCGGCATAGCTCAGATTCATGATCTCCTCAATTAATTCGTGGTTGAAACTAGGGCGCGGTTGGGCACGAAGCATCATCCACATGGTGTGACGACCCTCTTCATAGTAGGCCGCCAGCTGGGTGGTTTGTCCGACTTCGGTAAACAATCTGCAAGTTGGTTGGTTAATTACTGTCATAGTCTCATCCTCTAGTTATGTGATGCGTTAAACGCAACATCAGCGTAATCCAGAGTGAGGCCAGACCAAATGAGAGATTGATTTATAAAGTAAAATCCAGAGATATCCCCGACCATAAGGTCGGGGAAAGATAAGCAGGCTTACTTGATGGCAGCGCGCTGTCCCACCGCCACATGAGAACGCTTAACGCGTTTTGAATAGACGGCGGTGATAATCGGCACTAATACAGAAGTCACGATTACTGAAGTGGCAACCAGTGCGGTGGCTGCGGGTGCGACCGGTTTAAACTGTGGCAGCATCTCGGCAATCAACACCGGTGTCGCCACGGCCGCTCCTGCGGTGCTTGAAGCGGCAATCCCTGCGGTACCATCACCGCCACCAATCAAACGGTCGGCAATAATCAGTGGAATACCGGTGATGATGATCACCGAGACCCCCAGCAATACACCCAGTAAACCGGTTTGCGCGATCACCGCCAAATTGATGGTGTTACCCAACGCAAAAGCAAAGAAGGGAATCAAGGTATGCACGGCTTTGCCAAAGAACTCGCGTAATTCAGGGTCGAGATTGCCGAGCGCGAAGCCGACAATGAATGGCAGCACTGCGCCGACAAACACGTGTGGCTCAAACGAAGCAATGCCAGCGGTTCCCAAAATCACCATGGTCATCAGCGGACCCGATTCCAGCGACATCAGCACAAACGCGCCGGCTTCTTCTTTTGACCCGTATTGCTGCATGATCGAGGCATACAGTCCGCCGTTGGTCATATCCATGGCGGCAACCAGGGCCAGCGTGGACAAGCCGGCGAACATACCAACTTCTACGCCATTTTCCGGCATCATGCGCGATGCCACAGCAGCAATTACCCAGGCCACGGCGATTTTTGTTAGCACCAGGGTGCCGGATTTACGCAGTACGGTCCCGGTTGCGCTGAGTTTGATTGATGCACCCATGCAAAAGAACCATACCGCCAGAATCGGTACCGTGCCGGTCATTAAGCCGTTAGTGAAAGAGCCAAAGTATTTACCTGCGCCGGGTGAAAACGTGTGGCAAAGCGCGCCCAGAAATAGCGGGATTAACATCATACCGCCTGGAATTTTATCGATTGCGCGTTTGATATGCATAGGTGTGTCACCTTTACTGAGTCAGAGGGAGGTGCGTTATCGTTTGCCTGTTGGCATGACAGGCAAGATAACCACTGAGATTCAGGAAAAAAGTGATCAGAGCGATAATAATGAAACAGCGTTTTAATTTTAAAGGTAGGCCATTTCTATTTTATGATCGGTATCGCCATACTAGTTGTTCCAGCCAAAAAATAAAGGCGCCTTCAGGCGCCTCTGCAAGCTTTAATGTTTAATTCTGCCCATACCAGGCGTTCTTACCATGCTTTCGTAGATAATGCAGATCGAGCAAATTTTGCGAAATCGGAGGCAGTTCGCTGCGCAGTTGTTCCGTATGTAGCGCCATGTAGGCAACCTCTTCCAGCACCACCGCACTATGAACGGCTGCATCCGCATCTTTCCCCCAGGAAAACGGGCCGTGCGAGTTGACCAGCGCAGCGGGAATATCGCCAGGCTTGATACGGCGTTGAGCGAAACTTTCGATAATCACCTGCCCGGTATTCCACTCGTAATCCTGTTGAATCTCCTCGCGCTTCATCGCACGCGTGCAGGGAATGGTGCCGTAGAAGTCATCCGCGTGCGTGGTACCCAGCGCAATAATATCGCGCCCGGCCTGCGCCCAAATCGTGGCGTGGCGCGAGTGGGTATGCACAATGCCACCAATCTCTGGCCAGGCAAGGTATAGCGCACGATGGGTTGCTGTATCTGATGACGGACGTAGCGCCCCTTCCACCACTTTGCCACTCGCTAACTCCACCACCACCATATCTTCACGCTGCATCTTCTCGTATTTCACGCCTGACGGCTTGATCACCAGCAGGCCTCGATCGCGATCGATGGCGCTGACGTTACCCCAGGTAAATGTGACCAGGTTATAGCGCGGTAAATCCAGATTGGCTTCCAGCACCTGCTGCTTGAGCGATTCCAGCATGATTATTCCTCCTGCGAACTGTGATAGCTGAATTGTGCTGAACTAGGGGATAAAACGTTATGGAGCGAATCGCTGTAAAAGCAGCGGAAAGTCGCTGAGACCGAAGAAGTGTGGCGTGAATTAAGAATATTCTATCTTCACCTAATTTTGCTGTGGTTCATCAGGCTAAAGTCAGGAACGGTACGGTTTGCACAAGATTAACCCCCGCAAATGGTCACAATGGAGAGCATTGAATGACACACTGGGATGAAGTACTTCGTTGCGCAACATCTATACTTAAAACGTTGCCTCTGTACATACAATCAAGGAGAAAGAGATGACGACAACAATGAAACGTATGACCGTTGCGGTATTAGCTGCCACTCTGGTTGTTGGCTTGAGTGGTTGTTCGAACTGGTCAAAACGCGACCGTAATACCGCCATCGGGGCGGGTGCGGGTGCAATCGGTGGTTCTGTCCTGACTAACGGAAGTGCACTGGGTACAGTAGGTGGTGCAGCCGTTGGCGGTATTATCGGCCATCAGGTTTCTAAATAACGATAAAGATTCAGGCTACGCAGCGCATCTACAGCATCACGGGCCGCACAGTGTGCGGCCCGTATTTTTTAGCCGCCGGCTAATTTCACTTTCATGCCTTTGGCTTCGAGCAGTGTTTTTAATAAATCGCGTTTATCGCCCTGAATCTCGATCACGCCATCTTTGAGTGACCCACCACAGCCACATTTTTTCTTTAGTTCTGCTGCCAATTTGTTGAGCGCGTCGTCATCGAGATCGATACCAGTGATCAGGCAAACACCCTTGCCTTTTCGACCGCTGGTCTGGCGCTGAATGCGCACAATGCCATCGCCTTTCGGGCGCGGCGCTTTTTCTTCTTCCTGTGCGATGCGACCCGTTTCAGTGGAGTAAACCAGTCGGTTGTCCTGAGCCATTAGGCCTCCTGTAAACTTTGCAGGATAGTGTGCAGCGTTGCCGCCGGATCATTGGATTGGGTGATCGGACGCCCAATCACCATGTAATCCACGCCAGCCAATTTTGCCTGCTGTGGCGTCATGATACGGCGTTGATCGCCTGCGTCACTGCCTGCAGGACGAATACCCGGTGTTACCAATGCAAAATCCTGGCCGATCACCTGCTTGAAATGCGCGGCTTCCTGAGCGGAACACACTACACCGTCCAGTCCGCACTCGCGCGTCAGGCGAGCCAGACGTTCCGCCTGCTGGGCGGGTGAAAGCGTAATGCCGAGGCCTTTGAGATCCTCTTCATCCATGCTGGTTAATACGGTAACCGCAATCAGCAAGGGCGCATCGTTGCCAAAAGGCAGCAGCGCTTCGCGTGCCGCATTCATCATCCGCGCCCCGCCACTGGCGTGGACATTGACCATCCACACACCGAGGTCAGCTGCAGCAGCTACCGCGTGCGCGGTGGTATTTGGGATGTCATGAAACTTCAGGTCGAGGAAAACGTCAAATCCACGCGACTGTAACGTTTTCACCAGCGACGGGCCAAACAGCGTGAACATCTCTTTGCCGACTTTCAGGCGGCACTGGCTCGGGTCAATGCGGTCCACAAACTGCAGTGCGCTGTCGAGATTATGATAGTCGAGTGCCACCAGAATCGGTGAAGTGGTTACAGGCATAACGTTTCCTCAGAGGCAGGCACCCGCAGGCGCAATGGACAAACGGCAAGCATTCTACCCGTGCATCCCCCTCCCGACAATCTCACTGCGCGCTTTAGATCATTGATTGACGGATAGCCGCACAATGCCACGGCTTACGTTGATGATTCAGGGCTATAGTATGTTGTAACTATGGTGGGGTTATAATAAAAACGGCCGTTACTGGCCGTCAAGTCCACGGATCGGTTTCACGGAAGACCATGCGCGACAAGATGGGCAATGCCAGTAAAGTGCATGCGCGGTAAATCCGCACTTCTGGCAGCGATAGCGCGGCTTGGTACGAATCTGTTCACCGACCATATCACGCAGCACCATCAGGCTCTCTTTAGCCCTACCGTCCTCAGCTTCGTGCAGGTGGAAGTCCATTAAGCGATGGAACACGCGCATGGTGGGATGGCGTTGCAACTGACGATTGATGTACAACTGCGCCGCTTCAGGTCCCTGCTGCTGCTCAAGGATATCAGAGAGGTACAGTTCAGCAGCCGCGCCGGTATTCTCTTCCACACAGCGCTGTAAAAACTGAGCCCAGTCTTCGGGCTGATTCAGGCGCTGATAGCAGGTTTCGAGCATTGATAAGGTTTCGCTCACCAGCTCTTTATCTTGATCCAGCACGCGCTGCAGGCGAGCCGTTGCTTTGGCATACTCGCCCTGCTCCATAAAGATGCGGCCCATCATGATGGAAACGCGTGCGCTTTGATGATCGGCCGATTCACCCTTCTTCAGCAAGCTCATGGCGCGATCGAGATCGTCACTGCTCAGTGCCTGAAGCGCGAGTTCGCAGTAGAAATGGGCAATTTCGCCCTTCTGCTTGTCTTTGCCGAGCTTAACCAACCTTTCCGCCACTTCGATGGCTTTGTGCCAGTCACTGGTTGCCTGATGTATCAGTAACAGCTGTTGCAAGGCACCGATGCGGAAGTCGGTTTCATCAATCAGCTGGCTAAACATGTCTTCTGCGCGATCGTACAACCCGGCAGCCATGTAATCGCGTCCTAACTGCTGAATCGCCAGCAGCCGCTGTTCATAGCTCAGGGAAGCGCTTTCCATCAGGGATTGGTGAATACGGATGGCGCGGTCAACTTCGCCGCGTGAACGGAACAGGTTGCCAAGCGTCAGGTGAGCTTCGACTGTGCCGCTGTCCTCCTTCAGCATATCCAGAAAGAGATCGACAGCTTTGTCCTGTTGATTGGAAAGCAGGAAGTTAACCCCGGCAACGTATTCACGTGACAGGCGATTGGCTTCCTGTTGCTTATCCTGATGGGCACTACGGCGGCCCATGTACCAGCCATATGCCGCAGCAACAGGAAGAAGCAAAAACAGCAATTCAAGCATCGAAACTTAATCCCGACGACCAGCAGTAGAAGAATTTGTCACAGCCGTTGATTGTTCGTTCTGTGCCTGCATGCGTTTCAGCTTGCGCTGCGCATGGGCCAGAGAAACACGTATCCGCAACCAGAAAAGACCGCAAATTGCCCAACCGAGCAGGAATCCAGCGCCAAACAAGCTCGCCAGCAATGTGGAGATGCGGAATTCACCCTGCGCCAGCAGATAGTTAAAAGTGACGATTTGGTCGTTATGCGCTCCAAGCGTGACGGAGATGATAAAAATGACCAAAACCACGAGAAAAATCAGCAAATATTTCACAATGCGTCCTGTCGTGAGGTTATCCAGTAGAAGTATGCCAAAAAAGTGCCGCCGATGCTGCTTATCAGCACATCACTTAGCGCATTTTCCGTAAGCGCAATCAATCATATGGGGGCGCGCGCAGAAATTACAATCCATCATCACGCTGCTCGATCTCCCGCTGCTCTTCGCGCGGCACCGTCAGCGGACCACAAAAACGTTGTGCCAGCCAGGTGGCAACCGTGACCAGCAACCAGGAAATCAGGGTGGCCACCACCAAATCGCGCGGCCAATGCATGCCCAGTAACAAACGACTGCCCATCACCATGGTGGCCCAGGCAAACAGCACTATCACGGTGACAATATGGCGCCGTGGCCACAGTAGGCCAATCACCAGCAGCGCCCAACTGGCAGCAAACATGGTATGTCCGGAAGGAAAGGCAAAGCCGGTTTCAAACGCCCAGTGGTTTTTCAGCCATTGCGGCAGCTGAGTGTCGTTAGCCACTAAAGTCGACACCAACTGGCTGCGCCCCTGACGGTTCTGCTGATAAAACTCCCCTTCATCAATACCGTAACTCTTCTCCAGCCAAACCACATAGGGCCGGGGTTCCTGCACCTGCTCTTTAATGAAAGATTTGGTGTACTGGCCGGCAAGAATAGCGCCGTTCATGAAGATGATCAGTAAAATGGCGGGCTTAAGTCGGAAGCGTAAGCACCATAAAACCCAGGCACTGAGGATAAGGCTTGTCAATATGCCCCATGGGCTGGTGACGGTCTCGGTCATCCAAAAGAGTACCCGCAAAAATGCGCTACTCTCACCTGGCTGCCATTGCCAGCCAGAGAGCCAGACAGCGACCGGCATGATCAATAACAAAAGCATTCCTAGGGTGGTGCGCTGCGCAATTTTTAACATCCGTTTCCTTTTAGATCCGCTGGTATCAGCGTGGCTGGCATAACTTTAGCTGAAAAAAGAATAACATACCCGTTGCAGCTTAGATAATTGTGCTTTATCACTACAATAACTCTGACTGATTAACGGCCCGGGTACAGGTTGTGGCACAATATTGTCAGTTTTGTCGGGCCAATCGGGCCCGTGCGTTATCATGATGATAGCGCATCCTCTGAAGGTTCTGGAGAGTCACATGCAGCTTAAACGGGTAGCAGAAGCCAAACTGCCCACGCCATGGGGAGATTTCCTGATGGTTGGTTTTGAAGAACTGGCAACCGGCCAGGATCATGTCGCGCTGGTTTACGGTGATGTGAGTGACCACAATCCAGTGCTGGCACGCGTTCACTCGGAGTGTCTAACCGGTGACGCACTGTTCAGCCTGCGCTGCGACTGTGGTTTCCAGCTCGAGGCGGCACTGACCGCTATCGCTGAAGAAGGTCGTGGCGTGCTGTTATATCACCGTCAGGAAGGCCGTAATATCGGTCTGCTAAACAAGATCCGCGCCTATGCCCTGCAGGACAAAGGGTACGATACGGTGGAAGCGAATCATCAATTGGGCTTTGCCGCTGATGAGCGTGATTTCACCCTGTGTGCGGATATGTTTAAGCTGCTGGGCGTCAATGAAGTCCGCCTGCTGACTAACAATCCTCGCAAAGTCGAGATTCTGAGCGAAGCGGGAATTAATATTGTTGAGCGCGTGCCGTTAGTGGTTGGACGCAACCCCAAAAATGCCCACTACCTTGATACCAAGGCAGAAAAAATGGGCCATCTGCTGCCAAAAGCGTAAAGCAGACAGAAAAAAGCCGGGAAATCTCCCGGCTTTTTTTTAGTTCAGCATATTACGAATCACATAGTGCAATATGCCATCGTTCTGATAATAGGTCAGCTCATTACCGGTATCGATACGGCACCGCGTTGCCAGCGTCTCTTTTTTACCATCGACGCGCGTCAGCGTGACATTGACCGTGCAACCTGGTTTCAGTTGGGAGAGGTTTTCAACATCAATAAACTCCTCCCCGGTTAATCCCAGCGTTATACGCGTGACGCCAGCGGGGAATTCCAGTGGCAGGATCCCCATCCCGATCAAGTTAGAGCGATGTATACGCTCGAACGACTCTGAAATAACGACTCGCACACCTTGCAAACGCGGGCCCTTCGCTGCCCAGTCGCGGCTGGAACCTGAGCCGTACTCCTTCCCGGCGATGACTGCCAGCGGCACACCTTCGGCCTGATACTTCATGGCCGCATCGTAAATCGCCAACTGTTCATTGCTGGGGAAATGTTTGGTGTATCCCCCCTCCACACCCGGCACCATTTCATTACGAATACGGATGTTGGCAAAGGTGCCGCGCATCATGACTTCGTGGTTACCACGACGCGAGCCATAGGAGTTAAAATCGGTGCGCTCGACACCATGCGACAGCAAGTAGCGTCCAGCGGGACTTTCCGCTTTGATGCTGCCCGCCGGCGAAATATGGTCGGTGGTGACAGAGTCACCCAGCATCGCCAGAATGCGCGCGCCTTTAATATCCTGGACCGGCTCCGGTGTTTTACCCATTTCATCAAAGAACGGCGACAGGCGGATGTAAGTTGAGCCCTCATCCCAGTCATAAGTTGCGGCTTCACTGACTTTGATTTGTTGCCACTCAGGCGTCCCGTCAAAGACCTCGGCATATTCCTTATGGAACATATCGCTGGTCACTTTCTGCACCGCTGCGGCGATCTCCTCTGGAGATGGCCAGATATCCTGCAGGAAGACATCGTTGCCCTGCCTGTCCTGCCCGATAGGCTCACTCTGCAGGTTTAATTTCATATTACCGGCCAGTGCATAAGCCACCACCAACGGCGGCGACGCCAGCCAGTTGGTTTTCACCAGCGGATGGATACGTCCTTCGAAGTTTCGGTTACCCGATAACACCGCACCCACGGTTAGATCACCTTCTTTAATGGCACTCTCGATTTCATCTGGCAATGGACCCGAGTTACCGATGCAGGTGGTACAGCCGTATCCCACCAGGTTGAAACCTAATTCATCCAGATAAGGCGTGAGCTGAGCCACCGCGAGGTAATCCGACACCACTTTTGATCCCGGTGCCAATGAGGCTTTCACCCAGGGTTTGCGCATCAAGCCACGCTCAACGGCATTTTTCGCCAACAGGCCCGCCGCCATCAAGACGCTGGGGTTAGACGTATTGGTACAAGAGGTGATGGCTGAAATGACTACAGCACCGTCGTCCAGCTGATAGCTATCGCCGGTCTCGCTGTCGCGATAAGTGACGGTCTTATGCGCTTTCTGTGCATGATTGACTTCGAGTTCGTTGCTGGCATCAAAGGCTGCTGGCACATCCCCCAGCGAGACGCGATCCTGCGGACGTTTGGGGCCGGCAAGGCTGGATTCAACTTCAGCCATATCCAGCGCCAGTGAACTGGTAAAACGAGGTTCATCACCCGGATTACGCCACATCCCTTGTTGCTTCGCATAAGCTTCCACTAATTCGACTTGTTCAGCATCGCGTCCGGTCAGCGTCATGTAGCTCAGCGTGATCTCATCGATAGGGAAGAAACCGCAGGTGGCACCAAATTCCGGCGCCATATTAGCGATAGTCGCGCGGTCTGCTAAGGGGAGATCGGCGAGGCCATCACCGTAGAATTCGACGAATTTACCTACCACACCGTGCTTACGCAGCATTTGCGTCACGGTTAACACCAAATCGGTCGCGGTGATGCCGGGGCTTAGTTTTCCAGTGAGTTTGAAACCGACAACGTCAGGGATCAGCATAGATACTGGCTGCCCTAACATGGCGGCTTCGGCTTCAATACCACCGACACCCCAGCCTAATACGCCGAGCGCGTTGATCATCGTGGTGTGAGAATCCGTACCCACTAAGGTGTCAGGGTAAGCGACTTCCTTACTCTCCTGCGTTTCATGCCAGACGGATTTTCCCAGATACTCCAGGTTGACCTGATGGCAGATACCGGTGCCTGGTGGCACCACGCGGAAACGGTTGAAAGCTTTTTGCCCCCAGCGCAGGAAGACGTAACGTTCGTGGTTACGCTCCATCTCCAGACGCACGTTTTCTTCGAAAGCGTCCTCATCACCAAAATGGTCAACGGTCACCGAGTGGTCTATCACGAGATCGACCGGCGATAAGGGATTAACTTTGGCTACATCGCCGCCGAGGCGATTAACCGCTTCGCGCATCGCCGCCAAATCTACCACCGCTGGCACGCCGGTGAAGTCCTGCATCAATACGCGCGCAGGGCGATAAGCAATTTCACGATCGGCGTGGGCATCTTTCAGCCAGCCAACTAACGCCTGAATGTCTTCAGCTGTTACTGAATCCTCATCCTGCCAGCGCAGCAGATTTTCCAGCAACACCTTCATTGATTTGGGTAAGCGATCGATATTGCCCAGTTGCTGGGCGGCTTTAGGCAGGCTGTAGTAATGATATTTTTTTGCCCGAACGTCCAGCGTATCCTGACTTTGCTCCCGTAACGTTAACGACATAACTCCTCCTTTAATGGGCCTCTCTTTAAACCTCAATAACCGCAAGGTTTAGCTTAAAGATAGACCACATTTTCGTTAACGATTTGATAACAACACGAAATGACACATAAAGGCACAAACAAAAATGCCCCGACGTTTGTCAGGGCATTAATAAAAGTCAGTACAATTTGAGTTATTGGATTACATCATTGCCCACACGGCCGTAGCCCAAAATGCAATGGAAAAGGCATAAACGCTAAACCATGAAAAAGTCGTTGTATTCATTGAGTCACTCCCTCCCGGATTTCGGGCAAAAAAAGTCCACCGTCCTCAGCTTTGTACTGATGACACCGTTTTTTTAATGCTGAGTGTTAAAGGACGGGCTTTTAAAATGCCCACCGGATAATCCGGTAAAGAGAGATATAAATTCTATATATAGAACAGAACGCAGACAGCGTTATTTCGACTTCGGATCCATGAAAGATTCGATAAAGTTGCGCTGGTTTTCACTCAGTTCCCATGACGCAGGAATCGCCACAGGCTGTTCAGCGCTCTTGACTTCTTTCGCTTTGCACGTAGACGTGTTCGGCTGA
This sequence comes from Pantoea sp. C1E2, assembly GCF_056491465.1. NCBI lineage: Bacteria > Pseudomonadati > Pseudomonadota > Gammaproteobacteria > Enterobacterales > Erwiniaceae > Pantoea > Pantoea sp. C1E2. The sequence goes on from NZ_JBSZHT010000002.1 coordinate 2,580,478, forward strand.
CGCGCAGAAACCGGAGACTTACGGCTGAGTGTATTTGCCCACATGGCTTAACCCCACATACGCCAGATCATCAATGCCACCACTACCCAGAACAGAGCTGAAGCAGCGAAGACGGTCAACCAAGCCTTGCGACGCACGTTACCAGAGCGCTCAACCTTGGCGGTTTTAGTACGGAAATCTTGTTGAACAGTCAGTCTAGTATTCATAGTTTTTGATAATCACTCTCAATAAAACGATTGTTGATAACGATTAAGATTTAGGACGAATCCTAAACTTGTTAAGTCCGAAAATCCAGTTATTTTTATTGAGTACAACGATTAACGCTATTTATCAAAACCCAAAAGATTGATGAGATAAATTTAATTACTGATCAAACTATTTATCTAATACAAACATTGTAAATTTGGGTTAAAACAAATTTAGTACCATTCTAAATTTGAGTTTAATTTAATGAGCCTTACTAAAAGGCCTTTCTCATCAGTTGATAACTGGAGTATGGGAATATTCCTGGCGGTCCGCAAAGTAGCAGCGTAAATTTTGTGTACTGTTTCTCATTTAAGATATAACAATGAAAAAACATGTGATCGATGTTTCATTTACAAAAAAATAATGAAATTTTTTGAGATTCTTGTGGCGCTAACGAGGAGGGATTCACAAGATGCCCACTGGACACCTTGCGAAAATAATGAGTTAGGAGATTATTTGAAAGGTAACTTGATATCGCGGAACATCGCTTCGATATCTTCGTTAGAACGTAATGCGACCGCGGCATCCACGACATCACGGGTCAAATGCGGTGCAAAACGTTGAATAAAATCATACATATAGCTACGCAGGAACGTGCTGCGTCTAAAGCCAATCTTGGTTGTACTATTGGTAAAAATTTCTGATGCTTCAATGCGCACCAAATCCGGATCGGAAACCGGGTCCACCGCCATACTGGCAATTACACCCACACCTAAGCCCAAACGCACATACGTTTTGATGACATCAGCATCGGTGGCCGTAAAGACAATACGTGGCGTCAATCCTGCACGGTTGAATGCGGTATCCAGCTCTGAGCGGCCAGTAAAGCCAAAGGTGTAGGTCACGAGCGGGAAATCAGCCAGCTCTTCAATCGTCACATTCGATTTGCCTGCCAACGGATGATCTGGCGTCACAACAATGGCGCGGTTCCAGTGATAGCACGGCAACATAATCAGGTCGTCGTATAAATGCAGTGCTTCGGTCGCAATCGCAAAGTCAGCATTCCCCTTTGAAACGGCTTCAGCAATTTGCGTCGGTGAGCCCTGATGCATATGCAGTGATACGCGTGGGTAACGCTCAATAAACCCTTTAATCACGCCAGGCAAGGCATAACGCGCCTGTGTGTGGGTTGTCGCCACGTACAGCGAGCCTTTATCCGGCCAGGTATGCTCACCTGCGACGGATTTAATCGCATCCACCTTCGATAACACTTCGCGTGCAATCCGGATGATTTCTTCACCCGCAGGGGTTACCTGAGTGAGATGTTTACCGCTACGCGCAAAAATCTGCACGCCGAGTTCATCCTCCAGCATGCGCACTTGCTTACTGATACCCGGTTGTGAGGTATAGAGACCTTCGGCGGTAGAGGAGACGTTGAGGTTGTGATTGACCACTTCGACGATGTAACGCAACTGCTGCAATTTCATAGTTATATCTTCCCGGTAGCGACAGAGGAGCAATCCCTGAAAGCGTGTTTCCGCCTTAATTAAGGGTTGAGGAGGGAAAGCATGTCAGCGAAACGAAAAATGCTATAACCACTATATCAGTTAAAGGAAGAATGTAGAACGATTAGCTATAAGGATGGTGAAAAGGCCAGCAGATGCTGGCCTTGAGGGGGAATTACTTCTTCGCTTCCTGCCACTTGCCGTCAATGTAGAACATCGACCAGCCTGTCGCTTTACCCTCTTTTTCAGAGGAGACGTACTGTTGCTTGGTTTTACGGCTAAAGCGTACCAATGTTTTGTTGCCTTCCGGATCGGCAGCAGGCGCTTCTGCCATGTACTTCAGCTTTTCAGGGAGACGATCGGCAAAGCGTTGCAACTCTTCCACCAGCGGCGCACGTGTTTCGCGCGATTTAGGGAAGGTGTTTGCTGCAAGGAAGACACCCGCCGCACCATCACGCAGTACGAAGTAAGCATCCGATTTTTCACACGCCAGTTCTGGCAGTGGAACCGGGTCCTCTTTCGGTGGCGCAACGTCACCATTTCGCAAGATCTTACGCGTATTTTTGCACTCATCGTTGGTACAAGCCATGTACTTACCAAAACGCCCCATTTTCAGGTGCATTTCAGAACCACACTTCTCGCACTCCACGACAGGACCGTCATAGCCCTTGATGCGGAATTCACCCTGCTCGATTTCGTAACCATCACATTCCGGGTTGTTCCCGCAGACGTGCAGCTTACGCTGGTTATCGATCAGATAGCTGTCCATTGCCGTGCCGCATTTCTGGCAACGACGACGGGCGCGCAACGCATTGGTTTCAGCATCATCGCCTTCCAGAATGTTGAGCACTTCGTTTTCCGGGATCAGATTGATGGTTTGCTTGCAGCGCTCTTTCGGCGGCAATGCATAACCAGAACAACCCAGGAATACGCCGGTACTGGCGGTGCGGATACCCATTTGGCGACTACAGGTCGGGCAGTCAATCGAGGTCAGCACCATCTGGTTCGGCTGCATGCCGCCCTCTTCCGGATCTTTCTCAGCCTGGCCTAACTGCTGGCTGAAATCGCTGAAGAAGGAATCCAGTACCGCTTTCCACTGCGCCTCATTATTAGCAACCTGGTCAAGGCTGTCTTCCATGCGCGCGGTGAAGTCATAGTTCATCAGCTCACGGAAATTCTGTTCCAGACGATCGGTGACGATTTCACCCATCTTCTCAGCGTAGAAACGGCGGTTTTCCACTCGCACGTAACCGCGATCCTGGATGGTGGAAATAATCGAAGCATAGGTCGATGGACGACCAATGCCACGTTTTTCCAGCTCACGGACCAGTGAAGCTTCGCTAAAGCGGGCTGGTGGCTTGGTGAAGTGCTGGCTTGGCAACAGCTCTTTCAGATCAAGCATATCGCCGACATTGACCGGTGGCAGCGTCAAGTCTTCATCGTTTTTACGCAGGGCTGGCATCACTTTAGTCCAGCCATCGAAACGCAACGTACGGCCTTTCGCCTTCAGTTTGAAGTCTGCTGCACCGACCGTCAGGGTGGTGGAATCATACTGCGCTGGCACCATCTGACAGGCCACAAACTGACGCCAGATAAGCTGGTACAGTTTCTGCGCATCAGCTTCCATATCTTTCAGCGATTCTGCCTGAATGTTGACATCCGAAGGACGGATCGCTTCGTGCGCTTCCTGGGAATTCTCTTTATTGGCGTAAGTGATCGGTGATTCTGGCAAATACTTCTTACCAAAACTCGTCTCGACAAAGCCGCGCGCCATCGCCACCGCATCCTGACTCAGGTTGGTGGAGTCAGTACGCATATAAGTGATGTGACCCGCTTCGTAGAGACGTTGCGCCATCATCATAGTTTTCTTCACGCCAAAACCGAGACGTGTACTCGCCGCTTGCTGCAGCGTCGAGGTAATAAAAGGCGCAGAAGGTTTGCTGCTGGTCGGTTTGTCTTCACGATCCAGCACTTCGTAACGCGCTTTCTCCAGCACGGATACCGCAGCATGAGTTTGCTCGCGATTAACCGGACGGAAGGCTTTATCGCCCTGATGCGTGACCTGCATCGCTAACGCGTCGCCTTTCGGCGTAGAGAAATCTGCGTCGATTTCCCAGTACTCTTCAGGCACGAACGCTTTGATTTCGTGCTCGCGCTCGACCACCAGACGGACAGCTACAGACTGAACACGACCGGCTGATAAACCACGGGCAATTTTCTTCCACAGCAGCGGGGAAACCATGTAACCCACAACGCGGTCCATAAAGCGACGCGCCTGCTGTGCGTTGACACGTTCAATATTCAGTTCGCCCGGCTTGTCAAACGCCTGACGAATCGCATTTTTGGTGATTTCGTTGAACACCACGCGGCTAAAACGCTTGTCATCACCACCGATCACTTCCCGCAGGTGCCAGGCAATGGCTTCCCCTTCGCGGTCAAGGTCCGTTGCGAGATAGATGTGGTCGGCGTCTGCGGCGAGGCTTTTCAGTTCGGCAACGACTTTCTCTTTGCCCGGCAGAATCTGATAGTCCGCTTCCCAGCCATGCCACGGGTCGACACCCATGCGACTGACCAGAGCGGCCTTCTCATCTTTCTTAACCTTCTTTCCTGTTTTCGCCTTTTCCCCGTCGGCACTTTTACGGGCAGTTGAACCGCTGGTCGGCAAATCACGGATATGACCGACACTGGATTTCACCACGTAGTCATTACCGAGGTATTTATTGATTGTTTTGGCCTTTGCCGGGGACTCAACGATTACGAGTGCTTTACCCATATGTACCTTTACCTAATTGAAACGTCCTGATAAACGGGAGAGGATTCGATGCCCCAAAACCCAACGGGTTCAATATTGCTGCCAGCTTTTCACTTTTCAAGGCAGCGGGGATAATCTCAGGTCAGATTGCATCGACTTATGCAACTTTATGATTAGAAGCGGGTTTTCCATCTGACGGCATCACACATCCGGGTGTGATCTCCCTGAAAGCTGAATCGCCCACACTCTACCTGATAAAATCCGTTACGCAACTTAATTAGCATTCTGATTAATTTTGCGCCAGTTTTGCTGACAGGCGTTGATTTGATGAACAGCGCAACTCGCTAGTAATATAGAAGGAGAACGATTGCTGTCAAAAAAGAGGTGAACAATGTCAGTAAAAACGGAATCCATTTCACGCCAAGCGTTGCTGGAAATAGCCAATCAAATGATCAACCGACACGACGATTATTTAGCCGGGATGGAAGTGAATGACGTGATTCAGCAGGGCGAGGTATTGGTGTTCCGTGGACCCTGGTTCTTAGATGAAGAAGGCCTGCCGAGCGCAAAAACCACCGCTGTGTTTAACGTGTTTAAATTCCTTGCCGTTGAGCTCTCCTCTCGTTATCACCTGGCATAAAAAAAGCCCGGCATTTGCCGGGCTCGCTTACAACAGCGGTTTATCACCCCGCTGCCATATTTTCAGAATTAACCGCTCGGCCGCCATACTGGCGCTGTTGGTGAAGCGATCCATCATTTTCTTCTTACGCGCATAGTGCACGCCCAGCACATTGAACCGATCCATTTGTTTGATAATCAGTGCATCGCTGGTGCCGATCTCATCGATTAGCCCCAAATCCAGCGCCTGGCGTCCATACCAGTGTTCACCGGTGGCCACTTTTTCCAAATCCAGTGTCGGACGCATCTGTTGAACAAACTCTTTGAACAGCAGGTGGGTTTCGTTGAGATCTTCCTGGAATTTTTCACGTCCCTCATCGGTGTTCTCACCAAACAAGGTCAGCGTGCGCTTATATTGACCCGCCGTATGCAGTTCAACGTCGATATCATTGCGTTTCAGCAGACGGTTGAAGTTGGGGATCTGCGCGACCACACCAATTGAGCCAATGATAGAGAATGGCGCCGCGACGATACGATCCGCGACACAAGCCATCATATAACCCCCGCTCGCCGCCACTTTATCGACAACGGCGGTTAACTGCAGGCCCGCATCACGCAGACGCTGCAACTGAGAAGCGGCCAGGCCATAACCGTGCACTACGCCACCCGGACTTTCCAAACGCAGCAAGACTTCATCACCCGCCACCGCCACCGCCAGCACCGCGGAGATCTCCTCACGTAAAGAACTCACTTCGCCCGCATCCATGCTGCCTTTAAACTCCAGCACATAAAGTGTCGGTTTAGCGGCCTCGCTCACACCGGCTTTGGCATTGCGCTTCTCGGTTTTGGCTTTTTGCTTCTCTTCTTTTTTATGCTGCTTCAGCCACACTTTTTGCGCCTGCGGCTTCATCTTCGCCAGCTGCAGATCTTCCTTCATTTCACGATAATCATCGTCGAGGTGAGTTAAGCGCAGTTGACCACCGCTGTGGCGTTTACGCATCGCAGCATTCAGCACAATCAGAACAATAGCTGCGAACGCCACCACCACGGTGACGGCCTTGGCCAGAAATAATCCATAACTGGAGAGTAAATCCATTCTGCCGCCTTATTAAACAGTGAATTACATACAATGGCTGAGTTTACCCGCTTTAGCGACTTTCGTCGCCTGAAATGCCCGCAGGCGGCACAGAATGCGAGGCGCGGTGATTGCACCGGGCGCCAAATTGAGGCATAAAGCCCAAAACCCTCTGACTTGCCAAAGGACATCGCTGTGCATTATCAACCGAAAAGCGATCTGCTGGAAAATCGCATTATCCTCGTCACCGGCGCTTCAGACGGCATTGGTCGCGAAGCGGCGCTGACCTATGCGCGCTATGGCGCACGCGTCATTTTGATGGGCCGCAACGCCGAGACACTGCAGCAAACTGAGCACGCCATCAATCAACTGAATAAGCAGCCCGCCTCACATTTGCTGCTGGACTTGTCGCATGCCACGCCTGAAAGCTGTGCCGAGGTAGCCGACCAGATCGCTGCTCTGGTGCCACGGCTCGATGGCGTATTGCACAATGCCGGGATTCTGGGTGAAATCGTCCCGCTGGCGGAACTCGATCCTGCTATCTGGCGCCAGGTGATGCAGATCAATCTCGACGCTACTTTCTATTTAACTCAGGCATTGCTGCCACTGCTGCTGAAATCAGATGCCGGTTCACTGGTGTTTACCACGTCGAGTGTGGGCCGTACCGGCCGTGCTGGCTGGGGCGCGTATGCGGTGTCGAAATTCGCTACCGAAGGCATGATGCAGGTATTGGCCGATGAGTATAAAAATCGTCATCTGCGGGTAAATTGCATCAATCCTGGTGGTACTCGCACTAAAATGCGCGCCAGTGCCTTCCCGGAAGAAAATGCCAATTTGCTTAAAACGCCTGCCGATTTGATGCCGCTTTACCTTTACTTGATGGGCGATGACAGCCGTCGCAAAACCGGGACAACTTTTGATGCGCAGCCGGGACGCAAACCGGGGCCTGCCAGCGCATGAGTGACCGCCATCAGCAACGACAGCAGCGTTTAAAAGAGCAGGTTGATGCACGCATTGCTGCCGCGACTGAAACGCGCGGCATTTTGATGGTGTTCACCGGCAATGGCAAAGGTAAAACCACCGCCGCCTTCGGTACGGCTTTGCGCGCTTGTGGCCACGGTAAAACCGTTGCCGCCGTGCAGTTTATTAAAGGTGAGTGGCCTAATGGCGAACGCAATTTGCTGGAGCAGCATGGTGTGGAATTTCAGGTGATGGCCACCGGCTTTACCTGGGATACCCAGAACCGGGAAACTGACACCACCGCCTGCCAGCTGGTGTGGCAGGAAGCTCGCCGCATGCTGGCAGACCCGCACATCGATGTAGTAATTCTGGACGAAATCACCTACATGGTAAGCATGGATTATTTGGATTTGGATGAGCTGGTGCAGGCTTTGAATCAACGTCCTGAGCAGCAGAGCGTGATCATTACCGGACGGGGTTGTCATCGCACATTATTGGATTTGGCCGATACCGTGACGGAGATGCGCCCGGTGAAACATGCCTTTGATGCAGGAATTCAAGCACAGCAGGGAATTGATTGGTAGAGATTGACGCCGCATGATGCGGCGTCGAATCGACATCAGGAACCGCGTTTCTTACTGCTGCCGCCGCTGCGACCGGTAGAAGTACCAGCGCGTCCGGTCGAGGTACCAGCACGGCCGGTGGAAGTACCAGCACGTCCGGTAGAAGAACCACCGCGACCTGCAGAAGTACCCGCGCGGGTAGCGGCAGGGCCGCTGCGGCTGGTAGAGGTGCCACTGCGACCGGTAGTCGTGCCACTGCTGTCCTTCGTGCGGCTACTGCTGCTACCACCCGTGCGACGCGGGCTACCGCTCACATTGCTATGGCGTTTTACTGCACGACGGATCTGATTCGCATTAGTGCGACGACGATCTTTTTCAACCGAAATTTTGGTCACGGTCTCTTCTGGCAGGCCTACCAGCGTACGCAGGTAGTTCACCGCAGGTAATTCCATTTCCATCCAGCCACCACGTGGTAAGCCTTTAGGCAACTGAATATCACCGTAGCGCACGCGCATCAGACGGCTAACCTGCACACCCACGGCTTCCCACAGGCGACGCACTTCACGGTTACGACCTTCAGTCAGCGTGACGTTGTACCACTGGTTGATCCCTTCGCCGCCGGCAAATTTAATGGTTTTGAACGAGGCAGGACCATCTTCTAACTGCACGCCTTTACTCAGTTGACGAATCTTATCGTCATCCACTTCGCCGAATACGCGCACCGCATATTCGCGCTCAACTTCACGGCTCGGGTGCATCAGGCGGTTCGCCAGCTCACCATCAGTGGTGAACAACATCAGTCCGCAGGTGTTAACGTCCAGACGGCCGACAGCAATCCAGCGTGAACCCACCAAACGCGGCAGACGATCAAACACCGTCGGGCGCCCTTCTGGATCATTGCGGGTACACAACTCACCTTCTGGTTTGTAATAGGCCAGTACGCGACACACTTCGGTCGCTGACTCAGCAATCGAGACCTGATGGCCATCAATACGAATTTTCAGGGATTTATCACTTTCGATGCGATCGCCCAGCGTCGCAAGCTTGCCATCAACGCTGACGCGCCCGGCTGAAATCATGGTTTCGATTTCGCGGCGTGAACCGTGACCGGCACGCGCTAATACTTTTTGTAGTTTCTCACTCATGGAGATGCCTCGTTGTCGCCTTCCCAGGCGTCGTGGTAAGAAGAGGTACGATACAGGGATTACCAGTTCCCATATCAGAATCTGTTACCGCTGAGCTTAGCTCATGCCAGGTCAGGCGGCCCGCGATTTTACACTAACGCAAGTTTCGTTAACACCTTTTCCTTTGCTGCCGATAATAAAGGCCAAAGGCTGCGTCGTGCAATCAGGGCCAAGCGCCTAAACATTTACGCCACTGATAGATACACCAACCACCCTTCTCTTCAAATTGCGTTAAGTCACTGAATTTTTAACAGATGCCATCAACATTATTTATCAGGTGATTATCCCCACTTTAGGCTTGTGATACATTAGCGCTTTTCAAGACTGGTCTGCTAGCATTGCGCACCACGCTTAAGGATAATCCCAAACATAAAATCTAAACCCAAACTACAAAACAGCATAAAAAACTAATTAACCGGGATAAATAAGGTGCATTAAGCCAGTAAATTTAAATTATCAGTTAATTGGCGCTGCAGGTTGGATTAAGTCTGTATTTTCACATTATTTGATTCAGATTAAATTTCATGAATTGTTCTGATAAAAAAATTGTGTAAAATTTAAGCCTGAAACAGAGTGTGCCGTATTTATAAAAGCGTAACCTTTACTATTTACACTCGTTTCTCTAACAGGCCATTAACGAAGTTACTGTGGCATTGTTGATAATATAAACCGGCGCACGCAGGAATTGAGGCGTTTATTCATTCACGGAATGAATTTAATTTGCATGTCGAAAGTCTTCACCAGGGATTTTCCTGACATGCTTAAAAAGAAGATCATTATCATGAAAACCACTCTGCTTTGGCCTGCGCTCGCGGCGCTGGCACTGAGCGGTTGTTCCGTGGGCCATACTGAGTATAGTCGAACGGCGCTTGAACACGTGGATATGAGCGTGACAGGCATCCCGACGGTACTGGGTTTGGGCATCCTTGGCACAACCATCCCTCTCACGCCTGAATACAGCCTGACAGCTGCGCACGTCGCAACAACTGCTGTTCAGCGGGTGAAGGCTTATCATCCTTATTGTGACGTCGCAATTATCTATCATAAAAACAGCCCGGAAACGTTAGCGAAATTCCGCACCAGTAAAGTGGGTGAGCCCATTAAGATGTACGGTTACAGCTTTATTTCAGCGATGCCGGTGGAATCAAGCGGCGTTAATTTAGCGCGCACCGCAATTACTAATAAATGGAATAAAAAGCCGTGCATGGCAATGGCATCAAATGCTGGGGTTGTGCAGGGAATGTCAGGTGGCGCGGTATATAATGCTGACCAGACAATTGGCGGAGTGATTGTGGGTTACAGCCATGAAATTTCCAATGTGCGCAGCAAGCAGGTCATCCTGAAAGATGTTTCGCTGTATATTCCCTACGGTGATTTTAAACGTTGGCTGGAACAAAATATTGGCCAGACGACGCTAACGCCGCCTGACCACGCGTGATCACAGGAACGGGCGCGTGTCGCCGACCCCTTCACGAACCACAACCGGTACATCGCTGGTGAGATCGATCACGGTGGTTGGCTGCTGGCCTAAAGTGCCGCCATCAATGATCAGATCCACCAGCTTGCCAATGCTGTGCTGAATCTCTTCCGGATCGGATTCGGTGAAGTCATTACCCGGCAGCATCAGCGAGGTGGACATCATCGGCTCATTTAACCGCTCCAGTAACGCCAGCGCCACCGGATTGGACGGCACGCGCAGCCCAATGGTTTTACGCTTGTCATTCATCAAACGACGCGGCACTTCTTTGGTCGCCTTGAGAATGAAGGTATAACTGCCCGGCGTATTGTTTTTCAAAATTCGAAACGCGGTATTGTCCACCTGCGAATACGTCGAAAGCTCAGACAGATCGCGACACATCAACGTAAAATTGTGGTTACCATCTAACTGCCGGATACGGCAGATACGCTCCATCGCGTTCTTTTCTTCCAGTCTGCAGCCCAGCGCGTAACCCGAATCGGTGGGATAGACGATCACGCCACCTTTATTGAGATAATCGACCGCCTGATTGACCAGACGCGGTTGCGGGTTATCTGGATGAATGTGAAAAAATTGACTCATAAAAACCTCATGTCACCTATCTGCAATAGCCACGGCGGGCGCTAACGCGGGAAAGCGTTCCCAGATGGGTTCAACGCCGCCCGGCAGCCATAATTTGCGCCCCAGTTCTATCCACGGACAGGGTTGGTGAAAATCTGATCCCTGCGATCCCGCCAGCTTATTGTCGCGTGCATAGGTCGCGAGCTGCGTTCGTTCGTTTGGTGCCTGCTGACACTGCGCCACTTCCATTGCATCACCACCGACTTCAGCGAAATGGGCAATCAGTCGTTTGAGCCACTTCGCGGACAAACCATAGCGACCCGGATGCGCAAGTACCGCCACGCCACCAGAATGATGAATGGCATCAATAGCTTGTTTAATTGTACACCATTGCGGCGGCACGTAGCCGGTTTTCCCCCGGGCAAGGTAGTTCTTGAACACCTGTGCCATGTTATCGGCTTTGCCGATCTCCACCAGGTAGCGGGCAAAATGACCGCGGGTGATCACACCGCCCTGTGCCAGACGTTGCGCCCCCGCTAGCGCATCAGGAATGCGCGCCCGGTCGAGGCGCTCTGCGATCAGCAGCGCTCGTTCAGCACGGCATTGATGCTGTTGGGCCAGAAACGATGTCAGCGCAGGGTGCTGGCAATCTACATTCAAACCCACGATATGAATTTCGTGATTTTCCCACAGCGTAGAAGCTTCTAATCCGGCCAGAATGCGAATCGGCAGATCCTGTTGCACTGCGGCGGCTTGCGCTTCGGCTACGCCAGCGATGGTGTCGTGATCGGTAATCGCCAGTACCCCAACGTTCATCTCGACGGCACGTTGCACCAGCGCGGTAGGGGTCAGTAAACCGTCAGACGCCTGGGTATGACTGTGTAAATCGTAAAGGGGAAAACGGGCAATATCCGACAAGGTAACTCCAGCAGCAACTTAACTCGGCTGGCATGATAACGATTTTGCTCCTGACTGAAAAAGAGTATTGACTTTTTTCACCTGAACCAGTTAACTAGTACACAAGTTCACACGTAACGGGTATTTCATCATGGCTATTTTTGGTACGCATGCAAAAGGTTGGTGGCGCGATAATCCCTTTAACGGGCGACGTCGTCGTGCACAACATGCGTAACCGCTGTGCAGATACCTGAGCCCGCCACCGAGCGGGCTTTTTTTTGAGCGAAATTCAGAGATGACAATAATGGCTAATGCGAAACCTACATTGAAGTTGATTACCGGTACCGCGCCCTACCGCGAAGATCCGGCCGCTGTGTTCCATCAAATTTGCGGCGCACGTCCAGCAACGTTGTTGCTTGAATCTGCTGATATCGACAGCAAAAAGAATCTGAAAAGCTTGTTGATCGTTGATAGCGCCCTGCGCATCAGCGCACTGGGCAACGTCGTGACGTTGCAGGCGCTGTCTGAAAACGGTCGTAGCGTTCTGCCACTGCTGGATGAGGCATTGCCGCAGGATGTCAGAATTGAAGCGCGCCCTGATGGCCGAGTGCTGCATTTCCCGCTGCCTCAGGGGTTGCATGATGAAGATTCACGTCTGAAAGCATTGTCTGTTTTCGACGCGCTGCGCCTGATCCCGCAACTGGTGAACAGCCCAGAGGAAGAGCGTGAAGCAATGTTCCTCGGCGGCTTGTTTGCTTATGACCTGGTGGCCGGATTTGAAGATTTACCCGAGCTGCGTAATGAGCAGAGCTGCCCGGACTACTGCTTCTATCTGGCAGAAACCCTACTGGTGATTGATCACCAGACACGCAGCGCTCGCCTGCAGGCGAGTCTGTTCAGCCCATCCACTAGCGAATTCCAGCGCTTGCAGAGTCGTATCGAGCAGTTACGCGGCCAGATGACGCAGCCTGCCCCTGCTTTGCCGGTGCAACGTGTTGAGCAAATGGCGCTGAGCACCAATCAGAGCGATGCAGAGTATTGCAGTGTGGTGCGTGAGATGCAGGAAGCGATTCGCATCGGTGAAATCTTCCAGGTGGTGCCATCACGCCGCTTCTCCCTGCCGTGCCCTTCTCCACTGGCCGCTTACGATACGCTGAAACACAGCAATCCTAGCCCGTACATGTTCTTTATGCAGGATCAGGATTTTGCACTGTTTGGCGCATCACCTGAAAGCTCACTCAAATACGATGCCACTTCACGTCAGATTGAGATCTACCCCATTGCCGGTACGCGTCCACGCGGACGCCATGCCGATGGTTCACTGGACCGCGATCTCGATAGCCGTATCGAACTGGAAATGCGCACCGACCACAAAGAGATGGCGGAACACCTGATGCTGGTGGATCTGGCGCGTAACGATCTGGCTCGCATCTGCGTGCCTGGCAGCCGCTATGTCGCAGACCTGACCAAAGTTGACCGTTACTCCTTCGTGATGCACCTCGTTTCTCGCGTGGTCGGCACGCTGCGTAACGATCTCGACGTCCTGCACGCCTATCGCGCCTGTATGAACATGGGCACCTTAAGCGGCGCGCCAAAAGTGCGTGCCATGCAGTTGATTGCTCAGAAAGAAGGCACGCGTCGCGGCAGCTACGGCGGTGCGGTCGGCTATTTCACCGCGCACGGCGATCTGGATACCTGCATCGTGATTCGTTCCGCATGGGTGGAAGATGGCGTTGCCACGGTGCAAGCCGGTGCCGGTGTGGTACTGGATTCTCAGCCTCAGGCTGAAGCGGATGAAAGCCGCAACAAAGCGCGCGCAGTATTACGTGCCATCGCCACAGCCCATCATTGCAAGGAGATTTTCTGATGGCCGATATCCTGTTGCTCGATAACATCGACTCCTTTACCTATAACCTCGTTGATCAGCTGCGCACCTTTGGCCACAACGTGGTGATTTACCGCAATAACGTGCCCGCTGAAGTGCTGATTGAACGCCTGCAGCAGATGGAAAATCCGGTGCTGATGCTCTCACCTGGCCCTGGCGCACCGAAAGATGCCGGCTGCATGCCTGCGTTACTGCAAGCCTTGCGTGGTCGTTTGCCGATTATTGGTATCTGTCTCGGTCATCAGGCGATTGTTGAAGCCTATGGTGGTCACGTAGGCCAGGCCGGAGAGATTCTGCACGGCAAAGCTTCATCGATTAATCATGATGGTGAAGCGATGTTTATCGGCCTGAGCAATCCACTGCCGGTGGCCCGTTATCACTCGCTGGTGGGCAGCAACACGCCAGCCGAATTGACCGTTAACGCCAGCTACAACGGCATGGTGATGGCCGTTCGTCACGATGCCGACCGAGTGTGCGGCTTCCAGTTCCACCCCGAATCCATTCTCACCACCCAGGGCGCACGTTTGTTAGAGCAAACGCTGGCCTGGGCGCTGGCGAAATAATAGGGAGATTATGATGCAAACTATTCTGGAAAAACTCTATCAGGCACAAACCCTGAGTCAGGCGGAGAGCCATCAGCTGTTTAGCGCCATTATTAAAGGTCAGCTGGAGCCGACCCAATTAGCCGCCGCGCTGATTGCGATGAAAGTCCGTGGCGAGCGCCCGGAAGAGATTGCTGGCGCTGCCACCGCGCTGCTGGAAGATGCGAAACCCTTCCCGCGTCCGGATTACACCTTTGCCGATATCGTTGGCACCGGCGGTGACGGCAGCAATAGCATTAACATCTCCACCGCCAGCGCCTTTGTCGCGGCAACCTGCGGGTTGAAGGTGGCCAAGCACGGCAATCGTAGCGTGTCGAGCAAATCCGGCTCGTCCGATCTGCTGGCGGCTTTTGGTATCGATCTGGATATGCCCGCTGAAAAAGCGCGTAAGGCGCTGGACGATCTTAACGTCTGCTTCCTGTTTGCGCCGCAATATCACAGCGGATTCCGTCACGCGATGCCGGTGCGTCAACAGTTAAAAACCCGCACCTTGTTTAACGTGCTGGGCCCCTTGATCAACCCGGCACGACCACCGCTGGCGGTTATCGGCGTGTACAGTCCGGAACTGGTGCTGCCGATTGCCCAAACCCTGAAGGTGCTCGGCTATCAGCGTGCGGCAGTGGTACATGGCGGCGGTATGGATGAAGTGGCTCTGCACAGTGCGACTCAGGTCGCTGAGCTGCGTGACGGTGAAATCACCAGTTATCAGCTGACGCCTGAAGACTTCGGTTTTGGCTTCCATGATAAAGAAGCCCTGGCGGGCGGCACGCCGGAAGAAAACCGTGACATTCTGGCGCGTTTACTCCAGGGTAAAGGCCAGCCGGCCCATGAGCAGGCCGTTGCGGTGAACGTCGCAATGTTGCTGAAAGTATTCGGAAATGAAGATTTGCGCGACAACGCTCAGCGCGCCATCACCGCAATTCGCAGTGGTCAGGCTTACGAGCGCGTTGTTGCTCTGGCAGCGAGAGGATGAGATGAGTATCAAGGGCACCGTTTTAGAGAAAATTGTTCAGGATAAAGCCGTCTGGGTTGAAGCACGCAAGGTACAACAGCCGCTGGAGACCTTCCAGAACAGCTTGCAGCCTGCAGGACGCCACTTTTACGATGCGCTGCGCGGCACGCGCACGATGTTCATCCTGGAATGCAAAAAAGCCTCCCCTTCTAAAGGTCTGATTCGTGAAGATTTTGATCCTGCGACCATCGCCGGCGTTTATCGTCATCACGCCTCAGCTGTTTCGGTCTTAACTGACGAGAAGTATTTCCAGGGTGATTTTGAATTTTTGCCGATCGTCAGCGCTGCGATTACCCAACCGGTGTTGTGCAAAGATTTCGTTATCGATCCCTATCAAATTTACCTGGCACGCCACTATCAGGCTGATGCCATTTTGCTGATGCTGTCGGTGCTGGATGATGAGCAATATCGCCAGCTCGCCGCGGTAGCGCACAGCCTGAAAATGGGCGTACTGACTGAAGTCAGTAATGAAGAAGAGCTGGAACGCGCCATTGCGCTGGAAGCGAAAGTGGTCGGCATCAATAACCGCGACCTGCGCGACCTGTCCATTGATCTGAATCGCACCCGCCAGTTGGCGCCACGTTTAGGCCACGGTGTGACGGTCATCAGCGAATCGGGCATCCATAATTACGCGCAGGTGCGTGAATTGAGCCACTTCGCCAACGGTTTCCTGATTGGCTCCGCACTGATGGAAGAAGCCGATCTCGATGCCGGTGTGCGTCGCGTCTTACTCGGTGACAATAAAATCTGCGGCCTGACCCGCCCTGAAGATGCGCGCATTGCGCACGAAGCAGGCGCGATTTATGGCGGTGTAATTTTCGCAGAAGGTTCACCGCGTAAAGTCAGCGCCGAACAAGCCCAAACCGTTATAGCGGCTGCACCACTTAAGTATGTCGGCGTATTCCGTAACAATCGTGTAAGTGACATTGTCACGCACGCCAGTTCACTCCAACTCTCCGCTGTGCAATTGCATGGTGATGAAGATCAGGCGTTTGTCGCAGAACTGCGTAGCGCCCTGCCAGAAGAGGTGAAAATTTGGAAGGCGCTGAGCATTAGCGGCAGCCTTCCAGCCCGCGATTGGCCGCATGTGGATCGTTATGTGTTTGATAATGGCCAGGGCGGCAGCGGACAGCGATTCGACTGGTCACTGCTTCAGGGTGAAGATCTCAGCAACGTGCTGCTGGCCGGCGGATTAAGCGCAGACAACTGCGTAGAAGCTGCCCAACTTGGCTGCGCCGGGCTGGACTTTAACTCCGGCGTTGAATCTGCGCCCGGCATCAAAGATGCCAGTAAAGTCGCGGCGGTATTCCGCACGCTGCGCGCCTATTAATTTCGCTCGCCCGCCGATGTGCGGGCCGCATAAGGAAGATGAAAGATGACTACGTTATTGAATCCCTACTTTGGCGAGTTTGGCGGTCAATATGTGCCGCAGATTCTGATGCCTGCTCTGCGCCAGTTGGAAAGCGCCTTTGTCGAAGCGCAGCGCGATCCTGAATTTCAGGCTGAATTCACCGATTTGCTGAAAAACTATGCCGGTCGCCCTACCGCATTGACGCTGTGCACCAATCTGACCAAAGGCACGAAAACCCGCCTGTATCTGAAGCGTGAAGATCTACTGCACGGCGGTGCCCACAAAACTAACCAGGTGTTAGGTCAGGCACTGCTTGCTAAGCGCATGGGCAAAAATGAAATTATCGCTGAGACCGGTGCCGGTCAGCATGGTGTGGCTTCAGCATTGGCGTGCGCGCTGCTCGGCATGAAATGCCGCATTTATATGGGTGCAAAAGACGTTGAGCGTCAGTCACCTAACGTGTTCCGTATGCGTTTGATGGGCGCGGAAGTGATTCCGGTGCACAGCGGTTCAGCCACGCTGAAAGATGCCTGTAATGAGGCGCTGCGTGACTGGTCTGGCAGCTACGAAACCGCGCACTATATGCTCGGCACCGCGGCGGGTCCGCATCCCTTCCCGACTATCGTGCGTGAGTTCCAGCGCATGATTGGCGAAGAGACCAAAGCCCAGATTCTGGAACGTGAAGGTCGTCTTCCAGATGCGGTGGTGGCCTGTGTGGGTGGCGGTTCGAATGCCATCGGCATGTTCGCTGACTTTATTGATGACACCAGTGTCGGTTTGATTGGCGTTGAACCTGCGGGTCACGGCATCGAAAGCGGCGAACACGGCGCGCCACTCAAACACGGCCGCGTCGGTATCTACTTTGGTATGAAAGCGCCAATGATGCAGACTGAGGAAGGCCAGATTGAAGAATCCTATTCGATCTCGGCTGGCCTCGATTTCCCTTCTGTTGGCCCACAGCACGCGCATCTCAACAGCATTGGTCGCGCCGAGTATGTGTCAATTACCGATGATGAAGCACTGTCAGCCTTCAAAGAGCTGTGTCGTGCAGAAGGCATTATTCCGGCTCTGGAATCCTCACATGCTCTGGCATATGCGCTGAAAATGATCCGTGAAAATCCGGAAAAAGAGCAGTTGCTGGTGGTTAACTTGTCCGGTCGCGGCGACAAAGACATCTTCACCGTTCACGATATTTTGAAAGCTAAGGGAGAGATCTGATGGAACGTTATAATCAGCTGTTTCAACGTCTGTCGGCGAAGAAAGAAGGCGCCTTTGTTCCTTTCGTCACCCTTGGCGATCCGACCCCTGAACTTTCGCTGAAGATCATCGACACGCTGGTAGAAGGCGGAGCCGATGCGTTAGAGCTTGGCATTCCGTTCTCGGATCCACTGGCGGACGGCCCAACGATTCAGGGCGCAACCTTGCGTGCCTTCGCAGCGGGAACCACCGTTGCGCAGTGTTTCGAGATCCTTGCTGCCGTGCGTCAGAAGTACCCTGAACTGCCGATTGGATTGTTGATGTACGCTAATCTGGTGTTCAGTAAAGGCATCGACAACTTTTACGCGCAGTGTGAAGCCGTAGGCGTTGATTCCGTGCTGGTGGCGGATGTACCGGTAGAAGAGTCTGCGCCGTTCCGTCAGGCTGCGATGCGTCATAACGTTGCACCGATCTTCATCTGCCCACCGAATGCGGATGATGATTTACTGCGTGAGATTGCCTCACACGGCCGCGGTTATACTTATCTGCTGTCGCGCGCGGGCGTCACTGGCGCAGAGAATCGCGCCAGCCAGCCGCTGAATCATCTCATTGATAAATTGCGCGAATACCATGCGGCGCCACCGTTACAGGGCTTTGGTATCTCAGAAGCCAGTCAGGTGAAAGAAGCCATCGCAGCGGGCGCAGCGGGTGCCATTTCGGGCTCGGCGATTGTGAAGATCATCGAACGTAACCAGAACGATCCCGCCACATTGTTAGCTGAACTGAAAGCGTTTGTCAGCGATCTGAAAGCCGGCACGCGCTGAATCCTCAAGGCCCTGTTCGCTATGGCGAATAGGGTCTTCTCTTGATTATTCCAGCCTGAACGTCTGCTCATCTCCCGAACCATCAGGATACGTCAGCTTCATCGTTAGCTTGTCGTTTCTGATTTGCCATGTCAGCTTCTCGTCTTCGGGGCCATCGCGCCAGCGTCCACTACTATCCGGATTATCTGACATCCAGATCACTCTATCGCCCTGAAGTCGGCAGCGTACGGCCCAGCGTGACTGATCGGATGGTCGGATATAATGCACCCACGCGACGCCCTGCTCATCCACTTTGTCCAGTTGCATAATTTTGAAGTTGCGGCCAAAGCTAATCGCGGCAGCAGCCTTGCACAGGGTGCCTAGATGCGGATTCATTATCGGTTCTGCCTGCGCACTGGGCATCGGCAAGTTCTGTGAAGCAAATAGCTGAAGGTAAGACAGATAGCTGATTGTGGCTATCGTCAGAATGGCACGCTTTTTCATTATTGTTTTCCCTGCCTGTGGTGCCTTTACCGGCACACGTCGGCTCTTTGTCTTGTTGTTTTAATATCAGTTTTGCCCTGCTGTTCCAGCTTACCGTTTGCCTTGTTGCCGTCATTGGATCAATAAGTGGTAAAAGTGGCGTATTTCCAACTTTTTCACTCTCCGCGATTTGCCGATTTGCAAAGCGCATACCACAATTAATCGCACCGTCTCGTTGCGGTGAAACATCATCTAAGACAGGGAGATAACCAATGAATTTTTTTAAAGTCGTTGCAGGAATATTAATGGCTGCGGTTATGGCGATCACACTTAGCGCCTGCGCACCGACAGCCACACAGGAAGGGACCGGGGGCTATCTCGATGATACGGTGATTACCACTAAGGTTAAGGCGCAGTTGTTGAATGACGATTCGCTGAAATCCACCGAAATCAACGTCGAAACCTTTAAAGGGAAAGTGCAGTTAAGCGGCTTTGTCAGTTCTCCGCAGATGGCGAACCGTGCTGTCACGGTCACCCGCAGCGTGGAAGGGGTTAAATCTGTGGTTAACAATATGCAGATTAAGTAATAGCGTATCGATACTGCAGCGGGCGGCCTTTGGGTCGCCCGTTGTTTTTCGGTTGTTGCCTCAGAAACGGTAACCCACACCAAAGAAGAACACCCACGGATCGATACGCGTATTAATATTCTGTTGTTCACCGTTGGCTTTAAATTTCACTTCAGTATCAATGTCCATGTACCACAATGATGCGTTCAGCATCCAGTCGCGGTTGATTTGATAATCCATACCCACCTGACCCGCCACGCCCCAGGAATCTTTGACGCTTAAATCACTTAAGCCTGCATCCTGACCGGTTTGATTAAATTTTGCATCGTAGAAGGTGGTGTAGTTGATACCTACCCCAACGTACGGACGCACCGGGCTGCGGCTATCGAAGAAATAGTATTGTGCCATCAGCGTCGGTGGCAGCTGGCGCACGGTCGCCAGATTTCCAGTGGCACCGAGGCCAACCTTGTGACGGAACGGTGTCGCCGCCAGCAGCTCCACGCCGATGTTGTCCGTCGCCATATAGGTGAAGGTGAGTCCAAGCTGGGTGTCGTTGCTGACGTTGAAGCCGCCCATACCCAGCACATTGTCAGAGCCTTCGGTTGGACGAACAGTCGCGCTACCGGCACGCATGAAAAAATCACCCGCCTGATGAGCCAGCGCCAGTTGGGGAATAGCCAGAGCCATGAGCAATGCGCATTTTGCCAGTTTCATAATCACTCCTTTGCATAAAAGTAGGGTCTTAATCGGGATTGCGGCACAAGATCTAACCCTTTTTTGGTAAAAGATCATCTGCATCAATTCAAATTAATCACTTAAAAAACAATGGATTGATTCAGATCAATTTTCGGCATTCCGCCTCTAGAAGAAAAAACGTTAAGGAGGGTTTTCAGGCTGATGAAATGGCTTTGCTGCTTTTATGAACCGGGAACGAAGTCTAATTCCCCATTCTTTACCAGAGATGACACAAAGTTATGGTCTTCCGGGTGCCAGCCTGCCCGCAGAACATGTACAATCGCCGGGTTAATTAACCCGGTTCCATCAAGGAGAGTACATGTCTATCACGGCAAGCTCGTTATACCGTGACACAGGAAATTTTCTGCGTCATCAGCTGGTTACTATTTTGCTGATGGCGCTGCTGACGTCGTTCATTACGGTGATTGTCGGTCATGCATTAACCCCAGGCGAAGACCAGTTATCCCTGCTTAGTCAGGCTGACGACAGCGCGACATCACTGTTTGAATTGGTACAGAATATGTCACCGGATCAGCAGCGCATCTTGCTGCGTGCATCGGCAGCCGGCACCTTTGCAGCGCTGATCGGCAATACGCTGTTGCTCGGCGGTATGCTGTGCCTAATCCCGCTGGTCTCCAATGGCCAACGCGTGAGTGCCCTGCGAGCGATCGGTGCCTCCGCGCCACTGCTGCCAAAACTGCTGCTGCAGACCTTCCTGATTACCTTGCTGGTGCAAATCGGCTTTATGGTGCTGATGGTGCCTGGCGTGATTCTGGCGATTCTGCTGTCACTGGCGCCGGTGATGCTGGTCAGCGAGAAAATGGGTGTGATTGGGGCAATGCGTGCGAGCATGAAGCTGGCATGGAAGAACATGAAACTGATTGCCCCTGCCATCGTGCTGTGGCTGCTGGCCAAAATTGTGCTGATGTTCCTTATTTCATCGCTTACCGTTTTGCCGGTCAATATTGCGTCAGTGGTGATGAATGCGCTGGGTAATCTGGTCTCTGCCATTCTGATTATCTATTTGTACCGTCTGTATATGCTGTTACGTTAACAGCGATGGCGCTCTGCGGAGCGCCTTTATTGAACGCTCCTGCCCTAACTGGAAACGCTATGAAGCAGTTACTCGATTTTCTTCCCCTGGTAGTTTTCTTTATCTTCTACAAGCTATACGACATCTTTGTCGCTTCAGGCGCCCTGATTGTCGCCACGGGCCTGGCGCTGGTGGTCAGTTGGGTGCTGTATCGCAAACTGGAAAAGATGACTATTTTCACCTTTGCGCTGGTGACGGTCTTCGGCACATTAACGCTGGTGTTCCATAACGATGAGTTCATCAAATGGAAAGTCACTGTGATCTATTCCCTGTTCGCGTTGGCTCTGCTTTACAGCCAGTTCTTTATGGAACAGCCGCTGATTCAGCGCATGCTGGGTAAAGAGTTGCAGTTGCCTGGTGTGGTGTGGCGTCGTTTGAATATTGCCTGGGCAATCTTCTTCTTCGTCTGCGGCCTCGTAAATATCTATGTTGCGTTTTGGTTATCACAAGAGTTTTGGGTTAACTTTAAAGTGTTTGGTCTGACCGGCCTGACCCTACTGTTTACTCTGTTAAGCGGCGTGTACATCTGGCGACAGATGCCGCAACAAGAACAAAAATAAGCTACTCCGCCCGACACAGTCGGGCTTCTCTTCACCTGCAGAAGAACTGAGCAATGGACGAAAAACATAAATTGCCGCAAGGCGAGATGGTGTCGCGCACCCTGGCGATGCCAGCGGATACCAATGCCAATGGTGATATTTTTGGCGGCTGGTTGATGTCACAGATGGATATGGGCGGCGCTATCATGGCCAAGGAGATCGCCGAAGGTCGTGTGGTCACCGTACGCGTTGATGGTATGACGTTCCTGAAACCGGTGGCAGTAGGCGATGTGGTGAGCTGCTATGCGCGTTGCATGCACACCGGTAACAGTTCGATGACCATCAATGTAGAAGTGTGGATCAAAAAGGTGTCGTCTGAGCCAATCGGTCAGACGTATTGCGCCACCGAAGCGGTATTTGTCTACGTTGCCGTGGATAACACAGGAAAATCCCGCCCGCTGCCCCCCGGCAAAGCTAATCTTGCCGATTAACAGCGATAAAAAAAGCGGTCAATGACCGCTTTTTCTTAGCCTTCAACGCAGGTTTACTCGATGTTAGCGCCGCCGTTGATACGGAACACAATGTTCATGGTCAGGCCTTTTCCAGGACGACCAGGCTGATAACGCCACTTTTTCATCGCCTGCTTCACTTCACGCTCGAACATATTGCGCGGTTCGGCGGAGAGAACTTCCACATTATCGACACGACCGTCACTATCCACATCAAACTGCACGCGTACACGGCCTTCCACGCGTAACGCAAACGCACGCGCCGGATAGGCAGGTTTGCTCACGTTCATCGCCTTCGGCCCGTCAGAGACGGTTTGCGTTGGCGCTGGGTTACTCTTCGGTGCCGTGGTCGGACGCGTCTGGGTGGTCGGGATGTCCTGCTTGACCGGATTCTCCTGCGGCTTCACTTCCTTACGCGGCTTAGGCTCGACCTTTTTCTCTACCTTCGGCTTGGGTTTTGGCTTGGGCTTCGGTTCAGGTTTTGGAATCGGCACGGGCTCGACTTTTGGCGGCTCAGGAGCGACTTCCGGCTCAGGTTCGGGCTCTGGCGGCGGCGGTGTCACCACCGCGGGGGCCGGTTCTGGCTGCACTTCAGGTGCCACCATGGTCACGCTGATTGGCTGGGATGCTTTCGGAACCTCAATGGTCTGATGAAACGATGCATAGAGAATGCCCGCAATCAACGAGCCGTGGAGTACCACGGACAAGATCATAGCTACGGGGGTACGTGTAGGAAGAGGCGTAATCAACGTCGTCATATCAGTCATATTCATTGAGTGAAGCGCAGATTTTAAATGCAAATAGCAATCAGTTTCAATAAGCGATGTGTAAGGCACCCGCAGAAATGCGTTTTTTAGCGGGAATTGCGCTATATAGCGGTGGTTTTATCTTTCATTTGCACTCTGATTAACGATCACTTAACGTGTCTCGCAATTTCGGCAAGTCTATCGGGAGTACCCCATCGTGCTTTACGTCATTTATGCGGAAGATACCGCAGATTCACTGGAAAAACGCAATTCCGTACGCCCGGCGCATCTCGCGCGCTTGCAGTTACTGCAGGATGAAGGTCGACTGATCGCCGCAGGCCCTCTGCCCGCTGTGGATAGCAACGATCCGGGTCCCGCAGGTTTTACCGGTTCAGTGATCATTGCTGAGTTTTCCTCGCTGGAAACCGCACAATCCTGGGCCAATGACGATCCCTACATTGCCGCTGGCGTGTATGAGAAAGTGGCGGTCAAACCGTTCAAACGCGTATTTTAATCGATGTGGCAGTCTGTTTTACTGCTGGTAGCGGTTTTGACGTTAATTGGCAGAGCTTTATGGATTTGGCGTCAGCAAGGCTGGCGCCAGGCCCGGCAGCACATCGTGATGTTGGTTGTGCTGGCGGCCGCATTACAGATCGTCAATGTCTCTCTGGTATTACGCGGCGCTTAACGGCCGCGTAAGCCATTTACATATTCTGTGTGATGAACAGGATTGAGCGGCGATGCTGCTGCGCGACCTGATGACGAATGGTATGGATACGTTTATAACGACGCGACTGCCCTTCCAGCCAACGTGCACGACGGCGGTGTACCTGACGTAACATTCTCCAGCGCGCCACTTCATTTCTGCTTCGTCTCATCACATCCTCATCAGACAGGCTAAACTCGCCAGGCATTATAAAGATCTGATTGAAAATGCCAAATCGAAAGCTTCATTGAACTGTCATTCACGATTAAAGGTTTCACTAGTGCTATTCAGCACGTAAACTTTCCTCATCAAAGCGCGAACAGGATGTCCACTTAATGACTACATTTTATACCCTAATCAGTTGGTTGCTGCTGTTCGGCTACTGGTTGCTGATTGCGGGTGTCACGCTGCGTATTCTGATGAAACGCCGCGCAGTGACGTCCGCCATGGCCTGGTTGCTGATCATCTATATTCTGCCGCTGGTGGGTATTATCGCGTATCTGTCGTTTGGTGAACTCCATCTGGGTAAACGCCGGGCTGAACGCGCGCGCACCATGTGGCCTTCTACCGCCAGGTGGCTAAACGATCTCAAACAGTGCCGGCACATCTTCGCCACTGAACACAGTGACGTTGCACGCTCATTATTTGAACTCTGCCACCATCGCCAGGGCATTGCGGGTGTCAAAGGCAATCAGCTACAGCTGCTCACTAACTCTGATGACGTGATGCACGCGTTGATCCGTGACATCCAATTGGCACGCCACAATATTGAGATGGTGTTTTACATCTGGCATCCCGGCGGGCTGGCGGACGAAGTGGCAGAATCGCTCATGGCCGCCTCGCGCCGTGGTGTGCATTGCCGATTGATGCTGGACTCCGCGGGTAGCGTGACATTTTTCCGCAGCCCGTGGGTGAATATGATGCGTAACGCGGGCATCGACGTGGTTGAGGCGTTACAGGTGAGCCTGCTGCGTGTATTCCTGCGCCGGATGGATTTGCGACAGCATCGCAAAGTTGTGCTCATCGATAACTATATTGCTTACACCGGCAGCATGAATCTGGTCGATCCACGCTACTTTAAGCAGGATGCTGGCGTGGGCCAGTGGATCGATCTGATGGCGCGTATGGAAGGGCCGGTCGCGACCACCATGGGCATCGTTTACGCCTGCGACTGGGAGATCGAAACCGGCAAACGCATTCTGCCGCCTGCGCCTGATGCCAATATCATGCCGTTTGAGCAGGAAAGCGGTCATATCATCCAGGTGATCGCTTCCGGGCCGGGCTTCCCGGAAGATATGATTCACCAGGCGCTGTTAACGGCGGTCTATTCCGCACGTGAACAACTGATCATGACTACCCCCTATTTCGTCCCCAGTGACGACCTGCTGCACGCAATCTGCACCGCGGCACAACGCGGTGTGGAAGTCAGCATTGTGGTGCCACGCCATAATGATTCGCTACTGGTCGGCTGGGCCAGTCGCGCGTTCTTCACCGAGTTGCTCGAAGCAGGCGTTAAAATCTACCAATTTGAAGACGGTTTGCTGCACACCAAAAGCGTGCTGGTCGATGGGCAGCTGAGTCTGGTTGGCACCGTGAACCTGGATATGCGCAGCCTGTGGCTCAATTTTGAAATCACACTGGTCATCGATGATGATGGATTTGGCAGCGATCTGGCCACGGTGCAGGATGACTATATCGCCCGCTCACGCTTGCTGGATGGCGCGCGCTGGGCTAAACGTGCGTGGTGGCAGCGCATCGTTGAACGACTGTTTTACTTCTTTAGCCCTTTACTGTAAAACGAGCGAAAATATTACCGCCTCAGAGCAAGCAGGAATGACCATGGATTTAAATAATCGCCTTACCGAAGATGAAACGCTGGAGCAGGCTTACGACATTTTTCTGGAGCTGGCTGGTGATAACCTCGATCCGGCTGACATCATTCTGTTCAATCTGCAGTTTGAAGAGCGCGGCGGCGCAGAGCTGTTTGATCCGGCTGAAGACTGGCAGGAGCATGTTGATTTTGATCTCAATCCGGACTTCTTCGCCGAAGTAGTGATTGGTTTGGGTGAAGCGGATGGCGAGCCGATTACCGATGTGTTTGCCCGCGTGCTGCTGTGCCGCGAGAAAGACCACAAGCTGTGTCACATTCTCTGGCGTGAATAATCGCTAACGAATAAAACAACGCCGGGCAATTGCCCGGCGTTTTCTTTTCGACCTTACAACGGGTCGACCTTCAGGCAAGATACCGCATGGCGGAAACTGCCCTCCAGCAACGGACGCGTTTTTGCACATTCAGGTCCGGCAATCGGACAACGGGTGCGGAATACGCAGCCTGATGGCGGATTGATTGGCGAAGGTAACTCACCCTCCAGCAACTGAATCTGTTTGTTTTTCTCCAGATCGGGATCCGGAATCGGCACCGCAGACATCAGCGCACGGGTGTACGGGTGCTGTGGATTGTTGTACACCGAATCATAGGTGCCCAACTCAACCGCATGACCGAGATACATCACCAGTACACGATCCGAGATGTGCTTCACCACCGCCAGATCGTGCGCGATGAAGATCAGCGACAACCCCATTTCACGCTGTAATTTCTGCAGCAGGTTCACCACCTGCGCCTGAATCGACACGTCCAGCGCCGAAACCGGCTCATCGCAAATAATCAGCTTAGGTTCAAGGATAAGCGCACGCGCAATACCAATACGCTGACACTGACCACCTGAAAACTCGTGCGGATAACGGTTGATGAGGTTTGGCAGCAGCCCAACCTTCATCATCATGTTTTTTACCTTATCCTTCACTTCCTGCTTTGGCATCTTCGGATAGTAGGTGCGCAGCGGCTCGGCAATAATGTCGCCGATGGTCATGCGCGGGTTCAGCGAGGCCAGCGGGTCCTGGAAAATCATCTGGATATCGCTACGCGCCTGGCGCCACTCATCCTGACTCTGTCCCAGCAGGTCGCGTCCCAACCACGCCACACGGCCTTCGGTGGCTTTTACCAGGCCAATGATGGCGCGCGCCAGGGTGGATTTACCACAGCCCGATTCGCCCACTACGCCGAGCGTTTCGCCCTCATATAAGCGCAGGCTGACGCCATCCACCGCCTTCAGCGTTTTTGGCGGCTGCCAGAACCACTGTTTGCCGTCTTTGATCTCGAAATGCACTTTAAGATCGGCGATTTCCAGCAAGACTTTCTTCTCTTCGATGATGGTACTCATGCTAATTCCTCCACCGGTTTGAAGCAGGCTCGCAGACGGCCTTCAGCGAAAGGTTCCAGCGGCGGTGACTTGGTACATACGTCCATCGCAAAGGCGCAACGTGGCTGGAACGGACAGCCCTGCGGCAGGCGCAACAGGTTAGGCGGGTTGCCAGGAATGGTGGTGAGTGATTCGCCCTCTTCCGCATCCAGGCGCGGTACCGCACTCAGTAAGCCAATCGAGTAAGGATGCGCAGGCTGATAGAACACATCGCGTGCACGGCCATACTCCATGGTACGTCCGGCGTACATCACCAGCACCTTGTCACAGATACCGGCAACCACCCCAAGATCGTGGGTGATCATAATGATCGCGGTGTTGAATTCGCGTTTCAGCTCATTCAACAGCGTCATGATCTGCGCCTGCACCGTCACATCCAGCGCCGTGGTGGGTTCATCGGCAATCAGCAATTTAGGACGACACAGCAGCGCCATAGCGATCATCACACGCTGACGCATGCCGCCAGAGAATTCATGCGGGAACATCTTCATGCGCTTGCGCGCTTCCGGCATTTTCACCGCATCCAGCATCCGCACGGACTCTTCAAACGCCTGCGCGCTGCTCATCCCTTTATGCAGTTTCAAGACTTCCATCAGCTGCTCACCCACACGCATGTAAGGATTGAGCGAGGTCATCGGGTCCTGGAAAATCATCGCAATCTGCTCTGCACGCAGCTTGTTCAGTTTGTTCTCCGGGAGATTGAGAATCTCATTGCCGTTGAATTTTGCCGAACCACCAATGCGACCGTTTTTGGCCAGCAGCCCCATCAGGGCGAAAGCGGTCTGTGACTTGCCCGATCCCGATTCGCCTACGATGCCCAGGGTTTCGCCGGCACGCAGTGAAAAGTTGAGGTCGTTGACCGCGGTGACATCACCATCGTGGGTGCCAAAGGTGACGCGCAGGTCTTTTACTTCCAGCAGCAGGTTACTGTTTCCCGCACGTGCAGCCATCGCTGGCTGAAATTCATGTATGGTCATCGGGAAACTCCTTAACGATCTTTCGGGTCGAGGGCATCACGCAGGCCATCGCCGATAAAGTTGAAACAGAACAGCGTGACCACAAGGAAACCCGCCGGGAACATCAGCAACCAGGGCGAAACTTCCATTGAGTTGGCGCCATCACTCAGTAGTGCGCCCCAACTGCTCAGCGGTTCTTGCGTACCCAACCCGAGGAAACTAAGGAAGGACTCAAACAAAATCATGCTCGGCACCAGCAATGAGGCATACACCACCACCACACCCAGCACGTTCGGGACGATGTGGCGCAGTACGATATTGAAGGTCGAAACTCCACCCACCTGTGCCGCTTCAATGAACTCTTTACGCTTCAGGCCCAGCGTCTGGCCACGCACGATACGCGCCATATCCAGCCACGACACCATGCCGATCGCCACAAAAATCAGCAGGATGTTACGACCAAAGAAGGTCACCAGCAGGATCACGAAGAACATGAACGGGAAGGAGTTGAGGATTTCCAGAATACGCATCATTACGGAGTCGATTTTACCCCCGAGATAGCCCGCCAGTGAGCCATATAGCGTGCCCACCAGCACCGCGATCAACGCGGAGGCGATGCCGACCATCAATGAGATACGACCGCCAATCGCCACGCGCACCAGTAAGTCACGTCCGGATGAATCGGTACCAAACCAGTGGCCTGATACCGTATCCGGAGCGGCTGACATCATGGCCCAGTCCGTATCGTCATATTTGAACTGCGACAGCACAGGTGCCAACACCACAAACAGGGTAATCACCAGCAGCACCAGCAAACTAATAAACGCGGCGCGGTTATGAATAAAGCGGCGACGCGCATCCTGCCACAGGCTGCGCCCTTCGACTTCCAGTTTTTCACTGAAGGCATCCAGAGCTTCGCTGTTTTTCTTACTTAACATCATGGGCGAGCTCCACAATCAGTAACGGATTTTCGGATCGATCACGGCATACAGCACATCAACGATCGCGTTAAACAGAATGGTCAGCACACCGACCAAAATGGTCAGACTCATCACCAGAGAATAGTCACGGTTCAGAGCACCGTTAACAAACAACTGGCCGATACCCGGCAGACCATAAATCGATTCGATCACCATTGAACCCGTGATGATGCCGACGAATGCCGGTCCCATATACGAGAGCACGGGCAGCATCGCCGGCTTGAGCGCATGACGCAGCACGATGCGGCGCAGCGGTAACCCTTTGGCGCGCGCGGTGCGGATGAAGTTAGAGTGCATCACTTCAATCATCGAGCCACGCGTAATACGCGCGATGCTGGCGATATACGCCAGAGACAGCGCCACCATCGGCAACAGCATGTAATTCCATTGGCCGCCGTTCCAGCCACCGCCCGGCAGCCAGCGCAAGGTAATCGCGAAGACCAGCACCAGCAGCGGCGCGACGACAAAGCTGGGTATCACAACGCCCGTCATGGCGACCCCCATCACCGCGTAATCCCACAAACTGTTCTGTTTGAGCGCGGCAATAACCCCAGCCGTCACGCCCAGGATCACCGCAAGGAAGAAGGCTGCGAGGCCGAGTTTGGCCGAAACCGGGAAGGCGTGGCCGACCAGATAGTTAACCGAGTAATCTTTGTACTTAAACGATGGACCAAAGTCGCCGTGCGCAAGCTGCACTAAATAGCTGACGTACTGTTTACCGATCGGATCGTTCAGGTGATATTTGGCTTCGATGTTCGCCATCACTTCAGGCGAGAGCGTGCGCTCGCCGGTAAACGGACTGCCGGGTGCCAGTCGCATCATAAAGAAGGAGATGGTGATCAGGATGAAGAGTGTCGGGATCGCTTCCAGAAGCCGACGCAGGATGAATTTTAACATTGCCGTACCTACCAGGCTGTTGCTTCACAAAGTCAAAAAGGCGGCGCTACAGCGCCGCCACTGTCGATAGCCTGAGTGCTATTAATGTTTAATGATATACAGGTTTTTATCGAGGGTTTTATCCAGCGGATCATTACCGGTGTAACCGCCCACGTACGGCTTAACCAGACGTGCGTTGACGTAGTAGTAAACCGGCACAATGGTGCTGTCTTTATCCAGAATCTGCTCAGCTTTCTGGTAATCCGCAACACGGGCTTTATCGTCTACCGCTTTCACCGCATCGTGGATCACTTTATCGAAGTCCGCGCTCTTATAGTGCGAGGTGTTACTACTGCTGTCAGACAGCATGATGTTCAGGAACGAAGTTGGCTCGTTATAGTCTGCACACCATGCCGCGCGGGAAACATCGAAGTTGCCTTGATGACGGGTATCCAGGAAGGTTTTCCACTCCTGGTTTTCCAGCTTGATGTTCACGCCAATGTTCTTTTTCCAGATCGAAGAAGCGGCGATAGCCAGTTTCTTATGCAGATCTGAGGTGTTATACAGCAGGTTGAAGGTCAGTGGCTTATCCGCCGTGTAACCTGCTTCGGCCAGCAGTTTTTTCGCTTCTTCGTTACGCTTGTTCTGATCCCACTTGAACCAGTCTGGCGGCAGCAATTCCATACCGTCGGTGGCTGGCGGGGTGAAGCTGTAGGCCGGTAACTGACCCTGCGCCAGCACCTTGTTTACCATGATGTCACGATCCAGACCCAGTTTCAGCGCAGTACGTACGCGCGGATCGGTGAATGGCGCTTTCTGGTTGTTGATTTCATAGTAGTAGGTGCAGAGATACGGCTTCACCATCAACTCTTTACCATTGTCGCGCTGCAGTTTTTTGAACAGCTCGATCGGCATGTTGTTATAGGTGATGTCGCTACCGTTCTCAGAGAAGTAACGGTTCACGTCACTCACTTCTGAGTTGATCGGCAGGAAGGTCACTTTGTTCAGCACGGTGTGCGCATTATCCCAATATTCCGGGTTACGTACGATGGTGACACGTTCGTTGATGACGTGTGATTCCAGTTTGAAAGCACCGTTGCCAACCCAGTTCTGCGGCTGCGTCCACTGATCGCCAAATTTCTCAACTGCAGGCTTATAAACCGGTGACATCACGGAGTTGATCAGCAGCTTATAGAAGTAAGGTACTGGCTCGCTGAGGGTGACTTCCAGCGTATGGTCATCAATGGCTTTCACACCCAGATCGGTGATCGGTTTTTTACCGGCGATGATGTCATCGACATTCAGGATGTGGCCGTACTGCGGATAGCTGGCGTAAGGAGAAGCGGTCTTAGGATCGACTAAACGCTCCCAGCTATACACGAAATCTTGTGCCGTAACCGGCTCGCCATTGGACCATTTGGCGTTTTTGCGCAGATGGAAAGTCCAGACTTTAAAGTCTTTGTTTTCCCAGCTTTCCGCCACACCCGGAACCGGTTTGCCATCGCTATCGCTGATGATCA
Source organism: Pantoea sp. C1E2 (assembly GCF_056491465.1). Classification (NCBI taxonomy): domain Bacteria; kingdom Pseudomonadati; phylum Pseudomonadota; class Gammaproteobacteria; order Enterobacterales; family Erwiniaceae; genus Pantoea; species Pantoea sp. C1E2. Next base: position 2,612,075 of record NZ_JBSZHT010000002.1, read on the forward strand.
GACCTTCGTACAGATCGCGTGCGATGTTGTCTTCCGGCACGCCTTCAATCTTATGCGGGTCGAGCGATTGCACTTCATCGCCATTACCACGTACCAGCTCCTGTTTTGCTGCCAATTCAACGCCTGCTGGCGCTGCTGCCAATGCGGCATTCCCTGCCAGCGCGCCGATTGCTGCAAGAACGCCTGCGGCAATCAGGCTTTTTTTCGTGATGTTGTTCATTACTTAGCTCCAGTTTTATTATCGTCACCAGGTCAGTTAACCGCCCGGCGTACCCCGTTTCCGGAAGATCTCTGCCTGTCTGAACAGAGACCACTACCACCCTTCAGGGTTTACCACGTTAATGTGCCGTCCGACTGTAGCGCCGGTTCAACACATTACTCAATGTTTCTTTATGTAATAGTATTTCAATGCCAGCATATCCTGCGGGTCTTTACCGGTAAAACCGCCTACCCAGGGCTTCACCAGACGCACGCTGACGCGATAGTAAACCGGCACGATAGGCGAGTCCTTGTCCAGTTGCGCTTCCGCCTGCTGATACAACGCGGCACGCTGGGTGTTATCGGCAACCGTCAGGGTTTGCGCCATCAATTTATCGAAGGCATCGCTGTGATAGAACGCGGTGTTGATTGAGGAACCGCTCAGCAGCATGTTAAGGAAGGTTGAGGGCTCGTTATAGTCCGAGCACCAGGTGGCGCGCACCACATCGTATTGCGCCTGATGACGCGTCTCCAGCAGCGTTTTCCACTCCTGATTTTGCAGCGTCACTTCGGCACCGAGGTTCTTTTGCCACATCGAGGCGGCGGCAATAGCCTGGCGTTTATTCTGCTCAGAGGTGTTATACAACAACGTGAAACGCAGTGGATGCTGAGCATTAAAACCGGCCTCTGCCAGCAGTTTTTTCGCACTGGCGTTACGCTCGGCCTGGGTTTGCTTCGACCAGGCCGGCGCTTCTGGCGAGATGCCGTGAGTAAATGGCGGCGTCAGCGCATAGGCAGGGATCTGACCTTGCCCCATGATCTTGTCGGCGATAATGTCACGATCGAGCGTCAGCTTCAGCGCTGTGCGGACTCTTGCATCATCGAACGGCGCTTTTTTGTTATTCATTTCATAGTAGAAGGTGCAGAGCACAGGGCTGACTTTGACCTGTTCACCCAAATCCTGCTGCAACTTCTTGAATAAGTCTGGTGGCACCACGCTGTTGGTCATGTCCGTGCCACCGCTGCGATAGCGGTTGATATCACTGTTCTCGGAGGTGATCGGCAGAAAAACGCCCTCATCAATCACGCTACGCGCATTATCCCAATATTGCGGATTACGCTTCAGGACAATCTTTTCATTCACCACCCAATCAGCCAGCGTGTAAGCACCATTTCCCACATAGTTCTGTGGCTGCGTCCACCGCTCGCCCGATTTTTCAATCGCCGCACGATACACCGGCTTCATCGCGGTGTGTGCCAGCATATCGATAAAATAGGGAACGGGCTCAGTGAGCGTCACCTCCAGGTGATGCGCATCGATCGCTTTCACGCCCAGTGATTCAGATGAGGCTTTGCCCGCCAGAATGGCGTCGATACCGGCGAGATGCGCCGCCTGTAAATAACTTGCATAGGGTGAGGCCGTTTTAGGGTCGGCCAGGCGCTGCCAGCTGTAGACAAAATCTTGTGCGGTGACGGGTTCACCGTTGCTCCAGCGGGCATCTTCTCGCAAGGTGAATGTCCAGATACGCCCCTGCTGGTTGCTCCACTTCGATGCAACGCCGGGCACAATCTGACCATTGTTATCGGTCTCAACCAGCCCTTCCAGCAAATTGCGAATGACGTTGGATTCCGGCACCCCTTCCGTTTTTTGCGGATCGAGCGAAGACACTTCACTACCGTTATTGATGACGATGCGCTGTGTTGCTGATAATTGCGTACCCGCCGGGATTTCAGAAGCCTGACTGTGAATGATAAAACCTGCCAGACAAAGCGCCAGAGACGTGCGCGCAGCCTTTTTCGCTACCATGCTTTTCATCAACAAATATCAACCTTAAATAAAAACCTGATAGCGAGTAAGCAAGAAGCGTACACATTTGTCGTTAACAGGGAAAAAATTTGTGATGAGCCGAAAATTATCAGAACCGATGCCCGCACGCCAAAGCTAAACACCAAAAATGTTAGCTAATTCTCTTTTATCATGTAGATCGCGACAGGAGAAGTGTTAATTTTCATCCTGAAATATTACTCAAATAGATGTTTCATAAGCAATAAACCAGTATTCCGTCGGAATTTTCGCCAAAAACGCCCTGCAATCCTTTATTTTATCGTTATTGCTACCGATCCTTAGGAAAACAATATGAAACGTTATTTGAAACGATAAAACATCCGAATAGTTATTGGATAAAACGAATTAGGTAGTGAATTATTCTGTGATAATTATCACATATATTTATTGATGAACTGGCGAAGAGAGAGAAAGTAGTAGCAAAAGTGATGATAGCCCAATCATATTAAGCAAGCCGAATAACTTCACCATATTGGTGCAAAAAACTCATTCGCTGCACCAATATGGATCACAAAAGTTATTTTTTAACTGAAAATACGACCAGATTAATTCAGTAAACCCGGAAATATCGCTTTCATGCCGGTGACAACAAACTCAATGCCCAGCGCCATTAATAGTAGCCCCATGATTCGGGTAATCACGTTAATGCCTGTCTGCCCTAAAATGCGCACCATTAATGGGGCGGCACGAAACAGTAACCAACAGCAGAAAGCAAAAATCGCAATGGCGACGGTGAAACCGAGCAGGTTTAACCAACTGTGGTAACGCGTGCTCCAGACGATAGTCGAACTGATGGCACCCGGCCCGGCCATTAAAGGCAATGCCAGCGGCACCACACCAATACTTTCACGAATCGCGGTCTCTGATTTTTCCTGTTTGTTTTGCTTATCCTCGCCCAGCTTGCCGCTGATCATCGACATCGCGATAGTCACCACCAGAATGCCGCCAGCGATACGGAATGAGTCAATGGAGATGCCGAAAAGATGGAGAATGGCGTCCCCGAGAAACAGTGAGGTCCAGAGAATGATTGCCACAGCCAGATTTGCCGTGAAGTTGGTTTTATTCCGCTCAGCGACGGCCTGGTAGCTGGTCATGCTGATGAACACGGGAATGATCCCCACGGGATTGACCAGGGCAAATAAACCGACAAAAAACTTAATGTAGCCGGAAAAATCAAGTAGCACGGGGTTCACTGTGAGCTCCACGAAGGTAGTGTTTCAAATCGCGCCTAATGTAGTGCATAAGCCGGGCGGAAAACCAGTGGGTTAAGCGGAAATATATGCTGCTATTTCCACTCCTTTCCAGTGTATTCCTCTGTGCAAAGTTGGACACCATCCACCCGGCTGCATCCCTGCCGACTAAAACCAACGTAAGACTTACTTTAGTTGCTAAAGTCGGTGCTGAAAGGTGTCAGCTTGGCCTCAAATTGATCCATATCAAAATTTGCCTACCTCATCAGGGGTAATCTTACCCCATCGAAATTATTGAGAAGTGAGTCAGTATCTTATCCTGGAAACCCTTTTAGTAAGCAACGGCAATCAACTCGCCACTCTGACCAACGTATAAGCTTAGCGCGGCTATACTTTCGAACTCAGGCTTGCTTACTAAAAGAGTTTAACTTCCTTCAGGAGAGCACTATGGCCGTTACAAATGTTGCCGAACTTAATGCACTGGTTGAGCGTGTAAAAAAGGCACAGCGTGAATACGCCAACTTTAGTCAGGAACAAGTTGATACCATTTTCCGCGCTGCTGCACTCGCCGCTGCTGATGCCCGCATCCCCCTCGCTAAAATGGCCGTTGCCGAATCCGGCATGGGCATCGTTGAAGATAAAGTGATTAAAAACCACTTCGCTTCTGAATATATCTACAACGCTTATAAAGATGAGAAAACCTGCGGTGTGCTGGATACCGATGACACCTTCGGCACCATCACCATCGCTGAGCCGATTGGCCTGATTTGCGGTATCGTCCCGACCACTAACCCAACCTCTACCGCCATTTTTAAAGCACTGATTAGCTTAAAAACCCGTAACGGTATTATCTTCTCACCGCATCCACGTGCTAAAGATGCCACCAATAAAGCGGCTGACATCGTGTTGCAGGCAGCCATTGCCGCCGGTGCGCCGAAAGACATCATTGGCTGGATCGATGTCCCTTCAGTGGATCTGTCCAACCAGTTAATGCATCACCCTGATATCAACCTGATTCTGGCCACCGGTGGCCCAGGTATGGTGAAAGCCGCATACAGTTCCGGTAAACCGGCGATTGGTGTGGGTGCAGGTAACACGCCAGTCGTTATCGATGAAACCGCTGATATCAAACGCGCGGTAGCTTCTATCCTCATGTCCAAAACCTTCGACAACGGTGTGATTTGTGCGTCAGAACAGTCAGTCATCGTGGTGGATTCTGTCTACGATGCGGTTCGCGAGCGTTTCGCCAGCCACGGTGGCTATCTGTTAGAGGGTAAAGAGTTGAAAGCCATTCAGGACATCATCCTGAAAAATGGCGCACTGAATGCCGCTATCGTAGGTCAGCCGGCAGCAAAAATTGCCGAACTGGCAGGCATCAGCGTCCCTGCGACCACCAAAATTCTCATCGGTGAAGTGAAACTGGTGGATGAATCTGAACCCTTTGCCCACGAAAAACTGTCGCCAACCCTGGCGATGTATCGTGCAAAAGATTATTACGATGCGGTGGATAAAGCAGAGAAACTGGTGGCTATGGGCGGTATCGGCCATACCTCCTGCCTGTACACTGACCAGGATAACCAACACGAACGCGTGCACTTCTTCGGCGACAAGATGAAGACGGCTCGTATTCTGATTAACACACCAGCTTCGCAAGGCGGTATCGGCGACCTGTATAACTTCAAACTTGCGCCATCGTTGACGCTGGGTTGTGGATCCTGGGGCGGTAACTCCATTTCTGAGAACGTCGGACCTAAACACCTGATCAACAAGAAAACCGTGGCCAAGCGAGCTGAAAATATGTTGTGGCATAAACTTCCGAAGTCTATCTACTTCCGTCGTGGTTCACTGCCGATTGCCCTTGAAGAAGTTGCGACCGACGGTGCTAAGCGTGCCTTTATCGTCACCGACCGCTTCCTGTTTAACAATGGCTACGCCGATCAAGTCACTCGCGTGTTAAAAGCGCACGGCATCGAAACTGAAGTGTTCTTTGAAGTGGAAGCGGACCCAACACTGAGCATCGTACGTAAAGGTGCTGAGCAGATGAACAGCTTTAAACCTGATGTGATTATCGCGCTGGGTGGCGGTTCCCCGATGGATGCCGCGAAAATCATGTGGGTGATGTATGAACATCCTGAAACCCATTTCGAAGAGCTGGCGCTGCGTTTCATGGATATCCGTAAACGTATCTACAAGTTCCCGAAAATGGGCGTGAAAGCGCGCATGGTGGCAATCACCACCACTTCCGGTACTGGTTCTGAAGTGACGCCGTTTGCGGTAGTGACAGACGATGCCACAGGCCAGAAATATCCGTTAGCGGATTATGCACTGACGCCTGATATGGCGATTGTGGATGCCAACCTGGTGATGGATATGCCGCGCTCACTCTGTGCGTTTGGTGGTCTGGATGCCGTCACTCACTCACTGGAAGCTTATGTCTCTGTGCTGGCAAACGAATACTCGGATGGACAGGCGCTGCAGGCACTGAAACTGCTGAAAGAGAACCTACCTGCCAGCTATCGTGAGGGGGCGAAGAATCCGGTGGCGCGTGAACGTGTGCATAATGCGGCAACTATCGCCGGTATCGCCTTCGCCAACGCCTTCCTTGGTGTGTGTCACTCCATGGCGCACAAGTTGGGCTCTGAGTTCCATATTCCGCACGGTTTGGCCAACGCCCTGCTAATTTGCAACGTCATCCGTTACAACGCGAATGACAACCCAACCAAGCAGACCGCCTTCAGTCAGTACGATCGCCCACAGGCACGCCGTCGCTACGCTGAAATTGCCGACCATCTTGGACTGAGTGCTCAGGGTGACCGCACTGCCCAGAAAATTGAGAAACTGCTGGCATGGCTGGAAGAGATGAAAACTCAATTGGGTATTCCAACCTCTATCCGTGAAGCAGGCGTGCAGGAAGCTGATTTCCTGGCGAAAGTCGATAAACTGGCAGACGACGCGTTTGATGACCAGTGTACCGGTGCTAACCCACGTTATCCGCTGATTGCTGAATTGAAGCAAATCATGCTGGATACCTTCTATGGCCGTGAATTCTCTGAAGCTGAAGGTGCAGTAGCCGAAGCCGAAGCCGAAGCCGAAGCCGTCGATGATAAAGCGGTTAAAATCGAGAGAAAAACCAAAAAAGCTTAATCGGCTAAAAACAAAAAACCCGCTGCGGCGGGTTTTTTTATCGCTAAATAATCAAGCGTGCGGCGATTGCGAACCATAAATGGCTTTTAACGATCCTTCATCAATTGCCTGTTTATAGTGTTTACGGCAAACAGAAATATATCGCTCATTGCCGCCGATCACCACCTGCTCTCCTTCGCTGAACGGTTTACCGTTGGCGTCAAGGCGCAACACCATGCTGGCTTTACGTCCGCAATGACAGATGGTTTTAAGCTCGACCAGTTTATCTGCCCACGCCAGCAAATATTGACTACCGGTAAAGAGTTCGCCGCGGAAGTCTGTGCGTAATCCATAACACAATACGGGAATATCCATATTGTCGACCACATCCGATAACGCTCTGACTTGCTCTCGCGTCAGGAACTGGCTTTCATCCACCAGCACACAATGAACCGGCTGCTTCGCATGTTCATCTGCTATTTCCTGGCTTAGTTGAGTATCGGCGTTATATAAAAACGCAGGAGACGAAAGACCAATCCGTGAGCTCACCTTGCCCGCACCAAAACGGTCATCAATCTCGGCGGTATACACCAGGGTACGCATGCCGCGCTCCTGATAGTTATAGGAGGACTGCAGCAAGGCAGTGGATTTACCCGCGTTCATCGCGGAGTAATAAAAATAAAGTTGGGCCATATGCAGAATCTCATCGCAGCACAAATCTGATGGCGCGCAGTCTACCATAAACAGGTAAACCTGTAGCGATGCATTATTTTTATCATTTGCTCAAATTAACAACAATGATAGATAAGGGATTCGTTACCGAACTTGAATAGCACGTTTTGGCAAAGAACAATCGATGCTGAGATTTTATTCAGAATTATTACCGCCAAAGTGTAAGGATTAGCACTACGTCGTGGCTGCAAACGCGGATAATCAAGGCTTCAGGTTTTAAAGCGAGCGGGGAATATATTTGTAAATCGTTATTGAATGCGATTTCTGGCTTTTACTTTAGGTTTTACTTTTTAATCTGACTATTGCAGTTATTTTTTAGCCCCACTATTATGAGTCGGCAGAACAACTCCCATTTATTATATTTTGAGATTAGGACAATGAGCGAAGCACTTAAAATTCTTAATAATATCCGTACATTGCGCGCGCAAGCTCGGGAATGCACTCTGGAAACACTGGAAGAGATGCTGGAAAAACTCGAGGTTGTGGTCAATGAGCGTCGTGAAGAAGACACCCACGCGCAGGCTGAAAATGCTGAACGTAACCGTAAACTGGAACAATACCGTGAAATGCTGATTGCTGATGGTATCGATCCAAACGAACTGTTACAGGCCCTTTCAGAGACTAAAGCACCGGGCAAAACCAAGCGTGCTGCTCGTCCTGCCAAGTATTCTTACGTCGATGAAAACGGTGAAAACCGCACCTGGACAGGCCAGGGTCGTACACCAGCTGTGATTAAAAAAGCGATTGAAGAACAAGGTAAACAACTGGACGATTTCCTGCTGTAATTTTCCAGTGCTTCGAATTGTGAAAAACGTTGCCGTTATTTCACTTTACACCGGGTAAGAAAAAAGGAAGCCGCTGGCTTCCTTTTTTAATGCATCGTTATTGCTGATAAAAGTCGCGATACCAATCAACAAAATTCTGTACGCCCTGCTCAACTTTGGTTTGCGGACGGTATTGAATCGCGTCATATAACGGCTGAGTATCTGCGCTGGTGCCTGGCACATCACCCGGCTGCATCGGCAGCATATTTTTCATCGCTTCAATACCCAACGCCTTTTCCAGTGACTCAATGTAAGTCATCAGGCTGGTTGGCTGGCTGTTACCGATATTGTATACGCGATAAGGGGCAGAACTGGTGGCCGGCGATCCCGCTTCCACTGTCCAGTTTTCATCAGCCTGCGGAATTACATCCTGCAAACGTACGATGGCTTCAGCAATATCATCAATGTAAGTGAAGTCACGGGTCATTTGCCCGCGGTTATAAACATCAATTTGTTCTCCCGCCAGCATCGCGCGGGTAAATTTAAATAACGCCATATCCGGACGTCCCCACGGGCCGTAAACGGTAAAGAAGCGCAGGCCTGTGGTCGGTAACTGGTACAAATGGGAGTAGGTATGCGACATCAATTCGTTGGCTTTTTTGGTGGCCGCATACAAAGAAATAGGATGGTCAACGGAGTCGTCCGTTGAGAAAGGCATTTTGCGGTTAAGCCCGTACACTGAGCTCGATGACGCATACAGCAGGTGGCCGATTTTATGATGGCGGCAACCTTCGAGAATATTGAGGTGACCAATTAGATTGGCGTCAGCATAAGCATGTGGGTTATCAATCGAATAACGAACGCCCGCTTGTGCACCTAAATGGATGACGCGTTCAAACGCATGTTCTTCGAATAAAGAAGAAATGGCCTGGCGATCTGCCAGGTCCATTTTCAGGAAAATAAACTCGGGATGCTGAGCGATCTGGTCTAAGCGCGCTTGTTTCAGGCTAACATCGTAGTAGTCATTCAGGTTATCAATCCCAACAACCTGGTGACCAGCGGCCAGCAAACGCTGACTCACGTGAAACCCAATAAAACCTGCCGCGCCAGTAACCAGAAACTTCATACATCCCTCATTTATTACACAATTTGAATTGATGCTCCGCGACCGATAGCGTAATACGTGAAGCCGCGTTTGCTAATACGCTCCGGATCATACAGGTTACGACCATCAAAAATCACGGGTTGTTTTAACGCGGTTTTGATGACATCGAAATCTGGCGCACGGAAATTCTGCCATTCAGTACAGATGACCAGGCCATCAGCACCCTGCAACGCCGCTTCTTTGGTACCGGTCAGCTTCAGATCGTCGCGGTGGCCGTAAATACGCTGCGCTTCTTCCATTGCTTCCGGGTCAAATGCCTGAATAGTCGCACCTGCTTCCCACAGCGTTTCCATCAGCACTCGGCTGGAGGCTTCACGCATATCGTCGGTGTTAGGTTTGAACGCCAGGCCCCAGAGGGCAAAGGTTTTACCGCGCAGGTCGTCGCCATAGTGACGCTTGATGAAACTCGGCAGTTTGTTCTTCTGCGAATCATTCACATCTTCTACTGCCTGTAACAGACGAGGCGTGTAACCAATCGACTCAGCAGTGCGAATCAGCGCCTGCACGTCTTTCGGGAAGCACGAACCACCGTAGCCGCAGCCTGGGTAGATGAAGTGATAACCAATGCGTGAATCAGAACCAATCCCCTGGCGCACTTTCTCAACGTCGGCTCCCAGACGTTCTGCCAGGTTAGAGATCTCATTCATGAAGCTGATTTTGGTCGCGAGCATGCAGTTCGCTGCGTACTTGGTCAGCTCTGCACTGCGGATATCCATCAGAATCATACGATCGTGATTGCGATTGAATGGCTCATAGAGCTCACGCAACAACTCAACCACATCGTCGTTATCGGTACCGACTACGATGCGCTCAGGACGCATGCAGTCATTTACTGCAGCCCCTTCCTTGAGGAATTCAGGGTTAGAAACCACATCAAACGGGATGTTGACATCACGTTTTTGCAGCGTCTCGGTCATCACTGCACGCACACGATCAGCCGTTCCAACTGGTACGGTTGATTTGTCGATCACCACTTTATGATCGTTCATGTGCGCAGCAATTGTCCGCGCAACCGCAGTCACATATTTCAGATCGGCAGAACCGTCTTCATCCGGCGGCGTTCCCACAGCAATAAATTGCATCACACCGTGGTTAACACCCTCTTCTGCATTGGTGCTGAATTTAAGGCGCCCCGATTCATAGTTAGACATCACCAGCGGCGTCAAACCCGGTTCGAAAATCGGAATATTACCTTTTTTCAGGTTCTCGACTTTCTTTTCATCGACATCAATACAGAGAACGTCATGTCCGACTTCGGCCAACACCGCAGCCTGAACCAGACCGACATAGCCGATACCAAATACAGTGACTTTCATTGAATTATCCTGTGTTTAATGAATTACTTTTTGTTGCCTACAGCGCCTTCCAGCCATTGGGTAAAGTCTTTACCCAGTACTGGATGACGAACGCCATACTCAACGAAAGCCTGCATATAACCCAGTTTATTACCGCAGTCATGGCTCACACCGGTCAGGTGGTAGGCTTCAACGGTCTCTTTTTCCATCAGCATCGCGATGGAGTCAGTCAGCTGAACTTCGCCGCCAGCACCTGGAGGGGTTTTCGCCAGCAGAGGCCAGATGTCAGCAGACAGCACGTAACGACCCACTACCGCGAGGTTGGATGGTGCTTCAGAAGCTTTAGGCTTCTCAACCACACCGACCATTGGCGCGCTCTGGCCTGGTGCCAGGTCAGCACCTTTGCAGTCAACCACACCGTAAGCGGTCACATCAGCAACCGGCTCAACCATAATTTGGCTGCGGCCGCTTTCTTCGTAACGCGCCAGCATTTCTGCCAGGTTGTCTTTAGTTGGGTCAGATTCGTACTCATCGATGATCACATCAGGCAGAATCACGGCAACCGGCTCATCACCGATCAGCGGATGTGCACACATCACTGCGTGGCCAAGGCCTTTCGCAATACCCTGACGCACCTGCATGATGGTCACGTGTGGCGGGCAGATAGACTGGATTTCATCCAGCAGCTGACGCTTAACGCGTTTTTCCAGCATTGATTCCAGTTCGAAACTGGTATCAAAATGGTTTTCGATGGCGTTTTTAGAGGAGTGCGTAACCAGCACGATCTCGTTAATGCCCGCAGCGATACACTCATTCACGACATATTGGATCAGCGGCTTATCGACCAGCGGTAACATCTCTTTTGGAATTGCTTTAGTAGCAGGCAGCATACGCGTACCCAGACCTGCAACAGGGATTACCGCTTTTCTTACTTTAGACTTATGGGCAGACATCTAAATACCTCTCTTAATAGGCCGTTCAAGTTAATACTTGATATGTCGGTTTAAAAACGAAATGAGTATATCAGTTACTATCAGACGGATTTATCCTGGATGGAGTTAATCCGCGGAATTTAAGACTATTACCCAAGTGTAAAGCTTACCCCTGGCCCTGTCTTCAGCCCGCAAAAAATATAAATCCAATCGCTTATTCTTCAGCCGATAGCATCAGCCGTAGTCTGCCACCCGCGCCCCACACATGGCACTGCCAGGCATCGGCGCGTTGACTGATTTGATTGAGGTGCGTACTGCCCATAGTACCAAGCGGCACGCCATTACTGAGTTGAATCTGATGGGTATTGATGTGCAATGTGGCGTTGAGACCAGCGGAGACCAGAATCAGGTTTTTTAACTGGCGATGGTAGTACCCTACCAGCAAGGGGAACTGTCCACTGAGATTGGCCTGACGTAACAGCATGTTGACCTGCCGCAGTAGGCCGTTTAGCTCTGGCAAGCGCTGGTTTTGCCCGGAAAGTTGTTCCTGTAGCAAACCATTGAACAGTGCGCGCAACAGCAAAGCAGCTAACACGCCATTGTCACCAGCGCGCGTCACATCCAGACAGTAGAAGGCCAAATCCTTATCGGACAACGCGGCAATATCCAGCACCAGTCCCGGCTGTTCTGCCATGGTCAGTTGGCGATAGTTAATGCGGCAATTGGCGATGGTTTGCTGAACCGGTGGTTGCAGCTGCTTGAGCAGCTTGGCAGCAGCCAGTGGATCGCGAACCAGAGCATCCCAGTCCTGAAACAGCTGTTCATCTTCTTCCACTTTGGACGTGAACATCGAAGGATAAAGGCACTCATACACGGCTTCACGAAAACGTTCGAGATTTCTTAACGGCTTAAGCAGGACATCCTGAACCCCAAGGCGCAGGACATGAGCAATGTCGGCCATGTTCTGCGTCGCGGAGATGATTAAAATCGGCACTGTGTTGCCGCGGCTGCGAATACGTTCGACGAACTGAAGCCCACCCATGCGCGGCATCTCCAGATCGCAAATCACCAGATCGACGGCTTGGGCCGACAGCAAAGTTAAGCCGTCAAGGCCATCTCCCGCTTCCAACGTACTGGCTCCTAACCCCGCCAGCATCGTGTCTAACATTGAACGGAAAACGACCTCATCTTCGACAATGAGTATCTTTTTGCCGATTAGTGGCTTTTCCATTCTCTCCCCCTGTGTACCAGATATTTCAATAGTGGTTCATAAAACGCAGTTGCGCCTTTCAGAATTGACTGAAGTCGCACTGCCTGTGAATGAACAACCTGATTATCTGCCACGGACCAGCGGTAATAGTTCATCCATTTTTTTCTCGACTGCGGCTTTACCTGCCGCGATGGCTTCTTCTGCACGATGGAAATCCAGTGTGGATATCTGCGGACAAAACGGTTGAATCAACACATCCGGTGGATCGCCCGCCATACGGTTACGTTTAAGACGGTTTTCCAGAATCTGGATGGATGTGGACATGATCTCCATAGCACCCGGCGTCTGATTAGCACGGCGGTGCGTCAGTCCCAATATGCGCTGGCGCAGTTTTTTGCCCCAGCTTAATGCTTCTGCCGCGGCCTCTTCTTCGCCGCTTTGTGGTGTCACCGATAATAAATCCTGCTGCATTAAATGCGCGTCGTGCTGTAAGTCGACCGCGATGACAATGTCTGCGCCCAGCGCACGCGTCAGGGAGATCGGCACCGGATTGACCACGGCACCATCGACCAGCCAGTAACCATTGTAGCCAACGGGTGGTAATAAGCCTGGCATACTACAGGAGGCTCGCACCGCCTGATGCAAATCGCCCTCGGTTAACCACAACTCACGACCGGTACTTAAATTTGAAGCCACAACACCAAAAGGTTTGTTGCACCCTTCAATAAATTCATTCGGGATCAACTGACGGATGTGGCTGAAAACGCGGTCGCCACGTAACAACCCGCCTCGCTGCCACGACAGATCCATTAAGCGGATAACGTCCCAGTAGCGGAATGCGCTTACCCACTTTTCCATCACGCCCAGCCGATTATTGACGTACGCCGATCCCACCAGCGCGCCGACTGAGCAGCCTGCAACCACATCAATTTCAATGCCGGCACGCTCCAGTGCATTAATCACACCGATGTGCGCCCAACCCTTAGCGGCACCTGACCCCAGGGCCAGCCCGATCCTCACCTTTCTCATCGCACCTCGTGATTAGTCTGGTACGTAGCATCCCGCTCAGCAGTCGGCTACCATAGCGCACACTTTAATTAACTTTAATCACTCACAGGAGATGACGTGTCTGAAAAGTGCCCCTGCTGCAGCGGAAAGCAGTATAGCTTATGTTGCCAGCCCTTTCTGAACGGTCAGGCATTCCCCGCCAGCGCTGAACAATTAATGCGTTCGCGCTATACCGCCTATGTTGAAAAGAATGCTGGCTATCTGGCTTCGACCTGGCACTCCAGTAAGCGTGTGGCCGACCTTGAGACGTTATTATCTGAAAGTTTTTCCGGCACTGAATGGCTGGGCTTGAATGTAACCCGTTGTAATCATGGAAGCCATGAGAATGAAGCCTTTGTGACCTTTTTTGCGCGTTACCGCGAAAAAGAGCGCACTTCGGCCATCTATGAATGTTCACGCTTTCTTCGTGAGGATCAACGCTGGTACTATATCGACGGAACGGTGCCCGAGCTGGGGCGCAACGATCGCTGTCCTTGTGGCTCCGATAAAAAATACAAAAAATGTTGTGGTTAATCTGGACAGATGCACAACGGCTTTACCATTCATCGCTTTGACAGGACTCTGATCGAGATGCAAGCGCAAAACACGCAACGAAAAGTTTTACGGACCATTTGCCCAGATGCGAAAGGTCTGATCGCCAAGATCACCAACATTTGCTACAAGCATGAACTCAACATTGTGCAAAACAATGAGTTTGTCGATCACCGTACCGGGCGCTTTTTCATGCGCACAGAGCTGGAAGGGATTTTCAACGACAATACTCTGCTGGCCGATCTCGACAGCGCGTTACCGGTAGGTTCAGTCCGTGAACTGCAGAGTGCTGGCCGTCGTCGTGTGGTGATTCTGGTGACCAAAGAGGCGCACTGCCTGGGCGATTTACTGATGAAATGCGCGTTTGGTGGTCTCGATATGGAGATTGCCGCCGTCATCGGTAACCATGAAACGCTGCGCTCGCTGGTTGAACGTTTTGATATTCCGTTTGTGCTGGTCAGCCATGAAGGCCTGACGCGTGAAGAGCATGACAACCGCATGGGCGATGAAATTGATCGTTATCAGCCTGATTACGTCGTGCTGGCAAAATACATGCGCGTGCTGACACCGGCTTTCGTTCAGCGTTACCCAAATCAGATCATCAATATTCACCACTCGTTCCTGCCTGCCTTCATCGGCGCGCGCCCTTACCATCAGGCTTACGAGCGTGGCGTGAAAATTATCGGCGCTACCGCGCACTACGTGAATGACAACCTTGATGAAGGTCCGATCATCATGCAGGACGTGATCAACGTTGATCACAGCTACACCGCAGAAGAGATGATGCGTGCCGGTCGTGATGTCGAGAAGAATGTTCTGAGCCGTGCGCTCTACAAAGTGCTGGGACAGCGCGTATTCGTTTACGGTAACCGCACCATCATTCTGTAAGCTTCCTGGCGCTGAATTGTGCAACTCTTCAGCGCCACGGATGAAAAGTGGGCAAACGATTCATATTTTTGTTTTCAGCGCTTTACAGTCAGAGCGCATTTGATATGATGCGCCCCGCTTTCAGGCATATTAATTCAGGCCAGTGGCGGGATTCCCGAGCGGCCAAAGGGAGCAGACTGTAAATCTGCCGTCATCGACTTCGAAGGTTCGAATCCTTCTCCCGCCACCATCTGAATTATCTCCTCGCCTGAATCTTCAAGAGCTTTATATCCCTGGCGGGATTCCCGAGCGGCCAAAGGGAGCAGACTGTAAATCTGCCGTCATCGACTTCGAAGGTTCGAATCCTTCTCCCGCCACCATCGCTTCTCCTGGCGCTTACATCGTTATCTCTTCCCGATTCAATCCATGACATTCTAACGAAAACTCGTTACCATCCCGGCATACTTTTGCGGATAAGAATGGCAGCGAAATGAAATTCATCTCTTTCAACATCAACGGTTTGCGTGCTCGCCCTCATCAACTTGAGGCGCTGATTGAGCAGCATCAGCCAGATGTTATCGGCTTACAAGAAACAAAAGTGCATGACGACATGTTCCCGCTCGAAGATGTCAGCAAACTGGGTTACAACGTGTTTTATCACGGTCAGAAGGGTCACTACGGTGTGGCGCTGATGACCAAGGCACAGCCCGTTTCGGTTCGTCGTGGTTTTCCCGGTGATAATGAGGAATCACAGCGTCGTTTGATCATGGCGGAAATCCCCAGCCCGATTGGCGACATCACCGTAATTAACGGTTACTTCCCGCAGGGTGAGAGCCGTGACCATCCGACCAAATTCCCGGCGAAAGAGAAGTTCTACCGCGATTTACAGGATTATCTGGAACAGCAGCTGGCAATCGATAAGCCGGTGCTGATCATGGGTGACATGAATATCAGCAGTACCGATCTCGATATCGGCATTGGCGAAGATAACCGTAAGCGCTGGCTGCGCACCGGTAAATGCTCATTCCTGCCAGAAGAGCGTGAGTGGATGGATCGTCTGCTGCAGTGGGGACTGGTGGATACCTGGCGCGCCAAATACCCGGAAACAGCTGACCGCTTCTCCTGGTTCGACTACCGTTCAAAAGGCTTTGATGATAACCGGGGTCTGCGTATCGACCTGTTGCTGGCCAGTCAGCCGCTGGCCGCACGTTGCATTGAAAGTGGCATTGATTACGAGATCCGCAGCATGGAAAAACCGTCGGATCATGCGCCGGTCTGGTCGACGTTCAATCTGGATAAATAATGAAACAGCGTGGCGTGTAAACGCCACGCTGTTTATTTGATGATTTTCCAGATAAGCGGGTTAGTGCCCATCACTTTTTCATCACGCCCGCACTGCAGCAGTACGCCTTCCGCTTTGACGACCGCCCCTTCAGAATAACTGCGATTCTCATAGGTGCAGCACTGCAGGCAGTTGCTCTGCTGATTATTCTGGCCCTGTGTCCAGACTTCAGGTGGCATATCCACCACCACATCCGTATTGCCCATGCGACTGTTTTCCGGCTGGCGGTTTGCCAGCGCCGAAGTCGTGCACAGCAACAGCCCGCTAAGCGCTAATAGGATATAACGCATCACTCTGTCTCCTTGGTTTTACGCCGGGTCGATTTCGGTTTTGCTTTACGTTTAGCGGCCGGTGCGGCAATGCCTCTAAATGATTGCAACGAGGGTCGCTGACGCGCTTCGCCAATTAACCCGATCAGCGTGGAGACCAGCGGCTGCATAAACTCATCATAGCGGCAGGCCTTTTCACTGATGCGCGTTAATGTCGATTCCCACTGAGCCGTCATATCTGGCCGGGCCGCCATTTCAGGTAATGCATGGATCAGCGCCCTGCCCGCATCCGTAGAATGAATATAGCGGCCTTTCTTCACGAGGAATGTCCGGCGGAACAATAATTCGATGATGCCGGCTCGCGTCGCTTCCGTCCCTAAACCATCGGTCGCGCGCAGCACTTTCTTTAATTCTTTATCCTGAACAAAGCGCGCGATGCCGGTCATGGCGGATAACAGAGTGGCATCGGTAAATGGGCGCGGCGGCTGTGTCTGCTTGGCGAGCACTTCACCGCGCTCACACAGCAGCTCATCGCCCTTTGCCACGACAGGTAAAGGCGTGCCATCGTTCTCTTCATCACGCTCTTTACTGCCGAGTAAGGCACGCCAACCCGCTTCTGCCAGAAAGCGTGCTTTCGCAACAAACTTGCCACCGCCAATCTCGAGATCGATAACGCATTTGCGAAACACTGCATCAGGGCAGAATTGCATCAAATACTGACGTGCCACCAGGCCGTAAATGTTGGCTTCATTTTCCGTCAGATTCACTTTGCTGGAACGGGCGGTAGGGATGATGGCGTGGTGCGCATCCACCTTCTTATCGTCCCAGCAGCGGTTTTTCTGATCGGGGTTAAAATCCGTCGGCGGTGTCAGATTGGGTTGGTGCGCCTGAATCGCATTCAGCACCGCATGGCGTCCGGCGAAATGTTCGTCCGGCAAATAACGACTGTCAGAACGCGGATAGGTAATCAGCTTGTGGGTTTCATACAGACGCTGGCAGCAGTCCAGTACGTTTTGCGCGCTGAGACCAAAACGCTTCGCTGCTTCAATCTGCAGGCTGGAGAGCGAAAACGGCAGCGGCGCGGTGTCAGATTCCCTTTTGTCGTTATAGCCGGTGACCATTGCCGGCTTACCGTTGATACGCTCCAACACGTGATCGGCCAGCGATCGGTGTAACAGGCGGCCCTCTTCATCCTGCCAGGGTTCGCAGGCATCGCTGGGTATCCAACTGGCAATGAAACGCTCATCTTTCGGCGTTACGATATGCGCCTTCACTTCGAAGTAATCTTTCGGGATGAAGTTTTCGATCTCTTCATCGCGACGCACCACCAGGCCGAGCACCGGTGTCTGAACGCGTCCTACCGACAACACGCCATCGTAACCGGCATTGCGCCCTAACAGCGTAAACGCACGGGTCATATTGATGCCGTAGAGCCAATCTGCGCGGGCGCGGGCCAATGCGGAGACGCACAGTGGGATAAACTCGCGGTTCTCACGCAAACGGCTTACCGCACGTTCCACGGCGGAGGGATTGAGATCGTTAATGAGGCACCTCTGCACTTTCTGCCGCTTTTCCGGCGCGAGTTGCAGGTAGTCCAGCACTTCATCGACTAACAATTGACCTTCACGATCCGGGTCACCGGCATGCACCACTTCGCTCGCCTGCTGCAGTAAACCTTCAATCACTTTAAGCTGTTTCGCCACCGACGGACGCGGCTGTAAACGCCACTTTTCCGGGATAATCGGCAGGTCTGCAAGATTCCAGCGCGCATAGCGGCTGTCATAGCTGTCCGGCTGCGCCTGCTCCAGCAAATGCCCGACGCACCAGGTGACCATCTGATCGTTGCCACAGGCAATAAAGCCATCACCGCGTCGATGCGGTTTAGGTAGTACATCAGCAATGGCGCGCGCCAGGCTGGGTTTTTCAGCAATAAACAAACGCATGTATGGCGTCGATCCTTCTACGTCAGTTCACGACGGTAATTAATGGGCAGGCGGGATCGGCAGCCAATAGTTCACCAATCGCCGTCGCCTGCACGCCTGCCAATGTTGCGCAGTGCTGGAATGCTTCAACCTCGCTAGGTTGCACTGCCACCAGTAAACCGCCCGAGGTTTGCGGGTCGCAGAGTAACGCACGCGTGGCATCATCCATCGCGGAAATATGGGCACCATAGCTGGCAAAATTGCGCTGAGTGCCACCGGGCACTGCCCCCGCAGCAATATAGTCATCGACTCCCGGCAAGCGCGGAACCTTCTCAGCATTGATTTCAGCGCGCAAGCCTGAGCCCTGGCAAATTTCACTCAGGTGTCCAAGTAAGCCAAACCCGGTCACATCGGTCATGGCGCTAACACCGTCCAGTTTAGCGAACTCGGCACCGGCTTTATTCAACTGACACATCACCTCAGCCGCCAAAGATTGGTGCTCTGGCAACAGAAGACCTTTTTTCTCGGCCGTGGTCAGGATGCCAATTCCCAGCGGCTTGGTGAGAAACAACTGGCTCCCCACCTGCGCGGCGCTGTTCTTTTTCACCCGCGCCACATCAACGATGCCGGTTACAGCCAGGCCAAAAATCGGCTCCGGTGCATCGATCGAGTGCCCACCCGCCAGCGCAATACCGGCAGCCTGGCACGCCGCACGGCCACCTTCAATTACCTGCTGCGCCACTTCCGGGCTCAGCACGTTGACGGGCCAGCCTAAAATGGCAATCGCCATGATCGGTTTACCGCCCATGGCATAGATATCACTGATAGCGTTGGTAGCGGCGATACGGCCAAAGGTATGGGGATCATCGACAATCGGCATGAAGAAGTCTGTGGTACTTACCACCGCCGTGCCGTTGCCAAGGTCATAAACAGCGGCATCGTCACGGGTTTCGTTGCCCACCAGCAGCTGCGGGTCGTGAAAAGGGGTCAGCTCACTATGAAGAATGGTTTCCAGTACCTGCGGCGAAATTTTGCAGCCGCAGCCAGCTCCATGGCTGTATTGCGTCAGACGAAGAGGTTCACTCATGGCGGGTTCCTTATGCGCTGAACAGAAGGCCGTATGTTAGCCTGGCTGTCAGCCGGTGGTAAGTGTTGCGCGACCTAAGCTCGATCTTTCGCACACGTGGTGTGCAATCTTTGCAACAC
This sequence comes from Pantoea sp. C1E2, assembly GCF_056491465.1. Taxonomy (NCBI): domain Bacteria; kingdom Pseudomonadati; phylum Pseudomonadota; class Gammaproteobacteria; order Enterobacterales; family Erwiniaceae; genus Pantoea; species Pantoea sp. C1E2. The sequence goes on from NZ_JBSZHT010000002.1 coordinate 2,631,735, forward strand.
GGCTCACCCTGCCGAAGAAACCCGCCGATGTCTGTCAGAAATAACTGACAAATTGCGCGGTGTCCGGTGCGACCACGGTGGTATTCGCTTTGAGTTGCGGTGTACCGAGATACAGGAATCCGACAATCGCATCCTGCTCGCGGCAACCAAAGGCTTCACGCACTGAAGGATGGTCAGTCCATGGGCCGCTGCGCCAGATACCATTAAAGCCCTGTGCAACCGCGGCCATTTGCATCGCCATTACCGCACAGCCGGCGGAGACTAACTGCTCCCAATGCGGGACTTTGGCATGCTCTTCACAGTGTGCCACTACGGTGATAATCATCGGGGCACGAAACGGCGCAGTGGCGGATTTTTCAATCGCTTTTTCATCGAGGTTACTGTCACGCGCCGCTTGTTCAAGCAATTGACCAAAACGCTCGCGTCCTTCATTCTCCACAATGACAAAGCGCCACGGCTGCAACGTGCCATGATCCGGCGCACGTAAGCCTGCGTGCAAAATGTTCTGCAAGACTTCGCCCGCTGGCGCCGGTTCTGCCAGACGTGATGCCGAACGGCGGTTAATTAATAAATCCAGTGCATCCATCATTATTCTCCCGTGAATAAAAAGCGTGGGCTAATCCTGGCACAGCAAGATCTTTTGTAACAGTCTGGCGCGATTTCCTGCTGACATTTCGCACGCTGCTCATTAGGATGAACCCGACATCGGGGCAGACCGCGTGGCGACTGCCCTGTTACGTGAATATGGAGAGTTTATGCGCACATTGTGGCGAATTATTGCTGGCCTGTTCCGCTGGAGCTGGCGGGTGTTGAATTTTATTCGGGAATTTATTCTTAATTTATTCCTCATCGTCTTAATCCTCGCGGGCGTCGGTATCTGGATGCAGCTTTCCAGCGCTAACAGCAGCGAGCCGGTGCAACAAGGTGCACTGAAAGTGGATTTAAGCGGTGTATTGGTGGATAAACCCTCCGTCAGTAATCGCCTGAGTCGTATCAGCCGTGAGTTGCTGGGCGCCAGCAGCGACCGTCTGCAAGAGAATTCATTGTTCGACGTGGTGGATGCGGTTCGTCAGGCGAAAACTGACAAAAACATCACCGGGATCGTGCTGGATTTGCGTGACTTCGCTGGCGGCGATCAACCTTCACTGCAATATTTAGGTAAATCGTTGCGCGAATTCCGTGATGCGGGCAAGCCAATTTACGCCATCGGTGACAGCTACAGCCAGGCGCAATATTACATCGCCAGCTATGCCACCAGGATCTATCTGTCACCGCAGGGCACCGTCGATCTGCACGGTTTTGCTACCAATGGCTTGTATTACAAATCCCTGTTAGAGAAGCTCAAAGTTAATTCTCATGTCTTCCGCGTGGGCACCTACAAATCCGCTGTCGAGCCTTTCCTGCGTGACGATATGTCACCGGAAGCGCGTGACGCTGATGGTCGCTGGATCGGCCAACTGTGGCAGAACTACCTGAACACGGTTTCCGCGAATCGCCAGATAACGCCGGATCAGCTGTTCCCGGGGGCAGCCGGCGTCATCAGCGGGTTGCAAGCCGTCGATGGTGATACCGCAAAATATGCGCTGAACAATAAATTAGTCGACGTGCTGGATAGCCGTGCGGCCGCAGATCAGGAGTTGGTGAAAACCTTTGGCTGGGATAAAGCCAATAACGATTACCGCAACGTCAGCATTTACGATTACACCGTTAAACATCCTCAGCAGGATCAGGATGGCAATATCGCGGTGATTTTCGCTAATGGCGCGATTATGGACGGTGAGGAGACTGCCGGTAATGTGGGTGGCGATACCACGGCATCACAGATTCGCGATGCGCGTCTCGATCCGAAAATCAAAGCCATCGTGCTGCGCGTTAACAGCCCTGGCGGTAGCGTCTCGGCATCGGAAGCGATTCGCGAAGAGTTAGCTGCAGCGCATGACGCGGGCAAGCCGGTGGTGGTTTCGATGGGTGGTATGGCGGCCTCAGGTGGCTACTGGATCTCTACGCCAGCAGACTACATTGTGGCAGCCCCCAGCACCTTGACCGGTTCGATCGGGATTTTTGGCGTCATTAACACCGTCGAAAACAGTCTGGGCAGTATTGGTGTGCACACTGACGGCGTCGCCACTTCGCCACTGGCTGATGTTGCTACCACCAAAGCCCTGCCGACGGAAGTGCAGCAGTTGATGCAACTGACCATTGAAAATGGCTATCGCAACTTTGTCGGGCTGGTGGCGAAATCACGTCATAAAACGCCTGAACAGATCAATGATATTGCTCAGGGCCACGTCTGGACCGGTAGCGATGCCAAAGCCAATGGTTTGGTGGATGCGTTGGGTGACTTTGACGATGCCGTGACGAAAGCTGCCGAATTGGCAAAAGTCGCTAAACCGCAGCTTAGCTGGTATCAGGACGATCCTGGCATGATTGATCTGCTGTTAAATCAGATGAATGCCTCCGCACAGGCGATGCTGCCAGCGGCACTGAAAGTGTGGCTACCCGCGCCAATGCTGGACGTGATGAGTGCAGTGAAAGATCAGCCTGGCCTGATGAATAATCTTAACGATCCGCAAAATCGCTACGCCTTCTGCCTGAACTGCGGCAACGTACGCTAATCTTTACAGCCCGGCCGCTGGTCGGGCTGCTTTTCGCTGTTAATCCCCTTATACTGCGCGTTTTACGGCAAGTCTGAGTTCATTCATGCAAAAGAAAAATATCTACGTAGCCTACACCGGCGGTACCATCGGTATGCAGCGCTCCGCACAGGGCTACATTCCGGTATCCGGTCACCTGCAGCAGCAGCTGGCTAACATGCCAGAGTTCCATCGGCCAGAAATGCCGAATTTCACCATTCACGAATATCAGCCACTGATGGATTCGTCAGATATGACGCCGTTGGATTGGCAATCGATTGCTGATGATATCAAACAGAATTACCACAGCTATGATGGCTTTGTGATTCTGCACGGCACCGACACCATGGCGTTTACCGCCTCGGCGCTGTCATTCATGCTGGAAAACCTCTCGAAGCCGGTGATTGTGACGGGCTCGCAGATTCCACTGGCAGAATTGCGCTCAGATGGTCAGCAGAATTTACTTAATTCGCTGTACGTTGCCGCTAACTACCCGATCAATGAAGTGGCGTTGTTCTTTAATAACACGCTGTTCCGTGGCAATCGCACGACTAAAGCGCATGCTGACGGCTTCAACGCCTTTGCTTCACCGAATCTCCCGCCTTTGCTGGAAGCCGGCATTCACATTCGTAAACTCAATACACCACCAGCGCCTCAGGGCAGCGGTGAGCTGATTGTGCACCCGATTACCCCGCAGCCGATTGGTGTGGTTACCATCTATCCCGGCATTTCTGCCGATGTGGTACGTAACTTCTTACGCCAGCCGGTGAAAGCGCTGATTCTGCGCTCTTATGGTGTGGGTAACGCGCCGCAGAATGCGGAGTTCCTGGCGGAGCTGCAGCAGGCCAGCGAGCGCGGTATTGTGGTGGTGAATCTGACGCAGTGCATGTCAGGCAAAGTGAACATGGGCGGTTATGCCACCGGCAACGCGCTGGAGCATGCGGGCGTGATCAGCGGCTTTGACCTTACGGTTGAGGCAACATTAACAAAACTGCACTTTTTGTTGAGTCAAAACCTTACCAACTCGGAAATTCGTGCCAGAATGCAACAGAATTTACGTGGCGAACTGACCGACGACTGATACGGAGCGAGATGTAATGAAGCGGGCATTGATAATCATCGATATTCAAAACGATTTTTGCCCCGGCGGCCCAATGGCGGTGCGCGAAGGCGACCAAACGGTTGCCGTTGCCAATCGCTACGCACGCGAGTTCCGCGATCGGGGAGAATGTGTAGTGGCATTACAGGACTGGCATCCGGCAGATCATGGCAGCTTCGCGTCCGTCTCTGGCGAACCGGTTTATACATTGGGCGAATTGAACGGTCTGGCGCAAATCTGGTGGCCCGATCACGGTATCGAGAACTCAGTGGGTGCGGATTTTCACCCCGGACTGGATCGGACACTGATTGATGCGGTGTTCCACAAAGGCGGCGATGTTGACGTAGATAGTTACAGTGCCTTCTTCGACAATGGTCATCGCCGCAAAACGGAGCTGGACAGCTGGCTGCGGGAACGCGGTATTAGCGATCTGGTGATGCTGGGTATCGCCACCGATTACTGCGTCAAATACAGCGTGCTTGACGCGCTTGAGCTGGGCTACAACGTTGAAGTGGTAAAAGAAGGTTGTCGCGGCGTCAACCTGAATCCCGACGACAGCGAAATCGCCATCCAACAGATGGAAGCGCAGGGTGCGGTAATAATCTGAAAATGAGGGCTGGCGATAACCAGCCCTTTGGCATTTTAGTGCAGGTTAATACGCGTCACGTCCGGTTCGATACCAAACTCTTCCTTAAGCTGCTTCTTCGACTTCATCACCATCTCACCACCTTTACCAATGGTCATATGCTGTGGGTCGTCGTTATGGCGCGCCTGCCACAGCATCACCAGCTGCAGGCTATTGTCACGCTGTTCCTGCGTGAGCGCGACACCGTCCGGCCATTTGCCGGTTTCCACTGCAGTGGCGAGCCGCTCGTACACTTCCGGCGTCATTGCCGCCAGCATGGCTTCCAGTTCTTGCTTCATGCTCAGCCCTCTTGTTGCTTGCCCTGCTCATCGGTAAAGCTCAATGAGGCAGAGTTAACGCAGTAGCGCTCACCGGAAGGCTGAGGGCCATCCGGGAACACATGGCCAAGATGCGCATCACAGTTGCCACAGCGAATTTCCACGCGGTGCATGCCATGGGAATCATCTTCCAGATAACGAATCGCCTCATCGCTGTAAGGCTGGTAGAAGCTCGGCCAGCCGCAGCCTGAATCATATTTGGAGTCGGAGAGGAACAGCGGTGAATTGCACACTAAACAGTGGTAAATGCCTTCCTGCTTGTTATGCAGTAGCGCGCCACTGAAAGGAGGTTCCGTGCCGCGATGCTGTGTAACGTAGCGCTGCATCTCGGAAAGTTGCGCGATTTTTGCCTCGGGTGCGGTGTCTTTAGCCATTTTGAGTTCCGGAGTGTCATTCTGTAAAAATCGACTAGTATTCTAACAAACGAACAACATCTTCATGGTCTTTTTTCGTGCGAACCCGTTCGCCACGACTCTCATAGCGCAAAATTGTGACATCGATCACCCTTTGCAAAAGTCATCCCTTTTCGGCCGCCATTCGGCGTAACATAGGCGCGCTATAAGGGTGCTGCGTAAGCGATTGCGCAACCAATTATTCCTGGCGTTGGAATTGACCTGTCGCAACAATTGACACGATTCCGCTTGACGCCTGGTAAGGTTTTTGTAATTTTACAGCCAACCTTTTATTCACTAACAAATAGCTGGTGGAATATATGACTATCAAAGTAGGTATCAACGGTTTTGGCCGTATCGGTCGCATCGTTTTCCGTGCTGCACAGCAGCGTTCTGACATCGAAATCGTTGCAATCAACGACCTGCTCGACGCGGATTACATGGCTTACATGCTGAAGTATGACTCTACGCACGGTCGTTTCGACGGTACCGTAGAAGTTAAAGACGGCGCGCTGATTGTTAACGGCAAAAAAATCCGTGTTACCGCTGAGAAAGACCCGGCTAACCTGAAATGGGATGAAGTGGGCGTTGACGTTGTTGCTGAAGCAACCGGTATCTTCCTGACCGACGAAACCGCACGCAAACACATTCAGGCTGGTGCGAAGAAAGTGGTTCTGACCGGTCCTTCTAAAGATGCGACCCCAATGTTCGTTCGTGGCGCTAACTTTGAAAAATATGCTGGCCAGGACATCGTTTCTAACGCGTCTTGCACCACTAACTGCCTGGCACCACTGGCTAAAGTGATCAACGACCACTTCGGTATTGTTGAAGGTCTGATGACCACTGTTCACGCCACCACCGCTACCCAGAAAACTGTTGATGGCCCGTCTCACAAAGACTGGCGCGGCGGCCGCGGCGCAGCTCAGAACATCATCCCATCTTCTACCGGTGCTGCTAAAGCAGTGGGCGTGGTTCTGCCAGAGCTGAACGGTAAACTGACCGGTATGGCGTTCCGCGTTCCTACCCCGAACGTGTCTGTTGTTGACCTGACTGTACGTCTGGAAAAACCAGCAACTTACAAAGAAATCTGTGCCGTGATCAAAGCTGAATCTGAAGGCAAGATGAAAGGCGTTCTGGGCTATATCGAAGACGACGTTGTATCAACCGACTTCAATGGCGAAACCCTGACTTCAGTATTCGATGCTAAAGCCGGTATCGCACTGAACGACAACTTCGTGAAACTGGTTTCATGGTACGACAACGAAACTGGCTACTCACACAAAGTTCTGGATCTGATTGCACTGGTTGCTTCTAAGTAAGCAACTGGCGAAACAGACAAGGGGTGACTTCGGTCGCCCCTTTTTTTTCATTTGGAAGAAGAGAAGGTCTGACGATGCAAGATACGCTTTATGGTTTACCGGTGGTGAATCAGATCACCCCTTACCTGTCTCAGCGCCAGATGGGCGATTTGCCGATCGTGGTTGTGAGCCATCCTAAAGTTCGTGCGGCGATCGCGCTACAAGGGGCGCATCTGCTCTCCTGGCAGCCCAGCGGCCAGCAGCCGGTGATTTGGTTGAGCGATAAGACACCGTTTGCCACAGGTAAAGCAATTCGTGGTGGTGTGCCGATCTGCTGGCCATGGTTTGGTCCTGCAGGTGAACCGGCGCACGGTTTCGCCCGTAATCAGTCCTGGACACTGACCGCACACGATGAAAACGAAGATGCGGTCATGCTGACGTTCACGCTGGAAAGCAACGCACAAACCAAAAAGCTATGGCCTCATGATTTCACCCTGCTTGCCCGTTTCCGTCTCGCCGAGCATTGTGAAATTGAGCTGGAAGCCTGGGGTGATTATGAAGCCACCGCTGCCTTACACACCTACTTCCAGATCGCCGATATTGCTCAGGTTGAAGTCAGTGGCTTAGGAAACAGCTATATCGACAAGGTCAATGCCAATACAGTGGGCAGTTCAGCTGATGGCAAGCAAACCTACCCTGATCGCGTCGATCGCATTCACACCGCTGCCGAAGATTGCAGTGTGATTAACGACATCGCAGGAAAACGACAGATTGAAGTGTACCATCACTACCAAAGTGACGTTGTCACATGGAATCCTGGTCCTGAATTGTCCTGTAGCATGGCGGATATGCCTAACGAAGGCTACAGAACCATGGTCTGCGTGGAAACGGCTCGCATCAACAAGCCGATGAAAAGCGCCGGTGAATCCCCTGCCCGCCTCGGAACCACGCTGCGCGTGCGAAATAAGTAATTTTGCGGCGCTGATGCGCCGCTAAACCACGTCCAGGGCCGTTTTATGCTGCGGTGCCGGGAATGCCCGGTCGATGATCGCTAATTCCTCAACGCTCAAATGCAGGTTTAACGCGGCAGCATTTTCCGTCACGTGTTGTTGGCTGCTGGCTTTAGGAATGGCGATCACCCCAGGTTGACGAATCACCCAAGCGAGTAGCAATTGCGCTACGCTGATGCTCTTCTGTTGTGCAATCTGCTGCAAATGGGGATCATCAAACAGCGATTGACGCAAACGTCCCGCCTGCGCCAGAGGGCAATAGGCCATTATCGGCGTACCACGTTGCTGGCAGGCGGCTAATAAATCGTATTCGATTCCTCGTGATGCCAGGTGATACAGCACCTGATTGGTTGCACAGTTTTCACCGCCTGGCTCACTCCACAGTTCTTGCATATCGTCCGTGTCGAAGTTTGATACGCCCCAATGCCGAATTTTTCCCTGCTGTTGCAAGGTTTCTAAGGCACGAATCGTCTCCTCCAGTGGCACATTGCCGCGCCAGTGTAGCAGATAAAGATCAAGATAATCGGTTTCTAAGCGCTTCAGGCTTCTCTCGCAAGCCTCTATTGCATCCACTTCCCCGGCATTCCACGGATAGACTTTTGATACCAGCCAGGCCTGATGGCGGCGTCCGCGTAACGCTTCGCCCACCACCTTTTCCGCCCCGCCTTCGGCGTACATTTCTGCGGTATCAATCAGTTTCAGACCCAGCTCCAATCCAGCCTGTAACGCGGCCACCTCCTGATGATGCAGCGCTGCATTCTCCCCCATATACCACGTGCCTTGACCAATAGCGGGTAATGCTGATTCTCCACGGAATTGAACAGTCTTCATCACGCCTCCTCGTGCGCCACGATGGGGCGCGTTATTGGTGCAATGTCAAAAAAACGCCTCATTAAGAGGCGTTATGCAAAATCATCAGAAGCTGTAACTGATGCCGGTCCAGAGGGTGAACTGACCGCTTTTGTCCACCATCGGACTGTCTTTGATTTCACTATCAAAACGGGTGTAACGCCCGGACAAACTGGCGTTCCAGCTATCGCTAATCTGGTAGCTGGCATTCATTTCCACATAAGGTGACCAGCTGTCGTCCGGCTGGTATTCGGCAATACCTGTCCGTGCACTTTCATGCGAAGACACACCATAGTAGTAGCGGTTTTGATTGGCGCTGTTCCACATAGCACCGATGCCTGGCGTCAGGCTGAACGCGCCAAAATCGAAGCGATACAGATAGGTAAGATCCCAGATGATGCCATTGCTGTTGTTCAGCACATCGCCCAGCAGAGCGGTGCGCACGATGCCCCAATCTGCAACATGACGATAGCTGGCACCCGCCATCAGGGTCATCCGGCGCTTATCCAGTGCCTTCATGTCACCCAGGTCGTTATCCTTAGGATCGTACTGCTGTGGTGAACCCAGCAGGGTTAATGACAGTTGATTCTGCTGGTCTTTCCACAGGTAGTAGCCACCTTGCAGGCTACGGAACCAGAAGTTTTCGCCTTCATAATTGATGACCGGAATCGGGATGTATCGGTCCTGTCCACCGCGATAAGGTGACTGGGCATAAATAACCGAAGCCCCAAGAGATAAGGGTTCTGCATGAGTGCTGAACGCCGCAAAATAACAAGGAACAGCACAAGCAAGCGCTTTAAGTTTGAATTGGTTCACAATTTAATCAGTCCATTAATATAACAATCACACGCAGAGTCTAACTAATTTTTCGCGCTGGGTTAACGTTAAATCAGGGATGTTTATCACCCATGCGGAATAGTCTGAGGTAGGCTGCAGTGGTCGCCATGCAAACTGAATGCCTTAGTGCTTATGAGACTTTGTTATTGATATATCGCTAAATAAGGAGAAATGTGCCTGCAGATTTTCTGAATGCCTTCTACAGTTAAAAGTAAGACGAGACTTTTTGTACGAGCAGAGTAACCATAAGAATTGTGTATCCCGATAAAAAATCGTCAGGTTGGCATAAGGGTTGCTGTACTCAATAAAGAATATCTTCCGGGAGCTGCAAACGTATCTTATTTCGCTCCTTTACCTGTGCTAAAAACGAAAGGACGGGCATCGCTATGAATATATTCGATCACTATCGTCAGCGTTATGAAGCTGCCAAGGACGAAGAGTTCACACTGCAGGAATTTCTCGCTATCTGTAAGCAAGATCGCAGTGCATACGCCAACGCTGCAGAGCGACTATTGATGGCTATCGGTGAGCCGGTGATGGTTGACACGGCGCAGGAGCCACGCCTTTCCAGAATCTTCTCTAACCGCGTCATGGGGCGCTATCCCGCCTTCGAAGAGTTTTATGGTATGGAGGAAGCGATTGAGCAGATCGTCTCCTACCTGAAACATGCTGCGCAAGGCCTGGAAGAGAAGAAACAGATTCTCTATTTATTGGGGCCCGTCGGTGGCGGTAAATCCTCTCTTGCTGAGCGTTTGAAAGCTCTGATGCAGCGCGTTCCAATTTACGTGCTGAGTGCCGATGGCGAACGCAGCCCGGTAAACGATCATCCTCTGTGCCTGTTCAACCCGCAGGAAGATGCCAATATTCTGGAAAAAGAGTATGGCGTACCGCGGCGTTACCTCGGCACCATTATGTCGCCGTGGGCGGCAAAACGTCTGCATGACTTTGGCGGCGATATCACCCGCTTCAAAGTAGTCAAAGTCTGGCCTTCTATACTGGAACAAGTGGCCATTGCCAAAACTGAACCAGGAGATGAGAACAACCAGGATATCTCTGCGTTAGTCGGTAAGGTGGATATCCGCAAACTGGAAAATCACGCGCAAAACGATCCCGACGCCTACGGTTACTCGGGCGCTCTGTGCCGCGCGAACCAGGGCATCATGGAATTCGTCGAGATGTTTAAAGCACCGATTAAAGTGCTGCATCCATTACTGACCGCCACTCAGGAAGGTAACTACAACGGTACTGAAGGGATTTCTGCCCTGCCGTTCAACGGTATCATTCTGGCGCACTCCAACGAATCAGAATGGGTGACTTTCCGTAACAATAAGAACAACGAAGCGTTCCTTGACCGTGTTTACATTGTCAAAGTGCCTTACTGCCTGCGTGTGTCGGAAGAGATCAAAATCTACGACAAACTGCTTAATCACAGTGAGCTGACAACAGCGCCATGTGCACCGGGCACACTGGAAACCTTAGCGCGCTTCTCCATCCTGTCACGTTTGAAAGATCCCGAAAACTCCAGCATCTATTCAAAAATGCGCGTCTATGATGGTGAAAGCCTGAAAGATACCGACCCTAAAGCCAAGTCATGGCAGGAGTATCATGACTATGCGGGCGTGGATGAGGGCATGAATGGCCTTTCAACCCGCTTCGCGTTCAAGATTCTGTCGCGCGTATTCAACTTTGACCATGCCGAAGTGGCGGCCAACCCGGTACATCTGTTCTACGTGCTGGAGCAACAAATTGAGCGCGAGCAGTTCCCGCAGGATCTGGCAGAGAAATACCTTGAGCACCTGAAAGGCTATCTGATCCCGAAATACGCGGAGTTTATTGGCAAAGAGATTCAAACCGCCTATCTGGAATCCTATTCTGAGTATGGTCAGAACATCTTTGACCGCTACGTGACTTACGCCGACTTCTGGATTCAGGATCAGGAGTATCGCGACCCGGATACCGGACAGCTGTTTGATCGCGAATCACTGAATGCCGAGCTGGAAAAAATCGAGAAACCTGCCGGGATCAGTAACCCGAAAGATTTCCGTAACGAGATCGTCAACTTTGTGCTGCGTACCCGGGCACAAAATAGTGGACGTAATCCTAACTGGACCAGCTACGAAAAACTGCGCACGGTTATTGAGAAGAAAATGTTCTCAAACACCGAAGAGTTACTGCCGGTGATTTCGTTTAATACCAAGACCTCAACGGACGAACAGAAAAAACACGATGATTTTGTCGATCGCATGATGGAGAAAGGCTATACCCGCAAACAGGTGCGCCTGCTGTGCGAATGGTATCTGCGTGTGCGTAAATCGTCTTAATCGTTACCTGTAAGCTACGCGGCGCCGCGACGCCGCAACAGGAGGCCGGAGTGGTTCCGGCCTGGCTTGCACTGTAGTTTGGGGGATATGTATGGCCTATTTTATCGATCGGCGTCTGAACGGTAAAAACAAGAGCGCGGTCAATCGGCAGCGTTTCCTGCGCCGTTACAAGTCGCAAATCAAGCAGTCGATCTCCGAGGCCATCAATAAGCGTTCGGTCACCGACGTGGATAGCGGCGAATCCGTCTCGATTCCTATCGACGACATTAATGAGCCGATTTTCCATCAGGGACGCGGCGGCAGTCGCCATCGCGTGCATCCGGGGAACGATCATTTTGTACAGAACGACCGCATTGAGCGCCCGCAAGGGGGCGGCGGTGGCGGAGGCAGCGGTCAGGGCAACGCCAGTCAGGACGGTGAAGGCTCGGATGAGTTTGTCTTCCAGATATCCAAAGATGAATATCTCGATTTGCTGTTTGAGGATCTTGCCTTACCAAATCTGCGTAAAAATCAGCATCGGCAGTTAAACGAGTATAAAACTCACCGTGCGGGCTTTACCTCAAATGGGGTACCGGCCAACATTAGCGTTGTGCGTTCACTGCAAAATTCACTGGCACGTCGTACCGCCATGACGGCCGGTAAACGCCGCATGCTGAACGAACTGGAAGCCACGCTGACTGAAGTGGAAAACAGTGAGCCGGCTCAGCTGCTTGAAGAAGAACGTCTGCGTAAAGAGATTGCCGAACTGCGCGCCCGCATTGAACGCGTGCCCTTTATTGATACCTTCGACTTACGCTACAAAAACTTTGAGAAGCGCCCCGAGCCTTCCAGCCAGGCGGTGATGTTCTGCCTGATGGATGTGTCTGGTTCAATGGATCAGGCCACCAAGGACATGGCGAAGCGTTTTTATATTCTGCTCTATCTGTTCCTGAGCCGAACCTATAAAAATGTAGAGGTGGTGTATATCCGTCATCACACCCAGGCGAAAGAAGTCGATGAGCAGGAGTTCTTTTACTCGCAGGAAACCGGCGGCACCATTGTCTCCAGCGCATTGAAGTTAATGGATGAAGTGGTCAAAGAGCGTTACGACCCGGCGCAGTGGAATATTTATGCGGCGCAGGCCTCTGATGGCGATAACTGGGCGGATGACTCTCCGTTATGCCATGAGATTCTGGCCAAACATATTTTGCCGGTTGTACGTTATTACAGCTACATCGAAATCACGCGACGTGCGCATCAGACGCTGTGGCGTGAGTATGAACATCTGCAGGCCATGTTTGATAACTTCGCGATTCAGCACATCCGCGAGCCGGAGGACATCTATCCGGTATTTAGAGAACTTTTCCACAAACAGGTGGCAGAAGCCTGAACATCAAGCCGGTCAATGACCGGCTTTTTCTTTTCCGCGCCACCGCTCATTCGCCTGAAATCCCCGCTGATTTTTCACACAATTTTAACTATCTATGGGATAGCGCTCCGCAGATTGAAAAAATATGCAATTAAGCGCTGACAAGCTATTGATAAGGCATTATCTTTTCACCTTGTCTGTGTGAATCCCCCGCAGTTTGTCTTTTTCGCTCGTACCGCAGGAGAACGCCGTTGAATGCCAGCATGATTTACAGTTTGTTTATTATTGGTTCAGTGCTGGTCGCAGCAAGTATTCTTCTGAGTTCATTCTCGTCACGGCTTGGCATCCCTATTTTGGTGATCTTCCTTGCGTTAGGCATGTTGACCGGCGTTGATGGGATTGGCGGCATCGCTTTTGACAACTATCCGGTGGCATATCTGGTTTCAAACCTCGCGCTGGCCATTATTTTGCTGGATGGCGGTATGCGCACCAAATCCAGCTCATTCAAGGTCGCGCTGGGGCCTGCGCTGTCGCTCGCCACAGTTGGCGTGATGATAACCGCCGGTTTAACCGGTTTGGCTGCTGCCTGGTTATTTAAACTCGATTTGATGCAAGGTTTCCTGATCGGCGCGATTATTGGTTCTACCGATGCCGCCGCCGTCTTCTCGCTACTGGGCGATAAAGGGCTTAACGAGCGTGTCAGTTCCACGCTGGAGATTGAGTCCGGCAGTAACGATCCCATGGCGGTGTTTCTTACTATCACCCTGATTGACATGATCCAGCAGGGGCAATCCGGATTAAGCTGGATGTTTGTAGTGCATCTGGTGCAACAATTTGGTCTCGGTATTGTACTGGGGCTGGGTGGTGGCTGGGCCCTTCAGCAGTTGATTAACCGTATTAATCTGGCGCAGGGTCTTTATCCGCTGCTGGCGTTGAGCGGTGGCATCATTGTGTTCGCGCTCACTACGGTCATGGAAGGCAGCGGTATTCTGGCGGTTTATCTGTGTGGTTACCTGCTGGGTAACAGCCCGATCCGCAACCGTCACGGTATTCTGCAAACCTTCGATGGTATGGCGTGGTTAAGCCAGATCGGCATGTTTATCGTGCTGGGCTTACTGGTCACGCCATCCGACTTATGGCATATCGCCGTACCTGCCATGATTTTATCCCTGTGGCTGATTCTGGTGGCACGCCCGCTTTCGATTCTGGTGGGTTTAATGCCGTTCAAGGGCTTCACTGGTCGCGAGCGCATCTTCATCAGTTGGGTAGGTTTGCGTGGTGCAGTGCCGATTATCCTCGCGGTGTTCCCGATGATGGCCGGGCTGGAAAACGCCAAGCTCTACTTCAATATTGCCTTCTTTGTGGTGCTGGTCTCACTGATGTTACAGGGCACTTCACTGGGTTATGCGGCCAGGCGCGCCAAAGTTGTGGTACCGCCCACCGCATCACCCATTAGCCGCGTCGGACTGGATATCCATCCGGAGAATCCGTGGGAGCAGTTTGTTTACCAGCTCAGCGCTGACAAATGGTGTGTCGGTGCTGCGCTGCGCGATCTGCAGATGCCGCGTGAAACGCGCATCGCTGCTCTATTCCGCGATAACGCCCTGATGCACCCGAATGGCAGCACGCGTCTTAAAGAGGGCGATGTGCTTTGCGTGATTGGACGTGAACGTGACTTACCCGCACTGGGTAAAATGTTCAGTCAGTCGCCACCCGTCGCGCTTGATCAACGCTTCTTTGGTGACTTCATTCTGGATGCTGAAGCGCGCTTACGCGATGTGGCGCAAATTTATGGGCTGGAACTTGATGATAACACCAACGATCAGCAATCCCTTGGCCAACTGGTGATGAGCCTGCTGGGCAGTACGCCGGTGGTGGGCGATCAGGTGGAATGGAACCAGCTGACCTGGACGGTGGCGGAAAAAGAGGACAACCAAATCGTTAAAATTGGCGTACGCGTGATGGAAGACAAGGAGTAATCCGAACCGCGAAAGCGCCAAAACTGCGTGTGAGCGACTATGATCACTATTCCACCCAGCACAAACGGGAGAAAAGTATGGGTCACGTGGTAAAGATTGGTCGTTACGAGATCGTTGATGCAGAACTGAATGCTGAGAACATCGATACCATCAGTATTCCCTGCCATACCAACCCTGGCCTGAGTTACCAACTCGATGGCTGGGATCATGAAACCAGTGTGCCCGCGTGGATTGATGGCGAACCCGTTGATCTACAGATCGGACACTATGACAAGCAGCAAGACCGTTGGGTATTAAAAAAACCTGCCTGATATTCCCCCGCCGCCATCCGCTTCGTATGGCGGTCATTCCTAAAAGCAGTCTTAAAATGAAGCGTTATATCAGCATTTTTTTTGCTTTTAACCTTACATTTCAGTTAGCTAGCTCACTATTTCGCGCAGCATTTATTTCCTTTTAAGACTATTTCCATATTAACTCTGTCAAACAACTCCTGCATACTCTTAAACGTTGCTGCAGCTTTTTGTGATGTTTATCACGTCTCAAACGGCCCTTTCCATGCAGCGCTTATGGCAGCATTGATTTATATCGCACTGAAAAATCATTTCTTTTTATTTTCGGTGGACCACTCCTGAGCGCGTACTTGATTCTGGTCAGGCCATCTTTTACTTAAGAAAAGAGAGCAGGTTTTATGGCAAGTACATTGGTAATGAATGATGCAACCCGCTCGTGGAGCGGATTGCGTAAAAATCTCATCGCAAAAGTCGCATTAAGCTTTTCAGATTTAATTGCTCTGAATCTGGCTTTATTTTTATCTGCGGCGACCGTTCAGGGTATTTGGGGAGAACTGGACACCTTTATTCCGCCGCAGCAGATTGAATACCGCTTTATCGCTCAGTTAGGGCTTTCTGTACTTTGCACCGCCTGGTTTTGGGTGCGTATGCGTCATTACACTTATCGCAAACCGTTCTGGTTCGAGTTGAAAGAGATTGTTAAAACCCTGTTTGTGTTTTCGCTGCTGGATTTGGCGCTGATTGCCTTCTCCAAGTGGGATTTCTCACGCATGGTTTGGGTGTTCAGCTGGACTTATGCACTGCTGTTATTGCCGCTAATGCGTGCTCTGGTCAAACGTGCCATCAACCGTGCAGGGCAATGGCAAAAAGAGACCATTATTATTGGTTCAGGCAAGAATGCCATGGAAGCTTATGCAGCGCTGCAGAGTGAGGAGATTCTTGGCTACAACGTACAGGCATTTATTTCACTGGAAGATGAAAATCGCCCTGAAAACGTTAATGGCGTACCGGTGATCACCTGGAAAGACATCAACTGGCAAACCATGGATCGTGACAACACGCAATTTATCGTCGCCACAGAGTTTGAACAGCAGGTGGTGCGCGATAAATGGCTGAAGTTCCTGTCTAAAATGAAATGCCGTTCGATTTCGGTTATTCCTACCCTACGCGGCGTGCCGCTGTATGGCACTGATATGTCCTTCATCTTCAGCCATGAAGTGATGATCCTGCGCGTCAGTAACAATCTGGCTAAACGCTCATCTCGCTTCCTCAAGCGTACCTTCGATATTGTGGTGGCCTCGCTGCTACTGCTGTTCCTGGGGCCGGTATTTGGTCTGCTCTGCGCGATGGTGAAACGCGACGGTGGCAATGCCATCTATGGACATGAACGCGTTGGACAAGATGGTGTGAAGTTTAAATGCCTCAAGTTCCGCTCTATGGTCACCAACTCGCAGGAAGTGCTGCAAAATTTACTGGCGACCAGTGAAGAAGCACGAGCCGAATGGGACCGTGATTTCAAACTGAAAAACGATCCGCGCGTGACCAAAATTGGCGGATTCCTGCGTAAAACCAGCCTCGACGAGTTGCCGCAGCTGTGGAACGTCATTCGTGGTGAGATGAGTCTGGTGGGGCCACGTCCGGTTATCGAAGCCGAATTGGAACGCTATGCCGGTGATGTCGATTATTACCTGATGGCGAAACCGGGCATGACAGGTTTGTGGCAGGTGAGTGGTCGTAACGATATCGACTACGATACCCGCGTCTACTTTGATTCCTGGTATGTGAAGAACTGGGCGCTGTGGACCGACATTGCCATCCTGTTTAAAACCGCAGGCGTTGTTTTACGCCGCGACGGGGCCTACTGATCCTACCCTCAATGCGATGTCTGTGCAGGCTCAGCAGACATCGCTTTTTTATTCCTTTCTTTTTCTCTGCTAAGTCTTTACCCTTCCCGCTTGTTTAACAGGACGTTTCTGGTCACAGATGCAAAAATTTACCCTGCTGCTTTTAAGCCTGGTGCTGCTGGCACCGCTCGGCATCGATCTCTACCTTCCCACACTGCCGCAAATCGCTGAAGGCCTGAACAGCCCGGTCAGTTTAATTCAGATCACCATCCCGCTGTTTTTACTGGTGATGGGCATCGGTCAACTGGTGACCGGTCCGCTGGTGGATAATTATGGCCGTAAGCCGATCGCGCTGATTGGTCTGGCGCTATACATTGTTGGCAGCGCGGTAGCGGCGACTGCCACTGAATGGCCAGTGTTCTTCCTTGCACGCTTGATTCAGGGCTGCGCAGTCTGTTGCAGTGCCGTCGTGGCGTTCAGTGGAGTGCGCGATCGTTTAAGTGGCGATGAAGCCGCACGCGCCTATGGTTTCCTGAATGGTGCACTGAACATTGTGCCGGCATTAGCCCCACTGCTGGGCGGCATCCTCGCTGAAGCCTACGGCTGGCGTGCGCCTTTCTGGTTCCTGTGCGGTTATGCCGCAGTGATTGGCTTGATTGTGGTGTTATTCCTGCCGGAAACCCGCCCTGCCGATACGCTGCGCGTCAAAGGTTTACCGCTGGCGCAATATGCCGCGATTGCACGTGAACCCCGTTTCCTCGCCTTTGCGTTTGCCAACGCAGGTGCGCTCGGCATGGTGCTGACTTATGTGTCACTGGCACCACATGTGTTGATGACCGAAGGCGGTCTGACGCCCCTGCAGTTCTCCTTTGCCTTTGGTGCCAACGGCTTTTGGATCATGCTGGTCAGTGCGTTTGTAAATAAGACCATCCGTAAAGCCGGACGCCCTTTCTGCCTGGCGATGGGCTTTGTTACTATGCTGTTAGGTGCCATTCTGCTGCTGGCGGGGATGACGCTGTTGCCTGCCGCATGGCAGACACACTGGGCGCTGTATATGATTCCGGTGGCGGTGTCGGTTGCGGGACTGGCCTTTACCGTTGGCCCGGCCACCAGCTATGCGTTAGAACCCTATCAGCAGCAGGCAGGCGTAGCCGCAGCTTTGCAGGGATTTATTCAGATGGCGTGTGGCGCAGGGGGCAGTCTGATGATTGTCGCGCTGCCGGTCGCGGAGAAATCAGCACTGGCTTTGATGATGCTATTAGGTGCAGCGCTGGCCCTGATCGCCTGGCGCTGCAGTAAGAAGATGCACGGTAGCGTCACCGCGCTTAAATAACCTCGACCGGCACACGGGGCGCGAGCGCGCACATTAGCTCGTAGCCCACCGTGCCGGCGGCTTTCGCCACCTCATCAATTTTCACCTGATTGCCCCACAGCTCCACTTTGGAACCAATTCCGGCCTGCGGACAAGGTTCAAGGTCAATCATCATCATATCCATCGAAATCGCGCCCAGCGTCTGGGTACGGATGCCGTCGACGCTCACCGGCGTGCCGGTAGGCGCATGGCGCGGATAGCCGTCGGCATAGCCACAAGCCACAATCCCGATGCGCTGCGATGAGGATGCATGATAGCGATAGCCATAACCCACGCCGTCTCCAGCACTGAGTTGCTGCACACCAATAATTTCACTGTTTAGGGTCATTACCGGCTGCAATCCGGTACTGGCAATGTCCTGCCAGTCTCCGCTTGGCGATGCGCCATAAAGAATGATACCCGGACGCACCCAGTCAAAGTGCGCTTCAGGATGCCACAAGGTGGCGGCGGAGTTGGAGAGCGAGCGCGGGCAATCCAAACCTTCGGCAGCCAGTTCAACGCGCTTCATCGGCTCGATCAGACCTTCCGGATTTTCTGCGTCCGCAAAGTGCGCCATCAGCGTCATCTCGCCGACGTTGGGCAACGCACGCAGTTTCTGCCACACTGCCTGAACCTGTTCCGGGCGAAAACCGAGACGGTTCATGCCGCTGTTCATCTTCACATAGATATCAACCGGTGCAGAGAGCGAGGCTTTGGCCAGTGCCTGAATCTGCCAGTTACTGTGCACGCTGGTGGTCAGGCGATAGCGATCGATCAGCGTCAAATCTTCTGCATGGAAAAAACCTTCAAGCAGCAGAATCGGTTTTTTCCAGCCCTGCTCACGCAGCAGAATGGCTTCTTCCATATTCAGCAGCGCGAAACCATCGGTTTCTGCCAGGCTTTGCCAGACGCGGTTAATACCGTGCCCGTAAGCATTGGCTTTGACCACTGACCAAACACGCGACTGCGGTGCAGCCTGCCGCACAATCGCCAGATTGTGGCGCAGCGCCTGTTGATGAATGGTAGCGCCAGTAGGACGTGACATGCTTGTGCTCTCCCTGAGGTCTCAACGCGCCGCGTTAGCATTACGCAACGGCGAAGAATGGGGCTCGAATCCCGGCAGGTAACGCAGCACTGACAAATCGTCTGCGGCAATTGCCGGTTTCTGACCGGAAATCAAATCGGCCAATAGCTGACCGGATCCACAGGCCATGGTCCATCCCAGCGTTCCGTGACCGGTGTTGAGATAGAGATTAGACAGCGGGGTACGCCCAACAATCGGCGTGCCGTCCGGCGTCATCGGACGCAATCCCGTCCAGAACGTGGCCTGTTCAACAAAACCGCCTTCAGGATAGAGATCGTTGACCACCATCTCCAGCGTTTCACGTCGTGCAGGCGTGAGTTTGGTGTTAAAACCAACAATTTCTGCCATGCCGCCCACGCGAATGCGATCGTCAAAGCGGGTAACCGCCACTTTGTAGGTTTCATCAAGGATAGTGGACACCGGTGCAGCTTCCGGATTCTTAATCGGAATGGTGAGGGAATAGCCTTTGAGCGGATAAACCGGAATCGACAAGATATCTTTTAACAGTGCGGTCGAATAGGAACCAAACGCCACCACATAGGCGTCCGCCTTAATCACTTCTTCACCACACTTCACACCGTAAATGCGATTGCCTTCACGCAGCAACTGATCCACTGAGGTGTCATAGCGGAAGGTAACGCCGGCAGCGGCCGCCATCTCCGCCAGGCGCTGGGTAAACAACTGGCAGTCGCCGGTTTCATCATTGGGTAAGCGCAGACCGCCTGTCAGCTTGTGAGCCGTAGCGGCCAGCGCCGGTTCAACGCTATGGAGCTGATGTGCTTCCAGCAGTTCATAAGGCACACCGGCTTCTTTCAGCACGGCGATATCTTTGCTGGCACTTTCAAACTGTTGCTGGGTGCGGAACAGTTGCAAGGTACCGCCCTGACGTCCTTCATAGGCAATACCGGTGGAGGCGCGCAATACTTTCAGGCAATCACGGCTGTATTCAGCAATACGCACCATGCGCCCTTTGTTTTCCTGATAATGCCGCATGTCGCAGTTACGCAGCATGTTCCACATCCACTCCAGCTGGAATTTGCTGCCGTCGAGGCGAACGGCCAATGGCGCGTGACGCTGAAACATCCATTTTACCGCTTTAAGCGGCACGCCCGGTGCTGCCCAGGGCGCTGCATAGCCTGGAGAGATCTGGCCAGCGTTACCCGCGCTGGTTTCCAGCGCTGCGCCAGGCTGGCGGTCGATGACCGTTACCTCATGTCCAGCCTGCGCCAGATACCAGGCACTCGCCACTCCCACTACACCACTTCCAAGAATCACTACGCGCATAAGCCCCTCGCCGCGGCAAAAGCATAATCAACCATGAATACTGCCTGTATCAGCATAACCAGACAGCACTTCTCATCTTACATTCGACAGACATATTTCACATGTTTTTCACCTTTCTGCACACAGAAATCATGAGGCAGTGCAAAAATCAGGATTTTTTATGCCATAAAACCATTAACCAGCAATTTATTATGCGCAGGGCAGTGCTTTTCTCTTTTTTCAGGAGAAAGCGCCGTAGTCATACAATGTGCTTATAAACAGAATTTTGTTCTGCCAATCAATTAAAAACCAACAGTTGTCATCAGTAATGACTTAAGCGCTGATTTTTGAATGATTTTCTGCCAAAAGAATTCGATTGAGTTCCGGTTTCGGATAAGCGACAGTGGACTATCATTGAAGTGTTCGCTCAGTTTTATTGGGCCGTCTTTCTCAGGATGAAGCCTTAAACGATCGTGACAGGTGACAATCCGTTGCCTGCCGCTTGCAAAACAGAGGTGCGCTATGACGACAATCTTTGACGAGCCAACCCGGAGCAGTAAACGACTCAGTGATGGACCCGACTGGACCTTCGAACTGCTTGATGTCTATCTGGCGGAAATTGACCGTGTAGCGAAAAGCTACGGGCTTGATACCTATCCGCATCAAATCGAAGTCATCACCTCCGAACAAATGATGGATGCCTACTCCAGCGTGGGAATGCCGATTAACTATGCTCACTGGTCGTTCGGTAAAAAATTCATTGAAACCGAACAACGCTATAAACATGGCCAGCAGGGTTTAGCGTACGAAATCGTCATTAACTCCAATCCTTGTATTGCCTATTTAATGGAAGAGAACACCATGACCATGCAGGCGCTGGTGATGGCGCACGCGTGCTATGGGCACAACTCTTTCTTTAAAAATAACTATTTATTCCGCAGCTGGACCGATGCCAGCTCCATTGTCGATTACCTGTTATTCGCGCGGAACTACATCACTGATTGCGAAGAGCGATATGGCGTGGAAGAAGTGGAACGACTGCTCGACTCCTGTCATGCGCTGATGAATTACGGCGTCGATCGCTATAAACGTCCGCAAAAGATTTCGCTGCAGGAAGAGAAAGCCCGGCAAAAAAGCCGTGAAGAGTATTTGCAGAGCCAGGTGAACACCTTATGGCGCACCCTGCCGCGCAAAGAGAAGGAATCCGTGCACGTTCAAGCGGCGCGCTATCCTTCGGAACCTCAGGAGAACCTGCTCTACTTTATGGAAAAAAACGCCCCGCTGCTGGAATCCTGGCAACGTGAGGTGCTGCGTATCGTGCGTAAGGTCAGCCAGTATTTCTACCCGCAGAAACAGACGCAGGTAATGAACGAAGGATGGGCGACGTTCTGGCATTACACCATCCTCAACCATATGTACGACGAAGGGAAAGTGTCGGAACGCTTTATGATGGAGTTCCTGCACAGCCACACCAATGTGGTCTATCAACCGCCGTATAACAGCCAATGGTATAACGGGATAAATCCTTACGCGTTGGGCTTCGCCATGTTCCAGGACATCAAGCGTATCTGCCAGTCACCGACGGAAGAAGATCGCTACTGGTTCCCGGACATCGCCGGTTCCGACTGGCTGAAAACGCTGCACTTTGCCATGCGTGAATTTAAGGATGAGAGCTTCATCAGCCAATTCCTGTCGCCCAAAGTGATGCGCGACTTCCGCCTGTTTACGGTAATGGATGACGATCGCAATAACTTCCTGGAAATTGCCGCGATTCACGATGAGGCCGGCTACCGTGCGATTCGTCAACAGCTGTCGGCGCAGTACAACCTGAGCAATCTGGAACCTAATATCCAGGTCTATAACGTGGATCTGCGCGGAGACCGTTCGCTGACTTTACGCTACGTGCCACAGCAACGCGCACCGCTGGATAAAAGCCGCCGCGAAGTGCTGAAGCATGTGCATCGTCTGTGGGGGTTCGATGTGATACTTGAACAACAGAATGAAGATGGCAGCGTCGAGTTGCTGGATCGGTCGCCACCGCGCGGACCGGCACTCTAAGGATAAAAAAACCGGACTGTTAAAGTCCGGTTTTCTTTTAGCGCTTGCTGGCTAAATCATCTGGCATGCTTTTTTGCATGCTATGCCAAATCTCTCCGCTGCGACGCCCATACTCGCGTACGGTATCGACAATTTGATCCTGTGTGGGATTCGCACTGCACAAATCCGCCAGTTGACGGTAGAAGCTGCGAGCCTGATGACGCGCCTCAGGATTAGAGAAGTAGTGACGACCCACTCGGGTGTATAACCCTTTCAAGCCATTCAAAATCAAACCGTAAATCGGGTTACCGGACGCAAAGGCCAAACCACGGAACACGCGATAATCCAGTTCAGTGTAAGCTTCCGCTTTGTCCTCTTCGCTCAGTGCGGTTTCCAGCACTTCGCGCGCTTTGTCCGGATGGTGGCGCAGTGCACGGCTGATAAAGATCGACGCGATGTTAGTGCGCACCGACAGCAGATTATCAATTAGCTGCGGTACGCTATCGTGATCGAGGCGGGCAAGCGTTTCGAGAATGTTGAGGCCTGAAGTTTCCCAGAAATCGTTCACACGCGTAGGTTTACCATGCTGAATGGTTAACCAGCCATCGCGGGCCAAGCGCTGTAAAACTTCACGCAAAGTAGTGCGCGTGACACCAATCAGTTCAGAAAGCTCACGTTCAGCAGGCAGGATAGATCCCGGCGGAAAGCGACTGTTCCAGATGCTTTCAATAATATACTCTTCAGCAAATCCTGCGGGGCTTTGCGCCTTAATCACCATAGCATTTATTTCTCATTGCTTTCTTTGTCGTAATGGCACTCATCATACCAGAGCGGCTATAGCGTAAATAGACTGACAACCGATTAAAAGCGCGCGCTGGCGCAAAATTCAGCGGTGTTTTTGAACAGTCACACATCAACGCACTCGTTTGCGTACTACTGACCTTTCGTAACATCCGCTTGATCAGTAAATGCGATTTTTATGGCCTGGATCAGACTTAAGTCATTTTTGTACATGATTTTTTCCCGTTACCTGGCTGGCACGGTTACGCTTTTGGTTTACACTGCGAAGCATTAATGGTTACAGGATAAGCAATATGTTGCGATATTTGAATCAATGCTCACGAGGACGGGGAGCATGGTTATTACTGGCTCTGACAGCACTGGCTTTTGAACTGGCTGCACTCTTCTTCCAACACGTCATGGGACTGAAACCCTGTGTGATGTGCATCTACGAACGCTGTGCGCTGTTTGGCGTCATGGGCGCAGGCATCGTTGGCGCCTTCGCCCCAAAATCCCTGCCCATTCGTTGGGCCGCAATCCTGATTTGGCTGTACAGCGCTTATAAGGGCTTGATGCTTTCGATTGAACATACGAATATTCAGCTGCATCCGAATCCGTTTGTCACCTGTGACTTTGCTGCGCGTTTCCCCACCTGGCTGCCGCTGGATAAATGGCTGCCATCGGTGTTTGTTGCCAGTGGCGATTGTGCCGAGCGCAGCTGGACATTCCTGACCTGGAGTATGCCGCAGTGGATGATCGTGATCTTTGCCGCGTATCTGCTGGTCGGCGCGCTGGTGCTGATTGCCCAGCCGTTTAAGCCAAAACGCCGCGATTTATTCAGCCGTTAATCAAAACAAAACAGGCAGCTCTCGCTGCCTGTTTTCACTTCACCCGTTTCGATCGGGTCGATCGATAATGTGATCTTCCCAGTCGCGCACTTCACTTTCCCGCACCGCAATAAAACGCACCGAGATACGCTGCGCATGCATCGCCTTTTTCGAACCGGCCACCAGTGGATGCCATGCAGGCAATGTCCCGCCTTCGCCTAACAAACGATAAGCGCAGGTGCGCGGCAACCAGTTAAAGGTGGTGAGGTTTTCACGTGTGAGCTTGATGCAGTCCTCTTCATACTCAAACCGGCGCTCATAGTTACGGCACTGGCAGGTTTTGATATTCAGCTGATTGCAGGCCACATTAGTGAAATAGATTTCATCGGTATCCGCATCCTGCAACTTGTTCAGGCAGCACTGGCCGCAGCCGTCGCACAGTGATTCCCACTCTGCATCGTCCATTTGGTCAAGGCGTTTTGTCTGCCAGAAAGGTTGTTCAGTCATGATCGCGGTCCGGGTTGTGCAATAAGACCGCACCTTATAAAGGGTTAGGTGCGGTGATGCAAGTTTTACAGTACGCGGGTGGTAATACCGTGACCGGCCAGCGAATTTCAAGCTTGTCGCCAGAACGCATTGGGCCCACGCCTTCCGGGGTGCCCGTCAGGATCACGTCGCCCGCCCGCAGCGTAAAGTACTGGCTCATGTAAGCAATCAGCGGCAGGATTTTGTGAATCATATCCGCTGTACTGCCATGCTGGCGCACTTCGCCATTCACTACCAGCTTCAGTTCGGTATCTTGCGGGTCACCGCTGAATTCAGAAACCGGGATGAAGCCTGACAGCGGGCAAGAATTATCGAACCCTTTGGATTTTTCCCACGGCTGGCCGGCTTTTTTTAAGCCCGCCTGCACGTCGCGCAGCGTCAGATCCAATGCCACACCATATCCGGCAATCGCTTTGACCACATGCTCTTCCGTTGCCTGTTTCAGCGTTGAGCCAATCAGCACCGCCAGTTCCACTTCGTGATGCACTTCGCCGAAGTTGGCTGGAATCGAGAGCGGCTGACGCAGATCGCATACCGCCGTTTCCGGTTTGATAAACACCACCGGCTCTGTCGGCGTGGCACTGCCCATTTCCTTGATGTGCTTCGCATAGTTGCTGCCCACGCAAACCACTTTGCTGACGGGATAATCCAACAAAGCGCCCTGCCAGTTACGATGCTGATACATGCTGTTCCCCTGCATTAGTTGTGTTTGATGCCAGTCTGACTGGCGGATAGGTCAGGTTCAGTGCCGGAACGCGGCAAGCTGAGGAGGATTATATTAGCGGTTTTATGGCGGCAGACGTGGCGGAAATTGTCAAAAGTCGTTAATCATGCTCAACAAACAGGATCACCGCCTGAAATTATTGCCCGCAATAATGCTTAAAGCGGGCGAATAATTAATGCAAATAACACTGAGGATATTTACAGGGCATATTTACAGAGGAATCCGAATTAAACTTTTTTACTCTGATCAAGGTGAATGTTGAGCAGACTTTCAACCGGTGGTGGGATCTGTAAATAATAGCCTTGATCGCTCAAACCTTGCTTAACTTTATTGATATCTGCATTAGCCAGTTTGTCGCGTTTGTCCAGTGATAGCACCATCGCCAGCTGGGGTTTACCAAAGCCGCGCAGCAGTTCTTCAGGAACACGTGAAAAATCGTCTTTTTTTTCAACATAAAGATAAGTTTGTTCACGTTGCGGGCTTCTGTAGATCACACAAAACATATTTTTTACTCGAATTAACCTGTGGCGTCACTTGCCTGAATATAGCAGTAACTATAACATGCTTGCAGAACTTCGAATATTGACCGTTTGATGTTAATGATGATTTTATCGACGTACATCTTAGGGTCGTAAAACAGGACTGAGTCAGGACAGATGTCGCAAACGCCAATCGAATTCAAGGGAAGCAGTTTTACCCTGTCAGTGGTTCATCTGCACCATTCGCAACCCGAGGTGATTCGTCAGGCGCTGCAGGACAAAATCGACCAGGCACCTGCGTTTCTGCAGAATGCACCGGTGGTGCTCAACGTGTCAGCGCTGAACGGTGACATCAACTGGAAGCAGATGCAGCAGGCGGTCATCGCCACCGGTTTACGCATTGTTGGTGTCAGCGGTTGTAAAGATGAAGCCCTGAAAAAGATGATTGCCCGTGCAGGCTTGCCGGTGCTGTCAGAAGGCAAAGAGAATCGCAAGCGTGCGGAAGCGCCAGTGGTAGAAGAAGCCCCGCCCATTGTGGCGCCGGCCGCTGAAACCACCAGTAAAACCCGCATCATCAATACGCCAGTGCGCTCAGGCCAACAGATTTACGCGCGTAATGCCGACCTTATCGTCACCAACAGCGTCAGCGCCGGTGCCGAACTGGTGGCAGACGGCAATATTCATATTTACGGCATGATGCGCGGTCGTGCGCTGGCCGGTGCCAGCGGTGAACGCGACAGCCAGATTTTCTGCACCAACCTCGCAGCCGAGTTGGTCTCTATTGCCGGGGAGTATTGGATGATTGATCAGATTCCGGCGGAATTCTTTGGTAAAGCTGCGCGTCTGTGTCTTAAAGACAGCGCGCTCACCATTCAGACACTTTATTAGGCCCCTTTTCTTTCGTTAAGGAAATCAACATTTATGGCACGCATCATTGTAGTTACATCGGGTAAAGGGGGCGTTGGCAAGACCACGTCAAGCGCGGCCATCGCAACCGGTTTAGCGCAGAAAGGCAAAAAAACTGTCGTCATCGATTTTGATATCGGTCTGCGTAACCTCGACCTGATCATGGGCTGTGAACGCCGTGTGGTTTATGACTTCGTCAACGTCATCCAGGGCGATGCAACACTGAACCAGGCACTGATTCGTGACAAGCGCACGGAGCAACTCTATATTCTGCCTGCTTCACAAACACGCGATAAAGATGCGCTGACCCGCGAAGGCGTAGAAAAAGTATTAAACGACCTGGCTACGATGGAATTTGACTTCATCGTCTGTGATTCGCCAGCGGGTATCGAAACCGGTGCACTGATGGCGCTGTACTTCGCGGATGAAGCGATTATCACCACCAACCCGGAAGTCTCTTCCGTGCGTGACTCCGACCGTATCCTCGGCATCATTTCTTCTAAATCGCGTCGTGCTGAAAACAGCCAGGATCCGGTGAAAGAGCATCTGCTGCTGACCCGTTACAACCCAGGCCGCGTGACGCGTGGTGACATGTTGAGCATGGAAGACGTGCTGGAAATCCTGCGCATTCCACTGGTGGGTGTGATCCCGGAAGATCAGTCGGTACTTCGTGCCTCGAACCAGGGTGAGCCGGTCATTCTCGACGCTAACTCTGACGCCGGTAAAGCTTACGCTGATACCGTAGATCGCCTGCTTGGCGAAGAACGCCCCTTCCGCTTTATTGAAGAAGAGAAGAAGGGTTTCCTGAAACGCCTGTTCGGGGGATAACCAATGGCATTATTAGATTTCTTTTTATCCCGTAAGAAGAACACAGCCAACATAGCCAAGGAAAGGCTGCAGATTATCGTAGCCGAACGCAGAAGGGGCGACAGTGAGCCCCACTATCTGCCACAACTGAAGCGCGATATTTTGGAAGTGATCTGTAAATACGTGAAGATTGACCCGGATATGGTGACCGTTCAGCTTGATCAGAAAGGGGACGATATCTCCATCCTGGAGCTTAACGTCACTCTGCCGGAGACGGAAGACGAGCCTAAATGACAGTAGCGGGTTCCTGATTTTCCCCTGCGTTGTGCGCAGGGGAAAACCTTCGGCTTATAAGGCCTGCAGGATCTCGTCGATACGTTTTTGCAGCAATTCACCACGCCAGCCGGTCAGCAATTCGGGTGTGCGGCATCCGCTTTTCAAGCCCCAGTAAACGCTCAGTACCTGATTAATCTGGCGACGTGAAGCCAGCAATTCCTGACTGAAACCCGTCTCTTCGCTTACCTGTAACACCAGGGCTTTGATCGCTTTAAATGCCTGTTTGTAATGCGGATGGTCAATCAGATTGGGCAGCGGCTGTGGCAAGGTGGATTCATCCTGTGCCTGCGCTTCGGCTACCAGCGCTACCATCGCTTTCCCGTGGAAGCGAATTTCGTGACCATTCAGACCCAGATGATCCAATTCACCTAAGCTACCCGGCATAAACCGCGCGACTTTCCACAAATTCTCTTCACGCACCACAAAGTTCACCGCCATATCTTTCTGACGGGCAATGTTCAAACGCCACGCAGCGAGGCGCTGCAGTGCAGCCAGTTGGCGCGGACGCAACTGCCATGCGTTGGTGATGTCACGCCATGCATCCTCTGGCTGCAAAACGTCAAGACGACGCTGGCACAGATTATCGCATTCACTCAGCGCGGCAGCCATGTTGCCCGCGGCTTCGGTCTGCTCCACTAACTGATGCGCAATCGGCAGCAAGTAAGCCACATCTGCTGCGGCATAAACGCACTGGCGCTCAGTGAGTGGGCGCGCCAGCCAGTCAGTGCGGGATTCACTTTTATCCAGTTCAATCTGATTAAAGTGGTTCACCATTGAGGCAAAGCCCCACGACAGCGGTTGCCCTGCAAATGCGGCTAAAACCTGCGTATCCACCATCGGATCGGGTAAGCATTTAAAGCGATGCAGGAACACTTCGAGGTCTTCGCCACTGGCGTGCAGGAACTTGGTGACGTGGGTATCTTGCAACAGCGCGACAAACGGCGCCCAGTCGCTGATATTCAGCGGATCGATCAGAACCAGTTGTTCACCATCGAACAGCTGGATCAGACCCAACTGCGGATAGTAAGTGCGGGTGCGCACGAATTCAGTGTCCAGCGCAACGGCGTCATGCTGGCGCGCTTGTTCGCACACGGCAGCCAGCTGGCTGTTTTGGTCGATCAAAGTGTAATTCACGTATTCATTCTCGCTGCGGCACACTTCGCGCAGCGCTCCATGTTAAAAGCAATAAAAACGCCGGACTGAGCCGGCGTTAACCTTGGGAGAGTGGCAGCTTACTGCCCTTCTCGCTTCGCCTCGTCACGCAATTCGCGGCGCAAAATTTTGCCGACGTTGGTCTTCGGCAGCTCATCTCTAAACTCGATAATCTTCGGCACTTTGTAGCCGGTGAGCTGACGGCGGCAATGATCCAGCACTTCTTCTTTGGTCAGTGATGGATCCTTTTTAACGATGCACACTTTCACCGCTTCGCCTGAAAGGTCGCTGGGAACACCGATTGCCGCGGCTTCGCGCACTTTCGGATGCTGCATCAGCACATCTTCGATTTCGTTAGGATACACGTTAAAGCCTGACACCAGAATCATGTCTTTCTTGCGATCGACGATGCGAATAAAACCTTCGCCATCAACGGTAACAACATCACCGGTGTGCAGCCAGCCATTTTTCAACACTTCTTCGGTGGCATCCGGTCGTTGCCAGTAACCCACCATCACCTGCGGACCACGAATACAGAGTTCGCCAGGCTCACCTGGCGCCACATCGTTATCTTCGTCATCAACGATGCGCACATCCGTTGAGGGTACAGGAAGACCAATGCTGCCGGTGTGGCAGGTGATGTCATAAGGGTTCACCGACACCAGCGGTGAACACTCGGTCAAACCGTAACCTTCGAGCAGATAATGCCCGGTGAGTTTTTCCCAACGCTCGGCCACGGCTTTTTGCACAGCCATGCCGCCACCCGCGGATAAACGCAGCGTAGAGAAATCGAGCTTATTGAAGTTTTCGTCATTCAGCAGAGCATTGAACAGCGTGTTAACGCCGGTGATCGCTGTGAACGGGAACTTGCTCAGCTCTTTAACAAAGCCGGGAATGTCACGCGGATTGGTGATCAGCAGGTTGGTGCCGCCGAGATCGAGGAACAACAGGCCGTTTACCGTTAACGCAAAGATATGGTACAGCGGCAGTGCCGTGACCACCTGCTCTTTGCCAGGCCGCAGCAGTTTGCCGTAGGTAGCTTTGGTCTGCTCCAGGTTAGCCTGCATGTTACCGTGGGTCAGCATCGCGCCTTTGGCCACGCCGGTGGTTCCGCCCGTGTATTGCAGGAAGGCCAGATCATTATTGGTCAGCGTCGGACGCTGGTAACGCATCTGCGCGCCCTGCTGCAACGCGCTGCGGAATGGCACCGCACCGGGCAGATGGTATTTCGGCACCAGCTTCTTAACATACTTCACCACGAAGTTGACCAGCGTGGCTTTGACCGGGGCAAGTTGATCGCCCATACGCGTCAGCATCACATGCTTGATCGGCGTCTCCGCAACCACTTTTTCCAGCGTGTGAGCGAAGTTGGACACAATCACAATCGCGCTGGCGCCACTGTCATTTAGCTGATGTTTGAGCTCACGCGGCGTGTAGAGAGGGTTAACATTGACCACCACCATCCCCGCACGCAGCACGCCAAACAGCGCCACTGGATATTGCAGCAGGTTGGGCATCATCAGCGCTACGCGGTCGCCCTGCTTCAGGCCCAATCCTTGCTGCAGCCAGGCCGCAAAGTCGCGACTTTGCTTATCCAGCTGACGGTAAGTCATCGGCTGGCCCATGTTAATAAACGCCGTTTGATCGGCATACTGCAATGCTGCGTGTTCGAAAAGTTCGACCAAAGAGGTATAACGGTCCGCATTAATCTCCGCAGGAACGTCTGCCGGATAGCGTTTAAGCCAAACCTTATTCAAAGAATCACCCCGATATTCTTGTTGCGTAGCCATCGCCGCCTCTGCAATCAGTGTTGTTAACAATATTTTAACTGATTGTACCAGTTTGCCTGTTTCGGCATTTTCAGGTTGCGAAGCGCATCACTAAATTTCGCGCATCGGTTGCGCATCCAATAAAAAAGCCCGGTCGCGAGCACCGCGACCGGGCCGTTAAATAATGAAGATGGATTACTCGGTCAGAATGGTTTCCACCTGCGCGGGGCCGGTGTTCATGTTCATCCCCCAATAGGGATTGGGTCCCCAATAACCCGGATGACGACGCGTCGGTCCGTACCAGATCCAGGGATCGATAGGCTGCGGTGGAGTCATCACCTGCTGTGTCAGGTGCCAGCGCTGATAGCCGCGCACATCCACCACCACGAAGTTGTAACTGGCTTTCCCAATCTCACCCTTTTCGGTGCCTTTAATATTGCCGAGCACCGTGATGTATTGGTTGTTCAGATCCACTGGATCAACAAATCCGCGAATATCGGCAAAGATCCGGCCTACAGAGGCAGAGCCTAAACGCGGTCGCGCACTGTCATCCAGCGGTTGGGTGGCAATCTCCACACGCGTGATACCGGTCAAATTCGTGACCTTCACCACTTTACCGCCGAAGCGCGACTCCTGGCCGACATACAACTGCGGCGCATTCATCACACGTAATAAATCTTGCTGTGGAAGTTGAGAACTCCCTTTAATGGAATCTGGCACCGAAACGCAGCCGCTGAGCAACAACGCGCAGGCTAACAGAGCGCCAGACATCCCTTTACGACTTATTGGCATAGCACTTCTCCTGTTATTTCTCAGTTAGACTGGGCGCTTACGGAATAGTTGCGTGGCGCTTATCGGCCTGGCAACTTTTTCCATGCCACTTCATTACGCAGGTAAACCGGCTCGGCATTTTCCACCGCCACTGACTCATCGCGCTGCCAGGCACTCAGTGCCAGTGGCAGCATGTCCTCTGCTGCCGGCAAGATCACTTCGGTAGTCACTAAGGTTGCGCCGGTCGAGCTTAACAGATGTGGATAAGCCGCCCAGCCGGTGCCGACCGTTGCCCACTCGCCGCTTAGCTGGGCGATACGCGCCTGTGCGTCTTCAGGCTTTAATACGGCTTCCGAATCTGCACCTTGCCATTCACCGTTAGCATCACGCTGGTACTCAGCCCAGTAAACTTCGCCCATACGCGCGTCAATGGCGGCCAGCACGCGTTCAGCACCGGTTAAGCGCCATGCGCCCTGAGCCATGGTGGCAAGGGAAGATACGCCGATCATCGGCAAGTTCGCGCCCAGCGCCAGCCCTTGCGCAATGCCAATGCCAATGCGCACGCCAGTGAAACTGCCCGGTCCACGGCCGAACGCCAGCACGTCAAGCGCAGTCAGATCCAGCTGCTGCGCCTGCAACAGCTCCTGGATCAGCGGTAAGATGCGTTGGGTGTGATCGCGCGGGGCGATTTCAAAGCGGGCATCGATCTGCTGATCGTTGAGCAGCGCGGCAGAACAGGCTTCTGTCGCCGTGTCCAGAGCTAAAATTCGGGCGGACATAACAACCTCTGAAAGTCAAAATGGCGCGCATCTTAACACAGCCTGGCACAAATTAGTGCTTCTCAGGCTGACGGACGAAGGCGATGGCGCGCTGTAGATCGCGGGTGCGCGGCGTGGGTGGCAGGCTATTGAGGAACAAGCCGCCATAGGGACGCGACACCAGGCGCTGATCGCAAATCACCAGCACGCCACGGTCGTCCGTGTCTCGGATCAATCGGCCGACGCCCTGCTTCAGGGTAATCACCGCATCCGGCAGTTGCACATCATTAAAAGGATCGCCGCCGCGCAGGCGGCAATCTTCCATGCGCGCTTTGAGCAACGGGTCTTCCGGTGAGGTAAACGGCAGCTTATCGATAATCACCAGTGACAGCGCATCACCACGTACATCAACCCCTTCCCAGAAGCTGCTGGTCGCCACCAGCAAGGCATTACCGGCTTCAAGGAACTGCTTCAGCAGCTGCCCTTTACTGGTTTCACCCTGCAATAACACCGGTAAGGTCATGGAGGCACGAAATTCGGCGGCCAGTTCGCGCATCATCTTATGCGACGTACAGAGGAAGAAGCAGCGTCCTTTATTGGCATCGATCAACGGTTTCATCATCCGTGCCAGCTGACGGGCACCGCCGGGTTGATTGGGTTCCGGCATATTGCGTGGCACACACAACAGTGCCTGTTGCGTGTAATCGAAGGGACTGTCGAGAATCATGGTGGTGGCTTTATCGACGCCCAATCGGCTGGAGAAGTGGCTCATCTGCTCATTCACCGCCAGCGTGGCCGAGGTGAAAACCCACGCCGCTTTACGGTTGTCCATCACTTCACGGAAACGTTCTGCCACCGACAGCGGCGTTAACGCCAGCGTGAAGTGGCGGCTGGTGCACTCATACCAGTAACTGAAACCCGGTTCATCAATGGCACGCAGACGTTTGAGCCGGGTGCGATACAGCGCGGCACGCTCGAATGCCGCGTCCAGCAGCGCCGAGCGCCCCAGCGACAATTTAATCACGTCGTAGCAAAGTTCCAGCGCATCATCTAGCAGGGTCAACATACGCATGATGTTGTTGTCGCTCAGCAGGTCGCGCAGGTTGCCGCGAAAGCCAGGCTCGCCCAGTGTTAAACGGAAATCCTGGGCGCATTGCGCCAGACGATCGGCTGACTTCTGCAACTGCTGCACGTCACGCACCTCAGTGCGATAAGCAATAATGATGTCTTTGGCGAGGTCCTGCAGTTGGCGGCTCGAAAGCTGCTGACCAAAGTACTGGCTGGCGATATCGGGTAGCTGATGCGCTTCATCGAAGATCATCACATCGGCCTCTGGGATCAGCTCACCAAAGCCGCCCTCTTTAACCACCAGATCGGCAAGGAACAGATGATGGTTCACCACCACCACATCAGCATCCATGGCTTTTTTACGCGCCTTCACCACAAAGCAATCTTTGTAGAGCGGGCAGTCGCTGCCGAGGCAGTTATCGTTGGTGCTGGTGACAAACGGCCAGATCGGACTGTCTTCGGCCACGCCGGAACAGCTGCTGACGTCGCCATCCGACGTTTGATTCGACCAGCTGCGCACGTTGATCAAATCCCCGAGGGCCTGCACAGTGAGATCGCCACCGGTTTGATTTTGCTGCTCCAGACGTTCGAGGCATAAATAGTTGGAACGCCCCTTCAGCAGAGCGGTTTTACCGCTGAACTTCAGGGCACGGGCAATGGTGGGCAAATCGCGGTTATAAAGCTGATCCTGCAAAGCTTTAGATCCGGTTGAGATGATGACCTTTTTTTCGCCCGCAGTGCGGGTGCCAGATAGGCATAGGTTTTACCGGTACCGGTGCCGGCTTCAACCACCAGCTCACCGCTCTTCTTCACCGCTTCCATGACTGCCTGCGCCATTTCACGCTGCGCGGCACGCGGTTTGAAACCTGGAATAGCCTGCGCCAGCGCGCCATCAGCTGCAAAATCGTCTGCCACACATCCTCACCGATTGGTCAAAAACACTGTAATTATGTCAGGATTCCCCTGAGGCGACCACAACAGATGACAGCGGCCTACAGGATATGGCAGGCTAGCGCAGCGAAATTACAGGAGAACACCATGACCATTACGCGTATTGATCCCGCACCCCGCATGTCAGAAGCCGTAGTGCATAACCAGACCGTCTATTACACCAGCGTGCCAGAAAATCTGGATGCCGATGCCGAAGCGCAAACCGCTGACGCGCTGGCAGTGATTGACGCGATTTTGACTCGTGTTGGATCAGACAAAAGTAAGATCCTCGATGCCACGATTTTTCTGGTCGATAAAGCCGATTTTCCGGCCATGAATCGTGCATGGGATGCATGGGTATCACCTGATAACGCGCCGGTACGTTGCACCGTGCAAGCGGGCCTGATGAACCCCAAATACAAAGTAGAAATCAAAATCATCGCTGCGCTGTAACCCTTTCGGGCGTTATTCGTTTTCTTCGTCTTCGTCGTCTTCGAACATCGCCCGGATCCTTTCACCCTTGTAGTTCTGACGGATCTCTTGTGCCACCTGCGCAATCGCCTGACCACTCGCCATGCCACCCGCCATCAATTCCTGGATACGTTCCACAGCTTGCTGTTGCTGTTCATGAGATAAAGCTGGAAGACCTGTAAACATTATTTGCTCCTGATGCAAAAGGGGACGCATTATTCCACGCGGAACAAACAGGTGCCAGCGACAAAAAAATATGCCAGGCTACGCGCCTGCTTGTTGGATTAATTAGCCCGATGATCGTAAAAACCCTTAATTTGAAGTATACGCCGGATGCGCTGTTGCACCGCTTTTCTGCGCTTGCTCATCGTCCCTGGGCGATGCTGCTCACCTCTGGCCATGCTGATCACGCCGATAATCGCTTTGACATTTTAACGGCCGATCCGCGTACCACGCTCACCACGCGCGGTGAGATGACAGAAATCGAC
The DNA here is from genome assembly GCF_056491465.1 of Pantoea sp. C1E2. NCBI lineage: Bacteria > Pseudomonadati > Pseudomonadota > Gammaproteobacteria > Enterobacterales > Erwiniaceae > Pantoea > Pantoea sp. C1E2. The sequence goes on from NZ_JBSZHT010000002.1 coordinate 2,667,145, forward strand.
TGCGACGGCAAGGTGATCCTCTCCGCTGACGACCCGCTGCGTCTGGTGCAGCAGCAGTGCGAAATACTTGGCTGCTCACCCGCGTTTAACGCCGACCTGCCTTTTCAGGGCGGTGCGCTGGGTTTGTTTGGCTACGATCTCGGGCGGCGCTTTGAAACCCTGCCGCAACGCGCCGATCAGGATCTCGCCACGCCGGATATGACCGTGGGCATCTACGATTGGGCTTTGATCGCGGATCATCATCAGCAAAAACTCACCTTAATCTCGCTCACTGATGCCGGGCTACGCTGGCAGTGGCTCCAGGCACAGGCGATTCCGCAGCCTCAAGGTTTTGCGCTGACCAGCGACTGGCAATCAAATCTCAGTTTTGAAGAGTACGCCGCGCGTTTTGATCAGGTTCAGCGCTACATTCAGGCCGGTGACTGCTATCAGGTGAATCTGGCACAACGCTTTAAGGCTAGTTATCACGGCGACGAATGGCTGGCCTTTTTACGACTCAACCGCGACAACCGCGCGCCCTTCAGTGCGTTTATCCGCTTACCTAAAAGCGTCATTCTCAGTCTTTCACCGGAACGCTTTCTCTCGCTTCAGCAAAAAGAGATTGAAACCCGTCCGATTAAAGGCACCCTGCCACGCTTAGCCGATCCAGAAGCCGATCGCTTGCAGGCAGAGAAACTGGCCCATGCGGAAAAAGATCGCGCTGAGAACCTGATGATTGTCGATTTGCTGCGTAATGACATCGGTCGCGTGGCTGAACCCGGCAGCGTCAGCGTTCCTGAGCTGTTTGTAGTGGAACCTTTCCCGGCGGTGCATCATCTGGTGAGCACCGTGCGAGCCCGATTACCTCAACACCTCACCGCGACCGATCTGCTGCGCGCCTGTTTCCCCGGTGGCTCGATCACCGGCGCACCAAAAATTCGCGCTATGGAAATCATTGAGGAACTGGAACCGCAACGGCGAAATGCCTGGTGCGGCAGTATTGGTTACATCAGCCTGTGCGGTCGCATGGATACCAGCATCACCATCCGTACGTTAATCGCTGAAAATCAACATCTCTATTGTGCGGCGGGAGGCGGTCTGGTGGCGGATAGCGATGTTGAGCTGGAATATCAGGAGACCTTCCACAAGGTCAATCGTATTTTACCCAGTCTGAGCAACGAGGTTTAAATGAACCTGACGCTCGATCAGTTCCTGAACCGCTTTGTGATGCAGCCGCCGCTGAGTGGACCCAAAAGCGTCATCAGCGGCCGGCGAGCGGCCGTACTGGTGCCGGTGATTGCAGGTGCTGAACCGGGTTTGCTGCTGACGCGTCGCTCGTCACATTTGCGTAAGCATGCGGGCCAGGTGGCGTTCCCCGGCGGCATGCAAGATGCAACGGATGATTCGCTCATTCACACCGCACTGCGTGAGGCCGAAGAAGAAGTCGGCATTCAACCTGCGCAGGTCAACGTTGTGGGTGTCTTACCGCCCGTGACCAGCAGCACCGGTTTTGCCGTCACACCGGTGGTCGGTATCATTCCCGCAGGTCTGTCCCTCAATATTAATCCTGATGAAGTGGAAAGCACCTTTTCAATGCCGCTGGCTGAAGCACTGCGCCTCAGTCGCTACAGTGGACTCACCTTGCGCCGCGGTCATCGTCAGCATCAGGTGTGGTTGTCATGGTATGAGGATTATTTTATCTGGGGCATGACCGCCGGAATTATTCGCGCATTGAGTCAACAAATCGCCCTTCCCTGAGTTCCGCACTGCTTGATACTTCGGCCATAAACTCGATCCACTTCACACCAGCAGAATGGGATAACTATTTCTGTGGCTTATAATTAGTTTATTTCATGCGAAAAGCTGCTCGCTGAGTCACGCGGACGATTACTATTAGCCGCATAAACGGCCTCAGCCGTGCAGAATAAGATTTGTGAGGAGTGTCACCGGTGATTAGTGTTTTTGACATGTTCAAAGTGGGCATTGGCCCATCCAGTTCACATACCGTAGGTCCGATGAAAGCGGGCAAGCAGTTTGTTGATCTGCTGGCCGAACAGGGCAAGCTGCAAGACGTGACGCGCGTTGCCGTCGACGTTTATGGCTCGCTGTCGCTCACGGGCAAAGGTCACCATACCGATATCGCCATCATTATGGGGCTGGCCGGCTTTGAGCCCGCCACCGTGGATATCGATAGCATCCCCGCCTTTATTAAAGACGTAGAACAGCGCGAGCGCCTGCTGCTGGCGAACGGTGCACCTGAAGTCGACTTCCCACGCGAAGGCGGCATGGTGTTCCGCAGTGAAAACCTATCGTTGCATGAGAACGGCATGACGGTCTTTGCCTTCGCTGGCGATCTGTTGATCCTGTCCAAAACTTACTACTCCATCGGCGGCGGATTTATCGTTGATGAAGAGCATTTTGGTCAATCCGTGCTGGATGAAGTATCGGTGCCATACGCGTTTAACTCTGCCAAAGAGTTGTTGAGCCACTGCCATCAAAGCGGGTTGTCGCTTTCCGGTTTGGTGATGAAGAATGAACTGGCGTTGCACAGCCGTGACGACATTTATGCCTATTTCGGCAACGTGTGGCAAACCATGCAGGCCTGTATCGATCGCGGTTTAAATACCGAAGGCGTATTGCCTGGACCTCTGCGCGTGCCGCGTCGTGCTGCCTCACTGCGTCGTTTGCTGGTTTCTTCTTCCAAGCACTCCAATGACCCGATGAACGTGATTGATTGGATCAACATGTTTGCCTTAGCGGTGAATGAAGAAAATGCCGCCGGTGGACGTGTGGTCACTGCGCCAACCAATGGCGCCTGCGGTATCGTGCCTGCCGTGCTGGCCTATTACGATCACTTTATTGAGACCGTGACGCCGGACATTTTCATTCGTTATTTCCTCGCTTCAGGCGCTATCGGCATTCTGTATAAAATGAATGCTTCTATTTCCGGCGCTGAAGTGGGATGCCAGGGTGAAGTTGGCGTAGCCTGTTCGATGGCCGCTGCAGGTCTGGCGGAATTGCTCGGCGCCAGCCCGGAGCAGGTGTGCGTTGCCGCTGAAATTGGCATGGAACATAACCTGGGATTAACCTGTGACCCGGTGGCAGGTCAGGTGCAGGTGCCGTGCATCGAGCGTAATGCCATCGCCTCAGTGAAAGCCATCAATGCCGCGCGCATGGCGCTGCGCCGTACCAGTGAGCCTCGAGTCTCGCTGGATAAGGTGATCGAAACCATGTACGAAACCGGTAAAGACATGAATGCCAAATATCGTGAAACTTCACGCGGTGGTCTGGCGATCAAAGTTCAATGTGACTAACCAGGTATGCTGAAAAAATAATCAATTAGATATTTTTCTGCATCTCTCGCTACCTCCTTGTGAGTAAACCAGATACATTAATTTGCGCGCGGTCCTTAGTGGCCGCGCTGTTTTTTAGTGCCGCTTTTTTTCTCTGCGCTGCGCTAAACCTGGCCGCCTCTATGCCGATAACCTACACGTTAATTTGGCTTCAATTTTTGTTTTCCAAGGTGGTTACTGATGCTCATTCCCCAGCAATTTGTCGGTCAATTTCGCCGTAAGCGTTTGCTTATCGCGTTGGTGATCGCCGCGCTGGTTCTTATTCTCACGCTGACTTTTCGTTATATCGAAGAGAAATCACGTATTGAGCAGCAGTCCCTGAATTTTGCCAGCCGCGCCATTGAGCGCTTTGACCGTATGTTCTCTCCGCTGGATGTCTCCGCCAACAACACGCTGGGGCTGGTCGGTGTACCTTGCGCGCAGGTGCGCTATCCGTTGATCGAAAAGATTTCGTCATTACAGACCGTGCGCACCATCCTGCTGGTGCAGGACGACAGTATTTACTGCTCCAGTATTTACGGTCCGCGCAACATTTCGTTTAGCCAGACCTATCCGGAGCTGGCGATTAACAATCAACGTATGATTCTGACCACGGATAATTATCTGCTGAAGGGCTCACCTGTATTACTGCTGTGGACGCCCAAATCACTGGATAATCGCGATGGTCTGCTCCAGGTTATCAATGTCGAGTTGATGACCAACTATTTGCTGGAGCCGCAGTTACCCTGGGTTGAACGGGCTATTTTTAATGTCGGCGGACAGAGTCTGGAATACGGCAATCCGTTGATTGAAGAGACAGAGCCATCGGAAGATGAAGTGGCTTTCGACCAGTCTTCACTGCGTTATCCGTACAGTATTACCTTGTATGGCCCTTCTCCGGCGCGTCTGGCGCTGCACACGCTTCCTTCCCAGTTACCGCTGGCGGTGCTGCTGAGTTTGCTGATGGGTTATATCGTTTGGTTAGCCACAGCGAACCGCATGAGCCTCAGCTGGCAAATCAGTTATGGCATTACTGCGAATGAATTTATGGTGTATTGCCAGCCGTTGATCAATGCCAAAAGCGGCGAGTGCGATGGCATCGAGCTGCTGTTGCGCTGGCACAATGCGCGTCAGGGATGGGTTGCGCCGGATGTGTTTATCCCGTTAGCCGAGCGCCAGAATCTGATAGCGCCACTGACGCGCTTTGTGTTAGCGAAAGTGGTGGATGAGTTGCCCAATCTGCCGCAATGCTCCTCTTTCCATATTGCGATTAACGTTGCTGCCAGTCATTTCCGCGACCGGGCAATTGTCGAGGATCTGCAAAACATCTGGTGGCCGGCAAACCCACTGCCGAAGTTGGTGGTCGAGTTGACCGAGCGCGATGCGTTGCCGGTGATTGATCAATCTGTGGTGTCGCAGTTGCATGAGATTGGCGTGCGTCTGGCCATTGATGATTTCGGTACCGGACACAGTTCACTGGCTTATCTGAAAGACCTTAAGCCCGATGTGCTGAAAATTGACAAGATTTTCACTGCGGCCATTGGTACCGACGCGATTAATGCCACGGTGACAGATATGGTGATTTCGCTGGCGCAGCGTTTGAACATTGCGTTGGTGGCCGAGGGTGTGGAAACCGCCGAGCAAGCGCACTATCTGCGTGAGCGCGGCGTGGATCATTTACAGGGCTATTATTACGCCCGTCCGATGCCAATCGAAGATTTTCCTGTGTGGCTGGAACAGCATCAGGCGCATTTGAGGGCCTGATGGTGCGTTGCTGTGTCTGGTGGTGCGTTCCAGCCGGTAAAGGGGGATGTTCCGTAAAGACGGCGTGAATACATCCCTGTAGCCTCGGACGCCGCATCCCTGTGGCGTACGCTTTACTCCTCATCCCCCTTTACCGGCTTCATGTGGCGGTTTTGCGGTTTGCATAATGCTGTACCGGGAATGGGTCAGTCGCGTTGAGCGTTTAGCATACTGGTTCATTGCCTATTCCTCATTGTGAGTGTGAAAGGTTTCAACGCCATTCAGGGCGAAACAGATACTGGTTAATCACATTTTCCCCGGTGAGTGAGTAAAATGTGTCAACGCTATTTAGGACGGGTCAGATAGAGGATAATCACGCTGGGTGCGTTTAACGTACTGACTCATCACATTCTCCTCAGAAAACTGAGAAAAAGTGTCAACGCTATTCAGGACGGGTCACAGGAATAAAAAAGGCCGATATCATGGATATCGGCCTTTTTGGTGACAATCAGCTTAGCGCTTACGCGTCATGCTCTTCATCTTGATGCGGCTTATCTTTGGTTACGCGTACCAGGTCGATACGGTAATCGGTAGCCTCAATGATTTGGAAATGCAGCGGCGGCAGGTCGATGATCTCACCGGGCTGCGGCAGCTGGCCTTTCTGGGCAATCAGCAGACCCGCCAGCGAGGCATGATCCTCCTCCCGATCAACCAGATCATGATGGTCAAGCAACTGCTCCAGAGAGTGCAGATCGGTACCGCCCTTCACTAACCAGCCATCGCCATCCGCAATAATATCTGGCGTTTCGTCTTCATCCGGGAACTCACCGGCAATCGCTTCCAGCACGTCCAGCGGGGTAATCAGACCTTGTACGACACCAAACTCGTTGGTGACGATGACAAAGCTGCCCTTGGCACGGCGCAGCACGCCTAGCAGGTTGATCGGGTCCAGCGTTTCAGGGACCACTATCGCCGGAGTGCTTGCGGCAAAGGTCGCCACATCCATGCCATGCTCCAGCGCCACCAGCAGTTCTTTGGCACGCACTACGCCGATGATTTCATCCAACTCACCGCGACATACCGGGAACAAACTGTGCGGCGTGTCGAGCAATTGAATGCGAATTTCATCCATCGGACGTTCGGCATCCACCCAGGAGATATTGCCGCGCGGCGTCATGATGCTACGAATGGAGCGCTGTGACAGCGTCAACACACCGTTGATCATGTAACGCTCTTCATCTTTAAACGCTTCCTGTGGCATCGCTTGCGTCAATGCAGCTTCTTCAGTGGTTGTCGCCTGATTACGCTGGCGACCGCCCATCAGACGCAAGATGGCTTCGGCCGTACGTTCACGCATCGGACGATGTTCCTGATGGCGAATAAAGTTACGGCGCGCTATCTGGTTGAAGAGCTCAATCACAATCGAGAAGCCAATCGCGGCGTACAGATAACCTTTCGGAATGTGGAAGCCAAAGCCTTCAGCCACCAATGACAAACCGATCATCAGCAGGAAGCTTAAACAAAGCACCACTACCGTTGGGTGGGCATTCACGAAGTTGGTCAACGGCTTTGAGGCCAACAGCATCACACCCATGGCGATCACCACGGCGGTCATCATCACCGGCAGATGGTTGACCATACCTACGGCGGTAATCACCGCATCGAGCGAGAATACCGCGTCCAGTACCACAATCTGGATCACCACAGCCCAGAAGCTGGCATAACCTTTATTGCCCTGTTGTTCCATGCCGCGGCTTTCCAGCCGTTCATGCAGTTCCATGGTTCCTTTGAATAACAGGAACAAACCACCAAACAACAGAATTAAATCTCGTCCGGAAAAACTGAAATCGCCTACGCTGAATAGGGGTCGCGTCAATGTCACGATCCAGGAAATCAGCGACAGTAAGCCAAGTCGCATAATTAAGGCGAGTGACAGACCGATCAGACGCGCTTTATCACGCTGTTTCGGTGGCAGCTTGTCCGCAAGGATGGCGATGAACACCAGGTTGTCGATGCCGAGAACGATCTCCAGCACGATCAGCGTCAGCAAACCCGCCCAAATTGAGGGGTCGAAGAGAAATTCCATCAATGACTCCTTGCAATACAGAGGGGCGAACGAGATTGAGCCTGCGCCGTAAAGCGAGACGAGAGTTCGTTAGCAAATGAGGTCACGCTGAAGAGCGTTGTAGTGTGCGCCAGAAAGCGCTGAGAACATGTTGAGCGACGTCGGTGACGGTCCATATAGGTGAGCTGAAGCCCGATACTCCTGAATATTAAACAGATCGCTAATGTATCAGTTACATCAACGGCGTCAAAAAATTTTATTACATTTACAAATAACTGCACAAACGCAGGAATAACGAACATAAATGCAATTTTGCAGCGTTACGCTCGAAATAGCTGACAAACATCACATAAATTATTTTTTCGCGCACTAAAATAAATCGCGACCTTACTGCTGTGCAGCGGACAGTTGCGGATTATTGAATGATGGCTTTCTTCATCCTAGACCAAAACGATCCACCTGAATCAACAACGGTAATTCTCAATGATTCCCGGCAATGCCAGAGAATCTCTCATGCGAACGGAGGTAGCAAGTGACCATTGCTATTGTAATTGGTACACATGGCTGGGCGGCAGAACAGCTGCTTAAAACAGCAGAAATGTTGTTGGGTGAGCAGGAAAATGTCGGATGGATTGATTTCGTGCCCGGCGAAAATGCAGAAACGCTAATCGAAAAGTATCAGGCGAGACTGGCAGAACTCGACACGTCGAAAGGCGTGCTGTTCCTGGTGGATACCTGGGGTGGCAGCCCATTCAACGCGGCCAGCCGCATTGTAGTGGACAAGCCGGATTATGATGTCATCGCCGGCGTGAATATTCCGATGCTGGTGGAAACCCTGATGGGCCGCGATGACAACCCATCCTTTGAGGAACTGATTCACATTGCCGTGGAAGCCGGTCGCGAAGGTGTTAAAGCCCTTAAGACCGAAACCCCTACCCCGGAAGCTGCAGCACCCGTTGCCGCAAAAGCCCCGGCGCAACCGCAAAAGCCTCTGGCTCCGGGCGAGCACATGAAGATCGGCCTTGCCCGTATCGATGACCGTTTAATTCACGGCCAGGTGGCAACCCGCTGGACCAAAGAAACCAATGTTAATCGCATCATTGTGGTGAGCGATGAAGTGGCAAACGATCATGTGCGTAAAACACTGCTGACGCAGGTAGCACCCCCGGGTGTTACCGCGCACGTGGTGGATATCGCCAAGATGATCCGCGTGTGGAACAACCCGAAGTATGGTCGTGACCGCGTGATGCTTCTGTTCACTAATCCCACCGATGTAGAACGGGTTGTTGAACAAGGCGTGGATATCAAGTCGGTTAACATCGGCGGCATGGCATTCAAACAGGGTAAAACCCAGGTCAATAACGCAGTGTCAGTGGATCAGAAGGACATTGAAGCCTTCCGTAAACTGAACGACCGCGGCATCGAACTGGAAGTGCGTAAAGTATCAAACGACCCAAGACTGAAAATGATGGACCTGATTGCGAAGGTCAATCAGTAGTTCGCTTTTGCCTGCGCTGGCGGGCGAATACTTGAGACCTTGCTGAGGAGAAAAGCAATGGAAATAACCATGCTACAAATCATCCTGATATTTATTGTGGCCTGTATTGCCGGGATGGGATCGATTCTTGATGAGTTCCAGTTCCACCGTCCATTGGTGGCCTGTACCTTGATTGGTGCGGTTCTGGGTGACATGAAAACCGGTATCATCATCGGTGGTACGCTGGAGATGATCGCGCTGGGTTGGATGAACATCGGTGCGGCGGTTGCACCCGATGCGGCTCTGGCCTCCATCATTTCGACCATTCTGGTTATCGCCGGTGGCCAAAGCGTTGGTGCCGGTATCGCACTGGCGATTCCACTGGCAGCAGCCGGTCAGGTTCTGACCATCATCGTACGTACCATCACCGTTGCCTTCCAGCACGCTGCCGATAAGGCCGCCGAGAAAGGCAATCTGAGCGCTATCAGCTGGATTCACGTCTCTGCCCTGGTATTGCAGGCGATGCGTATCGCGATTCCAGCCCTGATCGTGGCGATTTCAGTGGGTACCAGCGTGGTGCAGGAACTGCTGAGCTCAATCCCAGAAGTGGTCACCAACGGTCTTAACATCGCCGGCGGTATGATCGTGGTGGTCGGTTACGCGATGGTCATCAACATGATGCGCGCGGGCTACCTGATGCCGTTCTTCTATCTGGGCTTCGTGACTGCAGCCTTCACCAACTTCAACCTGGTCGCGCTGGGTGTCATTGGTGTGGTCATGGCGGTGCTGTATATCCAGCTGGCGCCTAAATATAACCGTACAGCAGGCGCTGCCGCTGCCGGTCCTGCACACAATGACCTCGACAACGAACTCGACTAGGAACAGGTGAAATCATGGTTGATACAACGAATACTCAAAAGAAACTCACCCCAAGCGACGTCCGTGCTGTGTTCGTCCGCTCTAACCTGTTTCAGGGTTCGTGGAACTTTGAACGTATGCAGGCGCTGGGATTCTGCTTCTCCATGGTGCCGGTGATTCGTCGCCTTTATCCTGAGAACAACGACGATCGTAAACAGGCAATTAAGCGTCACCTGGAGTTCTTCAACACCCATCCATACGTGGCGGCTCCTGTGCTTGGCGTAACCATGGCGATGGAAGAGCAGCGAGCTAACGGCGCGGCGATTGATGATGCCGCGATCAACGGTATCAAAGTCGGTTTGATGGGTCCGTTGGCTGGCGTAGGTGACCCGATCTTCTGGGGTACAGTGCGTCCGGTGTTTGCTGCACTGGGTGCGGGTATCGCGATGAGCGGCAGCCTGCTAGGCCCTCTGCTGTTCTTCATTCTGTTTAACGCCGTGCGTATGCTGACGCGTTATTACGGTGTGGCGTATGGTTATCGCAAAGGCGTGGATATCGTTAGCGATATGGGCGGCGGCTTCCTGCAAAAACTTACGGAGGGGGCGTCGATTCTCGGCCTGTTTGTTATGGGGGCCCTGGTCAACAAGTGGACACACGTGAACGTGCCGCTTGTGGTGTCGCGCATTACCGATCACACCGGTAAAACCACGGTAACCACCGTTCAGTCGATTCTCGATCAGCTGATGCCGGGCTTAATCCCGCTGTTGCTGACCTTCGGCTGTATGTGGCTGCTGCGCCGCAAGGTTAACGCACTGTGGATTATCGTGGGCTTCTTCGCCCTGGGTATCTTTGGTTACTGGATCGGCCTGCTCGGTCTGTAATCATCTCGCCGGGGGCTTCGGCTCCCGGCCGTTTTCAGCGAGGTTACCTGAGCGCCAACGTTGAGGTAAATTCGGTTGAGGAAGAAAATGTAATGTCACTGACTGACGCCCTGATTGCCCTGCTGATCATCGCTTTTGCCGCTTTCGCCATCTATGACGATGCCATTCTGCCGCGCCGCAAAGGGCCGACCAGACTGCGCGTCGCGTTGCGTCGTCGCCACAAAATCGACAGTGGTATCTTTATCGTTTTGCTGTTGATTTTGCTGTGGAACAACGTCAGTAACCATGGCCCGCAGTTGAGCACAACGCTCCTGATGGTGCTGTGCTTTATGGCAATCTGGCTGTTCTGGTTACGTACGCCAAAATTGTTGATGAAGACCGAAGGACTGTTCTTTGGCAGCGTGTGGATCGACTACCGTCGCATTCAAAGCATGAATTTGTCTGAGGATGGCATCTTAGTGATGCAACTGGAGCAGCGTCGCCTGCTGATTGCGGTGAAACAGCTCGACGACCTGGAGCGTATTTACAATACGCTGGTGGAGGCGCGTTAAGCTCGCTGCCAAAGCGTCAGCATGAAATCGGCGTTGCAGCTAAAGGTATCGGCTGCCGCCAGCTGTTGCCAGACTTCTTCACGCGCGCGCCAGGCAAAGGGCGTCATCTGCAGCAGGCTCACCGCTTCGGCCCCGTTTAACGTCATCTCGTAACGCAGATTGTGTTGCTCGACCTGAGTAAAACCTTCGTACGCTTTTTCTTCTGCCGCGTGCAGCTGTACTTCACGATAAATGAGCGCTTTGAACTGCTGCAGATGATGTGGGCCCGGTGTTACCGTCAGCAGATAGCCACCCGCTTTTATGACGCGACTCAATTCCGCTTCGTTGCAAGGAGCGTAAATGCGCACAATGCCATCCAGCGATGCGTCGGCGAAGGGTAAACGCTGGCTGGAGGCGACACAAAACTTCACTGCACGATAGCGTTTGGCCGCCATGCGAATGGCCGCTTTTGCCACATCAAGGCCAAACAACTGCGCTTGTGGAAGGGCTTCCGCCATTGTTGCAGTGTAATAACCTTCACCACAGCCAATATCCAATACCTGAGCAGCCTTGCCATTCAGGCGCTGCACCAGATGTTGCGCCACCGCATCGCGCAATGGCTGATAGTGTCCGGCATCAAGAAACGCTCGACGTGCCAGCAGCATTTCAGCGCTGTCACCCGGTTCCTTTGAGCCTTTATGCTGCACCGGCAGCAAATTGACGTACCCTTCTTTCGCCTGATCGAACTGATGGCCTGCATCGCAGCGGAAGCTATTGGCTTGCTGGTGCAAATTTTGCTGGCAAAGGGGACAAATCAAAGACATAGACAACTCCGGGTTCACGATTCGCGCGCAGTTTACCCTGATCATCTGGCAACAGAAAGGATAAAAGAAAAGCCCCGGTCAGAGACCAGGGCTTTACGATTCGTGTCAGCGGTGCATGGCACCGAGTCTGAGAGCGAAATCAGATAGCAGTAACGTTTACTGCAGCTGGGCCTTTCTGGCCGTCCTGAATTTCGAACTCTACAGCCTGGCCTTCAGCCAGAGTTTTGAAGCCGTTACCCTGGATTGCAGAGAAGTGTACGAACACGTCTTTGCTGCCGTCAGCAGGAGTAATGAAACCAAAACCTTTAGACTCGTTGAACCACTTAACCTGACCTTTAATCTTTGCCATTTTTGCAAATTCCTTTGATTGTTTATATTGCCCGAAGGCAGTCTTACAGATAAACCAGAGACGTTACTGAATGAGGCACTAATTTAAGGTTCGGCAAGGAAGCGGAATTCAACGTCAACGTCTTTACTCGTAACTTCTTTACTGAAGATGCCATACATAAACAGAACTGTACCTCGTTTGACCCAAGAGTCGTTATCACATATTCGCAAATTAATGGCAAGCCATTTTTAAACGGTGAACGACATGACGCACATAATTGGCGGTTGCCCCGCATTCTTCTACCACTGGCATATTGACAGATGACTGAATAACTGCGCAAAAAATTGTTATATGTCAGGGTAGTTAGCGCCACTGCAGACGTTAGTCAAGCGTAGCGGCGCAAAACAAACCAGCACAATTAAAGCGGTCTAAGGTACGCAAAAAGTATTGCATTAATATGGCATTAATAAAATATTCCGGCAAAAAATTAACCTTTAATGCAACAATCGTGCGCCGCGCAAAACTTGTACAATGAGATTAATTAAGTACAAGTCATTAATTGTTTTGCACCAAAATCAGGAAAATATAAGCGGCATTGCCCCAAATATATGCACGACCATTTTGGCGGTTATCTTATTTTTATCTAACGACGCTACAATTAAATGTTAAAAAAACGCACCGCGTCACTTGATTTAACAAAACGGGCTTAGGACTCATCTGAACCGCTATTCTGCAGGCTTAAGCTTGAACCTATTCTCCACGGCATAGCGCGTGTCAGATTCAACCGTTGGTAGCAATGATTGCGCCAAATCGATAGGAATCCCATTCACGGGAACATCTGCCAGTGCAAATACGCTGCAGTGGATCGGCAGCGTTAACACGCGCGCCATCATTTGCCATAAATTACCGCCTGACCGGGATCCAGATGATGCCCATGCATGAGCCATTTTGGTGCATAAGGGCAAATCGACAACGCAGCAAGATTGAAGGGCTGAAAGCGTTAAGATTGAAGCCCAAAGCAGCAGCGGCAAATTGTCTGCTTTACGCTCACGCCACCAGCGCTGCACATCCCCTGGCTGGCGCAATTCTGGTTCCGGGTTGCGGAATCCGCCTGGCGTGTGATGCGCCAGCGTTGCGTCGTGCCAGGGGGTGTTGCCAAACCATTACTGCTTAATTTTTTGCTTAACGTTCTGGAATCATACGGATGAAGTCGCGTTGTTCAACGGCGTCCTCTTCCTCCTGCTGTTTTGCTGTGGCAGGTTGAGCATCCGCCAGGCGGCGCAACAACGCATTTTGTTTTTTCTGCTCTTCCAGCAAGGCTTCCAGTAAGCGGATCTGCTCACTGGCGCGCACGCTGGCCCGGTTAACGAAGAACCAGGCTATCAGGGCCACAACGATAAGGATGGCCAGTACGCCATAACTCAACAACGGACTGGTATTTGCGGCTAAATCGTTCATCACTGCCTCTATTGTCAAACGTAAAACACTACACCGCCGCCGATTCTACTCGTTGTGCGCGGAAAAGATAATGGTTGCCAGTCGAAAGCAGATTATCCCGCATCTTGATGGCTTTCAGTTATCTCTGATCGCTTTACTCAGCAGGACGCGGCATGCTGCTACTATAGAAATGGCAGCGACTTCAGGATAGCTGTGTTGTGTATCACAAGGAGAAAAAATGAAACTATTCATTCGGGCGATAATCGTGGTGGCAGTGGTCTGGTTAGGGATGCTGTTAACCGGCTATGGCGTGCTTACCGGCAGCAATAAAAACGCGGCAGGGCTGGGCTTACAGTGTAGCTACCTCACTGCACGCGGCATGATCACCGCGCAATATCTGCATACCGACAGCGGTATCGTGGGTGTGACGGATTGTCCACTGCTGAAGAAAAGTGGTGAAGTGGTCGATAATTAATCATCAAAACTGGCTGGCGACAGCCCGTTATGCTATTCAGAATGGGTAGCTGTGGTAGCCCATTTGATCGGAAATATTGCGCGCGGCACGATGCAGCATCGCCACATATTCGTTTTTCGCTTCTTCGGAAAATCGAATGGTCGGGAACGAGATGCTCAATCCGGCAATCACTACGCCGAAGCGGTCGAAAACCGGCACAGCGATACAGCGCAAGCCTTCTTCCTGTTCTTCGTTGTCTTCACCAAACCCCTGCACTTTCACCTGATCTAACACCTCAAGCAACGCTTCTGCACTGACGATGGTATTCGCGGTGCTACGACGAAACTCGACGTCGCTCAGGATCTCCTGCACCTCAGTGCGATCGCGCCATGCCAGCAATACTTTTCCGATGGCGGTGGTGTGCAGCGGATTACGACGCCCGATGCGCGAGTACATGCGCAGGTTATACAGCGAATCGATTTTATGGATGTAGACAATGCTGTCTTCTTCCAGCGCACCAAGGTGAATCGTCTCTTTAGTCAGGCGTGACAGTTCGCGCATTTCGACATCGGCACTACGAATCAGGTCGACGTTTTGCAGTGCCTTGGCACCCAATTCAAACAGCTTGAGCGTCAGCGAATATTTTTCACTTTCCCCTTCCTGCGCCACGTAACCCAACGATTTCATGGTCTGCAGAAAGCGGTATACCGTGCTTTTCGACATCATCACCCGTTGCGACAGCTCGGTGATACCATGATCGCGATCTTCGCCCAGCGCCTGTAAAATGCCGAACACTTTCATTACCGAAGAAACGGAGTCTGGCTGTTTATCGTTATCACTGCTCGCCATTGCGCGTATCCTTTTTTGACGGTGTTTCAAAAAAAACGGAACATGAGCGTCAGTATATGCGTTTCAGACCAGTGGCAGCAATGACTGGCGTTCAGCGACACATTCCTTCGTAATTTTATGTCAATCAATGCGGTGCTTTCCGGCACGAAATTGATTAGCATGATGATATTCACTTCCTTCACTTATTCCCTTTATGTCTCCTACAGTTTCTCAGGATGGATTACCTGTTCCGCAGCGATACGGCGCGATTATCACTATTGCGCTAGGTATCATGATGGCGGTGCTGGATGGCGCCATCGCCAACGTCGCTTTACCGACTATTGCGCGTGAACTGAACGCCAGCCCCGCTGAATCAATCTGGATTGTTAACGCCTATCAAATTGCGATTGTTATCTCGCTGCTGTCGCTCTCGTTTCTGGGGGATATGCTGGGTTATCGCCGTGTTTATCAGGTAGGCCTGGGGTTGTTTATCGCCACCTCACTCTTCTGCGCCCTCTCCTCTTCTCTCAATATGCTCACCGTGGCGCGCATTCTGCAGGGATTTGGTGGTGCAGCATTAATGAGTGTGAATACAGCTCTGATTCGCATCATCTATCCACAGCGTTTTCTTGGCCGCGGTATGGCGATCAACTCGTTGATTGTCGCGGTGTCGAGCGCAGCGGGTCCAACGGTGGCCGCCGCGATTCTCTCCATCGCCAGCTGGAAATGGCTATTCCTGATCAACATACCTTTAGGGATTGTTGCCCTGTGGCTGGCGCTGCGTTTCCTGCCCGATAACACGCAAAAAGCCAAACAGCAGAAGTTCGATATTCCCAGCGCCATCATGAACGCCCTGTTCTTCGGCCTGCTCATTTCGGCACTTAGTGGCTTCTCTCAAGGGCAGGACCGCTGGTTGATTCTGGCTGAAGTGGTGGCATTGGTGCTGGTAGGCGTGGTGTTTGTTCGTCGTCAGTTGGCGATGCCAGTGCCGCTGTTGCCGGTTGATTTGCTGCGCATACCGATCTTCTCGCTGTCGCTCTGCACCTCGATTTGCTCATTCTGCGCGCAGATGCTGGCCATGGTTTCATTGCCGTTCTTCCTGCAGAACGTGCTGGGGCGTGATGAAGTCGCTACCGGACTTCTGCTCACGCCATGGCCGCTGGCCACCATGGTGCTGGCACCGATTGCGGGACGGCTGATTGAGAAAGTCCATGCAGGTTTGTTAGGGGGTCTGGGGCTGGCGATGTTCGCGGCAGGCCTGTTCCTGCTGGCGCTGCTGCCTTCGCAGCCATCCGACATTGATATCATCTGGCGCATGATGCTGTGCGGCGCGGGCTTTGGTTTGTTCCAGTCACCAAACAACCACACCATCATCTCCTCTGCACCACGTCATCGTAGCGGTGGCGCCAGCGGGATGCTGGGGACGGCGCGTTTGGTCGGTCAGAGCAGCGGTGCGGCGCTGGTTGCGTTGATGTTTAACCTGTTCAACGATAGCGGAACGCATGCGTCACTGATTTTAGCGGGAAGTTTCGCTACGGTAGCGGCCGTTGTCAGCATGTCGCGTATGACGCAATCGAGTCAGACTGCTGAGTCTTGAAAAACAACAAGGTTGCCCAATTGGGCAACCTTGTTCATTGCAACAGCCAATCATTATTTCAGATAGTCGCCGTTACGCAGCGCTTCGATACGCTTATCGAGCGGCGGGTGCGACATAAACAACTCGCTCAACGATTTGCTTTTACCGTTGATACAGAACGCCATCATGCTGCTTGGCTCCTGCGGCTCGTAGCTGGTTTTCAAACGCTGCAGAGCGGCAATCATCTTCTCGCGGCCAACCAGTTTGGCTGAACCTGCATCCGCGTGGAATTCACGGTGACGTGAGAACCACATGGTAATGATGCTGGCGAGAATACCGAACACCAGTTCCAGCACGGTCGCGACCGCAAAATAGACCAGCGGGTTGCCGTTGCTGCTCTCTTCACCGTCGCGGTTACCTGACAGGAAGCCCGATGCCACCTGCGCGATAATACGCGAAATGAAGATCACGAAGGTGTTCACCACACCCTGAATCAGCGTCATGGTGATCATGTCACCGTTAGCGATGTGGGCGATTTCGTGCGCCAGCACCGCTTCCGCTTCATCACGGCTCATGTTCTGTAATAAACCGGTAGAAACTGCGACCAGTGAGGCATCACGGCGTGCACCGGTAGCAAAAGCGTTAATGTCTGGCGCGTGATAAATCGCCACCTGCGGCATCGCAATGCCGGACTGTTGAGCCTGGCGACTGACGGTATCCATCAGCCAGCGTTCTGTCTCGTTACGGGGTTGTTGAATCACTTCACCGCCGACGGAGCGTAACGCCATCCATTTAGACATCAGCAGTGAAACAAACGCACCGCCAAAGCCAAACAGACCTGCCATAATCATCAGACCCTGAACACTGCTTGACTGAATTCCTGTCAGACTCAGAATCAGTCCGAATACCAACATCACCGCCAGGTTGGTGACCAGGAAAAGCGCAATACGCATCATAAACGTTAATCTTCCTCAGTTGTGCTCGCGCTCATGCGCGGATATACATCCTATGTCCATTGCGCAGGTTTTCAAGCAACCTTAATCTTTAAGTGTCTAAAAAGACATAACTTTACATTTGGTAATGATGTGCGCAAATCGGCCCATAAGCCGCAATGAACAATAGCTCTGGTGCAAAAAAAAACACCGCCGGAGCGGTGCTTTTCATTCAGCGAAAATTTACTTCGCGCCTTCTGCAGCAGGCTGGGTTTTCTCCAGCTGCGCCATGTCATTGGCGATTTTCACCGTTTCGTCCAGATACGGGTCCGGCTCTTTATAGTCTTTCGGCAAATCTTCGATGCTCTTCAGCGGGGCTTTGCCTTCTGCCTGATAGCGCGCGTTAATGCGTTCCAGACGCAGTGCATCATCTTCGTGGTTCTCTTTCTCACGCTGGCCGAGATTGAGCGACACGATATTGCGTTTGTCTTTCATCGCGTCAAAGCGCGCAATATCTTTCATGATGTACTGGAACTCGCGATCTTTAGCGATACGATCGGCGTGCTCTTTAGTCAGCTGCGGCACCAGCGCGGTGATATCACCGGTTTTGGTGTAAGTCGCGGCATTCACGCTATCCCATGGCAGCGCGTTGTCCTCAAACTTCTCACCGGTTTCCGCCGCTTCTACGCCGGTTGGCATCAGCAGATCCGGCGTCACGCCTTTACGCTGAGTACTGCCACCGTTGATACGATAGAACTTCTGGATGGTGTATTGCACTGAGCCCAGCGCCGGCCATTCAGGACGCAGCATCTGATCGTAGATGCGGTTCAGCGAACGGTACTGCTGAACGGTGCCTTTACCAAAGGTCGGTTCACCGACAATCAGTGCACGGCCGTAATCCTGCATCGCTGCAGCAAAGATTTCAGATGCGGAAGCACTGAAACGATCGACCAGCACCACCAGCGGACCTTTGTAATAAACGATGCCGTCGTTATCACTGTCCTGGCGCACGCGACCGTTGTTGTCACGCACCTGCACCACTGGGCCACTTGGAATAAACAGACCAGACAGTGATACCGCTTCGGTGAGCGCTCCGCCGCCGTTGGTACGCAAATCAATCACGATGCTGTCGACGTTCTGCTTCTGCAGTTTTTGCAGCTGTACTTTCACATCATCAGTCAGGCCAACGTAGAAACCAGGAATATCCAGTACGCCAACTTTCTCCTTACCGACGTTGTGCACGGTGCCTTTAACAGCACGGTCTTCCAGACGGATCTTCTCACGCGTCAGCGTCACGGTACGGGTTTTGGTGCCCTTACCGGCTGGCAGGATTTCCAGGCGCACTTTGCTGCCTTTCGGTCCTTTGATTTTGGAGACCACATCATCCAGACGCCAGCCAATCACATCTTCCATTGGCTTGCCTGGCTGGGCAACACCGACAATCCGGTCGCCGACACTGATGGATTTACTCTTAGCAGCCGGACCACCGGCGACCATGGAGTTGATTACGGTGTAATCGTCGTCCATTTGCAGCACCGCACCGATACCTTCCAGTGACAGGCTCATTTCGGTATTGAACTGCTCGGTGTTACGCGGCGAAAGATAGTTGGTATGCGGATCGATTTCATGCGCAAAGGCGGTCATCGCCAGCTGGAACACATCTTCGCTGTTGCTCTGC
This sequence comes from Pantoea sp. C1E2, assembly GCF_056491465.1. Classification (NCBI taxonomy): domain Bacteria; kingdom Pseudomonadati; phylum Pseudomonadota; class Gammaproteobacteria; order Enterobacterales; family Erwiniaceae; genus Pantoea; species Pantoea sp. C1E2. The sequence continues at coordinate 2,686,067 of NZ_JBSZHT010000002.1, forward strand.
GCCAGGCGGCGGATAGCAAAGTTGTAACGCTTGGTCAGCGTTTCACGGATCTCTTTGTCATCTTTGCCAGCCAGTTTCAGGCTCAGCTCATCATATTTAACTTTGGCATCCCACAGCGCATTCAGCTCATCGCTGCTTTTTGGCCATGGCGATTTTGCACGGTCAATGTCGATGGTGTCATTGCCGCTAAAGGTCATCGGGCGGCTCAGCACGCTCAGCGCATATTGATAGCGCTCAAAGCGGCGTTTCTGCGCCAGATTATAGAGATCGTAGAACACATCCAGCTTACCGCTGCGCAGTTCATCACCGAGGGTGGTTTTCTTGTCGGCAAATTGGGCAACGTCCGAGGCCAGCAACACATTATGGTTGTAGTCGAGCAGATTCAGGTAGCGATCAAAAATTTTCGCGGAGAAATCCTGATTCAAATCGAACTGACGATAGTGTGAGCGGGTAAAACGCGAAGTCACGCGTTCACTGACGGTAGGATGCTGCGGGTCTTCATGTAACTGTGGAATCTGATCAGCGCGAGTAATGTTATCTGCGCCAAAGGTGGGGCCTGCTAACAGCAGGCCCGCGATCATACCGATCTTTAAAATTTTGTTCATGCCGAGGTCAGCCTCCGTTTCAGAACTGCAAGTGTTCTGCGCGCACAATCATTGCCATGCCGGAAGCGAGTTGCACCCGAACGCCATCCTTGGTGATTTCAAGAATGGTGGCGTCCATTGCACTTTTCCCTGCTTTAACTTTGATGTTCTGGCCGAGCTGCAAAGTTGAGGTGTCAGTGACAGGTACGGCTCGCGGTGGGCGCGGTGCAGCATTACGTTCTGCAGATGCGGCACGCGGTGCCTGTGGACGAGGCTTGCGTGGTGCGTCGCCTTCAGCCGGCTTGCGAGGAGCAGGTTTGCGCGGACGACGTTCAGCGGTCTCTTCACCGGCTTCACGTTTCTTCGCTTTTTGCTGCTCACGCTGCGCCTGAACGCGCGCTTTGGCTTCTTCCAGCTGCTTGCGTGCATGTTCGACGTGTTGCTCGTCCAGCACGCCACAGGCGTTGCCATCGAGATCAACACGGATTGCACCCGCTTTAATGCCGTACAGATAACGCCAGCTTGAGGTATAAAGGCGCAAGGCTGAACGCAGTTGCGTCTTGCTCAGGTTGTTTTCACCCTGAACGCGCTCAACCAGATCCTGGAAGATACCGATTTTAAGCGGACGCGCTTCACCTTCGGCGCTAAAACATTGCGGAAAACGTTCCGCCAAAAAGGCGATCACTTCTTTACTGCTATTCAACTTAGGTTGATTTTCCATGAAATTTCCTGATTACTACGGGTTTGCCGACCAGAGCAGGCATGAACAGGCGACATTATAATGACAACATCGCCAAATGCTATGTGATCCAGTCGATTAGCTGCGTGACAGTTGAATAAATTTTTCGATGTCACTGCCCGCCAGCACTTCACAAAGCCCGTCGGTAAGGGCCACCAGCCCCGTTTGATCCTCGTTATCGAAGCGAGAATAAACCGTACTATCAATGTCTAACACACCCACTAAGGTGCCGTTCACTTTCAGAGGAATCACGATTTCGGCGTTGCTGGCCGCGTCACAAGCGATATGGCCTGGGAACGCATGCACATCCTCAACGAGCTGTACTTTATCCTCTGCAATCGCTGTGCCACAAACCCCTTTGCCCACCGGAATACGAACGCAGGCAATTTTGCCCTGGAACGGGCCCAGCACCAGCGTATTCGGCTCGGTCAGCAAGTAGAATCCTGCCCAGTTCACGCCTTCCAGACGTTCAAACAACAGCGCACTGCAATTACCCAGTGCCGCCAGGAAAGAGGTTTCGCCCGCTAATAGTGCACGGACATCGCGATTTAAATCCTCGTAAAAGGCTTTCTTGTTCATTGTTTAACCATAACTCGTCACTGTCGTGAGCTTGTTGTCACTCAGTTGTTAAAATAAGCACTAATAATCCAGCCCCATCAGGTGAATCATTGTGTTAGTTACTATACCCTTAGCAGTCGGTGGTTAAGACTATTCTTGTACCACTCCCTATTGCAGTCAGAATGCTCTGAACAGCATGCCGGTAAACGTAACGAACGATGGGCCACTTGCGTCACCTATGAAAATTCACGCTATCAGCCAGACGTTGCCCCACGCACGTTATCAGCGTTGTCCGCAATGCGATACCCTTTTTTCCTTACCGGATGTGAAATCGCATCAGTCGGCGCATTGCCCGCGCTGCCATGCAAAAATTCAAAGCGGCCGCGACTGGTCAATGACGCGACTCACCGTGATGGCGGTGACTATGATCGTGCTGATGCCCTTCGCCTTCAGCCTGCCATTGGTAGATATTCGCTTGCTCGGCATGCGTATCAACGCCAGCCTGGTGGAAGGCGTGATCCAGATGGCGCAACAGGGCAACGTCCTGACGGCCTCAATGGTGGCGTTCTGTACCATTGGCGCGCCCGTAACTTTAGTCGCGGGCATCTGCTATTTATGGATTGGCAACGCCCTCGGGATGAACCTGCGTCCGGTGCTGCTGATGCTGGAGAAGCTGAAAGAGTGGGTGATGCTGGATATCTATCTGGTCGGTGTGGCGGTCGCTTCTATAAAGGTGCAGGATTACGCCGCGCTGGAAGTGGGCTATGGTCTGGTGGCCTATATCGCCCTCACGGTGCTGAGCCTGCTGACGCTGATTCACCTTAATGTTGAAGAGCTGTGGGAACACTATTATCCGCAGGCGATACCGACCTCACCTCCTGAACAGTGGCAGGTGTGTCTGAACTGTCATCAAACCGGCGTGCCGGACGATCGCGGGCGCTGTATGCGTTGCCATACGCCACTGGATTTTCGTCGCCGCCACAGTTTGCAGAAGTCCTGGGCTGCATTGATTGCTTCGATTGTCTTGCTGATCCCCGCTAATCTGCTGCCAATTTCGGTGGTGTACGTTAATGGTGCTCGCCGGGAAGATACCATTTTCTCGGGTATTCTTGGTCTGGCTTCAGGCAACGTGCCGGTGGCGGCGGTGGTGTTTATCGCCAGTATTCTGGTGCCGTTTACCAAAGTGTTAGTGATGCTGACTTTACTCATCAGCATCCATTTTAAATGCGAACAGGGCATAAAAACCCGTATTCGATTGCTGCGTGCCATCACCTGGGTGGGACGCTGGTCGATGTTGGATCTGTTCGTGATTGCGGTCACCATGTCATTGGTGAATCGCGATCAACTGCTGGCTTTTACCATGGGACCTGCCGCCTTCTATTTTGGTGCGGCAGTCATCCTGACCATTATGGCTGTAGAGTGGCTTGACAGCCGCCTGATCTGGGATGCACATGCAACAGGAAACGCAGACTACACCGACTAACGCGAATCTGCGTAACAAACGCAAGATTTCGCCGTTCTGGCTATTGCCCATTATTGCCCTGCTGATTGCTTGCTGGCTGTTGTGGACCAATTATCAGGAACGCGGTACCACGATAACCATCAACTTCCAGACCGCGGATGGCATCGTGCCAGGCCGTACGCCGATTCGTTATCAGGGCGTGGAAGTGGGAACGGTTCAGGGTATTGTGCTGAGCGATGATTATCACAGCATCCAGATCAAGGCCAGTATCAAGAGTGATATGCGCGATGCGCTCAAGGACGACACACAGTTCTGGCTGGTGACGCCAAAAGCCTCTCTGGCGGGTGTTTCTGGTTTAGATGCGCTGGTAGGCGGTAACTATATCGGCATGATGCCGGGCGGCGGCAACCCGCGTGAGCACTTCACCGCGCTGGATACGCAGCCAAAGTATCGCGTCAATACCGGAGAACTGCTAATCCACCTGCACTCCCCCGATTTGGGATCGCTGAATACCGGTTCACTGGTCTATTACCGCAAAATCCCGGTGGGACGCGTGTATGACTACAGCATCAATGGCAATACCGAGGGCGTGACGGTCGATGTGTTGATTGAGCGTCGTTTCGTCAATCTGGTGAAAAAACAGAGCCGCTTCTGGAACGTGTCCGGTGTGGACGCGGACGTCAGTCTGAGCGGTGCCAAAGTGAAGCTGGAAAGCCTCGCCGCGCTGGTCAATGGTGCCATCGCCTTCGATTCTCCTGAAGAAGGCCAGCAGGCCAACAGCGACGAAAACTATCAGCTTTACCCCGATCTGGCACGCAGCCAGCGTGGTGTGCAGATCAGCCTTGATTTACCCAACGGCAACAATCTCAAAGCGGATAGCACGCCGCTGATGTATCAGGGTCTGGAAGTCGGCACCCTGACCAAACTCAATCTGCTGCCGGGCGGTAAAGTCACTGGCGAACTTACTGTTGATCCTTCAGTGACCGGCCTGATGCGCAGCGGCACGCGCATTGAGATGCGCGCGCCTAAACTGAGCCTGACTGACACCAATCTCAGCAGCTTGCTGACCGGTAACACCTTCGAACTGGTGCCAGGCGAAGGTGCCGCGCAGGATCACTTCACTGTGTTGCCTGCCAGCGAAACCCTGCTGCAGAAACCGGATGTGTTAACAGTGAAACTCAGCGCGCCGGAAACCTACGGTATTGATGGCGGTCAGCCAGTAATGCTCTACGGCATGAAGATCGGACAGGTCATTTCACGTCAGCTGGATGAGGATGGCATCAGCTTTGCGGTGGCAATCAATCCGGAATATCGCCATCTGGTGCATGCAGACAGCAAATTCATCGTGAATAGCCGTCTTGATGTGAAGTTTGGCCTGGATGGGATGCAAGTGCTGGGTGCCAGCGCCCGTGAATGGGTTGACGGCGGTATCCGTCTGGTGCCGGGCGCGAAAGGTAACCCTTCCGCACGCTATCCTTTATATGCAGATGCTGAACGTGCCCAGGAAGGCATTATCGGTGACCAGCCGCCGACCACACTGAAACTCACTGCCAATAGCTTGCCGGATGTGCAAGCCGGATCAGTGCTGCTGTATCGCAAATTCCAGGTGGGTGAAGTGGTGGACGTGGTGCCTCGCGCCGATGCCTTTGAGATCGCCATCCACATTGAGCCGCAATACCGCAAGTTGCTGACCAACGAAAGCGTGTTCTGGGCCGAAGGTGGCGCGAAAGTGCAGCTGAACGGCAGCGGCTTAACGGTTCAGGCTTCGCCGCTCAACCGTGCGCTGAAAGGGGCGATCAGCTTCGACAACCTCACCGGCGCCCAAGCGGCGAAAGGTGTGAAGCGCGTGCTGTATGCATCTGAAACGGCTGCCCGTGCGGTGGGCAGTCAGATTACCCTGCATACCTTCGATGCCAGCAAACTGGCCGCGGGCATGCCGATTCGCTATCTCGGCATTAATGTCGGTCAGGTTGAATCGCTGGCGTTGAGTCAGGACAACAATCAGGTGGTGGCGAAAGCAGTGCTCTATCCTGAATATGTGCAGGACTTCGCACGTATCGGCAGCCGCTTCTCGGTGGTTTCACCTGAAATCTCCGCTGCGGGCGTCAACCATCTGGAAACCCTGCTGCAGCCATACCTAAACGTGGATCCTGGTAAAGGTGCGCAGGCGCGTAGCTTCGAGTTGCAGGAAAGTACCATCACCGATTCGCGTTACCTCAACGGACTCAACATTTATGTCGATGCCACCGAAGCCGGTTCGCTGTCGCTGGGTACGCCGGTGCTGTTCCGTGGTGTAGAAGTGGGCACGGTAACCGGCACCTCGCTGGGCAACATGGCGGATCGCGTGCAGATCGCGCTGCGTATCAGTAAGAAGTATCAGCATCTGGTGCGTAACAACTCGGTGTTCTGGCTGGCGTCTGGCTATAACCTCGACTTTGGTCTGATTGGCGGCGTAGTGAAAACCGGTACCTTCCAGCAATTCATTCGTGGCGGCATCCAGTTTGCTACGCCACCAACCGTGCCGCTGGCACCGCAGGCCGGCGCAGATAAACACTTCCTGCTGCAGGATGAAGCCCCGAAAGAGTGGCGCAGTTGGGGAACGGCGATTCCGTCCTCCAATTAACCTATCGGGCAGCCTGCGGGCTGCCCGTTTTATTTGCACGTGTTACACTTCCCCCTTAATTTCATACCCCGGTAAATGTCCGTGTCCGATCGCTTTCCTGAAGATTTCCTTGCGCTGATGCGCGCCAGCCTTGCTGATGAAAATGAACTGCAGCGTTTCCTGACCATCAGCCAGCAGCCGCTGCGCCGTAGCCTGCGCGTCAATACGTTAAAAATCAGCGTGGAGGCGTTTTTAGCACGCACTGCGCACTACGGCTGGCGCCTGACGCCGGTTCCCTGGTGCGCCGAAGGATTCTGGATCGAGCGGGAAGATGAGACATTGCCGCTGGGCAGTGTGGCCGAGCACCTGAGCGGTTTGTTCTACATTCAGGAAGCCAGCTCCATGCTGCCGGTCACCGCATTATTTGATGCCGCGCCAGAAGCACGCAAGGTGATGGATGTGGCCGCTGCACCGGGCTCCAAAACCACGCAAATGGCTGCGTTGATGCGCAACGAAGGCGTGATCCTTGCCAATGAATATTCAGCCAGCCGCGTAAAAGTGCTGCATGCCAATATCAGCCGCTGTGGCGTCAGTAACGTGGCGCTGACCCACTTTGATGGCCGCGTGTTTGGCGCTGCCCTTCCCGAACAGTTTGATGCCATCCTGCTGGATGCGCCCTGCTCCGGCGAAGGTGTGGTGCGCAAAGATGCCGATGCCCTGCGCAACTGGACGCTGGCCAGCACCGAAGAGATTGCCGCGACCCAGCGTGATCTGCTCGACAGCGCATTTCATGCCTTACAGCCCGGGGGCACGCTGATTTACTCCACCTGTACACTGAACCAGATTGAGAACCAGCAGGTCATCGCCTGGCTGCAGCAGCGCTATCCCGATGCAGTAGAAATCGTGCCGTTGCACGATTTGTTTGATGGTGCCGAGCGTGCATTGACGCCAGAAGGCTTCCTGCACGTCTTCCCACAGATTTTCGACAGTGAAGGCTTCTTTGTCGCGCGCCTGCGCAAAACCGCCAGCATCCCGGCGCTACCTGCTCCCACTTATAAAGTGGGGAAACTGCCCTTCTCGCCTGCCAGCCGCAAGCTGATCGCCGAAGTGCAGCAAGCGGCAGCCAAAGTGGGCATTGAGTGGGATGATCAGCATTCGTTGTGGCAGCGCGATAAAGAGCTGTGGCTATTCCCGGCCGCACTGGAAAGCTGGCTCGGCAGAGTACGCTTTTCACGTATTGGATTAAAATTGGCGGAAACCTTCCCGAAAGGCTATCGATGGCAGCATGAAGCCGTGGTTGCCCTGACGCAACCTGGCAGCGCACTGGAGTTTGAACTGACGGAAGCCGAGGCAGAAAGCTGGTATCGCGGCCAGGATATTCGCCCTGAAACCGCACCGACGCGCGATGAAATGATCGTAACCTATCAGCAACAGCCATTGGGGTTAGCTAAGAAGGTCAGCAACCGCATCAAGAACAGCTATCCACGCGAACTGGTGCGCGACGGGCGTTTATTCCGCTAAAGCTATTGAAGCTGAACCAGCGTTAAGCGATTACCGAATACAGCGCCGGTGTCGATGTAATGCTGGTTCGCCACATTGAGCGGCTGTTCCAGCGGCGTGTGGCCAAAATAGAAATCGCTCGCGCCGTCGATACTGGCGGAAGCGCCGCGATGATGGCGTCCCAGCCGATCGCGGCTCCACACCACCTGATGCCAATCCACATCCTGACCCAACTCATAATGGCTGGATGGATAGTCGGCATGAGCAATCACCACTAAGCGATCGGCTAACTCAAGGTGCAGAATCAGCGGCAGATCGGCACAGCGTTTCAGCGCATGGCGCGCCGCAATTAGGTCTGCCCCTTTTAACTGCCAGAACCAGTCACCGCCGTTCATCATCCACAGCATGGGGTCTTGCCCTTCCAGCGCCGACAACGCCATCTGTTCATGATTACCGCGCACGCAGCGAAACCAGGGCTCCTGCAACAGTTGTAAGCAGCCAGGGCTGTCGGGACCGCGATCAATCAAGTCTCCAACTGACAGCAGCAGATCTTGTTCTTTATCGAAGTCATGCAGAATCAACTGCGAATCCAGTTGAGCGCGGCAACCGTGTAAATCACCGACCACCCAAATGTTACGCCACGTTTTGGCACTTACCGTTTGGTAAAACATGTAATCTTCCCCGGTTGACTGGAAGTTTAGTGAACCCGGCATAAAGTATAGTCCGGTGAGATGAAGCCAGGGGAGGGAGCAACGTGAGCAGCCGTAAACAATTTGTTGGCGTATTGGTGTTTATATTCATTGGCAGCCTGTTGCTGCTGGAATCGCTGGCGCGTTTGGTGCATCTGCTGTTTGTAGGCTGAAGGATTTTACATCTCAGAAGTTTCACCAGTGGCTGCGTCCTGCAGCCCTGATGAAAGTCCCGTCCGGCGCTTATCTCCGGCGCTCATTGAAGGCGTTAGCTCTGTGCGGGACGGCGGCCACTTTATCAACTCAGACAATTCCGAACAAGTTAAATGATATTAACTATCATTCTCATCATTAAGATTTACGCTTCGCTTACATTAGTGATGGTAATTTAAGCTTTCGCCCTTCCTGCCGATAACGTCCTATCCCTTCTACACCTTAATGAGATTATGAAAACGCTTTCTGTTATCACACTTATCCTGTTGCTGGTTAGCATGCCCACTCACGCCAAAAAGCATGTTGAACTGATCGAGCAAGGCAGTTACATCAACAGCGAAGGACAATCGATTCATCGTCCCGCACACACGCAAAATAATGACATCCCCGATGGCGCAACCGCTCGCTGCCGCGATGGTTCCTATAGTTTCAGCACCCATCATCGTGGAACCTGTTCTCGTCATGGCGGTGTTGCGGAATGGCTGGCATCTTAAGCCACACGCAATAAGCAGTATGTGCCAGGCTTAAAGGACAGTATTTTCTTAAGGAGTGAGCAATGAAAGACTATTATAAAATCGATCTTGAGCTTTTTATGAAAAATAACGCGGATTTGATTCGCGAAATAAAAAGCAAAGCGCCGGTTTATGCGGATGAGTTGGGATTAGAGGTGGTGCAATATATTAACCGTGAAGTGAAACAAGCCCATCTGGATTATATCGAAAGCCTTGGCGTGCGCGATCCCTATGAATATTACGTGTCGCAACATGAAGAAGATCGCCACCTGGTTGACACGCTGATTGCTCAGCATCGTGCGACTTTACACCACACCGCTTAACTGACTGATTTGCCACACTAGCCGTGTGGCAAATGGCGTTCTCTAGCGCGAGAGAAAGAATATCGCCAGCAGGAAGAAAACCCACAATCCTGCAAAGGTCGCAAAGCCGACACGAGGCGTTTTTGTCCGACCGACCACAACACCGATAAAGAGGCTCAGTAGCGTTAAGGTGCCAATCATTACCCAGAGAAGATATTGCGCATTTGCCATGAAGGATCCTTATTAATCGGCAATTAAAACAGTGCGCACTCTTATACCATTTTTCACGCTAACTGGCTGCTGTTAAATGTCCGCATCTTTCGTGCTGGCTTGGATTCATTACGCCGTTGGATGACCACAACGCACGGCTTTTAATTGTTCCAGCTCATTTAGCCGCGCTGTCGCATGCTTGTTGGCACTGGCCTTGGCGATACCGTTGCCGATGCCAAAATCGCCGATGAAACCAATCACCGTTAGCGCATCAAACTCACCGGTTTTGTCAATCTGCTGCTGGACGTTGTGAGTTTTGGCGATCTCTTGATCCAGTGCCGCACAGTTGTAGGTTTGCGCTTCTTCATCACTGACTTTAGGTGATTGCGGATATTGTTTCAGCGCACAGCCGCTGAGCATCAGGATAGTGGTGAACAGTACAGCAGGTTTGAACATCTCAAGACTCTCGTTCGGGTGGCAGGGTTTGCGGGAAGTTGAGAGAAAATGTAGCACGTGCAGCGTGGCGCGATTGGCTGATTAAATGGGCGAATGACGGGTATTTTGCGCAAAGATTGGGTAAGGATTGCGGGAGTGGAATTTGATTCGGATTTAAAAATTTCGGACAAATTTCGGGAAATTAAGGCGAGGAACTAAATTTAATTATTAAAATCAATCATATAAAAAAAGACCCAATACGATTCCTGTATCGGGTCCAGGGAAATGGCTCTTTGAGAGCCGTGCGCTAAAAGTTGGCATTTTTGAAGGCGAGTTCGCCTTGCCATTTAAAGGTAGTCCAAGGGTGATTATTTTCCAGCCAACGGTCACGATGCGGTAAGGAAGCTGCCAACTCTGTGATCGTGCTGACACATCGGGAAAGCAAGCGTAGCGGCAAAACTGTGCGCTACGCCCGAATTTTTGCAGGGATTACTTACCGCACAGCTGTTGCGCGCGATCGACGATCGGCTGCAGGCTCATCTTCTGGCCCGGATGTGCTTTATCTTCCGCCACGATGGTATCGATGGATTGCTGAGTGCCTTTACCCGCGCCGGCGCGTGCATGCGCTTTATCATTTAACGGATACTGCAACAAGGTGCTCGGATTGATGGCAAACAGCGCGCCGTCTTTCTCGCAGGTCAGCATCACTTCTTCGCGGGTGAACGGCCATTTGTCTTTGCCAATCTCAAAGCGGCTGACGGTAATAATCTGCGCGGCCATCGCCTGGCTGCACAGTGCCATCAGAATGCAGGCTGGAATCAATTTCTTCAGCAAAATATCGACCTCATTTTTCATTTATTACAATTCAGGCCGGAGACAGCGTAGCAAACACGCTGACCAATCCGACAACAACAATGGCCAGCAGCAGCTCGAGCTGCGTCAGGCGAATAAACTGCTGCGGCGCGTGACTACCCGCGACGCGAAAACCTGGCACCAGAACATAACGATTGATCAGCGCAATGCCCACCATCATCATCACCAGCATCACTTTGACCACCAGCATCGCACTCCACAGCGTGGTGCCCCAATTGAGCGGCGTGCCACCAATCATCAGGCTGTTGATCAGCCCGGTTGTCAGGGCCAGTGCGACTGCCAGGTGCCCGTAACGTGAAAAACGAATCATGCAGCGAATCGCATCGGTGCGATACGCAATCTGTCGGGCCTCACGCATCAGCAACAACAGGGGCAGTAAACCGCCGGTCCAGAACGCGGCGGCAATCAAGTGAAGCGCATGATTGATCTGCTGCAGCAAGTCGGGTAAACCATCGCGCATGGCGGCGTGCCCGACGCCTGCCAGCGCCACCAGCTGTAACAAACCACTCACCAGCAAAAGCTGCTGGCGCAGTGTGCCACGCATCAGCAAGGCCAGCGTGCTCAGCAGTGCGAAGCCCTGCTCCCAACGCCACACTGCGCCGAAGCGCGTCGCTAAAACCGCCTGCCAGGTTTCCAGGTCACCGACATTGTGCCAGTCACCGCTCATCAAACCGGTTTGCGTGGCCAGCATCAACACCGCGCTAAGCAGGCTTAACAGCGCCGTCGTGACTAAAATTTTGTGCAAACGTTGCGCCAGCACCGGGCGATAACGCCGCGGTGCCAGCAGAGCCGTATAGAACGCGCTGCCAGCCAGCAATAGCACCGCAATAAAATGCAGGGCGCGCAGGACGATCCACAACGTACTCAGACCCATGGATTACTTCACGCTGAACGCGTAGCTTCCCTTGGTTTTGTGTCCATCAACGGACAACACATGCCAGTTCACCTGATAGTTGCCGGATGGCAGCGGTTTGCTGATCGGCACGATCAACTGATCATGCTGCTTGTCGTTAATTTTGGCTTTTTCCACGGCCATCGGCTGATTCTGTGCATTGAGCACCTCAACACCGCTGAAGGCAGGCTCAACATCTTCAGTGAAGGTCAGCGTCAGATTTTGTGGCGAGCTGTCGATCACCGCTTTATCGGCAGGAACCGGTGTTTTCAGGTGAGCATGTGCCAGTGCAAACTGACTGAAGACCAACGTGGATGACGCAAGCAACAGCGCCACAATCGGGTTTAACGCAGTTTTCTTCATCACTTCTTCCCTTTGCAATGCGGCGCTCTGCCGCAAACGTGGCAGCAGGATACGCCGCTGGCAAAGACGTGTCGAGACTTGCGGTGCGATCCAATTTCCTTGATCCGTAAAGGGGAAACCATTACTTTTGCCCCTGTTTATCAGGAGAAATGCATGAGCCAAAACCTTGCCCTGTTGTCGCAGGAAGAGAAAGACAAAGTGAATGTCGATCTGGCCGCCGCAGGCGTGGCCTTTAAAGAGCGCTACAACATGCCCGTGATCGCGGAAATGGTCGAGCGCGAGCAGCCGGAAGCCCTGCGCGAGTGGTTCCGTCAGCGCTTGATGGGTTACCGTCAGGCATCGCTCAGCCTCTCTCGCCTGCCCTACGAACCTAAACAGAAGTAATTAATCTATGTTACGCGTTATCGATACCGAAACCTGTGGCTTGCAAGGCGGCGTGGTCGAAGTGGCGTCGGTGGATGTGATCGACGGCCAGATCGTCAATCCAATGAGCGATTTGATTTGCCCAGACCGCCCGATCAGCCGTCAGGCCATGGCAGTGCATCGCATCACGGAAGCGATGGTCGCCGACAAGCCGACGATTGAAGAAGCGATTGGTCGCTATCATGGCAGCCCACATTACGTGGCGCACAATGCCAGCTTTGATCGTCGTATGTTACCGATCATGCCCGGTGAATGGATCTGCACTATGACACTGGCGCGACAGCTGTGGCCGGGCATCAAATACGGTAATCAGGCACTGCGTCACAGCCTGAAGCTGGACGTCACGCCACCCTCTGAACTGCATGCGCACCGTGCGTTATATGACTGCTATGTCACTGCCGCACTGCTGATCCGCATCATGGAGACTTCCGGCTGGAGCATCAGTGATATGGTCGGCCGCTGCCAACCCGCTGAGGTGAGCGGCGATGTGTTCCCGTTTGGCAAATATCGTGGTCAGAGCATTGGCAGTATTGCGCGCAAAGATCCTGGCTATTTACGCTGGGTGCTGGAGAACGTGAGGGATTTGCGCCCACCGTTACGGCAGGCGCTGCGCAAGTACGTGAAGGTTGATCAGTAGTCGACGCGGTCTGGCAAGCTACCCTGCGCCAGGCCGATCAGGAAAGTAAACTCCTGCGCCACCCCTTCATATGCTTTGAAACGCCCCGATTTACCGCCATGCCCGGAGTCCATCTCAGTGCATAGCAGTAACAACGTGTCGTTAGTTTTCAGCTCCCGCAGTTTTGCCACCCACTTTGCCGGTTCCCAATACTGCACCTGGGAATCGTGCAGCCCGGTTGTGACTAACAGATGCGGATAGGCTTTGGCCTCGATGTTGTCATACGGGCTGTACTGCCGAATGGTGTGGTAATCCTCTTCATGTTCCGGATTGCCCCACTCATCATATTCGCCGGTGGTCAGCGGGATCGATGGATCCAGCATGGTGGTGACCACATCCACAAACGGCACTTGTGCCACTACGCCGTTGAACAGGTCGGGCGCTAGATTGATCACGCTGCCCATCAGTAAACCACCGGCGCTGCCGCCCATCGCATACAGCTGTTGCGGATCACCCAAACCTTTCGCCACCAGCGCCTGCGTCACATCGATGAAGTCAGTAAAGCTGTTCATCTTATTTTTCAGGCGACCATCGTCGTACCACTGCTGACCCAGTTCGCCACCGCCGCGTACATGGATAATCGCGTAGACAAATCCGCGCTCCAGCAGGCTAATGCGACTGGTGCCGAAACTGGCATCCATGCTACTGCCGTAAGCGCCGTAGCCGTAAGCCAGCAGTGGATTGCTACCCGGTTTGAAGTGTTTGCGATGATAGACCAGCGATACCGGCACTTCAGTGCCATCACGCACGGTGATCCAGTGGTGTTCGCTTTTGTAGTCGTCTGAGTTGAAGCCCGGCACCGGCGTCTGTTTCAACACCCGGCGATCGCCCGTCTCCATATTGAGTTCAAACAGCGTGGTCGGCGTGGTCATGGATGAGTAGCCATAACGCAGCGTGTCACTTTCCGGTGAAGGATTGTATGCCAGCCAGGTGACGTAAGCCGGGTCGTCAAAGGCGATCCCGATGCTTTCTCCACTTTCCCAGTTGATCTGGCGCAGCGTGTTGACGCCGCGCTGGCGCTCTTCCACCACCAGCCAGTGGCGGAACAGCTGGAAATCCTCCAGCACCACGTTATCGCGTGCCGGAATCAACGCCTGCCAGCGGTTCTCGGCCAGCCATGCGCTGCGATACAGGCCAAAGTTTTTGCCATCACGATTCGAGCGGATATAGAACTGATGATTGTAGTGATCGATGCTGTACTCATGATCGCGGCGACGCGGGCAGAACACCTGCGGCTGAGCATCCGGATACTCGGCATCAATCAGCTGTATCTCACTGGTAGTGGTGCTGTACATCGCAATCAGGATGAAGTGCTCGGAGGTGGTTTTGTGCACGCTGAGGTGGAAGCTCTCATCCTTCTCTTCATAAACCAGCTGGTCGTCTGATTGCGGATGACCTAACTCATGGCGCCACACCTGATAGGCCAGCAGCGTTTTTGGATGCTTGCGCACGTAATACAGCGTACGTGAATCATTGGCCCACGCTACACTGGATGAAGCATCACTGAGCACTTCCGGATACCAGCTGCCACTCTCTAAATTACGAAAGCGGATGCCATACTGACGGCGCGATAGAAAATCTTCCGCCAGCGCCATTACCTGGTTATCGGGCGCGATCGCCAGTGCGCCCATGGTGTAAAAATCGCTGTGTGAGGCACGCTGATTACCGTCGATCAGCAGCTGCCAGGGCTCATCGGCTGGCGCTTCGACCGGCTGGCGAAAATAGAGCGGATATTCGTTCCCCACCTCATAGCGGCTTTGATAGCGATAGCCGTTCTTCACATAGGGCACGGAGTGGTCCTGCGCAGGAATGCGATCAACGATCTCTTTGAGTACCCGTTCTTGCAGATTCTCTTGCGACGCCATCATCGCTTTGCCGTACGCATTCTCGGCGTGCAGATGTTCCAGAACCTCTGGGTTTTCACGTTCGTCGTCGCGCATCCAATAGTAGTTATCGGTGCGCGATTCGCCGTGCAGATTCATAACATGAGGGATTTTGTTCGCTTGTGGCTGATGCATTCTGGCTCCTTTCCCTGAAAGACAACATTCAGCAAGCGTGGCACTTATCACGCGGGAAGCCAAGCAGCAGCGCACAGGAAGTGCAGTTAAGGGCCCCTGACAAGACCCTCTGTTCAATTACGCCGCTTTCTCCGCCTGAATATCGCGCTGAATGCCGTCGCGCACATCCTGAGGGATCTTCAGGGCATCACCCAGTGCAGATAGATAGCTACGCTCCATAAAGTGATCCACATCGATAGCGGCACAGCTGAGGAAGTACAGTTCCAGCGCCTCTTCTTCGTTTTTCACATCTGCCGCCAGCCACTGCGGATCGAGTGGACGGTTCATCGCTTGCTGAATCAGCGTTTCCGCCTGTGAACCATAACCCGCCTGGTGGATGTTCTGCTCAATGGCGGCGCGTTCACGATCGTCAATATGGCCATCACTCTTGGCAGCAAACACTAACGCAGTCACCAAACGTTCAGCTCGCTGGTCAACGGGCGTCTGCAGCTGACCAAATCCCGGCTCATCCTGATGGGTTTCACGCACGCGCTGCTTGTACTTATTCCACAGCACCGCACCTGCTGCCGCACCGCCGCCGACCAGCAAGGCTTTACCACCATATTTGGTCAACAGGCTTCGCGTGGACTTGCTGGCCACCAGCAATCCCGCTAAACCACCCAGCGCGCCGGGTGCCAGCATATCGCTCAAACCGCCAGCTTTGCCGTCGCCGCCCTTTTTCGCCAGCACCGACTGGATTTGCTGCAACCAATTGCTCATCGTTTAACTCCTGTTTAAGTTTCCGCGTTCCATGCTGCCGTAGCGAGTGTCAGGTAACGTCAGAGCGGGAAAAGTATGGCAAACCTGTTTAAGCCGAATGCGTGAGTACGCAAACGTTTTCGTATATACTGCGCGCGCATTTTGACTGCTAAGGTGAAATTATGACGACTCTCGGAACCGCGCTGCGCCCTGCCGCAACGCGTGTGATGCTGTTAGGTTCAGGCGAACTGGGCAAAGAAGTGGCGCTGGAGTGTCAGCGTCTGGGTGTGGAAGTGATTGCAGTGGATCGTTATGCCGATGCCCCTGCGATGCACGTTGCGCACCGTAGCCATGTGATCAATATGCTGGACGGTGATGCGCTGGCTGCGTTAATCGCGCAGGAGAAGCCGCACTTCGTGGTGCCAGAAATTGAAGCTATCGCCACCGAAAAACTGCTGGAACTCGAAGCGCAAGGCCAGAAAGTGGTGCCTACCGCCCGTGCTGCGCGCCTGACCATGAACCGCGAAGGTATTCGCCGTCTGGCGGCAGAAGAGTTGTCGTTACCGACCTCGACCTATCAGTTTGCTGACAGCAAAGAGAATTTCGTTGCGGCCGCCAATGAAATTGGTTTTCCGTGCATCGTTAAACCGGTGATGAGCTCATCGGGCAAAGGTCAGAGCTTCATCCGCGAAGCCAGCCAGTTGGATAAAGCCTGGGACTACGCGCAGCAAGGTGGTCGTGCCGGTGCCGGTCGCGTAATCGTTGAAGGCGTGGTGAAGTTTGATTTCGAAATCACCCTGCTGACCATCAGCGCAGTGGATGGCATTCATTTCTGTGCGCCAATTGGTCATCGTCAGGAAGATGGCGATTACCGTGAATCCTGGCAGCCACAGCAGATGACCGATTTGGCGCTGCAGCGCGCACAAGACATCGCATCTAAAGTGGTGAAAGCGCTGGGCGGATACGGTCTGTTTGGCGTTGAGCTGTTTGTCTGCGGTGATGAGGTGGTATTCAGCGAAGTCTCTCCGCGCCCACACGATACCGGTATGGTGACGCTGATTTCACAGGATCTGTCAGAATTTGCGCTGCATGTGCGCGCGTTCCTTGGCCTGCCAATCGGCGGTATTCGCCAGTATGGCCCGGCAGCCTCGGCGGTGATCCTGCCACAGCTGGACAGCAACAATGTGCAGTTCGTTAACATCGAAGCCGCATTGGGCGCGGGACTGCAATTGCGTCTGTTCGGCAAGCCAGAGATTGCTGGTCAACGTCGTCTGGGCGTGGCGCTGGCAACCGGTGACAATACCGATGAGGCGATTGCACGTGCCGTGGCGAGTGCCGCAGCCGTGAAAGTTGAGGGCTAATCCCCTCGCCTGCTATTCGTCTGTAAAGACAACGTATAAGGGCGGCCACCAGGCCGCCCTTTCAGTATGCGTAATTCGCACCCTGGCAAATCTGCAAATGCGTTACTTCGCGCCTTCAACGGCCTCACGCGCCAGACGCGTAATACGATCCCAGTCACCGCTTTCCAGTGCATCGTTCGGTACCAGCCACGAACCACCAATACACAGCACGCTTTTCAGCGCCAGATAGTCACGGTAGTTGGCCGGTGAGATACCGCCGGTTGGGCAGAAACGCACCTGCGGGAACGGACCGCCAATCGCTGACAGCGCTTTAACACCGCCATTGGCTTCCGCCGGGAAGAACTTAAACTCACGCAGACCGTAATCCATCCCTAACATCAGTTCAGAAACGGTGCTGATGCCCGGAATCAATGGCACCGGACCTTCAACCGCAGCTTTCAGCAGAGGCTCGGTTAGACCTGGGCTGATCACAAACTGCGCACCGGCATCGGTGACTTCTTTCAACTGCTGGGTGTTGATCACCGTGCCCGCACCGACAATCGCTTCCGGCACTTCTTTGATCATCGCACGCAGCGCATCCATCGCCACCGGGGTACGCAGCGTCACTTCCAGCACGCGCACGCCGCCCGCCACCAGCGCTTTGGCCATCGGCACAGCGTGTTCCAGTTTGTTCACCACAATCACCGGCACAACCGGGCCCGTTGTCATGATCTGTTCAGCAGTGGTTTTCCAGTTCTTCATCAGGTTTCCTTAGTGGCATCAGCCCGACTCACATCCGGCTGTCAATGTTTGGGCTCTACCATACAAGATTGGCTGGAGCGGCGTCTATCGGATATCAAAAATTATTGAAACTCTGGTTCAATTTTAAGAAAAATGAATTTTGGGCACAAAAAAGCCCGCTCAATGGCGGGCTTAGATTTTATGGCTTATTCAAACTCATTCCACGAACGGCCATCGCGGGTAATCATTGCAACGGAAGCCACCGGGCCCCAGGTGCCTGCCTGATAAGGTTTAGGCGCTTCGGCATCGGCGTTCCACGCATCAATGATGGAATCCACCCAGCCCCATGCGGCTTCCACTTCGTCACGGCGTACGAACAGCGCCTGAATACCGCGCATGGTTTCCAGCAGCAGACGCTCGTAGGCATCCGCCAGATGTGACTGGTTGAAGGTCTCGGAGTAGCTCAGATCCAGCTTGGTGGTCTGCAGTTTGTGCTTGTGATCCAGACCCGGCACTTTATTCAGGATCTCGATATCCACACCTTCGTCCGGCTGCAGACGAATGGTCAGCTTGTTCTGCGGCAGCTCAGCGTAGGAGTCTTTGAACAGGTTCATCTCTGGGTTCTTAAAGTACACCACAACCTCAGAGCATTTGGTCGGCAAACGCTTACCGGTACGCAGGTAGAACGGCACGCCCGCCCAGCGCCAGTTATCGATATCGACACGGATCGCCACAAAGCTCTCGGTGGCGCTCTGCTTGTTAGCGCCCTCTTCTTCCAGGTAACCCGGCACTTTTTTGCCCTGCACGAAGCCCGCAGTGTACTGGCCACGCACGGTTTTTTCGCGCACGTTGGTTTGGTCGATACGACGCAGTGAACGCAGCACCTTCACTTTCTCATCACGGATCGCATCCGCGCTGAGATCGGATGGCGGTGACATGGCGATCATGGTGAGGATCTGCAACAGGTGGTTCTGGATCATGTCGCGCATCTGGCCAGCTTTATCGAAGTAACCCCAACGGCCCTCGATACCCACCTCTTCCGCCACAGTAATCTGCACGTGGTCGATGGTGCGGTTGTCCCAGTTATTCACGAAGATGGAGTTAGCGAAACGCAACGCCAGCAGGTTCAGTACCGTCTCTTTACCGAGATAGTGGTCGATACGGAACACCTGGCTTTCTTCGAAGTACTTGCCGACGCTGTCATTGATCTCTTGCGAGGTCGCTAATGAGGTACCGAGTGGCTTCTCCATCACCACGCGCGCCGGTTTGGCATTCAGCTTGGCTGCGCCCAAACCGTCACAAATCGCCCCAAAGGTGCTTGGCGGCATCGCGAAGTAGTTGATGGTGACACGATCTTTCTGGTCAAGCATCTTGCCCAGCTTGGTGAAATGCGAGGTGTCGTTAACGTCGAGGTTGCAGAAATCGAGACGGCTGCTGAGTTTGTCCCACAGCGCTTCGTCGATTTTCTCCTTCATGAAGGTTTCCAGCGCTTCACGGACCACTTTGGTGTACGCGTCTTTGTCCCACTCCGCGCGCCCCACGCCGATAATGCGTGTGGTTTCGTGAATCTGACCGGCTTTCTCCAGCTGATACAGTGAAGGCAACAGTTTCCGGCGAGCAAGATCGCCTTTGGCACCGAAAATAACCAGATCGCATGCCTGGGCTGTTTGTGTTACCGCCATTTTCCTCTCCTCGTTGCAGGATATACCCGGTTTGAGCGTCCTCATCATCCCAGGTCCTTATTGTAATTTTCTTACAGCACAATGTACTTTTTTCCCCGCATCGGAACAACCCAGACGCGGTGTGGCATTAGCCATTACTTTGAACATGATGGCGAACAAAGGTGTGTTGTCGTGTGCGCTTTCGGCACTTTTTCTGTTTCGATGTTTGTCGGAGTAAAACCCGGCAACGATCAAAGTATGACAAAAAAAACGCGCTTACATTTGTCCGCTGCTGCGTGCGAGGGCGTATTACACGGTATATTCTTGTGAATTGGCAGCGTTTTATCATGTGATGAACGCGATAAAAGTAAGTGAGGCGCATCAGGTTAACGACATGCTGGAACATATTCAGGCGCAACTTGACGCGCTGAGCAAATCTGAACGAAAAGTGGCAGAACAGATTCTGGCTGCTCCGCAGCAGGCGATGCACTCCAGCATTGCCACCCTGGCCCGTGCTGCCGACGTCAGCGAACCCACGGTGAATCGTTTTTGTCATCGCATGGGCACGCGCGGCTTCCCCGACTTCAAATTACGCCTGGCGCAGAGTCTGGCGAAAGCCCCGAACTGGGTCAGCCGCGATGTGGAAGAAAATGACAGCGTCGAAAGTTACAGCCACAAGATTTTTGATTCAGCCTTGGCCGGGCTAAGCCACGTGCGCCAGCAGCTGGATATGCAGGTGATCGATCAAGCCGTTTCAGCACTCACTCAGGCTAAAAAAATTGCCTTTTTTGGTCTCGGCGCTTCTGCTGTGGTGGCTCACGATGCGACCAATAAATTCCTGCGCTTTAATCTGCCGGTCATCTGGTCAGAGGATATTGTGATCCAGCGCATGAGTTGCATAAATAGTGGACCAAATGACGTTTTTGTTCTCATATCACATACTGGTCGAACCAAAAATATGATAGAACTGGCTCGCCTGGCGCGTGTAAACGCTTCCACAGTTCTGGCTATCACCTCTCCGGGTTCACCCCTTGCGGCAGAAGCAACCCTCGCACTGACGCTCGATGTACCTGAAGATACGGATATCTACCTGCCGATGGTTTCCCGCCTTGCGCAATTAACCGTGGTTGATGTTTTGGCGACAGGTTTTACCCTTGAGCGCGGCGCGGCATTCCGCGAAAATCTGAAACGAGTAAAAGAAGCGCTCAAAGATTCGCGCCTGGAAAAGCGGGTGCTGTAAAATAATTAACATCACATTCACAATGTGAGTCGAATCACAGCCCATCGATCATATAGAATATGCGATTACACCGTGTCCCCTTGAGAGTGACACGAACCTTTGTCAACGGAGTCCTTCATGTCAAGACGTCTCAGAAGAACCAAGATCGTAACTACCCTCGGCCCAGCCACCGATCGCGACAATAACCTCGAAAAAATCATCGCGGCGGGCGCGAACGTGGTGCGACTCAATTTCTCCCACGGCACCGCGGAAGATCACCAGATGCGCGCCAACAAGGTGCGTGAGATTGCCGCCAAGCTTGGTCGTCACGTGGCGATTCTGGGCGACCTGCAAGGTCCTAAAATTCGTGTTTCTACCTTCAAAGAAGGCAAAGTCTTCCTGAATGTCGGCGATCGCTTCCTGCTGGATGCGGATATGAGCAAAGGCGAAGGCGACAAAGAGAAAGTCGGTATCGACTACAAAGGCCTGCCAGAAGACGTGGTGCCAGGCGACATCCTGCTGCTGGATGATGGTCGTGTGCAGTTGAAGGTGCTGGAAGTTCAGGGCGTAAAAGTGTTCACCGAAGTCACCGTCGGCGGCCCGCTCTCAAATAATAAAGGCATTAACAAACTCGGCGGCGGTCTGTCTGCAGAAGCGCTGACGGAGAAAGACAAAGTGGATATCGTCACCGCTGCGAAAATCGGTGTGGATTACCTGGCGGTATCCTTCCCGCGTAATGGCGAAGACATGAACTATGCCCGCCGTCTGGCGCGCGATGCAGGTTGTGATGCCAAACTGGTGGCCAAAGTCGAACGTGCAGAAGCCGTTGCGTCACAGGAAGCGATGGATGATATCATCCTCGCTTCTGACGTGGTGATGGTGGCACGTGGTGACCTCGGCGTTGAGATTGGCGACCCAGAACTGGTCGGTATTCAGAAGGCACTGATCCGTCGTGCGCGTCAGCTGAACCGCACCATCATTACCGCCACGCAGATGATGGAGTCGATGATCACCAACCCGATGCCAACCCGCGCCGAAGTTATGGACGTGGCGAACGCCGTGCTGGATGGTACCGATGCCGTGATGCTGTCCGCTGAAACTGCTGCCGGTCAGTATCCTGCCGAAACCGTGTCAGCGATGGCCAAAGTGTGCCTCGGCGCGGAAAAAATCCCAAGCGTCAACGTGTCAAAGCACCGCCTTGAGGTGCAGTTTGACAACGTTGAAGAAGCGATTGCGATGTCTGCGATGTATGCTGCTAACCACCTTCAGGGTGTTTCCGCCATCATCACCATGACCGAATCGGGCCGTACCGCGCTGATGACTTCACGTATCACTTCCGGTCTGCCGATCTTCGCCATGTCACGTCACGAACGTACATTGAACCTGACCGCGCTGTTCCGTGGCGTGACGCCGGTGTTCTTCGACAGCAACAATGATGGTGTTGCCGCCGCGCATGATGCAGTGAACCTGCTGCGCGACAAAGGTTTCCTCGTCTCTGGCGACCTGGTGATTGTCACCCAGGGCGACGTGATGGCGACCACCGGCACCACCAATACCAGCCGAGTCCTGCGCGTAGACTAAACGCTCACGCACCACCGACAGCGGCTGTAACAACATGGACAAACGCGACTGCCTGGCAGTCGCGTTTTTATTTTTTCTCTGACAAGGAGGCCAGATGGCCCGCTTTCAACCGATTACGCAACTCACCGGACGGGTGCTGCTATTTCCGCTCGCCCTGGTACTGTTTGAATTCGCGACCTATATCGCCCATGACATGATTCAACCCGGCATGCTGCTGGTGATCACAGAGTTCAATGTGGGCCCGGAGTGGGTCTCAACCTCACTGACCGCTTATCTGATGGGCGGCGTGGTGCTGCAGTGGCTGCTTGGCCCGCTCTCGGACAAATATGGCCGCCGTCCGGTCCTACTGTTCGGCATTTTGTTCTTTGCCGCGGCCTGCATTCTCACCACCTGGGTGAGCAACATCGAGCAGTTTGTCACGCTGCGCTTTATTCAAGGCATCAGCCTGTGCTTTATCGGCGCAGTGAGTTACGCGGCGGTGCAGGAAGCGTTTGATGAGGCTTTAGCAGTGCGCATGATGGCGCTGATGGCAAACGTGGCGCTCCTGGCTCCTCTCGCCGGTCCGCTGGCAGGTGCCGCCTGGTTAACGGTGGGTGAATGGCGCAGCATGTTCTGGTTATTTGCCATTTGCAGCGTGGTGGCTTTCGTGGTGCTGTGGCGCATCATGCCGGAAACCGCCGGCGATCGTAGCCACTCCATCGCCCTGCCCAACCTGGCGCGCGCTTATGGCCGTTTAGCACGCGATCGTCAGGTGATGTACGGATCATTCGCCATTGGCCTGGTGTTTATCCCGATTCTGACCTGGGTTGCCCTGTCGCCGGTGATCCTGATGCACGATGAAGGTTTATCGCGCATGGAGTATGCGCTGCTGCAGTTGCCGGTATTCCTGGCGATGATTGCCGGAAACCTGACGCTGGGCAAGCTGGCGGGACGCGTGCCGATTGAACAACCGGTGAAATTCGCTGCCTGGCCAATTTTGATCGGTTTAAGCATCTCGCTGCTGGCTAACCTGCTCGACAGCCATACCTACCTGCTGCTGACCGCGGGATTAAGCCTGTACGCCTTTGGCGCGGGCATGGTGAATGCGGGACTCTATCGCCTGACGCTTTACTCCAGCAATGAAGGTAAAGGCAGTGTGGCGGCGATGCTGGGTATGATCAGTATCTTAACGTTAGCCATCGGCATTGAACTGGCGAAAGCAGGCTATTTCAGTGGAGGCACACCGTGGTTTAGCGGTATTAACTTTGTGGCAGGCGTGTTGTGGTTTGGCCTGGTGATTCTGTTCCTGCGTGAACGTAAACGACGCAGTCATGTTCAAGCGGTAGAATGAATAAGGGGCCAATCGGCCCCTTTATTATTTCTTTCGTGGATAAAGCTCGTCACGCGAATAGGGTTCAATGTCGCCCTCTTTGCGCGTTTTCAGTAGCTTCAGAATCCAGGTGTATTGTTCCGGATGCGGCCGGACAAATACCTCAACTTCCTCGTTCATACGTCGTGCCAGGGTGTTGTCATCGGCATCCAGCAAATCATCCATCGGCGGACGCACATAGATTTCCAGCCGATGTGTCTCGCTGTTATAGACCGGGAACAGTGGCACCACGCGTGCGCGGCAGACCTTCATCAAACGTCCGACGGCGGGCAATGTCGCTTTATAGGTGGCAAAGAAATCCACAAACTCACTGTGCTCCGGGCCATGATCCTGATCCGGCAGATAGTAACCGTAATAGCCCTGACGCACCGAGGCGATAAACGGTTTAATACCGTCATTGCGCGCATGCATGCGTCCACCAAAGCGGCGGCGCACGGTGTTCCACACATAATCCAGCAGTGGATCGCTCTGATTATGGAACATCGCCGCCATCTTCTGCCCTTCCGAAGCCAGCAGCATCGCCGGAATGTCCACACCCCAACCGTGTGGCACCAGGAAGATCACATTCTCCTGGTTGGCCTGTAACGCTTCAATGATTTCGCGACCGTGCCAGTCAACGCGCTGACTCACACGTGCCGGATCGCGCATCCCCAACTCAGCCATCATCACCATCGCCTGCGGCGCGGTGGCAAACATACGATCAGCAATCTCTTCGCGCTGCGCTTCGCTCAACTCCGGCAGGCAATAGTAGAGATTGATCAGCGCACGACGACGCGCACTTTTTGCCAGCTTACCGGCAAACCGACCTAATCCGCCCAGAATCGGATCGCGTACTTTGGCAGGCAGCATTGCCATACCCGCCAGCGCACCAATCGCCAGCCAGTTGCCCCAGTATTTCGGTTTTAAAAAAGAACGTTGAAAAACGGGAATAAATTCACTGTTATTTTTCTTTCGGGTTTCCATGCACTCGCCTCTGACAATCACGGGACAATGATAGTGACGGTGGTTAATTTTGCAATCATCATGCGTCAGATAGCAAAAAACCGACGAATAATTCGTCGGTTTTTTCACTATTGGCTACAGAATTAAGCTATTTCAATGCCAGTTGTGGCAGATAGCTCTTCACGTCCGCCAGATAGTTGCTGCGATCTTTACCGGTCAGCCCTTCCATGCGCGGCAGTTTTGCCGTGAGTGGATTGACAGCCTGATTGTTGATCCACACTTCATAATGCAGATGCGGGCCCGTAGAACGCCCGGTGTTGCCAGACAGCGCAATACGGTCACCGCGCTTCACTTTCTGTCCTGGTTTCACCAGCGCCTTACTCAGGTGCATATAACGGGTCATATACTGACGACCGTGACGAATCGCCACGTAATTACCAGCCGCCCCGCCATTTTTCGCCATCACCACTTCACCATCACCGACGGCAAGCACCGGCGTACCGATAGGCAGTGCGAAATCGACACCCTTGTGCGGCGCGATACGACCCGTCACCGGGTTAAGACGACGCGGATTAAAGTTAGAGGAAACACGATACTGTTTCACCGTCGGGAAGCGCATGAAGCCACGCGCAAGGCCCGAGCCATTACGATCGTAGAATTTGCCATCTTCCGCGCGGAACGCGTAATAATCTTTGCCACCGGTACGCAGACGTACACCCAGTAGCTGGCTCTGTGCACTTTTACCATCCAGCATCTCACGGGACATCAGCACACTGAAATCATCACCGGCGCGCAGTTTGCGGAAATCCATCTGCCACTGCATCGCTTTGATCACATTGCTGGTTTCAGCACTGGTCAAGCCGGCACGCTGAGCACTGGCACCAAAGCTGCCACGCACTTCACCTTTCAGCACGCTATTCTGCCACTCACCTTTTTGCATCTCCTGCTGCATCTTGAAGCTGCCATTTGGCTGACGCTCGTAGGTGCGGGTTTCTCGACGATCCACTTCCCAGGTAAAGTTTTGCAGTTGACCATCCGCATCCAGCGTCCAGCTGAGTTGCTGGCCGACACGCAGATTACGGAAGTCTTTATCGCTACTGACTAAGGCGTTGATATCACCGAGATCAATACCGTACTGGTTAAGCGCGCTGCTTAAGGTATCGCCAGAGGAAACGGTGTAATCGTGTTGATTCGGGTTGTCCTGCACATCTTTATCGATGTCATCGGCCGGAATCTCTTCTTCCGGCTCAACCGTGGTCTGATCGATCGGCTCACTGGCTTCGGGCAACAGCGTGCGCAGTTCGTTTTTGTCCAGCGTGATGTCTTTCACGATGGGGGCAACATCATGGGGATGGTAAACGTAAGGCCGCCAGACAGCGACGGCCAACGTAATCACGGTTAATGAACCCAACATAACGCGGTGGGGACGCGGCAAATTATTAAATGCGAGGGCGACAGAGCGGGCTATCTGCTGCACTTTTACCTATTCCTCTATGCTCCATTCAGGCAGCTCGCATACTGGCTCGACAACTGTGAGAGGAATTTCACATAGCTGTCTTTGGTTAAGCTGATTCCCATGCCAAGTGGATCCAGTGTGCCTTTGCGCACGTTGGTTCCGCGAGACACGGCATCGATGACGGCCGGCCTGAATTGTGGTTCAGCGAAAACGCATACGGCTTTCTGCTCAACCAACTGTGTTCGTATTTGATGTAAACGCTGGGCGCCCGGTTGGATCTCAGGGTTGACGGTAAAATGTCCGGCTGGGGACAAACCGTAGTGTTTTTCAAAGTAGCTGTACGCATCGTGAAAAACGAAATAACCCTTATTCTTAACCGGGGCAAGCTGCGCGCCAATATGCTTATCCGCATCTGCTAATTCTGCTTCAAACTGCTGCAGGTTTGCGTCAAGTTTGGCTCTGCTTTGCGGCATAAGTTCCAATAATTTTCCATGGATTGCAACCGCAGATTGTCTCGCAATCTCTGGGGACATCCACAGGTGCATATTAAATTCACCATGATGGTGGTGTTCATGAGCCGAGTCGTCGCCTTCAGATTTTTCTGAGTCGTGGTCATGATCGTGACCGTGCTCATGTTCATCCTCATCTTCACCGCCACGAATCAACAGCGGTTTAACGCCGGGCATGGCCGCAATTTCAAGATTTTTAGCTTCAGGTAACCCCGCCGCTGACTTAGTGAGGAACGCCTCCATTTCTGGACCTACCCATACCACTAAGTCCGCGTTTTTAATACGTTTTACATCCGAAGGACGCAGAGCATAATCGTGCTCTGAAGCGCCATCTGGCAGTAAAACTTCCACCGGCGTAACGCCATCGGCAATCGCCGCTGCGATAAATCCGATCGGTTTGATTGAAGCCACTACGGCTGAGTGCGCGGGCATCGCGCAGGCGGCGGCGAGAGCCGCAGCAGGAAGAGTGAAAGCGAAGCGCTGCTTAATGTGTAACATAATGCGTCATTCCATCGTGACCTGTTGATGGAATGTGATATTATAACATTCGAAATTCAATGCAACCCGTAAATAATATGTCGTCACTTGTTACACTTGAAAGCATTTCAGTGAAATTCTCCCAGCGCCCTGTGCTATCAGGCATTAGCCTGACGCTCGAGCCGGGAAAAATACTCACGCTGCTTGGGCCGAACGGCGCGGGCAAATCTACGCTGGTACGGACGGTGCTCGGCCTTCTCGCGCCCACGGGCGGCACGGTCAAACGCGTCCCCGGTTTACGCATCGGCTATGTGCCACAGAAATTGCACATTGACCCGACACTGCCGATCACCGTTGAACGGTTTATGCGCCTGACGCGTGGCAGCAAACGCGACGCCATTCTGCCGGCATTGAAACGCGTGCAGGCAGGCCATCTGCTGAATGCGCCCCTGCAAAAACTCTCGGGTGGTGAAACCCAGCGCGTGCTGCTGGCGCGAGCCCTGCTCAATCAACCGCAGTTGCTGGTGTTGGATGAACCCACGCAAGGCGTCGACGTAAATGGGCAAGTGGCGCTCTACGATTTAATCGATCAGCTGCGCCAGGAGCTTAACTGTGGCGTGCTGATGGTTTCACACGATCTGCATCTGGTGATGGCAAAAACCGACGAAGTGTTGTGCCTCAACCATCACATCTGCTGTTCCGGTACGCCGGAAGCGGTGTCTCAGCATCCAGAATTTATCGCCATGTTCGGCCCACGCGGCGCGCAGCAACTGGCTATTTATCGCCATCATCACAATCACCGTCACGATTTACAGGGACGCATTGTTCTGCGCAAAGGAAATGGTCCGTCATGATTGAACTGTTATTACCCGGCTGGCTCGGTGGTGTACTGCTGGCGCTGGCGGCGGGTCCGCTAGGCTCGTTTGTGGTCTGGCGTCGTATGTCCTATTTCGGCGATACCCTGGCACACGCTTCTCTGCTCGGCGTGGCCTTTGGCCTGCTGCTGAATGTGAATCCCTATTACGCAGTGATTCTGGTGACGGTATTTCTGGCGCTGGGATTAGTATGGCTGGAACGTCGTCCACATCTGGCGATTGATACCTTACTCGGCATTATGGCGCACAGTGCGCTGTCGCTCGGTTTGGTGGTGGTCAGCCTGATGCAGGGCGTGCGCGTCGATTTAATGGCGTATCTGTTTGGCGATCTGCTGGCGGTCACACCGGATGATTTGTGGATGATGGGTGCGGGTGTGGCCATTGTGCTGGCGGTGATGGCATGGCAGTGGCGTTCGCTGCTGTCGATGACCATCAGCCCGGAGCTGGCGCAGGTGGATGGCGTCAACATTCAGCGCACGCGCCTGATGCTGATGCTGGTCACTGCATTGACCATTGGCGTGGCGATGAAGTTTGTCGGTGCGCTGATTATCACGTCGCTGCTGATTATTCCTGCCGCCACCGCACGTCGTTTTTCCCGTTCACCGGAACAGATGGCCGGTTTTGCGGTGATTATCGGTATTCTGGCGGTTACCGGCGGACTGACGTTCTCCGCCACTTACGACACACCCGCGGGTCCTTCCGTGGTGCTGTGCGCCGCTGTGCTTTTCATCTTCAGTATGGCGAAAAGGCCAGCGGCGTAATAAAGGGGCCTGCAATGGCCCCTTAGCGAATACCCCATCGCTAAACTGCGCATCCGAACATAGGATGGCGTAACGCTGGATTACTCTTCGCGGCTGATGCCGAAGTGCTTATAAGCATGCTGCGTGGCCATACGGCCGCGCGGCGTACGCTGAATGAATCCCTGCTGAATCAGGAAGGGTTCAATCACATCTTCGATGGTTTCCCGCTCTTCACCAATCGCTGCCGCCAGGTTATCCAGACCCACCGGACCACCAGAAAACTTGTCGATGATCGCCAGCAGCAACTTGCGGTCCATATAATCGAAACCCTGATTATCGACGTTGAGCATATCCAGCGCGCTGGCAGAGACTTCACCACTCATCACGCCATTAGCACGGACTTCGGCGTAATCGCGTACACGACGCAATAGACGGTTGGCGATACGTGGCGTACCACGAGCACGGCGCGCGACTTCTAACGCACCCTCTTCACTCAACGCCAAACCTAAGCACGCTGCGCTGCGGCTGACGATGTGTTGCAGATCCGGTACGTTGTAAAACTCAAGACGCTGCACGATACCGAAGCGATCGCGCAGTGGCGATGTCAGTGAACCCGCGCGGGTGGTGGCACCAATCAAGGTGAACGGCGGCAAATCGAGTTTAATCGAGCGCGCCGCTGGGCCTTCGCCAATCATGATATCCAGCTGATAGTCTTCCATCGCCGGATACAGCACCTCTTCCACCACCGGTGACAGACGGTGAATCTCATCGATAAACAGCACGTCGTGAGGTTCAAGGTTGGTCAGCATCGCGGCCAGATCGCCCGCCTTCTCCAGCACCGGGCCCGAGGTGGTTCGCAAATTCACGCCCATCTCATTCGCCACAATGTTAGCCAGCGTGGTTTTGCCTAACCCCGGCGGGCCGAAAATCAGCAGATGATCCAGCGCATCGCCACGCAGTTGCGCCGCTTTGATGAATATCTCCATCTGCTCACGCACCTGCGGCTGACCGACATATTCCGCCAGGAGCTTAGGACGAATGGCACGGTCGAGGCTCTCTTCTTCGATAATAGAGCCGCCCGAGACCAGGCGATCGGCTTCAATCATGCATTACCTCAAATAGCTGCGCGCAGAGCTTCACGGATCAGGGTTTCGCAGTCCGCATCAGGTTTGCCAACTTTACTGATCATGCGGCTGGCTTCTGCCGGTTTATAGCCCAGAGCCACCAGCGCAGCAACCGCTTCAGCTTCAGCGTCATTCGCTGCTGGCGCTTCAGACGGCGTGGTCAGCGTAAAGGTCGAGTCGCTGCCAAACAGATCGCCGTGCATGCCTTTGAAGCGGTCTTTCATCTCCACAACCAGACGTTCTGCGGTTTTCTTACCCACGCCAGGCAGTTTGATCAATGACACGATCTCTTCTCGCTCGACGGCGGTGACAAACTGCTGTGCGGACATGCCAGAAAGGATCGCCAGCGCCAGTTTTGGACCCACACCATTCACTTTCACCAGTTCACGAAACAGCGCACGCTCTTGCTTGTTATTGAAGCCAAACAGCAGCTGCGCATCTTCACGCACCACAAACTGGGTAAAGATAATCGCTTCCTGATTGATCTCCGGCAGCTCGTAGAAGCAGGTCATTGGCATGTGCACTTCATAACCGACACCGTTCGCCTCAATTAACACCAGCGGCGGCTGTTTTTCCAGAATATTGCCTCGTAAGCGACCAATCACCTGAGCAGTTCCTTATGTAATTCTATCAACACCGAATAGATCTCCGCTGACGATAGAGTGGCGCGCGCACGAATCCCAATCAGCTCACATATGTCAGTGATTCGGGTGAACAAGGGCGGCCAATGCATCAGTCAGTGAAAATATGACGGGTATTTATATCATAAAAAAGGCTGGATCAATATCCAGCCTTCAATGTTTGGTTTTCATCAACCAGACCGCAATCGTCCACGCGTCATCACCAGCTTAGTGTCACTCAATCGTGCCGTATTCTGGCTCAAATGACAGTGGGTAATGGCGATCGCCAGTGCATCGGCGGCATCGGCTTGCGGGTTAGCGGGCAGTTTCAGCAAAGTACGCACCATATGCTGCACCTGACTTTTCTCTGCCCCACCGGTGCCGGTTACCGTTTGTTTGACCTGACGCGCGGCATATTCAAACACCGGCAAATCGAGGTTCACCGCCGCCACAATTGCGGCACCACGCGCCTGACCTAGCTTCAATGCAGAGTCGGCATTCTTCGCCATAAATACCTGCTCAATAGCAAAATAGTCTGGCGAGAATTGGGTGATGATTTCAGTCACCCCGGCGTAGATCAATTTGAGGCGGGAAGGCAGATCGGTAACGCTGGTGCGGATACAGCCGCTGCCCAGATAAGTGAGCTGGCGGCCAACCTGACGAATCACACCGTAACCGGTGACGCGCGAACCGGGGTCAATCCCGAGAATGATCGCCACTACGCGCCTCCGGTTGTCGGGTTAATGGAAAACGCCATTACAGCGTTTCCGCGACCTCATCAGAAATTTCACCGTTGTGGTAAACCTCCTGCACATCGTCGCAGTCTTCCAGCATGTCGATCAGACGCAGCAGTTTCGGTGCAGTTTCCGCATCCATTTCCGCTTTGGTTGATGGGATCATGGCAACTTCAGCGGTATCCGCTTTCAGACCACCGGCTTCCAGTGCATCACGCACGGCGCCCATCTCTTCCCACGCGGTAAACACATCAATCGCACCGTCGTCGTAGCTCACCACGTCTTCAGCACCGGCTTCCAACGCCGCTTCCATTACAGCATCTTCATCCTGACCTGGAGCATAAGAGATCACGCCCTTCTTGCTGAACAGGTAAGAAACGGAGCCGTCGGTACCCAGGTTGCCACCGGTTTTGGTGAAGGCGTGACGCACTTCGCCCACGGTACGGTTACGGTTGTCACTCAGACACTCGATCATCACCGCTGAGCCGCCAGGACCGTAACCTTCATAGATGATGGTTTCCATGTTGGAATCATCTTCGCCGCCCACGCCGCGTGCAATCGCACGGTTCATGGTGTCACGGGTCATGTTGTTGGACAGGGCTTTGTCCATTGCAGCACGCAGACGCGGGTTGGAGTTGGCATCGCCGCCACCCAGTTTCGCTGCGGTCACCAGCTCACGAATGATTTTGGTGAAGATTTTGCCGCGCTTAGCATCCTGCGCCGCTTTGCGGTGCTTGGTGTTTGCCCACTTACTGTGTCCAGCCATCTTGAGTATTTCTCCGATCTTGTATATTGCACGGGCTATCTTACTGGCGATCTCGGCTCCCGGCAGTGCTCGCAATCCTCACGTACAAAAGTACGCTCCGGTTGCTGCGCGCTGGCGGTAACCGACCTCGCTGCGCCGATTACGCCCGACTGTTCAATATTGGGCGGCGTAGAACTGAAAATCTGTGCCGATTACGCCCGTCTGTTCAATTTTAGCGGTGCGAGATGAATGTCTGGCACCGGATTTAAACACGAAGGAAATTCGCTTCGTCGAATTCGTGGAATCTACCTTAATCGTCGCCGGAAAAACGCGCGGCGGCGGGCATTCAGGTAAATTCTTCGATTGCCTGGCGGTTACTCCAGGACTTCGTCAGGGTTGCGGCAGCGATGGGCTCGAGCCAGCGCGCGGCCAGATGCTCGGTGAGCAGCAGGTCGCGCTCTTGCGGGAGTGCCAGCCGGAACCAGTGTTCACGGTTGTGCGTGGTACCGGGTGCGTAGCGATGGCGATAGTGCGGAAAGATTTCAAACTCAATGTGTTTGTGGCAATCATCCAGCACCAGCTGTTCGCCCGCAACGTCGATACCCAGCTCTTCTGACACCTCACGTTCTGCTGCCTGACGCGGGCTCTCACCCGCTTCGAGGCTGCCGGTCACGGATTGCCAGAAGCTTTCATCATCCCGTCGCTGCAGCATTAACACCCGGCCAGTATCTCGCGCAAAAATAACCACCAGCACTGAAACCGGATGTTTATAGCCCATTACTTGTTCTCTGACTTTTCTTTCTTCGGTGCGACCAGAATACCGAGATCCAGCAGTGCCGCCGGGTTGGCTTCACTCGGTGCTTCGGTCATCAGGCACGCCGCTGCGGTGGTTTTCGGGAACGCGATAACATCACGGATGTTGTCGGTGCCGGTCAGCAACATCGTCAGACGATCCAGACCAAATGCCAGGCCCGCGTGCGGTGGTGTACCGTATTTCAGCGCGTCGAGCAGGAAGCCAAATTTCTCACGCTGCTCTTCTTCGGTAATACCGAGAATGCTAAACACGGTCTGCTGCATTTTACCGTTGTGGATACGCACGGAACCGCCGCCCACTTCGTAACCGTTGATCACCATATCGTAGGCATTGGCAACCGCCTGCGTGGGATCAACTGCCAGCTGTTCTGCGGTCAGCTCTTTCGGTGAGGTAAACGGGTGGTGCATCGCTGCCAGGCCGCCCTCTTCATCCGCTTCAAACATTGGGAAGTCCACTACCCACAGCGGCGCCCACATGTTCTCATCGGTAATTTTCAGGTCGCGGCCCACTTTCAGACGCAGTGCACCCAGCGCATCTGTGACGATTTTGGCACGGTCAGCACCAAAGAAGATCAGATCGCCATCTTGTGCCGTGGTGCGGTTCAGAATCGCTTCGACAATTTCTGGCGTCAGGAACTTAGCCACCGGGCTCTGAACCCCTTCAAAACCTTTCGCACGTTCGTTGATCTTCATCCACGCCAGACCTTTGGCGCCATAGATCTCGACAAATTTGGTGTACTCATCAATCTGCTTACGCGTCAGCGCCGCGCCGCCTGGCACACGCAGTGCGGCAACACGACCTTTCGGATCGTTAGCCGGGCCAGCGAACACCTGGAACTCCACGTTCTGCAGCAGGTCAGCGACATCGACCAACTCCATCGGGTTACGCAGGTCCGGCTTATCCGAACCGTAGCGGCTCATCGCTTCGGCAAAGGTCATCTGCGGGAAGTCACCGAGGTCCACGCCTTTCACGTCGACCCACAGTTCCCGGATCAAACGCTCCATCTTTTCACGCACCTGCTCGGCGGTCATGAAAGAGGTTTCAACGTCGATCTGGGTGAATTCTGGCTGGCGGTCAGCACGTAAGTCTTCATCACGGAAGCATTTTACGATCTGATAGTAGCGGTCAAAACCGGACATCATCAGCAGCTGTTTGAACAGCTGAGGTGACTGCGGCAGTGCGTAGAATTTGCCTTTATGTACACGGCTTGGCAACAGATAGTCACGCGCACCTTCTGGCGTGGCTTTGGTCAGCATCGGGGTTTCGATATCGAGGAAACCTTCGTTATCCATAAAGCGACGCACGAAGCTGGTGATTTTCGCACGGGTTTTCAGACGCTGTGCCATTTCCGGACGGCGCAGGTCCAGATAGCGATAGGTCAGACGCGCTTCTTCGCTGTTGACCTGATTAGAGTCCAACGGCAGCGGTTCAGCACGGTTGATAATGTTCAGCGCGTGGGCAAACACTTCGATGTCGCCGGTGGCCATATCACTGTTGCGGTTCTTCTCATCGCGCGCACGCACGGTGCCGGTGATCTGGATGCAGAATTCGTTACGCAGTTCAGAGGCCAGCTGGAAAGCGTCCTGATGATCGGCGTCGAAGAATACCTGAGCGATACCTTCACGGTCGCGCATATCGATAAAAATCAGGCTGCCCAGATCGCGACGGCGGTTAACCCAACCGCAGAGAGTGACTTGCTGACCCACGTGAGACAGATTGAGCTGTCCGCAATATTCTGTACGCATAACGTATCCTTTTAACTTCGCCGCTGCTGCCAGACAACATCAGGCCGCGTAACCTTATGAGATGCTGTCGCAAAAAAGGCGGCTATTATAATGGAAAAACCCAGGCAGGATAAGTAGAGCCAGATCAAAGCGGACAAAACATTGTGGTTTATCGCGCGGTTTTTCCTGCCAACATCAAAACAGGGTACATTACCCGACACATTCCCGCCTGCAAAAGGATTCAGGAGCCTCGCTTGACACTTCGCATTGGATTACCGCAATGGCAGCATCCCCGCTGGAAGCAGTATGGCCTGGAAACGCTGGCGGATTATGCCCAGTTGTTTGACTGCGTCGAAGGCAACACTACGCTGTATGCACTGCCCTCCCCGGAAGTCGTGATGCGCTGGCGTGACATGACACACGATGACTTCCGCTTCTGCTTTAAATTTCCCAAAAGCATCAGTCATACCGCCGCATTACGGAACTGCGATGAACTGCTGAATGAATTCTTCCGCTTACTCGATCCGTTAAGCCAGCGCATCGGCCAGTATTGGCTGCAACTGCCAGCGACCTTTTCACCCGCACAATTGAAAGACTTGTGGCTGTTCCTCGATAGCCTGCCGCGTGGATTTAGCTACGGCGTGGAAGTCCGTCACGAACAGTTTTTTGCCAAATGCGAGGCTGAGCGCGCCTTCAATCGCGGTTTGCTGGAGCGCGGTGTCAATCGGGTGATCCTCGACAGCCGTCCCGTCCACGCCTCGACTTCGCAAACCGCCGCCGCCGTGGATGCCCGTGCAAAAAAACCACGCGTGCCACCGCATGCCGTGCGCAGCGGTTCGCAACCGATGGTGCGCTTTATCGGCAGCGACAGCGTGGAAGAGAGCGTGCCGCTGTTTCAGCCGTGGCAAAACAAACTGGCGGAGTGGCAGGCAGATAGCGATCCGATGCTGTTCATCCATACGCCGGATATGGGCGAGGTGTTTCCCTTACTGCAGGCGCTGTGGCCTCAGTTGCTGCAACTTGAGCCTTCGCTGCGCAATCTGCCCGACTGGCCGCAACAATCCAGCCTGTTCTAAACTCAAAGCGGGTGCAGCCTGCGGGACTTTCTGACAGAATAGCGCCCTTTCCGATTCCTCTCTCCGGACTTTTCATTATGTCTGACCGCGATACGCTATTTTCCGCACCCATCGATAAGTTGGGTGACTGGACCTTTGACGAGCGCGTGGCTGAAGTCTTTCCCGATATGATTCAGCGCTCGGTGCCGGGTTATTCCAACATCATTTCGATGATTGGCATGCTGGCAGAACGCTTTGTACAGCCTAACAGCCAGGTTTACGATCTCGGCTGCTCACTGGGCGCGGCTACGCTCTCTGTCCGCCGCAATATCCATGTGCCGGGCTGCCAGATTATTGCCGTGGACAATTCACCCGCGATGGTGGAACGCTGCCGCCGCCATATTGATGCCTTCCGCGCGGATACGCCGGTGCAGGTGATCGAAGCGGATATTCAGGACATCCACATTGAGAACGCTTCAATGGTGGTGCTGAACTTTACCCTGCAATTCCTTGAGCCCCCTGCGCGTCTGGAATTGCTGAAAAAGATCGCCAAAGGTTTGAACCCTGGCGGTGCGCTGGTGTTGTCAGAAAAATTCAGCTTCGAAGATGGCGAAGTCGGCGAACTGCTGTTCAACATGCATCACGACTTCAAGCGCGCCAACGGTTATAGCGAACTGGAAATCAGCCAGAAACGCAGCATGCTGGAAAACGTCATGCTCACCGACAGCGTAGAAGCGCACAAGGCGCGGTTGAAAACCGCCGGATTTGCCCACGCGGAATTGTGGTTCCAGTGCTTTAACTTTGGTTCTTTGGTAGCGTTGAAATGATTGATTTTGGCCGTTTTTATCAGCAAATCGCCACTGGCCCGTTGGCGAGCTGGCTGGAAGTTTTACCCGCACAAGTGGCAGCCTGGCAGCGCGAAAATCTGCACGGTAAATTCCGCGACTGGGAAAAAGCGGTGGATTACCTGCCGCTGCTGAACCCGCAAACGCTGGACCTGGTCAACAGCGTCACGGCCACGGCTGACGATCTCACCGATCGCCAACGCCTCGGCATTGAAAACCTGCTGCGTAACCTGATGCCATGGCGCAAAGGTCCCTATTCGCTTTACGGCACCGAGATTGATACTGAATGGCGCTCGGACTGGAAGTGGGATCGCGTACTGCCGCATATCTCGCCGTTGACCCATCGCACGGTGCTGGATGTCGGTTGCGGTAGCGGTTATCACATGTGGCGCATGATTGGCGCGGGCGCAAAGCTGGTGGTCGGCATCGATCCAATGCAGCTGTTCCTGTGCCAGTTCGAAGCGGTGCGTAAGCTGCTGGGCGACGATCGCCGCGCGCATCTGCTGCCGCTCGGCATCGAACAGCTGCCGGCATTACAAGCATTCGATACCGTGTTTTCCATGGGTGTGTTGTATCACCGCCGTTCGCCGCTTGATCATCTGCTGCAGCTGAAAAACCAGTTGGTGAGTGATGGCGAACTGGTGCTGGAAACGCTGGTGGTGGAAGGCGATGAGAACACCGTACTGGTGCCGGGTGAACGTTATGCGCAAATGCGCAACGTCTACTTTATTCCGTCTGCTGCCGCGTTGAAGGGCTGGCTGGAGAAGTGCGGTTTTGTCGATGTGCGCATTGCGGATTATGCAGTAACGTCCACGGATGAGCAGCGCCGTACCTCCTGGATGACCAGCGAATCGCTGGCTGAATTCCTTGATCCTAACGACAGCAGCAAAACCATTGAAGGTTATCCAGCACCGCTGCGCGCGGTACTGGTGGCACGTAAGCCGTAATACTTAACGCCGCGACAGCGCCAGCTTCGCGGCGAAACCAATAAACACGCAGCCGGTTAAACGATCCATCACTTTCAGCACCGTCGGACGACGCAGATGCGCCGCAAAATACTGGCTGCCGCCAATCAACACCGCATTCCATACCAGACCAATCAGCATGTGGGTTAACGCCATCAAGGTACACCACAGCGCCACTGACGCACCAGCCGGGATAAACTGTGGCAGGAACGTGACATAAAACACGCCGACTTTTGGATTTAGCAGATTGCCGAATAATCCTCGCGAGAAGCAGGCGAAATAGCTCTGCTCTTTGCCTTGCACACTCTGGCTCTCTTCCGCCTGAGTGCGGGGGTTCAGTAGCAGTTTGACCCCGAGATACAACAAATATGCTGCGCCGACCCACTTCAGCAGGTTATAGGCCATTTCAGAAGCCAGCAGCAGCGCGCCGAGACCCAGCCCCACCGCAACGCCCCACACCAGACAACCCATGGTGACGCCCAATGCTGTGGCTGATGCCCGTTTCCAGCCCTGTGCGGCTGCGGATCGTAGCACCAGCGCGGTATCGAAGCCTGGCGTTAACGTTAGAATCGTAATGGCAAAAAGAAAAGAGAAAATCAGTGTCATGGCAAGCTCCCTGTCAATTCGCCGCTATCTTAACCTTGCTGCAACATCCTGACGATAGTTACCTTCCGTCATCAATTGATAATAATTCTCAACTTGCCAGTAATGGTTAAATCTCCGTCATTTATCTGTGTCACTTTATCGGCAACGGCTTTTCTCACATCAAGGAGTTGTCGCTATGAGTAAATTCATTTTTTCTTCTCCGCGTAAATATGTTCAGGGTGCCGGTGTGCTGGATGAACTGGGAACCTATGTGGCCGAGTTGGGTCAGCATGCGTTTCTCGTCGCCGATGACATCGTCTGGAAGCTGATCGGTGAACGCACGCAGAAAACGTTAAAAGCGGCGGGCATTGAGTTCAGCTGGCAGCAGTTTAACGGTGAAGCCTCCAGCAACGAGATCAATCGCTTAACGCAACTGGCTAAAGCGCAAGGCAGTAACGTGGTGGTGGGACTTGGTGGTGGTAAAACGCTGGACACGGTGAAAGCCATTGCGGATGAGCTTAAGCAACCGGTCGCCATCGTGCCGACCGTGGCCTCAACCGATGCGCCCTGCAGCGCCTTGTCCGTGATCTATTCCGACAGCGGCGTATTCGAAAGCTATCGCTTCTACAGCAAAAACCCGGATCTGGTGCTGGTGGATACCGCTGTTTGCGCAGGTGCGCCAGCACGTTTGTTCGCCTCAGGCATTGCCGATGGTCTGGCAACCTGGGTTGAGGCTCAGGCCGTGCTGCGCTCGCATGCAAAATCGATGGTCAATGGCGATCCCACCATTGCAGGCACCGCGATTGCGCGCGCCTGTGAAGAGACATTACTGACCTGGGGTTACAGTGCGTACACCGCGGTGAGTGAAAAACGCGTGACGCCAGCCGTGGAAGCGGTGGTGGAAGCGAATACCCTACTTTCAGGTCTTGGCTTTGAGAATGCCGGATTGGCTGGCGCGCACGCCATTCATAATGGCTTTACCGCGATTGATGGCGATATCCATCATCTGACGCACGGCGAGAAAGTCGCTTACGGCACGCTGACGCAAATGGTGCTCGAACAACGTCCGGATGAGGAGATTGCGCGTTATATCCGCTTCTACCGTTCCATCAAAATGCCGACCACGTTGAAAGAGCTGCATTTGGAGAACGAATCCTGGGAGAATCTGCTGCGCGTCGGGGCGCTGGCGAACAGCGAGGGGGACACATTGAAAAACCTTAACCCGAACCTGTCGCCAGAAGACATTGCCAACGCGATTGTGGCGGTGGATGCCTTTAGTAGAACTGTGCAGTAAAAGAGGTTGGGCGCACCGCGGTGCGCCCGGATCAACCGCGTTTACTCCCCGTCATCCGCTACAGCAGGCGGGCGATCCCAGTACTGATATTTGTACGCAGAACTCAGGTGCCGCTCGATGGTGCCTTTGGCAAACACCTCGGTTTCATGCAGGTAACTCAGCGTGCAGTTACCGACCTCATCCCATAACTGACACTCATCAACTGAACTCAAAGTACTTACCGGCGTGGTGGCGAAGCCGTTAAGTCTTAACTCCCGCCACTGTTTATCGTAACTGTAGGTATCTTTGCCGCGTGCGCTCGATGATGAAGTCACTAATCCTTGTGGATTCCAGCGCCAGCTGCTCTCGCCGTTAGTCATCACATCACTGCCGCGCGCGACGCTCTTCTCCAGGCGAAAATGTTTGTCATAGCGGTAAGTGGTATCGGTAAAGCCATCTTTCCCCATGCTGGTGAATTTGTCGGAAGAGCTGATGATGTTGCCATGCTGACCAATTTGCCAGCTGATGGTGCCCTGACGGTTATCCACCACTTCCTCTTTGCCCGCTCTCACCACTTTGACCAGATAGGCATACTCCGCCACCCAACCACGCTGCACGCGGGCGATGTGCTGTTCCATAGTCAGCACCACGTTGCCTTCGTTCTTGTCATACGTGATGTCGGCAACCATCAGATCCCCGCACTGATCGAACTGTCCCAGCACGCGTTTTTGCGAATCAACATCTTTACCGAATTCCCCCGCCACCACCTGGCGTACCGCGCCTTTGGCATCACCACCCAGCATGATCCAGTTGTTGCTGCTGGTAATATTTTTGCTCATAGGCGGACAGGCAGTGCTCACCGCCAGCGCTGAACCAGACAAGGGGAACAACAGCACTAAAACAGCACAAGAGTAGGATTTCATGAATGTTATCCGCGCTAAGCCATAGAGTAATCAAAGCATCTTTTTTAACAATGCGCTATCAACGGCTATACGGCAGACAAAAAGAACCCCAGCAAAATTCACTGGGGTTTGGTACTTGCAAACATCACGTCAGAGTTTTGGCGTGCTGCGCGGCAAAAGGAGTGCGAACTCAGGCGACACGAACAGCGGTCATTTCCAGCATACTTTTCATCGCTTCGACCACATCGCCGTCGACACAAGTTCGGCTAAATTCATCGACTTCTGCTTCGGAGCACATGGAGACACCGGCTTTACGGTAGCGCATCGGCGAAGCAACAAGTCGGCTGGCGGAGCTGTGTACTTCCTGCAGACCACTATCGATAAATTTCTGCAAATTGCTCAAGCGTACACCCGCACCGGCCATAATGATTGGACCCGTACTGACTTCATTTAGTTCCCGTAACAATGCAATTCCGGTCTCCGCGCTTTGCTGCTGACCGGAGGTCAAAATACGGGCGACACCTAAATCTGACAACATATCCAGCGCGCGTTTGGGGCTGTGGCACAAATCAAACGCGCGATGAAAAGTCACCGCCATGCCATCGCACAGCGCCATAATCTGCCGCATCCGTGTGATATCAACGTGGGCATCTTCATCCAGCATGCCTATCACCACGCCAGGGAAACCCAACTCACGCATCAGCGCGACATCGGATTTCATCACCTCAAATTCCTGTGCGGTGTAACAAAAATCGCCGCCACGGGGGCGAACAATCGGGTGAACCGGGATAGAGAGTTCACGTTGGGCGGCTTCCAGCACGCCAGCCGACGGCGTCAGCCCGCCTTCACGTGGGGCACTGCACAATTCCACGCGATCGGCACCGGACTGCTGTGCAGTCATTGCACAGTCGATGCCGTAACAACAAATTTCCAGTTTCGTCATACCTTGCTCCTTTTCATGACTTCTGGCTCGGGAGGATGGCTTAAGTTAGTCTGCTTAATGGGACAGTTTACGTGGAAACCTCACTATGGCATTCGATTTTGATCAATGGATAGACCGTCGTCACAGCGATAGTTTGAAATGGCACAAATATGGTGATCGCGATGTGCTGCCATTATGGGTTGCAGATACGGATTTTCGCTCGCCAAACTGCATTATTGAGGCCATTAAAAAACGCGTTGAGCACGGTGTTTTCGGCTATGGCGGCACGCCCACGGGATTGATTGATATCACTGTTTCCCGCCTGGCGCAGCGCTACCACTGGCATATTCAACCGGAATGGATCGTCATGCTGCCTGGCGTTGTCAGCGGCCTCAATCTTTCGGTCCGGGCTTTTACTGAAGCCGGCCAGCGCACGGTGGCGCCGACGCCAATTTATCCGCCATTTCGCGCTGCCTCGAAGCTGGCCGAGCGCGAGCAGGTCAATTTGCCGCTGCGTTTACAGAAGGACCGCTGGGTCGTCGATCTCGAAACGGATGCGCTGCAGAGTAATGAACGCCTGCTGATGTTGTGTAACCCGCAGAACCCCGGCGGCACCGTCTATCGCCGTGAGGAGCTGGAAGCGCAACTGGCTTTTGCTCAGCAACACGATTTAATCGTTTGTTCTGACGAAATTCACTGTGATTTGATTCTGTCGCCGGATGCACACCATATTCCCTTTGCTGCATTAAGTGATGATGCAGCACAGCGCAGCATTACGCTGATATCACCGTCGAAAACCTTCAACATTGCCGGTCTGGGCGCCTCGATGGCGATTATTCCCAATCCTGAGTTACGCAAACGTTTTAAGCAGGTGCGCGAAGGCATTGTGCCTGGGGTCGATATCCTGGCGTTAGTGGCAGCAGAAGCGGCCTGGCGTGATGGTGATGCGTGGCTGGAGGCGCAAATCCATTACCTGCGAGAGAATCGCGACTGGCTGGTGGCGCAAGTCAATGCGCTTCCCGAACTGCAGATGAACTCGCCGGAAGCCACCTATCTCGGTTGGATAGACGCCAGCCAGCTGGATGTAGCCAGTCCCGCTCTCTATTTTGAGAAACACGGCCTCGGTTTTTCACCCGGCCGCGATTTCGGCGATGACAACTTTGTGCGCTTTAACTTCG
This sequence comes from Pantoea sp. C1E2, assembly GCF_056491465.1. Taxonomy (NCBI): domain Bacteria; kingdom Pseudomonadati; phylum Pseudomonadota; class Gammaproteobacteria; order Enterobacterales; family Erwiniaceae; genus Pantoea; species Pantoea sp. C1E2. The sequence goes on from NZ_JBSZHT010000002.1 coordinate 2,728,252, forward strand.
GCTGTACGCGCGCCCTGCTGGAACAGGCGGTGAGCCGATTGCACAGCGCGGTCATCGCACGACGTTAGCCTTGTTCACTGGCGACAATCTCTTCCAGGCGCCATGGATGAAACTTGATGGTGGTTTGCCCGTCCGTCACCGCCAGTGTCGGGTTGGGCAAACGCTCATTTTCCCCTTTCGGCGCGCTGGTTTTGAAGGAGATGCCTGGCTGTGTCAACGCCTGGTCGGAGAGCAGCGCCATCGCGCGCATGCCCAGGGTTTCTGGCTCACCGCGCAAGACAATTTCCACATGTTCCCAACCTTCATGGCGATACAATTTCTCACCCGGCCAGGGTAACTCAATCACATCGACCTGGCTGCCGGCGAGGTTCAGCGGCTGATGCAGTTTGAATAAGCAAATGGGCCGTCCATTGATCATGGCCTCGGAAAACAGCTGCCCAATTTGCTGTAAACCCGCTTTCCAGCGTTCGGCCGTGGCGAACTGATGGCAACGAACGGCAATATGGTCAACCTCATGTTCTGCCCATTCCAGCCCTAATCGTTCAGCAAATTGCTGCAAAGCCTGCTCAAAGCGAGATAGGTCTTTTTCTAAATCACTCAATTCCGAAGGAAAATGCATCCTTTAACTCCATAATCGTCGATATCAGTTCAGTTATTTTAATCAATAAATTCGTGGGTCAGCCGCGGATTACGCTTGACAAAATTGTCGGATTCCTCCGATTAAGCCTCAGAAAGCGCCTAAAACCGCCTAAACACCCCCTCTAATTAGGATTAATCCCCCAATCAGGGCCAGAGGTTACTTTATGAAAGTGGGTTAAACCCCTGTTATTATTAACGATAATTAATACAATGAGATAAATCTTATTTCAGTTGCAAACAATTGCAGCCTGATACCCTTTCTTATAAATTTGTGTTTCACAACTACAAGGAATGGCTCTATGTCTATGCTCATTGTTGTCGCGGTCCTGATTGCATTGATGGGATTTGCAATTTCCCGCCACTGGAAGGTGCGTGAAGACAAAAGCGTTAAAAATCCTCGTCGTCACCCGCGTCGCCGTTAATCGGCGCGCGGGTTGCTCTTACCCACCATTGCGCATGCTAAAAGCTGACGCACTTTAACATTTCACGTATACTTCCCCTCTTATTTTTCCGTCCCGCCGCGCTGTTGCGGGATGAAGGCATCGGCTCGCCGCCCGTGGCGGGCCTTTTCAGCATATGAAGGTAACGCGGTGAATATTCAGGCTCTTCTATCCGATAAAGTCGGTCAGGCAATGGTAGCGGCGGGTGCGCCAGCGGATTGTGAACCTCAGGTTCGTCAGTCGGCTAAAGTGCAGTTCGGCGATTATCAGGCGAACGGTATCATGGCTGTAGCGAAAAAGCTTGGTCAGGCACCGCGCCAGCTGGCTGAACAGGTGATTCAGCATCTGGATCTCGCCGGCATCGCCAGCAAAGTCGAAATCGCCGGACCCGGCTTCATCAATATTTTCCTCGATCGCCAGTGGCTGGCTGCACAAACCGCGCAGGCCCTGCAGTTGCCGCGCCTTGGCGTCAGCAGCCTCGAACCGCAGACTATCGTGATCGATTACTCGGCGCCCAACGTGGCGAAGCAGATGCACGTTGGTCACGTCCGCTCCACCATCATCGGTGATGCTGCGGTACGTACGCTGGAATTCCTCGGCCATAACGTGATTCGCGCTAACCACGTCGGTGATTGGGGTACGCAGTTCGGTATGCTGATTGCCTATCTGGAAAAGCAGCAGAACGAGCATCACGAAGACATCGCGCTGGCTGACCTGGAAGAGTTCTACCGTGAAGCCAAAGTCACCTATGACGCGGACGAAGCCTTCGCCGAACGCGCCCGTGGTTACGTGGTGAAACTCCAGGGTGGCGATGAGTATTGCCGCGCGATGTGGAAGAAGCTGGTCGATATCACCATGAGCCAGAATCAGGAAGTCTATGACCGCCTGAACGTAACGCTGACGCGCAAAGACGTGATGGGTGAGAGCCTGTATAACGATATGCTGCCTGGCATCGTGAGCGACCTGCGTGAAAAAGGCCTGGCCGTGACCAGCGAGGGCGCGACCGTAGTATTCCTTGATGAATTCAAAAACAAGGAAGGCGAAGCGATGGGCGTGATCATCCAGAAAAAGGATGGCGGCTATCTCTACACCACTACCGACATCGCCTGTGCGAAATATCGCTATGAGACGTTGAAAGCCGACCGCGTGCTGTACTACATCGATTCACGTCAGCATCAGCATTTGCAACAGGCATGGACCATCGTGCGCAAAGCCGGTTACGTGCCGGAGTCTGTGCCACTTGAGCACCACGCCTTTGGCATGATGCTGGGCAAAGATGGCCGTCCATTCAAAACCCGTAGCGGCGGCACCATTAAGCTGGCCGATCTGCTGGATGAAGCCGTTGAGCGAGCGCATGCGCTGGTCAGCGAGAAGAACCCGGAAATGTCAGCGCAAGAGCTGAAAGATCTGGCGGAAGTTGTCGGTATCGGCGCCGTGAAATATGCCGATCTGTCAAAAAGCCGCACCACCGATTACATCTTCGACTGGGATAACATGCTGGCGTTTGAAGGCAACACTGCGCCTTACATGCAGTATGCCTACACGCGCGTGCTGTCGGTGTTCCGTAAAGCCGGCATTGATGCCGAGAGCCTGAGCGGTGACATCGTGCTGACGGAAGAGCGTGAAGCGCAGTTAGCGACCCGCCTGCTGCAGTTTGAAGAAGTGATCACCCAGGTTGCACGTGACGGTACGCCACATGTGATGTGTGCTTACCTGTACGATCTGGCTGGCCTGTTCTCTGGCTTCTACGAGCACTGCCCAATTCTCTCCGCTGAGGACGAGCAGGTGCGTAACAGCCGTCTGCAGCTGGCGGCACTGACCGCTAAAACGCTGAAACAAGGTTTGGATACGCTGGGTATCAAAACCGTCGAGCGTATGTAATAACAAAAAAACCCGCCTCGGCGGGTTTTTTATTGGCTATTGGTAATTCACCGTCACTTCACTGCTCACCACCCGTAATCCCGGCGGTAACGCGCCCTTCCCCTGAAAACCAAACGCCAGATGCAACGTCTCGTCAGCCGGGATATTCGCCAGGCTACGTGTTGAACCACTGCCGCCTTCAATCTCCACGCAACGCTGCGTCGCACATAAGCGCACGATCAATCCTGACGGAGCGGGACGGCTCAGCTGATAACGCCAGTTCACCACCGTGATAGCACCCACGGCAGGCGACGGGGCTTTTAACGCGGGCGTCGTGTGCCAGTTGCCGCGCGCGCCGAGGCTCGGACCGCTGGCACTGTCATTCCAGGATCCTGCCGCATCAACACTCAGGGGCAGCGCCATCATCGGTAACATCATTAATGCCCAGCACCAGCGACGCATGGTTACTTACCTCCAATGGTGGCGGTCATACGGATCTGGCGATTGTCGGTCAGCTCCATATTCGACAGCACCACCAGCTGCGGCAGATTGCGGCGCAGGAAGCGCGCCAGCAACGCACGCAGCGGATGGTTTACCAGCAACACCGGTGGTGCACCGGTCATCTCTTGCTGTTGCAGTGCGCCCTGCGTCTGTACCAGTAAGCGATCTGCCAGACCTGGCTCCAGACCGCCGCCGCCCTGCAAGGCTTGCAGCAGCAGGCGCTCTAAGGTGGCATCCAGCCCAATCACCTGCACTTCACCGTTACCCGGGAACCACTGCTGGGTAATCGCGCGGCCCAACGCTACACGCACCACGCTGGTCAGCTCTTGTGGATCGGTTTGCACCGGCGCATGTTCCGCCAGCGTTTCAATGATGGTGCGCATATCGCGAATCGACACACGCTCAATCAGCAGGTTCTGCAGCACTTTATGCAGCGTGGTCAGGGTGATGACGCCCGGCACCAGATCTTCGGTCAGCTTCGGCATCTCCTGGGTCACGCGGTCCAGTAGCTGCTGCGCTTCCTGACGACCAAACAGCTCGCTGGCGTATTGACCGATCAGATGGTTGAGATGTGTCGCCACCACGGTACTGGCTTCCACCACGGTGAAGCCCTGAATCTGTGCCTGCTCTTTCAACGCACTATCGATCCAGATGGCTGCTAAACCGAAGGCAGGATCAACGGTCGGTTCCCCCGGCAGCGAACCGGCTGCGGTGCCTGGGTTAATCGCCATCCAGCGTCCTGGGTAGGCATCACCGCTGCCAATTTCCACGCCCTTCATCAGGATGCGGTAACGCGCTGGCGGTAGATCCATATTGTCGCGGATATGCACCACAGGCGGCAGGAAGCCCACCTCCTGTGCAACTTTTTTACGGATACTGCGGATGCGACCCAGCAGCTCACCGTTTTGCAGATGATCGACCATCGGAATCAGGCGATAACCGACTTCCAGCCCCAGTGAATCTTCCAGCTGCACGTCTTTCCACGAAGCTTCCACCGTGGCGGGCGTCTCCTGCGTTTTGGTCAGACTGGTAGGTTCAGCGCTTGTCTTCGGTTTCATTTCCCGGCCGCGCAGCCACCAGGCGAGGCCCAGCAGGCCTGCGGTAAACAGCAGGAACACAAAGTTCGGCATCCCCGGCACCAGGCCGAGCAGACCAATAACACCGCCGCTCAACATCAATACGCGTGGGTTGCTGAACAGCTGGGAGACCATCTGATCGCCCACATCCTGATCGGTGCCAACGCGCGTCACGATGACGCCCGCTGCGGTGGAGATCACCAGCGCCGGGATCTGTGCCACCAAACCGTCACCGATGGTCAGCAGCGTATAGGTTTCACCTGCGTGCCCCAGATCCATACCGTGCTGCACCACGCCCACCAGCAGACCGCCGATGACGTTGATCACCATGATCAAAATACCGGCGATGGCGTCACCACGCACAAACTTACTCGCACCGTCCATTGAGCCGTAGAAGTCAGCTTCCTGGGTCACTTCGGTACGACGACGCTTGGCTTCCTCTTCGCCGATTAAACCGGCGTTAAGGTCAGCATCGATTGCCATCTGCTTACCGGGCATCCCATCCAGCACAAAACGCGCGCCCACTTCGGCGATACGTCCGGCACCTTTGGTGATAACCATAAAGTTGATGATAACGAGGATGATGAACACCACGATACCGATGGCGAAGTTACCACCCACCAGGAAGTGGCCAAAAGCTTCGACCACGCGTCCGGCGGCATCGGCACCCGTATGCCCTTCCAGCAGGATGATACGGGTTGAGGCAACGTTCAGCGCCAGGCGCAGCAATGTAGAGAACAGCAGAATGGTCGGGAAGGCGGCAAATTCCAGCGTACGCTGGGTGAACATCGCCACCAGCAACACCATGATCGACAAAGCAATGTTAAAGGTGAACAACAGGTCGAGAATGAAGGCCGGCAGCGGCAGCACCATCATCGACAGGATCAACATGATCAGTATCGGCCCAGCCAGCACCTTCCACTGCGTGTCTTTAAAGTTGCCCGGTAAACGCAGCTTTTCGGCCATATTAGCCATCGTTTCTGTTCTCTCCTGCAAAGTCCATGTCTGCCGGAACCGGCAGCTGTTTTGGTTTGGTTGGGATCAGGCCGCCTTCACGCTTCCAGCGTCGCAGCTGCCATACCCATGCCAGTACTTCCGCCACCGCCGCATACAGCGCGCCGGGGATGAACTGACCAATTTCCGTATGTCGATACAGTGCGCGCGCCAATGGCGGTGCTTCTAAAATCGGTATGCGATGCTCTTTTGCCAGCTCACGAATTTTCAGTGCAATATCGCCGGCCCCTTTCGCAATCACCTTTGGCGCGCTCATCTTGCCTTCCTGATACTTCAGCGCCACCGAGTAGTGCGTCGGGTTGGTGACGATCACGTCGGCTTTGGGCACATCCGCCATCATGCGACGACGTGCCGCCGCACGCATGGCCTGACGAATACGCCCTTTGACGTGCGGGTCACCTTCGTTTTGCTTGTGCTCGTCACGAATTTCCTGACGCGACATTTTCAGCTTTTTGAAGTGGCTGTAGAGCTGCCAGAACACGTCGAAACCCACCATCGGCACCAGGCCCAGCATGATCAACGCACAGCTAATGGCGATCATGGTTAAACCATGGTGGAGCGCATTGACCGGTGATTCACTGATTAACCGCAGCATCTCCTGCCAGTGCGACCAGATGTACCAGCCGCCCACCAGCCCCACCAGCACCGCCTTCAAAATGGCTTTTAGCAGTTCTGCCCAGGTTTGAGATGACACCATGCGCTTCAGGCCGCTCAGCGGATTGAGCTTGGTGAAATCCAGCTTGATGGATTTGCCGCTGATGTTGATTCCACCGAGCAGCATGGGCGCGGCAATCGCCACAATCACCAGACCCGCCATCAGCGGCAGCAGCGCCATCACCGCCTGACCAATCAGATTGCTGATGTGGGCGATGATCATCTTGTCATCGGTCACCATGGCATGATCAAAGCGAAAACCGGTGGCCAACATGCTGGCCAGCCTTTCAGCCATCAGTTCGCCGCCCAGCCACAGGATCAGCAAGCCCGCCAGCAGCATCAGTACCGATGTCAGCTCGCGCGATCGCGGAATCTGCCCCTCTTCTCGCGCCTTCTCTAGTCGGTGCGCCGTGGGCGATTCTGTTTTGTCCTCGTCGCTCTCTTCAGCCACGACATACCTCAGCTGGCAGGAATTCTGAGCATAGGATGCCAAAACCCGCCAAGGCTAAAGCGTGGATTAAGGGGGGAAAATACGAGTTTATTTAGCCATAAGTGAAATTGCACTGAGATCGGCGGTGTAGGGCTGGCGATAAAAGCGTACCACCTCGCCCACCAGCAGCAGTGCGGGAGATTGCGCCTGCTCACGCGCAATGGTGACAGTCAGGTCCGCCAGGGTGGTCACCATCACGCGCTGATCAGGGCGCGTGCCATTCTCAATGATCGCCACCGGCGTATCGGCAGCGCGACCGTGCGCCTGCAACTGGGCGCTGATGCTGGCGCTCCATTTCAGCCCCATATAGAACACCAGCGTCTGATTGCTGGCGGCTAAACTGGCATCATCCAACTGTGGCTCACCGCTTTTGCCGTGCCCGGTGATTAGCCGTAAAGACTGCGCACAATCGCGATGCGTCAGCGGAATGCCGCTTGCTGCCGCACAACCGGCTGCGGCAGTGATGCCGGGCACTATCTGGCAGGTAATACCCGCCTGCTGCAGAAACAACATCTCTTCTCCGCCGCGCCCAAAAATAAAGGGATCGCCGCCCTTCAACCTCACCACCCGCCGCCCACTGGCCGCCAGATCGGTCAGTAACTGATTGATCTGCGCCTGCTTCAGGCCATGGCTGCCGGGCTTTTTACCGACATCGATCGACAGGGTCGAGGACGGCACTTCAGCCATGATCTCGTCGCTTACCAGGCGGTCATACACCACCACATCAGCGCTTTTAATCAGGCGTAGTGCTTTCAGCGTCAGTAATTCGACATCACCCGGCCCTGCCCCCACCAGCCACACGCAGCCCGGCGCCGAATCCCCACTTTGGAAATTGAACAGTTTTTCAAGACGCTCAATGGCCTGAGTCATGATGTTCTCCGCTACTGCGCCACACGCAGGGTTGCCAGTAAGTTTTTAAGTTCCGGAATACAGGAGCCACAGTTGGTGCCGCACTTTAACGCGGCACCGAGTGCCACTGGCGAGTCGCAGCCCTGCTCGATCGCGCGACGGATCGCCACTTCTCCCACGCCGAAACAGCTGCAAATTGTCCGGCCCTGGCTTTCCCCCTGAGCCGGACGCCCACCCAATAGCGCATGACGCAGCTGCGGAGACGTTGGCGTCTCCGTGAAGGCTCGCGCCACGAAGCCATGATCAATCTCTGGCAACCAGGGCGCGGCATAAAACGCACACACTAAACGTCCGCTGCGCCAGCCCAACATGTGTAACTGCTGTCCCGCCTGCGCCTGTTGCCACTGCACTTCCTGCATAGCGGGTAACTGCATCAACCAATCTGCTGCCTGCGCCTCACCCGCCAGCACATACCGTTGTGCTCCCTGTTGCGGCGCACGCGACCAATACAACAGTTTCGGTGGTGTTATCACCTCAGGCATGAACAACCATCCCTGCCACGACGGACGCAGCGGTTGCAAACGCACTGCGGTCTGCTTCAACGCAGGTTGCCCCGAGTCAGGACAGCAGTGAGCCGCCACTAAGCCGTCGACATTTGCCTGCGCACTAAACTGACGCGTCCAGTGCATCGGGACAAACAGCTGTCCGCGTGTTAATCCACTGTCTATCATCACGCGACCACTCCACCAGCCCAATGCCGACTGCACACGGGTGAGTTCGCCCTGACTTAAGCCGTGTGCCGCCGCATCATGCGGGTGCAGCGCGACAAAAGGCTCATCGTAATGCTGCATCAGGCGCGGCACGTTGCCGGTGCGCGTCATGGTGTGCCACTGGTCACGAATGCGTCCGGTATTCATTAATAAGGGATATCGCGAACTGGTCAGCGTCTTAACCGGAATGGCCGGCGGCAACAAACGCGCTTTGCCATCCGCGTGGAAGAAACGACGATCGGCAAACAGCCGTGCGGTGCCACTCGGTGCGCTGTCATTGAGCGGCCACTGAACGGGCGCGAGCTGGTCATATTGCTCACGAGTGATCTGCGCCAGGGCGCTAATATCGAAGGCGCGACGGCCTTGATTTTCAAAGCCAGACAGCGCGGCGTGTTCGGCAAAGATTTCGCTGGGATGCTGCCAGGCAAAGGCTTCGGCATATCCCAGACGCTGCGCCACCTGCGCCAGTAACCACCAGTCAGGTTTCGCTTCGCCGGCCGGGGCGATAAAACTGCGCTGGCGTGATATGCGCCGCTCGGAGTTGGTCACCGTGCCGTTCTTCTCGCCCCACCCTTGTGCAGGTAACAAAACATCAGCCAAATCAGCGGTATCACTGCGCGCACTGACTTCGGACACCACCACCAGTTGGCACCTGGCCAACGCCTGAGCAACACGATTCCCTTCAGGCATCGACACCGCCGGATTGGTGCCCATGATCCACACTGCTTTGACTTCGCCGCTATCAATCGCATTGAACAGATTAACCGCGGTTAAACCGGGCTGACGCGCCACCTGCGGGCTGTTCCAGAAGCGACTCACGCGGTCCACCTCCTCTTCGCTGAACCCCATGTGCGCCGCCAGCTGATTGGCTAAACCACCGACCTCACGCCCGCCCATGGCATTCGGCTGTCCGGTTAACGAAAAGGGACCCGCGCCGGCATAGCCGATTTTTCCGCTGAGCAGATGGGCATTGATGATGGCGTTATTGTTGTCACTACCGGTTTGCGACTGGTTGATTCCCATGCACCACAACGTCACCACGCGGGGTTGCTGGGCAAACCGTTGCCAGAAAGCCACAATATCTTGCTCGCTGAGCTGGCAGGCGGCGGCGACTGTGGCCAGATCCCAGGCTTTGCAGGCCGCCAGCGAGGCTTCGACGTTGGACAGATGGGGCAGCATGCTTGCATCCACCGCATCATTGTCGCTCAGCCAGTTAAGCAGCCCGGAGAACAGCGCACTGTCCGACCCCGGCTGCAGGGCCAGATGCAGATCGGCGATATCACAGCTGGCCGTGCGACGTGGGTCGATCACCACCAGCTGCATTTCTGGTCGTTCGGTTTTCGCCTGCACCAGCCGCTGCCACGCCACCGGATGCGCCCACGCCGCGTTTGAACCGACCAGCACCACCATATCCGCCTGCTCGATATCTTCATAACAGCAGGGCACTGCATCGGCACCAAACGCCCGTTTGTAGCCCACCACCGCCGACGCCATACAGAGCCGTGAGTTGGTATCGATATTGGCGGCGCCGATAAAGCCCTTCATCAGCTTGTTGGCGGTGTAGTAGTCCTCAGTCAGAAGTTGGCCAGAGCCATAAAACGCCACTGCCTGTGGGCCATGCTGATCGATGATACGGCGCAGCCCTTGTGCGACATGATCCAGCGCCTGATCCATGCTGACGCGTTCACCGTGGATCTTCGGCCACAACAGACGCCCTTCATGAGACAGGGTTTCACCCAGCGCAGAGCCTTTCACGCACAGGCGGCCAAAGTTCGCCGGGTGCTGACGGTCCCCGCTCACCGGCTGTTCGGGCGCGTGGATTTCTACGCCACAGCCCACGCCGCAGTAAGGACAGGTGGTTTTCATGATGCAGCCGCGAGCGCGAGAATAGGTTGATGACCGAGCCACACTTTGCCGCCATCGACGCGTACCGGCCAGCAGCGCAGCTGGTGCTCGGCATTATCCAGACTCTGTCCATCGCGCAAACGAACCCGCTGCTTATATAGCGGAGAGATCACCACCGGTTCGCCCGCCACATCACCGAGAATCCCGCGCGACAATACGCTGGCCTGCGTGCCCGGCTCAATATCCTCCAGCGCGTAGATTGCTTCACCAAAACGGAACAGCGCCACACGCTGGCTACCCAGTCGCGCACCCATCCCTGCGGCCTCAGGAATTGACGCCACATCACAAATGGCGCTCCAGGGTTCAGCAGGCAGCGTTGTCACTGGAATGATGTCCATGGCCGCGGGTTGTCGCTGGTCGCGCACGCGCACATAGTTCAGGGTTTCATCCGCTTGCTCACTGTTGACTGTTGCACTGAACAATGCGCGGCGTGAAGGGTCCTGCAGCGTGCTTTGCCACTCGCACTGGTAGCGATCCACCACCAATTGCATCTCCTGCTCCAGCATGTCGCCTATACCAAGGGCATCCTCGATGATCACGCTGCGCAGGTAATCCAGTCCGCCCTCCATGTTGTCCATCCACACGCTGGTGCGCTGCAGACGGTCGGCAGTGCGCACATAAAACATCAGAATGCGATCCACATAGCGCAACAGCGTTTCATCATCCAGATCGCTGGCGAACAGGTCAGCGTGACGCGGCTTCATGCCGCCATTGCCGCACACATAGAGGTTCCAGCCTTTGTCGGTGGCGATCACCCCAATGTCCTTGCTCTGCGCTTCAGCACACTCGCGGGTACAGCCCGACACTGCCATTTTGATTTTGTGTGGCGCACGCAGCCCTTTGTAGCGATTCTCCAGCGCGATAGCGAAAGCGGTGGAGTCCTGCACGCCATACCGACACCAGGTCGAGCCGACACAGGACTTCACGGTGCGCAGCGATTTGCCGTAGGCGTGGCCGGTCTCGAAGCCAGCGGCAATCAGTGTTTCCCAGATGTCCGGCAGCTGATCCAGCCGTGCGCCAAATAGATCGATACGCTGTCCGCCGGTGATTTTGGTGTAGAGATCGTAACGGGCCGCTACTTCGCCGATGGCAATCAGCCCTTTAGGCGTGATTTCTCCGGCTGGCACGCGCGGCACCACGGAGTAAGTGCCGTCTTTCTGGATGTTGGCAAAGTAGCGGTCATTGGTGTCCTGCAACGGCAGATGCTGGGGTTTGAGCAGATACTCGTTCCAGCACGAGGCCAGCAGCGAGCCCGCCAGCGGCTTGCACACTTCACAGCCGTGACCTCGACCATGCTGCAGGATCAGTTGATCAAAGGTGGTGATATTGCCGACGCGTATCAGGTGATACAGCTCCTGCCGTGAGTAGGCAAAGTGCTCGCAGATATCCTTTTTGACCACCACACCCTGGTTCGCCAGCTCCAGCTCCATCACCTGTTTCACCAGCGCACTACAGCCGCCACAGCCGGTGGCCGCTTTAGTGCAGCTTTTGATTGCGGCCATATCGCCGCAACCGCCCTGCACGGCTGCACAAATATCCCCTTTGCTGACGTTGTGGCAGGAGCAGATCTGCGCGGCTTCCGGCAACGCCGCTACCCCCAATGCTTTGGATGGCGCCCCGGCCAGCTGCGGCAGGATCAGGCTTTCTGGTTCACTCGGCAGCGGCATCTTGTTGAGCATCATCTGAAGCAGACTGCTGTAATCACCGCTGTCACCCACCAGCACACCGCCGAGCAAGGTTTTGCTGTCTTTGCACACCACCAGTTTTTTGTAGATGCCTTTGGGATTGTCAGTCCAGTGATAGCTTTGACTGTCAGCGGTGCGGCCATGCGCATCCCCAAACGAGGCCACTTCCACACCGAGCAGTTTAAGCTTGGTGCTCATATCCGCGCCGCCGAATGCCAGCTCCTCCTGCGCCAGCTGCGCTGCCAGCACGCGCGCCATCTGATAGCCCGGTGCCACCAAACCAAAAACCTGCCCTTGCCACAGCGCACACTCGCCAATCGCATACACGCCGGCCACGTTGGTTTCACAGCCGTCGTTAATGGCAATGCCACCCCGCTCACCGAGTTGGATGCCCGCCGCACGCGCCAAAGTATCGCGTGGTCGGATACCGGCGGAGAACACAATCAGATCGGTTTCCAGTACGCTGCCATCGGCAAAGCGCAGCAGCACGCTGCCGTCCGGCTGGCTTTCAATCGCTTCGGTCTGTTTGCTGGTGTGGATCTGCACGCCCAGCGCGCTGATTTTGCCGCGCAGCATTTGCGCCCCGCCATCATCCAGCTGCACCGCCATCAGACGCGGGGCAAACTCCACCACGTGGGTTTCCAGCCCGAGTTGCTTCAGGGCGTTGGCCGCTTCCAAACCCAGCAAACCGCCGCCGATCACCACGCCGCGCGTGGCCTGTTTGGCGCAGGCGGCAATCGCATCGAGATCGGCCAGGGTGCGATAGACAAAACAGCGCGGATTCTCACGTCCTGGCACCGGCGGCACAAACGGCATCGATCCGGTGGCCAGCACCAGTTTGTCCCATGCAAGCTCCGCACCGCTGGCATCGCGCAGGCTGCGCTTGTCGGTATCAATCGCCAGCACTTCGCAACCCGTGCGCAATTCAATACCGTGTTGCGCGAAGAAGTTTTCGCTCACCAGAGAGAGATCGTCGGCACTTTTGCCGGTGAAGTACTCGGTGAGGTGCACGCGGTCATACGCCATCTGCGGCTCATCGCCATACACCACGATGTGATAGTGCTGGTGCATTTCCCGACTCACCAGCTGCTCAAGAAAATGGTGGCTGACCATGCCGTGGCCCACCACGGCGAGAAGAGGTTTGCTCATCACATTGCTTCCTGCAGCACACGGCTGCGTTAAGGGATTCTCCAGACCAAACAGCGCGTGAATGTCCACGTGTTCTGCCTGTTGTAATTGGGTTAGCAGCGAACTGGCGCCCTGACTGTCGCCAAACAGCAGCACGCCGCGCAGGGCGCCATCGCGTAAGAACAGACGGCGATAGTGGCCGTCGAAAGGATCAAAACTGGTGATAGAGTCGCCTTCACGGATGTCGCCCGCGCTGAACATCTCAATGCCGGTGACTTTGAGCCGCGTACCGCTCTCCTGATGGTAAAAATCCGCCACCTGCGCGCCGGCCAGCTGTGCCGCCAGCACATCGGCCTGAGCCAGACACGGCGCTACCAGGCCAAAGGTCTCACCGTCGATTTCACAGCATTCGCCCAGCGCATAGACGTTAGCGACCTGGGTTTGCAGCTGACGGTTAACGATGATGCCGCGCTGGCATGGCACGCCAGCCTGCTGCGCCAGGGCGATTTCAGGCACCACGCCAATCGCCATCACCACCTGCTGCGCAGGCAGCAACGTGCCATCGGTGAGCGTCACGTGAGCGCGATGGATCGATTGCAGCGATACGCCGAGGCGACAGTGGATACCGCGCTGAGTGAGATGCTGTGTCAGTAGTGCACCCGCCTGTTGATCCAGTTGGCGATCCAACAGCCACGGACGATGATGCAGCAGCGTGACGTCGCGACCGCGCAAACGCAGCGCCGCAGCGGCTTCCACCCCAATCAATCCACCGCCCAGCACCACCACCGGTCCATCCTGCGCCAGCATGGTGTCGACATCGCGCAAGGTGCGGAACCCCAACACCTGCGGGCGTTCAACACCCGGCAGATCCGGCATACGCGGTTGTGAACCACAGGCAAACACCAGCTGGTCCCAGTGCAGCGTGCGTTGATCGGTGAACACCGTCCGTGCGGTGAGATCCACTTGCAGCGCTTCTTCCCCCATCAGCAGTTGTACGTCATGTGCGACATACCATTCCGGCGTGTGGATCAGCGTGTCCGCGAAGGCTTTTTCCCCAGACAGCACCGGTGACAGCAGCACTCGGTTGTAATTGCCCTGTGCTTCACGGCCAATCACCGTGATGGAATAGCGGCCCGGCGCACGTTGCAGCAAGGTTTCCACCATGCGCATCGCCGCCATGCCGTTACCAATCACCACCAGTTGCTGAGTCATCGCCCGCTCCTTACGCCACTGCCGTCTGTTTTTCGTAGAGGAAATGCAGGATCTGCTGGCGTAGCTGGTGATAGCGCGGCTCATCGGCCAGCGCCACGCGCGAACGCGGGCGCGGCAGATCGATAGCGAGGATCTCGCCCACCTGCGCCGCCGGGCCGTTGGTCATCATCAGCACGCGGTCCGACAGCAACACCGCTTCATCCACGTCATGGGTGATCAGCACAATGGTGGTTTTCAGCTCCTGCTGGATGCGCATCACGCTGTCTTGCAGGTGGGCGCGCGTTAAGGCGTCGAGCGCGCCGAACGGCTCATCCAACAGCAGCACGCGTGGTTTCATCGCCAGCGCACGCGCAATACCGACGCGCTGTTTCATGCCGCCGGAGATTTCCGAGGGGCGCTTGTGCATGGCATGGCTCATCTGCACGCGATTGAGGTTGTGCTCGATCCACTCGCTCATCTCGCGCTTGTTCATCTGCCCTTTAAACACCTGCTGCACCGCCAGCTCAACGTTCTGATAGGCGGTGAGCCATGGCAGCAGCGAGTGGTTCTGAAATACCACCGCACGCTCGGGGCCGGGGCCGCTGATTTCGCGGTTCTCACATAGCAGTACGCCGCTGCTCGGTTGAGTTAAGCCAGCGATCAAGTTGAGCAAAGTGGATTTACCGCAGCCGGAGTGGCCAATCAGGCTCAATGTTTCACCCGCGTGGATATCGAAGCTAACGTTATCGAGTGCCAGAAATTCACCGCTGGCGGTGTTAAAACGCTGACTCACCTGCTGTACGCGAATAATCGGATTCATCATCGGCCCCTTATTTATCCCAGCTAAAACGACGTGCCAGCAGCATCAGTGCCTGCTCCAGCAACAGCCCAATCACGCCGATCACCACGATGGCGATCAGGATGTTTTCCACGTTGAGGTTGTTCCACTCGTTCCAGATCCAGAAGCCAATCCCGAGACCGCCGGTCAGCATCTCGGCAGCAACGATCACCAGCCAGGCGATGCCCATCGACAGGCGCATCCCGGTGAGCACGGCGGGCAATACCGCGGGGAACAGAATGCGGCGCATCACCGTCCATTCGTTGAGTTGCAGCACGCGGGCGACGTTGAGGTAATCCTGCGGGATGCGCTGCACGCCCTCGGCGGTGTTGATCACCATCGGCCAGATTGAGCAGATGAAAATGGTCCAGCTGGAGGCCGGTTCCGCACGCTGGAACAGCAGCAGACCAATCGGCAACCACGCCAGCGGGCTGACCGGACGCAGCAGCGCGATGATCGGGTTAAACATGCGCGCCACAAAGGTGAAGCGGCCAATCAGGAAACCGGCTGGGATGCCCACCAGCGCTGCCAGACCAAAGCCCACCGCCACGCGTTGCAGCGAGGCGACGATGTTCCAGCCAATACCCTGGTCGTTTGGCCCATTGTTGTAGAAAGGGTCAGCAAACAGCGTGACGGCCGCCTGCCAGGTGGCATACGGCGTAGGGAAGCCTTTGCTCGACATCGATGCCAGCTGCCAGACAAACAGCAGCAGAATGACGCCGCAACTCGCCGGGATCAGTCGTTGTAGCAGCGGTTGCAACCAGCGCTGACGAGCGCGCGGTTTCTGTGGCACGTTAAGCGCAATCACCTGCGCCGGCTGAGCGACGACAGGCGTCGCGGGTTTTAGCGTGCGGGCTTCAGATTTCATGCTGACCTCACTTAACTGCGTTTAATGGCAAAACTGTCGGCATACGCGGCAGGGTTACTGCCGTCCCACACCTTGCCGTCGATAAGGGTGCTGCTGCGCATTTCACTGGACGGCACGGAGACGCCTCCCACTGCGCTGGCGGCTTGTTTGTAGATGTCGATACGATTGATTTGACGGGCAACGGCAGCGTAATCGGGGGCGGTCTTCACCATGCCCCAGCGCTTCATTTGCGTCAGGAACCACATGCCATCAGAGATCCATGGGAAGCTCACTTCGCCATCGTGGAAGAAGCGCATGGCATGCGCGTCCTGCCATTTCTGGCCGAGACCGTTTTCGTACTGGCCGAGCATGCGCCCTTCTAAGGTTTCAACTTTGGTGTTGATCCATGCGCGCCCGGCTAATACGGCGGCGGTCTCTTTGCGGTTTTCATCAGAAGCATCGATCCAGCGTGCGGCTTCCAGCACCGCTGCCGTCATGGCGCGCGCCGTGTTAGGGTTCTCTTGCACCCATTGCGCGCGAGTGGCGAGGATTTTTTCCGGATGATCGGGCCAGATTTGCTGCGTGGTGGTGGCGGTAAAACCGATGTTGTCGCTGATGGCGCGCTGATTCCATGGCTCGCCCACGCAGAAGCCGCTCATGTTGCCCATCTTCATGTTCATCACCATCTGCGGCGGCGGCACCACCACGGTGCGCACATCCTCAAAGGGATCGATACCGGCGTTTGCCAGCCAGTAATAGAGCCACATGGCGTGGGTGCTGGTCGGGAAGGTGTGCGCGAAGGTGAACGTGCCTTTGGCCTGGCTGGCGATCAGCTTTTGCAAGCTGGTGGCATCCGTGACCTTCTGCTCTTTCAGTTGATTGGCGAGCGTGATGGCCTGACCGTTGTTATTCAACGTCATCAGGTTAGCCATGTCGTGCTGTGGGCCTGCTACGCCCAGCTGTAAGCCGTAGATCATGCCGTACAGCGCGTGCGCCGCATCCAGCTCGCCCGCAGTAAGTTTGTCACGCACCGCCGCCCAACTGGCTTCTTTGCTCGGTTGCAGCGTCAGACCGTACTTCTTATCGAATCCTTTCACCGATGCCATCACTACCGGAGCGCAGTCAGTGAGTGGAATAAAGCCCACGCGCACGCTGCTTTTTTCGGGCGCATCTGATCCGGCAGCCCACACCGCATTACGTAAGCCCGGCAATAAATAACTGCTGCCTACCACCGCGCTACCCAGCAGGAACTGACGACGTGAGACTGAAAACCGCGTTTTACTCATCATGCGCTTCCTGAAAAAAAGAAATAAAAAAAGGCGTCCTCCCGCATGTCGTAAAAACATGGGGTCGGACGCCTTTATCCAAAGCACTCGCTTCACCGCCGTTGGCGAAACAAATGCGCAATGTCAGTGGAATATTGCAAAGCCTGTGCCAGAAAATTTTTTACTGCAAAATCAATATTAGCGCGCCATTGAGCCGTGAATCTGACTCCGCTTTGCACTGCCAGGACGCATAATACGCACAAGCTTTGTGCAACTACCTCCTTCGGGTTATGGCTTCAGCGTGGCCGCGACGGCGAGGATCGCCTGAGCAATATCCAGCATGCGTTTGTTCTGATTCATGGCACTTTTGCGCAGCGCTTGCCACGCATCCTGCTCGCTAAAACCGTGCTGCTGCATTAGCCATCCTTTAGCCTGGTCGATGACTTTTCGCTCATCCAGAGAAGCACGCATGGTGGCAAGTTCATCCGCCTGTGCCTGTAACCGTTGCGCCTGCTCGCGAATCAGTGACAGCACAGAGCGGCCGAGTTGGGGGGCGAGACCGTTACTGTCGAGTGTTGTTTCCTGCTCACCCAGCCAGCTGGCGCCAGCGACATACAATGAGAAACTCGCGTCCTCATTGATCGCTGAAAGCTGTGGTTCAGCTTGTTCGCTCGCCGCAATGGCACGCTGGCAACAAGCTATTAATGTGCTGCACAGTGCATCCTCAATCTGTTTCATCTGATCGAGACGTTGGCTGAGCAGCGTGAACCACTGCAACACGCCATTTTCGCCGCACTGCGCGCCGGTGCAGGCAATGCGGCGCAGACGCTCAATCTGGCTGTCCGCATCCGCCATCATTAACCATCGCTGCTGATTTTGCGCATCCGCGAACTGACTGAAGGTCGCGAAGCTTTGCTCCTGAGCGGCGATCAACAGTTGAATCCGCTGGCGCTGTTGCGCCGTAAACTCCCCAGCAGCGAAGCCGGCAGAACCGGTGGCTCGCTCCTGTCCCGCCAGCTCCTTACCCTGCATAAAGCTAAAGAGCGCGATGAGCGCACGGGAAATATCCGGTTCACTGGCCGTATCGGTGGCTTCGAAGACCAGGTTAAGCAGGGTGCGGATGATGTCGTTAAAGCCATTCATCGCTTCCGTATGGCTGCATTGCCCTGCCCGTATTTGCTGGCGTAATGCCGGCAAGCTCTCTAAGGACTGCAGCGCTGCGGCTATCAGCATGCAGAAACGGCTGTAACCCGGTTGCGCCACCGCTTCCGGCAGGAGCTTAAGGGCATTTTCCTGCCGTTGCGCGACCTCACGCGCGCGCGCATCCAGTTCCTCGCCAAACAGCCGTCCCGCTGAACAGATCCAAATGTTGCTGGCACCGCGCTCACGCTGCAGCACGTGAATGAGTTCACTCAATGCCAGAATCTGTTCGCCCGTGCGCATTAATCGTTTCAGGCTGGCAACTTCGCTGGCGCGACTGGCGCGCAAATACTCTAAAGCCCGGCTCATAATGCTCTCTACGTAAAATAACAATACTAATGTTAAGCAAAAGCCGTGCCGGACTGGCTTTAAAGATGGTGGAAATGTACGCGGAAATTCCGAAAGTAAGAAAATTGTTTACTCGCGCAATCTTTTTTTAACCTTAAGGAAATATTAAGAGTGCTTACTATTAATCAAGCACCTTTCTGGGTAGCTTCGGCTTTATCGCCTGCGTTATACGCTTACGTGGGTAAATAAGTAAACTCAGCTTATCTATCACTAAAGGCACGCGTTTTTTATCACCGGGCTATGAGCTATTTTCGCCCGGTAGCACGGGATTTCTCGCGATGCAATGGATTGAATTCTCAAAAGTCTTAGGTAGACTGAGCACAGCACTATCTTTCTGTAATCTGACTGTTTTTTGATGGCTTTCCTGCTGCATACTCTGCCCGCCTTAAATGCGTGTGCCACACATTAATCTGCAGCTAATCTGATGAAATTTGAGGTTCATGGTGAATAAGAGTCTGTTGCTAACTCTGCTGGCGGTATTAACGTTGGCGGGTTGTAAAGCGCCACCCCCGGCGGTGACTGATGACACATTGGTCACCAGTGAGGTTAATGGCGTCAAGCTGATCCACCGTAATGCGGTGGCCGCACCAGGCGAATTTACGCCAGTTAATGAGAGTTTCCGTGCGCTTTACGCAGCATCGGTGATGACCACGCCAGATTATGGCGGCAAGATAGTACGTTATCTCGATAACGCTAAACCTTTTGAAGTGCTGGGACGTGTTGAACATAGCTGGTTAGCGGTTGCCGATGAACCCAATGGACAGCTGATTGGTTACATCCCTCCGAAAGCTGGGGTTGAAAGCAGCCGTTATGACGCCACCGTGCGCAGCGATCGTCCGCGTCCCCGCCGCACTAAACAGGTCTGCGTGGCTGTTGGCGGCGCCAGTAAGGCTTGCCGTACCAACGATACCGCGACCTGGATCTTAGACTGATAATGCAATACGGCGCAGATTGTCCACAGCAAGGTTGTACTCTGTGGACTGCCAATAGCGCGATTGCCAGGAAATACGATATTTAATGACCCAGGATTCTGTTGCCCGCGATGGCATTGTCGCGGGCAATGATAACCTTTTGCTTAATGCCGCAGCACCGATCCTGAATGCCGTTGTCCGTATACGGCAGGCTGCCACGCATGACGATCCCGCCGGTTTACGCCAGTTGCTGATTGAAGAAATCCGCCATTTTGAACAACGCTGCAAGCAAGCCGGTTTGCCGTTCGAGATGATCATTGGTGCGCGCTACTGTTTATGCAGCGTACTGGATGAAGCGGCCGCACAAACCCCATGGGGTACGCGCGGTGTGTGGTCAGGGAATGGGATGCTGGTCACTTTCCATAATGAAAGCTGGGGCGGCGAGAAAGTGTTTCAGCTGCTTTCCCGCGTCTCGCAAAGCCCGCAACAACACCTGTGGCTGCTGGAGCTGATTCATTACTGCCTGCTGCTGGGCTATGAAGGCCGTTATCGCGGCAGTGACGCTGGCCGTGCGCAGTGTGAAGGCATTCGTAAACGGCTCGCTCAACTGATTCAGGAAACACGCCCATCGACCGCTAACCCGGCCGCCCCGCTGGTGGAAGTACATCCCTTAGTCAGTCGCCTGACCCGCCCGATGGTGCCGTTATGGGCCTGTGCAATGTTAGCGGCCCTGATTGCCTGCCTGATTTATAGCGGCCTGAACTGGCGGCTGGGCAACGCGGCCGAACCGCTGCTGCGTGCCATCTATCAAACCCCGTTGCCGCAAATTATGCCTGGGCGTCGCCCTACCTCACCGCAGGCGTTGCTGGATTTACATCAGCGTTTGAACGATGTGATCGCCGCCGGTCAGCTGGAAGTCAGCGATGGGGCATTTGGCAGCAAGGTGATTATTCCCGCCGATAAACTCTTCTCCCCGGACGGAACCGTGGTCAATCAGGTCGGTCGCGCGCTGCTGGCGCACGTTGCCAGCGCTATGAAAACCGTTAAAGGCACGGTGCTGGTATCCGTGTATACCGATAACAGCCCTGTTGATGGGCGTTTTGCCTCAAGCTATGAATTCTCCTTTGCGCGCGCACGCGCCGTGACGCAATTGCTGAATCCGCAACTGGCCGAAGGGCACAGCGTGAAAGCGGAAGGTCGCGGCGACAGCAATCCTCTGCTGCCTAATGACAGCAATGAAAACCGCGCGCGCAACCGCCGTGTGGAAATCACCCTGTTTGCCGCACCGGAAACCCTTGGCAATCATCCGGGAGGTGAGTGATGCGCGCATCGCTGCAACATCTGTTAACCCACCGCCTGCTGTGGAGCCTGATTGGTGTCACGGCCTTAAGCTGTGTGCTGTGGATGCTTGGGCCGCTCTGGACCTGGGGAGACACGCGCCCGCTTGAGCCGGTGTTTCCTCGTCAACTGCTGGTTGGTTTGCTGTTCTTCTGCTGGGTGCTGTTCCAGTTTATCCCCGCGATTTGGCGTGGCTGGTTTAACAGCAAACTCCTGAACCGTTTGCAGGAGATGAGTCAGGAGGAGCTGTCCGATCGCCAGGCTACCGATACGCTGCTGTCTCAGCGATTCAGTGAAGCCGCCCTGCGTCTTAAACGCACCCAGTTTGGCCGCCGCCATCAACAGAGCTGGCTGGCACGTTTTCAGAGCCACTATCTCTATCAGCTTCCCTGGTACGTGATCATTGGTGCGCCCGGTGCGGGAAAAACCACCGCCCTGCTCAATGCCGGACTGGAGTTTCCACTGACCGATAGCCTCGGTAAAGCGGCCATTCGCGGCGTCGGCGGCACTCGTCACTGCGACTGGTGGTTCACCGACAGCGCGGTAATGATTGATACTGCTGGGCGTTATGCTTTGCAGGAGAGCCAGCGCGCACGTGATGGCGCCGAATGGCAGAGTTTCATCAACCTGTTGAAACGCTATCGCACGCGACAGCCGATCAACGGTGTGATCATGACCATTAGCGTCGCCGACCTGCTCACCGATTCCGCGGAAGCGCGCCACGCGCAGGCCAGCGCATTGCGTAGCCGCATGCAGGAGTTACACCAGCAAACCGGTATCCATTTCCCGGTGTATGTGATGGTCA
Source organism: Pantoea sp. C1E2 (assembly GCF_056491465.1). NCBI lineage: Bacteria > Pseudomonadati > Pseudomonadota > Gammaproteobacteria > Enterobacterales > Erwiniaceae > Pantoea > Pantoea sp. C1E2. The sequence continues at coordinate 2,750,006 of NZ_JBSZHT010000002.1, forward strand.
CCAAGACCGATCTGCTGAAAGGGTTTTTAAGCTTTAACGAAGGTCTGAGCAAACCGCAGCGCGATGCCATCTGGGGATTCACCTTCCCCTGGGAGCCCGGTAAACCGCACAAAGATGACTGGCATAATAGTTTCAGCCAGCAATATCAGCGATTAGAACAGCGCCTGCAGCAGCAACTGCCCACGGTGATGGCGAATGAACGCGATCTCACCCTGCGTGCTGACTGTTTCCTGTTCCCACAGGAGTTCAGTTCATTACGACCGTTGCTGAACGAGTACCTGGATGTGGTGTTCTCGCGCCACGAGGATGAGATTGCCTGGTCAGCGCGCGGCTTATTCTTTACCAGCGGGACTCAGGAAGGCTTACCGTTTGATCGCATCATGGGCGAACTGAACCGTAAGCTGCAGTTGCCGCATACCGGTGAAAGTAGCCTCGCCACCTGGGATAGCGTCACCCGTAACAACCCCATCCCCGGAAATAAAGGTCAGAGCTTCTTTATCCGCGACCTGCTGAGCGATTTGGTGTTCCGCGAAAGTGGTCTGGCGGGCAGTAACCGTCATTGGGAGTATCGCAACCGCCTGTTCCACTGGATTGGCTACGGTGCATTGACCGGCGCACTACTCTTGCTCTCCGGTTTATGGCTGGCCAGCTATTTCCAAAACCAGCATTACCTTGACCAGGTCACTGCACGTATCGAGCCGATTACCCGCCAGAGTCAGCAGGTGATCCATCAGCCAGCCGATAATATCTTTGATCTGCTACCCTTCTTAAATAACCTGGTGAAGTTGCCGTTGTCGGAGCGCTTTTCCCTCGACAATCCACCGCTTAGCATGCGCGTGGGACTCTATCGTGGTAACCAGGTAAGCGATGCGGCATGGGTGCTTTATCAAAATGCGCTTAAGTCTTTGTTGTTACCGCGCGTCGCCCAGCAAATCACCAATTTGCTGCGTAACGACCCCGGTAATGACAATGAATACAGCCGTAACGCGCTGCGTGCTTACCAGATGTTGTATCAGCCGCGCAATTACGACGGCGAATTCCTGCGTGGCTGGCTGATGCAGAACCTGCAACGTAACCTGCCTGATGATGTCAGTGCACGGGATTTGCAGCAGCTTGACTGGCACCTCAGCCAGCTGCTGGATCAGCAGATTCAGTCGTCTCCCTATGCGCGAGATAACGCATTGATGATGCGCAAGCTTGCAGAAAATCTGAAAAATGCCGGTGAGAATGGCAGTTCGCTGGCGATCGCGCCTCAGCGGGTTTCGCAGCGATTGACCGGACACAGTGAGTAATGGTGAGGTAACAATGGCGACGCACACCGCGCCGGGTTGGTACGGCAAATTGCCAGCCACCGGTGATTTCCTGCGCCAGCGCCTGAGTGAGAGTACCGTGACGCCCTGGAGCCATTGGTTTCAACAGGGGCTCATGCACTGGCATCAGCAACCCGATGCCACCACTCAGCTGTTTCTGCGCGCACCCGTCTGGAATTTTGTTTTGCCGCTGTCGCCGCTGCGTCAGCAGGTACAGATGGGCTGTTTGCTGCCCTCGTGCGATCGCGTGGGGCGCACCTGGCCGTTGCTGGCACTGCGCAGCTTTCCGATCAGCCACTGGCACAGCGCGCAACTGGCGATGTCGGGTGAATGGTTCCAGGATCTGGGCTCGCTGCTGTTGCGTGGTGTACGCGACCGACTGAACCCCGATGCGCTGGAGCAGCAGATGCAGCGTGTCACGCCGCTGATGGTTCCGGATAATCAGCGCAGCGACATTATGGATGTGATTGGTTTTGATGATCTGCCCTGCACGCTGAGCTGGCATGAAGTGGCGGATAAATTTGATCCTCAGCAGCACATTAGCTACTGGTGGAGTAATCGCAGTGACGGTTTTGCCCACGCCACACATAAACACAGTGGGCCGCTCACCGCGCAACTTTTTGCGTTACTGTTTAACCCGGCGGCAGGTGCACAGCCGGGACGCAACGGCCTCTATCCACCCATGTTTGAATAGGCCGCAGCGTTTTCCTTGTTAACAGGATGACTCATGCAATTTACCATTGTGCAGTGCAATACGGATGTGCCAGCAAAGACGGTCGCTTTTAAGCCGCCTGGGGGAACCATTGGCCGCAGCCAGGATAACGATCTGGTGCTGCCTGACGAATCGCGCGCCATTTCACGCTTGCAGGCGTTGGTGCATATCTCCCCGGAAGGCGAGTGTCGCCTGACCAATCAGGGTAGCGTGACCTCGGTAGTACTGAATGGCGTGGCATTGCAGCGCGGTTCACAAGTACAACTCCAGCATGGTGATGCGCTGCAAATCGGCGATTATGGCCTTGAAGTGCGCGATCCTGCCTGCCAGAGCACCCAGCAGGATGACCCGCTTGCGTTCTTCGCGGACAGCGCTGCCGATCCTCTCGGCATGCAGCAGCCATTCGAGGTTGTGTCGGAAGCCACTGCGGCGCGTCAGGAGCGCCGAACTGACCCACGACTGGCCATCGATCCACAAAGTGATGTGCCTGCCGTACCCGCCACTTTACCTCAAGCCGATCAGGATAAACTGCTGGCCGCACTGCTGGAAGGTATGGGGCTGAATAATGGCCATCACACGCCGATCACCGAAGAGCAGATGCGCGTTACTGGTCGCATGCTGAGCCTGTTCTCGCAAGGCACAGTTGCCCTGCTCTCTTCGCGCTCGATCCTCAAACGCGGCGTGAAAGCCGACATGACGATGATCCTCAATGAGGCGAACAATCCGTTTAAGATTTTGCCTTCGGGTAAAACGGTGTTGATGCAGATTTATCAGAGTCAGATGCCCGGTTTTATGCCGCCAGAAGCCGCGGTGCGTGATGCACTGGTGGATTTGCAGGCGCATCAGCTGGGGATGATTGCCGGTATTCGCGCCATCATTGCGGCGATGCTGCAATCCTTCAATCCGCAACGCCTGGAAGAAGAAGCACGTAAAGATGGCGTGTTGCCTAAGCTGCCCTTTAACAGTGGACGCAAAGCCGCATTGTGGGATTACTTCTCACGCCACTACCAGCGCACCGCAGGCGAAATTGAAGATGACTTCCACACCCTGTTCGGGGAAGCCTTCCTGCATGCCTATGACATGGAAGTGAATCAGTATAAAGATTCCCAGACACGGACTGAAGACGCATGAAAATGATGTTTGCCAGCCGCTGTCAGCAAGGATTGCGCGATGAAAATCAAGACCGCACCGGTGCTGAACTCGATGAACACAAAGCCTGCTTTTTAGTGTGCGATGGTGTGGCTGGATTACCTGGTGGTGATAAAGCGGCACAACTCGTACGGGATACATTGCTGAAGCAGTTGCACAACATTTCGACGTTTACTCCCGAAAGCACCCGCGCAGCGATTGAACACTGCCAGCAGGTGCTACTTGAGGCGCAGGGAAAGAATCCGAAATATGCACGCATGAGCACCACGCTTGCCGCGCTGTTTATTGACCGCGAGACGCAGCGCGCATGGTGGGCGCATGCTGGTGACAGCCGGGTTTATCACTTCCGCCACGGGGTGTTAAGCCAGGTGACACGTGACCATAGCCTGGCCCAGCAACTGCGCGAAGCAGGCTATGAAAATACCGGAATTAACAGTAATTTACTCTATAATGCACTCGGCGTAGAGCCTGCACGTCCAGCCACCTTTAGTGAAGTGATTTCATTAACCGATGGCGATGCGTTTCTCGTCTGCACGGACGGGTTTTGGCTCAATCTGACCACTCACGAGATGGAACAAGCCCTGCGCATGGTCAATGCCTGCGAAGAGTGGCTGACGTTGATGGAACAAGCCGTTAACCGCAGTGTAAAAAGCGACAATCTTAGCGCTCTGGCAATCTGGATTGGCGAACCGCAGGAAGCGACGCTGCTTTATTCCCAGGCTGATGCGGCACGTTTTCTGCCGACACGTTATTGATCCCAAGGACCCTTATGAAAGTGTGGTTGCCGGGCTTAGCGACCTTGTTGCTGGCTCTAAATGCGCAAGCTGATGATTATCGCGTGGTCTATTCGCCGAGTCTGTCGCTTGAAGTCTATATCGATAATGTGGCCAGCAATTCACCCAACGACTGGTGCAAAGAGACTTTGCCGTTGCGTATTGTTTCCGGCAAAAGCACCGATTCCAGCATTCTGACCAGCTTCCTGCCGCGCGTCGGCACGCTGCTGGCGAATCAATGCGGCACGCTGGATGAAATCCCGTGGCAGATGACCAATAAAGACGGCAGCGTTCTGGCCAACGGCAGCGCAGCAAAACTTCAGAACTGGCGGCCAATCGTGATTAACGATGCCACCGCCAGCGCCAGTGCCAGCAATGCCGCCCCGCTGGATCTCTCGCGCCCGGCAGATAACACCCCGTTGCAGCACTTCGCTTTACCGGCGGGTTGCCATTTCCGCACATCCTGGGACGAAAACGGCGACTCGCTGTTTATTCCGGATAACCCGCAGCAACACTGCTCCACGGAGGGCTGGCTGGAAGGCCCAAGTGAATTAACCCTGATGAGCGGTGACAAAACGCGCTCTCTGGCGGTGAATTTCTATCAGGGCTATCCGATTGCTAACCTCAAGCTCAGCGGCCCGGCACTGGAAGTGGTGGCGGTGAATAAACAGCGCATGATTGTGGCGCGTCCGGATGCCGAGGATAGCTGGTTAGTGCTGCCGTTTGACAGCCAGCAACATGTATGGCGATTCACTGGCAACCTGCTGATCAAAATGGATAAGACAGCAGGTCAGGATAGTGATGCGGTAAAGAGTCGGGTTGAAACTTTACGCGGCGCATGGTCGTCGCAGTTTATGCCACAGCAAAAAGTGACTGTGTTACTGATTGACACCCTGCATGCGGATCTTGCCGATCCGGCGATTGGTGCCTGGCGTAACATTAATTAATTAGCGGTCGTCGCCTGACGTCAACAGACTGCCAGGCGCTACAGGACGTGTTCAGAGAGTTCACTATGTCGGCAAACGAAAACCACACACCGAATGCCCTGCCTGCGGGTTACCGGTTTAATGAATTTGAAATCAAGGAAGTGATTGGCGGCGGCGGCTTTGGCATTGTTTATCGTGCCTGGGACCATCAGCTGGAACGCACCATCGCCATCAAAGAGTACATGCCCGTCTCGCTGGCGGTGCGTGGCGCGGATCTTTCACTGGAGTTGCGCGGCGAGCGCTTCCAGAAACTGTTCAACGCCGGACGTAACAGCTTTATTCAGGAAGCCCGTTTGCTGGCGCGTTTTAATCATCCCGGTCTGCTACATGTGTTGCGCTTCTGGGAAGAGAACGACACCGCCTACATGGGCACGCTCTACTACAGCGGGATGACGCTTAAAGAGTGGCAGGTGACCAGCCCGGACAGTATCGACGAGTCCTGGATTCGTCGCCTGTTACCGCCGCTGTTTGGCGCGATTAACACCATTCATGCCGCCGGTTATCTGCACCGTGATATTTCGCTGGATAACATCCAGATTCAGGAAAATCAGCTGCCGGTTTTACTTGATTTTGGTTCAGCGCGTAAGGAGATCGGGAATCTTTCCGATGAAACCGAGATCATGCTGAAGCCTGGCTTTGCCCCGATTGAGCAATACAGCGAAGAGGGTGAAGTTGAGCAAGGCCCGTGGACCGATATCTATGCGCTCGGCGCGGTGCTGCACAATCTGATTACCGACCATGCGCCTCCTGTCAGCGTGGTGCGCTGCATCGAAGATAACTATCAGCCACTGGTTGAACGCAAGCCAGCAGGCTATTCGCTGCCGCTACTGCACGCCATCGACTGTGCGCTGGCAATGAAACCCGGCGATCGCCCACAGAGTATTGATGCGTTTGCCAGCCTGATCGATTTGCCAGTGAGCGATGTTGAAGCGCTGGTCACCACCTTCCCGGTGGCGGTTGAAGCTCCAGCTCCAGCGCCTGAACCCGTCGCCGCTCCGGTGCCTGAACCACAGGTAATGGCGGTGAATCACGCGGCTGCCGCGATTGAACCCGTCACGCCGCGCAACGTGCGCCGCCTTTCACCCGGCCTGGTGGCCGCTGCTGCCATTGCCATTTTGGCCGTCGTGGTGGTGGTGTGGAAAACCAATCGCCACAGTGAAACGGCACCGATCGCCGCAGCGCCTTCTGCATCAGCGCCGGTGGCTAATACTAGTGCAGCAGGCAGCGCGCCAAGTCTGGCGACCGTCTATCTGCGTTTGCAGGATGGCGAAAAAGTGCTGCTAAACGGCGAAGCGAAGGATGTGAAACCCGCCAGCAGTGGTTTTGCTTCACTCAACCTGGCGGCGGGAAAATATCGAATTGAAGTGCACAATGGCAGCCAGGTGATGAGCCAAACACTGACCATCGACAAACCCGGAACCTGGCTGATTAATCCGGGTAAGCCGTAATTAACGCGCTGCGGATTGCTGCAGCGCCCTGACCTCAGCGGCCAGGCGCGTTAAGGCATCTTCCTGCATGCCGCGCTTGCCCAACTCTTGTTCAAGCGAGTAGAGATACTGAGCATTGGTGCCGAGCGGTCCGCTGGCCTGAGCAATCAGCGGTGCGATGGTGCTGCGACAGGAATCGGCTTCATACAGCGGGTGGCGCGGATCCATGATAAACACCAGCGCCGTCACTTTGCGTGCATCATCCAGTTCCAGTTCACACCAGGTTGGCAGATAGCAGCCAGTGATCATCTCGCGCTTCCACAGCAATTCCAGCTCGTCATGCAAGCGCGATTCGGGCAAACGAAAAGCCAGACCGCTGGTTGCACCGCCCTCTTTCAGCGCCAGCATGCGACCCGGCGTAGAGACTGTACCCCTGCCAGCCGTCAGACGGAGACAGAAAGCACGATGCCAGCCTTCCAGTCGACCGGACGCCACTTCTTCCGCCTCAAAAACCGGGTTCCACATCAGGGAGCCATAACCAAAAATCCACACCGGGCTTTGGTCAGGGCGACAAGCCAGCGTGGCAGCGAGCGACGCGGCACGCTTTTCACAGCTCCACAGCAGCGCTTCGTCGATATCACCAAACGATGTTTTACAATCCGCTTTTAATAGAAATTCCCGGGTTAACAATGCGACCTCCTCTACTGCACTGACATCCTGTCGGTTCGGCTCCTCAAAGATGATGTCTTACAGGCAACACGCGTTGCGTCGACTTAAGAGAAGACATTAATGCATTTTTAACAAAAGTTTCAAGATTGACCCCGATCACAAAGGGGAAATTCTTTGTAAATAGCATCGGCTGCCTGGTAGATAACTTGAATAAGGGAATGAAAAGCGTGAAGCGGGTCGACATGACCCGCGAGAGAGGTTAATGCTTAGGATGCCATTTGTCGTCATCGCCTTTGGCGTACTCATGCTTAACGGCTGCCCAGGCAACTTTGTGCGCAACCTGCTCACGTGATTCATCACCACGGCGGTCTTCTTCATCTTTATACTGATCCCAGGCGCTGTTGAACGCCTTTTGATAAATGGTCTGAGCGTGATTTGGCAGGACATGGCGCACGCTGTCAGGCAATTCACGATTGGATGAATACGGCATGATTCCTCCTGATTTAAGGTTCTTATTAAGTCTGGAAGATAGCGGAAAAATTGCAAACATGTACTTTAGTTACACAAGATTTTTTTAACCCACAAAGCGCCAATAAATCGCATTCAAATCAGATAAAAATAGGCATTATTTTATCAAAGGAATGAGATTATCGATTTTCAACAAGATGAATAATCGATGTTATTGGATGATAAGTTACTCTTTTAACGCATTAGCATCAAAAATATGATTAAGTAAGGTCGCGTAAAAAGCCTGAAACACAACTGTTGAAAAGTTACACTGCGCTGCGTCAGAAAAGTCATTATATTTATCAGGCACTGATCGCCTGTTTTGTTCTTTTTGCCGGAGAGGATGGTGAATGCCTACACATGAGAAAACCCGACACACCGAGTACTCACTGATTTTCCCGATTGTCGCGCTGACGGTGCTGAGTTTCTTTGGCAGTCAGACGGCATTATTGCCGGTTATCGGCATCAACCTGTTGGCACTGGTGGCGATTCTTTTTAGTGCCTTCAGCGTCGTGCGCCACGCCGACGTGCTGGCACACCGCCTGGGTGAACCCTATGGCTCGCTGATTCTCAGTTTGTCCGTGGTGATTCTGGAGGTCAGCCTGATCTCCGCTCTGATGGCCACCGGCGATGCTGCCCCTGCGCTGATGCGTGACACGCTCTACTCCATCATCATGATTGTGACCGGCGGTCTGGTGGGCTTTGCGCTGCTGCTCGGCGGGCGCAAATTCGCTACCCAGTACGTTAATCTGGCGGGCGTAAAGCAGTACATGATCGCCATCTTTCCGCTGGCGATTCTGGTGCTGGTGTTCCCCAATGCGCTACCAGGCGGCAATTTCACCACCGCGCAGGCGCTGATCATTGCCGCGATCTCCGCTGCCATGTACGGCGTTTTCCTGCTGATTCAGACCAAAACGCATCAGAGCCTGTTTGTTTACGAGCACGAGGATGACGGGGATGATGGCGATCCGCATCACGGTAAGCCTTCTGCACATAGCTCGCTGTGGCATACGGTCTGGTTAATCATTCATCTAATCGCAGTAATTAGCGTCACCAAAATGAACGCCAACCCGCTGGAAAACCTGCTGACCGAACTGAATGCCCCTCAGCAGTTTACCGGCTTCCTGGTTGCGCTGCTGATTCTGTCACCAGAGGGCTTGGGAGCAATTAAAGCGGTATTGATGAATCAGGTACAGCGTGCCATGAACCTGTTCTTTGGTTCGGTGTTAGCGACGATTTCACTGACCGTGCCTGCTGTAAGCATTATCGCGACGCTGACCGACCAGCAATTAGTATTTGGCCTTGAGCCACCTCAGATGGTGATCATGAGTGCCGCGTTAATCCTGTGCCATATCTCGTTCTCAACCGGACGTACCAATGTACTAAATGGCGCCGCGCATCTGGCGCTGTTTGCGGGTTATTTACTGACGATTATGCTGTAACCCTTTTACCGCGTTCGAAGCAAAAAAAAGGCGCCCATCGGCGCCTTTCTTACATCTGGATAAAGCAATTAGTTGCTGGTATCCAGCTCAGGGAAGTTCTTCACCAAATCATCAATCGCTTTCATCTGCGCCAGGAACGGCTCCAGCTTATCCAGCGGCAGCGCGGATGGACCGTCGCATTTCGCGCTGTTCGGCTCTGGGTGCGCTTCAATAAACAGACCGGCGATGCCTACAGCCATACCAGCCCGAGCCAGTTCAGCCACCTGCGCACGACGTCCACCTGAAGCCGCACCGAACGGATCGCGCGTCTGCAGTGCGTGGGTCACGTCGAAAATCACCGGGCTGTTATTGGTGACGTTCTTCATCACGTTGAAGCCCAGCATATCAACAACCAGGTTGTCATAACCAAAGTTGCTGCCACGGTCGCACAGGATCACTTTGTCGTTACCGCCTTCCGCGAATTTATCGACAATGTTACCCATCTGGCCTGGGCTGACGAACTGAGGTTTCTTGATGTTGATCACCGCACCGGTTTTCGCCATCGCTTCCACCAGATCGGTCTGACGCGCCAGGAATGCTGGCAGCTGAATCACATCCACCACATCCGCTACCGGCTGCGCCTGAGAAGCTTCATGCACGTCAGTGATGATTTTCACGCCGAAAGCCTGTTTCAGCTCCTGGAAAATCTTCATGCCCTCTTCCAGACCCGGACCACGGTAGGATTTGATGGAAGAGCGGTTAGCTTTGTCAAAAGAAGCTTTGAACACGTAAGGGATACCGAGCTTGTCGGTCACTTTTACATAGTGTTCGCAAATACGCATGGCGAGGTCGCGCGATTCCAGCACGTTCATACCGCCAAAGAGAACAAATGGCAGATCGTTTGCGACCTTGATATCGCCGATATTTACAACTTTCTGAGTCATGCCCTTTCCTTATTGTCGAGATGACGCTTAGTGCAGCGTCACCTGTTTCTGTTCAATTGCGTGAATCTGCACTTTAATCATTTCGCTGACCGGGTCCTCTGGACACTGTTCAACGAAATAGGTCAAATCGGTCAGCGCGATGTGTTCACACTCAAGCTGAGCGTAGATTAAACCCCGATCGCGGATTTCATACGGGTCATCGGGATCAATCTGCAGTAAAACCTGGCTGACATTCAGCGCCAGTTCCATCTGCTTCTCTTCCATCAGCGCCGCCTTCAACGTATCGAGCATTTTACGCATCACGTTGATGGTTTTGGCTTCATCCAGATCGTCATTGTAGAGCTTTGCGGTCGGGCTGATATTGCCCTTGAGCCACACTTCCAGCGTATGCGTATCCAGCGTTTCGCCGTTGAAAGGGTTGATCAACCACATTTCACCATCCAGCCAGTCTGCGCGCAGAATCAACTGGGTAGGGAAAATCACCGGGATCAGCGGCAGCTCCAGTTCATCGGCGATGTGCAGCAGAATCACACCCAGCGACACCGCGGTGCCCTGTCGGCTCTTCAGTACTTTATCGATCCACAGCGCGTCGGACAAATTGTAGACGCCGCTAGCGCCCCCAAATCCCCATTGACGATAAAACAACTCAAGCAGCTTACTCAGCTGCAAGTCGGCATCCTGTTCGCTGCTGACGTAATCCCGTGCTTCTTCAACTAATGCCGCCAGCTGCTGCTGGACGGAAGGCGCAGAAAAATCATTGCGTATGGCGCAGGTCGCACCAATCACCGCTTCACTCAACGGTGTTTCACTGTAATCAACTAGCTCTGGCGAGGTCATACTATCCCCAATAACGGCATTTTGGTCATCGCCAGCTTAATCACAAACAGCAGCGCTACGATTGCAATCAGGCAGGCGATCCAACGTGTCCCCATCTTGCGTGGGCGACGGCTCAATGCCACGGAACCTAAGGCGATGTAGATAATAACCCCTAACAGCTTCTCCGTCAGCCAGCTTCCTTGCGGTGAGAACGGATAAAAGTGCGTAATCACCACCAGCAATACGCCACTGAGCAGTAAAAAGGTGTCATTAATGTGCGGCGCGATGCGTACCCAGCGGCGCTGCAGCATCGCCGAACCGGTGGTTAGCCAATAGAAACGCAGCAAAAACAAGCTGATGGTGAGGGCAACGGTGAGGAGGTGAAAATGTTTAATCAGCGGATACCAACTTGCCATCATGCTTCCTTAAATCAAAAAAATTGCCCAAGTGTGACGCGCGGATTGCCGCCATAATCGTTAATGCTGCTGACCTGCTGATAGCCGTGCTGCGTCATGATCTCGCGCACCGCTTTATCCTGCTGCCAGCCGTGCTCCAGCAACAGCCAGCCACCGGGCTGCAACCACTGCAGAGCGCTTTGAATAATCAAACGTAGATCGGCCAGCCCTTCCTCATCCGCGACCAGCGCGCTGAGCGGTTCAAAGCGCACATCTCCCTGCTGCAGATGTTCATCGGCGGCATCAATGTAAGGAGGGTTACTGACGATAAGATCGAAACGCTGGGCGGGAATGTCATTGAACCAGTGGCTGAGCTGGAAACGCGCATTGCTGATGTGCAACCGCTGAGCGTTCTCTTCCGCCAGCGCCACGGCTGCTGGGATACGGTCGCAGCCCAACACCTGGCAGTCAGGACGTTCACTCGCCAGCGCTAACGCGATGGCTCCGGTGCCAGTGCCAAGATCAAGCAATGAGGACGGTGTCGCGGGAATGCGTAAGAGCGCCTGTTCCACCAGCACTTCGGTATCCGGACGGGGAATTAAGGTGGCATCATTGACGCGCAATGGCAGCGACCAGAATTCCCGCTCGCCCACCAGATGCGCAATCGGCTCGCCTTTCACCCGACGCGCCAGCAGCGCATCGAGTTGGGCAAGCTGAGCAGCGTCGAGTTCATGATCGTCAAACGCCACCAGCCAGCTGCGTGATTTTCCGGTGACAAATCCCAGCAAAATCTCCGCATCCCGTTTCGGGCTATCTCCACCACAGAGCGCGACCACTGCGTGCTTAAGCCAGTGGCGAATCAGCATCAGTCTTGTCCAGCCAGCGCGGCCAGCTGATCGGCCTGATACTCCTGCACAATCGGCTCGATCAGCGTATCCAGTTTACCTTCCATGGTTTCATCCAGGCGGTACAACGTCAGGTTGATACGATGATCGGTAACACGGCCCTGCGGGAAGTTGTAAGTGCGGTTACGATCCGAACGATCGCCGCTGCCCAACAGGTTACGACGGGTTGAGGCTTCGGCAGCGTTACGTTTGGCAGTTTCGGCGGCATGAATACGCGCACCCAATACGGCCAGCGCTTTGGCTTTGTTTTTGTGCTGAGAACGTTCGTCCTGGCACTCAACAACAATACCGGTTGGCAAGTGAGTAATACGAATCGCCGAGTCGGTGGTGTTAACGTGCTGACCACCCGCGCCTGAAGAGCGGAAGGTATCGATTTTCAGATCGCCCGCGTTGATTTCCGGCATTTCTGCCTCTGGCAATTCTGGCATCACCGCCACGGTGCAGGCGGAAGTATGAATACGACCCTGTGATTCGGTTTCCGGCACGCGCTGTACGCGATGGCCGCCCGACTCGAACTTTAAGCGCCCGTACGCACCATCGCCGATAATACGCGCGATCACTTCTTTGTAGCCGCCGTGTTCGCCTTCGTTGGCGCTGATGATTTCTACCTGCCAGCGGCGTGCTTCGGCATAACGGCTGTACATACGGAACAGATCGCCCGCGAAGATCGCCGCTTCGTCACCGCCGGTTCCGGCGCGCACTTCAACAAAACAGGAACGCTCATCATCGGGATCTTTTGGCAGCAGCAGTACCTGAAGCTGCTGCTCCAGGACTTCACGTTTCTCGCGCGAAATCTTTAACTCTTCGTTAGCCATTTCACGCATTTCAGGATCGTCGAGCATCATTTCAGCTGTTTCGATATCTTCCTGCACCTGCTGCCAGTCGCGGAAGCAATGAGTCACATCGGTCAACTGTGCATATTCGCGTGATAAAGCGCGAAAACGTTCCTGATCGCCAATTACGCCGGCATCGCCCAGTAACGCTTCCACTTCTTCGTGGCGTTCCTGGAGGGCTTCCAGCTTGGCAACAATAGAGCTCTTCATGTAATAGAGGGTATCCCAGTGATAGGTCGTGACAGACCAGATTACTCTAAACCGAGGCTGTCACGTAAGATCTGCAGGCGTTCGCTGTCGCCATCGCGCGCGGCCTGCTGCAGTGATTTGGTTGGTGCATGAATAAGACGATTGGTCAGCTTGTGCGCTAACTCCTGCAATACTTTTTCTGCATCCGCGCCCTGGCGCAGTGCGGCTAGCGCACGCTCCTGTAACTCAGCACGAACGTCATCGGCCTGTGAACGGTATTCACGAATGGTGTCGCCGGCGCTTTGTGCCCGCAGCCACGACATAAATTCGCCACTTTCCTGCACCACAATGCTTTCCGCCTGCACCGCAGCAGCTTTGCGCTGCGCCATGTTCTGCTCAATGATCGCTTGCAGGTCATCGACGCTGTACAAATAGGCATTCGCCAGCTTGCCCACTTCAGGTTCGACATCACGCGGTACGGCGATATCAACCAGCAGCATCGGCTGATTGCGGCGTGCTTTCAACGCACGTTCCACCATCCCTTTACCGATAATCGGCAGCGGGCTGGCGGTTGAAGAGATGATAATGTCCGCATCGGCGAGGCGCGTTTCAATATCGCCCAAACCAATTACTTCGGCGCCCACTTCATCGGCCAGCAACTGGGCACGTTCGCGGGTGCGGTTAGCGATCATCAACTTCTGCACTTTATGCTCGCGCAGATGACGTGCCACCAGCTCGATGGTTTCCCCCGCGCCCACCAGCAACACGTTGACCGTGCTGAGAGATTCGAAGATTTGACGTGCCAGAGAACAGGCAGCGAAGGCAACAGAGACCGCGCTGGCACCGATTTCGGTTTCAGTACGCACGCGCTTGGCGACGGAGAAGGTTTTCTGGAACATGCGCTCCAGCTCACTGCTCAGCGCATGGTCGCGAGAGGAGTCAGCATGGGCTTTTTTAACCTGACCAAGAATCTGTGGCTCACCCAACACCAGTGAGTCGAGACCACTGGCAACGCGCATCAGATGGCTGACGGCGGCGTTGTCCTGATGCCAGTAAAGGCTGGCACGTACATCCTCTTCGCGCAGATCGTGATACTCACATAACCAGCGCACCAGTCTCTCCTGCAAATCCGTCTGCTGCTCCACGCTGAGGTAGAGTTCAGTACGATTACAGGTAGAGAGTACCACACCACTCTGTACCATCGGCTGGGACAACAGGCTATTAAGTGCCTGATCCAGCGTGTCTGGCAGAAACGCAACGCGTTCGCGCAGCGCAACAGGTGCGGTTTTGTGGTTGATTCCGAGAGCTAGCAGCGTCATGGTGATTCGGCTTGGGATGTCCCAATGATTGTCAGGGCTTTGTGAAGCGCATTCTACAAGATGCCACAGATCAAGAAAAGCCATACAAAGGCTATGACTGTAATAAGATTAAACTGATCGTGCGCAATTATCCTTACATCGGCATTGACGGCGTAGTATTGGATGGTTAGCGTTATCGGTTACGAAGTAAAAACGTGTCTGAGGAGACGACCACGTGATGCATTTGCCCCCGCGCAAGCTGTTGCGCCTTTTACCCCTTGCCAGCGTATTGCTGGCTGCTTGTAGCATCAATAAACCACAAGGTCCTGGCCCCAGCATCACCTCACCACAATGGCAGCAGCATCAACAAGCCGTTGAAAAAATTACCCAGTATCAGACGCGCGGCGCGTTTGCTTATCTCTCTGATAAGCAAAAAGTCTATGCGCGCTTTAACTGGCAGCAAACCGCGGCCGATCGTTATCGCCTGTTGTTAACCAACCCGCTTGGCAGCACCGAGTTGCAGCTGGATGCGCAAGGTTCGGTGGTGCAAATCGTCGACAACAAAGGCAAGCGCTACGTGAGCAATGACGCTGAGAAGATGATTTCACAGCTGACCGGCATGGATATCCCGCTGGCGAACCTGCGTCAGTGGATGATGGGTTTACCGGGTGATGCCACGGATTATCAGCTCAACAGCAGCTATCAGTTGCAGAGTGTGAACTACAGCCGTAATGGTCAGCAATGGAAAGTGAACATCTCTGATTACGACAGCAAAGTGAATCCACCGCTGCCGGCTAATCTTGAACTGACTGAAGGTGGTCAGCGAATCAAACTGCGCATGGATAGCTGGACCACAAAATGATCACCACCTGGCCCGCTCCGGCTAAATTGAACTTGTTTCTCTACATCACGGGCCGTCGTCCTGACGGCTACCACAACCTGCAAACGCTGTTTCAATTTCTTGATCATGGCGACACATTGGAAATCACACCTGACAGCAGCGGCAAGATTACGCTGCTGACGCCCTTAGCGGGCGTAGCAGATGACGATAACTTGATCGTGCGGGCGGCGCAGGCATTGAAACAGGCTGCTGCCGTACAGGGTACGCTGCCCGATAACGCCGGCGCGCAGATTGCGTTAGAGAAACGTTTGCCGATGGGCGGCGGCCTGGGCGGTGGTTCATCTGATGCCGCCACCGTGCTGGTGGCGCTCAACCACTTGTGGCAAACCGGGCTGAGTGTAGACGCGTTAGCCACGATTGGGGTGAAACTCGGCGCGGATGTACCGGTGTTTGTGCGAGGTCACGCTGCGTTTGCCGAAGGGGTTGGCGAGCAAATTGTTCCAGCCGAACCGGCAGAGAAGTGTTATCTTGTTGCTCACCCTGGCGTCAGTATCGCCACGCCGGATCTGTTTCGTGATCCTGACCTGACGCGCAATTCACCGATACGCACATTAGATGAACTGTTGCAGCGTCCTTTTCACAATGATTGTGAAGCTGTGGCAAGAAAACGTTTTCGCGAGGTTGATGCGCTGCTTTCCTGGCTGCTAGAATACGCGCCGTCGCGCCTGACCGGGACCGGAGCTTGTGTGTTTGCTGAATTTAACACCGAGTCCGCTGCTCGTCAGGTGCTGGAGCTTGCCCCGAAATGGATTTGCGGATTTGTGGCGCGCGGGCTTAACACCTCGCCGTTGCAACGCACCCTTTCCGGGCTCTAAGCGTATGCGTGACAGTGCCACCCTGTTCCAGGC
Source organism: Pantoea sp. C1E2 (assembly GCF_056491465.1). Lineage (NCBI taxonomy): Bacteria > Pseudomonadati > Pseudomonadota > Gammaproteobacteria > Enterobacterales > Erwiniaceae > Pantoea > Pantoea sp. C1E2. The sequence continues at coordinate 2,766,089 of NZ_JBSZHT010000002.1, forward strand.
ACTGCACGACGCGCATTAACACACCCGTATGAACAGCTTCAAAAGTATTCGCCGGTTACTTTTGAATCGTTCATTCTCTGGACGCCAAGCCTGAGGTTCCTCTCGTGCCTGATATGAAGCTATTTGCTGGTAACGCCACCCCGGAACTAGCACAACGTATTGCCAACCGCCTTTACACTAGCCTCGGAGACGCCGCCGTTGGTCGTTTCAGTGATGGTGAAGTAAGCGTACAGATCAACGAAAATGTACGCGGTGGTGATATTTTCATCATCCAGTCCACCTGTGCCCCCACCAATGATAATCTGATGGAGCTGGTTGTGATGGTCGACGCCTTGCGTCGGGCTTCTGCTGGTCGTATTACTGCTGTAATCCCTTACTTTGGTTATGCACGTCAGGACCGCCGTGTGCGTTCTGCCCGTGTGCCAATCACCGCCAAAGTCGTTGCCGATTTCCTCTCCAGCGTAGGTGTTGACCGTGTTCTGACGGTTGATCTGCACGCCGAACAGATTCAGGGCTTCTTCGATGTCCCGGTTGATAACGTGTTCGGTAGCCCTATTCTGCTGGAAGATATGCTGCAGATTGGCCTGGAAAACCCGATTGTGGTTTCTCCAGACATCGGTGGCGTAGTGCGTGCTCGTGCTATTGCTAAGCTGCTCAATGACACTGACATGGCTATCATCGATAAGCGTCGCCCGCGTGCGAACGTTTCTCAGGTGATGCACATCATCGGTGACGTGGCAGGTCGTGACTGTGTACTGGTCGACGATATGATCGACACCGGCGGTACGCTGTGCAAAGCAGCTGAAGCGTTGAAAGAGCGCGGCGCGAAACGTGTCTTCGCTTACGCGACCCACCCAATCTTCTCTGGTAACGCGGTTGAAAACCTGCGCAAGTCAGTGATCGATCAGGTTATCGTGTGCGATACCATTCCGCTGTCAGACGAGATGAAAGCGCTGCCAATCGTGCGTACCTTAACGCTCTCTGGCATGCTGGCCGAAGCGATTCGCCGTATCAGTAACGAAGAGTCCATCTCCGCAATGTTCGAACATTAATACATTGCATGAAACCGGGCCCCGTGCCCGGTTTTTTATTCCCAACAATCCGCTTCATTTGCCGATTAAGCCGCTTTCGCCACGGATATTTTCGCGATAAATTTCGTTAAAACTCGCTATTCTCCCTGCCTTACACTCTTTTCAAACGACATGCGATGCTGCGCTTTAGCGGGCCATTGATTAGTGGTATTTTCTCCACACTTTTTTCTAAGAACTCCGACCACTATGACTCTCGACATCTACACGCTGTTTGTTTGCGAGCTCTATGTGCTGGGGTTTTTAAGCATTATTCTTGTTTTCGCCTGGGTGGGTGCGCAATACGATCGCGTGCTCGGATTCACGACGCTGGCGCTCATCTTGACCCTGATGGCGGTGTTCCTCAGTAGTCTGCGCAGCGCGGGATTTGTCTTCCTTCCCATCGGTGTGGGCAACGTCGTGATGTTGCTGGCCTACGGCAATCTGTTGAATGCATTCCGTGCTTTTTGCCATAAACCCTTGGGGTTCAGCTGGTTAGCCGGCGGGCTGCTATGGGCGATTCTTTGCGCATTCCCTGCGTTTTACGCCAGCCAACCCAAACGCGTTTTAGTGCTTTGCCTGCTGTGCATCATTTACACCGGTGCGCTAATTCGTTTGTTATGGCAATCTCGCGATGCACTGCAAGTGACCTTTTGGCCGGCGCAGATGTTGCTGTGGATTCATCTGCTGTTTCATGTTGCGCGCATCTTCCTCGATGATGCCATCGCTACACCGGTGCGCGGCGCGATAGCCGGTTCCAGCGTTTCGGTATACGTGATTCTTGAATCCATTCTATTTGTGATTGGCCTGACTTTTACCATTCTGGCAATGGTCAACGAGCGCACACAGATCGCCCACAAACGGGCATCGCTTCACGATCCCCTGACCTGCGTCTGGAATCGCCGCGCTCTGTTCGAGCAAGCCGACAGATTAGTGGTGCGTAACACGCGTAGTCCGCAACCGCTGGTTTACACTGCCGTATTGTTTGATCTCGACCATTTCAAAGGCATTAACGATCGTTACGGCCACCTGCAAGGTGATCGCGTATTAATCGATTTTTGTCAGGTGGTACAGGCTTTGTTGCCCGCCGGGGGGCATTTTGCCCGTCTGGGCGGCGAAGAGTTTGCGGCGATTCTGCCGGGCAATAGCGAGGATGCGGAACGGGTGTGCGAGCGTATCCGACTGGCGACACAGCTGTCGCAGCCCAACGATGTTTGCTACACGGTGAGCATTGGCTTTGCCACCGCTAACCATCGCGATCATACCTTTCCGATTTTACTCGGCCTGGCGGATGAAGCGTTATACCGTGCAAAAGCCAGTGGCCGTAACCGCGTCGAACGATATTTCGTGCAGTTACAGCCTATACAGGAAGCGGCACTCTCTTAATGCGAGGAGTGATTGCGACGACAGCGTTTGTCACCGTAATGGCGTAACCAGAAGTAGCGGTCTTCAACCCGCTCACGTCCGCTGACGCGCGCACCCACCAGCCACAGCAGCGCACCAACAAAGATGCTGAACATGGCACCATGTGCGAGGAATTGCGGCAGGTTTAACGCAGGTAGCTGATTAATAATAGAATATCCGACGCCAAGTACCATCGTCAGTAAACCCAAACACATCAGGCCATTACCTAAATAGCGGCATTGTTGACGTTTCATGATTCACCTCCATCCTTATGAAAAAGCAAAACAGCACGTATGGTTAACTTGTCATAAGTTTAGGCAATGACGGCGGGTTAAGTTGCGGACAGGATCACACATCCTTCACAATCTCTGACATTTCTTTACGGCCAGAGGCTTGATTTCGATAGAAATTGATAAGTCACGCAGAGGTATCATCTGTGCTCAGCACCCTTTGTCATCGCCGCTTGCAGGCAGTAAACTATCGCCCTTTCCGCAGCAAGACAGGATAAACATCGTGAGCAGCATTAAACTGATTGTGGGGCTGGCCAATCCCGGCGCTGAATACGCCGCAACGCGTCATAACGCGGGTGCCTGGTATGTGGATTTGCTGGCCGACCGGAACAATCAGTCATTGAAAGAAGAGCCGAAATTCTACGGCTACACTGCACGCCTGTCGCTGGCGGGTGAAGATGTCCGTTTGCTGGTGCCCACCACTTTTATGAACCTGAGTGGCAAAGCGGTCGCGGCAATGGCGACGTTTTATCGCATCACACCTGAAGAGATTTTAGTGGCGCATGACGAATTGGATCTGCCACCGGGTGTGGCGAAATTTAAACAGGGTGGTGGTCATGGCGGACACAACGGCCTGAAAGACATCATCAGCAAACTGGGCAACAACAATAATTTCCACCGTTTGCGGGTTGGTATCGGCCATCCCGGCGATCGCAATAAGGTCACCGGCTTCGTATTGGGTAAACCGCCGGCCAGCGAGCAAAAGCTGATTGATGATGCGGTCGATGAAGCGGTGCGTTGCACTGAGCTGTGGCTGAAAGAAGACAAAATCAAGGCGATGAACCGCCTGCATGCGTTCAAGGCTGGCTAAGCCCAATTCCCGCGCCGCAGAAGGCAATTCTGTGTATAATGCGCGAAATTTTTTGAATCTGTCGTCGCTGCCTGTCAGCGCCGCACACTCAGTGATAAAGGTAATCAGACCATGGGATTTAAATGCGGTATTGTGGGCCTGCCGAACGTCGGTAAATCCACCCTGTTCAACGCGCTGACCAAAGCGGGTATCGAAGCAGCCAACTTTCCGTTCTGCACCATCGAGCCAAACACCGGTGTGGTGCCAATGCCCGATCTGCGCCTCGATCAGCTGAGCGAAATCGTTAAGCCACAGCGTGTTGTTCCTACCACCATGGAATTCGTGGATATCGCCGGTCTGGTGAAAGGCGCCTCCAAAGGTGAAGGTCTCGGCAACCAGTTCCTGACCAACATCCGTGAAACCGAAGCTATCGGCCACGTGGTGCGCTGCTTCGAGAACGACAACATCATTCACGTTTCAGGCAAAGTTAACCCAGCGGAAGATATTGATATCATCAATACCGAGCTGGCGCTGTCGGATCTCGACACCTGTGAACGTGCGATTCAGCGCTGCCAGAAGAAAGCCAAAGGCGGCGATAAAGATGCAAAAGCTGAACTGGCTGCGCTGGAGAAATGTCTCCCGCACCTGTCAGAAGCAGGCATGTTGCGTGCCCTGAAGCTGGATGCTGATGAGAAAGCGGCCATCCGCTACCTGAGCTTCCTGACCCTGAAGCCAACCATGTATATCGCGAACGTGAACGAAGACGGTTTTGAAAACAACCCGTTCCTCGATCAGGTACGTGCGATTGCGGAAGCCGAAGGTTCTGTCGTTGTGCCGGTGTGCGCAGCAGTAGAATCCGACATAGCAGAGCTGGATGACGAAGAGCGTGAAGAGTTCATGGCGGAGTTGGGTCTGGAAGAGCCTGGTCTGAACCGCGTGATCCGTGCCGGTTATGCGCTATTGAACCTGCAAACCTACTTCACCGCTGGCGTGAAAGAAGTACGCGCCTGGACCATCCCAGTGGGTGCGACCGCGCCTCAGGCTGCCGGTAAAATCCACACCGACTTCGAGAAAGGCTTTATCCGTGCGCAGACCATCGCGTTTGATGACTTTGTTGCCTATAAAGGCGAGCAAGGTGCGAAAGAAGCCGGCAAGATGCGCTCAGAAGGTAAAGAGTACATCGTGAAAGATGGTGACGTGATGAACTTCCTGTTCAACGTCTAATCTTCAAGTCGATGATTTGCTCATGTTGAATTAATTTCAGCTAAAAAAATCCACGCCTGGCGTGGATTTTTTATTTCTCATTAGGTAAATTCTTCCGCGACGCTTCCAGGCATATTAGCCATCACTTCGCTTTTGTCGTTAGCCTAAGCCACAAACACCGCTCGCTTTTCCGCATGAAATCTCTCTTCTGACCACCCTGCTCCACAGTGTGAAGCCGATCATGAAATTGGCTCATGCAGCTTTGAAGTTTAATCACTTTCAATCACTGAGTGACTCTGGCATAAAATTCGCATTGTTATTGACTTAAGACAATGTGAAATCTTCCGCAGGTGATAGGCCGCAGTATCAGGTCTACCCACCTAAAGCCGGAAAGGTTTTGCAGCTGAAATCAGGATACCAGAGCATCATGAGCAACGATTTTGCATTTTCCATTAAGAGCAGTGTTTTCGATGAGCATTACAATCCTTCTGAAAGCACGCGTATCACCACGAACTTCGCTAACCTGGCACGTGGAACCAATCGCCAGGAGAATTTGCGCAATGCCTTAATGATGATGAACAATCGTTTCAACTCTCTGGCGCATGCGGACAACCCGAAAGGCGATCGTTATGCCGTTGAGCTGGAAATCATTTCTGCGGAAATCGATATTGAAGGCAATGGCAAAACCTTCCCGGTGATCGAAATCCTGAAAACCAACATTGTTGATCGCCACACTCAGCAGCGTACCGACGGCATCGTAGGCAATAACTTCTCATCCTACGTGCGTGATTACGATTTTAGCGTTCGTCTGCTGGCGGCCAATAACAACAAAGCCGGTTTCAGCCTGCCGGAAGGTTTCGGTGATCTGCACGGCAATATCTTTAAAAGCTTCGTCAACTCGGCGGCTTATCAGGAACGCTTTAATAAAAAGCCGGTTATCTGCCTGAGCGTATCGAGCAAGAACACCTATCACCGCACTGACTATCAGCACCCGGTGTTGGGCTTCGAATATCAGCAAGATGAGTTATCCCTGACCGACCACTACTTCGGCAAAATGGGGTTGCAGGCTCGCTATTTCATGCCTGAAAACAGCGTTGCGCCGTTAGCCTTCTATTTCACCGGTGACTTGCTGAAAGATTACACGGACCTGGAACTGATCGGCACCATCAGCACCATGGAGACGTTCCAAAAGATTTACCGCCCTGAAATCTACAATGCCAACTCTGCCGCAGGCCAGTGCTATCAGCCGAGCCTGGCGCATGGCGACCATTCATTAACGCGCATTGTTTACGATCGAGAAGAACGCAGCCAGTTGGCAATTGAGCAGGGGAAGTTTACGGAAGAGCACTTCATCAAACCCTATCAAGAGATTCTTGAGCAGTGGTCTGCACATTACGTTCTTTGATTAAGCCAAAATAAAAGGTTATTGATTATGAAATTATTATTGCCTACTTCAACGGCAGGAAGCTTACCGAAACCGGCCTGGCTTGCTCAACCTGAAACGCTGTGGTCGCCATGGAAATTGCAGGGTGATGAATTAGTCGAGGGCAAAAGAGATGCTCTGCTGTTATCCCTGCAGGATCAGCAATTAGCGGGTATTGATATCGTCAGTGATGGCGAGCAAACGCGCCAGCACTTCGTCACCACCTTTATTGAACATCTCAGCGGCGTTGATTTTGAAAAACGTGAGATTGTGAAGATCCGCAATCGCTATGACGCCAGCGTGCCGAGTGTGATCGGTGAAGTGGTGCGTAAAAAGCCGGTGTTTGTCGAAGATGCTAAATTCTTGCGCCAGCAAACCAAACAACAGATTAAGTGGGCTCTGCCTGGCCCAATGACCATGATCGATACGCTTTATGATGGTCACTACAAAAGCCGTGAAAAACTCGCCTGGGAATTTGCCAAAATTCTTAACCAGGAAGCCAAAGAGTTAGAAGCAGCCGGCGTTGATATCATTCAGTTTGATGAACCCGCATTTAACGTGTTCTTCGATGAAGTGAATGACTGGGGCATTGCCGCACTGGAAAGAGCCGTTGAAGGCCTGAAGTGCGAAACCGCCGTGCACATTTGCTATGGCTACGGCATTAAAGCGAATACCGACTGGAAAAAGACGCTCGGCACTGAGTGGCGTCAATACGAAGAAGTGTTCCCTAAACTGCAAAAGTCTTCTATCGATATCATTTCACTGGAAGCCCAGAATTCGCGCGTGCCAATGGATCTGATTGAGCTGATCCGTGGCAAAAAAGTGATGGTCGGTGCCATTGATGTGGCGACCAACACCATTGAAACCGCAGAAGAAGTGGCTGATACCTTGCGTAAAGCGCTGAAGTTTGTCGATGCCGATAAGCTTTATCCTTCTACTAACTGCGGTATGACGCCACTGTCGCGCCGCGTTGCCAGAGGTAAGCTGGAAGCCTTGAGCGCGGGTGCAGCTATCGTTCGTAACGAACTCACCGCGTAATGCTGATCCACTCACCGCCCAACAGGACGGTGAGTGCTTTTCCTCGGTGCCCAGCGATGTTCAAACGGGCACCGTCTTCAGTCTTCCTGACAAAACCTCATCACGCCTTATTGGCATGCGCTTGCCTGTCGGCCAGCAACTGATCGACAAAAGCGACGATCTCCGGTTTGGTCTGCTCAATCTCTGCAATTTTACTGGCGAATTTCGGCAGATAGTCCTTATGGGCATACAACAATTGATCCAGCACTTTTATCGCCGTGTCGCCCGCCGGAATAAGCGGATTAATGGTGAAAGCGTGTAATGCCGCACCGTAATCTCCGCTAACGGCAGCTTCAAGCACCGTTTCCTCCATCGCTTTCATCAACTGAATCATGCCGCGCGCCGCAGGCGGCAATGCCCCCCAACGCAGCGGTTCTGCACCATGTGAAGTAATCGCAGCGGTGACTTCTACCACGCAATCAAATGGCAAGTCAGCAATTGCGCCGTTATTACGCGTGGAGACCACCATCAATTTACCGCTGTTATTCTGGATAGAGGCAATGAGATCGCAGGCGGCGTCGCTATAATGCGCCCCGCCCCGCTGGCTTAACTCTTCAGGCTTGTAGTTAAGATTGACGTCCTTATATAACTCGAACAGCCGCGCTTCGGTCTTCTTAACCACTTCCGTACGCGTTTCATAGTTTTCGAACTCTTCGATGGCATGAGCCAGCATCGGTTCCTGCAAATAGTAATAGCGGTGATAACCACAGGGCAGCAGGCCGAGATGTTTCACCTGATCGTGGTTGAAAGGAATCTGATGAATATTTTTTAGCCCTTCATCGCTTTTTTCCTGCTGGTCTGGGGAATAGATTTTATCAATCAGTTCGGCGGTGCGTTCATTGCCCTGCTGATCCCAGACGCGATGCCAGTGGAAATGGTTAAGTCCGGCAAATTTGAAATAGAGATCTTTCTCTTCCGCACCGAGCACACTGCAAGCCTGAGTGATATGGCCGAACGGCACATTGCATAGGCCGACCGTTTTTTCCCACTTGCCATATTTAATCGCCGCTTCTGTCACCATGCCTGCCGGATTGGTGAAATCCACCAGCCAGGCGTTGGGGCACAATTGGCGCATATCCTCGATAATATCGAGAATCACCGGAACCGTGCGAAACGCCTTAAATATCCCGCCCGGGCCGTTGGTTTCCTGACCCAGCAAACCATTGGCCAACGGAATCACTTCATCTTTCAAGCGCGCATCCAGCAACCCCACACGGAACTGTGTGGTCACGTAATGCGCATCCTTTAACGCTTCCTTGCGGTCGAGAGAAAGATGAACCTGCCAGTCAAGTTTGGCGGCCGCGATCATGCGCTTTGCCATACTGCCAACGATTTCCATCTTCTCTGCGCCATCCTCAATATCCACCAGCCACAACTCCGCAATCGGCAACTGCTCCTGCCGCAGGATAAGCCCTTCAATCAACTCTGGCGTATAGCTGGAACCACCACCGATAGTGACAATCTTGATCTTATTTGGCATAGGAAATAACTCCGCTTGGTTGCAATCAGGTGAGCAGAAGCGCCGTTTCAGGCAGCATCAGGCGTCACCGCATGGATGATATTTATTACTGGTTCGGGTTCATGTTATTTATTCAGCCTGCCTGCGCAGGCTGGAAAGGATATTTCAGTCACGCTAACTAGCGGGAAATATTGCGGCTATTATCACCGCGTTAATTATGACTGTAAGACTAAGAGCCGTTTTATGGTTTTCAGCACGGCGCTTTCATCATTAAATCCGGTAATGAAATTAGCGACTGCCTTGGTTTCATCAAACGCATTGCGCATGGCAAAACTGTATTCCGCTTCAGAAAGCAGTTCGATATCGTTGTAACCATCACCAAATGCCATGGTTTCATGCGGCCCGATTTGCAGTATTTCCTGCAAACGCTTAATGGTGGTGCCTTTATGTACGCCATGATCGGCAATATCGATCCAGGCGGCTTCGGCCACCACGATATAAACCTGCTGCTCAAACGGGATTAAATGCGGTCGCGTTTGCGGGCAGTTGCCTTGTTCGTCGTAAACGGTGATTTTCACAAAGTCGTCCTTCAGACTGCGGATATCCTCGACTTTGCGCAGCGTGGCGTAGGATTTTCTGACGCGATCGGCCAGATGCTGCGGCGTGTCTGCCTGAATTACCGCGCCATCTGGCGTGCAGGCAATCACAACATGGTTGGCATTAACTTCTAACAAGGTATGAATGATTTGTTGGCCAAGCGTGTTGGAGATAAGTGACTGGTAAATAAACTCGCCGTTGCGTTTGATACGTGTTGCGCTGTCACCCAATATCCAGATATCACGACTGTTATCACCAAACAGCTCTTCAACCCTTTCGCACTGTTTACCGGTGCAGGCAGCAAAATGGACGCCCTTCTGCTGCATCAGTTGCCGGACTTCAGCATAAAGCTGACGATCGTAATCGCCTTCGCTATTTAAAAATGTGCCGTCGAGATCGCTAATTATTAATTTAATCATTACTTACCTACTTGTTTTACCCGGGCATCCTGCCCGGGTATCGCGAATTAAAGCGTTTCACCTTGCGTAGCGATAACCTTTTTATACCAGGCAAAACTTTTCTTTTTCGATCGTGAAAAGTCGCCAGTTTGATCGTCATTACGGTTAACGTAAATAAAGCCATAGCGTTTGCTGTATTGGCCGGTGCCAAAGGAGACACAGTCGAGGCAGCCCCAGGGCGTGAAGCCCATTAAATCCACGCCATCTTCCAGTACGGCTTTTTTCATTTGCTCGATGTGTTCACGCAGGTAGGCAATGCGATAGTCATCATTCACCTCACCGTTGGCTTCACGTTGATCGACCGCGCCAAAGCCATTTTCCACAATAAATAGCGGCTTCTGGTAACGCTCATACAGTGCGTTCAACGTGTAACGCAGGCCAACCGGATCGATCTGCCATCCCCAATCTGACGCCTGCACGTGCGGATTTTTTCGGCTGCCGGGGAAAGCTTCAAGTGCGCTGTCCATGCGCGTCGCGCTGGCATACTCCACGGCGTTACTCATGTAATAGCTGAATCCGAGATAGTCGGTGCAGCCTTCACGCAGCGTTTGTGCATCCTCCGGCGCCATCTCAATGTTGAAACCGCGCAGTTCCCACTCTTTTAAAATGTAGGAGGGATAGGCACCGCGCATGTGTACATCGCCAAACAGATAGCGTTCCTGCATCGATTTTTGCGCGTACATCACGTCATCAGGATGGCATGACCACGGATAGAGCGGCACCATCGCCAGCATGCATCCAATCTTAAATTCAGGATTGATTTGATGCCCCAGCTTCACCACTTTGGCACTGGCCACAAACTGATGATGCAGTACCTGATACATCACCTCTTCCGGATTTTCATGATCGGTGAAAATCACGCCTGAGTTGCTGTAGCCGAACAGCGGTCGACGCCAGTTACGCTGGTTGTTGATCTCGTTAAAGGTCATCCAGTATTTCACTTTGCCTTTGTAGCGCTTCATCACCACTTCGCTGTAACGCACAAAGAGATCGATCAATTCACGATTCAGCCAGCCACCATATTGCTGCACCAGATGCAATGGCATCTCGAAGTGCGACAGCGTGATCACCGGTTCGATGCCATATTTGAGCAGCTCATCAAACATGTCGTCGTAAAACTGCAGACCCGCTTCGTTAGGTTGTTGCTCGTCGCCTTTCGGGAAGATGCGTGTCCAGGCAATCGAGGTACGGAAGCACTTAAAACCCATCTCGGCAAACAGCGCGATATCGTCTTTGTAGTGATGATAAAAATCGGTGGCCTGATGATTGGGATAGTGTTTTCCCTCGACAATGCCATCGGTAATTTCACGTTCAACACCATGCGCACCGCCCGTCAACACATCGACGATGCTGGGCCCTTTACCGCCTTCGTTCCATCCACCTTCAACCTGATGCGCGGCAACGGCGCCACCCCATAAAAAATCAGCCGGTAACTGAGACATAATCCATCCTTTCATGTGATTAACAGCGTCTTACTGCATGTGGGTTTTCGACAACTCCTGCACCTGACGATGCAGATAGATCAGCTCTTCAACTAAATCGCGGCACAGCATGGCGTTCATCAAATGATCCTGCGCATGCACCATAATCAGGTTGACCGGAATCTTGCCGCAGCCTTCATCCGCACCGATTAACGCGGTTTGAATTTTGTGGGCCTCACGTGCGGCGTCACGCGCACTCGCCAGCAGTGCATCGGCTTCCTGCCAGTTCTGTTTTCGGGCCGCTTGCAGTGCCTGCATCGATGATGAGCGGGCTTCCCCGGCATGAATAATCAGCTCCATCACCGTACTTTCCATTTCCTGCATCTCTTGCATTACTTCATCTCCTCAGCCAGTTGTTCCTGCGCCATCTCTTCTTCCTGCGCAAGCAGTTGGCGTTCATACATTTTGAAGAACGGGTAATAAATCAGCGTGGATAAACAAATCAGGAACGCCACCAGCACCACCGCACGCCAGTCCCATCCGGTAGACCAGGCCGCACCAATCGGTCCCGGCGTGGTCCATGGCGCCAGAGAAATGACATGATTAACCAAATTAGTGCGAGTGGCTGTCCAGGCGATAACTGCGTTGATCAACGGCGTAGTAATAAAGGGAATAAACAGCAGCGGATTCATTACCACCGGGGAGCCGAAAATAATCGGTTCATTGATGTTGAACATGCTTGGCACCAGGCCTAGACGACCGATGGAACGCAAATGCGCTGAGCGGCTGCGCAGGTAGAGAATCACCAGACCCATGGTGGCGCCTGAGCCGCCTACGGTGATGAAAAATTGCCAGAACGGCTCGATGAAGATTTTGGGAATCTCTTGCCCGGCATTTAACGCTTCCTGGTTCAGTCCAAGATTACTCAGCCAGAAGGCCTGCAAAATCCCGCCGACAATCGCCGCGCCGTGAATACCGGCAAACCACAGCAGATGACACAGCAAGACGGCGATGAGCACCGCAGGCAGTGAATCGGCTGCGGAGATAATTGGCGCGAACACTGACATGATGGCCTGAGGAATCAACAGACCAAAGTGGCTCTCCATAAACAGGTTCAGCGGATAGAGCGTCAGGAAAATCACCATGATGGGGATCAGCAGGTCAAATGACTGACGAATCTTTGGCGGCACCTGCTCCGGCAGTTTGAAACCAATGTTGTACTTCACCAGCCAGTGCATCACTTCCGTGCAGTACAGGCTGATCAGGATGGCGGTGAATATCCCTTCCCCGCCCAGCGATGCAACGGACAATGCACCATTCTTTTCCGGTGCAGCCACCACCAAAAAGGTCATCAGCGAAAGCAGCGCCGCCATCAGGCCATTGAGTTTGTAGCTTTGCGCCAGGTTGTAGGCAATCGCGCCGGTAATAAATACCGCCATGATGCCCATCGTCATGTTGTAGGGCATCATCAGCTGGTCGTTGTACTGCTTCACCATACCTAGCCACCACTGGGCGAAGCCCCACTGGCTGTCCTGACTGAAAGGAGGATGTGAGAACAGCAGCATAAATGAACCGACAATCAGGAACGGCATCGAGGCAATAAACCCGTCCTTGATGGCCACCACATGCCTTTGCGAGGAGAGTCGCGCAGCAATCGGACTGATGCGGTTCTCAATCACGCCAAATAAAGAGTCAGCCAGTGTGCTCATCATGCCCCCTTATTGGCATCAATCAGGGCGAGCGCCGACTTCAGGATTTTTTCGCCATTTAACATGCCGTAATCCATGGTGTTAATGACGGTAACCGGTTTGTGATATTCCTGCGCCTGACGTTCGAAATCTGCCAGCTTGTATTTGATCTGTGGGCCTAGCAGACAACAGTCATACTCCGCGATCTTTTCACTGAACTCTTCCATGCCAACGGCATCAATTTTGGCTTCTAAACCCAGCTGCGTAGCGGCTTTCTGCATTCTTTGTACGACCATGCTGGTTGACATACCTGCGGAACAACACAATAGAATTTTCACCATAACACCCTCCGTTTTTTTTAAATAATTACGCGCTGAGAATCGTTTCTGCAACCGGTTACAGATTCAATTTGTTCTTTTTGTGATCCATAACTCAAACCGCTAAACCTTATTTAAATTGTGAAAATATGATTAATCTGAGACCGGTTTCATATTATTTTTAGGTTATCCTTTTAAATATGTGATGAAATCGGATGATAATGAAAAAAAACGTTACCGGTTAGAAGAGCCGCACTCTGCGGTTTTCAGATTGAGCTTTTGCGCTACAATGCGCGAGAACGTTGAGAAGGAAGATAAATGACTACAATGCTTGATGTCGCAAAACGCGCAGGTGTGTCCAAAGCCACGGTGTCACGGGTGCTGGCTGGCCACGCTTATGTGTCTAAAACGGTGCGGGATCGGGTGATGCTGGCCATTGATGAGATGGATTACCGTCCTAATCTGCTGGCTCGAAGTCTTGCGACCAACCGTTCGCACAGTATTGGTCTGATGGTGCCCAATACGCTTTACAACGGCCCATTTTTTACCGAGCTGTTATTCCAGGCCGCGACCATGACGGAAAAACTCGGTTCACAACTGGTGCTGGGCGATGGTAAACACAATGCGCAGCAAGAGCGCGAAGCCATAAATTTTTTAATCGATAGCTATTGCGATGCCGTGATCATCTATCCCCGCTATTTAAGCGTGGATGATATTGATGCGCTTATTCCCGGCATGAGTAAGCCGTTAATCGTTTTAAACCGCCGTTTGAAGCAGCATCCGCAATATTCAGTGTGCGCCGATCACGAAAATGACACCCTTAACGCCGTGAATCATTTGATTGCTCAGGGGCACCGCGAGATCGCTTTTATCAAAGGGATGGGCAGTTCGCACACCGGATTAAGTCGCCTGAAAGGCTATATTTCAGCATTGATGGAAAATGGCATTGAATACGACGAAAACCTGATGCTGGATGGCTGCTGGACCAGCGCCAGTGGGCAATTGGCCGTTGAAGCACTGTTACGTCGCAAAGTATCGTTTTCAGCGATTGTCGCCAGCAATGATGATATGGCGATTGGTGCCGCCTGCGCTTTGCACAACGCAGGTTTGCGCATCCCCCATGACGTCTCATTGCTGGGCTTTGATGATATCCCGGTTGCGCCCTATCTCCTGCCCGCGTTAACCACGGTGCATGTTCCGGTTGCTGAGATGGTATCAAGCGCGTTAACGCAACTGTCTAAAATGCTGGATGGTGAAAGCGTTACGGCGCAGCCACTGATGCCGGGCCGACTGGTGCTGCGCAATTCGATCACCCAGGGACCGTATTACCAGCAAAAATAACGGCGCCGTGCGATAATCTGGCTTATTTTGACGCGATGAGCATTTTACGCCATGAAGCATTTCCTCGTTATCGTTCCCGATGGCGGCATGCTGTTTGAAGCCGCCGGTATTGCCGACATCCTGATGCACGCCAATTTGCACCTGCCAGTTGGCGTTGATCAGCCACGTTATCGCGTCAGTATCGCCACTACGCAGTCGCATCAGGTGATTCATGGTCAGTCGGGCCTCAACCTGCTGGCTGACCTGAAGCTGGCTGAATTAGATCCCCGTACTGCCTGGGACACCATCATGATTACCGGACGCGGTGACAGCGTTGAAGAGGGCAATATGGTGGTGGATTTCATCAGGCTGGCGGCCCCGCAGGCCCGTCGCGTAGTGTCCATTTGTGGCGGCGCAATGCTGCTCGCCGAAGCCGGTTTGCTTGATGGACGCCGCGCCACATCACACTGGCGCCTGCTGGAAACCCTGCAAACCCGCTTCCCCCGTGTTCAGGTGGAAGGGGGTCCGTTGTATATTCAGGATGGTCCGATCTGGACTTCAGGTGGCGTCAGTTCCGGCTTTGACCTGACGCTGGCGCTGGTTGAAGAGGATTTTGGCTTCAGCGTGGCACGCGATATTGCTCAGGATATGGTGATGTATCTGCGTCGTCCCGGCGGACAAATGCAGTTCAGCCGCTACCAGTTACAGCAAACCAGCACCGGCCCGATTCACGATCTGCAAAGCTGGATCCGCTCGAGCCTGGCGGAAGATCTCTCCGTTGAAAAACTGGCCGAACGTGTCGCCATGAGCCCCCGCAATTTCACCCGTGTATTCACCCGTGAAACCGGCGCGTCACCGGCACGCTTTGTCGCAGAAGCCAGACTGGCTGCCGCGCGTGAACAGCTGGAGCAAAGCCGCGCTACGCTGGAACGCATCGCCATCGACACCGGGTTTGGCAGCAGCATCAACCTGCGCCGCAGTTTTGAGCGCCAGTTGCATCTCACACCCGGTGAATATCGCCAGCGCTTTCACTGCCGCAAAATGGCGTAAAGTGATCCTTTTTTGTCGTTTACGCCAATCGCGCATCGTCCTACATTGACTGCAACCACTTCGGATGAGGAGTCAATGATGATTAAGGTTGGCATTAACGGTTTTGGCCGTATCGGACGTAACGTGTCCCGCGCCGCGCTGGGCAGCAACGATATTGAGATTGTGGCGATTAACGATCTCACCGACAGTAAAACGCTGGCGCATCTGCTTAAACACGATTCACTGCTGGGCAGACTTCCTGCAGAAGTTGAGGCCGGTGAAGGTGAGTTGCGTATCGATGGTAAGCCGGTGCGAGTGTTTAGCGAGCGCGACCCGGCCAATATCCGCTGGCGTGACGTGGGTGTTGAGATCGTGATTGAAGCCACCGGCTTCTTCACCGAGCGCGAGAAAGCGGAAGTGCATATCACGCACGGCGGCGCAAAACGGGTGATCATCTCTGCGCCCGGTAAAAACGATGACCTGACGATTGTGCTAGGCGTAAATGATGATCGTTACGATCCCCAGCAACATTTCGTGGTGAGTAACGGCAGTTGCACCACCAACGGTCTGGCACCCGCCGCGCAGGTATTGCATCAGGCATTCGGCATTGAACATGGCTTGATGAACACCACCCATGCTTACACCAATAGCCAGGTGCTGCACGATCAGCCTGAGAAGGATCTGCGCGGTGCGCGTGCCGCCGCCCTGTCGATTGTGCCTTACTCCAGCGGTGCGGCGAAAGCATTAGGCCGTGTCATTCCGGAACTGGATGGCCGTCTGACGGGGTATTCCCTGCGCGTGCCGGTGCCGGTGGTGTCGATTGTGGATCTCACCGTGACGCTGAAGCGTGATGTGACGGCAGAAGAAGTCAACGATGCGTTTAAAGCCGCCGCTGCTGAAGGTCCCTTAAAAGGCATTCTGGGATACAGCGATGAGCCACTGGTCTCCAGCGATTATCAGGGCGATCCACGTTCATCGATCATTGATGGGCTTTCCACCCTGGTGATTGGTGGCAACCTGGTCAAAATCCTCGCCTGGTACGATAACGAGTGGGGCTTCTCAAATCGTCTGGTGGATTTAGCAAGGTTGATGGCGCAGCGCGGATTGTAATCCGCACCACTTTACTGCCAAAAAAATCCCCGCTTATGCGGGGATTCTTGTTGCTGCCGGGCGCGGTTACTTAATGCCCATCGCATCCTTCAGCGTAAAGAACAAGTCCGTCTGATCGGTCAGCCCCACCACGTTAGCGGCATAAGGACCATAAGCCGCGATGCGCAACTGTGTGCCGGTATGCCCCTGAGAATCGTCTTCAGAGTTACCGTAACTGATGGTCATGACCGCACCATCTTTGGTGTTCACCGCCTGCGTCAGGCCCGGCGCTTTGCTGCCATTCTCAATAATCTGGCTACTGTGCGCATGGTCAGCCGTTACCACCACCAGCGTGTCACCGTGTTCACGCGCAAAGGCCAGTGCCTGTTGCACGGCCTCGTCCAGATCCACCGTTTCGCCAATCTGACCGCACGGGTTTGCCGCGTGATCCTGTTTATCAATTGACGCGCCTTCCACCTGCAGGAAGAAACCTTTTTCATTGGTGCTCAGCAAATCAATCGCTTTCTTGGTCATCTGCGCCAGTGTGGGTGCTGATGCCGGGCGATCTTTATTCACTTCACAGGTCACCACGGGTTTGTCGATATTACCGTGATAGCTGGCTTTCGGCCCCTGCCAGCGAACCGGCATATTGCCTTCGGAGAACAGCCCCAGCACCGGTTTCGTTTGGTCAGCCTGTTTGATTGCATTCATGTCATCAAGGTTATCGACCAGCTGGAAGCCCAGCGCCTGAGCCTGCTCGCGCAAGGTTTTGCCCTGGTACTCACCCGCTTTGGCGCTTTCAGAGAACGATTTCGCACCGCCGCCGAGGGTGACATCTGGACGGGTTTTCAGCATCTGCTCGCTGATAGATCCTTTACCGCCCTGCTCCAGCGCATTGGTCGGACACAGTTCGCTGGTTTTCTCCGGGCCATAACATTTACGTGAAGTGACATGCGCCATCAAAGCGGCAGGCGTGGCATCCTGCAATTCTGCAGTGGATACGTTACCGGTGGCTTTCCCGGCGGCTTTCGCCAGCTCAAGAATGGTGGCCTGATCCTTGCCATTGACGTCTACGCCGATGGCACCGTTGTAAGATTTGGTGCCTGTTGCCCAGGCGGTAGCGGAGGCAGCCGAATCCGTCACGTAATTGGGTTTGTGGGTTTTCTTGTCTAAAGAGTAGTGGGTGTACTGGCCGGTTAGCGGCAGCGCATCAATGCCAGGGAAGAAACCACCCGCGCCCATCGCCTGATTTCGTGCGGCGGTGATTTCCGAGTCGCCCATGCCATCGCCGATCAATAAGATGACGTTTTTGGCCGTGGTATTAACGAGTGAGGCTTTCAACGCTTCCGTCTGGTCGCTGCTGAGGCGGCGTGCGCCACCGTGTTCGGTGATATCACCGGTGGCGGCGCGGGTATAAGTTGTTGACTCTGCCACTGCTGACGTCGCAATTAATGAAGCCAGCAGAGAAACCGTGAAAAGAGGTATGTGTTTCATTTATAAGCATCCTTATCAGTAAATATAACCAAATGTTTCCGCAGACAAGTCTGCGACAGTCTGGTGACACTTTTGTGGCAGAGAAGGAATAATTTGATGACAGAACACGCAGTTCGGCGAGAGATGCAGCAAGCTGCACAGAGCTTAAGCGGATAGAACAAAAGGAGAAAATAGGGCTTGACCGTTTTCAGGTAACTCCCTATAGTAGCGCCCCGTTGACCCAGCGCGGTTAGCAAAAAATTTGGTGAGGTGTCCGAGTGGCTGAAGGAGCACGCCTGGAAAGTGTGTATACGGCAACGTATCGAGGGTTCGAACCCCTCTCTCACCGCCATATTTGAAGAAGAGCCTGAACGAAAGTTCAGGCTTTTTTTTGTCTTCAGATCGGCCAAAGCACTAACTCATCTGGCCATCGCCCATTACCATCGCTAGAAACTTGTCTCTGAGCGGGTCCTTGATCCCGGCATTCCACGCCAAACCAGTTTGCCATTGGGTATGCTCGCCCTCCAGCGGCAGTAGCCTGACGCCAGCAGGCAGGATATGCTTCACACTCCCCGGCAATAGCGCCACACCATCACCGGCCGCCACCAGCGCCAGTAACGTCTGAATATCGTCAGCAGCCGACACCGTGCGCGGGGTGAGTTTTCTTGCGCTGAGGAACTGATCGGCCTGCGCAGTGAGCCCTTCGCCCCTCTGAGGTGCTAACTGCAAGAGTTGATGATTTTCAATAATCTGAGTGGTCTCTACAGGACTCGACAAATGATCAGCTGCTACCGCCAGCACCAATTGTTCCGTGTCCAGGCTCTGAATTTGCAGTGGTTCAGGCACCGGTAAGCGCACAAATCCTACTTGCAGTCGTCCTTCCGCAAGCAGCTGGGTCTGAACCGCCGAAGGCATATCGTTGAGCGAGACTTGTACGCCAGGATAGCGTACGCGAAAGGCGGCGACGTGTTTGGGAGCAAAAAGAAAAGAAGAGATGCCAAAACCCAGGGTGAGTTTTCCTGAATCCCCTTTTTGGATCGCCGCCACATCAGCGAAGAAATCCGCATAGCGCTCCACCACCTCGCTGGCAGCCGCTAATAACTGATCTCCCGCCACCGTCAACCGCGCGCCATGCCGTCCACGCTGGAAAAGCGTCACACCAGAAAGGTGCTCCAGTGTCTGAATCTGTTTAGATAATGCGGGCTGGGTGATGCAGAGAACATTAGCCGCCGAGTGATAGGTCCCTTCTTGCGCCAGCGTTACAAACGCGCGTAACAGTTTAATATCCATTCCAATCTGTTATCAAAGTGGGAGAAGTTGTGATTATACACGGGGGATTTCTCTCTGGTGAAATAGCGACCTATTTCCTTAGGAGAAACACCATGGAACATTCACTTCGCGTTGCCACCGTGCAGTTTTGCCATCGCGCCAGCGATAAAGCGTTCAATCTTTCCGTCATGGAGCGCTTTATCGCGCAGGCTGCACAAGAAGAAATCAAAATTTTAGCCTTTCCGGAAATGTGCATCACCGGTTACTGGCATGTACCTGATCTGCCGATTGCAGAGGTCGAAGCCCTGGCCGAGCGCACAGATAACAGCCCATCTCTGGCGCGCATCGCTCGCCTGGCAGAAAAGCATCAGATGGCGATTGGTGCGGGCTACATCGTAAAGCATGATAATGGGCAACTCTATAATGCCTATGCGGTCTGTATGCCGGACGGTCAACGCCATGTGCACCGTAAAATTCATGCCTTTGAACACGCTGGCATTGCCCAGGGAAATGAATTCACCGTGTTTGATACGCCATGGGGCGTGAAGGCCGGGATACTGATTTGCTGGGACAATAATTTAACCGACAACGTCCGCATCACCGCGCTGATGGGAGCCGATATTCTGATTGCCCCGCATCAGACAGGTGGCACCCATTCACGTAGCCCCTTTGGTATGAAACCCATCCCGGTGAGCCTGTGGGAAAACAGAGAAAGCGATCCCGCCGCACTGGAAGTGGCTCTGGCAAGCGACAGCGGTCGAGCATGGTTGATGCGCTGGCTGCCTTCGCGTGCGCATGATAACGGGCTGTTCGTCCTGTTCAGTAATGGCGTCGGATTAGACAACGGCGAAATACGAACCGGCAATGCGATGGTGATTGACCCTTATGGCCGCATCGTCAACGAAACCACGTCATTCAGGGATACGTTGGTGAGTGCCGATTTGGATCTTTCGTTACTGGCGATGTCCACCGGACGTCGCTGGATCCATGGTCGTCGCCCGGAGCTTTATCATCTCTTGTGTGAACCTCAGGGCTATGAGCGTGATGCGCGCACCGCGCGGTTTTCTGAGGATATTCCCTGCTTCGGCTCACAGAATTCCGATAAAAACACTTTCTGATAAAAAATTAATTTCATGCGGTGTAAATCAATAGCGGTTTTTTAATTAAACGTTTATGAGGGAGTGATGCCCGATAATTAATCACACGCATTAAAGGAAAAATAATAAATGAAAGGATTATTACGTTGCGGAATATTTATCTGTTCGCTGAGCGCCATATCATCAGCGCAAGCAATCATAGAGATCCCCTTTACACTGGATGAAAGTGCAGTTCCCGTCGCTACGCTAAATATCAACGGCCAGGACGGCGAGTTTATGCTGGATACCGGCTCACCGTATGCTTTCCATTTTACCCAGCAGTTTATGCGTCAGGTCCCGTGGTTAAAAAGACTTAAAGAAAAGGCACGTAGCACCGATCTCACCGGCGAGGTTTATATGAATGACCGTTTCATGTTCCATCATGTCTCTGTCAATGGCATGAGCTTCGAAAATGCAGAAGGTGTTTCGCTGGCGCCATGGGGATTGACGCTGATGCCTGACGGTCAACGCCCTCAGCATATGGTGATTGGTTTAGGTTTGTTTCAACAAAAAGCGCTGATGATAGATTATCAGCGCTCGTTATTTTCTGTCGCCAGACAGATTACCGAATTTAATATCGATGCTAACCAGTGGCTTTCACTACCCTTAGCGATCAGCCATGAAGGTATCGTCATTGAGGTAATGAATAACGACAAAACTTATAAAATGGTGTTGGATACCGGCGCCACAATTTCCATGATGTGGAAACAACGCGTTAACGAATCACCTAATAATATGACCTGTATCGAAGTCATGGCCGAACTGGATAATGAGCGCTGTGAAGCCATACAACTTCATATTAAAAATGCCACACCAGGGGATTTTAATGTCGATGCGATTCTGCTTGAAGGGGATTTTAAACATATGGAGACGGATGGTTTAGTCGGTCAGAACTTCCTGCAACAACACATAGTTATCATCGATTTTCCTAATAATCAGATGCTGCTTAGGCCAATTGAGGAAAGTTAACCGGCGCATCCGGAGTTACCGGTCACTGGAGACCCTAAGGATTCCAGTGACTTTCCTTTAATATCGTCGAAACTTTTCCTTCGCTGCCCTGCACTGTCTTCAACACCTTCAACACCTTCAACACCTTCAACACCTTCAACACCTTCACTTTGCGACATCGATCCCACTTTGTGAAACTTTAGTTTCTTCGTTTCAATGTAGCGACAGCCTTTGATATCCCACATAAAAACCGCTCAATTTCATTGCCATGCAGACCTTTCTGAGCACTAAAAGGCCTTTATGTTAATTTTTTGTCAATGCATGATGTCGCCACTGCAACTAAAGTTTCACTCACTGCCATTTCATGCAACAGAGGATTCAATGATTACGGAAGAGCAAAAAAAGCGCCCCGCATCCTACTGGAAAATGCTGACCGCGCTATTGTGTCTGGGCTGGGTGGTCATCTGGATCTATCGTTCCATGCTGACGCCCATTTATCCGCAGGTGATGCAAACGTTAGATCTGCACAGTAACCAGCAGATTGGCATCATCGCCAGCATCTACTTCTTCGCTTACGTCCTACTGCAAGTGCCGGCCGGCATGATCTCCGACAAGTTCGATAAACGGTTAATTCTGTCTTTTGGCTTTTTGGTTTTCGCCCTCGCGACATTTCTGATGTCCGCTTCACAAAACCTGATGGTGATCTATATCGCCAGTGCACTTGCGGGACTTAGCGGGGCATTTTTCTATGGCGCAGCGTTCTCACTATCTGGCCAGGAGATTCCCGCAAATAAACGTAACGTCGCTACGGCAATCATTAACAGTGGTTCTTCCGTGGGGATGGTCATCGGGCTAAGCGGATCGTCCTGGCTGGTGCTGAGCCAATCCCTTGACTGGCAGGTGATGCTCAAAGGCGTAGCGCTTATCATGCTGCTGACTTTCGCGCTTTATTATTTCCTGATCCGTCGTGACAGCGCCCGCCCGGCATCAACAGCAACTGAATCATTACATGAAGAAGACCATGGGCAATCCAGCTTCTTCACGCTAAAGAAATTTGCAGTCTATTTTATTCTGTTCTGTAGCTGCTACGCCTACTTCCTTGTGGTGTCGTGGCTGCCCAACTTCCTGCAAACAGAGCGCCACTTTTCCGGCAGTAGCGCAGGCATCATTGCCTCACTGGTGGGATTGGCCTCTATTCCCGGCGCGCTGATTTTCAGCATGGTGGCGGACAAATTCCGCCACTTCAAATACCGCATCATGCTGATGCAACTGGTGTTAGCTGCCGTGATGTTGCTCATCGCCGTTCATGCGCAGGATGCCTTTATCATCATGCTGGGGCTGATTGGCTACGGCCTGCTGGGCAAGCTGGCACTCGATCCCCTGCTGATTTCCACCATCTCCGAACTCTCTAACAAAAAGAAGCTCGCCACGTCGCTGAGTATCTACAACTTCTTCGGCATGACGGCCTCCTTCATTGCGCCGTGGTTGACCGGCAATATCGCTGACCGCACCGGTAGCACGCTGGACGCCTTTAACTTAGCCAGCATTATCCTCGCCGCAGGCGCGGTGGTGCTGGTCGCTGTGTTCATTTTTACAGGAAACAAACAAAACAGGAGTCAGTATGAATATCGATAAGGCCACCTTGCATACGCTGATCGCGAATAAGCTAAAGCTTGCCGGATTACCTTCAGACTATGCCGCAGTGATGGCTGATGTGCTGGTGTTTGCTGAAGCGCGTGGCATTCACTCGCACGGTACGGTGCGCGTGGAATACTACTCTGAACGTATTCAGAAAGGTGGAATGACCTGCCAGCCAGAGATCCGCCTCGAAACTACCGGCCCCTGCAGCGCCATCCTGCACGGCGATAATGGCCCCGGCATGGTGCTGTCGAAACAAGCGATGGAAGTGGCCATCGACATAGCAAAAGAGAAAGGGATTGCCGTGGTTGGCGTGAAGAAGATGAGCCACAGCGGCGCTATCTCCTATTACACGCAAATGGCAGCTGAAGCGGGCCTGATTGGTCTGGCGATGTGCCAGTCAGACCCGATGGTGGTGCCTTTTGGTGGGGCCGACATCTATTACGGCACCAACCCCATTTCCTTCTCCGCGCCGGGCCGCGACAGCATTATGACCTTTGATATGGCGACCTCCGTGCAGGCGTGGGGAAAAATCCTCGACATGCGCTCGCGTGATAAAGCGATCCCGGATAGCTGGGCGGTGGATGCCAACGGCAAACCCACGACCAATCCGCATGATGTGCGTGGCTTGCTGCCGATTTCCGGCCCCAAAGGATATGGCCTGATGATGATGGTCGACATGCTGTCCGGCGTATTGATGGGATTACCGTTTGGGCGCGGTGTCAGCTCGATGTATGCCGACTTAAGTAAAGGACGCGATTTGGGCCAGCTGCATATTGTGATCAATCCGGCCTTCTTTGGCGATCAGCAGACCTTCCTCGATAACGTGCAGCAGGTTATGGCCGAGCTAAACCTGAGCCGTCCGGCAGAGGGAGTTGAGCGCGTGATGTATCCGGGGGAAATTGCGGATATCGAGCAGCTGCGTACCGACAAAGAAGGCGTCGATATCGTCGACAGTATTTACGACTACCTGATTTCGGACCATGTCTGGATTAACTCGTACGATCACAAAGACCCGTTTGCTGAAAGCCATTAAGGAGACAACCATGGAACATGGCAGCTATTACGCACCGCACGGTGGCCTGGATGGACAGAAAAGTCTGTTGACTGGCCGCTCTATTTTCACCGAGGCCTATGCGTTTATTCCACGCGGCGTGATGTCAGATATTGTCACCAGCCAGTTACCGTTCTGGCAGCACACGCGTTTATGGGTGCTGTCCCGGCCAATGAGTGGTTTTTCGGAAACCTTTTCCCACTACATTATGGAAGTCGGCCCACAGGGCGGCAGTGAACGACCGGAATCCGATCCCGCCGCGCAAAGCGCCCTGTTCGTGCTGGAAGGTCATCTGCAGTTGACCGTTGAAGGCACGCAGCACGACCTGGTGCCAGGCAGCTTCGCTTACATTCCGGCTGGCGCTAAATGGCAAATCAAAAACAGCCATACCGCAGCCGCGCGCTTTAACTGGATCCGCAAAATCTGGCAGCCGCTGGAGGGTCTGGAAAAACCGCCGTTTATGATTGTCAACGAACGCGATATCACCCCCACAGCCATGCCAGATACCGGCGGACGCTGGGCCACCACGCGCTTTGTTGACGTGAATGATATGCGCCATGACATGCATATCACCGTCGTCACTTTCCAGCCAGGTGGCATCATTCCCTTCATGGAAACGCATGTGATGGAGCATGGGCTGTATGTGCTGCAAGGCAAAGGCGTTTACAAACTCAACGAGGATTGGGTGGAGGTAGAGCCCGGAGATTACATGTGGCTGCGTGCGTTTTGCCCACAAGCTTGTTACGCCGGTGGCGATGAGCCCTTCCGTTATCTGCTGTATAAAGACATGAACCGTCATGCCGATTTGCACTTGTTGAAATGAAAAAAACCCGGCTTGCGCCGGGTTTTGCTTCGCTACACTCTCAATCTACTTCTCAATAGGTCAACCGTAAGCATGGAGCGTGCGCTGGCAGAGGGCCGAGCGAACGCAGTCGTCTTTGCCGAAACGGACCACACCAATCATCTCGTCTTCTTCGAAGCGCGCCAGCGCATCGGCCAGACCGGATTTGACGTGGGACGGCAAGTCACACTGGGTGATATCGCCGTTGACGATAACCGTCACGTTTTCACCTAAGCGTGTCAGGAACATCTTCATTTGAGCAGCGGTGACGTTTTGTGCCTCATCAAGGATCACTACCGCATTTTCAAAGGTACGTCCGCGCATATATGCGAAGGGCGCAATCTCTACCTTGGCAATTTCAGGCCGCAGGCAGTACTGCATAAAGGAAGCGCCAAGACGTTTAACCAGAACGTCGTATACCGGTCGGAAATACGGGGCGAACTTCTCGGATATATCTCCGGGGAGGAATCCAAGATCTTCATCCGCCTGCAGAACCGGGCGCGTCACAATGATCCTTTCGATGTCCTTATTGATCAGGGCCTCAGCCGCTTTGGCTGCGCTAATCCAGGTTTTACCGCAACCGGCTTCACCGGTGGCGAATATCAGCTGTTTCGATTCTATGGCATTAAGATAGTGCGCTTGAGCTTCATTTCTGGCTTCAATCGGACCACGATCGCGTGAATCACGCGCCATACCAATGGAATCCAACCCACCCATCTGCACCAGCGAAGTGACCGATTCTTCTTCGCGCTGACGGTGACTGCGAGAATCACTACGAACGACTCTTCTGGCTTCACGACGCGCTTTGATCACTGCTTTCTGTCTTCCCATAGTGGCACCTTACAGTTGGTTTCATTTATCGCGGCGGCTCACCCGCGGCGATGACTTGAACGCTTTAGAGGTTACTTTGGCTTCCTTGTAAGCCGAGTCTAGCCATTGAGAATAGTGTGCAACAACGACGAAGCGCTGAAGCGCACCGGTAAAGAATTGGCGTTAGTTCGGAAACGATAATTGAAAAGTGAAGAGGATACTTTGGAGGGAAGAAATCCCCCGCAGTGTACTGCGCTAGCTGAGGTGTATTTAACTGTCCAAAGAAGGACCGGGTCATGCGCGAACTCCAGTGGACTTAGCCACACAACTGACAACGCTTATGAGTAAAATGCATCAAATTAACCGGGGTTTGCAACAGTAATTTTACTTCACGTTGAAGAAAAAGTGTTAAGCGAAGCATGAGAATTTTCGTCTTAAATTAAATTTTTCAACTTTTTCAGTCAGATGGATAATTCAGCCCTGGCTGAACTTTTTCGGAACATTCGGAAGCGGTTACGGCCGGAGGAAAGTTAGCGGTGGGTTAATAAAACGCCTGCGCCGCCATCATGCCGCGCAGGCGTTGTGCATTTATTAATCAGGCCTGCAGTAAAGGCTGGCCGAGATAATGTTTTTCGTCGGGAACGCCTGGCAAAACGAAAAAGTATCCGCCGCCGATGGGGCGAATATATTCTTCCAGCGCTTCGCCATTGAGGCGCTTCTGCACGGTGATAAAGCCTTTCGCTAAATCATGTTGGTAACAGACGAACAATAATCCCATGTCCAGCTGACCAGAACCGGTAATCCCTGATGAGTAGCTGTAGCCCCGGCGCAGCATCAAACTGCTGTCGGTTTCCGGCGTGCGTGGATTGGCGAGGCGAATGTGGGCATCCAGCGCGATGACATCCCCATCCGGATCCTTCGCGTAATCGGGCACATCGTGCTCCTCTTTCATGCCCAGCGGCGCACCGGAAAGTTTCTCACGACCGAATATGGTTTGCTGTTCACCCAGCGGCGTGCGATCCCACATCTCCACGTGGAAACGAATAATGCGCACCGCCTGATAGCTGCCGCCCTGCGTCCAGGCTGGCTCTTGCTGGTTCGCCGTGACCCACAGTAGCTGATCCATTAATGCCGGATTATGCGTGTCTGGATTGGCAGTACCATCTTTGAAGCCCAGCAGGTTGATCGGCGTTTCTTTACCGTGACTGCGTGCAGCGTGGTCGGCGATAAAGCCGTCGCGCCGCCAGCGAACGGCCAGCAGATCGGGCGTGTACTTGATGATGTCGCGCAGTGCGTGGATCACCGTGTCTTGCGTATTGGCGCAAATTTGCAGCAGCAGATCACCGTGACACTGTTCGGCGTCGAGTGAATCATTCGGAAAGCGCGTCATGCTTTGCAGCTGCGCTGGTTTATGTGCGCTTAACCCAAAGCGTTCATCAAACAACGAAGTGCCCACAGACAGCGTCATGGTGAGATTATCGGGTGCGATATCCGCGCCAAGAATACCGGAATCCATCGGCGGCAGCTGCGGATTCGGGACCGTTGGCGCAGTGCCCCCTTTTGTCAGAAAGGCAAAGCGCTCAGTCAGCAGACGGAACAAGCGCTCTAAATCGGTTTTATCGCTGGCTAAGACGTCAAAAGCCACCAGCATCATTGAGGCTTGCTGCGGGGTAATGATTCCAGCCTGGTGAGTGCCGTAGAAAGGTTGCGCCTGCTGGCGTGCATCGGGTGCAACCGTGCCGGGAGAGAAGCTGTCAGCCGCGGCTGCCGTATGAAACGGACAACCGCCACTCAGGGCGGCCGCGCCGCCCAACATACCTAATCCCTGCAATAAACGACGACGCGACGGCTCTGCCGCGTCATTTTTATAGCTCATGATTAGTCGAGGCCTAAAGTTCCGCGCAGCAGGGAGAGATCTTCCGCCAGAGTGGTGATCGGCCCTTTCAGCGCATTACGGTCAGCGGTGGTGAGTTTCTCATAGGACTCAAAACCGTCTTTAGTGCGGTATTTGCTAAGAATACCGTCCACTTTTTTGAAGTTGGCATCGATTTTCGCCAGCAGTTGCGGGTTGGCTTTTTGCAGCTGTGGACGCAGCAGATCGACAATTTTCTGAGCGCCATCAATGTTCGCCTGGAAGTCAGACAGGTCGGTACGGCTGTAACGATCTTCTTCACCGGAGATTTTACTCGCCGCGACTTCTTCGATCAGGCCTGCTGCGCCACCGACCACTTTCGCCGGTGGGAACGCCAACTCGCTGATGCGTGTTTGCAGATCCAGCACGTCCTGATTCAGCTTAGTGGCGAACTCTTCAGCACCTTTGGTGGTTTTGTCGGCCCACAGAATTTTTTCGATGCGGTGGAAGCCGGTGAATTTCGGGTCTTCGGCTTTTTTCTCGAAGTCGTCTTCACGGGCATCGATGCTGCTGTCCAGATCGGAGAAGAGTTCGGCAATCGGTTCGATACGCTCGTAGTGCGCACGGGTTGGTGCGTACAGCGCTTTGGCTTTTTCCAGATCGCCCGCTTTAACCGCATCGGTAAAGGCCTGAGTGCCTGCAACCAGCTCTTTGACTTCGCTCATCACATAGGTTTTGTAGTCAGTGATTGGGCCAGCCAACTGCATGATGTCGGTTTTGCCTTTTGCAGCAGTTTTCGACTCGCCGGTGACAACCAGCTTGCCTTTCGGGTTGGTCAACAAACCACAGGTCATGTCGTATTCGCCCGCTTCAAGGTTAGCGGTGAGTTTCTGGCTGAATCCTGGCGCGATGTTTTCACGCTCTTCCACCACCATCACCCCTTTCAGGATTTCCCACTCCAGCGCTTTCTGGCTGTTGTTTTTGATGATGAACTGGGTTTTGCCCGCCTGCACATTGAGTGACATCGGCTCACACTGTTTGTCAGTGACGGTGACCGTGACTTGCGGGATGGATGCAGCAGATGCGGCGCCTGAGAGAGCCAGCATTGAAACCAACAGCGCCTTACGGCGGAAGCGAATCGTCATAGTGATATCCCTGTTACATGGAAGAACAGGCGCGCAATCGCGCCTGATTTAATTTCAGCGAGTGGTGCGTGCGGTGTTAGCCGCGGGGCGAGCCGGGAAGAAGAACAGCAGCAGCGCCGGAATCAGATAGATTAACCAGGCCGCGACTTCGCTGACGCTAGGTGTTTCCTGATAGCCGAGTATGCCTTCCAGCAGCGTGCCGACCACCGAGTGGGTGGAGAGCGTGTTACTGAGGTCAAAGGCGATGTCCTGGAAGTGGTTCCAGAGTCCAGCCTCATGGAAGGCACGGATTGCGCCCGCTGCCAGGCCTGCGGCAACAAAGAGGATGAATAAGCTGGTCCAGCGGAAGAAGCTCGCCAGGTTGAGGCGGATGCCGCCGTAGTAAAGCAGCATGCCCAATACAATCGCCGTTAACAGACCGAGTACCGCGCCAATCGGCGGTGCATAACCGACATCCTGAGTAAAGGCAGCCAGCAGGAAGAAGACGGATTCGAGGCCTTCACGCGCCACGGCCAGAAAGACCATGAGCACCAGCGGGAAGCCACCGCCGCCCTGTTTTTGCAGCGCCTGATCCACTGAGCGTTCCAGCGTGGCTTTGATGTTGCGCGAGACTTTGCGCATCCAGAACACCATGGAGGTGAGGATAACCACTGCGACAACCGCCACGATGCCTTCAAACAGTTCTTGCTGTTTTTGCGGGAATTCGCCGGTGGTTTCGTTGATGAAGATGCCAAGACCTAAGCAGAGAGCAGCCGCAGTGAAGACACCTGCCCACATCGCGGGGAACCACTGTGTACGCTGAGTGCGTTTCAGGTAGCTGGCAATCAGGCTGACGATGAGTGCTGCTTCAAGACCTTCACGCAGCATAATGAGAAACGGTACGAACATCACCAACCTCTTGATTGTTAAGGAGGGTAAACCTTAGGTAAAAATACGTAAAGTGTAAACGATATCGATTATCATTATCGCGGGTAAAATTACAAGTCACTTAATGAAATTATTTCTCATTTGCGGAGCGGGAAACAGATTCTGTGAGAATGGGGGGTGGGGTTTCAGCGATCCGGAAAATGTTCAGTGCTAGGGGGATTGCCGCAGGTTTAGTGCGGGAATATCGCTGCGGATTGAGTGCGGGGGGATCGCTGCGGGTTGAGTGCGGGGGGATCGCTGCAGGTTCAGTGCGGGGGGATCGCTGCAGGTTCAGTGCACTGTCCACTAAAGGCCATCCCGATCGCGAAGAAACCACGCATCCCTGCAGATCGACCGCGCCGTCCATGGCGCGGACGCTTCGCTCCTCGGAATGGCCTTTATTGGACGTTCAGCTGTGGTATTGCTTTGAATTGAAGATTTAAGCATTGCCGATTTTAATGACACGCACAGAAGCTTCAGAACAGAAAGGCACCAGACTGCGTTATCACCCGTTGTTATAAATTAAGTGTTGGAGCCTGGTCGATTCCATAAAAAAAGCCCGCCGTTTAACCGGCGGGCTTGAAGTATCAGAGACAAATTACTTGGTGTTGAATTCCGCTTCTGCTGCCTCGAAACGCGCTTGTGCTGCTTCTGATGGGCCTTTGCCGATCAGGCTGAACACCACAATCGCGATGCTGGCGAAGATGAAGCCAGGGATGATTTCATACAGTTCGGTGTAGCCATATTGCTTCCACAGCAGCACAGTCATTGCACCAATCACCATACCGGCCAGCGCGCCGTTACGTGTCATACGTTTCCAGCACACACCGAACAGGACAACCGGACCGAAGGCTGCACCGAAGCCCGCCCATGCATAGCTGACTAAGCCGAGCACGCGGTTTTCCGGGTTAGCCGCCAGCGCGATAGCGATCAGCGCAATCAGCAGCACCATCAGACGCCCTACCCACACCAGCTCTTTCTGGCTGGCATTTTTACGCAGGAAGCCTTTATAGAGGTCTTCTGTCAGGGCGCTTGAGCACACCAGCAGCTGGCAGCTCAGGGTGGACATCACTGCGGCCAGAATCGCTGACAGCAAGATGCCGGCAATCCACGGGTTGAACAGGATACGCGCCAGTTCAATGAACACGCGCTCGCCGTTCTGGCTCACACCTGCCGCTTGTTCAGGGTGGTTCTGGAAGTAAGCGATACCAAAGAAGCCGACCGCCACGGCACCCGCCAGGCACAGGATCATCCAGGTCATGCCGATACGGCGCGCCGCACGGATAGAGCGGTGTGAATCTGCCGCCATAAAGCGCGCCAGAATATGCGGTTGTCCAAAGTAGCCCAGGCCCCAGCCGAGTAAGGAGATCACGGCAACAAAATTGAGCCCTTTCAGCATATCGAGGTTTTCGAGGCTTTTCGCTTCGATAACCGCCAGTGAATCATCCAGCCCGCCAACGGCAATAATCACAAACACGGGCGTCAGGATTAGCGCGAAGATCATCAGGCTGGCCTGCACGGTATCGGTCCAGCTCACCGCCAGGAAACCGCCCACCAGCGTATAAAGGATGGTGGCAGCAGCACCGGCCCACAGCGCGGTTTGGTAATCCATGCCAAAGGTGCTTTCAAACAGACGAGCACCGGCAACCACGCCTGAGGCGCAATAGATGGTGAAGAAGATGAGGATAACCACAGCGGAGATGACGCGCAGCAATTTGCTTTTGTCTTCGAAACGGCTGGAGAAGAAATCCGGCAGGGTTAAGGCATTGTCGTGATGTTCGGTCTGCACGCGCAGACGACCCGCAACGATTTTCCAGTTCAGCCAGGCACCGATGGTGAGGCCGATGGCGATCCAGCTTTCAGAGATACCAGAAAGGAAGATGGCGCCGGGCAAGCCCATCAGCAGCCAACCGCTCATATCCGATGCGCCCGCTGACAGTGCGGTCACCACGCTGCCTAAACTGCGTCCGCCCAGAATGTAGTCGTCAAAGTTTTTGGTAGAACGGTAGGCAATAAAACCAATCAGCACCATTCCCAGGATATAAATTACAAAGGTCACCAACATCGGTGTGCTTACACTCATACTCTCTCCACTTATTATTTAATCCGTTAAGAGAAATCTTTTTCCTGCGTCATCGGAACGTGATAACGCAGGGCTTTACCGCATCCAGAGAAAGCGATTCCTCTTAAGGCGCGGTATCCTGCCGCAAAGGGGCGGCGCGCACAATGCATTTAACACAGCTGTCACAATGGTTTCACCTGACTTCGATGATTTAATGCCAATAGGTTGCACACGCTCACACTTTGAGTTGCACCTTAATCAAGATGAGAGTGCTCTCGTTGACCGGAGTTGCAACTTTGGCGAGCTTCTTGCAGCAAGTTCTGTGCCGCTTTTTCACCAGCCCGGTTTTAAGCGGTGATAAACGTGCAACTCAGGTCACATTTAACACGGTTGCACAAAGTTGCAACATGAGTGATAGTGCAGCCCACGCTGATGTCGATTCATTTTTTGAGGAAGAGGAAATCATGGGAACCACCACCATGGGGGTGAAGCTGGATGAAGCCACCCGCGATCGCATTAAACTGGCGGCAGGCAAAATTGACCGCACCCCACACTGGCTGATTAAACAGGCGATTTTTAACTATCTTTCGCAACTGGAAGCCGGTGAAGGGCTGCCAGAAATTCCTCTACAGCTTGCTGATGCCGCCAGTGAAGAAGGTGCGCCAGACGAGTCATTCCAGCCTTTCCTCGACTTCGCAGAACATATTTTGCCGCAGTCGGTCACGCGTTCGGCCATCACCGCTGCCTGGCGTCGTCCGGAAACCGATGCGGTACCGATGCTGCTGGAGCAGGCGCGTCTCCCTGCCCCGCTGGCCGAGAAAACGCATCAGCTTGCTTACAGCCTGGCGGATAAGTTGCGGCACCAAAAAGGTGCAACCGGACGCGCCGGAATGGTGCAAAGTCTGTTGCAGGAGTTCTCTCTCTCCTCACAGGAAGGCGTGGCATTGATGTGTCTGGCGGAAGCATTATTACGTATTCCGGACAAGCCAACCCGTGACGCGCTGATCCGCGATAAAATCAGTAACGGCAACTGGCAATCGCATTTGGGTCGCAGCCCATCCATGTTTGTCAACGCTGCCACCTGGGGTCTGCTGTTTACTGGTCGTTTGGTGTCGACTCACAATGAAGCCAACTTATCGCGCTCGCTTAACCGCATTATCGGTAAGAGTGGCGAACCGCTGATCCGCAAAGGCGTGGATATGGCTATGCGCCTGATGGGCGAGCAGTTCGTCACCGGTGAAACCATTGCTGAAGCGCTGGCGAATGCGCGCAAGCTGGAGGAGAAAGGTTTCCGCTACTCCTATGATATGCTGGGTGAAGCGGCACTGACCGCCAGCGATGCTAAAGCTTATCTGCTCTCCTATCAGCAGGCGATCCATGCGATTGGCAAGGCCTCCAACGGTCGCGGTATTTATGAAGGCCCCGGTATCTCCATCAAACTGTCTGCACTGCATCCGCGCTATAGCCGTGCGCAGTATGAGCGCGTGATGGAAGAGCTTTACCCGATTCTCAAATCACTCACCTTGCTGGCCCGCTCATACGACATCGGTATCAATATTGATGCCGAAGAAGCGGATCGCCTTGAGCTGTCACTCGACCTGTTAGAAAAGCTGTGCTTCGAGCCAGAATTGGATGGCTGGAACGGTATCGGCTTCGTGATTCAGGCATACATGAAGCGCTGCCCATTTGTTATCGATTCACTGGTGGACTTAGCGCAGCGCAGCCGTCGCCGTCTGATGATCCGTCTGGTGAAAGGCGCGTACTGGGATAGCGAAATCAAGCGTGCGCAAGTCGAAGGTCTGGAAGGTTATCCGGTCTACACTCGCAAGGTTTATACCGATATCTCTTATCTGGCCTGTGCGCGTAAGTTGCTGGCGGTGCCGAATCTGATTTATCCGCAGTTCGCGACCCACAATGCTCACACGCTGGCAGCAATCTATCAGCTGGCGGGCAATAACTACTATCCGGGTCAGTATGAGTTCCAGTGTCTGCACGGCATGGGTGAACCGCTGTATGAGCAGGTGGTGGGCAAAGTCGCTGACGGCAAACTGAACCGTCCTTGCCGCATTTATGCACCCGTCGGCACGCATGAAACCTTGCTGGCTTACCTTGTGCGTCGCCTGTTGGAAAACGGTGCGAACACCTCGTTCGTCAATCGCATTGCGGATAACACCCTGCCTCTGGATGAGCTGGTCGCCGATCCGGTGACAGCCGTCGAGAAGATGGGCGCGATCGAAGGTGCTGTAGGTCTGCCACATCCGAAGATTCCGTTACCGCGCGACCTCTATGGCGACAAACGCGTGAACTCGGCTGGTCTGGATATGGCTAATGAACATCGTCTGGCTTCGCTCTCCAGCGCCTTGCTGAACAGCGCCAGCCAGCCATGGGTAGCAAAACCTTTAGTTGAAGGTGAGCTGGGTGAAGGTGTCAGCCGCCCGGTGCTCAACCCTTCCGCGCCAGCCGATGTGGTGGGCAGCGTACGCGATGCCAGCGAAGCGGAGGTTTCAGCCGCACTGGATGCGGCAGTGAATGCCGGTCCGATCTGGTTTGCCACCCCGCCGCAAGAGCGTGCCGCCATTCTGGAACGTGCTGCCGAGGCGATGGAAGGCCAGATGCAGCAGTTGATTGGCTTACTGGTTCGTGAAGCAGGCAAGACCTACAACAACGCCATTGCCGAAGTGCGCGAGGCGGTGGATTTCCTCTATTACTACGCCGGCATGGTGCGTGATGACTTCGATAACGAAACCCACCGTCCGCTCGGCCCGGTAGTGTGCATCAGCCCGTGGAACTTCCCGCTGGCGATTTTCGCCGGTCAGATCGCCGCTGCACTGGCGGCAGGTAACAGCGTGCTGGCGAAACCGGCTGAGCAAACACCTCTGATTGCTGCCCAGGCGGTACAAATTATGCTGGATGCCGGTGTACCTGCTGGCGTGCTGCAACTATTGCCAGGCCAGGGTGAAACCGTCGGTGCACAACTGACGGGCGACGAGCGCGTGCGTGGGGTGATGTTCACCGGTTCCACCGCCGTGGCCACGTTGCTGCAACGTAACCTCGCCGGTCGTCTTGATCCGCAAGGTCGCCCTACCCCGCTGATTGCAGAAACCGGCGGCATGAACGCGATGATCGTCGACTCTTCCGCGCTAACGGAACAGGTGGTGATCGATATCGTGGCCTCCGCTTTCGACAGTGCCGGACAACGCTGCTCGGCGCTGCGTCTGCTATGCATTCAGGACGATGTCGCGGACCACACGCTGAAAATGCTGCGCGGTGCGATGGCCGAATGCCGTATGGGCAATCCGGAACGCCTGTCGACCGATATTGGTCCAGTGATCGATGCCGAAGCCAAAGGCAACATTGAGCGTCACATCCAGGCGATGCGCAATAAGGGCTTCACGGTGTATCAGGCGGCGCAGGATAATCCACAAGACAGTAAAGAGTGGAACAACGGCACCTTCATCAAGCCAACCCTGATCGAGTTGGGTCAGGTGAGCGATCTGGACAAAGAGGTGTTTGGCCCGGTACTGCACGTGGTGCGTTTTACGCGTAACAGTCTGCCACAGCTGATCGATCAGATTAACGCCTCTGGTTACGGTCTGACGCTGGGTGTGCATACCCGTATCGATGAAACCATCGCGCAGGTTACAGCGGGTGCGAAGGTCGGCAACCTTTATGTGAACCGCAACATGGTTGGCGCGGTCGTGGGCGTGCAGCCATTTGGTGGCGAAGGTTTATCCGGCACTGGTCCAAAAGCCGGCGGCCCGCTCTATCTCTATCGCCTGCTGGCAAACCGCCCGGATAATGCACTGCGTAAGACCTTTGATCGTCAGGATGCTGAGCGTCCGGTCGACAGCTCCGTTCGCACCGAGTTGATGAGTGCTCACCAGGCATTACAGAGCTGGGCGCAGGATAAACCTGAACTGCTGGCACTCTGCCAACGTTATGACGAACTGGCGCAGGCGGGTACGGTGCGACTGCTGCCAGGCCCAACCGGTGAACGCAACACCTTCACGCTTCTGCCGCGCGATCATGTTCTCTGTATTGCGGATAACGAGCAGGATGCGCTGACGCAGCTGGCGGCAGTGACCAGCGTCGGTAGTCAGGCCATCTGGCAGGATGATGAGTTGCATCGTGCGCTGCGCAAATCTCTCCCTGCCGCCGTGCAAAAACACGTGCTGCTGGTGAAAGATGTGCTGGCCGCCGGGTTTGATGCGGTGATCTATCACGGTGATGCGGATCAGTTACGCGGACTCTGCGAGCAGGTTGCTGCGCGTGACGGCGCGATTGTTTCGGTGCAGGGCTTCGCGCGTGGCGAAACCAATCTGCTGCTGGAACGTCTGCTGATAGAGCGCTCACTGAGCGTGAATACCGCCGCAGCGGGTGGTAACGCCAGCTTGATGACCATTGGTTAAAAAGGACAAGGGCCCGCAAGGGCCCTTTTTCATGGCGCGCCGCGACGAGTTGATTCACTCGTTGCGGCGCGCTTGTTTTGCACTTTGCACTTACGCCGCAGACTTGTTGCGCTTCATGCCAATCAAGGTCGGGAAGACAAACAGCGACTGCCCCAACCCGCGATTGGTCACAGACCAGACCGCCACCGACAGCAGTGAGCAAATCCCCACAATCGCAATCGGATACAAACACGCCCACAGCATTGAGAACCAGGCATATTCAAACAGATGATGGCGCTGAGCGAACAGAATCGCTGACATGCCAAAAAACTCAATGAAGATGCGGTGGATAACGTAGATCTGCAGGGTATTACGACCAATCCAGTTAAAATAGCTCATCTTAAAGTGCGCGTTGAGCCAGCGACAGGCCGCCACACTCGCCAGCACCGCGATAATGCACAGGAACAGGCTCTTATCCAGACCGAAGATAATGTGGATCCCTGAAACCGCCGCTAATAACGCCCATGGCACGAGGTTTTCACGACGCCATTCGCTCATGCGCAGCATCAATGGGCTCCAGAACGCGCCCAGCAAGAAGAACAGGAAGTACTGCGCCACGCTTTGCGGTCCCCAGTATGGAATGATCTTCTCCACCGCCAGATAGTTAAGCGCAATAGCGACCACCAGCAACGCCACTTTCTGTTTGTGGAAGATCTTCGCACATAGGAAATACAGTGCCAGTCCGTACAGATACCACGAGGTACTCATCGCCATAAATGTCAGCTTCAGGAACTCAAACAGTGAACCCGCATAGGCGGCATTCAGGTTGTGTGAGATGCGCTGACCGGTAATCTCTGTGGAGATACCCACAATCGACCACCACTGAATAAAGCCCCATAAAATATACAGATAGAACAGATTGGTAATACGGCTGGTAAAGACCTGCTTCCATGGACGATTCAGAATACCGTTGGTTGCCAGCAAGCCAGAAACAAAGAAAAAGGCTGGCATACGCAGCGGAGATAAAACGGTATTAAACTGCACCCATATTTCTGCCGGTATCCAACCAGCCGTCAATAATTTCACCGTTCCTTCAAATCCGGGTAATACGGTGTGATACAACACCACCAGCAATATGCAGGCCCCTTTCAGGGTATTGACCCATGCAATATCTTCTTTCCTGGCGTTATTCATATGATTAACTCCCGCTGCTGTGTAGGTCTAAAAGGAGAAGTATGAGGAAATAAACAATGATGCATTTCTGGTTATTCAACGATTATTAAACAAGCTGGCGCGGGATGACTCTAGCGAAAGTCCTAAATTTTTTTTGCTGGCCCTGATATAACAATACTTTACAGTTCCAGACATTAATTGAATGCTAAGCAGGCTAACAATATCTTCCCAAAATAGAGTGACTAAGGGCATGGCGAGGGAAATAAGGTGAACAATTAATACAGGGAAATTAAGAGCAATCCACCACTATTAAACCAAATTAAAATCAAATGACATTCGGATTATTATTAAATGTGGCAGATGGATAAGCGCGGATATTAATAATGTGCTAGTTAGAAATAATTAGGGCCAGCGAACTGGCCCAATTTGATTATTGCAGCGGAGCTGCTTTTGTCTCTGGAGCGGGTTTTCGCAGCAGCCGTGGATAAAGGAATAACATTCTGCCTGGACCGCGATTGAGCAATGACCACACCAACAATGAGACCGTCACACAGAGCGCCACGCCCGTGATCGGCATCAGCAACGCCCATGCCCAACTAAACACTGCATTGCCAAACCAGCCGTAATGCAGCGCCAGTGCGATTGCGCTGAGTCCCAGCAATTCAATGAAGATACGGTGCAGCACGTAAATCTGCAGCGTATTACGACCAATCCAGTTAAGCCACCCCATGTTCAGGCGCTCATTGAGGAAACGGCACGCGACGATGCCAAACACGATGGTCAGCAGGCTATAGAACGGATTTTTATAGATGCCGCCCACATGATGCACCACGCCAATCACCGCGATGCCTGCCAGCAGCAGCCAGTGTTGACGCTTAAGTTGGCTGATCTCAATCAGTGACTGACTGAAGAACACCCCAAGCAGGAAGTAGAGATAGTTTTGCGCCACGCTGGCCGGTCCCCAACCGGGGATCAGGCTAAACTGCGCGGCATAGGTTGCGACAATCGCCAGTGCCATCAGCGCCATTTTCTGACGATGGAACAGCTTGGTGAACAAGAAGAAACCCGCCAGCGCGTAGAGATACCACAGGCTGGTCATTGAGGTCAGCAGCAGCTTAAAGAATTCAAACGGCGAGTCCGCATAGGCGGCGTTTTTGGTGCTGGATAGCCGCTCACCGAGATGGGTGGAGATATAGTGAATGCTCAGCCACTGAATCACGCCCCACAGCAAATAGAGATAGACGATATTGCTGAACTTTTTGGTGAACACTTCCTTCCAGCTTTTCTTCACGATCGAACTGGCCGCCAGTAAACCCGAGACAAAGAAAAAGGCGGGCATACGCAGCGGTGAGAGGTAGGTATTAAAGGTCACCCACCAGTGCGCAGGTACGATGCCGGCAGTGAGATGATGCAGGGAAGGAGCGAAGGTGGTGATGATCGAGTGGTGCAACACCACCAGCAAGATGCAGGCACCTTTTAGCGTGTTGATCCAGAGGACTTCATTTCTGGCATTGCTCATTTTATGATCCTGATTGCGCCATGAATTTGTAAAGAATTATTAAGATTTACAAAGATGTCACAATCAGGGGCGTCCTAAAAAAGCGTTCAGCCCTTGCAAGGTATTTTGAGTACTGAATAAAACACCGTTTTTCAGCGGGTTATTTAAATGTCGCCTGACAATTTTCGGACGAAACTTAGAGGGGGATTTTGAGGGAATTAACGAGAAAGCGCCGTCATTTTC
Organism: Pantoea sp. C1E2; assembly: GCF_056491465.1. Lineage (NCBI taxonomy): Bacteria > Pseudomonadati > Pseudomonadota > Gammaproteobacteria > Enterobacterales > Erwiniaceae > Pantoea > Pantoea sp. C1E2. Next base: position 2,805,157 of record NZ_JBSZHT010000002.1, read on the forward strand.
AGACGACGCTTGAGGCTATTGGTTAAGGAACTTGTCAAGAAATTGCCGGGTACGAGCCTGCTGCGGATTGCTGAACAATTCTTTCGCTGCGCCCTGCTCCACGATACGGCCCTGATCCATAAAGATCGCCCGATCGGCCACGTCACGCGCAAAACTCATCTCATGCGTCACGATCACCATGGTGCGTTTCTCCTGCGCCAGTGCGCGAATGGTATTCAGCACTTCACCCACCAGCTCCGGGTCCAGCGCTGAAGTCGGTTCATCGAACAGAATCACTTCCGGTCGCATCGCCAGCGCACGCGCAATGGCGACACGTTGCTGCTGGCCGCCCGATAAACGGCGTGGGAAGCTCTCTTCTTTGCCATGCAGACCGACTTTCTCCAGCAGGCTCCGTGCGCGCGCAACGGCTTCCGCTTTCGGTTCCCCCTTCACGATCACCGGCCCTTCAATGATGTTCTCGAGTACGGATCGATGCGGGAACAGATTGAAATTCTGAAACACAAAGCCCACCTGCTGACGTAAACGGCGTACCTGCTCTTTCTGCTTATTGAGCCCGATGCTGGCATCAATGGTGATGTTGCCCACCGTGACGCGACCGCTATCCGGCACTTCCAGCAAATTGATACTGCGCAGCAAAGTGGTTTTACCCGAACCGCTTGGGCCGATAATTGCCACCACTTCGCCCGGCGCGACATCAAGGTCGATGCCGTGCAACACGGTCTGGCCGTGGAACTGCTTGACCAGCTGACGTACTTCTATTGCACTCATTTCCCCTCCCGATCCTGTCGATTCACATGCGCTTCCAGGCGGTTTTGCAACGCCGACAGCACCGTCGCCATCACCCAGTAAATCAGTGAGGCAGCCAGATACATGGTGAACACTTCCAGCGTACGCGAGGTGATCAATTGCGCCTGACGGAACAGCTCCGGCACCTGAATGGTGGCCGCCAGCGAGGTGTCTTTCACCAGGCTGATAAAGCTGTTACCAAGCGGTGGCAAGGCGGTTCGTGCTGCTTGAGGCAGAATCACACGGCGCAGAGTTTGCCATGGCGTCATGCCAATACTCGCGGCCGCTTCCCACTGTCCGCGTTCAATGGCTGCAATCGCGCCACGCAGAGATTCAGAAGCATAAGCTGCGGTATTCAGTGACAAACCGATCATCGCGGAAGGGATAGGATCCAGCTCGATACCGAACTGCGGCAAGCCGTAGTAGATCATAAACAGCTGGGCGATCAGCGGCGTGCCACGGAAAATCGACACATAGATACGCGCCAGCCAGTTTATCGGCCAGAAATGCGACAGGCGCATTAGCGCCAGCACGAAGCCGAGTACCAGACCGAAGAACATCCCGCCGATACTCAGCTGCAGCGTGAACAGCGCGCCTTTCAGTAAAAATGGTGCTGAATCCAGCACCAGTTGTAGGCTTTCCTGCATTATTTAGTGACGTCCGCGCCGAACCATTTCTCAGAGAGTTTGCTCAGCGAGCCATCTTTCTGCATATCCGCAATCGCGGAATCAATGGCTTTCAGCAGGTCGTCATTGCCTTTACGCACTGCCACGCCCGATTCCAGACGGGAGAAGGCCGGACCCGCTACCGCCATGGTGTCGCCGGTTTTCTTCACCAGATCCAGTGCCGCTAAACGGTCAACCAGAATGGCATCGAGACGGCCAGAACGCAGATCCTGGTATTTGGTTGGGTCATCATCATAAGTACGGATATCAACGCCTTTGACGTTGTCGCGCAGCCACTGCTCATAGTTCGAGCCCAGGCCAACACCGACTTTCTTGCCTGACAGATCGTCTGGCTTGGTGATGCTGCCAGCGTTTTTCTTCATCGTCAGCGCCTGTACGCCAGAGATGGTGTACGGCGTGGAGAAGTCATACTTCTTCTTACGCTCAGGTGAGATGGTCACCTGGTTGATCACCACATCGATACGCTTAGAATCCAGCGCCGCCAGCATGCCGTCCCACTTGGTCGGCTTCAGATCCGCCTTAACGCCGAGGTGCTTCGCCAGCTCTTGCGCGAACTCCACTTCAAAACCGGTCAGCTTGCCGCTTTCATCCTGGAAACTGAACGGCGGATAAGTGCCTTCCAGACCAACGCGCAGCTCACCTTTGCTCTTAACCTGTGCCAGCAGATCTTCTGCGGCGAACGTTTTGACGTTAACGCCCGCGACCAGCGCGACTGCCATCATGCCCATCACCAGTTGGCGACGAATAGGAGAGAAAGCCATGTTTACCCCATTTATTGTGATGTGTTGTGTTGTGTCTCAGTGCGCATAAATGCACACCCTACGAAAACTGCACAGCGCCGAGCTGTTTCGAACAGAACCTTGCTCAATGAGTCCAGGCAACTCCGAACCTTCGTAGGGTTGCCATTTATGGCGACCTTTTATGCAATAACCGCCGGATTATAAACTTTTTTTTGGTGCTGTCTCAGACCGAAGGATGATAAGCAAATAACGCAGGCGCGCCGCCGGTATGAATAAACAGCAGCGGCCCTTCGCGTCGGAAACGGTTCTGCGCAATGCCATCGATCAATCCAGCCATCGCTTTGCCGGTATAAACCGGATCCAGCATGATGCCCTCAAGACGCGCCAGCAGTTTTACCGCTGCCATGCCTTCATCATTAGGTTCGCCGTAGCGCGGCGCAAAGTAGTCGTCCCACAGGGTGATAGGCGCGTGCGTCTGCACTTCCAGCTGTTCCGCCAGCGCGGTGCGGATACGCTCTACCACTGGTAACTGCGCCTCGACTTTGCGCGAAACCGTCACGCCGACCAGCTCTGTATCGGGTAGCAACTGCTCCAGCCCCACCGCTAAGCCCGCATGCGTACCTGCGCTGCCCGAGGCCACCACCACGGCAGCGAAATCCACCACGCCTTCGCTTTGATGAGCGATCTCCTGCGCGCACTCCACATAACCGAGCGCACCCAGCGCGTTGGAACCGCCAACAGGCACAATATAAGGTCGGAAACCCTGGGCTTCGAGATGCTCAGCCTGCTCGGCCAGTTGTTCAGTGGGATTGTGCAGCGCATCGACCATCACCACCTCGACGTCCATCAGGTCGAGCATCAGGCGGTTGCCGTTGGTGAGGTAGTTTTCAGAAGTGGTGCCAATCGGATTTTCCAGCAGCGCCACGCACTTGAGGCCAAGGCGCGCCGCCACTGCCGCCGTCTGGCGCACGTGATTGGATTGAATCGCGCCCGCCGTCAGCAGAACATCCGCGCCTTCTCGCAGCGCATCGGCTGCCAGGAATTCGAGTTTACGCAGTTTATTGCCGCCCATAGCCACAGGCGTGAAGTCATCGCGCTTGATAAAGATATCGCGACCAAGATAATCAGAAAGCCGTGGCAGATGCTCAAGCGGCGTGGGTGCACCGAGTAATTCAAGACGTGGGAACTGGTGCAAGAGATGTAAAGACAATGCAGCCTCCATTCGGGCGATATGCAATTATCCATACAGTGTTGCAGAAGATGAGAAAAGTCGCACCCGGAATTCTGCGAGAGCGGCCCCTGTTGCTGCTATGCTCAGCAACAACAAGGGCGGGATCACAATCAGCCCTGCTGCCAGCCTAAAAACTGGTCATATTTACGCAACGCGATGCGGTAATTGTTATTACCGGCATCCGGCAAATCGTTTTCCAGACACTCATGCCAGCTATTGCCCCGTAATCTGTCGGCCGGGAAATTTTTCGCTTTCAGCATGTCATCAAGACGACGCAGCCGCACCACATACTCGCGAATGGTGCTGTGACTCATCTCGGTTTGCTCAAACAGATATTGTTTGAACGCCATAATGTCGAAGTAATTAGGATGGGTATTACAAAAAATATCGCTGCAAAAACGGCATAACGCGGTCAGTTCCGGCTGGAGTTTCACCCATACCTGTTCATCAATCATCTGGTCCATCCGTGCGATGGCCTCTTTATTGATGATCTGTCCGCGAAACACTAACGCCATACGGTCTAAAACTTTGCCACAATGTGAACAGTTGCTTTGGCTGTGTTTATAGTCTTTAAGATAACGACTTAAAGGTCTGGCTTTGGCTTTGGCTCCCATTGCTGAGTCCCCGGTATTTTTATTTTTTCGATGCCAGGAACTGAGTCTGTCAGCGCGCCCCCGCTAACCGGGCACGCAGGCGTTTAATCGCCTGACTGTGCAGCTGACTGACGCGGGATTCCCCCACTTCCAGCACTGCGCCAATCTCTTTCAGGTTCAGTTCTTCCTGGTAGTACAGTGTGAGCACTAATTTTTCACGATCGGGCAGTGCCTCGATGGCTTCAATTACGCGATCACGCAGGTTTCCTTCCAATAACTGATGAAGCGGGTTGGCTTCTTCATGCCCTTCCGTCACCAGCTCCGCACTGTCACCGTGCTCTTCCCGATACTCGTCGTAGGAGAAGAGTTGGCTGTTATTGGTATCGAGCAAAATCTGCCGATACTCTTCCAGCGAAACATTCAACTGTTCAGCCACTTCCTGCTCAGAAGCCGAGCGCCCCAACGCTTGTTCTACCTGATGCATAGCACCGGCCACTTCGCGCGCATTACGACGCACGCTACGAGGTGCCCAGTCGCGGCTGCGCAGTTCATCCAGCATCGCTCCCCGGATACGCTGCACGGCATAGGTGGTAAAGGCAGTGCCTTGCAGCGCGTCGTAGCGCTCCACGGCATTCAATAAACCAATACCACCCGCCTGCAGCAGATCGTCAAGCTCAACGCTGGCTGGCAGACGTACCTGCAAGCGCAACGCTTCATGTCGCACCAGAGGAACGTAGCGCTGCCAGAGCGAATGTTTATCCATCACGCCTTCGGGCGTATAGAGATCGTTCACGGTGACTACCCTGCGTTAATAAAGTTATCGGCATGATTATCCAATTCTGTAGGGGTTTCGATTGGCAGAATAGGCGGGCAAAAGCGAGGTTATTTCAAATTTGTTATGGATGGCGGTGGAATGCACCGCCATCGTTGGTGTCTTTAGCGCAGGTTTTTCAGCCGTAGCCGCGTGCCAGGCGGCACCGCGTCCCACAGCGCACAGGTTTTGCCCTCAAGTGTCTGATAAAAATCGCTAATCGGGGCTTCTGTTTCCAGTGCCGGATTAAACAGCACCTGCCCGGTTTCGGCGTTAATACTTATCATTTTGTTGATAAACAGCCGCTGTAAATCGCTGCGCAGGAATAAACCGTTATCGACGCTGTTATCGGCAAGAAAACCTTCTTCATTTTCCTGTGTATCGATATAGCAGGCCTCCACCCACGGCCAGCTGTGGCGTTCGGTGAGTTGCGTGCCGGTGATAATACAGGCGCCGTAACGCGCTTTAACGGCCGAACTGAACTCCGCCTGGCTGGCACGTTGGAACACTTTCGCCTTCACGCGCCGTCCCACTTCTAAGCCCGGCATCACCGCTGTCGGTACTTTATGCTGCGGCGTACTCAGCACCACCAGAAACTGGATTTTACGCGACAGCGGGAAACAAGGGTGCGCATGCGGGTCGAACAGCTGCCAGTACTCCTCCTCTTCCGTCTGACGCATCAGCACCAGTTTAAAGCCCCGGCTGTTGAGCAGATTCTGCGCTTCAGCCGAGTTGGGATCGAGCATGGCGTAAACCTGGGTTTCTCCCACTACCTTCCACCGCCCTTCTTTCTTTATTTCATCGTTACGACGGAAATAAAGGAAAGCCTGCTGGCTTTTTAAATAGTGTTCGAAACGGCGCAGATAGTTTTTGCGCTCGTTATCTTCCGAGACGAACAACAGATCCTCTAACGGACTGTTGATCTCTTCCTGCGCGAACACCGCGCGGATCACCAAATTGCGAAAGCTGGTCGACGGGCTCAGCAACCCGCGTGCGGTAAGCTCTTTCTCATCAGGATGCTGCTGCGCATAGCGCAGCGCGATCTCTTCGAAGGTCAGTAGCTCACCCGGTAACAAGTCATAATTGAAGCGCATAGACACCCCAGAAATAGAAAAAAATCGTGCGTAAAAATTGGAATGATTCTGGGGAAGTTATCGGCAATTCTGTGCGGGACTGTAACAGGATGGTTACTTTTCTTGCCTTATAGGGTGCTGGGGGAAATCGTGATGGCTGGTGTGACAGAATTTGGTTTAGGACAGAAGGAAATACCTGAAATTGTTAGGTGGGTTGCAGGGTTGCGCGATAAATTGCATCGCGCTTTAATCGTATCGGTGAGATTCATCGCACATCCTTACTGAGGAGCAAATACTATCACCATACTTTTGGTCTTCTCATGCACCTCTGCAGAAGGCGGAGCGGGCAACTCGGCATGCTTTACCGCGTATATCGCTTCGGTACAGAGAGATAAATCACCGCTCAGTCCATGCATACCACTTACCTGACCTTTTGCATCAAGATCAATACGTAAATTGCAGGTCTTGCCAATGTAATGATCGGCGTCAAAAAACTGGGTCTGGATAGCAAAGGTAACGGCGTAATAGTAACTTTTGAGATCGGTCACCACGGGCGCTGGAGGTTTATCAACGTGGTTGCGAGGATGTTTAATGGGTGCACAACCCGCGAGTAGCAGAACAGCCAGAGGAAGAATTTTCATCGATCACGTCCTGTGAAAAATAATCAATTGTCATTTATAACAGATTTGCCGCCAGATCGAGCACATGATGATGTCTGGCGAGATAACGGTCGGAATCAGACTTCTGCACGCGCTGAAAATCATTCATTTGATTGAATGAATAATGTGAATTCATCATTGCAGCCAGAGTAATAAAGTCCAGGTCTTTGTTGTACTGAGTCACATTGTCGCTTTCGGTAAAATTTTTAAGTGGATTGCCAAGGCACTTAATACATAGGCCAAAACGCCGTAAACCATATTCTATTTCACCGTGATAGTTAACAGTAAGCCAATGCCCCGAAGAATGGGTTATCTGACTACCTCTATGATTGCAGGTAAGCACAGTATTGTTAGTTATCAGTGTTTTCTCCACCAGTGATCCTAACCCTGGCAGAGAGTAGTCAACATCGGTGCCATTCTGATGGATCATTTTTAGGCTGCGCTTCTGTGCAAGCATGGCGGATTTGGTTTGCGGAGTGAAGCTTAACAACCTGAAAATATTAATTATTTCATCATGCCACACGTAAGAAATCTTACGCCATCGCGGCCCATCTGCGATGAGCAATGTATTTTTTAATTTCCCTTTTTCAGGGGGCGTCAATAAAAAGACATTAGATTGAAAATGTATTACTACGTGATGGATATAAAAATGCAATTCAGTATTTAAAATCTCACCCTGATAAAAATAAGATCGAGTTAATTCTATATCACGCACAGATGCAGCCGTGTCCTAAAATAAATAAAAACTTAAATCTAATTATAATTCATTATAAGAAATATCATTTAAATCTGAACATCTTACTGATGCCACATACTTCCTCACCATTCTTCCTGTTATGGTGAAAAACACTGAATAATGCGTCCCCTGCTCAAGTTGAATACTTTCACTATCGATATGCAGAGCACCAATAGTAATTCGACTTTTATGGAAAAAGGCTTCAGCTGGTTTGTTTAATAGATCACGTTCAACGCTACCCACAATTTGTTCCGGCTTGATTAATGGGCACGTTAATCGGTCTTGCTGAATCTGGTTATTTTGGTCCCAACCGCTGTAACTGGCGAATGCCAATCCCAGACCGGCAACGGCTACCAAAGGAATAAATACTTTCTTCCCCATCACAAAGTCCATTTATTTAAATTTTTCAGGATTCTAACGCTAACTGTGGAAAAATAGGTTTAGCAAAAAGTGCTGATTGTAAAGGTCTAAACAATTTGAAATGTTAGCCACGATAAACTTTCCCGCTTAAGAAATCTCAAACAAACTCAATAACCATGCGCCCTGACATGCTATTTACCTTCTTTAAAATCATCAAAAACTGATGAAATCCCCCCTTGCACCACCTACTAATATTAGTAGGTAGAATACAATTCCTTTACGTTTTCAATTGACATTGCGGACACTGCGCAGGCATTTTAAAAAAAGACGCGCAGGACGAAACCTTTTTCTCCATGAATTTCTGGATATTTCTAGCCATTGAATCACTTACGGTTAGCTAATTCCGGGGGCATGTTCAATTGCTTATTATCTCTTCGTCACTGCTACGCAACCTGTATTCTCCCCCTTCTCTGAGAAAGCAGGAAAGTAATCTAATTATAATTTCAAATCATAAGGTTAGCCTGCCATTCTGCCAGGCTTACCCTTGGCAGTTGGTTAAGGATTGATGCAATTATGGACAACGCAAGTTACAAGGAAGTCACGAAATCCGATCGCTTTGAAATACTGGCAATGCTGCGTGAGGCGAAAAAACGGCATGGCAGCGTAGAATTTCTCCATGACGGTAAAATTATTAGCAGTAATTTTATCGATCTCGACCTAAATGGTTTTCAGATCATCGCCGAACTCGATGAAGTTGCGCCAGGCAGCCCCTTTGTTATGGTGATTCAGGGCACCACCGAGAAAATCGCATTTAACTCTCAGCTCATTGCGCGTTCATCGGCGCTCCATCGTCTGACATTTTCCTTTCCCTCGGAAATTGCTATCACCCAACGCCGCAGCAGCGTTCGTGTCACGATCCCCGAACAGTTCGGTTTTATTTGCGAAGGGCGTTTTCGTGACGGTTATGTTCACCGGATGGCAATCAAAGACATTTCGCTAAGAGGTGTGCAATTAATCTGTTCCGGCACGCTTCCGACGCTGACTAAACCCGGCATGCTACTCAAAAGCATGGTGTTGAATCTGCAAAATTATGGCCAATACCCTGTTGATATGACCTTGCTAAACCTGAAAGAAATTACGCATTTTGATGCCGCCAGTGCTCAGTCAAACTACTTCTCCCTGTCATGTGCCTTCGCAAAACCCAGCATGATGTTTACGCGTCGCATGGAGGAAGTGCTGATGGAACTGATCCTCGATATTAAACGCTTACAGCGAACTCGCTAACTTCGCCTCAACCCTCGCGAAAACCAACTTAATCTATTGATTAATAGTGTTTTATATTTAGTCTTCGCCAGCTAAATGTGTTTAAAGAAGCAAGTGAATTTGATACTTATCGCAAATGTAAACACGCTAAAAATGTTTTTACCGATAGTTTATTGAAAATTAAGTGTTAACAACTATCAATCACGCAGGGCCAGATATTTATAGTCATCGGCAGTTAAGAGTTTTCCTAATGACTATCACGAATCACTGGCCAAGCGCTGATTGAATGCAGCGAAGTCGGAATCGGGATAACAAAAATCAACTGAATTCCCACTTTGGAGTAGTACCTGATGAAAAAGATTCTTTTGCCTCTGGCTTCAGCTGCACTGGTTCTGATGACCATGAACGCTCACGCAACTAACGGCACCGTAAAATTCACCGGTAGCATCGTGAAATCTACCTGTACCGTGAATTCAACGGATGCCAACAAAGAAGTTTTCATCGGTAAATACCCTACCACCGCTTTCAGCAAAATTGGCGATGTGACGGCTTCCAAAGCCTTCTCCATCAACCTGGCAAACTGCGACAGCGGCAGCTACACCCTGCGTTTTGACGGCCCAACTGTAGCCGGCAATCCTAACCTGTTGGCAGTCAGCGCAGCGACCGGTGTTGGTATCGAAATTCTGGATAACAACGAGAAAGTGTTGCCAATTAATCAGACTGCTGATGACAACACCGCCTGGGTTACAGCATCAAGCAGCAATACCACCACACCAAACGGTACTGCGGTATTTAACCTGAAAGCGCGTTACAAATCGTTCAATCAAACCGTAACGCCGGGCGAAGCCAACGCCAGCTCAAGCTTCACCATCGAATACAAGTAATTTAAATCAGCAATCGCCAGGGATGGCATGCGTCCAGTGAGTGAAACCATGAAAAAGTTATTTGCAGCAGTACTCTTTGTTTATTCTGCGAGCGCCGCTGCAGGTATTCAGGTTGACGAAAGCCGTGTTATTTACAACGGTAATGCAAAATCTGCCTCACTGGACATCCGCAACGATCAGAATGACACCTACATGGTGCAAACCTGGTTGGATCGCGGTGACGCCAGCAAAACCCCCAAAGACATTCCGATTCAGGTTATCCCGCCCGTTTTAAAACTCGCGGGCAATAAAGAAGCCATTCTGCGTTTTATTTATGCAGGACAAGGTCTGCCACAGGATCGTGAAACGGTGTTCTGGGTCAATGTGCAGGAAATCCCCCCTGCGCCTAAAGAAGCTAACACGCTCCAGATCGCCGTGCGCACACGAGTCAAACTGTTTTATCGCCCTGCCAGCCTTAACACCTCTTTGGAACAACAGGTGGAAAATCTTAAATGGCATAAGCAAAACGATACGCTGGTGGTTGATAACGCGGGTCCACTGAACATCACCTTCTCCGTACTGAAAGTAAAAAACGCAGCGGGCAAACAGTGGCAAGTGAATGCGGATATGGTGAATGCCTTCGGCAAATTGACGGTCAAACTGCCCGCTGGCGCAGAATCGGCCACCAGTGTGCAGGCAAGTTATATCAACGACTTTGGCGGCAACAGTACCGCAAAGCAAAACGCTTTATAAGAAAGATGACACACAGCAATTCTTCTTTGGTGCATGAAAGCGCGAAACCATGATTAATGAAAACCAATAACAATCATACCGTTAAGCTATCCCTTCTCACCATTGCATTACTCCAGGCCTTTTCTGTTTCAGCAGAAGAGGCTTTTAACACATCCTTTATTCACGGTGACGCGGCAACGGTATCTGAGTTGGCAACAGGCGATGATATTTTACCTGGCCGTTATCCCTTCGATATCTACTTAAATGGGCAACGTGTTGACCATCGTGATGTTGAGTTCCGCAAACCTTCGCCTGAAAAAGCCATTGCTCCTTGCTTATCTGCTGAGCAGTTGATTGCTTATGGTGTCGATCTTGCGGCGACAACCTCTGCGGAAAGCTGTGTTGATTTAGCCAGTACCTTTAAAGATGCCAGCGTCAGTTATGACGCCACAGTGCAACGCGTGGATCTCTCGGTTCCGCAGGTATTTTTGATTCCGGTGCCAAAGGGTGCGATTTCCCCGCTGGTGTATGACAACGGCATTAATGCTGCCTTCGTCAATTACAACTTTAATGGCTCCGACAATCGTCTTCATGACAACGGCAGCCAGAGCAGCAGCCAATATTATTACCTGTCATCACGCAGCGGCGTGAACCTTGGCCGCTGGCGCGTACGCAATACCTCGACGTGGCAGAAACAGAGTGGGGAGCGCAGCCACTGGACACCGATTTCCACCTGGGCCGAAACCGACATTATCTCCTGGCGCTCGCGCTTATTGCTCGGACAAAGCAGTACCAGCAACAGCGTGTTTGATAGTTTTCAGTTCCGGGGCGCGCAACTCTCCAGCGTGTCCGAAATTCTGCCAGACAGCTTGCGCGGCTATGCACCGGTGATTCGCGGCGTGGCACGCACCAATGCCCGCGTTGACGTGCAGCAAAATGGCTATACCGTTTACAGCGCAACGGTCGCACCTGGGCCATTTGCCCTGAACGATGTCTATCCCAGCACCTTAAGTGGTGACTTGCAGGTCACTATTTATGAAGCTGACGGATCGCGACAGCATTATGCCGTGCCCTTCTCTTCCGTGGCGAACATGCTGCGCGAAGGGATTTGGGACTACGCCTTTACGCTGGGTCGCTATCAGGATGGATCCACCACCTATCATCCTCAGTTTGTGCAAGCCACGCTATCGCGCGGATTGCCGTACGAGATTACGCCTTATGGCGGTGTGCTGTTTGCCGATCACTACAGCTCGGCGGTGCTCGGAATGGGGAAAAGCCTGGGGATGTTTGGCGCGGCATCTTTTGATACCGCGTGGTCAAAAACTGATTTGGCCAACGGCGATCAGAAACAGGGTGCCAGCTTCCGTTTTCTCTATTCCAAATCGCTCAATACCCTGGGTACTGAACTGCAGATTGCGGGTTATCGCTACTCCACTTCGGGCTATTACGATTTTAGCGATATGGTGGCCGAGCGCGCCAACTATGAAAATGGCCGCTATCGCAACGACTATACCGACACCAGCGAAGTGAGCAATGGCGTGCCGTCCTGGGCGGACACACAGCGTAATACCTACTACACCAACCAGTACAACAATAAACGCCAGCGTCTGGAACTGACCATTAATCAGCATATCGGTCCGGTCTCGGTGTATGCCTCAATGACCAATCAAACCTATTGGGGATCAGATAACCGCGACCGCACGCTGCAGACTGGACTCAACAGCAGCTGGGGAAAAGTGAATTACGGTGTGTTCCTGCAAGATACGCAAAGCAACTATGGCGAGCACGATCGCAGCATATCCTTTACGCTCTCGGTGCCGTTCAATGCCTTCGAAAACCAACCGGTCACAGCCACCTTTAACCTGGCCGACAGCAAACAGAGTGGCAGCAGCTATAACACCGGTCTGAGCGGCAGCCTGCTGGATGACAATCGCCTCAACTATTATGTGCAGACCGGTAAGGCCAGCCATGCCGGACAAACCAGCACTGCCGATGTCGGTTACATGGGCAGCATGGGTAATGCAGAATTGGGTTATACCTACAGCGATGCCTATCAACAAACCAACCTTAATCTGTCGGGCGGCGCACTGCTGCATTCTGGCGGCTTAACACTGACTCAGCCACTGCAAAACACCGTGGTGTTAGTGGAAGCCAAAGAGGCGCAAGGCGTCCGTCTGGAGAATCAGCCGGGGGTGGCGATCAACCGCTCCGGCTATGCGGTGATGACCTCGGCCACCGCCTATCACCATAACCGCGTGGCACTGCGCACCGATGATATCGGCGCCGATCTGGATATTCCTCTGGCCGTCAAAGACGTGGTGCCGACCTATGGCGCCATCAGCCGCGTGACTTTTGAAACCCGCAGCGGCAAAAGTGCGCTGATTCATGCGCAGTTACCGGATGATGATGTCCCGGCGATAGGTGCTTCAGTGTTTAATCAAAACGGCAGCAACCTCGGCGTGGTCGGCACCAATGGCAGCACATTTGTGTCCGGTGTGGCCAGCGGCGAACGCCTGCAACTGCGTTGGGGCAGTTCCGATTACGAACACTGCTGGATCACGCTGCCAGAATTAGAGAACGGTTCACAAGCGGGTTATCAGGAATTTACTCTGCGCTGCACGCCCAATTAAAAGGAAGTATCGATGCGTTTTCTACATTTTCGCGGCGTGATGCGCGCCTGTTTAATGCTGCTGGCGTTGAGTGCAGCACTGTTTTCTCAGAGCAGTTTTGCACTTTCCTGCAAAGAAGCGGCATCGGGGAATATCCGTCAGGTCATCTCCATCGCCGATCCGATTCAGGTTTCCACCGCCACACTAAAAGCCGGCACCATTTTGTGGCGTTCACAAAACTACACCTCGACCTTCCGCTGCGAAGACACTAACGGCTATCCCAATGGTGAAGATGCTTACCTTTACTGGGATCCGCTGAGCCAAATGCAGTCTATTCACCCTTCGATTGAAGTGGGTGTAACTTATAACAGTGTTGATATCAAACCGGTTACAGCTTCGCGTACCGATGTCGGCCAGGGTACGGTATGTCGCAGAGTTTCCAGCTGGGGGGGAAGTTATTGCCAGTCTCCGGCGCGAGCGCAAACAGTGACGGTAAACTACTCCATCTATATAAAGGCCACCGGAAGCGCGCCACCGTCCAGTGGCAAGATTTCCAACACGGGCCAATATGCGATCTTCCAGGTGGATGGCGTATTAGGACTCAACAGCACACCTGACAGCAACTTCCGCGCCTTTATTACCGGACTGGGTAATATCCGTTTTATCTCCTGTTCACCGCAGGTCAATATCTCCTCTAACAACGGTTCGACGGTGAATTTCGGCAGCCTGCCGTCACGCAACGCCAGCGCGGGCGTGATTGAAAAACGCGTGCCTTTCGCGGTGGTCGCCAACCTGACCAATGCAGGGCAAGATTGTCAGGGACAGACGTTCGTTGCCAGTTTTAGCACCACTTACCCGACCAGCGGTACGGATATCATCATGCCGAGCACTGACAGCGGCTTCGGTATTTCAGTCTCCACAGCAGATAATCAGGACAGTTTCATCCCGATGAACACCAGTGTGGCATTGGGTTATGCCAATGGTCAGGTGGTGCAAAATAACTTTATTGCCACGCTGCGCTGGCTTAACAGCAACCCAAAGATTGGTGATTTCTCCGCGTCAGCGAATGTGGATGTGACCTTTAAGTAGACTTTATCGAACGGAGTTTGATCTCAAAGCCGGTGCCATTGTGCATCGGCTTTTTGCGTTCTACCGTTCATAAAATTTCACGGCAGGTTTTATTTAACGCATCAAATCTCAAAGTACATGAATTAACCCCCCTGCAAAAACTCACCCTATCCTCTGTAAGATCGTCATTTATGGCGACCAAAACACCAACTTGGCTCAATATGCTTACGCCGTATTCTTTTGCTCATATTTCAACCACCCCTCACTTCAGTATTTTTGCAGCATTCCTTGCTACTGCACCCACTTAACAAACGTTAAAAATCCTGCAGCCAAAAAAATTTGCGATAAGGCAGCCAACTATCTCTTCATTGTTTATGCGAATTAATTATCGATAATTGATCGGAAAAAACATCGGTTACTTAAGTCAAAGTATGCTGTGCAGATCAATCGCTTAGGCTATGCTCCTCATTAATGACGCTGCTTTGGATGAATCCTAATCCGGACTGCACATCTTGATACGGCAACATAGAGCATAAGGAAGCGAACAATGATGAAAAATATCGGTACTCTCAGCAAGGTTGCGGTATTTACTTTATTGATGGGTGCAGCGAGCACCGCTTCTGCCAGCGAGCAGTTTGGTGTGGTGGGGAAAGGTCGCGTGCACTTCAGCGGTGAGATCTATCAACCTGCCTGCCGTATCAATGTGAATCATGCCGCGATCACCAGCCGTTGTTTCGAACAAGGCGAATATCATCAACAGTCGCTGTCCACTTCCGATGTGCAGACTATCGCCTTCAACAACCGCCGTTCTGAAGCACAACTGGATTGGCTGAGTGATGCGAAACGTGAAGGGATTTTAACGGTTAACTATCGTTAAGCTCCTGCTGAATTTATGAAGGCCGCGATTCACTATCGCGGCTTTTTTATTTGTAAAGCGCCAGTTCGCGCTTGATTAAGCATGAACTATAGGCAGAACCCATTAACGGGCTAATTGCATTGATTATGATTTCCGGTGTCACTAATAAGGAAATCAAACGATGCACAGCAAATTTGGCAGTCGACTATTCTCACTGCTGGTTTTAGGATTAGGTGCCGCTGGCTTTTACGCTTATGCGAAGAAAACCGACTTTCAGCAGGATCAGCTTGCCTGCCTCAATATTGATCATCAGCGTGTGCAGAATCAGGTTGAAGATGATCTGCTGAACCATGCTAATCCGGCGTTTTTTGGCACGTTTCAGGTGCAGATTGGCTCGCTGTATATTCACCCGACGACGCTGAATGCAACTAGCACCCATATTGTGGTGCCGTTTTCGCTGGAAAATAATGGCAAGACGACGGAGTTCGAGGCGAAGGTGCGGTGTTCTGATTTGCGGGATATTGGCTATAGCCGGATTTAACCTTAATAAATCTTTCACCTTATTTGTAACGGCGCGATTTATCGCGCTCTTTCGTTATTTCGTCCTCAACCACATCCCACGAATGCGTAATACATTACCCCTTAACCATTCGTGCTGTTTACTAAATGACCGTTGACCTGCCCCCAGTATTAGATACAACCTTCAGTTAGTAATGTCGGTTGGTTTTTCTTCATGTTTCCCGTTTCGCCAGCATGCTGCAAATTCAAACGGCGTCTGGTAATTCAGCGATGAATGAGGTCTGGACTCGTTATAGTCCTGCCGCCAGTCATTAATGATTTTCCGGGCATGAAGAATATCGCTGAACCAGTGCTCATTCAGGCATTCATCCCGAAATCGTCCGTTAAAACTCTCAATAAATCCGTTCTGTGTTGGCTTACCCGGCTGGATAAGTCGCAGTTCTACACCATGCTCAAAAGCCCACTGATCGAGCGCTCGGCAGGTAAATTCAGGGCCCTGATCGGTTCTTATCGTTGCCGGATAGCCACGAAACAGCGCGATGCTGTCCAAAATACGCGCGACCTGAGCGCCTGAAATACCGAAAGCAGCGGTGATCGTCAGACACTCCTTCGTGAAATCATCCACGCAGGTCAGGCACTTAATCCGTCGGCCGCTGGCAAGTGCATCCATGACAAAATCCATCGACCATGTCAGGTTCGGCACATCCGGGCGGAGAAGCGGAAGCCGCTCAGTCGCCAGACCCTTGCGGCGTCGCCTGCGTTTTACACCCAGACCGTTAAGGTGATAGATGCGGTAAACCCGCTTGTGGTTGACGTGAAGGCCCTCCCGACGCAATAACTGCCAGATGCGCCGGTAACCAAATCGGCGACGTTCAAGTGCCAGCTCTGTGATACGCAGAGATAGCTGCGCGTCAGCATCCGGACGCTGAGCCGAATAACGGCAGGTTGAAAGGGACAGACCCGCCAGCCTGCATGCACGGCGTTGCGACAGACCCGTTGTCTCACACATGACTTCCACGGCTTCCCGCTTCTGGTCTGTCGTCAGAACTTTCGGCCCAGAGCCACCTGAAGCGCCTCCTTATCCAGCATGGCTTCAGCGAGCAGCTTCTTGAGACGGGCGTTCTCCTCTTCAAGTGACTTGAGCCGCTTCACTTCAGGAACCTCCATGCCGCCAAACTTCTTGCGCCAGGTGTAGAAGGTAGCGTCTGAAATAGCATGCTTGCGGCAGAGTTCCCGGGCTGAAACCCCGGCTTCGGCCTCGCGGAGAATACTGATGATCTGTTCGTCGGAAAATCGCTTCTTCATGGGGATGTCCTCATGTGACTTATGAAGACATTACTAACATCGCGGTGTATTAATCAACGGGGAGCAGGTCACCGTCATAAAAAAACCTCGCCGAAGCGAGGTTTGATAAGCTAGAAGCTTAGAGCGATTAGCCCTGCAGCAGAGACAGAATCTGCTGTGGCACCTGGTTGGCTTTTGCCAACACTGAGTTACCCGCCTGCTGGATGATCTGAGCTTTAGACATGTTTGAAACTTCAGTAGCATAGTCAGCATCCTGAATACGAGACTGTGCTTCAGACAGGTTAGTAGTGGTGTTATTCAAGTTAGTTACTGCTGAATCCAGACGGTTTTGAATCGCACCTAAGCTTGAACGGAATTTATCAATGCTGCTGATGGCTGAGTCCAAGGCTGCCAATGGATCCGCAGTGCTTTCAGAAGCAGTCGTTGTATCAGTAGTCAGTTTTCCGTCAGCAGTTTTGTATACAACTTTACCAAGTGAAGCGTCTTCGGTTGTAGTTACTGAACCATCAGCTTGAGCAAAGTATGTTGGTGCGGTAGTACTCAATTTACCATCATTCATGAACGCACCGGCAGCTGTTCCGTTGGTAACGGTATACGGGTTACCTGAAACGGTAGCAGTGTAAGTACCATTTTTTACTGAATTTGCTAATGTATCACCATCAACTTTTACGTTGGTTGCAGCGAAAGCAGTGTCACCGGCAGTACCAGTGCTAGTGAATGTACCTTTGTCTGTTGTGATTTTAGTTGCAACACTATTACCAGCTAAACCAGTCATTGTTGCAGCATCATCGCCTGCAGCATTGTTTTTGGTCAAGTTACCAGTAGCATCTAAGTATAAAGTCGCGCCGTCATCAGCAGCAGTAATGTTGCCTGATTTATCAATTACAACATCTTGATTTTTTCCGCCGATACTAACAGTTGCTTTAGTTGTATCGCCAGCTTGTGGATTAAGGAATGCAGTAACGTCATCATTTTCTACATTACCAGCTGTTGCTGCTTTATAGGTGTTACTGTCTTTATCAAAGGTGTAAGTAACAGCTGCTGTAGGTGCACCAAATCCAACGTCAGCTTGTGTTGAAATTGTACTACCTGAAGTTGCCGCCGCGGCCGCAAGAATCTGTGCACTTGATGCAGTAGCTGAGTTATCAGTATATTGAGTTACGCCTACAGTGCTAGTTGAAGCGGCAGTGAAACCAGAAAGATCTTTCAAAGTCGCAGCAGTGTTGGCAGTTTCGCCCTTACCGTTTACGTTGAAGCTAGTCAAATTCAGTGTGGTTGTGTCGATTTTCTTCAAATCGATAGTAATGGTTTCACCATCATTTGCACCGACCTGAATTTTCATGCTGCCATCTTTTGCCAAGACGTTCACGCCGTTGAACTGGGTTTGGCCTGATACGCGGTCAATTTCATCAAGACGTGATTTGATTTCATCCTGAATTGAGTCTAGGTCTGAATCTGAGTTAGTTCCGTTTTGAGACTGTACAGTCAGTTCACGAATACGCTGTAAGTTGTTGTTGATTTCAGACAGCGCGCCCTCAGTAGTCTGCGCAGCAGAGATACCGTCGTTGGCGTTACGAGCAGCCTGCGTCAGGCCATTAATGTTAGAGGTGAAGCGGTTGGCAATTGCCTGACCTGCTGCATCGTCTTTTGCGCTGTTGATACGCAGACCAGATGACAGGCGCTCAATAGCGGTAGACATTGCAGACTGGTTTTTGTTGATGTTGTTCTGTGTGATCAGCGAGAGGCTGTTGGTGTTAATTACTTGAGCCATGGTTAAGTTCCTATTAATCAAGTCTTTGGTTTAGGTGTGGGCTTCAACCCGCCGGCTTCAGCGCCGTCAAAGTTGTTATCGTCTGCCTTCAAACAACCTTTAGATTTTTTTTAGTACCAGGCAAAATTTTTTCACTTAAGCCTGTCACGCTTATCTTTATCGCCCTATTCCCGACCTTCTTTAGTGCCGCTTGATCATTTTTCTAGCGCCAGAAATACCCTTCTCTATATGCCTTATTCGGTTTATCACTCGCAGATAAATAATTTTAAACTTTGCTCATTCAACGCCGATAACCCGGGTATTCACTCTCCGTGTCGACATGATAAGGAAAAAACATGGCTAGTATCTCTACCCTCGGTGTCGGTTCAGGCCTCGACTTAAGCAGTATCCTGGATAGTTTGACGACTGCTGAAAAAGCGTCGTTAACGCCTATTTCCACTCAACAAACTGCTTATACTGCTAAGTTAAGCGCTTATGGCACCTTATCCAGCGCATTGACCACGTTTCAAACTGCGAACACAGCATTAAACAGTGCTGACCTATTCTCAGCTACTACTGCCACCAGTAGCAGCAGTGCGTTCAGTGCCACAACATCTGGGTCCGTTGTCGCAGGGAAATACAGCATTAGTGTCACCCAACTTGCTCAGGCTCAGACACTCACTTCTGCAGTGCAAACCAGTAACACTGATGCACTCGGTGACAGCACTGCTGCTACCCGTACGATGACCATCAAACTGGCAGATGGAACCAGTAAAGATATCTCGTTAACTGCGGACCAGACGTCATTAACAGGTATGCGTGATGCCATCAACAGTGCTGATGCGGGAGTCAGTGCCAGTATTATTAAAGTGGCGGATGGCCAATACCGTTTATCTCTAACAGCATCAAAAACCGGTGAAGCAAATGCTGTGTCCTCAATTAGTGTCATTGGAGACGATACGCTTAACGCTATTGTAGGTTTTGATAAAGATAAGTCTGACACCGACAACCCGATGGACCTGAGTGTTAAAGCCCAGGATGCTGAATTGACGGTTAATAATGTCGCAATAACCAGTAGCACCAATACCATTAGCGATGCTCTTGAAGGTATTACGCTCAATCTTAATGACACCACCAGTGGTAATCAGACGTTAACTGTTGCGCAGGATGCCTCTAAAGCCACCACTGCAATTTCTAATTTCGTTGATGCTTATAATACGCTGCTTGGTCAATTCAACACTCTTACTAAGTACACATCTGTAGATGTAGGTTCGGATACACAGGACTCTAGCAATGGTGCCTTAGTCGGTGACAGCACGCTGCGCAGCATTCAGACCCAAATTAAAAGCATGCTGACCAACTCAGCTAGCTCATCAAATTACAAGACGTTGTCTCAAATTGGGATTTCCTCTGACCCAACTACGGGTGAACTCACACTGGATTCTGACAAGCTCGCAACTGAATTGAAAAAAGATCCAGACGGCATCAAAGAGATGTTTGTCGGTGATGGTAAGACTACCGGCATCACCACCACCTTAGCGACAAACCTTACCAGTTGGCTCTCTTCCACCGGCAGTATTCAAACGGCTAAAGATGGTGTTAGCAAGACGCTAAATAATCTGACCGAGCAGTACAATGACATGAATACGCGTATCAACAATTTAATCGCGCGTTACAAAGCACAATTTACACAGCTTGATGTCACCATGAACTCGTTGAACAGCACCAGTACCTATTTAACTCAGCAGTTCGACAGCATGACGTCGAGCTCCAGCAGCTCTTCTTAACAAGGAGTGACCATGTACAGCGCAAATGGCACCCAGGCCTATGCAAAAATTGGTGTGGAAAGCTCAGTAATGAGCGCCAACCAAGAGCAATTAATCTCTATGCTGTTTGACGGCGCTATCAGCGCATTAATCCGTGCTCGCCTGTTTATGCAGGATGGCAATATTCAGGGAAAAGGAAATTCGATTTCCAAAGCCATCAACATCATTGAAAGCGGACTAAAGCAGGGCCTGGATGGGCAGTCAGGCGATGAACTTACTGACAATTTGCTAGGTCTTTACGCCTATATGGTCCGCCGTTTAATACAGGCCAATCTGCGTAACGACGTAGAAGCCCTTGAAGAAGTCGAAGGTCTTCTGCGCAACATCGCGGATGCCTGGAAAGAAGTCGCTCAACCTCAACACCTTCAGGACGCCGTTTAATGAAAAACGCACCGCATCTGATTACCGTTTACCAACAGTTACTCGATCTCAGCCATGGAATGCTGCGCCTGGCCGCAGACGGCGAATGGGATGACCTGATTACAAAGGAAGTGGATTACGTCAGTGCGGTGCAAACTTTGGCCCGCTCGACCGAAGCGGCGCCGCCCTCCAGCCAGTTGCAGGACCAGCTGCGTCCGGTACTGCGCCATATCCTCGACAATGAGAGTGAAGTCAAACGTCTGTTGAAATTGCGTATGGACGAGCTGACGCAACTGGTGGGCCAGTCATCGAAACAGAAATCGGTGATGAGCGCGTACGGCAAGCAAGGCAATGTCTATCTGCCACAGAATTAATTCACGGCGGGCTGAATGAGAAACGGGTGAGCAAATGCTCGCCCGTTTTTGTTGTGTTCTGTGCTTAGAAAATCACTTCTGCGCAGGCACCGAAACCGGCTGCATGATCTCCGGCGTAATATCCTGAATCACCGCGTCCTTAGGACGCTTTGCCACCTCTTCCAGCGCTTGCTGGCACTCAACGGTTGGACGCTCGACCTTGCGCATGCGCAAGCCGTCATAGCGCAGTTCACCGTTCTCCAGCGTAATCGGCATCACGCGTACCTGACGCGTCACGTTGACCCAATCGTCTCCCAAACGAGTTAACTTGCCCGGCTTGGCAATCACGCGCTGCCACTGACGGCAATCCAGCGTGTCGCCTTCTGCGCCAATGATCAGGCTGCCCATCGCCTGGCCACTGATCAACTTGCTCTGCGGTCCGACGGTTTGCCAATTACCTTGCAGTTCCACTGGTGCCGGCGTTTTTACCGCTTCATCATAATTGCTGATTTGCGCACATCCGCTTAAGCTCAGCGCGGCCAGTATCATCCACTTTTTCATTCTTGGTCCCTACACTCGCATCAATGGCGGCTACGTTATAATTTTTCGCGTAAGTTACGCAAGGAATCTCGGTGAAAACCCAGCTGAGCCTGACAAGACAGTTCGCGCACGTTACACTAGCGCGCAAGTCGATAAGCAGGAAATTCGCATGAAAACCCCAGAAGAGTATTACGCCCAGGCGCGCACGATGTTTTTTACTGCGCACGCCGATTTTCAAGCCGCGCTGGATGAACTAACCGAGAGCGATGCGCGCGCGGCTAACCTTTCACTGCGTCAGCTGCGCGAATGGCATGCTGAACGCATTTATGCGGCGTTCATTCGTCAGAAGAAGCTGGATGGCATGCTGTTTTCCATTCAACTGGCAGAGCCCGACAAAGCGGTTGCCGCTGAAGCTATTGAAACTTACCTGAAATCTCATGCGGAAGCGCTGGGAATGACGTGGGAAGAGTTCTGCATCAAAAACGAGCTTTAAGCGAAGCGGCCCTAAAAATACATCTCAAACACACCTCCAACCACACAAATCGGCAAGGAAAAAGTTGTACAACTTCGAAAAAGTTGTATAACTTATATCTGACGGCTTCGGTCGTAGATTGTCCTTGAACGAAGGTGCTATTGCGCCGCCTCTGGAGGTGTTGCTGGATTTCCCCTCCAGAGGTTGTATTTTTTTCTTATCCCTCGCGCTCAATCCCTTTCACTTCCACATAACTTGCCACCGCCAACAGACGATTAATGTGCGTCAGCAGCAGATCCACATCTGACTGTAAAAATTGTTGCCCGGCACGCGATGCAGTCAAAATGGCATCCTGCACGGTGTCGCTGATCGTTAAGTTGTTATCCTGCTTCGCCTGAATCAATAAGGCCGCAATCAGTAATGACTGAGCCTCAACCTGCGCCACCAACTCTTTTGCTTCCGTATCCATTTTTGCCATTTTCAACAAAATATCGATCACCAGTTGACGCATGTTTACCCCCTAAATAAGCCAATTCCCTGTTTAACGCTGTCGATTATCACCGCAAATCACGCTAGCCGCATCTCAGAAAGAAAAATATTCTTCCCTACAGGGCTTCGAGTCTTGCCACTGTTTTTATTTACAGTAATATGACGCACCCTCTTTAAAGAATGGACTGTCCTGATGTTTGTGGAGCTGATTTACGATAAGCGCAACGTCGCCGGTTTACCGGGCGCACGTGAGATGATATTGCAGGAATTGGAGAAGCGCGTGCAACGCGTATTTCCCGAGATCGAGGTACGCGTCAAGCCAATGGAGCGAAACGCCATTGATACCGATCTGAGTAAGAATGATAAAGCGACGGTGGCACGTATTGTCGAAGAGATGTTCGATGAAGCTGAGATGTGGCTGGTGGCCGAGTAAGCCACCAGCGCGGGGGAACTTAGCTTTCTTGCTCGCTGTGATTGATGGCGATCTCCAGATCCTGAATCGCCTGTTCAATATCATCTAACAGCTGTCCCTGCTTGTTGAGCAGCGTGTCAAAACGTCCTGCGTACTCTTTGTCTTTGTACTCGCCTGCATCAAATGCCAACCAGTGGCTGGATAGCGTCTCAGTATTGGTCTGCGCATAGTGACGCATCTCTTTTAACTGGGAGGTGACATCACGCAGGTAGTCAGTTTTGGTTTTGATTGCCTCTGTATCACTCATGCTATCTTCCTTTTCGCTAATTAAACCCGTTTAAATAACGTCTGAATGATTAAAGTTAGTAGAAAATAGCGAGACCGCATTAAGAATAATCGGAAGATGAAAAGGCGACCCGAAGGCCGCCTGAGCATTACATATACTTCCGTGCAAGTGCGATCAGCTCATCCTTTGCCGCTATACCTAATTTCTCAACGCCACTTTCGACAAAGTTAAACGCCTGAGCAAAGTCCTTCACGCTGGCACTAATATCCTGACTGACAGCATCCGTACTGGCTCCCGTTGCTGGCGGTTCAGCGCGAATCCCGGCCCCTGAAGCCGAGGAAGGCCCGGCGCTGGCAGAACCGTTTGCGAGTGTGTCCGGCGTGGCCAACTGCTGGGTGAGATCCGGCGCAGTTGCAGCAACTGACGCAGGTTGTGCCTCGCTGACAGTACTTACCGCTGGCGTTGAGGTATCCAGGACGGGCGCACTACTTACGGCGGGCGTTGCGGCATCCAGAACTGGCGCACTCGCCGCTGATGTTGCGGCATCCGTTGCTGGCACACTACTCACCGCAGGCGTTGCGGCATCCGGTGCTGCCACACTACTCACCGCAGGCGTTGTGGCATCCTGCCCCGTCGGCACCGCCACCTCATTAGCAAAACTCTCTAACGGTGATAGCGTGCTGGCATCCGGTGTTGCTGTTGCTGCACTATTTTCGATTACAGTTTGGTCGCTCATAATTTTCTCCTTCTTGCTTAATAAAGACCACAGTCGGCCGAAGCTGGCTGCAATCCGCTCGGTAATACTCATCATGGCCTCCTTAATGCGTCGATTCGGGTGGCGCGTCTTCCCCCACAACCTGCTTCACTTTGTCCGCCGTTTTGTTGGCGGTGCGATCCGGCAAGCCGTCGAGCTTTTTCTGCAGCGTGACTAACTGGCTGGTCAGTTCGGCCACCCGCGCTTCCCGTCGATCGGAAATCGTGCGGTACTGCTGGCGAATATCTTCCACCCGGCGGTTTGCGCTGTTATTGACGAAAACAAACATGATGGTCATCGCCACACACAGCAGCGACAGCATCAATAGCAGACCGCCTAGCAGTAACTGCCGCCGATGCCCTCTCACTGAAAACTCACTGTTTATCTGCACCATCGCGACTCTCCTCCAGGGTGGTGATCAGTTGATTGATCTGAATACGGAATTTTTCGCTGTGATCAGATTCCGTGGTGGCTAACAGAATGCCCAATGCGTTCTTAATCAGCCGTAAATCGGTTTCCAGCGAAGAGATGCGCCGCAGGTTTCTATCGTGCCGCACTCGCAGGTCATCGTTTTCCTGACGCATCAACGTGTGGCTTTCTTTGAGAAGCATCACCTGCTCTTTATAACTGGTGATGATCTCGCCGCCAGCGCGATTGCTGGTCACAATGGCCGCGATGCCGGCCATTAAGGGTTTCCAGAACACAGCTGCCGCACCGCCACCGAGAAGCAGCGCACCGACGCTGGTCACCAAACTACTTTCCATGCTGCACCTCTCTTCACTGGCAAGGGACCCGCCCAAGAAACATGTTGTCCGCCCTTGCCAGTTGCGCGGCCAACATCAGAATTTAAGTTTACTTTAATTAATGAATTTAAGTATACTTAAGTAAAACACAGCGGAGTTGTCAAGATGATGAAAAAAGAATCTGCGGGTGGACGCATCCGCAACCGTCGGAAAGCGCTGAAGCTCACGCAGCAAGCGGTAGCGAGTGGCATTGGCGTGTCACATGTTGCTGTTTCGCAATGGGAAAAGGATGAGACCGTCCCACGTGGAGAGAACCTGTTACGGTTGGCAGAATGGCTGCAATGCACAGCCGCCTGGATTATTGATGGTGAGGGTGAGGTGTTTACCGCCCCGCTTAATGTCAGTGACGTCAGCGCCTTGCCCTTGATCAGTTTGACGCAAGCGGTTGCCTGGATGCAGGAGGAACGCTTATTGATTCAGCAGCAGGCGACCCGCTTTCTGTATAGCGATAGCAAACTGAGTGAATCAGCGTTGGCGATCACCCTCGAGGATACCGCGATGCAACCTGACTACCGGCCTGGCGATACGCTGATATTTGATCCTGCCGTTGAACCGCAACCGGGTGATGTGGTGCTGGCGCAAATTAATGGTATGGCGCAGGTGCGTATTTACCGCCTGACGGCTGAACAGCACGACGAACAAATTTTCTCGTTACGCCCGTTAAATGATGATTTTCCCGTGCAGACATCATCGGAGAAAAAGATTGAATTGATTGGAACTATGATGGAAATGCGCCGCTATCGTGCAAGATAGTTAAACGCAAAAAACCCGCCTATGAGCGGGTCAAAACAAGCAAAACTACGGCAATTATTACAATACGTCGGTCAACTGATCGACGACAACCCTCCCGTGCACATCCTTCTGCGTAATACGATAGTTAACGTTATAAGAGCGGCGGTTGCAGAGCTTATTGAACAGCGTCACGCTGCCTTTTTGCCTGCCGTCTACGCTCACAATATGCCATTCAGTGACATCTTCCTGACCGCGGTTGTTGAGTCTTAACACGCTCTGTTCAATTAAACGGTCGCTATCATCAATCTTTAAATAGTCGCGTAACATTATGCTCACCTCTGGTTAACGAGGGCCAAGATACGCTTTTTATTAATCCATTCAATCGAAAATATTTATCGTAAATACTACCCTGCTGCGATTAATTAACAATCCGATTTGACGCTGGCCGCTAGCCGTTTCGGTTAACAGTTTATTTGGAAAATAGTTTACGGATACCCGCGTTTTTTTGAATAGATCGTGGCTGAAGCCTGCTAATGTAGGCACCACAATAAATAGATGTTCGGACAGTCGTTATGCTCACCACCATCCTCTATCGCAGCCATCTTCACGACCACGTGCCGGTCAGGACTCTTGAAGATATGGTTGCTAAAGCCAATAAGAAAAATAAATTGTCGGATGTAACGGGCATATTGTTGTTTGACGGCCTGCACTTCTTTCAATTGCTGGAAGGTCCTCGCGACACCGTCCAGGGTATTTACCAGCGTATTTGTGCCGACGCGCGCCACCATAATTTAGTGGAACTGATGCATGACTTTGCACCCGCGCGTCGCTTTGGCAATCTGGGGATGGAATTGTTCGATCTGCGGGAACATGATAAAGACACGGTACTGCAAGCGATACTGGATAAAGGCACTTCCCGTTACCAGTTGACCTACGCCGATCGCGCATTACAGTTCTTGCGTACCTTTGTGATTGCGCGCGACAAAGAAAATTATTTTGAAATTCCGGCGGCGAATACCTGGGAATTTATTGCGGAGGAACCCGCACGCACAGTGCCCGACGAATGGGTGGCTCCATTGCAAGACTGTCGGTTCGCCTTCCAACCGATTATCGATCCCTTTGCCTGTCGCGTAGTGTCGTACGAAGCACTGATCCGCACGGCCAAAGGCGGTTCTCCCGAGGAGTATTTCTCCTCCTTCGAGGGTGATGCCATCTATCACGCCGATATCCAATCGAAAACGCTGGCGTTCAAACTCGCTAGCCTCTTAAACATCGGCGATCACAGCCTGTCTATTAATCTGCTGCCCATGTCGCTGGTCACGGTGCCGAATGCCGTGGAGATCTTGCTGGCAGAGATTGAAGCCAACGGCTTAATACCGGAGCAGGTGATTGTAGAGGTCACTGAGAATGAAATTATTTCTCGCGCTGACGAATTTGCCATTGAAGTCAGAAAACTTAAGGCTGCGGGAATCAGTCTGGCCTTTGATGATTTTGGCGCGGGTTTTGCCGGTCTGTCACTGCTGTCGCAATTTCAGCCAGATAAAATCAAAATTGACCGCCAGATTATTTGCGATGTGCACAAGAGTGGACCAAAACAAGCGATCCTACTTGCCATCATCAAATGCTGTTCGTTGCTGGAAATTGAGATCATTGCTGAGGGTGTTGAGAAAGCTGAAGAGTGGATGTGGCTGGAAGCGGCGGGGATTAGCCAGTTCCAGGGATATCTGTTCGCACGTCCGCAGTTAAATGGTTTCCCGGCTATCGCATGGCCGGAAATCAAATAGCGAGCTGCGAGAAAGAATAAAAAACCGCCATAACCTGGCGGTTTTTAAATTTAAAGCGGGAAGTAACCCGGTGGTAATAATCGATCGCTGATGACCTGGTAGTTCATCAACTTAAAAGAACTTAACGTGATGGGCACGGCAACGCAGGGTCGGTACCAGCCAAACTGCCTTATATATCGCCATACTTCTGGCGGATTATCTTTATCGCGAACCCAGTAATAACCTTCTTTCATTCTTACACGCTTCTTGTTGCTGCAACCATTACTCAACATTCCTCAACGCGTTGCGTGATGCGCATGTTGCACACCGAGTTCCCTGCTCTGATGAATGCTTACCTAACGGGCACACTTTATAATACCGAAGTGCATTTGATCAGTAAGTGGTTGTTTTATTTAGCGCTTCGCTTATCGACTCACGATTTTCTGGCATAAAAAAAGCCGCATCAGCGGCTTTTTCAGACATCAATAATAAGCGACTTCAATGGTGCCATACTGCTTATCCGTGACTTGCCCTTCGGCATCGGTGGTCAGGGTATCGCAACGGTAAGGGACATCCTTCTTATACTGGCATTGTGTGGTGATCGTTTTACTCTGGCCGTTTCTTTGCACCGTCGTTACCACGTCGGATATTTTCTTCGCGCCCGCATCATGTTTGGCACTGGCACGCGACACTTCCTCATCGCCCTTCTTAATACTCAGCAGCGTCATATCGCCAGCGTTATTGTAAGTCAGATGGAATTTAACATCGGAGGCGGGAGATGAGATTTGATCGACCCATCCCTGATCGTTATAGCCAATATCCACCGTCATGGTCGGCGTGACTTTCTTTATTAGTGCGCACTGCTTATTCAGAGTGACGACCACATCCTGACCGTTTTCGCTGCCAGTAAGTTGATCACCTTCACGCGTCACTTCGGTGATCTCCCCGGCTTTGTCGATGGATTTCACATGGGAAATACAGCCTTGCGCATCGAAGGCAATATCGACATCGAAGATTGGCGTGCCGTCGGCGCTAAACAGACGTTGATGGGTGCTTTTGACTTTGCCCGGAATGGCTTCGAACTGATAGAGGTAGGCGTAATTTTTCATCTGCGGCGCAAAGTCCGCACTTTTATTATCACAGCCGGATAGCATTATCATTGCCATCGTCAGCAGCAGGGTGTGCTTCACGTGAGAATCCTCTTCCCGAAATACGCTGTGTGTCAGGCCAGCATCATGCCGCTGTTACTGAAAAAGATAAATGCTTTCCCGCCTGACACCGCAACAATCTGTGCTGCCACTACACCTGCATATTCATGATGTCTGTATAAGCCGACACCAGTTTGTTACGCACCTGAATGCCCATTTGCATGGAAATTGAGGATTTCTGCAGATCGACCATCACATCATTCAACTGGATGCCCGGTTTGCCCATTTCAAAATCCTGCGCCTGGGTGCGCGCCGTGGTCTGCGTTTCACTGATCTTATCCAGTGCTGCTTTCATGGTGGCGCCAAAATCCACCTGACTGGTTGACTCTGCCTGCTTGCCGCTGGCCTGCAGTGACGTTAACTGCAGCTGCTGCAACACACCATCAATTGCCTGAATCGACATTGCCTGTACCTCATGGAAGAAGGGTTTAAATTTTCACGCTGCAAAAGTTAACACACTGTCAATAGGACAAAGGCGCTAAATAAACGTAAAAACCCCGGCTTATCCAGCCATCGAAGTGACCCAATTCATCAATAATGCCAGCCATAAGATTGGAAATTAATTTTCATTTGTTCCTCAAAACAGTTCGCATTGCTGCAAGGCGGCAAGTTCGCGAATCCCCAGGAGCTTACTCAGGTAAGTGACTGGGGTGAACGAACGCAGCCAACGCAGCAGCAATGCGAAATGTGAAGAGGAAAGTCAGGGAGTCTGTTTTGTCACCACAACTTACCCGGTCAATTATGTCAGGCAGGAATCGGTCATGAATGCGAGTGCAGCCGCCACACAAGATACCGCAAAGAAAGGTTTCAACGACCTTCTGGCCCGCCTGCGCGCCAATCCGCGAATTCCACTCATTGTTGCTGCCGCTGCCGCTATTGCAGTGGTTTTTGCGTTGGTGCTGTGGGCCAAAGCGCCGGACTATCGCGTCCTTTATAACAACCTCTCTGATGAGGATGGCGGCGCGATTGTCACTCAGCTGACGCAAATGAACATTCCTTACCAGTTCGCCGAGAACGGCGGTGCCTTAATGGTGCCTGCCGATAAGGTACACGAGCTGCGTCTGCGCCTGGCGCAACAGGGGCTGCCGAAAGGTGGCTCTGTTGGCTTTGAGCTGATGGATAAAGAGAAGTTCGGCATCAGCCAGTTCAGTGAGCAGATCAACTATCAGCGCGCGCTGGAAGGCGAACTGGCCCGCACCATTGAAACCCTGGGTCCGGTTAAGAGCGCGCGCGTGCATCTGGCGATGCCGAAACCGACGCTGTTCGTGCGTGAGCAAAAGGCCCCTTCTGCCTCTGTAACGCTGAACCTGCAACCGGGCCGCGCGTTAGATGAAGGCCAGATTCAGGCGATTCAGCACATGGTCTCAAGCAGCGTCGCCGGTCTTCCGCCGGGCAACGTGACCGTGGTAGACCAGGCAGGACGTCTGCTGACCCGTTCTGACAGCGAAGGCCGTGACCTGAATGATGCGCAGCTGAAGTACGCGTCTGAAGTGGAAGCGCGTTACCAGCAACGTATCGAAGCCATCCTGAATCCGATTGTTGGCCAGGGCAATGTGCATGCGCAGGTGACGGCGCAGATCAACTTTGACCGTAGCGAACAAACTGACGAGAAGTATCAGCCGAACGCCGATCCGAACAACACCGCGATCCGTTCACGCCAGACCAATACCAACCAGCAGAACGGCAGCCCATATCCAGGCGGCGTGCCGGGTGCGCTGTCGAATCAACCTGCTCCAGCGAATACCGCGCCGGTTAACAATCCGCAGCAGCAAAACAACGCCAACGGTCAGAATGCCAATGGCCAGAACAACGCGGCGAACAACAACGGCACGACGACCAGCACACAACAAAGCAGCGGCCCGAGCAGCTCAAGCCGTAATGACACTGTGAACTACGAGCTGGACCGCACCATTCGCCACACCAAGGTGAACGTGGGTGATGTGCAGCGTCTGTCGGTAGCTGTCGTAGTGAACTATCGTGATGACGGCAAAGGCAAAGCAGTTGCACTGAACGATCAGCAGATCAAACAGATTGAAGACCTCACTCGTGAAGCGATGGGCTACTCGCAGAACCGTGGCGACAGCGTCAACGTGGTGAACTCGCAGTTCAACATCACCGAGCCGACTGGCGGTGACCTGCCGTTCTGGCAGTCGCAAGCCTTCTTCGACATGTTGATGAGCGGCGGTCGCTGGCTGCTGGTAGCGCTGGTTGCCTTCATCCTGTATCGCAAACTGGTTCGTCCACAGCTGATGCGTAAGAAAGAGCAGGAGAAAGCCGCTCTGGAAGCTGCGGCAGCACGTGCCGAAGCCATGGAATCTGAAGAAGCCTTCAGCGTGCAGCTCAGTAAGGATGAGCTGGATCAAGAGCGTAAATCGAATAACCGCATGAGCGCCGAGGTGATGAGCCAGCGCATCCGCGATATGTCAGAAAACGATCCGCGCGTCGTGGCGCTGGTTATCCGTGAATGGATGGGTGAAGAACTATGAGTCTGACCGGAACAGAAAAAAGCGCCATCCTGATGATGACCATTGGCGAAGAACGTGCGGCGGAGGTGTTCAAACACCTCAACCAACGTGAAGTTCAGCACCTGAGTGCGGCCATGGCCAACATGAAGCAGGTGTCGCACAAACAGTTGACGGAAGTATTGCGTCAGTTTGAGACCGATGCAGAGCAGTTCGCAGCACTCAGCCTCAACTCCAATGAGTACCTGCGTTCAGTGCTGATTAAAGCACTGGGCGAGGAGCGCGCCTCTAGCCTGCTGGAAGATATTCTCGAGAAGAACGAGACCACCAGCGGCATGGAAACGCTCAACTTTATGGAGCCACAAGCGGCCGCCGACCTTATCCGCGACGAACATCCGCAGATTATCGCCACCATTTTGGTTCACCTCAAACGCGGCCAGGCCGCGGATATCCTGGCGCTGTTCGACGAACGTCTGCGCCACGATGTGATGCTGCGTATCGCCACCTTCGGTGGTGTTCAGCCAGCGGCGCTGGCAGAACTGACCGAAGTGCTCAACGGCCTGCTGGATGGCACCAACCTCAAGCGCGCGAAGATGGGCGGCGTGAGAACCGCAGCCGAAATCATCAACCTGATGAAAACGCAGCAGGAAGAAGCCGTTATCGAAGCAGTTCGCGACTTCGATGGCGAGCTGGCACAGAAGATCATCGACGAGATGTTCCTGTTCGAAAACCTGGTGGAAGTGGACGATCGCAGCATCCAGCGCCTGCTGCAGGAAGTGGAGTCCGAGCAGTTGCTGGTTGCACTGAAAGGTGCCGAACAGCCGCTGCGCGAGAAGTTCCTCAAGAACATGTCGGCACGTGCGGCCGATATCCTGCGCGACGATCTGGCCAACCGCGGTCCGGTACGTATGTCCTCCGTGGAAAACGAACAGAAAGCGATTCTGCTGGTGGTCCGTCGCCTGGCAGAATCCGGCGAAATGGTAATTGGTGGTGGCGAGGAAACCTATGTCTGATGCCTTTTCCGCCCGTGCGTGGCAGCGCTGGCAGCCTGATGATTTAGGCAGTGTATTCAAAGTGGCTGAAGAACCGCAGCAGGAAGAGCCGGCCGCGGATGTCGAAATGAGCGCTGAAGAAGAGCAACAGCAGATGCTGGAGCGTATGCAGCAGCAGATGCGTAAAGATGCGCAGACGCAAGGCTACAGCGAAGGCTATCAAAAGGGCTTTGCCGAATCTCAGCAGAATGGCTATGACGCCGGATTTCAGCAGGGGCTGGCCGATGCCCAGCAGCAGCAGGCTCCGCTACAGGCGCGTATGCAGCAGTTGGTGACCGAGTTCCATCACACGCTGGAAGCACTGGATAGCGTCATCGCCTCTCGTCTGATGCAGCTGGCATTGGAAGCGGCGCGCACGGTAATTGGCCAGGCTACGCAAGTGGACGGCACCGCCCTGCTGCGTCAGATTCAGCAGCTGATTCAGCAGGAACCGATGTTCAGCGGCAAACCGCAACTGCGCGTGCACCCTGATGATTTACAGCGTATTGAACAGACACTGGGTCCGACGCTGGATCTGCACGGCTGGAAACTGCTCGCCGATAACTCTCTGCATCCGGGCGGTTGTAAGCTCAGCGCCGAAGATGGTGATCTTGACGCCAGCGTGGCAACCCGCTGGCAGGAACTGTGCCGTCTGGCCGCGCCGGGGACACTGTAATGACCTCGTCACGTCTTTCACGCTGGCTTGGCGCACTCGATGCCTTCGAAAATCGTATTTCGCAGGTACAGACCGTGCGCCGCTACGGTCGCCTGACCCGCGCCACCGGTTTAGTGCTGGAAGCGACCGGGCTACAACTGCCGCTCGGTGCCACTTGCATCATCGAACGTCACGATGGCAACAACATCACTGAAGTGGAAAGTGAAGTGGTGGGCTTCAACGGTCAGAAACTGCTGATGATGCCGCTGGAAGAAGTGGATGGCATCTTGCCTGGCGCACGCGTGTATGCGCGCGTCAATGGCGATAGCGCCCACAGCGGTAAACAGTTACTGCTGGGCCCGGAATTGCTGGGCCGTGTGCTGGATGGCGCGGGCAAACCCCTTGATGGCCTGCCCGCACCCGACACTGGCTATCGTGCGCCATTGATCACCGCGCCTTTTAACCCGCTGCAACGTACACCGATTGAAGACGTATTAGACACCGGCGTGCGTGCGATCAACGCCCTGCTCACCGTCGGGCGTGGTCAGCGTATGGGCCTGTTTGCTGGTTCCGGTGTTGGTAAGTCAGTGCTGCTTGGCATGATGGCGCGTTACACCAAGGCCGATGTGATTGTGGTCGGCTTGATTGGTGAACGTGGCCGTGAAGTCAAAGAATTTATTGAGAACATCCTCGGCGCAGAAGGTCGTGCGCGCTCGGTGGTGATCGCCGCACCGGCGGACGTTTCGCCGCTGCTGCGTATGCAGGGTGCCGCTTATGCCACGCGCATCGCGGAAGATTTTCGCGATCGTGGTCAGCACGTGCTGCTGATCATGGACTCCCTCACCCGCTACGCGATGGCACAACGTGAAATCGCCCTCGCCATCGGTGAACCGCCGGCCACCAAAGGTTATCCACCGTCGGTGTTTGCCAAACTGCCAGCGCTGGTAGAACGCGCCGGTAACGGTACCCACGGCGGCGGTTCGATTACTGCTTTCTATACCGTCCTCACCGAAGGCGATGACCAGCAAGACCCGATTGCCGACTCGGCGCGCGCCATTCTTGATGGCCACATCGTGCTGTCGCGTCGTCTGGCTGAAGCCGGTCACTATCCGGCAATAGATATAGAAGCGTCCATCAGCCGTGCGATGACCTCGCTGATTGATGACACCCACTACGCGCGCGTGCGCCAGTTCAAACAGTTGCTCTCGAGTTTCCAGCGCAACCGCGATCTGGTCAGCGTCGGCGCGTATGCCGCCGGAAGCGATCCGATGCTGGATAAAGCCATCAAGCTTTACCCAGAAATGGAAGCCTTCCTGCAACAGGGGATTTTCGAACGCAGCGACTACGACGACGCCAGCCTGCATTTGCAGGCGATGTTCGGCTAGCGCGAGCTAAAGCGAGGTAAGCCATGAAAACTGCCAATGCTATCGACAAGCTACGTGACATGGCGGAGCAGGATCTGGAACAGGCCGTGATTCATTTAGGCGATATGCGCCGTGGCGTGAAGCAGGCAGATGAACAACTCTCCATGCTGCTCGATTATCAGGATGAGTATCGCAACAAGCTCAACACCGATATGTCAGGCGGCATTTCCAGCCTGCGCTGGACCAATTACCACCAATTTATTCAGACGCTGGAAAAAGCCATTGAACAGCATCGGCAGCAGCTTAATCAGTGGAATCAGCGCCTGGATCAGGCGTTGAGCAACTGGCAAGAGAAGCATAAACGCCTGAATGCCTATCAGACGCTGATCACCCGCGCTGAAGAGAACGCATTACGACAAGAAAACCGTCTCGACCAGAAACGGATGGATGAATTTGCCCAACGGGCCGCAATGAGGAGAGGCGAATGATTACGCTGCCAAATTTGGTTACGCAAACCTCTAAAGTTAGCGATGCAGGCAGTGCTGTAGCATCGGACAATTTACTGGGTACAGATGCGCTGCCACAGGGTTTTATCACTGAACTGGGTAACCGCTTACTGACGCTGGCTCAGCAACAAGGTGTTAACACGCAATCGACTGATCTGTCAGCAGAAGTCGATGGAAAAGACGTCACAAAAGCGTCATTAAGCGCGTTATTGCAGGCACTGGACAAACCAGAGGCGTTAAACGCACTTTTACAACCGGAAAACACTAAAGCCACGCTGAAATCAGCCGATGATAAAGACAAGACTGAGGCAAGTTCGTTAAGTGCCAGCGACTTACAGAATGTTCAGGCGCTGTTCGCCATGTTACCGGTTGCAGTAGAAGCGCGTAACAGCCAGAGCGCCAGCACCGATAAGACATCAGCTGAAGCAGGCGCTACGCTCAACGGAGCATTGTTAAGCCGAACGCTGCAGAGCGCAGTGAAAGATGAGCAAGAGGCGCAGACAGACAGTACGTCTCACAAAAAATCCAGCGATGTGCTGAGCGGCGTCAGTCGCGATGCCAGCACCACGCAAACCAGTAGCAGTGCCGTTGCCGCCAGCAACACGGCCATTACCACGGCCAGCAATAGCGCACTGTCACTGGATGAAAGCTTTAAGCAGGTGCTGAGCACGCTCAGCAAACCGGAAGAACGTCGTGATAGCCAAAACGACACGGTAACGGCATTAACCAGCGCCCCGGTCAGCAGCAGTAGCACACTGACCAACAGTACGGCGACGGCCAGCACTACCCCGTCGACGCCGATGCTGAATGCCCAACTCGGCAGCAATGAGTGGCAGCAGGCGTTAAGCCAGCAAATCGTGATGTTCAGTCGCAACGGACAACAAAATGCCGAATTGCGCTTACATCCCGAAGATTTGGGTGCAATCCAGATCAACCTGACCCTCGACAAGGATCAGGCGCAGTTAAGTATGGTTTCCAGCCACAGCCAAGTGAGGGCCGCGCTGGAAGCGGCTCTCCCTCAGCTGCGTACAGCGCTGGCGGAGAGCGGTATAAACCTGGGACAGAGTAATGTCAGCAGCGACGCCTTCGCACAAAGCCAGAATTATCAGGGCCAGCAGGAAGGACGTCGTGATGGCCAGCACGGCAGCTTTACCCTCTCCCAGGACAGTGAAAACGAGATAACGCCTATTGCCGTCCCGGCAGCCCTACAGGCGCGCGTGACAGGTAACGGCGCTGTCGATATCTTTGCCTGACAGCGGCTAAACGCTGAAGGTAAGCGTAAAACCCGCGTCTTTTCTTCCCATTGTTTGACTTAAGACGCGGGATAATCTGTCCAGGCGAGCCGAGAGGCTTGCCCATAATTCACAGGAAGTAACTGCAAACATGTCTGATAACGCGAAAGCTAAAGGCCGCAAACGTTCACTACTAATACCGGTGTTACTGATTGTAACTCTGGCCGCTTGCAGCGTGGCAGGCTATGCAGTCTGGCGAATGATGAATAAACACGAGGGTGACAAACCGGAAGCGGCGAAAGTTGAGCCACCGGCCGCCCCCGTATTTTTTGCAATGGATACGTTTACGGTTAACCTGGTCAATCCTGACAACGATCCCGATCGTGTGCTGTACGTCGGCTTTACGCTGCGTCTGCCGGATGAGGATACCCGACGTCGGTTGAACGATTACCTGCCTGAAGTGCGCAGCCGTTTGCTGTTGTTGCTTTCGCGTCAAAATGCCGCGCAGCTTGCAACCGAACAAGGCAAACAGGCCCTGGTTGAGCAGATCAAACAGGCGCTGGCACCTCCACTGGTAAAAGCTCAACCCCCGCAGGTGGTCAGTGACGTGCTGTTTACCGCCTTCATTTTGAGGTGATTTAATGGGCGATAGCATTCTCTCCCAGGCTGAGATTGACGCGCTGCTTAATGGCGACAGTGACAGTGCGGAAGTAGAGAACAGTTCCAAAGGGACCGATGGCGATATCCGTCCTTATGATCCTAATACCCAGCGTCGCGTGGTGCGCGAGCGTCTGCAGGCGCTGGAGATCATTAACGAGCGTTTTGCCCGTCATTTTCGTATGGCGCTGTTTAACCTGCTGCGCCGTAGCCCGGATATCAGTGTCGGTGCGATCAAGATTCAGCCTTACCACGAGTTCGCACGCAACCTGCCGGTGCCAACCAACCTGAACCTGATCCACCTGAAACCGCTGCGCGGTACTGCGCTGGTGGTGTTTTCACCGAGTCTGGTGTTTATCGCCGTAGATAACCTGTTTGGTGGTGATGGCCGTTTCCCGACGAAAGTGGAAGGCCGTGAATTTACCCATACCGAGCAACGTGTCATCCGCCGCATGCTGAAGCTGGCGCTGGATGGTTACAGCGATGCCTGGAAAGCCATTTATCCGCTGGATGTTGAGTACGTCCGTTCGGAAATGCAGGTGAAATTCACCAACATCACCACCTCACCGAACGATATCGTGGTCAATACCCCGTTCCAGGTGGAGATTGGCAACCTGGTCGGTGAATTTAATATCTGTATTCCGTTTTCAATGATTGAGCCGCTGCGCGAGCTGCTGGTCAATCCACCACTGGAAAACTCCCGTCAGGAAGATACGCACTGGCGCGATAATCTGGTGAAACAGGTGCAGCACTCGGAGCTGGAGCTGATTGCCCACTTCGCAGAAACATCGATGCGCCTGTCACGTATTTTGCAACTGAAACCTGGTGACGTCCTGCCCATTGAGAAGCCGGACCGCATCATTGCTCACGTCGATGGCGTACCGGTACTGACCAGCCAATATGGCACCATAAATGGCCAGTACGCGCTGCGTGTTGAACACCTGATTAACCCGATTTTGAATTCGCTGAACGAGGAACAGCCCGATGAGTGACAGCAAAAAACCGTCCGATGATATTTCTGCGGACGACCTGTGGGCTGAGGCAATGAACGAGCAGACAACCACCAGCACGCCTGATCCAACAGAGAACGTTTTCAAATCGTTTGAAAGCAACGGTGCCAGTGGCTCGCTGCAGGACATCGATCTGATTATGGATATCCCGGTCAAACTGACCGTGGAACTGGGTCGCACCAAGATGACCATCAAAGAGCTGCTGCGCCTGACGCAGGGTTCTGTGGTGGCGCTGGATGGCCTGGCCGGTGAACCACTGGATATTCTGATCAACGGATACCTGATTGCTCAGGGCGAAGTCGTGGTCGTGAACGACAAATATGGCGTGCGCATCACCGACATTATTACGCCATCTGAACGTATGCGTCGTCTGAGCCGTTAAGCATGTTAAAGAACGCGCAAATCGGCCAGCCGGTGCATAGCCAGCCGGTGGTCTCTACCGGTTCGGTGATTGGACAAGTCAGCAGCGTGCTGGCAGTGATTGTTCTGCTGATTCTGGCCTGTGGCTGGCTGGCAAAACGCTTCGG
This sequence comes from Pantoea sp. C1E2, assembly GCF_056491465.1. Taxonomy (NCBI): domain Bacteria; kingdom Pseudomonadati; phylum Pseudomonadota; class Gammaproteobacteria; order Enterobacterales; family Erwiniaceae; genus Pantoea; species Pantoea sp. C1E2. The sequence continues at coordinate 2,843,239 of NZ_JBSZHT010000002.1, forward strand.
CTTTGCCCCGAAGACCGTCAACACCCAGGCGCTGAAGATTAGCGCCAGCGTGCAGGTGGGACGCCAGGAACGTGTGGTGATTGTTGATACCGCCGATGCGCGTTTAGTACTGGGCGTCACTGCCCAGCAAATTACCCATCTGCATTCACTGCCACCGGTGCCACCTGAAGAGTTGGTGAACAAAGCCGTGGCGCCGCAGGATTTTCGTCAGCTGTTTCAGAATCTGGTTAAACGTCCCGGAAAACCCCAATGATGCGTCGATTGCTTCCCCTTTTGCCGCTGCTGTTGCTGGCACCGGTTGCCCATGCGCAATTGCCAGGTCTGGTCAGCCAGCCGCTGGCGAATGGCGGCCAGAGTTGGTCGTTGCCGGTGCAGACGTTGGTGTTCATCACCTCACTGACCTTCCTTCCAGCCATTTTGCTAATGATGACCAGCTTCACCCGCATCATCATTGTTTTCGGCTTGCTGCGTAATGCTTTGGGTACGCCCTCGGCGCCACCGAACCAGGTGCTGTTGGGGCTGGCGCTGTTTTTAACCTTCTTTATTATGGCGCCGACCTTCGACAAAATTTACAGCGATGCCTATTTGCCGTTCAGCCAGGACAAAATCAGCATGGACGTGGCGATAGATAAAGGCGCCCAGCCGCTGCGCGAATTTATGCTGCGCCAGACGCGTGAAGCAGACTTAGCGTTGTTTGCTCGTCTTGCCAATACCGCGCCGATTGAAGGCCCGGAAGCGGTGCCGATGCGTATTTTGCTGCCGGCTTACGTTACCAGCGAACTGAAAACTGCCTTCCAGATTGGCTTCACCGTGTTCATTCCGTTCCTGATCATCGACCTGGTGGTTGCCAGCGTGTTGATGGCATTGGGGATGATGATGGTGCCGCCAGCGACCATTTCCCTGCCGTTCAAACTGATGTTGTTTGTGTTGGTGGATGGCTGGCAGCTGCTGGTAGGTTCACTGGCGCAGAGTTTCTACTCCTGAGTGGCTTCCGCCCTCGCCCTTTTTCTTACAGGAGCGCAGCATGACACCCGAATCGGTCATGGTCATCGGCCAGGAAGCGATGCGAATTGCCCTGATGCTCGCCGCCCCGCTGTTGCTGGCGGCGCTGGTCAGCGGTTTGATCATTAGTCTGTTACAGGCGGCAACGCAGGTAAACGAACAGACGCTCTCCTTTATTCCTAAGATTCTTGCCGTTGCCGCCACCGCGGTGATTGCCGGTCCATGGATGCTGAATCTGGTGCTGGATTACATGCGTAATCTGTTTACCAACCTGCCTTATATCATCGGCTGATGATTAATCTCGATAGCAGCCAGCTGGTCCATTGGGTCGCACAATTTTTCTGGCCGATGGTACGTTTGCTGGCACTGTTTGCCAGCGCGCCGGTGCTGAGTGAGAAATCCATTCCCAAACGCGTGAAAGTGGGCCTGGCGGTGTTGACGACCTGGATTGTCATTCCCGTGCTGCCCCCGGTAGAAGTCACGTTATTTACCCCAGCGGGTTTCTGGATCCTGTTACAGCAATTACTGATTGGTGTCGGGATCGGCCTGACCATGCAGCTGGCGTTTGCCGCTGTGCGCATGGCCGGTGAAGTGGTGGGTTTACAGATGGGCTTATCTTTTGCCACCTTCTTTGATCCTGGTAGCCGCCTCAACATGCCGGTGCTGGCCCGTTTTCTCGATATGCTGGCGATGCTGCTGTTTCTCACCTTCAACGGACACCTGTGGCTGATTTCGCTGCTGGTGGACAGTTTTCATACCCTGCCGATTAGCGATCAACCACTCAACGCCAATGCTTTTATGGCGCTGGTGAAGTCCGCCGGTTTAATTTTCCTTAATGGCATGATGTTAGCGCTGCCCTTAATTGTTTTATTGCTCACGCTAAACATGGCACTAGGTTTGTTAAACCGTGTTTCACCACAACTGTCGGTTTTCGCGATTGGCTTTCCGATTACCTTAACGGTGGGGATCCTCAGCCTGGGTATGATGATGCCGCTGCTCGCCCCCTTCTGTGAACATCTCTTCGGCGAAGTCTTTGATTTACTCGCGCAGTTTGTGTCAGAACTCTCCCGCGCACGCTGATTAACCATTCTGTAGTAGTTCTTATGCAATAGTTAAGTATTCAAAATCAATCTGTGCATTTTTCGAACCATATTTCTCAGAAATCAACTGAGGTTATTCTGATAAATGCGCATTTCAGGTGAAAATTATTCTTATTAAACGGCGCTTCGCGTATTTTAGTCAGACGATTCCTAAGGCGATAAACCTTGTGAATTGGTTGAATAAATGCTCAAAGGGCTGTTTTTAAACAAAAAAAATATTACAGCGATTTTTCTTGTCTAAATCCCTTTTTTCCGGCATTGTCAACACTCGCTGAAACGTCACACTTTCGCGATTCAAATGTTTTTAAGAATTGTCCTATCAGATTTGTCTGTGACTTGCGCGATAGTGACAGGGCTCTCAAAAACAGAGCGAATTACACACTTAATGCAAACTCCCGGCGATTCCCACTATCGCGGGGACAAGAGTGACGTGGAAGTAACACAAAAAACTTCGCAGAAGGGTTCAGGGATAGAGTCATGATGGCGCACGGATATCATTCGCCAATCTGCCGAGCAGAATAAAAAAGTGTCTTTGGAAATCTCTCTCGTACCGCAAACGCGTATTCATCGTTGATTTAAACGGATAACAAATTGGTGAGGGTCGCTATAATGCCAACGATTATTATGGATTCATGTAACTACACACGCCTCGGATTATCAGACTATATGTCGGCCAAAGGAGTTAAAAAGAAAAATATCACTCCGGTCTCTGATATTGAACAACTGCAACAAAGATGTGAACAGCTTAAACCTGGTGTCGTCTTTATTAATGAAGAATGTTTCATTCATGAAGCTGATTCCAGCGATCGTATCCGCGCCATTATTATGCAGCATCCAGATACGCTATTTTTTATCTTTATGGCGATCTCGAATATCCATTTTGAGGAATATCTCTACGTTCGTAAGAACCTGATTATTACATCAAAATCGGTAAAAACTTCGACGCTGGATTCACTGCTTGGCACCTACCTGCAAAAGAAACTCAACGCTACCCCGCGTATTTCTGCAGGATTGGATATTCATCCACTGACATTAAGTCAGACTGAATCAAATATGCTGAAAATGTGGATGTCAGGACATGACACCATTCAAATTTCAGACAAGATGCAAATTAAAGCCAAAACGGTATCGTCACACAAAGGTAATATTAAACGCAAAATTAAGACACATAATAAACAGGTTATTTATCATGTGGTGCGCCTTACCGATAACGTGACCTCCGGTATTTATGTCAACGTGCGATAGTCTTGCCTGTAAACAGTTTGAGTAAATAGCCGTAGCCGACAAAGGGCCAATCCGCAGATTGGCCCTTTGTCGTTTTGCTGAGATTTGCGAGCCAGGTCTCACTTCGCTGCCTAATCCTTTGCCGTTAACTGCCGATGCTTGTTCTCAGAACACCTACCCAAAATGAGAGCAAGGATATGAAAACAGCATCGATTGATGAGCAATATAAGCTCAGCATCTGGCAGAACCTGCGCCTGATGCCTCTTTTCAGCATGATCTTTGGTGGCATTCTGCTGCTTTTTGCCCTGTGTATCGGCCTCGCCAGCTATTTTTTAATCCAGAGTAATAATTCCCTCAATGATGCCACGGATGAAATTCAAATCCGTATGGGTATCTCTAATAGCTCAAACCATTTACGTACTGCTCGCCTTAACGTATTGCAATCAGGTGCCGCCGCCCGTATTGGCGAGATGGATGGCTATCGCGCCGACCTGGCGCGCACCGAAACTCGCATCAAACAAGCGCGCGACGGTTTTAAAATCTATATGGACCGCAAAGCGAAGACGCCAGAGGATATCGCGCTGGATACGCCGCTCACGGCGGCCTTCAATGACTATATCGATAAAGGCCTGAAGCCGATGATTGAATCGGCGAAGCAAGGCAGCTTTGAAGGGATTGTGGCGCAGGAAACCGACGTCACACGTAAGTTAGATGATGCGTATAACGCGGTGTTACTCAAAGCCATTAAGATTCGTACCGACCGCGCCGAGGCAATCAACGCTGAAGCCGCGCATCAGTCACGCGTGGGCTTTATCGCCATGGCCGTGGCCTTTGCTGCCGCGCTGCTGTTAGTGCTCCTCACCTTCGTCTTCCTGCGTCGTGTGGTGATCAGCCCACTGCGTCAATCGGTTGAGCGCATTGAGCGCATTGCTCAGGGCGACCTGACAGCACCGGAACAAGCTTATGGCCGTAGCGAGATTGGCAGCCTGTTACATAACCTGCAGCTGATGCAGGCTGCACTGGTGCGTACCGTCGGCACTGTCCGCGAAGGCGCTGTCGCCATCTATCAGGGGTCGAGTGAGATTTCGGCCGGTAACACCGATTTGTCTTCACGTACTGAAGAGCAGGCTTCCGCGCTGGAGCAAACCGCTGCCAGCATGGAGCAGCTCACCGCGACCGTGAAGCAAAATGCGGAGAACGCCCATCACGCCAGCCAACTGGCTGCGGATGCTTCCGGTAAAGCCCGCAGCGGTGGCGAACTGGTGCATGGCGTAGTGAAAACCATGACCAATATCTCCGGCAGCTCGAAGAAGATTGCTGAGATCACCAACGTGATTAATAGCATCGCCTTCCAGACCAATATCCTGGCGCTGAACGCGGCGGTAGAAGCGGCACGTGCCGGTGAGCAAGGCCGTGGTTTTGCCGTGGTGGCGAGTGAAGTGCGCAATCTGGCTCAGCGCAGTGCTCAGGCTGCAAAAGAGATTGAATCGCTGATTGCTGAGTCGGTCGACCTGATTAATAACGGTTCACATCAAGTAGGTGAAGCCGGTACGACCATGGGAGAGATCGTCGAAGCGGTACGTCGCGTGACCGATATTATGTCGGAAATCGCGGCAGCCTCTGATGAGCAGAGCCGTGGCATTCAACAGGTCAGCCTGGCAGTCACCGAGATGGACAATGTCACGCAGCAGAACGCCTCGTTGGTAGAAGAAGCGTCTTCAGCAGCAGCGTCGCTGGAAGATCAGGCAGGTCGTCTGACTCAAGCGGTATCCGCGTTTAAATTGAATGACTCGCCAGCCTCGCGCGTAATGGCTTCAAGCGCAGGAACGTTGAAAGCCCCTACGCTGACACCGCGTCCCGCTCTGGCGGCTGCGAGCAGTAATGATAACTGGGAAACGTTTTAATTCATCCGGCCACCCTGGATGACCTTCACTTAATACACATCAGGTGCACAATAATGTGCACCTGATTTTTTTATGCCGCTTTTAGGCTTCCTCGTAGGGTTCAACAAAGACCCCTTCCGCATGGTCGCTTTCATTGAAGAACCAAATTCCCAGCGGATAATCCTCCAGCGCCACCAGGTACATGATCCCTTCGTTAAAATCTTCCACTGCCAGTACCGTACCCACGCGACGTGGGCCGCCATCGGTTTTTACCGTTACACGGTCATTCACCTGCATTGATTACTCTCCAGATATTGTCCTGAATACAGTGTAACGGAAGAAAATGGCAGCCGCCTGATCCGGATCAGCGTCGGGCAATTACCCATACCGCATGCACAATGCCCGGAATATAACCGCACAGCGTCAGCAGAATATTCAGCCAGAAGGCGCCGCCGAAGCCCACCTGCAGAAATACGCCGACTGGTGGCAGTAAAATCGCAATCACAATTCGAATAAAATCCATACTAACTCCCTGATATCACTTATTTATCGTCAAGCTCTAAGCATAGTCGCTGATTCCAATAATGAGATGACAGGCGGGTAAAGTTCTGTCAGACCTCAGCTTTTCACTTTCTTAACATTACGCAGAGAGACTTCTGACGCGGGCAGCCCGTACACTTCTTCGTACTGCACCAACCCCAAAGGCGCAGTCAACCTAAAAGTAACAAGGATTTTTGCCCGCGCAGCGCGGGCTTTTTTTTGCCTGCCATTTGCCCCACTCTGCCCCTTCTCCCTGTTGTCTATACTGAGTAAGTATCTCATCGCCTCTGGGAGGCCCATTATGACCACCGCAAAAGAGTACAGTGACAACGTACAGCGCGAAGTGAATATCGACGTTGATGCATTGCTGGAAGCGATTCAGAAGAAAACCTCGGGCGAGGTAAAAGAGTTTATGGAAGCGGAACACGCTCATCGGGTAAAAGTGAATGGTGAAGCTTATGACTCTTATACAGAACTGGCTGAGGCATTTGAACTCGATATCCGTGACTTCTCGATCACTGAAGTTAACCGTTGAAATCGATTTCATAAAAAAATACCCGGCGGGATGGCCGGGTTAAATAAATCAGTGAATTCGTTACACCAGGAAATTCTTAACACCTGATTCAGACTACGCTTTAGTCAACACAAGACAAGTCTCAATCTTGTGCGTATAACGAACAAAAATGCATGACCTTCCCCATTTGTTACCGAAAACACCCTGTGCCTGCTGTGTTTCTTATATGCGCAATTTGTGCACGTTCCATTTCGTTACCGACTTGTTTTAAGATTTATCCTGGAATTTGACGTGGCAGGCTCACAAAAAAGTGTGATCGTCATAACGCTATTATACTGATTACTCTCTGCTTTACGGACGCGCCTGGCGTAAGGAGTGTGTAGATGCTCAGACTTAACTCGTCGCTGATGATTGTGACCGATCTCGATGGCTCGCTATTGGATCATCATGACTACAACTGGGATGCCGCCAATGAATGGTTGGCGCGCCTGAAACAGCAAGCGATTCCTGTGGTGTTTTGTTCCAGTAAAACCGCCGCTGAAATGATCCCCTTACAGAAACGCCTCGGTCTCTCCGGAACCCCTTTTATCGCTGAAAATGGCGCCTTTATTGCTCTCGATGGCGAGCAGATTGCGGCTGAAGAACCGGGCGAAAACTATCTGGCGCTGTGCCGCTCACTGAAAACCCTGCAATCCACTTTCCGCTTCAGCGGTTTTCACGACTTTAGTGATGCGGAAGTGGCACGCTTCACCGGATTAACTCTAGCCGAAGCCAGCCAGAGCCGACTGCGCGATGCTTCAGAAGTCATACTCTGGCGCGATGATGGTGAAAAGCTGGAGGATTTTCGTATGGCGCTGGCGGAACACAACCTGGCCCTCACCCAGGGGGGACGATTCTGGCATGTGATGCCAGCGGGCTGCGGTAAAGGCGTCGCACTGCAACAGCTTCAGCAGCATCTCGAACAGCGCAGCGGGGAGAAACGCACCACTATCGGCCTCGGTGATGGCCCCAATGATGTGCCGATGCTGGAGCAGGTTGATTATGCCGTGGTCATTAAAGGATTCAGTAAAACCCCGGTGATTCTGTCACGCCAAGATCAACAGAATGTTTATCACACTGCGCATGTTGGCCCGCAAGGCTGGCGTGAAGGGCTGGACTATTTTCTCGCGCAACCCGATTAACCGCCTGACCTAAGGATGAGAAAATGAGTGATTTTTACCAAAATGGCGTCATTACTAACTTTCATAATCTCACCCAACGCAGCGTCGAGTCGCTGGAAAAAGAGATGGTGCGTTTCGCGCGTAAACGCAAAATGGGGCTGATCCTGCCTTCCCTGTTCTCCGAACTGGAAGGTCCGGCGCTGGATAACATCGTCAATGAACTGGCCAAAGTGCCTTATCTGGATGAGATCGTCATTGGTCTCGATCGTGCTGACCGCGAACAGTTTCTGTTTGCTCGCGAGTTCTTTTCCCGTCTGCCACAACGCCATCGCATCCTGTGGAATGATGGCCCGCGCTTAAAAGCGCTGGATGCTGAACTGGATAAAGAAGGGTTGTCGCCGAGCCAGCCGGGTAAAGGGCGCAACGTGTGGTTTTGTACCGGTTATACGCTAGCCTCGGATCGCACCCAGTGTGTGGCGCTGCATGACTGCGATATCGTCACCTATGATCGCAGCATGCTCGCACGTTTACTGTATCCGCTTGCCAACCCCGCGTTTCAATATGAATTTTGCAAGGGATTTTATGCCCGTGTGGCCGATGGCAAGCTGAATGGCCGCGTCGGTCGTTTGCTGGTGGGCCCGTTACTGCGCTCGCTGCAAAAAGTGTATGGCCACTCTGAATACCTCGATTACCTCACCAGCTTCCGCTATCCGTTGTCTGGCGAATTTGCGATGCGCACCCATGTGCTGAACGGCATCAAAATTCCCGGCGACTGGGGGCTGGAAATTGGCGTGCTATCGGAAATTTACCGCAATTACACCACGCGACAAACCTGTCAGGTGGAAATTGCCGACAACTACGATCACAAACATCAACCGCTGGCAGAAGAGGACGGCACTGGCGGCCTGAAGCGCATGAGCAATGATATTGTGCAGTCGCTGCTGCGCAAGCTGGCAACCATGGGCGTGCCGCTCACCAGCGACTCGTTCCGCGTGCTGAAAGCCACTTATTATCGCAATGCGCTGGATATGATGGAGATTTACAACCACGAAGCGACAATGAACGGCCTGAAGTTTGATCAGCATATTGAAGAAGCGGCGGTGGAGATGTTCACTCAGGCGATACTCGACGCCGGGCAATCCTTTATTGAGCGCCCCAATGAGAAGCCGTTTATTCCCAGCTGGAGCCGCGTGCAATCGGCTTTCCCGGATATCCTGCAGCGGATTTATCAGGCGGTCGAAGAGGATAATGAAGGCAAGGTTTAATCTTCTGCCACCACGCGGTTGCGACCGCCGGTTTTCGCCAGATACAGGCGGCGATCGGCGGTGGCTTGCAGGCTCTCTGCATGATAATCGCCCTGCTCTTCACTGCCAGTCACGCCGGCGGACAGGGTGATGTTGAACGTCGAATTACAATTCACCAGGATGGTTTTTGCCGCCAGCCGGACACGGATGCGCTCCGCTACTGCCTGGGCATCCGCTAAGGTGGTTTCTGGCAATACGATACAAAACTCCTCCCCGCCAATACGCCCTGCCACGTCATACTTGCGCAGGGTCCGACTGATCACCCCAGCTACCCGCATCAATGCCTGATCGCCCGCCGCATGCCCCCAGGTATCGTTCACGTTCTTAAAGTGGTCGACATCCAGTTGGATCACCGCAATCGGCTTCTTCTGCTGCTGGCTGTGCGCCGCCAACGCCACAAACTGCTCAAAGAACGCATTGCGATTGAGTAGTCGCGTCATTCCGTCGTAATTGGCACGCCAGGTGAGCTTGGCGGAAAGATCGGCCATGCGCCGCACCAGACGAATAATAACCTGATGCGCTACCAGTAGCAGCAGCACGAACAGCAACCACATGCTGAGCAAGAACAGCGATACGCTACCTAACTCCTGTGACATTCCCTGTTTCAGGCTCTGAATGTTAACGATATAGGCATCCACATTTTTTAATTTGCTCCAGCTGGCAAACTGGGTGCCTAGGCGCATCACACCAGCGGGCTGCTCTCTGATTTGCGCTTCCAGCCGCGACTGTTGCTCCGGGGTCAGCGGTTGATCGTTTGGCGCATGCAAGCGGGTGATTTCATTCAGCGAGCGGTCTACCATCAGCAACTTGCCTTGTAACAAGCTATGGCGTGCTTCGGTCATCAAAGCCTGTATCCGCGATTGGGTGAAATCCATCGACAGCACACCGTACCAATAACCATGACTGACGATCGGCGTGCTCACCGTCATCATCAACCCTTCCTGAAATTCGCCCTGATAGGCTTCACTCCAGCGCAGTCGACCGCGCTGCGGATTGTCCGGTGCCTGATCGCGAAAATAGGGGCGCTCCGTCATGGTGTTATAGCTTTCTATCAGTTCTTGCGGGCTTTGCGGTGGCCTTGAACTGATAAAAAACCGGCGCGCGAGATATACCAAAAGCGTGAGTGAAAATCCTGCCCTGGATCGCTGAACTGCATGATAAAGCTGAATTCCATTGCGGCGCGCAATTCCGAATTAATGTGATCGCTTTTACGCTGCAGCAAAGGATCGCGCATCAACCAACTGTCACTCACGCCATTCAGCGGCATACTGCGCAGGCTGGCCAATTTTAATTGCCATGTCGTTTGCTGGCGCAACTGTTGAAACAGGGTAATGGCTTCGCGCGTTTGATTGGAATCCAGCGGATGCATCAACGCATAGTTGAGCATTCTCTCGTAATACGTCAATTCATCGATGCTTTCCTGAAACCGGCTGTCGAGGTTTTTCTGTATTTCCGCGAGCTGCGCGCGCTGACGCTCTTCATAGTTATTCTTCAGTTCAATCGCTTCATGCACGGTAAGAAATACAGAGAACAAAAAGACCGCCAGAAAGCAGAGATGCACCGGCAAGAACGGATTACCTGCGCGTTGCGGCAAAAGCGAAGTGGGCATTGGCAACCGTATGCGAAGAGAGGGGGAATGCGAAAAGTGTAGTCAGTTGGAGATAAGTCGTACAGGCAAGGATCAAAGGAAAATCAGATAGGTAATAAGACAACGGGACGGATTAACCGTCCCGCAGGCTGTTAGCTGGCCAGCTGGTGCGCTCCGGATAAATGACTCAGTTCGTCACTGCGGAACGCCTCGCGGCGCACACTATAGCCATCATACCAACGACACTCTACCATTCCGCTGGCATAGCCGGTCACCACCATCGTGGGTCCGCCCTCTTTATGCTGAACTTCGTCACTGATCGCAAAGGTCATACCGCGCCCTCCCTTTTTCGTTGAATGAACGGATAAAGTTATAGCAGCTGTGCAGCTTTTACGCCTATAGGATAATGCTATTACTGTGACGAAATCGGAATAAGCAGTGTAAAATATTGTTTATAAAAAAAGCCGATAAAATTTATTATCGGCTTTGAAACACTTTCCCGGGTGGGAAATCAGATTTTGCAACCTTCGCAGTCCGCTTCGTCGCTGATATCAGCCGGGACTTCATTGGCTTTTTCAGCCGCTTTCGCTTCAGCCTGTTCCAGCTGCGCATCGATATCAAATTCAAACATATCGTCGTTCATCATCGTTCTCCTGACCCGTGATTGATAAATTCCTGCGCTTTATACCGATTTACCGCGTGCTTTCGCAACCAGATTTACCGCTAACAGCACGATCGACCCAATGATGAAGCCGAGTACCAGATTGGCACCATTGCTCAGCAAAGCGGAGACCACGCCATGGAAGCCGCTGCTGTATTCCTCGATGGCGTGATGCAACGGCGCGATACCGTGCACAATAATGCCGCCGCCGACCAGGAACATCGCCACCGTGCCTACCACCGTTAACACTTTCATCAGCCAGGGTGCCAGCGCAAGTAACGCCCCACCAGTCGCTTGTGCCAGGGTGGAAGATTTTTCCCGCAGCCAGTATCCGAGGTCGTCGATTTTCACGATCATCGCCACGATGCCGTAAACGCCAATCGTCACTAAAATCGCGATTCCCGCCAAAATCAGTACCTGATTCAACAGGGGGGCTTCAGATACAATCCCTAAGGTGATCGCCACAATTTCAGCTGAAAGAATAAAGTCCGTGCGCACCGCACCTTTGATTTTATCCTTCTCGAACTGGCGTGGATCCTGCTGCGCCAGCTTGTCGAGACGCTGCTGACGTGCCTCCGGGCTGCTTTCGGCTTTATCGTGATTCAGGCTATGCAGCACCTTTTCCACGCCTTCATAACAAAGGTAAGCGCCGCCCAGCATTAACAGCGGTGTGATCAGCCAGGGCGCAAATGCCGAAATAATCAGCGCCAGCGGCACCAGGATTAATTTATTGAGAAAAGAGCCTTTTGCGACACTCCAGACCACGGGTAATTCACGGTTGGCTTTTACGCCGGTGACCTGCTGCGCATTGAGCGAGAGATCGTCACCCAATACGCCAGCGGTCTTCTTTGCCGCGACTTTGCCCATCACTGAAATATCATCAAGCAGCGTCGCAATATCATCCAGAAGTGTGAGTAAACTGGTTCCTGCCAAAATTGTTATCCTTATTCCGGTTCGTGATCCTGACAACAGGGGCAACGCTCAACAGCCGTCACTGACATATCGGCGATGCCCGCACAGTCCCATTCAACGCGAAGTGTTTGCCCGGCAAGATCGCCGGCGTGCACATATTTGCTCACCGGACTTTCCGTCATCCCGCTGATCTCCTCGGTGGCCACCAACTGCTCGCCCAAATAAATGCGTGCCGTTGCGTGGGTGTTCACCATCCGCTCATCACGGAGTTGATACAGGCGTTTGACCGTCAGTTTGATACTGCTCATGGCTCGATTCCGCGTCCCAGAGAAAGAGATGATCTAAACCGTTATGGCGGCTAAAAGCAACAATCACACGCTATTCAACGCGATAGTGATGCAAGCCCTGATGATCGATTTCGCCACTGTGCAGGGCGGCCAGCAGCCACTCTTCCAGCCGTTCAATCAGCGCCCCATCTTCGAGACGCAATTTACCGCGTAGCGCGCATTCCCAGACAATCAGCACCTTCCAGCCGCTCTCTTGTAATTGTCCGATGTAGCGCCGATCGCGCTCAACGTTGCTGTTAATTTTGCCGTTCCAGAATTCAGTGCGCGTGGCAGGCATCTTAAATAAATAGCAGTGATGACGATGCCAGAAACAACCATGGACAAAGATAATCGCCCGTTCCTGTGGCAAAACAAAGTCCGGCCGTCCCGGCAACGCTTTATCCTGCACACGGTAGTTGAAGCCACGATCTTTCAAAATCAACGCTATACGCTGCTCAATCGCCGTGTCCTGATTGCGAATGGCACGCATGTTTTTGCTGCGAATAGCTTGCGAATGGACGTCGACCATGGCGTCTCCTTTTTATTGGGGCTTCTTCAACTTTAGCGGTTTGGCGTAAAAGCGAAAGGCACGCGCAACAAGTGTGTGAAGACGCGAGGAGTGATAGCATAGCGGCTTCACTGTTAAGGAAAAACGCATGCTTGCTATCGATCCCGCCGCGACGGTTTCACCCTCCTCATTTTCTGCCCCTTCGGATGACGCCCCATCGCTGTTAATGCAGGTTCTCGATATCTATGCCGCACGCGATGTGGTGCAAACCTTAACCGAAGCGGGTGGATGCGACTGGAGCGTGCCGCGTCTGAATCGTATTCGTCAGGGCAAAAGTGCCGTCCCTGCCCTTTCCAGCGGTGAAGTCAGCAGTCTGCAAGCGTTATTGCCTTCGCGCCCTGCGCATTACGCCGCGCCTAAATTTCAATTTGTCGATCTGTTTGCCGGCATCGGCGGGATTCGTCGTGGCTTCGAGCAGATTGGTGGCCAGTGCGTGTTCACCAGTGAATGGAATAAAGAAGCGGTTCGCACTTATAAAGCCAACCACTATAGCGATCCGCAACGACATCAGTTCAACAGCGATATTCGTTTGGTGACGCAGCCCGCAGGACTCACTGACGAACAGGCGATTTATCAGCACATCGACCAGACCATCCCCGATCATCAGGTGCTGCTTGCGGGCTTTCCCTGTCAGCCGTTTTCACTGGCCGGGGTCAGCAAAAAAAATGCGTTAGGTCGTGCCCACGGTTTTGAGTGTGAAGCGCAAGGCACCTTGTTCTTTGATGTGGCGCGTATTTTGGCTGCCAAAAAGCCGCCGTTTTTCGTGTTGGAAAACGTGAAAAACCTGAAGAGCCACGACAAAGGACGCACCTTCGCCATCATAATGGCGACGCTGGATGAACTTGGCTACGACGTCGCCGATGCGGCCGACAGCGCGACACCGGATGCGAAAGTGGTAGATGCGCGCCATTTCCTGCCGCAGCATCGCGAACGCATTGTGCTGGTTGGTATTCGCCGTGACACAGGATTGAGCGACGGCTTTTCGTTGCGGGCGCTATCACAGCTCTATCCGCAACAAGTGCCATCGCTGCAAAGTTTGCTGGAGCCAACACCCGACGCGAAGTACATCCTGTCGCCGACACTGTGGAACTATCTCTATCAGTACGCCAAAAAACACAAAGCCAAAGGCAATGGCTTCGGCTTTGGCCTCAACGACCCGCGCAATCCCAACGTGTGTGTCCGCACCCTGTCCGCGCGCTATTATAAAGACGGCTCGGAAATTCTGATCGATCGCGGCTGGGATCAGGCGCAAGGTGAAGCGGATTTCCAGCACGCCAGCAATATGGCTCAGCGGCCGCGTCGTTTAACGCCTCGGGAATGCGCCCGACTCATGGGATTTGAGGCGCCGGGTAAAAGCCAGTTCCGTATTCCGGTCTCAGATACACAGGCTTATAAGCAGTTTGGTAATTCCGTGGTGGTACCGGTTTTTGCTGCTGTGGCAAAGCTACTTTCGCCGCTGATTGAACAACACCTTAGCCAAAACGCTTAGCGCCACAGGTCCACAATTTCCTTTATGGACGCGTATTATGCTGTTTTGCGCTGAATCGCGTCTATTGTCACCAAACTGTCACGCCCGCTCCCAATACTCCTTTTTATTTTTGGGGGCGTTAGATGTCACTCCTTTCCGTAATCTCGTTACCGCTGCGTTTACGTACACGTCTTAACTGGCGTATGCCACTTTGGCTTACCAGTCTTCGTAGTCAATTCCTGCTGTTTATTGTGCTGTTTTGCTTATTGCAATTCGCTGGCGTATTGCTACTTAACAATCACGTTAATCAGACGCAAATTTCACTGCAGCAAGCTAACCAACTGCGGGAAAGATTGGCCCTGCTGGATAAAGCACGTATCGAATTGTTAACCTCCAGCGATAATAGTCACCGCGCCGGTATCTATTTAATGCAGGACCAACAAAGCGGTTCGGTCGATAGCTGGAAAAGCCTGGCCGCCGCCTCCGAAGATTCGCTAAAAAAAGCCCAGGCGCTGTTCACCGCTTACCATGCTAAAGCAGACAGCCCATTGGCTCAGGGCTTTGCGATGTTAGCGGAAGGTTTGCAAGAGCAGCTGAAAGGATTATCAGCCAATGACATCAACGCCTTCTTTATGGTGCCGATGCAGGCATTTCAGCAGCAGTTTAACGATGCCTGGTTTAGCGAGATTGAACAAGCCAACCACCAGCTTAGCAGCGTGAATCAAAACACCCTCAGTACGTTGAAGCAAAGTCGCAATATGTCGCTGATCGTGAGCGCCATTCTGATGGCAATGCTGGTTCTCGCCTCCAGCTTGTTGATGCGCGGCGTGCTGTTGCCGCTGCGTCGTGCCAACCAGCAGCTGGAGCAGATTGCCACGGGTGACTTAGTTCCGAGCCATGATACGCCGCGCCGTCAGTGTTTAGAGACGCGCCAGCTGTTTCAATCGATCGAATCGATGCGCTTTGGGCTGCAGCAGATTGTCAGCGACATTAATACTGTTGCTGTCAGCGTGGCGGCGGGTGCAGAAGATATGCAGCAGCATAATGAACAGGTGATGCAACAACACCAGACGCAAAATGCCAGCTTCCATCATCTGTCACAACGTTTGCACCGTGTTTCTGAGGAAGTCGAAATTGGTGCGCAGTTCTCGCAGCAAGCCACCCAGGAAGCTCAGTCAGCCGATGCCCTGATGCGCAATTGCGCCACGGAAGTCGATAACATGGAACTCAAAATGCAGCAGATCGTCACTGCCTCAGGCGATATCGCCGGGATTGTTGGCATGCTGGATAGCCTGTCGATGCAAACCCGCCTGCTCTCGTTGAATGCCGCCATTGAATCAGCACATGCCGGATCGTACGGCCGCAGTTTCTCTGTAGTCGCGAAAGAGATGGGGCTGCTCTCGCAAAAGAGTGGCGAATCAACACGTCAGATTGATGGTTTGATTCAGCATACCCAGCAGCATGTGAATGATGGTTTTGACAAAGTGAAGGCGCTGGAAGTGCTGTTTACGCAGATCAGCGGCGCGGTATCGGGTGTGGTCACGCAGTTGGATGAGTTGCAGCAAAACACCACAGCACAAAGCCACCGCGTCAGCAAAATTGCTCACGAAGTGGTGGAAATGAGTAATCAGCTACAGCAAAACGAAGCGTTAAACGCCCATCAGGTCAATTCTGCCACGCAATTGCGCGAACTGTCCGATCGGCTTGCGCAGCGGGCACAGCAATTCCGCGTCAACGCCGCTTAACTGTCGAAATAAAAAAACCCGTCAATGACGGGTTTTTGAATATAGCTTACTTCTTCTTTTTGCCTTTCTTCAGCAGCGTACGCACTTGCTTCAGTTCAGACGCGGAGAGCTGCTCAGTCACCGCTTCTTCCGTATTCAGACTATCCACCGCCGGTTGCTCAACAGCATGTAAACTGGCCTGCAGGCGGTTAACGATCTCCTGACTCATGGAGATTTGGTTATCGGCGGCTAACTGTTTGATGTGCTCTTTCAGTGCCGGGTCAATTTTAATGGTTAAGTTAACGGTCTCGGTCATCTTCATACTCCCTTTTGATTTACAACAACGTAGCGGAAGAAGATGAAAGTTAACAGACTGTCATAAAAATTTAATATTAAGAGTGTATAGGGCTGAAATCCCTTAATACTGATTCATCAATGCTGGTCAGGTTACCCTGTAATTCCGCGCACAACTTGCCCATATAGTGCACCAGAAAATCGGCATTATGCTCCGCCAGCAAGCGCCCCGCTTCGGTTTGCATCGTTTCAGGCAAGCGCAAAAGTTTCTTCTGAAAATGATCCAGCGTCCATTTCACATCGTCCAATTCGCGTTCTTTTCCTAATGGATCTTCGCTATCAAACAGCGGGCGGCCCAAAGCCCCGGCAGTGTAGAAAACACGAGCGAGGCCGATAGCACCTAAAGACTCGAGGCGATCGGCATCCTGAACAATTTTTGCTTCCAGCGTCAGCGGCGTGATACGTGCGCTGAAGCTGTGCGCCTGGACTGCATGGGCGACGCCCTCCAGCAGTTCCTGCGGGAAATCGGGGAAGTCTTGCTGCAGAATACGACGTGTTTCTTCAGCGGCATACGTGGAGGCCAGATGGCGCTCTGGGTGGTTTTTTGGCAGGTTGACCACGTCATGGAAGTAACAGGCGGTCAGTACCACCATCGGATCGGCTGCACTGTGCTGCATGATGCGCGTGGCGCTCATCCAGACACGGCGCAGGTGCGCGATATCATGGGCTTTATCATCGTGCAGCCAGTTCTGCTGCAGCCAGTTCTCGTAGCGTTGTTGCCAGCGGGTGAGTGACATCGTGCTTCTCCTTATTGCTGTTATAAAAGCACCGCCAATTCAGGGTGCTGCTCCTGGGGACATCATAGCGGTCTGGTCGTGACACTTTTTTTACATCCTTCCTGGATGTGCAAAGCGTAAAAATGCGATCCCGATCTTGTTATAACGTTGTTAATGCCGCTTTCCTAGCGGAGATCACGTTTTAGGCATTTCCTTAGCGTCATTTAAGTTAAATAACTCTGTTAAACAGGAGTAATCTATTTCATCCATCAACAATATTCACGCTTTTGAATTATTCCAGTTAAACATGCTGAATAACTCAGGGTAAAAGCGATAAACGCCCATGGAGAAATCTGAAAAGTTTCCCATCCAGGCCGTTATAACGTACTGTATAGGGAATATTTCTGGCTCTCTCTCACCTGCAAAGGTACTTACAGCATGGATTTTGCTTAAGAGCCATTTTTAAAACCGGAATACGCAGGAATTGCCTGATAGTAAGGCGACAAATTATTAAGCAAATTGATTCAAACCCATTATGCTAATTCTCTCATCTGCAGTTGCAGGTGATTGTCGGAGTTCTCCGGGTGAGTAAAACTACATGAGGTACGTAATGAAAGAACGGCCGATTCTTTTTTCCGAACAGCGGGTCCGCGCCCTGTTGGTTGGCCAGCAAACGCAAACCCGGCGCATCATGAAAACTCAGGCCTTTGGTCCGGGTCAGGATCATCACGAAGGCGTCCATGCGTTTGACGTTAGCGCCAACCATCTTCATGGCTACAAATTGATGTCGATGGCAGATGTCAGCTCACACTGCCCGTTTGGTCAGGCTGGTGACCGATTGTGGGTGCGTGAAACCTGGCGCGGCCCTATCGTGCCTGAAGAGCAACTCGCCGACTATGAACGCGATCCTTTGCCGTTCCGCAGCCCCGCTTTCTGTCAATACCGCTCTGACAGCAACGAACTGGGTCAGTTGGATGAGGATGTCGAACATGCCGAGCAGTTTGGCTGGCAAACGGCGATTCATATGCCGCGCTGGGCCAGTCGTATCGATTTGGCAATTACCTCGGTGAAGGCTGAAAAGATTCAGGATATCAGTGAAGATGACATTATGGCTGAGGGCGTGCAGACCGATACGCACTTCCTGAATAACTTCTTCACCATGAACATGAATGCTGAATCTCCGAAAGAAGCCTATCGTAAAGCGTGGCAAAAGCAGTATGGCGCCACCAGCTGGGAAGTGAACCCGTGGGTCTGGGTGATCGAATTCCAGCGCGTTGAACGCGAGAGTTAACTGTCTCCAGCCCTCGCCCGCTCGGGTGAGGGTGATTTTCCTGCTTTGCCATCTTAATCACAGAAAAATCCTGTAGTAACTGATTGAATACACGGCTTTGATTCTGCGCTGGCATTTATCTCCTTGCCGCGTCAGGATACCCCTTCCGCCCTGCAGAGTGAGTCGCGCGATGTTTAAATGGCCATGGAATGCGCAGGTAGATGCAACCGTCACAGCGCTTCCCTGGCAACAGGCGCTGGCGCAACCGATCTTTTCGCTGCTGACGCCTGAAGAGCAAAGCGCTCTGATCGTGCTCTCACAACGTTTTCTGCATCAAAAAAAAATCTCGCTGCTGAATGGATTGCAACTTAACGAACGGCAGTTGGCCCGCCTTGCCTTACTGTTTTGCCTGCCGGTATTGAAGCTCGGTCTGGAGTGGCTGGATGGCTTTCATGAAGTGTTAATTTATCCCGAACCGTTCAATGTCGATGACCGTTGGGAAGACAGCAGCGGCTTAGTCCACCAGGCTCCAGCGGTGCATGCCGGCCAAAGCTGGACGCAAGGCCCGGTGGTATTAAACGCGTTGGATCTTCAGGACTCTTTCGATCTTTCCGGCTACAACCTCGTCATCCATGAAATCGCGCATAAGCTGGATGCACGCGGCAGTGGCTACACCAGCGGTATTCCCGCCATTGCCTTACGAGAGGTCGCCCAATGGGAGAAAGACCTGCTCCAGGCGATGGAAGTGATTGAAGCAGAGGTTGAATTGGTCGGTGAACAGGCGGCAACCATCGATCCCTACGCCGCCAGCGACCCCGCCGAATGCTTTGCCGTGTTGTCTGAGTACTTTTTCAGCGCCCCAGATTTACTGGCGAATCGCTTTCCTGCGATGTATCGCCACTTACAGCAGTTTTATCGTCAGGACCCGATGGCGCGTCTTGCAGCAGGTTCTGCTTAAATCGCGATCGCTTTGTACTATTGCTAGCCAGTTGAATACAAATGTATTTTTAGCTGTTGACACATTAATGAGGTGCCATTAATATTCGCCTCGTTCAAACGATTCCTCTGTAGTTCAGTCGGTAGAACGGCGGACTGTTAATCCGTATGTCACTGGTTCGAGTCCAGTCAGAGGAGCCATATTTAGAGAAGCCCGCTCAGGGAAACCTGAGCGGGCTTTTTGCTTTTCATCTCTTTGCAATCCTCTATCCTCTAAAAATCCTGGCAACAATATTACGTATCGAACTTTGAGCGCTAAAGGTTCATTTTTGAACCTTTAGTTAGAGATATAAGCAGTCTATCCCCATCTTTTCAGTAAAAATGCCAAAAAGGTTCAAAAATGAACCTTTCCATCCTATAATTGGCGATAAATGCAGCTCTTAGAGAGCGTATCTGATGGAAAGTGTCAAAAATGAACCCCGATGAAATTCAATTCTTCATTCAAAATCTTTCTAAAACTGACAAACAACAGATGATGCAGCAGTTAATTGCGGATGCACAAACTCAAGGTGGTTTCATTAAAGACTTAGCTGATAAAGACAAGTCGCTGATGAGCATCTTAACATTCTCATCTCTGCCACAAATGTTGGCGCGTGAGCTGAAGCAGCAAAATATCACTTTTGAAGAGATGTCCATGCAAATTGGCGTGTCACTCTCGACTTTTAAAAGATTGATGGCCAATCCCTCCGCGGCCAAAGCGAGCAATGTTCATGCACTACTGAGAGAATTGGGGCTAAAGGTATGGCTCGAAAAATAGCCGTATGGCTGTATAACCAACCAATAGGGACATTAAGTGAAAATGATTCGGGCTTCGTCTTCTGTTATCAGGCGAACTACAGTGGCCGGGCGCTATCGCTTAGTATGCCGGTCAGGCCGGAACCTTATCTCAGTGAACAACTACACCCTTTTTTCAAAGGACTGGCTCCTGAAGGATGGTTGCGAAAGCGGTATTCTGAAATTCAAAAAATTGACGATACAGACTTGCTCGGCTTACTAATGGAAAATGGTAGCGACTTGCTGGGTGCCGTCTTGCTAAAAGAGGTCATCGAATGAATCCACAACGTTGCCTGATCAATCTGAGCCAACTGAAAGAGTCTGAGTTGCAAACGGGCTATTCTAAAAAAGGGATTCTACACCTCTTCGGACAAGTCAAAGTGGTGCCACATCTTCCTTTCACGCGTAGCCAGTTTATTCAGGAACTCCCTGAGCGTCAGAGAGGAATGAGTATATCTGGCTATCAGCCTAAGCTATCTCTACGTCAGGAAAGAAATGAGTTGGTGGTAGTGAGTAACCACGGTAACTATATTTTAAAGCCCTCACCTGAGGCGTATCCGCATCTGGCTGAAAATGAGCACGCAACCATGTGCGTAATGCAGCGTCTTAAATTTGACGTGCCGCCCTTTGGACTGATGCCCTTCAGGCAAATCGACGATCAACCCGTTGAGCTGGCATTTGTCATTAAAAGGTATGATCGTTTAGGGCCTGACAACGCGCGACTCCATCAGGAGCAGCTGGATGGCGCAATGGGTTTGAATGATAAGTACGGAAATATTAACAACAAAAAAGCGGTGAGTTATGAAAGGGCCGCTAAATTTTTACATGATTCAGTGAGCAGCAGCCTGAAGAGCCAGCGTGATGTGTTTTTGCGAATTGTTTACGCTTATGTGCTGGGCAATAATGATTTCCATCTGCGAAATATTGGGATAATTCTCCCAGAGCAGGGGTCATCATACCTTGCTCCAGTTTATGATTTTATCAGTGTTGTCCCTTATGCATCTGCTTTCAGGGAATATCTTGCCCTTCCACTGTTAGAACTTGAAGAGAATGATGGGGAAAACGCACCTGGCATTGATTCCGCATATGGGGAATACCTGGGTGCAGACTTCATTCTCCTGGCGCAAGGCATGGGCATCAACCCAGCACTGGCCAGGAAATGGCTTTCAGATGTCGTTAAGCTTCACCCTTTAATCGTAGAAACTTATACAGAAAGCCACATGCCAGTCGATCAGAGAGAAAACGTGTTGGCATACGTTGCGCGCCGGATGACATTATTGGCCGTGCACAGCTATTAAAGCCTGAGATTTAGACAAGCCCGTTCGGGGAGACCCGAGCGGGCTTTTTGCATCTACCGCAAAATCGAGATCTCCATCATATTGCCAGCACGATCATAAGAACATTTATTGTTCATATGTTCATTGAGACCTATTCTTTTGTTATTGCCCGCTTACCTTTAAAAGCGGCCCATTCGAACAGGAGGCTGGTCAATATTATGGCAACGACTCTTTATCCTTCGGCACACCTTGCTGAACTCTTTTTCCCCATCACAAATGACGAAGAAGCACTATTGCAAGTCATTAGGAAAATCGCCCAAAGTGGCTATTATCAAGGCTTCGAGACCGGGATTTTTCACCAATCCGCCATAGCCGGCAAGATTCATGACATCGCTCAACAACATGCTCTTCGTGTCACTCAATGGCTTACCTTCGAGCTGTTGAAAGACAATCTGAATCTGAGCAGTCTGGATCAGCCATTACGTGAGAAATCGATACGGCGTGCCTGTGAACTTGTTCATCTGGCCGCAGAGTGCGGTACGACAAAACTGTCATTAGTTAGCGGCAGCGATCCTGGCGATGCTCATCGAGCTGATGCCATGAAAGGGTTCAGTGAAGCGGTAGTGCGTATTGGTGAAGAGATGAACCAATACGATGGGATGTTGTTGCAGATTGAGCCTCTTGACCGCTATGCACACAAATGCCAATTAATTGGCCCAACGGATGAAACAGTCGCGTGGATGAAGAGGCTACGCTCTGACTGTCCTAAACTTTATCTCGCCTGGGACAGCGCTCACGTAGCATTAAATCAGGAGGATCTGGTGGAATCACTCACTCTTGCCGCCCCCCTTATCTCGCAGTTGCATCTCGCAAATGCCATCCTCGATCCCCTGGCCACTGGCTTTGGAGACTATCACATGAAGTTTGGCGAGCCCGGTTTTCTTACCCGCGATGTCGCCGCGCAAATTATTGATACCGCTCGTCATCTGCCCCTTCCCGCTGAAGTTGGGGCAATATCCATCGCTGTGGAAATGCGTACCACTGATCAGGACGACCTATGGGACAATGAGTTGCAGTGTCGAACGTTTTTGCAAAGCGCATGGCAAGCCTAAAATAGCCGGGGGCGCATGGCCCCCGGCTTTATACCACCGGCGTAAGCAGAGGGTGTCCCGCCTGATAAGCCGAGATGTTGTCCATTACCAATTTAGCCATGGCCGCGCGTGTTGAAGACGTTGCCCTGCCAATGTGTGGGGTCAGCACCACATTATCCCGATTGAAAAGCGAATTGGGTACCAACGGTTCATTCGCAAAAACATCTAATCCTGCCCCCGCAATTTGCTCCGTTATGATGGCCTGAATCAATGCATCCTCATCAACCACACTCCCCCGCGCGACGTTAATTAAAATACCTTTAGGGCCAAGCGCATTCAGCACATCCTGATTGATCAAATGCCGCGATGTTTCTCCGCCGCTGGCACACACAATTAGGAAATCGCTGTTTTGAGCTAACGACATCAGCGAAGGATAATAAGTAACACTCTGGCTTTGTGGGTCAGAACGATTGTAACACCCCACTTGCATTGAGAATCCTTCAGCACGCTGTGCTACTGCTCGCCCGATACGACCAAAACCCACAATACCCAGCCGCTTGCCAGTGACCTTCATCGCAGGAGGAAAAGCGCCTCCCTGCCAGTCACCACGCTCAATAAACCGTTGTGCGCCATTAATACGGCGTGCAACGCTTAACATTAACGCGATGGCTAAGTCAGCCACGTCTTCGGTTAATATATCCGGCGTGTTTGTCACCGAAATATCACGTTGCCGAGCGGCGTGGATATCCACGCCGTCGTAACCCACACCAAATACAGAGATCAGGCGTAAATTTGGTAATCTATTGATTAACGCAGCTTCAACTATTGACTCACCGCTGGCCAATATAATCTCAACTTCTTTTTCACGCTCTGATGTAACATCGTTAAGATCAATAATGTCATTACCTAAAGACAAGGTATCAACCAGCGACTGTGGAACTTTAGACGCTCTCAGTATGACGGACATATTCCCTCCTGAATTCACCTCAATGCTGAAATATCCTATTTTTGCAATGAAAGCTGTCCAGCCTTGACCGGAGTTTTGTTAAAGTTAATACACAAAGTCCCCAGGGTGTAACACCCTGCACAGATAGCAAAATAAACCAGCACACTTTCGTAACTACCCGTCAGTTGTAGAATGACACCCACTAAAATCGGCACCAGAATACCAGCACAACTGTTAGCCATATTCATAAAGCCGCCCACCATACCCACACGGTCTTTGGGCGCCAAAATAGCCGGGAAACTCCAGTACAGACTGCCAAACATCATAAAGAAGGCGGCCACCGATAGCAGACCCACCGCGAGATTTGGGTTTTTCACTGTGGCGAGTGCATATAGCACTCCTAGCCCTACCAGACCTGATAATGACAGTAATCCTTTTAAGGCAACGTTATGACTCACACCGCGTTTCACCAGGAAATCGGCAAAAAAGCCACTGAATAGGCAACCTGCCGTTCCCATAATAAAAATTAAAAAGGTCGAGTTACCAATTGCAGCAAGTTGCAGTCCCTGGGCCTGCGCCAGATAACTCGGCCCCCACGTCAATAATCCCCAGTACACCATGCCCCACGAGGCGCGTCCCAGCATGATGGCAATCATGGTAAACCAACTGATACCAAGCCCTTTTGTTGGCACAATGTCTGTATCCACGGCGGAACTGTTAACATTTCCAGCGGCAATATAATCCACTTCCTGCTGGCTAACTTTAGGATGCTCTGCAGGCCGGTCACGTAGCATACGCCAGGCAAAGAAGCCTAATAACATCGTGAACAAACCTACAATGACAAAGGTTACGCGCCAGGAATCCAGAACCACGATCAGATGCGCGACAAGAATTCCGCCGATTGCCACGCCAAGCGGACTTCCCGAATCCATAATAACCGCACCACGCCCTCGTTCTGATGAGGTCAACCAGGTTGAACTCAGCTTTGCACCGCTAGGTGATACGGGAGCTTCCATCGCACCCAGACCAATACGCGCCAAAATCAGGCTAAAGCCACCGCTCGCAAGGCCAATAATGGCCTGGAAAAATCCCCAGCCAAATAAAGCTCCGGTGATCACTTTTCGCGGCCCGAAACGGTCTAATAACCACCCTCCCGGTATCTGTAATAGTGCGTAGGACCAGAAAAAACTACTGAGAATTAACCCTTGCATGGTAGGTGAAAGATTGAATTCATCTTTGATATAAGGCATACCAATAGACAAGGTAATACGGTCCATGAGATTGACGGCTAATAAAAAGAACATCGTGGCAAATATTGCCCAGCGAAACTGTGTTGGTTTGCCTGATTTTGGTGCTGTATTCAAGGTAGAATTAGACATGATTAACCTTCAGATTAAAATCGTTAAACAACGGGATTAATGGTTGAAGCTTAAATCCTTCGAAAATATTCTGCAGAAACGTTCAGTAACCCTTCGGTCATTTGACCAAGGGTGACTTGAACAATATCACTCAGAAAGACGAGACTAACCGAATTGCTTTTCCAGATACTCCCGTGACTGAATTAATACCTCCAGACTTCGGGAAACATCCACCGGCACGGCATCTCGTATCGGATAACTATCGCGTTGGCGATGCATGCGTAATGGAATTTCAAGACTACAAGGAATCTTGCGTGCTACCAGGGCTTTGAGCATTGGCGCGTAATTTAATTGGCCATTGCCCATTGGGGTAAAATAGACCTCGCCGTCTTTAACCTGTAAATCTTTTAAATGGCAATGCTGTGCGCGAGGAAGCATCTTAATGGCTTCGTCAATAGCATCGCTATCCGGGCAGAGCGAGACAATATTTCCGGCGTCAACATTGATAGAGATTGCTGGGTGATCAATCGCATCCAATAATGCGAAGCCATCATCAACTAAACGAAATACGTCATAGTTGGGGTCACCGCCATTTTCCAGGCATATTACACAGCCATTATCGCTGGCAATGGGCGCGAGTTTTTTTAGATTTGTGATGATTTGCTGGCGATCCGCCATGCGTCCAACACAAATATTGATCCATGTGGCACCAATCAAATGGGCAAATCGAATTCGACGGGTAAATTGTTCAACCGCATCGGATGCGCCCATGTTCATGGTCGCGCCAAAAGAGCGCGTGCTCAACTGATGTTTTCCCAGCAATGTATTGATATATTTCGCATTTTCATCACTAAACAGCTCGGGAGGCATGTCCCCTACATAACCCTGGTTGTAAGCAAGTTCGATATACTTAAATCCCGCTTTTTTGATCGTGCGGAAAGCACTATCCGTATCCACGCCGTCAAACATTGCCGTGTTAACACCGATCTCAAGCATGCTCATACTCACTCTCCCTTAGATGAACTAAAGTTCAGTTAATGACCGTATGAACACTTTTAGCAAATAAAATGATGACTAAACGGCGACGCGATCACGAAAGGACACTTTAGTCAGCGATTTAAGAGGTACATCACAATTTCGTTGGATAAAAAATACATGAACCAAACATGGTGGGCTCAGTAGGTGGGAGTTTTGGCGAGGAGAAGAACCGCGCATCGCGCGGTGAGAAAGCGTTAAACTTCTGTCCAACCGCGCAGCAGGTTGTGATACATGTTCAGCAGGGACAGCAGTTCCTCGCTATCGCCATGACGCGCTTTAAGGCTTTGGATATTACGATCCAGTTCGAACAGCATGGCGCGTTGTTTATCATCACGCACCATCGACTGAATCCACAAAAACGATGCTACGCGCGCGCCACGCGTAACGGGTGTAACGCAATGCAGGCTACTCGAAGGATAAAGCACCAGATGGCCGGCAGGTAATTTCACCTTGTGCTGACCATAAGTGTCTTCAATGACCAGTTCACCGCCGTCATAACTGTCGGGTTCACTGAGAAAGAGTGTGGCCGAAAGATCGGTTCGCATCCACCCTGCCGCGCCGTTATGCCTCACCGCGCCATCAACGTGAAAACCGTAGGTTTCACCCTGTTCATAGCGGTTAAACAGCGGTGTAGAAATAGAACGCGGTAGCGCAGCAGAAAAGAACAGCGGGTTATTGTTCAAAGCCTGCATCACTGCGGCTTGCAACCGATCGTAAAGCGGCGTGCGCGTATCGATCTGCTGATTATTTTTAACCGTTGCGCCCTGGCTACCCACCGTGGCGCGTCCGTCAATCCAGTCGGCCTGTTGCAGCAGCGAACTGAAATTCGCCACTTCTTCTGGCGTCAGCACTGCAGGAATGTGATACATCATCGCGGTGTTCTCTCATAAATAGGGGCGCGAACGCCCCACGTTGAATCTTAGAAATGGACGTTTGCCGTCAACAGGAAAGTCCGCGGCTCACCCGGATGGTAGCGGTAACCACTCTTATTGATGGAAGCAACATAGTTGGTATCGAAAATGTTGTATACGTTCAGCTGCAGATCGAGGTTGTTGCTGACCTTGTAGCCCATTTTCGCATCCGCCACCCAATAGCCTTCAGTATGGTCTGGCGTCCCCACTGCACCATCGCTGCCGCGGCGCAGGCTGCCCACGTAACGCGCACCCGCACCAACGGAAATCGCATCAGTGGCCTGATACTGCGTCCACAAGGTGAAGGCGTGTTTTGGTGTGTAAGCGATAGCAGATGAGCCATCCTGAGCGACCGCCGCGCCCTCTTTCACCGAAGCGTGCTGCTGGGTGTAGCCGGCAATCACTTCCCAAACTGGCGTGATGTTGCCGGTGGCAGAGAGCTCATAGCCCTCAACGCGTTTTTTACCGGTTTGCGAGTAAGTGCCGTCGTCGTTAGCGTCCACTTCATTCTCAATATCGGTGCGGAACAGCGCAGCATTCAGCAGCAGACGTTTATCCAGAATCTGCCATTTGGTTCCCACTTCGCTTGATTTAGCTTTCTGTGGCTGGAAATCAGTACGGTTTGCACTGTTACCGGTCCCACCCGCCGCCAGCGCAAAGCTGCTACCGCCCGGAGGCTGCTGAGAAATAGCATAGTTGACATAAACATTGCCTTGCTCGGTCAAACGATACAGCGCACCGGCTTTCCAGTTCACCAGGTTGCCAGATTTGGCCGTATCAACCGTGGTAATTGGCGTGCCGGGTGCGGTGCCCGTCGGACACGCCAGTGCCCCGCGCCCGGTGCCGCCACAAGCGGTGGCACTGTCATAATCGGTGTGATAGCTATCAAGACGAATGCCGCCGTTCAGCTCGAAGTTTTTGGTAATAGCCAACGTATCGAAGGCATAAATACCGGTGGTATCGGTCTGCCCATTGGCATTGGCGCCGTTGCGATCCAGCCCACCCACGGAAATGCTGCTGATCGGATGGTAGATATTAACCGCAGGTGCAGTGATGGCATTGACGCCGTAGTTGGTCTGGTTTTCACGTGTGAATTCCACGCCAGCACTAACATCGTGACCCACTGAACCGGTATAGAATTTCGAGGTGATATTGGTCTGGTTGGTGAGGATACGATTGCTGACATCCTTCAGGTTAGCGTTGCGCGTCCAGGTCCAGGTGCCAACGTCATTCGGATTTGGCGTGGTGATAGTGCTGCCCATCACCGCAGTCAGCAGATACTCCTGCTTCACTCGCGACCAGCGCGTGGTGTTGCGAATCGTGGTGCTGTCGCTGAGATCGTGCTCGAAGCGAATAGTGCCGCTATCAGTGGTGGATTTGTCGAAATCGGAATCGGTGCCGTAATAATTACTGGTCGCCACTTTGCCAGAATGGTTAAGTGCAGAGGTAGCTGCAGTCGGCGAAGAGTATCCCGGCAGACCAATGGTCGGGATGCCACCATCTGGCGTATTGTTCTGATGCACATGAAGATAATTCAGATATAAACGCGTTGAGGTATCCAGGCCGAATGCCAGTGAAGGCGCCACGCCATAGCGCTCATTTTGCACGTTATCACGTGCGGCATCGTGGGTTTTCTCGCCCATAAGATTGAGGCGGAACGCGCTGTTATCGTTGATGGCCTGGTTATAGTCCAGCGTACCGCGACGCATCCACGCGCTGCCCACACTCACCGATCCATCCAGGCCCGTATCCAGACGC
Source organism: Pantoea sp. C1E2 (assembly GCF_056491465.1). Taxonomy (NCBI): domain Bacteria; kingdom Pseudomonadati; phylum Pseudomonadota; class Gammaproteobacteria; order Enterobacterales; family Erwiniaceae; genus Pantoea; species Pantoea sp. C1E2. The sequence continues at coordinate 2,871,702 of NZ_JBSZHT010000002.1, forward strand.
GGCTGCTTACTGATCATGTTGATGGAACCCGACGGCGCGCTGCGACCGTAATCGGTGCCCGACGGACCTTTAATCACTTCAATCTGTTGGGTATTAAAGGTATCGCGTGACACGCTGCCAATATCGCGGATGCCGTCCACATAGATGCTGTTCGAAGTATCCATGCCTCGCATATATACAGCGTCACCGGTCGAAGAACTGCCATTTTCCCCGGCATAAAATGCTCCCACGCCCGGCACATTTTTCAGCGCATCGGTCAGGTTGTTGACGCCTTGATCTTTCATCACCTGATCCGGAATCACCGTCATGGTGCGGGTGGTATCCACCAGCGGACGGGTAAATTTGGGGTCGGCAGAAGCATTAGGCGCATACAGTGAAGGCGTTTGCGCCGTCACCACTAAAGTATCGTCAGATTTTTTATTGGTATTGTCGGCGGCCAGAGCAGCTGCAGGGGAAATACCAATGCAAAGCCCGGTGAACAGGGTCAGCGAATTGAAGCTGCCAAACGGCAAATTGCGATTGTTATCCATTTTAAGAGAGTAAGTTTCTTATCGTTATTGAAGGATCCATTGCATCCGGCAAATCACCGCAATTAACTTGCCATGAAATCCACTGCCTCAGAATGCAACACCCAAATGATAACGCCAATGGTTATCATTTACCTTTTTATTCTTGCATGAGCGAAGCGGCTTGGGAATACATTTCTTTACGGAGGTCTTACATAATTAATACAATCAGAGCCAACAGGAAGGTTATGTCAGGGTTTACTTAGAAAGTGGTCAGAAAGGGTCAAAATTCAGGCACAAAAAACCCGCTGGGCATGGCAGCGGGTTTTTGAGGAAAGCGCACAGTTCATTCCAGTAACTGTATCGCATGACGTGGTGCAGGCGTTCATCGCTCATAGTAGCGATACACCGACGGATGGAACTCAATGCCATAAAGCTGGCTGACCGGAATCAGCAAATCAATATGGTTGCTGAGATCGAATTCACGCTCTTCAGCGGGTTGTGATGTGGCGTTGATCAGGCGATGGAACCACTGTGACAGCATCGTTTTCATCGTCAGGCTCTCCAGTAATGGTTGACCCTGACAGTAAAGCGCAACCTTCTTTATAACCAAAACGATTAGATATGCGATGGAATCCCAATTAAAGCATATATCAATGGCCGCCCACTGCTACGGCGGCCATCTATGTTATGCCCTGCTCTTCGCCAGCATACGGCGATAATTATTAAGCCACTTGCCACTGGTCAAACGCAGCCAGAAGAAAACACCGCGCACCGTCCAGTCGAGGAACATACCCAGCCACACCCCGACCACGCCCATACCGAACATGATGCCCAGCACATAGCCGGCAACCACGCGCGCACCCCACATGCTGAACATCGACACGTACATGGTATAACGGGCATCACGTGCACCTTTCAATCCGGCAGGCAGCACCCAGGAGGCGGTCCAGATCGGCATAAAGGCAGCATTGAGCCAGATAAGGTGTTTGGTGACTTCAATCACTTCCGGGTCGCGGGTGTAGAATTTGGCCAGCGTGCCAGCCAGCGGCACCGTTATCAATGCCAATGTGCAAAGCCCGATCATCGCCAGCCAGAACACATGTTTAATCTGTCTTTCCGCCTGCATCACCTGATTTTTCCCCAGCCGTTTGCCGGTGATGATGGTGGAAGCCGAACCGAGGGCATTGCCTGGCAGGTTAATCAAGGTGGCAATCGAGAAGGCGATAAAGTTACCGGCAATTTCATTGGTACCCATGCCTGCCACAAAGATCTGCGTCAGCAATTTACCGCCGTTAAACAGTACCGATTCAATACTGGCCGGCACCCCGATCCCCAGCACCTCCATCAGGATGTTGCGATCCCAGCGACGGAAATAGCTGGCGATGCTGATTCTTAACGCCGGTGTAATGCCGCGATACAGCACATAAATGGCCGCCGCCGCACCGATATAACGTGAGATGGTTAAGCCCAATCCTGCGCCGACAAACCCCATCCCTTCCCATCCCATCGCACCATAAATCAGTACGCTACTGATCACGATGTTAAGGATGTTCATGCCGCCATTGATCAGCATCGGAATTTTAGTATTGCCCGCCCCGCGTAAAGAGCCGCTGCCGATCAGGGCAATCGCCGCCGCCGGGTAGCTCCACGCCGAGGTTTGCAGGTAGCTGAGCGCCAGCTCTTTCACTTTAGGGTCTGCGCTGCCTGCGATGACATCAATAATCAGATGCCCCCAGATCTCGATCACGATGACCAGCACAAACGCCAGCACCGTCATTAAGCCCAGTGATTGCCGTGTGGCGGCGCGGGCGCGTTTTCCGTTTCGTTTGGCGAGACTAAACGCCACCACCACGGTAGTCCCGAGGTCGATCGCCGCAAAGAAGGAGATAATCACCATATTGAAGCTGTCGGCCAGACCGACGCCCGCCATCGCCTCTTTCCCCAGCCAGCTCACGAGGAAAGTACTCAGGACGCCCATCAGCATCACACACAGGTTTTCAATAAAGATGGGCACGGCTAATGGGGTAATTTCACGCCACAACAGCGTGCGATAAGATTGACGTTTCGGATACCACGCCGTATTTCTGACCGCCCGCATCACTGCTACGCCAGGATTTTGCAAGGGAGTACCAAATCACTTTGGAGAGGAAGAAGAGTAATAATGATGATAGGCCACTGAGAAATATGCAAAGTGTTTCCCATCACCATTTAATCATTATTACAAACTTTTTGTCGCCACCACCGCAGGATCCGCTGCACCACCGAGATAAGCACTGCGTACCTCTTCGTTATTTAAGAGTTCTTCCCCACTGCCGCTCAATTTGATCTCGCCGTTGACCATCACATAGCCGCGATCGGCCAGCCTCAACGCATGCCTTGCATTCTGCTCCACCAAAAACAGCGTCATACCTTGCTGGGTGAGTTCGCGTAGGATGTTGAAGATCTGCTTCACCACAATCGGTGCCAGACCGAGACTGGGTTCGTCAAGCAGCAGCAGTTTTGGGCGACTCATCAGCGCACGCGCAATCGCCAGCATCTGCTGCTCACCACCGGAGAGCGTCATCGCACGCTGTTTACGCCGCTCCAGCAGGCGCGGAAACAGTTGGTACATGCGATCTTTATCCTCTTTCACAAAGCGATCGCCCACCGCGATCGTGCCCATCAGCAGGTTCTCCTCTACCGTCATATCGGGAAAGATGCGACGGCCTTCGGGGGCCTGCGCAATGCCGCTAGCCGCAATGAAATGGGTGCTGCGGTGGCTGATTGACTCACCACGCAAGCGGATGTCGCCACTGGCGATGCGCGGCTGGCCAAAAATCGACATCAGCAGCGTCGATTTCCCCGCACCGTTCGCGCCAATCAGTGCCACTGTTTCGCCTTGATTCACTGTCAGGGAAACCTGCCTGAGCGCCTGTACCGGACCATAAAACACATCCACCTGTTCAAAACTCAGCATCGGTTCAGTCATGGTCGCTCTCCTCATCTGCGCCGAGATAGGCGGCGATAACTTTGGGATCGTGGCGAATTTGCTGCGGCGTACCCTGCGCGATGACATCGCCATGATCGAGTACCACGATGTGATCGGAAATACGCATCACCATCGGCATGTCGTGTTCAATCAGCAACACGCTGATACGGTGATCGGCGCGTAAGCGATGAAGTATTTGACTGAGGGCATCGGTCTCGACAGGGTTCAATCCCGCGGCCGGCTCATCCAGACAAATCAATTCCGGTCGCGTGCACATGGCGCGCGCAATCTCCAGTCGGCGCTGCTGGCCATATGAGAGCGTGCCCGCCAGTCGATTGGCGCTGGAGACCAAATCCACACTCTCCAGCCAGTAAAAAGCGCGGTCTAAGGCGCGGTTTTCCGCTTCGCGATAACCACGGCTATTCAGGACGCCCGCCAGTAGTTGACGATTCACCTGCATATGCTGCGCCACCAGCAGATTCTCTACCACCGACATTTCCCTAAACAGGCGGATATTCTGGAAGGTGCGCGCCAGACCGGCCCGATTAACCAGATGCGCGCCACCGAACATTTTGTACCAAACTCGCGAACCCAGCCGCGCCGGATTGAGCCAATCCTGCGGATGAATTTTCTGGCCTAAAATCTGGATGACATCGGTACTGCGCTGATTGGCATTGAGCATAATTCGCCCACCGGTGGCGCGATAAAAACCGGTCAGGCAGTTAAATACGGTGGTTTTACCGGCGCCGTTCGGGCCAATAAGTGATGTCACCGACCCCCGCTCAACGGAGAGACTGACATCATTCAGCGCTTTAATACCGCCAAAACGCATCATTAAATTATCCACTTGAAGGATGGCATCACTCATGGCGATCTCCTTTTCGCAGCGGAACACCCACACGTGCGGTACGAACCAGTCCGCGCGGTCGCCAAATCATCATTAACACCATCAACATGCCAAACAGCAGCACGCGGTATTCGGCAAAACTGCGCAGCAGTTCCGGCGCAACCGTGAGCACAAAGGCGGCAAGGACGACGCCGAGCGTAGAGCCCATTCCACCCAATACCACAATCGCCAGGATTAACGCCGATTCAAAGAAAGTGAAGGAGGTGGGATTCACAAACCCCTGATAGCTGGCAAAAAACACCCCGGCTATCCCGGCCGTCGAGGCACCCAACATAAAAGCAGAGAGTTTGACCAGCACATGGTTAAGCCCCATGGCGCGGCAGGCAATTTCATCTTCACGTAACGCTTCCCAGGCCCGGCCAATTGGCATTCGCGTCAACCGATGCTTGATCAACAGCACCAGCAACACTACTAGCACCAACACGACATAGATGAAGATGAATTTCATATTGGGGTTGTAATCGAGATGAAAAAACTCGTGATACGGCACACCGCCGTCTTTGGCTCGCCGGGCAAATTCAAGGCCAAAAAAGGTCGGTGAAGGTATCGAGACCCCATTGGGTCCACCCGTGAATGACACCCAGTTGGTTAGCACCAGACGGATAATTTCACCAAAGCCAAGGGTCACAATGGCCAGATAGTCGCCGTGCATCCTGAGCACCGGAAAACCCAGTAGCGCGCCCGCAAAAGCGGCCAGCAAAGCCGCAATTGGCAACATACTCCAGAACCCGAGGCCAAGGTACTCGTAGCCCAGAGCCAGACCATAAGCCCCGATAGCGTAAAACGCGACATAACCCAGATCGAGGAGTCCGGCCAGCCCCACCACAATGTTGAGTCCCAGCCCCAGCAGCACATAAATCAGCCCAAGAATGGCCACCGTTAACAGGTATTTGCTTGATATAAATGGAAAGGCAAATGCAGCAATCAACAACAGCGGCAATACCCAGCGCATCCGCGAACGATAACCCGGCTCACGGACATAAACACCGTCATCATTGCCTTCAAATTTTCGCCTGAAGCGCTGCCCGTAAGGCGTAGTGGTAAACAGGCTCATCAATAAACGTCCTGCCATGACCAGCCCCACTAACAGCGCTACGCGTTGCGGCGACAATTTGAAGCTGTAGCCATCCAGCACCACACCCACAATCGGACCAAACACTACCAGCGCAATCACTCCCGCCAGCAGCGTGTCGAGCAATGCTTCACGCACGCCCGCTTTTTGCGTCATTGCATTCATCGTGGCTTCCTCACACTTTCGCGACCAGCGGACGCCCCAGGAGCCCCTGCGGACGGAAGATTAAAATCACCACCAGCAGCGAAAACGAGAACACATCTTTATAGTCAGAGTTCACCAGCCCCGCGAACTGAGCTTCCGCCACGCCCAGCAACAAGCCACCCAACATCGCGCCCGGCAGTGAGCCAATGCCGCCTAACACTGCGGCTGTGAAAGCTTTGATACCGATGATAAATCCGGCATAGAAATCAAAGGTGCCGTAGTTCATGGTCACCAGCACACCCGCCAGTCCTGCCATGGCTGCACCAATGACAAACACCAGCGAAATAACGCGGTCAGTATTGATGCCGAGAATAGACGCCATGCGCCGATCCTGCTGAACGGCACGGCAGATGCGGCCAAGTTTGGTGTACTGAATGATCCAGGTGAGCAACGCCATGCCACAGAACGCGGCAATCAGAATAAAGACTTTGGTCCAGGTGATTTGCACAATGCCGCCATCCACTTCCATGCGCAGCACACCCGTCAGTAACGTCGGAATACCCTGCTGATTGGGGCCCTGGCTAAGTTGCACGTAGTTTTGCAGAATCAGCGACATGCCGATGGCGGAAATCAGCGGCGCAAGGCGTGTGGAATTGCGCAGGGGCCGATAAGCAATACGCTCGATCGCCCAGCCATAAGCCGCCGTAACGATAATGGTGAACAGCAAGGTGCCGAAAATCAGTAATGGAAAGGAGTGAATACCAAAGAAACTCAGTAGCGCTAAGCCTATCGCGCATAAATAGGCGGAGATCATATACACCTCGCCGTGCGCGAAGTTGATCATGCCGATAATGCCATAAACCATGGTGTAGCCGATGGCGATCAACCCATACACCGCGCCCAGCGTCAGGCCGTTGATCAGTTGCTGTAAGAAGAAGGCGTCCATAAATCCATCCCGCGCGTAGAGGGAGCGCACACATCGCGCCCAATGGCGAAAGGCCCCGTGATGCGGGGCCACGTGTCGAATTACAGTTGGTGATACTTGCCTTTGTCATCCCACTGATAAACTACATAATCCGAGACTTTCAGATCGCCTTTGCCATCCCAGGCTTTTTTACCCATCACGGTATCGACGCTGTTCGCTTTTAACCAGTCACTGGCTTTGGCGTTGTCTTTACCCGCCGCTTTGTAAGCCGCCGCAATAGCCTGCACAGAAGCGTAAGCGTACAGGGTGTAACCTTCCGGTTCGAAGCCGCTGGCGCGGAACTTCTCAATCACCGCTTTGCCATCCGGAATGGTGCGCGGGTCATTACCGAAGGTCATGTAAACGCCTTTGGTGTACTGAGGGCCACCTGCCGCCGTCACCATCTCTTCCGTCACGATGCAGTCCCCGGAGAAGAAGGCTGCATTGACACCCTGTTCACGCATCTGACGCACCAGCGGACCGGCTTCTGGATGACAACCACCGAAATAGACCACGTCGGGTTTCACCGCGCCAATCTTAGTGACCAACGCATTGAAGTCTTTCTCACCGCGAGAAAGCCCCTCATACAGCACCTCTTTCACGCCACGTTTTTCCAGCGCGGCTTTGGTGGCATCGGCCAGCCCCTGACCGTAAGTATCCTTGTCATGGATCACCGCCACCTTTTTCGCTTTCAGTTTGTCGATAATGAAGTCCGCTGCAATCGCACCTTGCTGATCGTCACGGCCACACATGCGGAACATGGTTTTCATACCGCGCTCGGTGATTTGCGGGTTGGTGGATCCGGGGGTAATCGCCAGCACGCCAGCTTCGTCATACACTTCCGACGCGGGCATGGTGGAGGAGGAACAGAAGTGACCCACCACGGCCATCACTTTGTCCTGATCGACTAATCGGTTTGCTACCGATACCGCCTGTTTGGGTTCGCAGGCATCATCGCCCTGCACCAGCACAATTTTTTCGCCGTTTATACCACCAGCGGCATTGATATCATCGGCAGCCTGACTGGCGCCCTTCCAGTATTGCGCCCCGTAGGTCGCATTAGGTCCTGAAAACGGGCCGGCCACACCAATCTTGATATCCGCCTGAGCGTAAAATGCCATGCTCAGGCAACCTGCAAGTACCACCTTCACTGGGTGTTTCATGAATTTCAAAGACATGCTTTCAATCCTCAACGGGTCAGGAACGGAGCCATACCACGGCCTGGGAGAAATCAATTTCTGAAACTTTTGCAGCACTGTATGTAGCCGATAGGGCCACGATTTAGAATCAAGCAAGAAACTCGCCAAAGAAGACGGTCGGTGGCAGCTTTTTGCAGTGGCATCGCGCCAGGGCAGACGAGGCGCGTGGTGACATCCCTGCTAATCATAAACATAGCCAGAGTTAAGCTGCATACCAGCACCGTGATGGTGCAGAATGCGGTCGATCACAGATTATTCATCGTGCTGGGGTGTTTATCCGCTATGCTCTGGTCAAATCGGTCCACGTTTCCTGAAGGAGAATCTATGAATACGCAACGGAACGGATTGAGCAGCCAGCAGGCACTGGATGAACTGGAACGCCTGTATGAAAGCGCGGTGGAAGCACTGCGCAACGCGATTCGCGATTTCACCACACAGGGCACGCTGCCGGATGAAGATGCGCGTCAGAAAGGCCTGTTTGTTTACCCGGAACTGCGCATCACCTGGTTAGGTGAAGGTCCTCAGCAGAACCGCACCCGCGCATGGGGACGTTTTACTCACACTGGCAGTTACAGCACCACCATTACCCGCCCGGCACTGTTGCGTCACTACCTGAGTGAGCAATTACAGATGCTGGAGAAAGAGTACGACGTTCTGATTGAAGTGGTGCCTTCACAGCAGGAGATTCCCTACCCGTACGTGATTGACGGCCTGACACTGGATCGTTCTATGAGCGCCAGCATTGCGCGCCATTTCCCTACCACCGAGCTGTCGCAGATTGGCGATGAAACCGCAGATGGCCTGTTCCATGCCAATGCGATTTTCCCGCTGTCACACTTCGATGCGCTGCGCACTGATTTCTCCCTCGCACGTCTGCGCCATTACACCGGCACAGCCGTCGAGCATTTTCAGCCGTTTGTGCTCTTCACCAACTACACGCGCTATGTCGATGAGTTCGTTCGCTGGGCAATTGAGCAGGTCCAGGATCCTTCCACACCTTATGACAGCCTTGCCTGTGCTGGTGATGTGGTGATCACCGCTGACACCCAGGATCCTACTGCAATGATGTCCGATCTGGCCTGGAAGAAGCATCAAATGCCCGCCTGGCACCTGACATCACCCAATCGCCGTGGCATCACGTTGGTGAACATTGGTGTGGGTCCTTCCAATGCTAAAACGATTTGCGACCACCTGGCGGTGATTCGCCCGCACGCCTGGCTGATGATTGGTCACTGCGGCGGTCTGCGCGAAAGCCAGACCATCGGTGATTACGTGCTGGCACATGCTTATTTGCGTGACGATCATGTATTAGATAGCGTGCTGCCGCCGGACATTCCTATCCCAAGCATTGCTGAAGTGCAGCGTGCGCTGTATGACGCCACCAAAGCCGTGAGCGGTATGCCTGGAGAAGAGGTAAAACAGCGCCTGCGTACCGGCACGGTAGTGACCACGGATGACCGTAACTGGGAGTTGCGTTACTCCGCTTCTGCATTGCGTTTTAACCTGAGTCGCGCGGTGGCGGTAGACATGGAGAGTGCCACGATTGCTGCGCAGGGTTATCGCTTCCGTGTACCTTACGGCACCTTACTGTGCGTCTCGGATAAGCCACTGCACGGCGAGATTAAATTGCCGGGACAGGCGAATCGTTTCTATGAGGGGGCGATTTCTGAGCATCTGCAGATTGGCATTTGCGCGGTAGAACTGCTGCGTGCTGAGGGCGATAAGTTGCATTCAAGGAAGTTGCGCACCTTTAATGAACCCCCCTTCAGGTAAAGGTTTAACTCCGGTCCCAATGGGGCCGGAGTCACATTGGATTTCAGATCAAACTTTAACTAGCAGATCTTTCACAAACCAGGCCAGGACAGCCAGAATAGCGGGCACCATAATGGACCAGGTGAGTCGGTCATTCAGCTTTTCAAATTTCACGTCAAGCTTTTCAAACTTCTCATCGATCCTGACAAACTTCTTCTCAAATTTTTCATCCATGCGTTCAAACTTCACATCGATGCGTTGTTCCATTTTGTCTAGCTTGTCGTCGATGCGCAGTTCCAACTTTTCCAATTTATCGTCGATGCGCAGTTCCAACTTTTCCAATTTATCGTCGATGCGCAATTCCAACTTTTCCAATTTACCGTCGAAATGCAGCGCCATTTTCCCCAGTTTATCGTCAAAGTGCACCGCCATCTTTTCGAACTTACCATCGGTACGCTTTTCCGACTGCCCCATTTCTCCCAGCAGTTCGGTACGCAGCGTGCCGATATCGGCCTTGGTCGCGAAATTCTCGGATCGCGCGGTCAGGACGGCAACATCCTGTTGAATTTGATGCGTGGTTTTTTCCAACAACCCGACTCGTTGAGTTAATTCTTCCATTTTTGAATCCTCAATATTCCTGACGACGTAGATAAGAGGTGGAAGAAACGGGGCAGCACGCATGGCGTATTCCATTACAAACCTCCAGATAGACCCGGCTATCTCTTCACCTTGCAGATTAGTGAAACAGATTCGAGCCGATTAAACATTCCACGAACCCGCCATTCACGGCAAAAAAAGATCAGGCAGGCATCAATACGCCGCACAGGCTAAAACTGGCAGAGAAATAACAGAAGGAGCCTTAGTGAAGGATTGCGAGAGGTCGCACAGAGAATATTTGCGGGGATGAAACAGAAAACACGGAAGCCCGAGCGGGCTTCCGGAAACCAAAACTTAAGCGCTTAACCAGCCCAGTTTGATCACGAACAGAATCGAGAGAATCACCAGTGCAGCATTGATCTCTTTCGTACGACCACTCAGCAGTTTTACCACGGTCCAGGTAATGAAACCGAAGGCGATTCCGTTGGCGATGGAGTAAGTCAAAGGCATGGTCAGCGCGGTGACGGTTACGGGCGCAGCCGTGGTGATGTCTTTCCAGTCAATTTCGGCCAAACCAGAGGCCATCAACACCGCAACAAACAGTAATGCCGGTGCGGTAGCGTAAACCGGAACACTACCCGCCAGCGGCGAGAAGAACAGGCTCAGCAGGAACAGCACAGCGACCACTATAGCCGTCAAACCGGTACGACCACCGGCACTGACACCCGCAGCAGATTCGACATAGCTGGTGGTGGTTGAGGTTCCCAGTAATGAACCAAACAGCGCAGCAGCACTGTCAGCGATCAGCGCACGGCCCATTTTCGGCACATTGCCCTGCTCATCCGCCAGACCCGCACGCTTGGTCACGCCCAGCAGCGTACCGGTATTATCGAACACATCTACAAACAGGAAGGCGAAGATAACGCTCACCAGACCTACGTTAAACGCACCGGAGATATCCAGTTGCATAAAGGTCGGTGCAATCGAAGGTGGCGCTGAGAAAACGCCACCAAATGGCGTCAGACCAATGCCCATCGAAATAAAGGTGACGACCAGGATACCAATCAGCACTGCGCCGGTCACGCGACGCGCTTCCAGCGCCACAATGATGAAGAAACCTAACAGTGCCAGCAGTGGGCCCGGTTTGGTCAGATCGCCCAGGCCAACCAGTGTTGCCGGGTTATCCACCACGATGCCCGCGCCTTCCAGCGCGATCAGTGCCAGGAACAAGCCAATACCCGCAGCGATACCCGCGCGCAGCGGCAACGGAATACTGGCAATAATCCATTCACGAATTTTAAAAATCGACAGCGCAAAGAAGATGACCGCTGACAGGAACACCGCGCCGAGTGCGATCTGCCAGGTGTAGCCCATGTGCAGCACAACGGTATAAGTGAAGAAGGCATTGAGACCCATGCCCGGAGCAAGCGCGATCGGGTAGTTGGCGATCAGCCCCATCAGCACACAGCCAATTGCCGCCGCTAAACAGGTGGCCACAAATACCGCGCCTTTATCCATGCCGGTCGCACCGAGAATGCTCGGATTAACAAACAGGATGTAGGCCATGGCCAGGAAGGTAGTGATACCCGCAATGATTTCTGTGCGCACGGTGGTGTTGTGCGCTTTAAGTTTGAAGAGTTTTTCTAACATCATCATCTCTCATGAGCGGAGACGGCACGGGTGCACGTTCTCTCTTGCCAATGTGGTTGAAACACTAGTTATATTTTTGATGAAAGCGATTTGAGCCGGACGTAAGGCAAGAGCACCTTCCGCTTTCCCCTGTCCATATAGCAATAGCTATGCCATCACCATACGCAATCGTTTACGTTTACGAATAGCGCGACGGTTAAGATAATTCCGAACCAGAATGAGGCGCGATTATGGTGCATTGCACTATTGCCGCGCAATCGTTTTCCCTACGGTCAATGGTCTCGGTAGAAAATATTGCGGCAACGCACGATTTCGCACACTGCCTGGCGATGGCGCTCACGTTTCTGCAGCATAGGGCAGCAGCTTAAAAACATCGGGTTACACTGCTTTTTAACCCTTTCGCAACATGTGAGAAAGCGCAATGAAGCCCGCGATTTTAGTCGTTGATGATGATCGTGCCGTGTGCGAATTGCTGCACGATGTATTAAGTGAACATGTGTTTACTGTTTACAGCTGCCATCAGGGCAAAGATGCCCTTGCGCTACTCAACCTGCACCCCGAAATCTCATTGGTTATGCTGGATATGATGCTACCGGACACCAACGGCTTACTGGTGCTGCAACAGATGCAGCGGCAGCGGCCGGATCTGCTGGTCATCATGCTAACCGGGATGGGTTCGGAAGCGGATATGGTGGTGGGATTAGAGATGGGTGCTGATGATTACATCGCCAAACCCTTTAATCCCCGCGTGGTTGTGGCGCGCGCGCGCGCTGCATTACGCCGTTGCGGGCGTCTGACACAAGCCGATACACAGCAGGATGAAGGATGGCAATTTAATGGCTGGCGGCTGGATGATGCGCGTTGCCAGCTGTTTAATCCTCAGCGCGAAAGCGTTGCCCTCACTCAAGGCGAATATACCCTGTTGCGCGCCCTGGTGGGTCACGCACGCAAAGTGCTGACGCGTGATCAACTGCTGGAACTGACCCACAATGAAAGTCTTGAGGTGTTCGACCGAACGATAGACGTGCTGATTATGCGACTACGGCGCAAGATTGAAGCCAATCCGCATCAGCCAAGTCTGATCCGAACCATCCGCGGCCTGGGTTATGTCTTTTCCGCTGATGTACTGCGTCCCGCTTCGGCCGCCCGCGAAACACAGATTGCCTGATCCATCCAGCGCTGCATCTCGGCCAATGGCCGCGTGCCGTCCAGCGCATTTGCTGCATGCAAATTGAAACAGGCGCAGGTATGTGCCAGCTTCAATGTCTCCAGCAAGGGCAGACCTTCGTGACTGGCATAGAGCACCCCAGCACAAAACGCATCTCCCGCTCCAACGCTGCCCACAATCTCTTCCGGTTTCAGGCACCATGCCGGCTGCCATAACCCTTCTCCACCGCTCTCTTGTCCCCATGCCCCCTCTGGTGCATGGATCACCACACGTTGACGTACGCCCTGTTCAATCAACCAGGCAGCGGCGTCGGCGAAGGCGCTGGGCGCCGCCAGCCCTGAAGCACTGCGCAGGGTTACACCGGTAAGTGATTGCGCCTCCAGTTCGTTAATCACCAGATAGTCCAGCCAGCGCAAAGCCGGCATCACCAGCGGGCGATATTCTCCCGCCCGCGACACCAAATCCAGTGAGGTGAGATAGCCGCGTTGCTGCATCTGGGCCAGCAAATGTGCACTGCGTGTGCCAAATTCCTCATCGGGCTGATCGAGGCTATCCAGCAACAGCAAATAGCCGAGATGAAAAATACGGTGTGGCGTGGCAACGTCAGTGAAATGGGGCAGATCCAGCTGTGCGTTGGCACCGCGCGCATGGAAAAAGGTGCGTTGCCCATCGGGTGTGGTCATCACCTGCGTCATTGCCGTTCTTACACTCTGGGTGCGATGCACAAACTGACGATCGATCTGGTGGTCGTCTAACAGCTCAACTATGTAATTGCCGTCACTGTCCTCGCCCACCATCCCTACACCCGCCAGCGGCAAATTCACCTGCATGCGCGCTAAGGTGAAAAGCACATTGAGCGCGGCACCGCCACTGCACTTCTCGCTGTGCGTGATCTCGGCTAACCAGCCTTGTTCCGGCCAATGCGTGATCCGCTGTACATGGTCAACCAGCATACTGCCCGCACCAAGAATGCCGTTGCGTTGCACCATCTCAGGCCCTCCCGGCGCTGCCAAACACCTGCATCTGCTGTGCCACTACATTGGCAATATCCTGTTCTACCGCCATCAACAGTTCGGCAAAGGAGTCGTAGCGGGCATCACGCTGGGTAATTTGCTTTTCGATCGCGCCCAGAGCGGCTTGCGACATGCCGGTGTAGAAGTTGATCTTATGGATGCCCAGACTAATCGCGTGGCGGAAATCGGCATCACTGATCCCCGAACCGCCATGCAGCACCAGAGGAATGCCGGCCGCCGAGCGAATTGCCGCCAGACGGTCAAAGTCGAGCTTCGGCTCACCTTTGTATTTACCGTGCGCGTTGCCAATCGCTACGGCCAGACAATCGATCCCCGTTGACTGTACAAACTCCGCCGCCAGCGCAGGATCGGTAAACTTGTTGCTGTCGGCCTCGCCAAACAGCGCCCCACCCTCGTCGCCGCCTACCGCACCGAGTTCCGCCTCCACCGACACGCCGATCGCATGGCACATTTTCACCACTTCGCGCGTCTGCCGCACATTCTCCTCGTAGCTGAGGGTCGATCCGTCAAACATCACCGAAGTGAACCCGAGGCGTATCGCTTGCATCACCGCTTCAAAATGCAAACCATGGTCGAGATTGAGCACTACCGGAATATCGTGCAGTGCCGCTTCAGTGCGAACCGCCGCAATCAGATGTTCCAGACTGACATACTTAAAATGCACTTCCGCGATGTTGATAATAAACGGTGAGCGCTGTTGCTCAGCCGCCTGGAACAGCGCACGCAGGAAATGGGTGTCCAGCACGTTAAATGCGCCGAGTGCGTATTGGTGCTGCTGCGCATGGGCCAGGCCCTGCGCCAGAGAAATCAGTGCCATCGTGAACTCCTTTATGCCAGCCAGCGGTGATATTCGTTACACAATAGCCAGCGCGGATCTTCATCCTCATCAATCGGATTGAAGCGCGCCAGCGGAGTCAGAAACACATTGTCGTGCTCGTCATCGTTGGGCATCGAGACTTCGCCAACCAGCACATCGCCATAGCCCTCTTCGCCCCAGAAGCTGTGCCAGATACCGGGCAGCAAGGTGACGCTTTCACCAGGCGACAGACGCAGTTGCGATCCCGCCGCGTGAGTCTGGCGGATGCCATCTAAAGTGACGTTTACCGGTGAGTCATCAAGCCGGTCGCCGGCGCGGTTATGCAGCGTGACGATCAGATTTCCGCCGCCGCGATTGATGATGTCTTCCATCTTTTGTGGATGGTAGTGCATCGGCGTTACCTGCCCCTCGCGCACGTGCATGATTTTCTCAGCGTAAGGTTTTCCCCAGGGATGCCCACCACGCGAGCCATTACGCAGGGTAAACAGGGTTAAGCCGGTCTGAGAGAAATCATCAGCGCCGAAACTGGTGACATCCCAGCCCAGATGCAGCGCCAGCAACTCTTCCGCGCTCTGTTTGTCCAGCGCACGCCACTGGCTGAGGCCATAGTCGGCCCAGGGCGGCAGATGCACGTCCTGACGCATAAAGAATTCGCGGGTGAGTTGCAGAATGGCGTTCACTTCGGATCGATGCATAACTCCCTCTCCCAATGCGGGCGGCCCAGAGACCGCCTCAAGAAACCAACCTTATTTCACCGTCCAGCCTTTGTAGTTGCTGACAGTATTACGATCGATCATGGTGACCGGGATCAGCACCGGTTTGTCAGGCGCCGGTTTGCCCTGCAGGATGTCGTAGCCAATCTCTACCGCTTTTGCCGCCATCACCTGCGGGTCTTGCGCTGGGGTGGCAACGAACAGCGAACCTTTACGCTTCAGCGCTTCTTCACCGTCTGGCGATCCATCGACGCCGACAATAAAGAACTCACTGCGCTGGGCCTGCTTGGCGGCCAGATCGGCGCCAATCGCCGTCGGATCGTTAATCGCAAATACCGCATCGATTTTTGGATTGGCAGACAGCAGTCCGGTCATCACTTCCAGGCCACCATCGCGGCTGCCCTTGGCGTTCTGGTTATAGGAGAGCAACTTGATATCGGGATGAGTTTTCAGCTCGGTCATGCAGCCTTCAACACGGTTTTGCACCGCTGACACCGGTGGTCCGTTGATGATCACTACGTTGCCTTTGTTTTTCAGACGGTCAGAGATGTATTTACAGGCCATGGCGCCTGCCTGGGTGTTATCGGAGGTAATGGTGGCATTAGCACCGTCAGCCGCCACGTCGACAGCCACCACCACGATGCCCGCATCACGCGCACGTTTCACCGCGGGTGCGATACCTTTGGAGTCGGCGGCGTTGAGGATAATCATGTCCACTTTGGCGGCGATAAAGTTATCAATCTGCGCCACCTGCTGACCAAGATCGTATCCGCTGGAGACCAGCGTCACGTTGACCTTATCGCCCGCCAGTTCCCGCGCCTTCAGCTCTGCCCCTTTGGTGATCTGCACGAAGAACGGGTTGGCGAGATCGCCGACGGTGACACCAATGGATTTCAACTCTTTGGCCTGCACCAGTGGCGCACTCAACAACGTCGCCGCCAGCAGTCCGGTAATAATCGGATTAAAACGCATAGTCGATGTTCTCCTGCTTTTATGATTATGTTGGCGACCCAGCAGATCGCCGTGGTATGACTGCCTGTTCTCAATTAACCGAGTGGAGGGGCGTTATTGTCGCAGCCAGTTTACCGACGGCCAGCGCACAGCAACCGGAGCGTACTGAAGTACGTGAGGATTGCGCGCACTGCCCGGCGGTAAAATGGCAAGTAAAATAGCCCCTTAACTCACGTGATGGCGCGTACGATATTTATCGATGAGCACAGCGATAATGATCACTGCGCCCTTGATGACCAACTGCCAGAAGTAAGAAACGCCCATCAGCGTCATGCCGTTATTCAGCGTGGCGATAATGAGCGCACCAATCAGCGTCCCGGTGATGGTGCCGATCCCCCCCACAAAGCTGGTACCGCCCAAAATCACCGCGGCTATCGCATCCAACTCGTATCCCACACCCAGGTTGCCGTTGGCGCTGTAGAGACGTGAGGCACTCATCAATCCGCCCAGTCCCGACAACATGCCGCTCATGGCATAGACAAACACCAGCACCATGCCGACCTTGATCCCGGTGAGGCGCGCGGCCTGCACATTGCCGCCTACGGCGTAGATGTGCACACCCAGAGTGGTGCGGCGCAGAATGAACCAGCACAAAGCTATCACCGCAAAGGCAATGATGATCAACCAGGGCACTGACCCGAGATAGCCATTACCGATCCACTCGAAATTGATGTCAGAGTTAATCACCGTGGTGCCATCTGCCAGCAGATACGCTGCACCGCGCAATGCGGTATAGGTACCGAGCGTGACGATAAACGGCGGCAAACCGGCACCCGCCACCAGAATGCCGTTGAACAGCCCCATAATCAGACCCGCACCCAGCGCCGCCGGAATGGTTAAGCTGGCAAAAGCCGGATCCAGCGACACCACCATCGCCACCACCGCTGTGGTACCCAGCATCGATCCTACTGACAGATCGATCCCGCCGGTGAGGATCACGAAGGTCATACCCGCCGCCAGCACAATGTTGATTGACGCCTGACGCGTGATATTCAGTAGATTTCCTTCGGTAAAGAAGTTCGGCGCAACAAAGCCAAACACCGCCACAATCAGGATCAAAATTGGCAGAATGCCCACCGTTTGCAGCAGATCGCTCATTAAGGCGCGTTTGAGCGTAGGACTTTTTACGCGTGCAGTTTCACTGGTCATTGCGGTCTCCTCAGGCCTGTACCGGCTGTGCGCCGGTGGCCAGTGTCATTATGTTTTCCTGGCTGATCTCTGCGCCGCTCAGCTCTCCGGCAATACTGCCCTCGCGCATCACGTAGACGCGGTCACTCATCCCGACCACCTCCGGCAGTTCGCTGGAGATCATCAAAATCGCCACGCCCTGTTGCGCCATCTGATTCATCATGCGGTAGATTTCGCTCTTGGCACCGACGTCCACGCCGCGCGTGGGCTCATCCAGCAGCAAGATGCGCGGTGCAATCGCCACCCAGCGTGAGATCAGCAGTTTCTGTTGATTACCGCCCGATAGCCCGCCGGCCCGTACCTGGGCGTGCGGCACACGAATGTTGAGTGATTCAATGGCATCGCCGGCAATCTTCTGCCCTTTGCGCCGATTAAGCAGACCGTAACTGGCATCGCGTTCCAGCGTCGCCATCACGATGTTTTCCTGCGCTGCCATCTCAAGAAACAGCCCCTGCTCTTTACGGTTCTCAGTGAGGAAGCCAATGCCACGTGCTATGGCATCACGCGGTGAATGGATTTTGACTTTCTCGCCATCTATCCAGATTTCGCCGCCCCTGGGCTGATGCACGCCAAAAATCAGCTGCGCCAGCTCACTGCGTCCGGCACCGACCAAACCCGCCAGCCCGACAATTTCTCCGGCGCGTACTGCCAGACTGCTGGGATGTACTTTGCGGTTATCGGTCAGGTGATTGACGGCGAGACGGATCTCACCAAAGGGAATATTGCGGTCTTTGTTGAACAAATCGCTCAGCGGACGCCCGACCATCATGCGCACCAGTTCGGTGGCATTAAGTTGGTCGCGCGTCAGACTGCCAACATACTGCCCATCACGTAATACGCTGACGCGATCGGAGAGCTCATACACTTCCGCCATGCGATGGCTGATATAAATGATCGCCATGCCTTCGCTGCGCAGGCGTTTTATCAGCGCAAACAGCTGTTCGGTTTCGCGATTGGAGAGTGCGGCAGTGGGTTCATCCATCACCAGGATGCGGCTGTTGCGATGCAGCGCGCGGGCGATCTCCACCTGCTGCTGTTCAGCGATACTGAGTTTGCTCACCAGATCGTTGGCACTGAATTGGGCACCCAGACGGTTAATCACCTGCTGTGCCTCTTCCGCCATCTGCCGCCGTTTCACCAGTCCGCCGCGCGTGATCTCGCTGCCGAGAAAGATGTTCTCTGCCACAGTCAGATTGGGTGCCAGATTGATTTCCTGATAAATCAGCGTGATGCCTGCCGCCAGTGCCTCTTTTGGGCCCTTGATGGCGTAGGGTTTACCGTCGATAAGAATTTCCCCGCTGCTGGCGGTATAAGCACCGGCCAGAATCTTCATCAGCGTACTTTTCCCGGCACCGTTTTCGCCCATCAGCGCGTGGACTTCACCTGGCCACACGGTCAGATCCACGCCCTTTAACGCGTAGAAACTGCCAAAGCGTCGGGTGATTTCGCGCATTTCTAATATCGGTGTCGCCGCCATCGCCAGGCTCCTGCTGTCTGAAGTTGTCGCCGAGTGTTGCAACACCAGATAAATGGAAAATGTCAGCGGCCATTCATATTTGTCATATTGCGCCCCGGTCACGCTTTTATACTCGCCGGGAATTGAGAGGTAAGGAGTGGCCGTAATGAGTCAGAGTCTGCACTGGCACGCTGGCGCGCGGGGTCGCCTGCTGCTGTTTAACCTGTTAGTGGTGAGTGTCACGCTGGCAGTGAGCCTGGTGGCTATTTTTGGATTTCGCCACGCCGGTCACATTCAGGAGCAGGCACAGGCGCAAACCCTGGCCGATATGAACGGTAGCCTGGCGCTGGCGCGGGATACGGCCAATGTGGCCACTGCCGCCGTGCGGCTGGCGCAGGTGGTGGGTGCGCTGGAGTATCAGAGTGAGTCGGCACGCCTGCAGCAGACGCAGCAAGCGTTGCAACAATCCTTATCCCTGCTGGCGAACGCGCCACTGGCCGCACAGCAACCTGAACTGCTGGCGCGCATTCGTGAACGCAGCCAGATGCTGGAGCAGAGCATTAATCAGCTGTTACGCGTCGGCCATCAGCGCCATTTACAGCGCAACGTGATGCTGAGCGGCCTGTGGCAGGCGCAATTACTGCTGAATCGCATTGATGTGCTCGCCAGCGAGGGTGCTTTCATGCCGCTGCGCCAGCAAACGGATGCCTTATTAAAGGTGGCGATCCAATCCACTGCACCGCAAGCTGCTGAACAGCAATTACAACAAGTACTGCCGATCTGGTCCGCCTTGCCATTACAGGATGCGCTGGCGATGCAGCGTGACCGATTGGTGGAGACGACGCGCAGCCTGCAGCCTGTAGCGGAACAACTGGAGCAGAGCGATATCGCGATTGCTTACGCGACCTATCGCATCAAAGCGCTGGTGGCGATGCTGAATGGTGACATCACTCATTATGTGCAACTCGTCGCGCAGCAGAGCGATGCGCGCAGTACCGCCACGCATCAGGAACTGGACTCCATCATCGGCTTTATTGGTCTGTTTATGCTGCTGGCACTGCTGATCACCGGTTACGCGGGTTACTACATCTATCGCAACCTGGGTTCCAGCCTGACCGCTATCGCCCACGCCATGACGCGTCTCGCCCAGGGTGAGAAAAGCGTCAATGTGCCGGGCTTAGCCCGACGTGATGAGTTGGGTGATTTGGCGCGGGCTTTCAACGTCTTTGCACGTAATACCGCTTCACTGGCCCACACCTCCCGCCTGCTAAAAGAGAAAAGCAACCAGCTGGAATCCACATTCCTCGCGATGCGTGATGGCTTTGCGCTGTTCGATAACAGTGGACAACTGGTGGTGTGGAACGCGCAATATGCTGAGTTACTTGGCATTCCGGCGCGCGATCTGCATCGCGGCCTGCATTATCAACGTCTGTTAGAGCGAATGGATGTGCAACTCACCAGCCTGCACGATGCGCAGGAAGTTCGCCTGCCCGACGGTCGCACGCTGGAGTTACGTTTCAGCCCGGTGCCGCGCCGTGGCATGGTCAATACCGTACTGGAGCGCACCACGCGTAAAGCGCTGGAAGAAGCGCTACTGCACAGCCAAAAAATGAAAGCCGTGGGCCAACTCACCGGCGGTATCGCCCACGACTTTAACAACCTGCTGGCAGTGATTATTGGCAGTCTGGCACTCACCGTGGGCCAACTCCCCTCCGGTTCGCTGGCCAGTCGCATTGAGCGGGCGCGTCTTGCAGCCGACCGCGCGGCACAGCTGACCCAGCGGCTGCTGGCTTTCTCGCGCAAACAGGCACTTTATCCGCGAGCGGTATCAGTGGTTGAGCTGGTCGATAACCTGCACTCACTGTTGCAGCACTCGCTGCTGCCCGGCCAGCATCTGGTGGTTGATGCGCAGCGGCCCGGCTGGCCAGCGTGGATCGATGCCGGGCAGCTGGAAAATGCTTTGATGAATCTGGTGGTCAACGCGCGCGATGCGATGGAAAAGCAAAGCGGTGAAATTCGCCTGCGCATCTGGAACCAGCGTATGCAGGGGGCGGATGGCAAGCGCGATCGTGTGACCATTGAAGTCATCGATCACGGATGCGGCATGTCGGCCGAGGTGCGTGAACAGTTGTTTGAGCCATTTTTTACCACCAAAGAGACCGGCAGCGGCAGCGGGCTTGGGTTGTCGATGGTGTATGGATTTGTGCGTCAATCCGGTGGTCAGATCGAGGTGGAAACCGCTCCCGGTCAGGGCACTACCGTACGCCTGCTGCTGCCGCGCGCACCGGAAGCGGTCCAGCCCGCGCCGACTCTTCCCGAGTTTACGCCGGGTGCCAGCAACGACCGGTTGGTGTTGGTGCTCGATGATGAACCCGCTGTCAGACAGACATTGTGCGAGCATCTGCATCAACTCGGCTATCTCACCTTAGAGTGCGGTGATGGCGAGTCCGCACTTACGCTGCTGCGGCAGACGCCAGATATTGAGTTGTTGATCAGTGATTTGATGTTGCCCGGCGCATTAAACGGGGCGGATGTGATTCGCCAGGCACAGCAGCAGTGGCCGGAACTGGCCACACTGCTGATCAGCGGTCAGGATTTGCGCCAAAGCCAGGTCACTTTGCCGCTGTGCGAACGGCTGGCAAAACCCTGGCAACAGGCGCAGTTGGCGCAGGCGCTGGAACGCGCCTGGCAACGCAGTGAACGGCTCAGTCGCGCACGGCAGGCTGCCAAAGCGGCAACGGTTTCCCCGTGATGTAGCGTTTACGCAGTTTGCTGGAGATGACATCCATAATCATCACCACCCCGACCAGAAGGATGGTCAGGAACATCACCACATCCCAGTTCCACAGGCGCATGTTTTCGGCATAAACCAGGCCGACGCCACCCGCGCCGACAAAGCCAAGTACCGCCGCCGAACGGGTATTGGACTCGATCTGGTACAGGCTCAATGCCAGGAAAGTCGGGAACGATTGAGTAAAGATGCCGAAACGATGTTTCTGCAGACTGTTGGCTCCCACGGCACCTAATCCACGGCTGGGTGAACGCTCCACGGCTTCATGCCCTTCCGCATACAGTTTGCCCAGTAATCCCACATCCTGCACCACGATAGCCAGCACACCCGCCAGCGGTCCCATGCCAACGGCACGCACAAAGATCAGGCCCCAAATGGCCATATCAACACCGCGCATAATATCCAGCAGACGACGAACCAACAGGGAGATGGGTCGGGCAATCGGATCGTGCATCACGTTGCGGGCAGCAAGGAAGGAGACCGGCAACGCAATCAGAGAAGCGGTCAGCGTACCGGCAAACACAATCGCCAGCGTGATGCCAATCTGGGAGAAGTAGTAACCAAATGGCCAGTTCATAAAGTCTTGCCACACAAACATGCGCAGGAAGTAACGGCCCAGCTGCTGGCAGCCTATCAGGAACCGACTCCACTCAATGCCAAAAAACTCAAAGAAGAACAGGTAATAGAGCACCACGGCAAGGGCCACGATAGCCACGCGGCGCAGATAACGGTTTTGCGCAGCGAACAGAGCAGGATGTTCCTGCTTCAGCTTCGCCACATCCGGCGCTAATGCAATCATCTTACATCTCCTTCTACCACACGGCGGCGCAACCAGCCTGAGAACGTATCCAGCAGCGACACCACTACGATAATCAACAGCAGCGTCATGCTGACCTGATCATAGCGATCCAGTTTGATATTGGTCATCAGCTCCTGGCCGATGCCGCCCGCCCCCACTAATCCGAGGATGGTAGAAGAGCGGAAATTCACTTCCAGGCGCATAAAGCTGTAGGAGAGAAACGTCGGTTTCACCTGCGGCCAGAAGGCAAAACGCATGCGCTGCAGTTTGCTGGCACCGCACGCCGCAAGTCCGCGTACCGGTTTGTCCGAGGCGCTCTCAATCGATTCATAAAACAGTTTGGTCAGGCTGCCCACCGTATGCAGTGCCAGCGCGAGAAAGCCGGGAATGGCACCGATGCCAAACGCCATCACGAACATCACCGCCCACGCCAGCTCCGGCATGGTGCGCAGGAATGCAACGAAGGCGCGAATTGCCATGCGCACGCTGCGCGGCGTTTGGGTATTGTCGGCGGCGAAAAACGCCAGAACCCCAGCCACCACCACCGCCACAATGGTCGACGACAGCGCCAGCTGTAAGGTTTCCCAGATCAGCGGCAGCTGGAAATGCAGGCGGTAGCCCCAGTAAGCCAGCGAGCCCTCGGTTTTCACATCGGAAAACAGCACGGGCAGATGCAACACCGGCACGGTTTCGCCGATGTAATCGAAAAAGTGTGGCAGTGATTGCCAGACGGTAACCAGGTTAAATTCCGCCATCTTGCCCGCAGCGAGATAGAGCGCCACCAACAGCAGCGACCAGAGCACAGTATCGCGCTTTTGCTGGCGGCGAATGCGTTGGTAGTAGTGTTCGAAATCGGTCAAGGGGGATATCCTGTGGTCGAGGGTGCGGGGATGAATCAGGTCGCCATAAATGGCGTCATCAACCGGGTGCGATATTTGGCCAGGTCGCCATAAATGACGTCATCAAACCGGTGCGATATTTGGCCAGGTCGCCATAAATGGCGACCTTACGGGGAGCGTTATCCTGTAGGGTGCGCATTTATGCGCACCGCTGCCGATAACCGCACCCAGCTAAATTAACCGCGCGAACCTTTCATCAGATCACGCTTCATATCAATGATGTTCTGATAATCAGCTACGGTGGCTGGGCCGATATGCTGGGCTCCGCCTACCGCTTTAATAAAGCAGCTGTGGTCTTCTTTATCCAACTTCTTGATCGCCGCCACCAGCTTCTGCTTGAAGTCAGCGGGCAGGTTATTGCTCACCAGAATTGGGCCGTTCGGGATCAGCGGAGACTGCCAGATGATGCGGATTTTCTTCATCAGGTCAGGCTGGTCCATACGCATCATGCGGCCAAAGGCACCTGAGGTGTAACCCTTGTCATAATCACCGATCAACGAGGTCCAGGTCACTGCGCCTTCGAACTGACCGTTCAACACGCCAAGGATGTCCTGCTCGTGGCCGCCAGAGAAGGTCACGCTAGAGAAGGTGTTGTTGTACTTGTCGTCAACTGTGCCGCCGAACTCTTTCTTGAACGCCTGGTTTGGCATCAGGAAGCCAGAAGTTGAATCTGGATCGGCCATACCGAAGGATTTGCCCTTCAGGTCTTCCAGCTTTTTGTAAGGGCTGTCTGCTTTCACGATCACTACAGAGTGATAACCCTGTGAACCGTCTTTGTCATCCACCACGATGCCGACCACATCAACCGCTTTTGGGTTCTGCAGATAAACTGAAGCATAAGATGCCGGAGACATGCTCAGCACCATATCAATTTTGTTACCCAGCAGGCCCTGGATCACGCCTGAGTAATCAGACGAGTTGCGCATTTTGGTATCGACATTCAGCTCTTTGTCGAAGAAATCTTTCACGCACTGGTTATCACCAATCTGCTGAGTGGCGTTCTGTCCACCCAAAATCCCGAGGTTCAATTCTTTTGGTGCATCCGCTGCGTTAACGCCAAAAGTCATTGCAACAGTCAATAAAGCTAAAGAGGTCAGTTTCATTCGTCGTTTTTCTCTTGCCGTGGGAGTTAGTGGAGCTGGTTAATTTCGTCGCCGTACAGCTCATGCAGCAAGCCATCGGTCAACTGAGAAGGATTTCCGTCAAACAGCACTTTGCCGCGCTGAATGCCGATAACACGGGTGCAATACTGTTTCACCAGTTCAATCGAGTGCAGGTTCACCATCACGCTGATGCCCTGCTCGCTGACCTGGCGCAGCACATCCATGATGCGCTTGGTGTTTTTAGGATCGAGTGAAGCCACCGGCTCATCTGCCAGCAGGATGCGCGGGTTTTGCATCAACGCACGGCATATCGCCACGCGCTGCATCTGCCCGCCTGACAGGTTCTCTGCACGCTGCAGCGCCTGCGGCAGCATGTTCATCCACTGCAGCAGCTCAATCGCCCTTGCGCGGTCCGCTTCAGAGAACACTTTGAAGAAGGATTTCAGCGTCGAGGTTTGGCTCAAACGACCCAGCAGTACGTTGGTCAGCACATCGAGGCGCGGCACCAGGCAGAAGTCCTGGAAGATCATGCCGCATTCGCTGCGCCACTCGCGCATCTGGCGGCTGTTGAGCGTCACCACATCACGATCGACTTCGCCCGCACGGTTGCTCAGAATCGCGCCTTGTGAAGCACTGATAGTGCCGTTCAGCATATGTAGCAGTGTCGATTTGCCTGCGCCTGAGCGACCAATCACGGCCACCAGCTCGCCCGCATGCAGATCGAAGCTGACATTATCCAGTACACGGTTTTCGCCGTATGCCTTGCACAGCCCCTGTACCGACAGCACCTTGTTGCCCTGTCCAGCGTGTGGGACGTAAGGATTATCGATAACGGTTTTCAGTAATGCCTGTGCCATGGTGCACTCCAGTCTCTGAGGTCTTGATTGCCCGTTATTACGGGCAAATCCGATGAAGACTTGATGACAGTAAAGTGATTAAACAGTGACAGCGTGTGAAGAACCGACGGTGATGCTCTGCCCATCCATGGCGGCCAGTACATTGTCTGGTAAGCGATTATTGAGTAACCAGCTGTCCATCTCATGACTGAGATGAATCAACCACGCCTGGCGCGGCGCCAGCTGTTCAATAATCTGCAATGCGCGCGTCACATCGTTATGATTGCGCACGCTTTCTCGTGGGGGATCGTTGCAGTCAATCACCAGTTGGTCGAGCGGTTGACCATCAAGAAAATCTGCAGTATCGGGTGGCAATCCGCAGGTATCACACAGCCACGCAAGGCGCGTACCGTGCCAGTCGAACAGGTAACCATAAGTGAGTTTTGAGTGCTGTAACGGCAGCGGCGTAACCTGCAGCGCGCCAAAGCTGTGTGGCACAAAAGGGGTGAGCGCGGAACGGAAATCCAGCAGGCCAGGATGTTTTAACAGGTCATCACATCCCTTCTCGTCCGGCGGCGCCCACACCGGAATCGGCTCACCTAATCCCCAACGCAGGCTGAACAATCCGGCCACGTGATCCATATGAAAATGGGTAAGCAATATTCGGCTCAATTCACCAGGGCGGAAACGCTGATGCAGATCGTGGCGACCGGCATCCAGCAAAATACGCTCGCTGCCGGTGTCGATCAGCGCACTGGTCGCCCCCCGCGCAAAACGGGGTTCCAGGCGCGCACGTTCACAGGCGTAGCAATCGCAGCCGAACAGCGGCGCAGACTGCACGCCCCCCGTGCCGAGAAAAGTCAGTTTCATGGTGGATGCTCCAGCAGCTGGCGCAGCCTGTTGAGCGTGTCGCTCAGTGCGCCATCGTTATTAAGCGGATGGCAGTGCGCGGGCAGCGGTTCTGCCGCACGCGCCAGCCGTTGGCTAATCTCTGCTTCACTTTCACGTCCACGCTGTCGCAAGCGCGCTTCCAGCACCGCAGGTGAGACCTGCAACACCAGTGGCAACAGCTGTGCGCCGTAATGCTGCTCAACAATCGGCAGATGCAGACGTGAACCATTCACCAGCACGTTTAATCCCCGCGCCAGCCAGTGATCGATCTCTTCTCCCAGCCCGTAACACAGGCCATGTGCCTGCCAGCTGATGGCAAACAACCCCAGTGCCTGACGTCGCCGAAATTCTGCTTCACTCAGCGCCACATGATTTTCGCCCCCGGCATCGGCCGGGCGCGTAATGTAACGATGGGCAATCACCAGGTTATCCGGCGGCACCTCACGCAGCGCGTTTAACAAACTGTCTTTACCCGAGCCCGAAGGCCCGGTTAGCCAGATGAGGCGCGCCATCAGAACACCAGCCTGCCCTGCGACCAGACGTGGCGAATGTGTGGATGTCCATGTTCGGTATGAGCCAGCACCAGGTCGGCACGCATGCCTTCAGCAATCACACCGCGATCGTGCAGGCCAATCGCGCGAGCCGGATTACGGGTCACCAGCGCGGCGGCTTGTGGCAGCGTCAGGCTGTTGCGTTCATCGGCCACTAAGCGGAACACCGCATCCAGCAGGCTCGCCGGATAGTAGTCGGATGACAGGATATCCAGCAGGTCATGGCTGGCCAGCTCCGCTGCCGCCACGTTGCCGGAGTGCGAGCCACCCCGCACGATATTCGGCGCGCCCATTAACACCTGCATACCGCATTCGCGCGAGGCGCGTGCCGCCTCCAGCGTGGTGGGGAACTCAGCAATGGTGCTGCCGACGTCATGTGATTCGGCAACGTGTGCCGCCGTGGCATCATCGTGGCTGGCAATCGGAATGCCGCGCGAACGGCACAGACCGGAGATGGCATTGCGGTTCGGCGTTGAAAACTCGGCGGCCAGCGCCAGTTGCTCACGCTCGAACAGATCCATCTGCTCATCATTCAGCGAATATTTGCCCTGATAATAGAGGCGATACATTTCCAGCGAAGCGTACTGACGCTGGCCTGGCGAATGGTCCATCAGCGACACCAGTGACAGCTCCGGCGTGCTCATCAGCTTCTCAAACAGCGGCAGCGTGGTGTTATGGGGCAACTCACAGCGCAGATGCAGATGGTGATCGACACGGTTAATGCCTTTGCGGTTACTGTCCTGAATCGCGTTGATCATTTTGCTCAGGTTTTCAATGCGATGCCCGCCATCACGCACATCACCGACGCCAATCGCATCCAGCACGGTAGTAATACCGCTAGCGACCATCAGCGCATCGTGGCTGCTCATCGCCGAGTGCGCCGGCCAGTCCACTTTCGGACGCGGTGTGAAGAACTTATCGAGGTTATCGGTGTGCAGCTCGACGAGCCCCGGCAGCAGGAAGGCATTTTCGCCATCCAGTGCGCCCGCTAATTGACTGGTACTGTCACTGAAGCTGGCAATGCGACCCTCGCGGATCTCCAGCGAACCGGTGACAACCTCATGCTCCAGCACCAAACGGACGTTATTGACGATCATGCTTCTGCTCCTGTTTTAACCGGCTGCATGACGTGCAGGCGATCGGCCACGCGTGCGCGCACCGCTTCGTCATGGAAAATACCCACAATGGCGGCACCACGGGTGCGCGCCTGTTCAATCAATTCCACTACCGCCGCGCTGTTGGCGCTGTCGAGTGAGGCGGTAGGTTCATCCAGCAGCAGCACCGGATAGTCGGCGATAAAGCCCCGCGCGATGTTGACGCGCTGCTGTTCACCGCCGGAGAAGGTCGAGGGCGCGAGTGACCACAAACGCTCCGGTACATTCAGGCGCGTAAGCAGCTCTTTGGCGCGCTTCTCACAGAAAGCGCGCTCCACGCCGCGCTCCAGCAGCGGTTGCATCACGATCTCCAGCGTCGGTACGCGAGGGATCACCCGCAGGAACTGGCTAACCCAGCCGACGGTTTCGCGGCGAATCGCCAGAATCTGGCGCGCCGGGGCCTGCGCCATGTCGATCCACTCACCCTTATGTTGCAGCCAGATGTGACCGCTGTTGGCCTGGTAGTTGCCATAGAGCGCGCGCAGTAAGGTGGATTTTCCGCTGCCGGAACGACCGTGCAGCACCACGCACTCACCGGCGCACACTTCAAGATTGGCATCCTGCAGCACCGGCAGCTCGGCGCTGCTCTGGTTGTGCAGCACGAAAGTTTTGCTGAGTTTCTCTACGCGCAATAAAGGTTGCATGTTGATGTCCTGATGAAATTAAGCCAGCACCGATGAAACCAGCAGTTGGGTGTAAGGATGGTGCGGATCGTCCAGCACCCGGTCGGTCAGACCGCTCTCCACCACTCTGCCCTGCTTCATCACCAACAAACGATGCGCCAGCAAGCGCGCCACGCCGAGATCGTGCGTCACAATCACCACCGCCAGATTCAGTTCACGTACCAGGGTACGCAGCAGATCCAGCAGTCGCGCCTGCACCGACACATCCAGCCCGCCAGTCGGCTCATCCATAAACACCAGCGTTGGCTGGGTCACCAGGTTGCGGGCAATTTGCAAACGCTGCTGCATACCGCCGGAGAAGGTGGTCGGCAAATCGTCGATGCGATTAGCGGGGATTTCGACATCCTGCAACCAGCGCATTGCCTCTTTACGGATATCGCCGTAATGACGCTGGCCTACTGCCATCAAGCGCTCGCCGATGTTACCGCCTGCGGTAACCTGTGGACGTAATCCATCCAGCGGATGCTGGTGCACCACGCCCCACTCGGTGCGCAGTAAGCGGCGGCGATCGCTTTCACTCAGCTGATAGAGATCCTGAGCGCGATAGAGAATGTTGCCCTGCTGCGGCGCCAAACGTGCCGACAGGCTGCGCAGCAGCGTGGTTTTACCCGAACCGGATTCCCCAACAATGCCCAGCACTTCGCCCGGATAAAGCTCAAAGCTGACATCTTCAAAACCTTTGCCTGGCGCATAGAGGTGCGTCAGATTGTTGACCGCAAGCAGCGGCTGTTCACTGTGCATGCTGTTGTTCCTGCTGCTGGTGGCAAAAATCGGTATCGGAGCAGACAAACATGCGCGTACCGGCATCATCCATTACCACCTCATCGAGGTAGCTGTGGCGCGAACCGCACAGCGCGCAGGGTTCATCCCAGCTCTGAACGGTGAACGGGTGATCGTCGAAGTCGAGGCTTTCCACTTTGGTATACGGCGGCAGCGCGTAGATGCGCTTTTCACGCCCGGCACCAAACAGCTGCAGCGCAGGCATCATGTGCATCTTCGGGTTGTCGAACTTGGGGATCGGCGATGGATCCATTACGTAGCGATCGTTAACCTTGACCGGATAAGCATAGGTGGTGGCGATATGGCCGTAGCGAGCGATATCTTCATACAGCTTCACCTGCATGATGCCGTACTCCTCCAGCGCGTGCATGGTGCGCGTTTCGGTCTCACGCGGCTCGATAAAGCGCAGTGGCTCAGGGATCGGTACCTGGAAAATCAGCACCTGATCTTCCTGCAGCGGCGTCTCCGGAATGCGGTGGCGCGTCTGGATCAGCGTGGCATCTTTGGTGGCTTCGGTGGTGTCTGCCCCGCTGACGCGCTGGAAGAAGCGACGGATCGACACCGCATTGGTGGTGTCATCCGCACCCTGGTCAATCACCTTCAGCACGTCGCTGTCGCCAATAATGCTGGCGGTGATCTGGATCCCGCCGGTGCCCCAGCCGTAAGGCATCGGCATTTCACGTCCGGCAAACGGCACCTGATAACCTGGAATCGCTACCGCTTTGAGGATCGCGCGACGGATAGTGCGCTTGGTCTGCTCATCCAGATAGCCGTTGTTATAGCCGGTTAACTCACTCATCGTTTTGCTCCTGAACCTGTTCACGCAGGCGTTTCAGCAACTCCAGCTCCGCCTGGAAATCGACGTAGTGCGGCAGTTTCAGATGCGAAACAAAGCCCGCCGCTTCTACGTTGTCAGCATGCGACAGCACAAACTCTTCGTCCTGCGCCGGACCGGCAATACGCTCATCGTATTCCGGGGCCTGCAGGGCACGGTCAACCAGCGCCATCGCCATGGCTTTACGCTCTGAGCGGCCGAACACCAGACCGTAACCACGGGTAAAGTGCGGTGCGCTGTCAGTTTGCGTGGTAAAGCCGTTGACCATTTCACACTCGGTCAGCAGGATTTCACCGATATCAATCTCGAAGCCCAGCTCCTCCGGGCAGATCGACACGCTGAGATAGCCGGTACGGATTTCGCCAGCAAACGGGTGGTTGCGCCCGTAGCCACGCTGGGTGGAATAACCGAGTGCCAGCAGAAAACCTTCATCACCACGCACCAGTTGCTGTAAGCGGGCAGCGCGCGTCGCCGGATAACCGGGCGGCTCGCGAGTGATATCGCACGGTTCGCTGCCATCATCCTCTTCACGCGCCGCCAGACCCTCTCTGGTCATCATGCTGAACACATGCGGACAGCGCTCAGGCAGTGCCTGATCGTCACGCGGTGCCGCCGGAGTCTCGCCATTGGCCAGCAGGGTGAAATCGAGCAGACGATGGCTGTAATCGTAGGTAGGGCCAAGCACCTGGCCGCCCGGCAGATCTTTATAAACCGCTGAAATACGGCGTTCGATGCGCATCTCATCGGTTTCCAGCGCCAGGCTGTCAGCCAGACGTGGCAAGGTGGTGCGATAGGCGCGCAGCAGAAAGATCGCTTCCACCATATCGCCGCTGGCTTGCTTGATGGCGAGCGCGGCCAACTGGGGATCGTAAATGCCGCCTTCGGTCATCACGCGATCCACCGCCAGGCCCAACTGCTGCGCCACCTGATCGCAGCCAAGTTCCGCCACGTCGCGGTCGCCACGGCGCAAATCGGCCTGAAGCTCATGGGCACTGGCTATCGCCTTCTCGCCCCCTTTAACCGCAACGTACATCAGCACACCTCCACATCGGTGGTGCGTGGCAAGGCCATCATCGCTTCACCGCAGGTGAAAATCAGATCCACGCCCAGTGGGAATGGATGAGGACGCTCGCGCAGATAAGTCAGAATCGCTTCCGGCAATTGCGGTGCGATGGCGCGGGATTCACGCAGGCCAGGACCGGACAGGCGCAGCGTTAAGCCGCCGTTCAGCGCCGGCACTTCGATGATCAGCGTGGTGCTTTTTTCCGGTGATATATTGTCGCCCGGTGCGAACTGCGCAGGATCAGGATTGGATGCCGCATGAGTCAGAGCAAATGGCGCATGGCGGTCTTCCACAATCGGTACGCCGGTGTGGAAACGCAGGTTGCTGCGTAGCACTTCGCTGTCTACGCGGCTATCCAGCCACAGCGCACTCTCTTGATCCACCAACGTCAACAACACCGCGGTGGCGGCTGGCGATAAGTCGCCCCAGCCCTGTTCCAGCGGCAGTGAGACCATCACGCCTGGTTCGCTCATGGCTTTAAGAATACGGCGAAATGCACGCTGCGAATCGGCAACCGGATGGTTAAAACTGGCCAGTAATGTCATTAGTTATCTCCGCGTACCAGCGTAAAGAAGTCCACTTTAGAGCTGGCGATTTCACGTGCGCGCAGCTGACGCTGCTCTTCACGCAAGGCCGCCAGCGGGGCAATGAGTTTTTCCTGCAGCAGCGCATGGGTTTCTGGCTGTTGCAACAGTGCATCAATCACGGCGCAGCGTTCGGCGTGCGCTTTATCGCGGCCCAGCACATAGCTGAAGCCGAGGGTGCCATCGTGCAGTTTCACCACCGCACGCGTGACGGTGGCATCACCCATCACAAAGCGTTTACCGCTGCCGCCCATGCGCGCCTGCAAACGGGTTAAACCGGTTTCGGCAGGACGAATCGCTTCAAATTGCGCATTAAGGTGCAGCGACTGCCAGTGGGCATCAAGCTGGCTGGCTTCGCTATGCGCGAGTACCGATAGCCAATGCTGGCGAGCGGTTTGCTGTTTCATTCATGCTCCAGGGTCAGTTCAATCATGTCGCCACGCGTCAGGCTGACGGAGTATTCCGCTACCAAACCGTCGCTGTGTTTATTCAAGGTACGCACGCACAGCAGCGGCGACTGCAGCGCAATCTCCAGCTGTTTGCACTCTTTGGCCTGTGCGCGGCGCGTGCTAATACGGGTTTGCGAACGGGTTAAATCGAGGCCCAGTTGTTGCTGCATAAAGTCGTGCAGCGAACCGTTCTGGAACTGTTGCAACCTGGGCCACCAGCTCAGATCCGGCAGGAAGTGATTAATTACACACACCGGCACGCCATTGACGCGGCGCAAGGTACGCAGATGAATCACGTTATCGCCTTCATTAATAGCCAGTGCGCTGGCCACGTCACTGCTGGCCGGACGCAGCACCGCCAGCAGACGTTCGCTGGTGGGATGGCTGCCCTGCTCCAGCAGGTTCTGGCTGAAACGGGCCTGTGCATGCAGGGGGTAATCGTAAGGACGCATCAGCACCAGGATGCCCACGCCATGACGACGTTGCAGCAACCCTTTATTCACCAGTTCGTCCACCGCGCGGCGCAACGTATGGCGGTTCACTTCATAGTGATCGGCTAACTGTTGTTCGGAAGGCAGATAGTCACCGCAGCGATAACGCTCTTGCAGTGCCTGCTCCAGTTGGGCGGCGACCGCCTGATAAACAGTGGTCGGATGTCTGGATATCTCCATCACGTTCAATACCTCATTCGATACAGGTTGAGGAACGCAGCGAAGGTTGCTGCGGGATGGCGACTACAGTGCGGGAGCCAGATGACAGCGCCGTGACGGCTCAGTGACGCAAGGATGAATTTGCTTTAGGGCAGCAGGATCAAAGCGAAACGGCTGTGGTTTTAATAAAATATTTTTAACTGTTGCCTTTGTGACAGTGTTCAAAAAATTATCGCTTATTTTCACCGCTTTATCGTTGCCCTTACAGGGTGCAGCTTGTACAAACTCTGCTAACGTTATTAATGAGCCCTTCTTGTTACGCGAACCCTGAAATGATTAATACAATAAAACTGTCCGACGGTTTCCGCCGCAATTTTGTGCGGGAAGTGATTTTGCCTTTGATGGCGATTTTGATTTTGACCTTTGCCGGAGCAGGTGTTGGCTTGTTCTGGGGCACATCGCTGAGCAATGAACAGGCGCGCGATCAACAGCAGCGCATGATTGAGGCCTCCTTTACCCAGAGCCTTAACGAACATTTGCGCCAGTTGCGCAGTTTGACTCGCTGGTCACCGCTCGCGGATCAACTGGCATTGGGCGTGCCAGATCAGAGCTGGTTAGATCAGAATATCGGTGGATGGTTGTTCGATATGTTCGATCACCAACTGATCCTTCTGTTAGATCGTAATAACCAACCGCTGGCCGTGTGGCGTAATGGACAGCGTGTGGCAGGCAATTCACCCGACCGTTATGTACAAGACATGCTCAATAGCCCACTGGTGAAAAGCAGCGATGAGGTGGCGGGCCCCACGGATCGTGCTGACTTTGTGCGTATTGGGCAGCGAGCGGCCGCACTGGCCGTGGGCGATATCAGCAGCACGCGTCAGGCAGGGCGTTATCGATTGGTGAGCATAAAATTCCTCGATGACGGCTATTTGCGCAATCTGGCGGACCGCAGCCAACTACGCCAGTTGCACTTCAGTGACGGTGCGCCTGAGAAGGGAAAAGATGCGCTCTATCAGCTGAAGTCCCAGCAGGAAGATGCCGTCGGTTACCTCTCCTGGCAGCCCGATAAACCCGGGGCGCAAATGCTGCGCATGCTGGGCCCCTCAACCCTGATATCAGTCCTACTGATCACTTTATTGTGTCTGTTTATGGTGCGGCGCATCTGGACCTCATCATTGAACCTGTCGCAGTCGCTTCTGAAATTGGGCGCCAGTGAAGCTCAGGCACAGCATCTGGCCTTTCATGATGTGCTGACCGGTCTCCCCAATCGTGCGCTGGTAGAGGAACGTTTATCGCAGGCGCTGGCGGTGTCGGCACGTCACGATGAACGTGTGGCGCTGCTGTTACTGGATCTCGACCGATTCAAAAATATCAACGACACCTACGGTCACCATGCAGGTGATGAGCTGATCATTGAGGTCGCACGGCGTCTTACCCAGATCCTGCGTCACACTGACACAGTCGGACGCATCGGCGGGGATGAGTTCATCATTGTGATGCCGGAAGTGGACAACATCGGGCAGGTACAAGCGCTGGCAAAACGCATCATTAGTGAGCTGAGCGAACCCTACGAACTTCAGGGCAACGAAGTCTGGGTGGGCGTCAGCGTTGGCCTCGCGCTGGCACCAAAAGATGGGATTGATCGCCTGGAGCTGATGCGCAAAGCCGATATCGCACTGTATGAAGCCAAAAATGGCGGTCGGGGCCAGTACCGACAATTTGAAAAGGTGATGGATGAATCGCTGCGCACACGCCAGCAGATGGCGACGGATTTACGTCAGGCGTTGGTGAATTTCGATGGATTGCGGGTGTGGTATCAGCCACTGATGGAGATCAGTGGGCAGCGCGTGGTGGGATTAGAAGCCCTGCTGCGCTGGCACCATCCGGTACGCGGTGATGTCTCACCAGGTGATTTTATCGCCATCGCCGAAGAGACCGGCATGATCATTCCACTGGGCGAGTGGGTGTTACGGGAAGCCTGTAAAACCTCCCTGAAACTGCCGCAGGTGATTGTGGCGGTTAATGTGTCTCCGGTGCAGTTCCGGGCCAGTGGTTTCGTTGATCGCATCATTGAAATCGTCCGTGAAGAGGGAGCCAACCCATTGCATATGGAACTGGAGATCACCGAAGGCGTGTTGATTGAAGATGAGCATGAAGCACGTAATAACATCATCGCGCTGCGTGAAGCCGGTTTCCGCATCGCACTGGATGATTTCGGTACCGGCTACTCCAGCCTGAACTATCTCAGCACCTTCCCGGTGGACAAGATCAAAATCGACCGCTCGTTTACCCAATCGCTGGGCGTGGCGCAAAACTCCACTGCAATTGTCGAATCCGTGGTACGCCTGGGTCATGCTATGGGGTTAACGGTTACCGCTGAAGGGGTCGAAACCGAAGGCCAGAAAATGGCGCTCGCTGATGCAGGGTGCAATCAATTGCAGGGCTATTTGTTTAGTCAGGCCGTGCCGTTTGAAGAGATAGAGAAGATGATGTAAGTGCCTCCGTAGGGGCGTCATTTATGGCGTCCTCCTGTGCCAGGAGCGCATAAATGCGCCCCCTACAAAACCTCACCGAACCCGTAGGGATGCCATTTATAGCGTACTCCTGTGCCAGGAGCGCATAAATGCGCCCCCTACAAAACCTCACCGAACCCGTAGGGATGCCATTTATGGCGTCCTCCTGCGCCAGGAGCGCATAAATGCGCCCCCTACAAAACCTCACCGAACCCGTAGGGATGCCATTTATGGCATCCTCCAACCAGTCAAAGTAGAAATCTTCGGAATACATTTCGCAACGCTTATGATTGGAACTCGTTTTAACCGAAAATACTCAGCATGATTTCCTGGAATTGGAGGATTTCATGCATAATCGAAAAAACTTACGCCTTAAAAATTTCGAATATAACTCTGCTGGCGCTTATTTCGTCACAATTGTTTGTCGGAATCGTTCTCACCTCTTTGGCCAAATCATTGCGGATAAAATCATACCTACCGCAATTGGCAGTGCGGTAATCAACTCTTGGGAACAATTGCCCGTTAAATATGATCGGATCAGCACCGATGCATTTGTTCTGATGCCTAATCACCTGCACGCTGTGCTTTGGATACAGTCTGGCAGCGACCGCACCCTTTCAAACATCATCAATTTCTTTAAGGCAGGTGTAACTCGCAATACCGGGTTGAAAATTTGGCAGCGTGGTTATTATGATCGTGTCGTTAGAAATGAAAATGAATTGATGTACATCAGGAAATATATTGAAGAGAATCCATTGCGCTGGGAGTTAGACCTATTGAACCTTCCTGGTGCGCATAAGTGCGCACCCTACAAAAACGCAGGTTAATATTTGAGGGGTCGCCATAAATGGCGACCTTGAATAATGGGAGAGATCGCTTAGTGCGGCCGGTTCATCATCGCCGGATAGCGCTGTTGCAGATTTTGAAAGATAGCCTGCATCTGCGCCTCAAGTGCGGCTGGTTGGGCATCAGCTGCGACCGCCGCAAACACCTGCTGCTTGAGGAAGTGTCGCCAGCCGATCGGTGCGGCAGCCAGAAACGCCGTGAGCAGTGCATAACGTGCCGGTGTCCATAGCTGTTCAAATGCCGTGCGGGCCGGGCCGTGATCAAAGTGCTGTCGGGCTTCAGTGTGCATCCCGGCACGCAAACGTGCTGTCTTAGCCTGATCCACCTCACCCTCAACCATCGCCACACCATAGCTATCGCGTGCCACTTGAATCGAGACGAAACCGCAGCGCACATCCTGCAGCACCGCCGCCGGATCGCGTTCTACCGGCAGGCCATAACCCCCCGCGCCCGGGCCGCGCACTTCAACGATGTCACCCGGCTGGCAACGGATCACATCGGTGTTGCCGTGCTCGATGGCCTCGCCGTCACGCAGCGTGCGGAAGTGCGACAATGCCCCCGACTCACCGCCCAGCACGCCGGCCGAAGCAAACACCGATCGGTTGCGATTACGGGCGGTCACCGTGGTATTGGGCGCGGTGACTTCAAACGCCATTTCCGTCGCCAGGCCACCGCGATAGCGCCCGGCACCGGCACTGTCTGCCGCCAGCCCATAGCGATGGAAATGGATCGGCACTTCTGCCTCGTTGATTTCAATGGGCGTGTTTTTCAGAAACGCCGATAACCCACCTGAACCATCCGGGCCATCATGACGTGGCGTACCGCCCGCACCACCGCCGACCGGACCGAGCGAAGCCACCACACTGCGGTTCTGGCTGTCACTGGTGCGAATATTCATGATCGAGTTGCCGCCGGGTGAGTTAGCCGGTAAGCGATCGGGCAACGCCTGGGAGAACACGCCAATGGTGGCAATCTGCGACAGCGCACAGGTCAGCGAACGCATGCCCACTGCTGCTGGGGCTTCACAGTTCATTACGGTACCCGGAGGCAGAATGGCGCGCGTCGGGCGCAAGGTGCCTGCATTGAGCAGTAGATTGCGATCCAGCGTTGAGAGCACATAAGTCACCCCCACCAGCGCCAGCGGATGTCGTTCACGGCCACCCGTGGGCATATTCAGTGAGGAAGCCAGCTGTGGATCGCTGCCGGTATAATCCAGTTCCAGCGTGTCACCGGTGATACGCAGCGTAATCGCTACGCGGCACGGATAGCCCCCTTCACCATCTTCGTCGGCAAAGTCGGCATAGAAGTATTCACCATCCGGAATGGTGGCGATAATGCTGCGCGCCTGGGCTTCGGCGTAGTCCAGAATGCCTTCAATGCCCCGCAGGAAATCCTCAACACCAAAACGCGCGATGATGTCATGGATCTTGCGCTCGCCCACGTTTACCGAGGCAATCTGCGCTTTGAAATCGCCCCAGTTTTGATCTGGCACGCGCACGTTGAGGCGCATAATGCTGGCGACTTCTTCATTCAATTCACCGTTGCGCACAATTTTCAACGGTGGAATGCGAATCCCTTCCTGCACGATATCGGTCAGCGAACGTGACAGCGAAGCCGGCACCGCGCCACCTACGTCGGTATTGTGGATGTGCCCCACCACAAAACAGACAATCTCGCCGCTGTGGAACACCGGCTTCCAGATATGAATATCCGGTGAGTGCGTCGCCACGTTGCCTGCATAGGAATCATTGGTGATGCAGATATCACCCTCTTCATAATGATCGATTAACGCCAGTACCGGACCGTAATCGATGCCGCTATACCAGGGCGCGCCAAAGCTGCGCGGCGAGGCGAACGCCATGCCGTCACGGCTGACAATCTGGCAGGAAAAATCCTCGGTCTCTTTGACGAAGGTCGAGTGTGCGGTGCGCATCAGGGTAAAGGCCATGGCATCCGCAGCGGCGGCACAGTAGTTCGCGAGAATTTGCAGGTTACGTCCGTCAATCGCCATATTAGTGCGCCTCCACAGGGGTGATCAGCAGGTTGCCAAAGGTATCCACGTCCACCTGCATTTTAGGCGGGACGCAGGTGGTGCAGTCGTCCTGTGCGATGATCACCGGGCCGCTCAAATGATGTCCGGCACGCAAGCTGGCGCGCAATACCACATCCACCTGATGTGATGCGCCATCGATCCATGCGCTGACGCGTTTCGCAACGTCAACGGGCGCCGTCGCGGCGGGTAAATGGTTCAGCGTGGGCTTCGGTGTCGGTGAGGCGATAACTAAACGCAGGTTGATAATCTGCACCGGCGCACTGGCATCAAAGTGACCAAACAACTGCTGATGCTGGCGATCAAAAGCCTGATGTAACGCAACCCCATTCGCCTGCGCTAACCACTCCGGCTCCAGCGCCACTTCGATCTCAAACGACTGGCCGCGATAGCGCATATCGGCGCTGTAATGCAGGCTAAACGGCATCTGAGCGCCGTGTTGTTCGCTCAGCCACGCTCGCGCACGCTGGCTCAGCGCCTCCGCTTCGGTCGCCAGAGTGTCAGCCAGCGCGGCATCAAGATCGCTGTAGAGCGTGCGAATAAAATCATTGCGGATATCGGCTACCAGACCACCCAGCGCCGACAGCACACCCGGCGTAGGTGGCACGATCACCCCTTTCATATTGAGTTCACGCGCAAGGAAACAGCCCATCATCGGGCCCGCGCCGCCAAAGGCGAGGAACCAGAATTCACGCGGATCCAGCCCAAAGCGCGACAGCAATCCGCTGGTATCACCGTACATACTGGAGATCGCCAGTTCGATAGCGGTTTCCGCCGTCTCTTCCACCGTGATGCCCAGTTGATCCGCCAGCGGCTGCCAGGCAGCACGCGCGGCAGCAACATCGACTTTCACCGCGTTGTAACCAAGATCGCCATGGCCGATCATCCCGCAGGCTGCAAAGGCATCGGTCGCCGTCGGTTGCGTTCCTCCGCGCTGGAAACACACCGGTCCGGGCAGCGATCCGGCGCTGTCAGGGCCCATTTGCAGCACGCCCTGATTATCGACCCACGCCAGCGAACCGCCGCCCTGGCCTACTGAGGTGACTGCCACTGACGGAATATAGATCGGGAAATCACCGATGATTTCACCGTTGCCCTGTGCCACTTGACCATCAACGATCACCGCCACGTCCGCGCTGGTGCCACCAATATCAAGGCTAAGAATCTTGTCGAAGCCGCAGGCGCTGGCGAGGAAGCTGGCCCCGATCACGCCCGAAGCCGTGCCGGACAACACCATCTGCACACATTCACTTTTTGCCTGCTCCACGCCCATCACGCCACCGTTGGACTTGGTGATACGCGGCGGCGGCTTCACGCCCATGGTGTGCAACGCCCGTTCAAAGGATTCCAGATAGTGAATCACCATCGGCTGCACGTAAGCATTGATGGTGGCGGTTATGGTGCGCTCATATTCTCGGATGATCGGCCATATGTCGGCGGAGCAAGAGGTGAGCAGTTCAGGCGCCACCTCATCGATAATGGCTTTGACTGCCGCTTCGTTGTGACGGTTGCGATAGCTGTGCAGCAGCGACACCACGATTCCCTGGCAACCTGACGCACGCGCCTGTTCGATGGCTTCCAGCACGCTTTGCCGATCCACTGGCTGCAACACGGTGCCGTGGCGGTCCGTGCGCTCTTTGATGGCGAACACCCGATCGCGGGTAATCAACGGTGCCGGACGTCGCGAAAAGAGATCGTGAATATGGGGAATTTTAAGACGCGCCAGCTCCAGCACATCGCAAAATCCCTCGGTGGCAAACAGCGCCAGCCGCACGCCACGTCGCTGGATGACCGCGTTGATCCCCACGGTGGTGCCGTGGGTAAAGTAGTCAATATGCTGCGGTTCAATACCGTCACGCTGCTGCAACTGCGACAATCCGGTGAGGATTTCGCTGCCCGGCTGATCCGGTCGCGACAGCACTTTTAAGGTATGAATCTGATTGGTTTGTTCATCCAGCACGGCGAAATCCGTAAAGGATCCGCCAATATCAACGCCAACGCGGTAACCCATGGTATGAAAACTCCGTTATCAGGAGAGAGGAAATTCCATCAGTTTTTGTGGATCCTGCACCACTCGCCAGCCAAGGCGTTGATACAGCTGATGGGCATCATTAGTGGAGAGCATCCAGCGGTGCACGGTGGCGAGTTCCGGGTGTGCTCGCACACAGGTCGCCAGCCAGCTACCCAGACCATGACCCCGCCAGTTTTCATCAATCATCACATCGCACAGCCAGCCGAAGCGGGTGTAATCCGTCACCAGTCGCGCGAAGCCAATCTGCTGTTGCTGATGGTAAACACCAAACGGCAACGAACCGGCAAATGCGCGCTCGGTTTTGGCGCGGGGCTGCGCGTTGGCCCAGTAAGACTTTTCAGTCAATTGCTGGTGAATGTAATCCATATCAAGGCGCTGACGTTCGGTAGAAATGGTGAACTCGTCGCGCTGCCATTGATGATCGACAAGGGTTAATGTAGTCATGGCAACTCCTTGTAAAGCGATAAATTGAGTGTACGGATATGCAGGAACCGGGCGCGCGTGAAGCCACGACCTGAACAGTAAAGATAAAGGGAATTTACGGCAGAGAAGAAATTTTATGCTGTAGGGTCAAGCCACGTGTTGCCGCCCTCTCCCACCCGCGAGCAACCGCGCCAATCGATGCAGCGGGCTACATTCCAATGGCGAGGTTAGCTGAAACGAAAAAATAGGATCTGAGGGGGCGGAGAATCACATTCCAGTATCGTCAGTGCAGGGCTTAGTGGATCCCTTCTCCCACAACGGGAGAAGGTCTCATGAGGGGACATCAGACACTAAAATCAACTGAGTTATGCTTAGCAATCAGCGATCGCAGGGGGACCGTGCTTTTCATGATCGGGGATTTGATCACGATATAACTGAAGTATTTATCGATGCCGATCTGCGCGTCGAGCATCTTCTCAATCACTTCCTGGTAATGCTCAATGCTGCGGGTAATAAAGCGCAGCAAATAGTCGTAGCCGCCGGTGATCAGATGACACTCCATCAGCTCATCCACATCGCGAACCGAATTTTCGAATTTCATAAAATCTTCGCGGCGATGGCCTGAGAGCGTCACTTCGGTAAACACCGTGACGGAATCGGTAATTTTGGTCAGATTGATGTGGGCTTCATATCCGGTAATGAACCCGGCCTGCTCCAGGCGTTTCACCCGTTGTAAACAAGGGCTGGGCGAGAGTCCTACGGCGTCGGCGAGATTGACGTTACTGATACGGCCATCATTTTGTAATTGCACCAGAATGTTGATGTCGATGCGGTCGAGTTTCATTAAGCCGTTCATAGCACCCCTCATTGTTGACCAATCGCGCAGGTTGTTACGATGGTATATCACGCTTTGACGTGGCGGCGCTAGCGTCAGCGCGCACCACGTTTTATTTTGGTCCAGTGAATAATTCCAGAAATATCAATGAGGAAGCGGGATTTATCCTAAGCGACCGCTCGCCCGTGCCAGCGCAATATCAAAGATATGTAACGCTTCTTCCAGTTGAGAATCCGTAGTCACCAGTGGCGCGAGGAAGCGCACCACGTTGCGGTGTAAGCCGCACTTAATCAGCAACAGACCTTCCTGGCAGGCACTATCGAGAATCTTTTGCGTCATCGCTGCGTCAGGGCGTTTAGTTTCGAAGTCGATGATCTCCACGGCCTGCATAAAGCCTACGCCACGTACCTCACCGATGCAGGCGTACTTTTCCGCCAACTGCCGTAACCGCGCGTTGAGTTGTTCGCCCAGTTGATTACTGCGTGCCAGCAGATTGTCATGCTCCAGCAAATCGAGCACCGCCAGTGCCGCAGCACAACCCAATGCGTTACCGCCGTAAGTGCCACCCAGACCGCC
This sequence comes from Pantoea sp. C1E2, assembly GCF_056491465.1. Classification (NCBI taxonomy): domain Bacteria; kingdom Pseudomonadati; phylum Pseudomonadota; class Gammaproteobacteria; order Enterobacterales; family Erwiniaceae; genus Pantoea; species Pantoea sp. C1E2. Next base: position 2,914,197 of record NZ_JBSZHT010000002.1, read on the forward strand.
AGGGAGTGGCGCATCCATGATGGCTGCTTTGCCTACCACGCCGGAAATCGGCAGACCGCCACCGAGGCTCTTCGCCACCGTGACTAAATCTGGCGTGATGCCCAGCTGTTGGAAAGCAAACATGGTGCCGGTGCGACCAAAGCCGGTCTGCACTTCGTCGAGAATCAGCACAATGCCGTGTTTTTCGGTGATGCGACGCAGCGCCTGCATAAAGTTCGCGCCCGCTGGCAGGAAGCCACCGTCGCCCTGAACAGGCTCAATGATGATCGCGGCCACACGCTCCGGCAGGATCTGCACGGCAAACAGCTGCTCCAATGCTTGCAGGCAGTCATCATCGCTCACGCCGTGGTAAGCGTTAGGATAGGGTAAACGGTAAACCTCTGATGCGAAGGGTCCGAAGTTCTGTTTGTAAGGCTGGCTCATACCGGTCAGCGTACAGCCCAGCAGCGTACGGCCATGGAACGCGCCATCAAAGGCGATAATGCCACTGCGATTGGTGTGCGCACGGGCAATCTTCACCGCATTCTCTACCGCTTCCGCACCGCTGGTGAAGAACACGCTTTTAAAGGCCTCACCGTTGCCAACCAGCGCATTCAGGCGCTGTGCCAGTTCGATGTAACCTGGATAGGCGACAACCTGGAAACAGGCGTGTGATACCAGCCCGAGCTGTTTCGTCACCGCATTCACTACCGCCGGGTGATTGTGCCCCACATTGAGCACGCCAATCCCGCCGACAAAATCGAGATAGCGATTACCCTCGACGTCCCACACTTCACTGCCTTTCGCCCGCTCAATCACCAACGGATGCGCGGTGACCACACCACGTGGCACGTTCTTCTCACGTGCATCCAGTAACAGGCCGTTATCGGTATAGGTTTGCTGCTCCGCCATGACATTCTGCATTGTAAAAATCCTCATCCACGTAACGTTCGGTTGGCTCAAGTATCGCAACCCGTTGGTTTCTCACGCTGCCGTAATCGGTATGGCAGCAGCATTTCGTTTCAAAATCATCTGCCAATCAGCAGGGAAATTCTGCACGCAGCGCGTGGCGGGCGATGGCCGTCAAAGTCTGAATACCGTGCGGGATCAGTGCGTCGTTAAAGTCGTAGGAAGAGTGATGCAGCGGCCGGCTCGGTGCCGAGCCGACCCACAGATAGGCACCGGGTTTAGCCTGCAGCATAAAGGCAAAATCTTCGGAGGTGAGTGCGGGTTGTCTGGCTTGTTCAGCAGGGATGCCCGCCTCATGCAGGGCATCCAGCGCCACTTGTGCAGCACCCGCATGATTGACCGTGGCCGGGTAATAACGCAGATAGCTCACCTCTGCCTGCAGACCGTGTGCCGCCGTGACATGTTGCGCCATTTCACGCAGGCGGCTTTCAATGATGTCCTGCGCCGCTGGGCTGAATGTACGTACCGTGCCGGTGATACTGGCTTCCGCTGGAATCATATTGTGTGAGAAGCCGCCCTGCATGCGCGTCACCGTCAGCAAACCCGGCTCGCACGGATCAAGCGCGCGCGCCACCAGCGTGTTGAGCTGTACCACCAGCTCACTGGTGGCCAGCAAAGTGTCACGCGTCAGGTGTGGCTGTGCCGCATGCCCGCCACCGCCCTTTACCGTGATATCAAAACGATCCGCCGCCGCCATGATGGCACCCGGCCGCGTCTGCACTTCGCCCAGAGGCAGTTCAGGCCAGTTATGCAGGGCGAATACTGCATCGCAAGGGAATTGCTGGAACAGACCGTCATCAATCATCGCCTTCGCGCCGGATAAACCTTCTTCCGCTGGCTGGAAGATAAACACCAGCGTACCGTCAAAATCGCCCTGCTGGGCCAACTGGATAGCCGCGCCCAGCAGCATCACCGTGTGACCGTCATGACCGCAGGCATGGCAGATATTGTCATGCACACTTTTCCACGCCTGGGTGCCGTTATCCTGCATCGGCAGCGCATCCATGTCCGCACGCAAACCTATCATGCGTGGGCTATTCCCACGTTTGAGTACACCCACCACTCCGGTTTTTCCCAAGCCGCGATGCACCTCAATACCGTGCTCCTGCAGCACCTGCGCCACAATGTCACTGGTGCGATATTCCTGATAGCCCAGCTCGGGATGGGCGTGCAGATCCCGTCGCAGAGCGACTAATTGATCCAGTTGCATATCAGTATCCCCGGTTGCGATCGATAAGGCCGACCATCGGTTCGCCGCGTTGATAGCGACGCAGGTTCTCGAGTAGTGCCGCCACGGCACTGTCAGTTTGCGTCTGGCTGGCAATGTGCGGTGTCAGCCAGATAGCCGGATGCTGCCAAAAAGGGTGTTCAGGTGGTAAAGGTTCAGGGTCAGTGACATCAATCACCGCTGCGCTGAGTTGCCCGCTGCCCAACGCCGTCAGCAGATCGGCATCGTTCAACTGCGGACCGCGTCCGACCTGCACCAACGCGGCGCCGGGTGGCAGCTGTGCAAACAGTTCGGTATTGAGTAAGCCCCGGGTGCTGTCAGTGAGCGGTAGCAGGCACACCAAAATGTCACTGTGTGCCAGAAACTCACCGAGCTGCTCTGCGCCATGCCAGCAACGCACGCCATCAAGTTCACGAGGTGTGCGACTCCAGCCTGCGCAGTCAAACCCCAGCGACGCCAGTTGTTTCAACGATGCCTGACCGAGTTCTCCCAGGCCCATCACACCAACTCGACGCTGGTTAGCGGTGCGAATCGGGTGGGTTTGCCATTGTGCCGCCCGTTGCTGCTGGAAATAGCGCGGCATGTCGCGATGTAATCCCAGCACGGCAAAGGTGACGTACTCCACCATGCCCTGCGTCAGACCGGGTTCAATCATGCGCACCACCGGCAGGTCTGGCGGCAACTGGCAGAGATCAAACTGATCGGCTCCGGCCCCCACTGACAACAATGCTTTCAGGTTGGGGAAGGTGTTCATTACCTCTTCGGGTGGCTGCCAGGCCACCAGCAGTTCGACCTGCTCGGCGTCACCGACATCCGGCCAGATATGCATCTGCACATCCGGCGCATGTTCGGCCAGCCAGCGCTGCCAGTGCGCACCGCGCGTGGCTTCAGATTTATAAACGATATGCATCAGGCCATCGCCTGGGTCATCAACCCAAACGCCTGCATCTCACCATGTTGCGGTGACCACGGCATTCCCCGATACATGGTGGTCGGCGCATCTACCTTGACCAAACCCAGGCTCTCCAGCCAGCTTGCCAGTGGCAGCGCGCTGTCGGTGTCGATGCGGATAAACTCACCGCCCAGCCCTTGCATCAGCGCGGCCACCAGCGCCTGCGCGACCTCAATGTTGCGCGCAATCACCGGGCCAATCGCCCAGCCGTGACCAAAACGGCGCAGGCTGGCAAAGCCCTGTACCTGCTGCTGCGGGTCTTGCAGTAATACCGTCTGGTGATCGGCAACAAGCGTTTGCATCAATTGCGGGCGCCACATGCCGTGCGCCTGATGGTCCAACTCAGTGAGCAATTCAACGTCATCGGCCTCAGCATTGCGCAGCGTTAACCCTGTCGGGATATTGACGGCGGGCACCGTTGCCAGCTCACGCGTCTGGTGCTGCTGAATGGTGCCTTTCACCACAAAACCCAGCTTTTCGTACAGCCCCTGGCCCATTTCGGTAGCATGCAGGCGAATCACGCAATCCGGGTATTTCTCCATCACCGCCAGCATCAGCTGCTTGCCGATACCGCGTCCCTGGCACTCAGGATTCACCACCACCAACCCAATGGTTGCCGCGCTCTCTCCCCAGCGCCAGCCAAAGGCACTGCCGACAAATTTACCCTGCTCTTCCGCCACCACACCTTCACCCAGCGCCAGCGCCTGCTGCCAGTCTTCGCGGCGGTGCGGCCATTTCAGCTGTTGGGTGATGGCATAGCCATGTTCAATATCATCCTGCGTCATGGCGCGTAATGTGATCATTTGCTGCTCCTTTCTTGTAAAACACACCAGCAACGTAGCGGCGCAATTTATTGTGCGAACGTTTTCGCCATTGAGATGCGCGATGAATCGCGCCGCTAATAATGCCGGGATTTTTATTCTGCCTTCAGCACTTCTTCATGCTCATCCAGCCAGCCTTGACGCAATTCCGGTACGGCCCGCTTCAGGCGTTCGAAATAAAGCTCACTGGTGGGTTTATCATAATCAGCACGGGAAATCTGCGTCACGATGCGACCGGATTTCATCACTACTATGTCGTCACAGACGGCGCGTACCGCGTGCATGTCATGACTGATAAACAGCACCGACAATCCCAGCTCGCGGCGCAGTTCGCTGATCAGATCCAGCACGGCAGCGGCAACCACGGTATCCAGTGCCGAAGTCACTTCATCACACAGAATCAGATCCGGCTCCGCCGCCAGCGCACGCGCCAGATTGACGCGCTGCTTCTGACCACCCGACAACGCCCAGGGACGTCGCCACAATACCGTCCGCGGCAGTTTCACCAGATCCAGCAGTTGATGCAGACGGCGCTGCAGTTCCGGCCCTTTCAATCCGTGGAACAACGTCAGCGGACGAGAAAGAATCCGCTCGACGCTGTGTGCCGGATTGAGCGCGGTGTCTGCCATCTGGAACACATACTGGATACGACGCAGTTCGTTATCCGGGCGCTTATGCATATCGCCGTTGATATAGTGACCATTAAACAGAATATGACCGTGGCTCGGCGCATTGAGCCCGGCAATGGCATGTGCCAGCGTGGTTTTACCGGAACCCGACTCGCCGATGATGCCAATCGCCTGCCCTTTCCACAGCTTGAGGTTGATGTCCTCCAGAATCAGCGCTTTCGGTTTCCCTTCGCTGTCACGTGGGCCATAACCGGCACTGAGGTCGCGCACTTCCATTAACGGTTGCGCATCGGCTTCCGCGCAGGTCCAGCTGCTTTCGCGCTCATTCTGACGCGCCGCGGCCATCAACAGTTGGGTATATTCTGCCTGGGGTGCGCCAATCAGCCGCTCAGTGGTGCCGTACTCGGCCATTTTGCCGCGCAGCAGCACCAGAATGCGGTCGGCCATCTGAGCCACCACTGCCAGATCGTGACTGACATAGATAGCTGTGACGCCGCGCTGTGCCACCACTCGACGAAACGCTTTTAGCACTTCAACCTGTGTCGTGACATCCAGGGCGGTAGTCGGCTCGTCGAGGATCACCACGTCAGGATCGCCAATCAGCGCCATCGCCGTCATCAGGCGCTGCAGCTGACCGCCGGAAACCTGATGCGGGAAGCGATCGCCAATGGTGTCAGGATTCGGTAATGCCAGCTCACGAAACAGCGAAACCGCCTTCTCTTTCGCCGCTTTGCGCTTCATGGTGCCGTGAATCACCACCGGTTCGATCACCTGATCGATAATACGCATACCGGGGTTAAACGACGCCGCCGCACTCTGGGCGATGTAGGCCACCTTGTTGCCACGAAATTCGCGCAGCTGCCCCGGCGATAAGCTGCGCACGTCGGTGCCCGCCATATGGATGATGCCGTCAGCGATGCGACAACCGTGGCGTGCGTAGCCCATCAACGCCATCGCGATGGTGGTTTTGCCCGATCCCGACTCCCCAATCAGCGCCAGCACTTCGCCTTTTTGTACGGTAAAACGGATGTCTGAAACCAGATCGATCTCTTCACCTTTGTCGGTCTCCGCGGTGACGCGCAGGTTTTCGACCGAAATCACTGGCATAGCAGTATGTGGTGTCACGTTCATGCTCCCTCCTTCGCCAGCGTCAACGGGCGCATCTGCTGCAGGCTGTCGATAAACAGGTTGGCACCAATGGTCAGGCTGGCAATGGCGACCGCAGGCATCAGCACGGCGGGCGATCCATTAAACAGGCCCTGCAGATTTTCGCGCACCAGCGTACCCCAATCGGCATACGGCGGTTGCACGCCCAGGCCCAGGAAGCTCAAGCCACTCAGCAACAGCACGATGTAAACAAAGCGCAGGCCAAAATCGGTCAGCATCGGGTGCACCATGTTCGGCAGAATGTCGTGAATCGCCACGTACCAGCGACTTTCACCGCGCAGTCGGGAGGCGCGCACATAATCCATACTGCGCAGATTACTGGCCATGGCGAAGGCGATACGGAACGCGCCCGGCCAGTAGGTGAATATCGCCGTCAGGATCAGCATCGGCAGCGATGAACCAAACACCGCCACAATCATCAGTGACAGCACTTTGCCCGGCAGCACCAGCATCGCATCGTTAATACGGCCCAGCAGCTCTTCCAGCCAGCGTCCGGCTACTGCCGCCAGCAGAGCCAGCAAGGTGCCGATCAAACTGGCACCCAGCGCCGCAGTTAACGCCAGGCCGATCGAGAACTTGGCGCCATACAAGATACGACTGAGGATATCGCGTCCGAGATAATCGGTGCCGAGCAGGTTGTCCGCGGTCATGCCACCGAGCATCGGACCGCCACCAATATCGTCGATGTTATGCGGTGCCAGCTGGTTGCCCAACAGCGCCATCGCCAGCCAGAACAGCGAGATCAGCAGGCCGATACGGCCCGAGATCGATAGCGCCTGAAAGATTCGTACAGGAAGCAGCAAGCTATTCATCAGCTCCTCCATTTCGGGTTAAAGGCGATGGTCAGCACATCCGCTATCAGCAGCAGCACCAGATAACAGGCGGCAAACATCATCACGCACAGTTGCACCACCGGCAGATCGCGATTACTCACCGCATCCACCAACGCACTGGCGAGGCCGGGATAGCTGAAGATCGACTCGATAATGATCACGCCGCCAAACAGGTAAGACAGGCTGAGCGAAATGGCATTGGCAATCGGACCCACCGCGTTAGGCAGTGCGTGACGCAGCACTGCACGCAAGGGTGACACCCCTTTCAGCAGTGCCATTTCAAGATAAGGGCTGTCGAGCTGGTTAATGATGGCGGCGCGCGTCATGCGTGCCATCTGCGCCACCAGCACGCAGCACAGTGTTAGCACTGGCAGTGCGTAGGCTTTCAGGTAGCTGATCAGATCCATATCGGGGCTGCCAAACGACATCGCCGATACCCAATGCAGTTTGACCGCGAAGATCAACACCGCCACGGTCGCCACCAAAAACTCCGGTACGGCTACCGTCGCCATGGTGGCGATCACCAGGAAACGGTCCAATGCCGAACCCCGGTTCATCGCCGCAAGAATGCCGATCACCAGCGCCAGGGGCACACAGATCACCGTGGTGATGCCCGCCAGTTCCAGCGTGGCGGGAATACGCTGCCCCACCAGCTGCGTCACCGGCAAATGACTGGCAAACGAGGTGCCGAAGTCACCGTGCAGCATCCCACTGAGCCAGCTGAAGTAGCGCATTAATAATGGCTGGTCGAGACCCAGCTGCTGGCGTAACGCCGCCACCGTTTCCGGCGTGGCGTTTTGCCCCAGAATCATCTGCGCGGCATCGCCGGGCAGCAGGCTGGTGATAAAAAACACCACCGCCGAGACGATAAGCAAGGTCAGGATGCCCGCGCCTGCGCGCCGGGCAATCAGAAACAACATGTATCGGTTCATCGGCGTTCTCCTCTGACGGATGACGGATTAGGCTTTCAGCCAGGCAAACTCATGGAAGCGGTAACCCATCATCATGCCGCTTGGCCAGGCCTCAACACCGCCCACCTTTTTGCTGTAACCGTCGAGGGTACTAATAAAGGTTGGGATGATGGTGCCACAGTGATCATAGATCAGCTTCTGCATGTCACCGTACATCTGCTTGCGTTTGCCCTGATCGCGCTCGCCGCGTGCTGCTACCACCAACTGGTCAAACTGATCGTTCTTCCAGCCTGATTCGTTATTGGCGGCGCTCGACATATAGAACTGTGAGAACAGCATATCCAGCGTTGGACGTGGGTTGATCGAGCCATAACCTATCGGGTCTTTGGTCCAGTGGGTCGACCAATAGCCGTCATACGGCACACGACGCACTTTAATGTTCAACCCGGTATTTCGCGCCACCTGCTGGATCAGCTGACCACCTTCTACTGCACCTTCGATGTTTGGCGTGGTGATGATCTCCACCGTCGCGCCTTTCATCCCGGCTTTCTCAATGTGGAATTTGGCTTTTTCGGCATCCAGTGGACGCGGTTTGAGATCGGCATTGAACAGCGGATGCCACGGCGGTACTGGCGTATCGTTACTGATATCGCCATAACCCTGCAGCACCGTTTTCAGCACGATGTCGCGCGGTTGCAGATACTTCATCGCCAGCACGAAATCTTCGTTGCTGCCCGGCTTCATGTCGGTGCGGATGATCAGGTTGGTGTACATCCCCGCCTTGCTTTCCAGCACGGCAAAATCCTGAGTGGCTTTGAGGCGATTACTGTCGGCGGCGCTCAGAGTGGAGACGATGTGCAGATCACCTGACATCAACGCATTGACGCGGGCTGCCTGATCGGTCACACCCAGCAGTTCGATCTCATCCAGATGCGGCAGGCCTGGTTTGTAGTAGTTCGGATTCTTCACGCCGACTGATCGCACGCCCGGTGAGAACTCTTTCAGCTTAAACGGCCCGGTGCCAATGCCTTTGCTGAAGTCTTTGGTGCCATCCTGCACGATCAGGAACGGGGCACTTGCCAGCATGTAAGGCACGTCAAAGTTGGCGCCACTCAATTCGAGCGTGACCTCATTGTCATTCACGGCGGTAAAGGTTTTGAACTGATCGGCCAGCTTAAAGGCGTTGGAGGCGACAGCAGGGTCTTTGTGGCGGCTGAGTGAGTAAATAACGTCTTTGGCGGTAAGCGGTTTGCCGTCGTGGAAGGTGACCCCTTTGCGCAGTTTGATGTGCCAGGTGACACCGTCAGTGGACTCCACCGATTCCGCCAGGCCAGGTTGAATCGCCAGCTTTTGGTCGAGTTCAGTCAGGCCGCTATAAACCATAAACTGACGGGTGTAGTCACCGCTGTTGTTGCCTTTGGCCGGGTCGAGTGTGTCGGTCGCGGAGGCGTTCGACATAGCTGCGCGCATCTTGCCGCCTTTCACCGGCGTTTCAGCCGCAAAACTCATCTGCGGAAAACCTATCAGGCCGCTGCTCATCACTGCACCGGCAGACAACAACTTCATCAGGCCACGGCGTGACATTGACCCTTCGGTCAGCATCCGCGTCAGGGCCGGATTCACAGCGTCAGACTCTTTATTGAATTTACTCATCTGCACACCCTCAATATGAAAAGTTGTTTATTTCAAAATCATCACTGGTTCCGTGCGACCTGAGGCAATGCGCAATAAATTGCGCTTCTGGTCGCAGCCAATGATCAGGAGAGCCGATCCTTAGCCTTGTAATACAGCCCCGCGAGAGGCAAAAACCAGGGTTTCCCGTGGTAACCGGGCAGTGCAGGCCATGCATCGCGCTGCCAGGGATTTTCGTTACGTTTTTCGGTCAGTAAATCGGCCATCACCCGTCCCATCCACACCGACATCTGCGTGCCGTGGCCGCTATAGCCGAGTGAATAGAACACGCCATCGTGCTCACCCGCATGCGGCAGGCGATCGGAAGTCATGTCCACCATGCCGCCCCAGCAGTAATCGATGCGCGATTTGCCCAGCTGTGGGAACAGTGCGGTCATGGCCGCACGCAGCACTTCGCCGCTGCGCGTATCCGAGGTCGGGTTGCTCACCGCGAAACGCGCGCGCCCACCAAACACCAACCGACGATCGGCGGTGGTGCGGAAGTAGTTGCCGATATTCAGTGAAGTCACGTAAGTGCGATCGTTGATCAGCACCTGGTTAAGTAACTCATCACCCAGCGGTTCGGTCACCACGATGAAACTGCCCACCGGCACGATACGGCGCTGGAACCATGGGAACGGCCCCTCATTCGACACGCCGGTGGCCATCATCACTTTTTCCGCAATAATTTCGCCTTGTGCGGTGGTGACACGATGGCGATAGCCATCCAGACGCGTTAAGCCGGTCACCGCGTGATGCGGGAAGATCTTCGCTCCGGCTCGGGCCGCCGCATTGGCGAGGCCAATACCGAACTTGCCCATGTGCATCTGGCCGCCGCGTTTTTGCAGTAAGCCGCCATGGAAGGCATCGCTGCCTACTTCGCGGCGAATCTCATCTTTGCCGATCAGCTCGATTTCCGGATCGACGGTGTCGCGCATCAGTTGCCAGGCACTGCGTAAGCTCGGGAAGTGCGACGCTTTGCTGGCGAGTTTGAGCTTGCCGCACAGGCGAAAATCGCAATCAATCTGCTCTTCACGCACCAGCTGCTGGACGTAACTCACGGCGTCATCAAAAGCACGGTAGAAACGACTGGCCTGCTCGATCCCCTGACTGGCCACCAGCGAGGCAAAGTTTTGCGACACGCCGGTATTGCAGTGTCCGCCATTTCGCGCGGAGGCCTGGCTCATCACGTTGCCACTTTCCAGCACCACCACGTTAATGCCCTGTCGTGCGAGGTTCAGTGCGGTTGAGATGCCGGTAAAACCGCCGCCAATCACCACGACGTCGGCAACCGACGGCAGCGATCCACTCGCTGCGCCGGTAAACACCGGTGCAGTGGCTTGCCAGAATGATTCGAGTTTCATCGTGTCGTCCTTACAGTCCAACTAGCGCAGGTAAACCACCAATGTCTTTCAGCTCGGTGTAACCGTAATAAGGATTGGCCGGCTCGTGGCCGCGATTGATCCAGGCTTTGTGGGTAATTCCCAGATCGTGAGCCGTCATCAGGTCATAACGGAAACTGGAGGAGACGTGCAGAATTTCATCCGGACGGCAGTCGAGTTTTTCAAGCATGTACTCGAAGCCCTTCATCTGCGGTTTATACGCGCCCACTTCCTCAGCGGTGATCGCTAAATGGATTGGCGCACCCAAACGCGGAATATGGTGTGGCAGCAGATCGTTCATTGAGTTGCTCAACAGCACCAGAGGGAACTCTTTTGCCACTTTTGCCAGACCGGCGGGGACATCAGGATGCGGTCCCCAGGTTGCACAATCGGTGTAGATAAAGTCGCTGTCCGCTTGCGTCCACGACACGCCCCATTTGTTGCAGGTACGCTGGATGGCGTTGCTCACCACATCGTAATAAGGTTTCCATGCCCCCAGCACTTCATCCATGCGATAACGGGAGAAATCAGTGGTGAAGGCGCTCATTTCAGCCTCCGCGACACGGTCTTTGAAACAGCGTGCGGCTGCGCCTGCCATATCGAAGTTGATCAGGGTGCCGTAGCAGTCAAAGGTGATGAATTTCGGTTTAAACAGTGCCATGAAGCGACCTCGTCGTTGTCTGAAATGTGGAATTAGAAATCGATTAATACGCTCTTCTGGCGCTGACAGGCCTGAAATGCCTGACGTCCCAGATCCTTGCCAATACCGGAGCCAAGGAAGCCACCGGTAGGAATAATGAAATCGCCGGATCGACCGTAGCGGTTGACCCATACGGTGCCGGATTCGATAGCGCGCATGGCTCGCATGGCACGTGGCAGACTCAGCGTATGGACGCCCGCGCACAGACCGTAGGTTTCATGTGCCGCCAGCGCTAAGCCCTCTTCTTCGCTATCGAATTCCTGCACGGTCAGCACTGGACCAAAAATCTCCTGCTGCACGGCCGGGTTATCAGCCGCCACACCGCACAGCAGCGTGGGTTGCCAGAACCAGCCTTCCGCGGTATCCGCAAAGCGCTCACCGCCCACTAACACTTCTGCGCCCTGCGCTTTGGCTTCGGCGATCACTGAAGCCACCTTCTGGCCCTGACGCTCATCAATCAACGGTGCGTAACGGCTGCTGTCCTGCCAGGTGACCCCCGGCTGCGGCTGCTGGCAGAGCGCCACCAGTCGATCCAGCAGCGGTTGGGCAATGCCGCGCTGTACGATCAAGCGGGTGCCTGCGACACAGGCCTGGCCACCGTTAGCGGTGAATCCCCGCAGAATACGTTGGGCCAGCACATCAATATCGCCAGCATCATCGAATACCAGCTGGGGGCTTTTACCGCCCAGCTCCAGTGTCACAGGCTTCATACCGTGCTGAGCCACATCACCCATAATGCGGGCGCCGGTGGCGGTGGAGCCGGTGAACGAGACTTTACGCACCAACGGATGTGTGACCAGCGCGCTGCCGGTCACCGCACCGCTGCCTTGCACAATGTTTAATACGCCAGCCGGTAATCCGGCCTGCACCGCCAGTTCAGCCATGCGCACGGTGGAAAACGGGGTCAGCTCAGACGGCTTCAATACCACCGCATTGCCTGCTGCCAGCGCCGGGCCGCATTTCCATGACGCCATCGACAGCGGGAAATTCCACGGAGTAATGGCGCCAATCACGCCGTACGGCTCCGAAATCAGCATGCCGAGGCTGCTATCCTGCGTCGGGAACAGGTCGCCGCTGTATTTGTCTGCGCACTCGGCGTAGAAACGAATCGCCTCAGCGGTGAACGGAATTTCATGCTGTACCACATCGCTGATGGGGCGCGTTGATCCCAGCGCTTCGAGCTGAGCGAGTAACGCATCGCTTTCAATCAGATCGGCCCAGCGGCGCAGTACCTTGCCGCGTTCACGGGGTGGGCAGCTGCGCCAGCCGCTGGTTTTCAGCGCCTGATGCGCAAGGGTAACGGCACGATCCACATCTCCAGGCTGCGCTTCGCTCAGTTCGGCATAGACTTTGCCATCGGAAGGACGTTTTACGGCGAAACGCGCCCCCTGGGTAGTGACATGCTGACCACCAATATAATGGCCAGCAGGAAGGGAAACTTTTTCAGGGTCGAAACTTAACATGGAAAATTCCTTATTTGTTACACCCATCACATGTGCGCTTATTAACGATTTGCACCACATTTATCTGTCACGTAAATAAGCTAATGCAGAAAGTATGCCAGCCCAGTGAAAAATTAAAATGCGTAAAAAACAGCCCAAAAAAATTTTCTGCCGTATTGAAGAGCGAAATTTTGCGGAATTGCCGAAGGAATAAACAGATGATTTACTTCACAAAATTCGTGCATCGCGGCGGTGCAGCTCGCATGAAACTTGCACTAAAACGGTGACAGGTGAGAAAAGCATGACGTAGCGCACAAAATAAAACAGCGCCGGTCACCTGAGGTCACCGACGCTGTTGTTAATACGGCACGCAAAATGTGTACCCTACCGAAGGGCCGCCATTAATGGCGGCAGTGATTATAAACTGCCAATATGGAACGTTTTCTGCTCAAGATACTCTTCAATTCCATAACGCGATCCTTCACGACCTAATCCGGATAATTTAATTCCGCCAAAAGGCGCGGCATCTAATGAGATTGCACCGGTATTAAATCCGACCATACCAAACTCTAATGATTCCGCTACGCGCCAGGCACGACGTATATTCTCGGTAAAGAAATAGGCCCCCAATCCGTAGGGCGTGTCATTCGCCATTTGAATGGCTTCCTCTTCGGTATCGAAAACAAATAGCGGTGCCACGGGTCCAAAAGTTTCTTCATGCGCAATACGCATACTGCTGGTGACGTTGCCGAGTACGGTGGGCTCCACAAAAGTGCCGTTGGGGGCGCTGATGCCGCCACGCAGCAGGGTCGCCCCCTGACTGAGCGCATCATCAATATGGCTATTCACCTTCTCAACGGCGCGTTCGTTAATCAACGGCCCGATGGTGCTACCCGGCGCGAAGCCGTCACCCACTTTAAGGGTCTCCACCGCTGCCAGCAGTTTTTCGCTAAAACGCTCATAGATACCGCGTTGCACCAAAATACGGTTGGCACAAACACAAGTCTGCCCGGCATTACGGAACTTACTCGCCATTACGCCGGGAATGGTGATATCCAGATCGGCATCATCAAACACAATCAGTGGCGCATTGCCGCCCAGTTCGAGGCTGAGGCGCTTAATACTGTCGGCACTTTGTTGCATCAGCAGCTGGCCGACGCGCGTGGATCCGGTAAAGGAGATTTTGCGCACCGTGCGGCTGGCAGTCAGCGTGCTGCCGATTTCGGTGGGCAGACCGGTAAGTACTTGCAGTACGCCAGCGGGGAAACCTGCCCGTTCTGCCAGCACCGCCAGTGCCAGAGCCGACAGTGGCGTCAGTTCAGAAGGTTTGACGATGATCGGGCAACCGGCGGCCAGCGCGGGTGCCACTTTGCGGGTGATCATCGCAATCGGGAAATTCCACGGCGTGATGGCAGCCGCCACACCCACCGGCTGCTTCAATACTAAAATACGACGATCTTCACTCGGCGCCGGAATGGTATCACCATAAATGCGACGCGCCTCTTCAGCGAACCACTTCACAAAGCTGGCGCCGTACAGCACTTCACCTTTGGCTTCAGCCAGCGGTTTACCCTGCTCGGCGGTCATGATGATCGCCAAATCGTCAGCATTATCGAGAATCAGCTGATGCCACTTGTCCAGTAGCGCCGCGCGTGAGGCGTTGGGGGTTTTGCCCCAGCTGGCACGTACTGATTCGGCATAATCTATCGCCTGCTCTGTTTCGGCCGCACCCAGTGCCGGAATGGTGGCTATCTGCTGCTGGGACGATGGATCGATCACCGGTAGCGTGGCCCCTGCATGCGCATCCTGCCAGTGTCCGCCAAACAACGCCTGCTGGCGTAACAGTTCTGCATCTTTGAGTTGAATCCGCGACATTATCATCCCCTTTATCCTGTTCATTTCACTGTAACGTGGCGCAGCAGTGCAGGATGTTTTTCTGTGGGGTGGAAACCTTTCAGGTGTGTGTTTTGCGGCGGGAAAAGAAATTTTATGCTGCAAGGGAATGCGTCATTGCTTATGGTGCGGGTTGTGGCCAGGTGCGCATGAATGCGCACCCTACGGGGGAATGTAAGGTCGCCATTTATGGCGACCACTGCATCAAATCTGGAAATCGATAGCCGGTTCAGACTCCGTTTCATAGGAGAGCGCCTGACGTTTAATCTCCTCCAGCGACAGATTGGCATTACACAGTTCCAGGAACTGCCAGACGTAATTTCGTTGCAACTGGCCGCGCTTCAATCCCAGCCATACGGTATTGGCATCAAACAGATGATGAGTGTCGATTTTCACCAAATCTTCACCTTCATAGATGTCGCACGCCTGGTCAGCCAGGATGCCGACGCCAAGACCCAACTCAACATAGGTTTTCACCACGTCGGAATCCTGCGCGCTAAGCACGATATCCGGCTTAATGCCCGCCGCCTGGAACGCACGGTCAACACGTGAGCGCCCCGTGATCCCCTGACGATAAGTGATCAGTGGATAGCGGCTCAGACTGGCCAGCGTGACCGGTTGATGTTGCAGCAATTCATGGTCATGCGGCACCAGTAATGAGTGATGCCAGCTAAACCACGGGAAAGCTGCGAGGCTGCTGTTGTTCACCAGCTGCTCGGAAGCAATACCAATGTCAGCTTCACCCGCCAGTAACATCGCCACAATCTCCTGCGGCGATCCCTGATTGAGTTCAAGACGCACATTCGGATAGAGCTGACGAAACGCTTTTATCACGCGCGGCAGGCTATAACGTGCCTGGGTATGCGTGGTGGCAATCGTCAGCACGCCGCTGGTTTCATTGGTAAACACATCCGCCAGGCGACGTACTTTGCCAGCTTCATCAAGGATGCGTTCAGCAATGGTCAACAGCGCCTTGCCGGGTTCTGTCATGCCTAACAGTCGCTTGCCACGACGAATAAAGATCTCGACGCCGAGCTCATCTTCCAGATCGCGAATATGACGACTTACCCCAGATTGGGAGGTAAACAATGTGTTCGCCACTTCTGTCAGGTTGAATTCGCAACGTGCTGCTTCACGTATAATTTTAAGTTGCTGGAAATTCACACCCTTTCTCCTGTTCCCTGCCCTGTTTCGTCCATGTTATGAAGTTGGTGTCATTGCAGGAAATAATAAAAAACGGTGTGTTATGCGGAATAGTAATAAGGAGGGTCGAACATTTGCGTGGAGGGAGGGCTATTAAAGCTTGATGAGTTTGCCCCAGCCTTTGAGAACTGGGGCAGAGAAGAGGTGATTAACCGACCAGCATCAATTCACGCTCTTCCGCCATCGGCTTATTCAGCAGTGACAGCAGGATATTTTTCACTGCCTGCGCCGATGGTGACAGCGGCAGACGCGCTGAGATATTCAGCGACAACGGCAGATTCAGCGATGGGCTGTTAATGCGCGCCATCCACGCGTGAGTTGAACTCACCAGTGCGCGAGCCGCTGATTCTGGCAATACGGTCACGCCCATGCCGCTGGAAACCGCTGCGGTCAGGGTTGAGATAGATTCAATTTCACCGATGATTTTGGCACTCAGGCGACGCAGCGAGAATGCTTCATCTACACGTTTACGCACGGCGCTGTAGTCACGCGGCAAGAACAGGTTCATCTGCGCCACGTCAGCGAGATCGATAGTGGCGCTTGGGCAGGCGGTGGCCCCAACCAGATACAACTCTTCTTTCATCAACGGAATACTGTTAATGCCAGCAGTCGGCGCACGATCATACAACACCGCCATATCCAACTGTCCGTTCATGACTTTTTCATTTAAAGACGTGCCGCTGTTCTCATGCAGATACACCAGCACATCCGGGAACTGTTCACGTACGGTCTGCAGCAGCGGCATGGTGAGCGAAGATGCCGCGGTGCCTGGCGCCAGACCAATCGATACCTGGCCATTTAATGCCTGACCTGCGTTGATCACTGCGGTCTGCGCCTGCTCGCACTGGCGCAAAATGGTACGAGCGTGAGCATAAAGAATTTTGCCTGCTTCGGTTGGCGTCACGCCGCGCTTGGTGCGGATCAACAATTGCTGATCGAGTTCGTTTTCCAGCGTCGCAACTTGCTGGCTGAGCGCAGGCTGCGCGATGTGCAGCACTTCTGCTGCCTGAGTCAGGCTGCCGATATCGACGATTTTTACAAAGTACTTCAGTCGTCTTAAATTCATATTGCCTCCGTCAATCCCCGAATGCCCAGTATCTGGGTGTCTCAGCCTGCTGGCTTGTGTTCATGAAGTTGCAATATGCAGGCCAGGTTTATTCGAGCCGTGAAAAAGCAGTGCCAGAATATTCCTAACGGCACGGAAAATAAGCCTTTCTGATTACCTCTTAAGAGTTAATAAGCTGAGCACATGACGCAGAGTGATTAAAAACAAATCGAAATGCACCACCGTGGTGCGCAGTTTGCGTGGCAGATGTGCAAAAAAGTGATGACCGAAAGCGTCGCATTGGTGCATAACTCACAGAAACTGACCTAAAACGGTCAGAACGAAAGCAAACGCGGGGAAAGGAGCAGGATCAACCAGTGGGAAAACTTATTGTGAGGAAAGGCAGCTAAAGCGTAACAGGACTCAAGAAGCGGGGGTTTTGATTCCAACCTACTCAAAGCAGATACGCGAAATAATTCGCGCTGTAGCAAGGCGGCAAGCCCGTTTAGCCCTGGGAGCATAGATTACTATGTGACCAGGGTAAACGGGCGCAGCCAACGCAGCTACAGTGTGAAGTATGAAGCGTATCAGCGTTTTTTGCGGTTGCGGTGCATATCGATGGACACCGCTGCGACGATGATGATGCCTTTAATGATGTCCTGCACGTAAGCATCCACACCGACGAAGGTGAATCCGCTCTTAATCAGACCCAGAATCACCGCACCAATCAGCGTGCCGGTAATACGACCCACGCCGCCCATCAGGCTGCTACCGCCGATAACCGCTGCGGCAATCGCATCCAACTCGTACGCCATACCCATGCTTGACTGACCGCTGCTCACACGTGCCGCCAGCACCACACCCGCCAGGCCAGAAAGCGCGCCCGCGATGGTATAAACGATGATCAGATACTTATTAACGTTGATCCCTGAGACTTTGGCCGAGGTCATGTTGCCGCCAATCGCATACACATATTTACCGTAACGCGTATGTTTCAGAGCGATATGGAACAGGAAGGCCACCACCAGGAAGATAATCACCGGCATTGCACCCTGGCCGATGGAGGTAAAGCCATCTGACAGGAAGCTGATCGGGTTACCTTGCGTGTAGTACTGTGCCAGACCACGCGCCGACACCATCATGCCCAGTGTGGCGATGAATGGCGGGATACCGGTTTTGGTAATCAGGAAACCGTTCATCACCCCGCACAGCAAGCCGACACCAATACCGGCCACAATCGGAATGACCGCAGGCAGGTTCACCAAAGAAGGATACATCGGCGTCAGGCTGTCAGAAGTTTGTGCCAGACTGGCCGCCACCACCGCGGTCAGCGCAATCACCGAACCAGACGACAGGTCAATCCCCGTGGTGATAATGACCTGGGTCACGCCCACCGCGATGATGCCGATGATCGCTACCTGCAGCACAATCAACACTAAGCGGTTGGTGTTCAGCAGGAAAGATTGGTCACGCACGTACCAACCCGCAATTTCAAAAATCAGTGCAATACCTAACATCACCACAAAGATGCCGGTATCTTTCGGCAACTTGTGGCGCAGGTTGCCAAAGAAGGAAGTCGATTCCGCGGCTTGTGGAGCCGTAATTTTCACGTTACTCATAGATGTCTCGCGCCTCACTCGGATGCCAACGACAAAATGGTTTCCTGATTGGCCTCTTCTTTATCGAGGATGCCAGTTATACGTCCGCCGTGCATAACCATCACGCGGTCGCTCATGCCCAGAATTTCCGGCAACTCAGACGACACCATAATGATGGCGACGCCACGGTTAGCCAGTTCGCTGATTAAGCGGTAAATCTCGGCTTTTGCCCCGACGTCGATACCGCGCGTCGGTTCATCAAGGATTAGGATCTTCGGTTGCGCCAGCAGCCATCGCGCAATCAGCACCTTCTGCTGATTACCGCCACTGAGGTTGTTGATGATCTGATCCATGGTCGGCGTTTTAATATTGAGTTTGCGGATCTGCTCCATGCAGTCCTGCGCCATCTTCATGTGGCTAACGAAACCGGCTTTACTGACATAATCCGGCATGTTGACGATGCTCATGTTCTCCATCACCGACAACACCAGGAACAACCCGGACTTTTTACGATCTTCAGTCAGGAACGCCATGCCCTTCTCAATTGCCGTTGAGGGCGAATCGATTTTGACCGGCACGCCATCGATCAGCACTTCCCCGCTGTCGAAGCTTTCCATACCGAATAAACTTTCCATTACCTCACTGCGCCCCGCTCCCACCAGTCCGGCAACGCCCAGAATCTCGCCTTTGCGCACCGTAAAGTTGATGTCGGTAAAGCGATCTTTGCAGGTGAGATTACGCACCGTCAGCACGTCTTCACCAATTTCACCGTTGAATTTCGGGAACAGCTGGGTCAGTTCGCGACCCACCATCTGGGTTATCAGCGACTGACGGGTAAACTCTGAGGTGCTGTTACTGCCCACCCAGGTCCCGTCACGGAAAATACTGATCTCATCGGTGATCGCGAAAATCTCATCCATTTTGTGGCTGATATAGATGATGGCTTTACCCTGCTCGCGCAAATCACGGATGATGGTGAACAGATGTGCCACTTCGGTTTCCGTCAGGGCCGAGGTCGGTTCATCCATAATCACGATGTCGGAGTTCCATGACACCGCTTTGGCGATTTCCACCATTTGCTGGGAGGCGATACTGAGTTCGCCCACCATGCGATCCGCCTTCAGACGGATATTCAATCTGTTCAGTAACTCCTGCGTTTGCTTGTTCAGCAACGCGTGGTCAACAAAGCCGTACTTCATCGGTTCGCGACCGAGCCAGATGTTTTCAGCCACGGTCATGTAAGGCACCAGATTCAGTTCCTGGTGGATCATGGAGATGCCAGAACGCAGCGCGTCCATGGTGTCCTGAAACTGCACCGGCTCCCCTTTAATGCGAATGGTGCCCTTATCGGGACGATACATCCCGATAAGGCATTTCATTAAAGTGGATTTGCCCGCGCCATTTTCACCCATCAGGGCATGTACCGACCCCGGTTTAATACGCAGTGAGACATTGTCGAGTGCCTTCACTCCGGGGAAGAACTTGCTGATGCCTTCGGCTTCAAGCGCAAAAGCGGTCATACATCACCTCCGTACGGCTTTGTCGGGAACGATTATTTCTGGTTACGTGCTTCGAACTGCGCCATATTCTCTTTGGTGATCAGCTGGTAAGGGATGTTAATCACCTTCTCAACTTTCTCGCCATTAGCCAGTTTCACTGCAGCCTGGACGGCGCCTTCACCCTGGCCTTTTGCGTCCTGGAACACGGTGGCCACCATCTTGCCGTTCTTCAGCATCTGCAACGCATCCGGCGTACCATCCACACCCGCGATCAGGATGTGGTTCGGGTTTTTGCCCAGCGCCTGCAGCGCACCAATCGCCATCTCATCGTTGTTAGACGCAATCGCCTGAATGTCATCGCCTGCGGTCATCCAGTTACTCACTACGTCTACTGCGTCATTACGGGTGAATTTCGCGGTCTGTTTCTGAACCACTTTGATACCCGGATATTTAGCGACGACCGCTTCAACACCTTTGGTACGGTCACGGGTTGATTCGTTAGCCAGGTCGCCCATCAGAATCGCGACGTTGCCTTTACCGTTCATGGCTTTTGCCAGCGCTTCCATCTGCAGACGGCCCGCCAGCTCAGAATCGGAACCGACGTAAGCCATTTTGTCGGTCAGTTCACCTGCCGGTTTGCGGTTAACGAAGATCAGCGGCACACCGGCTTTCTTAGCGGCATCCATCAGCGGTTTAACCGCATTGGTATCCACCGGGTTGACGATGATGGCGTCAACGCCCTGACCGATGAAGTTTTGAATTTGTTGCAGCTGTTGGGAAACGTCGCCTTTCGCATCTTCGACCTGACCTTTAACGCCATCTTTGGTCATCTCTTTCTGCATCGCCGTGCGCAGAATGGTGAGGAAGTTATCGTCAAACAGCGCCATAGAGACGCCCACCTGAAGGTCTTTTGCCATAACAGCGGCAGGTAACATGCAAGCTAACAGGGAAGTCACTAACGCTTTTTTGAATTTCATAGGTAACCCTTCTTATTCGTTAACATTCGCAGGTTGGCTGATACGACGAATGAAAAATATTTTTTACATTCACTCAACGGCGCTGGCGTTATTTATCTGGTTGTAGAGGTAAGGCTTCTGGTCTGACGCTATCGTTTCGGCACTGCTTTTTCCTGCAACTATCTACTTATCAAAAGGTTATTTTCAAAATACCGTTTCAGATGCCAAAACTGATTTCCTTCGTGATGATAAGCAGTTCATTTGTTTCATCTGATCTTCATTTGAAATTTTCACCATAAAAGCACTGAAATGATTGTTTTAAAATCGGCAAATAACAAAACTTTGACACGCATCTAACATCTCAAAGGAAATGCGCTTAAAGTGAGATCTTGCTGGCAGTTTGAAATCTGAACGTTCAAGGCAGAAAAACAGCATTCCGCTGCTTTTACGCGCACTTAAACCAGAAGTGTGCGATCGGGCTTTGACATTGGGGATCGGCATCGCTAATATGCGCCTCGTTCACACGATTCCTCTGTAGTTCAGTCGGTAGAACGGCGGACTGTTAATCCGTATGTCACTGGTTCGAGTCCAGTCAGAGGAGCCAAATTTAGAGAAGCCCGCTCAGGGAAACCTGAGCGGGCTTTTTGTTTGTAAAAAAAGCTCGCTAGTAACGGATACGAGTCAAACTTTAGCTTAGGCAGATACCTGTGCCGTTGTTCCAGTCTATAGAGTTTGTCCAGCGGACACTTCATGGTTCCGGGGGTGATTGTGCAAGCAACGCTTGCACAATTTTGCATCCGACCAGGCTTTGGCGAAAGCGCGCATATAATTGAGGTTACGCGCTCAGAGAGCCAACTGTTGAAATGATCTAATAGACAGGTGGGATTATCATTTACCGCGAGAGATAGTCTAATCTCCAGGTTTGAGATCAAATCTTGCGAACACGCTGCGGCATTTCAGAAGTAGCCAAAAAAAATTCAAAAAGCCCGCTCAGGTTTACCTGAGCGGGCTTTTGTCTTTCTACGATATTTTTCTTTCTATTAACGTGCCAGTGAAGCCGCCTGACTCAGCGTCATGTTACGCGTTTCCGGTGCCAGCCATACCGAAACCAGCAGACCAATAAAGGAAACAATCGCGGCAGCATACATGGTGTATTCGATGCCCAGGCTTTGCAGGGAAATCGGCACCAGCCAGGTTCCCGCGGCAGAACCGATACGTGACATGGATGAACCCATACCGACGGCAAAGGCACGCACTTCTGTTGGGAACAGTTCGTTGGGATATACCAGTTCCAGCACCTGCGCACCGCCGATAAACACCGCGTAGGCACCAAACATCACCAGCACCAGCATCTCTGAACCGTGCGAGAACATCCCCAACGCCAGCAGTGCAAGGCTTGACCACAAGAAGCTGTGAATGATCAAACGGCGGCGGCCCATGGTATCAATCAAGCGGGTGGCGATTATGCAGCCCACCACAAACAGCAAGGTGATGGCGATTGAACCCAGTGATGCCCACTCGCCGTCCAGATTCAGGGCTTTCAATACCACCGGTGCGAACGAATACACCGCAAACATCGGCACAACGGCAGCACTCCAGAACACCGAGACAAACAGCATGCGTTTACCGTAACCAGAGCGCACCAGATCTTTCAGCGTAACTTTGGCTTCCACCGACTCCGCTGGCATATTTTTCAGCGAGAATTCTGGACCGTAGACTTTCTTAATGATCTGCTCAGCCTCATTGAAACGACCTTTGCTGACTAACCAGCGTGGCGATTCCGGGGTGCCGATACGCAGAACGAACAAGAGCACACCCAGCACGGCCGGGCTGGCCAACACCAAACGCCATGCTGCATCACCGCCAAAGGAGAGGATCAGGTTGCCCACGATGTAAGCCAATGCCGCACCGGCAAACCAGAGAATGGTTAAACCGGCCAAACGTTTACCGCGATGTTTTTGCGGCAAGAACTCGGTCAGCAGCGAACCGGCGACGGGATATTCCAACCCGACTCCGACACCCACCAGGAAACGCAGGATAAACAGCGTGAGCGCCGATTCCGCCCAGAAGGTGCCGACTGAGCCGAGGATAAACAGGATAGGTCCGACGAAGAACAAGCGACGACGGCCAACAATATCGGTCAGCCATCCACCGAGAAAGCCACTGCAGAAGGTACCGAGCATCGCAGAAGCGGCCACCATGCCCTGCCAGAAGGTATCAAGTTGCAGATGTTGGGAAAACTGCACGATCGCCACGCCAATGATGCTCAGCACGTAGCCATCAAGAATCCAACCGCCGCCGGCGCGCAGTGACATCAACTGGTGAAAATTATTAAGTGGGACATCTTCAATAGATATATTGTTGTTGCTCATAACAGGGTCTCTCCTGAATTATTCATTTCTCTGCAGGCGCAGCGATCTGTCCAAATCAAAGCTGATTTGGCGGAACGTTAAAGAAATAGAAAAAACATCATTGACTGCTTTAGGTATTTCCCTGAACAGGAAATTGACCTCGAAATTGAAAAACCCTGCGTTTAATCCCTGAACTTAAATAATGAAATTAAGGATGGCCCACTTACAGGTCGTCTGCTTTCATCATTGATTAGCGGTGTGCTTACCCAAAACGCATTTGTTCGCTTTTGTCTGTTAATCACAGGTTAACTCCATGTTCAAACTATGCTGATTTCCAGGTGGTGTAAACATGCCCAGGACACCCAAAAGTTGAGATTGTGATCATCTCCAAAATTCATCTGGAAAAATAATTGGAAAAAGTTATACGTGTAACGTACTGATATTAAATGTATTAATTTTCATACTGGGTAAAAACATACTACTTAATTGTATTTCCTTTGTATTTTTCATGTATGCAAAAAGTTACGTAATGGGATGGTTTTTCGTGGAAAGGGAAGCTAGAAAGGAGGCGCTATTCGGTGTGGATGTGTGCGAAACAGTGCGTCAGATCGCACTGTTTTATTCGCGGCAGAGAGTCAGGGAAGGAAATTAAACGACAAACTCGTAATGTGAGCCGTCGGGGAGCTCAATATTGAGGCGTAGTTTTCCGCCAGCCGCTTCAACATAGCGCTTAAGCGTCGAGAGTTTTAAATCCCGACCAGGTTTTTCCATTCCAGCTACAGTGGGTTGTTTAATATTTAACTGCTGAGCCATCTCCACCTGAGTTTTTTTTACTCTTTCACGCAATTCTGCAAGGTGGATATTTAACAATACTTCTTCAGCCATGGCGTTAGCTTTAGCCACCACCTCAGGCTTCTCAGCCGCAAGAAGCTGTTCGAGTGTTCTGCCCATGCCGTTACTCCTTTCTCTCTTCGCGTTGAAGATGATGGGTAAATTCTTTATCTGCGAGCGGGATCAGCTCAGCATAAAAACGCTTTTCATTGCCACACTTATGACCCGCACAAAGCACTACACCGCTGCGCCGGGGATCGAATGCGTAAGATGCCCGAATAGGATCACCTTTGCTCTGAATACGAAGCTCTTTCATATTGCTAAAACGAGAACCTTTGAGCGTGTCTGCGTAAGGCCTGCATAACGCTGGGCCTGCTTGCTGCAATACGATCAATGCGGACAAAACGCATGATCTATCAATGCCGTCTTGCGCCACAAGCCAATCATCAAACGTGTCCGTTGTTATTATCTGCCACATGATACGCTCCTTGTAATATAGGTCAAATGCTATATAGGTTAAAGGCGATAATCAGTGTGGCGAAGCATCGTGAATCACGCACTTAATCTGTTAAAACATGTCGATACGCATTCCAATAAAAAATGCCCGCTCAGTTATCCTGAACGGGCATGATCTGCATCCACGTCGATGTTAATCCACGGCAGGCGGTAAAGGAGCCAACTCCAGGTTGCTGCGGAAATCACTGCCTTGATAGTCGCTATCCAGCAGATTACGGCGGCGTAGTTCGGGGAGCAGTCCATTGAGCAGCAAATCTTGCTGGTCGGGGCTACCCAGCCCGTGCAGGGAAATCACGTCCAGTACGCCCGCCTGGTAACGCTGTTCAATGGCATCGGCAAGTTGCTCTGGCGTGCCTGTCACAAACCAGTGGCCGGTCTCCTCGGCTTTGATGATCAGTTCACGTAGCGTCAACCCCTCCAACGCATACTGCCGGAAGATGGCAGCACGGCCCTGGCGGCGATGCACCTGCGCCAGTTGCGGAATCAGCGAAGCGGGCAACGGCTGGTCGAGCGGCAGGTCAGACAGATCCACTTCACCGCCCAGCATATCCGTGACGCGCAATCTACCTGTTTCATAATTGATGCGCTCATGTTTGTCTCGCAGGCGACGTGCCACATCCTCGTCGCTGTCGCCAATGATGGAATGGAATGAGTTCATGATCAGCGGTGGATTATGTTCGCGGCCAAAGCGCCGCGCACGCTGCTGCACATCTGCCACAAACGTCTGTGCCGCCTCAAAGGTCGGCTGCGAAGTGTAAATCACTTCGGCATAGCGCGCGCCCAGCGTCACACCCGCCTCAGATTGCCCGGCCTGAAACTGCACCGGACGACGCTGTGGCGGAGGCGGTACGTTGAGCGGTCCGGCGACCTGGAAGAAATCACCACGATAGTGGATAGGATGCAGTTTGCGATGATCAACACGAATGCCACCGCTTGCCGTGCGCTGCACTGCCGCACGTTCGTTGGCGTCATACAGCGCGTTCATCACCTCGATAAATTCGGTAGCGCGTGCATAACGTTCCTGCGGCGGTGGCAGCTGGCTTTCACCGAAATTCTCCTCACCGACTGAGGAAGTTACCGCATTCCACCCTGCTCTGCCGCCACTGATGTGATCCAGCGTAGCGACCTGGCGCGCCAGATTATAAGGATGCAGCCAGCTGGTGCTGACCGTAGCGATTAAGCCAATCTGCGATGTGACCTGGCTCAACGCCGCTAAGGCAATCAGCGGGTCCTGTGTGCCGGTGGTGCCCGCCAAACCGGCCGGATCGGCCTGCAGCAAATCGGCGGTGAACAGCCCGGTAATCTTCTCGCGCTCCGCGATTTTCGCCAGCTCAATGGCGCGCGCGATACCCACGCCCGGTTGGCTGTCATTGCCCGCGGAAATCACACTGCTGGCACCTACTAATGTTTTGAGTTTTCGACGATACGTTTGCGACACCACAATCTCCTTTAGGCCTGGCGTGTGAAATCCGCTCTAACAGCTTGTAGCGCATCTGCATCAATCAGCAGACGCAACCCGGTGCGTGCCAGCACGCGTGCGCCAATCAACAACGCCTGATAGCCGCGCTCAGAATTGGCAGCTTCGCGGAACGGCACGGTGTGAAAAATCAGATCATCCGGTCCGATTTTCAGCCAAGGGTGCGCAGTGGGTACGGCATGACTGATGTCCCCGGCATCGGTTGAGACTTTATTGCGCTGGGGCGAGAGATCGACCTGCTCACCTGCCGCACGAAACTCCTCCAGCAGCACCGCATCCAGTGCAGAATTAAGTTTGAAATCACGCGGACCGATTTGATGATCAATCTCCACACGTGCACCGGTCGCCAGCGCCACACCTTCTGCAATCGCTCTTAATTTAGGCTCCAAAGATTCCACTAACTCGCGGCTATCGGCACGAATGTAGTAGTGCGCCGAAGCGTATTCCGGAATCACGTTCGGAGCCTGACCGCCATTGGTGATAATCCCGTGCACACGTACGCCATCCGGCAGCTGCTGGCGCAATACGCTAATTCCGTTGTAAAGCAGCACCAGCGCATCCAGCGCGTTGATGCCTTCATGCGGCGCGCTGGCAGCGTGTGAGGGTTTGCCATAAAAGTGGAAATAGAGATGATTGTTCGCCAACGTTGATTCAGTGAGGCGCGTTTTACCGGATGGATGCACCATCAGCGCCACATCGACATCATCGAGCAGTCCGGCTTCGACAAACCGCTTCTTCACATTGCCTTTTGGCCCGCCGGGACCGGCTAAACCGCCCTCTTCGGCTGGCGTTCCTAACACCACGACACGGCCGCCGGTGTGTTCCAGCACCTGAGACAGCGTGATGGCCGCCGCGACACTGGTGGTGCCGATCAGGTTGTGTCCGCACGCATGGCCGATACCGATCAGCGCATCGTATTCTGCCAGGAAGGCAAGGGTCGGGCCCGGTTTACTGCTGGCCTTAACCGCGTAAAACGCGGTTTCATGTCCGGCGACGTTGTGCGTGACTGCAAAGCCCTGCTCAGTGAGCAACTGCGTCAACTGCTCACTGGCAAAGTATTCGTTGTTACCGGTTTCCGGCTTAGCAAAAATCGATTTCGCCACCGCAATATACGAGGCGCTGTGCTGTTCGAGATGGTTTTCCAGCGTAAGCTGAAGCGTGTTCAGCGGCATAACGGATTCTCCTGAATCAGGGCAAGTCAATGCCATCACTCTAAGCGCGTTAGCTGCTGATGTTTATCAAGAAATAGTGATAAGGATTGCGGGAAAAGGCACAACTGATTTACGGCAAAAATGCGCAATAAATTGCCCCGCGACGGTTATTTTGCCGCGGGCGATCCCGTATTGGGCGACCTGAAGGCTACCCCTGTAAAGGCTTGATGTGCTGGACATTCACTACGGTTGGCCACGCCTGTAAAACCGCTAGCGACGCGAGTTATCGCGCGAAGTCTAGTGCCGCTTATCGATGTGCTGCACCAGTCGATCGCCAACCCACTGAATGCCACACACCAGCACAATCAACACCGCAATCACCGCGATCATCACTGAGGTTTCAAAGCGTTGATAACCGTAGCGGATCGCCAGATCGCCTAATCCGCCCGCACCAATCGCACCGGCCATCGCTGATGCGCCGATCAATGCCACCAGCGTCACCACAAACCCCGAGAGAATGCCGGGCAGCGCTTCAGGAATCAGGACATCCCAGACGATCCGTAGCTTGCTGGCGCCCATCGCGCGTACCGCATCAATCAGACCACGATCCACATCGCGCAATGATACTTCTGCCACGCGAGCGAAATACGGCGTTGCGGTGATCGACAGCGGAACTATCGCCGCCCACGTCCCCAGTGAAGTCCCCACCAGGAAACGGGTAAACGGAATCAGCGCCACCAGTAAAATGATGAAAGGGAGCGATCGGAAGCCGTTGATGATCAGCCCCAGCACCCGGTTAATCCCGCGATGTTCCGCAATGCCGCCCGCACTGGTCATCACCAGAATCAACCCCAACGGCAAACCGGCCACCAGCGAAAACAGCCCGGAAATCAGCGTCATTAATACCGTTTCGCCCAACGCGTTGAGCAATAAATCAATCATCACTGGCGACATAACCCACTAACTCCACTTGCGCCTGCTGCCCGCGCAGCCAGCTGAGAATCTGTTGCTCATCGGTCACGTTGGCGACCGGAAGCGCAATAAAGAAGCGCACCACAGCGTAGTGCTGAATATGGTCGATGCCACCTTGCAGTAAGCGGAATTTACCCGGCAACGCTGCGGCAAAACGGGTCAGCAGATCACCCTGCGCGTCCTCGCCAGCAAAGTGCACGCTGTAAATGGCTTCGCCCTGTCTCCTCTCGGTAACCCGTGCGGCAAGTGCTTCCGGTAACTGCGGCAGCAATCCACGCAATAAGGTTCGCGTCAGCTCAGATTGGGGATGGGCGAACACCTGCCACACTGGGCCTTGCTCAATGATCTCACCCGCGTCAATCACCGCCACGCGGTGCGCCACCGACTTGATGACTTCCATTTCATGGGTGATCAGTAGAATCGTGATACCCAGTTTTTGGTTGAGCGATTTCAGCAGCGCGAGGATGGAACGGGTGGTTTCAGGATCGAGCGCTGAAGTCGCTTCATCACACAGCAGCAGCGCCGGGCTGGCAGCCAGTGCACGGGCAATACCGACACGCTGTTTCTGACCGCCCGAGAGCGCCGCTGGATAGTGCTGCGCCTTATCCGCCAGCCCCACCAGTTCCAGCAATTCCGCTACGCGTTGGGCACGTTGCACCTTATCCAGACCGGCAATTTTCAGCGGCAACGCCACGTTCTGCGCCACGGTTTTCGCCGACAGCAGGTTGAAGTGCTGGAACACCATACCGACGCGACTACGCACAGATTGCAGCTGTTTTTCCGACAGGCCGGTAATTTTCCGGCCTTCGATTTCAATGACGCCTTCGTCAGGTTGCTCCAGCCCGTTCAGACAGCGAATCAACGTCGATTTGCCCGCACCACTGCGGCCAATCAGGCCGAGAATCTCACCTTTCTGCACCGTCAGTGAAATATCGCGTAGCGCCTGAGTTTGCCCAAAGCGACGTGAAACACCTTGCAAGCGCACCACGCTGCCGCTTTCGCGGGCAAGACGTTCACGGTCTTGCGCATTCTCTACCACACCACGCGTCAACGCGCTGAAGGGCGCTTCGGCTCCTGAGAAAATCGTCATGCTTAATCCTTACCAGGCCGTTTCGCCAGTGCCTTTATAGACCTTGTCAAACACGGTTTTCACAGCGTCGTTCTGATACGAGGACACCAGCGTTTTCACCCACGGTGCGCTAACGTTCTCTTTCTTCACGGCGATAAAGTTGTTGTACGGGTTGTCTTTCACCGGTTCCTGAGCGATGCGATCGTCTGCGGTCAGACCACTTTTCAACGCCCAGTCGGTGTTGACCACTGCCGCATCCAGATCCGGTACTGAACGGCCAATGATGCCGGAATCAAGTTCTTTGATTTGCAGGTGATGAGGATTCGCGGTGATATCTGCCGTGGTGGCGGCAATGCCGACGCCAGGCTTCAGCTTGATTAGACCTTGCTGTTCCAGCAGCACTAAGCCACGCGCCTCGTTGGAAGGATCGTTCGGCACACCAATTACCGCACCGTCTTTCAACTCAGCCGCCTTCTTCACTTTCTTCGAGTAGAGACCAATCGGCCACACTGCCGTATCGCCCACGCGAACGATATCGTAATGATTCACCTTAATCTGGTTATTGAGGAACGGCTGATGCTGGAAGGCATTGGCATCCACCTCACCATTTTGCAGTGCCTCATTCGGCTGGTTGTAGTCGTTGAAAATCACAGTTTTCACCGTCAGTCCTTTGGCAGCTGCTTGCTTGATCACTTCGCGCCAGACGTCTTCATCTTCTCCGCTCATGATGCCGACTTTGACTGAGGTTTTATCCGCTGCGTGTGCCAGTGAAAGCGGCGCTAAAGCGGTGCTGGCCAGCAGTAAAGCGCCAGCGGTTAACAAGAATTTATTTTTGGCGGATGCCAGGCGTGTGTGCATAGTTATTTCCTAATCGTTATAATTGCAGCGGTCAAAGTACACTGTCGTGATGAACAGATAGCCGCAGTATACGCAGATGCTTATTCCTGCATTATGATTTATCCGGGAATGCTATTCCTGAAAAGAATAAAGAGACCCAGCCGCTCGCATCGCCACAAGTGAACGGACGGCTGTGATACCATGCCGTTTTGATTGGCCTGTTATTGAGCGCTATGTCGGACACTACAACGAAACGTAAAAATGACCCGGAAGGGCTGAAAAAACGCATCCTTGCCGGTGCCCTGAAAACCTTCGCCGAGTTCGGTATGCAGGGCGCACGCCTTGAGCAGATTGCTGAACACGCGCAAACCACCAAACGTATGGTGGTGTATCACTTCGTCAATAAAGAGAAGTTGTATATCGAGGTGCTGGAGCAGGTCTATCAGTCAATCCGTGAACACGAAACCGGGTTGAACCTTGCACAAATGGAACCCGAGCAGGCGATGATTAAACTGGTCGAAGCCAGCTTCGATTATCACGCCACGCATCAGGATTTTATGCGTTTAGTGTGTACGGAGAACCTGTTGCGCGGGCGCTACATTGTGCAGTCTGAGCGCATCAAAGCGTTGAACAAAAGTACCCTGGATCTGCTGGATGACATCCTGACGCGCGGCCAGCAGCAAGGCATCTTTATTGATGGCCTGAACACCGTGGACGTACACCGCTTATTGAGCAGTATCTGTGTGCACCACGTTGCTAACCGCTACACCTTCCATTTCCTGTTCACACCTGAAGATACGGAAGAGGACAGCATCCGCCGTAACCGCCAACTGGCCGTGACCGCAACGCTGCGCTACATCTGCAAGGCGCCTTAAACCAGGGCAGTGCTGTGATGGTCTACGCTTAAAGCTTTGGGACCGTCACAGACCTCAGTATAAGGAACGCCGTAGTGAACAGAGATTCCCTCCTTTATCCCCTTCGCAACCCGCAAAATACCGAGCACGACAGTGCCTTGTGGAACTGGGCGCAAAACACCGTGGTGGGCCAGCGTGAGCAAGTCCATCAGCCGCAAAACGAAGCCGAACTGCAACAGCTGCTGAGTTCGTCAACAGGCAAAGTACGCGTTATCGGCAGCCGCCTTTCACCCGGACGCATGCTGTGTGTGAACGCTGACGATCTGTTGCTGGATCTCAGCGCGATGCAAGGCGTGCTGGGCGAAGATGACGCCAGTATCACCTTCGCAGCCGGCACGGTTTTGCAACAAGTGTTCGATGCTCTTACCGAACGCAATCGCATGCTGGCCTGTTCGCCTGGCGTGATATCCGTACAGACACTGGCCGGTGCCATGGCCACCGGCACCCATGGTCAGGGCCTGAATCAGAGTTCTCTGGCAGATGAAGCGTTAAGTATCCGCATGGTGATGGCCGATGGCAGCGTGCGGGAATTTCAGCGAGGTGAACCCGATTTCCCCGCCACGCAGACCTCCCTGGGATCGCTGGGGATTGTGACCGCCATAACGTTGCGCACCGAGCCGTTCCGCCTGTTTACCTGCCATAAATTTGCCGAGTCTGCGGATACGCTGGAGCAGGATCTGCCGCGCTGGAATCAGCAGTATGAACTGAGCAAAGCCTGGTGGTTTGTGGATGACAACCTGATGCACGTGTGGAATGCCAACCCCGCCAGTGAAGCAGATGATCAGGCGTGGCACGCCAATGGTGGAGAGGTGATCGAGCATGGCGATGACACTGACAGCAGTCTGAACGACACCATCGATCAGACGCTGGCGCACATGCATCGTGATACGCAGATTGAAGGCAAAGGCGGTAAACAGTTCCGTACGGTCACGCGATTCCGCGATTTCACCGACCTCAGCGGCGACATCTACCAGCTGTTTTGTCGCGGTATTGCCGTGCCGCAAATCAACGTGGAAATTGGCGTGCCGTTAGAAAAAACGCCACTTATCATCAGCAAAATTAAAGCCTGGTATGCGGAGAATCATCCGCACATGCACTACCCCATCATCCTGCGTTGCACTGGCGCGTCGGAAGCCTGGCTGAGTCCTGCTTATCAACACCCCACCTGCTTCTTTGGCTTTGTGGTCTATTACGCCGATGACGGTTCGCTGTCACAGGACGGTCTGCATTTCCTTACCGAAGTGGAAAAACTGCTGGCGGCAGAGGGCGGCCGACCGCACTGGGGCAAATATTACGATCCGCAGCGCTACAGCTGGCGTGACATCTATCCGCAGTGGGATGCGTTCCGCGCGATGCGCGAGCGGCTGGATCCGCAGCATCGTTTTAGCAATGACTATATTACGGCGCTATTTGATTGAATTTTACGGGGGAGAAATTATGTATGCATGGGTAACACTGCTGACGCAGCCGGACTATTTTATCGGCGTAAAAGCGCTGCACCGATCGCTAAAACGCAGCGAAACGAAATGGCCCTTAATTGTCATGGTCACTGATGCGATTGATATCGAAACGCGTGAAGCATTACAGGAATTGGGATGTGTGATTCATCCGGTTGAGCCGTTGATGCCCAGCGCCGACCTTGAGCAGCACTACGCTTCTGCTCAATTCGGCGAAGTGTGGAGCAAACTGCGCGCATGGGAATTGACCGGCTGCGATCGCGTGGTGTTTCTCGATGCCGATATGCTGGTGCTGCGCAATATGGATGAGCTGTTTACGCTGGATTTGGGCGATCATGCTTTGGCCGCCTGCCATGCCTGCCGCTGCAATCCCAACAAGATCGCCAGTTATCCCGCCAGCTGGCAGCCGGAGAACTGTCACTATACCTGGCAGGATCGCGGTGAGCCGGCACCCGCCAGTCTTGACCGTTATCTGAATGGCGGCTTTTTGGTGCTCGAACCGGATGAAGAGGTGTTTAGCTGGCTACAGCAAAAAGTGGCTGCTATCACTGATCTCCGCCGCTATCCGTTCTCTGAACAGGATTTGCTCAATGAAGTGTTTGAGAATCGCTGGCTACCGCTGCCGTATATTTACAACGCACTGAAAACGCTGCCGTTCCAGCACAGCGCTATGTGGCAAGAGGATGAAGTGAAGAATCTGCACTTTATTCTGGCTAAGCCATGGAAACGCGACCTCAACCAACCCGAAAGCGAGCGCGACCGCTACTACGCATTGGATAAGTTGTGGTGGGAGTTAGGGGTTAATTAAGAAAAGAGGCGCACTTTGTAAAGTGCGCCTCTTTAATTTTAACGCCAGCCCAGCGCCGGTGCCACGTGGGTCAGGATGCTTTCCATCACGTGCGCACAGTAATCTACGCCCAGCTGGTTCGGGATGGTGAGCAGCAACGTATCGGCTTCTGCAATCCCTTCGTCCTGAGCCAGCTGTTTGATCAACTGCTCTGGCTCTGCCGCATAGCTACGACCAAAGATGGCGCGGGTTTTCTCATCAAGGAAGCCCACGGAATCCTTATCTTGTCCGCTGCGACCAAAGTAAGCACGGTCGGTGTCGTTGGTCAGCGCAAAGATGCTGCGGCTCACTGAAACGCGCGGTGCACGTTGGTGTCCGGCCGCTTCCCAGGCTTCACGGTAGGCACGGATCTGCTTCGCCTGCTGGATGTGGAACGGTTCGCCGGTCTCATCATCTTTCAACGTCGAGCTTTGCAGATTCATGCCCTGCTGAGCTGCCCAGATGGACGTCGCATTTGAACCTGAACCCCACCAGATACGCTCACGCAGACCTTCTGAGAACGGCTCAAGACGCAGCAGCCCCGGCGGGTTTGGGAACATCGGCTGTGGATTCGGTTTAGCAAAACCTTCACCGCGCAGCACTTCCAGCAACTCTTCGGTGTGACGACGTCCCATATCGGCATCGGTTTCACCCTCTTTTGGGTTAAAACCAAAGTAGCGATAGCCTTCGATCACCTGCTCCGGGGAGCCACGGCTCAGACCGAGTTGCAGACGACCGTTAGAAATCAGGTCTGCCGCACCGGCATCTTCCGCCATATACAGCGGGTTTTCATAACGCATATCGATCACGCCGGTACCGATTTCGATGCGATTGGTTTTCGCGCCGACCGCTGCCAGCAGCGGGAACGGTGAACTCAGCTGGCGAGCAAAGTGGTGAACACGGAAGTAAGCGCCATCCGCCCCCAGCTCTTCCGTCGCCACTGCTAAATCAATCGATTGCAGCAACACGTCCTGAGCGGAACGGGTGGCTGACTGTGATGACGGGGTCCAGTGACCAAAGGATAAGAAGCCAATCTTTTTCATGGTGAAATTCTCCAGGGGGACCGCACTGGCCCGCATATGATGCATTAGGTTTCGATGAAGAAAGGTTACGCCAGCCTTGAGGTGACTGATAGCCAATAGTTTTCGCGCGCTTCATCAACATTTTTGTATAAGTCATAAAAACACGGTCTTTGTGTTTATCACGGTGATCAATCATCGTGCGGAGCATTCATCCGTTTCGCAGGTTTATGGCATCCTCATGGCAAACGACTATATCCACGCACAGCAGCGTGAAGTGGTGCATCAACTGGGCCGCAGCTGGCTGTGGCGCAGTGAGCTACCCACCTGGGCTTTAATGGTCACGGTGTACAGCGGCTGGTTCGCCTGCGTGATTTACTGGCAAACGCTGGGACTTTTCGCCACCACTCTGCTGCTGATTGTGTTGACCACCTGGTATATGTCGCTGCAGCATGAGCTGATCCATGGCCATCCCACGCGTTTCCCTCGGCTCAACCAGCTGTTTGGCACCCTGCCGCTGGCGGTGTGGTATCCCTATGGGCTGTATCGCGATTCGCATCTGGCACATCACCGCAATCACACCCTGACCGACCCGGATGAAGATCCGGAAACCTATTACCTTTCACCGGAACGCTGGGCGCAGCTCAAAGCGTGGCAGCAGCGCGTGATTCATCTGCGCAATACTTTTCCCGGCCGTTTACTGCTGGGTCCGCTACTGGATATCGCGGCCACGCTGAAGATGATGCTGCTGGCGCGGGACCGTGCGGCTATCAGCATGTGGGTGATTCATCTCGCACTACTGGCGGGGCTTTTTTACTGGATGCAGCAGCAAGGATTAACGCCGCTGTGGTTCGTGGTTGCCGTCAGTTATCCGGCATTGGCACTGACCAAAATACGTTCTTTCTACGAACATCGCGCAGAAGAAGCGCCGCTGGCACGCTCCGTGAATAACGAAGCCGCGTGGCCGTGGCGTTTGCTGTTCCTGAATCTCAACTATCATTCTGTACATCACGATCTGCCCGGTTTGCCCTGGTACGGTTTGCGCAAAGTCTATCTGCTGTATCGCGACGGCTACCATCAGCGCAATCATGGTTTCCGCGTCGCCGGTTATGGCGAGTGGTTGCTGCGCTTCTGGCGCAAACCGGTCAACGTTAACGCCCATCCGGGAACGCACAAGGATGCACAGCATGCCGATCATTTCATTGCCGATGTACGACATTCACCACCCGACGACGCTTGGCCTGACCGCAGCGCTAACGACGCTGCTGAAACAACGCGGCGTGCAGGCTGAGGTTGAGTGGCACAGCGATCTGTTGCCACACTGGCGCGACGATAATGTGCTGTTGAGCCAGACCTGCGGTTATCCGCTGGTGAAATCTTTGTCCGATGTGCAACTGGTCGGCGCGTTTCAATCCAACGCGCAAGGCTGTGAGGGACTGCGCTATCGCAGTTGGTTGGTGGCACGCAAGGAGGATGAAAATCTTACCCTGAGCGATTTTCGTGGCCGCCGTGCCGTATGCAACAGTGATGACTCGCACTCGGGCTACAACTCGCTGCGCTACGTGATAGCGCCACTGGCACACGATGGCGCATTTTTTAGTGATACGCAGTTAAGTGGCAGCCATCGTCAATCGCTGGCCGCGTTGCGTGAACAACGTGCGGATATCGCAGCGATTGACTGCATCACCTGGGCGCTGTTGCGTGCTCATCACTCTGAAGAACTGGCCGGTCTGGAGATTATCGGCGAAACTCCGCTGTGTGCCGCATTGCCGTTGATCACCTCAGCGAAAACCGATGCCAAAACGCTTGAGCATCTGCGCAGTGCCCTGACCGAACTCACCACCGATAAGAAGTATCAGCAGCTGCTGCTAGCGAGTCTGATCAGCGGTTTTGCGGTACCAGAACGGGCATTCTACGATGAGGTGCAAGCGTGGGAAGATCAGGCTGCGGAGTATGGTGTGACGGCACTTTGATTGCCTCTGCAGTTTTTTTGACGATGCGAGCCTGCAGTCCACAGCACCTTTGTTGATGAAAAGATGCTGTGGCCAGAACGTGGGTGCTCCTTATGTTCACCTAAGCTTAGGATTCTCCGGTTAAGCCACGATTTGCTGACGGCGCTGTGCGGCAAACTGGTTTTCCGGTTCGGCTAATCCCAGATTCTCACGCAATGTATCGCCCTCATACTCGGTGCGATAAATCCCGCGCGCCTGCAATAGCGGGATCACCTGCTCAACGAAATCATCAAATGCAGTCGGTGTTCCACCGCGTACGATAAAGCCATCGGTGGCCCCCTCCAGGAACCACTGCGCTAATCCGTCTGCCACCTGCTGTGCAGTGCCGAGGAAACTCGGACGCGGAGTGGCTTCCTCCAGCGCGGCCTGACGCAAGGTTAAACCGTGCTCACGCGCATTCTGCTTAATCTTATCGGTGGTGCTGCGGAAGCTGTTCGCTCCGAGATCGCCAATCTCAGGGAAGGGTTCATCCAGCGCATACTGAGTGAAATCGTGGTGCTCGAAGTAGCGCCCCAGATACTCCAGCGCTTTATCGATGGTCACCAGCTCGGCGGTTTGCTGATAACGGCGCTCGGCGCCCTGTTCCGTGTCCCCAATGATCACGCTAATGCCCTGGAACACGCGGATCTCATCGGCATCACGGCCACGCGCCACCAGGCGGCGTCGCACGTCTTCACGAAACTCACGCGCCTCTTCCAGCGTCTCCTGGCGGGTGTAAATCGCATCCGCGGCTTCAGCAGCAAAAACTTTACCCGCCTCAGAAGCCCCAGCCTGGAACACAATTGGCCGTCCCTGCGGTGAGCGGCCAACATTTAACGGCCCCTGCACGGCAAAATATTTGCCCTTGTGATTCAAGGTATGCAGCTTGTCTGCATCAAAGAATTGTCCGCTGGCCTTATCACGCACGAAGGCATCCTGTTCCCACGAGTCCCACAGCCCTTTCGCCACCTGCAAGTATTCGCTGGCAACGCGGTAGCGCTCATCGTGCTCCGGATGGGTGGCGCGTGAGAAGTTTTTCGCTGAGCCTTCCAGCGGCGAGGTCACGACATTCCAGCCAACCCGCCCGCCACTCAGTTGATCGAGGCTGGCAAACTGACGCGCCACGGTAAACGGCTCGCTGTATGAGGTGGAGAGCGTTGCTACTAAACCAATTTTCTGCGTCACCAGTGAGAGTGCGGAGAGCAAGGTGATCGGCTCAAATCGGTTAAGGAAGTGGGGAATCGACTGCGGCGTGATGTACAGCCCATCCGCAACGAACAGGAAATCGATCTTCGCCTGCTCGGCTTTACGCGCCAGATCCAGCACGTAATCGACGTTGATGCTGGCATCTGCCACCGCATCAGGATGGCGCCATGCCGACATGTTGCCCGAGACACCTTGAATAATCGCCCCCAGCCGCAGCTGGCGTTGTGTTTGACTCATATCATGCTCCTGTTAAGCGTGTGCGGGCTGCCAGTCGGGTATCACCGGCAACGCCTGAAGTAGTTTTTGTGTCCACGGATGCTGCGGTGCGGCAAATACCTGGGTTAGCGCGCCGCTCTCTACGATGTGGCCGTTTTGCATCACCAGCACGCGATCCGCCAGATGCTGGATCACGCCGAGATCGTGAGAAATAAACAGCAGTGCGGTGCCATGTTCGGCCTGCATCTCTGCCAGCAGATCCAGCACCTGCGCCTGCACCGAGACATCCAGCGCACTCACCGGCTCATCAGCCACCAGCAGTGCCGGATTCGGCGCAAAGGCGCGCGCAATTGCGACACGTTGTCGCTGCCCGCCGGAGAGTTGTTGCGGGTAGCGCTGCAGGAAGCGGTCACCAAGCTGCACTTCATCCAGCAACTGGCGCACGCGCTGACGTCGTGCATCGCCATAGATACCGACGCTGTCGAGGCTCTCGCCGATAAGTTTCTCAACCGTGTAGCGTGGATCGAACGAGCTAAACGGGTCCTGCGCGATCAGCTGCAGCCGGGCACGGCGTGCGCGACGCGCCTTCTCTGGCAAGCGATCCCAGCGTTCGCCTTCCAGTTGCAGCGTGCCGCTGTCGGGTTCGGTTAAGCCCATCACCACTTTCACCAGCGAGGTTTTGCCCGAGCCGGATTCGCCGACCACCCCCAGGGTTTCTCCGGCGTGCAGGGTGAAATTAATATTGTTGAGCACCTGACGGTCGCCGTAGGCTTTATTCAGGTTGATGCCCTCCAGCAGCGGTGTTTTGCCTGGTTTGGGTCGCGGCGGCAACGGTGTGGGTTCGGTAGCACTTAAGCGCAGCCCGCGCGTGGCGGGGGTTGGCACCGCGCGTAGCAGGCGCTGTGTCCAGGCATGTTGTGGGCGATTGAGCAGCGGCCCGCTCGCGCCCTGCTCCACCACTTCGCCATCACGCATTACCAGCACGCGATCTGCCAGCTCCGCCACCACTGCCAGATCGTGACTGATCAGCAGTAAGCCATGCCCGTCACGGCGGCGCTGAGCCAGCAGTTGCAGGATCTGGCGCTGCACGGTCATATCCAGTGCGGTTGTCGGCTCATCGGCAATCAATAACGTTGGACTGCCCGCCAGCGCGGTGGCAATCAGCGCACGCTGGCGTTGGCCGCCGGAGAGCTGGTGCGGATAACGCGCCAGGCGACTCTCAGCATCATGAATACCTGCCGCTTTTAGCAGAGCCAGGCTCTTTTCCTCAATCGCATCACGATGTCCTGCGGCATTGAGCGCATCGCTGAGTTGCTGCCCAATACGGCGTAAAGGATCGAGGGAGACCAGCGCATCCTGCAACACATAGCCGATGCGACGCCCGCGCAGCGCTTGCCAGTCATGACCCGTAGCCTGACGCATATCACGGCCATCAATGGTGAAACGATCGGCGATCAGCACCGCGCCGTCGGGCAGTAAACCCAGCAAACTGCGGGCGGTCAGGGTTTTACCCGAACCAGACTCACCGACTAACGCCACTGACTCACCCGGCCAAACCTGTAAGTTGAGGTTTTTCACCACCTGCTGTGGACCAAAGCGGATGCTGAGATTTTGAATATCGATAAAGGGTTGGCTCATGCGCTTCTTCCTTCAAAACGGGCCTGCCAGTGGCGGCCTAACGTATTCACCGCAATCACGGTCAGGGTAATAAACACGCCGGGCCACACCGCGATCCACCAGGCGTTACGCAGATAGTTACGCCCTTCCGCCAGCATCAGGCCCCATTCGGCGGTCGGCGGTTGCGGTCCCATGCCGAGGAAGCTCAAACCGGCGGTGCCGATAATGGCAGTACCCAAGCCGAGCGTGGCTAAAGCGGGCACCTGGGCGATGGCGTGCGGCAGAATATGGCGGGTGATTAACGTGAAGCGTGACAAGCCAAAGGTGCGCGCCTGCTCAACGTAGCCGGAGGTCATTACGGTGTAGGTTTGCGCACGCACCACGCGGGCGAAGCGCGGCACGGAGGCCACACCGAGTGCGATAATCAGGTTATTGGTGCCGGGCCCGGTAAACGCGATCAGCATCAGTGCCAGCAGCAGATCCGGGAAGGCGGAGATCACATCCACCGCGCGGCTCAGCAGCTCATCGATCACGCCACGTGCCAGCGCGGCAGCCAGACCTAACAACGTGCCAAACAGCACCGCCAGCGCCATCGCGGCTACGCTGATCAACAGCGAGTAGCGGCTGCCGTAAATCACACGCGTCAGCAAATCGCGCCCCAGCTGGTCGGTGCCGAGCCAGTGGGCAGCAGAAGGTGCCAGCTGCGCGTTAACCGGATCGGCGAGCAGCGGATCGTTATGGGTCAGCACGCCTGGGGCGATAACCGCGATGGCCAACAGCACCAGATAGGCTATCGCCAGCCACACGGCAGTGGGCAGTGATGAGGGAAGACGTTGCAATATCGTAATCATGATTTGTTCTCCCCACGCAGACGCGGATCGATCCACAGCGACAAAATATCGACCAGCGTACTCATCACCACGTAGATCAGTGCCGAGAGAATCGCCACCGCCAGCACCACCGGCAGATCTTTGGCCAGCACTGCATCGACGGTGAGTTTGCCGAGGCCAGGGCGACCAAATACCTGTTCAGTGATCACCGCACCACTCAGCAATCCACCCACCAGCCAGCCGGTTAGGGTCACAGCGGGGAGCGCCGCATGCCGCAAGGCGTGGCGTAAACGAATGGTGGTTTCGCCCACGCCCCAGGCACGCAGCGTCAGTGTGAACGGTGCTTCCAGCGCACGCTCCAGCTCACGACGCAGCAACTGCGCCATCACCGCCCCTTGTGCCAGGCCCAGCGCCAGTGCCGGTAACACCAGCGCTGAAAACGACCGGTCGCCCGCCACTGGGAACCAGCGCAGCGTGAAGCTAAAAATAAACAGCAGCACAATGCCCATCCAGAATGACGGCGTAGAAGCCAGCAGCAGTTCAACGCTGTTGGCCACTCGACGCCCAACGCGACGATGGGCCGTTGCAACAGCCATCACCACCGCAAACAGGATGCTTACCAGCAGAGCCGCCAACGTTAACTTGATGGTTGGCCACAGCTGCGTGGCCAGCAGATGGCTCACTTCGGTGTTGAGCATGTATGAGCGACCAAAGTCGCCATGTAGCACGCGCCAGATGTAGTGCAGGTACTGCCACCACAGTGGCTCATTCAAGCCCCACTCGGCGCGGATCGCTGCTTCAATAGCGGGTGTCCGCAGCTGTTCACCGATCAGCAGACTGACGATATCGCCGGGTGCCAGATGCACACCGA
Organism: Pantoea sp. C1E2; assembly: GCF_056491465.1. Taxonomy (NCBI): domain Bacteria; kingdom Pseudomonadati; phylum Pseudomonadota; class Gammaproteobacteria; order Enterobacterales; family Erwiniaceae; genus Pantoea; species Pantoea sp. C1E2. The sequence continues at coordinate 2,955,226 of NZ_JBSZHT010000002.1, forward strand.
GAAAAGCCAGCGATACTGCGGCCCACAGCACCAGCACGCCGCCCAGCAGGCGGCCGACAATGCGGCGCGACAGCTCACTGCGCCAGACAGCAGGCCTAGGCGGTCGCGGGGTGCGGGTTACGATGCTTTCCAGACTCATCTTCGCCTCCTGGTTAATGGTCACTGAGCCAGATGTCATACGCGTTCTCCGGCATCTGCTTGTAGCTGCGGAAACCCGCGCCATGCACATAGCTGGCGGCGGCAATTTGGTCTTCCGGTTCATATAACGGAATCGCCAGCGCCTGCTCGACTAAGGCGTAGTGCTGAAGCTGGCTGTAGAATTTACGGCGCTGGTTGATATCCAGCGTGGTGGCGGCCTGATCGAGCAAGCCGTTGATTTCCGGGCTGTTGACGCGGCTGTAGTTGATTGCGCCACCGGCTTTCACCGGACGGTAGTGGTTCTCGATGTCGATGCCGTCGGTTTCAGTATTCGAGTTAGCAATCGAGCCAAAGTGACCGCTGTTGCGCACGTCGGCATAGGTGCCGGAATCGACATAGCGCAGTTTGATCTCCACGCCGAGACGCTGGCGCGCCTGGGCTTGCACCGCCTGTAACAGCACATCGCGTTGGTCGCGTACCGTGGCCTGCGCCTGAATCACTTCAATGCTCAGTCGCTGGCCGTCTTTGCTGCGAAAGCCTTCTGCGTCACGCGTTTTCCATCCGGCTTGATCCAGCAGTTTGTTCGCCGCCGTCGGGTTATTGCCGTACTGGCCTTCCAAATCATTGTTGTAGAGCGGATCGACCGGTGAGGTGATGCCCCATGCGCGGGTGCGTTCGCCCCGATACACCGATTCCAATAGCGGATCAATGTCCAGCCCTTGCAACAGCGCCTGACGCACCTTCACATCTTGCGTTGGGCCATATTCCACGTTGAGGAACAACGAATAAGGCGTGCCGGTATTCAGCGCGTGTTGATAGGTAAAATCTGCGCTGTCTTTAAACTCGCTGGCATCATTGCCGGAGATCCCCTCAATCACATCCAGCTGGCCGGAGAGCAGCGCGCCGGTGCGCACCGAGGATTCCGGCAGGAAGCGATAGGTCACCCGCTCCAGATACGCCGGGCCTTGATGATGTGCGGTAGCGGGTGCCCAGTGGTAATGCGGATTGCGCACCAGTGTTAGCTGCTGGCCCTTTTCGTAGCTTTCGATGATGAAAGGGCCAGTGCCCGCGATCTCTTTACCACCCGCTTTGAGTTGCGGTGAGTGCCAGCTGGCGGGAGCCAGAATCTGCAGCTTTGCAGCAAACGACAGGAATGGCGCATAGCCCTGTTTTAAGGTGATCACCACAGTGTCGTTATCGGGTGTTTCAACGCTGGCAATGCGTGCGCTCAGGGCACAGATACTGGTTCCCGCGCAATATTTCGGGTCCTGCACCTGGCGGAAGTTCTCCGCCACCGCGTTGGCATCCAGTTTCTCACCGTTCGAGAAGGTGACATCGCGACGCAGCGTAAAGCGATAAACTTTGCCGTCCGGGCTGACTTCGTAACCCGTCGCCAGCCAAGGCACGAAGCTGCCATCGGTGCGACGTGCCAGCAGGGATTCCCACACATTGCGCAGCGTGACCTCTGCCTTAGACTGCCCGTTAAGCTGTGGGTTTAACGGTGCCGGTTCTGTCTCCACACCATAGGTCAGTGACCCGCCGCTGCGCGGGGATTCTGCGCCAGGCGTGGCCGAGGTGTTCAGCAGGCACGCCAGCCCCAGCGCCAGCGTGATCGAATTCGCTTTCATAAAGTCCCTGTTGTTTTTGGAAGGGTGAGTCAGGCAATTTTGGCAATCGGCTGCGAGTGGAATTCCTTTTTCAGGAACACCAGCGCTTCGCCCAACGCATTGGTACGGTGATAAAAAGGCTGATAGCCGCGACGCAAATAAAGCTCGCTCAACCAGGGATGTTTGGTGGCGGTTGCCAGATAGACGCCCGGCGCTTTAAGCGTCTCTTTCAACAGGGTGTCTTCGGCATAGCTAATGATTTCACGGCCATAGCCCTGCCCTTTGTAATCGGGATCCACGGCAAACCAGTGGATAAATGGCAGCGATGAGGGCGCATCAGTTTCCTGCTGCCACGGAAAGCGCACCGTGACCGTTGCAACAGCGCGCTTCCATTTGCGCAGCACCAGCACCGTTTCCTGTTCAATGACGCGGCGTACCTGCTCGACGTTGCCCTGCGAAATGGTGAAATGCACATCCAGCGCCACCAGCGAGGCATACGCACGCTGTAACAGGGCAAATATCTCTTCGGCATCGTCGGGTTTGGCGATTTGGATGGATTGGCTCATGTTCGGGTTTCCTGAATTTATCTTCAGGGAATTATTGAAATCCGGGGAATTAAAGTAAAACGAGAATAGTGGCAATGGATTTGTTAATTGTGGGAAATAACAGAATCATTTTATTCGGCACATAGCATAGCGGCAAAATTTATCGCGCGCCCATGAGCAATAAAGTTGCTTCTCATGCACGCGCAATAAATCATGCCGCTACAAATATTTTTTACAGATTAGTGTTTGCTTAACCATACATCGTAAACACTTTCCGGCATCTGTTTATAACTGCGGAAGCCGTAATCGTGCACGTAGCTGGCGGTGGCGAGCTGATCTTCTGGTTCGTACAACGGAACCGCTAAGGCCAACTGAAGCAGTGCACGCTGCTGCAACTCGCTGTAATACTGACGGCGTTGCTGCAAATCGAGCGTGGCAGCGGCCTTATCCAGCTGTGCATTAAGGCCAGCATCGTTAACACGGCTGTAGTTAATCGCGCCGCCCTGAGCGATGGGTCGATAGTGGTTCTCAATATCTACGCCATCGGTCGGCGTATTGGAGTTGGCGATGGTGCCGAATTTGCCGCTTTTGCGCACATCCGCATAGGTGCCGGAATCCACATAGTTAAGCTTTAGATCGATGCCCAAACGCTGGCGCGCCTGTGCCTGAATGGCCTGCAACAACACGTCGCGCTGGTCACGCACCGTGGCCTGCGCCTGAATCAACTCAATGCGCAGCCGCTCGCCATTTTTGCTGCGGAAGCCTTCGCTATCACGGGTTTGCCAGCCTGCTTCATCCAGCAGTTTGTTGGCGGCATCCGGGTTATGACCGTATTTTCCTTCCAGCTCGTTGTTGTAGAGCGGATCAATCGGTGAGGTAATGCCCCACGCGCGCGTACGCTCACCGCGATACACTGATTTCAAAAGCGGGTCGATCTCCAGCCCCTGCAACAGCGCCTGGCGCACTTTCACATCCTGCGTGGGACCATACTCGACGTTGAGGAACAGTGAGTACGGCGTACCGGTATTCAGCGCGTGCTGGTAGGTGAAATCACTGTTGTCCTTGAACTCACCGGCATCATTGCCCGAGATCCCTTCAATGGCATCCACCTGACCGGATAGCAGCGCCCCGGTACGCACCGAGGATTCCGGCAGGAAGCGATAGGTGACGCGGTCAAGATAGGCTGGCCCCTGATGCTTCGCGGTGGCAGGCGCCCAGTTGTACTTCGGGTTCCTGACGTAAGTGACCTGCTGGCCCTTCTCGTAGCTTTGCAGAATAAACGGGCCGGTGCCGGCAATCTCTGTACCGCCCGATTTCAGCTGCGATGACTTCCAGCTGGAGGGGGAGAGAATTTGCAGCCCCGCCGCGAATGAGAGGAACGGCGAATAGACCTCTTTTAGCGTAATCACTAACGTGTGATCGTCTGGCGTTTCAATCTTGTCGATGTGTGAACCCATCAGGCACAGGCTGGTGCCGGCGCAGTATTGCGCCACCTGAGTCTGGCGGAAGTTTTCGGCCACTGCGTTGGCATCAAATTTTTCGCCATTGGAGAAGGTGACATCGCGACGCAGGTTGAAACGCAAGGTTTTGCCATCCTCGCTGACCTGATAACTTTCGGCCAGCCAGGGCACAAAGCTGCCGTCCGGACGGCGTGCCAGCAGCGATTCCCAGAAGTTACGCAAGGTGATTTCGGCTTTGTCCTGGCCGTTCAGTTGCGGGTTAAAAGTGGTGGGTTCGGTTTCGACGCCCACCGTTAAGCTGCCGCCCGTGACCGGTTTGTCGGCGGCAACAGCGTGAAACGCACCGCCAAGCAAACTTAAGCCCAGCGCCAGAGAAATCGCGTTAATTTTCATATTATCCTTGGTGATAGCAGGTGTTATTTTAATCAGCCCGAATTCCGGCCTGTTTTTAATTTCCGCTAAATTATTAAAATCCGGATAAATAAATGTAAAACGACAATAGTGGCAAAGGTCGTGAAGAAATGATTTAAGACGGGAAATATATTAATCGCGCCACCCTTTATGGCGGCATGCCGCACTCCGCATTAATGCGAATATGACGAATGGATAGATGAAATGGTATTAAGTGGCGGCATCCTTGCCGCCCCATCATTACTCGGCGCGTGACGCAATAATGGCTTCGGCCACATTGCGTGGCGCTTCAGCGTAATGCGCAAACTCCATGCTATAGATCGCACGGCCTTGAGACATGGATCGCAGCGTGGTGGCGTAACCAAACATCTCTGACAACGGCACTTCAGCGCGAATGATGCGTGCACCAAAGCGCTCATCCATGCCCTGCAGCGAACCACGACGTGAGGACAGATCGCCCATCACACCACCGGCATACTCCTCTGGCGTCTCCACTTCCACCTGCATCACCGGCTCAAGGATCACCGGGTCAGCCTGTTTCGCGGCGGCTTTGAAGCCAAAAATCGCTGCCATACGGAAAGCCATCTCCGACGAATCGACGTCATGATACGAACCGAAGGTCAGTGTGGCTTTCAGATCCACCACCGGATAACCCGCCAGCACACCGCTGTTCAGCGCCTCACGAATCCCCTTCTCAACTGAAGGAATAAACTCGCGCGGCACCACACCGCCCTTGGTGGCATCTTCAAAGGCAAAACCGGCACCTGCCGCCTGCGGTTCGAGCGTCAGCACCACATGACCATACTGACCTTTACCACCCGACTGGCGCACAAACTTGCCCTCCACATCGCGCACCGTTTTGCGGATGGTTTCGCGATAGGTCACCTGCGGACGTCCGATATTGGCTTCGACGCCGAATTCACGCTTCATGCGATCAACGATGATTTCCAGATGCAACTCGCCCATGCCGGAGATAATCGTCTGGCCTGACTCCTCATCGGTGTGCAGGCGGAACGACGGATCTTCCGCCGCCAGACGCTGCAGCGCCAGCCCCATTTTCTCCTGATCCGCCTTGGTTTTCGGCTCAATCGACAGCGAGATTACCGGGTCCGGGAACTCCATGCGTTCCAGCGTGATCACTGCGTTCGGATCGCACAGCGTTTCACCGGTCGTGACCTCTTTTAAGCCGACACAGGCGGCAATATCACCCGCACGAATCTCTTCGATTTCGATGCGATCGTTGGCCTGCATCTGCACGATACGCCCGATGCGCTCCTTGCGCCCTTTCACCGCATTCCACACGCTGTCGCCTTTGCGCAGCACGCCGGAGTAGACGCGGACGAAGGTCAGTTGACCGACGTAAGGATCGCTCATCAGCTTGAATGCCAGCGCCGAGAACGGCTCATCGTCATCCGCATGACGTTCGTCGTGCTCGCCCTTTTCATTCACGCCTGAAACCGCTGGGACATCCCGTGGTGACGGCATCAACTCAATCACCGCATCAAGCATGCGCTGTACGCCTTTGTTTTTAAACGCACTGCCGCACAGCATCGGCTGGATCTCGCCACTCAAAGTGCGTTGACGCAATCCGGCGATCACCTCTTCTTCGCTCAGGTCGCCCTGCTCCAGATAGCGATCCATCAGCGCTTCACTGGCTTCGGCCGCAGCGGCCACCATGTTTTCACGCCACTCAGCGGCCAGCGCCTGCAGCTCCTCGGGGATTGGTGCATAGCTGAACGTCATGCCCTGGCTGGCCTCATCCCAGTAGATGGCGCGCATCTTGTTGAGATCCACTACGCCTGCGAAATGCTCTTCCGCACCAATCGGAATCACGATCGGGACCGGATTGGCATGCAGACGATCTTTCATCATCTGCACCACGCGGAAGAAGTCCGCACCCTGGCGGTCCATCTTGTTAACGAAGGCAATGCGTGGTACGTGATACTTGTTGGCCTGACGCCACACGGTTTCCGACTGTGGCTGAACGCCACCGACCGCGTCATACACCATCACTGCGCCATCCAGCACACGCATGGATCGCTCCACTTCGATGGTGAAATCGACGTGTCCGGGGGTATCAATGATATTGATGCGGTGTGGCGTGAAGCTGCCATCCATGCCTGGCCAGAAGCAGCTCACTGCCGCCGAGGTAATGGTAATGCCGCGCTCCTGCTCCTGCGCCATCCAGTCTGTGGTTGCCGCGCCATCGTGCACTTCACCCAACTTGTGGCTCATCCCGGTGTAAAACAGGATGCGCTCGGTCGTGGTGGTTTTGCCGGCATCGATGTGCGCGGAGATGCCGATATTGCGATAACGTTCGATAGGTAGGGGTCGGGGCATGATGCGTCCTTAGTCTGTTCGACTGGATAAATGGGCGAGCACCATTGCCCGCCGCTGCGCAACAGCATAGACCTATTGTACGAATAAACACGAACAGTTTGAGCCTTTTTTAGCCATCGGAAAAATCTTGTGACGGTTTCAGCATTTACGGGCTGGCAAGCTCAGCCCTTCCCGATTTATGGTAAGGCTTCACTCTCAAAGGGAAATCTAACCATGCGCATTCTGGTTGTCGGCGCCGGTGCCACCGGCGGGTATTTCGGTGCACGTCTGGCGCAAGCAGGACGTGATGTGACATTTCTGGTGCGCGAGCGCCGTTTTCAACAGCTGCAACAAAACGGCTTAGTGCTGAAGACGCCGGGCGGCACGGAAGTGATTCAGCCGCAGCTGGCGCAAACCGGCAAGCTTACCGGCCAGTTTGATCTGATTATCCTGACGGTGAAAAGCTTCGGTCTGGATCAGGCGATAGAGGATATTGCACCCGCCGTCGGGCCAGAAACGCTGATCATGCCGATCCTTAACGGCATGCGCCATATCGATACGCTGCGCGCACACTTTGGCGACAAGGTGATTGGCGGCCTGTGCAAAATCAACGCCACGCTGGGTGAGCAAGGTGAAGTAGTGCAGATGACGCCGCTGCATATTCTCTACTACGGTGCGCTGGATGGGCATAATGATGCACGTCTGCAACGTGTCGATGAGACGCTGAACGTGGCACAGTTCGACAGCGTTTTTGCTGACAACATCATCAGCGAGCTGTGGGAAAAATGGCTGCTGCTGAGCACGTTGGGTGCGGTGTGCTGCATCGCGCGGGGTAATACCCAGCAGGTGTTGCGATCTCAGGGCGGTGAAGCGTTGTTGCAGGGGATTTTTGCTGAAGTGCTGTCAGTGATCGGTGCCGATGGTTATAAAGAACGTCCAGCGGTGACCGCCAAGATTTATGAGACGCTGAATAATCCGCAGGTAGCGATGACGTCGTCAATGTATCGCGATTTAACCCAGGGTTATGAGATTGAAGCGGACCAGGTCATCGGTGATTTACTGGTGCGCGGCGCGCGCAATGGAGTGAACACCCCATTGCTGAATGCGGTGTATGTGAATCTGCAAGTGTATTTGCAGAATCGCAGCGCACAATAGCGTCATTTGAACCTCTGCGGATTTTTGCCAGGTGCGCATAAATGCGCACCCTACGGGAATTGTAGGGTCACCATTTATGGTGACCTGGTGCTCTAAGCCAGAGGTACAATCCCCGTAGGGTCACCCTTTATGGTGACCTGGGTTCAAAGACGCGACTGCACACCTGGCAGCTGCATCAATCGCTGCCAGCCGGTTTCCACCTCATCCGGGATATCAACATGCCCAAGGAAGCCTTTACCTCGCGGGCCATAGCCGTTTTCATCATCGCGCAGGCGCTGGATCTCGCCCATTAGCAGCGACAGAAAACGCTCCATCGACCATAATCCCTGCGGCGGCGCGCCGATAATGCGCAGCATGCCGGCATCCATCATCACCTGCGGGACGAACACCGGCCAGCTGATAAATTCGGGGGCGTCGGCACGGTCGCGCCACTGGTGGCGGAACGTTTCCCAGGTGCGGCGCTGCATCAGTGGGTCCTGCACCAGCAGCACATGCTGCGGCTGCCACTTCTGCTCATCCAGCAGTTTTTGACTGAAGGCGGCATTTTCACCACAGTTGCGTGAGGCGGTTTCCAGCAGCAGCTGATCGTCTGGCAGTGCAGCAAACACCTTCGCCATGTCGCCCAGCAACTCTGCTTCGCTTTTGCCTTGAGTAGGAATCTGACGATAGAGCGGATGATTAGCGATCATCTCCGCCAGTAGCACTGTGGAATGGCCGATACCGCCGCTGATCAACAGTGGCAGTTGATACTTCTTCGCCAGCGCAATCACGCCTTCAACATTAGGCAGTACCGCGTGACCGGCAAGAATCGCCAAATCAACCTCCAGCGTGCCGTCCGCCGGCATATGGTCAAGCGCCAGCCAGGCCGCAAGCGTATTGATATCCTGAATCTGTTGGCTATTGAGCTGCATCGCGTTCTCCTCGCATTAACACTGGCAGTGTAGCGGCTTAACTCCGCGACAGTAGAGAAAAATTTGCTACACTCGCCGCTATCAGATTCAGGAGAGTTTATGACAGCGCGTTCCGTTACCCTCGATGATGTCGCCGAACTGGCGGGGGTTTCCTATCAGACCGTTTCCCGTGTGCTCAACCATTCCGTGCAGGTCTCGCCGCGCACGCGCGCCAAAGTCGAAGCCGCGATGCAGCAGCTTAACTATGTGCCTAACCGCGTGGCACAACAGCTGGCCGGTAAAGCCACGCGCACGCTCGGGCTGGCCACCAGCGATCTGGCACTGATGGCGCCCGCACAGATCGCTTCGGCGATTCATGAACGTGCCGCTGCACAGGGTTATCATCTGGTGATCGCCATGGCGAACGCGACCGAAAACGCCCAGGATACGGTGAATGAATTGCTGGCGCAGCGCGTGGATGCGCTGCTGATCAACCTGCCGCTCGATGCCGAACAGGCGGCGCAGGTACAGCAGCAATGCGGCACCAAGCCAGTGCTGTTTCTGGATGTTGAACAGCATGCCGCTGTCGCCCAATGCCAGTATCAGAGTGAATCGGGGGCGCAGCAGGCGGTGGAGCATCTTGTCGCGCTGGGCCACCAGCAGATTGGCGTGCTGAATGGGCCTGAAAGTTCGGCGTCGGCGCGGGCACGCTTTACCGCATGGCAGCAGGCATTGGCATCGCATCAGCTGCAGCCAATATGCGTACTGCACGGCGACTGGAGTGCGGCATCCGGCTATCAGGCATTATTGCAGCTGTTGCCCGATCGCTTACCGCAGGCACTGTTGGTGGCGAACGATCAGATGGCGCTCGGTGCAATGCGGGCACTGCATCAACATGGCGTGAAGATCCCCGGCGAGATGTCGATTATCGGCTACGACGACACCGCCGAAAGCGCGTGGTATCAGCCGCCGCTGACCACTGTGCGTCAGGATTTGCAACAGTTGGGTGCGGTAAGCGTGGATCGCTTGCTGGCAGAGTTAGCAGGGGAAGCGGTGCAGCCCATGCCGCTGAAAACTGAATTGGTATTGCGCGAGACCACCGCCAAGCCGATGCAGGAGGGTGTAGATATGGCGGAAATTGCCGGGCAGTTGCAGGCATTAGCGCGGGCATTAAAAAAGTCGCCATAAATGGCGACTCTACAGGCAGAAAGCGTGAGGTGCGCTTTGATGCGCACCTGGAAAATCACTGTGGCTTTGGCTCGCCCATCGCTTTCAACTTCTTCGACAGCTCGCGACGCTCTTTAGAGAGATCAGCGTTTTTGATGATGTACTCATCAACGCGATCTTCATAGTCCACACGCATTGACGCAATAATTTCCTGGATCGCTTCAACGCTCATGCCTGGTTTGATGTATTCACTCAGGTTGTCCAGCAGCAACACACGTTTCTGGTTATCACGGACTTTCTTCTCGTTATCCACGATTTCGCGCTGCAGTTTGTTTTTACGACGAAACATACGCACAAACTCCAGAACGTCCTGAAACGATTGCTTGGCATTTTCCATGTTGGCACCTTTCTTTGAGCCTGCCGCGGCAGGCGGAATAGTCATGAGCTACAGCTTAGCGGCTGACTTAATGTGAAAGCAATTTTCACAGCTAAATTCGGACTGGCACTTATCTTAGCGCAAAGAAAGGGTGATTCACATTAAGTCATTGCCGGAGAAAACTATTTGCGCAATGCCAGTCGTACCAGGTCCGTTATACGCTCCAGTTGTCGCGCCTGTTCCAGACTCAGCCATACGTAGCCGTAGATCGCCGTGGTCTCTAAGCGCCCGCTGCGATTGGCCATCAACTGCTCCAGTTCCTGCGTGATCTCTTCCAGTTCATGACTGTTGGCGATCACTTGCTCCGTCTCCCCTTTCACCATCAACGTGGCCAGCGCATTCAGGGTATCTTCCGTCATCTTCTGACTGCGACGCAGCGTCGGCGCGTTCAACAGCAGCAGGTGGCTCTCACGTGATGACCACCATGCATCAATTTGCATCTGCATGGTGTTAACCATATTACGGTTGATGGTCTGAATCGCTTCAAACACCGATTTCGGAATGCGCGTCTCTTTGCTGGCTGGTTCCAGCAGCGCGCGCATTTTGATCACGCTGGAGAGCTGTTTCTGGAAAGTTTTATTGAGTCGCGGTTTTTCCAGCAGGTTAGCGGAGAATCCAGTGTGATGCAGTTTCGCCATCGCCAGAAACGAATCTGACAGCTGAATTCGCCAGTGCGTGAAGGCTCGCTGCGCCAGAATCGCACTGAACAGCAGCGCCATGATCGACCCAAGGATCACATCACCGCCGCGCCACAGCGCCACGGTGAAATCACCAGCCGGAGCACCCACCACCACGCCGAGGGTAATACCAATCAGCAGCGCCATGTAAGGATGTTTGCCCAGCGTCAGGTAGCCGCAGATGATCATCACCACGAAGCACCACGACAGCATCATTGGCAGCGAAATCAGCTCCAGCTTCAGGGCGATCAATCCCGATGCCAGCCCGGCAAAGGTGCCGCTGATGCGCTGGATTACGCGAGGAAATACATTGCCCCAGGTCGAGATCGGCCCCATCACCACCACCAGCGTGATCAGCGGCCAGGTGCCTTCCGGAATATCCGTCAAACGCACAAACAAAAAACAGAGCACAAAGGCGATAGCGATGCGCACGCCGTGCACAGCGCGATAATGGCGGTAGAACCAGAACTCAATGGCAGAGATGGGTTTGTCGGCGCGTAACATGGTGGTCCGGAAACGATAAAAATTTGCGCGCTATGTTACCCTGGCGCGACACGAACATTGAGTGCTGCACAGCACTATTTCCGCTCTTTTTTTAAGATTCAACAAGTGCGTTACAACTTATTTTCGCTTATGAAACATCGAAGTAACGCACTGATGATATTAGTCGGCTGCACGTACCGGAATGTACATATCCACCAGCCAGTCACCGCTGTCAGAGCCGTCGGAAAGGTAGTGTTCAAAGCAGGGACGGTTATCCACCTGCCAGTCGGGTTTCGTCTTGAGATGGTCAAACAGGCTATGCCAGGCAGTGAAGAAATCGTTGTTCATCACTTCCATGCGTGCATGAAAATATTGCCCACCGGGTAGCAATCCTTGTTCGATGTCGTCGCCATATGAGGGCACAGCATCAGTTGGGGCAGTGATCACCGTTTCAACGCGCAGCTCTTCCGGCGGTATAACTTCTGGATTGCCGTAATAGATTGCGAGCCATTCGCCTTCGACGCCATGCTGTTCGACCCAGCTTTTCAGCTGGTTGAATCCGCGCGGCACCGTCTCTTGCCAGGGTCCCTGCAGATGATAGCCCAGCCAGCTTTGAGGATTACGCTCAACGATTGATGCTTTCATACCTTTGCCTCCGTTCAGCAGCAGAAAGCCCATTCTGGCCGCTCCCTTGATATCGGCAAGAGCGGCCATGCCATCCGCTGCGGATTACAGTTTCAGTTTTACGTAGTCACTGATACGCGTGATGATGCCGGCTTTATCCACGCCTTGTAGGGCATACAGCGGATAGCTCGCCAGCTGCTTGTCTTTGTCCATTACCTGGATTTCACCCACCTGCTCACCCGCTTTCAACGGCGCTTCCAGGTCTTTACGCTCAATCACATACTTCGCCATCACGTTTGACACTTCGGTACGCGGCAGCGACAGATAAATATCCTGGGTGGTGCCGACATCCACTTTATGCGGATTGCCGTACCAGACGTTCTCGGTGCCGATTTTCTTACCCGCATGGAACAGCTGCACGGTATCGAAGTTGTTCTGACCCCACACCAGCAGTTTACGCGCCTGCTCTTCACGCCCTTTCGAACTCTTGCCGCCCATGATCACCGCAATCAGGCGATGGCGACCCACCACATTCGACGCGATGATATTGAAGCCTGCTGATTCAGTATGGCCTGTTTTCATGCCATCAACGTGAAGGTTTTGATCCCATAACAAACCGTTACGGTTATTTTGGGTGATGCCGTTCCAGCTCAGGGTTTTCTCGGCGTACATGGCGTAAAAGTCCTGCTCACCGCTTATGATGGCGCGCGACAGCACCGCCAAATCGCGCGCAGTGGTGTGCTGACCCGGCGCATCCAGGCCGTGCACGGTTTCAAAGTGGGTGTGCGTCAGGCCAAGCTTCTGTACGTAGTTGTTCATCATATTGACGAAGCTGTCCTGGCTGCCTGCCACGTAGTCCGCTAACGCCACGCAGGCGTCGTTGCCGGAATCGATGATCACACCGCGCATCAGATCGCGCACCGTGACTTTATCACCCGGTTTAAGGAACATCAGCGAGGAGCCTTTGAACACCGGATTCCCCGCTGCCCAGGCATCTTTGCCTACGGTAACGTAGTCATCGCGGGTGATTTTTTTCTGATCGACCGCGCGATCGACCACATAGCCGGTCATCAGCTTGGTAAGACTCGCTGGGTTACGCTCTTCATCAGGATTACCTGCGGTGAGGATCTGGCCAGTGGTGGCGTCCATCAGCACCCATGAGGCCGCATCAATCGGCGGAGGCGTCATTGGGAATGGCATGCTGTCGTCAGCCTGTGCCAGCGATGCCCAAACAATCATTCCAGATACAGTTACCAGCAGACGCCTTTTCAACACTTCTTCCTCGAAATCAAAAAAATGAATTTACCGCCGCACGTTTTACGGCAATTAGCGTCTGGATAGTTGAATAAATTGAAAAAAAGTATGAATCGATTTGTATTTCGGCTCTTTGGTTTTCTCGCATATGAGCTATGCTAAGCTATGAGAAGTGTGTATAGTCTTTCGCATAGCAATTATTAATAACTTTAATCGTTAGCCTGAGGATTGCCTGACAACTTCCTAATAAGCAGTTAGTGATGACAGGTGTCACATAAATTATGTACGATAACCTTGAATGAACCGAAAGGAATTTGTTATGAATGTTTCACCTAGATTTGTAATTGTGCTTAATATCATCGTGATTCTGACGCTAGTGTATGGACTTAGTTGGTACCTCAATTGGTTTTAGACACATCGAGCCTTAATTTATTGGCCTTCTAAAAATATTTTTTATAAAATGAAACCTACAAATATTTCCAGATATTTCTTATCAATTCAGAACCTTCCCCCCACTAAATAAACATGCTCGAGAACGGGCTTCCTTTTGAAGGATATTTGGCCAAACCCATCATAGCCCGCCCCCAATCCAATGAAAAAAAAGATTTATTTCTTAGTTATTTTCAATTCCATTAGCTAATTATTGAGATGCGTGATATTAATTATTAATCCTACTTCATTCAGCCACATTTCAACCACCATTAAATAACAAAGCCCCTTCAAGCGTGATTATCACTTGAAATAAAATCAACAAATAACACACTTTGCATTAAAAATATCTATTACACTCTAAAACTTCACAATTATGAAATTACCCCTTAAAAAACAACCACTAATAAAATACTCAGCACCAACCTCAATATAATATCTAATTCACACCTCCAGAAAATCAAGATTCATTTGATAGCCAATATCCACACAGTGGTTATTTTTAATTAGCCCCAGGAATGCGAAGGGGGTTTTATGTTAAGATAAACTAAAGATTGAATTTAGTTGAATCAGATACTATTCAGCCGTAAGTTTTTTCTGATATAATCATAAGTGTCATACTGATTCATATGAGATGTACTTGCTGCATTTATAATATTGTTATTAACTACTTTTGAAGGCATTGAAAAATTATGGGGTACTTCAGATTTATTCTTGCCCTTGCTGTAAGTGCCAATCACCTTTGGATGATTGGTGGAATTGGCAGGTATGCAGTATTTTCATTTTATATCCTTAGTGGATTTCTTATGACAACAATTATCAAAAACAGATACGGTACAAATATTTCTGGATTAAAAAAATATGCAGCAAACAGATTACTGAGAATTTACCCGGTATATTTAATGGCACTTCTAATTTCACTATCAATCATCTTAATATTAGGCAGTACGGAAATAACTATGGTTGATAAAAACCTGTCCATTCCTAATGGCCCTCTCAATTGGTTTATGAATGTTACTTTAATAGGTTTGGATTTCAATGTATTAGAAAGAACAATTCCGCCTAGTTGGACTCTTTTCGTAGAAATATTTTATTATGCAATGATACCAATAGCCGTTAGGGCTGGAGGTAAATTTGTCATTACCTGGGTCGTTGCATCCCTATTTTACCATTTATATCTAATTATTATTCCCCATGGCGATATGTATGGATGGAATTCAAGATATGGCACGGTGATGGCCGGCTCACTAGGCTTTTCCATTGGATGCTTCTTGCAATACTACTCTATGGAGTGGATGAATAAGAGATTGGTTTTCATTTCTTCAATACTCGTCATTTTTGCATGTTATGGAATTACATCTTACTGGTTTTATATTGGCCCATCAAAATGGCAATTAGACATTATGTCGACTGCATTTTTCTATAGCAATATTTTTGCAAGTGCTATATTAATAATTAATCTATTTGAGATAAAACAGAGTAAGATTAGTAATCTTTTTGGGGATTTTTCATATTCTTTCTATTTGATGCACCTACCTATTGGATACCTAATATTCAAGACAACTAGTTTAGAGCCTCGCAAACTCCCTATTTTTGCCGTTAGTGTTATTATAACTTTATCATGCTGCTTTGCAATAAGGATTGCAGATAAAAAAATAAACAACATCCGCGAAAAAATCAAGTCAGGACTTTAATTCAAGTTTTGATTTTACTATTACTCTAATAACCTAACCTGTGAGTGCAAAAAGGAGATATTATACTATGTACAGTTATGGGTGTTCTTAGGATTTAACCCTTGCTGAAATAAACAACGTTAGATTAAATAGTCATCGCTGAACTTATAAAGCGTAGTCCGAAATGCGGACTTAACGTCTACTATTAGCCATAAGGCGCTTGAGATAATGGCGAAAATATGTACTGACCTGAATTAGCAGTAGAGGGGGGTATGAATTATCTCCGCTGAAATAAAATGAATGTAAAATTTTATCATCGCTAAAATAAAAATTTTTGGGAAAACAAGTCGAGGACAACAGCAAGATAAGCCCAGCGTTTGCCTCACCAGATATAATTGACATCGCCACACCAGATTTTGTTGGGTTCCGCTCCAGCAAACTGGCGATCAAGAGCGTTTGGGATAGCAACATGTTCCTGGCCTCCTCGCTTATATCTGAGCTTTGGTTGCTGACAACTGACTAAGCCTGCTTACTTCATCAGCCGCCGGACAAGCCAGCGTCCCATCCTGCGACCGCGGAGCGTTGCCATTACCGCAATGCTTCTGGTACCCGCCGAGCCGTGGCTGGCACTGTGTAGCTCCCGAACCAGACTGCGCAGTTGTACACGCTCAGCATCAGGTTCAGCAGGACGGCATCGCCAGTATTTAAAACTGCTGCGGTGGACTCCAAACACATGGCATAGCAGCGCCAAAGGTTAACGCGCCCTGAGTTCGCTGATTAGCTAGAACTGTTCAGGGAGTCTGACATCAACAGCGCGGTAGCCTTTTTTAAAATATCGTTCTCCATTTCAATGCGTTGAAGCTTTTTCTTTAATTCACGTATTTCAATTTGTTCAGGTGTGATAGGGGAGGCTTTAGATGTTTTACCCTGGCGTTCATCACGAAGCTGCTTTATCCAGCGCGTCATAGTGGAAAAGCCAACATCCATTGCTTTAGCGGCTTCAGCAACGGTGTAGTTCTGGTCGAGAACAAGCTGAGCGGATTCACGTTTGAACTCTGCACTAAAATTTCTTCTTTTCATTCGGACACCTGTGTTGTTCTGAGGTGAGCATATCACCTCTGTTCAGGTGGCCAAATTCAGTAAACCACTACAGAATATGGTTTACCATGTATGGAACGGAGTTTAGTGTCGCTCAAGGCCATAATAATTTTCTGTACGCAGCAAAAAGTGAGTTTGGTACCAACTGTGTACGCAATATTACATGGACAAAAGTGAACATCAATGGACAACTGTGAACATATACAGTAGTTTTAAGGCGGGAGATTAGAGGTTAATGCTTCTGTTTCAGTGGGTTAATGAACAGTAATGAACGGAAATAAACTTTGAAGAACGATCCCGAACAACCTACCTTCCTCTTTCACGATTACGAAACCTTCGGTAAAAGTCCTTCGCTGGACCGTCCGGCGCAGTTTGCCGGGCTGCGCACCGATAAAGATTTCAACGCCGTAGGTGAACCGCAGGTGTTTTACTGCCAGCCCGCTGATGACTATTTACCGCAGCCGGAAGCAGTGATGATCACCGGCATCACGCCTCAGGTGGCTAAAGCGCGCGGCGTGACGGAAACAGCGTTTGCTGAACGTATTCATGGCCTGTTTACCGAGCCGCAAACCTGTGTCATCGGTTACAACAATGTGCGCTTCGACGATGAAGTGACGCGCAATATCTTCTATCGCAACTTCTTCGATCCTTACGGCTGGAGCTGGCAGAACGGCAATTCGCGCTGGGATCTGTTGGATGTGATGCGCGCCTGCTACGCCCTGCGCCCGGAAGGCATTGTCTGGCCGGAAAACGATGATGGCTTCCCGAGCTTCAAGCTGGAGCATCTCACCAAAGCCAACGGCGTGGAGCACGAACAGGCGCACGATGCGATGTCCGATGTGTATGCGACGCTGGCGATGGCGAAACTGGTGAAAGAGAAGCAGCCGAAGCTGTTCGAGTTTCTGTTCACCCATCGCAATAAGCAGAAGCTGATGCACCTGATTGATATCCCGCAGATGAAGCCGCTGGTGCACGTCTCCGGTATGTTCGGTGCGGCGCGCGGCAACACCAGCTGGGTAGTGCCAGTGGCGTGGCATCCGGATAATCGCAATGCGCTGATTGTGGTGGATCTGGCGGGCGATATGCAGCCCCTGCTGGATCTGGATGCGGATGAACTGCGCGAGCGGTTGTACACCAAACAGAGTGAGCTGGGCGATCGCGCGGCAGTGCCGATCAAGCTGGTGCACATTAATAAGTGCCCGGTGCTGGCGCCGGCGAATACTTTGCGTCCGGAAGATGCTGAGCGTCTGAATATTGATCGTCAGCGCTGTCTGGCAAACCTGGCACTGCTGCGTCAGCACGCTGAAGTGCGCGAAAAAGCGGTGACGCTGTTTGCTGAGGCCGAGCCGTTTAAGCCTTCGGAAGATGTGGATGCACAGCTGTATGATGGTTTCTTCAGCGATGCCGATCGCGCGGCGATGAACATTGTGCGTCAGACGCCGCCGCAGAATTTACCGGCACTGGATTTGACCTTCGACGATAAGCGTATTGCGAAGCTGCTGTTCCGCTATCGTGCGCGTAACTTCCCCGGCACGCTGGATGATCAAGAGCAGCAACGCTGGTTGCAGCATCGCCGCGAAGTGCTGAATGCCGATCGCGTTCAGGCGTTTCTGTTAGAGCTGGAGTCGTTAGCGAGTTTGCATGAGGATAACGCGGAGAAGATGGCACAGCTGAAAGCGCTGTATTTGTATGCGCAGGAGTTGGTGTCTTAGTCAGTCCACATGCGTTAACTCTGCCATATGAATCGCGGTATGTTGCGACCCAGTGCGCATAAATGCGCACCCTACGATGCCCGCTGTGACGTGTTACCCATGTGCCCGGTTTGTACCTTAATGTGTACTCTAAGATACCTGGTCGTTTGATAGGTATTTGGGGTGAAGGCGCACATAAATGTGCGCCATACGAGTGGATTTCGTAGTGTCGCCATTTATGGCGACCGGTTTAACTTTAAATCAATCCCCATACCATCCAGGTGAGCGCAAAGCCGCTCAAGCCCATCAGCGTAGTCAGCACGGTCCAGGTTTTCAGGCCATCCGCAACCGATAGCCCCAGGTAGCGCGTCACCACCCAGAAACCGGCATCGTTAACGTGTGACAAGCCCAATCCACCGAAGCACGCTGCCAAAGTTACCAGCACACGCTGCATATCGGTCACATCGCCTACCGCCTGGCTCAACAAGCCGCTGGTGGTCAGAATCGCCACCGTGGCCGAACCCTGGGATGCACGCAGCGCCAGTGACAGAATAAAGGCGGCTGGCACCAGTGGCAGATGCAGAGTTTCCAGCGTCACCGCCAGCGCTTTACCCACGCCCGATTCCACCAGCACTTTACCGAACGCGCCGCCAGCACCCGCCACCAGAATCACGCTGGCAGAGCTTGGAATCGCGCGACCGGTCAGATCTTCCAGCTTCTCTTTGCTCCAGCCGCGACGTACGCCGAGGAACCACGCCGCCAGCGCCAGCGCGATTAATAGCGCAATCGGCGGGTTACCAATCACCGTCATCACATCACGCAGAACACTGCCTTCCGCCAGCATGGTGTGCGCCAGCGTACCCAGCACGATCAGGACAATCGGCACCACAATCAGACCGGCGATGGTCATCGCACCCGGTGGTGGCACTTCGCTTTTTGGCGTGCCTTCCGGTTTTGCCAGCTGCAACTGCTCCAGCACATCCACGGAAAGATGGTATTGACGCAGGTTCATCGCTTTTGCCACGTAGTAACCGACAATGCCAACCGGAATGGAGATCAGGATGCCGAGCATCATTAACCAGCCCATATCGGTATGCAGAATACCGGCTGCGGCTGCCGCGCCTGGGTGCGTCGGCAATGCTACGTGCACGGTCAACATCACGCCTGCCATCGGCAAACCAAACTTCAACGGTGAGACGCGCGCGACTTTGGTAAAACCGTAGATCAGCGGAATCACAATGATAAAACCGACTTCAAAGAACACCGGAATACCGAGGATAAACGCTGCCATGGTCAGGGCTGCGACGGTACGTTTGATACCGAGCGACTTACTGAAGCGCTGCGCCAGCGATTCGGCACCGCCCGAGGCTTCAATCACTGCGCCGAGCATCGCCCCCAGCACGATGATAATGGTGATATGACCCAGCAGGTTGCCCATGCCGCTAAAGATGGTTTCCATGATCTTATCAGCCGGGATACCGGTACTGATGGCGACGATCAAACTGACAATCACCAGAGCAACAAACGGATGAACTTTGGCTTTTATCACCAGCAGCAGCAGTATGACAATGCTGGCAGTAGCGATAGCTAACAGCAACGCGGTTGACATGATAAACCTCTAATTCTATTCCCCCCGTCATACTTCAAGCTGCAGGTGCGGTGGGTGCATGCAGCTCGAATTATTTAGGGGGTACTTGGGTATATTTTTAATGTTTTATGAATTCAGGTAAGACTTCACCCGCACAGGGCGCAACGCACTGTGCTGGGCGGTACAACAAAGGTTATTTCGCGTAAGGCGCGAACCAGCCGAGGCCCGCTTCGGTACGACCGCGTGGGAAGTACTCGCAGCCAACCCAACCGTCATAGCCGACCTCATCCAGCAGGCTGAACAGGTACGGATAGTTGATCTCGCCTTCATCAGGTTCATGACGATGCGGCGCAGAGGCGATCTGGATATGGCGATAACGTCCGGCGTATTCGCGAATCAGATGGCTGAGGTTGCCGTCTACCAACTGCGCATGGAACAGATCCAACTGTGTGAACACGTTCGAACGGTCGATACGCTCCATCATCGCCAGCGTCTGATACTGGCTGGAGTAGAGATAGTTCGGCTTCGTCACCGGGTTCAGCGCTTCCAGCAGCAGGCGAATACCGTGCGGGGCAAAACGCTCAGCGGCATAATGCATATTACGCACGAAGGTCTCTTCGTAAGCGGCACGATCGGCACCGTTCGGCACTGTCGCCGCCATCACATGCACCTGCGGGCAGTTGAGCGCCAGCGCATATTCCAGCGCACGATCGATATCGGCACGCGCTTCTTCTTCACGGCCAGGAATGGCGGAAACGCCCCACTCCCCGGCCTGCACGTTTCCGGCCGCGGTATTGAACAGCACCAGCTCCAGCTGATGTTTCTCCAGCTCGGCTTTGATCACTTCAGCTGGATAGTCATACGGGAACAGGAACTCAACGGCGCGGAAACCGGCGTTGGCGGCTGCGGCAAAGCGTTCAATAAACGGCACTTCGCCGAACTGCGTGGATAAATTGGCTGCAAACTTAGGCATCAGTAATTCCTCAATTCCGCGACTTCATCATCGGTCAGATAACGAATCGAGCGGTCGCCGAGCGTAAACATCAGACGCGCGGTCTCTTCCAGTTCTTCAGTGTTAT
Source organism: Pantoea sp. C1E2 (assembly GCF_056491465.1). NCBI lineage: Bacteria > Pseudomonadati > Pseudomonadota > Gammaproteobacteria > Enterobacterales > Erwiniaceae > Pantoea > Pantoea sp. C1E2. Next base: position 2,975,950 of record NZ_JBSZHT010000002.1, read on the forward strand.
TAGCTGCTTCACGCAGCGATTTACCCACCACCACCGGGCCGTGATTGGCCAGCAGGAACGCGTTATAACGTGGCGCGAGCTGCGCAAGATCTTCGGCCAGACGATCGTCACCCGGTTTGTAATACGGCACCACCGGCACATCGCCCACGCGCATCACCACATAGGGCGTGAACGGGCGGATGCAGTTTTCGCTGTCGAGGTCGTTGAGACACGAGAGCGCCGTCAGATAGTGGCTGTGCAGGTGAACCACCGCTTTGCAGGCGGGATTATTCAGATAAAGCGCGCGGTGAAAAGCGACTTCTTTCGAGGGCTTGTCACCTGAAATCCACTCGCCCTGCATCGTGACTTTTGACAGGCGATCGGCCTGCAATTCACCCAGGCAAGAACCGGTGGGTGTCGCCAGCAGGTTGCCATCTTCCAGTAACAGAGAAAGATTGCCTGCTGAACCGGTGGCGTAACCGCGCTGGAAAAAGGAGGCGCCAAGTTGCACCATCTCCTCGCGTGCTTGTTGTTCGGTCATGCTGAAAACTCCGTTTGTGCGCGGGCAAAGAATTGTTCGTCGCCAAAGTTGCCCGACTTCAGGGCCAGCGACAGTGGCTGATGGATGTCGCGCACCCACGGCACGCCAGGAGAAATCATCGGGCCGATGTGGAACGCCGTGACACCCAGGCTTTGTGCGACCACGCCAGAAGTCTCACCGCCGGCGACGATAAAGCGCTGCCAGCCGCGTGATTTCAGCTCACGGGTAACGGCGGCAAACAAGTGTTCAACCGCTTCGCTGCTGCGTGCCGCGCCATACTGCTGCTGAATCGCCTGAAGTTGCTGGGCATCCGCAGTGGCAAAAAGCAGCGGTGCCAGCGGTTGCTGGTTATTCGCGACAATCCAATCGCACAGTTCCTGCGCGTAACCCTCCACATCTTCCAGGCAGCGCTCCACCAACACTTCGTGCGAAGGCGCTTGCTGGCGATAAGCTTGTACCTGACGGTTGGTCATCTGCGAGCAAGAGCCAGAAATCACCACTGCACGTTCGCCCTGAGGACGTCCGGCTTGCTCGGCATCACTGTTCTGTTGCTGGGTAGCCCAGGCGCGCGCAATACCAATTGCCAGGCCGGAACCGCCGGTCACCAGCACCGTCTCTTTAAGCGCTTCGCCCTGGGTCAGCAGATGCTGTTCGTTGAGCGCATCCAGCACCACATAGTTGATGCCCTGCGTTTTCAACACGGCTAGCTGCTCACGCACCGCTGCCACGCCTTTATCCAGCTGAGCAGCATTGATCACCGCCGCCTGCCCTTTTGCCTGGCGCGTCATCAGGCGCACCAGATTGCTGTCGGTCATTGGTGTCACCGGATGATGGCGCATGCCCGATTCAGACAGCAGCTGATCGGCAACAAACAGATAGCCCTGATACACGGTACGACCGTTCACCGGCAGCGACGGAGAGATCACCGTTTGCGATTCGCCCAGCGCAGCCAGCAACGCGTCGGTGACGGGACCGATGTTGCCGTGTTCGGTGCTGTCGAACGTCGAGCAATACTTAAAGTAGAAGCGGTCACAGCCCTGCTGTTGCAGCCAGGTCAGTGCTGCCAGTGACTGATCAATTGCCTGTTGCGCCGGGCAAGAGCGTGACTTCAGGCTGATAACAATCGCCTGCGCGCTCACATCGTCATGACTTTCCGGCACGCCGTTGAACTGGATAGTGGGCAGACCGTTTTGCACCAGGAAGCTGGCAATGTCCGTTGCACCAGTAAAGTCGTCTGCAATCACGCCTAAACGCATGGTTACTTCTCCTTTGACTCTGGCAGCGTGATGCCGCTGAAAATCTTGATGACTGCGCTGTCATCTTCACGACCGTGGCCGGCATTACTCGCTTCGGTGAACATGTTGAGTGCGGTGGAGGCCAGCGGCAGTGGGAAATGCAGCGATTTGGCGGTGTCGGCGACCAGGTTGAGATCTTTCACGAAGATATCGACGGCGGATTTCGGTGAGTAATCACCGTCCACCACATGACGCATGCGGTTCTCAAACATCCACGAGTTACCGGCGGCGTTGGTCACCACGTCATACATGGTATCGAGTGGAATGCCTGCACGCGCGGCCAGCGCCATCGCTTCTGCACCCACCGCAATATGTACGCCCGCCAGTAGCTGGTGGATGATTTTAACGGTTGAACCGAGGCCAATTTCACTGCCCACGCGATACACTTTAGCGGCCACCGCATCCAGCACCGGCTTGAGCAGCGCAAAGGCTTCGTCGCTACCAGATGCCATCACCGTCATCTCGCCGACGGCCGCTTTAGCTGCGCCGCCTGATACCGGCGCATCCAGCATCAGCAGTTGATGTTGTGCCAGTTGCTGTTCAATCGCCTGCGCGTCCTGAGAAGAAATGGTGGAAGAAACCATCACCACGGTGCCAGGTTTCAGCTGCGCAGCCAGACCGGTTTCGCCAAACAGAATCGCTTTGACCTGCGCGGCGTTAACCACCAGAAGCAGTACGGCATCTAATTCTGAGGCAAAGCTCGCAGCTGAAGACTGTGCATCACGCGCGCCAGCCTGACGCAGGGTTTCCAGCGCCTGCGGATTTAAATCAACGCCCCAGGTGTTCAATCCAGCGCGAATACAGGACTGCGCTGCGCCCATGCCCATGGAACCCAAACCAATGACGCCAATGTTATTCACGGTTGCTGACACAGCACACCTCCGTTGTTAATTTAAGTGATATTTTGTTCAATGGTGTTAATTCTGCCGCAGTTACTGGCGGAGAAACGTGCGGTAAATCACAAAAATCAACTTACCTGCACAGCGTATAACATCGATTCACACGCCTGTATCTCTGCTGGAATGCCCATTCCAAAGGGATATACGCTCACAATCGCTCAGGATAAATTGTGCTGCAGGCTGTGAATCGATGCCTTACAATGTGAAAAATTGGTAATTCAGGGAGAGCGATGTGATTCCGGTAGAACGTCATCAACAAATTTTAGCGCTGGTTGCTGAACGCGGCGTGGTGAGCATTGCCGAGCTTACCGAGCGTTTGGGCGTATCACATATGACGATACGTCGTGATGTGCAAAAGCTGGAGGAGCAAGGTGCCGTACTGTCGGTATCGGGCGGCGTACGCTCAGCAGATCGTCTGGCCGCTGAGCCATCGCATCTGGCGAAGACCAGCATGTACAGCAGTGAAAAGATGGCGATCGGTCAGTTTGCCGCGCGCCATATTCCGCGCAACAGCTGCATTTATCTCGATGCAGGCACCACCACGCTGGCGCTGGCCCGAGAGCTGGTCGAGCGTGAAGATTTATTGGTGGTGACGAACGATTTCGTGATCGCCCGTTTACTGATGGAAAGCAGTGGCTGCAAGCTAATCCACACTGGCGGTACCGTGTGTCGCGAGAATCGTTCCAGCGTCGGCGAATCAGCGGCCAGAAGTCTGCGCATGCTGGCGATCGATATCGCCTTTATTTCCGCATCCTGCTGGGGGCCACGCGGCTTGTTTACGCCGGATGAAGATAAGGTGCCGGTGAAACTAGCGGCCAGCGATGTCAGCAGTAAACGCGTGCTGCTGAGCGACAGCTCGAAATACAATAAGATTGCCACGCATCTGGCGTTACCGCTGGAGCGCTTTGATACGTTGATTACTGATACGGAACTGAGTAAAGCGGGACGTGAGGCGCTGAGTGCGGGGAGTTGGGAGTTGGTGCTGGCGGGCTGAGTTTGTTGCGGCTAAAAGAAAGGTCGCCATCAATGGCGACCCTACATTTTCAGTGCAAAATTTCGTTAGAGTGCGCATTTGAGCGCACCGAAAATTACACTTCTTCGCTGAACTGCGGAACCGGATTGCGGAACGTGCGGGTAACAAACGCCAGGTAGATAATACCGATGGCTGCCCACACTAGGCCGAGCACCATCGAGGTCTCTTCCAGGTTGATCCACAATGCACCCACTGTCAAAGCACCCATTACTGGCAATACCAGATAGTTGAGGTGATCTTTCAGCGTCTTGTTACGCTTTTCACGGATCCAGAACTGCGCAATCACCGACAGGTTCACGAAGGTGAATGCCACCAGCGCACCGAAGTTGATCAGCGCGGTCGCAGTGACCAGGTCGAAGTTAATCGCCAGCAGCGCCACGCCACCTACCAACAGCACGTTCAGTGACGGCGTGCGGTATTTCGGATGCACGAAGCCAAAGAAACGCTGCGGGAATACGCCATCACGGCCCATCACATACATCAGACGGGAAACGCCTGCGTGTGCTGCCATACCGGAAGCCAGTACGGTCACCACAGAGAAAATCAGAATGCCGATCTGCAGGGCTTTACCTGCCACGAACAGCATGATTTCAGGCTGTGAAGAGTCCGGATTCTGGAAGCGTGAGATGTCCGGGAAGTACAGCTGCAGGAAGTAAGACACACCGATAAAGATCACACCACCGATCAGCGCGGTCAGGAAAATCGCGCGCGGGATAGTACGTTCTGCATCTTTGGTCTCTTCCGACAGGGAGCTAATCCCATCAAAGCCAAGGAACGAGAAGCAAAGTATTGTTGCACCGGTAATCATCGGCACCACATGGGCATTCTCAGACCAGAAAGGCTTGCTGCTGGTCAATGTTCCTGCGCCAACACCGTGCGCCACACCGTAAACCACCATGCCGGTAATCACTATCATCACCACAACCTGCAGCACGACGATCACACTGTTGAAGTTGGCAACGGTTTTGATACCACGGAGGTTAGAGATGGTCATAAAGGCCACCAGCAACACCACGAAAATCCACGACGGAATGCCTGGCACCAGCGTCTCAAAGTAGCTTTTCGCCAGCAGGATGTTGATCATCGGCATGAACAGATAGTCCAGCAGTGATGACCAGCCCACCATAAAGCCGACGTGCGGACTGATAGCCTTCTGAGCATAGGTGTAAGCGGAGCCCGCAGATGGGAAGCGGCGTACCAGCTTGCCGTAGCTCACGGCAGTAAACAGTATCGCAATCAGCGCGAAAGCATAAGCAGTGGCGACGTGGCCGTCGGTCAATCCAGAGACGATACCGAAAGTATCAAACAGGGTCATTGGCTGCATATACGCCAGGCCCATCATGACAACCGGGATCAAGGTCAGGGATTTTTTCAGGTGTGCACGCTGTGGTGCAGAGGTGTTAAGCGACATTGTTCAGGCCCCCAACAGAGGTGATCTGCGGGATACTGCGCAAAGTGCTGCAGTGAGAAGTGATATTAGTGTTTGCGATTGTCGTCGCGCCGTAGTCATCACGAAAGCGAGAACCAGCTTGCGCTGGTGCAATTGTAAACAGCCCCATCTTTGTTTTCCTCAAATCTCACGCACAACGCGTGTTGTCAGTATCTATCTATCCGGATGCGTGTCCGGCCTCGGTAATTTGTGTGTGTACTTCAATCTGCAAAAAAATAACCGACGTGGTCGACGTCGGTTAGTTTCATATTTTGCAGGCCGCGTATTCTGCCCAACTTATTCCCTGGACACAAGACGTTGCAGCCATTCTCTTTGTTATCAGGCGTTCTTCAGCATCCAGTCAATCTCCGTGGCGGTGATAAGCCGCTCAAACTGCATCAGCTCGTTCTGTTTGCAACTGTGCCATACCCCGCTGAAATGCTCGCCCAGCAGTTTTTGCAGAGGATGGCTATTCTCGAATTCGTACAGCGCATCGCTCTGTCGCACCGGCAATGGCAGACCTTCCGCCTCATGGCCATTGCCCTGCACCGCATGCGGTAAGGGTAGCTGATTATCCAGACCGTGCAAAATACCGGCAAGAATTGTTGACACAACCAGGTAAGGATTTGCATCCGCGCCTGCTACACGATACTCCACACGATGGTTATCCACATCGCCGCAGGGAATACGCAACGCCACCGTACGATTGTTGTGCCCCCATGATGCCTGGAGCGGCACGTAAGCCTCCGGCAGGAAGCGGCGATAGGCATTGACGTTCGGTGCCAGCAACGCCATCGATGCCGGCATCAAGTCAATCATCCCGGCCAGCGCGCGTTTCAACAGCGGTGAGTCGCTGCCGTCGTCGAGGGAGAAGGCGTTATGATCGGCCGCGTCCAGCATGCTGATGTGCACATGCATCCCACTACCCGCGTACTCCTCATAAGGTTTCGCCATAAAGGTCGCGGTCATGCCGTGATTTTCGGCCACCTGACGCACCAGACGTTTCAACAAAATCGCATGGTCGCAGGCTTTCAAAACATCACGCGTGTGATGCAGGTTGATTTCAAACTGGCCTGGCGAAGCTTCTGCCAGCGCACCATCAGCGGGAATACCCTGCTGTTTGGCAAGATCGTCGATTTCACGCAGAACGTCGGCAAAATGATCGAGATTATCCACCGAATAAACCTGACTTTGCATGTTACGTTCGTCGCTGCCCGGTGCACACGGTGGCTGAATATAACCTTCTGCATCGCGCTTTTTATCCACCAGATAGAACTCCAGCTCTACCGCTACCACCGGGAATAACCCTCGATTGCGCAGTTGCTGCCACAGCCGATTGAGGACATTACGGGGTTCAACGTCAAAGGGAGTGCCATCTTGGTTACACATGGTGAGCAGGAGTTGCGCGATGCGTTCAGGATCGGCGGCAGAAGGAATTAAGGTGCCGGGAACCGGGATGCAAAGGTTGTCGGGTTCACCGAGAGACTGTCCGAGTCCGGCTTCTTCGACGGTATTACCGAGGATATCCATGGCGAAAACCGAGGCCGGGAAGTAACAGCCTTTTTCCAGTTTTGCCAATGCAGAGATGGGAATGCGCTTACCGCGAAAGACCCCATTTAAATCATTAAGAAGAATATCGACATACTGCGTTTCAGGATGGCGTTCCAGCCAGGTTTTGACCTCCAGCTGGAACGCGCTTGTTCGTTTCTCTTCACTGTGCCGCGTGAAGTCTTCTACTTCTACGAGGTTCGTCATGTTCCCACCCGCCCTTTACCGTTTAGTATTGGCTCGCGTAATGCTCAAAATAACAGCCACTCTTCTAACATAGCCCTAACGCAAAAAGTGTGCAAATGTAACAAATCTGTTGAAAGAACGAACAGGCGGTTGCTAGATTGACAATATATTGCACACTTTTCAGGCCGGATACGCAAAAACGGTGAAAATATTGAACAGCAACGCGGAGACGTTATGGGCATTATTTTTGACAAACCCTTGATTGGCGTAGTGATGTGTCAGAACCACATCGGCAGCCATCCTGGACAGACGGTTCACAATAAGTATCTCGATGCCATCGTGCTTGCCGGTGGCGTGCCCTTGCCTTTACCGCATCAACTGATGCACGCCCCTCATCTATTAGAAAACAGTATGACGGTGCTGGACGGTATTTTGCTCACCGGCAGCCCGAGCAATATTGAACCCTGGCATTACGGCGAAGAAGGTAAAGAAGAGCATGCCGATCCGGCGCGCGACCGCCTCGCCTTCGGCATCATAACTCATGCGATTGGTAAAAAGATGCCGATTTTCGGTATTTGCCGTGGCTTGCAAGAGTTAGTGGTGGCCAATGGCGGTTCCCTGTATCGCCAGCTGCATATGACGCATCAGTTTCAGGAGCATCGTGAAAATGATGCGCTGCCGCTTGATCAGCAATATGCGCCGGTGCACGAGGTTCAGCCCGAAGCGGAAGGCTTGTTGAGCCAGGTGCTGGGCAGCGCGCAGTCCTTTGCGGTCAATTCTCTGCATGGACAAGGCATCCGTGAACCGGGTCCGCAGTTGCGCATTGAAGCACGTGCGCCCGACGGGCTGATTGAGGCGGTGAGTTTGCGCCAGCATCCGTTTGCCCTTGCGGTGCAGTGGCATCCGGAGTGGCACTCCGATCAAGACCCGGTTTCGCAACGCCTGTTTGCGGCCTTTATCCACGCGGCTCTCCATTATCACAAGGGAAAACATCCATGAATGATGCCACTCTGGCGCCCGGACGACGTTTATCGCAGATCCGGCAGGAGATGGGATTGTCTCAGCGTCGCGTCGCTGAGTTGTCAGGCCTCACCCACAGTGCCATCAGCACCATTGAACAGGACAAAGTCAGCCCGGCGCTGAGTACCCTGCAGAAACTGCTGAAGGTGTATGGCCTGTCGCTGTCTGAGTTTTTCTCCGAACCGAAGGTCAACAGCACGCCGCGCGTTATCGTGCGCCCGGACGAGTGCGTAGAGATCGGTAGTCTCGGCGTATCGCTGCGCATGGTGGATAACGGTGCAGACAAACGTGCGCTGGCGATGCTGATTGAACGCTATGAACCGGGTTCTAGCACCGGCGAGAAGCTGCGTCATCCCGGTGAAGAGACCGGCACGGTGCTGGAAGGAGAAATCACGCTGGTGGTGAACGGCCAGAGCTATCACCTCTATTGTGGCGAGAGCTATGTGATCGATACCGGCTTGCCACACAGTTTTACCAATACGTCTGAGCTGCCGTGTCGCATTGTCAGTGCGCACACGCCAGCGAATTTCTGAGTTCACGCGCTTAAGGAGGATGTGATGCAACATGTGGGAAGTTATTACGCAGCAACTGCTAATGCGCATGAGCCATGGCCCGAACTGCAGGAATCGGTGCAGTGTGATGTCTGTATTATCGGCGGCGGATTTACCGGTCTCTCATCCGCACTGTTTTTGACCGAAGCGGGTTATGACGTGGTGTTGCTGGAAGCGGCCAGGATTGGCTTTGGTGCCAGTGGTCGTAACGGCGGTCAGGTGGTGAATTCTTATAGCCGTGATGTGGATGTGATTGAACAGCGCTACGGCAAAGACGTGGCGAAGATGCTGGGCAATATGATGTTTGAGGGCGCGGAGATTATTCGCGATCGCATTGATCGTTATGCCATCGCCTGCGATTACCGGCCCGGCGGCATTTTTGCGGCGTTGAATCAGCGCCAGATGGGCCACTTGCGCAGCCAGAAAGCCAACTGGGAGCGCTATGGTAACCATAATCTGGAGCTGCTGGATGAGCGCGCAATTCGTCGTGAAGTGGCGACCGATCGCTACGTCGGCGGCTTGCTGGATAAGCGCGGCGGGCATTTACATCCGTTAAACCTGGCGTTGGGTGAAGCGGAGGCGATTCGTCGTCATGGCGGACGCATCTATGAGCAATCCGCTGCGCTGGAAGTGAAATACGGCGAACCACATCGGGTGAAAACCGCCAGAGGCGAAGTGACCGCCACCTTTGTGATTTTTGCCGGTAATGCTTACCTACCCTCGCAACTCGAGCCGCGCCTGAGTCGCAAAAGTATGCCTTGCGGCTCGCAAATCATTACTACCGAACCGCTGAGCCGCGATCAGGCATTAGGGCTGTTGCCGAATAATCACTGCGTCGAAGATTGTAATTACCTGCTGGATTACTTCCGTCTCACCGCCGATAACCGCCTGCTGTACGGCGGTGGCGTGGTATATGGTGCACGTGAACCGGATGATATTGAAGCGCTGATTCGGCCCAAGCTGCTGCGCACCTTTCCCCAGCTGAAGGATGTGAAATTCAGCCATCGCTGGAGCGGTAACTTCCTGCTGACGCTGTCACGTATGCCGCAGTTTGGGCAGATCGAGAAGAATGCGTTCTTTATGCAGGGGGATAGCGGGCATGGTGTGACTTGTACGCATCTGTCGGGGCGATTAATTGCGGAAGTGCTGCGCGGACAGGCGGAGCGGTTTGATGCCTTTGCGAAATTGCCACACCTGCCGTTTCCGGGTGGGAGAAGGTTTAAGGTGCCGCTGACGGCGATGGGCGCGGTGTGGTATGCGTTACGGGATCGGTTGGGGGTTTGATTATCTTACCAGGTCGCCATGAATGGCGACCCTACAGGTGTGATTTGCGGTCTTCGTAGGGTGCGCATTTATGCGCACCAGGAATTGTAGAGAGCTCATAAATACGCACCAGGAATAAATGCTCACTCCAGTGGCATCTTCATCGGGTCATCATAGCTGTACTCAAATCCCAACTCATTACAGATCTTCGACCCATCCACCACCTTCCCTGCCTCTCGCTCAGGTTCGGCAGCAAACGTCGGTGCCACCAGCCCCAACTGCTTCGAGACAAACGGATAGAAATCATCACGCGCGGGATGTTTCGACGCGCACAGGTTGTAGACTCGACCACCTTTTGGCGTTTGCAGCAGCAGCACTATCGCATCCACCACATCATCCAAATGCACCAGATTCACTGCATGGCCGCCATTATCCAGCCCGGTTTTACCCGCCAGGAAACGCCCCGGATGACGATTTGGCCCGACCAGTCCAGCCAGACGCACTATATCCACGCTGGTGCCCGGCAGATCGTGCAGCCAGTTTTCCAGCTCCACCAGCGTCTTGCCCGCCACGCTCTCCGGCTGCAGCGCACTGCTCTCTTTCATCACGCCCGAACCGGTACCGTACACCGATGATGAACTGGTGAAGATGATGCGCGGCACCTTGTGCGCCAGTGCGGTATCCACCACGTTTTGTACCGCTTGCATATAGTCTTCGCCGCCTTGCACAGTGCGGCTGGCGGGCAGAGTCACCACCAGCGCGTCCACCGCCATCAGCGTGGCTAATTCATCCGCTTCACACTCAATTTCCGGGGTGAGCACCAGTTGGAACGCCTCAATACCGCAGCGACGTGCAGCATCAACGCCATCGGGAGAGGTTTTGCTGCCAGTGACCTGCCAGCCGCGTGCCGTTAACGCCATCGCCAGCGGCATACCCAGCCATCCCAGACCTACAATCGCGACTTTTTTCATACCGACTCCTGCTTTACGCGCTAAGACACTCCATCTTAGTCCCAGCGGTTGTGGCAAACCAGCGCAAACTGTTGCGGAAGGTTCCGAGAACTGACGTTAAAAAAGGGTTGCCAATCGCCGTCATCTTCGTTAGGTTAATCAGCACGCAAATGAATACTCATTCAGCAACGGAATTTACTATGACACGCGTTCAGTTCAACCACCATCATCACCATCATCCTGACTAGTCTTTCAGGCGATGTGTGCTGGGAGACGATTAGGATCTTCCAGTGGTGCGAACGCAAAGAGAGCCCCCGGAAGATCATCTTCCGGGGGTTTTTTTATGGGCGAACGCAACCCAACTGAGTTCAGACAGGATTGAATAAGAGGACAGGAACCATGTTAGATAACACCCGTATTCGCATAGCTATGCAGAAATCTGGCCGTTTAAGTGATGAATCACGCGAATTGCTGGCCCGCTGCGGTATCAAAATCAACCTTCAGCAGCAGCGTCTGATTGCGTTTGCGGAGAACATGCCTATCGATATCCTGCGTGTGCGTGATGACGATATCCCTGGCCTGGTGATGGATGGCGTGGTGGATCTCGGCATCGTCGGTGAGAACGTGCTGGAAGAAGAGTTGCTGGACCGCCGTGCACAAGGCGAAGACCCGCGTTACTTCACGCTGCGTCGTCTCGATTTCGGCGGTTGCCGCCTGTCGCTGGCAATGCCAGTGGATGCGGAATACACCGGCGTGCAATGCCTGCAGAACTCACGTATCGCCACCTCCTATCCGCACCTGCTGAAAAAATACCTCGATAAGCAAGGCGTTGCCTTCAAATCTTGCCTGTTGAACGGCTCTGTCGAAGTCGCGCCGCGTGCGGGTCTAGCCGATGCGATTTGTGACCTGGTCTCAACCGGTGCCACGCTGGAAGCCAACGGCCTGCGCGAAGTCGAAGTGATCTATCGCTCTAAAGCGGTGTTGATTCAGCGCGATGGCGAGCTTCCAGCAGCCAAGCAAGAACTGATCGACAAAATGATGACGCGTATTCAGGGCGTGATCAAAGCGCGTGAGTCCAAGTACATCATGCTGCACGCGCCAAGCGAGCGTCTGGAAGAAGTGATTGCTCTGCTGCCAGGTGCTGAGCGCCCAACCGTACTGCCATTGGCAGGTGATGTCAGCCGCGTGGCGATGCACATGGTGAGCAGCGAAACCCTGTTCTGGGAAACCATGGAAAAACTGAAAGCGCTGGGTGCCAGCTCGATCCTTGTACTGCCAATCGAAAAAATGTTGGAGTAACAGCATGAGCACAATCATGACCCCAATTGACTGGCAACAGTGCGATGAACAGCAGCAGCAAGCGCTGCTGATGCGTCCGGCGATCTCAGCATCGGCGAGCATCAGCGAAGTGGTGCGCGACGTGCTGGCGAAAGTAAAGGAAGAAGGCGATGACGCGCTGCGTGAATTCAGCGCGCGCTTCGACAAAGCGCAGGTGGAAAACCTGCGCGTCACGCCTGAAGAGATGCAAGCTGCCAGCGATCGTTTGAGCGATACGCTGAAGCAGGCGATGGCAGTGGCCGTGGGGAATATCGAAACTTTCCACAATGCGCAGATTTTGCCCGCGGTAGATATCGAGACGCAGCCTGGCGTGCGCTGCCAGCAGATTACCCGTCCGGTGCAATCTGTTGGGCTGTATATTCCTGGCGGCTCCGCCCCGTTGTTCTCCACGGTGCTGATGCTGGCTACACCAGCACGTATTGCCGGTTGTGGTCGTGTGGTGCTGTGTTCTCCCCCGCCGATTGCCGATGAGATTCTGTACGCGGCGCAATTGTGCGGCGTTAAAGAGGTGTTTCAGGTCGGCGGTGCGCAAGCGATTGCCTCACTGGCCTTCGGTACCGAAACCGTGCCAAAAGTGGACAAAATTTTTGGCCCAGGCAACGCCTATGTGACCGAAGCGAAACGTCAGGTCAGCCAGCGCTTAGATGGTGCTGCAATCGATATGCCTGCAGGCCCATCAGAAGTGCTGGTGATTGCTGATGAAGGCGCCACGCCAGCGTTCGTGGCTTCAGACCTGTTATCACAAGCGGAACACGGCCCGGATTCACAGGTTATCCTGCTGACGCCTTCGCTGAAACTGGCAGAAGGCGTGGCGCTCGCAGTGGAAGAGCAGTTAGCACAGCTGCCACGTGCGGCCACCGCGCGTCAGGCACTGGAGAGCAGCCGTCTGATTGTGTTACGCGATCTGGCACAGTGCGTGGAAATATCCAACCTGTATGGCCCGGAGCACCTGATCATTCAGACGCGTCAGCCGCGCGATCTGGTGGATGCGATCAGCAGCGCCGGTTCGGTGTTCCTGGGGGACTGGTCACCGGAATCAGCGGGCGATTACGCTTCCGGCACTAACCACGTCTTACCGACTTACGGTTATACCTCGACCTGTTCCAGCCTGGGCCTGGCCGATTTCCAGAAGCGCATGACGGTGCAAGAGCTGACGCCACAAGGCTTCCTTAATCTGGCCGCCACCATTGAAACTTTAGCGGCTGCTGAACAGCTGGAAGCCCACAAAAACGCCGTTACCCTGCGTGTCGCCGCGCTGAAGGAGCAAGCATGAGCATTGAAGATTTAGCCCGCGCCAACGTGCGCGCGTTGACGCCCTATCAATCGGCGCGTCGTCTGGGTGGTAATGGTGATGTATGGCTAAACGCCAACGAGTTCCCGCTGCCGGTGCCGTTTGAACTGTCTCAGCAGACGCTGAACCGCTATCCCGAGTGCCAGCCGAAAATTGTGATTGAGCGTTACGCGGCTTATGCCGGTTTGACGCCAGAGCAAGTGATTGTCAGCCGTGGTGCCGATGAAGGTATCGAACTGTTAATGCGCGCCTTCTGCGAGCCGGGTAAAGACGCGATTCTGTTCTGCCCGCCCACTTACGGCATGTACAGCGTCAGCGCGGAAACCATCGGCATCGAGTACCGCACTGTGGCAGCACTGGATGACTGGCAGCTGAATCTGCCGGCGATTGCTGAGCAGTTAGACGGCGTGAAAGTCGTTTACATGTGCAGCCCGAACAACCCGACCGGCAACCTGATCAATCAAGGCGATATCCGCAAGCTGCTGGAGCTGACGGCCGGTAAAGCATTGCTGGTCGCCGATGAAGCTTATATTGAGTTTTGCCCGGAAGCGACGCTGGCGGGATGGCTGAAAGAGTATCCACATCTGGTGATCCTGCGCACCTTGTCGAAAGCCTTTGCGCTGGCGGGCCTGCGCTGTGGTTTCACGCTGGCCAACAAGCCAGTGATCGATCTGCTGATGAAAGTGATCGCCCCTTACCCGCTGGCTACGCCGGTTGCCGATGTAGCTGGACAAGCCCTGAGCGAGCAAGGCATTGCGCTGATGCGTCAGCATGTGGCTGAACTGAACGCCAATCGTGCGTGGCTGTTTGAACAGCTACCACAGCTGAGCGTGGTGCAGCAGGTATTCCCGAGCGAAACCAACTATATTCTGGCGCGCTTCACTGATTCGCCAAAAGTGTTTAAAACGCTGTGGGATCAAGGCATTATTCTGCGCGACCAAAATAAAAACCCCGGCCTTGCGGGATGCCTGCGCATCTCTATTGGCACCCGTGAAGAGTGCGAGCGCCTGATCGCCGCGCTGCAAGTTTTATCAGTGGAGTAAGCATGAGCCAGAAGACCCTTTTTATTGACCGCGACGGCACCATCATCTCTGAGCCGCCATCGGATTATCAGGTAGATCGCATGGAGAAGTTGGCGTTTGAAAAGAACGCTATTCCTGCGCTGCTGGCCCTGCAAAATGCCGGTTATCAGTTAGTGATGATCACCAATCAGGACGGCCTGGGTACCGACAGCTTCCCGCAGGCTGATTTTGACGGTCCACATAACCTGATGATGCAGATTTTGAGTTCGCAGGGCGTGAACTTTAGCGACATCCTGATCTGCCCACACATGCCCGATGACAACTGCGATTGCCGCAAGCCGAAAACCAAAATGGTGGAAGCCTGGCTGGCACAAGGCGCACTGGATACCGCAAACAGCTACGTGATTGGCGATCGTCTCACTGATATCCAACTGGCTGAGAATATGGGCATTCAGGGCCTGCGTTACGGTGCAGAAGGCATTGACTGGGATGCGATCCAAACTCGCCTGACCAAACGCGATCGCCATGCGCTGGTGCAGCGCGACACCAAAGAAACGCAGATCAAAGTGGAAGTCTGGCTGGACCGCGAAGGCGGCAGCAAGATCAACACCGGCGTCGGCTTCTTCGATCACATGCTGGATCAGATCGCGGTGCACGGCGGATTCCGCATGAACATCGACGTGAAAGGTGATCTCTACATCGACGATCACCACACCGTGGAAGATACCGGTCTGGCGCTGGGTGAAGCGCTACTGAAAGCGCTGGGCGACAAACGTGGCATCGGCCGTTTCGGCTTCGTGCTGCCGATGGACGAATGCCTGGCGCGCTGTGCACTGGATATCTCTGGCCGTCCGCACATCGAATTCAAAGCCGAGTTCAGCTATCAGCGTGTTGGCGATCTCAGCACCGAGATGGTTGAGCACTTCTTCAGCTCCCTCTCCTACGCGATGATGAGCACCCTGCACCTGAAAACCAAAGGCAAGAACGACCATCACCGTGTGGAAAGCCTGTTCAAAGCCTTTGGCCGCACCTTGCGCCAGGCGATTCGCGTGGAAGGCAACACCCTGCCGAGCTCGAAAGGAGTGCTGTGATGAACGTGGTGATTCTCGATACCGGCTGCGCCAACCTGTCGTCGGTAAAGTGGGCGATTGAGCGCCTCGGCTATACGCCAGAGGTGAGCCGCGATCCGGATGTGGTGTTGCGCGCCGATAAGCTGCTGCTGCCGGGCGTAGGGACCGCGCAAGCGGCCATGAACCAGCTGCAGGAGCGTGACCTGATCGATTTGATCAAAGCCTGTACTCAACCAGTGTTGGGGATTTGCCTCGGCATGCAGTTGCTGGGACGCGGCAGCGATGAGAACGGCGGCGTGACCACGCTGGGCCTGGTGGATGAACCGGTCTCGCTGATGGATACCCAGGGTTTGCCGTTGCCACATATGGGCTGGAACCAGATCACCTCGCAGGCCGGTAATCACCTGTTCCGTAATATCCCGGACGGCAGTTACTTCTATTTTGTACACAGCTACGCCATGCCGGTGAATGCCGCCACCATCGCCCAGTGCGATTATGGCCATCCGTTCACCGCTGCGTTGCAGAAAGATAACTTCTTCGGCGTGCAGTTCCACCCGGAGCGTTCTGGCAAAGCAGGCGCGCAGTTGCTGAAAAACTTCCTGGAGATGTGATGATTATCCCCGCATTAGATTTAATCGACGGCAAAGTGGTGCGTCTGCATCAGGGCGACTACGGTCAGCAGCGTGATTACGGTAGCGATCCCTTACCGCGCCTGCAGGATTACGAACGTCAGGGCGCGGAAGTGCTGCACCTGGTGGATTTAACCGGTGCCAAAGATCCGGCTAAGCGCCAGATCCCTCTGCTCACTACCCTGCTGCGCGGCGTCAATGTGCCGGTGCAGGTCGGTGGCGGCATCCGTAATCGTGAAGACGTTGCGGCCTTGCTGGAAGCTGGCGCGACTCGCGTGGTGGTCGGTTCCACCGCCGTGAAGCAGCCGGAAGAAGTGAAAAGCTGGTTCAACGAGTTCGGGGCGGATGCCATTGTGCTGGCGCTGGATGTACGTATTGATGCCAATAATCGCAAAGAAGTGGCGATCAGCGGCTGGCAGGAAGCGGCAGGCGTAACGCTGGAAGAAGTGATTGGCTGGTATCAGCCGGTTGGCCTTAAGCACGTGCTGTGCACCGATATCTCTCGTGATGGCACCTTAAGCGGTTCCAACGTGGCGCTGTATAAAGAAGTGTCCGATGCTTTCCCAGACATCGCGTTTCAGAGTTCCGGCGGCATTGGCTCGCTGGATGACATCGCGGCCTTACGTGGCAGCGGCGCGCAGGGCGTGATCGTCGGTCGCGCTTTGCTGGAAGATAAATTCACCGTAGCGGAGGCGATTACATGCTGGCAAAACGGATAATTCCTTGTCTCGATGTGCGTGATGGACAAGTGGTCAAAGGCGTGCAGTTCCGCAACCACGAAATCATCGGCGATATTGTGCCACTGGCGCAGCGCTATGCGCAGGAAGGCGCTGACGAGCTGGTGTTTTACGATATCACCGCCTCTTCTGATGGCCGCGTAGTGGACAAAAGCTGGGTATCGCGCGTAGCAGAAGTGATCGATATTCCGTTCTGCGTGGCGGGCGGTATCAAGAGCGAAGAGGATGCCGCGCGCATTCTGCAGTTCGGTGCGGACAAGATCTCCATCAACTCACCCGCACTGGCTGACCCAACCCTGATCACGCGTCTGGCGGATCGCTTTGGTGTGCAGTGCATCGTGGTGGGGATTGATACCTGGTTCGATGAAGCCACCGGCAAGTATCACGTCAATCAGTATACCGGCGACGAATCCCGTACGCGCGTTACGACCTGGGAAACCCTCGACTGGGTGCAGGAAGTGCAAAAGCTGGGCGCGGGCGAGATCGTACTGAATATGATGAACCAAGATGGCGTGCGTAACGGCTACGATCTGGTGCAGCTGAAGAAAGTGCGTGACGTGTGTAAGGTTCCCCTTATCGCCTCTGGCGGCGCGGGCACTATGCCGCACTTCCTCGAAGCCTTTGAACAGGCAAACGTCGATGGCGCACTGGCCGCTTCAGTGTTTCACAAACAAATTATCAATATCGGCGAGTTGAAAAACTTCCTGATCGACAACGGTGTGGAGATTCGCGCGTGTTAACTGCAGAACAACTGGCCAAACTGGATTGGGCCAAAACCGCAGGCATGATGCCTGTCATCGTCCAGCATAATGTTTCTGGCGAAGTGCTGATGCACGGTTATATGAATGAGGAAGCGCTGCAAAAGACGCTGGCGGAAGGCAACGTCACCTTCTTCTCTCGCACCAAAAACCGTCTGTGGACCAAAGGGGAAACCTCCGGACATTTCCTGCAGGTGGCGAGCATTACGCCCGATTGTGATAACGATACGCTGCTGGTGCTGGCAAACCCGATTGGGCCAACCTGCCACCTCGGAACATCAAGCTGCTTCTCACCGGCGGCGCCAGATTGGGCGTTCCTGTATCAGCTGGAGCAGTTGCTGGCATCGCGTAAGAGCGCCGATCCGGAAAGCTCTTACACCGCGAAACTGTATGCCAGCGGCACCAAACGTATCGCACAGAAAGTCGGTGAAGAAGGTGTGGAGACCGCACTGGCAGCTACGGTGAACGACCGTCACGAACTGACCAACGAAGCTTCTGATTTGCTGTATCACCTGATGGTGCTGCTGCAGGATCAGGAGCTGGACTTGAGCACGATTATTAATAATCTGCGGGCGCGTCATAAGTAACTGATTGTGAAATAGGCTGCTCAAAATTGGATGTTAATACTGATTTTGAGCAGCATTCTTCGCAAGGCTAATGGATTATATTACTCTTGGGACGATCACAAGACCTGAATCTCACCTTCACCGGCCATACAGTGGCGAAATATATTCAATCTTTTATTGGTGATGATGTTTAGGGCGGATAGTGCAAAGAGCCACTGCCATGATAAACATCATTGCGGTTGGTGCATAAATTATCACTGAGTCTGTCATCCCCATAATAAATAGCGCCGCTATCGGCATGGAAATCCCCATTAGCTCATATCTTTTAGCCCAAATAGAGAATGCAACAACATAAAATAGGATTAATGAGATAAGTCCAGCGATCCCCTGTAGGGTAGCGACTTCAATAAACTCATTGTGCATGTTATATTTAACATTTTTATACCCTTCATTATTTCCAGGATGGAAGTGGGATATATATTTCCTTGACTCAGTTGTACGCGAATCGGGAGATGTAAATCCAAAATTAGAAATTGCGAAGTGTAACCCTGCATCCCAGATAGCAATACGTGCGCCAATTGAAGTTGAGCTATTTTTATCATAATTCTCAATATTGTTAATGCCCTGCATCCAACGATCCCCCGTCGAAACGGTGAAGGCAACTACAATTATTAGGGCTACCAAGCGATTTCGTTTTGGTTGAAGAATTTTTAAAATTCCATAGAAACGGCTGATTTGACATAATGTAATGAAAATAAATGACAAAAATGTCACACGTGTACCGCACAAGGCTAATAAAACACACACCATCACAAAAAGAACAATATCGGACCACAGCCATTTTTTACTGGATTCTTTAACTGATAGCCAAAGGTAAGTACAGTAAAGAAACATAACCATATAGGATGAACTTGACGCACCATCGGCTGTTAACTTAACCCTACGGCCAGTTAGCAGATATTCATGAAAACCCGCAATCAGGCCGCATAAGATACCCAGAAAAATTATTATCTTACAAAATTCCATATTTCGCTCAGTAATTTCTTTATTATACATCGCAATTACAGCAATAACAAAAGCACCTAGCATCATCCTTTTCCCACCCAACAGATAGTCATTCAGGATGTTATCCGATGGCGTCGTAAAATGCTCAAACTGCCCAAAAATGTATATGCTCCAGGAAAATCTTATCAATGCAAAAACAAACACCGTGACAGTCAAAAGGAAAACATATTTATTGGCTCTGGGGCGGAGTTCTGAATTGAAGAGTGTATAAAAAAATACGAATATGGCTATGTAAGATGCAACGTAGAAAATCTTCTGCGAATAACCGTAAGTAAACAGATTTACAGACATTGCAGCACATAACATAAATGTTATGGTGGTAACTGACAGAGAGATCCACTTTGCTGGTGGAGCGGGTTTATACGCGTTCAATCTTATTGTCCTGAACTAAAATATTTTTAATATTAACAATGTAGTATGGTTCACTAAACTTCGAAACACTGGCTTTTATCATCATTGCACTGGGCAGCTCTACACCGTCCACAATACGCTGTAAAATTCGTGCCAATGCATCAACATCGTTCACCGGATAAAGCTGTCCATTTTGATGAGAAATTATCTCTGCTGGGCCGCTGACGCAATCAGATGAAACGCAAAAAACACCGCGTGCCATAGCTTCCAGCAACGTTAATGGAAAACCTTCATGATTTGACGTTAACACCAGGCTGGTGACAGTCTTAATATGACTCTCGACGTAATCCCATGCAGGCGTTTGCCAGCCATGCCAGGTGATTTTATCGGCAAGCCCTAGTTCAATTGCATAACGTTCACAACGAGACCTGTCATCACCCTCGCCAACAATATCAAGAAACCAACACCCTTTAACCTGGCAAAGCGCATCTAACAAATCTTTCAGCTGTTTTTGATCTTGAAAATGCACCCGGCCAACAAAGAGAAAACGCGCAACATCAGGCCGGGGGATAATGTTATCAACTGGTTTTACCGGGTTAAACACGACATGGACCTGTTCAGGCAGTGCACCCAACGAGATCAACTGGTGTTTAATCTCTTGACTGATGGCCAAATGCTTGTCGGCAAGCATTAGGTAGTGTGGCCGATAGCGTTCTTTAGGAGGTAAATGCATCCATGAATAGAGTGGCACCTTATGCCGGGCCAATTTCAGTGCCTTACGCGCAAGCATGCAGGGGATCGTATTCATCGCGATCACATGATCGGGTTTATGTTTACTTACAAACCAGGCTAAACGTAATGTGTGAATTAATCGAGAAATTTTAGGATTACGCGTGACACGACGACTTTGACCCCAAACACATTCTGCAGACCAGACATTTGAGGCTATTTTTTCATTTGATTCAAAAAGATAAATTCCTGCACTATACGCTGGGTCATCATTCAGCAAGTTGATTACTTGCCTGGTCACGTTTTCCATTCCTCCATGACCACCCAGTGTTTCGACAACAAAGAGAATTTTTATTGGTTTTAGCTTCATACTTTTGTTGTCTCGATCCGCGGTAGGGCTCAGTTTTTAGTTAGTTCTAAACCACAATCATCTTAATGGTGGCCTTTCTACCATGATTGACATGACCAGGCAACTTGAAGCTTAAAACTGTTATTTGATAATAATATGTAGTCACCAACAGGCAACTATAAAGTGCAACAATCTGAAAATATTGCCTTATTTGCTTTCACTTCAGCTGCGAGTTACTCTCACTCTTTCCACATCACGAAAAAAGAAGACCGATATTATGGCAAGTTCTCGTTTTACTGCCCGCTTGCGTCAGACGCTGGCGCTGGCTGTGCTGGCAGGCTGCGCATTTGGCGCACAGGCAAAGATTGAACAAGTACGCTTCGCAGTTGATCCAACCTACCCTCCTTTTGAATCCAAAACACCACAAGGTAAACTGGTTGGTTTTGATATCGACCTTGGCAACGCGCTGTGCGAGCAGATGCAAACCAAATGCGTGTGGGTAGAGAGCCAGTTCGATGGCATGATCCCGGCGCTGAAAGCCCGCAAGTTTGACGCCATCCTGTCGGATATGGGTATTACAGAAGAGCGCTTGAAACAGATCGACTTCACCGTTCCGCTCTACGACACGCACACTCAATTGATTGCGCGCAAGGGATCAGGTTTGCTGCCAACGGCTGAATCACTGAAAGGCAAAACCGTTGGCGTTGAGCAGGGAACCGTGCAGGAGCGTTATGCGCTGGCAAAATGGCAGCCACACGGCGTGAATGTGGTGCCTTACGGTGATCAGGCGCAGGTTGAGAGCGATTTAATTTCTGGTCGACTTGATGTGGTGTTCACCGATGCGGCACAGGCTGCAAACGGCTTCCTGAAACACCCTCAAGGCAAAGATTTCGAGCTGGCCGGCCCAATTGTGGAAGATCCGATTATCGGTCCAGGTACGGCGATTGGTCTGCGTAAAGGCGACGAAGAGCTGAAAACAGCCCTTGATAACGCCTTTGCTGAAATCAAGAGAAGCGGCACCTTCGATAAGATTCAGAAGAAGTACTTCGCCACCGACATCTCGATCCAGCATTAATCCATACAGATGCGGTCTTCAGACCGCCCTATTCACGCCGCTAACATGAGCGAGCGCAAATTTAGCGGCTTCATTTCCGCTCATTCTCACAGCAGCACTATAATTCCAATCAATAAAATTAATCAGGCACTACGTTCAATGTGCCGTAGATAAAGGACATCGACCACGTCATGCAACAACAACATCATCCTCTGCTTAGTGCCTCCCTCGGTACACAGCGCGAAATCGTTAGCTTCCATTTCGGTACCGATTCACAACAGCGCGTCTACATTCAGGCGGCACTGCACGGCGATGAGCTGCCGGGTATGGCAGTGGCGTGGTTCCTGAAGCAGAAACTGCTGGCGCTGGAATCTGCCGGGCAGCTTAAATCCAAAATCATACTGGTGCCGGTAGCAAATCCGTTGGCGATGGGCCAACACTGGCATGGCAGCCATTTGGGTCGATTCCATACACTTTCCGGTCAGGATTTTAATCGCCGCTTTCCGGCGTTGGGCGTTACCCTGGCTGAAGAACTGGCCGGTTCCCTGACGCAGAGCGAGTATGAGAATAAACGGCTGATCCGTGATGCTATCGATCGCCATTATCGCGATCGCATTGCTCGTACCGAGCTGGATGCGCAGCGCTTTACGCTGATGCGAATGGCCAGTCAGGCAGATTTGATGATTGATTTGCACTGCGACTGGGATGCATTACCACATCTATACACCACACCGCACGCATGGCAGGACATCGAACCATTAGCGCGTTGGTTAGGTAGCGAAGTACAGCTGCTGGCGCAAATTTCCGGCGGCGAGCCGTTTGATGAAGCTTGCTGTGAGCCGTGGTTAACGCTGGCTGAGCGATTTGGTGGTGGGTATCCGATGCCACTGGGTTTGTTGCCGGTGACGCTGGAGTTACGTGGTGTGGCAGATGTGTCGCCATTACAGGCGGAGAAGGATGCGGATGCGATTATTAACGCGCTAATTGAAGGTGGCTACATTGCGGGTGAAGTGGGTGAGTCCCCTGCCCTGATCAACCCAGCAACGCCGTTGGCGGGTTGTGAGTATATCCATGCACCGCATTCTGGGCTGTTGTTGAATCGCCGTGAATTGGGCGAGTGGATTACGCCCGGTGAAGTAGTGGCGGAGATTGTGGACCCGATTACCGACCAAGTGACGCCACTGGTGGCAGAGTTTGGCGGGGTGTTGTATGCGCGGAATTTGATGAAGTTTGCGACGTCGGGGATGCTGGTGGTGAGATTGGCGGGGGAAAATGCGGGAAGAAAGGGGGAGTTGTTGGTGGGGTAATAATTGACTGCCAGTGTCAATTATCAAATGGAGCAGACTTAGCCTGCTCCATAAGTATTACGACATTATACTTTTGAACGATACTCTCTGATGACAGTCCGTAGAATAACGATTAAACACCCTAGAACGAAACCAACAAATAAGCCAGCGATCAATACTAAAATGCTATCTGGAGACGTCTTTTGATTAGGTTTATTGGGTTTTGAAATCATGCTAAATGAATTTAAACCGTTGAGCTTCAATTTAGTGGCTTTTAAGAGAAGTAATGACTGCTCTGTCTGGTAATAATAATCACTGAATTGCAAAGGCTTAGATGCTTCATTTTCAATCATAGAGCTTAATGATTTTGATCCAAAGAGATAAAGAGCATCATCTGAAAGATTATCTGCTTGGGTCAACTGAGATTGTTCAAGGTTTGAAGATTGCGCGACCTTCAAAGCTTGTTTAAGTGCAGATATTCTATTGCTTTTTTGCATCTCAGATATTTTAAATTGGGAATCAAGTGATTCCTGCAACTCTAATTCCTTCGTCGCAAAGCTATTTTCAATATCAGTTTGAAGATGAGCAACTAAATCACTATTTAACTTTTTAAGATAAGCTTCAAGTTTTTCCTGTACAACCTCGGGAGATGAGCCAACATATGAGATTTTAAGAGTATCATCCTTACCCGGAGAAAATTGTTCAACGATTAATTTTTCAGAAGGAATCTCATTTTTCAACTCAGCAGATAAGGAAGAAGCAGAAGAGCTAAATCGATAGAAAACATTTTTTTGGACATCTAATACAGCAGGCTTATCATTTCCGTTATTTGCGAATAGAACATTTAACGCAGAGGTATATGTTGAAAGTTGACCTAATGTAGGGTAAGTCACTATCGCTTGTGAAGTCCATTTTGGACTCATCATTAACAAGAGTGCTGCAGATAATACGATGGTTAAAAATGACGTTATAGCGACTGTCAAACGACCTTGCCACAGTTGATAAAACAAGTCTATGAAACTTAATTCGTCGTTGCGGGCGTAAAACTTTTCACTTAAATAGGAACTATTTTTTTGTTCAGTCATAAAATTATTTTAATCAATGAATGAAAGCCCCCAGTTAAGGGGGCGAATATTTTAATCCAACCACTCGGTATGGAATACACCGTCTTTATCAATACGCTTATAAGTGTGCGCACCGAAGTAATCACGTTGAGCCTGAATCAGGTTCGCCGGAAGCACTTCTGAACGGTAGCTGTCATAATACGCAATGGCAGCAGAAAAAGTAGGTGTTGGGATACCATTTTGGATTGCGTAAGAAACAACATCGCGAAGCGCTTGCTGATATTCATCTGCAATATTTTTGAAGTATGGGTCCAGCAGCAAGTTAGCGATGTCAGCATTATTTGCATACGCATCAGTGATTTTCTGCAAGAACTGCGCTCGAATGATACAACCCGCACGGAAAATCTTGGCAATTTCACCGTAGTGAAGATCCCAATGGTTCTCTTCTGAAGCTGCACGCAATTGAGAGAAGCCCTGAGCATAAGAAACGATTTTACCCAGATATAGCGCGCGACGCACTTTCTCTACGAATTCAGCTTTATCTCCGGTGAACGCTTTTGCCTGTGGACCGCTCAATACTTTGGAGGCAGCAACACGCTGAGACTTAAGAGAAGAGAGATAGCGTGCAAACACAGATTCAGTGATCAGCGACAATGGCTCGCCGAGATCCAATGAACTTTGGCTGGTCCATTTGCCAGTACCTTTGTTAGCCGCCTCATCCAGAATAACATCAACAAGATATTTATCCTCTTCATCTTTCTTGGTGAAGATATCTTTAGTGATGTCGATCAGATAGCTGCTGAGTTCACCATTGTTCCAATCCGTAAAGGTTTTGGCCAACTCTTCGTTGTTTAGACCCAGAGCACCTTTCAACAATGCATACGCTTCTGCAATAAGCTGCATGTCGCCGTATTCGATGCCGTTATGAACCATTTTAACGTAATGACCGGCTCCGTTAGGACCAATGTAAGCAACACAAGCTTCGCCATCTTCGGCGCGTGCAGCAATCTTATCAAGAATCGGTGCGACCAATTCATAAGCTTCTTTCTGACCACCGGGCATAATGGATGGGCCTTTCAGTGCGCCCTCTTCACCACCCGAAACACCAGTACCGATGAAGTTGAAGCCCTGGTCAGACAGTTCTTTGTTACGACGAATAGTATCTTTGTAGAAGGTGTTACCTCCATCGATCAAGATATCGCCCTTGTCCAGGTGCGGTGTCAGCGAAGCGATAGTTTTATCAGTCGCTTCACCTGCCTGGACC
Source organism: Pantoea sp. C1E2 (assembly GCF_056491465.1). Classification (NCBI taxonomy): domain Bacteria; kingdom Pseudomonadati; phylum Pseudomonadota; class Gammaproteobacteria; order Enterobacterales; family Erwiniaceae; genus Pantoea; species Pantoea sp. C1E2. Next base: position 3,001,217 of record NZ_JBSZHT010000002.1, read on the forward strand.
ATCAACAGGATACGGCGTGGTTTCTCCAGCGACTCAACAAACTCTTCTACGGTGTAGAAAGGTGCCAGTTTCTTGCCTAGATTCTCAGCAATGACTTCGTCGGTTTTCTCACGTGAGCGGTTAAAAACAGAAACCGTATAACCACGACTCTCAATGTTGAGTGCAAGATTGCGACCCATTACGGCCATGCCTACCACACCGATTTGCTGCTTGGACATTAAATTACTCCTATCTTCATTAATAATAACCTCAGCACGTTGCAAGGTTATCTCTTGAAATCAATCAGTTAAAGAAATAGTCTTAACTTTAACATATACTATCTATCATTAAGTCTTCGAGCGACTTCCCTTGCGCATCTTTAGATGAAAGTGTTGGCGAGTTAATCGGCCAATTTATACCCACACTTTTATCGTTCCATTTTAAACATGCTTCATCTTCAGGATGATAAAACTCAGTACATTTATACTCAAAATCTGCAACGTCCGAAAGGACTAAAAAACCATGAGCAAAACCGGGCGGCAACCAAAACTGTTTTTTATTATCTTCTGTAAGAATTACCGAGTCCCACATGCCAAATGTTGGTGAGTTTTTTCTCAAATCAACGGCTACATCCATAACTTCGCCGCGTATTACTCGCACGAGTTTTCCCTGCGGAAAATTTACTTGAAAGTGCAGTCCTCGCAGAACATCTTTGGTTGATCGAGAATAATTATCTTGTACAAAATTAAATGATCCACCCAAAATTTCATCGAAAGTATTCTTATTGTATACTTCCATAAAGAATCCGCGGTCATCGCCAAACACTTTAGGTTCTAATATTTTGGCATCTTTAAGTTTAGATGGTGTTACTCTCATCATTTGTTACCTTTAGCCATTCCTTTTTAAATATGTCATATTTTTTAATGACTCGAGCAGGATTTCCAGCAATAACACTATAGTCTGGAAAAGCACCTTTTACGACTGAGTTTGCGCCAACAATACATTGACAACCTAGTTCAGTGCCGGCCAAAATTTTCGCACCAGTACCAATAAAACAATTATCACCTATTGCTGTTTTTTTTGTAAGCATTGGCTGCATGTAAATAGGTGTATCAATGACTTCAAAAGTATGATCACTATTTGTGATAAGGACATCAGAAGAAATAACCACCCCTCTACCAATTATCAATTCGTTATCGACCGCAATGAGGTGTAAACCTTGACCTATTGAAACATCATCTGAAATAGTTATAGCCCCTTTCGACAAAATTTCAATTCGCCAGCCCGGATACAACCTGAATCTGCTACCAATTGACAACCGGGAAAGGCCTATAAAAAAAATTGGCTTTCCTAGATATGATTTAAGCCCTAACTTCTTAATAAAAAAGACGCTGTAAAAAAGGGCACGAAACAACCAAAACAGTTTAAAAATCATCCTGAGAAATCCTATCTGCTATATTCTTAGGGGCAACTGAATTTTTATGCCGAAAATGTCCAGGGACAAAGATATTCCCAAACAAATAATTTAGGTATCTTTTAAGATCAGATTTGTTCATCTCAAATTCCTGAGTGGTCATTAACACTTTCCTTAAATCCTTACCATCATATTTAATACATAACCCTTGATTATCATAGTAGGCATCACCTAGAACCAAAAGCTTCTTCCCTTTCTCAAGGGCTTCAAGGCCAACAGTTGAATTATTGACTATGACAGAATTTGATTCATCAATCGCTTGTGCGAGTGTAGCTGACTGGTCGAAATACACGCGGGGGTGAACCGCAACCAAAGAATAGAGCTCTGGTTCGTACAGCCCTGCGTACAGCGGATGTTCGCGAACAATTAAACGGGAATATTCTGGTAAATTAGCAGAGACCGCTTTGACGATATCGTAATGGTTATTAAACCATGGACTGTGATAAATCATATTAACGTCATCTGGAACTTGTAAAACCAGCAAGTAAGTGAATTCCTGTGATGCTGGTGCACATTTTTCCTTAGCCAGATCTAATATTTTACTGTCCACTCTTTTACGCTTAGGTCTTATGTGGTCGGCGGGCATCAAAAAACCCAAAAAACGCTCAATAATGAGATCGATAAGTCTGTATTTTTTGTAACCTTGCCAGGTTAAATCACTGACCTTTGCATAATCAGGTAATGGGATATTGCCTATATCATTAATGAAAGGGGCTCTAAAAGAGCAGTTTGCATTAACCCCTTCACTATCAATAATAGTGTAGCCTAATGGAGCCTGCTCAAAATATAATGTTTTTATCGAAAGTTTTTTTGCGATATTAATAATTATTTCAGTGGGCAAGCGTGCATCTCCACTAAGTATAATCAAATCAGGTTTAAACTCTTTAATTTTCCCTTCAAGATAATGGTAGTATAATTTTGACTGTTCGATTAATTCTTCATCAATCATACCATTCATCAATCTATGGTGATAACCAATGAAGTTTTTATAGAATTCATCATCGTGCGCTACAGATTTGTACTTTCTATTTATTTTAGCAGCCAGGGGAAGAAAGATAGAACGTTGCTTATGACACAACGAGTAAAGAAACCCGCTTAAATAGTAATTTACATGAATGAACTCGTGATTTTTATTATGACTTTTAAGTTGAGATTCTAACCTTTTGAAAAAACGTGAAAAATCGGCATAATAGCCAACGGTCATAATTTTTTCTATTTTACTTAACGTCATTATTCACCTAACATTTTTTTCACCCACGATGAAATCGCATATTCTTTTAATACTGCCTCATCGTATTGATTAAATGGCATTTTAATAAAATCTTTATCTATAACAGGATTTTCGCGATCGACAATTAGAACATTATTTTTGTTATACAAATTAGTATCTTTTATAGCTTTATTCGTCGTTATCAGTTTAACGCCAGATGCCAGTACTTCAAATGTACGCATTGTCATCCCTTTTTGGTGATGATGCTCAATGTCTAAAACAGCGCGTGATGTATCTACAATCTCAGCGACTTTCTCTTTAGGCAAAGGGTCGTATTGAAAATCACTGACTTTCGTCTGTCTAAATTCACTTTGCGTTAATTTTCTTACCCAATAGACAGCAATGCTCTGTAAGAAGAGAAAATTATAAAAACTCAGTCCATTATTTTTGCATTGGCTCTTAACTTCTTTAATAATTTTTAGACGCTGACCATGGACTGTCCCGATAAAGCAGACATCATATAAATATTCTTTTCCAAAGTCTTGGGATTGTTTAAACTTATCTGAAAAGAACAGCGGTAGATAATTTACATTGGGATAGATCTTTGCATCAATTGGGTCGAATGAAAAAACATTGTCAAAATTATTTAATATCGATTTTGCCAAAGGTTTGTTTGATAATGAATCCCATAAGTAAAGTGTGAGCTTTGCATTTGGAATGATCTCTCTTAATTCGGCAAGATATTTTTTATCGAATCCCTCAGGATTTATAAAAACCACGCGATCATAGCTATTTAATCTACAGCGGGTTAATAATTCATTCCGATGCTTTAACAGGTTTTTCCGAATAAAAATATTAAGGCCTAATCGCATTGCCAATTTCGTTTTGAAATCATTCGCTGGTCTTGTATCAAAATAATCAACGTTATAACCAGCATTTCTAATTTCATTTTCAATTTCTTTTTCATATCCAAAAAACTTCGGCGCAATTAATAATAGCTTTCGTTCTTTAATTAAAGTCATTCAACTATCAACCCAGAATTGATTGGTATGGAGCCAAGTTTTTTTCATACAACGTCAGATATAACGCAACAATATACAGAGAAAAATAGGCAAGCATTACAAAGAAAGAAATTGTTCGACTTTTCCTATCGGGACAAAGTCTTAACAAGAGTGGCAACGTAAAGACTTTTGCAAATACAAAATAATATTCCAACCTTAACATAATCCTGACTTCTACAGCAATCGTCAATGTCAATAAAGATAGATATGTTATGTTGAACAGCACATTTTCAATTTTATTTGAAACTATTCTATCCTTATAAATCAGTAATAGAAGTAATGGTATGAGCTGATAAACATAGCTAGCAATGCCTTTCATTGACAATCCTTCAATGAAAGCCCCATCTCTAAACTCTGCATATGTACTGCCGTAGAGGGGGATTGCAGTTAATATTTTGATCAAAAGAACACGTACAATAGGAAGATTAAGTGAAAGGGTGGCTAATAATATTATTATAAAAAGGGTAATGCAGTGTTTCTTTTTCCATGATTTATTTAGTACGAAATACAGCGGAAACAATAATATTGCTGACTTATGGAATAAAAACCCAATTATATTTAAGAAGAAATATTTTATGAATTTCTTATTTATTATTGCTATTAAAGAAAAATAGAAAAGACCTAATGCAACATTTTGTCGAATGTAATTAAAGCCACCTTCAATCAACCCATAGGGCATGATAATAAAAATTAAAAAATTCAGAGGTGTGAAATTTCTATATTTAAAAAAGCAAAGAAAAATAAATATCAAATATAATGACGTAATCCAAGAATAAAACCATACATAGCTTAGTGAAAAATATCTAAAAAGATAGCCGCTTATTCTGAACAAATACTCTTGCTTAAAGAAATTTTCATTGAGGCGATCGTACATAAATTTGTATGATTGGTAGTCAGGCCCAACATCATGACTAAGTGAAACGACAACCCAAACAATAGCGCAAGCGATTAGTAAGAAGAACTTTTCATATTTCCGTACTATGCTCTCATGCCCGACAAGGAACCAAGCAAAGAAGAAAGTATAAAGAATAAAATAAAGATGCATTAGATGAACCTGGAGATGTTATTTTTAAACAACGCCTTTAATTTCTTATCTTTAACCACGCACACAATGACAATGGCAATATACGCGACAAATTTCAGATAAATATTTAATTCTGATAATAAGAGTGAGGCTACAATCATGAAGGTATAAAACAGAGCATTTGATAGATTGATGGTAAGCAATCTTAGCCTCTCTCGCTTCAGGATAAATACTCCTGCGAGTAGCTTAGATGTTAACAAAGAAACACCTAGTGCAATGCTAGCACCAACAAATTCATATTGAGGAATTAATAAATAACACAAAACAATATTAATCGCAGCGCATGCCATAAGGAACATGAAGTTTAGTTTTGCATGACCATTCATTGTCATGCATTCACTTACAGCACCAGTAGAAATAATGATTAAATAGAACACACAGACAACCTGTAATGCTTTAGATCCTGATACATAATCGGGTCCAAACAGTGACAAGATTTCTTTAGCAAAGAGAATTATAAAAAATATCATTACACCAGAAATTACGAGAGATAAATTAAAATTATCTCTATATCGCTGATGTGTGGGTTCATTATTAAAAAAACCATGCAATTTTGGTTCAAAACTTTTGGTCAGAGCCATATACGGGAAGAGCGCGACTATCGCTAGAGATGTCACAATATCATAAACAGCAACACTGTCATTCCCGCTGAGTTTCCCCAATAACAGTACATCAACTTTTCCGGCAACTGACAGCATTATGGCATTGATTCCTAAACTCAATGAATAACCAAATCTATTGAAAAAAGAAAACCCATTCGGTCGCTTCCACTCCACATGCTTCAATACATAAATAATTAAAAAAATAAGTAACAACAACTGTGAAGCAATCATACTTAGCGCTAAGCCAAAGAAGTTTCTATAGCCAGCAATTATAAAAACAATAAGAAATGGAAACCGCAATAGCCTTTGGAGCAGATTCGAAAGAATGAAGTTAGTGTTGATCTTCCCTTTTACACGTATGACTGGTGTCAAAAGGTTATATAAGGCCCATAGAGGAAGCATTAATAAGGAGAGATTATAATTACTCTCACTTATTTTATTATTAAAAATGCCCCCCCTGACTTCTGACGATAACAAATATAAAAGAACTGTTCCTATTATAACCAGGGTCGCACCACTGAAAAACTCTTCCCAAATAACTTTATCTGTTTTCTCTTTTTGATAATAATAGAGTATTGAGCTATCACGCCCCAACATTAACGCAATGACCAATATTGATATAAAAGAAAATGCGAGTCTAAACTCACCATATATTTCTTGAGAGACGTTTCTTGTTATATATATGGTAGTTGCAAAGAGAATGGCATTACCAAGAACATTGGATGCCAGCCCCACCAGAACATTATTAAATTTCTCAAGCCTATTTTCTAGAGAATTCATGAGTAAAGTCTTTAATCATTTCACTTAAAAGTTCATTAACATTACGAGCTTTAATGCCGAATGATGAAACAAATCGATCAATTGACGTTACTGGAAATATATCTTCCACATCGTTAGGCAACCAGTTTACTTTACAATCAGTACGGCTACGAATAATCTCAGCAATCTCAGATGCACTTGTATTTTCTCCAGAGGCAACGTTGAATATTCCGGTTATGCTTTTTTTAATTGCTACGTATACTGCCTTAGAGACATCTTCAACAAAGACGTAATCTTTGCTGTAATCAGGAGATACATACATATTTATCTCATGATTAACCACTGCGTCACGCACTAAAGACGGCAAAAAGAGTTTACTCTTGAAAGCTTTCCCATAAACATTCGAGGGCCTCAAAATTAGCCAAGGCTTTGATTGAGCTTGTACGAGTGTTTCGCAAAGAATCTTCAGTTGGTTAAACAGCGCTCTGGAGTCACTTGGGTCTATGTTTAGAACAGCTTCTTCGTGACTCTGTTCCCCTCCACGGTAGATACGCGTTGATGAAATGAAGATTAATTTCTTATATTTTGCAGTATTGATAATACTTCTTAAAATATCCAGATGTGAAGAAACCATCTCATCTGTTTTTTTACAATCGCCAATTCCACAACAAACTATGACAGTTCCAAGAGCCTTATGTTTAAAGTCTTGTATTGTCCAATCACCTCTTTCCACTCGAAGATGATTGCTAGTCAGTACATTGTTAATGTCTGACCCTATAAAACCACCAATTCCAAATATAGTTACGACACTTTCAGCATCGTGCTCATTAATCATTGACATACATCTTTCACCATTTTGAGAAGATATTTACCGTATTCGTTTTTGGCTAAAGGCTTAGCTAGTTTTTTGAGTTGTTCAGCATTAATAAAACCTTTACGAAACGCAATTTCCTCAGGGCAGGACACTTTCAGGCCTTGGCGTGTTTCAAGTGTTCGTATAAAGTTTCCAGCTTCGATCAAGCTTTCATGCGTGCCTGTATCTAACCATGCGTATCCACGCCCCATCATGACAACCTGCAATTCATTGTTAGCAAGATAAATACGGTTAATATCTGTAATTTCTAGCTCACCTCTTGGGGAGGGTTTGAGTTTTTTAGCATATTCAATGACTTTATTGTCATAAAAATACAAACCAGTAACAGCATAATTGCTTTTAGGCTTTTTAGGTTTTTCTTCTAATGAAAGCGCTCTACCATCATTGTTGAAGTCTACAACACCATACCGTTCTGGATCATTAACATGGTAGGCAAATACTGTTGCTCCTTCGGTTTGATTAACTGCACTCTGCAATTCAATCGGCAAATCATGCCCATAAAAAATATTATCTCCAAGGATGAGCGCACAATTATCTTTACCGATAAACTCTTCACCAATGATAAAAGCTTGAGCCAACCCGTCGGGCTTTTCCTGCACCTTGTAGGAGATATTTAGCCCCCACTGGCTACCATTTCCAAAAAGCTGTTCAAATCGTGGTGTATCTTGTGGTGTACTTATAATTAAAATATCACGAATACCAGCCAGCATTAATGTACAAAGCGGATAATAAATCATCGGCTTATCATAAATCGGCAACAATTGCTTACTGATACACATTGTAACTGGATAAAGTCGAGTTCCCGATCCACCCGCTAGAATAATTCCTTTTCTATTACTCACTTTACATCCCCTCTAGTATTATAATTGAGGCTAATCCAGTCTTGATAAGCACCTGATTTAATATTTTCCACCCAGCGCATATGGTTCAAATACCATTCAACCGTTTTACGTATTCCAGTATCAAAACTTTCGTTAGGTTGCCAATTCAGTTCGGAAGCTATTTTACTCGCATCAATCGCATAACGCCGATCATGCCCAGGACGGTCTGCTACATAAGTAATCTGTTTGCTGTAAGAGGTAGATTTAGGCACTAATTCATCGAGCAGTTCACAAATTAGGAGCACAACATCAATATTCTTTTTCTCATTGTTACCACCAATATTGTATGTCTCTCCAACTTTACCTTCAGTGACCACTTTGTAAAGCGCTCTAGCGTGATCTTCAACATAAAGCCAGTCACGGATCTGGTCACCTTTTCCATAAACGGGAAGAGGTTTCCCTTCGATGGCATTCAATATCACTAATGGAATGAGTTTTTCTGGAAAATGATAAGGACCATAATTGTTCGAGCAATTCGTCACTATTGTTGGTAATCCATAGGTACGTTGCCAAGCACGGACCAAATGGTCGCTGGATGCCTTTGATGCGGAGTAAGGGCTACTTGGGGCATAAGGTGTGCTTTCGGTAAATAGTGGCAATGGGACATCTGTATGCTGGCACTCATCAGGATGGGGCAGATCCCCATAGACCTCATCTGTGGAAATATGGTGGAATCTAAAACGTACCTGACGGTCTGCTTCAAGACCATTGCAGTAGTGGCGAGCAGCTTCTAAAAGTATATACGTACCCACTACATTTGTTTCCACAAATGCAGCTGGCCCCGTGATTGAACGATCAACATGGCTCTCCGCTGCCAAATGCATCACCACATCTGGCTGGTGATTTTCAAACACGTTCTTTAGTGCGTCGGCATCACTGATATCCGCTTGTATGAAAACATAGCGCTCAGACGTGGCCACATCGGCCAGAGACTCCAGATTCCCTGCGTAAGTGAGCTTATCAACGTTAATCACCGCATCCTGCGTATTGTTGATAATATGTCGTATTACCGCTGAACCAATGAAGCCCGCACCACCTGTAACCAGAATTTTCACGCTGAATTGTCTCTCTATCGGATACTGAAAAAACCACGCTACCGCCCCTGGCTTAACGCTACCAGTACACTTACCTTTTCTTAGTACAAAAAAGTTTGGGACCCAGATTTTCATTAACAAATAATGTTGTTAAGGCGTAGCAAATAGAACTGTAAATGATTTTCGTACGTTGAATGTCCAGTTACAAGCGTTAAAGACACCCTATGTGGTTCGTCTGTCGAAAAATTGCCTCATAATAATTTAACCGGTTAATTTCCACTCGTTTATGAGATGGGGACATTACCCGTCAACTTTACACACGGATTCGTATGACACTCAGTATTGATGGTATTAGAGAATTTATCTGAAAAAAATGGGGTAGTCACGAAGACTTATGCCTCAGTGACTACCCCAATATCATTGTATGGCTAGGTAAAAATAGTTAGCACAACGAGATTAATCAACTGAATCCATTTGGATTTTTAGATTGCCAGTTCCACGTGTCGCGCATCATCGCGTCGATCCCACGTGTCACGCGCCAGTCCAGCTCATTGTTTGCGAGCGTCGCATCTGCCCAGAACGCTGGCAGATCGCCATCACGGCGTGGTTTGAACTCAAACGGAATTGCCTTACCGGAAGCCTTCTCGAACGCCTTGATCATCTCCAGCACTGAGAACCCTACTCCGCCGCCAAGGTTATACGCTTTATAACCAGTGACTTTCGGCAGATGGTCCAGCGCCTTCAGGTGCCCTTCGGCCAGATCCACCACGTGGATGTAGTCGCGCTGTGCAGTGCCGTCTGGCGTGTCGTAGTCATCGCCAAACACGCCCAGCTTCTCCAGACGACCAATCGCCACCTGCGCGATATACGGCAGCAGGTTGTTAGGGATACCGGTTGGGTCTTCACCAATCTCGCCAGACTCATGCGCGCCAACCGGGTTGAAGTAGCGCAGCGCGATGGCTTTGAAATTCGGGTCAGCTTTCGCGAAGTCGCGCATCACGAATTCGATCATCAGCTTAGAGGTACCGTACGGGCTGGTGGTGCCACCGATTGGCGTAGTTTCCACGTAAGGAACCGGTGCATCGGCGCCGTATACAGTCGCTGAGGAGCTGAAGATAAAGTTCCACACGCCAGCAGCGCGCATCTCTTCCAGCAGCACCACGGTGCCTGCCACGTTGTTCTCGTAGTATTCCAGCGGCATGCGCGTGGATTCGCCCACGGCTTTCAATGCTGCGAAGTGAATGACTGCCGAGATGTCGTTGGCGGCAAACAGGTCACGCAGGCAGGCGCGATCGCGGATGTCGCCTTCAACGAACACCGCTTTCTTGCCAGACAGCTTCTCCACGCGATTAACCGCTTCGCGCGAAGCGTTGCAAAGGTTATCCAGGACCACAACGTCGTCACCGCGCTCTAACAGCGCCAGCACCGTATGGGAGCCGATGTACCCTGCTCCGCCCGTTACCAAAATAGCCATGTGTACTCCTTTAAACCGCGCAAGCGGCGCGGCATGAGAATGGATTATTTCGCCAGGATTTTCTGGATAGCTTCGCGGAAATCACGACCCTGCGCGTTGTTACGCAGACCGTAAGAAACGAAGGCCTGCATGTAGCCCATTTTTTTACCACAGTCGAAGCTGGTACCGGTCAGCAATTGTGCATCTACCGGTTTTTTCTTGCTGAGTGATGCGATGGCATCGGTCAGCTGGATACGGCCCCATGCGCCAGGCTCGGTATTTTCCAGCTCTTGCCAGATATCCGCAGACAGCACATAACGACCGACCGCAGTCAGGTCTGAATCCAACTGGCCCGCTTCTGGTTTTTCAACGATGTTGGTGATCGTGCTGATGTCGCCTGGGTTATCGATTGGCTGCTCGGTGGTCAGAACACCGTATTCGGTCAGGTCTTCGCCCGGCATGTGTTTCGCCAGCACCTGTGAGTGACCGGTTTCTTCGAAACGAGCGACCATCGCCGCGAGGTTGTAGCGCAGGTGGTCAGCGGTTGAGTCATCCAGCAGCACATCTGGCAGCACCACCACGAACGGGTTATCACCGATCATTGGACGTGCACACAGCACAGAGTGGCCGAGGCCCAGCGGGTTCGCCTGACGCACGTTCATGATAGTCACGCCAGGAGGACAGATTGATTGCACTTCGCTCAGCAGCTGACGTTTTACGCGTGCTTCAAGCAGCGCTTCCAGCTCATAGGTGGTGTCGAAGTGGTTTTCCACTGCATTTTTGGAAGCATGGGTGACCAGCACAATCTCCTTGATGCCCGCCGCCACACATTCGTCAACGATGTATTGAATCATTGGTTTGTCGACGATTGGCAGCATCTCTTTCGGGATAGCTTTTGTTGCAGGGAGCATATGCATACCGAGACCCGCAACCGGGATTACTGCTTTAAGCTTGGTCATATTTATTCCATTTCATGAAGTGAATACGTGGGGTCGATTATGCAGGATCGGCCGGTGCAGCAAGTATAATCTTTATCTGAAAATCCGGCACTAACTCTCTGTCACGCCATCAGAAATCGCCAAAAAGCCTGGCTGCCGCTTCGCCTGACACTGCGAAAATGAAACCGCTAAACTGCTGAAAAACAGTGAGGGATTGTTGGTAAAAGCACGGATGATAAGACCATTGATTTGCAGAATGCAGGAGGAGGATTTTGACGAGGGTGCTCGGGTTTTAATGACGCCATGCCATGTACCGCGACGCATGATAGCCAGCAAAAAACGTAGCGGCGCGATTTATCGCGCATGTCGGCAGCATCACTGCGGCCAGAACGTGCCATAAATGGCACCGCTACGGATTTTTGCGAGGATTGATGGTAAACGCTTACAGCCAACCCTCAAACCACTCCGGCATCACAAACAAGTTGAAGTGATTGACCAGCAGCATCAGGCCGACAAACACCACCGACACCGAAACCCACTGACGGGCATACGGCATAAAACGTATGCCAATCACCGGCTTGATGAAGAACGGATGGGCGAAGGCGGAGATCAGCACCTGCGAGATGGAGAGCGTCAGCGCCACATACAGCACGTTCGGCCAGATGTAGGTTGTCGCTAACACCACTACCACCACCAGACTGGCGACGATATTCCAGTAGAACTCGACGTTAGTCTTGCCGTTTGCCTGCGAAATCGCGCCGGTTAAGCCACCCATCGGACGCAGCATGCCGAACAGCAGCATCAGCGGAATCAGATGGTAAACCTGCTCATGCGATGCACCATACAGCACGCGCACAATCACTGGTGACAGAATGCCAATCGCCAGGTACATCACACTGCTGAACAGCATGATGACGAAGGTGCCTTTCAGGAACAGTTTTTTCAGCTGCTCCGGATCGTGCTGCTTCTCGGCGAAACGCGGCAGTGCCAGGCGGTTAATCACCGGCGATACCAGTTTCAGCGGCTGCAGAATCAGCTCTTTTGCCAGCGAGTAGATCCCCAGCATCTCCGCGCCCATCACTTTACCGACGATCAACGCATCCGCCTGGGTACGAAGCTGATTAATGGTCTGCGAACCCAGCTGGTAGATTCCGTAACGCACCGCGCTGATAAAGGTTGATCCTTCAAATTCCCACGTTGGACGCCACGACTTCTCACCGAAATAGATCATGCACAGGATGCGCGTGAAGGCATTGATGAACAGCCCAAGGATCGCCGCCGCCACCGTGAGCGAGGTGTAATAGAGCATCGCTACAGTACAGATAAACGCGAACAGCTTGGTGGCCATCTCAATCTTCGCCAGGGTCACCATGCGTTTGGATTTCACATAGTGCGCCTGATACTGCGACAAATGTCCCAGCACCAGGAAGTTGAGGCTGGTGAGCATGATCAGCCCGGTGAGTTCTGGCAGGTGATAGAACCACGCCACCGGGAAGGCAATCGCCAGCATAATCAAACCGGTACATAAGCTGAGCGAGACGTTGACCCAATAAATCGTACTCTGCTGGCGGCGATTGATGTCCTGGCGATGCACGATGTAGCTGCTCATCCCCATATCCTGCAACACCGTCGCCACTGCCAGAATGGCGTTGATAATTGCTAATAAACCTAACTCATGTGCTTCCAGCTTACGCGCCAGAACGCTGAGCTGTAATACCTGCAGCAATGCCGCGAAGCAGGTACTGCCAAACAGCCAGACGGCCTGTTTTTTTAATCCGCTCACACCATGCGCTCCAGAATTTTGGCCAGCTCACCATAAGCGATGTGCTGATTGAACTCGGTTTCCACTTTGTGTCGTGCGGCAGCCACCACCGGCGCGACATCGACATCACCACGCGACAGGCGCAGCAGCGTGTCCGCCAACTCCTCGGCATCGTTTTCGGTGACCAGCCAGCCGCTGACGTTGTTCTGAATCAGCTCCGGGATGCCGCTGTGATAGGTCGAGACCACCGGTAATCCCACCGCCATCGCTTCCATTAACGCCACCGGAATGCCTTCCATATCACCATCAGCTGCGGTTTTGGACGGCAGCAGGAAGATATCGGCATCGTTCAGCGCCTGACGAATCTCATCCTGCGGCTTAAAGCCCGGCATGGTGACAAACGCTTCCAGTCCGGCGCGCGCGATGTGTTCGCGCATCATGCCGTCCTGCTCACCGTTACCGATGATGGTGAACTCAAACTGCCCACCGTTGTTACGCAGGATTTCACTGGCTTTCACCGCCACGTCTAAGCCTTTCTTCTCGGTTAAACGCGCCACCGAAACGATACGCAGTGGCTGATGAAACGCCTCACGCGGCCTGAAGTTAAACTTCTCGGGCTCGATACCCATGCGCGTGACATGCACCTTCTCACGCGGGCAGCCCATTTCGATCAGCTTGTTCTCCCACAGATGGCTGATCGGCAGCATCAGTTCGCTCTGTTTGAACAGATTGACGTAATCGAGCTTGTGCTCTTCGAGAATGTGGCGGCGCGAGATATCCGCGCCGTGGAACACCGTGGCCTGCTTGCCTTTCAACACGCCGAGCTCACGCAGTTTGTTGGCCAGCGCACCGGCATAGCCAAAGTGCACCAGGAACACATCGGCGGTGAAGGTTTGCTTCGCGTTGGCGACAATCGCTGGCAGCAGCAGCTTTTTCGCCTGCTGGCCGTAGCGCCCGACATTAAGCGATTTAAGCAATGCCGGCTTGGCAATTTTCGGTAGCATCAAGCCAATCCGCTGCGTCAGCTTATCGAGATTCGAAACTTTCTCTTCCGGCAGTAAATAGTGAGTCTTCGCCGCCAGATTGTAATCATCGAACGCAGCGTGGCGATTGATCATATCGCCTGGAAACACGGAGATAATCTCCACGTCATAGCCTGCATCGATGAAATGCGTCACCTGATTGAGGACAAACGTCTCAGAGGCAACCGGAAAACGCATGGTGAAAAAGGTCAGCTTCATCACTTACCCCAGCACGTTGAGAATTTCTGCCGTAATGCGGTTGCCAATTTCACGCTCCTGCTCCACCGCGGTATCCACTTTGCGCTTCACGTTGTCGTAGTCGGCCAGCACGGTTTGCACTTTGTCGATCAGCGAACCATCCATCAGGCTCTGCACGTCGGTGGCCATCTGCGGCAATCCAAGCTGCTTCATCACGCCAAGCGATTTGTGCTCGTAGTTGATGGCAACGGCTGGCGTACCGAAGTTCATGGAGATGATGGCGGAGTGCAGGCGGGTGCCGATTGTCAGGTGACAATGGCTTAGCAGGATGCCGAGTTCGAGGTCGTTGAACTCGTCCATGATGACATGGTAATGCTCAGGATTATCGACGTGGTCACGCAGCGTCAGCGCGACCATACGGTCGTCTTTGGCGTAGCTGTCGATGCCGGTACAGGTAGAGAAAGCCACCACCTGATAGCCCTCGGCAATCATCGCGTTGATGACCTTACCGAAAGCCGCTTCGTACTCTTTCTGCGTCACGCCAAGACGTTTATCGAACGGTGCCAGTTCACGCACGGTAATGGCGATGGTTTTACGTGCGCTGATGATGTTTTTCCAGTGCAGCAGGTTGTGGCTTGGGTTCTCCACCTCACGTGCTTTCACCAGGAAGGCGGTATCCACGCCCTTCTTCACGCGGCTGGTGGTGACGCCGTCTTGTTTCAGGCGGTCAAAGCTGACTTCTTCTCGAAGCACCAGACTGTCGACGCGATCAAACACGAAGTTGGCCAGTGCATTCACACGAGGATTCTCAAACGGGCCGACAGAGTGACCGACCATGTGCAGCGGCTTTTTCGCCATCAACGCACAGAGCGCGTGGTCAAACTGCGTCACACCATACAGATCGACGAAGAACGAACCGCCCACCTGAATTATCGCGTCATACTGTTCCAGGCTTTTGGTGAACTGCGCCAGATGTGGCGGCACGGAAAACGATTTGTATACGCCACCTTTGCCCAGATGCGCCATCATGATTTCAGGCATCAGACGATTGGCCACTTTACGTTTGACGCTGCCCACCAGCCCTTTCGCTGATTTGCTGTTATGCAGAAACAGGGAGTCTTGCTGAATATCCTGTTGCAATAAGTACCCGGAGCTTGTTGGATAACGACTGATTACGTCAATATCGAGGTCGCCACGCGCAGACTGCAAAGAGTCGATCAGTCCACGTAAAATCGCGCCATCCCCACGATTTCCACAGGTATGGTTTCCCACCAATAAAATCTTCATAAACACTCCAGATAAATTTTTTTAATTTTTACAAGCCACGCCATTTCCTGAACGGGCAAAGTGAACTCTGCATTAAAAAACTGCAATGGGAACAATGCCCAAAATAGAAAATCTGTCCTCAAACGGGCGACCTGAAGGCCGCTCCCAACCTCTTTCTGAAGAGGGCGCAAACGGCTGCGCCCTCTCCGGTTACTGCATTACGACTTCACTGCAAAATAGGGTAACGCCACCTGCTCACCGTTGATCACCACCGAGACAAACCCCTTCGGCTCACGTGTATCCACCTGCTCCGGTTTCAGCGCACGTGAGGCGAGCAGCAGATCGCCCTGCTCATTGCCGCCGATCCCCGCTTTACCGTTGTGCAGGCTAAAGCGCTGCGGTGCCTGCTGGCTGCCGCTGGTGGGATTGCCTTTGTCCATTTTGGCGTCCACGCGGGCACAGCGTCCGGTGAGGAAGCGATCCTTCGCGGTGCTCTTAATCAGCACCACCGCCGTTGGCATCCAGCCAGCCAGTTTGACGAACACTTTGGCATCCGTATCACTGCGCGGATCGAAGCGCACTTCCAGCACCGGCGAACTGCCCTCTGCCGACCAGCTGGCTTCGGCATTTTTGGTTTTGCGTTGCAGATGAATCACCGCGCGTCCACCGGTGGATTTACCGCCAATGGGATCCATCAGCGGCTGATTCATAGTGCCGTTGTTAAACTGCGACTGACCAAACACCTCGATTTCCCAGCTATCACCCACCGTCGGCGAGTAGAAGTTACCTAACTCGAACCAGGTCTCTTGATTGGTGTTATTACTGAGGCGGAAACGCGAAGTGATGTAGTTGTATTTCAGGCTGCCATCGATGGCGACGCCGTAGGATTCGACGCGCGTCGAGCCCATCTCCCACATGCTCAGCCAGGGTTTGCCCTGCAGCGAGTTGTCGATCCAGCTGCCGGATTGCAGATTGGTTTGACGCATGTTGAGGCGCGAGTTGTGAGCAATCAGCGGATTTTTGCAATCTTCCAGACTCAGCGCATCGATGATCCACTGCCCGTCGGAGATATCTCCAGGATGCTCAGTGTGTTCAATCCAGCCATTATGAATGATCGACTGACCACAACGCGGCAGATTAAGCACCATGCCACCGGAGCAGTGCTGCGCATTAAAATTGGAGAGTTCAATCGCGGTGCTATGATCCCAGACGCCGATCTTCTGCCCGGACCAGGTGGCTTTTATCACATCACCGGTACAGGTTTCGGCATACCACTGGTCGATTTTACAATCCAGCGTATCCATCAGGCTCAAACAGACGCCGCCCACGCGATTAAAGCGCAGACAGGCGCCACGGAAGAACTGACCGCCCGGACAGGTATTGTGGAACAATCCCTGCTTATTCGGACGCTGGTCGTTATTGCCGTTGAAATTGAGGTTAGAGATTTCGGTCCAGCGGGCGTTAACCGAGAACACGAATTCCGAGCGACCATCCGAAACCAGCGTGGTGGCCGGGAAGTAACCGAAGTTCACCATCGCGCCGGAAATACGGAAGAAGCGCAGTTGTTCATCGCCGAAATCGCAGGCGGAAACAAAGAAGGTACCGGCCGGGAACTGCACGCAGATCGGTTGTTCGGCATCTCTCGACCAGTGATACATCGCTTTGATGGCTGGCGCGGCATCGGTTTTGCCATCGGCAATCGCGCCAAAATCAAACAGCGTCAGGCGGTTGAAATCTTCTACCACGCGACGCCAATAGAAACCGTTACCGGCGAAGATCACCCCACCATCTTCTTTGCCGTCGCCGTAAGTGCCGACAAACTCGCCGCCGCCCACTTCCAGCCCTTCGTGCCAGCTTTTCAGCTTGATTTTGGCACCGGCAAACAGCGGACGCGTTTTGCGCAATTCTTCAACAGAAGGGATTTCGCCAATCAGCTGATAGCCATTGGGCTGCGCCAGGCGCTGACTGAAATTGCTCTGATTCGGTCGCGAAACATCCGTAATAGAAAACAGCGTATTACCCTGATTGTCTTCCACCACCATCGAGTGCGCGGGATCGGCAATCAACGCCGCATTATCGTGGATGAACTGCGCAAAGTTGCCCTTGTTCAGCGCAATCGGCTGGCTGATTTGCGAGACTTTGCCTTTGGCATCGCGCAGGAATACCGGAATCTGGTTGCCCGACTGGCTGGCATCGCTACCCGCTTTCCCGATCCACAGCTTGCCCTCAAAGTTCTGCCAGAACTGCGGCGGCATGGTGTAGACGTTTTCCGGCGTTAAAATCGGCACATCGCCCTGCGGCACGCTGGACGGATCGACCGATTTGAGCGCAGGTTGACCACTTTTTGCGGCGTAGCTGGAAAATGCACTCACTGAGAGCGCGGCAACAATGGAGGAGGCTGCGGTCTGCAAGACTTCTCTTCTTTTCATGCTTTCAATCCCGTGGTCATATTGGGCCATGAGGCCGTAAGTGTGATCCCGGAGGCATTAAGCCGTCATACTTCACGCCACAGGCGCGTTGGCGGCATGAATGATGTGGCTAAACCAGTGCCAGCCAGCTTTGTTTGATCTGATTACCGTCAAACTTCAGCGCCGTTTCTTTGGTTTTTTCGCTCATGGCGTAGAACAGGCTATCGTCGCTCGCCAGCTGTTCCATCCGCGCCAGAAACGTTGATTTGTCATTCATCGGCACCAGGAAACCATCTTCACCATGATTGATGATCTCCTGCGGGCCGGTTGGGCAGTCATAAGCCACCACCGGCAAAGACCAGGATTTCGCTTCGAGCAACACCAGCGGCAAACCTTCATAGCGCGAGGTCATCAGCGCCATGTCGCTATCGCGGTAGTAATCGTTGATATTGCTGACTTTGCCGACGAAGTTAACGCTGTTGGTAACGCCCAACGCCGCGGCCTGATCGTGCAGCTGCTGACGCAATTCGCCATCACCGGCAATCACCAGCTTCCATTCGGGATGGGTCTTGCTGAAGTCAGCCCAGATATCCAGCAGCAGGTCGAAGCCTTTCTGATGATCCAGACGCCCCACCGCCAGCGCCTGGCGGCTGCGGCTCTGGCGCTGAAATGCTTTGTACACCACTGGATTGGGGATCTGCTTGCTGGCGATATTCCAGCGATTGAACACCTGGTGATCTTTATCCGTCAGAACGATGACCTGGTCGTAATAGCGCAGCAGCATCCACTTCAGCGCTTTAATAGGCTTGCTGAAAGAGTTAATGGCAATGTGTTCGCAGGCGTAGGCTTTAAAGCGTTTTTTCTTCAACGCCATCAAATTCCAGAAGGCGAACATCACGCTCAGGCGGCCCATGCTGATCAGGAATACACTGTCGAAGCCTTCCTGATGAATGCGCGCCACGGCGCTTTTAATCGGGTTGCTGTGCCCTTCAAAGCTGACTATCTCTTTAACGCGATCGAACGGATAAAAGGTTTTGCCGTGTCCTTCCAGCGAATAAATGGTGACGGCGTGCTGCTCTCCGAGGCACTCCGACATGAAATTACAGATGTTTTCCGTACCCGCGTACGAGTAGGCATCCTTAATCACTAAAACGATCTTTTTCATAAAACGCTTTCCACCTCAAAATTTGAACTTAAGGCCCAAATCCTTCGCGCTGTCGACGCGGCGACAACGCGAAAGATACAGGGTCTTAACGATGTTTCAGGGTGAAGAGAACGCCGTTCACCATATACCAGCCGTAATAGTAATAGATTTTTAACGGATTGTTTTTATAGATAATTCTTAATAATTCGAGGTGCCATTTCGCCGCTTTATTCTTGTTGCGCGAGAGTGAATCGCCCAGCTCGTAATAGTTGACCAGCGTCTTCTGGATCACCCGAGCTTGTTTGTAGCGGAGGAACAGTTCGTAGAGGAACAGGAAATCTTCATGTCCTTTACGCTGGAAGAAGATGCCCTGAGGAGGACGGCGGAAACACACAGAAGAGAAGCAGACGCGATACTGCTTCTTCACGAAGTTTTCCTGCTGCAGATAGGGTTTGCTGTAGAGAATATCGTGGTCGGCACTTTTGGTTTTGTAGTGGTAATGCGTGATGACAAAGTCATCGCCTGCCGCAATTGCCGCAGTCTGTTCGGCGAGCTTGTCAGCGTGCCACTCGTCGTCGCTGTCGAGGAAAGCAATAATCTCCTCTTTCGCCGCGCGCAGGCCAACGTTACGCGTTTCCGCAGCACCGAGGTTGACCTCATTATTGAGGATCGTAATCCGCGCGTCCGTGCAGTGCTCACGCACAAAGGCCAGCGAATCATCGGTGGACTGGTCGTTCACCAGGTAAAGGTGCCAATCGCTGTAGGTCTGATTGACGATCGACTCAACCGCACGCAATACGGTTTTACGCGCGTTATACATCGGCATCACAATACCGACGGTGCCAACATGATTTGTCATTTGTATACCCGGAGTGTCAGGAACCAAAAAATTGCCCCCGATGTGGGAGCAAGTGAAATTTTTTAAAATGAATCAGGAAACGGCTCGCCCACCGGAGAAGCGCGATTTCACTTTATCGAGCAGGCGATTCATGAAGTAAGCGCGATTGTCACGGTTGGTCAGGAAGAAATAGCGCGCAAAACTCAGGCTGGCTAACAGCGATTTGCCGTCCATCTTGTAGCGCAGCGGCAGTTTGAACGCTTTATAGGTATGGATATCGCGCGCCGTCAGATGCGGCTTCATGGTATCCAGCCAGAAGAAGGAGTACTTCACCGATTCGCCTTTGTGCTTGGAACCAAATTTGGTCACCAGGTGATACGTTGCCAAAGGCTTGTCGATCATCACGAACGCGTAGCCCATGCGATCGGCGCGGATGCAGAAGTCATAATCCTGATGGCGAATGTAGCGCGCATCAAAACGGATTTTATCGGCGTCTTCGCGTTTCAATACAATGGTGCTGGTCTGAATGAAGCCGTAACAGCCAAACAGATATTCCGCCACGGTTTCGTTTTTACCCGGCGGCTGCATCGGCATCACTTTCAGGAAGCTACCATCCTGATGGATGTTCACCTGGCTGAAAATCACATAGCGCGATTTACCCTGTGCCTCCAGTTTGCTGATGGTGTCGTGCACGGTCAGCAGCTTATCGGCAGCCCATTCATCATCGGCATCCAGGAAGCTGATGAAATCGCCCTCAGCCAGCTCGATACCTTTGTTGCGGGCGCCCGCACCGTTCAGTTTGACCTGCGACAGCTCCAGCTTGATGTCCAGATCCTGATAACGCTCACTGCGTACGACCTGCGCCAGTTCGGCTGCATCAGCCGATTTGTCATCGACGATGATGACTTCAAAATTGCGATAGGTTTGCGCTTTGACGCAATCAAGCGTCGTGACAATTGATTTCGACGCGTTATACGCGGGGATTACAATTGAGAAGCGGATGTCCTGCATTGCCAGCACCTCTTAAACAGCTGTTCCAGATTTAACGGTAACGCGGACAGCCCTCAGAAAGGAATCGGCTTTGTTCTGAAAAATCATACCGTTATTTCTCTTTCTCATTGAGCTGCTGCGATCCATCACGGAAGTTCCTAAGACTGTGCTGTGTGTATGTTCAAATTAAAGCTTCCTCTCCATAATTTGAGTGATGAAGAGGAAGAAAAAGGGGCGGATAATCCGCCCCTGAATATTACTTAGCTTTTAGTTTCTTTGCCGTATTCGTAGTTGTAGTAGTCGTAGCCATAACCGTAGGCATTCGACGCTTTACGTACCACGGCGTTAAGGATGACGCCTTTGATCTCAATACCGTTCTGCGCGAAGCGCTTGTAGCTGACATCCAACTCTTTGGTGGTGTTGGTTTCGAAACGCGCCACCATCAGCGACGTACCGGCCAACTTACCGATGATGGAAGCATCGGTGACCGCCAGAATTGGTGGTGTATCAATCAGCACCAGGTCGTAGTTCTTGCTCGCCCAATCCAGCAACTCGCTCATGCGACGATGCATCAGCAGTTCAGACGGGTTCGGTGGCACCTGACCGCGTGGCAGGAAATCAAAACCGTACACGCCTTTCTGAATCATCGTCGGTGAGAACTCGCTCTTACCGGACAACACATTGGAGAGACCCAATTTGTTTTCTGAACCCAGCAGCTCATGGGTATAACCACGGCGCATGTCACCATCGATGAACAGCACACGCTGGCCTGCTTTCGATACCAGAGTCGCGAGGTTGGCACAGATAAAGGTTTTACCAATACCAGGGCTGGCACCCGTAATCATAAGAATGTTGTTTTTGGCTTCCATCATCGCGAAGTGCAGGCTGGTACGCAGGCTACGAATCGCTTCGATGGAGAGGTCAGTCGGATTACCCAACGCCAGCAGCGTATTGTGCGGGTCACTCTTCTCTTTGTGACCGCGACGCGCCAGCGCTTCGGTATCTTTCTTACGTTGCCATTCTGACAGCGGTACGCTGGCATAGACGTTCATGCCCAGCTCTTCCAGCTGCTCAGGGTTCTCAATACCGTGGTGGAACAGCGCTTTCAGCAGCACCAGACCCACAGAGAGCATCAGACCCAGAATAAAGCTGGCAACGATAATCAGCAGTTTCTTCGGTGCCACCGGGCTACCGGCGGTTTCCGCACCGTCAATGATGCGCACATCACCCACGGTACTGGCTTTGCTGATGCCCAGTTCTTGCTGGCGATTCAGCAGCTGCATGTAGATTTCCTGACCTGACTGCACATCACGGGTCAGACGCAGAATTTCCTGTTGGGTTTGCGGCATACCGGCAATTTTCTTGTTCAGTTTTGCCTGCTCGTCTTCCAGGGTTTTGCGTTTTTCCAGCAGCGCGCGGTAAGTCGGGTGATCTTTGGTGTAGAGCTGAGACACTTCGGCTTCTTTGAAGGTCAGTTCATTCAACTGGCTCTGCACGCTAACAGATGAATCGAGCGCCGATTTCGCTTCCAGCGACATATCTACCGATTCATTCTGGCGGCGATAGGCGTTGAGCTTGTTCTCCGCATCATCCAGACCGGTGCGAACCTGTGGCAGCTGTGTGCGCAGGAACTCAAGGCTCTTCTCAGCCTGCTCAGATTTGCGATCCACGTTCTGCAGCAGATAGTTATTCACGATCTGGTTCAGTACGCGGCTCGCCTGCTCGGGATCTTCATCCTGGAACTCAAGGCCCAGCACACCGGTGGTTTTACCTTTGTCGGCAACAGTCAGTGCGCCCAGCACGTTTTTAATCGCCTGCAGGTCGCTCAACTTGGTGACGTTGAAGCTGGTGCCTTCGTCAGCCTGAATACCGCTGACCAGCATAGTGACATCACCGTGCTGCTCCAGCTGACCCACGCGGCCTTTGAACAGCTCATCGCCATCTTTGGTAACGGTGTAGGTCTGTGGACCGGTCACTTCCAGCTCGACGGTACGCTTGTCGATTGAGCGTGGAATTTCCAGACGCGAGATGGCAATTTGCGCTGGCTTATTGCCCATCAGGCGAGATAAACCTTTACCAATCACCGGGAAGTAATTCTGCTGCACCACGGTGTCCAGACCGAGGTCACTGACCGTTTTACCCAGCACCATACGCGATTCAACAATCTGAATTTCCGTATCAGATGCTGGCGTGGTTGGCAGCACATCCTGCAATTCATTCAGAACAGAAGCGGTATTCTTCTGTTCTACCTGAACCATGGCGTCAGCGCTGTAAATAGGCGTTGCAAACAGTGTGTAGAGCGTTCCTGCCAGCATGAAGAAGGCGGTAACGGCCACAATGATCCAACGATGATCAATCAGCTGTCCCACAAGATGCGCCAGATCCCATCCATTCGAATCTTCTTTTGGCGCGGTCATAACCTTGTTTTTAATATTCATGGATATTCCCAACTATCGGCTTAGTACGTTTACCCATTTCTGGGTAGCGTTTTCCAGTAACCCGTAGACCTCTTCAAAGGCCTCGCGACTTTTTTTGTACGGATCCGCAATTTCCTGTTGGTTGAGCCAGTGCCCAAGCAGCATGGTTTTCCCGCGAGCGGCTGGGTCGATACGATTCACCTGCTCAACGTGGCGCTTCTCCATTACCAGAATCAGGTCATAGTCGCGGCACATACTGGCCGTTAACTGCTGAGCATGATGGCCTTCCAGCGACACGCCGTGTTTGGCGGCGACATCGCTGGCAGTCTGGTCTGCCGGATAGCCCTTCAGGGCACCGAGCCCTGCAGAAGCCACCCGGGTTTTAGGCAGCGCGCGCTGGAACAGACGCTCCCCCGTAGGAGAGCGGCAAATGTTGCCGACGCAGACGACTAACACGGACTTGATCATGATTGAACCTAGTCAGACCAATTGCGGAAACGCAGAGCTGCGGAGCTTGCATCGTCGACACCAACGATGGTCGGCAGCAACCCGGAAATCACACGGTTCCAACGGGTAATTGGTGTAGCGGTGACGTAGACGATGTCGTACGGCTCCAGTTGGAATTCAGTGCCCATCACCATTGACGCCGCATCTTTGGTATTCAACTGATAGATGTTGGCGATCTTGGTGCGGTTGGCACCGCGAATAGGACGAATAACGAACACGCCGGTGGCATCAGAAGTGGTTTGATCCATTCCTGCCGCATTGCCCAGCGCTTCCGCCAGCGTCATGCCGCTGCGGTCCATCTTCAGCGTTGACTGCTGTTTCACTTCGCCCATGACGAAGACTTTCAGGTCATCGTTACGCGGGACGTAGAGAATATCGCCTGGATACAGCAGATGGTTCTGGCTCAGGTCGCCGTTTTGCATCAGCGCCTGCAGTGAAATACGTTGCTCTTTGCCCTGATGCGTCAGCACCACGTTACGCCAGTCAGCATCGGCGGCTAAGCCACCGGCGGCGTTAACGGCATCGAGCACGGTAAGCGGTACGTTGGTAATCGCCTGCTGTCCTGAGGTGGTCACCGAACCGGTCACGTAGGTTTTCTGTGAGCGGAACGCTGCAATATTGACATCAACCTGAGGACTTTCAATGTACTGGGCAAGACGACGCGCAATTTCAGAGCGAATCTCGGTTACCGAGCGGCCTGCTACACGGACTTTACCAATGTACGGGTAGAAAATAGTGCCATCGGCCTGTACCCAGTTACCGGTGTCACTTGAGCTACGATATTGGCCCGCTGGTGTGGTCAATTCCGGGTGGTCCCACACGGTGACGTTAAGCACGTCGCCGACGCCCACGCGATATTCGTAGCTCTGAATTTCGGTTTGCAGCGCCGGATTGGCCTGTGCAACCAGTGGCTTCGGTCGCATCTGTTCAACCAGACGCGGCGTCAGCGGGAAGACGTTTACATATTTATCGATGTCAAAGTTGCTATCCTGTTGCTCAATGACATCTTTTCCGCCAGTGGAAAGGTGCGAACCTGGTTCAATGGTGCACCCGGAGAGAAAAGTCGCGGATACCAGTAAAGGTATCAATTTAATTTTCATTATCATCTGATTCTTCGCTATCAGTTAATGATTGATAGAGGCGAAAACGCCGCTGTGTAGCGTCTTATAAAAAAATAAAACTGACGGGTTAAACACTGAAACTGTGGGTCATTATTATTCGCTCCCTTGGTTTTTATGTTGTCACCGTGCCCTGAGACGACATCAAGTAAAGTCGGTGATTACCCTGCCGGCAAATCACCGACTCTATTCAGGCTCGATAGTGGCAGTTGTCAGTTAAGGCACTCCCAGCACCGGCACTTCAGACGGGGATAATGATTTCGTCCCCTGCCCTTCATCTATCAATAAGCGCCATCGCGTTTCAGCACGACACCCACTGTCTTAAACAGGATCGCGATGTCATTCCACAGCGACCAGTTTTTGACATACCACGAATCGAAATAGACGCGCGTTTCATAGTCAACATCGTTACGACCGCTGACCTGCCACAATCCCGTCATGCCTGGCTTCGCCATCAGGTAATAATCAACATCACCGGCATAACGACAGAGTTCGTCTTCAATTACTGGACGTGGGCCTACCAGGCTCATGTCGCCGCGTACCACATTCCACAGTTGCGGCAGTTCATCCAGACTGGTTTTACGGATGAAGTGGCCAACTTTGGTAATACGCGGGTCGTTCTTCAGTTTGAAATCTTTATCCCACTCGGCGCGAGCGACGGGATCGGTGCGCAGCACTTCTTCCAATACCTCTTTCGAGTTGATCACCATCGAGCGGAATTTAAGGCATTTGAATTTGCGGCCGTTCATGCCGACACGTTCGTGCCCGTAAATCGGCGGACCGCCGTCGCGTCCAACCATAAAGCCGAGAACCAGCAACGCCGGTGACAGCGCAAGAATGATGCCGAGAGCGCCAACAATATCGAAAGCACGTTTCAGGAAGCGAGACGTGCGTTTCGCCAGATTGTTGTTCACGCGCAGGATCATCACTTCATGGCTGAAGATGTAAGCCATGTCGGTGCCGTACAGCGGTACACCGCGCAAAGTAGGAATCACAGAGACTGAACGGCAGTTGTGCATCGCCAGCATTTTCAGCCAGTTGTCGCGATGATGACTCTGTTCAAACTCCACCGCCACGATGAACTGGGTTTCGCTGTGCGTCAGCTGCCACAACTCTTGCTCATTGTGCAGCACCGGTACGCCAGAGATGCTGGCCTGCGGACAGCTGCCATCCACATCGAAGAAGGCAATCACATCAAAACCCATCACCTCTTCACTTTGCAGCGCCTGCCAGGCTTCCTGCGCATTACGGCTGCTACCGATGATGATGGTTTGTTTTTTCCACATACCGAAGTGATTCAGTACGCGCTTAGAGATGGCGCGCGCCAGTGGAATTAAAATCAACGCCAGAATCCAGGTCGTGACCCAGACAAAGCGCGACAGCTGCCATTGCGATAATGCTGAAATTGACAAATCGATGACAGAGAAAATAAGAATGGTACGAAATATCTCTTTCAGCTCAAACCAGAATGGCTTGCGATAGGTGTAATGACGCAGGCGAACCCAGAACCAGCCTACGCAAATAACGGATAGACAAACATGGGTGGCGATTTTTAAGTGCAGGTATTTTTCAGATATATCTGCCAGTGGAGAATCTGTGAACGAATTAATCACCGCCAGAGCAATAAACAATGCCGCGTTGAAACAAATTAAATCCGAGCACGCCAGTAAAATTTTAGTGAGGAGACTTTTATATGTAATTTGGTTATCGCGCATATTTAACTCTTTTATTTTATTTCCCTAATCCCTAACGCCTCTGCCCTGTGTAATAAATGAGCGATATATCCACTGCAAGCGGGGAGGCAATCTGCGGCAAACGCTCCGATGTATATGCCAATTCTCTTTTTAGTAAAGCCAAAGAATTGCAATAAATACCAACAGATTAGTCTGACTTCCCTTGCCATGATGGCTGGCCTAATCTGAACGGAGAAAAGCACTTCAGGCACGCTACCGCCCTTGGCTGTCGCTGCCAATACCGCTGCAATCACATCTATTTTTATCGTGATCACTGAGATTATTCTTAGCCAGCGGCAGGCTAATCCCGTGCACGATCACAATTCACAACATTAAGAAGCTAAACAGCGCGCTATTAACAACATCGGCGCAGACATTTACTAACACGTTGCTATACTAGTTATTACTGGCTTGTTTACAAGTAGGCCCCGTGTCCCCTGCACTATTTTAGGAAAAAGACTACCAGCCATAAGTATTGATGCCATCCCTTTCAGCCCATTCCTGTGTAAAATTCAGAATAATTCGATACTCAGCTCCAGACTCCTTCGTATTAAAAACGTACGCAGGCCTGTGAAGATTAGAATTAATCGTCACTATCACGTTACGGTGAAGTTTATCCATACTTTCATCTTATCGACGAAATGCGTTTTCTCAGAATATGCCTAAAACCCAGGGCAATCCGCTGATATAGCGCGATGAACCCCATTTGTACCTTGCCTGCCGATTAACTATCATCAGACAAAACGCATTTTCAGACATTCAGGTGATGAAAGCATGATGGAGTGGATCCTTGATCCGTCGCTCTGGGCAGGATTAGTGACGCTAATCGTTCTCGAGCTGGTGCTGGGTATTGATAACCTGGTTTTTATTGCCATTCTGGTGGAAAAGTTACCGCCTGCGGCGCGTGACCGTGCGCGCGTGATCGGTTTGCTGTTGGCGTTGCTGCTGCGACTGGTGTTGCTGGCCTCGCTTTCCTGGCTGGTGACCCTCACTCAACCGCTGTTTACCCTGTTCCAGCACAACTTCAGTGCGCGCGATATGATGCTGCTCTCCGGCGGGCTGTTTCTTCTTTATAAAGCCACCACGGAACTCAATAGTCGTCTGGAGGGTAGCGACGAAGAGAGCGGTCAAAGTAAGAACGGTGCTAAATTCTGGCCAGTGGTAGCGCAAATTGTGGTGCTGGATGCCATCTTCTCGCTCGATGCGGTGATCACGGCCGTCGGCATGGTGAACGAGCTGCCGGTGATGATGGCGGCGGTGACTGTCGCCATCTTGCTGATGCTGCTGGCGAGTAAGCCCCTCACACGCTTTGTGAATGGCCATCCTACCATTGTGATTCTCTGCCTGAGCTTCCTGCTGATGATTGGCTTCAGCCTGGTAGCGGAAGGCCTCGGCTTTATTATTCCGAAAGGCTATCTCTACGCGGCGATTGGTTTTTCAATATTGATCGAGATGTTTAATCAGCTGGCCTTATTTAACCGTCGCCGCTTTCTTAACGCCGGGCGCCCGCTGCGCCAGCGCACCTCAGAAGCCGTATTGCGCATTCTGCGCGGTGAAGCTCAGCGCGCCGAGCTGGACGCCGATACCGCTTCATTACTTAGCGACAGCGAGGAAGGGGCATTATTTAATCGCCAGGAGCGGCGCATGATTGCCCGCGTGCTCGGCCTGGGCCAACGGCATATCAGCAGCATCATGACGTCACGCCACGATATTGAGCACATCGACCTGAGTGAAGAACCGGCCGCAATCATGGCTAAGCTGGATAACAATCAACACACCCGCATTCTGATTACCGAACAAGGGCGGGACCCGCTCGGCGTGGTACATGTGATTGATTTGCTGCATCAGTCGCTGCACAGCCATTCGCTCGATTTACGTTCACTGGTGAAGCAGCCGCTAATCTTCCCCGAACGCCTGACCTTGTTACAGGCGCTGGAGCAGTTCCGTCACGCTCGCACCCATTTTGCCTTTGTGGTCGATGAGTTTGGATCGGTGGAAGGCGTAGTCACCCTGAGTGACCTGATGGAAACCATCGCCGGGAATCTGCCAAATGAAGGTGAGGAAATTGATGCGCGCTATGACATCCAGCCGTTACCGCACGGCGGCTGGGTGGCGAACGGACATATCCCTTTAGAGGATCTGGCAGCCTATGTGCATTTACCGCTGGATGAGAAACGCAATTACCACACGCTGGCCGGATTATTGATGGACAGTCTGCAGCACGTGCCTGAAGAGGGTGAAGAGTTACAGGTGGGGGATTATTTATTGCGTACGTTGCAGGTGGAAAATCATCGGGTACAGAAAGTGGAGATTGTGCCCACGGCAGAGTTAACACAGTAACTGCGCCGCTATACCTGATGAACACAGGCATAGCGGCGTATAGCGGGATTACGGCTGTTTCGCAGGCGCCTGCTGGCGATCCAGCCAATCGTTAAGCCGCGACTTCGCTTCACTCTGCAACTGCTGGCGCACCACATCATCAACCGGCAGTGAATACTGCAGATTGTTCCAGCCACCGTACATCCGCAACGGAATCGACTGGTCGTTGAGCAGACCCGCTAACTTATCGTCACCTTTCCAGCCGCGCAGCATCATATTAATGGTGACGTCGAGTTGCTGGTTCACCACATCAATAGTGCCTTTGGTCTGCACCGCCAGGCGGTTACTGCCACCCTGCAGATCCGGCATCACAATCTTACCCTGATTGAGGCTAATACGGCCGCTCAGCTGCTGTATCCCCTGATCGTCCGGCTCATCATTGGTTACGCTATTACTGACGCGCGCCACGGCACGGCGCACCATCTGTTGCAGATTAAGCTGGGCAAGTTGCAAATTGGTAGCCTCCAGCTCGGCGTTGCCCTGCCAGTTACGTTTCGCTTCATCCACGCTCAGGCCTGCGCCGCTGAGGTCGCCCTTCAGGGAAACGGTGCCTTGCAAACTCTCTGGCAGTTCCAACGCTTTCATTAATGGTGCAATGGCGATGTTTTCGATCTCTGGCTGCAAGGCGACTTTGGTCACCGGCTGGCGGATATCAATGCTGCCTGGAATCGAGAAGTGCCCGTCGCCAAACTTGCCCTGCAGTTTGCTCAGGGTCATCAATCCTTCCTGATTGCTGGCATCGATCTGCAGATTACTGAGCGTCAATCCGCGCCACACGCTGGAATCCGCAGTCAGGCTCAGGTTCAAATCCATCAGATTCAACGGTGAGTCAGCGTTAGTGCGCGTGCGCGGTTCAGCAATCACCGGCGTTCGCGTCACGCTGGCATGCTGCGGAGTGCTGGCGTCGTTAACGGGCGCACTGGCCATCAGATTATCGAGATTGAGTGTCGTGGCATGTAAAGCCAGATTGAGCTGCTGCGGCAGGGTTATACGCCCCTCGGCACTGCCATCCAGCGTGCTGTCATTGGCCGTCAGCTGCATCTTGTGCAGCGAGAACTGTTGTTTATCGGCGTTCCACTCACCCTGCCCGCTCAGCGCGCCTTTGATGCCCTGCGGCGGGAGGTTAGCGCCGTCCAGCGTGTAATTCATCTCATCAATCTGCCCCACCAGCCGATGCGGGTACTGCGCCACATTCATCTGGCCTTTAAGGTTGACGCTGACATTACGCTGATTGCGAGAAATACGCGTGGCGAGTTCGATGCTGGCGTTTTTGCTGGCATCCTGATCAAGGTTGAGATTGAGATTACGGAAGTTATATTCATCGCCGCCGGGTTGCTGCCAGATCAGCAGACTATCGGCGAGACGCAGTTTTGCGATATCGAATGACCAACCATTGTTACGCGTCACTACCGGTTCCGCGTCCGTGGGCGCCACCGGTGAGCCACTTAATTTCTGGGCGGCGCTGTCAGGCGTAACCCGGATCACCGCATTTTTCAGCATCACCTGGCTGACACTCAACTGGTGTGACAACAGCGGCCAGAGATTAACATCCAGGCGCATATTTTCAGCAGTAACCATCGGTTGACTGGCGCCGGGTGCGGTGAGGCTCATGCGACCGGCGAGAATGCTGAGTTGCGGCCAGACGTGCCAGCGCAGGCCACCGCTGACTTCAAGCTGATAACCGCTACGCTGCTCTACCTGCTGTACCATATAGGTACGGAAGTCGTTGGGATTGACCAGCAATACCAGTGCCGTCATGCCCGCCACGACCACCACTAACAGGATGGCCAGCGTCGTTATCACTCTTCTCATAATCCCTCATCACCGTGATTCTTCATACTGCAGCGGCGTTGGCTGCGCTCATTTACCCCAGTCATACTCAGATGCCAGCGACCGGAGATTCACTCTCTTACCGCCTTGCCGCACGTTGAATCATTTGGGCGAACTTCAGTCTTTGTCGATACGGCTGGCATCGGCACCTTGCTGACCGCGATATTTTGCATCTTCGCGGCGGTTATAAGGGCGTGCCGCCGGGCCAGACAATGGCTCAAAGCTCAATGCACCGATCAACATGCCTGGACGCAGTGCCAGAGGCAGCTTACCGGAGTTGTAGAATTCCAGCACGATGCGCCCTTGCCAGCCCGGATCGATACGGTGCGCAGTGACGTGCACCATCAAACCCAGACGCGCCAATGAAGAGCGGCCATCCAGCCAACCGACCAGATCATCCGGAATCGTGACCGACTCCAGCGTCACTGCCAGTGCTAATTCGCCCGGATGCAGGAAGAACGCTTCCCCTTCCGGCAGCACAATCTCATCGCTCATTACGCGATCCAGTGCGGCGCTAACTTCGTGTTTTGGACCACTCAAATCAATAAATGGCGCAGTGTGACCACTGAAGGTGCGGAACTGATTGCCGAGGCGCACATCCACGGTAGCGCCATTAATGCGCTCAACCGGTGGGCGCGGTTCAATCGCCAGTTTACCGTTGTCGAGCCAGGCTTCAATGTCGCGATCGCATAATCTCATCGCAGAGTCTCCATGCTTTAAGTGTAGCGAAAGGTCGCCACTGTTGTGACAACCTTCACGCGTCACGTCCATCCGGACGCAGTATTTTCAAAGATATTGGTTAATCTTGGCTTTGAGAATATCGATAGCGATGCGGTTCTTCCCGCCACGCGGCACGATAATGTCAGCGTATTGCTTGGATGGCTCGATAAACTGCAGGAACATCGGACGTACGGTCTTCTGATACTGACTCATCACCGAATCCATCGAACGGCCACGCTCATTCACATCGCGCTTCATACGACGCATCAGGCAGATATCCAGCGGGGTATCAACGAAGATGGAGAAATTCATCTCCTGACGCAGACGCGCATCGGTCAGCAACAGAATGCCTTCAAGGATAATCACTTTTTTCGGCTTGAGATGAATACAGTCACTGGTGCGCGTGTGCTCGACGTAGCTGTAAACCGGCAACTCAATATCCTGACCCGCCTTTATCGCGCGCAGATGCTGCAACAGCAGATCGTGGTCCATGGCGCTGGGATGGTCATAGTTGGTTTTCACCCTCTCTTCCATGGTGAGGTGGCTCTGATCTTTATAGTAGGCATCTTCGGGGATCACACCGATATGCTCGTCACCGACCTGGTCACGGATTTCACGATAGAGCGTGCTGGCGATAAGACTTTTTCCGGATGCGGATGCACCTGCGATGCCAACGATCACGCACTGATGAGACTTGTCAGTCATACTTTTTTAAGACCTGATAACTGGAGCCAATTGCAGCCAAAACCGCAATGGGCCGATTGAGAGGGTTAGTTGGCGGCAATTATAGGTATTTCACCGGTTTGATGCCAGAGAAATGGGCCTGCCGCTTTTCAGAATATCCCCTTTTGCAGCCAGACGCTTAATCGATACACTGTTCTCCTGCCCGAGTTGTGTTCCACTCTGGTTGACTCAATAAAGCCCAAGGAAAAATATGAGTTGGAAAACCCTGACCTATTTTGGTGACAGCATGTTGCTGATCCCGACTGCAGTGATTATCGCGCTGGTCTTGCCGTGGAAAAGCGACAACCGCCAGACCGTCTGGTATTGGCTGCTCGCTTTTGGCCTGGCGGGCCTGCTGGTCAGCCTGTCTAAAATCCTGTTTCTCGGGTTTGGCATTGGCAGCGCCAGATTTAACTTCACCGGATTCAGCGGCCACAGCGCCATGTCAGCGACGCTTTGGCCAGTAATGATGTGGCTGGTTTCAGGTCGCTTCCCGACCTTTTGGCGCACACTGACTATCGGTATTGGCTATCTGATTCCGATGATGGTCGGCTTGTCACGACTGGTGATCCACGCGCACTCCTTTAGTGAAGTGCTTACCGGCCTGATGCTGGGCTTCACGTTGAGCAGCGCCTTCCTGGTGACGCAACGCCGCACCGCATTGAAAGGTTTTAGCCTGGCGCAAGTGTGCGTTGCTCTACTGGTGCCGCTGGTATTGATGAGCCATGGCCGCGTTGCCACTACCCAGCAATTTCTTGAACGTTTTTCCGCTAACCTTGCTGGATTAGAAAAACCCTATACCCGCGCCGATCTGTTTCGTAATTAGCTTTTTTTAGTCAGGGCCAAAACTTTCATCGAATCAGGGCTAAACTAGATTCTGCGCAGACATCTGATGCAGATGTGCTAGCATGCAAAACAGAGAATGATTGGCGCATTTTTCGACCTGTAACGAATGCGCGCTGCTGGATTCGTGCATGACCCTCGAAATAGTGACCTCACAGGATAGACCGCAAAGTAAATGGCTTAATGCGCTGTTTCTGGGAGCGTTGGCCTTTTTACTGACGCTGTTTTGTCTCGAACTGATTGTCATTAGCGGACGTATTTCCCCGCTCTGGTACTCCACCGCCCTGATGACGGTGGTGGTATTTCGTGCCCCCTCAAAACATGTTCCGCTGCTGCTGCTCAGCTGTGTGATTGGCACTTCACTGGCCAATTTAATCGTCATTGGCCCGGCGCTGAGTAACCTTAAATTTGCCATCCTGAATATGGTGCAGGCCATTCTCGGCGGTTTGATGCTGCGCGCGCTGCTGGATCGCAGAAATCCCCTAAACTCGCTGCTCGATTGGGTGCGGTTTGCCGTCTGCGCCGGTTTGATTGCGCCTCTAATTGGAGGGGTAGTAGCGGTATGGATGTTGCAGGTTGGTCATCGTGCATCCTTGCCCTTCTTTTCGACCTGGGTGATCTCCGAAGTGATTGGCGTGCTGGCATTTGGGCCGGTGCTATTACTGTGGCCCAACAAGCCGCTGCGTCAGTTGATCACCCCCAGCCGCCAACTGGAAACCCTGCTGACACTGATTGTCACCCTACTCGCCAGCTACCTATCGCTGCGTTTTCTGCCGTGGCCGTTCACTTTTATTGTGGTGATCCTGTTCTGGTGCGCGGTGCGGTTACCGAAGTTCGAAGCCTTTTTACTGTTCTTTTTGAATGCCAGTTTTATCTCCATTCTGCTGGCTTTTAACTTTGTTAACCTGGCACAAACCGGCTTGTTGCTCGGCCAGGTCAGCACCTGGTTGCCATTCCTGTTAGTGCTGCTCCCCAGTCATGTGATGGCGCTGGTGATGGATGCCTTCCAGCGTGAAAAGCATCATATCAGCGAGAGTGAGACCCGCTTCCGTCATGCAATGGAGTATTCAGCGATTGGCATGGCGTTGGTGTCGCCCAATGGGGGCTGGCAGCAGGTCAATCAGTCGTTATGTCAAACACTCGGTTTCCCCGCTGACGAACTGAAGAAACTTACTTTCCAGCAGATTACCCATCCCGACGATCTCAACAGCGACCTGCTACAACTTGAGCGTCTGGTGGCGGGCGACATCATGAGCTACACCATGGAGAAGCGCTATTTTCGTAAAGATGGCGAAATCGTCTGGGCGCGTCTGACGGTATCCATGGTGCGCGATGCCGAGCACCAACCGCTCTATTTCATTTCGCAAATTATCGATATTTCTGAACTCAAACAGAGTGAGCAGGTGAATCGCCGCCTGATGGAACGTATCACGCTGGCGAACGAAGCGGGCGGCATCGGTGTGTGGGAATGGAATCTGCTGACGGGTGAAATGCTGTGGGACAAGCGCATGTACGAGCTGTTTGCGCTGGGGCCACATCAGGTACCTACCTATGACGTGTGGCTGCATCTGTTAGATCCCGCCGAACGTGAAACCGCCGCGCTGACTGTGCAGCAGGCGATTGAACGACGTAGCGCTTTCCATATGGAATACCGCGTCAATTTGCCCAGCGGCTCGCGCTATGTGCGTACCGAGGCTAACCGCATTCTCAGTCAGGATGGTCAGATTGAGCGCATG
Organism: Pantoea sp. C1E2; assembly: GCF_056491465.1. Classification (NCBI taxonomy): domain Bacteria; kingdom Pseudomonadati; phylum Pseudomonadota; class Gammaproteobacteria; order Enterobacterales; family Erwiniaceae; genus Pantoea; species Pantoea sp. C1E2. The sequence goes on from NZ_JBSZHT010000002.1 coordinate 3,036,200, forward strand.
CTCGGCATCTGCCAGGACATCACGCCACTGCGCGCGCTCAATGAAGCGTTGTTCCAGGAAAAAGAGCGTATGTCGATCACCCTGGATTCAATCGGCGAGGCGGTGATCAGTACCGACGATGAGATGCGTGTGACCTTTATGAACCCGGTGGCTGAAACGCTGAGCGGCTGGTCACAGGAAAAAGCGACGGGAGTGCCTTTGACCGAGCTGTTGAATATCACGCGCGGCACCAAAGGACCGCGCGTTGAAAACCTGTTGCTATGCAATTTGCCGGGCGCAAAAACCTCACCCGACCTGGAAGAAGAGCTGGTGCTGCACACGCCGGATGGCGCGCAGGTAGAAATTCACTACAGCATCACCCCACTGAAAACCCTCACCGGCGTCAGCATCGGTGCGGTGATGGTTATTCAGGACGTCAGTGAATCACGCAAAATGATGAAGCGCCTCAGCTACAGTGCCTCGCACGATATGCTGACCCGGCTACCAAATCGCCATAGCTTTGAACAGCAATTAAAACGCATGGTGAATGATGCGGCAGCCAATCACAGTCAGCATGTGCTGGTGTTTATCGATCTGGATAAATTCAAAGCGGTGAATGACAGTGCGGGACATGCGGCGGGCGATGCCCTGCTGCGTGAACTGGCAGAGTTGATGCAAAAGCACCTACGCAGCAGCGATCTGCTAGCACGGTTAGGTGGCGATGAATTTGGCGTGCTGCTGCCCAACAGTGACGTTGACCAGGTGCGCGATGTGGTTCAGCGCATTGTCACCTCGGTTAACGAATATACCTTCCTGTGGCACGATCACCCTTATCACGTGGGCGCCAGCGCCGGTATTACGCAGATTGATCAGCACAACTGCATTAGCAATGTGGTGATGTCACAGGCGGATGTCGCTTGCTATAGCGCGAAACATGCGGGCCGTGGTCAGTATCACGTTTATCAGGAAGTTCAAATGTGATCATTGCCAGCCCGCGCTGGCTGCGCTAAAGTCGCCCCCTTTTTTCTGGCACGGGGGATAAAATGTTCATTGGATTCGATTACGGCACGGCCAACTGTTCTATCGCGGTCAGCGATAATGGTACACCGCGCCTGCTGACACTGGAGAACGGTCAGCGCCTGCTTCCCTCCATGATTTGTGCACCCACGCGCGAAGCGATCAGTGAATGGCTGCATCGCCATCACCAGGTACCAACGCCGGACACCGAAGGCACCGCGTTGCTGCAACGCGCACTGCGTTACAACCGTGAAGAAGATATCGATGTCACGCCAGGCAGCGTGCAGTTCGGTCTGACCGCGCTGAAGCAGTATATGGTGGATCCGGAAGAGGTGTGGTTTGTAAAATCACCCAAATCCTTCCTCGGTGCCAACGGCTTAAAACCACAGCAAATCGCCTTCTTCGAAGATCTGGTGTGCGCCATGATGCTGCACATTCGCCAGCAGGGTGAAAGCCAACTTGACCGCCCGATTGAGCAGGCGGTGATTGGTCGTCCGATTAACTTCCAGGGTCTCGGCGGTGAAGACGCCAACCAGCAGGCACAGGGTATTTTGCTGCGTGCGGCCAAACGTGCCGGTTTCCGCGACGTGGAGTTCCAGTTTGAACCGGTTGCGGCAGGTCTGGACTTTGAAGCAACGCTAGAGAAAGAGACGCGCGTGCTGGTGGTCGATATCGGCGGCGGTACTACTGACTGCTCAATGCTGTTGATGGGGCCAGAATGGCGCAATAAAACGGACCGTCGTGAAAGTCTGCTGGGCCACAGTGGTTGCCGCGTGGGCGGTAACGATCTGGATATTATTCTGGCGTTCAAAACCCTGATGCCGCTGCTGGGCCTTGGCGGCAATACGCAGAAAGGCACCGCTCTGCCCGCGCTGCCGTGGTGGAATGCGGTGGCGATCAATGACGTGCCGGCACAAAGCGACTTCTACTCTGCGGCCAGCGGCAAGCTGCTGCGCGATCTGATCCGTGATGCCGAGCAAGGTGACAAAGTGGCGCACCTGCTGAAAGTGTGGCAACAGAAGCTGAGCTATCGTCTGGTGCGTGCGGCAGAAGAGAGCAAGATCGCGCTGTCCGAGTTGCCGCAGACTGAAGCATCACTGGCGTTTATCGCCCAGTCATTGCAGGCGGAAATCAGTGCCACGCAACTGGAAGAAGCCATCAACCAGCCGCTGGAGCGTATCCTGGAGCAGGTGCATCTGGCACTCGCGACCTGTGAAACCAAGCCGGAAGTGATCTACCTGACCGGCGGCAGTGCTCGTTCGCCAGTGCTGCGTGCAGCACTGCAGCAAGCCTTGCCGGATACGCCAATCGCTGGTGGCGATGACTTTGGCTCGGTTACCGCCGGTCTGGCGCGCTGGGCGGAAGTGCTGTTCCGTTAACCCCGGTTTCAGGCACTCTATCGCGCACCGTTCCGGTGATCACTTTGCTGAACGATGCGCAATGCATTGTGCCGGTAATACGCGAAAAAAATGGCGGCCAATCTGGCCGCCATTTTTGTTTACTTCCGCGAATCAGAAATTAATGTTCGCCGCGATGCCGCCAACAAATGCATCTTTCACTTCACTCACTGCACCCGGTGCCACCACATACTGCAGGTTCGGACGCAGCTGCAGCCATTTGGTCAGCTGAGCGTTGTAATAGATCTCGTAGTTGTATTCCGAGCCATCCTGAATCGGCAGATAGGTTGGGCTGTTGAAATCGGTTTCGCCGTTGGCGTTGTTCTGCTCACGCAGCGAACGGGTATAGGCGCTGTTCACGTGAATGCGCGCTGCACCGACACCGATTTCATCCTGTGGACGCGCATCAAACGGTCCTTTCCAGGTAAAGCTGATGGATTGGTAGTTATCAGTTTTCGAGGTTTTATGGTCGTTCATCACCGCCTGAACCGTCACGCCTAATCCACGGCTGGCATCGCCACCTTGCGCCGTCAGCTGTTGTTGTAACAGCACATAGCCGCCGTAAGCGTGATCCTGGCTCTGATACGCGCCATCGCGCCAGCTGCCGTAGTTATCGCTGTTGGCTGACGAGTAGTAATACCCGATACGGTAGTTACCCGGTAGTTTGTCGGCACCGAAAGTCGGTTTCCAGCCCAGTTCCACCGGCACCATATTGCCTTCAGAGTTGCTGGTATCCAGACGGAAGCCATCGCCGCGATCGTAGTTAGAACTGTTCTGGTTATAGAAGCCGACCTGGAAGAACACTTCCGGCGTGATATTGAATTTCACACGGCCGCCCCACTGGGATACCGGCCAGTTAAACCAGCGGTCGCCACGCCAGTTACCCGCCTGGCCGCTACCAAAGGCCAGGTTCTGGAACTTACTGTCGAAGTTATCGAAGTCTTCACCCACGGTGACACGACCGGCTTTCAGGTTGACCGCGTCATCAAACAAGCCTTTGCTCAGCCAGAACTGCGTCAGGCGCCAGGTTTGCCCGCGACCGTACACTTCCTGCGTTGAAGAGAGCATGCCAGTGCGACGATCGGCGACCTGATCGGAGATGTTCTGCCCATTACGGTCAGTGATGGTCATCTGGAATTGCGCATCCTGCCAGTTCAGCAGTTTTTCCAGATCGAAGTTCGCGCCAAATGCCCACTGATCGCTGTAGCGCATTGACGTATTGGTATCGGCGCCGCCAGCAAGGTTTGACGCACTTTCCATAGTGTAATTGACGTCGAATTTAATGCCGTCTTTTTCCAGCTGCGTTCGGGAACCACCCCAATCGCCGAACATGTAAGGTGAGTCATAGCTGAATGCATCAGCCGCCATTGCAGATGTACTCAACATCGCAAACATCAGGGTGCCCGCTGCCAGACGGGGCATATGCTGCACTGCTTTTTTTCTGTTCATGATCATTATTCTTTTGTGATGTGACGGGAAAGGATCGAACAGAGGATAGTGCTGGCGTTATGTCAATTTTTGCAAATATGTGCGCAGTAATTGGAAGGGTGATAGTTAATTAACGCAACTGTGACAAGGGTCTATGAATGAATATCTTTTTACAGAAATGGCATTTTTTGCATGGCAAAAAAACAAAATAAAGCGGGACGCCGCAGCGTCCCGTGAAGATTACAACTTACTGGCGCTCGCCAGTTCTTCGATTTCCTGCTTACTCAGTTCTAACTCAGTGGCTTTCACCAAATCATTGATCTGCTCCAGCGAAGTCGCACTGACGATCGGTGCGGTGATGCTTGGGCGCGCAATCTGCCACGCCAGCGCCACCTGAGTCGCTGATGCATCATGCGAAGCTGCCACATCCTCCAGCGCCTCTACAATGCGTTTGCCGCGTTCGTTAAGGTACTTTTCGACGATGCCCTGCCCGCGCTTACTTTTACTGGCATCTTCCGGCTTTTTGTATTTACCGCTGAGGAAACCGCTGGCCAGCGAGTAGTAGTTAATCACGCCGAGGCCATTTTTGACCGCCACCTGCTCCAGCCCGCTCTCATAATCCTGGCGATCATACAGATTGTATTCCGGCTGCAGCGTTTCATAGCGCGCCAGCCCCTCTTTCTTACTGATATCCAGCGCTTCCTGCAGACGTTTAGCATTGTAGTTGGAGGCGCCAATCGCACGCACTTTGCCTTCTTTAATCAGCGAATCGAAAGCTTTAAGAGACTCCACCAGCGGCGTGTCTTGATCGTCGCGGTGCGCCTGATACAGGTCGATCACGTCGGTTTGCAGACGGCGCAGCGAATCTTCCACCGCCTGACGAATGTAAGCGGGTTTTAGTCCGGTTTTCTCCGGGGATAACTCCATCCCAACTTTCGTCGCCAGGACGATACTGTCGCGCTTGCCGCTCTTCTTCAGCCATTTACCGATAATGGTTTCGGATTCTCCGCCCTCATTACCCGGCGCCCAGCGCGAATACACGTCCGCGGTATCGATAAAGAACAGCCCTTTTTCCACCAGTGCATCGAGCAGTGAAAACGAGGTTTTCTCGTCGACTGTCCAGCCGAAAACGTTGCCGCCAAAAGTGAGAAGCGGAACCTGAATACCACTGTCGCCAAGCTGTCGGGTTTTCTGTTGACTCATTTTGTTCTCCTTATTGAAACGAGACATGACTGCCTTTGAGCTTAGCAAAGGAAATCGCTGCGCTTATGCGTTTTCCTGCCAAAATGTTTACGTAATATGAATACTTAGCCTGCAAGGGGAGATATTCTTAATTCCTTCAATTTTTGCCCGGCACGGGCGTCTACAATCATTTCGTTTGCGAAACGGCCATTTTGCTTTCGCATTTGGGGAATACGAAACCGCTGGAGAGCACGCAAGCAGATGAACAGTCGACTGAAAACAAGCCTGATAACACTTGTCGCGATCGCCGCGGTGGCGGGTGGATATTACTGGTGGCAGCATCCTGCGGAACCGAGTAAGCAGCCGCAAGCCGAGGGCCAGCAACATCATGGTCGTGGCGCGTCCGGGGCGAATCGTCGTCCTTTAGCACCGGTTCAGGCTGCTGCTGCAACTACCCAGAGTGTGCCCTACTATCTCAGCGGGCTTGGCACCGTGATGGCGGCCAACACCGTTACCGTGCGCAGCCGCGTTGATGGGCAGTTGATGGCGTTACACTTTCAGGAAGGACAGCAGGTTGCAGCGGGTGCGCTGCTGGCCGAAATCGATCCCCGACCTTATCAGGTCGCCTTAATTCAGGCGCAGGGCCAGCTGGCAAAAGACCAGGCCACTTTATCGAATGCACGCCGCGATCTCAGCCGTTATGAAAAGCTGGCGAAAACCTCGCTGGTCTCACAACAGGAACTGGATACGCAGCGCTCGCTGGTGAGTGAAACTCTCGGCACGATTAAAGCCGATGAGGGTAACGTTGCCAGCGCGCAGCTCAATCTCACTTATAGCCGCATTACCGCGCCGATCTCTGGTCGTGTAGGCCTGAAGCAGGTCGATGTCGGCAATTACATCACCTCCGGCGATACCACTGGCTTAGTGGTGATCACCGAAACCCATCCGATCGACGTGGTGTTCAGCGTTGCCGAGAACAATATTAGCCAGATCCTCAAAGCGCAAAAAAGCGGGCAGCCGCTGATTGTTGAGGCCTGGGATCGCAGCAATAAAACCTTGCTCACCAGCGGCACCCTGCTCAGCCTCGATAACCAAATTGATGCCACCACCGGCACCATCAAACTCAAAGCGCGATTCGATAATCAGGATGACACGCTGTTCCCTAATCAGTTTGTGAATGCGCGTCTGAAAGTCGATACGCTGCAGGATGCGGTGGTGATCCCAACGGCGGCGCTGCAAATGAGCAATGACGGTCACTTTGTCTGGGTAGTGAACAGTGACAACAAAGTGAGTAAAAAGCGCGTGACGGCCGGTTTGCAGGATAGCCAAAAAGTGGTGATCAGCGACGGGCTGGGAGCCGGTGAGCGCGTGGTCACGGATGGACTGGATCGCCTTACCGAAGGCGCCAGCGTTGAAGTGGTGTCACCGCAAAGCACCGCGACACACAGCACGCGCTCTGCACAGCCTGCCCGTGGAGAGCGTCAATAATGCAGGTGATGCCTCCTGACAGCAGCGGCGGGCCGTCGCGTCAGTTTATTCTGCGCCCGGTGGCGACCACACTGTTGATGATCGCCATTCTGCTGGCGGGTGTGCTCGGCTACCGTTTTCTGCCGGTCTCGGCACTGCCCGAAGTGGATTACCCGACGATTCAGGTGGTCACGCTCTACCCAGGCGCCAGCCCGGATGTGGTGACCTCTTCGATTACCGCCCCGCTTGAACGCCAGTTTGGCCAGATGTCAGGGCTGAAGCAGATGGCATCACAGAGTTCCGGCGGTGCCTCGGTGGTGACGTTGCAGTTCCAGCTCACGCTCTCTTTGGATGTCGCCGAGCAGGAAGTGCAGGCGGCAATCAACTCTGCCACCAATCTGTTGCCCAGTGACCTGCCCAATCCGCCGGTCTACAGCAAGGTCAATCCTGCCGATCCGCCGATCATGACGCTCGCCGTGACCACCACCAGTATGCCGCTGACGCAGGTGCAGGACATGGTGGAGACGCGCGTTGCGCAGAAAATTTCGCAGGTCACCGGCGTCGGTCTGGTGACACTGTCCGGCGGACAACGCCCAGCCGTGCGCGTGAAAATGAACACGCAGGCGCTGGCCGCATTGGGCTTAACCAGCGAGACAGTGCGTACCGCCATCACCAACGCCAACGTCAACTCCGCCAAGGGCAGCCTGGACGGCCCGACGCGCTCGATCACGCTGGCCGCCAACGATCAAATGACCTCCGCCGAGGATTACCGCAAGCTGATTATCAGCTACAACAACGGTGCGCCGGTGCGTCTTGGTGATGTCGCCACTATCGAACAAGGCGCAGAAAACAGCTGGCTTGGCGCCTGGGCTAACCGTCAGCAGGCGATTGTGCTTAACGTTCAGCGCCAGCCCGGTGCGAATATCATCGCCACCGCGGACAGCATTCGCGCGCTGCTGCCGTCACTTACCGCCACGCTGCCGAAGTCGGTGGACGTGAAATTGCTGACTGACCGCACCACCAACATCCGTGCATCGGTGGCCGATACCCAGCACGAGCTGCTGCTGGCGATTGGGCTGGTGGTGATGATTATCTATTTGTTCCTGCGTAACGTCCCGGCGACGATCATTCCCGCCGTGGCGGTCCCGCTCTCGCTGGTCGGGACGTTTGCCGCGATGTATTTCCTCGGCTTCTCGATCAACAATCTGACGCTGATGGCCCTTACCATCGCCACCGGCTTTGTGGTGGATGACGCCATCGTGGTGATCGAGAACATCTCGCGCTATATCGAAAAAGGCGAGAAGCCGATGACGGCGGCGCTGAAGGGCGCGGGCGAAATCGGCTTCACCATCATCTCCCTCACCTTCTCGCTGATTGCGGTGCTGATCCCGCTGCTGTTTATGGGTGATGTAATTGGTCGCCTGTTCCGTGAATTTGCCGTGACGCTGGCGGTGGCGATTCTGATCTCCGCCGTGGTATCGTTGACGCTCACGCCGATGATGTGCGCGCGCATGCTGAGTGCCGAGTCGCTGCGCAAACAGAACCGTTTTTCTCGCGCCAGTGAAGCGATGTTTGATCGCATCATCGCCAGCTATGGGCGTGGGTTAACGCGCGTATTGCAGCATCCGTGGATCACTTTGTCGGTGGCGCTCGGAACGCTGCTGCTGACGGTGGTGATGTGGATTGCTATCCCGAAAGGCTTCTTCCCGCAGCAGGATAACGGCATTATTCAGGGCACCTTGCAGGCGCCGCAGTCGGTGTCATACGCCAGCATGGCAGATCGCACGCGCGATGTGGCGTCGATCATCATGAAAGATCCGGCGGTGCAGAGCATGACGTCGTTTGTCGGCGTCGATGGCACCAATGCGGCACTGAACAGCGCGCGGTTGCAGATCAACCTCAAACCGCTGAGTGAGCGTGATGACCGTATTCCTGCGGTACAAAAGCGCCTGCAGCAAGAGATTGATAAAGTGCCGGGGGTGTCGTTGTGGCTGCAACCGGTGCAGGATCTGACCATTGAAACCCAGGCCAGCCGCACGCCGTATCAGTTCACGCTGCAATCGGGTTCGCTGGAATCACTCAGCACCTGGGTGCCTAAGCTACTGGAGCAGCTGAACGGTTTGCCACAGCTGCGCGATGTCAGCAGCGACTGGCAGGATCAGGGATTGGAAGCCTTTATCCGCGTCGATCGTGACAGCGCCAGCCGCCTCGGCATTACCATGGCCGATGTCGATAACGCGCTGTATAACGCTTTTGGTCAGCGGTTGATTTCCACCATTTACACCCAGGCGAATCAGTATCGCGTGGTGCTGGAGCAAAACAACGAAGCCACGCCGGGGCTCGCCAGCCTGGACGGTATTCGCCTCGCCAGCACGGACGGCGGCAGCGTGCCGCTGAGTGCCATTGCCCAGGTGGAAGAGCGTCATGCGGCGTTGAGCATCAACCACCTCGATCAGTTCCCTTCCGCCACCTTCTCGTTTGATGTTGCCGAGGGCTATTCACTGGGCGAAGCGGTCAAAGCCATCAGCGCCGCCGAAGATCAGGTGGGCATGCCCGCCGAAATGATGACGCAGTTCCAGGGCAGCACGCTGGCGTTTGAAGCGGCGCTCACCAGCACGGTGTGGCTGATTATTGCTGCAGTGGTGGCGATGTATATCGTGCTCGGCGTGCTGTATGAGAGTTTTATCCATCCGATCACCATTCTCTCGACGCTGCCGACGGCGGGCGTGGGCGCGCTGCTGGCGCTGATGCTGAGCGGCAACGAGCTGGATATCAGCGCCATCATCGGGATTATCTTGCTGATTGGTATCGTGAAGAAAAACGCCATCATGATGATCGACTTCGCGCTGGCCGCCGAGCGTGAACAAGGTATGGCACCGCGTGAAGCGATCTATCAGGCCTGTTTACTGCGTTTCCGTCCGATTCTGATGACCACCATGGCGGCGCTGCTCGGTGCCCTGCCGCTGATGCTGAGCACCGGGGTTGGCGCAGAACTGCGGCACCCGTTGGGGATTGCGATGGTCGGCGGCTTGATACTCAGCCAGATCCTGACGCTCTTCACCACGCCAGTGATCTATCTGCTGTTCGATCGCCTGGCGCACGCCACGCGCCGTCGCTTTAAGCGTTCTGAGGCGCAGCCGTGAAGTTTTTCGCGCTGTTTATACATCGGCCGGTGGCGACCACGCTGCTGACGCTGGCGATTGCGCTGGCCGGTATTCTCGGTTTCCGCCTGCTGCCGGTGGCCCCGCTGCCACAGCTGGATTTCCCGGTGATCGTGATTACCGCCTCACTGCCCGGCGCGTCGCCTGAAACCATGGCGGCCTCAGTAGCGACCCCGCTGGAGCGTTCGCTGGGGCGTATTGCCGGAGTAAGTGAGATGACCTCCACCAGCTCACTCGGCAGTACGCGTGTGATTTTGGTGTTCGATTTTGACCGCGATATCAACGGTGCAGCGCGTGACGTGCAGGCGGCGATCAACGCGGCACAAAGCCTGTTGCCCACCGGGATGCCGAGCCGCCCAACCTATCGCAAAGCCAACCCCTCGGATGCGCCAATCATGATTTTGACGCTGACCTCGGACATTTATAATCCCGGTCAGCTGTATGATTACGCCTCAACGCAACTGGCGCAGAAGCTGTCGCAGATTCAGGGCGTCGGTGATGTCACTGTCGGCGGCAGTTCGTTGCCTGCGGTGCGCGTCGATCTCAATCCACAGGCATTATTCAATCAAGGCGTGTCGCTGGATGCGGTGCGAACCGCCATCAGCAACGCCAACCAGCGCCGCCCGCAAGGGGCGATTGATGATGTGCGGCAGCGCTGGCAAGTGCGGACCAATGATGAACTACAAACCGCCAGCGTCTATCAGCCACTGGTGGTGCACTACAACAACGGTGCGGCCGTCAGGCTGAGCGATGTGGCTAACGTACAGGACTCGGTGCAGGACGTGCGTAACGCCGGGATGACCAATGGCAAACCCGCCGTGCTGCTGGTGGTGCGTAAATCGCCGGACGCTAACATCATCGAAACCGTGGATCGTATTCGCAGCGAGATGCCGCTGCTGCATGAAGTGATCCCCGCCGCCATCGATTTACAAATTGCTCAGGACCGTTCACCCACCATTCGCGCCTCGCTGCAGGAAGTCGAACAGTCATTGATGATTGCGGTGGCGCTGGTGATTCTGGTGGTGTTTGTGTTCCTGCGCGACGGCCGCGCCACACTGATCCCAGCCGCCGCCGTGCCGGTTTCGCTGATTGGCACTTTCGCCGCCATGTATCTGTGCGGTTTTAGTCTTAACAATCTGTCGCTGATGGCGCTGACTATCGCCACCGGATTTGTCGTCGATGATGCGATCGTGGTGCTGGAGAACATTGCACGCCACGTCGAAGCGGGAATGAAACCGTTGCAGGCAGCGCTGACCGGCGTGCGTGAAGTGGGCTTTACCGTGCTGTCGATGAGCCTGTCGCTGATTGCCGTGTTTCTGCCGTTGCTGATGCTGGGCGGGATTATTGGCCGCTTCTTCTCGGAATTTGCCATTACGCTATCGGTGGCGATCCTGATCTCACTGTTTATCTCCATCACCCTGACGCCGATGATGTGCGCCTACCTGCTGAAACCGCAAGAGAAGCGCAGTCAGCCGCGCACCCGCGGTTTTGCCAAAGTAATGCTCAGGGTGCAAAACGGCTACGCGCGCTCGCTGGGTTGGGTGCTGAATCACGCGATTTGGGTGCTGATGCTGCTGCTCGCCACCGTCGGGCTGACCGTATACCTGTTTAGCTCAATCCCAAAAACCTTTATGCCCGAGCAGGATACCGGACGCTTAAACGGCTTTATTTCGGCGGATCAGAGCATCTCGTTCCAGGCGATGCGCGGCAAGCTGCAGGACTTTATGAACATCATTAAGGCCGACCCGGCGGTGGATAACGTCACCGGCTTTACCGGCGGTTCGCGCACCAACAGCGGATCGATGTTCGTGTCACTTAAGCCGCTGTCGGAACGCAGTGAAAACGCCCAGGAAGTGATTGCCCGCCTGCGCACCAAGCTGGCGAAAGAGCCCGGCGCGAACCTGTATCTTAATGCGGTGCAGGATATTCGTATCGGCGGACGTGAATCGAATGCCAGCTATCAATACAGCCTGCTGTCGGACAATCTCGCTGATCTGCGTGAGTGGGAACCCAAGATTCGCCAGGCGTTTGCCGCGCTGCCAGAACTGGTGGATGTGAACTCCGATCAGCAAGACAAAGGCAGCGAAATGGATCTGACTTACGATCGGGAAAGCATGGCGCGGCTGGGCATTGAAGTTTCGACCGCCAATGCGCTGCTGAACAACGCCTTTGGTCAGCGTCAGATCTCCACCATTTATCAGCCGCTCAATCAGTACAAAGTGGTGATGGAAGTCGATCCGCGCTACACCCAGGATATCAGCGCCCTCGATCAGATGTTCGTGATCAACAGCGATGGCAAAGCGATTCCGCTGAGCTGGTTCGCCAAATGGCAGCCCGCCAATGCGCCTCTGTCAGTGAACCACGAAGGCCTGTCCGCCGCCTCGACAATCTCCTTTAACCTGCCAGAAGGCGTGTCGTTATCTCAGGCTTCGGCGGCGGTTGAACGCACCATGACCGCGCTCGGCGTGCCCTCCAGCGTGCGCGGCAGCTTTGCCGGTACCGCGCAGGTGTTCGAGCAGTCGCAATCCAATCAGCTCTATCTGATGCTGGCAGCGATTGCGGCGGTGTATATCGTGCTGGGGATTTTGTATGAGAGCTATGTGCATCCGCTGACCATTCTCTCCACCCTGCCCTCGGCGGGCGTAGGCGCGCTGCTGGCGCTGGAACTGTTTAATACGCCGTTCAGTTTGATTGCGTTGATAGGGATATTGCTGCTGATCGGTATCGTGAAGAAAAACGCCATCATGATGGTGGATTTCGCACTGGAGGCGCAGCGCAACGGCAATCTCAGCGCGCGTGACGCCATTTTCCAGGCCTGCCAGATGCGTTTCCGCCCGATTCTGATGACCACGCTGGCAGCGCTGTTTGGTGCCCTGCCGCTGGTGTTGACCAGCGGCGACGGTGCCGAACTGCGTCAGCCGCTGGGGATCACCATCGCCGGCGGTTTGGTGATGAGCCAGCTACTCACGCTCTACACCACGCCGGTGGTGTATCTGATGATGGATAAGCTGAGTCGGCGTAAAAAAGCGGCATTGATTACCGAATGACCATGCTATACACCTTTGCTACATAGCATAAAGCGAGTAAACTTTATCCAGTCACTATGAAGGAGGTTTATATGTCTCAAGGTACAGTGTTTACCAATAATCGTACGCAAAACGTGCGCATTCCTGCTGACGTGCGCTTTCCAGACAACGTGAAAAATGTCACGGTGCGTGCGGTTGGCAAAGAGCGCATTCTCACACCAATAGAAAACGCCTGGGATAGCTTTTTCCTCAATGGCCCCAGCGTAAGCGATGATTTTATGAATGAGCGTGCGTCACAGGAGCAATCCGACAGGGAAGATTTTTGATGCATCGCTATATGCTGGATACCAACATCGTTATCTATGTCATCAAACGCCGCCCGATTGAGGTTTTGGAACGCTTTAATGCCAACGTCGGCCGCATGGTCATCTCATCAATTACGCTTGCTGAACTCGTTCATGGCGCGGAGAAAAGTGCTTTTCCTGAAAGGAATCTACGCACTGTTGAAGACTTTATTTCCCGTCTGGACGTAATCAGTTACGACCAAAGGGCAGCATTTCATTACGGCTCGATTCGCGCTGACCTAGAAAAGAAAGGCACGCCCATAGGTCTGAATGATTTACACATTGCTGCACACGCGCGAAGTGAAGCGCTAACACTCATTACTAACAACCTGCGCGAATTTTCACGGGTGAACGGGTTAATCAGCGAAAACTGGCTTTAATACAACGGTAATCTTCATGAACTCGCAAAACGCCACCGTGCGCTGGCAGCTGTGGATCGTCGCCTTCGGCTTCTTTATGCAGGCGCTGGACACCACTATCGTCAACACAGCCATCCCTTCGATGGCACGCGACCTCAACGTCAGCCCGCTCAATATGCACTCGGTGATTGTGTCGTACGTATTAACCGTGGCCATCACACTGCCGATCAGCGGCTGGCTGGCGGATCGCTTCGGCGTGCGTAACATCTTCTTCTGCGCCATTGTGCTGTTCAGTATCGGTTCGCTGCTGTGCGCCTTCTCCACCTCGCTCGATCAACTGGTGATGGCGCGCGTGGTGCAAGGCGTCGGCGGCGCGATGATGGTACCGGTGGGGCGTTTGACGGTGATGAAGATCGTGCCGCGCGAGCAGTACATGTCGGCGATGACTTTTGTTACCACGCCGGGGCAAATCGGCCCGCTGCTCGGTCCGGCGCTGGGCGGGATTTTGGTGCAGTACGCAAGCTGGCACTGGATCTTCCTGATCAATATTCCGGTGGGGATTATCGGTGCCATCGCCACGCTGACGCTAATGCCGAACTACACCATGCAGACCAAACGCTTTGATTTCCTCGGCTTTGTGCTGCTGGCAGTTGGCATGGCAACGTTGACGCTGGCGCTCGACGGTCAGCGCAGCACCGGCGGCTCCCCGCTGCTGCTTGGCGCACTGATTCTGGTCGGGGTGTTCTCCCTGCTGTTCTACCTGATGCACGGCCGTAACAACGACAACGCGCTGTTTAGCCTCAAGCTTTTCGATAACCGTATTTACTCGATTGGCCTGCTCGGCAGCTTCACGGGGCGCATCGGCAGCGGCATGCTGCCCTTTATGACGCCGATCTTTTTGCAGGTGGGTCTCGGTTACAGCCCGTTCCACGCCGGTTTAATGATGATTCCGATGGTGCTCGGCAATATGGGCACCAAACGCGTGGTGGTGCGCATCGTTAACCTGTTTGGCTATCGCAATGCGCTGGTCGGGGCGACTGTCGCGCTGGCGCTGGTGGTGTTGCTGTTCCCGGCCGTGGCGCTGCTCGGCTGGGTGTGGATGCTGCCGGTGGTCCTGCTATTGCAGGGGATGGTGAACGCTATCCGCTTCTCCTCGATGAATACCTTAACGTTGAAAGAGTTGCCGGATGATCTGGCATCGAGCGGCAACAGCCTGCTCTCGATGATCATGCAGCTGTCGATGAGTATTGGCGTCACGGTGGCAGGATTGCTGCTGGGGTCGTTCGCACACGGTGCCGTGACGAATAGCGCCGCTGCGCATCAAACCTTTATTTATACCTACCTGTGCATGGCGTTAGTGATTGTGTTGCCGGCACTGGTGTTTTGGCGCGTACCCAAGGATGTCAGCAAGAACGTTGATCTCAGAGGCAGGAGAAAAGCATGAAGCAGCCGTTAAAACTCGGCATCGGCGCCAAGCTGTTTATGGCGATCTTTTCCACCTGCATGCTGGTCATTATCACCATGCACTGGGGGGTGCGCCTCAGCTTTGAGCATGGCTTTGTCGATTACATCAAGAAAGGCAATGAACAGCGTTTAACCCTGCTGAGCGATGCGCTGGCGGATCAGTACGAGCAGCACGGTGACTGGGATTTTCTGCGTAACAACGATCGGCTGATTTTCACCATTCTGCGTTCCATGGAGCAAAATCCCGGGAGCAGTACGCAGTTGCCGCCACACGGCTGGCGCACTCAGTTCTGGATTATCGATCAGCAGTATAAAGTGCTGTCCGGGCCGCACTCGCCGGTGCCGCCGGAAGGTACGCGGCGCAACATCACCACCAGCACTGGCAAAGTGGTGGGTTGGGTGATCGCTTCGCCCGCTGAGCGGCTGACGCGCAGCACTGACATCAACTTTGATCTGCAGCAGCGGCGAACCAGCTGGATGATCGTCACCCTCACCACGCTGCTGGCGGCGCTGGTCACCTGGCTGCTGGCGCGCGGCCTGCTGGCACCGGTGAAACGGCTGGTAGACGGCACCCATGAACTGGCGGCAGGCAAATTTTCCTCGCGGGTGGAAGTGGGTAGCAGTGATGAAATTGGCCAGCTGGCGCGCGACTTTAACCAGCTCGCCAGTTCGCTGGAAAAAAATGAAAGCAACCGTCGTGCCTTTATGGCCGATATCTCCCATGAGCTGCGTACGCCGCTGGCAATTTTGCGCGGTGAGCTGGAAGCAATGCAGGATGGCGTGCGCAAGCTGACGCCGGAGGCTATCACTTCACTGCAGAGCGAAGTGGTGGTACTGACCAAACTGGTAGACGACCTGCACCAGCTGTCGTTGTCTGATGCCGGTGCCCTCGCCTATCGCAAGCAGCCCGTGGACTTAGTGAATTTGCTGGAAGTAGTGGCCGGCAGTTTTGGCGAACGCTATCGCAGCCGTGACCTGAAGTTAAATCTGGCGCTACCGGTAAAAGCCGAAAGCTTTGGCGATCCGGATCGTTTGATGCAGTTGTTCACCAATCTGCTGGAGAATAGCCTGCGTTATACCGATGCCGGTGGCGAAGTGCGGGTCAGTGTGCAGCAAAACGCTGAATACTGGCAGTTACGCTTTACAGACAGCGCACCAGGCGTGGACGCTGAACATCAGGCACATCTTTTTGAGCGTTTTTTCCGTGCGGAAAGTTCACGTAATCGTGCCAGCGGCGGCTCTGGATTGGGCCTGGCGATCTGTAAAAACATTGTTGAAGCACATAGCGGCAGCATTTCTGCGGAGCACTCTGATTTAGGTGGACTGCAAATCGCGCTAAACTTGCCGTATGTTCCTCACCAGAAATAGCTTATGAGCCCGGATAATCACGATCCCCTGATTCTTATTGTTGAAGACGAACCGAAACTGGCGCAGCTGATGATCGATTATCTGCAGGCGTCGAACTATCGCATTCACCATATCGCCGATGGCAACGAGGTGCTGAGTTACGTGCAGCAGTCGCCACCCGACTTGATGCTGCTGGATTTGATGCTGCCCGGTCGCGATGGCTTAACGCTGTGCCGTGAGATCCGCCGTTTCTCTGAGCTGCCGATCATTATGGTGACAGCACGCACCGAAGAGATTGACCGCCTGCTGGGGCTGGAGATTGGCGCGGATGATTACATCTGCAAACCGTTCAGTCCGCGAGAAGTGGTAGCGCGCGTGAAAACCATTCTGCGCCGCGTAAAGCGTTCGCCGGAAGAGGCGCAGTTGGCCTCGCACCTGCTGATTGATGAAGGGCGTTTCCAGGCCAGCTGGCGTGAGCAGCAGTTGGAACTGACGCCCGCTGAATTCCGCCTGTTGAAAACCCTGGCGCTAGAGCCGGGTAAAGTGTTCTCGCGTGAACAGTTATTGAATCATCTTTATGACGACTATCGCGTGGTCACAGACCGCACCATTGATAGCCATATCAATAACCTGCGACGCAAGCTGGAAAATCTCGATGCTGAACAGCCGTTTATTCGCGCGGTGTACGGCATGGGCTATCGCTGGGAAGCGGACGTCTGTCGCCTGATGTAGCCTTTAGCTTGATGTAGATCAATTTACTTCAGCGGCGGCCCTGCCTACAATTCCCCACCTTTTGCAGGGCCGTTTGATGCGGCTCGTGCACCTGCCATCACCGATGGCATGCTGACCTGACATCAGTGAGATTTCCCTCCATGTTTAAACCTGAACTCCTTTCTCCAGCGGGATCGCTGAAGAATATGCGCTATGCCTTTGCCTATGGCGCTGACGCGGTGTATGCCGGCCAGCCGCGTTACAGCCTGCGCGTGCGTAACAATGAATTCACCCACGAAGTGCTGGCTAAGGGCATTGAAGAAGCCCACCAGCTGGGCAAGAAATTTTACGTGGTGGTGAACATCGCGCCGCATAACGCCAAGCTGAAAACCTTTATCCGCGATTTGACACCCGTGGTCGAGATGCAGCCTGATGCGCTCATCATGTCCGATCCCGGCCTGATCATGCTGGTGCGCGAAGCCTTTCCTGAGATGCCGATTCATTTGTCGGTGCAGGCCAATGCGGTGAACTGGGCGACGGTGAAATTCTGGCACCAGATGGGGCTGACCCGTGTGATCTTGTCGCGCGAGCTGTCGCTGGATGAGATTGCTGAGATTCGCCAGAAGGTGCCAGAGATGGAAATTGAGATCTTCGTGCACGGCGCACTGTGCATGGCCTATTCCGGCCGCTGTCTGTTGTCGGGCTATCTCAACAAACGCGATCCCAATCAGGGTACCTGTACCAACGCCTGCCGCTGGGAATACAAAGTGGAAGAAGGCAAACAGGATGAGGTGGGCAATATTGTTGGTTTTCATCAGCCGGTTGAAGTGCAGGAGCCCACGCTTGGCATCGGTGAAACCACCGATCGCGTGTTTTTGCTGGAAGAAAAAATGAAGCCCGGCGAAGTGATGAGTGCCTTTGAAGATGAACACGGCACTTACATCATGAATTCGAAGGATCTGCGCGCGGTGGCGCATGTTGAACGCCTGAGCCAGATGGGTGTGCATTCGCTGAAAATAGAGGGTCGTACCAAATCCTTCTATTACTGCGCCCGCACCGCACAGGTGTATCGCCGTGCGATTGATGATGCGGCGGCTGGCAAGCCGTTCGATCCCGCACTGCTGGAAACGCTGGAAGGTTTAGCGCATCGCGGCTATACCGAGGGTTTCCTGCGTCGTCATACTCATGACAGTTATCAAAACTATGAACAGGGTTTCTCGGTATCCGAGCGGCAGCAATTTGTCGGGGAGTTTACCGGTGAACGTCGCGGTGACTGGGCGCAAATTGCCGTGAAGAATAAGTTTTTGCTCGGCGATTCCGTTGAGATCATGACGCCGCAAGGCAATCTGAACTGCACGCTGGAATCGATGCAAAATGATAAAGGTGCAGCGGTAGATGTCGCGCCGGGAGATGGGCATAAGGTGTGGATCCCGGTACCGGAATCAGTGGATCTGGCTTTTGCTTTGCTGATGCGTAATTTCACCGACGGCAACAGTACCTACGATCCATACGGAAAAAAGCGCACATAAAGAAAAGAATGCAGCGAAGTTAGAACAGGATCACAGACCGCCGCTGCGCCTCGCTTTAGAATCCCGCCTGCTGCTAACGAGTAACAATAAACAGCAGGTAGTACCAGGAACCACCTCATTCACCCGCCCGGCTCCCCCGTGCGGGTTTTCTTTTTTTCATCGCCCGCCGATAAAGTTCCTCGCCCAGCTATGCTATAACCACTGCATCGTATTTCGCCTCAAGGAACTGATTATGCAAAATAAACCACTGACGCTGCTGATCCTCAATGGGAAAGGCGCGGGCAATGAAGATTTGCGTGCGGCGGTGAATACGCTGCGCGATGAAGGTTTTAACCTGGCGGTACGCGTGACCTGGGAAAAGGGCGACGGTGACCGTTTCGTGCAGGAAGCGGTGGAGTTGCAGGCTGAGACCGTGGTAGCCGGTGGCGGCGATGGCACCATCAATGAAATCGCCACGGCGCTGGCAGCAGTGCCCGCAGAGCAGCGTCCTGCATTGGGTATTCTGCCATTGGGCACCGCTAATGATTTCGCCACCAGCGTCGGTATTCCAGCGGAGATGGAACCGGCACTGCGTCTGGCGGTGTTGGGCAAAGCCAGCGAGATTGATTTGGCGCGCGTGAATGGCGATCGCTACTTTATCAATATGGCGACCGGTGGCTTTGGCACGCGTATCACCACGGAGACGCCGGAGAAATTGAAATCGGCTTTGGGCGGCGTGTCGTACTTTATTCACGGTTTGATGCGTGTCGATGCGCTGAAGCCGGATAGTTGTGAGATCAGCGGTCCGGGCTTTGAGTGGCAAGGCGATGCATTGGTGATCGGTATTGGTAATGGTCGTCAGGCAGGCGGCGGACAGAAGCTGTGCCCAGATGCGTTGATCAATGATGGGCAGCTGAATCTGAGCATTGTCACCGCACAGGAGTTGTTGCCGACGCTGCTGCATTCGCTGACGCGTGATGATGAGAACCCGAATATTGTCACCGCACAGTTGCAGTCACTGAGTATTCGCTCGCCACATGAGATGACGTTTAACCTGGACGGCGAACCGCTGACCGGCAGCGAATTTGAAATTGAAGTGATGCCAGGCGCACTGAGTTGCCGCCTGCCGCCGCAGTGCCCGCTGCTGGCGTGATGTTTGTGGGTTAGAGGCGGGAGAAATGCAGTCTGGATTGCTGGTGGTGATGCACTCTGGGTTGCAGGTGATAACGCAGTCTGGGGCCGCTTTGGGGCTGGCGGTCCTCGCGCCGCTGACGCGGTGCCTTCACTTCACTCGTCAGCCGGGCGGACCGGCGCATACGGAACATCCCTGTTCAGGCTGCGCCGGTCCGCCAGCATCCATGCTGGCTCTCCTGGCTTCCTCACTCCGTTCAGCGCTGCGAAATGCCTTCCCCAAAGCGGCCCCAGCCTGCTCATTAGCTTTAATGCATGCTGTCAGAGGTGCTGCCTGTTAGACATTGCGCTCATTGGCTAACTTTGGCTGCTGCCAGAATCTCTCTTTAGCACTGCTCACTACCGGCTCAGATGCTGCCCTGGCCTGATCAATAGCTTGATTGTGTGCTGCAAGAAGGCCGTTACACCTTCATCCAGCGACGCTCTAATGCTGACACCGCCACCGCTTCCAGTACTTTCTGTACCTGCAAACCTTCGGCAAAATCTGGCCACATACGATCGCCGGCTGCAATGCCGTTGATCAGATCACGGATTTCGACGGTTTTCTGATCGTTAAAACCAATACCGTGACCCGCTGATACGCAGAAGTTGGCGTAATCCGGATGGGCCGGGCCAGTCAGAATGGTTTTGAAGCCCTGACGTCCAGCGGGTTCATCATGGATATAAAGCTCCAGCTCGGCCATGCGCTCCTGGGTGTAGCGTAGCGTACCTTTGGTGCCGGTGACCACGTAGGTGAGGCCCATTTTGCTGCCACAGGCGATGCGCGAGGTTTCAAACACGCCGTGTGCACCGTTTTTAAAGCGCAGTAACGCGCTGGCCTGATCTTCGTTCTCTACCGGCAGCAGACGTGAGTGATCTTTTGGATCTGGACGCTGGTTAATCACTGTCATCATATCGCCGCTGACTTCTTCGATATCACCCACCAGATAGTGCGCCATATTGACGATATGTGCCGCCAAATCGCCCAATGCACCTAAACCGGCCAACGCTTTCTGGCAGTGCCAGTCGAGCGGTGTTTCCGGGCGTGCCAGATAATCTTCGTTGTGGGTGCCATAGAAATGGATCACTTCACCAATTTCACCGCGCTCAATGATTTCACGCGCCAGCTGGCTTGTCGGGTTTTTCATATAGTTGAAGCCCACCAGCGTTTTCACGCCGGCCTGCTGTGCAGCCTGCACCATCTCTTCTGCATCGGCCACAGACAACGAGAGCGGCTTCTCAGAGTAAACGTGTTTGCCGTTACGAATCGCTTCCAGTGCCATCTCTTTGTGCAGGAAGTTCGGGGCGCAGATATCGACCACATCAATGTTGGGATCGCGCACCAGCTCGCGCCAGTCCGCCGTTGAGCGGGCAAAGCCAAAGGTCGCCGCCTGTTTAGCGGCCAGCTCCGGATTCACTTCTGCCAGCATTTCACGCACGATTTCACCTTTCAGCGCGAAAACAGTAGGTGCCTGCGCGTAGGCAATTGCGTGACAACGACCAATGTAACCACTGCCGATCATACCGATTCTGACTTTGTTCATGCTGCACCTGGAGTTGTAGGTAAGAAGTGATCTGGAATATATGTTTCGCTTTTGGCCCCGACAACGCCGAAATGAAATATCTGTGATCATACATGCGAGGTATCTGACAAAATCGACAAATCGGAATGTAATCTTGCATAACATTAGTGACTTGCATCACAAATCATCCCGTCATGGAGGGTGATTCGGTGCGCTAAGGCGGAGAGAATCGCAAAATTGACGCTTTATTCAGCAGTCAGTAAAAAATCTGGAAAAGGCCTTTGACAACCCAGAGCCTGCTCGTTACTATGCGCCCCGTTCCAAACGATTCCTCTGTAGTTCAGTCGGTAGAACGGCGGACTGTTAATCCGTATGTCACTGGTTCGAGTCCAGTCAGAGGAGCCAATTTAAAGAAACCAGATGTCTACGGGCGTCTGGTTTTTTGCTTTTTATCAATTGGTTGCGCCCCTCCCCACGTCTACACACGTCAATTAAAAACTACTCGAAGCTACACCCTTTTGCTGGTAAAAATACTGGTAAAGCTGGTTCGATTTTCTTTTTACCAGCATTCGGAGGGAGCCGTCATGCCACTTACTGATACCAAAGTAAAAAATGCCAGGCCATCAGAAAAGGCAGTTAAGCTCACTGACGGATTCGGCCTCTATCTGCTGGTACATCCTAATGGTTCAAAATACTGGCAGTTAGGTTATCGCTTTGAAAGTAAGCAAAAGGTGTTTTCGATTGGTGTCTACCCCGCCGTTTCTCTTGCTGATGCCAGACAACGCCGTGATGAAGCCAGAAAGCTGTTAGCTTCCGGAATTGATCCAAGCGCTAAAAAACAAGCTGACAATAAAACGGTTCAGGAAAAACGTAACAATATCCGCGCTTTCAAAACGGTCGCCAGAAGTTGGTTTTCCACTAAAACCACCTGGTCGGAAGATTACCAACGCTCTGTCTGGACACGACTGGAAACTTACCTGTTCCCTGATATCGGCAACAAAGATATTGGTGAACTGGATACAGGCGATCTGCTGGTTCCGATTAAGAAGATTGAAATCCTCGGTTACCTCGAAATAGCCATGAGGGTGAAACAGTACGCTACCGCTATACTGCGATACGCTGTTCAGCAAAAAATCATCCGCTTTAATCCGGCCTACGATCTGGAAGGTGCCGTTCAGAAGCCCCAGACGGAACACCGCCCTGCTATTGAGCTTGAAGAAATACCAGCCTTACTGGAACGCATTGAGGGCTATCAGGGACGTAGCAGGCTAACGTTAATGGCGATTAAACTCAATCTGCTGACGTTTGTTCGTTCCAGCGAACTCCGCTTTGCCCGCTGGTCAGAAATCGATTTTAAAAGTGCGCTGTGGGTTATCCCGGAACGGCGTGAAGCTATTGAAGGCATCAAGTACTCAGCGCGTGGTGCCAAAATGCGCAGAAAGCACTATGTTCCTTTGTGCCGTCAGGCTGTCGCCATTTTAAAAGAGCTGAAAGACCTCACCTATGATATCAGCGGTGATGGCGGCTTTATTTTCACTGGCTGTTACGATGCTCTGAAACCCATGAGTGAAAACACCATCAACAAGGCGCTACGTAAAATGGGTTATGACACCAAAACCGATTTGTGTGGTCATGGTTTTCGTACCCTGGCGTGTAGTGCATTGATTGAATCAGGTATCTGGCCTGAAGATGTAGTAGAACTTCAGATGAGCCATATGGAAAAGAATAACGTTCGCGCTGCCTATACCCATAAAGCCAAACACCTTGAACAACGTCGCCTGATGCTGCAATGGTGGGCCGATTTTCTGAATGCTAACCGTAAAGGCATGATCAGGCCGTTCGAGTTTGCACAGAAGGGATAACGTTGTATGGGCCAAGGATGGCTAAATATATAGGCTCAGTTAGACCATCGCCTTCCTTACAAGTATTACCTGCTAAAAATCTTTCCTATTATCCCCTCCCCCAACAAAAATAGTTGCAAAAATCGCCAAATAGGTCAATTTTTAATCAATGTGGATTGATTGAGGTTACTGATATGGGCAGTAATTTATTGAATGAAAAGAAAATATTCGTAGCACAATACTTGAGGATGTCTACAGATCATCAGCAGTTTTCGATCGATAACCAAGCACAGTTCATCCGAAAATATGCCGAAGATCACAATATGGATATCATACATACATATGACGATGAGGGGAAAAGCGGAATCACAACGATTGGAAGGAACAATTTTAATCAGCTTATAGAAGATGTTGTTACTGGAAGAATCAATATAGAAGCAGTACTTGTATACGATGTCAGTCGATTTGGTAGATTCCAGGATAATGATGAAGCAGGACATTATAGTTATTTACTTAAATATCATGGAGTTAGGGTTATTTACTGTGCGGAAAATTTACCTGATCAATCTCCTGAAATTCAAATGCTAACTCTCCCTGCGCTAAGATATGCAGCGGGTGCTTATAGCAAAAATTTATCAATAAAAGTTTTTTCGGGCCACGCTAACCTTGTTAACCGTGGTTACTATCAAGGCGGTATACCGGGATATGGGCTTCGTCGAAAATTGATCGATGCATCACATAATGAAAAGTTTATATTAAAACCGGGTGAACGAAAGAGTATTCAGACAGATCGTGTTGTTTTAACCCCTGGAACAGAGCACGAGATAAATATAATAAACCGAATTTTCAACATGTTCATATTTGAAAGCTACAATGAATATATCATAGCAGAGCAACTAAATCAGGAGGGAATAAAATACTCTAGTAATTCAGAATGGAACAGAAGCAGAGTTCATGCTGTTTTAATAAACGAACGATATACAGGAACTTACATTTACAACAAAACATCAGGAAAATTGAAAACAAAAAAGATAAAAAACCCTAAAGAGGATTGGATTATTAAACAAGAGCATACCACTCCGATAATAGGCATCGAAAGATTCAACTTAGCACAAACCATAATAAATAATAGAACTATAGATTTAACGAATGAAGACATTATGAATTATCTTAGGAAAAAGTTAAAAGAAAATGGAAAACTGTCAGGTTTAATTATAGACGAAGATGATCTTGGTCCATCATCCAGTGTTATCGCCAACCGATTTGGAGGATTGATGAGAGCATATCAGTTGATCGGGTATACACCTGAGCGAGATTATAGTTATATAGAAACGAATCGTGAATTAAGAAAAAGACATATTGAAATATTCACATCTATTTATGAACAAATAAAAATAAAAGACAGCAAGATGTTAAAAACAGATAGTATCTTGATAAATAATAATTTGAAAATATCTTTAACACTCTCTAAGTGCAAAAAAACCGAATCAGGAAGTATGAGATGGATTGTAAGATTCGAAAGAAGATTCTCTCCAGACATAAATATTGTAGTTCGAATGGATTCAAGCAATACCCAACCAGTTGATTATTACATATTCCCCTCAATAGAAAATATAGAAGAACAAATAAAAATAAAGGAGAAAAACCCATTACTTTTCGAATTATATAGATTTGACAATTTAAACATCCTTATAGAAATGCTTTCAACAAAAGATAGAGAGGTTGCATAATGAACAAAGAATTTGATCATGTAACAATGATTGACGCATTATCAGTTAAAGTTGTTAATCCTCGCTCTCGCAACAAATTCAAGCACTTTGAAATAACAGAGAGTATTAAGAATGGATTACGAAAACCAATAACAGTGAGACGTATAAAAGATGAAGATTATCAATATGCTTTAATATGCGGGCAAGGTAGACTGGAATCATTTCACCAACTGAAAGAAAAGATGATACCGGCTTTTATTATTGATGTTGATGAAGAAACGGCCTATCTTATGAGCCTTATTGAAAATATGGCCCGGGTAAACCCCAGAACTGGAGAACAGTTTTATAGAATTAGAGATATGACAAATGAGGGTATGGCAAACAAAGATATATCAAAACACACTGGGCTTTCTGTTAATTGGATCAATAGTATCATCATGTTATTAGGGAAAGGAGAAAATAAATTATTAGCTGCTGTGGAATCTGGTAAGATCCCCATATCTTTAGCTGTCGAAATAGCAAAGTCTAACTATAAAGAATCACAAGAACTTTTTATTGAAGCATTTGAAGCCGGGAAAATAAAACAGCGGGACGTAATTAAATTAAGAAAGATTTTAGAAACTAGAAGTGAAGGTTTAAAAGGTTCTATCAGCAATTCGTTCAAATCAGATCACAAGAAGAAAAAAATTTCAGTTGATGAGTTAACGAAGATGTATCAAGACAGTATTAATGAACATAAATCACTAAAGAATAAAGCTCGTCTGATTGAAGAAAATATTCTTTTAGCACAACAAATATTCATGGAATTGCTAAAAGATGAATCATTTTCTAATCTGGTGAAGCAAGAACAACTATCCGAAGCAGTAATTTTAATTCAAAAACCACATCGGGAGTATCAACTATGATAAATAACTTATTTCAGAGCAACGCTATAAATTTCAACATAAATACTCTCAATTCCTCCAAAGAATTACCTATAAACATAAAACATAGTAAAAAATTTATTCAGATAATGAAATCAATAAAAATGCTCGGATTAATAGAACCTGTAATAATATACATAGATGACAAAACAAACAAAATAAAAATTGTCGATGGACATCTTCGCGTAGAAGCTTTGAAAGATTTGGGCGAAACAGAAGTAAAATGCCTTATATCAACTATTTATGATAGCTATACTCCAAATAACAAAGTAAACAGAATCACTATTATAGAAGAACAAAAAATGATCCAGAAAGCTATAAAAAAAGGGGTTTCTCTTGAAAATTTAAGTGAAGCTTTAGATATTTCAATCGAATCTGTAAAAGATAAAATAAAAATATTAAATCATATATGCCCGGAGGTAATCACATTATTAGCAAATCAACATGTTCCTAAATCTACACTTTATACTTTAAAAAAAATGAAACCAATACGTCAAATTGAGTGTGCGAATTTTATGCTAACTTTAGATAATTTCTCGGAAAAATTCTCTTTATCATTATTAAACAGCACTCCGCCTTCATTACTTAACGTAACTAAAGAACAAAAAAAAAGAGAAAAAGAAGGGCACAGAGCTGCAATTTCTAGACTGGAAAGAGAGATGTCTCAAACTCAAGTTGAAGCAGAAAAACTAAAAGAGAGTTATGGAGTAAACTCACTGAAACTAGTAATAATAAAATCCAACATTAAGAAAATACTCTCCAATACAAATATATTGCATTGGTTTATAGATAATCAAAAAGATTACCTTATTGAGTTAAAGAATATATCCAACATTAATAATCTCTCACCTGATTAAGAATGAAACATGTTAATTACACATTGATTTCCCCGGACAGGCACTGCCCGGGGATTTTTCAAACCAATAAAACAGTTAAAATTTATATGCAGTTATAAGAATTAATAGATGTGTAAGAGCAATGATGATCATCGTTTGCAACACTCCATTCATTTACTATAATACAAAAGCAGCAAATAAACCTTCTGTTGGTTATAAAATAGCAATATATTATTAATTAAAACAACCATAATTGATTGCTTTTGTTGTACATTCAGTCCAGTCATCGCCATGTCCGTGATAATTCTTACAGTCCTGAACTATCCCTATATTAAAAACTCCCTGCCCGCTCTCGCATGAACATGCGCCTGTATTGGGATTACTTCTTTGGCAACTTTTGCTATCAGGCCCAGTTCTGTAATATGCAGAACCACCAGCAGATGGCTTTTGCCACTTGCCATTTACACATGATAATAATCGCCCTGTCGAATCTTTACCCTGCAACCCGTTAGGGGAACATGCTGCATTGAGAGTAGCCGTTCCATTAATCTACAAATACTTATCTGTCGTCATTCTTCCCGATGAAACCACTGTCGCGCCTTTTACCTGATCGGAGGACGTGATATTGCCAGAAGCGGCAATGGTACTTTTTTCCATAACCGCACCTAACAGGGTACTGGCTCCGGCTACATTCAGTAACATCTGCATTGCTTCCTTAAAAACTAATGCTCCATTGGTGAGCTGACTTCCTTGATGCCAACCGTAAAGGAATGATAAGGCTGTTCGAATTTGCAAAAAAGGGATAAATTTCACAAAGGTCATGGATGACATTAATTAACACTATTCTGAATTAATTTAAATGAAAATTTTAAAAATTTATCTTTCTGGGAAAAGAGTTAGGATGTCGTTTTCAGAAAGCGGGCGCGATAACACGAATCCCTGAATGTTTATTTTTTCGTGGCAGGGTATCATTTTAAGATCTTCTATATCTTCAATCCCTTCACAAATAACTTCAGCACCATTATCAAGACAGGAAAAAAGTATTTGTAAGAACCTTTCCTGCTTCATTCTGGATTTTCCAATCCCATTAACGATACTGCGGTCAATCTTGATTGTATCAAACCTATAATTTTTAAGGTCTTTTTCTTGTAAAACACCGCTGCCAAAATCATCCAATGCTATTTGTAATCCGCACTTCTTTATATAATTTAAAAAATCCAAATGATTTATTAAATCAGCAGATGAGATCTTTTCATTAATTTCAATCTCAATACTGCAACAACCCAATGAGTATTCTGAACATTTAGTAACTATATAATTTATTATTTCATAATTATCTAACAGAAGATGTGAAAGATTAATACTGATTTTCTTGTCATTTGATTTTACTAGAAATTCAATAACTGAATCAATTAAAAAATAGGTTGCTTTCTTTATATTACCTGTATTTTCCAGATCATTAATTACATCACTAACGGGCAAAGATTCTCCCTGAAAATTGAAGAATCTTGATAAAGCTTCCAGCTTGTAAACCACACCAGAATGAAGATTCATAACAGGCTGATAAACAATCTTGTGAATACAATATTTCTCCAAAGGTTTTAAATCCTGTATCGCCGCTTGCGCTTATGGTTATATTTTATACTAATGATAATACAACGTTACGCCTGAGTTAAATCGATTGTACCGATCAATACCACCCATTCAATAGCCAACGCCTATCATATGAACATAATTGATCGGTATACACTATTCTTGCAAGTTTCAATATGGTATTAAGTTCAGAAAAGTAGTGATACTACCGTGACCCGGGGATTCATAATGAATTCTATATAGTTTCAAAAAGTTTTGGTTAGCTGGCGTGATTACAGACACATCATTGTTTGTCGCCCTGTTTTCGAATGTTTAAAGATGTTTTTGGAACAGCAACAGCTACCATCGCCGAAGGATATGCTCATGCAATGCATAAAGACACTTTACGCAGATTAAAAGTTATGAATAGCAGAGCGAGGGACAGGAATCACTCACAATGTTCTTTTTTACCATCATAAAACTCCAAATGGTAAGTTTTACATATATTTTTTAATTTATAATAAACACATAGCCGGTCCTGCGAAAAGACAGCTATAGCGTGAAAAGGTATACCAGATGATAGCACAGCATAATAACCCCTCAGCAAAAGTGATTTCTTCGCTGCTTCAGTATAAACACTCGTTGTCTATATATATCAAAGAGATACCTTTTTCGCTGACAGCACAGGTTATGGATTTAGAGCCAATTACAGGACGTATGGTGCTTGAGCTAGAGTATCCAGTAATGGATATCCAGAAATACTTATCCAGTAGTGGAATAAACTTTGACGTGGAAGCCATGAAAGGTGCACATAATGTTGAACGGGAGACATACAATCTTAGTAATGTTCCTTGCAATATCGTTAAGACAAATAGTATGCAATATCAGCTTGAATGTCAGCTTCCTGAATCCGTATTTGTACAAGAAAACAGAGGGGGTATCCGTATCCCATTTATTGTTGGTATGCAGGGACGCGCAGGCATCGAAGTATACCCCCAAGAGTTAAAAGTTGCAGGGCACGTCCGTAACTTATCTGTCGGGGGATGCATGATCGACGTTGACCTGTCGGACTGCATTGTTCTGAGCATAAACCGGAAGATCCCGGGGATTACGCTAGAATTCCCTAATGGAGAGACTTTCTGGGCGGAGGGTAAAATCCGTCATATACGCCCATTTGGTAATCATGGTTATGCTGCTGTTGGTATTCAGTTTATTAACTTATCTGCATCACAAACTGAAGCATTATTTCATTATGTCAGTGAATCAGAAAGGGAAGCTATTTTTCGGACAGGCTCGAGCGATAAAATCGATCAGCCCTCTTCTCTGTTCATTCCAGGTGTTAAGGAAAAAAAGATCCTGCAACGCGAAATCCAGGAACGTGAAAAACTTACCCGCCAGCTTCCCGCTGAACGGGATGTGATCAATGTGGCACATCAACTCCAGATTGGTATGATGTATATCAAAAACCATAATCTATTCCCTGCCGAAATTTTTTATGGTTGTGTTGACACATTGCTCAATTCGCTAAAAGAAGATCGAAAGATTTTTCTGTATTCTCTTGCTTTTTTACGGGATGAGTCCGATTGGGTTAGGCATGCTATAAAGGTAGCAGGGCAGCTTGCTGATATACTATTATTACGCGATCCTTATAATCATCAGATACGCGAGGCAGTATTAGGAGCTTTGCTGCATACGATGGGGAAGGCACTCTTAATCAGCGAAAAACTGCCCTCACTGAAAGTGACCATGACCCCGCCTCAAAAAAATATTCTCAGGGGCCATGTGATGGCACTGTGTGAAAAATTAAAAGAGTTAGGCTGGGAACCAAGTACGGTATGCAGTCATATAATTGAAAATGCTAATGAAAAACTTGACGGCACAGGCTATCCGCAAGGGAAGCGCCATCATGAATTACCGGACTTAATTCGGTTAATTTCTGTAATCAAAGCCGTCAATAAGTTAATATATACCCGTAATGGTATCCCGCCCCGCACGCCATTAGAAGCCTACCGTTATATAAATGAATACGGCAATGCCTATGATAAGGCTGTCCTGGTAGAATATATCCGGATATATGGACCGAACCCAATAGGTACATTAGCTAAATACAGTGGAGGTTTTCTGGCCTGGGTAATGGACGTAAACGGTAGAGGCGAGCCAGTAAAGGTAAACATAGTTAAAAATCTTCGATTCCCTGACAGCAATATTAATAGCATCGTTTCAAAAAGTGATTTATTACAAATTGGAAAACTTGAAGGGATAGTTAACCCGATAAATTATGGAGTCAACGTTTTTAAAGTTTAAAAACGTTAAAAACCGCTTTAATCATAGGGCGAAAAAGCCTCCTTAAATATAATACAAGAAGGCTTTCTTAATAAGGACTTTTCTCGTTCTTTTCCCGATTGCTACTCACACAGGAAAGCAATGCTCGAATCATAGGTTTGTTCTAACCAGTTCTTTAACTTAGATTAAAAGTCATAAATATATTTCGAAAGTAAAGAATTATCATTCAAAGATACGAAAACTTATGGAATCAATTGAAACAGGCATAATTAATTGCTTTTGTTGTACATTCAGTCCAGTCATCACCGTGACCGTGGTAATTCTTGCAGTCCTGAACTACTCCTATATTAAAAGCTCCCTGCCCGCTCTCACATGAACATGCACCTGTATTGGGATTACTTCTCTGACAACTCTTGCTATCAGGCCCCGTTCTGTAATAGGCGGAACCACCAGTAGAGGATTTTTGCCACTTGCCACTTACGCATGATAATAATCGCCCTGTCGAATCTTTACCCTGCAACCCGTTAGGGGAACATGCTGCATTAAGGGTAGCCGTTCCATTAATCTGCAAATACTCCCCTGTTGTCATTCGGCCAGTAGAGGCAACAGTTGCACCTTTGACCTGACCAGACGATGTAATGTTACCCGATGCATTGATGGAGTTCTTCGCGGTTAATACACCTGTCAGAGTACTGCCTCCGGCAACCGATAATGTGGAAGACAGATTTGTAGCTCCCCTGAGCGTAGTGACGCCTGCTACCGTTAAAGCGTTGTTGGCATTGAGCGCACCGCCTACTGTCAGTGTGGACCCAACCGTTGCAGTACTTTTCAGATTTGTTGGCCCGGCAACCGTTAACGTATTATTTGCCGCTACAATACCAGCCAGCGTTGTCGCCCCGGCAACGTTCAGGGAGGAATTCAGTGTTGTGGAACCTTTCAGATTTGTAGAGCCTGCCACCGTCAGGTTATTACCTGCTGAAACTGCACCAGCCAGGGTTGAAGCCCCCGCAACCGTTAACGGGCCACCAACGGCTGTTGGCCCTGTGGATTTTAACGTACCTGATGTGGTTGTCCCCGATGCAGTGATGTTCGCAGCATTATTAATACTCTTACCGCCCATATTAAAATCTCCTGTCATGGGAAGCGTTCCGTCACGACGAAGATAAACAGAATACATGGCACTGCTGTAACCCACACGATAAGCCAGTAAACCAGCATTGGTAATATTCTTATAATCTGACGTCTGTTCTGTCCACTGCCCGCTATACCCGGCAACTTGATCTGCTGTTTTCGTCATGCCACTGTCAACACCTGCGGCCTGCATTGCCTTACCCAGCAAGTCATAACGTACCTTATCTCCTTCTTTCCACTGCGTGGTGGTGGTAATAAGCCCGTCAATAACATAGTTCGGCGAGTTTCCTGATCGTCTGAGGATGATGGAATAAGCAGAGTGGTTTGTATTTATTCCGTTAAACGTTGTAGGAAGTAATCCCTCATTGATCAATGTCTGGTAAGTAATGGTACATGTATTATCTGCCGTTGAGCAGGTTCTTGGGCCGGGGTCCGTGCCTGTTGAAGAGGATACAGAAGTCAGTGTGGATAATTTATCGTAGCGGATATTGATATAACCATTTACCGCATCACCTACCTGCTTAATCTGCTGCCCTACCGCATTAGCCTGAATATTTTCCTGTTGCTGTTTTAAATCCTGAAACTTCATAAAGGAAACAGCCGATGCAATTCCTAACACCAAAATCAGCTCCAGCAAAGAGAACCCTTTTTTATTTTTAATCATTATTTATTCCTTTTTTATTTTCTGTTATATTTTTAATAATTCATTTTAAAAAATTGTCAACAAAAAGCCCCTTTGAAAGGGGCTGAACAGGAAATAATAATAATGATTACTACTATCCCGTAATATCATTTATTTTAAAAATGTCAATACGATTTAATAATTTAAAATAGAAAGCTTTAATCGCTGCCATCAAAAAACAAATAATCACAAGGAAATAAATGTAATGGCATTAGCGTTATCACCTGCATTACAGGCGCTTGCAGCCGTAGCAACATTAATAACACCCCCCGCCTTTCTGATATTTCCGCTCGTCACCGCTGCTGTTCCCGTCCCTACTGAAACAGTGTAGAAATTACCTGCGGCAGCCGAGGCTATTTTTGCACATTCAGCAGCCGGGACACCTACATAAGTTATACTAAAAGATGAGTTTTCTGCGCCGGAGGGGCTGTCATTAGAAACACCAACAATAACATTACCCTTGAATGCGTTGACTACTGATGCGGATGTCCCGGTTCCTATTAACATATTATCCGGGAAGATCTTCGCGCCAACTGCAACAGTATTTGTTAATCCTGAATAACTTGATGCTGAGGTATAAAGCGACTTTACACCAGCCTGAATGGTTGCGATATTTTTAGATTCGGCCTCTGCACGCTGTGATGCCTGCACTTTGGGATAAACGATAAACGCGCCCACAACTAATGCGGCGATGATACCCAGTACAAGTAAAAGTTCTAAAAGAGAGAAGCCTCGTTTGTTTCTAAGATATGTTCTTTTCATTTTTAAATCTCCATATTTTTATAAGTTCAAATACAGAGATAATAGGTCCTGTATAAAGGGCAATGAGATGCCAGACATTCCTTATTTTTTCCAGACAAACGGATTACCTGCATGAAAAAAGGGACTGTTGCCAGTCCCTTTACGCGCACCCTCATTGTTTAATAAAGCGAGGATAACTTTACTTCGTAGTTTTGTTGTATAATTTAATTAAAGCATTGTCAAATTTTTGAGAATCA
The DNA here is from genome assembly GCF_056491465.1 of Pantoea sp. C1E2. NCBI lineage: Bacteria > Pseudomonadati > Pseudomonadota > Gammaproteobacteria > Enterobacterales > Erwiniaceae > Pantoea > Pantoea sp. C1E2. The sequence continues at coordinate 3,069,258 of NZ_JBSZHT010000002.1, forward strand.
CATCCTGATAAATTTTGGCATTTTATTTTAAAGTTTTTCTACAACCCGCCGATACCATACAAACCAATACTGATTCAGACACCAAGAGAAGAGTATGCCAGATAATCTGAGACAATGCGTTGACTGTGGTAAAGTAATAAGTTCAATGGCAACTTCCTGTAATGGCTGTAACTGTCCCGATCCTTTCGGATTTGACCGTGCAAAAACAAAGTTTCAAAATCAGCTAACTTTTGCAGGTCTGATTGTAGCAGTCGTTGTTGGTTTCTTATGGTATACCGGATTTATTGACCCGTTACATTTTCTGGGTTTCACCAAATGAGGCCAGCAGCTTTATAATATTGCTGAAATCCTTCCTCAGAGATCCCCTTCGATATCGTGAAAAAATTATCCGGGGATTCTCTGGCGCAAGACGAAAAACCAGTTCAAAATCACCATCAAAACTCCCTTTGATGCTCCATCCCCAGTTCAGAACTGGTGACGGTGATTCGGAATCTATTCTCAGTATTTTTTCTAACTGTTTTACTTTATCTATATCAGCCCTGAATGCAATATAGGGTTTAACCCGGTGGACAGGAATCCCATGTCCCTGACATGAAGCATATGTCCGAAACCCCATTTGATTCATAAAAGCGACAAGACCTTTTATTTCTGGATCAATATAAATATCCATAAAACCTCCTTTTCATAATAATTGTATTTCACCTCCTGATAATTTTATTAACGCGTCCAGGTCCGCATTTACAGTGCTTTTAAGTTTAATTTAGCAAAAATAATTCTGATTCCAGTCGCTACCGCACCCGGTGGGTTTGCTCAACCCTTCACAGCCAAAAACAAGTTTTAGTCTGTTCAGCGTTATATGAGGGTTAAGCCTGAAAAGCTTTTATCTGGTTCGTAACGGTAAATACTACTTTATCTGCTTTTTCTTTTTTACATTGTTCAAGTGCTCTGGATAGTTTTTCATAAAAACGCTGATTTGAATAAACCTGAGCAAGTTCTTTACCAGACACAGCAATTCTGTTCCCAATGTTTTTTCTGTAATTTTTAATAAAAGCTGCAATGTCAATTTTAAACTCTTCATTAAAAAAAGCTTCAAATTCAGATGTAGCGATTTCCGGATAACAATCCGAGAGAACCGAGAAAAGATAAAAAGCTATATGATCTGTTGCTGATGCGATAGCCTCATCATTGCTTTCTGTACCTTCAACTGTCAGTTCATTCATTTTTATTTTTCTTCCCTGTCAGTTGTTTTTCAAGCATTGCGGAAAAAGTGTTATTAAGCTGTGGTGTTTTATCCTTCCCGGTATCTTCTTTTACTGTATCAGGCTGAACAGCAGTCTGCGTTTTACCCGGAACCTCAGCCTCTGGTTTTTCATTGTCATTTTTTTTGATGGAATATTTATTTTTCTGCTCTTTTCTCATATTATCAAGCTGTCTGGCTCTGGCCCCGTTACTTAACCAGGTTTTGCGTTGTACTTCTGTCGAACTGGCGAAAGTCAGAAGAAAACCAACCAACACATCATGGTCAATATCCAGTCCCATATACTTTGCCACTTCACCACCCAGCACGATTTTCTTATGCGTTTTTTCTTTTCGTGTCAGTGCCTTTTGCTTTGTTGTTAATCTGTTCAGTTCCTGCTGTGCTGACGCAAGTAGCTGCTGTAAATTTTTTCTTTCCATTAACTTCCTCCTGTAATATTAAATCCAATCACTAAGCACCATAAAACTGTATTGAGGCCCAGCAATATCATTGTGCTTTCATCTAACGTTCCCAGAACCATGAAGGGTTTGATCTTCATATAGCTTTCCTTATTCAGTAATCCGTTTATCAGTAAAACAAAGGGATATATCTCTTTGTTTTATATTATCGTTTAGTGGCTGCTACCAGCATATCCAGACGTCTTTTTATCATTTCATATTGCTTTCCGGCATTAATCACGCCATTAAAGCAGTCGAACAGCATTGATTTCTCATGCTGTTGCATACTGAACCACCTGCTTTTCCTGTCTGCCAGCCTTCCGTCTGATGCAAAGGAAGATAAAATCACCTCACGTTTAACCGAAAGGCCAAACAGTTCCCTGATAACTTCTCTGGCTGTGCCATATGTACTGTCAATGCTGAAATAATGCAGGAAAAGCCCTGCCACGATAATCACCAGTTCCTGCATGATGCTTCTTTTCAGTGAAGAGACAGCGTTACCGTATCGTCCTGACAGGGTTCTGAAACGGGTTTGTTCGCTGGCTTCCAACAACTGAGGTTCATACTGGCTGCGTATAGCAGTAAAAGCCTCTTTCACGGTGCCTTCTTTTAATCTGATACGCATGTTTTCGTTGTTTTCGCTGTAATCAATCAAAAACCATTTCGTTTCCAGATCGCTTTCTCCATTTTCATTGTTATTTACATTTATAATTTTATTCATATCACTCCTGTTGTTATATTTTTATCTCAAAAAATTTAGCGTCTCTTCTTTCGACGCTAAAAGATAATTACCATATATATTTATTCTGGCAAATTTTACAAGTATAGAATCTGGAGTTATATTATTAATACCAGCAAGGAAAACATCCCGTCATTGACTTATATCCCTTTACCCCTAAGCTTACGCGCCTCTTTTTTCGGCGCTTAAACCAGAGTAAACCTTAACCATTGTTTTATTTTGATTCGGCGATTAGCTGAATAAAAAATAAAGACAATGCCCACTTATACATTGCTTCGCAACGTGTGGGCCTGGCGGGGGCCTTAAAGTCAACACCAGAGTTTTTCTTGCGCAAAACTAAAACCAGCAAAGGTCAACGCCTTTAAAACCAATTAAAACACAGGAGTAATATTTGTAGTATGGCAATGTTTCATTTATCGTTTAATATGCTAAAAAGATCAGCAGGAAAATCTTCCTGTTATCTTGCTGCATATAACGCAAGAACAAAAATAGAAGATGACAGAACCGGAGACGTGTACGATTATTCATATCGTTCCGACCTGTTCCACCACTGCATTCTTGCACCAGAACATACACCTTTTAATATTGTTGAAAATTCTTCTGTGTTGTGGAACGAAATTGAGAAAACAGAAAAACGTAAAGATGCGCAGCTCTCACGTTATTTTGATATCGCTATTCCTGTTGAGCTGGATAACGATGCCAAAATCGCGTTAGTTAAAAATTACTGCAAACGTAATTTTGTCAGCAAGGGCATGATTGCCGATATCTCCTTTCATGACCTTGATGGTCATAACCCTCACGCTCACGTAATGCTGACGCTGCGTGAGATAACACCGCAAGGTTTCGGCAACAAGAACAGAAGCTGGAACGAGCATGATTTAATGGATGAGTGGCGTGCATCATGGTCCAGAATGTCTAACCGTGCGCTTGAACGTACTGGTTCTGTGAATCGCATGGATCACCGTTCCCTAGCTGCACAGCGTGAAGAGGCTATTGCTCTTGCGAAGGCAGCGCAAGAAACAGGAAGACAGGATATCGCTAATGAACAACTGGCTAAGTCCATTGAGCTTAACCGCCCTGCAATGACACGAATCAACCGTAAGTCATGGCATACCAGGAGAGCCAAAACTTTACGTGCCGCAGAACAGGTTCAGGCAGCACAAGCAAAACAGGCTGCTAATGATTTCAGGCAATTGTTTAACAGTGATGTAGGGCATTTCATTACGGTAAACCTTGATAGTTTCCGTATCGAAACCGTTAAGGCGAAACCAGCACCACAACAGCCTGCACTTGTTATACCGGAAAGAAAACGCCGCTTTAAACCCGTAGAAGCGAAGCAAAAGGATATGTCTCTTTACTATGGTGTTATGTCAAAATCTACGACACCACCACTGTTAAGGCGCAAGCGTAAGCTCAATCTGCACAAGCTGTATGATTTTATTAAAAGTTTTATGAGTGTGTTGGTTAAGCGTCCTGCTCAGGAAACAGTAAAACCTGTTGATAGCACAGCACCAAAACCTACAGTGCCTTCGGTAGTCGATCCTCTTGATGAAGTCATGATTGATCCTGTTACGAAGTTGAAGATAACCCGCAGGCAATGGGAGGATATGAGTACTGTAAGTAAATCCGTAGAGGTTTCCAGATCTTTGACAGCTAATTACAACTACGAGCCTGAGAATAAAGCAGAAGCAAATAAGCCAAACCCATCTGTTGCATTTCCTCCTTTGCCAAAAGAAAGTAAAGTTCCTGTTAAATCAAAGGGTTTCAAACTGCCTAAACTTCGTTTTGGTTCCAGCAAGCGCAAAGATGAATGACATTTCTACAATATTATCAAGTACTGGTGCCAATGAGTTCACTATACCTGGCACACAGCGGACGGTAGCGCCATTGTTTCCCTGCCCTGTCTCCGTGACGGTGTGTCAGAACACGCAATAACCACACAGAGCACAAAATACTCTTCAACGTATTGATAGATAAGTCTTGTTCGTGGCAAAGTAAGAATTTACATGCCTGGAATCGACAATGAACAACGACCAATGGTTTCACAATCGGCTGCGTGGGGATTTTGCTGAAAACCTTGCCATGCTCCATTTTTCCGCCCTGGGGTATCAGGTAGAGCGTACAGGGATAGAACATACGGCCCCCTTCTATGCAAACCTTCAGCATGTAGCGAAATCACGTAACTATGATGTCAGTTCCTACCTAGGCAAAGTGTTTAATTTTCACTCCAAATTTCCTGATTTTATCGCCTCCCGGGTTACACCAAAACCCAACGGCGATCCGATCATGAATGCCATCTTTATCGAAGTAAAATACAGAAAAAACGTTGATTTGGCCTTATTCAGAAGTGAAGTACAGGAACAGTATAAGGAATATGTCGCGTCCGGATATCCTGTTTTCATATACCTGCTTTGTAAATCCGTCAAAAACGAAGCTGATATTGCTTTTAAAAGCACAGTAAGACCTAAATCATTCAGAGTGTTGTTCTGCTATCTCGGACATAAAAGTGCGCTTTGGTGGGAAGCAGGTTCTCATAGCTTTGACAACAATCCTATCTATGAATATAAACGCAACGGTAACACGGAAAGTTTTAACAGGATATATAAAGACGTCATAATTAAACATCTTGATGAGTTATCGGAGTAAACAGAGTGTTAATTATATATTTATCAGTGCATTTATCCCTTTAAATACATGCTGATTATTTACAATAAAAACAGGAGATCTATAATAGAATAAAAACACAACAAGAGGATATAAAAATGAATTATTCGGACTTTAATAATACAGAACTTATAGAACTATTAAATATACTAAAACCAGACAAATCATTGTCAGATAACGAACGTTTTCATCTGGATATGAAAAACCATTTCATTACTCAAATAAAAGGAAGAATTGATGTGATCCCCACAAGATTTAACTATGCTGACATTCCTGAATACAGATACAGACAGGACATTCTTAAATCATTAAGCGTATATGTAAAAGAAATAAAAATGGAAGAAGAAAGTATTGATAACATCAAATCATTAAATAAAGACGCACGAATAAGCATCATTAAAAAAGCATATAAAGATATTTATGCACTTCCAACGATACCGCGTGAGTATGCAGAAGCAGCAGGCTTAGATCAGGGGGCTACCGGCTTTAAAAAAGATGTTTTATATGTACTCGATGAGTTCAAACGAGCTGTCAGGTTTTCTGCTTTGAAAGAAGCCAGCTCAAGACTCTACCAGAACCAAAACAACCTTTCTGAAGTATCACCCTCGCACAAAAAAACATTAAAAATAAAATAAGGATTTATTTTTAAAACATGAAAATTTCAGGCATTACCATAAAAACAAAGGGAGTCACGGCTCCCTTTTGCTTTATTATTCAGTTAAAAATCACGTGATCTGTTTTACCATATCGCTGCAAACATCGGTCTAAAACATCCAGTCCATACTGAGACGACTTCTTGATATTCTCATAGTTATCTGATGAATGCGTCAGTGTCGGGTTTTTATAAGTGTCATCTATCATAGCCAGCTCCATTTTATAAAAGTCCTGACTGTAATCCTCCGCATCGTCAGCAATACGCGCCTCTTTTATAAAGCGCACTTTCGATATGCCCTGCGTTTTTGCACGTGCTGTCATTTCTGCTTTATTATGTAAAATCTGGCAGAACTTAATACCGGACACGTCCATTGCACCATGAGCAGAAAAACAAAATGAAACGAATAACAGAGGCAAAATTTTCTTCATTGTTTTAATTCTCTATAATATCCATGTTCTGAACAATATTTTCTTTTAAGGTTATATTGACGTGTTTCGTTTTTGACATACGCCCTGCCGCAGATGTGGCCTGCGCCGCATAGCCTGATACAGATGATAATACAGGGATATACCCCATTACAGAGCTTGCAGCACTTCCGAACGTACTTGCCTTGCCAAAACTGTTGGAAATGGAATAGGTCATAATTTCATTTCCGCTGATGGTATTATCCGTATCAGGGTTACCCAGAATTTTTATAACTTCGCTTCGTGTCGTTTTGCCCACCTTGATCTTACCTGATAAATCATCCGTTGATTGTGGCGCTCCCGTGAGCGAGCTGACCTGTGCACAGCCTCCTGCCAGGACAGAAAAACTTACGACTACGATCACACCGATTTTTTTAAACATATTGATTCCTGAATGGCACATTGCTGAGTGGATAACACATATTGTGGCTTCCCTGATGCTGGCAAAATTAACGAGCGGTGGGTCTGATCCAGGAGATCTTGTCTTTATTTTTAAATTTCAGGAACAGAACGGGGCCGAGTATCATTGCCAGCAAGACAACAACCATAAGCGGTGTCGAATGTGTAGCAAAAGCAACAAAGAAAGCGGTGGGGATACCCAGTATCGTCCCCACTACCGCTAAAAACTTTATCGTTTGCTGGCTGACGTAACCCTGTACCTTTTCAGCGCCACAACCACGACATACAGATGCACCCTGCTGTACCGCTGTCCTGCAAAATGGGCATTCAGACATGTTCTTTCCCTCACCGTTTACTATCTAAGTAATTGATATAATTGATCTGAAGCAAGGTGCTGTCATATCGTTTTTATCGATCAAACTCAAAACAAATGATAGCTATAACCTATCAATATTTATTTATTGATCTGTTAAAGCAATTAATAACCGATCGATAGCGCTTTATTAATCGGTAATAACTATCAATCACAAATTATTGATCGATTTAACAGATCAATAAGAGTGGCGATTTGGGCAGGGTTTAACAGGGATTTGTCTGTGAAGGCTACCGGAACAGAAGGAGACGGCCAGCAACCAAATGTCATGGTAGATTGAGGTGAAGGACATATAATACCGGAGAAATAATCCATGAATTCTCATCATCTGCGTATCGCACGGCCTGCCAGCAACTTAAACATCAGTTGTGAAATGTACTGTCATGGGATGAACCTGCAAAAACTGGGCTCCTTTACCGATCACGCAGGTTTTAGCGGATGCATGTTAGGACGCTCTGATTGGGGCTGGCATCTGGAATTTACCCAATGCGGCCATCATCCGGTATCTCCTTCCCCTACAGAAGAGGATTTATTGGTTCTGTATGTGCCGGAAAGAGTGTTGTGGGAGACAGCATGTGAAAAAATGGACGAGGCCGGATTTATCAGGGTGGGTTCTTTTAATCCTTACTGGAATGTTGATGGTATGACTTTTCAGGATCACGACGGATACAGGACAGTTATACAGAATCGACAGTGGGGGTAAGTCTCACATGTATTAACCACGATTTAATCTGACACTGTTACGGCACAGGCTAAACCTAATCTGAAAGGCAGGTCTGTGCCAGGAGCGGACATTGCTAACACCACGGTCTAATGAATAGGGAGCGGGTCAGTCATGCCGGAATTCTGGTTCTGAATCGAGCAAGATTTCGGGTCAGGGTCAATAATTCGAAAATCAAAAGGATAAAGTGGAAGAGGTGTCTGCAAAACCTTAACCATACAGTCAAACCGGCCAGCGAATGATATCCAGCCCTGATGCGGGCTGGATATTAGCTTTTCCACCGATCAGTTATTGCAATGACCTGGCACAGCTAACTTAACTTCAGATTTAGAAACGACGCGCATCCCTTCGTTTTCAGAAACCTGCTCAAGTCCAGCACCACCAACAAAAACGCCCATTTTAATGTACTGACGAACAAAGTAGTTCTTCCCTGACGTGACATTGAGTGTCAGATTATTAGGTGAAAACTCGGATTCGGTTCCCAGTGTATGTGGTTGGCTGGTCGATATTTGCTGATAGAAAAAAACTCTGTCGGCTGTTTCACCAAGGCAGCGCCCGTCAAGATACACATCCTTTTTTAACGCTTTGCCGACAAAGCTGTCTCTGTATACATAAATACCGGCTTTGCCATTTTCCGGAACCGGGAATGACTTAGCCGTCGCGGTTTCAGCATTACTGGCCAGAGGAACCGACGCACAGCCCCCCAGAAGCAATGAGGAAAGAATGACTACTGCGAATATTATTTTATTCATATAATTCTCATGGAGTTAAGTAAAACAGCGTGATGAGAATAATCTTATTTTACACATATGTCACCAAGGGAAGCATTGAATTACGACCACATCAATGTTCATCTTGATGTCGTCAATGTCTGCTGCTCGCTCATAGCCGACTGTCATATTTGATTGTGTGCTGTACGAGAAAGCTGTCAGGTCAAGTCTGAACCAATACACCGTACACATGGCTTTTACAGCTTCCTGCTTCTGGTCTGGCGTCAATACTTTCGTCCAAGAGCCGCCTGAAGCACATCCATGCCGCCATACTTCTTACGCCAGATATAGAAAGTAGTGTCGGAGATAGCAGGCTGGTGGCAGAGCCACGGGCGGAACCCCGGCTTCATCCTCGCCGAGGATACTGATAATCTGTTCTTCTGAAAAACGTTTCTTCATAGGGATACCCTCATGTTGCTCATGAAGACATTACTGACATCGTGGTGTATTCATCAACAAAGAACAGGCCAGCAAAAATCATGATGTGTTGTTCAGGAGTGAACTTGGACTTGCCCTCACATGCAGGTATCGTATAGCTTGTTCAGAAAGGGTTACTATTTTGCCTGGTTTAGCCTCTGATAAAACAATATCAGTGCCCCTCTATAACCTTGCCTTTTGCCCTTCTGTTGCCAGCCTTCGATTCTGTTAATATGTACGATTTAACAAATGACAGACGATCACCATTAAACATGAAGTCAGGGTTGATAAAGTAATAGTTCTGGATCATTGTTTCTGCTATGAAATGTTTTTCTACTAACTCTTTCATACCTTTGAAATAGGTTGTTCTTGATATTTTAACAACGGTTTTATCCACAATATCATAAGACATTAAAATCGTGTCGGTATCCTTCTGCTCTTGCATTGCTCTGTAAAGTATTTCGAATACCTTTGTTCCGGCGGAAGATAATTCCGTAATCGCTTTGACACCATTCACATATAATTTTAAAAATTGTGTTTTATCGACTTCCTGATACTGGAAAAATCCTGCCCCGCCTAAACACTCCCCTGTATTTTCATTTACCACCAGGAGTTTATCTTTCCCTGTAGAGTTCCTCCTGACACCGCCCTTTGTATTATTACTTGCTGACATAATGAATGGGTTTTTCACATGGCGTTCCAGTCCTCTTCTTGATTTATTTAGTATTTCTTGTGTCATTATTTTTCCTTTTTTATTTTTATGGTTTTTAATTAACACAATTATTTTATTAGTCAATACTTGAAGTCCATTTATTACAAAATAAATAATACTTAAAGTTTTATGACTCGACACATGAAGTATGAGAATACTGCATAAAAATGAACTTCACTCCTTCAAATAAGAATCATTCTCGATTAAAGTCCCGAAACCGCGGACTTTAAGTCCCCAGATCGCGAACTTGGTTTTCAGCTATAGCTGGCCTGGAAGCACTTTCCTTCTTCATTATTAATATAGAGCGAAGCGACTGGTTATATTCATTGTTTCTATAAGGCAAAAAAATTGACGGTTTTCCTTTTATTTTAAATAACCCAACACGGCTGTTGTGCCGTGACTTAGGGTTTTATCTTTTCTTATAAAACCATACGCTACTAAGGTTGCGTCATTGGGTTCAAAGAGTTTGATCATAATTTTCTTTTTATAGAAAAACTCATAGTCCCTGGTCTATGCTTTTTTGCCCTTCGAGGGGGCAACCAGCAGGCCGGGACGTAACTACTCACTTTTCCTGTTAGTTTTACGCACCATATCGAGGACTTGCTCGATATGGTTACTATCCAGTGTTTTAAATTTAATAATCAGGTTTTCTGTGCAGTATATTCGCTTGCTCATATACTGCTTTAAGACAAAACCCTAAAACCCTCGATAAGAGGCCGCTATCTTGTTTTTGCTTCCTGCCGTCAGCAAAACCGCTATGCGCTCACGCGCACTGACGACTTAAATTGCATTATTTTTCTGATTGAATCTATTTTCTTCATCTCATGAAGAACTTTCTTCGTTTTAAGGATAAAAAATGAAGTAAATTACTTCATCAGGTGAAGAAAATCTGTTTTAAAATTTAAATCTAAAGGGCGAGAGCCAGCGATTGAGCGCATTAGCGAAATCAAGACCAGCCATTTACTCAAGGTTTTTTAATTTTGCGTAATGTGAGCAAGCGAACATGAGGCTCTGAAAAACCATGCCCTTCATAAAGTCTGACAGGAAAGCTTGTAACGGTTTATTTTAAATAAGACAGGTAAAACCTTACTATTTCATATAACAGCCCATACAGGCATTGCTGGTTGCCCCTCAGAGGCAAAGAAGCAAATGCTCTGTTATGTTGTTTGTTAATGAATAAAAGAGGGATATCTCAGTTTTCCATTAACCCCAATGGCACAACACTGAGGTTGTGCTGGGTTTTGAATAATATAATTAAGAAAATTGTTTTCCATAGCCATAAAAAAACTGGCGGAACGTCCAGTTTAAGTAAACTTTTTCCAGTATTAGCGGTTAAAACCGTGAAATAGTTATAGGAAAACATAACATTAATAACATGACGTTATTATTCACATAGAAAATTCCTCTCTCTATAAATACGTTCTCCGACGAAACCCGTTAGTGCGGTTAAACGCACATGGTTTCTTATTGTCCTCTTAGATCTTATATTTCTTATACTTCTTAAGAGAGAAATATTCTTATAAAACAATAAATTAAAAAGTCATTTTCTTCATGTTTGTTGATTTTTCTTCGGGTTTGTAGATCTTTCTTCGGGTTTGTTCTTTTTCTCTTCGTGTTTGTTGTATTTCACTTCATTTCTGAACATTAAAATGAAGAAAACGCTTCAAAATATATTTGACATTTTAATAATTATAGTTATATATGGATATTATAATAATAAAAAAGGAAATATAATGAATAACAACATCTATGATAAAAATCCATTTATCTTGCAAAATGGCATTGAGATCGAAACGAAAGATAAAAGAAGAACAATAGCTCGTGGAGAAAAATTTGAATCACCAGAGGGAGATCGATATGAAAGAGTCATACACTCTATACAGGAAGTCGATAAAGAGAAATTCGTTAAGCTTTTTATTTCCAAGATCCGTGTCCTCTTTGATCTGTCTCTGACCGGTAATAAGCTCTTTTATATATTTCTGTTTTCTATTTCTGACGCCATTGGCAAAGACCAGGTTTATATGAATTTTGAAACAGCAAAAGAGATAGCAAGTCAATGCGATTTCAATTTATCCAATCCTGTCTTTTACCGTGGCATAAAAGAGCTTATCGATAAGAAAATTATAGCGCCCAGTAAATCCAAATATATTTATTATATCAACCCTGCTGTGGTATTTAACGGCGACAGAGCCAGATTTATCGAGGAAATAAAAATAAAAAATGGAGATAAAAATGCTAAACAATGAAATAAAAACAATACTGAACATGCACAATAACGAAGATGGCATAGCTCATGTCATAACCGAATCACTAATTCGCTACTATTCTGTCAATGGCCTCAACCATGACCAATTCACAGATAATTACCTGAACTACCTGAGAATAATTTTCTCCGAACGTCAATTCCATTTTCTGAACACAGAAAAATTATTGTCATACAAAGACCATATTTTCAGCACTGTTGTTGCAGTAGTCCGTGACGATCTCACTGGTAAAGTCGAGCCAGAAGAGCTTTACCTGTCCTGCCAGTGGCGACCGGAAGTGCTGGAAGACGTTTTGGCTGATCTTTTTGATAACGGGCGGTTCTGTCCATAATCAGCCATCAACACAGTACTGAGCAACTACAAGACACCTGTCGATTTTTAAGCCTGACTGGCTGCTTTGAGCTGTGAGTTCAACCGATGGATAGCTAAGAGTGAATAGTCGGTTTTACCGGGGTACTTACATATTTACTTGGTATATACTTACTCTTTTGTGAGTTCCCCCACCTTAAATTTCAAACTTTTCCTTCACACAACATCCAAAATTCATATCATATCCGTACAAATGGAACGGAATGTATATGGGATACAAAATGAGTAATCGGCTATTGGTTGAACATCGTCGAAATTTTAACCGCAGCATGGAGAGTGGTGAGTTTGAACCCTTCATACAGCATATTCGTTTTCCTTACTTCAAAAACTTAGAATTAAATGCGAGAATCGATTTCAGTTTCCCAATAACTGCGTTGGTGGGGCAAAACGGAACAAATAAAAGTTCTGTGATAAAGGCATTATTAGGATGCCCACATGGCAAAAACATAACTAGGTACTGGTTCACTACTGAAACTGATGATGTGCCGGATTTAGTTCGAGACGACGGTTCAGTACTCAAACCAAGGTATATTTATGGATATAAAAATTCTGAACAGCGAACCATTGAAATTCTTCAAACAAGAGTCAATGCGACGAAACAATCTCTTGATTATTGGGAAACAAGCCGACCATTAGTAAGTGATAATATGGATAGCGTATCACAGGTTTCTGGTGCTGAGAGCAATGCTACACGGTGGAAAAAAATAAAAAAAGGGTTGGTATATTTAGATTTTAGATCCGAAATTAGCGCATTTGATCGATGCATGTACCATTCTGATTATAAAGTTAAGACACTCAAAAGTGGAAAGAAACTCACCAAGCAAGATTATATTAGAAGCAAATCAAAATATATTAAAAAGGCGTTTGATGATAATTTACAAACTTTGCGATTATGGAATTCTGATGTTATTGTTAAAAATGTGATTTTAAAAAAAGAACAAGTAGATAAAGTTTCATATATTTTAGGACGAAAATATAAAAGCATTAAATTCCTTGAGCACCGTTTATGGGGCGCTAGAGGTGGAACGGCAATGCTATCTACGGACAAACTTAATTATACTGAAGCATATGCTGGAAGCGGGGAGTTCGCCGTTGTGTCTTTAGTGATGAACTTATTTTCTGCAAAAGATAAATCATTAATACTTCTTGATGAACCAGAGGTTTCATTGCATCCGGGCGCTCAGAAAAGGATGATGGAACTTATTTACAGTCTCGTGAACAAGAAAAAGCATCAAGTTGTTTTGTCAACGCACTCACCTGTTTTGGTAAACATGCTACCTAAAGAAGCAGTTAAGCTTTTCATTTATGATGAAGATACTGAGAGTGCAAAAATAGCACAAAATATATTGCCTGATGAAGCATTTGTAGAACTGGGGCATGATTTATCTGAAAGAACAATAATAACTGAAGATAAACTCGCAAGAGAAGTTATTCTACGTGCAATTCAAAATGAACCTAGTCTGAAGAACTCGTTCAACGTTCAATATGTCCCGGGCGGTGCAGAAGCAATTTTAGGTAAGCACCTACCAAGCCATGCAGTTGTTGGACGGAGTGATGTTTTGTTTTTGCTCGATGGTGATAAAAATACAAAGATAAAATTCCCTAAAATTGAAGCTGTATCTGATGCAGATTTAGTTAATAAAATGAAAGAGTGTTTTGGGTGCGAATTAATGGTTAATGCCAGTGGAGCTAAAAATGTTGCAAATAATAAAGAATTAATAGTTTTGAGACGGTGTGCATTAGATTACGCCTTCAAAAAAGTTCTTTATCTACCATTTGAAACGCCCGAAAAATTGTTAATTGAGAATTGTTGTACAATTGAACAAACTGAAGCCTTAGGGAAAGTGAAGTGGGATTTAACCGATGTGGAAATATATAAAAAGCAAATAGCTTTTCTTACTCAGCAATTTTTGGGACAAGAAGATGTTGACAGCAGAGAAATTTTCTTTTTTCAAAAGTCAATGCTTTCCAAACTAAAGTTGGATTCTCAACCTATGACATCCATAAGAAAGATACTTACCCAGGCAGTTGATCGTGGTATCATTAAATAGATTTAGTTGCAGGTGTAAAAAAATGACAAAAATCAAAGTGTTTGATTTTTTTTCAGGATGCGGCGGGACAAGCCAAGGGTTCAGGCAAGCCGGTCTCGATGTCGTCTTCGGACTTGACTTTGATAGAGATGCCTCTGAATCGTTTAGGTTAAATTTTCCTGAGGCTGCATTCGTCAACGATGATATCCGCACTATTAGTTGTGATGCTATTTCACATCTATTTAATATAGGAAAAAATGACGGATACACTTTATTTTCTGGATGCGCACCTTGTCAACCTTACTCAAAACAAAATTCTAACAAAAAAGAGGACGATCCGCGTTTGGATCTTCTGTCTGAATTTTGCCGCTTTGTAACTTATTATTTGCCAGATTTTGTATTTGTAGAAAATGTTCCTGGCCTTCAGAAATTTAATCAAAATGAAGGTACATTCAAACAATTTCTCAATACATTAATCGAAAATGGTTACTCTGTAGATTTCAAAATAATTCCGGCAGCTTGGTTCGGAGTGCCTCAAACACGTGAGCGATTGGTTTTGCTTGCTTCAAAAAATTATAAGGTCGAATTGCCAGTCAAAACACATGGTACTCAGCATACCCCATACTCTACAGTTCGAGAATGGATTGGAAATCTTCCTCCGATAGTAGCAGGAGCGAAACATGCCACTATATCTGATCATGAATCTGCTAGGCTTACAGATCTGAATATCCAACGAATAAAGGCTACACCTGAAGGTGGTGGCCGAGAAGCTTGGCCTCCAAATCTTGTATTAAAGTGCCATCAAAATCACAAAGGTCATACGGATGTCTATGGAAGATTATCTTGGGATAAGCCCGCAAGTGGCCTTACAACTCGTTGTATAAGTTACTCAAACGGACGTTTCGGACATCCCGTACAGAATCGAGCCCTTTCTCTAAGAGAAGCTGCGTGTTTACAGACATTCCCAATGGATTATTTATTCACTGGGTCTCTACAATCCCGCGCCCGGCAAATAGGTAATGCAGTTCCACCTAAAATGTCTGAAGCTATTGCTAAGCAAATCATTAAACTGATTTCTACCCCTCTTGTATGAGGGGGGTATTTAACAGTTTTTTTGAGCGTTGGTGATAACTTGACCTTTGTGTCGCATGTCACGACTTGGTTCTCTGTTTGTGCCCGTTAAATAATTACTTATTTTTCCTGCTCTTCTCATAAATCTGAGTGATCTGCTTCCTAGTTAGGAATATAATGTGAAAGTTAATAAATTCCGCTTTTGGCACCTAGCAGACCTTCCCCAGAGGCTACCCCGTTCAACGAGGATCAAGCAACAAATCCTCAACAGATACCCCATCCCGCTCCATCTGTTCAAGGATTTTCTTCAGTTTTATCTGACGTGCCACCTCTTCTCCGATTTCTGCGTAGTACTCTACTTGCCTTTCAGCTACCACCTTTCTGAACTTAACCAGAACCTGTTCAAGCGTTTTGATATCTGTGGTGGCAGCGGCTTGTTGGATTTTTCTGTACTGGTACAGTATATGAAATTCATCCATCATTTTTATCCTTTGAATATATCTTTAGCAATTGAAAATTTTGAGCTGTAAAGGACGCTCGTTTCCGGGCTATTCCAGACTATTGACTGTCCTACGGCATATCCCACACTATCTTAACCTTCACTTCTACAGCATTAGCATGCGATTCCTTAATCGCATATTTATTTAAATAATCCTGCAAATCTATCTTGTCAGACGTTTTTTCTGTTTATTGGTTCGTTTCCAGATCCTTGTGTCCGAAATCCATTTATCCAGTCCACGCTTAACCACCTTTCTTAGCTCTTCTTCATAGAATTCGTCAAAAACATTGACTTCTATTTTAAAACACAAGCTTTTTATATTAAAAATAACCATTGATATTACTCCTGTTATTTATTTTAGACAAACGCCATCTTTATGGCGTTTATAGACCATGATTAATTGTCTAGTTTAAACAAACTGATCACTTTCAATCACACTTGCAATTGCTCTTTTATTTTTTCGGTTTATCTACTCCGGATATTAAAAATATTGCTTCTACAGATCATTTATTACCCCCTTATCTTTTTACCCTCAACACAGTTATGTCACATTCTTCAAGCTGAATTTGAAACTGCTTTGTCCTTTTTCTTCCATACAGTTCTATAAGCTTATTTTCAGCTTGCAAATGAATATACGGAAAGAACTCAGCATGTCTCTTCATGTACTCTTCTCCTCTGATATTATATGCTTGTTTCAATTCTCTTATTGTTTCTCTCATTTGCTTCTGAAGTACGTCTGCCATTTCTAAAAATAGTTCTTCTTTCATATTAATTCCCCTTATTTTATGGTTTGTTATTTAAATTACTTCGTTGTTAAAAATTTCCGTAGCTTCTATCCCATATACTAACGTCAAAATCAGTTCAGCACCTTCACGCATTGCGTCATATGACCCTCCGATATTATTTGCCACGTCATTATTTGTGTAATCGAATTGCTCATACACTTCTTTTAAAAACTCAACTGAAAACTCTGCCACAACTTCTTCCATTTCTTTCATTAGTTCTTTATTCATATAATTACCCTTATCGTTAGTGTTATTTGTTTTTTTGTTTAACTGCTACTGCGTCACCCTTAAGAATCATATCTTGAATATGTCTGTCGACATCCTCCTTTGTCTCTTTTTTCAAAATATTAAAGAATTCATCTGTTGTTTTCTTTCCATACTTTTGTTCCAATGAAGAAATTACCATGATTTCAATAATAGGATTTATTAATCGAATATTTTCTTTTAATTCTTCGTCTGTTAATGACAGTACTCTTTTAGCTTCTTCATGCCCTTCCTTAATGATATAAGAAGTCATATGAATCATTTCGTAATATTTATCTTTATTCATTTTTTATTCCTCTATTGTTTTTAATAGTTTAATTTAAGATCTTGCACTGTTGATTAGATTATCTATCCAGCTATCGATTTCACTTTCTATAAAGGCAATAGCTCTTTCACCGATCTTTATTGGTTCAGGAAAACGTTTCTGTTTAATAAGACGATAAATCCATGCCCTGCAAAATCCTGTCCTGTTAAGGACTTCGTGCATTCGTATTAATTTTTTATTCATGTTTATTTCTCCTGTTTGTTTCGACGAGGAGAATTATCGGAGATTGGGGTATTTGAAAAAATTGATGGAATTGACGGAGTGTTTCTGGGGATCTGTGAGACGGTTGTTTACGGGGATAAGATTATTTCTCTCACCCCTTGACTTTCATATTATATTTCTTTTTTCTCATTCAGCTTGTACACTTCGCTTACCTTTACATCCGTTAAGTGCCTGTTTTTATACAAAAACATGGTGAAGAGATTATCAAATTCGTTGGTAAGTGCTTTATTAGCAAGTGGCCTGTCTGTTTCTTTGATTTGCACCTGATCACGGCACTCTTCCATGCCCCAACGGTAGAGAAGCTGTTCCAGGTCCTTGTCGCTGAGCTTGTAGTTATTTGATTTGGCATGATAAAGAAGGTCTAAAATGGGAATGACTCGAAAATCGACAATCTTTTGAACCATCACTTCACCAAAACCATAGTTCTGCTGGCTTACTTTGGGTTTGATTCCAGTGTGCTTACGCCAGCGGTTTAACAGATAGCGCATTGACTCAATGATTTGATCATCTGTTGATATACTTATATCAATTTCCAGATTAATTACACTTCCTGCCCTTCGAACAAGGTTCTTTTTCTGTTCATCAGTAAGATTCCGAGATTCAATCAGTTGCTGAGCACGTATCTGTTGGTATCGCAGGATAGGTTGCTGCAACCTGGCCCTGTTTTTTTCTGTGTGGAATGTTACAGTTTCTTCTCCGTAGTCTAATAATCCTGTCTCTTTGATATACCCTTCCAACTGATAAAGCTTACCAGCAGTCATAAGCTTGACATGCTGATCACTTTCATAAGCGTTGCCATCGTCGTCTGTTGGCTTAGAGGCTAACAAGGGCTTCCCTGAGAGAATCAAATCCCTTTCTTCAGGATTAGCCTGGCTCACACACCATTCAGGCTCATCGCTTGCAAGGGCTTCTTCCAGTTCAGCAAACATCGCCTTTCTTCTACGGATCTCGTGGCAAAGTTGCATCACAGTGATGTCTTTTAAAACTACATAGTTTTCAGGCTTAAACCATTTTGTTAGCTCAACTTTTTTTGCTGCTGTTGCCATCTGCAATCCCTCTTATAAACAGGTTTTTACTATACGACAGCGGTTTCCAAAAGTTGACAGGTTTGATTTTATGAGGTAGCAATTCACTGTGATGTCTACTGACGTAAACTGACGTAATCAATTGAATATAATTGACTTTTTACCCATACAGATTGAATAATGTTGGTAAAAATGCTGGTAAATAATCAGATAAGCTTTTCAAACCCAATAACAGTAGGAGTTACAAATGAAGTTCGAGTCCAGTCAGAGGAGCCAAATTTGAAAAGCCTGCTTTTGAAGCAGGCTTTTTGCTTTTCTGGGTCCTGCCGTTAACTCAAAATAGCATCCAGCCTGGCAAGCACTTCATTCACCACAGCGTCTGGTATGCGTTCCAGCCGCTTGCCGTTCCGGGCAGCCATATCAATGGTTCTGGGCTGGTCGCAGCGAATAACGCCCATCGTTTTTGTTCCTGCCCATTCCAGTGAAACAGTGAAACCTGCCGTACGAGCAAAGTTTCCGCCGCTGGTGATGGGAACAACAACGGGTAACCGGGTCAGCTTGTTAAACGATGCCTTCGATACGATAAGCACCGGACGTTTTCCGCTTTGCTCGTGGCCTGCAATCGGATCCAGTGAAACGAGCCAGATTTCCCCTCTGTCCATCTAAAGGATCTCCTTGCCCACCGCAGGAGCATCAATCCATTCCCGTTCCTCTTCGCTGATTTCGGCGTGCGGATCGCATTGCGCCAGCAGCTCCTCAAGAGAATAATGAGGCCGTTTCTGGGGTTCAATAATCAGGCAGCCATTATTAATGGTCATGCCGACTTCGCTGTCCGTCGACAGCTCCAGCGTTTTGAGCACGGCGGGAGGAACCGCCAACATGATGGATCCGCCAACCTTTTTCAGGCGAGTGGTATACATAGAGCACCTCCTAATATTATATTTTAATATAACATCCATGACGGGCTGTGCACAATTATTCATCAGATTCATGGTGATTTCCTTTTCGTCATAAAGCGTGAAAAAAGCTGTAATCCATCAAAGGGCAGACCCGGCAGTTTTCAAAGGCGGCATTGCCGGTAAAACGGCGACCGTCCTGATACATCAGGCGCTTCTTTCAGGTCATGAAGCATTTCATACAGGTAGGAGCTTAGCGCGTAACAAAGAAGCCCGATAATAGAAAACTGTTTTTACGGTTTAAAGGATTATGGCGGTTCAGATAAATGAAATGCGAGGCGGCTTCCGGATCGGAGCTACTTCGGGGGAGCATCAGCGGCAGCGTGAAGGCCAGATTTTTCCAGGCTCGAAGTCGAACGCTTCAGCAATCAATCTTTCGCTTTTGGGCAGCTGAAACAGATGTCTTGCTGAAAATCTCAAATATCTGCATGCGTTGAAGATTTAAGAACCACACCAATTTCCCCTGTCCATCCCCCAAAATGCCACAGTTCTTCGCTCCCCCTCCCTGCACTCTGTGACTCTCTTCACAACTCTTTAACGCCGACTTGTATGGTAGTATTTGCAGGCGTATTTTTTCATCATTGCATTCCCGTTGATGCCAAATCCACCGATTGCGCGTGCGCTGGCAAGGAGTAAATGATGAAAAGTGTCGTAATTGAACAACCGGGTGAATTGGTGCTGGCGGAACGTGCATTGCCAGAACCTGCCGCAGGTGAAGTGCGCGTAAAAGTGCAGTTTGCCAGTATCTGCGGTTCTGATGTGCACATCTGGCACGGTCACAATCCGTTCGCCAAATACCCGCGCGTGATTGGCCACGAGTTCTTCGGCTTAATCGATGCGGTGGGTGAAGGCGTGGATGCCGCGCGTATCGGCGAGCGTGTGGCGGTGGATCCAGTAGTCAGCTGCGGACACTGCTATCCCTGCTCCATCGGCCGCCCGAACGTCTGCAAAGAGCTACAGGTGATTGGTGTGCATCGTGACGGCGGCTTCAGCGAATTCGCGGTGGCGCCGGCGAAAAACGCTTTTACTCTGCCTGCTTCCATTCCCGACAAACTCGCCAGCCTGGTGGAACCCTTCACCATCGCGGCCAATATCACCGCCTTCCTCAAACCGCAGGCCAATGACGTGGCGCTGATTTACGGCGCAGGCCCGATGGGCTTAACCGCGATTCAGGTGCTTAAAGGCGTCTACGGCGTGGAAAAAGTGCTGGTGGTGGATCGTCTGCCGGAACGACTGGCGCTGGCGCAGGAGAATGGCGCTGATCAGGTGTTCAATAACAGCGACATCCCGCTGGCCGCGCAGCTGGAAGGCGTGCAGCCAACACTGATCATTGATGCCGCTTGCCATCCGACCATTCTGGCCGAAGCCGCCGCCCTCGCCTCTCCGGCAGCGCGTATTGGCCTGTTGGGCTTCTCCGGTGAACCTTGCAGCATCACGCAGCAGGCGTTAACCAGCAAAGAGCTGTCGCTGTTCACTTCACGTCTCAACAGCAATCGCTTCCCGCAGGTGATTGAGTGGATGGAGAAAGGTCAGATTCAGCCAGAGAAATTAGTCACCCACTATTTCCCGCTGGCCGAGATTGAAAAAGCGATGACGCTGTTCGAAAAAGATCCGCGCACCTGCTGCAAAGTGATTCTGCACATGGGTTAAGTTAATCTTCACACCAGGTGTCCTTAATCCGGTGCGTACCCGCCGGCCAATATAATAATCCTCTCAATGCTTCAGGCTGTGTCATGGCGGCAAGTAATTAAATCCTCGAAGGGGATGCGATTAAACAGGCCACATAAAGACAGATTGAAGCATGACGGGGAAACGGAGTTTCTATGTTAAAGAATCTACGCTGGACCCTCGTACTGCTGCTGTTCCTGGTTTATATGATCAACTACCTCGATCGTATTGCCCTTTCTCTGACCGTACCGCTGGTGGAAAAAGACCTGATGATCAACGCCGAACAGTTCGGCATGATTTTCGGTAGCTTCTTCTTTGGCTACGCGCTGTTCAACTTCATCGGTGGCCTGGCGACCGATAAATTCGGCCCGACGATTGTGTTAGGCACCGCCGTTGGCATGTGGTCGCTGTTCTGCGGCATGACCGCACTAGCAACCGGCTTCTGGTCGATGATGATTCTGCGCGTGCTGTTCGGCATGGCGGAAGGCCCGATCTGCGCCTCGGCGAACAAGGCCATCAACGGCTGGTTCCCGAAAAAACAGGCGGCTACCGCCATGGGCTTGCTGAGTGCCGGTTCACCCTCTGGGTGGCGCCGTGGCCGGTCCGATCGTTGGCTATCTGGCGCTGTCATTCGGCTGGCGTCCGGCGTTCGTGGTGATCTGCCTGATTGGCCTGGTGTGGATGGGTCTGTGGTTCTTCTTCGCGGCCGATAACCCAGCACGCAGCAAGAAAGTGTCACCGGAAGAACGCGCATTGGTGGAGAAACTGAAAGCTGAAGAACCGGCTGATGTGATCGATGCCTCAGGCAAACCGCACGGTATGGGCTTCTACCTGCGCCAGCCGATCATTCTGGTCACCGCCTTCGCCTTCTTCTGCTACAACTATATTCTGTTCTTCTTCTTGAGCTGGTTCCCGGCCTATCTGGTGCAGGCACACGGCCTGGATATCAAATCCATGAGCATCACCACCATGATCCCGTGGATTGTAGGCTTCGTTGGTCTGGCATTAGGTGGTTGGATATCCGATAAGATTTTCAATATCACCGGCAAACTGCTGTTATCGCGCAAAATCGTTCTGGTGGTTTCATTGCTGGCCGCAGCAATTTGTGTGGCGCTGGCAGGTACGATTAAAGAAGTGCACTCGGCAGTGATCATGATGTCGATCTCCATCTTCTTCCTGTACATCACCGGCGCGATTTACTGGGCGATTATTCAGGATGTGGTGCACAAAAGCCGTGTCGGCAGCATCAGTGGCTTTATCCATCTGATTGGTAGCCTGTCCGGGATTATCGGCCCTATCGTCACCGGCTTTATTGTGCAGAACACCGGCAAGTTTGACAGTGCATTTATTCTGGCCGGAGCCGTGGCGGCAGTGGGCGCGATACTGGTACTGTTTGTTATCCGCGAACCCAAAACCACCGATAAACCGGTAGCTGTTTAACCGTTTTAATGAGAACGGGGCGCTTAGCGCCCCGTTTGCTAAAAGGAAAACGCATGTTAGAGCTTGAACGCCTTCCCGTTGACGTACAACGCCCCACTTATGACCGCAGCCAGTTAAAAACCCGCATGGTACATATCGGTTTTGGTGCCTTCCATCGTGCGCATCAGGCGCTCGCCAGCGATAAACTGGCGGCTGAAGGCAGTGACTGGGGTTACTGCGAAGTCAATCTCAACAGCGGTGCTTTGATTGAAGCGCTGCGTCAGCAAGACCTGCTTTATACCCTGACCGAAATGGCAGATGACAGCCTGCACACCCGCGTGATTGGCGTGGTGACGCAAGCGCTGCATGGCAAAGGCGACGGTATTGATGCAGTGATTGAGGCGATGAGCCAGCCGGATGTGGCGATTGTATCGATGACGGTGACCGAGAAAGGCTATTGCTATATGCCTTCCAGCGGCAAGCTCAATCCGGATCATCCCGATATTGTGCATGATCTGGAAAACCCTGCGCAACCACGCTCGCTGCCGGGCCTGATTCTGGCGGCGATTATGCGTCGTCGCGAGCGTGGTTTAGCACCGTTCAGCGTCATGTCCTGCGATAACATGCCGGAAAATGGCCACGTCACCCGCAACGTCATCATCCAGCTGGCAGAACGCCACAGCCATGAACTGGCGGAGTACATTCAAACGCACATCACCTTCCCGTCCACCATGGTGGATCGCATTGTCCCCGCGATGACTGATGCGGCATTTGATGCGCTGGAAGCACGCTTAGGCAGTAGCGATCCGGTGGCGGTTGAAGCAGAACCCTTCTTCCAATGGGTCATCGAAGATAATTTCGTTAATGGCCGCCCGGCATGGGAAAACGCCGGAGCCGAACTGGTCAGCGACGTGCTACCGTTCGAAGAGATGAAGCTCCGCATGTTAAATGGCAGCCATTCGTTTTTGGCTTATCTCGGCTTCCTGGCCGGATATGAACACATCAGTGATTGCATGGCCGATAGCAACTTCCGCACGGCAGCACGCGCGCTAATGTTGCAGGATCAGGCTCCGACGCTACGCACGAAGGGTGTGGATCTCACCGCTTATGCCGATTCGCTGATTGCGCGCTACGAGAACAGCGCCATCAAGCATCGCACCTATCAAATCGCTACCGACGGCACGCAGAAGCTGCCGCAGCGTTTGCTGGACAGCGTGCGCTGGCATCTGCGCAACGGCACCTCCTGTGACTATCTGCTGCTCGGTGTGGCGGGCTGGATGCGCTACGTGAGCGGTGTCGATGAACAGGGTCAGGCGATTGAGATTCGCGATCCCATGAAGGAGCAGTTGGCGAGTATAGTGGCGCACAGTGATGAGGGCACGCAGCGCGTAGAAGCCTTACTGCGTTTGCAAGCGGTGTTTGGCGATGATTTACGTTATCAGACCGCCTTCGTTTCACGAGTGACTGAGCTCTACAAGCAGCTGAATACGCAAGGCGCACGCGCCACGGTACAGGCCCTTGTGACGCAGGCATAAGTGCCTTCACAAATGTGTAGCGCAGATGCAGCGTGCTGATTAGACTGAACCTTTCTCATCGAGCTGGCGTAGGCCAGCCGTAATACGGATATTGCTGCATGTCGATTGCCTATACCATAACCACCAGCGAACCCGTAAATCAGCAGATTTATCGTTATCTGCGCAAAGATATCGTGACCTGCGTCATTCATCCGGGCTCGTTGCTGTCGGAAAAGGAAGTGTCCGCGCGCTTTAACGTGTCGCGCCAGCCAGTCCGCGAAGCCTTTATCAAACTGGCGGAAGCGGGCCTGGTGCAGGTGCTGCCGCAGCGCGGAACATTCGTGCGCAAGATTTCCGCCCAGCGTGTAGCCGACG
This sequence comes from Pantoea sp. C1E2, assembly GCF_056491465.1. Lineage (NCBI taxonomy): Bacteria > Pseudomonadati > Pseudomonadota > Gammaproteobacteria > Enterobacterales > Erwiniaceae > Pantoea > Pantoea sp. C1E2. The sequence continues at coordinate 3,093,653 of NZ_JBSZHT010000002.1, forward strand.
GCCGTTTTATCCGTGAAGCAGTGGAGATCGCCGTGGTACGCCGCGCCGCGCAGGAGATCAGCCCCGAGGGATTGATGGCGCTGGAGCATAACTTGCAGCTGCAGCGTTTAGCCGCCGATCGTCACGACAGCCAGGCATTTTTAACGCTGGACGATGAGTTTCACCGCTTAATCGCCGAAGGAATTAACTGTTCGCTGGCGTGGGAGACGGTGGAAAACATCAAAGCCACCATGGATCGCGTGCGCTTCCTGACCTTGAGCGAAGTTTCACCGCCAGAGAGTTTGATTCAGCAGCATCAAGACATCTACAACGCGTTAAAAGCACAGGATGTTGAAGAGGCAGAAACTGCGATGCGCCGTCATCTGCAGGAGATGATTTTGACCATTACGCCGATTGCTGAACGCAATAGCGAGTGGTTTGAAGCGCCTTAACATGGTTCTCGCGGACGGGCAGTGCACTGCCCGACCGCGAAATGGCAAGCAAGCCAGGTTTAATTAAGCAATGGTCACATCTTTCGCCAGATAGACATCCTGCACCGCATTAATCAGCTGCACGCCCTCTTTCAGCGACTTCTTAAACGCCTTACGACCCAGAATCAGCCCCATACCGCCCGCACGTTTGTTGATTACTGCAGTACGCACAGATTCGGCAATATCGGTGTCCCCTGCAGACGCCCCACCTGAGTTAATCAATCCGGCACGGCCCATATAGCAGTTCGCCAGCTGGTAGCGCACCAGATCGATCGGATTCTCAGTGGTTAGCTTGCTATACACGCGCTCATCGGTATGACCGAATTTCACCGCTTTATAACCGCCGTTGTTCTCGGCCATCTTCTGCTTCACGATGTCTGCGCCAATGGTGGCTGCCAGATGGTTGGCCTGACCGGTTAAATCGGCGCTGGCATGATAATCCACGCCGTCTTTCTTGAAGCCATCATTGCGCAGATAAGCCCACAGCACAGTCACCATGCCCAGTTCATGGGCACGCTCAAAGGCCGATGAGATCTCTTCAATCTGACGACGTGACTGCTCTGAACCGAAGTAAATCGTCGCGCCCACCGCTACTGCACCCAGATTGAATGCCTGTTCGACGCTGGCGTACAAGGTTTGATCGTACTGAGTGGGATAGCTCAGCGTTTCGTTGTGGTTCAGTTTGACCATAAACGGAATACGGTGCGCATAGCGGCGCGAGACCGAGGCCAGCACGCCATAGGTGGATGCCACGCAGTTACAGCCGGCTTCAATCGCCAGCTCAACGATGTTCTTCGGATCGAAGTAAGCCGGGTTGGCGGCAAAGGAGGCGCCCGCGGAGTGCTCAACGCCCTGATCGACCGGCAGGATTGACAGATAGCCGGTGCCCGCCAGGCGGCCAGTGTTATACAGGGTTTGCATATTACGCAGTACGGCAGGAGAACGATTGTTATCGATCATTACGCGATCGACGAAATCCGCGCCCGGTAAATAAAGGCTGTCCGCTGGAATGGTCATGCAGCGATGTTGAAGAAGAGAATCCGCTTCTTTGCCCAATAACTGTACGATGTCCGTCATGTTGGCTCCTGAATAAATGGCTGGAATGGAACCGGCAATGGCCGATTCGCCCCCAACAGCCTGGACCGAAATGCGCCAGGCTGGCAAATTGCTGACACCATTTTTCAGACGGATACGCAGTAAAAAAATTCTGCCACCTTGCTATGAGCCGCCTTCAGTTTGAGTCCTGTAACGCGGAGGCACGCCTTAATGTCGGTTTTGCCTTACCACCATTGATGGAAATGGTGCACTGGCCCGATGCCTTTACCCACTTCCAGCGAGTCCGCGTGTAGCAAGGCCTGCTGCAGCCAGGCTTTGGCCTCTGTGACTGTGTCAGCCCAGTTATCATGACGCGGGCGCAGTGCAGCCAGCGCAGCTGACAGCGAGCAGCCGGTGCCATGGGTATGGCGCGTATTGATGCGCGGTGCGGTGAAGCGCTGACGCCCTGCACGTGTAATCAGCCAATCCGGGCTTTCGGCATCACTAAGATGGCCACCCTTCATCAGTACCGCTTCACAACCGAGATCCAACAGCGCATCGCCCTGCATCAACATGGTTTTCTCATCCTGCGCCATATCGCGTCCCAGCAATGTTGCCGCTTCGGGCAGATTGGGCGTGATCAGTGACACCTGCGGCAGCAGCAGTTCTCGCACGCTGGCCACCGCATCGGGCGACAGCAGCGGGTCGCCGCTTTTGGCAATCATCACCGTATCCAGCACCACAAACGGCAGGCTGGCGCGTTTCAGCCGCTCGGCCACCACTTCGACAATCGCGGTTTCCGACAGCATGCCAATTTTGGCGGCATCGATACGCACATCGTCCAATACCGAATCCAGCTGCGCGCCGACGAAGTCCGGTTCAATGCGATACACCGACTGCACGCCGCAGGTATTTTGCGCCACCAGCGCGGTGATCACGCTGGTGCCATAAGCGCCCAGTGCGGAGAAAGCTTTGAGATCCGCCTGAATGCCCGCGCCGCCGCTCGGGTCAGTACCAGCAATAGTTAACGCGTTGATGCGTTTCATACGACAACCTCCAGCGTCCATAATTTGTCGAGGAATGCCGCGACAAAACTGCCCGGTCCTTCAACGGCGCGCGCCGCCTGCTCACCCGCCATTGACATCACGCGACAAGCCGCCGCGACATGCTGCAAGCGATCGCCCGGCAAACTGCTGAGCGCCGCCACCACGGCGGAAAGCGCACAGCCGGTGCCGACCACCCGCGTCATCAGCGGGCTGCCGCCTGGAATGGCCAGCGTGCGTTTACCATCGGTGACGTAATCGACTTCACCAGTGACTGCCACCAGCGTGTGGTAATCCTGCGCCAACTGCTGCGCCGCGCTCAGTGCGGCATCGGCCTGATGCACGCTGTCCACGCCGCGTCCGCCCGCAGCCTGATTAGCCAGCGCGAGGATTTCCGAGGCGTTGCCACGAATCGCGGCGGGATGCAGGCTCAACAGCTGCTGGCAGAATTTGGTGCGGAATGAGAGTGCACCAACGGCCACCGGATCGAGCGTCCAGGGCATGCCCGCCTTTTGTGCAGCCTGCACCGCCGTCAGCATCGCATCGCGACGATCGCGGGTTAAGGTGCCGACGTTGATCAACAGCGCATCGGCAAAACCGGCAAACTGCGCAGCTTCTTCGGCATCGATCACCATCGCGGGAGAGGCCTGTAAAGCCAGCAGCACATTGGCGGTAAAGGTTTGCACCACGTCATTGGTCATGCAGTGCACCAGCGGAGACTGCTGCCGTAGCAGTTGCAGGGATTGCGCGAGTTGCGCGGGGGAAAGAAGGTCAGGCTGTGTCATAAAACTCCCAACCGGCGATCAAGAAGGCGAATGCGGTCAGGCATCTGACTTCCCTACGCTGGCATTATCCAGATCAGGTCAGCGGGTGTATCTCAGCCCTGCTTTACAGGGGCACCCCGAGTCATGGCATGGTAAACATGCCGCACACAGAATAAGGCGCGTAAGGGGAATTGTAAATCGTGGTGGTGTGCAGGGCGCGCAAAATGGCACTAAATCAAATGAGTGAAAATAATTTGATATCGTGAATTTAAAAAGGCCTGCCTCGATCAATTTTTATTAATATTCAACCTGCGACTGAATCTGCCAAATTTATTCTGATCATTGAAAAATCGACTAATAAACACGCGCATAAGCATTCATTGATGCACATCAACGCCCCACCCGGCGTGGCAAGGCCTAATCCCCCTCCGGACTTGAAGAGAGTCACTGCCAATCCAATTCCGGAATCGATAATGATCTCAAAATTATTCAGCTTTATTCCGCACGCCCATAAATGGCACGACATTCGTATTTCACGTAAAGGCGCAATTTGCCCTTCCGGCCGCCATTATTTTTCTACCTATGTTGAAGCCCAATGCAAAGGTTGCGGCGAGCATTTGCATAAAATTTATTATCGCGACATTAGCGATGCGGAAGCACGCCGTTGGTTAGGATGAATAACAGGCAAAAAAAAGCCCCGCAACATCCGTTGCAGGGCCTTGGTGTGGCTATAGCAGGAACTTATTCAGCAGGCTGCGTACGGATCAGGTAATCGAACGCGCTGAGTGAGGCTTTCGCGCCTTCGCCGCTGGCGATGATGATCTGCTTGTACGGCACCGTGGTGCAGTCACCCGCCGCGAACACGCCTTTCAGGCTGGTTTCGCATTTGGCGTCGATGATGATCTCGCCCATCTTGTTACGTTCTACCGCGCCTTCAAGGAAGGTGGTGTTCGGCAACAGACCAATCTGCACGAAGATACCGCTCAGCGCGATCTCGTAGCTGGTCTGGTTGTTACGATCGATATAAGCCAGACCGGTGACTTTGCTGCCGTCGCCTTTCACTTCGGTGGTCTGCGCATTAAGAATCACATCCACGTTTTTCAGGCTACGCAGTTTGTCCTGCAGCACTTTGTCAGCGCGCATTTCGCTGGCGAATTCCAGCAGTGTCACGTGCTCAACCAGACCTGCGAGGTCGATAGCCGCTTCAACGCCGGAGTTACCGCCGCCGATCACCGCCGTGCGCTTGCCTTTGAACAGCGGGCCGTCGCAGTGTGGGCAGTAGGTCACGCCTTTGGTGCGATACTGCTCTTCACCCGGCACGCCCATGTTGCGCCAGCGTGCGCCGGTGGCAATGATGATGCTGCGTGATTTCAGCACCGCGCCAGACGCGGTTTCAATCGCGTGCAGACCGCCCTCTTTCGCAGCTGGGATCAGCTTGATGGCGCTCTGAGTGTCGATAACGTCAACATCGTAATCATCGACGTGGGCACGCAGTGAACCGGCCAGCTTAGCGCCTTCGGTTTTCTGTACTGAGATGTAGTTTTCGATGTCCACGGTGTCGAGCACCTGGCCACCAAAACGCTCGCCCATCAGGCCAGTGCGGATACCTTTACGTGCAGAGTAAATCGCTGCCGCTGCGCCCGCTGGGCCGCTGCCGACGATCAGCACTTCATAGGCGTCACGCTTGTTCAGCTCTTCTGCTGCACGCTTCTCTGCGTTGGTGTCCACTTTGCCGACGATTTCCGCCAGGCTCAGACGGCCCTGACCGAACTCTTTACCGTTGAGGAATACGGCTGGAACGCCCATCACATTACGTTCGGTGATCTCGTTCTGGAACATCCCGCCGTCGATAGCGGTGTGGCTGATGCGTGGGTTCAGCACCGCCATCAGGTTCAGCGCCTGTACCACGTCAGGACAGTTGTGGCACGACAGTGAGTAATAGGTTTCGAAATGCAGGTCAGTGTCCAGAGCCACCACTTGCTCCAGCAGGCTCTGCGACTCTTTCGAAGGGTGTCCACCGGTCTGCAGCAGGGCCAGCACCAGTGACGTAAATTCGTGCCCCATTGGCGAGCCGGCGAAACGCGGGCCGTTATTGCTGCCTGGGTTAGTGATCAGGAAAGAGGGTTTACGAACCGGACGATCATTCTCTTCACGGAAGCTGACTTTTTCTGACAAGCTCGCGATATCGGCTAACAGAGAACGGATCTCCGCAGATTTAGCGCCATCATCCAGTGTGGCAATCAACTCAACCGGTTTCGTTAATTTCTCAAGGTAAGCCTTGAGCTGTGTTTTTAAATTGGTATCGAGCATAGTGAGTTCCTGTCATGAAAATCGGGTGCCGTAGCACCCGATTGAGAAAGATCGAATGGCTGGGTGTTGCTTAGATTTTGCCAACCAGGTCCAGAGATGGAGCCAGTGTTGCTTCGCCTTCTTTCCATTTAGCTGGGCACACTTCACCTGGGTGAGAAGCCACATACTGAGCCGCTTTGATTTTACGGATGAGGTCAGATGCGTCACGGCCAATGCCTTCAGCGGTGATTTCGATAGCCTGGATGATGCCCTGTGGGTCAACAATGAAGGTACCGCGATCTGCCAGACCTTCGTCTTCGCGCATGATTTCGAAGTTACGGGTCAGTGCGCCAGTTGGGTCGCCGATCATCGCATATTTGATTTTTGCGATGGTGTCAGAAGAACCGTGCCAGGCTTTGTGGGTAAAGTGCGTGTCAGTAGAAACAGAGTAGATGTCTACGCCCAGTTTCTGCAGCTCTTCGTGATGGTCTGCTACGTCACCCAGTTCAGTCGGGCAAACGAAGGTGAAGTCAGCCGGGTAGAAGAAGAAAACACTCCATTTACCTTCAACGTCTTTCTCGGTTACGTCGATGAATTCGCCGTTTTTGAACGCTGCATTTTTAAATGGTTTGATTTTGGTATTAATGATGGACATAGGTGACCTCCGTTAAAAGATGTGATGCAAGTTACAGTTTTTTCGGGCCAACTTCTAATACGCAGACGTTATCAATCAGATAATCAAAAGCTATCAAAACGCTGATGCCAGATTCCATGCGGCTTGCCGCGGCATTCTACACAGAAAGCCTGATGATTTGACAGGCTTTATCTTTTTCCGTCGGCTACTGTTACCTGGGGTCGCCATTTAACGCGACCGCCCCCAATGGCAAAAGGTACGCATAAATGCGCCCCCTACAAAAATCCTGCTTTGTTGTAGGGTTGCCATTTATGGCGACCGTCACGCGACATCCCTTTTGATATGCTGGAGCCCCTGCTTGGAAATTCGATTATTTGACGAAGCCGACCGCCCTTTTCTGCGCACGCTGTTTCTGGCGTCGCGCCGTCATAACTGGACCTGGCTGGATGGCGATGATTGGGCGCTGGAAGATCTGGATGGCGTGATTTTGGGGGAAACGGTGTTAGTGGCTTTGATCGATGGGCATCGCGCCGGATTTGCCGGCATCCTTCCTAACGATAATTTTTTGCATAGCCTGTATGTCGATCCCGCGTTTCAGGGACAAGGAGTGGGTAGCGCCTTGCTGGAAGCGGTACATCAGCGCTTCACCTCAACCGGTGCGTTGAAATGCCTGATGCTGAATGAGCCCGCGCAGGCGTTTTACCTGAAACATGGCTGGCAGCGTGAAGCCACCGGTGAGAGCGAACAGGGAAAATATGTGTTGATGCATTTTCCGCTGACGACACGCGCCAGCGGAAAAAGGGTTCGTTAAACCGCGCGGAAAGCAATATCGGCCGGAATCACTTCGCCCTGCCAGTAGAGCTGGGCGGCCACGCGACCGGCTAGCTGACGATACAGCGCGGTGAATTCGCTGTCCGGACGGCGGATCACCGTCGGTTCACCATCATCCAAATCTTCACGCAGATTAATGTGCAGCGGCAGTTGCGCCAGCAGCTGGGTGTGGTAATCCGCCGCCAGTTTCTGCGCGCCACCGGTGCCAAAAATCGGCTCGTGATGGCCGCATTCGCTGCAAATATGAATGCTCATGTTCTCCACCACGCCCAACACCGGCACGCTGACTTTCTCAAACATCACGATGCCTTTGCGCGCATCAATCAGGGCAATGTCCTGTGGCGTCGTCACCACCAGCGCGCCGGTCACCGGGACGTTTTGCGCCAGCGTCAGTTGGATGTCGCCGGTGCCCGGTGGCATATCGAGGATCAGATAATCAAGATCCGGCCACATCGTCTCGTTCAGCAGCTGCATCAGGGCTTTGCTGGCCATCGGGCCGCGCCACACCATGGCATTTTCATCGGTGACCAGGTAGCCAATCGAGTTGGTCGCCAGTCCATGCGCCATAATTGGCGCCATGTGCGTGCCATCCGGCGAGGTCGGACGCTGGCTTTCGGTGCCGAGCATATTGGGAATCGACGGGCCGTAAATATCGGCATCGAGAATGCCGACCTTTGCGCCTTCGGCAATCAGTGCCAGCGCCATGTTCACCGCGGTGCTGGATTTGCCCACGCCGCCTTTACCGGAACTCACCGCGATAATGTTCTTCACACCTGTCGCGCCGGGATGATTTTTCACACGCTTGAGCGTGGCGATGTCGTGGCGCAAGCGCCAGTCAATGGCGCTGGCCTGCGTCAGACGCAGCAGTTCGGCACTGACTTGCGCTTTCAGCTCTTCAAAGGCACTGGCCCAGGCAAAAGGCATCACCAGTTCGATGTGCAGCTTGCCATCCAGCAGTGCCACATGGCGCAGGGCTTTCAAAGTCGTCAGATTGTGATGCAGTGTCGGATGTTCAAAGTCACTCAGCACGCCGATAACCACAGCGCGCAACGCTTCGGGTGAATGATGTTCCCGGGATTGTGATGTCATCCCAACTCCTTGTGTTTTCATCACGCCAGATATCGGCGATGTGCTTTCAATAATATCAGATGCCGTCCAGTTGTGTTTACGCCAGAGGGTGCTTCGGGTAACATCTAAGCCCGATTTTTATTCACGGAACGCTACGCAAACTATGACTCAAGTCGCTAAAAAAATTCTGGTAACGTGCGCACTGCCGTACGCAAACGGTTCAATCCATCTCGGTCACATGCTTGAGCACATTCAGGCTGACATTTGGGTCCGTTACCAGCGAATGCGTGGCAACCAGGTTTACTTCATCTGCGCAGACGATGCCCACGGCACGCCGATCATGCTGAAAGCACAACAGCTCGGTATCCCACCTGAGCAGATGATCGCCGAGATGAAGCAGGAGCACGAAACTGACTTCGCTGGCTTCGACATCAGCTACGACAACTATCACTCCACCCACGGCGACGAAAACCGTCAGCTGTCAGGGTTGATCTACGGTCGTCTGAAAGAGAACGGTTTCATCAAGAACCGCACCATTTCACAGCTGTACGATCCGGAAAAAGGCATGTTCCTGCCCGATCGTTTTGTGAAAGGCACCTGCCCGAAATGTAAGTCACCGGATCAATACGGCGATAACTGTGAAGTGTGCAGCGCGACCTACAGCCCAACCGAGCTGATCGATCCGAAATCCGTGGTATCCGGCGCGACGCCTGTGCTGCGTGATTCTGAGCACTTCTTCTTTGATCTGCCTTCATTCAGCGCGATGTTGCAGACCTGGACCCGTTCCGGTGCGTTGCAGGAGCAGGTCGCCAATAAGATGCAGGAGTGGTTCGACTCCGGTCTGCAGCAGTGGGATATCTCCCGTGATGCGCCTTATTTCGGTTTCGAAATCCCTGACGCGCCGGGCAAATACTTCTACGTGTGGCTGGATGCGCCAATCGGCTATATGGGTTCCTTCAAGAACCTGTGTGACAAGCGCGGCAACATCGATTTCGACGAGTTCTGGAAAAAAGATTCTTCTACCGAGCTGTATCACTTCATCGGTAAAGACATCGTTTATTTCCACAGCCTGTTCTGGCCAGCAATGCTGGAAGGCAGCAACTTCCGCAAGCCGACCAACCTGTTCGTGCACGGTTATGTGACGGTGAACGGCGCGAAGATGTCCAAATCGCGCGGCACCTTCATCAAGGCCAGCACCTGGCTGCAACATCTGGATGCGGACAGCCTGCGTTACTACTACGCGGCGAAACTCTCTTCACGCATCGACGACATCGACCTGAATCTGGAAGATTTCGTGCAGCGCGTGAACGCCGATATCGTCAATAAGGTGGTGAACCTCGCGTCCCGTAACGCCGGTTTCATTACTAAACGCTTTGGCGGCAAACTGGCGAGCGAACTGGCCGATCCGGCGCTGTATCAGACCTTCGTGGATGCGTCAGAGAAGATTGGTGAAGCCTGGGCGAGCCGCGAGTACAACCGTGCCATCCGTGAAATCATGGCGCTGGCAGATATCGCCAACCGTTATGTGGATGAGCAGGCACCGTGGGTGGTGGCGAAACAGGAAGGCCGCGATGCTGACCTGCAAGCAATCTGCTCAATGGGTATCAACCTGTTCCGCATTCTGATGACCTGGCTGAAGCCGGTGTTGCCTTCACTGAGCGCACGTACTGAAGCCTTCCTTAACACGGAACTGAGTTGGGATGCGATTGCGCAGCCGCTGCTGGATCACGATGTGGCACCGTTTAAAGCCTTGTATGGCCGTATCGAAATGGCCAAAGTTGAAGGGCTGATTGAAGCCTCTAAAGAGGATGCGGCTGCGGCGAACAAGCCTGCGGTTACCGGTCCTCTGGCTGACGCGCCGATTGGTGACACCATCACCATCGACGATTTCGCCAAAGTCGATATGCGCGTGGCGCTGATCGAGAAAGCCGAGCTGGTTGAAGGTTCTGACAAGCTGCTGCGTCTGGAACTGGATCTTGGCGGTGAGAAGCGTCAGATTTTCTCGGGCATTCGCGCGGCTTATCCGGATCCATCGGTACTGGTTGGCAAGATGACCATCATTGTCGCTAACCTGGCACCGCGTAAGATGCGTTTCGGCATCTCAGAAGGCATGGTGCTGTCAGCCGGTTCCGGTGGTTCAGACCTGTTTGTGTTGTCCGTTGATAGCGGTGCACAACCTGGGATGCAGGTGAAGTAATTGAACAAGCCGCCTTCAGGGCGGCTTTTTTATCGAGCCTCTGTTGTGGAGCCTGTCGTGCTAACTGCCTGCTGGCACTATTTGCGTGCCTTTATGATTATTTATGCCGCGCTCTATGCCGGAAACGGTATTGCTGCCCTGCTGCCGTTTACTATTCCGGGCAGTATTATCGGCATGCTTCTGCTGTTTACCTTGCTGGCGCTGCAAATCCTGCCGGTCGGCTGGGTGAAACCGGGCTGTCATTTGCTGATCCGCTATATGGCGCTGCTGTTTGTACCGATCAGCGTCGGCGTGATGGGTTACACCGATATCCTGAGCGCACAGTTTGGACCGATTGTCGTCTCCTGCGTGGTGAGCACCTTTATGGTGTTGCTGATCGTCGGCCTGAGCGCCGAGCGTTTGCAACGTCCAAAGGAGCAGCCTCATGACTGACGCCTGGTGGTCATTGCCGCTCACCGTAGTGGCTTATTTGCTGGCGCGTAAGCTGGCAGCCAAAATCAATATCTCGATCATTAACCCGCTGTTAGTGGCGATGGCGATTGTCATCCCGATTTTGCTGCTGACGCATATCCCTTACACACGCTATTTCGCGGGCAGCGCATTCCTCAATCAGCTGCTACAACCCGCCGTGGTGGCACTGGCCCTGCCGCTGTATGAGCAGATGCATCAGATTCGCGCACGCTGGAAAACCATTATCAGCGTCTGTTTTATTGGCAGTATCACGGCGATGGTCTCCGGCACGGCTATTGCACTGTGGATGGGGGCAACGCCGGAAATCGCGGCGACGATTATGCCGAAATCCGTCACCACGCCGATTGCCATGGCAGTGTCCGGTTCGCTGCACGGCATCCCGGCCATCAGCGCCATCTGCGTCTTGATTGCGGGCGTGCTCGGTGCGGTGTTCGGCCATATGCTGCTGAATCTGTTTAAGGTGCAGAGTAAGTCTTCACGCGGTCTGGCGATTGGCAACGCCTCGCACGCGTTAGGCACAGCGCGCGCGGCGGAGATCGATTATCAGGAAGGGGCATTCAGTTCGCTGGCGTTGGTGATCTGCGGCATTATTACCTCGCTGCTGGCCCCCTTCCTTTTCCCGCTGCTGATGCACTGGTGGGGCTAAAACTTGCGAGAGATCTCGCAAAGTTGAAACAACTCAATCAGCTTACATTGTCACAGCGACACAGATCACATATAACCCTTCAGGCGGCGCATCGCCGCTAACGCGTTAATGAGGTCATCACATCATGCATCCACGATTCACTGCTGCTTTCTCCGCCCTGCCCGCTGACTTGCAAACTGCGATTCATCCCTTGCTGGATTCAGCTGATTTTGACGGCGTACTGCGCCCACAGGACGTGGCGCGTCTGAAGCAGGAAACGGGGCTGGATGAGGATGCCTTAGCGCTAGCGCTGCTGCCGATTGCCGCCTGTTGCGCGGTCGCACCGGTGTCTCACTTTAACGTAGGGGCAATTTCACGCGGCGTGAGCGGCCACTGGTACTTCGGTGCCAACATGGAGTTTGAACACGCACCGCTGCAGCAAACCGTGCATGCGGAGCAAAGCGCCATCACCCACGCCTGGCTGCATGGCGAAGAGAAACTCGACGCCATCACCGTCAATTACACGCCTTGCGGCCACTGCCGTCAGTTTATGAACGAACTGAACAGCGGCACGGCGATTCGCATCAGTCTGCCAGGACGTGCAGTGAGTACGCTGGGCGATTATCTGCCGGATGCTTTTGGTCCTGCCGATCTCAATATCACTGAACGGCTGCTGACACCGATTCATCACGGCTTCGCGGTGCAAGGTGATGCGTTACAACAGGCGGCTATTGAAGCCGCGAACAATAGCCATGCGCCTTACAGTCACAGCTACAGTGGCGTGGCCTTGCGCAGCCAGAGCGGCAACATTTTTACCGGGCGCTATGCGGAAAACGCTGCTTTCAACCCAAGTCTGCCGCCGTTGCAGGCTGCGCTGATTCTGATGAACATGCGTAATGAAGCGCTGGATACCATCCAACAGGCGGTGCTGGTCGAATGTGAAGTCAGTACTTTGAGCCAGCGCGATGCCACGCGCGCCACGCTCGCGGCGCTGGGCTGTGAAGATTTCTCAGTTACTTTAGTTTCGAAAACATCAGTTTAGTGATCCTTTCATCGCTTTTGTGACTTTCTATTAACAAAAGCTGTACATCCGCAAGAATCCTCTTAGGATCGGGCGCCAGAACCACTTCACAAGAACCTGGTCTGGCGTTACCTTTTCCCGGTGATACGTCAGCAAACACTGCAACCGGAGCCAACATTGCATGGAACTCGACTACGAAAGTAAACGTCCGCTGTATATTCCTTACGCGGGCCCGATTCTGCTGGAATTTCCGCTGTTGAATAAAGGCAGCGCCTTCACCCTGGATGAGCGTAACGAATTTAACCTTAACGGCTTACTCCCTGAAGCCGTTGAAACCATCGAAGAGCAGGCCGAACGTGCCTGGCGTCAGTTCCTGGACTTCAAAAACAATAACGACAAGCATGTCTATCTGCGCAACATCCAGGACACCAACGAAACCCTGTTCTACCGCCTGCTCGACAATCATCTGGAAGAGATGATGCCGATTATCTACACCCCAACCGTCGGCGCGGCTTGTGAACACTTCTCTGAAATTTATCGTCGTGCACGCGGTGTTTTCATCTCGTATAACAACCGCGATCGCATTGAAGACATGCTGCAGAACGCCACCAAGCAGAACGTGAAAGTGATCGTGGTGACCGATGGCGAGCGTATTCTCGGCCTCGGCGACCTCGGCATCGGTGGTATGGGTATCCCGATCGGTAAGCTGTCGCTTTACACCGCGTGTGGCGGTATCAGCCCGGCTTATACCCTGCCCGTGGTGCTGGATGTCGGTACCAACAACCAGCAGTTGCTGAACGATCCGCTGTATATGGGCTGGCGTCATCCGCGTATTACCGGCGAAGAGTACGAAGCCTTTGTTGATGAGTTTATTCAGGCAGTGAAACGCCGCTGGCCGAACGTGCTGCTGCAGTTCGAAGACTTCGCGCAGAAGAACGCCATGCCGCTTCTGGAGCGCTATCGCGACGAAGTATGCTGTTTTAACGATGACATTCAGGGCACCGCCGCCGTCACCGTCGGCACGTTGATCGCTGCCAGCCGTGCCGCAGGCAGCCGCCTGTGTGAGCAGAAAGTCGTGTTCCTCGGCGCAGGTTCTGCCGGTTGTGGTATCGCCGAGCAGATCATTGCCCAGATGAAGTCTGAAGGTCTGAGCGATGACGAAGCGCGTGCCCGCGTGATGATGGTGGATCGTTTTGGTCTGTTGACCGACAAATTGCCAAACCTGCTCGATTTCCAGAGCAAGCTGGTGCAGAAGAGTGAAAACCTGAAGAGCTGGGATGTCACCAGTGACTCCATCTCACTGCTGGACGTGGTGCGCAACGCCAAGCCAGATATCATGATTGGTGTGTCCGGTCAGCCAGGTCTGTTCACGGAAGAGATCATCCGTGAGATGCATAAACACACCAAGCGTCCGATTGTGATGCCGCTGTCGAACCCAACCTCACGCGTTGAAGCCACACCAGCGGATATCATCTCCTGGACCGACGGTGAAGCGTTGGTTGCTACCGGCAGCCCCTTTGCACCGGTGACCTGGAAAGGTAAAACCTACCCGATTGCCCAGTGCAATAACTCCTATATCTTCCCAGGTATTGGTTTGGGTGTGATCGCCGCAGGAGCCACCCGCATCACCGATTCGATGCTGATGACCGCCAGCCGTGCATTGGCTGACTGCTCACCGCTGGTGAACGATGGAGAAGGCCCGGTGCTGCCAGAATTGAAACACATTCAGGGCGTTTCGAAGCTGATCGCCATGGAAGTGGGTAAAGCAGCACAGTTGGCTGGCGTGGCCGTGGTCACTTCAGAAGACGTGCTGTCTAAAGCCGTGAATAATAACTTCTGGCTGCCGCAGTATCGTCATTATCGCCGTACTTCTATTTAATCAGCCAGTGCAGCCGGTGAATACAGTACCGGCTGCGCTTAAAATATCGCCAGCCAACCTGCGTAAACTTGCTTCATGTCCCCGCCTCAAGTAGCCTTTAGCCATCCTGAATTTTGCCATCCGAGTGCTTACGCGCATGATTAAACGCGTTTTCTTTGGTCTGTTTTTCATCATCTTATTGATGGTGGCGACCGCGCTCGGCCTGGATCGCTGGATCAGCTGGAAAACTGCCCCGTTTATTTATGAAGATGTCACCTCGCTGCCGCATCGTCAGGTCGGGGTGGTCTTAGGTACTGCTAAGTATTACCGCACTGGCGTGATCAATCAGTATTACCTTTATCGCATACAGGGTGCGCTCAACGCGTACAACAGTGGCAAGGTGAATTACCTGCTGCTGAGCGGTGATAATGCGCTGCAAAGCTATAACGAACCGATGACCATGCGCCGCGATTTGATCAAAGCCGGTGTCGATCCTGCTGATATCGTGCTCGACTATGCCGGATTCCGTACGCTGGATTCGATTGTGCGTACGCGCAAAGTGTTCGATACCAATGATTTCATCATCATCACGCAGCGTTTCCACTGTGAGCGCGCGCTTTACATCGCCCAACATCTGGGGATTCAGGCGCAATGTTTTGCGGTGCCTTCTCCGAAAAATATGCTGTCAGTGCGTTTCCGCGAGGTTGGCGCACGTTTAGGCGCATTAGCCGATTTGTATCTGATGAAACGCGAACCCCGCTTCCTCGGCCCGCTGGTGCCGATTCCAGCGGTGCATGAAGTGCCAGAAGATGCGCAGAGTTATCCGGCGGTGACGCCTGAGCAGCTGTTGGATTTGGAAGAGAAGTTGCAGAAGTAACGCTATCTGAAGATATTGCGTTGATGCCATCTGGTGTCGCTTGGGTTGTTGTGGTGACGCTATCTGCTGCTGCTTCAGGTTACTGTGATAACGCTGCTTCAGGCTGCTGTGATAACGCTCTCTGGTGTCGCTTCAGGTTACTGTTATAACGCTGTCGGGTGTTGCTTTAGATTACTGTTATAACGCTGTCGGGTGTCGCTTTAGATTACTGTTATAACGCTGTCTGGTGTCGCTTAGGTTACTGTTATAACGCTGTCGGGTGTCGCTTTAGGTTACTGTTATAACGCTGTCTGGTGTCGCTTTGGGGGCTGGCGGTCCTCGCGCCGCTGACGCGGTGCCTTCACGCCGTTCGTCTGCCTTACGGAACGGCGGGGATGGCACATCCATGTGCCGCCCCGCCTTTCGCCCGCATCCCTGCGGGCTATCCTGGCATCCTCACTCTGTTCAGCGCTGCGAAATGCCTGCCCCCAAAGCGACACCAGCCTGCTCCTAAACTTTATTGCGTGCTATTAAAAAAGGGCACGCAACTTCAGGCCTTGGCCGCTCGGCTGCAAGGGCTATGCTCAAATAACGAGCATTTGATCTAAGGCAGGCACAGTGTTTATTCCCTTTCTTTTTGCTTCTGCAAAAACCAAATGATGAAGCCGAGCATCTGTTCAGCAAACGGGCACAACGTTTGGGGCCATAGCCCCTCTGCTGCTGTAAGGGCTATCCACAGCGCTGAGGCTTTTACGTTGGGCCAGGAGATCCACGCAGGGATGCGTGGATCAGTTCGGGGCCGACCAGGGATGGTCGATCCCCGAACGATCCGTAGGCACGACGTGGAAGCCGAAGGCACCGCGTTAGCGGCGCGAGGACTGCCCGGCAGCAGCAGAGGGGCTAGGGCCCGCACCGCACCCGCCCTTCGCCCTTCGCCCTTCGCCCTTCGCCCTTCGCCCTTCGCCCTTAGCCCTTAGCCCTTAGCCCTTAGCCCTTAGCCCTTCGCAGTTTGCAGTTTGCAGTTTGCAGTTAGCGCAAATAAAAAAGGCTACCATTCATAAAATGGCAGCCTTTTGCAGTGATGTTTTGCTGTGTGCTAAGTCTTATTTTTTACGTGCGTACTTCAGTGAATCCAGTGCAACGGCGAAGATAATGATGCCGCCCTTGATAATGTACTGCCAGTAAGGGTTCACGCCGATATAGGTCAGACCGTAGTTGATGACGGTGAAGATAATCACACCGGTTACTACGCCCGCTACTGTACCCACACCACCGGCAAACGACACGCCGCCTACCACACAGGCCGCAATCGCATCCAACTCATACATAAAGCCGAGGTTGTTGGTAGCACTACCGATACGGCCCGCTTCCAGCATCCCGCCGAAGGCGTAAAACACACCTGACAGCGCATACACCAGAATCAGGTTCAGCGGCACGTTAACGCCTGAAACACGTGCGGCTTCAGGGTTACCGCCGATAGCGAAAATGTTCTTACCGAAGCGTGTTTTATTCCACAGAATCCACACGAATATGATGGCAATGAACGCGTAGAAGGTGATGAACGACAGCTTAAAATCACCGAAGCGCAGGAAGCCCTGAGCGAAAGTAGAGAAGCCGGAGTCAAAACCAGCCACCGGTGATGCGCCAACAAAGTCGTAATACAGCGAGTTAATGCCGTAAACGATAATCATGGTGCCCAACGTGGTAATAAACGGAGTCACTTTCAGGTAAGCGATGATGACGCCGTTCACCAGACCAATCACGCCACCGATGATGCACACGGTCAGAATGACCAGTGGAATCGGCACGGTATCCAGATGTGGGAACACCTTGTTGGCGTTATCCATGGATTGCAGCAAGGTAGCCGCAACCACTGCTGCCAGACCAACCTGACGCCCTGCTGACAGGTCTGTACCTTGTGTTACGATCAATCCGGCCACGCCCAGTGCAATAATAATACGCACCGAAGACTGGGTCAGAATGTTACTCAGGTTCATCAAACTTAAAAACGTCGGGTCCTGGAAAATAATAATTGCCAGCAGTACCAACAGGACAACGTAAATGCCGCCCTCTTTTAACCAGGTTAGCGCATTCTTTTTAGTAGTCGCTTTCATGTTAAAGCCCTTGCTTCATTAAAGGTGTAATGACGCTAAACGCAGGATTTCATTCTGCGAGGTCGTTTTGGTCTCGACAATGCCCGCTACCAGGCCATTACTCATCACTAAAATACGATCGGTAATTCCCAGCAATTCTGGCATTTCAGAAGAGATAATAATGATGCCCTTCTCTTTCTTCGCCAGCTCAGAAATCAGCTGATAAATTTCGAACTTAGCACCGACGTCAATGCCGCGCGTCGGTTCATCCAGCATCAATATTTCTGGCTGCGTTAATAACCAGCGACCAATAATAACTTTCTGCTGGTTACCACCGGAAAGCGAACCAATTTGCGTATGATGACCCGGTGTTTTCACGCGCATCGAATCGATCACCCATTGGGTGTCGCTTTTCATACGTTTATTGTCAAGCAAGCCGATGCTGGATTTATACTTCTTGATATTGGAAATGAGTGAGTTAAATCCAATATCCAGATAAGCATAAATACCGGTTGAACGACGCTCTTCCGTCACCAGCGCAAAACCGTGGTTAATGGCTTCATTGGCGCTGTGGTTATTGATCGCTTTACCGTGCAGCTTAATGGTGCCGCCTGATTTCTCGCGAATACCAAACAGCGTCTCAACGATGTCAGTACGTTTTGCGCCCACCAGCCCCGCTACGCCCAGGATCTCGCCTTTGCGCAGGTCGAATGAGATATCGCGAATCGACGGCTGACGCAACGAGGTTAAATGGCGCACCTCAAGAATGGTTTCGCCCGGCACGTTGGTCTTGTCGGGGAAGCGCTGATTCAATGAACGGCCAACCATCATCGAGATGATCTTATCCATGTCCAGCCCTTCCAGCGGCTGGGTGGCGATCCACTGTCCGTCACGTAAAATAGTAATCTCATCACACAGCTGGAAAATCTCTTCCATCTTGTGCGAGATATACACAATGCCGCAGCCACGATCTTTCAGCTTACGGATAATGGTGAACAGGTGATTTACTTCTTTCTCGGTCAGCGACGAGGTTGGCTCATCCATGATGACGATTTTCGCGTCATAGGAGAATGCCTTGGCAATTTCAATCATCTGCATTTGCGAAACAGACAGATTGGCCACTTTATCGCGCGGATCGATATCAATATCTAATTCGTCAAAGATCGCTTTGGTATCGCGATACATTTTATCCTGATCGACAAACACGCCTTTACGTGGATAACGGCCAAGCCACATGTTATCCATTACGTTGCGCTGTAATACCAGGTTTAATTCCTGATGCACCATCGAAACGCCATTTTCCAGCGCTTCTTTGGAGCTCTTGTAATCAATCTCTTCACCCTGAAACAGGATGCTCCCCGTATCTTTTTTATAAATGCCAAACAGGCATTTTAATAATGTGGATTTTCCGGCGCCGTTTTCGCCCATTAAGGCATGGACTGAGTGCGGCCGCACTTTCAAATTCACATTATCTAAGGCTTTCACCCCTGGAAATGATTTCGAGACATTCGTCATCTCCAGCAGATATTCACGCTGTGCGGTCGGATTCTCACTGGCCATAATTTACCTGGCTAAATAAAACGTGGGGCAGATGCAATAAGGCGCGGCGTACTGCCGCGCCCGGTACGTATTACTTCACAAACTGAGACAGGTTTTCTTTATCTACTGGCACGTAAGGAACACGTACGATTTTGTTTTCCATTTTGAAGTTAGTACCGGCTGTTGGCTCTTTGCCATCGGCCAGGTTCTTCGCGATATCAATGGTGGCTTTCGCCTGGTTTTCCGCATCGTTCAGCACGGTACCGGCCATCGCACCGGATTTCACCAGCGACAGCGCTTCTGGCAGCGCATCCACACCAAACACCGGAATGCTGGTTTTGTTGTGGGCTTTCAGCGCTTCAACCGCACCCATTGCCATCGCATCGTTATTGGCAATGATCACTTCGATTTTGTTGCCGTTCGGGCCAGACAGCCAGGCATCCACTTTGTCTTTTGCCTGAGCGGTATCCCACATTGCAGTGTCCATCGCCAACTGCTGAGTTTTCATGCCATCGGTGTTCAGGGTTTCGATCACGTATTTGGTACGCGCTTCCGCATCCGGGTGGCCTGGCTCGCCTTTCAGCAGGGCAAACTGAATCTGACCATCTTTGTTCAGATCCCAGGCTGGAGTGGCTTTCCAGTGCTTCTCAATCAGCTTCGCCTGAATGATGCCTGACTCTTTAGAGTCGGTGCCCACGTAGTAGGCTTTCGGGTAGCTGGCCAGCACTTTGGCGTTCGGCTCTTTGTTGAAGAACACCACTGGCACGTCATTGGCTTTTGCTTTGTCGATCACTACTGCCGCAGCAGCAGGGTCAACCAGGTTGATCGCCAGCGCTTTCACGCCTTTGGCCATCAGTACGTCAATCTGGTCATTCTGGGTAGACTGGCTGTTCTGCGAGTCATTCATCAGCAGCTGAATGCCGCCCAGTTTTTTGGCTTCGCTGTCGATGTCCTTGCGAACCATAGACATAAAGTTGTCGTCGTATTTATAAATTGTCACGCCAATGCGGGTATCGGCGGCGTGCGCAGTTGCACCAAACATCATGCTGGCAACCAGTGCTGTGAGCGTGAAAACCTTCTTATTCATGGTATCTCCGGTTTTTATGTAGGGCATATCATCGCGCTGTGCTGCCTGCGGGCAACCAGCGCAGTCGGTTCAAACTCATTCACCATCGCAATCCTGACTTCCCTGTACGTAAACGCTTCCTGAAGAGTGTTGTGAACTATTTCAATCGGCTACTGAAACCTGACGGGAGAAGGAGAACCCGGCGTTACATGATGTTTCAGTCCGGTAAGACGCTGCCATCATAGTGAGCGCCATGTTAATTAACTGTGAATGTAATCACAGATTGGAAACGGTTACACAGCGCTATCGCCTGAATTAGTGACCGACTCCACAGTTTGCCGCTGAGCAACGGAATGGCGGCGCACCAGGGTCGGCATAAAGCAGTGTGAGGATTCAGGATCAAGCTCTCCCGCCGCGCCTTTCAGGGCCAGCTCAGTGGCTAATTTTGCCATGGAAACAATGGGATAGCGTACAGTCGTTAATTGCGGATCGGTGTAACGCGAGATAGGAATGTCATCAAAGCCGACCACAGAGAAATGCTGCGGTACCTGAATGCCGTTGTCTTTCAATGCAGTCAGCGCACCGGCGGCCATGCCATCGCAGTAGGAGAAGATGGCGGTTAAATGCAGGTTACGGCCCAGTAACTCAACCATTGCGGCTTCGCCGCCCTGCATGTCCGGTTCACCGTGCGCAATCCAGGACTCCTGCGGGCGGATGCCCTGCTCTGACAGGGCCTGCAGCCAACCTTCACGTCGTTGCGTTACATCTTCAATCGGGTGGCTGGAGCTGAGATAACCAATGCGTTGATGCCCCTGTTGTAACAGCATGCGAGTCGCCATCAGCGATCCCGTTACATTATCCAGGCAGACACAACGATGCTCGTAACCGGGAATAGTCCGGTTAATCAGCACCATACCGGGAACCTGGTCCATAAAATGGCTTAGTTCTGCGTCTGAAAGCGTTTTCGCGTGCACCACCAGAGCGTTACATCGTTGACGTATCAGCACCTCAATGGCATGACGCTCTTTCTCTTCCTGATGCCAGGAGTTGCTGATTAACACGTGTTTGTGCACGCGCTGGGCGACGGTATCCACCGCTTTTACCAGCGCGCCAAAGAAGGGATCGGAAACGTCCATCACCACCACGCCAATGGTATCGCTGACCTGGGTCGCGAGTGCCTGCGCGTTGGCGTTGGGACGATAACCCAGTGATTCCGCCGCCTGGAGTACGGCTTCACGGGTATCAGGGGTGACTGCACTGCTGTTATTGAGCACACGCGACACGGTGGCTACTGATACACCGGCCTGACGGGCGACATCTCGAATCGTTATCATGCAGCTGTTCCACAGAGGAGAAAATGCGCGACAAGCGCGTAACGGCGCTATTTTGTCAGGGCATTTTGTTCAGCTGCGTGAATCACGTCACACGGATGAAAACGGTTACATACAAATCTGCAACCTTTGTGATGAACATCATTATCTGATGCGGGAGGAAGGTGGTGTTTTGCCGGCAGCGAGACGCGTGAGCTTACGCCAGATCCACTCCATCGGGCCCTGCGGGAAAAAGCGCAGCCAGAGCACAGAAAACAGGATGTTAACCAACCAGATAGCCGGGACCAGCGCCAGCAGGTGCAGGCGATCAAACTTGAGGAACAGATTGAAGCGATAGAATAGCGTGGTGCAGATGAGGGTCTGTAACAGGTAGTTGCTGAGCGCCATACGGCCAACGCATTGCAGCGCATAGCTGAAGCGCGTTGCACCAATTTGCGGCCAGAATCCAAAGCAAAGTGCCGCATAGCCAAGACTGATAAACGGGCTGGCGAGATCGCGCGGAACCTGCAACAAGAAGCCGCTCCAGCGGAATTCCCAGCCCAGCAACCACTGCGCCACAATACCGGGGATGGCAATCAGCCAGCCGATCGTCAGCAGCAGCGCTGCCGAGCGACGATAGTGCTGCACGCTAAACTCGCCCTTCAGCCAGCCGCTGCGCATCAACGCCGCGCCAATCAGCATCAATCCCGCCAGTTGCCAACCGTATTGTGCGGCGAGCGCCATCAAGCTGGATGAGAGATGATCGAGGCGGTTCTGCATGGCTTCCCAGCCGCCGGTCAGTTTCCAGTAGCTTTCATACTCGATATCAGCGGCTCCCGGCAGCCACGAACGGCCAGGTTCCGGGCTGGAAATGCCCCAAAACACCAGCAGCACGCCGCAACCGATCAGGTAAAGCAACACGCCAGTTTGCAGCAGAGCTTTGTCCGAAGGCACCTCACGCAGCATCCGCCAGATAATCAGCCCAATCAGGCCGTAATCCAGCAGGATATCCCCTTCCCAAAAGAAGATGCTGTGCATGAAACCCAGCAGAACTAACAGCGTCAGGCGCGCCGACATCCAGCGGCTGCCGCGCGAGATTTGCAGATAAAGGCCACCACCGAACAACAGCGCAAACAGGGTGAGGAATTTCAGTTGCGCCAGCCCATCCATCATCGCCCAGGTCCAGGCATCAGAAAGCGAGATAGTGCCCTGCCACGCCGGGTTGAGATAGGCGGCAGAGGGCAAGCCAAACCCTACGATGTTGAGCAATAGAATGCCGAGAATGGCGCAACCACGAATGAAATCCAGCGCAAGATAGCGTTGCATCGAGTGACCTGACGGAGAGAGAAAACGGGCGGCAATATGCCGCCCAAAGAACTAGCTGTGGCGCACCGCGCGTAAGAACTCCTGGCGCGTATTCTGGCTGGACTTGAACAGGCCACCCAGTGATGTGGTGGTGGTGGCGCTGGTGGCATCTTTCACGCCACGCGCTTTCACGCAGTAATGCACCGCATCAATCGACACCGCCACGTTGTTGGTGCCAAGCAAGGTTTGCAGCGCCACCAGCACTTGCTGGGTCAGACGCTCTTGTACCTGTGGACGCTGAGCAAAGAACTGCACGATGCGGTTGATCTTCGACAGACCAATCACTTTCTCTTTCGGGATATACGCCACGGTCGCTTTACCGTCGATAATCACGAAGTGGTGCTCACAGGTGCTGGTCAGGGTGATATCGCGCACGGTGACCATCTCATCCACCTTCATCTTGTTTTCGATGACGGTGATTTTCGGGAAGTTGGCGTAATCAAGGCCTGAGAAGATCTCGTCCACATACATCTTCGCGATGCGATGTGGCGTCTCCATCAGGCTGTCATCTTCCAGATCCAGATTCAGCAGCTGCATGATTTGGGTCATATGACCGGCGATTTCATGCTTGCGGGTTTCGTCATCCATTTCGCGCACCGGGGCGCGTAACGGCGTTTCCAGGCCACGCGCCAGCAGCGCTTCGTGAACCAGGGCGGCTTCCTGACTTAAGGTGCTCATCGTACTCTTTCTCCGGCAGGTGATGCGCCCGCAGATCGTCGCCTGCGGGGGAAATTCTGAGCGCGTATTGTGAAACACAACGCGCGCGTAATCCAGCAATCAATCTAATCGGAGATGAAAGCTTTTCATGGTGTCGAACGGCGCAGCACCAGTAAGCCCGCCAGAATCAGCGCGCCACCCGCCACCCACAAGGCGGGATCGAGACGGTGCCACAGCACACTGGAAATCCAGGAAAGCAGCGGTCCGCCCAACTGTCCGACCGCATAACCGGTGGTCAACAATCCGGCCAGATAACGCGCATGATGCGGTGCCAGTTCACGGCCATATTGCAGTGCCAGCTGCACCACGCACAAGAATCCGCCGCCGACTAACAGCGCGCTCATCAACAATCCATCCAGCCCCGGCAGGACAATGGCGGAGATGACACCAAGCGCCTGCGCCCAGAGCACGATCGCCAGCCGCACGTGGCTGCTGCCCCAGCGCCGCGTCAGAATGCCGAGCACGATGCCGATCACCGCCGCGCCGCCAAACACCGGCCAGACAAACTGTGCCAGCGCGCTGTCGGGGAAACGCGCGGCGGTCATCTGCGATAAAAAGGTCGCAGGCAGAATGTAGCCAAAACCGGCGAGACTGTAGCTCAGCACTAAGCGTTTCAGGTCACCGTTCAGTACCAAAGGCGCGGGGGCCTGATCGGGACGATGTAACTGTCCCGTGCGCGGTAAAAAACGTGCAATGGTTGCGATAAGGATCAGTGCCAGCAAACCATAAGCCGCCCAGCCCAGTGCCGCGCTGGCACCGCTGGCATGCAGCGCCACCGCCAGCATGCCGCTGATGAAAATACCGGTGCCGGGTCCGGCAAACACCGCCGCTGACAAGCCCGGACGCCCATGATGCAGCAGCTGCTCATTGCTCCACGCGGCGATCAGCACCATCGCCCAACCGCTGGCGCCGCCGATCACGAAGCGGATCAGACCATGCAGCCACGGCCCGCTGACGCAGGCAGACAGCAGCGTCAGGATCACCGCGCCCCATACACCAGCCTGCAGCCGCCATTCAACACGCTTGTGCGCGCGCATCGCATCAAACGAGCCGCACAGATAGCCGAGATAGTTGAGCGCCGCCACCAGACTGGCGCTGGTGAGGGTTAACTGATGGTCCTGAATCATCAGTGGCACCTGCGGGGTGAAAGCAAATCGCCCAATCCCCATTGCAACCACTAAACTTAAAAACGCGCTCAGCGCGACACGAAAAGCCATTTCCACTCCCGTTCAGATTCTTTTAGCACTTGTCATTAGCATGCATGACGATTACACTCACGAAAAGTGAATAATATTAACCAAGTTGTTTACGGAAAGAGAATATGGACTTAGTACAACTCCGCATGTTCTGTTCTGTGGCCGAAACCGGTTCGCTGGCGCGCGCCGCAGAGTTGCTGCATCGCGTGCCCTCCAATCTCACCACTCGTCTGCGCCAGTTGGAAGAAGAGATAGGTGTGGATCTGTTCATCCGTGAGAAGCAGCGTATTCGATTATCGCCAATGGGCCACAATTTCCTCAATTATGCCCAGCGTATTCTCAGCCTGAGCGATGAGGCACTGAACATGGCGCGCGCCGGTGAACCGGGCGGGAATTTTGCCTTCGGCTCGATGGAGAGCACCGCGGCCACCCGTTTACCGGGTTTGCTGGCGGCCTATCATCAACGATTTCCAACCGTGGCGCTATCGCTGGTGACCGGCACCTCGGGCGATATCATCGATAAAGTGCGCGCCGGTACACTGGCCGCCGCGCTGGTGGATGGCCCAGCCACCCATGACGATCTCAACGGCTGCATCGCGTTTCGCGAGGAGATGGTGCTGATCACCAGCCTCGATCACGACCCGATTACCAGCGCCCGCGACACGCAGCATGACACTCTGTTTGCCTTTGGTAATAGCTGCTCGTATCGCAGCAAACTGGAGTCCTGGTATCGCGAAAGCCAGACCTCACCGAAAAGCGTGATGGAGATTCAGTCTTATCACGCGATGGTGGCGTGCGTGGCGGGCGGCGCGGGCGTGGCGATGATTCCGGCGTCGGTACTGACGCAGATGCCCGGCCGCGCGCGCGTGCAGGAACATGCACTGCCGCCCGCTTACCGCGATACCGCCACCTGGCTGATGTGGCGCCGTGACGCCTTCACGCCCAACGTGGAAGCGCTGAAATATTTGATTATTGAAATGTTTGACGACCGCCCACTCAACGATGAGTTGCTGCATCCGCTGCAAACCGCTGAGTGAGTTTTTAATTTTAAGTAAATCACGACATCTGAAGAAGAGGGATTGCATGAACATGATTAAAACCCGCGCTGCCGTTGCCTGGGCAGCGGGCGAACCGCTGAAAATCGAAGAAGTGGATCTGATGCCACCGCAGAAAGGTGAAGTGTTAGTACGCATCGTCGCCACCGGCGTATGCCACACCGATGCCTACACCCTGTCCGGTAAAGATCCGGAAGGCGTGTTCCCTGCAATCCTCGGTCACGAAGGCGGCGGCGTGGTGGAAGCAGTAGGCGAAGGCGTGACCAGCGTGGCGGTCGGCGATCACGTGATCCCCCTATATACGCCAGAGTGCGGCAAATGTAAGTTCTGTCTGTCGGGCAAAACTAACCTGTGTCAGGCGATCCGCTCCACTCAGGGTAAAGGCCTGATGCCAGACGGCACTACCCGCTTCTTCAAAGACGGCAAGCCGATCTTCCATTATATGGGTACTTCAACTTTCTCTGAGTACACCGTGGTGCCGGAAATTTCACTGGCGGTGATCAGCAAAGAAGCGCCACTGGAAGAAGTGTGCCTGCTGGGCTGCGGCGTGACCACCGGTATGGGCGCAGTGATGAACACCGCCAAAGTCAAAGAAGGCGATACCGTGGCCATCTTCGGTCTGGGCGGCATTGGTTTGTCAGCGATTATCGGCGCAAAAATGGCGAAAGCCGGTCGCATCATCGGTATTGACCTGAACACCAGCAAATTCGACCTGGCGCGCAAACTGGGTGCCACCGATCTGATCAACCCTAAAGATTACGATAAGCCGATTCAGGACGTGATCGTGGAGCTGACCGACGGCGGCGTCGATTACTCCTTCGAGTGTATCGGTAACGTTAACGTGATGCGCTCCGCACTTGAGTGCTGTCACAAAGGTTGGGGCGAGTCAGTGATTATCGGCGTTGCCGGTGCCGGTGAAGAGATCTCCACGCGACCGTTCCAGTTAGTGACCGGTCGTGTATGGCGCGGTTCCGCATTTGGTGGCGTGAAAGGCCGTACCCAGCTGCCGGGCATCGTGCAGGATTATCTGGACGGTAAGTTCGCGCTGAATGATTTCATCACGCACACCATGCCGCTGGAAGAGATTAACGAGGCCTTTGATCTGATGCACGAAGGGAAATCCATTCGTTCGGTTGTGCATTTTAACAAGTAAAAAGGAGGAGTTATGGCATCCACTCTGGAACTGCTGGAAGAACATCGTATCTTCGGCGGCTGGCAGCAGCGCTGGCGTCATCAGTCGGCGGTGCTGAACTGCCCGATGACCTTCAGCATTTTCCTGCCGCCACCGCAGGATGACACGCCGCCGCCGGTGGTGTGGTTTCTCGCCGGACTGACCTGTACCGACGAAAACTTCACAACCAAAGCCGGTGCGCAGCGTGTTGCCGCTGAGCTGGGTCTGGTGCTGATTATGCCGGACACCAGCCCGCGCGGTGACGAAGTGGCCAACGACAGCGGCTACGATCTCGGTCAGGGAGCAGGTTTTTACCTCAACGCCACGCAGCAGCCCTGGGCGGCACACTATCGCATGTTCGATTACCTCAGCGAGGAGTTGCCGGCCCTGCTGGCGGACAACTTCAAAGTGAGCGATCGTCAGTCGGTAATGGGTCATTCGATGGGTGGCCATGGCGCGCTGATATTGGCGTTGCGTCAGGGTGGACGTTTTGCTTCGGCATCCGCGTTCGCTCCCATCGTCAATCCAACCGAAGTGCCGTGGGGACAGAAAGCCTTCACCGCCTATCTGGGTGAAGATCGCCAGACCTGGCGCGAGTGGGACAGTTGCCTGCTGATGCGTGAAGTGGAACAGCGCTTACCGATTCTGATCGATCAGGGGGATAGCGATCAGTTCCTCGCCGATCAGCTGCGTCCGGATCGTCTGGAAGCGGTAGCGCGTGAGCAAGGTTTCCCGCTGGAGCTGCGCGTCCAGCCGGGTTACGATCATAGCTACTTCTTTATCGCCAGCTTTGTCGAGGATCATCTGCGGTTCCACGCGAAGCATTTGTTGGTGTAGAGCGGGATAGTTGATGTAGATGACATAAAGGGCGCACCAGGTGCGCCCTTTATGGTTCTGGCAGGCGGCTAAAAATTCGCCCCCTGCCGCGGCTCTTCGGCTCGGTGTTAGCGTCGAACCTCAGCGTCTTTTCCGACGTTTAGACCAGCGATTCCGCCACTAAACCATCGATCATTACCTGCGGCATGCCCTGTGAGCAGTGCTCAATACGACCCCGCACGCCATACACCTGCGCCAGCGTTTCCGGCGTAATCACTTGTGACGGCTCGCCGTCCGCCAGTAAGGTACCCTCTTTCAACATCAACGCATGATCGGCATGACGCAGCGCGATGTTGATATCATGCACCACCACCACGGTCACAATATTGCGCAGGCGGGTTTCGCGGCGCACCAGATCCATTACGTGGAACTGGTAGTTCAGATCGAGCGCACTTAGCGGCTCATCCAGCAACAGCAGTTCCGGACGGCGAATCAGCGATTGCGCCAGACCCACCAGCTGTTTCTGGCCCCCCGACAGCTGATCGAGATAGCGCATCGCCAGATGGGCGATACCCAACTGCTCCAGCAAGTTCATGATCTCGGCTTCACTGGATGCGCTGTGCAAACCACCTGACGCACGTTGCGCCACGATGATCGACTCCAGCACATGCAGGTGCACGCCTGCCGGCAAACTTTGCGGCAGATACACCACGCGCTGAGCACGGCGGGCAAACGGCTGTGACATCAGCTCTTCGCCGTTCAGCCACAGTTCGCCCTGCCCTTTGCTCAGGCCTGCCAGCGCACGCAGCAAGGTAGATTTACCGCAGCCGTTGGGGCCAAGCAGCACGGTGATCTTGCCACGCGGCAGCAATGGCACGTTGAGATCTTCAATGACTTTACGCTTCGGATAACCGGCGTAGAAATGGCTGAGACCTAATCCCTGTTCCATTACACCGTCCCCCTATGACGCAGAATAATACTCAGGAAGAACGGCACGCCGACCAGCGAGGTCACAATGCCCACCGGTATGATCACACCTGGAATCAGGTTTTTCGAGGCGACGGACGCCAGCGACAGCACCAGCGCACCGACCAACGCACTGGCTGGCAGATAGTAGCGGTGATCTTCACCAAACATCATACGGGCGATATGTGGCGCCACCAGGCCAATAAAGCCAATCGGGCCAACAAAGGCTACTGCCAGCGCGGAGAGAATACTGATACGCAGCAGTGTGGCGAGGCGCAGACGGCGCACGTCGATACCGAAGCTCACCGCACGATCTTCGCCGAGGCGCAACGCGGTCAGTTTCCAGCTGCTGAGCATTGAGAATGGCACCAGAATGGCAAACGCGGCGGTCAACACACCGAGTTTCTCCCAGGAGGCTCGCGCCAGGCTGCCCATGGTCCAGAACACCAGGCCCTGCAACGTATCTTCGCTGGCGATGAACTGCATCATCGAGACTAGCGCGTTAAAGGTGAACACCAGCGCAATACCGAACAGCACCACGCCAGAAGTGGACACTTTGGTCCAGCGCGTCACGCCATCCAGCATCAGTGCCGCAAACAGCGCAAACACAAAGGCGTTCGCTGAGATAAACCACTGGTCTGGCACGCCGGGAATACCGATGCCAAGAATAATCGCCAGCGCCGCGCCGAAAGCGGCTGCTGAAGAGACGCCGAGTGTAAACGGACTTGCCAGTGGGTTATTGAGGATAGTTTGCATCTCAGCACCGGCGAGACCCAGCGAGAAACCAACAACCACGGCCATCAACGCATAAGGTAAGCGGATATCCCAGACGATCACGCGCGTGCCCGCATCTACCGCATCGGGATGGGTAAGCGTTTGCCACAGAGTGTCAAGGGAGAGCCCGGCCGGGCCGAGGGTGAAATCAAGAATCACTGACGCCAGAATGGCCAGCACCAGTACGCCAATCAGCATCAGGCGCTGACGTAATACCTGACGATAACGCGTCATGGTATCGGCTTCGCGGTTATTATCCGCCAGCAGCGCGGAATCCGTGGTCTGCATTGTTCTACCTGTTTCTTATCGAAATCATAACGGCAGCCACAATAGTGCAGGTGATAATAATTATCAATTATATCTGTATGACAAAGCCCAAAAAGCATGTGCGTGTAGACGCGTCATTTAACTTATGCGGTTGCGGACTTGGTGCGCATGAATACGTGATAGAAATGAAGCGGTTATCGGCCTAGTGCGCATCAATGCGTCATCGAAAATGTGCAGTTATCCGCCAGGTGCGCATCAATGCGCACCCTACGGATTTGTAGGGTCGCCATGAATGGCGACCCGGACGGGGTATTACTCTTTAAAGGTCGGGAATTCCATCTCGCTGTACTTCACGAAGCGCGAGCCGCGTGTCAGCTTATAACCCAGCCAGATCAGCAGGAACAGTGGAATGCCAATGTACGTTGCCGCCACGCCATACCAGTCGATACGATCCGCCAGGAAGGCCTGGTAGTTCTGCCCTAAAGTGATAATCAGACACAGCACGAAGGCAAAAATCGGACCCAGCGGGAAGAAGCCAGAGCGGTATGGCAGAGCCGCTAAATCAAGCCCCTGCGCCACGTAGCCGCGACGGAAGCGATAATGGCTAATCGCAATGCCCAGCCAGGCGATAAAGCCTGTCATGCCTGAGGTATTCAGCAGCCACAGATACACTTCCTGGTTGCCGAACTTCGAGCTGAGGAAGCAGAGCCCCGCCACCACGGTGGTGGCAATCAGTGCATTACGCGGTACGCCGCCTTTCGACAATTTGCCAAAAATACGCGGAGCTTTGCCTTCACGCGCCAGATTGAACAGCATGCGCGTCGAGGCATACATGCCTGAGTTACCCGCTGACAACACGGCGGTCAGGATCACCGCATTCATCACCGCGGCCGCCGACAGCAAACCGGCATTCTGGAACACCAGCGTGAACGGGCTGATAGCGATATCGGTGACATCGTTGTGCAGCAGCTTCGGATCGGTGTACGGCAGAATCAGGCTGATAATCAGAATCGCGAAGATATAGAACAGCAGAATACGCCAGAACACCTGACGCACGGCGCGTGGAATATTTTTCGCCGGATCCTGCGACTCACCGGCGGCGATGCCGATCAACTCAGTGCCCTGGAAGGAGAAGCCGACAATCATCGCCACACCGATCATCGCGGAGAAGCCACCGGCAAAAGGTGCATCGCCCACGGTCCAGTTGTGCCAGCCAGCATTTTCAGCGCCGCCCATGATGCCGACGATCATCAGCACGCCAACAATAATAAAGACGACTACCGTGACCACTTTGATCAGCGAGAACCAGTATTCCGCTTCACCGAATCCTTTGACCGAAATGTAGTTCAGTAAGAACATCAGGCCGAGGAACAGCGCGCTCCAGATCCAGCCTGGTGTATCCGGGAACCAGTAGTTCATCACCAGCTGTGAGGCCACTAAATCGACGGCGATGGTGACTGCCCAGTTGTACCAGTAGTTCCAGCCCAGCGCGAAGCCGAAACCTTCTTCAACGTATTTGGCGCCATAAGTGGCGAAGGAGCCCGAGACCGGCATAAATGCCGCCAGTTCGCCCAGGCTGGTCATCAGGAAATAAACCATCAGGCCAATCAGCGCATAAGAGAGTAATGCACCGCCGGGACCTGCCTGAGAAATGGTGGCACCTGAGGCGACAAACAGGCCGGTGCCGATGGAACCGCCGATGGCGATCATGGTGAGATGGCGCGCTTTTAATTCACGGCGCAGCCCAGGTTGTTGTGTTGTTTTTGAGTCATTATGCATGTGTAAACGCTATGCTGGATAAAAATAAGGCGCGATTGTAGCAGCTAACCCCTGGCTGTATAGCATTCACGGCGGGTTATTAGTTACCTTCATAATCGGCGCGAAATTATTAGCCGTTCACGTCATAACAGCCGCGATTACTCGCGGCAGTAGGAGAGAAATCGGTTTAACGCTTTCGACAAATGCTTCTGCCGATGATGGATGCGATACAGCGTGCGCGTCAGGCGTGGCAAGGGTACGGCCACTTCCACCAGCGTGCCTGCCTCCAGCAGATCGCTGATCACCCGGCGTGATAAACAGCTGATGCCCATGCCGTGTCGCACTGCATGTTTGATCGCCTCGGAATTGCCTAACTCCATGCCGAGTTGAAACTGCGGCAGGTGTGAGAGCAGCAGGTAATCGACAATTTCACGCGTGCCTGAACCGCGCTCACGCAGGATCCAGGGCGCGGCCGCCAGCGATTCCAGCGTGATCGGCTGCTGCAGGATGTCGGCATCCGGTGCAGCAAACACCACCAACTCATCTTCCAGCCATGCTTCACTAACGATATCCGGCTCATGGCACGGTCCTTCAATCAGACCGATATCCACGCGGAAATCCGCCACCGCGTTAATCGCATCCTGGCTGTTACCGACGCTAAGCTCAAGCGGCAGCATCGGGAAGTCACGGCGATAGGCAGCGATCATCCCTGGCAGTAAATAGTTGCCGATGGTGCTGCTGGCGAACAGGCGAATGGCACCATTATCTTCTTTAAACAGCTGTTCAATCTCTCCAGCCTGTTCCAGCAATCCTACCGCACGCGGATACAGCAGACGGCCATGCTCATTCAGCGCCAGTCGTTTGCCCACTCGGTCAAACAGTTTCACCCCGAGTTGATTTTCCAGATCGGCCAGCGCAGCACTGACCGCTGACTGCGACAGTGCCAGCACCTGCGAGGCCTGAGTGGTTGAACCGCTTTTCAGCACTTCGGTAAAGACTTCAATCTGACGCAGCGTGATATGCATGCGCCCTCCTCACATTGCGTAACGTTGCACAAGATAAGCCACTACCGCTAACCAGACGATCACCGTCAGGAAGAATCCTGCCCAGCTGACGATCTTCTTGCCGCGTGCCCGCTGTACATCAGCCCGCTCTGCGCTGCTGATCCGAATTTCGCGCGGGAGCAAACGCAGCAGGATGATCACACCCAGCGGGACGATGATGGCGTCGTCGAGTAAGCCGATGATGGGAATGAAATCAGGAATGAGATCGATGGGGCTGAGTGCATAGGCGACAATGCTAAATGCCAGCAACTTAAACCACCAGGGGGTACGCGGATCGCGGCAGGCAAACCACAGCGTAAGCACATCACGTTTAATTAATCGTGCCCAGCGTCGCAAGCGCATAAACATCCCGACTCTTCCTTATTAGTTATACTGGTCAATGGACAATATATTACCAATTTAACTTTTAAACCAGTCAGGCATAGGCGCAGGTAAGCTACCGCCATGTGAATGGCGGCGGAGTGAGTGTCAGGCTTTCATACCAATCAGTTCTTCCAGTTCTGTGTCACAGGCCGTGAACTCATCGGTGATGGTGCGGATCAGCCAATCCTGGTAGCCGAAGTTTTCCCGGCGAGAGTAAAGGCATTCAGAGCGGTACAATTTTTTCGGATCGCCGTGATTCACCCCATAACGATAGAAGTGGACCAGCGAATTATCGGTATCGGGCACGGCAAGCGTGAAACCGACTGCGCCGTTTCCATTATAAAAAAGGGTGACTGCGTTGGTTTTACCTAAAGTTAATTTATGGATTACGTTGAATTTTTCATGCTGCAAAGCGGTATCCAATGTACTTCTATAGGCTGTTTTCATGGTTATAGTTAAAAGTTTCTAATTTGTTAAACTATAGTTAACCAGAAAAAATGTGCACCTGCCAAATTTAGTAGGTGTCTCTCCGTGTTAGATAAGTGTCTACCCGTGCCGTTTTTCTCCCTGCAGGCAATGCGACATTTCATGGGCGTAACGCATCCGCTATGATGTGCGCTTTGCAGCAGCAATCGCCCAATCAGGAGAGCGGCATGAAATATATCGGCGCACACGTCAGTGCATCAGGCGGCGTAGACCAGGCAGTTATCCGTGCCCATGAACTCGAAGCCACAGCCTTTGCGCTGTTCACCAAAAATCAGCGCCAGTGGAAAGCCGCCCCGCTTTCAGGTGAGGTGATCGATGCCTTCAAAACCGCCTGCGAGAGATACAACTTCACTTCCGCGCAGATTTTGCCGCATGACAGCTACCTGATTAACCTCGGCCATCCGGTGATGGATGCGCTGGAGAAATCCCGCGAGGCGTTTCTTGATGAGATGCAGCGCGCCGAGCAATTGGGGCTGACACTGCTGAACTTCCATCCTGGCAGCCACCTGAAGCAGATTGAAGAAGAGGCCTGCCTGAAGCGCATCGCCGAATCGATCAATATCGCGCTGGATAAAACGCACAACGTGGTGGCGGTCATCGAAAACACAGCCGGTCAGGGCAGCAATCTCGGCTTCCGTTTTGAGCACCTCGCCACCATCATCGACCACGTCGAAGATAAGTCGCGCGTCGGCGTGTGCATCGATACCTGCCACGCGTTTGCTGGCGGTTACGATCTGCGCACTGAAGAAGCTTGCGTGGAGACCTTTGCGGAATTTGAACGTATTGTCGGTTTCCAGTATCTGCGCGGCATGCACCTGAATGATGCCAAAAGCACGCTTGGCAGCCGCGTGGATCGTCACCACAGCTTAGGTGAAGGCAACATTGGCAAGACGGTGTTTAGCTGGCTGATGAAGGATAAGCGCTTTGATGGCATCCCGATGATTCTGGAAACCATCAATCCGGATATCTGGAAAGATGAGATCGCGTGGTTGAAGTCGGAACAACAGGCGTAACGCAGACAGCAAAAAGGGAGCCGAAGCTCCCTTTTTCATATCCCGTGAAGATTACGCCGCTTTCGCCAGCTCTTCTTCCGGACGTTTCAGAATCGCGTAGCCGAGGCCAGCCACTGCGGTACCAATCACAATCGCCATCAGGTAACCCAGCACCGGCGTGATTGCGCCTGGAATCAGCAGGACGAACAGACCACCGTGCGGTGCCATCAGTTTCGCGCCAATCGCCATCGAGATTGCACCCGTCACCGCACCACCGATGATGCAGCAAGGCAGTACACGCATTGGGTCACGCGCCGCAAACGGAATCGCACCTTCAGAGATGAAGCACAAGCCGAGCACCAGTGCCGCTTTGCCACCTTCCTGCTGACCTTTGTTGAACTTGCGACGTGCCACAATTGTCGCCAGACCCATCGCTAACGGTGGCACCATACCGGCGGCCATGATCGCGGCCATCGGCGCATAGGTTTGCGAACTCAGCAGACCGACACCAAAGGCGTACGCCACTTTGTTCACCGGCCCCCCCATATCGGTACACATCATGCCACCGAGAATCGCGCCCAGCAGGACTGCATTGGCGGTGCCCATGTTCGCCAGCCAGTGAGTCAGGCCGCTCATGATGCCTGCAACAGGTTTACCCACCACGTAAATCATCAGCAGACCGGTAATCAAACTCGCCACCAGCGGAATGATCAGAATCGGTTTTAACGCTTCCATACTTTGCGGCAGTTTGACTTTGCTGCTCAGCATCTTCGCTGCGTAACCGGCAATGAAACCGGCGATGATCCCGCCAAGGAAACCGGCGTTAATGCTGGAGGCAATCATACCGCCAATCAGACCTGGGGTCAGACCCGGACGGTCGGCAATCGAGAAGGCAATAAAGCCTGCCAGCACTGGTACCATCAGCGCAAAGGCACTGCCGCCACCAATCTGCATCAACGCAGCCGCTAAAGTGCCCTGCTCTTTGAATGCGGTGATACCAAAGGCGAAGGAGAGCGCGATGCTCAAACCACCCGCCACCACCATCGGCAGCATGTAAGACACGCCGGTCAGCAGGTGACGATAAGCACCGGCTTTCTCTTTGCTGTCGCTTTGCGTGCTGGCAGACGCGTTGCCGCTGGGTTGATAAGTTTTGGCTTCAACCTGCGCTTTATCCAGTTCCTGCGCGGTTTTCTTCAGCGCCAGGCTGGTTGAGGTGCGGTACATCGGCTTCCCGGCGAACTTCGCCAGGTCCACATCAATATCCGCCGCCACGATCACCAGATCGGCCGCCGCCACTTCTTCTGGGGTGATGGCATTGCCGGCACCCACAGAACCGCGGGTTTCTACTTTCACCCACCAGCCGCGTTTGGTCGCTTCAGCCTGAATAGCTTCTGCCGCCATAAAGGTGTGCGCTACGCCGGTTGGGCATGCGGTTACCGCGACAATGCGTTTCTGACCGGTGCTCTGAGCGGCAGCCGGAGCAGCAACCGCCGCAGCAGCATGCCAGACTTTGGCACTGGCTTTAGCCTGGTTAATAGCAGCCAGCGGATCGCGCAGCGCCTGCTGCACATCCACCAGCGCCACGGATTTTCCTGCCAGCTGCGCATCGTTCGGCACATCATGGCCAGCAACCAATACCAGTTCAGCATCGGCCGCGTTGTCGGTTAGCGTCAGGCCAGCCTGTGCAGCGGTTGCGCGCAGACGTTCTAAAGCCAGATGTCCTGATGCCAGTCCCAGTGAAGAATCTTTTATCAGCAGCGTTTTCATTATCGCTCTCCTGCTGTTAGTTAACGGGTTGTAAGTCGACGCGCGCCATCATCGCGGCCAACTGGGTACGATCGGTTACACCAACGTTGCTCTGGCTCACCGCCATGGCAGCCACTGCGGTAGCCAGACGCAAGGTATGCTCGCTGGATTCACGCATCAGCAGCCCGTAAATCAGGCCACCGACCATTGAATCTCCTGCGCCTACGGTGCTGACCACTTCACAGGCTGGTGGTTTGGCGAGCCATTCGCCAGAGGCGTTGACCCACAGTGCACCTTCCGCACCAAGGGAAATCACCACATGGGCAATGCCCTGCTCACGCAGTTCATGCGCGGCACCAATCACATCCTGCAGCGTAGGCAGCTTGCGATCGGCCCAGATTTCCAGTTCACGACGGTTAGGCTTCACCAGCCACGGCGCGGCTTTCAGTCCGGCCACCAGCGCTTCACGGCTGCTGTCGAAGATGATGCACGGGCACAGGGTGCGCAGATCGCTCATCCATTTGGTGAACGCTTCTGGTGCCACGCCCGCTGGCAGGCTGCCGCTGACGCACACCATGTCGAACTGTCCCAGCCAGGTCAGGGAATCGGCAGTGAAGCGATCCCAATCCTGCGCGGTGACATTAAAACCAGAGAAATTCAGATCGGTGACTTCACCGTCTTTTTCCGTCAGCTTAACGTTGATGCGGGTACGGCCCTGCACCACCTGGAAACGGTTGGCGATGCCCAGTTCGCTGAACAGCTGCTGGAAACCGTCCTGATTCTCTTTACCCAGGAAACCGCCTACGGTGACGTCAATGCCGAGATCTTTTAGCACTTTGGCAACGTTGATGCCTTTACCCGCCGCGTGCAGACCGGTGGTTTTCACCAGATTGACTTCGCCACGTTCGATTTCTGGCGTGTAACCCACCAGATCATAGGCTGGATTCAGTGTGATTGTGGCAACGCGGCGGCTCATGCTACCCCCTCGCCCAGGCCAGAGTTGATGGCTTCTTCGATGGCATTCAGTGCCTGCTGTGCATCTTCACCGCTGGCGGTAAAGCGCAGGCGATGGCCTTTCTTCACGCCCAGCGCCACCACTTTCATCAGGCTGCGTCCGTTGGCCGGTTTGCCGCTGCCATCGAGGTTGGTGACGGTGATGTCACTGTTGAACTGTTTGATCACGGTGACCAGCGCGGTGCCCGGACGTGCGTGCAGTCCGTGCTCGTTGCGGATGGTGAATTCAGCCACTAACTGCTCGGCGCTTTCATCCACTTCACTGGTCAGTAGCGCCAGGATGCCGGCAGCATCGGCTTTCAGCAGACGTTCAGCTTTGTTGCTCAGCAGCAGATTGCTCAGATAACCCAGCACTTCCAGCGGACGGTCGTCCGTGGCTGCCACGGTCAACAGCAGCGCCACATTTTCGCCCTGATGCACAAATGGCGTGGCGGTGCGGCTAACGGCGATGGCGCTATTCAGGTTGCCGTTGGCGCTGTCACTCAG
Organism: Pantoea sp. C1E2; assembly: GCF_056491465.1. NCBI lineage: Bacteria > Pseudomonadati > Pseudomonadota > Gammaproteobacteria > Enterobacterales > Erwiniaceae > Pantoea > Pantoea sp. C1E2. The sequence continues at coordinate 3,131,059 of NZ_JBSZHT010000002.1, forward strand.
CCAGATACCCTGACCAAGGCTCAGTGGGGTGCGCGATACCGCATCCGCCACAAACGCCGCTTCAACGGCACCCGCTGCCTGTAAACGTCCCGCGTTGAGCGCCTGCAGGGTGATGAGATCGCTGGCTGCAACGTCAACCGCAATCAGCGAGGTATCGAATTTGAATTCAGCCGCCTGCTTTTCACCCATCAGAATGGCGCGAAGGTCTTCGGCCGATGCCGTTTTCAGCTGCTCAGCGATGCTGTCATCGCTCAATACGTGCGTCAGCTGGCGCAGCAGCGCAAGATGTTCATCTGATTTCGCCGCAATACCGATGGCGACATAAGCCGTTTGCCCGTCGCCCCACTCCACGCCTTGCGGGAACTGATACACCTGAACGCCGGTTTTCAGCACCAGATCGCGCGTATCAGTGGTGCCATGCGGAATGGCAATACCATTTCCCAGGAAGGTGGTGGTCTGCTGTTCGCGCGCCAGCATGCCGTTGATGTAGCCCTCCGACACATTACCGGCTGCGGTTAACGCAGCGGCAACCTGACGGATAGCCTCTTCTTTATTCTGTGCACTGGCACCGGTATGGATGGCCTGAACGTCGAGCTGGAACATATTTCTCCTCGCTTGCTGAAATTGAATCGTTTCAGCTTAATGGCGAAAAATTACGCTGCACATATCGGGGTGAGCCGCGATGACAACGCTGAAACGTTTCAGGGAATATGGTACAGCTTGAGAAAGCAGGCAAGAAAATGCGCGATCGGCGTAGCAGATTTTTGATGTTCCGCACACTTCATATTGGATTTAAGATTTTTCAGGCCTGTGCGGCTGACGTTTTTGCTGTAACGCATGGGTCACATAAGGCAAATTCTTCAGCACCGCGTCAGCAAATTAAGGCGCGGTATCCGCTTCGAGTTGTAACAGGAAGGTCATCGCAGCTTCGCGACTGCTGCCGCACATCTCTGCACTGGGCTGTAAACCCGCACAGACTGCGGGACGCAGCGGAGAACCAAAAATTTTGCAGCGCTGATTGTCATCAAGCTGAACGCAGCGGGTATTGGCCGGTTTGCCATGGGGCATGCCGGGGATCGGGGAAGAGATTGAGGGGGCTGTGCAACAGGCACCGCACTGGTCACGACAAAACATCAATGCGCTCCTGAGGGATTTCGCCGCGACAATAGCAGGCTGATGCCGGGAATGCCATGCGCGCTCAACAATTTTACACCGCCTCACTTGCCTGTTTTTCACCGCGCGAGTAACGTGGCGCGCATTAACCTTCTCACAGCGAGTCACACATCATGCCAAAGGCAAATGAAATCAAAAAAGGAATGGCTGTCACCTGGAACGGCAAACTGTTGCTGGTGAAAGACATTGATGTCCAGAGCCCGAGCGCACGCGGTGCTGCCACCCTTTATAAGATGCGTTTTACCGATGTACGCACCGGCCTGAAAGTGGAAGAGCGCTTTAAGGGTGATGATATTATCGATGCCATTCAGCTCAGCCGTCGCGCCGTGACCTTCTCTTATATAGATGGTGACGAATACGTGTTTATGGATGATGAAGATTACACGCCGTACAGCTTCAAGAAAGATCAAATTGAAGAAGAGCTGCTGTTCATCCCGGAAGGCGGTATGCCTGGCATTCAGGTGTTAACCATGGATGGCCAGGTGCTGGCGCTGGAACTGCCACAGACGGTGGATATGGAAATTGTCGATACTTCACCAGGCATTAAAGGCGCGTCTGCCAGCGCACGCACCAAACCTGCTGGCATGAGCACTGGCCTGTCGATTCAGGTGCCGGAATATCTGAGTAATGGCGACCGCATCCGCATTCACGTGGCTGAACGCCGCTATATGAGTCGCGCGGACTAACCGCACGATTTTATCCGGCCGCCGAAGGTTGTTATAGTATAACAACGTCGTGCGCGCCGGGTATGTTGTCCGCGCGCCTGTAAATGGAGCCTATAATGACGCGCGTTAATGTAATCACCGGATTTCTCGGCAGCGGTAAAACCACCACCCTGCTGCATCTGTTAGCCCACAAACCGGCCAATGAGAATTGGGCGATTCTGGTTAACGAGTTTGGCGAAGTGGGCATCGACGGCGCACTGCTCGCCGATCGCGGTGCCACGCTAAAGGAAATTCCTGGCGGTTGCATGTGCTGCGTGAACGGCCTGCCTCTGCAGGTCGGGCTCAATATGCTGCTTAAGCAAAATAAGCCCGATCGTCTGATTATCGAACCCACCGGCCTTGGCCATCCTAAACAACTGCTGGATATGCTACGTGCCGCCGTGTATCAACCCTGGATTCAGGTTGATGCCACCATCACGCTGCTTGATCCGCGCCAGTTAGCCGATGCGCGCGTCGTCGAGAATGAAAACTTCCGCGATCAGCTGACCGCCGCCGATATTATCGTCGCTAATAAAAGCGATCGCTGGAGCGAGGAAGATCGTCAGCGCTTGCAGCAATGGCAGCAGCACAATCTGGGCGATCGCCAACTGGTCGAGTCGGCGTGGGGAAAAGTCGATCCCACATTGCTATGCCAGCCCGCGTTGGCGGATCGTGCGGTTCCTGAAGCAGCCCATCATCACCATGCGTCACGGCCAAAAGGACTGGCGGCGCTTAAACTTGAGGGTTCCGCGCGTTGGCGCCGTGCACTAAATGAAGGCCAGGGCTATGCTTCCTGTGGCTGGATTTTTGATGGTGATACGGTGTTCGATACCATCCCGGCGCTAGAGTGGGCGCGGCTTGCACCGGTGGATCGCGTCAAGGGCGTTCTCCGCACGCCAGACGGTCTGGTGAATATCAATCGTCAGGGAGATGACTTCTTTATGGAAACGCGCACCACCACGCCGCCGGACAGCCGCATTGAGCTAATCCACCACCAATCTGTGGACTGGAACGTTTTGCAATCAACCTTGTTGAAGATTCGTTTAAATTAGCTGCGTTAGGTTGCCCCGTTATTTTTCTTTTTGAGTCTATTTTTTATGCGCGCGTCTCGTTTAATCACCATCCTGTTGCTGAATGCATTGGGGCTCATGCTGTTCTTCTCGTGGTATCTGCCGCCAGACCATGGTTTCTGGTTTGGTATCGATAAAGCCATCTTCTTTAGCTTTAACGATAAGATGGTGGATCACCACGGCTTCGCTTTACTGGTGGCGATCACCAATTACCGTGGTTTTGACGCGGTATCACTGCTGGCGATGGGTCTGCTGTACTTGTGGTTCTGGCGTCGTGAAACGCCACAGGGCCGCCGCCGCATGCTGGCCATTGGCATTACCATGCTGCTCACCGCCGTGGTGCTCAATCAACTGGGTCATTTGATTCCTGTGCAACACGCCAGCCCAACGCTGTTCTTTGACAACGTGCATCGCGTGAGTGAACTGACAGGAATTCCAGCGAAAGATGCCTCCAGTAATAGCTTCCCAGGCGATCACGGCATGATGCTGATTATTTTTGCCTGCTTTATGTGGCGTTATTTTGGCTTCCGCGCATTTCTGGTGGGTTTAGTGATTGTGGTGGTGTTTGCCCTGCCGCGCGTCATGGCGGGTTCCCACTGGTTTACGGATATTGCGGTGGGATCGATGTCGGTGATTCTGGTGGGATTGAGCTGGTGCTTATTAACCCCACTCAGTGACAAACTGGTCAATTGGCTCAATCGCACCCTGCCCGGGAAATATAAGCCACGCACATAATTGTTAAGCGCGGATGACAATAAGCAGAAAAGTCGATCATCCGCGCTTATCGAATTCAGAAATACATTATTAGCAGACTAACGTTTTTCTATTAAAAGAAAACATTATGATGCAAAACGCGTAACAATCGCCTTTTTCCTGGGTTGTCCAGCCAGAAGCCTCTCAAAATCAGCCTTAGCGCCGGAATTAGCACCTGAAAACCCGCCTTATTGGCTATTAAATCGCTACCAATCGTTGATAAAGTAACCATTGTGTTACGGATTGATTTCACATCAATAAAAGCGATGAAAATTTATATAAAAGCACTCGCCACGCGGTCTGTAATCGGTTAACCTCAAACGCGATTACTTAGAGTGCAGCATAAAATTCGGTGCCTTATGCAACAAAAATGTGTTCATTAACACATTTTAGTAATTAAGGAATTGTCTTAAGCGCTTGCTCTTATTAATCTCAAACCCGTTTTGTCATCTGGCTGACGACATTGTGTCGTAAGGACATCAAAGGAACACACGTATAATGGTCAAGTCTCAACCAATACTGAGATACCTCAGGCGGATCCTTCCCGCAGTAGCATTAGCAACACTCTTATCGGCATGTAGCAGTACGCATAACGGTCAGAACGCGAATAACGAGAATCATGAAGTTAACAACCAGAATGGTTTTTTACTTCAAGCGTCTCAGGACGAATTTGAACAGATGGTGCAGAATGTGGACATTAAGTCCCGCATCATGGAACAGTACAGTGACTGGAAAGGTGTTCGCTATCGCTTAGGCGGTGACACCAAACGTGGCATTGATTGTTCTGCTTTTGTTCAGCGCACCTTTCGCGAGCAGTTCGGTTTAGATTTACCTCGTTCAACGTCAGAACAGCAGGATACTGGCAAAGAGATTTCTCGCGGCAAATTGCGCCCGGGCGATTTAGTGCTGTTCCGTGCCGGTTCTACCGGACGACACGTTGGCATCTATCTGGGTAACGATAACTTTGTTCACGCGTCCACCAGCAGTGGTGTGATGATCTCCAGTTTAAACGACAGTTACTGGAAAACGCGTTACCGTGAAGCCCGCAGGGTTTTAGCTAAAAACCCTAGCTAACGTATCCTTTTGAAGATCCTCTCAGCCAGAGAATCAGAAAACGCTGCCCAGGCAGCGTTTTTTTTCGCCTGATGTTTCTTAACGCAAATCCGATTGATAAAAAGTAATTGAGAATCAGAAATATAACGAGACTTTTCGCGCTTCCTCGTTATATTCTCGTTTGCTTACTGGCAGCAAATTCTTGCGTCTTCGTCGGCTGAAAAACCCGCCCTGATGCAATGTTTTACGCCAGACACCAGCGAGCAGTAGTGCACGATGTACATAATAATAATGGCGCCATAAAGGGGAATGCACTCCATGCCACTGTCGGGGACGTTAAAACGTCATGCAACCTATTCGCGCCGTATCGCCTGGAGTAGTGCGATTATCGGCGGGGTGTTCTTTCTGTTGTTTGTCATCGTTCTGCTGACGCTAACCTGGCAAAAACGTGTACAACAACATGAACAGTTGCTGATCCATAGCCGCGACGATCTACAACAGGTGATGTCGACCCTGGTGGATACCCTTTATCCATTGCAACAGTACACCCAGCTTGAATGCAATAGCGTCAGCCGCGAACTCACTTCACGCGCTGCTTTCGCCGGCAATATCCGCGCGATTTTGCTAGTACGTAACAGCAATGCCTACTGTTCGTCTGCCACCGGCGCCTTTCTGCTCCCCGCGAATGATATCTCTCCGCAATCGGAGCTGGAACGCGATCGCGATTTGCGCTTACTGGAAGGGACGCCGCTGCTGCCAACCAAACCTGCGCTGGCGCTGTGGATGAAGAATCCCGGGTCTGCTGAAACCGGCATTCTCGCCACCATGAATATCAGCCTGACGCCTTATCAGCTGCTGGCTTCCTATCATCCTGAAATCACCGGTATGGCGCTGGTGATTGGCGATAAAGCGTTGTTGAGTGGTAAAAATCAGGTGGTGAACATCCACGATTTACCGCCCGCATTGAAAGAAATCAGCTTTAAAGATAATGGCATGCGCTTCGTGCTGTACGGCACCACGCTGGCACAACGTGATTATCACCTGATTCTGCTCACCGGGTTGCTCTCAACGCTGTTTATGAGTGCGGCAAGCTGGTTGCTGTTAACGCTGTATCAGCGGCCTGGCAAAGAGATTATGCAGGGGATTAAACGCGGTCAGTTTCATGTTGAATATCAGCCACTGGTGACCGCCCAGGATGGGCAACCGTACGGCGTTGAAGCGTTACTGCGCTGGACACATCCTACTGAGGGAATGATTCCGCCCGATGCTTTTATCAGCAATGCTGAAGCGCAAAATCTGATTATTCCGCTGACTCAGCATCTGTTTAAGCTGGTGGCACGCGATGCGAAATTCCTCTGCCAGCAGCTGCCGCGTGGCACGCGTATGAGCCTGAATCTTTCCCCTTTGCACCTTGCCTCTGAGAGCTTCCGTCAGCATGTGCAGGAGTGGATTGCCGACATGCCAGAAGACCATTTCAACTATGTCTTCGAAATTACCGAGCGCACCATTGTGGGCGAGAAAAATGCTGGAGAGATTTTTGCCTGGCTGCATGAGCAGGATATTAAGATCGCCATCGATGACTTCGGTACTGGCCACAGCGCACTGATTTATCTGGAGCGCTATCCGTTTGATTATTTGAAAATCGATCGCGGCTTTGTGCAGAGTATCGGCACCGAAACCGTCACCTCACCGGTGCTGGATGCGGTGTTATTGCTGGCCAAAAAACTCAATTTGAAAACGGTGGCGGAAGGCGTTGAGACCGGCGATCAGGCTGCGTGGTTGGTGAATCGTGGTGTAACGCATCTGCAAGGTTATCTGTTTAGTCGCCCTCTCCGTCCGGAAAACCTGGTGCGTTATTACCAAAACCAGGCAGCGCTCGGTTAGCGTCACGCTATCGTCACGAAACTGCTACCATTCAGTGCGGATTATTTTAGGAGAGCGCCCCACTTATGCTGCTGCGTCTTGTCACAGCGTTGTTGGTTTGTAGCGCCATAGCGCCACTGCATGCGGAAACCATCAATGAGAGTTATGCCTTTGCTAAGCTGGGCGAACCAAAGTATGCGGTGAATTTCACCCATTACGACTACGCGAATCCCGCTGCGCCCAAAGGCGGCAAGATGACCATCGCCGTGGTGGGTACTTACGACAACTTCAACCGTTATGCCTCACGCGGTAACCCAGGCGCTGGCACCGATACCCTGTATGACGGGCTGTTTACGACCTCCGATGATGAACCCGGCAGTTACTATCCCCTGATTGCTGAATCCGCCCGCTATCCCAGCGATTATCACTGGATGGAAGTCTCCATCAACCCGCACGCGCGCTTTCAGGATGGCAGCCCGATTACCGCCAAAGATGTCGCCTTCACCTTCCAGAAATTTATGACCGAAGGGGTGCCGCAGTTCCGCGTGGCGTTCCGTGGGGTTGAAGTAAAAGCGCTCAATACGCTCACCGTGCGCATCGATATGCCGAAACCGGACAAGGACATGATCCTGAGTTGGTTAACGCTGCCGGTCTTGCCGCAAGCCTTCTGGCAGAATAAAAAATTTAACGAGCCGATCGGTTATCCTCCGCTCTCCAGCGGACCTTATCGCGTCACCTCTTACAAGCCCGGCCAGTTTATTCAGTACAGTCGGGTGAAAGATTACTGGGCGGCGAATCTGCCGGTCAATCGGGGACGTTTTAACTTCGATACGCTGCGCTACGATTACTATCTTGACGATAACGTCGCCTTTGAAGCCTTCAAAGCCGGCGCATCCGATCTGCGCGAAGAGGGTTCGGCGAAGAAGTGGGCCACGCAATACCGTGGGCGCAACTTTGACAGCCACGCCATCGTGAAATCGACCACGCCGAATACCGTCTCCACCGATACCCGCTGGCTGGCCTTTAACAATGAAAAGCCGCTGTTTGCTGACCGCCGGGTGCGTGAGGCGCTGACGCTGGCGTTTGATTTCGAGTGGATGAATAAAGCGTTATTTTACGGCGCCTACAAACGCACTGACAGCTATTTCCAGAACACCGCTTATGCTGCCAAAGGTTACCCTAAAGCCGACCAGCTCATTCTGCTGGCACCTTACAAAGCGCAGTTGCCCGCTGAAGTCTTCAATAACGAATACGCGCCGCCGCGTTCAGATGGCAGCGGATTTGATCGCGGCAATCTGCTAAAAGCCATGACGCTGCTTAAAGAAGCCGGCTGGCAGATTAAGAATCAGCAATTGGTGAACGATAAAACCGGACAACCCTTCCGCTTTGAATTGCTGATGCGCAGCGGCACGCAAAATGACTGGGCTCTGCCGTACCAGCACAGCCTGCAGCGTCTGGGGATCCAGGTCGAGCTGCGTCAGATCGATACTTCGCAATATCTACGTCGTTGGCGCGAAGGGGATTACGATATGATCCCGACGCTTTATCAGGCCAATCCGTGGCCCTCCACCAGCTTACGCACCAGCTGGCAATCGCAATACATTGACTCCTCATGGAACACGCCACGGGTGAAAGATCCCATCGTGGATCACTTCGTGCAGGAAATTGTTGATCATCAGGGCGATGAAAAAGCGCTGCTGCCGCTGGGCCAGGCACTGGATCGCATTCTGTTATGGAATGCCTATATGATCCCAATGTGGTACAACGCCGAACAGAGGCTGGCATACTGGGACAAATTTTCCCGTCCCGAAATCAAGCCGGCGTACGCAACCGGGTTAGATAACTGGTGGTATGACGTGAACAAAGCCGCACGATTGCCGGCCGATAGACGCTGAGGAGAGCGGTTTGGGTTCCTATTTCCTGCGCAGGTTGCTGCTGATTATTCCCACGCTGTGGGCGATCATCACCCTGAACTTTTTTATCGTGCAGATTGCGCCTGGTGGCCCGGTGGATCAGGCGCTGGCCAATGCGCAATTTGGCCACAGCACCGGATTTTCTTCGGGCACCGCTGGAGATGTCGGCGGGCGCGGTGCGCTGGCGCATGACAATCCGGGCGATAGCCAATATCGTGGCGCGCGTGGCCTTGATCCCGAAGTGATTGCCGAGATCAAACACCGTTACGGCTTTGATAAACCGTTGCTGCAGCGCTATGGCGAAATGCTATGGAACTATATCCGCTTTGATTTTGGTGACAGCCTGTTCCGCAGCGCCTCGGTGCTTCAGCTCATTAAAGAGAGCTTACCGGTTTCCATCAGCCTGGGTTTATGGAGCACGCTGATCATTTATCTGGTGTCGATTCCCTTAGGGATTAAGAAGGCGGTGCGCAATGGCAGCGCTTTCGATATCTGGAGCAGTACTTTTATCATCATCGGTTACTCCATCCCGGCATTTCTGTTTGGCATCATGCTGATTGTGCTGTTTGCCGGGGGCAGCTATTTTGACTGGTTCCCGCTGCGCGGCCTCACCTCGCCGCAGTTTGATACGTTGCCGTGGTACAGCAAGATTGGCGATTACCTCTGGCACATCACGCTGCCGGTATTGGCCACGGTGATTGGCGGTTTTGCCACGCTCACCATGTTGACCAAGAACTCATTCCTCGATGAGATCCGCAAACAATATGTGGTGACCGCTCGCGCGAAAGGGCTGGATGAAAAACGTATTTTGTACGGCCACGTATTCCGTAACGCCATGCTGCTGGTGATCGCCGGTTTCCCTGCCACCTTTATCAGCATGTTCTTTACCAGCTCAGTACTGATCGAGGTGATGTTCTCTCTCAACGGACTCGGTTTGCTGGGCTACGATGCCACCATTCAACGCGACTATCCGGTGATGTTTGGCACGCTGTATATCTTCACGCTGATTGGCTTGCTGATGAACATTCTCAGCGATCTGACCTATACGCTGGTCGATCCGCGCATCGATTTTGAGGGGCGCTAATGGGCTTATCGCTAATCAACCAGCAACGCTGGCAGCGCTTTCGCCATAACCGCCGTGGGTACTGGTCGCTGTGGATTTTTCTGGTGATTTTTGTGCTTTCACTCGGTGCAGAGTTGCTGGCCAATGACAAGCCGCTGCTGGTGTACTATCAGCAACGCTGGTATATGCCGCTGCTGTTCAATTACAGCGAGAGTGATTTTGGCGGCGACTTTGCCACCCCAGCCGATTACCAGGACCCGTGGCTAAAACAGCGCATTGACCAGCAGGGCTGGGCATTATGGGCACCGATCCGTTTCAGTGACAGCACCATTAATTTCGCCACCGATGTGCCCTTCCCTTCTCCGCCTTCGAAGCAGAACTGGCTCGGCACCGACGCCAATGGCGGCGATGTGCTGGCGCGCTTGCTCTATGGCACGCGTATCTCGCTGCTGTTCGGGATCTTGCTAACACTGTTCTCCAGCGTGATCGGTATCGTCATCGGTGCGGTGCAGGGTTATTTTGGTGGTCGTGTCGATTTAGTTGGCCAGCGCCTGATTGAGGTGTGGTCTGGCATGCCGTCGCTGTTTTTGCTGATTCTACTCTCCAGTGTGATTCAACCCGGCTTCTGGTGGCTATTGCTGGTCACCGTGGTGTTTGGCTGGATGAGCCTGGTGAGCGTGGTGCGAGCCGAGTTTCTGCGCACGCGTAACTTTGATTATGTACGTGCGGCACGCGCACTCGGCGTTAGCGACGGGCGCATTATGCTGCGTCATATGTTGCCGAATGCGATGGTGGCCACGCTCACTTTCCTGCCCTTTATTTTATGCGGTTCGATTACCACCCTGACCTCGCTGGATTTCCTTGGCTTCGGCCTGCCGGTGGGTTCTCCCTCGCTGGGCGAACTGCTGTTACAGGGCAAAAACAACTTACAGGCACCGTGGCTGGGGCTTTCCGGCTTCTTCGCCCTCGCCCTGCTCCTCTCACTGCTGATCTTTATCGGTGAAGCGGTGCGTGATGCCTTTGATCCAAGCCGGGGGGTGAAATGAGCCTGTTACGCGTCAATCATCTTGCCGTGGCCTTTAATCAACGCCGCGTGGTGGAAGATATCTCACTGCAGATTGAGGCCGGTGAAACCCTGGCGCTGGTCGGTGAATCTGGCTCTGGCAAAAGCGTCACCGCACTCTCGATTATGCGCCTGCTGCCACAGCCGCCCGTGACGTATCCGCAAGGCGAGATCCTGTTCAATGGTCAAAGCATCCTGCAGGCCAGCGAGCGCGAAATGCGCGGCCTGCGCGGCAATCAGATGGCGATGATTTTCCAGGAACCGATGATGTCGCTCAACCCGCTGCACAACGTTGAGAAGCAACTGTATGAGGTGCTGTCTTTGCATCGCGGGATGCGCAAAGAAGCGGCGCGCGGCGAAATTCTCAGCTGCCTCGACCGCGTCGGCATCCGCAATGCGGCATCCCGCCTCGGCGATTTCCCGCATCAGCTTTCCGGTGGAGAACGCCAGCGCGTGATGATTGCCATGGCGTTACTGACGCAGCCAAAACTGCTGATTGCCGATGAGCCGACCACCGCGCTGGATGTCACGGTGCAGGCACAGATTCTCCGCTTGCTGCGTGAACTGCAGCGTGAAATGAATATGGGCATGTTGTTCATCACCCATAATCTGAATATCGTCCGCCAGCTGGCGCATCGCGTAACAGTGATGCGTAATGGCCGGGAAGTGGAGCACAATCTTTGCCAGCCATTGTTCAGCCAGCCGCAGCATCCTTACACGCGTGAATTACTCGCCGCCGAACCGGATGGTCAACCTGTGCCGCTTACTGATTCACAGCCGCTGTTGCAGGTCAAAAATCTGCAGGTGGGCTTTCCGATTAAACGCGGATTGTTCAAGCGCACCGTGGCGGAAAAAACCGTGCTCAGCGACCTTAACTTCACGCTGCGCCGCGGTGAAAGTCTCGGATTGGTCGGTGAATCCGGTTCAGGCAAAAGCACCACCGGATTGGCGCTGCTGCGTTTGATAGCCGCGCGCGGTGAGATTTGGTTTGACGGTCAGCCACTGCATAGCCTGTCGCGTAAACAGCTTTTGCCGCTGCGACCGCATATTCAGGTGGTGTTTCAGGATCCCAACTCATCACTCAATCCGCGCATGACGGTGCAACAGGTGATTGCAGAAGGGCTGGCAGTGCACCGCCCTGAATTGAGTGCCGCCGAGCAGGAAGCGAAAGTGATCGCCGTGATGCAGGAAGTGGGGTTGGATGCGGAAAGTCGTTCACGCTATCCCGCTGAATTTTCCGGTGGTCAACGTCAGCGCATCGCCATTGCCAGGGCACTCATTCTCGAACCACAGTTAATCGTGCTGGATGAACCGACTTCTTCGCTGGATCGCTCAGTGCAGAAGCAAATTCTCACCCTGCTGCGCCGTTTGCAGCAGCAGCATCAGTTAGCGTATCTGTTTATTAGCCATGATTTGCAGGTAGTGCGCGCACTCTGCCATCAGCTGATTGTGCTGCGCCAGGGTGAAGTGGTGGAACAGGGGGAGTGTGAGGCGTTGTTTAACGCACCGGCCAGCGATTATACGCGGCAGCTTTTAGCTTCCGCGCAGGGCGAATCGCTCATTCAGTGACCTTCGAAGGTTTCCGCGATGGCAACACCTTGATTTTTCAGGCAGCAGTTGGTGGTGCTTTCGTCACCGCGCTGGATCAGCAAGCATGGCTGACCTTCACACAGGGCAATTTTGCATTCGACCTGAATCTGCGCCAGCGTCTCTTGCAGTTGGTGCAGAATTTCCAGCGCAGGATGGCCATCGTGGCTTAACAGGCGCAGTGCGACGAGATCTTCATCGTGCACCCCGTTTACCGCTTCCTGACGTTCAATTTCACCGACATGATCGGATGACCAACGATAATGTTGCGGTAAGCGATGCATAACCGAAAGTTGCAGCATAATTACAGTCCCCAGAGACGTTAACGCTTATTCACGACGACGGCGATTACGCAGTGAATCCCTACCTGGTAAACTCAGAATACGGACGTCAAGGTTAGCCTTCTCGTTTTAAACACAAAGCATGTAGCAAAGTTATTATTTGAGAGCTTTCTCGCATTTATGCCTATGTGTACCTTGTTCGGCGGCAGTTAACAATCATTTTAGACGCAATGTCGTTACTTTTTTACACCTAAATTTTCACATTATGGAAACATTAAGCATAACGAATATGTGGGGATTCGCGAGTGAGCGTGAGGGATTGATTGCTTGCAGCAAGTGGGAATGTGATAACGGCGCGGTTTTTAATCGCGAATTCAGTGGATCTAAAAGCCAGTGAACTCCGCGATTAACCGCGCCGTGAGAGGAAAGTGCAGATTTACGCGTGGCGTGGACGTGCGGCGTAGCTAAACAACACAATCGATACGGTTGCGCACAGTGCAATGGTGGCCACCATCGGCCAGGCGCTGTTGATACTCACTAATGACAGCAATGCCCCCACCAGCGCGCCGACGCCAAAGCGCAAGGTTCCGGCCAGCGACGATGCGGTGCCCGCCATATGCGGAAACTCATCAAGGATCACCGCCATGGCATTTGAAGAGACTGTCGAAACGCAGCCGATAAACATCGCCACGCCAAACACCAGCGACAGGAAACCTAAATCCAGTGCACTGGCAATCAGCAGCCAGATGCCCATCGCGAATTGGATGATCAGCCCGATACGGAACATCGCCAGAGGCCCGAAGCGGCGTACCGCGCGACTGTTGATCAGCGTCATGACAAACAGGAACACCACGTTCAGGCCAAAGTAGTAGCCGAAGTTTTGCGGTGAAACGTGATTCACTTCGATATAAACAAAGGGCCCGGCATTGAGGAAGGTAAACAAACCCGCAAAGGAGAAGCCGCTTGCCAGCATGTAGCTGAACGCGCGTTTATGGCGCACCAGCGCAACGAAGTTACTTAGCGTAGTGCGCAGATGGAAGCGCTGCCGCTGTTCAGGTTTGAGCGTCTCGCGGATCTGTGTCACCACCAGCACGGTGGTGATTAACGCGGCCACGGCCAGCGTCCAGAAAATCGCGTGCCAGTTCCACAGCAGCAACAGCCAACCGCCGATAATCGGTGCCAGTAACGGCGCAATGGTGGTCACCAGCATGACAAACGACATCATGCGCGAGAAATCCTCTTTCGAGTAACTGTCTCGCATTAACGCATTAATCACCACGCTGGCCGCCGCCGCCGACAAACCGTGCAGGAAGCGCATAAAGATCAGCTGATCGATGGACTGCGACAAGGCACATGCCGCCGCAGCGCAGGCAAAGATCAGTGTGCCCAGCACAATCACCGGTTTACGTCCGTAGCTGTCAGCCAGCGGGCCATAGACCAGCTGCCCGATAGCAAACCCCAGGATGTACAGGTTAAGCGTCATCTGCACGCTGCCCGCCGAAACGGCAAATTCGCGTGCGATTTGCGGCATGGCCGGCAAATACATATCAATGGAGAGCGGCATCAGCATCGCCAGCAATCCCAGAATCACGACCAAACCTACCGGTGAATTCTTTTCCTTACGCACCGCTCTCTCCCGCTATTTGCGTTGTTTCAGCTCTTCTGGCAGGCCGATGCTGTCGACCTCCTCTTCCGTGAGTTCACGGTATTCACCTTCAGCCAGATCTTCATCCAGCACAATCTCGCCAATACTTTCGCGGTGCAGCGCAGACACATGGTTACCCATCGCGGCAAACATGCGTTTAACCTGATGATAGCGGCCTTCACTGATGGTCAAACGGGCTGCCTTTTCATCGAGGATTTCCAGCACCGCCGGTTTGGTCAGATCTTTCTCGTTGTGCAGTTGAATCCCCGCCGCGAACTTCTCCACCAGCGCAGGATCAATCGGCTCTTCCACTTCCACCAGATAGGTTTTTTCGAGGTGATGGCGCGGAGAGGTAATACGGTGTGACCATTGGCCATCATCCGTCAGCAGAACCAGACCGGTAGTATCGATATCCAGACGCCCTGCAGCATGCAGCTTGAAGGCAGCCGGCTCTTCAATGAAGAACAATACGGTGGGATGATCGGGATCGTCGGTGGAGCAGACATAACCCTGCGGCTTATTCAGCATGAAGTAGCGTGGACCGGTTTGCACCACCAGTGGGTTGCCGTCGTATTCGATTTCGTCGTCTGGCAACACTTTGTAGGCCGCATCGCGAACCACTTCACCGTTGATGGTGACTTTTTTGGCGCGGATTTCGCGGCCAGCGATAGCACGGCTGACTTCCAGCTGCTGAGATATGAATTTTTCGAGTCGCATGAATTCGTTTTGCCTGTTACTGCGGAGGGAAACTGAAACGGCGTTTTGTCCGTTAAAAAAGTGGGGTCAGTATAGCTTGATCCTTCGCCTGCTAACAGTACCGCGCCTGCGTTTCAGCTGTTTTCATGGCATAATGTGTGCCCGTTTGAAAAAAAAAGTTTGCCCTGATGTCCTTCACCCTGCGCCCATATCAGCAAGAGGCGGTTGACGCCACACTTCAGCATTTTCGCCGCCACGATGCGCCTGCGGTGATCGTGCTGCCGACGGGTGCCGGTAAAAGTCTGGTGATTGCTGAGCTGGCGCGAATCGCCCGAGGCCGTGTGCTGGTGCTGGCGCATGTGAAAGAGCTGGTCGAGCAGAACCACAGCAAATATCAGGCGTATGGTCTGGAAGCCGATATTTTTGCCGCCGGTTTGCAGCGCAAACAGAGCGAAAGCAAAGTGGTGTTTGGCAGCGTGCAGTCTGTAGCGCGTAATCTGGATCGCTTCGACAGTGCGTTTTCGCTGGTGATCGTCGATGAGTGCCACCGCATCAGCGACAATGAAGAGAGCCAGTATCAGCAACTATTTGCCCATCTGCGCCAACACAATCCGCAACTGCGTCTGCTCGGATTGACTGCGACGCCCTTCCGGCTCGGCAAAGGCTGGATCTATCAGTTTCACTATCACGGTATGGTGCGCGGCGCTCAGCATGCGCTGTTCCGTGACTGTATTTATGAACTGCCACTGCGTTACATGATCAAACACGGTTTCCTCGTGCCGCCCGAACGGCTGGATATGCCGGTGGTGCAGTACGATTTCAGCCGCCTGATTCCGCAAAACAATGGCTTATTCAGCGAAGCCGATCTTAATCGTGAACTGAAGCAGCAGAATCGCGTGACACCGCACATCATCAGACAGATCGTTGAATTCGCTGAGGATAGACGAGGCGTGATGGTGTTCGCCGCCACGGTGGAACATGCGCGAGAGATTCTGTCACTGCTGCCGGAAGACAGCGCGTTAGTGTCAGCAGAAACCGTGGTGAAAGAACGTGACCGCTTAATCAGCGAATTTAAAGCGCAGCAGTTGAAGTTTCTGGTGAACGTGGCGGTGCTGACCACCGGCTTTGACGCGCCGCATGTGGATCTCATCGCCATATTGCGCCCCACCGAATCGGTCAGTCTGTACCAGCAAATTGTCGGGCGCGGCCTGCGTTTGTCGCCGGGCAAAACCGATTGCCTGATCCTTGATTACGCCGGCAATCCGCACGATCTGTTTACCCCAGAAGTCGGCGCGCCAAAAGGGGCAAGCGACAATCAACCAGTGCAGGTGTTTTGCCCTGCCTGTGGTTTCGCCAATACCTTCTGGGGAAAAACCACCGAAGATGGCCACATCATCGAACATTTTGGCCGTCGCTGTCAGGGCGTAATGGAAGATGACGAAGGCAACCGCGAACAGTGCGACTATCGCTTCCGCTTTAAAAGTTGCCCTGACTGTGGCGCAGAAAACGATATTGCCGCTCGCCGCTGTCATCAGTGCGATCGCATCATGGTCGATCCCGATGATATGTTGAAAGCTGCGTTAAAACTCAAAGATGCACGCGTGCTGCGCTGCGGCGGCATGACGCTGGAACAGGGGCGTGACGAGAAAGGAGAATGGCTGAAGGCCACCTATTTCGATGAAGATGGCACCAGCGTCAGCGAACGTTTCCGCCTGCAAACGCCCGCACAGCGTAAGGCCTTTGAACAGCTGTTTATGCGCCCGCACCAGCGTGCGCCGGGCGTTGAACTGGGCTGGCAAACGGCCGCCGATGTTATCGCCTTGCAGCCATTGCTGCGCCATCCCGATTTTGTCGTGGCGCGTGCCAAGGGCCATTTCTGGCAGATTCGCGAAAAGATGTTCGATTATCAAGGACGTTACCGTCGCGCAAATGAGCTGCGATAAGCGGCGGAATCATTTGCCCATGCCCCCTATTACGGCTATAATGCCGCCCGCTTTTGCATCCGTAAAAGCGTTTGAATAACCGTCTGTTGCTGGGTCGCCTGTAGCAGAAATGATTGAAGAGAAATCAAATGTTAACTATTAACGCTGAAGTACGTAAAGAGCAGGGTAAGGGTGCGAGCCGCCGTCTGCGTGTAGCAAATAAATTCCCAGCCATCATCTATGGCGGAGACGAAGCTCCAGTAGCAATCGAACTGGACCACGATTCAGTGATGAACCTGCAGGTTAAGCCTGAGTTCTACACCGACGTGCTGACCATCGCTGTTGATGGTAAAGAAATCAAAGTTAAAGCTCAGGCGGTACAGCGTCATCCGTTCAAGCCAAAACTGCACCACATCGACTTCGTTCGCGCTTAATCGCCAACGAGTTGAAAAGAGAACGCCGCTTACGCGGCGTTTTTTTTTGTCTGAAATTCAGTTGCCGCCGGTTCGACGCTGTAACTGATCGCGCAGATTAGGCGGTGTCCCTTTGATGGTCAGAGTGTCGGTTGTCGGATCCCAGAAGATGCGCTCACCCAGCAGCATGGCATCAAAATTCAGCGTCAGACCGCCACCGCTGCCGGAGAACTTGGTCAGCTGGCGTAACGTGCTACGGTCAGCCGGGAAGTGTTCCTCCAGCTCGTAACCCTGCTCCTGCGTAAAGGCCTGGAAAGTCTTCTCTCCCAGCGGCGGCAGCTCAGTGGACAAATCCTCCAGCGCAATCTCCTCGCCCGCCTGCAGTTGATCGTTACAGTAGCTATACACCTGCTGACGGTAATTTTGACGCTCGTTCTTATCGAGATTCGATTCCGCACAGTAGTCATCTACCGCCTGTAGCAAACCCCGGTTCTGCGCTTTGGTGTCGAGGCCAACGCTGGCACCGAGGAAATCCATAAAGAAATCGGCCACTTTGCGCCCGACGCGTCCGCGCAGGAAGGTCAGATAACGGGTGGATTCTGGATTGGTTTCCCATTCGGTGAGATCAATACGCGCCACAATATCTGCATGATTGATATCAAGATAATGGGTGCTGCTGATATCCAGTTGCTCATTGACGCGCATGCTCGACTGGCTGCTCAGCATCGCCACCAGCAAATACTCCACCGCCAGATAGCGATAATGCAGGAACAGCACCACGCCACTTTCTGCAAACGGATATTTGCCCAGCTCATCACGCAGACGCCCGGTCGCGGCACGGCTAAAGGCCAGAAAGTCATCTTCCCCTTTGCGGCAGTTACGCAGCGCATCGGCCAGCTCGCTCTCTTCATTGAACAGGCCATAGGCTTTGCTTTTGGCGCTATACACCCGATGCAGCTCTTCTGCCATCTCTTCTACCGCACGGGTCGCGGGCAGCAAAGTGTCGCGCAGGACCACTTCCAGCTGGTTTTCATCACGTTTAACTAACTGATGCAGGGCAATCTGGTCGATATCCAGACTCATGGTAGACTCTCCTTTAGGCTCAGGCGCGTATTCAAACACCGCCCGCCGCTGCTTTCAACTCCACGCACAAACTGATCGCTCTGCTTGCGATTTAATTGCGGAAAAAAGTGCGTTGTTACGGTAATATACCGCCTTTTCACACTTGATTAGTCGACGATATGCCACAATCATCCCGTTATAGCGACGAGCGCGTAGAGAAACTTCTCGCGCAGATGGCGCAGATTCTTGAAAAAGATAAAGCGCCAACCGACCTTTCCCTGATGGTATTAGGGAACATGGTAACCAATTTGATTAACACCAGTGTCTCCCCGGCCCAGCGCCGCAGCCTGGCGAAATCTTTCGCGGAAGCGTTGCAGTCTTCCGTACGCGATGACAACGCCCACTAAATTGCAGATCTGACCTCATAAATATGGTAACCAACCGGCAGCGCTACCGCGAAAAAGTCTCCCAGATGATCAGCTGGGGGCACTGGTTTGCCCTGTTTAACATCATCTTCGCGCTGATTTTAGGCAGCCGCTATCTGTTGGTCGCCGACTGGCCCGCCTCGCTTGCGGGCCGTGTTTATGCCTATACCAGCTGGATTGGCCATTTTAGCTTTATCGTGTTTGCCGGTTATCTGCTGATCATTTTCCCCCTCACCTTTGTGGTGATGTCTCAGCGATTGCTCAGGGTGATGTCTGCGATTATCGCCACCGCCGGGCTGACGCTGATTATGGTCGATAGCGCGGTGTTCAACCGCTTCCACCTCCACCTAAATCCGGTGGTGTGGGAGTTGGTGATCAACCCTGACCAAAGCGAAATGGCGCGTGACTGGCAGCTGATGTTTATCAGCGTGCCCGTCATCTTCCTTGTGGAGATGTTGTTTGCCACCTGGAGCTGGCAAAAGCTACGCAGCCTGAATCGTCGCTCATTTGGCAAGCCGCTGGCCGCGCTGTTTATCAGCGCTTTCTTTGCCAGCCATCTGTTGTATATCTGGGCCGATGCCAATTTCTATCGCCCGATTACCATGCAGCGCGCCAATCTACCGCTCTCCTATCCAATGACCGCGCGACGTTTCCTTGAACGCCATGGCTTGCTGGATGCGCAGGAGTATCAGCGTCGCCTGGTGCAACAGGGCGATCCTGAAGCGCTGTCAGTGCAGTATCCGCTGAGTGACATTACCTTCCGCGATGGCGGTACGCGCCATAACCTGTTGCTGCTCACCGTTGATGGTTTGAGTAACGACAATCTGGATAAGGCACTGCCGTCGCTGAATCAGTTTGCCAGCGATAATGTGCGCTTTACCCAACACTACAGCGCCGGAATTGCGCCAGAAAAAGGCATGTTCGGGCTGTTCTACGGCATCTCCTCCAGCTACATGGATGGCGTGCTTGCCGCGCGTATGCCTTCGGCGTTACTCGGTGCGCTAAATTCTCAGGGTTATCAGTTTGGTCTGTTCTCCTCCGACGGTTTCAGCCAACCCTTGTATCGTCAGGCGTTGTTAGCGGATTACAGCCTGCCAGAAGCGGATTCTCAACCAAACAGCACTACAGTGAATCAATGGCAAAACTGGCTCAACGGCCAGAAAGCCGATGGCGCACCGTGGTTCTCCTGGATTTCACTTGATGGCGTCAACGTGAACGGCGAAAGCATCAAAGCGCGTCAGCGCAGCTATTTGCGCCAGGCCACGGGGGTTGATGAGCAGATTGCGGCCGTGCTACAGACGTTGCAACAACGCGATTTACTCAAGAATACCGTGGTGGTGATTACCGCCCAGCGTGCGGTTACGCCGGAGAATGATGATAATCCGGGCAACCGAGCGACGTTGCGGGTGCCTCTGGTGGTGCATTGGCCGAATACGCCGGCGCAGACCATCGATCGTCTGACCGATCAGCAGGATGTGATGACGACGTTGATGCAACGTCTGCTGCATGTGCGCACCAATCCTGCCAACTATTCACAGGGTGAAGACCTGTTTGCTGCTCAGCGCAGCCACAACTGGGTGGCCAGCAGCGAAGAGGGCAAACTGGTGGTGACGACGCCAACCGTGACGCTGGTGCTGAATAACAACGGCAGTTACAGCGCCTACGATGCACAGGGCAATAAGCTGAAGGATCACAAACCGCAGCTGGCGCTACTGCTTCAGGTGTTGACGGAAGAGAAGCGCTTTACCGCAAACTGATTAATTATGAGGCAGTTAAAACCTGCGCATATTGCAATCACGAGCGGAACCAGTAGACTACTTCTCCACGTTCGGCACGTAGCGCAGCCTGGTAGCGCACGGTCATGGGGTGTCCGGGGTCGGAGGTTCAAATCCTCTCGTGCCGACCAAAATCCCAAAAAAAGCAGCCTTTATGGCTGCTTTTTTGCTATCTGAAGGCCACTACTCCTTACCACGCTGCGCCAGCCACTCTTCACGCGTCAGCTCCCAGGTTCCTGCTTCTAACTCGCCCTCCACGAAGGTTTTGCGGTAGGTCTCGACTAACCGCATGCCGGTGCGTTCTGAGATGCGGCGAGAAGCCAGATTATCCATTGCCTTGGGCACGCGCAGACGCGTCTGGTCGAGGTGAGTAAACCAGAATTCGGTGACCGCTGCACAGGCTTCACTCATCAATCCCTGCTTCTGCCATTCGGGCACCAGCCAGAATCCACGGTTATCTTCCTCCCCCAAACGCAGCGAGATTAAGCCAATTAAGCTGTCGGGATCAGAGCGATGGCGAAGGCTCCAGTGCCATGCCTGCCCTGCTCTCATCGCGGGCAGCGCCATGCCATCAATATACTGACGGGCGCCATCATCAGGATAAGGCCAGGGCACGGAACCAATCAGATGGCGCACGATCTCCCAACGGGGGAAAACCTGCTGCACCTGTATCGCATCTTCGCTTTGCAGCGGTTGCAACAGTAAACGGGGCGTTTCCAGACGGGGTATTTCCATAATGGCCTCCTTGGTTAACCCTTTCAGTATTATCGGAAAATCGACTTGATGAGAAATCCTCCGTCAAAAATTCAATCACTTACCGAAAGCAATCAAAGCGGAGCGGGATCACATTTTTCATCAAATATGACAGCATTTCACCTGATTGAAACAAAACTGTCATACAGTTTAATTACTCTAATCCTTCCTGTTTTTCGATGGACACCTATTATGGTCATCAAAGCAAAAAACCTGCAGGACGCGGAAGAACTCCTGCACTCAGGTATCAGTAAAGTAGAACTGGCTTACGATATCGGCAGCGACGATTTTTTCCGCCTGGCTTCGCGGTGGTGTGACCGCGGTGCACGCATTACCAAAGGCAATGAGCACTTTGTGGTGCAGATTAAAGGCATGTCCATTCCGCCTAATCACTAAACGCGTGTGAGCCGCTTTGGCTTGCGCTTTTCACGGCTGACGGGTAAAAATAACGTTTTAACCGTCAGCCGTGATGCTTAATGTTTGCTTCTGAAATTCCTCTTGCACTCCCCTCTTCTCCTTTTATCACCGCTGCGGCAATAACGCAGTCACCGCTTGCCATTGCATGGTGCGAATTTAACCAGCAGGTATGGCACAGCGATCTGCCTCAACAGTGGCAACTCCCGCTTCCAATAGCCCTACAAAATGCCGTGACCAAGCGTAAAGCTGAACATTTAGCCAGTCGCTGGCTGGCACAGCAGATGCTGTCACACTTCGCAATGCCAGATTTTGTGTTGCGTAATGCGCCCGATCGCTCGCCTTTGTGGCCCGTGGGGATTAAGGCCTCACTTTCCCATTCGCAGCAGATGGCTGTGATTGCAGCAACTCGGGAACCGCTGTGTGTTGGGGTGGATGTCGAGCAAGTGATGAAGGAACAGACCGCAGAGGAAACGGCGGAGATGCTGATGAGCAGTGCAGAGCGTCAGCGATTAGCATCAGAAACGCTGCCTTTTGCCGCGGCCGCCACCCTGCTATTTTCGCTAAAAGAGAGTGTGTATAAAGCATTGTGGCCACAGCTGCATCAACCGATGGATTTTCTGCAAGCGGAGTTACTGGAGTGGGATCTGGCGCGAGGCCGCGCCACGCTCACGTTGACGCAGGACTTTTCACGCGAGTTTAACGCCCGTACACGCCTGCAGGCGCACTTCTGGCGGCGCGGCGACCGCGTTATCACCCTGATAGCTCATCCACTGAACAACCCATAAAAAAACCGGCTCAGAATCAATCTAAGCCGGTGACAACACAAGACGACAGAAGTGTTCCAGGGAGACAGAGACGAGGAATCTCCGTTGAAACTTACCTTACCCGTCAGACAACCCCTTGCCCAATAACGGTTTTTGCTAAGCTTTCCCGGCTGTCGTTAATGGCCGGTGTCGGTGCGCTTCACCGCATCCAGCGTGGCCATCTCACGTTCGTTACCGGTAAGTTCACTGAGCTGGCCTTCGCGCATCTCCAGCAACCGATCGGCATGAATGAAGTAGTGATCATCATGGCTGATGGCAAACACCGTTTTACCTGACGCCTGTAACCATGGCAGCAGTTCGCGGTAGAAGATACGACGGAAATGCGGATCCTGATCGGCGGCCCACTCATCCAATAACAGGATGTCGCGTTCTTCTGCCGCCGCCAGCAGCAGCGCCAGTCGCTTGCTTTGCCCTTTAGAGAGCTGCAGATTTAGCACCTTATTGCCCTGTAGCTTCAGTTTGTCCTGCATCTTGAGGCGTTCCAGCCACTGCTGCACCAGCCCAGGATTGGCTGGCTGACCGCCATGGCTGATCAGGCGATCAAACAAATGTACATCGGTAAACACCGCTGAGAAATGTTTACGGTAAGCATCGAGGTTGTGCCAGTCGACCACTTTGCCGTCTAAGAGCAAACTGCCCGATTGTGGCTGATACAGGCCAGTGAGCAGCATCGCCAGCGTCGATTTGCCGCTGCCGTTGCCTCCAATCAGGAACACTAACTCGCCACGTTGCAGCGTCAGATTAATCGGGCCAACCTGGAAACCGTGCTCGCCATAATGGAAGCAGACATCGCGCAGCTCCAGTGTTTGCCAGTCACTCACCTGCGGCAGCGCTTTGAAGTGGGCATCGTAAGGCGCGAGATCGAAAGTGTTGATTTTACGGAAGGCGACCTGCGCACTGAGTAACGTCGGCAAGGCGCCCACCGCCGCCAGTAACGGCGTACGTAAGAACAATAGCGTCAGTGAATAGGTGGCAGCCACCGCCGTGTTCGCCCAGCCCAGCCCATTGGCCATAAAGAACACAATGCCAATCGCGCCCAGCATCATGATATTTGACCAGTTAACCGCGCTGAGATGGAAGGTGTCGGCACGAACAATATGATGTCGATAGCTTGTGGCGTTTTCCTGATAGACGCTGTCGTAAATCATCTGCGCACGCTCGCGGTTAAGCTGTAGCTCCTTGCGCCCTTCAATGATGGTCTGGAAATCGCGGTATAAATCGTCTTCGATTTCACGCAGTTTCGCCATGTGTTGATAAACGCGTGACACCAGCAGCCAGCCGCCCACCAGCGTGATCACTAACCACAGGGAGGTTATCAGCAGCATTTTTGGTGACAGCCACGCCAGATAGAGCGCGGAACCCAGGGTAATAATGATGCCCTGAATCAGCTCCGGCAGGCGGACAAAAGCGATAGTGATCGCACGCACATCACTGGTGAGTCCCGCCAACAGCTGCGCGTTACCGATCTGTTCGATGCGTTCAACGCGGGTGTCCAGAATACGTTTGATGAACTCACCGCGCAGCCGCCAGACAAAATGGTGGCCAAGCTGAGTTAACGCCAGTTGCGAACCCAGCGTCACGGCCATCAGGAGAAACAGCTGCCCCAGAAAGCTCGGCAGCACCGAAATTGAGGTATTTACCGCGACGATCAGCTCGTTATTGATATAGGCGATTAAGCCGATGCCGAGCGCGGCGCTTAACAGCGTAAGCAGAATGACGCCAATAAAAGGCCAGCGATACTGGCGATAAACCACTTGCAGCAATGCCATTAACAGATTCCGGAGGTCAACCAAGCAGCCTGCAGTTTAATGGCGCGTCGAATGATAGCAAGATCAATTCTCATTCACCGCGCCGTTAATGGGCGCGGCGAAAAGTGAGGTTAAAGCGAAAGGCGCCCGCCGCCGGATGAATACCCGGTTTGAGCGGCAGAATGCCGTGATAGCGCAAGCGCGAAGGACCGCCCCACACCACGATATCCCCGTGCTCCAGCAACACGCGTTGCGTGGCATCACCGCGTTCAAAACCGCCGAACTGGAACACCGCAGGCAGCCCTAAGGACACTGAAACTATCGGCTGACGCAGATCCTTCTCGTCTTTATCCTGATGCAGCGTGAGTTTGGCACCCGGTTCGTAGCGGTTGATTAAGCAGGCATCCGGGTTAAAGCCGGGGAATCCCGCTTCCTGCGCGGTTTGCAGCGCCAGCGTGCGGAACAGCGCAGGCATCCGCGGCCATTTGTGTCCACTGGCGTTATCCTGCTCAGTGTATTGGTAACCGCGCGAGTCCGTTGACCAGCCTAAATCGCCACAGTTGGTCATCGCCACCGACATGCGATGCCCACCTGGTGTGATGCGATGAGCAAAGGGATTTTGCCCGGCAATGTCATGTATTGCCGCCAGCAATGCGTCCGCATCGTCGCGTGCGCGGCGGCGTAAAATCACCGCGCCTTCCGCCAGCGGCTCTTGCCACGGCGCCTCTTCGCTAAACAGATCCAACATCTGCGCCTCCTGCCGTTATTTGCTTTCCTGATCGATCAGGAAGGATTTGAACTGGGGCGACATCCAGTGCGTAAAGCCGTCACCCTGTTTGCTGATCAGATAAACCGCCAAATGCTCTTTCAGTGCCAACGCTTGTGCCCGCTCGCTTCCCAGTACCATCAATCCGGTATCCCAGCCATCGGCCTCCAGCGCAGTGGTGGCAATCACCGTGGCCGACACCAGTTTATGTTCGATGGGTCGTCCGGTCGCGGGATCGATCACGTGCGAAATACGTTTGCCGTCCAGTTCATAATAGTTGCGATAGCTGCCTGAGGTACTGATACCGTGCCCCTGTAAGTCAACGCGCGCTTCGACGGCGTTTTCACGATCGGTCGGTTTTTGAATCGCTACACGCCAGGGCTGGTTGCTGGCATTTTGCCCACGGGTTAGCACCGCACCGCCCACTGAGACCAGATAATCGGTAATGCCTTGCTGCTCCATCAATCGTGCCAGATGATCGGTGGCGTACCCTTCCCCCATCGTCGAAAGGTCGACATCCAGGGCGGGCAGATCTTTCTGCAGCCATTGCCCGTCCACGCTCTGAATGACATGCAGATGTTGTAAGCCGGTTTGCGCTTTCGCTGTATCAATCTGCCCCTGGCTCGGGGTGTGCGCTGGCTGTTTGGTGGGTCCGAACCCCCACAAATTGACCAGCGGGCCGACGGTAATATCCATCGCACCCTCGGTTTTATGGCCAATGCGCAGGGCTTCAACCACGATATCCGCCATATCCGCACTGATCGGCTGCGGCTGATTACCCTGATACTGGTTGAAGCGCGACAAAACTGAATCCTGCTTCCAGGTGGAAAGCTCCTGGTCATCACGATCAAGCTGCTGCTGAATAGCCTGCTGCAAAGCGCCCTGCCGTTGGGGATCCACACCCGCCAGGCTGACACGCCACTGAGTGCCCATGGTTTTCCCCTCAAGAACCAGTGCGCTACGGGAGGCCTGTTGGTCGCAGCCGATCAACGCACCTGCCATAACACCAATTAGCAGAATATTCTTAATACCCATCACTTCCTCATCTGTAACGCATTAATTCATCCTGTTTCAAAGCATAAACCGCTTGTAAAACAGGCTAAAGCTGCTTGATGTTCATACCAAACTGCCACAGGATGGAGCGTTCAAGCCCCCAACCACACAGGAGCGACAGATGATTTTTATGATTCTCGCTGTATCCGCCGTTCTGTTCATCTTCGGGACTTTCCGCTGCTGGCAACACTATCGCCATCGCCTGATTCAGCATTACCCTTCGCGCAAACGTTAAATTTTTGCACCATGGGTTGATGATATGCACCGCTTCAGCGCTGCCGGAGTGTAGCAAATTAGTTTGAGGCCGCGTGGCGCTGAGAGCGGTGATCTGGCATGAATTCTGCACCGTTGAGACTGAGTTGAATATCAGCGAGGTGCAAAATGGATAAGACAAAAACACAACAAACCTGGCAACACTGGCTGCGCTTCTCAGCGTTTACGCTGGCAGGCGTTGCGCTGGAAGGCAGTACACCGGCGCCTAATACGTCCTCGGCGCCCGCGCCAAAAGCCAAAAAATGGCGCCCTGTATCGTAAATTTACCCTCCCAGCTCGCCCACGCCCGGATGTTCATCCGGGCGTCTTCCTGCCGCCAGGTGAAACATACGCTGCCCTGCCGCTATCGATAAATCAGTGAGAAAAGAGAAACGCTAAGAAATTGCCAGCATAGGGGCAGTTTAAAACTGCGTAAGTTGTGTTGTTAGTCGAAGGAACTATCGTGCAGGCGCAAATTGGGGAAAAGGCTGAAGAGAGAACAAGTATTGCGTAGTGCGCTTAATGCCATTACTGCAGTAGCGGCGGCCCGAAGGCTTACGAAGGGCGCACCGTGGCGCGCCCTACAGAGCCTGCAACTTAGAACTGGTAAACAAGACCCAGCGCTACAATGTCATCGGTGTTGATACCGGCGGCATTGGTGAAGTTGTTGTCGTCCAGCATGTTGATCTGGTAATCAACATAGGTCGACATGTTTTTGTTGAAGTAGTAAGTCGCACCCACATCAACATATTTCTTCAGGTTCTGATTGCCGTAGCCTTCTACGTTACCGCGAGAAGAGACGAAGGCCAGAGATGGACGCAGACCGAAGTCGAACTGGTACTGTGCCACCAATTCCCAGTTATCCGCAGTCTCCGCATAACCGTAAGAGGTCGCATCGCTTGAACCAAAGCGCGTCGCGTTGTACGAACGGGTGTACATCGCGGCCAGATACACGTTGTTCGCGTCATATTTCAGCGCGCCGGTATAGGCATCTGCTTTATCACCACGTCCAAGAATGGCACCGTTGTTTTGGTTGTTAGTACGGTCAGACTGGAACATCGCTGCACCGATACCGAAACCAGAACCGATGTCATAGGTGGTGCTCAGGCCGTAACCATCACCGTTCTCACCCAGCACATCACGGCCAGTTGTAGACTCGGTTGGGTTATCGTTTTTGCCCTGATACTGAACGGCAAAGTTCCAGCCATCCACCAGACCAAAGAAGTTGGTATTACGATACGTTGCCATACCATTACCGCGCTGGAACATGAAGTTATCCGCGCCATAGGTATCGCCACCGAACTCTGGCAGAACGTCAGTCCAGCCTGAGACATCATAGATCACGCCGTAGTTACGACCGTAATCGAAGGATCCGGCATCACCGAATTTCACACCGGCAAAACCAACACGGGTGAAGCTGTTGGCGGTGCCTTCACTTTCTGAGGTGTTCAGTGCTGCCTGGTATTCCCACTGGCCATAACCGGTCAGCTGGTCGGAGATCTGAGTTTCACCTTTGAAGCCGAAACGCAGGTAAGACTGATCACCGTCTGAGCCTGAGTTGTCGGAGAAATAGTGCAGACCATCGACTTTACCGTAGAGGTCTAATTTGTTGCCATCTTTGTTGTAAATTTCAGCTGCGCTTGCTGAACCTGCAACCAGCAATGCAGGGATCATCAGGGAGAGAACGCGACGTTTCATTTTATTACCCTCTTTAATGTGCCTTTATTTATGCCACTGCAAACTGAACGATTAAAAATTCAGCCGGCAAGCCATTGTTATTTTATACGGGGCAATAATCTATCACGAAAATGATACTAAATTTCCAAAAGTGTTTCATTGTATTTAATAGTTATTTCTAAATGTAAATATAGTGGAACTTATAATCAGCACGGATCAACAAAAAATACAGAACATATTGATAATCGATTATTTCTTCATTTAACAACAACACTTTACATTGCAATATCATGCCGCACTGAATGATAAAACTAAAATCACCTCAGCGCATACAATTACTCCCGCTATCATCATTTATTTCATTATTCCCTTCATTCACCCCGAATGAGTTGTTTTACCCTAATTCCCGCCGGACATGTTTGTCCGGCATTTTTTTGGCCAAAATTCATCACCTTTCGGTAATTTTGAGTAAAGTTAGTTGATTGGGTTAAATTAACACAATCTCTACGGCGCATTATTTGTATTTTTCCGCACATTTTGTTCAATCGTTAGCCATCACTTTGAAATGTTAATTTCTGTGCGCAACTAAGAATACTGGAAAATACACTGGTCCAGACTCCCTCCTATTAACTGACATGAGTTTTCTCTTATTCAATCGGTTAAGCCGAAGTGCAGCGCTGATTTATTACCGCTGATGGTTTTATATTCATCCTGCTCAATCATGAAATCTCGATTTTCGACTAAAGATTCAGAGCAAAAAGGCTGTTCAGCCGCCAGGAAAGTTCTGGAAAAGCGTCACGCCACGCCAAAACTCGGTAATATGCCTGTTTCTGACGTTCATCTTTTCTGAACTCACCGGTTCTGAACAGCGGTGTGACGCCAGCTTTAATGCTAAACTTCGTCGCTTTATTGGCTATTGAAAAAGACTTTTATGACAGCACTGGACGCCGCACAGCGCAATAATTTGCATCAGCGTGTCAACATGGGAACACGCATCGTCTTTCTGATCGCCGGACTTTGCATGTCGGCATGGGCGCCTTTGGTGCCGTATGCCAGCCAGCGCCTGGCACTGAGTGGTGCTTCTCTGGGTGGGCTGCTGCTGTGTCTCGGCATGGGATCGCTGGCAGCGATGCCGATCACCGGGGCGTTGATTGCCCGCGTAGGCGGCCGTCGGGTGATGTTATGTTCCACTTTAGTGGTGTTGGCGATCCTGCCACTGCTCACCCAGCTTAATGAGATGTGGTTGATGGCGGTGGCATTGATGATCTTCGGTGCCGGCTTGGGCATGCTGGATGTCGCCATGAATGTGCAGGCCGTTGAAGTGGAGAAAGCTGCAGGTAAGCCGATGATGTCGGGTTTCCATGGTTTCTTCAGCCTGGGCGGCATTATTGGTGCCGGTAGTGTCAGCCTGTTGCTGGCCAGTGGACTCTCGCCCTTGCAAGCCGTTGCGGTGGTGATGCTGTTGATTGTGGTGCTGTTGGTGATCAGCCTGCCAACGTTAATGACCGAACGTCTGCATCAGCCCGATCAGCCATGGCTGGTGATCCCACGCGGTTGGGTCGCCTTCCTGGGGTTACTGTGCTTCATTCTGTTTTTGGCAGAAGGCGCGGTGCTCGACTGGAGCGCACTGCTGTTGCTGCAAAACGCCGGGATGGACGTTGCGCACGCGGGGCTGGGTTATGCCATCTTCTCTGTGGCAATGACAATCGGTCGTCTCACCGGTGATAAAGTGATTCAGCGATTTGGCCGCTACCCTGTGATGTTAACCGGTGCGTTAGCTGCTGCAGCGGGCATGACGCTGGCAGTGTTGCTGCCGTGGCCTCAGATTGCACTGCTGGCTTTCCTGCTGGTGGGATTCGGCTTAGCCAATACCGTGCCCATGCTGTTTAATGCGGCAGGGAATCAACACGATATGCCGTCGAATCTGGCGATTTCTGCCATGACAACATTAGGCTATGCAGGTATTCTTTCAGGTCCGGCTCTAATCGGATTTATTTCCCAGTGGCTCAGTTTGAGTGGCGCATTTTTATTGATCGCCCTACTGCTGCTGGCCGTTGCCGCCAGTGCTCGCCTGGTGGCGCGCTAATCGCAGGATCCTGAGACACTATGCTGCCTTACAAATTTCCGCTGACCTCGGGTAACGTTACCCGTTTCTTCGTGGTGTTCAACCTGGTGCTGTTTCTGGCGCTGGGTGCCATGGTGCACAACAGTGTCAACGCCTGGATCACCGAGAAGCGTTACGCGATGACCGATTTAGCGCGTGCGGTGCAAAAACGTATCGATGCCTCGCGTTTCGCCACCTGGCAGATCTATGAAAATCTCGCCACCAGTGCGGCCGGATCTGCGCCCAATGCCAACCTTCAGGAAACCCGCCTGCGCCCGGATGTTTACTATCTGGAAAAGACGCGCCGTAAAACGGAAGCGCTAATCTTTGGCTCTCACGACAGCAGCACACTGGATATGACGATGCGCATGTCCAATTACCTCGATACGCTGTGGGGCGCTGAGAATCCCACCTGGTCGATGTACTTTCTGAATGGTCAGGACAACAGCCTGATCATGATCTCGACGCTGCCGTTGAAAGACATGGCAACGCGTTATAAAGAGAGTGCCATCAATACGCTGGTCGACAGCCGTCGCGCTGAGATGTTGCAACAGGCAAATGCACTGGATGAACGCGAAAGCTTCTCACCGCTGCGCCACTTCGCCTGGCAAAACGATCACTACTTTACCCTGCGCACCACCTTTAATCAGCCTGGCCACCTCGCCACGGTGGTCGCCTTCGATTTGCCGATCAACGATTTGATCCCACACAGCATGCCGCTGGAAAACTTCCAGCTGATTCAGGATGCCACGCAGTCTTCCAGCACCAGCGGCGACGATACCACCAGCGAAACCACTCATGTGTCGCTGGCGAATCCAAATCTGGAAATTGCGGCGTCATTGCCCAGCACGTCGTTACAGCTGGTTTATCGCGTGCCGCTCACCAGCCTCGCTATCGATACCCTGCATAACCTGATGTGGCCGCT
Source organism: Pantoea sp. C1E2 (assembly GCF_056491465.1). NCBI lineage: Bacteria > Pseudomonadati > Pseudomonadota > Gammaproteobacteria > Enterobacterales > Erwiniaceae > Pantoea > Pantoea sp. C1E2. Next base: position 3,162,039 of record NZ_JBSZHT010000002.1, read on the forward strand.
GTTGATCAATCTGGTGCTGCTGCTGCTTTCCATTGCCGGCATCACCTTATTGCGCCAGCAGTCCTTGCGTCCGAATGAGAACCAAAGCGCCGAGTTAGATTCGCTGCGCATGCTGAATGAAGAGATTGTCTCCAGCTTGCCGGTGGGTTTGCTTGTATATGACTTCGCCACCAATCGCACGCTGTTGAGCAACAAAATTGCCGAGCATCTGTTGCCACACCTGAATCTGCAGAAAATCATCAATATGTCCGATCAGCATCAGGGCGTATTGCAGGCCACCATCAACAACGAGGTGTACGAGATCCGCCACGCCCGCAGCGTGCTGTCGCCGCACACTCAGCTGTTTATGATGCGCGATCAGGACCGCGAACTGCTGGTGAATAAAAAGCTGCAAAAGGCACAGCAGGTGTTGGATCGTAATCATCAGATGCGTCAGCAGTTGATGCAAAATCTTGGTCACGCCCTGAACCGCCCATTGGAAAGTATGGTGGCGCAACTGGTGCAACTCAGCCAGCGTGATGACGATGAGAGCGTGCTGGATTTGCTGGATGAAAGTCAGGGCCTCGCGCGTTTGGTCGATGACATTGTGTTGCTGAACCGCCTGGAAGCGCACGACTGGTCACCGGATGCCAGCGTGTTTAATTTGCAGGAGCTGCTGGACGACATTGCGCTGGAAACCTTGCCACTGATGCGTCGTAAAGGGTTGGCACTGGTGGTTAATAACCATCTGGCAAATGACGAGATGCGCTTTGGCGATCGCCGTGCACTGCGCAAAGTGCTGACCACCCTGATGCACTACGCACTCACCACCACGCAGTGGGGCAAGATTACGCTGGAGATTAAGGCCAGTGAGAACAAACCCAACTCGGTGCTGCTGCATCTGGTGGATACCGGCTCAGGCCTGAGTGTCGATGAACTGGCGAATGTTGATTTCCCGTATCTGGGCGAAACCACCCAGGATCGCTATGGTCAGGCCTCCGGCATGGCGTTTTTCCTCTGCAAACAGCTGTGCAAGCAGATGGGTGGCCAGCTGGAGATCATCGCTAAACCCGATATCGGCACGCGCTATAATATTCAGCTACCGCTCGCGCTGGAACTGCAAGGCGAGCAGGAAGAGAAGCTGCTGGAAGGTGTAACCGCACTGGTCGATATCGCCGTCGAAGATGTGCACAAAATTGTTTGCCGCCAGTTAGAAAACTGGGGAGCGAATTGCCTGACTTCTGATGAACGTTTATCAGGGCAAGACCATGATGTACTGGTCACCGACGATCCCGCCCGTCTTAATGGCTGGGCCCTGTTATTAGCTGGTGACGAAATGGGTCACCACGCATTGAACGATCAGCAATACCGGGTCAATTTCAATCTCAGTAATGCGCTGCTTGACGCGCTGCTGGCACTGATTGAAAAGCAAATGGCTCATGATTTGATGGAGGAAAGTAGTGAAGATGAGGCTGCCACGCCGTTAATGAGCGGAGGCTATTTCCAGCTGTTTACCGAGACAGTACCGCCTGATGTGAAGAGACTGTATACTGAGGCAGCGGAGAAGGATTATCCCTCGCTTGCTCAGACTGCACATCGCCTGAAAGGCGTGTTCGCCATGCTAAATCTGGTTCCAGGTAAACAGCTTTGTGAAGAGTTAGAACAACACATAAAACTATGTGACGATTTAACCATTATAAATACCACCAGTGAAATTGACGCATACGTCAACCAACTGCTGCAGCAAGGTAACCCATAAGATGAATAACCTGAATGTAATTATTGCCGATGACCATCCGATTGTTCTGTTCGGTATCCGTAAGTCTCTGGAACAGATCGAATGGGTCAACGTTGTAGGTGAGTTTGAAGACTCAACAGCACTGATTAATAGCTTGTCCAAACTGGATGCCAACGTTCTGATTACCGATCTCTCTATGCCAGGCGAGAAATACGGTGATGGCATCACACTGATTAAGTACATCAAACGTCACTATCCGGATCTCTCAATTATCGTTCTGACGATGAACAATAACCCAGCGATCCTGAGCGCCGTTTTGGATCTGGATATCGAAGGGATCGTACTGAAGCAAGGTGCGCCGACCGACCTGCCAAAAGCGCTGGCAGCCCTGCAGAAAGGCAAAAAATATACGCCTGAAAGCGTGGCTAAACTGCTGGAAAAAATCAGTGCTGGCGGTTACGGAGACAAACGTCTGTCGCCGAAAGAGAGTGAAGTTCTGCGCCTGTTTGCCGAAGGTTTCCTGGTAACGGAAATCGCGAAAAAGCTGAACCGCAGTATCAAAACCATCAGTAGCCAGAAGAAATCGGCGATGATGAAGCTCGGGGTGGAAAACGATATCGCCCTGCTGAACTACCTCTCTTCCGTGAGCGCGACTCAGGTTGAAAGAGATTAAGATATAAATAAGGCGCACTTCGGTGCGCCTGTTCTGTTGTACTACCCTTCCCTGCTTTTTCTCACGCGCTCTGCGTAAGTTGCCAGCGTCACTTTCAACACATCCAGTGTGACAGGCTTGGATAAGCAGTTATCCATACCGGCATCCATACAACGCTGCTTCTCTTCTGCCAACGCATTAGCTGTTACGCCAATCACCGGGAAGGCATGTCCCAGCTGACGCAGGCGCTGCGTCAGGCGATAACCATCCATATTCGGCATATTGACGTCACTCAGCACGATATCAATGTGATTGCGACTCAACACGTTCAGCGCATCAACGCCGTCCTGCGCGGTTTTGGTTTGGTAGCCCAGCGTGCCAAGCTGCTCGGACAACAGCATACGGTTAATTGGATGGTCATCAACAATCAGCACCATGATGTCATCGTAACGGTTGGCTTCCTGCGGCGCGGCTAACTGCAGCGGTGTGCTGGTTTCGCTATCAATATCAATGCGATAAATGCGCCCCAGTAATGAAGGCAAATCATGCAGCATGGCGCTACTTTGCACCCATTGACCCGGCGCGGTTTCCTGCGGCATGTCGATGTGCTCGCCACAGATGTGAATCTGCGCGCGCACGGGCTGTGACACCGTATCCTGATGATCGCTAATGATCACATCATCACTACCGGCACTGCCCTGATAACGGGCTATCGCGATGCCCTGCTGTTGCAGCAGACGCAGCAGGAAGACAGCCAGATAGTCGTTGCGCATGTCCAGCCAGATAGATTTTTCCTGCAAGCCATCCAGCAGCGGCGGCGCGGGTTGCTGTCCAGCGTAAATTGGAATGCGGATGATAAACTGGCTGCCCATACCCGGTTCAGAGTCGACCTCAATATCACCGTCCATCATGTTGATCAGCTTTTCGCAGATCGCCAGACCCAGCCCTGTGCCCTGGAAGTTGCGCTGTACGCCGGATCCCACCTGGAAGAAAGGATCGAACAGACGCGTGACTTCTTTCGCTGGGATACCGACGCCGGTATCGCGCACACGGAACGCTAAATAGCCATCTTTGACGTAGGCATGCAGAATAATGCAGCCGGTATGGGTGAACTTAATGGCGTTATTCAGCAGGTTAGAGATCACCTGCTGCAGACGCATCGGATCGCCATCCATCGTCAGCGGCACATCATTTTCGATCATGACATATAACGTCAGACGTTTGCGCACCACCAGCGACAGATAGTTGCTGGCGATGTGATTGACTACCTCACGCGGTGAGAACGGGCGCGGCTCAATTTTTAGCTGCTCCGACTCAATTTTCGAGAAGTCGAGAATATCACTGATGATTTTCAGCAGCAGGCTCGATGAGTTGTTCATCGCCGTCACCAGCGTTTCCACGCCTTTCGGCAACGACTTGGTTTGCAGCAGGTCGAGGTTGCCGATGATGCCGTACAGCGGAGTGCGCAGTTCGTGACTGACGGTGGCAAGGAACATCGATTTCGACTGGCTGGCCTGCTCTGCCGCATGCGCCATCTCCTGCAACGACTGCTCCATGCGCACACGCGCCGAGACGTCTACCAGCACGCAAATCGCTACGTTTTCATTGCGATAGCGCGAATGCACAAAGCTGATTTGCAGGTTGGTGTTGGTGCCGGTAAGCACATCGACAAAGTTGACCTGCTGGCCCCCGATGATCTCATTGAGGCGCTGACGATCTTCCTGCGTCAGCAGCGTCAGGTAGTTGTGCGCCAGTTCGTTACTAAGAATATTGGTGCCATCGCTGGTGCGCAGAATACAGATGCCGACCGGCGCCGAGGCGACAATTTTGCGGTTGAACTGCTCGTGTTCTTCCAATCTATGTGCGTTGTCTTCCGCCGGCAGGAACATGCGACGTTCGAATATCCATGCCAGCGTGAACAGGATCAATGCGCTGAGGATATTCAGCAACAGGGCGTTGATCAGCATCAGCTTGAGCTGATCCACCAGCACATCAGTTGAGAGTGACCACACCACGTTAAGATTGGACGGCGGCAGCGGTTTCTTCAGTACTAACTGGCGATAGCTATCCAGATAACCAAACCAGGTGCTGTCATCCGGCAGATCGTCAAACGAGTAGCCGGGGCCACCGCGACGCGAACTCAGCAATGGACGGTAGTTCTCATCAGTGATGGTGGCAACCAGCGGTAAGCCGCCCGGCTGGATGAACTCATCGAGACGAATATTTTGTTCCACGCCCAGCAACGCCTGCAGCTTGTTAGCCACATACACCGGCATCACCATGTAGAAATTGCCGACGCCAGGCTGACTGCTCGGCGTAATCCAGTACATCGGATTACGGCGCTCTTCTTCATTGCCGCTGCGATAGTGCAGCACGCGCTCGCGCAGGGCTTTCAGGCTCCGTTCACGATCGACTGAATTATTGTTACCAATGGCGAAATCGGCCAGGCATTGGTTTTCACCACCTATAAAGAACACCCGATTGAGTTCGTAAGCGGAGGTGAAGTTACTTTTCCAGTAGTTGATGAAGTAACCCAGCGAATCGAGCGAGTTGCGCCAGGTGTTGCTCATTGAGGTGCAATCACCGTCGGAAAACAGCGGCGTGAACTGTGGCAAGGTACTTTTACCCGCAGGCAGACCATTCAATACATCCAGCCCGTTACTACTGTTACTTAGGCGATTTTCCGTAATGTATTTCAGTTCACGCATCACATCCGCTGAGTGGCGTACATACCATTCGGCCTGACCATAATTAGTGTCAAATTCCTGACGAACCGAGTTCTCTTTCTCGTGCAGTACGTTGATGATGAAGAAGGTGGTCAGCAACGCACCCAGCGTCCAAAGCAGCAGCGCCAGCGCACGGAACAGATAGCGCGAGATGCGAAGCGTGGTACGAAAGGAGACGAGATATTTCAAAAGAGACTCACTGGCGGCAAGGGGTTGTCAGGATGTTGAAAAGCTTTCATACACTAGCTTTATCGGGCCTAAAAAGCCAGTCAGGACGCGACTTTGGGAGTGAAACTCGGACAAAAAAAACGGCAGGTCAGTTGCCCTGACCTGCCGTCCGTTTTCACCGTGACGGATTACTCTTCTTCGTCCGCTTCCGGTGCGTCGTCGTTGTCGACTTCCGGCGCGATATCCTCTTCGCCTTCTGCGACGCTGCCGTCGATGGCGTCGAGTTCTTCCTCTTCCACCGGCTCAGCGACACGTTGCAGACCCACAACGTTTTCGTCTTCTGCAGTACGGATCAGGATTACGCCCTGGGTGTTACGACCCACAACGCTGACTTCCGACACGCGAGTACGCACCAGCGTACCAGCATCGGTGATCATCATGATCTGATCGCCATCCACCACCTGTACCGCACCAATCACTGGCCCGTTACGTTCGGTGACTTTAATCGAGATCACACCCTGAGTCGCACGCGACTTGGTTGGGTATTCGCTGTTGGCGGTACGTTTACCGTAACCGTTTTGCGTCACGGTGAGGATTGCACCCTCTTCACGCGGCACAATCAGCGACACCACTTTGTCGTTTTCAGCCAGCTTGATACCGCGCACACCGGAGGCCGAACGGCCCATGGCACGAACAGCGGTCTCAGCGAAGCGCACTACTTTACCGGCAGCAGAGAACAGCATCGCTTCGTCGGCACCGTTGGTCAACGCTACACCGATCAGCTCATCATCTTCACGCAGGTTGATGGCAATAATACCGGCGCTACGTGGACGGCTGAACTCCTGCAGTGCCGTTTTCTTCACGGTACCGTCAGCGGTCGCCATGAAGATGTTGAAGCCTTCAGTGTATTCACGCACCGGCAGAATAGCGGTGATACGTTCGTTGGCTTCCAGCGGCAGCAGGTTGACGATCGGACGACCGCGCGCACCACGACTCGCTTCTGGCAGCTGATAGACTTTCATCCAGTACAGACGGCCACGGCTTGAGAAGCACAGAATGGTGTCATGGGTGTTGGCCACCAGCAGACGGTCAATAAAGTCTTCTTCTTTAATACGTGCAGCAGATTTGCCTTTGCCACCACGACGCTGAGCTTCATAGTCTCTCAGCGGCTGATATTTGACGTAACCCTGATGCGACAGCGTGACCACAACGTCTTCCTGAGTGATCAGGTCTTCGATGTTGATGTCGGCGCTGTTGGCAGTGATTTCGGTACGACGTTCATCACCAAACTGATCGCGCATCGCCACCAGCTCTTCGCGAATCACTTCCATCAGACGATCAGCGTTCTGCAGGATGTAAATCAGTTCAGCGATTTGATCCAACAGCTCTTTGTACTCGTCGAGCAGTTTTTCGTGCTCAAGGCCGGTCAGTTTCTGCAGACGCAGATCCAGAATCGCCTGAGCTTGCTGTTCAGTCAGGTAGTACTGACCATCACGGATACCAAACTGCGCTTCCAGCCACTCTGGACGTGCAGCATCATCGCCCGCGCGTTCCAGCATGGTAGCCACGTTGCCGAGATCCCATGGCTGTGCCAGCAGGCCCGCTTTCGCTTCCGCTGGCGTTGGTGCACGACGAATCAGTTCGATGATCGGATCGATGTTAGCCAGCGCAATCGCCAGGCCTTCAAGGATGTGCGCGCGGTCGCGTGCTTTACGCAGTTCGAAGATGGTACGACGCGTCACCACTTCACGGCGATGGCGCACGAAGGCTTCAATGATGCCTTTCAGCGTCATGATCTTCGGCTGGCCCTGATGCAGGGCAACCATGTTGATGCCGAAAGAGGTCTGCAGCTGCGTCAGTGAATAGAGGTTGTTGAGGACCACTTCACCCACTGCATCGCGTTTGACTTCGATGACGATACGCATACCGTCTTTATCGGACTCATCACGCAGGCCGCTGATGCCTTCAACACGCTTCTCTTTCACCAGTTCGGCAATTTTCTCGATCAGGCGCGCTTTGTTTACCTGATACGGGATTTCATTGACGATGATGGTTTCGCGGCCGGTTTTGGCGTCGGTTTCAATCTCACCGCGTGCGCGGATGTAAATTTTACCGCGACCGGTGCGATACGCTTCTTCGATGCCACGACGACCATTGATGAATGCCGCAGTTGGGAAGTCAGGGCCAGTGATGTGTTCCATCAGGCCTTCAACGGTGATGTCTTCATCTTCGATAAAGGCGAGGCAGCCGTTGATCACTTCCGTCAGGTTGTGCGGAGGAATGTTGGTCGCCATACCTACGGCGATACCGGACGAACCGTTCACCAGCAGGTTAGGAATTTTGGTCGGCAGAACTTCAGGAATCTGCTCGGTGCCATCGTAGTTCGGCACAAAATCGACGGTCTCTTTTTCGAGGTCCGCCAGCAGTTCGGAAGAGATTTTCGCCATACGTACTTCGGTATAACGCATCGCTGCGGCGGAGTCGCCATCAACGGAACCGAAGTTACCCTGACCATCTACCAGCATGTAGCGCAGGGAGAACGGCTGGGCCATACGAACGATACTTTCGTATACCGCGGAATCACCGTGTGGGTGATATTTACCGATCACGTCACCGACCACACGGGCCGATTTCTTATAAGCTTTATTCCAGTCGTTACCCAGTTCGCTCATGGCAAAAAGCACACGGCGGTGCACCGGCTTCAGGCCATCACGCACATCGGGTAATGCTCGGCCAACGATGACCGACATGGCGTAATCGAGGTAAGAGTTTTTTAACTCTTCTTCGATATTGACCGGTGTAATTTCTCTCGCAAGGTCGCTCATGGAGCCGCTATCCCTCTACATAATGCCGGTTTTTAATGGTGCGAAAGTATATCACAGTGGTTGCCCTCGGTGAACGTAAAGCAGGGTTTAATGCCGCTTTTCCTTGCAGGTGAGAGATGCGCTGGCGAGAGTTAAGCGTTTATACTGAGGGAATATTTTGTCAGGAGTCGTGATTCAATGAGTGAACAACCGCAGGAAAGCCGCCAAAACGTCGACCACGCTGAGATTGCAAAGTTTGAAGCGGTCGCATCGCGCTGGTGGGATTTAGAAGGTGAGTTTAAGCCGTTACACCGCATCAATCCCCTGCGTCTCGGCTGGATTGCCCAGCACAGCAACGGTCTGTTTGGTAAGAAGGTGCTGGATGTCGGCTGCGGCGGCGGTATTTTAGCGGAGAGCATGGCGCGTGAAGGGGCCAATGTGACCGGTCTGGATATGGGCGCAGAGCCGCTGGAAGTGGCGCGTTTGCATGCGCTGGAGAGCGGTGTGAGCGTGGACTATGTGCAACAGACCGTGGAAGATCATGCGCTCAGCCATGCGGGTGCCTATGACGTGGTGACCTGCATGGAGATGCTGGAGCACGTGCCGGATCCGCGTTCAGTGGTGCTGGCTTGCGCGCAGTTGGTGAAACCCGGCGGCGAGGTGTTTTTCTCTACCATTAACCGTAATCCAAAGGCGTGGTTGCTGGCGGTGTTTGGTGCCGAGTATGTGATGCGCATGGTGCCGCGCGGCACCCATGACGTGAAGAAGTTTATCCGTCCGGCTGAGTTGCTGAATTGGGTTGATGAGACGCCGTTGCGTGAGATGGGCATGATTGGCCTGCATTATAATCCGCTGACTAACCAGTTCCGTCTGGGACGTGGCGTTGATGTGAATTATATGGTGCATACGCATCGTCAGGATTGAGTGTGTTCGTGGTTGCTGTTGGGAACGGTGAATAATTGCTGGGGGAACGGTGCGTGGTTGCTGTGTGAACTGTGCATCGGCCAGTAAAGCCCCGCCCGACCGCAAAGGAAACACGCATCCATGCAGATCGGCCGCCGCATCCTTGCGGCGGACGCTTTGCTCCTCGGGCGGGGCTTTACTGGCCCTGAACGTTGATCATGGCTTCACTGAGGGAATATCCCCTTAAACGCGGTTTTCTTTCTCGGTTCACTCATTAATGCTTCCAGCGCCTCAACGCACGTCAGGTAGTGTGGCGTTTGTTTGTGCGCCAGCACGGCGGCCTCATCGGTGTAAGCTTCATAAATAAAGAAACGCGTAGGCATATGGCTGTCCTGCAATACATCAAAGCGCAGGTTGCCAGGCTCCTTTAAAGCTCCCAAATGATTTAACTCAAACACCCGCAAAAATTCGTCGATACAGTCGGGTTTGACGTTGATCTCTACCAGCGTGACTTCCATCGGCATGTCCTTTTTTATCGCTATTGGCAAAGTGGCAATCCTGATAAAGCTTGTTTAATAAAACTCTCGCAGCGATCACAGTTCAAACTTTCAGCAGTAGGCTAAGCCCTTCATCTGGAGGTGAAAACCTACACGCGCAGCTATCTTTGCAGTAACACCCGTTGGGCCGTCGGTGTGGAGCACCCGTTCCGTTTCAACAGGAGTTTTGCGATGACACACGCCCCGCATCTGATGGCGCTCGACGCCGGTACTGGCAGCATTCGCGCCGTGATTTTCAATCTTCAGGGCGAGCAGGTCGCTGTGGCGCAAGCTGAATGGCGGCACCTCGCCCTGCCCGATGTGCCGGGATCGATGGAGTTTGATCTGAGCCACAACTGGTCACTCGCCTGTCAGTGTATTCAGCAGGTGCTGCAACAGTCGCAACTGCCAGCCAGCGCGATTCGCAGCGTGGCCTGCTGCTCCATGCGTGAAGGGATCGTGCTCTATAACAAAGCCGGTGAGGCGATTTGGGCCTGCGCCAACGTCGATGCCCGCGCTAGCCGAGAAGTGAGTGAGCTCAAGGAAATTCATCACGGCGAGTTTGAGCGTGAAATCTATCAGTGCTCAGGGCAAACCCTGGCACTTGGGGCAATGCCACGCCTGTTATGGCTGGCGCATCATCGACCCGATATCTATCGTCAGGCGGCAACGCTGTCGATGATCAGCGATTGGCTGGCGAAATGCCTGAGTGGCGAACTGGCAGTGGATCCCTCCAACGCGGGCACCACCGGCCTGCTGGATTTACGCACCCGAAACTGGCGGCCTGATTTGCTGGAGATGGCGGGTCTGCGCGGCGATATATTGTCTCCGGTGGCCGAAACCGGCACGCAGCTGGGAACCGTGACAGCCGAAGCAGCTCGCCAGTGTGGACTGGCGCAAGGCACGGTGGTTGGCATGGGCGGCGGTGATGTGCAACTGGGCACGCTGGGGTTAGGCGTGGTGAAGGCGGGCGAAACCGCGGTGCTCGGCGGCACCTTCTGGCAGCAGGTGGTGAATCTGCCGCAGCCGCAGGTCGATCCGGACATGAATATTCGTGTTAATCCGCATGTCATTCCCGGTATGGCGCAGGCGGAAGCGATCAGTTTCTTCACCGGCCTGACGATGCGCTGGTTCCGTGACGCCTTCTGCGGCGAAGAGAAATTGCTGGCGGAGCGTCTGGGCGTGGATTGCTACAGCCTGCTGGAAGAGATGGCCGCACGTGTGCCCGCCGGATCCTGGGGCGTGATGCCAGTGTTCTCGGATGCGATGCATTTCAACAAGTGGTATCACGCTGCGCCTTCATTTATTAACCTCTCCATCGATCCCGAACGCTGTAACAAGCAGACGCTGTTTCGTGCGCTGGAGGAGAACGCCGCGATTGTTTCGGCCTGCAATCTGGATCAGGTGGCCGCCTTTTCCGGTGTTCACACCTCGCAGCTTGTGTTTGCGGGTGGCGGCGCTAAGGGCAAGTTGTGGAGTCAGATTCTCAGTGATGTCACGGGTCTGACAGTGAAGGTGCCACAGGTAAAAGAGGCCACTGCTCTCGGCTGCGCGATTGCGGCAGGCGTAGCGGCGGGCATTTACAGCAGCCTGCAGGAAACCGGACAAGCATTGGTACGTTGGGAACGGGAATTCCTGCCCAATGCAGAACATCATCAGCTGTATCAGCAGCAAAAAACCAACTGGCAGAAAGTCTATGCTGACCAACTGACTTTGGTGGACAGTGGCTTAACCACCTCGATGTGGAAAGCGCCCGGTTTGTGACCCTGCCGCTATCCAGATCAATTTCCTTTTAGACGCGTACCAGGCTTTTTTGTAGTCTGCACAGGTCACAAAAAATTCATAAGCAATTTTAGATAAGTTCGCTACTGGCGGCCTTGTCAGGGCTTTTTTTACTTCAGAAATTTCCGGCACAGGAGCCTTTGAGCAATAAACACGCGCTCGATCAAAAAGTGAAAAAAAAGTCGCTGGCAGTTGACAGCAGTGGCAGGCCTTACGGAATGGGGATCCAGGAATTTCGCCACCCCCCAGGACGTATTTTTTCGCGAAAATCAACTCTTGTGATGATCTGAATGCTGACTAGAATACTCACCATATTGTTGTTCAAACTTCCCACACCCCCTATATATAGTGTTTATCCACAGGCTTACTCACAACGAGCGGCTTGTGCATAGACCTTGTGCATAGTTGGGGGATAACTCTCTATTTCATGGACAGGTAAACACGCGACATGAACCAAAGTCTGCTCGTTACTAAACGCGATGGCCGTCAGGAGCGCATTGATCTCGATAAGATTCACCGAGTACTGGATTGGGCCGCTGAAGGGCTGACCAACGTCTCTGTGTCTCAGGTTGAGTTGCGTTCCCACATTCAGTTTTACGATGGCATTCGTACTTCTGATATCCACGAGACCATCATTAAGGCCGCTGCAGACCTGATCTCCCGTGATGCGCCGGATTACCAGTATCTGGCTGCGCGCCTCGCCATCTTCCACCTGCGTAAAAAAGCATACGGCCAGTTTGAACCGCCGAAGCTGTACGATCAGGTAGTGAAAATGGTTGAGATGGGCAAGTATGACCGTCACCTGCTGGAAGACTACAGCGTTGAAGAATTCGAGCAGATGGACGAGTTCCTCGACCACTGGCGCGACATGAACTTCTCTTACGCCGCCGTGAAGCAGCTGGAAGGGAAATACCTGGCGCAGAACCGTGTGAGTGGTGAGATCTACGAGAGCGCCCAGTTCCTGTACATTCTGGTCGCTGCTTGCCTGTTCTCCGGTTATCCGCGCGAAACGCGTATGGATTATGTGCGTCGTTTCTATGATGCCGTGTCGACCTTCAAGATCTCACTGCCGACGCCAATCATGTCGGGCGTGCGTACCCCAACCCGCCAGTTCAGCTCTTGCGTCCTGATCGAGTGCGGTGACAGCCTTGATTCTATCAACGCCACCTCCAGCGCCATCGTGAAATACGTTTCTCAGCGCGCCGGTATCGGCATTAACGCCGGTCGCATTCGTGCGCTGGGCAGCCCGATCCGTGGCGGCGAAGCCTTCCACACCGGCTGTATCCCGTTCTATAAGCATTTCCAGACGGCCGTAAAATCGTGCTCACAAGGCGGCGTGCGTGGCGGTGCAGCCACCCTGTTCTACCCGATGTGGCATCTGGAAGTGGAAAGCCTGCTGGTTCTGAAAAACAACCGTGGTGTTGAAGGCAACCGCGTGCGTCACATGGATTACGGCGTACAGATCAACAAGCTGATGTATACCCGCCTGCTGAAAGGCGAGGACATCACCCTGTTCAGCCCGTCTGACGTGCCAGGCCTGTACGATGCGTTCTTCGCCGATCAGGACGAGTTCGAGCGTCTGTACACCAAATACGAAAAAGACGACAGCATCCGCAAACAGCGCGTGAAAGCGGTTGAACTGTTCTCACTGATGATGCAGGAACGTGCTTCTACCGGCCGTATCTACATTCAGAACGTCGATCACTGCAACACCCACAGCCCGTTTGATCCGGCTATCGCGCCAGTACGCCAGTCTAACCTGTGCCTGGAAATCGCGCTGCCGACCAAACCGCTGACCGACGTGAATGACGAAAGCGGCGAGATTGCCCTGTGTACGCTGTCTGCGTTTAACCTGGGTGCCATTGATAGCCTGGACGATCTGGAAGAGCTGGCGACCCTCGCAGTACGTGCGCTGGATGCGCTGCTGGATTATCAGGATTACCCAATCCCAGCGGCAAAACGTGGCGCTATGGGCCGTCGTACCCTGGGTATCGGCGTGATCAACTACGCTTACTATCTGGCGAAGAACGGCGTGCGTTACTCTGATGGCAGCGCCAACAACCTGACGCATAAAACTTTCGAAGCGATTCAGTACTATCTGTTGAAAGCGTCGAACGAGCTGGCCAAAGAGCAAGGCGCTTGTACGTGGTTCAAAGAGACCACCTACTCACAGGGCATTCTGCCGATCGATACCTATAAAAAGGATCTCGACGCCATCTGCAGCGAGCCGTTGCACCTGGATTGGGAAGGTCTGCGTGAGTCGATCACCACACACGGTCTGCGCAACTCCACGCTCTCTGCGCTGATGCCGTCTGAAACCTCTTCGCAGATTTCGAACGCCACTAACGGTATTGAGCCGCCACGCGGTCACATCAGTATCAAAGCATCCAAAGACGGTATTCTGCGTCAGGTGGTGCCAGAGTATGAGCGTCTGAAAGATCAGTACGAGCTGCTGTGGGAAATGCCGTCAAACGACGGATATCTGCAGCTGGTTGGCGTGATGCAGAAGTTCATCGACCAGGCAATTTCGTCGAACACCAACTACGATCCAGGCCGTTTCGCCAATGGCAAAGTGCCAATGAAACAGCTGTTGAAAGATCTGCTGACCGCTTATAAGTTTGGCGTGAAAACCCTGTACTACCAAAACACCCGTGACGGTGCAGAAGATGTGCAGGACGATATGGCCCCTTCCATCCAGGATGATGGCTGCGAAAGCGGCGCTTGTAAGATCTAATTACTCGCACACCTCATCTTGTCAGGGCCGGCAGCGGTCGGCCCTCATCACTTTTGGACTTAGTCATGGCTTACACCACATTCTCGCAGAACAAGAATAACCAGCTGTTGGAACCGATGTTCTTCGGCCAGTCAGTGAACGTTGCCCGTTTCGACCAGCAGAAATATGACATCTTTGAAAAGCTGATCGAAAAGCAGCTCTCCTTCTTCTGGCGTCCGGAAGAAGTCGACGTGTCACGCGATCGCATCGATTATCAGGCGCTGCCGGATCATGAGAAGCACATTTTCATCAGTAACCTGAAATATCAGACGCTGCTGGACTCCATTCAGGGTCGTAGCCCGAACGTGGCGCTGCTGCCGCTGATCTCGATTCCAGAACTCGAAACCTGGATCGAGACCTGGGCGTTCTCTGAGACCATCCACTCGCGCTCTTACACCCACATCATTCGTAACATCGTGAATGATCCGTCGCTGGTGTTTGACGATATCGTCACCAACGAGCAGATTCTGGCGCGCGCGCAGGATATCTCGAAGTACTACGACGATCTGATCGAAATGACCAGCTACTGGCATCTGCTGGGTGAAGGCACGCACGAAGTGGCGGGTAAAACCGTAACCGTGAATCTGCGCGCCCTGAAAAAGCAGCTGTATATCTGCCTGATGAGCGTTAACGCACTGGAAGCGATTCGCTTCTACGTCAGCTTTGCCTGTTCCTTCGCGTTCGCTGAGCGTGAGCTGATGGAAGGTAACGCCAAGATCATCAAGCTGATTGCCCGTGACGAAGCGCTGCATCTGACCGGCACGCAGCATATGCTGAACCTGCTGCGCACCGGTGAAGACGATCCGGAAATGAAAGAGATCGCTGCCGAGTGCCGTGATGAATGTTATGACCTGTTCAAGAAAGCCGCCGAGCAAGAGAAAGAGTGGGCAGAATATCTGTTCAGCGGCGGCTCGATGATCGGTCTGAACAAAGACATTCTGTGCCAGTACATCGAGTACATTACCAACATCCGCATGCAGGCGGTTGGCCTCGATCTGCCATTCCAGACGCGTTCTAACCCGATTCCATGGATCAACTCGTGGCTGGTGTCAGACAACGTGCAGGTGGCACCGCAGGAAGTTGAAGTGAGTTCTTACCTGGTGGGTCAGATTGATGCCGAAGTCGGCGAAGACGACTTCAACGACTTCCAGCTGTAAGTATGAGCCGTTCTGTTGTTATTCTGCGCAGTTCCGGCTCCCGGCTGGAGTGCGCAGAAGATCATCCCAATCTGCTGACGGCACTGGAAGCGCACAATGTCTGCGTGGAGTTTCAGTGCCGTGAAGGCTACTGCGGTTCTTGTCGCATGCGCTTGCTAAAAGGCGAAGTGGCTTACGCGGAAACCCCGTTGGCGTTTATCCAGAAGGGGGAGATTTTGCCCTGCTGCTGCCGCGCCAAAGGGGAGATTGAGATCGAGCTGTAACCGCCTGGTCGCCTTCCATGGCGACTCTGTGGATATCGTAGGGTGCGCATTCACGTACAAACCGCGCACCTGACCACAAATTTACTGTTTTACCGCTTCCAGCACATCAATCCAGCCGTGCCCGGTGCTCACTTCGCTACCGTGCAGCCAGCGGCGCAGCATATTCATCGCCATCATCGCCACCACCTTCTGACGGGTCTCAACGTTGTGACGCCCATGGGTGAATTTCACACGCTGGCCCCAGCTGGCTTCCGGCGTGTGCAGCGCAATCGCCACTTCGCCCTCTTCCAGATTACCCACCGACAGCGCCAGCACCGTGCCGTGATGCGCGGCAAGTTTACGCGTACGCTCGACCTGCGCTTCCAGCGATTCATCGTGGGGCGGCAGAATCTCTGCTGCGCTCAGCGGGACTTCTGCTGAAGCCAGCTGCCAGTTCAAAAGTCCTGCGGTGTATTGTTCGCTGAGCGCCAGTCTGAAACCGCGCTCCTGCAGTTCACGCGCTAACAAAGCAGGCAAACCTTCCGTACCTTCAAAGATGGTGCATTCGGCCAGCAGCAGTTTAACTTGTTGCCACGCCTGCTCCATCGCCACACGCTGACTGGCTGGGCCGGTGAGTTTGATTTCGATGATCGGCATTGATGAGCGATAGCCCATCACTACACCTTCCGGTAGCGGTAACGGCTCCAGTTCGGCGGCAATATCACTTTCACCACGACCAAAGGTGGTCAGGCGCAGACACAACGGCGGCTCGGGTAGATCAAAACGCGCTTTCAGACGCGGAATAATCTCCTGCTCCACCATCACTTTGAATTCTGACGGCACGCCCGGCGTGAAGAAGATCCAGCAGCGATTGAGTTGTAACGCGAAGCCACACGCGGTGCCCACTGGATTATCAATCAGCTCAGCATTGGCCGGGATTTCTGCCTGCTTACGGTTGCTCGATGCCATGATGCGTCCACGGCTGGCAAACCAGGCTTCCATTTTCTCCAGCCATTCCTGCTGGATCACTAATTCGGTGCCACACGCGGTAGCCGCCGCCAGCGCGCTGAGATCGTCGCTGGTTGGCCCAAGGCCGCCGTTCACAATCAGCACATCGGCAATCTGGCTGCGACTCTGCAGTGCCTCCACCAGCGAGGACATCGCATCGCCCACCGTGCTGCGACTGGTCATCGGTAAGCCGTTCTGAAACAGCACATCGGCCAGCCAGGCCGCGTTAGTATCCACAATCTGACCATGTAACACTTCATCGCCCGTTGAGAGCATTTCAACTCGTATCACGTTACGTTCTCCTTTTCCCTGTCGCTTTACTGTAGAAAGCGTGCACGCGAAACACAATCGCTGTTGATGCGAAACAAGGGTTCGAGACAAATAAGTCGATTTACCCTAAATAATTCAAAATGCAGGAAGGGAGTGAATGTCCTGGAGCTTACTGAAGGAAGTGACTGGGGTGCATGCGCGCAGCCTACGCATCTGCAGCTAGAAGTATGACGGGTATAGGCGGTAAATGAGAGGAATCGGGCGCAACTGACGTTACGCCCCGATAATTTAACGGCGGGCCAGCAGTAAACCAACAAACAGACCAGCGGCGGCACCGATGCCAATCCCCTGCCACGGTTTTTCATGCACATAATCATCGGCCTGATAGGCGACTTTTTTGGCACGATAGTAGTAGCTGTCGGAGGCCTGACTGACGCGGTTTTTCACGTCTTCCAGCGCCTGTTCCGCTTTGAGTTTCAGTTCGATGTACTTTTGGTCGGCCGGATCGCCCGACGATTTCAGTACTTCTTCCAATGTTTCTGTCAGTAGCGCCAGGTCGTCATCCAGGCGGGTTTCGAATTGATCTGTAGATGACACGTTATACTTCCTCCATGCTCGTCATTTATCGTCGTTTAACTATAGTCATTAATTCGGTATTTGCTGAGTACAAGGGATTAGGATTACGCTGGGTTTTGCCCGACTCAATGCAAAGTTGCGTAATCCGCGCTGTTGCCGCGTGAATTCTGCTTCGCTTATTTGATTAATCTGATAAATTTTCGTCAGACTGAATTTTTTAATTTCGCGACTGTCGTAACCCCCTGTAGCCAGACGTAAAGCGTCTTTCGATAGTCACAACACACCAGAGCAGCTAAGGATTAGATTTCCGGCATGAATCGTAGAAAATTTATGAAAGCGTCCATGGCCCTCTCTGCCGTTAGCGGTATGACCGGGCTCTCCTCGCTGTTTGCGCAGTCCGCCTGGGCCGATGATGGTATCGCCGACGGCACCGCAGTCCGCTTCGATTTCGACTCACTGAAAAAGAAAGCCTCCGCGCTGGCGAAACAGCCCTGGGGCGGCGCACCCGGCCCGCTACCCGACACCCTGGCCAATCTGACACCGCAGGCCTACAACGAAATTCAGTACGACGCCAACCATTCGCTGTGGAACAACATTCCCGATCGCGAACTGGATGTGCAGTTCTTCCACGTGGGGATGGGCTTCAAGCGCCGTATCCGCATGTTCTCAGTGGATGCCGATAGCCGCGAAGCGCGCGAAATCCACTTCCGCCCGGAGCTGTTTAACTATCACAACGCCAACGTCGATACCCAACAGTTGGTCGGTAAAACCGATTTGGGCTTTGCCGGTTTCCGTGCGTTTAAAAAGCCGGAACTGGCACGTCGCGACATCGTCTCGTTCCTTGGCGCGAGCTACTTCCGCGCCGTCGATGAGACTTTCCAGTACGGTTTGTCCGCACGTGGTGTAGCAGTCAATACCTTCAGCAACGGTCATGAAGAGTTCCCGGATTTCACTGCCTTCTGGTTTGAAACACCGAAAGCGGATGACACCACTTTTGTAGTCTATGCCCTGCTGGACGGCGCCAGTTTGACCGGTGCTTACAAGTTCACCATCCACTGCGAAGATAAACGCGTGGTGATGGAGGTGGAAAACCACCTGTTTGCGCGCAACGAAATTCGTCAGCTCGGCATCGCGCCGATGACCAGTATGTTCAGCTGCGGCACCAACGAACGTCGCATGTGCAACACCTATCATCCACAAATCCATGACTCCGATCGTCTGGCGATGTGGACCGGTAAAGGTGAATGGATTGCGCGTCCGCTCAACAACCCACAGCGCTTGCAGTTCAATGCCTATGAAGATGAAAACCCGCGCGGCTTCGGCCTGCTGCAGCTTAATCATGACTTCAAAGATTATCAGGACGTGATTGGCTGGTATGACAAACGTCCAAGCCTGTGGGTGGAGCCGATTGGTAAGTGGGGCAAAGGCGCCATTAACCTGATGGAGATTCCTACCACTGGTGAAACGCTGGATAACGTGGTGTGCTTCTGGCAGCCAACGGAACCAGTTAAAGCAGGCAGCGAGTTTAACTTCCAGTACAAACTCTACTGGAGCCAACTGCCGCCAGTGCGCAGTGGCCTGGCGCGCGTGGATGCAACACGTACCGGTATTGGTGGCTTCCCGGAAGGTTGGGCACCGGGCGAGCACTTCCCGGACCAGTGGTGCCGTCGCTTCGCTATTGATTTCGTCGGTGGCGATCTGAAAGCTGCAGCACCGAAAGGTATTGAGCCGGTGATCACTGTGAATGCCGGCACCATCAAACAGGTTGAGATTTTGTATGTGGAACCAATTAATGGTTACCGCATCCTGTTTGACTGGTATCCAAACAGCGACTCCACCAAGCCAGTGGATATGCGCCTGTTCCTGCGTACCAAAGATGAGACCTTGAGTGAGACCTGGCTGTATCAGTACTTCCCGCCACCGCCAGATCAGCGTAAATATACCGATGACCGGCAGATGACGCCGGGCTGATATACCCAAAATAGTTCGAACTTCAGGAAGGCGGCAAACGAAAGAGTCCCGATGAGCTTACTCAAGTAAGTGATTCGGGTGTTCGAGAGCAGCCAACGCACCTGTAATTCGAAATATGACGGGTATAAACGGCGAGGCGCAATCCTCGCCGTTATGCTTTCTGCATGCCGATGTGCGGAATGTTATCTTCTAAATAAACGTCCCCCACTGCTTTGAAACCCAACCGACCGTAGAAGCCTTCCAGATGTGCCTGCGCCGAGAGATAAATCGCTCGCTGCGGCCAGTGATTAGCGCAACTCTCTAATGCATGCTCCATCAACCGATAACCCAACTTCAACCCTCTCGCCTCTTCAGAAACAATCACCCGACCAATCAGCACAGGGGCGGTATCAATCGAGGGTGTGAGCACACGGGCATAGGCCAGCAATTTTCCGTCCAAAAAGCCCAAAATATGGCGATTATCTGCCCGCAAATCCTGACCATCGACATCCTGATAAGGGCAGTTTTGCTCCACAATAAAGACGTGATTGCGGAGCGCCAGCACGGTATACAACTGCTGAGCGCTCAGTTCGCTGTGGTGGCAATCAAGCCATTGCATTTGCATATCCATGATGCTTCCTTGTTAGAGCGAAAAAAGTGATCCCAAGAGATTATCATATCGTGCAAAGTTAGCAGAGCGGGCCGCCCTCCTTGCCTGATGAGTTACGTGACCAATATCTCACTTTATCTCATGGCCTACTTCACGATACCGCTTGAGGGCAATCGCTTCTGCTGGCGTAGCGCATGTCGTAAGCGTAACCCCTGCCATAAACGCAACGGCCATAACTGGCTGGATTGCGGTTCCAGCACGCGCTTGAGCAAGCGCACGTAGTCCAGCACTAAGCCCGGCGTCCACGTCATCTCTTCTGCGCGCCCTCGCACCACTCCCAGTAACCAAAAGTTGGGATCAATAATCAAACGAATACCCGCATAGGCTTGCTGCGCCAAAATCCCTTCCATCGCCACATCGAGTGCCTGAATCACCGTTGATGAGCAGTTGCGAGCCGTCAGGTTATAAGTGCTGTCACTGCTGTAATTTCGCCAATAATTCTGCAGTGCGACGAGATTATAATATTTGAATTCAACCTGTTTATCGGGTGAACACCATTCGGCAACTTCACTCGCCAGCGAGGGAAGAAATCGCCCCGCATCGTCATTATGCTTGCCTGAACGTAGTACGGCGCGGAAATTACCACTATCACGATCTATCTGGTTGCGCGGATAGTGGCTGATATAAAGTCCACCTTCTGCCTCCATCGCCGCATGGCCGGTAGAGATCACGCCCTGCTGGTCTATTGCCGCAATATAACGATCAATTAATCGATAACGTTCACGCACCTGACAAGATCCCGCCGGGGTCCAGATATGCACGAGGAGCGGACTGGCAACACATGTTTCTGGAAAAGGAGGATGAGAATAGTGGCTGCTATGCCAGCGGCGTAACCCCGCGGCTTTGAACAGCGGTAGAGCCGTGACGGAACTGTCATCTTTCAACAACGTGGCCTGACGGGCCATCTGCAAGAGATTGGTGCCAATACTTAACAACATTAAAGCGAAGCAGAGGGGTACAGCGATATGGTGATGGAACGGCCAGTTACTGATGATCAAGATGCTTAATATGACTTCGATTACGCCGGTAAAACAGTGTTTACGCCAGCGTACGCCGCGTAGTACCCACGCCGCAGAGATGCGAAATAATCCATCAAGCATAAAGGCCAACCCAAAGAGGGCTGCCGAAACATCATTGTTATCCCCGGGAATGTTGAAGATCAGGAAGGCAATAAACAGAAAGCCCGCTGCTTTAAACAACGTTAACCAGTCGATGAGCATCTCTTTGGTGAGGGCAAAAAACAGCTGCACCACGCCCTCAACCACAAAAAAACAAGCCAGCACATCTAATGGCACTGACAACAGGCCATCGCTACCAATATCGTACAGCATGGAAGCGGATAAAATGAGTAAGGCGACGCCGACTATCGCCAGCCAATACCAGCGCCTGCGGAGTACCTGCGCGCCGGTAAGCAGAAAGATAAGTTTAATCATATAACCTCTGCGCATCGGGCAAACCCTGCTTAAAAATTAGCAATGCACATCAGTCTTGTCAGATTACAGGCAAAAAAAATCAGGCCCGTAGGCCTGATTCTCTGAGTCACTTCACCTTACATCAGCGGCTGTGCCATCTGCACCAGCGAGATGAGTGGTTGTGGATAGACACCCAACAGCAGCACCAGAATCGCAGAGATCAGCACCACCACACCACCGGCAGTAAAGGCCCAGTTGGCTGGCGTATCACGATCGCGCGTGTGCATTTCTGGTGGGCTGAGGTACAGACTCACCGTCACGCGCAGATAGTAATAGAGACCAATCGCACTGCCGGCAACCACTGCAGCAGTCAGCCACCACAGGTGCGCGTTCACACCGGAAGCAATCACGTAGAACTTACCAATAAAGCCCAGCGTCATCGGGATACCGGCCAGTGACAGCATCATCACCGTCATTACCGCTGACAGAATCGGACGGTGCCAGAACAGACCACGGTAAGAGTAAAGCGTATCGGCATCCGGGCCACGGTACGGGCTGGACATCAGGCTCACCACGCCGAACGCGCCGAGGCTGCTGAACAGGTAACCGGCCAGGTAAACACCCGCAGTTTCCAGCGACAGCTGATGGGTTTTCACCGCAATCAGCGACACCAGCAGATAGCCAAGGTGCGCGATAGACGAGTAACCGAGCAGACGTTTGATGTTGCTTTGCGAAATCGCCATCAGGTTGCCGAACAGAATCGACACAAAGGCGATGACACCGAGTACGGTGCGCACCGCCTCACTGTCCGTTACTGGCGCATACAGGAACAAGCGCATTACCACACCGAAGATGGCGATCTTGCTGGCGGTGGCCAGGAAGGTCGACACCGGCGCAGGCGCACCCTGATAAACGTCTGGCGTCCACAAGTGGAACGGCACCAGCGACAGCTTGAAGCCAAGGCCGATAATCATCATGCCCAGACCGACCAGCAGCAATGGCTGTTGGATCATGCTGTCATTCAGGCTTTTACCCAACTGCACAAAGCTCAGGCTGCCTGAATCGGCATAAATCAGCGCAATACCGAAGATCAGGAACGATGACGCCGCTGCGGACAGGATCATGTACTTCAGAGCGGCTTCCAGCGAGCGTTTCTGGCGGAAAGCATAACCAATCAAGCCAAACAGCGGCAGTGACAGCAGCTCGATACCGATGAACAGCGCTGCCAGATGGTTAGCACTGGCCAGTACGATTCCACCCAGTGCCGCAATCAGCACCAGCAGATAAAACTCATCTTTGTTGTCCGGGAAACCGGCCAGCCACGGATAAGCAAAGGTGCAGGTCGCGAGGCTGGCGAGCACCACCAGCGCGGTGTAGAACATTGAGTAGCCGTCAACGCGCAGCAGCGGCGTGACATCCATGGCACCGACATGACCGACAAACCACAGTGAAAACAGCGCAACGTTCAGGCCAATGACCGTCAGCGTGGCATTAACAAAGTGGTTGCGTCGCCACGCAATGGAGAGCATCACCACCACCACCGTCAATCCGACGATCAACAGCGGCAGTAACGCAATCAGATGTTGAGGAGTTATTGTCATGGCGAATTACGGCCTTGTAGTTGAAATTGAAGCGGTAAACCACTGCTGAATATTGCTCATCGCAGCATGAGAAGTATCAAGGATCGGCTGAGGATAGATACCCAGCAGAACCAGCAGCACCACCAGCACGCCGATCGTCATGAATTCACGCGGTGACATGCCCGGCAACGGATCTTTCGATTTCGCTTCGCCGTAGTAGGCACGCTGCATCATCACCAGCGAATACACCGAGGCAAACACCAGGCCAAAGGTCGCAATCACGATAATCACTGGCACCACCTGGAAGCTGCCGGTCAGAATCATAAATTCGCCGACAAAGTTACCGGTGCCTGGCATACCAAGGTTGGCCACCGCGAAGAACAGCGACAGTCCAGGAATCCATTTGATACGTCCCCACAAACCGCCCATCTGACGCAGGTCACGGGTATGCAGACGCTCATACAGCTGGCCACACAAGATGAACAGTGCCGCGGCGGAAAGACCGTGCGCAATCATCTGGATAACCGCCCCCTGGAACGCCAGCTGGCTGCCGGTATAGATGGCAATCAGTACGAAGCCCATGTGCGAAACAGAGGTGTAAGCGATCAAACGCTTGATATCTGTCTGCGAGAACGCCATCCAGGCACCGTAGAAGATACCGAGCAGACCAAGCCACATGGCAATCGGCGCAAACTCTGCGGAGGCATTCGGGAACAGTGGCAGGCTGAAGCGCAGCAAGCCGTATGCCGCGGTTTTCAGCAAGATACCCGCGAGGTCAACCGAACCGGCGGTTGGCGCCTGGCTGTGCGCATCTGGCAACCAGCCGTGTAATGGCACCACCGGCATTTTCACCGCGAAGGCGATGAAGAAGCCGAGCATCAGCAGATATTCAACGGTGTGTGACATCGGGGTTTTCAGCAGTTCTTCGTAGCTGAAGGTCCAGACACCGGTAGCGTTGAAGTGCACAAACACCAGCGCCAGAATCGCAATCAACATCACCAGACCCGACGCCTGGGTATAGATGAAGAATTTGGTTGCTGCGCTGATACGCGTTTTACCGTCAGAGGCTTTATGACCCCAGAGCGCGATGAGGAAGTACATCGGCACCAGCATCATTTCCCAGAAGAAGAAGAACAGGAACATGTCGATGGAAAGGAACACGCCAATCACACCACCGAGGATCCACATCAGGTTGAGGTGGAAAAAGCCCTGATACTTCTCGATTTCATTCCAGGAACACAGCACTGCCATCAAACCGAGTAAACCGGTCAATACCACCATCAGCAACGACAGACCGTCGATAGCCAAATGGAAGTTGATGCCAAAGCGCGGAATCCACGGCACAGAGAAAGTCGATTGCCACTGCGGAATGCCAGCGGCCTGCGTCAGTGAATAGCCTCCCTGCAGCCACAACTGCAGGCCGAGTGCCAGCGTCAGGCCCATGGTGATCATGGCGATCCAGCGTGGCACTTTCGCACCGAGGCGTTCTGCTAACCAGCAGAGTAAGCCCCCGACGAAGGGGATGATTATTAGCCAAGGTAATAACACGGCGTACTTCCCTTTTTATTGCCTTACTTCAGGCAATTTTTGACATTCTAATTGGGCGAGCGAACCCGCCCCGCTCATCAATCTTTAAATCACCAGCATCAGCGCCAGCACCACCACGGCACCGACACTCATGGAAGCCACATACCAGCGCACGTAACCGTTCTCGCTCACCACCAGGCCTTTATTACCGATGCGCGACAGCAGCGCAGGCAGGTTCATCAGTGAGTTAAGCGGATCGCGCTTCAGCAGCCAGGCAATGCCGAGATAAGGTTTCACGAACACCTTGTCATACAGCCAGTCGAAGCCCCATGCCGCAAACCACCAGGTGCCGAAGAAGCGACCCGGCGCGCTGTTGGCGACACTCGTGACCAGCTGGCGTTTGCCGAGCCATAGGGCAGCAGCAATCAGGATGCCGACAATCGCGACTACGCCTGAGGTGATTTCCAGCGCCACTTTGCCGCCTTCACCGAACTCATTCTGCGGCAGCACACCCGCCAGCGGTGGCGTAATCATGGCGCCAACGAAGGTGGAGAGTACTAACAGAACAATCAGCGGCAGATGGTGAGTGATGCCTTTGCCCGCGTGCGCATGAATTTTCTCTTCGCCGTGGAACACGATGAAGATCATGCGGAAGGTGTAGATCGAGGTCAGGAATGCACCGACCAGACCTGCCACCATCAGATTGATGTGACCATTTGCCAGCGCACCGAACAGGATTTCATCCTTACTGTAGAAACCTGCGGTAATCAGCGGCAGTGCCGCCAGCGCTGCGCCACCGACCAGGAAGCAGGTATACACCAGTGGGATGCTCTTACGCAGGCCGCCCATTTTGAAGATGTTCTGCTCGTGGTGGCAGGCCAGAATGACCGAACCGGAAGAAAGGAATAGCAGTGCTTTAAAGAAAGCGTGCGTCATCAGGTGGAAAATCGCCGCGTCCCATGCCTGAACGCCCAGCGCCAGGAACATGTAGCCGATCTGACTCATAGTGGAGTAAGCCAGCACGCGTTTGATATCGGTCTGCACCAGAGCGGCAAAACCTGCCAGCACCAGCGTAATCGCACCGATGATTCCCACCAGATGCAGCACTTCTGGCGTTAACAGGAACAAGCCATGGGTACGCGCAATCAGGTAGACACCCGCGGTCACCATGGTGGCGGCGTGGATCAGTGCCGATACCGGCGTAGGACCGGCCATCGCATCGGCCAGCCAGGTTTGCAGAGGGAGCTGTGCAGATTTACCGACCGCACCACCCAACAGCATCAGGGTCGCCCACTGCAGCATGTGGTTGTCAGCCGCGAAGTGCGCCGGCGCCAACTCCACCAACTCGCGGAAGTTCAGCGTACCCAGTTCGTTGTAGAGAATGAACAGCGCGAATGCCAGGAACACATCACCCACACGGGTAATGATGAACGCTTTCATCGCCGCTTTGCCGTTCTCTGGATTGCTGTAGTAGAAGCCAATCAGCAGATAAGAGCACAGGCCCACGCCTTCCCAACCGAGATACATCAGCATCAGGTTGTCGGCCAGCACCAGCACCACCATGCTCGCGATGAACAGGTTGGTGTAAGCGAAGAAGCGTGAATAGCCCTCTTCACCACGCATGTACCACGAAGCGAACATGTGGATGAAGAAGCCGACACCGGTGACCACTGACAGCATGGTCAGCGACAAGCCGTCCAGCACCAGGTTCACTTTGATATCAAAGTGGCCGACCTGCATCCAGGTCCACAGCGCCTGAGTAAAAGGTTGCTGACCGTTGCTGAAGAAATCCATACCGACGAAAACGGTGGTCAATGCCGCCAGACCTACCGATCCCATCCCCACCGCTGCCGACAGGTTCTCCGACCAGCGACCACGGGAAAACGCCAATAGCAGGAAGCCAATCAGCGGAAATAATACGGTTAAATAGAGAAGATTCATCCGCGCATCTCGCTCACTGTGTCAATGTTCAACGTCTGACGACGACGATAGAACTGGAGCAGCAGTGCCAGACCAATACTGGCTTCCGCCGCCGCGAGGCTGATCGCCAGAATGTACATCACCTGGCCGTCAGCTTGTCCCCAGTAGCTGCCTGCTACCACCAGCGCGAGCGCGGCAGCGTTGATCATGATCTCCAGACCAATCAGCATAAACAGCAGATTGCGGCGCAGCACCAGCGAGGTCAGGCCGAGAACAAACAGCACAGCAGCCAACATCAGGCCGTGTTGTAACGGGATCATGCGTGATCCTCCTTATTCGCATGTGCATCAGCATGGCGATTGCTCAGCACTTCGCCCTGACGCTCTTCACGTCCGATATGGAAGGCCACTACCAGACCGGCCAGCAGCAGCATCGACGCCAATTCAACCGCCAGAACGTAAGGACCAAACAGGCTGATACCCACCGCTTTAGCATCGATGACGGTGCCATCAATACCCTGATCGTGTGCGGTGCTGATGGCGTAAATCATCACTGCCAGCAGCAGCAGAGAGACAATGCCCGGACCAATCCACAATGACGGCTTCAGCCACTCGCGTTCCTGGTCCTGCTGGGTTTTGCCGAGGTTCAGCATCATCACCACGAACACGAACAGCACCATAATGGCACCCGCGTAGACGATGATTTCCAGCGCACCGGCGAAGTAAGCCCCCATCGAGAAGAACACGCCCGCAATAGAGAGCAGTGAGACAATCAGGTACAGCAGCGCATGTACCGGATTGGTGTGGGTGATGACGCGCAATGTCGTCAGCACCGCCACCAGTCCGCAAAGATAAAACGCAAATTCCATACCTGGCTCCTTAAGGTAACAAGCTTTTGACGTCGATTGGCTTGGCTTCGTTTTCCGCTTCGCCTTTCTCTTTCCCGTCGATCGCCATACCCGCCATGCGATAGAAGTTGTACTCCGGATATTTACCCGGACCGGAAATCAGCAGGTCCTGCTTCTCGTACACCAGATCCTGACGCTTGAACTCACCCAGCTCGAAATCGGGGGTCAGCTGAATCGCCGTGGTCGGGCACGCCTCTTCACACAGACCGCAGAAGATGCAGCGCGAGAAGTTGATGCGGAAAAATTCCGGATACCAACGGCCATCTTTGGTTTCGGCTTTCTGCAGCGAAATACAACCCACTGGGCAAGCTACCGCACACAGGTTACAGGCAACGCAGCGCTCTTCGCCGTCCGGATCGCGCGTTAACACGATACGGCCACGATAGCGCGGCGGCAGGTAAACCGGCTCTTCTGGATACATCTGGGTTTCGCGCTTGGCGAAGGCATGCATGCCTATCATCCAGATACTGCGCACTGTCGTGCCGAAGCCAACGACAATATCTTTTAAAGTCATCTCAAAACCCCTTACTGCGCGCTGTACAGAATCACTGCGGCGGTCGCCAGCAGGTTCAATAACGTCAACGGCAGACATACTTTCCAGCCGAACGACAGCACCTGGTCGTAACGTGGACGCGGCAGCGCAGCACGAATCAGGATAAACATCACCATAAAGAACGCCGTTTTCAGGGCGAACCAGATGAATGGCGGCAGGAATGGACCGTGCCAGCCACCGAAGAACAGCGTCACAATCAGCGCTGAAACGGTGGTGATGGCCACATATTCACCTACGAAGAACAGACCGAACTTCATACCGGCATATTCGATGTGGTAACCATCGGCCAGTTCCTGTTCCGCTTCTGGCTGGTCAAACGGATGGCGGTGACATACCGCAACACCCGCGATACAGAAGGTCACGAAACCGAAGAACTGCGGGATGATGTTCCACAAGTGCGTCTGGCTCTCGACGATGGCGTTCATATTGAATGAACCGGCTTGCGCCACCACACCCATCAGCGACAGGCCAAGGAACACTTCGTAGCTCAGGGTCTGCGCCGAAGCACGCATCGCACCCAGCAGCGAGTATTTGTTGTTACTCGACCAACCGGCGAACAGCACGGCGTAAACCGCCAGACCGGCCATCATCAGGAAGAACAGCAGACCGATATTCAGGTCTGTGACCATCCATGTCGGTGAAACCGGCACGATGGCAAAGGCTAGCAGCAGCGAAACAAAGGCAATCACTGGCGCCAGGGTAAAGATGAAGCGATCGGTAAACGGCGGAACCCAGTCCTCTTTAAAGAACATTTTGATCATGTCCGCCGCGAGCTGCAGCGATCCGCCCCAGCCGACGCGGTTTGGACCGTAACGGTTCTGCCATAAGCCAAGCAGACGACGCTCGGCGAAACTCATGAAGGCACCACAACCCACTACGACCAGCAAAATGACGATCGTTTTGAGGATCTGGAGGAGGATGTCGATAACGTCCGGTGTCAGCCAGCTCATTGCACGGCCTCCTGCAATTTGTCAATTTGCGCACCTGAGAGGAATGGCGGCACACCCGGCATACCCAGCGGCAGCCCCACCTGCCCTGCTTGCAGGGAAGTTGAGAAGCGCACTGGCAGACGCAGCGTTTCACCGGCACAGACCAGTTCAACTGCAGACCCGTTATTCACGCCCAGTTTTTCCGCATCAGCCGGGTTAATCACCAGCGTGGCAGGCGACATACGCTTCTGGAACGTCGGCGAACGCTGAGTCATCTCTTCGCTACCAAACAGTTGGTAGTAAGGGGCGACGCGATATTGGCTGCCTTCGACAAAGCTTTCTGGCACGGTGGTGAACCATGGCAGTGAACCTTCACCAGCTTCAAACAGACGTACGCCCGGATCGCCGTGACGCAGTTTACCGCCCACTTCAGCCTGGAACTTGTTCCATGCCTGCGGGGAGTTCCAGCCTGGTGCCCAGGCAAAAGGAATCTGTGAACGCGGTGCGCCTGGCTGGTTGTTACCTTCCATCGAGAAGGCAAACATGGTGTCGTTATCCTGCGGCTGACGCGGTTCGTGCACGCTGATATTGGCACGCATCGCAGTACGGCCACTGTTACGATGCGGTGAACGCGCCAGTTTCTGACCACGAATACGGAAGCTTGCATCTGGTGCCGCATCTTTGATGCCTTTCAGCTGTGGCAGCGCCGCAACGGTGGCATCAATCACGTGATCCAGCAGCGTCCAGTCGATCTGGCGGCTTTCAACGGTGCTGTGCAGCGAGTGCAGCCAGCGCCAGCTTTCCAGCATCACAATGCTGTTGTCGTAGTAAGCCGGATCGTAAACCTGGAAGAAACGCTGTGCGCGGCCTTCCTGGTTGATCGAGGTGCCATCGCTCTCAGCGAAGCTCGCCGTGGAGAGCACCAGACCCGCTTTTTCCAGCGTGGCGGTGCGTTGGTGATCAACCACAATCACGTGTGCGGTGTTGTGCAATGCCGCATCAACGGTGGCTTTTGGTGCGTGACGATAAAGATCGTTTTCCAGCACCACCAGCGCTTCCGCTTCACCTTTATCCAGCTGCTCCAGCGCGCTATCCAGCGAGTGTCCGCCCATCAGGCCAAGACCAAAGCTGTTGGCTGCGCCGGCAAGGAAGGTAATGCCGACATCAGCACCGCGACCTTTTAGCGCTTTCGCCACGTTGGCTGCCGCTTCAATCATCGCGATGCTGCCAGAGTGGGTACCGGAAATGATCAGCGGTTTTTTAGCACCGGCTAATGCCTGTACCACCACATCCAGCTTGCCGTTCAGTTTGCTGTCGAAGCCGTTCACTGCAGGCGCCGTTTCATCCAGGGCGTTAGCGATGGCGAAACCGAGACGCGCCTGATCTTCCACCGGTGCGCGATAGCTCCACGCAGCGATGTCATCAAGACGAGTTTCATCGACGTTGGTGACGAACAGCGGGTGTTTGGCGTGCTGACCAATGTTTAGGATCGCCGCGATCTGCCAGTCAGCCACTTTTTGTGCCGCTGCCATTTCACGTGCTTTACCTTTAACAGCCTGACGCACAGACAGCGCGACACGTGCGCCGACCTGAGTAAGATCTTCACCCAGCACCAGTACCGCATCGTAGCTTTCCATTTCGCGCAGCGATGGCGTGTAAATACCGCCTTCCTGCAGCACTTTCAGCATCAATTCAACACGTGCTTGCTCAGCGGCGGGCATACCGGTTGAGAAGTTATCTGCGCCGACTAATTCACGCAGCGCAAAGTTGCTTTCAATGCTGGCACGCGGTGAGCCAATGCCGATCACGCGCTTCGCCTGGCGCAGCACGTCAGCCGCCGCATTCACAGCTTGTTCAGCATTCAGGCTGACCCAATCGTTGCCGCGCTTCTGTACCGGATGACGTGGGCGATCTTTAAGGTTTACATAGCCATAACCGAAACGGCCGCGGTCACACAGGAAGTAGTGGTTTACGGTGCCGTTATAACGGTTCTCAATACGGCGCAATTCACCATAACGTTCACCTGGGCTGGTGTTACAGCCCACGCTGCACTGCTGGCAGATGCTTGGTGCGAACTGCATATCCCATTTACGGTTGTAGCGTTCGGAGTGGGTTTTATCGGTGAACACGCCGGTCGGGCAGATTTCGACCAGGTTGCCGGAGAATTCGCTCTCCAGCGTGCCATCTTCCGGGCGACCGAAGTAGACGTTGTCATGCGCACCGTAAACGCCAAGATCTTTGCCGTCGGCATAATCTTTGTAGTAACGCACGCAGCGATAACAGGCGATGCAGCGGTTCATTTCATGGGAAATGAACGGGCCAAGATCCTGATTCTGGTGCGTACGTTTGGTGAAACGATAACGACGGAAGCTGTGGCCCGTCATCACCGTCATATCTTGCAGGTGGCAGTTACCGCCCTCTTCGCACACCGGACAGTCATGCGGATGGTTGGTCATCAGCCATTCCACCACGCTTTCACGAAACTCTTTGGCTTCGCCATCGTCGATGGAAATAAAGGTGCCGTCCGACGCCGGTGTCATGCATGACATAACAAGGCGACCGCGGGTGTCTTCGGCATTCTGGAATTGCTTCACCGCGCACTGGCGGCAGGCTCCCACGCTTCCCAGCGCCGGATGCCAGCAAAAATAAGGAATATCAAGGCCCAGAGAGAGACACGCCTGCAACAGGTTGTCCGCTCCGTTCACATCATATTCTTTACCGTCTACATGGATTGTAGCCATAGTGAACATGCTTCCGTAAGGCTCGCCCTAAGACGAGCGTTAAACATCTAATTCTGTCCCCCAAGCCGTGTCGGCTCAGGGTGAATTCCGTGTACGGCGGCTGATTACCAGCGCGCTTTCAGCAGGTTGGGCTGAATACCACCGATCGATCGGGTATTGCCAAACACCTGCGGCGCAATGCCGGCTTCAAACTCTTCACGGAAATATTTAATCGCGCTCTGCAATGGCTCAACGGCACCCGGTGCGTGGGCACAGAAAGTTTTACCTGGGCCGAGCTGGCGGCAAAGCTGCAGCAGGGTTTCGATATCACCCGGCTGGCCTTTTTTCTGCTCCAGCGCACGCAGGATCTTCACGCTCCATGGCAAGCCATCACGGCATGGCGTACACCAGCCGCAGGACTCGCGCGCAAAGAACTCTTCCAGATTACGCACCAGCGAAACCATGCCGATTTCATGATCGACCGCCATCGCCAGTGCCGTGCCTAAACGACTGCCGGCTTTGCCGATGCTGGCAAATTCCATTGGCAGATCAAGATGCTGATCGGTCAGGAAGTCGGTACCTGCACCGCCTGGCTGCCAGGCTTTGAACTTCAGGCCATCACGCATGCCACCGGCATAATCTTCCAGAATCTCGCGCGCGGTGGTGCCAAACGGCAGTTCCCACACGCCAGGATTTTTCACGCGGCCGGAGAAGCCCATCATCTTCGTGCCGGTGTCTTCGCTGGTAGAGATGTTTTTGTACCAGTCAACGCCGTTAAGAAGGATGGCGGGCACGTTGGACAAGGTTTCCACGTTGTTCACGCAGGTTGGCTTGCCCCACACGCCAGCACTCGCCGGGAATGGCGGCTTAGAACGCGGGTTCGCGCGGCGGCCTTCCAGTGAGTTGATCAGTGCAGTCTCTTCGCCACAGATATAACGACCTGCGCCGGTGTGGACGATCAACTCAAAGTCGAAACCGCTGCCAAGAATGTTTTTACCGAGATAGCCCGCTTCGGTGGCTTCCGCAATCGCACGGCGCAGGTGCACCGCCGCTTCGATGTACTCGCCACGCAGGAAGATGTAGCCACGGTACGCTTTCAGCGCGAACGCACTGATCAGCATGCCTTCCACCAGCTGATGCGGCATCTGCTCCATCAGCAAGCGGTCTTTATAGGTGCCCGGCTCCATCTCATCGGCGTTACACAGCAGGTAACGGATGTTCATGGATTCGTCTTTCGGCATCAAGCTCCACTTCAGGCCGGTGTTAAAGCCTGCACCACCGCGCCCTTTCAGACCGGAGTCTTTAACTAAGGCGACGATGTCGTCCTGGCTCATGCCTTTCAAAGCTTTATCAGCACCGACGTAGCCGTTTTTACTGCGATATTCATCGATCCAAACCGGCTGCTTGTCGCCACGCAGACGCCAGGTCAGTGGATGGGTTTCCGCAGTACGAATGATCTGTTTAATGGTCATTGATACTGCTCCAGCAGGTTGGCGATGCCTTCCGGCGTCAGATGAACGTGCGTATCTTCATCCACCATCATGGTTGGGCCTTTATCGCAGTTGCCCAGACAACAGGTTGGCAGCAGCGTAAAGCGGCCGTCAGTGGTGGTCTGGCCCGGTTTGATGTTCAGGTTCTGCTCGAGTGCCGCCTGAATACCCTGGAAACCGGTGATGTGGCACACCACGCTGTCGCAGTAACGAATGACGTGACGGCCAACCGGCGTGCGGTAGATTTGGCTGTAAAACGTCGCCACACCTTCCACGTCACTGGCTGGGATGCCAAGTACATCAGCGATAGCATTGATGGCGCCATCTGGCACCCAGCCACGCTGCTTCTGCACGATCTTCAACGCTTCAATTGAGGCGGCGCGCGCATCTTCGTAATGGTGTTTTTCGTGCTCGATAGCGTGGTGCTCGGTCTCGCTCAGCACAAAGACCTCATCAGGGTCGATAGTGTGAATGGCAATTTTTTGATCGTGCATAATTAGCGGTCCACGTCTGACATAACAAAATCGATACTACCGAGGTACACGATCAAGTCGGATACCAGACTGCCGCGGATCACCGATGGGATCTGCTGCAGGTGCGGGAAGCTTGGCGTACGCACGCGGGTGCGGTAGCTCATAGTGCTGCCATCGCTGGTCAGGTAGTAGCTGTTGATCCCTTTGGTCGCTTCAATCATCTGGAAGGATTCGTTGGCCGGCATCACCGGGCCCCACGACACCTGCAGGAAGTGAGTGATCAGGGTTTCAATGTGTTGCAGCGTGCGCTCTTTCGGTGGCGGCGTGGTCAGCGGATGATCCGCCTTGAACGGGCCTTCCGGCATGTTGTTCAGGCACTGTTCCAGAATGCGCAGTGACTGCCACATCTCTTCCATTTTGAGCTGAACGCGGGTGTAAGCATCACTGATGCCAGCACCAACCGGGATCTCAAAGTCGAAGTTTTCGTAGCCTGAATACGGACGCCATTTACGCACATCAAAGTCGAGGCCGGTGGCACGCAGGCCAGCACCGGTGGTACCCCATGCCAGCGCTTCATCCATGTTGTAGGCGGCAACGCCTTTTGAACGGCCAATCAGTACGGTGTTACGCAGGGCGGCTTTGTCATACTCTCTCAGACGCTTTGGCATCCAGTCGAGGAAGTCACGCAGCAAACGTTCCCAGCCTTTCGGCAGGTCATGCGCTACGCCACCGATGCGGAACCACGCCGGGTGCATACGGAAACCGGTAATCGCTTCCACTACGTCATAAATTTTCTGACGGTCGGTAAAGGCGAAGAACACCGGCGTCATCGCGCCGACGTCCTGGATAAAGGTGGAGATGTACAGCAGGTGGCTGTTGATACGGAACAGTTCAGACAGCATCACGCGGATCACGTTGACGCGATCGGGCACGGTGATACCGGCTAATTTTTCCACCGCCAGCACGTAAGGCATTTCGTTCACGCAGCCGCCGAGGTACTCGATACGGTCGGTGTACGGAATGTAACTGTGCCAGGATTGGCGCTCTCCCATCTTCTCGGCACCACGGTGGTGGTAGCCGACATCAGGTACGCAGTCGACGATCTCTTCGCCATCCAACTGCAGGATGATACGGAAGGCACCGTGTGCTGATGGGTGGTTCGGACCAAGGTTGAGGAACATGAAGTCCTCATTGGTGGTGCTGCGCTTCATGCCCCAATCTTCGGGCTTGAAGGTCAGCGCCTCCATCTCCAGATCTTCTTTCTGCCTGGTCAGTTCGAACGGATCGAATTCAGTGGCACGCGCCGGGTAATCTTTACGCAGCGGATGGCCTTCCCAGGTCTGCGGCATCATGATGCGCGTCAGATGCGGGTGCCCCTGGAACGTGATACCAAACATCTCCCAGGTTTCGCGCTCATACCAGTTGGCATTGGCGAAGATTTTGGTGATGGTGGGCACATTCAGATCGTTTTCAGACAGCGCCACCTTGAGCATGATGTCGCGGTTGCGTTCAATCGACAGCAGGTGATAGAAAACGGAAAAATCCGCGGCAGGTAAACCGGCGCGGTTGGTACGTAAACGCTCATCGAAACCGTGCAGGTCATACAACATGACGTACGGTTTCGGCAGCTTACGCAGGAATTCGACAATTTCCAGTAACTGTTCACGCTTCACCCAGACGACCGGAATCCCGGTGCGGGTGGCCTGAACGGTAAAAGCATCCGGCCCAAAACGGTTACGCAGCTCGCCGACCACTGGATCGTCCAGGTGGTCGCGGGTTTGCCATGAAGGCTGAGCGAGATCTTGCGTGGTTAAATCTGTCATACGTTACTCACCATTCCGGCCTGTAATCAGGCGCTAAAAGAAGGCGTCAGGATGGCGGCGCGCATTAAATTGTGATGTTCTGCTGCGGCCGTTGTGCCATCCGTGTACGGGAAGCTTAGACTTCGTCTGGCGTTCTCAGGTTAGTGACGGCAATACGCTCGCCGCGTTTTCTCTCACGCTCTGGCTGCATATTGGCGCGATAAACGCCCTGATCACCCACCACCCACGACAGTGGACGGCGCTCTTTACCAATGGACTCACGCAGCAGCAGCAGCGCCTGCATGTAGGCTTCAGGACGCGGTGGGCAGCCTGGAATATACACGTCAACCGGCAGGAATTTATCCACGCCCTGCACCACTGAATAGATGTCGTACATGCCGCCCGAGTTAGCGCAGGCACCCATGGAGATCACCCATTTTGGCTCCAGCATTTGGTCATACAAACGCTGAATAACCGGCGCCATCTTGGTAAACGGCGTACCGGCGATCACCATAAAGTCAGCCTGACGTGGGGAGGCACGCATGACTTCCGCACCAAAACGCGCCACGTCATGCACCGCAGTGAATGACGTGGTCATTTCCACGTAGCAACATGAAAGACCGAAGTTATACGGCCACAGAGAGTTTTTACGACCCCAGTTCACCATGTCATGCAGGGCGTGCTCGAGCTTGCCCATGTAGACGCTGCGATGAACGTGCTGCTCCAGGGGATCGGTAACAATCTCCTGTTTCTGCAGAGGATAACGATCGTTATCACCGCCGCCGTTCGGGTCTACGCGTGTCAGCGTGTAGTCCATCTTATTGCCTCGCTTTTACTGCTTATGAGGGTTGGTGTGGTTGTGGCTGACCGGGATTGATTTGACCACTACGCGACGACGCGCAGGAGCCCAATCCAGCGCACCGATGCGCACCAGATAAACCAGGCCTGCCAATAGCACCAAAATGAAAATTGCGGCTTCGACAAAGCCAACCCAACCGCTTTCACGGATTGAAGTCGACCATGCGTATAAATAGAGGGCTTCGACGTCGAAAATAACGAAGAACATCGCAACCAGATAGAATTTAGCGGAGAGGCGAATATGAGTATCACCGACGGATTCGATACCCGATTCAAACGGGGTATCTTTATGGCGTGCCCGCGCACGTCCACCCAATAACCAACCGCCGGTCAACATGAAGGCACACAGGCCAAATGCAATAACAATAAAAACAATAAACGCCCAGTGATGAGCGATCACTTCTGTGGTTGTCGACATACTCTTTGCTTACTCATCAAAAGTGGCGCTGGCATCCTGCACTGTTGCAGCAAACACACCACATGAATTCAAGGGAAGGATAAAAAACCTTGTAAACTATGCTGTCATTATCAAATAAGCAGCACTTTTATGGGGTTTTTTACTCCTTTCTATAACCTTTTGTCAACTTTGACAAAAGCATCCAAACATTAATTAACACCCGTAGCATATTATTAACAAACGAACCCCATGATACCAGCTAAATCGCTTCAGTTTGTGAGGTTAATTTTAGTGTAGCGGGTATTCACATGCATGGATCGTGCATTTAACAATCATATTTTGACAGGTCTTACGGGGATTTCCCCCCCCCTTATAGGGGGTATTTTTTTGATCCAGGACACATAATGGTGTTTTTTGCTGTAAAAAGCGGCGATCGGCATTGGCAAATGCCCTGGGAAAGATGGCACGGAATGATAAAGAAGTTCCACTTTGAGCAAAAATGGAACAACTTCCATTTTTCAGGAAGGCGGGAAAATTATTGATCGTGAATCACGTCAGAAAGGGTGAGATAAAATGCATAAAAAAAGCCTTAGCTGATGTTTATCAGTCTAAGGCTCATTTTAATAAGTTTTAACAATTACCCGCTATTCCAATGCGAAGGAATAACCGGCTATTGCTGACCTTACTCTTCGTCATCCAGCAGCAGAGTGCCATCTGGATTTGCCGTCAGATTGTAAGGATCGTTGGTCGACTGCATCGCGTTGAAGATCGCCAGCGCCAACTCATTATCACTGTCTGGATTGCGACACAGCAGGTACTGAGTATCCGGCAATACCGGCAGACCCTCTGCTGCACCCATCACACGCAGCTCTGGGCTCATCATCTCAACCGGACGTGCTGTGACACCCAGACCCGCTTTCACTGCCGCACGCACTGCTGCCAGCGTTGATGCAACATACGAAATGCGCCATGGGATACCGGCTTCATTCAGGTGATCGATTGCCATGTCACGGTACGGGCTAGGCTCATCCAGCAGCACCAATGGAATGGCTTCACCGCGCTGGAAGATGTAATCCGCAGCACAGTACCAAAGCGTCGGTGAGGTACGCAGGACCTGATAGGTGAAATTACCAGGACTGGACGTGGTGACAACCAGATCAACCTCACCCTGATTCAGCATTTCCATCATGAACGGGTTGCGTTTAACGCGCACGTCAATGGCCAGCTTCGGATATACCGACGTTACGCGGTTAAGCAGGAACGGCAGAATGGTATCGGAAGTGTCATCGGAGGCGCCAATAGTCAATACGCCCTGGATGTTGCTGTACATTAAAGAAGTGCAGGCTTCGTCATTGAAACGCAGGATCTTTCTGGCATAGCCGAGCAACTGGATGCCATGCTCCGTCAACAGTTTATTACGTCCATGTCTGGCAAACAGCTCTTTACCTACCAATTGTTCCAGACGCTGCATCTGCTGACTTACTGCGGATTGCGTTCTGCATACTGCCGCAGCCGCCGCCGCAAAAGTATTCAAGTCAGCAACAGCAACGAAGGTACGCAGCAGATCGAGGTCGAGATTGAGTATCGGACGATTTGCATTAGTCATGTTTTTTCTTCACTTATAAGATTTTTTAAAACTACTACCCTGGTGTATTACCCTACTTATCAAATAGATAAGAGGTAATGGTGCTTAATGACAGCCCTGTGTGGAGCTGTCATGGAAAAATCGTGTCAGGCGGATGCTGACGGATACGTCACTCTGTAATCAGAGGCGCGCCGTCTATATAAGACAGAACAACTTCGGGTCCGAAGACGTATGTCGCACAGGTGCTGGAAGCTGCGTAGTTGTCTAGTTTCCCGCGAAAACGACCTGCGGGTCAAAAAGAGATAACATCATGTTATGCTGATGCGAAGCGGTAAAGTGCATCAAATAATAAATTATACTTAATCATTTTTACGCTTTAAAGGGAAATGTTTTTGATCAAATCATCGCATTTTTTGACCAAATCCCTTTTCCGCCACATCCTGCCACAACGCTGCTCATTTTTTAACCCCCCCAGGTTCTTAAACTACAGCAGCAGCGTTAAAGTTACAGTGTAAATGCTATTTAAGCCGCGGTTGTTACCATAAGAGGTCACTTCACAGCGCTTAATGCTGTCGCCTTAAACTGAATAAGAATGCGTGACATTTGCTGGCACCAGCCATGGCTGCAAACCCTCTGTACACTTCTTCGACATCCAACAAGATTCCTTTAACTATTTCATCAGGTCGCTAATGATTTTTTATGCAGGATGTAAATAAAAAATTTCTTAATGACCTCCAGTACCTATGGATTAGAGACTTTACAGTGTTCCCTCTGGAGGGCAGCATTTTATATTACCACAATGAACACAACTGGAGTTATCAACCAGATTAACCCTCGGACATTGCGTTTTAAGCCACCCACGGCGGGAATCATTGGCAAACGCGCCAAAACCTAAAGCCGCCCTTCTTTTGTTACATTGAGAGGAGTAAATTGGTCGGGTTTGTTTTTGGTGGCAGGTTAAAGGACTCTGCCCGTTAAGGCGGTAATAATGAATTTTCAAATTGATAAATCCGGCAAGCTGGAAAATGTCTGTTATGACATCCGCGGTCCGGTACTGAAAGAAGCTAAACGTCTGGAAGAAGAAGGCAATAAAGTTCTCAAACTGAACATCGGCAACCCAGCCCCGTTTGGTTTCGAGGCGCCTGATGAAATTCTGGTAGACGTGATTCGCAACCTGCCGAGTTCGCAAGGCTATTGTGATTCAAAAGGGCTGTATTCGGCGCGTAAAGCCATTATGCAGCACTACCAGGCGCGAGATATGCGCGATGTTACCGTCGAAGATATCTATATTGGCAACGGTGTTTCTGAACTGATTGTGCAAGCGATGCAAGCATTGCTGAACAGCGGCGACGAGATGCTGGTGCCTGCGCCGGACTATCCGTTATGGACGGCGGCCGTTTCGCTGTCGAGCGGAAAAGCCGTGCACTATCTGTGTGATGAGTCTGCGGGTTGGTTCCCGGATTTGGATGATATCCGCAGTAAGATCACCCCGCGCACGCGTGGCATTGTGATCATCAACCCGAACAACCCAACGGGTGCGGTTTACAGCAAAGAACTGCTGATGGAAGTGGTGGAGATTGCGCGCCAGCACAACCTGATCATTTTCGCTGATGAAATCTACGACAAGATTTTGTATGACGAATCGCAGCACCATTCGATTGCGGCACTGGCGCCGGATCTGCTGACCGTGACATTTAATGGCCTGTCTAAAACCTACCGTGTTGCGGGGTTCCGCCAGGGCTGGATGGTGTTAAACGGTCCAAAGAAACATGCCAAGGGCTATATTGAAGGGCTGGAAATGCTGGCGTCGATGCGTTTGTGCGCCAACGTGCCAGCTCAGCATGCGATTCAAACGGCGTTAGGTGGCTATCAAAGCATCAGCGAGTTTATTGCACCTGGCGGTCGTTTGTATGAACAACGTCAACGTGCCTGGGAATTGATCAACGATATTCCCGGCGTCAGCTGCGTGAAACCGCAAGGCGCCTTGTACATGTTCCCGCGCATCGATCCAAAGAAATTCAACATCTTTGACGATCAGAAAATGGTGCTGGATTTCCTGTTACAAGAGAAAGTGCTGCTGGTTCAGGGTACTGCCTTTAACTGGCCATGGCCGGATCACGTGCGCATCGTCACCTTGCCACGTGTCGATGACCTGGAAATGGCGATCAATAAATTTGGCCGCTTCCTGCAAGGTTATCGTCAGTAGTCTGACGCGCATGCAACCTGAAGTATGAAGGGTATATACTGTTTTCATCTCGGGGAAGGCCCTCCTTCCCCGCCGTGAGAACAGGAACCGTTTATGACCCGTAGCCATTTTTTTGCCCACCTCTCCCGTCTTAAACTGATCAATCGCTGGCCGCTGATGCGCAACGTGCGCACTGAAAACGTCTCTGAGCACAGTCTTCAGGTGGCGATGGTTGCCCATGCACTGGCGATCATTAAGAACAAGAAATTCAATGGCAATCTGAACGCCGAACGTATTGCGATGCTGGCGCTGTATCACGATGCCAGCGAAGTCCTGACCGGTGACTTGCCTACTCCGGTGAAGTATTACAACGCGCAAATTGCCCATGAATATAAAAAGATCGAAAAGATCGCCCAGCAGAAGCTGATCGAGATGTTGCCTCCAGAATTACAGGATGCTTACCGTCCGTTGATTGACGAGCATTTGCATAGCGAGAGCGAACAGGCGGTGGTGAAGCAGGCTGACGCGCTGTGCGCCTACGTCAAATGTCTGGAAGAGCTGTCAGCAGGGAATAACGAGTTTCTAATGGCTAAGGCACGTCTGGAGAAAACGCTGTCACAGCGCCGTTCACCCGAAATGGATTACTTTGTTGAGATATTCATTCCAAGCTTTAGCCTGTCTCTGGATGAAATTTCTCAGGATACCCCGTTATAAAAAACGGGCCGTTATGGCCCGCTCTGTCATGCTTTGGCGGAGAGCGTAAACGTGCCACTTTCTGCACGCGAAACCACCAGCGGTTCCAGCGTTTTCACCCGCCAGCTGACTTCATTCAGGCGCGGTGCATCGGTGGGCGCATTCACAGCCACCACGGCACTGCCCGCCTCCAGGCCAGCGATGATACCGGCGGGGGCATCTTCAACCACGACACATTCCGCTGCAGCCAGCCCAAGGCGCTCAGCACCCAGTAAATACGGCTCCGGGTTCGGTTTGCCCAATTTGATGTTTTCAGCGGTGATGAACACTTCTGGCATCGGTAGACCCGCGGCTTTGTGACGTGCGTGAGCCACCGGAATCGATCCTGAGGTCACAATAGCCCATGGAATGTTCAGCTCATTGAGCGTGGCGAGCAACGCCTTCGCCCCCGGAATCGCTTGCACGCCCTGCGTGTCTTCTGCTTCTAAACGCTCAAGCCAGAGAAACTCCGCCTGAATTGCCTCTTCAGACTGACCCGCCATAAAATGGCGAAGTGAATTGATCGCCGGCTTACCGTGTATGAAGTTCAGGACTTCTTCCGCCGCAATACCCTGGCGCTCGCCCCACAGTGACCATGCGCGGATCACCGCAGGTAATGAATCCACCAACGTACCGTCCAAATCAAACAGAAAACCCCTGTACTTCACACGTCGCTCCTTATTCAGGCATTGAGAATCTGCGCGATTTCATTCGCGCTAAGATGATACTGACGCGGACAAGTGTGCCACACCGCCAGCATACGTTGGTATTTTTCCCACATCGGCGTCTGCGCATTAAAGCCGTGCGTACCAGAATCAAAGTGGGTGTAGCGCCCTTCCACGTTCACCATGAAACGAACATAGCCGAGATAGCGCGCTTCGGTGGCCGCATCAAAGCCGAGAAATGCCAGACGGCGCTCTTCAAGGTTATGGGTTTCTTTGAGGTTCGACCAGGAAACATGCAGCGCATGGTGCATTTCCATGATGTCGATGAGCTGGCGGCAGGTGGCTTCCGTTAACTCGCCAAACTCTTTGTCGAGTTCGCGCAGTTGCAGGCCGTAACCTCGCTCGATGATGGTCTGATAACGACGATAGCGCTCGGCATTTTCCGGCTCCAGCATCGCCATCATTTTGTATTGGTTAGAGAGGATCAGTCGTTGTGCATGGGTCATTTCCACGGTTCGCTCCCGGGCCATCACGGCCGCTTAAGATTTAAACAATGGATAAATGATTACACAAGGAAAGCGATGCGTGTTTGCCCGCATCACTTTTCTTTGATTTGAACCCGGTTACTGCACACATTCTCTGGCAGTAAAAGGGCATGTTCGATCAAAGATCGTCGAGGAAGGTACGATCGAGTTGTTTGAAAGCACGCTTTAATACATCGGCCAGTGCCTGATAAGTCGGCTTTCCATCGACGGGGGCGATCGCCTGTCCCGCTTCTTCGAGTTTTGCGCGCACTTCGTGGAACCAGTGCAGCAATGTCGGCGGTAAAGGCGTGATTGAGCGTTTGCCCAGCCACCACAATCCCTGCATCGGCAAACTGCAGGCAAACAGTGCGGTAGCGATGGCCGGCCCCAGTTGTCCGCCCATGGCGATTTGCCACGTCAGAGTGAATATCGCCAGCGGCGGCATAAAACGGATGGCAAAACGCGTTGCCGTCACCACCCGGTTTTCCGGGAACATCGGTGCCAGACGCTTATCGGCTGGCCAGGTCTTCATGTAACGCTGACCGTTCTGGAATAAACCAAACCAGCCGGGATTGCTTGTGTCATTCGCCATGATAGACCTCAACTAATTCTGTAATGATTAAAATAAAAT
Organism: Pantoea sp. C1E2; assembly: GCF_056491465.1. Lineage (NCBI taxonomy): Bacteria > Pseudomonadati > Pseudomonadota > Gammaproteobacteria > Enterobacterales > Erwiniaceae > Pantoea > Pantoea sp. C1E2. Next base: position 3,204,863 of record NZ_JBSZHT010000002.1, read on the forward strand.
GATAACTACACAACTTTACGTCACATCCTTCAAAAGATTTTGTCTTTGCGGGTGACAGTGGGTATTCTGACGCCGTTTTAGCAACATTACCGGAAGCTTCAGCTCAATAAAAGAGCGGTTCAGAGCCATGTTTCGCTAAGCAGAATTCAAAAATCTGCGTAAAATTACCGAAATTTTTTTGCATGTCGGTCTCTTTTTGACTACCGCATGATGTTAATCATTAATCTACCAGCATTCATGGGCTACGCTGTTAGTCTGATTGCGTTATTTTTAGCCACTCTTTAATCAATAGGTACTTCCATGTCAACGAAGTTAGTACTGGTTCTGAACTGCGGCAGCTCCTCCCTTAAGTTTGCCATCCTCAATCCAGCCACCGGTGACGAATATCTGTCAGGTCTGGCGGAGTGTTTCCATTTACCAGAAGCGCGTATCAAATGGAAACTGGAAGGCAGCAAACAAGAAGCACCTCTGGGTGCAGGTGCAGCGCACAGTGAAGCGCTGAACTTCATTGTTAAAACTATTCTGGCACAAAAACCAGAGCTTTCGGCACAAATCGCTGCAATCGGCCATCGTATCGTTCACGGCGGCGAGCAGCTGACAAAATCAGTCATCATCGATGAATCGGTGATTCAGGGCATTAAAGATGCTTCTTCTTTTGCTCCACTGCATAACCCGGCGCATCTGATCGGTATCGACGAGGCATTGAAGAACTTCCCTCATCTGTCAGATAAGAATGTGGCGGTTTTTGATACGGCATTCCATCAGACTATGCCGGAAGAGTCTTATCTTTATGCTCTGCCGTACAAACTGTACAAAGAGCACGGCGTTCGTCGCTACGGCGCACACGGCACCAGCCACTACTATGTGACGCAGGAAGCCGCCAAAATGCTGAATAAGCCGGTCAATGAACTGAACATCATCACTTGCCACCTCGGCAACGGCGGTTCAGTTTCTGCTATCCGCAACGGCCTGTGCGTCGATACGTCAATGGGCCTGACGCCATTAGAAGGTCTGGTGATGGGTACCCGCAGTGGTGATATCGACCCGGCTATCGTGTTCTTCCTGCACGACACCCTCGGTATGAGCGTGGATGCGATCAACAAGCTGCTGACTAAAGAGTCTGGCCTGTTGGGTCTGACCGAAGTCACCAGCGACTGCCGCTACGTCGAAGATAACTACGCAACCAAAGAAGATGCTAAGCGTGCAATGGACGTGTTCTGCCATCGTCTGGCGAAATACATCGGCAGCTACACCGCGCTGATGGAAGGTCGTCTGGATGCCGTGGTATTCACCGGTGGTATCGGTGAGAACGCAGCGATGGTGCGTGAGCTGGCGCTGGCGAAACTGGGTCTGCTGGGCTTTGAAGTGGATCACGAGCGCAACCTTGCTGCTCGCTTCGGTAAGTCAGGCTTCATTAACAAAGAGGGCACCCGCCCGGCCGTGGTGATCCCAACCAACGAAGAGTTGGTTATCGCCCAGGACGCCGCGCGTTTGACCGCTTAAATACACTTCTCTCCGTCAGCTCAGGCTGACGGAGTTGTTTTGGCTAGTCTGCAACACCTGAGAGGTTTTTATAGTGTCACGTACAATCATGCTCATCCCCACCGGCACCAGCGTCGGCCTGACCAGCGTCAGCCTCGGCGTGATCCGTGCCATGGAGCGCAAAGGCGTTCGCCTGAGCGTGTTCAAGCCAATTGCCCAGCCACGTGCGGGCGGCGATGCGCCAGATCAGACCACCACCATCATCCGTAAAAACTCCGCGATCCCTGCTGCTGAACCGCTGCAGATGTCACGCGTTGAGTCACTGCTGGGTTCGAACCAGCAAGACGTGTTGATGGAAGAGATCATTGCTAACTACCACGCCAATGCACAAGACGCGGAAGTGGTGTTGGTTGAAGGGTTGGTGCCAACCCGTAAGCATCAGTTCGCTTCTTCGCTCAACTATGAAATCGCCAAGACCCTGAATGCGGAAATCGTGTTTGTGACGGCGCTGGGTAACGATTCTCCGGCTCAGTTGAAAGAACGTATTGAAGTCACGCAGAGCAGCTTTGGTGGCAGCAAGAACAAGAACATTACCGGCGTAATCATTAACAAACTGAACGCGCCAGTGGATGAGCAGGGTCGTACGCGCCCGGACCTGTCCGAAATTTTTGATGATTCGAACAAGGCGAGCATCGCCAATATCGATCCTAAGCAGCTGTTTGCTAACAGTCCGCTGCCGATTTTGGGCTGTGTGCCATGGAGCTTCGATCTGATCGCCACGCGCGCCATCGATATGTGCCGCCATCTGAATGCTGAGATCATTAACGAAGGTGAGATCCAGACACGCCGCGTGAAATCCGTGACGTTCTGCGCACGTAGCATTCCGCACATGCTGGAGCACTTCCGTCCGGGTTCACTGCTGGTGACGTCAGCTGACCGTCCAGACGTGTTAGTTGCGGCTTGTCTCGCGGCCATGAACGGTATTGAGATCGGCGCCGTGTTGCTGACAGGTGGTTATCAGATTGAAGCACCGATCGCGCGTCTGTGTGAGCGTGCCTTCCAGACTGGCCTGCCGGTGTTTATGGTGAAGACCAATACCTGGCAGACCTCACTGAGCCTGCAGAGCTTTAACCTGGAAGTGCCTGCGGATGATACGCAGCGTATTGAGAAGGTGCAGGAGTATGTGGCCAGCTTTATCGATGCCGATTGGGTGGAATCACTCACCGCCACCTCCGAGCGTAGCCGTCGCCTGTCTCCACCAGCCTTCCGTTATCAGCTTACTGAGCTGGCACGTAAAGCAGGCAAACGTATTGTACTGCCAGAAGGCGACGAGCCGCGTACCGTGAAAGCGGCGGCGATCTGTGCCGAACGCGGTATTGCGTCATGCGTGCTGTTGGGTAATCCGGATGAGATCCAGCGTGTCGCTGCTGCTCAGGGTGTGGTACTGGGCCAGGGCATTGAGATTGTCGATCCAGAGGTGGTGCGCGAGAACTATGTGCCACGTTTGGTTGAGCTGCGTAAGAGCAAGGGCATGACCGAAGTGGTCGCGCAGGAGCAACTGGAAGATAACGTGATGCTCGGCACCATGATGCTGGAGCGTGGCGAGGTAGATGGCTTGGTTTCGGGTGCTGTGCATACCACCGCCAATACCATTCGTCCGCCGTTGCAGTTGATCAAGACCGCACCGAACAGTTCACTGGTGTCTTCAGTGTTCTTTATGCTGCTGCCTGAGCAGGTGTTGGTGTACGGTGACTGTGCGATTAACCCGGATCCGAATCCAGAACAGTTGGCAGAGATCGCTATTCAGTCTGCAGATTCTGCTAAGGCCTTTGGTATCGATCCGCGCGTGGCGATGATTTCTTACTCTACCGGTAACTCTGGTGCGGGTAGCGATGTTGAGAAGGTGCGTGAAGCGACGCGTATCGCTCAGGAGAAACGTCCTGACCTGGTGATCGATGGTCCGTTGCAGTATGACGCCGCGATTATGGAAGATGTGGCGAAATCGAAAGCGCCAAACTCAGCGGTTGCAGGTCGCGCTACTGTGTTTATCTTCCCGGATCTGAACACCGGTAATACCACTTATAAAGCGGTACAGCGTTCGGCAGACCTGATTTCTATCGGGCCGATGCTGCAGGGTATGCGCAAGCCGGTGAACGATCTGTCACGTGGCGCATTGGTGGATGACATTGTTTATACCATCGCACTGACGGCGATTCAGTCACAGCAAGCGGAAGGCTAATTTCTTTTTCTTGCCGCTGAATGTGAAGAGCATGAGGGTTAGACCTTGTGCTCTTTTTTTTGCTTTAAGATTGGTGGGTGGTGAAGGTTAGGTGCAATTGTCGCTGTTGGTTGGGTGCTGTTGTTGCTGTGGGCTGGGTGCTGTTATTGCTGTGGGCTGGGTGCAATTGTTGTTGTGGACTGGGTGCGATTGTCGCTGAATGCTGGGTGCAAACGACAGGGAAGGCCAGTCCGATCGCGAAGGATTAACGCATCCCTGCAGATCGGCCGCGCCGTCCATGGCGCGGACGCTTCGCTCTTCGCACTGGCCTTCCCTGTCTTTCAAACTTGATCATCGCTTTTGGGGTGCACACCTCAGCATTCTGATTGTTTGTCAGGGGAGGATCTATCGTGCGTTTCAGTGGGCAATCTTCTTCCCTGCTTTTCACACTCCACCATCGCTTTTGTAGTTCACACCTCAACATTCTTACTGTTTGTCGTTAAAGGCTATGGCGTACGTTTGTTTTAATACTCGCCTTCCCTGCCTTAAAACATGTTCATCGCTTTTGTGGTGCACACCTCTGCATTCAGACCCTATGTAACGAGGCGATTTTCACGCAGCCATTCACTGGCGAAAAAACACCCCGCCGCTCACACTGATGACAGGCTCCCGTGACTTGCGAGGTGAATGATGAGCAACAGTGAAGTGCACAGTCGTCGATTGAAGGCCACGCCGCGCGGTGTGGGTGTGATGTGTGATTTCTATGCAGTGAAGGCGGAAAACGCCACGGTTTGGGATCAGAACGGGCGCGAATACACTGACTTCGCGGCAGGCATTGCGGTGCTCAATACCGGGCATCGTCATCCGAGAGTGATGGCGGCCGTGCAGCAGCAGTTGGCGTGTTTTACCCATACCGCGTTTCAGGTCATCCCTTACGAGAATTATATTCATCTCGCTGAGCGGCTTAACCAGCGCGTGCCAATTAGCGGTGAGGTGAAAACCACCTTCTTCTCCAGCGGCGCGGAAGCGGTGGAGAACGCGGTGAAAATTGCCCGCGTGGCGACGGGTCGTCCCGGCGTTATTGCGTTCACTGGCGCATTTCACGGGCGCACCAATATGACGATGTCGTTGACGGGCAAGGTCATGCCTTACAAAACCGGCTTTGGTCCGTTTGCCGGCTCGGTGTTTCATGCCCATTACCCTAATGCGCTGCACAATGTGAGCGTACATCAGGCATTAGAGAGTCTTGAAGCGATTTTCCGCAGCGATATCAGCCCGCAGCAGGTGGCGGCGATTATCTTTGAACCGGTACAGGGCGAAGGCGGTTTTTATGTTGCGCCGCCGGAGTTTGTCTCTGCGTTACGCGCCTTGTGCGATCGCCACGGCATCTTGTTAATCGCCGATGAGATCCAGACCGGCTTTGCGCGCACCGGTAAGCTGTTTGCCAGTGAGTACTACGATGTGCAGCCGGATTTGATCACCATGGCAAAAAGTCTGGCGGGCGGGTTTCCGTTATCAGCGGTCTCCGGGCGTGCCGAAGTGATGGATGCACCCGAGCCGGGCGGTTTGGGCGGCACCTATGCGGGCAGTCCACCCGCGATAGCGGCAGCACACGCGGTGCTGGATATCATCGATGAGGAGCAGTTGTGCGCTCGCGCTAACCAACTGGGCGAACAGCTCAGTGCGACCTTGCGGGATGCAGGCTGTCAGTCACTTGCTGAGGTGCGCGGGTCTGGCTCAATGATCGCAGCAGAGTTTCAGGATGCCTCAGGCCGGCCATCAGCGGAAATTACCAAAGCGATTCAGTTACAGGCGCTGGCTCAAGGACTGATTTTGCTGACCTGCGGCGTGCACAGTAATGTGATCCGTTTTCTTTATCCGCTGACGATTCCACAGCCGCAGTTTGATAAGGCATTGCAGTTGCTCATAGACATTTTGCGTGAGCACTAGAAACAACAAAGGCGCCTGAGGGCGCCTTGTTTGACTGGAGCAGGAATCAGGATTCGCTGCTCTGCTTACGGCGTGCGGCATCGCTGTTGCGGGTCAGCCACAATGATACTGCTTTGAGCGAGTCGTCGGTGAATTCATCGCAGCGCGCAGTGATTTCTTCCGGCGTCATCCAGAACACTTCGTCCACTTCTTCTTCCTGCATGGCGAATGGGCCATGCGAAACGCAGCTAAACAATCCGCCCCAGACGCGGCAGTGCTCATCTTCGAAGTAGAATTTGCCATGTTCAGCAAACGGTACTGCAGCGATGCCCAGCTCTTCTTCCGCTTCACGGCGTGCAGATTCCAGCATGTCTTCACCACTCTGCACCACGCCACCGGCGGTCGCATCGAGCATACCCGGCATGAAGTCTTTGATTTCAGTACGACGCTGCACCAGAATTTTGCCCATACCATCATGCACCACGATGTAGGTCGCACGATGACGCAAATTCTGCGCACGCATCTGCGCACGGCTGGCCTGCGCAATGACTTCGTTCTCTTCACTAACGATATCAACCCACTCGATACCGCTATCTGCCGTTTGATCCACCATCCGTAACCCTTTTCTGTTTTCGGCGTGCCCAGCACGCGCCTGTTTGCGATGCCTTATTAGAATGAGCGGTAAGGTAAAGCGTTCTTTTCGCCTCCGCAAGGCTCTTCGTGCTTAGCGCGATTTGCCCGATTCTGACAGCCACAATTGCACTGACGCGCGTTGCCACTGAAACTCGGCGTAATGCTGCAATTTGACCGGTAACGTGTCGCCATGCAGCGCCAGACGATTGATCATCACCGCCAGATCGGTGTCGGCAATTGACCATTCGCCAAACAGATTTTGTTGCCCATCCGGCAGCAGGCGTTGAACTGCCGTAATCAATTTGCTGGCGGCCAGTTCGCCTGCCGGGGTGAGCGGCGCAAAGCGTTCGCCGGCAAACAGCACTTCCGTTGGACGTTCAGCACGCAGCGCCATCAAGTCACTGCGCAGCCACGCCTGCACTTCACGCGCATGCGCCCGCTTTTCACGGTCGCGTGGATAGAGGCGCTCAAATTCAGGGGCCGGAAAACGTTCTTCGAGGTATTCAGCAATCGCTGAAGACTCATTGAGAACCAGGTCATCGATTTCCAGCGTGGGCACGCGGCACGTCAGCGACAGCGCGCGATAGTCATCGTCGAGCTGGGCGTTTTGCGCCAGGTCCACGCGCTTCAGGGAGAAAGGAATACCCTTCTCGGTGAGTGCGACGTATACCGACATGGCATAAGGGCTGAAAAAGGATGCATCGGACCACAAAGTGATGGATGGGTAGTTCATCGGCTGCCTCAATAAGCATCAGGTGTGCTTTCTATTTACCGATTTTTAATTGCTAAGGCAATGGGGTGCTGGTCGGATCTTTGACCTTGAGTCCAGCTCAAACTTTCCCTTTTTCTTCATTAGCGTAAGCGCTGTCACGCTATCCGTGCGCTTCTCTTCTATGATCAGATTGAGCAAAAAACAAATTACAAGGAGGCTCAGCATGCACCTGCTTATTACCGGCGGCACAGGTTTAATAGGCCGCCACCTGATACCACGCCTGCTGTTGCTCGGGCATCAGGTGAACGTCGTCACCCGTGATGTCGCGGCGGCGCGTGAGAAACTGGATCCCCGCGTTTCGCTGTGGTCTGGCATCAATCAGCAAACCGATCTTGATGGTATTGATGGCGTGATTAATCTGGCGGGCGAACCGATCGCCGATAAACGCTGGACCGAACAACAGAAGCAGCGGCTGTGTGAAAGTCGCTGGCAAATCACCGAGCAGATTGTTTCGTTGATTCACGCCAGCAGCAATCCACCGCATTTTCTAATCTCCGGATCCGCGACCGGTTTTTATGGTGATACGGGTGATCTGGTATTAACGGAAGACGATCCTGGCCACGATGAGTTTACCCATGCTCTATGTGCGCGCTGGGAACAGTTGGCGCTTAACGCCCAGAGCGATCGCACCCGCGTCTGTTTGTTACGCACCGGCGTGGTGTTAGCAGAGGAAGGTGGCGCACTGGCAAAAATGAAGCTGCCGTTCAAACTCGGCGTCGGCGGCCCGATAGGCAGCGGCAAACAGTATTTGCCGTGGATTCACATCGACGATCTGGTCAATGCCATCATCTGGCTGATCGACAATAACCACCTGAGCGGACCGTTCAACATGGTTGCGCCTTATGCGGTACGCAATGAGCAGTTTGCCGCCACGTTGGGCCATGTGATGCATCGGCCTGCGTTTATGCGCACGCCCGCCAGCGCGATCAAATTGATGATGGGAGAATCTGCAGTGTTGGTGCTGGGTGGGCAACATGTGTTGCCGAAACGGCTGGAGGAATCGGGCTTTGGCTTCCGTTGGTTTGATTTACAGGAAGCGTTACAGGATGTGGCAGGATAAACAGACGGCGGCCCAGGGCCGCCGTTTTCCATTAGCTACGTTGCTCTGCCACGCGTGATTTCACTGCCTTCTCTTCACGCGTATGCCCCGGCTGCGGCACGCGAATGATAAAGGTCAGCACGCCCGCAAACACATACAGCGCGGTATAGGCCCACACCACACCCACGATATCGAAGAACGGTAACATCACTGAGGCGATGGCCGGTGCCACAAAATTACTTAGGCCTGCCGACAGGTTGTAGATCGAGACGGCTGCGCCTTTGTGATGCGGCTCCAGCGTCGGGAACACCGCCGTCATCGGCACAAACGCCGCCACAAAGATCCCCAGCATCACGGCCGGAATCAGTGCCACCCAGAAGTTGTGACCGGCATACATCGGCAGGTAGTAAAACATCAGGCTGGAGATGGCCATTCCCAAGCAACCAAACCAGCGCACCTGACGGATCCAGCCCAGTTTTTCGCCAGTGATTCCCCAGAAGATGTTGGTGAAGATGGTGACAAAGAAGAACACCGCCCAGATCTGCAGCCATTCAGAAATGGTAAAGCCGAGACGATCGACAAACAGCAACGGCATGATAATGGCAAAACCAAACAGCGACAGCGTGTTAATGATGCGAATCAGGCAGGCATAAAACACATGCTGATTGGTGAACAGGATGGTGACGGCACGCGACATCTCTGTCATTTTTTCCCGCATCGGCAGATTTACCCGCGAGCGATCCACCGGCACATTGCGCAGGCTGAAGTACGCGAGAATACCGCCACAGGCCACCCAGATGATCGCCAGCCACAGCGTGCCGGTTTCCCCCAGCATCGGGATGGTCAGACTTGGCAAATAACTGCCGACCACGCCGATGCCGACGGAGTACATCGCCCAGAACCAGCCGGTTGCTGCCGCCAGTTTCTCACGAGGCAAGACCTGAACCAGCATCATCATGAACGAGTAGATAAACAGCGGATAAGCCAGCCCACGAATGCCGTAGAACAGCACCATCAACGGGTAGTTGCGCATGCCCAGCCCCAGTGACATAAACAACGTGTGCATCACAATCCACAGCACAAAACCAATCATCATCGCACGCTGCGGCGTAATCAACTCTGCCACCACGCCGGAAGCCCACGCCGCCAGTGCCGCCGCCAAGCCGTAGAAGGTAAACACCACCGCAGATTGGGTAGGTGTAAAGCCTAAATCAGTGATATGGCGCGACAGAAACGCCATTTCAAAGCCATCACCCGCCATGAAAATCGCGATAGCGAGGAAGCCCCAGAACATCTTTTTCGGTAAGCCAAACCAGTATTCGTTCGATTGCATCACCATCACCTTCTGTTCGGTAAGCCGTTATGCAGGCAGCAAGCTGCGCACCTGTTGTTGTTGGATGTAGAGTTCGCGGAACAGACGCAGCCGCTGTTGCAGCATGGCACCGCGCGTGGCATCCGGTTGATAGCGCGCCTGCACCGACGGTTTCAGGCAGACCTCCTGCTCATTACCGCCATCGCCCAACCATGCCAGGCGTGCGGCACCCAGCGCACCGGATGCGCTGGCCGGATGGGTGACGATGGGCAGTTGCAGCACATCGGCAATCAGCTGAGCCCACAGCGTGCTGCGCGCCCCACCGCCGGTCAGGCTGCATTGCTGAATTTGATGCTGGGCATCCCCGAGCACTGCCAGACCATCCGCCAGCCCAAATGCAACGCCTTCAATCACCGCATAACCCAGCAAGGCACGCGGCGTTTCGTGGCGCAGATTGAAGAAAGAACCGGAAGCGTCTGGATCGTTGTGTGGAGTGCGCTCACCTGACAGGTAAGGCAGGAATACCGGTGCACTCCGCAGTTGTTCATCGCTCAGCTGCGCCATCTCCTCCATCAGTTGGCTTTCACTCACCGAAAGCAGGTTGCACAGCCAGCGCAAGCAGCTGGCGGCGCTCAGCATCACACTCATCTGATGCCAGCGGCCCGGCAGCGCATGGCAGAAGGCATGCACGCCGGATTGAGGATCAGCTTGCAGGCGATCGCTCACCACGAAAATCACGCCGGAGGTACCCAACGAGATAAAAGCATCACCGGGATTCACCGCGCCCACGCCCACCGCTGAAGCAGCATTGTCACCGCCGCCGCCGGAAACCGTGACCGAAGTGGATAAGCCCCATTCGCTCGCCAGTGACGGTTGCACGCGGCCACTCACCGCGCTGCCTTCCACCAGTTCAGGCATATGCGCGCGCGTCAGTCCGGTTATCGCCAGCAGTTCATCGGACCAGTCACGCTGCGCCACATCCAGCCACAGCGTGCCGGCAGCATCGGAAGGCTCGCTGACAAAGCGCCCGGTAAGACGCCAGCGCAGGTAATCTTTCGGCAGCAGAACCTTATCGATGCGGCTGAAGATCTCCGGCTCATGTTCCGCTACCCAACGCAGTTTCGGCGCGGTGAAGCCGGGCATGATCATGTTGCCGCTAATCTCCATCATCTGCGGATAGCATTTACGCAGCACATCGCACTGTGGCGCACTGCGGGTGTCGTTCCACAAGATGCACGGACGCAATACCTTGCCCTGAGCGTCCAGCAGCACAGCCCCATGCATCTGGCCGGATAAGCCAATGGCACGGATCGCGGCCCACGCATCAGGAGATTGATGACGCAATCCCGCCAGCACCTCAGTGCAGGCTTGCCACCAGCGTTCAGGATCCTGTTCTGCCCAGTGGGGATGTGGGCGCTGCACTGTGAGCGTGGCGTGCTGTGATGCCACAATCTCGCCGCACGTATTGATGATCAGCGCTTTAAGCTCTGACGTACCGATATCGATGCCGAGATACATAATTACACCGCCGCCAGTTCAGGTTGTTTAAGCCACTGCTGTAGGCTCGCGACACGGCGCGTCACCAATTCGTGAAACGCCTTATCAGTCGCCAGTTCTGCAAACAGCGCACTGTCACTGAGGAAAGCCTTCAACGGATCGACACTGGCGAATTGTTTACGCAGCGCATCAGCCTGTAGCGCGCCGTCCTGATAGGAATATGGCAGGTCGTCATTGGCCCAGCGCTGCATAAACAGGAAGAACAGCGCCGGAATCACTGCCGTTGCGGTGGGTTGCGCACCGCGCTGGTAGCACTCTTGCAGCGTTGGCGTCACCATGCCGGGAATTTTTGACAAACCATCGGCACCCACGCGCTGATTGGTGTCTTTGATGTAAGGGTTGCTAAAGCGGGCCAGCACTACGTCGCGGTAATCGGCTAAATCAAGCGGGCTGGGCGACAGGGACGGGATGACATCCTGAGTGACATAGTCGTGCGCCAGTTGATAAATCGCTGGATGACGCGTGCTGTCATCAATGTAGTTCAAGCCAATCAGCGTGCCCGCCCAGGCAATCGCGGCATGTGTCGCATTGAGGATGCGAATTTTCGCCTCTTCCCACGGCAGCACCGATTCCACCAACTCAACACCCACCTTTTCCAGCGCCGGACGACCGGCAATAAAGTCATCCTCAATCACCCACTGAATAAAAGATTCGGCCATCACCGCAGCGCCATCTTGTTTGCCGGTCGCCGCTTGCACGCGCTCTGCCACATCCGGCGTTGGGCGTGGCGTGATGCGATCGACCATGGTATTCGGTGATGTGGTGTGCGAGCGCACCCAGTCCGCCAGTGCGGTATCGCCTTTAGCAGTGAGGAAGGCGAGGAAGCCCTCACGGAATCGCTCACCGTTGTGACGCAGGTTGTCGCAGTTCAGCAGCGTGACCGGGGCGCCACCTTGTGCAACACGCTCTGTCAGAATGTGGCTAAGTGCGCCATAAATAGTGCGAATGTCGCCGCCCAAATCAGCCTTCACGTCCGCCTGGTTAAGATCCAGTGTGAATTCAGGCGTCAGGTAGTAACCTGCTTCGGTCACGGTAAAGCCAATCACACGGGTTTGCGGATTGGCTCCCTGCTCTACCAGTGCACTGATTTCACTGTCCCACGGCAAGATTTTGCGCAGCGAGGTGATGGTTTCATAATCCCGCTCGCCTTCTGGCGTCACGGTTTCCAGCACATACTCGCCATCCTGTGCCGCGAGCTGATTGAGCAGCGGCACCGCGTCATTACGAATATTGCCTAGCGCGATGCTCCAGCTTTCGTCACCCTGCTCACGCAGTTTATGCAGATACCACGCCTGATGTGCCCGATGAAAAGATCCCGCGCCGATGTGCATCCACACTGATTGATTGGTCATAATCGCCTCAATTAAACATTTGCCACAAGACAGGGCATTTGCCCGATGACGTGTAGCATAGTGCGCGCCATAGGGATCGTTCTGCGAGCCTTATCACAAATAATACTTTTGCTCTTTTTTAGGGCTTTTGCTCAGTTAGTGCTTTTCGTAAAACACGCGCTAAGATGGCGCATGAGTTTTGACGGAACAGCGTGATGAGCAGAGAAGAGAAAAAACAGGAACTGGCCGCGCGTGCCGCGTGGATGTATTACGTCGCAGGTGTGACACAGCAGGAGATTGCGCAGGCATTAGGATTATCACGCCAGGTGGCGCAGCGTCTGGTGTCCAGCGCGCGCGAAATGGGGATGGTGAGCGTGAAGATCGATCATCCTGTGACGCACTGCCTGCAACTGGCGCGTGAGGTGCAGGAGAAGTTTGGTCTGGATCTGTGCCGCGTGGTGCCATCGGCCAATCTGAACGATGACGCTATCCAGCAGATGCTGGCCGTTGAAGGCGCGGCGGTGATGTCGCAGTTTATCAATGAGGAAGCGCCGCAGGTGTTTGGTATTGGTTCCGGTAAAACTTTGCGCTCAATGATCGATGCATTGCCATGGGTGGATCGCCCGCAGCATCAGTGCGTTTCGATGATTGGCGCCATCGCGCGGGATGATTCTGGTACACGCTATGACGTGCCGTTGAAGATGGCTGAAAAGATGCAGGGTAAGTATTTCTTCATTCCTGCACCGTTGTACGCCGACACGCCACAGGATAAAGCGATGTGGGTGCAGCATCAGGTGTACCAGCGCGTCACCGATCGCGCGCTGCAGGCCGATGTGGCTTTTGTGGGTATTGGGGAAGTGATGCCAGGCTGTCCGTTGAATGCCGAGGGATTTATTACCGATGCGCAGGTCGAGGCGCTGAACGGGCGCGGCGTGGTGGGCGAAATGCTCGGCCACTTTTTCAATCAGCAAGGTGAACGCGTGTGGGGCGAAACGGATGAGCTGCTCACCAGCGTCTTACTGGAGAGCCAGACTCAACGCAAGATTATTGGTTTTTCCGGCAGCGCGCGTAAGTATCCGGCAATTCGTGCGGCGTTGCTAGGCGGCTGGATATCGGGGCTGGTAACTGATGAAGATACGGCGCTGAAACTACTGCGAGACTGACCCGCGCGCGCATCAATACCTCAACGTACCCGTGCAGTTAACGGCCAGGTGCGCAACAATACTTCAACACGCCCATGCGGTATCGGGCATGATGCGCATCAATACCTCAACGCGCCCATGAAGTATCAGCCAGGTGCACAGCAATACCTCAACGCGCCCATACGGTTATCGGCCAGGTGCGCATCAATGCGCCCCCTACATCAACAGGGTCGCCATTAATGGCGACCTGTTCGATTACTTCAGCGACCCCGACAGGAACTGCTGCAAGCGTGGGCTTTTCGGGTTGCCGAACAGCTCATCCGGCGTGCCCTGCTCTTCAATCTTGCCCTGATGCAGGAAAATCACGTGATTGGAGACGTGACGAGCAAACTCCATCTCATGCGTCACCACCACCATGGTTTTACCCTCTTCAGCTAGCTTCTGCATGATACGCAGCACTTCGCCAACCAGTTCCGGATCGAGCGCTGAAGTCGGCTCATCGAACAACAGCACTTCTGGTTCCATCGCCAGCGCACGGGCAATGGACACACGCTGCTGCTGACCACCCGAAAGGTGTACCGGATATTTCGCGCGCGCACGAGCGTCGATGCCGACCTTATCCAGATACTTAATCGCACGCTCACGCGCTTCGGCTTTGCTCAGCCCCAGTACCTGAATCGGTGCTTCGGTGACGTTGTCGAGCACCGTCATGTGGCTCCACAGATTGAAGTGCTGGAACACCATGGTCAGACGAGTGCGCAGTGAACGCAGCTGCTCTTTGTTGGACACTTTCAGCTGCCCATCGGTATCACGCACCAGATTGATTTGCTCGTTGTTGACCGAAATGGTGCCTTCGCTCGGTTTTTCGAGGAAGTTGATGCAGCGTAAGAAGGTACTTTTCCCGGAACCGGACGAGCCAATGATGCTGATCACATCGCCGGCGTTGGCCTGCAGTGATACGCCTTTCAGAACTTCATGTTCACCGTAACGCTTGTGCAATTCGGTAACGCTTAATTTGTTGTCAGCCATAGTGATACTCAATGCGATGAAGAAGGTTTCACGTGCGCCAGGAAGCGACGCTCCGCTTTGCGGAACAGGCTAATCAGCACGTAAGAGATGATCAAATACAGCACCGCAGCGATGCCAAACGCGGTAAACGGCTGGTAGGTCGCCGAGTTGATATCACGCGCGATTTTCAGCAGATCCGGCACCGTGGCGGTAAACGCCAATGCCGTAGAGTGCAGCATCAGAATCACTTCGTTACTGTAGGCTGGCAGCGCAGTGCGCAGCGCCGACGGCAGAATGATGCAGCGATACATCTTAAACGGCGAAAAACCGTAAGCGCGTGCCGCTTCAATTTCGCCATGCGGAACGGCGCGAATGGCCCCGGCAAAAATTTCAGTGGTGTAGGCGCAGGTATTCAGCGTAAAGGCCAGCAGCGTACAGTTGAGGCCGCTGCGGAAGAAGGCGTTCAGCAACTCCGATCCTTTCACCACTTCCAGCGTGTACATGCCAGAGTAGAACACCAGCAGTTGCACATACAGCGGCGTACCGCGGAAGATATAAGTGAACAGCCAGACAGGCGTGGAGATGTAGCGATTTGGCGATACGCGCGCAATCGCCAATAACACCGCCATACAACCACCGATTACCACGGAAAGAATCAACAACCACAACGTAATGGCGACGCCGGTAAAACGGTAACCATCGGTCCAGAGCAGCTGTTTCCAATACTCCTGAATAATATCGATCATAGCTCTGCCCTTTTCACACCCACCGTGTAGCGGCGTTCAAGCCACCACAGCACGCCGTTTGATAGCGTGGTAAACACCAGATAAATCACCCCCGCGACGATCGCGAAGTAGAACGGCTGCCAGGTACTTTTACCCGCCAGCTGCGTGGCTTTCACCACGTCTTCCAGCCCCAGCAGCGACACCAGCGCCGTGGCTTTGAGGATCACCTGCCAGTTATTACCAATGCCTGGTAACGCAAAACGCATCATCGCCGGGAACAAAATACGACGGAAAGTTTGCGAGCCAGTGAAACCGAAAGCGGTCGCCGCTTCGATTTGCCCTTTGGGTACAGCCAGGAAAGCACCACGGAAGGTTTCGGTAAAGTACGCGCCATAGATGAAGCCGAGCGTAATGATACCGGCCACCATCGGGTCGATATCGAACTGGGCGACACCCAGCGCATCGGTCACGCTGTTGAGGGCGATTTGCAGACCATAGAAGATCAGCAACATCAGAACCAGGTCAGGCACACCACGAATGAGAGTGGTGTAACCTTCAGAGATCATCACCAACAGGCGACTGCGGGAGAGTTTGGCGCCAGCGCCCATCAAACCAAGCACTAACGCCAGCACCACTGAGCTGAGTGCCAGCTCAAGGGTCACCAAGGTGCCTTTTAGGATTACTTCAGAATAGCCATACAGCATGGGTTCGATCCTGTCGTGAAGGAAAATAACAAACGCTGCCCAACTAACGGACAGTCCTGACCAGGATTTGAATCACAGGGTAGATGGCGGCAAGCGTATGAACCCCGGGAGTTTACATAAGTAAGCGCCCGGAGTGAATAGTTATGACCAACCCTGCTGCAAATCAATCATCAAGGTCAGAAAACAGGACAATTAATCGCCGTACACGTTGAAATCAAAGTACTTCTTAGCAATCTTGTCGTAGGTGCCATCTTTACGCATTTCGCTGAACGCTTTGTCGATGGCCGCTTTCAGATCGGCATCGTCTTTGCGCAAGCCCATACCGGTTCCGACACCAAAGATTTTGTCGTCTTTAACTGCTGGACCGGCAAACGCATAGTTTTTGCCAACCGGTTGTTTCAGGAAGCCTTCGCTCGCCTGCACTTCATCCTGGAAAGCCGCATCGATACGACCCGCATCCAGATCCTGATACACCAGATCCTGGTTGGCGTACGGCGTCACGGTGACACCTTTTGGACGCCAGTTATCGTTCGCGTAGGTTTCCTGAGTGGTGCCCTGCAGCAGACCGATGTTTTTACCTTTCAGCGATTCAATGGTCGGTTGCAGCGTTGAGCCTTTTTTCGCCACTAAACGCGCGTTGGCGGCGTAGAGTTTTTCAGAGAAGGCGATCTCTTCCTGACGTTTTTCGGTGATGGAGAGAGAAGAGATGATGGCGTCGATCTTCTTCGCTTTCAGCGACGGGATCAGCGCATCAAAATCACTTTCCACATAAGTACATTTGGTCTCGATACGCTTACAGATTTCGTTCGCCAGATCGATGTCAAAGCCCACTAACTGGCCTTGCGCATTCTTGGACTCAAACGGCGGGTATGTCGGATCTGTCCCAATGCGCAGCGTTTTTGGTACCGCAGCGAACACGCTCGCAGCGCTGGACATGGCCAGCATCAGGGAAAGAGCCAGAACTCGCTTTTTCATAGGTAACCCTCAAGTGAAGTGCTTATTGTTATATGGTCGTGATGTGTGTTTGCGCTGAATGATGTGCAGGTTTCATGCCAGTTATGCAAAACGGCGAAAGCGTGCTCAGGCGCACTAAATACCGCGCCTTTCAGGGGCGCAAGCACTTAGTTTGTGAGGGAAATATAACAGCGGAGTGAGGAAGAAAAAGCGACATTGTTAACTTTTGGTGCACAAGATGCACGAAGAGTGATCGGGCACGCGAAATTGCACACAGTTAGTGCAAGATTGCACCATTATGCGCCATGCCAACGGGTAAACAGGTCTTCAGGTAGCTCAATGTCGAATTGATCGATAACACGATTGACGGTTTGATCGACCAAATCCTCAATGGTTTGTGGGCGATGATAGAAGGCCGGCACGGGCGGCATAATCACGGCACCCAGCTCAGCGGCGGTGGTCATCATGCGCAAATGCCCAAGATGCAGCGGCGTCTCGCGTACGCACAGCACCAGCTTACGCTGCTCTTTCAGCACTACATCGGCGGCGCGCGTCAGCAAACTGTCGCTGTAGCTGTGCACGATGCCAGACAGGGTTTTCATCGAACACGGCAAAATCGCCATGCCCTTAGTTTTGAACGATCCGGAAGAGATGCTGGCAGCAATATCACGCACATCGTGAACCACATCGGCCAGCGCCTGCACATCTCGCAGGCTGTAATCGGTTTCCAGCGACAACGTCTGACGTGCAGCAGGACTGATCACCAAATGGGTTTCCACATCGGCCAGCGGTTGCAGCACCTGCAACAGTCGCACACCGTAGATCGCGCCACTGGCACCGGAAATTCCAATGATCAATCGTTTCATTATTAAGCCTTACTCGTTCAGATTGCGGCAATGATAGCCGCTCACTGAACAAAAATACAAAAACAAACAGGGCGAGGTTGCCCCCGCCCTGTTATCGATTTGCATTCCGAGGCCGTTAGCCTTCGTTATGCAGCTCCAGACCTTCCACTTCGTTTTGACGCTGAATCGCTTTCGCATCGTCATTACGCAGCGACTGCAAATACTCAAGGTATTGCTGATCGACATCTTTGGTAACGTATATGCCGTTGAACACCGAGCACTCAAACTGTGCGATATCCGGGTTCTCTTCACGCACGGCTTCGATCAGATCGTCAAGGTCCTGGAAAATCAGCGCATCGGCTTTGATCAGCTGGCGAATCTCTTCCACTTCACGACCGTGCGCGATCAGCTCGGTGGCACTCGGCATATCAATGCCGTACACGTTCGGGAACCGAATTTCCGGCGCCGCTGACGCCAGATACACACGCTTCGCGCCTGCTTCACGTGCCATCTCGATAATCTGCTCAGATGTGGTGCCACGTACAATCGAATCGTCCACCAGCAGCACGTTCTTACCGCGGAACTCAGCTCGGTTAGCGTTAAGCTTGCGACGAATCGCGCTGCGGCGCATATGCTGGCCAGGCATGATAAAGGTGCGGCCAACATAGCGGTTTTTCACGAAGCCCTGGCGATATGGCTTGTCGAGAATACGGGCGATTTCCAGTGCGGAATCGGTTGAGGTTTCCGGAATTGGAATCACCACGTCGATTTCCAGGTCTTCCCACTCACGTGCGATTTTTTCGCCGAGTTTGGTGCCCATGCGCACGCGAGCGCTGTAGACCGACACCTTATCGAGGAAGGAATCAGGACGCGCAAAGTAAACGTATTCGAACAGGCACGGATTGGTTTTCGGATTCTCAGCGCACTGGCGCGTTGACAGCTGGCCCTGCTCGGTGATGTACACCGCTTCGCCTGGTGCAACATCGCGAATGAACTCAAAGCCCAGCGTATCCAGCGCCACGCTTTCGGAAGCCACCATGTATTCGGTGCGTCCATCAGCAATCACGCGTTTACCCAGCACTAATGGGCGAATACCGTTCGGATCGCGGAAGGCCACCAAACCATGACCAATAATCATCGAAACCACTGCGTAAGCGCCGCGCACCTGTTGGTGCACTGCCGCCACCGCAGCAAAAATGTTGTCAGCTTCCAGCGGATCATGTTGGAAACGGTCAAGTTCCTGCGCAAAGATGTTCAGCAGGATTTCAGAATCAGAGGTGGTGTTAACGTGACGGCGGCCCACTTCGAACAGATGCTTACGCAGTTCGTGCGCATTCGTCAGGTTGCCGTTGTGCGCCAGCGTAATGCCGTACGGGGAGTTAACGTAGAAAGGCTGCGCTTCGGAGGCACTGGAGCTGCCCGCCGTTGGATAGCGAACATGGCCAATCCCGATATTACCCTGCAAACGCTGCATGTGGCGTGCTTCGAAGACATCGCTCACCAGGCCATTCGCTTTACGCAGACGGAAGCAATTAAGCGCATCGATGGTACAAATGCCGGCGGCATCTTGCCCGCGGTGCTGAAGCACCGTTAACGCGTCATAGATCGACTGGTTTACTGGCATAAAACCGGTGATACCAACAATACCGCACATGTTGTCATTTCCTCATTGGCCGCACTCCCGGTGGCGTTACCGGGGTATAAAACTGGACGTGCTTTTCAGGTAATCGAAAAACCACCTGATGATGTAACTGAACTGGGGAATAAGTTGCGACTGTTGCCAGTCCGGGCTTTTGGAAAAGCCAGTGAATGTATCGAGGAAGAAGAGCATAGCGGAAACAATCAGCACGCCACGCAACGCCCCGAAACAGACCCCCAACACCCTGTCGGTTCCCGACAAGCCGGTTTTTTCAACCAGCGAGCCGATCACATAGTTCACGATGGCACCCACAATCAGGGTGGCAACGAATAACACCGCTATCGCGATGCCGTTGCGAACCAGTTCGTCGTCAAAACCTGTAAACCAGACTGCAAGGTAGGTGTAGTAATGACTGGCGACAAAAAACGCGCATCCCCAGGTAACGAGAGATAAGGCTTCCCGGACAAACCCACGAATCAGGCTGACCAGAGCCGAAAAACCAACTACCGCAATAATGACGTAATCAATCCAGATCATGAACGCTTCCAACCCAGTGCTAAGCACCCCTGCATCCAGTTCGGGGCGCATTCTAACAGAAAAAGAAAACGTTTGCGTAGGGTTTTCCGGTTCTGTATCCATAAAAAGGGCGATGAAAAAAACTTTCCTCGCCCTGAGTGAATCCAGCAATTTAACCTGCTGATATAAATCTATTTTTTAACCAAACCCGCACTTAACCGCTTGTGCTAAACCGCGCCTTTTACTGCTATAGGCGCGGCTTATCACCGCATTATCGCGTGCCGTACGGTTTCACCACGCCACCCAGCCCGGAGATGCTTTGCAACTCACTCAGCGAACTCTGCAGCTTCGCTTTGGAGGCATCCGGACCCACGTAAATGCGCGTAATTTGTCCCTGCACTGGCGTGGAAGGTACGGTAAAGGCACGATATCCCGACAGACGCAGTTGCGCCACGATCTCACTGACCTTGGCCGCGTTCTTCAGCGCACCCAGCTGAACGACGAACGCCTGCCCCGCAGGAGCCGCTTCCGGTTCACTCTGTTTCGGTGTTTCGACCGCTTTTGGCTGCTCAACCGGTTTCGGCTGTTCGACCACTTTTGGTTTCGGTTGCTCGACCGGTTTTGGCTTAGGCTGTTCAACCGGCTTAGGTTTTGGTTGCTCGACCACTTTTGGCTTTGGCTGCTCAACCGGCTTCGCCTGCTGATGCACCGGCGGCGGCGTCACCAGAGTAGGCTCACTGTTTTGCGCCGGTTGCGCGTTGCCATTGCTGGCCGAGCCGCTGACTTTCGCGTGATCCGGGGTTTGTGCCGTACCCGCCCCTTCCGGCGGCTGTGCCGGGAGCGGTTGCGTGACCGGCGGCACCATTTCGCTATCCTGCTGATCGTCCGGCTTTGGCACCAGCGGGATCGCCGCGAACTCTTCTTTATAATGCTTTTTCTTGCCGTCGAGCAGCCCCGGCAGCACGATGACGCCAATCGCCACCAAAATGACGGTACCGACTAAGCGATTTTGAAACTTACTTGCCACTGCCATTCTCCGCTGACATCGATTCCATAACCTGTGCGACGGTGTGGAAAGAACCACACACCAGAATCACATCCTCGGGCGCGGCCTGCTGACGTGCGGCCTGCCATGCTGCATCAACGTTATCATACGCGTTGCCACCTTCAAGGTGGGCGATCAGCTCATCAGCACGGGCACCACGCGGCCCTTCAAGTGGGGCGCAGTACCAGTTATCGACCTGCGGCGCCAGTGCGGCCAGCGTGCCGGCGATATCTTTATCATGCAGCATGCCCACTACAGCATGCACTTTACCGCTTTTCGGCAACTCCGCCAGACGTGAAGCCAGATAATTAGCCGCATGCGGATTGTGCGCCACATCGAGAATGACTCGCGGGCTTTCACTCACCGTCTGGAAACGTCCTGGCAGAATCGCCAGAGGCAGGTGTTCGCGGATCACCGCTTCGCTGACGTTGAGTCCTGATGCGCGCAGCGCGGTCAGCGCGGTCGCCGCATTGGGCAACGGCACCTGTGGCAACGGCAGGTCGCGCAGTTCACCTTGTGCATCCTGCCACGTCCAGCTGTTTTCCTGCTTCTGCCACTGCCAGTCGCGGTTGATTTGCAGCAGTTGCGCGCCCTTCTCCGCCGCCACTTCGGCGATAGTGTGCGGCATATCGGCTTCACCAACGACCGCCGGTTTGCCACCGCGGAACACGCCGGCTTTTTCCCGACCAATGCTTTCGCGATCCGGTCCCAGCCAGTCGGTGTGATCCAGTGCAATGCTGGTGATCACCGCCACGTCCGCATCCACAATATTGGTGGCATCAAGACGTCCGCCCAGGCCGACTTCGAGGATCACCACATCAAGATTGGCCTCGCGGAACAAATTGAGTGCGGAGATCGTACCGAATTCAAAATAAGTCAGAGAGATGTCACCACGCCCGGCTTCAATGCTGGCGAAACTGGCGCTGTGCAGCGCTTCATCCAACTCCGCGCCTTGCACGCGCACGCGCTCGGTGTAGCGCACCAGATGCGGCGAGCTGTACACGCCCACGCGATAGCCTGCGGCCATCAACAGCGTTTCCAGCGTACGGCAGGTGGTGCCTTTGCCATTGGTGCCGGCGACGGTGAAGATAAACGGAGCGGGTTTTAGCAGGTCAAGGCGTGCGGCGACGCGTTGAATACGATCCAGACCCAATTCAATGGCCTGAGAATGCAGGTGTTCAAGATAATGAAGCCACGTGGCCAAAGGCGACGTGGCTTGAGGAAGCTGCAGAGTGTCCATGTGTCCCGTTTACTCATCTTACACATCGTCATTCAAGCCGCAGCGGCGTGGGCTGCACTCAATCACCCCCGATCCCTTACTGGATAAGCTGCCGGGGGCTTCATTCGTTTGCCGCCTTGCTGCAACTCGAATGACTGGGTGTTTACGGTTCATTGGTGAAAAGCGTTTAACCACCGCTTTTCGCTGCCTGTCAGGCCTCGTTGCTCTCTGGCACAGCCGTAGAAGGCTGATCACCATCCTGCAGCGGCGCTGGCAGGTTCATCATTTTCGCCAGAAGGCTTGCCAGCTTAAAGCGCATTTCCGGACGACGGATGATCATGTCGATCGCGCCTTTTTCGATCAAGAACTCACTGCGCTGGAAGCCCGGTGGCAGTTTTTCACGCACAGTCTGTTCGATAACGCGTGGACCAGCAAAGCCGATCAGCGCTTTCGGTTCAGCGACGTTCAAATCGCCCAGCATCGCGAAGCTGGCAGAAACACCGCCCATGGTTGGGTCGGTCAGCACGGAGATGTACGGCAAGCCGCGCTCCTGCATTTTCGCCAGCGCTGCGCTGGTTTTCGCCATCTGCATCAGCGACTGTAACGCTTCCTGCATACGGGCACCGCCACTCGCAGAGAAGCAGATCAGCGGGCAGTTATCTTCCAGTGCCTGCTCAACGCCACGCACGAAGCGCGCGCCAACCACAGAACCCATTGAGCCGCCCATAAAGGAGAACTCAAAGGCCACAGCGACCACCGGCATACCATGCAGCGTACCTTTCATGGCGATCAGTGCATCTTTCTCACCGGTGTCTTTCTGCGCGGCAACCAGACGATCTTTGTACTTCTTGGAATCACGGAACTTCAGCAGATCCTTAGGTTCCAGCTCGCTACCTAATTCAACCAGAGAACCTTCATCCAGCATGGTGTGCAAACGCTCACGGGCGTGCATGCGCATGTGGTGGTCGCACTTCGGGCAGACCTCAAGGTTACGCTCCAGTTCGGCGCGGTACAGCACCTGACCACAGCTATCGCATTTGGTCCAGACCCCTTCCGGGATACTGGCTTTGCGCGTTGGCGTGGTGGTGCTTTTATTCAGTATGCGTTCAATCCAGCTCATTGATGACCTTTCTGTTTAATGCTGACCTGGTCCAGTCTTCTTGTTACTGCTGAAATCACCTTCAGCAGGCCGTAAATGTCGCTCATTAAACCACAACCCGTTCACGCTGTGGATAAAAATCTGGTTACGGGCTTACTGTGGTTTCTGCTGACGTGCCTGACGGCGATGGCGCCACACTTCAATCACGCCAGGCAAAATTGAGACCACAATGATGCCAACAATCAGCAGTTTCAGGTTCTCCTGCACCACCGGCAAGTCACCAAACAGGTAACCGGCATAGGAGAACAGCAGAACCCACAGCAGCGCGCCCGAGACGTTGAAGAGCGCAAAGTGGCGATAAGACATGTGTCCCATCCCCGCCACAAAGGGGGCAAAGGTTCGCACGATTGGTACAAAGCGCGCAAGTATAATGGTTTTGCCACCGTGGCGATCGTAGAACGCGTGGGTCTTATCCAGATAGCTGCGACGGAAAATTTTCGAGTTTGGGTTGCTGAACAGCTTCTCACCGAACAACCGACCAATAGTGTAGTTCACCGCATCACCGAGGATGGCAGCAATCACCAGTAGCGTGACCATTAAATGCACGTTGAGATCGTTACCCGGCAGTGCCGCCAGCGCGCCAGCAACAAACAGTAACGAATCCCCTGGCAGGAACGGCGTCACAACCAGGCCGGTTTCGCAGAACAGGATCAGGAACAGAATGGCGTAAATCCACACGCCGTACTGCGCCACCAGCTCGGCTAAATGCACATCAATATGGAGGATAAAGTCGATCAAAAAGTGGATGAATTCCATAATGCTCCGGCTCCCAAACATCCTTACTCATTTAAATTAATCTGCGAGGAACAACGGTCCCAACGCAGGCTGAGGTAACGCAAAGTGGGATGGGTAATCCACCGCCACCAAATACAAACCCTCGGCTTTAGCGGTCGCTGCCGCCAGAGTACGATCTTTTGCCGCCAGCAAATCCGCCATCCAGCTTTCGGGCTGATTGCCACAGCCAATTTCCATCAGGCTACCGACAATATTGCGCACCATGTGGTGCACGAACGCATTGGCTTTGATATCGACAATCACATAAGAGCCGTAACGCGTGACGTTAAGGTGCATCACGTTACGCCATGGCGTGCGTGACTGGCACTGCACCGCACGGAACGAGGTAAAGTCGTTCTCGCCAATCAAACACTGACCAGCACGCTGCATTTTCTCGACATCCAGTGGATGGTAAAAATGAGTGATGCCATTGCCAAGAATCGCCGGTCGCAGCCGCTGATTGAAAATCACATAGCGATAACGACGCGCCGTGGCGCTAAAGCGGGCATGAAATTCATCCGGCACCGCTTTCACCCAACGCACCGCGATGTCGTCAGGCAAATTAGCGTTCACACCCAGCGTCCAGGCGCTGTCGGCACGCTGCGAGGTGGTTTCAAAATGCACCACCTGGCCGGTACCGTGCACACCGGCATCCGTGCGTCCGGCGCAGAACACCACCACCGGATGATTCGCCACTTTCGACAGCGCTTTTTCCAGCTTTTCCTGCACGCTGCGCACTTCGTTTTGTCGCTGCCAGCCGTAATATCGGCTGCCGTCGTACTCAATGCCTAACGCCAGCTTAAATGTCGTTTCTTCAGACAACATTAATAGAAGTACTCCTGCACCAATTTCTCAGCAGTTTTTACCGCCATCAGTGCGCCGCCGAAGCGAACGTTGTCAGCCACGGACCAGAATTGCAGCAACTCAGGTACACCGTAATCATTACGCACGTTGCCAATGCTCAGTGCATCACTGCCTGACGCATCACTCACCGGCGTCGGGTATTCACCGTCTGCACTCAGATTGATATCCTCGGCACGATCCAGTTCATCACGCGCTTCTTCCGCTGACAGCGGACGTAAATTCTCAACATGCACGATCTGCGTGTTGCCGTAAAACACTGGCGCCTGCACGCTGCTAACTGCAATCGGCAAACCGTCGTCCTGCAGCACTTTACGCACCTGATCCACCATACGGCGCTCGCTCTCCACGCTGCCCTGGTTGTCAGCTAACTGTGGCAGCAGGTTAAACGCCAGCTGGCGACCAAAATAGTGCTCATCCGCTGGCACACCGTTGAGCAACTTCGCGCTCTCACCCGCTAAACCATCCACTGCCGCTTTACCGTGGCTTGAAACGGAGATCAGGTTGGTCACCTGCAAACGGCTCAATCCGGCCATATCCACCAGCGGTTTGATAGCGTTGAGCAACTGGCTCACCAGCGCATCGGCCACCGTCACGATATTGCGATTACGGTAATCGGCCAGCACCTGTGGATTGACATCTGGCACCACCAGCGGCACATCCGGTTCCAGCGCGAACAAATCGCTGCTGTCGATGACCAGGCAACCCTGGCTCGCGGCTTCATCCGCGTAACGCGCGGAGGCTTCACGACCGGCGGTGAAAAACGCCAGCTGCGCCTGTGTCCAGTCAAATTCGGCCGCATCCTTCACATATAGGGTGCGCCCTTCAAAACGTATGTTTTCACCGGCGCTGTTTTCGCTCGCCAGCAGATACAATTCACCAACCGGGAACTGGCGTTCCGCCAGCAGTTCCAGTACAGCGTTCCCTACTGCGCCTGTTGCGCCCAATAACGCAATATTCCAGCCGTCAGACATGTTGGTTTACTCCAGACAATGACATAAAAACAGAAGGCGGTGATTACACCGCCTGACATTTAAGACTTTTCCCGCGCGAAAACGCAGGGGATTGATTTAACTTTACAAACTGGCGCGGAAACCGAGCTTTTCCAGCATCGCGGCCGCGTCTGCATCATCACATTTCACCTGTAGTGACGACCATTCACGACGCTCTTCATACTGCTTGCGCAGGCGATCAAACTCGCCCGGTTTAGCAGCCACTTTTCGCAGCGGCGCATCGTCGCGGCGCACATCATACACCAGGTGCACCAGTCGTTTCAGCGTTGGCTGATCGAGCTTGCCGTGCAGCGTGATGGTGCCAAATTCCGGTGCAGGCAGCAGACTCTCCAGCGCGACCTGTTGCGGCTGGCCGATAAACTCACACCAGGCTTCAAATACCTGTGTCGTCCCACGCGCTTTGCCTTCCAGCGTGTAGCCCGCAATGTGTGCAGTGGCGATATCCACTTTATCCAGCAGATCGAGGTTCAGATCCGGCTCAGGTTCCCACACATCCAGCACCACGCTGAGATCGTTGCGCATTTTCAACACTTCCAGCAGCGCGGCGTTATCCACCACCGGGCCACGGCAGGCATTGATCAGGATGGTGTTCGGTTTGAGTGCCATCAGCAGTGCCATGTCGGCCAGATGCCAGCTCTTATAAGGGCCATCTTTGAACAGCGGCGTGTGGAAGGTCAGAATATCGGCCTGTGCCACCAGCTCATCCAGCGAGTGAAATGTTTCCTGATCGCCACGATCTGCACGCGGCGGATCGCACAGCAGCGTTTTCACGCCCCAGGCTTCAAGCCGCTTTTGCAGACGACCACCGACATTACCGACGCCGACGATACCCACGGTGCGATCGCGCAGTTCAAAACCATCGCGCTCGGCCAGCAACAGCAATGAGGAGAACACATACTCCACCACTGCAATCGCGTTACAGCCTGGTGCCGCCGAGAAGGCAATACCTGCCGCCGCCAGAGAAGCATCATCAACATGGTCAGTGCCTGCCGTCGCGGTGCCGACAAATTTCACCGGTGTGCCAGCCAGTAATGCCGCGTTCACTTTAGTCACCGAACGCACCATCAAACCGCTGGCATCCTGTAATTCTGCTTCTGGTAACGGACGTCCCGGAACGGCCAATACTTCACCCGTGCGACTGAAGAGTTCACGAGCGTAAGGCATGTTTTCATCGACGAGAATTTTCACTGCGGCGGTCCTGTCTGCTGAGGCGTTTAAGGCGCGTATTCTTACATAAAGCCGGAGATTAACCTAACCGACTGCGATAGCGATCCGGCGTGGTGCCGGCCTGCTGCTGGAACATCACAATCAGCGCCGACGATGAGCTATAACCCAGTTCGTGCGCGATGCCCTGCACGCTGCAACCCTGCTCCAGTAGCGTAATCGCACGCAAAAAACGTAAACGCTGACGCCACTCGCTAAAGGTCATTTTCAACTGCTGCTGGCAACGTCGCGCCAGCGTACGCTCAGTGGTAAACACGCGCTTCGCCCATTGTGCCAGCGTGGTGTTGTCACCGGGATTTTCTTCCAGCGCGCGCAAAATTGGCGCGAGGAATTTGTCGTCAGACAAGGGTAAATAGCTGGTGTGCACCGGTGACTGGCGCAGACGATCAATCAAAACCTCACACAACCGCCAGTCCGCTTCTGTCTGAGGTTGCTCTAACTCGCGCTGTGCAAAGTCATTCATGATGGCGTGCACGATCGCATCGACGTGCAGTAAACAAGCATTCCCGGGCATACCCGCACAGAGATCGGCCGCAAGATTGAAGGTACGGAACTGGGCATGGCAATGGTTATAGCTGCTGTGGCGCTGTTCCGGCGGGATCCAAATAGGCATATCAGCTGGCGTTAATAACCGCTCCCCTTCCACTTCCATCTCCAGCACGTGACTGGTGACGAAAATCACCTGACCCCAGCTGTGATGATGCGGTAAATATTCGGTTTTCGCGTTAGCCTGCTCGTAGCGCATAAAGAAGCGCAGCAGTG
Organism: Pantoea sp. C1E2; assembly: GCF_056491465.1. Classification (NCBI taxonomy): domain Bacteria; kingdom Pseudomonadati; phylum Pseudomonadota; class Gammaproteobacteria; order Enterobacterales; family Erwiniaceae; genus Pantoea; species Pantoea sp. C1E2. The sequence goes on from NZ_JBSZHT010000002.1 coordinate 3,232,726, forward strand.
GTGCATCAATCGGCGGCTGATATTCAATCTGTAAATTCATTCTGTCCGGTCACTAACGAATGTTGTCCGATTTTAACTATCTGGTTTAAACCGGTCAAATGTAAACTATTCGCGATTATACTCAGGAGTCGTACGATGAATTTACTGTTTCCGCTGATTGCGGTGATGATCTGGTCGATCAACACCATCGTCAGCAAACTCTCTGCCGGGAGCATCGATCCTGCTGCCATCTCTTTCTACCGCTGGCTGCTGGCACTCATCGTGCTGGCTCCCTTCAGCCTGCCCGGCGTGTGGCGTCATCGCCATGCCGTAAAGGCCAATTTGTGGCGACTATTGGTCCTCGGCCTGTTGGGCATGGTGCTGTATCAAAGCCTTGCCTACTATGCTGCCCACAGCGTGTCGGCGGTGATGATGGGTATATTGGGTGCCACGATTCCGCTGCTGACCATTTTGCTCAGTCTGTTTGTTCTGCGTCTCGCGCCGACACGCGGCATTTTGATCGGAGGTCTGCTGTCCTTTGCGGGTCTGGTGTGGCTGGTGAGTGAGGGGAATCCGACACAGTTACTGAATCAGCGTCTTGGCAACGGCGAATTGATGATGTTAGCGGCTTCCACCTCTTATGCGCTTTACGGTGTGCTAACTAAACGCTGGGCCATTCCCCTGCCGACCTGGCAGAGCCTGTATGTGCAGATTTTCTTTGGCGTGTTGCTGTTACTGCCCGGATTCTTGCGCGCACCGGACGTTACGCTGAATGTGCATAACATCCCGCTGGTGCTGTTTGCCGGGCTGTTTGCTTCGATTATTGCGCCTTTTTTGTGGATCCTTGGCGTGCAACGCCTTGGCGCCAGCACCACCAGTATTTTTATGAATTTCGTGCCCGCCTTTACCGCGATTATCGCCGTGATGTTCCTGCACGAACAACTGCATGCCTATCACTGGATTGGTGGCGGGATGACGTTGGTGGGTGTGATTTTGGCGCAACGGTTGAAAACACCGCTGCGTAAACCGCGTGAGACGACCGTTCCCGATCCTGCCACCTGATTTTATTGTCCCGAAAGGCCGCAGCCCCCGTGGATTTCCCGGGGGCTTTTGCTATCATATGGCCTCTTTTTTCCGGCGCACCCGGATCTGACCTCGTTTTTCAAGGATTCCGCCATGCAACCTCTCAGCGGTCCCGGTGTGCCTGCGGGCGATCGTTCAACGCTCACTAATGCGACTGGCCCAACACGTCCTGGCGGACCGGCGGGCGAACAGCCGCTCTCCCCTGCCCAGCGCACCACGCTGGAACGTCTGATTGTGCGCATCATGTCACTCAGTACATTAAAAGCCCCAGAACTATGGGCTGGCGTACGCCATGAAGTGGGCGTAAAGAATGATGCTGAGCTGCAATCGCGGCATTTCCCCGCAGCTGAACAGCATTTGAATGGGCGTCTGACACAGGTGCAGAACAGCCTGGCGACGCGCCAGCTGTTGCAACAGTTGCTGGAGAAGTTGCCGCAGGGCAATAATCGTCAGGCGGTGAGTGAATTTATCCGTCAGCAGTTTAATCAAACGGTGTTAAGTGCACTGTCGCAAGATCAACTGCGTCAGGTGCTGACCATGCTGCAAAATGGGCAGATGGCGATCCCACAACCGCAACAAACGCGTGTGTCCGATCGCACCTTGTTGCCCGCTGAACAGCAATCGCTGAATCAACAGGTCACGCGCCTTGCCGCCACTACGGGTGAATCACCGGTCAAGCTGCTGACCGAAGCGCTGAAGCTGGTCAATCTGAAGAGTGGCGATCCTATCCCGTCACGCCACTTCCCGTTACTGACGCAATATTTGCAGGTGCGCCAGACGCTGGGCCAACACAGCGCACCCACCTTACAGATGCTGGAAACCTCACTGAAGCAGCCGCTGACACATGATGAACAGCGACTGCTGGAGGATTACAGTCAGCAGCGTTTCCAGGCCACGCCGCAAACAGTGCTGACGCCCGCACAAACACAGGATCTTCTCAACTTGTTGTTCAGCCGTCGCGTCGAGAAAACGCTGGAGCAGCCGCACGCCGCCAGCGATCTGCGCCCGCAGCCGATCTGGTCGCCGTGGATCGAGATATTGCCGCGTCCACTGGCCCAGCGCCCGGCACTGACGTTAATCCTGGGCCTGGCGCTGTTCTTCTTTTTGCTGTGGCTGTTCCTGTAATTTAGCAACCGCAGTGTGCGCCGGCAGTGGCTTGTGGCCACTCGCCCGGCGACGTTCCCCACGTCAACGGATGCCCATCGCGCTTCCAGAAGTCCAGTCCACCGATCAACTCTTTGACCTGAAATCCCAGCGAAGCCAGTTTCCATGCCGCTTTGGTTGAGCCGTTGCAGCCGATACCATCGCAGTAAGTGATGTACACCTTGCTGCGATCCAGCTGTGCAGTGGATTCGGCATTCATGGTGCGATGCGGAAACGAAATCGCTCCGGTAATGTGCCCCGCCTGATAAACCTCGACGGATCGTGCATCGATCACCACTATCGCATTGATGCCTTGCGCCAGATCCTCTGCCAAATCCCAGGCATCGGTGTAATAACTCAGTTTGTGCTGCAGATACGCCACGCTTTCCTGAGGATCCACGGGTGGGAAAAGTAAGACTGATGACATCGCATTCTCCTTATGTAATTTTCCCTGAGTTTACGGCAAAGTGGTCTGCAATTTGATACCACTTTCGCCACAGTAATAAGACCACCATGCGCCACTCTTTTTTAGCACTGTTTAATCATGCGTCATCCGGCGGTTTGCGCGAGCGCTTATGCATTACGCTACGTCAGGCCATTACCAGCGGCCATTTGCACCATCAGCAACGCTTACCCTCCAGCCGTCAGTTAGCCGAAGATTTGTCATTGTCCCGGGTAACGGTGGAAGCCGCTTATGCGCAGTTAGAGAGCGAAGGCTATCTGGAGAGACGGGCTGGGCTGGGCACTTTTGTATCGATTGCGATACCTGCACGTGCAGTGACCACACCCGCACAGAATTCACCTCGTTTCTCCCGACGCGGCGAGCAGATACTGGCGACCGGTGGCTGCCAGGATCCGCCTTTTCCACATGCGTTTGCCGCCGGTTCGCCTGAATTACGTGCCTTCCCGCATATGCAATGGCGCCGGATCAGCAACAGCGTGCAGCGTTCGCTGGGTAGCAAGGTGATGGGTTATGGCGATCCGCTGGGCTTTATGCCGCTACGTGAGGCGGTAGCGGATTATCTGGCGTTATCACGCGGTGTGCGCTGTGCTGCCGGACAGGTGGTGATCCTCACCAGTTCACAGCAGGCCTTGCAGTTACTGGCATTGATGTTGCTGGATGCCAATGATGAAGTGTGGCTTGAGGAGCCTGGCTATCCCGGCGCGCGCAACGCATTCCTCGCTGCGGGTGCACACTGTCGCGCGATGCCGCTGGATAGCGAAGGCGCGATGCCGTTAAAAGGACATGCCAGGCTGGTTTATCTGACGCCGGGACATCACTACCCCACTGGCACCGCGATGAGCCTTGCCCGCCGCCTGCAATGGCTCGACTGGGCGCGCCAGCAGCAGAGTTGGTTGATTGAGGACGATTACGACAGTGAGTTTCACTATGACGATCGCCCGGTTCCCGCCTTACAGGGATTGGAAAATGATAGCCGGGTGATCTGCCTCGGCACTTTTTCCAAAACGCTCTTTCCCTCCCTGCGACTGGCGTGGATGGTGGTTCCGCCAGCGCTGGTTGATGCTGTCGGCCGTGCGCGCAGCATTCTGGATGGGCACAGCGCACTACTGTCGCAAGCGATTACCGCTGAGTTTCTGCAACAGGGACACTTTGCCAGCCACCTGCGGCTGATGCGCCAGCTTTACCACAGCCGTCGCGATCGATTGCTGGAGCAGATCAACACGCGCCTGCAGCCATGGCTGACGCCGATGCCGGCGTCTGGCGGGCTGCAGTTGACGGTAGGATTGCATCAGGGAGAGGAAGGGCCACTCACGCAGCAAGCGCAGGAAATCGGCCTGCTGTTGCCGCGTCTGTCGCCGCTGTATGCGGAAAGCCCGCCTCAACCGGGCTGGATGCTGGGCTTTGCTGCGCTGACACCGGGTGAGATTGTCAGCGCCTGCGATAAGTTGGTTACGCTGTTGTCGCGCTACGCGCAAACGTCCAGGTGACGAGAATGCCCAAGGCTGCGCAGCATGCGCCCGCCAGGTAGACCGAGCCATAGCCCAACGCGGTGGCGAGTAAACCGGTCAGTGGGCCACTGGCACCGTAAGCGATATCCTGGAAAGCGGAGAAGCCGCCCAGCGCCGTGCCACGAATTTGTGGTGAGACGCGTTTGATTACTTCGACGCCGAGCGCCGGGAAAATCAACGAGCAGCCGCAACCGGTTAGCGCGGCACCCACCAGCGCCATCCAGCCTGAAGTTGCGCAGGCCAGCACCAGCAAACCGGCGGTTTCCACCAGCAGCGAGACCATCGCGACGCGCACACCACCATGACGATCCGGCAGGCCGCCAAAGAACACGCGCACCAATACAAAAGCACAGCCAAAAGCGGTCAGAGCAAAACCGGCGTTGCCCCAGTTTTCTGCGGCAAAATAGAGCGAGGTAAACGTCCCGATGACCGCAAATCCGGTTCCCTGCAACGCCAGCGCCATGCCAGGTTGGAAGATGGTTTTCACCACGCTGAACAGTGAAGGACGTTCGCCACCCACCACCGGCACTTTGCTGACCCAGCTATTGATCGCCAGCGAAAGCAATGGCAGCAGCAACGCAACGGCACCGAGCGCCGCAAATCCGCCATGTTGATTAATCAGCAAACCCAGCGGTGCGCCCGCCGCCAGCGATCCATAAATCGCCATGCCGTTCCACGACATCACCAGTCCGGAACGTTTGCTTCCCACCAGCCCCATGCCCCAGGTGAGATTACCGGTGAGCAGCAGGCTTTCACCGAATCCCAACAGTAAGCGCCCCACCGCCAGCAAGCCAAACTTGCCCCAGGGTGAAACCGGCAATAGCGCGGCCGCCAGATACGCCACGCCCACCAGCGCGATAGCGATCATACCGTGTTGCGTGGTGAGCTTCGCGCCGTGCTGATCGGCTCGGCGTCCGGCAAAGCTGCGCGTCAGCAACGTGGCGAAGAATTGAATCCCCACTGCGACGCCCACCATCAGGTTGCTCATCCCCAATTCCTGATGCACATAAAGTGGAATCACCGGCAGCGCCAGGCCTGCGGTTAAGTATGTGAGAAACACCGCAAAGGATATGCAACCCAAAGGCAGCACAGATTGCGTCTGCGTATCTGCAGCCGTGGTCATGGTGGTATGAACTCCTTGTTCAGAGCGTGCACGACAGGCAATAAACCCACATACGTGCACGTCCGGCATTCAGACGAAAACGGGTTGTTTGGTTCATAATGTGCACAAACGATTATTTTATTTCAGGAAAGATGGGAAGAGTGTAGGCAAGCCGCAGGGGAAATGTCAAAAACAACAGGGGCCGGATAGACCGGCCCCTGGAAAACGGTGATCACGAGATTAAGCTGGCAGCTTACGCATGGTCAGGGTGGCGTTGGTGCCGCCGAAACCGAAGCTGTTGGACATCACGGTGGTCAGCGCTTTTTCAGTTGGCTGCGTCACGATGTTCAGGCCTTTACCGGCTTCATCAATTTCATCAATGTTGATGCTTGGTGCGATAAAGCTGTGCTCCAGCATCAGTAAGGTGTAGATCGCTTCCTGCACGCCCGCCGCACCCAGTGAGTGACCGGTCATGGCTTTGGTGGCAGAGATGTACGGCGAGTTATCACCAAACACTTCGCGAATCGCACCCAGTTCTTTCACATCACCGACTGGCGTAGAAGTGCCGTGGGTGTTGAGGTAATCGATTGGGGTATCAACGCCGTTCATCGCCATCTTCATGCAACGTACTGCGCCTTCGCCTGATGGAGCAACCATGTCAGCACCGTCAGAAGTCGCGCCGTAGCCAACGATTTCTGCATAGATGTGCGCGCCACGTGCCAGAGCATGCTCCAGCTCTTCAACCACCACCATACCGCCGCCGCCTGCGATCACGAAACCATCGCGGTTCGCATCGTAAGTACGGGAAGCTTTCTCTGGTGTTTCGTTGTATTTGGTGGACAGTGCGCCCATCGCATCGAACTCACAGGCCATTTCCCAGCTCAGCTCTTCGCCGCCGCCAGCAAACACGATGTCCTGTTTGCCCAACTGAATCTGCTCAACCGCATTACCAATACAGTGCGCTGAAGTCGCACACGCAGAGCTGATTGAGTAGTTCACACCGTGGATTTTAAACGGAGTTGCCAGACACGCTGACACACCTGAACCCATGGCTTTGGTCACCACATAAGGGCCGACCGCTTTCAGGCCACGCGGGCCACGCATCGCATCGGCACCGAATACCTGATAACGTGGCGAGCCACCGCCTGAACCGGCAATCAGACCCACGCGTGGGTTGTTCTGATATTGCTCGTCAGTCAGACCGGAATCCTGAATCGCTTCTGCCATAGACAGGTAAGCGTAGATTGAAGCATCACTCATGAAACGCACGATTTTGCGATCGATGAGCCCGTTGGTATCCAGTTTGACGTTGCCCCATACGTGGCTGCGCATACCGATATCTCTCATCTCTTCAGAGAAGGTGATACCTGAACGGCCTTCACGCAGAGAAGCCAGCACTTCTTGCTGGTTATTACCAATGCTGGAAACGATACCCAGGCCAGTAATCACTGCACGTTTCATTCAATAGTCCTCATTCCACTTCTTTTGGATTGACGTGCACTCTAGCTTACAGTTGTAAGCCGAACAAGTCCGATCAGCCATTTCCTTTTGTAAATTTGCGTCATGTCACGGCAGTCGTTAAAATCGCGCCACTGCCTGAAAAACGAGCCTTTCCCGTGAAATTAGCCCCGGTTGAACACGCGCAATTAAACTGGAATGATCAGGGTACACCTGTTTCCCGAGCATTCGACGACGTCTATTTCTCCAACGACAATGGGTTGGAGGAGACGCGCTATGTCTTCCTCAATGGCAACCAAATTCCTGTCCGTTTTGCTCAACATTCACGCGATATTTTTATTGTCGCGGAAAGCGGTTTTGGGACTGGTCTGAACTTTCTTACCCTGTGGCAAGCGTTCGATCGCTTCTGCAGTGACCATCCCGACGCGACACTTAAGCGCCTGCACTTCATTAGCTGCGAAAAATTCCCACTGACGCAAATCGATCTGATTGCTGCACATGCGCACTGGCCAGAGCTGGCGCCCTGGGCCGAACAATTACAGCAACAGTGGCCACAGGCGCTGCCGGGTTGCCAGCGTTTACTGTTCAACAACGGTAAAGTCACGCTCGATCTCTGGCTCGGTGATATTAACGCGCTAATTAATACCTTTGATGACAGTCTTAACGCGCAAGTCGATGCGTGGTTTTTAGATGGTTTTGCGCCGTCTAAAAATCCGGAGATGTGGACGCCGGGACTGTTTGCCGCTATGGCACGTCTGGCTCGGCCGGGTGGGACGCTGGCGACCTTCACCTCGGCAGGTTTTGTCCGTCGGGGATTACAGGAAGCGGGCTTTAGCGTGACTAAGTGCAAAGGTTTTGGTCACAAACGTGAAATGCTAACGGGCGTAATGGAGCAGGCTGCTGCCCTGCCCCACAGCCAACCATGGTACGCACGCCCTGCGGCTCGCACTCAGGAAGTGGCGCTGATTGGCGGTGGCGTGGCAAGTGCCGTACTGGCACTGGCGCTGTTGCGTCGTGGCTGGAATGTCACGCTTTACTGCGCTGATGCAGCACCTGCATTGGGCGCATCGGGCAATCGTCAGGGCGCACTCTATCCGTTGCTCAATCAGCACGACCCTGCCCTCGCCACCTTCTTCCCTGCGGCGTTCACCTTTGCCCGCCGTTTGTACGACCAGCTACCGGTGATGTTTGAACACCACTGGAGCGGTGTGCTGCAACTCGGCTGGGACAGCAAAAGTGCCGATAAGATCGCACAGATGCTGGAGATGGGATTGCCGCATGATGTGGCGTACGGCGTGAGCAAGGAAGATGCACAGCAGTTAGCGGGCGTCGATACTGGCTGCGGTGGCATTTTCTATCCGCAAGGCGGCTGGCTCTCTCCGTCGCAACTGACCACCAACCTGCTGGAGCACGCGCAAACGCTGGGTTTACGCCTGCACTGGCTACATCGCGTCACCACGCTGGAAACGACGACCGAGGGCTGGACCCTCAACTTCAGCGAACAGCCCTCGGTAAATCATCGGCAAGTGGTGCTCGCTAATGGCCATGCGCTGCTGGAGATTGAGCAGAGCAAAGATCTGCCCGTTTACGCGGTGGCGGGTCAGGTCAGTCATGTACCGACCAATCCTGAACTGGGCGCGTTAAATACCGTGCTGTGCTACGACGGCTATCTCACGCCGGTGAGCCCGAATTTCAACACTCACTGCATCGGGGCCAGCTACCACCGTGGCGACACTACAACCGATTTCCGTGCTGACGATCAGCAGGAAAACCGCCAGCGCCTGGTTAACTGTCTGCCGGATGCGCAGTGGCCGCAGCAAGTGGATATCAGTGATAACGAGGCGCGTGTCGGTGTGCGCTGCGCCACGCGCGATCACTTACCGATGAGTGGCAGCGCGCCCGATTACACCGCAACGCTAACGCAATACGCCGATCTGCCGGAGCAGCGTGCAAGTGGTGAAAGCATTGCCGATGCACCGGTTCATGCTGGTTTATTTGTGCTGGGTGCGCTGGGTTCGCGCGGCTTGTGCAGCGCGCCGCTGGCAGCGGAAGTGTTGGCGGCACAGATGAGTGGCGAGCCACAACCGCTGGATATCACCACGCTGGCGGCAATGAATCCGAATCGTTACTGGGTAAGGAAGCTGCTGAAAGGAAAGAAAGCGGGACGCTAAGTTGACGGGGCGAGCGATCGCCCCGTGCTATCAGGCCGTTTGACGCGCCTGCTGGAACAAGTTATCCCACATGCCAATCACCAGCGCCTGATCGCGAGGGGACAGTTCACCCGCTGCAATCGCTTTTTGCAGACTGTTCGTCACATGAATCTGCAGCGCTTCTGGCGTATGTTCACCCGTGATTTCAACCTCAGCCACCGCCAGGGTCAGATGACCACGCAGATAGCCACCGGCAAACAACTCGTCGTCACTGGCGTGATCAACCATATCGTCAATCAATGCCAGTATACGGGATTCGAATTCTACGATCATCGTCTTGTTCCTTATTGCCCTTGATACTTCGCGCCACGACTGCATTGGCTTCACGCTCTTACCCCGTTCGCGCTAGTTACCGTCCGGGGGTTCGTTCATTCGCCATCATGCTGCAACGCGGGTTACTTTGGGTCATTAATAATATGTTTGCGAATCACAGATCTTCCGGCCACGGGAAGTGTGCCGCCGTCAGCGCTGGCGTAGCGTAATAGCTGGCTAACGCATCAATAAAACGTGCCGGACGTGCCGGAATCCCCTGCTCAAAATAGGTCATTACCTGAGCATGGACCTTACGCTGGAACGCGATGCGATCGGGTTCACAATCTCCTTCGAGGTTGTCACAACTGACATTGAAGGGAAAGCCCGCCGCAACACAGAACAGCCACTCCAGCGCCTGCGGTTTAATCTCAACCGATTCAAACTGATTCTGCGTTTGCGCATCCCGCCCATCCGGGCAGTACCAATAACCGAAATCCACCAGCTTGCGACGCGCTTCACCGGCAATACACCAGTGAGAAATTTCGTGCAGCGCGCTGGCGTAGAAGCCGTGAGCAAACACCACGCGGTTCCACGGTGATTCCTCATCCGCTGGAAGATAAATAGGTTCGTCATCGCCTTTAATTAGACGGGTCTGAAAATCTTCAACAAAGCAGCCATCAAAAATATCCACCAGTTGCTGGTAATGATGTTCTCTACTCATAATATTTTAATCTTTAAAAAAATTATCGCCATTGTCGCACTGGCAGCCGTTCTTGACGAGTATTGCTTTACAGCGTGGCCATCCACGCCAGCAACGCGCTGCCATGGCTATCCCACAATAATTTCGCGCTCATCACGGCCGATACGGTTACCACCATCGGGCGGATCAGCTTCTGACCCCGGCTCAGCACCAGCTTTGCGCCAAGACGCGCACCGACAAACGCGCCAATCAACATAATGACGCCGGTGCCCCATACCACTTTTCCACCGAACATAAAGAACAGCAGACTGCCAAAGTTTGAGGTGAAATTTAAGACTTTGGCGTGGGCAGTGGCTTTGGCCAAATTGAAACCACAAAGCGTGACAAATGCCAGGGCATAAAACGAACCGGCACCCGGTCCGAAAAAGCCGTCATAGAAACCAACGCAACCGCCGCCTACCAGCGCGTACGCCAAACCTTGCATGCGATGCTCACTATCCGACTCGCCCAGCCGCGGCATCAGCAGGAACCATAAACCGATACTGATCAGCAGGATCGGCAGAATCTGGCGCAGCACATCGGCGTTGATGTGCTGAATCAGCACCGTGCCGCATATTGCACCAATAAAGGTCATGGCGATGTTCAGCCGCTGCTCACGCAATTTGACGGCACCGCGACGCACAAAGTAGAGGCTGGCAGAGAAAGATCCCCCTACCGACTGTAATTTATTGGTGGCTAACGCCTGCGCGGGAGAGAGCCCCGCAGCGAGTAGTGAAGGAACGGTGAGTAAACCACCGCCGCCAGCGATGGAGTCGATAAACGCGGCCAGCACGGCAACCAGGAACAGCACGCCCAGCAACAGCGGGCTAACAACAAAGAGGTCCATTTTTTTCTCGTAAAGTTAACCACAACCATTCTCGACCAGGCAGGCGGTCAGTTCGCTTCCCCACGGCTGACAAAAGTCAGTGCCCGGGGAAGAGAGCGTCGCCATTGCACCTGAGGCAGGAAGCATTCAGGTTAGAGTAAATGACGATCCAACAGTGCCTGACAGGATGGCGGTAACGGCGGCGGCGTTTTTTTCACAGGTGGAGAACTACCGGGTTTTTTCGGCAGAAACCAGCTGTCTAACTCCGCGCCACAACCATCGCCCGGAGGCGGTGGTGCCTGATCTTCGCACTCCAGGCTGCCAGCCGGGCAGCGCAAACGCACGTGCATATGCGCACGATGGGCAAACCACGGGCGCACTTTATTGAGCCACGCACGATCGCTTCCGGCGTCAGCGCAAAGCTGTTTTTTAATCGCCGGATTGACGAAGATACGCGTCACTTCATCGTCTTTCGCTGCCAGCTTAATCAGGCTATCGATCTGCGGCTGCCAATGACGCGCAATCACTTGTTTGTCATCCGGCGCGACCAAATCCAGCGGCTGTGGCTTCAGCAATTGCTGCGCCGTCCAGCGATTTTGCGGCAGCTGCAGCCAGATATCGACATCCAGCCCGGTTTGATGGCTGGCATGTCCGCTGCTAAAGCGCCCGCCGGCCGCCATGCCCATATCACCGATCAACACCTGCCCCAGCTGCAATTGATGCACCTGAGTACTGAGACGCTGAATAAAGGCAATCAGATCGGGATGGCCGTAATAACGCCGCTGATCCTGGCGCATTACCTGATAATGAGGCGAATTGAGTGGCAGCTGCTGAGCGCCGACAATACAGCCGTTGGCGAAACCGCCAATCGACTGTGGGCTGCCAGCAATAGGCTGATGGATTTGCTGCCACGGCGTGGCAGCAAGGGCAGCCGCACTGCACAACAGCGCGGCGACGGTGATGAGCAGGCGGCGCATCAGTGGCTTACCAGCGCGGAACGCTGCTGTTGACGTCACCGTTCTGCGCACGCTGGCGCAGCAGGTGATCCATCAACACGATCGCCATCATCGCTTCGGCAATCGGCACCGCGCGAATGCCCACGCAAGGATCGTGGCGACCTTTGGTGATCATCTCCACCTCTTCGCCATCACGGGTGATGGTTTTACCCGGAACGGTGATACTGGAAGTGGGTTTCATCGCCAGGTTCGCACTGATGGTCTGGCCGCTGCTGATGCCACCCAAAATGCCACCGGCGTGATTACTCTGGAAACCGTCAGCACGAATCTCATCACGATGCTGGCTACCGCGCTGGTTAATCACCGCGAAACCGTCACCGATTTCCACGCCTTTCACTGCGTTAATGCTCATCAGCGCGTGCGCCAGATCGGCATCCAGACGATCAAACACCGGCTCACCTAGCCCCGGTGGCACATTTTCCGCCATCACCGTGACTTTGGCACCGATAGAGTCGCCCTCTTTCTTCAGGCCGCGCATCAGTTCATCCAGCGCTTCCAGCTTAGAGGCATCCGGGCAGAAAAATGGGTTCTCTTCAACGATGCTCCAGTCTTTCAGCTCGCAGGCCACATCACCAATCTGTGCCAGATAGCCACGAACCTGAATGCCGTGCTTCATTTGCAGATACTTTTTGGCAATCGCACCCGCCGCTACGCGCATCGCGGTTTCACGCGCAGAGGAACGGCCACCGCCGCGATAGTCGCGCAGGCCATATTTTTGTTCGTAGGTGTAATCGGCATGGCCGGGACGGAACAGATCTTTGATCGTGCCGTAATCCTGCGAACGCTGGTCAGTATTTTCAATCAGCAGGCCGATAGAGGTGCCGGTGGTGACACCTTCAAATACGCCGGACAAAATTTTCACCTGATCCGGTTCGCGACGCTGCGTGGTGTAACGCGATGTGCCCGGACGGCGACGATCGAGATCGTGCTGAATATCCGCTTCCGTGAGCGGAATGCCTGGCGGCACACCATCAACGATGCAGCCCAGCGCAATACCATGCGACTCGCCAAAGGTGGTTACGCGAAAAACTTGTCCAATGCTGTTACCGGCCATTGTGGTTCCTTGTTGCGATGTTGCGGGCGATGTTTCGCCCCATTTTTTAGTCTTTGTAGAAGGAGAAGTGATGCTGAGCCGCGACGATCTGCTCGCGCGTCAGCATGAACACGCCGTCACCGCCGTTATCGAATTCCAGCCAGGTAAACGGCACATCTGGATACTGATCCATCATATGCACCATGCTGTTGCCCACTTCACAAATCAGCACGCCCTGCTCACTCAGATAATCCGGAGCACAGGCAAGAATGCGGCGCACCAGCTTCAGACCATCACTGCCTGCTGCCAGACCCAATTCCGGTTCGTGGCGATATTCGTTCGGCAGATCGTCCATATCTTCCGCATCCACGTACGGTGGATTGGTGACGATCAGATCATATTTGACCTGCGGCAGTCCCCGGAACAGATCGGAGCGAATGGGCGTGACGTGGTGGATCAAACCGTGTTCTTCAATGTTTTGCTCGGCCACGGCCAGCGCATCCGTGGAGATATCAACCGCATCGACTTCCGCTTCCGGGAAGGCATAAGCACAGGCGATCGCGATGCAGCCACTGCCGGTGCACATATCGAGAATGTGGTGAGGTTGTTCACCAACCAGACCGGCAAAACGGTTTTCAATCAGCTCACCAATCGGCGAACGCGGCACTAACACGCGCTCATCGACATAGAATTCATGACCACAGAACCAGGCTTTATTGGTGAGATAAGCCACCGGAATGCGCTCGTTGACGCGGCGAATCACACGTTCAACAATACGATGACGCTCGCTGGCCGTCAGGCGCGCATTGCGCATATCTTCAGGAATATCCAGCGGCAGCCAGAGCGTAGGCAGAACCAGTTGGACTGCTTCGTCCCAGGGATTATCCGTGCCGTGGCCGTACCAAATGCCTGCCGCCGAAAAACGGCTGACAGCCCAGCGCAGCATATCCTGAATGGTGTGCAGTTCACTCACTGCCTCATCGACGAAAATCTTGTCCACGTAGCCCTCCGCAGGCCTTAAAATCAATCGGCCGTTAGTTTGCCACGAAGCCGGGCAGAATTCAGCGCGGCAAGGTGAAAAAGCTGACATTTGTTAACGCTAAGCGTTAAGGTATGCCACCGGCTATTAACCAGCCCTCTAACCCTATTTTGAGCCATGAGTAAGAAGACGCCCCTAAACCAGGACGATCAGGCGCTGTTTCGCGAATTGATGAGCGGAACGCGTAAGCTGAAACAAGACACTATCGTGCATAAACCGGCAGTGAAAACCCGCGAAGTCCCGCTGAAAAGACTGCTTTCCGAGCAAGCTGATAACAGTCACTACTTCTCAGATGAGTTTCAGCCGTTGCTCTCAAGCGAGGGGCCAATGCGCTACGTGCGCGCCGATGTCAGTCATTATGAGCTGAAGAAATTGCGGCGCGGCGATTACACGCCGGAGATTTTTCTCGATCTTCATGGTTTAAGACAGCAGCAGGCTAAGCAGGAACTGGGCGCATTAATTGCTGCCTGTCGTCGTGAACACCTGTTCTGTGCCAGCGTGATGACCGGGCATGGCAAGCACATCCTTAAGCAGCAAACACCGCTGTGGTTGGCGCAACATCCGCACGTGATGGCATTTCATCAGGCACCGAAATTGTTTGGCGGCGATGCCGCACTGCTGGTGCTGATTGAGGTGGAAGAGTGGGTGCCGCCAGAGTTGCCTTGACGCAAAAAAGGAAAGGGCCGCTGAGTGCGGCCCATAGAGATCTAACGCATGGCGAGTTTACATCGCTTTGGCCAGTTTTGACGGGCTGACCTGCCACTCCAGTTTGCCTTCACAGGCGTCTGCATCAAAGTTCACATAAGCAATTGCCGACGTAGCAAACATCGGTGGCGCTTCCTGCGGGCAAAGCTCTGAAACCAGATAGCCCACCAGAGGCAGATGCGAAATCACCAAGGCTGATTTTACACCCTTCTGCGCCAACGCCTGCAGATAACAGGCCACCATGCCCGGATCGCCACCCGGCGTCAGTTCCGGCAGCACGTCTTGCCCTTCTGGCAGTTTCAGTGCCTCACGAACCGTAGCGAGCGTCTGCTCTGCACGGAGATAAGGGCTCACTAACACCCTTTCGATATCCAGCGCCTGGCCGTTTAGCCAGCTCGCCATCTGGCGCGATTCGTCACAGCCACAGATTGTGAGTGGGCGTACTGAATCACTCGCTGCTTCCAGAGCTGCATCGCCATGACGCATGATAAAAACTTGCATAAAGCACCGCTGTTGTTTGTCGATATCGTCGGGTACCACAGCACCAGACGCTTCATTCTGCGAATGAACGCTGTGTTTTACCCCAATGGCTTCAGTATAGTCAACCGGTTGTTTATTAAATAAGCATATCTAAGAATGGTGCCGCGCCACCTCCTCCATGGCACCATAACTAACCCGCTGAATCTGTGCGCCTATTCATATTTGTGCAGAAGTGTAAAAATTCGTTTGCGCTTCTGACATTGCCATCAAAGCGTCACAAGGCGCGAAACGGTCGCCATGTTGCTGCATTAAGGTACGTAATGTATTGACGATTTCGCTGGTGCCGCATTGATCCATATAGCGGAACGGGCCGCCGAGAAAAGGCGGGAAACCGATGCCAAACACCGCTGCGATATCGCCATCCCGTGCGTGACGAATCACGGACTCATCGAGGCAACGTGCGGCCTCGTTCAGCATCATCATGACGCATCGTTGCGCGATCTGCTCTTCACTCTGCTTTGCCTGCGGTTTAACGTTAATCAGGCCATAGATTGAAGCATCCACTTTGCGTTTGCCCGGCCAGCGAGAGGTGTTGTAAAGGTAGAACCCTTTCTGGTTTTTGCGCCCTTTACGGCCATCAGCGAGGATGGCGTTGACCGCGTCGGGGGCGCTGAATCGCTCACCATACGCTTGCTGCAGAATCGGGCTGATTTTACTGCCGACATCAATCCCCACTTCATCCAGCAACTGCAATGGCCCAACCGGGAAACCGAACTTCACTAACGCACGATCGATATGATCCACTGGCTCACCTTCCAGCAAGCAGCGCATGGCTTCATTTATATAGGGCGCGAGAATGCGGTTGACGTAAAAACCGGGTTTATCGGCCACTACCACCGCTGTTTTGCCTTGCTGGCGCGCCAGCTGCACCGTGGTCGCGAGCGTTTCTACCGATGTGCCCGCATGCGGAATCACTTCCACCAGCGGCATTTTGTCCACCGGGCTGAAATAGTGCAGACCAATGACATTCTCAGGGCGCTGCGCGTTGGCAGCAATATCACCAATCGGTAACGATGAGGTGTTGGAAGCAAAGATGGTGTGCGGCTGACAGTGACTTTCAATATCCGCCACCATCTGCTGCTTCAGGGCCAGGTCCTCAAATACCGCTTCAATCACCAGATCGCGCTGGCTGTACCCCTGATAATCAATACCGCCGCTGATGCGCGCCATCTGTTGCTGGCGCTCGGCGGGTTTCAGCTGGCGCCGCTTCACTTTTTGACTCAGCAGATCCCAGCTGTACTGCAGCGCATGGTTCACACCATTGAGATTGACGTCTTTAATTCGCACCGGTAAACCGGCTTTCAGCGCCGTCACGCTGGCAATGCCTCCGCCCATTAATCCGCCACCGAGTACGCCGATGTGTTTCAATGCGCGCGGTTCAGCGTCGGCCACTGCTTCTTTCTTTATCGCGGTCGAGGCGAAAAACAGACTGCGCAGTGCCGCAGATTCAGGGGTCATCGCCAGCTGGCCGAAGGCGCGCGCCTCCGCCGCATGACCGGCGTGACTGCCCTGCTCCAACCCTGTGCGGACCACCTGCAGAATGCGATCCGCTGCCGGATAATTCCCCTGCGTTTTACTGTCGGTTTGGCGCTTTGCCATCGCGAATAACAGCGAGCGCGCCAGCGGTGCCTGCATCAGGCGATCGCGACGTGACAACTCACGGCGGACGACCTTTCCTTTATGCACCCGCGCAATCGCCGTTTCCAGCAAGATGGATTGTGGCACCGCATCGTCAACAATACCGAGTTTCAGCGCCTGTTTGGCGCGCAGCTGTTTACCGCTCAGAATCAGCGGTAGCGCCTGCGGCACCCCAATCAGTTTTGGCAGGCGCTGCGTCCCGCCTGAACCGGGTAACAAGCCCAACTGCACTTCTGGCAGCCCCAACCGGGTTTTATCATCCAGCGTGCAGATACGCGCGCTACAGGCCAGCGCCAACTCCAGTCCACCGCCGAGACAGGCGCCGTGAATTGCTGCAACCACCGGGAATGGCAGCGCCGCAATCTCCGCCATCACCTCTTGTCCCTGACGCGCTAAGGCTTCCGCTTCTTCTGCCGTCTGGCAGTTGGCGATCATGCTGATATCCGCGCCGGCGACAAAGTTATCGCTTTTACCAGAAATCAGCACCAATCCCGCCAGCTTCGGATTGCTGCGCGCTTCAGCCAGCACCGCTTTTATTTGTGGGACAAACTCCGCTTTTAGCGTGTTCATCTTTTCGCCCGGCACGTCGATGGTGATGATGCCGACATGATCGAGGCGCATGTGTAAATGGAATGCAGATGCGCTCATTATTCAGCCTCCAGAACCATTGCGCTGCCTAATCCGCCCGCTGCAC
The DNA here is from genome assembly GCF_056491465.1 of Pantoea sp. C1E2. Lineage (NCBI taxonomy): Bacteria > Pseudomonadati > Pseudomonadota > Gammaproteobacteria > Enterobacterales > Erwiniaceae > Pantoea > Pantoea sp. C1E2. The sequence goes on from NZ_JBSZHT010000002.1 coordinate 3,250,154, forward strand.
AGGCGGTCACCAGTCCTAATCCGCCGCCGCGCCGCCGCAACTCATGCAGAGTTTGGGTGATCATGCGCGCGCCGGTGGCAGCAAACGGATGGCCGTAAGCAATCGAACCGCCCAGCACATTGAAGCGCTCTTCATTCACTTCACCCAGCGCATGCGGGCGATTCAGTACTTCGCGCGCAAAGCGTTCATCGCGGAACATTTTCAGGTTCGCTAGCGTCTGCGCGGCAAAAGCTTCATGCATATCGATCAGCGTGAGGTCGTTGAGTGTGATGCCGGCGCGATCCAGCGCCAGCGGTGAGGCATAAGCGGGACCCAGCAACATATCCTGCCAGACATCAATCGCGGTAAACGCGTAGCTACGCAGATAGCCAAGCGGGGTAATCCCCAGCTCTCTTGCACGCCCTTCACGCATCAAAATCACCGCGGCCGCGCCATCGGTTAGTGGCGTGCTGTTGGCAGCCGTGACTGAACCGTGGCGGCGATCAAAGGCCGGTCGCAGTTTGGCGTAATCGCTGGCGCTGGCGTTAAAGCGGATGTTGTTGTCCTGCTCAATCGGTGCTTTCCATGGCGGTACAAAGGCCGCCATCACTTCCTGCGCCAGAACGCCTGACTGCCAGGCACGCGCCGCATGCTGATGCGAGCGCAACGCCAGGGCATCTTGCTGTTCACGCGTGATGCCATGGGTTTTCGCCATCTGCTCGGCGGTGTCTCCCATACGCAAACCGGTAGAATACTCCGCCACCGCAGGGGCCACTGGCAACAGATCGCGCGGGCGCAGGCGACGCAGAATTTGCAGCTTTTTGCTGAAGGTGCGCGCTTTGTTCAGATCAACCAGCGCACGCGCCAGCGCTTTACTGACACCTATCGGCAGCACCGAAGAGGAGTCTGCGCCACCGGCAATGCCGGCATCAATGGTGCCCGCCATCAGACTCTCTGCCACGTTTGCGACGGCTTGAAAACTGGTGGCACAGGCGCGACTGACGCTGTAGGCATCGGTGTGCACGCTCAATCCGCTGCTCAGCACGATTTCGCGCGCAATATTGGGCGCTTCCGGCATTTGCACCACCTGGCCAAATACCAGTTGATCGATAACGTCGACCGGCAATTCGCTGCGCGCCATCAGTTCGGACACCACCATGCGCCCTAATTCCAGCGCCGTGATGCCATGAAAATCACTCGCCTGACGGGCGAAAGGGGTGCGTAATCCATGGGTTATGGCGATACGTTCGCCCTGACGCGTCAGCAGCGGCTGCGCTTTGCTCATTGCACTCACCTGTAATTTACGACCGTTGCATCATTGCCAAACAGGTCTGACCTGATCATCAGTGTTAACCAGGTGCCGCTAAGTCGCCAATAACAGAAGAAAAAAAGTGAGAGGGAAGACACGAAAAAGAGAAAACGCTGCCGAAAGGGCTTCCGGCAGCGACAGGATTAGCGTAAGCCGAGTTGAAAAATGAAGGTCTCAGCCTGGCAGGCAAAAGTGAAATCAACATTCAGGCGTACGCCTGGGGCTTCTTCAACGAATTCTGCATTAATCTCGCAAGGCTCGGATTCAACCTGACGCGCTTTATCCGTTAAGTGCTTCAGCATCGCTTCAGCCGCATGACGATCGGCAAACACGCCCGACCAGCTGGCAGTGCAATCGGTATTGTCCATCACGGTGCCGACATCCACGCAACAGCAAGCTGCCGTTTCAGTCGCACTGCATTTTTTAATGGCATCAGTCATTGTTCTCTCCTGACGATAAATCGACACAATCGGATCATTTTCTGACGCAAAGTGTACGCCCCGCGCGGCCTGGCTTCTATCTTCCTGCGGCTAAGTGACGAATATCACACTAAAAATTGATCCAGAACAAATTTGACCGCTATGCTAGATGAGCTTCGACAAGATTTTGTTAAGCAGATCTGATTTTATCGATCAAATCGGAAATATTTAAAAAACATTATTGCAACAAATACACAGGTCAGACCTATACTCGTCGCACTGGTCTGATATGTGCCTTTGTCATCAGTCCCTACAATCCGCCGTCCTTTGTTACGCGACGTAACAACGTTTAATAATAAATCTAGATGAGGTTGTGGTCATGAACCATAAGAACCTGTTTGCAAAGTCAGCTGTGGCAGCTGCAGTGGCGCTTATCTCTTCCCAGGTTTACGCCGCTGGCTTTCAACTTAATGAATTTTCAGCAATTGGTTTAGGTCGTGCATATTCGGGTGAAGGTGCGATGGGCGATACCGCTGCCTCCGCTAGCCGCAACCCAGCGACCATGGCATTGATGGATCGCCCTTCGTTCTCCATCGGTGCTGTTTATATTGATCCTGAAGTGGATATCAGCGGCCAGAGCCCCACCGGCAACAGTCTGAATGCGAAAAACATCGCACCGAATCAGTGGATCCCTAACCTCCATTACGTTCATCCGATTAACGATCAATGGTGGGTAGGCGCATCCGTCACCTCCAACTATGGTCTGGCGACGGAATTTAATGATGGTTACACCGCTGGCGGATACGGTGGCAAAACCGACCTGATGACCGGTAACTTTAACCTTAGCACCGCTTATCGTTTGAATGAGCACTTCAGCTTCGGTGTCGGCTTTGATGCGGTTTACGCCAAAGCGAAAATCGAGCGTTATGCAGGTGAAGCGGGCGCGCGTGTCGGCATGCCATCCGATACTCAGGTTGCCCATCTGAAAGGTGATGAATGGGGCTATGGCTGGAACGCCGGCATCCTGTATGAAGTGGATAAAAACAACCGCTTCGGCTTCACCTATCGTTCCGAAGTAAAAATCGACTTTGACGGCGATTATAAGAGCAGCATCCCAACCGCTTACAATGGTACACCGCAGGCGATTGCCTTAGGTCTGCCATACGGTACCAGCGGCCAGACCATTCCGGGTTCACTCACGCTGAACCTGCCAGAGATGTGGGAAGTGTCGGGCTGGCATAAAGTCGCTCCGCAGTGGGCCGTGCACTACAGCCTGACCTACACCAGCTGGAGCCAGTTCCAGGAGCTGAAGGCCACCGGCAGCAACGGTCAGACGCTGTTTTATAAAGATGAAGGCTTCAAGGATGCGTATCGCATCGCGCTGGGTACCACCTACTTCTACGACGATAACTGGACTTTCCGTACCGGTATCGCGTTTGATGACAGCCCGGTTCCCGCCGACAAACGCTCTATCTCAATTCCAGACCAGGATCGTCTGTGGCTGAGTGCCGGTGCTTCTTACGCCTTCAATGAAGATGCGTCAGTCGACCTCGGTATCTCTTACATGCACGGACAGAAAGTCACGGTGAAAGAAGGTCCTTACACCTTTAACTCCGAAGGTAAAGCCTGGCTGTACGGCGCGAACTTTAACTACAAGTTTTGATGCTGAAAACAGTGTGAAAAACGGCGACAGTGATGTCGCCGTTTTTTATTGCCGACGCGACACCGGCCAGTGTTCTGCCAGAAAATCGATAAAACAACGTACGCGCGGTGATAGATAGCGCCCAGGCCAGATGGCCGAAAAACCGCTTTCGCGGATGCAGCTTCCCGGCAATACTTCAACCAGCCTGCCTTGATCCAATAGATCCCACACCACGAAATCCGGCACATAGCTGATCCCCATTCCGGCCAGCGTGCTCTGCACCATCGCTTCAATGTTATTCACGGTCAGTGTTTTCAGCGGCTGGAAATCCCCCGTAACACGCAGATCGTTTAGTTCCCAGTGTTGAATCAAGCCCGTTGCTGGAAAGCGGAACAGGATGCAGTGATGCGTGATCAGCGCTGCGCTGGATAAGGGTACACCACGCGCGGCGAGGTAGCCGGAACTGGCACACAACACGAAGCGGAAAGGTCCCAACGCTCGCGCCTGTAGCCGGGAATCCTGCATTTCGCCGCTGCGAATCGCCACGTCGAATCCTTCATCGATCACATTGACCAAACGGTCACTGAAATCACAATCCAGTTCAACATCAGGATAAAGCTGACTAAATCGTGGCAACAGAGGCGTAATGAGTCGATATCCCACCACCGGCAGTGACACGTGCAGTTTACCGCTCGGATGCGCCACCGCTTGAGTTATCTCCGCCTCAACGTCACGCAGCTGTTCGAGGATCGGGCGCGTGCGCGTCAGAAGCAATACGCCTTCAGCCGTCAAACTCACGCTGCGTGTGCTGCGGTTGAACAACCGCACGCCCAGTTGCTGTTCAAGCCGGGCGACATTTTTACCCACCGCCGAGGCCGAAATTCCCAGCAGCTGAGCCGCCTGCACAAAACTGAGTGTTTCAGCCGTGCGCACGAACGAGGTTAACGCGGTAAGACTGTCCATGATAATAAACCTTTCATCCGCAAAGTATGGAGCTTCAACCCATTTATCATCTTTTATATCCTCAATAATATGCGGCGTCATCTATTCCACTCTTTGCGAGACAATCGATGGCGGAAATCACCACTTCCTCAGTTTCAGGCGTCACAATCAGCGCAACCCTGGCCATTTTGCTGGCTGCGCTGTTGCTCCCCTTGAGTTTTACCGGCGGCGTTGTCACCACTCCCGCCATCAGCCAGGCATTGCACGGCGGGCCACTGTCGCTGGCGTGGTTAACCAACGGTTTTATGTTGACCTTCGGTAGCGGCTTGCTGGCGGCGGGCGTAGCGGCAGACAAACTGCGTTACAAGCGGGTGTTCATCGCAGGGCTGGCTCTTTTCTCCCTCAGCTCATTGCTGGTTGCCCTGACAGAAAGCACGTTTACCCTCGGCATTTATCGTGCATTACAGGGCATTGCCGCGGCACTCACGCTGGCCGGCGGAGCAACGGCACTGGCCCATCTTTACAGTGGACCGGCACGCACGCGGGCATTCAGTTTGCTCGGTACGCTGTTTGGCGTCGGGCTGGCGTTTGGTCCACTGTTAATGGGCGTGATAACCGATGCGCTCAGCTGGCGTTGGGTGTATGCGCTGCTGTCCGCCCTGGCGGCCATCGTGGGTTTGGTGGGCCAGTTCAGTGTTGTCTCCGCGCCAGCGGCACATTCCCCATCGGCAGATATTCGCGGCACGGCACTGTTTAGTCTCGCTCTCCTTGCCCTCACCACCACGCTGATCCTGTTACCTCAGTATGGGGTATCATCCTCAGCCGCGATCGTCGGCATTGTCGTGACGTTGCTGGCGAGTTGGCGCTTCATTCGCCATACGCAGCGTATCGCCCATCCCGTGTTTAGCCTGGCATTGCTGCGACAGCCGCACTTTGCTGGGGTGTTGCTGTTGCCTGTGGCCACCTGCTATTGCTATGTGGTTTTGCTAATTGTTATCCCGCTTTTTTTAATGGGCGCACGCAATCTCAGCAAAACCCAGAGCGCAATTATTTTGCTGTCTCTGACGGCCCCGATGTTGCTCTTCCCGGGCGTTGCGGCTGGATTAACACGTTGGTTTGACGCGGGTAAAATCTCGGTGGCAGGCCTGTTATTGGCCACGCTGGGATTGGTCGGCATGGCGTATGCCATCACCCTGAATGAACTGACTCTACTTGCCGTTTCCATGGCCATTACCGGTGCGGGAGCCGCCTTGCCGTGGGGATTAATGGATGGCCTCGCCGTCTCGGCGGTATCCGTAGATCGTGCGGGCATGGCGGCGGGATTGTTTAATACGGTGCGCGTGGCCGGAGAAGGCATTGCTTTGGCGATCGTTATGGCGCTGCTGGCACTGCTCAATCGCTTGGGTTTACAGCAGCGCTTACCTGACGTGGATGGCGTCACGCGTGACAACGCTGCCGTGTGGTTATCCGGAAGTCATATTCATCAAGCACAGGAATTACTGCCGCAGATTTCCGCATCGCTGCTGAGACTCAACGTGCAGCATGCGTATCAGATACTGCTTTATGGCCTGGCAGCCATCACATTCGGATGCGCGATCGTGGTGGGGATTTTGCTCAAGCAGCCCGTCAAGCAGGGATAAAACAATGGCGGCTAAGAAAGCCGCCATTCAATTTTACTGCGAATCGATGTCCTTCAAATCATCCTGAATCGCACTGGCGTTCGGATTCTCTTCCGGTTTCAACTTACCGCCGTTGGCGAGGAAATCATTGCGCTGGAAGTAGGCGTTACGAATAAACGCATACGGATCCTGCTGCTGTTTCAGGATGGCATCAGAATCCAACAACTGTGCACGTGTTTCCACACCCTCAATCGTCCACTTACCGATCGACATCGGCCAGGTGAGCCAGCTCAGCACCGGGTAAAGCGTATCGACATAGTCGCCGCCATCCTGACGCACTGTGAAGCTACCGTAACCCGGTAATACCACATACGGACCGTAACCCACACCGTAACGACCCAGCGTGCTGCCGAAGTGGTGCGGAACTTCTCGCGCCAGTTCAGGATTCGCTTTACCCGCCACATCAATAAACCCGCCCAAGCCCAATACGGTATTGAGGAAGAAACGTGTGAAGTGGATACCCGCCTGGCGCGGTTCACCGACCAGAATCGAGTTCAGCATGCTGGCAGGTTCATCCAGGTTGCCAAGGAAGTTACTCATACCACTGCGCGCAGGCACCGGCACGTAATCGCGCCAGGCAACCGCCACCGGGCGTACCACATAAGGATCCAGCACATTCATGTTGAAGTTAAACATGGTGCGGTTAAAGCCTTCGAGCGGATCGCTACGCTGGGCAGGCTGCGTCGGATCGGCCGGTTTTGAACTGGCACAACCCACCAGCAGCAAGCTGGCCAGCGCCAGACCGGTCAGGCGGTTATTCATTCTTATCTCCCTGTGCGGTTGAAATAGGTATCGCTTCAGGGCTGCTGTTGATTAATCTCCACAGCCAGTTGCTGATGACCATCCCAGGGGGTAACCGCGCTCAAGCCAAACCAGTCACCCGACTGAGGATTGGCGCTACCATCGCGCGAAATACGCACCCTGACCTGCACCTGATGCTGCGCCGAAAGCAGTCGGTCTGGCATCATGGCATTACTGTCATCCAGCGTGAGCGATAACGGGAAGTGGCTCAGCGGTAAACGCTTCACAGCCACAGGCACCGGTGAAGCACCGTCAGACACAGAAATATACAACACTCCGCCTTGCGGTAACATTTTTTCTGCCTGCGGAGCTAAACCCACCGTCAATGCCAGATGACTATTTTGCTGTCCCGCGTCAGTTTTCGCTTGTTCAATGCTGCGCTCTATAATGGTAATACGCTTGTCACCCGCCGGTAATAGCTTCAGCATTACCTGCCAGGCGCCAATCGCTTGATCGTACTGCTGCTGCTCAAAAGCATTAAATGCTAACAAGCTCAGCGTGCGCACGTTGCTGTGGTCGCGTTTCAACAGATCTTTCAGCATCACATTGGCCTGGCGATTGTCCTGCGGATCGCTGGATCGCGTGAGCACTTCGGCATAATCCTGCTGCAACTCCAGATTGTTCGGCGCCAGTTGCAGCGCACGTTCGAATGCCTGGCTGGCATTAGTGGCGTTGTTCAGCACCATGCCCAGGCGGCCCAGCATCGTCCAGTCATTAAGGTTCTGCGGATCGTCTTGCAAAGAAGTGCGCAACCCTAATTGTAGGCGAGCCAGCTCTTCCATGGTTAACGGTGCTGCTTTGGGATCCATCACGCGGGCACGCAGTTGAGGATACTCCTGCTGCACGCTGACCCAACCCGCCAGTTGCGCCAGGCCACCGGTTTTCAGGTAAAAACCCACTGATACCAGAATCAATACAATCAGTCCCGGCAGCAGCACCCAACGGCTACTGTTATGGATGCGAGCCGCGTGCTCGTTCGGCACATCGGTGAGCAGCGTTTGTTGCAGTTCACGCACCATCTCCGGGCGCTCTGCAACCACGCCTTCCTCTTCATCACGCGCTAATTCGCGCAGGCGCTGCTGGTAGAAATCGGTATTCAGACGATCGCGATCGCCGCTAGTGGCTTGACGTTGACGCCAGCCTGCACTGAGAAACAGCGCCGAGGCCGCCACCAGCAAAATAATCAGGGTAATCCAGAATCCAGTCATTACGGCTTCCCGTCACGCTTTAAAATTGCCGCAAGGCGTTGTTGTTCATCGTCGTCAAGATCGCTACGGGCTTTCCCCCGGCGATTGCGCAGAATAATAATCAGCGCACCGAGCACCACGAACAGCGCGGGCCCAACCCACAGAATCAGCGTTGAAGGCGTCACCGGCGGTTCATAGGTCACGAAGTTGCCGTAGCGCGCCACCATATAATCGATGATCTGCTGCCGGCTTTGGCCTTGCTTCATCAACTCATACACTTTCAGGCGCATGTCCGCAGCGATCATTGCGTTGGAGTCGGCAATGCTGTTGTTCTGACACTTAGGGCAGCGCAGTGAGCCGGTGAGATCGCGGTATTGCTCTTCCTGCTGCACCGAATCGAACTGATAGGTATCGATGGCTGCCCACAGGCTGGTGCTGAGCAGAATACCCGCCACTAACAAAAGCAGTCGTTTCACGCGCCCGCCCCTTTACTGTATTTGTCCCACAGCGGTTTGACTTCTTCGTTCCACACGCGGTCGTTCATGTCACCCGCGTGGCGGTAACGGATAATGCCGTGACCGTCGATCAGGAAGGTTTCCGGTGCACCGTAGACGCCGAGATCCAGACCTAACATGCCGTCACCGTCATACAGGCTTAGCGCATAAGGGTTGCCCAGCGTGTTTAGCCAGGTGACCGCTTTGGTGCGATCGTCTTTGTAATTCAGCCCGACTACGCGGATGCCCTTCTCGGCCAGCGTGTTGAGATATTGATGTTCCGCACGACAGGTTGGGCACCAGGTGGCCCAGACGTTCAGCAAAATCGGCTTACCATCGTTCAGCACTTGCTGATCGTAGATTTTGCCTGGCTTATCGAGCGCTTCCAGTTTGAATACCGGCACCGGCTTACCAATCAATGCCGATTCCAGACGCGTCGGATCGTCACCGTTGGCGTTGCGTGACAGCTGCGACAACAGCGCCGCCGCCAGCAGTAAAAACAGCACTAACGGGATGAACAGGATCTTCTTACTCATACCAGTTCCTCCTGCTGCGCTTTTTTACGCGAGCGGTAACGTGGATCCAGCAAACACAGCAGGCCGCCGAACGCCATAAACACGCCACCGAACCAGATCCAGCGCACAAACGGTTTGTAATAGATGCGCACTGCCCATGAACCGTCATCCAGTTCTTCGCCGAGTGCCGCATAGAGATCACGCGTGAAGCCCCCGCTGATCGCCGCTTCAGTCATCATGGTACGTGCCGCAGTATAGAAGCGCTTCTCCGCATGCAGCACGGCTTCAAACTTGCCGTCGCGCGTGACGTCAATAATCGCCACACCGCCGCTGTAGTTTGGCCCTTGCAGGTTGTGTACATCGCGGAAGATAAAGTGATAGTTGTGGATATCCACGGTATCGCCCGACTTCATGCGCACATCACGTTCGACGCTGTACTGCGTGCTGAAGGCGATGCCCACCACGGTCACGGCTACGCCTAGATGACCCAGCACCATTCCCCAATGGCTGCGCGTTAAATGGCGCAGACCTTTGAAGAAGCTATGGCGATGAGTGGCGCGTTCATGCAGTTCCATCAACGTCAGCAGAATGACCCAGATCGCCATCAGCAGGCCAATCACCGTCATCGCTTCAATGCGATCCTGCAGTAGCCACGGCAGCGCGATCGACAGGATCAAGGTCACCAGTAAACCGACACCCAGGCGTTTCCACAACTTTTGCGGCTCATCACGGCGCCAGCGCACCAGCGGCCCGATGCCGAGCATCAGCGCGAACGGTGCCATCAGCCAGGTAAACATGGTGTTGAAGAACGGTTCGCCGACAGAAATGCTGCCCAAACCAAGCTGCTTGTGCACCAGCGGCAACAGCGTGCCCAGCAGCACCACCAGCATCGCCGCGATTAACAGCACGTTATTACCCAGCAGGAAGGATTCACGTGACCAGGCTTCGCTTTGCACGCGGCTGCGCACCTTGCCGCCTTTAATCGCATAAAGCAGCAGTGAGCTGCCAATCACGATCACCAGGAAGGCGAGAATAAACATGCCACGCGCCGGATCGGAGGCAAACGAGTGCACCGATACCAGTACGCCAGAACGCACCAGGAAGGTGCCCAACAGGCTTAATGAAAATGCCGTGATCGCCAGCAGCACCGTCCAGGATTTGAAGCTGCCGCGTTTTTCCGTTACCGCCAGCGAGTGCATCAACGCCGTACCGGCCAGCCATGGCATGAAGGAGGCATTCTCTACCGGATCCCAGAACCACCAGCCGCCCCAGCCCAGTTCGTAATAGGCCCACGCCGAACCGAGTACGATACCAATCGTCAGGAAAACCCAGGCCGCCGTAGTCCACGGGCGTGACCAGCGCGCCCATGCGGTATCGAGACGCCCAGCCATCAATGAAGCGATAGCAAACGCAAAGGCCACAGAGAAACCGACATAACCCATATAGAGCAGTGGCGGATGGAAAATCAGCCCGATATCCTGCAGCATCGGATTGAGGTCGCTGCCATCAATCGGGAAGTTTGGCAGGGTTCGGGTAAACGGATTAGAGGTCAGCGTAATAAACAGCAGGAAGCCGAGATTGATCATCCCCATCACAGACAGTACGCGCGCCAGCGCATCCTGCGGCATACCACGACTGAAAATCGCGACCGCTACCGTCCAGGTGCTGAGCAACAACACCCACAGCAGCAGTGAACCTTCATGCGCGCCCCAGGTGGCTGCGATGCGGTAGTAAACCGGCAGCAAGGTGTTGGAGTTGGTGGCGACATAGGCCACGCTGAAATCATTAACGATAAACGCATGCACTAATAACACGAAGGCGGCAACGATACAGGCAAACATGCCCCACGCCAGCGGGCGTGCCATTGCCATGAGACGTGCATCCTGGCGCGTTGCGCCCCACAACGGATAAATACTTAACAGCAGCGCGAGGCCCAGCGCGAGGCAGAGCAGAAAGCTGCCAATTTCCGGCATCATGATTGAGCACCTGCCTGCTGATAAGTCGCTGCAGGTCCTGTGTGGTTTTTCTTCATCGCATCTTCAATTTCTGGCGGCGTGTATTTTTCGTCATGTTTTGCCAGTACTTCTTTGGCATTAACCAGATTGCCGCTTTCCAGCACGCCCTGCGCCACGACGCCCTGCCCTTCGCGGAACAGGTCCGGCAAGATGCCTTCGTAACTCACGCTGATCACGCCATTGGCGTCATACAGTTTGAAAGAGACCGCGAGGGTTTTCGGATCGCGCTTCACGCTGCCCGGCATCACCATGCCGCCGACGCGCAGGCGCTGACCGGTTTCCGGCATCTGGTGCGCCTCACCTTTGCCGTACAAAATTTCACTCGGGGTATAAAACAGATCGATGTTGGAACGCAGCGCGTACATCACTAGCGTCGTGGCCAGGCCTAAGCCCACCAGGATCGCTACCACCACATACAGGCGGTTACGACGGCGGATATTCACACGGATTCTCCTGCTGCTTCACTGGCAGCTTTTTTCGACTTGGCCGCGCGGATGCGGCGCTCCCTGGATTGACGCTGGCGAATTTCAGCCAGCAAACGGCGCCGGAACAGCACAGTGTGCAGCACCAGTCCGAACAAAGGGATTAAGGTGAGGATAACGGCGAGCCAGACATAAAAGGCATAACCGCCCATAGCGAAGAAATCGCTCCAGGATGAGAAGGCTGGCGTCATGCTTTGCGCCCTCCCTGAGCCACATCAATCGCCCATGGACGATGACGCTCGCTGAATAGGATCAGATTACGCAGGCGCATCAGCGTCAGCGCCCCAAACACCAGCAGATAACCGAGGATGGCCCAACGCAGCGGGGTCCGCATGCTTGGCGCAATCGCCTGCTGCAGAATGCCGGACGATCCCTGGTGCAGCGTGTTCCACCACTGCACTGAGAAGTGAATAATCGGTAGATTCACCACGCCAACCAGAATCAGGATACCGGCAGCGCGACCGGCGGTGCGGCGATCTTCAAAGGAGTGATAGAGCGCGATTACGCCCATATAGATGAACAGCAGCACCAGCTCCGATGTCAGGCGGGCATCCCAAATCCACCAGGTGCCCCACATTGGCTTGCCCCAGGCGGAGCCGGTGATCAGCGCGATAAAGGTAAACACCGCGCCAATGGGCGCCATCGCTGCCGAAACTAAATCCGCCATCTTCATCTGCCACACCAGGCCGATAAACGCGGCAATCGCCATGGAAGCGTAAACGCCCATTGACCACATCGCTGCTGGCACGTGAATGTACATAATACGGAAGCTGTTGCCTTGCTGATAATCAGCCGGTGCAAAGCCAAAGCCCCACACCCAACCGAGCAGCAGCGTTGCCACGCCAAGCACGGCGAACCACGGAATTAAGCGACCGCATAGCTGGTAAAGCCGCTCAGGCTTTGCCCACTGGTGTAACCATTTCCACATTTGCATAGCTCACAATAAAAAAGAATTCGGATACCGGCGGCTCTGGGGCAGCACGGATTAATGCAGACTAATGCGCAAAGCCGCAGCAGTTGCGAACGGCGAAAGTGTTGCGCTCACTGCCAGCATCGCGCCAAGAATTGCCAGATAGCCTCCGATCGGCAATCCCTGACCGGCGGCATCAATCGCCGCGCTGGCAAAGATCAGAACAGGTATCGACAACGGCAATACCAGTAAACTCAGAAGTACGCCGCCACGCCGCAGCCCAACGGTCAATCCGGTGCCAATTGCACCGAGAAAACTCAAGGTGGGCGTGCCGAGCAATAGCGTCAGCGCCATCGCACGCCAGCCGGGAAAATCCAGTGACAGCAGGAGTGCCGCCAGCGGCGACAGCAAAATCAGTGGCAGACCGGTGATTAGCCAGTGGGCAATCACTTTTCCCAGCACCGTGAGGGGTAATGGCGTGGGCAGTAAAAGTAGTTGCTCCAGCGAACCATCCAGAAAATCGTCACGAAACAGACGTTCCAGAGCCAGCAAAGAGGCTAATAACGCGGCGACCCACGCAATCCCCGGCGCAATGCGCGCCAGCTGTTGGGGATCCGGCCCGATACCTAACGGAAACAGCGTGATAACAATCAGGAAAAACCACAGCGGATTAATCACCTCGGCACCACTACGGAAGGCAATTTTCAATTCGCGCTGAATCACCCGACCTAACATTATGCCCACTCCGACGTCAGACGAATTTTGCGCACGCGGCCACCCTCACCGGGCAAATCCTGATGGGTGGTCAAAATCACTGCGCCTCCGTTATCGGCATGTTCAGCGAAACGCGCCATTAATTTTTCCACGCCGCCTTTATCAATCGCCGTGAGCGGTTCATCCAGGATCCAGATCTTTGCCGGGCTGAGCCACAGGCGAGCAAGGGCCACGCGTCGTTGCTGTCCTGCGGACAATTGCGCAACGGGCACCTCTTCATAACCCAGCAAATTAACCTGCTCAAGTGCGTCGAAAATCACTTCTTCATCACGATCGCCGTGCCAAAAATGCAGGTTTTCCAGTGGTGAGAGTACCGACTTCACGCCAGGATGATGGCCGAGATAGAGCAAGTTTTGGTGCCATATTTCGCGCTGCTGTCGAACCGGCTGCGATTGCCACATCACTTCGCCCTCTTCTGCCCGGCTTAATCCGGCCAGCAAGCGCAGCAGTGAGGTTTTTCCTGCCCCGTTAGGGCCTTCAATTTGCACAATGTCACCCGGTTGCACATGGAAGCTCAGCCCATGGAACAGGGTTCGCTCATCACGAACGCATGAGAGATTAATGACTTCGAGCATGAAAGAGGGAATCGCAGCAGTGAAAAGAGGCGGGGATAATACCACAATGAATCTGTGGGCCGAAGTCTGTGAGGTAGCTCTCACTTCCCCCAAAGGGGGTATTCGTGCGCATCAGATCAAGGAATTGCGCAAAAAATCGCCTCGGTTAAAATCTTGTTACTCTTAAATTGAATCTTCGTAACATTTCGCCCTTGATAAAACCGTCTACGCTTATTACGCGTTGGCATTATCACCAGGGGAAAACATGAAGCAATCACCATCCATTTCAGAACATGACAACGATGTCGAGAGCGACGAAAAGGACCAGGGTAAAGAGATAGAAGTGGATGAAGATGCCCTGCCCTCGCGGGCTGCGGCAATTCATGAAGAGATTCGCCAGGACGGGGAGAAAGAGTTAGAGCGCGATGGCATGGCGTTGCTATGGTCTGCTGTAGCTGCGGGGCTATCCATGAGCGCTTCGCTGATGGCAAAAGGGATTTTCCATGTGCATTTGGCTGATGTGCCTGGCGGTTTCCTGCTGGAGAATCTGGGTTATACCTTTGGGTTTGTCATCGTGATAATGGCCCGTCAGCAACTGTTCACTGAGAACACGGTTACTGCGGTATTACCGGTGATGCACAAACCCACTGGCGGTAATTTCATGCTGTTATTGCGCCTGTGGGGCGTGGTGCTGGCGGGGAATTTGATCGGCACGGCGCTCGGCGCATTGGCGTTTAATCATATGCCGATTTTTGACGAGGCGACGCGTCAGGCCTTCACCGTGATTAGCGAAAAGGTGATGGACAACTCCCCCAGCGAAATGTTTGCCAATGCCGTCATTTCAGGTTGGATTATCGCCACCATGGTTTGGATGTTCCCTTACGCGGGCGCGGCCAAAATCGTGGTGATTGTGATGATGACCTGGCTGGTGGCGCTGGGAGATTTAGCCCATATCGTGGTGGGTTCAGTAGAAGTGCTTTATCTGGTGTTTGCCGGCACGCTGCCCTGGCAGGAGTTTCTCTGGCCGTTTGCTTTACCTACGCTGCTGGGGAATATCACCGGCGGTACGTTGATTTTTGCGCTGATCAGTCACGCACAAATTCGCAACGATATGAGTGAAGCGGCGAAGGCCAAAGCGAAGGCGGAGCAGAAGCGCAAAGAGAAAGCGCAGAAGAAACAACAGTGAGATGTGGCACGAGATTGTTGATAGATTGAGCAAACAGGATTTACACGGTTAAATTCTGCTGGTCGGTACGCTATACTGCGCGCCGCGTCTCCTTAGTTAAATGGATATAACGAGCCCCTCCTAAGGGCTAGTTGCAGGTTCGATTCCTGCAGGGGACACCATTTTAATGTCTACGAACGTCTGCTAAAGTATATTTTATTATCTAAATTCAGCAACTTAACCCCATCGTTTCGTCTACCAAATTCCAATAACTTTTATCAACATCCTGCTTGTTTTGTTGGTATCTATGTTGGTATGGTAAGTTCGATAATGCCGATACCATCAGCATGGGAGGTTTACTATGGCACTCACTGAGGTAAAAGTCAGAAACGCTAAACCTGCTGAGAAGCCGATGAAGCTGACTGATGGTAGTGGTATGCACCTTCTGATTCAGCCCAGCGGTTCGAAATATTGGCGTCTGCAATATCGTTTTGCTGGTAAACAAAAAATGTTGGCGTTAGGTGTTTATCCTGAAATCTCTCTTGCCACTGCACGTCTTAGAAGAGACGAAGCAAGAAAGCTAATCGCAAACAACATAGATCCTGGTGAGAAGCGAAAATCTGAAAAGATTGAAGAAAAAGGGTTGCTCACATTCGAAACGGTTGCAAGAGATTGGCATTCGAGCAACAGGACATGGTCTGATAGTCACAGAACCACAGTGTTAAACAGCTTAATCACTCATCTGTTTCCAGTTATTGGTAAACGGAACATCACTGAACTCAAAACCCGTGAATTATTGCTTCCGCTAAAAAACGCTGAGAAAAGCGGGCATCTTGAAGTGGCTTCGCGTTTACAACAACGCATAACAGCCATAATGCGATATGCCGTCCATAACGCTTTGATTGACCAAAATCCCGCCTATGACCTTTCGGGTGCCGTGACAACACCTAAAAGCACTCATCGCCCTGCTCTCCCCTTCGAACAGCTACCTGAGCTTCTAAGACGAATTGAAGCTTATAAAGGTAAAGGCATAACGCAAATCGCAGTCCAGTTAACTCTGCTGACTTTCATCCGTTCAAGTGAACTTAGGTTCGCACGTTGGTCCGAAGTGAATTTCGAAAATTCCTTATGGACGATCCCAGGAGAACGTCAAGAGTTGGATGGAGTTAAGTATTCTGGCAGAGGCTCGAAAATGAAAAACCCTCACCTTGTGCCATTGAGCAAACAAGCCAAAACCCTGCTCGAAAAACTTCATTCTATCAGTGGCGATAAAGAACTTATGTTCATAGGTTTTAGTCGTGATGACAAACCAATCAGCGAAAACACTGTCAACAAGGCCCTGCGCACTATGGGCTACGATACAAAGAAGGAAGTGTGTGGACATGGTTTTCGAACCATGGCATGTAGTGCTCTAATTGAGTCTGGATTGTGGTCAAGAGATGCTGTTGAACGTCAAATGAGCCATCAAGAACGAAACTCCGTTCGAGCAGCATACATACACAAAGCAGAACATCTCGAAGAAAGGAAACTGATGCTCCAATGGTGGGCTGACTACCTTGAAGCATGTGAAGAGAAAGAACTGACTCCTTTTTCGTTTTGTAACAAAGCTGGATTTTAGCGAGCTAAAGGACACTCATATCCACCGTTGAAAATGGCTCTTGTCAAAGAGAGCCAAGACTCATGCATTTGTCTAAGAGCGCTATGAATGCAGAGACTTCCTTGTTTTTGGCTAAATTATAATTAATTTTATCAATTACTTAGATTGCTAATACAGGATAAGGTTTGGGCATTCTTTTACACAAATAAATGCCCACATCTTGCGACTCAAGCAATGTCCAAATTTAAATTCACCTAAAAGCTACGCAAAACCCACCCAGTCGCCTTTTCATTTCAAACCATCATTAGATAACACTCCCTATTTCTATTGTTCGAGAGCAAAATTTTTAAAAAACAGATGTCAAAAAAGGTTGCAACAGCATCAAAATTGATCAATTTTTAACCACTATGACTTATTAAAGTTGCATCAAGGCACTGTAATGAACAATCAAATCAAGGAAAAACAGAGGGTTAGGGTTGCACAGTATTTACGGATGTCTACTAATCTTCAGGAGTTTTCGTTAGATAACCAGGCCCAATTCATCAAAAAATATGCTGATGAGCATAATATGGAAATCTTACATACTTATGACGATGCAGGCAAAAGTGGTGTATCCACAACTGGAAGGCATGATTTTAATAAGCTTGTAAACGATGTCCTTACGAAAGAAATAAATATCGATGCTGTCCTTGTATACGATGTTAGTCGTTTCGGCCGTTTCAAAGATCCTCAAGAGGGTATTTATTATAAATATCTGTTAAAAATGAACAATGTGGATGTCATTTATTGTGCCGAAAATCTCCCAGAAAACAGTGAAACTGAAACATTCATACTTTCTTCACTTATGTATGCTGCGGGAGCCTTTAGTAAAAACCTTTCAATAAAGGTATTTGCAGGACATGTGAATCTTGTGAAAAGAGGATATTATCAGGGAGGAAAAGCCGGATATGGGCTTAAAAGAAAGTTGCTTGATAACAATAACAAACACAAAATGATACTTGCTCATGGTGAGAGAAAGAGTCTTCAAACAGATAGAATAGTTCTTGTCCCCGGAACAAAGAAAGAAGTTGAGTTAGTAAAAAAGATTTTCAATATGTTTATTTTTGAAGGGCTGAATGAATATCTTATCGCCTCGCGACTCAATCGAGAGGGGTATAGATTCAGCGATAAAACAGAATGGACACGAGGTCGAATTCACTCTGTTCTTATTAATAGCCGATATACCGGAAAATACACATATAACCGTACATCACAAAAGTTAAAGACAAAGAAAATTAAAAATCCTGAAAAGGAATGGATTGAATATAATTCTTTTTTTAAACCTATTATTTCAGAAGAAAAATTTAAATTAGCTAAAGAAATTATTGATAATCGCTCTGTAAAAATTAGCAATGAAAAGATTCTTGATTGCCTAAGAAAAATCCTTTCTAAACATGGAAAGATTTCAGGATTTATTATAGATGAAGAGGATAGTAGTCCATCAAGCAGTGTAATTGCAAACCGCTTTGGTGGTCTTCTTAATGCCTATAAATTAATCGACTATACCCCTGAGCGAGATTATCAATACTTAGAGATAAACTCTTATCTGCGAAAAAAACACTGTGACATTGTAAAAAAAATAAAAAATGAAATTCTAAGCAGTGAAGTAAAGATATTAGAAAATAAACTGG
Source organism: Pantoea sp. C1E2 (assembly GCF_056491465.1). Taxonomy (NCBI): domain Bacteria; kingdom Pseudomonadati; phylum Pseudomonadota; class Gammaproteobacteria; order Enterobacterales; family Erwiniaceae; genus Pantoea; species Pantoea sp. C1E2. The sequence goes on from NZ_JBSZHT010000002.1 coordinate 3,268,288, forward strand.
TTACAATTAATAAAGCTTTAAATTTCTCCATAGTGCTTTCACGATGTAAAAAAATAGGTTCGAACAGACATAGGTGGAAAGTGCGATTGGATAGGAGTCTAAATCCAGAAATTAGTATCATTGCAAGAATGAATAGTCTTAATACTGAGCCTGTTGATTTTTATATATTACCGTCAATAGATTTTTTTGAAAATGAATTAAAACTTAAAGACAACAATAACCTTTTGTTCGAAATGTATCGTTTTGATGATATCAAGCCATTCTTTAATATGCTATCAACTGATGATAAGGATGTAATTTAAATGCAAGAGCAAAATGTTCACATGGTTAAAATATCTTCTATTAAGGTAGTAATCCCTCGGGCAAGGAACAAATTTCGACATGCAGAAATAACAGAAAGCATTGATGCAAGCGGGCTAAGGAAACCAATAACGATTCGAAAAATCGTTGATAAGAAATACGATTTTGCTCTAATTTGTGGTCAAGGCAGACTTGAATCATTGACTGCCCTGGGAGAGGAATTGATTCCCGCATTTATATTGGACATAGACGAAAACCAAGCTTACATAATGAGTTTAGTCGAAAACATGGCCCGAGTGATCCCAAGAGCGGGTGAGCAATTTCAACGAATAAAAGAAATGACCGATCAAGGATTAACTAACAAGGAGATATCCAACTCCACCGGCTTATCTTTGCACTGGATTACAAGTTTAACCATGCTTATTAACAAAGGAGAAAACAAGCTATTATCGGCTGTCGAATCAGGAAGTATACCCATATCATTTGCTGTTGAAATTGCAAGAGTGGACTTTGAAGGTGGTCAGGAATTATTGATCAAAGCGTTTGACGAAGGCCTAATAAAACATAAGGATGTTGGTAAAGTTCGTGAAATACTCGACTCGCGGGATGAAGGACTCAAAGGATTTATCAATAATAATTTCGGAGTTACCAAGAAAAAGAAAAAAATGACTACAGATGAATTACAACAACTTTATCAGGACAACATTTCACAACATAAAAAAATCAAAAATAAAGCTGACTATGTTGAAATCAAACTATTGGTTGCAAGTCAGATATTCAAAGAACTTACCAGCAATGAGAGTTTTTATAAAATAGTAAATGAAGAGAGTTTACAAGATATTGTCAAAGTCATAGTTAAAAACACTGCCAATTGAGGTGTGAAATGATAAAGTATTGCTTTAATGACAAATCAGTAAGCTTCAAACTTGCTGATCTGACTTACACAAAAAAGCTTCCTACAAATTTTCAAATCAGTAAAAAATACACACAAATAAAAAGCACTATATTAGCCATTGGGTTAGTAGAACCAATACTTGTTTTCATTGATCGAACAGATAACTCTGTGAAAATCCTTGATGGTCACCTTAGGGTTGAGGCCCTTAAAGACTTAGGCGAAGATAAAGTAAACTGCCTTATTTCGACTACATACGACACCTACACACCCAATAAAAAAGTTAACCGGATAACAATTATACAGATCCAACGAATGCTAAAAGAAGCTGTAAGAGTAGGAGTTCCTGTTGAAATGCTTTGCACCGCATTGAATGTAAGTGTTGAGTCTCTGAAATCTAACCTATCAGTTTTAAAAGGGATCTGCCCAGAAGTGATAGAATTGTTCAGTGATAAAGATATCCCAATTAATACTTTTAGAACTTTGAAGAAAATGATACCTTTGAGACAAATAGAATGTGCGAACCTGATGGTAAAATTTGAAAACTATTCAATATTATTTTCGGAGTCTTTATATCACAGCTCCTCGCCAGAGTTTCTCATCGAGCAACCAAAAAAGAAATCAGACTCTAAACTTGCAAACAGAAAAGCTATAGAAAGACTTGAGAAGGAAATGGCACAAGTTCATTTTGACACTAAAAAAATTAAAGAAACCTACGGCTCAAATAGTTTGAAACTCACAATCATTATTTCTCATATTAAGAAACTGCTTGAGAACCCAAAAGTGTTTCATTGGCTCCTGAGGAATAAAAGCGATTACCTCAATGAATTGACAGAGATCTCTGACATTAACAAATTAACTTAAAGTTTGTTTTTTTGTGGCTTACATAATTTTTTTTTGTAAATGTTAGGATCTACAGCTATTTTGCAGATCCTGACTTCGTATCCAAAATTGCTAATACTCTTATAAAAGTTCTTTAAATTAATTTTTGAAAACAAAGGTAAGTCTTCAGGTAGGTTTTTATTCGTAGCTATAGCGAAGACTAATTTATAATTTTTGGCATCAGGTCGTATTATATGATCAACCAATTTTATATGGGCAGGAAGTTTCTCATTAAGCTTTCCTCTGAATTCAGCATCGCTTATGAAAAGCTCCGAACCGACAAATCCTTGAGAGAAAAGATGGCTCATACTTTGCGAACCACTATAATATTTCACATGAATAAAATCTGATGCACCTTTTATAAGATCGCAAAATTCAACTTTACTTTTGCTCCCACCGTGATGAATAAATTTCTGATCCATATGTGTAAATGATTTGTCACCAAGGCAAATTTTTTTATTGTAATCTTCTTCTCTATTATATGAGTATACTGGAAACTTATCTGATTCTTCATAATGTAGAATTTTTTTCATTTCATCATCAATGGTCGTTACGAATTTTCTATCGGCCACATACCATATAGAATCTCGCAGAATATAGTTCTGATCACCTTCTTTTATTTCAGCATAAATGCATCTGTACAAAGACCATTTTTTTATCGATTCATAATCGGCATTCAAAACATGCAAGCAACTTCTTTTAAGTTCATCAACAGTAACATCAGCATTTTTGCCATCAAAATACTCACATATATGATTTACTGACAAGCTTTCATAAATAATGCTTCTTTGCCTTCTCTCGAAGCAATATCCTATTTGTTTTTCCCAATCTACAATTTCTGGCTCACCTAACCATATGTCACTGAAGTCCCTTTGTTTTATTAAATCAATCAAAAGCGAATCCAATATTTCAATTTCGGCCTCATCAGCTTCTTTGATATTGTTAACCCATTCGAATTCTTCAGGAAGAGGTAATAGATTAATAGAGTCTATTTTTATTAATAATTCAGGGATCGATGCTAATTCAATGTCAGGCACAATTACAAAAGCATCTTTCCCTGTTATTTTATTTCCTAAAACATCTTCAGTGGAAATGCCTGTGAGGGTCGTAAGAATATCCATCTCAGAATCTATTTTAAGATTATATATGTCGACTTCTTTACTACTCTGACTACGAGTTAAAAGATTGGTTTCGTTATGACTACCTTTATCCAAGCTACGGATTTTTTTATGCTCAATACAGTTAAGGGTTGTTTTCAGTCCAAAACCTTTGATAATACTACTATCATTGATTAAGTGATGGCCAGTTCCGAAAGGAATAAGATACCTTGTGTTATCAACCTCAACAACAAGAACTGCTCCAGTGCTACTATTCATACCGAAGAAATCGGGTTCTATTTCCGTCTTTTGGCTCGTGAATAGAGTTGTCCATTCAGGTGGCATTGGGTCCAAAACTTGCTTTGCATAAAGGTATACTCGTGCATTATCCACCTCGAATTCGACAGGCTTTTTGACTCTTTCCAGATTTAAAACTTGGTCAATGTCATCAGCAATTCTCTTTGTTTTATAAATTGAAAGTTTTATCTTCATTCTATTTACCCCCAATAATTTATCGGGCCAGTATACTTAAAGAGTTCAATAACTGAGTGTCTAATGTTTCTCTTACCGGAGTTGGTAATCCATTTGCAACTCTATAATTCTTGATAGCAGTTCGTGTCGCAGGTCCCATGCTTCCGTCTATATTGCCGTTATAGAACCCCTTATCGAGTAACGCGAACTGAACTCGCATGATCAACCGCTTACGTTTTTCTGTATCCGAAGTCAGCCCATTACTGGCACGATTGGCTCCTGTGGTTCCTGCTGAGTATGTAGTGGCGGAGGTATCAGTGTCATTAGAACGAAGCGAACGGACAGACGAAGAAGACGATGGAGAACTGCTCCCTGAGCTGGAAGGGGAAGAAGAGCTTGGTGTGCTGTAAGTTTTCGGATAGTAGGGAGTAGAAGTTCCCCCATAGTATCCACCGCCAGAAGATGATCTATGAGAGCTATGACTTCGATGTGAACTGTGACTGCGATGACCCGCTATATAAAATGGCACATCTGTGTTTAGAGGGGCTATCACCATATCATGCTCGTTAAGAGACATTGCAGGCATATCACTTGCGCCTATAGCTGAGTCACTTGCCCATACAGAGTTATTCAAAGCAAGAAATCCAGGAAGTAATGCTGCGAAGTTAAATTTTTTCATTTGATAGGTCTCGGAGGTTGATGAAAACGGCCTTTTGATGAACTGAAATATCCAGCACAGGAAGACTTCTGAGTGCATTCATCACATTCTTTTGGATAATAATTTTTCCAGTCAGAGATGGACTGTGTAGCAAATCCCCAAGCTCTTTCCGGAAGGTGACACAATGGATAATTGAAGATGGTAAGGGGTATGCCCGACCTCTGAGCGGTTTCTACAGCAGAAAGGATCTTCTCGCTATAGCTGTCGTGCTCAACGAAGATTGATGACCAGTTCTTACGAGCCCATCCAATCGATTCCAGCCCCATCAGTGAAATTTGGTTTATATTGGAGAACACACGGCCAGTAAACTCAACGATGTCATCAAGTTCTGTATAGTTAGCCTGTGTAGGGATGATTCTCAGTTCAATGTTGATCCCTGAGTTACCTGCATTGATTAACCCTCTTACTGTCTCATCAAATGCCCCGTCACTTCCAACCAGATAGTCATGAACTGATGACCTTGAAGAATAAAGTGGGATACCAAAAGTAATTTTGATCTTATCGCTTCGTTCTTTCATCTGACGAGTAAAACTGACATCTGAAAATTTCCGCCCATTTGTTAAAACATGCAAAGCAGTGCCTGGCGAGTTTTCGATGATGAAATCGATAAAGTGCAGGAAATCGTCACCATACAGTAGAGGCTCTCCCCCGCTCACTCCCACTACACCATTCAAAGAGAAAGAGGCAATGGCAAGTGCTGACTGACTGAGTAGCCAATCATCGTTTCCAGTCTTAGGGGGCTGCGAACAAAACAGGCAACTGTTGTTGCACCTTTCAGTTACCAGAACCGTATTATGATTTGCTCTTCGGGACAAAATCACCCTGAGCATGTTGCCGTTGTTAACGATCCCGATGTCACCATCTTCTATCGAATCAAATAGCTCTTTGCTAAAAACAGAGTCTGTAAAATATGCAGGTAGCTGTGAATCGCTCTTTGCCTTAGTGACAAGCAAATTTGGGAGGAAAAACTGAGGGTTTTCTGGCTTGGATTTGCACAAGCGATAGAATCCCTGCTGAACTGGCAATTCAGATGAAAACCGGAAAATATCGTTTCTTAACACCTCAGACATAAGCCCATCCTTTAAGCATCTCTGCCATGGGCCCATCCTGAGATATCTCGTTCAGAAGGTAACGAAACATACCTTTGTGATATTGGCAGAACGTAGACCGACTCTTGTCACCAACAGGTTCGCCGTGAACACTGATGTTTTGGCAAGGATCTGCACCACAGAAAGGCTGATAGGCGCATGTGTCACAACCAGGCATAGCGAAATTAAATGATGATGTTAATGACGACCTGTAGAACTCACTATTACTGAACGACAGGGAAGAAAAGTTACCAGCACTAAAATCTGCTTCGGGATTCACTTTCTGAAGCATACGGCTTTCGTCGCTACCGTAAACCTTACCGTCATAATTGAAGAGGATACAGTTCAGAACCACTCCGCTTGGCGATTTCAGGTCTGCATAGCCACTGAAGCCCGGATTAAAGATTCTCTTAATATGGATAGCAGCCGAATGCTCAACGACAGGTATGTCCTTCTGATTCTGAAGTAACACTTCTTCCATCAACTCTTTGTAAAATTCGAAATACTCCGGCATCGAAAAGGTAAAGCTTTGCTTTTGGGCAAATCCGTATGGGCTGACAGGTCTAATAAACATATCCGTAAGACCTAAGCCCAAATGAGCCTCCACTATCGAAACAGGATCTTTGGTAAGTTCTTTTGTTACGGTGGTTACTGTAGCAACACGATTAGAACCCAATTCATCACGTATGAGTTGCATACCAGCGATAGCTCTCGAGTGAGCTTTTGCTCCAGGGAGGATTCGATTCTTATTGTGGATATGTTCATTGCCGTCAAGAGATACAGAGAAAGTAATGTTCCTACTTCTCACCCACTCGATGACAGAAGCATCTAAAAGCGACAGGCTTGTAGCAATCACTATTTCAAAAGCTTCGGAGCCGAGTGAAACCTGACATTCGTTATAAATCATTTGCACAAGATCGAATCTGAGGAGTGGTTCTCCCCCCTGAACTTCGATTTTGTATGGCGGTGTTCCCAATTTCTTTATAGCGCTGACAATTTCAGGTATGAGTGTCGGGTCAAGATCGTAGCCACTTGCTCCAACTGCTGCTCTGCTAACCTGACAATACTTGCAGGTATGATCACATCTCAGTGTAGGAACTATCATGAAGATTGGCCTGATGGCTAAATCATTCATGAGTCTTTTAGCTAAACCAGAGCTTAACGCAGAAGAAGCCAATGAAACCGCGTCATCATTAGCAATAAAAAGCTTACTTTCAAGGCTACCCGATACATTCCGTTCTGTCGGGAATTGGTTGCGTGATAGCTGGAAAAGCTCTGCATCCTCGATGAAGTGGTGGAAACCAGCCAGATTACTGATGAAAACCTTGCCATCATTTAATCTATCGAAGTTAAACGGCATGAGCTTCATCCAGTGAGTCTCTCATCAATACTCTTCAGGACATTGCTGATAATCGCTGCTCTAACTCTTCCCGTATGGCTATCAAGAGACTCCCTTAGCTGGAAATCGTTTCTCAACCGTTCAAATTCGAACTGTATTTCCTCACTAAATGTATCAAAAGAGACATGCCAATTTATATCGTCATCTTCCAATCGCCACCGTGTATAGGCAGTCATCCAGTAAAGACTGTTTCGTAAAACCCATTCAGAACATGCTGTTTTGCTTATCGTTTTATTCCACATAAATGTCTCAAAGAGTCTAGAAAACACTATTAGAATGGCTTATGTTTTTGTAAGCATCTTCCAAGCTTTCAGGATAGATGACGTAAGATCCTGTAACTGTAGTAAAATCTAACCTATTAAAATTCAGTAGGTTACGCATATCATAATCAAGACTTATCCCATATACAATAACATTACCCCTTGAAAGGGTAATTTGTAAATTTTTTTTACATTTTATGATTAGTTGATAGAACAGGTTAGTAGCGAAGATTTAGCCGGAGATGTGAGAAGTTATCCACTATTAGTCTATTAGTAATGTAAGAGCCAGTTGGTTTGGTGATGCGAGCTTTAAGCGCAAAATTATATAGTAGGGTCATAGAGTTACATGTTGCCATTGCCGACATACTTTTCGTATGTCATAAATCTCAGACAGAGATGATGCAGCAGTATCATTTTACAAGATATAACCCACTAATAAAAAACAATTTATTATCTATGGCCAAGTCTTTGATTTACTGATGGGCTACATTTTATAAAGAAAAGGAGCCATTTGATTCATTGTCGTGGGCAGAAGAAACTTTGTGGGTAAAGCCAATTATAGTTGATCTATAAATGTTGCTTCACAGTTGGTGAATAGCAACATATCAAAAACTCTTTTCTTTTTTTCTAACTATAACAAACCGTGTTTTAGATTATTAACACACCACAAATCGATAGTTAAACTGCTTGAACGGTCTTTATAACAACTCAAGGAACAAGTGAAAATATCTATTCTAAGCAACATGCTTATATAAGATGATGATTGCGCACCCATCAAAGGTGGCTATGATATATGGCTTATGAATTACCATAAAGATCAAAGCATAAAAGACATTCGAACTTATCTTTTATGCTTATTGCACTAAAAATCAACTGCGTATAGTGTAAGATCTCATTTACCATCATTATAACTCACGTAAAATTTTTGAACTAAATTAAATGGCATCCATTTTTTCTGGATATAAACCCTTGTTAAATATTTTATATTAAAAACACATATTGGCAATCCAATTTTATTATTACATACAATGAGCCCTATCAAATCCTTTTTTTATTTCTGTCATTATTACTATCCACATCATTTGAAATCAATAATGAAATAACTTCTTTTTCTTTACTTGCGATTAAAGCAGGTATGCTGAAGACACCCGAATCTAAACAGTCCCCCCACCACCACATAAATTTATTTACAGCAGGACTCATATCTTTTTCAATTTCTAAAAACTCATCGTTTGAATAAATACATGAAAGTGTCTTTATATTCTCAACATCCATGGCCTTAATGATTATTCTAAAAATATCATCCGTTGGAAATAAATTAATTTCATCTAATTCTATATTTAATTGTTCCAAGATCTCACTTACTAATTCTTCAACTTCCTTAAATGCTATATTGTATTTTACCATTACATTACCTCACTTATTATTATAATTACGTTTTTTGTAGCGAAGAATACTCAAATCCATTAGCTGATAAACTCAAAACCAACCAAGAAAACACTACTATAAGACAATTAATATAAAAATTACATTATGTCAAATATAATTTCTATATTAAATTCAAAATAACAATACAGATAACATTTGGTTTTAATATTCATGAACAGTGTCTTATGAGTAAATTATTTCACACAGTTAGAAAATGCATAAAGAATGCCAGAGCATTCGGCTAAAATAATTTATTTAAAACAAGTGATACTTTTTGATTCCAAAAAATATTCACACACTGTTAATCCAGTCATATGACCTTATGCTTTATTCTCTTTAGGATAAAGTAGAATTACTATCAGTAGTTGTAGAAGAAAGATAAGAAGAAGAAGCATTAAATTAAAAGGACCTCGAAGATAAATATTTATTACTCGAGATTTACTGTTCGTGTAATTTTTTCAGAAGGAATTTATTCATCTGAGCACATAAATTCAATTCCAGTGAAAAAGACCTGCGAAAGATCTATTACTCCTCATTCTGTTAAATAAAAGCATAACCACACGACTACAGTAAAAATGAAAAGGCCAAGGTCACTAACTAAAATAGTCGGTGAAAACTATTGAAAACCCTTTATAAAATCGAATGTTTTGCAATTTAAAATACTCAGGAAGATGTTGTAGAAAGATAACTCTTTTACTTTTATCCTTTCTACAACCTCAATCCCTTAGCACTTTATAAAAATTTCAGGAAAATAAAATTCAAGAAAATCATCATTCGCTATAACATACGATAGTTTCTCTTTTATTTTTTTCTTTGTAAAACATATACTGTTTTTTAAAATATCATAGACTGCGCCAGATATTATTGCCGTTGTTACAATGTCCATTTGAGGCTGCTAATTATTGTTAATAAAATCTGCTGCATTGTTAGTTATAAAATCATTTATGCTTGCAGGAATGGTTATCCTCGGTCCAGAAAAAAGGAACATACTCTCATCATTAATTTGAAATCTTTGTTTGTAAGGTAATATATCACCTACTGCCTTTTGAAGTGATAGTAAAAAAGCACAGAACATTTCCAAATGATATTTACCTCTGACATAGAAACGTTCATCAATAGTGTTAATCATTGATTCAATTTCATCATATTGATACAAATATTCAGATATATCACATTTTGTTTTATCCATGAAATATTCTAACAAATTTTGATACTTACCTTTTATTTTAAAATGGATGTTGCATTGTTCATCAAAATAAAACAAGTCACTGAATTTCATATTGCTTAACACCGGCTTTTCAATATTCCTCCTGGCTATAAAGGCAAAAATCATAATATCCTTTACAGTTTGGTAAAATATTTTTTCCGCCGCTTTATATGACTCTAATAACTTTATATAAAACTCATTATTACTATTTTCTAAATTTGTCATATCGAAACATTCACGACAAATTGAAATGAGAATTTGCTCGCAGGAAACATAATTTTCTATTGAATAATATAAAGACTGATGCATCTCCTGTGTAAGAACATAATTATGATCATCAAAAAAATCATCAATATCTTTGTCAACAAAAAATATCAGCCTATTTTTATCATTGCCCCTTTCAATTAATTCATTTCTAAAGCTAAATACTTTTTTCTTGTTCCCACAGACAACGGTCCTTATGTTAACCGAATCTTCTACCAATCGCCTAATCATTCCATAATACAATTTATTATCGCACTTCCCTTCATAATAAACATGCAAGGTGTTGATTTTATTGTTCATTTTAGTTAAAAAAATATGTAAAGCTGTTTGGGGAGACTCTAAGGCACTATCCATTAAATCTAAAAAACTCATAACGCCTCCATCAGTGTGCCAATACCTTTTGCATATTTTTTGAGACTATTATTATAAATGAATGGTGAATGTGTTACTGCAAATATCCCTTCACATAAACCCGTATTTTTAACATCTTCAAGGAAAGTACTTTGCCATTCTAAAGAGAGCGATAACTCAGGTTCATCTATTATCATTAGAAAATCCTTCCCATCCCCTAAATATAATTTTGAGAAAAGTGAAATTATTTGTTTCTCTCCTGACGATAGAGTCTCCCACTTTATAGTTTTTGTTCTATCATCATTATTTTTTGTAGGCGTAATACTTATTACAAATTTAACTCGATCAAAATATAATTCTTTATTAACAAGATATTTATTACAAACACCTATAAATTTAATAAGATCACCCTCATTTTCTGACTGTAATCTATGCAACTCAAGAAGTTTACCTATGAAATAGAAGATAACTTTATCTGGTTTTTTCTCGCCTTTGCCTCTTCCATAGTGCTTAGTATTTTTCCTGATTTCTTCTTTAACCTGTGATGACAATGTTTCACTATCTACACGAGCCAATATTTCTTCAAATTCTTTTTCTGAAACAGAAGATAAATGTTCATTCGGAACAAAATCCTCGTAACGGTTACCTAAAATATCTTGAAGAGATTGGGCGATAAGTTCACGTAATTTGTTTCTAAAATCAGAACTAAGTTTATGCATAGCATGATTTAATAAGCTCTCAACATCCTTCATACCAAACTGGACGATACCATCAGCTTCGACGTTCTCCTCGAGGTAGTTCGGCAGTTTGGTGGAGTTAGGGAATATTATTTCAAGGTCTTGTTCTATTCTACGATATGTAGGCAAATACATAAGCGAACAGTTTACTTTTTCATTAATAAATGCCATGGACTTCATTAGATTTGAAATATCCATGTCTATCTCATCGTCAAATATTACATTAGTGTCTAACCAATAATCATTTATATAATCTGCGACGAGCTCAATAGGTGGCATTGGATTACCCATGATTTTAAAATCATTTCGTATTTTATATATTACATCTTTATCATGAGCTTTATTGATATCATTTTCTAATGTGTTTTTTATAAACTCATGAACATACATTTTAAGTTTGTAGGAAAGACTACTTTTACTTCTACCTCTACTCCTATTTCTTCTGCTATCTTTTTTATCTAAATATTCAATAACAGATATTTTAGGGAATGAACATGTTTCACCATCTATAGTGATGGTGATATTTTCATAATCATATTCAGAGAGTTTTCCCCAATCAGCTTTTAACAAGTAATATGTCATTGATAGGACTGTGCTTTTACCTGTGCCATTCTCGCCAACAATAATGAAGCTATTATCCTCGATATCTATCGAGTAATTGTTTTCTCCATTTAATTTACTTATTTGTATACTCTCAATATTCATCTTGACCACACCTTATTTATACTAAATTAGTTGACCCCAAAGCATTATATCTCTTACACAATGGAAAAACTATAAATTTAATAATATGTTATGGGAGCAAGGGCTAACTCATCGAAGCTCCGCTTCTCTGATTTCCCTTGCTTTTCTCCTTTCAGTTGAAAAGAAAATTAGCATACTCATTCATTAATCAAGTTTCTATTGTCATATATCAAAATATCCATTACAAGTTTCTTCAAACCATATATCTTCATAGCTTCACTCACCTTTACATATTTCATATCTGTAAGCTGCATGTAAACAATAGAAAAATTCACAAAGCGAATTTAGTGTTTCCTGTAATTCAGGCATAACGTCAGAATCAATATCAAAAGATTGTATTAAATTATCATTATTATCAAAGAGAAGCATTGCTTTTACCTTTCTATCTGACGGAACATTCATTCTTTCTTGCATATCTTCCCAGGCTACTTCTTTTACCTTAGACTTCCTGACATCTTGTCTACGGTCATCTGTTTTAGGATATCTAAAAAAAGTACTTTTTTGAATCTATTCCACTTATACTGTTAACTTTAATTCTAATATCTTCACCAATTGACCAATCTGTTCTATCAGGAAATTTTGATAACATACTATTATGTAGTTCAATAAAGTAACTGAATAAAACACCGACATCGTGTAGATTTGTCAGAAGTTTATTTTTACCTCGAACATTAATCAATGGATTTTCTAAATCACCTTGATCACTAAAAGGAATATCATATTTTCTATGCAAAATGTATATCAATGACTTTAAATATAGCTCAACGGCATGCCGCCTTAGGTAGTTAAGCGGCATGACCAAGTCCTTTACCACTGCTGTTTTTGATAAAAGATCTGCTGATTCTTTAAATTGATCGGCTGTAGATCCAAAACCGAAATCAAAATGCATATGAAGGGGCTTCATTAGATACACTTTAAAACTCCTATATTAATATTTTAGTTTTATATTATCACATATCCCAAAGAGATTTATTACTAAATATTTTTAATATGAAATTACTTAGCATGTTTTTATGGTCAATTGCAAAAAGCAAAGTATACATTCCCATCATTGACATTTTAAGTAAATAGAATATAACTAAAACAACATATAAGGAAATGTCAAATTTTTATAAAAGGAAGTCATATGAATAATTTAAATATATCATTATTCCCACATTCAAAAACGCAAGTCAAAGTAGTAAATGATTTGACGCCAGAAATGCTGAGAACCCACTGTGTAAGCGTTAGGTTGAACCATAGAGAACTAACAAAGCTTAATACATTGCGAGGCTATTATGCCAAAGGAGAATGGCTTCGTATGGTGTTTCTCCATAAGCTTCCAGCCATTGTGCCATCAATCAATATAGAAGCATGGAAATATTTGGCTGATATCAACCAAACTATACAACGTATAGCCAAGCATCTGGATGCCAAAAGTAGCGATAGTTTACTGACAAAAACAGAGATCTTTGTTATTAAGACCCAGATCAGTGAGCTTCGCCAGAAATTAATATCATCCGATTCATGGAGCAAGCCTGATGAAGGGTATGCAGAAGATACGGAGAGGTAAAAGCTTCGCTGGTGTAGTTTTATATGCATTGAAGCCTGATTCACATCATAAAAGTGATCCAATAGTGATTGGCGGGAACCTGTTAGGCGATTCGGTCTTGGAACTGATCTTTGAATTCAATACAAGCAAGCAACTTCGCACAGACGTTATAAAACCAGTCTGGCACAACTCTCTTCGTTTACCTGCCAGTGAGAGGCTTCGCCCGGAACAATGGAAATTGGTTGCTGACGACTACATGAAACGCATGGGATTTAGTGATACTCATCTGCGTTGCTATGTCCTTCACGACGACGAAGCTGGCCAGCACATACACATTATCGCCAGTAGAATCGATATGGTCGGTGGTAAGCTCTACCTGGGTAGGAATGAAAATCTTATCAGCACTCGTATCATTAGCGAGCTCGAGATTACTCATGCCCTTACTTTTACCAAAGCAACACCTTCAACCAACACGTCACAACCGAAGCGTAAGAGGTTATCTCGCAACGAAGAGATGCTTGAAGCACGAACGTCCTCCCCCTGCCCAAAGAAATCCCTACAACAGATCATTGATAAAATTTTGGCTGATAAACCCGGTCTTGAAACATTTATCAAGCGGCTCGAAGGTAGCCGAGTAACCTGCAAAGCTAATAGAGCTTCGACGGGAAAAATGAATGGATTCTCATTTGAATACCAGGGTATGGCTTTCAAAGCTTCTAAGCTTGGGAAAAAGTATTCGTGGCTAAACTTACAGAAGCACCTTAGTTATGCACCTGAGCATGTAGAGACGTTTAAAACCGACAAATCTCCAATTCCATCACCGTTACGACCTTCGGTTGTCCCAGAGTTTCTTGTGGCTCCTGTCAAGATTTCACCAGCGAAGCAAAAAGGGGAATTGCTAACTATTGCTGAGAAAATAGCTTCGCTTACTCCTTCACCTTCTTGTGCCCCTTCTTTTTCTCTTGCACCTACTTTGGCACCGAAGATGGTAGTTGAAGAAGATAAGCGGCAACGCATAATCAGTGCTGTCCTTGATTTGCAAAACTCACAAAGAAGGAAAAGCACAAACATTGCTCGTTTTAACTCATGGCTAATATTGATTAACTTACTGAAAAAAATAGGTTTATCTTTGTTGTATCCAGTCAGAAAGTTTAAGAACATCTTCACCGTTCACAGCGTTCCCCCTCCTATCAGTTCTGAGTTTACTACAAATCTTAAACAACAAAGATAACAACAATTTTCATTTACCTGAAAGAAACCATATTGATACTAGGGATTAATTCATTGATTTTATAAGAAGTGATTGATCGGTTTTACAGATCAATTACATACTGTTGATAGTTACAGGCTATCATAAGTTAATCATCGATCGGTACAAACGTTTTTACTTCAGTCTGATAAACATCGAAGATTCATCGAGATAAGCCTACACACAATAAAAATTTGTCTATATGGAAAATAAAATGAAAAAATATACATTTGTTGCAATCATACTTTCGACTTTCTTACTTGCTGGTTGTGATAGCGAGCCCTCAGAAAATGATATTTCAAATGCATTAAATAAGTCTATAGAGAGTGGGAATTCTGCAATTCGATCTATTAACCCAAATGCTTCGGAAACAATGCTTAGAACGCTGAAATCTGTTAAAAAAGTTGATTGTCAAAAAGAGTCTGATAAAAGCTATAAATGTAATGCAGAAGTAGCTATTAACAATGAAAATAGGATGACTCAGATTAAACTATTAAAAACTGACGATAGCTGGAAAGTCATTGGTAATTAAATATTAGTCAGTCAAAAAGCTCTCAAATGGGAGCTTTTTTATGAAAACATCACAACCTTGTCCTTATAGGTCTACATGTCGTTGTGACGCTACTGCTGATCTCTTTAAATTCATACTGTGCTTTTAATTCAATATAGATCTGTTCTAATCTTCCATGATTTTCTTCGATATAATTGACAAGAGCATTGAATTGGAATAACAAAATATCTTTATGATGTAAGCTTTTTATGAAGTCGCCTTTCAAATTTTTTAATACCGCCAACAACATCTGCATAATATTATCGACATTATTAGTAGAACGGCAATACTGAGATGTCGGATAGAAGTATTTCAAGTGATAACCGACAAAAATCAAATATAACTTATGAGTATACATAGTATCTTCAGGGCTGTATGCTTTGGTAATATACTGATCAATAATGACTATTAATTTCTCTTTCGGGTTAGTGTTTCTATATAATTATCCATGTAATTGCGTCCTTGCATAAAACTATCCCTTGCCTTATTTTATAATTACCATAACAACAGATAATGTCAATATAAAAGACATTAATTATTTACAGCCTTTGCAAATATTGCTTAAAATTTCCTTTTATATTCATCCGACCCATTTAAATGTTTTAAAAAACCACAATTAAAACTCTTTATTTTAAAAGAAAATATATTTACTTAAAAATTTTTTTAAGTATGTTTTTTGTTAAAATCTTTTTTCTTTTTTCTTTTTTCTTTTTTCTTTTTTCTTTTTTCTTTAAAATATTGTATTACTTTATCTTCGTAAAATCATGTCTTGGGGTGTTTCGAATTGCTTCAACCCAAGCTTCGCCTCTCCAAAAATATTCTTAAAAGAAAGAATATTTTAGGAGAGGCACTAACCCGAATCTATGGTTCTTCAACCCAGACCACTAACGGCCGTCTCGTCATAGAGCTACATATCGTTTCCAATATGCGACACCCTACAGCCCCCACGAGATCCGCTCATATCGAAATTGCTTCAGTCTATCCCCGTTTAATGGCCGGGCTTTCACATAGCCTACCTGACTGATAACCAACGACTTAGAGCAGTGCTTCGGGGTGAGTAATATGCTGCACTCCCCGTCTTTACTCACAATAATCAAACAAATCGGACAAACACACTATTTCCACAATTCGCTCACCAATACATAGGAATAATATTATTGTTTAGTGAGCATTAAGCATTAATTACATCGTTTTTTACAGCGCTTAATTATAAGTAATAACACTTTGCCCACAGGTGAAATATAAACAATCACCTTGTATATATATTTTAAATAGCAGTTATAAGTTTAATGTCAATGCGAAAATAAAAATAAAACCTCACGATACCAAAGTAATATTTCTATATCAGTAATTAATTTATAACAAGTCGCAATCAAAAACTTTAAAAGTTAAAATCTATCATTTGCGGAAACTTTACTTCTCTTACGTTATTTCAATAAGATCACTATGGAAGTGGGAAAAAATATAGAAGGAGTGGATTTCGTTATAAGGGAACACCAGTTCCCTTACAAGAAAATCAAAATAGATTTTAATGCTAATCAGAAGTAGAAGATTTTATCACATCCGAAACTTTCAAGTTTTTCAAAGGGATATTTTTATTTGCATTATGTATACCTAATACTTTAAAACAGACCGCAACACTAAGTGGAATAAGTCACCCCTTAATTCCGTAAGCTTTTAAGTAAAATATTAGGTTTTTTTATTCATTAAAACTTTATATTTTATTCATCACTTCTCAATTCTAACTGATACTTCATCATTCTAATTGCTAATAGTTTCAATTCCCGGCGAGACTTAATCAAAAGGAAAAATGTTTCATAGACAATTGATTGCTCGAGTATATTAATCTTGCTTATTTCTTCAAAAACACCTTGAGTATCCCCTTCAAAATATTGACTTAACCAATAGCCTATTTCCTGTGAAGGTCATTATCTGATAGACTATCCATTATCTTTAAGTCAAAGATCCCAGAGTAAATTTCTAATTCAATATTAGCCATTTTGCATTCTTCACTTATAAATTGTTCAATTCTCATTTTAGATATCCTCGTAGGTGGTATGAGTTAAGCAGCGTTTTTTCTTGTTTCAGCTATTGTTGCTTGAATCCAATCATCAATTTCACTTTCAATAAAAGCTACAGATCGTGAACCGATTTTAATTTGAGTTGGAAAACGCCCTTCGCTGATCAGCCGATAGATCCAGGCTTTTCCGTAGCCAGTTCTCAAGAGGACTTCAGGAAGACGTATTAGACGAGTGCTTTTGTTGTTCATTTCATGTTTCCTCTTGTTCGTTTCGATGAAATGACTATACGAACTGTTGGAAAAAGAAAGGAGCGAGTTTCCGAACTACAGGGCAATGAGTAGCCCTGTAGATCTAGGTATCGAGGAGTTACGATTAGTTGGAATCAGAGAGTTTCATCACATCTGAAACTCTCATGTTTTTTAGGTGTGGATTTCGATTCATGAAAAAATTGAACTGCTTGGCGAAGTCCATTGTTGCAGCTTTCATAGCGAGTGGTCGATCTGCATCTTTGATGTGATAGTGAAGCCGGATTGAAGCCTCATCGTCTTCGTCCGTGTATAGAAGACGAGAAAGGCGATCATCTGACACTCGAACATCCTTCTTTTTCGCCCATAGCAATATGTCCAACATCGCTGGCAAACGGTAGTTTATGATTTTTTTGATAGTTCCATAGCCAAAACGAACCGCACCAGCCTCATCAACCTCAACCCCTTTAATCCGTCTCCATTGAGGCAGTGCTGCTTTTATGGACTCTGTAATTTCATCGTCTGTTCCACTACCCAGATCGATTTCGAGCAGAACAGTTTTCTCACTTAAAGGGGACATTAGCGTTGATACATAAGCTTCGTGATGGGGAGCGTTAACACTGTATATATCGTTTCCTCTTTCCCAAGTGAAAAGATTCACATTGAGAGCAGATACACTCAGTTGAGCAAGCCTGCTGATATCAGTTATAAAAATGTGGGGAGGGTTGTAAAGGCTATCGTGGGTCGTTGGGTAGTCGAGTTGTGTGTCTTTGAAAAGATGGGGGTTGCCACTGAAAATTTTCGTCATGTAGTTCCACAACCCTTTTTTCTCTTCCTCCGTGGGCCATGGCTTAAACAAATGCGATCTAGCCCAAAGTTCATAATACAGGCCGTTTAAGGTTATTTCTTCGAACTTACGGTAGTTATCTATGTCGAGCCAAGCTTTGATTTCTTTTGTATGCTCTGGGGACCAATTTTTCATCGAAACACACTCCAGCAATAGACCATAATCTGTTAGTGTTGAACTTCCCAGACTTACTCGATTTATGCAAGTTTCAAAGACTTAACCGATGACAGCGACATAAAAATTCTTTGTTGGTATTAATGTTGGAACAATTATGACTACCTATAAAAATTCTCTTTTAAATCATGAAAATATTTATACGTTCGATTCCTGTAGGGGACACCATAAAGCCTTTCGCTGCCCTCCACATCCGTCCTTTAGATCTTCTTTGTATCAGGCAATCCTCAAATTAATCGCACGTAAGGATTTTCGATGAGTGGCGAAAGGATTAGTTAAACCAAAACAGCCCAAGTCTTCATGAGAAATGGCAGCTTGCGGTGTTCATCATTCCCTCATATTGGCTTTCGGTTAATCCCTCAAAACAGCCAGCGAGCTATACCCAAGCTGAGTCCAGCCGCGCTCATTATTCCACCCAGGATCCATTTGGTTTGTTTTGTCATCTCTAAATGAATTTTGGCGATCTCTACATGAGTTTTAGCAATTTCCTGATGCAAATCGGCTTTCGTTACGTAGTTAGACTTGATTACCGCCAGGTCGGTTTTCACCGTTTCCATATCGGTTTTCAACGTTTTAATATCTGACTTCATTTCAAATACATCGGCTTCAAGCTTTGAAACGCGCATTTCCATCATTACCACTCCGCATAAGCTAAACATGTAATTATCACATCAAAAACAACATGTTAATAGATTACATTGTAACTAAGGCAAAGAAAACTTCATCACAATTAGCATGAGAGTGAATGAATCTGAGACGTTTCTCGCAGGTAGAAACTGGCTGTTTCAGGCGATTACAGCGGAATCAAAGCTGGTGTGAGTTTTGGCGCCATGCGGAAGGGGTGACACCATGCAGCTGTCGAAAACGGTTACTGAAGTGACTGGAAGAGTGGAAACCGCAGCGCAAGGCGATCTCGGTTAATGGCAAAGCGCTGAACTTCAGCAGTTGCAGTGCAGTGTCCATACGGCGGCGCATCACATATTGATGAGGGGCTTCGCCCACGCTACTGCGGAACATGCGGGCAAAGTGGTATTCACTCAAGGCCGCTTCTGACGCCAGCTGTGCCAGTGTCAAAGGCTGATCCAACTGCGCATCAATAAACGCCAGTACACGTCGCAATACTGCGGGCGCTAATCCACCGCGCACCTGTGGCGCCTGCCATTGCACTTCACTGTAACGCTGCAAAAGATGCGTCATCAGCAATGTCGAAGCACTGGTCAACATCAATTGATTGGCGGGTTGCTGCCAGTCAACACTCAGCAGGAAATGTCGATAAAGCTGCGTGATGCGATCGTCGTCGGCAAAGATCTTTTCATGCAAATTAAGTTGGGCGGGACTGCGATCCCAAATCTGCTCGCCGAGATGACGCAGGTGCTCGTCAGTACAGTAAAGATGTACGAACGACAAATCTGCACGTAAATCCCAGGTCGATTCAACACCAGAGGGCATCAGGCAAAAGCGATCCGGACCACCGCCATTGCGCCAACCATGCTGTGTTTTATGCCAGGTGTCATAGCCATCAGCGGTATACAGGCTGAGCGTATGGTGATCGCTGAGATTAGTAACACGATCGCCACTATTAAACCAGGCTGCCAACTTGATGCCACCCGAAAGCTGCACGCTATCGCGCAATTGCGCTTTATGGCGCTGCAGCATGTCGAAGGTCTGATAATCGGGCATCAAAGGGATCCACTCACAGGTTAATAACGCACAGTTTACGGATCTCCACGGCCAGAAAACAGGCCAACGCGGGACATCAGTGTAAAAAGCGCAAGATTTTGCAATTCGCGCGCAACCGCGTGCAAGCCGAAGGCCACCATTTTCGACACACTTCAGGCAATGATTTTGCTGGAGAGAATGCGATGAACATTATGTTGTACCTTGCGGTGGTGTTGATTTGGGGCACCACCTGGATTGCGATATTCCTGCAACAAGAAGCGGCTAACACACCGGTTCTGGTGGCGGTATTCTGGCGCTTCTTGCTGGCATCGGTGCTGATGCTGGTGATCCTGAAACTGATTAAACGCCTGCGCCCGCTGGATAAGCAGGATCATCTTTTCTGCTTGCTACAGGGCTGTTGCGTCTTTGGCTTCAATTTTGTCTGTTTCTATCATGCGGCAGCGTGGATCAGCAGTGGATTAGAGTCAGTGATCTTTTCGATGGCGGTGCTGTATAACGCGCTCAACAGCTGGATATTTTTCCGTCAGCGCCCACCGTTCCGCCTGCTGCCGGCTGCGGTTCTCGGCTTAGGGGGCATTGTGGCGCTCTTTTGGCATGATATTCAGGCGGCTCACCCAGCGCCTCAACTTTTGTGGGGCGTAGGTCTAAGTGCTTTGGGTACTCTCGGCTTCTCGTTTGGCAACATGATATCCACGCGCCACCAACGCCGTCAGCGTGATGTGCTCACCACCAACAGTTATGCCATGTTTTATGGCGCAATCATGATGGCAATCTTAGCGCTTCTGAACGGCGATTCACTGGCTCCCACCTTGAATCTGCAATGGCTCGGTTCAATGAGCTATCTGGCGATTTTTGGTTCAGTGTTAGGCTTTGGCGCCTATTTCACGCTGGTCGGTCGTATTGGGGCCAGCCAGGCCGCTTATAGCACACTGCTGTTCCCGCTCGTGGCGCTGACGCTTTCCACAATCTATGAGGGATATCAGTGGCACGATAATGCCATTGTGGGATTAGTGATGATTCTGATGGGGAACATGGTGATGTTTGTACGCTGGCCAACGTCACGCAAATTACGCTTAGCCTAAACAGCGAGAGCGGGCATTGCGCCCGCTCTTTGGTCCTCTAGCGCCAGCCCTGGACGCCGATATTGAGCTGGTGAGGTTTATTGATGGCTTTTCTGGCAATCCAGTAAAGCAGAACGCGTTCATCATCTCTGTCGCGATCGGCCATAGCCAGTAGTTTCAGCGACAGCGTGGATTTATTCACAGGCTGATGCTCATCGCTTAACTCGATCACCGCCTGACCGATGATGCAGCAAACTTCATCCTCGCTTGACGCGGATTCATATGCTCGGTCTGTCATATTTCCTCCTGTTAGTGAATTTTAATCCTGGCAAAGTTTTGCCATTTTGCAGCGAAATGGGCGTGCATATCACACC
The DNA here is from genome assembly GCF_056491465.1 of Pantoea sp. C1E2. Lineage (NCBI taxonomy): Bacteria > Pseudomonadati > Pseudomonadota > Gammaproteobacteria > Enterobacterales > Erwiniaceae > Pantoea > Pantoea sp. C1E2. The sequence continues at coordinate 3,289,858 of NZ_JBSZHT010000002.1, forward strand.
TGGTTACATATGTTTACCCATAGCAACCGCTACGCTTAAATTGACAACATTGTAGGGGCAATGTCATTCATACCCGTTTTCCTGCATTTCATTCCTTCGTCCTGTCTCTTGATGCCCTGCTTCGCCCCACGCGCGCGTAAGCCGCCTATTATCGCTGCAGATTCCGCATTCCCTGAGGGGAGAGATAAAAATGAAAACAGAATTATCCGCGCAGTTGCAGCGTACCCGTATGCTTACCCTTATCGGCACCATCATTACTCAGTTTGCACTGGGCTCGGTCTACACCTGGAGCCTGTTTAACGGCCAGTTGGCTCATAAGCTGGATGCGCCCATCAGCCAGGTTGCCTTCTCGTTTGGTTTATTAAGCCTGGGCCTGGCGATTGCATCGTCGCTGGCGGGGAAATTACAGGAGCGCTTTGGTGTGCGTAACGTCACCATCGGCGCCGGTATTCTGATGGCGATTGGCTTTTGGCTGACCGCCCATGCCGATAACCTGATGATGCTGTACCTCAGCGCCGGCATCCTGGTCGGTTTAGCGGATGGCGCAGGATACCTGATGACGCTATCAAACTGCGTGAAGTGGTTCCCTGAGCGTAAAGGATTAATTTCCGCCTGCTCGATTGGCGCTTACGGCTTAGGTAGTCTCGGTTTCAAATTTATCTGTGGCGCGTTGCTGAGCACTTACGGCCTGGAGAACACCTTTATGATTTGGGGTGTGCTGGCAATGAGCATGATTATTGTGGGTGCGCTGATGATGCGTGATGCCCCTCTCCAGCAAAGCAGCGGGAACGCGAAAGTGCTGGAAAAAGATTACACGCTGGCGCAATCCGTGCGGTTACCGCAGTACTGGATGCTGGCACTGATGTTCCTCACTGCCTGCATGAGCGGTCTGTATGTGATTGGCGTAGCGAAAGACATCGGTGAAGGTATGGTTCATCTGACCACGCAAACCGCCGCTAATGCCGTAACTGTCATCGCGATTGCTAACCTGAGTGGTCGCCTGATTCTCGGCGTGCTCTCCGACAAAATGGCACGTATTCGCGTCATTTCAATGGCACAGGTTGTTTCGCTGGTGGGCATGAGCATTCTGTTGTTTACCCGTATGAATGAAACCACCTTCTTCCTGTCACTGGCCTGCGTTGCCTTTAGTTTTGGTGGCACCATCACCGTGTTCCCTTCCCTGGTCAGCGATTTCTTCGGTCTTAATAATCTGACGAAAAATTACGGGTTGATTTACCTGGGATTCGGTATCGGCAGCGTGATGGGTTCGCTGGTGGCTTCCTTATTCGGTGGTTTTACCGTGACTTTCAGCTTGATCATGACACTGCTGGTGATTTCGCTGGTGCTGTCGCTCAGCATCCGTCTGCCAAATCGTCAAAACGTTGCTGAACCTTTGCTGCATAATTAATCTCAACAGATGCCGCATCACTCTGCGGCATCTTTTTTCTCCATCTTTCCTGCATAATGTTTTAATAGTTGAGAATGGCTGTTATTTAGGATTGCATTTCAGAGTATTCGCGTTATTATCATCAGGCATTCAGTTTTATCTGATTGGTTTATTTCCCGCCTTGACGTTTTTAGCTTTAAATTGACATATCTGGCAATAGATCCAGAAATAACTCTACATTCGCTGCATCTTCACTCCACTTTTCCCCGGTAATCTGGCTTCATTGGAAAAGAGGAGGACTCTCCATGAAAACACTTATTAAAGCTGCTTCGGTTGTTGCCATTATGACGATGTTGAGTGGTTGTATCGTTCATGATGGATATGGTCGCGGACCGGGCTGGGGCCACGGCGGTGGCTGGCATCATGACCGTGGTTATCATGGTCGTCATTGGTAGTTGGGCAAAGCACACACAGCACATAATAAAAAAACAAAAAGGGCGGGAAATTATCCCGCCCTTTCTTTTAACTTTTTACCGCATAATTACATTGATACCAGGCTTTCTTTAATCCAGGTAGATGACTGTCCTGCGCGGGCAGCGATTCCACTTTATCAAATCCACGTTGGTTACAATAATTCGCCAGATCGATTTCCATCGCATCTTTATTCAACGTATGCGGGTCGTAACGATATTGCACGGTATTTGAGCTTTTATCTTCATCGACACGTTCAAATCCACCGGGTTTGCTGACACTACAACCGGCCAGCATAAAAAGCGCGAACGCGCTAATAAGCATTTTTTTCATTAGGGTGTCCTCTTCCAGGCGAAGCAGTCTAAATGCCTACGCCGCACGCATCTATAGGAAACTGGCGCGAAATAGTCATTTTGATAAAGTTTTTACCAATCAAATCAATAAAACCAAACGGTTTTTCATATTACTCAACCGATGACATGATGCTTTCAGACAGCACAACGTCTGCACCACACCAGGTGATACGAGAAAAACAAACGGAAAGTGACCATTATGCCCGCGCTGAGCGGGCTTTTTTTACGCGTAAACCTAACCGGTAAGGCTGACCATCTTACGCAAAAGGTTGGCGGACTGTTTGGCAGGCAATGCGAGAATGCCGCTGTAGAGATCAATCGACATGGCGCACATCGCGCTGCGATCGACGGCGGTATCGGCCGGCATGTTAAGTTGCTGAAGCTTATCGCCCCACTTGCCGTAAAGCTTTTCCACGACGCTTTGCAAATCACGCTGTGCGCCCTGTTGATCAACCGGTCGCTCTTCGCCCGTACTGTTTTGCAGCAGCAAATCTAACGCCTGTGCATCACGCAGATACAACTCCGGTGACAGCGCTTGTTGCAGATTGATGCCGCCATTCACCTGCGGATAAAGGAAACGGAAACAGCGTTGTGGCTCCGGCTGCTGCAGTGCCTGCATCTCCTGCACTGACACACGCAAATAATTAAGCAACGTCTCGTCATCTGCACGCGCCATACGCTGATTAACCAGATCCATCAGCCATCCACGCAACTCGCCCAGCGCCTGGTCAGCAGGCACGCCTTCCATACGCTTGTGCAGTAACTCGCGATTAAGCATTTGCCACAGGGCCGGCTCCTGTGTTTTTAACTGACGATACCCTGGTGCGAGGCTTAACTGGGTTGCCACCTCGCTTTCCAGCGCCTGTCGCTCCTGCCGTGGGTGTAACCAGCTAAACCACAGCATATTTGCCAAAATCAACGGCAGTAAAAACAGCACCAACCCCTGCCATAAGCGGAGTGCGGTGGTGCGAATCAAAACGATGAGAATCACCGCCAGCAGCGCGAACGCCGCCAGCGTGACAGGAATGAGGGAGAACATGGAGCGTGATTAATCCTTGCGAACGTCAATCAGAACCGGGCAGTTGGCGCGCTCAATCACAGCCGCACTCACCGAACCTTTAAGTAAGCGATTGAAAGGAGAAAGATGACGGCGACCGATGATGATCATGCTGGCCTTCAGTGCATTGGACTGCGCCACAATCGTTTCCGCGGCTTCACCGGCCAGAATCAGACCTTTGGCAGCCACACCAGCACGCAGTAGCGGTGCCAGTGCGTGACGAACCACCATTTCAGCGGTGTTTTGTTCATCTTTTGCCGCGACGAAATCATCCGGATCTTCACCCGCATCGATTTCGATCGGTTGATTGCAGGATGAATAAGCGGGATCGACACAGCACAACACCGTGACCTGAGCCTGTTGCGCCAGTGCCTGTTCAATGGTTAACGCGATGACTTTTTCTGCCACCGGAGAACTATCAATGGCCATCAGCAAGGTTTTCATCAGTTGGTTATCCTTCCACAGCGGTCATTTTGCCAATTTCGCGAATCAGCGCCTCTTTGCATTTCATGATTTCATCTCGATAGCGCGCTTCCTGTTTATGAAAACGCGCCGTCGGCACCAGCAGCGAAATGGAGAAGCGACCAAACAGCGTGTCGATCGCCACCGCCATGGTGGAAATTCCTTCCAGGGTTTCGCCGCGATCGACGGCCAGACCGCTGATGCGGACTTCAGCAATCAACTCCAGCAGCTGCGGCAGCGTTTTGACCGTCATTTCGGTCAGCTCTTTATAGGCTTCGCCGACCATCACCCGGACATCTTCATCGCTTTCCAGTGCCAGCAGTGCACGACCGCCAGAGGTACTGTAAAGCGGGAGATTCAGACCGATGCGCGGCACCACCCGCAATTCCCGGGATGCCACCACATAGTGAACAATCGCTAACTGCGTACCACTGGCGCGCGCCAGCGAAACCGTCTCGTTGATATCGACTGAGAGTTGTTCCAGAAATGGGCGGACGATTTCGACCACATCGCTGTGCACGCTGGAGATCAACTTGAGCAGTGCCGGCCCCAGACGTAATCCGCCCGCGCCGCTGCTGCGCACTAGTTGGGCGCTGTCCAGCGCAGCAATGATGCGTTGCACCGTTGAGCGAGGAAGATCAACCACCTGCGCGATTTCACCCAAGCTCATGCCGCCCGGGTGTTCGCCCAGCGCATTCAGAATTTTTGCCGCACGCGCGATGACCTGAATGCCACCCGCTTTTTCATCCTCACGGCTTGAGGGAAGTTCAACCATTGTGCGTTCCTTTTTGGCCTGCCCTACTTTAGCGCGAATGACCGCACTTTTACACCCTGTATCACATTGCAATACATCATACCGAGATGTAAGATGCGATATGTATCACATCGCAATACACTGCATCAATAATAATACGAGAAGCCTGCTATGAACGCCCAGCCCGTTGCGGCACCGGCACCCCATCCGTTTACTCTGCGCCTGGCGCTGGGGTTGGTTGGCGTGCTGATTGCTGCGCTCACCTCCGGACTTAACGACCGCGTGACTGACATTGCGCTGGCGGATATCCGTGCTGCCATCGGCATTAGCTACGATCAAGGCAGCTGGATCATCTCCGCTTACCAGGCGGCGGAAGTAGCCGCTATGATGATCGCACCGTGGTTTGCCGTGACCTTTTCCTTGCGCCGCTTCGCCCTCGCCGTCTCCGCTGGCTTTATGCTGTGCGGTCTGCTGCTGCCCCTGATGCCTAATGCCACGCTGTTTATTGCACTGCGCGTGATTCAGGGTCTGTTTGGCGGTGCATTACCGCCGCTGCTCATGACCGTGGCACTGCGTTTTCTGCCACCGCCGATCAAGCTTTATGGTCTTGGCGCCTATGCGCTGACTGCCACTTTTGGGCCCAATCTCGCCGCCACGCTCGCCGCTTTCTGGACCGATGAAGTGAGCTGGATGTTTGTTTTTTGGCAAGTTATCCCGCCGATGTTAATCGCCATGCTGTTGATTGGCTGGGGCTTACCCCAGGACCCACTGCGCTTCGAGCGTTTTAAACAGATCGATCTTTTCGGCATGCTGACCGGCTGTTCAGGGATGGCGCTGTTGATTCTGGCGCTGACGCAGGGCGAGCGTCTTGACTGGCTCAGTTCACCGCTGTTTGCGGCGCTATTATTAAGCGCGCTCGCATTGCTGACTGTGTTCTTTATTAATGAATGGTTTCATCCGCTGCCGCTGTTCAAACTCCAGATGCTGCGCCGTCACAATCTCGCGCACGGTTTGCTGGCGCTGGCGGGCGTGTTGATTCTGTCGCTGTCAGGATCCGCGCTGCCCTCGGCCTATCTTGGCCAGGTGGAAGGATTCCGCACGCTGCAATTCGCGCCGCTGGCGTTAACGATCGGCTTGCCGCAGTTACTGATCGCCCCTCTGGTGGCAGCACTGCTCAATATCCGTTGGATTGATTGCCGCTGGATGCTGACCGCTGGCGTGACGCTGCTGGTGATCTCCTGCCTGATGGGTATGCATATCACCAGCGACTGGGCGCGACAGAATTTCTGGGTTATCCAGATTTTGCAGGCCTTCGGTCAACCGATGGTGATTCTGCCGGTATTGATGAGTGCGACGAGCGTCGTCGCACCGCCGGAAGGCCCTTTTGCCTCCGCGATGTTCAATACGGTGCGCGGTTTCTCCAGCATTGCCGCCAGCACGTTGGTGGGGTGGTTTATCAGCCATCGGGAACAGTTTCACTCTAGCGTGCTGGTGGGCAATGCCGCCAGTCGCCCCTGGCTGATGACCGCGCCCAGCAGCGCCCAATCCAGCAGCAGCTTTCCTTTATTACCGGATGGCAGCGCCAGTAGTGCAGAGAACCTCAGCGGCTTCGCGACCCTGCTGAAGCATCAGGCGATGGTGCTGAGCCTGAGTGACTGCTACCAAATGCTGATTGGTTTCGCCGCCCTGCTGTTACTGCTGACTGCCTGGTTGCCAAAACGTGTCTGGCCGCCACAAACCCTGATTCAACCTGTTACGACGACGTCGAGATAATTGATATGCAAGCTTTTGCTTTGAAAAGAACGGTGCTGTTGAGTGCCTTATTAATCGTGTTGCTGGCCATGGCCTTTTTTGTCTGGTCATCAATGACCGGCAACGATCACCGCACAGATGATGCTTACGTCAATGCGGATTACACCCTGGTGGCGCCGAAGGTCTCCGGCTATATCGCCAGTGTGAATGTGCAGGATAACCAGCGAGTGAAAGCAGGCGAACTGCTGGCCACACTCGACGACCGAGATTACCGTGTGGCGCTGGAAACGGCGCAGGCGAATTTGCAGGTGAGTGATGCCAAACGCCTGAGCAGTCAGGCTCAGCTGGAGCAGCAGCAATCGACGATTGATGAAGCCAAAGCGACCTTAGCGGCGAGCCAGGCGTCAGCGCAATACGCCGGCCAGAGTGCCGCGCGTTATAACCAACTCTACAAGAGCGGCACTATTGCCGCGGACGAGCAACAGAAAGCCAGTTCTACTCAGCGTTCAGCTTCCGCTGCGGTTCGCCAGAGTGAAGCTGCACTGGCTGCATCGATGAAACAGGTGGGTGTGCTGCAGGCAGCGGTGCGTCAGGCTGAAGCCGATGTGACGGCGGCGCAGGCCAGCGTGGATCAGGCGAAGTTGAATCTCTCATATACGCGGATTGTGGCACCGGTGGATGGCATGGTCGGTCAGCGCTCGGTACGATTGGGCGCTTACGTGAGTGCGGGTACTCGTTTGCTGGCGGTCGTACCACTGCAACAGACTTATATCACCGCCAACTATCTTGAAACGCAACTGGCCGACGTGCAGCCGGGACAGAGAGCGGTGGTGAGAGTCGATGCGCTGCCCGGCAAGACCTTTACCGGTCATGTTGATAGCATTGCTCCGGCCACTGGCGCGACCTTCTCCGCCATCTCTCCAGACAATGCCACGGGTAATTACACCAAGGTGGTGCAGCGTTTACCGGTGAAAATTGTGCTGGATGCCAACCAACCCGATTTGGCGCAACTGCGTGTGGGCATGTCCGCAATACCGGAAATTCAAGCCCGGTGAAAATGTGAGCAATCTCTCAGAACTGGCCTATTTATTTTCGGATCGATTGCGCGTAAATTATCGCTCGATCCTGTTCTGAGTTCGCTTGGAACCACCTGAGAAGAAAGCGTGCAGCGGTTATGAACTTCACCTTTTTCTTATTCTGTTCGGGTTACGCTGGCATGGGATCACCAGCATGGTAACCGCTCAGAGGAGTCGTTTTGTGAGATATGCTTTGATGGGAGTTTCTTTCTTCCTGTTAATCTGGGTAGGCACCTTCGTGCTGATGCTCAAATAAATCCTGCCAGGCGGGGCGACCCTCGTCGCCCCTCTTAGTATTTACTCTTCTTCTTCCAGCGCTTTTACCGTTCCCGGCAAAATACCATCCGCACGGAACATGGCTTTGATGCCACGTACCGCCTGGCGAATACGATCGCTGTTTTCAATCAGTGCAAATCGCACATGGGTGTCACCATAATCACCAAAGCCGATGCCTGGCGAGACACATACCTTGGCTTCCTGCAGCAGTAACTTCGCGAACTCCAGCGAACCGAGATGCGCATAGTGGTCGGGGATTTTAGCCCAGACATACATCGAGGCTTTTGGCAGATCCACCATCCAGCCCGCTTCATGTAGCCCTTTCACCAGCACATCGCGACGGCGTTTGTACTGCTCAGCGATATCCCGCACGCACTGCTGATCGCCTTCAAGTGCGGCAATCGCCGCAACCTGCAGCGGAGTGAAGGTGCCGTAATCGTGGTAGCTTTTGATACGTGCTAGCGCGGAGACCAACTCTTTGTTACCGACCATAAAGCCGATACGCCAGCCTGCCATGTTGTAGCTTTTTGACAGGGTGAAGAATTCGACCGCCACATCACGCGCGCCCGGCACCTGCATGATCGACGGTGCTTTCCAGCCGTCGTAGGTGATGTCGGCGTAGGCCAGATCGTGGATGACCAGCACGTTGTACTGTTTCGCCAGCGCAATGACGCGTTCGAAGAAGTCCAGCTCAACGCATTGTGCCGTCGGATTCGAAGGGAAGCCGAGGATCATCATCTTTGGTTTTGGATAGCTTTCGCGGATGGCGCGTTCCAGTTCGTTGAAGAAATCAACGCCTGCCACCAGCGGCACGGAACGCACTTGCGCACCGGCAATCACCGCGCCGTAAATATGAATCGGGTAGCTGGGGTTTGGCACCAGTACGGTGTCGCCGTGATCCAGCGTGGCCAGCATCAGGTGCGCCAGCCCCTCTTTGGAACCGATGGTGACAATGGCTTCTGATTCGGGATCAATCTCTACCTGATAACGATCTGCGTACCAGCGCGAGATAGCGCGACGCAGGCGAGGAATACCTTTCGAGGTGGAGTAACCGTGCGTGTCTTCGCGTTGCGCTACCTGACAGAGTTTTTCCACGATGTGTGGCGGCGTAGGTCCATCGGGGTTCCCCATTGAGAAATCGATGATGTCTTCGCCGCGCCGACGCGCAGCCATCTTCAATTCAGCGGTGATGTTAAATACATACGGGGGAAGGCGTTCAATACGCGAGAAACGACGGGGTGTGCTGTTATCAGCCATGATGTCCTCTGGTTTACGTAGGCGCCCGGACCGTCCGAGCGACGCTGGTCACTGTGGTGACCGAGGTAAGAACATAACGCGCTGATAACAGAATTGTCGAGAGCAACAGAATATTTTTTTAATGTTGCGGATTCAGGCGACCCAGCACCCAATCGTTTACCCATTGGTCATTTAGCAGATAATTATCCCGCAACGTGCCCTCTAACGTGAAACCATTCTTTTCCAGAATGCGCCGCGACGGCCAATTCCCCTCTATGACCAGCGCTTTGAGCTTATGAAATTCTGCCTGCAGTAAGAAGTCGCACAGTGCCTTGAGCGCTTCACTGCCGTAGCCGTTTCCGGTGTAGCGATGGCAAAGCATGTAGCCGACTTCTGCCTGACGATAAGGTTGCCACTCGGCGCTGCAACCAAACAGGCCAATGGGTTCATTGGTTTCGCGCAGACGTGCTACCAGGCAGAGCATATGGAAACTGGTGACCTGCCATGGGGCGAGGCGTTCGGTAAAGCGCTGGCGAATGTCGTTTTCGTCTGGAATTTCACTCACCCAGGTCATGGTGCCGGGATCTTCGTGTACGGCTTTGAAGATTTGCCAGTCTTCGGGTTGTAAGCGTGCCAGGGACAAGCGAGGGGTCAGTAGTTGCATTGCTGCGCTCCGCGAAATAACTCATGGCAACATAGCAAACCGAGTCATTTTCAACCAGCGTTCTGCGCAGGGATAGCTAATCCTCTTTTTGTTACTCAAGTTTTCCTCTTTTTGGGGAGTTGGGTGTTGGGTGTTGAGTTGAAAGTCGCTGTTGGTTGGGTGCCAGGGCCAGAACGGGCCAGCCCGATCGCAAAGACTACACGCATCCCTGCAGATCGGCTGGGCCATCCATGGCCCAGACGCTTTGCTCTTCGGGCTGGCCCGTTCTGGCCTTGAGCTGAATGCGTTGCTGTTTTAAACACCAGTGAGGATTTGGCAGGAAAATTGATCTAAACCATGAGAAGCGTTTTGCGGGTGTCGCGGCGCTGGCAGATCTCGATCACATTTTTTATCATAGCCTCACCCAGGTTCACTCCGAGAGATGCCCTTGCCTTCCCACTTCGACATGCTGCTGGCGGTTTTTGACCGCGCTGCGCTGATGCTGATTTGTCTGTTCTTCCTTACCCGCACGCGGGTATTCCGTCAGCTGCTGCAAAAAGATGAGCATTCGATCAAAGAGAAAGTGGTGGTGACAGCGATTTTCTCGCTGTTTGCGCTGTTCAGTACCTGGTCGGGTATTAACGTGGATGGCTCATTGCTGAATGTCCGCGTGATTGCGGTGATGTCCGGCGGTATTCTGTTTGGCCCCTGGGTTGGTATCGCCACCGGGGTGATTGCGGGGATACATCGCTATCTTATCGATATGGATGGCGTCACGGCCGTGCCTTGTCTGATTACCAGCATCATTGCCGGTATCGCTTCTGGGTTTATCAATCGTCGCGTAAGTAAAGAGCAGCGCTGGCGCGCCGGTATTCTTTGCGGCATGCTGTGCGAAACCCTGACCATGGTGCTGATTGTTTTATGGGCCAGCCCGCTGGCGTTGGGCTTTTCGATTGTTTCTGAAATCGCGTTACCGATGATTCTCGGCGCATCGAGCATTGGCTTGATTGTGCTGTTGGTACAGAGCGTGGAAGGAGAAAAAGAGGCGATTGCAGCGCGCCAGGCCAAGCTGGCACTGGAGATTGCCAATAAAACCCTGCCGCTGTTTCGTCAGGTGAATAGCCAGTCGTTGCGCCAAGTGTGCGATATCATTCGCAGCGATATTCATGCCGATGCCGTGGCCATCACCAATACTCAGCAGATTCTCGCCTATGTCGGTTACGGTGAGCATAATTATCAGAACGGGGATGACGGCATCAGCCCGACCACGGCGCAGTCGATTGCGAGCGGCAAAATCATCATCAAGAATAATGATGAGGCGCATCGCACCAAAGATATTCACTCGATGCTGGTTATTCCCCTTTGGGAAAAAGGGGAAGTCACGGGCACGCTAAAAATCTATTATCGTCGGGCGCATCGCATTACCGGATCGCTGAAAGAGATGGCCATTGGTTTGTCACAAATTATCTCCACCCAGCTGGAGGTGTCACGCGCTGAGCAGTTGCGTGAGATGGCAAATAAAGCGGAACTGCGAGCGTTGCAGAGCAAAATTAACCCGCACTTCCTGTTTAATGCGCTGAATGCCATCTCCTCTTCCATTCGTCTCAATCCAGATACAGCACGCCAGCTGGTGATCAATCTGTCGCGCTATTTGCGCTACAACCTTGAGTTGAACGATGACGAGCTGATCGATATTAAAAAAGAGCTGTGGCAGGTGAAGGATTACATTGCGATTGAACAAGCGCGTTTTGGCGACAAGCTGTCGATGATTTATGACATTGATGAGGATCTGCACTTCACGCTGCCGAGTTTGCTGATTCAGCCTCTTGTGGAAAATGCCATTGTGCACGGCATTCAGCCTTGCCGTGGCAAAGGGGTGGTGACCTTGAGTGTGAAAGACCTCGGTGATTATGTACGCGTCGCGGTGCGTGATACGGGCGCGGGCATCAGCGAAGAGGTGATTGGTCGTGTCGCGCGTGATGAGATGCCGGGCAATAAAATCGGGCTGCTTAACGTGCATCATCGGGTGAAACTGCTTTCCGGCCAGGGGTTGAGTATCACTCGCCATCATCCGGGGACGGAAATCGCCTTCACCCTGAGCAAAAATGGTCAGCGTCTGGCTGCACCGTTAAGCCATATCACGGAACACAGCACGTGAAAGCCATCATCGTCGAAGACGAGTTTCTTGCTCAGCAAGAGCTGAGCTGGATGATTCAGCAGCACAGTCAGATCACTATCGAAGCCTGTTTTGATGACGGGCTGGAAGTATTGAAGTATCTGCAAAACCATCGGGTGGATGTCATTTTCCTCGACATCAATATTCCATCGCTGGATGGCATGCTGCTGGCCCAAAATATTAACCAGTTTGCGCATAAACCGCTGATTGTGTTTATCACCGCGTGGAAAGAGCATGCGGTGGATGCTTTTGAGCTGGATGCGTTTGACTACATCCTCAAGCCCTATCACGAGTCGCGCATTATCACCATGCTGAATAAGCTGGAAGCCAGCGCACAGCAGCAACTCGCCCAGCCCTCCACTCAGCAAAGCGCGCCGCAAACCGTTAATCTGGTGAAAGACGAGCGCATTATCGTGACGGATATTAACGATATCTATTACGTCGAAGCGCATGAAAAACTGACGTTTGTTTATACGCGCCGCGAAGCGTACGTGATGTCGATGGCGATCAGTGAATTTTGTAGTCGCCTGCCAGAACAGCTGTTCTTCCGCTGCCATCGTTCGTATTGCGTCAACCTCAGCAAAATCCGCGAGATCGAGCCGTGGTTTAACAATACTTATCTGGTGAAGTTACGTGATTTGGATGCACAGGTGCCGGTGAGCCGCAGCAAGGTGAAGGCGTTTCGCCAGTTGATGAGGTTGTAAAGCGAGCAGCAGGACGCTGCTCGCCTGAAAAGATTACAGTACGCGACCCAGCGTCTGGCGCAGATGCGCGCCCGCGCCCAGCAGGCCAGGCTGATCGTGAGTGATCATATACACCGGGATATCGACCAGATAATCACGGAAGCGGCCTTTATCTTCAAACGCAGCGCGGAAGCCAGAGGCTTTGAAGGACTCGAGAAAGCGCGGCACGATTCCGCCGGCGATGTACACGCCACCAAAGGTGCCGAGATTGAGCGCCAGGTTGCCACCGAAACGTCCCATGATCACGCAGAACAGCGACAGCGCACGACGACAATCGATGCAGCTGTCTTTCAATGCGCGCTCGGTGACATCTTTCGGCTTAAGATTTTCGGGTTCGCGGTTGTCGGTTTTGACGATAGCGCGGTAAAGATTCACTAACCCGGAGCCTGACAGCACGCGTTCCGCCGACACATGGCCCAGTTCTGCGCGCAGCACTTCGAGAATTTCACCCTCTTCTTCGCTGTTCGGTGCGAAGTCAACGTGACCGCCCTCACCCGGCAGGCTAATCCAGCGTTTATCCACGTGCACCAAATGGCTCACGCCTAATCCGGTACCGGCGCCGTAAATCGCAATCGGTTTGCCTTCAACCGGCGATTTACCACCAAACTGAATCACCTGATCTTCGGCCAGCATCGGGATGGCCATCGACACGGCAGTGAAATCATTGATGATTTCCAGGCTGTCGAATGCCAGGTGCTCTTTCATCTCACGGGTTGAGAATGCCCAATCGTGGTTGGTCATCTCGACCCAATCGCCGGTGATTGGACAGGCAATCGCGATACAGGCATGTTTAATCTCCTGCTTTTGCTCGTCGAGATAAGCACGAATCACCGCTTCGAGATTGTCGTAGTCTGATGTTGAGAATGTTTTGGCCTGGGAGATGGCACCGGTTTCCACCTCACACAGGGCGAGACGGGCGTTGGTGCCGCCCACATCGCCGACCAGGGCGTATTTAGTCATTCTTCTGCTGCTCCGCTTGGGTCATAAACAATTGCAGGACACTATATAAGAGCCTGCCAATAAAACAATAACGCCCACCAGCACGATGGGCGTAAACATTTCTGGTGCGTGCCACAGCCTGACAATCAGCGGCTTCACTGTATAGAGGCAACTTTCCGAAACTGCAGGCTTATCGCGTCAGGCGGTATCGCCGCAGCCTCGCGGAAATGGCCGGCGCGCAGAAACCGGAGCGTACCGAGAGTACGAGAGGATTTCGCGCATCGCCGGGTCAACAGTGGCGATTCACCAAGCTTAAGCCAAACAACGTTAGCCGCCGTTGCGCTGATGCAGTGCCGCCGTGACTTTACGTAATAGTGGCGGCAGATCCTGCTTCTCCATCACCACTTCCACCAGCGTCAGGCGACGATCACGCATTAATTGCTCCATCACCGCCGTTAACTGCACCGTCTCGCTCACTCGCCAGCTTTGCGCCGCACACTCCACGCTCATCGCGTGCGGCAGCGCGGTCCAGTTCCACTGTGCGATGTCGTTGTAACGCTGTTCAGCACCGTGAATCGCTCGCTCAACCGTGTAACCGTCGTTATTGATCAGGAAGATAATCGGCTGTTGCCCGTCACGCTGCATCGAACCTAGCTCCTGGATCGTGAGTTGCGCTGACCCATCCCCGATAATCAGAATCACGCGTCGGTCGGGTTGTGCCGTTTGTGCACCAAAGGTCGCCGGTAAAGTATAGCCAATCGAGCCCCATAACGGTTGCACCAGCAATTGTGCTTCAAGCGGTAAACGCAGCGCGGCGGCACCAAAGGCGGCCGTGCCCTGATCGGCCAGGATAATATCACCCGGCAGCAGGAAGCGCTGCATCGCCTGCCAGAATGCGCGCTGACTGATTACCGCATCATCGTTTTGCTCAATTTCTTCGCAAAACGCAGTGTCAGCCAGCGCCCAATGTGCGCAGTGGCGTTGGTAAATCGGCAGCAATGCGGCGAGGGCCTGCGCCATGCTGAGCGGCGCAAAGCGTTCCCCGCCCACCGTGGCGTGAAAAGGTTGCAGGTCAATAACGCGTTCTGCGGGCAACTGTTGAGTGAAACCGGCGGTTAAGGTATCGGTAAAACGCACGCCGATACACAGCGTGACATCCGTTTCTTCAATGGCCCGGCGCACTGCTTCGCTGCTGCCTTCTGCGGCGTATGTACCCACATAGCCTGGCTGATGTTCATCGAGCACGCCTTTTCCCATCAGTAATGTGGCGGCAGGAATCGCGCGCAATTGGCGAAGATCGGCCAGCGGCGACTGCAATTGCCAACGCGAAGCGAGGAAATCGGCCAACAGCGCAACACGCTGCGCGGGAGCCAGTAAGCGCTCGGCGGCAGCAGCGAATGCCGTCGCAACCGCATTGTCCTGATGGACAGGTTCTGTAGGTTGAACATCAGGCATCGCAATGTGCGCCGCCGCGACATCCACCGCCAGCAGCAGATATCCGGGCCGATGCTGGTGAAGCGCCTCTGCTATCACGCGGTCAATTTCTTCTACCGCATTCTCCGAAGTCAGCACCGCGCTGGCGGCACTCACCTCTTGCGCCATGCGCAGGAAATGATGGAAGTCGCCGTCCCCCAGAGAATGGTGCACGCAATCACCTTGTCGCTGCGCATCACTGGCTGGCGCGCCGACTATATGAATCACCGGAACATATTCTGCGTAGCTGCCCGCAATCCCATTGATTGCACTCAGTTCACCGACGCCAAACGTGGTGAGCAACGCTGCTGCACCGTTGCAACGGCCATAGCCATCCGCCGCGTAGGCGGCATTGAGTTCATTGGCGCAGCCAACCCAGGCAATATCAGGGTGGGCGATAACGCTGTCGAGAAATTGCAGATTGTAATCACCCGGCACGCCGAACAGGTGACGGATGCCAGCTTGCTGTAAACAGTGCAGTAAATAGTCGCCAACGTTGAGGGTTTTCATCGACAGCTCCTTCTTAATGGGATGATCGAAGTATCAGCGATGTGGCTGAATTGGCGAGATTTTCACCATCAGCGCATGGTGATTTGTGGCAAGCAATCGTTACGACGACAGAAAATTCTGTAAGTTGCGATCTTCGGCGCGTTTCAGCTTAGTGTAAACGCATACACTGCTATGCTGATGTCACTT
The DNA here is from genome assembly GCF_056491465.1 of Pantoea sp. C1E2. Taxonomy (NCBI): domain Bacteria; kingdom Pseudomonadati; phylum Pseudomonadota; class Gammaproteobacteria; order Enterobacterales; family Erwiniaceae; genus Pantoea; species Pantoea sp. C1E2. The sequence goes on from NZ_JBSZHT010000002.1 coordinate 3,305,352, forward strand.
TCTCCCCTTTTGAGACAGGAACGCTGCATGTCCGTATTTCCTCATCCCGACCGCTATCAACAGATGCAATATCGTCGCAGTGGCCGTACCGGCCTGAAATTGCCGGCCATTTCGCTGGGTTTGTGGCACAACTTTGGCGACAGCACGCGCGTCGATAACAGCCGTGAATTACTGCGCCACGCCTTTGATCGCGGCATCACTCATTTCGACCTCGCCAATAACTACGGACCCCCGCCGGGTTCTGCCGAGTCCAATTTCGGGCGCATTCTGCGTGAAGATTTTGCCGGCCTGCGCGATGAGTTGGTGATCTCCACCAAAGCTGGTTACACCATGTGGGACGGTCCTTACGGCGACTGGGGTTCGCGCAAGTATCTGATCTCCAGTCTGGATCAGAGCCTGAAACGCATGGGGCTGGAGTATGTCGATATCTTCTATCATCACCGTCCCGATCCGGAAACGCCGCTGGAAGAAACCATGCGCGCGCTGGATCAGGTGGTGCGCCAGGGTAAAGCGCTGTACGCGGCGATTTCCAACTACCCGGCGGATAAAGCAGCCGAAGCGATTGCCATTCTGCGCGATCTCGGCACGCCTTGCCTGATTCATCAGCCGAAATACTCCATGTTCGAACGTGCACCGGAAGAGCAGGGTTTACTGGATGTGCTGGGTGATAACGGCGTCGGCTGTATCGCCTTCTCCCCGCTGGCGGGCGGCGTGCTGACCGACCGCTATCTGCAAGGCATTCCTGAGGACTCGCGTGCCGCCAGCGGCAGTAAATTCCTTAGTGAGAGCCAGCTGACGCAAGAGAAAATGGAGAAGGTGCGTAAGCTGCAGGCCATCGCGCAACAGCGTGGGCAGAAGCTGGCGCAAATGGCGCTGAGCTGGGTGCTGCGCGATGCGCGTGTCACTTCGGTGCTAATTGGTGCCAGTAAAACCGCGCAAATTGATGATGCGGTGGAGATGTTAAGCCAGCCCGTGCTGACAACTGAAGAGATCGAAGCGATTCATAACATTCTCGTGTAAACGCTTACTCACCCGGCTCAGGCCGGGTGTTTTCCGCAGCAGAAAATTCTCAATTCAGATTTCCCGCAACCTTTTCAGACTCACTCTCAAGGCAACACTGGACCGATGTGGCACACTAGCGCAACGGTGGCAGTGATAAGCCACTGAAAAGGAGAAGTTATGAAACGTGCAATTTTGTTTGCCGCCTTGCTGGCAACACTTTCACCCCTGGCGATGCACACAGCAGAAGCCAACAGCGCCACGCTGACATTAGCACCGGGTGTCACGCTGCATCTCGGCGATCGCGATCGTCGTGGTTACTATTGGGATGGCGGACATTGGCGTGAGCCACGCTGGTGGAACGACCGTTATCGCTATAACGATCACCGCTGGTGGCGTCACGAAGAGTGGCGTCGTCATCAGGCTTACGAACGTGAGCGTGAACGCCGCTGGCATGAGCGGGAGCGCCGTGAACATTGGCGTCACGATCATCGCCATGATGATCGCCGTGACCATCACGACCACCATCATCATTGATAAAAAAATCCCGGCTGCTGAGCCGGGATTTTTTGTTTTCTCGATGCGTTACCAGCCGAGCGCTTCGCCCACCAGCAGATAAAGATTTAACGCCACTACCAGCACCACAATTAAGCGTCCGGCATTTTGCATCAGGCGAGAATTGACCATCTCATCGCCCATCAACTCGCGATTGCCGGTGAAAGCCAGCAGCGGAATCAGCGCCAGCGCGATACCGAAGCTCAGCAGCACCTGGCTCATCACCAGAATGCGCGTTGGATCCCATCCCGCCCAGATCACGATAAAGGAAGGCAACATGGTGATGGTGCGACGCAGCCAAAGCGGAATGTGGAAGCGAATAAAGCCCTGCATCACCACCTGCCCTGCCAGCGTACCCACCACGGTAGATGACAAGCCCGCCGCGACAAGGCTCAAACCAAACACGATAGCAGCGGCATGGCCAAGCAGCGGTTGCAGCGTCAGATAGGCCTGGTCGAGGTCCACAATACTGGTGTGGCCGCTAAAGTGGAAAGCGGCCGCGGCGGTGGCCATCATCGCCAGATTGACGAAGCCCGCGATGGTCATGGCAATCGCCACATCCAGTTTGGTCGATGAGTAGCGATCCGCTTTGCTGCCAATGTTGCCGTGCTGTGTTAGCGCCGAATGCAGATAAATCACATGTGGCATGATGGTGGCACCCAGCACACCGGCGGCGAGGAAAACGGCGTCAGAGGTGGGCAGCGAAGGCAGCGCCATGCCGGTGACCAGTTCACTGACCTTTGGCTGAGAGAAAAACAGCTCAACAATATAAGCGGCCGCGACGAACAGCAGCAGGCCGCCAATCACCAGCTCCAGCGGCTTCTGCCCCCGGCTTTGCAACATCAAAATCAGGTAGGTCGCCACACCGGTAAGCACCGCACCTTGCAGTAGCGAAATCCCCAGCAATAATTTAAAGCCGAGTGCCGCACCGATAAATTCAGCGAGGTCTGTGGCCATGGCGATGATTTCCGCCTGCACCCAATAGAACCACACCGCCGGGCGCGGAAAACGATCGCGAATATGTTCGGCAAGATTTTTGCCAGTGGCAATGCCGAGTTTGGCCGACATCAGCTGAATCATCATTGCCATGATGTTGGCCCAGACTACCACCCACAGCAGTTTATAGCCGTAGGCCGCACCGGCCTGAATGTTGGTGGCGAAGTTACCGGGATCGATATAACCAATCGCCGCGATGAAGGCAGGGCCAAGCAGCGCGAGCTTGATTTTTCTGGCTCCGCGAGCGGCGCGCTCAGCGGTGCGACTTTCTGACATAGTGTGGACCCTGTCCTAACGCTTGTTGACCCTTGCAGACTAACGGGCGCTCAAGGCAAGTGAAAATTGATTATAGTTATCGTAATAATAGATGGTGCTATGAAGTATAGCCATTGCTATACCTTGCGGTAAAGCCAGTTCTTGCCAAAATGTTTGCAACAGGAATCACTCTACTCTCGGGTTATTTTATAGACAATGTTTTTGTGGATATTTCTTGTGAAGGGTTTGTGAAGAGGTTGTGAGCGGTGAGACTATTCTTAGAAATTTGTCGATACCGAATACTTATAATGTGGTTTTGATCTCGTTTTTAAGTAACGCGTTACATAGAATACGCAACAAAATACAACCCTCCTCAAATTTGGAGCCGACATGTCCCATATTTTGCACTTTCTTTTGGCATTAGTGGTGGTAGCCGCACTGGCCTTACTGGTCAGTCACGATCGTAAAAGCATTCGTATTCGCTATATCGTCCAGCTTCTGGTGATTGAAGTTCTGCTGGCATGGTTCTTCCTCAACTCAGAAGCGGGCCTCGGCTTCGTCAAAGGGTTTGCGGGGGTGTTTGACCATCTGCTCAAGTATGCCGCTGAAGGGACTAACTTCGTGTTTGGCAACATGAACGACAAAGGCCTGGCGTTCTTCTTCCTTAATGTTCTGTGCCCGATCGTGTTCATCTCCGCGCTGATCGGTATTTTGCAGCATTTCCGTATCCTGCCATGGGTTATCCGCGGCATCGGTACCGTGCTGTCAAAAGTGAACGGTATGGGCAAACTGGAATCCTTTAACGCCGTAAGCTCTCTGATTTTGGGACAGTCAGAAAACTTTATCGCGTATAAAGATATCCTCGGCAAAATGTCGCAGCGTCGCATGTACACCATGGCTGCAACGGCGATGTCGACGGTTTCCATGTCCATCGTGGGCGCCTACATGACTATGCTGCAACCGAAGTATGTGGTTGCTGCACTGGTGCTGAACATGTTCAGTACCTTTATCGTGTTGTCACTGATCAACCCGTACCGTGTCGACAACGAAGAAGATCTGCAGTTGCAGGATTTGCATAAAGGTCAGAGCTTCTTCGAAATGTTGGGCGAATATATCCTTGCTGGTTTCAAAGTGGCGATCATCGTTGCTGCGATGCTGATTGGTTTTATCGCACTGATTTCTGGATTGAACGCACTGTTTGACCTGATCTTCGGCATCAGCTTCCAGGGTGTGCTGGGTTATGTGTTCTACCCGTTTGCGTGGGTGATGGGCGTGCCGTCCAGCGAAGCACTGCAGGTGGGCAGCATCATGGCAACCAAACTGGTGTCTAACGAATTTGTGGCGATGATGGATCTGCAGAAAATTGCCGGTCAGCTCTCTCCACATGCGGAAGGTATCCTGTCTGTGTTCCTCGTCTCGTTCGCTAACTTCTCTTCTATTGGGATTGTGGCGGGTGCGATTAAAGGTTTGAACGAAGAACAGGGTAACGTGGTTTCTCGCTTCGGCCTGAAACTGCTGTACGGTTCAACCCTGGTGAGCGTGCTCTCTGCCGCTATCGCCGGTCTGGTTCTGGCCTTCTGATGATGAGGGCGAGCTGCGGCTCGCCCTTCTCTTCTTAATTATATTTTTCTGTTCTATCTCGCTTTGATTCCTGCTTATCCCCGCCAATCGCCACTTCCCCGCTAAACGCAAAACCTTTGCACAATATTGAATTTCCTTCGCGGATACCTGCGCCCGTAGCTTTTCTCCATAACGTCACATCTGGAGAATCGTATGAGCATTCAATTTCTTGGCATGATTGGCCACCGTCTGGCTTCAGAGATCATTCCCGCTAGCGGGCCGCTATTCGATAAAGACTACATCGCGCGATTTGCCCGCGCCCATGAAGAAGCCGGATTCGACCGCATTCTGGTGGGTTATTGGTCCGATCAACCCGACGGTTTTCTGGTCACCGCACATGCCGCGGCACACACCTCAACACTGAAATTCCTGCTGGCACACCGTCCGGGTTTTGTCGCACCGACACTGGCCGCACGTAAGCTGGCAACGTTGGATCAACTGACCGATGGTCGTCTGGCGGTACATATCATCAGCGGCGGTAGTGATGTCGAACAGCGTCGTGATGGTGACTTCCTGAATAAAGCCGAACGCTATGCTCGCAGCGATGAGTTTCTTGCTGTGCTGAAGCAGAGTCTGGAGTCGAGCCAGCCTTATGATCATAAGGGACACTTTTACCAGGCTGAGCAGGCGTTTTCTGCCATCAAGCCCGTGCAGAAAAAACTGCCGGTGTACTTTGGCGGATCGTCACAGGAAGCGATTGATGTCGCAGCACGTCACGCCGATGTGTTTGCCCTGTGGGGTGAGCCATTGAAAGGCGCAGAAGAGACGGTGCGCAGCGTGCGAGCGGCGGCGGCGCAGCAGGGACGTGAAATCGACTTCAATATCTCGTTCCGTCCCATCATCGGTAAAACCGAGAAAGAAGCCTGGGAGCGCGCCGAGCATATCCGCGGACTGGCCGAGAAACAGCTGCGCGAAACCGGCTTCGCCTTTGGCAAACCTAAACCACAAAGCGTCGGCGCTCAGCGCCTGCTGGCCGCCGCCAATGAAGGCGATCGTCTGGACAAAGTGCTGTGGACCGGCGTGGCGAAACTGGTGCAAGGCGGTTACAACTCCACGGCGCTGGTTGGCACCGCCGATCAGGTTTCCGACGCGCTGCTGGATTACTATCGCCTTGGCATTCACAGCGTGCTGATTCGCGGCTTCGATCCGCTGAATGATGCGGTGGAATACGGCGAGGAACTGATTCCGCTGACGCGTGAAAAAGTGGCTGCGCTGAATGCCGCTGACAAAAGGAGCGCCTGATGCGCCTGGCTGCACTGTTTACCGGTGTTGCGCTGGCGCTCTCCACGCTCAATCCGCTGTTCGCTGCTGATAAAGTCACGTTGCGTCTGGGCGATGTAAAAGGGGATCGCTTTGCCGCATTAAAAGCGTCGGGCGAACTCAATAATCTTCCCTACGATTTGAAACTGACGGCATTTGATTCGGGTGCACCTGTGCAGGAAGCGTTGAATGCCGGCGCACTGGATGTCGGCTTCACGGGCGATCTGCCGTTTCTGTTTGTGTTCGCGGCTGGCGCGCCGGTGAAAGCCGTGGGCGCATGGCAGAACAATCCTGACAGTATCGCGCTACTGACGCGTCCCGATGCCGGAATTCACCGTTTGCAGGATTTGAAAGGCAAGCAAATCGCGGTGAATCGCGGCGGCTGGGGCCACTATCTGCTGCTTGGGTTGCTGGAGCGTGCTGGATTAAAACCAGACGATGTCACGCTGCGTTTCCTCGGCCCTGTCGATGGCCGTGCTGCATTGACCTCCGGTGCCGTATCCGCATGGGCGCCATGGGAACCTTATATCGCCACCTCCACCGCTGTGGACGGCACAGTGCGCGTCGCTGACGGCGGCGGCAAAGGTATTATGTCGGGCTATTCCTATGCGCTGGCGCGTGATGAAGCGATCAATGATGCAGGTAAACGTAAAGCGATTGCCGATCTGCTGGCGCGTCTGGCTAAAGCACAAATCTGGGCGCAGCAACATCCGCAGGAGTTTGCCAGCGTGCTGGGTAAGTCACTGAACATGCCCACTAACATCACCCGCAGCTGGATTGCCGATGCACGTATTCGTCCATTGGTGTTTGATGCCAGCCTGATCCCCACGCTGCAAAAATCTGCCGACTTCTTCCATCGCTATCAGGTATTGCCGAAGGCGATTGATGTCAGCAAAGCCTTTGATTTTAGTTTGTCTGCTCAGGCCAATCAGGTCGCTAAAAGCGCGCCGGGAGATAAATCATGAGTGCATATCAGCATCATCGTTTACGCGAATTTGTCGGTAATCTGGCTACGTTACTCGATCAGAACCCCGATGAAGCCACTGTTTTGCAACAGGGCAGCGCCTGGCTGGGCGAACTGATCCGACATGACGACTGGCTGGACGAAGCTTACACCCAACCGCATCCCGATCACTATCAACAATATCTGCTTTACGCCGATGCCCGACAGCGTTTCTCCGTGGTGAGCTTCGTGTGGGGGCCGGGCCAGCAAACGCCGATTCACGATCATCGCATATGGGGATTGATTGGCATGCTGCGTGGAGCAGAGATTTCGCAATCCTGGCAACCGGGGCCGAACGGCCTGCAACCGGAAGGTGCGCCAGTACGGCTCGATCCCGGCAGCGTCGAAGCCGTCTCTCCCACCGTGGGCGATATCCATCGCGTGAGCAATGCCTATGACGATCGCGTCTCGATCAGCATTCACGTTTATGGCGCCAACATTGGCGCGGTAAAACGCGCGGTGTATCGCGAAGACGGCAGTGAAAAACAGTTCATCTCCGGTTACAGCAACCGTTACTTACCGAACATTTGGGATCTATCACATGAGTAAACTCGTTTTCCCTTTCCGTCAGGCGGCGGACATTCTTGAGGCTCTGCGTCAGCAGCAGGAAGTGGCAATTATTGATGTGCGCGACGAAGCGCTGTTTGCCACCGGGCATCCGCTATTTGCGGTGAACATTCCGTTCTCCAAACTGGAGCTAGAGCTGTTGGATCGCATTCCACAATCCACTACAGCCATCACTTTATATGATAACGGCGAGGGCCTGGCGCAGACGGCAGCAGAGCGCATTGCCGCGCTGGGTTACAGCAATGTGGCGCTGTTAAAAGAGGATTTAGCTGGTTGGCAGGCAGCAGGCGGTGAGCTGTTTATTGATGTGAATTCACCGAGTAAAGCCTTTGGCGAACTGGTTGAGCATCACAATCACACCCCTTCCCTGTCAGCCGATGAAGTGCACAGCTTGATCAACAGCGACGCCAACGTGGTGGTGCTGGATGCCCGCCGCTTTGATGAGTACCAGACCATGAGCATTCCAGGCGCCACCAGCGTGCCGGGCGGTGAGCTGGTGTTGCGCGTGCGTGATCTCGCGCCATCACCGGAAACCACGGTGATTGTGAACTGCGCGGGTCGCACGCGCAGTATCATCGGTACTCAGTCGCTGGTGAATGCGGGCATTCGCAATCCGGTGTTTGCACTGCGCAATGGCACAATTGGCTGGACGCTGGCAGGGCACGATCTGGATAAAGGTCAATCACGCCGCTACGGTGAAGCCAGTGAAACCGCGCAGCGACAGGCGGCAAGTAATGCGCGAGGCATTGCCGATCGCGCAGGCGTAGAGCGTATTCCACTGGCAACGCTTAAGCGCTGGCAGCAGGAACCGCGCACCACTTACTTGTTTGATGTGCGCGATGCCGATGAGTATGCGGCAGGTCATCTGCCCGGCAGTCGACATGTTCCCGGCGGACAGCTGGTGCAGGAAACCGATCATTACGCCAGCGTGCGCGGTGCGCGCATTGTATTGATTGATGACGACGGCGTACGCGCTAATATGACCGCCTCCTGGCTGGCGCAGCTCGGCTGGCAGGTCTCGGTGCTGGAAGAGCTGCAGGCCAGTGATTTCAGCGCCACCGGCGCCTGGAAAGCGCAGGTTCCTGCTGTTGCGCAGCCCGAGTTTATTTCTCCGCAGCAACTGGCGGAGTGGCTGGAAGAAGGTCAGACCCAGGTACTGGACTTCACCACGCGCGCCAATCACCTTAACAGTCATATTCCGGGTGCGGGCTGGCTGCTACGTTCAACACTGCAAAAAGAAGGCAAAGCCATACTGCCAGCGGCACGACGTTATGTGCTGACCTGCGGCAGCAGCCTGCTGGCCGGATATGCGGTTGAACAGGTGGCGGAACTCACCGGCAAGCCGGTGTTCGTGCTGGAAGGCGGCAACGCGGCCTGGCGCGCCGCGCAGCTGCCTACCGAGCAAGGCGACCAGCAGTTGCTGTCACCGGCGATTGATCGCTATCGCCGTCCGTATGAAGGTACCGATATCGAACCTGCCGTGATGCAGGCCTATCTGGATTGGGAATACGGTCTGGTGGCGCAGTTGGGGCGTGATGTCACGCACGGCTTCCGCGTGCTGCCTGCTCAAGCGCAAACCGCAATGGCTTAATCGTTTGCGCAATTAATTGCGCCGCTACAGGATTGTGTGGTTGGGATGAGATAGTCTCAAAACGCACAAAGCCGTAGCGGTGCCATTTATCACGCAATAAGCCACGCAATGCTGAATATCTCAATATGGATAAGTGTTGGAATTGTGTAGTTGTTCAGGACGAACAGAGATTTGGTGGAGATAAGCGGGATCGAACCGCTGACCTCTTGCATGCCATGCAAGCGCTCTCCCAGCTGAGCTATACCCCCACATCTGGAAATCTTTTTCAGTGCATCGTTAGAAACGATTTGGTGGAGATAAGCGGGATCGAACCGCTGACCTCTTGCATGCCATGCAAGCGCTCTCCCAGCTGAGCTATACCCCCAGCACCGAAAAACAGCCGATTTAACTCGACGGACGGCATCATATGAAACCGCTCCCTGAGTGTCAACGCCAAATTCTCGTTCTGTGTTCAATCGCTGAAAAAGGCGGCAAACCGCTGCCACTGAGGCTTTTTTTTGAACTGAACACCGCCTTTTTTATGCCTTTCCCATCACGCCAGCACGTTACATCACGGTTAAAGTTGTTAGGAATAATCTTGTATTCGGTATGGGTAAGTGTAAAACTTAGCGCGCTAATTAACCGGTCAACCTTCCAGGGTATATCGCTCTTTGATCGGCCAGCATTTTCCCCTTGTTCAATAATAGAAAAGTGAATTATGTCGCTGCATACACCGAAAGAGATCGCCCAACTGGCGATTCAAGCGGGCGTGGCTAAAAGCCGTTTGCCTGTTTCCACCTTGATGATTCTTGGTTTTATGGCCGGTGCCTTTATTGCCACCGGTTTTCTGTTGGATCTGCATGTTATCAACCAACTGCCTGCTGAATGGGGCTCCTTTGGCGGCTTCCTCGGCGCGGCGGTGTTCCCGGTTGGCCTGATTCTGACCGTACTGGCCGGCGGCGAACTGTTGACCGGCAACATGATGACCTTACCGATTGCCTGGTTCGCCCGCCGTATCAGCGGCTTTAGCGTGCTGCGCAACTGGTTCTGGGTCACGATTGCTAACTTTATCGGCAGCATCGCAGTCGCCTGGTTCTTTGGCCACATGTTGGGCATGACCGAAGGCGATTATCTGAAAAAGACCGTGGCGATTGCACACGCGAAAGTGAATGCGGATTTCCTGCACGCCTTCATTTCCGGCATTGGTTGCAACTGGCTGGTGTGTCTGGCGGTGTGGTTAGCTTTCGCCAGTAAAGACATGGTCGGCAAAATCTTCGGCATGTGGTTCCCGGTGATGGCCTTCGTCGCGATTGGCTTCCAGCACGTGGTGGCCAATATGTTTATTGTGCCTGCCGCGATTTTTGCCGGACAAATGAGCTGGGCTGAATTTGCGCCAAACGTGATTGCCGTGTTCCTCGGCAACGGCGTGGGTGGTGCAATATTTGTTGGTCTCACCTATTTCCTTGCTTTCCGTCCTGCCCAGGCTGAAACCAGCGAAGCTTAATATCCGATTTATGCCTTTTGTCATCAGACAAGAGGCATTTTCCTGCCTGATTACTTTTCCCCGTTACGTTTTGTTGTAATATGTACAGCTAATGTATTTAACAGGGACAGCATCGTGAAAAAGGAATGGCTCACCCCCGAGGAGCTCGCGCTGGAAACGGGCTACAGTCGGCAAACGGTGAATAAGTGGATCAAACGCGAAAACTGGACAACCACGCCCAAGCCCGGCGTACAGGGTGGTAAAGCGCGATTGATTCATATTGATGAGCGTGTAAAAAGCTTTGTTCAGTCCACCCGCCACGCGACAGAGCCGGCGGCCAATTACGGTGCCCAGCAAAATACGTTACCTGCGTTATTAATAAATTCTGTCCAGCAAATGACAACCGCTGAGCAAGATCAACTGGCTGCGTTGTTACTGCGCGAGGGGATAAGTGGCGTGCTGGAACGGCTAGGAATTAAAGAAGATTAAAAAAAGCCGGGCGCATCATGCACCCGGCTTTTTTAATACCCACGATAAGTGAAGCGGCAACGCTACAGGCTGCCGCTGGCTCAATTAAGCCTGGGCTTCACGCTCAGCAATGAAGGCCAGCGCTTTTTCGATACGGGCAACGCTGCGGCTGCGACCAATCGCTTCAACCGTCACATCCAGTGCCGGAGACTGACCTGCACCAGTCACCGCTACGCGCAGTGGCATGCCCACTTTGCCCATGCCCAACTCGAGCGCATCAGCAGCACCCTGAATCGCGTTGTGCACATTCTCCGCATTCCACTCGCTGTCGCTCAGCGCTGCCAGCTTGTCACGCACTACTTCTAATGGCTGGCGTGCAACAGGACGCAGATGTTTTTTGGCCGCATCAGCATCAAAGGCTTCAAATTCTTCATAGAAGTAACGACAAGAAGCCGCAATCTCGACCAGCGTTTTGCAACGCTCGCCCAGCAGCGTTACCAGCTTCGCCAGTTCCGGGCCGGTGCGGGTATCAATATTCTGTTGCTCAATGTGCCACTGCAACTGCGTTGCCACGTATTCCGGCGGCAGCGTATTAATGTAGTGATGGTTCAGCCACTGCAGTTTCTCGGTGTTAAACGCACTGGCAGACTTGCTCACGGCATCCAGAGTAAACAGCTCGGCCATCTCTGCCACACTGAAAATTTCCTGATCGCCATGTGACCAGCCCAAACGCACCAGATAGTTGAGCAGCGCTTCCGGCAAATAGCCGTCATCACGGTACTGCATCACACCCACCGCGCCATGACGTTTCGACAGCTTCTTACTGTCATCACCCAGGATCATGGAGACGTGCGCGTAAGTTGGCACTTCTGCACCAATCGCTTTAAGGATGTTGATCTGGCGTGGCGTATTGTTGATATGGTCTTCACCACGGATCACGTGAGTGATACCCATATCCCAGTCATCCACCACCACACAGAAGTTGTAGGTCGGTGAACCGTCGGTACGGCGGATGATCAGATCATCCAACTCCTGGTTGCTGAACTCAATCGGGCCACGGATCTGGTCATCGAAAATCACCGAACCCTCTTGTGGGTTACGGAAACGCACCACGCAAGGCTCATCCGCCGCATGATGTTCATGGCTGTCACGGCAACGACCGTCATAACGTGGCTTCTCGCCTTTCGCCATCTGATCTTCACGCAACGCTTCTAAACGCTCTTTAGAGCAGTAACATTTATAAGCCGAGCCTGCTTCAACCATTTCATCAATCACCGCGTTGTAACGGTCAAAGCGCTTGGTCTGATAGTAAGGACCTTCATCCCACTGCAGGTTGAGCCAGTTCATCCCATCCATGATGGCTTCAATGGCTTCCGGCGTTGAGCGTTCCAGATCGGTATCTTCGATACGCAGAACGAATTCGCCCTTGTTATGGCGAGCATAAAGCCAGGAATAAAGAGCAGTACGGGCACCGCCCACATGCAGGTAGCCAGTAGGGCTGGGTGCGAAGCGAGTTTTGATTTTCATTCAGCATTGCCTTAGATGCGCAGGTTTCTTTATCTGGATGACAAAAAAACGGGTTAACGCGAAAAAACAGTGCGCATATTCTAGCAGGTGGGACGCTTTCCTCAATGACTCTCGCGGCGGCATCACAGATTGAAGTGCGTTTTTCTGCTAATAAAACCAGCACATTGGCTAAAAGCGCGGCATGCTGCCTAAATTTAAAGCGAACGCACATTTATGTTTTAAAAAGCGTTGACTCACTTCGCTGGATCCCTATAATGCGACTCCACACAGCGGGGGTGATTAGCTCAGTTGGTAGAGCATCTCCTTTACACGGAGGGGGTCGGCGGTTCGAGCCCGTCATCACCCACCACTCTAAAAGTGGCTCGCAGTGTGCAAGAGTTTGAAGAGTAAGATATGGGCGATTAGCTCAGTTGGTAGAGCATCTCCTTTACACGGAGGGGGTCGGCGGTTCGAGCCCGTCATCGCCCACCATATCTTAGTCAGATGACACTCTTGTTAAGCAGTTCCGAAGTGGGCGATTAGCTCAGTTGGTAGAGCATCTCCTTTACACGGAGGGGGTCGGCGGTTCGAGCCCGTCATCGCCCACCACTTCGGGTCGTTAGCTCAGTTGGTAGAGCAGTTGACTTTTAATCAATTGGTCGCAGGTTCGAATCCTGCACGACCCACCAATGTAAAAAGGCGCCCTAAAGGCGCCTTTTTGCTGTCTGCGATTCGCCCCATCCTGACAAAACCTTTGCGATCACTTAACGCTTTACGCGCTCAAGCCGCTTTATCCCCTTGCCGATAACGATAATGGTCTATTGCAAGGAGAAAACCATGTCTACTATCTCAAGTGTTAGCAGTGTCAGTACCGCAAGCAGCGGTGGCGGTTCGACGTCTGAAGTCGCCAGCCTGAATAAACAAATTCAAAGCATCACCAAAGAAATTAAAGATTTATCCAGCGATGATTCCCTGACAGATGAACAAAAATCTGAACAGGAACAGATGCTGCAATCGCAGATTCAAATGATTGAAGCGCAGATTGCACAAATCGAGCAGCAGGCGGCAGAAAAAGCGCAACAGAAACAGGAAGCACAGCAGCCCACCACGGAAAGTGCAACCAGCGCCCAGAAAGCCGATGGCATTAACCGTCCGACCGAGTCTAATCAAATTAACGTTTACGTCTAAAACGCCGGTTTGAGTGCTCGTTGTTGCGCCAGCAGGCTTGCCTGTTGGCGCACTTCCTGCCAGATGGCTTCCGCGGCGGGTGTCAAAGAGCGATTTTTGCGTTTAATCAGCATCAGATTGCGATGAATTTCCGGATAGAGTCGCCGAACCGTCAGTTTACGCCCTGCAGGCAACGGTAGCGCCAGCGCAGGTAAAATGCTGATGCCAATGCCCGCTTCCACCATCGGAAACAGCGTGGCGGGATGACCAATTTCCTGTACCACCTGTACCTGAATCGATAACTGCTGTAGCGCCGCATCCACCAGCAGTCGACTTCCTGAGGCATAATCCTGCAAAACCAGGTTGCGCCCCGCCAGCATCGTCCATTCCGCTTGCTCGACCTGGGCCAGTTCATCATCCGCATGACATAACAGCAGAAACGGCTCCTGCAAAATCGCTTCGTAATCCAGATCGGCATCCCCTAGCGGCCCAATGACAATGCCAAAATCCACTTCCGCATTACGCACGCTTTGCAGCACTGACTGCTGAGCGCGATCGTGCAGAATGACGCGGATATCCGGATAACGTTGCTGGCTGCTGGCCAGACACTGCGGCATCAGGTTCGCCGAAGGCGTCTGACTGGCGGCAACTCGCACGGTGCCACTACGCTGTTCGCCGTAGCTTCGGACATCCAGTAGCGTGGTATTTAACTCCTCCAGCAAACGCTCCAGGCGCGATGCCAACTGGTGCCCCGCCTCCGTCAGCATCACTTCACGCGTGGTGCGGTCCAGTAAACGCACCCCTATTTCCGCTTCCAGCTCTTTAATACTGTGGCTGACCGCCGACTGACTCAGACCAATCGCCTGCCCTGCCTGGCTAAAACTGCCTTGCTGCGCCACGGCCACAAAAGTGCGTAACTGACGTAAGGTATAATTCATCGAATTTGCTCATAGATTGATGCAATAAATCAATTTTATTTCTAAACCCAGCTGGCGCACAATCAGCACCATCATTTTTATTTTTAACCGGATTGTAACAATGGGCTTTTTACGACTCGACCCGATGATGGTCAAACTCATCATCACTGTGCTGCTGGCCAGCTTCATCCCGGCCAAAGGCGGGTTTGTCGATTTCTTTGAATACCTGACCACCGCCGCCATTGCCCTGCTGTTCTTTATGCACGGCGCCAAGCTGTCACGTGAGAAAATCATTGCCGGTAGTAGCCACTGGCGTTTGCATCTGTGGATCATGTGCAGCACGTTCGTGGTGTTCCCGATTCTCGGTTTACTGCTGGTGTGGTGGCATCCGGTGAACGTCGGTCAGGAGATTTATACCGGCTGCATTTATCTCTGTATTCTGCCTGCCACCGTGCAGTCTGCCATCGCTTTCACCTCCATGGCGGGCGGCAATGTTGCGGCGGCCGTCTGTGCCGCATCTGCCTCTAGCCTGCTAGGCGTATTCATCTCGCCGCTGCTGGTAAATCAGGTGATGAACGTTCACAGCGATGCGCCGAGCAATGGCCTGGAGCAGATTGGCAAAATCATGCTGCAACTGCTGGTGCCGTTTGTGATTGGCCATATGTCACGTCGCTGGATTGGCGGCTGGGTGGAAAAACATCGTAGCCTGATTGGTAAAACCGACCAGACCTCGATTCTGTTAGTGGTCTACTCCGCCTTCAGTGAAGCGGTGGTCAACGGTATCTGGCATCGTGTGGGTGTGGATACTCTGCTGTGGATTCTGGCGGGTAGCGTGCTGATTCTGTTTGTCGCGCTGGCGATTAACCTGGGTGCCTCGCGTCTGTTCGGCTTCAGCCGTGCCGATGAAATCGTGGTGCTGTTCTGTGGTTCGAAAAAGAGTCTCGCCAATGGCGTGCCGATGGCCAATATCCTGTTCCCGGCCAGTTCCGTGGGGATTATCGTGCTACCACTGATGATCTTCCATCAGGTGCAGTTAATGGTCTGTTCGTTCATCGCCCAGCGCTATAAAGCGGGCAATGAGAAGCGGCTGGCTCAGCAGCAAGTCGAAGTACAGAAATCATAAGTAAAATGGCCCGCAATTGCGGGCCATTTTATTATTCGCTGCGTTTGAGTGGCTTAACCAACTCCTGCAATCCTTCAATTTTGATCGCTAAGGTCAGCTGCATAAGGTCACCCAACCTTCCAGCGGGAAACTCATTTTTACGCGCAAACCACAGCAGATACTCTTCAGGTACATCGATCAGCATGCGGCCTTTATACTTGCCGAACGGCATCGCGGTATTGGCGATTTCTACCAGCTGAAATTTATCCACGCTAAGCTCCCAGCAGGCGAATCATTTCCGCTTCGTCGATCACCGGAATACCAAGCTCTTGCGCTTTCGCCAGTTTGGAACCGGCCGCTTCACCGGCAATCAACAAATCCGTCTTCTTCGACACGCTGCCACTGACTTTCGCGCCCAGCGCCACTAAACGTTCTTTAGCATCATCACGGTTCATCTGCGACAGCGAACCAGTCAGCACCACGGTCTTGCCGGCAAATGGGCTGTCGATCTCTTCAACATTCACCACTTCCAGCTGTGGCCAATGCACGCCCACTTCTTGGGTGAGTTCGCGGATCACTTCACGATTGCTCTCTTCTTCCATGAAATTACGCACATGCGCGGCCACGATTTTGCCCACGTCCTGTACCTCAATCAGCGCATCGAGATCGGCATTCATTACCTTCTCAAGATCGCCAAAATGATTGGCCAGATTGGCCGCAGTGGCTTCACCGACTTCACGAATCCCCAGCGCATAAAGGAAGCGAGGCAGCGTGGTGAGTTTGGCTTTTTCGAGTGCATCCACCACATTTTGTGCCGATTTCGGCCCCATGCGATCCAGTCCCGTCAGCTTGCCCGCCGTAAGACGGAACAGATCGGCCGGCGTGTGCACATACTCTTTTTCAACCAGCTGATCGATAATTTTGTCGCCCATGCCATCAACATCCATCGCACGGCGAGAAACAAAATGCTTAAGCGCCTCTTTACGCTGAGCACCACAAATCAGCCCACCGGTACAGCGAGTAACGGCTTCGCCTTCCACGCGCTCCACGTCAGAGCCACACACCGGGCAATGGCTGGGGAAGACAATTTCGCGGGTATCATCCGGACGTTCGGATTCCACCACGTTAACCACCTGCGGAATCACATCACCGGCACGGCGAATCACTACTTTGTCGCCAATACGCAGGCCAAGACGCGCGATTTCATCGGCGTTGTGCAGTGTGGCATTACTCACCACCACCCCGGCTACCTGCACCGGCTCCAGACGGGCGACAGGCGTAATCGCACCGGTACGTCCTACCTGAAATTCCACATCGCGCACGAAGGTCATCTGCTCCTGCGCTGGGAATTTAAAGGCCACAGCCCAGCGCGGGGCGCGGGCGACGAAGCCCAACTGCTCCTGCAGTGCCTGCGAATCGACCTTGATCACCACGCCATCAATATCAAATCCGAGTGACGGACGATCCTGCTCAACCTGACGATAAAATTCCAGCACCTCTTCCGCGGTATGCGCCAGGCGAATACGGTCGCTGACGGGCAAACCCCAGGCTTTAAATTGCTGCAGGCGCTGCCAGTGGCTGGCGGGCATATCACCGCCCTCCAGCAGGCCGAAACCGTAACAGAAGAAGGTCAATGAGCGCTTGGCGGTGATGCGCGGATCAAGCTGACGCAGCGATCCCGCAGCGGCGTTGCGCGGGTTGGCGAACACTTTGGCGCCGGTACGGCGCGCATCCTCATTGAGCTTCTCGAAGCCCGCCTCGGTCATAAAGACCTCACCGCGCACTTCAACACGCGCAGGAATGTTGTCTCCGTGCAGGCGCAGTGGAATAGCATGGATGGTGCGCACGTTGGCGGTAATATTTTCGCCCGTGGTGCCATCGCCGCGTGTCGCCGCCCGCACCAGCAGCCCATCTTCATACAACAGGCTGACCGCCAGACCATCCAGCTTAAGCTCGCAGCAATACGTCAAATCATCACTGCTTTTCAGGCGATCCTGGACGCGCTTATTGAAGGCAAGGAAACCGGCTTCATCGAAGGTGTTGTCGAGTGACAGCATCGGCACTTCATGGCGCACCTGTTCGAAGGCGGCCAGCGGCGCCGCGCCCACGCGCTGTGTCGGCGAATCGGGTGTAATGAGATCGGGGTGTGCCGCTTCCAGTTCGCGCAGTTGCTGCATCAGCCGGTCATATTCTGCATCCGGAATTTCCGGCGTATCCATCACGTGATAAAGGTACTCATGGTGACGTAACGAGGTGCGCAGCGCGGTGATCTGCTCCTGAACCGATTTCATAGTGTCTTATCCGATAAAAAACCCCCGACATGCGGGGGTTGTTTCGTTAATATTTGATTTAACTAGCGGTTATCAACCGATAACTTCGCGAATACGCGTTTTGTAGGTTTCCAGTTTCTGCGGCGTCATCATACGACGCTCATCATCCAGAACCACACCGCCAACATCATCCGCGATACGCTGAGCAGATTGCAGCATCAGCTTAAAGTTTTGGTTCGCATCACCGTAAGACGGCACCATCATAAAGATGGAGATGCCCGGCGTGCTGAAATCACCCATGGTGTCAGGATTAAATGAACCCGGCTTCACCATATTCGCCAGACTGAACAGCACCGGGCCGCTGCCCGCTGGGCTCAGGTGACGATGGAAGATGTTCATCTCACCAAACTGGAAGCCCGCTTGCAGAATACCCTGCAGCAGTGCTTCGCCGTTCAGTTCGCCACCGGCATGGGCGGCAACATGCAGCACCAGTACCGCTTCATTTTTTCTCTGAGTAGAAGCTACAGGCTGTTGAGGTTCTTCGTGAGCAGCCGGCGCATCTTCTTCGTATTCTGGCTCTTCAGCCGCCTGGAATTCAGGCGCGGGCTGAGTCGACGACAGTGGCTCATTATCCAATAACGGATCGGCCTGAACGGGCTGGGGCTGAGGTTTTGGCTGTGGCGCGGGTCTTGCCACCTGCGGTTGTGGCGCAGGCGCAGGCTGACGCACTTCTGGCTCATCATCCAGCAGCGGATCGCCCATTAATGGGGTTTCATGACGCGGGAACGGCTGACGTGCAGGTTCAGGCGCACGTGGCGCACTGACAGGCTTAGTCACAGGTGCGTCGAATTCTGGCTCGACGTGAGCGTCACGATCGCGACGGACACGAACCTCGCCGACGCCATCATCTTCATCTTCGCTCAGCAGATCTTCATCCGCTTCTTCGCGCTGTTTCAGACGTTTGTGCGGGCGATCGCGAAACACAGAAGAGCGCTCTTTACGGCTGGTCCACAGTCCGTGAAGTAGCAACGCTATTATGGCGATCGCGCCAACAACGATTAATATCAGACGCAAATCCTGCATCATTGTATTCTCTGTTGTTCCAATACCTTGCCACCACGGCAAACTTTATCCTCTAACTGTATTTGCCCAGCTACACAAGTGCAAGTCTGTGCAGTATTTTCTGACAAATAAGATAGCTGCCCCACGCTTTTTTGCTGATTTTTCGCGCAAAGTGCGCCTGCCACCGACAAAAAGCCAGGTTATGATGTTCGCGCCGCCACATAAAGGAGAAAGGCTCGCTATGCCCGTTGAGAAATCGCCCTCATCATTAAATGGTATTCATTACTTTGCCGAAGGCTGGAGGCTGGTGCGTCTGCCCGGCATCCGTCGTTACGTCATTATTCCTCTGCTGGTGAACATTTTGCTGCTGGGAGGCGCCTTTGTCTGGCTGTTTCAACGACTCGGACAGTGGATTCCGGCCTTGATGTCACACATCCCTGATTGGTTGCAGTGGCTCAGTTATTTACTGTGGCCGCTCTCAGTCATCTCGATTGTGCTGGTGTTCAGCTACTTTTTCTCCACTATCGCGAACTGGATTGCCGCACCCTTTTGTGGATTGCTGGCCGAGCAACTGGAAGGCCGCCTCACCGGTAACCCGCTGCCCGATAGCGGTTGGATGGCGATGTTTAAAGATATCCCACGGATCATGAAGCGTGAATTACAGAAGTTTGGCTACTATTTGCCGCGCGCACTGGGATTACTGCTGCTTTACTTTATCCCCGGATTTGGACAAACGGTGGCGCCGGTATTATGGTTTCTGTTTAGTGCCTGGATGCTTTCAATACAGTATTGCGACTATCCATTTGATAACCATAAAGTGAGTTTTCATCAGATGCGCAATGCGTTACGCCAGCATAAAACGGCGAACATGCAATTTGGCGCGATGGTCAGCCTGTTCACCATGATTCCGATTCTGAACCTTGCCATCATGCCAGTGGCAGTATGTGGTGCTACCGCGATGTGGGTCGATCGCTATCGCCTGCAACACGCACGCCGTTAATGCTTCAAAAAGCCTTATGCATTTTTGCGTAAGGCTTATGGTTGTGCGCTATATAGATATGCGATTTCTTTCCTTCCGCACGCGGGAAGAACAGGTATGCTCTGAGGGTTCCCAATATTTCATACAGTTAAGGACGAGCTATGAGTAAGATCTATGAAGACAACTCTCTGACAATTGGTCATACGCCGCTGGTTCGACTGAACCGCATCGGTAATGGACGCATCCTGGCAAAGGTCGAGTCGCGTAACCCGAGCTTCAGCGTCAAATGCCGTATCGGTGCCAATATGATTTGGGACGCGGAAAAACGCGGAATTCTTAAGCCGGGCGTTGAGCTGGTTGAACCGACCAGTGGTAACACCGGTATCGCGCTGGCCTACGTGGCTGCAGCGCGTGGCTACAAGTTGACGCTGACAATGCCAGAAACCATGTCAGTTGAACGTCGTAAGCTGTTAAAAGCGCTGGGTGCAAATCTGGTGCTGACTGAAGGTCCAAAAGGCATGAAAGGCGCGATTGCCAAAGCGGAAGAGATTGTGGCGAGCGATCCTGACAAATTCGTGCTGCTGCAGCAATTCAGCAATCCGGCTAACCCGGAAATCCACGAAAAAACCACCGGCCCGGAAATCTGGGAAGACACAGACGGTGAAGTGGATGTGTTCATTGCGGGTGTAGGCACCGGTGGCACGCTGACTGGCGTCAGTCGTTACATCAAAAATACCAAAGGCAAGAAAGATCTGATCACCGTGGCGGTGGAACCTACTGACTCTCCGGTTATCGCCCAGGCTATCGCGGGTGAAGAGATCAAACCAGGTCCACACAAGATTCAGGGCATCGGTGCAGGTTTCATTCCCGGCAACCTTGACCTGAAACTGGTTGATCGGGTCGTTGCGATCACCAACGAAGAAGCCATCAGCACTGCACGTCAGCTGATGGAAGAAGAAGGCATTCTGGCCGGAATCTCTTCAGGTGCGGCAGTCGCTGCGGCGCTGAAGCTGCAGGAAGATGAAGCTTTCGCCAACAAGAATATCGTGGTGATCCTGCCCTCCTCCGGCGAGCGCTATTTAAGTACCGCCCTGTTTGCCGATCTGTTCACTGAAAAAGAGCTGCAGCAGTAACCTCCAAAGTCTGAAAACGACGAAAAAAGCACCCAAATGGGTGCTTTTTTGTGGCGCAGATCTCACTTTTATCACCAGACAGATTGATTTCAATGACGCGGCTCTGGTATTTAAGCTCCCAATTATTTCGGTGCCTGAAATTAATCTGGCTTTGAAGTGGATCAAGCTGAATGGAATTACTGATTTGGCGAAACGGCGAATCACGGCATACTTAGCAAGGTGACCTTTTCGCACAGTTTTTGATCTGCTGCTGAAAGACACACATTACTAAGCGCATTTTTTGGTCAGCTTAATGCCACACCAGCGCACCTATACAGGCTAAAGTGACGGCTCCAGGCTAGACTTTAGATCCATAACACCAAACCTGATAAAGTTGGGGAAATAGAATGTTCCAGCAAGAAGTTACCATTACCGCACCTAACGGCCTTCATACCCGTCCTGCAGCTCAGTTCGTGAAAGAAGCTAAGGCTTTCCAGTCAGACATCACTGTGACCTCTAATGGCAAATCTGCCAGCGCGAAAAGCCTGTTCAAACTGCAGACTCTGGGTCTGACTCAGGGTACGGTTGTTACGCTGTCTGCTGAAGGTGAAGATGAGCAGCAAGCGGTTGAGCACCTGGTGAAACTGATGGCTGAGTTGGAGTAATTCCGCTCAGGCAAGCAACTAAACCGACTCCTTTGCCCCATTGAGTGCAAATATCTTGATCGCGGACAACCTGTCCGCGTTCTTGCTTCCTTAGAGTACTGTTCCGCGACAGTGGCAACGCATTGGGTCAATGAGCCATCGTGATTAAAAGGTAGGGTTATGATTTCAGGCATTTTAGCATCACCAGGTTTCGCTTTCGGCAAAGCACTTCTGCTGAAGGAAGATGAGATCGTCATCAGCCGTAAAAAAATTACCGACGATCAGGTTGAACAAGAAGTTCAGCGCTTCCTTGATGGACGTGGCAAAGCAGCCATTCAGCTTGAAGCCATCCGCGTCAAAGCCGGTGAAACCCTCGGTGAAGAGAAAGCGGCGATCTTTGAAGGTCACATCATGCTGCTCGAAGACGAAGAGCTTGAGCAGGAAATCATCGACCTGATTAAGAAAGATCACGCAACGGCTGACGCTGCGGCGTACTCTGTCATTGATGGCCAGGCCAAAGCGCTGGAAGAACTCGACGATGAATACCTGAAAGAGCGTGCGGCTGACGTGCGTGACATCGGTAAACGTCTGCTGCAAAACATTCTTGGTCTGCATATTGTCGATCTGGGTGCGATTGCTGAAGAATCTATCCTGGTGGCGAAAGACTTAACGCCGTCAGAAACGGCACAGCTGAACCTGAAGAAGGTGCTGGGCTTTATCACCGATATCGGTGGCCGTACTTCGCATACGTCCATCATGGCGCGTTCTCTGGAAATCCCAGCCATTGTGGGAACCGGTAACGTGACCACCAGCGTTAAGAACGGTGATTACCTGATTATTGATGGCGTGAACAACAAGATTTACGTCAATCCGACTGAAGACGTGCTGGAAGAGCTGAAAGCCATCCAGACACAGTACCTGTCAGAAAAACATGAACTGGCGAAACTGAAAGATCTGCCGGCTATCACGCTGGACGGTCATCAGGTTGAAGTGTGCGCCAACATCGGTACCGTGCGTGATGTCGCCGGTGCAGAGCGCAACGGTGCGGAAGGCGTGGGCCTGTATCGTACCGAGTTCCTGTTTATGGACCGTGACTCGCTGCCAACCGAAGAAGAGCAATTCCAGGCGTATAAAGCGGTAGCTGAAGCCATGGGCTCTCAGGCAGTCATCGTGCGTACCATGGACATCGGCGGCGACAAAGATTTGCCGTACATGAACCTGCCGAAAGAGGACAACCCGTTCCTCGGCTGGCGTGCGATTCGTATCGCCATGGATCGTAAAGAGATTCTGCATGCTCAGCTGCGCGCTATCTTGCGTGCATCGTCCTTCGGCAAATTGCGCATCATGTTCCCGATGATCATTTCGGTGGAAGAAGTGCGTGCACTGAAGGCCGAGCTTGAGCTGCTGAAAACCCAGCTGCGCGAAGAAGGCAAAGCCTTCGATGAGACCATTGAAGTGGGCATTATGGTGGAAACGCCAGCTTCAGCGGTGATTGCGCGCCATCTGGCGAAAGAAGTCGACTTCTTTAGTATTGGGACAAATGACCTGACGCAGTATACTCTGGCGGTCGATCGTGGTAATGATTTGATTTCACACCTCTATAACCCAATGACGCCATCGGTACTCGGCCTCATTAAGCAAGTGATCGACGCATCACATGCCGAAGGGAAATGGACCGGCATGTGTGGTGAGCTGGCTGGTGATGAACGTGCTACACTACTGTTACTGGGAATGGGGCTGGACGAATTCAGCATGAGTGCCATTTCAATCCCGAGCATCAAGAAGATTATTCGTAATACTAATTTCGAAGATGCGAAGGCATTGGCGGAGCAGGCTCTGGCTCAACCCACAGCGGAAGATTTGATGAACCTGGTGAACAAGTTCATTAAAGAAAAAACGCTCTGCTGATCCACGAGACGCTGGCCCCAAATTACTGCTTAGGAGAAGATCATGGGTTTGTTTTCTAAACTTTTTGGCGAAAAATCAGAGAGCGCGTCAGGGACTATTGATATCGTTGCGCCTCTGTCAGGCGAAATCGTGAATATCGAAGACGTACCTGATGTGGTATTTGCTGAGAAAATCGTGGGTGATGGTATCGCCATTAAACCGACTGGCAACAAGATGGTTGCACCGGTTGACGGTACTATCGGCAAGATTTTCGAGACTAACCACGCCTTTTCAATCGAGTCTGACAACGGCATCGAGCTGTTCGTCCACTTCGGTATCGATACGGTTGAACTGAAAGGTGAAGGCTTTAAGCGTATCGCCGAAGAAGGCCAGAAAGTGAAAAAAGGCGACGTGGTGATCGAGTTTGATCTGCCACTGCTGGAAGAGAAAGCAAAATCTACGCTGACGCCGGTTGTGATTTCGAACATGGACGAAATCAAAGACCTGATCAAACTCTCCGGTCAGGTGACTGTGGGTGAAACCCCGGTTATCCGCATCAAGAAGTAAGCAGCGTCTGGATAGTAAAAACGGCACCCAATGGGTGTAATGCTTGTCAGTTAAAGCCTCAATTGCAAAAGCTGTCACTGTTAAAAGTGGCAGCTTTTTGTTTGGGGGAGACTGACGGGGTGCGGGCCAGAGCACCTCTGCTGCTGCCGGGCAGGCTGGTGCCGTTCAGGGGCTGGCAATCCGCAACGCTGAAAAAGAAAGGCAAACGCAGAAAAACCTCTGGCTGTGTCCTAAATGATTAGACCACTACACGATGTGCCATCCCCGCCGTTCCGTCAGGCAGACGAATGAAGTGAAGGTACCGCGCAGCGGCGCGAGGACCGCCAGCCCCTGAACGACACCAGACTGCGTCATCCCCCCGAGGCTTAACAAACGAGCATTCCACAATAGGTGCGGTTATTGACTGTGTGGCTGACTGGAACTACAGGACCCTTAAAACCTTCAGTCTTGCTTCCAGCGCGGCAGCTTCAGAGTCAACTCCAGACCACCCTCAGGGCGATTGACCGCCTGCACCTCACCGTGATGCGCCAGAATCACCTTGCGCACGATAGAGAGCCCTAAGCCGTATCCTTTGCCCATCAGTGGCGAATTAACGCGTACGAAGGGATCAAAGATGCTGGAGAGCTTCTCTTCGTCCACGCCCGGCCCCTGATCGCGCACGCGAATCGCCAGCCACTGGTTTTCCGCCTGCAACCGCACGCTGATGTGCTGTCCTTTATGCGAGAAGCGCAGCGCATTACGCAGCACATTCTCCACGCCGCGGCGAATCAGTTCGGCATTGCCGTGCACGGTGTAATCCGCGTTCTCATCGACCTGAAAGTCGACTTTCACGCCAGGGATCTGCGCTTCATAGCGCACATCCGTGACCACCGCATGCAGCAGACCAGTGAGGTCGAAATACTGCTCGCCCGGCATGCTTTCGTGTTCCGCACGCGACAGCGTCAGCAATTCGCCAATCATCTTATCGAGGCGACGCGCTTCTTCATCGATGCGGTTGAGAGAGGACTCGACCGATTCCGGCGTTTGCCGCGCCAGACCGGTCGCCAATTGCAGGCGCGCCAGCGGTGAACGAAGTTCGTGGGAGATGTCGTGCAGTAGCTCCTCGCGCGCCTTCACCAGCGTGTCCAGGCGCTCCACCATGGCATCGAAATCCTGTGCCACGCTGGAAAGCTCATCATGGCGTCGGCGCATCACCGGATAGAGTCGCACTGACAAATCGCCACTGGAGACGCGGGCAAAACCTTCACGCAGCTGACGCATCGGGCGCGTCAGGTTCCAGGCCAGCAACAGGCTAAACAGCAGCCCCAGCGCACCGGCAAAGGTAAACATCGGCTCTGGAATGTTGAGGATACGACGCGGCCCGCCGCCGCCCATCGAGCTATCCTCACGCAACCCTTTGACGTCGTAACGCAGCTCGTACTCTTTGCCGTCCTGCCCTTTCACCCAACGCACAATAATATTGGGGAATGGGCCGTGGAAAGGTTCACTGAAGGTCTCAGGCGGTGCATTGCCCGGCGTAGCAGCGGGTTTATCATGCTGGATGACTGAGAAGAACTGACGGTCGTTGGGTTCCCAATCGGCCATCATGTCATCCAGTGAACTCGGTCCGCCGCGTTCAAGAACAGAAACCGCGGACGCCATCTGTAAATTCACAATACGGCGTATAGCGACAATTTCGGGTGGCTCATGACGATTACCGGAAAGCGTAAAACCTAGCCACAGCAGCTGGCTGATAATGACAAAAACGATCCAGAAGCCCAGTAGGATCTTCCAGAACATGCGGCCGCGGTAGCTGTGTTTCATCGAATGCGATAACCAATACTGCGCACAGTTTCAATGTTAATGCTGTCGGCGGTCAGCGCAGCCAGCTTCTGACGGATATTGCTGATGTGCACATCCACGCTGCGATCGTAAGCTTCACGCGGACGGCCTAGCCCTTTCTCTGACAATTCATCTTTCGACACTACGCGGTCTGGCGCACGCAGCAGCAGATCCAGCAGGTTGAATTCAGAGGCGGTCAGGTCAAAGGCTTTGCCCTGCCATTCAGTGATGCGTGCGGCCGGATTCAGGCTCAGTTCGCCCCAGCGCAGCACTTCTTTTTTGTCCTGAACCGGTGCCTGATCTTCGAAACGACGCAGCACGGCACGCAGACGCGCCACCAGCTCACGCGGATAGCACGGCTTCGGTACATAATCGTCCGCACCCATTTCCAGGCCAATGACGCGATCGATGTTGTCGCCTTTCGCCGTCAGCATGATGACCGGTAAGCGGCTGTTCTGGCGCACCTGACGCAGCACATCAATACCGCTCATATCCGGCAGCATAATGTCGAGAATCATCGCGGTATAGTTGCCCGACAGCGCACCTTCAACCCCGGCGGTTCCGGTTAAAACCAATTGCGTTTCAAAGCCTTCCGCAATCAGGTACTGGCTCAGCATGGTGCCAAGTTCTACATCGTCATCAACAAGCAGAATTTTCATCTTTATCTCTCGTACAAAATTGCCGCTATTTTGGCCTGAGTTGGCAATGAACGCAGCCGATTTTACTCGATCCTTACAGTGCCAACACCAGACGATTATCAGGGAGACTATAGACAAAAATGGCCCGGTCGCACCACATCAGTACGCTCAGGCCAGATAAAATGCGGGGGGAAGAAGGTTAGTGGAACACGCCGGTGGAGAGATAGCGGTCGCCGCGATCGCAAACAATTGCCACCACGATGCTACCGGGATGGGCCGCGGCGATGCGAAGTGCACCTGCGACAGCGCCTCCTGAACTCACACCGCAGAAAATCCCTTCACGCTGCGCTAACGCACGCATGGTTTCCTCGGCTTCCAGCTGTGCCATATCGATGACCTCATCCACTAACTCAGGACGGAAAATCCCCGGTAGATAAGCCTCGGGCCAGCGTCGAATGCCGGGAATGCTGCTGCCCTCTTGCGGCTGTAAACCAATGACTTTCACCGCCGGTGCAAACTCTTTGAGATAGCGACCGACGCCGGTGATGGTGCCCGTGGTGCCCATACTGGAGACAAAATGCGTCATGCGCCCCTGCGTCTGCTGCCAGATTTCCGGACCCGTAGTGAGATAGTGGCCGAGAGGATTGTCGGGATTGTTAAACTGATCTAACACCCTGCCCTCGCCACGATCGGCCATCTCTTGCGCCAAATCGCGGGCGCCTTCCATGCCCTGTTCACGCGTCACCAGCACCAGTTCTGCGCCATAGGCACGCATGGCATCCTGTCGCTCCTGGCTCATGTTATCGGGCATCAGCAAGCGCAGTTTGTAGCCTTTCATCGCTGCGATCATCGCCAGAGCAATACCGGTGTTGCCACTGGTGGCTTCAATCAGTTGATCGCCGGGTTGGATATCACCGCGCAGTTCCGCCTGGTGGATCATCGACCAGGCCGCACGATCTTTTACCGAACCGGCCGGATTATTGCCTTCCAGCTTTAACCAGATTTCACTGCCGTTATTCGGCGTCAGGCGCTGCAACCTGATCAACGGCGTGTTGCCGATAGTATTTTCTAGTGTGGTCACGGTTTGGTTCCAGACAAAAAAGACGCAAAGAAATCGGGCGGGAAAGTCCCGCCCGAAGGAGTGTCAAAAATATCAGGCGCTTTCGGCAAAGGCAACCGGACGCAGCGGTGTCGTGCCGTTGTACAGTCGTGCCTGCTGCAGGCCAACAAACAGGCGCTCGCCGCGAATCGGAGCGGTGTGATCGCCGTCGTAGACCACCGAGAAGACATCACCCTGCCAGCCGCTTGGCTGCACCACTAATTGCCAGAAGTGGCCACGTGGGCTGATCTCCAGTACTTGTACCGGCAGCGGGGTTTCGAGGCTGCTCTGACGTGAGATATCCACTTCCCACGGACGCAGAAACAGCTCTATTTCACCCTGATGTGCAGGCGTATAGCCCAGCGGCCAGCGGTGCGCACCGACATGGAATTGCGAGCCATGTACTTCTCCGTCGAAGCGATTCACTTCGCCGAGGAACTCCAGCACAAAGCGGGTGGCTGGTTCCTGCCACACTTCATCCGGCGTCCCGACCTGTTCGATATTGCCCTGACTCATCACCACCACGCTGTCAGCGACTTCCATCGCCTCTTCCTGGTCATGGGTGACGAACACGCTGGTGAATTTCAGCTCTTCATGCAGCTGACGCAGCCAGCGACGCAGCTCTTTGCGCACCTGTGCGTCCAGCGCGCCGAAAGGCTCATCCAGCAACAAGATCTGCGGTTCCACCGCCAGCGCACGCGCTAAAGCCACACGCTGCTTCTGTCCACCGGACAGCTGCGCCGGGAAACGATTGGCGAGATGCGCCAGCTGCACCATCTCCAGCAGTCGCGTCACACGCTGTTTAATTTCAGCGGCGGACGGGCGCTCACGGCGCGGCAGCACGGTCAAACCAAAGGCGATGTTGTCGAACACCGTCATGTGGCGGAACAGCGCATAGTGCTGGAACACGAAGCCGACCTGACGATCGCGCGCGTGAATGCGGCTGACATCTTTACCGTGGAAATGAATCTGTCCGCTGTTCTGATGCTCCAGCCCAGCGATGATGCGCAGCAGCGTAGTTTTGCCCGAGCCTGAAGGCCCCAGCAGCGCCACCATCTTACCGGTAGGAATATCCAGTGAGATATCGTTCAACACCGGGGTGCGACCGAACGATTTATTAATTTGTTTAATCTCAATGCTCATGATTTTCCTCCTGTAGGCGCTTCTGCTGATGCTCTAATCGCCACTGCACGATGCTTTTCAGAAACAGCGTCAAAATGGCCATCAGGGTCAACAGCGCTGCCGCGGTAAAGGCGCCAACCGTGTTGTAATCCTGATGCAGTAATTCAACCTGAAGCGGCAAGGTATAGGTCTCACCGCGAATCGATCCCGATACCACCGAGACCGCACCAAACTCGCCAATGGCTCGGGCGTTGGTTAACACCACGCCGTACATCAGCGCCCAGCGAATGTTCGGCAGCGTCACGCGGCGGAACATCTGCCAGCCCGAGGCGCCTAACAGCACCGCGGCTTCATCTTCATTGCTGCCCTGGCTCAACATCACCGGCACCAGCTCACGTACCACAAACGGACAGGTCACAAAGATAGTGGCCAGCACCATGCCCGGCCAGGAGAACATAATCTGGATATTGTGGGCATCGAGCCAACCGCCAGCCGGACCGTTAATGCCCCAGAACAGCAGATACATCAGCCCGGCCACTACCGGTGACACGGCAAACGGAATATCAAACAGGGTCAGCAACAGCTGGCGGCCAGGGAAGGTAAAGCGCGTCACCAGCCATGCCAGCAGCGTACCGAACACCAGGTTGACCGGAACGGTGATCAACGCCACCAGGATCGTCAGCCAGATGGCGTGCAGCATGTCGCCATCTTTCAAATTAGAGAGCGAAGCGACAATCCCCTGATTCAGCGCTTCCCAGAAGATGCTGATCATTGGGACCACCAGCAGCAGGAAGGAGACCAGCGCGCCCACGCCAATCAACAGCCATTTGCCCCAGTTCACTGGCTGGCGTTCAGCATGATTAATCTGCGAAATCTCCGCCATTAGTGGCCTCCTAAACGACGGCCAAAGCGGCTCTGCAGGGTGTTAATCGCGAACAGCAACAGCAGCGAAGCCGCCATAATCACCGAGGCGATTGCGCTGGCTGCCGGGTAATCGAACTCCTGCAGACGAACAAAAATCATTAGCGAGGTGACTTCGGTTTTCCACGCGATGTTACCCGCAATGAAGATCACCGCACCGAACTCGCCCAGGCTGCGCGTAAAAGATAACGCCGTGCCCGCTAACAGCGCAGGCGCCACTTCAGGCAGCACCACGCGGCGGAAGCTCTGCCACGGCGTCGCACCGAGGGTTTCTGCCGCCTCTTCATATTCCGGGCCTAACTCTTCCAGCACCGGCTGCACCGTGCGCACCACAAACGGGATGCTGGTGAAGGCCATCGCTACCGCAATTCCCAGCCAGGTGTAAGAGACTTTAATATCGAAATGGGCCAGCCATTGACCATACCAACCACTCACCGAGAACAGACCAGCCAGCGTCAGACCAGCAACGGCGGTCGGCAGTGCAAAAGGCAGATCCATCAAGCCATCCAGCAGCGCACGGCCAGGGAAGCGATAACGCGTCAAAATCCAGGCCATCAACATGCCAAACAGCGCATTGAAAATAGAAGCGACACCAGCCGACAGCAGCGTCACCTTATAGGCCGCAATCAGCTGTGGATTGGTGACGACATCCCAATACTGCGCCAGCGTCATGTTGGACAGTTGCATCAGCAGTGCACTGATCGGCAGCAACAGAATCAGGCAGGTAAACAACAGGCTGGTACCGAGGCTAAGGCCAAATCCCGGCAGCACGCGCTTTTGCGCTAAAGCAAACATCAGCCGCGCCCCGCTGCCAGCAATTTGTCCAGCTCACCGCCGCTGGCAAAATGGGTTTTCATTACATTTTCCCAACCACCAAACGCGTCCTGAACGTTAAACAGCGCCGTCTGCGGGAAGCGATCTTTTTGCTCTGCCATCAGCTGAGGATTGTTCACGCGATAATAAAAACCGGTAATGATTTTTTGCGCCTCAGGGGTGTAGAGGAAGTTCAGATAGGCTTTGGCCGCATCGGCGGTGCCATTCTGCTCCACGTTTTTATCCACCCACGCCACCGGGAACTCCGCGAGGATGTTGGTTTTCGGCACAATCACTTCATATTCATCTTTGCCGTATTGATTACGGATGTTGTTCACTTCCGACTCAAAGCTGATCAGCACATCACCCAAGCCACGTTCGGCGAAGGTGGTGGTGGCACCCCGGCCGCCGGTGTCGAACACTTCAACGTTCTTGAGAAACTTCGCCATAAAGGCTTCGGTTTTCGCTTTGTCATTGCCATCCGCCTGATCGGCAGCGCCCCAGGCAGCCAGATAGGTATAACGGCCATTGCCTGAAGTTTTTGGATTCGGGAACACCAGCTTCACGTTGTCGCGCGCGAGGTCAGCCCAGCTATGAATCTGCTTAGGGTTCCCTTTGCGCACCAGAAACGCCATGGTGGAGTAAAACGGAGAACTGCTGTTCGGCAGACGCGATTGCCAGTCGGCGGGAATCAGGTTGCCTTTGTCATGCAGCACCTGCACATCCGTCACCTGGTTGTAGGTCACCACGTCCGCACGTAAGCCCTGCAGAATGGCCAGCGCCTGTTTTGATGACCCGGCATGCGATTGTTTAATCGTCAATTTGTCATTCGGATGCGCTGCATCCCACTGCTTTTCAAACGGCGCATTGAGGGCGACAAACAGCTCGCGCGAGACATCATAAGAGCTGTTCAACAACTCTGTTGCCTGCGCTGCACCGGCTAACGCCAGCGACAAGGCGATTCCGCTCATCCATTTTTTCGCAATCGGAAGTGTCATGCTGCACCCTGCTAGTCGGCGATATCGCCAATGCCATTAGATGCTGTCAGTGTATTTATAACTCAGGGCAAACCAGTAACGGTTTTATATATCGTTTGGGGATTTCAAAGTCTAAAAAGGCATAAGACGGCGGGAGAGTTTATGCGGCGGGCGGGATTAACGGTGAGCGGCGCATAAGGCCGCTCACTCGCGTGTTACAACGCCTGCAATGCGTCCAGCGAGGGCGCAAAGAAGTAGCTGCCGGTTACCGGCTTGGTGAAGCGCAACATCGCATCCATCTTGCCGTCACGCTCGCCAAACATGCTCAGCAACTGCTGCTCGATGTTGTACAAGCGATGGCAATAGGAGATGAAGTACAAGCCATGGGTGCCGCTGGCCGAACCGTAAGGCAGGCTTTGACGCAGAATCTTCAGCCCTTTGCCCTCTTCTTTCAGATCGACACGGCTGAGATGCGAGGTGGCGGGACGCTGATCGCCAGGCAACTCTTCATTATCCACTTTCGTGCGACCCATAACCGCTTCCTGCTTCTCCACCGCCATGCGATTCCACAGTTTGAGATTGTGCTCCCAGCGCTGGGTGAAGACGTAGCTGCCGCCGGCATCCGGGCCATCAGCGATAATCGCCACCTGCTGGCGCGCCTCGCCTTGCGGGTTTTCAGTGCCATCGACAAAGCCGGAGAGATCGCGCTCTTCCACCCAGCGAAAACCGTGCGTCTCTTCTTCGATGTTCACGGCGTCAGTAAAAGCCGCCAATGCCGCCTGCGCCAGCGAAAAGTTGACGTCATGGCGCAGTGATTGAATATGGATTAGCAGATCACGCTGCGTCGCGGGTGCAATGCCTTTACCGAGCGGCGCAAAGGCTTTCAACTCTGGAGCAGAATCCTGGCCTTGCAGATCGCGCCACAGTGCATCGCCAAAAGCGATCACCGCGCCTAATCCGGCATCGGTAAATTTCTGTTGCAGCAGTTCGAGGTGTTGCAGGAAGGTTTTGCTCCCCTGGCGGACAGCATCGAGATCGCCCGTGACGCGGGCTTCAAGCCAAATGGCGAAACGGCGGTGCTCCAACAGGATCCCGCTCTGAAATTGAGACATTGCACTGCTCTCCGGCATGAAAGTTAGGACGATTTTTCGCCCACATCATACCGGAAAGCCACACTATGGTTGTGCGTTAACGCAACTTTTTTTCGCTTAGCGCTGCCAAACGATCTTGCTGATTTTCCAGATTTTTAAGGTGTCGTCAGCGGGCATTAAACCTTCGGGTCCGTGCCCTTCGCCGCTGTAAACATAAGAGATGTGCTGAATACCCGGTGCGCGACATTCAATATCGCGGGCATCTAATCCGGTGGTCAATTTGCAGTTGTCGAAGGCTTTACTGAATTTGGCGCTAAACAAATCGCCAATTTTGCTGCCGTCTGCGCTCTTTGCATCCGCATCCATCACTTCAATGCGTTCAACGCTGCTCTGGCCATTGATCACCAGCTTCACTTTGCCATCTTCCAGCGCCTGCCAGAAATCGACAACCTGACCATTCTGGGTGCGCATGCCCTGACGCAGTTGATAATCATTGTTCAGTGCTTTACCGATCGCCGCTTCTGACATGGCGGTGGTGCTGCTTAAGCCTGCCACGCCCTGCTCGGTCACAGTGAGTGATCCACCAAACCAGGTCATCGGATTCAATGCCGACCAGTGATAGCTGAGCGGATTATACCAATGACTTTCGCTCGCGCTGGAGGCGGTAGAGGAACCTGAACTGGCGCAACCCGCCAGAATCATGGCGCTGACCAGCAGTGCGGGACGAACAACTTTCATGAATGCTCCTTGATCTCTTGTGCCGATTGGCGTGCCTGTTGGAGTCGCAAACCGGCAAAAAGTTTATTCGATGTGATGTTCCGGCAGAAAACAGTCGCGCAGGCGCTGATGAGCTTGTAGCCAGACCAGCGCCAGCAGGTCAAACAGCGTCAGTAGCAACGGCAACGGGGAATCGGGAAAAGCGCCCTGCCACAGACCGTAGCCCTGCGACAGCAGACTGATCAAAAACGATGCGATGAGCACAAGTCGCCAGCGCTGCCACAGGCGCGGCCAGCGTTGGCGATAGCCGGTGAGCAACAAACCGATTGCCGCCGGAATGCCCAGCGCTAACCCAACCCAAAAGCTCTGACGGTCTGGATAGAACAGCGCCAGCAGATCGTTGCCTTGCTGACGAGATGCGCCCGCCATCACCAGCAACAGCCAGGTACGCGCTTGCAGTAGTAAGATCAGCCAGAAAAGAAATGGCAGCCGTAGCTGCCCTTTCGCATCGTACTCATCAGGCAAATATTTTAGCCCCATCATGGGCAGCTTAATACTCGCGGTCTTCGATTAGGCGCTTACCCAACAGCACCGAATCTACTGGCTCGTACTCAAGCTTTTCATAGAAAGCGATCACCTGATCGTTCTCTTCACGCACCATCAGATTGATTTTCGGACAGCCACGCGCGATCAGCTTCTTCTCAAGGCGATTCATCAGCGCGTTGGCAAAACCGCGCCCCTGATAATCCGGGTGCACCGCGAGGTAATAAACTGAACCGCGATGACCATCGTAGCCGCCCATCACCGTGCCGACCACTTCACCGCCGACTTCCGCCACCAGAAACAGTTCGGCGTCGTGGTTCATTTTACGTTCGATATCCAGTTCAGGATCGTTCCATGGGCGTAACAGATCGCAACGCTCCCAGAGCGTGATCACTTCTTCAAAATCTTCCTGGCGGAATGAGCGGATTTCCATCGGCGTTACCCTGCAATTAGGCACAATTCGCTGATTATCACGCATTCTTTGCCAGGCGCAACCCTCACGCCGCGCAACGGAGGAAAAAAACGGCTAAATTGCTGTTAGTACCGTGTAATACAAAGTAATGCGCTGAAATGGTTGTGAAGTCGCCGCAAGGCAGTTGTTACGATATAACACTGGGCAGGATTTTCTGTCAGGGACCCCATTATGAGTAAAATTTCACTGCTGAAGCGCCTCACCAATCGGCGTCAGTTGCTCCTGTCTGGCCTTGCGCTGGCAGTGCTGTCACCGCGCGCGGTGATGGCGAAAGAAGAGAGTTCCAATTTGCGCGTGAGCAAAGGTCACACGCCGCCGAAACCGGCGACCAATGGCAAACGCATCGTGATGATCGATCCCGGCCACGGCGGCATTGATTCAGGCGCGGTGGGCGAAGAGGGTTCGGAAGAGAAACATGTGGTGCTGGCGATTGCGAACACCGTGCGCACGTTGCTGCAAAATCACCCTAAAGTGGAAGTGCGCCTGACGCGCGACAGCGATCACTTTATCCCGCTGTATCAGCGTGTGGAGATCGCACACCAGCACGGCGCTAACCTGTTTATGTCGATTCATGCCGACGGTTACACCAGCCCGGATGCCAACGGCGCATCGGTGTTCGCCCTGTCGAATCGCGGTGCCAGCAGTGCTATGGCGCGCTACATGTCTCAACGTGAGAATGATGCCGATAAGGTCGGTGGCGCGGAAGTGCAGGAGAAAGATAACTATCTGAACCAGATTCTGTTCGATCTGGTGCAGACCGATACCATCCGCAACAGCCTGACGCTGGGCAAACATGTGCTGGATCAGATCCGCCCGGTGCATCATCTGCACAGCCAGCATACTGAACAGGCCGCGTTCGCCGTGCTGAAGTCACCTTCGATTCCGTCAGTGCTGGTCGAAACCTCATTCATTACCAATCCGCGAGAAGAGCAGTTGCTGGGCACCACCGCCTTCCGCCAGAAGATCGCCAGCGCAATTGCGGATGGCATCGTCAATTACTTTAACGAGTACGATCGGCACCAGGCGTAGCTTTTTCATGTGATAGAATCGCGGCAAATTTCCGGAACGAGTGACTCATGAGCAATCCCGATATTTCCCGCGTCAAAGCGTTCTTATTGACGCTTCAGGATGAAATTTGCGCCCAGCTGGCCGCAGCCGATGGCCAGGCGACCTTCGCCGAAGATGACTGGCAGCGCCCAGGCGGCGGCGGCGGACGCAGCCGCGTATTGCGCAATGGTGCGGTGTTTGAGCAGGCGGGCGTGAACTTCTCGCACGTGCACGGCGATCAGATGCCCGCCTCTGCCACCGCGCATCGTCCTGAGCTGGCCGGCCGCAGTTTTGAAGCCATGGGCGTGTCACTCGTTGTCCACCCGGAAAATCCGTACATCCCCACCAGTCATGCCAACGTGCGCTTCTTCATTGCCGAGAAACCGGGTGCCGATCCAGTGTGGTGGTTCGGTGGCGGTTTCGATCTCACGCCCTATTACGGTTTCGAGGAAGATGCGCTGCACTGGCATCAAACCGCGTTTGACCTGTGCCAGCCGTTCGGTGAAGACGTCTATCCGCGCTACAAGAAATGGTGTGATGACTATTTCCACCTTAAGCATCGCAATGAGCAGCGCGGCATCGGCGGGCTGTTTTACGATGACCTGAACACGCCGGACTTTGATCACTGCTTCGATTTTATGCAGGCCGTGGGCAAGGGTTATCTGGACGCGTATCTGCCGATCGTCGCCAAACGCAAAGCACTGCCGTGGGGCGATCGCGAGCGCCAGTTCCAGCTCTATCGTCGTGGCCGTTATGTTGAATTCAACCTGGTATGGGATCGCGGCACGTTGTTCGGCCTGCAAACCGGCGGCCGCACCGAGTCAATTTTGATGTCGATGCCGCCACTGGTGCGCTGGGAATATGATTATCAAACCGAAGCCGGCACGCCAGAAGCGGCACTCTACAGCGATTTCCTGCCGGTGAAGGATTGGCTGGGATTAGGTGAGTAGCCTTATTTCATACAAACTGGTGTTAAGGCTGATTATTGGATCTGATGGTAATGTCGTCTTAGCAGTGGGCAACCCTGTCCTGGGCTGCTTGTAGATTCTGAATGAAACACTGTTTGAAGCTGCGTATTGGATCTGATGATAACGCTGGCTGGAGCCAGGCGCATGGATGCGGCTGGCAGTTCGGGTTGGCCTGGATGGCCTTACCCGAACGATCCGTCGGCACGACGTGAAAGCCGAGGGTACCGCGCAAGCGGCGCGAGGACGGCCCGGCAGCAGCAGAGGTGCTAAGGCCCGCACCACCACACCATCGTAAAACCGCAACAGCCCACCACCGCATCAACAGCCTCCAGCTGTTGGCCACCTAACCACAATTCATCAAAGCGGCTCGGTCTGCGCCTCCACCACCGCTAGTGCCACCATATTCACAATGCGCCTTACCGATGCAATGCGCGTCAGCACATGCACCGGCTTGCTGATCCCCATCAACACCGGCCCCACGGTCACACCTTCCGAGCACGACACACGCAGCAGGTTATAGCTGATGCGCGCCGCTTCCACGTTCGGCATGATCAGCAGATTAGCGGTGCCTTTCAGCGGGCTGTCAGGCATCAACTCGCGGCGGATACTCTCCACCAGCGCCGCATCACCGTGCATCTCACCATCGATCTCCATTTCCGGCGCACGGCTCTGAATCAATGCCAATGCTTCACGCATCTTGCGTGCGCCCGGCGCATTCGAGGTGCCAAAGCTGGAGTGCGATAGCAGCGCCACGCGCGGTTCGATACCAAAGCGGCGCACCGTTTCAGCCGCCAGCAATGTGATATCCGCCAGCTGTTCCGAACTGGGATCTTCATTCACATATGTATCGGCGATAAAGGTGTTACCGCTCGGCAGCAGAAGCGCGTTCATCGCCCCGGCCACTTTCACGTCATCGCGGAAACCAAATACCTTCTCCACCACATCGTAATGTTCACGGTAATCGCCGATGGTGCCGCATATCAACGCGTCAGCCTCGCCACGATGCACCATGATCGCGCCGATCAAGGTCGGATTGCCGATCACCGCGCGCTGAGCGGTTTCAGGCGTCACGCCGCGCCGTTTCATGATCTGGTAATACTCATTCCAGTACTCTTTAAAGCGCGGATCGGATTCGTTGTTCACGATTTCAAAATCCTTGCCCGCTTCGATCTTCAGCCCTTGTTTCTGAATACGCATCGCAATCACATTCGGACGACCAATCAGAATCGGCTTCGCCAGCCCCAGCGACACCAGCTCCTGCGTCGCGTGCAGCACGCGCACTTCCTCTCCTTCCGCCATCACCACCCGCTTGGGATCTTTGCGTGCCTGCGAGAAAATCGGCTTCATAAACAGGTTGGTTTTATACACAAACTCGGTGAGCTGCTCACGATAGGCATCGAAATCGGCGATCGGTCGGGTCGCCACGCCAGACTCCATCGCCGCTTTCGCCACGGCAGGCGCGATCTGCACAATCAAACGCGGATCGAAAGGCTTAGGGATCAGATACTCCGGGCCGAAGCTCAGATCCTGATCGTCATACGCCGACGCCACCACATCGCTCTGCTCGGCCTGCGCCAACGCCGCAATCGCATGCACCGCCGCAAGCTTCATCTCCTCGTTAATGGCGGTAGCCCCTACGTCCAACGCCCCACGAAAAATAAACGGGAAGCACAGCACATTGTTAACCTGATTGGGGAAATCCGAGCGCCCGGTGCAGATAATCGCGTCAGGCCTGACCTCCTTCGCCAGCGGCGGCATGATCTCCGGCTCAGGATTGGCAAGTGCCAGAATCAGCGGGTCCTGCGCCATTTTCTTTACCATCTCTGGCGTCATCGCTTTCGGACCAGAACAACCCAGGAAGATATCCGCGCCCGCAATTACCTCATCCAGCGTGCGTGAGCCATTATCCTCAATGGCATACTCAGCTTTGGTCGGCGTCATATTCGGTTCGCGATCGCGGTAGATCACCCCTTTCGAATCGCACACCACAATGTTGTGCTTTTGCATACCGAGCGCCACCAGCAAATTCAGGCAGGCAATCGCTGAAGCCCCCGCGCCGGACACCACCAGCCGCACATCGGAGATGGCCTTTTTCACGATAGTCAGACCATTGAGTACTGCCGCAGTACAGATGATCGCCGTGCCGTGCTGATCGTCATGAAACACCGGAATCTTCATGCGCTCGCGCAGCTGCTGCTCAATGTAAAAACACTCCGGCGCTTTAATGTCCTCCAGATTAATGCCGCCAAATGTCGGCTCCAGCGCGGCGATAACCTCAATCAGCTTATCCGGGTCCAGCTCATCAATTTCGATATCAAACACATCGATACCGGCAAACTTCTTGAACAATACGCCTTTGCCCTCCATCACCGGCTTACCCGCTAACGCACCAATGTTGCCGAGCCCTAGCACCGCCGTGCCGTTGGAAATCACCGCCACCAGATTGCCGCGCGCGGTGTATTTGTGGGCCGCCAGCGGATCGGCCGCGATCTCCAGACAAGGTGCCGCCACGCCTGGCGAATAGGCCAGTGCTAAATCACGCTGGGTCGCCAGCGGTTTGGTGGGGGAAACCTGAATTTTTCCGGGAGTGGGATATTGGTGGAAGTCGAGCGCACTTTGCTTGAGTTGATCGTCCATTGGGCATCCTTTGGCACGGCTGAAAGCCTCCAGTATAGGAATCTACGGCACAAAAGAGGGTGAAGGCGCTCAAAGAACACACAGTTATAAGGGCACAGATTGCTACGGCTTCGCCTGCGGCTTTGGTGCAGCCTGCTATGCTTATGGATGGCAAAACGCGTAGCTGAACCGATCAGGCAACTTCTTCTGTCACAGAAGTACTCCGACGCCACAATCAGAGAAAACGCATTTTCTTCGTGCAACGTCTGTAGCACTGTGTTGAGCCAGGACTCAACAGGAAAGGGCACGAATACCCTGCCCACATTATTGCTAATCAAGGAGTTAAGCGATGAACCAGCTAGATGCATTGAAACAGTTCACCACCGTGGTGGCGGACAGCGGCGACATCGAATCTATTCGCCATTACCATCCGGAAGACGCAACAACTAATCCCTCTTTAATTCTGAAAGCCTCCGGTCTTGACGCTTACAAACATCTGATTGATGACGCCATCGACTATGCGAAAAAACAGGGCGGCAGCAAAGAGACGCAAATCATTAACGCCAGCGACAAAGTGGCGATCAATCTCGGTATGGAAATTCTGAAAAGCGTACCGGGCCGTGTTTCGACCGAAGTGGATGCGCGCCTCTCCTTCGATCGTGGCATGTGTGTGACCAAGGCTGAAAAACTGGTGCGGATGTATGAAGAGAACGGCATTGATCGTTCACGCATCCTGATCAAACTGGCTTCAACCTGGGAAGGGATCAAAGCCGCCGAAGAACTGGAGAAGAACGGCATCCAGTGTAACCTG
Organism: Pantoea sp. C1E2; assembly: GCF_056491465.1. Taxonomy (NCBI): domain Bacteria; kingdom Pseudomonadati; phylum Pseudomonadota; class Gammaproteobacteria; order Enterobacterales; family Erwiniaceae; genus Pantoea; species Pantoea sp. C1E2. Next base: position 3,344,997 of record NZ_JBSZHT010000002.1, read on the forward strand.
ACGCTGCTGTTCTCCTTTGCTCAGGCGCGTGCCTGTGCCGAAGCCGGCGTGTTCCTGATCTCACCGTTTGTTGGCCGTATTTATGACTGGTACAACACCCGTAAACCGCTCGACCCGTACGTGGTGGATGAAGATCCTGGCGTGAAATCTGTGCGTCGTATCTACGATTACTACAAGAAGCATCGTTATAGCACCGTGATCATGGGTGCCAGCTTCCGTAAAGTGGAGCAGATTCAGGCGCTGGCCGGTTGTGACCGCCTGACCATCTCCCCTAACCTGCTGGAAGAGCTGGCGAACAGCGATGCGCCACTGGAGCGCAAACTGGAGCCTTCAACCGAAGGTTTTCACCAGCCTGCATCGCTCTCCGAAGCGGAGTTCCGCTGGGAACATAACCAGGATCCAATGGCGGTGGAAAAACTGTCTGACGGCATCCGTCAATTCGCCATTGACCAGCAGAAGCTGGAGGATGTGCTGGCTTCTCGCCTGTAAATCACCACCCTTTTCATGTCGGACGGGCGTCTGCCCGTCCTCATTTGCCCAATCATAAGGGAGAACCCTATGTCTTCACGCAAAGAGTTGGCTAACGCGATTCGTGCTTTAAGTATGGATGCGGTACAAAAAGCAAATTCTGGTCACCCCGGTATGCCAATGGGGATGGCGGATATCGCCGAAGTGCTGTGGCGCGATGTCCTCAAACATAACCCTAACAACCCGGCCTGGGCCGACCGCGACCGCTTTATCCTCTCCAATGGCCACGGTTCGATGCTGCTTTACAGCCTGCTGCACCTCACCGGGTATGACCTGCCGATGGAAGAGTTGAAAAACTTCCGCCAGCTGCATTCGAAAACGCCGGGCCATCCGGAAATTGGCTACACGCCAGGCGTGGAGACCACCACCGGTCCGCTGGGCCAGGGCCTGGCGAATGCCGTGGGGATGGCGATTGCTGAGCGCACATTGGCAGCACAGTTCAACCGCCCGGGCCACGATATCGTCGATCATCACACCTACGTGTTTATGGGCGATGGCTGTCTGATGGAGGGGATCTCGCATGAGGTCAGCTCGCTGGCGGGCACGTTGGGCCTCGGTAAACTGATTGGTTTCTACGATCACAACGGCATCTCAATTGATGGTGAAACCGAAGGCTGGTTCACCGATGACACGCATAAACGTTTCGAAGCCTACAACTGGCACGTGGTTGGCAGTGCGGAAGGCATTGATGGCCACGATCCTGAAGCCATTGCGGCGGCGATCAAAGAAGCGCAGAGCGTCACCGACAAGCCTTCGCTGATCATCTGCCGTACCGTGATTGGTTTCGGTTCGCCGAACAAAGCCGGTAAAGAAGAGTCACATGGCGCCGCGCTGGGCGAGCAGGAAGTTGCGCTGACACGCCAAAAACTGGGCTGGCATCATCCGCCGTTTGAAATCCCGAAAGAGATTTATCAGCAGTGGGATGCCAAAGAGGCCGGCAGCCAGCGTGAGAAAGCCTGGGATGAGAAATTTGCTGCTTATAAAGCCGCACACCCGGACCTCGCTAGCGAGTTTAGCCGTCGTTTGGATGGCGGTATGCCGGCCAAATGGGCGGAAGAGACTCAAGCCTTTGTTGACCAGTTGCAGGCTAATCCGCAAAAAATCGCCAGCCGTAAGGCTTCGCAGAACACGCTGGAAGTGTATGGCAAACTGCTACCAGAGCTGCTGGGCGGTTCAGCAGACCTTGCGCCGAGTAACCTCACCATCTGGTCGGGTTCGAAGTCGATCAAAGAGGATCTCGCTGGGAACTACATTCATTACGGTGTGCGCGAATTTGGTATGACGGCGATTGGTAACGGTCTGGCGCATCACGGCGGCTTTATTCCATACACCGCGACCTTCCTGATGTTCGTTGAGTACGCGCGCAACGCGGTGCGTATGGCAGCGCTGATGAAAGCGCGTCAGGTGATGGTGTACACCCATGACTCGATTGGCCTGGGCGAAGATGGCCCGACGCATCAGCCGGTGGAACAGCTCGCCAGCCTGCGCGTGACGCCAAATATGAGCGTCTGGCGTCCGTGCGATCAGGTGGAAACCGCCGTGGCCTGGAAAGCCGCCGTTGAGCGCCACCATGGCCCTACGGCGCTGATTCTGTCGCGTCAAAATCTGCTGCAGCCCGAACGCAGCAAAGCACAGGTAGCGGATATCGCTAAAGGCGGTTATGTGTTGCAGGATTGCGCGGGCACGCCAGAAGCGATCATCATCGCCACCGGTTCTGAGATTGAAATCGCGCTGGGCGCGGCGGATAAACTCGGTGCCAGCGGTCACAAGGTACGCGTAGTGTCGCTGCCCTGCACCGACGTGTTTGATAAGCAGGATGCGGCCTATCGCGAATCCGTGCTGCCTTCCGGCGTGAAAGCGCGCGTGGCGGTTGAAGCCGGTATTGCAGATTACTGGTTCAAGTATGTTGGACTGGATGGCGCGATTGTCGGTATGACCACCTTTGGTGAGTCTGCACCGGCCGGCAAGCTGTTCCCGGAATTTGGCTTTACCGTGGAAAATATCGTGAGCCATACCGAAGCATTACTCAAGCCGCACTAATCGATCCGGCCCTGCGTCATTTGGCGTAAGGGCCGTTTTTTGATCACAGCCTGATACAGAAAAAAATCCTGCCTTCCCCCTTCACGCCTCGCACAAACTGATTACTATAAGCTTTCCTCCGAATCCTGTTGCGGACGCTTTCCCGTTGAAAAAACGTACTCCCTTTTTACTGGCCTTAATGGTTTCAGTGCTTCCATTAAAAAGCATGGCGCAGACGGTGGCCGATCCGCTGCTGGCTTCTCAGATTGTGGATCGTTACGCCGAGCACATCTTCTATGGCAGTGGCGCAACCGGCATGGCGCTGGTGGCGATCGATGGCAATCAGCGCGTGTTCGCCAGCTTTGGCGATACCAGCCCTGGCAATAACGTGCGCCCTCAGCTTGATTCGGTGATTCGCATCGCCTCGCTGAGCAAGCTGATGACCAGCGAAGTGATGGTCAAGATGGCGGAACGCGGACAGATTCGCCTCGACGATCCGTTAAGCAAATATGCTCCGGCTGGCGCGCGCGTCCCGAATTACAACGGTCAGCCGATTCGCCTGATCAACCTCGCCACCCATACCGGCAGCCTGCCACGTGAACAGCCGGGCGGCAAACCGCATCGACCGGTGTTTGTCTGGCCAACCAAAGCCGATCGCTGGCAATGGCTGCAAGGTGCGCAACTGAAAGCCACGCCGGGCACCCAGGCCGCTTACTCCAATCTCGGCTTTGATCTGCTGGGCGATGCCCTGTCGAAAGCGGGAGGCATGCCCTATCCGGCGCTGTTGCAGCAGTTAGTGACTCGCCCACTCGGTATGAAAGACACCACCTTCACGCCATCACCCGATCAGTGTCAGCGTCTGATGATTCCAGAAAAAGGCGCCAGCCCGTGCAACAACACCCTCGCGGCAGTGGGCAGCGGAGGCGTTTACTCTACGCCGGACGATATGGGCCGCTGGATGCAGCAGTTCCTGAACTCGGCGGTCAATCACCGCACGCCACAGGTTGATCGTCTGCAAACGCTGATCTATCGCCGTGACCAGCTGACCAAAGTGGAAGGTATGGATGTGCCCGGTCGTGCCGATGCGTTAGGCATGGGTTGGGTGTATATGGGGCCGAAAGAGGGTCGTCCAGGCATTATCGAAAAAACCGGCGGCGGCGGCGGCTTTATTACTTACATGGCGATGGTGCCACAAAGTAACGTCGGGGTATTTGTGGTGGTGACCCGTTCACCGCTGTCACGCTTCACACCCATGAGCGATGGCGTGAATAACCTGCTGGTGGAGCTGGTCGGTAATCAAAATGGCTCACCGATGATGATCAATGCCATACCTTCCCCCTAGATAATTCGTGATGCAGAAAGGCGGCAATTGAATGAATCCCCAGGAGCTTACATCAGTAAGTGACTGGGGTGAATGAAAACAGCCAACGCATCTGCAGTGCGAATTATGACGGGGGTTGGCTGACCCACAGGGTTGGCCAATCATCACTGCTATGCCAGGCATCACAGGTTTTCTCTTCAGCATACTCTGCCAGCGCAAATTCATTGCCGTCATATTGCCAGCGCGTGGCGACACCGCAATCGCCCAGACCGCGACCTTTACTGAAGGTGTAAAGCAAACCGTTGCTGGCATCAAATTCAGCATTCACCAGTTCCATTTGATTGTCACTGCGTCCCGGTGGCGTAAACGGCAAGGTTAGCGTCAGTCCGCGTGCCACATAGGGCTGGCTGCGCGTCACTTCAAACGCTAAATCAATCACGTTGTAGGCACCGGTTTCACAACTGATTAATAGCAAAGCTTTCGTGTCGGTGAGCGGCGCCACACTCACTTCACGTCTCAGCGGGTCGAGCGAACAGTTGTCGGTGTTAACCCGCCAGGTGCCGTAATCAATTAGCCCGCTAGTTTCTTCCTGGGTTAATGGCGCTGGCTGCGGCAAGGGAGCAGGCAGTTGCGGGGCCTGCGGCACAGGGGGAACATCCCATTGCGCGCGATCGCCCCGCTTCACCCAGGCGCTGGCGCCATTCACCCGGCCCTGAACTTCATCCATCAGCAGGAGCGCCGCTTTCATGCCGCTAAGTGGAATGATGGCTTTCGCCTGATAGGTCAGTTGCAGAGTATGGGCGTCCAGCGTTTGCGCCAGAAACTCATCGATGGCGATAGCATTGCTGGTGGCGAGATGGTGTGGCTCCACACTCCAGTGTTTGAGGTCTGGCGTCAGGCGACGCTGATCCAGCAGCAAATTATCCTTTAACGGTCCGCCGGGCAGTTCTCCGCTGTACGCGCTGCCGTAATCGATACGCAGCAGTGGGCGATCGTTAACGCCAGCGCCGCGTGAAAGGGTCATCACTAATCCGTTGTCCCCCGGAAAGCTGCGCGCCACGCAAAAAGCCGCGTTGTTACAGGTGAGCTGCCAGTCAGAAAATGACTTTTGCAGTGGCTCAGCCTGAACGCACGCGACAAACACAAAGGGCAATAAAATCAGCAACTTCATCCAATAAGACATCAAAAAAAAAGGTCCCCAAATTCCTTGAAAGGAAATCATAGCGTAACGGCAACGTGGTCAGCAGGCCGAAACTGTGAGCTGGCCCTAAAAGCGGTACTAACTGCTGAAAAAGCCGTCGCCTGGGGCGATCTAAGGCTGGAGAAGCTAGGGTTCCATCATCCTTTTTGACTGATTTCCGCTCAATCGGATTCGTCGGACTGTGGAGTCATGTTTTTCTTAAAAGTGTGCATGGGGGTGAAATATCTGCCCTGGCGCAGCCACGCCGTTTGTAGGGGCTCAGCCCAAAACAATTTTATTCACATCACAAATCGGTCAAATACACACAAACGGTCACAACCGGTCATGATAAGGTGTTTTCATACGGTAATAATTGTTTGCTACCGATCCCCCGATTTAGCGCTAACACGCGTGTTTATGTGAATCAGATCTCTATTAAATGAAAATTTGAGATCTCATTTACATAAAAATTCGACTCACATCACTCTTACGTCGCCGGGCATTTTGACCACTGCGGACTCGTGCGCAGTCCACATTTTCCCGCTGCGGTATCCAGTACTTTATAGCCATCGGAGGGAAGTCATGTTGCCGATTGAAAGACAGCAGCGAATTATTGACGAACTAAATTTAAATGGTCGGGTTATTGTCGCTGAATTAGTCACGTTGTGTCAGGTTTCGCAAGAAACCATTCGTCGTGATTTAACTCAACTGGAGAAACGTGGGCTGTTGCAACGTAGCCACGGCGGTGCAGTACCAGCAAAACGACAAGCCGCTAACATTCAGGGGAATACGAGGGGTGTTAACGAGTATGAATTATCTTTCCGCCAGCGAATGAATGAACATGTAGATGCAAAGATGGTGATAGCCAAACGTGCACTCGATTTCATCAGCCCCGGCGATTGTATATTACTCGACAGTAGCACTACTTGCTGGTATTTAGCGCGACAGCTGCCGGATATTGAATTAACGGTATTAACTAACTCCATCAGAATTGTCCAAACCCTTGCGGCGCGGGGCAGTATCCGCACCATCTGTCTGGGGGGAGAATATTCTGACCGTTATGAAGATTTCCACGGTGTTGTCGCTGAGCAGCCTTTACGGGAATTTCAGATTAATAAGATCTTTTTTTCCTGTAGCAGTTTAGGCAATGACGGTTATTTACGTGAAGGTAACGAAAACAACGCACATTTAAAACAACAGATGTTATTGGCAGCAGAAAGAAAACATCTGCTGCTGGATGCCAGTAAATTCCTGCGGCCCTCATTCGCGCGTATTTGTCATTATCGCGATGTGGACTTTCTCATCACTGACCAATTAAAAGACAAAGAGCTGGAACAAGAATTAGCCTGGAACGGCGTCAATATTATTGATTGCTCACAGCGCAACAATTCAATGCAGCTAATAAAAAATTAATCCGGAGTCTTTATGAAAAAACATCTTATCGCCTGTTCTCTGCTTGCTCTGTTTGCCGCCACCGGCGCGCACGCTGCTGACAAATTACGCATGGGCATCGTGGTGAAAATTGGCGGTATTCCGTGGTTCAACGCCATGGAAGCGGGCATCAAGAGTGAAGCGGCGAAACGCGGCATTGATGCATGGATGGTAGGCCCAACCGCCGCCGACCCTGCCCTGCAGGTGCGTGCAATTGAAGATTTGATTGCGCAGAAAGTCGACATCATCGGCGTGGTGCCGAATGACCCGAAAGTGCTGGAGCCGGTGCTGAAACGTGCGCGTGAAGCCGGTATTCAGGTCATCACCCACGAATCACCGGATCAGAAAGGCGCGAACTGGGATTTCGAACTGGTAGATGCCCCAACGCACGGCATCAACCATATGAAAGCGCTGGCGAAATGCATGCATGAAGAGGGCAAATACGCCATGTACGTCGGCAGCCTGACCGTGCCACTGCATCAACAGTGGACCGATGCGGCGCTGAATTATCAGAAAGAACACTATCCAAAAATGCAGATGGTGACCGACAAGTTCGGCGTCGGCGAATCGCTGGATGACTCCATCCGTACCACCAACGAGTTGATGTCCAAGTACCCGGATCTGAAAGGCATTATGGCATTCGGATCGCAGGGCCCAATCGGTGCCGGTCGTGCAGTGATGAACCGTAACAAGATTGATCAGGTCTGCGTGATTGGCGCCTTCAGCCCAGGCCAGGGTGCTTCTCTGGTGCAGCGTGGCGCGATCAAAGGCGGCTACATCTGGAACCCGCAAACCGCCGGTGAAGTGTTCGTGCGTATCGCCGACATGATGCAGAAGAAAGAGCCAATCACCGACGGTATGACCATCGACGGTCTGGGCAAAGTGAAAGTTGACGAGGCGACCCACACCATCCTCGGTAACAACACCGAAAGCCTGGATAAAGAAAACCTGCCAAAACTGGTGAAAATGGGGCTGTAATGATGAAAGAGGTGATCCCACAGACGATAATTGCGCTCGACAACCTGTCGAAAACATTTGGTGGCAACCGCGCACTGAGCGATATCTCGCTGAGCTTACTGGCGGGCGAAGTGCACTGCCTGGCTGGCACCAACGGCTGTGGCAAAAGCACCTTAATCAAAGTCATTTCCGGGGTGCATGCCCCGGACAATGGCAGCCGCATTACCTTAGGTGATGGCCCGACCTTCCCGCGTCTGACCACCCGTCAGGCGCGTGATTTCGGCATCCAGGTGATTTATCAGGATCTGTCGCTGTTCCCGAATTTGAGCGTGGCCGAGAACATCGCTTTTGAGCACAATCTCAATAGTCTGTTGGGCTGGCACCGCAAGGCGAAGCTGCGCGCAACGGCAACCCGCATTATTGAAGAGCTGAAATTCGATCTCGATTTGGATGAGAAAGTTTCGGCGCTGTCGATTGCCGCACGTCAGCAGGTGGCCATTTGCCGTGCACTGGTCGCCGATGCGCGCCTGGTGATCATGGACGAGCCAACCGCTTCCCTGACGCGCACCGAAGTGAATCAGCTGCTGCGCACTGTGCGCTACCTGAAAGATAAAAACATCTGCGTGGTGTTTGTGAGCCATCGTCTGGATGAAGTACTGGAAATTTCGGATCGCGTAACGGTGATCCGCGACGGTCGCAAGATGGGATGCTGGCCCGCCAAAGAGATGACGCCACATCATCTGACTGAACTGATGACCGGGCTGAAGCTCGATTATCAGCTGAAAGCGCCAACGCGCAATGCCGACCGCGCCATTCTCGAAGTCGAGAATCTGACGCGCGCCGGACAATATCACGACGTCAATTTCAAGCTGTATCAGGGCGAAGTACTCGGCCTGTGCGGCCTGCTCGGTTCGGGTCGCACCGAACTGGCGCTGTCACTGTTTGGCATGACCAAACCCGACAGCGGCAAAATCTGGCTCGACAGCAAACCCGTGCGCTTCCGTGGCCATGAAGATGCCATCAAAGCCGGTATCGGCTATGTCTCCGAAGACCGCTTAACCCTGGGCCTGGTGCAGCAACAATCGGTGGCCGACAACATGGTGTTGCCGATCCTCGATAAGCTGCAAAACCGTTTTCACATAATCGACGAATACCGCAAAAACAAGCTGATCCTGCAGTGGATTCAACAGCTCGGCGTGCGCGTGGCCGATCCCAATCTGGCGATCTCCACCCTGTCCGGTGGTAACCAACAGAAGATCGTGTTGGCGAAGTGGGTGCTGACCCAGCCGCGCATTTTGATTCTGGATTCGCCGACCGTGGGCGTGGATGTCGGCGCCAAAGCCAGCATCTATCAGCTGATCCACGAGCTGGCGAAGGAAGGTCTGTCGATCATTCTGATTTCCGATGAAGTGCCAGAGGTTTGGTACAACTGCGACCGCATTCTGCACTTCCGTGATGGCACCGTTCATGCCGAATACCAACCCGATACCGTTGAGCAAGAACAGCTGGCGGAGGTGATCAATGCCTGATTTTTCTCGTTTACGTCCGCACTCCAGTCAGGGCTGGCTGGCGTGGGTACTGCTGGCTTTCATCCTGTTCTTCTCGGTAGCCAGCGATCAATTCCTTTCGGTGCAGAACCTGCTGGATTTAGCCGAAAGCTACGCCGTGACCGGTATTTTTGCCCTCGGTCTGTTTGTGGTGCTGGTGACCGGCGGGATCGATATCTCCTTCGCCGCCGTGGCGTCGGTGGTGCAATACCTGATCGCCTCGCTGTTTGTGCAGTTCCAGTTTGATAACGCGGCGCTGAGCATCCTGCTGGCGATTGCCTGTGGCACTGCCTTCGGCGTGATTAACGCCCTGTTGATCACCTCACTGCGCGTGGTGTCGATCATCATCACCATCAGTATGCAGTCGCTGCTGTTTGGTCTGCTGATGTGGGTGACCGGCGGTAAGAGCCTTTATTCCCTGCCGGACTGGTGGATCACGCTGCGCAGCGTGCTGCCCTTCACCTGGCAAGGCAACAGCTTCCAGATTGGCTTGCCGCTGATCACCATGCTGGTGATTGCCGGACTGACCGCGCTGCTGCTGAACAAAACCAATCTCGGCCGCCAGCTGTATGCGGTGGGCGGCGATGCGGAATCCGCACGTCGTATCGGGATTCGCGTCGGCTTGATTCATGTCTTCGCTTACGGCTGGCTCGGCGCGATGGCGGCGATTGGCGGGCTGGTGCAGGTGTATCGCATGGGTGAAGTGGTGCCGAATGCCTTAGTCGGCGGCGAGCTGGATGTGCTGGCAGCAACGGTACTCGGTGGCGCCAGCCTGATGGGCGGTAAAGGCACGGTGAGTGGCACGCTAATGGGTGTGTTCCTGATCGCCATTCTGAAGAACGGCCTCAACCTGATTGGCGTCTCCAACTACTTCATGAACATCGTGGTAGGCGGCGTGATCATGGTGGCGATTGCCGTGACTCACTACAAAAAACGTAAAGAAACTGACGTCAGTTTCGTCTGACAGGGGCATTCACATGAAATCACTCTCTGCTCTGCGTCCGGACGGCACCAATATCGGCCTGATGCTGCTGATTGCGCTGGCGCTGGCAATCTTCACCATTATGCTGCCGGGCCGCTTTATGACCGACTCGACCTTTATGAGTATGGCGTTCCAGCTGCCGGAACTCGGCCTACTGACGCTGGCGATGTTTATCGCCATCCTCAGCGGCGGCCTGAACCTGGCGATTATCGCCACCGCCAACCTGACCGCACTGTTTATTGCCTGGACACTGATGAGCGCCCTGCCCACTGATGCCGGCACCGGTCAGCAGCTGTTGTGGCTGTTTATTGCCATCATCGGCGCGATGTTAATTGCCGTGGTGATCGGCGTGGTTACTGGCGTGATGGTGACGCGAATTGGCGCTCATCCGATTCTGGTAACGCTGGCGACCATGATGACGCTGAACGGCATCGGTATCTGGCTGACCAAAGGTGCGGCCGTGAGCGGCATGCCATCGGTGGTGCAGGCGCTCGGTTCCAACACGCTGTTGGGTATGCCGCTGCCGCTGTGGGTCTTCCTGATTGCCGCTGCGCTGCTGGCGCTGTTCCTCGGCAAAACGCGCGCCGGTAAATGCATCTACATGGGCGGCAGTAACATCAATGCCACCTGGTTTAGCGGCATCAACACCCATCGCATGGTGGTGCTGGTGTACGTGATCTCCAGCCTGCTGTGCGTATTAGCCGGATTGATCATGATGTCACGCTTCAACTCGGCACGAATGGGTTACGGCGATGCGTATCTGCTGCTGACGGTGCTGGCGATTATTCTCGGCGGCACGGATCCCAACGGCGGTTTTGGCCGCGTCACCGGTGTGGTGCTGGCGCTGATTGCGCTGCAAGTGCTCTCAACCGGATTCAATCTGATGAACATCAGCCAGCACGTAAGCCTGGCGATGTGGGGCGCAGTACTGATTGTGGTGCTGGCCTTCAAACAATTTAAAGCCCGTTTTAATGAACATCGTGCCGTCAAGCTGAGCAAACTCGCTGCGGCCCTTAATCCTCTGACCGAAAAAAAGGAAGTCTAATGCGTATTCAAGTCTCCCCGTCGTTGATGTGTATGAATCTGATGGAGATCAAGCACCAGCTGGAAGTGCTGGATTCCCGCGCAGACTTCCTCCATATCGATATCATGGACGGTCATTACGTTAAGAACATCACGCTGTCGCCGTTCTTTATTGAGCAGATTCGCCCGCACACCAAAGTGGCACTCGACGTGCATTTGATGGTGGAGCAGCCGACTGATTTCATTGATGCGATTGCCAAAGCGGGTGCCGATTACATCTGCCCGCATGCCGAAACCATCAACCGTGATGCGTTCCGCGTGATCAACCTGATTCGCAGCCACGGCAAGAAAGTCGGCGTGGTGCTGAACCCGGCGACGCCAGTGTCATTTATCCATCACTACATTCATCTGCTGGATAAGATCACCGTGATGACCGTGGATCCTGGCTATGCCGGCCAACCGTTCATTCCGGAAATGGTGGCGAAAGTGCAGGAGCTGAAAGCCCTGAAGCAGCAGCATGGCCACAAATATCTGATTGAGATTGATGGCTCGTGCAACACGCGCACTTACAACACGCTGGTCGGTGCGGGTGCTGAAGTACTGATCGTCGGTACCTCTGGCCTGTTCAATATCCATGACGATTTAGCAACGGCCTGGGACATGATGCGTGACAGCATCGATGAAGCTCAGGGCCTGGCGAAGGTATCCGCATGATTCCACGCTGGCTGGGTATCGACATTGGCGGCACCGGCACACGTCTGCAGCTGATGGAAGAGGGACGCATCTGGTCCAGCTTCCGCAAGGTGCCGACGGCCAGCTGGGCGCAGCAGCCCGACGCTTTGACGGCACTCGGGCAGTTAATCAGTGAAACACTGGAGCAGCAGCCAGTGAGCGGCGTGATGCTGGGATTGCCGGGCATTCTCAGCCGCGATCGCCAGCAGGTGATTTCGCTGCCGTTTATTCAGGCGCTGGATCACCAGCCGGTGGCGGCGATCCTCACCGAACGTCTTGGCGTGCCGGTGGCGATGGATAAAGACGTTAACCATCTGATGATGTGGGATTTAATGCAGCTGGAGCAGTTGCCGGATATCGCGGTAGGTTTGTATCCCGGTACTGGCATGGGCAACAGCTTGTGGATCAATGGCCGCTTCTATCACGGCCAGCACGGCGGCGCGGGGGAATTGGGCCACGTGCCGATTGCCGGGAACGATCTGCCCTGCCCGTGCGGCAACCACGGTTGTGCAGAGACGGTGACTTCCGGCAACTGGCTGAGTCACTGGGCCAGGGCAAACGTGCCGGATACCGATATGTCGGCGCTGTTTACTCAGCATGGCGACCATCCGGAACTGCAGGCGTTTGTGTATCGTCTGGCACAGCTGATTGCCACCGAGATGAACATCCTCGATCCGGAGTACCTAATTTTGGGCGGTGGCGTACTGGCGATGGCGGATTTCCCGCTGGCGCAGTTACGCAGTCAGATTCAGCAGCATCTGCGTCCACCGGCCACACGTGACAATCTGAAGATCGTCTTTAGTCAGTCCACCGATCACACCGGCTGTCGGGGAGCCTGTTTAGCCGCCGAACGCCTGTTCAGGAGTGCATGATGAAAGGAAAAGTGTGTGTGTTTGGCTCGTTCAACCTCGACGTGGTCGCGGTGATGAACCGTTTCCCGATGCCCGGTGAATCACTGACCGCCCACAACAGCATGATGGGACCAGGCGGCAAAGGGGCAAACCAGGCCACTGCGGCGCTGCGTGCCGGGGCTCGCGTACACTACATCGGTAAAGTGGGTAACGATGATTTCGGCACTTTTGCCCGTCGTCACCTCGAGAAAACCGGCTTCGATGCGATTACGCTGTTTACCTGCAAAGAGAAACCCACCGGCAACGCACTGATCTATGTGGCCGGGGATGATGCTGAGAACATGATTTCGGTGTTTCCAGGTGCGAACACCACGGTAACGGCGGCGGAAGTGTCGCGCTGTCAGCCTACGGTGGCGGCGGCGGATATTTTGCTGGTACAGTTAGAGAACAACCTGAATGCCATTCAGCGCATGATTGATAACGCGCGTGCGGGTGGCACCTTTGTGATTTTAAACCCGGCGCCTTGGCAGAAAGTGAGCGACGCGCTGCTGGCGAAGGTGGATCTGCTGACGCCTAATAGCACCGAAGCGATGCAGATCACTGGTGTGAAGGTCACTGATTTTGCCAGCGCGCAGAAAGCGGCCGAAGTGATGCACCGCAAAGGCGCGCGTCAGGTGATTATTACCCTGGGGATGGCGGGTGCCCTGCTGTCCAACGCGGAACAACAACCGCTGCGCATTCCGCTGTTCCCGGCGCAACCGCTGGATACCACCGGTGCGGGCGATGCGTTTAACGGCGCACTGGCGGCACGTTTAGCTTCGGGTGATGAACTGCCACAGGCGGCACTTTTTGCCTCGGCGTTTGCTTCGCTGTGTGTGGAGCGTTCTGGTGCGGCTAACTCTATGCCATCTTATGCCGAAGCACTGGCGCGTATGCAGGCCCATCCGGAGTGTGTGCCTGAGCCGTTTGAAGTGATGGCTTGAATGACGGTGGGCGGCCATTAAGGTCGCCCATAGCATTGCAATCGTTAGGCTTTGAGCCATCCCGCAATTTGCGCATGCTGTAGCAGCATAATCGCTTTACCATCGAGGATGCGGCCATCTTTCACCATCGCCAGCGCTTCCGGGAAAGGCAACTCCAGTACGGTAATCTCTTCATCTTCCACGCCACCACCGGCGTTGGCGCGCATCGATTCGCTGTATTCTGCTGCGAAGAAATGGACGATCTCGGTCACGCCACCCGGCGACATGTAAGCTTCAAACAGCTTTTCTACTTTGCCGACTTCATAACCGGTCTCTTCGATAGCTTCTTTGCGGATACAATCTTCTGGCGAATCGTTATCCAGCAGCCCTGCGCAGGTCTCAATCAATTCACCGCTGGCATTGCCGTTAACGTAAGTCGCAATGCGGAACTGACGAATCAGCAGCACGGTATTTTTATCGCGGTTGTAAAGCAAGATGGTGGCGCCGTTGCCGCGGTCATAGACTTCGCGTTTGTGGCGCACGACTTCGCCGTTGCTACGGGTCAGCTCGTAGGTGAAGTTACGCAGGATAAAGTAATTATCTGACAGTAACTTATCTTTGATGATGTTGATCTTTAACGACATGGCCGCTCCACCGCTTAAATGAGGGAGCCTGAGATAATAGGCGCTAGCGGCGGGGAAAACTATCTGAATTCGTGCGGTCAATACGCAATGAAGGGCGAGAACGGTCGCGCAATACGTTGCGCCGCTACCGCAAAGTGCAGTGAGTGGTAGCGGCGCGATTTATCGCGCGAATTGATGACAATGCGAAAATCAAAAACCGTTCTTCTGCTCACTCATATCTGGCAGATGGTGGGCGATCCCTTTGTGGCAATCAATACAGGTTTGCCCGTCCTCAACGGCTTTGCTGTGCATCTTCGCCGCGACGGTTTTCTGCGCGGTGAAATCCATATACTCAAAGTTGTGGCAGTTACGGCACTCCTGCGAGTTATTGTTTTTCATCCTGCGCCACTCGTTCTGCGCCAGCTCAATGCGCGTCTCTTCAAACTTTTGCGGCGTGTCGATCAGGCCGAAGATCTTGGCGTACACCTCTTTGCTGGCCTGCAGCTTGCGCAGCATTTTCGGGCCCCATTCGTGCGGCACATGGCAATCCGGGCAGGTCGCGCGCACGCCGCTGCGGTTGTTGTAGTGCACCGTTTGCATGTACTCCTGATAGACGTTGTTGCGCATTTCGTGGCAGCCAATGCAGAACTGCTCGCGGTTGGTCATCTCCATCGCGGTATTGAAGCCGCCCCAGAAAATAATCCCGCCGGCAAAGCCGAGAATCAGCAGTGTGCCGAGTGCTAAGCGACTCGGACGTCGCCACCAGCGCCAGATGCGTAATAGTCTTTCTTTCATTGATAACCTCACTGCCCAAAACCGTTGGCCGGTTTAAAGGTGTTCTCCACCACCGGTTTGGCATCGGTCTGCGGGACGTGGCACTGCAAACAGAAGTAGCGGCGCGGCGAAACTGTGCTGCTCACCAGACCATCGCGATCGGTAAAGTGTGTTGGGCTGACGCGCGGCGCACCGGTGGTCAGGTAACTTTGCGTGCCGTGGCACTGCAGGCAGCGATTAACGTTTTTCGTCACCTGATAGCCATCGACGCTATGCGGGATCACCGGCGGTTGGTTCACATAGTTCAGGGGTTTACGGCTCTGCTCTTTCGGCTGATGGATAGTGCCCTGCTGCGTGGCCGTAACTTCCGGGGATTGCGTGAGATCCACGCTATTGCCCGCGTAAACCACGCCGCCCAGCATCAGGGCGGCGACGGTGATAAGAGTGAATAAGGGTTTCATTGCATCCTGCCTTAGATTTTGACCAGCTTGACGGCGCATTTTTTGTAATCGGTCTGCTTGGATAGCGGATCGGTGGCATCCAACGTGACGTTATTGGCCAGCACACCCGCATCGAAGAACGGCATAAACACCAAGCCTTTAGGCGGTTGATTACGCCCACGCGTTTCGACGGTCGCCACGGTTTCACCCCGGCGTGACACCACGCGCACCTTCTCGCCACGGCGGAAGCCACGGTCTTTGGCATCCAGCGGATGGATGTACAGCAATGCCTGCGGCACCGCGCGATGCAGTTCCGGCACGCGACGCGTCATGGTGCCGGTATGCCAGTGTTCCAATACGCGGCCGGTACAGAACCACATATCGTATTCGGCGTCCGGTGCTTCAGCGGGTGGCTCATACGGCAGTGCGAAGATGGTGGCTTTGCCATCCGGCTTGCCGTAGAAACGCACGCCCTCGCCCGCTTTGACGTAGCTGTCAAAACCTTCGCGATAGCGCCAGCGCGTCTCCTTGCCATTCACCACCGGCCAGCGCAATCCACGCGCCTCATGGTAGGCATCGAATGGCGCCAGATCGTGACCGTGGCCGCGACCAAAGCTGGCGTACTCTTCGAACAGCCCTTTCTGGATGTAAAAGCCGAAATCGCGCGCCTCGTCGTTCAGTCGATCGTCCGCCACTTCACTCAGCGGGAACTGATTGACCTGCCCATTGGCGTACAGCACGTCGTACAGGGTTTTATCTCGCAGCTCCGGCTGCTGAGCGATCAACGCTTCCGGCCACACTTCGGTTACGCGGAAGCGCTTGGCGAAATTCACCATCTGCCACAGATCCGATTTCGCCTCGCCCGGTGCTTTAACCTGTTGATGCCAGAACTGAGTACGACGCTCGGCGTTGCCGTAAGCGCCCTCTTTCTCCACCCACATCGCGGTCGGCAGAATCAAATCCGCGCACAAGGCACTGACGGTCGGATAGGGATCGGACACCACGATAAAGTTGCGCGCATCGCGCCAACCTGGCATACGCTCCTGCGTCAGGTTCGGGCCCGCCTGCATGTTGTTGTTACACATCACCCAGTACGCATTGATCTTGCCGTCTTTTAGCGCGCGATCCTGTGCTACTGCGTGCAGGCCGATTTTGGCGGGAATAGTGCCCTGCGGCAGCTTCCACAGCTTTTCCGCTGTGGCACGGTGCTTGTCATTATTGACCACCATGTCGGCAGGCAGGCGATGCGAGAACGTACCCACTTCACGTGCGGTGCCGCAGGCAGAAGGCTGGCCGGTGAGCGAGAACGGACCCGTGCCAGGACGTGAAATTTTGCCGGTCAGCAGATGGATGTTGTAGCACAGGTTATTGGCCCACACGCCGCGCGTATGCTGGTTGAAACCCATGGTCCAGTAGGAGACCACGTTGATGCTCGGGTCGGCATAAAGCTCAGCCAGCGCGATCAGCTGGTCCTGCTCTACACCGCTCATCTCACTGGCTTTCTCTACCGTGTATTCAGCAACGAATTTGGCGTATTCGTCGAAGCTGATCGGCGTGGATTCGCCGCTATCCGGGTTTTTCGCTGAGGCCTGACGCGGATCGCTCGGGCGCAATCCATAACCAATATCCGTCACGCCTTTACGCAGCGTGACGTGATTCTGCAGGAAGGTCTTATCGACTTTGTTGTTCTGAATAATGTAGTTGGCGATGAAGTTGAGGATCGCCAAATCGCTCTGCGGGGTAAACACCATGCCGTTATCGGCCAGTTCAAAACTGCGATGGCGATAGGTGGAGAGCACCGCGACTTTGACATTGTCATCGCTCAGACGACGGGCGGTGAGGCGTGACCAAAGAATCGGATGCATCTCGGCCATGTTTGAGCCCCACAGCACAAAGGCATCGGCCACTTCGATATCATCGTAGCAGCCCATCGGTTCATCCATGCCGAAGGTACGCATAAAGCCCACCACCGCCGAGGCCATGCAGTGGCGCGCGTTGGGATCGAGATTGTTGGTGCGAAAACCGGCTTTCATCAGTTTTGACGCCGCGTATCCTTCCCATACCGTCCACTGGCCGGAGCCAAACATGCCTACAGAGTCAGGTCCGTTGGCTTTTAGCGCCGCTTTAAACTTCTGCTCCATGATGTCGAAAGCCTGATCCCAGCTCACCGGGGTGAATTCGCCCTCTTTATCATAATGACCGTCAGTCATGCGCAGTAAAGGCTGGGTCAGGCGGTCTTTCCCGTACATGATCTTCGGCAGGAAATAGCCTTTGATGCAGTTCAGTCCACGGTTCACTTCCGCCTGCGGATCCCCCTGAGAGGCCACCACGCGTCCTTCTTGCGTGCCCACCAGCACGCCACAGCCGGTACCACAGAAACGGCACGGTGCCTTTTCCCAGCGGATCGGTGCACCCAAAGCAGTCACGGCTTTGGTGACGCTAGGAATAGTGAGTCCTGCGGCGATTGCCGCCGCGGCGGCCGCATTGGCCTTCATAAATTCTCGACGACTGACTTTCATGATGCTTCCTTGTGACGATATTCCGTTTCGTCCTGCTGGTGATACACCAGAGAAACGGCCAATACATGCGGGATATTGCGGGTGGCTTCGATGTTGTCCAGCAAGGCGCGGCTGTCTGCTGCCCCTAAGGTTACGGCCAGCGTGCCGCGAGCGCTGTCTTCGGCAGCGATATCGCAGTCAGAAAGCGCCAGCAAAGCCTGCTTTACCGCCGGGATGGCGTGGGGTCGCGCCTGGATCACCAGACCGCACACGTGCCAACTGCTTTCAGGGAGAATGGAGTGCGTCATGCGCTCACCTCGTTTAGCCAGCTTGAGATGAGGCGTAAAATAACCTGAGGTTATGCAGGGCTATATCACCCGAAAGGTGTATATCCCGATGTGGGATCAAGGGAAGGACAATTGAAATGAAAACGGGGGCCAAAAGGCCCCCGTTGATGAGAATCGCTGCGATTAACGCGAGCTATCTTCCGCCAGCTTAGCTGACGCATCATCCTGATCGTCATGATGATGGTCGTGCTCTTTCATGGCTTCCGCATGCACGCGTTTGCGCACGCCGAACCAGCCCAGCACCAGTACCACCGCGATCAGCGGCAGTGAAGCGATGGTGTAAGTGCCGTTTGGATAGTCAAACGCCATCAACACCAGCACGCTCACCAGGAACAGCAGCGTCAGCCAGGAGGTGAACGGTGCCCACGGCAGCTTAAAGCTGACGTCTTCCGCTTTACCTTCTTTAATCGCTTTGCGCAGACGCATCTGGCACACCACGATAAAGCCCCACGAAGAGATGATGCCCAGTGAAGCGACGTTCAGTACGATCTCAAACACCTGCGAAGGCACGTAGTAGTTGAGCACCACACCAATCACGTAGACCGCGATAGTGACCAGGATACCGGCGAACGGCACCTGCTGTTTGCTCATCTTCGACATGAACTGTGGTGCAGAACCGCCCATCGACATGGAACGCAGAATACGACCCGTGGAGTAAAGGCCAGAGTTGAGGCTCGACAGCGCCGCACTCAGCACCACGATGTTCATCACGCTACCAATATAAGGCACGCCCAGTTTGGAGAAGAAGGTCACAAACGGACTTTGTCCCGCCTGATAGGCATTCCACGGCAGCAGCAGCACCAGCAGTACCACCGAACCGACGTAGAACAGACCAATACGCCAGATCACGCTGTTGATAGCTTTTGGCAGCATGGTTTTCGGGTCTTTACACTCCCCGGCCGCCGTGCCCACCAGCTCAATCGAGGCGAAGGCAAATACCACGCCTTGTACCAAGACCAGCGCAGGCAGCAAGCCGTGCGGGAAGAAGCCACCGTTGTCAGTGATCAGGTGGAAGCCAGTGGTGTTGCCATCCAGCGGTTTACCGCTGCCAAGAAACACTACACCGACGACCAGGAACACCACGATCGCCAATACTTTCACCAGCGCGAACCAGAACTCCATCTCAGCGAACCACTTCACGCCGATCATGTTCATGGTACCGACAATGGCCAGTGCGCCGAGGGCAAACACCCACTGCGGTACATCACCAAACGCGCCCCAGTAATGCATATACAGCGCCACCGCCGTGATATCCACGATACCGGTCATCGCCCAGTTAACGAAGTACATCCAGCCTGCAACGTATGACGCTTTTTCCCCAAGGAATTCACGTGCATAAGAAACAAAGCTGCCGCTTGATGGACGGTGTAATACCAGTTCGCCCAGCGCACGGAGGATAAAGAAGGAGAAGATACCGCACACCAGATAAACCAGTGCCAGAGCAGGACCCGCCATCTGCAAGCGTGCGCCTGCACCAAGGAACAGGCCGGTACCGATGGCACCGCCAATGGCGATCATTTGTACCTGACGGTTACCCATCGCTTTCTGATAACCGCTGTCGTGAGAGTTGAGCCAGCGTCTTTTCGCAGCGCGTTGTTCGGCTGCGGTTTTTTTAGTTGATTTCATAGCTTTCCTGTTTGTCCTGACCATCAATCATCGCCTAACCAAACGATTGCGTACGGCGGTGCGAAATGGGGTAAAACCTGCTACCGCAACGGCGGAACGATGCCGCGCGGAGAGCCGGGAAATTACGGCGATGAATCCTACCCGTTCTGCATGAACGAAGCAAAAAATACCGTTTGGTTGCACAAAGTGAATTGTAAGAATCGGTCGCGGTGCACAAAAAAACCGGCCAGTGAATGGCCGGTAAAGGGGTGGCTACAGGGAGGTGGGGATTTTCAATACTTCATCGGGTGATTAACGGGCGGCATAAATGCCGCCACTACAAGGGACTAACGGTAAATCTCTGCGGTGCCGCTCCACAGGCTGGAGTCGCCTGGGTTCTGCACGCCAATCACACGGTAATGGCTGGCGCCCATATCTTCCGCTTTTTGCGACAGCTGACGGGTTGCATCATCGAGTGAACCACGTACGCCGCTGATGGAAACGGTGCCGCTGCTTTGCAGGTTTTCCGCCTGCTCAGCACTTAAAGGTTGCGCGGCGAAGGCCGTGAAACTTGCGGTGGCAAGCAGTGCAGCAGTCAGAATGGCAATGGGTTTCTTCATCATTTGCTCCTGTTGTCGTCCGTTCATAAAAGTGATTACGCTGCAAATTATCAGCGATGTAATGAAAAGCAGGCACAGCAGGCCGTAAAGCCGTTCAATAATTCGCCAGCTAACGACATGCAATCCAGGGAAAGGTAAAGAGAAGTGGATTTCTCTGCTAAAAGTAACCTGATGTGACGATTCCGGCTCGCTGTCTGCCAGGCGCTGCCTTATAATCCCACGCTCTTATAAGGGTTTTATTGTGATAGTGAAACGTCCTGTTACCCGCACCATGGCCCGTGCTTTGAGCGCGATTGTATTGTTATCGCTGCTCACCACCGGTCTGGCGCTGTTAACGCTCTCTAGCAGTTTACGTGATGCCGAAGCGGTGAATGTCGCCGGTTCGCTGCGCATGCAAATATACCGCCTCGCCTGGGATACCACGCGCGATCCGCAGCAGCTGGCGCAGCACATCCAAATCTATCAGCAAACCCTCCGCTCACCGGCTTTGCAGCATCTGGAACGACCGTGGGTGCCGAAGGAAGTGTCCAGCCGCTATCGCTATCTACGCGACAGCTGGCCGCAGTTGCAGCAAACGTTGCAGCCTGAACGCGCGCAGATCTATCAGCAACGCGTTGCCGGTTACGTCAGTGAGATCGACCGTTTTGTGCTGGCGCTGCAGCATTACGCTGAACTGAAAATGCATCTGGTGGCGGCCAGCAGCCTGTTTGGTTTCCTGGCGATTGTGGCGCTGGCGCTGTGGACCATCCGCTTTATTCGTCGCAACGTGGTGCGCCCGCTGGATTCACTGGTCACGGCCAGCCAATACGTTGAGCAGGCGAATTTCAGCTTTCCGCCGTTATCGATTTCCCAACCCACAGAACTCGGCGTGTTAGCTCAAGCCTTTACCACCATGGCCGAACGGCTGCACTCGCACTATCGCCTGCTTGAGCTGGCGGTGCGTAATAAAACTGAAGATCTCACCCAAGCCAACCGCACGCTGAAATTACTCTATGAAAGCTCACAGATCCTCACCAGCAGCCCACTGAACCCAGAGTTGTTCCAGGGATTGCTGCGGCTGGTTCAACGTCGTGAAGCGTTGACCGTATTGAGCATCACCAGCGACGGCATTGATTTTCAGGCGGGCGTGGCGGAAGGCGATCTCGAATGGCAACGTTTGCCGTTGCAGCAAGAGGATCAACGACTCGGCGAACTGTGCTGGCAAACGCGGCGAGCACCTCCTGCCGATGAACTGATGCAAAGCCTGGCCAACATGCTGGCGCGCTCGCTATGGATTTGGCAGACACAAAAACAGTACCAGCAGATGCTATTAATAGAAGAGCGATCCACTATTGCACGTGAACTGCATGATTCGCTGGCGCAGTCGCTCTCTTTCCTGCGCATTCAGCTCACGCTGCTGCGCCGCAACGTCGATAATACCCAGATCCAGGCGCAATCCATTATTGCCGAGTTCGATCGCGCCCTGGCCGAGGCCTACCAGCAGCTGCGCGAGTTGCTCACTACCTTCCGTCTGACCATCGAACAGGCGGATTTAGTACAGGCGATGCAGGCCATGATCGCCCCGCTGCAGGAACAGTCCCACGCCGCGATCGCCTTCGATTATCAATCGGGCCTGCAAACGCTGGATGCTCAACAGCAGGTACATGTGCTGCAGATCGCACGCGAAGCGCTGCTGAACGCTATTCGCCACGCGCAGGCACAGCAAATCCATATTTACTATCAGCGCGATGCAGATGCCTCCCACCTGCTGACCATTGAAGATGACGGTTGCGGCATTCGCAGCCTTGAAGAGCCACCAGGCCATTACGGCCTGACGATTATGGCGGAGCGCGCTGCCCGACTTTCCGGCAGCTTACTGATTACTCCGCAGACACGCGGTACGCGCGTCACACTGCGTTTCCCACCACGCCCGACACACCGGCTGGCTTAACGCGATACACTTATGTTGAATGGACCTTGACTGGAGAACTTATGGCACCCTCTTCCCTGACGATTATGATCGTCGACGATCATCCGCTGATGCGTCGTGGTATCCGCCAACTGCTGGCACTGGAACCGCGTCTGGAAGTGGTGGCCGAAGCCAACAACGGCACCGAAGCGCTGGCTGAGGCGCGTCGCCTGTCGCCCGATGTGATCCTGCTCGATCTGAACATGAAAGGCATGTCGGGTCTGGATACCCTGAAAGCCCTGCGCCACGAAGGTATCGCCTCCCGTATTTTGGTACTGACCGTTTCCGACGCGCGCAATGATATTTACGCCATGGTCGATGCGGGAGCCGATGGCTATTTGCTGAAAGACAGCGAGCCGGAATTATTGCTGGCGCAGGTGATGCGCGGTGCATTGGGTGAGAATGTGTTTAGTGAAGTCGTGGCAGACTATCTGGCGACGCGACAGCCGAGCGCCAATCCTTTCAAACAGCTCACCGAACGTGAACTGGATGTGCTGCAGGAAGTCGCACGTGGCTTGTCCAATAAAGAGATTGCCGCCACCTTGCATATTTCCGAAGAAACGGTAAAAGTGCACATCCGCAATCTGCTGCGTAAACTGGATGTGCGTTCACGCGTCGCCGCCACCGTGTTATGGCTTGAGAGCCGCAATGTGTAGCAGCGCACAGAATCCCAGCACGACATTTACACTTTCTCCATAATTTATCCACGATTCTCTAATTTGCGCCGCGTACAGTAAGCAGCAGCAGGAGTTTTCGGGATAGCACCTTGCACTCCGCCGACGTGAAGCCGACCGCGCTTCACGTTTTACATAATAAAAGTAAAAAATACGCAGCTGAGGAGTGTCGGTTCCATGTCGAATTTTTTTATCGACCGCCCCATTTTTGCCTGGGTTTTGGCTATTTTGCTTTGTCTTTGCGGCACACTAGCGATCATCTCCCTGCCCATTGAGCAGTATCCCGATCTCGCACCGCCTAACGTGCGTATTACTGCCAACTATCCCGGTGCCTCTGCGGAAACGTTGGAGAATACCGTCACCCAGGTTATCGAACAGAACATGACCGGCATCGATAACCTGATGTATATGTCTTCTAACAGCAGTAATACCGGTCAGGCGCAAATCACCCTCACCTTTACCGCTGGCACCAATCCTGATGAAGCACGCCAGCAGGTACAAAATCAGTTGCAAACTGCACTGCGCAAACTGCCTGCCGCCGTTCAGTCTCAGGGCGTGACGGTGAATAAAACCGGTGACAGTAATATCCTGATGATTGCGTTTGTCTCTACCGACGGAAGTATGGACAAACAGGATATTTCAGATTATGTCGCCAGTAACATTCAGGATCCGCTGAGCCGCATCGACGGTGTCGGCCAGGTGGATGCCTACGGTTCGCAATATGCTATGCGAATCTGGCTCGATCCCAACAAACTGATCGCCTATGCGCTGACCACGGATGACGTGGTGACGGCGATCGAATCGCAGAACACCCAGGTGGCGGTCGGCCAGGTCGGCGGCTTGCCGTCGGTGGATAAACAGGCGCTCAATGCCACCGTGAATGCGCAGTCTATGCTGCAGACGCCAGAGCAGTTCAAAGCCATCACGCTGAAAAACAACAGTGATGGTTCGGTAGTGACGCTGGGCGATGTGGCCGACGTGGCGATGGGCGCGGAGAAATACGATTTCCTTAGCCGCTACAATGGCCAGGCGGCTTCCGGTCTCGGCATTAAGCTGGCGTCCGGTGCCAACGAAATGAACACCGATAAGCTGGTGCGCGCCCGCGTGGAAGAGTTATCGCACTACTTCCCGCACGGGCTGGAAGCCAAAGTGGCTTATGAAACCACGCCGTTCGTAAAAGCCTCGATCACCGACGTGGTGAAAACGCTGCTGGAAGCAATTCTGCTGGTGTTCCTGGTAATGTATCTGTTCCTGCAGAACTTCCGTGCCACGCTGATTCCGACCATTGCCGTGCCGGTGGTGCTGCTCGGCACCTTCACCGTGCTGTATGCCTGCGGATTCAGTATCAACACGCTCACCATGTTCGCGATGGTGCTCGCTATCGGCCTGCTGGTGGATGACGCCATCGTGGTGGTGGAAAACGTCGAGCGCATCATGAGTGAAGAAGGACTTTCACCGCGCGCCGCCACGCGAAAATCGATGGGCCAGATTCAGGGTGCGCTGGTTGGTATTGCGCTAGTGCTGTCGGCGGTTTTTGTGCCAATGGCCTTCTTCGGTGGCACCGTGGGTGCTATTTATCGTCAGTTCTCGATCACCATTGTCTCGGCGATGGTGTTGTCGGTGCTGGTGGCGATGATCTTAACTCCTGCCCTGTGCTCGACGCTGCTAAAACCTCTCGAACAAGGTCACCATCACGGACGGCGCGGCTTCTTTGGCTGGTTTAACCGCAACTTTAACGCCAGCGCGGAACGCTATGAGCGCGGTGTCGCTCGCATCCTGATGAAAGGTGGCCGCTGGCTGTTGCTCTATCTCGGCATTATCGGTCTGATGGCGTTTCTGTTTCTCCGCCTGCCAACTTCATTCCTGCCGCTGGAAGACCGTGGCGTGTTCCTCACGCAAGTGCAGCTGCCGCCGGGTGCGACGTTAGAGCAAACCTCCAACGTGGTGGCGAAGGTCGAGAACTATTATATGACCGCCGAGAAAGATAACGTGCTGTCAGTGTTTTCAACCATCGGTGCCGGTCCGGGCGGTAACGGCCAAAACGTGGCGCGCCTGTTTGTGCGCTTGAAAAACTGGGAAGAGCGTCCAGGCAGCGATCGTACCTCGTTCGCCATTATTGACCGTGCGACTAAAGCCTTCCATAAGATCAAAGAAGGCCGCGTCATCGCCAGCAGCCCACCGGCGATTACCGGCATGGGCAGTTCTTCCGGATTCGATATGGAGCTGCAGGATCACGGCGGTGTCGGCCATACGCAGTTGATGGCGATGCGTGACAAGTTGCTGGAACTGGCCGACAGCAATCCGGCTTTATCTCGCGTACGTCACAACGGTCTGGATGACAGCCCGCAATTGCAGATCGATGTCGATCAGCGCAAAGCGCAGGCGCTCGGCGTATCTCTTGATACCATCAACGACACGCTGACCACCGCATGGGGTTCAACCTATGTGAATGACTTCCTCGATCGGGGTCGTGTGAAGAAGGTGTATGTGCAGGCAGGTGCGGAGTTCCGCATGCTGCCGGGCGATATCAATAAGTGGTACGTACGCAACAGCATCGGCACCATGGTGCCCTTCTCCGCCTTCGCCACCAGCCGTTGGGAAACCGGTTCGCCGCGCCTCGAGCGCTATAACGGCTACTCATCGCTGGAGATCGTCGGTGAAGCCGCCAACGGCGTCAGTAGCGGTACCGCGATGGATGTGATGGAGAAACTGGTGGGCCAATTGCCGTTAGGCGTAGGCTTCCAATGGACCGGAGCTTCTTATCAGGAGCGTCTCTCCGGTTCGCAGGCGCCTGCGCTGTATGCGATTTCGCTGCTGGTGGTGTTCCTGTGTCTGGCGGCACTGTACGAGAGCTGGTCGATTCCATTCTCCGTGATGCTGGTGGTGCCGCTCGGTGTGGTCGGCGCGCTGGTGGCAACCTGGATGCGCGGACTGGAGAACGACGTCTACTTCCAGGTTGGCTTGCTCACCGTGATTGGCTTGTCGGCGAAGAACGCCATCCTGATCGTGGAGTTCGCCAATGAGATCAACAGTAAAGGGCGTGAGTTGCTGGAAGCCACGCTGGAAGCTTCGCGCCAGCGCCTGCGCCCGATTCTGATGACGTCGCTGGCCTTTATCTTCGGTGTGCTGCCGATGGCGATCAGCAGCGGAGCTGGTTCCGGCAGCCAGCACGCGGTGGGTACAGGCGTAATGGGCGGCATGATCTCCGCAACCGTGCTTGCCATCTTCTTTGTGCCGTTATTCTTTGTGCTGGTGCGTCGTCGCTTCCCATTGAAAGATAAGCCGCACGATTAAAACCGGAGTCATAAAAAAAGCCGCTATGGAGACATAGCGGCTTTATTGCTTTGTGTGGTTAGAATTACAGCAAGTTGGGAATGCCCTGCTTTTCTCTTCGCGTATTACTTACTACGTAACATCGCTTCGATGAATTCTTTCCAGTTTCCCATTTCGGTGTCGACCATCGTACCCTCTCTTATTGTAGGGCTGATTCTACGCCGTTTTTTTCTACAGGTGAATACGTTTCCACCACTTGTCACCATCGGTAAAAGCGCACAAAAGCGTCATTTTGCCGAAATTGCGTACTGACGCACATTTCAGCAACCCGTTATCACCACAGGGAAAAATCACTGAGGTTAGCAAAAGTCGCTTTTGCGAGATTAGGATAATTCTTAGCGCCCTGATGATGCCGCTGGCGACTATTTATGACGTTAATGAAAACGTTTACTGGATCTAATAAGTAACTTTGATAACGCCAAAATAATCATGAAAAAACAAATAAATCGCTGTGCCCGCAGCCGTGAGGGTCACAGCCACGAAAGCGCTATGGTAAACTCGCGCTTTATTTTTAACAGGACGGGAATAAGCGATGACAGCGCAGTGGGTGATGTACGGAATTAAGAATTGCGACACCATAAAAAAAGCACGCAACTATTTAACCGCATCCGGCATCGACTATCGTTTTCACGATTATCGCGTAGATGGCATCGATGATGCGCTGCTGCAATCCTTTATCGACCAGCTGGGTTATGAAGTGCTGCTGAATACGCGCGGCACCACCTGGCGCAATCTGCCGGAAGCCGAGCGTGAAGCCGTCACCGATGCGGCCAGCGCGAAAGCTGTGATGCTCGCTCAGCCTGCCATTATCAAGCGTCCGGTATTGTCTGCGCCGAATGGCGACCTGCTGGTCGGTTTTAAAGATTCCCTTTATCACGCCTTTATCCAGGAGAAGTCATAACATGTTCTGTCCGGTCATTGAGCTGGCTCAGCAGCTTATTCGTCGCCCGTCATTGAGTCCGGATGATGCCGGTTGTCAGGGGCTGTTGGTGGCGCGTCTGGAAGCGATTGGCTTTACGGTCGAGCAGATGCATATCGGCGATACGCTGAACTTCTGGGCCACGCGCGGCCAGGGCGAAACTCTGGCGTTTGCCGGTCACACCGACGTGGTGCCACCGGGCGATGCTAATCGCTGGATCAGCCCGCCGTTTGAGCCTTCGATTCGTGATGGCATGCTGTTTGGCCGTGGTGCCGCGGACATGAAAGGATCGCTGGCCGCGATGGTGGTGGCAGCAGAACGTTTTGTCGCGGCTAATCCGCAGCACAAAGGGCGTCTGGCATTCCTGATCACTTCCGATGAAGAAGCCAGCGCGGTTAACGGCACGGTGAAAGTGGTTGAGCGTCTTATGGCGCGCAACGAGCGCATGGATTACTGCCTGGTGGGCGAGCCTTCCAGTACCGAAATCGTTGGCGACGTGGTGAAAAACGGCCGTCGCGGTTCGATGACCGCTAATCTCACCATCCACGGTGTGCAGGGTCACGTGGCCTATCCGCATCTGGCCGATAACCCGGTGCATCGCACGATGCCGGCACTGAATGGGCTGGTGGCCACCGAATGGGATCAGGGCAACGAATTCTTCCCACCCACCAGCATGCAGATTGCCAACGTGCAGGCCGGCACCGGCAGCAATAACGTGATTCCTGGTGAATTTTTCGTGCAGTTCAACTTCCGTTTCAGCACCGAACTCACCGATCAGATGATCAAAGAGCGCGTTGCGGCGCTGCTGGATCGCCATCAGCTGCGTTATACCCTAGAGTGGAATGTTTCCGGTCAGCCGTTCCTGACCTCGCGTGGCAAACTGGTTGATGCCGTGGTAAATGCTGTCGCGCACTATAATGAAATTAAGCCACAGTTGCTGACCACAGGCGGCACCTCTGACGGACGCTTTATCGCGCGGATGGGTGCACAGGTTGTGGAGCTGGGCCCGGTGAATGCCACCATTCATAAAATCAATGAGTGCGTGAAAGCGTCAGATTTGCAGATGCTGAGTCGTATGTACCAGCGCATCATGGAACAGCTGATCGCTTAAGTAAGCACGCTAAAGGAGCAATGGGATGGAATTCTTTAAAGAGTACTGGTGGATCTTAGTGATCCTGCTGATGGTCGGTATTTTAATGAACGTTTATAAAGATTTAAAACGTATCGATCATAAAAAATTCATGGATAACAAACCGGATTTACCACCGCATCGCGACTTTAACGATAAATGGGACGATGACGAAGACTGGCCGAAGAAGAAATAATTGCGGTTAACGTTTCCCCTGTAAACCTGACGGCGTGATTCATCGCGCATCTGATAGCGAACTGGCTACAGTAATGCGCGATTTATCTCGCCGTTTGGTTAATTGCCAACCTCACTGTCCTGCCATCACATCATCATGATGACATCATCATCGCCCGGTTTAGCACCGCTGAGCGCCTCGTCAAAATATCGACGCGGAATGGTATAACGCAGATGATTCAACGCCAGCTGCATGCTGCGGTCATCAATCGCGTGCGGCAAATCGTCCACCACATCCAGCGTCACATCGCCTCCCAGCGCGGTTAATCGCTGCATGGCAGCTTCGGCATGCTCCAGCGGGATCTGCTCATCATAATCACCGTGGATCAGGTGGATGGTATTCCGGGAACTGGCACGCTCCGGCAGTGTGCTGTAGCGACCACTGAACACAATCGCGCGTCCTGCCAGGTCGGCTTGCGCTTTCACGCCTTCCAGAACCATGGTGCCGCCCTGCGAAAAACCCACCAGCGCGGTGGCTTCCGGCCGAACACCCGATGCCTGCTGCCAATGGCGCACCGACTCCACAAACATCGGCATCACGGCATTGATACCCTGCTGCTCTGAGCGGTCATGCGCGGGGATATCCGCAAACCATTGGCGACCCTGCGGCTCGCTCGCGGGATAAGGCGCGCCCACTGCCACAACGAACGCTTCCGGAAACGCTTTTGCGAACCAGTTGCCGACTTGTGCCATCGAATCAGGGTTGTCATTCACGCCGTGATACAGCAAAAACAGCTGCGCAGCGTGCGTCGGTTGCTGAACAATTACATATCGTAGTGCCATAAGATCCTCCTCAAATCACTATACGCCGCTGAGGCCACAGTGATATTGGGAAAATTTGAACGAGATAATGGATTTATTGCAATGATGCCAACTGCTGATGCCACTGTTTCGCGCGGCTGGCATCACACTGCATCAGGGCCGCAGCCGCTTCCTGTCGGAGACGTAGCACCAGTGCCTTGCGGCCACTGATGGCGGCTTGTTGAGCGACCTCAGTCAGCGCTTGTTTTTGCACAAGGATGGCTTCAAGTAGCGGTTGCGAGGAGGCGCGCACCAGGCGCTGTAAAACGGCATAGCTCGCTTCATACGGCCGCTGCGCCCAGGCGAAGCCTGCCAGAAGCGGCCAGTCATCATCATTGAGTGTTTGCGGGTGATCTGTGGTCTCGAAGGGAAGATCAATAATGTCGCGCAGCCACACGGCGTCACGCGCAAATCGCTGAGCCGCTTGCTGCTGCAGTCGTTCTCCTGCCGGCGTTAAGGCGCGTATCGCCATCGCCGCATAACAGCCGCTGCTGGCTTCACGCTGTGAGCCGATGCGCACCAGGGTAAAGCCACAACGCTGCCAGAACTGCCACAGCGTCTCGGTATAGCCAAAACTTACAGAAAGGAAATCGCAGCCATCTGCCTGCTGCTGTGCCGCTGCCACCAGCGCGCTACCAATGCCACGCTGCCGTTGTGCGGCGAGCACGGCGATACGACTGATGCGCTGCGAGAGCAAGGTGGCGGCTTGCGTAAATCCGGCATGCGCAGCCAGTGACTGTGCGACCAGATTGCCGCGCGGGCGGCGTAAACCTGCCCAGACCGCTTCAGCCAGCGGCTCCTCTAACCCACCCTCTTCCACCAGCCACAAGGCACCGACAATATTTTCCGGCGTACCAGCCAGCCAAAAGCGCATGCCCGGCGCATCCAGCATGCGACGTAGATCCAAAGGAGAAGTGCGATAGTGCGCGCTCGCCAGCAGACGATAACCTGCTTCCAGTACCCCTTGCTCAGGCGTGGCCGGGAAAATCGTTATCTCGCCGCCAGTTTCGCTTTCTACAGCATCCTCAAACAGCAACGCCTGGCTTAGCCACTTTTCCAGCGGATCGTTGGCAGACCAGCGCAGCGGTTCATCGAGCTGGAAATGTTTTACCTGCGGCAAGGTGGCGCAGAAACGCAGCATAAAGCCGCGCCCGGTGCCTTCATAACCCTGCACGGTAGTGGTCATCAACACGCGCGGAAAACGTTGAACCAGCTGTTGTAACAACGGCGCTGGAATCGCAGCCGCTTCATCAACAATCAGCCACTGCACTGACGGCTCAGCATCCATCGCAAGAATGGCATCTGGCGCCATAAAGTGAAAATGTTCACCGGCAAACGCCGCCAGCACTTCAGTGGAAACTTTGGCGGGTGCCGTTACCAGGCAGTGCTGATTATGCTGCGCCAGCATGCCGGCCAGCGCCGATTTACCACGCCCGCGCGCGGCAGTGATCACCGCCACGCCGGAGTGCATCACCAGCAATTGTTGCAGGATCTGCGCTTGCTGCTGTGGTGCCTGGCAGTGCCAATCGGGTAAATCCAGCAAGGCAGGTGCGCGCTCAGGTTGATGCTGATGCAGTAACTCGGATGCGCGAACAGGCTTATGCCGATGCAATAATTCAGGTGCGCGAACAGGCTGCTGGTGCTGGTGCTGGTGCTGGTGCTGGTGCTGATCCAGCAACATGACCTGCTGATCCTGCTCCATTAATTGCTGCAGATGATGAATAAAATGAGGCGTGGCGATGGGTTCAGCGACATCGGCCCAACGCAGGCTGTCGTCATCCGGTTGCGTGGCCCAATCGTGCCACGGCGGCGTCAGTAGCAACAACCAGCTTCCCGCACGCAACGTGCCTGCCAACGCCGCAAAGGCTTCAGCATGGAAACCGCTGCGCGCATCGAAAATCGCATGCTGGAATTCACGCCCCAACAACGTACGCAGTGCAGCAGGGGCAACACGTTGGGGGAAATCATCGTTGTCGCTGAGCGTCAGCCAGTCACCGGGCAGCGCCGCACGCCATTCGACCGCCTGTTGCAGCGCCCAGTCAGCTTCACCGGAGACGACGCACAAGCGTCGAATACCCGCACGCTGCATCGCGGCGGTGATATCAATTAATGACATCAGTTAGAGGCGAAGGTGTTGCAGTCGCCGGGATTACCGCTGTCGAAACCGCGTTTAAACCAGGTATAACGCTGCTGTGAAGTGCCGTGTGTGAAGCTATCCGGCACCACGCGCCCCTGACTTTTCTGCTGCAGTCGATCATCACCAATCGCTTCTGCCGTATCCAGCGCTTTCTTGAGATCGCCCACTTCCAGCATATTTTGCTGCTGCACATAATGGCCCCACACGCCGGCAAAGCAGTCCGCCTGCAGTTCCATTTTTACTGACAGCTGATTGGCTTGCGCCTGAGTGGCACCCTGCTGCATCTGACGCACTTTCGGCTCGATGCCAAGCAGTTTTTGAATGTGATGGCCAACTTCATGGGCAATCACATAGCCCTGCGCGAAGTCTCCGCCCGCACCCAGTTTGGTTTTCATATCATCGTAAAACGAAAGATCGATATAAACGGTTTGATCTGCCGGGCAGTAAAACGGCCCCATCGCCGACTGACCGGTGCCGCAGCTGGTCGAGGTAGCATTGCGATACATCACCAGCTTAGGCGGTACATACTGTTTGCCCATTTTCTGGAACAGCGTGCCCCAGGTCTCTTCGGTGGTGGCGAGAATCACCTTGGTGAATTTGGCATCCTCATTATCCTGCGCAGAGTTAACCGGGCGCTGTTGCTGTTGCGTCACCGGCGTTTCCCCTTGCAGCAGCGCGGTGAGGTCATAACCGTAATAACCCGCCACCGCCACCACAATCAGCAGGATGATGCCGCCTTTGCCGCGCGGCAAACGGATTTGCCGCCCGCCGCCGCCACCCATTCCGGGTGAATCATTGCGACGATCTTCTACATTGTCGCTTTCACGACGACCTTGCCAGCGCATGGCTCGCTCCTGTTAAAAGGTTTTGCATGATTTTAGTTGGCGGCGTTGCTAATCACCAGCGTTGCGGCGCAAGCGTAGCGAGATTGAGAGAAAGGAGGCGAATTAAAGTGTGCAGGAATAGCAGAAACAGAAAAGGGCGTCATCAATGACGCCCTTACGGCAAGATTTCATCAGGTGTGCAGTGATGCACACCAATTGAAACTTAATCCAGTTTCACACCCAGGCGGTGCGCCACTTCTTCATACGCTTCGATCAGGCCGCCGAGGCTCTGACGGAAACGGTCTTTGTCCATTTTGTCCATGGTCTCTTTATCCCACAGACGCGCGCCGTCTGGCGAGAACTCATCGCCCAACGTCACTTCGCCATTGAACAGACCGAACTCCAGCTTGAAGTCGACCAGGATCAGACCCGCGTCATCAAACAGTTTGCTCAGTACGTCGTTGGCTTTGAAAGTCAGTTCCTGCATGCGCGCCAGATTGGCTTTGCTCACCCAACCAAAGGTCTCGCAGTAGGATTCGTTTACCATCGGGTCGTGTTTGGCGTCATCTTTCAGGAAGAGATCAAACAGCGGTGGATTGAGCAACATGCCCTCTTCCACGCCCAGACGTTTTACCAGCGATCCTGCCGCACGGTTGCGTACCACGCACTCCACCGGCACCATCTCCAGCTTTTTGACCAGCGCTTCGTTTTCCGACAGCAGCGCTTCCATCTGGGTCGGAATGCCCGCTTCCTGCAATTTGGTCATGATGAAATGGTTGAACTTGTTGTTCACCATCCCTTTACGATCAAACTGCTCGATTCGTGCACCGTCTCCTGCTGACGTATCGTTGCGGAATTCAAGTACCAGCAGATCCGGATTGTCGGTGCTGTATACGGTTTTCGCTTTACCGCGATACAACTCAGCTCGCTTTTGCATCTCATTAACTCCAAACATGAAAGAACCCGTGTTCAGCGGTGTTTCACCGCGCGACGACTGCCTGACGCAATCGTTTACTTCGCCGGGCGCTATTATGCCAAAATCAAAACAAAAAGGCCGGAGAATCTCCGGCCCTTTGGCAATTTATTTGTTCAGTGCACCCTGGAACACGGCCACCAGCGCGTCATTCTGCGCCTGAGTGAGCACATGGCCCTTAGGATCAATGAACTGCAGACTGCTGCGGTTATCCAGATCGCCAACCTGCAATTTGTAATCGCCGTTTGGCAGCTCAGGATCTTTCGCACCAATCGCGTCAAACGCGCTGCTGCCTGGCTGTTTGTAGGTCACTTTCAGACTACCCTGCGAGCGGTTGTCATCAGTCACTTCCATGCCCACACGCTTCAGCGCCGCTGGCAGACGCTGCCAGGTGACGTTAAACGGTGAACGCAGCACCAGCAGTGGCAGACCGGTATCATCTGCGCCGCTCTGGACATCAATCTGTCCGGTTGCGCGGCCTGCAGCGGCATCGGCGCTGGCGGTATCAATCTTATCCAGACCGGTACTGATGTCGTTTAGCATCTGGCCGGTGTAGCGTTGGATCTGCGCAGGGGAAGTCACCGTCTCACCTTTCTGCTGCAGTTCCAGCAGACGAACCGTCAGCACTTGCTGATAGCTCTGGTTCTGTACGCTGATCTGGTAACGACCGCGATACTGGTTGTCTTCATCCGCACGGTTCCACTGCACCCAATCGGTGGTCAGCTGCTGCCCAGCATCATCACGCTGTGCAATCGGGAACTTGTAAGACTGGATCACATTGACGACCTGTGACCAGATAGAACCACGGCTGCTTTCCACTGCCAACACGGCCGTGTTGCCATTGAACTGCGCACGCGTTCCGTTCAGCAACGCCAGGGGTTGAGCCGGAGGACGAATATCCAACTCTTTACCTACAGCACCCTTGGCGACAGTGTGCGGCACATCATAATCGCCATTCTGCAGAGGCAGAATCATCCCCGCCGGGGCTTTTAAATCATGCAGTTCAGGCGCCTGCAGGTAAGATTCATCACCGCTGACCTGGCGCTTATAACGCTGATCGCTGGAACAAGCTGTTAGCAGCATCAGGGTGGACAAGCCCACCACGGTTGCCAGCGTCGAGCGCTTAACTGAATAACTCATTGATTCTCCCTAATTTATCGCAGACCCGCTTTAATCAGCGCCTGAGCCGTTTTCGCCTGACCCGCTTCGGTCAGTGGCGTCATTGGCAAGCGCAGCGTGTCATCCGCGATTAATCCTAGCTGTTTCGCTGCCCATTTAACCGGGATTGGATTGGGTTCACAGAAAAGCGTCTGGTGCAGATGCATCAGACGCTGATTCAGGCGACGCGCTTCGGCAAATTTACCCTGTTGCGCCAGCGCACAGAGTTCAACCATTTCACGCGCTGCAATGTTAGCCGTGACCGAAATAACGCCATTGCCGCCCAGTTGCATGGAATCCAATGCTGTCGCGTCATCGCCGCTGACAATAATGAACTCATTATTAACCAGCTCTTGGATCTGAGTAATGCGTGATAAGTTCCCGGTCGCCTCTTTGATTCCGATAATATTTTTGATTTCAGCCAGGCGAGCCACGGTTTCTGGCAGCATGTCGCAGCCGGTGCGTGATGGCACGTTATACAGCATTTGCGGCAGATCGGTGCTCTCAGCAATGGCTTTAAAGTGCTGGAACAGACCTTCCTGGGTTGGACGGTTGTAGTAAGGCGTCACAGTCAGACAACCCACCACACCGGTGCCGGTGAAGCGTTTAGTGAGAGAGATACCTTCAGCAGTGGCATTGGCGCCGGTTCCGGCAATCACCGGGATGCGGCCATCAGCCAGCTCCAGGGTCTGCATCACCACATCGCCATGTTCTTCATGGCTGAGGGTAGCGGATTCGCCGGTGGTGCCAACAGAAACAATCGCCGCGGTGCCGCTGGCAACATGATAATCAATCAGTTTTTTCAAACTCTCGCGGCAGACATTACCTTTTTCATTCATTGGCGTAATGAGCGCAACAATACTTCCGGTGAACATGGGCTATCCCCTCGACAAACAAGTGCCTCATGTTACGTTTTACCTCGAAAGAAAAGCAAGCGAGCCAAGCCATTCCTGCCCTTGTCAGCAGTTTTTTTTATGTTTACCTTATGGTTATTAGCGAACGTACAGGAAATGCCATTTTGTCGCAGTCACAGCCTCACCATTTGGTGATCACCGCTTTGGGCGTTGATCGTCCGGGAATCGTCAATACCATCACTCGCCACGTCAGTAGCTGCGGCTGCAATATTGAAGACAGCCGTCTGGCGATGCTCGGGGATGAGTTCACGTTCATTATGCTGCTTTCGGGTAGCTGGAACGCGATAACCCTGATTGAATCGACATTGCCAATGAAAGGGGCTGAGCTGGAACTGTTGATTGTCATGAAGCGCACTAATGCGCGCATCACTCCGCCGATGCCCGCCACTGTATGGGTGCAGGTGGAAGTGCCGGATTCGCCCCATCTCATTGAGCGCTTCACCGATCTGTTCGACAAACATCAGATGAACATTGCCGAACTGGTGTCGCGTATTACCCCGGCACAGGAAGGTGTCCCACCGACGCTGTATATTCAGATGACAGCACACAGTCCCGATAACCATGCCAGTGCACCGTTTGAACAAGCCTTCAACAATCTGTGTGAAGAACTGCATGCACAAGGCTCAATTCGTCTTTATAGTGTCACCGACGATGCCAACAACACCCTGTAAACTAACGCCGGGTTATTTCTCCACACACTCTGCCGCGCGGCATACCGTGTAGTGAAATAACCCAGAGGGTGGCACCCGCTGGTACTTTTTCCCGCGATGGTGTATTACCCACAGCATGAAGAAAAAAATGGAGAGTTGTGATGAATCCACTGAAAGCCGGTGATACCGCACCGAAATTTAGCTTGCCCGATCAGGACGGCGAACAAGTAAATTTGGCCGACTTCCAGGGACAGCGCGTTCTGGTCTATTTCTACCCAAAGGCCA
This sequence comes from Pantoea sp. C1E2, assembly GCF_056491465.1. Lineage (NCBI taxonomy): Bacteria > Pseudomonadati > Pseudomonadota > Gammaproteobacteria > Enterobacterales > Erwiniaceae > Pantoea > Pantoea sp. C1E2. The sequence goes on from NZ_JBSZHT010000002.1 coordinate 3,381,416, forward strand.
TGACGCCGGGTTGCACCGTTCAGGCCTGTGGTCTGCGCGACAACATGGATGCGTTGAAAACCGTGGGCGTGGAAGTGCTGGGCATCAGCACCGATAAGCCTGAAAAACTGTCACGCTTCGTCGAAAAAGAAGTGCTGAACTTCACCCTACTCTCTGATGAAGATCATCAGGTGTGTGAGCAGTTCGGTATCTGGGGTGAGAAAACCTTTATGGGCAAAACCTATGACGGCATCCACCGCACCAGTTTCCTGATTGATGGCAACGGCAAAGTTGAGAAAGTTTTCGACGACTTCAAAACGTCGAACCACCACGATATCGTGCTGGATTATCTGAAGTCGGCATAAAACAAAACGGGTGCACAATGTGCACCCGTTTTCTTTACCCCTGCTGATGCTCCAGCGTGGTTTCAGGCCAGGCGCGCACCACGGCTTTGATTAACGTGGCCAGCGGGATGGCGAAGAACACGCCCCAAAAGCCCCACATGCCACCAAAAATCACCACCGAAAGTATAATCACCAGCGGATGCAGATTGACCGCTTCAGAGAATAGAATCGGCACCAGCACATTACCATCCAGCGCCTGCACCACCAGATAAACGATAAACATCGTCCAGAATTCGGTGCCTAAGCCCCACTGGAACAGACCGACGCCAATCACCGGAATGGTGACCACCATGGCGCCGATGTAAGGGATCAGCACAGAAATCCCCACCAGCACCGCCAGCAGCAGCGCGTAATTAAGTCCCAGTATCAGGAAGGCAATCCAGGTGACAAAACCTACCGCGACCATTTCCAGTACTTTGCCGCGAATGTAGTTGGTGATTTGCTGATTCATCTCCTGCCAGACCACGCCCGCCAGACCACGATTGCGCGGCAGCACACGGCGCACGGCGTTCAGCATCTGCTCTTTATCTTTCAGCAGGAAGAACACCATCAGCGGCACCAGCACCAGATAGATCATCAGCGTCATCAATCCCACCAGCGAGGCGAGAGAGTATTTCACCAGTGATTCACCTAATCCGGTCAAACGGCTGCGCAGATTTTCCACGATGATATCGATGATGCCCGCATCCACCAGCGCCGGGAAACGTTTCGGCAAACCCGCGGCATAGACGTAGAGCTTATTCAGCATGTTGGGCAAGTCACGCAGCAGGTTGATGCCCTGCTGCCAGGCCACCGGCGCGACAATCAGCACCATCACCAGCAAAATGCCAGCGAACACAATCAGCACCATGCTGGTCGCGCAGGTACGGCTGCATCCCAGGCGCTGCAGCCGAACGGTTGGCCACTCCAGCAGATAAGCCAGCACCAGCGCGACCAGCAACGGCGCCAATAACCCACTGAAGAAAAACAGGATGCAGAACGCCATCAACAAGATCACCAACAGGCCAATCGCCTCGGGATCGCTAAAGCGACGTTTGTACCATTGGAAAAGCAGAACCAGCATTTCACTTCCTTGACGCCAAAAACGGGATGACGATTGTACAGAAATTTGCAGCGATTGCCTGATGCGCATCAATGCGCACCCTACGAATATCAGATGATATTGCGCGTCTGTGCGCACCCTACGAAAACCCGACGATATCGTGCGTCCGTGCGCACCGGACACGTTGCGCTGTCTTGTTGTAGGGGAGCCATTTATGGCACCCGGAAAGCGCTAGCGCGTAATGCTACTCACCAGCGCGTCCTGGCCGGCAATCATCACGCAGTTACGCCCGGCATTTTTCGCCTGGTAGAGCGCGGCATCCGCCTGTTTCAGGCTCATGTCTTGGGGCCCGTTGTCCGCTTCCCAGCGCGCGATGCCCACCGACAGCGTGATATGGCCGACATGGTCAATCCAGCTCTCGGCAATGCTGGTGCGCACGCGCTCGGCAATGACGCGCGCTTCTTCCGTTGAGGTGGCTGGCAACAGCATCAGAAACTCCTCGCCCCCGTTACGGCACACCACGTCAGTCTGGCGCGCACTGTTGCGCAGGGTTCGTGCCACCTGTTTGATCACTTCGTCACCCACATCATGGCCGAAGTTGTCATTCACCCGTTTGAAGTGATCGATATCCAGCGCCAGCACCGCGAAGGGCTGACGCATGGTTTCGAAGTAATCCAGCACCGCACTCAGGCCACGGCGGTTAAGCAGGCTGGTCATCGGATCGGTTTGTACTTCCGATTTCAGCCGACCGATTTTGTCCTGAACCAGACCAATCCCCGTCAGCAAGGCACGTTTCACTTGTGCCGCTTCGAAGTACCAGGCACGAATACCGCCAATTTCACCCGATACGCCCTGGGTATCCATCTGGCTGGCTTTACGCGCCAGTTGCCACAGCGGCAAGGCAATCAGACGGGCGAAAATCACCGCCATCAGCAAGGTCAGCAGCGCAAACGGCACAGAGTTTTTCAGCACTTTCAGCAGCAAGCCGGAAAGCGGTAGCAGGGTGACGTCAGTCGGTTTGAGCGCCACCACCATCCAGCCAGTGGTCGGCACAATGGCGTAACCCGCCAGTTTCGGCGTGTCTTCTTCGATGACCTGCACCTCGCCATTGGTGCTCTCTTTGCGTTGACGCTCGCTGACGATCTCCGGCGCGGTTTTACCAATCAGCTGAATATTCTGGTGGTAAAGCACCTGATTGTTGCTATCCAGTACATACACGCGCGTGCCATCCCGGTAGAACTGCTCACCGAGTAACGCATTGAGAATACTTTTCTTCTTCAGATAGATGGTGCCGCCGACATAGCCAAGGTAGCGCCCTTCGTTGCTCCAGATTGGCCAGGAGACAAACACCACCAGATTGTTGGCAGCAGAGATGGTGGGTTTACTCACCATCGGTTGACGCTGCGCCAGCGCTTCCCGCGAAGCCTGGCTAGTGAGCTGCATGCCTTTGAGCATCAGTGACTCAGGCGAAATCGCTTTCACTATCCCGTTGGTATCGACCACCGCAACGGAGTTAAAGCTGTTGGTTTGCTCACGCAGACGGTTCACTTCCTGCTGCGCCAGTTCCGGATTATCAAAATCCTTGCCCAACTGCGTCGCGCTGTAGTGCAGCTGCGACTGTGCCAGCTGGAAAAAGACTTCCGTGGTGGCAGCCAGTTTGGTGGCATAAGCGCGATTGGCTTCGAGAGTGCTCTCGATCAGCACCATACGCTGCACGCGCCAGGTGGCGTACAACGTATTGGCGAGCGTAATGACGATACTGGTGATCGCCAGCAACGCGATCAGCGTACGCAGGTCAGTTTTTGGCCGGATGCGCATCAGCATGACGCAACCGCCCTGGTGTGAGAATTCATAATTTGCGTGCCTGACAATATAGTTATAGTTGGACTAGCTACCCCTGGTGAGGGAACCGCCAATTGTACACCTGCAAACCAGATTGAGCACGAACCATCCTGTCAGGCACGCGTAATTATTCAGCAAACGTTGGTGCTAATCGATCAGACCATTCGCATCATAGAACGGCCACGGTCCCGGATAATCGCCGATAGCGCACTGATGCGTCGTCATACCTTGCTGAGGATGCCAGCGATGCAGCAGGAAACCAGGCGGTTCCAGCACGAAATTCGCCGGACCATTTTCAGACAAGTCAAAGGCCACCTGATGCGACACCCCCGGTGCCACGCAGGCCAGCGTCCCGGCAAAACGCGCCTGCACCGAGCGGTGTAAATGACCACTCAGCACGCGCTCCACCTGCGGATGCTGGCGGATGATCGCCGCCAGCGCTTCAGGATTGCGTAGCGGCTGCTTATCCATATGGCCGATACCTGAAATCAGCGGTGGATGGTGCAGCATCACCAGCGTGGGCAATTGCGGTTCGCGCACCAGCTGCTCTTCCAGCCAGGCCAGCTGCGCTTGATCCACATAACCCCAAGGCTGCTGCGGCACGCTGGAATCCAGCGCCAACAGCTGCACCCCTTTCACCCGCGCCTGCCAGTTGAGGGTTTCACCGCGCTGCAGATAGTGGTGATCCGGAAACGCCGCGCGTAATTGCTGGCGATCGTCGTGATTGCCCGCCATCAGCATGTAAGGCAGCTGCAGACGACGCAGCGCCGTTCGCAGCGTTTGATACTCTTCCGCGTTGCCAAAATCCACCAGATCGCCAGTGATCACCACCATGTCCGGGCGCGGCGTCAAACGATTCAATGTCTCGATAACCCGCAGCAGCGCCGCCTGAGTATCCACTTTCTTGTACGACAGGCGACCGTTGGCCTTAATGTGTAAATCACTTATTTGCGCAATCAGCGTCAATGCTTCAGACACGAAATTATTCCTCAGGATGCAGAAAATTGGAGGGCGGCGTCCTGCGCCAGCGTCCAGCTCACCGGTTGTCCGGCGTGCCAGGTTTCACGCGCGTGGCGATCAACCTGAATCGGCGTCGCCAGGCCAATGTCGATCATCAACCGCTGCGAGGCGCCTAAAAAGGTACTGGCGAGGATAAAGCCCTGACGTGCATAACGATTGTCATCGGCGAGCAGCACATCTTCCGGACGGCAGAAGCGCTGCGGATTGCCGCGCTTATCGACATCGACGCAGTTAATCGCCCCCACAAAATCAGCCACAAACTTCGAAGCGGGATGTTGATAGATATTTTGTGGCGTATCGATCTGCACCAGACGCCCCTGCTCCATCACGGCAATACGATCGCCGAGCGCCATCGCCTCTTGCTGATCGTGCGTGACGTAGACGGCGGTGATCGCCAGCTTTTTCAATAAGGTGCCTATTTCAAGGCGCAGGCGATCGCGCAGACGCGCATCCAATGCAGCCAGCGGCTCATCAAACAGCAGCACTTTAGGGCGAGCCGCCAGCGCGCGCGACAGTGCCACACGCTGTTTCTGTCCACCGGATAGCTTATCAATACTGCGTTGTGACAAGGCGCTGAGATCCACCAGTTCCAGCATCTCCTGCACGCGCGCTTCTCGTTCTGCGCGCGCCACGCCCTGTACTTTCAAGCCGTAAGCCACGTTCTCTGCGACGTTAAGGTTGGGGAACAGCGCGTAGTTCTGGAACACCATACCGACGTTGCGTTTCTCAATCGGCAGCGCGGTAACGTTGCGATCGTCGAACCACACTTCGCCGCCATCATCGCAGCGCTCAAGCCCGCTGATGATACGCAGCGTGGTGGTTTTGCCGCAGCCAGAAGGGCCGAGCAGCACCAGGGTTTCACCGGGATTGACGGTCAAATCGAGCGGATGCAGTGCTAATTGTTGATTGAAATGACGCGAGCAACCGCGCAGCGTCACGGTAACGGCCGCAGGATTCATGCCGCCTCCTTGTTTTGGCGCGAGACCGCGCGGTTAAGCCAGTGATTGACCGCATTTAGCATCAGCAGCAGCGGTAAAATCATCAAAATGAAAATCAGCGTGTAGGCGGAACCCACTTCCAGTCGCATCGAGGCGTAACTGTCCGCAAGGCCGACCGGCAAGGTTTTGGTCAGTGGCGTATGCAACATCCAGGTAATGTTGAACTCGCCGACCGACAGAGTGATCACCATAAAGGCCCCAGCAAGTATGCCGTTGCGGCAGTTAGGTACCACCACGGTAAAGAAGCGCTGCCACAGGCTGGCTCCGAGACTGGCAGAGGCCTCTTCCAGGCGCGGCATATCCACCGCCTGCATCACTGCCAGCACCGGGCGCATCATAAACGGCAGCGTAAACAGCACGTGACCAATCAGAATAAACACCCAGCTGTCACGCAGGCCGGAGAACTGGCCGTACAGCAGAATGATACCGAGCGCGGTGGCTAAACCGGGCAACGCCACCGGCAACATCAGGCACTCTTCAATACGTGCCGCCCAGCGTCCAGGCGCTTTTAACAAGCCCCACGCGGCAGGTACGCCAATCGCTAGCGTGACCAGTAAGCAGAACAGCGCAATCAGCAGCGACAGCCAAAACGTGTCGGCATACATCTCCCACACCTGCTCAACCCACTTCAGGGTCAAGCCGCTGCGCAGGCCGATAAAATAGTTGTTAGTGACACCTGCCAGCATCGACAGCACCACCGGCACGATCATAAACAGCGCAGTCAGCGTGGTGACCAGCAGTTGCAGGCTAAACAAGCCGCGACGATTCATACTGCCCCCTTATGTGCCAGACGGCGCGCCAGCATCAGCGCCAGCCAGGCCACCGCGCCCATCACCACCGACAGCGCCGCCGCCGTGGCAAAGTTGGCGTAGTTGGTGAATTCGCCATAAATGGTCAGCGGCAGTACTGCCAGATTCGTACCCAGAGTGAAAGCAGTGCCGAATGCGCCCATGCTAGTGGCGAAACAGAGCGCGCCGGTAGAGAGCAACGCCGGTTGCAGTCCGGGCACAATCACATCCCAGGTAATTCGCCACTGGCTGGCACCGAGTGAACGTGCCGCCTCTTCCAGCGAGCGATCGAGCTTTTCACTGGCGGCCACCAGCGTGACGATGGCGCGCGGCAGCGAGAAATAGAGATAACCAATAAACAGTCCGGTGAGTGAGTAAGCCAGCGTCCAGCGTTCGTGCAGCAGGCTCATGCTGATTTGTGCCAGCAAGCCCTGACGACCCGCCAGCATCACCACCAGGAAACCCACCACAACGCCAGGAAAGGCCAGCGGGAAGGTTAATAAGGCTAATAATGTGCCGCGCCCAGCAAAACGCTGTCGCGCCAGAAAACAACCAACGATGGCGGCAATCGCCAACGTCACTACCGTCACGGCCAGGGACAGCACAACGGTATTCAACAAGCTAAACAGATAGTTTGGCTGAGTGATCACCGTCCAGTAGCCGCTGTGCTGGGTGGTGCGATCGTTCTGCATACCGATTTGCAGCAAGCGCGCAAACGGCAGCAGCCAGAAGGCGCTGAAGAACAGCAGCGCGGGCAACGCCAGCCATAACCATTTGCTGCCCGGCAAGCTGCGAGCCTGGCGGCGTGAAGCCGCCAGGGTGTCGGAGATCGACATGATTAATGAATCTCGCTCAGGTACTTAGCAGAGAACGCTTTCTGTGCATCGGCCATCTGCTGATAGTCGACGGTTTGTGCACGAGCGTAATCGCTATCCGGCAGGAAGAATTTTTTCGCTTCGGGTGACATCGCTGAAGTACGCACCGGGCGCAGGAAGGCGTTCGCCCAGATCGCCTGACCTTTGTCAGACAGCACATAGTCGATCACTTTCTTGCCGTTGGCTTCGTGTGGCGCGTTCTTCACCAGACTGATGACGTAAGGAACGGTCACCGTGCCCTCTTTCGGGATCACAAACGCGACGTTGGCGTGATCTTTATATTTGGCGCGATAAGCGTTGAAGTCGTAGTCGAGCAGAATCGGGATTTCGCCAGAGAGCAGACGCGCGTAGGCAGTTTGCTTCGGTACGATTGGCTGGTTGGCCTGCAACTTCTTGAACCAGTTCAGCGCAGGTGTGAAGTCCTGCATGTTGCCGCCTTTCGCCTGGTTAACTGCCACAGCAGCCACATAACCGACAAAGGCACTGGCCGGGTCGAGATAGCCAATCATGCCTTTGTACTCAGGCTTCAGCAGGTCATCCCAGGATTGCGGGATCGGCGCGCCGCCGAGAGCATCCACATTCACCATAAAGCCCATGGTGCCAGAGTGCAGTGCGACCCACTTGCCGTTGGGATCTTTCATTCCTGCGGGGATATCATCCCAGTGCTGCGGCTTGTAGCCGGTGATGACGCCCGCGCTGTCTGCCTGGATGCCGAAACTGACGCCGTAATAGACCACATCTGCAACTGGATTACCTTTCTCCGCCACCATTTGCGCCAGCGCCTGGCCGGAATTTTTGTTGTCTTGTGGCACGGTGATGCCGGTGTCTTTGGCAATGGCTTTGAGCTGTGTGCCCCAGTCAGCCCACTCGGGCGGACAGTTGTAGCAGATCGCGGTGTCTGCGGCCTGAGTGAAAGTACTGAACAGCGAACCGGCGGTCAGCGCGATCGCTCCTGCAAGAATTTTCATTTTTTTATGGAATTTCATGGTGGTTATGGTTCCCTGGTGGTGGCAGTCAAAACGGTAGCTGGCGCGGCGATGCTTTCACCGCTCCGCAACCGGTGGGCCAGTACGCGAGTGCCGCGGCTGGCTTGTTGTAACAACATATCGATGGCACAGGCACCGAGCATATCCGCTGGCTGCGAGACGCTCGCCAGCGATGGCGCAATCTGCTCGCCAATATCGATGCCATCAAAGCCCATCACCGAGAGCTGCTGCGGGATGCGTACACCGGCACGCGCCGCAGCACCAATCAGGCTGATGGCGAGCAAATCATTGGTACATATCACCGCCGTCAGCGGTGCTACGCCTTGCAACTGCGGTTGCAGCAGCGCGAAATCAGAATGGGTATGGCTGGCCATTTCAATCACCGGCAGCGCGTTCAGCCCTGCGGCCTGCATCGCATCGCAGTAGCCCTGATAACGCAGGCGAGCGCGGTCAGATTGCAGCATCGGACCGGCGATCATGCCGATATGGCGATGGCCAAGAGACAGCAGTTGCTCGGTGGCTTCCCGCATCGCCTGCTGGTTATCCACGCAGATGGCTGGCCAGTGGCTCTGTTGCGGAACGTTGTGCGCGAGGACAAAAGGCATACTGGCTTCGTGCAGCGTGGTCAGTACCGCGCTGTTATCCGCATCGGCAACGGTCAGCACCAGGCCAGCGACGCGCTGACGCAGCATATGTTCAACAATTGCCGCTTCACGTTCTGGCTGATAGTCACTGGTCGCCACCAATAAGCCATAACCCGCCGCGCGCGCCTGACGCTCCATTGCCTGTAACTGCCGTGAGAAGATCGGGTTAAGCAGTGAAGGCAGCAGCACACCGAGCGTGGTGGAACTTTGCGTACGCAGCTGACGTGCAATGTGATTGGGACGAAATCCGAGTTGTTCTGATGCCGCCAGCACCTTTTCCAGCGTGTCCGGCCGTAGCAGATGGGGATCAGAAAATGCGCGCGCGGCGGTAGCGCGTGATACGCCAGCCAGCTTTGCCACACTGATTAAATCGGACATGTTCGCCTCGTAAATGAGCAATGAGATCGATCTCATTGGCGCTTAAAGTAGCGGCGAACTGTGACAGCAACATCGCGGGGATATGACGGAAAAATGACAGCAGCGCGAACTGCTGTCAGAAAGGAATTACAACATGAGGAAGGCGTAACCTTCGTTTTGCAGCGAGGCAACCGTGGTGCCGCTGGAGAGGGTATGCGTCACGCGGGTATCTATCCAGTCTCTCTGTAGCTGATGGAAGGCCACCGACTGGTCGCAGATTGTCACCTTCACACCTGCCTGCTTCAATTCATCAATCAACTTCAGGTTCGGGTTATCGCTGCCGTAAGCTTTGCGGAATTGTTCGTTATTGAGCGCAGCGGGCACTGCGTCGCTGTTGATCGACACGACAAAATTCAGCTGATTCAGCGGTACACCGGCAGCGTAATAGAGGTTAGTGACACGTGCCACACGTTCCAGTCCGAGGTTAGGTTGACGAACATCCCCTTCCGTGCGGTTGATCTGAAAAACGATCTTATTGCTCAGGCCTGGCGTATTCGCGGGGTTGTAATCTGGCGTATTCACAAAATGGATTTTGCCGTAGCCCGCGATGGCTGGCGTGCTCCAGAAGTCCGCTGGCTCGCTTTTGTTGTCAGTAAACTTGCTGCTGACCTTATCCACCAGTTCCGGAAGCTGTAATACATTACCACCCACAAAACCTGCCAGTGCGGCGATAACAATATAAGACGCTGGACGCATTTCACTTTCCTCGATAGAAGAGCCTAAGCCCAATTACATTTGCAGGAAGGCATAACCCTGATTTTCCAGCGTCGACACGGTGGTCGGGCTGGATAACGCATGAATAACCGATTGATCGATCCACTCTTTCGGGAAGTGATGGAACGCCACTGACTGATCGCACACCGACACTTTGACGCCTAATTTGTTGAGCTCGCCAATCAGCGCCAAATTAGGGTTGTCGGCCTTATAGAACTGTTGGAAATGCGCGTTATCCAGCATGGCGGGCGTCGCATCGCCGGTCACGGACACCACAAAGTGCAGCTGGTCTGCGGACACCCCTGAAGCAATGTAGAGGTTCACCACGCGAGCCACACGTTCCAGCCCTAAGTTAGGGCGCTTCATGTCTCCTTCACTTTTGGTGATTTGAAACACTACTTTGTTGCTCAGTCCCGCTACCGGTTTAAACGCGGCATCAGATTCGTAATGGATTTTGCCGTAGCCTTCGACGGCGGGCGTGCTCCAGAAACCGTCCGGATCGGTCGGTTCGGCAGAAAAATGGCTCACCACACGCTGATAAATATCATCACTTTTGCTGACGGTGGCGCCAACAATCCCGCCCACAATGGCAATCAGGGCGTAAGAGACAACAGAACGCATAAAAAACTCTCCGGCATGCACTGCGCGAATTCACAGTTCGTTTGAATAAAGTGCCTTATCTATACCACAGCGTGAGCATGGCAAAAGTCCTGTAGTTTCGGGCTGTACGGGGTTTTCATTGCGGAAATAATAATTAGTCAGGCTAATTGAATAATGCTTTTGATTGAGAGGAAGGCAGGACTAAAAAAATAACTGGCATGAATCGATTACCCTCTGTTGAGGTTTTATAAAGCGGGTAGCGATGAAAATATGACCATACTTAACTAAAATTTCAGCGGATGTTTAAAATTCACCATTAAAATCACTGATGGTTAAAACAGGACAGCTCACTGTTTTAGCGCGTGTTTTTCAGAGTAAACCTGGAAAAGTTCATGCCAGATTCAATTATTTTGAGCAACTTTACGTAACTTTAACTTCCTGGCCTGTAAAAGCGCTAACCTGGTCATGGCGGGCTATTCAATTTTTTGCTGCAATTAACGCCTGCGGTAACCATTTTTTCATTTTAAGCCTGTGTCGCTTCTTCATTTGCTTGTTACCGCCCGCTGGTTAAGATAGAACCGCTGCGTCAAAGGAAAGTACGCGCAGAACATTTGAACGACTTACCTGTCCAATTGCAGGTGACTTTTACAGGATCAAGGCATGTTTAACCGGTTGAAGAAATCAGTGCTGGCGGCCCTTATTCCTACGCTGCTGCTGACGCCCGCGCTCTCGGTGCGCGCTGACGTGAGTGATAATCTGCCCGATATGGGAACCACGGCGGGTTCGACGCTTTCTATTAATCAGGAATTACAAATTGGCGACTTCTATGTGCGCCAACTGCGCGCCAGTGCGCCGCTGATTAACGATCCGCTTCTCAATCAATACATCAATGAGCTCGGCCAACGCCTGGTCGCCCACGCCAACTCGGTGCGCACGCCGTTTCATTTCTTTTTGATTCAGAATGACGAACTCAACGCCTTCGCCTTCTTTGGCGGCAATGTGGTGCTGCACTCGTCGCTGTTCCGCTACACCGACAATGAAAGCCAACTGGCATCGGTGATGGCGCACGAAATCTCTCACGTCACGCAACGTCACCTGGCACGAGCCATGGAAGAGCAGAAACGCAATGCGCCGCTCACGTGGGTCGGTGCATTGGGTTCGATTCTGTTAGCCATTGCCAGCCCGCAGGCCGGGATGGCGGCGTTAACCGGTACTTTGGCGGGCACGCAGCAGGGCATGATCAGCTTCACTCAGGCCAACGAGCAGGAAGCCGACCGCATCGGTATTCAGGTGCTGCAACGCGCCGGTTTCGATCCGCAGGCAATGCCGAGTTTCCTGCAAAAGCTCGCCGATCAAAGCCGCTTCTCCTCCAAACCGCCGGAAATTTTGCTGACGCACCCCTTGCCGGATAGCCGTTTAGCCGATGCCCGAAATCGTGCTAACCAGATGCGCCCGGTGGTAGTGCAGTCATCGGAAGGGTTCTATATGGCGAAGGTGCGTTCGTTGGGCATGTACGCCACTGGCCGCAATCAGCTGACCGATGACCTGTTAAATGAATACGCCAAAGGCAATTCGCGTGAGCAGATGGCCTCGCAATACGGTAAAGCGGTGCAATTCCTGCAGGCGAAAAGCTTCGACAACGCGAAAAAGATCATCGCACCGATGCTAGCCAAACAGCCGGATAATATTTGGTTCCTTGATATCATGACGGATATAGATATTGGTCTGAGTCAGCCGCAGCAGGCCATCAGCATGCTGTCCAGCGCCAAAGGCAGCAGCATCAGTCCGGTGTTGCAGCTCAACCTTGCTAACGCTTATGTGGAAGCCAAACAGCCGGCGAACGCCAGCCGCATTCTGAATCGCTATACCTTTGCACACCCGGATGATGTCAATGCCTGGGATTTGCTGGCGCAGGCTTCCGCGGCGCAAGGGTTACGAGATGAAGAATTGTCGGCACGTGCGGAAGGTTTAGCGCTGAATGGGCAGCTCGATCAGGCGATCACCACCTTAAGCAGTGCCAGCGCGCAGGTGCCGCTCGGTAGCCTGAAACAGGCGCGTTACGATGCCCGCATCGACCAGTTCCGGGAATTGCAAAAGCGGTTCCGTCAGTATCAGAAAGGATAAAAAAATCATGGTGAGCATTTATCACAACCCGCGTTGCAGCAAGAGTCGCGAAACCATGGCGCTGTTGCAGGAAAAAGGCATAGATCCTGAAGTGGTGCTCTATCTTGAAACACCGCCTGACGAGCAGGCGCTGAAAACATTGCTTCAACAACTTGGCATGAGCAGTGCACGCGAACTGATGCGCCGAAAAGAGGATCTGTATAAAGAATTGAATCTGGCGGACAGTGAGCTGAGTGAAGATCAATTGCTGCAGGCAATGGTGGCGCATCCAAAACTGATCGAACGCCCCATCGTGATCAACGGTGACCGGGCGCGTATTGGACGTCCACCGGAAGCGGTGCTGGAGATCGTTTAAAGCCCCAGCGCTTCTTTCACAAAAGGAATGGTGAGTTTGCGTTGCGCGCTGATTGAGGCGCGATCGAGCCGATCGAGCGTGTCAAACAGCGTACGCATTTCACGATCGAGGCGTTTCAGCAAGAAGCGCCCGACATCTTCCGGTAACTCGAAACCGCGCAGTCCGGCCCGCAACTGCATCGCCTGTAATTTGTCTTCGTCAGAGAGCGGCTGTAAGCGATAAATCTGGCCCCAGTCGAGCCGTGAGGCAAGATCCGGCAGTGCGAGATTGAGCTGACGCGGCGGACGATCGCCGGTGATCAGCAAACGCGTTTTGCCGATTTCCAGGATACGGTTGTAGAGATCGAAGATCGCCATCTCCCACTCTGCGTCTCCGGCAATGCATTCGATATTATCGATACACACCAGCGCCAGATTCTCCATACCATCCAATACTTCCGGCACGAACCAGGTGCGTTTATCCAGCGGAACATAACCTACCGCTTCACCACGCGCAGACATTTCCGCGCAGGCGGCGTGCAATAAGTGGCTGCGGCCGCCGCCTTCGCGTGACCAGAAATAGAGATAGCTGCCGTGCTGCTGAGAAAGTGCGCCTTGCAGCGCCGCCAGCAAAGACGGATTTTCCCCCGGCCAGAAACTGGCAAAGGTTTCATCATCGGGTAAATAGAGTGGCAGTGAAAGCTGTGCCGGCGTGTTCAGAAGTACCTCAACGGATGAGCAGGCAGAAAACGGCGCAAGTTTATCACGATCTTTGCAAGAGATGAACCGGGCTTCCCTGCCCGGCAAAGCGCATCAGGCTTCGCGCTTTTCTTCGGCATCCAGCACCACTTCTTCCGGACGTAACAGGTTGATTACGCGGAAAATCAGTGCCAGTGCTACGCCGACGATGGTTGCCAGCGCCATACCTTTCAGCTCAGCGGCGCCGATGTGCACTTTGGCACCACTGACGCCGATGATCAGGATCACCGAAGTCAGGATCAGGTTCTGCGCTTTGTTGTAATCCACTTTAGATTCAATCAATACGCGAATACCGGATGCACCGATCACCCCGTACAGCAGCAGAGAAACGCCACCCATTACCGGTACCGGGATCGCCTGAATCGCTGCCGCCAGTTTACCTACGCACGAGAGCAGAATCGCGAAGATCGCCGCCCCGCCAATCACCCAGGTGCTGTATACGCGGGTAATCGCCATCACGCCGATGTTCTCACCGTAAGTGGTGTTTGGCGTTGAGCCGAAGAAACCGGAGATCATGGTGGACAAGCCGTTAGCAAACATTGAGCGATGCAGGCCAGGATCGCGAATCAGATCTTTCTTCACGATATTCGCCGTCACCACCAAATGGCCGACGTGCTCAGCAATCACCACCAGCGCTGCAGGCAGGATGGTCAGCATCGCTGCCCATTCGAAGCGCGGCTTGTAGAAGGTAGGCAACGCGAACCACGGCGCATCGGCAACGGATTGCCAGTTTACGATGCCCATAAAGGATGAGAGCGCGTAGCCCGCCAGCACGCCGATCAGAATCGGGATAATGGCAAGGAAGCCGCGGAACAGCACCGAACCAAACACGGTCACACCGAGCGTCACCATCGAGATAATGATGGTTTTGCTATCAGGTGAGGTGCCATCTGCCGGCAGCAGACCCGCCATATTGGCAGCGACACCTGCCAGCTCAAGGCCGATAACGGCAACAATTGCGCCCATCGCGGCCGGTGGGAACATCACGTCAAGCCAGCCGGTGCCGGCTTTTTTGACAATCAGCGCCACCACGCAGAACAGGAAACCACACAGGATAAAGCCGCCCAGCGCCACTTCATAACCCAGCGGCAATAAAAGCAGTACCGGTGAAATAAAGGCAAAGCTCGAACCCAGATACGCCGGGATTTTGCCTTTACAGATAAACAGATACAGCAGCGTACCGACGCCGTTGAACAGCAAAACGGTGGCCGGGTTGATGTGGAACAGAATCGGCACCAGCACCGTGGCGCCAAACATGGCGAACAGGTGTTGTAAGCTGAGTGGAATGGTTTGCAGCAGCGGTGGACGTTCGTCTACCCCGATAGCCCTACGAGTCATCATTTATCCCCTTCCCCTGCGTCCTTCAAACCATGGCTGCGTTGGCTGCTCTCGTTAACCCGAATCACTTACTGGAGTAAACTCATCGGGATGACCTCGATTGCCGCCTTGCCATGGCTCGAATGACTTGGGGATGATTGTTGTGTTTTTGCCAAAAAAAAGCCGACTCTCTGGCCGGCTGGATGCTTTATTTATTTCGTTCCGAAAATCTTGTCGCCTGCATCACCCAAGCCTGGAATGATGTAACCCTTCTCGTTCAATCCCTGATCGATTGACGCGGTGTACAGCTCAACGTCCGGATGTGCTTTCTCCAGCGCGGCAATCCCTTCCGGGGCTGCCACCAGCACCAGCACTTTAATGCTGTTGCAGCCGGCTTTCTTCAGCAGGTCGATAGTGGCGATCATCGAACCACCGGTTGCCAGCATTGGATCTACAACTAAAGCCAGACGCTCTTCGATATTGGATACCAGCTTCTGGAAATACGGCACTGGCTCCAGCGTCTCTTCATCACGGTAGATACCGACTACGCTGATGCGCGCACTGGGTACGTGTTCCAGCACACCTTCCATCATGCCGAGGCCCGCACGCAAAATCGGCACCACGGTGATTTTTTTGCCTTTGATTTGGTCAACGTCAACCGGGCCGTTCCAGCCTTCGATGGTGACGCGCTCCGTTGCCAGATCGGCGGTGGCTTCATAGGTCAGCAGACTGCCCACTTCCGAGGCCAGCTCGCGGAAGCGTTTGGTGCTGATATCATGCTCACGCATCAGGCCCAGTTTATGTTTGACCAGCGGGTGTTTGACTTCCACGATCTTCATGATTGTTCTCCCGGAATTGAGTTGAGCTAAAAAAAAATCGCCGGATTATACCGCCTTTTTGCCGCCGCGCCACTTGTCATTGGTCAAGGGCTTAGCGAGATCCGCGTGATCATAATGATTGGCGAAAAATCAGCGCTGTGCAAAGCGGCGTGAGATGGGACTCGCAAACGTTTGCCTGCACTGGTAGAATTAGCGCGCTTAATTTTTGCCACCAACCGCAATTCGCGTGGGGATTCCGCAGTGACCGACAAAACCTCTCTCAGCTACAAAGACGCCGGTGTTGATATCGATGCTGGTAACGATCTGGTTGACCGTATTAAAGGCGTAGTAAAGAAAACTCGCCGCCCGGAAGTGATGGGTGGATTGGGTGGCTTTGGCGCGCTCTGTGCGCTGCCGCAGAAATACCGCGAGCCTGTGCTGGTCTCCGGAACCGATGGCGTCGGCACCAAGCTGCGTCTGGCGATGGATCTCAAACGTCATGACAGCATCGGTATCGATCTGGTTGCGATGTGTGTCAACGACCTGATTGTGCAAGGCGCTGAGCCGCTGTTCTTCCTCGACTACTACGCGACCGGCAAACTGGACGTGGATACCGCTTCAGCGGTGATCACCGGTATCGCCGAAGGTTGCCTGCAGTCGGGTTGTGCGCTGGTCGGCGGTGAAACCGCTGAGATGCCAGGCATGTACCACGGTGAAGACTACGACGTGGCGGGTTTCTGCGTCGGCGTGGTGGAAAAATCAGAAATTATTGACGGTTCGAAAGTACAGGACGGCGACGTTCTGGTCGCGCTGGGTTCAAGCGGCCCGCATTCGAACGGTTATTCTCTGGTGCGTAAGATTCTGGAAGTCAGCCAGACCAACCCAGAAACCAAACAGCTGGATGGCAAGCCATTGGCTGACCACCTGTTGGCACCGACCCGCATTTACGTGAAAAACATCCTTAGCCTGATCGAGCAGGTGGATGTGCACGCGATTTCTCACCTGACCGGTGGCGGCTTCTGGGAAAACATCCCACGCGTGCTGCCAGACAATACTCAGGCCGTTATTGATGAGAAAAGCTGGCAGTGGCCGTCTGTGTTCAGCTGGCTGCAGCAGGCTGGTAACGTCAGCCGTCACGAAATGTACCGTACCTTTAACTGCGGCGTGGGCATGATCATCGCGCTGAGCCCGGCCGATGCCGATAAAGCGGTACAGCTGATGACCGACGCTGGTGAGCAGGCGTGGAAAATCGGTGTGATTAAAGCCTCTGACTCAGAAGAGCGAGTGGTTATTAATCCATGAAAAAACTGGTTGTGCTGATCTCCGGCAACGGAAGCAATCTTCAGTCCATCCTCGACGCCTGCGAAAGCGGGCGTATCAACGGCAGCGTCGCTGCCGTTTTCAGTAACAAAGCCTCAGCGTTGGGTTTGACGCGTGCGCAGGAAGCCAGCGTACCGGGTCATAGCCTTGCCGCCAGTGATTTTGCCGACCGCGATGCCTTTGATCGCCAGCTGATGCAGGAAATCGATGCCTATGCGCCGGATTTAGTGGTGCTGGCCGGTTACATGCGCATTCTCAGCCAGGCGTTTGTCGCGCACTATCACGATCGCTTGATCAACATCCATCCGTCGCTGCTGCCGAAATATCCCGGACTGCATACCCATCGTCAGGCGCTAGAAAATGGCGATGAGGAACACGGCACATCGGTACATTTTGTGACAGATGAGCTGGACGGCGGACCGGTGATTTTGCAGGCCCGCGTGCCGGTATTTGCTGAAGATGATGAAGAAGAGATCACCTCACGCGTGCAGCATCAGGAACATGCGATCTATCCGCTGGTGATAGGCTGGTTTGTCGATGGGCGCTTGCAGATGCGTGAAGGAAAAGCCTGGCTGGATGGGCAACCATTGCCGCCTCAGGGTTACGCGCACGAATAAATTCCTCGGTGCGCATGAATGCGCACCCTACAATTTACGCTGAACATGGGTCTCGGTACGCATGAATGCGTTACCTACAACTTGCGCTGAAATTCGTAGGGGCGCCATTTATGGCGACCGATATCATGCTCGCCCTTAACCAAATCTGCCCGTAATGTAATCTTCGGTTTTGCGCGCTTTTGGCGAAGTGAAGATCCGATCGGTTTCATCAAACTCCACCAGTTGCCCGTTATGCATAAACGCCGTGTAATCTGACACGCGCGCCGCCTGCTGCATGTTGTGCGTCACCAGCACCAGCGTGAAATGCTGCTTTAACGTGGTCATCAGCTCTTCAATCACCAGCGTAGAAATCGGATCGAGTGCCGACGTCGGCTCATCCAGCAGCAACACTTCCGGTTCAATCGCGATGGCGCGCGCAATCACCAGACGCTGCTGCTGACCGCTGGAGAGCGTCAACGCATTCTGCGCCAGATGATCCTTCACCTCACTCCACAGCGCCGCCGCACGCAGCGCGCGTTCGCATGCTTCATTCAGCACACGACGATCGCGCACCCCTTGCAGCCGCAAACCATACACCACGTTTTCATAGATAGATTTTGGGAATGGATTTGGACGCTGAAACACCATGCCAATTCGGCGACGCAGCGCGGGCAGATCCTGATTAGCCTGCATCACCGCGTGCTGATCGAGCAGAATCTCACCCTCAATGCGGCAACGATCAATCACATCATTCATGCGATTAAAGCAACGCAGCAGCGTCGATTTGCCACAGCCCGACGGACCAATCAGCGCGGTGATGCGATTTTTCGGGATGCGCAGATCGATACTGTTCAGCGCCTGGCGCTCACCGTACCACAGCGACAGCTGATTAACGGTTAACGCGATGTCGTAATCGGGCGTCATCTAAAAACCTTTTAGTGCGTCATTAGGCGGTAACGCTCGCGCAGACGATGGCGTAGCGCCATCGCCAGCAGATTGAGCGACAGAATAATTACCACCAGCAGCAAGGCGGTGGCGTAGAGCAGCGGTCGGTCAGCGTCGATATTCGGGCTCTGGAAAGCCAGATCGTAAATCTGAAAACCGAGGTGCATGAATTTGCGATCCAGATGCAGATACGGGAATACCGCATCCACCGGCAGTTCCGGGGCCATTTTCACCACACCCACCAGCATCAGCGGAGCCGTTTCCCCCGCCGCACGCGCCACGGCCAGAATCAGACCGGTGAGCATAGCGGGAACCGCCAGCGGTAACACCACGCGCCACAGCGTTTCCGCTTGTGTGGCACCCAGCGCCAATGAGCCCTGACGCAGATTATCCGGGATGCGTGACAGCCCCTCTTCGGTAGCGACAATCACCACCGGCAGTGTCAGCAGCGCCAGCGTTAACGCGGCCCATAACAGTCCGGGCGTGCCAAAGGTGGGATTAGGCAGCGAGCGCGAGAAGAACAGTTGATCGATAGTGCCGCCAATCAACCAGACAAAGAAGCCCAGACCAAACACGCCATACACAATGGATGGCACGCCAGCGAGATTCACCACCGCAATGCGCACCAGACGGGTTAAGGCATTACGTCCGGCATATTCGTGCAGCCACACTGCCGCCACCACACCCAGCGGCATCACAATGATCGACATCAGCAACACCATCAGCACCGTGCCAAAAATCGCCGGGAACGCCCCGCTCTCGCCGCCGCCTGATGTCGGGGAATCGCTGACAAATTGCCAGATTTGACTGAAGAAGTGCTGCAACTTCTGCCCAAACGACATCGCGTTTGGATACCAGGCATCCACCACCTGCGCCAGCGGGATGATGTGATCCTGTCCCTGTACATCGCGCAGCACCAAAGTGTCACGCTCGCTCTCATGTTGCAGATGCGTCAGCTGCTGGGCTAACGCACTAAAGCGCCGCTGCAACGCCACACTATTGGCATCGAATTCCGATTGATCCTGCAGCGTGAAAGTACCGTGTTGCCGTTGCTCATCAGCTTGCTGCTGCAGGCTTTCCAGCTGTGCATTGAGGCGCGCCATTTGCACACGACGAATATGGCTGGCCTGACGCAGCTGCTCATGGACCTGCACCAGCCGCTGATGCAGCAGTGCGTCGCGATCGCGCGCGGTCAGCACCTCATTATCTTCCCGCAACTCAATCAGCCAGCCGTAAGCATTGCCGCCGCTGCGGCGCTGTAACACCATCGCATCTGCTGGGCGACGCGTTTTCGCCGCGCCCTGGCTGTACAGCACGCGGAAATCCGGTGCGGCAAAGTCACGATTACCGGTTTTCACCACATAGCGCCACTGCTCGCCCTGCGGCTGTTTGTGCAGGGTTTCACCCAGCACCATCACCGCAGCACCTTCCGGCGGCTGGAACAGGTATTGATCCACTGGCTGTGGCCAGAACGCACGCACGCCCTGCCATCCCAGCAGGCCAATCAGCAAGGTAAACGCCAGTAAGCACACGGCCACCGCACCGGCGGTCAGCCAGCGCCAGCGATCGTTTTGACGCATCGCTTTCATCCCTGCCCCTCATGCTGGCTATAACGCTGGCGTAAACGTTGACGGATCAGCTCAGCTACGGTGTTGATCACCAGTGTGAATATCAGTAACAACAGCGCACTCAGGAACAGAATACGGTAATGCGCGCTGCCCGCCGCTGCTTCAGGCATCTCGATGGCGATGTTAGCCGAAAGCGCGCGTAGCCCGGCAAATAAGCCGCCTTCACTCACTGGCGTGTTGCCGGTGGCCATCAGCACAATCATGGTTTCACCCACTGCGCGGCCAAAGCCAATCATCAAAGCGGCAAATATCCCCGCTGAAGCGCCCGGCAATACCACGCGCGTCAGGGTTTGCCACGGCGTGGCGCCCAGCGCCAGTGAACCCTGCCCCAGCGCGCCCGGCACGCTGAATAAGGCATCTTCAGACAGCGTGAAGATCAGGGGCACCAGCGCAAAGCCCATCGCCAGCGCCGCAACCAATAAGTTGCGTTGTTCATAATGTGCCAGGCGTTCGCCGATATCCGGCCACAACTGCGTAGGCAGCCACAGCGTTAACAGGGTGACGGCCAGCAATACCGGCAGCAGCAAAATCACTTCAAAGCCAGGGCGTCGCCAACGCTGCGGCAAATGCGGACTGAGAACGCCGCACAGCAGTAGAGTCACCGCCAGCACCAGCGGCAACAGCAAAACGCCGACCAGCGCGGTACTCACGTGCGGTGCCAGCCAGACGCCGGCAATCAATCCAATCACCACGCTCGGCAAAGCGCCCATCATTTCAATGCCCGGTTTCACCCAGCGGCGTAATCCTGGCGACATAAACCATGCGGTGTACATTGCTGCCGCCAGGGCCAGCGGCGTGGCGAACAGTAATGCTAACGAGGCGGCTTTTAACGTGCCCAGCACCATGGGTATCAGGCTGAACTTGGCCTGATAGCTGTCGCCAGCGGCGGTGGATTGCCATACCCAATCCGGCTGCGGATAGTTTTCATACCAGATTTTTTGCCACAAATTGCGCCAGGTGAAATCGGGCCACGGATTATCCAGTGCAAACTGTTGCCATTGCCCATCGCGTTCAATAATTAGCGCATCGCCGCGCGGAGCAAACGCCAGCGCCTGAATACCCGGTGCCAGCTGACGCGTCAAAATCGGGCCCTGCTGTTTACTGGCGAACAGTTTGACCTCACCCGCAGCATTAAAGGTGGCAAACACACGGCGCTGGGCCTCAGGTACAACCTTTAATGCATCCTGGCTGTGATTAAAGGTATGAATTTCCTGTAGTCGCGGTCCTTTATCCCCGGCGATGGCAAACCATTGCTTTACCCCCTGCTCATCCTGAATAAGTAGCGTACGGCCGCCAGTGAGAATATGCAGGCTTTGCGGACGCTGGTTGAGGGTCTGCGTTTCACGCAGTTGTGCGCCCTCTGGGGTGATTTGCCATACGCGCAGCAAGCGCCCTTCGCTGGCGTAGAGCAGCGTGCCGTCGGGCGATAACAGCAAATGTTCGGCTTGCTGCTGTGGCAACAAAATCTGATTGACGGTTTGCTGGTTCTCCAGCGTCATCACGCTGATGCCTGCCGGCGTTTGGGCGGCAATCCGCCACTGGTGATCGCTCAGCGAGGTAAGCGCCATGGTGGTAACCGCGCCCTGCGCCAGACGCAGCGGACGATCGCCAAACGGGAAGAACCATTGACCGTGATTTTCGTGGATCAGCGGCTGCATCAGTAGCAGTCCGCCCTGCATATTGAGTAGCACGCTGCTGCTATTGCTGCTGTTGACCGCCGCATCAGGATGCTGTTGCAGCACCAGCGCATCGGCGGCGGGCTGTCCATCGAGCGGAATAAAGCGCGCCTCGTTGCGGCTGATACGCCAGCCGAGATGCCCATCGCTGCCCATCGCCAGCACCGGGGCTTTATCCCAAAGTTGGATATTGGTGGTGGCTTGCATGCCTGGCGCACTGAACAGGGGTAACACCACCCAGATCAGCCAGAAGAATAACAGCAGCATCAGCAGTAAAATGCCCACGCCGCAACCCGTCACCACGCGACGAACAAACTGATCGACGGCACGGCGACGGCGGTCGCTGAAATGGACAGGGATACGGTTTATGCTCATGCAGGCCAGATTACAGGTGAAAACACGTCGCTATGTTGCCCGTAGCTGATTGATAAGACAACCTTTGGTGTTGGACAAGCTTGCCATACTCTCGCCATAATGGTGATGGACACTGAGCGGAGGCGCATTTTTGCGATTTTCCCGCCGGACAATCCGTCCAGCAACAGCATCACGGAGTCAGAATGGGTCAGGAAAAGCTGTATATAGAAAAAGAAATAAGCTGGTTAAGCTTCAACGAACGTGTTTTACAGGAAGCAGCGGACAAGACTAACCCGCTGATTGAGCGCATGCGCTTCCTGGGAATCTATTCCAACAATCTCGAAGAGTTCTACAAAGTGCGCTTCGCCGATCTGAAACGTCGCATTCTGATCGGTGAGGAACAAGGCACGCCAACGTCCCTTCGTCATATACTGAAAAAAATTCAGCTGCGGGTGCAGAAATCGGATCAGGAATTCGATGCGCTGTACAACGACCTGCTGCTGGAGATGGCGCGTAATCAGATCTTCCTGATTAACGAACGCCAGCTGTCGCCGAATCAGCAAGATTGGCTGCGCTATTACTTCAAACATCAATTACGCCAGCACGTCACGCCGATTCTGATCAACCACGACACCGATCTGATTGAGTTCCTCAAAGACGACTACACCTATCTGGCGGTCGAGATTATCCGCGGCGACGATATTCGTTACGCGCTGCTGGAGATCCCGTCAGACAAAGTTCCGCGCTTCGTCAATTTACCGGCCGAGTCACCGCGTCGTCGCAAGCCGATGATCCTGCTGGATAACATCCTGCGTTACTGCCTCGATGAAATTTTCAAAGGCTTCTTCGATTACGATGCGCTGAATGCCTATTCGATGAAAATGACGCGCGATGCCGAGTACGATCTGGTGACCGAGATGGAATCGAGCCTGCTGGAATTGATGTCCTCCAGCCTGAAGCAGCGTCTCAATGCCGAACCGGTGCGCTTTGTGTATCAGCGTGACATGCCGGATGCGATGGTGGAAATGCTGCGCCATAAGCTGGCAATCTCGAACGACGATTCGATTGTGCCAGGTGGCCGCTACCACAACTTTAAAGACTTCATTGGCTTCCCGAACGTCGGTAAAGCCAATCTGGAAAACCGTCCGCTGCCGCAAATTCGCCACATCGGCTTCGACGGCTTCCGTAACGGTTTCGATGCCATCCGTAATCGTGATGTGCTGCTCTACTATCCGTATCACACCTTTGAGCACGTACTGGAACTGCTGCGTCAGGCCTCATTCGACCCGAATGTGCTGGCAATCAAGATCAACATTTATCGTGTGGCTAAGAACTCACGCATCATGGATGCGATGATCCACGCAGCGTACAACGGTAAAAAAGTCACCGTGGTGGTTGAGCTGCAGGCGCGTTTCGATGAAGAAGCTAACATTCGCTGGGCGAAGCGTCTGACCGAAGCGGGCGTGCACGTGATTTTCTCTGCCCCAGGTCTGAAAATTCACGCCAAGCTGTTCCTGATTTCACGTCGTGAAGGCGATGAGATTGTGCGTTATGCGCATATCGGTACCGGTAACTTCAACGAAAAAACCGCCCGCATTTATACTGACTATTCATTGCTGACCGCTGATGCGCGTATCACCAATGAAGTGCGCCGCGTGTTTAACTTTATTGAGAACCCGTATCGCCCGGTCACATTCGAGCACCTGCTGGTATCGCCGCAGAACTCACGTGACATGCTGTACAAGCTGATTGATGCCGAGATTGCCAATGCCCAGCAGAAAAAACCGGCTGGCATTACGCTGAAAATTAACAATCTGGTGGATAACGGTTTGGTTGATCGTCTGTATGCCGCATCATCCGCAGGCGTGAAGATCAATTTACTGGTGCGCGGCATGTGCTCTCTGATCCCTGATTTACCGGGCATCAGCGAAAATATTCGCATCACCAGCATCGTTGACCGTTATCTTGAGCACGACCGCGTCTATATTTTTGAGAGCGGCGGCGACAAAAAAGTCTATCTCTCCTCCGCAGACTGGATGACGCGTAACATCGATCACCGTATTGAGGTGGCCGTGGCGATCCTCGATCCTCGCGTGAAGCAGCGCATACTGGATATTATCGCCATTCTGTTGAGTGATACGGTGAAAGCCCGCATCGTGGACAAAGAGTTGAGTAACCGTTATGTTCCGCGCGGCAATCGCAAGAAGGTGCGGTCGCAGCTGGCCATTTACGATTACATCAAGAAACTGGAACAACCCGAATAACGCCTATGCCAATTTCCCATAAAAGTACGCCGAAACCGCAGGAATTTGCGGCCATCGATTTGGGCTCTAACAGCTTCCACATGGTGATTGCCCGTGTGGTCGATGGTGCCATGCAGGTGCTCGGGCGGCTGAAACAGCGCGTGCATCTGGCCGATGGGTTGGATGCGCAGAATCGCCTGAATGAAGAAGCGATGGAGCGTGGCCTGAGCTGCCTGGCGCTGTTTGCTGAGCGTTTACAGGGATTCAGCCCGGCAAACGTCACCATTGTCGGTACGCATACGCTGCGTATCGCCACCAACGCCGAAGAGTTTCTGCAGCGCGCAGCGGAGGTGATCCCGTATCCGATTGAAGTCATTTCAGGCAATGAAGAAGCCCGTTTGATCTTCATGGGCGTGGAACATACGCAGCCGGAGAAAGGCCGCAAGCTGGTGATCGATATCGGCGGCGGTTCGACGGAGCTGGTGATCGGTGAAGATTTTGAACCGCAGCTGGTGGAAAGCCGCCGCATGGGTTGCGTCAGCTTTGCTCATCTCTACTTCCCGAAAGGGGAAATCTCACCAGATAATTTCCGTCGCGCGCGTCTGTCTGCAGCACAGAAGCTGGAAACCATGGCCTGGCAGTATCGTCTGCACGGCTGGCAGTATGCGCTGGGCGCATCGGGTTCGATTAAAGCCGCCTGCGAAGTGCTGCTGGCAATGGGCGAGAAAGAGAAGCTGATCACCCCGGAAACACTGGAAATGCTGGTGGCCGAGGTGTTGAAGCACAAGTCTTTCAATGCGTTGAGCCTGCCGGGTTTGTCGGAAGAGCGTAAAGCGGTGTTTGTGCCCGGCTTAGCGATTCTGTGTGGCGCCTTTGATGCGCTGGCGATTCGTGAGCTGCGTCTGTCCGACGGTGCACTGCGTGAAGGTGTGCTGTATGAAATGGAAGGTCGTTTCCGCCATCAGGACATTCGCAGCCGCACCGCGCAGAGTCTGGCGAACCACTACGCCATTGATAGCGATCAGGCGCGCCGCGTGCTGGAGACAACGGAACAACTGTATCTGCAGTGGCTGGATCAAAATCCTAAGCAGGCCAATCCGCAGCTTTCCGCGCTGTTGAAATGGGCGGCGCTGCTGCATGAAGTGGGATTGACCATCAATCACAGCGGTATGCAGCGCCATTCGGCTTACATCTTGCAGAACTCCAACATGCCGGGCTTTAACCAGGATCAACAGATGCTGTTGGCCACGCTGGTACGCTACCATCGTAAAGCGGTGAAGCAGGATGAGATGCCACGTTTCACCTTGTTTAAAAAGAAACAGTTTCTGCCGATGGTGTTCCTGTTGCGTCTGGGCACGTTGCTGAACAATCAGCGCCAGGCCACGACTAAACCCGATTCACTCAAGCTGACTGCCGATGATAGCAACTGGACGCTGACGTTCCCTGTCGGCTATCTGAGCCAGAACACCCTGGTGCAGCTGGATCTGGAGCGCGAACAGGCCTACTGGAATGATGTCACCGGCTGGAAACTGACGCTGGAAGAGGAGTAACGCGGGCTGCTGGCCCGCTGTATCACTATGACGACACGTCCCGACAACTATTTCGCGGAGAAATATGGCCTGACGCTGCCCCACTCCGAAGTGTTGGCCGCGCGGCCAAAACTGACCGTGGGCAAAGCGCTCGATCTTGGCTGCGGCCAGGGCCGTAACAGCCTGCTCCTGAATCAGCATGGTTTTGACGTAACGGCCTGGGATAGTAATCCCGTCAGCCTTGAGCGTCTGAACAGCATCATTCAGGAAGAGAATCTGGAGAACATTCGCACTGAACTGTGCGATCTCAATCAGGTGCGTTTTAACGGCGGCTATCAGTTTGTGCTTTCCACGGTGGTGATGATGTTCCTGCAACCGGAATCCATCCCGCAGTTGATTGCCGATATGCAGGCCAGTACGCTGAAATATGGCTATAACCTGATTGTGGCGGCGATGAGCACGGATGATTATCCCAACTCACAGAATTTCCCGTTCACCTTCAAATCCGGCGAGTTGAGCAATTACTACCGCAACTGGCACATCGTGAAGTACAACGAGGATATCGGTGAACTGCATCGCCGGGATGAAAACGGGGATCGCATTAAATACCGTTTCGCCACCCTGCTGGCGCAAAAAGCCAGCTATTGATGACGAGGCCGCGTGATGCGGCCTAATCTGATTTTGATCAACGCCCCCTTAACCGTTACTGCTCATTTTTCACACAGCGATTGACCTGACGATCTAACTGTGACTAAATGTTGCCACCGCCCAATCGGGCATTTACAGGAACCACCCCGCGTGAACAGCGCCATCCCAGCACGAAGACGTCCCAAAACCGGTACCATGACTCGCATTATTTTGCTGATCAGTTTCTTTATTTTGGTTGGCCGTCTGATTTTCATCATCCCCGGTGCCATTGAGCATCATCAGCAAAAAAAAGCCGCACCTGAGCCGGTCACCACACTGAGCACCAGCGATTCGCGCTAAGGAACTTGCGGGTCATCGTTGCTTGCCGCTTCACATTGCCCGTTTGTGACAATGCTGCTAAATACGCCCTGATTACCCGCAACGCGCTACACTTTGACCTGACTTTACAGACACAAGGGACGCGTTATGTCTGCTCCGTATGCACAACAATTAACTGAAATCCGCCAGCACATCTTGCATCTTCTCCTCAGCGAAGACGATCTCGTTGATGTGCTGCTGGATAAATCTATCGATCTCAATGCCGCTGAGCTGCGGGAGATCACCGACTGGCGTCATCAGCTGGAAGAAGAGCTGCAGCTGCTGCATGCGGCTGACTTAGCGGATATCCTCGAAGCGCTACCCGAACAAGAGCGTCTGGCATTGTGGCGCCTTGTGCCCTCCGAGCAGCGCGGTCGCGTGCTGGTCGAAGCCTCAGAAACCGTCTGGGCCAGCCTGACGGAAGGTATGACTGATCGCGAGATTCTGCACGCTATTGAGCCGCTGGACATCGACGATCAGGTATATCTGGCGCGCTATCTGCCGCGCGATTTAACCGGACGTTTACTCACCACGCTGGAACCTAACCTGCGTGCACGCCTGCTGGAAGTGATCGAGCTTGATCGCGACCGCGTGGGTCAGGTGATGGATTTCAATATCCTGACCGTCCGATCTGACGTGACTCTCGCGACGGTGCAGCGCTTTCTGCGCAAGCGCAAAAGCATGCCGGGCGGCACCGATAAAATATTCATCACCGACGAGCAGAATCAGTTGCTGGGTGAGTTAACACTCACCGACATTCTGCTCAACAAGCCGAAGACGCTGGTTTCTGATGTGATGAATGCGCGCCCGACCACCTTTCAGCTCGACGACAAAGCCGAAGAAGCGGCCAGTGCTTTTGAACGTTATAACCTGATCTCTGCCGCCGTTATTGATGCTAATGGCAAGTTGATAGGCCGTATCACCGTGGAAGATGTGATCGATCTGGTGAACGAAGAGAACGAAAGCAACATTCGTAAGATGGGGGGTATCAGCCAGGGCGAGGACGTGTTCGCGCCGGTGCGTAAAGCGGTGGGCAAGCGCTGGGCGTGGCTTGCCATCAATCTGTGTACCGCATTTATCGCTTCTCGCGTGATTGGCCTGTTTGAAGAGACCATTTCTCAACTGGTGGCGCTGGCGGCGCTGATGCCGATTGTGGCCGGGATTGGCGGTAATACCGGCAATCAAACCATCACCATGATTGTGCGCGCTCTGGCGCTGCATCAGGTGGAGCCCGGTAACTTCTCTTTCCTGGTGGTACGCGAACTCGGCGTTGCCCTGATCAACGGGCTGTTCTGGGGCGGAATCATGGGCAGCATCACCTGGTTAATGTACGACAATATGCAACTCGGTGGCGTCATGATGCTGGCGATGGTGCTTAACCTGCTGCTCGCTGCGCTGATGGGCGTACTGATTCCGTTGATCATGACCAAGATGAAACGCGACCCGGCGGTAGGCTCCAGCGTGCTGATCACCGCCATCACCGACACCGGCGGTTTCTTTATTTTCCTTGGATTGGCGACGGTATTTTTGTTGCACCATTAAATCACAGACAGTGCGCGTAACGTTGCAGCGCTTGCTGCAAATTGAGTTGTAACGTTGCGCGTGCCAGTTCGCTGATGCCCGGCGTTACGCGCGACGAGCCGCGTTGATTTAACCACTCCACCACATCGACAAGATGCCACAGCGCGGTTTTACCATCATGAATCGGGCGTGGGAACTGCGGGCTGTGAGTGAGCATTAACTTACGCATATTTTGACGTGACACGCCAATCAACTCAGCGATATCCGTGAGGCCGACCAGATCGGGGGCCGCTTCAATCAGTTCAGCATCGGGTAAAGCCTGGGTGACTTCGGCTAAAGCATCGCGAATCGCTTGCTGCGCATTCTCCGCTTCCCGGCAGTACATCAGACTCAATTTACCTGCCACGCCGGTGCCCACCAGCGCATCAGTGCAACCGGCAGCGCCGAGTCGCTCCAGGGCCTCATCATCTGTAACAGCTTCACTCAACTGAAAACGTAACGTGAATTCAAATTCCATTTTTGATCCTTAAAAATTTCAATTTCTTTGTGTGGGTGTCGTTTCCTTTCTGACATTGCATGCCAACTTATACTCTGAATTTTTGGTTGTCAACTGACAACCAGTACGAATATTTTGATGCTATGTCAGCAGCATTTAAGGCAAGAAAAAACAATAAGTGTCCTGTGATCCCGAATTTCATTTGAGGTTGGATTCCAGCGCACAAAATCAAGCGCGCCTTGGTTCAAGCGCATATACACTTAGCGCTATCACTGACCTGAGGAAGAAACAGCATGTTTAAAATTGATGATTTTGTGCAGTCGAAAACTGGTGGCCCAAAGATGCAGGTCACACGGGTTGAAGGTGAGTTGCTATGGTGTGCGCGTATTGACGATCCCATCAAGCGAGAGATCGAAGTCAGAGCAGATAGCGTGAATTTGTATCACGAAGAAGGCGATTTCGGCGTGTGCTGATGCTCTTCGGTTGCGCGATCAATCGCGCCGCTACAAATCGTGCGGTCTGGATTAGACAATCTCAGAGCGCACCAAGCCGTAGCGGCGCAATTAATTGCGCCAAAGGGACTATCACGGATTGTCCTTCTGCAAATCGTGCGGTCTGGATTAGACAATCTCAGAGCACACCAAGCCGTAGCGGCGCAATTTATTGCGCGAAAGGGACTATCACGGATTGTCCTTCTGCAAATTGTCTCGTCCAATCCCGCCAATAAATGGCAAACGCAACTTGAGTGGCGTGAAATCAAGCCCAAGATTCAGCCCAAGCACATTCACTTCAAGGCCCTCTTCTGCGCCAACCGTTACGCCCAGCACACCTAAAATTGACACCTGCACACCGCGACCCGACGGCGGTAATCCAATTGGATGAAGCAGTGAGCGATAATCTTTGCCTAAAGCATTGGCAGGCAGATCCAGCTTCAACGCAGGCACTTCACGACCGATGTGCGCCATAAAGGTGTTGCTATTCGGCCCCGGCCACGCGCGATAGGTCGTTGGCCACGGATAGGATTTTATCGCCGCTTCGATCTGCGGAATCATCGCTTCGGCCTCTTTGCCACGATGCTCTACCAGCAAGTGCGGCTTAGCGCCGTACCAGTAGCCATCTGGCAAATTTGAGTTGCGGCGTACCTTGTCGCCACTGCCCCAGCTGATCACTTCATAACGGTTGTACTGGGTCTCACCCGCGCGTTTGAAAATGATCCAAGGATGCACCGCGACAGCGCCCTTCCAGCCATAAGTGGGCGCGGCATAGACCTGAACGATCGCCAGATTGGCATATTGATGCGGATCCGGCGCTAACCCGGCCGAATCTCGCCTCGCCGTCGCCCAACCACCGCGCTCACTGGTTAACTCACCGGTGCGCGTGGCCTGCGCCAGACTCGCTGCCAGTGATAGCAGCACAATACAGAGGAAAGAGATGAGAAAGGCTTTCAGTGGCAGCATCGACGGCATCCTGATGAGTAATATTTCACCTGCCATCATGCATTGATAGAGGTGAGTTTGTATTCACTAACTATGCGATAGGGCAAATCGTTCTGAAAACTGATGTTGGTTGGCCACAAAAGAATGGAGTGTATCTCGCAGATGCACATTCTTCGCTGACCCTCGCGTTGCATCAATGTCGCTTTTAAAAGACATTTTTTGCTGGATTGAATGCTTGCGAGGACGCTATGCTGTATACCACTCAACGTTATCAGGATGCTGATGGCAAAGTTCCCTATACCGAATGGATATTCAAATTAAGGAAAAAAGATCCTCGCGCCGCATCAAAGATAGATACTCGAGTGGATCGCGCTGAGAGCGGAAACTTTGGTGACTACCCATTTGAAAGAGAGGGTGTTTGGGAATTAAAAATCGATTATGGCCCCGGTTATCGCGTCTACTACGCACTCGATGGAGATAGGATAATTTTACTTCTTGTTGGGGGAGATAAACCGTCCCAAAAACAAGACTTAGCGAAAGCTGTAAAATTTTGGCGTGAATATCAAACGAGGTAACAGCATGACTATCATCACTCAATCTGTACCAAAGAAAAAAGCAGTCAGTCATGACGATGCGATGGTAGCAGAGCTGCGAGAAAACCCTGAATATGCTGAAATCTACCTGCAAACAGCATTGGAAGATATCTACGAAAAAGGTGGAATAGCTGCCTTTCTGATCGCCCTTCGCCGGGTTGTTGAAGCCCGAGGTGGCATTAGCGAAATCTCTCGCAAGTCCGGGTTGTCGCGCCAGCAGTTGTACAAAACGCTCTCAGAAAAAGGAAATCCAACGCTCACTACCCTAACAGAGATTACTCGTGCGGCGGGCGTTAGGCTTATCCCTCACCTCTAAAGAAAAAGCCCGCATTTAAGCGGGCTTGATAGGCAATTCAATCAGCGGAAATCATTCCCACTCAATCGTGGCCGGTGGCTTACCAGAGATATCGTAAACCACGCGAGAGATGCCGTTCACTTCGTTGATGATGCGGTTAGAGACGCGGCCGAGGAAATCGTACGGCAGGTGTGCCCAGTGCGCGGTCATGAAGTCGATGGTCTCTACTGCACGCAGTGAAACAACCCAATCGTATTTACGACCGTCGCCCATCACGCCGACAGAGCGCACTGGCAGGAACACGGTGAAGGCCTGGCTGACTTTGTTGTACAGGTCAGCTTTATGCAGTTCTTCGATGAAGATTGCATCGGCACGACGCAGCAGGTCGCAGTACTCTTTCTTCACTTCGCCCAGAACACGCACGCCCAAACCTGGACCTGGGAACGGGTGACGATACAGCATGTCGTATGGCAGGCCGAGTTCCAGACCGATCTTACGCACTTCGTCTTTGAACAGCTCTTTCAGCGGCTCAACCAGACCCATCTTCATCTCTTTCGGCAAGCCGCCCACGTTGTGGTGCGACTTGATCACGTGCGCTTTACCGGTGGCAGAAGCCGCAGACTCGATCACGTCAGGATAGATGGTGCCTTGCGCCAGCCACTTCACGTCTTCCAGGCGCAATGCTTCCTGGTCAAATACTTCAACGAACACGCGGCCGATGATCTTACGCTTGGCTTCTGGATCGTTCTCGCCAGCCAGTGCATCAAGGAAACGGGCTTCAGCGGCAACGTGAACGATGTTGAGACCAAAGTGGTCGCCAAACATGTCCATGACCTGCTCGGCCTCATTGAGACGCAGCAAGCCGTTATCCACGAATACGCAGGTCAGGCGGTCGCCGATGGCGCGGTGCAGCAGCATAGCGGTCACAGATGAATCCACGCCACCTGACAGGCCGAGGATCACTTTGTCTTCGCCAACCTGCTCACGCAGACGCTCTACCGCATCTTCGATGATCTTGGCCGGGGTCCACAGTGCTTCACAGCCGCAGATGTCGCGAATAAAACGCTCCAGCATGCGCAGGCCCTGGCGGGTATGCGTCACTTCCGGGTGGAACTGCACGCCGTAGAATTTCTTCTCTTCATTGGCCATGATGGCGAACGGACAGGTTTCGGTGCTGGCAACGGTTTCAAAACCAGCCGGGATAGCGGTAACTTTATCGCCGTGGCTCATCCACACGTCGAGCAACGGTTTGCCGGCAGCGCTGATGGCATCTTCGATGTCACGGACCAGCGCGCTCTGCGTCAGCACTTCGACCTGCGCATAACCAAATTCACGCTCGTTAGAGCCTTCAACTTTGCCGCCCAGCTGCATCGCCATGGTCTGCATGCCATAGCACACGCCCAACACCGGCACGCCAGCGTTAAACACGTAATCCGGTGCGCGCGGGCTGTTGTGCTCAGTGGTGCTTTCCGGGCCACCTGACAAAATGATGCCATTTGGGTTGAAACCACGAATCTGCTCTTCGGTGACATCCCACGCCCAGAGTTCGCAGTAGACGCCCAGCTCACGCACGCGGCGCGCGACCAGTTGCGTATACTGAGAACCAAAATCGAGGATCAAAATGCGATGTTTATGAATATTTTCAGTCGTCATTGAGGCGTTTCCATTGGGATGGACTTAATAATAAAAGCGCCCGGCAGGTGCCGGGCGTTGAATCTTACGGGATTATGAACCCATGCGGTAGTTCGGTGACTCTTTGGTGATGGTCACGTCGTGCACGTGGCTTTCATTGATGCCTGCGCCACTGATGCGCACGAACTCCGCTTTAGTGCGCAGGTCGTCGATTGTTGGGCAACCGGTCAGGCCCATGCAAGAGCGCAGACCGCCCATTTGCTGGTGCACGATCTCTTTCAGACGGCCTTTGTACGCGACGCGACCTTCGATACCTTCTGGTACCAGTTTGTCAGCGGCGTTATCAGTCTGGAAGTAACGGTCAGAAGAGCCTTTAGACATCGCGCCCAGTGAACCCATACCGCGGTAAGATTTGAACGAACGGCCCTGATACAGCTCGATCTCGCCAGGAGACTCTTCAGTACCTGCCAGCATAGAACCGACCATCACAGCCGCAGCGCCCGCCGCGATCGCTTTGGCGATATCGCCAGAGAAGCGAATACCACCATCAGCCACAACCGGGATGCCGGTGCCTTCCAGCGCAGCAACCGCATCAGAAACCGCAGTGATCTGTGGAACACCCACGCCAGTCACGATGCGCGTGGTACAGATTGAACCAGGACCAATACCGACTTTAACCGCACTCACGCCCGCTTCGGCCAGTGCCAATGCACCTGCACCGGTTGCCACGTTGCCACCGATGATGTCGAGATTCGGGTATTTAGCACGGGTTTCACGGATACGTTGCAAAACTCCTTCAGAGTGACCGTGTGAAGAGTCAATCAGCAGCACGTCAACACCGGCAGCCACTAACGCATCAACACGCTCTTCGTTACCTGCACCCGCGCCAACCGCAGCACCTACGCGCAGACGGCCTTCCGCATCTTTACAAGCGTTAGGTTTACGTTCTGCTTTCTGGAAATCTTTAACAGTAATCATGCCCAGCAGGTGGAAGCTATCGTCAACAACCAGCGCTTTCTCAACACGTTTTTCGTGCATTTTCTGCAGAACGATGTCGCGTGCTTCACCCTCTTTCACGGTGACCAGACGCTCTTTCGGCGTCATCACTGCGGAAACTGGCAGGCTCAGGTCAGTCACAAAACGCACGTCACGACCGGTAATGATACCGACCAGTTCGTTGTCGGTGTTTACAACCGGATAACCCGCAAAGCCGTTGCGCTCGGTCAGCTCTTTCACTGCCGCCAGTGCGGTGGTAGGCAGTACAGTTTGCGGATCGGTCACTACGCCACTTTCGTGTTTTTTAACCTTGCGAACTTCATCCGCCTGGCGCTCAATCGACATGTTTTTGTGGATAAAGCCCAGACCGCCTTCCTGTGCCAGTGCAATCGCCAGACCGGCTTCGGTCACGGTATCCATTGCAGCAGACAGCATAGGGATGTTCAGACGGATGTTTTTCGTCAGTTGGGTGCTGAGATCAGCGGTGTTTGGTAGCACAGTGGAGTGAGCTGGAACGAGCAGAACGTCGTCGAAAGTGAGGGCTTCTTTAGTGATTCTTAGCATTGCAATATCTCCACCTGGGGGCGATTAAAACAGATAAAATATTGCCGCGGCATTATACAGGCCGAAATCGATTGCCTCCAGTGTTTTTTAGGAAAAAGTCTTGATCCTCCGGGTGAGCAATGTAGTATCGGTTGATTAACCCTCTGATTTAAAGTTTGATCTACATCACATGTCGCTACCGCCAACCGCCAATATTTTTACTGTCAGCCGCCTGAATACCACGGTGCGCCAACTGCTGGAAAATGAGATGGGCCTGGTGTGGCTCAGCGCTGAAATTTCAAATTTTACTCAGCCCTCTTCCGGTCACTGGTACTTCACGTTAAAGGATGATGGCGCACAAGTTCGCTGCGCGATGTTCCGCAACAGCAACCGTCGCGTTACTTTTCGTCCACAGCATGGTCAGCAGGTTTTAGTTCGCGCCAGCATTACGCTGTATGAGCCGCGTGGCGACTATCAGCTGATTATTGAAAGCATGCATCCGGCTGGCGAAGGCTTGTTGCAGCAGCAGTTCGAACAGCTTAAAGCACGACTGGCGGCCGAAGGGTTATTTGATCAGCAATTTAAGCAATCGCTGCCCGATCCGGCGCGTCAGGTAGGCGTGATCACCTCCGCGACCGGCGCCGCGCTGCATGATGTGCTGCGCGTACTGCATCGCCGCGATCCGTCGCTGCCCGTGATTATCTATCCCACGCCAGTGCAAGGTGTCGATGCGCCCGCAGCCATCGTGCGCGCCATTGAACTGGCGAACCAGCGTGATGAATGTGATGTGCTGATCGTCGGCCGTGGCGGCGGCTCGCTGGAGGATTTGTGGAGCTTCAACGACGAGCGCGTGGCGCGCGCTATCTTTGCCAGCCGCCTGCCGATCGTCAGTGCCGTGGGTCACGAAACAGACGTCACCATCGCCGACTTTGTTGCCGACCTGCGCGCCCCTACCCCTTCTGCAGCGGCGGAAATCGTCAGCCGCAATCAGATAGAGCTATTGCGCCGTTTGCAGTCGCAGCAGCAGCGTATGGAAATGGCGATGGATTTCTACATTGCTGAGCAGCAGCGTCGCTTCACCCGCATTCAGCACCGCTTACAGCAGCAGCACCCGCAGCTGCGCCTGGCACGTCAGCAAACCACGCTGTTCCAGTTGCAGCGCCGCCTGGGCGAAGCGATGGATCAGCGCCTGCGCATGGCCAATCGCCAGCAGGATCGCGTGTTACAGCGCCTCAATAATCAGCAGCCGCAGGGGCGTATTCTGCGTGCGCAGCAGCAGATGCAGCAGTGGCGGTATCGCCTGCAGCAGGGCATGGAGAAGCAGCTGAATCACAATCGTCAGCGCTTTGGCAATCTGGCGGCACAACTCGAGGGCGTCAGTCCGCTGGCGACTCTGGCTCGCGGTTTTAGCGTGACAACGGATACCCAAGGCCAGCTGGTGAAGAAAACCCAACAATTGCATAAAGGCGATTTACTGCGCACCCGTCTGGATGATGGCTGGGTGGAAAGCCAGGTGACCGCCCTTGAGCCACAGAAATCACGCAGTCGCAAAGCACGTTCCTAGCTGAAAAACTATACTTCTGGCATGTTCCCTCACGGCCAGGAGTTCCTATGACCTACAGCGTTATTCCTCCGTATATTCTTCGCAATATCATTGACCACTGCTCGGGTGCGCCACAAGAGTCTGCTCGCCGCACCCTAACTCATGTTCAGCAATTGATGGCCGAACACAACCATAAAGCGGCCAGCGCGGCCACCTCACAGCCCGGCACCGTGCTGCGTGCCATCTATGATGCTGAAAATACGCAAAATCTGCCCGGCACCTTAATCCGCGATGAAGGCCAGCCGGGCAATGGCGACGTTGCGGCTGAAGAGGCCTGGAATTATCTCGGCATCACCTACGATTTCTACTGGCAAATCTTCAAGCGCAATTCACTGGATAACAAAGGCCTGAAATTGGATGGCTCCGTGCATTACGGCAAGGAGTATCAAAACGCCTTCTGGAACGGTCAGCAGATGGTGTTTGGTGACGGCGATGGTGAGATCTTTAACCGCTTTACCATCGCACTCGATGTGGTGGCGCATGAACTCACCCACGGCGTGACCGAGAACGAGGCAGGACTGGTTTACTTCCAGCAGTCTGGTGCGTTGAATGAATCGATGTCTGATGTGTTTGGCTCGCTGGTGAAGCAGTTCCACCTGCAGCAAACGGCGGATCAGGCTGACTGGTTGATCGGTGAGGGGTTGTTAGCCGCTGGGATTAAAGGCCGAGGACTCCGCTCCATGTCCGCACCCGGCACCGCCTACGACGATCCGAAACTCGGTAAAGATCCCCAGCCCGCTGATATGGATCACTACATTGAAACCCGCGATGACAACGGCGGTGTCCATCTCAACTCTGGCATTCCCAATCGCGCGTTTTATCTCGCCGCGAAGGCGTTAGGCGGCTTTGCCTGGGAGTTAGCGGGCCACGCCTGGTATGACACCCTTTGTGACAAGACACTGCCGCAGGATGCCGATTTTAGTACCTTTGCCGGCTTTACCGTGCAGCACGCTGGAAAAAGGTTTAATCGTTCGGTGGCGGAGGCGATTCAATCCGCCTGGCAACAGGTAGGCGTAACGTGAATATTCAACTGACTGATGACGCCATCATTGAACTGGCGCGTGAAGGCGGCATTGCTTTTATCCCCAATCTGCGTGGCGAACGCCGCTTTGCCCTGGCGCAACTGCCAGAACCGCAAAAACAGCGGGTGTGTAACGTGCTGGAGCAAGCGCTGCCACTGGGCGAACCGGAAGATCAGGCGGCGAATCTTGGTCGCGGCGACCAGCGCTATTTTCGTATTCAAATCACCTATGCCACGCATCATGAAGCAGGCTCCATCGTGATTTTGATTCCTGAAACAGCGGCATCGCCTGAATTAGAGGCACTTTGGCGCGACGGCCAGTGAAGAACTCGGAGATCTCCCAAAGCAAGCTCTAACTTACTGACTATAATCATTAATGTGGCTAGCTAGTCCACGTCGAAGAAAACACCCTTAGATGAGGTCTCTGCTATGACACAAAAGAAGCAAAGAGGTGGTGCCGGGAACTTTGCAGAGGACCCGGAGCGCGCCAGGGAAGCAGGTAGTGCTGGCGGCAAAGTCAGTGGGGGCAATTTCAGAAACGATCCTGAAAGAGCCAGGGAAGCTGGAAGAAAAGGAGGACAAAAAAGCCGTCGCCCCTCCAAGCAGCAGTGAATAAGGTACCTTTAGGGACGTTGTGCGCCACGGATGGTTAATAAAAAAAAGGCCGACATCATGATGTCGGCCTTTCTCATTACGGCAACTTACTTGCTGTCTGGCAGCGCGTAAGCAATCACGTAGTCACCACGGTCTGGTGACTGACGTGCGCCACCCGCGGAGATCAGGATGTACTGTTTGCCATTCTTCGGCGAAACGTAGCTGATTGGACCGCCCTGGCTGCCGACTGGCAGGCGTGCTTTCCACACTTCTTTACCGGTTGAGCTATCGAAGGCGCGCAGATAGTAATCCTGCGTACCGGCGATGAACACCAGGCCACCCTGAGTCGCTAAGGTGCCACCCAGCGTTGGCATACCGATTGGCATCTGTGCACGCATCTTAATACCAAATGGACCAGTATCCTGCACGGTACCGACCGGAACCTGCCATACGATCTGACGGGTTTTCATATCGATAGCTGACAGCGTACCAAAC
Source organism: Pantoea sp. C1E2 (assembly GCF_056491465.1). Classification (NCBI taxonomy): domain Bacteria; kingdom Pseudomonadati; phylum Pseudomonadota; class Gammaproteobacteria; order Enterobacterales; family Erwiniaceae; genus Pantoea; species Pantoea sp. C1E2. Next base: position 3,419,597 of record NZ_JBSZHT010000002.1, read on the forward strand.
GGTGGTGCCTGGCAAGGAATACCCAGTGGAGACATGAAGCGGTTTTTGTTCACTGCATACGGGGTGCCTTTCAGCGGTACTGCGCCCATACCGGTGTTGATCGCTTCACCACCATTGCTGGCTGCGTCTTTGCTGGTGTCCTGAGGAATCATCTGCACCCACAGGCCCAGACGCATGTCGTTAACGAACATGTACTGGTTGTTCGGGTCGAACGAGATGCTGCCCCAGTTCATACCACCCAGTGAGCCAGGGAAGCTGAGTGACTTATCGGTGTCCGGTACGGTGAACAGGCCATCGTAACGCATGCCTTTGAAGGCAATACGGCACACTAACTGGTCAAACGGCGTAGCGCCCCACATGTCAGACTCGGTCAGTTTCTGGTTGCCGATATTAGGCATTTCCACTGAGTGCGGCTGCGTTTGGGTGTACTGCTCTCTTGGGATGTGACCCTGCGGCATTGGCTGCTCTTCAACTTTCGTTAAAGGCTTACCGGTCAGGCGATCCAGCACCCAAATCATGCCGGTTTTCGCACCGATCACGACAGCAGGCTTGGTGGTACCATCCTTCATTGGGAAGTCAACCAGGCTCGGCTGCATTGGCAGGTCGAAGTCCCACAGATCGTTATGCACGGTCTGGTAAACCCATTTCTGCTTACCGGTTGTCGCATCCAGTGCAAGGATTGATGCGCCATAGGTGTGATCCAGTTTGGTACGTTCAGCACCATACAGGTCAACCGAAGAGCTACCCATCGGCAGGAACACGGTGTTCATTGCCGGATCGTATGACATTGGTGCCCATGAGTTCGGGGTACTACGGGTGTAGTCTTTGCCCGGCATCAGGATGGCATTCGGGTCATCGTTGCCTGGGTCAAACGCCCAACGCATCTGACCGGTGATCACGTCAAAGCCACGCAGTACGCCGCCAGGCATATCGGTCTGGACGTTATCCGCCACACGGCCGCCAACTACCACGGTGGTGCCTGCAAGCTGTGGTGCAGAAGTCAGCTGATACTGTGGATCTGGCGCAGCGCCAAGACCTTTTTTCAGGTCAACCACACCGTGGTCGCCGAAGTCTTCACAGAACTCACCGTTATCAGCGTTGATGGCAATCAGACGCGCATCGATGGTGTTCATCAGAATACGACGCTGACAGGTATCACCTGCGGCCAGAGCTGGCGCAGGAACCGGCGTTGAGCCAGGCTGGCTTGGCTGCTGCACCGGCTTGGTCGCATCGAAATACGCCAGACCACGGCAGCGGTTCCACACTTCTGCCTGTGCGTTAATTTCACGCTTCCAGATCTGCTTACCGGTATCGGCTGCAACCGCGATCACGTTGTTGTGCGGGGTGCAAAGGTACAGAGTGTTGCCAACCTGCAGTGGTGTTTCCTGATCTTCCGCACCGTTACCGGTTGGGCTGATTGGGGTATCGCCAGTGTGGAAGGTCCACGCAACCTGCAAGTCTTTGACGTTGTCACGGGTGATCTGATCGATCGCTGCGAAACGGTCACCTTCAGGGGTGCGGCCGTAGCTGCTCCAGTCCTGCTGTGGCTTAGACTTGTCGACCGGAATCAGCGGCAGCTGTTTGCCGTCGAAAGCGACGGTTGGGTGCGGCTGGAACATCTGCACGAAAGTTGCCACCATGCCAACAGCGATGACCGCTGAGAGCACATAGGACACTTTGGCCAGAGAGCTTTTGCCTTCACGCTTACGCAGCGCAGGCCAGGTCAGGAACGCCAGCAGCATCAGGCCTGCAGGCACCATCAGGCGGGAAACTAACTGCCAGAAGTGGAAGCCCGCATCGAACAGCGCCCAAATCAGGGTGCCTACGAAGACCAGAATGAACAGGGTCACGGCGGATGATTTGCGACGGAAGAACTGAATCGCCGACAGCAACATCACAATACCGGAAATGAGGAAGTACCAGCTGCCGCCCAGAGCGACCAACTTGCCACCGCCGATCGCGAAGAACAGACCGACAGCCAGCAGGACCAGCCCGAACAATACAGACCAGATACTCAGCCCTTTAGAGGGACGAGCGGAATTTTCTGCCATAACAAAAACTCTCCTGAAAAAATAACGCGCTGGTGCCGGCTAACAGGTTGTAGCCGGTGACAATGCTCCTGCCAACGATGGGGGACAGGAACCAATCCGTTACGCTTTATTTTATATCTATTGGTACGGGTGCAATGCCCGTAATTCGGCGCTTGTGAGCAAGGACACATCGCAAGTGAGAGTGATTCTCGCTACAAGGCGGCAGGATTGTACCACCTGGTTCATTAGAAAGTGAACATCCATAACGAAGGAGTTACTGGGCAATAGCATTTTTGCTACAAAACCAGTCATAAGTTATTAATAAATATGAGGCTGAATCAAAGTGTAATTTTTGATGTTGAGAAGAGGTCAGAGTGGGATAGGTAGCAGGTATCGTGCGGTGGGGGCGAAAAAAAGGGCCCCATCAGGGCCCTCAGCAGATTAACGCTTGTTCTTCTTCAGATGCGACATCAGTCGCTGGCGTTTACGCTGCTGCGTCGGTGTCAGCAGGTTGCGCTTGCCCGCGTACGGGTTGTCGCCTTCTTTGAACTGAATACGAATCGGCGTACCCATGACATTCAGTGAACGGCGGAAGTAGTTCATCAGGTAACGTTTGTAAGAATCGGGCAGATCCTTCACCTGGTTACCGTGAATCACCACGATCGGCGGGTTGTAACCACCGGCATGGGCATATTTCAGCTTCACGCGACGGCCGCGCACCAGCGGTGGCTGATGGTCATCTGCCGCCATGGTCATCACACGCGTTAACATCGCGGTGCCGACACGTTTGGTCGAGCAGTCGTAAGCTTCGGTCACGGATTCGAACAGGTTACCTACGCCGCTGCCGTGCAGTGCCGAGATAAAATGAATGCGCGCAAAGTCGATGAAGCCCAGACGGAAGTCCAGCATCTCTTTGACTTCATCACGCGCTTCCTGCGTCATGCCATCCCACTTGTTGACCACAATCACCAGTGAGCGGCCACTGTTCAGGATAAAGCCCAGCAGCGACAGATCCTGATCGGAGATGCCTTCACGTGCATCAATCACCAGCATCACCACGTTGGCATCTTCAATGGCCTGCAGCGTTTTGATGACGGAGAATTTCTCAACGGTTTCGGTGACCTTGCCGCGCTTACGAACACCGGCAGTATCAATCAGCACGTATTCGCGCTCATCGCGTTCCATCGGAATGTAGATGCTGTCGCGCGTGGTGCCCGGCATGTCAAAGACCACAACGCGATCTTCGCCAAGAATGCGGTTAGTCAGCGTTGACTTGCCAACGTTAGGACGGCCAACAATAGCCAGCTTGATCGGCAATGTGGTGGGGTCGAAGTTTTCTTCTTCCTCTTCCGCCAGCGCCTTCTCGTCCTCTTCTTCTTCTAACGCAGCCCAGTAAGCGGCGTTCTCTTCTTCTTCCGTCAGCTCAACGTCTGGAACCTTTTCGTCCATCCACGGCAGCAGCGCGGCTTCCAGCAGGTTGTTCACACCGCGACCGTGTGAAGCCGCAATCGGATGGATTTCACCCAAGCCCAGCGCATAGAAATCCAGCACTGCCGCATCAGGATCCAGACCGTCAGTTTTGTTCGCGACCAGGAAAGTGGCTTTTTCACGCGAACGCAGGTGATTGGCGATCTGCTGATCGGCCGGCATCACACCCGCACGCGCATCCACCAAAAACAGCACCACATCCGCTTCTTCAATCGCTAACAGCGACTGTTCCGCCATGCGGTTCTCGACGCCTTCCTCGGTGCCATCGATACCGCCGGTATCAATAACAATGAATTCGCGCCCTTCCACTTCGGCGCGACCATATTTGCGATCGCGAGTCAGTCCAGGAAAATCCGCTACCAGCGCATCACGTGTGCGCGTTAAGCGGTTAAATAGCGTAGATTTTCCCACATTGGGACGCCCAACCAGCGCGACCACAGGTACCATAACACTTGCCTCAGTTTTGAAAATAAATCGCCCGAATGGCGTGATTATAACGACATTTGCCGGAAGGCGTCAGGCTGAAGGCGCAAAGAATACCATGCCTGACAGAAAACGAAACGGCCCCTGACGAATCAGGAGCCGTATAAGCGAGCAGGAAACAGGTTCCCGCAGAGCCAAACTTTAACGCGTGATGGCGTAAACTTCGCCGCCTTTCGCCTGGATCAGCAGCTTGTCACCGGCAACCACCGGGTCAGTCTGGAAGCCATCGCTGTCCAGTTTCTGCTGCGCTACAAAGCGCCCGTCCAGGGTGTTAATCCAGTGCACGTAGCCTTCGCTATCGCCGACTACCAGATAACCGTTGAACAGCGCAGGTGAAGTCAGGTTGCGGTGCAGCAGATCGCTTTGACGCCAGATGGCCACGCCACCGTCGGCATTAAGCGCAATCACGCGGTCATCCTGATCAACCAGGTAGATACGACCGGCATCCACCACCATGTCTTTCACGCCGCCGATTTCGCGTTTCCACAAAATCTGGCCAGAACGCAGTTCCAGCGCGGTCAGATTACCGTTGTAAGCCAGCGCGTAAATGACGCCGTTAACGACAACAGGCGTGGTATCCACATCGCTCAGACGATCAATTTCTGTGGCGCCGCTTGGCTGCGAAATACGCTGCTGCCAAATCAACTGACCCTGGTTCATGATCACCGCGCTCACGCGGCCATTGTCACCACCAACAATCGCACCACCGAATGCCACGGTCGGTGCAGATTCACCGCGCAGTGACAGTGCAGGCATGTCGAGGTTGACGCTCCACTTGATCGCGCCAGTGCTCTGATCCAGTCCCTGCAACATACCGTTGCTGGTGTGAATCAGCACCAGGCCATCGCTGACAACCGGACGTGACAGCGCTTCACCAGCGACTTTGGTCTGCCAGGCGATGCTGCCATCGCTGTTGTTCAAGGCAAATACCTGACCGCGCTCGCTACCAATGTAAATGCGATCGCTGGTGGCAGTAATACCGCCAGAGAGCAGCGCGGAGATGTTTTTCGAGAAGAAACCGGTTTTCTCAGAAAGATCGACTTTCCATTTCTCTTTACCGTTGCTGGCATCCAGTGCTTTTACCACACCAAAGCGGTCGGCAGCATAGACGGTGCCATCCTGCCAGGCCGGATGCAGATTGGAATAGAAATCGCCAACGCCGTCACCCACAGAGGTGCTCCAGGCAGTCTGTGGCGTAAACTGGTTTTCCACTTTCGGCAGCGGAGCCATTTTTACTACATCTTCTTCGCCGCTGAACAGCGAGCAACCGCTGAGCAGAGTGACTGAAATCAGCCCTGGCAGCAGGTATTTACGTAATTCCATGTGCGCTCTCTTGACTGGCTTAACTTAAGTTATTCATCTTCATTTGCAGCATTTGCTTCAGCGCAGGAGAGGCCTGCGATTCAGCACCTTTGCTCCAGGCATCACGTGCGCCCTGCTTGTCGCCTTTGCTTAGCAGTGCTTCGCCACGAATGTCCGCAATAATGGCTGTCCAGCCATCACCCTTAACATTGTTAAGAGTAGAAAGTGCGGCATCGGCCTGATTTTGCTGCAATTGAATGCGCGCCAGACGCAGGTTAATCACCGCCTGCAGGTTGGCATCTTTGGTATCTTTCAGCCCGCTCTGAAGCAGCGTGATGGCTTTATCTAACTGATTCGCTTCAACGTACTGTTTCGCCAGATCCAGCGAAGCCAGTGCACCATAGGTGTTGTTGTTTTCATTGGCAAAAGCGGCAACCGCTTCCAGCGTCTGCGGCTTGTCAGCCTGCATCGCAGTGGTCAGTTGTTGATACTGCGCCGATGCGGCTTTATCCGCACCATCCTGATGGGTGGACCAGAAACGCCAGCCACCCAACGCAGCGATGCCGATGATCACACCCACAGCCAGTGCTTTGCCATTGTTCGCAAAGAACTGACGCAGTGCGTCAACCTGTTCGTTTTCGTTGCTGTAAACTTCCACGCAATCCCTCTCCTTTAAATGGCTGTTGCAGTGCTGCGTTTACTGCAGCAGCGTGCGCAATGTCGCAGCGGCTTCGCTTTGGGCAACGGTTTGTTGATCGCCAGTGCTCAGGTTTTTAATCACTACCTGACCGGCTTTCACTTCGTCTTCGCCCAGCACCAGCGCAATGCGTGCGCCCCACTTGTCTGCACGGCCAAACTGCTTCTTGAAGTTACCGCCACCGAAGTTGGTCATCAGCTTCAGCGCCGGGTCTGCATCACGCAGTTTTTCCGCCAGTTGCATCGCAGCGGACTGAACGCCCTGCCCCGAAGCGATAACATAGACATCAACAATACGCGTCGGTTCAAATTCTGGATTAACCGCTTGAACCAGCAATACCAAACGCTCAAGACCCATGGCAAAACCGACCGCTGGCGTAGCGCGACCACCCAGCTGCTCAACCAGGCCATCATAGCGTCCACCGGCGCACACGGTGCCCTGTGAACCTAAGCTGTTGGTCACCCACTCAAACACGGTGCGGTTGTAGTAATCGAGACCACGCACCAGACGCTGATTCACGGTGTATGCGATACCCGCGTCATTCAGCAGGCTGCACAGCCCGTCGAAGTGCGCGCGTGAATCTTCATCGAGATATTCATTCAGCGTCGGCGCATCGTTCAGCAACAGCTGGATATCAGCGTTTTTGCTGTCGAGTACGCGCAGCGGATTGCTGTACATACGACGTTTGCAATCTTCATCCAGCTTGTCTTTATGCTGCTCAAGGAAGGCCACCAGCGCGTCGCGGTAATTCGCGCGAGCTTCCAGTGATCCAATAGAGTTGAGTTCGAGACTAACGTGTTCTGAGATACCTAACGCTTTCCACCAGCGCGCGGTCATCATAATCAGTTCGGCATCGATATCCGGGCCTTGCAGACCAAAGACTTCCGCCCCAATCTGATGGAACTGGCGGTAACGACCTTTCTGTGGACGCTCATAGCGGAACATCGGACCGATGTACCACAAACGCTGTTCCTGATTGTACAGCAGACCATGCTCAATACCGGCGCGCACGCAGCCCGCGGTGCCTTCCGGACGCAGGGTCAGACTTTCACCGTTGCGGTCGTCAAAGGTGTACATCTCTTTTTCAACCACATCGGTGACTTCACCGATAGCGCGTTTAAACAGCGGGGTCTGCTCTACAATCGGCAAACGGATTTCGCTAAAGCCATAACTGGCCAGCACCTGCTTCAGGGTGCCCTCAATACGCTGCCAAATCGCGGTATCCGCCGGCAGGTAATCGTTCATCCCACGGATCGCTTGAATATTCTTCGCCACGTTAGAATCTCTTAATACAAAAAAACCTGTCCGGCATCATACCTTATGAGGATGAAACCGCACAGGTTCATTCAAAAACGGGTACGCGACGGGCGCATACCTTCCCTTATTTTTCCAGCTGCTGCACATTAATGCGGCGGCTTTCATCCAGCATGCTGGCCTTAGCGCGAATGCGCGCTTCCAGCTGGTCGATCATGTCATCGTTATCGAGACGGTCGCGCTGACGCACCCCATCCTCGTAGAAGCCACTTTTGCGGCTACCACCGGTCACGCCCAACGTAGAGACGGTCGCTTCGCCTGGACCGTTCACCACACAGCCGATAATCGAGATATCCATTGGCGTGATGATGTCTTCAAGGCGCTCTTCCAGCGCATTCACCGTACCGATCACATCAAATTCCTGACGTGAACAGGTTGGGCAGGCGATAAAGTTAATACCGCGAGCACGAATGCGCAGAGATTTCAGGATGTCGTAACCAACTTTCACTTCTTCAACCGGGTCAGCGGCCAGTGAAATACGCAGTGTGTCACCAATCCCTTCGGCCAGTAACAGTCCGAGACCAATGGCTGATTTCACGGAACCCGCGCGCAAACCGCCAGCTTCGGTGATGCCGAGGTGCAGGGGTTGATCGATAGCCTTGGCCAGCAAGCGATAAGATTCAACGGCAAGGAACACGTCAGAAGCTTTCACACTCACTTTGAACTGATCAAAGTTGAGACGATCGAGGTGATCAACATGGCGCATAGCGGATTCGAGCAGCGCCTGCGGCGTTGGCTCTCCGTATTTTTCCTGCAGATCTTTTTCCAGAGAACCGGCGTTAACACCGATACGGATGGGAATATTGTAGTGGCGGGCACAATCCACCACCTGGCGGATACGCTCGTTGTTGCCGATGTTGCCTGGGTTGATGCGCAGGCAATCCACGCCATATTCGGCGACTTTCAGTGCGATGCGATAGTCAAAATGAATATCCGCGACCAGCGGCACATTGACCTGTTGCTTAATCAGTTTGAACGCTTCAGCCGCATCCATAGTAGGAACGGAAACACGGACGATGTCCACACCGACACGCTCAAGCTGGCGAATCTGGTTAACCGTGGCTTCAACGTCCGTGGTGCGGGTGTTGGTCATTGACTGAACGGCAATGGGCGCGCCATCACCAACCGGCACCTTGCCGACGTAAATCCGCTTTGATTTGCGACGGATGATGGGTGCTTCGTTATGCATATTCTCTCTCCACAATTACCCGGAAAGCGCGCTGCGCGTTATTGCGCACCCAGCGTCAGACGGGCAACCTGGTTATTACGGATAAAACGACTTAAATCAACGGGCTGATTCTGATATTGCACGTCAACTGCTGTTGGAGCGCCAATTTTCAGACGATACGGAGGCGTTCCGGACAAGCTGAGCTTACCGCCGCTACGTTGCAATCCGCTGAACAGCTTCTTGCCGGTAGCATCGGTAACTTCTAACCAGCAATCGGCTTTGAAATTCATGACCACGGTGTTCGGGTCGCCCGCTGGCTGGCTCACGCCCGCATTGGCGGTTGGCATTTGGCCAGCAGGAATGCTGTTGGCCGGCGCCGGAGAGGTCGCCGCTGGCGGTGCGTTATCGATCGGTGCCTGGCTCGGTGAAACCACAGCGTTATCGCTGCTGGCCGCAGGCGCCGAAGTGTTAGCAGCATTGCTGTTGCTGGTACTCGGCGTTGTTACCGCACCGGCACCATTATCCACCGGCGTACCGGCGGCATTGGTATCAGTGTCAGTCGCGCTGTCAGTGCTGTTTTCACCCAGCGGAATCGACTGACTGTTATCGCTGCTGCTGCCATTCTGGTCAGCCATTGAGACCAGATCGGCCTGCGAGGCTTTATGGTTTTGCCACCACCACGCGCCGGTCAGACCGATGACAACAAAAATCACCAACCAGGTGAAAATCATTAGCCAGCCATCACGCTTTTTACGGCGCTTACCTAACGAGAAGCTCTGCATTGGCTCAATTTTGGCCGCGCGCACCGGAGCCTGCTTCGCCATCATCGGCAACAGGTCATCTTCCGGCACATGCACCAGACGAGCATAAGATCGAATGTAACCGCGCAAGAACGTCGAGGCTAAATCAGCCGGTGACTTATCCTCTTCAATGTCTCGTACGGTAGAAAGTTTAAGGCACAGGCGTTCAGCGACATTTTGCTGAGTCAGCCCCATCTGCTCACGGGCCAGACGCAGGCGTTCACCTGTGGAATGTACTGCAGAATTCTCTTGAGTGGCTTCAGTATTCATTAGCTAAATAACGCTGGTACTGTATCGATTGTGGAAAACTTCGCGCCAACCGGTCGCCATAACGTGTAACGTCAGCAGCGTTTCCCTGTTGCGCGGCGAAACGTATTTGTAACCACTGGCTCTCTGCCGTTGCCGGCAAACGCTGGTGGTACACTTCTAATAGCAGCGGAACCGCCAGGCGATCCTGCTGTTTGAGCCGCTTTTCCACTTCCGTAAGCAGTTGACTGCCCTGCTCCGGTGCGGCAATCAGCGCGTTGCTTAATGACTCGCGCGCTGAGGCACTCTCTCCAGCCTGCAGGTAACAATAGCCCGAAAACAGGAATGCATCCTGACGGGCTTCAATTTCCTGTGCAGCCATCGCCAGCTTAAACTGTTGATGCGCTTCGCCATACTGCCTTAAACCGCAAAGAAACGCACCGTAATTGTTAGCGATGTAGCCATTCGCTGGCGCTAACTGCTGGGCGCGTTGGTAGTGCCAGTGTGTCTGCGCGCTATTCTGCTGCGCCTGTGCCAGCCGCGCAAGCGCCAGTGGCACACGATAATCCTGCGGTGCTGCACGCTCAGCGCGTAATAAATTACGCTGTGCTGCCTCAAAATCTTTCACTGCAAGGTAATGCAACCCCAGCTGTAGCCGGATGTCCGCAGCGCCTTGCTGAGCCGGAGAATTGACACACCCGGTTACAACAAAACCCGCCAACAACACCGCCGATAATCCCTTATGCATTTCAGTCTCTCCCTCTGACATCGAGAGGAGAGACTGACACGGCTTACGCCAGGTGGGTATCACCTGGCACCGTGTTTCAGAGCGCCTTCACAGAGATGGTTTCACCGGCCATTTTCTTACGCAAGGTACGCTTGGTACGGTCGATAACATCACCCGCTAACTGACCACAAGCCGCATCAATATCGTCGCCACGCGTTTTACGCACGATGGTGGTAAACCCGTAATCCATCAGCACTTTGGAGAAGCGATCAATACGGCTGTTTGAGCTACGGCCATAAGGCGCGCCCGGGAACGGGTTCCATGGGATCAGGTTGATTTTGCACGGCGTCTCTTTCAGCAGTGCAGCCAGCTCATGCGCATTGTCGGTGCTGTCATTGATGTGATACAGCATCACATACTCAATGGTCACGCGGCCCTGATTGGCGTTGGACTTACCGATGTAGCGTTTAACCGCCGCGAGGAAAGTTTCGATGTTGTACTTTTTGTTGATCGGCACAATTTCGTCACGAATGGCATCGTTTGGTGCATGCAGCGAAATCGCCAAAGCCACGTCGATCATGTCGCCCAGCTTATCCAGCGCCGGCACTACGCCAGACGTTGACAGCGTGACGCGACGTTTTGATAAGCCAAAACCGAAGTCATCCAGCATGATGTCCATCGCTGGCACCACGTTGTTCAGGTTGAGCAATGGTTCGCCCATGCCCATCATCACCACGTTGGTGATAGGACGCTGACCAGTGACTTTCGCTGCACCGATGATTTTCGCTGCACGCCACACCTGACCGATGATTTCGGAGACGCGCAGATTGCGGTTAAAACCTTGCTGCGCGGTCGAACAGAATTTGCACTCCAGCGCACAACCTACCTGTGAGGAGACACACAGCGTTGCACGGTCGGCTTCCGGAATGTACACGGTTTCGACCAACTGATCGCCCACGCGGATCGCCCACTTGATGGTGCCATCGCTGGAACGCATCTCTTCCGCCACTTCCGGCGCACGAATTTCAGCGCGTTCCATCAATTTGCCACGCAGCACTTTATTGATGTCAGTCATCTGCTCAAAGTCATCGCTGCAGTAGTGGTACATCCACTTCATGACCTGATCGGCACGGAAAGGCTTTTCGCCCATTTCGAGAAAGAACTCACGCATCTGCTGACGGTTAAGATCCAGCAGGTTAATTTTTTCTTTTTTTGGGGAAACAACCACGGGGGAAGCGGACGACGGCGTCACAATCTGTTCGGACATAATGTTCTCTGGCCTCGTTGTTACACGTTACGGCTCTGGTTAAGAATAGGAAAAAAATAACGCCCTCGCTGAGCAAGGCTCAACAAGGGCGCATTATTGTACTACATCTGCTGCATGATGCCAGGGGGAACGACTTTACCAATGTTGAAAAGGTGTAAAGACGTTTATCCGCATCAGCAGCAACGCACTTAGCGAGTGCGTGGGCAGACTTCGTTCTCAGCGAAGAAGTAAGCGATTTCGCGCGCAGCAGATTCAGCTGAGTCAGAACCGTGGGTGGCGTTCTCAGTGAAGCTGTCAGCGTAGTCAGCACGCAGAGTACCGGCCAGCGCGTTGTCTGGGTTGGTTGCACCCATCAGATCGCGGTGACGCTGAACGGCATTTTCGCCTTCCAGAACAGAAACAACCACTGGACCAGAAGTCATGAACTCAACCAGACCATCGAAGAATGGACGGCCTTTGTGCTCAGCGTAGAAGCCTTCAGCCTGCTCTTTGGTCAGGTGCAGCATTTTTGCGCCAACGATTTTGAAGCCTGCGCTTTCGAAACGGTTGTAAATAGCACCAATCACGTTCTTAGCGACGGCGTTTGGTTTAACGATAGAGAAAGTACGTTCGATTGCCATGATGACCTCTAGTTAGCATCCTGAAGAAACCGGGAGTTCGCTCCCGGTAAGAAAACGCGCCGATTATAGGGACATCATCGGGCGTTGCCTATTGCCTATTGGTGGAATTATCGAAAATAATTGATTTTTGTCGGGGCGAACACGCGCAAAATCTGGCATACGCGAACATCTAGCCACGAATAAATGAGACAGATGCCAGTTTACCCGCCTCATCCATCACCACCAGTTGATACTGGCCCGGTTCGCTGAGCACCAGCGCAGCACTGCTTTGCCCCGCTTTCTGTTCAATCGGTTGCCCGTTCAAAAACCACCAGCGCTGCGAACCCTGCCCACCCTGAACCGCGACAGGCAGCATCAATACCACCTTACCCGGTAACGGCTGCACGCGCTGACCATTAATCACGCCAGTAATCAGCAACGGTGGCGTGCTGTTGTGGTTCAATGGCGGGCAATGAAGGTCAATTGGCGGCAGTCGCTGCTCGCGGCGTTCCGCCATCGGCAGCCAGGGTTCCAGCGGCAGTGGCCACATCAGACGATCCTGGCTCTGTGCATTGGGGCAATCTGCCGCCACGCGTAAGCCCTGAGGGTTGATCCAATAACGTTGACGTAAACCATTCACACCTTCCTGACCGGGCGCCAGCAGCGTCGGGGGCATCGTTTGGTTCAGTATCCAGCTCTGACGACGCTGGCGGCAGTTTTCGTCACCCAGCGGCAAAGGTTGGCCTCCAGGCCAGCAAATACTCATGGCGCTGACTGAATCCGGACGTGGATCGCGTGGTGCACCGCGCACCGACATATGCCCCGCCAGCAAGTTATTAACCTGGTTCATCACGGGCACGGCGGAGGCAAAGCCAAACTGACCGGCAACCGGCGTGGCATCCGGCCTGCCAACCCATACGCCAATTAAATAGCGCGGTGTGATGCCGATGGTCCAGGCATCGCGATAGCCATAACTGGTGCCAGTTTTCCATGCCAGCGGCGCAATATCAGGAATGGCAGCGGATGGCAGCGCTTCGCCCGCCAGAATACGTCGCACAATCCAGGCTGCGCCCGGCGAAAGCAGCGGCCGCTCTTGCAATGGCTGATTGGGCAGCCAGCGCAGTTGGGCGGCATTTCCCTGACGAGCAAAAGCGCTATAAGCCGCCACGATATCATCCAGCCGCGCGCCCGTACCGCCAAGGACCAGCGACAGATTCGGCTCTGCTCCCGCCGGAAAGCGCAGGTACAGGCCGACATTGCGCAAACGCGCCGCGACCGTCTTCGGGCCAAGCGCGTCCAGAAGCTGGACTGCAGGTAAATTCAGTGAACGTTCCAGCGCCTCGCTGGCACTCACCGGGCCGTGAAAGCCTGAGTCAAAGTTGCCGGGGCGATAATCACCGAAACGGCGTGGCACATCCTGCAGCAGTGATTCAACGTGGATCAGACCATCATCCAGCGCCATGCCATAAACAAAAGGTTTCAGCACCGATCCGGGCGATCGCACACTGGAGATCATATCCACATGACCAAAACGGCTGTCGTCATTGAATGACACTGAGCCGACATAGCCACGTACTTTCATATTGCTGTGATCCACCACCAGCAACGCCAGTGAAGTGCGCGGCGGCAGCTGGTTTTTTAACGACGATGCCAGACTCTCCAGCTCGCGCTGCAGCGACACATCAATCGTCGAGGTAATTTTGTTGTCGGGAGATAGCGCCAACAGGCGGCGTGCCAGCAGCGGTGCCATTTGCGGGGTCTGGCGCGGCGGCAACCACACCGCTTCCTGTTTGATATCCGCGACATCCTGCGCCGACCACACCTGATACTCTGCCAGCCGATCCAGCACTTTGTTGCGGGCGGCTTCCGCACGCTGTGGCCAGCGATCCGGACGAAGTCGGCTGGGTGCCTGCGGCAGCACGGCGAGCAACGCGGCTTCCCCTTTGGTCAGCTGCGACGGCGGTTTACCGAGCCACATCCAGCTTGCTGCGCCGATGCCTTCCACGGTGCCGCCAAAGGGTGCGCGATTGAGGTAGAGCGTAAGGATGTCGCGCTTGGATAAGTGCCACTCCAGTTGCAGCGCGCGCCAGGCCTGAATCATTTTGCCGCTCAAAGTACGCGGTTGCGGATCGATCAGTCGCGCTACCTGCATCGTTAGCGTGCTGCCGCCTGACACGATGCCGTGATGCAGCAGGTTTTGCCCGATGGCACGTACAATCGCCATCGGATTAATGCCGGGATGGCGCCAGAACCAACGATCTTCGTAAGTGAGCAGCGCCTGAATGTAGTCAGGCGAAACCTCCTCAAGCGTCACCGGATAGCGCCAGACGCCTTGCTTGTCGGCAAAGCGCCATAGCGGCGTGCCATCCTCAGCGACCACCACCCGCGCGGGCTGCACTTCCCGTAACGGCAAAGGATCAAGTCGATCCAGTAGCCACACGCCAGCTAACAGCAGCAGTAAAAAAAGCGGCAGCCAGCGCCACCGCTTTAAGGTATTACCCTTTTTCATCAACGCTTAACGCACATTCAGTTTTTCTGGCGTAGAGCCTATCGCGCGCCACTCCGGCACATACATCGACTCGACCTGCGGAGGCGGTAGACGATAGCTGCCCGGCGTCACCGCGCGTGCCAGATACAGCAACGTGCCCGGTGTATAACCATCCAGCGCCAGCGCAGCAACGAAGCGGTCATCACGGAACTCAATGTGTTTGATGTTGGCTTGTTGCATATCCATCATGCTCTCTTTCAGTGCATCGGCGCTGTCGCCCAGGCTGGCGCTGCTGTCACTCAGGTTCTGGTTTTCCAGTTCCAGTCCCGCCGGCAGCAAATCCACCACCAGCGCATCGCTAACGCGTTCGCTGGCCGCCACTTTCAATCGCACCACCAGCAATTCGCCACTTTTCAGGTTGGTGAGGTCGGCAGGCTTACCGTCCAGGGTGAAATATTCACGGCTGATTTTCAGCACGTTGCTCATGGGCGACGGTGCCGTTTGCGGATAACCCACCACATTCAGCGTGCCGTAAAGTGGCGACGCATTGTCGCTTTTCACTGACAAGCCCTGTCGCAGCTGGTCTTCACTGATACCCATGTTGAGTGTCTGATTACTGCTCAGCGGCTCGCTACTGCCCTGCAATGTGGCTTGCCAGTTCTCACCTTTGTGCTGTTGCAAGGTGCGCGCGGCAAGGAACAGCGCGTTATTTTCCTGTGTCGAGAACCAGCGCTGGCCATGCACCGCTTTCGCCAGATCAATCAGTAATGGCCCCTGCATATCGGGCAGCAATTGGTTTTCTGTGATTAGCGCAAGAATCAGCGCACGGTCTCGTACCGGGCTGCCGTAATCCCCCAGCCAGCTGTTGGGCTTGCGCTCCAGCCCGATGCCCTGCGCCAGCGCTAACTGCGCGCGCTGTTGATCGCCCATCAGTTTCAGCGCCACACCCAGCTGCACCAGCGCCAGCCCTGATTTCGCCTGCTCACGCTTTTCATACAGCGCACGCAACGCACCAAGCGGTGCCTGCTGCTGACGCGCTAACACCAGCCCGGCGTAAGCTTGCACACTGAAACGCAGGCCATCCGCGTCACTGCTCCAGCTGGTTTCGATCTGTGCCGGGTCTTGCAAATAGCGCAACAAGCGTTCATCGGCGCGACTGATCACTCCTTCCGGCACGCTGTAACCCGCTTCACTGGCGCGCAGCAGGAAATCAGTGACGTAAGCCGTCAACCAGAACTCCTCCTGACTCTCTTTGCTCCACAAGCCAAAGCTTCCATTGCCGCGCTGCATACCTGCCAAACGCGCAATACCGGTGGCGATTGACGCCCGGCGCGCCTCGTCGGTGCTGGTTTTAATACCCAGCGCATCCAGTTGCGCTTTGTTGGTGAACACCGATGGCCAGATGCCGCTGGCGGTCTGTTCCAGACAACCATAAGGATAGGCATACAGCTGGCTGATAAAGCTGGCAATATTCAGCGGCGGCCGATTGCTGAGCGACAGCTGTCCGGTCAGCGTATCCTTTTGCAGGCCGCTAAACGCACTCGCCACCACCTGCCAGCTTTGGCCCGTTTGCATCACATTGTCGAAACTCAGGGTTTGGGCTGGATAAGCCGGACGTACGCCGATGGTCCATTTACGCTCGCTGGGCGCCAGGGTTTCACCGGGCAGAGTCATGCCAGAGACCCTGACCTGCACCGCACCTTCACCGAAGGCACCCTGGGCTTTAACCGGGATTTGCAGGGTTGTGCGCGCGCCCTTCGCCAGTTGCACGCTGGAAGTGACAGTGCCGTTCAGCGCGATCAGCCCCTGAGTGGTTACATCGACTTTCAACGTCTGCGGCTGATCGGTCAGGTTGGTGAGATCCAGCGCCAGCGTCGACTGATCACCGCTGGCCATAAAGCGCGGCGTCGCCAGTTCGCTGATGAGTGGTGCGGCCACCACCATTTTACGATCTGCCGAGCCGAAGCTGTCTGCGCTCCACACCTGCGCCATCAAGCGTAACTCGCCATTAAAGGCCGGAATCGGAAGCTCGATCGTGCCTTCGCCGTTGGCATCCAGCGTGACCGGCTGCAGCTGTTGCGCGACGATCTGCACATCGGTGACCGGCTTCTTACCGCCGCGTGACAGCGCATCGGCATCATCTCCGTCACCACCGAAACGCAGCGCCGCCAGCTTGCCACCGCCTTCGATGAGCTGACCGTACACATCGTATTGATCGGCGTTATAGCGCTTGCGCCCAAAGAACGCGTCCCACGGATTTGGCGTTTTATAGTCAGTTATGCTCAACACGCCGCTGTCCACCGCTGACAGCAAGACCTGAACCTGTTGAGGTAACTCACCGCCTTCACGGCTGGCTTTCACCTTCACTTTTACCGTCTGCTCAGGGCGGATTTTTTCGGGCGCATCGATCGCCAGATTGAGACGTCGCGCTTCGGTCGCCATCGGCAGATGCAGCAGACCCACTGCGCGTTTTGGTGTGGTGCCGTTGGCTTTATCGCCATCACGCACCACAATTGCGCTGATATAGAGATCGTGACGCTTCCAGCTTTCGTTAATCGGCACATCGATGGTCGCGCCACCGGCAGGTACTTCTAAGGGCTGCCACCACAGCGTGCCGCTGCTGGATTCCACCATCAGATAGCCTTTACCGGCGGCCGGGGATTCCACCTGCACTTTTGCGGTATCACCTGGTTGGTAGGCGCTTTTATCGATTTTCAGTTTGACCTGATCGGGACGGAGCGCGCCGGTGCCGTCGGTGTTGTCCTGCCACCAGTAGCCCGCATTGAAGCGCACGCTGCTGACAATGTTCTCGCCCGCATGCACTTCCAGACGATAAGTGCCCCACTCCACCGGGAAGCTGATTTTCTGGCTGCCACCCGCGGCAATAGTGATGCGCTGCTCGTCTTCCTGCAGATCCTTCTGGTCATAGCGCGACTGCCACCCTTCGCTGTCTGAGAAGCTCCAGAAGTAGTCACGGCGTTCATGGATAAGGCGCACATCCAGATCCTGCGCCGCCAGTTTTTCGCCTTGCGGATTGGTATAAACAACATCAAATTCCGCCAGACCGTTTTCAGGCACGGTCGGTTCATCGCGGTAACGATCGGTGCGATAGTCATACACCGACTCACTGTTAAACAGCGGACGAATTCCCGGCAGTGCAGGCGCGGGCCAGATCGATTGGGTGGCACGACGTGTCACCGGACGGCCGCCAGTTTCCAGCAGACTGGCTTGCAGAATGAGATTGAGTGGTGAATGACTTTCTGCCCAGCTGCTTTCTACGTTGAGCTGCAGCTTGCCGCTCTCATCCAGCTTCACATCGACTTCATCCAGACTGCGTTTCAGTTCCTCTGTGACATCGCCGAACTGATAGCCAGGCAGCGCTGCCACGGCTTCACGCGCCGGGCGCAGGAACAGTTGCCCCTGCAACTCATTGCCGGCAGCCGGTGCGCCATACAGATAACGGCCCTCTACATCAAATGTCACCGAGGCGTCCGGTGCCACCGGCTGTTCGCTGTTGCTCAATGCCAGTGCCATACGTTCCGGGAGGAAATCCTCGACATGGAACGGCCAGCTACGCGGCTGGTTGTCGCCACTATTGATGCGCAGCGACCATTCACCGGTCATGGCTGAAGCCGGCAGTGCAAAGCGCTGCTGGTACACACCGTTTTCCGGCTGCCAGACGAAGGTTTGGGTGACTTCACCATTGGGCTGAACCACTTCGGCTTTCACCGGTTGTGGCGGCAGCGGCTTGCCATCGGCATCACGCAGTAACGCGTTGACGATCACCGTTTCTCCGGGGCGATAGAGATCGCGCGGACCAAACAGGAACAATTGTTTGTCATAACCCTGCGGGCCATCAATCGGGAATTCGGCGAGATCCAGCGCCGGACGATTGAGATCGATGAGTGAGGTTTGCCCTTTCTGCGTTGCCAGCAGCAACTTGCCTTTGGCATTGGCGGGCAGGCGAAGATGGCCATTGCTGTCACTGGTGCCACTCGCCAGCTGTTGGCCTTTCTCATCCAGCAGTTGCACATCAACGTCATCCAGCGGTGCGCCATTGGCGAGACTTTGCGTAAACAGTTCCAGTTGATCAGGGAAGCTGTGCAGCGATACACCAATGTCACTGAGCGTGAACAAGGTCGCTGGCTGCGTGTAGTTATAGGTGCCAGCCTGTTTCATGACGGCCAGATAGACACCGGGCTGCTTGAGTGCGTCGACATCGCCAAGCGGTAGCTGCAACTTTTCACGGGTGTTGCGTGCCGGGTTGAGATCAAAACGTCCGCTATAGACAAGATCGGCATTTTTCAGTAAATCGCGTGATTCCCAGTACGACAGGTTATTACCGTAATTCCACTGGGCGAGAAAATCGGCCAGTGCGGCGCTTTTCACCCGGAAGAAATCGACATCAATGTTGTTCACATTGAGTGCCAGCACCGGTAAACCCTGCGTCAGGCGCAGCGGCAGCAGTGATCCCCGGCTGGCGAAACCCACCATCGGCTGGATATCGCGGGTGGTGAGCGTTTGGCTAAATGGACTGGATAAGGTACTGCCATCGGCGGCCTTGAGGCCAGCATCGACGGTCACCGTTAATTTGCGCGACGGTTCAGGATGGCGGAAGCGTAGCGCCTTGCCATTCTGCGCCAGTTCCCAGCCGCCATCGACCTTGCCGCTTTTCTCATCGCTGATATGGACCCGCGCGTTCAAATCCTGTTTGCTATCGATCGCGGTGTTGAAACTCAGCACCAATGCTGATGCGCCATCCAGTTGCAGCTCGGAAAGGTCGATCACCGAGATCGTTTTCGCTGCATTTTGAACCACAGGCGTATCCTCAGCCTGCGCAGGCAGCAAAGCGCCGCCCAATAGTGTTCCGCCGATCAGCACGCTGAGCAGCAGTCGATTAACACGTTTTGCCATGGTAAGTCCCTCACCAGCCCCAAAGGTTAAAATAGTGTGCTGCGCAATTTCACATCAACCTACTCACTTTAGCAACGATACCCTTGAGATAGCGTTCACATTCCCGGACACTGGCTCTTTCCATTTTCCGATGATTGAGAAGAGGTTGTTGCGATGACAGCTCCCCTGTTTGTCTCTGCCGATTGGTTAAAAGAGCATTACACCGATGAAACGTTGCAGGTTTTAGATGCGCGCATGTTGCCGCCAGGTCAGGAAGCGGTTCGCGATCTTCAGGCCGAATATCTGGCGGGACATTTGCCGGATGCACCGTTTTTCAACATCGAAGCCTTATCCGATCACACCAGCGCTTACCCGCATATGATGCCGCGCCCGGAAGCTTTTGCCGTCGCGATGCGCGAACTGGGTGTTAATCAGGATAAGCATCTGGTGGTGTACGACGAAGGTAACCTGTTCTCCGCGCCACGCGCATGGTGGATGCTCCGCGCCTTTGGCTGTGTGAACGTGTCCATTCTGGCGGGCGGTTTGCAGGGCTGGAAAGCGGCAGGATTTGATGTAGCATCGGGCCCGGTTAATCTGCCGGAAGGCGAGTTTGAAGCCCATTACGACCAGGGTCTGGTGAAACGCCTGACCGATGTGCTGCTGATCAGCCATGAGGGCGGCGCGCAGATCGTTGATGCCCGAGCGGCTAACCGCTTTAACGCAGAAGTGGATGAACCGCGTCCGGGCCTGCTGCGCGGGCACATCCCAAATAGCCTGAATATGCCGTGGAACAATCTGGTGGCGAACGGCGAACTGAAGCCGGCAGCAGAGTTGCGCGATCTATTTGAGAAGGCCGGTATCAAACTGGATCAGCCGATTATTGCCAGCTGCGGTTCGGGTGTCACAGCGGTGGTGGTGATTCTGGCGCTGACGTCGCTGGGCGTGCGTGACGTCACGCTGTATGACGGCTCCTGGGGCGAATGGGGCAGCCGCGACGACTTACCAATTGAGAAATAAAGTTTAGCTAGCCGATTAAACTGCTGAGCATGGCAATAAAGGGGGGTTGCAGAACAAACTTCTGAGCCTGCCAATGATGATTTGACTACCGCGCAATAAATTGCGCCGCTACCAGATAAGTGCGATCTGTAGCGGCGCGATCAGATAAGTGCGATCCGTAGCGGCGCAACCAGTTAAGTGCGATCCGTAGCGGCGCAATCAGTTAAGTGCGATTCGTAGCGGCGCGACTTATCGCGCGTATCTTAAGCCGAACGATGGCTGTCAGATGCGCAATAAATTGCACCGCTACTAGCGATGTTTAGATAATCCGCTGACTGCCTTTGAAGTCGCGCAGGAAACTCCCCCAGCGACGCTCATAAAACGGCGTAATATGCGCGGTGAAGAAGTGGCTGACGCCTTTCTCATCGACCACCACTTCGCAGATATCAATCGGTGCGTCATCCGCCAGCGTATCGGTTGCCACGCTGCCTGCCGCCTGAATAATCTCATCGATATTGCTATCGGCTTCGATACCGATCAGCAGATTCGGCTCTTCCATGGCACTCTCACGAATGCTGGCGATGTAAGCACGGCGCACCTGCTTATACTTGGCAAACAGTTGCGTCAGTGAATCAATCATCTGCGCTGGTGGCTCAGCCACTTCTGATAACAGCAGCGCCTGACCGCCCTCCAGCACCGTTTGCTGACTGAGCGCACTGCCCTCTTCACCGATCAGATGGGCGATTTCACCTGGCGAAAACTCTTTACCCGCCGGTAATTTGGGATTGAGGAACAAGCTCTCACCCATGGTCATTTCGAACAGTGTACGGGCTGGCAGGCGCAGGTAAGGCTGCTGCTCTTTTATCGCTTCAGCCATCGCCTCTTCTGAGGTGAAGAACGGGATAACACTGCCGCCGCCCTCTTTTTCCCAATGCTGCAACTCCACAGGCGAGGTGGCATCAAACTGCTCTGCAGAACTTTCCCCTGGCACCCAAATGTCAGATTCCAGCAGCAGTTGAAAGAACTCCGGACGGTGCGCAGGCTCAGTGGCGGCCAGCTTCAGCACCTCTTCAAGACGATTGCTCATTTATCAAGTTCCAAAAAAACGGCAAGCTCATGTATGAGGTTTGCCGCTTAAGCGCTGTTCGGTCGCCATAAATGACGACCCTACACAATACTGATGAAGGGTGCACATCTACGTGCGACCTGACGTAGGGTACACATCAATGTGCGATCCGACGAAAGGTGAACATCTACGTGCGACCTGACGTAGGGTGCGCATTCATGCGCACCGGTTTTATTTCAGTAGCAGATTGGCGATGGTGCGCACGCCAAGACCGGTGGCACCAGCTGACCATTGATCCACCGCACTTTTGCGGTAGGTCGCAGAACAGTCGATGTGCAGCCATCCTTGCTGATACTTGCTCACAAAGTGAGAAAGGAACGCCGCCGCGCTGCTGGCACCTGCGGCATGCGCCGGGCTGGCAATATTGTTCAAATCGGCAAAGTTTGACGGCAGATGGCTGCGGTGAAACTCCGCTAGCGGCAGACGCCAGAAGGCTTCGTTTTCACCGGTTGCGCTGCCCAGCAGTGATTCCGCCAGCACATCATCAAAGGTAAACAGGGCGTGATAATCGTTGCCCAGCGCCGTTTTCGCTGCACCGGTCAGGGTTGCTGCATCAATCAGCAACTCAGGATTTTGCTCGCTGGCATCAATCAGGCCATCGGCCAGCACCAGACGTCCTTCGGCATCGGTGTTCATCACTTCCACGGTTTTACCGTTACGGTAACGGATAATGTCGCCGAGACGGAATGCGTTACCGCTCACCATGTTGTCTGCGCAGCACAAGTACAGCTTCACGCGTTTGTTCAGACCGCGTGAAATCGCCAGCGCTAAGGCGCCAGTGACGGTGGCCGCGCCGCCCATGTCGGACTTCATCGAATCCATAAAGCCGCTCTGCTTCAGGCTATAGCCGCCGGTGTCAAAGGTGATGCCTTTGCCAACCAGACAAGCGTAAACCGGGGCATTTTCGTCGCCGGTGGGGTTGAAGTCGAGCGCCAGCAGCACCGGCGCGCGGGTTGAACCACGGCCTACGGTGTGAATGCCGGCGTAACCCTGCTCACGCAGATCTTCGCCTTTGGTAATGCGATAGCTGACGGCATTGCCGCCCACTTCATTGATCAGATCGATGGCACTGTGCGCCAACTGCTCCGGACTCAGATCTTCCGCTGGCAGGTTGATGGTGTCGCGGACCCAGTCAACGATCTTCAGACGACGATCAAATTCAGTCTGATCGTTTTCGCTCAATGCTGGCCACTCTACCTGGCGCTTGCCTTTCGGGCTGCGATAGCCTTGCCAGAATGCCCAGCACTTCTCCAAATCCCACTCTTCACCGCTCAGAGCAACATGGCGGATCCCCTGACCGTCCAGCTTACGCCCCGCGCGCTGGATGCTCATCAGCGCATCGGCGCCAGTCAGGTGGATTGTCATGCCACTTTCAGTGCTGCTCAGCAGTGCTTTTTCACCCCAGCGCGCATCGGCGGCCTGGGAGCTGAGCGTAATTGTCATCGGTTGTGTTGTCATCGCGTGGCTCCGTTTGCGTTAGGTGTCACCTTGCGCCAGAACCGGCGCAAGGGGTGCATGAATTAGCGGGACGTGGCGGGCGTTAATGCCCGTAAACGGCTTACCGCTTTATTGACCAGCTCAATGGCGTAGTCAATTTCCTCTTCGGTAGTAAAGCGTCCCAGCGAGAAGCGCAACGAGCTGTGTGCCAGCTCCTGCTCAACGCCCATGGCGCGCAATACATAAGAGGGTTCGAGACTGGCCGAGGTACAGGCGGAACCGGACGACAGCGCCAGATCTTTCAGCGCCATAATCAGCGATTCGCCATCAACCTGAGCAAAACTGAGGTTGAGGATATTCGGTGCGCCCTGCTCAAGCGAACCGTTGATATTCACATTCTCTAACTGGCTGATGCCGTGCCACAGACGAGCGCGCATAGCCGCCAGACGCGCCATTTCACTGCTCATCTCTTCACGTGCAACGCGATACGCTTCGCCCATACCCACGATTTGATGTACTGGCAAGGTCCCGGAGCGCATACCGCGTTCATGACCGCCGCCGTGCATCTGCGCGTCGATCTGTAATTTAGGTTTACGACGCACCCACAGCGCACCAATGCCTTTTGGACCGTAGATCTTATGCGCTGAAAACGACATCAGATCCACCGGCAGTACCGCGACATCAATCGGCAATTTGCCGACGCTTTGGGTGGCATCAACATGGAACAGGATGTCACGCGCGCGGCACAAGGCACCCAGCGCGGCGATATCCTGAATCACGCCGGTTTCGTTGTTCACATGCATCAGGGAAACCAGAACGGTATCGTCGCGCAGTGCGGCTTCCAGCATCGCAGGCGTGACAATGCCATCGCTGCCGGGTTGCAGATAGGTGACGTCGAAGCCTTCACGCTCCAGTTGCTGGCAGCTATCCAGCACCGCTTTGTGCTCAGTTTGGCTGGTAATAACGTGTTTGCCGCGCGCCTGATGGAACTGTGCCGCGCCTTTAATGGCGAGGTTATCAGCTTCGGTGGCACCGGAAGTAAAAACGATTTCACGCGGATCGGCATTGACCAGCTCTGCAATCTGATTGCGCGCCACATCAACGGCTTCTTCAGCCTGCCAGCCAAAACGGTGAGAACGGGAAGCGGGGTTACCGAAGGTGCCATCCAAAGTCAGGAACTGCATCATTTTGGTGGCAACACGCGGATCGGCAGGCGTTGTCGCTGCGTAATCCAGGTAGATCGGTAATTTCATTGCGCTAAAACTCCGTATAAAAAATCATACGTCTTTATAGCACGATTCAGCCCCGGCTGTGTGAACAGCAAGGGCTGAAGGAGAGCGGATTAAGCACGCAGATTAACGTTGATGGTTTCCTGCATACGATGCTGCTGGAAGCGGCGAGTATCGTTCATGTTCTGACGATCTGCCACATCAAGGATTTCCTGGTTGTTCACCAGTTCAGCCAGCGTGATGTTGTTGAGGAATTCGCTGATGCGTTCGCTCAGGTCACGCCACAGGACGTGAGTCAGGCAGCGTTCGCCGCCCTGGCAGCCTTCTTTGCCCTGGCACTTGGTGGCATCAACGGATTCGTCAACAGCGGTAATGACCGCGCCAACGGCAATCGCGCCAGAATCTTTACCTAGCAGATAACCGCCACCTGGACCACGAACGCTGGCCACTAAACCGTGCTTACGCAGACGTGAGAATAACTGCTCCAGATAGGAGAGCGAAATGCCCTGACGCTCAGAAATGTCAGCCAGCGGCACCGGGCCCTCGTTCGAGTGCAGTGCAACGTCCAGCATAGCGGTTACGGCATAACGTCCTTTGGATGTCAGTCTCATAGCATACAACCTCGTAAGCGTCCGTCCGGGTATCGGCGGGCTATCTGATGAATTGACGCCAGTCTGCCATTCCTGAGTAAAACGGTCAACTATTTAACCAAGTAATTTACTCAACTATTTAACCAACTGTTTTAGTCAACTATTACCCTTATCACCTTTAGGCTTTTGGAAGGATGCCAACATGCCGCGCAGGATGTTAAGTTCATCACGTTCCGGGCGCGCGCGGGTATAAAGACGGCGCAGTTTGCTCATCACCTGGCTTGGCGTGCCTTCGCGGATAAAGCCGCTCTCCAGCATCATTTTTTCGATGTGCTGATAGAAACGCTCCAGATCGTCCACCAGCGGATACGGTGACTCTTCTTCCTGCGGTTGTGGGTTGGCTTTCTCCTGCGCGTCCAGCCATGCCATACGCACTTCGTAGGCGATGATCTGCACCGCCATCGCCAGGTTCAGCGAGCTGTATTCCGGGTTTGCCTGAATGGCCACGTGATAGTGGCATTTCTGCAACTCTTCGTTGGTCAGGCCAACGCGTTCGCGACCAAACACCAGTGCCACCGGTGCCTGCTGACCCTCTTCCACACTTTTGATACCGCATTCACGTGAATCCAGCATCGGCCATGGCAACGAGCGAGAACGTGCGCTGGTGCCGACAACCAGGCTACAGCCGGCAATCGCTTCGTCCAGCGTATCAACGATCTTCGCTTCGCCGATCACATCACTGGCACCCGCAGCGAGGGAGATGGCTTGTGAGTCAGGCTTCACCAGCGGGTTGACCAGATACAGATTGGTTAAGCCCATGGTTTTCATGGCACGGGCCACGGAACCCATGTTGCCGGTGTGCGAAGTTTCTACCAGTACGATTCGGATGTTATGCAGCATATTAGTGAGCAGGTGAGAAAATGATGGCGCGCATCCTAACATAAAAGTAGGACATTTGCTGAACACGCTGATATACTCCGCGCCGTTTTCCCCGTTCTTTAACATCCAGCGAGAGATACCGATGCATCCGATGCTCAACATCGCCGTGCGCGCAGCGCGCAAGGCCGGAAATTTAATTGCCAAGAATTATGAAACCCCGGACGCTGTCGAAGCCAGCCAGAAAGGCAGCAACGACTTCGTTACCAATGTTGACCGTGACGCAGAACGTCTGATTATCGAAGTGATTCGTAAATCCTACCCGCAACACTCCATCATCACCGAAGAAAGCGGTGAACTGGCGGGCGATGATCAGGACATTCAATGGGTAATCGATCCGCTGGATGGCACCACCAACTTCATCAAACGTTTACCACACTTCTCTGTATCTATCGCTGTGCGCATCAAAGGCCGCACTGAAGTGGCTGTGGTTTACGATCCAATGCGCAACGAACTGTTCACCGCTGTACGCGGTCAGGGCGCACAGCTGAATGGTTATCGTCTGCGTGGCAGCACCGCGCGTGACCTGGATGGCACCATCCTGGCAACCGGTTTCCCGTTCAAGCTGAAACAGCACGCAACCCCTTACATCAACATCGTGGGCAAACTGTTCACTCAGTGTGCTGACTTCCGTCGCACTGGCTCTGCTGCGCTGGATCTGGCATACGTGGCCGCTGGCCGCGTAGACGGTTTCTTCGAGATCGGCCTGAAGCCCTGGGATTTCGCTGCCGGTGAACTGCTGGTGCGTGAAGCGGGCGGTCTGGTGACTGACTTCACCGGCAACCATGGTTACATGCTGTCCGGTAACCTCGTTGCGGGTAACCCACGCGTCGTGAAAGCCATGCTGGCTTCTATGCGTGAAGAACTGAGCGAAGCGCTGAAGCGCTAAGCACGAAAAAGGCGGATATCATATCCGCCTTTTTTACGCCGTTAAAACGGACGTAACCCGCTACTCATCATCGGCTGTGCGCTCTGCCACAGTAACCACCCTGCTAACACCAGCACCACCCCGCCCATTAACGCCAGTGCAGACATCACGACTTTCGCGCGTTGCGAATCGCCGTTTGCCGCACCCAGCTTCTCAGCTAAGCGCCGCGACCGCTGTACCAGAAAGCCCATTGCCGAAACGGTCACCGCGGTTCCGATGGCCATCGCCACCGCAGAGGCAACGCCCCACGCATAAACCCCAATCACCTTGGAAAACAGCAGCATCATGATGGCGCCAGAACACGGGCGCATGCCCATGGAGAACACCACCAGCGCCTGGGTTTTGCCGCTTACTGCGCGTTCCATCTGTTCCGCACTCGGCAGATGTGCATGACCGCATCCGCAGTGCTCATCATGCTGGTGATGCGGGCGAATGGCGTGAATCTGAATCTTCGCCGGCACGGGACGTAATAGCGGAAATAATGTCCGCAGCGCACGCCAGCCGACCCAGATGCCTAATGCCATCACCAGCAGATAACTGCCCTTCTCCAGCCAGTAACTGCCGAGATGCATTTGCCGCGATGAGGTTTGTAATACCACCAGCATCACTGTTACCAAACCAATTGCCACGCCACCTTGCAATAGCGCGGCCAGAAGCGTCAGTTTCATGCTGGTTTTTAGCTTCGCGGGATGCGTCGCCAGAAAGGTGCTGATCACCACTTTACCGTGGCCAGGGCCTAATGCGTGCAGCACACCATACGCCAGGCTGAAGAGCATTAAGGTCACGCCCGCCTGCTGAGGCTGCTCTGCCACTTGCTGCAGGAGCTGAGTCATCTCGCGATTCAGGACTTTCTGCCACAGCACGCTTTGTAGCAATATTTGCGACCAGTGCTGCCACAGGGTAAATCCGGCAGCGAGCATCACTATGGCCAGCAACCAAAGAGGCCACAGTCTGCGTGATCGAGAAGGCAGTGAAATCAATGACATGTCAGGGTGACCGTCTGCGCGAATTGCTGGCCGAGATCCATGTCTTCCGGCGGCGCATCGGCTTTATCCAGTGACAACGCATATTGCTTCAGCGAGTCATCCGGTTTCGGGGTGTGAAAGTCTATCTGGCAGTGTGCTTTCACGCCGTCGTCCATGGTTAATGCCTGTGGGTTATCGTAATACATATCAACAAAGTAGCTCGGGTCGAAGGTCTGGATACGATACTGTTTCGCACTCAGCGACTGCGGTTCGCCAAACGGCACAATAAACTCCAGCACCGCTTTGTTGCCGTTGCGCGACAAATTGTACTCTTTGGGCAAATTCAGGAACTTCACCCGCGTTTTGTCCTGCCACACCTCTGAGAAGTAGTGTTGCCCCAACACGTTCGCCATCACCTGCGCCGCCAGCTTTTTCCATACCACATCCCCGGGTTTCGCTTTTCCAGCATCGTAGAGCAGATCGGCTGAGGTAATTTCATCCATGGTCCACACCATCTTCATGCCCGTCAGATGATCATTCTCACTGACAAACTCGTTTTTCATATCAATAAAGCTGTGCGGATGTGACCAGGCTGCAGCGCTGAACAACAGCGTAAAGGGAATGAGTGCAATTTTCATGTGTTATAAAGTAACAATTCTCAAGTGAAGATTATACTGGTCCAGAAAAACTGTGACCCGCCTAAAAGCTCTGAGCAAAAGTCACGACAAAGTGAAGGGTTACCGCGCGGAGTTAGCTATTCTTAGCTCAAAAATGACCCGCGGATAATACTATTGATGAGTTCTGCACCTTCATCTGCACCACTCTTCAGCCGTGCCCAGCGTCGTTGCCATCTGCTATTGCTACTGTTTCTGCCTGCTCCCGCGCTAACGCTTGAAAAGCTCTGCCAGTTAAATGGTGTTGATCCTGTTGTCTCACGACAGGATATCGCGGATGTCGGTGATGAGATACAGCGCTTCCATCAACTGGAGTTACACCAGATGGTGGATGGCAGCTTCCGCATACATGGGACGGAACTGGACAGGCGGCTCTGCCTGCTCCACTGGCTGCGACGCGCGCTGCGCCTGTCGCAGGATTTCGTCTGCGAGCATTTTGCTCCCGTGCTGCGTCAACGCCTGAAAGTACTCAATATCGAAAAAGCGCTGTGGGATGAAACCAATCTGCAGGCATTGATTCAACATTGCAGCCTGCGACTGGCCCGCAATTTCACCCCGCGCGATCGCCTGTTTCTGCAAATCTTTATGAAATACGCACTGTGCCAACGGCAAAATGCACTGTTTAGTGAAAAACAGCGGACGTGGCTGTCAGCTAAAACCGAGCGTGCTGCCGCCGATGATGTCATTCACCACTGGCAGAAACGCTGCCATCTGGCACCGCACGTCAGCGAAACCGACTTCTGGACGCTGCTGTTTAGTTTGATCCATGCGCCGGATGGGCATCAGCTTGATGACCATCAATCGCAGAAGCTCATGCTGGCGGTGGAAGCGTTAATTGCCCGTTTTGAACAGCTGGCGCAGACGCGGATCAAGAACCATCACCAGCTGAAATTGCAGCTGTTCACTCATCTGGCGCAGGCGCTGGATCGCAGCCACTTTGCCATTGGCATCGATAACAGTGTGGCGTTGGATGTGGCGCACCTTTATCCGCGTTTGCTGCGCACCACCGAACGTGCGCTGTACCACTTCAGCAGTGATTTCGGTACGCAATTCAGCGCAGAGGAAGTGAGTCTGGTGGCGGTATTATTTGGTGCCTGGTTGATGCAGGAGAGTGCACTGCAGGAAAAGCAGGTGCTGCTATTGACCGGCGCGGATGCGGCAATGGAACAATTGCTGGAGCAGCAAATCCGCGAGATAACGCTGCTGCCGATCAACATTACTTACCAGGATATGCTGCACTTTCAGCGTGAAGGTGCACCGCGTGACGTGGCGCTGGTGATCACACCTTACGCCACGTCTTTACCGCTGTTTTCACCGCCGCTGATCCATGCTGAGCTGCCGCTGAGCTATCATCAGCAGCAGCGTATTCGTCAATTGCTGGAAGCTTAAGCGGCGCGAGGACGCAGGAACAGTGCCGGAAGCGCCACCAGTGCCATCACCCAGAACAGATGCCCCTGTAAATGGGTAAACAGCACGCCGCTGATCATCGTCATCACCGCAATCCCGCCGCCCATCGCCAGCGCAGAGTAAAGTGACTGCAAACGAATCACCTCAGCGCCCTTACGCGCGGCGATAAAGCGCATCGCCGCAAGATGGCACACGGTGAAGCTGCCACAGTGCAGAATCTGCGCAGCGATTAACAGTGGCAGCGCGGTGCTGGATCCCAGCATCACCCAGCGCACTAACGCACAGACACACGAAAGCAGCAGCAGATCACGGGCACTCCAGCGGCGGAACAGTCGGTTGCTGAAAGCAAAGACCACGATTTCGGCCACCACACCCAACGACCATAAATAGCCAATCACGGTGGCCGAGTAACCCGCCTCCTGCCACCAGATGGCGCTGAAGCTGTAATAGGCCGCGTGCGCCCCCTGCATCAATGTCACGCACAACATAAAGCGCCACACCGCATTCTCACGCAGCAGATCGCGCCACGCCGACCACCCGCCGCTGGCTCCCTGCCGTGCATCGCCCTGCGGGCGCGTTTCCGGCGGCAGCATCATGCCAGACAGCATCACCAGCACACCCATGCTCAGTAAGACCAAAATCGCCTGTGATGACCATGCGCTGACTAACATGCCGGTCAGTGCGGAGCTAATTACAAACGCCAGCGATCCCCATAAACGCACCGGGCCATAGGCAAGGCCGATTTGCTGTGTCCAGGTCGCTGCCAGCGCATCGCTCAACGGCACAAGCGGTGAGAAGAACAGGTTGAAGCCCACCATGACCAGCAGCAGCCATAACCATTGGCCGCCAAACCAGAATCCGACAGCAAACAGGCACGTCATTAAGGCCAGTAAACGTAAAGCGACAATCAGCTGAGAAGGATTTTTGACCTGCGAGGCAATCAATAAACTGCCAACGAATCGCGCCACCATACCGCAACCGAGCAGCAGGCCGATTTTTTCAGCATCCAAGCCAATACCTTTGAGCCAGACGCTCCAGAAAGGTAAGTAGATGCCGTAACAGAAGAAGTAGGTGAAGTAGCTGAGTCCCAGCCATCTGGCCGATCCGATGGTCATTTTGCCTCCCACAGGCATGTCGGCTGCGCCCGCAGCCCGTTGGGCCGCTACTTTGTCAGACGCTTGGGAAAAAGTGAAATAAAAGGTCGGATAGCGCGCATAAAAAAAGGATGGCCAGCGCCATCCTCTTTCATCACATCAGCGTGCCAAATCAGGCATACACAGGCAGACGCGCGCAGATATCCAGCACTTTCTGCTTAGTGCGCTCGATGGTCGCTTCGTCGTTGATGTTGTCCAGCACGTCAGCAATCCAGCCAGCCAGTTCGCGAACTTCTGCTTCTTTGAAGCCACGACGGGTGACTGCTGGGGTACCGATACGAACACCTGAGGTCACAAACGGGCTCTTCGGATCGTTTGGTACGCTGTTTTTGTTAACGGTGATGTTGGCACGGCCCAAAGCAGCATCCGCTTCTTTACCGGTCAGGTTTTTGCTCACCAGATCGATCAGGAACAGATGGTTATAAGTACCGCCTGAAACGATGTTGTAGCCACGCTCCAGCAGAACCTCAACCATTGCTTTGGCGTTTTTAGCCACTTGCTGCTGGTAAGATTTGAACTCTGGCTCCATCGCTTCTTTGAACGCCACCGCTTTACCAGCGATTACGTGCATCAACGGACCACCCTGACCACCCGGGAACACCGCGGAGTTCAGTTTTTTGTACAGGTCTTCGTCGCCGTTTTTCGCCAGAATCAGACCGCCACGTGGACCCGCGAGGGTTTTGTGGGTGGTTGAGGTGACGATGTGAGCATGTGGAACCGGGTTCGGGTACACATCAGCCGCGATCAGACCGGCAACGTGCGCCATGTCAACGAACAGGTATGCGCCCACGCTATCAGCGATTTCGCGCATTTTTGCCCAGTCGCACACGCCAGAATAAGCGGAGAAACCACCCACGATCATTTTTGGCTTATGGGTTTGAGCCAGTTCAGCCAGTTCGTCGTAGTTGATTTTGCCGGTTTCGTCGATGCCGTAAGGGATGACGTTATACAGCTTGCCAGACAGGTTCACTGGAGAACCGTGGGTCAGGTGACCACCGTGCGCCAGGTTCATACCGAGGATGGTGTCGCCCGGCTGCAGCAGCGCAGTGTAAACCGCGAAGTTAGCCTGAGAACCAGAGTGTGGCTGCACGTTGGCAAAATCTGCGCCAAACAGCTCTTTGGCGCGGTCGATGGCCAGCTGCTCAACGATATCAACGTATTCACATCCGCCGTAGTAGCGTTTGCCCGGATACCCTTCCGCATATTTGTTGGTGAGCTGTGAACCTTGCGCCTGCATTACGCGTGGGCTGGTGTAGTTTTCAGAAGCAATCAGTTCAATGTGCTCTTCCTGACGCACCTTCTCTTGCTCCATAGCCTGCCACAACTCGGCATCATAATCGGCAATGTTCATATCACGCTTTAACATCCGGCATCTCCTGACTAGCTAACTTTTTAACGGCAGTTTAAGCCCCGGCAAGGGGCGAAGGCCAACAGTGTAAACGGTTTTGACAGGTGACGGTAGCGCCAATCCCCTCTTTTTACGCAAACGATTGGCACGGCGCTGGAACGGGTTTTTTACGCATTTTTGCAAGCCTGTAAATCACGATATTTGCTCACGCTGGAGGGGAATATTTTTCAGGTTTGTGGGCCAGCTTCCAGCTTCAGTGCTTAACCCGCAAGCAAAACAGGGGATTTACAGGCCAGGTGAACGATCATAAGATGTATTTAAAATACATGTTTAACTTCACTGTGAGGCATTCACCATGCTAGATGCGCAAACTATCGCTACCGTTAAGTCATCCCTGCCCGCTATTGCTCAGCTTGGCCCGCAACTCACCGGACATTTCTATCAGCGTTTATTAACGCAACATCCGGAACTGAAAAACGTCTTCAATATGAATAATCAGCGCAGCGGTAATCAGCGTGAGGCGCTGTTTAATGCCGTTGTTGCGTATGGCAGCAACCTGGAGAATCTGGCGGTGCTGCTGCCGGCGGTAGAGAAGATTGCGCAGAAACACACCAGCCTGAATATTCAGCCGGCGCAATATGCGGTGGTGGGTGAAACATTGCTGGCGACCATCGAAGAGCTTCTTAATCCCGGCGATGACGTTTTGCAGGCGTGGGGAAAAGCTTACGGCGTGCTTGCCGATGTTTTTATCCAGCGTGAAGAGGCTATCTACCGCGAATCGGAAGAGAAAGTCGGCGGCTGGCGTGGCGCACGTGACTTCCGTATCCGCGCTATCAACAATGAAAGCTCTGTGATCAAAAGCTTTGAACTGGTACCCAACGATGGTCAGCCCGTAGCCGATTTTCTGCCCGGACAATATCTGGCCGTTAGTCTGCGACCTGAAGGTAATGAGAATATCCAGCATCGCCAGTATTCACTCACCCATTTACCCAACGCTAAATCCTACCGTATTGCGGTGAAGCGCGAGGAGCACGGCAGCGTTTCTGGCTGGCTCCACGCTAATGCGAAGGTGGGTGATATTGTGCAATGTGCTGCACCAGCGGGTGATTTCTATCTGCAGACTGAAGCAAAAGCGCCGATCACGCTGATTTCTGCGGGTGTGGGTCAAACCCCGATGCTGGCGATGTTAGCCAGCCTGGCCGAGCAGCAGTATGCGGGCGCGGTTAACTGGCTGCATGCGGCCGAATGTGGTTCGCAGCATGCTTTTGCGGATGAAGTACAAGCCACAGGCGCACGCCTGCCACACTTCTCCAGCCATATCTGGTATCGCCAGCCTGAAAGCCAGGACAGTGGCCGTTATGATGCGCGGGGATTAATGGATCTCGCGGGCATTTCCAGCGAATTGAATCAGGCTGACCGCCAGTTCTGGCTGTGCGGACCGCTGCCATTTATGCAGTTTGTCGCGCGTCAGTTGGTTGATGCCGGCGTCGGTGCCGATCGCATCCATTATGAAGTCTTTGGCCCACACAAAGTGCTGTAAACAAAAAAGCCTGCGCAATGCAGGCTTTTAAACAGGCTAGCGAAGGGGCTCAAATCGCCTCTTCATCCTCTTCACCGGTACGAATACGCACCACGCGCGCCACATCGAACACAAAGATTTTGCCGTCGCCGATTTTACCGGTCTGCGCGGTTTTCATAATGGCTTCAACGCAGGTGTCGACGATGTCATCACCTACCACCATTTCGATTTTCACTTTTGGCAGAAAATCGACCATGTACTCTGCACCACGATACAGCTCAGTATGGCCTTTCTGGCGACCAAAGCCCTTTACTTCACTGACCGTCATCCCGGTGATGCCCACTTCGGCCAGAGCTTCGCGCACATCATCGAGTTTGAATGGTTTAATAATTGCATCGATCTTTTTCATGACGGATCCTTTTTTCACTCCCTCCATGATGGACGGATAACAAATAGTATAACCCGTCCTACTTCAAGTCGCAGAGGGGTTGGCTGCTCTCTTTCACCCGAATCACTAAATTGAATCAGTTCATCGGAAAGTTATCGTGTGCCGCCATCCTGCAACCCGAACTATTTAGGGTAGTCAATGGATGAATCAATATGCCGCAGCAAGCTACTCTTTAAATTCACTGGCGTCCAGCTCATGGCGTGACAGCAGCTTATAGAATTCAGTACGGTTACGTCCAGCCAGACGCGCGGCGTTAGTGACATTTCCTTTGGTCATCTGCAGCAGCTTGCGCAGATAGTTCAGCTCAAACTGATTGCGAGCCTCAACAAAAGTCGGCAACGCGGTATTTTCACCCGCTAACGCCTGCTCAACCAGCGCATCACTGATCACCGGTGACGTGCTCAGCGCAACACACTGTTCGATCACGTTCACCAGCTGACGTACGTTGCCAGGCCAGCTGGCTCCCACTAAACGTTTCATCGCATCCACTGAGAAGCTGCGCACGAAGGGTTTATGGCGTTCAGCCGACTGGCGCAGCAGATGATTCGCCAGCAGCGGAATATCTTCAGCGCGTTCATGTAGCGCCGGTATTTTCAGATTCACCACATTGAGGCGATAGTAGAGATCTTCGCGGAAACTCTTTTTCTCCATCGCTTTTGGCAGATCGCGATGGGTGGCAGAGATGATACGCACGTTGATATCGACATCCCGATTACTGCCGAGCGGACGTACTTTTCGCTCCTGTAATACGCGCAGGAGTTTGACCTGCAACGCCTGCGGCATATCACCAATTTCATCAAGGAACAGCGTGCCGCTCTCTGCCGCCTGGAACAGCCCTTCTCGCGCGCTCACGGCGCCGGTGAAGGCCCCTTTGGCGTGGCCAAAAAGTTCAGATTCCAGCAGTTGCTCTGGTAAAGCACCGCAGTTGATGGCGATAAACGGCTTATTTGCACGTGGGCTGGCGGCATGAATCGCCTGTGCCAGCACCTCTTTGCCGGTGCCGCTCTGGCCATTGATTAACACGCTAACGTCGGATTGCGCCACCATGTGCGCCTGATCCAGCAAACGCAGCATCTGAGGATTGCGCGTTACTACCGCTTCACGCCAGGTGTCATCGCTGACTGGCGCACGCTGTGCCAGCGCTTCATCGATGGCTTTATACAGCGCGTCACGATCCACTGGCTTCGTCAGGAAACTGAACACGCCCTGCTGCGTCGCGGAAACCGCTTCAGGAATAGAGCCGTGTGCCGTGAGAATGATCACCGGCAAGCCTGCATGGCGTTTCTGGATTTCGCCAAACAACGCCAGCCCGTCCATTTCATCCATGCGCAGATCGCTGATCACCAGATCAACTTTCTCTTTTTGCAACTGGCGCAAAGCATCCGGGCCACTTGCGGCGGTGGTCACCTGAAAACCTTCACTGCTTAAACGCATCCCGAGCAGCTTCAGCAGGCCAGGATCATCATCCACCAGCAGTAAACGTGCAGACTGTTTCATGGTCACTGATCCTCACTTTGTGCATCACTGGCACCGTGCGATGTGTCGCTGCTGTCCGCCGGTTTACGAGACGACAGCTGGCGTTCGATGTCAGTCAGGCGCTCAAGCTTACGCTGAGTATCCTCCAGCGATTGCCGCAATTTGGTTTGCTGCTGGCGCAGGCCATCCAGCTCGGAATCGTGACTTTGCTGAAGTGCAGCATAGCGGCTGCGTTCAGCGCTTAATGCCAACTGCGCCGCCTGGTTACTGCGCCACAAAATCAATAACGGGCGCACGGAGGCAGGATAGGATGCGCTGTAACCATCTAACGTATCGACGAACTGGCGGCGCTCAAAGGGCGTCACATTGCCATTTGCCAGCAGAATGCCTTGTTTAAAAGCACGCGACCAGCCTTGAACCGGCCAGCGACGCGCTTCAGCCCGGGCTTCCGCAGGCGATAAACGCTCGCCGCAGTCGATAGCACGCTGCCAGTAAAGTGGATTGCTCATCGCAGCTGGCGATTCAATCTTCCATACGTTTTGACAATCGGTTGCCAGATAATCAGGCAGCCGCACTTCCGGCTCAGGAAGATTGGTGCCGTCGTGCAACGCGCTGCTCGTCGGCGCGGTCTGGCAGGCACTCAAGCCGAATGCCACCAACGCGCAGCTAAAAATTTTAATCAGGGTGTGTTTCATTAATCAGGCATTCCCGGCACTGGTCGTCAAAATGATTCGAAAACAGACATCCGCATCCTTGCGCGTTACCAATTGCAAATCGCCTTGCATCCTGCGCAGACAATCTTTGGCGATGCTTAAACCCAGCCCGCTGCCCTTAACTGGCCCTTTACGCTGCTGGCTGCCCTGAAAAAAGGGCTCAAAGATCATCGCCTGCTCTTCAGCCGGAATCGGTGTGCCGGTGTTCGCCACCTCAATCCACACCTGGTTGCCTTTCTGTTGGCTCTGCAGCCAGATGTTACCGGATTCGCTGCCGTAGTTCACGGCGTTCGAATAGAGGTTATCGATGACCCTTTGCAGCAATGTTGCCTCTGCCAGACAGTGCGCCACCTGAAGATCAACATGCGTGGTGATCTGACGCGCACTGGCGGGCAATGAATGGATTTTAACGACCGAATCAACGATGTCATGAAGCGCCACCGGCTCGAGCGCCATCGGACCATCCGCCAGTTTGCGGTTGTAATCCAACAGTTGTTCGATGAGACGTTGCAGATGACGGCTGCTGGTGTCGAGGATTGCCACCACTTCCTGCTGTTCCGGATTGAGCGGCCCAGCCACCTGATCGGCCAATAATTCCGTGCCTTCACGCAAGCTGGCAAGCGGGGTTTTCAGTTCGTGCGAGAGATGACGCAAAAATTCATGACGCTGCTCCTCCAGCCAGCTCAGACGCTCGCTAAGCCACACGATACGCTGGCCAAGTGAGCGGATTTCACGCGGACCGCGAAAACTCACGCTGTCACCGAGCGCTTTGCCTTGCCCCAGTCGGTTAATCATCCGTTCTACGCGTTTTACCGGGCCGATAATCATGCCGGTAAACAGCAATACTAGCGCAAGGCTAATCAGGAAAAGAATCAGCGCCTGCCAGCCGAAAAACTGGCCGCGGTCGGCGATTTCACGCTGGAGTTGCAAGCCGCGAGAAAATACTACTTCACGCGTCGCCTGCACCATTTGCGCATTGGCATCTGAGAAATGTTCGAGAGCCGTGGCGGCTTTTGCCACTGGGTTACCATTATCACACTGCACGCTTGCGAGCTGCGGCAAGGTCTCCTGTAGCGCTTTGAAGGAAGGAAGATCCGGCAGGCTATCTGCATGGCTGGTGAGCATCTGCCCGTATCGCGTCCACTGCGTCTGATAGAGCTTTTGCAAGGTGGCATCACCTAACACGCAATATTGACGATAACTGCGTTCCAGCTCGAGCGCCGTGCGCGCCATCGCCTCGCTGCGGCGGACGTCAGTGAAGGTATTGCGGTTGGTATCCGCCGCCTGATTACTGAGCGCAGACAGGCTCTCCCAGGCTTGCCAGGCCAGCACCAGCAATGGCAACAGGACCAGCAAAAAAGCCATCAAGACCAACTGCCGCAGGGATCGGGGAAACAGACGCCATCTCTTCACTACCGCGCTTCCTTAAATGTGAGCTGCTGGCATGCTAACGAAGTATCAAAAGGGAAGAAAGTACAGAAAGGAAAACGGCAGCCCTTTTGGGCTGCCGTGAGAGCGACGCCGCAGCATCGCTTGCAGAATAGGTGGAGCCTAACTCAACGTTGCGTCCGATGCTTGATAACGTTGCAAAGCAAGCGATTATCGGTTGGGTGGACGGCAGGCTCCGTTTGGTGCGTCATTCGAATTTTATGAGCTCAACCGCAGTGCGGGGCAATCATAGACAGGTGAATGAGCAACGAAGTAAGTATAGCAACTATCGTGCCAGAAATGAAATAGCATTAATTATCAGAGTAATGCGAGGTGTGCCGCAGTATTTTAAGAAAAAGCGGACCGGCTGGTCTGATGAAAGTGTCGCTGATCAGCAACGAGTTCAAAGATGAAAAATTGAGGCATTATAAATCAATGATTTAAATGTCACCATTTAGCGACACTCTACCTGCGCATTTGTCGCCGATTTCAGACAGTTTTCGCAAGCCAGCTCAAAGTACCTGATTGATTGATTGATTGATTGATTGATTGATTGATTGATTGATTGATTGATTGAGTGAGTGAGTGAGTGAGTGAGTGAGTGAGTGAGTGAGTGAGTGAGTCTGGACCAGCCGGGCAAAAGAAAGGCCGCCCTGCGGCGGCCTCTGATGCTACTGGCTAATTTAGCCCAGTTGCTTACGTGCGTTACGGAAGATACGCATCCACGGGCTGTCCTCGCCCCACTCTGCCGGATGCCAGGAGTTGCTCACGGTGCGGAACACGCGCTCTGGGTGCGGCATCATAATGGTGACGCGACCGCTCTCGTTGGTTACCGCAGTGATACCGTTCGGCGAGCCGTTCGGGTTGGCTGGATAATTTTCGGTGACTTTACCGAAGTTGTCCACGAAGCGCAGCGCCACCAGACCTTTGCTTTCCAGCTGGGCCAGATGTGCACCATCACGCACTTCCACGAAACCTTCACCGTGTGAAACAGCGATAGGCATGTGGGAACCGGCCATGCCGTCCAGCAGCAGCGATGGACTCGCAGCCACTTCGACCAGGCTGAAACGTGCTTCAAAACGCTCTGACTGGTTACGGACGAAGCGTGGCCACAGTTCGCTACCCGGAATCAGCTCACGCAGATTCGACATCATCTGGCAGCCGTTACACACGCCCAGCGCCAGCGTCTGTGGACGGTGGAAGAAGTTTTCGAATTCGTCACGCACACGGCCGTTGAACAGAATCGATTTCGCCCAACCTTCACCTGCACCTAATACGTCACCGTAAGAGAAGCCACCGCATGCTACCAGCGCCTGGAACTCCTCCAGACCACGGCGGCCCGCCAGCAGATCACTCATGTGCACATCGACAGCGGTGAAACCAGCACGGTGGAAGGCAGCCGCCATCTCAACGTGGGAGTTCACGCCTTGCTCGCGCAGCACGGCAACACGTGGACGCGCACCTGTGGCGATCATCGGTGCAGCGACATCTTCTTCTGGCTTGAAGGTCAGATGGACGTTCAGACCTGGATCGTTATCGGCTTTCTTCGCTTCGTGTTCCTGATCGGCACAGGCTGGGTTGTCACGCAGACGCTGCATCTGCCAGGTGGTCTCTGCCCACCAGGTACGCAGCGTATTACGGCTTTCGCTGTACACCGCACTGTCACCAGAACGAATCACAAAGCGATCGCCCGGCAGCGCCTGGCCAATCACATGTACATTGCTGCTCAGGCCATGGTCGGAAAACACTTGCTCAACGGCGGCGCGATCGGCTGCATTAATCTGGATCACTGCACCCAACTCTTCGGTGAACAGTGCTGCCAGCGCATCGTTGCCCAGCGCGGCGATGTCGGCTTCGATACCACAGTGGCCAGTGAAGGCCATTTCTGCCAGCGTTACCAGCAGGCCGCCATCTGAGCGGTCATGGTAAGCCAGCAGTTTCTGCTCGGCCACCAGCGCCTGAATGGCGTTGAAGAAGCCCGCCAGTTGAGATGCATCACGCACGTCGGCTGGCTTATCGCCTAACTGACGATAGACCTGTGACAGCGCGGTAGCACCCAGGGTGTTAGCGCCGTTGCCCAGATCAACCAGCATCAGCAGGTTATCCTGGTCTGCTTGCAGCTGAGGCGTCACGGTGCGACGCACATCTTCTACACGTGCAAAGGCGGTGATGACCAGCGACAGCGGTGAGGTCATCTCGCGTTCTTCAGTGCCCTGCTGCCAGCGGGTTTTCATCGACATCGAGTCTTTGCCGACCGGGATAGTGATTCCCAGCGCTGGGCAAAGCTCTTCGCCAACCGCTTTCACTGCCGCGTACAAACCGGCATCTTCGCCTGGGTGACCCGCTGCAGCCATCCAGTTCGCAGACAGCTTCACGCGCTGCAGGGAACCAATGGAGGTGGCGGCCAGGTTGGTCAGCGCTTCACCGACCGCTAAACGGCCTGAGGCAGCGAAGTCCAGCAAGGCTACTGGCGCACGTTCGCCCAGTGAGAAGGCTTCGCCGTGATAGCTGTCCAGGCTGGCGGTGGTGACTGCACAGTTGGCCACCGGGATCTGCCATGGGCCGACCATCTGGTCACGCGCCACCATACCGGTTACCGAACGGTCACCGATGGTAATCAGGAAGGTTTTCTCTGCCACGGTTGGCAGATGCAGTACGCGATTAACGGCGTCAGCCACGGTAATCCCGTCACGCACCAGCGCATCGCCTTTAGCTTGCTGAGTGGCAACATCACGCGTCATCTTCGGCGTTTTGCCCAGCAGCACGTCCAGCGGCATATCGATAGGATTGTTATCGAAGTGGCTATCCGCCAGGTTCAGGTGCAGCTCTTCGGTGGCTTCACCAATCACCGCATAAGGCGCACGTTCACGCTTGCACAGCTCGTCAAACAGCGCCAGCTGAGCCGGTGCCACTGCCAGCACGTAACGTTCCTGGGATTCGTTACACCACACTTCCAGCGGGCTCATGCCTGGCTCATCGTTGAGGATGTCACGCAGGTTGAAGTTACCGCCACGGCCACCATCGCTGACCAGTTCTGGCATCGCGTTAGACAGACCGCCTGCACCCACATCGTGGATGAACAGAATCGGGTTGGCTTCGCCCAGCTGCCAGCAACGGTCGATCACTTCCTGGCAACGACGCTCCATTTCCGGGTTGTCACGCTGTACCGATGCAAAATCCAGATCCGCATCAGACTGACCAGACGCCATTGAAGAGGCTGCACCGCCGCCCAGACCAATGTTCATCGCAGGGCCACCGAGTACGATCAGTTTCGCGCCAACAACGATCTCACCCTTCTGCACGTGGTCAGCACGGATGTTACCAATACCGCCCGCCAGCATGATCGGCTTATGGTAGCCACGCAGTTCTGAGCCATTATGGCTGTTCACGCGCTCTTCATAGGTACGGAAGTAACCGTTCAATGCCGGACGGCCAAATTCGTTGTTGAACGCTGCGCCACCCAGTGGGCCTTCGGTCATGATATCCAGCGCGGTGACAATACGATCCGGCTTACCGAAATCTTCTTCCCACGGCTGTTCAAAGCCCGGAATACGCAGGTTGGAGACGGAGAAACCGACCAGACCCGCTTTCGGTTTCGCGCCACGTCCGGTAGCACCTTCATCACGGATTTCACCGCCGGAACCGGTCGCAGCGCCAGGCCACGGTGAAATTGCGGTTGGGTGGTTATGGGTTTCAACCTTCATCAGGATATGCGCATCTTCCTGATGGAAGGTGTATTCGCCCTTCTGCGCATCGGCGTAGAAGCGGCCCACCTTTGAACCTTCCATCACAGCGGCATTGTCTTTATAAGCAGACAGCACGTGCTCAGGGTTATGTTCAAAGGTGTTCTTGATCATTTTAAACAGCGACTTCGGCTGCTTTTCACCGTCGATAATCCAGTCGGCGTTGAAGATTTTATGACGGCAGTGCTCTGAGTTTGCCTGAGCAAACATGTAAAGCTCGATGTCGTTCGGATTGCGGCCCAGTTTGGTGAAAGCATCCAGCAGATAGTCGATTTCGTCATCGGCCAGCGCCAGGCCCAGCGTGGTATTGGCCTGTTCCAGCGCAATGCGACCCACACCCAGCACGTCCACGCTTTTCAGCGGCTGTGGCTCGTGGTGTGCGAACAGTTGCTGCGCATCATTCAGGTCACCAAACACGGTCTCCATCATGCGGTCATGCAGCAGGCTGGCCAGCTGTTGCCATTGCGCTTCAGTCAGCTGTGGTGCCTGCACATAGAATGCCATACCGCGCTCAAGGCGAAGAACCTGAGGCAAGTCGCAGTTGTGGGCAATGTCGGTGGCTTTTGAAGACCACGGAGAAATGGTGCCGGGACGCGGCGTCACCAGCAACAGACGCCCTTGTGGCGCGTGCTC
Organism: Pantoea sp. C1E2; assembly: GCF_056491465.1. Taxonomy (NCBI): domain Bacteria; kingdom Pseudomonadati; phylum Pseudomonadota; class Gammaproteobacteria; order Enterobacterales; family Erwiniaceae; genus Pantoea; species Pantoea sp. C1E2. Next base: position 3,461,849 of record NZ_JBSZHT010000002.1, read on the forward strand.
GGCGAGAGAAGGACCGTACTTCAGCAGACGTTGCAGGCGGGCATGTTCATCCGCACTGAGTGGTGCGCTGACATCGGCAAAATGGACGTACTCGGCGTAAATATCACTCACTGGCAGGTGAGCGTCCTGAAAGCGGGTCAGCAGTTTATTAACACGAAATGCCGACAGAGCGGGCGAACCACGCAGAATTTCCATCATCAAAGATCTCTCGTCTTTGAAGCGCCGGGCGACGCTTCATTGGGCGCAACAGGGAAAACGGGCGGTATTATAGAGAAAGCGCGCGGGTTACGAAACCGTTTGCGCATAAAATCTGGCACACAGCATTTGGCTGAATTTTGCACAATTCTTGCTATATAAGTTGCCCTGCTGCGCTTTGTTGCGCAAAATGCCCCTCGCTCTGGGAGTAAAAACAACACAAATACTGCCTTAAAAAGACAGAGGCCTGTGAGCCATTACGAGACAACTATTTGAAACGCCTGAAAATAAACTATCTGTTTATCGGTCTGATCACCGTGCTGCTTGCGCTGGCACTGTGGCCTTCCATCCCCTGGTACGGGGGCGGAAATGACGCGTTATCACAGATTAAATCACGTGGAGTGCTGCGCATCAGTACCGTCAACTCCCCGCTGACTTACTACACCATCAATAATGCACCAGCCGGTATGGATTACGAGCTGGCGAAACGCTTCGCCGATTATCTTGGCGTCAAACTTGAGGTCACGGTGCGTCCGAACCTCGGCGATCTGTTTGACGATCTCGATGATGGTAAGGCGGATTTGCTCGCAGCTGGCTTGATCTATAACGGTGAGCGCCTTGCCCACTATCAAAGTGGACCGAGCTATTACTCGGTATCGCAACAGCTGGTGTACCGCATTGATAAGCCACGGCCGAAGAATCTCGGCGATCTGAAAGGCCGCCTGATTGTGCAGTCCGGTTCGGCATATCTGTCAACTTTACGTTCCGCCAAAGCTGACAGCTATCCCGATCTCGATTGGGCGATTTCCACCGATCAGGGACAGAAAGCGCTGCTGGAAGCCGTCGCCGATGGCAAGCTGGATTACACCGTGGGCGATTCGGTCACCATCGGCCTGTTACAGCGCATCCATCCGCAGCTGGCGGTGGCGTTCGACATCACTGACGAAGAACCGGTCACCTGGTATCTGCCCCGCAACGATGACGACAGCCTGAATGCGGCGATGCTCGACTTTTACAGCCAGATGGGCGAAGAAGGCACGATGGCGCGCCTCGAAGAGAAGTATCTCGGTCACGTGGGTACTTTTGATTATGTGGACACCCGCACCTTCCTGCGCGCGATTGATAACACGTTGCCGGATATCAAACCGCTGTTTGAGAAGTATGCAGCGAGCATGGACTGGCGCCTGCTGGCCGCGATTTCGTATCAGGAGTCGCACTGGAATCCGCAGGCGACTTCGCCCACCGGCGTGCGCGGCATGATGATGCTAACGCGTAACACCGCTGACAGCCTCGACGTTAACGATCGCCTCGATCCCGAGCAAAGCATTCGCGGTGGCAGTGAATACCTGAAGCGGATGATGGAGAAGGTGCCAGAGACGATTCCTGACGATGAACGCATCTGGTTTGCACTGGCGGCCTATAACATGGGTTATGCGCACATGCTCGACGTGCGTAAGTTGACGGCAAAACAGGGCGGTAATCCAGACAGTTGGGCTGATGTGAAATTACGTCTGCCGATGCTGAGCCAAAAGCGTTACTACGCTCAGACCACCTATGGTTATGCACGCGGCCACGAAGCCTATAACTACGTCGAGAATATCCGTAAGTATCAGATCAGTCTGGTGGGCTACCTGCAAGAGCAGGATAAACGTTTAGCGCAGCAGTCGGCGCTGGAAGCGGAGTTAGGCGCCGGTTACCCGGCGGTCGAACCAAAGATTGCGATGAACTAACCTTCGCGCTGCGCCTGACGCAGCGCTTTCTTTTGCTCTCGGCGCATGCGAAAGAAATCACTCAACATCCCGGCGCACTCTTCTGCCAGCACACCGCAATCAATCTGAATCTGATGATTCATGCCTGGATGGCCAATCACATCCATGAGTGAACCCGCTGCGCCGGTTTTCTCATCTTTTGCGCCATACACCAGTCGCGTAATGCGGCTGTGCACCATCGCCCCGGCGCACATCACGCAGGGCTCCAGCGTCACATACAATGTGGTGTCGAGCAGGCGATAGTTTTCGAGGATTTTACCGCCCTGACGCAGCGCCATGATTTCGGCATGCGCGGTGGGATCGCACTGACCAATCGGTCGGTTCCAGCCTTCGCCTATTACTTTATCGCCCTGCACTAACACCGCGCCCACCGGCACTTCGCCCTGTTCCCACGCGCGGCGCGCCAGCTCCAGCGCATGGCGCATCCAATGTTCATCAGTTTGTGGGTTCACCAGGCAGCTCCTGCGGATTTAAAGGCGGCGCATTATAGACGGAATTGCCGCATGATTCACTCCAGCTGTTGCAGCTCACCACGCGGTGTGACCCGCCAGCGGTGCTGGCAGAAGAACAGCAGCGGGTTATCCTGTTTGCTGTCGCTATAGCCGCTGTAGAGTTGTAATGGCGTGCCAATCTTCTCTTCGAGCTGTGCCACCTTTTCATGGCCGAGACAACGCATCGCCAGCACTCGTCCGCCATTACCTGGCTGCATCTGGCTGGCAATCAGTTGTACGCGCGGCAAGAAGGCGGAATCAAAATAGACCTGCTCTACCAGCGATTGCGGTGAGCCGGTGATCAGCCACACATCTGCATCATCGCTGCTGAGGTAATCAGTCAGACGTTGTTGCACCACCGGAAAGGCGGTGACACGTTGGCGGAACCATGTCGCGAACTCCGCTTCACGCTGGCGCAGGCGCGGCTCACTGTGACCGAAGGTAATGGCCCATAACAGCAAGCTCATTGGCCAGCGTGCAGCGCGCCCTTTAAACAGCATCCCCAAACCAATCACCGGCAACAGCGGCACCACCAGCAGCACGTTGATCGGCTGGCGTCGCAGCAGATAACGCATAAAGGTGCCAAACATGTCCTGCTGATGCAGCGTGCCATCAAGATCGAAAAACACCACGCGGCGTTGCGTACCCTTTGTCAAACTCCACTCCTTATCTTTCCTTTCTACGGCTTGCCCTACAGTGTAGCCAGCTTCAACGACGGGGGCGAAAGCGGTCATTTTTAATTCCTGGCGCCACAATGCCAGCTGAATAGTTTATTCTTTGTATCGGCGTGCTGTCATTAAAACCTGACGGTGTAAAAGAGACTAAGCTCAAGCGGGATTAGAAGGATTAAGGATCGAACATGAGTTCATTGCTGCGAATTCGCCAGCTCTACCCTCGACTGGCGCTAAATGAGCGTCGACTGGCGGATTTTTTGCTGTCGCAGCCGGATCGGGCACGGCATCTGAGTTCACAAAAACTGGCTGAGGAATCGGGCGTCAGCCAGTCGAGCGTAGTGAAGTTTGCCCAGAAATTGGGCTATAAAGGATTTCCTGCGCTGAAACTGGCGCTGAGTGAGTCGCTAGCAGATCGCGACGCGATTACCGTTCATAACCACATTCTCAGCGACGATCCTCTAAAAGTGGTGGGCGAGAAGCTGCTGGCAGAGAAGATATCGGCCATCCGCGCCACGCTGGATATCAACAGCGAAGAGAAGTTGCTACAAACGCTGCAACTGCTGAAAAATGCCAATCGCATTCTTTTGGTAGGCATTGGCGCATCTGGATTAGTGGCGAAAGACTTCTCATGGAAGCTGATGAAGATTGGCATCAACGCGGTCGCCGAGCAGGATATGCATGCTTTGCTGGCGAGCGTTCAGGCAATGGCGCCGGGGGATGTGCTGCTCACCATTTCTTATACCGGTGAGCGAAGAGAGATTAACCTTGCGGCCCAGGAAGCGGCGCAGCTGGGTGTCGACGTGCTGGCGTTTACCGGCTTTACCCCCAACTCACTGCAACAGTGCGCTTCGATTTGCTTGTACACGGTTGCCGAGGAGCAAAGCACGCGCAGTGCCGCGATCTCATCGACCAGTGCACAGCTGGCGCTGACCGATCTGCTGTTTATGGCATTGGTGCAGCACGATCCTGAACGTGCCTCAAGCCACATCCGGCACAGTGAAGAGTTGGTAAAAAAACTGGTGTGACGCGAAAAAGGCCGTTATCCGGCCTTTTTGCTTTGCGGCGTAGAATCGTGACGGCAGGCCTGGCGACTCGCGTGTTGCAGGTTGTGCAGGCACTCATCGCATAAAGAGGCATCGTCTGATATCCAGCGAGCCAGCCAACCTCGCGCAACTCCGCAATGAATACATTGTTGCTTTACAAACATTTCTTTCAACGAGTTAATTTTTTTCATAGTGCTTACGACAAGCGTTTACGCTGATAATTACCGCACAAAATGATAACTCGGAGTTTTCCTAATTCCTATCTAACCTTTGATGAATTTTGCTTCAGTGAGTTCTATCCCCACTTTGTTTGATTCAGCGCAATAAACCCTGCGTCCTTAAAAGCCGGTTTTATGATAAGGTGCGCGCCTTCTTTCTCTGGCTGACGGCGATCATGGCTTTACTCATTACGGCGAAATGCATCAATTGCGATATGTGCGAACCTGAATGCCCGAACCAGGCCATCAGTTTAGGTGAGGCGATCTATGAGATTGATGTTGACCGCTGCACCGAATGCGTGGGTCATTATGATGTGCCGACCTGCCAAAGCGTCTGCCCAATTGATAACACCATTATTACTGATCCACAGCACCCGGAAACCCGTGAGGCGCTGTGGGAGAAGTTTGTGGTGCTACATCCTTAATCTTCGATGATCACCGTAGCGCAAGCATAATGGCGCTCATCGGCCAGCGTCACATGCACATGTTTCACGCCCAACTGGCTAGCAATCACTTTTGCCTGTTCGAAAAAGCGTAAGCCCGGTTTGCCCAGCGCATCGTTGTACACTTCGAATTGATTAAACGCCAGACCACCTCGAATGCCGGTACCAAAGGCTTTGGCCGCCGCTTCTTTCACCGCAAAACGTTTGGCGAGAAAGCGCACCGGTTGCTGGTGCGCCTGATATTGCTGCCACTCGGCTTCGCTCAAAACGCGTCGAGCCAGTCGATCGCCGGAGCGTTCAATCACGCCGGCAATACGTTCGATTTCAACGATGTCGCTGCCGAGTCCAAGAATCGCCATTAACGACGCGCTTCCCGCATCAGCTGCTTCATCTCTGACACCGCATCCGCCAGACCACTGAACAGCGCGCGGCCAATGATGGCGTGACCAATGTTCAGCTCATGCATTTCAGGCAATGCCGCAATGGGTTGCACATTGTGATAGGTCAGGCCATGGCCGGCATTCACCTTCAAACCGAGGCTGGCTGCGAATGTGGCTGCTTTACGAATGCGCGACAGCTCGGCTTCACGCTCCAGCCCTTCCGGTGCTTCCGCATAGGCGCCGGTGTGGATCTCAATGTAGGGCGCACCGCTGGCAACGGCCGCTTCGATCTGACGGTGATCGGCATCAATAAACAGCGACACCAGAATCCCCGCGTCGCTCAGCAGACGAACCGCAGCGTTGATTTTGTCCTGCTGACCCGCCACATCCAACCCACCTTCGGTGGTCACTTCCTGGCGCTTTTCCGGCACCAAACACACGAAGTGCGGCTTGATGTCGCAGGCAATGTCGATCATCTCATCGGTCACCGCCATCTCCAGATTCATGCGCGTCTGGATGGTGTTGCGCAGAATACGCACATCGCGATCGGTGATATGACGACGATCTTCACGCAGGTGCACAGTGATGCCATCTGCGCCCGCCTGTTCAGAAACAAACGCCGCCTGGACTGGATCGGGATAATTCGTGCCACGTGCGTTACGTACGGTGGCGATGTGGTCAATGTTGACCCCTAACAGCAACTCAGCCATGACAATCCTTAAATAGGTTCAGTGTGTTTGCAGTGTACCGTGCTGAGAATATCAGGCGGTACGACCAGCGCTAGTCGTTTGCCACATCGGGCTTCTTTTTTGGGACAAACTGGCGAAACAGTTCCTGGCTCTTTAACGGTTTACCGCCCAGATAAGGCTTAAGCGCCATACGCGTAAAGCGCTTGGCAGCTCGCAGGCTGTCGGCATCGGGAAAATCGCGTTCCCACAGCGCACGCAACTGGCGGCCGGTAAAACTGCGCTGGTTGACGACCAGGCTGGCGATAAAGCCCTTCTCTTCTCGGTAGCTGTACGTCATGCCGTCATCGATCTCTTCACCACTGCCGGCGCAGTGCAGGAAATCCACGCCGTAGCCAAGATGGCCCAGCAGCGCCAGTTCAAAGCGACGCAGCGCCGGTTCAGGCGTGCCGTTGCCTGCGGCCAGCATCTGGATGCAATTGAGATAGTCAAAGAAGAGATCGGAGAAAGGAATTTCCTGCTCAATGACGCGAGACAGCAGTTCGTTAACGTATAGCCCGCAGTAGAGCGTGATGCCACTGAGCGGTAAGGCCAGTGACACCGCTTCGGCGCTACGCAGCGTTTTGACTTCGCCACGCCCCCCCCAACGCACCAGCAGCGGTGTGAAGGGTTGGAGTGCACCTTTGAGTTGCGAACGGCGCGAGCGTGCGCCTTTGGCCAGGACGCGGACGCGCCCTTCGCTTTCGCTAAACAGATCGAGCAGGAGGCTGGTTTCGCTGTAAGGGCGACTATGCAGCACAAAGGCGCGTTGCCAGCCTTCCATCAATTATTCGTCTGTATAGCCCAGGCTGCGCAGTGCACGTTCGTCATCCGCCCAACCCGATTTCACTTTAACCCACAGTTCAAGATGCACTTTGGCTTCGAACATATCTTCCATATCTCTACGCGCTTCAATGCCGATGGTTTTAATCTTGGCGCCTTTGTTGCCAATCACCATCTTCTTCTGACCTTCGCGCTCGACCAGGATCAGACCGTTGATGTCATAGCCACCACGATCGTTAGAGACGAACTGTTCGATTTCCACGGTCACCGAGTAAGGCAGTTCCGCACCGAGGAAGCGCATCAGTTTTTCACGGATGATCTCAGACGCCATGAAGCGCTGTGAACGATCGGTAATGTAATCTTCCGGGAAGTGATGGTCAGATTTCGGCAGGCATTTACGCGCGATAGCAGCAATCGCATCGACGTTCTTACCGCTTTCCGCAGAGATCGGCACGATCTCAAGGAAGTTCATCTGCTGGCTCAGGAACTGCAGGTGTGGCAGCAGAATGGTTTTATCCTGAATGTTGTCGACCTTGTTAACGGCCAGCACCACCGGCACTTTGCCGTCGCGCAGCTTATTCAAGACCATTTCATCGTCCGGCGTCCAGCGCGTGCCTTCAACGACAAAAATCACCAGCTCCACATCACCAATTGAGCTGCTGGCAGCACGGTTCATCAGGCGGTTAATCGCCCGCTTCTCTTCCATGTGCAGCCCTGGGGTATCCACGTAGATCGCCTGATAAGCGCCTTCGGTGTGAATGCCCATGATGCGGTGACGCGTGGTTTGCGGTTTACGCGAGGTGATCGACACTTTCTGCCCCAGTAACTGGTTCAGTAAGGTGGATTTGCCGACGTTAGGTCGGCCGACAATCGCGATAAAGCCGCTGTGTGTTTCGATTTCGCTCATTCGAGTCCTGACTTGGGCAGCGTCGCTGTCGACGCTGCAATATGACTATGTATTTTATTCGAGACCAAGCTTAATTAACGCCTGTTCGGCGGCGGCTTGCTCTGCTTTACGGCGGCTGGAACCTACGCCCACCACCGGTTCTGCCATGCCACTCACCTGACAGTGAATGGTGAATTCCTGATCGTGGGCTTCGCCACGGACCTGCACCACCAGATAAGATGGCAGCGGCAGATGACGCCCTTGCAGATACTCCTGCAAACGCGTTTTCGGATCTTTTTGCTTATCGCCCGGGCTGATCTCATCAAGGCGATTTTGGTACCAATCGAGAATCAGTTTCTCAACGGTTTGAATGTTGCTATCGAGGAAGATACCGCCAATCAGCGCTTCCACGGTATCAGCAAGAATCGATTCGCGACGGAAACCGCCACTCTTCAGTTCGCCCGGCCCGAGACGAAGACACTCGCCGAGTTCAAACTCACGCGCCATCTCTGCGAGGGTATTGCCTCGTACCAATGTGGCGCGCATGCGGCTCATGTCACCTTCATCCACACGTGGGAAGCGGTGATAAAGCGCATTAGCAATCACATAGCTGAGAATGGAATCGCCAAGAAATTCAAGACGTTCATTGTGTTTACTGCTGGCACTGCGGTGAGTCAATGCTTGCTGCAGTAGTTCCGGATGAGTAAAAGTGTAGCCCAGTTTGCGCTGCAGCTTGTTAATAAGGATGGGGTTCATGCGATTCCAGTTAATCTGTGCGTCTGTAACTCTGCATACGAAACAGGGCTGAGCTTCCAACACGTTCTGTTTAGTGTGCAGTGGCCTCCCGAAAGAGGCCAACCGTGTTGCCCACCGCAGTGGGCATAATTTTTAGTGGATTCCGCCGATGCGACTCAAGCGCACGCCCGTTGGCCACTGTCCTTCTTGTTTCTCAAAGCTCATCCAGATAGCCACCGCTTTACCGACCAGATTCTTCTCAGGCACAAAGCCCCAGTAGCGGCTGTCGGCGCTGTTATCGCGGTTATCACCCATCATGAAATATTGGCCTTCTGGCACAATCCATGTGGATTGAGGCTGACCCGGCTGCTGATAATACATGCTTGCCTGGCTTTGCGCTTCGTTTACCAGAAGAATATCGTGCGTGACGGTACCTAAAGTCTCTTTACGCGTACCGAGACGCAGGCCGCCCTTCATGGTTTCACCCTGCGGCGCTTCAAAGAAGCCGTTACCGGTTTCATTACCATCAAAGCCGCTGAACGTCTGAATGAAGCGGCTTGGCTCCACGTTGGTATAGGTGATTGGCAACGCGGTATCACATTTGCCCGTGCCACAACCTGGGTTAACCGTCAGCGTTTTGCTGTAGGGATCGAACACCACTTTGTCGCCCGGCAAACCGATCACACGTTTGATGTAATCGACACTCGGATCTTTCGGGTATTTGAACACCGCCACATCACCGCGCTGTGGATGACCGGTTGGGATTAGCGTGGTTTGGGTAATCGGATCTTTGATACCGTAAGCAAACTTCTCCACCAGAATAAAATCACCAATCAGCAGCGTTGGCATCATGGAACCTGATGGGATCTGGAACGGCTCAAAAATAAATGAGCGAACGATCAGCACCACCGCCAGCACCGGGAACACCGATGCCGCCGTTTCTACCCAGCCTGGCTGAGCCGCTACTTTGGACAGCGTTTTGCCGTCCAATGCGTTACCCGCCTGCGCTTGTGCAGCTGCCTGCTTAGCACGACGCGCCGGAGCCCATTTAAAGCGATCAATACACCAGATAACACCGGTTATCAGCGTAGCGATCACCAGAATCAGGGCGAACATATTAGCCATTAAAGTTCCTTATTTGCTGTCTTTACCGACATGCAGAATGGCAAGGAATGCTTCCTGCGGCAGCTCAACGTTGCCGACCTGCTTCATTCGCTTCTTACCGTCTTTCTGCTTCTGCAACAGTTTTTTCTTACGGCTAACGTCGCCGCCATAGCATTTTGCAATGACGTTTTTACGCAGCTGCTTGACCGTTGAGCGAGCGATAATGTGGTTGCCGATCGCCGCCTGAATCGCAATATCGAACTGCTGACGTGGGATCAGTTCTTTCATCTTCTCCACGAGGTCGCGGCCACGATACTGTGAGTTATCACGGTGGGTAATCAGCGCCAGCGCATCGACACGTTCTGAGTTAATCATCACGTCGACACGCACCATGTCAGAGGTCTGGAAACGTTTGAAGTTATAATCCAGCGATGCATAGCCGCGAGATGTCGATTTTAGACGGTCAAAGAAGTCGAGTACCACTTCAGCCATCGGAATTTCATAAGTCAGCGCAACCTGCTTACCGTGGTAAACCATGTTGGTCTGCACACCGCGTTTTTCGATACACAGCGTGATCACGTTACCGAGGTACTCTTGCGGCAACAGCATGTGACACTCGGCGATTGGCTCGCGCAGCTCTTCAATATTGTTCAGTGGCGGCAGCTTTGAAGGGCTGTCGACATAAACGGTTTCGCCATTGGTGGTGGCCACTTCATAGACAACCGTCGGCGCGGTGGTGATCAGATCGAGATCGTATTCACGCTCCAGACGCTCCTGGATGATCTCCATGTGCAGCAGACCAAGGAAGCCAATACGGAAGCCGAATCCCAGCGCCGTAGAGCTCTCTGGCTCGTAAAACAGTGAGGCATCGTTCAGGCTCAATTTGCCCAGCGCATCACGGAATGCTTCATAGTCATCAGAGCTGATCGGGAACAAACCGGCATAAACCTGCGGCTTCACTTTCTTAAAGCCTGGCAGCACTTTATCTGCTGGATTGCGTTGCAGCGTCAGGGTATCGCCCACTGGCGCGCCCATGATGTCTTTGATCGCACACACCAGCCAACCTACTTCACCGCAGTTCAGCTCAGTACGATCAACCTGTTTCGGTGTGAAAATGCCCAGACGGTCAGCGTTATAAGTCTGACCGGTACTCATCACTTTTACTTTGTCGCCTTTGCGCAGCGTGCCGTTTTTGATACGAATCAACGACACAACGCCCAGGTAGTTATCGAACCATGAGTCGATGATCAACGCCTGCAGTGGGCCTTCTGGATCACCTTCCGGTGGTGGGATATCACGAACCAGACGCTCAAGCACATCTGGTACGCCTACGCCGGTTTTCGCCGAGCAGCGCACCGCATCAGCAGCATCAATACCGACGATATCTTCAATCTCTTCCGCCACGCGCTCAGGATCGGCCGCAGGCAAGTCGATTTTGTTCAGAACCGGTACCACTTCCAGATCCATTTCCATGGCGGTATAGCAGTTCGCCAGCGTCTGTGCTTCAACGCCCTGACCTGCATCAACCACCAGCAATGCCCCTTCACAAGCCGCTAATGAGCGGGAAACTTCGTACGAGAAGTCAACGTGGCCAGGGGTGTCGATAAAATTGAGCTGGTAAGTTTCACCGTCCAGCGCTTTGTAATCGAGCGTCACGCTCTGCGCTTTAATGGTAATGCCGCGCTCACGTTCCAGATCCATAGAGTCCAGAACCTGCGCCGCCATCTCACGATCGCTGAGGCCACCACAAATCTGAATCAAGCGGTCAGAGAGCGTTGATTTGCCGTGGTCGATGTGTGCGATGATAGAGAAATTTCGTATGTGCTTCATTTATATGAATATCTTCACGTAAAAAATCAGTGGAAAACTTGAGCACAGACACATTCAGGAAAGTGAGCTTTACCCGGAACCCTGTCAGCCTCATTAATGACGACGCATATTACACTGTTAACGCCGCGCGTTAAAGAATGGAACTGTGGGGAATCGCAACAGAATTCAGCGGGTAAGCTTAAATGAAAAAGCCGCGCATTGCGCGGCCCTGGCAGGGATCAACCTTCATTTTCCACGCGTATGGCATCGGGCGGTAACGCAACGCTGAGAATGATCGGCTGAAAGGCTTCCCGATGGCCGAACACGCCGGAAACACCTTTAGCCACAATAAAGCCACCGATGCCGCCTAACAGCGCACCGCAAGCCGCCGCCAGATCGCTGTGGAACAGCATCTGAAACAGACCTGCCACTAAAAACAGACCGAGAAGCGGCGTCATGTAAACCAGCAGCGCTGAACCTAACAGGCTGCTTTCACGGATACCCAATTCAATGCGCTGTCCGGGCTGTAAAGGCTCCGGGCTGGCAATGGTCATCACATGGGCATTTTTCGGCCCGAGTTGGTTGAGCGCGTGGCTGCCGCAGCCTTTGCGGGCTGAGCAGCTGTTACAGGAGGTTTTTGCTTCCGAGTGCAGCGTGGCAATACCTTTATCCCACGCCACCACGGTGGCCCATTCTCTCATCATTTTTGTGCACCTGAATCTATGCTGTCCGCGATACGTTTGGCCGTCGCAGGCGGTAATTCGCCCACCACAGTAATCTCACGATTATCGCGCACTTCTGTCTGCACCGTACGACGCCCAGTGCGCAATGACTGCGACACACTGCTTTTATCAGCAGGCGTAATGTTGATGGCGAAGCTGAATAAGCCATCGCTGTACAGACGGGATTCTACGGTTTTATTCATGGCCGGCATATCGCGGCGACTTTGCGAAATCAGTGACATACCTGCTGGCAACCAGCCAGGCTGCCAGCTGAGCTGCACTTTATCGCCCGCCGGTAATGACAGCGTTGGGGGCAGGTTGGCTTTTTCCAGCCCCTGCATCAAATTACGCACGCCTTCATCCACCGCAAAGCTGATGACGCGGAACTGCTCCAGCGTTTCACCATCACGGTCCAGCAAATCAATACGCAGCGGCAATTTAGTATCGACATCCAGCCATACGACATAGCTGTAGCGCGTACCATCACGCGACACGATGCGCACCACTTCGCACATTTGATCGGCCATGCGCGAACGCCCTACCGGAATAAAATCGTAGGCATCGCCAAGACGAGAGAAGTCAGCAAACATCAATGCAGGCAGCGCATCAATAATGTGATTGCCCGGTAACGAGAAGGGATCAAGTCCTGGCTCGAAATAACTGATGTCATTACCGCGCTGGATGACTTCACGACGCGGTCCATCCATCTGCAACAGTTGGGCAAAGATACGATTATCAATGACTGCATGACGATAGCGCAGAGATTCAATGCCAAGACGGGAGACATTGATGTAGGCGAATTCGTAGTTGAGGTTCTGGCTTGCCTGCTCCATCTGCTGTAACAACGCCCCGGAAGCAGATGTCTGCGCCGGGGCGGTGGAGGACCAAAGCAGGCTGCCTGCCAGCAGGCTAACGGCACACCAAAGTTGCTTCATTACTGCTGTTGAGTTCCTAACGACTGATTTCCGGGAACATTAGCTTGCGCCTGCTGAGGATCGTTCTTTTCATCGAACTGAACCTGATCTGCATGCAGACGGCGCTGCAGCTCATAGTCCTGCAGCATGGCATTCACACGACGACGCTGTTCCTGCACCTGCTGGTTAGAGCTGTTGGTGTCAAAGGCATCAGAAGGGACGCCAAGGCTGACCGGTGAAGCTTTACCCATCATCGGCAGCGTATTGAACGCTGGCGAATCTGAAGATTCCGTCGCGCTGCCACCAGGCTGAGTATTGTAGTGCTGAACACCCACAATCACCGCCAGCGATACGCAGGCAGCCACACCAACTTGTGCCAGTTGTGCTGTCCAGGTGCCGCCACGGCGCCAGAACGGCATTTTCTCCCAGCGTGATGGCTCAGGCTGCGCTTCAGGAATCAGCGGAGTCACTTTGCGCAATGGCTCATTTTCAATGGCCGCTGCAACACGCGCGGAGATATCAAAATGCAGCACTTCACCCACATCACCTCGTAAGGTGTCGCGGATTAGATGGTAGCTCTCCCAACTTTTTTGAAGATCTACGTCTTTCGACAACGATCCCAACAGCTCGTTATCGAGAGTTTCACCATCCATTAAAGCGGAAAGTTTTTCTTTCTGCATGCTTTGGTACCCTTCCAGTAGCCGTTATCACTGACGTTGGATAAGCGGTTGAACTTTATTATCAATGGCCTCTCGGGCGCGGAAGATACGTGAACGTACTGTACCGACCGGGCAATCCATGATGACGGCAATCTCTTCGTAACTTAAACCATCCAATTCCCTGAGGGTGATGGCCATACGCAGATCTTCGGGAAGCGCCTCAATGGTCCGAAAAACAATTTGTTTCAGTTCCTCTGACAACATTAAGTTCTCAGGGTTCGAAATTTCTTTTAACGCACCTGCACTTTCGAAATTTTCTGCGTCAATGGCATCCACATCGCTGGATGGCGGACGACGCCCCTGAGCCACCAGATAGTTTTTTGCTGTATTTACCGCAATACGGTACAGCCATGTATAAAAGGCGCTATCGCCACGGAAAGATTCCAGTGCGCGATACGCTTTAATGAAAGATTCCTGAACCACATCAGGCACATCGCCTGAAGGGACATAGCGTGAAACCAGGCTCGCCACTTTATGCTGGTATCGAATAACCAGTAAATTAAATGACTTTTGATCTCCCTTCTGAACCCGCTCAACGAGAACCTGATCCGTTAACTGCTCGCTCATCCGAGGTAATGTCTCCCCAAATCTCTTTTTTATGCGTAAGTGAACTGCCAGCACATCTCATTGTTCTGAGCAAGCATGCGCTTAGAGTCATATGTTGGCCTGAAGTTCACTACGACCAGATAATTTCCGTATCGGAACCACGACATCATTGTTGTTGATTGTCTTTCAGTGTAGCGACTTGCCACGCCGTTGGTGTCTTTTGCGGCACCGATAATCGCTGGGAGAGTACCCTATGACGCCCTAATTTTCACCTTTATTACCTGAATTTTCAGAGTGTTTGGTATAAAAAACACGATGCGCTCATTTTCGGACATAACTTACTGAAATCGCGTGATTATATCGCCTCTCTGGATAATTTTACCGCGTGATTTGTTCAAAATACTTCACAGAACCGGCTTCCAGGCTTATGCTCGGGAAACCTTCTGTTTAGTAAATTAAACACCATGACGTCAATTCCTGATTACCAGTGTGATGTGTTGATTGTGGGCAGCGGTGCAGCAGGCCTCTCTCTGGCGCTGCGTCTGGCACCCTATTACCAGGTAACTGTGTTAAGCAAAGCCCAGGTTAACGAAGGTTCGACGCTGTATGCTCAGGGCGGCATCGCTGCGGTGTTTGATGAAACTGACAGCATTGAATCCCATGTTGAAGACACCCTGATTGCTGGCGCCGGCTTGTGTGAACGCGAAACCGTGAGCTTCATCGCCAGTAATGCACGCCATTGCGTGCAGTGGTTGATTGATAATGGCGTGGCCTTTGACAAAGAACCGCAAAGTGACGGCGAAGCGCGCTACCACCTGACGCGTGAAGGTGGGCACAGCCATCGTCGGATTCTGCACAGCGCCGATGCCACTGGTCGCGCGGTAGAAACCACGCTGGTAAGCCAGGCGCTGAGCCATCCCAACATCCGCATCATTGAACGCACCAACGCCGTTGATTTAATTCTTTCCGACAAACTGGGCCTGCCGGGTCAGCGTCGGGTGGTGGGCGCGTGGATCTGGAACCGTAATCGCGAGCAGGTGGAAACCTGTCGTGCTCGTGCTGTAGTACTGGCCACCGGCGGTGCGGCAAAGGTTTATCAATACACCACTAACCCGGATGTGGCCTCAGGCGATGGCATCGCGATGGCATGGCGTGCTGGCTGCCGTGTCGCTAACCTGGAGTTCAATCAGTTCCATCCCACTTGTTTATTCCATCCTCAGGCACAGAACTTCCTGCTGACGGAAGCGCTGCGCGGTGAAGGCGCATGGCTGCTGCGCCCGGATGGCACCCGCTTTATGCCCGATTTCGATGAGCGCGCCGAGTTAGCCCCGCGCGATATCGTGGCACGCGCCATCGACCATGAAATGAAGCGTCTGGGTGTCGATTGCATGTATCTGGATATCAGCCACCAGCCCGAAAGCTTTGTGCGTGCCCATTTCCCAATGATCTACGAGAAATTGCTGACCTTTGGGCTGGATCTGACAAAGCAGCCCATTCCGATCGTGCCTGCCGCGCACTACACCTGCGGCGGCGTGATGGTGGATCAGCAAGGCCGCACCGATGTTGATGGGCTGTATGCCATTGGCGAAGTGAGTTACACCGGCCTGCACGGTGCCAATCGAATGGCATCGAATTCACTACTGGAGTGTCTGGTGTATGGCTGGTCGGCGGCTGAAGACATGATTCGCCGCTTGCCGGAGGTTGCCGCTGTTGATCAACTGCCGGCCTGGGATGAAAGCCGCGTGGATGATGCGGACGAGCGCGTGGTGATTCAGCATAACTGGCATGAACTGCGTCTGTTCATGTGGGATTACATGGGGATTGTGCGCACCACCAAACGTCTGCAGCGCGCACTGCGCAGGATTAATTTACTGCAGCAGGAGATCGATGAGTATTACGCGCATTTCCGTCTCTCCAACAACCTGCTGGAGCTCCGCAACCTGGTGCAGGTGGCGGAGTTGATGGTGCGCTGTGCGCTGGAACGCAAAGAGAGCCGTGGCCTGCACTATACGCCTGATTTTCCCGATCAACTGCCTGAAGCGTTACCAACGCAGCTCCAGCCAGATAGCTATCGGAACAGATAAAAATCACTGACCAGACTCAGCCAGTCGGCCGAGTAGCTCTTATCTTCATCACGAATGGCGAGACGTTCCAGCAACGTTTCGCCAGCAGTGGGCGAGAAACCTAACACCAAACGATTTGGCGGACGATGCGCATAAGCCGCCACATCGTAGCGATATCGCAGATGCCAGCCTTCAGCCATCGCCAGCGGAATGAGATTTTCTCCCGCATCCTCGGGCAGCACCACGCAAAAAATCCCCTCTTCTTCGATTAACTGAGCGGCGCAGCGCAATAGCGTAGGGTGATCCAGGGTGGTGGTACTGCGCGCGCTGTCACGCTCTGCGCTGGCTGATGCTGTTCCCGGCGCAAAAAAAGGCGGGTTGCTGACGATAAGGGAGTAACGTTTTTCCGATTGATCGCTCCAGCTGACGATATCTTGTTGATGTACCGTGATTCGATCGGCCCAGGGAGAAGCCTGCACGTTTTCTTCGGCCTGGTTGGCCGCGCTGGCTTCCAACTCGACCGCATCCAGCATCACCTGCTGTGGCGTACGCTGAGCCAGCATCAACGCAATCAATCCGCTGCCGCAGCCAATATCCAGAATACGTCGTGCGCCCGCCACCGGCGCCCAGGCACCGAGTAACACGCCATCGGTGCCAACTTTCATTGCACAGCGGTCATGAGCCACGAAAAATTGCTTAAAGGTAAAACCATCTTTTCTTAACATTGCCCGCGTCTGCGGCTGGTCCTGAGACATACTTCACTACCGTTGAATTATCTACTGCGAGGAGTGTAACGTGGTCGTGAAGGGAATTCACCTTCACCTGCTGCACACAAACAGATGAAGATTATGTCTGTTCTGTCTATAATCAGCGCCCCAAACTGAGGTAGACCATGACCGTAACCACATTCTCCGAACTCGAACTAGACGAAAGCCTGCTGCAAGCGCTGCAGGAAAAAGGCTTCACGCGCCCCACTGCCATTCAGGCTGAGACCATTCCTGCCGCGCTGGAAGGCCGTGACGTTCTGGGTTCGGCGCCAACCGGAACGGGGAAAACCGCTGCTTTTCTGCTGCCCGCTTTACAGCACCTGCTCGACTTCCCGCGCAAAAAATCGGGCCCGCCACGTATTCTGATCCTCACGCCAACCCGCGAACTGGCGATGCAGGTTGCCGATCACGCACGTGAGTTGGCCAAACATACGCACCTGGATATCGCCACCATCACCGGTGGTGTGGCTTATATGAACCACGCCGAAGTGTTCAGCGAAAACCAGGACATCGTGGTAGCCACCACCGGTCGCCTGCTGCAGTACATCAAAGAAGAAAACTTTGACTGTCGCGCCGTAGAAACGCTGATTCTGGATGAAGCCGACCGCATGGTCGATATGGGCTTCGCACAGGATATCGAAACCATCGCTGCGGAAACCCGCTGGCGTAAACAGACCTTGCTGTTCTCCGCCACGCTGGAAGGCGAAAACATCAAGGATTTTGCCGAGCGTCTGCTGAACGATCCGGTATCAATTGAAGCGGATCCCAGCAAAAGCGAACGCAAGAAGATTCAACAGTGGTTTTATCGTGCTGACAACCTTGAGCACAAAACCAAGCTGTTGGTGCACCTGTTAAAACAGCCTGAAGCCAAGCGCGTGGTTGTGTTTGTGCGTAAGCGTGAACGTCTGCATGAACTGGTGACCTGGCTGCACGAAGCCGGTATTCGCACCAGCTATCTTGAAGGTGAGATGGTGCAGGTAAACCGCAATGAAGCGATTAAGCGTATCAACGAAAATCGCGTCAACGTGATGATTGCGACAGATGTTGCGGCACGCGGTATCGACATTGATGACGTCACTCACGTCATCAACTATGACCTGCCACTTACTGCCGATATCTACTTGCACCGTATTGGTCGTACTGCGCGTGCTGGCCGTAAAGGCACGGCGATTTCGCTGGTTGAGGCACATGACCATGTGTTACTGGGTAAAATTACCCGTTATATCAACGAGCCGATCAAAGCGCGCATAATTGATG
The DNA here is from genome assembly GCF_056491465.1 of Pantoea sp. C1E2. Lineage (NCBI taxonomy): Bacteria > Pseudomonadati > Pseudomonadota > Gammaproteobacteria > Enterobacterales > Erwiniaceae > Pantoea > Pantoea sp. C1E2. The sequence goes on from NZ_JBSZHT010000002.1 coordinate 3,480,092, forward strand.
AGTTGCGTCCTGAATCACGTGCACCGAGTGCCAAAGTGACGGGTAAACCGTCGAAAAAAGCCCTTGCGAAGCGTCAAGAGCGCAAAGAGAAAGAAGCTGAAAAACCGCGCGTTAAACAACGCCATCGCGACACCAAAAATGTCGGTAAACGTCGTAAGGCAAGCGGTAGCAGCACACCAGAGAGCGGTGCAGAATAAATCAGCACCCACTCAATAAAGCGCCTCTGATGAGGCGTTTTTTTGTCTTTAGCTCGGTAAAATAGCGCTTCGGTTATATTTTTCCCGGCAAGGGCCTACTCTGCTATCCCTTATAGAGTGTTTAAAAATAAAAAGGCCGCGCCGAAAGGTATCAGCGCGGCCTGTATTGCTGTGTGACTTTTCGTCAGCCGATCAATTACAGACTTTCAGTGAAAGTACGGGTAATCACATCGCGCTGCTGTTCAGGGGTAAGCGCATTAAAGCGCACCGCATAACCAGAAACACGAATAGTCAGCTGCGGGTATTTTTCCGGATGCTTAACCGCATCTTCTAAGGTTTCGCGACGCAGCACGTTGACGTTCAGGTGCTGGCCCCCTTCAATACGTACCTCGGGTTTCTGCTCCAGTGGGATTTCGCGGTAAGCAATCTCGCCCAGATCGCTAATTGCAACGATCTGATCTTCCGTGAAATCGCCTTTTGCACACAGGCAACGGGCTTCCGCTTTCTCATCATCCAGCAACCAGAATGAGTTCAACAGCTGTGGGTTATTGGCCTGAGTAATTTGAATACCGGTAATCATAGTGACCTCCAGGGCTTAAATGCGCGATGTTTCCTATCACGCGGTGTATCCATTGATCTGACACATTGATATATCACCGAGGGTTTATCGCCGTTTTGACCTGTATCAATTATGCTGGCCAGCAAAATGCGCTTCATCGCTAACAAATTGATTTACAACCATTACGACTGAAAACTTTTTCTGTATTTTTTCAAATTATTTTTACCCTTCTGCTGCCGCGTGCGACACGCTAAGCTAGGCGCAAATTTTTGCAGGGAGTTAAAGATGGCTGAGAAGCTGACCTGGCACGACGTGCTGGCTGAAGAGAAAGAAAAACCTTACTTCGTCGAAACGTTAAAAGCGGTAGCCAACGAGCGCGCAGCAGGTGTGACCGTGTATCCGCCGCAGAAAGACGTGTTCAATGCCTTTCGTCTGACGGAACTGGGCGACATTAAGGTGGTGATTCTGGGTCAGGATCCCTATCACGGCCCAAATCAGGCGCACGGTCTGGCGTTCTCCGTACTTCCTGGCGTGCCCACTCCACCTTCACTGCTGAATATGTACAAAGAATTAGAGAAGGATATCGCAGGCTTTACACGTCCACAGCACGGCTTCCTTGAGAGCTGGGCCACACAAGGTGTCATGCTGCTGAACACGGTGCTGACGGTAGAAGCCAGCAAAGCGCATTCCCACGCGCGATTCGGCTGGGAAACCTTTACGGACAATGTGATTAGCGCAATCAATCAACATCGTGAAGGGGTGATTTTCCTGCTCTGGGGTTCGCATGCTCAGAAGAAAGGGAGCATTATCGATACCCAGCGTCACCATGTTTTGAAAGCGCCGCACCCTTCTCCGCTTTCTGCCCACCGCGGTTTTTTCGGCAGCAAACACTTTTCACAAGCGAATGCGCTGTTAAGCCAGTCTGGCCAGACACCGATCGACTGGATGCCTGTTCTGCCGCAGTAATAAAAACGGCCGCAATCAGCGGCCGTTTTTATATTCAGCAGGGCAATCAGCCTTTGGCTTTGGTCACTGCCACCATCGCTGGACGCAACAGGCGACCATTGAGGGTATAACCACGCTGCATCACCATCAGCACATGGTTCGGCGCCATGTCTTCTGATTCAATCATCGACATCGCCTGATGCACATCCGGGTTGAACGGCACGTTAGTTTCACCGACCACTTCAACACCGTATTTACGCACGGCACCCAGCAGGGATTTCAGCGTCAACTCAATGCCTTCGATCATCGAAGCCAGTTCGGTGTTCTCTTTATCAGCCACTTCCAGCGCGCGCTCCAGGCTATCAATCACTGGCAGCAGTTCGTTGGCAAATTTTTCCAGCGCAAACTTGTGCGCCTTTTCCACATCAATTTCGGCACGGCGACGGATGTTCTCAATCTCCGCCTGAGCGCGCAGCTGTGCTTCACGCACGCCGCCTTGCGACTGGGCTAATTCCGCTTCCAGTTGCGCGATTCGCTCATCACGCGGATCCACCTCAGTTGCCGTCTCTGCATCCACGTGCTGCTGATCCTGTTGAATTTCGTCTGAGACTTGCTCGTTAGGGGTGTTCTGTTCTTTACTACTCATGAATTTCTCCGCGTTTTGCACATTCATCTCGCTGGTTGGCTTATTATGGGGATCAGTTTGAAGGTTTCAAGTGAACCCATCACATTGCCTGGCCGTTTTGGCTTATGAGGAACACCTGCTAAATGAACAAACACTTTAACTGCATTGGGATTGTCGGCCATCCGCGCCATCCTACTGCGTTAACCACCCATGAAATGCTCTGGCGCTGGCTGACAGCAAAAGGCTATGAGGTGATCGTCGAGCAGCAAATTGCGCGCGAACTGAATTTGAAAGATGTGGAAACCGGCAGCCTGGCCGAGATTGGTCAACGCGCCGATTTAGCTGTGGTGGTGGGCGGTGACGGCAATATGCTGGGCGCCGCGCGCGTGCTGGCACGTTATGACATCAAAGTGATTGGTATCAACCGCGGTAACCTCGGTTTTCTCACCGATCTCGACCCGGATAATGCACAGCAACAGTTAGACGATGTGCTGCAGGGTGAATACTTTATCGAAAGTCGTTTCCTGCTGGAGGCGCAGGTGTGCAAAGAATCGTGCTCGCCGAGGATTGGAAGTGCCATCAATGAAGTCGTGCTGCATCCCGGAAAAGTGGCACACATGATTGAATTCGAGGTGTATATCGATGAGGTCTTTGCGTTTTCTCAGCGTTCGGATGGCTTGATCATCTCGACGCCTACCGGCTCAACGGCCTATTCCCTCTCAGCGGGCGGACCGATTCTGACGCCATCGCTGGATGCCATCGCCATTGTGCCGATGTTCCCGCATACGCTTTCCGCACGCCCGTTGGTGATTAACAGCAGCAGTACCATTCGCCTGCGTTTTTCATCTCTGCGCAGCGACCTGGAGATCAGCTGTGATAGCCAGATTGCGTTGCCAATACAGGAAGGAGAAGACGTGTTGATTCGCCGCAGCGCGCATCACCTCAATCTAATCCATCCTAAAAATTACAATTATTTTAATACGTTAAGCTCGAAGTTAGGCTGGTCAAAAAAATTGTTCTGAAAATCACCGCCAGCCACTTTACTGTATAAAAAACCAGTTTATACTGTATGAAAAACCATAGCTGTTTTTACATACAGGTGATTTCATGCTGGCACAACTGACCATCAGTAACTTTGCTATCGTTCGCGAACTGGAGATCGACTTTCATCGTGGAATGACAGCGATCACAGGGGAAACCGGCGCAGGTAAATCCATCGCAATTGATGCGCTGGGCCTGTGCCTGGGCGGTCGCTCTGAAGCAGATATGGTGCGTCAGGGTGCCAGTCGTGCCGATATCTGCGCGCGCTTCCAGCTCAAAGCCTCACCTTCCGCACAGCGCTGGCTGGTGGAGAATCAGCTCGATGAAGGCAACGAATGCCTGCTGCGCCGCGTGATCAGTGCCGATGGCCGCTCTCGTGGCTTTATCAATGGCACTTCGGTGCCGCTGTCACAGCTGCGTGAACTCGGTCAATTGCTGATACAAATCCACGGTCAGCATGCGCATCAACTGCTGCTCAAGCCGGATCACCAGAAACATCTGCTGGATGCTTACGCGGCTCATGATGGTCTGCTTGATGAGATGCGTCAGCATTACCAGCGCTGGCATCAGAGCTGCCGCGCGCTGGCACAACATCAACAGCTATCACAGGAGCGTGAAGCGCGCCGTGAACTGCTGCAATATCAGCTGAAAGAACTCAACGAATTTGCCCCGCAGCCGGGTGAATTTGAACAGATTGATGAAGAGTACAAACGTCTTGCTAACAGCGGCCAACTGCTTTCGACCAGTCAGCAGGCACTGCAAATCCTCGCCGACAGTGATGACACCAACCTGCAAAGCTTGCTGTATAGCGCGCGCAATATGCTGGGTGAATTAGTGTCATTGGATGACAAAGTCAGCGGCGTGTTTAATTTGCTGGAAGAGGCAGCGATTCAACTGAGTGAGGCCAGCGATGAGCTGCGCCACTATTGTGAACGTCTGGATCTCGATCCGAATCGCCTGCATGAACTGGAACAACGCCTGTCACGCCAGATTGCACTGTCGCGTAAACACCACATATCGCCTGAAACCTTGCCGGTGCTGTATCAGCAGTTGCTGGACGAAGCAGAACAGCTATCGCAGCAAGAGAGCGATCAGGAAACGCTGCAAGCGGAAGTGGTGGCTCATCATCAGGCGGCGTTTGCCTGTGCTGAGCAATTGCACCAGCTGCGTGAACAATCGGCGCAGGAGTTGAGCCAGCTGATTACCCAAAGTATGCGTACCCTCTCCATGCCGCATGGCCAGTTCGCCATTGAGCTGGAGTTCAAAGCCGATCAACTCTCGGTGGATGGCGCGACACGCATCGATTTCCGTGTGACCACCAACCCCGGCCAGCCGTTGCAGCCTTTAGGCAAAGTGGCTTCGGGTGGTGAGCTGTCACGTATCGCTTTGGCGATTCAGGTGATCACTGCACAGAAAATGGAAACGCCGGCCATGATCTTTGATGAAGTGGATGTCGGTATCAGCGGCCCAACGGCTGCGGTAGTCGGTCAGATGTTGCGTCAGCTCGGCGAATCCACCCAGGTAATGTGTGTGACGCACCTGCCGCAGGTCGCTGGGTGCGGACATCAACACTTCTACGTCAGCAAAGAGACCAATGGTGAGATGACCGAAACCCATATGCAGCCGCTGGATAAACGTGCACGTCTACAGGAACTGGCGCGTCTGTTAGGCGGTAGCGAAGTCACACGCAACACGCTGGCAAACGCAAAAGAACTTTTAGCAGCCTGATTCCGCACTTTTTTCTGGCCTGGTGGTCATATGCTTGCTCTGTAGAGGTTTCCAATAGGACAAAGGTTTATTATCATCGGCAGTCATATCGCCATAATAAATCCTGCCGTAAGCAGAGTTCAGAATTTGATGGCAACAAAACTGCCTGATGAAAGGCGTTTGGCCCCAGAAAAGGAATGTATAGATGCGCTGTAAAACGCTGACTGCCGCGGCAGTGGTAATGTTGATGATGACCGCCGGATGTTCCACCCTTGAGCGTGTTGTATATCGTCCGGATATCAATCAGGGGAATTACCTGGTCGCCAACGATGTTTCGAAGATTCACACCGGCATGACGCAGCAGCAGGTTGCCTACACCCTCGGCACACCAATGATGCGCGATCCGTTTGGCAGCAATGTCTGGTATTACGTGTTCCGTCAGGAACCAGGTCATGAAGGCGTGAAGCAGCAAACCCTGACGCTGACCTTCGACAGCAACGGTACGCTGACCAATATCGACAACAAACCGAAACTCACTGGCAAAGAAGGCTAAGTGAGCGGCAACAAAAAAGGCGCTTAAGCGCCTTTTTTTGTGTGTGCTATTTCGCTATTTGTTGGTCGCGGAACGCTCCGCACGCTGACGGCGCATCTCTTTGGGATCCGCAATCAATGGGCGATAAATCTCCACGCGATCGCCATCCTGAACCACATCACCCAATTTTACTGGCCGGCTGAAAATACCCACCTTGTTATTTGCCAGGTCAATATCTTTGCGCAGTGATAACAAGCCTGAAGCTTTAATCGCCTGCTCTACGGTCGCGCCCTCTTCCAGGGTTACCGAACGCAAATATTGCTTTTCAGGCAGCGCATAAACGATCTCAACGCTAATATCAGGCACGGTAAACCTCTTTCGCGCGCTGGCTGAACGCTTGCACCATGCTATTGGCTAATTCTTTGAAGATACGGCCAAAGGCCATTTCTACCAGCATGTTGGTGAACTCGAAGTCGAGGCTCAGCTCAACTTTGCAGGCATCATCGCCTAAAGACGTGAAGTGCCATCCACCGGTCAGCTTACGGAACGGACCATCAACCAGCTGCATTAAAATGCTCTGATTGCTGATCAGGGTATTTCGCGTGGTAAAGGTTTTACTGATGCCCGCCTTCGAGACATCTACCGCAGCCGTCATCTGATTTCCGCTGTTGTCCAACACGCGACTGCCGGTGCAGCCCGGAAGAAACTGAGGATAAGCGTCCACATCATTCACGAGCTGATACATCTGCTCAGCGCTATAGGGGACCAACGCCGAACGGCTAATCTGGGCCATAATGGTTCCTGTTCATCACAAAACCGTTGAATAATACCATTTTCGGACACCAAACAAAATTCACGGGTTTGCCAGCTGTGCTAAAATAGAGTGTTTTTTACCGCCCCCAGGACAGGGGGATGCGCCCACAGACTGAGTGATGTAGACTACGCCGCACTATGACAAAGAAAAAAGCTCACAAACCCGGTTCAGCCACTATTGCCCTCAATAAACGCGCTCGCCACGAATACTTCATTGAAGAAGAGTTCGAAGCGGGGATGTCGCTGCAGGGATGGGAAGTTAAATCACTCCGCGCCGGTAAAGCCAACATCAGCGACAGCTACATTCTGCTGCGCGATGGCGAAGCCTATCTGTTCGGTTCCACGTTCCAGCCACTGGCGGTCGCCTCTTCGCACGTTGTTTGCGATCCTACGCGCAGCCGTAAGTTGTTGCTGAAGCAGCGTGAACTCGATTCGCTTTACGGTCGTGTCAATCGCGAAGGCTTTACTGTGGTTGCACTGTCGATGTACTGGAAAAACGCCTGGGCCAAGCTGAAAATCGGCGTGGCGCGCGGTAAGAAAGAACACGACAAGCGTAACGATGTGAAAGATCGTGAATGGCAAATGGATAAAGCACGTATTATGAAGAATTCAAAGCGTTAAGCACTGGATTCATCCGTCATTATTCTGTAGTATTAGAAGTTCTTGGGGCTGATTCTGGACTCGACGGGATTGTGAAGCCTTAGGTGCATGTCGAGGGGCGGTTTGCCTCGTAAAAAGCCGCAAAAAAATAGTCGCAAACGACGAAAACTACGCTTTAGCAGCTTAATAACCTGCCAAGAGCCTTCTCTCCCTAGCTTCCGCTCTTAAGACGGGGATCAAGAGAAGTCAAACCCAAAAGAGATCGTGTGGATGCCTTGCCTGGGGTTGAAGCACTAAATCTAATCAGGCTAGTTTGTCAGTGGCGTGTCTGTCCGCAGCTGGCCGGCGAATGTAAAGACTGACTAAACATGTAGTACCGACGGTGTAATAATTTCGGACGCGGGTTCAACTCCCGCCAGCTCCACCAAAATTCTCCATCGATGGCACCAGAGCCATTCGATGAAGTCCTAAGAGCCCGTAAGGTTAAAGCCTTACGGGCTTTTTTGTGCAAGTGGTTTTGTGGGATGATGTACCAGGCCTCTGCAACTATCGATGCTCGTTTGGTTTTTCCCATGTAACTCACCATGTTCTTGATGCGGAAAGCCTCTTAAATAAGGTATAAAGCCGCATGAAAATTCCAAACCGAATCCAACCGCTGGTCGATGATGGCCTAATCGATAACGTGCTTCAGCGCTTGAAGAGCGGCAAAGAGGCTGACGTTTACACTGTCATGTGCGGTGGCAAAGTCCAGTGTGCCAAAGTCTACAAAGAAGCCTCGCAACGCAGCTTTAAGCAAGCCGTTCAATATCAGGAGGGGCGTAAAGTTCGCAACTCCCGTAGCGCGCGTGCGATGCAGAAAGGCTCCAAATTCGGGCGTAAGCAGCAAGAGGAAGTCTGGCATACCGCAGAAGTCGACGCGCTGTTCCGTCTGGCCAAAGCCGGCGTTCGCGTGCCTGAGCCCTATATGTGCCTCGACGGTGTGCTGTTGATGGAGCTGGTCACTGATGCAGATGGCGCAGTAGCTCCGCGACTGAGCGATGTGATGTTGTCAGAACAGGAAGCGTTGACTGATTTCGCCACTATGATTCGCAATATCGTGCGCATGTTGTGTGCCGGCATTGTGCATGGCGATCTGTCAGAGTTTAACGTGCTGCAAGATGAACATGGCCCAGTGATCATCGACCTGCCTCAAGCGGTAGATGCTTCAGCAAACAACCACGCCGAATCGATGTTCGAGCGCGATGTGAATAACATCACCGAATATTACGGTCAGTTTGCCCCGCAGATTTTAGAAACGCGTTATGCGAAGGAAATCTGGCAGCTATTTGAAGACGGCAAGTTAACGCCTGAAACCGTGTTGACCGGCCTGTTTGTGGAAGAAGTCCATGATGTAGATATGAACTCATTGCTGGATGAAATTATTTCTGCGGAAGATGAGTATTACGATCGCCAGCGAGCGGCTAAAGAGCGGGATGAAGAATAGTCAGCCAGCCTGATTCACTGGCTTTTAGTTATAGTGAACCCATTATTCAAATTTCGCCTGCTAAACAGATACATGTGCAGCCCGTCACTCTCATTGACTGGCTGAAAAGCTGTTTCTCATCTCATCAATTGCGCTGGGTGAAAGCAGCAGCACAGATTTAAGACTCAGCTCAATACGTTCAACGATGGCTTCTCTCGGGCCTGAACGCCTCGCTGGCATAAAATCCTTCCAGGACACCGTGCATTTCCTCTTCATTTTCAAATGCACGAAGAAGAAAATAGCTATCAGCATCATGGCGAGAACAACCGTAAGCGACGACATCAATTCCCTGCTCGACGTGCAGAGGAACACTGATATCTCGCATGATTCGATGGAAAGTTCTGCCTGTGCCTGTTTACAACCTATATTGCAGTATTTCAACAACTCGACTTTTCATCTCTCATCCTTAAGACATTTTCTGTGGTGATAGCGGTACTAAAAAATACCCGCTACCAGAAAAAGATACAGTGTCATATCCATTAAAACAGAGGCGACTCACAACTTTCATCGGCTTGCCTTTAGGGCCTCCAGGCTGTGCACATAGCAGCATGACTTAAAATGCTCATTTTTCGCGCCATCCAAACCCGATGATTCAATTAAGGTTATTCCTGGAGCCAATTCGAGTTGAGCGTGCCATTGTTAACTACGCTCACAACTCATAGAGCGATTGATGAGGGAATATTTATGAAAAAGACAATTATTGCTGTATCTGCCCTGCTGCTGGCTTCTTCGGCTTTTGCCGCCACTACACATGCAACTGACGAAACCGTAGCGAACGCGCAAGCGGGCGCCAATACCGCCAAAGAGAAGCTGCATCAGGCGCAGCATCAAGGCGAAGAGCAGCAGCTGAAAGCTAAACACGCTGTTCAAGGTAAAAGCGACAGCACCAGCAGTAAGGTGAGCGAAGGCGCACAGAAAGGCTGGAACAACACCAAAGAAGGCACTGAAAAAGGTTGGGATGCCACCAAAGAAGGTGCCAACAAAGGCTGGAATAAAACCAAAGAAGGTGCCAGCGATCTGAAGAAGAAAGTGACTGAATAATTTCTTCTGAAGTCATCCAGAAAGGCCGCGATTGCGGCCTTTTTTGTTTTTACCACTTTGCGTCCGGCGCGATATCGACTTACACTTCGCCCAACACTCATTAACCATTTTCTCTCATGTCTGACACCTTCAAACGCCAACCTATTCCATTACCTAACGGCCAGAACAAAGTGCTGTTGCACTCATGCTGCGCGCCGTGCTCGGGTGAAGTGATGGAAGCGATGCTGGCTTCCGGTATCGATTACACCATCTTTTTCTACAACCCAAACATTCATCCGCTGAAAGAGTATGAGCTACGTAAAGAGGAGAACATCCGCTTTGCCGAGCAGTTTGGTGTGCCCTTCGTGGATGCCGATTACGATAAAGACAACTGGTTTGATCGGGCGCGTGGCATGGAGTGGGAACCGGAGCGTGGCGTTCGCTGCACCATGTGTTTCGATATGCGCTTTGAACGTACTGCACTTTACGCGCATGAAAATGGCTTCCCGGTGATCACCAGCTCGTTGGGCATTTCGCGCTGGAAGGACATGAAGCAGATCAATGACTGCGGCGTGCGTGCGGCAGCGCACTATCCCGATATGCTGTATTGGGATTTTAACTGGCGTAAAGGTGGTGGATCATCGCGCATGATCGAAATTAGCAAGCGCGAGCGTTTCTATCAGCAGGAGTACTGCGGCTGCATCTACTCACTGCGCGACAGCAATCGCCATCGCGTGGCCAGCGGGCGTGAACGTATTGAGATTGGCGTGCAATATTATCAGCCAGACGAATAAGGATATCGCCTGCTGGCATCGGTCAGCAGGCGCTTACTATCACCAGGCTAATTGCCTGCCGCTGAAATCAACGTAGTGATGTCCGCCCTGCCCGGCAAAACGGTTCATCTGCGCCACTAATCCCTGAGCACTTTCCACCGCAGTGATATCCGCATCATCACCACCCATATCGGTTTTCACCCAACCCGGATGCAGTGACAGCAAAGTTGTACCACGCGAATCCATCTGCTGAAGCAGTGCACGGCTCAGCATATTCAGCGCCACTTTGCTGGCTGAGTAGTAAGGGCGAAGCGCTTCCGCGTTTTCCGTCAGGCTGCCGAGACGAGATGTGGTGATGCCGAGCACACCCTGTTTTTCCGTCAGTAACGGTAACAGACCTTCCGCCATGCGCACGGGCGCAACACTATTGGTCATAAACAGCTGTATCAGTTCATCATCTGAGGTGGCGATCAATTCCATCGAATCAGGGCCGAGAATACCGGCATTGATCAGCGCGCGATCAAATTGCTCACCTTTGAGTTGCTGGAGTAACTGCTCACTCTGTGTGGCAATAGTGATATCCAGTGGCAGCCAGCGCAGTTTTTCATGCTGATAGGAAACGGTGGTGCTGCGATAAGTGGCGGTTACGTCCCAGCCATCGGCCAGCAGTTGCTGCACCACCGCCAGTCCAATCCCCTTTGAAGCACCGATAATCAACGCGCGTTTTGTTTGGCTCATTTTCACCTCAGAACTTTCTGATAACCAATCAGTGGATAATCAACAGCCTTTGAATTAAGTCAAATAACCGTTGATTCATGTTCAATATTCTATAATTTTATCATGTAGTTAAGACAAAACTGGTCTGCCTTAGCACGCTCACAATTAAGGATTGTTCATTCTTGCATCACTGTTTACGACTTTGTTAGAGTGCATTTTATGTTCACAGTGAGGAATGCGCATGGATGTTGCCCTGTTGCAGTCGCTTGATATTAACGGGCGTGAAAAATTTGATGAAGCAATCAGTGCTTTGCAGGGCGATATATCGACTATCGCCGCCCGCCTGTCTATCGATCCCCGCCTGCGAATTGAGTATTCGAAACTGATTAAGAAAATGGCCGATGACTTACGATTGCCAACCAAATGGGAGCAATTTGGTGAAGATGAAGCAGGTATTTAATCTTTCTCTTGCACCACAACATCCGGCGGCTGAAACCGCGCAGGCGCGAAGTGAATTAATTATTGATCAACAGCCCTGCGGCATCGTGATTCCCGGATCCGTGCTGGAGGCGGCCGTTGAAATTAACGCCGGAAGGTTTGTTTTGTTTGTCACGGATGGTATCTCGTATGAAGAGTCGCTGAGCATCGTGCTTTATCAACGCGGTGAAGGAGTGCAAGAAATCATTCACATCGAGAATGCCTACAGCTCAGGATTTTTCGAGCAGTGCGCAATTCATCAGGATCACATCGAATTTAAATTTCTCGGAGGAGCACGCTGGTCGCTGGAAGTGGCAGATGCGCCCAAATTTGCACTACCTTTCATTGGCGATCCTCAATTCGTTAAACGTAGCCCCGGATTCAAAAAGCAACTGCTCATCACGTCTCATGAAAAAAGGGCAGGATAACCTGCCCTTGGTTTCACTAACGAAACACCAACGTTAGCACGACAATCACCACCATCATTAACAGCAGATGGCACACCACTTTATTAAGATTCCGATTCCGCATAATGCCTCCATGGGGTTAGAACCACTGGCCGAAGCGTTTGATGTAGAGCATTTTCATGCCCTGTGCGACTACGCAGTAACCTAACAAGGTCGCGACCAGCCATGGGAAATAAGCCCATGGCAACGGCGTCAATCCCACCATGTGTCCCAATGGGGAGAATGGCAGCAGAATGCCGGCAATCATCACACACGCCGTAGTCAGCAGCACCGGCAGTGCAGCACGGCTCTGGATGAACGGAATTTTTTGTGTGCGCAGCATATGCACCACCAGCGTCTGGGACAGCAATCCTTCAACAAACCAACCTGACTGGAACAGTGACTGCATTTCCGGTGTGTTGGCAGCAAACACGTACCACATCACGGCAAAAGTCGTGATATCAAAGATCGATGATGTAGGCCCAATCCACAGCATAAAGCGTTTGATATTTCGTGCGTCCCATTTGCGCGGTTTGCGCAGGAACTCACGATCCATTTTGTCCCATGGCAGCGCCAGCTGAGACAGATCGTACATCAGGTTCTGAATCAGCAAATGAATCGCCAGCATTGGCAGGAACGGAATAAAGGCGCTCGCCACCAGCACCGAGAACACGTTGCCAAAGTTGGAGCTGGCGGTCATGTTCAGATACTTGATGATGTTGCCGAAGGTCTCGCGCCCTTTCATCACCCCCTCTTCCAGCACCATCAGATCCTTTTCCAGCAGGATGATGTCAGAAGACTCTTTGGCGATATCCGCCGCGCTGTCGACTGAAATCCCCACATCTGCATCTCGCAGTGCAGGCGCATCATTAATCCCGTCGCCGAGGAAGCCCACGGTGTGTCCCTGCTGCTGCAGCGCACGTAGAATGCGTGATTTCTGCAGCGGCGTCAGTTTGGCAAACACCGCGCTGTGCGCAGCCGCCTCAGCCAGTTGCTCGTCACTCATCATCGCGATCTGATCGCCAGTCACGATATCGCCACTGTCGATGCCCACCTGCTGGCAAATACGTGCGGTGACCACCGGATTGTCGCCGGTCAGCACTTTGACGCTGACGCCGTTGTCCCGCAGCGCGGTGATGGCTTTGGCGGCACTCTCTTTAGGCGGATCGAGGAAAGTGAGCAGCCCTTCCACGGTTAACCCTTGTTCATCTGCGACGCTCAGCGCCTGCTGCAAGCCCGGCTCCTCCAGTACACGACTCGCCACCAGCAATACACGGAAGCCTTGCTCGTTGTACTGGTGGGCCAGTGCTAACAATTCAGCGCGGCGCTTTTCATCCAGCGGCTGAACCAGTTTTCCTTCACGCTCAGCCGTAGCGATGCTCAGCATCTCTTCCACGGCGCCTTTGCAGATCAGCATTTGTTGATTCAGACGACGATCGCGCACTACAACAGAAACGCGGCGACGCACAAAATCAAACGGCAGCTCATCCACTTTGGCGTAATAGTCGCCCATGTCCGCCGTTACACGATCCTTGCCGTACCGCAAAATCGCGCGATCCATCAGGTTTGGCGTGCTGCTCTGATAGTGGCTGTTGAGCCAGCTCAGCATCAACACGCGAGAGTTTTCTACCCCAGCGCAATCCAGATGATGCTCAAGAATAATGTTGTCCTGGGTCAGCGTGCCGGTTTTATCGGTACACAGGATATCCATCGCACCGAGGTTTTGAATCGCGTTCAGCCGTTTCACAATCACTTTGCGGCGTGACATGGCAATCGCGCCTTTCGCCAGATTCGAGCTGACAATCATCGGCAGCATTTCCGGCGTCAAACCCACCGCCACCGCCAGCGCAAACAGCGAAGCATCCAGCCAGTCACCTTTGGTTAGCCCGTTAATCAGCAGCACTACCGGCACCATCACCAGCATGAAGCGGATCAGCAGCCAGCTCACGCTGTTCACACCGCGATCAAAAGCGGTTTGGGTACGGTTGCCGACAATCGATTTCGCCAGACTGCCGAAGTAGGTTTCGCCACCGGTTGCCACCACCACGGCTTTGGCGCTGCCGCTGGAGACGTTGGTGCCCATCAGACATACGCTGCCGAGTTCCAGCAGAGAGGTGCCCTGCTCGCTGGTGCCTGCGCCCTTACTGGTCACGTTACCTGTGACGTCATATTTCTCTACCGGCAGAGATTCACCGGTGAGAATCGCCTGGCTGATAAACAAGTCACGCGAATCCAGCAAACGTACGTCGGCAGGCACCAGATCGCCAGCAGACAGATAGATAATGTCTCCGGGCACTAAAGTGGCAATATCCACTTCCTGTTTAGCCGGTGGCTGCTGCGCAGATTCCCGGCGCAGCACGGTGGCGGTCGTGCGCACCATGGATTTCAATGCCTGCGCGGCTTTATTGGTACGGAACTCCTGCCAGAAGCGCAGCAAACCGCTGAGCGTTACCATCGTCACAATGATGATGACACCGGTCAGATCGGTCTCCTCGCCTTTACGCAGCGGCAGGACGTAATCAGTGAAAAAGCTCACCGCCGCCAGCGCCATCAACACATAAATGAACGGGTTGTTAAATGCCCGAATCAGCTGAATCAGCGCGTGCGGCGCTTTATCATGAGCCACCTGATTGCGGCCATAAACCTCCAGACGCGCTTCGGCTTCACGTTCGCTCAGGCCCAGTGCGTCACTGCGCAGGCGAACCAGGGTTTCATCGGCGGTGAAACCCGCTTCGTCTTCAATCAGATAGCGCGGCGTTTTCTGACGCTGCGGGCGTGCGTTGCTCCAGGCTTTTTTGTCCTGGTTGAGTTTCATGTCAGTCATAATGACATTCCTCTATTCTTTTTTACGGCAATAAATATCCCTGCACGTTAAGCACACATTCAGGGAGAAACTTAATTAACGGTTTAGCGTTAGCTTATTAAAAATAGCCTGTCGGGAATTTCCATATCACCTCCCGGAAATAAAGCGCGAAGAAAATCGCTCGTTAATATAACGAGTGAATAACAGATTCGATGTTCAGACGTGCGCAGTTATGCGGAGGTCATCCGTTTAACGCGCAGCAAAATTCTGCACGCTGAAGATCAGCGCGCGCATCGAGGCGGAGGGAAAAGTGCGTTTAAAATCATGTGCATGATAAGATCCCCACGGGCATCAACCCGCTACTGTCGTTTAAAGGGGAACAATCATCAGAAAGGAGAGAGGATTGCTGCCCGCCGTGTTGGCAAGCAGCGACAAAAGAATTCGCGCGTCAGCTTGCCTTGTGTTGCCATCTAAAAGGGTGACTGTCCAACTGAATTCTCCTGTTTGAAGTTGGCGCCATTATATTCCTGAAGAATTTGAAGTAAAGTTAATTATTTCCGTTCAGCAACGAGTTTAATTTCCGTTGTGATTTGGTTGATGTAAGGACCAAAATTAGCGAGTCTGTAACACAGCACAGTGCGATAACAATAACTGCATATTTAACAGGCTTATAACCGAACCACCGCGCTTAGAACCGTAAAGCATATGCATAGCCATAAATTGACTATTCTTCATTACGGCGCTCTCGTAAACTCGCGTTACTTTTTTAAGGCAAGGAAACAACATGAAAAAAATTATTCCCTCACTGCTGGCGTTATCGCTGGTAGCCGCCTTCTCCGCTCAGGCCGCAACACCCAAGGATACGCTGGTGATTGCGCAGTCGACTGATGATGCTGATAGCTTCGATCCGGCGCAGGGCTTTGAACTCACCACAGTGCAAGCATTCACCAACATCTATCAGCGTTTGGTTCAGTCGGATCCTACCAACCCTACCGATCTGAAGCCGACGCTCGCCACCTCGTGGACACCAGGCAGTGATAACCGCAGCCTGACCTTTGAACTGCGCAAAGGCGCGCAATTCGCCAGCGGCAATCCGCTGCGTCCGGAAGATGTGATCTTCTCGCTGGGTCGCGTGGTGAAACTTAACCTTGATCCTTCCTTTATCCTGACGCAGCTCGGCTGGAATAAAGACAACGTCGATACCTTCCTGAAGAAAGTCGATGACAACCATGTGCAGATCAGCTGGAGCGCCAACGTCAGCCCGGCCTACGTACTGAGCCTGCTATCGGCCCCAGTCTCTTCAATTGTGGATGAGAAAACCGCGCAGGCGAACGCTAAAAACGGCGACTTCGGCCACGCCTGGCTAGGCACCAACTCAGCCGGTAGCGGCCCATATCAGATTCGTAAAGTGGTGCTGCATGAAGTGGTGCTGCTGACCGCGAACCCGACCTCACCGGCGGGCGCACCGAAGCTGAAGAATATCCTGATCAAGAACGTGCCAGAGCCAGCTGCGCGCCGTCTGCTGCTGGAACAGGGCGATGTGGATATCGCCCGTAACCTTGGCGCGGACCAAATTGCAGCGCTGAAAGGCAAAGCGGGCGTGAAGACCGAAGCGATTCCGATGGCTTCGCTGTACTACATTCAGTTCAACGTCGGTGAAAATCCCGTGCTGAAGAATCCAGCCCTGTGGGAAGCAGCGCGATACCTGTTCGACTATAAAGGCATTGCTAACGACTTGCTGAAAGGCCAGTTTGAAGTGCATCAGACCTTCCTGCCAAAAGGTTTCCTCGGTGCGCTTAACGACACGCCGTTCACTTACGATCCGGAAAAAGCCAAAGCGATTCTGAAGAAAGCAGGATTAACCAACGTTAGCTTTAAACTCTCGACCAGCAACCAGCCGCCGTACCTCGACATCGCGCAAGCGCTGCAGGGCAGTTTTGCCAAAGGTGGCGTGAAGGTAGAAGTGCAGCCGGGCCTGAGTTCTGAAGTCTCTACTCGCGTGAAAGCGCATCAGTACGAAGCCACGCTGAACGCCTGGGGAGCGGATTACTTCGATCCGAATACCAACGCCGCATCGTTCGCCTACAACCCGGAAGATGGCAGCAAAACCATCGCTTACCGCTCTGACTGGCACATTCCCGAGTTGAGCAAGCAGACGCTGGCCGCCACCGCCGAATCCGACAGCAACAAACGCGTTGAGCTGTATCAAGCCATGCAGCGTGAAGTACTGAAGAACTCGCCGTATGTGATTGGCTTGCAGGCACGCAACCTGATTGCGCTGCGCGATAACCTGCAAGGCTATGTGCAGGGGATTAACCCAGACATGGTGTATTACTCGCAGGTTTCTAAGTAATGGCAGTGTCTGCTTCACAGGCCGGGTTCGCCCGGCCGCTCTGGCAACGCTTCAGCCGCCTGGTCACCAGCCTGTTATCGCTGCTGGTGACCTTGATTGGTTTGTTAGCGTTCACTTTCATGTTGTCGCACCTGTCACCGGTTGATCCGGTGCAACAGATCGCGGGCGATCATGCCAGCGAAGCCACCTACACGCAGGTGCGTCACGATTTGGGTCTGGATCAGCCGGTATTGGTGCAGTTCTGTCGCTATATCAGCCATCTGGCGCAGGGGAATTTAGGGCTTTCGCATCTGACCAATCAGCCCGTCAGCGCTGATTTGATGCGCACCTTCCCCGCCACCATTGAACTCGCCACCTGTGCGATGATCTTTGCCGCGGTGTTTGGTATTGCCTTAGCGTTATTGGCTGCGTGGAAACCGGGCAGCATTATCGATAACGTCGCACGTTTTATTTCGCTGCTTGGCTATTCGGTGCCGGTATTCTGGCTGGGTTTGCTGGGCTTGCTGCTGTTTTACGCCGTGCTGCACTGGTCTGCTGGGCCGGGACAGCTGGACGATATCTGGATCTACACACTGGAGCCGAAAACCGGTTTCGTGCTGATTGATAGCTGGCTGTCCGGCGATCCTGAGATGTTCCGAAATGCGATTGCCCATCTGTGGCTGCCGGTGGTGATCCTTGGTTTACTGGCGATGGCCGGTATTACGCGTCTGCTGCGTGCCGCGCTGTTGGAAGAGAGCAGCAAAGAGTATGTGATTCTGGCGCGTGCCAAAGGTGCAAGCCGCAGCCGCATCCTGCTGCGCCATATCTTCCCCAACGTGCTGGGTACGCTGATCACGGTGATCGCCCTCTCCTACGCCACGCTGCTGGAAGGTTCGGTGTTAACAGAGACGGTATTTGCCTGGCCGGGTGTCGGGCGCTATATGACCAACGCGCTGTTTTCCTCTGATACACCAGCGATTCTCGGCTCGACCCTGCTGATTGGCAGCTGCTTTATTCTGCTCAACGCCGTGGCCGATGCTCTCACCTGGTTAACCGATCCGAGAACCCGATGACTCAACAACTCTCTGAACTGGAAACAGTTCGTCCGCGTCGCCGCCGCGCGCGCGTGACTTCACTGACCATCGGCCTGACGCTGGTGGTGATTGTAGTGGCGATGGCGCTGTTTGCCCCGCTGCTGGCACCCTTTGACCCTAACGCGCAAGTAATCGCCCAGCGTTTGCAGGCCCCTTCCGCACTGCACTGGTTCGGCACTGATGGCTTTGGCCGTGATTTGCTGTCACGCGTGATCTACGGTGCACGCCCGACGCTGCTGCTGGTGTCTCTGATTCTGGTGCTGACCATTCCGGTGGGTCTGCTAATCGGGATTACCGCTGGCTACGTTGGCGGCTGGACCGAACGCGTGCTGATGCGCATCACGGATATCTTCCTGTCGCTGCCGAATCTGGTGATCGCGTTAGCGCTGGTCGCCATGCTCGGTCCGGGATTGATGAATGGCGCGCTGGCGCTAGCCTTAACCAGTTGGCCACCGTTTGCCCGTCAGGCGCGTGCGGAAACCTTAGCGCTGCGCCGCAGTGACTATCTGGCGGCTGCGCGTATGCAGGGCATCACCGGCCTGCGCTTGATGTTCGGCCATATTCTGCCGCTGTGCTTGCCGACGGCCGTAGTGCGTGCGGCACTGAGTCTCGGCGGCATCATTCTCTCTGCAGCGGGACTCGGCTTCCTCGGCATGGGCGTGCAACCGCCGACAGCTGAATGGGGTTCGATGGTGGCAGAAGGCAGTAAAGTGATCTTCGACCAATGGTGGGTCGCCGCTGCACCGGGCGGTGCGATTCTGTTCGCCAGCCTGGCGTTTAACCTGACAGGCGATGGCCTGCGCGACCGACTGGATACCCGTCATGCCAAATGATCTGTTAATTGATGCGCAAGGACTGACCATTCGCAGCGAAGATGCGCTGCTGGTGGATAATATCGCCTTCCAGATTGGCCGCGAGCGCGTGGCGCTGGTGGGTGAGTCCGGTTCGGGTAAATCACTGACTGCACGTACATTGATGGGCTTGCTGTCGCCAGCATTGCAGTTGCAGGCCGATCGCTTGCAGGTGGTGGGTGCCGATGCCCTCAGCCTGCGTGAACGTGACTGGATCGCCCTGCGCGGCGGCAAAGTGGCGATGGTGATGCAGGACCCGAAATATGCCCTGAATCCGACGCGTACTATCGGCTGGCAAGTGGAAGAGCCGCTGGTGCTGCACCGCAAAATGAGCCGTGCCGAACGCAAAGAGAAAGTGTGCGAGATGCTGGATGCAGTGGGTTTGCCCGAGCCACGCCAGCTGATGAAACGTTATCCTCACCAACTCTCTGGCGGCATGGGACAACGCGTGATGCTGGCGATTGCCCTGATCACCGATCCTGAACTGCTGATTGCCGATGAACCGACCTCGGCGCTCGATCATGCAATGCGCGATCAGGTGCTGGCGCTGATTCGCCGTTTGGTAGAACAACGCAATATGGGCTTACTGCTGATCAGCCACGATCTGCAACAGGTCTCGGAGCACTGCGACCGCGTGATGGTAATGTACAAAGGCAAATTGCTGGATACGCTACCTGCGGCACAACTCTCCAATGCGACCCATCCTTACACCCGCACGCTGTGGTCCTGTCGCCCGAGCAAATCCACGCACGGTGAACGTTTACCGGTGCTGGATCGCGCTGCGCTGGAGGCCAGCAATGATTGAGTTAAACAATCTGAGCGTGTCGCATAAACAGGGCTATGAACTGCGCACTGTAGTGCACGACGTATCCTTGCAGGTGGCGGCGGGCGAATGTTTCGGTTTGGTGGGACCATCGGGCTGCGGCAAGTCATCGTTGCTGTGGGTGATGGCCGGACTGAATCCCTTCTGGAGCGGCAGCATGCAGCTGGCAGGCACCGATGTGCAGCCAGGTAAAGCCTTTACTGGCCCGCTGCGACGTGATGTGCAGATGGTGTTTCAGGATCCCTATGCCTCACTGCATCCACGTCATCGCCTGCGCCGCACGCTGGCAGAACCTTTGAAGATGCTAAAGCGCGATAATATCGACGACCGCATCAACGACGGTTTCCGCCATGTTGGGCTGGATCCGGCACTGGCGGATCGTTATCCGCATCAGCTTTCCGGCGGGCAGCGTCAACGCGTGGCGATCGTGCGCGCGCTACTGCTGGAGCCGAAGATCCTGCTTTTGGATGAGCCAACCTCAGCACTGGATATGTCAGTGCAGGCGGAAATTCTGAATCTGCTGAATGATTTGAAGCAGAATGACGGGTTGACCATGGTGCTAGTGAGTCACGATCCCGATGTGATCGATCACATGTGCGACCGCGCGGCCCATATGGCATTGGGTCGGATTGTTGAAAGGGTAAATTAACTTCGTCCTATCGCGGCGCAATATATTGCTGGTCTTTAAACTGACCGCGATACAGCGCGCCGCTTTCAGCCGTTTATGAGCAGAGGGAACATCAATATGACGGTGAAATTACGTCCGCTGGAGCGGGAAGACCTGCGTTTTGTGCATCAGCTCGATAACAATGCCAGCGTAATGCGTTACTGGTTTGAAGAGCCGTACGAAGCGTTTGTCGAACTCTCAGACCTGTATGACAAACATATCCACGATCAAACTGAGCGCCGCTTTGTGGTTGAACATGACGGGCAAAAAGCCGGATTGGTGGAGCTGGTCGAGATCAATCACGTACACCGTCGCGCTGAATTTCAGATCATTATCGATCCGACACAGCAAGGTAAAGGTCTGGCCACTAAGGCTGCTAAATTAGCGATGGATTACGGCTTTTCGGTGCTGAATCTCTACAAACTCTATCTGATTGTCGATCAGGAGAATGAGAAAGCGATTCACATCTACACCAAGTTAGGATTTGAAGTGGAAGGTGTGCTGAAGCACGAGTTTTTCATCAATGGCGAGTATCGCAATACCATTCGTATGTGCATTTTCCAGCAGCAATATCTGGCGCAGCATAAGTCCGGTAATGCGATGTTGAAGCCAACAGCACAGTAATGAAAAGCTGGCTCTAAGCAAAGCGGTGCATTGTACGCGCGCCTGTCAAGCAAGCGCGATACATCGCGCCGCTATCTGGATTTAATTTACCCGCCGCGCGCACCCACCACGTTCATGCGTGGCTGCGGATGCTCTGGTTTCAGGTCATACATGCCGCCATAGAACGGATCGACCAGCAGCCAGCCGGGGAAGCCCAATAACGGGATGTTGCCCAGCAGATACCAGAGGTTGGCGCTGGCCTCGATTGGCAGCGTCACCGGCACATAGCCCGGGCTCTCCAGCATCACCTGATAGTGTTTTTTACCAAAGTAATTGCCGGTGGATTTCGCCAGCTGGACGGTTTGTGGCGTGTAACCCTGCGCCACCGCGCGGCCGGTTTCATCCTGCACGGTGAAACGCGCGCCTTGCGGCACAGAATCGATTTTTACCGGCTGCGTTTCCGTGCCGACGATGGTGGCACAGCCGCTCAGCAGCAATGCAGTGGCAGGAAGAAGGTGTCGCAGGTTCATGGCAGGTCCGCTATAGAATCAGATAGGACAGTCTAAACTGCCCTATCCTGCTTTTCACTCGCCTCAATCGCGCTATCAGTGCTGCTTTTCTGGCCTTTATTGCGGTTGACAACAGGCGGCAATCGCCGCGATATCCTGCGGTGTGGTACGGCAACAGCCGCCAATCAGCCGTGCGCCCGCTTGTTGCCACTCAGGGAATTTATCCTGCAGCGTGCAGCCCGATGGCGCCGAGTGCCAGGTTTTACTGCTGGCATCGTACTGCTCGCCGGAGTTGGGATAGACCAGCAGCGGCTTCGCACACAGCGCCTGCAGGGTTTGCAGCGCGGGTGTCACACTCTCCAGCGCCACACAGTTAATGCCAATTGCTACCACCTGCGATGCCGCATTGACCAGTTCAACGACCTGGCTTAATGGCGTGCCGTCGCTGATGTGTTGCGCATCACGCAGCGTGAAGGAGAACCAGGCGCTGCTGTCCGGGAATTCGGCCAGCAAACTCACCAGCGCCTGCGCTTCGGCAAACGACGGCAACGTTTCACACGCCAGCAGATCCACGCCTGCGTCCAACAGCGCCTTGACGCGTGGGCGATGGAAATCTTTCATCTCCGCCTCTGGCAACGCGTAATCACCACGATACTCTGCTCCATTGGCAAGATAGGCACCGTAAGGACCCACGGAACCCGCCACCAGCAGCGCTGCTGTACTGCCTGACGCAGCACGATAATCATCACGCGCACGCTGTGCCAGTTTCACGCTCTGAGCAATCAGCGTGAGCGCTTGCGCCTCATCCAATCCACGCGCCGCAAAACCCTGCGGCGTGGCCTGATAGCTGGCAGTAATCGCCACATTGGCGCCGGCAGCAAAATAGTCGTAATGCACCTGATAAATCAGCTCAGGGTTCTCCACCAGCACTTTGGCAGACCAGAGCGCATCGGCCAGATTGCAGCCGCGCGCTTCAAGCTCAGTGGCCAGTGCGCCATCCAGAATCAGTGTGTCGTGTTGGGTTAGCGCCTGCGCTACCGGGTTAAGCGACATCGTTGGCCTCCTGAGCCTTTAGGTTACGTCGATGCGTCACATGGTATGCGCCATAGCAGAACAGCACAAACGGAATGCCACACCACAGCGCAATACGCTGTGACGGATCGAACGCCAGGCCGACACACGCCAGCAGGCACAGCAGGAAACCAAGAATCGGCGTCAGCGGATAAAGTGGCGCACGATATGCCAGATCTTTCAGCGTACCGCCCGCCGCCAGATGGCGACGACGGAACACGTAATGCGAGGCACAGATACTCAGCCACACCGCCACCACAGCAAAGCCAGAAATGGCTGACAGCGCGACAAACACCGTATCCGGCGCAATGACGCTGGAGAACAGGGCCAGTAAGCCGCCCAGCATACTGATGGTGAGCGCCAATACCGGGACGCCACGGTGGTTCACCCGCGCAAAGCAGCGCGGCAGGGTGTTCTCATTCGCCAGCGACCACAGCATCCGTCCCGATGCATACAAGCCCGAGTTAGCGGCGGAGAGGATCGCAGTGAGGATCACGAAATTGAAGATATCGGCCGCGTAGGGAATGCCGATCTTCTCGAACACCAGCACAAACGGGCTTTTAACGATGCCCGCTTGATCCATTGGGATCAACGCCGCCAGCACGAATACCGTACCAATAAAGAAGATGATCAATCGTGCCACGGTGGTGCGGATCGCCAGCGGCAGGGCTTTTTGCGGTTGTTCGGTCTCCCCTGCGGCGATACCAATCAGCTCAGTCCCTGAAAAGGCGAAGTTCACCGCCACCATAGTCATCAGAATCGGCAAGGTGCCGTGCGGCAGCCAACCTGAGGCGGTCAGGTTACTCAGGCCTGGCGCGGCACTGCCATCCTTCATCGGGATAAAGCCAAACATCGCGCCCGCACCAAGAATGATAAAGGCAATGATGGTGACCACTTTGATGATGGAAAACCAGAACTCCCCTTCCGCGAAGAACCGCGTGGAGACGATATTCAGCATATAGATGGCGATGCAGAACACCAGGCACCACAGCCACACGGGCGTGGTCGGGAACCAGTACTGCATGCAGAATCCTGCGGCCGTCAGGCTGGAGCCGA
Source organism: Pantoea sp. C1E2 (assembly GCF_056491465.1). Classification (NCBI taxonomy): domain Bacteria; kingdom Pseudomonadati; phylum Pseudomonadota; class Gammaproteobacteria; order Enterobacterales; family Erwiniaceae; genus Pantoea; species Pantoea sp. C1E2. The sequence goes on from NZ_JBSZHT010000002.1 coordinate 3,503,875, forward strand.
GCGCCACCGTCCACGTCAGCCAGTAAAGCCATGCCACGGTATAGCCGGTTGCCGGGCTGAGATAACGCGCAGCATAGACATGGAAGGCACCGGTTTCCGGCATCGCCACGGCCAGTTCGCCAAGGCACACCATCACCAGCCACACCACCAACGCACCAATCAGGTAAGCCAGCAGCGTGCCCGCCGCACCCGTTGTCGAGATGATATAGCCGGTATTGAAGAACAGTCCGGTGCCGATCACACCGCCCAATGACAGCATCACAAGATGCCGCACTTTCATGGTGCGCTTGAAGTTTTCCTGCGAGGGTGTTTCCTGCTGTTGCATGGTTTTTATCCGTATGGACGTCTGAACATCTATATGGACACAGGGTTATACGCGCCAGCGTGTCAATTTGCAACGTGGCAAAGGGTAAGGGTTTTTAAACGAGGGTGTGCGGCCCCGCGCTAACGGGGCACCACATCAGGCGCCAAATACGCCTTGTAGATAGCGCTCAAGCGCAATACGCGAGCTAAAACCGTGAGGAATACCGTAGTGTTCCTGGGATTCACCCATCAGATAAAGCGGGAACTGCGTGTAGTGATCGCAGGTTTTCATTTCTGAGGCGGGATCGGCAAAGTGCTGACTTTTCTCTTTCAGCGTAGGGTGAATGATCAATGCGGTGCGGCCCATGCGCGCTTCGCGATTGACGTAGACATAACTTTCACCACGACGATAACCGTAGATTTTCGGCGTCAGGGTGTCCATTTCGAACCCTGCTTTTTCCAGTACGCGCGCTACCTCATCCGGACGTAAATACATGCTTGCTCCTCTCTTCTCACAGCCCCGCAACCTTACAACAGCCCGACATGCAGGACATTCGGAATTTCCCTAAAGCCTGGCATACGCCTGCGTTTAGTCACGTTTCGTCTACACTAAGTATTACTTGTTAAATCAAAGGGAGCGAAAAAATGTTTAATCGAGTAAGCAAAAACGATGACATTGATATTAATCAGGATGTGAATGAGCTGGCAGATTCGCTCGAAGCATTACTTAAATCTTATGGCAGCGAAGCCAAAGATGAAGTGGATAGCGCACGCAGTAAAGCACAGTCGCTGCTGAAGCAGACCCGCGCAAAACTGAACAGCGGCAACAGCCGTGTTTCTCAGGCAGCGCGTGACGCCAGTCATCAGGTCGATGCCTATGTGCATGATAAACCCTGGCATGGCGTAGGTGTCGGTGCAGCTGTGGGTCTGGTGCTAGGTGCGCTGTTGATGTCGCGCCGTTAACCGTCATTAGCGTTTAAAGAGAGCCTCGCGATTGCGGGGCTTTTTTGTGCCTGCCGCAAATGAAAGCGTACAAAATTTGACCTAAATTTTACCTCCCTCGCCTTTACAAAAAAATTTTCGGGCCTGGAAGGCGCATGATTTCTGGTGTTAGCGATTATCCGAAGATTAAAATACAAAATCCCTATATCTGGTGGGCTTGACCGTCACGAGCACTACATCTAGTATTCAACCCATCAACTCGCTACCAGATGTCGTCAAGGACGAAGTTCGCTGCAAACAGGATTTTGCTTCGTATCTCGCATCCAGACCGCAATCAAAGGGAAATACGAATCATGCGCATTATTATTTACACTAAAAACAATTGTGTCCAGTGCAACGCGACGAAGAATGCCATGGACCGTAAAGGTATCGACTATCAGCTGATCAACCTCGATACCCAACCAGAAGCCATTGATAACCTCAAATCCCTCGGTTATCGCCAGGTGCCTGTTGTCATGACGCATGATGACCACTGGAGCGGCTTCCGCCCTGACAAAATTGCCAGCTTGCGCCAGCTCGCTGCTGTCGGGGGATAAGCGATGTTCCCACTGGTGTACTTCTCTAGCCAGTCGGAAAACACGCACCGATTTATCACTCGTCTGGGACTGCCTGCTTGCCGCATACCGATTGATGGCAAGCAGCGCCTCAATATTGATCAGCCCTTTATTCTTGTGGTGCCGAGCTACGGCGGCGGCAGTGCGCGAGGGGCAGTCCCCAGACAAGTGATTCAATTCCTCAATGATGACGCTAACCGACGCGGTATCCGCGGGGTGATTGCTGCCGGTAACCGCAACTTTGGTGAAGGCTATTGCCTGGCAGGCGACATCATTGCGCAGAAATGTCAGGTTCCTTATCTCTACCGCTTTGAGCTGATGGGAACCCCCGACGATATCGCTAATGTAAAAGCGGGAGTAACCCAATTTTGGCAACGACAGACACCCTGAACAGCACGCAGCTGGATTATCACGCGCTCAACGCGATGCTGAACCTGTATGACGCCGATGGCCGCATTCAGTTCGAGAAAGATCACGAGGCTACGCGCCAGTTCTTCCTGCAGCACGTGCAGCCCAACACCGTACAATTTGCCTCTGCTGGCGACCGCCTGCGTTATCTGGTGGAGGAAGGCTACTATGAAGCCACGGTGCTGAATCAGTACGACTTCAATTTCCTGTGCCAGCTGCACGATGAGGCCGACGCCTGGGGTTTCCGTTTTCACACCTTCCTCGGTGCGTGGAAGTTCTACACCAGCTACACGCTGAAAACCTTCGACGGTAAACGCTATCTCGAAACCTTCGAGCAGCGCGCCTGCATGGTGGCGCTGACGCTGGCACGTGGCAATGAATCGCTGTCACGCGAATTGCTGGCAGAAATGCTCAGTGGCCGCTTCCAGCCTGCCACCCCAACCTTCCTCAACTGCGGTAAGCAGCAGCGCGGCGAGTTAGTCTCGTGCTTCCTGCTGCGCATCGAAGACAATATGGAATCGATTGGGCGTGCGGTGAACTCGGCGCTACAGTTGTCAAAACGCGGCGGCGGCGTGGCGTTCCTGCTCTCTAACCTGCGTGAATCCGGTGCGCCGATTAAGCGTATCGAAAACCAGTCTTCTGGCGTGATTCCGGTAATGAAGATGCTGGAAGATGCGTTCTCTTACGCCAATCAGCTCGGTGCACGCCAGGGCGCGGGCGCGGTGTGGCTAAATGCGCATCACCCCGATATTTTCCGCTTCCTCGATACCAAACGCGAAAACGCTGACGAGAAGATCCGTATCAAAACGCTGTCGCTGGGCGTGGTGATCCCGGATATCACCTTCCAGCTGGCGAAAGAGAATCGCGATATGGCGCTGTTCTCGCCTTACGACGTTGAGCGCATTTACGGCAAGGCGTTCGGTGATATCAGCATCAGCGAGTTGTATGAAGAGATGCTGGCCGACGATCGTATCCGTAAGACTTACATCAAGCCGCGTGATTTCTTCCAGACGCTGGCAGAAATTCAGTTTGAGTCAGGCTATCCGTACATCATGTACGAAGACAGCGTGAACCGTCATAACCCGATTGCCGGTCGCATCAATATGAGCAACCTGTGCTCAGAGATTTTGCAGGTTAACAGCGCCAGCGAATTCTATGACGATCTCAACTATCGCCGCGTGGGTAAGGATATCTCCTGTAATCTCGGCTCGCTTAACATCGCGCATGCCATGGATTCCCGCAATCTGGCGCAAACCGTTGAAACCGCAGTGCGCGCATTGACGGCGGTTTCAGAGATGAGTGAGATCAACTCGGTGCCGTCGGTTGCCGAAGGTAATCGCCGTTCACACGCGGTGGGCCTGGGTCAGATGAACCTGCATGGCTACCTGGCGCGTGAAGGCATGGCTTATGGCTCGGAAGAAGCGCTGGATTTCACTAATCTCTACTTCTACTGCGTGACTTATCATGCGGTGCGCACGTCGAACCTGCTGGCTCAAGAACACAAACAGAGTTTTGATGGCTTTGAGCAGTCTCAGTACGCCAACGGCCACTACTTCGATAAGTATGTGGATCGCGCCTGGCTGCCGCGCACCGCGCGTGTGGCACAGATTTTTGCCGATGCAGGCATTGCATTGCCGACGCAGGCAGACTGGCAGGCATTGCGCGAATCGGTGATGAAACACGGCTTGTTTAACCAGAACTTACAGGCGGTGCCGCCAACCGGTTCGATCTCGTACATCAACCATGCCACATCGAGTATTCATCCGATCGTGTCGCGTATTGAGATCCGTAAAGAAGGTAAAACCGGCCGCGTTTACTATCCGGCACCCTTTATGACCAACGAGAATCTGGATCTCTATCAGGATGCGTACCAGATTGGTCCGGAAGCGATTATTGATACCTACGCCGAAGCCACGCAGCACGTCGATCAGGGCCTGTCTTTGACGCTGTTCTTCCGCGATGACGTCACCACACGTGACATCAACAAAGCGCAAATTTATGCGTGGAAGAAAGGCATCAAAACACTCTATTACATCCGTCTGCGCCAGATGGCGCTGCAAGGCACCGAAGTCCAGGGCTGTGTCTCCTGCTCATTGTGATGAAAACTATGCAACTTAAACAAATTCAAGCGATTAACTGGAACCGAATCCAGGACGACAAAGATCTCGAAGTGTGGAACCGTCTGACCAGCAACTTCTGGCTGCCGGAAAAAGTGCCGTTGTCGAACGACCTGCCAGCGTGGCAGTCGCTGGACCACCAGCAACAGCAGCTGACCATCCGCGTATTTACCGGTTTGACGCTGCTCGACACTATCCAGAACGTCATCGGCGCGCCGGGCCTGATGGAAGACGCCATCACGCCACATGAAGAAGCGGTGCTATCGAACATCAGCTTTATGGAAGCGGTGCATGCGCGTTCATACAGTTCGATCTTCTCCACGCTGTGCAACACCGCCGATGTCGATGCGGCATACCGCTGGAGTGAAGAAAACGAAGCGTTGCAGAACAAGGCGAAGATTGTGCTGGAGCACTATCGCGCCGAAGATCCGCTGAAGAAGAAAATCGCCAGCGTATTCCTGGAATCATTCCTGTTCTACTCCGGTTTCTGGCTACCGATGTACTGGTCAAGCCGTGGCAAATTAACCAACACCGCTGACCTGATTCGTTTGATTATTCGCGATGAAGCGGTGCACGGATATTACATCGGTTACAAGTACCAGAAAGCACTCGAAAAAGTCGATGATGCGCGCCGCGAAGAGTTGCAGCAATTTGCCATCGATCTACTGCTGGCGCTGTATGAAAATGAAGTGGTGTACACCGAAGCCTTGTATGCCGACGTGGGTTGGGCAGAAGAAGTGAAAACCTTCCTGCATTACAACGCTAACAAGGCGTTGATGAATCTGGGCTACGAAGCACTGTTCCCGTCAGAACTCACCACGGTGAATCCGGCGATTCTTTCTGCTTTGTCGCCGAATGCCGATGAAAACCACGATTTCTTCTCCGGCTCTGGCTCCTCGTATGTGATGGGGAAAGCGGTGGAAACCGAAGATGAAGACTGGAATTTCTAACTGATAAATCTCCGCGGGAGCGCGTTGTGGCTCGCTCCCGTCACGCCCTGATATTCCCCCGCATCACTGCTCAATATTTTCCGGTTATTTCACCTTTTTGACTTCATTATTTTGTCATTTTAGCGCCATCTATTTGTCCAATATATCGCCCACTTAAACGCAATTTATTCCCGTTTCATCGATCATTTACTGTGAAACCGGGTTAATTTCACAAAAAATTCAGAAAAAATTGATTCAGCCTCATCCCTTGTGAGCACTGGAATTATCGCCGATCTGAGCTATGCCATTCGCGTCAATATTCCCATTTAGGGTTGTCAGATATTCTCACTATGCTAGGTTATAGGGCGCTTAAATTTAATCGAGACCACAACAAGAAATAGTCAAACATTTAACCGGGAATTTAATTACTGCATGGCAATTAAACTTGAAGTAAAGAATTTATATAAGGTATTTGGGGATCACCCAGAAAAGGCCTTTAAGCTGATTGAGAAAGGAGAAAGCAAGGAGAGTATTCTTGCCAAAACCGGTCTTTCAGTCGGTGTTAAAGATGCCAGTCTGGCCATTGAAGAAGGCGAGATCTTCGTCATCATGGGGCTGTCAGGTTCAGGCAAGTCCACCATGGTTCGCCTTCTCAATCGTCTGATAGAGCCCACTCGCGGCCAGGTGATTATTGACGGTGTCGATATTGCTAAAATATCGGATGCTGAACTGCGTCAGGTGCGCAGAAATAAGATCAGCATGGTATTCCAATCTTTCGCCTTAATGCCGCATATGACGGTGCTGAATAATGCCGCTTTTGGCATGGAATTAGCGGGCGTCGATGTGCAAGAGCGTCAGGAAAAAGCGCTGGAAGCATTACGTCAGGTAGGGCTTGAGAATTATGCTCACTCCTACCCTGATGAACTTTCTGGCGGTATGCGCCAACGCGTTGGATTAGCCCGCGCATTGGCGATCAATCCGGATATTTTATTGATGGATGAAGCCTTCTCCGCGCTCGATCCACTGATTCGTACCGAAATGCAGGATGAATTAGTCAAACTGCAGGCGAAACATCAGCGTACCATCGTATTTATTTCCCACGATCTCGACGAAGCCATGCGTATTGGCGATCGCATTGCCATTATGCAGGGCGGTGAAGTGGTACAGGTCGGCACGCCGGATGAAATTCTCAATAATCCCGCCAATGATTATGTGCGCACCTTCTTCCGAGGTGTCGATATTAGCCATGTGTTTAGCGCCAAAGATATTGCTCGTCGTAGCGCTGGTGCACTGATTCGTAAAGCGCCCGGTTTTGGCCCGCGTTCCGCCATCAAGTTGCTGCAGGATGAGGATCGCGAATATGGCTATGTATTGGAAAAACAGAAGTTTGTCGGCGTGGTCTCCACCGATTCATTAAAAGCGGCACTGGCTGCAGGTGAAGGTCTGGATAACGCCCTGCTTGAGACGCCGTTAGCGGTTCCTGCGGATACCTCACTGAACGATTTGCTCTCCCACGTTGCACAAGCACCCTGCGCGGTGCCAGTGGTCGGCGAAGACAATCAATACGTCGGTATCATTTCCAAAAGCATGCTTTTGCGCGCTTTAGATCGTGAAGGAGCCCAGTCATGAGTGAACAAACCAGCAATCCGTGGGATAGCGCCAGCCAGACCACCCAGCAACCCGCGACGACAGATTCAAGCGCGGCAGCCAGCAGTAGCGATCCCTGGGGCGGCAGCACCGCACCCGCAGACAGCAGCGCCAGTAGCAGTGGTGCTACTTCTGCCGCCAATGGTGGACATGATGCCGCCAGCAGTGCAGGCAGCGGTTCCGCTGATGCCTGGGGCGATCCTTCAGCGGCCAGCGGCGGACATGATGCCGCCAGCAGTGCAGCAAGCAGCAGTGACTGGCTCAACAGCGCGCCTGCTCCTGCACCTGAGCATTTCAATATCATGGATCCATTCCATAAAACCTGGATCCCGCTCGACAGCTGGGTAACCGAAGGCATTGACTGGGTCGTCAGTCATTTCCGCCCGGTGTTCCAGGGTATTCGTGTGCCGGTGGATTACATCCTCAGTGCATTCCAGCAGATGCTGCTTGGCATGCCTGCTCCAGTGGCGATTGTGGTGTTCGCGCTGATTGCCTGGCAGATTGCCAGCCCTGCGATGGGGATTGCGACACTCATCTCGCTGATTGCGATTGGTGCCATTGGCGCATGGTCTCAAGCGATGGTGACACTGGCGCTGGTGCTGACCGCCCTGCTGTTCTGCATCATCATCGGCCTGCCGCTGGGAATTTGGCTGGCGCGCAGTGAACGCGCGGCACGCATTATTCGTCCGTTGCTGGATGCGATGCAGACCACGCCGGCCTTCGTATATTTAGTGCCGATTGTGATGCTGTTTGGTATCGGCAACGTGCCGGGCGTGGTGGTGACCATTATCTTTGCGCTGCCACCGATGGTGCGTCTGACCATTCTTGGCATTAAGCAGGTGCCCGCCGATTTGATCGAAGCAAGTGAATCCTTTGGTGCCAGCCCGCGTCAGATGCTGTTCAAAGTGCAGCTGCCGCTGGCGATGCCGACCATCATGGCCGGTGTGAACCAGACGCTGATGCTGGCGCTGTCGATGGTGGTAATTGCATCCATGATCGCCGTAGGCGGTTTGGGTCAGATGGTGTTGCGCGGTATCGGTCGTTTGGACATGGGTCTGGCAACCGTCGGCGGTGTCGGTATCGTGATTCTGGCGATTATTCTTGATCGTCTGACGCAATCCGTCGCCCGAGATAGCCGCAGCCGTGGCAATCGTCACTGGTACAACACTGGTCCAATTGGCCTGCTGATGCGCCCCTTCAGTAAAAAAGCCTGATTTCTATGGACGGCCCAGCGTGGCCGTCCGTCTCCGACGCAACACGTAAAATAAGGAATGACTATGCGCAAGACAGCTCTATTCGCCGCCGTCCTGACGACGTTCGCCGCGACGCACGTGTCCGCCGCCGACCTGCCGGGTAAAGGCATTACCGTTAAACCTCTGCAGAGCACCATCGCTGAGGAAACCTTCCAGACGCTGATTGTCAGCCGCGCGCTGGAGAAACTGGGCTACACCGTTGAGAAGCCGGGTGAAGTCGATTACAACGTGGCTTACACCACCATCGCGGCCGGTGATGCCACCTTTGTCGCCGCTAACTGGAAGCCACTGCATGACGACATGTATAAAGCTGCCGGTGGCGACAACAAGTTTTACCGTGAAGGCACCTACGTTGGCGGCGCTGCCCAGGGTTATCTGATCGATAAGAAAACCGCTGAGCAGTATCACATCACCAACATTGAGCAGCTTAAAGATCCTAAAATCGCCAAACTGTTCGACAGCAACGGTGACGGCAAAGCCGACATGACCGGCTGTACGCCGGGCTGGGGCTGTGAAGCCGTGATCAACCACCAGAACAAAGCCTATGGCCTGGCTGATACGGTGACTGCCAATATGGGTAACTACTCGGCGATGGTGGCCGATACGCTGGCGCGTTATAAGCAAGGTAAACCTATCCTTTATTACACCTGGACACCTTACTGGCTGAGCGATGTGTTGAAGCCAGGCAAGGATGTGGTATGGCTGCAGGTGCCGTTCTCTTCCCTGCCGGGCGAGCAGAGCAAAGTGGATACCAAATTGCCAAACGGTAAGAACTACGGTTTCCCAGTGAACACCATGCATATTGTGGCCAACAAAGCCTGGGCTGAGAAAAACCCGGCAGCGGCGAAACTGTTTGCTGAGATGAAATTGCCAATCACCGATATCAACTCAGAAAATGCGGCGATGCATGCGGGTCAGGCTTCTGAAGCTGACATCAATCGTCACGTCGATGGCTGGATCAAAGGCCATCAGGCTGAGTTCGATAAGTGGATTTCCGACGCACAGGCAGCGGCGAAGTAATCTCCTTACCCTTACAGAGCGGCCTTTTGGTCGCTCTTATCTACAATCCCCACACTTTTCGTGCGTTATAGCGCACTGGTACGTCCTGTCAATTAACACACCATTGAAATAATTTTTTGGGTTACTATTACCCATAAATGATTATCTACGTTTTTCGTCCGCTATGAATGCTGCTACGCCGAGACTCATCTCAGCTCTTTCTGGGGTTAAATCCTCTCAACGAATGCAATTCATCATTTTAGCGGGTACGGTATTCCTGCCGAAATGTTACATTTAAGTTAATTAACCCATTGATTTAGCGGCGTAATACTTTCAGTTAAAGTGTTTAGAAAACGTAAAGACCAGCCCAATCACATGAGTGAGACTATTCATTGATGATTGAGTTTGTTATGGTTAGCAGCACAGTTATTCACCAGAGTTATTTTTTCTCGCGAAATTATTTTTTCTTAAAAATATTTCATGATGTGAATTGATGACAATGTAACCATCCTGCATGGCACGTTGTCAGGGCGAAGCGCCCAGGGTTACGGAACGACCTGGAACGCCAGATGTTGACAATGTGATCGTGCGAACAATCACTGGCGGAAAATATGACTACGCTTAATCTGTCACCATCCTTACTATACCAGTTGCAACTAAGAGGTTTTTTTTAAAATGGAAAGTTCGTTTACTCCCATTGAACAGATGCTGAACATCCGTGCTAACCGCCATAAAGATTTTCCGTTGCAGGAAATCATCCTGACTCGTCTGTGCATGCATATGCAGGGAAAACTGCTGGATAACCGCAACAAGATGTTGAAGGCGCAGGGAATTAACGAGACCTTATTCATGGCGCTGATCACACTTGATGCGCAGGAAAACCAGAGTATCCAGCCATCAGAACTGAGTTCTGCGCTGGGTTCTTCACGCACTAATGCAACGCGTATTGCCGATGAGCTGGAAAAACGTGGTTGGATCGAGCGCCGTGAGAGTGAGAACGACCGTCGCTGCCTGCATCTGCATCTGACTGAAAAAGGTAATGAATTCTTACGTCTTCTGTTACCACCACAGCATCAGAGCCTGCAGTACCTGTGGTCTTCGCTCTCTACCTCTGAGCAGGATCAGCTGGAAGCCATCACGCGCAAGCTGCTTAACCGCCTCGATAAAATGGACGAAGATCAGGTTATCTCTTCCCTGTCGCGTTAATAGCAAGAAGTGCGACACAATCACCTTCCGAAATCGCTATTTTAATTCCCTTTTATCCGGCCAGCGTCTAAAGCGCTGGCTTTTTCGACTCGGGCATCCGTGTTGATGGACCGACACATCCCGACCAAATGGAAAACGTGGAGAACAACATGAGTGCGACAGCGGAAGCCCAAAGCCCGCAACAGCCAGCGAATAAAAAGAAGAAGCGCAAAGGTGTGCTGATCCTGCTGGCTATCGTGTTTGTACTGATTGGCGTGGCGTATCTGGCTTACTGGTATTTGGTGCTGCGCCATTTCCAGGAAACCGATGATGCGTATGTGGCAGGTAACCAGGTGCAGGTGATGGCACAGGTTTCCGGCAGCGTGAATAAAGTGTGGTTCGATGACACTGACTTCGTGAAAAAAGGCGACATTCTGGTGTCGCTGGACAAAACCGATGCAGAGCAGGCGTTTGAAAAAGCACAGACTGCGCTGGCCACCAGCGTGCGTCAAACCCATCAGCTGATGATCAATGGCAAGCAGTATCAGGCCACCATCAAGCTGCAGCAAACCGCGCTGGATCAGGCTGAAGCTGACCTGAAACGTCGTGAGCCGCTGGGTGCCTCAAATCTGATTGGTCGTGAAGAGCTGCAGCACTCGCGTGATGCGGTTGCGACAGCGAAAGCGCAGTTGGATGTCGCGGTGCAACAGTACAACGCGAATCAGGCGATGATCCTGAAGACCGACCTGGAAGAACAACCGGCCGTCAAACAGAGTGCAGCTGAACTGCGTGATGCCTGGCTGGCACTGCAGCGCACCGATATCCGTAGCCCAATGGACGGATATGTGTCGCGCCGCAATGTGCAAGTGGGTTCGCAAATCGCCACCACCACGCCGCTGCTGGCCGTTGTTCCGGCGACAAACCTGTGGATTGACGCCAACTTCAAAGAAACTCAGCTTTCCGGCGTGCGCATTGGCCAGTCTGCCACCGTGATCAGCGATATTTACGGTGCTGACGTGGAGTATCACGGCAAAGTGGTGGGTCTGGATATGGGTACCGGCAGCGCCTTCTCTCTGCTGCCGGCGCAGAATGCCACCGGTAACTGGATCAAAGTGGTTCAGCGTTTACCGGTACGTATTGAACTGGATCCAAAACAAGTGGCCGAACATCCGCTGCGTATTGGTCTCTCCACGTTAGTGAAAGTGGATACCCAGAACAAAGACGGTGCCACGCTGGCCAGTAGCGTACGCCCACAAGCGGCTTATGAAAGTAACGCATTGGCAATCGACCTCGCGCCGGTTAACAAGCTGATTACTGACATCGTTCGTGCCAACGCCGACTAATTCCGCGGGAGGCTGTCATGGCACAAAAACCGCTTGAGGGTGCGCCGTTAGTCCTGATGACCATCGCCTTATCACTGGCGACGTTTATGCAGGTACTCGACTCCACCATTGCTAACGTGGCGATCCCGACGATCGCCGGTAACCTCGGTGCCTCGAATTCGCAGGGCACCTGGGTGATCACCTCTTTCGGGGTGGCAAACGCCATCTCGATCCCGATTACCGGTTGGTTAGCCAAACGCATCGGGGAAGTGAAGCTCTTTACCTGGTCGACCATTCTGTTCGTGCTGGCCTCATGGGCCTGCGGCATGTCAGAAAGCCTTGAGATGCTGATCTTCTTCCGCATCATTCAAGGTGTGGTGGCCGGTCCGCTGATTCCGCTGTCACAGAGTTTACTGCTCAACAACTATCCTCCGGCGAAGCGCAGCGTGGCGCTCTCGCTGTGGGCGATGACGGTGATCGTGGCACCGATCTGCGGTCCGATTCTGGGTGGCTGGATCAGTGATAACTATCACTGGGGTTGGATCTTCTTTATCAACGTGCCGATTGGGGTTGTGGTTGTAGCCCTGACCTTGCAGACCCTCCGGGGACGTGAAACCAAAACGGAAATCCGCCCGATTGATATGGTGGGCTTAGTGTTACTGGTGGTGGGCATTGGTTCACTGCAGGTGATGCTGGATCGGGGTAAGGAGCTGGATTGGTTCAGCTCTACAGAGATTATCGTTCTCACTGTGGTGGCGGTGACGGCCCTGGTGGTGCTACTGGTGTGGGAGTTGACCGACGATCACCCTATCGTCGATCTGTCGCTATTTAAAAAGCGCAACTTCACCATAGGTTGTTTATCAATAAGCCTGGCCTACATGCTCTACTTCGGCTCCATTGTTTTGCTGCCGCAGCTATTGCAGGAGGTATACGGCTACACTGCCACCTGGGCCGGATTGGCATCCGCGCCGGTGGGGATTATTCCGGTGATCCTGTCGCCAATCATTGGCCGCTTCGCCCACAAGCTGGATATGCGGCGGTTGGTGACCTTCAGCTTTATCATGTATGCGGTGTGCTTCTACTGGCGCGCCTACACGTTTGAGCCGGGGATGGATTTTGGCGCATCGGCGTGGCCGCAGTTTATCCAGGGCTTTGCCGTGGCCTGCTTCTTTATGCCACTGACCACCATTACGCTGTCGGGTTTACCGCCTGAGCGTATGGCGGCGGCATCAAGCTTGTCGAACTTTGTGCGTACGCTGGCGGGTTCTATCGGGACCTCGATCACCACCACCATGTGGACTGACCGCGAATCGATGCACCACAGTTATTTGTCTGAATCGGTGAACCCGTTCAATTCCAATTCGCAGCAGATGTATGATCAACTGCAAAGCATGGGCATGACGCAGCAGCAGGCATCCGCTTATATCGCGCAGCAAATTACTAATCAGGGCCTGATTATCTCGGCGAACGAGATCTTCTGGGCATCGGCGGGGGTGTTTTTAATCCTGCTGGTCTTGGTGTGGTTTGCTCGTCCACCATTTGGTGCGGGCGGTGGCGGCGGTGGCGCGCACTAAACAGTAGATACAAAAACGGGCCTTTCGGCCCGTTTTCATTTATGCGTTCTGACGCCACCATTCGGCGAGCAAAATGCCGGTTGCAACGGAGACGTTAAGACTCTCAACATTGCCAGTACCACCAATCGACAGGCTGATATCGCCCTGCTGGAAGGCGCTGTCGGACAGACCTTCACGCTCTTGTCCCAGTACCAGGACCATTTTGGCTGGCAACTCGGCTTTCGCCAGCGGCGTGCCTTCATGGCTGGAGGTGGTCACGATGGTGTAACCCGCTTTGCGGAAGGCTTCAAGACCGCTGGCAAAGCTTTCACCACTGATCGCCTGCACGTGCTCTGCGCCGCCTTCTGCGGTACGCACTGCCGCGCCCGACTCCAGCAGTGAAGCATCATTCACCAGCAAACCTTTCACACCGAAGTGTGCGCAGCTACGCATGATGCCGCCGAGGTTGTGCGGGTTGCTCACATCTTCCAGTGCCAGCACGCAATCTTTGGTATCGGCTTTTTTCAGCCACTCGGACACTTCCATGCCCATGCGCTTCTTAATAATGAAGCACACGCCGCCATGGTGTTCGGTGCCTGACGCTTTGGTCAGCTCGGCATCCTCCACCACGTGGTAGGCTTTACGGTTTGCCGCTAACCAACGCAGGGTTTCGCGGAAGCGTGGCGTGACGCTCTGGACAAACCAGGCGCGCACGATGCTTTCCGGACGGCTGGCGAACAGCGCCTGGCAGGCATTTTCACCGTAAACGCGCGTCTCTTCCTGACGCTGACGGCGAATTTGTTCCGGGTCGATCACCGGCTTGTTGCTTGCCTCATCATCAACCTGGCTGTCATCAGCCACTGGCGGACGAGAAACGGTGCGCCATGGAGAATCACCGAAGCTGCGGTTGTCATCAGCACGATTGTCTCGACCACCAAAGCTGCGACCGCGATCTGCATTGCGTGCATCACGTGCCGGGGTACCACGACCCGCACCGTCACCACGTGCGCCACCGCTACGGCCACCTTCTTCATTACGTGCACTGCGAGGACCAGAACGACGATTATCTTCCTGGCGCGCAGCAGGACGGCCGCCTTTGCCGGTACGGGGATTTGGCTTCTGACCGCCATCCTCATCACGTACATACATCACTTTTACCTTGCCGCTTTTGCCTTTAAATTCGTCGTTCATTTGTTCCTCCTGCATTGAGAGCGCGAAGATTACCTGATGTGTAGGTGCTTAGCTATCAACTATTGAACCTATTGGGCAATCCAGATTGAGCATAGCACTCAACCTTTTCATAATGTTCGGCAATCATCATATTTACAGGTCCGGTTAGAGGTGACGATGAATACTGTATGTGCCTCCTGTCAGGCAACCAACCGCGTTCCAGAAGCGCGTATCGCCGATGGCGCCAAGTGTGGCCGCTGCGGCGACGAGTTATTTAACGGTGAAGTGGTGAATGCCACTGCTGCCACCCTGGATAAATATTTGCAGGACGATTTACCCGTGGTCATCGACTTCTGGGCGCCCTGGTGTGGTCCGTGCGTCAACTTCGCGCCGGTGTTTAAAGACGTTGCCGATGAGCGTCGCGGGAAAGTGCGCTTTGTGAAGGTGAATACTGAGGCCGAACCAGCACTCAGTTCTCGCTTCCGCATTCGCAGTATTCCTACCATTATGCTGTTTAAAAACGGCGAGATGGTCGACATGCTCAATGGCGCAATGCCTAAAGCGCCCTTCAATGAGTGGCTCGACGAATCACTGTAGTCATTAAGGCCAGCCGCGTGCTGGCCTTGTGGTTTGCCTTACATTAAAATGGCGTTTTTTCCTGCCTGCGATTCTATGTCTGAAAATGCCGTCCTGCGCTTACGTGCGCAACGTTTAGCGCGCGCCACGCGTCCGTTTCTTGCCCGCGGTAACCGAGTCGTGCGCTGCCAGCGTTGTCTTCTGCCGCAAAAAAACTGCCTGTGCGCGACCTTGCAACCGCAGCAAGCACGCAGCCGTTTTTGCCTGGTGATGTTCGATACCGAACCGATGAAACCCAGCAACACTGGACGACTGATCGCCGATATCCTGCCTGATACGCTGGCGTTTGGCTGGTCACGCACTGAACCTGATGAAGCGATGCTGGCCGCAGTGAAAACTGCCGACTATCAGCCACTGGTGGTGTTCCCGGGTTCGTACGCCGATGCGGGCCGTGAAGTGCTCACCACGCCACCGCTCACCGGAAAACCGCCGCTGTTTATTATGCTGGATGGAACCTGGACCGAAGCGCGCAAGATGTTTCGCAAAAGTCCCTGGCTGGATGCTTTCCCGGTGATGTCACTTAATGTCTCGACGCCGTCACGCTACACGCTGCGTGAAGCGCATGGCGAGGGTCAGCACTGTACCGCCGAAGTGGCCGCCGCGCTGCTGGAGCAGGCTGGCGATGTCGAGGCAGCCAGTGCGCTGCAGCAGCATTTTGAGCATTTCCGCCACGCTTATCTGGCAGGGAAACCGCATCATCCTGTGCATTACCGCGAAGCCATAACAGATAGCGAAATCTAAACCCTGCGATCGGCGAATCGGCAAGCAGAGTAAAAAGCGTTTACAATCATGCCAATCTTGATGTCGGGAGTGGATGATGAGCCAACGCGGACTGGAAGCACTGTTACGACCTAAATCAATTGCGGTAATTGGCGCGTCCGTTACACCAGGGCGCGCCGGCTACTTTATGATGCGTAATTTGCTGGCTGGCGGGTTTAATGGTCCCGTGCTGCCGGTGACGCCGAAGTATAAAGCCGTGAGCGGCGTACTCGCCTGGCCAGATATTGCCAGCCTGCCCTTCGCGCCCGATCTCGCCATTATTTGTACTCACGCCAAACGAAATTTGGATCTGCTGCAACAGCTGGGTGAAAAAGGCTGCAAAGCCTGCATCATTCTTTCCGCGCCAGCCAGTCAGTTGGAAGAGTTGAAGGCCTGTGCCAGCCAGTGGCAAATTCGCCTGCTCGGCCCGAACAGTTTGGGATTGCTGGCACCCTGGCAAGGATTGAACGCCAGTTTCTCGCCGGTGCCTATCGCCAAAGGGCGCATTGCCTTTATTTCTCAATCCGCGGCCGTTTCCAATACCATTCTCGATTGGGCACAACAACGCAATCTCGGCTTCTCCTGGTTTATCGCATTGGGCGATAGCCTGGATATTGATGTCGATGACCTGCTGGATTTCCTGGCGCGCGACGGCAAAACCAGCGCCATCCTGCTCTATCTGGAACACCTCAGCGATGCACGCCGCTTTGTTTCGGCCTCACGTAGCGCCTCACGCAATAAACCGATTCTGGTAATCAAAAGCGGTCGCAGCCATCAGGCACAGGCGATGATCGGTACACTCAGCGGGCTGGATGCGGCATGGGATGCCGCGATCCAACGCGCGGGGTTGCTGCGCGTGCAGGATACTCATGAGCTGTTTTCAGCGGTGGAATCGCTGAGCCATATGCGCCCCCTGCGCGGGGACCGTTTGATGATCATCAGCAACGGCGCCGCTCCGGCCGCATTGGCGCTGGATGAGCTGTATGCCCGCAACGGCAAGCTGGCCACGCTCAGTGATGAGACGTTAATGGCGCTCGCTGCGTTATTGCCAGAGGGCGTCGGGCGCGGTAATCCGCTGGATTTAAAGGATGACGCCACCCCGTCTCGCTACGTTGCCTGCATTGAGCAGCTGCTGAATAGCCATGAACTGGATGCCTTAATGATCATCCATGCTCCCAGCGCCGTATCTCCTGCCAGCGAAACGGCTGAGCAAATTATTGCGGCGGTGGCGAAACACCCTCGCGGAAAACAGGTGACGCTATTAACAAACTGGTGCGGTGAATACTCCTCACAAGTAGCGCGTCGCGCTTTCACTCAAGCTGGAATCCCCACCTGGCGTACACCGGAAGGCACTGTGACCGCGTTTATGCACCAGGTCGAATATCGCCGTAACCAGAAGCAACTGCGTGAAACCCCCGCCTTGCCCATTGGTCTGACGCAAAATAGCGCGCAGGCGCACCAGCTGATTCAACAAGCGCTGGATCAGGGGATCAACACGCTGGATACCCACGAAGTGCAGCCGGTGTTGCAAGCATATGGTTTGTCTACGCTGCCCACCTGGATTGCAGGTGACAGTCGTGAGGCCGCCACTATCGCCGATCAGATTGGCTATCCGGTGGCGCTCAAGCTGCGATCGCCGGATATTCCACACAAATCTGAAGTTCAAGGCGTGATGCTGTATCTGCGCAGTCGAGAGGAGGTTGAGCAAGCTGCTGAAGCGATATTTGATCGCGTGCGCCACACCCATCCGCAAGCCCGAATTGATGGATTGCTGGTACAAAGCATGGCGAATCGCGCAGGTGCGCAGGAATTACGCGTGGTGGTGGAACAAGATCCGCTGTTTGGTCCGATCATTATGTTGGGTGAAGGCGGCGTAGAGTGGCAGGCTGACAAACAGGCGGCTGTCGCACTGCCGCCGCTCAACATGACGCTGGCACGCTATCTGGTGATTCAGGCGATGAAGAGCGGTAAAGTTCGCAGCCGCAGCGCGTTGCGTCCACTCGATATTGCCGGCCTGAGTCAACTGTTGGTGCAGGTTTCAAACCTGGTGGTGGATTGCCCGGAGATTCAGCGGCTTGATATTCACCCGTTGCTGGCATCAGCTAACAAGTTCACCTTGCTGGATGTCACACTGCAACTTGCACCATTTACTGGTGATAACGAAGCGCGCCTGGCGATTCGCCCTTACCCGCACCACCTTGAAGAGCGGGTACAACTGAAAGATGGTCAGTATTGCCTGTTCCGCCCAATTTTGCCCGAAGATGAACCACAGTTGCGCGCGTTTATCGCTCAGGTAACGAAGGAAGACCTCTATTACCGTTATTTCAGCGAAATCAATGAGTTTACCCATGAAGATCTCGCCAACATGACCCAAATTGATTATGACCGTGAAATGGCGATTGTTGCCGTGCGGCAGCATGAGGGTAAAGACGAGATTATTGGTGTCACGCGTGCGATTTCAGATGCTGATAATATTGATGCGGAATTTTCGGTGCTGGTACGTTCTGATCTGAAAGGACTTGGGATGGGCAGACGTTTGCTGGAAAAGATGATCCGCTATACGCGCGATCATGGTCTGCAACAATTGAACGGTATCACCATGCCACACAACACGGGCATGATTACACTGGCTCGAAAACTGAATTTTCGTGTGAATATTCAATTGGATGATGGCATTGTCAGTCTGAATTTATCGCTCGGTGAGGGGTGATGATATCCTGTACAGAAAGGTAAAAATCCTCCTTATCAGGCCGGTTGGTGTTATTATTTACCGTTAGGATCATGATTTGATGGCAAAAGGCCATGCAATGAACAGAGAAGAAGTGCACTGTGATGTTGTCTAAATTTAAACGCAATAAACACCAACAACACCTCGCACAGCTGCCTAAACTGTCACAATCCGTGTCGGATGTGACCACGCTATACTCGCCTGCCGAGTTCCGTGAAACCCTGCTGACGAAAATTGCGGCTGCTGAGAAACGCATCTGCATACCCGCGCTCTATCTTGAGAACGATGACGGCGGGCGAGCCATCATGCAGGCCCTATATGCAGCGCGTCAGGTGCGGCCAGAGCTGGATGTCAGTATTCTGGTGGATTGGCATCGCGCGCAGCGTGGTCGAATTGGCGCTGCTCGTGGGCTGACCAACGCTGATTGGTATTGCGAGATGGCGGCACAGCATCCGGACATTGCCATTCCGGTATACGGAATTCCCGTTAATACCCGGGAAGCGCTTGGCGTGCTGCATCTTAAAGGCTTCATCATTGATGACACCTTGCTGTACAGCGGTGCCAGCCTGAATGATGTTTATCTGCATCAGCATGAAAGATATCGCTACGATCGTTACCAGTTGATCCGTAATCCACACCTGGCTGACACCATGTACGCGTGGATTTGCGAAAATCTTAAGCAGTCAGATGCGGTTAATCGCCTCGACCAAAGCGAGCGCCCTTCCAGCCCTGAGATCAAAAACGAGACGCGCCAGTTCCGTCAGGATTTGCGCAGTTTTAACTATCAGTTCGCGGGTAATACCGATAATGAGTCACTGGCGGTCACGCCGCTGGTGGGCCTTGGCAAGCGCAGCCTGCTTAACAAAACCATCTTCCATTTGATGCCTTGCGCCGAGCGTAAACTTACGCTCTGTACGCCTTATTTCAACCTGCCTGCGATCCTGGTGCGTAATCTAATCCATCTGCTGCGTCAGGGGAAAGAAGTGGAGATTATCGTGGGCGATAAAACCGCCAACGATTTCTATATCCCACCTGAGCAGCCGTTTAAGATTATTGGCGCACTGCCCTATTTGTATGAGATCAACCTGCGACGCTTCCTGAGCCGCTTGCAGTATTACGTCAACAATGGGCAGTTGACCGTGCGTCTGTGGAAGGATGGCGAAAACAGTTATCACCTGAAAGGTATCTGGGTTGATGACGAGTGGATGATGATTACCGGCAATAACCTTAATCCACGCGCATGGCGATTGGATTTGGAAAATGCGGTGCTGATCCACGATCCTAAGAATGAGCTGGCCGAGCAGCGCGAGAAAGAGTTAGCGCTGATTCGCGAACATACCACGACGGTTCAACACTTCCGCGAATTAGAAAGCATTTCTGATTACCCAGCAAAAGTCCGTAAGCTAATTCGCCGTCTGCGCCGTATCCGTATTGATCGCTTGATCAGCCGTTTACTGTAGCCAATGCGTGCGCTCATCCTCTGCATGACTTTACTCTGTAGTGGATGTGCGCATGTTGCGCAGGATAACTGGACCGGTAAGGACAAAGCCGAACACTTCTTCTCTTCTGCCGCACTTGCCGCTGCTGGCAGCGAAATATCCCAACATCAACATCAGGGCCGTGGGCAAAACCTACGTTTTGGTTTTTTGTTCTCGCTGAGTTTTGGCGTGGGAAAAGAGTTGTATGACAGCCGCTCTTCGGGGAGCGGCTGGAGCTGGAAAGATCTTAGCTATGATGTGGCTGGAGCCGCGACTGGCGTTGCATTGTGGAATTTGAGCCAGTAATCACAGCGCAATGCCCTTTCCTTTGCGATGCAGCATAAGCGAAATAAGGAATGCTAAAGCTCCCATTGCGGATACATACCAGAAGAAGCTGGTTTCAATTCCCTCTTTCTTCAGCAGCAAAGCGACATATTCTGCCGAGCCACCAAAGATCGCATTAGCCACCGCATAAGATAAGCCAACACCCAGCGCGCGGACTTCCGGTGGGAACATTTCCGCTTTCAGAATGCCACTGATGGCGGTATAGAAGCTGGTGATAATCAGCGCCAGCATGATCAGTGCAAATGCGGCCCAACCGCTTTGCACATTTTGCAGCATCATCAGGATCGGTACGGTACAGATCGCTGCACCCGCGCCGAAGATCATCATCGAGGATCGACGACCGATCTTGTCTGAAAGCGCCCCCACGATCGGCTGAATCAGCATGAACACGAATAATGCGGCTGTCATCAATCCGCTGGCGCTGCGTGCATCCATCCCCGCCGTATTGACCAGATACTTCTGCATATACGTGGTGAAGGTATAAAAACTCAGTGAACCACCGGCAGTAAATCCCAATACCATCAGGAATGCGCGTGAATGATTACGCAGTAAACCCATAACGCTGCCCGCATCCTTATGTTCCCGGTTCTTTTTCTCAGAGGTTTCATTCAGTGAGCGACGCAGCCACAGTGCCACGACTGCCAACACGGCACCGAGGAAGAAGGGAACCCGCCAGCCCCAACTGCGCAATTCTTCGTCACTGAGGAGCTGTTGCAGTACCACTACGGTGAGAACCGCTAATAGCTGCCCGCCAATCAGTGTCACGTACTGGAATGAAGCATAAAAACCTTTGCGGCCCTCTAAGGCGACTTCACTCATGTAAGTGGCGCTGGTCCCGTACTCTCCTCCCACCGATAACCCCTGAAACATACGCGCCAGCAGCAGGATAATCGGTGCCGCAACACCAATTTCACCGTAACCCGGCAAGCAAGCGATCACCAACGATCCCAGACACATCATGCAGACGGAAATCAGCATTGAGTTTTTTCGTCCATGGCGGTCAGCGATATAGCCAAACAGCCAGCCGCCGATGGGACGCATCAGAAATCCAGCGGCAAAAACGCCTGCGGTTTGAAGTAACTGAGTAGTGGTGTCGCCTGTCGGGAAAAACACATGAGCGAAATAGAGTGAGAAAAAGGAGTAAACATAAAAGTCGAACCATTCGACCAGGTTGCCCGATGAGGCACCTACTATCGCCCAGATGCGCTGTTTACTGTCTATCGTTGATTCGGATAGTGCCACTTTTTGTTGTTGTGAGTTGGTCATGTCTTACCTCGTTTCCTTGCGATAAATTAATGCCAAAGGATTGAGTAAAGCATGTAATGGTCTGTTTCGTGAATTGATTCAGGTCTGAGGTTGGAAAATGTGATTAAAAAGGGATTTTAGAGTGAAATTACTGCTGATTTTTTCAACATTGGCTGAAGGATTGTGAGGTGAACCTGTAATCAGAATCGCGCTGCGGAGGCGGGGTGTCACAGGTGAACTTTTGGATTTACTGGATGAATTCATCATCGTTCAGACCAGCGATGTGAAAGTCGCGGTTAATCTTCCGTTTATTGATATTAATCAGACGGTTAACGTGGTTGACTTTGTCGAAAACTGGCTGAAAACGAGTCGGTAATGGGGGAGATTTTTGCCGGGCTGGCTGAATTTCAGGCGTCATAACCCCTGACTTCAGACGTAAAAAAACCCTGAACTACTGTTCAGGGCTTCTTCACTTAATTGATGCCTGGCAGTTCCCTACTCTCGCATGGGGAGACCCCACACTACCATCGGCGCTACGGCGTTTCACTTCTGAGTTCGGCATGGGGTCAGGTGGGACCACCGCGCTAAAGCCGCCAGGCAAATTCTGTTTCATCCGCGCCGTTACTTCCGTAACCACGCGAACCAATCTCTGAACAAGCTGAAAATCTACTGCGTCTTCTCAAAAACGCCTCTGGCGTTGTAAGGTTAAGCCTCACGGGTCATTAGTACCGGTTAGCTCAATGCATCGCTGCACTTACACATCCGGCCTATCAACGTCGTAGTCTTCAACGTCCCTTCAGGACTCTCAAGGAGTCAGGGAGAACTCATCTCGGGGCAAGTTTCGTGCTTAGATGCTTTCAGCACTTATCTTTTCCGCACTTAGCTACCGGGCAATGCCATTGGCATGACAACCCGAACACCAGTGGTGCGTTCACTCCGGTCCTCTCGTACTAGGAGCAACCCCCCTCAATTCTCCAGCGCCCACGGCAGATAGGGACCGAACTGTCTCACGACGTTCTAAACCCAGCTCGCGTACCACTTTAAACGGCGAACAGCCGTACCCTTGGGACCTACTTCAGCCCCAGGATGTGATGAGCCGACATCGAGGTGCCAAACACCGCCGTCGATATGAACTCTTGGGCGGTATCAGCCTGTTATCCCCGGAGTACCTTTTATCCGTTGAGCGATGGCCCTTCCATTCAGAACCACCGGATCACTATGACCTGCTTTCGCACCTGCTCGAGCCGTCACTCTCGCAGTCAAGCTGGCTTATGCCATTGCACTAACCTCCTGATGTCCGACCAGGATTAGCCAACCTTCGTGCTCCTCCGTTACTCTTTAGGAGGAGACCGCCCCAGTCAAACTACCCACCAGACACTGTCCGCAGCCCGGATCACGGGCCTACGTTAGAACATCAAACATTAAAGGGTGGTATTTCAAGGTTGGCTCCACGCAGACTGGCGTCCACGCTTCAAAGCCTCCCACCTATCCTACACATCAAGGCTCAATGTTCAGTGTCAAGCTATAGTAAAGGTTCACGGGGTCTTTCCGTCTTGCCGCGGGTACACTGCATCTTCACAGCGATTTCAATTTCACTGAGTCTCGGGTGGAGACAGCCTGGCCATCATTACGCCATTCGTGCAGGTCGGAACTTACCCGACAAGGAATTTCGCTACCTTAGGACCGTTATAGTTACGGCCGCCGTTTACCGGGGCTTCGATCAAGAGCTTCTCCTTGCGGATAACCCCATCAATTAACCTTCCGGCACCGGGCAGGCGTCACACCGTATACGTCCACTTTCGTGTTTGCACAGTGCTGTGTTTTTAATAAACAGTTGCAGCCAGCTGGTATCTTCGACTGGCTTCAGCTCGGGGAGCAAGTCCCTTCACCTACGCGCCAGCGTGCCTTCTCCCGAAGTTACGGCACCATTTTGCCTAGTTCCTTCACCCGAGTTCTCTCAAGCGCCTTGGTATTCTCTACCTGACCACCTGTGTCGGTTTGGGGTACGATTTCGTGTTACCTGGAGCTTAGAGGCTTTTCCTGGAAGCAGGGCATCAGTTACTTCATCACCGTAGTGACTCGTCATCACACCTCAGCGTTAACAAGAGTCCGGATTTACCTAAACTCTCCGCCTACATGCTTAAACCGGGACAACCGTCGCCCGGATAACCTAGCCTTCTCCGTCCCCCCTTCGCAGTAACACCAAGTGCAGGAATATTAACCTGCTTCCCATCGACTACGCTTTTCAGCCTCGCCTTAGGGGTCGACTCACCCTGCTCCGATTAACGTTGAACAGGAACCCTTGGTCTTCCGGCGAGCGGGCTTTTCACCCGCTTTATCGTTACTTATGTCAGCATTCGCACTTCTGATACCTCCAGCATGCCTCACAGCACACCTTCAACGGCTTACAGAACGCTCCCCTACCCAACAACACATAGTGTCGCTGCCGCAGCTTCGGTGCATGGTTTAGCCCCGTTACATCTTCCGCGCAGGCCGACTCGACCAGTGAGCTATTACGCTTTCTTTAAATGATGGCTGCTTCTAAGCCAACATCCTGGCTGTCTGTGCCTTCCCACATCGTTTCCCACTTAACCATGACTTTGGGACCTTAGCTGGCGGTCTGGGTTGTTTCCCTCTTCACGACGGACGTTAGCACCCGCCGTGTGTCTCCCGTGATAACATTCTTCGGTATTCGCAGTTTGCATCGGGTTGGTAAGCCGGGATGGCCCCCTAGCCGAAACAGTGCTCTACCCCCGAAGATGAGTTCACGAGGCGCTACCTAAATAGCTTTCGGGGAGAACCAGCTATCTCCCGGTTTGATTGGCCTTTCACCCCCAGCCACAAGTCATCCGCTAATTTTTCAACATTAGTCGGTTCGGTCCTCCAGTTAGTGTTACCCAACCTTCAACCTGCCCATGGCTAGATCACCGGGTTTCGGGTCTATACCCTGCAACTTAACGCCCAGTTAAGACTCGGTTTCCCTGCGGCTCCCCTATACGGTTAACCTTGCTACAGAATATAAGTCGCTGACCCATTATACAAAAGGTACGCAGTCACCCCATAAAAGAGGCTCCCACTGCTTGTACGTACACGGTTTCAGGTTCTGTTTCACTCCCCTCGCCGGGGTTCTTTTCGCCTTTCCCTCACGGTACTGGTTCACTATCGGTCAGTCAGGAGTATTTAGCCTTGGAGGATGGTCCCCCCATATTCAGACAGGATACCACGTGTCCCGCCCTACTCTTCGAACTCACAGCAAGTGCATTTTTGTGTACGGGAGTATCACCCTGTACCCTGCGACTTTCCAGACGCTTCCACTAATGCACAAACTGATTCAGGTTCTGGGCTGTTCCCCGTTCGCTCGCCGCTACTGGGGGAATCTCGGTTGATTTCTTTTCCTCTGGGTACTTAGATGTTTCAGTTCCCCAGGTTCGCCTCGCAACACTATGTATTCATGTTGCGATGATGCACAGAGTGCACCGGGTTTCCCCATTCGGACATCGTCGGCTGTAGCGGTTCATATCACCTTACCGACGCTTTACGCAGATTAGCACGTCCTTCATCGCCTCTGACTGCCAGGGCATCCACCGTGTACGCTTAGTCGCTTAACCTCACAACCCACAGGCGTTTTACAACGCTGCAGACTGCAAGCATTTGAGAGACTCGAACACATCGTTTATTCATTCTTATTACGGAGAATGAACGCGACGTGTCGTTTCAATTTTCAGCTTGTTCCGGATTGTTAAAGAGCATAATACTTCGCAGCCTACCGTTGCCGGTCTGCTCTGAAGTATTGTTTTGAGTCACTGTAATGGTGGAGCTAAGCGGGATCGAACCGCTGACCTCCTGCGTGCAAGGCAGGCGCTCTCCCAGCTGAGCTATAGCCCCATACAGTTACTGCAGAGACCACTACTACCACTCACCAGGAGTCCCGTTTTTTGACAAACGGTCATTTCTTTTCAGGCAGGGCAAAGGATCGCGACGTATAGTTCACTATACGAGCGGCGCTTTAACGCAGCATGAGAAGAAATTTGGTAGGCCTGAGTGGACTTGAACCACCGACCTCACCCTTATCAGGGGTGCGCTCTAACCACCTGAGCTACAAGCCTGTAGAGGTTTTTTCTGCTCGTTACTTTTCTATCAGACAATCTGTGTGAGCACTACGCGGGAAGGTATCTTCAGGTAAGGAGGTGATCCAACCGCAGGTTCCCCTACGGTTACCTTGTTACGACTTCACCCCAGTCATGAATCACAAAGTGGTAAGCGCCCTCCCGAAGGTTAAGCTACCTACTTCTTTTGCAACCCACTCCCATGGTGTGACGGGCGGTGTGTACAAGGCCCGGGAACGTATTCACCGTAGCATTCTGATCTACGATTACTAGCGATTCCGACTTCACGGAGTCGAGTTGCAGACTCCGATCCGGACTACGACGCACTTTATGAGGTCCGCTTGCTCTCGCGAGGTCGCTTCTCTTTGTATGCGCCATTGTAGCACGTGTGTAGCCCTACTCGTAAGGGCCATGATGACTTGACGTCATCCCCACCTTCCTCCAGTTTATCACTGGCAGTCTCCTTTGAGTTCCCGGCATAACCCGCTGGCAACAAAGGATAAGGGTTGCGCTCGTTGCGGGACTTAACCCAACATTTCACAACACGAGCTGACGACAGCCATGCAGCACCTGTCTCAGAGTTCCCGAAGGCACCAAAGCATCTCTGCTAAGTTCTCTGGATGTCAAGAGTAGGTAAGGTTCTTCGCGTTGCATCGAATTAAACCACATGCTCCACCGCTTGTGCGGGCCCCCGTCAATTCATTTGAGTTTTAACCTTGCGGCCGTACTCCCCAGGCGGTCGACTTAACGCGTTAGCTCCGGAAGCCACTCCTCAAGGGAACAACCTCCAAGTCGACATCGTTTACGGCGTGGACTACCAGGGTATCTAATCCTGTTTGCTCCCCACGCTTTCGCACCTGAGCGTCAGTCTTTGTCCAGGGGGCCGCCTTCGCCACCGGTATTCCTCCAGATCTCTACGCATTTCACCGCTACACCTGGAATTCTACCCCCCTCTACAAGACTCTAGCCTGCCAGTTTCGAATGCAGTTCCCAGGTTGAGCCCGGGGATTTCACATCCGACTTGACAGACCGCCTGCGTGCGCTTTACGCCCAGTAATTCCGATTAACGCTTGCACCCTCCGTATTACCGCGGCTGCTGGCACGGAGTTAGCCGGTGCTTCTTCTGCGGGTAACGTCAATCGCTAAGGTTATTAACCTTAACGCCTTCCTCCCCACTGAAAGTACTTTACAACCCGAAGGCCTTCTTCATACACGCGGCATGGCTGCATCAGGCTTGCGCCCATTGTGCAATATTCCCCACTGCTGCCTCCCGTAGGAGTCTGGACCGTGTCTCAGTTCCAGTGTGGCTGGTCATCCTCTCAGACCAGCTAGGGATCGTCGCCTAGGTGAGCCATTACCCCACCTACTAGCTAATCCCATCTGGGCACATCCGATGGTGTGAGGCCCGAAGGTCCCCCACTTTGGTCCGAAGACGTTATGCGGTATTAGCTACCGTTTCCAGTAGTTATCCCCCTCCATCGGGCAGTTTCCCAGACATTACTCACCCGTCCGCCACTCGTCACCCAAGGAGCAAGCTCCTCTGTGCTACCGTTCGACTTGCATGTGTTAGGCCTGCCGCCAGCGTTCAATCTGAGCCATGATCAAACTCTTCAATTTAAGTTTGATTTGCTGAAACAAGTTCAGCGATGCTCATCTGTAAAACGTCATAATGAATTTCATTATGTGTTCACTCGTGAGACTTGATATTTTTTACGTCCGGAGACGTTGATATCAATCCTGCGAGTGCCCACACAGATTGTCTGATAAATTGTTAAAGAGCAGTGCAATCAGCGTTTTAACTTG
Organism: Pantoea sp. C1E2; assembly: GCF_056491465.1. Lineage (NCBI taxonomy): Bacteria > Pseudomonadati > Pseudomonadota > Gammaproteobacteria > Enterobacterales > Erwiniaceae > Pantoea > Pantoea sp. C1E2. The sequence continues at coordinate 3,531,417 of NZ_JBSZHT010000002.1, forward strand.
CTGTTGCGAGGTGGCGTATATTACGCCTCTCTCCTTCAGAGTCAAACACTTTTTTCAGCGTTTTATCTGGCGGGGTGAATCTCTTCACTCCCTGCTGAGTCGTCTGCGTTGCCGCTTTGCCGTCTCAGTGGTGGCGCAGTATAGGGATTTCTGATGAGCTGACAAGCGTTAATTTGAAGTTTTTGCACGACCGCTCACTTTTCGGTCGATACGCTGAAATTAACAACGAATTCGCATCAAACAGGCAAAAAAAACGGGCCCGAAGGCCCGTTTTCATCATTTCGAATTACTGATGCGCGACAATGATGTCGTCTTTAACATCCATTTCGATGGTTTTCCCCGGAACAAAAGCACCAGAAAGAATCTTCTGCGCCAGCGGGTTTTCAATTTGCTGCTGAATAGCGCGTTTCAATGGACGTGCACCGTATACCGGATCATATCCATTCTCACCCAACAGCTTCAGCGCTGCATCCGTGATATGCAATTGGTAGCCGCGTTCATCCAGACGTTTGTACAACCGCTGCAACTGAATCTGCGCGATTGAAGCAATGTGCTGTTCGCCAAGCGGATGGAACACCACAACCTCATCAATACGGTTAATGAACTCTGGGCGGAAATGCGAACCCACCACCGTCATCACCATATCTTTCATTTCCGGATAGTCCAACGCACCGAAGCGCTCCTGAATCAGATCCGATCCAAGGTTAGAGGTCATAATGACCACGGTATTACGGAAATCTACCGTACGCCCCTGACCATCGGTTAAACGCCCATCATCCAGCACCTGCAATAAGATGTTGAACACATCGGGATGAGCCTTCTCTACTTCATCCAGCAGAATCACTGAATAAGGACGGCGACGTACTGCTTCTGTCAGATAACCGCCTTCTTCATAACCCACATAGCCCGGAGGTGCACCGACTAAACGCGATACCGAGTGTTTTTCCATAAACTCGGACATATCAATACGCACCATGGCATCGTCGCTGTCGAACAGGAAGTTAGCCAGCGCTTTACTCAGCTCGGTTTTACCGACACCGGTAGGTCCAAGGAACAGGAACGAGCCAATTGGACGATTAGGATCGGACAGACCCGCACGACTACGGCGAATCGCATTCGATACCGCATCAACCGCCTCGTTCTGGCCAATCACGCGCGCATGCAGCTCTTGTTCCATCCGCAGCAGTTTATCGCGTTCACCTTCCATCATTCGTGCCACTGGAATACCGGTCCAGCGTGCCAGCACATCGGCAATTTCCACATCTGTTACGCGGTTACGTAATAGCTTCATGGTTTTACCTTCGGACTGCGTCGCAATAGTGAGCTGCTTTTCCAGCTCCGGAATTTTACCGTATTGCAACTCAGACATTTGACCGAGGTCGCCAACGCGTCGCGCCTGTTCCATCGCCAGACGAGCTTGCTCCAGTTCCGCCTTAATATTTTGCGTACCAGTTAAAGAGGCTTTTTCCGCTTTCCACTCTTCTTCCAGCTCAGCATATTCACGCTCTTTCTGATCGAGTTCCGTTTCCAGCATCTCCAGACGTTTGATGCTGGCATCGTCCGACTCTTTCTTCAGTGCCTGCTGTTCCAGCTTTAACTGGATAATGCGGCGTTCCAGACGATCCAGCGACTCCGGTTTCGAGTCCATCTGCAAACGAATGCTCGATGCCGCTTCATCGATCAAGTCAATGGCCTTATCTGGCAGCTGGCGATCGGAGATATAGCGATGCGACAGCGTTGCCGCAGCCACAATCGCTGGATCCGTAATTTGCACATGGTGGTGCAACTCATAGCGCTCTTTCAGGCCACGCAGAATAGCAATGGTGTCTTCAACACTCGGCTCAGCCACAAAGACTTTCTGGAAACGACGCTCCAGCGCCGCATCTTTTTCGATGAACTGGCGATACTCATTCAGCGTGGTAGCACCGACGCAGTGCAACTCACCGCGCGCTAATGCAGGTTTCAGCATGTTACCGGCATCCATGGCGCCATCGGCTTTACCCGCACCGACCATGGTATGCAGCTCGTCGATAAACAGAATGACGTTGCCTTCCTGTTTTGCCAGATCGCTCAGCACACCTTTCAGGCGTTCTTCGAATTCACCGCGATATTTAGCGCCCGCCACCAGCGAACCCATGTCCAGGGCCAACACGCGGCGGCCTTTCAGGCCTTCTGGCACTTCACCGTTGATAATGCGCTGCGCTAACCCTTCGGCAATCGCGGTTTTACCCACGCCGGGCTCCCCAATTAATACCGGGTTGTTTTTGGTACGGCGCTGCAACACCTGAATGGTACGACGAATTTCTTCATCACGACCAATCACCGGGTCTAACTTGCCAAGTTCGGCACGCTCAGTCAGATCGATGGTGTATTTTTTTAAAGCCTGGCGCTGATCTTCAGCCCCTTGATCGTTCACGTTCTCTCCTCCCCGTAATTGCTCGATGGCCTTAGTGAGTTTTTCGGTGGTTGCACCAGCAGACTTCAATATGTCCGCCAGCGAACCACGAGAGTCGAGGGCCGCCAGAACAAATAATTCAGATGATATAAAGTTGTCACCGCGCTTTTGCGCGAGTTTGTCGCACAGGTTCAGTACCCGAATGAGATCGGCTGAAGGCTGTACGTCGCCATCGGTACCTTCCACCTGCGGCAGTCGGTTGATAGCTTGTTCGATGCTGGTACGCAGACCAGCCACATCGGCACCGGCTGCGCTAAGCAACGGACGCACCGATCCGCCTTCCTGATTGAGCAACGCGCTCATCAAGTGAAGGGGTTCAATGAATTGATTGTCATGTCCCAGGGCAAGGGACTGAGCATCGGCAAGGGCCAACTGGAATTTATTAGTAAGACGATCCAGACGCATGATTCCTCCAATACAGGTCAAAATGCTACTGGAGATTAAATGAGGTCATGCCTCAAATTTTTCAAGTTTAATGAGCTGTATTGCGAACAAAAAATACGCTACTGGATCGTCTTGCGGCGTAAGGTTATCTCAGCCAAATCAAAGTTGCCATACGCCCGGTGATTCCATCGCGTCGGTAGGAGAAAAAATCATCGGCTTCGGTGAAGGTGCAACGCTGTGAACCACTGATAGAATGCACCCCGGCGGCCTGAAGGCGCTGACGCGCTAACTGCCAGATATTTGCAAAATATTTGTTACCTGCTGGACGAAAAGCCGCATCGGCTTGTGCATCGTGCGCCATAAAGGCTTCACGCACCTCCGCACCGACTTCAAATGCCTCAGGGCCGATGGCGGGTCCAAGCCAGACGTGGATCTCACTGGCCGGAGATTGAAACTGCTGCAATGTCTGTTCAAGCACGCCGTTACACAGACCACGCCAGCCGGCGTGGGCAGCGGCCACTTCACTGCCATCAAAACTGCAGAACAACACCGGCAAGCAATCCGCGGTCATGACAGCGCAAACTACGTCGGTTTCGCGAGTGATGGCCGCATCTGCATTCGGTATCGCATCTTCTGCAGGTAAACGGACAACATCCTGTCCATGTACCTGATTCAGCCACTGCGGCACGGCGGGCAGCAACTTATCCCTCAAATACTGACGATTTTGCAAGACATGCGTTTCAGCATCGCCAACGTGTGCCCCAAGATTCAGCGAATCCCAAGGCGCAGTGCTAACACCGCCATGACGCAAGGTGGAACATGCCTGAACGCGCTGCGGTGCAGGCCAGTCAGGAATGATCCACTCACTCATAGCCAATCCATCTGATCGCGGAACTCATGGGTATCGGCTTTCAGCGCATCAATCAGATCGACCATGTCTTGCGGCAATGGCGCATGCCATTCCATCTCAATCCCGGTGATGGGATGGTAGAGACGCAGCATGGTGGCATGCAGAGCCTGACGATCAAAACCACGCAGCGCGGTGATGAACGCATCCGATGCACCTTTAGGCGGACGCGGACGGCCACCGTAGAGCGGATCACCCACCAGAGGATGATTGATATGCGCCATGTGCACACGAATCTGGTGGGTACGACCGGTTTCCAGACGCAGTCGCAGACGCGTATGAGCACGGAAATGCTCCATAATGCGGTAATGCGTTGTAGCAGGTTTACCCATAGGGTGTACCGCCATATGCGTACGCTTGGTGGAGTGACGCGCCATCGGTTCGTTAACCGTGCCGCCCGCCGTCATGGTGCCGATCGCAACCGCTTCATATTCACGGGTGATTTCACGCAGCTGCAGCGTTTCAACCAGATGCGTCTGAGCAGGGACAGTCTTCGCCACCACCATTAATCCGGTCGTGTCTTTATCGAGGCGATGGACGATCCCGGCACGCGGTACATCGGCAATCGGTGGATAATGATAAAGCAGCGCATTTAATACAGTGCCATCAGGATTACCGGCTCCGGGATGCACCACAAGGCCACGCGGCTTGTTGATCACCAGGATATCGTCATCTTCATAGACGATGTTCAGTGGAATGTTTTGCGCTTCCCAGCGCTGCGCTTCTTCGATTTCAGCATCGATAGACACCTGCTCACCGCCGAAAACTTTCTCTTTCGGTTTATCGATGATGGTGCCGTTGACGCTGACGCGACGCTCGAGAATCCATTCTTTTATGCGGGAACGTGAATAATCAGGGAACAATTCCGCCAAAGTCTGATCTAAGCGTTGTCCAAGCTGTGCTTCGGACACCGTTGCGGTGAGTTGAACTTGTTGTGCCATATACAGCTTCTTCGTTAACGTTGGGTTTTCACGGCGATGCCGTTTAATATAATGTGCTATCGTACCAGGTCATAACCGGGAGCTATACGGACAGCTTCCGCTACAACACTTTGAGGATAATCATTTCGTCATGACGCGTATGAAACATCTGGTGGCTGCTGCCACATTGAGCCTGAGCCTGGCTCTGGTGGGCTGTTCCGGCTCATCGGATCCCGTCCCGGACAGCCCGCCGTCTGAAATTTATGCTACAGCCCAGCAAAAGCTGCAGGACGGTAACTTTAAAGCGGCGATTAAGCAACTGGAAGCACTGGATAACCGCTATCCATTTGGCCCTTACTCGCAGCAAGTGCAGCTGGATTTGATCTACGCGTATTACAAAAATGCCGATCTGCCACTGGCGCAAGCCGCTATTGCACGCTTTATGCGTCTCAATCCAACCCATCCGAACATCGACTACGTCATTTATATGAAAGGTCTGACGGATATGGCGCTGGATGATTCTGCACTGCAGGGCTTCTTCGGTATCGATCGTTCTGATCGTGATCCGACGCACGCTCGTGATGCTTTCCGTGACTTCTCACAGCTGCTGCGCGGTTATCCAAACAGCCAATATGCTGATGATGCGCAGAAGCGTTTAGCCTACCTGAAAGAGCGTCTGGCGAAGTATGAACTCTCGGTGGCGCAATTCTATACCAAGCGTGGGGCCTATGTCGCCGTTGTTAACCGTGTTGAAGGGATGATGAAAGATTTCCCAGATACCGAAGCGACGCACAAAGCACTGCCGCTGATGGAAAATGCTTACCGCCAGCTGCAGTTAACCGCAGAAGCGGACAAGGTAGCGAAGATCATCGCGACAAATAATCAGTCCTGATTTTACTACCAATAAAAAAGCAGCCTTAATGGCTGCTTTTTTTTGCCGAAAATTCAGCCAGATTGCTGATTATTCGCTGCGGTTAACTCATCAATCTTGCTCTTTTCATCCCTGCCCTTCAAGCATTTTCCTCGATTTTATAAGCCTTTCTCACAATTCATTGGCATTGACAAAAAGTGACATTTCAATGTGATCTAGATCACACTTTTTCCTGATTTACGCGGTATGCTGGTCCTACCCAGACGGAAATGACAGAGAGGTTTAACTATGATTCTGAACATTACCAGCAAACAAATGGAAATCACTGCGGCCATCCGCAACCATGTCGAAGACCGTCTCGCCAAGCTGGAAAAGTGGCAAACTCACCTGATAAATCCGCACATCGTGTTATCGAAAGAGCCGAAAGAATTCGTGGCTGATGCCACCATTAACACACCGAACGGCACGCTGGTCGCCAGCGCGAAACACGAAGATATGTACACGGCTATCAACGATCTGATTGCCAAGCTGGAGCGACAACTTAATAAGGCGCAGCACAAACCTGAAGCGCGCCGCGCAACCAGCAGTATGAAAGATTTCACTCCTGCGGGATAAACAACCTTTTTCCAGTAACGCGCCTGCGGGCGCGTTTTTTATTGACAGCTTTAAATCACTGCGGTTACTCTCAATCCACTTTATCGCTGGATAACACACATGAAACATCTACCGTTCTTCTTCGCATTCTTTTTTACCTTCCCCTGATTGGGAGGCGATTCGTCATGTGAAAATGAATGCGAAGACGAACAACAAAGCCTCCCAAACGGGAGGCTTTTTTATTGGACATTTTACAGGTGAGCCCTATGAACCCCGAAAATCCGCTGCTGGCGTTACGCGATAAGATCAGCGCCGTTGATGAAAAGCTGTTAACGCTGCTATCTGAACGCCGATCGCTGGCGGTTGAAGTGGCGCAAGCAAAGCTCGCGACCCATCGCCCAATTCGCGATGTTGAGCGTGAACGCGCACTGCTGGAAAATCTGATCTCACTCGGTAAGAAGCATCAACTAGATGCACACTACATTACCCGCCTGTTCCAACTGGTGATTGAAGATTCAGTGCTGACTCAGCAAGCGCTGCTGCAGAAAAACTTAAACCATCCGCACGCGCACGCGCCGCGCATCGCGTTTTTGGGTCCTAAGGGGTCTTACTCTCACCTCGCGGCACGTAAATACGCCACACGTCATTTTGATTCCATGGTTGAGATGGGCTGTCTGAAATTCCATGACATTATTCATCAGGTGGAGAGTGGTCAGGCGGATTACGCCGTGATGCCGATCGAGAACACCAGCTCCGGCTCAATTAACGACGTCTATGATCTGCTGCAGCAAACGACGCTCTCGATCGTCGGCGAGCTGACCATCCCTATCGAGCACTGTGTGTTGGTTAACGGCAATACCGACTTACAACAAATTGAAACGGTTTATAGCCATCCTCAGCCATTCCAGCAGTGCAGCCAGTTCATCAATCGGTTCCCGCAGTGGAAAATCGAATATACCGAGAGCACCGCTGCCGCAATGGAAAAGGTCGCGGCGATGAATTCACCAAAAGTGGCGGCATTAGGCAGCGAGGCGGGCGGAGAGTTGTATGGTCTGCAGGTATTGGAACGGAATCTAGCCAACCAGCAACAGAACCACACGCGTTTCATTGTGCTGGCGCGTAAGCCGATTGAGGTTTCTGGCCAGGTGCCAGCCAAAACTACATTGATTATGGCTACCGGTCAGCAGGCCGGTGCGCTGGTTGAGGCTCTGCTGGTGCTGCGTAATCACAATCTGATTATGAGCAAACTGGAAAACCGCCCAATCAACGGTAATCCATGGGAAGAGATGTTTTACATCGACGTGCAGGGCAATCTGCAATCAGAGAACATGCAGTTGGCGTTGAAAGAGCTGCGAGATTTGACGCTTTCTCTGAAAGTGCTCGGCTGCTATCCGGGTGAAAATGTTGTTCCGGTTGAACCGCGACTGTAAGTGAAAAAGGCATCCTTGCGGATGCCTTTTCTTCTATTGCCGGCTGTCGTTCGCCGAACGCAACATGCTTCGGCTTTCCACCAGGAAGCGTTGAGCGTAATCACCAAACCAATGCGCGACACCTTCAAAACTCTTGATGAACGCCTGTTTATCACCCTGCTCCAGCAATTTAATCGCATCACCAAAGCGCTGGTAATAACGCTTAATCAGCGCCAGATTGCTCTCCGAAGACATGATGATGTCGGCGTAAAGCTGCGGATCCTGAGCAAACAGTCGGCCAACCATCGCCAGTTCCAGACGATAAATCGGCGAGGACAGCGCCAGCAGCTGATCCAGATTGACGTTCTCTTCTGCCAAATGCAGACCATAAGCAAAGGTAGCAAAGTGCCGCAGCGCCTGAATAAATGCCATGTTTTGGTCATGCTCGACGGCACTAATGCGGTGCAAGCGCGCGCCCCAAACCTGAATCTGCTCCAGGAACCACTGGTAAGCTTCCGGCTGACGGCCATCACACCACACCACTACCTGCTTCGCCAGACTGCCGCTATCCGGGCCAAACATCGGATGCAAGCCCAGCACCGGGCCAGTATGCGCCGCCAGCATCGCCTGTAGTGGACGGTTCTTCACCGATGCTAAATCAACCAGGATACAATCTTCCGGCAGCGTTGGCAGTTCAGCGATGATCTGCTCCGTCAGATGAATAGGCACACTGATGATCACCATGCCCGCATCTTTGAGCAGTTCTTCAGAACGATCCCAATCGCCCTTATCCAGAATGCGTACCTGGTAACCTGACAGGTTGAGCATTTTTTCGAACAAACGACCCATTTGGCCACGCCCACCGACAATCACCACCGGACGTAGTGTTGGGCAGAGTGTTTTAAAGCCTTTGTCGTTTTCATGTGCATAAGACTCACGCATCAGACGACGCAAGACATCTTCGATCAAATCCGGCGAAACACCGAGTGTTTCTGCTTCCTGACGACGTGAAGCCAACATGCTGGCTTCACGTTCTGGCACATAAATCGGCAAACCATAACGGCTTTTGACTTCACCTACTTCGGCTACCAGCTCAAGACGTTTAGCTAATAGCCCAAGCAGGGCTTTATCGACTTCATCAATTTGATCGCGTAGCGCGGTCAGTTCAGCCACCATGACTCTTTATTCCTCGTGTGACAGACGCGCCGACAGCACTCCCTGCAGATCCTGATGGATTTCACGCAGCAAGGTTTCCGTGGTTTCCCAGTCGATGCAGGCATCAGTGACGGAAACACCGTACTTCATTTCGCTACGTGGCTGTTCAGAAGACTGGTTGCCTTCGTGAATATTGCTTTCAAGCATCAGGCCAATAATGGAACGGTTTCCATCTTTAATCTGCGCAATAGCCGATTCGGCTACGCCAGGCTGACGGCGATAGTCTTTATTAGAATTACCATGGCTGCAATCTATCATTAAGGCCGGACGCAGTCCCGCTTTGAGCATCTCTTTTTCACACTGCGCAACATCTTCAGGACCGTAGTTAGGTGCTTTACCACCACGCAGGATCACATGGCCATCCGGGTTGCCTTGAGTCTGTAACAAGCAAACCTGCCCCGCCTGATTGATGCCAACGAAACGGTGTGGCATCGCTGCGGCACGCATGGCGTTGATCGCGGTGCCCAGGCTGCCATCAGTGCCGTTCTTGAAGCCGACAGGCATTGATAAACCTGAAGCCATCTCGCGGTGCGTTTGTGACTCGGTAGTACGGGCACCGATTGCAGACCAGCTAAACAGATCGCCGAGATATTGCGGACTGTTAGGATCCAGCGCTTCCGTTGCCAGCGGCAGGCCCATTTCCACCAGGTTCACCAGCAGCTGACGCGCGATGTGAAGCCCGGCTTCCATATCAAATGAATTATTCATGTAAGGATCGTTGATAAGCCCCTTCCAGCCAACGGTGGTACGAGGTTTTTCAAAGTAAACGCGCATAACGATATACAGCTGATCCTTCAACTGTGCAGAGAGAGTTTGCAGCTGACGAGCATATTCCAGTGCGGCTTCGGTATCGTGAATTGAACAAGGACCACAGACCACCAGCAGGCGCGGATCGCGGCCAGCAATAATATCGGCAATGGTCTGGCGAGAAGCAGCAATCTGCGCTTCCTGCGCCGCAGTGAGCGGGAACTTAGCCTTCAGCTCTTGCGGAGTGATCAAAATTTGTTCGTCGGCGATATGCACATTGTTCAGCGCGTCTTTCTGCATGATGGCGATCCTTTTTAACTCGTATATGCGGTTTGGGATCCTCACTGAGGATGGCGCTTACTTTACCACAGTCTGTAATGGATGCAATCCACACGTGTACACATTTATTACCAATAATATTACTAGCACTAAGAAAATAAATATAAACACAGTAAAAACATTACCTTAACCAATTAAATATGGAAACCCAAAGCAATCAAAGTGTACACATTAAATTACAGCAATGAATTTTAGCACCTGACATCTCTCTGACAATGTCACTCAATTCAGGCTAGTAATGATATTTCAGGATCCCTCAGGCATCTTTTACAACACCGCGATTTTGAAAAGTATGAAATGACTTACCCCTACACCCCATTTGCTTCCAACTGAACAGACAGAAACCTTGTATCGCGATGTTCCTTAGAAAACGCCCATAAAAAAAGGGGCTGGCCCTTAGGCCAACCCCTTGTTTGCTATTAACTTTGGGATGTTGCTTACGCGCCCAGACGCTCTTTGATACGAGCTGACTTACCGGTACGCTCACGCAGGTAGTACAGTTTGGCTTTACGCACAGCACCACGACGTTTGACAGAAATGCTGTCAATTACCGGAGAGTGAGTCTGGAAGACACGCTCAACGCCTTCGCCGTTTGAAATCTTACGAACAGTGAATGCAGAATGCAGACCGCGGTTACGAATAGCGATAACCACGCCCTCGAATGCCTGCAGACGCTTCTTAGAACCTTCAACGACCCATACTTTCACTTCCACGGAATCACCCGGACGGAATGAAGGTACGTCCTGCTTCATCTGCTCTTGTTCAAGTTGCTTGATAATGTTGCTCATAATTAAATCTCTATATCCTGGGTAAACTGATAGTCAGGGAAGATTACTCTTCCACCTGATGGTTTTGTTGCTGCTGATGTTCCCGTTGGAACTCATTTAGCAACCGTGCTTGCTCTTCAGTCAGAGCCAGGTTTTCCAGAAGTTCAGGTCTTCTTAGCCAGGTACGGCCCAGCGACTGTTTCAGGCGCCAGCGGCGAATATCGGCATGGTTGCCCGACAGTAATACTGGCGGAACCTCCATCCCTTCTAACACTTCAGGTCGGGTGTAGTGCGGGCAATCCAGCAACCCTTCAGAGAACGAATCCTCATCGGCTGACGCTTGCTTGCCCAATACGCCGGGAATAAACCGGGCGACTGAATCAATCAATGTCATTGCTGGTAGCTCACCACCACTGAGTACGTAATCACCGATTGACCATTCTTCATCAATCTCAGTGTGAATCACGCGCTCATCAATCCCTTCATAACGACCACATACCAAAATCAACTTCTGGTTGGTCGCCAGTTCGCAAACGCCCTGTTGGTCCAGTTTGCGACCCTGAGGTGAAAGATAAATCACCTTGGCACCTTCTCCCGCCGCCGCTTTCGCTGCGTGGATTGCATCCCGTAAGGGTTGCACCATCATCAACATTCCCGGTCCGCCGCCGTAAGGACGTTCATCCACGGTACGGTGCCGGTCGTGAGCGAAGTCACGAGGACTCCAGCTTTGAATGTTGAGCAGGCCATTTTTTACTGCCCGGCCAGTTACCCCGTACTCGGTAATAGCGCGAAACATCTCTGGAAACAGGCTAATAACACCAATCCACATCGCGTTCGCCGTTACGTTACCGGATTGTCCGGAGATCAAAAACCAGGATCCCAATCTACTTCAATCGTGCCAGTAGAGAGATCGACTTTCTTGATAACCTGTTCATCAAGAAACGGGATTAACCGCTCTTGAGCACCGAATGCATCTTTCAGGTTTGCCTTAACGACGAGAACGTCGTTCGAACCGGTTTCCATCAAATCAATGACTTTGCCCATTTCGTAGCCGTCGAGGTTTACCACTTTGCAACCCATAAGGTCTTTCCAGTAGTAATTACCGTCATCCAGCGCTGGCAGCTGCGTGGAGTCAACCGTGATTTCGCAATTGGTTAACTGTGCCGCAGCGTCCCGATCGTCAATGCCTTTGACTTTGATGATCAGGTCCTGATTGTGGTGCTTCCAACCTTCCAGTTCGACCTGCTGCCATTTACCGGCGCGCTGGATGAACCAGGGTTGGTAGTCGAAGATGCTTTCAGCGTCTTCAGTGGAGGAAAACACTTTGAGCCAACCTCGAATGCCGTAAGCGGCCCCCATTTTGCCCAATACGATTGGGTTAACGAGAGGCGGTGCGGCAGGTTTAATGCTCATGCTAACCACCGTGACAGATTAAGCTGCTTTTTTTGCTTCTTTGATCAGCGCGTTAACGCGATCAGAAAGCGTTGCGCCCTGGCCAACCCAGTGCTCAATACGGTCCATATCCAGACGCAGACCTTCAGCCTGACCAGAAGCGATCGGGTTGAAGAAACCTACGCGCTCGATGAAACGACCATTACGCGCATTGCGGCTGTCAGTAACGACGACCTGATAGAACGGACGCTTTTTAGCGCCGTGACGTGCCAAACGAATTGTAACCATAACATCCTCATTAGTTAATAAAGCGCTCGGGCTCCATCGAGGGATGGAACCCGAGCGCAATATAAAAAGCCCGAAAATTTTACTCATTTTGGCGAAAAAAGCAACCTGAGCGTGTCAATTTTCTGGCTATATGCCAGTCGCCTTAGCGACCAGGGAATCCGGGCGGCATCATGCCTTTCATGCCACGCATCATTTTGGCCATGCCACCCTTCTTCATTTTCTTCATCATGCGCTGCATGTCGTCGAACTGTTTCAATAAACGGTTAACGTCCTGCACTTGCATACCTGAACCGGTGGCAATACGGCGCTTGCGTGAGCCCTTGATGATTTCCGGTTTCTGACGCTCTTTGGTGGTCATCGAATTGATGATGGCCTCCATACGCACCAGCACTTTGTCATCCATCTGTGACTTCACGTTGTCTGGCAACTGGCCCATGCCCGGCAACTTGCCCATCAGGCTGGCCATACCGCCCATGTTGCGCATCTGCTTCAGTTGATCAAGGAAGTCGTTGAGATCAAAACCATCACCGGTTTTGAGTTTCTTCGCCAGTTTCTCCGCCTGTTCGCGGTCAACTTTGCTCTCAATATCTTCGATCAGCGACAGTACGTCGCCCATGCCGAGAATGCGTGAGGCGATACGGTCTGGATAAAACGCTTCCAGTGCTTCCGTCTTCTCACCCATACCCATAAATTTAATCGGCTTGCCGGTAATGTGACGAATCGACAGTGCCGCACCACCGCGCGCATCACCATCCACTTTCGTCAGAATCACACCGGTCAGCGGCAGCGCTTCATTAAAGGCTTTTGCCGTGTTTGCCGCATCCTGACCGGTCATGGCATCGACGACAAACAGGGTTTCTACCGGATTGATCGCGGCGTGTACCTGTTTGATTTCGTCCATCATCGCTTCATCGACGTGCAAACGACCGGCGGTATCCACCAGCAGCACGTCATAGAATTGCAGCTTCGCTTCTTTCAGCGCGCTCTTAACGATGTCGACAGGCTTTTGGCTCAAATCGGAGGGACAGAAGTCCACGCCAACCTGCTGCGCCAGGGTTTCCAGCTGTTTGATCGCCGCCGGGCGATAAACGTCGGCAGAAACCACCAGCACTTTCTTCTTGTGCTTTTCACGCAGGAACTTACCCAGCTTCGCCACGCTCGTGGTTTTACCGGCACCTTGCAGGCCTGCCATCAGCACCACAGCCGGTGGCTGGGCGTTGAGATTCAGCGCGTTATTTTCTGCGCCCATTGCCGTAACCAACTCGTTACGAACAATTTTTATGAATTCCTGACCAGGCGTCAGGCTTTTGTTTACATCCTGACCCACTGCCGCTTCTTTTACGCGGTTGATGAAGTCGCGCACGACCGGCAGCGCAACGTCCGCTTCCAGTAATGCCATGCGCACTTCACGCAAGGTGTCTTTAATGTTGTCTTCGGTCAGCCTTCCGCGGCCGCTGATGTTGCGCAGGGATTGCGACAAACGATCGGTTAAATTATCAAACATGCTCTCTCACTTAAGACCGTAGCGAGGCCGCCTGGGCGGCACAATGCGGCGGATTATAGCACGAAGCCTCAGCGATCTCTGCAATTGACCGTCAGATCGTTTGGAGCCTGATGCAGCTGACGCTATACTGGTTTTTTCCTTATCTGACCGACACCTGAAAGGATCTATGTTCGTTTTCGCGATCTTGGCGCTTTTCGCCTACTCCCTCAGTCTTGCATTGATTATTCCTAGCCTGCTGAAACGCAACGGTGGCTGGCGTCGTTTTGCCGTGCTTTCAGCTTGCGTGGCACTGATTGCCCATGCAGTTGCACTGCAGCAACGCATTTTTGCCGTCGACAACGGACAAAATCTCAGTCTGCTGAATATTGGTTCGCTGGTGAGTTTATTGATCTGCGCGATCATGACTATTGTGGCTTCGCGTAATCGTGGGTGGTTACTGCTGCCGATTGTGTACGGCTTTGCTTTGATTAACCTCGCCTTCGCTACCTTTGTGCCGAATGCCTTTATTACCCATCTGGAAACCACGCCGGGCATGATGGTCCATATCGGCCTGTCACTGTTTGCCTATGCCACGCTGATTATCGCTGCACTTTATGCGCTGCAGCTGGCATGGATCGATTACCAGTTAAAAAACAAGAAACTGGCTTTCACCCAGGATATGCCGCCATTGCTCAGTATTGAGCGCAAAATGTTTCATATCACGCAGATTGGTGTGGTGCTGTTGACGCTGGTGCTGTGCACCGGGCTGTTCTTTATGCACAACCTGTTCAGCGCTGAGAACGTCGATAAAGCGGTGCTTTCCATCCTTGCCTGGTTTGTTTATATCGTTCTGCTCTGGGGACACTACCATGAAGGCTGGCGCGGCCGCCGTGTCGTCTGGTTTAACTGCGGCGGCGCACTGCTGCTAACCATGGCCTACTTCGGCAGTCGCGTTTTACAGCACCTGCTCACTTCTCACTAAAGGAATTCTTGCGTTGGAACATGTTTCAACCACCACGCTGATCGTTACGCTGGTCATCATGGTGCTGGTCTCTGCGTACTTCTCCGGTTCAGAGACCGGCATGATGACGCTCAATCGTTACAAACTGCGCCATAAAGCCAAAACCGGTAACCGTGGCGCACGCCGGGTTGAGAAACTACTGCGTCGTCCCGATCGTCTCATCAGTTTGGTTTTGATTGGCAATAACCTCGTCAATATTCTCGCTTCCGCGTTGGGCACCATTGTCGGCATGCGCCTTTACGGCGATGCGGGCGTCGCGATTGCAACCGGCATCCTGACTTTTGTGGTGTTGGTGTTTGCCGAAGTGTTGCCGAAAACAATTGCGGCGCTCTATCCCGAAAAAGTTGCCTATCCGAGCAGCGTACTGTTGGCTCCACTCCAATATGTGATGCTGCCTTTGGTCTGGCTGCTTAACACCATCACCCGCATTCTGATGCGCATGGTCGGTATCAAGACGGAAGGCTCCATCAATTCTGCTCTGAGTAAAGAAGAGTTGCGTACCATCGTCTATGAGTCACGCTCGCTGATGTCACGCCGTAATCAGGACATGCTGCTGTCGGTGCTGGATCTGGAAAAGGTCAGTGTTGATGACATCATGGTGCCGCGTAATGAAATTGTCGGCATCAATATCAACGATGACTGGAAATCGATTGTGCGCCAGCTGAGCAACTCGCCACATGGACGCATTGTGCTGTTCCGCGACTCACTGGATGATTCAGTTGGCATGCTGCGTGTGCGTGAAGCCTGGCGCATGATGACTGAGAAGAAAGAATTCAACAAAGACCGCCTGCTACGCGCCGCTGATGAAATTTATTATGTTCCGGAAGGCACGCCACTGAATGTGCAGTTGGTAAAATTCCAGCGCAATAAGAAGAAAGCCGGCTTAGTGGTCGATGAATATGGTGACATCAAAGGGCTGGTGACCATTGAAGACATTCTGGAAGAGATTGTTGGCGACTTTACGACGTCCATGTCTCCTTCGCTGGCGGAAGAAGTGATGCCGCAGAATGATGGCTCAGTATTGATTGAGGGCAGCGCCAACGTGCGTGAAATCAATAAAGCCTTTAACTGGACGTTACCCGAAGATGAAGCGCGCACCATTAATGGCATGTTGCTGGAGGCGCTGGAAGAGATTCCGTTGGTTGATACCCGAGTGAAAATCGGTAAGTACGATGTTGATATCCTCGACGTCCAAGACAACATGGTGAAGCAGGTGCGCATTACCCCGCATCATCCGCTGAAATCCTCCATCGGTTCCTGAAGCCAAAAAAAACGCCGCGAACATCGCGGCGTTTTCATTTCTGCTCAGGCAGGCACTAGATGTGCAGCTCTTTCAGCTTTTCTGCCGGCAGTTTCAGATCTTCATTACGGTTCACGCCAATGTCATGCGCCAACACGTTGCGCGCGATCTGCTGCGCTTCGTCGAGTGAGTGCAGCTTGTAGCTACCACACTGGTATTCATTCAGTTCCGGGATCTGGCTCTGTTCTTTCACTTTCAGAACGTCTTCCATCGCCCCTTTCCACGCTTTCGCTACGCGCTGCTCGTCAGGTTCACCAATCAGGCTCATGTAGAAGCCGGTGCGGCAACCCATTGGCGAGATATCAACGATTTCTACGCCATCACCGTTGAGGTGATTACGCATAAAGCCGGCAAACAGGTGCTCCAGCGTATGAATGCCGCGCTCAGTCAGAATATCAATATTCGGACGGCAGAAACGCAGGTCAAAAACGGTGATGGTATCGCCATGCGGAGTGTTCATGGTTTTTGCAACGCGCACGGCAGGTGCGCCCATGATGGTGTGATCAACAGTAAAACTATCCAGTAGTGGCATACGTCACCTCCTGTTTTGAGATTTTTTTTAAAACGATGAAACTTTTCCGTTCGCCCAACGTCTGAATATATGAAAGACGCGCATTTGTTATCATCATCCCTGACAACAGAGATGTTAATTTTGGCCACAATGATGTGGCCATTTTCTTTTTCAGCCTTCGCGACCTGCCAGGTAGCTTTCGAAATCCAGCGTATCGCTCTGTTCCAGCTTTTCCTGCGCCTGCACCGACTCCAACGCCTGACGACTAAAGTCATCTTCAGTCAAAATCTCTAACGGCTCTTCACACAGCAGATGGCGATACTGTTCAGCCAGTGCCACACCTGCACCGGTCAAGCCATTTTCTTTGATGGCATGCAGAATGCGCGCTGAATAGGTTAGCTCAGGATCATCAAACGATGCCACCAGTTGATCGCAAACCTGTTGATATTGCGTGCTGCCGTAATTGCTGTCGAGCACTTCGGCCACACGACGCAGGTCGGCAAACAGGGCCTTACCCACATCAACCAGCGGATGTTCTGTGTCGCTACAACCCACGCCAATCACCTGTCCCGGCTTACGTCCTTCCATGACCACGCGGTTCCAGTTTTTACGGCTGCACAGCAGTTCGTCGGAACTCATTTCAGGGGCATCCGCCAGGGTACACCAGATCAGGAACAGGTCGAGGAAACGCGCCTGATTAGCGTCCACGCCAATAGCGGAGAACGGGTTGATATCCAGAGAACGTACTTCGATGTACTCGATCCCGCCGCGTAACAGCGCATCAGAAGGCGCTTCACCCGAACGTGTTACACGTTTTGGACGAATCGGTGCATACAATTCGTTCTCAATCTGCAACACGTTAGTGTTCAGCTGCAACCAGTTACCGTCTGCATCTTTGGTTCCCATCGCTTCATACTCTGCGGACGGCGTTTTGATCGCCGCTTTCAGCGCAGCAACGTAACCGTCGAGCGAGTTAAAGGTGATGCCCAGGCCGCTTTGTGACTTGTTGGTATATCCCAAATCACTGAGACGCAGTGAAGTCGCATACGGCAGCCACAGCGTACCCTTGCCGTCTGTTTCAAACGGGAGCTTGCTTTCACGACCTTGCAGGAAGGACGAGCAGATCGCCGGTGAGGCACCAAACAGGTATGGGATCACCCAGCCAAAGCGATAGTAGTTGCGGATCAGACGCAGATAACCGGCAGAGATGGTCTCTTTACCGCTTTCCGCATCTTTAACGTCTGCCCACTCCTGCCAGAACGACAGTGGCAGCGAGAAGTTATAGTGCACGCCAGATATAATCTGCATCAGTGCGCTATAGCGATTTTTCAGCCCCTGACGGTAGAGCGTTTTCATCTTGCCGATGTTAGAGCTGCCATATTGCGCCAGCTCGATGCTATCAACATCATCAACATAACCTGGCATACTGAACGGCCACATGCGTTCCTGACCCAACTCACGCGCCGTGTGGCGGTGAATATCACGCAGGAATGCCAGTGAACGATCAATACTTTGATCGACAGGTGTGATGAACTCCAGCAGCGTTTCGGCAAAATCGGTGGTGATCCAACTGTGCTTTAGCGCTGAACCCAGAGATTCAGGATGCCCGGTCGTTGCCAGGTGGCCATTCGGATTGACGCGCAACGTCTCGCGTTCAATGCCACGGCCGATACCCTTTAACGCGTCGGGATGCGCTTCCAACCAGGAAAGTGCTTTTGATACGTCCGGGATCACATTAACCTCCCGCTGTGCGAATAATTTATTTTTGTTCAGCATAATGTTAACCGTAGCCTCGAATCTGTGCGAATCAATGCCACCATTGCATTGTTTGTAATGTGGCGGTCGCGATAACGATATAACGCAGCGTTTTACCGATGGCGAGGAACAGCACCGAGGGCAGCCAGGCAAAGCGCAACCAGCCTGCAAGCACGCAAAGCAGGTCGCCCACTACCGGCAGCCAGCTTAATAGCAGTGCTGCAGGTCCCAATCGATGTAACCACGTCATTGCTGTGTCATGCCATCGCCCCTGCCCTTTTGGCGGCATGAGGCGACCAAGAATAATGTTGGTCAGGCCACCCAGCGTGTTTCCCACTGATGCGGCCAATAACAATCCATAGATCGAACCCTTTTGGGCGATCAGCAAAGCAATCAGCACAGCCTCTGAACTTCCCGGAAGCAGGGTGGCACTCAGAAAGCTACTGCCGAATAACGATCCATAGGTCAGGAATTCATTCACAGTAAACGGACATCAACCACATCCATGCCCGCGGCTTGCGCCGCCTGAACACCAAAGTCAGCATCTTCAAACACCACACAGCGTTCAGGTGCCACGCCCATTAATTCGGCGCAGCGTAAAAAGGTCTCGGGTTGAGGTTTATGGCGCTGCACATCATCCGCACCGACCACGGCATCAAACAGATGATAGACACCCAACGCTTCCAGCAGAGCCTTTGCCAGGCTGTGTTCACTGCCCGTGCCCACCGCCATTGGTCGACGACCGTGATACGCTTTCACCACGTCCATTAACGGTAACGGGCGCACGTCATCCAGCAACATCGCTTTAAGCGCCTCAGTTTTCTCTGCGGCCAGCAGATGTGGATCGTGCTCAGCGTTGTTCTGCTCAAGAATGTACTGCGCCAGCTGCCAGGTGGGTGCGCCATTAAAGCTCACCATTTTTTTCTCATCCATGGTGAAACCGTAGCTGCTCAGCACCTGCTGCCAGGCTTTTCGATGTGTCGGCTCAGTATCCAGGATCGTGCCGTCCATATCGAAAATCAGGGCGTCATATTGGTCGTACATTGTCACTCCATCGAGCACCACAAAATGAGCCATTACTTTAGCGTAATGCGCTTAGGTTGTCGCCAGGTGTGCTTAACAGCAAATGCTTTGAAAGCATTAGCTATTTTTGTTTTCGGAAAAAGGTCAGGTGGCGATGCCGGGGATAAATGGCGGTTATATAAGTGGTTTTTGCGTGATGCAGAAAAATGGGAGGTAAATTCAGAAAGCAGGCGTTGATTGTTTTGAACAGGAGATGGTGCATCCAGGAGGATTCGAACCTCCGACCGCTCGGTTCGTAGCCGAGTACTCTATCCAGCTGAGCTATGGATGCATTGGGGTCTGACTGATATGACTAATGAAACACACTGAGAGTAGCGTGCGGAAAGCAGAATGGTGCATCCAGGAGGATTCGAACCTCCGACCGCTCGGTTCGTAGCCGAGTACTCTATCCAGCTGAGCTATGGATGCATTGAGAGATTTTCTTACGATGGACTTACTGCAATCAACCTGGGAATGATACGAAGAATGGTGCATCCAGGAGGATTCGAACCTCCGACCGCTCGGTTCGTAGCCGAGTACTCTATCCAGCTGAGCTATGGATGCATCGAGTTAATTCTTGTACAACGCAGGGTGCTGACAACTCACCATGAAAGGAACTGCTCGTTCACTCTTACTTCAGTTTTCCGAATGGTGCATCCAGGAGGATTCGAACCTCCGACCGCTCGGTTCGTAGCCGAGTACTCTATCCAGCTGAGCTATGGATGCATCGGAAATGGCGGTGAGGCGGGGATTCGAACCCCGGATGCAGCTTTTGACCGCATACTCCCTTAGCAGGGGAGCGCCTTCAGCCTCTCGGCCACCTCACCATACGCGTTCTTCCGAACCGTGCTTCTGAACTTGTTTCTGCTCATCGGCACTGCGTGGCGCACATATTACTTTCCCGCACTTATAAGTCAAACAATTTTTCCCGACTTTTTCCGGATATCGATTTGATTGCACAAATGACGCGCAATTAGGATGTTTTACCGACAAAAAGAGTGATTAATCAACAGAGAAAGCACGTTGCAGTTAGCAAAATGGGAAGAAAGAAAATGGGATCAAAGCAGGGAGAAAAGAGAAATGCGGGAAGAAAAGCGGTAGCGCCTCGCTGGATGCGAGGCGCTGAATCCGTTAGTAACTCGTTTGCTGAGTTTTTTCGGCCTGGATACGCTGATAGATTTCTTCGCGATGCACCGAAACTTCTTTAGGCGCATTAACGCCAATACGGACCTGGTTACCTTTAACACCCAGCACCGTTACAGTCACCTCATCGCCAATCATGAGGGTTTCACCAACTCGACGAGTTAGAATAAGCATTCTTTGCTCCTTGAAAGATTAAAAGAGTCGGGCCTGTTCGGTCTCCCGGCCATATCCATCATATAACGCTGAACAATGTCTATGACAAATACACCATTGTGCATCGCCACGCCAATACATTCTGCTGATAGTTAGTTTAGCCGAAATACACTACATCAACCGGACTTTGTCATTATCGGGTGCACACCGCGTTAAAAAGCGCCAGAACACGGGGATTCTGGCGCTGCTCACGATGCTGAGTTTTAATTCGTTACAGTCGGTTACTCACCCACTCCGGCACACCAGCCAGTGCACCAGACAGGGCCTCAGGGTTTGTGCCGCCCGCCTGAGCCATATCAGGACGGCCACCGCCTTTACCGCCAACCTGAGCGGCCAGTTCGCCAACCAACTCACCCGCTTTGACACGGTCGGTCAGGTCTTTGGTCACACCAGCAATCAGGGAAACCTTACCGTCCGCAACGGTTGCCAGCACAATGATGGCCGAGCCGAGCTGATTTTTAAGATCATCCATCATGGTACGCAGCATCTTCGGCTCAACGTTGCTGAGCTCGCTGACCAGCAGTTTGGTGCCCTTCACGTCCACCGCTTGACTGCTGAGCGAGGCACTTTCTTGCGCCGCTTGCTGATCGCGCAGCTGCTGCAGTTCTTTTTCCAGCGCACGAACATGATCAACCAGACCGCGCACCTTCTCATTCAGATTACTGCTGTTGGCTTTAACCACCTGAGCAATTTCAGATATCTGATCGCTTTGTGCATGCAGTTGAGCAATCGCGCCCTCACCCGTCAGCGCTTCAATACGGCGCACACCTGCCGCCGTACCGGATTCAGACTGAATGCGGAACAGACCGATGTCACCGGTGCGCGCAGCGTGTGTACCGCCACACAGCTCAACGGAGTATTCGCCCATGCTGACCACGCGCACACGCTGTTCATATTTCTCACCAAACAACGCTGTTGCGCCACGCGCTTTCGCTTCATCCAGATCCATCACTTCGGTCTGAATGAGTAAATTGCGACGAATCTGGGTATTAACGATATCCTCAACGGTACGAATCTGCTCTGGCTTCATCGCTTCAGTATGAGAGAAGTCGAAGCGCAGGTATTTATCGTTGTTGAGCGAGCCTTTCTGGCCCACGTGATCGCCTAATACTTCACGTAACGCTTCATGCATCAGATGCGTTGCCGAGTGGTTCAGGATGATACGTGCACGACGCTCTTCGTCCACTTGCGCATTGAGGCGGTCACCAACACGCAGCTCACCGCTGTTGAGCTTACCGATATGACCAAAGGCTTTGCCATACTTCTGTGTATCCTGGACGCTGAATTCAGCATTCTGCCCAGTTAACACACCGGTATCGCCTACCTGACCACCCGACTCACCATAGAAAGGAGTCTGATCCAGAATCACTACCGCATCCTGACCAGCAGCAACCTGCTCGACCTGCTTGCCGTCAACAAAAAGCGCCTGCACGGTGCCTTCAGCCTGCAGTTGCTCATAACCTTTAAAATCAGTGGCAGCATCAAAGCGAATTACGCTGTTGTAGTCAGCACCGAAGCCACTGGCCTCACGTGCGCGCTGACGCTGCTGTTCCATGGCCGTTTCAAAGCCCGCTTCGTCAATCTTCAGATTGCGCTCGCGGCAGACATCGGCAGTCAAATCCGCCGGGAAACCGAAGGTGTCATACAGACGGAAGACCGTTTCACCATCCAGCGTATCGCCTTGCAGATTGGCCAACTCTTCATCCAGCAATGCCAGGCCGCGTTCCAGCGTCTTAGCGAACTGCTCTTCTTCATTTTTCAGAGCATTTTCAACATGCTTCTGCTGGCGTTTCAGGTCTTCACCGGCATCGCCCATGACATCAATCAATGGCGCGACCAGCTTGTAGAAGAAGGCCTCTTTAGCGCCCACCATATTGCCATGACGCACTGCGCGACGAATGATGCGGCGCAGCACGTAGCCACGGTTTTCATTCGATGGGATGACACCATCAGCGATCAGGAATGCACAGGAACGGATGTGGTCAGCGATGACGCGCAACGATTTATTGTTGAGGTCGGTTGCACCGGTAACCTGGGCAACAGCCTTGATCAGCCTGGCAAACAGATCGATTTCATAGTTGGAGTTAACGTGCTGCAGTACCGCGGCGATGCGCTCCAGGCCCATACCGGTATCAACAGAAGGCTTCGGCAAAGGTTCCATGGTGCCGTCGGCCTGACGGTTGAACTGCATGAAAACGATGTTCCAGATCTCAATGTAGCGATCGCCATCTTCTTCCGGGCTACCCGGCGGGCCACCCCAGATATGGTCGCCGTGATCGTAGAAAATTTCGGTGCATGGACCGCAAGGGCCGGTATCACCCATCTGCCAGAAGTTGTCAGATGCGTAGGCGCTGCCTTTGTTATCGCCGATGCGGATGATGCGTTCGCGCGGTACACCAACATCGTTAGCCCAGATTTCGAAAGCTTCATCATCGGTTTCATAAACCGTGACCCACAAACGCTCTTTTGGCAGCTTGAACCACTGCTCACCCGTCAGCAGTTCCCAGGCATAAGCAATTGCTTCTTTCTTGAAGTAGTCGCCAAAGCTGAAGTTACCCAGCATTTCAAAGAAGGTGTGGTGACGAGCGGTGTAGCCAACGTTCTCAAGATCGTTGTGCTTGCCACCGGCGCGCACGCAACGCTGAGACGTGGTTGCGCGTGCATAATCGCGTTTATCCTGACCGAGGAAAACGTCTTTAAACTGCACCATTCCCGCATTGGTAAACAGCAACGTTGGGTCGTTATTCGGTACGAGGGAGCTGCTGGCTACAACCTGATGTCCCTTGCTATGAAAAAAGTCGAGAAACGCTTGACGGATCTCAGCAGTGCTCTTGCTCATATAATTCCTGGAATCACGCTAACGAACGTTCCCTTTCGCGGGCAAACCACATCTGCAGGTTTACCGCTGATTGAGGAACAAAAAGTGGGAATAAGATAAATTTTCTTCAGTGGGAAGTAAAATCCCATCGCCTTTCAGTCGTCAATATTTCTGAAAACTGCCTGAATATCTTCCATCATAAAGCCTTTAGACATTAAAAAGCGCTGTACCTTGCTTTTCTCAGCCCAGGTTTGTGGCAGAGGTTCACCAAATTTACGCTTAGCCAAATCAGCCGCGCACTGGCTCCAGTCCACGTCAGTATCCATCATTGCCTGATTGATCTCATCGCGGCTGATGCCCTTCTGTTGCAACTCCATGCGCACGCGTTGTGAACCATATCCTTTGCGCGCCCGGCTTTGGATAAAACGTTCGGTAAAGCGCTGATCGTTCAGCCAGCCGCTTTCCTGGCACCAGTCGAGCACCTTTTCCAGCAACTCATCCGGTATCGGCACGTTTTCTTCTTGCTTCAGATAAGCTGCTCGCTGACTTGAGAGTTGCAGCTTACGTTTCAATTCGTCACGACTGTGGTCACGCTGTGATAACACACGCATGGCACGATCCAGCAAACGAGAAAATGTCGGCACCGAAGCCGCAGAAGGTGATGATGACATGAGTTGTACCTTGTTCTGACTGTTGCGCAGGGTAAAGCAAGAAGACGAGCAGGGGAAGTGTTGACAGGGAAAAGCAAACGGGAGCATCGCTGCTCCCGTTGGGTATCTTAGAAATCTTCGTTAGTTTCGCTAGCTTCCTGGTAGTCACCAGCAGGGGTTTGTGCTGCAGCGGCTCCTGCTGTCGCTGTCGCTCCCGTCAGCAGCAGATCACGCAACTTCTTATCGATCTCGTTGGCAATCGCTGGATTCTCTTTAAGGAAGTTGGTCGAGTTCGCTTTACCTTGACCAATTTTATCGCCGTTGTAGCTGTACCACGCACCGGCTTTCTCAACCAGTTTGTGCTTCACGCCGAGATCCACCAGCTCGCCGAAGGTATTGATCCCTTCGCCATACATGATCTGGAATTCAGCCTGCTTAAACGGTGCAGCGATTTTGTTCTTCACCACTTTGACGCGGGTTTCGCTACCGACCACTTCATCGCCCTCTTTAATCGCACCGATACGGCGGATATCAAGACGAACAGAAGCGTAGAATTTCAGCGCGTTACCACCGGTGGTGGTTTCTGGGTTACCAAACATCACACCAATTTTCATACGAATCTGGTTGATGAAGATCAGCAGCGTGTTTGACTGCTTCAGGTTGCCCGCTAACTTACGCATCGCCTGGCTCATCATACGTGCAGCCAGACCCATGTGCGAATCACCGATTTCACCTTCGATTTCCGCTTTCGGCGTCAGTGCCGCCACGGAGTCAACGATGATCACATCAACGGCACCCGAGCGTGCTAACGCATCACAGATCTCCAGCGCTTGCTCACCGGTATCCGGCTGCGAACACAGCAGATTGTCGATATCTACGCCGAGTTTTTTGGCATACACCGGGTCAAGCGCGTGTTCCGCATCGATAAAGGCACAGGTTTTACCTTTACGCTGCGCTGCGGCAATCACCTGCAGTGTTAGCGTAGTTTTACCGGATGATTCTGGTCCGTAAATCTCAACGATACGGCCCATTGGCAAACCGCCGGCACCCAACGCGATATCCAGTGACAGTGAACCGGTCGAGATGGTTTCTACATCCATCGAACGGTCTTCACCCAGGCGCATGATCGAGCCTTTACCAAATTGTTTCTCAATCTGGCCCAGCGCGGCTGCTAAAGCTTTCTGTTTGTTCTCGTCAATCGCCATTTCCACTCCTAATCATGCTGGGTAAGCCGACATCATTATGTGCCTGCTCGTTCTGTTGCCGGTAATTATACTGTATGACCATACAGTATCAAGTTTAATTTGTCAGAAATTCATCAAGCAGTGTTTGCAGCGCCCAGGCGACAGATTGCCGACGCACCGCGTCACGGTCTCCGGCAAAGATCTGCCGCTGCGCCAGAACACGATCGCCAGGTCCGGCAATGGCAAACCACACAGTACCCACCGGCTTTTCTGCCGAACCGCCATCTGGCCCCGCAATACCGCTCACGGCAATGCCAAACTCAGCGGCGGCGGCATTGCAGGCACCCCGCGCCATCTCACGCACGGTTTGCTCACTCACCGCGCCATGCTGGGCCAGAGTATCAGCCTGTACACTCACCATCTGTTGTTTAGCTTCGTTGCTGTAGGTCACGAAACCCCGCTCAAACCAGGCTGAGCTGCCACTGATATCGGTAAACACTTTGGCAATCCAGCCACCGGTGCAGGATTCCGCCGCGGTCACCGTTGCCTCGCGTTTTTTCAGCTGTTCACCAATACGCTGGCTGAGCTGCTGCAACTGTTGGTCGTTCATCGCCTTCTCCTGTTTTGGCGCTGCGCGTTAACCATAAATGGTGCAACAGAGCGCCCTTTTCAACCTCTGACGCACCATTTTGCGCATCCGCTTCCAGCGATTTTAACGCGTTCTCACTGCGACCATAAATAAGCGTGGGAAAGCTAACAGAACCTGGCCGTTGCTGCGTGGGGGATACGCAGGCATTAATGCCTGATGATAGTCATGCAGAAAATCCGCTTGTTGCTGTTCGGTCAATCCCGCGAGGAAAGGACGCAAGCCCGTGGCACGGAGCCAGGTAATGATGCCCTGCGCATCGGCCATCGGGTGATAGTAAGTGGTACGCCAGATATCCACCTGACAACCCGCATCACTCAGCAAATCATAATATTGTTCCGTGGTCAGCAGACGTTTGCGATCCGCAGCCTGTGGCGAGATATGCGCCTGCCAGCGCTCACCTGCCGCCACTTCACGCATTAAGCGGTGGGAGGCCTCTTCAAGATTGTCCGGCATCTGAATCGCCAGAGCGCCACCGATATCCAGCTGTTCAACCAGATGCGGCAGCAGCGTGTGATGATCGGTTAGCCACTGAAGCGAAGCGTTCGCATAGATGACCTGCTGTGGCTGATTAGCCTGCCAGGTACGGATATCCGCCTGCAAAAAAGTGCAGGAAGGTAAACGCTCATGCGCTTGTTCCAGCATGGCTGCTGAACTGTCGAGGCCCGTAATCACCGCGCCTGGCCACGCTTGCGCCAGCAGCTCTGTGCTGTTGCCAGGCCCGCATCCTAGGTCTGTAGCGAAATGCACGTCGGTAAGAGGAATACGTTCTAACAGTTCACGCGCAGGACGCGTGCGCTCCGATTCAAATTGACGATACAGCTGTGGATTCCAGTCTTGCATGGCAACGCTCCTGTCTGGCTGAAGAGCATCACACTACCTGTTTTCTTAATCGCGGAGCGAAGAGAAAAGTGCGATGTCTCACCTTTTTACCCTTTGTCACTGGTTAATGTCAGTCACGAGCACTAAGTTAAAACAACGTTTCATTTCATGAAAATTGAGGATGATGTTATGGCTGCACAACCTGAATTAACGGGCGTCTGGTGTCCTTCAGTTACCCCTTTCGATCAACATAACCGACTCGATATTGATGCGCTGGGCCGCCACTTTGCGCGCCTGAGCACCTCGGGGATTGATACGCTGTTACTGATGGGCAGTATCGGAGAGTTTGCATCGTTAACCCAGCAGGAAAGACTGATGCTGATTAGCGAAGCACGTCAGCTTTCGCCACTGACCATGGTTGCGAATGTCTCAAGTACCTGTGTTCCGGATACGTTGCAGCTCGCTGAAGCTGCCTGGCAAAACGGGTATGACGCCGTGATGGTTTTGCCGCCCTACTATTATGGGCAAACGCAGAAACAGCTGTTGAGCTACTTTAAAGCGCTGGATAAACAGTTAGGTGGCAAGTGGTTTGCCTATAATTTCCCGGCGCGTACCGGCTGCGATTTGACGCCCGCATTGGTGGCAGAGTTAGCGGCTGAACTGCCGCAGTTTATCGGTATTAAAGACACCATGGATTGCCTGTCGCACAATCGTGCCCTGATTGAAGAAACTCAAAAGGTACGCCCTGATTTCACGGTGCTTTCCGGATATGACGAATATCTGCTGCCCAATTTACTGGCAGGCGGTGCCGGGGTGATTTCCGGCTTAAACAACATTGTGCCGGAGTTGTTTGCCGGGGCGATGCGCGCCTGGCGTGCGGGAGATTTAGCGCAGTTGGCTCAGATTCAGCAGCGCATTGGTAAGCTAATGGCGATCTACACCATTGGCGATGACTTTGTCACGACCATCAAAACCGCAGTGGCGCGCAAATATGATTCTATGAGCAGCCATTCACGCAATTATGGCGGTGAACTTACGGCTGAGCAGTGCGCGGAGCTGGATCGCTTACTGATGTGAACACAACACGGGACGGCCGGGCAGCCGTCCTGTTCTCAGTTCTTTTTCACAAATTCAGATTTGAGTTTCATCGGACCAAAACCATCAATTTTGCAATCAATGTTATGGTCGCCTTCAACCAGGCGAATGCTTTTCACTTTGGTGCCAATCTTCAGGGTTGAGGAGCTCCCTTTCACCTTGAGATCTTTGACCACAGTAACGCTGTCGCCATCGGCGAGCAGATTGCCATTGGCATCACGCACCACCAGGCTATCCGATGCTGCATCAGCACTAGGTGACCAGATATGACCACAAGATGGGCAGTTCAGGTTTTCACCATCCTGCCAGGTATAATCAGCCTGACACACAGGGCAAGCAGGTAACGTTGTCATTAGCGTTCCTCAGAAGTCGAAAGGCGGTAAAGATGGCACCGCAAAAGGGGCGCCATCTTATACCCTCACTCTTTATAAGGACAGCATTAAAGCATGTTGCCCTGACGCGCTTTCGCCACTGCCTGGCCCAACTGCCACACCGCCATCGCATAGTGCGTACTGTGGTTATAGCGCGTGATGACATAGAAGTTAGGCAGACCATACCAATATTGATAACTGGTACCCAGATCAAAGCGCAGCAGACTCGCCTGGTTGTTACCATCCAGCGATCCTTGCGGCGTGAGGCCGCTCGCCATCAGCGTATTCACCGGATAAAGCGTTTTAAACCCATTTTCCAGCGCAGGAGCCTGACCGCTTGCCGGTACGGCAACATTCTGCCCCGCGCGCCAGCCGTGCTCTTTGAAGTAATTTGCTACGCTGCCAATCGCATCCACCGGATCCCACAGGTTAATGTGGCCATCACCATTGAAGTCGACCGCATACTGCTTATAAGAAGACGGCATAAACTGACCGTAACCCATTGCACCCGCGAAGGAACCGCGCAGATCCAGCGGGTCGTCCTGTTCAGTACGCGCCATCAACAGGAAGGTTTCCAGTTCGCTGCTGAAGTAGGCCGCGCGACGCGGATAGCTAAAGGATAAGGTGGCCAGCGCATCCAGCAGACGCGTTTTGCCCATGACCCGACCCCAACGTGTTTCCACGCCAATGATCCCGACAATGATCTCTGGCGGCACACCATAAACCTGTTGAGCGCGTTGCAGCGCGTCCTGATATTGATCCCAGAACGCCACACCATTTTGCACATTATCTGGCGTGATGAATTTATTGCGATAGCGGATCCAGGCACCGTTTGGTCCCGTCGGCGGCGTGTAGCTTGGCGCTTGTTGATCCATCAAGCGCAGCACGTAATCAAGACGCTTCGCCTGGCCAATCACGGCATGCAGTTGATCGCGGTTAAAACCGTGTTTTGCCACCATTTGATCAATAAATTGCTCAGCCGCGGGATTTCCCGCGAAATCACCAAACATCGGCTGAACGGCGTGTGAAGGTTCCAGTAAAAAACCACCTTTTGGTGCAGGCACAACGGCGGTTTGCTGCTGGGTTGCAGGCTTACTGCTGCAGGCAGCAAGCAAGGCGATAAGTGGAAGAAAAGCAACCTTAAAACGCATTAGATATCCATAAGCCAGATGAAACCGGAAGCCAACATGGTAATCGTTCATCAAAGCGGGATACAGAGCAATATCTTAAATTTACGCTGCTTTTCCCTGGTTTCAGTGGGTTGCAGCGAAAATTTGCGGAACGGATCCACACTTTATCTTTAACACCAGATTTTGCTTTTTACTGCTTGTCGCAATTTGTTAAGGTCGGCAGCCAGAATCCATTGCGAGCGGATGATGCGCGCAGGGCAAAATGTTAATATCTGCGCTTTGGTTATCCATCTGTAGGATAACGCACCACGCTGGCCTGCTCATGTCGGGCAGCCATGATCGAACGAGTGAATTTTGAGCGAAAACGAGATGAAAGGAGCAGCGCAAATGGACTTTACTGGCCACACGCCCATGATGCAGCAATACCTGCGCCTGAAGGCTGACCATCCCGAAATCCTGCTGTTTTATCGCATGGGCGATTTTTACGAGCTGTTCTACGACGACGCCAGGCGAGCCTCGCAACTGCTGGAGATTTCACTCACGAAACGCGGCGCGTCAGCGGGTGAACCCATCCCGATGGCGGGCGTGCCTTATCATGCTGTTGAAGGTTACCTGGCGAAACTGGTCCAGCTCGGTGAATCCGTGGCGATCTGTGAACAGATTGGCGATCCGGCACTGAGCAAAGGCCCAGTCGAACGTAAGGTCGTCCGCATTGTGACCCCCGGCACCATCAGTGATGAAGCGCTGTTGCAGGAACGTCAGGATAACTTGCTGGCGGCAATCTTCCAGAGCCCGCGCGGTTTTGGTTATGCCACTCTCGATATCAGCTCGGGCCGTTTTCGCCTGAGCGAACCAGCCGATCAGGAGACCATGGCGGCAGAACTGCAGCGTACTAACCCTGCCGAACTGCTCTACCCAGAAGATTTCCAGGCGATGGCGCTGATTGATCAGCGTCGTGGTCTGCGCCGTCGTCCGCTGTGGGAATATGAAATCGACACCGCACGCCAGCAATTAAACCTGCAATTTGGCACGCGTGATCTCAGCGGCTTTGGTGTTGAACAGGCCCATCTGGGGCTGCGCGCAGCGGGTTGCCTGCTTCAATATGTTAAGGACACCCAACGCACCTCCCTGCCACATATTCGCTCGTTAAGTATGGAGCGCCAGCAGGACAGCGTAATCATGGATGCAGCCACCCGCCGCAACCTGGAAATCACGCAGAACCTGGCTGGAGGTCTCGACAATACCCTGGCAGCGGTGCTGGATAAAACCGTCACCCCGATGGGCAGCCGTATGCTGAAGCGCTGGCTGCACATGCCGCTGCGCGATGTCACCACCATTGGTCGGCGCCAGGAATCCATTGCCGAACTGCAATCACTGAGTGAAGCATTGCAGCCGGTACTGCGCCAGGTGGGCGATTTGGAACGCATCCTGGCACGCCTGGCACTGCGCACTGCGCGCCCGCGTGATTTGGCTCGCATGCGACATGCCTTCCAGCAACTGCCGGAACTGAATCAGCAGTTGCAAGGTGTTGAGGCGATCCAGCTAGTCAATTTGCGTTCGCAGATGGGTGAGTTTGCTGAACTGCGCGAGCTGCTGGAACAAGCCGTCATTGAATCCCCTCCCGTGCTGGTGCGTGACGGTGGTGTGATTGCGCCTGGCTATAACGCCGAATTAGATGAATGGCGCGCGCTGGCTGACGGCGCTACGGATTATCTCGACCGCCTCGAAATTCGTGAGCGAGAGAAGTTAGGTCTGGATACCTTAAAGGTCGGTTTTAACGCGATTCATGGTTACTACATTCAGGTCAGCCGCGGCCAAAGCCATCAGGTGCCGATTCACTATGTCCGCCGCCAGACGTTGAAAAACGCCGAGCGCTACATTATTCCCGAATTGAAAGAGTATGAAGACAAAGTACTGACCTCAAAAGGCAAAGCCCTGGCGCTGGAAAAAGGCCTGTACGAAGCGTTACTCGATAGCTTACTGCCTCATCTTGAAGCACTGCAGATCAGTGCGGCGGCGCTGGCTGAACTGGATGTGTTGGCTAACCTGGCGGAACGTGCCTGGACGCTGAATTACTGCCGCCCGGTGCTGCAGGAGAAAGCCGGCATTCGCATCACCGCTGGCCGCCATCCTGTCGTGGAGCAGGTGCTGAAAGAGCCGTTCATTGCTAACCCGCTGTCGCTATCAAATCAGCGCCGCATGCTGATCATTACCGGTCCCAACATGGGCGGTAAAAGTACCTATATGCGTCAGACTGCATTGATTGCGCTGATGGCGTGGATTGGCAGCTATGTGCCAGCCGAAGAGACCGTGATTGGTCCTATCGATCGCATCTTCACGCGTGTCGGTGCGGCTGATGACCTGGCGTCAGGCCGCTCAACCTTTATGGTCGAGATGACCGAGACGGCCAATATCCTGCACAACGCCACGGAGAACAGTCTGGTGTTGATGGATGAAATCGGTCGCGGCACATCAACCTACGATGGGTTGTCGCTGGCGTGGGCCTGTGCGGAAAGCCTGGCGAATCGCATCAAAGCGATGACGTTGTTTGCCACCCACTACTTTGAACTCACCACCCTGCCGGAAAAAATGGAAGGCGTAGTGAATGTGCATCTCGATGCTGTAGAGCATGGCGATACCATTGCATTCATGCACAGCGTACAGGATGGCGCAGCCAGTAAAAGTTATGGTCTGGCGGTTGCTGCATTAGCGGGTGTACCGAAAGATGTGATCAAACGCGCGCGCAACAAGCTAAAAGAGCTGGAAGCGCTCTCCGGCAGTTCAGCGGCATCTACGGTAGAAGGATCGCAAATGCAGCTGCTGGTAGCAGAAACATCGCCAGCTGTAGATGCGTTAGAAGCGCTGGATCCTGATAGCCTTACACCAAAACAGGCGCTGGAGTGGATTTATCGTCTTAAAACGCTGGTGTAATCATACGGAATGGCGGTGCTGATGCGCCGCTTTCCTTTGGCAGGTACTGCCAGATTCCAGCGATAAGTACTGGCAGATTTCTGACATAAAAAAACGGTGACCCAAGGATCACCGTTCTTGTTGCCAGTTACGGCTTATTCGCGAAATAGTGCTTCGATGTTGAGGCCCTGAGTCTGCAAGATTTCACGCAGACGACGCAGACCTTCAACCTGAATCTGACGGACACGTTCACGGGTCAACCCGATCTCACGGCCCACATCTTCCAGCGTTGCCGCTTCATAACCTAACAGGCCGAAACGACGCGCCAGCACTTCACGCTGCTTGGCATTCAATTCAAACAACCACTTAACGATGCTTTGTTTCATATCATCGTCCTGCGTGGTGTCTTCCGGGCCGTTGTCTTTTTCATCGGCCAGGATATCCAGCAGCGCTTTTTCGGAATCTCCACCCAGCGGTGTGTCAACCGAGGTAATACGCTCATTGAGACGCAGCATACGGCTTACGTCATCAACTGGCTTGTCTAACTGCTCGGCAATCTCTTCTGCACTCGGCTCATGGTCAAGCTTGTGCGAAAGTTCACGCGCGGTACGCAGGTAAACATTCAACTCTTTAACGATGTGGATCGGCAGACGAATGGTACGGGTTTGATTCATGATCGCCCGTTCAATAGTCTGACGAATCCACCAGGTGGCGTATGTTGAGAAACGGAACCCACGTTCTGGGTCAAACTTCTCTACGGCACGAATCAGGCCGAGATTACCCTCTTCAATCAGATCCAGCAGTGCCAGACCACGATTGCTATAACGACGGGCAATTTTCACCACCAGGCGTAAATTACTTTCAATCATGCGGCGACGAGAAGGAATGTCACCTCGCAATGCACGACGGGCGAAGAAGACTTCTTCTTCCGCTGTTAACAGTGGAGAGTAACCAATCTCTCCGAGGTAAAGCTGCGTCGCATCCAAAACGCGTTGCGTCGCACCCTGTGACAACAGCTCTTCTTCAGCTACTTCGCTATCACCAGGTTCGTTCTCAACGAGAGCCTTCTCATCAAAAACCTCAGCTCCGTTCTCCTCGAATTCCGCATCTTCATGTAACTCGTTAACTTTCAGCGTATTCTGGTTCATAAGCGGCTCCTACCCGTGATCCAAGGGCAGAACACCAAGGTTCTGCCGGATTATCGCTGCGGTAAATAACGCAACGGGTTTACGGATTTCCCCTTGTAACGAATTTCAAAATGTAATCTTACCGAACTGGTTCCGGTGCTACCCATGGTAGCTATTTTTTGCCCCGCCTTAACTTCCTGTTGTTCCCGAACCAGCATGGAATCGTTATGGGCGTAAGCACTCAGGTAATCATCGTTGTGTTTGATGATGATTAAATTACCGTACCCACGGAGCGCGTTGCCTGCGTAAACCACTCTTCCTGATGCAGTGGCTATAACAGGTTGTCCACGCGAACCGGCGATATCGACCCCTTTATTTCCGCCTTCCGCAGCGGAGAAGTTATCGATGATCTTCCCATCAGTCGGCCAACGCCAGCTTCCCACTGGAGTTGTGCTATTCGTCGTGCTGCTGACTGTAGGCGGTGCGGTAACCGGAGCTGTGGTCGTTGCCACATTATTTGCCCCTTTCGACGGCAGCATTTTACCGCCTGTCGAACCCGAATCATCAGAATACGTAATAACAGGTTGCTGTGCAACAGGGGCTGATTTTATTTGCGTCTGGTTAGCCGCTACCGGCACGCCGCCCTGCGTCGCATCCGCTGCGGTTATCGCGTTGCCACCGGTGATGGTCTGGCCATTACCGTTGCCAACCTGCAGCACTTGCCCGGCTTCCAGGCCATACGGGGCCGCGACGTTGTTGCGTTGCGCCAGGTCGCGGAAGTCATTGCCGGTAATCCAGGCAATATAGAACAGGGTATCGCCACGTTTGACGGTATAGGTCTCACCGCCGTAACTGCCTTTCGGAATATTCCCATAATTGCGGTTGTACACAATGCGACCATTTTCGGTAACCACATTATTATTACCACTAACCATTCCACCGGACGGCGCAGCCGATGGTGTACCACCGCTTAACATTCCGCCGCGCGGCATAGCCGGCACGGTGCTGTTCTGTGAGGACATCATGCCACCGCTCGGTGCAGAGCCCATGCCACCGCTGGGTGCGGACGCCATGCCGCTGTCCCCGCCGCCGCCAATCTGGCTAATCGGAGCCTGCGTGTTGTCGCCTGAGCTACAACCCGCCAGCCAAAAACCTACCAGTGAAAGTGCCGCCAAACGGCGTAATTGAAATACTGTGCTTCCCGTGCTCATTGATCCCCCGTTATGGCAATCCTGGATGTAACTGTTTCATGGTTGTGACCGCATTATTCACTGCGCAACAGGCGGAATACGGTCTTTCACATTGATTAACAAGGATAGTAACAATATCAACTGCGCCATGCCATGTAACAGTTGTGAAGATTTACGTAGCAATGGCTCAGGCCAGATCGCCCTGAACTAACGGAACGAAGCGGACGGGTTCGATGATTTCTTCAATCAATTCACCACCCTGACGACGTAAACGCTTTAAAACCTGCTGATCTTCGCCTACTGGCAGCACCATTTTGCCACCCTCACCTAATTGCGCTATCAGCGCAGTCGGAATTTCAGGGGGTGCAGCGGTGACAATGATGGCATCAAACGGGCCACGTGCCGCCCAACCTTGCCAACCGTCGCCATGACGAGTCGAAATATTGTGCAAGTCGAGTTGTTTCAGGCGGCGCTTGGCCTGCCATTGCAACCCTTTAATGCGCTCAACGGAATAAACGTGATTGACCAAATGGGCCAGAATAGCGGTCTGATAGCCCGAACCGGTGCCGATTTCCAGCACGCGCGATTCCGGGTTCAGTTCAAGTAACGCGGTCATCCGCGCCACCATATAGGGCTGTGAAATCGTCTGGCCACTGCCAATGGGCAGCGCAACGTTTTCCCAGGCTTTATGTTCAAACGCCTCATCGATAAAGCGTTCACGCGGGACATCGGCGATAGCTTTTAACAGGTGCTCATCGTGAATACCCTGCGCACGCAGTTGCTCTAACAGCGCTTCGATGCGTCGGTTCACCATGCGAGATTTACCTCAGCCTCGACCAACCAGTCACTTAAAACTTCCTGCGCCGCATGTGCAGTGAGATCGACATGCAATGCCGTCAGCGATACGTAACCTGCATCTACCGCAGCGAAATCGGTATCAGGGCCTGCATCCAATTTTTCACCCGGCGGGCCAATCCAGTACAGCGTATGGCCACGCGGATCTTCCGTACAAATCACCTGATCGGCCGGATGGCGGCTGCCGCAACGCGTTACGCGAAAACCTTTGATTTCCGCTAGCGGTAAATCGGGCACATTAATATTCAGGATACGCCCGGTGCGCAGCGGTGCGCGGGACAATGCACGCAACAGCGTGCAGGCCACCGCCGCGGCGGTGGCGTAGTGTTGATGGCCGTTGAGTGAAACTGCCAGCGCGGGCAGTCCGAGATGACGCCCTTCCATCGCGGCAGCCACGGTGCCAGAGTAGATCACGTCATCACCCAGATTGGGGCCGGCGTTAATGCCTGAAACCACAATATCCGGACGCGGCTGCATCAGTTTGTTGACCCCGAGAAACACACAATCCGTCGGCGTGCCCATCTGGACGGCGATGTCACCATTCTCATGGGTAAAAGTACGCAGCGGGGTTTCTAACGTCAGGGAATTTGATGCGCCACTTCGATTGCGATCGGGCGCGACAACCTGCACCTCCGCAAACTCACGCAGTGCGCGAGCCAGCGTCTGAATGCCGGGGGCATGAATTCCATCGTCGTTGCTGAGCAATATCCGCATCTGTTCCTGACCTTTGTTCATTCAACTGGCCCTCAGCTCGCCTGGCATCCGCTGTTGGGGTGCCGAATAAAGAAGATCTGGCGAGACGAAGATGTTTGCATTCTAGCGGTGAGGCGCGGGAAGTGGTAGGCGTAAATCACGGAACTTCCGGCGTTTGCCGCAACATTATGCAGCCGGAGCAGATATTTACCCGGCGTTGAGGCCGGGTAAAGTAGGGTTATTCATCGTTGATAGGCGCAGCGGCACCGTTACTCAACAGTTCACGCACCACGCTGGTGGCGAAACTCCCGGCTGGCAGCCAGAACTGCATCTCCAGCGTCACGTCATCCCACCAGTTCCAGCATAGATCTTTTGGCAACACCAGCATGGCGCGGCGCGCCGCATCAACGCGCTCACGTTCCAGCAGCGCCAGCAAATCCGCAGCAGGTGACAGATTAGCCTGCTCAAAGGCCAACGCATCTCCCTGAGGACCCAGATCACCTCGCCCGGCGAGCGGCGCGGTGATGCGCAATTCATGGTGATTCACACGCTGCTGCAATTCCGCCAGCTCTTCCGCCTGCGCCACAAACCAACTGCCGCGACCGGCCAACTGCAGTGCATCACCCGCCTGCACCTGATCCAACACCCCATCGCGCTGCAAACGCGCGCTGGTGACCTGATTAAACAGTTGGCTGCGCGCAGCGGACAGCAAAATACCTTTCATGCTGCGGTCGCGCGGGCGGAATTTCTCTTCAGCCCACAGCTTTGCCTGCGTCAGGTTGTTGCCGCCACGGCCAAAACGTTGTTCACCAAAGTAGTTAGGCACGCCGCTTTGCTGAATGCGCTGCAACCGCCCTTCTACTTCATCACGATCGGAAATCTGACGTACGATCAAACGGAACGCATTTCCCGCCAGCGCACCGGTGCGTAATTTACGCTTGTGGCGAATCACCTGCAGAATTTCCACGCCTTCCAGCTGGAAGCCCGCCAGATTTGGCATTGCGTTTCCCGGCACGCGGAAACACAGCGTCTGCTCGGTCACCGCATGGCGATCCTTCATGCCGGCATAACTCATATCGCGCTGATGTACGCCGAGGAATTTAGCGATAGCCTCAGCGACGAAACGCGTGTTACAGCCAATTTTCCGAATGCGCACCAGTACCTGTTCGCCCTCGCCATCATAGGGATAGCCGAGGTCTTCGATGACCACGAAGTCTTCAGGATTGGCTTTGATGACGCCCGTTGCGGTTGGCACGCCGTGCAGGTAGAGCAACTCACTCATGCGTTATCGGCCTTCACCAGTAACGCCACCGCTTCACAGGCAATGCCTTCGCCACGGCCCGTAAAGCCGAGCTTTTCCGTGGTGGTGGCTTTCACGTTGACATCATCCATATGGCAACCCAGATCTTCTGCGATGTTGACGCGCATCTGCGGCACATGCGGCAGCATTTTCGGCGCCTGCGCGATGATGGTCACGTCAACGTTACCAATGCGATAGCCTTTCAGCTGGATACGACGCCAGGCTTCGCGCAGCAAGCCACGGCTGTCAGCCCCTTTAAAGGCCGGTTCGGTGTCCGGGAACAGCTTGCCGATATCACCCATCGCCACCGCACCCAGCAGCGCATCCGTCAGCGCATGCAGCGCCACGTCGCCATCCGAATGGGCGATAAAACCGTGTTCGAAGGGAATACGCACCCCGCCAATCACCAACGGACCTTCGCCGCCAAACGCGTGAACGTCAAAACCGTGGCCGATACGCATCATGCGCTCTCCTTTAACTGAATCTGGGTTAGATAGAAGGCCGCCAGCGCCAGATCTTCTGGCCGCGTCACCTTGATATTGTCGCTGCGTCCGCTGACTAACTCGGGATGGTAACCGCAATACTCCAGCGCCGATGCTTCATCAGTAATGGTAGCGCCTTCGTGGAGTGCGCGCGTCAGGCACGCCGTGAGTAACTGATGCGGGAAAAATTGCGGCGTCAGCGCGTGCCACAAATCCTCACGCTCCACAGTGTGAGCAATCGCCGCTTTACCGGGCTCAGCGCGCTTCATGGTGTCGCGCACCGGCGCTGCCAGAATCGCCCCGACTTTGCTGTGCTCGCGCACTGCCAGCAGTCGTGCCAGGTCATCCGGATGCAAGCATGGACGCGCGGCATCGTGCACCAGCACCCATTCACTGTGTCGAATTGCCTGAAGTCCTGCCAGCACTGACTCGGCACGCGTATCACCACCCGTCACGCGCAACACGCGTGGATCCTGTGCCAGTGGCAGCGAATCAAACCAACCGTCATCAGGACTGATTGGCACGATCACTTGCTTAACAGCAGGATGCGACAGTAAGCGCGCGACGCTGTGTTCAAGAAGGGTAAATTGACCGATGGTCAGATACTGTTTTGGGCAGGCAGCCTGCATACGGCTGCCCACGCCTGCGGCAGGTACCACGGCAATCACATCCGCAAGGGAAGAGAGGTTGTTCATGGTTTATCGTTGTTGATTTTGCGCAGCTTGTTGCGCGTTACGTTTGTTCTGGTCTGGCACCAGACGATAGAAAGTCTCACCGGGCTTAATCATGCCCAGTTCATTACGTGCACGTTCCTCAATTGCTTCTGAACCGCCATTGAGGTCATCAATTTCGGCAAACAACTGATCGTTACGTGCTTTGAGTTTGGCGTTATTCGCCTGCTGCGACGCGACGTCTTCGTTGACGCGCGTATAGTCATGAATACCGTTCTTACCCAGCCACAAGGAATATTGGAGCCATCCCAGCAGCACGAGCAACAGTAGCGTCAGTTTACCCATCCCCGCCCCCTGAAAAACGGCCCAATCATCCCATAACTTCGCACAGGACTCCACAGTGACAGCGAAAATGCTCCCAGCAGACGATTGTCTGTACAAAAAACAGCAAGGTTAAAAGCGGGACGGCAGGTAAAGTTTTGTAACCTGCCGATGCGTTTGCACATCAGGATCGGATTACCAACCGGAGAGAAATGAGAACAGCATCCAGAACAGACACACCACCACGATAGTGGTAAGTACCCCACTCCAGAACAGGCGCCCGCGAATCATTAAGCTCAGAACGATGCCAATCAGCACCGAAACCGGTAACAGCGCGAGAAAGAATGGCCACGTGTAGAGGAAAAAGAACAGCGTGTTGGAGCCGTAAAGCATGAACGGAATCGCCAGCGCGCACCAGTACGAGAGAAAGCCAATCACGCCGCCCGGTAATGATGAGCGAGACTCATCCGGGGTGCGTTCATCTTTGCGTGCCAGCATGGGGGTAACGTTCTGCATAGAGATCCTGTTGACGCTTAAACGCGGCAAACCTGATGAGATTTGCCGCTGTCGGTTCAGGATCTGATGATATCGCGGTGGCGCAGGAGGTCTAACAATTGGGCACTCAGTTTTGTAACCAATTGTTCGCCATCAAGATGGATTTCCGGCGCGTCTGGCGCCTCATAAACACTGTCGATACCAGTGAAATTACGCAGCTCACCGGCTCGGGCTTTTTTGTACAAACCTTTGGGATCGCGCGCTTCACACACGGCCAGCGGCGTATCGACAAACACCTCGATAAACTGCCCGGCACCCAGTAAGTCACGCACCATCTGGCGTTCCGCGCGATGCGGCGAGATAAAGGCGGTCAATACCACTAAACCGGCATCCACCATCAGTTTCGCCACTTCACCCACGCGACGAATATTCTCTTTACGATCATCATCGCTGAAGCCGAGGTCACGGCACAGGCCGTGACGCACATTGTCACCATCCAGCAGATAGGTGCTGACGCCCGCGCGATGCAGCACCTGCTCCAGCGCGCCGGCCACCGTGGATTTACCCGAGCCTGACAGCCCGGTAAACCACAGCACCACGCCCTGATGGCCGTGCTGCTGTTCGCGCTCATCACGCGTCACCGGATGGTCATGCCACACCACATTGTCGTCGTGTTGGGCCATTACTTGCCACCCAGCAGGTCGCGCGCATTCCAGTGTGGGAAGTGACGACGCACCAGCGCATTCAACTCCAGTTCGAAATCACTAAACTGACCAGCTTGCCCACGCACATCCGTCAGTGGCTGATTGATCATACCTGCACCGACCGTGACATTGCTCAGACGATCGATAAAGATCATGCCGCCAGTCACCGGGTTTTGCTGATACGCATCCAGCACCATCGGCTCATCAAAGGTGATTTCAACCAGCCCAATGCCGTTCAGCGGCAGGCTTTCCACCGCGCGTTTCTCCAGCGTGTTGATCTCAACCTGATGGATGATCTTCTCGATACGACCACGCGCTTTCTTACCGGCGATCTTCACTTCATAGCTCTGACCCGGCTGCAGCGGCTGTTCTGCCATCCACACCACATCAACGGTGGCAGACTGCACCGCTTGCAACTCGGCGGCGGCATCGACCAGCAGATCGCCACGGCTGATGTCGATCTCATCTTTCAGCACCAGCGTAATGGCCTCACCCGCTGACGCTTCCTGCAGGTCACCGTCAAAGGTCACAATGCGCGAAATGGTTGACTCGACACCGGACGGCAGCACCTTGACGCGCTGACCCACCTGCACCGTGCCCGACGCCAGCGTACCGGCATAGCCACGGAAATCGAGGTTCGGACGGTTCACATACTGCACCGGGAAACGCATCGGCTGGTGATCCACCACGCGCTTCAGCTCTACGGTTTCCAGCACATCGAGCAGCGTTGGGCCGCTATACCATGGCATGGTCACACTCGGCGTGGCGACGTTATCCCCTTCCAGTGCAGACATCGGCACAAAGCGGATATCGAGATCTTCCGGCAGCTGGCCGGCGAAATCGAGGTAAGACTGTTTGATCTGCTCGTAGGTCTCCTGCTTGTAATCCACCAGATCCATCTTGTTGATGGCGACCACCAGGTGCTTGATGCCCAGCAGCGTGGAGATAAAGCTGTGGCGACGGGTTTGATCCAGCACGCCTTTACGCGCATCAATCAGCAGAATCGCCAAATCACAAGTCGACGCACCGGTCGCCATGTTGCGGGTGTACTGCTCATGCCCCGGCGTGTCGGCGATGATAAATTTGCGCTTCTCGGTGGAGAAATAGCGATATGCCACATCAATGGTAATGCCCTGCTCACGCTCGGCTTGCAGGCCATCCACCAGCAAGGCCAGATCGAGCTTTTCGCCCTGGGTGCCGTGACGCTTGCTGTCGTTGTGCAGCGAGGAGAGCTGATCTTCATAAATCTGACGGGTGTCATGCAGCAGACGACCAATCAGCGTACTTTTGCCGTCGTCGACGCTACCGCAGGTCAGGAAACGCAGCAGGCTTTTGTGTTGTTGCGCGGTCAGCCAGGCTTCTACGCCACCCTGATCGGCAATCTGTTGTGCAATTACGGTATTCATCTGCGTCTCCTTAGAAATAACCCTGACGTTTCTTCATTTCCATCGAACCGGCCTGGTCGCGGTCAATCATGCGGCCCTGGCGTTCACTGGTGGTGGAGACCAGCATCTCTTCAATAATTTCCGGCAGCGTCTGCGCTTCGGATTCCACCGCGCCGGTCAGCGGCCAGCAGCCGAGGGTACGGAAACGCAC
Organism: Pantoea sp. C1E2; assembly: GCF_056491465.1. Lineage (NCBI taxonomy): Bacteria > Pseudomonadati > Pseudomonadota > Gammaproteobacteria > Enterobacterales > Erwiniaceae > Pantoea > Pantoea sp. C1E2. The sequence goes on from NZ_JBSZHT010000002.1 coordinate 3,573,253, forward strand.
CATACGCTGTTTGATCACTTCACCAGGTTGCAGATCGATACGGTCATCATCGATCATCATCAGCATGCCATCACGCTCCAGCACCGGACGTGGCGCCGCGAGGTACAGCGGAACGATCTCGATGTTTTCCAGGAAGATGTACTGCCAGATATCCAGCTCGGTCCAGTTGGAGAGCGGGAACACGCGAATGCTTTCGCCTTTGTTAATCTGGCCGTTGTAGTTATGCCACAGCTCAGGACGCTGATTTTTCGGATCCCAGCGATGGAAACGATCGCGGAACGAATAAATACGCTCTTTGGCACGCGACTTCTCTTCGTCACGACGCGCGCCACCGAAGGCGGCATCAAAACCGTACTTATTCAGCGCCTGCTTCAGGCCCTCGGTTTTCATGATGTCGGTGTGTTTGGCGCTACCGTGGACGAACGGGTTGATGCCCATCGCCACGCCTTCCGGATTGCGGTGCACCAGCAACTCGGCACCCATATTTTTTACCGTGCGATCGCGGAACTCGTACATTTCGCGGAATTTCCAGCCGGTATCAACGTGCAGCAGCGGAAATGGCAGCGTGCCCGGATAGAAGGCTTTACGCGCCAGATGCAGCATCACCGAGGAGTCTTTGCCGATGGAGTACATCATCACCGGATTGCTGAACTCGGCCGCCACCTCGCGGATGATATGGATACTCTCTGCCTCCAGCTGGCGCAGATGAGTAAGACGATTTTGGTCCATAATTTTTCCTCAAGCCAAATTGACAACGGCGGACTCGCGAGCCCCCTGCTGTGCCGAATGTTGGAACCAGGCTAATTGCCCGTGCAAATTCACCACTTCACCCACCACAATCAGGGCCGGTGTGGGCGCGGCAACCGCCAGCGCCTCAAGCTGATCTAAGGTACCGGTCAGCACTTGTTGATTCTGACGCGTGCCGCAGCCAATTACGGCTACCGGCGTTGAAGCCGCGCGTCCATGTTCGATAAGGCCCGCCGCAATTTCTGCCGCTTTCAACGTGCCCATGTAAATCGCTAACGTCTGACGCGCACGCGCCAGCGTTGGCCAGTCAATGCCTTCGCTATCACTGCGTAAGTGGCCGGTGACAAACAGCACGCTCTGCGCGTGATCGCGATGGGTTAACGGAATCCCGGCATAGGCAGTGGCACCCGCTGCCGCGGTAATGCCCGGCACCACCTGGAACGGAATGCCCGCTGCTTTCGCCGCCTGCAGCTCTTCGCCGCCGCGACCAAAGATAAAGGGATCGCCGCCTTTCAAACGCACCACGCGCTTGCCCTGCTGCGCCAGCTCGACCAGCATTGCATTGGTCTCTTCCTGAGAAACGGAGTGCGCGCCCGCACGCTTGCCGACGCAGATGCGATCGGCATCGCGGCGTACCAGCTCCAGCACTTCGTCGCTCACCAGATGGTCATACAGCACCACATCCGCCAGCTGCATGACCTGTAAGCCACGCAGCGTCAGCAAACCGCTATCTCCCGGGCCGGCTCCCACTAAGGTGATTTCACCCTGGTTGTCGCTGTCGTTCTCTAACTCATGATCCAGCGTACGGCGCGCTTCGTTGACGTTGCCAGCCGACATCTGGCTGGCAAACAGACCATTAAAAGCGCGCTCCCAGAAACGACGACGTTCCGACATGTTGTGATAACGCTGTTTAACCTTGTCACGCCACTGTCCTGCGACTTCGGCCATCTGGCCTAAGTTAGCAGGCAGCAGCGCCTCGATTTTTTCACGCAGTAAACGCGCGAGAACCGGCGCGGTGCCACTGGAAGAGATCGCCACCACCAATGGAGAGCGATCAACAATAGAAGGGAAGATAAAGCTGCACTTGGGCTGGTCGTCGACCACGTTGACCAGCTTGTGGCGTGCGTTGGCGGCATCAAACACCTGCGCATTGAGCGCGTTATCATCAGTGGCAGCGATCACTAAAAACACGCCATCCAACTGTGCGGGTTCGAAGCGGTGCGCGATCCATTCTATCGCGTCAATCTCCAGCAGCGCCTGCAACTCATGGCCGAGGTCGCGCGCTGCTACCAATACGCGCGCACCGGCACGTCGCAGCAGTTCGATTTTACGCGCAGCGATTTCACCACCGCCGACAACCAGCACCGGACGGTTTTTGAGATCGGCAAAGAGAGGCAGATAATCCACGTTAACCTTGCTAGTTTTACAATAAGTTAACGCGACTATACGTCCCCGCCTTCTGGCAGATGAAATTACGAATTGGCATTAGTAGTTACCGAATGGAATAACGCCCCAGGAATGCTGATAACAATTTGTGCTTAACAAATGATATTGCTGATGTTTCGGAGCAATTCAAATTGTGCAATCGCGGTCACAGTTTCATACTAACTCGGAATTTTTTTAGCATGACGGGATGTCAGAAAAGGACCCTAACTATGTTTGCCACTCTCCGCCGCACCGTGCTGGCCGCACTGATCGCGGACGGTTTGCCTTTATTTGCCCATGCAACAACTTACGCGCCCGGGCATTTTGCTGAACAGCAGCTACGCCATATCGCTACCTATTTCCCCGGCCGCATGAGCGGCAGCCCGGCCGAGCTGATGACGGCCGATTACCTGCAGCAGCAATTCACCGAGCTGGGGTATAAGAGTAATACCCGCCAGTTCAATACCAGCTATAACTGGTCAGAGCGCAAGGGCGAGACGCGCCCGCGTAAGGTATCCGCCACTTCGGTGATCGCCGCGCGCAGCGGCGCGGTGCCGCAAGAGATTCTGATCGTCACCCATCTCGATACCTGGACGCCCCTCAGCCGCCATGAAGCGGATAACAATCTGGGCGGCCTGCGTTTACAAGGTGTGGACGACAATGCGTCCGGTCTGGGTGTCATGCTTGAACTGGCACAACAGCTGAGTAAAACGCCACTGCATTATGGCGTACGCTTTGTCGCGCTGAGTGCCGGTGAGGCCGGACTGCATGGAATGGATGATTACCTGTCGCGCATGAGTGCTCAGGAAAAGAAAAATACCCTGCTGGTGATTGATCTCAACAGCCTGATCGTCGGCGATCACCTCTACTTTAACAGTGGCGCCAATACCCCCTCCGCAGTCCGCAAGCAGACCAGCTCGCGCGCCGTGCAGCTAGCGCATCGCTACGGTATTTCCGCCGCCAGCCATACGCTGACGGCACGCGACTATCCTGGGGTCAATCCGTTTGATAAAGCCGGCATGCCGCTGCTGGATGTCACCGCCGCCAACTGGGCGCTGGGTAATAAAGACGGACAGCAGCAGCGGGCGCACAGTAGCCACTTCCCGGAGGGCAATGTACGCCATCAAACCGATCGCGATAACCTCAATTATCTGGATCGCTGGCTACCGGGCCGGATTACGCAACGCACGCGTGACAGCGTGAAGATCTTACTGCCGCTGGTCACCGAGCTGGCTAACCCAACAACTTAAGGATTTGCTATGTACGTGGTGTATCTCAACTATTTCCGTCCTGCAGAAGAAGCGGATGCGCTGCTGGCGCCGCACATTGAGTGGCTGGATCGTTACTTTGACAGCGGTGACTTTATTGCAGCAGGCCGTAAAGATCCGCGCACTGGCGGTATGGTGCTGGTGAAGGATATGGATCGTGCCCAACTGGATGTGATTCTGGCAGAAGATCCGTTTGTCGCCGTGGCTCACTATGAGGTAACAAAAGTGAACGTGACGCGCGCAGCGGATGCGTTTGCAGGCTTGAAAGGAATCTAAGGTTCAAGTCGTAGCGGCACGATTTATCGTGCGCCTGACAGCGTTAGAGGCGCTAAAGGTAGGCGCGATAAATCACGCCGCTACGATTTTCAGCCGTTTTCTGCATCAGCCCTCGTGCAATCCGCACTCGCGCTTTAAGCCAAAGAAGCGTGTTTCTTCTTCTGCCATGCCCGGTTCCCATTTTTTGGTGGTGTGCGTATCGCCCACTGACAGATAACCTTCGTCCCACAGCGGATGGTACTTCAGGCCATGCTGCTTCAGGTACTGATGCACCTGACGGTTATCCCAGTCAATGATTGGCAAAATCTTGAACACGCCACGCTGCACCGCCAGCACCGGCAAACTGGCACGGCTGCCAGACTGGTCACGGCGTAAACCGGCGAACCAGGTTTGCGCGCCCAGTGTTTCCAGCGCACGGTTCATTGGCTCAACTTTATTAATCTGGTTGTACTGCTCAATCCCTTCGACGCCCTGCTCCCACAGTTTGCCATAGCGCGCTTCCTGCCACGCCGCCGAGGTCTCGGCACGGAAGATTTGCAGATTGAGATTGAGCTTCCCGGTTAACTCATCAATAAAACGGTAAGTTTCCGGGAACAGATAGCCGGTATCGGTCAGGATCACCGGCGTATCCGGTTTCTGCTGCGTCACCATATGCAGCAGAACCGCCGCCTGAATACCAAAGCTGGAAGACAGCACAAACGCGCCCGGCATATTCTCCAGCGCCCAGCTTACGCGCTGCTCAGCGGAGAGTTTCTCCAGCTGCACGTTGCTTTCAGCCAGTGCCATGATGCGATCGACTTTGCTGCCACTATTCAGTGCTGCGAGATCAAGTACCGTCATACTGCCTCCGAGTCCCAAAAATCACGGGCGGGATCCAACACGGCTTTGATGATGCCAGCGCGGATCACGAAGTCACCGAAGCCTTCATCGGCCTGGCGCTCGGTTGCCCAGCGCGCCACCAGCTCATCGATGCTGGCCAGAATTTCGCCTTCGTTGATGTTCTCGCGGTACATGCGTGGAATGCGCGTACCCATGCGGTTGCCGCCAATGTGTAGGTTGTAGCGGCCAGGTGCTTTACCCACCAGACCTAACTCTGCCAGCAAAGCACGGCCACAGCCGTTCGGGCAACCGGTAACGCGTAGCACTATGTGCTCTTCACCCACGCCGTGCTTATGCATGATCTCTTCCACCCTGGTCACAAACGAAGGCAGGAAGCGCTCGGCTTCGGCCATCGCTAATGGGCAGGTCGGGAAGGCCACGCAGGCCATTGAATTCTCGCGCTGCGGCGTTACCGCTTCCATCAAACCGTGTTCACGGGCGATGGCTTCGATCTGCGCTTTTTGCTTCTCTGGTACACCGGCGACGATCAGGTTCTGATTGGCGGTCAAACGGAAATCGCCCTGATGAATTTTAGCGATTTCGGCAATGCCGCGCTTCAGTGGACGGCCCGGATAATCCATCAGACGGCCGTTTTCGATAAACAGCGTCAGGTGCCATTTCTTATCAATGCCTTTCACCCAACCCACGCGGTCTCCACGCGTGGTAAACGCGTAAGGACGAATCGGTTCAAACGTCAGGCCGGCACGCTTTTCCACTTCGGCTTTGAAGGTATCAACGCCAACACGCTCCAGCGTGTATTTGGTTTTGGCATTTTTACGATCGGTACGGTTGCCCCAGTCGCGCTGCGTGGTGACCACCGCGGCGGCGACATCAAGGATCTTCTCCACCGGCAGATAACCAAACTCGCTGGCGGTACGCGCATAAGTCGCTTTGTTACCGTGATCGATCGACAAACCACCGCCGACCAGCAGGTTAAAGCCAATCAGCTTGCCATTCTCAGCAATAGCGATGAAGTTCAGATCGTTGGCATGCAGATCGACATCGTTATGCGGCGGCACCACCACGGTGGTTTTGAATTTACGCGGCAGATAGGTCTCACCCAGGATCGGCTCTTTATCCGTGGTAGCAACCTTCTCTTTATCCCACCAAATCTCCGCGTAAGCGCGGGTTTGCGGCAGCAGGTGCTCGGAGAGCTTTTTCGCCCACTCGTAGGCTTCCTGATGCAACTCCGACTCCACTGGATTCGAGGTACACAGCACGTTACGGTTCACGTCGTTGGCAGTCGCCAGCGCGTCGAGACCGACTTCATGCAGCATCTGGTGTGTCGGCTTCACGTTCTTCTTCAGAATGCCGTGAAACTGGAAGGTCTGACGGTTGGTCAGACGGATGCTGCCATAAATAGTTTTATCGGTAGCGAACTTATCAATCGCCAGCCACTGCGTTGGCGTAATGATGCCGCCCGGCAGACGGCAACGCAGCATCATCGCGTGGCGCGGTTCGAGTTTCTGCGCCGCACGCTCCGCACGAATATCGCGGTCGTCCTGCTGGTACATGCCGTGGAAACGGATCAGCAGGAAGTTATCGCCGCTGAAGCCGCCGGTCAGCCCCTCATCGAGATCCTCGAGGATGGTGCCACGCAGGTAGTTACTCTGTTTTTTCAGACGCTCAGCGTCGACCAGCTTGCCTTCAACGACCAGCGGTCCAGGATGTTTTTCGCTCATTAGTAAACGTCTCGCTGATAACGGCGCTCAATGCGCAGCTCACTTAAAAATTCGTCAGCCGTTTCACGATCCATGCCGCCGTGTTCGACCACCACATCCAGTAATGCCTGCTCAACGTCTTTCGCCATGCGATTGGCGTCGCCGCAGACGTAAAGGTGTGCGCCCTCTTCAATCCAGCGCCACACTTCCGCCCCTTTAGCGCGGATTTTATCTTGTACGTATATTTTCTCAGCCTGGTCGCGCGACCACGCTAAATCAATGTTGGTCAGCAAACCGTCTTTCACGTATTTCTGCCATTCCACCTGATAAAGGAAATCATCAGTGAAGTGCGGGTTACCAAAGAACAGCCAGTTTTTGCCGCCTGCGCCATCGTTATCACGCTGCTGCATAAAGGAACGGAACGGCGCGATACCGGTGCCTGGGCCCACCATGATCACCGGGGTCTCCGGATTCGCCGGCAGACGGAAGTTGTCGTTGTGTTCGATGAACACGCGGATCTCGCCGTCTTCTTCGATGCGATCCGCCAGCCAGGTTGAAGCACCACCGCCACGCTGACGGCCATCAATCTCGTAGCGCACCGCGCCGACAGTGATATGCACTTCGGTGTCGGTTTCCGCTTGTGATGAAGCGATAGAGTAAAGACGCGGCGTCAGTGGTCGCAGCAAACCCGTCAACTGTTCGGCATTCAATTCGGTCGGTGCCTGGCGCATCATATCGACAATCGGGAAGCTCTGCGCATAGCTCTGCAGCTTCGGTTTATCGCCCGCCAGCGCCAGCAGTGCATCATTGCGCGACAGCACCGCATACTGCTCAACAATCTGCGGGGTATTCACCGTCAGCTCATAATGTTTTTGCAGTGCCTCAGTCAGCGGCAAGGTTTCGCCCTTCACTTCAACGGACTCATCACCTTTCAGCCACACCAGTTGCAATAACTCCTGCACCAGTTCGGCATCGTTCTCAAACCATACGCCCAGCGCATCGCCCGGCTGGTAACGCAGTCCTGACTCGCCTAAATCAATTTCGATATGGCGCACGTCTTTATCGGAATCACGACCGGTGATTTTTTGATTAGCGGCAAAGCTGGCGGTCAGTGGCGCTTCTTTGCTGTACGGGCTGCTGTGGATGTCGTTCACCACGCCAGAAGCCGTCACAGCCGCCACCACAGAAGGTTCACTCGGCACACGCGCTTTCAGGATTTCAGTCAGCTGCTGACGCCAGGCCGTGGCTTGCTCTTTATACTCCACGTCGGCATCAACACGATCCAGCAGACGTTCTGCACCCAGTTCCGCCAGACGCTCATCAAAGTCTTTACCGGCTTTGCTGAAGAATTCATAAGAGGTGTCACCGAGGCCAAACACCGCAAACGCGGAGCCGGCCGCAAATTTCGGCGCCTTCTTAGACAGCAGGAATTTATGCAGAGCGACCGCTTCTTCCGGTGGCTCACCTTCACCTTGAGTAGAAGTGACTACGACCAGTAATTTCTCCTGGCCGATTTGCTTGAACTTGTAGTCACCGGCGTTGACCAGATTAACGCTTAACTTGGCGGCCAGCAGATCATCGCGCAACTGTTCCGCCAGGCGACGAGCATTACCGGTTTGCGAAGCAGAAATCAGCGTGATGGTTGGCACCTCGGCCTGCACTGGCGCAGGTGCAGCAACAGCGCCCGGCGTCTGATTGACCATGCCCCAGAAGTAGCCGGAGAGCCAGGCCATCTGCGTGGTATTAAAATCCGTGGTCGCTGCCTGTAAGCGCGCGAGTTGCTCCGGATTAAGCGGGAGCATTGAACCTGGTGCCTGAGTCGTCATCGCGTTAAAAATTCCAGTGTCTGAAGTCCGGACCGATAAATGGCGGAAGAGTGGGTAGGTTACCGGGCTGTATATTAACGATTAAATAAGCCTTCGACATAATTAATAACCAAAATGACTAAGTGGTTTTTCGGGTAATTGTAATCGGCAAAAGTGGTAAATAAAGGCACGGTTATTCAATCAGTTAATTAAGCCTTTCAGGCCATAGAGAGCGCAAAATGCCCTTTTCATCGTAAGCGGGTGCGAAAAATCTGTGATTCAGGTAGAATTCGGCGGTTTTTAAGTCTGAGAGCCATTATGTCTACCACGCTGTTTAAAGAGTTCCAGTTCGAATCTGCTCACCGCCTGCCGCATGTGCCTGAAGGGCATAAGTGTGGTCGTCTGCACGGCCATTCGTTTTTGGTTCGATTAGAAATTACCGGTGAAGTGGATGCGCATACCGGTTGGGTAATGGATTTTGCCGAACTGAAGGCGGCGTTTATGCCGATTTATGATCGTCTCGATCATCACTATCTGAATGATATTCCAGGCCTGGAAAATCCGACCAGTGAAGTGCTGGCAAAATGGATTTGGGATCAGATGAAGCCGATCCTGCCAGAACTGAGCGCAGTGATGATCAAAGAAACCTGTACCGCAGGTTGTACTTATAAAGGTTAATCACTGTTGACGGGCTGCCGCAGTGCAGCCTGACTTTCAGCTATACGCTTCTTTACGTTCACTTCATCTCCCTGTCATCCGCCCCCTCTACGTTGTTGTCTCCTTCATTAAAGATCAAGAGAATCAACAATGAACTTCTTTAAACGCCTTTCTGTTATCGCTTTGCTGGTTTCCGCCTCTGCCACCGTTCAGGCGCAAAACGTACTGGATTTTCCGCAGCCAGAAAATGTCCCGGATGAGTTCTATGCCGTGACTGAAATTCCCGCTGGCGGCATGATCAAATATGAAACCGACGCGAAAACCGGTTTTATCGTCGCTGACCGTTTCCAGTCGATGCCGGTTGCCTACCCGGCTAACTATGGTTCACTGACTCAGTCTCTGGGTGGTGATAAGGATCCGCTGGACGTGATCTTCTACACCCGCGCGCCACTACAACCGGGGACGCTGATCAAACTGCGTCCGATCGGCGTACTGAAAATGATCGATGGCGGCGAAGTGGACGACAAGATTGTTGCGGTTCCGACCAGCAAAATCGACCCGACTTACGATGACATTAAAGAGATGAGCGATCTGCCAAAAATGGAGCAGGAGCGTCTGCAGGCGTTCTTCCGCGTGTATAAGCAGTTGCCAGATGGCCGTAAGAAAGTCGAACTGAATGGTTTTGAAGATGCGGCGAAAGCCAAAACTGAGATCAAACAGGCCTTCGACGCTTATAAAGCCAAGCAGTAAAACAGATGGCTGGACCGGTGCGGTCATGGGCAAGGTCGCCATGAATGGCGACCCTACGGTGCCTGTGCAATTTTTTGTAGGGTGCGCATTGATGCGCACCGAATTAATCAGGCAATATTCAAATACTTATGCGTCTGCATCGAAAGACGCCAGTTACGCGCAATGCAGGTATCAATGCACAGTTTGGTGGCCGCATCGCCACGACTGATCGGTTGCAGCGCCACGATGCGCTTCTTGTCATCGTGCAAGCCTGCCAGTAACACATCCAACGCTTCGACATCACGCTCACGTGCCACAGGATGTTTAATCTCATCCGCACGCTGCAACGCCTGCGGCAACACGTCATAACCGCCGCGCATATTCACCTTCGGTGAAACCGTCACCCAGGTGGCGTCAGAACAGTGCACTTCATGGGTACCGCTGGTCTCAATCTGGCACTCAAAACCGGCCACTTCCAGCGCCTCAGTCAATGGACGCAAATCAAAAATAGCCGGTTCACCGCCAGTGATCACCACATGGCGCGCGGTCCAGCCCTGACGTTGAATGGTCTCGATCAGCATTGCCGCATCGGCACTGCCCCAGGCGTCACTCTCCACGGTTTTCACCAAAATATCGCCCAGCGAAGTCTCCCGATCGGCCAGCTTTTCCCAGGTATGCTTGGTATCACACCAGCTACAGCCCACTGGACATCCCTGTAAGCGGATGAACAGCGCCGGAACACCGGTGTAAAAACCTTCACCCTGCAGGGTCTGGAACATTTCGTTAATCGGGTAGAACATTTTTCACTCACGTCTAAATTTCGAGGCGGGGATTATGGCAGATTTTCGCGGTGCGTTCACAGCTGCTTCGTGTCAAAAAAACAAAAGCCCCGCACGAGGCGGGGCTTTATCAGCGATGATGCGGCCCCTGAGGCCACATCAACAGACCATTACTGGCCTTTAACTTCTTTCAGACCGTTGAACGGGGCTTTGTCGCCCAGCGCTTCTTCGATACGAATCAGTTGGTTGTACTTAGCTACGCGATCAGAACGGCTCATTGAACCGGTTTTGATCTGGCCCGCTGCAGTACCTACCGCCAGGTCAGCGATGGTAGCATCTTCGGTTTCACCTGAACGGTGTGAGATCACCGCAGTGTAGCCCGCGTCTTTTGCCATCTTGATTGCAGCCAGGGTTTCGGTCAGAGAACCGATCTGGTTGAATTTGATCAGGATGGAGTTAGCGATGCCTTTATCGATACCTTCTTTCAGGATCTTGGTGTTGGTGACGAACAGGTCGTCACCTACCAGCTGAATTTTGTCGCCCAGAACTTTAGTCTGGTAAGCGAAGCCCGCCCAGTCAGACTCATCAAGACCATCTTCGATAGAAACGATTGGGTACTGTTTGGTCAGATCTTCCAGGAAGTGGGTGAACTCTTCAGAGGTGAACGCTTTGTTGCCTTCGCCAGCCAGCACATATTTGCCGTCTTTATAGAATTCAGAAGCCGCACAGTCCATCGCCAGGGTGATGTCTTTGCCCAGCTCGTAACCTGCTGCTTTTACCGCTTCAGCGATAACAGCCAGTGCTTCAGCGTTAGAACCCAGGTTTGGCGCGTAGCCACCTTCGTCACCTACCGCAGTGCTCATGCCTTTGGCTTTCAGAACTTTTGCCAGGTTGTGGAAAACTTCAGAACCCATACGGATGGCTTCTTTCACGTTTTTCGCGCCCACAGGCTGAATCATGAATTCCTGGATGTCGACGTTGTTGTCGGCGTGCTCACCACCGTTGATGATGTTCATCATTGGCAGTGGCATAGAGTATTTGCCTGGGGTGCCGTTCAGTTCAGCGATGTGCGCGTACAGTGGCAGGCCTTTAGAAGCCGCAGCCGCTTTAGCTGCTGCCAGAGAAACCGCCAGAATGGCGTTAGCGCCGAAGTTGGATTTGTTCTCAGTACCGTCCAGCTCGATCATGATCTTATCGATGTTCGCCTGGTCTTTGGCATCTTTACCGGTTACCGCACCAGCGATAGGACCGTTAACAGCTGCAACCGCTTTGGTTACACCTTTGCCCAGGAAACGAGATTTGTCACCGTCACGCAGCTCCAGTGCTTCGCGAGAACCGGTTGAAGCACCTGATGGCGCTGCAGCCAGACCAACGAAACCGCCTTCCAGATGCACTTCTGCTTCTACAGTCGGGTTGCCACGGGAGTCGATGATTTCGCGACCGATGACTTTTACGATTTTGGACATTCGATTTTCCTCAGTACAAGTTAGTCAATCCTAAGACAAACAACGCGCGAAAAGTTCGCGCGCTGTTCGTTAAACTCTTACTTCGCTAACCGCTTCTGGTGCTCCTGCGCGGCTTTTACAAAGCCAGCGAACAGCGGATGACCATCACGCGGGGTCGACGTGAATTCCGGGTGGAACTGACAAGCTACAAACCACGGATGGTTCGGGAGTTCGATGATCTCCACCAGCTGGTCGTCGCCGGAACGGCCCGCAATATGCAGACCCGCCGCTTCAATCGGCTTCAACAGCAGATTGTTCACTTCATAACGATGGCGGTGACGTTCAGTAATCACGTCAGTACCGTACAGCTGGCGCACCTTGCTTTCCGGCGTCAGCTGGCACTGCTGGCTACCCAGACGCATGGTGCCGCCCAGATCGCTCTGCTCTGTACGCTGCTCAACGTTACCTTCTTCATCACGCCATTCAGTGATCAGTGCAACCACTGGGTACTTACAGTCTGGCACAAATTCCGTTGAGTTGGCGTCAGCCATCCCAGCCACGTTGCGCGCGAATTCCATCAGCGCAATCTGCATACCGAGGCAGATACCCAGGTAAGGGATATTGTTCTCACGTGCATACTGCGCGGTGAGCATTTTGCCTTCCACACCACGGTAGCCGAAGCCACCAGGGATCAGGATAGCATCCAGATCTTTCAGAATTTCGACACCGCGAGATTCCACATCCTGCGAGTCGATCAGCTTGATATTCACGGTCACACGATTTTTCAGGCCACCGTGCTTCAACGCTTCAATCACCGATTTGTACGCATCAGGCAGCTCGACATATTTGCCGACCATACCGATAGTCACTTCGCCGCCCGGATTGGCTTCTTCGTAAATCACCTGTTCCCATTCGGCCAGGTTCGCTTCCGGTGCGCTCAGATTGAAACGCTTGCAGATATAGTCATCCAGGCCCTGTGATTTCAACATGCCAGGAATCTTGTAGATGGAATCCACATCTTTCAGGGAAATAACCGCTTTTTCCGGCACGTTACAGAACAGCGCGATCTTCGCACGTTCGTTAGCCGGCACGGCACGGTCAGAACGGCAAATCAGCACATCTGGCTGGATACCGATCGACAACAGCTCTTTCACTGAATGCTGGGTTGGCTTGGTTTTCACTTCGCCTGCAGCCGCCATATACGGCACCAGCGTCAGGTGCATATACATGGTGTGTTCACGGCCCACATCGACAGCCATCTGGCGAATCGCTTCGAGGAACGGCAGGGATTCGATATCACCTACAGTACCGCCGATTTCCACCAGCACGACATCATGACCTTCGCCGCCTTCAATAATGCGTTCTTTGATGGCGTTGGTGATGTGTGGGATGACCTGAATCGTGGCACCCAGATAGTCACCGCGACGCTCTTTGCGCAGCACTTCTGAGTAGATACGACCGGTCGTAAAGTTGTTGCGGCGCGACATTTTGGTACGGATGAAGCGCTCGTAGTGACCCAAGTCCAGATCGGTTTCGGCCCCATCATCGGTAACAAACACTTCACCGTGCTGCGTTGGGCTCATGGTACCCGGATCGACGTTGATATACGGATCGAGTTTCATGATGGTCACATTCAGACCACGTGCTTCAAGAATGGCTGCGAGGGAGGCTGCGGCAATGCCTTTGCCCAGAGAGGATACGACCCCGCCGGTCACAAAAATATAATTCGTTGTCATGCTGAACCTGAGAGTTTAGGTTTAAAGACGGTGGAATAACCAAGACGGGAAAATAGTATACCCGAAGTCGTCTTAAGCCACAATTGATGAATCACACCATCCCCCACGCATTGTTGCCGATAACATAGCGGATAGGTGGGGTTGAAATGTTGACGTGCGTCACAAAGTTGCCGCTTGGCTGAATCGAGTAAGCGCAAGCGGACAAATTATGCACAACGCAGGAATAATCGGCAATTTATGGAATAATCGCTGAGTCTTTGTTCTCACTGACTTTCACCTGCTGCCAGGCGGCTTCCATTTGATCCAGGGTGGCATCGGTCATCGCCAGTCCCTGATCCGTGATGATCTTTTCAACCTGACGGAAACGGCGCTCAAATTTGTCGTTGGCTTTCTGCAAGGCGATTTCGGCTTTGCTACCAAGATGACGAGAAAGGTTGACGGTGGCGAACAGCAGATCGCCAATCTCCTCTTCCAGCTTGTCGTTATCGACCACCGCCTGCTGCGCTTCGTGCATCACTTCATCGATCTCTTCATGCACTTTGTCGAGCACCGGCCCGAGGTTATTCCAGTCGAATCCCACCGTGCTACAGCGCTTCTGAATTTTGTGCGCGCGCATCAGTGCAGGCAAAGCTTTAGGTATGTCATCCAACGCTGAGTGCTGTGACTTCTCGGCACGCTCGCTGTGTTTGATCGCTTCCCAGTTTTTCAGTACTTCCTGCGTGGTCTCAGCCTGCACATCTCCGAAGATGTGCGGATGGCGGCGCTCAAGTTTGTCGCTGATGGCGTTGCAAATATCATCGAAGTTAAAACGCTGCTGCTCATCGGCCATCTGCGCGTAAAACACCACCTGGAACAACAGGTCTCCGAGCTCACCGCGTAGATCGTCAAAGTCTTCACGCTGAATGGCATCGATCACTTCGTAAGTTTCTTCCAGCGTGTAAGGCGCGATGGAAGCGAAGGTCTGCTGACGATCCCACGGGCAGCCGCGTTCCGGGTCGCGCAGGGTTTGCATAATGGTGAGCAGGCGATTCAGGGCTGTCATGGGGAAATCCTTAGGAGTTAAAAATGGAAAAGGCCGCCATAAATGGCGACCCTGTGGCGCACCGAAACACTGTAGGGTCGCTATTTATGGCGACCTGAACCTGGCAACGTCAGTTCAAACGGCGCGCGTCGATGATATCCGGCACCTGATTAAGACGCGCCAGCACGCGGCCCAGCACCTGCTGGTTGTAAATTTCGATATCCATATCAATGGTCGCCAGCTGCTTTTTGGTGTCGCTGCGGCTGGAAACCCCAAGCACGTTAACCTTCTCATTCGCCAGAATCGTGGTGATATCGCGCAGTAACCCGCTGCGATCGTTGGCCGTCACGCGCACCACCAGCGAATAACCGCTGGAGTAATCTTCACCCCACACCGCATCGACTATTCGTTCCGGTGCATGAGAGATGAGCTCGCTTAGCTGATCACAATCGGCACGGTGAATAGAAATGCCGCGCCCTTGCGTAATAAAGCCCACGATATCGTCGCCAGGAATCGGCTGGCAGCAGCGTGCGATGTGGTGCAGCAGATTGCCCACGCCTTCCACCACCACACGTCCGCTTTCTTTGCGAGCAGAAGAAGGGTGATGTGATTTCTGTGTCAGTTGACGCAGCGCTTCGCGATCTTCCTCTTCAGCACTCGGCTTGTTGAGCTTGGCCTGCAGGAAGTTAACCATCTGATTGAGGCGAATATCGCCGCCGCCAATCATTGCCAACAGCTCATCCTGCGAGCTGACGTTATAACGCGGCAGCAGAATTTTTTCTGCATCACGGAAACTAATATCCAGCTGGCTCAACTCGCTTTCAAGAATCTGTCGGCCAGCCACAATGTTCTTGTCGCGATCCTGTTTGCGGAACCAGGCGTGAATCTTCGAACGACCACGGCTGGTGGTGATGTAGCCGAGGTTCGGGTTCAGCCAGTCGCGGCTCGGATTCGGCTGCTTCTGGGTGATCACTTCAATCTGATCGCCCATTTGCAACTGATAGGTGAACGGCACGATACGGCCGCTGATCTTGGCACCAATGCAGCGATGGCCAATGTCGCTGTGAATGTGATAAGCGAAGTCGAGTGGCGTTGAACCGGATGGCAGATCGACCACGTCGCCTTTCGGGGTAAACACGTACACCCGATCGTCAAATACCTGGCTGCGCACCTCTTCCAGCATCTCGCCAGAATCGGACATCTCTTCCTGCCAGGTAATCAGCTTACGCAGCCACGCAATGCGTTCTTCGTGCCCTGCGGCACCACGCGCGTTGCTGGAGGTTGGGCCTTCTTTGTACTTCCAGTGCGCGGCAACGCCTAATTCTGCATCTTCATGCATCTGGCGAGTACGAATCTGGATCTCTACCGTCTTGCCCTGCGGACCGAGCACCACGGTGTGAATCGATTGATAACCATTGGGCTTTGGATTGGCAACGTAGTCGTCAAACTCACTGGGAAGATGGCGATACAGCGTGTGCACGGTGCCCAGCGCGCCGTAGCAATCCTGCAAACGTTCTGCGACGATGCGCACCGCACGCACATCGAACAGTTCGTCAAACGCCAGCGACTTTTTCTGCATCTTGCGCCAGATGCTGTAGATATGTTTCGGGCGGCCATACACTTCGGCGCGCACGCCCTCTTTCTGCATCTCCGAGCGCAGATTACTGACGAAGTTATCGATGTAACCTTCGCGGTCAATGCGACGTTCATGCAGCAATTTAGCGATGCGTTTGTATTCATCAGGATGCAGATAGCGGAAGCAGTAATCTTCCAGCTCCCATTTGAGCTGGCCGATCCCCAGACGGTTGGCTAACGGCGCATAGATGTTGGTGCTTTCTTTGGCGGCGAGGACGCGTTCGTCTTCTGGCGCGTCCTTCATTTCACGCAGGTGGGCGATGCGCTCCGCCAGCTTGATGACGACGCAGCGGAAATCTTCCACCATCGCCAACAACATGCGACGTACGTTATCCACCTGCTCGGAAGCCATCGAATCATTGTGGATGGCTTTCAGCTGGCGAATCGCATCCATATCGCGCACGCCGTGCACCAGCGACACAATGCCTTTGCCGAAAGACTCTTCCAGCTCTTCTTCACTGGCCACATCGGCGTTAGCCAGCGGGAACAGCAGAGCAGCGCGCAGGCTGTCGTTATCCATACTGAGCATGGTGAGAATTTCCACCATCTCAATACCGCGCCATAGCAGCAGAGCCTGATCTGGATGGTTGTGCGTTTCGGTTTCACAGTAGCGCCAGGTGTCCGCCAATCGCTGACAGGATTGCGGATTATTGATATTTAAACTGGCGATCCACTGGTCAAGGGCAAACTCCCCTTCCGTATTTAAATGCGCACTTCTAACCGCAACCATATCCTCTCCTGCCATAACGACGAAAACGCCGCTTATGTTTTGCTAAACAGCACCATGGATTCGAGATGACGGGTATGTGGGAACATAACCAGCATCGCGACCCTTTCCAAATGGTAGCCCGCCGACAGTAATGCCTGACTGTCGCGCGCAAGTGTTGTT
Source organism: Pantoea sp. C1E2 (assembly GCF_056491465.1). Taxonomy (NCBI): domain Bacteria; kingdom Pseudomonadati; phylum Pseudomonadota; class Gammaproteobacteria; order Enterobacterales; family Erwiniaceae; genus Pantoea; species Pantoea sp. C1E2. The sequence continues at coordinate 3,590,205 of NZ_JBSZHT010000002.1, forward strand.
GGGTTACAGGAAACATAGACCACGCGTTGCGGCGCAAGTTTAACGATATGCGACATCACACCCGCGGCTCCAGCGCGTGCTGGATCCCGTAACACCTTGTTAAATCCCTGTGCTGCCCACGGCTGGTGGGCAACGTCTTCTTCCAGGTTGTGCGGGAAAAAGCGGACATTTTTAAGATTATTCAGCTGAGCATTATACGCTGCCTGTCGGACTAATGCTGCAACACCCTCCACACCCAAAGAAATTTGTACGAACTTTCCTACAGGCTGGCTGATGACCCTGCCGCAAACCCCTCGCGCATCCGAGCGCTTGTGCTCATGCGAAAAACGTTCCAGTTTTGCAAGATCCTTTACAGGCACTGCATCAGGATGACGCAGCGCCAGCGGCGCTCCCTTATCCGCCAGAATAAGAGCGCTGGGCTTCTCAACGTCTGAAAGATATTGAGACAGTGGTGCAACAGCGGTTATCACGCCTCACGTTTGGGCACCAAAATGGGGCGCCATGCCAATTCCACCCCACGGAGTCGCTACATGCTGTTTTGCGGAGTAAAATTGCGCCATAGTGTGAGGAATTGGGTGTGCCGCCGCGCAAGGTGAGTGCACAGGGATAAATGCCAGGAATTGCCAGGCCACAATTATGACCAAATATAGCCTGCGGGCGCGAATGATGATTTTGATACTGGCGCCAACCTTAATGATTGGTCTGTTGCTCAGTACCTTCTTCGTGGTGCACCGCTATAACGAGTTACAGCATCAGGTGCGCGATGCCGGATCGAACATTATCGAACCGCTGGCGGTATCCAGCGAATACGGCATGACCTGGCACAACCGTGATGCGATTCGCGAGCTGGTCAGCCTGCTGCATCGTCGTCATTCCGATATTGTCCGTGCCATTACTATTTTCGACAACAACAATCACATCTACGTCACCTCGAACAACAACCAAAATCTGGCGTTATTGCAGAAAGAAGATATCTCGACGCTGGAAGATGGCGTTTCCGTCGAGCGCCACGGCAATTTGATGGTGCTGCGCACGCCAATCATCTCCGAACGCTATTCGGTGGATGAACTGCCAGGAGAAGATGCCAAGCCGGCCGGCAATCCGCTGGGTTATGTGGCCATTGAACTGGATCTGCAATCAGTACGACTGGAGCAGTACAAAGAGGTGTTTGTGGCCACCTTGCTGCTGCTGTTCTGCTTGTGTATCGCCATGCTGTTTGCCTATCGCCTGATGCGCGATGTCACCGGGCCGATTCGCAATATGGTTTCCACGGTAGACCGCATCCGCCGTGGCCAGCTCGACAGCCGCGTTGATGGCTATATGCTGGGTGAGCTGAGTATTTTGAAAAACGGCATCAACGCCATGGCGATGTCGCTCACCGCTTACCATGAAGAGATGCAGCAGAATATTGATCAGGCCACTTACGATCTGCGTGAAACGCTGGAGCAGTTGGAGATTCAAAACGTCGAACTGGATTTGGCGAAGAAGCGCGCGCAGGAAGCCGCACGTATCAAATCAGAGTTCCTCGCCAATATGTCGCACGAGTTGCGGACACCGCTTAACGGAGTAATTGGCTTTACCCGCCAGATGCTGAAAACCGGGTTAAGCACCAACCAGCGCGATTATATGAGCACCATTGAGCGCTCGGCCAACAACCTGCTGAGCATCATCAACGATGTGCTGGATTTCTCGAAGCTCGAAGCAGGCAAGCTGGTGCTGGAATCGATCCCGTTCCCGCTGCGCGCCACGCTGGATGAAACCCTGGTGCTGCTGGCACCTTCAGCACATGACAAGGGATTAGAGATCACCGTCTGCCTGGAAAAACAGGTGCCGGATAATGTGATTGGTGACCCGCTGCGGTTACAGCAGATCATGATCAATCTGATTGGCAATGCGATTAAGTTTACCGAAACGGGCCATATCGATTTGCGCGTCGAGTTGCGCAGCCTGAGCAATACGCGCGTCGGGCTGGAAATTCAGATTCACGACACCGGCATTGGTATTTCCGAGCAGCAGCAGTCGCAGCTTTTCCAGGCTTTCCGTCAGGCGGATGCGAGTATTTCGCGGCGCCATGGCGGCACCGGATTAGGCCTGGTGATTACGCAAAAACTGGTGTCTGAAATGGGCGGTGAGATTGCCTTCCACAGCCGTCAGAATCAGGGATCCACTTTCTGGGTGCACGTCCATCTCGATCTCAATCCCAACGCGCCACCGATCCCGCGCATGCTGGAAGATCTGCGTGCCACCCCATTAGCCTATATCGAACCGCATGCTGCGGTAGCGAAAGCGGTTCAGGAGATGCTCAGCATCACGCCGCTGCAAGTGCAGCATTTCGCTTCGCTGGAAGAGTTGCCGGATACCCGCTTCCCACTGCTGTTAATGGGATTACCGGTGAGCGATCCGCATCCCGCGACGCTACCGGATGCTTTGATTCAGCGCCTGCGCGCGCATGCCGACTCGGTGCTGCTGGCACTTCCGAGCGAGATGATGCTGTTTGCCGACGATCTGCGCGCGCGGGGCATTGCGGGCTGTATTGCCAAACCGGTTTCACTGACACGCCTGCTGCCGATGCTGCTGGATTTGCACAGTCTGCATAACGATGCCTTACCGCACAGTACCCGCCAGCCGCTGACGGTGATGGCGGTGGATGACAATCCTGCCAATCTGAAATTAATTGGCGCTCTGCTGGAGGAGCAGGTTCAGCACATCATTCTGTGTGATAACGCGGAACAAGCCATCCGACAGGCGCGGTTACATAAGCTGGATGTGATTTTGATGGATATCCAGATGCCGGATATCGATGGCATTCGCGCCAGTGAAATTATCCGCAGCCTGCCGCTGCATGCGAATACACCGATTGTCGCGGTCACCGCACATGCACTGGATGGCGAACGTCAGCAGCTAATTGGCGCCGGAATGAATGATTATCTGGCGAAGCCGATTGATGAAGGCAAATTGAGTCAACTGTTGCAGCGTTATGCTCCGAACCCCACGGCTACAGCGACACTGTTGCCCGATGTTGCGCCGTCGCTCGACTGGACACTGGCGCTGCGCCAGGCCGCCAATAAACCGGATCTGGCGCGCGATCTGCTGCAAATGCTGCTGGATTTCCTGCCGGAAGTGGAAGAGCGCGTGGAGAGTTGCATGGCCAGTAACGATGTTGTTGGCCTGCGCGAGATCATCCATAAGCTGCACGGCAGCGCCAGCTACAGCGGCGTGCCACGATTGAAACAGCTGTGCCAGCAGCTAGAGAAGAGCCTGCATCAGGAGAGCGATATTGAAGCGCTGGAGCCGGAATTGCTTGAATTGAGTGATGAGATGGCGAACGTGGCGCGTGAAGCGCGGAAGGTGTTGGGCGTCATGTGATGGAGTTTACAGACTTGGTGCGGCGCGATTTATCGTGCGTTACCTGAAGCGGCACTGCGCCACATCCGGTTAACACGCGCGATACATCGCGCCGCTACGGTTCGCGCTGGGGGTTACAGTTCTTGCCCTACCTTGATCGTCGCCGCCACATTACGCGCAGTCAGGCGCACGTTTTGTGCCGCATTGGCCAGCGCATCTTCCAGCGAGCCTATGCTAAACAGCACGCTAAACACCGCGTCCAGCCCGTGCTGATGCACCACGCCAACATCTGCGGTTAAACTCCCGGCGATACCAATCACCGGCTTATTGAACTGCTTCGCCACTTTCGCCACGCCAATCGGCACTTTACCGTTAATCGTCTGGCTATCAATGCGCCCTTCGCCGGTGATCACCAGATCGGCATCTTTCACCTGATCGGCTAATCCCAGGGCTTCGGTCACGATCTCAATACCACGACGCAGCTCGGCCTGACAAAACGCATGCAGCGCCGCGCCCATACCACCCGCTGCACCGCCGCCGGCGATGTGCATTACATCGATATCTAAATCGCGATGGATAATCTCAGCGTAATGCGCCAGCGCTTTATCCAGTTGCTTTACCAGCTCCGGCGTGGCCCCTTTTTGTGGGCCAAAGATCGCCGAGGCGCCCTCTTCACCGGTCAGGGGGTTAGTCACATCGCAAGCCACTTCGATGCGGCACTGCTGAATGCGCTTATCCAGCTGGTCGATTTCGATGCGCGCTAACTGGGGTAACGCACCGCCGCCAAAGGCAATCTCATTGCCCTGTTGGTCCAGCAAACGGGCACCCAGCGCCTGCATCATGCCGGATCCACCATCATTGGTGGCGCTGCCGCCAATGCCAATAATGATATGTTCAACACCGCGGTCGAGCGCGTTTTTAATCAGCTCGCCAGTGCCATAAGAGTTGGTGATCAGCGGGTCACGCTGCGCGGCCGGCACCAGTTCCAGACCGCTGGCTGCCGCCATTTCAATAAAGGCGCTGCGCTCATCACCCGATAATCCGTAAAAGGCCTCAACCGGCGCGCCGAGCGGTCCGGTCACGGTTAATCTGACAATACTTCCCTGCGTCGCCGCCACCATGGCTTCTACCGTGCCTTCACCACCGTCGGCGACCGGTATTTTCACGTATTCGGCGTCGGGAAAAATTTCGCTAAATCCCGCTTCAATCGCCGCAGCCACTTCCAGGGCGGACAAACTCTCTTTATATGAATCCGGTGCGATGACAATTTTCATAGGCAATCCGAGCGCGATGGGTGACGGAGTTCCGTCCTGCTAATGCAGTAAGCCGTCCGGCATCCGCAGACGCCGGACAGGCAAACTACCGGGTGATCTCGACCTGAGCTAATTTTTCATAATAGCAAGCCAGCGCACTATGGTCAGATGTGCCCTTGCCGTCGACTTTCAGCGCCTGCATCATTTCCATCACCGCAGCAGTCAGCGGCAGATGCGCGCCAATGCCGTGTGAGGTATCCAGCGCATTCGCCAGGTCTTTGATATGCAGGTCAATACGGAAGCCTGGCTTGAAGTTACGGTCCAGTACCATCGGTGCTTTGGCGTCCAGCACCGTGCTGCCTGCCAGTCCGCCACGAATGGCCTGATATACCAGCTCCGGATTCACGCCCGCTTTGGTTGCCAGCGACAGCGCTTCAGACATCGCCGCGATATTCAGCGCCACAATCACCTGGTTCGCAAGCTTGGTGACGTTGCCTGCACCGATATCACCGGTATGCACCACCGATCCCGCCATGGCTTTCATGATGTCGTAGCACTGATCGAACACCGCTTTATCACCACCGACCATCACGGACAGCGTGCCCTCAATGGCTTTCGGCTCGCCGCCGCTGACCGGCGCATCGAGCATCTTGATACCTTTCTCTGCCAGCGCATCGTGCACTTCACGGCTGGCCAGCGGCGCGATGGAACTCATGTCGATGACGATCAGACCCGGCTTCGCGCCTTCGATAATGCCGTTGGCGCCGAGGCACACTTCCTTCACCTGTGGTGAATTCGGCACCATGGTGATCAGCACATCGACCTGCTCAGCCACCTCTTTTGGCGTTTTCGCCACGGTAGCACCCAGCTCCACCAGTTCGGCTTCATTGCTGACGTTGTGATCGCGAACGACCAGTGAATAACCGGCTTTCACCAGGTTTTTACTCATCGGTTTGCCCATAATACCGAGGCCGATAAATCCAATTTTCATTGCCTTTCCTCTTCGTCAGTTATTTCTTAAATTTGTCGCACAGCGCCTGAGTGGCGTTGCGGAAAACACCGAGATCGCTGCCCACGGCAACGAATGTGGCGCCCCATTCGAGATAACGGCGCGCGTCGGCTTCCACCGGCGCCAGAATCCCGCTCGGCTTGCCCGCCGCTTTGGCACGTTCAAAGATATGTTTGATCACCTTCAGCACTTCAGGATGTGCCGGCTGGCCGAGATAGCCCATCGCCGCCGAGAGATCGCCCGGTCCGACAAAGATGCCGTCGACGCCGTCAACAGCAGCAATCGCATCGATGTTATCCACGGCCTGCTGCGTTTCGATCTGCACCAGCACCGTGATGTTGTCATTGATGGTGGCGTTGTAATCCGGCAGCGTGCCGTACATATTGCTGCGATGCGAAACCGACACGCCGCGAATGCCCGCTGGCGGATAGCGCGTTGAGGCCACGGCGCGAATCGCCTCTTCCTCGGTCTCCACAAACGGCACCAGGAAGTTATAGAAGCCAATATCTAGCAGGCGCTTGATGATGATCGGTTCGTTGCACGGCGGACGCACCACCGGCGCGCTGTGGCTGCCTTTCAGCGCCATCAACTGCGGGATAAAGGTGGTGATGTCGTTCGGCGCATGTTCACCATCCAGTACCAGCCAGTCAAAGCCTGCCAGCCCCAGAACTTCGGTGGAAATCGGGCTGGCAAGCGCACACCAGCTACCAATCAGGGTTTCCCCTGCCTGCAAACGACGACGAAAATGGTTCGGCCAGGCATTGCTCATTGTCTTTACTCCTGTCTGTTACAACAGGCGCCCGCATGGGGCGCCGGAAACGTTAGCGCACGAGGCACGGACGCTTGTTATCGAATGTCCAGTTCGGCACAAGGAACTGCATCGCCTGCGCATCGTCGCGCGCGCCCAAACCGTGTTTCTGATACAGCGCGTTGGCCTGCATCACCTGATCCATATCCAGCTCGACGCCAAGACCCGGTTTTTGCGGTACCTGTACCATGCCGCCTTTGATCTGGAACGGCTCTTTGGTCAGGCGCTGATTGCCCTCCTGCCAGATCCAGTGGGTATCGATGGCGGTAATCGCGCCCGGCGCAGCTGCCGCCACGTGGGTGAACATCGCCAGCGAGATATCGAAGTGGTTGTTGGAGTGCGAACCCCAGGTCAGGCCGAAGTCGTGGCACATCTGCGCCACGCGCACCGAGCCCTGCATGGTCCAGAAATGCGGATCGGCCAGCGGGATGTCCACCGATTGCAGTGACAGCGTGTGGCCCATTTGACGCCAGTCGGTAGCGATCATATTGGTGGCAGTCGGCATACCGGTCGCGCGACGGAATTCCGCCATCACTTCGCGGCCAGAGTAGCCCTGCTCGGCGCCGCACGGATCTTCCGCGTAGGCCAGCACGCCTTTGAGTTGCTTACCAAGGATGATCGCTTCATTCAGCGACCAGGCACCGTTGGGATCGAGCGTGACGCGCGCCTGTGGGAAGCGTTTGGCCAGCGCCGTCACCGCTTCGGCTTCTTCGCCACCGCGCAGCACGCCGCCTTTCAGTTTGAAATCGTTGAAGCCATATTTCTCATACGCGGCTTCGGCCAGACGCACCACGGTATCCGGCGTCAGCGCCTCTTCATGGCGCAGGCGATACCAATCGCACTTGTCCGTCTCCTGGCTCTGATACGGCAGCGAGGTTTTGGTGCGGTCGCCAACGTAGAACAGGTAACCCAGCATCTCCACGCGGTCACGCTGCTGGCCATCGCCAAGCAGCGAGGCAACGTTGACGCCCAGATGCTGACCGAGCAGATCCAGCAGCGCCGCTTCAATGCCGGTCACCACATGGATGGTGGTGCGCAGGTCAAAGGTCTGATTACCGCGTCCGCTGGAATCGCGGTCGGCAAAAGTACTGCGCACCAGATTGAGGATGTTCTTGTACTCACCCACGGTTTTCTGCACCACCAGCGCCGCCGCATCTTCCAGCGTCTGACGAATTTTCTCGCCGCCGGGAATTTCACCCACGCCGGTGTGGCCGGCGTTATCCTTGATGATGACAATGTTACGGGTGAAGAACGGCGAATGGGCACCGCTCAGATTCAGCAACATGCTGTCGTGACCGGCCACCGGAATGACCTGCAGTAATGTGATTTTTGGTGTCTGACTCATTTCCTGCTCCTTATGCATGACGGCGACCGAAGGCCGGACGCTTACGGTCGAATGACCAACCGGGAACCAGATACTGCATCGCCGTGGCGTCGTTACGCGATCCCGCCGGCAGTGATTTGTACAGGGCATTGGCCTGATGCAGGCGATCCCAATCCAGCTCGACGCCGAGGCCTGGCTTATCCGGCACGGCAATCTTGCCGTTGCGGATTTGCAGCGGCTCTTTGGTCAGGCGCTGATCGCCTTCCTGCCAGATCCAGTGGGTATCGATAGCGGTGGGTTTGCCCGGTGCCGCCGCGCCAACGTGGGTGAACATCGCCAGCGAAATATCGAAGTGGTTGTTGGAGTGGCAACCCCAGGTTAAGCCCCAGTCGTCGCACAGTTGCGCCACGCGTACCGCACCGCTCAGCGTCCAGAAGTGCGGATCGGCCAGCGGGATATCGACTGAGTTAAGCATCACCGCGTGATTCATCTCACGCCAGTTGGTGGCAATCATATTGGTGGCGACCGGCAATCCGGTGGCGCGGCGGAACTCTGCCATCACTTCGCGGCCGGAATAGCCCTGTTCGGCCCCACACGGATCTTCTGCATAGGTCAGCACATCGCCCATGCCTTTGCACAAGCCGATCGCTTCATCCAGCGTCCAGGCACCATTGGGATCGACGGTGATGCGTGCATCCGGGAAGCGTTTTTTCAGTGCGGCAGCGGATTCAATCTCCTGCTCGCCCGGCAATACGCCGCCCTTCAGTTTGAAATCTTTGAAACCGTATTTGTCCTGTGCCGCTTCCGCCAAACGCACCACCGCTTCTGGCGTCAGTGCTTCCTGATGCCGCAGGTGATACCAGTCATGGCTGGCACCTTCGCCGGTCAGGTAGGGCAAATCGGTTTTACGACGATCGCCGAGATAGAACAGATAACCGAGTACCGTCACTTCATCACGCTGCTGGCCCGGACCGAGCAATTCCGCCACCGGCACGCCGAGGCATTGGCCCAGCAAATCCAGCAGTGCCGCTTCCAGCGCGGCGACCGCGTTGACGCGCAGTTCGAAGGTCCAAGCACCTTTACCGAAGGTATCGAAATCCGCCGACTGATTGCCTTTGTGCACCTGCTGCACCAGACGGTTCATGCGTGCCACCTGTTGGCCTTTGACCTGCGGAATCGCCTCCATCAGCGTTTGATAGATGGTCTCGCCGCCCGGTGCTTCACCGACGCCAGTGTGACCATCGCTGTCGGTCAACACCACAATGTTGCGGGTGAAGCAGGCACTGTGCGCACCGCCAATGTTCAGCAGCATGCTGTCGTAACCGGCAACCGGAATCACCTGCATATCGGTGATCACCGGGCTACTTTGCGTATTCATATCTCGTCCTTATGCTCGGTGTTTCAGTTCAATACGTTTGATATCGCCCGTAATGAACAGGAAGCTAAATGCAGCGACAAAGGCGTGAATCCCCACATAAATCAGCGCACCTTCGAAAGAACCGGAAGCGGCGATGATGTAGCCGATAGCAATTGGCGTCACGATGCCGGAGAAGTTGCCGAACATGTTGAACAAGCCGCCGCTCAAACCACTGATCTCTTTCGGTGCGGTATCCGCCATCACTGCCCAGCCCAGCGCGCCAATGCCCTTGCCGAAGAACGCCATTGCCATAAACAGCACCACCACCCATTCGGTTTCGGTGTAGTTACACATCACCATGCTGATGGAGAGCAGCATGCCGACCACAATTGGCGTCTTACGCGCAATGTTCAGCGAACCGGTTTTGCGCATCAGGTAATCGGAAATCACGCCACCTAACACGCCGCCCAGGAAGCCGCAGATGGCGGGAATCGAGGCGATCATGCCTGCTTTCAGAATCGACATGCCGCGTGCCTGCACCAGATACACTGGGAACCAGGTGATAAAGAAGTAGGTCAGCGCGTTCACGCAGTACTGTCCGAGGTAGATGCCCCACATCATGCGAGTTGCCAGCAGCTGCTTGATTTGGAACCACTTCTCGTCCCAGCTCACTTTGCGCTCCGCCTTTTTGGCATCCATATTGATCAGCGCACCGCCCTGTTCCATGTACTCCAGCTCGGCTTTGTTGACGCCCGGATGGTTGTTCGGGTCGTGCATGAACTTCAACCAGACGAAGCTCAGGATGATGCCCAGTCCGCCCATAAACCAGAACACATGCGCCCAGCCTACTTCGGCCACCAGCCAACCCATGATCGGTGCGAAGATCACCGTGGCGAAATACTGCGCCGAGTTAAAAATCGCCACGGCAGTCCCACGCTCTTGTGCCGGGAACCAGGCCGCAACAATTCGGCTGTTACCCGGGAACGACGGGGCCTCAGCCAGGCCGACCATAAAGCGCAGCAGGAACAGTGAAACCACGATGCCGAAGCCGCTGAACAGATCGACAAAGCCCTGCAGCAGGGTGAACAGCGACCAGAGGAAAATACTCCAGAAGTAGACGCGTTTTGAGCCAAAGCGGTCGAGCAGCCAGCCGCCAGGAATTTGTCCAATAACGTAAGCCCATGAGAAGGCGGAGAAGATATAGCCGAGACCGACCGAATCGAGGCCGATATCTTTAGACATTGCGGAACCGGCAATCGAAATGGTTGCACGGTCACCGTAGTTGAATGAAGTGACGATAAATAACATCACCACAATCCAGTAACGGGCGTTGGTGCGTTTTTGCACCGCTTCCGCTGTCTGGCTGAAACTATTCATGATGCACTCCTGAAATATAGCGAACGCTACATTCACTCTGACTGCATACACATCGCGTTGGGTATCAGAATGATGTCGGGTTAAACACGGCGATTGTTGTTATGGCAAAACGATGATGCGTCGTGACAAATAACCAAACGTTGAAGAACGAGAATCAGTATAGGAACAGCCCCACCACGAGGCATTGGAAGAACGCATGATGATGAGCGGTGATTGATACGGATTTTATGGCAATTGCACATATCCCTGCGGCGTAGCTCACGGAACCTGATTTTTCACCCATGGATTGATTAAGAAGCAGCCAGCCAACGTGCGCTTTGTGAGTCTGTTCACTTGTATTTGGATAAACGAACCAAACTCCGCGATTAAAACCGCTAAAAGCCAGTCAGTTGCACAATGCGCTGGCCAATACCCCTGCATATACTGAGGCTGGCAAAAAATGATGACGTGACGGAAGCATTTACAACGCGCTGCCATGTACAGCGCGACGCACTGGAAGGTGAGCAATGAACCGACCGCTAACAGAGAAACCGCTTTATATAAAAGTACACGATGCCGACAACGTGGCGATCGTGGTCAACAATCAGGGGTTACCCGCTGGCACCCTCTTTGAAGATGGCTTGCAGCTCACGGAACACGTGCCGCAGGGACATAAAGTGGCGCTGGTGGATATTCCTAAGAACGGCGCCATCCTGCGCTACGGCGAAGTGATCGGCACCGCGTTGCGCTCGATTGCACAAGGCAGCTGGATTGAAGAATCCCTGGTGGCGCTCCCTGAAGCGCCTCCGCTCAACAGTTTACCCCTGGCGAACAATGTTCCCCCCGATCTGCCACCGCTCGAAGGTTACACCTTTGAGGGTTATCGCAACGCCGATGGCAGCGTGGGAACGCGCAATCTGCTCGGTATTACCACCAGCGTGCACTGTGTGGCTGGCGTAGTGGATTACGTAGTGCAAATCATTGAACGTGATCTGCTGCCGCGTTATCCCAACGTCGATGGCGTGGTGGCACTGAACCATCTTTATGGCTGTGGTGTGGCGATCAACGCGCCCGCTGCGGTGGTGCCAATTCGCACCATTCATAACCTCGCGCTCAATCCTAACTTTGGTGGCGAAGTGATGATCGTCAGTCTCGGCTGCGAGAAGTTACAGCCAGAGCGTCTGCTAACCGGCACGCCGGATGTACAGGCGATTTCGCTGGATGATCATGACATTGTGCGTTTGCAGGATGAACGGCATGTCGGTTTCGGCGCGATGGTGGATGAGATTCTTCAAGTCGCCGAACGCCATCTGAAAAAACTGAACCTGCGCCAGCGCGAAACGTGCCCGGCATCAGAATTGGTGATTGGCACGCAATGCGGCGGCAGCGATGCGTTTTCCGGCGTCACCGCCAACCCGGCTGTCGGCTTCGCCTCTGATTTGCTAGTGCGCTGCGGTGCTACGGTGATGTTCTCTGAGGTGACCGAAGTACGCGATGCGATACATCTGCTAACGCCGCGCGTGGTCGATGAAAACGTCGGTCAACGTCTGCTGGAAGAGATGGCGTGGTATGACGATTATCTCAGCCAGGGACAAACCGATCGCAGCGCGAACCCTTCGCCGGGGAATAAGAAAGGTGGACTGGCGAACGTGGTGGAGAAAGCGCTCGGTTCGATAGCCAAATCAGGCCGCAGCCCGATTGTGGAAGTGCTATCACCCGGTCAGCGCCCGACAAAGCGCGGTTTGATCTATGCGGCAACACCGGCCAGTGATTTTGTCTGCGGCACCCAGCAGATGGCATCCGGGATCACCTTGCAGGTGTTCACCACCGGCCGCGGCACGCCATATGGTCTGGCTGCGATTCCGGTAATTAAGATGGCGACACGCAATGCGCTGGCTGAGCGCTGGCACGATCTGATGGATATCAATGCGGGCACCATTGCTACCGGCGAGGAGAGTATTGAGCAGGTGGGCTGGCGGTTGTTTGAGTTGATTCTGGAGATTGCCAGTGGTCGCAAACAAACCTGGTCCGATCGCTGGGGAATTCGCAATCAGCTGGCGGTGTTTAATCCGGCACCGGTGACCTGATGGTCATCAGCCCCTCTCCCAACATCGGAGAGGGGAATAATCTGGGGGGCCTGAAAATCATCACCTCATTTTCAGGCCCTTTAGATTGCCTATGGTCGCTTGCAAGAGCCAACGCGAAGGCAGAATTACAGCAGTTTACCCCAGTTCTCAACCCACGGTGTGGTCACTGACTCAGGCTCTGGATCTTCTGTGGCATCCACCAGTAATACATCACCGATGCGTTTGGCACTCTGTTCCTGCAAGGTGGCATCAAAGGTTTTGCCCGCACCGCAGAAGTTGTCATAGCTGCTGTCACCCAACGCAATCACGCCATAACGCAACTCCGGCTGGTAACCGACTTCATCGCGTACCTGCACATACAAACGAGCAATATTGTCCGGGAAATCACCCTGGCCGGTGGTGGAAGTGACAATCAGCACCACATCCTTGCTGTAAGCCTGCCAATCCGCCAGTGACGGATCTTCAAAGACTTTCACTTCGTGGCCTTGCTCTTCCAGTACCGGCTGCGCTTCTTCCGCTACCAGCAATGCATTGCCGTAAACCGTACCTGTAAAAATGCCAATCTTTGCCATCTTGCCGCTCCTTTATTCTGTTGGCTTATCCTGGACTGCCTCGTCGGCAAACTCAACCCTGGGAACGTCAGGGATCTGATCCTGCCAGCCAAACTGTTGCAGCATGCCTTGCCAGACGCGATCCAACCCCGCGCGGATCACCAAAGGTTCTCCGGTCACCGGATGCGTGAGGCTCAGCGCACTGGCATGCAGCATCAATCGATTCATACCAAAATGTTCTGCTGCACCGCGGTTCTGCCGCAAATCGCCATGGGCGCTATCGCCAATAATCGGATGGCGCAGGTGCACCATATGGCGACGCAGCTGATGTTTGCGGCCGGTATGCGGTGACATCTCCACCAGGGTATAACGCGCGCTGTCGTAACGGCTGATCGCCACAGGCATTTCCACCTGTGCCAGCGAGCGATAGTCGGTGACGGCTTCCTGTGCGATACGTTCCTGAGTCGCGAACTTATCGGCAATTTTATCCAGCTCTTCGATCAGCGGGTAGTCGAGCGTCGCGCTGCCATCCAGCCAACCACGCAGCACTGCGTGATAGGTCTTCTGCATTTTATGCTGCTCGAACTGCTGTGACAGCAAATGCGCCACTTCGCTGGAGAGCGCCATTAACAGCACGCCGGAGGTGGGGCGATCGAGACGATGTACGGTAAATACGTGCTGACCAATTTGATCGCGTACCGTTTGCATCACCACCACTTTCTCGTCGCGATCGAGCCAGCTACGATGCACTAGCCAACCTGAGGGTTTATTGACGGCGACCAGCCACTCATCTTGATAAAGGATTTCTAACATTAAGAGGTCGGATCCTGAAAAAGCGCGTCAAACTGCCCTAATGTCAGCAACAGGACTGCATGGCCTGACGTGGTGGCTGGTAACGCGACTTCATAGTAAGGCGTCACAGAGAAATTCTGCGGCAGTGGCGCGCCAGCTTCGATTAGCGCAGAAAAGCGTGGGATGAGCACCCATTGCAGCCACTCTAGCGGCTCCATGGTATTGAGACAGAAAGGCTCGGTGCTGGCGAAGGCTGCCGCCTCAGGGGATTGCGTCTGCCAGTGGCCGTGTTCGCGCATCACCGCTTCGATCTGCTGCAGCTGTTGAATAATCATTTGCGACGACATACGCCACCTCCAGAGAAAAATTGGGCGGCAAGCATACCATTAGTCGTTCACGCTGCAAAAAAGGCATAAAAAAAGGGAGCACTGTGATTACAGTGCTCCCGGTTTCGTTCGCAGCATTCCCGCCACCGCTGTGCTCCCTGCTCATCCATGACAACTCTTCCTCTGCTTTCCATTGCCTGTCATCGTGACAGTTATCCTTAGCATCCTGGCCCACCACCATCCACGTGGCTCTCATTCTCCGTCCTGGAGGTGTCCCTGACTCAATCCTGAGTGTCCTGCTTCATCCTGAAGCCTTCCATGTGCCGTAAACTCCGTTACGTTCCTGCCTCCTGGCTGACATTCTCCTGAACGTCTCTTTATCCCCAGCATCCTGCCAGTGGTGACTATTCTGTCAGAAACCATCGCAATAACAAGTTAGTAAGACGCGTTAATAGATTTCTCACACTACTAATTTTAGGAGTGATGCCATAAGCTTATGATTCACAATATTTTTACATCTTTATCTTCCGGATGGCTGCAAGACGATCTAGCGATCTCTCACACCTAATGTGAGAGATCTCTTACAAACCCAACCTGCGAAATCTGCCACTCAGGTACTAACCGGTTGTAAATCATTAAGAAATGTCTGAATGCTCGTGGCCAGTACCTGACGCTTTTTACTACCAGGCTGTTCAAGAATAACTTCACCTGAAAGGTTACACAGAGCAATCACATCCTGCTCCGATTCAGTAGTAGCAATAAATAATGTTGGACTCTGTTTTAAGCGGCGCTTCATTACCAGATGGCCAATCAGATTCTCCTGCAAGCGGGTAAAGTCTGATTCGCTCCACACCTGTAACAAAGTAACCGGCTGCTGTTGAAAGGTCGCGGTCATATCACCGGCAAATTGCGAGGTGTAAAAGGCATTGATATCAGAATGCAGCTGAATTTCCAGCGCTCGCTCCACGGCTTCCAGGGTCGCTGGCAAGGTAAACGGCTGTGGTTGCCACAGAACACGATCATCCAGCGTGCTGACAACACAGGGGGATGGCACACCCAGCAGATCCTCACTGGCGGGCAGATGTCCTGCCTGCTGCTGCCAATGTTGCACATAACGGGCGGTAAACTCACGCAGGGCATCTGCGGTTTGCTGCATCATTCATCTTCTCGCTTGTGATCGGTTACACTTAGCCACTTTGATGGAATTTAGTGGTAACCGATATGTCTTCTGAAAACCGCGATCAGGCGTTAAGCGGCCTGACGTTAGGTAAGCCCACGGCTTATGTTGATCGCTACGATAACACGCTGCTGCAATCGGTGCCGCGCAGCCTGAATCGTGAACCGCTTGGGCTTTACCCAGATAACCTGCCGTTTCAGGGCGCAGATATCTGGACGCTGTACGAACTCTCCTGGCTAAACAGCAAAGGCGTGCCGCAAGTGGCGGTGGGCGAAGTGGTGCTGCGCGCGGACAGCGAAAACCTGATCGAGTCCAAGAGCTTTAAGCTCTATCTTAACAGTTTTAACCAGACGCGTTTCGCTGACTGGGGCGAAGTGCGACAGACACTGGAGCGTGATCTAGGCGCCTGCGCCAATGGCGAGGTCAGCGTGGCGCTGTTCCGTCTGGGTGAAGTAGAAGGTCAGCCGATCGGCCATTTCAACGGCGATGTCATCGACGAGCAGGATATCGAGATCCACGACTATGCTTTCAATGCCGATTATTTAGCGCAGGCTGCGGGCAGTGAAGTGGTTGAAGAAACGCTGGTGAGCCATTTGCTGAAATCCAACTGTCTGATCACTCATCAGCCCGATTGGGGTTCAGTGATGATTCGCTATAAAGGCCCACGTATCGATCGCGAAGCCCTGCTGCGTTATTTGATCTCCTTCCGTCAGCACAATGAATTCCACGAACAGTGCGTGGAGCGCATTTTCAACGACATCCAACGCTTTTGCCAACCAGAAACCCTGACCGTCTACGCACGCTACACGCGCCGTGGTGGGCTGGATATCAACCCGTGGCGCAGCAACGTTCCCTTCTCTCCAGGATTTTCCCGTCTGGTTCGTCAGTAACAGATTGCGAGACGCCTCGCAGGCCGCAGCACGGATGCGCGGTTCCACTTGAGCATTCACTGCGGACAACGTTACTCTGTCAAAGGCGCTAAGGTTTAGACCTGCGTCCCGAAGGATTTTCGTCACTGCGTTCAGCAGGTTAAGCGCAGCGTCACCCGTCACGCATTTGCGTGTAAAGGAGTTCTCTTGATTACACATATCAGCCCGCTTGGCTCAATGGATCTGCTCTCCCAGTTGGAAGTCGACATGCTGAAGCAAACGGCCAGCAGCGACCTTTACCAGCTTTTTCGCAACTGCTCATTAGCGGTGCTCAACTCCGGCAGCCAGACCGACAGTAGTCAGGAACTGCTCTCCCGCTTTGAAAGCTTTGATATCAACGTGCTGCGCCGTGAGCGTGGCGTAAAGCTCGAACTGATTAATCCGCCGGAAGAAGCCTTTGTCGATGGCCGTATCATCCGCTCATTGCAGGCCAACCTGTTTGCGGTGCTGCGCGATATCCTGTTTGTGAATGGCCAGCTTGAGCGCAGCGATCAGCAGAACGCTGATGATTCCGCGCACATTACCAATCAGGTGTTCTCAATCCTGCGTAACGCGCGTGCGCTGCACATCGGCGAATATCCCAACACCGTGGTGTGCTGGGGTGGCCACTCGATTAACGCCGTGGAATATCAGTATTGCCGTAATGTCGGCACGCAAATGGGCCTGCGCGAGCTGAACATCTGTACTGGCTGCGGGCCTGGCGTAATGGAAGCGCCGATGAAAGGTGCAGCGGTGGGCCATGCTCAGCAGCGCTATCACGACAGCCGTTTTATTGGTCTGACTGAGCCGTCCATCATCGCGGCTGAGCCACCTAATCCGCTGGTGAATGAACTGATCATCATGCCGGATATCGAAAAACGCCTCGAAGCCTTTGTACGCATCGCCCATGGTATTGTGATTTTCCCTGGCGGCGTCGGTACGGCGGAAGAGCTGCTGTATCTGCTGGGCATTCTGATGAATCCACACAACAGCGATCAGGTAATGCCGCTGATTCTGACCGGACCCAAAGAGAGTGCCGACTACTTCCGCGTACTGGATGATTTCATCGTCAATACGCTGGGCGAAACTAC
Source organism: Pantoea sp. C1E2 (assembly GCF_056491465.1). Classification (NCBI taxonomy): domain Bacteria; kingdom Pseudomonadati; phylum Pseudomonadota; class Gammaproteobacteria; order Enterobacterales; family Erwiniaceae; genus Pantoea; species Pantoea sp. C1E2. The sequence goes on from NZ_JBSZHT010000002.1 coordinate 3,607,589, forward strand.
ACGTAAGCACTACAAAATCATCATTGATGATGCGGCTGAAGTGGCGCGTCTGATGAAGAAAGCGATGCCGCAGGTGAAAGAGTATCGTCGTGAAACCGGCGATGCCTACAGCTTTAACTGGTCGATTCGCATCGCGCCAGAGTTGCAGGTTCCCTTCCTGCCCACGCACGAAAATATGGCCAATTTGAAACTGTTCCCCAACCAGCCTGCGGAGAAACTGGCGGCAGATTTGCGTCGCGCCTTCTCTGGTATCGTTGCTGGAAACGTCAAGGAAGTGGGTATCCGCGAAATTCGTGAGAAAGGCCCCTACCAGCTTCAGGGTGACGCGGACATCATGCATCGCATGGATGAGCTACTGCAGGGCTTCGTCGCACAACAGCGTATGAAGCTGCCGGGCAGCGCCTACATCCCCTGCTACGAAATCATTAAATAACCCACCAGGAAGGCAGCCTGCGGGCTGCCGCTATCACTATGTCGTTTCATCTTCTGATTATTGATGCGCTGAACCTGATCCGCCGTTTGCATGCCGTGCAAGGCACACCCTGCCGCGAAGCCTGCGTCGCCGCGCTGCATCAGCTATTAGGCCACACGCAACCGACGCACGTTGTGGCGGTATTCGATAGCCACGATCGTCACCCTGGCTGGCGACATCAGCTGCTGCCCGATTACAAAGCGGGCCGTCCACCGATGCCGGATGATTTGCAAATGGAGATGCCCGTTATCCAGCAGGCCTTCGAGGCTGTTGGCGTGCCTTGCTGGGTCGCTGATTTGGATGAGGCCGACGATCTTGCCGCCACGCTGGCAGTGAAAATGGCCGATGCCGGACATCAGGCGACGATCGTCTCCACCGACAAAGGCTATTGCCAGTTGCTGGCACCCAATATCCGCATCCGCGATTATTTCCAGAAACGCTGGCTGGACGTGCCCTTTATTGAGCATGAGTTTGGCGTCACGCCCGCACAATTACCCGATTACTGGGGACTGTGCGGCATTAGCAGCAGCAAAATCCCCGGCGTTACCGGCATCGGCCCTAAAAGCGCCCGCGATTTACTCACGCAGTTCGGCACCCTGGAAGCCCTGTATCAGCAGTTCGACCAGGTCCCGGAAAAGTGGCAAAAGAAACTGCGCGATCACCAGCAGATAGCTGAGATTTGCCGCCAGGTCTCAACGTTAAAACGCGATTTGGTCCTGCAGGGGAATTTAAATACATTGCGGTATAAGCCGTGAATGGCAGGTGCAGCACCCTCTGCCACATAAACACGCGAATATCTTGATAGGTGGTAGGTGCAAAAAATTGTTCTGCTACGAGTATAACGCGAGAGATCCTGCGAAATAATTTGTTGCAGCAAGGCGGCAAGTGCAGCCAACGCATCAGTGGCGCGAAGTATGACGGAAGATCAGGAAGAATTAAAAGAGTGCGCAGAATTTCCCTAAATAATTCGTGTCACGGGAAGGCGGCAAGTTTATTAAGTCCCCAGGAGCATACATCAGTATGTGACTGGGGCGTATAAACGTAGCCAACGCACCTGTGGCGCGAAGTATGACGGGAAATGCATCCTGCGAAATAATTTGTGCTACAGCAAGGCGGCAAGTGCAGCCAACGCATCAGTGGCGCAAAGTATGACGGAAGATCAGGAAGAATTATAATAGTGCGCAGAATTTCCCTAAATAATTCGTGTCACAGGAAGGCGGCAAGTTTATTAAGTCCCCAGGAGCATACATCAGTATGTGACTGGGGCGTATAAACGTAGCCAACGCACCTGTGGCGCGAAGTATGACGGGAAATTTAGCGTTCGTCGCGACGGCCGCCCACAGCCGCCCAAAGCCGGCGCACATGCACGGTAATCTCTTCCCGGTCGTGATACAGCTGGCGTGCCTGGATCTGAGCATTGATGCCCTTTTCTTTCAACGCCTCATCGATCATGGCCAGATTTTGCGTAACCTCTTCATAACGCTTTTTCATCGGCAGCTTGAGGTTGAAGATCGCTTCACGGCACCAGCCGTTAACCAGCCACTCCGTCATCAAACTGGCCACACGCACCGGTTTTTCCACCATGTCACACACCAGCCAACTGATGTTACTGCGCGACGGGCGGTATTTGAAACCGTCTTCACGACAGTGCGTGACTTGCCCGGTGTCCATCAGGCTTGGCGCCATCGGACCGTTATCTACGGCGAACACCCACATGCTGCGTTTCACCAGTTGATAGGTCCAGCCGCCGGGGCAGGCTCCCAGATCCACGGCATACATGCCGCTGCCCAAGCGCTCATCCCATTCGTCAGCCGGGATGAAGACGTGAAACGCCTCTTCCAGCTTCAGCGTTGAGCGGCTTGGCGCATCCGACGGGAACTTGAGGCGCGGGATACCCATATAGAACGGTGAGTTATTCTCTGGCAGCGAGTAACCGACATAGCAGGTACCCGGTGCAATAAAGAACACATGCACCACCGGACGTTTCGGTGATTCGTAGTTGAGCAGGATTTTGCTCTCACGCAGGTTGGCGCGCAGCGGCACGGTTAACTTACGGCAGAACTTGGTCAGTTCTTTCGCTTCATTGGTATCCGGCACTTCAACACGCAGCTCACCGCCCTTCTCCACCACACCGGTTAACATGCCGACAATCGGGGTAATACGATCTTCTGGCGGCAAGTCGCGCAGCAGTTCGCCCACCACCAGCATCTGACGTGCAAAGATCAGCTCGGCAAACGGCAGCGTTTGAATCAGCTTTTCAGCATCTTCCTGCTGATAGCACTCATAAAGCACGTAGCCGGAATCATCTTTAACGCGCGCAAAACCGTAAACCTCACGCTCTGCGGCTTTGGCACTGATTTCTGCCGCGCACTCTTTCTCGAAGCCAGGACGGCAATAGAGCAAAACTTTATTCATGGCGATCCGCCTTTCGTTTAAGACGCAATGCGCCAATCAACATCAAGAACCAGCCAATCAGGAAGAACAATCCTCCTACTGGCGTAACAAAAACCCAAAACTTTAAGTGCGACAGCGCTAAGCAATATAGGCTGCCACTGAACAACACGGTGCCAAGCGCCAGCGCGGCGCTGCTCCAGTAAAACCAGATATTGGCGCGACGCAGCATCGCCGCACCCAGACCAATCACCGCCAATGTGTGATAGGCCTGATATTCCAGACCGGTATGGATCCACGCCATTTCGGCCGGGCCGAGCGATTTGCTCAGCACATGTGCTCCAAAAGCACCAAATGCCACCAGCAGGAATCCGCTAATGGCGGCAAACACAAACATGGCACGACTGGACATTCTTTCTTCCTCAAGATGAAACTGCACATCACTGTGCAGCATTCAACGCATTAGTGATCGTAGCGAAAGCGGAATTTTTCTTGTTCAGCTGCGGCTTTTTCCAGGATCCACTGACGAAAGGCGGCTATTTTACCCAGTTCTGCCTGGCTGTCATGACAAACCAGATAAAAAGCGTTTTTACTGACTAACACGTCATTAAATGGACAGACCAGCCGTCCGGCTTCAATTTCACTCTGCGCCATCACATTATTGGCCAGCGCCACGCCCTGTCCGTGAATCGCCGCCTGCAGCACCATCGCGCTGTGGCTGAAAATCGGCCCCTGCTGCACATTAATGTGCTGCAATCCTAATTGACGAATATAGGATTGCCAGTCGCGGCGCGAGGCATCATGCAGCAGCGTAAAGTGCGCCAGATCGGCTGGTGTCTTGAGCGGATGGTCGCCAGTCAGGCACATTGGCGAGCAGACCGGCAGCAAATATTCGGCGTACAGTTTCTCAACGCGCAAACCTGGCCAGTTGCCGCGACCATAAAAAATCGCCACGTCGACATCATCGGCCAGTTTCTCTTCATCACGGTCGACCGCCTGGATGCGCACATCAATGCCCGGATAAGCCATATTAAAGCTGGATAGACGTGGCACCAGCCACTGAATGGCAAAACTGGGCAGCAGGCTGACGGTTAAAGCGCCCTTCGCGCTGCGCGCCTGAAGTTTACGCGTTGCATCGTTGATAGCAGAGAAGATCTCTTTGATATCCAGATAGTAGCTTTGACCTTCTTCTGTCAGTAAAAGCGAACGATTCCTCCGTCGAAATAGCTTAAGACCGAGGAAATCTTCCAGAGATTTAATCTGGTGGCTAACAGCTGCCTGGGTGACAAACAGCTCTTCAGCGGCTTTAGTAAAGCTTAAATGGCGGGCTGCAGCATCGAAGACGCGTAAAGCATTAAGCGGTGGAAGGCGTTTTGACATGGTTTTCCATCTGCGGATTCACAAGGTAACAGTCCAACTTATACAAGGTCGTTACGTATTAGTTATTTTAATCCGAGACATTATAATTTGTCCGTTGAGGAAGCTCCAGCAAATACCTATAGTTGCCGCACTTCCTGAGCCGGAACGAAAAGATTTCTGGAAACGTGCGAGAGATCGCAGACTTTTGGAGAGCTTTTGGCTTGTGGTCGTGATGTTGTGTTTGCATTTTGATCTGACGATTGCAGATCAAGCTTTTAATTCCTGTAGATTTACCCTGTCTGTCCAAGTGATTTTAAGTAGCACCGCAAATTGCGGTGCTTTTTTTTGCTTGCTGCTTACTGACCCATCTCAACCATCTCTTTCACATCCGTGCGATTGATCTGCTGCTCGTTGCCATTGGCATCTTTATAGCTGATCATACCGGTTTCATCGTCAACTTTCGGTTTCCCGTCCGCTACAATGGTGCGACCATCATTGGTATGCATGACATAATTGCTGGAACAAGCAGCCAGGGTAAAGGCCATGGTACACACGGCCAGCACTGCGGCGAGTTTTTTCATCTTCTATCTCCTTGCAGATTGATTGCATTAAACCACCCGCAACGCTGACCAGAGGCAGCAAAAAGTGAAATCGACTGGTTAAGGTCGATTCGTTATGCGGGTTTCGGTTCAAACCTTGCAATAATTAGCATAACGCGCTTTTCCAGCTTTGCCAGCCAACCGGCCGGGTTTCAGCCTGGTCCTAAAATTGAATACAGTGGGTTTCGTATGACCATCTTCTCCCCAACTGCCTTCCGTGCGCAGTTTCCTGCGTTAAGCGATGCGGGCGTATATCTCGATAGCGCAGCCACTACGCTGAAGCCTCAGGCGGTGGTTGATGCTACGGCGCAGTTTTACAGCTTGAGTGCAGGAACCGTGCATCGCAGCCAGTTCAAAGCGGCACGCGCGCTGACGGAGCAGTATGAGCAGGCGCGTGGCCGGGTTGCTGGATGGCTTCATGCCGGCGATGACCGTCAGATTGTCTGGACGCGTGGAACCACAGAAGCCATCAATCTGGTGGCTAACAGCTGGCTGGCTCCGCGCCTACAACCCGGCGATGAAATCGTGGTGAGCGAAGCCGAGCATCACGCCAATCTGGTGCCGTGGTTGATGGTGGCGAAAGCCGCAGGTGCGAAAGTGGTGAAATGGCCGATTGGCGCGGATCGTTTGCCAGATATGCGTTTACTGCCTGATTTACTCAACGCACGCACTAAGTTGCTCGCAATTGGGCAGATGTCGAATGTCACCGGCGGCTGCCCGGATCTGGCGCAGGCGATTGCACTGGCACACCATGTTGGCGCAAAGGTAATGGTAGATGGCGCACAAGGTGTGGTGCATGCGCCTCCCAATGTTCAGGCGCTGGACATCGACTTCTACGCCTTCTCCGCGCACAAGCTGTATGGCCCGATGGGCATCGGCGCGCTGTATGGCAAAGCCGGGCTGCTGGAAGAGATGGATGCGTGGCAAGGCGGCGGCAAGATGTTATCGCACGTCGACTTTGATGGCTTCACGCAGCAGGCAGTGCCGTGGCGATTTGAAGCCGGCACGCCTAATGTTGCGGGCGTGGTGGGCCTGAGCGCCGCGCTGGAGTGGCTATCACATCATCACGCAGAAAAAGCCGAGATGTGGAGCCAGCAGCTCGCCAGTCTGGCCGAAGAGCAATTAGGTGAGATTCCCGGCTTCCGCAGTTTTCGTTGTGGCAATGCCAGTCTGCTGGCGTTTGATATCGCGGGTATTCACCACAGCGATATTGTCACGCTGCTGGCAGAACAAGACATCGCACTGCGCGCCGGACAGCATTGTGCCCAGCCATTAATGGCGGCACTGGGTGTCAGCGGCACCTTGCGTGTGTCGTTCGCCCCCTATAATAATTTGCAGGACGTGGATGCGCTGGTGCGCGCCATGCATCATGCCGTAGACCTGTTGAGTGAATAACCCTATGACCACCCTGATCGGCCCGCATCCGTTTGGCGATGTGATTACTGAAGCCAGCCTGACCGAAAAATTTACTCATTTTCATCAGTGGGAGGATCGTTATCGCCAGCTGATCCAACTCAGCCGCCTGCTGCCTGCTCTGGAAGATGAGGTGAAGACGGCAGAGATCGAGCTGAGCGGTTGCGAGAATCGTGTCTGGCTGAGCAGCCAGCTGCTGCCAAATGGCACGCTGCACTTTTACGGTGACAGCGAAGGCCGCATCGTGCGCGGTTTGCTGGCAGTGCTGCTGACGGCGGTGGAAAGCAAAACGCCAGCCGATCTGTTAGCACAAGATCCGCTGGCGTTGTTTGATACCTTAGGCCTGCGTGCGCAGCTTAGCGCCTCACGCAGCAGTGGCTTAAAAGCGTTGGCGGATGCAGTGCAACGTGCGGCACAGGCGCATCAAACAGCCTGACGCGCCGCACGCGCGAGGAATTTCTTCAATGCATGCGACACCGCGATAAACCCGAAGGTGGCGGTCACCATGGTGGCCGCCCCGAAGCCCGCCGCACAATCCATACGTTTCGGGCCTTCAGCGGTGCTTTTGGACGTACAAACACTGCCATCCAGCTGCGGATACACCAGCGCCTCGGTGGAAAACACGCAATCAATTCCTAACTTGCCTTTGCTGTTCTTCACCACACCAAAGTCGCCTTTCAAGCGCTCACGCAGTTTTGCCGCCAGCGGATCCTGAATGGTTTTGGCTAAATCGCTGACCTGAATCTGTGTCGGATCGATTTGCCCGCCCGCACCGCCGGTGGTGATCAGCGGGATCTTGTTACGACGACACCACGCAATCAGCGCCGCTTTAGGACGCACACTGTCAATCGCATCAATCACGTAATGAAAACCGGCTGACAGCATTTCAGCGGTGTTATCCGGCGTGATGAAATCATCAATGCAGATCACTTCGCACTCCGGATTGATAGCGCGAATACGCTCCGCCATCACCTCTGTTTTCGCCTGTCCCACTTTGCCTTGCAGGGCATGGATCTGGCGATTGGTATTGGTAATGCAAACGTCGTCCATATCGATCAGCGTGATTTTGCCAATTCCGGTGCGCGCTAACGCTTCAGCGGACCACGAACCGACGCCGCCAATACCAATCACACAAAAATGGGCGTCGGCAAAACGTTGCAGTGCCTCTTCCCCATACAGACGTGCCGTACCGCCAAAACGTTGCCGCCAGGCATCGCTGACTACTTTCATATCAAACCTTTTGATGCGGTGCGCATAAATGCGCACCCTACAGAAACAGTGATGGACGTATTGGATCGCGATGACTGGCGACCCATGACAAATCAGCTGAATCATCCGGCTGATTTACCGCAGGGAAGAATATCAATTCGCCCCAATAATCAGTGAACCATTATTGCCATTTTGCGGATTGCTGAACAGCGGCTGCCCAGCACCCGGCGCGGCTTTCAACACCCAAACACGGCCATAGTGGTTATAGAATCCGGCCAGGTGCGCGGCATCGGGCCCCACACCTTGATAGATGTCGAAGTGCTGGCCTTTAATTGCCCCACCCACATCCAGTGCCACCATCAGGCGCATCTCATACTTGCCGTTAAATTTGCCCTTCTCGTTCAACTGCGGCACTTCGGCTAACAGCGCCGTACCTGCGGGAATCAATGAACGGTCGGATGCGACAGACGCTTTGGCAATCAAAGGCACCGCGCTGGCACCGCGCACCGGCACATACTCTTCTGGCTTAAAGAACACGAAGGATTGATTGGTTTCCAGTACATTACGTACCTGCTCCGGCGAATGCTCCTGCGCCCACTGACGGATCGCCTGCATCGACATATCTTCGCGCTTCACTTCGCCACGATCGATCAGTTCTTTACCGATACTGTGGTAGGCCCAGCCATTCTTGCCGCCGTAACCAAAGAAGCGCATCGGGCGGCCGTCCCCGAAATCAACGTAGCCGCTGCCCTGCACGTCCATCATAAAGTTGTCGATCAACGAGTTGCTCCAGGCAATCACGTAACGATCGTCGAGTCCGCCACTATATATAGAAGCACGGCTCGGCAGTTTCTGACCGCGCGTACGCGGCGGCATGCGGTAAATCGGATACTGGAACTCGCCCTGGCGGGTATAGCGAGCTTCCACCACGGGTGTGTAATAGCCGGTAAACTGCACGTTACCGTAATTATCGGTGCCTTCCATCTGATAAGCGTTAAGGCCGAACTGACTCAGCTGACGAGTATCGGCACCGGAGAGTAGCCAGTTCTGGATGGCGCTGTAAGTCCCGGTGTTGCGGCTATACAACCCGGATGATGCACCCTGAATCTGTTGCACCTGCACGCCAAAATCGCGGCCGTTAACGGGACGCCCTTTAGCATTCGGTTCATTGACCAGCCCGAGCGGTTGCTCCAGCTTGCCATCTATATATTGCTGACCTCGGTCAGTCGGTTTCGAACTACAACCCGCTAACAGCGCGAGAAACGCGCCAGTAAGTGCATACTTCGCCCAATATCCTTTCATCACTTTCTCTTTTTCTCGGTTGTTTGCACCGCGACGATAGCAAAGGGGCAGAGAGAATGAAATCCGCCTCGGGCTACCGCGCTCACATCTGTACAATTAATCGCCCAATGGCACTATTATTCACCAACTGGCTGTAAATTTAAGGCTTTAACACAAAAAGGGGTTGCATCGCCGCGCGTCCAGAGTATAGTGCGCATCCACGGACGCGGGGTGGAGCAGCCTGGTAGCTCGTCGGGCTCATAACCCGAAGGTCGTCGGTTCGAATCCGGCCCCCGCAACCAATTCTTCTTAAGTGAAGAGACAATTTGAAAGTCGTGTAACGCGTCAGACGGACGCGGGGTGGAGCAGCCTGGTAGCTCGTCGGGCTCATAACCCGAAGGTCGTCGGTTCGAATCCGGCCCCCGCAACCAATTGTCTTAAGAAGAATACAATGTGAAAAGTCGCTTAATGCGGCAGACGGACGCGGGGTGGAGCAGCCTGGTAGCTCGTCGGGCTCATAACCCGAAGGTCGTCGGTTCGAATCCGGCCCCCGCAACCAATTACAGATAAGCACCTTAACGGGTGTTTTTTTGTTTTTGGCCTCCAGTAAAAAAAAGCGGCACTGTGGCCGCCCTCCTCTTAGCGACGCGCCAGCACCGCCCCCTTATCGAAATACGCTTTAATCCCATGCAGAATCGCCTCAGCCACCTGATGCTGATAACGCGGCGTGCGCAGCTTACGCTCCTCCTCCACATTACTGATAAACGCCGTTTCCACCAGAATCGATGGAATATCCGGGGCTTTTAGCACCGCAAAACCCGCCTGGTCCACCGTGCGTTTATGCAGGTGATTGATGTGGCCCATGCGCGATAACACTTCTTTGCCAAATTTCAGGCTGTCGCTGATGGTCTGCCGCTGCACCATATCGAACATGGTGTGATCCAGATAGCGGTCGCCGCTCATGCTGACGCCTCCAATCAAATCCGATTCGTTCTGAGTCTGCGCCAGGAAGCGAGCTGCGGTCGAGGTAGCGCCGCTAGTCGAGAGCGCAAACACCGACGAACCGCGCGCCGCACGGCTGGTAAAGGCATCGGCGTGAATCGAGACAAACAGATCGGCGCGCTGCTTACGCGCTTTTGCCACCCGCACGCGCAGCGGGATAAACACATCCTCGTTGCGCGTCATATAGGCTTTCATGTTGCGCTCTTTGTCGATCAGCGCCTTCAGGTAGCGGCCAATCTTCAACACAATGTCTTTTTCGCGCGTTTTGTATTTGCCATGTGCGCCGGGATCTTCGCCGCCGTGGCCGGGATCGATCATGATGATGATTGGACGATCGCGCCCCGCTTTACCCGGTAAAGGGGCTTGCGCCGGTTGATCGCGCTCCAGGTCGCCCTGGTTGTAATCGTTCAGTAACGCCAGTAGCGGATCCTCTTCCCGCGAGGGCTGGCTCGGATAGAGATCGACCACTAAGCGATGTTTGATGCCCGCCACAGGTGCCAGTGTGAAGATCTTCGGCGCGACGTTGCGCTTCAGTTCCAGCACCACGCGCACCGTGTTGGCATCAAACTGGCCAACACGCGCATTTTTAATAAAGGGATCGTCAACGCGTACTTGCTTATCCACCCCTTTCAGGACCGGATTGATATGCAGGTTCTCAATGTCGATCACCAGGCGGTCGGGGTTGCTCAGGGCGAACTGTTTATATTTGAGGGGAACATTCGACTCCAGGGTGACGCGGGAGTAGGTCGATGAGGGCCAGATGCGCACCGCCACAATGTGCTGGCTGGCTGCCAGTCCGGTTCGCGTTACGCTCAGGAGGACTAACGCGCCCGCACCCTGTAATAATCGTCGTCGTGTAAAAGCTTCGGACATGCCGCTCCAACTGCTGTGTAATGTCTAAAATATCGTCAATCGACGAGTGGAAGGCGAAAACTTTGCTTAGCAAGCCGTATCGTGTTTTGCCAGAAAAACCAGATAATGCAGGCTGTTAGCGAGGGTTGCATCAGGAAAATCGTAAAGTAACGTCAGGCCCGGCGCTTGCAATAGCGGCCAAAAGAGCATAAAAATACACAAATTACGAATAAACATTCACAGAGGGTTTGCCGTGAAGGAACGTAGTACTGAACTGGTTCAGGGTTTTCGCCATACCGTTCCCTATATAAATGCCCACCGTGACAAGACCTTTGTCATCATGCTGGGCGGTGAAGCCATCGAGCATGAGAACTTCTCCAGCATCGTTAATGACATCGGATTGTTGCATAGTCTTGGCATTCGCCTGGTGGTTGTTTACGGCGCCCGTCCGCAGATCGATGCCAGCATGGCCCAGCAACAGCTGGAACCGATTTACCATAAACATACGCGCGTTACCGATGCCCAATCACTGGAACTGGTGAAGCAGGCCGCCGGACGTTTGCAGCTGGATATCACCGCACGTCTGTCGATGAGCCTGAATAACACCCCTCTGCAGGGCGCGCACATCAACGTAGTGAGCGGTAACTTTATTATTGCCCAACCGCTGGGCGTCGATGATGGTGTGGACTACTGCCACAGCGGCCGTATTCGTCGCATAGATGAAGAAGCGATCCATCGTCAGCTGGATAATGATGCCATTGTGCTGCTCGGCCCGGTCGCGGTGTCGGTGACCGGTGAAAGTTTTAACCTGACGTCAGAAGAAGTGGCCACGCAGTTGGCGATCAAGCTGAAAGCCGAGAAAATGATTGGCTTCTGCTCCGAACAGGGTGTCACCAACCGCGAAGGCACCATTATCTCTGAGCTGTTCCCCAACGAAGCGCAGACGCGTATCGATGAGATGGAAAACGACGGCGATTTCCTGTCGGGCACGGTGCGTTTCCTGCGTGGTGCGGTGAAAGCCTGCCGCAGCGGCGTGCGTCGTAGCCACCTGATCAGCTATCAGGAAGATGGCGCACTGATTCAGGAGCTGTTCTCACGCGACGGTATTGGTACGCAGATTGTGATGGAGTCCGCTGAGCAGATTCGTCGCGCCACCATCAACGATATTGGCGGCATTCTCGAACTGATTCGCCCGCTGGAGCAGCAAGGCATTCTGGTGCGTCGTTCACGTGAGCAGCTGGAAATGGAGATCGACAAATTCACCATTATTCAGCGTGATAGCCTGACCATCGCCTGTGCAGCCCTCTATCCTTTCCCGGATGAGCAGATTGGTGAGATGGCTTGCGTGGCAGTACATCCCGATTATCGCAGTTCCTCGCGCGGTGAACTGCTGCTAGAGCGTGTGGCACTGCAGGCTCGCCAGATGGGGCTGAAGAAGCTGTTCGTACTGACCACCCGCAGCATTCACTGGTTCCAGGAACGTGGCTTTACGCCGGTGGATATTGAGTCACTGCCGGAGAGTAAGAAGCAGATGTATAACTATCAGCGCCGTTCTAAAGTGCTGATGGCGGATTTGCGCTAACGGCGGTGAATGCGGCAGAAGAGCAGCGAATGTCAGGCCGCGCTAAATGGCCTGGAATTGCCCAACGTATTTGACTGATAACGTTGTTAGGATGCGCATCCATGCGCATCCAATAAAACATCTGCATTGACCTGAGGTCGGTTTCTTTACCGACCTCAACTCTCGCTCAGAATGACTTCCCCGCCCAACCGATCCAGCAATCCACTGCGGCGCTGCGTGCGTAATTGCACCGCACGGCGAAAAACGCCTTCATCGCTGTACAGGGTTAATTGTTTTCGCGCTCGCGTAATGGCGGTGTAAATCAGTTCGCGGGTAAGCACCGGTAAAAACTGTGCCGGCATTACCAGCGCCGTATGATCGAACTCCGATCCCTGCGATTTATGCACCGTCATCGCCCATGCCGTATCATGTGCCGGTAGCCGACTCGGCTGTACGGCTTTGATGCTGCCATCTGGCAACGGGAAGAAAACTTTCAGCAGCCCTTCGTCATCAAACAAGGTAATGCCGATATCGCCGTTAAACAGCCCGAGCGCGCTGTCATTGCGTGTCACCATCACCGGGCGGCCCTGATACCAGCGGCTGCCGCCCTGCGGACGACGAATCAGCTGCATCTGAATCAGTTTTTGCTCAATACGCTGATTTAATCCCTGCACGCCAAACGGCCCTTCGCGCAGAGCGCACAGCAACTGATAACGCCCAAATGCGTGAAGGATATCTGCGGGCTGCGCACGCTGGTTCACCAGCCGCAGAAACGGACGATAGCCCTCCGCGATCTCACTCAGCATCGCCTGATATGCCTCGCCATCATTGAGTGACTGGCGAGAAATATCACTAAAGCCCGCGTTAAATGCCGCTTCGACTGCCTTTGGCTCGCCTGCATTGACCGCAGCCGCCAGCTTGCCGATGCCCGAGTTTGCATCGAAGCGGTAACTCTTGCGCAGTAAGCAAATGGCATCGCGCACGGCAGGCGCGCTGGCATCATCATGGCCTTCAACATGGCAACCGGTTAATGCACTCAACTGTGCTGCACGCGCGACGCTGTATCCCGCTTCCGCACAGCGGCAAATATCACCCAGTACCGCACCGGCTTCTACTGAGGCCAGCTGATCGCGGTCACCAAGGAAAATCACGCGCGCCTGGGGTGGCAGTGCGGCGATCAGGTTGGCCATCATGCCGAGATCGACCATTGAGGCTTCATCCACCACCAGCACATCCAGGTGCAGTAAGTTACCGGCGTGATAGCGCAGGCGCTGGGTTTCTGGCTGTGCACCGAGCAAACGGTGCAGCGTGGTGGCCTCCGCCGGGAAACGCTGGCGTTCAATGTCGCTGACCGGCAGTTTTTGTAGCGCCTTGCCGAGCGATTCGGTTAAACGCGCCGCCGCTTTGCCGGTCGGGGCTGCCAGCTGAATGCGCAGCGTGCCATGACTCAGGCGAATCAATGCCGCCAATAGTTTTGCCACGGTGGTGGTTTTCCCGGTGCCTGGACCGCCGGAAATGACTGCTGTTTTCTGCGTTAGCGACACCGCCGCCGCGATTTTTTGCCAGTCATCGGGTTCAGTACCAAACAGGTTATCCAGCACTTCGCGCACTGTTTCACTGGCAAACTGCTGAGTTGCAGACTGCGCCTGAAAGAAATGTGCCACCTGCCCTTCATTGTGCCAGAGACGATGCAGATAAAGACGCCCATCGCTAAGAACTATCGGTGCAACCTTCTCGCTGCTGTTGCTGTTAATCAGAGCAGGCCAGCCAGCCATCACCTGCATCCAGTCCTGCGGTTCACCCGCCGCCAGCCAGATAGCCTGCGCCAGTTCAGGATAGCGGCCATTGAATAACCCTTCACGGCTCAGCTGTGACAGCGGTAAACAGACGTGCCCTTCACCCGCTTCCGCGCTGAGAAAAGCAGCTGCAAGGAGGCGCGCCGGCTGTGTGTCATCCGCCAGCAACAGGGCGAACTGAACATCCAGTGAGCGCAGCAAACGCAGCTCAACCGCCTGTTGTAGTAGCGCTGTAATGCCACTCATGCCGAGGCTCCCTGCCCGCGAAACAGGCTATCCAGTTGTGAAACAAATTCGAGAGTTGGCCGTGTGTGGAACACGCCGTTGGCCGGTGAAGTGCCATCCATGCCACGCAGGAACAGATAAAACACGCCACCGAAGTGCTGCTCGTAATCATAATCTGTCAGGCGATGTTGCAGATAGCGATGCAACGCCAGCGTGTAGAGCTGATATTGCAGATCATAGCGGTGGTCGATCATCGCCTGTTTCATCGCCGCTGGCGTATAAGCCTCATGGTTGTCGCCCAGCCAGTTGGATTTGTAATCCAGCAGGTAATATTTGCCCTGCCAGCGGAACACCAAATCGATAAAGCCTTTTAGCATGCCCTGCACCTGACGGAAATCGAGCGGCGGCGCATCGGACGATAAAGCATCCTGACGGATCAGCGCATCCAGATCATTGGCGGTCAGTAAGCCGTCAATCGGCAAATAGAAGCCCATCTCCACCAGTCGATCGCTGGCCTGAACCTTACCCAGCTGTATCCCCTGATCGTTGAGCGGCGTGCTCACCACACGCGCAATCCAATCCGTCAGCATCGGCTGCCAGTGCAATGGATAGCCATTCTGCTGCAGATGTTGCTCCAGCAATGCCGCAGTGGGGGGCTGAGGGAAATCGAGAGATTCGAACAGTTCATGCAGAAAAGTTCCCGGCGCGGCACCGCGCGGGAAATGGTGCGGCGTGAGTGCGGCTTCAGCGAACTCTTCCTGCTGTTCTTCGCCCGCAGCTTCCAGGTCAAAACTCGGCATCACATCCAGCAGCCGCTGGCTGCCGTGTTGCTGCAAACCGGAGTAGCTGGTGACACGCCAGGGCTCGACCAGCGTGCGGCTCACGGTGCGGGCAGCCAGCGCGTCATGAGGCGCATCAGGCGCCTGCCAGCGTTCGGCATCCAGATCCTGTACGCGCATCACTTCGGTACCCGCAACAGTGACCTGATTGAGCAAAGCCGCCAGCTGTTCCGCTGTCGCCGGTTCCCCGCGCTGCAGAAGATGGCCCAGCGCGCTTTTATGCAGATCGCTCTCGCCCTCTTTTTTGCGCGTGCCGCGAAACAGCGGTGCCACACCTACGCTGCAGTGATAGACCGAACGAGTGAGCGCCACGTACAGCAGGCGTAAATCTTCGGCTAAACGCTCCTGCTCGGCCATCGCCAGACTCGCGTCATCGGCCTGCAGATCCAGCACCGCCTCAAAGTTGTCACGATCGTGATACAGCGCCGTATCCGCCTCACGGAATCCGGCGGCAAACGGCAGCCACACCAGTGGATATTGCAGCCCTTTGGACTTGTGGATGGTGACGATTTGCACCAAATGGCGATCGCTTTCCAGACGCAACTGCTGGCTTGACGACTGGCTATCCGGGCTGGCAATCTGCTGCGCCAGATAGCGCACCAGCGCGTGCGGGCTGTCGAGCTGCGCCGCCGCTTCCTGCATCAGTTCACCCAGATGCAGCAAATCGGTCAGGCGGCGTTCCCCATTTTCTGAGGCGAGCAGGTTTTCCGCCAGTTGGCGTTCCTGAATCAGCTGGCGCAGCATCGGTAATACACCTCGCTGCTGCCACAACAATTGCCAGCGGGCAAAGGTGTCTACCAGCTCATCCCAGCCACGTGCATCCTGATCCAGAGCATCCAGCTGTGCTGCATCAAAGGCAAACAGCGAGGTAGCCAGTGCCGTACGCAGCATGCGCTCCTGCTCAGGTGCCAGTATCGCTTGCAATAACCACAGCAACTCGCGCGCTTCTGGCGTGGTGTAGACGCTGTCGCGGTTCGATAAATAAACCGAGGGAATGCCAAGCTGGTTAAGTGCTTCACGGATCAGATTGGCTTCGTTACGGCTACGCACCAGCACCGTGATATCCGATGCCTGTACCGGGCGTTGTGCTGTCGCTTTGCCCAGCAGCGCACGCTGTTGCTGACCCGCCTGTAACCAGTGGCTGATATCAGCCGCACACTGTCGCGCTAACGCCTGCTGATAATCGCCGACGCTGCACCCGTCGCCCGGCAGCAGCCAGAAACGTAATGCCGCCTGCTCCTGCTGATCGAGGGTGAGAGACAACGTCTGATTCGGCTCAGCGAAGTGCACCGGCAAGAAAGGGATGGCATCAAAGACAAAAGGTGCATCAAGCCGACTAAACAGCTGATTGACACTCTCCACCATCGCTGGCGAAGAGCGCCAGTTGGTATCGAGGGTGTAATGCGCACTCACTTCATTGCGCGCGCGGATATAGGTAAAAATGTCAGCGCCACGAAAGGCGTAGATCGCCTGCTTGGGATCGCCAATCAACAGCAATGCATGGTCAGGCTGATTGCCGTAGAGCGTGCGGAAAATTCGGTATTGCTGCGGATCGGTATCCTGGAACTCATCGATTAACGCCACCGGGAAACGCTGACGAATTGCCTGCGCCAGCATTTCCCCAGCAGGTTGCTGCAGGGCATCGTCCAGTCGGCTCAGGAGATCATCAAAACCCAGCAGCGCCTGCTGGCGTTTCTCTTTACGCACGGCAGCACGAACGTCCACCAGCGCGCGTGCAATCACCAAATCGCGCAGTGAAATTGGCTGAGCCAGGAACGAGTCAATGGCCGCAAATAAAGCATGGTGCGGAGGATTCCCTTTTTTGGTTTTCTCCTCCAGCACCTGTTGACCAAAACGCGCCAGCTCTGCGGGAACCTGATAATCCTGAGTTTCACTCTGTGCCCAAAGACTGACCTTATTCACCCACACCGGGAGGTTTTTACTGCTGTAACTACGTTTGTCCACGTCGGACTGACCTACCAGCGTCAGCACCTCTTCACCCACTGCGCACCATTCGGCTTTGATCGCGTTGATACGCGCCAGGTTTTCGTTGTGGCGCGTCGTCAGTGTTTCGTCGTCAGCGGGCGGCAAACGCAGGTTGGGGGATTCACCCTGCAGCCACGGCCGCAGGGTGGCCAGCAACTGCTCTGGTCCACTCCACTCGCTGACAATCACGCGGGCGATGTCCAGCGAGAGGGGATAACAGTGACGACGCCAAAAATCAGCGGTCGCCTGACGCAGCAACTGATGTTCATCTTCAATCAGTTGCTGTTCAAATAGCATGCCTGATTCAAAGGCGTTGAGATTGAGCATGCGCTGACAGAAGCCGTGGATGGTAAAGATCGCCGCTTCATCCATCTGCCGCTCTGCCGCCAGCAGCAGCGATGCCGCCTCACCAGGATGCGGCATCTCCTGTAGCAATTGCTTTAGCATGGGATTGCGGCTGGTGCCTCGAATGCAGGCCAGCCGCAGCTCATGAATATTGGCGCGGATACGTCCGCGCAGCTCTGCGGTGGCTGCCTCGGTAAAGGTCACCACCAGAATTTCTTCGACTGAAAGTGGCCGGGTATAAGCATGTTGCCCGCCCAGCCCCAATAACAGCCGCAGATAAAGCAGACCAATGGTGAAGGTTTTGCCGGTTCCGGCAGACGCCTCAATCAGCCGCTCTCCACGCAACGGCAACGTGAGCGGATTGAGCGGCTCTGGCGGCTGGATCAGACTCATTGCGCGTCGCTCTTAACCGACAGGGATTGCTGTAGCTTCTCCACCTGATCCCAGGTCGTGAAGCCAGGCAGAGGCGCGTAATCATCTTTGGTGGCGCCATCGTGGCTGCCGCCAATCTGGGAAATCATCGCCATCCCCTGCTGTTCCAGCACCGCTTTATGGAAGAAATCGGCCAGGCCCTGCGGCGTGAGTTTCTGAATCTGCTCGATGGCCTTTTCGCGGGTATCGAATGCAAAATTCTGTCGGTTGAAGTCACGGCTATAGCGATTCGCTTCTTCATCCAGGGTTTGCGGGCGCTGTTTTAAATCGTTGATCAGCGCCTGCTGATACTGGGCAAAATCTTCCGGCTTCATGTCACGCAGGCGTTGCTCAGCCTGCGGATAAAACGCCTCAAAGCGCTGCATCAGATACGCCGGCTGCTTGCTGTTACTTTGCAGCAGGAAACCAATTCCCCACTGGCGGCCAATCGGCATCTGATACGAGAACACCGCATAGCCCAGCTGTTCCTGGGTGCGCAGTTGGTTATAAAACCAGGGTTGGACAATCTGGCTCAACATGGTGCTGTTGGCCATGCTTTGATACTCGTCGTAACCCAGTGGCACGTACAGCGCTGCCAGTGCAGAATCGGTGCTGCTTCCTGCGGTTTGCAGGTTAGCCTTCATGGCTTTATCGATTACCACGTAATCGCTGTGCCAGTAACTGTGACCATCGCTGTGCAACTGCTGCTGCAAATCTGTGCTCAGCTGTTTTACGCGATCGGCTGAGAGGTTGCCCACCACCATCATTTCCGGCGTGGCGTTGCGCAATAGCGCATCACGGTAATCCGTCACGTCTTTCAGCGTCAGGTCTTTCACCAACTTACGACGTGTTTCACGCTGGGTGTATGGCAGTTGCGATAACATCTGCATCGGCTGAATAGCCTGCTCAAAAGCTTTGCCCTTCTCGGCCGCTTCCAGTCGATCCAGATACCAGGATTTTGCCTGTTCCAGTTGCTGTGCATCCGGTTGGAAGCTGGCGTAGCCCTCAACCAGTTTTTTCAGCAGTTCCGGCAGACGCTGGGTAAAACCACTGGCGCTGAACACGATGCCGTCATCTTCACCGGTGGAGAAACTGATGCCGCCCACTGATGCTTGCGAGTTCAACTCATCCAGCGCCACGCTGGAGAGATAATCATTCAGACCAAATAGCACCTGCTGACGCGCATCATTGATGGCGGCTTTATTACGCAGCGCCAGGGTGATGGCGGCTTTAGGTTCGCTGGCGTAGAACTGGCTCGGCATCCAGTAAATACGCATGCTGTCGCCACCGGTCAGCTCCACCGGATGCGTATAGGTTTTACTATCGCCAGGGATGATGGAGAAATCGGAAGGGATATACGGATTCAGCGTCGGCATTGACAGCTGAATCTGTGTGCCACGCTGCTGCCAGTCACTGAACTGCGCATCACTGATCTTATCAACCTGGTAAGGCGCATTCACAAAGTAGGCTTCTTTGTTGTGCGGCTCATTCGGGCTGATGTACCAGATGCGGGCATTTTGCGGCGTCATCTCATCCAGACGAGATTTTATCGCCGCGGGATCGAAGTTATCCGCGAGGTACGGTGCATCCAGCGTGTGATCCACCGGCACGCGCAGCATGGTATCCACTAACCATTCAATGTAATCCATGTCGCGGGTGATCGACGGATAGCGGAAATCCAGCGCCAGCACATGCGAAACCTCATCGAAATAGCCCTTATCAATGCCTTTATTACGCAGCATATCGAGATAGCTAAAGATCGCCGCCACCACTTCATCACGCTGAGCCAAACCTTTGTCAGTTAGCGAGACCGTGATGGCAAACACGCCGCTGTTGCGGTCCGTCATTGGGTCAGCACCCGCATTCACGCCGTCGGCCAGTCCCTGTTTTTGCAGCCAGTCGTTAAGGGTGTTTTTACTGCGGTTGCCCAGGATGTAGCTGATTAACGTGTCGGTTTTGCTGCGGAACTGGTCGCTGTTGTTGGCGATGCGAAATTCAACTTTAAGCTGTTTACGCGGCTGGGCGGGCACATAGTGAATGATGATGCCTTTTTGTGCATCGGTCACCACCGGCACTTCGATTTTCGGCACCATGGCCTGATGGTTAGCCACTCGTCCAAAAGTCTGGACCGCAATGTCGGCCATTTCCGGCAGCGATTTGTTGCTGTAAATCACCGCTTTCATCAGATTGGCAGAATAGTGGCTGTGATAAAAATCGGTCAGCGCCTGATGCAGATTGCTGTCGGGCTTATCGCGCAGCGTATCGAGGTTGCCGCCCGAGTAGCGGGAAGCCGGATGCGCGGGATTCAGGGTCTCAGCCCCGACCTGCGCCATACGCAGCCCGTCACGCGAACGCGCCATAGTCAGTTCTGCATTGACCGCATGACGTTCACGATCGGCATTGACCGGATCGAGTAAAGGTTCAGCAATGGCATCGGCCAGGCGATCCACCGCCGGTTGCAGCGCATCATTCTCCACTTCCAGATAGAAAGCGGTACGATAAGACGCGGTGCTGGCATTGTGACTGCCACCGTGTTTTTTCAGAAACTCGGCCAGGTTATCCGGCTGCGGATAACGTTTTGAGCCCATCAACACCATATGTTCGGTGTAGTGTGCCAGCCCAAGCTGTTGATTGGGATCGTCCAGTGAGCCAATGGGCAACGTCAGTGCGGCCAGTGATTTCGGTGCTTCCTTATCAGACACCAGCAACACCGTCATACCGTTGTTAAGCGTGATGGCCTGATAACTGCGCGGATCGTGATCGCTTTTTCGAATCGTTTCATTAATGGGCTGCCAGCCGCGATCGCTATCGGCAAAGGCATTCAGCGCCAGCATGCTCAGCAGCAGCGCTCCCATCCAGCGTGCGTAAATCCGCATTTAAACCCCTTTCTTTACCCTTTACCGCTGGCTGTGTGCCCAGCGGCGCAAAAACTTTTTATGTTTTTGGGAACATCCGCAAAGGCGGCGTTACCCGATGGCTATTCATCATCTTGATGCGCGAGGCGCACCGGTAAATACCACTGGCGAGCGGCGGCAATAATTAACTCTACCGCCTCATCATCCAGCGTACGACTCAGGCGTTGCAGATAAGGATCGCTGCCTTCGCCCTCCACTTGAAAACCACCCTGCCAGGCTTGCAGCAATTTGTTAAATGCCTTTTTCTGCGTGGCTTCATCGTCCAGCAGCTGGCGGGATTTGCGATCAAAACTGGCATCCAGCCAGGCGCCACCCGATTTGTTCAGCAACATCAACGGTTCCGCCATCCCAACCTGATAAGCCGTCACGTATTCGCTTAACAGTGTCAACGCGAGCTCGGCGTCGATGGCTTTAAAACGCCAGTGGCTCTGTTTGCGCCCATACATACGGCTTTCCCCCTTGCCGCCCCGCGCGCAATACACCAGATGCTCCAGCCACAATAGCAGGCCATCGTTCATATTCAGCACGCCCGGACGCCAGCGTAATAACCCATCAGCTTGTACCTGGGGCAACCAGCCGGTCAACTGCACCCCGTTAAGCGGCAGATTGATCTCCAAGCTCTCTGCGGACTGGCGCTGTCCACTCACTTCCGCGGCCACTTCCTGCATCTCTTCGGTCTGGCTCTGCCAGAAAAGTTCCCCAAAAGCACCATAGGGCAGATTGCCTGCAGCACGATGACGCGCATAAAGCTGTACGGGATCCTCACCGTTCACCAGGGTATTCAGTAGCTGCGCATTGATTTGATAACGTTCCAGACTATCCGGGGCAAAGGGCTCGCTGTCCGGCAGTTCGCTCTCTTCCATCCAGAAAGCAACGCCCAGCCGCTGCTGGAACCAGGCACGTACCGGATGGCGCCAGAAGCGCAGCAGTTGCTCAAGCGAGAGCGTTTCCAGCGGCAGGTGCGGCAACCGTTGCACAAAGTCTGGCTGTGCCACACCACTGGCGGTAGCAGCAGGCAACCACTCCGCCGCAAAGCTCTGGCCATATGCGTCAGGGCGGAAATTTTCTGCCGCAAACGGCATGCGGCTGTGCAGCTTCTGTAAATGCTCACGTACGCGCTGCTCGCTGACATCGGGTTCGCACACTTCGTCGCCCGGCAGGCAAAAACTCTGACCAAGATAATCCACCAATTCCGTCACCAGCACCGAGGGATAACGCTCGGTGTTGTCCTGGATCGCGCGGCCGATATAGCTGATATAGAGTTGATGCTGTGCCGAAATCAGTGCTTCAAGGAACAGATAGCGGTCATCATCACGGCGGCTGCGGTCGCCTTTGCGCGCCTGCTGCTGCATCAGGTCAAAGCCGAGCGGTGCCAGCGTACGTGGATAGACGCCATCGTTCATCCCCAGCAAACAGACCACTTTGAACGGAATCGAACGCATGGGCATCAGGGTGCAGAAGTTTATCGGCCCGGCGAGGAAACGCTGACTGATACGCTGCTGATCGAGGCGCGAGCGTAGCTCATCACGCAGTAAGGTAACGGGAATCGGCTGTTGATAATCCGCCTGCATACCCTGCTCAATAATCTGTTTCCACTGCGTTTCAACCAGCAGTAACGCCGCGTCACTTTCGGCATCGCCCTTGAAGAAGCTGTCGATCAGCTCGCGGCACAGCGGCAGCCAATCCGGCAGCGTACGCTCGCCGGCCAGGCGGGTACGCCATGCTTCGAGACGAGAGAGTAATTCGGCCAGATGACCGGCCAGTTCGGCAATTAATCCGCTGGATTCGTCGTAGGGCAGAATGCCCTGCCAGTCACCATTGCGGCTTTCCAGCGCATAGCCCAATAGCATGCGCTGCAGGCCGAAGCGCCAGGTGTGTTGGCCGGTAGCGGGCAGCGCCAATGCTTCGACGCTGGCATCATCCAGCCCCCAGCGAATGCCGGATTCCATCACCCAGCGGCGCAGCAGGCGAAGACCGCTTTCATCCACCGAGAAGCGCTGCGCCAGAGCAGGCACTTCCAGCAGTGCCAGCACCTCCTCGGAAGCAAAGCGGCTCTCTGGCAATGCCAGCAAGCTCAACAGAGCCAGAATCGCCGGATGGGCCTGACTGGCGCGGCGATCCGAGATGGCAAACGGCAGATAACGATCCGCAGGCGCACTGGCGAACGCCGCCTGAATGAAAGGCGCATAGCTGTCGATATCCGCCACCATCACGATAATGTCGCGCGGCTTCAGGTCGGGATCGGCCTCCATCAGCGCCAGCAGATGATCCTGTAACACTTCCACTTCACGCTGAGCGCTATGACACACCTGCAGCGTGATCGTACGGTCGTGGGGATCGAGCTGACGCTTCTTGCTGCTGTTGCCCAGTTCATCGGCGTGCAAACCGATCACTGCGTTGTCATCAAGGTTGAGCAAATCGGCTTGCAGGCTGTGCAGCAAGGTGTCCTGCGGCATTTCAACAAAAGCATCAATGTCGTTGGCGGCGGATTCCATCTGACTGAGCAGAAACAGGTTATCGCGCCCAAGTTTGCCCCAGGAGGCCAATAATGGATTGGTGAGTTGCTGCTCGCCGAGTTCGTTGAACAGTGCCGGGGCCGCTTCAGGATCGCGAAACAACGGCTGTGTCTCTTCAGACTGAATGCGGCGACGCTTGCGGCTCTGCAATTTGGCGAGGAAAGCGTAATCCTGGATATCGCCCCAATAGTGGCGGCAGGGATTGGTAAACAGCAGATGAATATCGATGTGACGACCGAGCGCTTCCAGCGCCTGCAAATACACGGGCGGCAGCGCGGAGATACCACAAATAAACACGCGCTGTGGCAATCCCGCCGGTGGCGTTTCGGCCTGCTCCAGCGCATGGATAAAGCGCGCATAGAGGTTGGCGCGGTGCCACATCGGCTGGCCCAATTGCTCGGTGAACGCGACCAGATCGCGCCACAGCGGCGCCTGCCACTGCTGAGCATCGCTCAGGCCGTCAATGAGTTCTCCGCGCTCCCAGCTGTTGAGCCAGTCAGAACGATACACCAGATACTGGTCAAACAGGTCGGCAACACGTGCACTGAGCTGATACAGCTTACGCTTGTCATCGTCATCATTGAGGTAGTGACGCAATGGCTGGAACGCATCCTGCTCCAGCAAAGTGGGCAAGCGATGCATCAATTTCCAGCTCATGCTGGCTTTAGTGAAAGCGCTCTCCTCTGGAATACCGGGCAGCACTTTGACAAACATGTTCCAGATAAAGGTCGCAGGCAGTGGAAAGTCGATATTTGCTGCGATACCAAAACTGTTTGCCAGTTCCATCTGTAGCCACTGCGCCATGCCGGGGCTCTGCACCAGCACCTGTTCGGCCGCGAGCGCATCGTTGAGCGGCTGGTTTTCAATCAGAATGCCTGCCAGATTTTTCAACAGATCGAGCTGATTGGAGTGGTAAACCCGGAACATAAATCTCCTTGAGAGGGAAAACAGCGCAGCCTGGTCACTCTACCCTGTATCGTTAACGATGCCTATCACCGAGGTCACCTTAGTGACAATTGAGCTGGGCCAGACTGGCGCTGCGCTGTTGCGAGCCCGTCACCGTGACGCGCTCCAGCGTGCACCCTATGCCTACATTCTGTTGCTGGCGCTCAATCTGCCAACCCGCCACCTCGCGTCCGAGCAACGCTTGTCCTGCAACCTGCCACGCCTGACGCTGCTGCCACTGTTGACTAAATCCCAGGGCCAGCGCCCGATGATATTGCAACAGCGTGCTGATGGTCATCGCCAGCAGCAGCATCGCCACCAGCGTTTCTGCCAGGCTAAAACCCTGTTGATTCCTCATGCGGCTGGCAGTGCTCCGGTTTTGCCAGCGGACAGTAGTCAATCCAGCCGTGCGCCTCGGGTTGCAGCCGCTGGCTACGTGGTGAGACCCATTGCCAGAGGCGGAGATCACTCTTTTCATCCTGACCCGATAACAGCGCATCGCCCTCCTCCATCTGCAGTAAGCAGCTTAACCACTGGTGCGCGGGCATTGGCTGACATTGCCAGCCGGACGCGGCCGGCCAACTCTGCATCAGCCCCCATTGCAGCGCAGCCTGTGCCTGCGCAAAATCCTTATGATGCTGCTGCGTATCGGCCACCAGCACCATGCCCTGTGATAACTGCGTGCGCGTGGCATGCAGCGTCAGGCTGCCGAGCAGCAGTAGCATCAACACCATGCCTAGTGTGCTGTTGCCGTGCTGGCTCATAAGTTGCGTCCTTCAATCCAATGCTCAACCTGCAGACTTTGTGCACCCGCTCGCCCTGTCAAATGAAGCATTAACCGGGTGCCCTGCCGCACGACGCTAAAATTCTCGATGGTGAGGAAAGCGGGATCGGTAAGGCGTTCCCAACCGTTGCCATTGCAGTTATCCACCGCGCGCTGCATTTCCAGCTGCCCGCTGCGCAACCGATAACCGTAAAAGTCGCTGTCACTGCTGCCCACGCCTTCCCAGCGCCCATTGCTGTTTTCATCCCAGCGCAGCAGCACACAACTGCCACTCGTAGCCAGAGTCAGCGCGGGGCCAGTACATTTCCCACGACAGTACCCCGCGCGCTGTAACGCCTTTTGCAGCGTATGGGAAAGCTGCTGTAGCTCCTGTTGCAACTGCACGCGCTGCTGCAGGCGCAGGTTTTGCTCCAGCAGCAGCGGCAAAAATCGCCCCACGCTGACCATTAATATCGCCCCCACCGCCAGCGCAATCAGCATTTCCAGCAGGCTAAAACCCGCCTCCGCTACTCGCACCCTTTGTCTCCCGTCTGGCAGGCGCGAATACGTGCTCGCGCAGAGATAATCACTCGCCATCGACCGGCCGCGCTTTCAATCTCAATGCTGCCAGGGCGCGCCACGTCACGCCGTCCAAAGAAACCCGGCTCGCCGATGATGGCACTGAAGCGCACCCCGGCATGCGGCGGTGCTAACCACCAACGTGAAGGCAGTTCACAGCCCTCCGCCGGCTTGACGCCCACTCCCAGGCAGCCGCGTTCGCCGGGAATCAGCCACAGATTGAGATCGCTGTTATGCCAGTTCGCATGGGCGCGCAGCCTTAAAAGAAACCCCTGCAGCTGCTGCACGCTATCGCGCAGTTGTTGATGCTGCTGCCAGCGCTGCCAACTGTGCAGGGCGCCGAGGCTGAGTATGCCGGCGATTACCATCACCAATAGCAGCTCCGGCAAGGTGAAACCGAGGTTTGCGTGTTTGTTCATGGCAGCCAATGTGCGCTTCAAGGGAACAGGCAACAAGGCATCAAGCGGCGGGATGGAAAGCGTCGCGCAGGGTATTTTTGCGCGCTACAGCCCGATACAGATTTTTGCGAAGCGGATTCAGAAATAACGGGGATAAAAAAGAGATTTAAAAAAGCCCCGCACAGTGGCGGGGCTTCAGCGTTATGACGAGTGCGTTTACACTGCCACCGGCGCTTTAATGGCTGGATGCGGGTCGTAGCTTTCAATCTCAAAATCTTCGAAGTTGTAATCGAAGATAGAAGCAGGCTTACGTTTGATCACCAGTTTCGGCAGCGGGCGCGGCTCGCGCGTTAGCTGCAGCTGTGCCTGTTCCAGGTGGTTGCTGTACAGATGCGTGTCGCCACCGGTCCAGACAAAGTCACCCACTTCCAGATCGCACTGCTGCGCCACCATATGCACCAGCAGTGCATAGCTGGCGATATTGAACGGCAGGCCAAGGAAGATATCGCACGAGCGCTGATAGAGCTGGCAAGAGAGCTTGCCGTTTGCCACGTAGAACTGGAAGAAAGCATGGCAAGGTGCCAGCGCCATCTGATCCAGCTCGCCCACGTTCCATGCCGATACAATGATGCGGCGTGAATCGGGATCGCGCTTCAACTGCTCAATCACTTTGCTAATCTGGTCGATCTCTTCGCCTGACGCACTGCCCCAGCTGCGCCACTGCTTACCGTAGACCGGGCCTAAATCGCCATTCTCATCCGCCCACTCGTCCCAAATCGTCACCTTGTTATCTTTCAGGTAGCTGATATTGGTTTCGCCTTTCAGGAACCACAGCAGCTCATGAATGATCGAGCGCAGGTGCACTTTCTTGGTGGTGACCAGCGGAAAACCGTCCTGCAAATTGAAACGCATCTGGTGGCCGAAAATGGACAGGGTGCCGGTGCCAGTTCGGTCGGCTTTCTCTGCGCCTTCATTCAGCACATGTTGCATTAAATCCAGATACTGTTTCATTTTACCTCACGAGTTTGTTGCTGCGGACGACGACGAAACGCCCAGATCATCATAATCACACCGGCCAGAATCATCGGGATCGAGAGAATCTGCCCCATGCTGATGCCGCCTTCAAACAGGCCAAGTTGGGCATCCGGCTGACGGAAGAACTCCACGATGATGCGGAAAGCGCCATAGCCAATCAGGAACAGGCCAGAGACGCTGCCCATCGGACGCGGCTTACGAATAAACAGATTGAGGATGATGAACAGCACGATACCTTCGAGGAACAGTTCATACAGCTGCGAAGGATGACGCGGCAACACACCGTAGGTGCTCAGCAGCTGCTGATACTGCGGGTTGTTCGCCGCCAGCGCGATATCTTCACTGCGCGAACCCGGGAACAGCATCGCGAATTTGAAGTTAGGATCGACACGGCCCCACAGCTCGCCGTTGATGAAGTTGCCGAGACGACCGGCTCCCAAACCAAACGGAATCAGCGGTGCAATGAAATCAGAGACCTGGAAGAACGTGCGTTTAGTACGGCGCGCAAACACCAGCATCACCACGATCACCCCGATCAAGCCACCGTGGAACGACATACCGCCATCCCAGACTTTGAACAGATAGAGTGGATTATCGAGGAACAGCGGCAGGTTATAGAACAGCACGTAGCCGATACGGCCACCGAGGAACACGCCGAGGAAGCCCGCATACAGCAGGTTTTCCACTTCTTCTTTTTTCCAGCCGCTGCCGGGTTTGTTGGCACGGCGTACCGCCAGCCACATAGCAAATACAAAGCCCACCAGATACATCAAACCGTACCAGTGAAGCGAAATCGGTCCGATGGAGAAAATTACCGGATCGAATTGGGGAAACGAAATGTAGCCGTTAGTCATCTTTCACCATCGTTTTTTCTGCCCTGAAACGGGTCTGGCTAAGGGGTCATGCCATAAAAGGCTGCGCATGATAGCACAGCCGCTTTTCACAATTGCCGTGGAAATGTAAACGCCGTTAACGACCGCCGCGAATCAAACCGCCCAGGCCACGTCGCTCCATAAACGCGGACACCAGATGGCGCACTTCAGACGCGGTATGTGCCGCTGCGCCATGTTCACTGAGCTTCTGCGTTTCCTCGTGATCGAGGTGACGCAACAGATACTTCACGCGCGGAATGTTTTTACCGTTCATGCTGAGGTGGTGATAACCCATACCCACCAGCAGCGCCACGCACATTGGATCGCCGGCCATTTCACCACACAGGCAGAGTTCCAGTTTGGCCAGGCGGGCTTCATGAGCAATGCTTTGCAGCGCACGCAGCATCGCCGGATGCAGCGGATCGTACAGATTTGCGACTCGCGTGTTGTTGCGGTCTACCGCCAGCAGATACTGCGTCAGATCGTTGGTGCCCACCGAAATAAAGTCCACACGTTCCGCCAGATGCGGAATCATAAACAGCATGGAAGGCACTTCGATCATGACACCAATCCGCGGTTTCGGGATCACATAGCCCAGCATCTCCTCCACTTCACGACCGGCGCGATCGATCAGGCGACGTGCATCGTCGATCTCATCGATGTGGCTGATCATTGGCAGCAGAATACTGAGATTGCCGGAGGCTACGTTGGCGCGGAGCATGGCGCGCACCTGCACCAGGAAGATTTCTGGCTGGTCGAGCGTCAAACGGATGCCGCGCCAGCCGAGGCAAGGGTTCTCTTCACTGATCGGCATATAAGGCAGCTGTTTATCGGCCCCGACATCCAGCGTACGGAGCGTCACCGGCTTGTTATAGAACAGTTGCAGCATGCCCTGATATTGCGCCACCTGCTCCTCTTCCGACGGGAAGCCGTTGTGCAGCATAAACGGAATTTCTGTGCGATAGAGGCCAATGCCATCCACCCAGTTATCCAGCTTCTGTTCATGCTCAGGGCTCAGGCCCGCATTCAGCATCACCTGCACCCGTTCGCCGCTTTTCAGCTCACCGGGTTGCTCGACCACGCCTTCCGCCATTTTGCTCAGCGCGTTCTCTTCGGTGATTAAGCGTTGATACTCCTGCACCAGCACCGGTTCAGGATCGATCAGCACTTCTCCGCGATAACCATCGACAATCAGCAGGCGTTTGTTGAGCTGCGCAGGGATGATATCCGCACCCATGACGGTGGGGATGCCCATCGCGCGGGTCAGAATGGCCGCATGGGAATTGGCTGCACCGTCGCGTACCACCACACCGGCTAAACGCTCCGGTGGCAGCTCTGCCAGCGTGGTGGCGGTGAGTTCATCAGCCACCAGCACGAAGCGCTCGGGCCAGGCATTGGTGCCGACCAGCGTATCGTCGAGGTGAAACAGCAGACGTTGTCCGAGCACGCGCAAATCACCCGCGCGCTCGCGTAAATATTGATCCTGCAGACTGGCAAACTGTTCGGCGAACTTCTCGATCACCGTTTTGACCGCCCACTCAGCAACCGATCCGCGATCGATCTCGGCAAACAGATCTTTTTTCAAACGGGCATCGGTTAACAGGTGCGAGTAGAGATCGAAGATCGCCGCACTCTCTTTCTGTACGCTTGCGGTAAAGCGTTTACTGAAGCGGCGGAATTCATTGCCCGCCTCGCCCATCGCCAGCACCAGACGCTCGCGTTCACGCTGCACATCCAGCGTCGAGGCCGCAGAGACCTGATCCAGCAAGGGCTGAGTTTCATCGACCCAACCGGGCGCGACCGCCACGCCAGGCGCCGCCGCAATGGCTTTCACCCGCGTCTGACGGAACTGGCCAAACAGTTGACCGAGCTGCGACTGTGACAGCAAGCCCGCCATCTGCGTAGCAAGCGTCACCAGGAAAGATTCTTCGCTTTCGTCGAATTGACGATGTTCGCGCTGTTGTACCACCAGCACGCCAAGCAGTTGGCGACGGCTGATGATCGGCACGCCGAGGAAAGAGCGATAGCGCTCTTCTTTTACTGAGGGAATGTATTTGAAGCTGGGATGGCTTTGCGCGTCGGCAAGGTTGATCGGCTCGGCTAAACGTCCGACGAGCCCGACAATACCTTCATCAAACGCCAGCGTGACAGTGCGACCGCGCGGCTTTTTCAGCCCGCGCGTCGCCATCAGGTAGTAGCAACGACGATCGTGATCTGCGAGATAAACCGAGCAGACCTCGGTATCCATCGCAAGGCAAATTTCGTTTACCAGAATGTCGAGTGCTTCATTCAGACGCGGAGCACTCGCCACTTTCTCTACTATTTCGCGCAACTGAGTGAGCATAAAGGGCGTGGCCTATCCTCTTTTACGTCGATGAGCGGCATTGTTATTACGCTGCCCCGCACTCTCCTGCATAGACATCACCACGCCAGCGAATTCTTTCATCACGCGGCGATAGACATCGCGCTTAAAAGAGACGACCTGACGTACCGGATACCAAAAGCTGACCCAGCGCCAACCATCAAATTCTGGCGTGCTGCTGTGTTGCACATTGATCTCCGCGTCACTACACATCAACTGCAGAAGAAACCACTTTTGTTTCTGGCCGATACACACCGGCTTTGTGTCCCAACGCACCAAACGTTTTGGCAACTTGTAACGTAACCAGTTACGGGTTGAAGCAAGTATTCGAACATCTTTGCGGTGTAAACCCACTTCTTCGAACAGTTCGCGATACATCGCCTGTTCAGCGGTTTCACCCGGATTGATGCCTCCCTGAGGAAATTGCCAGGAGTGCTGTCCAAAGCGCCTGGCCCATAACACTTGTCCTTGCCTGTTACAGATTACGATACCAACATTCGGGCGGTAGCCATCATCATCGATCACTGGACTACCTCAAAGCTAAATTTGAATAGCCTGATTGTTTCACACTCCTTACAGGCGGTAAACCACTGGATATAGGGGGTGATAGCAGAATAAAAACAGGATAACTCACAGAGAATACCCAAGTTATAAACAGCAGAGCGGTTTTCAGGACGATCTTATTCACCTTTTCTGTGGATAGCTTTGTGAAGAACACGGGAATGAGTTGAATAACCCCTTCAGAAAATTCTCATACACCTAACAATGAATGGCAATAAAAACACTATTTTTCATGATGATAGCGAAAAATGACAGTACTATTTCAGTGCGGATCATTTTATCAATATCCTGAAGTTTGATTATCTGCTCAAAGATCCACCACCGTCGCTTTTATCCACAGAGAATGCCCTAAACCTGGTCAAAGAAAGGAAAAAAAGCGTTCAAATCACTAAAGTCAAGGCTGTAAATCGAAACAGGGGTGCTCTGTTAGGGGGGTTATCCCACCTTTCTGTGGATAAGTAGTCTGGAGATCCTGTTCATTGTCGATAACAAACTGGGATAACCTTGTCATAGCATCCACAACCGTCCGGCAATGCAAATAAAAAAGCACGTTTAATCATGCTATTATCATTGTTATTCACGCCGTTTGCATGTGGAAAACTCGCATGCGCCCGTGCTGTACAACCTTTAACCAATATGAGCTTTACCATGAATTCCCCCGTTTTATTGCCGACACCGCCACATGATGAAGCGGAATTGCTGCAGCGTGCACAACAGCTGGCAGGCCAGACTTTTGCGGCACTGGCAGCGCAGCTGGGCTTGCCGGTGCCTGCCGATTTACGACGGGATAAAGGCTGGGTTGGCATGCTGATTGAGCTGCACCTTGGCGCCAGCGCAGGCAGCAAGGCGGAGCAGGATTTCGCGCATCTCGGTATCGAACTCAAGACCATTCCCGTTGATGCCCAGGGCAAACCGCTGGAAACCACCTTCGTTTGTGTCGCACCCTTAACCGGTAACAGCGGCGTGACCTGGGAATCCAGCCATGTGCGCCATAAGCTGGCCCGCGTGTTGTGGATCCCGATTGAAGGCGATCGTGCCCTGCCGCTCGCGGATCGCCGTGTGGGATCACCGCTGTTATGGCAACCGAGCGAGGAAGAAGATCGGCAACTGCGTGAAGATTGGGAAGAGTTGATGGATATGATCGTGCTGGGTCAGGTAGAACGCATCACTGCCCGTCACGGCGCCTGGCTGCAGATCCGCCCGAAAGCCGCCAACAGTAAAGCCCTGACCGAAGCCATCGGTGAGCATGGAGCGCCAATAATGACCTTACCGCGCGGTTTCTATCTCAAGAAAAGCTTCACCGGACCGCTGCTGGCACGCCATTTTTTACTGTAAATGACTGGACTCGTGACACGTTTAACCCGGCTCCCTTATTCGGGCCGACGTTTGGTGCAGCAAGGCGGCAAGCACGCTCATCCTCCAGCCGCTGTCCCAAGTCAGTGGCTGAGGTAAATGAACGTGGCCAACGTACCTGAAACTTGACGCATCACGTGTATAATCGTCGTTTAATTTTCGTTTAGGATTGAATGATTCATGTTTGACTGGATTGCTGATCCCAATGCCTGGCTGGCACTGGGAACATTGACCATTCTGGAAGTGGTTTTGGGTATCGACAACATCATCTTCCTGTCGCTGGTTGTCGCTAAGTTGCCGAAACACCAACAAAACAAAGCACGCCGCCTCGGTTTAATGGGCGCTATGCTGATGCGACTGGGCCTGCTGGCGTCTATCGCCTGGGTTGTGCGCCTCACAAACCCGCTGTTTACCCTGATGGATCACAGCTTCTCTGCGCGCGATCTGATTCTGCTGTTTGGTGGTCTGTTCTTGTTGTGGAAATCCAGCATGGAGATTCATGAAACCATCGAAGGCGCCGAAGGTGAGCACAAAACCAACGTCCACTCCTTCTTTGGCGCGATCGTGCAGATCATGTTGCTGGACATTATTTTCAGCCTCGATTCAGTGATTACCGCCGTCGGCTTGTCCGATCACCTGTTCATCATGATGGCAGCCGTGGTCATTGCGGTGCTGATGATGATGTTTGCCGCACGCGCCATTGGTGAGTTTGTTGAGCGTCATCCTTCGGTGAAAATGCTGGCATTGGCGTTCCTGATTCTGGTCGGCTTTACCCTGATTCTGGAGAGTTTCGGCATCCATGTACCAAAAGGTTACATTTATTTTGCCATGTTCTTCTCAATGGCGGTGGAGTGCCTGAACCTCATGCGCGGCAAGAAAAGCGCGGCTTAAGGATGTCAAGGGCGAGCGCATCTCGCCCTTTAATTTTAGGAATGATGCGATTACGTCAGCCAGCAAAAGCATTTATTACTACACTTTTGCAGTTGAAGTGGGTTGAGGGAGATAAGAATGAAAGGGTTAGTGAGTGTCGTAGGGATTATGCTGGTCGCGCTGACGTTGAGCGGTTGCAGCAGTAATTATGTAATGGCGACCAAAGATGGCCGCATGATTCAGACGGATGGCAAACCGTCCATCGATAAAGAAACCGGTTTGGTGCAGTACACCGATGGCAAAGGTCATGTGATGCAGATCAACGGTGACGAGGTCTCCACCATCATTGAGCGTTAAGTGCCAAATTCGATTGCCTGCACGATTTTTTCCCCGGTGCAGGCGATTTCCCGAACTTTCCCCCCTTCCTTCCGCGCCGCTTCACAGGCTATAGTCCCAGAGGACAC
Source organism: Pantoea sp. C1E2 (assembly GCF_056491465.1). Lineage (NCBI taxonomy): Bacteria > Pseudomonadati > Pseudomonadota > Gammaproteobacteria > Enterobacterales > Erwiniaceae > Pantoea > Pantoea sp. C1E2. Next base: position 3,640,963 of record NZ_JBSZHT010000002.1, read on the forward strand.
AACATTCCCTTTCATAATGAAAAAAGGAAGCCGGCAATGCATTATCACCGCATCCCCCACAGTACGCTGGAAGTCAGCCAACTGGGGTTAGGAACTATGACGTTTGGTGAGCAAAACAGCGAAGCCGACGCCCACGCGCAACTCGATTACGCGATTAGCAGTGGCATCAACCTGATTGATACCGCTGAAATGTATCCGGTGCCACCGCGCCCGGAAACCCAGGGATTAACCGAACAGTACATTGGCAGCTGGCTCAAAAAGCGCGGCAGCCGTGACAAGATCATTCTGGCCAGCAAAATTGCCGGCCCGGTGCGCGGCGCAGACGCGTCGATTCGTCCTCACCAGGCGCTGGATCGCAAAAACATTCGTGAAGCGCTGGATGCCAGCCTGAAGCGTCTGAATACCGATTATCTCGATCTCTATCAGCTGCACTGGCCGCAGCGTCAGACCAACTACTTTGGCAAACTCGGCTACCAATACAGCGAAACCACCGCCAACGTGACGCTGCTGGAGACGCTGGAAGCGCTGAATGAGCAGGTGCGTGCAGGTAAGATTCGCTACATCGGCGTCTCGAATGAAACCGCCTGGGGCGTGATGCGCTATCTGCAGCTGGCTGAAAAGCACGAGCTGCCACGTATTGTGACCATTCAGAACCCGTACAGCCTGCTGAACCGCAGCTTTGAAGTCGGCTTAGCCGAGATTAGCCAGCACGAAGGCGTTGAACTGCTGGCTTATTCCAGCCTGGCGTTTGGTACGCTGAGCGGCAAATATCTGAATGGCGCGAAACCCGCCGGTGCGCGTAACACGCTGTTCAGTCGCTTCACCCGCTACAGCGGTGAGCAGTCGAATCAGGCGATTGCCGCTTACGTGGATTTGGCGAAGAAGCACAATCTGGATCCGTCGCAGATGGCACTGGCTTACGTGCGTCAACAGCCGTTTGTTGCCAGTACCCTGCTGGGCGCGACGACGATGGAACAGCTGAAGACAAACGTGGAGAGTTTCAACCTGACGCTAAATGCCGATGTGTTAGAAGAACTGGAAGCGATTCACCGTCAGTACACGTATCCAGCACCTTAACAAGCAGTTAACCGTAGCGGCGCGATTTATCGCGCTTTTCTGCAGCGGCATGGCCGCTAACAGATAAGCAATAAATTGTGCCGCTACGGCATTTTGCTTTAGTTACTTGCGCGATTTCCACCACAGCACCGCAATCGCCACGGCGAAAATCCCACCGAACCCGATACCCGTTGCCACTGCAGGCGCACCCAATCTGACGGCAAGGGTGTACAGCCCCAACATCACCAACATCGCGATGTTTTCACCAAAGTTCTGCACGGCAATCGCATTACCCGCGCCCACCGAATCCTTGCCACGCTCCTGCAGCAGCGCATTGAGCGGCACCACGAAGAAGCCACCGAGCGCACCCAACACCATCAGCACCAGATAGGCATTCAGCAAGCTGGTTTGCAGGGAGAACACCACCACCATCACGCCAATCAAAATACCCGCTGGCATGCAACGGCGCACGGTTTGCAGCGTCACCAGTTTCGCCGCCGCCGCCGCACCTATCACAATGCCGATCGCCACCATGGCATTCAGCGTGGTCGGCGTTTTATTGTCAGTGATGCCGAGCGCCACGGGCACCCACAGCACCAGCAGGAAACGCAGCGTCACGCCCGCGCCCCAGAACATGCTGGTGCCGAGCAGGGAAAAACGCGTCTCGCCGTTACGCCACAACAGCAAAGCGGAATCTTTGAAACTGCGGAACATGGCGCCAAACTGCCAGCTTTGACCCGGTCGCGCCGCCAGCAGCTTAGGAATAAAGATATTCGCCACCACCGCCAGCGCGTAAGTGAGCGCACACACAATGAGAGCCGCCAGCAGATTCCAGTCCGCCAGAATGCCGCCCGCCACTGAACCCAGCAGGATTGCAGCAATAGTAGAGGACTCCATCAGACCGTTGGCCTTCACCAGTCGTTCACCGCTGGTGATTTCAGTAAGGATGCCGTACTTGGCCGGTGAATAGGATGCCGCGCCTATGCCCACCAGCGTGTAGCCGAGGAATGGATTGAAGCCAAAGCAGATAACCAGTGCACCCAGCAGTTTTAAACTGTTAGCAAACATCATCACCCGGCCTTTGGCAAAGCTGTCGGCCATCTGCCCGACAAACGGCGCCAGCAAGATGTAAGTGGCCACAAACATCATCTGCAGAATCGGCTGGCTCCAGTCGGGATAGAGCTGGTTTTTCAGCACCGCGAGGGTAGCAAACAGCAGTGCATTGTCGCCAAAGGCGGAGAAAAACTGCGCCACAATCACCGCCATCATATTGCGTGACATTAACGGTGCATCAGGATTAACCGTCTGACTCATGCCTGCTCCTCTTCGGCCAGCTGTTTCAGGCTGACGTAGTCTGGTTTACCGCTACCCAACAGCGGCAGTTGTTTCATCATGCGGATGTCACGCGGCACCGCCAGTTCTGGTGCACCGATTTCGCGAGCGGCTTTTTGCAACCGGTCACGGCTCAGTTCGCTGTCAGTAGTGAACAACACTAAAGCTTCACCACGATTACCGTCAGGGCGCAGTGACGCGGCATGCTGCTTCTCGCCCGAAGCTTTCAGCGCGATCTGCTCGACGATCTCCAGCGACACCATCTCACCGGCGATTTTGGCGAATCGTTTGGCACGGCCCTGAATTTGACAGAAGCCCCCCTCGTCGAAACTGACGATATCACCGGTGTCGTACCAACCGGCTTCCATCTCGCCTTCGCCGTTATCGGCTACCGGCTTCTCCAGCACGCCAGGGTTTTCCACGCGCAGGTAGCCGTTCATTACGTTCGGACCACGCAGTTGCAGGCGACCGCCCTGCTCGATGCCTGGCACCGAAATCAGACGTGAATCCATGCTCGGCAGAATACGACCCACCGTGTGAGTTTTCGCGGCCATCGGCACGTTGATTGCCACCACTGGCGCGCACTCTGTCACGCCGTAGCCTTCAAGAATACGGATGCCGTACTTCTCGGCGTAAATTTGACGCGTGCCTTCCTGTAATTTCTCCGCACCCGCGACCACGTAACGCAGACGTGCGAAATCATACGGGCTGGCAAAGCGCGCGTAGTTACCAAGGAAGGTCGAGGTGCCAAACAGCACGGTGCAGTTACGGTCATACACCAGTTCCGGCACAATGCGGTAATGCAGCGGGCTCGGATAGAGGAAGATCTGCGCCCCGGTCAGCAGCGGCGTAAACAGGCCGACCGTCAGACCGAAAGCGTGGAACAGCGGCAGCGCCGACATAAAGCGATCGCGCGGGGTGAAATCCGCCACGGTACGAATCTGCTCGACGTTCGCCAACAGGCTTTTATGCGAGTGCACCACACCTTTCGGATTGCCTTCCGAACCGGAAGTGAACAGCACCATCGCGGCATCTTCCGGCTGCTGCTTCACCTGGGCACGTCTCGGCATCAGCAGGTGCGCCACAATCCACAGTTTGTCTTTCAACGTGACGGTATCTTTTAGGTCTTCAAGATAGATCCACTGCACCTCGGTTAAACCCTGCGGCAACTGCCACAGGTTGCCCTTTTCCAGGAACTGGCGTGAGGTGAAAACGGTTTTGACCTGCGAAGCGGTGAGCGCCGCACGCATGCCGTTGACACCCGCGGTGTAGTTAAGCATCGCCGGGATACGACCGCGCAGTGACGCACCAAGGATCGCCGCCGCCGTGACGGTGGCATTTGGCAGCAGCAGGCCAACGTATTCGCCCTGCTGGCTGTAGCGCTCAAGAATACGGCCCACGCCGAGTGATTTTTTCAGCAGCCCGGTGTAGCTGTCCGGCTTGAAGTTGATGTCTTCGATGCAAGGTTTGGTGATGCCATAACGCTGGCGCGCATTAAGGAAGGCTTCAAACAGGGTTTCACGCGGACGCACCGCCATGCGCGCTTCCATCATCACATGATGTAAGTGCTCACCCGCCAGAATGCGGCGATCGCGCGCACGTTTCGCCTCCGGCATCGGAATGACGGTAGCCGGTAAGACGCTTAAGGTGATGCGCGGGAACAGGCGGCGTTTGAACACGCCCGCCAGACGACCAAACGGCGTATATTCCGCACCTTCAATGCGCATCGGAACCACGGTGGCACCCGATTTCGCCGCGACAAAACCCGCCCCGCTGTAGATCTTCATCAAGGATCCGGTGACGGTGATACGCCCTTCAGGGAAGATCACCACCGGGCGGCCCTGGTTGATCATGCGCACCAGATGTTTGATCGACATCGGTTTGGTGGGATCGAGCGGCACGAAATCGATGATCGGCTTCAGGAGCCGCATATACCATTGATCGCTGATCGAGGAGTATACAGCGAACACCGGTTTGATCGGCAGAAACAGCGCCACCAAAATGCCATCAAGGAATGACATGTGGTTAGGGGTGATCAGCACTTTTTCTTTGTGCAGGGCGGTGAGATCGCCACGCAGTTCCACCCGCCATAACAGGCGAAACAGGAAACGCAGAACAGTGAATAGCATGCCAGCTCCTTAGCAGCGGTAAAATATGGCGCTTACCTTGCAGGATCTGGCGATTTTCGACAAGTGGCGCGGTGATTTATCGTGATGGATCTTGATGCGCATAAATGCGCACCCTACAAAAACGTGAGGTTGCCATTAATGGCAACCTCTCAGATTTAAAACATCACCCCTGCCAGCCCCCACCCAGCGCCGCAATCAACTCAACGCTGCTCAGCCACTGGGTGCTTTGCAATGACAGCAAGCTTTGTTGCTCGCTCAGGCTGCTGTTTTCCGTGGTCGCCACATCGAGATAATCAATCATTCCGGCGTCATACTGGTTACGCGTCACCCGCGCTGACTCCTGCGCGGCGCTGGTCGCCAGCTGCTGTGAAGCAATCTCGCCCTTCAGCGTATTCAGCTGTACCAGATAATCTTCCACTTCACCCATCGCCGTCAGCACCGACTGGCGATAATCGGCCACGCTGGCGTCATAGGCGGCGCGGGCCTGCTCCACTTTGGCTGAGGTGGCACCGAAGTCCAGCAGCGTGCCGCTCAGCTCCGGCCCTAATGACCAGACGCGATTCGGCAGTGAGAACAGGCTGTTGATGGCCGATGAACTCACGCCGCCCGTGGCGCTTAACGTCAGATCGGGATAGTAACCGGCAATCGCTACGCCCACCGCCGCATTGGCCGATGCCACGTTACGTTCGGCATAAGCGATATCCGGACGGCGTTGCAGCAACGCAGAAGGCAGACTGTTGGGAATCGCGGGTAACGTGGCATCCAGCTTCGCCACTGGCAGCGAGAAATCAGCCGGTGCACGGCCCATCAGTAAGGCTATCGCGTGTTCCGACTGCGCGCGCTGCCACTGATAATCCTGTGCTGAGGCGCGTGCACTCTCCAGCTGCATTTGTGCCTGTGCCAGCGTGGCGCGCGATTCGCTGCCCGCCGAGTACTTGTTCTGAATCACCGTCATATAGCGCTGATAGGCATCAATACTGCGCTGATACAGGGCAATTTTCTCATCGAGGATGCGCAGCTGGAAGTAATCCTGCGCCAGCTCCGATTGGGCACTTAGCGTAATGTTCGCCAGCTCGGCTTTACTCGCCTGCGCACTGGCCTTGTTCTCCTCCAGCGTGCGGCGCAGTTTGCCCCACAAATCCAGCTCCCAGCTGGCGCTGAGATCGGCGGCATGCGCATTGCTGACGCTACGCTGGCCAGTGGTACTGGCGCGACTGCCGCTGCGCGTGCTGCTGGCGTCGTAGCTCACTGACGGGAACAATGCCGCGCGTGACTGCGAGGTCAGCGCCTGTGCTTCACGGTACTGCGCGGCATAGCTCGCCACGTTTTGGTTGGAGATGCTCACCTGACGCAACAGGCTATCCAGCGTGGCATCGTGATACACCGCCCACCAGTCGCCTTTGCTCTGCTCATCCTGCGGCGTGGCCTGCTGCCAGCCTTTGGCTTCTTTAAAGTGGGTCGGCATCGCCATGGTCGGGCGCTGATAATCCGGGCCCACTGCGCAACCCGCCAGCACCAGTGCCATCACCATCGGGGTAAATTTCAGAACATTTTTCATCGATCAGGATTCCACATGACGCATGCGCTGCCACTGACGTTTGGTGGCGCGGCTTAAACTATCGAGCCAGAGATAAACAACCGGCGTGGTAAACAGGGTTAACAACTGGCTGAGGGCCAAACCACCAGCAATCGCGATGCCGAGCGGACTACGCAAGTCCGCATCGCCGCCGCTGCCTAATGCCAGCGGCAAGGCACCAAAGAAGGCCGCCAGCGTGGTCATCATGATCGGACGGAAACGCATCAAGCAGGCTTGCGTGATCGCCTGTTTCGGCGACATGCCCTGCGTGCGTTCAGCGTGGATCGCAAAGTCGATCATCATGATGGCGTTCTTCTTCACGATGCCGATCAGCAAAATGATGCCGATCAGGGCGATCACCGTCAGCTGAGTGTTGGTGAGCAGCAGCAGCAGCAGCGCGCCCACCCCGGCCGATGGCAGCGTGGAGAGAATGGTGATGGGATGGATATAACTCTCGTACAGCACGCCCAGCACGATATACACCGCTGCCAGCGCGGCAATAATTAGCCACGGCATGGTGGCGGTGAGCTGCGCGAAGGCGGCTGCGGTACCGGCAAATCCGGCCTGAATAGTGGACGGCAAGCCGAGCTGCGCCATTGCTTGCTTGATCAGCGCCTGTGCCTGCTCCAGCGACACGCCATCATTCAGGTTAAAGGCGACAGTGCTGGTGGCCGACTGCCCCTGATGCGCCACCGACAGCGGCGCATTACCGCCTTTGAAGCTGGCGAAGGCCGCCAGCGGCACACGATCGCCGCTGTCGTTGATCACATACAGCTCTTTGAGGATCTCAGGATCGCGGGTATAGCTGTCCTGCAATGACATCACCACGTGATACTGATTGAGCGTGTGATACAGCGTCGCCACCTGGCGCTGGCTAAAGGCGTTATTCAGCATGGTATCCAGCATCTGCACGTTGACGCCGAGCCGTTGGGCGCGATCGCGATCGATATTGATCACCACTTCCTGGCCGCCGGTTTGTGAATCAGAGTCCACGCTGTTGAGTTGTGGGATCGCCGCCAGCGCCGCCTGCACTTTTGGCGTCCACTCGCGCAGCACATCCAGATCGTCCGCCTGCAAACTGTATTGATAGGTGGCGTTGGCGCTGCGCCCACCAATATGCAGATCCTGCGCCGCCATCAGGAACATCTGCGCCCCGGCGATATGGCTGGTCTTCAGGCTCAGGCGGTTAGCCACTTCGGTGGCTGTGGCATCGCGGTCACTGAAATCTTTCAGGCGCACAAAGAAGTTGGCGCTGTTACGCGAGCCAAACATGCCGCTGCCCATCGACGACATCACGCTGTCCACCGCCGGATCCGACTGGATGATCTTGGTGAACTCCAGCATCTTCGGCTTCATCGCCTGGAACGAGATGTTTTGGTCAGCACGCAGTGCGCCCATCAGCAGGCCAGTATCCTGATTGGGGAAGAAGCCTTTCTGCACCACGGTGAACAGAAACAGATTGAGCAGCACCGTCAGCACCAGGCTGAACATGGTGATCTTCTGGTGCGCCATCACCCACGTTAGCCCACGCGAATAGGCTGCCAGCAAGCCATTCAGCTGGTTTTCGATAAACTGATACAGCGGATGAGGCCGCTTACTGACTTTCGGTTTCGGCTTCAGCAGACGCGCGCACAGCATCGGCGTCAGGCTGAGTGAAACAAACATCGAGATCAGTAGCGACACGGTGAGCGTCACCGCAAACTCGCGGAACAGACGCCCGACAATGCTGCCCATCAACAGGATCGGGATAAACACCGCGATCAGCGACATGGTCATCGACAGCACGGTGAAACTCACTTCCTGCGCGCCTTTCAGCGCCGCGCGCAGCGGACTTAAGCCCTCTTCGATATGGCGGGTGATGTTTTCCAGCACCACGATGGCATCATCGACGACAAATCCCGTGGCGATAATCAGCGCCATCAGCGACAGGTTATCGAGGCTATAGCCCAGCAGATACATCACCGCACAGGTGCCAATCAACGACACTGGCAGCGCCAGCGCCGGGATCACCACCGCCTGCACGTTACGCAGGAACACAAACACCACCGCGATCACCAGCAACATGGCGATCAGCAGCGTCTCTTCGGTGTCGTACAGAGATTCACGCACCGTTGGCGAGCGGTCCACCACCACTTTCAGTTGGGTATCCGCGGGCAGATCTTTTTCCAGCGCCGGCAACTGCGCTTTGATGGCATCAATGGTGTCGAGCATATTGGCGCCGGCCTGGCGCTTAATGCCCACCATCACCGACGGCTGCGAGTTAAGGAAACCGGCCTGGTACTGATCTTCCACCGAATCGTAGACGGTGGCGACATCGTGCAGGCGCACCGCTTTTCCGTCTTTATAGCTGACGATCAGATCCTGATACTGCGCCGCTTTATCCAACTGCCCATTGCTGTCCACCACCCATGATTGCTGACTGCCCTGCAGAATGCCTTTGGGTTTGTTGGTGGTGCTATTGGCGATGGCTTCACGTACCTTATCCAGCGAGATGCCGTACTGCGCCAGCTTGAGCGGTTGCAGATCGATACGCACCGCTGGCAGCGCACTGCCCATCAGCGACACTTCACCGACACCTTTAACCTGCCCCATCGCCTGCTCGATTTTGCTCTCGGCGAGGTCGTAGAGTTCACCCGGCGTGCGCGTGGCGGAGGTCAGCGCCAGCATCACAATCGGCGCATCGGACGGGTTAGCTTTGCGATAGGTCGGCAGCGACTCCATGGCGCTCGGCAGCAGACTGCGCGCGGCATTGATCGCCGCCTGCACATCACGCGCCGCCCCGTTGATGTCGCGGTCGAGATCAAACTGCAAAATGACGCTGGTGGAGCCCTGCGAGCTGGTTGAGGTCATTTCGGTGACGCCGGCGATCTGCCCGAGCGAGCGCTCCAGCGGTGTCGCCACCGTGGCCGCCATGGTTTCCGGGCTGGCACCGGCTAAGCTGGCACTGACCATGATGGTCGGGAAATCCACCTGCGGCAGCGGGGCCACCGGCAGCAGCCGATAACCCAGCAAACCGAGTAGCATGATCGACAACGTTAACAACAACGTGGTGACCGGGCGGAAGATAAATAGCCTGGTTAAGTTCATTCCTCGCTCCGCGCCTGCTGCTGTTTACGCTGCATATAGCGCTTGCCGCGCTGCGCGATACCATCGAACCACAGGTAGATGACCGGCGTGGAGAACAGCGTCAGCACCTGGCTGAAAATCAAGCCACCAACGATCACCAGACCGAGCGGCTGACGCAGTTCCGCACCGGATCCCGACGCCAGCATCAGCGGCAGCGCACCGAGCAGCGCCGCCATGGTGGTCATCAGAATCGGACGGAAGCGCAGTAAACAAGCCTGATGAATCGCATCACGCGGGCTCATCCCCTGCTTGTTTTCGGCTTCCAGTGCGAAGTCGATCATCATAATGGCGTTCTTCTTCACGATGCCGATCAGCAGGATCACCCCGATCAGCGCAATCAAACTGAACTCAGTGCCCGCCAGCAGCAGCGTCAACAGTGCGCCGACTGCCGCCGACGGCAGCGTCGAGAGAATGGTCACCGGATGAATAAAGCTCTCATACAGGATGCCCAGCACCACATACATGGTGACCAGCGCCGCCAGAATCAGCCACAGCGTGTTGCCGGTGGCGCTCTGGAACGCTGAGGTTTCCCCCTGATAGCGCAGCGTTATGCTGGACGGCAGATTCAACTGCTGCGTCACTTCGGCAATCGCTTTCTGCCCATCCTCCAGCGAGTAACCGCTGTTGAGGTTGAACGATACCATCACCGCCGGGAACTGATTCAGACGCATATGCATCAGTGAACCGGTGCGCTGGTGAATGGTGGCAATCGAGGTCAGTTTCACCATGCCCGTGGTGGTGGTGTCGCTGTCCGAGCTGGTGGTCGAGCTGCTACCTGAGCTACTGGATATGGTGCCCGAACTGCTGCTGGTTGAGGTGCTGGAACTGCTGCTCACCGGCAGATAGACATCATCAAACGACGCCGGAGACTGCTGATACTGCGGCGCCACTTCCAGCACCACGCGATACTGGTTGGCCTGGGTAAAGATGGTGGAAACCAGACGCTGACCAAAACTGTTGTACAGCGCCGTATCCACATCCGAGGCGGTGATACCGTAACGCGCGGCTTTGTCGCGGTTCAGTTCAACGTAAGCGACACGGCCCTGATCCTGCAGGTTACTCACCACACCGTTAAATTCCGGGCGTTGCTGCAAGGCGGCCACCATCTTCGGCGTCCAGCTCACCAGGTTTTCACTGTCAGCATCATCAAGCGTGAACTGATACTGGCTCGGCGTGACCTGATCGTTGACCGTCAAATCCTGCGCCGGCTGCAAGTAGAGCTGAATACCCGCTACCTGCTCCGCCGCCTGCTGCAACTGCTTGATCACCACATCGGCTTTGTCATCGCGCTCATCAAACGACTTAAGGTTGATTTGGATGCGACCACTGTTGAGGCTGGTGTTGCTGCCGTCGATGCCAATGGTGGATGACAAGCTGTCCACTGACGGGTTCTGAAGAATCACTTTCGCCAGCGCTTGCTGACGCTTCGACATCTCGCTAAACGACACATCCTGCGACGCCACGGTAATACCTTGAATCAAACCGGTATCCTGCGTCGGGAAGAAGCCTTTCGGGATAGCAATATACAGCAGCGCCGTCAGCGCGAAGGTCGCCAGCGCCACCAGCAGCGTCAGCTTCTGATGGTTCAGCACCACGGTCAGAAGACGGTCATAGCCACGCACCAACTTATCGAATATTTGTCCGCCCTTACGCGAGAAGCGCGACTGCTTCTCTTCCGGGATATGCTGCAACAGATAGGCGCACAGCATGGGCGTCAGCGTCAGTGACACCACCATCGACACCAGAATCGACACCGCCAGCGTGATGGCAAATTCGCGGAACAAGCGCCCCACGACATCGCCCATAAACAGCAGTGGAATCAGTACTGCAATCAGCGAGAAGGTCAGCGAGATGATGGTGAAGCCGATCTGCTGCGAGCCTTTCAGCGCCGCCTGCATCGGCGTTTCGCCCTCTTCCAGCCGACGCGAAATGTTCTCCACCACCACAATCGCATCATCGATGACGAAGCCGGTGGCGATGGTCAGCGCCATCAGCGACAGGTTATTGAGGCTGAAATCGGCCAGATACATCACGCCGAAGGTGCCAATCAGCGACAGCGGCACCGCCACGCTCGGGATTAGCGTGGCCGCCACATTGCGCAGGAACAGGAAGGTGACCATCACCACCAGCGCCACCGACAGCATCAGTTCAAACTGCACGTCGCTGATGGATGCACGGATGGTTTGGGTACGATCCGACAAGATGCTCATCTTCACGCCATCGGGCAGCGCGGCCTGCAGGGTCGGCAACTGCGCTTTGATACTGTCCACCACCTGGATCACGTTGGCACCGGGCTGGCGCTGCACGCTGATCACAATCGCCGGGCTATTATTGGCCCACGCCGACTGGAAGCTGTTTTCCGGACCCTGTTCAATGTGCGCGATATCTTTCAGACGCAGCGCGGCACCGTTCTGATAGGTGATGATCAGGTTGCCGTACTCATCGGCGGTGCGCAGCTGATCGTTGGCATCGATGGTGACCGAATGGTATTTGCCGTCGAAGCCACCTTTAGAGCCATTCACGTTGTTGTTGCTGATCAGCGTATTCACGTCTTCCAGCGACAGCTTGTGTGCCGCCAGCGCTTTCGGGTCCATCTGCACGCGGATAGCAGGCTGATGACCGCCCGCCAGCGTCACCATACCGACACCGTTGATCTGCGACAGCTTCAGCGCCACACGGGTGTTCACCAGATCCTGCACCTGGGTCAGCGGCAGGTTGTCGGAACTGGCGGCCAGCGTAATCACCGCCGTGTCCGCCGGGTTGACCTTTTTATAGGTTGGCGGATTCGGCAGATCGCTCGGCAGCAGGTTGTTTGCCGCGTTGATCGCCGCCTGCACTTCCTGCTCGGCGACATCCAGCGACAGATCGAGGCTGAACTTCAGCGTGATGATCGACGAGCCACCGGAGCTGGTGGAGGTCATCTGGCTCAAACCGGCCATCTGCCCCAGCTGGCGCTCCAGCGGTGAGGTCACTGACGACGCCATTACATCCGGACTGGCGCCGGGATACAGGGTGGTGACCTGAATGGTCGGGTAATCCACCTGCGGCAGCGCCGAGGTGGAAAGGAACTTGTAGGCAAAGATCCCGGAAATCAGCACGCCGACCATCAGCAGGATGGTGGCGACGGGACGCTGGATAAACAGACGAGACGGATTCATTTTTTGGCCGCTGTGGCAGTTTTGCTGTCATCGGCCAGAGAGACTTTACTGCCGTTGGTCAGACGATCGATGCCTTCGGTGACCAGACGCTCGCCCGGCTCGACGCCTTTCAGGATCGACTGCTGATCTTCACCAAACGCCGGGCCGGTGGTCACGGCTTTGCGCGTCACCGTATTGTCTTTATTGATCACAAACACAAAGCTGCCGTCGCTGCTGAGTTGCAGCGCCTGCGCCGGGATCACCGTGGCGTTATTCAGGATGTTAGTTTGCAAACGCAGATTCACAAACTGATTGGCAAACAGTGATTCATCTTCATTCGGGAAGGTAGCTTTCAGCTCGATGGTGCCGGTAGTGGTATCGATCTGGTTGCTGATGAACTGCACCTTACCCTGAGCCAGTTGGGTGCTGTTGTCCTGATCGAACGCTACCGCGGGCAGACTTTCCCCGCTATGCAGCGCTTTCGTCAGCTGTGAGATGTTGCTCTGCGGCACGCTGAAGGTGACAGCAGCAGGCTGCATTTGCGTCACCACCACAATGCCGGTGGTATCGGTGGTTTGCACCATGTTGCCCGGATCGACCAGACGCAGGCCGACACGACCGCTGACTGGCGAAGTGATGCGCGCGTACTCAATGTCCAGCTTCGCGCTGGCGATCTGCGCCTGATCGGCCGCCACGGCGCCTTTATACTGCCCAACGGTGGCGGTTTGCGTGTCGAGATCCTGGCGTGACAGCGAGTCCTGCGCCGCCAGCTTTTTGTAGCGAGCCAGCGTCAGTTCGGCGCTTTTCAGCAACGCCTGGTTCTGATTGAGATCGCCCTGATACTGCGCCAGCGTGGCCTGATAGCTGCGCGGATCGATCTGCGCCAGCAGCTGACCGGCTGCCACTTTTTGCCCTTCGGTAAAGAACACTTTTTCCAGTTGGCCCGCTACGCGGCTGGTGACGGTAACACTGGCATTGGGGATCACCGTGCCCAGCGCATTGAGATACACTGGCACATTGGCTGTTGAAGCTATGCCGCTGTGCACCAGCGTGGCACTGCCGCCCGCCATCGCCATGCCCGGAGGTCCACCTGCGCCACCGCGATGACCGCCCTTTCCTCCACCTGGCGGCATGCCACCCGGCGCCCCGCTATGTCCGCCCACCACGCGCCAAATCACGCCAGCCACAATCAATACGACAAGTAAAATGAGTAGCCATTTCAGCCAGTGGAAACGCGATCTGCGAGGAGAATTAATTGTCATCGGACTCTTCAGATAAACAGGAAAAAGGAAAATCCCCTGCAATGGCAGGGGATTATTTCAAAGGAAATCATCACTGCTTGTATTATCAGCTGAAGTGCCATGGAATTTCCATGGAGAAACCGTAAGGGTAACGTTAAGGCAATCAGGCCTTCCAACCGCCTCCTAAGGCTTTATACAAGGTGATTTTTTCGCTCAACTGGCCCAGATGCGCACTGATCAGCGACTGCTGCGAACTGTAAAGCGATCGCTGGGCCACTAATACATTGAGATAATTGTCTACGCCTTGCTTAAAGCGCATTTCGGAATAGTCGTAATCGCGCTGATTGGCACCGACCTCCTGTTGCAGCGCTGTCAGCTGATCCTGCCAGGTATCCTGACCGGCCAGCGCATCATTCACCTCTTTGAACGCGGTTTGAATCGCTTTCTCATAGTCAGCAATTTCAATGCGTTTCTCGATATGCGCGATGTTGAGATTAGCCTCGTTTTTGCCACCGTCAAAGATCGGCAGATTTATCGATGGTACGAACGACCAGGCACCGGTGCCGCCGCCAAGCAAACTGCCGAGCGAGCTGCTGGTCGATCCGCCGGAAGCCGTCAGCGTGATGCTCGGGAAGAACGCCGCACGCGCTGCGCCAATATTGGCATTCGCCGCTTTCAGCGTATGTTCCGCCGCCATGATATCCGGACGGCGCGTCAGCAGATCTGACGGCAAGCCCGCCGGCGTGGCCGGGAACTGCCAGTTAGCATCCAGCGTGGCGTGAGACAGCAAGGTGGCGGGCAGATCGGTGCCCACCAGCAGCCGCAGCGCATCCACATCCTGACGTACCTGACGCGTATAGCTCGCCACATCCGCCTGAGCGGCACGTACCGTGCTCTCTGCCTGTGCCAGATCCTGATCGCTGCTGGCGCCACCGTTATAACTGAGCTGCGTCAGACGGTAAGATTCCTGCTGGCTCTTAGCCGTGTTTTGCGCCAGGTGCAGCAGATCGTTATCCGAACTCAAGGTCAGCCAGGCGGTTGCCACTTCCGAAATCAGCGAGATGCGCGTGGCGCGTTCAGTAGCCGCCGTGGACAGGTAGGTCTCCTGTGCCTCATCACGCAGGCTCTGTAAGCGACCAAAGAAATCCAGCTCCCACGAGGTGACGCCCAGTCCGGCGTTGAGCTCGTGATAGGTCACCGCACCAGTGGTTTTGGTGTTGTAGAGATTGGCCGGCTCATGCGCCGAGGTCTGGCTGGCGGTGGCGTTAATCGACGGCATTAACGCGGCGCGCTGCACCGTGACGCTCTGCTGCGCTTCCTGCACATTCAATGCCGCAACGCGCAGGTCGCGGTTATTATCGAGCGACAGCTGAATCAGGTTGCGCATCGTGGCGTCGCTAAAGAAGTTCTGCCACGGCAGATCGGCCACGTTGCCCACTGGCGTGGGCTGATCGTATTTTGCGTCCACCGGCATCGCGGGGCGCTGATAGTGCGGCGCCAGCGTACAACCTGCCAGCACCATGGCCAGCGGCAGCAGCGCCACACGGAAAGTTTTAGTGTTCATGTTTATTCTCTGCGGTAATCGGCAAGGTGCGCATAAATGCGCCCCCTACATGTAGGGTCGCCATTTATGGCGACCTATCAGCGGCTTACGGTTTCTCTTCGGCGACTATCGCGCTTTTCTTCTTCCGCGCGAAAAACTGCGACACCACCACATAGAACATCGGGACGAAGAAGATGGCGAGGAAGGTGGCGGTGATCATACCGCCCGCCACCGCCGTACCAATCGAGTGCTGGCTACCCGCACCTGCGCCGTTGGAGATGGTGAGCGGCAGCACGCCGAGGATAAACGCCATCGAGGTCATGATAATCGGGCGGATACGCAGCCTCGCCGCTTCCACCGCCGCCTCGACCAGCGTTTTGCCTTCACGCTCGTGCAGCTCTTTGGCGAACTCGACGATCAGGATGGCGTTTTTCGCCGCCAGCCCGACCGTGGTGAGTAAGCCCACCTGGAAGAACACATCGTTCTGCAGGCCACGCAGCAATACCGCGCTGATAGTGCCGAGGATGCCGAGCGGCACCACCATGATCACCGAGAACGGAATTGACCAGCTCTCATACAGCGCCGCCAGACACAGGAACACCACCAGAATCGAGATCAGATACAGCTGGGTGGTCTGGTTGCCGGACGCCTGCTCTTCATAGGAAATGCCGTACCACTGCACGCGGAAGCCTTTCGGCAACTGCTTCGCCAGCTGTTCCACCGCTTTCATCGCTTCACCGGTACTCTGCCCTGCCGCTGGTGATCCGAGGATCTCTTCGGAAGTCAGGCCGTTGAAGCGTTCGAAGTGTGGCGAGCCGTAAACCCACTTGCCGGAGGCGAAGGCGGAGAATGGCACCATGGTGCCGCTGGTGTTACGGAAGTACCACTTATCGAGATCGGACGGCGTGACGCGTGAATCGGCTTTCCCCATCAGGTACACCTCTTTCACACGGCCGTTATACATAAACTGATCGATATAGCTGGAACCCCACGCCACCGACAGCGTGTTGTTAATGTCGGTCATGCTCAGGCCCAAAGCGCTGGCCTTCTCGTCATTGATCTCCAGCTGATACTGCGGCTCATCCTCCAGTCCGTTCATGCGCACCTGCGCCAGATGCGGATCTTTGTTGGCCAGATCGATTAACTGGTGCGTAGCAGCCATCATCTGCTGATGGGTGTGCGCGCCTGTGTCTTGCAGATAGAGGTCAAAACCGGTGGCGTTACCCAACTCCATCACCGCTGGCGGCACCATGGCGAAAATTTTGGCGTTTTGGTAGTTAGCAAAGTGCGCCATCACCCGGTTCGCCAGATCCTGCACGCTCTGTCCGCTGTGGGTACGATCTCCCCAATCCTTCAGACGCACAAAGGCCATAGCGTTACTCTGGCCGCGACCGGCAAAGTTAAAGCCCGCCACGCCAAAGGTAGTGGTGACCACTGAGGCTTCGTTCTTCTGCAGATAGGCATTCAGGTCGTTGATCACCTGCTGGGTACGCTGTGATGAGGAGTTAACCGGCAGCGTCATCTGCACCATCATCAAGCCCTGATCTTCTGCGGGCAGGAAAGTGGTCGGGACACGCGTGAACAAAAAGCCCGTCACGCCGACGATCACCAGGTAGATCACCAGGAACAGGCCGCGACGGGAAATGACTTTGCTGACGCCGCGCGTGTAGTGCATCGCACCGCTATCAAACTTACGGTTAAACCAACCGGCAAAACCGGTGGTCTTGTGCTCCGCTGCGGCAGGTTTGAGCAGGGTGGCGCACAGCGCAGGGGTGAAAATCAGCGCCATGATCACTGACAGCGCCATCGCCGAAACGATGGTGATCGAAAACTGGCGGTAAATCACCCCGGTCGAGCCGGAGAAAAACGCCATCGGCAGCAACACCGCCGACAGCACCAGCGCGATACCAAACAGTGCGCCCTGAATTTGCTGCATCGACTTGATGGTGGCAGTTTTCGGATCGAGGTGCTCTTCATGCATCACACGCTCGACGTTCTCCACCACCACAATGGCGTCATCCACCAATAGCCCTATCGCCAGCACCATCCCGAACATCGTCAGGGTATTGATGCTGTAACCGAAGGCCGACAGGATGCCGAACGTCCCGAGCAGCACCACCGGCACCACCAGCGTGGTAATCAACGTGGCGCGCAGGTTTTGCAGGAAGATCAGCATCACAAAGAACACCAGCACTACCGCTTCAATCAGCGTTTTTACCACTTCTTCAATCGAAGCACTGACCACCGGTGAGGTGTCATACGGATACTGAATTTCGACGTTATCCGGCAGCGAATCTTTGAGATCGGCAATGGTCTGGCGCACCGCTTTGGCGGTATCCAGTTCGTTAGCGCCGGTGGCCAGACGCAGCGCGATACCTGCCGCCGGTTGACCATTCATGGTGGCGTCAATGCCATAGCTCTGCGGACCGAGCGCCACGCTGGCGATGTCTTTCAGGCGGATCTGGGAGCCGTCGCTGTTCACCTTGAGCAGCACATTCTCAAACTGCTGCACGGTGGTGAAACGCGTTTTCCCCAGCACCGTAGCCTGAGTTTTTGCGCCCTGAATAGTCGGTAACCCCCCGAGTGAACCGGATGACACCTGCACGTTTTGATTATCGATGGCGGTAGTGACATCGCTCGGCATCAGGTTGTACTTATACAATTTGGCGGGATCGAGCCAGATGCGCATCGCGTATTCCGAACCCAGCACCATAAAGTCACCAACGCCCGGCGTACGGGAAATCGGGTCTTCCAGTTTCGACACCAGCATGTCGGCCAGATCGCCGTTGGTCAGCTTGCCGTCCTTGGAGATCAGCCCGATGACCATCATGAAGTTCTTCTGGTACTTACGGATGCGGATACCTTGTTGCGTCACATCGGTCGGTAATTGCGACTCCGCCAGCGACACGCGGTCCTGCACCTGCACCTGAGCAATATCCGGATTGATGCCCTGGTTAAAGGTGGCGATGATCTGCGCACTGCCGTCCGAGGCGCTGCTCGACTCCAGATAGCGCAAACCATCCAGGCCGTTCAGCTGTTGCTCAATCACCTGCACCACGGTGTTCTGAGTGGTTTCAGCGCTGGCACCCGGATAGGTGACTGAGATCGACACCGCCGGTGGCGAGATATTGGGATACTGATTAACGGGCAAGCTGATAGCGGCAATCCCGCCGACCAGCATCACGATAATCGCGATAACCCATGCAAAGATGGGACGTTCAATAAAAAACTTCGACATGCCGCCCCCTATTGCGCCGCTGCATCAGTCATCGACAGACTGACCGCGCTCGCGGATGGCGTGTCATGGGTATTCGCGGCGGTGGTGGTGACTTTCGCCCCATTGCGCACGCTTTGCAGATTGTTCACCACCACGTTTTCACCTTCGCTCAAGCCGGAGGTCACCAGCCACTCGCCTTTGATCATCTCGCCGGTTTGAATACTGCGCTGCTCAATGGTGTTGTCAGTTTTCACCACATAGACATACGGCTGGCCTTTTGAGTCATGCATGATCGACTCCTGCGGCACCAGAATCCCCTGCTGCTGAATGCCCTGCGGGAAGCTGGCGTGCACATACATGCCCGGCAGCAGTTCGTCATGAGGATTTGGGAACACCGCTCGCAGCACCACGGTGCCGGTGGCGGTATCGACGTTCACTTCCGAGAACGCCAGCTTGCCCTGCTGGCCATACTGGCTGTTGTCTTCCAGAGAGAGCCCGACCGCAGCGGTGTTGTCATCCACTTTGGCGATCTTGCCGTCGGCCAGCGCACGGCGCAGGCGCAGCAGATCGGTGGAGGATTCACTGACATCGACATAGATCGGATCAAGCTGGGTAATGGTGGCGAGATAGTCGGTCTGGCCGTTGGTCACCAACGCACCGGCGGTATAGATTGAGCGGCTGATATGGCCTGAGATCGGCGCCTTCACCAGCGTGTAATCCAGATTGACCTTAGCGGTTTCCACATCGGCTTGCGCTTCACGTTCTGCGGCCACAGCATCGTCATAGGTTTGCTGGCTGATGGCATGCGCGGATGCCAGCGGCTGATAGCGCTTCGCTACCATCGCATCGTTTTGCCAGGTGGCCATGGCTTTATCATAAGCGGCTTTATATGTCGCCGGATCAATCTGATACAGCGGCTGGCCGGCTTTCACTTCGCCACCCTCGGTAAACAGAATTTTCTCGATCACGCCGCTGACCTGCGGACGCACCTGCGCGGTACGTACTGCCGTGGTGCGGCCGGGCAACTGCGTCACCAGCGTAACGGGCTCAGATTTTAGGGCGATGACACCCACCTGGGGTGTGGCGGATGCAGCGGGCTTGGCTCCACCCTGGTCACAGGCTGCCAGTAAAAACACCACGCTGGCAGAAAGAAGTTTCAGGCGCATAATTTTTCTCTGGATAGAAGGAGGGATAGTCACGGATGTGATGACACTCAAAAAATCATTGTAGGGAGGGAGTTATGCGGCGGTTGTTAAGGTTGCGTAAAATATATTTTCCAAAGGAAAATGGTAAACCTTTCGTGCCATAAATGGCTGTGAAATTTAGCTTTTTGCGGGTTTTTATCGATGGTGCACATCAATGCGCACCCTACAAAAACGCAGGGTCGCCCTTTATGGCGACAGGATTATCCTTTCGGTTCGATTCCCCGGCGACGCAGTTCGCGACGCGCCAGATCTTTCAACCAGCAGGATAAGGTGATGTTTTCATCCTCGGTCACTTCACGCAGTTGATCGTGCAGTTCCGGATGAATACGCAACTGAAATGCCGAGGAGCGGCCCTCGCCTTTTGGCGTTCGGTCTTTGGTTTTTGGCATCGGGACAAACCTCAACGGATGACAATAAAAAACGCCCCAAAGCCGCGCTACCAACACGGCAAGGGGCTGGCGAACCGAAATGGAATGCGGCATCGCGGTGCGTTACATACAGGTTACACGGCAAGATATTTTTATGTTGGCGGGGAAGTGTTAAGACTCAGACAAGAGGTGTGAGCGAGTTCGCTGAGTGTTGAATTTCAGGCAAAAAAAACCCACGCATCTGCGTGGGTCGGTGCAACCGAACAGGGTGAATACCTGAGAACAGGTATCGCTGCCGCAGCAGCCGATCTTCACACCAATCAATACCTCTGGGACTTTTATCCTCGCCGAAAGCCCGGCGAGAAAACAGCCGCAAATCGCAACCGAGTTCGGCGAAATGCAACGAGGTGTGAAAAGCACGACTGCACAGTTACATCCTGATTTTACTAAGATTTATCCGAAGGTGGCTTCGTGTAAATGGCGTCCGGCGCGATGTTCATATGCTTCAGCACTGGCCCCATGATATTACCGAATATCGGTGCCGCCACCGTACCCCCGAAGTGGTCGCCCGCGGTGGGATGGTTAACCAGCACCACCAGCGCCACTTCCGGGTGGCTGGCAGGCGCAACACCGGCGGTGTAGTTCACATAGCCGCCATCATATTTGCCGGTTGGCCCCATCTTTTCAGCGGTACCGGTTTTGGTGGCCAGACGGTAGCCCGGCACGTTGGCACGCAAGCCAGATCCCCCCGGCAGTACGTCACTCTCCATCATATGGACCACGGTTTCAGCCGTCACCGGATTCGCCACCTGGGTGCCCACCACCGGCGGTGTCACTTTGGTGATGGAGAGCGGACGGTAAACACCGAAGCTGCCCAATGTGGCGTATTCACGGGCGATCTGCAGCGGCGTGACACGCAAACCATAGCCAAAGGCAAACGTCGCACGTTCAATATCCGCCCAGCGTTGACGGTGCAGCGGGAAATACCCCACGCTTTCACCGGTCAGACCCAGTCCGGTCGGTTTGCCGAGGCCAAAAGCCTGATAGGTTTTCACCAGCGCATCGGCGGGCATGGCTAACGCAATGTGTGAAGCACCGGTATCACTCGATTTTTGCAGGATGCCGGTGACGGTCAGGCGCGGCCAGTGACCCACGTCGCGAATCAAATGACCATTAACCGTATAAGGCGAGGTATCCAGCACCGAGTCGGGGCGGATCAAATGACGCTCCAATCCTTCCAGTACCACCAGCGGTTTAACGGTTGAGCCGGGTTCGTAGCTGTCATTGATCGCCGTGTTACGCATCTGGGCGGGCGTGGCGTTTTCATAATTGTTCGGGTTGAACGAGGGATAAGACGCCATCGCCAAAATTTCACCGGTATCGATCTTGATCAGAACTGCCGCACCGGAATCCGCTTTATTCAGCAGCACGCCATCACGCAGCTTACTGTAGAGCGTGAATTGATCGAATTTATCGATACTTAACTGGACCGTTGGCGGCTGCTTCGGCGGATCGTAATCCAGCATCGCTACGATGTTGCCCTCTTTGTCCTGGCGGTAAACCTCTTTGCCCGGCTCGCCTTGCAGCACATGATCAAAACCTTTTTCCAGCCCGTTCAGACCATTGCTGTCCGCACCCACAATGCCGATCAACGGCGCAGCGGCTTCACTCATGGGGTAGAAGCGGCTGT
Source organism: Pantoea sp. C1E2 (assembly GCF_056491465.1). Taxonomy (NCBI): domain Bacteria; kingdom Pseudomonadati; phylum Pseudomonadota; class Gammaproteobacteria; order Enterobacterales; family Erwiniaceae; genus Pantoea; species Pantoea sp. C1E2. The sequence goes on from NZ_JBSZHT010000002.1 coordinate 3,662,583, forward strand.
CGTTGTACACCGAACTCACGCCCTTGAGGTGCAGTTCAGCAATGTCTTTGGCGATGCCCAGCTCGATTTTGCGCCCAAGGTAGAGGAAGCGTTTCTTCGGATTGGCAGTGATCTGCGCGCGCAGATCTTCCGGGCGCATATTCAGCGCCGAAGCGAGATAAGTCCATTTCGCGTTAGTAAAGTCGGGATTGGCTTCCAGCACGCGCATTGGGTCCGCAATGATATCGCGCGCCGGTACGCTGAGCGCCAGGGCCTGGCCGTCACGATCGAGTAACGTGCCACGGTTGGTTGGCAGCGTGACGGTACGCAGCGAACGCTGATCGGCCTCATGTTCCAGCATCGGATGCTTAATCAGTTGCAGGTCGCCAACGAAGATCAGCAACAACACCATGCAGCTCAACACACCCAGACAAATCAGGCGAAAACGAAAAGGGTTAAACGGGGCTTTAATCTGGTCTTTTCCCAGAAATTTTTTAATCGGGGGCATAGCATTCCGCTGCGGTAGAGGAGTTATCCAGGCTTATTAACTGCAGTTATAAAGAAAGGTACGACGCGATGACAGGAAAACTGTGTATCAGTTCGTTAGCGAAACGTGCGGGCAAAAAAAACCTGCGCATCTGCGCAGGTCGGTGTAATCAAGAAAACTTTTTGATGTTCACCCATCAATACCTCTGGGACCCTGACTGTAGCAAGGTGGCACGATGGGAAACCATCTCTCAAACGCAACAGTTACCCGCAAAATGTAACCAGCAGTGAGATTGTTAGCGCCCCATTCACATCAGGTGTTTTTTGATTTCTACCAGGCAACTCATGGCGTTAGGGCCCTGGGTTAATGATGAGGTGCCGATGTCCAGCGTCAGCACATTGGGGTTGCCTGCGCGATCCCACGGCTGCCAGGCGCGGCCGAATCCGGGATCGAACCAGGCACCGGTGGCGATGATCACTACGCCGGGTGTTAAGCCATCAGTAAGACGCACACCGGCCAACATGCGGCCACGTGCGTTACTGACTTCAATCTCATCGCCATCGACGATTTGGCGAGCCTCAGCGTCCTGTGGATGCATATATAAGGTTTCGCGTCCGGCGGTTTTATTTGCCTGCACCGTGGCGGTGGCGTCCATCTGGCTGTGCAGTCGATCGGAGGGCTGAATTGAGATCATATGCAGCGGGAACGCCTCGCTCAGCGGCGCGCCCAGCCACTCCTGCGGCTCGCGCCACTCGGGGTGTCCGGCAAAATCCTCCAGCTGATAATCGGCGATGGTCTGACAGAACAGCTCGATTTTGCCGCTGGCAGTCTGGATCGGATGCGCGATCGGGTTAGCGCGGAAGTCATCCATAAACACATATGGCTTGCCGCCTTCCGGGATCTCAACAAAGCCACGCTCCCAAAATTCACCAAACTCCGGGAAGTGGATATCTTTGCGCGCATGCGCCACCGCACACTGCTGATACAGGTGCTCAATCCACTGCATCTCGTTGCGCCCTTCGGTGAACACCTCACGGTAGCCGAGGCGATCGGCGATATCCGCAAAGATATCGAAATCGTTACGCGCCTGATGCTGCGGTTTCACCGCCTGATGCATCGCAAACACAAAGCGATCGCGTGAAGATCCGCCGATGTCGTTGCGCTCCAGCGTGGTGGTGGCGGGCAACACGATATCCGCCATCTGCGCCGCGGGCGTCCAGACGATATCCTGCACGATCACGGTATTCGGGCGCTGCCAGCCTTCGACTAAGCGGTTGAGCTGCTGATGGTGGTGGAACGGATTACCACCCGCCCAGTGCACCAGATGGATATCGGGATAATTCAGGGTTTCGCCCTGGAAGTTGTAGGGCTGACCGGGATTGAGCAGCATGTCGCTGATGCGCGCGACCGGAATCGAGAAGTTGCCGGGATTCGGTCCGGTGCTCATCATCGGCGCGGGCCCTTCCTGACGCGGGTTGCCGACGCTGTTCATCGACCCGTGACCAAACGAGAAGCCGCCGCCTGGCAAGCCCGGCTGACCGAGCATCGAAGAGAGCGCAATCATCATCCAGTACGGCTGCTCACCGCGATGGGCACGCTGTACCGAGTAAGAACAGGTGATAAAGCTGCGTTTGCCAATCAGCTGCTGTGCCAGTAACGCGATACGCGCCGCCGGAATGCCAGTGATGGCACTCGCCCACTCCGGCGTTTTGGCGATGCCATCGCTTTCGCCCAGCAGATATTCACGTAGCTGCGGCCAGCCGGTGCAGTGGCTGGCGAGGAAGCTTTCATCCAGCGCGTGGCGACGGGTGATTTCGAAGCCAAGTGCCAGCATCAGCGCCACATCGGTATTCGGTCGAATCGGAATCCACTCGGCATTCACGAACGCCGGGCAGTCATCGCGCATCGGGCTGATGTTGATGATCGGCGTGCCCTTCGCCGTGAGCTGCTCCAGCGCCGGTTTCAGGCTGTGCTGTCCGGCACCGCCCGACGCTACCTGGCCATTTTTCAGCGCCAGTCCACCGAAGGCGATAAAGATGTCGGCATGTTCCACCACACTCGGCCAGTCTGTGACGCGGCCAGTGAGCGGCATATAGGTGCCAATCACATACGGCAGGAAGAATTGTGCCGCGCCCCAGCTGTAGTTGCCCTGCTGATCCACCCCGCCGCCGCCCTGAAAATAGAAACGACGGATCAGGGTACGCGCATGGTTAACGCGTCCCGCCGAAGACCAGCCATAAGAGCCGTTAAAAATGCCTGATGCGCCGTAGCGATCGCGCACGCGGCGGTTCTCTTCTGCCACCAGATCCAGCGCAGTATCCCAATCCACGGCGACGAAATCTTCGCGTCCACGCAGGGTGCGATCGCTGTTTTCGCGCGACTTCAACCACGAACGGCGCACCATCGGCTGGCGAATACGCTTATCCGAATAGACCAGCTCAGGGATGGTATTGAGCATCGGCGATGGGTCGGCATCAGCAAAGAAGGGTTCGCAGCCAATCAGGCGGTCGTTTTCGGTGACGGCTGTAAATGCGCCCCAGTGCGCCAGGTGTGGCACGCGTGTTTTCATGATTATTGGGTCCGGCAGGCAGGTCTGAATCGTACTGGCAGCATAACATGCCGCCCTGGTGTGCTGAAGTCTGGCTGTGAGCGTCTGATTTTCCGCGCTTTTGCGACAGCGCTGGCATTCTCGCGGGTTGCTACAGGTACTGTTTTCCGTAACACTGGTGAGATGTGTAAACGTTTTCCCGGATGCAAGTAATCGCATGGCTACCATTAAGGATGTTGCCCGCATGGCAGGGGTATCGGTCGCGACCGTTTCCCGCGTCATCAATAATTCGCCCAAAGCCAGCGAGAGTTCACGCCTCGCCGTTACCCAGGCAATGGAGCAGTTACAGTATCACCCGAACGCCAATGCACGCGCGCTGGCGCAGCAATCCACCGAAACCCTCGGTCTGGTGGTGGGTGACGTTTCCGACCCGTTTTTTGGCGCGATGGTGAAAGCGGTTGATGAAGTCGCAGGCGCAACCGGTAACTTTCTCCTGATTGGTAACGGTTACCATATCGAGCAAAAAGAGCGTCAGGCGATTGAGCAGCTGATGCGTCATCGCTGTGATGCGCTGGTGGTGCACGCCAAGAAAATTCCTGACGCCGATCTGGAAGTGCTGATGAAGCAGGTGCCGGGCATGGTGCTGCTGAATCGCCTGCTGAAAGGCTTTGAATCGCGCTGCATCGCGCTGGATGACCGTTACGGTGCCTGGCTGGCGACACGCCATCTGATTCAGCAAGGCCATACCCAGATCGCGTTTATCTGCTCAACCCACCCAATTTCTGACTCCGAAGACCGCCTGCAGGGCTATTACGATGCGCTGAAAGAGCACGGTTTGCCGTCCAACGACCGTTTAGTGGCGTGGGGCGAGCCGGATGAAGTCGGTGGTGAGCAGGCGATGACCGAATTGATGGGGCGCGGTAAGCAGTTCACGGCGGTGGCCTGTTACAACGACTCAATGGCGGCTGGCGCGCTGGCGGTGTTAAGTGATAACGGTATTCGCGTGCCGGAAGAGATGTCGCTGATTGGTTTTGATGATGTGCTGGTGTCACGCTATGTGCGTCCACGTCTGACCACGGTGCGCTACCCGATTGTCACCATGGCGCAGCAGGCGGCACAGCTGGCGCTGGCGTTAGCCAACGGCACTGAAATGCCGGAGGTGACCAATATGTTTAGCCCGACGCTGGTGAGAAGGCATTCGGTAAGCGGGCCGGGTTGATGTCCAGGTGCGCATTAATGCGCACCGGGTCATAACGCCTGCGAATAGACCTTCACCCGTACATCCGGGAACTCCAGCGCGTCACACTGATACTGCCAGCCAAAGCGCTCGTAGTAGCCGCCAAACGTTGACCACAGCCACAACTTTTCATGTCCGCGCTCACGGGCGTAATTCAACACATGCTGCTGTAACGCTTCGCTCAAGCCATTGCCGCGCGCATGTTCATCCACATACAGCGCGGCGATCCACGGATAGAGATCCTGACGGCTGATCAGATCACAGCGCCAGAACCCCACCGTGCCCAACGGCACATCGCCATCCAGCGCCACAAAGGTCACCGGATATTCGGCACCGTTCAGGCTGCTGCGCACAATGCTGTCGTAAAACTCTCGCGACGTCCCTTCACCAAACGCCTGCCACAACCAGTCGGTGATATGGCTGGCGTGATGCGGCACCTCGCTGAGCGCAACAATCTTGATCACATCAGCTCCAGCGCCAGCAGCTCCTGAATCGTCTGCGCACGACGAATTTCACGCGGAGCGCCATTCTCAAACAGCACTTCCGGAATCAATGGACGGCTGTTGTAGTTGGAAGACATCGAAGCGCCATACGCGCCAGTATCGTGGAACACCAGATAATCACCGACCTGCGTCGCAGGCAGCGCACGGGTTTCGACTTTGCCGCCTTCCAGTTGGGTGAATACATCGCCCGACTCGCACAGCGGACCGGCCACCACGCTCTCAACGGTTGCATCACTCAGCGCGCGGCCATCGGCTGGCAGCACGGAAATATGGTGATAGCTGCCGTACATCGATGGACGCATCAGATCGCTGAAGCCCGCATCGACCAGCACGAAGTGACGGCTGCCCATATCTTTAACCGCACGCACCTGCGACACCAGCACGCCAGACTCTGCCACCAGGAAACGACCCGGTTCAATCTCCAGTTTCACCGGATGGCCAAGATGCGCCGCAATGCGGTCACGTGCGCCACTCCACAAACCGAAATAGTGCTGGGTATCAATAGATTCTTCGCCGAAACGGTAAGGAATCGACAAGCCACCGCCGGCTGAAATCGCTTCCAGATCCTGACCAAATTCGATCACCTGATCGACCATCGCGTCACACACCTGCTGCAGATGGCCGTAATCAACACCCGAACCGATATGCATATGCAGGCCCACCAGTTTCAGGCCGTGCTGCTGAATCGCCGCCAGCGCCAGTGGCAGATCGCTGTGCCAGATGCCGTGCTTGCTGTTCTCGCCGCCGGTATTGGTTTTCTGGCTGTGACCGTGGCCAAAACCGGGGTTAATACGCAGCCACACTTTATGGCCCGCAGAAACCGCACCCAGCTGATGCAGCATATCCACTGAACCGGCGTTGACCGGCACTTTTAGCTCGGCGATACGTGCCAGCGTTGGCTGATCGAAAACGTCAGCGGTGAAAACGATATCTTCGCCACCCGGCTGGAAACCGGCGGCCAGGGCGCGCTCAATTTCACCCAGTGACACCGAGTCGACCTTGACGCCCGCGGCACGCATCAGGCGCAGAATATGAATATTCGAGCAGGCTTTCTGGGCGAAACGCACCACGTCAAATGCGCTCAGCTGGGCAATACGCTGCTGGATAATGGAGGCATCGTAAGCCCAGAATGGACCAGCATAACGCTGTGCCAGTGGCAGTAAATTATCAGCGGTCAGGGCCGTTTCGGTGTTGTTCAGTGGACGTGGCATCTCAATTCTCCTGTGTCTTTGTAACTATTTAGCCACAACCACTCAATTCATAAAAATATCTGTTTTAGCGTCAGCTATACAAATATGATATGGGCTAGCGGAGGAGTGATGGCAAAAATTAACTGGCGACATATCGAAATTTTCCATGCGGTGATGACCAGCGGCAACCTGACGCAGGCCGCCGCATTGCTGCACACTTCACAGCCGACTGTCAGCCGTGAGCTGGCGCGGCTTGAGCAGCAGCTCGGTCTGGAACTGTTTGAGCGGGTGCGCGGACGATTGCAGCCCACCGTGCAGGGTTTGCGTCTGTATGAAGAGGTGCAGCGATCCTGGTACGGCTTAGACCGCATCATGGATGCAGCGGAAGGCTTGCGCCAGTTTCGTCAGGGCGAGCTGTCGATTGCCTGCTTACCAGTATTCTCACAGTCACTGCTGCCGCCGCTGCTGCAACCTTTTTTGCAGCGCTATCCTCAGGTCAGCCTGAACATCATTCCGCAGGAGTCGCCGCTGCTGGAAGAGTGGCTCTCTGCACAGCGCTACGATCTGGGTCTGACCGAAACCCAACATGCGCCAGCAGGCACCGATCGCGTGCCGCTGCTGACCTGCGATGAAGTGTGCGTGCTGCCGCCCAACCATCCGCTGTGCCAGCGTGAGGTGCTGACGCCGCAGGATTTTCAGGGGGAGAATTACGTCAGCTTGTCTCGCAGTGACAGCTATCGTCAGTTGCTGGACTCGCTGTTCCATGAGCAACAGGTGGAGCGCCGTTTAGTGCTGGAAACGCACAGTGCGGCATCGGTATGCGCGATGGTGCGCGCGGGGGTGGGGATTTCGATTGTGAATCCGCTGACGGCGCTGGATTACGCCGACAGCGGTGTGGTGATGCGCAAGTTCAGTATCGCGGTGCCCTTCACCGTGAGCCTGGTGCGGCCACAGCATCGCCCGGCATCAGCGCTGGTTGATCACTTCTGCGACCACCTGCAACAGCAGGTGGCCACCTTTACCCAACGCATTGCCGAGCGTCTGGTTTAAGCGCGTACCGTTTCACCCTGGCCGCCCGATTTACGGAAGGTGATCAGGCAGATGACCAGACCCATCACCGCCAGTGCGGAGGCGGCCACCGGCACTGATGTCAGGCCATAGCCTTTATCAATCACCGCGCCGCCCACCCAGGCACCGAGCGCGTTGCCGACGTTAAAGGCGGAGATATTCAGCGTCGAGACCAGATTGGGTGCATCTTTACCGTGACGCACCACGTTGATCTGCAAGCCAGGCACGGTAGCAAAGGTCGCCATCGCCCACAGGAACAGGGTGATTTCTGCCAGCCACAGCGCGTGACTGGTCCAGCTGAACAGCAGCGAGAATACAGCGATCAGCACAAAGCTGAGGATCAGGCTGAAGGAAACTTTCCAGTCGGCCAGTTTGCCGCCGAGGATGTTACCGACGGTTAAGCCCGCGCCAATCAGGAACAGCGTCCAGCTCACGCCGCGATCGGTGATGCCGGTCACCTGCAACAGCAGCGGTGCAATGTAGCTGAACAGCGCAAACATCGCGGCGGCAAAGAACACCGTCATCAGCAGCGACAGCCACAGCTTGCCATTGGCCAGCGCACTGACTTCACTCGCCAGATGCACCGGTTTCTCTTCTTTATTGGTTGGCAGACTGACAATTAATGCGATAAAGGCAAAGATGCCGATAATCGCCACGCCCCAGAAAGTCGCGCGCCAGCCGAACAGCTGACCAAACCAGGTGCCGAGTGGTACACCCAGCACATTGGCGAGGGTTAAGCCGGTGAACATCAGCGCTACCGCCGATGCCTGACGGCTCGGTGCCACCAGACTCGCCGCCACCACCGCACCTATCCCGAAGAAGGCGCCGTGACACAGTGCGGTAACCACTCGCGCCAGCATCAATAAGTTGTAGGTGTACGCCAGCGCACACAGCACATTGCCGATGATAAAGATGATCATCAACAAAACCAGAGTACGTTTACGTGGCAGTTTAGCCGTCAGCAACGCCATGATCGGTGCACCGATGGCCACACCCAGCGCATATCCGCTGATCAGCCATCCTGCTGAAGGAATCGTCACCTGCAGATCGCCCGCCACTTCTGGCAGTAATCCCATAATCACGAACTCCGTGGTGCCGATGGCGAACGCACTCAGCGCCAGCGCCAGTAATGCAACAGGCATAACACACTCTCCTAAAATGTTTTGCAGGCAGGCCGCACAACGAACGCCGTACGGTTACAACGGACGCTTATAGATATTTGAACTGCGTCACATTCTGATTAAAGCACAGGCTTGGCAGCTCAACCAGCCTCTACGCTGCAAGGCTTTTTTGCTTGCAACGCAATAATCCCCGCGCGGGAAAGTGACTCTGCCTGACCACTGAGACAGACCGACGTTTTCACGCTACGCTTGATACAGATGTGATCGCTGTCACAGCGGCTCAGCTTTTGGCGCTAAATCAATCAGTAAAGGATGGGCGCGCATTGCCGATACCTCAACCAATTACGCGGTAATGCGGTGTCAAAAAATGCAGGGGGAATGACCTATGCGATGGCTGATCGCACTGACAGTGGGTTGCCTGAGCGGCTGCTCCGTTGGGCATTACGAGTACAGCAAAGAAGCCGCGAAACGCGTCGATATGACGGTCACCGGGATTCCTACCGTGCTGGGTATTGGCGCGCTGGGCACCACCATTCCGCTGACACCCGAATACAGTTTAACGGCCGCGCACGTGGCGAAATATTCGATGTATCGGGTGAAAGCCTGGCATCCTGAGTGCGATATCGCCGTGGTGTATCACAAGAACACCGAACCCAATCTTCCCCCACCGTTCCGCAACAGCCATATTGGCGACAACGTCAATCTCTATGGCTACAGCTTTATTTCTGCCATGCCGGTGGCGTCGAGCGGTAAGAATTTGATTAATACCACGTTGGCCAATGACTGGAATAAGCCGAGTTGCGTAGTGGTGGCCGCGAATGCGGGCGTGGTGAAAGGCATGTCGGGCGGCGCGGTGTATAACGCCAGCGACGATACGCTGGCGGGGGTGATTGTTGGCTACAGTAGCGCGATTGATGACAACAAGAGCGGTAAGACCTTGTATAAGGATGTGGCGCTGTATGTGCCCTATGCACGCTTCCAGGCGTGGCTGGATCAGGTGGTGAAGTCGTAATTACGCTGGCACCCAGGCTCCTTTCAACAGCACCTGCGGGAAACCGGCAGTCAGAATACGCAGTTCGGCATCGCGCGGGGTGTTGTCGCCCTGCCCCTGAATGCTGACAATATCCTGCGGACAGGCAGAGAATGCCACGAAGCAATCCATCTCGGCGCGCAGCACAATGTAGTCACCTGGTTTGGTCACCACCGGCAGTGTTTTCAGGGTGATGCCGTCCGGCTGCACCTGAATGTTCATGAAAATATTCAGTGACGCCAGGTTACCGTGCGGCAGCTCGACGCCTAATTCGCGCATGCCTTCGAACAGGTTGTCGTGACAGTTGCGGTGATATTCAGTGCAGCCCAGAAGCTCATAACGACGCGCATCGCAGGCCGCCATAAAGGAGTCATGCACGCCCGGTGAGGTATCCGCCACCAGCGTCAGAATCGGGTGGCGCTGGCTGGTGATAAAGCTGTCACCGACCTTGGGATTGAGACGCTGATTCCACACGCGCGTCGCTTCCATACACATATATTCACTGACGTCTTCGGCGTTATATGCCCAGCAATCCACCACTTGGGTGCCATGCAGATTGATCACCTGCACCGCTTCCCCTTTCTTCAAACGCACCGCTCTGCCGAAGCGCGCGGGAATGGTAATTGCTTCACGATGCTGATATTCAGCTGACATAGTGTTCTCCTGATTAGTGCTGCATGCCGCGACGATAGCGCGTCATGCGAGATTCAAGGCCGCGTGCCAGCCAGTCGATCAGACTGTTGAGCAGCCAGTAACAGAGCGCCACGGTGAGATAGATCTCCAGCGGCGCGTAGGTATCCGAAATCGCCTGTTTGGCGGCGTACATAAACTCCTGCACCGAGACGATCGACAGCAGGGCAGAGTCTTTAATCAAACCAATCATCAGCCCGACCAGCGGAGACAGCATCTGCGGCAAGGTTTGCGGCAACACCACATCGCGCAGCTGTTCACTGCGGCTCAAACCCAATACGCGACACGCTTCCCACTGCCCCTTAGGCAACGCCTCGATGGCCGAACGGATCACTTGCGCAATGTAGGGCGCGTAATAGAGCGTCAGGGCCAGCACGCCCACCACTGGCGATGACAGCGTGATGTCGTATTCCGGCAGCACGAAATAGAGCAAATAGATCACCACCAGCAGCGGCAGTGCGAGAGTTAACCCGCTGTAAAGATTGAGCAATCGCAACCAGAACGGCGAGGCACGCATCAGCAGCAGCGCCATCAGTCCGCCCCACACCAGCGAGCAGAGTGCCGCGACAATGCACAGTTGCAGCGTGGCGATCATGCCGTCACCGAGTGAAGGCAAAGAGGTGAGAATGGCTTGCCAATCCATTAAGCGATCCTCCGTTTAGCTTCCAGACGTCGGGCGGCGGCAATCAACGGCATGGCGATCAGCAGATATCCGGCCGCCACCAGCAGCAGAACCTGCGTAGCTTCATAGGTGCGCGCAATCACAATCTGCCCGGCATAGGTCAGTTCGGTCAGCGCCACTACCGAGGCCAGCGGCGTGGTTTTCAGCAGGATGGTGAACTCATTGACTAACATCGGCAGACTGGCGCGCATCACCTGCGGATTGATCACGTACCACCAGGTTAAGAAGCGGCTGAGCCCCAACGTGCGTGCCGCTTCAAGCTGGCCGCGTGTCACCAGCGAACGGTTCACGCGCAAAATCTCCGCCACGTAAGCGCCGCTGTTAAGGCCGATGGCAATCACGGCGGCCAGCATCGGCTGACCGCCCAGTCCCAGGCGCGGCAAGGTGAAAAACACCACGAACAGTTGCACGATGGCCGGAGTGCCGCGCATCAGGCTGACATACAGCCGACCGATGGCGCGCCAGATCCAGGCGCGGCGCAGTTGCAGGAAGCAGCTAAGCTGCCCCATCACCACGCTGACCAACGATGCCAATACGGTAAGTACCAGCGTCATCAGCAGGCCGTGTCCGAGTTCCGGCAGCGCGGCCACTACCTGTTGATCCAGCCCCATGCGTTACTCCGCGTTAAAGTCGTGCAGGTTTTCCGCCACCGACAGCAGCAGCGGTGCCGGTTGGTCGTTGCCCTCAATGCCGGTGTTGCAGGCGGAAACGATAAACTGCGTGTCCATCACCACGCGGCAGGTAATGCTGTCGCCTGCTTTGGTCAGGTTTGGCTCCGGCAGGAGGTCACCGGCCCGCGTCAGTTTGACGTGCATAAACAGGTTGATCGGGTCCGGCAGCTTTGGCACCACCATCCCCAATCGCGCGAGCTCACCGCTCACCGCTTCCAGGCAACCTTCACCCTGATAACCTTTTTCCGTTAGAAAGGCGCGGGTCGAGGCGGGCAGCAACAGGTCGTGACGTTTCACGCTGTCTTTGCCCAGCACCATCATCGGGCGGCGACGGTTGTTCACCAGACGCATACCAGAACCCAGCAGATAGCTGTTACTGAAGACGCGGGTGTGGTGCACGGAAAGCCACACCGCCGGATCGGCAAGGCTAAACCCAAACAGGGAAGCCACCGCGCCGTCGCCCTGGGCCGTAATACGCAGCAACTGGCCGCGCAATACTTTAATCGACCCAACGCTGCCCGGTTCCACCGTGACCGACTGAGCCAGCGTGCGCTCAGCGGTCTCTTCATAACTTTCACGCATTAACAGCATGATTCATCTCCTCTGCGTGAAACGCGTCACTCACCACGATATCAATCGGCGTGACCTGCAAACCGTTGCCGGGAATGATGTCCTGCGGGCAGGACGATACTGAACAAATCAGATCGCACAGCGCTTCAAAGGTAATGCTGTCGCCCGCTTTACTGTTGGGATCAGTCACTTCCATACGGCCATCGGCGGTGACCGGGCCGTTCTGGAACAGGTTGAATGGCTCGGGCAGCGAGAAGTAAGTCACGCCAAAGGCTTTCATGCCTTCCAGCAGGTTATCGACGCAGTTGCGATGTCCTTCAACGCCGAAATCAACGCTGAAGCGAGTACGATCGCAAGCCGGCACGTTGGCATCGTGAATGCCGATACTGTCCGCCAGAATGCGCAGCATCGGGCGGTTTTCACTCGACCACAGCGCATCGCCGGGCTTGAAGAACAGCGAGCGCAGATGCTGGCGGGTATGCACCGGCGACAGCTTTTCATTCAGGTCATCGGCATTGACCGCGACGAAATCCGCCGCCTGCTGCCCTTCACTGTCAATCACGGTAATAAACTGGCCCTTACGCACGCGGAAGGTTTTGCCATGGCCCGCAGGCACCGTCAGGTTGCTCTGGCACATAATTACTCCTGGGGAATGAAATCGCTGGCGGGCACGGTAAAGGTGGTGCCGAGATACTGCTGCTGCAGCTTGGTCAGTTCGCCATCTTTCTGCATCGCCAGAATGTGGTCGCTGATGGCTTTGTTCAGGCTGCCGTCTTCTTTGCGTGTTGCCCAACCCATCCACTGCGAAGGCCCAACTTCACCGACCTGCGCCACTTTACCGGCGTATTTTTTCGCGATCGGCGCCAGCACGGAGATGTCGTCATAAACGAAGTCAGCGCGTTTGGTCATCAGAGTGCTGACGGTCTGATCCAGCGAATCCACGTTGATGATGGTGATCGGTTTTTTACCCTCTTTTTTCAGCTGCTCGTTAAAGCCTTTCAGCAACTGCTCGGGCACGCTGGCGGTTTTTACCGCACCGCGCAGGCCAGACAAGCTTTCCGGGCTGAGCGTTTTGCCGCTGAAGGTGCTGGCTTCACTTTCACGCACCATCACGCCGTTGACGGTTTTGCTGTAAGGCACGGTGAACAGCACTTTCTTCGCGCGCTCGGCGGTGACGTTAAGCGAAGAACCTTCGGCGTTGAACGAGCCAGAGATCAGGCCCGGCAAAATGCCGCTGAAGGCGGTTTTCTGAAATTCCAGTTTCACACCGAGATCTTTGGCGAAGGATTGCATGATCGCCACGCTGTAGCCGGTGATCTCACCTGCGTCATTGGTGTATTCGTATGGAGGAAAGGTTGGATCGATGCCAACGGTGATTTTTCCGCTGCTTTTGATGTCACTCAGGGTGTCGGCTTGCGCCTGCGCCATGGTGCCAACGGAGAGAAGTGCGGCGATCAGCAGTGCTGTTTTTTTCATTATGGTGTTTCCCTGGTGTTGGTGAAATGTCTTTTTCTACTGAGCATATTTTGTGCCAGTTTTTTCACCACCCAGCTAACACCTTTGAGGTATAGGGGATATTACTGAATAAAATCAGTGAGAAACATTTGTTTCTTTATTTTAATTTAAAGTTTCTTTGATTTCATCGGCAGGAAATCAGGCGGGGATAGCGGAGGAGTGTGCGCACTGCTATGGGGCAATATCTGGCGCACTGTGCGCCAGAACGGGGCGTTATTCGAGTTCGTCGAGGGACTGGTGCAGCGCTTCAACCTGCGCAAGATGGTCATTGCTGGTTTTGCCCATCTGTCGGGCCACCAGTGAGCAGAGCAGATTGCACACGCCGGAGAGCGCGGCGGTGCTATCGAATATCAAACTACTGTCGGTGTGGCACCGCACCACCCACTGCGCGTGACGCGCCGGTTTGCCGGAGAGCACATCCGCGATATACAGCATCGGTACGTTGCGCTCTGCCAGCGCATTCATTGCCGCTTCCAGCGCAGGCATGCGGCGGCGCAGGCCCACGCAAATCACCACATCCTGTTGATTCAGCGCGGCGAGATGCTCCGCCAGCGAATCGCCGGGACGCGGCAACAGGCGCACGTCAGGATGGATATGCACCAAATCGCGGTAAATCAGCTGTGCAATGGTCTGGCTGTGGCGCCAACCCATCACCACCACCCGGCGTGACTGCGCAATGGCGCTCACCGCCTGCTGCAGCTGTTCACTGTCCAGCGTACGGTAGCTGTTGACCAGATTAGCGATCTCTTTTTCCAGGTGCTGCTGCATGATGCTGGCGAGTGGTGACGCGGTTGGCACGGCCTGCAGATAAAGCGGTGAGCCGCTGCTCTGCATCTCACGCGCCTGGCGGCGAGCGGCCTCATAGCTTTCGTAGCCAAGATGACGGAAAAAACGCGTGGTGGTGGCTTTGGAAACGCCGGCGCTCTGCGCCAGCTCAGTGGCAGTGTTCATCGCCAGCTGACCGGGTGCCGCCAGCAGCACGTCAGCCAGCCGCTGCTCGTGGCTGGAGAGTTGATCCCAGTGCTGTTGAATCCGGCCCTCTAACGTTGCCGCTTTTGCACTCATGGTGATTCCCTGAAAATAAAAAAACTATCCTGCACAGAGCGTGCCGGGTTGTCATCAGGAATTTTGCCAGGCAAACAGAAATGAAAAATGCCGCCGGGTAAAAAGGAGCGCCATAAAAAAAGGCCGCCATAATAGCGACCTCTAAGGCTTACGGCAAAGTGCGCGGATTTATGCGCACCGATTTGCCTTACTTGCTGGTTGGACGCAGTGCCGGGAACAGGATCACATCACGGATGGTGTGGCTGTTGGTGAACAGCATCACCATACGGTCGATACCGATGCCCAGGCCCGCAGTTGGCGGCAGGCCGTGCTCCAGCGCGGTGACATAGTCTTCGTCGTAGAACATCGCTTCGTCATCGCCTGCATCTTTGGCGTTAACCTGCTGCAGGAAACGCTCAGCCTGATCTTCTGCATCGTTCAGCTCGGAGAAGCCGTTACCGATTTCACGGCCGCCGATAAAGAACTCGAAGCGGTCAGTGATTTCCGGGTTCTCGTCGTTACGACGTGCCAGCGGTGACACTTCAGCCGGGTATTCGGTGATGAAGGTTGGCTGAATCAGGTGCGCTTCGGCGGTCTCTTCGAAGATCTCAGTCACTACGCGGCCCAGACCCCAGCTCTTCTCAACTTTGATGTGCAGCGAGTGCGCAATCGCGACTGCTTTATCAAAGTCTTCCAGATCGCTCAGGTCAGTTTCCGGACGGTATTTCTTGATCGCTTCACGCATGGTGAGCTTCTCAAACGGCTTGCCGAAATCGAAGCTGTGGTCACCGTAAGGCACTTCTGTGGTGCCCAACACGTCCTGCGCCAGGGTGCGGAACAGACTTTCGGTGAGTTCGATCAGATCTTTGTAATCCGCATACGCCATATAGAGTTCCATCATGGTGAACTCTGGGTTATGACGTGGCGAAATACCTTCGTTACGGAAGTTACGGTTGATCTCGAACACGCGATCGAAACCGCCCACTACCAAGCGCTTCAGGTACAGCTCTGGTGCAATACGCAGGTACATGTCGATGTCGAGCGCATTGTGATGGGTGATGAACGGACGGGCTGACGCGCCGCCAGGGATCACCTGCATCATTGGGGTTTCCACTTCCATAAAGTCGCGGTTAACCATGAACTGACGGATGCCGGCCATGATTTTAGAACGCACTTTGAAGGTGTGACGGGAATCATCGTTAGAGATCAGATCCAGATAACGCTGACGGTAACGAGTTTCCTGATCGGCCAGGCCGTGGAATTTATCCGGCAGTGGACGCAGCGCTTTGGTCAGCAGACGCAGCTCGGTGATGTGGATCGACAGCTCACCGGTTTTGGTCTTGAACAGCTTACCGCGTGCGCCGAGGATATCGCCCAGATCCCACTTTTTGAACTGCTCGTTGTAGACGCCTTCTGGCAGATCGTCACGTGAAACGTAGATCTGAATCTGGCCGCCAACGTCCTGCAGCGTAGCAAAAGAGGCTTTACCCATGATGCGACGGGTCATCATACGACCGGCTACGCTCACTTCAACGCCGAGCGCTTCCAGCTCTTCGTTCTCTTTGGCGTCATAGCTGGCGTGCAGCAGATCAGACGTGGTATCGCGACGGAAATCGTTAGGAAACGCGATGCCCTTTTCACGCAGCGCGCTGAGTTTTTCGCGACGCGCTTTCAGTTCGTTGTTTAACTCAAGGGCGGCATCAGCGCTCTGCGGTTGTTGTTCAGACATGTCGGTTCCTTATAACCCTGCTTTTAAACTTGCTTCAATGAAGCGGTCGATGTCGCCATCCAGTACCGCTTGCGTGTTGCGCGTCTCTACGCCAGTGCGCAGATCTTTGATACGTGAATCGTCGAGTACGTATGAGCGAATCTGACTGCCCCAGCCGATATCGGATTTGTTATCTTCCGCGGCCTGCTTGTCAGCGTTTTTCTTCTGCATCTCATATTCGTACAGCTTCGCACGCAACTGCTTGAAAGCCTGATCTTTGTTCTTGTGCTGTGAACGGTCGTTCTGGCACTGCACCACAATGTTGGTCGGCAAGTGGGTAATACGCACCGCAGACTCGGTTTTGTTAACGTGCTGACCACCCGCACCCGAGGCACGGTAAACGTCGATACGCAGATCGGCTGGATTGATGTCGATATCGATATTGTCATCCACTTCCGGGTAGATAAACACCGAACTGAATGAGGTATGACGACGGCCGCCGGAGTCAAATGGACTCTTACGCACCAGGCGATGGACGCCGGTTTCGGTACGCAGCCAGCCAAACGCGTAGTCACCGATGATTTTAATGGTGGCGGATTTAGTCCCAGCCACTTCACCGTCTGACTCTTCGATAATTTCGGTTTTATAACCTTTGGCTTCCGCCCAGCGCAGGTACATGCGCAGCAGCATGCTGGCCCAGTCTTGCGCTTCAGTACCGCCAGAACCAGCCTGAATATCCATGTAGCAGTCGGCGCTGTCATACTCGCCTGAGAACATGCGACGGAATTCGAGTTCGCCCAGCTTCACTTCGAGCACATCCAGTTCAGCAACGGCTTCGTTGAAAGTCTCTTCGTCGTCGGCTTCAACGGCCAGATCCAGCAAGCCCTGCACATCTTCCAGGCCTTGAGTCATCAGGTCTAAGGTTTCCACCACGGCTTCGAGGGAAGCGCGTTCTTTACCCAGCGCCTGCGCGCGTTCAGGTTCGTTCCAGACGTCAGGCTGTTCCAGCTCGGCGTTTACTTCTTCGAGGCGTTCTTTCTTGGCATCATAGTCAAAGATACCCCCTAAGAACGTCGCTGCGCTCGGTGAGGTCTTGAATACGATTTTTGACCGGATTAATTTCAAACATGGCTTTTCAGTCTTTTTTGACGATTCGGTGAAAGGGGATAAAAAGTAACGCGCTAGTTTACCCGAAACTGCGCGTACTTTGTAGCATTGCAGGTGTGCGAGATAGCGCAACAGATTGCGCGGTTATACCGGCCAGATATGGTCAATGATCAGCTGAACCGAGCGGTTGCCACGGTATTCGTTGATATCGAGTTTGTAGGCCAGTTTTACCTGACGCACGCTGGTATCAGGCCACAAGGTGGTGTCGACGTTAAACGCGATGCCATCCAGCAGCGGACCGCCGCCCAGTGGCTCAATCATCACCTTGAGATGACGTTCGCCTACCAACTTCTGTTGCAGCAGTTTGAAGTGACCGTCGAACACCGGTTCCGGGAACGCCTGGCCCCAGGGACCCGCTTCACGCAGCATTTCAGCGGTGTGCAGCGTGAACTCCTGTGCATGCAGTTCGCCATCGGACCAGATGACACCCTGCAAGGCTTCGCCATCCAGCCATTCGTCGATCAGCGCGGCAAAACGCTCGCGGAACAGATCGTATTTCTCCGTTTCCAGCGACAAGCCCGCCGCCATCGCGTGACCACCGAACTTGATCATCATTCCGGGATAAAGCGTGTCGAGACGCTCCAGTGCATCGCGCAGGTGCAAGCCAGCGATCGAACGACCTGAACCTTTGAGCGTGCCATCGCCAGCTGGCGCGAAGGCGATCACCGGACGATGGAAACGCTCTTTCAGCCGTGAGGCCAGAATGCCGACTACGCCCTGATGCCACTCGGGATGGTAGAACGCCAGACCCAGCGGCAAATCGGTGTGCTGACGCTCCAGCTCATCGCACAGCGCCAGCGCTTCACTCTTCATGCCCTGCTCAATCTCTTTGCGCGTTTGATTCAGCGCATCAAGCTCGTTGGCGAGCATGCGCGCCTGCGCAATGTCTTCGGTGAGCAACAGTGCCACGCCGACCGACATATCATCCAGTCGACCCGCCGCGTTGAGGCGAGGCCCAACGGCAAAACCGAGATCGCTGGCCGCCAGCTGGCGTGCATCGCGGTTGGCGATCTCCAGCAGCGCGCGAATCCCGGCTCGACATTTTCCGGCACGGATGCGGCTTAAGCCCTGCCACACCAGAATGCGGTTATTGGCATCCAGCGGCACGACGTCAGCGACAGTGCCCAGCGCCACCAAATCCAGCCACTCCGCCAGGTTGGGTTCCGTTCTGCCCTCGATAAACCAGTTTTGCTGACGCAGATGCGCACGCAGCGCCAGCATCAGATAAAACGCCACGCCCACGCCCGCTAACGAACGCGAAGGGAAGGCGCTGTCATTGAGATTAGGGTTAACGATCGCTTCCGCGTCTGGCAACGTTTCGCCAGGCAGGTGGTGATCGGTGACCAGCACCGGAATACCGTGCTGATGAGCAGTCTCCACGCCTGCATGGGAAGAGATGCCGTTATCCACGGTGAGAATCATCTCTGCACCGCGCGCGTGCGCCTGCTCAACCACTTCAGGGCTCAGGCCGTAGCCATCCTCAAAACGGTTGGGCACCAGATAATCGACGTTGCCGCCCATGCTGCGCAGCGCTAAGACCGTCAATGCGGTGCTGGTCGCGCCATCGGCATCGAAATCACCCACCACCACAATACGGCGGCCCGCTTCCAGCATCTGGTGCAACAAGGCTACCGCTTGATCGATGCCACCCAGCGTTTGCCACGGCAGCAGGTTTTTGGCACCACGCTCAAGTTCGGCGGCCTCTTTTACACCGCGTTGCAGGTAAAGGCGGCGCAGTAGCGGCGGTAAAGTATCAGGTAAGCTGGCGTCGGCCTGGATTTCGCGCCGACGCAGTTCGACAGAATGCATCACTGTGGATTAACCGCCCCGCTTCTGGCCATCAAGAACCTGTTTCAGCTCCTGCGGCCCCTGATAGCCAGGGATCATGGCGCCAGTATCGGTAAGAATGGCTGGCGTGCCCTGAATGCCGTACAGGATGCCCAGCTGATAGTGCTTATCCAGATTGATTTTGCAGGTTTCAGGTGCATCCATCTGCGGCGCATCGCCTTTCATCGCCGCATCAAAGGCTTTGTTGCGATCGGCGCTACACCAGATGGCGCGCATGGCTTTTTCCACCTGGCCGTGCAGACCTTCACGCGGGAAAGCGAGGTAACGCACGGTGATGCCCAGCGCGTTGTAGTCGGCCATCTGCTCATGCAGTTTACGGCAGTAGCCACAGGTGATGTCGGTAAACACGGTAATCACATGCTGCTCTTTCGGCGCTTTATAGACGATCATTTCCGGCGCCAGCGCAGTGATTTTTTTGTCCAGCAGCTGATTGGTGACGTTCACCGGTTGTGCCCCGCTGACATCGTACAACGGGCCCTGAATCATGTGTTTACCATCTTCAGAGACGTACAGCACGCCGCTTTCGGTCAACACGGTTTTCATGCCCGGCAGCGGTGAAGGCTGAATCTCTGTCTGCTGCAAACCGAGTTTTTTCAGTGCTTGCTGAATGTCGCTGTCATCGGCGTGAGCCAGACCGGCAAAGGCGCTGACCAGTAATGCCAGCATCGTTAACTGTTTTTTCATCTCAATTCCTTGTTGCCGCGGTTCACGCACGCGGATGATGCTGTTGATGTAACTGACGCAGGCGCTCAGTGGCCACGTGCGTATAAATTTGGGTGGTGGAGAGGTCGCTGTGTCCCAGCAACATCTGTACGACGCGCAAATCCGCACCGTGGTTCAGTAAATGTGTGGCAAATGCGTGACGAAGCACGTGTGGTGATAGCTTTTCGCTGTCGATACCGGCAAGGGTGGCATAGTGTTTGATGCGATGCCAGAAAGTCTGACGCGTCATTTGTTGCGCGCGGTTACTGGGGAACATCACATCCAGCGTTTGCCCATTCAACAACCACGGCCGACCGTGCGCCATATAGTGCTCCAGCCAGTAAATCGCTTCTTCACCTAATGGCACAAGTCGCTCTTTGTTACCTTTACCAATCACGCGCACCACGCCCTGGCGCAAACTGATGTCGCTAAGGGTTAAGCCTACCAGCTCCGAAACACGTAAACCGGTGGCATACAGCAGTTCCAGCATCGCCTTGTCACGTAGCTCAAGCGGCACATCAATACTCGGAGCCTGCAGCAGACGCTCTACCTGGTTTTCACTGAGGTCTTTTGGCAATCGCTGCGGCAGTTTAGGTGCGGAGAGCAGTGCGCTGGGGTCATCACTGCGCAGCTTTTCGCGATAGAGATATTGAAACAGGCGACGCATCGCGCTGAGCGTGCGCGCAGAACTGGTGGCCTTGTAGCCGCCTTCGACGCGTTCGGCGAGAAATTGCTGCAGATCGAGCGCTTCCAGCGTCAGCAGCGTACGTTCGTGGTGGTGTAACCAGCCGGTGAGCGTTTGCAAATCCTGGCGGTAGGACGCAAGGGTATTTTGCGCCAGGTTACGCTCAATCCAGAGCGCATCCAGAAATTGTTCAATCAGATCGCTATCCTGCACGGTTCCCCCCAAACACGTGTGAAATCGTGCTCATTATGCCTGAAAGTCACCTGCTTCTGGTACAATTGCGCCAAAGTGAGTTTCAGTCAGAGCATTAATTGCATGAATATCGGTCTGTTTTACGGTTCAAGTACCTGTTACACCGAGATGACGGCGGAGAAGATTCGCGATTTTATCGGTGAAGAATTAGTCACGCTGCACAACCTCAAAGATGAGGATCCCTCGCTGATGGAGCAGTACGATTTGCTGATCCTCGGCATTCCCACCTGGGATTTCGGTGAGTTGCAGGAAGACTGGGAAGCGGTGTGGCAGCAACTGCCCGCGCTGAATTTGCAGGGAAAAATCGTCGCGCTGTACGGCATGGGCGATCAGGCCGAATATTCAGAATGGTTCTTAGATGCACTCGGCATGCTGCATGAACTGCTGCAGCCGATGGGCGTGCAGTTTGTCGGTTACTGGCCGCTGGAAGGCTATGAGTTTGCCAGCAAAAAGCCACTTACGGCTGACGGCACACAGTTTGTTGGCCTGGCTCTTGATGATGTGAATCAGTTTGAACTGAGTGAAGATCGTGTCGAACAGTGGTGCGAACAGATTTTGACGGAAACGGCTGCACTGCTCTAGCGCGACACATCCCCATTTCGCAGAAAACAGCAGGCGCGTAGCGTACGCCACGCATAGGGCGGCAGGTTATCCATCATCAACCACAGCCGCCAGCGCTTGCCCTGCTGGTTTTGCAACGTCAACAGTACGCCGAAGGGCAACCAGTCTGCCTGCCGCGCTAATTGCCAGCGCGTTCCACCCCAGTGCCAGTCACCCTGCTCATCCAGCATTAAGCGGCCTGTGCGCTGCCTGAGACGACGCTCATTGCGCCCGCACTCCAGCAGCATCAGAACCAACAGTGGGATTTTGCCCCACGTCCAGCCATCGGGCCACTCAAGGCTCAGCAGCCAAACCGAAACCAGCAAAAACAGCGTCACATTGAGCGCCCGGGCGCTGCGTGACGGCTGCACATCACATTGGAACTGGACCGCGTTCACGGTTGCGCTGCTGAATCAGTTGCACCATGCGTTTGAACTCTGGATCGGCGGGTTCACCGTGGTTCATCAACCAGTTGAACAGGTCAGGATCGTCACTCTTGAGCAGGGCAATAAACACCTGCTTATCGGTGTCAGTGAGCGAGTCATATTCGTATTTGAAGAACGGCATGATGGAGACATCCAGCTCCAGCATGCCGCGACGGCACGCCCACTGAACGCGAGCTTTATCATGAATTTCCATGTGTCTTTTTTCCATGGCTGAAAACAGTGGCGCTCAGTGTACCTGCTTTTTTCACTGCCTGCAGGCGCAGCGCTAAATGCTGAGTGATATGACGTACAGCAGCGCTACCTATTACAGGGTTATCACGCGATTTGTGCGCCAGAATCGGTAAAGAGGTTGCAATGCGGCACTGCTCTTTTAACATTGGAAGCAATATTAAAATTAATCAGGATGCACACATGCCGATTTTCACCCTTCCGCCACGCCAGCCTGCCGCATCGTCACGCCTGCCATTAACCCTGGTCTCTCTCGACGAGTGGGCGCTGGTGTCTGTGCAGGGCAAAGACAGCACGTCATATTTGCAGGGTCAGGTCACTTTGGATGTTGCGGCGATGGGTGAGACCCAACACCGTCCGGCCGCCCATTGCGACGCCAAAGGTAAGATGTGGAGCAACCTGCGTCTGTTCCACCGCGGCGAAGGTTACGCCTATATTGTGCGCCGCAACCTGCGTGAACAGCAGCTTAACGAACTGAAGAAATACGCGGTGTTCGCTAAAGTCACCATCGCACCCGATGATGATGCAGTGCTGCTTGGCGTGGCCGGTTTCCAGGCGCGCGCGGCACTGGCCGATGTGTTTGCCACCTTGCCGGATGCAGAAACGCCGGTGGTTCAGCAAGATGAAAGCACGTTGTTGTGGTTT
Source organism: Pantoea sp. C1E2 (assembly GCF_056491465.1). Lineage (NCBI taxonomy): Bacteria > Pseudomonadati > Pseudomonadota > Gammaproteobacteria > Enterobacterales > Erwiniaceae > Pantoea > Pantoea sp. C1E2. The sequence continues at coordinate 3,685,199 of NZ_JBSZHT010000002.1, forward strand.
GAACATCCTGCCGAACGCTTCCTGCTGGTCACCACGCTGGCGCAGGCTGAAGCTTTGAAAGAGAAGTTAGCCGGTGCAGCGCAGCTCAATGACAGCATCCAATGGCTGGCATTGGATATTGAAGCTGGCATTCCTGTTATTGAAACGACCACCAGCGCGCAGTTGATTCCGCAGGCAACCAACTTACAGGCGCTTGACGCCATCAGCTTCAAGAAAGGCTGTTATACCGGTCAGGAGATGGTGGCGCGTGCCAAATTCCGTGGTGCCAACAAGCGTGCGCTTTACTGGCTAGCGGGCAACGCCAGCAAAGTCCCGGAAGCGGGCGGCTCGATGGAGCTGCAGATGGGTGATAAGTGGCGTCGTACCGGCACCGTATTGAGCGGCGTGCAGCTGGATGACGGCAGCGTGTGGGTGCAGGTAGTGATGAATAACGATCTGGAGCCGGACAGCGTGCTGCGCGTAGAAGGCGATGAAGGTGGGAAGCTGACGATTCAGCCACTGCCGTATTCACTGGTCGATTGATTTGTATTTCGGGTGCGCATAAATGCGCACCCGACACCCCCCCGCCCGTAGGGTCGCCATTCATGGCGACCTGACAACATGCTTAGGCAACATAAAAGTAGATCGCACAGAAGTGTAAAACGCTGCCGCCCAGCACAAAGCCATGCCAGATAGCGTGGTTATAAGGGATCCGGCGCGAGACATAGAAAATCACACCCAGCGAATAGACAATCCCACCGGCAGCTAACAGCCAGATGCCGCCCGCAGACAGCCTGGTCGCCAACTGATAAATCACCACCAGCGATAGCCAGCCCATACTGAGATAGGTCACCAATGACAGCACTTTAAAGCGGTGGGCAATCGTCAGTTTAAAAATGATCCCAAGCAGTGCCAGACTCCAGATCACCACCATCAACCCTTGTGCCAGTGGCGATTTCAAGCCAACCATGAGGAACGGCGTGTAGGTGCCCGCTATCAAAAGATAGATAGCGCAGTGGTCAAATTTCTTTAGCCAGGGCTTGGCCTTCTGATGCGGAATGGCGTGATACAGCGTTGAAGCGAGGAACAGCAGTATCATACTGCCGCCATACAGGCTGTAACTGGTGATTGCGGTGACATCGGCACGCATTTCAACCGCTTGTGTTAACAGCAATACCAAACCAACAATGCCAAAAATGCAGCCAATTCCGTGGCTAATGCTGTTGGCGATCTCTTCGGCTAGCGAGTAGCCCTGAGCGATAATTCGATTCTGTGCCATGCGCTTCATTCCTGGATAACGGTGTAAGAACTGTGTTTTTTATGAACATCAGAGTAACCGGGAAAAATTTCAGAGTACACATGTACGCTAAAATAATATTGTGACAGGAGTGTGACCAATGGCTGATAGCAGCGCTCTGGGTAACGCTGCATCAGTTTCAATGATTAAATCAGAGGATTAGCGGCCACCTGCGGCATCGATAAAGGTGCCGGTGACGTAAGAAGCAGCATCGCTTGCCAGCCAGATGATCGCGGCGGCGATCTCTTCAGCCTGACCGCCGCGCTGCATCGGCAGTGAGCTGGCCACGCGATCGACTCTGCCTGGTTCACCGCCATCGGCGTGCATTTCGGTATAAATTAAGCCCGGCCGCACGCTATTGACGCGAATGCCTTGCGCCGCCACTTCCAGTGACAAGCCTTTGGTTAACGTATCCATCGCCCCTTTTGACGCCGCGTAATCAACATACTCGCCCGGCGCACCGAGACGTGCAGCCGCTGAAGAAACATTGATAATCGAACCGCCCTGCCCGCCGTGATCGGTGCTCATGCGCTTCACCGCTTCACGACAGCAGATAAACGTACCGGTAACATTGGTGGCGAACACCCGCTGAATACGTTCCGCATCGAGATCTTCCACCCGGCACTGCGTGAACAAAATCCCAGCATTATTGACCAGTACACGCAGGCTGCCTGCATGCTGATCAAGCTGTTGGAACATGCGCACGACCTGAGCTTCATCGGCGATATCCGCCTGCACGGCAAAGGCGCTGCCGCCCTGTGCTTCGATCTCAGTCACAACCTGCTGAGCTTCAGTGGCGCGCTTACGATAGTTAACCGCAACACAATAACCCGCCTGCGCCAGCATCAAGGCTGTTGCGCGTCCAATGCCACGGCTGGCGCCGGTGATTAATGCCAGATCCATGTTGCCTCCAAAATAGAAAAAGGGCCGATTTCTCGGCCCTCAGCATAGGTGTCAAAAAGTGTTTAGCCAAAATAATTTGAGTCGCACAAGGCAGCTGGCCCCCACCCTTCCCGCAAGCTCACAGAAGTCTGTGCCCTGGGTGAATGAGTGCCGCCAATACAGCGGCGGCCCTGAGCATAGCGGCTCAATTATTGGTATTCGCTCATTGGAACACAGGAGCAGAAAACGTTGCGGTCACCAAACACATCATCCAGACGTTTCACGGTTGGCCAGTATTTGTTGGCGCTGCCTGCCGGGAACACCGCCAGTTCGCGGGTGTACGGATGCGCCCACTCGCCAACGATCTCCATCTGGGTATGCGGTGAATTCACCAGCGGGTTATCGTCGGCTGGCCATTCGCCGTCGGCCACGCGGTCGATCTCCATGCGGATAGACAACATCGCATCGATAAAGCGATCCAGCTCGATTTTGCTTTCTGATTCAGTCGGCTCAACCATCAGCGTTCCGGCCACCGGGAACGACATGGTCGGCGCATGGAATCCGTAATCGATCAGACGCTTGGCAATATCCAGCTCGCTGATACCGGTCTGCTCTTTCAGCGGACGGATATCAAGGATACATTCGTGCGCCACGCGGCCATCGCGACCGGCATACAGGATTGGATAAGCGGATTGCAGACGGCTGGCAATGTAGTTGGCATTCAGAATCGCGACCGAACTCGCTTGTTTCAGACCTTCCGCGCCCATCATGCGGATGTACATCCAGCTGATTGGCAGAATCGAGGCACTACCGAATGGTGCGGCGGATACCGCGCCTTGCTGCGTCAGCACACCATCGATTTGCACCACGCTGTGACCCGGTACAAACGGAGCCAGATGCGCTTTCACACCGATTGGGCCCATGCCTGGACCGCCACCGCCGTGTGGAATGCAGAAGGTTTTATGCAGGTTAAGGTGCGAGACATCTGCGCCGATGTAACCAGGCGTGGTGATCCCCACCTGGGCGTTCATGTTGGCACCGTCCAAATAAACCTGGCCGCCGTACTGATGGACGATCTGGCACACTTCACGGATGGTTTCTTCGTACACGCCGTGAGTTGAAGGATAGGTCACCATGATGCAAGACAGCTCATCGCCAACCTGAGCGGCTTTCTCACGCAGATCGCCGAGGTCGATGTTGCCTTGTTTATCACAGGCCACCACCACCACTGCCATGCCCGCCATCTGTGCGGAAGCCGGGTTGGTACCGTGTGCAGAGCTTGGGATCAGGCAGACATTACGTCCACCTTCGTTGCGGCTCTCGTGATAACGACGAATCGCCAGCAGGCCAGCATATTCACCCTGTGCGCCAGAGTTTGGCTGCATGCAGAGCGCATCATAACCGGTCAGCTGTACCAGCCACTGTGACAGCTGGCCAATCATCTGCAGATAACCTGAAGCCTGTTCTGCCGGGCAGAATGGATGCAGTTCCGCAAACTCTGGCCAGGTGATCGGGATCATTTCGGCTGCGGCGTTGAGTTTCATGGTGCACGAACCGAGTGGGATCATCGCCTGGTTTAGCGCCAGATCCTTTTTCTCCAGGCTGTGCATGTAACGCATCATCTCGGTTTCGCTGTGATGGCGGTTGAACACCGGATGGGTCAGGAATTCGCTTTCACGCGACATGCCTGCCGGAATAGCGCTGTTTTCAGCAGAGACGCTGGCATCCAGGGCATCAATCTCCTGACCGTGCGCATCACCCAGCAGAATGGCAAACAGCGTCTGCACATCTTCGCGTGAGGTGGTTTCATCCAGCGTGATACCCACGCCGTTAAGCACATCACTGCGCAGGTTGACGCCAAAGCTCAGCGCGCGATTCAGCACTTCGGCTTTATCAGCGACTTCAACCGTTAAGGTATCGAACCAGCTGTTGTGGCGCAGCTTCAGGCCACCGTTTTTCAGGCCAGCGGCCAGAATGCTGGTCAGACGATAAATGCGTGAGGCAATACGCTTCAGGCCCACAGGACCATGATAAACCGCATACAGGCCGGCGATGTTCGCCAGCAGCACCTGTGAAGTACAGATGTTGGAGTTAGCTTTCTCACGACGGATATGCTGCTCACGCGTTTGCATGGCCATGCGCAGTGCGGTGTTGCCTGCAGCATCGCGCGAGACGCCAATGATACGGCCCGGCATTGAACGTTTGTGCTCATCACGGCTGGCGAAGAACGCAGCGTGTGGACCACCGTAACCCATTGGCACACCGAAGCGCTGTGCAGAACCGAAGACAATGTCTGCGCCCTGTTTACCTGGTGCTTCTAACTGCACCAGCGCCATGAAATCAGCGGCCACGCTCACCACCACTTTGCGGCTTTTCAGCTCGACAATCAGTGAACGGTAATCGTGCACTTCACCGCTGGTACCCACTTGCTGCAGCAGCACGCCAAACAGATCGTCGTGATCCAGCGCTTTGCTGGCGCTGTCGATGATCAGTTCAAAACCAAAGGTTTCAGCACGGGTGCGCACCACATCCAGCGTTTGCGGATGGATATCATCGGCGATAAAGAATTTACCGGCAGTTTTCAGTTTGCTGACGCGCTTCGCCATCGCCATGGCTTCGGCTGCTGCGGTGGCTTCATCGAGCAGTGAAGCGGAGGCGATATCCAGACCGGTTAAGTCCAGCGTCAGGGTCTGGAAGTTCAACAGCGCTTCTAAGCGGCCCTGCGACACTTCTGGCTGATACGGGGTGTACGCCGTGTACCAGCCTGGGTTTTCCAGCATGTTACGCAGGATAACCGGTGGGGTGATCACGGCACTGTAGCCCATGCCGATCCAGGATTTGTAGATATGGTTCTGACTGGCAATGGCTTTCAGCTCTGCCAGCGCTTGCTGTTCGGTCGCGGCATCACCGACCGCAGGCGGGCCTGGCAATTGGATGTCAGCAGGCACGATGGCGCTGATCAGTGATTCCAGAGAGCTGGCACCAATCGCTTCCAGCATGGTGGCCTGCTGCGCGGGTGTAGGACCGATATGGCGCTCAATGAAAGCACCGTTATGTTCAAGCTGGCTGAGAGTCTGGGTCATTTGCAGTAAATCCTGAATCGGGCTGGGTTACAAAAATGGCATTAAATCAGGCAGATAAAAAAGAAGGCGCTGCAGTGCAGCACCTTCGATGACTACCGGTTACTCGTCGATAGCGCCTTTATAGGCATCGGCGTCAAGCATCGAATCAAGTTCTGAAACGTCGCTGGCTTTGATACGGAACAACCAGCCTGCCGCGTACGGTTCGCTGTTAACCAGCTCCGGTGCGTCGGCCAGCTCTTCGTTCACGGCAACGATTTCACCGCTCAGCGGCGCATAGATATCTGAGGCGGCTTTCACGGACTCCGCGACGGCACAGTCATCACCGGCAGCAAAAGTAGCGCCCACATCAGGCAGATCCACAAACACCATATCGCCCAGCAGTTCCTGCGCGTGTTCGGTGATTCCCACGGTGAAGGTGCCATCGGCTTCTTTACGTACCCACTCGTGACTATCCCGGTATTTCAATTCATTAGGCACATTGCTCATCGCCATTTCTCCTGAAAAATTACTGAGCGACCGGCTTGCCGGCGCGAACAAAAATCGGTTTGGTGACTTTTACCGGCATTTCACGATTGCGGATCTCTACAATCGCTTGCTCACCAATGCCCGCTGGCACACGTGCCAGCGCGATGCTGTAACCCAGCGTCGGGGAGAAAGAACCACTGGTAATGATACCCTGCTGTGGCTGACCTTGTTCGTCGGTGAAACGTACCGATAACCCGTTACGCAACACCCCTTTTTCGGTCATGATCAAACCCACCAGCTTCTCGGTGCCTTTTTCACGTTGCGCTTCTAACGCCTCGCGGCCGATGAAATCGCGATCGGCAGGTTCCCAGCTCACAGTCCAACCCATGTTGGCCGCCAGCGGTGAAACGCCTTCATCCATTTCCTGACCGTAGAGATTCATCCCTGCTTCCAGACGCAGCGTGTCACGTGCGCCGAGGCCAGCAGGTTTGACGCCTGCCGCTAACAATTTCTGCCAGAAATCGGCCGCTTCACTGTTCGGCATCGCAATTTCGTAGCCGGCTTCACCGGTGTAGCCAGTGGTGGCGATAAACAGGTTTTCGCTTTGCACACCAAAAAACGGTTTCATGCCCGCAACGGCTTCACGTTGTGCAGCAGTGAACAGCGTCTGCGCTTTTTGCTGCGCTTCCGGGCCTTGTACCGCAATCAATGCCAGATCGTCGCGTTCAGTAATTTCAACGCCAAACGGCTGTGCGTGCTGTTTGATCCACGCCAAATCCTTTTCACGCGTTGCGGAGTTCACCACTAAGCGGAAAAAGTCTTCGGTCATAAAGTAAACAATCAAATCATCAATGACGCCAGCCGAAGCATTCAGCATGCCGGTGTAGAGGGCTTTACCGGGCTGCGTCAGTTTGGCGACATCGTTGGCCAGCAGATAACGCAGGAATTCACGGGTGCGGGCACCGCGCAGATCGACGATGGTCATGTGGGAAACATCAAACATACCGGCATCGTTACGCACCACGTGGTGCTCATCCATTTGCGAGCCGTAATGCAGGGGCATCATCCAGCCATGGAAGTCCACCATGCGCGCACCGCATGCCTGATGCTGTTCGAATAGAGGCGTTTGCTGAGTCATAACCATCCTGTGAAAACAAGTGAGTGTGACGCGCCTGCGTCGCCTGTGCAGGCTGACGCAAACGTTCTCTTTGTGCTGAAGTTACCACCGAATGCGGCGATTAACCATAAGGAAAACGAGGGCGAAACAGTACCATCCCCTTAGCACACCTCAAACCCATGCCAGCACAAATCACTGCATTTTTGTGATTAACCACGCATAAAATACAATTAAGAACCACAAACACAGCCAGATAATGGAATGCGCACCTCAGTACGAATAAATGGTTCGGCGAGCCGCCAATATCATCATTAGTTAAAATAATGCGAATCAATGGGTAAAATTAGAATAAATCAAACGAGGCGCAATTTGGGTGCAGAGGCGCACCAGAGCAGTGCATAGGGGTTAAAAGCAGTTTAAGTACGGTTTTTTTAACTGACCCGCTGTGTCCCAGCAATCACGACATGAGCAATACCAGGATGGATTTCAGGTATGACGGGGCAGTGAATCAAGCAAAAAAAACGGCGCCTGAATCGGCGCCTTATGAGCGGGATTTAACGAATCCAGCTGGGCATATCATTGAGCCCCATGGCCTGCTTCAGCATCATCGGTTTGACACCCGGCAATGTGTCGGCCAGTTTCAATCCCACATCGCGCAGCAGCTTTTTCGCTGGGTGAGTACCGGCGAATAACTCGCGAAATCCCTGCATCCCCGCCAGCATCATCGCTGCGCTGTGTTTGCGGCTGCGCTCATAACGGCGCAGATACAGGTGCTGCCCGATATCTTTGCCTTCCTGATGCAGACGGCGGATCTCACCGATCAGTTCAGCGGCATCCATAAAGCCAAGGTTTACGCCCTGCCCGGCCAGCGGGTGAATGGTGTGCGCGGCGTCGCCCACTAGTGCCAGGCGGTGCGCGGCAAAGTTACGGGCATAGCGCGCCATCAACGGGAAGGTTTTGCGCTCGCTTTCCACATGGCACAAGCCAAGGCGCATATCGAAGGCAACCGACAGATGCTGGTTGAACAGCGCTTCAGGCATAGACTGCACGCGGGCCGCTTCCTGCGGCGACAGCGACCAGACGATGGAACACAGGTGCGGGTCCTGCATCGGCAGGAACGCCAGAATACCGTCGCCATGGAACACCTGACGCGCAATCGCATCGTGCGGCATATCGGTGCGAATATTCGCGACCAGCGCGTGATGATCGTAATCCCAGAAGGTAATCGGGATATCGGCTTTATCACGCAGCCAGGAGTTTGCGCCATCAGCGGCAATCAGCAGGCGCGCACTCATCATGCTGCCGTCCTGTAACGTGACAAAGGCTTCATTGTCGCCAAAGGCCACCTGCTGTAACTGCGCAGGCGCGAATAAGGTGATGTCGCTGCACTGGCTGGCGCGCTGCCACAGTGCGCTGTGAATCACCTCATTTTCAATAATATGGCCGAGATGGGATAAGCCTTGCTGCTCATCATCAAAGCTGATGGAACCAAAGCTGTCCTGATCCCACACTTCCATGCCGTGATAGGCGCTGGCACGCAACGCCAGGATGCTGGACCAGACGTCCAGTTTTTGCAGCAGGCGTTCGCTGGCAGCGTTGATCGCCGAGACGCGAATTGACGCGGCGCTCGCCGGATCAAATTGTGGCTCAGGTGCTTTTTCCAGCACGGCAACGCGCAGGCCGCTGCCCTGCAATCCGCAGGCGACGGCCAGACCTACCATGCCGCCACCGGCGATGGCCACATCAAATGTTTGCATTGCTGCCCCTTAATTCATGCTTAACGCTTTACCCAGCCGAGCGTACGCGCGGCAAGTGGGTTTCGCAGCCATGGCAGATGGTCCATTGCCACCAGCCCAAGATTTCTTCCCGCCACTAAGGGCGTATAACGGTTGGCAAACAGCCGCACCAATCCATCGGTCACGCCAATTGTCGCGGCGCGATCGGGTTGACGCCGTGCAGCGAAGTGCTGCAACACGCCATAGCTGCCTGTATCTTGCTGTTGACGATGCGCGCCTGCCAACGTTTCCGCCAGCGACATCACATCGCGCAATCCCAGATTAAAGCCCTGTCCGGCAATCGGATGCAGGGTTTGCGCCGCATTGCCCACCAGCGCCAGACGATGCGCCACCTGACGTTCGGCGGTTTGCAGCGCCAGCGGATAGACTTCGCGCTGGCCGACATGGGTGAAACGCCCTAAGCGCCAGCCAAACGCCTGCTGAAGCTCGCGCAGGAATGTTGCATCATCCCATTGTTTCACCGTCGCTTCTGCCTCAACAGGATGACACCACACCAGCGACATGCGATTACCAGACATCGGTAACAGCGCCAGCGGACCGTGCTCGGTAAAACGTTCAAATGCACGGCCCTGATGCGGCTGCTGCGTGGTGACGTTGGCAATGACGGCGAGCTGCTGATAATCGTCCCGTTGCCAGTTGATGCCACAGGATGCGGCAAGTGGTGAACGAGAGCCATCGGCAGCCACCAGTAATGCACCCTGTAATGCCTCACCGCTGTTGAGGGTTACGGTAACAGACTCTGCTGTGCGCTCCACCGCCGTGACGTAATCCGGACAGCGCAGCGTCACACCTGGCGCACTTTTCAGACGCTGGAACAGACGCTGCCCTACATCAAACAGCTCAACCACCTGGCCAAGCGCCGGAACCTGATAATCATCCGCTTTAAGCTGCACAAAGCCGGTGTGACCACGATCGGAGACGTGAATATCCGTGATCGGCGTGCCGCAATCTGCGAGCGAGCGCCACACATCGATATCCGCCAGCTGCTGACAGGTGCCCGCCGCTAACGCAATCGCACGGCCATCAAAGCCTGGATGTTGGCGGCTATCCGGCAGACTGCGTTCGATCAGCGTAACGGGCAATTGGCCTTGCGTCAGGTGCGAAATCGCCAGCGCCAGAGTTGCCCCCGTCATGCCTCCGCCTGCAATCAAAATGCTCATGCGTGGCGTGCCGCTGCCATCAAGGCTTCAATCGCATCAGCATCTTTCACTACGCTGTCGGTCAGGTTTTCGTTGCCGTCAGCGGTGATCACGATGTCATCTTCGATACGGATACCAATGCCGCGATACTGCGGTGGGACTTTGGCATCCGGCGCAATGTACAGGCCCGGTTCAATCGTCAGCACCATGCCAGGCTCGAGAGTGCGGTCACGGCTTGGTGTGCCGTAATGGCCAACATCATGCACATCCAGACCCAGCCAATGGCTTAAGCCGTGCATAAAGAACGGACGATGCGCTTGCTCTTCGAACAGCGTATCGATATTGCCTTCCAGAATACCGAGATCGACCAGACCGGTAATCATGATGTGCACCACTTCGTCATTAACGTCGTGGATGCTGATGCCTGGACGGAACATCGACAGCGCCTTATACAGCGAGGCCAGCACGATGTCGTAAATCTCACGCTGGGGTTGAGTGAATTTGCCATTTACCGGGAAGGTACGGGTGATATCACCGGCATAACCGTGGAACTCACAGCCCGCATCAATCAGCACCAAATCGCCATCGCGCATCTCACTTTCGTTTTCGGTGTAATGCAGGATGCAGCCGTTTTCGCCCGAACCAACAATGGTGTTGTACGAGGGAAAACGTGCACCGTGGCGATTGAATTCATGATGAATTTCGCCTTCGAGCTGATACTCAAACATACCTGGACGGCAGGTTTGCATCGCGCGGGTATGTGCCAGCGCACTGATTTTTCCCGCCCGGCGCAGAATCTCAATCTCGGCTTCGCTTTTGAATAGGCGCATATCGTGCACCCACGGACGCCAGTCGGTGACGGTAGCAGGCGCGCTGAGATTCTGACGGAAGCCACGACGCAGCTTCTCTAAGGCGCTGAACACCAGTTGGTCAGCTTCTGGGTACTCACCCTGAGCGTGATAAACCACGTCCAACCCGTTGAGCAGTTGATGCAATTGATCGCCGATGTCATCCCATGGCAAAGCGCGGTCAACGCCGAGCTTCGCGGGTGCGGCATCTTGTCCGAGGCGACGGCCAAACCAGATCTCGGCGGTGAGGTCGCGAACACGATTGAACAGCACGCTGTGGTTATGCTTGTCATCACTTTTGATCAGCACCAACAGCGCCTGCGGCTCATTGAACCCGGTGAAATACCAGAAATCACTGTTTTGGCGGAAGTTGTATTCCGTGTCGTTGCTGCGGGTCACTTCAGGTGCAGCGAAAATCAAAGCGGCGCTGCCAGGTGCCATACGGGCAATCAGCGCCTGACGACGTTGCTGGAAAGTATCCAGTGTAATCATGTTTGCACTCCCTGTTGAAACGGGCACCATGCGCCCGCAATAACGCACTTAGTGTAACGTTGGCTTTTGCACTTCCGGCGCCGTTGGCGTGTGCTGGCGCGCGAACGTTTCGTGGCACAGCAACGCGGCAACACGCACGTATTCAATCACCTCTTCCAGCGACTGCTCCAGCTCTTCCTGATCTTCATCTTCGTCGTAACCGAGCTGCGCGATGGTGCGCAGATCGTCAATCGCTTCACCGGTTTCGCCAGTCACTTTATCCAGCTTCGGCTGCGTTACACCTAAACCGAGCAGGAAGTGGTTAACCCAGCCCGCCAGCGCATCAGCGCGATCGAAGACGGTGATGTCATCGTCTTCCGGCAGCATCAGCTGGAACATGAAACCTTCTTCTTCCAGCGTGTTGCTCAGATTTTCATGCAGGGCCTGCAACGGCTGCGACAGGCTTTGCGAAAACGCCATGCCGTCGTTGGCGAGGTCGTGAATTTTAGTTTTCCAGCTGGCATCTTTGTTGCCACCACACAGAATGCCGGACAGTAATCCGTGCATTTCGGCTGGCGTCATGCCCACACCCTGTTGAGAAAGGGCTGAGGCAAGCGCGTTGTAACCAGGAGTTTCGTTCTGTAAAGACATAGGCTTTGGTCGTCGTTGGCAGAATAAGTTCGTGTTATGCTACCACCAGGTGCCTCAGGGTTTCCAGAAAAGGGGTTGTAACTTATATCGCGGCTCTATATAGTTGCGCACCTCCCAACCCATTGACAGGTAAGGGAGATGCGAACAGAGTAATCAGTCAGGATGGTGGCATGTCTGCACAACCGGTAGATATTCAGATTTTTGGTCGTTCATTGAGAGTAAATTGTCCGCCCGAACAGCAAGATGCGCTTAATCTAGCTGCAGAGGATCTCAATCAACGGTTGCAAGATTTAAAAGTTCGCACTAGAGTCACCAATACAGAGCAACTGGTGTTCATCGCCGCCTTGAACATTTGCCACGAGCTGGCACAGGAAAAAGGCAAGACGCGCGATTATGCAGCAAATATGGAACAACGTATCCGCATGCTGCAGCAGACCATTGAACAAGCATTACTTGAGCAAGGTCGCATAACTGATCGCCAGGGCCCTAAATTCGAATAACACTTCATGGTACTCATGTTAGAGTCACGGTGAAGTCAATTTTCTCTGAGATGTTTGCAAGCGGGCCCGTCCCCTGAGCCGATATTTAATACCAACAGAATGTGACGATCCACAATTTGTGCGCATGCTCGGTCCGTCCGAGAAGCCTAATAGTTGTGACGGCATGTTCACCTTGAACCATGGGTTCAAGGGTTACAGCCTGCGGCGGCATCTCGGAGATCTCCACTCGTTTCACCCTGTTATCCCCCGGTTCGTTTGAACATGATATAGTTGGCTAAGCGCCGACTTTGCCGGGGGGCACCATGCAAACACCTTCCCTTCTCGACCGTCAAGATATCCGTCAGCATGTACGCCATCTGCGTCGCAACCTCACGCCAGAACAGCAAGAACAAGCTGCCGATCTGCTCGCCGAGCACGCCATCAATTTCGCCCCTATCGCTAATGCACAACGCATCGCCCTGTTTTTATCCGTCGATGGTGAAATCAACACTCGCCCGCTGATTGCCAAACTTTGGCAGCAGAAAAAGCAGGTTTACCTGCCGGTATTGCATCCCTTCGCACCCGGTCATCTGCTGTTTCTGCGCTATACGCCTGAAACTTCTCTGACGCCAAACAAATTGCGCATCCCTGAACCGCCGCTGGATATCACGCAGATGGCCACACTCAATCAGTTGGATGTGATGCTGGTGCCGTTAGTGGCGTTTGACCACGAGGGGCAGCGATTGGGCATGGGTGGAGGTTTTTACGATCGGACGCTGCAGCACTGGCAGCAGCATGGCTTTTACCCAATGGGCATTGCGCACGATTGCCAGCGTGTCGAGACATTGCCGGTGGCGGCGTGGGATGTGCCGTTACCTGCCATTCTGACACCGTCAAAGCTGTGGCAGTGGGATAACGAAGAACTGTAAAACAAAGGGTGCCAACTTAAGTGGCACCCTTGCAATCAGTATGTTGAACGGACACGCAGGGTGCCCTGAGCCATCAGTACAGCAGACGGGCGCGCATGGTGCCCGGAATCGCTTTCATCAGCTGCAGCGCTTTTTCCGCCACATCTTCTTCTGCATCGATATCGATAACCACATAACCCATCACAGGCGAAGTTTGCAGATACTGAGCAGCGATGTTGATGCCCTGCTCGGCAAAGATCTGGTTAATCGCGGTCAGCACACCTGGACGGTTTTCATGGATGTGCAGCAAACGGCTGACGCTTGCAGCGTGCATCGGCAGAGACACTTCCGGGAAGTTAACCGCAGACAGCGTAGAACCGTTGTCAGAATACTTGGCCAGCTTGCCCAAGACTTCCAGACCGATGTTTTCCTGCGCTTCCTGAGTAGACCCCCCGATGTGTGGCGTCAGGATCACGTTATCAAACTCGCACAGCGGTGAGTTGAACGGATCGCTGTTGGTCGCCGGCTCAACCGGGAAGACATCGATGGCCGCACCGGACAGATGCTTGTTAGCCAGGGCGTTGCACAGGGCTGGGATATCAATCACGGTGCCACGTGCGGCGTTGATCAGCAGTGCACCCGGCTTCATCAACGCCAGCTCTTCAGCGCCAATCATGTTCTGCGTTGAGGCATTTTCTGGTACGTGCAGGCTGACCACATCGCTCATGTTCAGCAGATCGGACAGGTGGCGAACCTGAGTCGCATTACCCAGCGGCAGTTTGGTTTCGATATCGTAGAAGAACACGTGCATGCCAAGGCCTTCCGCAAGCACGCCCAGCTGCATCCCGATATGGCCGTAACCAATGATGCCCAGCTTCTTACCGCGCGCTTCGAACGAGCCGTTTGCCACTTTGTTCCAGATGCCACGGTGCGCTTTAGCGTTCGCTTCAGGAATGCCGCGCAGCATCAGCAGCATTTCACCAATCACCAGCTCAGCCACCGAACGGGTGTTAGAGAATGGCGCATTGAAGACCGGCACACCGCGTTTTGCGGCAGCATTCAGGTCAACCTGGTTAGTACCGATGCAGAAGCAGCCTACCGCGACCAGCTTCTCAGCCGCCGCAAAGATCTCTTCGGTCAGTTGGGTACGGGAACGGATACCAATGAAGTGCGCATCGCGAATGGAGGACTTCAGCGACTCCGCATCCAGTGCCCCTTTGTGGAATTCGATGTTGGTGTAACCCGCAGCACGCAGATTATCCAGTGCACTCTGGTGAACGCCTTCCACCAGCAGGAACTTAATCTTGTCTTTTTCCAGTGATACCTTTGCCATTTCCCGACCCTATTCAGAATTCAACGAGGACTACCATAAGGTAGCCTTCTGCCAAAATATCAAAAATTTCGAGCGCGGCAATACAAACGATTGCCTGCCCGCCAGCACGCGCCCACGTTGAGGCAGCACAAAGCCGTACAAAATCGTGGGATGCGAGTGCGCCGAAGTACGAACCTGCTGTTGATGAATCTTTTGTGACATAAGTCACTAAATTTCACCTCAGCAAGAAAAGATGTTTTGCAGATGGAAATAACCGGCGCAGCGCGCGCGCCGGTAAGCACGCTATCAGATCAATAAGTGATGGTTTTCACGCCATCTGCGGTGCCGATCAACGCTACATCAGCGCCACGCGCAGCAAACAAACCCACGGTAACCACACCCGGCAGCGCATTGATGGCTTTTTCCAATGCAATCGGGTCGAGAATACGCAGATTATGTACGTCGAGAATAATGTTGCCGTTGTCGGTCACCACATTCTGACGATACTCAGGTTGGCCGCCCAGCTTCACCAGTTCACGCGCGACAAACGCGCGCGCCATCGGGATCACTTCCACAGGCAGCGGGAAGTTGCCCAGAATGTCCACCTCTTTAGAGGCATCCGCAATGCAGATGAACTTTTTCGCCACCGCCGCGACGATTTTCTCACGCGTCAGCGCTGCGCCGCCGCCTTTGATCATCTGCATCTGTGGATTGATTTCGTCTGCGCCATCAACGTACACCGACAGCTCATCGACGTTATTCAGATCAAAAACCGGAATCCCCAAAGCTTTGAGTTTTTCCGTCGAGGCTTCCGAACTTGAAACCGCGCCTTCAATTTGATCTTTCATGGTGCCAAGCGCATCAATAAAATGCGCCGCTGTTGAACCGGTGCCAACGCCAACAATGGTGCCGGGTTGCACGTATTGCAGTGCTGCCCAACCAACCGCTTTTTTCAGTTCATCCTGGGTCATGGTATGTTTAAAACCTGTGCGACATCGAAGTGCGCGTAGTATAAAACAAGGCGTCGTAAAAATGCGCGGCTGTTAACGCATCGATTTAAGCCTTTGGAAGCCAGCCCGCAAAAAAGCGCCGCAGCACAATATGACAGTTTTGTGGCATAGTACTTTCCATCCTGAACGAGAGAGAACAACAATGAAACGCCCGGATTATCGAACGCTTCAGGCGCTGGATGCTGTGATTCGCGAGCGCGGTTTTGAGCGTGCGGCCCAAAAACTCTGCATCACGCAGTCTGCGGTGTCACAGCGTATCAAACAGCTGGAAAATTTATTTGGTCAGCCGCTGCTGGTGCGCACCGTACCGCCGCGTCCGACCGAGCAAGGACAAAAACTGCTGGCGCTGTTGCATCAGGTGGAGCTGCTGGAAGAAGAATGGCTGGGTGATGACAACGGCGGTACCACGCCATTACTCCTGTCGCTGGCGGTCAACGCCGACAGTCTGGCGACCTGGCTGCTGCCTGCGCTGAAAGATGTGCTGGCCGATTCGCCGGTGCGCCTGAATTTGCAGGTGGAAGACGAAACCCGCACCCAGGAACGCCTGCGTCGCGGTGAAGTGGTCGGCGCCGTCAGTATCCAGCCGCAGCCGCTGCCAAGCTGCTTAGTGGATCAGTTGGGTGCACTGGATTATCTGTTCTGCGCCTCGCCGGATTTTGCCGCGCGCTACTTCCCGAATGGCGTGACTCGCTCTGCTTTACTGAAAGCGCCTGCGGTGGCGTTTGACCATCTGGATGATATGCATCAGGCGTTTTTACAACAGAACTTTGATCTGTCACCGGGCAGCGTACCGTGCCACATCGTTAACTCGTCGGAAGCCTTCGTGCAGCTGGCGCGTCAGGGTTCGGTGTGCTGTATGATCCCGCACCTACAGATTGAGCGTGAACTGGCACAAGGGGATTTGGTGGATTTGACGCCAGGTCTTTACCAGCGTCGCATGCTTTACTGGCACCGATTCGCGCCAGAGAGCCGCTTAATGCGCAGCGTGACGGATGCATTGATTGCACACGGTCATCGCGTCTTGCGCCAGGATACGGCGACAGCCTAATCCCAATTGCAGATTGGCGTAGCGGCGTGATTTATCGCGTGAATGAACAGCAGTATCGCTGCCATTCAGCGTCATAAATCACGCCGCTACGATTCAACACATCAGATTACTGAGCCGTATTCGGCTTGATCTCGAACACTACATCGACCTGATCGTCAAAGTGAATGCTCTGCTGCTCATAAGTCTGCTGCGCGGTGGTATCCGCTGGGGCTGCGGCCGCTTTGTACATGCGCGCCATTGGCATTGGCTGATAGTTCGCCACGTGATAGCGGATGCTGTACACCGGGCCTAACTTGGCGTTGAAGCCTTCTGCCAGCGCACCTGCCTGCTGAGTGGCGTTAGCAATCGCCGCTTTGCGCGCCTGATCTTTATAGGCATCAGCATTCGCTACGCCCAGCTCCACCGAACGGATTTCGTTCAGGCCAGATTTCAGCGCACCATCCAGCAATTCATTCAGTTTATCCAGCTGACGTAAGGTCACCTGCACCTGACGCACCGCACGATAACCTTTCAGTACTGACTTCCCTTCTTTGGTGTAGTCATACTCGGGTTGCGTACTGAGGTTTGCCGCATCAATATCTTTCTTTTCGATACCGTTCTTTTGCAGGAAATCGAAATATTGCGCCACGCGGTCATCAGCTTGTTTTTTCGCGTCTGCCGCATCTTTCGAAGAAACATTCACCACGATGGAGAGTGTCGCGATATCAGGACGGGCATCAACGCTTGCCTGACCCGAGGTCACGACATGCGGGCCATTCGGGACTTCACCCGCTTGTACCATCGCTGACATTACGCCAGTGCTCATTACGGCGGCCAGCGCCAGTGCTTTCAGTTTCACGAAAGTCCTCCTTGAAGGTTCAATTTACAGGTCGCCACTATGGCTAAACCTAAAACACATTACTATGCGTGATGGTCTGAGTTTGAAATCACCAAAAAGTTCGGATAGCTGCGGTTTTAACGTATCCGCGATCGCAAAACTATGCTGACAGATTCGCTGAAAGTTCGCCTTGATGTTTCTATTAAAGAAACAATTCTAGCTTCCGGGAGAGTTGTATTATGACAGAACAGCCCCTTAGCCATAGCGCCATTGCCGTTCGCGCCGGACGTACCCGATTCCTGATGTTGGGTCTGGTGTTCATCAACATCATCATCAACTACATGGATCGCACTAATCTCTCCGTGGCCGCCACGCAAATGGCCGGCGAACTGCGCTTCACGCCGATGGAGATGGGATTGATCTTCTCGGCATTTGGCTGGATCTACGCCGCGCTGCAGATCCCCGGTGGTTTTCTGATCGATCGTCTCGGTGCCCGTCTGGTGTATGGCATCGGGCTGTTTGCCTGGTCGCTGGTCACCGCACTGCACGCATTAGCGAACAGCTTCGGCGCGCTGTTTGGCCTGCGGCTGGGCGTCGGTGCTTTTGAAGCGCCGGTGATGCCTTCGAACAACCGCGTCATTTCCAGCTGGTTTCCCGAACAGGAGCGTGCCAGCGCCATCGGCATTTACTCTTCGGCCCAGTTCGTTGGTCTCGCCTGCATGACTCCGCTGCTATTCCACGTGCAGGATGCCTTTGGCTGGCGCGGCCTGTTTCTGATTACCGGCGTGGCCGGGATGATCTGGGCGCTGGTGTGGTATCTGCTTTACCGTGAACCGCATGAGCATAAAGGCGTATCAGAGGCCGAGTTAAACTATCTGCGCAGCAACGGTGCCTTACTCGAGAGCCGCCAGCAGACGCAGCAGCCGAAAGCCCGCTGGGCCGATCTGGCACAGATGTTCCGCAGCCGCAAACTGGTGGGCATCTACATCGGCCAGTTCACCATCTCCGCCACTTTTTGGTTCTTCCTCACCTGGTTCCCAACCTATCTGGTGGAGTATCGCCATATGGGATTCATCAAAAGCGGCTATGTGGCTTCGGTGCCCTACTTCGCCGCCTTCTGTGGCGTATTGCTGGCGGGATTCGCTTCGGACCGCATGATTCGGCGCGGCGTGTCACCCAGCGTGGCACGAAAGCTGCCGGTTATCCTCGGCCTGTTCCTGACGCTGTTTATTCTTGGCGCCAATTACACTGACGACTCCACGCTGATTATCCTGTTTATGTCGCTGGCGTTCTTTGGCAACGGGCTGGCGACCATCACCTGGGTATTCGTCACCGCGTTGGCCCCCCGCCACTTGATTGGTCTGGCAGGCGGCGTGTTCAACTTTACCGGCGCCCTCTCGTCCATCGTGGTGCCGATCGCCATTGGTGCGTTGATCGATGGCGATAATTTCGCTCCGGCACTCGGCTTTATTGCTGTGCTGGCGGCGATAGGTATTTGCAGCTATCTGTTCGTAGTCGGTAAAATCGAGCATGTCAGCGCGCGCTGATCAGCTCCTGCGCCAGCGCCTGCAACTGCGTGACGCGTTGCTGCAGATGCGCCTCATCGGCCTGCCAGATTTTGGCGAACGCCAGCGCGGCGCGGTTGTTGTTGATCGGCTGCGCCATGCTGATTTCGCCGTCATCACGGTGCCAGATCAAATGGTCTGCTGCACGCTTGCGCGCCAGCAGTGGCGCAATCTGCGCCCACTGTTCATCGGTGAAACGTGGAAGCAACTGCTCATCACTTTCTGCCGCCAGCAGCGACACGCCAATCACCGACTGCCACGCCGGCAGCATACGAAATCCCGCCAGCGCCTGGCTGGCGTTGGTGCGCTCACCCGGCTCGGAGTGCCAGATGTAGATCACCTGATCCTCCCACAGCACACCGAGTGCCACCACGATATCGCGCGGCGCATGGGCTTCCAGCTGCGGCAGCGCCTGGGCAAACAGCGAGGAGCCGCGGATCGCCTGTGCTGCCAGCGCATGTATTCCCGGGCCGGGCAAATAGCGGCGATGTTCATCCTGAATCGTCAAACCAATCGAGGCCATGGTCATCAGCAGGCGGTTCACGCGCGTGCTGTTCATGTCCATCTGTCGCGCCAGTTCACGGCAGCCCACGGCTTTATCGCTGGAAACCAAATACTGCAAGCAGCGAATCCCATCAATCAGGCTTTGGTTGGGTTGAGAAGACATAGTTCACCCTGTGGCGCTCAAAACACCAATCTTAGCTTCAGCATGACAGGAAGCAAATGATGCAGACTTACTCTTCGCAAAGTGCGCGCCACTTCCCAGAACAGCGGATACAAGCCGATCTGCTGGTAGCGGGCGGCGGTCTTTCGGGCGTCTGTGCCGCACTGGCCGCCGCGCGTGACGGATTAGAGGTGGTGTTAATTCAGGATCGCCCGGTGCTGGGCGGCAACGCATCGAGTGAAGTGCGCTTGTGGGCCAACGGTGCGACATCGCACATGGGCAACAATAACCGCTGGGCGCGCGAAGGTGGCATCATGGGCGAGATCATGGAGGAGAACCTGTGGCGCAACAAAGAGGGCAATCCGGTGCTGTTCGATATGGTGTTACTGGATTTGGTGCAGTCTCAGCCGGGTCTTACACTGCTGCTTAACACCGTGGTCACCGATATCGAGAAATCTGACCGTCATTTGAAATCGGTAGAGGCGTTTAACGCCATCAACCAGACGCGCTATCACGTCAAGGCCAGCCAGTTTATTGATGCCAGCGGCGATGGCGTGCTGGGTTATCTGGCGGGCGCAGCGCATCGCGTGGGCGCGGAAACGATTGAAGAGTTTGGCGAGAAGATGGCGCCAGGCGAGCACTTTGGCCACAAGCTCGGCCACTCAATTTACTTCTACACCAAACGCACCTCGCAGCCGGTACGCTTTGTCCCGCCCTCTTTCGCATTGAAAGAGATTACCGCCATCCCGCGCTATAAACGCCTGACCTCCGATCTTAACGGCTGCGACCTGTGGTGGCTGGAATGGGGAGGAAGACTCGATACGGTGCACGAAAGTGAAACCATCAAATGGGAGTTGTGGAAGATTGTCTGGGGCGTGTGGGATTACATCAAAAACTCCGGCGAGTTCCCGGATGCCGACACGCTAACGATTGAGTGGGTCGGATTGATCCCCGGTAAGCGCGAAAGCCGTCGCTTCCTCGGCGATACCTTGCTGTGCCAGCAGGACATCGTTGAGCAGCGCGACCATTACGATGCCGTCGCCTACGGTGGCTGGTCGATTGATCTACATCCGGCTGATGGTGTTTACAGCGAACACGATGGCTGCCGCCAGTTCCACAGTAAAGGCACTTATACCATTCCATTCCGTGCGCTTTACAGCCAGTCGCTGGATAATCTGCTGCTTACCGGTCGTTTGATTTCAGCCACTCACGTTGCTTTTGGCAGCGCGCGCGTGATGTGCACCTGCGGCGTGTTGGGTGAAGTGGTGGGACGTGCGGCGGCGATCTGTCATCAGCAGCAACTCACGCCAGCACAGTTAGCTCAGCCGGAGCGCGTCACTCAGTTGCAGCAGCATCTGCTGCGCGCCGGGGCATACATCCCACGCCAGAAGTTGGCGAACCCGGTAAGCGATGCGGAGATTGCGGTCAGCAGCACCCTGCAACTCAGCGCCCTGCCCGCCGATGGCGGTTGGCAGCCGTTGCAGTCACGCTGTGCGCTGCTGCTGCCACTGAAAGCCGGTGAACGCTTACCGGCGATTACCGTGCAACTGCGAGCCAAACAGACGCAGAAGCTGAAGGTTTCACTGCTCACCAGTGACAATCCGGCCAACACCTGCGGCGATCGGCACATCGCCAGCCAGATAATCACGGTCAACGAACAGGGCAGCTACCGCCTGAGTTTTGATTACCGTACTGATGTCGATCGCTACTTGTTTATCGCCTTCGAAGAGCAGCCAGAGATTGAAGTGGCCCTCACGCGCCAGCGCTTGCCGGGCATCATGATGGTGTTCAACAGCCTCAATCCGCGCGTCGCCAAACGCACCCGACAGATTAACGATGGCGATTACGGCGTGGATGAGTTTGATTTCTGGCTTCCGCGCCGCGCGCCCAATCAGGTGCTGCTGGCCTTCACGCTGGAGACGCCGCTAAAACTCTGGCATCGCGACTATCTCATCAACGGCAAGCTGCGCCCGGAACAGCACACCAACTGCTGGGTGCCTGCGCTGGATGATGCGCAACCTACCGTCACATGGCGCTGGGAACAGGCGCAACAGGCCAGCCACATCACGTTGCTGTTCGATAATGACTTCGACCACGCGATGGAAACAGTGCAGATGGGCCATGCACAAGCAGTGACGCCACACTGCACCACGCATTACCGGTTATGGCTGGATGAGATGTTGTTGATAGAAGTGCAGGAGAATCATCACTCGCTGTGCCATCACGCCGTACCTCAGGGCGTGAGTTTCCGACAGATACGCTTAGAGCTGATTGCCAGTGCGGGCGCACTACCCGCACTCTACGGCTTACATCTGCATCAGAAGGCAGCAATGCCCTGACGCGCTAATTGGATAGCAATAAACCACATCACGCCGCCCACCAGCAGATTGATGATGCGCTGGGCGCGCACGGTGCGCAGTCGCGGTGACAGCCATGCGGCTAACAGCGCCAGACCAAAGAACCAGATGATTGAAGCGCTCACGGTGCCCAACGCGAACCACTGGCGCGCTGCTGTAGAAGGCAACTGGCTACCGAGGCTGCCGAGCACCACAAAGGTGTCGAGATAGACATGCGGGTTGAGCCACGTCACCGCCACGATGGTGGCAATAATGCGCCAGCGGCCTTGCTTCATCACCGCATCATCGGCCAGCGTCACATCGCCC
This sequence comes from Pantoea sp. C1E2, assembly GCF_056491465.1. NCBI lineage: Bacteria > Pseudomonadati > Pseudomonadota > Gammaproteobacteria > Enterobacterales > Erwiniaceae > Pantoea > Pantoea sp. C1E2. Next base: position 3,707,393 of record NZ_JBSZHT010000002.1, read on the forward strand.
TGCCACGCGCTACGCAGTGCGCCCCAGCCATACCACAGCAGAAACGCCACGCCAGCCCATGTAATCAGCATTAGCAGGATAGGCGACTGGTTTAGCAGCGCACTGCCGCCAAAGATACCACCGCAAATCAGCAAAATGTCGCTGAGCGTGCAGAGTCCCGCCGTCATCAGATGGTAATGGCGTTTGATGCCCTGATTCATTACGAATGCGTTTTGCGGGCCAAGCGGCAGAATCAGTGCAGCGCCAAGCGCAAGCCCTTGTAAGTAAACAGATAACACGATGATAGTCCTGAATAACGAGATAATGCGATGCAGTATAGTGACGCGAGGATATTAGTGGAAATTGAAAAATTTAATCAGTCATTAGAGAAAATAATAAGGTCGTCATAAATGACGACCTTAAAATGATGTTGCGCAATTTACACTGCAAAACACAACGCCACCGGGTGATTACTCGGCTTGCGCAGCCTGTTGCTGTTGCTCGCTTTTCACCTGATGCAGATGCACATCCATCTGCGGATACGGGATACCGATACCGTTGGCATCCAGCGTACGCTTGAAGTTCTTCATCAGATCCCAGTAAACGTTCTGCAGGTCACTGCTTTTGCTCCAGCAGCGCACCACAAAGTTCAGCGAAGAAGCTGCCAGTTCGTTCAGGCCGATCTGAATGCCCATGTCTTTCAGCACGCGCTCGTCAGCCTCAACCACTTCCTGGAACAGCGCGATCACCTTATCAACATCCGCATCGTAGGCCACGCCGATAATAAATTCGTTACGACGAATTGGCTCACGTGAGTAGTTGATGATGTTACCGGCGATGATTTTACCGTTTGGCACCACCACAATTTTACCGTCGGCACTTTTCATGGTGGTGGAGAAAATCTGCACGTTCTGCACCGTACCCATCACGCCGCCGAGGTCAACGAACTCACCGGTTTTGAACGGACGGAAGGTCACCAGCAACACACCCGCGGCGAGGTTCGACAGCGAACCTTGCAAGGCCAGACCTACGGCCAAACCAGCGGCACCCAGTACAGCGATCACCGAGGCGGTCTGCACACCGACACGTCCCAGCGCGGCAATGATGGTAAAGGCGATAATACCGTAACGTACCAGCGCCGACAGGAAGTCAGCCACAGTGGCATCAATGTGACGTGCCAGTAACACGCGATTCACAGCATTAGAGATGAGACGTGCGATGAACATACCAATGATGATGGTGATAATCGCCGCAACGATATTCACCGCGTAGCTCAGGATCAGCGCCTGATTACGTACCAGCCAGCCGCCAGCACTGTTAATGCCATCGACGACATTTAAGTCTTCCATTTGTTAGCCCTGTTGTTGAGTTTCCCGCAGGAAAATGCAAAAACGGCCAGATTAGCTCCGGCACTCCCGTGTACAAGGGTAAACAAAAATGGCATGAAGCGCCAAAGATGGGCTGAATTTACTCACTATTCCGAATCGAATGCATAAAAAAAGGCCCTTTCGGGCCTTTTTTGTACTGTAAGGAAAAATTACAGCACGTCGACAGCGTTAAGCTCTTTGAAAGCCTGCTCCAGACGCACAACCATTGAAGCTTGTGCAGAACGCAGCCATACGCGTGGATCGTAGTATTTCTTGTTCGGGCTATCTACGCCATTTGGGTTACCCAACTGGCCTTGCAGATAGTCTTCGTTCTTTTTGTAGTACTGCAGGATGCCGTCCCAGGTCGCCCATTGGGTATCGGTATCGATGTTCATCTTGATTACGCCGTAACCAATTGACTCTTCGATTTCTGCAGCAGAAGAACCTGAACCACCGTGGAACACGAAATCCAGCGCGTTGTGCGGCAGATTGTGTTTCTTGGTCACGTATTCCTGAGAATCACGCAGGATGGTTGGCGTCAGTTTCACGTTGCCTGGCTTGTACACGCCGTGCACGTTACCGAATGATGCCGCGATGGTGAAACGCGGGCTGATTTTGCTCAGCTCGGTGTACGCGTAATCAACGTCTTCTGGCTGGGTGTACAGGGCAGAAGCGTCCATGTGGCTGTTGTCCACGCCGTCTTCTTCGCCACCGGTGCAACCCAGTTCGATTTCCAGAGTCATATCCAGTTTCGCCATGCGCGCCAGATATTTGCTAGAGATCTCGATGTTTTCTTCCAGTGATTCTTCTGACAGGTCAATCATGTGAGAAGAGAACAGTGGCTTACCGGTTTTCTTGAAGTGCTCTTCGCCCGCATCCAGCAGACCGTCGATCCACGGCAGCAGTTTCTTGGCGCAGTGGTCGGTGTGCAGGATAACTGGCACGCCGTACTGTTCAGCCATCAGATGCACATGGTATGCACCGGCGATTGCACCGAAGATTGCTGCGCCCTGTGGCTTGTCGGTTTTGAAACCTTTACCGGCGATGAAGGCAGCACCACCATTGGAGAACTGAACGATGACCGGCGCTTTAACTTTGGCCGCAGCTTCCAGTACCGCGTTGATGGAGTCCGTGCCGACGCAGTTAACTGCAGGCAGAGCGAATTTGTTTTCTTTCGCTACTTGGAAAACTTTCTGAACGTCATCACCAGTGACAACGCCGGGTTTTACGAAATCAAAAATTTTAGACATGGTTGTGTCCTGTTTCGTTACCGTTCATCCCACAAAGGGACGTCGATTTTTGCCCAGGATGGGCAGCCTTCAGACGACGCCGAAGCGCCGCCCCCAAAAATTACTGCTTAGCGCGCTCTTCCAGCATCGCTACAGCGGGCAGTTTTTTGCCTTCCACGAATTCGAGGAATGCGCCACCGCCGGTAGAGATGTAGGAGATCTTGTCTTCGATACCGAACAGGTCAATCGCTGCCAGGGTATCGCCGCCGCCCGCTACAGAGAACGCGTCGCTGTCTGCAATCGCGTTAGCCACGATTTCGGTGCCTTTGCGGAAGTTCGGGAATTCGAACACGCCGACTGGACCGTTCCACAGGATGGTTTTTGCGCCTTTCAGAATCGCAGCCATCGCCTGTGCGGTTTCGTCACCGAAGTCCATAATCTCTTCGTTATCTGCGACTTCGGAAACCTTTTTCACGGTTGCCGGGGCAGTTTCAGAGAATTCCGTTCCTACGCGTGAGTCGGTTGGAACCGGAATGCCGTGCTCATCACGCAGCTTTTTCGCTGCTTCAACGAAGTCTGGCTCGTACAGTGATTTACCGACGTTGTTATCAATAGCCACGAAGGTGTTAGCGATACCGCCACCGACGATTACGGTGTCAGCGATTTTCACCAGAGATTGCAGCACATCGAACTTGGTCGATACTTTAGAACCACCCACCACTGCTACCAGCGGACGTTCTGGGTTGCTCATCACTTTACCCAGCGCTTCCAGCTCAGCAGACAGCAGCGGGCCAGCACAAGCGATTGGTGCGAACTTGCCCACACCGTGGGTAGAAGCCTGCGCGCGGTGCGCAGTACCGAAAGCATCCATCACGAATACGTCGCACAGAGCGGCATATTTCTTCGACAGGGTCTCTTCGTCTTTCTTCTCGCCTTTGTTAAAGCGCACGTTTTCCAGAACCACCAGCTCGCCTGCGCCGACTTCAACGCCGTCGAGGTAGTCTTTCGCCAGGGTCACGGTGGTGCCGTTCAGTTTTTCTTTCAGGTAGTTAACAACAGGCAGGAGCGAGAACTCTTCGTTGTATTCACCTTCGGTCGGACGACCCAGGTGAGAGGTAACCATCACTTTCGCGCCCTGTTTCAACGCCGCTTCGATGGTAGGCAGAGAAGCACGGATACGTGCATCTGACGTCACTTTCCCTTCTTTCACTGGCACGTTGAGATCGGCACGGATCAGAACGCGTTTACCAGCAAGATCCAGATCGGTCATCTTAATTACAGACATGGTGAACCCTCTCGTTGATTCTCATAAGTTTTGCCAGACGCAGTCCGCGTCTTACCTGAAACCGCTTGCGGCCATTGCTAACGTGGTGTCGATCATGCGGTTAGCAAAGCCCCATTCGTTGTCACACCAAACCAAGGTCTTGATCAGGTGATGACCACTGACCCGCGTTTGCGTGCCATCGACTATGGCACTGTGCGGATCATGGTTAAAATCTACTGAGACTAACGGTAATTCCGTATAGTCAACTATACCACGAAACGCCCCTTCTGACGCGTTTTGCAGCAACGCATTGACCTCACACGCCTTCACTGCGTCACGTACTGAGACGCTTAAATCAATGGCTGTCACGTTGATGGTGGGCACACGGACAGCGATAGCTTCAAAGCGATCGTTAAATTTCGGAAAAATACGGGTAATGCCAGCAGCAAGACGCGTATCCACCGGAATGATCGATTGGCTGGCGGCACGGGTACGACGCAGGTCGCTGTGATAAGCGTCAATCACCTGCTGGTCGTGCATCGCCGAGTGAATCGTGGTCACGGTGCCTGATTCAATGCCGAAGGCGTCATCCAGCAACTTGATCACCGGAATAATGCAGTTGGTGGTGCAAGATGCGTTGGAGACAATGCGGTCAGTTTGTTTAAGAGCCTGTTCGTTTACGCCGAACACCACGGTGGCATCTAAATCGTTACCGCCCGGATGCGAGAACAACACCTTCTTCGCGCCCGCTTGCAGATGCGCTTCGCCATCTGCGCGACTTCCGTAAACACCGGTGCAATCCAGTACGATATCGACGTTCAACTCCTGCCATGGCAGTGCATCAATGTCGGCCAGATGCAGAATGCGGATGGTATCGTCGCCAACAAATAGCTGGTCGCGTTCCTGACGCACATCCCAGGCAAAGCGGCCGTGGCTGGTATCGTACTTCAGCAAATGCGCCATACCCGCTGCTTCAGCCAGTTCGTTAATCGCCACTACGGTGATTTCAGCGCGGCGGCCGGTTTCATACAAAGCACGCATTACGTTGCGTCCAATACGACCAAAACCATTAATTGCTATACGAACGGTCATCTCACTTCCTGCCACAACACCCGAAAAAACGTGCCAAATACCTTGAGCGTTTCGCTGCGTTTTGTACAGGGAATTATTGCCCGCTCAACGTTGCAAAATGATGCCACTCAATTGCAACTGAAACGGTTCAGCTAGAATAAAGCATGCACGGAATAACAGGAATGATTGCGATCAATTGCGCTGCTGATTATTGGATCTACGTCACATATTTCGCATGTAAAAATTATTACTGCAGGAATAATTGAAGCGTTTCAGGCGGGAGGCGGAGCGTAAAATGAAAAAGGTGCGCATAATTGCGCACCCTCCGTGTAGCGATATCGGAATCTGTAGGGTCGCCATTCATGGCGACCGCTGATTACAGAATAGATTTCGCGGTGTTCACCACGTTCTCAACGGTGAAGCCGAACTCTTTGAACAGCAGCTCTGCCGGTGCAGACTCACCGAAAGTGGTCATGCCCACGATAGCGCCGTTCAGACCGGTGTACTTGAACCAGTAGTCCGCGATACCCGCTTCGATAGCCACACGTGCTGCAACCGCTTTCGGCAGCACAGATTCACGGTAAGCCGCGTCTTGCTTGTCGAAGGCATCAGTAGAAGGCATAGAAACAACGCGTACTTTACGGCCTTCGCTGGTCAGCTTGTCATAAGCCGCAACCGCCAGTTCAACTTCTGAACCGGTGGCGATCAGGATCAGCTCTGGGGTGCCTTCGCTGTCTTTCAGCACATAACCACCGCGTGCCACGTTAGCCAGCTGCTCAGCGGTACGATCCTGCTGCGCCAGGTTCTGACGAGAGAACACCAGTACAGATGGGCCATCAACGCGCTCGATAGCGTATTTCCAGGCAACTGCAGATTCAACCTGGTCACATGGACGCCACAGGCTCATGTTTGGTGTCACGCGCAGGCTCGCCATCTGTTCAACCGGCTGGTGCGTTGGACCATCTTCACCCAGACCGATTGAGTCATGGGTATAGACCATGATCTGACGAATCTTCATCAGTGCAGCCATACGTGCAGCGTTACGCGCGTATTCTACGAACATCAGGAAGGTTGCGGTGTACGGCAGGAAACCACCGTGCAGCGCCAGACCGTTAGCGATCGCGGTCATACCGAATTCGCGCACGCCGTAATGGATGTAGTTACCGGCTGCATCTTCGTTGATTGGCTTAGAACCAGACCACATGGTCAGGTTGCTTGGTGCCAGGTCAGCAGAACCACCCAGGTATTCCGGCAGGATCTTACCAAACGCTTCAATCGCGTTCTGAGAAGCTTTACGGCTGGCGATTTTAGCTGGGTTAGCCTGCAGCTGTTCGATGAACTTCTGCGATTCAGTTTCCCAGTTAGCTGGCAGCTCGTTGTTGGTACGACGCTTAAACTCAGCAGCCAGTTCAGGATGAGCAGCAGCATAAGCAGCAAACTTCTTATCCCATGCAGATTCTTTCGCCTGACCGGCTTCTTTGGCATCCCACTGCGCGTAGATGTCTGAAGGAATTTCAAACGGCGCGTGGTTCCAGCCCAGTTGCTTACGGGTCAGTGCGATTTCGTCGTCGCCCAGCGGTGCGCCGTGCGAATCGTGGGTACCGGCTTTGTTCGGTGAACCGAAACCGATGATGGTTTTGCACATCAGCAGTGAAGGCTTGTCTGAAACCGCTTTGGCTTCTTCGACTGCTTTCTTGATAGCGTCAGCATCGTGACCATCTACGCCGCGCACCACGTGCCAGCCATAAGCTTCAAAGCGAGCTGCGGTATCGTCAGTGAACCAGCCATCAACGTGACCATCGATAGAGATGCCGTTGTCATCATAGAAGGCAACCAGTTTACCCAGTTTCAGGGTACCGGCGATGGAGCACACTTCGTGTGAGATACCTTCCATCATGCAGCCGTCGCCCATGAACACGTAGGTGTTATGGTCAACGATGTCATGGCCTGGACGGTTGAACTGTGCGGCCAAAGTGCGCTCAGCGATGGCGAAGCCTACCGCGTTAGCGATGCCCTGGCCCAGTGGACCGGTGGTGGTTTCAACGCCAGCGGTGTAGCCGTATTCTGGGTGGCCTGGAGTTTTAGAGTGCAGCTGACGGAAATTCTGCAGCTCGCTCATCGGCAGGTCGTAACCGGTGAGGTGCAGCAGGCTGTAAATCAGCATTGAGCCGTGACCGTTAGACAGCACGAAGCGGTCACGATCTGCCCACAGCGGGTTAGTCGGATTGTGGTTCAGGAACTCACGCCACAGCACTTCGGCGATGTCCGCCATGCCCATAGGGGCACCAGGATGTCCCGATTTGGCTTTTTGTACTGCATCCATACTTAACGCGCGAATGGCGTTGGCAAGCTCTTTACGAGAGGGCATCTTCTACTCCAGGTCGGATTAATGCTCCGCCGCGCTTAACGTATTGTAATTAATCAGTTATAAGGCGAAGCGTGAAAAAAGTCGCACATCAATGTACATGAAAATCGGGGCAAAAGTACATGTGTCGACGTGCTAAATAGCGGGTAAACGGTTGCAATTCGGGGCTTGTCTGCTAGCCAGTGAACAGGATGCGAGCTATAAACAAAGCGTTTGAACACCGATCTCAATTTCAGGTGTTTGTTTTCTCTACCTTGTTACGCAAAGGACCCTTAAATGAAAATCCGCGCCACGATACTTGCTGTGGGAATCGCTTCGCTGCTGAGCGGCTGTGAAGGGATGGACAATAACGCGCTGCTGCAATCCGGCGCGCAGGCTTATCAGGCCTACACGTTGAATGATTCACAAGTGAAGCAGTTGAGCGATCAGTCCTGTGCCCAGATGGACAAAGACAACCAGCTCGCACCTGCTAACAGTGAATACCAGCAGCGCCTGAACAAAATCGCCGCTGCACTGGGCGATAACATCAATGGCGTGCCGGCCAACTACAAAGTCTATCTGACCAAAGATGTGAATGCGTGGGCGATGGCCAACGGCTGTATCCGCGTTTACAGCGGCTTGATGGACATGATGACGGACAACGAAGTGGAAGGTGTGCTCGGCCACGAAATGGGCCACGTCGCGCTCGGCCATACGCGCAAAGCGATGCAGGTTGCCTACGCCACCACGGCGGCACGCACTGCAGCGGCCTCGGTTGGCGGCGTGATTGGTCAGCTGTCGCAGTCACAGTTGGGCGATCTGAGTGAGAAGCTGGTCAATGCGCAGTTCTCGCAGACCCAGGAATCGCAGGCAGATGATTACTCTTATGATCTGTTGAAGAAACGCGGTGTTAATCCGCTCGGCTTAGCCACCAGTTTCGAGAAGCTGGCAAAAATGCAGGGAGGGCAATCAAGCTCGATGTTTGATTCGCATCCGGATTCCGCAGCACGCGCACAGCACATTCGCGACCGCATTGCGGCGGATGGCAAATAACCGGCAATAAAAAGGAGCGCCATGTGCGCTCCTCTCTTCGGCTTCAGCAGTTACCGCTTAAACAGATTATCCACCATCGAACCCAAATCCATCTGGTTGTTGTGCAGACTCTGCTCATCCAGTTGACCTTGCGGTGACATCTTATCGATCAACTGCGGCAACAGCGCCGCCAGCGTGCCGGAAGCGCCATTCACATCGGTGCCAAGCTTATCGGCCAGCGACTGCAACTCCTCCTGCCCGAAAGCATTCTGAATCTCGCCGCCACCGACCTGCTGATTGCCGCCGGTGCCGATCCACGAACCTAGCACCTCGCCAAGCCCGCCTTGTTGAAACTTCTGCAGCAGCACTTCGATACCGCCCTGCTCCTGCACCCAATTCCAGATTGCCTGCAACTGACCCAACTGATTGCCCTGCCCGTTGCCGTTCCCCAGCGAACCCACTAATTCATCCAGAAAGCCCATGGTGACCTCCGAAGATTATCTAACCGTGATTAACGAAGCGATTGATGACGTACGCATCAAAGTATAGCTATGCGGAGCCGATAACGAATTGTCACCGTTAAGTTGTTGAGCCGTTGATGCGAGAAGCGTGACAATGGTCTGAACTCGCCAGACGGGGCCATGTCATAGTGAGCATGGTCTACACTGACCGTTTGTTTTCAGGCGATATCAGAGAGAGTCACCGGAGCACCACATACTATGTTGACCATTCTGATTATTCTCGCCGTCGTTATCGCGATTGTGCTGATTGGCGCGTATCTGGTGATACGTTCCGCAGCCAAAGATGTGAATGACGATTACTAGGAACCGGGGAAGTCGAGGGCAATGGATCGCCCCATCAGCTATCACCCTTTCTTAATCACTCAGCTCCGTTCGAAGCAAATCCCAATCCACTTCACAGATCTACAACATTACTATCAATGCTCGCCGAGATAGGTCGATAAACATCAGTAGACGAATTCGTGCGAAGGTCGGGAAAGCAGAAGTAATAGTGAGAAAGTTCAGAAACGAGGATTGTTACCGGACGGATGATTCTGAATCAGCGGGCAAAGCAAGATTTCTGTCATAAATAAAATGTAGCGTGGTTCAAAGACTCTGACTGGAGCCACTTATGCTGACACTTATCATCATTAGCGCAGTGACGTTATTAGCGGTTGCCGGATTCGCCGTAGTGCGTTCAGCCAGCAACGATATCAGCAACGACTATTAAGTTGAGGACAAGGTCATCGCCCTGCCCTCATCTGGGTTAACCTTTGTTCGCAGCCTGAACGTGCAGCATATCCAGCGCTAACGTAGCCGCTGCCAGTGAAGTCAGATCGGCGTGGTCATAACCCGGCGCTACTTCCACCAGATCCATTCCGACGATGTTCATGCCCTGCAGGCCACGAATCAGCTTGGTAGCTTTATCGCTGGTCAGTCCGCCGATCACTGGCGTTCCGGTGCCAGGTGCATGTGCCGGATCCAGACAGTCGATATCAAAGGTCAGATACACCGGCAGATCGCCCACGGTGCGTTTCACTTCCGCCAGAATATCATCGACGCTGCGATCGTTAACCTGTGCCGCATCCAGCACATTGAAGCCAAGGCTCTTGTCGAACTCAGTACGGATACCAATCTGCACAGAATGATTTGGATCGATCAGACCTTCTTTTGGCGCGGTAAAGAACATAGTGCCGTGGTCGAAGGTTGGACCGTTAGAGTAAGTGTCAGTGTGCGCATCAAAGTGCACCAGTGCCATCTTACCGAAGTGCTTGGCGTGCGCGCGCAGCAGCGGCAGCGTGACGTAATGGTCGCCCCCGAAGGTAAGCATACGCTTGCCGTTGGCCAGCAATTTCTCAGCGTGAGCCTGCAATTTGTCAGAGAGATCCTGTGAATCACCGAATGCGTAAACGAGGTCACCGCAGTCCACCACGTTCAGGCGCTGACGCAGGTCAAAATCCCACGGCCAGCGGCAACCTTCCCATGCGAGATTAGTGGATATCTGGCGAATCGCGCCTGGCCCTAAACGGCTGCCCGGACGACCTGAAGTTGCGGCATCGAAAGGTACACCAGTGATCACCCACTCAGCATCGCTGTCGTAGGGTTGGAAGTTCACCGGGAAGCGCATGAAACCGAAGGCGTTAGAAACCAGGGAGTTATCGTACTGATTGCCCAGGGTGTTATACATAACTTGTCCTCTTTAGATCCGTGAGTCGGTTAGCCACTAAGGTATAGATGAAAAAAATCCCCTCCGCGTCGTTAGGCCCGACGAGGAAGGGATTTGATATGCGTGATTATCGCGAAGAATCAGACGACCTGCAATCATCACCTTTCAAATGTAACAACTACTACTTTTTGTAAAAATCAGTGGATTCTTTCGTGAATGAATTGATTAGCAGTGTTGATTCCACTCTAAAATTACAGGTCAAGAACTGATACATAATTATAAATTAAAACCATTACATTCAATTGCTTGATGGAGTTAATGGCGAACAAATTAGTTCAATAGGCCTTACAAATAATTTGCAAAACATTAATAGACGAAAACGTTTAGGATTATTTCGACATGATCTGTAACTTACGTCGTCAAAATTAGGGAAAATTCTTACAGACAAGCAGGGATCGGCTGTTCAAGTGGATGGATCCATATCAATGACAAACCATCTAATTGTTCAAAATGGCAGCACGCCTATCGCGTATTCATCAGCTCTAATCTTTTGAATTTGCGTAAAATATGCTAATTAATTCAGCTCCCCCGTCTGAAAAACTATAAACCTGCCCCTACACCGCTCGTATTGCGTCCAGTGCATTGGTAGCTGTTAAGCCAGGGGCGGTAGCGTGTAAAAATCCCACCCAATTCAAATGAGTTAAATCAATGGCCAGAAGTGGATTTGAAGTCCAGCAAGCTGCCGTTAAGGCCTTGTTTTTACGTGAAATACGCACCCGTTTTGGAAAGTTTCGCCTGGGTTACTTTTGGGCAATTCTTGAACCGTCTGCGCATTTACTGGTGCTGCTAGGCATATTTGGTTTCATTATGCATCGCACCATGCCGGATATCTCGTTCCCGGTATTTCTGCTGAACGGCATTATCCCGTACTTAATTTTCAGTAACATTACAAACCGCTCAATAGGAGCAATTGAAGCTAACCAAGGACTTTTCAATTACCGGCCGGTAAAACCGATCGACACTATTCTTGCCCGCACACTGTTAGAAACGCTGATTTATACTGCAGTTTATGTTCTGCTGATGGTAGTTGTGTGGATGGCTGGAGAATACTTTGAAATCACCAACCTTCTGAAATTAGTCACGACATGGAGCTTACTAATTCTATTCTCTTGCGGGATTGGATTAATCTTTATGGTGGTAGGAAGAACCTTTTCCGAAACCCAAAAATTTTTACCCATACTACTTAAACCGCTCTATTTTGTTTCCTGCATAATGTTCCCACTGCATTCTATTCCAACAGATTATTGGCCTTATTTACTGTGGAACCCTTTGGTTCATGCGGTTGAACTTAGTCGAGAAGCGGTCATGCCTGGATATGTGAGTGAAGGCGTGAGTCTCAGTTATCTCGCGATTTGTACCTTAGTAACGGTATTTGCTGGCCTTGCGTTATATCGAAATCGTGAAGAGGCAATGCTTACCTCATGATTAAAATAGAAAATTTAACGAAATCATACCGCACGCCTCAAGGCCGCCATTATGTTTTCAAGGACCTAAACATCGAGATTCCTAGTGGAAAGAGTGTAGCGCTTATAGGTCGTAATGGTGCTGGTAAGTCTACACTGCTACGCATGATCGGTGGCATAGACCGCCCAGATAGCGGAAGTATCATAACCGATAAAACAATCTCTTGGCCGGTTGGTTTATCAGGCGGTTTCCAAGGTAGTTTGACAGGGCGGGAAAATGTAAAGTTCGTCGCTCGACTCTATGCAAAGTCAGCAGAGCTAAAAGAAAAAGTAGCATTTGTTGAGGAATTTTCTGAACTTGGAAAATATTTTGACATGCCAATTAAATCATACTCATCCGGGATGAAATCTCGCTTAGGTTTTGGTTTGAGCATGGCTTTCAAATTTGATTATTATCTTGTTGATGAAGTTACTGCCGTAGGTGATGCTCGCTTTAAGAAAAAATGTTCAGAGCTATTTAACGCTTGTCATAAAAACTCTAATTTCGTTATGGTTTCACATAGCCTGAATTCTTTAAAAGACTTTTGTGATGTTGCTTTATACATTAGTAGAAACAATGATGTTTTTTTTCACAAAGAGGTAAATTGTGCAATTGAACAGTATTTAATAGATGAGAAAATTTAAAGATAGGTTAATTTATGTTAACAGCAATCATTCCTATTGATCTAAAAAGGCGGCCGATTGACCTTATCGATAAAGCGATACTCTTGGCAAGTAAAGCACAAGAGAACAATGTAAAAGTTATATTTGGACATAATAACAGGAATTCCAAATACGACAAGTTACTAATAAAAAAAATTAATAAATTATCTTCATCCACTATAATATCCATCGAGTGCCAGTCCGAAGATATAAACACATCAAAATTAAGAAACATAGCGTGTAAAAACGTTAACACTGATTTTATAATGTTGCTCGATGTTGATATCTTCCCTGACTTTGAACTTTTCAAAAAATATCTAGACCGAATCATTAAAAATGAAAATTATTTTTATATCATCCCATGCCTTTATCTCACTAAGTATGGAACAAAATTATTAACAGGAAAAAAAGAATCAATTAATAGTTTAAAGAATAAATACTTTAATTTTTCCCGAAAAGAATTTCTCCATATGGCTAGCCCCTCATCAATAACCATAATGAAAAAACATGACTACGAATTAGCTGGAGGATTTGATGAGTCTTTTACAGGTCATGGATATGAAGATTTCGATTTCTTAATCAGGCTAGGATCGATTTATAAATCAATTGATACGCCAGCAGACTTTCTTATTGACAAACCATCACGATCGCCTTTATTTGCGGTTGGCTTCAGACGATATATTGGAGAACTGTGCTTAGATATATTACTTGAAAAAGACATGGCCTTTCATCTTTATCATGAAAAAGATAACAATGAAAAATACTATCAGGCAAGATTGGAAAACTATAAAAAACTCGCGAATCAATATAAAGGATGTTTAAGTAATAACGAACCATTGGACCCCACATTAGTCACAAAATTCGTATCTATCTGTATCAAAGAAGGATTGAGCATCCATGACTACTCCATTCTTTTTGATAACAAACCTGGTCATATCGACAGGTATGAAACATTCCGTAAAAAGATGAGGTTTTTATTTAAATGAACAATGTAATTTTCACAAAAAAAATAAGCAAACTTATAAAAAATCCAAACCTGTTTTTTTATGATTTTTTTAGAAAAAGAGTTTTTATAAACAATCCAGTTCAAGAAAAAGTAACGATACAAAAAGAAAAAGAAAACAATAATAACTTTATAGATATAATGCAAATTAATAGGTTAGGTCTATCAGAGTATATACGAAACAACTTAAGTGGAGGTGTAGCTCCAGAAGATGGTCAGGATAAAAATGGCCTTTTAATATGGAGTGGTTATTTGAATGGCTTAATACATTTTATATCCAACATCAAGTCAGCTATGTCTATGGATCTGACAATCTACACTCTAGGAGGAGGGTATAACGTTACTTCGTCAGTTGATTCAAACATGGACATAAAAAGCATAACTGGAAAACTTCAAACTAAACCAGATTTTATTGTTGAGTTATCAAATAAAGCAGGAAAACTTGAAGTATTGCATTTCTATTTATATGATATTAATTCCGAGGGAAACTGTGTAGTCAGGTCCAATCGAGCAATCCTTAGAAAATGTCCAGCATCCGAAATACAAAAATTATTCATCTTAGAAAAAAATAATTCAGAAAAAATCGATGCCGTATATACATGGGTCAATCAGGCTGATTCTGAGTGGCAAACTATGTGGCAAGAGTCCTTCCCTGACAATGATTTTGATCCTGACCGTTTCACCAGTAATGATGAGTTAAAATATTCCTTACGCTCACTAAATAAATATGCACCATGGTTGAACAAAATTTATATAGTATCTAATTGCAAAAAGCCCAATTGGTTAACTGAATCTGATAAGATCGTATGGGTTGATCATCAAGAGATTTTTCCAGACAATTCTATGCTACCTACTTTTAACTCTCATGCAATTGAATGCTGTCTTCATAGAATTCCTAGTTTACAAGAAAAATTCATCTATATGAACGATGATTTTATTCTTTCCCAACCATGTTTACCTAGTGATTTCTTTGATGATACTGGTAGGTCAATTAGTTATTTCGAATCATATGGAATGGTTAATCCAAGCTCAATAAACACCACAGAAACCGACTATCTTCTTGCAGCAATAAACTCCAACATTCTTCTAAAAAAAGACTTTAAGAATTATAATGCTAGGAATCTTCACAAACACGTCCCTTATTCCCTTAAAAAATCAGTATTAATCGAAATAGAAGAAATTTATCCAGAAGAATTCAAATTAACTAGAAATGCCAAGTTACGTTCACCCACTGACGTAAATTTAACATCTTTCCTTTACCATCATTTTTCGAACATAAAAGGACATGCAATTAAATCTGACACTTCAAGCTTAATTGTCCGCCCTGAAAACATCAAAAACTTATTAGCTAAGGATTGCTTCAAGTACAAAATATTGTGCTTTAATGATGGCAATGGAAGCGCTAATGATGAAAACTATAAAAATCAGACACAAGAATTTTTTAACCGCAGATTAGCCGAACCGGCCTCTTGGGAGTTGTTAAATGATACAGAAAAAGAACAGGTAATTGATAAATGAAAATCGCTGTATGTGCTATCTGCAAGAATGAAAAAATATATTTAGACGAATGGATCTCATTTTATAAAGTTACTGGCTTCGATGGAATTTACATTTACGATAATGTCAGTAATGATGGAACATCAGAATTATTACAAAAATATGATGAAAATGGTGTCATCAATCGTATTTTTTGGCCAAGACTTGAAGGCATCCCACCACAGCGTTCCGCTTATGCACATTTTCTTGATAATCACGCTCACAATTATGACTTCGTGTTGATTTGTGATATAGATGAATTTTTATTAACACCTGAATATAATGCAAAAGAATTCTTGACTGAGGTCTTAAAGTTGCACCCTAATGTTGGTGCCATCGCTGTGCCGTGGCTAATATTTGGCTCGTCTGGAGAAAACACGTACCATGCTGATAATCTGATAAATAGATTCCAGCATTGTGATAATCGAATATCTCCAGTTGTAAAAACAATATTTAGGCCTAGTCACACTCAAAATATGAGAACACACGTTTGTGACTTACTCAATGGGGATTATTTAACGGGTGATCTTAATGTTGCTGAATGGCATAAAAAGCACCCGCACTGGGTAATTAATAATTCAGAAAAAGGAGCTATAATCTATCACTATTATACTAAATCAAAAGAGGAGTTCATAAAAAGAAGATCACTACCTAAAGCAGATAGAGGAGGGATCGTTTCTCGAGACATCGAGGAATATGAGCAGTATTCATCGCAAACAAGATATAATAACTTTGCATTCAAACTCAATACTACAATTGAGCTAAAAAAATCAGAAATCAGAACATCTCTAAATTTATCCAATGTTGACAACCTGACAATTGACTACATAGACATTGACAACGGATGGTTTTTTGGAGTTATTGAAGGGTATTCAACTAGCAACAAGATAAAGGTGAATTTATTAATTAATGAATCACACGAACTATCTAAAATAATCACCATCAATACTTCAGGGGTTTCACCCTTCTCTATTAAATTAAAATGGGCAACTCCAAAAATAAAATCTTTATCTTATAATATAAATGGCATCAATTATAAAAAGGTTGACCTAAAAATCCTCAGTCAGAAAAGTTTACCAATTATAAATCGCTTCACTACTAATTTCCCATCGACTGAAGAACATATTTTAAGCCTTTTCATATCTACAATTTCAGTCGATAACTCAAAAAAAATAAAAGATTTGATTCTTGGACTACAGTTCCAAAAATATCCAAATCACAAAAAGTTTTGTCTCAACGTTTGTGATTTGCTTATAGAAAAAGGAATTTTGGCACCTAATGAATGGTTAATTGAAAACACAGAATATAAAGACTTTTTCGACAGAATAGCAATTCGGATGCAAAAATGAAAATATCAGACATTATCGACAACATTCTAATTAGTAGAGAGTACTTTACTAAAGAAACGATTGAAGAAGAATTAGTAAAAATTAACGTCATTAGTTTCCCTGCTTTAGATTTAGCAGGCAACATTGGAGAAAACAATCACGTTTATATTAAAGAATCTGACATTGATCACTTTAAATCATTAAAGAAAAGACCATTCTCCTTACATAATTGGGAGAAGGCTCCTTTAGAAAACACAAAAATCATCATTCTCAGTCGGACTGGATCTATTCATATAAAAACACGTTCTTCAGACGGGATAATTGTATTAGGAAATAACTTCAAGGGAAGTGCCGAAGCCAGGTTAATCAATAGAAATTCTTTTCTGTTAATTGGAGATGACACTACAGCGCATGGCATCAGACTACAGGTTCACGGAAATGGTATATATATTGGTAGACGTTGCTTAATTTCAGAAGAAGTGATTATTCAAGGGCACGATGCTCATGCGATTGTCGATCTCAATACCAATAAAGTTATCAACTTCGGAGATAAAATTACCAAAATTGGACCTTATGTCTGGCTTGGTAGAAGAGTAACAGTCATGCCCGGCTCAACAATCGGCAAGGGTTCTGTAATAGGTGCAACGTCAACAGTTACTAAAGAAATTAGTAGCTTTAGTTTAGCTGTAGGAGTTCCTGCAAGGGTTATTAAAGATAATATATCGTGGGCAAGAACCCGTGATAATTATGATCTGAAATCTCAAAAGATCGTCGATCAATTACAGAATCTGAATGATGAAAATGCATTATTTAAGAGGTAGTCATTTTAATAACTCCACCCCCAATAACACCTTATTTTTAATGTAACTTTTATTTGGCTTGTTATCAATGTCACATTTATAATAAACCGCATTCACCTGCGTATTCTCCAGCAGATACTCACGAAATTTCTTAAACAGCTTCATATCCGGCTTAAAGTCCGCCGTCCAGAACTGATTAAGATGCCCTTGATAGGTCAATCCCTTCATATCGTACAGCGCGTTCCCCATCACCTTTAATGGCTTGTTGTGGATCAGCGCTGAAATTCCCGCCGTGCTGTTAATCGTGATTGCTGCTTTAGCATGGGTTAATAACTCAGGCATGGGCACGTCATGCACATAAATTACCCGATTTTTTACGCCGTACTCTTTGCTGAGTTTATTGATCAGGGGGCCATATAAACGGTGCCCGCGATCCATCGGATGATGCTTAATCACCAAAAACTCGTTACGCGGTGCTTTCTTCGAAAATGAGAAGATTACGTCGTTAATGTAGTCGCGTACATCTTCATACGGGCTATGGTTGCGGATCTGGCTATCGTTATATACCTGCAAGATAGCGAGAAAATAACGCTGATCAAGGCTATTCTGCAAATGCGATAACACATTGCGCTGACGCCAGCCGTACCATTGCTTGCGCCAGTAAGCCCTAATCCAGCACTGTGCCTCATACCACGGCGAGAAAGATTTATGATGCCGATACTCATGGAATTCATGCCGATAGCGCCAGCCGACCAGGTAATACCAGGTCGCATGACCGATGCGTTTCATGGCTGAGGGCTTAAGCTTCTCAACTTCCATTGGCGGCATTTCTGGCAGACGGCGATAGAACTCAGGATCGCGCGGCAGTGATGAGAACGCATTCACCCCGCCCTCTTCTACCGTAATGAAGTGTGGGCGCAAATAACCCTCTTCAAATGCGATAAAGCGAATCCCTTTCGCCTGTGCCCAGCGCTTCGCCGCCTGATGCATAGGACGACAATCGCCAAAGCAAAGAATCGTATCGAAGTCATATTCTTTATGCGTATCGCGCAGCCATGATGGAAATTCTTTGGAGGTTTTGAGGTAAGGCAAATATTTACGCTGGCGACAGTAAAAACGATCCCCACCGTTAAATATTACATTAACAGCTTCACGCTCCAGTGATTCGAGCCATGTGGCCACATCATTGAAGAACGGCCCCATCGGGCCCTGTAATAGCAGATACTTTTTCCCAGACAGCAGCATTTTTAAAGCGTTACTGTGCATCATCAACCTTCTTTTTTTGTTATTTTATGAATCGGTTTTCCTAACCGAATTTAACCTTAAAAAACATCAACATCTTGCGATAATGCCTAACGAGGTAACTCGCTTTCTTCTTATTGACAAACATCTGTCCACGCGGTGCGTGAATCAAAAACTCTGCTGCTTCTTCCGCGCTGATTGCTGCTAAACGCAGCGGATGGATATACGTCGGATAAGCAATCAATGCCTGGTAGATCACATCCGCAAGCCCCAACTTGCGTTTGCGCCTTGCACAGACATGCTCATCATTGGTTAACCCCCATCCGGCATAAAATGGCAGGCCATAGCAATGTACTTGCTTGCCATGCATTAACGCTTCAAAACCGGAGAGTGAAGTCATGGTATGCAGTTCATCTGCCATTTGGATGCACTGAATAACATCAGCATCCAGCGCCTGATAGTCCGCCAGTTGCGCCACCACTTCCGCTGGGACATCCCCTTTGCGATTGCCTACCAGCACATCAGGGTGTGGCTTATAAATAATGAAGGCATCGGGATTACGCTCACGAACCGTGCGCAGTAATGACAAATTGGTGTTGATGGAAAGCGTACCCGTTTGAATTGAGGCGTCATCTTCAACCTGGCCGGGCACCAGCAGAATTCGCTTACCCTGCGAACCTTGCGGCAGGGCAAAATCCGCCCCTAAGTTGTATTTACTCAGTTTGCTCTCAACCAAACGCTGATGCAGTTTCTCTGCTCGCAACTGTTGTGCCAGCGTCAGTTCGCTATGGTTTAGCATCACTTCGAGATCGCTGGTGCGCGTGGCGTCGTAATAGATGCCACGCTTATCCAGTACCAGAGAAAGTGGCGGTAACAAGTCAGAACCCAAACCAGAAGAGCGCAGGAAACCATCTTCCATCCGCCACAGTGGCAGCTGGCGTAATTTCGCCTTCTCCTGCCAACGTTGCTCCCCTCGCACACCCCACACCACACATGCAGTAGCAGCACGGCAATGGCGGGAAAAACTCAGCTTATTGGCGGTGGTATGTAAAAACGGTTTGAGGATGGTGGATTTCCACAGCGTTAATCCTGGTGCCCAGAGATGCCCACTGCGTTGCTGCTGATGACGTCGCTGTAGCTGCATCCAGCCCAACACATCAAACAGTGTTGCGGCTGCTCCCGTCAACGGATCGATATACCGGCTGTAACGCAAATAAGCTGCGGCAAATAGCTCTTCCAACGTTGAGCTTCCACGGCGCTGGCGAAGTTGCTCCGCCTGTGGATGGCGATCGTCGGTTAACCCCCATCCTGCATACCAGGGCTGACCAAAGCAGGTAACCGGCTTGCCCGCCATCAAGGCTTCAAAACCATATTGTGAAGTCATCACATATACGCGTGAGACATGCCGCAGCAACGATTGCGGGCTGACGTTGTCCGCCATCAGATGAACGCGATGCGTCGATTGCAGCTGATGGTAGTACCCGGCCTTTTTACCCTCTAACACATCAGGATGGACTTTCACCCAAATGGTCGATGACGGGTTTTCTTTTATCGCCGCATCCAGCATCGCCATAAAATCGTCTGGTCCAGCGTTACCGTAGGTGACTGACATATCACCGAAGGTCTGATCCACTACCAATACTAAGTTACTGGTCAGACTCTCCCCGGCGATGAATGCCGGAGCCTGGTTATATTTGGAAAGATCTTCCGTAACGATGGTGTGGATCGCTTCTTTCGCTTCAGCGGCTAATACCTGATTTTCTTCGCGTTGATGGATCAAACGCTCCAGCGCACTTGGTCGGCGGGCATCGTAATAGATCCCTTCATCATCCAGCACCATTGATAGTGGCGGTGCCCCGCTTACCCCCAAATCTAGCGAGCGGATAAAACCGTCTTCGAGACGGAGAATTGGTTTACCCGCCGCCTGTGCTAGTTCCACCGGCTTGCGCGCGCTTGGGCGATGGCCCCACACTGCGACAGTATCAATCTCAGCGGGTATTGGACGCATCGGAGAAAGCTTCTGACACGGCTGTGCCAGAAAATTGTCCAGATGCGGAATACGCCAAATACCCGATGAGAAAATACCAATCATGTCTCTTTATCCTTAGATCGACAGAATCACTTTCGCACCCACCGCCAGCTGGTAGAGGATGGTGGAAATACCGCGTGTCACTTCGATGTTCTTCGATTCATACTTCGGCAGAACCATCAGCTCGTCGCCTGGGTTCAGCGTGTCAACATCTTCACCGTTCTCGGCAGCACCGTTCTGACGAATCACCACAATCTTGGCGTTACCCGATTTCTGCGTCAGACCACCACACTTCTCGATGTAATCTTTCGGGCTCATGCCTTTTTCCCAGCTCACCGCATTCGGGAATAGCACTTCGCCATGCACCATAACCAGCGAGGTTTTCTGCGGGATGTTAATCACGTCACCATCTTCCAGCAGAATCGAATCGAGGTTCTTCTCGTTGAGGATCACTTCACCCTTCGGCACCACGTTGCGCGCTTTGTTGACGAAGCGACTGATCAGCTGCGCTTCCTGCATACGCAGGCTGGCTTCTTCTTTGGTGGAGGACTGGGCAGAAAGCGAAGCTTCTTCCAGTTTCTGCAGGGACAGATCCAGCATCTCTTTCTGACGCTGTGCCACAGACGGACGATAAAGCTGGATGGCGTTCATTTCCGACATGGTGTTGGTGCGAACCTTCGCTAATACCGCACGCATGCTCGAACCGTATGGCAGCACCATCGCATGTTCGCCGGAGTGCGCACCTTCAATGCGAACCTGAATAGTGCCAGCATAGCGATCGGTGCTGACAATCAGCGTATCGCCATCCTGCAACATGCGGCCTGGCGCAGAGCTGATCGGGTAGTACTCACTACGTTTCTGCAAGCCCTGCTGGCGGATGATGGTGATATTAGTGGCGCCTGGCTTAGCACGCGCCCAGCTCAGTGCTTCCGTCACCGGAATGCTGCTGTCACGGAATTCAAAGTCATAGCTGTTGAACACATCACCCTGCACGCTAAAGGTGTGCTGACGCGGCCCCACCACAATGGTGTCACCATCGGCAAACTGTGACAGGCCCAGCTTGCCGTTGAGCAGGAAGTCATACAGGTTGATGCTGGAACGCACGCGATTGCCACGCTTCACCACGATATCGACATAGCTACCGCGATCGGGATCGACGCCACCCGCTTTAATCAGGTAGTTGAGCAGGGAATCAGAGGTCACGCCGCCATACAGGCCAGGGCTGCGCACAAAACCGGTCACGTAAACCTTCACCGGCTGCGCCTGTAGCAGCGAGGCATACACGCTGACGTTGGCCTGATAAACCTGTTTCACCTTGGTAGTGATCAGCGTATTCAGTTGGCTGTTGCTAACACCTGCGACCTGAACAGGTCCCACATTTGGCAGGAAAATGTTGCCTTTAGGATCGACCTGCAGTGCACCATCAAAAGTGAATGCACCCCACAAACGTACCTGAATGCTGTCGCCAGGATTGAGCACATAGCCAGGGTTGAAGCCGACCGTGGCACCGCTATCAGCGCTGGTGCCGTTAAACAGCTGAGCGCCAAACATGCGGCTCATCATTGCCGGTGCTACCGGGCGCGGGGTGTTATCAAACCCATCACTGCTCTGCACCTGACTCTGCTGGCCGGTGAGGAACGAAGGCAACGGTGCCGCACCGGTCAGATTCGGATCGGCATTAATATCCAGCGCAGCACTGGCGGAGGTGGCTTGCCAGACAGCAAGCATTAACAGTGACTTCAATAATTTCATGACGAACTCAATTAATCCCGGTGATCTTCAACAACAGCCAACAGCAGTTTCAGCGTGCCGAACAGTAAGCAGCACACCAGCAACCAGCAGGCGATTAAATAAGGGGTATTGGGGAAAGTGGATTCCTGCGGCTGCTGCGGTGAGCTGATCACCGACAATACTTTCAGCTTGCGCGCCGCTTCCACGCGGGTTTTCTCAATCGAAGTCAGCGCCAGCTTGTACAGCTCGGTATCAAACGCCACCTTCGATTTAATCTCTTCAAAATCCACCGCCATGCGGTTCAGCTTGTGGCCCTGCGGCGCAGTGATTTTGCCTTTTTCAGCGTCAATCTGTGCTTGTAAGGAGGAGATCGCGTTTTGCGCACTCACCACCTGCGGCGCATCGTCACGCAGATAGGTCAGCAGGTTACGCAGATCGGCTTCCATCTGGATTTTCTGGCCCATCAGGGTGTTAACCAAGGTGCTGGCGGCCAGCGCCTGCGCTTCCGGGTCCAGTACGTTGTTGCTGTTTTGATAAGAGAGCAACTCACTTTTGCTGGCATCCAGTCGAGCGCGTGATTTCTCCATTTCCGCTTCAGCAAACGAGAGCTGATCGCGCGCGATGCGGTGCGACAGTTCGTTGATAAAGCGCTCAGATTCTTTCAATACTGCCTGGTTAAACTTCAGCGCAAATTCCGGGCTGAAGCCTTGCGTCTGGATATCCAGCAGGCCGGTTTTGTCGTCGTAAGAGATGCTAATGCGGTCACGGTAATACTGCAGGAAGCGCTCGGCGGTTTCTTCCTTCGCCAGATGGTTGAGGAAATCCAACCCGCTATGGCTAAAGGCTTCATGGAAGTCGAGCTGCTTATCCAGCACTTTCAGCATGTCCGGTGAATTGATGTACTCCTTGAGGTAGAGGGCATCTTCGGCGGAACTGGGATTGGAGGCGCCCAACAGCAAGCCAAAATTGAGGCTACTGCTGGTGAGATCGTCTGAACGTTTAATCGCGACTTTGGATTCGCTCATATAGCGCGGCTGGCTGAAAATCACGAGATAGATCAGCAGCAGCGCCATCGGCAGCAGAATGATAATTTTCGCCAGGTGCTTCTGGATTTCCGCCAGTGAAATGGCAGGAATACGCGAACGCATCGTGGATGCGGCGGACTTCACTTTCATCAACATGTAACAGTCATCAATTATTGTTGGGGTGTCCAAACTACAATTCGGGTTTGGTGATATCTCTCACACCCACTTCTCCATGGTCAGCCGAAAATTTGTACAAGGCTGGTTATTTTTATTCAGTCAACGGGTAATCAAAAGCGCAGGGACTCAAAGGTTCTGCACCCTATTTGCTGATTCTTAGATTCGATTGGATCATGCAGTGAGTTGAGGCTAAGCGCTGGATGCCACTTAACCAACAAGGTAGAAACTGAAGGGATCAATCCCGGCCAAATGCTGCCGCTTTGCTGCTCCTGAAAAACAACCTGCTTCATGTCAGTTCCTTTGCATGATGTATCTGGCAAATGCTCTCGCTAAGCTTCCAGACGTCGAACGCGCAGCTAAATTGCATTAACGATTTTGCTCTATCCCCTAAATAACCTCATCGCGCTATCTCTATAAGTGGCGAGCCAAAGCGTGCGCATAGGCATCCGCTTAACGGGTAGTGAGGTAAGCTCTTTTTATTATTTTTCACTGCGACGCTCACGGAAAAATCTGAAGTGAGCAAGGGATAGAAATTCGACACTCTATGTAACATACAGCAACAGGCGGTACAAGAATTTTAAGCATATTCTTATTGAACCCTTACCATCACAATGGTCAATCCTTAACCGCCTGAAAGTCATTGCTGGCATAAAACGCCTTAATTCATCTTGTTAGCCAACATTTAAATCAAATTCCCAACACTCATCACTAAATCGCACTAAAATTTTCTAAAAATGTCAAAAAGCTTCCAGTAATTACCATTGCAACCCTTCTGGTCAAAGAAAAGCGAGAAAACCTCCTGATAATTGCCTCTGTTAGCTGTATCCGTTCAGCAGTAAATTTGGCGAAAAGATAAACGCTGATACTGGATAAAAATGACCCCACTACGAAAAACCGCCCTCCGCCTGCCCCCACCAAAACATCAATTTCCTTTAAGTCACTAAACTCGCAGACACAAAAAAAGCCGCCGTTGACTCCTCAACGGCGGCTCTTAAACATCGAAGTATTGCGATTAACGTTCGCGCATCGCCTCTTTGGCTTTGTTAAACGGTTTCACCAGATAATCCATGATGGTTTTCTCGCCAGTCTTGATATCGACCGTAGAAACCATCCCCGGACTGATCGAGTAACGCTTACCAGCTTTGTTCTGCACATAGTCATTATCGGTGCGAATAAACACTCGGTAGTAGTAGATTTCCGGCTTCACCTCATCCTGTATGGTATCCGGTGAAATGCTTTCCACCACACCGTTCATGCCACCATAAATCGCGTAGTCATAAGCTGAGATCTTCACCACCGCACGCTGGCCCGGATGGATAAAGGCGATATCACGCGGTGACAGGCGCGCCTCAATCAGCAGACGGTCGTTGAGTGGCACGATGTTCATCAGTTCGCCGTTGGGGGGAATCACCCCTCCGACGGTAGAGACTTTGATGTTTTTCACGATGCCGTTCATCGGTGAACGAATGGTCAGGCGCGTCACCGTATCTTCGCGCCCTTTAATCACTTCGGCCAGGCTGTCGGCCTCGGCACTGGCTTTCGCCAGCTCCTCACGCGCCTGCACATAGTATTGCGAGCGCATGTCAGTGAGTTTCAATTCCAGATCCGACTTATCACGCTGCAAACGCAGCACTTCGACGCTACTGGCGGCGCCAGTTTTGGCTAGCCGTTGAGTGATAGCCAACTCCTGGTTGGCCAACGCCAGCGACTCTTTGAACTGTTTAGTCGAGTCATTGAGCTGGGCGCGTTTGGTTTTATACAACCGTGTCTCGGAGGCAATCAGATCGGGATAGGCTTTGAGTTCATCCGGGAACGTGAGGGGATCATCGTTAACCTCGGCTCTCAGGCGCGATGCCGCCGCCAGTGCCGCACGATAGCGCGCCGCACTTTCGCCAACGCTGGATTGCGAGCGCGTGGCATCAAGACGTGCCACCACCTGCCCCGCCTTCACCCGATCGCCTTCGTGCACATAGAGTTCGGTGAGGATCCCGCCCTCTAAGGATTGCAGCACCTGGTCACGAGAACTTGGGATTACTTTGCCCGTGCCGGTTGAGACTTCATCCAGTACGCCAAACCAGGCCCACACCAGCGATATCAGAATCAGCGCGGCGCTGATGGTGATCAGACGTACCGCACCGGTGTAATGGGTCTCAGATTTCAGTTCCCCCAACAGATCGTCAGAGGAATCGACTTCCGCCGCCGTGACCAACCGCAGTTTACCGGGAAGTTGCTTCATCATGGGTGCACCTCCGGTGAATTACCGCCCGCACGTGGTGCCGGCAGCGCATTCTCTTTCGGGCTGTCCATCACCAGTTGCCCATCCTTCAGCACAAGGACGCGATCCACCAGCGCGAGGATCGCCGCACGGTGAGTCGCCACGATCAGCGTGCGGCCATTCAGCCACGCGCCCAGACGTTCGATAAACTCTTTCTCGGTATGATCATCCAGCGCTGCCGTAGGCTCATCCAGCAGGATAATATTGGGATCGCGCAACAGCATGCGCGCCAGCAGCACTGACTGGCGCTGGCCGCCCGATAATCCCACCCCGCCTTCCATCACCGGATGATCGAGTCCCAGCGGCAGACGACGGATGAAATCCGCCCCGCCACTGACCGTCAGCGCACCGAAGATGGCATCGTCAGTCGCATGGGCCGCGCCCATGGTGAGGTTTTCACGCAGCGTGCCGTGGAACAGGCGCGCGTTTTGCGTCATCAAACCGACGTTGCGACGTACATCCGAGACATCAATATGCGGCAGGCTGAGGTTATCCAGACGCAGTTCGCCGCCCACCAGATCCATGCCGCCGATCATCGCCTGCAGCAAGGTGGATTTACCGGAACCGTTACGGCCCAGCACGGCAATGCGTTCACCGGGTTTGATGGTCAGGCTTTTAATGCGCAGCGCGACGGTGAGGGAATCGGTGTAGTAGCGGAACATCGCATCATTGAATTGATAATGGCCAAACAGCACCGGACAGTGGATACGCGTCTCGTCTTTGCTGTTCTCCACCGGCAGGTTCATCAACGCATCCAGACTGCCTTTGGCGGCTTTCACCTGCTGCCAGCGAGCCAGCACACCGCACAGCGTCGCCATCGGCGCAATCATGCGTGAGGAGAGCAGCGAAGCCGCAACAATCGCACCAGTAGTGATATCACCGTTGATCACCATCGGCGCACCGACCACGATCACGCTGGCGTATACCAATCCCTGAACCGTCACACCCCAGCTGATCAGTGAATGCATCACTTTGCGCATCTCGACACCGGATTGCGCGGTAATTCGAATGTAGCTGTTCCACTGCTGCAGGAAGCGATCTTCCGCCTGCATCAGCTTGATGTCCTCCAGCCCTTGCACGCTCTCCACCAGCACCGCATTACGCAGCGTCGATTCTTTCAGGTTTTGCTGTGCCAGTTTTGCCAGCTTCTTCTGACTGAGAATGCCAGGCAGCACCATCAGGATCACCGCGATCGGCGCGATCCACGCCAGCTGTGGCGCAATAATCGCCATCACCAGCATAAACAGCAGGAAGAACGGCATATCGACGATGGCGGAGACGGTGGTGGAAGTCACCATTTCGCGGATCGATTCCAGCTCGCGCAGCTGCGAGATAAAGGTACCGGTGGAACGCGGCACCGCACTATTACGCAGGCGCAGCGCATGCCCAAACACACGATCTGAGACGCGCATATCAGCACGTTTACCGAGCAGATCGGTAACGTGATCGCGCCCGACACGCAGGATGTAGGTGAACACCACCGAGATAATGACCCCGATATAGAGCACATACAGCGTCGGGTAGGATTGCGCCGGGATCACGCGGTCATACACCTGCATCGAGAAGATGATCCCAACCATCGCCATCAGGTTGATCAGGAACGATCCCAGCATCACATGGCTATAAGGCCGCAGATCGTGCAGCACCAAACGGCGCAGCCAATCGGGCTTAACCGTGGCCAGATAGCGATCGACGCGGCTGTCTTTGGCGGCAGTCACCGGGCGCAGTGCGGCGGCAAAACTGATCTCCGGCAGCAGCGTTTCCAGTGCAACGGGCGCAGGTTGCTCATCCCCCGAGAAATGCACGCGCACTTCATCTTCACCATCGAAGCTGGTGATGACACCCACCTGCCCGTCGGCCAGCTCGACCGCCAGCGGCAAACGCCAGCTGGTGATTTCCCATTTGTTCTCTTCATACAGCTGGAGCGAGAGCCCCGCCTGACGAGCCAGATGGCGCAGCGCTTTGTCGCGCGTCTGTTTACCCTGCCATTCGGCGGCGGCCATGATCATGCCCGGTGAACAGGGCAAACGATAATGGGTCGCGATCTGAATGATCGCCGTCGCCCATCCATTTAACGGTACGTTGCCGTCTGCACCACTGCCGGTATCACCATTCGGGGCATCGGGAATTTGTAATTGGGTCATGGCTGGATCTCCACATTCTGGATCCGCTGATTATTCAAAGCGAACGCCGATCGGATATGCCCGGTGCTGTATAAGCAGTCGAGTTGCAACGATCGTAATTGGCTGATGGTTTGTTGCAGAGTGAAGCGCGTCTGGAACACTTCCTGCTCGGCGTTAAGCACGTCCAGCAGCGGACGGGTGCCGAGCTGCAGATACTGATCCTGATAGAGCTGTTGGGTTTTCTCGCCCAGCGTCTGTTGCCGCCCCATGATCGCCAGACTCTGCGACAAGCTGAGTGCTGCACTTTGCGATTCACTGAGTTGCTGACGGGCTTTCAAACGCGCCGAATTGACGGCCGCGTTGGCAGCCTGCAAGGCGTTGGCGGCGGCGTCACGCGCGGCGGTGATCCCGCCTCCCTGATAGATCGGCATCTGGACATTGACGAAAGCCTGATACTGGGTGCGATCGAGGGTCTCACTGCCGGAATAATGATTATTGAGATAGTGCGTTACCTGCGGCTCAAGCGAGATGGTCGGCAGGTTCTGCGCGTTAGCGTTATCCAGCTTCGCCTGCGCCTGGCTCGCCTGCGCCCATGCCGACAGCACCGATGGATTGAGCTTGTCATCCGCTTTTCCCACCGCGCAGGAGCGCGTCAGGTTCACCGGGAAATCATCATTCACATTTTTAACCAGCGGCCAACCGAGATAGGTCGCCAGCGTAGCGCGCCAGCGATCGAGGTTGGCTTGATACTGAATAAGTGTGGTGCGCGCGCCTTCAATACGCGCATCGGTTTGCGTGGCATCGGAGAGCGAAGCCGCGCCTTCATCATTACGCTGGCGTGCCAGATCGCCAATTTTGCTCAGCGCATCGAGCTGCTGCTGAGCAATTTTGACCAGTTGCTGATACCCCTGCACTTCCACCAGCGCGGAGGCCGTGTCATGTGCCACCGTATCAATGCTCACCAGCACGTTGGCTTGTTCCATCGCCACGCCGGCTTCAGCGGATCGTACAGAGCTACTGACTTTGCCAAAGTCATACAACATCTGCGAAACCGATAACACGAACGATGGACTGAAGCCCTTTTCGGTATAGGCATTGCTATAGCCGTTGTTCATCCCGCCACTGATCTGCGGATAGTATTTGGCTTTCGCTACATCCACCTGATCGGCCTGTTCCAGCATTTTTCCGACCGCCTGCGCGATATCTGGATGCCACTGAATGGCGCGTTGAACGGCCTGATTAATGGTGAGTGAGTTCGGGACGTGGGCCAATGCGGGTTCGGCCACTTCGCCGGTTAATGAGGGCAGATCCTGCTGCTGTTGCGCCAGGCCTGCGGAGGTGATTCGGCTGGCCGAGGTGAGCGCATCACTGGCAGCCATAAGTTGAGAACAATGAAATAAAGCGATGCCCGCACAGAAGACGCTGAGCTTAGAATAACGGCGAGTTGGAGCGCCTGATTGCATCAAATCCATCGATAATCCACCAGTCAGTAACAAAGAAAGGGGCACATCCCTGTGCCCATACTGCTTCCCTGCTTGATTTACACCGTTAAGCCGTGGTGTTTTGGTGCGGTTGCTGCAGCAGTTCCTCCAGTGAAACGTTGACGCCTTCCAGCGTAATCAACTGGGTACTGCTGTAACCCGTTCCGGTGCCATCACGGTCAATGGAAAGTACGGTGCTGCCATCTGAAGTATGATCCACTTTCACGAAATCATTAATATTACTTGTGGAATCATTCCAGCCAATTAGCAAGTTACTGATGTCAACTTTGTCGCCTTGCGCAACATTAAAGTCGGTCCAGGTATCGTGACCGTTCCCTCCCGTTGAATCTGCACTCGCCAACAGGTGATACACCAGGGTGTCTGCACCGGTACCGGTGGTGATGGTGTCGTTGTACGCACCGCCGGTAATGGTGTCAGCCCCTGCCGTACCAGTGATGGTCGGATGCAGGTCGATGGTGAAGGAGTGCGTGGTGATGGTGCCATCGGTCGCGGCCAGCGTATAACTGAACACCTCTTTGTGCAGAATGCTCTGTCCATCCACATTCGCATTCAGGTTGTAGGTGTAGCTACCGTTGGCGGCAATACTCAGCACACCGTAGTCACCGGCAATCGACGTCGTGCCCACGCTGTGAACCGTTGTGACATCACCGTGTTCATTAGTGATACTCAAGGTTCCGGTGTGCGTCGTTGAGTCACCGTAGATACTGCCGCTGGCATCGTGATCACCGGTTGAGGTGGTTTCCGCCAGCAGACTGTTCACGGTAAGCGACGTCGCCGCACCGTTATGCAACGTGACCGTCAGGGATGCAGAAGTCACCGCACCACTGGAATCCCTCACCGAGTAAGTGAAGGTGTCCGTGGTTGGCAAGGTACCGGCATCCAGTCCCGCCTTCAGCACGTAGGTGTAGTTACCGTGCGAATCGATGGTCAGAGTACCGTAAGTGGTATTGATCACCGTGTTACCCGTCGCGGCAACTGCACTGCCCGACACCGTGGTGACCGCAGTACCGGTTGGTACCGTACCCGCCACTGAACTGGTGTCGTTTGTCAGCAGATTGCCCGTTACCGTTGAGGAAACCGTCACTGCATCCAGCGTGGTATCCGTCACCGTGGTGATGGTGGTGCTTGGCAGCAGAGCAATACCGCCACTCGAACCAATCACCACCGCATAGTTACCCGCGCCGAGTCCGCTATAGGTGACGTTGGCACCGGTCTGTGTACCGATCGACAGTAATGTTGTCGCCAGATAGTTCGATGTCACACTCTTCAGTGTCCATGTACCATCTGTGTTCTGCTGATAGAGGTACAGCGAGTAACTCGATATCAGCGCAATACCACCGACCGAACCGTGCAGGGTCACTGTACGGGTATCACCACTGCCCACGTTGAAGGTATAAGCGTTACCGTTAGACAGAACGCCGACGCCCAGCAATGTGCCAAGGTTCACCGTGGCCAGAGCCGCATGTGAGACGCTGGTGGTGCCGTTATTCACCGTTTGTGTGGTCGTGCTGTAGTCCACCTCATTGGTATCGTTCGTGGCCACAATACGAATCACCCCGGTCAACGCTGCGGACGGTGAGACGTTGCCCGCACGGTCAGTCTGGATGACCGACAGTGAAGCGCCCGTAGTCTGCGCGGTACTCAAGGTCACCGACCAGGTTCCCGCAGCGCCCACGGTCGTGGTACCCAGCGAGTTACCGTTGGCATCACGCACCGTCACCGTATCGCCCACTTCACCATTACCGGTTACGGTAGTACCCGCCGAGTTAATCGCCAGGTTGGTTACCGCCACCGGAGCCACGTTATCGATGTTCACCGTGGCTGTGGCGTTGCCGGTACTGATGTTACCCGCCGCATCCGTGACGGTAGTGGTCAATGGATGCGCGCCGTTCGCCAGCACCGCAGTGGTATAGGTCCAGGCACCGGTACTGCCTACGGTGAGCGAGCCGAGAACGGTCGCACCATCATAGATAGTGACAATCGCACCCACTTCCGCCGTACCACTCAAGGTTGGCGTGGTGTCTTTGGTGTAAGCGCCATTGGCCAGCGTCACCGGCGTGGTGCCGGTATCGTCGGTAATGGTCAGCGTACTCGCCGTTGGTGCCACGGTGTCCACACGCAGCGTGGTCGAAGCCGTTGGGCTGGTGTTACCTGCCGCATCGGTCTGCGATACGTTGATGGTGTGAGTACCGTTGCTCAACGTGGTGGAGATAAAGCTCCAGGTGCCGTTACTGCCCACTGTGGTCGTGCCGAGCAGCGTAGTGCCATCGTAAATATTGACGCGTGCACCGACTTCACCGTTACCGGTCAGGAGTGGCGTGCTGTCATTGGTGGCACCGTTGTTCGGAATCGTTACCGCCGTACTGCCGTTGTTGTTAGCCGCAACCAGACTGGTCACTGCCGCTGGTGCCACGCTATCGACAATCACTGTGGCTGACGTGGTGCCGCTGACGTTGCCCGCTGGATCCGTCACGGTGACGTTGATCGGGTGGCTACCCTGCGTCAATACCGCCGTGGTGTAGGTCCAGTTGCCACCACTGCCCACGGTGAGGGTGCCGAGCAGTGTGCTGCCATCGTAGATGGACACTTTGCTGCCCACTTCCGCTGTGCCACTCAGGGTTGGCGTGGTGTCATTGGTGTAACCGCCGTTCGCCACAGGGGTGTTGGTGATGTCGTTGGTAATCACCAGAGTTGATGCCGCTGGTGCCACGGTATCCACGGTAATGGACACGGTAGCGGAAGCCGCACTGGTGTTACCCGCTGCATCGGTCACGGTGACACTCAGTGGATGCGTGCCGTTGCTCAGCGTGGCAGTGGTGAAGGTCCATGCACCGGTAGTACCGGCGGTCACAGAACCCAGCACCGTCGTGCCGTCATAGATGGTAACAATGGCATTCGCTTCTGCGGTACCGCTCAGGGTCGGTGTCGCATCGTCGGTCACTGCGCCATTGGCCAATGGTCCCTGACTCGCGCCGACATCGTCGGTGATCACCAGGTTGGTCACGGCATTTGGTGCCACGGTGTCGATTGTCATCACTGTCGATGCATTCGGGCTGATGTTGCCCGCCGCATCTGTCTGGGTGACATTCAACGTGTGGCTGCCGTTGCTCAGTGTGGTGGAGATGAAGCTCCAGGTGCCGTTGCTGGCGACCGTGGTGGTACCCAGCAGGTTTGCACCGTCATAGATACTGACCTTAGCCCCGACCTCACCCGTACCGCTCAACAGCGGCGTGCTGTCGTTGGTGACCCCGTTGTTCGGGATAGTCACCGCCGTGCTGCCGTTGTTGTTGGCCGCCACCAGAGTCACCGCTGCCGGAGGCGTGGTGTCGATAACCACCGTGGCGTTGGTTCTACCGCTGACGTTACCGGCCGCATCCGTCACCGAGACGCTGATCGGGTGTGAGCCCTGCGTCAGTACCGAGGTGGTGAAGGTCCAAACTCCCGAACTGTTGGCGATAGCAGTGCCCAGCGTCGTTGTACCGTCATAGATGGTCACACGACTGCCCGCTTCCGCCGTACCGCTCAGCGTTGGCGTGGTGTCATTGGTGGAACCACCACTGGCGACCACGGTGTTGGTGACATCGTTGGTGATTACCAGCGTTGAGGTATTTGGCGCCACGGTATCCACGGTGATAGTGACCGGCGTTGAAGATGGGCTAACGTTACCCGCCGCATCTTTCACCGTCACGCTCAGTGGGTGGCTACCATTACTCAATACCGGGCTGACGAAGCTCCACGCGCCGGTGCCGCTGGCGGTAGTGGAACCCAGTACGGTCGTGCCGTCATACACCGTGACAATCGCGTTCGCCTCAGCCGTACCGGTGAGGGTTGGCGTGTTGTCGTTGGTGGAACCGCCGGTTGGCACCGCTGTGCTGGTGACATCGTTGGTGACCACCAGGTTGGTGACGGTGTTAGGCACCACCGTATCCACGGTAAAGTTGGTGGTAGCGACAGGACTGACGTTACCCGCCGCATCGGTCGCGGTCGCCGTGATGGTGTGCGCGCCCTCAGTCAGGGTAGTAGAGGTCCAACTCCACGCGCCCGTACTGCTGGCCGTCACAGAACCGATCTGCACACCGCCGTCGAAGATTTTAACGACGCTGTTCGCTTCTGCCGTGCCGCTGAACGCTGGCGTGTTGTCGTTGGTGCTGGTCCCTGCGCCAATCGCTACTGCAGTACTGCCGTTGTTATTGGCCGCCGCCAGAGTGATAGTCGGAATTACGGTATCGACGTTCACCGTCGCACTGGTGGTTGCGCTGATGTTACCTGCCGCATCCGTCGACGTGACGCTGATCGGGTGTGAACCCTGGCTCAGAACCGCAGTGGTATAGGTCCAGTTACCAGAAGCGCCGACAGTGATGGAGGTCAGCAGCGTGCTGCCATCGTAAATCCTGACGATGCTGCCAATCTCAGCCGATCCACTCAGGGTTGGCGTGCTGTCGTTAGTCGATCCACCGTTTGGCACCGTGGTATTGGTGTTGTCGTTGGTGATCACCAGCGTCGAAGCGTTAGGCGCTACGGTATCGACAATCACGGAGACCGTGGTCGAAGCCGGGCTAACGTTACCTGCCGCATCTTTCACTGTGACACTCAGCGGGTGCGTACCGTTGCTTAATGCCGGACTGACGAAGCTCCATGCACCGGTGCCGTTGGCAGTAGTGGAACCCAATACCGTTGTGCCGTCATACACCGTGACAACCGCATTCGCTTCAGCCGTACCGGTAAGGGTTGGCGTGTTGTCATTGGTTGAACCACCGTTTGGCACTGCGGTATTGGTGACATCGTTGGTGACCACCAGGTTGGTCACCGCAATTGGTGCAGCGGTGTCCACGTTGAAGGTGATTGACGCATTCGGGCTGATGTTGCCCGCCGCATCGGTCGCCGTCACGTTGATGGTATGGCTACCGTCAGCCAGCGTAGTGGATGTCAGACTCCAGGCACCGTTGCTACCCGCGATAACAGAACCGAGCAGGGTTCCGCCATCGTAGACTCTCACCACGCTACCCGCTTCCGCCGTGCCGCTGATGGCTGGCGTGTTGTCGTTGGTGCTGCTGCCTGCGAGAATCGCCACCGGCGTGCTGCCGTTGTTGTTCGCCGCTGCCAGGCTCGCTACCGCCGCCGGAGGCGTGGTGTCGATCACGACGACTGAAGATGTGGTACCACTGACGTTACCTGCCGCATCGGTCACCGTGACGTTCAGCGTGTGGGAGCCTGTGGTTAACGCCGTTGAAGTGAAGGTCCATGCCCCGGTGCCGCTGGCAATCGCCGTGCCCAGCAAGTTAGTACCATCGTAAATTGAGACGCGACCGTTGGCTTCCGCCACACCGCTCAGCGTTGGTGTGGTGTCGTTGGACGCGCCACCGTTTGGTATTACCGCAGTGGAGATATCGTTGGTGACCACCAGTGATGTGGTCGCCGGTGCCACGGTATCCACCACCACCGTGAAGTTGGTGGCGGTACTGGTGTTACCGGCCGCATCACGGACGGTGACACTCAGTGGATGCGATCCTTCACTCAGTGCTGCGGTGGTGAAGGTCCAGCTGCCACCGGTTCCGACGACGACCGAGCCAAGCACGGTCGTCCCCTCAGAGATCACCACAATGTTGCCCACGGTCGCCGTACCACTCAGGGTTGGCGTGTTGTCATCGGTAGATGCACCACTCGTCAACGGACCCTGTGAGGAACCCACGTTGTCGTTCACCACCAGACCAGTAACCGGGTTCGGCGCGCCAGTCACCACAGTAAAGGTAATCGATGCATTCGGGCTGATGTTGCCCGCCGCATCGGTCGCCGTCACGTTGATGGTGTGGCTACCGTCCGTCAGCTGTGTTGAGGTGTAACTCCATGCGCCAGTGCTGCTAGCGGTGACGGAGCCGAGCAAGTTGCTGCCGTCATAGATTTTGACGACGCTGCCCGCTTCTGCCGTACCGCTCAATGCTGGCGTGTTGTCGTTGGTACTGCTACCTGCGGCAATTGCCACCGGCGTACTGCCGTTGTTGTTGGCGGCAGCGAGGCCGGCCACAGCCAGCGGTGGTGTGGTATCGACCACCAGGGTTGACGACGTGGTCCCGCTGATATTACCTGCAGCATCCGTGACGGTGACATTGAGGGTATGTGAGCCCTGAGTCAGCGTTGTAGAGGTAAAGGTCCATGCTCCGGTTCCACTGGCAATTACCGAACCCAGCAGCGTCGTCCCATCGTAAACCGTGACGATGCCATTCGCTTCTGCTGTACCCGTCAGGGTTGGGGTGCTGTCGTTGGTCGCGCCATTGTTTGGCACCACCGCATTGCCGTTGGCGTCATTGGTGACCACCAGCGTAGTGGCGTTAGGTGCAATGCTATCTACGGTGAAGTTCACAGTAGAAGAACGCGGTCCAACGTTACCCGCCGCATCCGTTACCGTGACGCTCAAAGTATGTGCGCCCTGACTCAGAGTAGGCGATGTGAAGCTCCACGCGCCGGTGCCGCTGGCGATCGCTGTGCCGATGACGGTGTTGCCATCATAGATGGTGACAATGCCGTTATTTTCCGTCGTACCCGTGAGCAGCGGTGTGCTGTCGTTGGTGATGCCGTTATTGGCAATGGCAACCGGTGCGCCGCTATTGTTGTTGGCCGCCGCCAGGTCGGTCACGGCTACTGGTGCCAGTGTATCGACTCTGATGTTGAACGTGTCGGATTCGGTACCCGCAATATTGGTGACGTAAATAGCATGAGCACCATCAGCCAGCGTTGGTGTAATAAAGCTCCACTGTCCATTCGCGCCAACGGTTACGCTGCCCAAAACTGTACCGCTACCGTCATGAATGGTAATCACATCATTGGCAGTCGCTGAACCGGTCAACACCAGCGTGTTGTCTTTGGTATTCGCACCATCTGCCAGCGTAACAGGCATACTGCCACTATCATCAGTGATAACCAGTGTACCGCTGGCCGTTGGTAAGCCGGCTTCGATGTTCAACGCGAAGGCCGGGGTGCTGGCTGCGCTGATGTTGCCAGCCTGATCCGTCACCGTGAAGGTGAAGCTATGGTTACCGTTAGACAGTCCTTCCGGTGGCGTGAAGGTCCATGCCCCATTTATTGCCGATGCCGTTGCAGTGCCAAGCAGCGTCGTACCATCGTAGATTGATACCGTGCTATTAGCTTCAACTGTTCCGCTAAAGGTTGGCGTATTGTCATCTGTGGTATCACCGGTATTTAGCGTGCCGACAACGCCCACATCGTCAGTCACCACCAACGTACTCGTATTCACCGTTGCCGGTGTAGAGGTATCAATGGTGATTTCGATAGGCGTGGTTGCTGGCCCGGTGGTTCCTGCGGCGTTGGTCACTGACACCGCGTAAGTGTGCGGGCCATCTGCCTCAACGGCGGTTTCATATCGCCAGACACCGTTACTTGCCACCGTAGTGGTCGCAACCTGCACGCCATCAATGATGATATTGATAGTGGTGCCTGCCACACCGGTTCCGCGCAACACAGGCGTGTTATCGTTGGAGAAGCCATCATTCGCCACCAGTACCGGCGTGGTATTGGCGTTGTTGTAAATCGCGAACGTCAGGACTTCCGCCGGCGTGGTGTTATCCACGGTCAACGAGACCGACGATTCCGCACTCACGTTACCCGCCGCATCCGTTACCGTCACATTGAGCGTGTGAGTCGCGTTCGACAGCGCGCTAGTGGTAATGCTCCAGCTGCCGTCTGTACCTGCCGTGGTAGAACCTACCAGCGTGGTGCCGTCATAAACACGGACGATAGCATTCGCCTCTGCCGTGCCGCTGATTGCCGGAGTGTTGTCGCTGGTAGTTCCGCCACTTGGAATGGTGGTTTCTGGCGCTCCATTGTTGTTCTGCAACAGCAGTTCGCCCGCCGGCTGCGGCGGTGTGCCATCAATGAGCACAATGGTGGCAACGGAGGTACTGACGTTACCGACTTCATCAGTCACGGTGACAGTCAGAGTATGTGAACCGTCAGTCAGCGTTGGCGAAGTAAAGGTCCAGGTGCCGACGTCGGTCGCGGTGGTTGAGCCGATCACCGTGGTGCCATCGTAAATGGTCACCAGACTGTTCGCCTCGGCGCTACCACTCAATGAAGGCGTGTTGTCATTGGTTAATCCATTGTTGGCCACGACCGTAGATGTGATGTCGTTGGTCACCACCAGCGTTGGTGTTGCTGGCGGAGTGGCGTCTACGGTGAAGTCAACGGTGTTTGCGGCCTGGCTGGTGTTACCTGCCGCATCCGTTGCCGTCACACGCAGCGTATAAGCACCGTCATCCAGCGCTGGCACACTAAAGCTCCACTGGCCATTAATGCCCACTGCCGTACTGCCCAACTCGTTAGTACCATCAAAGATCCGGATGATGCTACCCGCTTCACCGCTACCGCTCAGGAACGGCGTGCTGTCGTTGGTAGTGCTTCCACTGGTAATTGCTACTGGCGTAGTACCGTCGTCATTGCTGGCCGTAATCGCACTCGGTGCCGCAGGCGGTGTGGCATCAATCACCGCACTAATGGTGCTGGTACCGCTCACGTTTCCTGCAGTATCCGAGGCAGTTACGCTGAAGGTATGAGAGCCATCCGCAAGCGCCGTTGGTGGTGTAAAGCTCCATGTGCCCCCCGTAATAACGGTTGTGGATCCCAATATCCCACTGGCATCGGAGATAGTGATAATGCTGCCCACCTCACCGTTACCGCTCAGTACTGGTGTGTTGTCGTTGGTCAGGCCGCCGTTTGGAATGTTAATCGCACCATCAATGTTGTTGGTCAGCACCAAGTTGGTGACCGATGGCGGAGCCACGGTATCAATGGTGACGGTCACAACGTCGCTGATCGCGCTGGTATTGCCGGCCGCATCCTGCACCACCACGCTCAGATTATGGGTGCCATCTGTCAGAGTTGGTGAGTAACTCCAGTCACCACTGCCATCCGCGATAACCGTACCGAGAACGGTATTTCCATCAGAGATAATAATGGTGCTGTTGGCTTCCGCCGTACCGCGCAGTACTGGTGTACTGTCATTGGTGGTGCTGCCGCTCGTGACAGGCACTTCTGTGCCGCTGTTGTTATTGGCGAGCGTCAGGCCTTCCGCTGCATCCGGTACTTCACTGTCTACCGTGAAGGTCAGAGTTGGGGAATTGGCACTAGTATTACCTGCCGCATCCGTCACCGTGACACTCAGATTGTGTTCACCCTGATCCAGCGTAGCGGTGGTGAAACTCCAGTTACCACTGCTGCCTACCAGCACCGAGCCGATTTCGCCAGCACCGTCATAAATTCTGACGATACTGCCCGCTTCGGCACTGCCGGTCAGTTGTGGCGTAGTGTCGTTGGTAAAGCCATCAGCGACAATAGGCACCAGCGTGCTGCCTTCGTTGTTGTTGACGGTCACGCCTTGCGCCACATCAGGGATTTCAGTATCAACATTGACCGTGAACACGTTAGAGGCCGGGCTAACGTTGCCTGCTGTATCAGTGACCGTAATGGTCAGTGTATGCGCACCATCATCCAGCGTCTCCGTCGTGAAACTCCACACGCCTTGCGCATTAGTGGTGACGCTACCAATTGCCGTGTTGCCATCATAAATGGTCACCAGGCTATTAGCCGTCGCGGTCCCGCTCAACACTGGCGTGTTGTCGTTGGTGTAACCGTTGTTTGCCACCGACTCCGTTGGCAAGGCATCGTTGTTGGTGACCACGAAGTCTGGCGTTGTCGGCACCGAGGTGTCCACCGTCACTGTCACCGCATTACCCGCAGCACTGACGTTGCCTGCGGCATCGGTAGCCGTGGCCGTCAGCGTGTGAGCGCCATCGGTCAGGGTTTGAGTAGTGAAGTTCCAGGTACCGCCAGTGCCCGCCTGAGTCGAACCGATCAGGGTTGAGCCATCATAAATTTTGATGATGCTGCCCGCTTCCGCCGTACCGCTCAGCGCTGGCGTGCTGTCGTTGGTTACACCCGTCAGCGTATTGCCGCTGTCATCCTTCGCCACCAAATCATTAATGGCGTTAGGCGCGATGGTATCCACGCTGAAAGTGATGCCCGCAGAAGGCGCACTGCTGTTGCCTGCGGTATCCGTTGCGGTAGCAGTCAGGGTGTGACTGCCCTGGCCCAACGCCGTCGTCGGCTCGAAGCGCCAGATGCCGTTGGTGCCGACAATCGCCGTACCCAGAATCGTACTGCCATCACGAATGGTCACGGTAGCGCCCACTTCGCCGGTTCCGCGAATAACAGGCGTTGAGTCATTGGTGGTGCTGCCCGCAGTGAACACCACGGCAGTACCGCCGTTGTTGTTGCTGAGGCTGGTCACCACCGGTGTCGCTGGTGGTGTGCTGTCCACGGTAAAGCCAATTGCCGCCGATGGCGCACTGACGTTGCCAGCGGCATCGGTAACGGTCGTGGTGATGCTGTGCGTCCCCTCACCCAATGCCAATGTAGGCGTGAAGGTCCAGGTGCCGCCGGTTCCTACTACCACAGTGCCCAGCACATTACTGCCATCCAGGATGGTGACCGTCGTGCCCACTTCCGCCGTACCGCTCAGGACTGGCGTGTTGTCATTGGTGACACTGCCAGCGGTGATTGGTACAGCCGTGCCGCTGGTGTCATTACTCAGCTGCACGGCACCTGCGGTATTTGGTGCCTGAGTATCGACGCTAAAAGTGATCGCCGTAGAAGGTGCACTGCTATTGCCTGCTGCATCCGTCACGGTTGCGGTGAGGCTGTGCGAACCCTGACTAAGCGCAGGTGAAGTGAAGCTCCATGTGCCACCATCAGCGACCTGCACACTGCCGAGCACGGTATCACCATCACGCACGGTGATGATGGCGCCCTCTTCTGCCGTACCGCTCAGTACTGGCGTGGTGTCATTGGTGGCACCATTGTTGGTGATCGGTATGTCGGTATTGCCATTGTTATTATTCAGCACCACCGCATTGGCAGACTCTGGTGCAACGGTATCCACGCTGAACTCAAACGCTGGCGATGCAGGACCGGCGTTGCCGGTTGCATCGGTGACGATGGTGGTCAGGCTGTGTGGGCCATCACCTAACGCCGTTGTCGGCGTGAAGCTCCAGTTACCATCACTGCCAACTATAGCTGTGCCTAATACGCTACCGTTATCACTCACGGTGACAATACTGCCCGCCTCTGCGGTGCCGCTGAGTACTGGCGTTGCGTCGTTAGTGGCACTGCCTGCGGTAATAGGCACCGCCACACCCGTTGAGTCATCGCTGAGCTGTAGGTTGCCGACTTCACCCGGAGAGGTGCTATCGACAATGACAATCACTTCAGAGGTTGGCGCACTGCTGTTGCCTGCCGGGTCAGTAACCACAGTGGTTAGACTGTGACTGCCTTCATCCAGCGGCGTTGTCGGTGTAAAGCTCCAGGTACCCCCGCTGCCTACCACCACGCTGCCAAGCACGATGGTGCCTTCAGATATGGTAACTGTACTGCCTACCTCAGCCGTTCCGCTCAGGGTTGGTGTAGTATCGCTGGTTGAACCGCCGGTGGCGATTGGTGTGCCATCGTCAGTGGTGAACTGCAGACCGCCCGCTGAGGCCGGAGCCTGAGTATCCACATTGACTACGATTGGCGTTGAAGCATCACTGACGTTACCAATTGGGCTGGTAACCGTGGTGGTCAGGCTGTGATTTCCCTGACTCAGCGCTGGCGTGGTGAAGCTCCAGGTGCCATCTCCACCGACCTGAACAGAGCCCAGTAAGGTGTCACCATCTCGCACGGTAACGATACTGCCAGCATCCGCCGTACCGGTTAATACCGGCGTGGTGTCATTAGTCGCACCATTGGTGATAGGCACTGGCGTACCGCTATTGTCATTACTCAGTACCAGATCGCCCGCTACCGCAGGTTGGGTGGTATCCACCGTCACGATAATTGGCGTAGTGGCCTGACCTACGTTTCCAGCCGGATCGGTCACCGTGGTGGTAAGTGAGTGCGGTCCTGAATCCAGCGGAGTGGTTGGGGTGAAGCTCCAGCTACCGTTGCTACCCACCGTTGCCGTGCCCAACTCAGTGCCGCCATCAAAGACGGTGACTGTGCTGCCCGGTTCTGCGTTACCGCTCAACACTGGCGTGGTGTCGTTCGTGGTGCCGCCCGCTGTGATTGGCACAGAGGTACCGCTAGTGTCGTTGCTCAGTTGCAGACCCGTAGCCATCGCCGGTGGTGTGGTATCTACGGTGATCACAATCGGCGTAGATGGACCACTGGTGTTACCGGCTGGACTGGTGGTAGTTGCGGTAATGCTGTGGTTGCCCTCACCCAATGGATCGGTTGGGGTGAAACTCCAGGTGCCGCCCGCGCCGACAACCACTGTGCCCAGCACTGTGCCGCCATCAGAGACGGTGATAGTGCTACCTGTCGCAGCGGAGCCGCTCAGAACTGGAGTGGCATCATTCGTTGCCGTGCCGGAGGTAATCGGCATAGAAGTGCCGCTCTCATCATTGCTTAGCGCCACATTACCCGGCGCAGTTGGGATAGTGGTATCCACTGTTACGGTAATTGGCGCAGTGGCATCACCAGTATTCCCCGCGTTATCCGTCACGGTGGTGGTCAGGCTGTGGCTGCCATCACCCAACGGGGCAGATGGGGTAAAGCTCCAGTTACCGTCGTTACCGACCGTCGTGGTACCAATGACGTTGCCATTGTCAGAGACCGTGACAGTGCTGCCAGGTTCTGCACGACCCGTTAATACCGGGGTGGTGTCATTGGTGGTGCCGCCAGTGATCGGTACTGCCGTGCCGCTGGAGTCATTGCTCAGTTGCACACCCGTTGCTGCTGCAGGTGGTGTGGTATCAACCGTCACGGTGACAGGTGAACTGGCCGGTCCGGTGTTGCCTGCCGGGTCAGTCACTGTGGTGGTCAGGCTATGGCTGCCATCACCCAGCGGCGTAGTTGGGGTATAGCTCCAGGTGCCATCGCTGCCGGTAGTGGTGGTGCCCAGTACCGTACCGCCATCAGAAACGGTCACCGTACTGCCTGGTTCGGCGGTGCCGTTCAGGGTTGGCGTGCTGTCGTTGGTGCTGTCGCCAGAGGCGATTGGTGTGCCGCCATCATTGCTAAGCTGGACGTTGCCCGCCGCGGCTGGAGGTTGCGTATCCACAGTCACGGTCACAGGCGTTGAAGCCGGGCCGGTGTTACCCGCCGGATCCGTCACTGTGGTCGTCAGGCTGTGGTTGCCATCACTCAGCGGTGGTGTGGTGTAAGTCCAGGTGCCATCGCCGCCGACTGTTGTCGTCCCGATGACGGTGGTGCCATCTGTAATGGTGACAGTACCACCAGGCTCACCGTTACCTTCCAGAGTCGGCGTTGTGGTGTTAGTGCTGCTGCCCGATGGAATCGGATCGCCATCTTCATTGGTCAGCCCAACGCCCGTTGGTGCCGCAGGTGCTACGGTATCAATGGTGACATTGATAGTTGGGGTATCGGTGATCACACCGGTGGTTGGATTGGTGGCGGTGGCATGGAATGCATAGGTGCCATCCGTTAACGCGGCTGGCGTAAAGTTCCACTGCCCGTTACTGCCCGCCGTGACGCTGCCAAGTACGGTGGTGCCGTTGTAGATGGTGATCAGATCACCCGCGCCAGCCAGACCACTCAGCACAGGCGTGCTGTCATGAGTACTGGAGTTATCCGTCAACTGCACGATAGTGCTGCCGCTGTCATCCGCTACCACAATGAGTTCATTGGTGGTCGGCACGCCTGCGTCAATATTCACGGTAAAGGCCGGTGATGCCGGGCTCACGTTACCTGCGGCATCGGTGACCGTAGTGGTGAGATTATGC
This sequence comes from Pantoea sp. C1E2, assembly GCF_056491465.1. NCBI lineage: Bacteria > Pseudomonadati > Pseudomonadota > Gammaproteobacteria > Enterobacterales > Erwiniaceae > Pantoea > Pantoea sp. C1E2. The sequence goes on from NZ_JBSZHT010000002.1 coordinate 3,750,568, forward strand.
TGGCCGTTGGTCAGTGGCGAAGCTGGCGTGAAGCTCCAGTTGCCATCCGTGCCCACCGATGCCGATCCCAGCAGCGTGGTGCCATCGTAAACCTTAACGATGCTGCCCACTTCTGCGGTGCCGCTCAGGGTTGGTGTGCTGTCATCGGTGGTCGCACCGGAAGTCAGCGCACCGGTGCTGGTGCCTGCATCATCAGTGACCACCAGGCCGCCGACCACCGCTGGAGCCGTGGTATCGACGGTGAATGTCACTGGTGTGGTAGCCGGGCTGCTGTTACCTGCCGCATCGGTGGCGGTAGCCGTCAGGCTGTGGCTACCATCACCCAGTGCAGGCGTGGTGAAGCTCCAGTTACCGGTGCTACCTACAGTCACAGTACCCAGTACGGTGTTGCCATCACGAATGGTCACCACACTACCCGCTTCGGCGCTGCCGCTCAGGACTGGCGTTGCATCATTGGTGAGGCTGCCATTGATAATAGGCACTGACGTGCTGCCTGCATCGTTATTGATCTGCAGGCCGCTCACCGCATCAGGTGCCACCGTATCCACGGTGATATTGATGGTGACCGTATCAGTGATGTTCCCTGCTGCGTCAGTGATAGTGCCATGAATCGCATGCGGGCCATCACTCAGGGTGCCCATTCTGAACGACCATTGTCCGTTTGCGCCGGCAGTAGTACTGCCAACAATTTGGTCACCGTCATACAACGTGATGATGTTGCCTGGGCTGGCTGAACCAATCAGCACTGGCGTAGGATCGTTGGTGCTGGATCCATCGACCAGTTGCTCAACGGTATTGCCGTTATCATCGATCACTTCCAGAGAATCACTGGCTGTAGGCAAATCTGCTTCGATATCAACAATAAACGGAGGGCTGGCAGGACCGACATTGCCTGCGGAATCTGTGGCGGTGATGGTGAAACTATGAGAGCCGTCGCTCAGAGCCGGAGTGGTAAAGGTCCATGTGCCATCAACGCCAACGGTGGTGTTACCCAGCAGTGTGGTGCCATCATAGATACTCAGCAGCGCATTCGGCTCACCGGTGCCGCTCAGCGTTGGTGTGTTATCGTCAGTGATCGCCCCTGAAGTCAGTGCACCCTGAGAATCACCCACGTTATCGGTGACCACGAGGCCACTCACTGCGGCAGGTGGCGTGGTGTCCACGGTCACAGCAATCGGAGAAGATGCCGGGCCCGTATTGCCCGCGGCATCGGTCACCGTGGTGGTCAGGCTGTGGTTGCCTTCACCGAGTGCCGGCGAGGTAAAGCTCCAGTTACCATCGCTGCCAACGGTTGCCGTACCCAACACATTGTCGCCATCACGCACAGTGACGGTGCTGCCAGGTTCAGCCGTGCCGCTCAGTACTGGGGTGTTATCACTGGTGGTGCCGCCTGCCGCGATTGGCGTAACGGTACTGCCGTTGTTATTGCTCAGCTGCAGATCGCCTGCCGCCGCTGGCGCAACGCTATCAATCGTAATATTGATGGTGACAGAGTTGGTTGGATTGCCGGTGCTGTCAGTGGCAACGGCATGGAAGGAGTAAGAACCATCCGCCAACGTAGAGGGAGTGAAGCTCCACTGACCGTCGGAACCTGCCGTGGTGCTGCCCAGCAAAGTGGTGCCGTTGTACAGCGTAATAATGTCCCCGGCTGCCGCCAGGCCACTCAGAACCGGTGTTTTATCATGCGTGCTTGAGCCATCAGGCAGAACTTTCAGCGTACTGCCGCTATCGTCGGTCACCTGCAGCGTACTGGTGGTTGGCGGCACACCCGCATTCACCGTCAAGCCAAAGCCGGTGGTTGCCGGACTAACGTTGCCTGCAGCATCCGTTACCGTCACGCTCAGCGTATGTGCACCATTACTCAGTGCTGGGGTGGTGAAGCTCCAGTTGCCCGCACTGTCTGCAGCCACACTGCCCAGCAGCGTGGTACCGTCATAAACCTTAACGATGCCATTGGCTTCAGCTTTACCGCTCAGGGTTGGCGTACTGTCGTCAGTGGTGGATCCGGCTGTCAACGGGCCGGTGACGGTGCCAACGTTATCGCTGACCACCAGATCGCTGGCACCCGCAGGGGCCTGTGTGTCCACGGTGAAGGTGATAGGATCAGAAGCCGCACTGATATTGCCGGCAGGATCAGTAACGGTGGTGGTCAGGCTATGACTTCCTTCGGACAGCGTTGGAGAAGTGAAACTCCAGCTGCCGTTACTGCCCACCGTCGCCGTACCCAGCACGGTATCACCATCACGAACGGTCACCGTGCTGCCTGGTTCCGCTGTTCCGCTGAGCACTGGGTGAGTGGTGTTAGTCGCACCGCCAGAGGCAATCGGCTGAACGGTGCCGTTATCGTTGTCACTGAGTTGTAAGCCAGACGCCGCATCCGGCACCACCGTATCAATGGTGATGACGATGGTTGGCGTTTGTGTCACGGTGCCATCGGTATCCGTGACGGAGGCGTGGAAGTTATAGGTGCCATCCGCCAGCGCAGCTGGCGTGAAGCTCCACTGTCCATCCGCGCCCGCCACCACACTGCCAATTTCTGTCGTGCCGTTGTACAAGGTGATGACTGCACCAGCAAAGGCAAGGCCGCTCAGGGTTGGCGTAGTGTCATGAGTGCTGGATCCGTTAGTCAGCTGAACCAGAGTGCTGCCGGAGTCGTCGGTAATTTCCAGTGAGGTGGTGGCTGGAGGCAGCCCAGCCTGCACATTAAAATCAAACGCATCTGAGACGGAACTGACGTTGCCGGCTGCATCGGTCTGCGTCACGGTCAGACTGTGCGCACCGTTGCTGAGGGCTGGCGTGGTGAAGCTCCAGGTACCATTGCTGCCGACCACCGCCGTGCCAATCAGGGTGTTGTTGTCATAAACACTGATCACCGCACCTACTTCACCATTTCCGCTCAGGGTTGGTGTGCTGTCATCAGTCGTTCCGCCGCTGGTCACCGGTGTGGCAGTGCCGTCAGCATCCCCGCTTAAGGCCAGCCCCGTGGCACTGGCCGGTGCTTGCGTATCCACGGTGAAGGTGATGGTTGTCGCCGGGCTGGTGTTACCTGCCGCATCGGTCGAGGTAATGCTTATGGTATGGCTACCCTGACCTAATACCGGGCTGGTGAAACTCCAGCTGCCGTTACTGCCCACGGTGACGCTGCCAAGAACGGTATCACCATCACGAATGGTAATAATACTTCCCACCTCTCCTCTGCCGCTTAGCAGTGGCGTGGTGTCATTGGTGGATCCACCATTGGAGATTGGCACCACCACTGAGCCAGCGTTGTTATCTACGGTCAAGTCGGTAACCGCTTCTGGCGCAGTAGTGTCAACGGTGAAAGTAATCGGATCGCTGGCTGCGCTGGTGTTTCCAGCTGCATCGGTCGCGGTGACGGTCAGGCTATGCGAACCGTCCGCCAGCGCTGGTGAGGTGAAGGACCATGTGCCATTGGCACCCACCACGGTGGAGCCCAGCAGCGTTGTGCCGTCATAAACGCGAATAATGGCCCCGACTTCGCCGTTGCCACTTAAGGTTGGTGTGTTGTCATCGGTGACTGCACCTGTGGTGATCGCGCCCTGATAGGGGCCGACGTTATCACTGACCACCAGGTTAGTGACTGCGGCTGGAGGTGTGGTATCCCCACCACCATTGTTACCACCGCCGTTATTGCCCCCACCGTTGTTGCCGCCGCCGTTATTCCCGCCGCCATTGTCGCCGCCGCCGGTATTTCCATCGCCGACCGCTGCATTACCGCCGCCACCGCCCGACGAACCAGCGAACATCGCACCCAAGCCCGCCAGTGCCGCACCACCGATACCGAAGGCTGCAATCGTGCCGTCATTGGTGGTGTTCTCGGCTAACAGCCCTTCGGTACTGTCGATATTGACGTACTGGAATCCATCAGTGCCCGGATCTTCGACCCACCACAGCGCACCTTTGTCGTCCTGCAGCACCAGATCACTGTCGCCTGCTGCGGTGTAAAAATTATGAATAACAACAACTTCACCAGACTTTGTGGTGACAACTAAATCATTACCATTGCGTGTGAAAGACTTAATATCTGATTGATTAAGGTGAAGTTTAACCACACTTGGCGCGGTTAAATTGACTTGTGAGCCGCTAACTTCAGAGGCGACGGTCCCACCTTTAGGAGTGATAGAGATATTATTCATGTTATCGAAATCCCGCGCAGTTATTAAATTCCATAAAAACGCCCGGCATCTTTAGATACCGGCTTCAATGGCGAATAATCCTGATGACTATTCACTTCTTCTCTTGGTCGATCTCATACAAACTCATGATGAAATCGCGCTGAGTCGTGTTAAGCCTCCATCCTGAAAACGGTCCGGGTTTATTTTTCAGCGCAACAAAGGGGGAAATGCCTTTAATTTCCATTGGGCGAGCACAAATCAAATTGAATGCAACGAACCCATTTTTAGACATTTTTTGCCCCCGATTGTAGTGGCCGAACCCGAACCAACTCAGGATTGCTTAATAAAATCATTTAGATAGACACTCTGCCAGTGATAGCCCTGCATACCATAGATCGCTTTATGCGCCAGCAAATCGAGGTGAGATTGGCTTTCAACACCTTCAACAATCACGCCGTTGCATAATTGGTTGAGGTGGCTAAGCAGCGTGTCAAAAATGTGACCGTCGCCAAATTGCCAAAAAAACTTCTTGTCAATCTTGACGATTTCAAATATTCCGCTATCGAGCATGGTCAGGTTGGAATAACCCGGACCAAAGTCATCAAGCCATAAAGGGGCGGGCGTCACTTTCGCGACGCCTTTTAATATCATCAGGTCTGCGCTGTTAAATCGCGCGGTAAAGAAGGCGGATATCTCTAAACGCAGCAACGTCAATTTCGCCAGTTTTTGTTGTATTTCATCATCTTCAAAAATACCGGCGACGATATCTCTATCCACATTTACACTGACTATCTGATCAAACCCTTGTTGGTATAGCTGAATAAGTTTTCCGATCTGGTGGAGGAATAACTGCCATTTCTCGTCAGCATGAAGCCGACTGAAGAACCCTTCATCCCTGCATGGGTTACGTTTATTATTAATATCTGCATCATCTGAGAATCGGGTTAACAATTCCCATGCAATCAACTCGCCGGCTTTACCGTGAACGGGTTCCAGCAAGAAAATGTATTCAGGTTGATTGCTCATTTCACGGTCCCTTCCGCAACTTACTGATACTCCTGAACTGTCAGGATTGCTCATGTGAGATGTAAGGGAAACATCGATAAAACTTAACACGTTAACTGAAGCCTAACGTACAGCTTACAGTTTGCAAAATAGATTTCAGTAAAGACCTAACCCCACTTTAATCGTTTAAATCTATCAATTTCCATAGTAAATTTATTTTACTTTCACAAAATAATCAGATAATTCCTAGAAAAATTTAAGTTAGTGCCAATCTTGACAGATTCAAAAACAATGAATCATTTGAATTTAATGGATAATTTTTTCTACATTTGTCTGATAAAGATAATTACATCGCAAAATTCATTTTTTTTGATCTGGAATGCATGATCCCAAAAGGCGTCAAAAAACATAGTTTCTTAAGGAGACTATTCAATCCTTAATGTTTAAATTTTCATTATGCATCGATAAGAAAACATAACAGATTGCCTGTCCAATCCTCACAAAATCAGTAACTAATGCAGGGATATTACGGCCTGAAGCACAGCGTATTTTTTGCTTTATGAATAAAAATGAAGGGGATAGAAAACACGTATTTTAGGCACGCGTTATAAATGGCTGGTTAACATTTATTGAGAGTGATCTTCATCACAATTCAAATAAAAAACGGGGAAATAAGAAAATAGAATGGCTGGTAAATAAAATGGGCCCTGATCAGGGCCCATTGGAAGCTTTAACGATTACTCATCTTCAAGATAGGTGTAACCGTACAAGCCGCTTTCAAACTCGGCAAGGAACTGCGCACGCAGCTCTTCATCGATGTCCTTTTGCTGAGTAACCTGATCGCGGAAGAGTGTCATTAAATCGTTTGGATTCAACTGCACGTACTCCAGCATATCCGCCACCGTATCGCCTTCATCTGACAACTGCACTTCTACGCTGCCGTCCGGGAAGGCGAATACATCAACCGCTTCGGTATCACCGAACAGGTTGTGCATATTGCCGAGGATCTCCTGGTAGGCACCGACCATAAAGAAGCCCAGCATCGGCGGGTTATCAATATCGTATTCAGGCATCGGCATGGTGGTGGCAATACCGTCACCATCCACGTAGTGATCGATGGTGCCATCAGAGTCACAGGTGATATCCAGCAGCACGGCGCGACGTTGTGGGATCTTGTTCAGGCCTTCCAGTGGTAATACCGGGAACAGCTGATCGATACCCCACGCATCCGGCATTGACTGGAACAGCGAGAAGTTGACGTAAATCTTATCCGCCATACGTTCCTGCAGTTCATCAATGATCGGGCGGTGCGCACGGTTGCTTGGGTCCAGATGCTGCTGGATGTAGTGACAGATGCTTAAATAGAGCTGCTCTGCCCAGGCACGCTGGCCAAGATCGTAAGTGCCCGATGAGTAGCCGGTATGGATATCGAACAAATCCATCTGGCTGTCGTGCAGCCATTCACGCAACGAACGACGAACGTTCGGCTCGTGCATCTCCTGCCAGGTATCCCACAGGCTCTGAATAGGACGCGGTGAATCGGCATCCGGCGCCACTGGCGTACTGAATTCATTGCGCTCAACACCAATGATGTTGGAGACCAGCACAGTATGGTGCGCCGTAACCGCACGACCGGATTCGGTGATGACGGTGGGATGCTCAAGACCGTTCTCTTCACAGGCATCGCCAATCGCCCAAATCACGTTGTTGGCGTATTCGTTCAGGCCGTAGTTTACCGAGCAGTCAGACTGCGAACGGGTGCCTTCATAGTCAACGCCCAAACCGCCACCAACATCGAAACATTTGATGTTCACGCCCAGTTTGGCCAGCTCAACGTAGAAGCGCGCCGACTCACGTACACCGGTGGCGATATCGCGAATGTTGGACATCTGCGAGCCGAGGTGGAAGTGCAGCAGTTGCAGGCTATCGAGACGACCGGCCTTGCGCATAATGTCCACCAGCTGCAGCACCTGGGATGCCGCCAGACCGAATTTGGACTTCTCGCCACCGCTCGACTGCCATTTGCCGGAGCCCTGCGACGCCAGACGCGCGCGGATACCCAAACGTGGGATCACGTTCAGGCGCTCCGCCTCTTCCAGTACCAAGCGCACTTCGGTCATCTTCTCGATCACCAGGTAAACCTTGTGACCCAGCTTCTCGCCAATCAGCGCCAGACGGATGTATTCACGGTCTTTATAGCCGTTACAGACGATCACCGAACGGGTTTTACCGGCGTGGGCGATCACCGCCATCAGCTCGGCTTTCGAACCGGCTTCCAGACCCAGCGGCTCACCAGAATTTACCAGGGATTCGATGACACGCTTATGCTGGTTAACCTTGATCGGGTAGACCAGGAAGTAGTCACCTTTATAGCCATAAGATTCACGCGCGCGTTTGAAGGCGGCGTTAATCGAACGCAGGCGATGCTGCAAAATCTGCGGGAAGCAGAACAGCGCAGGCAGACGTTGGCCATCCGCTTCACGCTCTTTCACCAGCTTCGCCAGGTCAACGCGCACTTCCGGCTGATCCGGATCCGGACACACACTGATGTGTCCCAGCTCGTTGACGTCGTAATAGTTATTACCCCACCAGGCAATGTTATAGGTACGCAGCATTCTGCTTGCTTCCTGATCGTTCATCGCCACCTCCTGCATGGAGCGGAGTACACCCTGTTCGCCAGCTGACGAACCCTTGATATTCTTCATGTCGTCAGACATCGCGAACCTCAATTTTCCGTTGAAATATGAAACCGTTGCCGGGTTTTGCTGTTGTGAGTCCGGGTAAAGATTTCCCCATCCTGCTGAGCTCCGTTTATCGGGTTACCATGCACGTTGCTGACTCTAAGTGTAAAACACCACGCCGCAGTGAGTAAAAAACGGGCCAAAAGCCAACGTTTTTCACCGCCAAAGACGAGTGAAACACAGCAACTGAAATGTGGGAATAGCTTAGCCTGCGCTCGTGTCGGGATAATTACCGCAACGCACAAAACTTCGGCGAGAGAAAAGAACAAAACTGGATTGGGAAAGGATTGCCAGCGCGCCCATTGAGCGCAGTGAACCGGGAAGAAGAGAAATGTGGTTCATTACTTTTATCACCTCCAACGTCTGCCAGCAGCAAACGAGAAACGGCTTGGGTGAAAGTCAGAGAACAGCTCTGACGGCGCGACGCATAACGGCGTCATCCTTTTTGTGCAGCGGCGTTTTATACAGCCAGACCGCGAAAAATGCAAAATCTTTAGCTACGATCTGTGGAAGGTGTCAGGAATTTCTTCCAGTGGGCAGCTTGCGTAAACGTGCGGAATCGGAAAAAGCACTGGAAAAGTGCTCACTGAGTGACCTAGAATAGCCGTCCAGATGGTTGTCCATCTAAACTGATTAACATCCAGGCGGTGTTGGCGCACGCTGTTAACACTCCCTACTGCTCGCGGCTTTGCCTGAAGGGGCGTCGAGTCGGCCTGGTCCACTTACGCTATGCAGTCGAATTCAAACCATTTGTAAGGTAAAGAACAGAATGGCTAAACACCTATTTACATCTGAGTCCGTATCAGAAGGACATCCTGATAAAATCGCTGACCAAATTTCCGATGCCGTGTTAGATGCGATCCTGGAACAGGATCCTAAAGCACGCGTGGCCTGCGAAACTTACGTTAAGACCGGTATGGTGCTGGTTGGCGGTGAAATCACCACCAGCGCTTGGGTTGATATCGAAGAGATCACCCGTAATACCGTCCGTGAAATCGGCTATGTCCATTCCGATATGGGCTTTGATGCGAACTCTTGCGCCGTACTGAGCGCGATTGGCAAGCAGTCTCCTGACATCAACCAGGGTGTTGACCGTACCGATCCGCTGGAACAGGGCGCGGGCGACCAGGGCCTGATGTTCGGCTACGCCACCAACGAAACCGACGTGCTGATGCCAGCTCCGGTAACCTACGCGCACCGTCTGGTTCAGCGTCAGGCCGAAGTGCGTAAAAGCGGTTCACTGCCGTGGTTGCGTCCGGATGCGAAAAGCCAGATCACCTTCCAGTACGATGGTGGCAAAATTGTCGGCATCGATGCGGTTGTGCTGTCGACTCAGCACGCTGAAGAAGTTTCAACAGCCGACCTGCGTGAAGCAGTGATGGAAGAGATCATCAAGCCGGTTCTGCCTGCTGAGTGGGTCAATGCCAGCACCAAATACCACATCAACCCAACTGGTCGCTTCGTGATCGGCGGCCCAATGGGCGACTGCGGTCTGACCGGTCGTAAAATTATCGTTGATACCTACGGCGGCATGGCGCGTCACGGTGGCGGAGCGTTCTCTGGTAAAGACCCGTCTAAAGTTGACCGCTCTGCTGCCTACGCAGCACGCTATGTGGCGAAAAACATCGTAGCGGCTGGCCTGGCTGACCGTTGCGAAATCCAGGTTTCTTACGCGATTGGTGTGGCTGAGCCAACTTCCATCATGGTGGAAACCTTCGGTACTGAGAAAGTCTCTACCGAACAGCTGACCCTGCTGGTACGCGAGTTCTTCGACCTGCGTCCATACGGTCTGATTCAGATGATGGATCTGCTGAAGCCAATCTACAAAGAGACCGCCGCTTACGGTCACTTTGGTCGCGAACACTTCCCGTGGGAGCAGACTGATAAAGCTGCTCAACTGCGCGAGGCAGCGGGCCTGTAATCCAGCCCGGTTTAGCGAACCCGCTTCATGCTTAATGCCAGTCAGTTAATTCTGACTGGCATTTTTTTGTTGCTGTCATCCCAGCAGCCTCATCATCCAAACTATCGACCAGACGTCATTTTTTCGATTTAAAATGTAACCCGGTGATGCTTATTCGAACGTGCAGGGTCTCTCTTTCAACTAATCCTTAACTACTCGCAATTGAGCCCGTGGCGACCTTTTAAGTTGTTTCAATGTGTTTCATAATCCCATACAAATCACATGGAAACTGTAAAGGGAGTTGGATATGGCATCACCACCTGGCATTGGCCCAAGCGGCGCAATTCAGATTTTACATAACAATATGAGAGAAGCTCGCAGTCGCGGCTATGGATGTAATATGGCGTTGCCGCAAACGTACTACTGGTTCTACCAGAAGGTGCGTGGGCGTGGGCCATGGGATTATAAACAATTTGATCCGTACTGGGCCGCATTTGGTAACTTTAACTTTGGTGCGACAGGTACTGCAGCGGGTATTCTAGCTGAGATTTTACTTATGGGGGCCGGATGGGCACAGTCCCGTGCCGGAACCTCACGACCTGAATGGGGAAACTGGCGAGGTGGGCCGCCTTATGGTGATGACCCTGAAGACCAACGTGCTATTCGAGAGGGCATCAATTATGCGCACCAGAACGGTTATTAATGTTATCCACTGGCTGATCACTATTATGCTATTGGCTTTCGTTTGGTTTACTCATCAACCCGATCCCCGCACGGAAAATTCACTTCAGAGTGTGCGACAAGTCAGTGCGGGATTATGGCTTTACACTACGCAAAACAATGATGGTGGGGCAACGGTGCCAACTGTTTTCCGTTATTACTTTCATAACACCGGCGGCGCAGATGTGAAGGAGCTAAACGCAGAATTCCCATTCCTGTCAGGGGGTGGAACAATATCCTCCGTTGAGGTCGATGGCGATAAGATACATGTTGATTACAGCGGTAAGATTTACGGTATTGAGAACAAATCCGGCCCGTACTCCCTGAGTTATTCAATTAGATAATCCCGCCGCTCACTTCATTGGGGCCGCTTATTGCGTAATGCCAGCCAGTTAAATCTGACTGGCATTTTTTCTTTTTTTACCCATGCTGTCGACTCTTCTACTCTGAACTGGGTTTTCCAGACCCTCTCATGTGGAAAGTCATTCCAGCCATCTAATCTCTCACAAATTCTTTGACCAGCACGTTTTTTCCCGCCGTCTACACTTCATTTTCTATGTTTACAACAAAGTGTTAACGATTACATTTTGAAATCCTTTTGTAATCTGTAATTTAGAGAATTTTCAGCGTAGTTATTCGTATGAAAATGCGTTATTTTCAGCGTCGTCTGATAGCCGGTATTTAGAGAGATGTCAGAAACTTAAAGGGTGCTATACCTTACTGGTTACGTAACTATTTCAGGCGGAAAATGCTGGATTGCAGGGTTTCAGCGTGTGTAACCGATTACACTGATGTGATCGCCCTCACTTTTTTCTGCCGGCAGGTTTCATAACATTGATAAAAACAACGATAGATAAACTTCGGAGGCATTATGCCTGGTAATACTCATAAGAGCAGAACATCGAACAAGATGATGACCTTGTTTGTCTGCTTTTTAGCGGCTCTGGCCGGCCTGCTGTTTGGTCTGGATATCGGCGTTATCGCTGGTGCCCTGCCCTTCATCGCAAAAGATTTTAACGTGACTGCCCATCAGCAAGAGTGGATTGTCAGCTCCATGATGTTCGGTGCGGCTGTCGGTGCTATCGGTAGCGGCTGGATGTCTTCAAAACTCGGCCGTAAAAAGAGCCTGATGGCGGGTGCGATTCTGTTCGTTATCGGTTCATTGTGGTCAGCCATGGCGGTTAGCCCGGACATGCTGATTGCGGCACGTGTGGTGCTCGGTCTGGCCGTGGGTGTCGCGTCTTACACGGCTCCTCTGTATCTTTCTGAAATCGCACCGGAAAAGATTCGTGGCAGCATGATTTCTCTGTATCAGCTGATGATCACTATCGGCATCCTGGGCGCGTATCTGTCGGATACCGCGTTCAGTGATGCAGGCGCATGGCGCTGGATGCTGGGCATCATCACCATCCCGGCAGTGCTGCTGCTGGTGGGCGTGTTCTTCCTGCCAAACAGCCCGCGCTGGCTGGCAGCGAAAGGCGATTTCCGCAGTGCAGAACGCGTGCTGGCTCGCCTGCGTGATACCAGCGAACAAGCTAAACGTGAACTGGATGAGATTCGTGAAAGCCTGAAGATCAAGCAGTCTGGCTGGCAGTTGTTCCAGAGCAACAGTAACTTCCGTCGTGCGGTTTACCTCGGCGTACTGTTGCAGGTGATGCAGCAGTTCACCGGTATGAACGTCATCATGTATTACGCGCCAAAAATCTTTGAGATTGCCGGTTTCGCCAACACCACTCAGCAGATGTGGGGCACGGTGATTGTCGGTCTGGTGAACGTACTGGCGACCTTTATCGCTATCGGTCTGGTGGATCGCTGGGGCCGTAAACCTACGCTGGTGCTGGGCTTCATCGTGATGGCAGCCGGTATGGGTATCCTTGGTACCATGCTGCACATCGGCATCAACTCTGCTTCGGCGCAGTACTTCGCCGTCGGCATGCTGCTGATGTTTATTGTTGGTTTCGCAATGTCTGCCGGTCCGCTGATCTGGGTACTTTGTTCAGAGATTCAGCCGCTGAAAGGCCGCGATTTTGGTATCACCGTGTCTACCGCAACCAACTGGATTGCGAACATGATTGTCGGTGCCACCTTCCTGACTATGCTGAATACGCTGGGCAATGCGCCGACCTTCTGGGTGTATGCAGGTCTGAACGTGTTCTTTATCCTGTTGACTGTTATGCTGATTCCGGAGACCAAAAGCGTCTCGCTGGAGCACATCGAGCGCAACCTGATGAAAGGCAAAAAATTGCGCGATATCGGCCAGCAGTAAGGTCGATAAGCGATACAGGGGCTGCCGATTGGCGGCCCTTTTTTTGTGCGCAATAAATTGATTCGCCGTTCCCAAGATCTTATGCTGCCGTCCATGAAAACACCTCGTCTTCCCATCGCCCTGCAACAAGCCGTGATGCGCTCGTTGCGTCAGCATTTGCAGCTCGCCAATGAAAAGCTGGAGCGTCAGTATGACGAGCCAAAGCTGGTGTATCAGCAGCGTGGCACGGCTGCCGGTACCGCTTGGCTGGAAAAATGGGAGATTCGTATTAACCCGGTGCTGCTGCTGGAAAATCAGCAGGCATTTGTGGATGAAGTCGTGCCGCATGAGCTGGCGCATCTGCTGGTTTGGAAAACCTTTGGCCGCGTGCCGCCGCACGGCAAAGAGTGGAAATGGATGATGGAGAGCGTGCTCGGCGTTCCGGCACGTCGCACCCATCAGTTCGAAATCGCTTCGGTGCGCAGCAACACCTTCCCATATCGCTGCCGCTGCCAGCAGCATCAGCTCACCGTGCGCCGTCACAATCGTGTGCTGCGCGGCGAGAGTGAATATCGTTGTGTGCAATGTGGCACGTTGCTGCAACCCGGTGAATTTTCAGCAGCTTAATCCATTTATCTGATATCCCACCCTGCTCCATTCTGTTACCCTGCCGCCTTTTTACGCACCAGGTTAATTTTGGAATATGTCTCGCAAAACGCTGTTGTTACTCTCCTTATTAGTTGCACCCATTAGCGCGTTCAGCCTCAGTATCACTCACTATAATCAGAACAACTTCCAGCAGGCCAAAGTGGTCGCCGCACAGATCAATGCCGATGCGCCCGCCGAATTTTACTGCGGCTGCAAAATCAGCTGGCACGGCAAAAAAGGCGTGCCTGACCTCAGTAGCTGTGGCTACAACGTGCGTAAAAATGCCAATCGCGCAGAGCGTATTGAGTGGGAACATGTGATGCCCGCATGGGAGTTCGGCCACCAGCGCCAGTGCTGGCAAAACGGCGGACGCAAAAACTGCAGTAAAGATGCCGACTACCGCCGCATTGAAAGCGACCTGCACAACCTGCAACCGGCGATTGGTGAAGTGAATGGCGACCGCAACAACTTCCAGTACAGCCAGTGGAACGGCGGCGACGCACAATATGGTCAGTGCTCAATGAAAGTCGATTTCAAGCAGAAGCTGGCCCAGCCACCCGAGCGTGCACGCGGCGCCATTGCCCGCACCTACTTCTATATGCGAGACCAGTATCAGCTGCGTCTTTCGCGTCAGCAAACCCAGCTGTTTACCGCCTGGAACAAGCAATATCCGGTGAGCCAGTGGGAGTGTGAACGCGATAACCGCATCGCTCAGGTACAGGGAAATCACAATCCCTATGTACAACAGGCTTGCCAGCGCTAAAAGCGCTACCCTACACTAGCTTTTTTCCGATTGGGCCGTGTCCGATGACACGGCATAACGCTGGCAGGAACCGCATGCGCATACCTCGCATTTATCATCCCGAATCTCTTGAAGTTAACAGTGAAGTCTTCCTCGAAGAAGATGCCGCTAACCACGTCGGGCGCGTGCTGCGCATGACCGCCGGTCAACAAATTGAGCTGTTTGATGGCAGTAATCTGACTTTTAACGCCGAAATCACCCAGGCTGATAAAAAGCGTGTAAAAGTAAGGGTCCTTGCCAGTCAGTCTGATGACCGTGAATCACCGCTCCATCTCCATCTTGGGCAGGTGATGTCGCGCGGCGAAAAGATGGAATTCACCATCCAGAAATCGATCGAACTCGGCGTGAACGTGATTACACCCTTGTTTTCGGAGCGCTGCGGCGTAAAGCTGGATGCTGAACGACTGGCGAAGAAGATTCAGCAATGGCAAAAAATTGCGATTGCCGCCTGTGAACAGTGCGGCCGTAATCGTGTGCCGGAAATCCGTGAAGCGATGACGCTGGAAGCCTGGTGTGCCGAGCAGGAAAGCGGTTTAAAGCTCAATCTGCATCCGCGTGCCAGCCACAGTATTAATACCCTGCCGCAGCCGGTTGAACGTGTTCGCCTGCTGATTGGTCCGGAAGGCGGCTTGTCCGCAGATGAAATTGCCATGACCGCGCAGCAGGGTTTCACCGATATTTTGTTGGGCCCACGCGTACTACGCACAGAAACTACTGCACTGACGGCCATTACGGCACTTCAGGTGAGGTTTGGTGACCTGGGTTAAGGGATACTTTTAGGGTTTTAAAAACTACGCACGTGAAAAGCCGCAGCGCTGTCACGGAACGGGGCAATAAATTCCCCCTTTGAGGAGAGAATAATGATTAAGCTTGGCATCGTTATGGACCCAATTTCGTCCATCAACATTAAAAAAGACACCAGCTTCGCCATGTTGCTGGAAGCACAGCGCCGTGGTTACGAAATTCATTACATGGAGATGGGCGATCTCTCCCTGCGCGGTGGCGTCACCTACGCCCGCACGCGCCTGCTGAGCGTGGAGCAGAACTACGACAAATGGTACAACTTTGGCAGTGAGCAGGTGATTCCGCTGGCCGATCTCAACGTGGTGCTGATGCGTAAAGATCCGCCATTCGATACCGAATTCATCTATGCCACCTATCTGCTGGAACGCGCGGAAGAGCAAGGTACGCTGATCGTCAACAAACCGCAGAGCCTGCGCGACTGCAACGAGAAGCTGTACACCGCCTGGTTCGCCGACCTGACGCCAGACACGCTGGTCACACGTAATAAAGAGCAACTGCGTGCGTTCTGGCAGGAGCACGGTGATGTGATCCTGAAACCGCTGGACGGCATGGGCGGCGCATCCATCTTCCGCGTGAAGCAGGACGACCCGAACTTTGGCGTCATCACCGAAACGCTAACCAATCACGGCCAGAACTTCTGCATGGCGCAAAACTATCTGCCGGCGATCAAAGACGGCGATAAGCGCGTGCTGGTGGTGGATGGCGAGCCGGTGCCTTACTGCCTGGCGCGTATCCCACAGGGCGGCGAAACCCGTGGTAACCTGGCTGCAGGTGGCCGCGGCGAAGCACGTCCACTGAGCGACAGCGACTGGGAAATTGCCCGCCGCGTTGGCCCAACGCTGAAAGCCAAAGGGCTGATTTTTGTCGGTCTGGACATCATTGGTGATAAACTCACCGAAGTTAACGTAACCAGCCCAACCTGCGTGCGTGAAATCGAGGCTGCATTCCCGATCTCGATCACCGGCATGCTCATGGATGCCATCGAGAAACGCCTGGGCTGATGTCAACGGCGTGTAAGCGCCGTGAGAACCCAAAACCGACGTGGCTGCGGTCACGCCGGTTATTTTTGGTATACGAGTGAGAATGAATTTACAGCATCATTTTTTGATTGCGATGCCGTCGCTGCAGGACCCGCTTTTCAAACGCTCGGTGGTGTATATCTGCGAGCACAATGAAGATGGCGCCATGGGTTTGATCGTAAACAAACCGATGGAAAACCTGACGGTCGAAGGCATCCTGAAGAAACTTAAAATCAGCCCATCAGAACGTGACCCTGCCATCAAGCTGGACAAACCGGTGTTCGCCGGTGGCCCGCTGGCGGAAGATCGCGGCTTTATCCTGCACTCTGCCCAGAAAATTTACTCTTCCAGCATCCGTATTTCTGACAATACCGTGATCACCACTTCACGGGATGTGCTGGAAGCGATCGGCACCTCGGAGCAGCCTGATAACGTGCTGGTGGCGTTAGGGTATTGCGCCTGGGAGAAAGATCAGCTGGAGAACGAGCTGCTGGAAAATGCCTGGCTGACCACACCCGCCAACAGCAACATTCTGTTCCAGACGCCAATAGCCGAGCGCTGGCGCGAAGCTGCACGCAGCATGGGCATCGATATTCATAATATGACCAGCGATGCAGGGCACGCATGATGGCCAGTGAAACTTTGCTGGGCTTCGATTTCGGCACCAAAAGCATCGGCGTTGCGGTCGGCCAGCAGCTGACTGGTACCGCACGTGCTTTGTCTGCGCTCAAAGCACAAGACGGCATCCCTGACTGGAACCTGATTGGGAAGCTGCTGAAAGAGTGGCAGCCTGATTATGTGGTGGTGGGTTTGCCGTTGAATATGGATGGCACCGAGCAGCCATTAACTGAACGTGCCCGCAAATTCGCTAACCGCCTGCATGGCCGTTTTGGCGTGCGCGTTGAGATGCAGGATGAGCGTCTGAGCACCGTAGAAGCGCGTGCCGATCTGTTCGAACGCGGTGGCTTTCGTGCACTGCAGAAGGGCCAGGTCGATTCGCAGTCGGCGGTGATCATTCTGGAAGACTGGTTCGATACGCACTGAATGAATTCAGGTGCGCTTCAGTGCGCACCTGACAGATTGATGCACCAGACGAGGTTGTGACTCGCTCGGGTAATGTGGTCTTGCCATTCATCACGACTCACAAGCACTCAAATCATTCCCGCCGTTTGCCGCGCCTGCTCGCTCTGCGCGAACGTCTGCATGCCTGCCTGAGCCCCGGTTTGCAGCACGCCTGGCAGTTGATGCATCTTGCCCTCGCGAATCAGATTCACCACCGCAGGCGTCGCCACCAGTACTTCGAACAATCCAATCCGCCCGCCGTTTTTTGCAGGCACTAAACGCTGCGCCAGCACCGCTTTCAAACTGCCCGCCAGCTGGGTGCGCACCAGGTTTTTCTCCTCGGCGGGAAATACATCCACCAGGCGATCCACCGCTTGCGTGGCACCTCGCGTGTGCAGCGTTGCCAACACCAGATGCCCGGTCTCTGCCGCCGTCAACGCCAGCCGGATGGTCTCGCTGTCACGTAGCTCACCCAAAAGAATCACATCCGGGTCTTCACGCAGCGCCGCTTTCAATCCGTGCTGGAATGACGCCGTGTGCGCTCCCACTTCCCGCTGCTGTATCAACGAGCGCTGGCTGTGATGCACAAACTCAATCGGATCTTCCAGCGTAATAATGTGGCGCGCCTGCTCGCGATTAAGGCTGTCCACCAGCGCGGCCAGCGTGGTGGATTTACCGCTGCCAGTGGCACCAGTGATTAAAATCAGCCCCTCTTCCAGCTGCAATAACTGCTGTACCACATCGGGCAGCTGCAATTGGTCAATATCGGGTGCCTGGCTGGCAATCAAGCGCAGCGCCAGCGATAAACCGTGGCGCTGCATAAACAGGTTGGCGCGCAGTCGCACGCCGCTTTGTAGCGTGATGGCAAAGTCTACGTGCCCGCTCGCTTCCAGCTCATCCTGTTGCACGCCGCTGAGCCACTGTTGCATAAAGGTTTCCAGCCAGTCGCCATCCAGTGCCGTTTGCTGTGGGATCGGCTCCAGCACGCCCTGCCGTCGCCAGTGCGGTAAATGTCCGCTGCAAAGGTGCAGATCGGCGGCGTTATGCTTTACACTAAGCGCCACAACTTCATCCAAATCCATTTAACTTCTCCTGACTATGACTTCCATTGAGCACAACTTACAGCAAGTGCGCGAGCGTATCGCCGCTGCCGCCGCACGTTGCGGCCGCGCGCCAGAAGAAATTACGCTGCTTGCAGTGAGCAAAACCAAACCTGCGAGCGCAGTCGCAGAAGCGATTGCTGCGGGTCAGCAGGCATTCGGTGAAAATTACGTGCAGGAAGGGGTTGAAAAAGTGGCTGAGCTGGCCGCACATCCTGAACTGCAATGGCACTTTATTGGGCCACTACAATCCAACAAAAGTCGTCTGGTGGCGGAGAATTTTGCCTGGTGCCACACCGTGGATCGTGAGCGCATTGCACAACGCCTGAACGATCAACGCCCTGATGCGTTACCGCCGCTTAACGTGTTAATTCAGGTAAATATCAGTGACGAGAACAGCAAATCTGGCATCATGCTGGAGGCTATTCCGGCGCTGGCGGCGCAGATAGCCGCACTGCCGCGTCTGCGCTTGCGCGGATTGATGGCGATCCCGGCACCCGAATCAGAATATGAGCGTCAGTTAGCGGTCTGTAAGCAGATGGCTGATGCGTTTAACGCTCTAAAACAGGATTATCCTGACGTCGATACGCTTTCTCTGGGAATGAGCGACGATATGGATGCGGCAATCGCCGCAGGCAGCACCATGGTGCGCATTGGCACCGCCGTTTTTGGCGCGCGGGATTATGCGCGACCTTCACAACAATAATTGAGGAACCTCATGTTAACAATGACGTTTTTAGTCAAAACGCTGATCGACCTGTACGTGATGGTACTGCTGTTGCGCATCTGGATGCAGTGGGCACGCTGTGACTTCTATAACCCACTGGCGCAATTCGTGGTGAAGATTACGCAGCCTATTATTAAACCGCTGCGTCGCATATTGCCTGCGCTGGGGCCGATTGATACCGCCTCGCTGGTGCTGGCGTTTGTGCTGACCACATTGAAGTATCCGGTGCTGTTGCTCATTCAGGTCGGGGTGTTCTCGGTTGACCCAACCAACCTGCTGGTAGGCCTGCTGTCGCTGGTGAAATCCGCCGGTTATCTGGTGTTCTGGGTAATTATCATTCGTTCGCTGATGAGCTGGATCAGTCAGGGTCGCGGCCCGATTGACCACGTTTTGATTCAGCTGACTGAACCGCTGATGTCACCGATTCGTCGTATTTTGCCTGCCATGGGCGGCATCGATTTTTCTGCCATGATTGTGATTCTGGTGCTGTACGCGCTGAATTTCCTCGGCATGGACCTGTTCCCAGGTCTCTGGTATTTGCTGTAATTCGTTAATCTGGAACTGTTATGCAAAAAGTCGTACTCGCCACCGGTAATCCGGGCAAAGTTCGTGAACTGGCCGATCTGTTAGCGGCCTTCGGCCTCGATATCGTGGCGCAAACCGAGCTCGGCGTTGAGTCAGCGGAAGAAACCGGCCTGACCTTTATTGAAAATGCCATTCTCAAAGCGCGTCATGCCGCGCAGATCACCGGTCTTCCGGCCATCGCCGATGACTCAGGTCTGGCGGTGGATGCGCTCGGCGGCGCGCCAGGCATCTACTCGGCGCGCTATGCCGGAGAAGACGCCAGCGATCAGCAAAATCTCGATAATCTGCTGGTGGCGCTGGAAAATGTGCCAGAGGGTCAACGTCAGGCCCAGTTCCACTGCGTGCTGGTTTACCTGCGCCATGCTGAAGATCCGACGCCGCTGGTGTTTCACGGCAGCTGGGCGGGCGAAATCACCCGTGCGGCCGCAGGTGAAGGCGGTTTTGGTTACGACCCGATTTTCTATGTTCCTGAACTGGGCAAAACCGCAGCAGAGCTGAGTAAAGATGAAAAGCGCGCTGTTTCTCACCGTGGCAAAGCATTGACGCTGTTACTGGATGCGATGCGCAATGCCTGAGTTACCTCCATTAAGCCTGTACATCCACATTCCGTGGTGTGTGCAGAAGTGTCCTTACTGTGATTTCAACTCTCACGCGTTAAAAGGCGAGGTGCCGCACATCGAGTATGTGCAGCACCTGCTCAGCGATCTCGAACAGGATCTGCCGCTCACCGCAGGCCGCGAAGTTCGCACCATATTCATCGGTGGCGGTACGCCGAGCCTGCTGAGCAGCAATGCGATGCAGATGCTGATGGACGGCGTGCGTGCGCGCCTCCCGCTGGCGGCCGATGCGGAAATCACCATGGAAGCCAATCCGGGCACTGTGGAAGCGGATCGCTTCAGCGGCTACCAGAAAGCCGGTATTAACCGTATTTCGATTGGCGTGCAGAGTTTCAGCCCGCAGAAACTGGAGCGCTTAGGGCGCATTCACGGCCCTGAAGAAGCGATACGTGCGGCCCATCTCGCGGCGGGTCTTGGCCTGCGCAGCTTTAACCTCGATCTGATGCATGGTTTGCCCGATCAGTCGCTGGAAGAGGCGCTGGAGGATTTGCGCCAGGCGATTGCACTCAATCCACCGCACCTGTCGTGGTATCAGCTGACCATTGAGCCCAATACGATGTTCAGCTCGCGTCCGCCGGTGTTGCCGGATGACGATGCATTGTGGGACATCTATGAGCAAGGCCATGAGCTTCTGAGTGCTGCCGGTTATCAGCAGTATGAAACCTCGGCCTATGCCAAGCCGGGCTATCGCTGTGAGCACAACCTCAACTACTGGCGTTTCGGTGATTACCTCGGCATTGGCTGTGGTGCCCACGGTAAGCTGACCCAGCCGGATGGCAGAATTGTGCGTACGGTGAAAACCCGTCATCCGCGCGGCTTTATGCAAGGTAAGTACCTCGACAAGCAGCACGACGTGGAGAAGGATGACAAGCCGTTTGAGTTCTTTATGAACCGCTTCCGTCTGCTGGAAGCCGCACCGCGTGCAGATTTCAGCCGCTATACCGGGTTGGATGAGCAAGTGATTCGTGGGCAGATGGATGCAGCGATCAAAGCGGGTTACGTGGTCGAAACCGCAGAGCAGTGGCAGATTACGGATAAAGGGAAGTTGTTCCTGAATTCGCTGCTTGAACTGTTTATGTAGGCCAAAGCCAACACGCTCAAACTTCAGTACGAAGCGGCACTGAGCAGTCACCAGGTTGAGCCGCCCGTAGCATTTAAAATGGCTTAGCTGCCGTCCCTGACATTCAAGGCGGCGGCTAATTCAAAACGGCTTTGCAACCTGGTAATCATAGCGGTTAAGCAGCCTGTGCATAGCGGCGCACCTTCATGCACCGCGACATAACTTACTTAACGTTCTGCATCAAACCTTTACGCTGCCCTTCCAGATCTGTCACCCGGTTACACACCTCATGACCGAAGTTCTGGAAGTCTTGTTCCTGGTTTTTCCATTCCGCCTGAACCGCCTGCTGTAAGCCGCCAAGGTTGCCCATAATCGCCTGCAATGGATTACTACCGCTAGCGGCCTGGCTGCTGCCCATCTCGTTCAGGCTATCCTGCATGATACCGCCCAGCGTGCTTTGCACCAACTTCTCGCCGTCAGCACGCACCTGGTCAATCGCCTGATGGTGGAAGGTTAAACCATCCGGGCGATGCTCAATAATACGGTTCATCTGTTGCTTGAGCTGTCCGTCCAGTTTGGTCAGGCGATTGCGCACGTTGCTGTTGGCACCGAGCTTTTCCACAATCACTTTGTCCAGCGCCACACGGCTGCGTTCCAGACGCGTCGAGGCCCCGTTATCAACCCATGGCAGATCACGGCGTAACGCATTCTGATAGTCGATGGCTTTCTGTCGCGTGGCGTTATCCACGTTGGCTTTCTGCCCGTTGAAGGTCACGTCGCCCTGCGGTGAGATTTCAAGATTACCGTTGGTGCCGACCACCTGCACGCTCTGCGGTTTGATGATCACATCATCCTGAGGATTAACGCTGCACTGATAGTCAGCCTGCGCCTGTGTCGCTGCAGCCAGCAGCAGTGCGGTTAGAAGCGCCTTACGAATCATGAAATCTCCCTTAAATAAAAAGCCGCCCACGCCTTACTGTTAGAACAGGTCAGGCGTAGGCGGCGCAGCGAATTTGGTGACGGCCAGCGCACAGCAACCGGAGCGTACTAAAGTACGTGTGGATTGCGAACACTGCCCGGTGCCAAAAGCGCAAGTGAGCTAGCCTGAAGTGATATCTCAGGCCAGTTAAATACTTAGTCCCACCAGACGTCAAAGAGTTCAGTCACCTGAACGTCTGACAGCTCGCGTTTCTCCAGCCACTTACGCACCAGCTCACGGTGCTCATCGGTGCACTTTCCGGTTTCCTGCAGGCAAACCAGACCTTCCCACACCAGATAACCACTGCCGTCATACGCCAGGCCATTCGGATCAATCACTTCAGTAATAAACTGATCCAGCGTGGCATCAATCTGCTCCTCGGTGGTGCCTTCGGCAAAACGCCAGGCAACAGAGAAACCTAACTCCTGAAACTCATCGATATGCAGTTTCTTACGTAAACGACGGCTACGCTGTACGGCCATTATTTAATCCTCTCAAACATCAGATCCCAAACGCCATGGCCCAGTCGCTGCCCGCGCTGCTCAAATTTCGTTAACGGACGCGTTTCCGGACGCGGCACGTAATCATTACCTTCTGACAGGTTTTTATACCCATCCACGCTGTTCATGATTTCCAGCATGTGTGTCGCATAGTCTTCCCAATCTGTGGCCATATGGAACACGCCGCCCAGCTTCAGCTTGCGCATCACCAGCTCGGCAAACGGTACCTGCACAATGCGACGTTTGTTGTGGCGCGCTTTATGCCATGGATCCGGGAAGAACAGCTGGACCATGCGCAGTGAGTTATCCGGAATCATCTGCTGCAACACTTCTACTGCGTCGTGGCACATGACACGCAGGTTTTCCACGCCCGCTTCTTTGGCAGAAGCCAGACAAGCTCCGACGCCCGGCGCATGCACTTCAAGGCCGAGGAAGTTCTGGTGTGGATTATTTTGCGCCATGGTCACCAGTGAGGCGCCCATGCCAAAACCGATTTCCAGCACCACTGGCGCTTCGCGACCAAACAGTGCTGCCAAATCCAGCGGCTCCTGCTGGAACTCGACACCCATCTCCGGCCAGTAATTATCGAGCGCGAGCTGCTGTCCTTTCGTTAAGCGCCCCTGGCGGCGCACAAAACTGCGGATACGGCGTAATGGCCGCCCGTTCTCATCAAATTCCGGGGTGATGACGTCATTAATCATGTTGAAGCCTGCTGGTTAGCCTTTTCTGGGAAACGGGCATTATGCAAAGTTAGATAGCAGAAGCAAGCCTTTGCAATCTTCCGGTTTACACCCCGATGTCTCTGTGCTGGAATTCCTGCCTGATTGTAGAGCAAACACGGAATATTTCCTTCAAATGATGCAAGCGCCGCAGTTCGGCCAACAGGTGCTGGAGTGGTATCACCGCTTTGGCCGTAAAACTCTGCCATGGCAGCAGGAGAAGACACCTTATAAGGTGTGGCTCTCTGAAGTGATGCTGCAGCAGACGCAAGTTGCCACCGTTATTCCTTACTTTGAACGCTTTATGGCGCGCTTCCCGACGATTGCCGATCTGGCCGCTGCGCCGCTGGACGAAGTACTGCATCTGTGGACCGGCCTCGGCTATTACGCCCGTGCGCGCAATTTGCATAAAGCGGCAAAACAGGTGGTCGATAAGCACGGCGGCGAATTCCCGCGCAATTTTGATGATGTTGCCGCGCTGCCCGGCGTCGGACGCTCCACCGCGGGTGCGGTGCTGTCACTGTCGCTCGGCCTGCACTTCCCGATTCTCGATGGCAACGTCAAGCGCGTGCTGGCACGTTGTTATGCGGTCGGCGGATGGCCGGGTAAAAAAGACGTTGAGAAACGTTTATGGCAAATCAGCGAAGAGGTCACACCTGCTGAAGGCGTTAGCCAGTTTAACCAGGCGATGATGGATCTCGGTGCGTTAGTGTGCACTCGCTCACGTCCTAAGTGTGAGATTTGCCCGGTCAGCAGCGGCTGCGTGGCTTACGCCAACAGCAGCTGGGCTGAATATCCGGGTAAGAAACCGAAAGTGACCATTCCCGAGCGCACCGGCTGGTTCCTGATGATTCAGCACGGCGACGACGTGTTCCTTGAACAACGTCCGCCGGTGGGCTTATGGGGTGGCTTATTCTGCTTCCCGCAGTTCACCAGTGAGCAAGCGCTAACTGACTGGCTGGCCGAGCGCGGTATTCACGCCAAACCACAGCAGCTGACGGCGTTTCGCCATACCTTCAGCCATTTCCACTTAGACATTGTGCCTATGTGGCTGGCGTGGCCTTCTGCCGGGTCGCTGATGGATGAAGCGAGCGGTCTCTGGTATAACTTAGCGCAACCACCGTCAGTGGGTTTGGCTGCGCCAGTAGAGCGTTTACTGCATGAATTGCGCCATCCCCAGCAACTGGCACTGCACACGCGCGTGATCCAAGAGGAAGAGTAATGAGCCGCACCATTTTTTGTACGTTTCTGCAACGCGACGCTGAAGGGCAGGATTTCCAGCTCTATCCAGGCGAGATCGGTAAGCGCATCTACAATGATATTTCCAAAGAAGCCTGGCAGCAGTGGATGTCCAAGCAGACCATGTTGATCAACGAGAAAAAGCTCAACATGATGAACCCGGAAGATCGCAAAGTGCTGGAGAAGGAGATGATCAATTTCCTGTTCGAAGGCAAAGATGTGCATATCGAAGGTTTCACCCCGCCAGAAAAATAATCGTTCAGGGCCTTCCTTTGAGGCCCTCTTTTTCGAATCAGGCACGCATTTACAATGAATAAAAAACTGATAGCGCTGTTAGTGATTGCTCCACTTTTGGTTTCCTGCTCCGGACAAAAAAAATCGCAGTATCACGAAGAGTGGGTCAAGGACACCAACGGTTTCGACATCCTGATGGGGCAGTTCGCCGCTAACATTGAAAATATTTGGGGTATCAA
Source organism: Pantoea sp. C1E2 (assembly GCF_056491465.1). Taxonomy (NCBI): domain Bacteria; kingdom Pseudomonadati; phylum Pseudomonadota; class Gammaproteobacteria; order Enterobacterales; family Erwiniaceae; genus Pantoea; species Pantoea sp. C1E2. The sequence continues at coordinate 3,775,649 of NZ_JBSZHT010000002.1, forward strand.
TGAGGTTCTGATCGCCGGACCGAAAGATTACGTCAAATACAGCGACAGCTATTACACCCGCAGTCACATCAACTTCGACAGCGGTAGCATCACCATTGAGACCATTGCCGGCACCGATCCGATGGCCAGCCTACGCCAGGCGATCATCACCACGCTGCTGATTGGTGAAGATCCGGGCAATGTCGATCTCTACTCCGATGCCAACGATATTCAGATCAGTAAAGAGCCACTGCTTTACGGTCAGGTACTGGATAACACCGGTCAGCCGATCCGCTGGCAGGGCCGCGCCGCCAGCTTTGCCGATTATCTGATTCAGAACAAACTGCAAAAACGCACTTCCGGTCTGCACGTTATCTGGTCGGTGACCATTCCGATGGTGCCCAACCACCTCGACAAACGTGCGCACAAGTATCTGCCGCTGGTGCGTAAATCGGCGGAACAGTACGGCGTGGATGCGTCGCTGATTCTGGCAATTATGCAGACCGAATCGAGCTTCAACCCCTATGCGGTCAGTAACTCCGATGCGCTGGGCTTGATGCAGGTGGTTCAGCATACCGCTGGCGTGGATGTGTTCCGCATGAAAGGCAAATGGGGCAAACCAAGCCGCAGCTATCTGCTCGATCCGGAGAATAATATTGATGCGGGTACGGCCTATCTGTCGCTGCTGCAGAAGAGTTATTTAGGCGGGATTCAGGATCCGGTGTCACGCCGTTACGCAGTGATCACCGCCTACAACGGTGGCGCGGGTAGCGTACTGCGCGTGTTCTCCAGCGATAAAGATCGTGCCTTCGCGAAGATTAACGACATGTCGCCGAATGAAGTGTATCAGACGCTGACCACCAGCCATCCATCTGGCGAGTCACGCCGTTATTTGTATAAGGTGAATCAGGCACAGCGTAGTTATCACCGGTATTAATCATCCCCCGATGTGATGACGCATTAGTTATTTTAGGGGCAGACAGAGAGAAATTGATTGACTCTGACTGCCTCTTTTTTCATTACCCTTGCAGATATAATCCTCGTCGATAAATTTCGCCTGACCTCACAAAAATAAGAAATCAATATGGTGAAAGTTTGCCCATTGCAACGCTTTGTTTTTCCAACAACACAGATGACCTGCCGATCATTTATATTCTATATTCTTTACTTTTTATCCCACACTGCATTTCCGTCCTGATTGACCCTTTTTTAAATAAGGTGCAATGATTATTTCACGTCTCCACACACAAATTAATAACAACCAGAATCACCTTATTAATAATTTCTGACCTTGATTTGCATAATTAAAATATCGATGAAGATCACACTTCATCGCGGAAAATAACATCGCATCGGGCATATCAACATTATCTCATCAACACGGAGGCTTGCGTCCCGTGGGATATCCAATGTCATGCCTGAATTGCTAAGAGGAAATGTATGAGCCATTCACCCGCAAAACAGGATTCGTTAGGCGACGGCCTGTCGGATCGACAGGTTGGTATGATCTCCATCGCTGGCATCATTGGTGCTGGATTATTTGTTGGTTCCGCGAATGCCATCGCCACGGCAGGCCCGGCTGTGTTGCTCTCCTATGCCATGACCGGCGTGCTGGTGCTGCTGGTGATGCGCATGCTGGGTGAAATGGCCGTGCTGCAACCCGATTCGGGATCCTTTTCAACCTACGCCGCGAAAGCCATTGGTCCCTGGGCCGGTTTCACCATCGGCTGGTTATATTGGTGGTTTTGGGTGTTGCTGATCCCGGTAGAAGCGATTGCCGGTGCCGATATCCTGCACGCTTATTTCCCTTCCATTGCCTCGTGGCAATTTACCACCGCGATTATCCTGTTGCTCACCGTCACCAATCTTTTTAGCGTTAAAAATTTTGGTGCCTTTGAGTTCTGGTTCGCAATCATCAAAGTGGTGGCGATTATTGGATTTATTGGCATCGGCATTTTGGCGATTTCCGGATATTGGCCACTGGCGAATGTGAGTGGTGTGGCACATTTATATAACAGCATCGGCTTTATGCCCCACGGTTTTGGCGCGGTATTAACCGGTATCTTACTGACCATTTTTTCATTCTTTGGTGCGGAGGTTGTCACTATTGCCGCGGTGGAATCTAAAGATCCCGGTAAAAAAATCAGCCGTGCGATTAATCTGGTGGTTTACCGCATCGCGTTATTTTATTTGCTGTCTATTTTCCTCGTGGTGTCACTGGTGGCCTGGAATGATCCGCAGCTGTTAGCCCAGGGCACTTTCCAGTATGTGTTATCCACGCTGAATTTCCCCGGTGCCAAACTGGTGGTGGATTTGGTGGTGCTGATTGCCGTGTGCAGCTGCATGAATTCCGGGTTATATACCGCTTCACGCATGCTCTATTCCCTGGGTAAACGCGGCAATGCCCCGGCCTCTTGCGCCACGGTGTCAAACGGCGGCGTACCCCGCGTGGCGGTATTGGCTTCCACGTTGGCGGGATTCGTAGCCTGTATTGCCAACTACGCTTTTCCAGGAGAGGTGTTTGCCTTCCTGATCTCCACCACCGGAGCGATTGCGCTGATTGTCTATCTGGTGATTGCCGTTTCACAGCTGAGAATGCGCACGGCGATGGAAAAACAGGGCATTACGCCTGATTTTAAAATGTGGTTGTTCCCGTGGCTGACCTGGCTGAGCATTTTGATGATTGTCAGTGTGCTGGGCTATATGTTCTATCTGCCACAGTATCGCTACGAGAGTCTGATGACGCTGATGGTGACGTTTATGGTGCTGTGCGTCGGTGTTTACATCACCGGTAAACGCCGCAAGCAGTTAGCTTATCCCGCTGGAAGGCTGGCTAAAGAGAAAATTCAGGTGGTGCGCCACTGACAGGATGCTGACGGCGTGCGGTGATTGCACCACACGCCGTCGGGCAGGTTAGCGCACCATCATGTTCGCCACTAAGTGTTTACGACCGCTGTCATCTTCCTCGGTGTAAACCCCTTGCAGCTCCGGTGAGAAGCCCGGCAGCAAGTTGATGCCCTCTTCCAGCGCGAGGAAGTAACGCTGTACCGCGCCGCCCCACACTTCGCCAGGCACCACGCACAGTACGCCCGGTGGATACGGCAGCGCACCTTCGGCAGCAATGCGCCCTTCTGCTTGCGCAATTGCTACCAGCTCAACCTCACCACGAATGTACGCCTGATGCGCGTCCTGCGGATTCACTTCCACTTTCGGGAAACAGGCCTCGCGGAACATCGCCTTCTGCAGATCTTTCACATCGTAGCTGACGTAGAGATCGTGCATTTCCTGACACAGGCGGCGCAGGGTGTAACCTTTGTAGCGTTCCATGTTTTTGCGATAGACGCTCGGCAGCACTTCAGCCAGCAGCGCATCTTCTTTCACATGGTGCTCAAACTGCTCCAGCATTGCCACCAGATGCGCCATCTTCTCCGGGTTCTCCGCTGGCGTCAGCAGGAACAGGATGGAGTTGAGATCGCACTTCTCGGGCACGATACCGTTTTCACGCAGGTAGTTCGCCAGAATGGTGGCCGGAATACCGAAGCTGGTGTACTCACCGCTGGCGGCATCAATGCCTGGCGTGGTCAGCAACAGCTTGCAGGGATCGACCAGATACTGCTCGCTGGCGTAACCTTCAAAGCCGTGCCATTTCTCGCCTGGCGCAAGGCTGAAGTAAGCCGGATCGGCGGCGATAAACTCGGTTTCCGCCGACTGCCACAGCTTGCCGTGCACTTTCTCCGGCAGGAACGGCTGAATCATCTCGCAGCGTTCCAGAATCGCTTTGCGTGCATCAATGCCGATGGTGACGCATTCGTGCCACATGCTGCGCCCGGCTTCGCCTTTGTGCATGCGCGCATTGATATCCAGCGCGGCAAACAGCGGATAGAACGGGCTGGTTGAAGCGTGCAGCATAAAGGCGTTGTTGAGACGCTTGTGCGGACAGAAGCGCTTCTGGCCACGGATATGGTTGTCTTTCTTGTGAATCTGCGAGGTCTGCGAGAAGCCCGCCAGCTGTTTGTGCACCGACTGGGTGACGAAAATGCCGGGATCGTTCTCGTTAAGCTCCAGCGTCAGTGGCGAGCAGCCTTCCATCAACGGGATAAATTGCTCATAGCCCAGCCAGGCAGAATCAAACAGGATGTAATCACACAAGTGGCCGATGCGATCCACCACCTGGCGCGCGTTATAAACGGTGCCATCGTAGGTGCCGAGCTGGATGATCGCCAGACGGAACGGGCGCTGATCTTTGGCGCGGTGCGGCGCGACTTTCTGCACTTGCTCGCGCAGATAGGTCTCATCAAAGCAGTGAGCATCAATGCCGCCGATAAAGCCGAACGGATTACGTGCCGCTTCCAGATACACCGGCGTAGCACCCGCCTGAATCAGCGCACCATGATGGTTAGATTTGTGGTTGTTGCGGTCAAACAGCACCAGATCGCCGCGCGTCAGCATGGCGTTGGTCACCACTTTGTTGGCGCTGGAGGTGCCGTTTAGGACGAAATAGGTTTTATCGGCGTTAAACACTTTCGCTGCGTACTTCTGTGCATCTTTCGCCGACCCTTCGTGGATCAGCAAATCGCCCAACTTGACGTCGGCGTTGCACATGTCGGAACGAAACACGTTCTCGCCATAGAATTCATAGAACTGACGCCCGGCCGGATGTTTACGGAAGAACGCCCCGCCCTGATGGCCTGGACAGGCGAAGGTGCTGTTCTGCATATCAACGTAGCGCGTCAGCGTATCGAAGAACGGCGGCAGCAGGTCAGATTCATATTCCTGCGCGGCGGTTTCCAGCGCGTCCCACTCTTCCGGCGCGCCATTGATTTCACCGGTCACGCCCGGCAGCTTTAGTACTTCTTCATCAAACGCGTTGGCCACGAACACGGGCAAATTAAAGCCGGTCTGGCGCAACAGCGTTAGCACGCCACTGCGTGTATCCGCCAGTGAGACGACCACAGCCGCCACATCGGTAAAATCAGTATTGTCGAGCGTCACCACATCACGCGCGGTGTTCAGGCTCAGGCTTGGCGCTACCGCAACGCTGGCAGCGATTTTCAATGGATTCATAACACAAATCCCCGTAATGAAGGATGAGTGGGTGCCAGTGGCACAGCAATGAGGAAAATTCCCCGGCGAATAACGTCTTCGGGCGGTTCAACCGCCGCAACCGATAGACATCAGTAAAGTCAGATCGCGTCTGTCTTTAGTCATGTCCAACAGCATAGCGCGTTAAGCTGGCCTCACCGCATGGTGAGCGAGAAATGCGAACAACAGATGACGGAGGGCCGCTTATCGTAAAGCGAACGGAGACAAGTGCAAAAGCGCATTGTACCGAGCATGGCGGCGTCCTCAGAGTGGCGGAAATGGGTCATTAACTGGGGCGCAATAATGGCATCTTTTTTTTGCTGGAACAACCCGTTGCACCGCGATTGACACGCATAAGCAACAATTTATAACCAATTGATTAATAAGTTTTTATTAATTTATCGCATGATAAAATCGCTTAAATATCTTTATGTTATGCGAATTTATGCAAGGTGTGTCCGCACCCATGTTGCTCCCTGTTTCCAGAGGAGTAATATGACCCGCACTTTCCTCAATCAGCCGGAGGCTGCATGTTTAAGGCATTAGTCATTGAAAATGATGAGCAGGGATACCGCACTTCCCTGCAGGATCTGTCAGAAAAACAGTTGCCCGATCAGGATGTCACCCTCGAAGTCAGCTACTCCACCCTCAACTACAAAGACGCGCTCGCCATCTGCAACAAAGGCCCGATTGTGCGTCAGTTCCCGATGGTGCCGGGCATCGATTTTGTTGGTCGGGTGATCGGCAGCCGCCATCCGGAATGGCAGCAGGACGATGTGGCACTGCTCACCGGTTGGGGTGTGGGTGAAAAGCATTGGGGCGGACTGGCGCAGAAGGCCAGTGTTTCCGGTGACTGGCTGGTGAAAGTGCCTGCGGCTTTAAGCCCGTTGCAAACCATGGCGATTGGCACTGCCGGTTTTACCGCAATGCTGTGCGTATTGGCTCTGGAAAAACAGGGCATCACGCCGCAGCATGGCCCGGTGCTGGTGACGGGTGCCAGCGGTGGCGTGGGCAGCTTTAGCGTCAGTTTGCTGGCTCGTTTAGGTTATGAGGTGGTGGCCTCCAGCGGCCGCGCCAGCGACAGCGATTACCTGATTAACACCCTTGGCGCTTCCGCGATTATCGATCGTGCTGAACTGAGTGCGCCCGGCAAACCCCTGGCGAAAGAGCGTTGGGCTGCGGCGATTGATAGCGTCGGCAGCCATACGCTGGCCAACGTGCTGGCAGGCATCAAGCGTGATGGTGTGGTCGCCGCCTGCGGTATGGCGCAAGGTCTGGATCTCCCCACCAGCGTGGCGCCGTTTATTCTGCGCGGCGTGGTGTTGGCCGGTGTGGATAGCGTGATGTGCGCTAAGCCGTTGCGTGAGCAAGCGTGGCAGCGTCTGGCCGAGTTGGTGGATGGCGCACTGCTGGAGCAGTTAACCAAAGTGATTCCACTGAGTGAAGCACGTGAAGGTGCTGAAGCCTTGCTGGCGGGCGAAGTCCGTGGCCGTCTGATTGTAGATTGCCGGTAACGTTCAGGGCGCCATAAATGGCGCCACTACGAGGTTCGGTGCGGTTTTCGTAGGGTGCGCATTTATGCGCATCAGGCAATACGTCTACGCCCGCAGCTGAATCTGCGGCCTGCCCTGCTCTGGCGGCATCACCACGTGGAGCTCAGCCTGATACCAGCGCGTCAGCGTCGTTTCCGTCATCACTTCTTGCGGTGAACCTTGTGCCACCAGCTTGCCCTGATGCAGTAGCAGAATACGATCGGACCACAGCGATGCCAGATTGAGATCGTGCAGCACGGTGCAGACGCTAAAGCGACCGTTGCGCGTCAGCTTATGCAGCAATCGCAAACTGTACTGCTGCCAATAGAGATCCAGCGCGGAGGTCGGTTCATCGAGAAACAGCCAGCCACGCGGGCCATCGTCGTGCCATAACTGCGCCAGCACCCGCGCCAGTTGCACACGTTGTTGCTCGCCGCCCGAGAGCGAACGATAATCGCGCTTCGCCAGTTCCAGACTGCCGGTGATGTGCATCACCTCTTCAATCACCGCTTTGGATTTGCTGGCAGGCCAGGGCGCACGCCCCATCGCCACCACTTCTTCAGCTGGCAGCGGGAAGGTCACACTGTTTTGCTGGCGCATCACCGCACGACGTTGCGCCAGGGGTTCACGTGGCCAGTCGTTCAAAAGGCGATCGCCGAGCCAGCACTCACCGGCCTCTGGCGTCAGAAATCCGGTCAACAGACGCAACAGCGTGGATTTGCCCGCGCCATTTGGGCCGATCAGAGAAATCATCTCGCCTGGCTGTAAGGTGATAGAGACATCATCAATCAGCGCACGCGTGCCATGACTAAAGCGCAGGCCGCGAGCCTGCATTGAATCACTCATTCATCCCCCTTTTCTGGCGCAGAATCAGCCAGAGAAACCATGGTCCACCGATCAGGCTGGTGATCAATCCCACCGGCATCTCAGCGGGAATCACCACCGTGCGTGCCAGCGTATCCGCCAGCAATAACAAGATGGCTCCTGCCAGTGCTGAACCCGGCAGCATCCAGCGATGATCGCTACCGACGCAGAACCGCATCACGTGCGGCACCACTAATCCGACAAAGCCAATAATCCCGCTCACCGACACCGCCGTGCCCACCAGCAGCGCACTCAGCACCAGTAACTCACGCTGGGTGCGCTTCACATCAATGCCCATGTAATGCGCATCTTCTTCACCGAGTTGCAGCAGGTTAAGACGACGCGCACGGGTCTGGATGGCAATCAGCGCAGGAAGGATCAGTACAGCACACACCGCCAGACTCGGCCATTGTGCGGCGCTCAAACTGCCCATACCCCACAGCGCCAGCTGACGTAACTGCTGGTCATTGCTGAGCCAGGAGAGCACGCCCACCGCCGCGCCGCACAAGGCGTTGATGGCGATACCGATTAGCAGCAGGCGCGACAAATTCCCCAGCGCCAGACGGCTGAAACTAAAGATCAGCAGCGTGACGATCAGGCTACCGATAAAAGCGGCTATCGATGGCAGCCATAGCGCCAGTAGCGGCGGCAAGCTAAGCGGCACCACAATCGAAACTGCTACCGCCAGTCCGGCTCCGCTGCTGATACCGAGCAAACCCGGATCGGCCAATGGATTGCGAAACAGGCCCTGCATCACCGCACCCGACACCGCCAATGCCATACCGAGTAGCACCGCCAGCAACACGCGCGGCAGGCGGATGTTCAGCCAGATTTGCCACGCCATATCGCTGAGCGGTGCGTGAAACAGCGTGCGCATTGACAGCGGCATGGCACCAAAATTGGCGGCCATCAGCATGCAAACCACCATGCTGATGCCCATCAATAACAGCCAGCGCATCACCGCGGTGTTAGTCATGTTTTACCGCTTCGGCGGCTTTACGCAGCTTAACGATGGTCTCCGGTGTATCGAGACCAAAGCTCAGCAGCGCCATCTCATCGACCACCAGCAAGGCGTGATGCTGACCCGCTGGCGTCAGTGCCAGACCCGGCAACGACCAGATTTTCTCTTCGCCGCCCAGCGTGCGCAGACCATCTTCACCCACCACCACCAGATCCGGTGCGGCAGCGACTACGCCTTCCTGTGACAGCTGCTGATAATGCGGGATCGCCGCCATGGCGTTGACAAGGCCAGCACTGCGGATTGCGGCGTCAGCGCCGGTTTGGTTGCCTGCTGCCTGAGTGCGCATGCCACCGTGTGCCATCACAAACAGCACCTTCACCGGCAGCGGCTGCTGGGGAATCTGCGCGCGCTGCTTGTTCACTTTCTCAATCAGCGCCTTCGCTTCGGCATCACGATGCAATGCTTTACCGATGGTGGCGATCTTTTCCGGGATGGCATCGAGACTGGTTTTTCCGGTGACATCCACCACTTTCACGCCAGCGCTCTCAACCTGTTGCAACACCAGTGACGGTTTCGCCAGCTCGCTGGTGAGCACCAGCGTCGGCTTCATCGCCAGAATGCCTTCGGCATTCAACTGGCGCATATAACCGATATCCGGCAATTTGTTGGCCTGCGCCGGATGCTGGCTGGTGCTGTCGCGCGCCACCAGATCGGCCTGTGCATCCAGCGCATAGATAATTTGTGTGACATCACCGCCGATCGAGATCACCCGTTCAGCGGCAAACGTTGGCAGCGCCAAAGCACCCAGTAGTAATAGCGTCAGACGTTTCATGCTGTCGCTCCCAGCGCGGTGACCTGCTCACGCCAGCGCGCCTGTTCTGGTGTGCCTTCGCTACGCTGACCATACAGTTGCGCGATCTGCGTGCCGTCGGCGGCAAACAGTTCGAGGCTGGTGACAAAGCCATCGCCACTCGGTTTACGCGTCACCCAGCTCTCGGCGATGTGGTCCTCCATCAGGTGCAGCGTGAAGGTTGGGTTGAAGATGTTGACCCAGTTGTCCATCGGCATCAGCTTCTCCACCGCACCGGTGAAGATCTGCGTGCAACCACGGTTGCCGATAAAGATCATGATTTCGTTGCCATCCTGCTGCGCCTGCTCCAGCAGTTGAGCCAGTGAATCGTTGCTGACCTGGCGCGCCAGATCGTCTGGTACGGCATGGAAAGCCTGCTGGCGAGAGATATTATGACGCTTCAGTAAGCCAAAGAACTGATGCACATCGGTGATGGCGCGCCATTCGGCTTCCACTTTGCTGGCATCAATGGTGCGGCTGTGTTCTGGCGCGGCGGCAGGCTGTGGATCGAGTGCCGCAGCGGCTTCAACGGTGAATTCAGCGATCAGCGCATCCCATGCCGCCATCTCGGTGTTGTCAGTGGTGTAGATTTTCAGTACCGCATCCGCGTGGCGATCAAAAATCTGAATACTTTGACGCTCGCCGCGTGCCGTCTGCTCACGCAGGAAGAAAGCGCTGTGCCATTGTGCCGGGAACAGACGCTGATCGAGCGCGCGTGGATTGAGGATTAGACCGGCATGTTCGCCGAGGTGCAGGTTTTCATATTTGCCGACCTGCTCATGCACCGCATATTCGTTGCGAGTGATGCTTTTGGTTTCGCCAACGGCTGCCAGTGCTTTAAGCAACGCCGGGAAATCCGCTTTTAACGCTTGCGCATCCTGGCCGACGCGCGCTTCACACAGCTGCGCTTCGCCAATGCCCATCAGGGCGGCAAGATCGCGTGCGTACTTTTTCGGATGTTCGCCTTTCAGCGCCAGGTAGTGATCGTAACGTGGGTTCATTGCTCTTGCTCCATGAAAAGGCCCTGCGCGAACGCAGGGCGAAAAAGTGATTAGAAGTCGACGTTCACACCGAGCTGGAAGGTGCGGCCTGGCATCACAGCCAGGTTAATGTCATTACGCGTCTGAGCATTGGTACCGGTCAGCGTACGGCTGCTGGAGTAATCCCAGTACTTACGGTCAGTAATGTTGTAGATGCCGCCGCTCAGTTTGACGTTCTTAGTCGCCTGCCAGTAAGCCGTTGCGTCCACCATGCCGTAACCCGGGACACGCATGTAATCCGTAGAAGAATCCGTGAGCGCGCTGCCGGTGTTGGTGTAGCTTTCACGGTTGGTGGCCGTGGCTTTCTTGCCTTTGACGAAGGTGGCCGTCAGCGCCGCGCCGTAGCCGCGTTGGACGTCATCCCATGCCAGACCCACAATCGCTTTCATTGGCGAGACGCTATCAAGATCAATGTACTTGTCGCCGGAGTAACTGGACTTAGATTTACCCTGGTTATAACCCAGCGCGAAGGTGCTGCTCAGACCATCTACTTCAGGGAACCAGGTGCCGTAGTTCACTTTGGTGGAAATCTCAGCACCATAAATGTAGGCCTTGTCGCGGTTTTCAGCCTGGTAGCTGGTGTAGATATTGCTCGGCACATTGACGAACATCGCCGGGCTGGTGGCACGGCTGTAGCGCGTGTAGGCGATGAAGTTTTTGTACTGGTTGTAGAACACAGAAGTGTTAACCGTTACGCCTTCGACGGCTTCCCCTTTCAGGCCCCACTCGAAGTTGTTGCTGGTTTCGGTCTTAAGATCGGTGTTACCAATCAGCGCATATTGCGCACTACCCGCATAGCTCGAACCCAGGTTCCATGAACCATACAGCTGGCTGGTGGTTGGGAATTCTACACCACGCTTGTACTGCAGATAGGTGGTCAGCGCCGGAGTCAGATCGTACTGGAAGGTCAGTGATGGCAAGACCTGCGTGTCGGAGTTCGTTTTGCCGTACAACGCTTCAACCTGATCCGCGGTTAACACCGCACTGCCATTGGTCAGGTCGCCCAGGTTTTTCGGTTTGGTGTTTTGATACATCACACGTACGCCTGGAATAATGGCGAAGTTGTGGCTGTCCAAATCGAAATTAATTTTATCCTGAATGTAACCCGCCACCGCATAGGAACGGCTGTCAGACTGCGGCTGAGTGATGACACTGAAGGTGCTTGGCGCGGGTTCCTGACGGAATGGACGCTCAGAGTCATCCAGACGCGCGTTGAAACCGGCGCTCAGCTCATGGCGACCCAGCGTTTTCGTCCCGCGAGTGTCGAAGCCGTAAGAATCAACGTTGAAATCAGAGTAGACGTAACCGTACTGGCTGGCGCTGGTCGGCAGATAAGTATTGTCATGCGCCTGAGTCTGCTGCCAGTAAACACGAGTGGTCAGCGTATCAATGAAGTCATTGTATGGCGTCCACTCATCGGCCAGGTTGATGCCCCAACGGCGAGTATCGCTCTGCTGCTGCGCAGTACCCCAAACGGTGTTACCGCTGGAGTCCCAGGTATCGTAATGGCTGTGATTAGTTTTGTGGTAGTAGTCAAACGTCGCAGTGAATTTATGCTGATCGTTTGGCTGCCAGATGCCTGAAGTCATGAAAGCATCTGAGTGCCAGTTAGACGGATAGGCATCAATCACGCCGCTGTTGTTTTCGGTTTCCTGACCATCGCGGCGGCTGTAGACAAACAGGCCACGCAGTTCGTCATCACCGGCTGCAGCAGTGATACCGTTGTGCCAGCTGCGGTTCGAAGAGTCGTATCCGCTCTCATAACCAAAGTAGGTATTTTTCACGTTGCTGAGATAATCATCAGCCGTTTTATTGTGGAACGAGACATTACCCCCGATAGAGGTGTTTGGCTGATCCACCGCGGTGGCGCCCTTTTCGATATCAACGCTACCGAACATGTAAGGGTCAATGTAGTCACGGCCAATACCAAAAGTATTGTTACCGGTACGGCTGACGTATGGACGACCTGTAGCATCGGGAATCGGAATACCATCGATATCCATACCCACACGGTTACTTTCCAGACCACGGATGTTATAGCCGGTGTAACCCGCACGGTCGAAACCGCTTTTGCCGGAAGATGAGCCACCGCTGGAACCTGTCGCGCTGATTAACGGCTCATAACGCATGATTGATCCGAAATCGTTCGCGCCGCGTTTTTGCAGTTCACTGGCGGTGATGGTGGTTTTGTTGCCCGCCTGCTGTTTAGGCGCAGTAACGGTCAGCGTGGGTTCGCTGCGAGTAGATTTATCCGAAGAAACAGCAAGTGTCGTGTTGTCGCTGGCCGCGTAGCTGCAAGCTGCGTGAATAGCGGAAGACAAAATGGCAACTTTAAACAGACGTTGCTGGGTCATTCCCTGAAAGAGTGAAGACATGCGCGAAATACCTGGTTAATTGTTAGTATTCGCTCACTGGATTGCCGCCAAAAAAACGCGAAATGCGTTAATAAACCGTAAAAAGTGTGGACTTATTTTATGTAATAAATAATTTCGTCAGGAATGTAATGCAATTGGTAATCATTATCAATAAACTTTACACTAAGATGTATCTTAGACCGCACAATTTGTTAACTTGTTTATTATCAATAATTAAGAAGAGGCACCCGATGTCGCAAAAACCGGCTGTGACGATTTACTACTGCACTCAGTGCAACTGGCTGCTGCGTTCCGCGTGGATGGCGCAGGAACTGCTGCACACTTTTGCCGAAGATTTGAGCGCGGTGACGCTGAAACCTGGCACGGGTGGCGTGTTTGAAATCTCGATTGATGGCACGGTGATTTGGGAGCGTAAACAGGAAGGCGGATTCCCGGATGCGGCAGCGCTGAAACAGCGCGTGCGTGATTTCTGCTGGCCGGATCGCGAGTTGGGGCACGTGGATAAGAAAAAGCCCTAAAGAGGGTTTCAATAAGGGCGCCAGATTGCGCCCTTGACAGAAAATCACAACGTTAATGCCTGCGAGGGTTAACTGCTGGCGATTTTTTCTGTTGCTTCATTCAAAGCGTTAATCACAATTTCCAGCGCCTCAGGAGAAATATCTTCCTGCGACAAACGATGGTTCAGCGTATGCCGAATATGATGAATCGCCTGTTCAACTTCTGGAATACTGCGGTTATTCACCAGAACCGCTAATGACGTCAGGCGCTCAATAATGGTGGCAATATTGTCGCCGTTCTCTGCCAGTAACGCTTTGCCGCCCTCGTTCAGTGCATACGCCTTACGCGACGCGTGTGCATCCACCACACGGATTGCATCCATCTCTTCAAGCAGAGTGAGGTTGGGATAGATAATGCCGGGGCTGGGGGAGTACTCCCCTTTCGAGAGTTCTTCAACCGACTTGATCAGCTCATAGCCATGTGCCGATCCATTTGCCAGGAAGTGCAGCATCAACAGACGGATATCACTGGCATCCAGCATCCTTTCACGGCGCTTTTTACGCGCACCTGCACAGATTGCACGCTGTGCATTATCGGACTGCCATGGAAAATCCCGCTGATGTTTCATTGCCTTCCCTGAGGTCAATTAAGGGAGGTTGATAGTAGTCTGCCGCCTGGCAAAATTCAACACAGGCGGCGGTTGGCGCGGTGAAGTCGGTTATTTCTGATGCCAGTAGGCCACAGCGCGTACGAAATCAGTGTGTGCACCACGGCGTTGCGTAAAGTAGTCGCTCAGCAATTTCACCGCCTCGCCTTCTCCCGTCAGCCAGATGAAGTACTCTTCAGTTGGCAGTGAGATTTGATCAAGCTGCGCGATCAGCGGGCCGAGGTTATCCACCTGCATAGTGCCACTGCCCAGCCACGTCACCTGCACATTCGGCAGGTCGCCGAGGTAATCACGCCCGGTGGTTTCATCGGCGTAGGCCAGCAGATGAATCTGCTGCGCCTGCATCTCAGCGTAACGGCGCTTAAAGGCTGGCAAACCCGTCTCATCGCACACGTAAATCTGGCAGGCATAATCCACCGGCACCACACAGGATCCACGCGGGCCGCCCATGGCGATTTGTTCGCCCGGCTTCGCATCATTAGCCCAGCTGCTGGCCACGCCACCATCGTGAATATAAAAGTCGATCGTCAATGAATCCGTACCGTTAAAAGTCAGCGGCGTGTAGTCACGCGCAGCCGGGCGCACGCCGCCTGGCCAGACGATCCCTTCCTCGGTCATCTGCGGCAAGGCCAAAGTACTGCCTGCGCTGTCCGGGAAGAACACTTTGATGTGATCGTCAAACGATGGCGAATTAAAGCCCGCCAGATCGCTGCCGGTAAACTCGATGCGCCAGAACTCCCCGGCGATTAAGGTCTTGCTCGCCACGGTGATGTGGCGAAAGCGTAATTCGTTACGTACGCGCTTCGGGGCGCGATCGTTGGTGTCTTTTTGCAAGAGATCTCTCCAGACAAAGGCGTTACTGAATGCGAACCTGCTGTACCCATCCAGGGTGGCAGGATTGCTGACCCTTCAGCTGACAATACCGCAACTTGAGAGTCGTTTACGTCAAACGTTATCGAAAATCATTCTCATCTGACGCCGGGAAGAATATCTATGATATATCTTCGATGCAATGCCGAAAAATGCTATTGGGAAAAGTTGCAGATTTTTCGGTGTGGCCTGGGCAGGTATTAACGCCGACGGGGTTTCAGAGAGAACCGCTGCGAATGCCTCTGCAGAAGCGTTGAGTTCGATTAGTGGGCAACGGCAAGCAACGATCGCGCCGCATCAAACGTGCGGCGTGTCATCGATAAAGTGGTTAGAACGCGGTAAAACGAGAGGGAAATCAGGCCTGATGGTTGCCGCAGTTGACGAAGCTATTGTCATCCTGGCTGTGCTGCGGCAGCGGATTATCACCCACAATTTCATGCTGCTGGCAGTGAGTCTGATGGGGATGCAGGCCGCCCGGCGGAGAGAAAGGCTCAGCCATCTGAGCACTTGCCAGCGAGGAAAACGCCACAAGCGCTGTCATGAGGAACAACGGTAAAAGTCGCATAATTTTTTCTTTTTCACTTTGACGGTCCAGAGCGGACCAGGAATGCAGGTGATTATCCAGCCTGATGTGTGGCGGCTGGTGTTTTACGCGGCCAATCAGGTTTCAAGGGAGGATTTTACGCCAGTTATGGCGAATATTTTATAAAATCGTGCGGTTAATCACAGTTAACCGCACGATTTATGCATTAGCAGGTCGAGACCGGAATGTAGAAAGTGCCCTGCAGCAAATCTGGCGTGCTGTATTTCAGATCCAGCTTCAGCAAATCTTTACCTGCCCGGCGTGCCACGCCCAGTGCTGGCAGATGGTTATAGTAAATCTCGGCGGTGAACGCGTTGATCTCCTCCGGCGCACCGTGCCAGTCAATTTCCGCATACAAACCGCTTTCGCCGGTCCAGTTCTGCACGTTACGCGGCAGAACATCGGCGTACTGGCTCTCCAGCGCCTGGAACATGCTGATGTGCTGCTGATCGGCCGAATTCACGCCTGGACTGAACTGGAACCCCAACCAGCCACGGCTGACATGCTTACCCGCAAAGTTCACAAAATCGCGGGTATGTTGTGCCACCACTTGATTGTGATGGTCGATGTACTCGCCAAAGCGGCACTCCCACTCAATCACTTCGCCACACAACTGCAACTCCGGCTTCTCCGCCAGACGCGCATTGACCCAGGAGCGCTGCGTGGAGATGCGGCTGTGGAAATCCTTCATCAGCATTTCCGGAATGCGGCGATAGGCACCCGGCGTCATGGAGAAGTGGCTTTTGAACACCCGCGTGAAATTCTGCTGGTTATCAAAACCAAAGCGCACGGCGATATCGATGAGCGGCATGCTGGTCAGTTTCAGCGCCATCGCTGACATGGTCAGTCGACGTTTGCGCGTGTAAGAGGCCAACGTTTGGCCGGTCATCTCTTTGAACATGCGCTGCATGTGCCACTTGGAGTAACCAGATTTCAGGGTAATCAGATCGATATTAAGCTCGTCGGTCAGATTCGCCTCTATCCAGTCCACCAGATCGTTGATGTACTGTTTTTTAAGATTCAGGCTGAGCATGATTTTTTTGATCGAGTGATAAGTGTGAAGGTAATGAATTTGCGCGATTAGTCACATAAATATAACAAAAACGTATTACTAACGTAAGGAAGAGTAAAGCTAACGAGACGGGAAAAGCATTAATTGCTTAGGTGACTAACGTTTTAAGGTCAATTTTCACGCTGCGATAATGTGAATAAGGTCGCCATTACCAGCGACCTTCACGCGATTTTTGTAACGGGGTGCACACTGTTGCGAAACTTGTTAATTCGTAAACTCAGTGCGTATGCATGCCTGCCGCGTTCATCATCATACGAAACAGTGATGCCACTACAGCGAGTGCCAGTACGCTGGCGCCATAAATAATGACCAGCCACAACACCCGCTTCCACCATGGCGACGGCGTTACCCTGTCTTTCATTTTGCTGACTTCGATTGGCATATCAATGATACCCCTCATCGGCTTTGATTTTTCCGCGGAACACGTAGTAACTCCAGAAGGTGTAGCCCAGAATCACCGGAATAATCAGTAAAGCGCCCACCAACATAAACGCCTGGCTGCTGGCCGGAGACGCGGCCTGCCAGATGGTGATCGACGGGGGCACGATGTTCGGCCAGATACTGATGCCCAGGCCGGAAAAGCCGAGGAAAATCAGCGCCAGCGTCAATAGAAACGGTGAGTAATGCGCCTCACGTTTGATGGCTCGCACAATCCCCCACGAGCACAGCACCACCAGCAGCGGAACCGGCAGGAACCAGAACAGGTTAGGACGTGAGAACCAGCGCTGCGCGATATCCGCGTGGGTGAGCGGCGTCCAGACACTGATAATGCCGACCACCAACAGCAGCGTCACGGTGAGCGGCGTGGCCAGCGCTGACATTTTGCGATGCAGGTCGAGCTCAGTTTTCATAATCAGCCAGGTACAACCCAGCAGCGCATAAGCGATCACTAAGCCAATACCGCAGAACAGCGGGAACGGCGCCAGCCAGCTCATCGCTGAACCGACATATTCACGGCCAGACACCGGGAAACCATTGAGGATGGCGCCCACTGCCACGCCCTGACTAAAAGTCGCCAGCAGCGATCCGGCGATGAACGATTTATCCCAGAACGGACGATGCTCTTCAGTAGCTTTAAAGCGGAACTCAAACGCCACGCCGCGAAAAATCAAACCGATAAGCATCGCCGTTAACGGGATCGATAGTGCATCCAGCAGCACCGAATAGGCCAGCGGAAAAGCGCCGAACAGCGCCGCGCCACCCAGTACCAGCCAGGTTTCGTTACCGTCCCACACTGGCGCCACAGTGTTGACCATCATGTCACGCTCGATCGGATCTTTGTTGAACGGCAGCAGCAGACCAATACCCAAATCGAAGCCATCCATCACGATATACATCAGGGTGCCAAACACGATGATGGCGAACCAGATTATTGAAAAGTCGATCATGATTAGCGTTCCCCGTTCTTATGGGTATTGGCCGCAGACAGCGGACGAGCCGGAGTGTGTTGCTCGCCAGGACCACCGTGCGCCACTTCTCTACCTTCACCGGTCACCGGACCTTGTTTAATCAGGCGCATCATGTAGTGATAGCCGACACCAAACACCGAGCAGTAGACCACGATGAATGCCATCAGGCTGATGCTCATGTGCAGATTGCCATGTGCGGAGACCGCATCAATGGTGCGCTGCACGCCATACACCACCCACGGCTGGCGACCCATTTCGGTGGTGATCCATCCCGCCAGAATGGCGATCAGTCCCGATGGCCCCATCAGCAAGCAGAACCACAAAAACGGCCGCGACTGATACAGGCGCTTCTTCACCCGCAGCCAAAGGCTGATCACTCCCATACCGATCATTAACAAGCCGAGCGCCACCATCACGCGGAACGACCAGAAAATCACGGTGGAGTTTGGGCGATCCTCTTTCGGGAAGGTTTTCAGTGCCGGGATCTGCTTCTTGAGGCTGTGCGTCAGGATCAGGCTACCGAGATAGGGAATCTCCAGCGCATATTTGGTGCGCTCCTGCTCCATATCCGGCACACCGAACAGAATCAGTGGCGTGGCTTCACCCGGCTTGTTTTCCCAATGCCCTTCTATCGCCGCGATTTTTGCTGGCTGATACTCCAGTGTGTTAAGCCCGTGCGCATCGCCGAGAAACGCCTGAATCGGTGAGACAATCAACGCCATCCACAGCGCCATCGAGAACATCTTGCGCACGGCTGGATTGTCATTGCCGCGCAGCAGATGCCAGGCCGCAGAAGCGCCGACAAAGAAGGCGCTCGCCAGGAAGGCAGCGGTGGACATGTGCAGCAAACGGAACGGGAATGACGGGTTAAAGATGATTTTCAACCAGTCCTGCGGCACCACGACGCCACCCTCAATGATGTAACCCTGTGGGGTGTGCATCCAGCTGTTAGAGGCCAGAATCCAGAACGTCGAGAAAATGGTGCCCAACGCCACCATGCAGGTGGCGAAGAAGTGCAGACCCGGACCAACGCGGTTCCAGCCAAACAGCATCACCCCAAGGAAACCGGCTTCAAGGAAGAAGGCAGTTAACACTTCATAGGTGAGCAGTGGACCGGTGATACTGCCAGCAAACTGCGAGAAACCACTCCAGTTCGTCCCAAACTGGTAGGCCATCACCAGCCCGGAGACCACGCCCATACCGAAATTCACGGCAAAGGCCTTGGACCAAAAATGGTAGAGATCGCGATAGGTCTCGTTACGGGTTTTCAGCCACATCCCTTCGAGTACCGCCAGGAAACTGGCGAGACCGATGGTGATGGCCGGAAAGATAATATGGAAGGAGACAGTAAAGGCGAACTGTATCCTTGCCAGGTGAAAGGCATCTAATCCAAACATTGCTTACCTCATTGCCACAAAGTGCACTGGAATTTTTACTTATAATTAACAACAGCGTGCGGGAAACTATTTCGTCATATCGGAAGAAAGGTCGCACTAATGTAAAGGGAAGCAGTCAGAACGAAAATAAACAGAGGAAGTCTATAAAACTATAACAGTATTTTTTGATGGCGATCATTGTCTCGGTCAGAGACTAATTGATTGATATGACTGATCTAAGGTTAACAGCCCTCGCTTATTGTAACGACGTTGTTATTAATTTTCCGCTAAGACTTCAGCGTTATCAGTTAACTCGCTCATTTAATTATTTTTTAATGCGGACGACAGGAAGGTTAATTAAATTTCTCGCAAGATAGCGTGTCAATAATTCCAGGCAACATGACGTTATTTCAATTGTTAATTAAAATAGCCCTCTTTTAAAACCAAAGGATATATTTTCCAGACCTGGGCCGGGCACATTGCGCTCCTCTCTCTCTTAACGCTTTGCGGCATAGCGTTTGCAAGCGTTAACCCGCTGTGCTTTTTTATAGCAGCAAAGCCATCGGTTAATCAGCGAAGGAGAGGTTATGACCCGTCTTACCGCACAGGATTTTCCCCAGGAACTGCTTGAGTTATACGACTATTACGCACACGGCAGGATCAGCAAACGTGAGTTCATCACCCTTGCCGCCAAATTCACCATCGCCGGCATGACCGGAGCCACCTTGCTCACCGCCATGAGCCCCAACTATGCGCTGGCGCAGCAGGTAGAATTCACCGATCCCGAGATCAAACCCGAATACATCCACTACCCTTCCCCGCAGGGTCATGGCGAGGTGCGCGGCTATCTGGTGCGTCCAGCCAAAGCAACCGGCAAAGTGGGCGCGGTAGTGGTGGTACACGAAAATCGCGGACTGAATCCGTACATTGAAGATGTCGCACGCCGCGTGGCGAAAGCCGGATATATCGCGCTAGCACCGGATGGCCTGAGCTCGATGGGCGGTTATCCCGGCAATGATGAGGAAGGCCGCGCGATGCAGGCCAAAGTCGATCCCACCAAGTTGATGAACGACTTTTTTGCCGCTGTGGATTTCCTGATGCATCACGAAGAAGGCACCGGCAAAGTCGGCATCACCGGCTTCTGTTATGGCGGCGGCGTGGCCAATGCGGCTGCAGTGGCCTTCCCGGAACTGGCTTGTGCAGTGCCGTTTTATGGTCGCCAGCCCAAAGCGGAAGACGTGCCGCGCATCAACGCCCCGCTGCTGCTGCACTATGCCGCATTAGACAAAGGCATCAACGAAGGCTGGCCAGCGTATGAAGAGGCGCTGAAAGCCAACCATAAAACCTATGAAGCCTATATCTATCCCGGCGTGAATCATGGTTTCCACAATGATTCGACCCCGCGTTATGACAAGGCAGCAGCCGAGCTGGCCTGGAGCCGGACGTTGGGGTGGTTTGAGAAGTATCTGCACGGATAACCGTTCCATTTAGGCGTAGCGGGAAAATGTGCCCCGCTACGCCTCCGCGTTATCCTTCACAATGCGATGCACATTGCTTTCCAGCCAGTCGGCCAGGCCAATCACATGGCCTTCGACTTCACGCCCGAGCGGCGTCAGGCGGTACTCCACATGCGGCGGCACCACTTCATAGGCGATGCGCTCGATGAATCCATCTTCTTCCATGTAGCGCAGCGTTTGCGCCAGCATGCGTTCGCTGACGCCACCAATCTTGCGGCGCAGCTCACTAAAACGCAGCGTTTCTTCGCGCAGCGCTAATAATACCAATACGCTCCAGCGGCTGGTGATGCGTTTGAGCACGTCGCGTGAAGGGCAATTCACATTGAGCAGCTCACCACGGATAAATTTATTACTCAATTTTTCAGACATTTATGCTGCCTCTTCCAAACTAACAAATCTGTAAGTACTTACTAAAAGTTAGTTTATCCCTTAGGTTGATTTCATTCCAGCTCAAACTGAAGGAGAACATCATGATTGCGATTACCGGTGCTACAGGCCAACTGGGCCGTTTAGTGATTAACGAGTTATTGAAAAAAGTGCCTGCCAGCGAAGTGATTGCGGCAGTGCGTTCACCTGAGAAAGCAGACGATTTGAAAGCGCTGGGCGTGACGTTGCGCGCGGCGGATTACAGCAAGCCGGAAACGTTGAAAAGCGCGTTTAGCGGCGTCGACAAACTGCTGCTGATCTCTTCCAGCGAAGTCGGCCAGCGTGAAGCGCAGCACCAGGCGGTGATTGATGCGGCAAAAGCAGCGGGCGTGAAATTTATCGCTTACACCAGCCTGCTGCATGCGGATACCTCATCGTTAGGTTTGGGCGTAGAGCACCGCGCCACGGAAGCGATGCTGCAAGCCTCCGGCGTGCCGTATGCCCTGCTGCGTAACGGCTGGTACACCGAAAACTACGCCGCCAGCATTGCCCCGGCGCTGGCGCATCACGCCTTTATTGGCGCGGTCGGTGAAGGTCGCATCGCTTCAGCCTCACGTGAGGATTATGCCGCCGCAGCGGCTGAAGTCATCAGCCGTGACGATCAGGCGGGTAAAGTGTATGAACTGGCTGGCGATGAGAGCTACACGCTGGCCGAATTCAGCGCTGAGATTGCTAAACAGTCTGGTGAGCAAGTGGATTACATCAACCTGCCGCCTGCGGAGTTCGAAGCCGCGCTGAAAGGTGCCGGTTTGCCGGATGCGCTGGCAGAGTTGCTGGCAGATTCCGATGCCGGCGCCGCGCAAGGTGGCTTGTTCGATGACAGCCGTGCGCTGAGCAAACTGATTGGTCGCCCCACCACGCCGTATGCTGAGGTGATTAAAGCCACGCTGGCGAAGTAATGCTTGTTCAGGCCAGCGTAAGCTGGCCTGATTCCCGTCTCGTATGCCACCAAATGATCAAAGCAAAGCGCGATATTTAAGCCAAATAATGGCGATTTTCTTATTTACAGATAATTCTGTGCGCTGATTTGAACCACCATTTAAAACACTGCTTTCATTTCCTGAAATATAGCTTGTTGTAATCGCTGTAAATTCACTAAAAAGCCGGATCAATCGACAAGATTTATTACGTTCATAGATATTTCGCATTGTTGTCTCGGCTATTCAAAGCTCTATAATTTGTCCTTTGAGCAACCAGGCAATTTCAGGAGGCCGCTATTAATACTAACCAGCAACGTCAAGCTTTCGGGGAACACGAAGCCCATGCTGATCTGGGGTATCAATACGATCCTCACGAATTTATCCGCGAAGGCATGGAGGATTCCGAGCCGGAACCGGAGCTGATCCAGGGTCTGCCCGCGCCAGATGCGCTTACCCCTGCCGATCGCTATCTTGAACTGTTCGAGCACGTGCAAATGTCACGCATATTCGCGGATGGTAAAACCTTCCCGGACTGTGCGCCAAAATTTGATCCGCTGGATATATTAATCCGCTATCGCCGCACGCGTCGCTCGGCCGAATTCGATCTCGAAAAATTCGTGCACGACCATTTTTATTTGCCGCAGGTGAATGAAAGTTTTTATGTTTCCAATCCGGATAAATCGCTGACGGAACATATCGACGAGCTGTGGCCCGTGTTAACCAAGATGCCGCAACAGCATTTATCGCACTCGTCGCTGCTGCCGCTGCCAAAACCTTATGTGGTGCCTGGCGGGCGTTTTGGTGAGACCTATTATTGGGACTCCTATTTCAGCATGCTCGGCCTCGCGGATGCCGGGCGTGACGATCTGCTGCGCGACATGGCAGATAACTTCGCGTGGCTGATCGATAACTACGGTCACGTGCCCAACGGCAACCGGACTTATTATCTCAGTCGCTCACAGCCGCCTGTTTTCGCTTTAATGGTGGAGCTGTTTGAAGAGGACGGTATTCGCGGTGCCAAACGCTATCTCGATCAACTGATGAAAGAGTATCAGTTCTGGATGGATGGGGCCGGCGAGCTGATGCCGCATCAGGCCTACCGCCATGTGGTGCGTATGCCGGATGGTTCACTGCTTAACCGTTACTGGGATGACCGCGACACGCCGCGTGATGAGTCGTGGATGGAAGATGTGGAAACCGCCAGTAAATCGAGCCGACCGGCGAATGAGGTGTATCGCGATTTGCGTGCGGGTGCGGCATCGGGCTGGGATTACTCATCCCGCTGGTTGCGCGATCCGCAGCGTCTGGCCAGCATCCGCACCACCCAGTTTATACCGGTGGACTTGAATGCGTTTCTCTACAAGCTGGAGCTGATGATCTCCACGCTGTCACACGCCAAAGGTGAAGAGCTGACGGCGCTGGCGTGGCAGAAAAAAGCCGATACGCGTAAGCAGGCGATCCATCGTTACCTGTGGGATGACACCGCAGGCGTTTACCGCGATTACAACTGGCGCGATGAGCGTTTTGGTGCCTTTACCGCCGCAGCGGTGGTGCCGCTGTTCCTCGGCCTGGCTTCGCCAGAGCAGGCGCATCTGCAAGCTATTGCGCTGCGTCAATTGCTGCTGACTCAGGGCGGCCTGCTGACATCGATGGTAGAAAGCGGTGAACAGTGGGACAAACCGAACGCCTGGGCGCCGCTGCAGTGGATGGCGATAGTTGGCCTGAATCATTACGGTGAAGAGACGCTGGCGACAGAGATTGCCGTTAACTGGCTGAACACGGTGAAGAACTTCTATTCGCTGCATCACAAGCTGGTAGAGAAGTATGACATCAGCGGCGATCGCGCCCGTCCGGGTGGCGGTGGTGAATATCCGCTGCAGGATGGCTTTGGCTGGACCAACGGCGTAACGCGTCGATTGATGACCATGTACGGGCATCTGCTGGCGGATTAAAAAAACAGAAAGGGCGCCTCGGCGCCCTTTTTTATCACCGAACGTTATCGAAGCCGCGCATCTGATGGCAGCAATATTGCTGCCAGTTAACACAATCAATCGCGCCGCTACACAACATCCGCTTATTTATTTCCCTGCAGGAACGCCAGCAGATCGTCGTTCAGCTGATCCTGGTGAGTCACCGCAAAACCGTGCGGCCCGTTTTCGTACACTTTCAGCTCTGACCCTTCAATCATCTCGTGCACCAGCTTACCGGTGGCTTCGAAGGGTACAATCTGATCGTTGCTGCCGTGGATCACCAGCGTCGGCACATCCACTTTGGCGATATCGGCGCGGAAATCCGTCTCGGCGAAGGCTGTCACACAATCGATCGTGCCTTTCAGTGAGGCCAGCAGCGCAATGTTCAGCGTCTGCATCATCACGCCATCTGAAATAGTCTGGCCCGCGTTGGCGCCATAAAACGGTGTCGCAAAGTCTTTGATAAACTGCGCACGATCTTTCAGCAAACCCGCTTTAATGCCATCGAACACCGCCGCCTCAACCCCTTCCGGATGATCATCCGTCTTACCGAAGATGGGCGTCACCGCGCCCAGCAGCACCAGCCCTTTCACTTTCGCCGTGCCGTAGCGACCGATATAACGTGAGACATCACCGCCGCCCATTGAGAAGCCCACCAGCGTGATGTCGTCCAGTTGCAGATGCTCAATCAGCGCATGGATATCATCGGCGAAGGTATCGTAATCGTAACCTTCCCACGGCTGCTCGGAGCGACCAAAGCCACGACGGTCAAACGCGATGGCACGATAGCCGCGCTCGGCAAGGAAATTCAACTGACTATCCCACATATCCGCATCCAGCGGCCAGCCATGGCTGAACAGCACTGGCTGACCTTTGCCCCAATCTTTGTAGTAGAGGTTAACTCCGTCTTTCGCTTTGAATGTGCTCATGTTTTTTGCTCCGTTAAGTGAGTGATGTTGTGTCTGCTAATCAAACTACATTCGGTTGCTGCAAAAACCTAAAGCAGAGATTTTGACAACTCGTTCAAAGATTTTTGCCCTAAAAGGCTGTCAAAAAAGCCTGAACAAGTTGGCCGATTTTTTCCGCTATCAAGCGCCTCGCGGGATTCGTAAGGTGCATACATCGCACATTTACAGGAACACGATGATGAGCCAGCAAAACCCAACGACACCGCGCGGCGGCGCTTTTTCTCCCTTCGCTTACGGGCTGTTCGCCCTGATCTGGACTGCCTCGGTACTCGGCAACACCGGCAGCTTTATCCGCGACGTTGCCAGCGCCTGGTTGGTGACCGGATTATCCGATAACCCGACCGCCGTGGCTTTGATGCAAACCGCCGCCACCTTGCCAGTGTTCCTGTTGGCGCTGCCCGCTGGCGTACTCTCCGATATCGTCGATCGCCGCCGTCTGCTGATCGTGGTGCAGATTCTGATGGCCAGCGTCAGCGGCACTCTGCTGGTGCTGTCGCACAATCACTGGCTCACCGTGGAATGGCTGATCGGCCTGACCTTTGTCGGTGGCATTGGTGCCGCGCTGTTTGGCCCGGCCTGGCAGGCGATTGTCCCCGAACTTGTGCCGCGCCATGAGCTGAAAAACGCCGTGGCGCTCAACTCGCTGGGGATCAATATTGCCCGCGCCATCGGCCCCGCTACCGGCGGTTTACTGCTGGCAAGTTTAGGCGCCATGGCGGCATACGGTGCCGATGTGGCGAGTTATTTTTTCGTTATTGCTGCCCTGCTGTATTGGAAACGTCCGGCGAAAGCCAAAACCGAACTCAATGAACACTTCTTTGGTGCCTTCCGCGCGGGCCTGCGCTATGTCAAAGCCAGTCGTGAACTGCACCGTGTGTTGTTCCGCGCTGCGATGTACTTCGCCTTTGCCAGTGCCATCTGGGCGCTGCTGCCGCTGGTAGCGCGCACCATGCTGCAAGGTACCGCCGGTTTTTATGGTTTGCTGCTGGGTGCGGTAGGCGGCGGCGCGATTGCCGGTGCGCTGCTGTTGCCGCGTCTGCGTAGCAAGCTGAGTAACGATGGTTTGATGCTGCTCTCAGCGGTGCTAAGCGCGCTGGTGATGCTGGCCCTGGCGATGAGCCCGCCGCAGTGGCTGGCGCTAGTGTTGATGCTGGTGCTGGGTGTCGGCTGGATTATTGCGCTGACCACTTTGAATGGCGTGGCACAGGCGGTGCTGCCTGATTGGGTGCGCGGTCGCGGTTTGGCGGTGTATCTGATGGTGTTCAACGGCACATTGGCCGGTGGCAGTCTGGCGTGGGGTTTGATCGCGCAGCAGCTCGGTATGGCCAGCACACTGCTGATTGCCGGGGCTGGTCTGGTGATTACTGCCCTGCTGCTGAAACGTCTGTCGCTGCCTGCGGGTGAAGCCGATCTGCAACCCGCTGAGCATTGGGCCATGCCGGTTGTGCACGACGATGTCGATGTGCGTCATGGGCCGGTGTTGATTCAAATTCGCTACCGCGTGCCGCAGGAAGATCGCGCCGCGTTCAAAAAAGCGATTCACAAGCTGGCGCAGTCACGTCGTCGCGATGGCGCCTATTCATGGGGATTGATGGAGCAAACCGATGATCCGACAGCGCTGCTGGAGTGGTTTATGGTGGAGTCCTGGCAGGAGCATATGCGTCAACACCAGCGTGTGTCGCACGCCGATGCCGAACTTCAGCAGGCCGTTCTGCAATATCATCAGGGTGAAGAAGCCCCTCAGGTCAGTCACCACATTGCGATATAACGACGCTTTACGCGGGCGTATAAATTTCCTGCAACCCTGGCAGCGTGAGCAGGTGCTCACGCCACCAGGTGGCCGCATTGCCGGTCGCGGTCTCATTCCACGCCAGATACGCCATATCACGTCGGCATTCGCTATCCAGCTGACGTGCCACCAGCGCCCCATTTTCCAGATGCGGTCTTGCCAGATACAACGGCAGATAACCACAGCCCAAACCATCCAGCTGCGCCTGCAATTTCGCTGGGAAGTCGTGCACGCTCAGGGTCTTCTGCTCATCCAGCACGCGTAAATCGATACCTGCGCCATGGCGAGACGAGTCATGCACTGTCACCGCGCGGTACTGGCGAATCTGTTCGCGCAGCAGCGGCTCGGGTGCTGAAGCGAGAGGATGCTCCGGCGCGACGGCAAACACATAATCCAGCCATCCGAGCGGCTGGCAGACAATCTCTTTGCGCGTGGCGGGTTCCTGCACCGCGCCAAAGACAATGTCCGCTTCGCCATAGTTGAGCGCTTCCCAGCAGCCAGAAAGCACATCCTGGCGGAATTGCAGCTGAGTATGCGGATGCTCCTGATAAAACTGATCGATAAGCGGGGTCAGAATGCGAAACGGCAGCGAGGCATCGACGCTGATCACCAGCTGGCTCTCCCAGCCGCTTTCGACGTAGCGTGCCTGTTGCTCTAATTCATTCACCGCGCGCAGCAGAGTGCGGCCTTTCTCCAGCATCAAGCGACCGGTCGGGGTGAAGGTAGCGCGATGGCCGGAGCGATCGAGTAGCGTGATCTTGAGATCGCTCTCCATTTTTTGCACGGTATAGCTCAACGCCGACGCAGTTTTAAACAAACGCGCAGCCGCAGCGGCAAAGGTGCCGTGGCGATCCAACGCATCCAAAATCAGCAGCGCCTCAAGGTTTAAACGCATTCCCCATGCCTCCCCAAAAATTGTTGAACAACAACCCAAAATCTATCCGTTATCAATAAACGCTCTCATTTCGTATTTTTTTACTCAACGACGCAAGCACTTTCACCAGCGGAAACTCAGGAACTTACGATGAATTACTCACAACAAGCCAACCACGTCACGCTGGTGATTACCCACAGCATCCTGCAGGAACAGCAGGCCAGTTATGAGCAGTGGCTCGACACCATCATGCCGCAGGCCGCGAGCTTTCCTGGCCACCTCGGCGTCAACGTACTGCGCCCGGTGCACGGCGACAATGCGTACACCGTGCTGATTCGTTTTACCGGACTGGATGAGCTGTACGCCTGGCTAAAATCAGATCAGCGCAAAGCGTTGATCAAAGACTTGCCCGCAATGCTGGCGCAGCCGGAACATATCGAAGTACGCCCCGGTGCCGCGTTCTGGTTCACCCCGACGCAAAAAGGCCAGGTCAAACCGGCGAAATGGAAACAATACTTACTGACGCTGGGCGTGATTTTTCCTTCCACCAACCTGGTGCCGTGGTTCTGGAATCTGGTGTTGCCCGCCGCGCACGGCACGCTGTGGGGCCACTTGCTGAATGATGCCAGCGTGGTGGCACTGGTGGTGTTCTTGTGGATGCCGATCGTTACCCGAGTGTTGAAACAGTGGCTTATTGGCCGCAACGCGTAATCTGACTGGAGAAAAGATGATGACAACGGCCTCACTGATTTTTACCAACGGCAAATTCCATACGGTGGATCGCGCCAACCCTTTAGCCACCGCAGTGGCGATCAAAGACGGCAAGTTTCTCGCGGTGGGCAGTGAAGCGGAAGTGATGCGCTTTGCGGGTAGCGATACGCAGATTATTGATGCCAAAGGTCACACCGGTATTCCCGGCCTTAACGACTCACACCTGCACCTGATTCGCGGCGGTCTCAACTACAATCTGGAATTGCGCTGGGAAGGCGTACCCTCGCTGGCCGATGCGCTACGCATGCTGCGCGAACAGGCGCTGCGTACGCCTTCACCGCAGTGGGTGCGCGTCGTCGGCGGCTGGAGCGAATTCCAGTTTGCCGAACGCCGCATGCCGACGCTGGACGAGATCAACGCCGCCGCGCCGGATACCCCGGTATTCATTCTGCACCTGTATGACCGCGCCCTGCTTAACCGTGCCGCGCTTCGGGTGGTCGGTTACACCAAAGACACGCCGAACCCACCGGGCGGCGAAATCCAGCGTGACAGCAATGGCAACCCGACCGGCATGCTGATTGCGCGCCCTAACGCCATGCTGCTGTACGCCACGCTGGCGAAAGGCCCTAAGCTGCCGCTGGAACAGCAGGTCAACTCTACCCGCCAGTTTATGCGCGAGCTAAACCGCCTTGGCCTGACCAGCGCCATCGACGCAGGCGGCGGCTTCCAGAACTATCCCGATGATTACGATGTGATTTCCGAACTGCACGCCAAAAAGCAGCTGACGGTGCGCATCGCCTACAACCTGTTTACTCAGAATCCCGGTAACGAACTGGGCGATTTCGAGAAATGGACCGATATGCTGAAGCCGGGCCAGGGCACCGATTTCCTGCGTCACAACGGTGCGGGCGAGATGCTGGTGTTCTCGGCGGCGGATTTCGAAGATTTTCTTGAGCCACGCCCCGATCTGGCACCCGGCATGGAAGATGAACTGGAGCGCGTGGTGCGCCATCTGGTGGAGCATCGCTGGCCGTTCCGCCTGCATGCCACCTATAACGAATCGATCAGCCGCATGCTGGATGTGTTCGAGAAAGTGAACCGCGATATTCCGTTCAACGGCCTGCACTGGTTCTTTGACCACGCCGAAACCATCACCGAAGCCAACATTGAGCGCGTCAAAGCACTGGGCGGCGGACTGGCAGTGCAGCATCGTATGGCGTTCCAGGGCGAATACTTTGTCGATCGCTACGGCAAAGAAGCCGCCAAACAGACTCCGCCGGTAGCACGCATGTTAGATGCGGGCGTGCCGGTTGGTTTGGGCACCGATGCCACGCGCGTCGCCAGCTATAACCCCTGGACTGCGCTTTACTGGCTGGTCTCTGGCCGCACCGTCGGCGGCATGCAGTTGTATGATGACAATGCGCGTATTGACCGTGAAACTGCGCTGATGCTGTGGACCAAAGGCAGCGCGTGGTTCTCCAGCGAGCAGAATGCTAAAGGTGAGATCAAAGTTGGTCAGTTGGCGGATCTGGTGCTGCTATCGAAAGATTTCTTCAGCGTGCCGGAAGAGGAGATTAAAGGGATTGAATCGGTGTTGACGCTGGTCGATGGTGAAGTGGTGTATGCCGCGGGCGGGTTCACGCCGCTGTCACCACCGCCGGTGCCGGTGCTGCCTGAGTGGTCGCCGGTGGTCACCATGCCAGGCCACTATCGCAGCGCCCCGCCACAAGCCAGTGGTCGTGCGGCGATGATGCCGAAAGTGCATCAGTGCAGCGGCCCCTGTGGTGTGCACAGCCACTCGCACGATGTCGCGCGCCAGTCTTCGGTGCCAGTGTCGGATAACAATGCATTCTGGGGCGCGCTGGGCTGTTCTTGTTTCGCGTTTTGACTGAACTGTGATTTGAAGCCCTCTCCTGCTGAGAGGGCTTTGCTGCAAACAGACTCTCTCCCTATGGCGCGGATCGGTGTCCCCAGCAACAAAAGACTATCCTGCTAATCCAAACCCGTGTTTGCCGTTCTTCTTGATGTGGTACATCGCTTCATCCGCACGTGTTAACGCTTCATCGAAGTTAAAGTGCGGTTGCACCGTCGCCACACCAATAGAAGCACCAATCTGCGCATGGCCGTTATCGACATCGAACGGCGTCAGCGCAGCATCCAGCACCGCCTGCATCATGATGCGTACTTTGGGGAAGTCGATCAGGAACGGCATCAGCAGCACAAACTCATCACCACCTAAACGGCCCACCACCACGTTTGGTGGCACCTGGTCAAGAATGCGCTGACTGAGTTGAATCAGCACTTCATCGCCACTGCGATGGCCCAGCGTGTCGTTCACATGCTTAAAGTTATCGAGATCGATAAAGGCCACGCACAGCGGTCCCTGCGCTTTCATTTTAGTGAATTGGGTATGCAGCGCGTGGCGGTTGGTCAGGCCGGTAAGCGGATCGTGATGAGCCAGAGAAGAGAGCTGCGCTTCATACTGCTTCTCCTTGGTCATATCGATATGCGTGCCGGTGACTTTAAGCGGATTGCCCTCTTCATCCCATTCGGTGACGCGCCCGCGATCCAGCACCCAGGTAATTTTATCGTTCTTACCCAGCATGCGATGCAACGCTTCATAGTAAGGTGCGCGCCCTTCGATATGATCGTAAAACGCCTTGAGCACTTCATCGGCGTCATCGGGGTGCAGGCGTTCGCGCCAGACTTCAAACTGCGCTTTGGTCTCTTTCGGCTGGAAACCCAGCATCGAACCCCAGCGTCGATTGAAAATCACTAGCTTGCCGCTGGGAATATCCAGCTGCCACAAACATAAACCGGTTCCGTCCAGCGCTGCACTCAGCTTGTTACGCGCGTCATGCGCTATGCGCTTTAAGCGCGCATTATGCTTTTTCAGGTTCTGGACCTGCTGACGTAGCGCTTCTTCGGACATGATGGCTGACGGAGAGGAAATAATGACTATTTTGCCTGCCTGGAAGTTTCTGATAAATAAAACAATTGAAAAGCCGATTAGCAGCGGGAAATTGCATCAAGCTCAGAGTGAACGGCGAAGCATTGAGGTTATTTCAGCTAACAAAACTTTCTTTAATCCCGTCAGGCAGTCGAAAGCGCGCCGCTAAAATGACGCACCTCTCCTAATCGTTCTCTTTGCGTTAGCGTCCGCGTGACAGTCAGGCCTCACAAATCCCCCACTCCTTCTGCCTCGACTAAGAAATTGTGTTCTGTGACGCGGATCAAGAGATATTCGCGGGTCAATGCTGGGATCATGTTTACTAGAATGGTAGTTTAACAGTTATCGCAGCAACACGATGACGGTGGATGAGATTATGCAACTGACAATGCGTTGGTTTGGTCCCAAAGAAGATAAAGTTTCGCTGGAATATATTCGCCAGGTACCGGGTGTACGTGGCGTGGTGGGCGCGCTGTATGACGTGCCGGTCGGGGAAACCTGGCCGAAAGATAAGATCAAAGCACTGGTTGATCAGGTACATGCCGCCGGTCTGACGGTGGAAGTGATCGAGAGCGTCAACATTCATGATGACATCAAGATCGGCCTGCCGAGCCGCGATCAATACATTGAGAACTACAAGCTGAGCATTCGCAACCTCGCTGAAGTCGGCGTGAAAGTGATCTGCTACAACTTCATGCCAGTGTTTGACTGGATGAAGACCGACATGAATTACGTGTTGCCAGACGGCTCACTCACCATGGCGTTCGAGAAGAAAGGCATCGATAAGAGCCTCGACGAAGTGGTGCAGGAAGTGTTGGGCAACTCGAACGGTTTCGCGCTGCCGGGCTGGGAGCCAGAGCGTCTGGCGAAGGTGCAGGATCTGTTTGCCCAGTACAAAGACGTAGATGACAACAAGCTGCGTGAAAACCTCGCTTACTTC
The DNA here is from genome assembly GCF_056491465.1 of Pantoea sp. C1E2. Classification (NCBI taxonomy): domain Bacteria; kingdom Pseudomonadati; phylum Pseudomonadota; class Gammaproteobacteria; order Enterobacterales; family Erwiniaceae; genus Pantoea; species Pantoea sp. C1E2. The sequence goes on from NZ_JBSZHT010000002.1 coordinate 3,807,872, forward strand.
CTGAAAGCGGTGATCCCGGTGTGTGAAGAAGTCGGCGTGAAGATGGCGATCCACCCGGACGATCCACCGTATTCGATCTTTGGCCTGCCGCGCATCGTCAAGAATCGCGAGGATCTCGATTGGATCTGCAACGTGGTGGATTCGGAAGCCAACGGCATCACGCTGTGTACCGGATCGATTGCGGAAGATCCGCAGAATGATGTGTACGGCATTCTGGCTGAGTTCTCACGTCGCAAACGTATTCCCTTTGCGCACGTGCGTAACATCAAGATTATTCAGGACAAAGATTTCTACGAGTGCGCGCATCCCACGGAGTACGGCTCGCTGGATATGTACAAAGTGCTGCAATCGATGCATGACAACGGCTTCGATGGCTACATCCGTTCCGATCACGGCCGCTTTATCTGGGGCGAAACCGGACGTCCGGGCTACGGTTTATATGACCGCGCGCTGGGTACCACTTACCTGATGGGCCTGTGGGAAGCGTTGGATAAACGCTAATTCACCCCACCCTTTAGGCCGCTGATAACAGCGGCCTTTTTTATTGCCCTAAGTCTTTAATCGACATCCCAAAATGTTAAATGAAAACTTATGCCCAGCCCTTAAACAGCAAGCTGGCATTCACCCCGCCGAAACCAAAACCGTTCGACAGCACATACTGCATCGCCATCGGCAGGGGTTTCAGCGCCACCAGATTGAGCCCCGCTGCGGCTTCATCGGGGTGCAGCAGATTGAGCGTTGGCGGTGCGATCTGATCGCGCAGCGCAAGGATCGAGAAGATCGCCTCCACGCCGCCCGCTGCGCCTAACAGATGTCCGGTGGCGGATTTGGTCGAGGTGATCGCCACATTGCTGCCGGCAAACAGCGTGCGGATTGCTGCCAGTTCGCCCTTATCACCCACTGGCGTGGAAGTGGCATGAGCGTTGATATGCTGCACCTCTGCAGGGCCGATGCCCGCCTGCGCCAGCGCGGTTTCCATCGCGCGGCGCGCCCCTTCGCCGGTTTCCGGACCGGCTGTGAGATGGTACGCATCGGCGCTGGTGCCGTAGCCGACTAACTCCGCCAGCGGTGTCGCCCCGCGTGCCTGCGCATGCTCCAGCGATTCAATCACCAGCAGGCCTGCGCCCTCGCCCATGACAAAGCCGTCGCGGTCACGATCAAACGGACGAGACGCCTGCTCAGGATGATCGTTAAATCCACCTGACATCGCTTTCGCGGCAGCAAAGCCCGCCAGACTCACGCGATGGATCGCCGCCTCGGTGCCGCCGCACAGCGCTATGTCTGCTTCGCCGCTGCGGATCAATCGTGCCGCATCGCCAATCGCCTGCGCTCCCGCCGCGCACGCCGTTACCGGAGCGCCAATCGGGCCACGAAAACCATGGGCAATCGATACATGTCCCGCCGCCAGATTGGCGAGGAAGGAGGGAATAGTAAACGGCGATAAGCGACGCGGGCCGCGATTGGCGGTGGTTTCCACCGCATTGGCGATCTCGTTGAAACCACCGATTCCAGTGGCGATCACCGTCGCGGTGCGCTGGCGATCGGTCTCATCCTGCGGGAACCAGTTGGCTTGCGTCAGCGCTTCGTGCGCCGCCACCAGCGCGAACTCAATAAAGCGATCCATTTTCTTGCGATCTTTCGGCGCAATCACGCGTTCGGGATCGAAGCCATGCTGCGGATCTTGTTCCAGCGTGGGCACCTGTCCGGCGACTTTGCAGCTGATGTCCTGCACCATCTCTTTCGGTAGAGCGCTGATGCCGGATTTCCCGGCCAGCAGTGATTGCCACACCGCTTCCGTACCGCAGCCGAGCGGGGAAACTATCCCCATACCTGTAATCACAATACGTTTCATCGATAACTCCTTAAGCCGCGGGCTTTTTCATCAAAGGAACCAGCAGCGCAGCAATACAAAATCCGACCATGATTAGCCAGAATACGTCCGAAAAAGCCTGCGTGCGCGCCTCGCGCAGGGTGAGTGAGGCCAGTGATTGCAGCGCCGCTGTGTGCGCCGCATCCGGGCTTAATCCGTTGAAAATCAGGGCTGCGGTGCGCGATTGCAGATAGTCACCAAGCGATAAACTGGCGCTGTTGAGGTGATCAGCCAGGCGGCTAAAGTGCAGATTGGTGCGGTCATTGAGCACGGTGCCGCACAGCGCAATACCGATCGCGCCACCGAGGTTCCGCATCAAATTAAACAGTCCTGAGGCTAATTTTAGTCGTGCGGGCGGCAAGCTGCCGAGCGTTAACGTCACAGTGGGCGCTACCGCAAACTGCTGCGCCATACCGCGAAACGCCTGCGGGAACAGCAACTCTTTTGCGCCCCAGTCGTGGGTGATCGGCACGAAGAAGAACATCGACGCACCAAAACTTATCAGGCCAAACGCCAGCAAAATGCGCAGATCGACGCGATTCGCCAGCCACGCATAAAACGGGATCGACAGGATCTGAAAGATGCCGGTGGAGAAGATCGCCAACCCAATCTCCAGCGCACTAAAGCCGCGCACCTGGCTGAGAAACAGCGGTGTGAGATAGATGGTGGCAAAGATGCCGACCCCGGCCATAAACGAAAAATAACAGCCGAGGCTAAAGCTTGGATCCTTCAACGCGCGCAGATCCATGATCGGCTTCGCGTGGTTCAACGTGCGGAAGATAAACAGCACGCCACACAGCAGTGCGACCCAGCCCGTGGTGGTGATGGTGCTATCGTCAAACCAGCCCCAGCGCGGCCCCTCTTCCAGGGTGTACTCCAGACAGCCCAATGATAGCGCTAGCAAAACAATGCTGAAGTAATCCGCACCGCGCAGTAACTCGGGATTCGGCGAGTCGATCTTCACCAGTATTGGGACCGCAATCGCGATGTAGATGCCGGGGATAATGTTGATGTAAAACAGCCAGTGCCAGCTAAAGTTTTCAGTGATCCACCCGCCCACCGTTGGACCCAATGTCGGGGCTAACGACGCCAGCGCGCCCACTGTGGCGGCGGCAATCACCCGCTGCTTACCCTGAAAAAAAGTAAACGCGGTGGTGAACACCAGCGGGATCATCGAACCGCCCGCCAGCCCCTGCAAAGCGCGGAAGGCGATCATACTTTGGATATTCCACGCCCAGGCGCACAGCAAGCTCATCAGCGTGAAGCCGCACGCCGACGCGGCAAACAGCCAGCGCGTTGACATCACGCTCGCCAGCCAACCGGAGAGCGGAATAATGATGATTTCAGCGATCAGATAGCTGGTTTGCACCCATACCGTTTCGTCGTCACCCGCCGATAAACCACCGCCGATATCCTGCAACGAGGCGGAGACAATCTGGATATCCAGCAAGGCGATAAACATGCCGATGCACATCGTGGCAAAGGCGAACACCTTCTTGTTCACCGGCATCTCCGCCGGAGACAACCAGGGTGCGGCAACGCTGCTCATCGCGCGCTTCTCTCATCCACCGTCACCGTGACGGAAAGACCTGGGCGTAATAGACCCAGAACCGCCGCATCGCCGTCCAGCACAATACGCACCGGCACACGCTGGACGATTTTGGTGAAGTTGCCCGTGGCGTTTTCCGCCGGAAGAATGCTGAAGCGCGAACCGGTGGCTGGCGACAGGCTGCCAACGTGGCCGTTAAAGGTGCGGCCGGGTAATACATCAGCGACGATGCGCGCAGGCTGTCCCGGCTTCATCTTAGCCAGCTGACTCTCTTTGAAGTTGGCATCGATCCACAATCCCTGCGCAGGCACCAGCGACAGTAGTTGCGTGCCGCTGCTGACAAACGAACCTGACCACGCGCGGCGATTGCCCACCACGCCATCAAAAGGAGCGCGGATTTCGGTGTATTCAAGATTGAGCCTGGCCATCGCCAGCCCGGCTTGCGCCTGGGTCAATGCTGCTTTGGCCTGCTGCTCACGGGCATCCAGCACCTGCAACTGACGCTCGGCAACGGTTTTATCGGCGCGTGTTTTACTCTCTTCGGCCATTGCCTGATGGTAATCGGCTTGGGCATGATCGCGGATCTGTTGTGACACCGCTGAGCTGCTGGCCAGCGCACTGTAACGGCGCTGGTCGGAGGTGGTTTTCAGCGTCACCGCCTGTGCCGCCAGCAGAGAGGCGTGCGTGCCCGCAATAGTGGCAAGTTGCAGCTGGCGCGTGGCGGCGATATCACTTAACGCGGCCTGCTGTGCGGCCACTTCCCCCGCCGCCTGATCCACTGCCGCCAGATAATCACGGTTATCCAACTGCACCAGCAGATCGCCTTTTTTCACCTGTGCGTTGTCCTGCACCGCTAGCGTGTGGATGTAGCCGGACACTTTGGCGGAGATGGCGCTGATATCTGCGCCGACATAGGCATCATCGGTGGAAGGCATAAAGCGCGCGGTGTGCCACCAGTAGTAGCCGTAACCTGCCGCCGCTATACCGCCGATCGCCACTGCCAGCAGCAGGGCCGATTTTTTGCGCGTGCGGGTCATGGCTGCTTCTCTGTAGCAGGCGGGGCAAATTTCAGCGTGCTGTCACCCGCACGTTTTTTCTGCAGATAATCATGGCGATAGTGCATGATCGGCGCCGCTGCCGGTCCGGGCACCATTTGGTATTTATCGCTGGTGAGCGGTTGGCCGTTTTCGCTATCGACCAGTTGCGGTTTCACCGGACGCTGCGTCGCGGTTTCCACCAGTTGCATTTGCCGCCCTTCCGGCGAGAAGTGAGTACTGCCCCACTCGGCCAGCGCCACGATCACACCGCGCAAATCGCGCCCGGCGGGGGTGAGCTGATATTCGTAGCGCACTGGCGTAGTGCTGTAACACACCTTTTCCAGCAAACCATCTTCCACCAGCTCTTTTAAGCGACGCGAGAGGATGTTCGGCGCCACGCCGCTGTTTTTCTGAAACTCATCAAAACGGGTAAAGCCGGCCAGCGCATCGCGCATGATCAGCATGCTCCAGCCATCGCCGACGCGGCCAAGGCTGCGCGCAACCGGGCAAGCCATTTGATAGAGCGGTTCGTTTTTCATGGTGGGTATTCCGGACAGTGTCTAATGCGGAGTACTGTTGCAGAGTGACTTTCATTTTGCAAGTAACTTGCGAAATGATAGTCATGGTATTTATTATCCAGGAGCGCATAAATGCGCCCCCTACAAATACTTATGCTCACGTAGGGGTGCAGGTAAAAGACCGCATTGCATCCCGTAGGGGGCGCATTCATGCGCTCCTGGCAATAGGCCGCACTGGATTCCTGACGTATTTATGCAAAAAAAACGGCAGCCACATGGGCTGCCGTTTCATCACAACTTATCAATCTTCAGGTGCGCACGCGCAGCGCCGCCTCGATCTTGTCGGCGATCTTAGTGACCACATACGCAATCACCATGTAGAACACCACCGCAATCAGGAAGGCTTCGAGATAGTAGAAGTTCAGTGCCGCCGTCAACTGCGCCTGAGCAAAGATATCCACCACTTCAATCGCAAACGCCAGCGACAGGGCTTTCATGATCACCATAAAGGCATTCGCCAGATCGGGGATCGCTGCCACGATGATTTGCGGGAACATCACCCGACGGAACAGCTGTCCACCGCTGTAGCCGAGTGACAAAGCGGCATCCGATTGTCCGGTGTCGAACGAGTTCAGCGCGCCTTTCCACACTTCAGCCTGGAACGCCGCTACGCAGGCACTCAGCGCCACAATGATGATCACCCAGTTTGGCAATGAGTGAGCATTGACCTCTACGCCAAACAGCGTGGCAACAAAGTGCAGCGCCGGTGGCAAACCGTAATAGGCGAGAAATATCACCACCACCATCGGCACGCCTTTGAAGGCAATTTTGTAGGTAATCACCAGCTGGCGCAGCACCGGAATGCGGCGATGTTCAATAAAGGCAAACAACCCGCCTAACAGCGTTGAACAAATAAATACCGTAACGGCCATCAGCAGCGTCACTGGCACCGCATCAAGAATGCTCCAGAAGTCCGGCAGCAAAACCTCAGCATCAAACATGGTTTTTCTCCCTCACTCAGACGCTGGTGGTGAACTTCACGCGCGGCGCAGACTTCGAGCTGTACTTCGCATGACGTTGTTCAAAGAAGCGGATAACCAGCCACGCCACACCGCACAGCAGTGAATAGAACACGGCCAACACCAGATAGGTGCCGAACTGATACTGGTTGTAATCGCGTTCCATAATCAGGTGCGCGGTCGCCATCACATCTGCCGCACCGATGTACATCACCAGCGCCACATTGTGAATCAGATAGATAATCGCATTACCGTAACCCGGCAGCGCAAAGTGCACCGCCTGCGGGCCAATCACTCGCAGCATTTTCTGACGGAAGCTGTAGCCAAGACTGTCGGTGGCATCGTGCTGACCACGCTCAACCGCAAGGTACGCCGGGCGCATCACTTCCGATAAGTAACCGCCGTGATACAGGCTCAGGCCGATCATCGCCGCCACGTTGGCGGTAAAGAAGTCACCAAAACCAAAGTTATCGGTGATCAGTGGCATGCCGTAGAAAGCCACAAACAGCTGCAGCACCACGGGCACGCTGCGCGCATAGGAAACGTAGAGATCGGCCAGCTGGCTGATCACGGGAATACGGCGCACGCGGAAAAACGTCGCGATCAGCGCCAGAAAGAACCCGACAATCATCGCCACAAACATGATGCCGAGCGTCAAAGGCAGCGCCGACAGCAGTTCTGGAATCATGGAGGATAGATTCACGGTGAAACACTCCTGCTAAAAAGGACAGCATGCGCCCGGCTCAACACCGGGCGCAGTGAATCTATTACTTCATGTACTTGGTGACTTCTTCGCCAAACCATTTCTGCGCCAGCTTATCCAGCGTGCCGTCCGCCTTCAGCTCTTGCAGGGTTTTGGTGATGTCATCGTTCAGCGCCTGGTTTTCAGCCGAGCGGTGGATCAGTACATAGGTATTGTTGATCACCACCGGCTCACTGGCTTTGATCGCCAGCTTCTGGTTGTCGATCACCGTCTGCTCACCGAGGTTTGAAGGCAGGATCAGCGCGTCATATTTACCGTTCTGCACTTCTTTCAGACGATCCGGGTAAGGCACACCGGCGCTGGACGCTTTGATGGTGATTTTGTCGTTTGGGTTATCCTGCTGCCACTGGGTGACGAACTTATACACGCCACCACCTGCGGTGACAGGCACGATGTTCTTGCCGACCAGATCTTTCATGCCGTTGATATTGCTATCGCTGCGGCTGTAGATCTTCATCAGGCTGGCACCGATTGGCGCATCCGGGATCAGGAACTGTTTGCTGCGCGCTGGCGCTTTGTAGTAACCGCCGGTCGCCATGTCGTATTTGCCGGTCACCAGGCCAGTTTCCTGCGCGATATCCGCAGCGCCTTCCATCACGAATTTGTACTGTGGCAGTTTCGCGTTGATGGCTTTCAGCACGTCCGGCTCGTAGCCCTCTGGTTCGTGACCGATTGCGCCCCATGACAACGGTTTGGATTCTGCAGCAGTAGCAATTTTGATGGTGCGTACCGCGTCAGCAAAGCTGTTACCGCTGATCAGGGCCAGTGCGATGATGCCAGGCGCGGCGAGGCGACGTAATGTAGTTTTGATTGCAGGCATGTCTCTGATTCCTTTAATTATTAGAATACTTTTTCTGAGTTGAGGAACTGGGCAAGGCGCGGCAGGGATGGGTTATCAAACATCTCTGCTGGAGTCCCCTGCGCAGCTACCACACCTTGATCCATAAACACGATGCGATTCGAGATGCTTTTCGCGAACTGCATCTCGTGCGTCACCAGCAGCGAGGTAATGCCGGATGACGCCACATCTTTAATCACTTTCAACACTTCACCCACCAGCTCGGGATCGAGCGATGAGGTCGGTTCATCAAACAGCATCACATCCGGACGCACCGCCAAAGCACGGGCGATACCGGTACGCTGTAACTGGCCACCAGACAGCTGCGACGGATAGTGATCAAGCTTGGCGCCCAGACCCACGCGTTCCAGCTCCTGCACGGCGATGTCGCGCGCTTGCTGTTTGGTTTTACGCTGGATCACGATCAGCGGATCCATCACGTTTTCCAGCACCGTCATGTTTTTGAACACGTTAAACTGCTGGAACACCATGGCGGTGCGCAGACGGATCGCCTGGATCGCTGCTTTATCCGGTGACTGGTAATCCATGCGGATCTGATCAAGCTGGATGGTCCCGGCTGACGGCTTCGCCAGATAGTTAATGCAGCGCAGCAGTGTGGTTTTCCCGGTGCCGCTTGGCCCGATGATCGACACCACATCGCCACGTTTTACCGACAAATCGACGCCTTTCAGGATCGGATTACTGCCGTATGAGAGCGTAATATTGTTGAGTTCTAACATCCGGTGCAGCCCTTATTTGTTCAGGTCAGCATGGCCGAGCACATGCATCAGACGGTTGGCCCAGCCAAAGATGGCGATGGCGTGGATCAGATCGATAATCTCCTGATCGTTCATGCCGACGGCGCGCAGTGCCGCGACATCTTCCGGCGTAGCTTCAGACGGCGTGACCGATAAACGACGGGCAAAGCGGTAGATCGCCGCATCGCGTTCACCTAACACATCCGCTCTATCAAAATAGATGGCACTGACCACGGCGTCACTTTCTGCCAGCTGCGCATGACGGCGCGCGTGCACCACCGCACAGTAGCGGCAACCGTTGACGATCGAAGCACCCAACGCGCCCAGCTCACGATCCGCACGATCGAGGCCATCTTCGACATACATGATGGCGTTGAACAGCCCGGTACGTGCGGTGTAGCTCTCGGGATCGTGTACCAATGTGCGCACGTATTCGGAGATCTTCTTGTTCGACGGCGTCACTTTCATCGCATCGAGCTGCGCCGGTGTCGCCTGTTCAACATCCACTGGCGTGATATACGGATGCCAGTGCAGCGGCTTGAGATTAACCGACGGAATCATGCGGACCTCATCAGACGTAAACCAGCCGCCACGCGCGTCTGGAAGTTAACAAAGGCGATCAGTTCAGAGAGCGCGACGATTTGCGGATTGCTCAAACCAGCCTGCTCCAGCAAGCGAATGTGCTGCTCGGTGGCCTGAATCGGCTGCTGCGTGACCATGTCGGCATGGCGCGCAATCGTCGCCAGCGGCTCTTCCGAAACGGCACAACCCGATGCCAGGGCCAGCAGGGCTTCAGACGGGTTTAACGCCGCCAGTTGCGCCTGGTAATCACGTTGCAGCGGCGCATCGTAATTCAGCACCGCCATACGCTGCGCCAGTGCCAGACGCAGATCTGCAGGTAAATCCTGATCGTCTTCCGGCGCGAGTACTGACACACGGCACGCTTCCGCGCCCTCAACAAATTCGGGACGCAGGCGGCGCGTCTGATACAGCGCATCTTCTGGTGTTAATCCGGCTGCTTGATCAATAGCGTCGCTCACAACGCGTTCTCCTGTTTTAGTAACGGGGTTGAATCCACCCATTCATCGCCCTGTAGTTCAGGGGTGTCAAAAGCTTGTAAGTTGGCGTAGTGCTGCTCGACGTCCTCGGCAAACAGCGAGGCGGTAATACCGCGCACCAGACGATCGGCTCCGGCGCTCACCGCAGGAATATCGCCGGAGACTTTGCCGTGCGTCAGCATCGCAGCATCGTTAAAGCAATGGATGTGCGCCAGCATCGGGCAGGCATCGGGCGTCAATTCGCGGAACTCGAATGAAGGGCCAAGATCCGGCGCTTCCAGCAAGCTGTGACGCGGTGTGCCCATCTCAGGTTGATAACGGCCATCGGACCAGCTGCGAATATGCGGCGCGATGGCGGCAAACTCCGGGCGGCCGTGGAAATCGTTGGTAAAGCCGGTGGCGGCGATCAGGAAGTCGTAGCGCAGTGCGCCCTGGGTGGTTTCAATCAGCAAGCCGTCTTCTTCTTGTTTGACGGCGTTGATGCCGCAATCGAGGAAGAAGCGCGCATTCTCATGGCGTGATACGCGCAGAGTGGAAGAGCGCGGCGGCGGGGTTTGGGTCGCGGCGGTGTAATCGACGAACTTCCACTTCCACGCGTCCGGTAGCTGATGCATGCCGTGCACCACGCCCTGGCTGCCAATGCCGGTCATCTTGTTGATGCGTGGCATTTCTTTGCGGCGAATCAGCAGATCCACCGCTGCAGCGCCCTGCTCCAGCGCGGTGGCGGCGTTATCCATCGACGAGGCGCCTGCACCAATCACCGCGATGCGCTTGCCTTTTAAGGCTGTGAAATCAATATCATCAGCGGAGTGTGCCCAGAACTGACGATCAATGCCTTGCAGGAAGTCCGGTACGGCAAAACCGCCGAGGCCTGAACGTCCGGTGGCGAGCACCAAACGACGCGTGTAAACACGATCGGTTTCGGCACCGTCCAGATCCAGCGCAATCAAATCCCCGGCCTGTGCAATGCTGGTGACGCGCACGTTGTTGTGCACCGGCAGATTCAGCACCTTGCGATACCAAATCAGGTAATCCATCCACTGCGCTTTAGGGATTTTGTCCAGCTCCTGCCACGCCTCTTTGCCCCACTGCGCCGTGAACCAGGCGCGGAAAGTCAGCTGCGCGAGGCCCAGTGCCGGGCCATGCAGCGTTTTCGGTGAGCGCAGAGTTTCCATGCGCGCAAAGGTGATCCACGGACCTTCCAGTCCAGCGTGGGCGGCGTCATAAGCCACCACATTGCTGATGCCGGTGAACTGTAATTTGGCGAGAGCCGCCAGACCGCACATGCCCGCACCAATCACCACCACATCGCGTACCGGTGCACTCTGAAAGGTGCGCTCCGGTACCCAGGATTTGGCTGGCAGTTCCAGAAATTCCAGATCCTGCTGAAGCTGAGCTTCTAATGCGGCAAGACCTTTGGCGGCATACGTCATAGAGAGATTTCCCTGGTGTCAGCGATCGCGTTGAGAGCGAGCGAAAACGATTAAAACGCGCCGATGACCCTGCCTTTTTAATTATCTATAAAATGCATAATAGGCAGCCAACAATCATCAATACGCATAATAAAACTAAGTTTTCGCATAATCCTCTTGCCCTAAATGTGAGTCAAGATTCTCGCTCAGGATTTGACCAATGGATTTCTTATATCTTATGCCGAAAAAGCTATAAGCGTTGAAAATGAAGGGATTCATCGCGCAGTTTGAGTCAGGAAGCTGCTGTGATATGCACGATAAATTTTGTCGCTGTAGCGAGATAGGATTTTTGCGATTCGGTTCTGAGTGTAACGGTGCGCTGACTGGCGTGGTCATGCTGCGGTTAGAGGCACGACAAATCGCCTCGCTATGACTCCTGGTTTATCACTCGCATGATGCGCGGATGTTCACTGGCAGGCAGACGTTCAAACCCTGGCAGCAGCTGAGCAGCGGCGTCTGCCAGCGCTTCCACCAGTGCCTGCGCCGCGCTGGAAATCTGGCGGCCTTGCGGCGTGATCACGCCAAAGAAGTAAGGAATGTCTTCCTGAATCGGGCGAATCGCCACTCCGGCCAGCGGCATACCCCAGCCCGTCACCGGTTCGAGGATCGCCACGCCCAATCCGGCGCGCACACAGCCCAGAATATTCGCCGACGAGTTGGTTTCGATGGTTTCCAGCAGTGGCGCTTTCACCTTCTTCAATGCTTTTTCATAGCGGCCGCGCAGACGTTGCGGACTCCATGGCGCGATTAAACGGCGGCCCGCCAGCTGGCTGAGGGATAGCTCACTGTGTACTGCCAGCTCATCCTCTTCCGGCAGGGCAATCACGCATTGAGACTGCCCGATCCAGTGCAACTCCACCGCATGATGTTCCAGCGGTAAGCTACATAAGCCGATGTCCGCTTCTGCGGTGATCACGGCATGTGCTGTCTGTACGGCGGACTCACTGATGATTTGCACTTTGTTTTGCAGGTTTAGCGCGGCCAACGCCTGCGGCAATAACCCGGCGGCCAGTGCTGGCGTCGCGGCAATGCTGAGTGGACGATGCTGCTGATGCGCGATCTCTTGGGCGCGCAGTCGAATCTGTTGCAGTGACAGCAGCGCTTTCTGCACGTACTGATGCAGCTGCAGCGCTTCTTCAGATGGATGAATGCGCGGACCATTGCGGATAAACAGCGGGTAACCCAGCGACTGCTCCAGCTCCTGAATCAGGCGGGAGACGGCGGGCTGCGAGCGGTTCAGTGCCTTGGCGGCCGCCGTCACGCTGCCCGCCGAAATTACCGCCGAGAAGGCTTCCAGCTGACGCAGATCGAGGTCGTTTAACAGAGTCATCGCGTGGTTACTTCCCTAAGTCATTGATCGTTCCCGACAATCACGCGGGAAAAAATCCATCATAGAGAGAGTTTCGCGAATTAGCCACTGCGGGAAAAACCGCGTGGTGGTCGCCATTAATGGCGAATCTATAGTTTAGGGTGCACATCAATAGCGCTCGTCATTTCAGGATGCACATTGGTGGCGCCCGATCATTGTAGAGTACGCATTGATAGCGCCCAGTGATTGTAGGATGCGCACTGGTAGCGACCAAACATTGTAGGGTGCGCATTAATGCGCACCGGAAACAGCAACCTAATATTTAGCGCACCTTATTCTGCGCAAAATCGTTGTAATTCTCCTTATTAATCAGTTGATAAGGAATAAATTCATCCTTCGCCACCTTCTCGCCTTTCACCAGAGCAACAGCCGATTGCACCGCGCCATCGCCCTGCCCTTTGGCGTCCTGAAACACCGTCAGGCTCATCTCTCCACTCTTAATGAACTGCAGCGCATCTGGCGTGCCATCAATACCCGCTACCAACACGTTTTTCGCCCCCGCCTGCTTGAGCGCCAGAATGGCACCAATCGCCATCTCATCATTGTTAGCAACGATGGCGTTGATATCCTGACCGGTCAGTAGCCAATTGGTGGTGACATCATTGGCTTCTTTGCGGAAGAACAGTGCGGATTGCTTATCCAGCACCTTCATGCCCGGATGCTGCGCGATCACCTCTTCGACCCCTTTGGTGCGTTCGCGGGTATCTTCGCCCGACAGATTGCCCATCAGGATCATCACATTACCTTTATCCCCCATCGTCTTCGCCAGTGCTTCCATCTGCATTTTTCCGGCCAGACGTGGATCCGATCCAACATAGGCCATGCGATCACTCAACGGTGTTTCTGGCCGACGGTTAACGAACACCAGCGGCACGTTAGATCGCTGTGCCAGTGCGATAATCGGTTTCATTGCCTGGGTATCGGTGGGCGTGACAATGATGGCGTCAACCCCTTGACCGATAAAGGATTCCACCTGCTGCAACTGCTGTGCGGAATCCCCTTTTGCATCCTCAAACTGCCCTTTTACATCGCCGAGTTGTTTCATTTTGCTCGCCATCGCCTGGCGCAGGATGGTCTGAAAATTATCATCGAAATGATCCATGCTAACGCCAATGCTGAGGTCTTTCGCCATCACGCTCACGGGTAGCGCGCACAGCAGTGCCAGCGCGGTAAGGTGTTTTTTCAATTGCATAATCTGACCTTATTGTATTGATCTGTAGGGGGCAGAATCGGCGCATCCTTACTCGGGATAGGCACCGGCAACATTCTGGTCGTAATCGATTAATGCACCGGTCATCACACCGGCATCCTGACTGAGCAGATAGCTGGCAAGGCCTGCCAACTGCTGCGGCTTACAAAGCTGTCCCATCGGCTGTGACGCCTCGGCACGTTCCAGCCAGCCATCCGTCGCGCCGTGATATTTTCGTTGGGTGAGATCCTCGCCAGGCGTGTCCATCCAGCCGGGCAAAATGGCATTGCAGCGAATACGGTTGCCGCGATAGGCATTGGCCACGTTTTTAGTCAGCGTGGCGAGTGCACCTTTGGAGGCAGAGTAAGGTGCCAGATAGGACTGCCCACAGTGTGCGCACTGAGACAGGATATTGACGATCGCCCCACTGCCGCCCTTAGCCAGCCGATGGCGCACAAAGCCCTGCATCAGAAAGAAGGGTGCACGCGCGTTGGTATTGAACATCTGGTCCCAGAGTTCAACTGGCGTATCCACCAGCGTGCCGCGAGCGCCCAGTGCGGCGGCATTCACCAGCACGTTCACATCGCCAAAGGCTGCGACCGCCCGCTCGGTTAATGCCAGGCACGCATCCACATCCTGTAAATCCAGCGCGACGAACTGCGCGGTGGCGCCCAGTTCAGCCAGTTCGGCACTGGCACGCGCGCCCTTATCTGCATCACGCCCGGCAAGGATCAATCGTGTGCAACCCTCCCGTACCAGTTGACGTGCGATGGCAAAACCCACGCCCTGTGCGCCACCGGTCACGATGGCAATGGTATTCGTATGTCGGCCCGCGGTGTTATGCATGATAGAACTCCTGATCTAATCCAGTGAGGTGCAGGGTTTTGCCGAGTCTGAGTGACTCAGTGGCGGCTTCCGCCAGCAGTGCAGCTTTCAGTCCATCCAATGCATTGACCGGCATCGGTTCGCCGCTCTGTGCACACTCCAGGAACAGCCGCATCTCTTCCACATAGCTGGGCCCGTAGCGCTCCATAAAGAATTCCAGAATCGGTGCGGCGCAGCCCGGCGCGTTGGGTGAATAGCGCGTAAAGCCAGACTGACGCGGGTTATCGGACATCACCATGCCGCTGGCACCAAAGGCTTCAATGCGTTGGTCGAAGCCATAGCTGCAGCGACGAGAGTTGAGGATAGTGACGAGTGTGCCGTCCTCCGCCAGTAACGTCACGCTGGCAGTATCCACATCCCCCAGGCGACCGATTTCAGGATCGATGATCGACGATCCGTGTGCAGTGACACTGACAAACTCTTTGCCGACGATTCCGCGCGCCATATCGAAATCGTGGATCATCATGTCGCGGAACAGGCCGCCGGAGCGTGGAATGTATTCCAGCGGCGGTGGAAACGGATCGCGGCTGGTGATAGTCAGTTGTTCCAGGCGACCAATCTCGCCAGCCTGCACTGCATGACGCACCGAGGCATGCCCATGGTCGAAGCGGCGATTGAAACCGAGAAACACCCGCTGAGCCGCCTCACTGCCAATGATCTCAATGCAACGCCGCGCATCCGCCAGGCTGCTGGCTAACGGCTTTTCACACAGCACCGGTTTACCGGCATTGGAGGCCGCGATGATCAGCTCCACGTGAGTATCCGATGACGTGGCGATGACGACCGCATCCACCTGAGGATGGTTGATAGCCGCAGCTGCACTGGATGCCACCGCGGCACCGGTTTCTGCCGCCATCGCGTCGGCGGCTGCGCTGACCGGGTCATACACCGCGATAATTTGTCCGCCCGCCTGGCGAATGGCGCTGGCATGGACTTTCGCCATGCGGCCAGCACCGAGCAGCGCAATACCTGTTAATTGCGTCATGTGTGACTCCTGAAATAAAAGGAAAACCGATAGCGTAATAATTCACGTGTTTTTATCTTTATCATTTAAATAAAAACACGCCTTCACGCTGATTATTGGTATGAAAAATTGATTAAATCGTTAAATAAACTCTACGCACTTCACCCTTTGAAATTAATTGATGCTGAAATCTTGATCAAACACTGAATTGGCGGTAAACATTCACTCAATGAGGGGTTCCCATCAAAATGGACGGTTAATGTGAGCGATATCAAAAAAACCACGTTGGATCAGATAGCTGCAGCGGCGGGCGTCAGTTTGAGTACCGTGGACAGGGTGATGAATCGACGTGGCGGCGTCTCGCCCGCCAGGGAAGCCAAAGTGCTGGAGTGGGCCAACAAGCTCAACGTCGATCGCGTACTGTTTCGCGGCTATTTGCCGATGCTGCGCGTGGCGGTATTGATGCAATCACCGAAGAATCCGTTTTATCGCGGGCTGCGCAATGCCTTCGCCGATATCGGCGCCACCCTGTCGGATATGCGCCTCAACTGCTTTATTCACTACCTCGACTTGACTAAACCACAGGGCACCATCAAACAGATCCACCAGATTGCCTCGGTGAATGACGCGATGATTGTGGTCTGCCCTAATGATCCTGATGTCGCGGAAGCGCTACGACAGATATCCACCAAAACCCCGGTGGTGACGCTGGTTACGGACATCCCAACCAGCGGACGCATTGCCTATGTAGGGCCGGACAACCGTCAGATGGGCCGCGCCGCCGGGGAATTAATGGGCCGATTTTGCGGCAGCCAGGGCGGTGAAGTGCTGGTGGTGTTGGGGATGCAGCACATGATTGGGCACGAGGAGCGCGAGATGGGATTCCGCTCGGTACTGCGAGAGCGCTTCCCGCAGTTTGCCATTAGCGAGACGCTGGAAAGCGGCGAGGACCAAACGCGAGCGGGCGAAGTGGTGCGCCGCGCATTGCAAAACAATTCGAATATTCGTGGCATTTATAACGTTTCAGCGGGTAACACCAATATTACCCAGGCGATTAAATCTCTCGGGCTGGAGCAGCAGATGGTATTGATCACTCATGAACTGACCACCGAACGTCGCCGCATGCTGCGCGAAGGGGTGATTGATGTGATTATCGATCAGAATCCGCATGAAGAAGCGCGACGCGCGCTGGAGATTATTGCGGTGCATTTTAATCGGCTGGAAAGCGATAAATCTCCTGGGAGCTATACGCCGTTTAATATTTATATTCGCGAGAACTGCCCGCCGGAATCGGAGTTTAGTTAATCCACAATTAAAGTTTTTGCGTAAGTTCGCGCTTGTTGTCATTTAACAGGCGCAACATCTCACGTAAATAATCATCTTCATTGCCTTTTTGCCAGGCAATACTCAGCGGCAGGCCCTTTATTTGCTCTGGCAGCTCCAGCGGGATATAGCTGACGCTGTCGCTGTTCATGGTGCGATAGGATGCTGGCACCACCGCCAGGCCCAATCCCGCGCTGACCAGACTTAAAATGGTCTGCTTCTCTTCAGCAAACTGCGCGATGTGAGGCGTTAATCCCGCCAGTTTAAACAAACTCATGGTGAGATCGTGACTGTGTGGTCGGGTACGTCGGTCGGGAATAATCATCGCTTCATGCTGAAAATCCTCGACGGTCGCGCGCGATCGGCTGGCCAGTGGATGATTCAACTGCACTGCCAGCACGCAGCTTTCTCGGGTAATAAAGCGAATTGCCAATGAGGAATCAATGACCTGCGGCGCACGAATAAAAATCATATCCAGCCAGCCCGATTTTAATTTTGGAATCAGGTTAATAGTCTTATCTTCAATAATATGAATATCACTGGTGGGATAAAGGGGAACAAATAAGTTGAGTAAGGCGGGTACTAATCCGCGCGCCGCGCTGTCAATCGCGCCAATTCGCAATGTACGACGTTCATCTTTTAATCCCGATTTGAATCTACGTGACAGCGCATCAAATTGATCGATAAGTTTGCTGGCTTCATCAAAAAATATCGCCCCTTCCGCTGTTAATGAAACATTGCGCGTTGATCGGTTCAACAAGCGCACGCCCAGATCCTCTTCGAGTATTCGGATGAAGCGAGAAAGTGACGCAGGCATCATTTCCAATCTTTGGGCTGCCCGGCCGAAATGGAGTTCTTTGCCCACTGTCACAAAACAACGCAGTTGATTTATATCCACATTTCCCTCGCCATTCGATTATTCAAATACTTTATATAATCCACGATTAATGATTCGCCAAGTCAAAACTGCATACTGAACTCGATGACAAAAAAATAACACCACCCTACACAATCTGGAGCACTTTAATATGAACTCTCACCTCGAAAAAAGGGTGATGCGTAAAGTGACGTTACGCATTGTGCCCTTCATCATGCTGCTCTACTTCATCGCTTTTCTCGATCGCGTCAACATTGGTTTTGCCGCGTTAACTATGAATCAGGATTTAGGATTCTCGCCCACGGTATTTGGTTTGGGGGCTGGGATCTTTTTCCTCGGTTATTTTTTATTTGAAGTCCCGTCGAACTTAATTCTGCATAAAGTCGGTGCACGTATCTGGATAGCCCGCGTGATGATCACCTGGGGATTAGTCTCTGGCTGTATGGCTTTCGTGCAAGGCACCACCAGCTTCTACACCCTGCGTTTCCTGCTCGGCGTGGCGGAAGCGGGTTTCTTCCCCGGCATCATCCTCTATCTCAGTTACTGGTTCCCGGCAGCAAAACGGGCGCAGGTCACCGCCATCTTTATGGCCGCGGCGCCACTCTCGACCGCGCTGGGTTCGCCCATCTCTGCCGCCTTGCTGGAGATGCACGGTTGGCTCGGCTATGCAGGCTGGCAGTGGATGTTTGTGCTGGAAGCCATCCCCGCCCTGGTGCTCGGCGTGGTGGTGCTGTTCTTCCTTACTGACCGTCCGGCCAAAGCCAAATGGCTGACCGACGAAGAGCGCGCGTGGCTGGAGAACACCATGCAGGCTGAAGAGCAAGCGCGGGCGGCTAAACAGAGTCACAGCAGCGCATGGCGCGGGCTGGCCGATAAGCGTGTGCTTGCACTGGCGCTGGTCTACTTCGGCACCTCCGCCGGGTTGTATACGCTTGGCATCTGGTCACCGCAAATCATCCGCAGCTTTGGCGCTTCTTCGATGGAAATCGGGTTTCTGAATGCCTTCCCGGCGGTGATTGGCGTTATCGCCATGATCCTGTGGGCGCGTCATTCCGACCGCACTAAAGAGCGTAGCTGGCATGTGATTGGTGCCTGTTTGCTGGCGGCGGCAGGACTGATTTACGCCGGTAACGTCAGCACGCTGTTTGCCGTGATCGTCGCACTGACGCTGGTGACCGTAGGAATCAGCGCATCGAAACCGCCGTTATGGAGCATGCCAACGCTGTTCCTCAGCGGCCCGGCAGCGGCAGCGGGTATCGCCACCATTAACTCCATCGGCAACCTCGGCGGTTTTGTCGGCCCGATGATGATTGGTGTCATCCGTCAGCAAACCGGTAGCTACACCTGGGGGTTGTACTTTGTCGCCGGATTACTGGCGCTCTCCGCCCTCGTGGTCCTGATTCTTTCTGCCAAGGCGAATAAGCCGCAAACGGCAGAGATTCCTCATCCTCATACTCATTGACTGGAGAAGTAACCATGCGTAATTACAAAATTGCAGCCATTCCCGCTGACGGTATCGGTCCGGAAGTGATTTCGGCAGGCGTGGAAGTGTTGCACGCTGTGGCGCGTCACGATGAACAACTGAAGTTTGATATTGAAACTTTTGACTGGGGTTCGGATTACTACAAACAGCATGGCGTGATGATGCCTGAAGATGGCCTGAACACGCTGAAAAAATTCGATGCGATTTACTTCGGCGCGGTAGGTGCACCGGATGTGCCAGACCACATCACCCTGTGGGGCCTGCGTCTGCCGATTTGCCAGGGCTTTGACCAGTACGCCAACGTGCGTCCAACGAAGATCCTGCCGGGCGTGACCTCGCCGCTGCGCAATCGCGGTCCGGGCGATCTCGATTGGGTTATCGTGCGTGAAAACTCTGAGGGCGAATACTCTGGCAACGGCGGCCGTGCGCATCGCGGTTTGCCGGAGGAAGTCGGTACTGAAGTGGCGATTTTCACCCGTGTCGGCGTCACGCGCATCATGCGTTATGCCTATAAACTGGCGCAGTCACGTCCACGGAAGTTGCTCACGGTGGTGACCAAGTCTAACGCCCAGCGTCACGGCATGGTGATGTGGGATGAGATTGCCGCCGAAGTGGCGCTGGAGTTTCCTGATGTGCAGTGGGACAAAATGCTGGTCGATGCGATGACGCATCGCATGACGCTGCATCCGCAGACGCTGGATACCATCGTTGCCACCAACCTGCATGCCGACATCCTCTCCGATCTGGCCGGTGCTCTGGCGGGCAGTCTGGGCGTGGCCCCGACCGCTAACATCGATCCGGAACGCCGCTTCCCATCGATGTTCGAACCGATTCATGGCTCAGCGTTTGATATCACTGGTAAAGGTATCGCCAACCCGATTGCGACCTTCTGGACAGCGGTGCAGATGCTGGAACATCTGGGCGAACATAATGCGGCAGCGTTGATCATGGCTGGGATCGAATACGTGTGTGAGAAAGGGATTTTGACACCGGATGTCGGTGGTACGGCTAATACCGCTGATGTAACCCGCGCCGTGGTGCAGTTTATTGAAGCCAAAGCGAAAGTGGCTGAGACGGCGTAAGGATGGGGATGCAGAGAGATCCTTCGGGATCTCTTATCATCGCTTAGGGGTTTCACGTGTTCAAAAAGTTTATCTCTCTCACTCAGCAAATCACTCTGGCTACAGCTGCGAGTATTCTAATTGCTTATTAAGTCATCGCTTTATATTTTTTAAAATTGTAAGGTTTGCATTACATAATAATTGGACACAACGTACAGACTTCAAATCATCCTCTGCTATTTATCGCACTTATCTTTATTCAAACTGCACTCCAGTTAATGGACAGTGAGTTATTCATCCTGTCTGAAGAAACACAATGCCACTTCATTGGAAATTACTCAGCTTTTTTTTCAGGGATACGATGAAAATATCATATATTTTTCTCTCAATTATTTTTTCTCTTCTTCCCATTCAGGCGAGATCTGTCATCTCCATTACTAATGCGAATCTTCCAGCAGGTTCCTCTTCGGTCAATATTAGCTATAGCGCTTCTGGGAGCAATTCAACCGCTTCAATTGGTTGCTCAACGCGTTACTGCCAGTTCGGCATATGGATTGTTAACGGTTCCGGTACAGATGTTCGTCCTGCAAGAATTGTACTTAATAGCGGTGGTGGTGGAGTACCAGGAACCGATACCTGGTCGAATGCCAACATTGTTTTCTTAAATAACTATCCTTCCAGCGCCTCATTTACCTCTCCGCTGCCCCTGGGATTGGGGCCCTATACTGTCTGTGTCGGGGGCGCGACCAACAATACAGGCGCTCAATATAGAAATCAGCCCGGAACTTCCTGCCGGACGGTCTCTGTTCCACCCGTCCCCACCAGCTGTGCTTTTTCAAGCTCACCGACCATCGATCACGGCACTCTCCAGGCTGACAAGGTCAATGGTAAACAAGACAGTGTCTCAATCAACGTGAACTGCAACCGCGCAACCTCGGCCAATATCGCTAACCTGGGTGGCGCCATCAATATGGGCGGCGGAGTCAGTTCCACATTGACCTTTGATGGCCGTGGCTTAGGCTCCATTTATCTACCCAACGGCATATCAACCCATACGGTAACCTCTACTCTGAGTGCAACCAACCCTACGCCCGGAGATAAGAGCGGCAGCGGCGCCATCGTGATCAATCTCCCATAATTCACTTCCTGTAATAGCGACGGATTTCGAACAGCAAGTTTCACCGCCCGGCAATAGCCGGGTTTTTTATCGATACACTTGCGTAGAAAACGATTGCGCCCGAAACTATTCTCTCCCTAGTCCTGATTCACATGGAAGAGAAAGGAATGGCGTTATGACGCAGAATGGCATCCCAGCCAACAGAACCTTGCTACTCGCGCTGCTGGTCGCAGTCACCTTCTTTATGGAAAACCTCGACTCCACCGTCATCACCACCGCCATTCCCCAAATGGCACGCGATTTCGCCGCCAGCCCGGTAGCGCTTAACGTGGGTGTCAGCGCTTATTTATTAGCAGTAGCGGTGGGTATTCCCATGAGCGGCTGGCTGGCGGAGCGCTACGGTGCGCGCAACGTGTTTGCCTGTGCCATTCTGATTTTTACTCTGGCGTCGATACTGTGCGGACTCAGCGATACCCTTCTGATGTTCGCATTGAGCCGCGTTTTGCAGGGGATTGGTGGCGCCATGATGGTGCCGGTGGGACGCATGGTGGTGCTGCGTGTGACCGAAAAAAAGGACATGGTGAAAACCATCGCCTTTATCACCTGGCCGGGTTTGATTGCACCCGTCCTCGGCCCGCCACTGGGTGGCTTGATTGTCACTTATGGCCACTGGCCGTGGATTTTCTGGCTTAATATTCCACTCGGCATCATTACTATTATTGCTACCGCCTATCTGGTGCCTCAGTTCAAAGCAGAGCAACCAAGAGTATTTGATGTGCGAGGTTTTTTGCTGACCGCCACAGCATGCACTGCGCTAATTATCTCTTTGGAAGCGCTCGGTCAGATGCACCTTTACCTCGGTATTCCATTGTTATTGATTGGGGTGCTGTGCAGCGTACTGGCCTATCGCCATAGCTTCAACCACCCACAACCTCTGTTGCCGTTCAGTGCCATGACCATCAATACCTTCCGAAATGCCGTTGTCGGGGGATCACTGTTCCGCGCATCCATTAATGCCGTGCCGTTTCTGTTGCCGTTGCTATTTCAGCTTGGTTTTGGCTGGAGCGCAGCGCAAGCAGGCGCCATGGTGCTGTGGGTATTTGCGGGTAATCTGGCAATGAAACCGGCAACCACATGGTTGATGAAACGCTTTGGCTTCCGGCGGGTATTGATGGTTAACGGCGTCATCAGCCTGGCAGCGATGCTGTGCTGCTTGCTGCTCAGTCCTGCACTCGGCTATTTCGCGATTGCTGCCATTCTGTTTATTGGTGGATTGTCGCGCTCGCTCCAGTTCAGCTGCTACAACAGTTTTGGTTTTGCTGATGTGCCCCAGGCCAAAATGAGTGACGCCTCCGTGGTGTTCAGTATCTTCTTCCAGTTCAGCATGAGCGCCGGTATTGCACTGGCCGCCCTATTCCTGCGCGGAGCGATGCTGTGGCATGAACATGCAACCATTGAGCAGAATGACATTCACATCGCATTTGCGGGTGTGGCTTTGCTGGTGCTGATGTCACTGTTTGATGTCTGGCGACTGGAGAATAATGCCGGTGCGCAGGTGCTGAGCCGATAACGACAAACCTGCCCGCGCGGATAATGGCGTGGGCAAATTTATTCATGGCTAGCTCATCAGGAGCATCATGTTTTATTAATAATAATCATTAACTGTTCTCGTAATATTTACGATGCGGCTCACATTAACCGCCATATTGCGGTGTTATAGTTTTTGGCAATTGGACCAATTGGTCATTCAGATTAAAATATCGACATCTTGATCCCTCTATCTTCCTATCACTTCCTTTGTAATATATCCCTGACAAATACCCCATTCACCCACTACATCGACAGAAAATAAATCTTATTTTCATAAAACCACTTGCTGCTCATAATGTTTCCCAACGACGCCGAAAAAAAATCGAAAGGCGAAGAAAAAAATGAATCATGCAGTTTTAATCTGCATATTCAAGGAGCACCTGATAGCAGTGTGTAAATACTGATATTTCTTCATATTAGAGGCGTAACTCATCGCTAAAACGTCTGATGAAATCTCAGTGAAAACATATTTCTTAAAAATAAGAAAATATGGGTACTAAACCAAATGGAAGATATTAAATGAAAAAGTGTATTATCGCCCTGTCTGTATTAAGCCTGTTTACCGCTTCCTCTGTCTACGCTGCAGGTGGCACAGGTAAAGTCACTTTTACCGGTTCGATCATTGATGCACCTTGCTCTATTGCACCGGGTTCATTGGATCAAACAGTTCCACTGGGCGCCATCTCTAATGTGGCACTGGCAGCCAACGGCAATACCGGCTCTTCCAGCCCTAAACCTTTCCACATTGAACTGGAAGATTGCGTCATCACTACACCAGGAACGAAAGATAAAGTCAGCGTCACCTTTACCGGAGCAGCCTCTCCACATGACTCAGATAGCCTGGCTCTGGTCGGTGGTGATGCCAGTGGTGCATCCATCGTCCTGACTGATGGTGATGGCGTTAAAGTTAAACTGAACACCGCATCCACTGGCCAGACCGTCATCAATGGCAATAACACCCTGACCTTCGCTGCACGCGTTCAAGGTGGTGGTGCAGCAGCCACTATCGTACCGGGTACTTTCCAGGTGCCGGCGAACTTCGTACTGAACTACAACTAATCAATAACGCTTTTACTAACCTGCGGCGTGCCTGCCGCAGGTTTTTTATCTCCTCTATTCTGGAGTGCGCAAATGTTATTTAAGTCATTATCTTCACGATATTCGGCCGTCTGTTTTTTACTTTTAGGTGTTTCGCTAATAACAAAAACATCATTTGCAAACACTGAAGGATTTGGTCGCGTGAATATGACTGGTTCAATAGTTGAGACACCTTGCGCAATTGAAGTAGGCGATCGTGAGCAAACCCTTTTATGGGAAACCATCCTGTCAGCAAAATTATCCGAGAGGGTCAGGGACCAAAGAAAGAATTCTCTATTCGCTTATTTGGTTGCACTGTCACCCGATTGGACCCCTCCAAACCCGACTGGAAAAATTTCAAAGTCATGTTTGATGGTGAGGATGATAAAGGACATTTTAAAACCTCGGGTATGGCCAGCGGTGTATCTGTAAAAATCAGTGACCATGTAGGCAATGTGGCTTCACCCGGAAAACATCTGCCAGAACGGGATCTCATGGCAGATAACATGCACCTTAAATACACACTGAACTTAGTTGGCAACCAGGAAATATTACAAGCTGGTGACCATCAATTAACTATTCGATTCAGAATAGATTATAACTAAAGAGGCACGCAATCATGCTGTTATGCCTTCCGCGTCAAGCGGCTTCACTCTTTTGTATGACCGCCATTGGGACATTCTTATTAATCGGCAATCTGACATCATCAATTGCTGCCAGCGAGGTGCAGTTCAATACGGATGTTCTCGATCTTAAAGATCGTAGCAATATCGATCTCAGTCAGTTTTCGCGTAAAGGTTTTATCCTGCCGGGGACTTATTCTCTGTCTATCAACCTGAATGCCATCCCTCTGTCTGAGAGACAAATTCATTTCTATCCCGCAGAGCAGGATGCCAATGAAACCGTAGCCTGTGTAACACCAGAGATGTTGTCGCAATTTGGACTCAAAGAATCTTCTTTAGCCAAACTGACATGGTGGCGGGATGAGCAGTGTCTTGCGCTGGAGAGTATCCCGGGTATGGAGGCTCGTGGTGATTTAGGCAAGTCAACGCTCTTCGTAAGTATTCCACAGGCCTACTTAGAGTACAGCAGTCCTTATTGGGATCCTCCCGCTCGCTGGGAAGAGGGCATTACTGGAGCGCTGTTTGACTACAACCTCAACCTGCAAACCCTGCAACAAAACGGCGCGGGCGGAGGAAGTGGCACTAATTTGTCGGGTAACGGCACCAGTGGCGCGAATTTCGACGCATGGCGTTTGCGCGCAGATTGGCAAGCGCGTTACGACCGTCGCAGCGGCAATAATCGCGAATCCAACACTCATAGCTGGGACTGGAGCCGTTTTTATGCCTATCGCGCCCTGAGTAAAATCGGCGCGAAGCTCAGTTTGGGTGAGGATTATCTCAGCTCTTCAATTTTCGATAGCTTCCGTTACACAGGTCTAAGTCTGGTCACCGATGACAATATGTTGCCTCCCAATCTGCGCGGCTATGCTCCGGAAGTCAGCGGTGTGGCGAAGAGCAATGCGAAGATCATCATCAGCCAGCTAGGCCGCATCATTAAAGAAGTGCAAGTCGCGGCCGGTCCCTATCGTATTCAGGATCTTGATAGCGCCGTTTCTGGCAATCTTGATGTTCGTGTGGAAGAGCAGGATGGCAGCGTCACACAATATCAGGTGAGTACCGCAACCATCCCTTATCTGACCCGCCCGGGCCAGATACGCTACAAAACAACTATCGGAAAACCCAGCGACTGGAAGCACCGCGTAGAGGGCCCTCTGTTCGCTGCCGGAGAGTTCTCCTGGGGTATTAGTAACGGTTGGTCGCTTTATGGCGGAGGCATTGGGGGTGAGGAATATAACGCGCTATCAATGGGATTAGGTCGTGACCTTTTGTCACTGGGCGCGCTATCAACGGATGTCACGATGTCGCAGGCCAAAGTGCATCATCAGGATGCCCAGCGTGGCGGTTCTTATCGCCTGAGTTATGCCAAGCGCTTCGAGGAGACGGGCAGCCAGGTCACCTTTGCTGGCTACCGTTTCTCTGATAGCGGCTATCGCTCAATGGCCGAATATCTGGATTCTCTGGACGGTGACATCAGTGCAGGCCGCAGCAAAGAGATGTACACCATCTCGCTCAACCAGCAATTTGAATCGTTGAATCTGACAGCGTATTTGAATTACAACCATCAGACCTACTGGAATCAGGCCGCTAACGATCGTTATGACCTGTCACTCTCACGTTATTTCGATCTGGGCCGCTTCCGAAATCTCAGCCTTTCACTGACGGCGTACCGTAATAAATTCAATAACACCAATGACGACGGTATGTATATGTCGCTGTCGCTGCCATGGGGTGAATCTGGCTCGGTGAGTTACAACGGATCTTATTCCAAAGGCGATAACCGCCAGAGTGCCAGCTATTACAGCCGTGTGGGTGATGCAGACTCTTACCAGGTCAGCACCGGTGTTGCACGCCAGGGTGCCGATCTCAGCGGCTACTACACCCATAACGGCACTCTCGCCCAGATCAACAGCTCAGCGAGCTATCGCGAAGGTCAGTACAGCGCACTGGGGGCTTCAATACAAGGCGGTGCAACACTGACTGCGCAAGGCGGCGCATTGCATCGCACCAATATTTTAGGCGGTACCCGCATGTTGGTTGATACCGATGGCGTGGCCGGCGTGCCGGTGGGTGCTTATGGCAATCCCGTTTACACCAACCACTTTGGTAAAGCCGTGGTGAGTGATATCAGCAGTTACTACCGCAACAGTGTGCGCATCAACGTTGATAAGTTGGCAGATAACGTAGAAGCCCCGCAATCCGTTGCGCAGGGAACGTTGACGGAAGGGGCAATCGGCTATCGCGCATTCAACGTAATTTCGGGTGAGAAAGCGATGGCGGTCATACGGTTGGCCGATGGTTCAGCTCCTCCATTTGGTGCCACCGTTTTAAATATGAAGAATCAAGAAGCCGGTATCGTTAATGATGATGGCAATGTTTATCTCAGTGGTATTAATTCCGGTGAGACAATGGTAGTGCGCTGGAATAATGAAGAACAGTGCAAGATATCATTACCCAAGATGCTGCCATCAAACATGATGAACAATATTTTACTTCCTTGCGAAGAGATAACGCGATCTTAAAAAACACTTTTCAATCAACTAACACTGTAGGAAGAAAATGAACAGAAAACATTTATTTAGCATAATTACAGTAACCACCTTTAGCCTTATTTCACATTCAGTTACTGCTGCAATATCACTCGATCGAACGCGTATCATATTTCCTGGTTCAGAGAAGTCCGTCAGTTTAACAGTAAGCAACCAAAACACGGAACTGCCTTATTTAGCGCAGGGTTGGCTGGAAGACGAACAAGGTGAAAAACTCACTGCGGGTAGCCCACTTACAGTTGTGCCGCCAGTACAGCGAATTGAACCCAAAGCTGAAAGCCAGATAAAAGTGCAGGCCCTGACCACAGCTGAATCCTTTAGGACACTGCCTCAGGATCGTGAATCGCTTTTTTATTTCAACCTGAGAGAGATTCCGCCTAAAAGCGATAAACCTAATGTGTTGCAGATTGCCCTGCAAACGCGCATCAAACTGTTTTTCCGTCCGGCCTCTTTAGCAGAAGCGGCGGCGGCACAACATGCGTTGCCTTTCCAGGAAAAAATAACCTTAAGCAAAAGTGGCGATAAGTACACCGTTATTAATCCAACGCCCTATTACATCACGCTTATTGGCGCCAGCGCTAAAAAAGACGGAGAAGTGATTAAAGGGTTTGATGCCCTAATGATCTCACCCAATAACCAGACAGTTTTGGGCGGCAGCGCAGCGGCATTAGGTGCTTCGCCAGTATTGGTATACGTCAATGATTACGGCGGCCAAACAGCCTTAACCTTTAAATGCAGCGGCAATGTTTGCAGTGTCGATACCAGTAAGCGCGCAACTCCAAAATAATCAGGAAATGAACTCATGCAAAAAACGGTTATCACGACGCACATGAAAAGAGTACTCAAGTGCGTGCGATTCTCAGCGCTTCCAGCGAGCGTATTGTTATTTTCTTCAATGGCGCAGGCGGGATTTAATGATGGGCTGGTCGATGGTAATTACGGCGTCATTCGTGCCCATGGCACTTTGACCGAGAGCGCTTGCCGACTGGAGATGCGTTCAGCCGACCAATCAGTTGATCTGGGGAACATTGCTACCGGCGTGCTGAAACAGCCTGGTGATATCGGTAATTTAGTACCCATTGCGCTTTATTTGCATGACTGCCTACGCACGTCATCTGCGAACCGGGATGTAAAAGGCAATCTCGTCTGGAGTGCCAGCCAGCCAGCGGTCTCATTCACCTTCACTGGGATAGAAGACCCGGTTAATCCTCAACTGGTTAAAGCACAGGGTGTTGAAGGCATGGGGCTGCGATTAAAAGATGCCTTCCGTAAAAATGTCACGCTGGGGCAACGCGGCAAGCCATTGTTAGTCACTCCTGCCAGTAATGTAGCCATCTATTACATTGCACCTGAACGTACCAGGGACAATCTTCGCGCCGGAAGCTATTCAGCCAATGTGAACTTTAGGTTGAACTATGATTAATTTAAATCCGAGAAAAAAGACAGGACTCCTCTTATTCGGCTTTGCGATGACTGCAATATTCGCAGTTATTTCTATAAGTCGATCTGTGCAGGCATTTTCAACGACCGCGACAGTAAAAGTCAAAGTACTGGCACCGCCCTGCATCGTTAATGGAAATCGAGATATTCCGATTGATTTTGGTAACGATATTATTTTCTCGCGCATTGACAGTCGTATTTATGAGCGTTCGATACCCTATGTGCTCGACTGTTCAGCGGGCACGTCGAAGGCACTGAAAATGCAAATTCGTGGAGGCGGCGCTTCTTTTGACACGACAGTACTGGGTACAAGCAAAGCCAATCTTGCTATTGAATTAAAAAGTAACGGTTCAAAGATGGCAATAAACAACTGGCATAACTTTACCGATCCTGCACGACCCTCATTAAGTGCGGTTGTGATTAAAAATAGAAGTGGTGCCGTCACAGGTGGATACTTCACAGCAACATCAACGTTGCTGGTTGATTATCAATAGGAAGAAGAGATGAATAATATAAAACGGCCTAACAAAAAACAGATGATGTTATTTTTCTGTTTATTCATGACTTTTCCAATGGCGCAAGCAACAAATGTCAACTTTAGGGGGACTCTTGTAGAGTCTATTCCCTGTGAGATTAACAGAGGCGGACTCATTGAGGTTGACTTCGACACCGTCATCATTCGTGGTATAGATGGTAACAAGTATCGTCAGCCCGTGCCCTACACAGTGACTTGTTCGGAAACCGGAAGTGTTCGTTTAAGCGTCCAGGGAACATCAGCAAGCTTTGACAATACTGCGGTGGTCACCAACAAGAGCGGTTTAGGCATTAGAGTTGAACAAAATGGTTCGCCATTACGTATTAATCAATTTATTTCAATCAATCTCTTAAGACCACCTACGCTGACTGTCGTCCCCGTTGCCAACCCTGCATCCTTACCTACAGCAGGTCCTTTTACGTCCCGAGCGACCATCATCGCAGATTATCAATAGGGTCAGCTATGAAGCGAATCATCACATTTTTAATTATCCTATGTGCACCAGGTTACGGGATGATACTTCCTTCGTCGGCCTACGCAGCGGAAAACCTTATTATGCGCGGGACGCTTGTCGATAACCCCTGTTTTATACGGCCGGGTGATGAATTAATTAAGCTTGATTTCGAAGAAGTCATCGATAAATACCTTTATCGCTATAAGCGCACGCCCAGCAGGTCCTTAAAGATTCATTTAGAAGATTGCGACATAAGTGTCTTCAAAGAAGTTAAGGTTAGCTTTCAAGGTACGGAAAACACCTCCTTGCCAGGATTATTGCGTCTTGATCCAGGCAGTGCGGCCAGCGGAATCGCAATCGGTATTGAAGATACAGACGGATCTGCTTTAAGCATTAATAAACCAGCACCGGCAAAAAAATTGCAGGCTGGCGATATGGTGCTGGCATTCCAGGCCTATGTACAAGGGGAACCTAATGCCATTATTAACAAACGAATTGGGCATGGACAATTCACGGCTACGGCAACATTCGTATTAAACTACTTATAAAATATGGAGTGTAACGTCTGCTTTACTTAGCATAAAATTCACAGACGCCGCACTCCATTGGCTTACCTCACTTCCCGCGCTAGATTCAAAGCCTTTCCCTTATTACTGAGGTAGTAAATGCACAGTCTCTTCGTTTACGGCACGCTCGGTCCAGGCCGTCCTAATGCGCATGTCATGGAAAATATTGGCGGAAGCTGGCAGCAAGGTTATGTGCTCGGCAACTTGCGTGAAGCGGGCTGGGGCGCTGCGATGGGTTTTCCCGGCATTGAACTCACTGCAGATGGCGCGCAGGTTAACGGCTTTGTCTTCAGTTCGGATAACCTTTCCGCGCACTGGTCGATGCTTGATGAGTTCGAAGGCGAAGGCTATCAGCGCATCCCGGTTGAAGTGGTGCTGCAAGATGGCAGCACCCTGATGTCAGAAATCTACGCGCTAAAATGACCTAAGCGCCGTTTCCAGCCGATCCAGCGCGCTGAGAATGCCATAGCTGCGCGCCTGCTGTTCATCCGGCAACGGCAACCAAATATCCGCCTGACTGGCTAAATCCAGTGCAGTTGGGCAGATCGCGATCACTGCGGTTTTCTGTATATGAGCGTGGTGCACCGCGCTCAACACGCTGCTGTTCACCGCATCCGGCGCGAGAATCAGCAGCAAATCATCCGGTTGTAATCGGCTCAGCGTCATGCGCAGCAGGTTATCGTCCTGAATCCACGCCAGTGCCAGACCTGTTGCGTTTAAGCGTTGATGCACTTCGGCCACCAGCGGCGTGGTCTGCCCTGCCGCTCCAATTAACAGCACGCTACGAGCTTTACGTAACATTCGCGCCGCTCGCTCCCAGGTCGCGGTTTCAGCCAATGACCACTGCTGGGCTAACGCCTGATGAATCGCCTCAAGCTGCGGAATACCCTGTTTGGCGCCAGGCGATGGCACATAACTGGCCCTGGCCAGCCGCATACGCAATTCGCGAATATCTTCACAACCCACAGAACGGGCAAAACGGGTGATGGTGGCCGCACTGACTTCAGCGCGCCCGGCTAATTGCTCGATCGTAGCCGATGCGGCAAACGCGATATCGTTAAGAATCGCCACTGCAACACGATTTTCCTGCTGGCTGAGTGAAGGCTGACGTTGACGTATCACATCGATAAACGCCCCTTCCTGCTGGCCTGCTTTGCGCACCTGATGCAGAAAATCATCCAGATCGCGACAGCCTGCTGAAGCGGCAAAACGGTGCAACACATCCATGTTGACACCCGCTTGCTTAGCCAGACCCTCCATGGTGGCCTGCGTGCTGACATGCAGGTTTTCCAGTATAAAACGCGCCAGTTTTGACTCCGGCGCATCCGCGCGTGCCGATTGCTGCCGCAGTTGCCAGACAATATCCATCCGCTCACCACATCCTCTCGTTGCGAACATCCATCATGCATGAAAATATTTTTCAGTGTGAGTTTTTTTTCATCGATTCCAGCCCGATAGTGGCTTAAATACCGTCATGTTAACGAAAAATTACAGCACCGATCACACCTGTGAAAAATATTTTCACAAACAATCACGATGTAAACTATTGATTTTAAATAATTATTTATTCATTCATCAGAAAATCATCTGTCCGGAGGGTATTTACACCGCTTCAAACACAGGTCTTAAATGGCCCCGACAAATCACAGGAGGAAATCATATGCGTATCGTACTTTGCTGTGCTGCAGGGATGTCCACCAGCATGCTGGTCAACAAAATGCAGAGCGCTGCTCAGGGGCGCGGGCTGACGATTGATATCAAAGCGGTGCCGGTGGCGGAATTCGAACGCATCCTGCCGGATGCCGACGTGGTGCTGCTCGGCCCGCAGGTGAAATTTGAAGCCGCCCGCCTGACGGCCATCGCTGAGCCACAGGGCAAAGCTGTCGCCGTCATCGACATGATGGATTACGGCATGATGCGTGGCGAACAGGTGCTGGATACCGCCCTGGCGTTGCACACCTCGTAATACCTCCGTTTTACCCAAACTGACCGAAATAAACACGGCCTTGTGCTGTGGGGGATTCTGCATGTCCGAAGAAGTGGTTATCGAGTTTGAAGAACAAATCATGCTGCTGCTGGTGCAGGCCGGTGCCGCTCGCAGCGCAGCACTGAGCGCCCTGCGATTGGCGCGTGAAGGCCAGTTTGCTGCTGCCGAGCAACAGCTCATGGCTGCGAAAGAGAGCGTCAAGGGCGCACATCAGCAGCAAACGGCGTTGATCAGTCTCGATGAAGGCAGCGGCAAACTGCCCGTCACCCTGATTTTGGTACATGCCCAGGATCACCTGATGAACGCCATGCTGGTGCAGGATCTGGCGGGCGAAATCATTGAACTCTACCGCCGCACTGCGGCAGGAGGAACCGATGCTTAAGATGGCAATTATTGGTGGTGGCAGCAGCTACTCACCGGAACTGGTAGAAGGAATTATCAACCGCTATGCGCAGTTGCCGGTGACTGAACTGGCATTAGTGGATGTGGAATCGGGGCGTGAGAAAGTGAATGTCATTGCCGACCTCACGCGCCGTATGCTGCAGCAGAATGGCTTAGAACAGGTCAAAGTCAGCGTGCATTTTGAGTTGGATGATGCGATTCGTGGTGCCAGCTTCGTGCTAACCCAGCTGCGAGTCGGGCAGCTGGCAGCACGTGCGGCTGATGAACGTCTTGGCTTGAAATACGGCCGCCTCGGCCAGGAGACCACCGGCGTCGGCGGTTTTGCCAAAGCCCTGCGCACCATTCCGGTGATGCTGAACGTGGCGCGTAAAGTGGAAGAACTGGCGCCTGATGCCTTCATCATCAACTTCACCAATCCCGCGGGCATCGTGACCGAAGCCGTTTCACGCTACACCAATGCCAAAATCATCGGGCTGTGTAACGTGCCGGTGAATATGCATCATATGATTGCTGGCATGCTCAATGCGCCATGGGATGATGTGCAACTGCGCTTTGCCGGGCTCAATCATCTGGTGTGGGTACATCAGGTGACCTGTCGTGGCGAAGATGTCACTAAGCAGGTGATTGAACAACTGTGCGACGGCCAGTCGCTGACCATGAACAACATCAAAGATATGCCGTGGTCACCACAGTTCCTGCGTGCGCTCAACGCCATTCCCTGCCCGTATCATCGCTACTACTGGCAGACGCCGCAGATGTTGGCCGAAGAGCAGGAGAAAGCGAAAAACGGTCATGAAGGCACCCGCGCTGAGCAAGTCATGAAAGTTGAAGCCGAACTGTTCGCGCTGTATGCCGATCCGCATCTGGCCCACAAACCGGAGCAACTGAGTTTCCGCGGCGGCGCTTATTACTCTGAAGTAGCGGTTGAACTGATCAGCGCGATTCACAACAACAGCGGCAAGAATTTGGTGGTGAACTGCCGCAATAATGGCGCGATTCACGGCCTGCCCGATGACGCGGTGGTTGAAGTGAACTGCCTGGTGGATGCCCAGGGCGCGCACCCGTTGGTGTTCGGTGAGTTGCCGCCGTTGATGAACGGTCTGACACAGCAGATTAAAGCTTTCGAGCGCTTAACCATCGAAGCGGCGGTTCATGGCGATCGTAATCAGGCGTTGCTGGCGCTGCTGGGCAATCCGCTGGTCGGCGATGTCACGACAGCGGAAGCCCTGCTGGAAGAAGTGTTAACGCTGAACAAGCCGTGGTTGCCGCAGTTCAACTAATGCTGGTTTAACATCCTGCGCAGCCACGTTGCGGTGCAGTTTATTGCGCGATAGATCGCACCGCTGCCCAGTGTGCAAACATCCGCTGATAATCATTTTGTTGCGCCATTGAGCCTGAGGAGGCCCTGTGTCCAACCGTACTCTTATTGAACGTTATGTGTTGCCCGCAGCGCTGAAAGTCGCCGGACAAAAGCATGTGCTCTCGGTGCGTGACGGCATCATTCTCAACATGCCGTTTATGCTGATTGGCAGTTTCTTCCTGATCTTCGCCTACCTGCCGATTCCGGCCTGGGGCCATTTGATGGCGGATCTGTTTGGCGATACCTGGCGCAACAAACTGCTCTATCCTGTGCGCGCCACCTACGACATCATGGCGCTGATCTCCAGCTTCGGTATCGCCTATCGTCTGGCGGAGAAGTACCGCACGCTGGATCCACTCACCAGCGGCGCCATGGCGTTAGTGGCCTTTGTGATGACCATTCCGCAGCAGACGCTGTTTGCCCCGGTTGAAAATGCGCCCGCACAGCTGGTGACTGGCGTCCTGCCGATCTCGATGATTGGCAGCCAGGGCTTGTTCGTGGCCATTGTGATTGCGCTGATGTCGACGGAGATTTATCGCTTCGTCCACAACCGTAATCTGGTGATCAAGATGCCGGAAGGCGTGCCGCCTGCGGTAGCAAAATCCTTCCTCGCGCTGGTGCCGGGATTCTGCGTGCTGGCGGTGGTGCTGATCATCCGTCTGGCGGTGGAAGCCTCACCGTTTGGCGACATCAACAACCTGATCGCCACCGTGATTGGGCTGCCGATGCATCACGTTGGCGGCACGCTGCCGGGCATGATCTTCTCGGTGCTACTGATCGGCATTCTCTGGACGCTGGGATTGCACGGCGATGCGATTGTGCTGGTGTTCATCCAGCCGGTCTGGCTCTCCAACATGAGTGAAAACCTGGAAGCTTTCCAGCATAACCAGCCGATCCCGCACATCTTCACGCAGCAGTTTTATGATTTGTGGATTGCGCCCGGCGGCACTGGCGCGTTGCTGGGTCTGGTGATCTTTATGCTGATCCGCTCTCGCAGCCGCCAGATGAAACAGCTGGGTAAGATTGCAGGACCCGCCGCCCTGTTTAACATCAGTGAGCCGTTGGTGTTTGGCATTCCGCTGGTGATGAACCCGTACCTGTTCCTGCCATTTATTCTCACCCCGGTGGTGCTGGTGATTGTCTCATGGGCCTCCATGACCACCGGACTCGTTGCCCCGCCAGCGGGCATCGCCCTGCCGTTTACCACACCGATATTTGTCAGTGGCTATCTGGCAACGGGCGGGCACATTTCAGGCACCGTGTTACAGGTGATCAATCTGGCGATCTCGATGGTGATCTACTATCCGTTCTTCCGCATCTGGGATCGTTTGAAGCATCGCGAAGAGCAGCAAAGCGAGCAGCAGGCTCAGGCTGTGACAGGAAGTGCCGTGGTTTCATAGTTACCGGCAAGCCCCTGAGCGGCAATCGTTATGCACAACAGCCCTGCAAAAGAGTTTCAACGCTTTTGCAGGGCCGCCGTGCATCAACACCGCCCACCATTCTTCCATTTTCCGCAATAATGACTTCGCAAACCCGGCTATTCTGCCGCGCCACAGGCTGTGCCAACCTTTAGACAGGGTTCGGGATCATCCCGGCCACCACTAAAGGACACTGATGATGAAACTCTACCACTTCCCGCTTTCTGGCCATGCGCACCGTGCACGTCTGTTCCTGTCTCTGCTCGATCTGCCGCACGAGGTGATTGATGTTGACCTCGCCAACGGTGAACACAAATCCCCGGCATTTCTCGCCATCAACCCGTTCGGCCAGGTGCCGGTGCTGGAAGATGAAGGCGCGTATATCTCCGACTCCAACGCCATTCTGGTTTATCTGGCGAAAAAATCAGGCCGCAGTGAGTGGCTGCCCGAAGATGCGCTGGGTGCGGCGCAGGTGCAGCGCTGGTTATCAGTAGCGGCGGGTGAACTGGCTTACGGCCCCTGCGCGGCACGCTTGATTACCGTATTTGGCCGCTCGTTCAACCCTGACGAAGTGATCGCCCGTGCGCATACGATTTTGGCGCTGATGGATCAACATCTGACAGGACGTGACTGGCTGGTTGGCGATCGTCCCACCATTGCGGATGTCGCTCAGTACAGCTACCTGATCGGCGCGCCGGAAGGCAACGTGGATCTCTCTGGCTATCCGGCGGTTAATGCGCTGTTGCGCCGTATCGAAACACTGCCGGGTTTTGTTCCCTTCCCTGAAACCGCTGCCGGTCTGCGCAGCATCGCGTGAGATAACCATCATGGGCGAGAAACTTCCGGTATGGCATGCAGGTGAAATAGCCCTGCAGCAGCAAGCAGGCGTGGCCGAACGCATGGCGGAAGTCGGTCAGCGCGTGATTCGCGACTACATGCCCGATCAGCACCGCGACTTCTACGCGCAATTGCCGTTTATCGTGGTGGGCAGCGTGGATACGCAAGGCGATGCCTGGGCCACGCTGCTGGAAGGCCAGCCCGGTTTTATCTTCTCGCCCAACGCCACCACGCTGGATATTGCCGCACGCCCGGATGCCAGCGATCCCGCCGCGTCTGGCTTCATTGACGGCGCACCGGTTGGCCTGCTCGGCATTGAGTTGCACACCCGTCGCCGCAACCGCATGAACGGCGTGCTGAGTGCGATTGGTGGCGGCTTTCGGGTGCAGGTGGAGCAGAGTTTCGGCAACTGCCCGCGCTATATCCAGCTGCGCGACTTCCGCTTTGCTCGCATGCCCGATGAACCTTTTACAGGTGAGGTTGAGGAGCTGAGCAGGCTTGATGAGGCAGCCCGCACCACGATCGCCACCGCCGACACGTTTTACGTCGCGACCTACGCCGGGCATCAGGTGGATGCCTCGCATCGCGGCGGCAAGCCGGGCTTTGTCAGAGTCGATGACGATGGCCTGCTGACCATTCCCGATTTCAACGGCAACCTGTTTTTCTCCACCCTCGGTAACATCCAGCAAAACGGCAAAGCCGGCCTGCTGTTTATGGATTACCGCAGCGGCGATACGCTGCAAATGACCGGCGATGCTAGCGTGATCCTCGACTCGCCGGAAATCGCTGCATTCCAGGGCGCCGAACGGCTGTGGACCTTCCGCCCGCGCCGCATCGTGCGTCGTCATGCCGCCCTCGCCTTGCGCTGGGAAACGGAACCGGAGGGTATCTCACCGGCATCAGAAATGACCGAAGACTGGCAATCGGCTGCCGAACGCCTGCGCGCTAACGAACTCGCGCGGCGCTGGCGGCCATTTAAGGTGACGAAGATTGTCGATGAGAGCGCATCGATTCGCTCGTTTCATCTGATGCCGGATGATGGTGCCGGTTTGCTGCCACATCAGGCAGGACAACACCTGCCGATTCGCGTGCAGTTGCCCGGTACAGACAAACCGCTGATTCGTCACTACACCCTGTCGGTTGCGCCGTCGGACGGCTTTTACCGCATCAGCGTCAAGCGCGATGGCGTGGTCTCACGCTATCTGCACAATCATCTACAGATTGGCGACAGTCTTGAAACGCGCGCGCCAGCCGGTGATTTCACTATCGATGCGCAAGAGACACGCCCAGCGGTTTTAATTGCGGCGGGCGTCGGCATCACCCCGATGCTGGCGATGCTGCGCCATCTGGTTTATGAAGGGCGCCGCAAACAGCGCATGCGCCCTACTTATTTTATTCAGTCCGCGCGCAACAAAGCGGAACGCCCATTTGTACGAGAACTGGATGCGTTGCTGGCGGCCTCACAAGGCGCATTCAAACTGGTACGCGCGTTGAGCCAGCCGGAGGATGCAGAATTGGGATTCGATTACGATGTCGCAGGACGCATTGATATGGCGCTGCTTTCACAGGTGCTGCCCTTTAACGACTACGACTTTTACCTGTGTGGCCCGCCGCTATTTACTCAGGCGTTATATGACGGGCTGCGCAGCTACAACATCGCGGATAGCCGTATTCACGCCGAGGCCTTTGGCCCATCCTCGTTGCAGCGCCGCATGGATGTAGAGCAAACAGAAAAAACCTTACTTCCGATTTCGACTAAATCCATACCGGTGATGTTCATGAATTCAGCCAAAGAGGCGCGCTGGACACCGAATAGCGGATCTCTGCTGGAACTGGCCGAAGCACGCGGTCTTAGCCCGGAGTACAGCTGTCGTGAAGGACATTGCGGATCCTGCAAAACGCGGATTCTAAAGGGAGCGGTAACCTACCCGACTGCGCCGAGTGCCAGTGTGGCAGAGGGGGAGATATTAATCTGCTGCGCGCAGCCGGCACAGCAGAATGGCGATATCGAGCCGATTCAGCTCGAGTTATAACGCGGGAATGTCGTTCAGATACAGCGTGAGGACGTTACACGAAAAGTAGTGCAAACCTGCGTTTATGCAGCGATATTTTTATTCTCAATCATCATGGACTTGCAGAAAATGCAGGTCGCACCATGCGGATTTTTTTGGCTGACATCAAATACCGACTTGCGATATTGAGAACCCTGACACTGAGGGCATTTCATAAAAGTAGTGAACAAATTAATATTAGAGACCTGTAACATTGGTTGCTGAAGGGCCTTTCGGTCCATCTTGTACTGAGAATTCAACATGCTGACCCTCTTCAAGGGAGCGGTAATCACTACCAGTGATAGCAGAGAAATGTACGAAGACATCTTTGCTGCCATTTTCAGGGGTAATAAAACCGAAACCTTTTTCAGAATTAAACCACTTTACAGTACCGAGAATTTTATTAGACATAATTAATACCTTTTCTTTTTTGCCGTGAGGCTGAGTAAACTGAATCGCAGAGAAAAATCAGGACTGAGATAAAACTCAAAGAGAAAGGGCTTGTTTTCGGCACTGACGTAGATGAGAGATAAACTGTGAACTAACTTTGAAACTGTCTGCAAATCAGACTGGAGGTCATTTACGCATGTCTAATGCAACATTGCAAGACAAAAGAACAATAAACTTTCCGTCCTTATGATTAACACTCTTAACATCAAATAAAACCAATTCAAAACAACAGGATAGACATTTATCTTTCAGATTTTTCGGAGGTTTTAGAGCTGTTGCGGCCAGTTAACTGGCATGACTGGCCGCTAATCATCAATGCAGACTATTTATCTACTGGCCCACAACCGCCAATAATTTTCGAGATAGATACAGCCGGATGAAGCAGATAATCGTAATCACAGTTCTTTTCTTTGTTGTACACGCTTCCAGTACATCCAGACAGCAGAGCCACTACCGCAGCGGCAATTGAAAACTTGATGAGCTTGTTCATAATAACGCGTCCATTTGTTAAAAGTGTTTTAAGAAGTTGAACCGCTATTCCCGTGCACTTAAAAATCATGAAATCACTGAAAATAGCAAGCAACAGAACATAAGAACCTTACAGCGCTTATGCGATAAATTATTAATTAAACACATAACTAAAGACAACATTACGAACCATCTGTTTATTATCATTTTTAGATTAAACTTTTGTAGTGGAAGCCTGACGGCATTTATTAACGTAAGGATATCTTTCAGATTAAAAATTTTAATTATCAGTTAAAGAGTTAATTACCCCTTTAGGTAAACGACTAAGCTAGTTTTCAATCAGCTCTTTTCGTTATTAAGGATTAATCGGTATCCATATCAAGTCTGGTCTTCAGAAGATCATATAATGTGGGCGACTACGCAAAATTGAAAACACGCCATTATTATTACTAGCCCTTAAAATTCACCATATGTAACATAATCCACAGTTTTCACATGATCGTTAATTAGGGACAGGTAATGGCACTTCAGGGAACATTGATTCTAAATGGCGCTGATTATGTGCCTTTCAATCTTTACGGCGTTGGCGTTTTTATGGCGTTTTCAGGCAAAGGCGTTTATATGAATAACGCTGCATGTGGAGCAATCCCCAATGAAGGCCCAATACCACCGGGTAAGTACTGGATTGTAGATCGTGGTAGCGGTGGCCGCTTATCGAGATTGATAGCAAAGTCCCAGGATTTCTATAACAGAATGTACGAAGGTGCAGAGTTTGACCATGACGAATGGTTTGCTTTGTTCAGAGATGACTGGACTATTGATGATCACAGTTGGATTGATGGAGTTAAACGTGGATTATTCAGGCTTCATCCGGGTCGTGTATCGAAAGGATGCATCACTTTAGTTCATAACTCCGATTATGCATTGATTCGTAATGCATTAATGCAGACTTCATTGATACAAGTTCCCTGCATGAAATCATTGATGGCACGCGGTTGGATTGAGGTAATTGTCAGTGGCAATAACAACACTTGCCCGTAAGATATTTAAAGTCATCTTCTATTTGACTTTGTCGTTGGTCGTCGGGCGGACATTAGGTAGTCCTGAAATATGGTTCGATCATAGATTGGCAACCCGT
This sequence comes from Pantoea sp. C1E2, assembly GCF_056491465.1. Taxonomy (NCBI): domain Bacteria; kingdom Pseudomonadati; phylum Pseudomonadota; class Gammaproteobacteria; order Enterobacterales; family Erwiniaceae; genus Pantoea; species Pantoea sp. C1E2. The sequence continues at coordinate 3,847,964 of NZ_JBSZHT010000002.1, forward strand.
ATTGCACATTTTTTTTACGGAGATGGTGAGATTGGAGCAGACAATTTTTATGATTTATATTTCTACATTTCCGTGATCTCAGTACTTTCTATAACTACTGCAATTTACATTTTAACAATGAAGTTACTACGAAAAATAAGGAGTATTTAAATGCCAATCCCTCCCTACATGTGGCTCAAAGACGATGGCGGCGCAGATATTAGAGGCTCTGTTGATGTGCATAATCGAGAAGGCAGTATTGAAATCATCGGATTGAGCCACGGTATCAGCCTTCCGGTTGATACCGCCGCTGGAAAAATAACCGGCACACGCCAGCACTCATCAATGCGTATTGAAAAGGAAGTTGATAGTTCAACACCCTATCTTTATAAAGCTTCAGCTACCGGGCAGACGTTAAAAAGTGCTGAAATTCGTTTTTACAATATTAGCGATGCTGGGCAAGAGGTCTGCTATTACACAGTTCTGCTGGAAAACGTGAAGATCACCAGCGTTCATTGTGGCGTACCCAATGTGAAATTGTCTGGTAACGACAAAATGAATCATTCGGAAAGCGTCAGTATGCAATATGAGAAGATCACCTGGCGCATTGTTGATGGCAACATTCAATATGCCGATGCGTGGAACGAACGTCCTACTGCTTAACGCTGGCTTTGCGAGAGCAGTCGCTGGGCTACAGCAATGTCCGTAGCAACTGAGGGATGAGTGAATGCCTTTTACGAGGACAGAAAATCATCAGTCCGGCAGGCAAATCATCGCACATCCGATTTGGTCTGTAAGGCGCACGCCCTCCGTGAAAACCGCGCCGGAGCTTCAATTCCCGGAGTAACGAATACACAACCGGTCTGCGTGCAGGCCCTGAGCGCTGGCAATTGCTGGCGCTTTTTTATTTTCACCCCCGCAAAACTACTTTATCGCTGACATCCGCTTTTAGCAGCAGGACACTGGAACGGCATTATTGTTGTTGTATCAACAACCAGCCAATGTTTCAGCAGCCTGGCTATCCGCGCTTCCTGATGGAAAGCATTTATCCGTCAGGGATGAATGTTTCTCCGTCACTATTTCCCACTCCTGGAGTAAACATCATGACTGCTACCACTACCAACAACGCTGCAAACAACACCACTTCTACCAAAGCGGAATACTTTAATTTCAACATCAAGGGCCTGGGTTATCTGAGCAACATTCACAGAATTGAAACCCTCACTGGCAGCTTCCTCAGCGTGATGATTAATGCGCTAAGCGGCCCTACTGACAACCATACCTATGTGCGCTTTGAGGCCACTGTCGCCGGTAAGGAAGCAACGGACCTTATAAGCCGCTGCCAGAAAGCTGTAGACGAGGACCAGATAGTGCTGCTTGGGTTTACTCTCAGCAACCTGACGTCTGACATTTTCACGCTCAACAAAGGTGATCATGCAGGCGAACAGCGGGTTAGCTTGAAAGCCAGACTGATTAAGGTTGATTGGATCAAGATTGGTCAAATAATGGTATACAAACCGGAGAAGCTGGAATCATCGCCTCCACTTACAAAAAAAGAACAGCAAATATATGCTGATAATTCTTTCTGAACAAATGCCCCAAAAGGGGCATTTTTTTAAATATAGCTTATATCATCAATCAAACCAGGAGATAAGCCGCCATCACCACCCGAGCTAAATTGAGCCACTGTCACAAGCTTTAGCCTCTCAGAGAGTTTATCAGGGACATCATTGTCAACTATTATAACTTGGCATGGCGATTTTTTACTTTGCGCTTGGTTTGTTAGCTCAATTAACCAATTGAATATCTCTTCATATTTTTCAGGATTTGAGGTGCCTTCCTTTTCATCCTCTTTAGCATCAGTCTCCGATAGGTAGGACAGTTTTGTGCTTTTACCTAAATACTTTCCTACTGTATCAAGCAACAAAAATCTTGGATGATTAATATTGTTCTTTGTGGCAAGCTTTAGAATAGATGAGATATAGCCAATGGTAATTAATGTCCTTAGCCCTCCGGATGTAATATTAAAATAATCCCTACCCCTCACTACTGCAGAGAAAGTATTAGGACTAATGCTTATTCCGGTTCTATTTTTAATGTTAACCTTAGTAAGAAAATCACTAAGGTTATCTGCAAGGTTGGAAAGAATGCCATCAATACTTGGAGTGTCAGCTTTGAGTCTGTCTAATTCATCATTGAGTTTTTTGAGATTATCTTTAAGAGTAACCTGCTGATTCAAAATGTCTTCTTGGTGATTCCTTACTCTTAAACTAGAGACTAAACTATCGCGTTTGCTTTTAGTGTTTGACAACTTTAGAACCAAAGAGTCTCGTTGCGTAAGGAATGGTGCAACCATGGTTTTGGCTTCGGTATCAATCATCTGAGAGACATCTTTCAAATCACTATCAATTATTGCTTTTTCTTTTTTTAGTTCTATTTCTTTAGTTGCAATTTCAGATATCAATTCCTCTATTGAATTTATTCTTTTTTTGAGAGATATTAACTCCTCGTCAAGCTTATCTGAGGTTGTATTTATAAACCCAGAATCATCTTTTTCTAGAATGATTGAACCATCACATATTGGACAATTACAACTCACCTGAGATGAAGGGATTATAGCATTATTGGCAGAATGTATTGCTTGAATTTTCTTTATATCATTTGAATAGTCATTTTTCAGCCTTATGTATTGATCTCTTTTATGAACCAGTTCATCTACGGCTTTTACAATTGCTTTTGAATTAAGATTAAACTCAGCGTGATAGGCTTTTAATTGATTATATAATTCAGAGTCGCTAGTCATAGACTCGTTTATTTTTGAAAGACTTGCTTCAAGCGCTTCTATTATTAAGTCGCATTTATTTATTTCATCATCTAAAGAGTTAATTGAACCATAGCCTGTATCCCTGAGAAATTCAGATACATTTTCGTATTTTTTAGTGATTTTTCCAAGAAGAGATGATTTATGAGATATCTGAGACTCGATATCAGCGATGTCAGCATCAAAAACATTGAAAATATATTTAAAAACTTCTTTAACATGCGTGTACTTCACCCAATCCCTAAGCCCAAGTAGTGACTTACTACCCATATCATCCTGATTTATATAGCAAAATTTCATTATATCTCTAAAGCTTAACCTTCTGAATTTTGATACATCTTGCGTTGGAGAAACCTTTAACTTTAGCCTAGGGAAGTTTAAGGAATCCATCAAAAAGTCCGAGTAGAACCCATCTGGTGCGCTTTTTATATTAAATCTTGGTGCATATCTTTTAGGTACGTTTTGGTCAATTTCACTCAATACACAACTATAAACTTCAATTAGACTTGTAACTTTAAATATATCTCTATAAATTGTATAAGGTTGATCGTTAATAGTTACTTCAAGAAATGCTTTAGTTACCGAATTGATTATCTCATCAGCAAGTTCGATTCCTGAGCTACCAAGAAAATAATTTATGAATTCTAATATGCTTGATTTCCCTGTGTCAGAGTCACCATGAATTATGTTGATGCCATCTTCAAATTTAATTATATAGTCTTTCCTTGACCCTATGAGATTTAATGCATCCACTCTCATGTAAGAATTCATTGGCGCTCCTTGAATACTTCATTTAAAATTTTATAAAGTTTAGATGTTGGTAAAGATTTGATGCTAGCTAATGAGAATGCATTTCTCTTAACAGATTCATAAAATGAACCAGTAAGGTTTTCGCAGATTTCCAAGCCCGCATCAGTAAGTTTTAAATAACTCTTTTTATCATTTTTGGCTACGGTTAACAGACCTTTAGCGGACATGTATCTTAACAAATGTTTTATTTTTGAATTTTTAAATAAAATGTCGACGTTAGATGACAGGCTTTTTATTGTATATGTTTCTTCCTCATCAATTTCTGGATTTTTTTTACCAGTAATAAACATCACCTTGTCAATTTTAGATGGATTTTTAAGCAAGTACATAAATATTTGTGACTTATCCAGATCTATAACACCATTCCCGGCGCGATTAATCCCTAAAGTCTTTAATAAAATAATAAGTATGCCTAAGTTTAGATTGAATTCTTCATCCAAAGGTATATATGGCAAATTATTCATATTACCCCTTCAAATTAACTAGTGATTCCACTGTTGTATCCGGTGACCAGACAACATTACGATCTAGTTGATTCGCTAATTGATGGAGCATTCCTTTTTTATGAAGATTATCCAAATCTTTTAGTAACGAGGATAGCTTCAATTTATCTTCATCATCTATTTTATTATGAATAGCATAAACAAGCTCATCAGGGGTAAGCTTTTTAGAGATCGCTAATTGATATTGAGTCTGATACAAGTCTTTAATTTTTCGATACAGTTCATTAAGAATTGAACGATCATGATCACTTGTAAATAAGTTTCTGGCGAGCTCCGCATTATAATAATATTCTTTAGCATGGGTCGCTATGTCATTGTGTACATCCGCAATTATCATTTTAAGAACAAAATACTCATTATCATATCTCTTGTCATTTTCGAAATTAGTTGGAATAATACTGGGGAGATTAGAACTATTAATTTCTATAACGAAGTTTTTTACTATTTTATAAGTAATGCTCTCGTAGCCGTCCGGCTTGCAAATCGAAGAGTGATCTTCATGTACCGCAGTAGAATCTTTGGGCTGAATTTGTATTGGCAGTGCGCTGCTTTTACTAACAAAGGTATCATTTGTCGCATATACAAATTTAGAATTAGGTATTAAAGGATTGTTTATCCATGCACGGTTAAGAGAATCAGTTTCATCACTAAAAACGCTTAGATTTGCAATCTGAACGTTTTTGGTAATAAGTTTTGCCATTGTCTTCGCAAGAATTGAACCGGAATGGGGTACAGCTAAAGAAATAAAACCATTGAGATTGCGACCTCTACCATAGCTTATCATTTTTAAAATACATGACTTTGCTACCAACCCTCCCATGCTATGGGCAACAATTGTAATGTTTTTGTAGTTAGTAAGATTAACATCAATCTCAGTAACTAATAAGTTTGACAGTTCATTAATAGGCAGGTTTATTTCTTTTCTTCTCGTGCTAGTAAATATTCTTTTCAATAAACTTGCTGTATCGCTGTACAAATTAGTGAAGTTCGTAAAATATTCAAAACATGCAACATCATAATTACATAATTCAACATCCTCAGTAATGAGTTTAGGGAATGATGTTTCGTCATTATGAGACCATGTGCTACTACCACCTTTCAGTCCATGAATAAATAAAACTAAATTTTGTGAGTCTTCTTTTTTATGCCATATGAGCATGCTCATGATATTTCTTCCTGAATATTATAGTGTTGAGCATATTTTTGTACTAAATGATAATTTTTTCAACTAAAAAAAAAAGCAACCCCATACCACCAATTTAAACTTGTTCAATAAAAACAACAGGTTGCTGGGTGTATTTCTTTTTGATGCCTATGTAAACCTCAGCTGAAAGGAAAGCTTATCTGATGCGTCCTCACATAAGTCAAATACTGCCGCTCAGGTTGAGTAAGAGAGGAATTATCTTCTAATTGATTTTAATAATATGGAATTAAACTGTTAATCTCCATTTTGGGTAACTGCTTTTATATTGGGGATGCATTGAATTTCTCTTATACACTCAAGTATGAACATCTGATGGATAATTCTATGAATTTAAAAAATATTGTTATTGGCTCTTCCTTAATAGTTGCAAATGCTTGTGCCAATAAATCTGTTGATAATTCGAAATTTGAATATTATGAAAATACAAGTGTTAATCCTAGTGCCGAAATGGACCTATGGGGCATTAGTAAATCCGAACATCTACGATTCAAATCAATTATTAATGGACCTAAGGAATTCATTCCCCTTCTTTAGACCCATTAAGTGTATTGGGCATTGAAGCCCGCAACGACGCCGAACGCCGCCATTACGCCGAACTCTGGGTTAAACAGGAATACGAACGCACCGAAAAAGAGCTCAAATTCCAGCGCGAAGTTGATGCTGCCTGGAAACGCCTGATGCCCAACATGCTGCCGGTCAATATGGGCAACGCCGCAGGTATCGCGCATGACTCCGGTGGGCGGCTCGCGTTGTTCGTGCGCGAAACAGATTGCCAGCGCTGCGATGCGCGTCTCTCCGCCGAATAAGTCCGTGAACGCCGCATCACACAGAACCACGATGCAGGCCGCTGGATGCGCTACGGCAACGGTATCATGCCGGTCCTTCTCCAGCAGGGGGAAAGCGGATGGCATATTGCAGCGTTCTAACCATCGTTTTATTGTTGAGTGCCGCCAGCTCTATGGCGTCAACCAGCATGCAAAGCGTGCCGTCGGGCTATCAGAAAGTCGCTCTGCAGCACGGTGTTCCAGCTGATCGCTCTACTCACTGGCGCTTACTGAGTCGTCACGCAAACTGCCACACGGTACGCGCCCGTGGCCCTGGACAATCAAAGTCGCGGGTAAAGCTGGACTTTGTGCGCTGTCGTCAGCAGGCAAGCCGCATTGGCGACGCGGCAGATTAAGAATTAATCTAATGCATTGATTTTTCGATTAAAACAAGTTAGTTCATGTAAGTTAAAACAGCTTTAACTTAGGGATCAACAATATTATGAATTAATACAGCCGACCTGAATGACTATCTTGATCGAAAAGCGTAGGTTCACAATTTTTTAAACGATGACAGTGTACTAAGCAAACGTACTGTGTTAATAAATAGTCACTAGGTCAACGGCATAACATTGCTCCCTTTAGTTTCAGGTTGCTGGATGTTAGGAAGATCCGCTAACAAATTCATGATTTTTCTTAAAGAGTTGCCCTAGCTAAGGCTAGCATTCAAGGAGGATTTATGTGTAGCTTTTCGCTATAACCAGTTGTCGTTTACTAAAAACCCTCCAATATCAAAATCACTCATAAAAAAACAAAGCGTTAATTTTTTAATTTAAATGGAGAAGGATATTTTCAAAATTGTGGTTCAAAGAATTTTGATAGTTCAGTGCCACATATTTAAAAATCCTCTTAAGCATTGGTTGCAGAATTATATCAATGTTTCTCTAATTCAACACTAAAGTTAGATGAAATGAGCTAAGGCAGTAACTAAAAGTAATGTAAGAAACTTTAGCCATTACCTGAAGAAATTACAAAAAATTCTCATTAGGAAAATACAGTATGGACATGAGTTTCGGATTTCCATGTGAATATTATTACAATCTATTCCGCACCAATATATTTGTGAGCGAGATTAATTCTACTAGATGCTTAACCAGCAATGTTTTTTGTGTGATCCAACCTTGCTCAGACTATTGAGAAGCTTGTCTAAATATGTGCTTTTAAATAATGAAAAATAGGAATGAAAAATGTTTACCATAACAAATGCCAGTAACGTAATTAGTTCAATCTATGGAAGTAAAAATAAAAACATTAACTTTGAATATATGTACTCTTTTTTGACTAGGAAAACTTCATACTTAACAAGAGAAATAGTACGAACTGATGGTATCGAAAAATCGAAGATAATAGAAACGTACATAGAGGCATTATCGTGGTTGATTGCTATAAGCCAGAAGCTTGAAATTGACCTTGAGTCTTCGTTCTTCAGTAAGTTTCCTACAATATGTCCTTATTGCATAAAGGCCCCATGTATTTGCTCGCAAACTCACAGGAAGCCTGAGTTTACATCAAATGCTAGAGCGATAAAAGAAGAATTATTTCAGAAGAAGAATTCTATTTACAGAGTCGGTCAAACTATGCCATATGCACCTGACATGATAAATAATATCTATCCATCAAATAAGAATATTTTTAATATATTTGGTGGTTTTTATCATTCATCTAGGCTGTTTGAGGAATTGGGCGAATTACATGAAGCTTACACAAAGCTCAATGAAGATAAGTTCTATAATAAAAATAATATAAATGATGAATTAGCCGATATTTTGGCATGGATGTTATCATTATGGGGGATAATTTTTAAGGAAATAGATTTAGGGGAGGCTATGGATAGCTACTACATTAATGGCTGCCCATCATGCAATAATAATGAATGCGTATGCGATAATTATTCAGGAAGGATAATTTCAACATCAGTTAGAAATGAAGCACTTTCAAAGATAAAGAATTTAATCAAAAATGAAATTAATATTACAAGTAAAGATCCAAGCCAGTCGGAACTATTATTGAAATTAGAATCATCAGTTCTTTCAATTGAAGATGCCATCAAGTCTGGTAGTGATTCTGATGCCAGAAGATCGGTTGCAGAGGTTGATAGCGCTCTAGCATACATCTTCCAAAGAAAGCCGGAAAAAACGCCTAACCAAAACGAACTTTATGGCGAACTAGATAAATCCAAGAAGATTGTTTGAATTTTAATTTATCACTAACTATTTCCCGCGATTCATTATGAATGGCGGGATTATTTAACTTAAGGCAAATAAATGAATCTTTCAGAAATCCCTCCTAGCATTTACGTTATGTCAGGTAGTTTATCAATAGCATTAATTTCATGCCTTTCTGCATATGTTTCCGCTGTATATAACAAAGAGAATAAAATATCTGATTTTAGACAAGAGTGGGCAAGTGAGTTAAGGGATGAATCTTCGAAATTAATATCAAAGCTAAATCAATTATCAGTTGTATCAGCTGTTTTTATGAATAAAAGTGAATCTAAATTGGCATTCAGCGGTATTGTAGTAAACATCTATGAACATATGCTAATGATTGTGCAATTAAAAGCAGAAATTAAAGAACTTTCTTCAAAAATAAGAATTAGGCTAAACCCTGAAAAGTTAAATGCTAAAGGGAGCATTGAAAATGCTGTAAGCACTAAAATGATAGAGATAAACTCTCTTATAAACGACTTTGCTCTTGATTACGAAAAAAACGAGATAATGAGTATCGATGTCGAAATACTTAACCTGGAAAATAAATTAGGTGAACTTATTAAAGAGAATTGGAAAATAGTGAAGTCAGGAGAGCCTGCTTATATTTTTGCTAAAAACCTTACCCTATGGGCATCTATCATAATGTTCATTTTCATAGTAGTGACAGCAGCTATCATTTCATTATCATTAGGTAATTCAACAAACTCATCTAACAAGGACACACTTTCTAAAAATATAGATAAAATTGAGATTGTCATTGAAAATCGATTTTACCATTTCCCTTGGCACTTTTGATGGTTTATGTTTAAGTGCTATAACTTAAAGCACTCTTTGCAAGTAAGATTTAAAACGTCTAGTCGATGGCACTAAGCGGGGGTGTCACACAGTGATAAATCTCTATAAACCTCAGGGTTACAGGTGCCCACAATAATATTTGCAACATTGACGGCATCGTGAAAAGCTCGCATTTGTGCGCTGCCGTCAACAGAGAATCCGCATTAGCTACGTGACAACTGTATATAATCACTGGATTTTTGATTGAACTCTTTATGCATTTTATACCCCTAATCTTATTCAAGTGGAAATTAAACGTAAAATGACACCATTAATATCTTTGGATTACCCTCCCTTGCTATATTGATTAGTTACTTTGTGCATATGTATAGCGTGAGCGTGAGCGTGAGAAAAAATAAAAGCTCCATAGCAATTGAGTTGGCTAAAGAAATAGACAGGAGCTCCCCTAACAAACTCCTCATTGAGTTTTTATTTTCATCAGCATTTAAATGTAGCACGATGCCATTCAGTGATATAGTTGTATTATTCAAGCATTATCACCCTTATATGGCCATAAAGGATCACTTAAAAGTAAAACGGCATGTCAAAGCATTTAAACTAAGATTTAGTAATGGATTGGTTCGCGTAGATTTAAATGACTAATGGGATTCAAGCAAGAAAATAAAAGAGATGAGAATGATGAATATGTCCTATATCCTTGCCTGTTACTTCACATCGGCAATTTTTATCAATAATTATTAGGGAGGTAACCCGCAAGCAAACATCGAAGTCTCCCTCCATTCAGGGAAGTTGCTTTGGATAATCATTGAAGGCATTTTTAATATAGGAGCTTCAGTTATTACTGGATATTTCACATTTATATTTTTACGCATTTGGCCAGCTACTGACATAATAGAGAACTCAGTGAGATATTTAAAACACAGTCATTATGATTAACTCACTTAATTCTTTTCATTACAGAATCAAAATCCATTCCATACGGATTTATCGTCCTAAAAGTTATGGAGTTTTTTCTTTCCTCCACTACCTGATACTGTTGATTTTTTCCTGTAGCCCTAAAGTCTTCTGGGTAATACTTTTTCATCCCCTCGCCCTTTTCAATTATTTCTTTTGGCATTTCCTTACCGTTCAATTGAACCATAATGGGGAATGATTTCATGTTATCAAGTGAAGTTATTATTTTATTATCATATCTTATCCACGTTCCTGCAGCATCACTATGATAAGTGACTTTCACTATGTTATCTGCACTCCCTCCTTTAATAATTAAATCTCCGGAGAAATTATATTTCCCATTAGAGAAGTATGACGTTACCCCTGTTACTCTTTCAGATAGTTCCCCATATCCATATTGATAATCGACTTGCCAGTCGCCAATCAAATTCCCACTAACTTCACTACTTGGTTCTGTTGGGTGTAAGTAATAATAAAGCCCTAAGCCATTTGAAAGAATAAAGCTCAAAGTAAGTGTTCTCTTCCAACTTGACAAAATAGACTTAAACATATTCATGACTGTCCCTTTTTAATTATTCAGAAACATATCTTATTTTAGGATGTATGTAATCCTCAGCGGTAACCATGATAGCAAAATATTATTGTTATGAGGGTGAATACATGAAAAGGTTATCTTCATCTAAGGCCAAAAGATCTGTTATGGGTACATTTTTAATATTCACATCATTTTTTCCGCAGCTTCAGAGCTCGACGAACTCGCCCCCACCCAACGTCTACTCGATTAAATCCAGCTACCCCGGGCCCGAACCGTCGCCGCGCAATCCGATCCCAAAAAACCGCCGCAGTTATCTTTTCGATTACAAAAAAACCAACGAAGACCTCAATACCATGCGTTCTGGCATCGACCGCTACACGCAGCCTTCGCGTGCGCAGCCGCTGGATTACGGCAAGGTCAGCGGCGATTACACGCGTGGCCGTCCGCTATGGCGATGGCTGCCGCGCAGATCAACGCGTTTAAAACGGCATCCGGCAATATCGATATTAGCGTTCTGTATCTGGTGTCCGTTGGGCTACTACTGTGCGAGCTGTTTCTCTGGGCAGCATGGGCGGCTGTGGATGTCTGGCATGGTTGGGCAAATACCAAAGTCAGGGATGCCGCGCTTGCCCTATTTGTTATCCGTTCTGTGGCTTTACTGATCGTCTGCATCTGGATAAGGACAGATTATCGATTGGTTGTGCTGCGAAAGGGGGGAGGAAAAATCTGTGCATCATTAAAGCGCGGTGATTGAAATGGGGGACTGTAATTGGATTTATGCTTGGAGATATTTCAAAACCCAGAAAAGCAAAAACCCAGCCATAAAGGCTGGGTTTTCAAAATGTTGGTGCCCGGACGCGGAATCGAACCACGGACACGGGGATTTTCAATCCCCTGCTCTACCGACTGAGCTATCCGGGCAACGGGGCGCATTAAACCCTACTCAGGCCGCACCGTCAAACGCTTTTCGGCAAAAATCCGCTGACTGCTGGCTTTTACAGCAACCTTCAGACCATCCGGTAAAAAATAAACGCAACTACCAACTTTAGTGGTGAATTTTTAACCGCACCCGCCGATAACCGATGTGACGACTAATACCAATAATAAGGTCCACCATGTTTAGTACTATTACATCGGGAATACTGTCACGCCTGGCGTGGCAGAAGCGCGCTCGCAGCAGCGCAACGCTCAGTTCGTTGCAGGATGCGATTGCGATGGTCGAATTCACGCCGGAAGGCAACATCCTCACCGCCAACGATCTGTTTCTGGAGCGAATGGGATATACGCTAAAGGAGATTGCAGGCCAGCATCACAGCATGTTCTGCACCGCAGATTTAGTCCAATCTCCGCAGTATCGCGATTTCTGGCGCCGCCTGAACCGTGGCGAAGGCTTTAGCGATAAATTCCTGCGCGTAGCCAAGCACAGCCGCCCTATCTGGCTGGAGGCTAACTATGTGCCGGTACAGGATCGCAGCGGTCGGGTCATCAAAATCGTTAAGCTGGCGAGTGATATCACCGCACGCATTATTGATGCGCAAGAGCAGCGATCCATGACTACCGCGATTGAGCGTTCGATGGCGGTCATCGCCTTCAACCTCAAAGGCGAAGTGCTGATGACCAATGACAATTTCCTCAAAACCATGGGTTATCGCAGTGATGAGGTGATTGGCGTACATCACAGTCAGTTCTGCCCGCCGCAGATGCGCAACAGTGACGAGTATCGCCGCTTCTGGCACAAGCTGAATCAGGGCGAATTTATCTCCGGCCAGTTTGAGCGCGTCAACAAGCTGGGTCGCACCGTGTGGCTGCGCGCCACTTATAACCCGGTGTTCAACGAAGCCGGCGAACTGTACAAAGTGGTGAAATTTGCCACCGATGTCACCGCGCAGGTAGAGAAGAACCATCTGGAACGCGAGGCGGCACAGCAGGCTTATCAAACCGCACTGCAAACCAGCGAGAGCACGCGCCTCGGTGCCACGGTCATTGAAAACAGTGTGCAAACCATCAATGAACTGGCGGGCGAGCTGCATGGCATCTCCGGCGATATCAGCAACCTCAGCGAATCCTCCGACCGCATAGGTGCGATTGTCGAGAGCATCCGCCGCATTGCCGATCAGACCAATCTGCTGGCACTCAATGCAGCAGTGGAAGCCGCGCGAGCGGGTCAGCACGGTCGCAGTTTTGCCGTGGTGGCTAACGAGGTGCGCACGCTGGCGGCAAACATCAACCGCGCAACTACCGAGATCGAGAATATGGTGCAGCATAACCATACTCTCGCCGAAAAAGCGTTAAAAGGCATCGAATCGAACCTGAAACGTGCCGATCATGGCGTCGTGTTAGCCAAAGAGGCGGGTGGCGTGATCTCTGAGATCCGCGGCAGCTCCAGCGAAGTGGTGCGCGCCATCAGTCATGTGGCTGAAGCCTTGAAAGAAGAGTAATTTTTCCTGTTCTCTCTTCTTCTATTGCACTGCTGTGACATAAAACTGTCATGGCAGTGCAGTAATCTAAGATAAATCCTAATCAATGCCAGAATAATTCTTATGCAGCTGCCTGATTTACGCGCAGGATTAACCTCCCTGTCGAGCCGTTCCCGTGCGCGTTCGCTGTGCATTGAGGTGCCGTTTGTCAGTCCAGCCATGGACAACACTGCGGTGATGGCATTGTTTACCGAACACAAAGATTTGATCGGATTGCCGGTGATCGAGAACGGTACGCCGTTTGGCATGATCAACCGCCATATCTTCCTGTCACAGATGACGCGTCCATTCTTCCGCGAACTCTATGACCGCAAAAGCTGCATCGCTTTTATGGATAAAGAGCCGCTGGTGATTGATGCCGATACCGAGCTGGATCAGGTGGCACATCAGGTGGTGGCGACCGGTGACAAATCGGTCACCGACGGTTTTATTCTGACCGAACAAGGCCGCTATATCGGTATCGGTTTGGGGATCGATTTGATCCGCACCGTCTCCGATTTGCAGGCGCAGCAGCATCAACAAATTTTGCAGAGCATCGATTATGCGCGCGTGATTCAGGACGCGATGCTTGATCGCTCAAAACAGCAAATGGCCCAGCAGCTCAATGACTGGTGCTTGCACTGGCAGCCGCGCGATGGTGTGGGCGGCGATTATTATGCATTCCATCAGGATGAACACGGCTGGTTGGCATTGATTGCCGACTGCACCGGCCACGGCATTCCGGGTGCCTTTATGACGGTGATCCTGCAATCCGCGCTGGAAAACGCGCTGCAGAAAAACCGTCGGGCACCGTCCGATCTGCTGCAATCACTGAATCGTCATATTAAACAAACCCTTGGGCAGCTCAATGCCACGCAGCAAACGTCGCTCTCCAACGACGGCTGTGATGCCATCGCGCTGCGCCTCGATACCGGCCAACATCAACTCAGCTGGGCCAGCGCACGTATGCATGCGCTGTTACATCCGGCCGCAGGCGAAGCGGAATCGCTGAAGGCAGATCGCGTCGGTGTGGGTTACACCGATACGCCGCATGATTACATCTGGCCGGAACACCAACGCACGCTGCATCCCGGCGATATGTTTTTGGTGATGACCGATGGCGTAACCGATCAACCTGGCGGTGAACGTCACATTATGTTTGGCAAAAAGCGCATTCAGACGCTGGTAACTCAATATCAAACCCTGCCGATGACCGAGCTGTCAGCGACCTTCGAGCGGGAATTTCTCAACTGGCAAGGCAACCAGCCGCGACGCGATGATGTCACCTGGTTTGGCTTCCGTTATTAATGAGCACCTTATGAACTCAGGTTCAACCGTTAGCCGCGTCCCGCCAGAAAGCGTGGCGCTGCACTATACTGGCTTCTTCTCGCCGCAGAACATCACCGCCATGGGCGAGGTGATTAAGGTCTTTCTGGAGAACCAGCAGGCGCCAGTAAAAGTGCGCCGCCGCTTGTTCTCCAGCTTTGTTGAAATCGTACAGAATATCCTGCGTTATTCGCAGGATAGCCGCGTGATGATCCACGCCGAGCAGGATTTTCGCTTCGGCACCGTCTCGCTGCGCGTAGAGGGTGACAATTACGTGCTGGAGAGCAGCAATCAGGTCGATGAAGTCGCCTGTGAGCAGCTGCGTTACTGGCTGGATTTGCTGCGCACCATGAGCAATGAAGAGATCAAACAGGCTTACCGTGTAGGTCTGCGAGCTGAGAGCCCTGCTACAAGCAAAGGGGCCAACATAGGATTACTGACGCTTGCCCGCGATGTCAGTGAACCGCTGGAGTATGAACTGCGTCCGCTGGAGTCCAGTGGTTACGCCACGTTTTGGCTCAAAGCCACCATTCACCAGGATTGAATTGTTTATGCAAAACCTTGTTATTGCTGCCACAGAAAGCACGCCTGAGGTCAATTTTGACTTCGAAGCTGGCCAGTTCTCCCTGCGCGGAGAATCCTGGCCGGAAAACGCCGCCGCCTTCTATCGCCCGTTGCTGGATGCGCTGGAAAGCTGGCAGCCCGCGCAAAGCGGCCAGATTGAAGCCAATATCGCCCTGCGCTATTTCAACAGCTCCAGCACCAAAATGCTGTTTAGCCTGTTTGATCTATTTAATCAGCTGGCGCAAAAAGGCCAGACGGTTGAACTCAACTGGTTCTTTGATGAAGAAGATGATGTGTCTGAAGAGTTCGGTCAGGAACTGGCGCTGGACTTTACCGATCTGCAGGTGAATCTGCGAGCGGAAATGGCCTCATGATGGACCTGAATGAGCTGTTCCGCGAAGAGAGCGAGGTGCTAACGCGCGCTCAGGATGTGGCGGCTCAGACCTCGCTCAGTGCAGACGATTATCGTGATGCGTTGCTGAACGTTAATCGCCACTATCAGCGCCTGATGCGCGAGACCTATCGTATGATCTCGCGCAGTGACCGCGCTGAACGCGAGCTGAACCGCGTCAATGAGCAGCTGCAACAACTGGCTCAGGAGCTGGAATACAAAGCCAGCCACGACCCACTCACTGCTGTCTGGAACCGCGGTGCCATCATTCAGCGTATTACTAATACGTTGAGCAATGGCCCGGCGGCGCTGATCATCCTCGATATTGATCACTTCAAGAAGATCAACGATGAGTTCGGTCATCCGATGGGCGATAAGGTGATTTGTGGCCTGGTGTCGCGTATTCAGGCTCACTGTCCGGAAGATGCCAGCATTGGTCGTATAGGCGGGGAAGAGTTTACCGTACTGCTGCCGCATTACCGTTTATCGGACGCGGTAATTGTCGCGGGCGCAGTGCATGCTTCGCTGAATGCTTCACCGCTGGCGGTGCTGCCGGGTCAACTGGTCACGGCCAGCCTCGGCGTCAGCTATGGCAAGCCAGGTTCCGATTTCGAAACCCTGTATAACAACGCCGATGCCGCGCTGTATGATGCGAAAAACCACGGCCGCAACCGGGTGTTCTTCCGCTAATAGAGCATTATTTTTAGCGCAGAGATCAGCAATACCGCGTTATCAGCTTCGCGCGAGAAACCGCACCGTTACGTTGGGTGCGGTCTCGCGCAAATTAATTTTTCTGCGCCGTTTCCACCGGTGGTTCAGATGATGGTGGCAGGAAGATGTGATCGAGAATATTGCGCATCAACGGTGCTGCCGTCACCCCTTCACTGCCGCCGTTTTCCAGAATCAACGCCACCGCCACTTTTGGATCATTAAACGGTGCAAACGCGGTATAGAAAATGTGGTCACGCAGGCGCGTCGGGATCATTTTCGCGTTGTAGACCTGATTCTGCTTCAAGCTAAACACCTGAGATGTACCCGACTTGGCCGCTATGCCGTAAGGCGCGGTGTGGAAGTACTTATAGCCAGTACCGTTTGGCGCATTGGCCATGCCGAACATCGCGTGACGCACCAGCGACCAGTACGGTGATTTTGGATCGCCAATTTGCGGCTGTGGCGCTTTTGGCTGATACAGCTGCTGTTCGGTGCCGCGCTGTGATTTCTCCAGCAGGTGCGGATTAATCACCCGGCCATTGTTGAGCAGCGCTACCAGCGCTTTCACCATCTGAATCGGCGTCGCAATCCAGTAACCCTGCCCGATACCTACTGATACCGTATCGCCCTGATACCACGCATGTTTGTGCACTTTCTGCTTCCATTCACGGCTCGGCAGCAATCCGGCATACTCTTCATTCAGATCGATACCCGTCGGTTTACCGTAGCCAAACTGGCTCAGCATGGTGTGAATACGATCGATACCCATCATAAACGCCACCTGGTAGAAGAAGCTGTCCGCCGACTCTTCAATCGCTTTGGTGACATCCAGCGTGCCGTGCCCCGATTTTTTCCAGTCGCGATATTTACGATCGGTGCCCGGTAGCGTCCAGGTCGGCGCGCCAAATATGGTGAAACTGGGGGTGATCACTTTGGTCAGCAGCGCGGACATCGCCATGTAAGGTTTAACCGTCGAAGCCGGTGGATACAGACCTTGCGTGACGCGGTTAATCAGCGGCAGGTTTTTGTCCTGGAGCAGGGTTTTATAGGCTTTGTAGCTGATACCTTTTACAAACGGATTCGGGTCATAGCTCGGCGCTGACACCATCGCCAGCACGCTGCCATCGCGCGGATCTTCAATCAAAGCCGCCGCACGTTGCCCCACCAGCTGGCTCTCCACATACTGCTGCAGATGCAGATCCAGCGTCAGATAGACGTTCTGTCCGGCTACCGGCGGTACCTCTTTCAGTACGCGCACAATGCGGCCGTGGTTATCTACTTCCACTTCCTGATAACCGGTTTTGCCGTGCAGCAGCGATTCGTAATAGCCTTCAATGCCCTGCTTACCAATGTTGTGGTCGGCTGCATAGTTTTCGCCCACACCTTCGGCATTCAGGCGTTTGAAATCGTTATCATTGATCTTGGAAACATAACCCACCACATGGGCTAAATCGGCCCCGTACGGATATTCACGATCCTGGTAAGTATCGATAGTGACACCGGAGAAACGGAACTGATTGACGGAGAAGCGCGCCACCTGCTCGTCGGTGAGTTCACCTTTCAGTTCGACCGGTTTGTAGCGGCTGTTTTGTTTGAGTTCATGCTCGAAAGTGTCGATCTCTTCTGGCGTCAGGTTGACGATCGGCGTCAGCTCTTTGAGCGTTTCCTGCATGTTGTCGATTTTATACGGCGTGATGAGGATGTCGTACCAGGTGACGTTACGCACCAGTGGAATGCCGTTGCGATCGTAAATCAAGCCACGCGTCGGCGCGATGGGGATCATTTTGATGTCGTTTTCGTTGGAGCGCGTCTGGTAATAGCTGTGCTGCTCCACCTGAATACGATACAGGTTAACGCCAAGAATGATGAAGCAGATGACGACCAGGGCAAAAGCGACAAGCGCGCGGCGGACAAACAGTTTCTCTTCGGCTTCGAAATTACGGAAATTCATCAGGGGGGCTTAGTCTCTTTGTTATCACGCTAATGATAAGCAGAGATTGTTTTAGAGCCAGCACGAAGATGCACAAGCCTGGGTAAAAGTGTGTCAGATGTTTACGAGGGGGAGAGATCGCCATAAATGGCGTGGTTAATTTCTCGCGGTGATGAATCAGGCCGCCATCAATGGCGACCTGACTGGCGAGTGCGTTTTACAAGATGCGCATTCTCGCGCACCTTGTAAACCTGAGAGAATTAATCCCCCAGCAGCACCGACTCCAGCGCGATCTTGATCATATCGTTGAAGGTCGTCTGGCGCTCAGCCGCAGTGGTCTGCTCGTGAGTACGGATATGATCCGATACGGTGCAGATGGTCAGCGCTTTAGCACCGAACTCCGCCGCCACGCCGTAGATACCGGCGGCTTCCATTTCCACACCGAGGATGCCGTACTTCTCCATTACGTCGAACATCTGCGGATCTGGCGTATAGAACAGGTCAGCAGAGAAGATGTTACCGACGCGTGCATCAACGCCCAGTGCTTTAGCCGCATCAACCGCGTTACGCACCATGTCGAAGTCAGCAATCGCTGCGAAGTCGTGATCTTTGAAACGCATACGGTTCACTTTGGAATCGGTGCAGGCACCCAGACCAATCACCACATCACGCAGTTTCACATCTGCACGCACCGCGCCGCAGGAACCGACACGGATGATTTTCTTCACGCCGAAATCGGTGATCAGCTCTTTGGTGTAGATCGAGCAGGATGGAATCCCCATGCCGTGACCCATGACCGAAATCTTACGACCTTTGTACGTCCCGGTGTAACCCAGCATGCCGCGCACGTTGTTCACTTCAACCGCGTCTTCCAGGAAGGTTTCTGCGATGTGCTTAGCGCGCAGCGGATCGCCCGGCATCAGCACCACGTCCGCGAAGTCACCCATTTCTGCATTAATATGAGGCGTTGCCATGGTTATTTTCCTTTTTAAAATTGGTGGGCTGTTTTACAGCAGGCTTTTACCGTAGTCCATGCTGGACAGGCCAAAATACTTCGCAATGGTCTGGCCGATATCCGCAAAGGTATCGCGATAACCCAGCGATCCCGGCTTCACTTTCGGACCATAAATCAAAATCGGAATGTGCTCGCGCGTATGCTCGGTGCCTTTCCAGCTTGGGTCACAACCGTGGTCGGCAGTGAGGATCAGAATATCACCCTCTTTCACCAGCTCCATCAGCTCCGGCAAGCGGCGGTCAAAGAACTCTAAACCGCCCGCATATCCGGCGATATCGCGACGATGGCCCCAGGTGGAGTCAAAATCAACGAAGTTAGTGAACACGATGGAGTTGTCCGGCGCCTTTTTCATCTGCTCGATGGTGGCGTTGAACAGCGCATCCAGACCGGTGGCTTTCACCTTCTGAGTAATGCCCTGCTCGGCGTAAATATCCGCAATTTTACCCACGGAGATCACTTCGCCGCCCTTCTCGTCCACCAACTTTTTCAGCATGGTCGGCGCAGGCGGTTCCACCGCCAGATCGTGACGGTTGCCGGTACGCTCGAAGTTGCCCGCTTTGTCGCCGACAAACGGACGCGCAATCACACGACCGATGTTGTAGCCACCGTTGGTCAGCTCTTCACGCGCGATTTCGCACAGCTCGTACAGACGATCCAGACCAAAGGTCTCTTCGTGGCAGGCAATCTGGAACACCGAGTCCGCCGAGGTGTAGAAAATCGGCTTGCCGGATTTCATGTGTTCTTCGCCCAACTGGTCGAGGATCACCGTACCGGATGAGTGACAGTTACCGAGATAGCCCGGCAGATTGGCGCGTTTCACCAGCACGTCGAGAAGTTCCTGCGGGAAGCTGTTCTCTTTGTCGCTGAAGTAGCCCCAGTCAAACAGCACCGGCACGCCGGCGATTTCCCAGTGGCCTGACGGCGTATCTTTACCGGATGACAACTCGCTGGCGTAAGCGTAGGCACCAATGATTTCGGCATTGGCGTCGAGGCCCGGCGGGAAGCGGCCGGTAGAGAGTTCTGCCGCTTTACCCAGACCGAGCGCGGTCAGGTTGGGCAGATGCAGCGGGCCTTCGCGACCTTCATTGGCGCGGCCTTCGAAGCACGCTTCGGCGATATGGCCGAGCGTATCCGATCCTTCATCACCGAATTTATCGGCGTCTTTGCTGGAGCCGATCCCGAAGGAGTCGAGAACCATAATAAAAGCACGTTTCATGCAAGTCTCCTGCGCAATGGCGCGATGACAAGTCAAAAAAAAGCGATCAGATCAGTATACCCGAACGGCCGCTGCCTGGCACGAAGAAGCGTTACTCGCTGACGCGGCGATACACCACTGGCGTCTCTGCGGGTGCACGGTCGCTCAAGGTAATTGCCGCTTTCACCGCTTCTGCCGCCTGCTGCCACTGTGCTTCCGAAGCAGCATGAATCACCGCCAGCGGGCGCTGCACGTCAATTTTGGTGCCGAGCGTGGTCATCTCGCTCAGGCCCACGCTGTAATCAATGCTGTCGCTGGCGCGCTGACGGCCACCGCCGAGCGATACCACCGCCATGCCCAGCGCACGCGTATCCATGGCGCTGACAATGCCGGCGCGATCGGCGTACACCGCTTTGCTCAGCATCGGCGCAGGCAGATAGCTGTCCATGCGCTCGATGAAATCCACCGGACCATTCTGCGCCGCCACCATGCGGGCAAAGACTTCCGCCGCTTTACCGTTATCCAGCACGTTCTGCAATTTCTGACGCGCTTCGGCGTCATTCTCTGCCAGCTTGCCGGAGATCAGCATTTCCGAGCACAGCGCCATCGTCACTTCCAGCAGACGTGGATTACGCGCCTCGCCGGTGAGGAACTGCACCGCTTCACGCACTTCCAGCGCGTTACCGGCGGTCGACGCCAGCACCTGATTCATGTCAGTCAGCAGCGCGGTAGTTTTGCAGCCCGCACCGTTCGCCACGCCAACAATCGCCTGCGCCAGATTTTCCGAGGCTTCAAAGGTCGGCATAAAAGCACCGGAGCCGACTTTAACATCCATCACTAATGCATCCAGACCTTCCGCCAGTTTCTTGGCGAGGATCGAGGCGGTGATCAGCGGGATGGAGTCAACGGTGGCGGTGATATCACGCGTGGCGTAGAAACGTTTATCGGCGGGGGCCAGTGAGTTGGTCTGGCCGATAATCGCGATGCCGACATCTTTGATGATCTGGCGGAAACGATCGTCGCTCGGGAAGATATCGAAACCGGGTATGGCTTCCAGCTTATCCAGCGTGCCGCCGGTGTGGCCGAGGCCACGTCCGGAGATCATCGGGACATAACCACCACACGCTGCCACCATCGGGCCGAGCATCAGCGAGGTCACATCGCCCACGCCGCCGGTGGAATGTTTATCAACAATCGGACCGTTGAGGTTCAGCGACTGCCAGTTCAGCACAGTGCCGGAATCGCGCATCGCCATGGTCAGCGCCACGCGCTCTTCCAGATTCATATCATGGAAATAGATGGTCATCGCCAGCGCGGCAATCTGACCTTCTGATACGCTGTTGTCGCGCACGCCATTGATGAAGAAGCGGATCTCCGCCTCGCTCAGTGGCAGGCCGTCGCGTTTTTTTCGAATTATTTCTTGTGGCAGGAACACGGTTGCCTCCCCGGGGGTGCTGTGAAAACGGCCAGGTGCGCATGAATGCGCACCCTACGAAAACGTACCAAACATCCGTTACGGAACGTACCAAACATCCGTTACGAAAACGCTCCGAACAAACGTAGGGTCGCCATTTATGGCGACCAACAGGCTGGAATCAGTAACCGGCTTTGCTGGTCGCAGTGGCGTGACCCAGCGTGTTCAGCAGGCTAGCTAACAGGCTTGAAGCACCAAAGCGGAAGTGACGCGCATCCGCCCAGCCTTCGCCCAGAATGTCATCCGCCAGCTTCAGGTAGATCGCGGCATCTTCCGCAGTACGGACGCCGCCCGCAGGCTTAAAGCCTACCTGCTGCTGCACGCCTTTATCGTGGATCACCTGCATCATGATCGCGGCCACTTCTGGCGTGGCGTTGACCGGCACTTTACCGGTGGAGGTTTTAATGAAATCCGCACCGGCATCGATAGCGATTTCAGAAGCCGCACGAATCAGCGCATCTTCTTTAAGCTCACCGGTTTCGATGATCACTTTCAGCAGCACGTTGGCGGCGGCACAGGCTTCTTTACAGGCTTTCACCAGCTCAAAACCGATGTCGCGGTTGCCGGCCATCAGCGCGCGATACGGGAACACCACGTCCACTTCATCTGCACCGTAAGCAATCGCCGCACGCGTTTCAGCCAGCGCGATCTCAACGTCATCATTGCCGTGTGGGAAGTTAGTCACAGTGGCGATGCGGATATCAGGCGTGCCCTGCTCGCGCAATGCTTTACGCGCCGCAGGGATGAAACGTGGATAGATGCAGATCGCTGCGGTGTTACCGGCTGGCGATTTCGCCTGATGACACAGCGCGATCACCTTCTCATCGGTGTCATCTTCGTTCAGGGTGGTCAAATCCATCAGTTGCAGGGCGCGTTGTGCAGCCGCTTTAAGATCGGTCATGATGCTCTCCAAAAGGTGACCGGCAGACGACGCCACCGGATAATGTGACAATTCTAACAAACCACACCTGAATGAATTGCGCTTCATGTCACATGAAAAAAGAAAATTCGTCATATGAATACAATTATTTAGTGATTCACATCACAAATAATCGCTAGCACAGCGCTTTTCAGGCGTAATACAGGTTGTGAATATTATCACAAAACAGGGCGAGAAGGTGTAATGCCGATTTTATTACTGTAGCCAATGCCGGCCAAAATAGCGGCAAATCCAGATTGTGTCGGGAGAGGATCAGGCAGGCAGGGCAAACACCCGCAGGCTGTTTTGCCACAGCGCATCGGCAATGATCTCGGGCGATTCGCTGCGCAACTGACACAGCACGTCAAACACATTACGCGCGCGCTCAGGGCGGTTTGGCTGGCCCTGATAACCCTGCAACGGCATATCGGGCGCATCGGTTTCCAGCAACAATGAGGTGAGCGGCAGGCTGGCAAGTGTATTGCGGGTTTTACTGGCGCGTTCGTAGGTAATGGTGCCGCCCACGCCAATCGCATAGCCAAGCTGGATAAAACGCTCCGCCTGCTGCTGGCTGCCAGCAAAACCGTGCACCACGCCACGGCGCGGTAAATCATGTCGACGCAAATGCAGCGCCAACTGATCGTGTGTGCGACGTGAATGCAGTATCACCGGCAAATCGTATTTTTTCGCCAGTTTGAGCTGTGCATCCAGCAAACGTGTCTGCTTATCAAATTGCGCGTCCTGCATATAGAGATCGAGGCCGATCTCGCCGATCGCCACGCGTTTGCTATCCGGCGTTTGCAGCCACTGTTCCAGCTGATCCAGATGCGAGTCTTCGTGCACGGCAATATTGATCGGATGCAGACCCAGCGCGGCGTACAGCGCGTCATGCTGCTGCGCCAGCTGGCTGACCAACGCAAAGCGGCTGGCATCCACGCTCGGTACAATGATGCGTTCCACGCCCGACTGCGCCGCCCGCGCGATGCTCTCAGTCGCATCATCAACAAACGGCGGGAAATCGAAATGACAGTGTGTGTCGATAAATCTCATGCCAGCGATCCTGCATCAAAGTCTGCATCGTTATCCGCCAGCGGCGGGGTGTGCACCGCACGATTGTCCGGCGCATTCGCCACGGCGGCCGGCGGCGTTACGGTGGTCTGGCGCAGGAACGGTTCGGCATCGCTAAGCCATTGACCCAGCGTGGCGAGGAAGTAGCGACCGCTGCGGCGCCCTAAATGGTAGTCCTGATTCAGTGAAGACAAACGGCTGCCCAGCGCCATACTCGCCAGCGGTTTTGGCGGGTAAATTTCAATGATGCGCAGATCGTCGGGTGGCTCATCGATGAACTGCTGAATCTCCCGATAGCTCTCTTCATGATGATGCAGAATGTTGATCATCGGCTGCAGCGCGCTGTCACCCAGCCAGCGCTCCATGCGTTTGAACCACTTAGGCGTATAAGACATTTGTGACGGCACGGTGCGGATCACCACAATGGTATCGGCACCGCGTCGTGCCGCTTCGCGTACCGGAATCGCATCGCTGATACCACCATCCAGATAGTTTACGCCGTCCATCAGCACACCGCTGCGATAGAAGCCCGGAATGGCGCTGGAGGCCTTGATCACGTCATGCCAGTTCAGGCTGGTGGGATTGAAATATTCGGCACGGTAATCGTCACCGCGACAGGCGCACATATAGAACTCGCTGCCTTTGGCAAACAGCCCTTCGGCGTTGCTGAGCGACAAGGGAAATTCTTGTTTGGTGACGTCGATCAGCCAGTCGAGATCGATCAGATGTCCCCCACGCACGAAGCGCAACGGATCAAAAAAAAGTTTGCTGGTGGTGTAACGCGTGATGACGCGGCGCGCGTAACCCGGCTGGGCGCAGACAAACGCGGACAGGTTTTGGGCGCCTGCGGAGGTGCCTAACATCAGTTGGAAAGGGTTGAAACCGGCGCGTTGAAATTCATCAAGAACGCCTGCGGTGAAGATGCCGCGTTGACCGCCGCCTTCGCAGACCAGAGCAATTTTGTTGGATTTGAACGGGGTGAGCGCCAGGGGCTCAAAGGTGTCTAATGACACCGGGATGCGTATTCCCAATGGATGTCCCTCAGTGTTCCTGCTCTGAGGGAGCCGCTAACGGCAGCATCCCGGAGAACCAGTCATTGTCATTCCCTGACCTATTGCATCGTGCAATCGGTGCGGCTAACTATTATGCCGCAAATGACTGGTCTCCGCTTTAAGTGACTCGCGGGTTAGCGTTGTGTTAACGCAATCGGTCAGGGTCGTTTACGCCCGGTAAACAGGCTTACGAGGAACAGAATAATACCGACAATGAAGACAATTTTAGCTGCCCATGCTGCCGTACCCGCCAGACCGCCGAAACCTAATGCTGCAGCAATCAGAGCGATGACCAGAAAGATAATACCCCAACGAAACATAAGCCTCTCCTTACCATAGTGAAAATCGAACTGCTTATTAGTACATCACTGTTTTTATTACGATGCGGCACCTAAACAGTGCCGCTTCGCTCGCGTTAAGATTTCACCTTCAGGTCATTCTTCACGCTTTTCACGCCTTCAATGGCTTTGGCGATTTTCTCAGCACGATCGGACTGTGCCTGGTTCGCCACTTCTCCTGATAACTGCACCACGCCATCGGTGGTTTCCACCTTCACGTTGCGCGATGGCACAATGTCATCTGCTAAAAGCTTAGCTTTAATTTCACTGGTGGTCGCGGTGTCACCCGCATAACCCTTCAGTGATGCCTGTTTGCTGTCTTTAACGTGCAGTTTGTCACTGACGGATTTCACACCCTCAACTTTCTGCACCAGCGCGACAGCTTTTTCTGCCTGATCCTGCGAAGCGACAAAACCGCTTAGCGTGACCACACCCTGATGCGTTTTTACTGAGATATCCGTGCTTTTAATCGCTTCATCATCCACCAGAGCCGCTTTGGCTTTAGCAGTGATGCCGCTGTCATCCATAAAACCATCGACTTTTTTCATAGAACTATCGATTTTAGAACCCGTGCTGCTGGTGTCCGCAGCGTAGGCTGCGCCGCCCATCAGTGCAGTGGTAGCCAGAGCGGCAATCAGGGTTTTAGCAATCTTAGTCTTATTCATCGATATCATCCTTCTATCAGTTAACTCACTCGCAACTGCGAATGCGCCAGCAACAAACGGCGTTGCTGCATTCATAGACGTAATGAAACCAGAGGTCTCTTTTCTCGTCCGACAGGATAATCATAGTAGGGATTACAGGTTTTGCTGGCTTTTGTGGTTGATATCTCGCCAAAAAACGATAAACGCAGCGCAATTAGGAGGAGTCTGTAGGATAAAAACAGGGCCAGTGAAAATCACTGGCCCTGTTGTGAGGCGGGATTAGTGCTCGCGCGTTTTGCGGAACTTCACGTCAGGATAGCGTTCCTGCGTGATGTTGAGGTTTACCATGGTTGGGGCGATGTAAGTGAGGTTATCACCGCCATCCAGCGCCAGGTTAACTTCGTTTTTGCGTTGGAAATCGTCGAATTTCTTCGCATCGCTGCACTCCACCCAACGGGCGGTTGAGACGTTGATGGCTTCATAAATCGCTTCGACGTTGTATTCGCTTTTCAGGCGCGCCACGACCACTTCGAACTGCAGCACACCGACCGCACCCACAATCAGATCGTTGTTGTGGACCGGACGGAACACCTGCACCGCGCCCTCTTCCGACAGCTGAACCAGACCTTTCAGCAGCTGTTTCTGCTTCAGCGGATCGCGCAGACGGATACGACGGAACAGTTCCGGCGCGAAGTTCGGAATACCGGTGAACTTCATGTTTTCACCCTGGGTAAAGGTGTCGCCGATCTGTATGGTGCCGTGGTTGTGCAAGCCGATGATATCGCCCGGATAGGCTTCTTCAACATGCGAACGGTCGCCGGCCATAAAGGTCAACGCATCCGAAATCACCACGTCTTTGCCGGTACGCACCTGGCGCAACTTCATGCCTTTCTCGTACTTGCCGGAAACCACGCGCATAAAGGCAACGCGGTCACGGTGTTTCGGATCCATGTTTGCCTGGATCTTAAACACGAAGCCGCTGAACTTCTCTTCTTTGGCTTCGACCAGACGCGTATCACTCTTGCGCGGCATTGGCGTCGGTGCCCAGGCTACCAGGCCATCGAGCATATGATCGACACCAAAGTTACCCAATGCAGTACCGAAGAACACCGGCGTGAGGTCACCGCTCAGGAACAGCTCGTGATCGAACTCATTGGATGCGCCCTGCACCAGTTCCAGCTCATCGCGCAGCTGCTGAGCCAGGTCTTCACCGACCGCCGCATCGAGATCCGGGTTCGCCAGACCTTTGACAATGCGCACTTCCTGAATGGTGTGGCCCTTACCGGTTTGATACAGGTAAGTTTCATCTTTGTAGAGGTGATACACACCCTTGAACAGCTTACCGCAGCCAATCGGCCAGGTAATTGGCGCACAGGCGATTTTCAGCTCGCTCTCGACCTCATCCAGCACTTCCATCGGATCGCGGATATCACGGTCAAGTTTGTTCATAAAGGTGATGATCGGCGTATCGCGCAGACGGGTGACTTCCATCAGCTTACGGGTACGATCTTCAACACCTTTCGCGGCGTCGATCACCATCAAACAGCAGTCAACTGCCGTCAGGGTGCGGTAGGTATCTTCGGAGAAGTCTTCGTGTCCTGGGGTATCCAGCAGGTTCACAAGGCTGTCGCGATACGGGAACTGCATCACCGAAGTAGTGATGGAGATACCACGTTGTTTCTCCATCTCCATCCAGTCAGATTTTGCATGCTGGCTGGAGCCACGGCCTTTGACGGTACCGGCGGTTTGGATCGCCTGCCCGAACAGCAGCACTTTTTCGGTAATGGTGGTTTTACCGGCATCCGGGTGCGAGATGATCGCAAACGTACGGCGGCGCGCCACTTCATCTAAAAAGGAAGGATTAGACATGTATGAATTCTTCTTTAAGGGCAACACGCGGGCAGCGCGCTGCGAATAAATCGTTCCGGGCAAAGCCGGGGGATAACGGAACCAATGGCGACGCAGTAGCGTCAGTTCACAGCAAGATGTGCGCGATCTACATTGGCAATAATCCGGTTATCCAGTAAGCGTTGAGGCGGCATAGCATACAATATTTCAGCAGGCGGGGAAATCGTGGGATAAGCGTGAAGTCACCAATAATGCGCGATGAATCGCGCCGCAACAGCAGAGTGCAGATGCGTAACCGCGCAATCCATTGCGCGGAATAATGCTATCAACCTAAAACGCGCACCGCGGCCGCCTTAAAGATCTTCACTCCGATCTCCAGCGAACTCAGTTCAAAACGCATATCAGGATGATGCAGGCCCGGTACCAGATTGGTACCCAAACCCCAGAAACCGGCTTTTACCTGCGGATTCTTCACCGGGTAGTAGAAGAAATCTTCGCTGCCGGGGGTCGATTTGGTATCCAGCAGCCCTTCTTCACCGAGCACATCAACGATGGCCGCACGGATCACCGCAGTGGCCTCTTCATGAATCTCCGCCGCCGGCATCTCTTTCAGCACGACAACTTCAGCCGTTGCGCCTAAGGCGGCAACGCTGTGCTGAATCGCCTGCGTCACCTTCTGTTTCAACACGTCCATCGGTGCGTTCTCCTGCGAACGCAGATCCCACACCACACGCGCCTCATCCGGCACTGAGTTGGTGACACCGGCATCACACAAGAAGCGAGTGGCTTTCACGCTCCAGGTCAGCCCCGGCGCCAGATGGATGCTGTTCACCGCCTGCACCGCTTGTACCGCAGCATCTAAAGCATTCACGCCCAAATGTGGACGCGCGGCATGCGCAGGCAAACCTTTGATCGTTGCTTCCAGCGTGCTGCACGCCGAATAGAGTACTGCTGGCGTAGCCTGTCCGACGTGGCACTCTTCCAGTGGACGCACGTGGAAACCGAGGATCATCTCGACGTCATCCAGCGCGCCGCCTTCAATCATCGACAGCGCACCGGCACCGAGTTCTTCCGCTGGCTGGAACAGCAGCTTAAGTTTGCCGCGCTTGATCGCGCCCTCTTTCAGCAGTTCCTGCGCCGCCGTCAGCACCACCGAGGAGTGCCCATCATGGCCGCAGGTGTGGCGCGCACAGGCGACGCCATTAATGATGTGGCCTAGTGCATCCATATCCGCACGCAGCGCCAGCACCGGACCCGGCACGCCGCTGTCAATTTCCGCCACGATGCCGGTGGTGTTGTTAATCCCGCGTGTGACCTTAATCCCTGCCTGTTCCAACTGGTCGGCGATATAAGCAGAGGTTTTGAATTCTTCGAAACCTAACTCCGGGATTTCGTGCAAGAAATGATAATGATCTAATACGTTCGACACCGCTAAGCTCCTGAGATGTAAAGGCTAGCCCCAGCATCCGCCGTTGGGCAGCTATAATCAATCCAGCGTGAATGAAAATGAGTTAAAACTGAGAATTCTTCGCATTCAACAAACTGAATAATTCCATTTACAATCAATAAGATAAATTCAACTTTTTTGCGAAAAAGCCTTCACAAAAAAGTATAGATTGATGCATAATTCACCGTACTTCACCTGACAAATTTAAAAGGACTCAGCCATGTTAACTGCTGAAATGACCTCTCGCCTGAACGATCAACTGAACCTCGAATTCTTCTCTGCCAACCTGTATCTGCAGATGAGCGCATGGTGCAGCGACAAAGGTTTTGAAGGTGCCGCTTCATTCCTGAAATCGCATTCTCGCGAAGAGATGGAGCATATGCAGCGCCTGTTCGATTACGTTAGCGATGCCGGTGCCATGCCGGTACTGGGCAGCATTGACGCTCCAGCCATTAGCTGGAATTCACTGAATGACGTGCTGGAAGAAGCGATGAAGCACGAGCAGCTGATCACGCAGCGCATCAATGACCTGGTGCACACCGCGTTGATGTCGCAGGACTACTCAACCTTCAACTTCCTGCAGTGGTATGTGGCTGAGCAGCACGAAGAAGAGAAGCTGTTCAAAACCGTACTGGACAAACTGGCGCTGGTGGGCAACAAAGGCGAAGGCCTGTTCCTGGTGGACAAAGACCTGGGCCGCATGAACGTCGAAGGCCACGGCCAGTCATAATAAAGATTACACACAGCAAACAGCACAACGCCCGGCAATGCCGGGCGTTTTTTTATGCTGAAATCGTGCGCTTAGATGGCGACGAGAGTGTACCCGATCAGGAGCGAATACCTGGCCAGGAGCGCATACTTAACCAGGAGCGCATCAATGCGCCCCCTACGCCGTAGGGTCGCCATTTATGGCGACCGCTTACTCCAGCTCTTTCAAACGCAGTTCTGAAGGCTGCGGGCGACCAAAGAAATAGCCCTGGAACAGCGTACAACCCTCTTCACGCAGCTTGGCGAATTGCTCACTGCTCTCCACCCCTTCGGCGGTGATCTGAATATCCAGACTGCGGCTCATGCCGGTAATCGCGCGGATAATCGCCATGGCTTCACGGCTGTCGCCCATGTCGTTGATAAACGACTTGTCGATTTTGATCTTGTCAAACGGGAAGGATCGCAGATAGCTCAGTGATGAATAGCCGGTACCGAAGTCATCCAGCGCAATCTGCACGCCAATCGCCTTCAGGCTTTGCAGGGTGCGGATATTACCGAGCGTGTCATCCAGCAGCACCGATTCAGTGATCTCCACTTCAAGGCGATGCGGTGCCAGCCCGGATTCACGCAACGCGCCTTCCACCACCGACACCAGCGAGCTGTTCTTAAACTGCAGCGGCGAAAGATTTACCGATACCGACTGCTCGGTGCCCCAACTCTGCGCCTCGCGACAGGCTTCATACAGCGCATACGCACCCAGCATGTGGATCAGCCCGGTCTCTTCGGCAATTGGGATGAAATCATTTGGCATGATTAAACCCTTAACCGGATGGTGCCAGCGCATCAGCGCCTCATAACCAATGATTTCGTCCTCATTGGTGATTGGCTGATAGTAGAGTTTGAGCTGACGCCCGGTGATCGCATCACGCAGATCGTTTTCAATCACGCGGCGACTGCGCGCCACATCATCCATTTCCATGGTGAAGTGTTCAAAGCGGTTGCGCCCGTTGCGCTTGGCTTCGTATAACGCCATATCCGCACAGCGCAGCATATGCTCTGGCGTGTTGGTCACCTGTGACGTCAACGCAATGCCCACGCTTAAACCAACGGAAAGGTTGTGCCCTTCGACGTTAACCGGTGGGCGAATCGCTTCGATAAGGCGTTGTGCCACTATCGCCGCTTCCTGCGCGTTGTTGATATTGGGCAGCACGATAGCAAACTCGTCGCCGCCAATACGTGCCAGCGTATCGTGATCGCGCAGCGCAGTGCGCAAGCGTTTTGCCACCACGCGCAGCAGATCGTCACCGATCTGATGGCCCAGCGCATCGTTAACGTTCTTGAAGTTATCGAGATCGAGACACAGCGTGGCGCTCAGCGCATGGTGATGATTATCCTGACGCAGCGCTTCACTCAGCTTCTGCCGGAACAGAATACGGTTCGGCAGGCTGGTGAGGTTATCGTGGTGCGCCATATGGTGAATACGCGCATCGGCTTCGCGCTGATCGGTAACGTCTTCGACAATCAGCATCACGTAGTTCTGACGCATATCTTTGCCACTAATAGTGGTGGCGCGGGTATGCAGAATACGATCGCCGCCTGCGGTCAGCAGCAGCTGTTCGCGTGAATGAATGCCTTCACTGCGCAGCGCGATATCCGCCAGGCTGTTGAAATAGTCGCTCAGCTCCGCCGACATACACTCGTGCGGGCGCTTGTGCATAATCAACGATTTACTCACGCCAAACAGCTGCTCGGCTTTGTCATTGACCATCAAAATCTCGCGGCTGATGGCGTCTTCCACAATCACGCAAGACGGAATGTTAGCGATGATGGTATCGAGGAAACCAGACAGCTCAGACATCTTGGCACTCTGCGCCTGCGCCAGATCCCGCGCGCGCAGCAGCTGCTGTTCATTCTCTCGACGTTCGGTGACATCACGGGTGATTTTAGCGAAACCGATCATCTTGCCATCTTCATTGTGGATGGCATCGATCACCACATGCGCCCAGAAGGCAGAGCCATCTTTACGATAGCGCCAGCCTTCATCCTCGAAGCGGCCGGTTTTCAGCGCGATACCCAGGTTGGCTTCCGGCGTGTTGGCCAGCCGCTCCTGCGAACCGTAAAACACCGAGAAATGCTGGCCAACAATCTCATCTGAAATGTAGCCTTTGGCACGCTGCGCTCCGGCGTTCCAGTTCACCACGCGGCCCTGCAGATCCAGCATATAGATGGCGTAATCGGTGACGCCTTCCACCAGCAGACGGAAGGTTTTTTCGTATTCCTGCTGCTTGCGCTGCAGCTCACGCTGCTCGGTGCAGTCACGGGTAATCTTGGCGTAGCCGATCAGCTTACCCGCATCATCACGAATCGCATCAATGATCACATGTGCCCAGAACGCACTGCCATCTTTGCGATAACGCCAGCCTTCATCTTCGAAGCGGCCGGTTTTGAACGCGGTGCTGAGGTTCTTTTCCGGAATATGATTTTTACGATCCTGCGCGCTGTAGAAACGTGCAAAGTTCTGACCAACAATCTCTTCGGCCACGTAACCTTTGGCACGCTGTGCGCCGGCGTTCCAGTTTTCGACGTTACCGTCAAGATCAAGCATGTAGATGGCGTAGTCCGTTACGCCTTCAACTAATAAACGGAAACGTTGCTCCTGTTCATGCTGTTTACGCTGCTGCTCCTGCTGAATCGTGCAGTCACGAGTGACTTTGGCAAAGCCGAGCAGTTCGCCGAAATCATCACGAATCGCGTCAATAACGACATGTGCCCAGAAGGCACTGCCATCTTTACGATAGCGCCAGCCTTCGGTCTCGAAGCGCCCCACCGCTGTCGCCACGGAAAGTCCGCGCTGTGGCGCTCCGTTTTTACGATCGTCTTCGCTATAGAACAGCGCAAAGTTTTTACCGACGATTTCGTCCGGTGTGTAGCCTTTGGCGCGTTGTGCCCCTGCATTCCAGTTGGCGACGGTGCCATCGGGTTTGAGCATGTAAATGGCATAATCCACCACGCTCTGCACCAGCAGCCGGTACATGACGTCAGAGTTATTATTCATTGTTATTCGCCTATTGCTGGCCTGGTATAAAGTGCTTCTTAAGAAAAATCCTAATCGCTGTGGTGACTAAAACGCAAAAGCGCAGCGCTGACAAGCGTTAATCGTCCACAGACAAAAGTTGGTAGTCAGGTTATCGGCAATGGCGAAAAAACATTCAGCGGGATACTTAAATTAATAGGCTGCGTTGACCACTCTCACGGCAGAATCGCGGGCTTTCAAGATGACATTGCAGAGGGATATGTGCCTGCCAGCAAAGTGGTGCACTCGCCGCTAACTGCGGGCATTCACTGGCGGCCACAAAGGCAGGGATAACACATTGTGCGTTGGTTTTACCTATCAACCACAGCTGATCGTCAATCGGCGGATGGACGTTCCACGGCAGCCAGCGTGCCTGCTGATCGGCCAGCAAGCTGGCTGCGCGCGTACCGGGCGCAACATGACTGCTGAAAATCAGCCTGAATCCCGGCTGTTCGCTAAGCTGTGCGGCTAACCCACTGTCGGCCACCGCATCGGCCGCCACAATCACATCCGCAGGTCGCCATTGTTCCGGCTGCGGCTGTTTCAACAAGCGCACTAATCCCAGCGCCGTGGTGGCGGGCAGTTTGTCCATCGCCAGCAACTGTGCAACTTCACTGCGAATTTGTGGGCAGAGCTGAACCGCCAGACCACGCGCAGTGAGCTGTAAAGCCACTTCCGGTCCGCGACCGTGCTCCGGCACCGCAATCACTGCGCCGTGGGTGGCGGCAATCGCCAGTGCATCCATCTGATCGCACAAACGCTGCGTGCGGTCGCCGTAGGATGCATCAGTGATCAACAGCTTCGCCTGCGGTGGACAATCAAACGGCAACAGCAGCGCTTCGCGGCTCCAGTCGCCCATATAGGTGATGCCACCGGCAATCGGCAGATGGAACCATACCGAACCCGGCGAATGGCCGCTACGTCCGGTAAACAGATTTAACGGGCCAATGGCGCTCTGGCCGCGCAACGGCAGCAGACGCCGCGCATACATCGGCACCGCGACGTTAGGCAGCTGCAACCAGGTCTGTTCGGTGGCGTATACCGGCGGCGAACCGATTTGTGCCCAGCAGTCGAGCGAAGCCGCGTGATCAACGTGCGAGTGGGTCAAACACAGCGCATCAACCCGGCCAATGGCACGGATATCCGGTCGTACGCCGGGTTGCGGACCGGCACCGAGATCCCACAGCAGGCGATAGCCTTCCATCTCGACCAAAAAGGCCGCGGGCAGCTTGCCGCCCACACCGCTGATAACCGTTAAGCTTGCCATGGTAAAACCCCTTGCGGCAGACGCCGCGCCAGCCGCGTTGCCAATCCCATCAGCAAACACACGACCAGAATCATCAGGCAGCCTACCGCGGCCGCCAGCGAGGCGGAGCCCCCTTCGTCAAGGAACACGATGGTGGGTCCGATGGTTTGGGTTTGCGAGGTCACCAGCAATACCGAAACCTGAATTTCATTGAGTGCGGTGAGGAATACCAGCACCGTGCCTGCCAGCGCAGAAGGCGCAGCCAGCGGCAGTAAAATATCGCGCATGCGCCGCATAAAGCTGGCACCGCACAAGCGTGCTGCCTCATCGAGCGCCGGTTCCAGCTGGGCGAAGCCCGCCAGCGTCGGGCGCAGCACCAGCGCAAGGAAGTTGGCCAGATACGCGGCGAGGATGATCCACACCGTGCCATACAGCGACACATTGATTATCGGCAGCGGGCGCAGGAAGAACAGCATCGCCGCGACACCGGTGACAATGCCCGGCAAGGCATAGGTGAGTTCACTCGCCAGCCACAGGCCGCGCACCAGTTTGGTCCGTCGCCAGCTGAGGAAATACGCCAGAAACAGCGCGGTGGACGTCAAAATAATCGCCGCCAGCGAGGTTAATCCGAGGCTGGTCATAAAGGCGTGGCGCACCGCTGGATAGCCCCACAGCGCGCTGCGGAAGTTCTCCAGCGTCAGCGTTTGCCAGGTGAGCGCCTGACCATATCCGCTGGTGAGTGCGGTTATCAGTAGCGCACTGACCGGCAGCAGCAGCGTCAGTGCCATCCACAGCCAGGCCGTTCCCTCAATCGCCAACCGCCCACGCCCTAGCGGTTGCTGCCACACGCGTGGCGCACCGTTGACGCGCACATCGTGACGACCGCCGAGCCAGGCGCTGGCGGCCATGCCCGCCAGGGTGATCGCTGCAATCAGCAGCGCGTACACCGCGGTATTGGGTAATGCGCTGGGGCCGATACCGTTGAGCTGTTGATAAACCAGCGTGATCAGCGTTGGCACGCGGGCGGGAATACCCAGCATTGCCTGAATACCAAAGTTACCGGCGGCGGCGACAAAGGTCAGCGCGGCTCCGGCAAAGATCGCCGGACGCGCCAGCGGCAGAATGATGGTGAACAGCACGCGCATCCGCGAGGCGCCGCTGATCTGTGCCGCTTCGACTAAATCGGCAGGTAAGCGACGTAAACCGGCGCGCACGGTGAGAAACACCAGTGGCGCGTTATGTGTGCCGAGCAGCAGCACGATGCCGCTCAGCGAATAGAGCGGCTGTTCGCCGGGCGCAAACCACGGCAAGCCGAGCGAACCAAACAGCAGTGCTAACGGGCTGGACGGTGCCAGCGCCTGCAGCCAGGCCAGCGCCGTGACCTGCGGCGGAATCATCAGCGGCAGGATAAAGGCGAACACCCACGCGGTTTTGGCGCGCAGATCGCTCAGCGCCACCAGCCAGGCGGCGGCGGTGCCGAGCACGACCGAAATCAGCGTCGAGCTAAAGGCGATGAGCAACGTATTGCCGCTGGCAATCAGCACGCGGTCGCTGGCTATCAGGCGCGACAAGCGCGCCATATCCGGCACGCCCTGCGGGGCAATCGCCGTCCATACCAGTCGCAGCAGCGGCGCTACCGACAGTAAACCAATCAGCAGCACCATCAGCGCCAGGATCAGCTTTTCACTGTTGAGACGCCAGCGTTGACCGCCACGCGCCGCGTTACGCCATTCGTTGCTCACCACGCTCATGCTTAGCCGCCAAACATTGCGGTGAACTGATCGCGCACCGTGGCATCTTCCTTGATGGCTTTCGCCACGTCAGGGGTCAGCAGTTTGATTTTGTTGATTGGCGTAAAGCCCGCCGGTGCAGAAACACGATCGTCAACCGGGCGGTTGCCCTGCTCGACCACCAGCTTCTGGCCTTGTTCAGACAGCATAAAGTTCACGAAGGCTTTGGCGGCTGGCAGGTTGTGCACCGACTTCATGATCGCCACTGGCTCAGTCACGTAAGAGACGCCCTCTTTCGGGTACACCAGATCCACCGGTGAGCCTTTTTTCTTCGCCAGAATCACGTCAGCGTCAGTGATGATGCCGTACTTATCCAGCCCGCTGGCGACCGCTTTCAGGGCCGGACCGTTGCCGCCCTGCGGTGCCACGCCAATCGCTGCCAGTTTCTTGTAGAAGTCCCAGCCGATGGTCGGCGTGTTGATATCAGTGTGCAGCTTGTACAGCGCCGCGCCGGAGTAAAGCGGGCTTGGCATGGCGATCTGACCTTTATTGGCCTCTACCGCCAGTGCGTTCCAGCTGTCAATCGGCTGTGCGTGCTGGGTGTTATAAGCAATCACCGTGGCGATGATTTTGGTGCCGAAGAAAGTTTTGTCTTTGTCAAAGAACGACGGATTGATGTGGCTCAGTGGCGCATCCGCGTAGCTGTAGAGCTGATTCTGATTCTTCAGCGCGCCGAGGTTGATGGCATCGGCAATCAGCAACACGTCCGGCTTGGCACCACCGCTCATCATCTCAGTCTGCAATACGTTCATCAGCTGCGTGGTGCCGTTACGCGTCCACTCCACTTCGACTTTCGGGTACGCGGCTTTGAACGCGTCCACGGTTTGCTGCGCGATTTCCGGTGCCTGCGAGGTGTAGATCACCAGCTTACCCGACGGGGCCTCTTCAGCGTGGCTGGCGGCGGCGAATACTAATCCACTGGCTAACATCAAAGCGTTAAAAGACGTGCGCATAGCAATTTCCCTAAGGTTTGAACGTTATGAAGGAAGAATCCAACCGTCGCGCAGCGCCACACCAAGGGTCGCGTCAACAACGGGTAAAGCGGCATCGGCCAGATGCAGCGTGATGCTGCGGTCTGGTGCCTCAATGGGTGCAACATCAATCTGGTAATGGCTGCCGCGATAGATCACCCGCTGCACGCGCACCGCAAACTGCGGTTCACCCGGCTCGGCGAGGCGGAAATCTACCGCATGAAAACTGGCTTTGCCGTGGGGCATCGGGCGTTGATCGGCCGCACAGCGCAAGGTGACGCGCAGACCGCACAGCGTGGCGAGTGCTTTGCCCTCGCCGGTCGGTTCGATGTCGCTGACCGGCAGCACTTTGCCGTCATCAATAAAGCCGGCCACCATTTCGTTAGCCGGTTCGCGCCACAGAGTTTGCGGCGTGGCGAACTGCATTACGCGACCGCCATCCATCACCACGATGCGATCGGCCAGCGCCATCGCTTCGTGCTGGTCGTGGGTGATGTAGAGCAAAGTAGCGTGGCTGTGGCGATGGAAGCGGCGAAACTCCTCTTCCATGGTGGCTCGCAGGTGCACATCAAGGTTGGCGAGCGGTTCGTCGAGCAGCACCAGCGTCGGTTTGGCGACCAGACAGCGAGCTAACGCCACGCGCTGACGCTGTCCACCGGAGAGATCGGCAGGACGGCGTGAGGCAAAATTCTCTAACCCCACCAGTTCCAGTGCCTGCTGCGTGCGGCTGTCACGCTCATGGCGCGCCACGCCGTTGACTTTGAGGCTATAGGCGACGTTTTCCGCCACCGTCATGTGTGGCCACAGCGCATAGCTCTGGAACACCACGCCGAGCTGGCGATCTTCCGGCGGCAGGTGGATGCCTCGCCCGGCAAAGCAGCGCTCGCCGACGTGGATTTCACCGGCATCAGCGGTTTCAAAGCCCGCCAGCAGACGTAATAAGGTGGTTTTGCCGCAGCCCGAGGGGCCAAGAACGGCGATGAACTCTCCCTGCGCAATCTGCAGCGAGATATCCTGAAGTACCGGCTGTGCAGCAAAGGATTTGCTTAACCCGCGAAGTGTGATCGTTGCCATGTTTCTGGCCTTTATCTGACAGTCCGGCTAAGACCCTACGACAATCAGATGACGATCCCGTGACATCGATTTGACGTTTCCGTGCTCAATTAAAACGGGAGGCCCGAAAGCCTCCCTGCTGCTTATTCGACGCTTTCAGCCTGCAAATGCATGCCGATATAGCGCTCATAGCGCGATGGCTTCACGCGTGACAGATCCACCAGCACCAGTCCGTCGATACAGTTGTTGAAATCGGGATCGCTGCCGAAATCGATAAACTGCACGCCGCCCGGTTCACACACTTCCGAATACTGCTTGTACAGCGTGGGAATCGCGGTGCCGAGATTCGCCAGCAGGTGCTTCAGGCGGCGCAAATCTTCCGCATAGTTATCGCCAGTAAACTGCGCCAGCACTTCCGGCAGCGAGGCCGGATAAGGACGGCGTGATTTCGCCAGCGGCAACTCGGTCGGGAAGTACATGCGGTAGAAGGCCACTAACAGATCGCGTGCCGCCAGCGGCATGCCGCCGGAGATCGATACCGGACCGAACAGATAGCGGGTTTCCGGGTATTTGGCGATATAGGCACCAATGCCCATCCACAGATAATCCAGGCCACGCTTGCCCCAGTAGGCAGGCTGAATAAAGCTGCGCCCCAGCTCCAGTCCCTGATTAATGATCGGCAGCATGCGCTCGTCGTAATGGAACAGGCTGTCGCTGTAGATGCCTTCCAGACCACGACGCTCCAGTTGTTCTGCCCCAGGGATAAAGCGATAAGCGCCAACGATCTCCAGCGCGTCGTCATCCCAAAGAATCAGGTGATAGTAATCGTCATCGTATTTATCGAGATCGCGGCGACGACCGCTGCCCTCGCCTACCGCGCGGAAGGCGATTTCACGCAGGCGCCCCAACTCACGCAGCAGCGGCACCCAGGTGGCGCCGTTACGACGCCACAGGTAGATCTGTTTACCATCTGGCAATGAACCCAGACGCTCACTCTCCATCAGCGCTTTTTTCAGCTCGGCGCGATCTTCCGGGCGGGCAATCGCGGCTTCGGTCAGGAACAAGCCACGCCGCCCCTGGCCGATGCGATAGAGGTGTTTGCGCAGTCGTTTTGCCAGCTCTTTGCCCGGCGTGTGGCCATCGTGCCAGTTGGCGAACGGAATCTGTTCGCCGATGTGCAACTTGATGCGCGAACCGCGCTGGCGGAACATCTCACGCACCAGCATCATCAGTGCCAGCGGCGAGGCAATTTTAGCGGCGGCGTAGAAGGCCAGACTGTTACGTCCCACCACGTGCACCGGCACAATCGGCGCGCGGGCACGGGCAGCGAGGCGCAGAAAACTGTGGTGCCAGCGACTGTCGCGCACGCCACGGCTGGAGAGGCGAGAGACTTCACCCGCCGGGAAGATGATTAATGCACCCTGATTGTCGAGATGCTGCTGCATGCGCGTCAGCTGTTCACGACTGGTGCGGTTGCCCATGTTATCCACCGGCAACATCAGGTTGTTGATCGGCTCCAGCATCATCAGCATGCGGTTGGCGACGATTTTCACGTCACGACGTACCTGCGATACCGCCGCCAGCAGCGCCAGTCCGTCCAACGCTCCCAGCGGATGGTTGGCGACAATCACCAGCGGACCGGTGGTCGGGATCTGCTCCAGATCGCGTTCACTCAGTTCACAGCGCACATCCAGGTGCTCCAGCACTTGCTCGACCATATCCACCCCTTTCAGGTGGCGATAACGGTCAGCAAAAGATTGGAATTCATGTTCGCGAACTGCCCATTTAACCAGGCGTTTCTGCCAGTTCGCGGGTTGATGGCCTGGCCAGTAAGTATCGAGAAGCTGATCAACAGAAAACATCATTCACCTTTTGTGCGCAGCGGTTTATGGCACCGAAGTTAAACAGGCTTGTTTTCAGATTTATGACCAGTGAGAAAGCGGAACGGAAAAACCGAGGGAGAGAGGCATGCGCAATAAATTGCATAATGCCGCTCACTTAAGCCAATGAGTGCGTATTTAACCCGGTACGCATGAATGCGTACCCTACGTAAACCGCACTGAACAATGTAGCGGCGTGATTTATCACGCGGATTTAATTACAGTTTTAACGGCGGTAATTGTGAGAACACACTCAACAACCCTTTGCTCCATAGCTGACGGATCTGCGAAAAGTAGGGGTGTTGATCGGTAATATGATGCTGCTCGTTATCGCTAAAGCTGTCGGTGCGATACACCATCACATCCAGCGGCAATCCCACCGAAATGTTACTCGCCAGCGTCGAGTCCATGGAAATCAGCGCGCACTGCATCGCCTGGCTAAGCGGGGTTTCATAGCGCAGAACGCGGTCAATGATCGGCTTACCGTATTTGCTTTCGCCAATCTGGAAATACGGGGTATCCACGCTGGCTTC
Organism: Pantoea sp. C1E2; assembly: GCF_056491465.1. Lineage (NCBI taxonomy): Bacteria > Pseudomonadati > Pseudomonadota > Gammaproteobacteria > Enterobacterales > Erwiniaceae > Pantoea > Pantoea sp. C1E2. Next base: position 3,888,231 of record NZ_JBSZHT010000002.1, read on the forward strand.
GATGAAATTGCCCTGCGGATAGATCTGGAACAGGCGCGGCGCCTCACCACGAATCTGGCCGCCTAACAGCAGCGTGCCGCCAAACTCTTCGCCATCACGCTTAATCACTTCACGCAGCGTCTCACCTACCAGCAGCGCAATGTCATACAGCGATCGTCCATTCAGCAAGTTGGGCTGATCGCTGTCGTGGTTATTCCGCCTCAGCAGGCTCAACACACTTTGCGTGGTGGCCAGATTGCCGGCGCTTTGCAGCACCAGGGTGCGTTCATCATCCACCTGAAACACGTGTAATTTGCGGAACGAGGAAATATGATCGACGCCCGCATTGGTGCGTGAATCCGACACAAAAATCATCCCTGACGATAAACGCATTGCCACACAATAAGTCATAGTCACGCCTGCAAAAAAATTACTGCTGCGCATGCACCTGCTGCACCGCCGCTACCGCCAGCATATCTTCACCGCCGCCGCCCAGCCGCATACCGCGCACCGGACAAGCATCGAGATAATCCACACCCACCGCCAGACGTAAATGCTGACGCGTGCTGCGCGTATTATTGGTGATATCAAAGCTGTGCCAACTGCCATCCAGCCAGGCCTCGACCCAGGCGTGGGTGGCAACGTGTTCTACATTATCAGTATAGAGATAGCCGCTGACATAGCGCGCCGGAATACCGAGGCAACGGCAGCACGAAAGAAACACGTGGCTGTGATCCTGGCAAACCCCGCTACCGGCGGCAAATACTTTCGCCGCGGTATCACTCACCTGGGTGCTGCCCGGTTGATAAGGCATTTTAAGCAGCAACTCATCCATCAGCTTTTCCAGGCTGGACAGCGGTTTTTCTGCATGCCAGTAGCGCAAGGCAAAGTCGCGGATTGCTGCATCGGGCAAGGTTAATGGTGTGGCGCGCAGAAACACTAACGGCGACAGGATCGATTCAGGATCGGGTGAAAACTCGCCTTCATCCAGAATTTCCACCACCCCACGCGCGGCGATCTCCAGTTGCTGGTGGGGCGTGTCTAACGTCATCACATGCAGCACGTTGCCATAAGCATCCAGCGTGCGGGTGGCTTCACACGGCAAATCGAGATCCCACGAAAGGATCTGCTGGTGCACCGAGTTTTGCGGCGTCAGGCGCAGATACTGGGTGCTGAGTTTCACCTGCTGCTCGTAGGCATAACAGGTTTTGTGCTCGATGTTCAGTCTCATTTCGCCTCCAGATAGGTCTGATTGATGCTCTCCGCCAGCGCGGTGATCTGCACCAGAAAACGGTTGAGCCAGGTGTACAACCCTTCGCGCGTCAAACTCTCCCAGGTGCTGAAGCGCATTTCCGCCAGCAGCACCGTGACCAAATAACGTGGACGATCCTCCCCGCTGCTGCCGATCTGCTCCAGCTGGGTGGCGATCTCTTCAATACAGGAGTGCAACGATCGCGGACTCTCGCTGCGCAGGATCAGCATCTCATTCACCAGATCCGGCATCAGCTGCTGTTTGAAGATCGCGTTGTAAGCTTCTCGCGCTGACACCGCACGCAGCAGCGTATCGAGGCAGTAGTATTCACGCACCGAGTCCGGGTTCTGCTCCAGCAGTTGCTGGTTCACACTCAGTAAACGCGCGGTGCCATCGCCGCGTTCCATCAGCGTGCCGATACGGATAAAACACATGGCATCGCCACGCAGCAAGGTGCCGAACATCGCGCCACGAAACAGGTGGGATCGCTCTTTAACCCAGTCAAAAAAGCTGTCGGCGTTGGCGCTGGTGATACCGCGTCGTCGCATGTTACGCATCTCAATCCACGTCGAGTTGATGCTCTCCCATACCTCGGATGACAAACTGCCGCGCACCGCGTGCGCATTGTTCCATGCCTCCTGCCAGCAGCTGAAAATGCTGCAGGGATTGCGGTCATCTAAGGCAAAGAAGTTAAACAGCTGCGGCATGGTGAATCGCCCGTTGAGGGTTTCAAACAGCTCGCGCGTGCCGGTGAGATTGAGCGGCAACAGCAGCTCATCGGTTTGGCTGTTACGCACCGGCATCAGCGAGAGTCGGTTGGTGACATCCAGCACCCGGGCAAGTTGTTCTGCGCGCTCCAGATAACGCGCCATCCAGTAAAGGCCACTGGCCGTGCGACTTAGCATGATGCGTCATCCTCCAGAACCCAGGTGTCCTTGGTGCCACCGCCCTGCGACGAGTTCACCACCAGCGAACCTTCGGTCAACGCCACGCGGGTTAAGCCACCCGGCACTAAACGAATATCCGCGCCGCACAAGGCAAAAGGACGCAAATCGATATGGCGCGGCGCCAGACCGTTATCGATAAAAGTCGGGCAAGTGGAAAGCGACAGCGTGTCCTGCGCAATGTAGTTTTCCGGGCGCGCGCTCAGGCGATCGCGGAAATCGCTCAGCTCCTGCTGGCTGGCCACCGGGCCAATCAACATGCCGTAACCGCCGGCGCCGTGCACCTCTTTCACCACCATCTTGCTGAGATTGGCGAGGACGTAAGTCAGATCCTGTGGCTTGCGACACTGCCAGGTCGGCACGTTGTTGAGGATCGGATCTTCATCGAGATAGAAGCGGATCATGTCCGGCACATAAGGGTAGATCGATTTGTCATCGGCAACGCCGGTGCCAATGGCATTCGCCAGCACCACGTTGCCGGTTCGATACACCGACAGCAGGCCCGGCACGCCGAGCATCGAGTCGGGACGGAACGCCAGCGGATCGAGGAACGCATCATCGACGCGCCGATAGATCACATCGATTTTGCACGGCCCGGCGGTGGTGCGCATCATCACCGCGCCGTCTTTCACAAACAGATCGGCACTTTCCACCAGTTCAACGCCCATCTGCTGTGCGAGGAAACTGTGTTCGAAGTAGGCGCTGTTAAAACGGCCCGGCGTCAGCACCACGACGACCGGATCGTTGACCGGAGAGCTTTCGCGCAGGGTTTGCAGCAGGTGCGAGGGATAGCGCTCTACCGGTGCGATATGCTGCTCAACGAACAGCTCCGGATAGAGACGCATCATCATCTTACGGTTCTCCAGCATGTAGGAGACGCCGGACGGCGTGCGCAGGTTGTCCTCAAGGACGTAATATTCGCCGTCGTTGTTGCGCACCATATCGACGCCGGTAATATGCGCATAGATGTTGCGATGCAGATCAACGCCTTGCATGCAGGGCTGATATTGATCGTTGATCAATACCTGCTCGGCCGGAACGATCCCCGCCTTGAGGATGTGTTGTTGATGGTAGATGTCATGCAGGAAGGCATTCAGGGCTTGCACGCGCTGGCGGATGCCACGATCGAGCATCGCCCATTCACTGGCCGGAATAATACGCGGCACGCTGTCGAACGGGATGAGCCGCTCCGCGCCGCCGTCTTCACCATAGACGTTGAAGGTGATGCCCACGCGATGAAACAGCAGTTCCGCCTCTTCGCGCTTACGCGCCACCGCCTCTTTGTCCGCCTGTTGTAACCACTCCCAATAATGCTGATAGTGCGCACGGTGTTCGCCACCGCTCAGCAACATCTCATCATAGAAGTGTGACGCTATCTGGTAGCTTTCTTTCATGATTTACCCGGCGCTTGTCAGAGGACCTGGATCCTCTCCTGCACAAAGTGTGCCAGAGGCTCGCGCCCCTCACGGCACACGCGCCCCGCTCACGGGACAGCGCCGGATAACGGTTGCAATGCACCTTACTGGTGCATTAACTGCTGCGCAATCGGCAGCCAGATATCTGTCATCGCCCCGTCGCCACCGGTAAAAGGATCGCGATGCGGCAACGGCACGCGCGCAATCTGATCTTTTGCTACACGTAATCGAGAGGGCTCGTCACGCACGGTTTCAGGCGACATCCCTTCAGGATAGGCGCCAACGGTGAAAAAATCGTCTGAGGCGAACACCTGTTTATGGCCGACACCGGCCGGGATCAACACCGCATCGCCTTCACGTAGCGTCACCATACGGCCGCTGTCACCGCCAAACAGCACTTCCGCCCAGCCCGCCGCCACGCCCAGCACTTCATGGGTGTTCGGATGGTAATGGGTGTAGGGAAAAATCGGCGCGCGCCATGCTGCTGGCCAACCGTTATCGGTAAAGGTTTTTTCAAACCAGGCTGCGCTGTCGCTTTGCAGCTCTTCATCATAATCAGGCGCAATGCCGGGCCAGATGATCAGCGGCAACAGGTTATTCGGGACGCCGCCCGAGGGCACCGACAGCATCAGATGCTGCGGATTATTGGATGAACCTGCTGAAAAGGTACCGGCGGCGAAAGACATCAGTAACATCAGGCTGGAAGTGTTGGCAGTCATACTCTTTCTCCGGGAAGCCACGTTGCTTAATTGTGGCAAAGCCCGAGGGCATTGCAATGTGCGCTTACCAACAAAATTCACATAAAAGAATGATTTAACTTACTAAAGCCAAATTAGTTAGCAACATATTTAACATTTTGTGGGGTGAAAAAATGCAGCATACAACTGTTATAAAAAAACACGCCGATTCTGTATCTGATTCGCTTCACTGTTATGTGATTAACTGGCAGGCAGTAACAATTAGAGGTGAACAATGGACACGATCAAACAAATCCTGCTCGATGAAATCGCCACGCTGAACCGTGAAGGTCAGCGCGATAATCTGCCACGCTTTAGCTTTTCATTCCTCAAAACCCATCCGGGGCTGTGGGCGATCATGTACCTGTGCTATGCGCTGTGCGTGGCGCTGATCTTCTCCACTGACATGCTCGGCTGGCCAGCGTTCTGGTTTGCCACCGCTTTTGTGCTGGTGATGAGCTTCCTGATGCTGATGGATATCAACCCCAAATACCGCTTTGAGGACATCGATACCCTGGATCTGCGCGTCTGCTACAACGGTGAATGGTATTACGTGCAGCCGGTTTCGCAGCAGGCGCTGGATAAGATTGTGGAAAACCCCGGCACGCCCGACCGCGTGCGCAGCGGCATTGATCGCCTGATGAAGCAGAAAGGTGAAGTGGATTTTTATGATGTTTATTACCTGACATGGGGCAATAAACAGGCGGCATCCATCTGATTCACCGCCATTTATCGGAGGTGCGCATTAATGCGCACCCTTCGAAAATTTGATGCGTATTTGTCGTGTCGCCATTTATGGCGACTCCAGTTGAGCAATCAACTTCCCTAACGTCTCTACCGCTGCCTCGGCGCGCGCATCCCACGGCCAGGCGGTATTGAAGCGGAAACAGTGGCTGAATCCTTCACTACCTGAGAACAGCTGACCGGGCGCGATGCTGATGCCCTCTTTCAACGCCAGATGATAAAGCTGCGTCGTATTGATGTGTTCCGGCAGCGTAATCCACAAGAAATAGCCGCCCGGCGTATCACCGATCTGCGCGTCAGCAGGCAGCACACGGCGCAATGCTTGCTGAGCCAGCTGCTTACGCTTTGCCAGCGTCTGGCGCAGTTTCTTTAAGTGCGTGTCGTAGCTGCGGGTGCTGAGGAAGTCGGCCAATGCCAGCTGCATCGGCGCGCTGGTTGAGAGCGTGCTCATGAGCTGAATACGCTGCACGCGCTGCGCATAGCGCCCGGCAGCCACCCAACCGACGCGAAATCCCGCCACCAGATTCTTCGAAAAGCTGCCGCAATGCAGCACATTCCCATCGCGATCAAAGGCTTTGGCAGGCAAAGGCTTATCGTGGCCGCTGTAGAGATCGCTGTAAACATCATCCTCAACCATCGCGACCTTGTAGCGAGCCAGCAGCGCAACCAATTGCTGTTTACGTTCAACGCTCAGAGTAAAGCCGAGCGGGTTTTGTCGGTTGGTCATCAGCCAGCAGGCTTTAACCGGCCAGCGTTGCAGCGCCTGCTCCAGTTCGTCGAGATCGATGCCCTGCTCGACGTCGCTGGCGATGGCAATCGCATTCAGTTTCAGGCGCTCAATCACCTGCAAGGCACCGTAGAACGAAGGATTTTCGATCACCACCCAATCACCGGGTTCGGTCACCGCTTGCAGGCTGAGGTTCAAAGCTTCCATCGCGCCGTTGGTGATGACGATATCGTCCGGCGACAAGGTAATGCCCTGCTGGGCATAGCGCTGCGCCAGGATCTTACGCAGCGCTTCGTTGCCAGGCGGCAGATTGTTCAGGGCATCGCTGGGTTTCAGATTGTGCGAGACTTTGACCAGTGAGCGCATCAGCTGGCGCTGGGGAAAGAGTTCGGGATCGGGAAAGGCTGAGCCAAACGGCATGATGGCCGGATCACGCGTGGCTTGCAGCACATCAAACACGAAGCTGTTGGTGTCCGCCTGATCGGTTTTGGCGATCGCCTGGGTAGGCAGACGCGGGCGGCTTTCGGCAGCTCGTGGCGCAACGTAGTAACCAGATTGCGGCCTTGACAGGATCCAGCCCTGGCTTTCCAGCACTTCATAAGCGTGCATCACCGTCATCAGGCTAAGGCCGCTCTGTTCTGCCTGCTGACGTAATGACGGCAACTTTTCGCCCGGCGGCCAGATGCGCGCTTCGATCTGCGTCCGAAGCTGATCGACCAACTGCTGATATTTCGCCACCCTGGCTCCGATGTTGGAAATGAGTGCGGCCATTTTCACTAACATGGCCCTATCCCGCAAGCGTGATAGTGGATTGTTGGGATGAGGGCCATCACCGCACTAATGCCCTTAGGACAACTGCATCAGTTGCTGCTCATTTTCGACAAAATTCGGCAGTTCGTGAATGCGATCCGGTGGCACCGGTTTGCCCAGCAAATAACCCTGCAAGGTATCGCAACCCAGGCCGGTGAGGAACGCTTGCTGCTCCTGGGTTTCCACGCCTTCCGCCACCACTTTCAGATCCAGCGACTGCGCCAGTGCCACGATCGCAGAAACAATGGTGGCATCTTCCGATTTCGCCTGCAGTTCATTGACGAAGGCGCGGTCAATCTTCAGCTCACTGGCGGGCAGACGCTTGAGATACAGCAGGCTTGAATAGCCGGTACCGAAATCATCAATCGAGGCTTTGACGCCCATATCCGTCAGTTGCGTCAGAATACGCACACTCTCTTCCGGATCGCGCATCGCCGTGGTTTCCGTCACCTCCAGCGTCAGCAGTTCTGCCGGTATCTTGTGCTGTGCCAGCGCCTGGGTCACGGTTTCCACCAGGTTGCTCTGCTCAAACTGCAGCGCGGAGAGGTTCACCGCCACCGACCAGTGTGGATGCCCCTGCAGATGCCAGCTGTGCAGCTGACGGCAGGCTTCATTAATCACCCAGTTGCCGATGTTGATGATCATGCCGGTCTTCTCGGCAATCGGCAGGAATTTGTCCGGTGCCAGCAAACCGCGCGTTGGATGTTCCCAGCGCAGCAGTGCTTCAAAGCCAAGAATCGGACCGCTCGGCGCACAGTATTTTGGCTGGTAGAACAGACGCAACTCTCCGTTATCCAGCGCCTGCCACAGATCGTTATTCAGCTGTAGCTGCGACTGCGCCAGGGTGTTCATCGATGGCTGGAAGAAGTTGTAGCCGTTGCGGCCGTTGTTTTTGGTGTGGTACATGGCAGCGTCGGCGTTAAACATCAGCTCGCGCTCATCTTTACCGTCGCCAGGATAAACCGCGATGCCGATACTCAGCGACACCACCAGCTCATAGCGTGAAATATCAAACGGACGATCGACGGCTTTCACCAATGCATCCGCCACCGCAGCCGCATCATTGGGCTCATCGATTTCGATCAGCAGTACAAACTCGTCGCCGCCCATGCGCGCCAGCGTGTAGTGCCCTTTCATCTGGCCGATCATGCGCTCGGCGACAGCAATCAGCAGGTTGTCACCCACATGGTGACCAAAGGCGTCATTGACCGCTTTGAAGCCATCCAAATCCATAAACATCAGTGCAAACTGCGATTTCTCGCGGTTGGCTTTATTGATGGATTGCTCCAGACGATCTTCCAGCAAAATACGGTTTGGCAGGCGCGTCAGGTTATCGTGCAGTGCCAGCTGTGCCAGCTCGCGGTTGGCTTCCGCCAGCGAGTGCGCAAGGATTGAGGTGCGCGCTTGCAGGCGTGCATCCAGCATCGATACCAGCAACGTAATGCCGAGGATCGCCAGCGTCACCACTGTGACCACAATCGCCAGCCAGTTGCTGTTAACGCCAATGTGCGTGGCGTGGCTCATCATCGGGAAGCTGGCGGCCGCCATGCCGGTGTAGTGCATACCGGCAATGGCGCAGCCCATCACCACCGAAGCACCGAGACGCAAAATCGTCACGCGTCCGTGTCCTTCACGCAGGTTAAAGGCCAGCCATAGCGCCGCGCCCGAGGCCACCAGCGCAATTACCACCGATGCGGCAACCCAGCCCCAGTTCCAGGTGATGCCCGGCGCAAACATCAGCGCCGCCATCCCCATGTAGTGCATGGCGACCACGCCGGAACCGAGCACAAAAGCCCCGCCCGTTAAGCGCCGCCAGGAGAGTTCATGTGATGAGCACACCAGCCACAAGGCAAAAATCGACGCCAGTATCGCTACCGCCATCGAAGTGGCCGTCAGCAGCGGATCGTAGCTCATCGCCATATCCAGGCTCATCGACAACATGCCGATGAAATGCATCGCCCAGACGCCCACACCCATGGCGAATCCACCGCCCAATAACCAAACCAGCGCCACCTTGCCAGTTGAAGAAGCCACGCGTCCCGCCATATCCAGCGCGGTAAATGAGGCCAGCATCGCCACCAGAATGGAAACGATGACGGTAAACGAATCGTACGAAGTCACTAACATAGTGATTTCCCAAGTTAAAGCCGTTGTAATTCAGCTGTGGTGTTGTGAAGAAAAAGAAAATGCCATTGGTTTTATTGTGTAATTTATCGGCAGAATTACTGCCGATTTGAGTCTTTGAACGATGAAACCTTCCGATGCGGAAGAAAATAAAAATTGTTTATTAGGCGCTGGTGAGCGGCAGCGGCTGCTCAGCAAACAACAGCGGCTGTGTATTAAGCGAAGCGGTAAATTCACCGATACGCTCTGCCGGTGTGGGCTTGCCCAGCAGATAGCCCTGCAGCGTGTCAAAACCGAGTCCTGTCAGCAGACGCTGCTGCTCCTCAGTTTCCACCCCTTCTGCCACCATGCGCAGATTGAGACTTTGAGCCAGCGTCAGCATCGCGCTCACCACTGTGGCGTCTTCGCTGTCGGCTCGCAGGCTGTTAATAAAGGCGCGGTCGATTTTCAGCTCGGTGGCTTCCAGATGTTTCAGATGCAGCAAGTTGGCATAACCGATACCGAAGTTATCAATCGCCACTTTCACACCTAGCTGATGCAGTTCGGCAATGCGCATTTGGCTAAACTGCGGATCGCGCATCGCGATATTCTCGGTAATCTCCAGCATCAGCGCGCCCTCTGGCAGCTGATAGCGCATCAGTGCATGTCGCAAGCTGTCGATAAGATCGCGCTGATGGAACTGCAACGCCGAAAGGTTCACTGACACGGTCCAGTCTCGATGGCCTTCATCGTGCCACTGCTTCAACTGACGGCACGCTTCATTGATTACCCAATTGCCCAGCGCCACAATTTGCCCGGTTTTCTCTGCGCGCGGCAGGAACATATCCGGCATCAGCAAGCCGCGACGCGGATGCTGCCAGCGCAATAGCGCTTCGAAGCCTATCAGCACCGTGCCGCCTGCGCGGAACTTTGGCTGATAGAACAGGCACATTTCCTGATATTCCAGTGCGTTCCACAGGTCATTCGCCAGCGCCAGCTGATGCTGGGCCACGGCGCTCATCACCGGCTCAAACAGGCACCAGCCGTTTCGGCCACTGTGTTTGGTGTGATACATGGCGGAGTCAGCGTTGAACATCATCTCCTGCTGGCTACGGCCGTGCAGCGGGAACACCACGATGCCAATACTGAGGGATACCCGCAGCGAATAGCGATCCAGCTCAAACGGCAAATCGATGGCATTCACCAACTGCTGCGCCAGCGCCGAGGCTTGCAGGTCATTGTACTGAGGACACAGCAGCACAAACTCATCGCCCCCGAGTCGGGCCAGCAGCACGCCCTCGCCCAAATGCATGCGCAGGCGCTCAGCCACGGCGATCAGCAGACGGTCGCCCACGTGATGACCCCAGGTATCGTTGACCGCCTTGAAGCCGTCAAGGTCCATAAACATCAGCGCAAAGGTTTCATCCTGCAAGGTGGCTTGTTTGATCTGTGCCGTCAGCTGCTGCTCCAAAAGCACGCGATTAGGCAGCGAGGTGAGATTGTCATGCATCGCCAGCTGGCGCAGTTCGCTGTTGGCACGCTTGAGCTTGGCGGCCAGACGCGCCGCACGTAGCTGGGCATCCAGCATGGACACTAAGAGCGTGAGGCCGAGAATAGACAGCGTGATAATGGTCACCCACACCGCCAGTCCATCCTCACTGATGCCATGATGCTGCTGCATGGTGCTCGGCATGCTGTACTCCGCCGCGGCCATGCCGGTGTAGTGCATCCCGGCGATGGCAATGCCCATCACCAGCGCGGCACAGACGCGCATAATCCACACGCTCTCGCCCTGGCGCAGATGAAACGCCAGCCACAGTGCCGCACCGGAGGCGGCATAAGCAATCACCACCGAGAGCGCGACCAGCGGCATGTTCCAGCGAATCGCCGGTTCGATCATCAAGGCATTCATGCCGATGTAATGCATCGCCACCACGCCGCTGCCGAGTATCAAGGTGCCCCGCACCAGCCGACGCGGGGTCAGATGGCTGCCCTGTACGCCCTGTGCAAAGGCAAAAATGGCCGAGAGAATAGCCACCAGCAGTGAAAGTGCAGTGAGCGTAATGTCGTAACGCATGGTCATCGGCATCATCATCGCCAGCATGCCGATAAAGTGCATCGCCCAGATGCCAATGCCCATGGCCGTGCCGCCGCCGGCCAGCCACATTTTTGCCAGACAGCCGCGTGAAACCGCGACGCGTCCGGCCGTATCCAGTGCGGTAAACGCAGCAATGAAGGCCACGATGAGTGAAACCGTGACCAGAACGCTATCCCAGGTAACCAGCAGCATGTGCGCTCCTAAACTCAGCCCGCTGCGGAGCAGGTGCTGTATCGTCAAAAAAGTTCAAAGAGTTCGAGAACATTGATTAAGGGTGAGTAATGACCGCATGCAGTGAGGCAGAGGGAGGAGCCGATCCAGATAATTCTGGAAACACCGCATTATGTTTTTTGTTTTTCATCGTCTGTCGCAGTCAGAAAAATTAATAATATCTGATTAATGCACGAACATAGCATTGAACGGTTAATCGCGGTAGAGGGTTAAATCACTCGCTGTTTAGTTTTTTTAACCGGTTGTCACCCCTTGCGATTACTGAGTTATCGGTGAAAAGTGTGAATTGATTAGTGAAAAATCGAAGCGCAACGTCACAGGTGGCGATTTCGTGATCTATAGTAAAGAAAACTGATATAAATCATAAACCCATCATCTAAGAATATTCCTAGATGTCGGGCACTTACGCTGTCAGGCCGATCGCGCCTCTTGTTCGAATTCGGATTTGTTTTCATAAATGAATCACCAGGTGAAAAAGCAATGACCTTGGATAATCAGTAAGGAATGATTATGAAACTCAAGCTTTTTCTTTTGGCGTCCAGCCTGAGCGTTGTGCTCGCACCCACAGCGGCTTTTGCCGCCACCACATCGGGAACCATTAATGCGACCCTGACCCTGACCACGGGTTGTCTGGTGAATGGTCAGTCAGCCACGACGGGGGTTAACTTCGGTACCCTGAACTTTGGTAGTAGCGCAGCGACCTTTGATACCCTGAACGCCACATTGGTCGGCGCATCAGGCAACGGTATCTTTGTTCGCTGTACCACCGGCCAGACATTCAACGTGCAGGTCACCAGCAGTAACGCTGCACCTGCCACCATTTATGGCACCGTCAGCGGCCAGCCGCGCTATCTGATCCTCGGTTCTAATAACACTCAAGGCATAGCTTATACCCTGTATAGCGATGCGGCATTTACCACCGCGATCGCGAACAACACCAACATTGCCGCCAGCGGCACCACCGACCCGACGTTAGGCACCAACTACGCCATTTACGGTCGAGTCGTCGGGGGCGGATTTAACCCATTGGTCCCGGCTGGCACTTACACCGACACCATAAACGTAGCGGTGAACTACTGAGGTTAGCTGTGGGGTAATCAGGGTGGCCGTGGTGCAGCGTTGGGCGCACATTGCAGGCGGTCTGGCCCTGCTGATAGGGAGTGTCTCTGCCTGGGGGTTGCCAACCGCAACCTTCCAGGTCTCTGCATCAGTAGTGGCAGGCTGTGTCGTCTCCGGTACCAATACCGGGGTCTTTGGCACGCTTGATTTCGGCACGCAATCCGGTGTGGCAACAAGCAGCGTGAGCGCCAGCTATGTGCAAAACACCACCATCACCCTTGCCTGCACGCCAGGCACCGCCGTGAGCATGAGTATCAATGGCGGCAGCAATTACTCCACTACGCGCAATCTCAAGGTCTCGGGCAATACCAATACGGTGCCCTATTACCTCTATACCAACGCGGCACACACCACGGCGATTCCCGTGAGTAGCGCCGTGGCGCTGAGTTACAGCAACGCCAATAACATTACTTTGCCGATTTATGGCCTGTTAACGCTGCCTGGCCCCACGCGCGCCGGCACTTATACCGACACCTTAACCGTTACGCTTAGCTGGTGACGGAAGTGATAAAGAAGGATGAATAATCATGAACCTGCGCGCCCTGTTACTGTTGTTTATCATGGCCCTAATGCCTGCCGCCCACGCCGCCAATTCGCTGATGATTTGGCCCATTGACCCCGCCATCAACCCCGACGAAAAAGCCAGCGAGCTATGGCTGGAGAACCGTGGTAATGCCACCACCATGATGCAGGTGCGCATCTTTAGCTGGCAGCAGGTGGGCGGCCAGGAACAGTATCAAACGCAACAGCAAGTGGTCGCCAGCCCACCAATGGTGCGCCTGGAGCCGGGTCAGAAACAGCTGGTGCGCCTGATTAAACAGGGTCCACCGGAAGCGGGACGCGAAATGTCCTATCGCGTGGTGCTGGATGAAATCCCCACGCCGCGCACGCCCGGTGAAAATCAGGCGGGATTAACCTTCCAGATGCGCTATTCGGTTCCGCTGTTTGTCTACGGCAGCGGCGTGACCAGCGACAGCGCGAAGCCACAACTAAGCTGGCAGCAGGTGGACAGCGGTGGCAAGCGCTGGCTGGAACTCACCAACCGCGGCAACGGCCATGCGCGACTGAGTAACGTCACCATTGGGGGCCGCCGCCTGGGCAATGGCCTGTTTGGCTATGTGCTGGCAAACAGCAGCAACCGCTGGCCATTAACCAGCAGCGTGAGCGGTGAACTCTCTGCCGAAGTGAATAAAGGACACTGGAGCAGCGCGGCCGCGCGCTGATGACGTTCTCGCTGCATCCCTGCGCACTGGCCGTGGCCAGCGTGCTGTGTCTGTTACCTCAAATCAGTAGTGCGGAGACCTTTTCCGAACTACCACCGCCCCCTGCGCTGGAAAACACCACCAGTGGGCAGCAATACATGCTGGAGCTGGTGGTGAACCAGAACGCTCGCGGCGATATCGTGCCGGTTGAGCGTAAAAACGGGAACTTTTGGCTGCGCAGTGGCGATTTACAGCGTGCTGGCATCCCCGCGGAGAAACTTCAGGGCGAGCAAATCGATGTGAATCAACTCACGGATGTGAAAGTGGACTATGACGAACGCCGCCAGCGTCTGTTGCTCACCGTTCCCCCCGCCTGGCTGCCCGGCCAGGTGATCGGTAAAGATCAGCGCGGCCCACGCTATCCAGGGCGATCCAGTAACGGTGCGCTGCTCAATTACGACTTTTACGCCACCCGTACCGATAATGCCGGGTCGCGCCTGTCGAGCTGGAATGAGCTGCGCGTATTTGGCCCCGTCGGACAATTCTCCACCAATGGCGTCTACACCCAGCAGCTTGAAGGTGGCGTAAGCTGTCAGCAAGAGGGATACATTCGCTACGATACCTGGTTCAGCAATGAAGATGAGAACGATGCGATTAGCTGGCGCGCCGGTGATTTGGTTACCGATGCGCTGAGCTGGAGTAACAGCGTGCGTCTGGGAGGCGTGCAGATTGCGCGTGATTTTAGCGTACGACCGGATTTGGTGACTTACCCGCTTCCAGCGTTTTCCGGTCAGGCCGCAGTGCCCTCTTCCGTCGATCTGTTTATTAACGGTTATCGCAGCACGCAAGCCAATGTGCAGCCGGGGCCGTGGTCGCTGACCAATGTGCCTTTCGTCAATGGCGCGGGCGATGCGGTGATCACCACCACCGATGCCGTGGGGCGCCAGGTCACCACCACGCTGCCGTTTTATGTCTCCAGCAGCCTGCTGCGTGAAGGATTGTCTGATTACTCCTTCTCGGCCGGTGCCATTCGTGAAAACTACGGGCTGGAAAATTTTGACTATGGCGCAGCGGCAGCCAGTGGCTCTTATCGTTACGGGTTAACCGACTGGCTAACGCTGGAGAGCCATGCTGAAGGCAGCGATAGCGTGGCCACTGGCGGCGCAGGAGGATTAGTCAAGCTCGGCAGCTGGGGCGTGGTGAATGGTGCCCTGGCGCAAAGTCAGATGGAGGGTAAACCCGGCACGCAATACAGCTGGGGTTATCAATACAACAACAGCTGGTTCAGCCTCGGCACGCAGCATGTGTTACGCACCGCAGATTACGGCAACCTGGCGCTGGTCGGCAGCCGGGGCGACAGCGCCAACACCAGCTATTCTCTGGCGCGACGCAGTGCGCAGTACACCGCCAGCGTGTCACTCAATCAATATGGCAGTCTGGGTCTGGCCTATTTTGATATTGCCGGAGGATCGGGCGATCGCACCCGCTTATTGAACCTGTCGTGGAGCAAAAACCTGTGGGGCAACAGTAGCCTGTATATTTCCGCCAGCCGCGATCAGGAACAAGGCGACTGGAGCGGGGCTATCTCGCTGATTATCCCGTTCGGTGAACAGAGCAGCGCTTCGGTGAGCTACGAACGCGATCAGCAGGGCAACAACAATCAGCGCCTTTACGTATCGCGTGCAATGCCGACCGACGGCGGCTTCGCCTACGATGCGGCCTGGGCCAACCAGGGCGGCAACAGCGGTGATTATCGTCAGGCGAGCCTGCGCTATCGCAATAATAAAATCGACACCTCTGCCGGATTCTATGGCGATAACGATAACACCACGCAGTGGGCCGATGTCACCGGTTCAGTGGTGCTAATGGACAACAGCGTGTTCGCCGCTAACGATATCAATGATGCGTTTGTGGTGGTGAAAACCGATTATCCGGATGTCACGGTGCGTTATGAGAATCAGTCCATGGGACGCACTGATAAACAAGGCTATTTGCTGGTGCCGTCGATCAGCAGCTATTACGGCGCGAAATACGATATCGATACCCTGGATTTACCCGCCGACCGCACCGCGCCGAAGGTGGAACAGCGTTTTGCGGTGAAACGTAAAAGCGGCTACCTGCTGAACTTCCCGGTGGAACGTCTGCGTGCCGCCAGCGTGGTGCTGCACGATAAACAGGGTCAACCTTTGCCGATCTCCAGCCAGGTGTTGCGCCCGAATCAGGGTACGGAATATATCGGATGGGATGGCATTGTCTGGATGGAGAATCTGAGCGCTGAAAACCCCATTCATGTCGTGACGCCAGATGGACGCAGTTGTGATACCACGCTGACCATCGCAGACGGTCAGCCCAAAGCGCTGGAAACCTACGGCCCGCTGACGTGCGACCTGCCGCCGCCTGCGCCAGGTTCGGCGGTCAGTACGGCCAATAATTCACAGTCAGGAATTTCGCCATGAGAAAGTTTCTTCTGCTGCTGGTCTTATTTTTATTCTCGGGATACAGCTTTGCTGATTGCGGCCTCACTACACCGAACGCGAGTTTCGGCTCGTCGGTGACCACCTTCTACACCAACACCACGCCCAGCACCACCTCCTCTATCACCAATGTAAACTGTGGGGGGACCGGGGGCCTTTCTCTCGCGAGTGGCGATTACGTTAGCTATACCTTCAGCACTGCTAGCAATCTCAATGGCACTCGGGCGACGCTTAAACCCACTGGCGTAACCACCACCGATAACATACCTATTCGTATGTGCATTGATGCGAGTTGCGCTACCGAATTATTAACGGGATCAACTTATACCTGGAGTGCAGCATTGCTGGGATTAGGCAGTAGCCTTAATTTTTCCCTCCCCCTCTATTTCACCACCACCACGGGGCAAACTGTCGCAGCAGGCACTTACACAACCCTGATTACGCTTCTGGTCAGTTATAAAATATGTGTGGGAACCAGTGCGCTGGGTCTTTGTCTGGGCACCACACAAACACAGCTCAACGTGGCTAAAACATTCACTGTGACATTAGTTTTAACCAATGACTGCACCACCATCACCGCCCCGAACGTGAGTTTTGGCAGCGCACCTCTGGTGGGGAGTTTCTCCACAGTGCAGCAGACCATCAACGTGGTGTGTTCAAAAGGCAGCACCTACACCGTGGGGTTGAGTAACGGAAGCTACTACAGCGGCACCACGCGCCAGATGGCCAGCGGTACCAACCGGCTGGCGTATGACATCTACAAAGGCACCACTACCACATCACGCTGGGGGCCGACCGGCACCGATCGCTGGAGCAGCACCACCTCGACGTCACTCAACGCAGATACCCTGACGCGCAACTTCACCTATACGGCGCAGATTCTGACTTCGCAGAATACGCCAGCGGCGGGGAGTTACACGGACAGCGTGGTGGTGGATCTGTCGTTTTAGGCAGGGCAGTGGCGACGATGTAATTTGTTAAAAGGCTCGATGACTGAGTTTCACCACCCCATATATAAATAAAAAGCTGCCCCTACAGAGAAGGGGCAGCTATATTCGAATCGCTTCTTAACGGGCTGGTATGAGACCCGCTGCCAGCCAGGGCGTTACAACGATACTCCCACCGGCGTGCCGCCATGGCGCGACTGATACTGTTTCACCATGCGGCCGATCAACAGCGTACCGATCAATCCGCACACTGCCGCAAATGACAACCACACGCCGGGCATCGCTTTATCACCGGTGGCATGGATCAGGTAGCTTGAAATCGCTGGCGTAAAACCACCAAACAGCGCGGTCGCCAGACTGTACGCCAGTGAGAAACCGGTGGCGCGCACTTCAGCCGGCATAATTTCCGCCAGGTAAACCACCATCGCCCCGTTATAGCTGGCATACAGGAACGATAACCACAGCTCCGCTTCCACCAGATGCGCAAAGGTCGGCGATCCCACCAGCCAGTGCAACACTGGCCAGGTGGTCAGAATCATCAGAATAGTAAAGGTGATCAGCAGCGGACGGCGTCCAATCCGGTCTGACAGTGAACCCATCACCGGCAACCAAATCAGGTTAGAGATGCCGACGAACAGCGTTACCATAAAGCTCTGTTCGTCGCTCATCATCAGCACGGTTTTGCCAAAAGTCGGTGTGAAGGCGGTGATCATGTAGAACATCACCGTGGTGGTCACCACCATTAGCATCCCCGCCAGCACCAATGCCCAGTTTTCACCAACCGAGCGCATAATCTGTCCCATGGAAGGATGCTGCTTGCGCTTGCTGAACGCTTCGGTTTCTTCCAGCATGCGGCGAATCCAGAACAGGAACGGCACAATCATACAACCGACAACGAACGGAATACGCCAGCCCCACTCGGTAACCGCATCCTTCGCCAGCAGATGGTTGAGACCGAGGCCGAGCAGCGCCGCGAAGATCACTGCAACCTGCTGGCTACCGGACTGCCAGCTGACGTAAAAACCTTTGCGTCCTTTTGGTGCCACTTCTGACAGATACACCGACACACCGCCAAGCTCCACGCCTGCTGAGAAGCCCTGTAGCAAACGACCGAGCAGGATCAGAATCGGCGCGGCAGCACCCAATGTGGCGTAGCCAGGAACCAGTGCGATGGTGAGCGTACCCACGGCCATTAATCCCAGCGTGAGCAACAGCCCCTTACGGCGACCGTGATGGTCGATGTAGGCACCGAGAATAATCGCGCCGAGTGGACGCATCAGGAAGCCCGCGCCAAAGGTCATCAGCGTGAGCATCAGGGAAGCAAAGGGGTCATCTCCGGGGAAAAAGGTTTTGGCAATCGCCGTGGCGTAATAGCCAAACACCATGAAATCGTACATCTCAAGAAAGTTACCGCTGGTAACGCTAAAGATGGTTTTGGCACCGCCTTGCGATGGCTTTTGTAAAGACTGACTCGCGCTCATATTGTCCTTCCTGGGTTTTTCTTCCGTTGTAGCGGGTTGCGCCAGGAATAGATGTGATCAGCTTCACCATTGCAGTTTACAAAAATAAGACCAAAAGTAACAAAAAATTAACATCGGCAGCGCGGGCAAATAAAAAAGGGCCGCTAGTGATAGCGGCCCTTGTAAGCAATCAAACGGGTGAATTACTTCTTCACCGATTCCATGCCCATCAAACCAATCTTCAGATAACCCGCTTCACGTAACTGATCCATCACGCTCATCAGGGTCTCATAATCCACAGACTTATCCGCCTGGAAGAAGATGGTAGTGTCTTTCTTGCCTTCGGTCTGCGCCGTCAGCGCATTCACCAGCGTCTCTTTGGTGACCGCATCGTTGCCGATGTAGATCTGCTTATCTTCTTTGATAGACAGATAAACCGGTTTTTCCGGACGCGGCTGCGGTGCGCTGGAAGACGCAGGCAGGTTAACGCGCACATCCACCGTGGCTAATGGCGCGGCGACCATAAAGATGATCAGCAGAACCAACATGACGTCGATAAACGGCGTCACGTTGATTTCATGCATTTCGCCATCGCCTACCGAGTCATCGTTTAAACGCATCGCCATAATACTTATCCTACGCGCAGTTTCTGTGCCGCCGCCGGACGGGTCGCTTCTTTCGCGGTGTCCACATTGCCGAGATCCAGATCGCGACTCTGCAGCAGCATCACCTGCGCCGCAACATCACCCAAAGAGGCTTTGTAGCTGGCAATCATGCGTGCGAAGACGTTGTAGATAACAACAGCAGGGATAGCGGCAACCAGACCAATCGCGGTCGCCAGCAACGCTTCTGCGATGCCCGGCGCAACTACCGCGAGGTTGGTGGTCTGCGTTTTAGCGATACCGATAAAGCTGTTCATGATGCCCCACACGGTTCCAAACAGACCGATGAAGGGAGCAACAGAACCGATGGTAGCGAGGAAGCCATTCCCGCGACCGGCATGACGGCTGAATGCCGCAACACGACGATCAAGGCGGAAGCTGGTACGTTCCTTAATACCATCAAGGTCTTCGGCACCCGCTGAGAGTTCCAGCTCGTTCTGCGCATCGTTCAGCAACACCGCACTGTGGCTATTGCTTTTAAAGCTTTCGGCGGCGCGGTAAGCATCGTTAAGCGAACGCGCTTCGCCCAGCGCTTGCTGCTCGCGTTTCAGGCGACGTTTCGCCCCGCTCAGCTCAGCAAACTTGCCGAAGAAAATCGCCCAGGTGACAACGGAGGCCAATAACAGGCCAATCATCACGACTTTTACCACGATATCGGCATGCTGATACATGCCCCAAACGGAAAGGTCCGTTTGCATCAAATCACTGGCTACCACGCTGCGTCTCCAACTTCTGTTGCACAGTTCACGATTGAAGCGCGGATCATAGCAAAAAAATTGACCGAAGTGATAGTAGTTCTCATTAC
Source organism: Pantoea sp. C1E2 (assembly GCF_056491465.1). NCBI lineage: Bacteria > Pseudomonadati > Pseudomonadota > Gammaproteobacteria > Enterobacterales > Erwiniaceae > Pantoea > Pantoea sp. C1E2. Next base: position 3,907,940 of record NZ_JBSZHT010000002.1, read on the forward strand.
TATTTACAAACGATTAATGCCTCAATTTCCAACAATCTTTGGGGGTTTTATGGATACGGCAGCTGATGTTTTACAAATGTGACCTTAATTGAAAATTTATTAAAACATCGTTTCAAAATGTGACGCATTTCATTCAATCAACATTTGACCACTTTTTCGCCAGCGCAATTTCACTATTCTGAGCCAGCCCTTCCCGATTGTGGTGTGCCTTACACCTCTGATGATCATCAAGCTGGAGCAATAATAATGACACCTAAAAAACGACTCACGATTGCAATCTCTTCTCTGGTTATGCTGCTGGCGAGTAGCGCTCATGCCAAAGTGTTAAAAGTCGCGGAAGTTCAGCCCGCCGGTTATCCCACCGTGGTTGCTCTGCAACATATGGGCGATAAGTTGAAAGAGGCGACACAAGGACGACTTGAGCTGAAGGTGTATGCCGGGGGCGTGCTGGGCGATGAGGATCAAACGTTGCAACAGGTTCAGCTTGGCGCGATTGATATGATTCGCGTCTCGCTAGCCCCGGTTACCACCATCGCCCCTGAAACCAGCGTCTTAACCCTGCCCTATGTTTTCCGTGATGAAGACCACATGCACAAAGTGCTGGATGGCGATGTCGGCAAACAGATTGTTGAGAAATTTGATAACGATCCCCGCACGCGCATGGTGTTCCTCGGCTGGACCGACGCGGGCACACGCAGCATGATCACCAAAAAACCCATCACCAAACCCGAAGATTTGCAGGGAATGAAAATTCGCGTGCAAAACAGTGCCATCTCGCTCGCCACCCTGAAAGCGATGGGTGCCAATCCTGTAGCGATGGGCGTCAGCGAAGTGTTTAGCGCCATGCAAACCGGCGTGGTCGATGGTACGGAGAATAATCCACCGACCTTTGTCGCCCACAACTACCTGCCCGTGGCGAAGTATTACACCCTGAGCGGCCACTTTATTCAGCCGGAGATGATCCTATTCTCCAAAGCCTCATGGGGGCGGCTCTCTGCTGAAGATCAGGCGCTGCTGAAGAAACTCGGCAAAGAAGCGCAGGACGAAGAGCGCCAGCTGTGGGCCACTTACACCGCACAGTCGGTAGAGAAGATGAAAGCCGGCGGCGTGACATTCCAGGACACCAACCGCGATTACTTTATGAAAGCCACACAGCCGGTGCGCGACCAGTTTGGTGGCAATTATCAGGATCTGATGAAACAGATTGCTGATGTGAAATAACCCCCTCAGCGCCGCGCGATCGCGTGGCGCCTTGCTCAGGTAACGAAGCATGAATGCATATTCCCGTTTGATGGATGGGCTCTATCTGTTGTGCATGGGCATTGCCGCGGTAGCGCTGTTGATTATGGTCACGGTGATACCGATCGGTATTTTTGCGCGCTATGTGCTGAACGGCGCCCTGTCATGGCCAGAACCGGTCGCCATTGTTTGCATGATCATCTTTACCTTTATTGGTGCGCCCGTCGGGCTGCGGGCCGGCACACATATTTGTGTCTCCATGGTGACCGATCGCCTGTCCGAAGCAGGGCAAAAATGGGCGCAACGGCTGTGTAACCTGCTACTGATCGCGGTGTGCTTAATCCTGCTGCAGGCCAGCTACAGCTTGTGCGAGGCCATGTGGGTTCAACCACTGGCGGCCTTACCCTCCGTAACGTATGGGGAGATGTACCTGCCCATTCCCATCGGCGCGCTGTTTACGCTGCTGTTTGTGATCGAGCGAATACTGAATGGCGATCAAAGCCAGCGTCCGCTGGTGATGCTTGGCGGCACACACTAAATTCGGAGCACTAAAATGGATGCTTTCATTCTGGTAGGTAGTTTGGTGTTGCTGCTGTTGGTCGGCTTTCCAGTGGCCTTTGCCGTGGGATTTGCCGCCTTTATTGGTGCCTGGTGGATTGATTTGCCACTGGAAGCCGTGGTGATTCAGGTCACCAACGGCGTTAACAAATTCTCACTCCTCACCATTCCATTCTTCATTCTGGCCGGGGCGATCATGGCCGAGGGAGGGATTGCCCGACGCCTGGTGAACTTTGCCTATATCTTCGTCGGTTTTATCCGCGGGGGATTGTCGTTGGTGAACATCGTGGCATCGACATTTTTTGGCGCGATTTCGGGATCGTCAGTGGCCGATACCGCCTCGATCGGATCGGTCATGATCCCGCAAATGGAACAGAAAGGTTACCCGCGTGATTTCGCCGCTGCCGTGACTGCCAGCGGTTCAGTGCAGGCGGTATTAACGCCGCCCAGCCATAACTCCGTTATCTACTCGCTGGCCACCGGTGGCGTCGTCACCATATCCTCCTTGTTTGTCGCAGGCATTATTCCGGGACTGCTACTGGGATTCTGTCTGATGGTGATGTGCCTGGCGTTCGCACGAAAACGTGGTTATCCCAAAGGTGAAGTAATTCCACTGCGTCAGGCCGTGAAAATTTTCTTCGATGCGTTCTGGGGACTCTTCACTATCTTCATTATTTTGGGGGGCATACTTTCCGGCATCTTTACCGCTTCGGAATCCGCTGCGATTGCCTGCCTGTGGGCATTTTTTGTCACGATGTTTATCTATCGCGATTTCAAATGGAATCAGCTGCATATCCTGGTGTTTCGTACCATCAAAACCGTCACCATTGTGATGGTGTTGATTGCCTTTGCGGCGGGCTTTGGCGCGGTGATGACCTTTATGCAATTGCCGACCATGATCACCGATGCCTTCACCAGCTTCTCTGATAACAAATACGTGATTCTGATGTGCATCAACGTCCTGCTGCTGGTGATCGGCACCTTGATGGACATGGCGCCTATCATTCTGATTTTGACCCCCGTCTTGCTGCCCGTTGCCACCAGCCTGGGCATCGATCCTGTACACTTTGGCATGATTATGATGACGAACCTCGGTATCGGCCTGATCACCCCGCCGGTCGGCACCGTGCTGTTCGTTGCCAGCGCTGTCAGTAAGCAGAAAATTGAGCAGGTGGTCACAGCCATGCTGCCCTTCTACGTGACGCTGTTTTTCATCCTGATGCTGATCACTTATGTGCCCGCGCTGTCGCTGTGGTTGCCGCATGTGATGGGTGTGATGTAACGCGAAATCGCAGGGACGCGCTTTTGCCCGATCAATTCATCGACTGACTCTGATAATCCGCAATCAGGGTCAACCCACTGCAGTATTTCGTGGTAACGTGAATGTTTTGTGGTAAGTGTCAGGAAAGGCAGTGATGGCAACGAATAAAATTGATACCACGCTGGTTAGCGCGGGACGAAGCAAACGTTACACTCAGGGCTCAGTTAACAGCGTCATTCAACGCGCATCTTCACTGGTTTTTGACACGGTCGCTGACAAAAAACGGGCGACTGCAGGCCGTGCATCGGGCGAGCTTTTTTATGGCCGCCGTGGCACCCTCACCCACTTCTCGCTGCAAGACGCCATGACCGAACTGGAAGGCGGCGCGGGTTGCGCGCTGTATCCGTGCGGTGCGGCAGCGGTATCCAATGCGATTATCTCCTTTGTCGAAGCGGGCGATCACATTCTGGTGAGCGGCGCAGTCTATGAACCAACGCAGGATTTCTGTACCAAAATTCTCAGTAAGCTGAATGTCTCCACCACGTTCTTTGATCACTGCATCGGCAGCGAAATCAGTGAGCTGATTCAGCCGAACACGCGCGTGGTGTTCCTCGAATCTCCTGCTTCCATCACCATGGAAGTACAGGACATTCCCGCCATCGTCGCCGCCGTGCGCGCGAAAGCGCCCGACGCGATCATTATGATCGATAATACCTGGGCCGCAGGCGTGTTGTTTAACGCGCTGGAGCATGGCATCGATATTTCGATTCAGGCAGGCACCAAATACATTATTGGTCACAGCGATGCGATGATTGGCACGGCCGTCGCCAATGAGCGTTGCTGGCCGCAGCTGCGTGAAAATTCGTATTTGATGGGCCAGATGGTGGATGCCGATACGGCGTACATGGCCAGTCGCGGCTTGCGCACGCTGGGTACACGTTTGCGCCAGCATGAAGAAAGCGGTTTGCAGGTTGCCGAATGGCTGGCGGCACAACCGGAAGTCGCGCGCGTCAATCATCCGGCACTGGCTCAAAGCAAAGGCCATGAATTCTGGCAGCGTGACTTCAACGGCAGCAGCGGACTGTTTTCCTTCATCCTGCATGAAAAACTCAGCCGTGAGCAGCTGGCTAATTACCTCGATCACTTCCACCATTTCAGCATGGCCTATTCATGGGGCGGCTATGAATCCTTGATTCTGGCCAACCAGCCGGAAGAACTGGCGGAAATTCGCCCGGCGGGCGGCGTCGATTTCGACGGCACGCTGGTGCGTTTGCATATTGGTCTGGAGCATGTCGATGACCTGCTGAATGACCTGAAAGCGGGCTTTGCGCGCTTAAAGCAGTAAATATCTAAACAAAAGCTAAACCATTTCGTGCCGCATCGGTGAGATCAACGTCTACGGTGCCACAGATGGTTAAAATAGAATCCTTGTGACTCGATGGGATAGCAGATGGGTGTTTTACATGAGATTGTCCACGCGCTCTGGCATCAGGATTTTGCCGCGCTGGCCAATCCGGATGTCGTGTGGGTTGTCTACGCCGTAATGTTTTTGACGCTGTTTCTGGAAAACGGTTTGTTGCCCGCCTCTTTTCTACCGGGTGACAGCCTGCTGCTGCTCGCGGGTGCCATGATTGCCAAAGGCGTGATGGATTTCGTGCCCACCATGGTGATTCTGACCACCGCCGCCAGTCTGGGCTGCTGGCTGAGTTATTTGCAGGGCCGATGGCTGGGCAACACGCGGTTGGTGAAAAGCTGGTTGATGCATTTGCCGGCGCAATATCATCAGCGCGCCTGGAATCTGTTTAACCGCCACGGTCTGATGGCGCTGCTGGTCGGGCGCTTTCTGGCGTTCGTTCGCACGCTGCTGCCGACCATGGCAGGCATTTCAGGTTTACAGAACGGTCGCTTCCAGCTGTTCAACTGGCTGAGCGGCGCACTGTGGGTCGGGATTGTGGTCGCTATGGGGTATGGCATCAGCCAGGTACCGTTTATCAAGCGCCATGAAGATCAGGTGATGGCGGTGCTGATGGTGCTGCCGATGGTGTTGCTGTTTGTCGGTCTGACCGGCAGCATCGTGGTGATCTGGAAAAAACGTCGCCAGAAAATCTGATTAAGACGCGGCGTCAAACGGCAACGTTTGGCGCACGCGGCTGGCTTCCTCTCCCGGCGTCACGCCGAAATAGCGTTTAAACTCCCGCGAAAACTGCGAAGGACTCTCATAGCCCACGCGGACCGCTGCCGCACTGGCTTTCATCCCATCCTGTAACATCATCAACCGCGCCTGATGCAGACGATAACGCTTCAGGTATTGCAGCGGCGAAGTTTGGGTCACGGCTTTGAAGTTGTGATGGAACGCCGAAACGCTCATGTTCACTTCGGCGGCCAGCATATCGACGCTGAGGCTTTCGGCGAAATGGCTTTCGATACGGCGCAAGGCGCGCGCAATCTGGCTGAATTGCGTCTGACGGTTAACCAGCGACAGCAACGCGCCGCCAATCGGGCCGGTGAGCACATAGTAGATAATCTCACGCACCAGCTGTGGACCGAGTACGCGCGCATCACGCGGATGGCTCATCGCATCCAGCAAACGCTCGGCGGCACACAGCATCTCTTCACTCATAAACGCCGAATGGATACCGGACGTGTGTAACTGCGGCTGGAATTGCTCGTCGTCGCCGATATCCATCAACAGGTCTTGCAAGCTGGCAATATCCACGCTCAGGCACATGCCCGCCAGTGGCTCTTCCAGCGTGGCTTCAGTTTCGCATTCCACGGGCAGCGGCACCGTCAGCATCAAATACTTAGTGGCGTCGTAATGAAACACCGTGCTGCCGAGATAACCGGTTTTACGCCCCTGAAAGAGAATCACGATGCCCGGCTGATACATCATTGGCGTGCGCGGCAGCGTTTCACAGGCGTAGATCAGCTTGACGTTTTCCACGGCGCACAACGGCTTACGCACATCGTTCATTAGCGCGGTCACGCGCTGCGCCAGCTGGCGGCAAAGGGCATCGTTCGGCATGCATCTCTCTCAGGCAGCAAAAAAAATCAGTGTGCCGTAATGCTGCTCAAAGCTCCACCCTTCAGCAGAATCAGGCAAGATTCAGGCAGAAATGACCAGGGTAAAATTGCGATGCGATTGCCACAATGATCCTGCGGTTGAGTTTGTTGACTAGACTTAACCACAGCGCTTTTTCGGTAAGTCACTGCGACAGATAAGGAGCAACAATGGCAGAGCAACCCATTATCAAACTGCACGACGGCAATATGATGCCGCAGATCGGACTCGGTGTGTGGCAGGCGAGCATTGAGGATGCCCGTAACGCGATTGTGGAAGCATTGAAAGTCGGATATCGCTCCATCGATACCGCCGCCATCTACAAAAATGAGGAAGCGGTCGGTCAGGCGCTGCAGGACACCGATGTCGCACGCGAGGACATTTTCATCACCACTAAACTGTGGAATGACGACCAGCAGAACAGCCAGCAGGCGATCGAAACCAGTTTGAAGAAGCTGCAACTGGAGAGTGTCGATCTCTATCTGATGCACTGGCCGTGCCCGGAGAAAGATCACTACGTTGAAGCCTGGAAGAAGATGATTGAGCTGCAGCAGCAGGGCTTAACCAAGAGCATCGGCGTTTGTAACTTCCATGAAGCGCACCTCAAACGTCTGATCGATGAGACTGGCGTGTCACCGGTAGTGAACCAGATTGAGCTGCATCCGATGCTGCAACAGCGCACACTGCATGCGTGGAATGCGCTGCATCAGATTCAAACCGAATCCTGGAGCCCACTGGCACAAGGCGGTAAAGGGGTATTCGATCAGGAAATCATCCGCGAACTGGCGAAGAAGTATGGCAAAACGCCGGCGCAAATTGTGATTCGCTGGCATCTGGATAGCGGACTGGTGGTGATTCCAAAATCTGTCACCCCGGAACGCATTCGTGAGAACTTCCAGGTGTTTGACTTCAGGCTGGAAAAAACCGAGATCAGCGAGATTACTAAGCTGGATAAGGGAAATCGTTTGGGGCCGGATCCGGAGAAGTTTAACGGTTGATTCGGCACAGTTTAACCGCCTGCGGGTACAGCTCACGCGTGCTCGCCAACATTGGCGTGATAATGACTGTGGGGTCATGTGCCAGTCGCCTTTAACGAATGACGACCTGACAATTTGACGATCTCTTGTAAGGTGCGCATCGCCGCGCACCTTTTTTTCTTAAGGGACTGGATTGACCTGTAACTGCCCTGCCGTGCCGCGGTCGGCTAACTCCAGTGTCTGGCTGTAGTACATAAACGGGAAGTGATCCGACGAACTCTGCGGGAAACTCACCAGCAGCTCCACATCACCATCCACCCACACCGTATCTTTCCAGCCGCGATCTTCACCCATCGGCTGCGCGCCATTGACGTTCTTAATCAGGAACATCACGCCCTGAATATGCAGCGACTGTGGACGATCGGCGTGAATAATCCAGCGTTCAAACGTGCCCTGCTGCACCGTCGTATCGATGCGGCTCATGTCCCACAGTGCGCCATTGATGCCCGGCACGCTGTCGCCAATGCGGAATTCGCGGGTGCGCACCGCCACGCCATCCAGAATCTGATCGGCCAGCAGACGCATCGGCAGATTGTCAGTGACCAGCGGCAGTAAGCCGGTCGGACGCAGACTCAGCACCAGCGTGTTGGCGAGAATCGAGGAAGGCTCAAACAGACCGCGCAGGCGATCCATCAGCCCCGCCGCAGTGCCGGCGGTAATCGAGACTTCATCGCCCTGCGACATATCCACCAGCACTTCGCGGCGTTCACCGGGTGCCAGCGACAGCGTTTGCACCGCAACCGGCGCAGCCAGAAAACCCTGGTCGCTGGCAATCACGGTAAACGGGCGATTATCAGAGAAATTTAAATCAAAACGACGCGCGTTTGATGCGTTTAATAAACGTAAACGCACCCAGCCACGAGAAACCTCGATATACGGGTTTTGCACGCCATTCACCAGCAAGGTGTCGCCGAGGAAACCGCCATCGGAAGGTGGGTTATAAACCGGCGTAGCAAAGTTATCGAGGCGCTTGTCCTGAATAATCAACGGGAAGTCATCGACGCCATAGTGCTTAGGCAGCGGTAAGGCTTTACTGACCTCATCCTCAATCAACCACATGCCTGCCAGACCGTTATAGACGTGCGGTGCCATACGATTCGGGGTATTGGCGTGATACCACAATGTGGAAGCGCCCTGGCGAATCGGCAACACCGGCGCCCAGTCAACGCCCGCCGACATCAGACGCGGCGCGCCACCCATTAAGGCACCTGGCACCTGCAAGCCGCTAACGGTCATCGCTACTGGCTCGTTGAGGCGGTTACTGTAGATCATCTTCACGTCATCGCCGCTGTAAACGCGTACCGTGGGTCCGAGGTACATGCCATTAATGCCCCAAACCGGCACTTTATTGCTGTTGCCGCTGAATGACCAATGGCTGCGTTGCAGCGTCAGAAACAACGGCTGACCACGACGAGACTCAATCAATGGTGGGATCGGCAGGGGCACATCGCCCATCGGGGCCGCAGCGTAGGCGGCATAAGGCATGCTACTGGAAGCCAGCGCAACACCGGCGGAAAGCTGAATAAACTGACGTCTGCTGCAAGACATAAAACTTCAGACCTTTTGAGCGTGGCGTGAGGACGCCGTGTCCATGTTGTTTTTGTTAGTGAGTTTTTTGCTGTGATGAGCACGGGGCAGAATCTCTGCCCCGTGGATGGCTAGAGTTTACCGCTTTTTTCGCGTTCGGCGACTTCGGCGTTCAATTCTTCCAGCTTAGCAGACATTAATTCGCGGCAGTGGGTGGCTAACTTGCGCACCGAGGTGCTTTCAAACTGCTTAGTGTCGACCGGAGGCAGCATTTCAACTATCACCAGGCCGTTGTTCCAGCGGTTCAGTTTGATTTTGTCATGGGTGTTCGAGACCACAATCGGGATGATCGGCACGCCTGCAGCCACAGCCGCATGGAAGGCGCCGGTTTTGAAGGGCAGCAAACCACGTCCACGGCTGCGCGTTCCTTCCGGGAACATCCAGAAAGAGATGCGCTTTTTATTAAACTGCCCGACCAATTCACCGATGGTGCCGTGCGCTTTGGCGCGGTTGTCTCGATCAATCAGCAGGTTACCGGTCAGCCAGTAGAGTTGACCGAAGAACGGGATCCACAACAGGCTCTTTTTACCGACGGTCACGGTGGTCGGCTGCACGATCTTGGCCGCCGTGATCATGTCGTAGTTGTTCTGATGGTTAGCGATGTAAATCGCATTACCATAGCTCCCGGCATCAGCGGGTTTGCGCAGCTCAACTTTGACACCAAACACCGTCGACAGGCGACCTAACATATGGCCGAATGTCGCCACATGACGCGGGTTACGCGGTGAGAACAAACACCAGATACTGCCGAAGATGCACACTAAAATCGAATAAATGATGACAATAATCGTGCGTAAAATTAGTAACATAGCTTCCTCAAGTTGGGCAATCCATTGCCTGTTCAGTCTTATTCTTCGCTACTCGCGTCACTTTTCGGGCGCGCTGGCGCATTCACTTCCACGCTATCAATACGCTGTAATCCGCGTGACACACTGCCACGGCGGCCACGATCGGCACGCACTTTTTGCAGGTCTTCATCGCGCATAATCAGCTTACGCTTGCCGACGTAAAGAGTGAGTGAACTGCCCGGCGGCAAGATTAACAACCATTGCAGTTTGTCCACGCCAGCGGCAGCATCCGCTGATGGGATAGAGATGATTTTATTGCCTTTGCCTTTCGACATCTGTGGCAGATCGCTCACCGGGAACATCAACATGCGGCCGGCTTGGGTGATCGCCAGCAGCATGTCATCACCGGAGTGCACCGCCATTGGCGTCATCACTTTGGCATTCTCTGGCAGCGTCAGCAGCGCTTTACCGGCACGGTTGCGCGAAATCAGATCGGCAAAGGTGCAGATAAAGCCGTAACCGGCATCGGAGGCCATCAGCAGTTTTTGATCGTCCGCTTCCATCAATACCTGTTCAAACGCAGCACCTGGCGGTGGCGTCAGCTTGCCGGTCAGCGGCTCGCCCTGCCCGCGCGCCGATGGCAACGAGGTCGGGTCCAGCGTATAGCTGCGGCCGGTGGAGTCGATAAAGGCCACTGGCTGATTGCTCTTGCCACGTGCGGCGGCGAGGTAGCTGTCACCGGCTTTATAGCTGAGCCCGGTAGGATCGATATCGTGCCCTTTGGCACTGCGCACCCAACCCATCTGCGACAGCACAATGGTGACCGGCTCGGCACTCACCAGCTCGGTTTCGCTCAATGCTTTGGCTTCTTCGCGCTCATGCAGCGGTGAACGGCGAGCGTCACCGTACGTCTGGCTATCGGCTAACAGCTCTTTCTTCAGCAGGTTGCTCATCTTGCGCTCGGACGCCAGAATCGCCTGCAGCTGATCGCGCTCTTTCTCCAACTCCGCCTGCTCACCGCGAATCTTCATCTCTTCCAGTTTGGCGAGATGGCGCAGTTTCAGTTCCAGAATGGATTCGGCTTGCGTGTCGCTGAGTTCAAAGCGCGACATCAGCACCTGCTTGGGTTCGTCCTCGGTACGGATGATGTGAATCACTTCATCAATATTGAGGAACGCCACCAGCAAACCTTCGAGGATATGCAGGCGGCGCAGCACGCGATCTAAGCGATAGTTCAGGCGGCGCGTCACGGTATCGCGACGGTACACCAGCCATTCAGACAGGATCTCCAGCAGGTTTTTCACCGCCGGACGGTTATCCAGCCCGATCATATTCAGGTTAACGCGATAGCTCTTCTCCAGATCGGTGGTGGCGAACAGATGATTCATCACCTGCTCCACATCCACACGATTAGAACGCGGCACAATCACCAGACGCGTTGGGTTCTCATGGTTGGATTCATCACGCAGATCCTCCACCATCGGCAGCTTTTTATTGCGCATCTGGTTGGCGATCTGCTCCAGCACGCGTGCACCGGAAACCTGGTGCGGCAGCGCGGTGATCACCACATCGCCATCTTCTTTCTTCCACACCGCGCGCTGACGGATCGAACCGCGCCCGCTTTGGTAGATTTTGCGGATCTCGCTGCGTGGCGTGATGATCTCGGCTTCGGTCGGATAATCCGGCCCCTGCACAATATCCAGCAACTCATCCAGCGTGGTATCGGGTTTGTCGATCAGCTTCACCGCCGCTTCCGCGACTTCACGCAGGTTATGCGGTGGGATATCGGTGGCCATGCCCACGGCAATACCGGTGGTGCCATTCAGCAGGATGTTCGGCAGGCGTGCCGGCAACATCTTCGGCTCCTGCATGGTGCCGTCAAAGTTCGGGATGTAATCGACCGTGCCTTGTCCCAACTCGCCCAGCAAAATCTCGGCATATTTGGAGAGGCGTGACTCGGTGTAACGCATCGCGGCGAAGGATTTGGGATCATCCGGTGCACCCCAGTTGCCCTGACCATCCACCAGCGGATAGCGATAGGAGAACGGCTGCGCCATTAACACCATCGCTTCGTAGCAGGCGCTGTCGCCGTGCGGATGGTATTTACCTAATACGTCACCGACGGTACGCGCGGATTTTTTGAATTTGGCGCTGGCATTGAGGCCCAATTCCGACATCGCATACACAATACGGCGCTGCACCGGCTTGAGGCCATCGCCGATATACGGCAGTGCGCGGTCCATGATCACGTACATGGAGTAGTTCAGGTACGCGTTTTCCGTAAATTTGTGCAGGGCAAGACGCTCTGCACCATCCTGCGTCAATTCGCTCATTAAGCTCGCATCCTCACTTCGTGGCCCGCAACGGCGGGGCATCCGGCGCTCATTTGGCGAGGATAGTACCTTATTCGTGCGAGTTAGTCACAGGGAAGCCAATGGCCACCACCAGAATCGTATTGCGTTAAATAACGTGATATTGGTCAGGAAATTAAAAAGGAATGAGATCAGCATCACAATGAATATAGCGATTAATATGTGAGCAGGATCGCAATTAATTATTAATGATTTCAGGTGTATTAAAGCTGTCCGTAATCATGGACAACATTTAGTATTGTTGCTTACGCCGTCCTTTTCTAAATTCATACTCCATAAGACACAAATATTGCGCTCCTGATTTCTGGCATGAAGAAATAGATAACGAGGAAATAATCTTAAAAACGCTTTGCCAAAATAAAGGGTGACCGAATGCAAATACTGACTTCGCGACAACACCGTTTAGTCAAACTGCTGTTGCAACATGCTGCACCGCAGCCGATCAGAGAATTAGCCTTACAGCTGGGCGTATCAGAAAAGACCATTCAACGCGATTTACAATGGCTGGAAAGCTGGCTCGGCAGCTGGTCACTGACGCTGGAGAAGACTCCAGGACGCGGTGTGCGCTTACGGGTTGATGATATCCAGCAGCGGTTACAACTGGAACAGCAGCTCAACGGCGATGAAAGCAGTGCCGATGCGCTGGGGCAAAACAGCCGTCGGGTGAAGATTGCGTCGCAGCTACTGAGCGATGCACCGCGGGTGACCTCAATCAGCAAACTGTCAGAGCGCTATTTTATTAGTCACGCCTCGATAGTGAACGACCTGAAAGTGATTGAAGAGTGGCTGCAGCCGTTGGGTTTGACGCTGCAACGCGGGCCGGGCGGTACACACATTGAAGGCAATGAGCAGACACTGCGCCAGGCAATGGTCTCACTGATCAATGACGTGATGCAGCAAAACGTCGCTGGCACGCCGCTGTTGCCGCGCCTCGATCCCGGTAGCCAGCAGGCGCTGGTGCATTATTTTGGCGATGAGGATGTGGCTTTTGTGCAGGCGCTGCTGCAACAGATGGAGCAGCAACTCAGTTACCCGTTAGGCGATGCCTGGTATCTGAATCTCTGTACTCATATTCTGATCATGATGCACCGTATGGCGCAGGGCAATGCGCTGGCACTGGAAACACTCACCACGGTTCAGGATCTCGATCAGCGTATTTTGCTTATCGCGCAACAGATGGTGGTGCAAATCGAGCAGCGGATGTGTTGTGCCCTTCCCGCTGATGAAGTCGGTTTTATTTATCAATATATTGTCTCGTCCGGCATTGTGGTGGAAGAACGTGGCGATAATGCGCCGATGCACAATCAATTTTCCACCGCAGAGTCCGTAAAAATAACCTGTGAATTAATCGATCGTTTTTCGGCTTTTATTCAGCAGGACTTAGCGCAGGACCGATTATTATTCGACGGTTTATTGGTGCATATAAAGCCATTATTAAATCGACTCAAATATCACATTCATATTCGCAATCCCCTGCTGGAGGATATTCAGCAGGAAATGAAGGGGATATTTTCCTTAACGCAGCAGGCGATGCAATTAACCGCTCACACTTATGGGCTATCGCCGGTGGCTGACGACGAAATTGGTTATCTCTGCGTGCATTTCCAGGCGGCGCTGGAGCGGCAAATTGCCCATAAACGCATTCTGGTGGTGTGTTCCAGCGGCGTGGGGACTTCGCATCTGCTGAAGAGTCGTATCTTGCGGGCGTTCCCTGACTGGGAAATTGCCGGTGTGGTCTCCGCCAGCAATCACGCCGCGTTTTGTCAGAACCAGACCGTGGATTTAGTGATCACCACTATCCATCTCAACGCCGGGCCTATTCCGGCAGTGTATGTGAGTGCATTTTTTAACGATGACGATATCCGGCGGGTCACTGACGCCATGATTGGCAGCCAGCTGCCGGACGGCGCGCACTGCGCGTTGGCTGAACATTAATTGAATGAGGTAAAACCCATGGATATTTCCCGCATTCTGACGCCACGCCGCGTTAACCTGGCACTGACTGCCACCACCAAAGAAGAGGTGATTCACCAGCTCACCGATCTGCTGTATCAGGACGGCGCCATCACCGATCGTGAGGCGTTTATTGAAGACGTCTGGCTGCGTGAAGCTGAAGGTTCGACGGGTTTCGAAAACCACGTAGCCATCCCGCACGGCAAATCAGCCGCCGTCCAACACACCACACTCGCCATCGGTCGTACCCAACAGGATATCCCCTGGGAAACGCTCGATGGCAGCCAGGTGCGCTGCATCATCCTGTTCGCGGTGCGACTGGAAGATCAGAACACCACCCATATTCGCCTGTTGTCGCAGGTGGCCAGCGCGCTGGCCGATGATGAGGTGATAGCCCAACTGCTGGTGGAAAACGACCCCAGCAATATCATCCGGCTGTTTAGCCAGTACGCCGAAACCGACCTCTGTTAATACCCTAACTCCTTGAGGTGAAAAATGAATATCGTCTGTGTAGCGGCCTGCACGGCAGGCATCGCGCATACCTATATTGCGCGTGAAAAACTGATCAAAGGCGCTCATGCACTGGGCCACACCATCCACGTCGAAACGCAAGGCACCATTGGCACCGAAACGGCGCTCACGCGTGAAGATATCGCGGCCGCTGACGTGGTGATCCTTGCCATCGACGTGAAGATCAACGGCGAAGAGCGCTTTCAGGGCAAACCCATCGTGCGAGTGAAAACCGAAGTGGTGATCAAGTCACCGGTTAAATTCCTCGAAAAAGTGGCGGATTCACTGGCGCGTGCCTGAGGAGATCCACCATGAACGAAAACAAACGTCAGTACGGGCAGGAGATCAAAGGTCACTTGCTCACCGGGATCTCCTGGATGATCCCGCTGATCGTCGCCGCCGGGATCTGTATCGCGCTCGGCCAGGTGATCGGTGGGCCAGATGTTGGTAAGCACCCCGGCACCATCGCCTGGATGCTGAATCAGATCGGCGGTTGGGGTATGGGGCTGATCGTGCCGCTGATCAGTGCGGCCATCGCCTACTCCATCGCTGATCGTCCCGGCTTTGCGCCCGGTTTGATCATCGGCTTTATCTGCGGCCAGATCGGCACCGGTTTTATCGGCGGCATGCTCGGCGGCTTCCTGGTGGGCTACACGGTGCTGCTGCTGCGCCGCACCATTAAGCTGCCGCAGTCGATGCAGGGTTTGATGCCGATTATGGTGCTGCCTGTATTGAGCACCATCATTGCCGGGTTGCTGATGATGACCTTCATCGGTCAGCCGATTATCTGGCTGCAGAAGGCGCTGATTCACCTGCTGGAGTCGATGCAGGGCGGTTCTAAGTTTGTGCTGGGTGCGGTGCTAGGCGCGATGGCGACTTTTGACTTCGGTGGCCCCGTCAACAAGACCATGTCGCTGTTCGCTGACGGCATGCTGGTCGACGGGATTTACGGCCCGGAAGCGGTGAAGTTTGTCGGATCGATGATCCCGCCGTTCGGCATCACGCTGTCTTATCTGCTGACGCGCCATAAGTACACCAAAGCAGAGAAAGAGGCGCTGAAAGCTGCGTTCCCGATGGGGATCTGCATGATCACCGAAGGGGTGATTCCGATTGCGGCGCGTGACCTGCTGCGCGTGGTCGGCAGCTGCGTGGTGGCTTCAGCCATCGCCGGTGGGCTGATTATGGTGTGGGGCGTCGAAGCACCGGTGCCACACGGCGGGATGTTTGTAGTGCCGCTGTTCACCAAACCGCTGATGTTCTGTCTGGCGCTGGGTATCGGCACCGTGGTGTGCGGCGTGATGCTGTCGCTGATGAAAAAACCGGTGACGCAGGCAGATGAAGAGTTCGATGACGTGGAAGCCCCCGGCGTCCGCGACGAAGAGATCAAATTCACACTGGAATAAGGAGCCACCATGTTTGCCATGATGAACGACCTGATTCAGGCCGCCGCTAAGCAGCAGTATGCCGTGCTGGCGATTAACTGCTTCAACCTTGAAACCGCGCGGGCGGCTATTCAGGCCGCCGAACAACAGCGCGCCCCGCTGATCCTCAACGTCTATCAGGGTCACAGCCAGCACTTCCCTCCTGCTGTGGCCGTGCCGCTGGTGCAGGCGCTGGCGAAAGACGCCATCGTGCCGGTTGCGCTGGCGCTGGATCACGGCAAGGCCTTTCCGCTAATTGGTCAGGCATTCCGCGCCGGGTTCACCGGGTTGATGATCGATGCTTCCGCCGATCCGCTGGCCGAGAACATTCGCCAGACCGCAGCGGTGGTGAAAATGGCGCACACCGCTGGCGTTTGCGTTGAAGGCGAGCTGGGGCATATCGCCGATGCGCCGACCTACGAGTTAGCCGATGCCTCCGTGAAGATGACGCAGGTTGCAGATGTACTGCCGTTTATCGAGCAAACCGATATCGATTTACTGGCGATTTCGGTGGGCACCGCGCACGGACTTTATCCAGCGGGCGTGAAGCCGAAGATCGATTTCCAGCGTTTGCAGGAACTGCATGCGGTTTCAACCCGCCCACTGGCGCTGCATGGGGGTTCAGGCACACCCGCCGAGGATATCCGCCGCGTCAGCCAGTACGGCGTGGCCAAGATTAACGTCGGCGCCGCGGTGTTTGATGCCGGGAAGAATGCAGTGGAGCAGGCACTGAAACAGCATCCGCACGCAGAGCTTGCCGATTTGCTGGGGCTGATGGAATCCGCCTGCCGCGAGGTGGTGATTGAGTATCTGAGCTGGTCGGGATCGGCTGGCAAAGCGTAATGCGCGAACGCATCAAGTCGCCATAAATGGCGACCCTACAAGGTAAGGTGCAACCGCCCCCCCTGTAGGGTGCGCATTTATGCGCACCGTTTAAATGGACGCACTAAATTAATCGCATTTATGCGCACCGTTTAAATGGACGCACTAAATTAATCGCATTTATGCGCACCGTTTAAATGGACGCACGAAATTAATCGCATTTATGCGCACCGTTTAAATCGACGCACGTGATTCATCGCATTTATGCGCACCGGTAAGGGCGCGCAGGTAATCGGTATTTAATGCATTTCCCTTAAATCCATCATCGGGTCGGCGCACACGTCGGCTCTGGTAAAACTCACGTTGAGGAAATATTAACATGTTGATTTCAATGAAAGAGATGTTGGCACCGACTCGTGAACACCGTTACGCCATCGGCGCATTTAACGTAGCAGACAGCTGCTTTATCCGTGCCGTGGTGGAGGAAGCCGAAGCCACCAACACCCCGGCGATCATCTCGATTCACCCGAGTGAACTGGAGTTCGTCACCGATGAGTTCTTTGGCTATGTGCGGGAACGCACGCTGAAGAGCAAAGTGCCCTTCACCATTCACCTCGACCACGGCGCATCGATTGCGCAGGTACTGCGCGCCATTCAGTGTGGATTTACGTCGGTGATGATCGATGGATCGCTACTGCCGTATGAAGAGAACGTGGCACTGACCAAAGAAGTGGTGAAACTGGCGCATTCAGTGGGCGTCTCAGTGGAAGGCGAACTCGGCACCATCGGTGATACCGGCACCACCGTGGAAGGCGGCGTCAGCAAGGTGATCTATACCGAACCGGCGCAGGCGGAAGATTTTATCCAGCGCACCGGCGTCGATACCCTGGCAGTGGCGATTGGCACCGCGCACGGCATCTATCCAAAAGATATGAAACCGGAACTGCAGATGCACATCCTGAGAGACATTGCTCAGCGCACCACCATTCCTTTGGTGCTACATGGTGGTTCAGCCAACCCGGATACAGAAATCGCCGAAGCGGTGACGCTGGGCGTGGGCAAAATCAATATTTCCAGCGACATGAAGTACGCCTACTTCGCCAAACTGCGTGAGATTCTGGCACGTGAAACCTGGTGGGATCCTAACGTGATTTACCCGGAAGCCATTACCGCCGCCAAAGCGGTGATTCGCTACAAGATGAATCTGTTTGGTGGATTGGGTAAAGCGAGTTTGTATCGTTGAGTGCCGGCATGGGGCCACGTTGCCCCTTTTAAGCCACGCAGTAAACCGCGCCGCTCCAGTAGCGGCGCGATGCATCAGGCATGAGTTTACTTAATCACACCCAGCCACTGCGAGGCGATCTGCGCATATTCGCCGGTGGCGGTGCTGAGATGCAGCCACTGATCGACGTACAGTTTCCAGCTCATATCATCACGCGGGATCATGTAAGCTTTCTCACCGTATTGCATCGGCTTATCCGGATTGATGGCGCAAAGCGTCGGGTAATGCTTCATCTGGAAGAGCGCTTCGGACGCATCAGTGATCATCACATCGGCTTTC
The DNA here is from genome assembly GCF_056491465.1 of Pantoea sp. C1E2. NCBI lineage: Bacteria > Pseudomonadati > Pseudomonadota > Gammaproteobacteria > Enterobacterales > Erwiniaceae > Pantoea > Pantoea sp. C1E2. The sequence continues at coordinate 3,926,107 of NZ_JBSZHT010000002.1, forward strand.
TTATCCACCAGCTGCTGGAAAATGCCGACGTTGTCGGCCAGCTGCAGCGTCGATTGCGGCAAGTGGCTATGCACAAAGGCTTCATTGGTGCCGCCAGCCGGTTCAATCACCCGCACGCTCGGCTTATTGATCTGCTCTACCGTTTGATACTTATCTTTGTCATCGCAACGCACCAGCGGGATTTTGCCATCCACACCCAGGGGCTCGGCAAACCAGGCAATCTGCTGGCGTTTTAAGGTAACGGAAACGCCACCCAACGCGATATCACACTGCTTCGCCACAAAATCATCACTCATGGTTTTCCAGGTGGTCGGCACCCATTGCACTTTCGCGCCCAGACTCGCCGCCAATGACTGCGCCATGCTGATGTCCAGCCCTTCATACTGCCCATCACTGCGCAGATAGCTGTAAGGCTTGTAGTCGCCGGTGGTACAGACTTTCAGGGTTTTACTACTACGAATTTCATCGAGGTGGGATTGCGCCTGAGCAGCGCCCGTCACCAGAAGTAATGCACTCAGTATCGCGGTTTTCATGGGTTCTTCTTTTATATGTTGATGTTGGTTTACGTACGGATTGTTGCATAGCCCTCCGCATTATTGCTTTATTAGCAAAAGTCTTGTGATCAATCACGCATTTTTCTGCCTCGCCTGCGCGCGTACAGTGTGCGCCATCAACGGGAAACGGAGCGAATCATCCATGAGCAATATTTTAATCATCGACGGCGGTAAAACCTTTGCCCACTCGAAAGGCGAACTGAATCACACCCTCACTGACGTGGCGGCCAGCCAACTGCGCGATCTGGGCCATAACGTGGTTGTCACCCTTGCTGACAGCGACTACAACGTGGCAGAAGAAGTGCAGAAGTATCTCGATAGTGATGTGGTGATCTATCAGATGCCAGGTTGGTGGATGGGCGAGCCGTGGACGGTTAAAAAGTACATTGATGACGTGTTCACCGAAGGCCACGGTTCACTGTATGCCAGTGACGGCCGCAGCCGCAGCGATGCGGGCAAGAAATACGGTTCGGGCGGTCTGATTCAGGGCAAAAAATACATGCTGTCGCTGACGTGGAATGCGCCACTGGAAGCGTTTAACGACCCTGAGCAGTTCTTTGAAGGCGTCGGCGTAGACGGCCTCTATCTGCACTTCCACAAAGCTAACCAGTTCCTCGGCATGGAAGCTTTGCCGACCTTTATCTGTAATGATGTGATCAAGATGCCGGACGTGCCGCGCGATATTGAACGTTATCGGACTCATCTCAGCCAGATTTTTGCTTAACTGTAAGCACACCGGGAAAAGAGGAAGCGCTATGTTAACTGTTGTTGCAGAAATTTGTGTCAAACCAGGTCGTCGCCATGTGGTACTGGATGCTATCAATAAGCTGATCCCTACCGTACTGGAAGAGGAAGGTTGCCATCAGTACGATGCGCTGGTCGATCATCAGGCGCAGGTGCCGTGGAAGCAGAATTCACCGGATTCCATTTTCATGCTGGAACAGTGGGAGTCGCTACGCCACCTTGAACAGCATCAGCAGATGCCGCACATGGATGCGCACCGCGCCATCATTAAAGATGATGTGGTGGATGTGAAAATCCTGGTATTAGAGCCGGTTCGCTAAACACCCAAGCCTCTGCCTGTGCAGGGGCTTTTTTATAACAGGCGATCTTGTTCTATCTTCTCGCGCAGAAAATCGAGAAAGCAGGTAATGCGTGAGGTCAGAGATTGATTGCGGTAATACACGGCGTGAATCGGCAGGCGCAATTCACGCGTTTCCTGCTCTAACACCTGCACCAAATCCCCCCGCGCACGATCTTCCCGACTGACAAAATCAGATAAGCGCGCAATGCCCTGCCCGGCTAACGCCAACTGGCGAAGCGTCTCGCCGCTGGATGCCGACAGCGTGGGCTTAATCTGCAAATACTCACCCTCACTTTGCCAAACAGGCCAGACATTGTGTGCATCCAACTGGCTGAAACCGAGCAGTTGATGGGCGGCTAACGCCTCTACCGTTGCAGGCTCGCCATGCTGTTGCAGATAAGCCGGACTGGCCACTAAGCGCGTGGCACTGCTGCCCAACACGCGGGCGCGCAGCGTGGAATCACGAAGCTCTCCGACGCGAATCGCGATGTCGGTCTGCTGCTCCAGCAGATCGATCATGATGTCGTCGGTGTTCAGCTCCAGCTGAATCAGCGGATAGCGCTGCCGAAACTCCGCCACCAGCGGCACAATCACGTGCAGCATAAACGGGGCGTTGGCATTAACGCGCAATCTGCCTGAAGGAATGTCGCGACGCTGGGCGATTTGCTCTTCGGCTAATTCCACCGACGAGAGGATCTGCCGCGCATGATCGAGGAAGATCAGTCCTTCCTCGGTGAGCGCGAGACGCCGCGTGGTGCGGTGCATCAGGGTCGTTTGTAACTTACTTTCGAGGCGGCTCAGTGCCCGACTGATGCCTGAGCTGGTTTGATCGAGTTGCTCGGCAGCAGCGGTAATCGATCCGCTGTCCACCACCGCCACCCAGGCGCGCAGCTCTTCCAGTGTGATTTTCACGTTCTGTTCTCCGGGGCTCGCCCTAAATAACAAAGGACGCCGTAGCGTCCTCTGTGATTAAGCTTCCAGGTCGGCGAGATCGCCTTTTTCCTGTAGCCAGTTACGGCGATCTTCAGAACGCTTCTTCGCCAGCAGCATGTCCATCACACGCAGCGTTTGCTCGACGTCTTCATCGCTTACCGTCAACTGCACCAGACGGCGCGTGTTAGGATCGAGCGTAGTTTCACGCAGCTGCAGCGGGTTCATTTCACCCAGACCTTTGAAGCGCTGCACGTTCGGTTTGCCTTTCTTGCGCTTCAGCTGCTCCAGCACGCCCTCTTTCTCATCTTCATCTAACGCGTAAAAGACTTCTTTACCGAGATCGATGCGATACAGCGGAGGCATGGCCACGTACACATGGCCATGCTGCACCAGTGAGCGGAAGTGCTTCACGAACAGTGCGCACAGCAAGGTGGCGATGTGCAAGCCATCGGAGTCCGCATCCGCGAGGATACAGACCTTGCCGTAACGCAGCTGGCTCAGATCTTCACTGTCAGGATCGATACCGATCGCCACCGAGATATCGTGCACTTCCTGCGAGGCCAGCACTTCATCCGAGGACACTTCCCAGGTGTTCAGGATCTTACCTTTGAGCGGCATGATCGCCTGATATTCACGATCGCGCGCCTGCTTGGCGGATCCACCTGCTGAGTCCCCTTCCACCAGGAAGAGTTCGGTACGATTCAGATCCTGTGCGCTGCAGTCTGCCAGTTTGCCCGGCAGTGCCGGCCCGCTGGTGAGCTTTTTACGCACCACTTTCTTGGCGGCGCGCATACGACGCTGGGCACTGGAGATGGCCAGTTCAGCCAGCATTTCTGCTGCCTGCACGTTCTGGTTCAACCACAAGCTGAACGCATCTTTAACGATAGCCGAGACGAATGCCGCGCACTGACGTGAAGAAAGACGCTCTTTAGTCTGACCGGCAAACTGCGGATCCTGCATTTTTACCGACAGAACGTAGGCGCAGCGTTCCCAGATATCTTCTGCCGACAGTTTTACCCCGCGCGGCAGGATATTGCGGAATTCACAGAACTCACGCATCGCATCCAGCAGGCCCTGACGCAGACCGTTGACGTGCGTCCCGCCCTGCATGGTTGGGATCAGGTTGACATAGCTTTCGGTCAGCAGTTCACCGCCTTCCGGCAGCCACAGCAGCGCCCAATCCACCGCTTCTACATCACCGGCAAAGCTGCCCACAAAGGCTTTTTCCGGCAAAGTGGGCAGGCCATTGACCGCTTCCGCTAAATAATCAGAGAGGCCACCATGATAGAGCCACGTTTGCTCGGTATCGTTGACCTTGTCTTTAAACACGATCTCCACGCCCGGACAGAGCACGGCTTTGGCTTTCAGCACGTGCGTCAGGCGTGAAACGGAGAAGCGTGGGCTGTCGAAGAAACTTTCGTCTGGCCAGAAATGGACGCGCGTGCCGGTATTACGCTTGCCAACGGTGCCAGTAACGGTGAGATCCTGCACTTTATCGCCATTTTCAAACGCGATGTCATACACTTCGCCATTACGACGCACGGTGACTTCAACACGTTTTGACAGGGCGTTAACCACCGAAATCCCTACGCCATGCAGGCCGCCGGAGAACTGGTAGTTTTTGTTGGAGAATTTACCGCCCGCATGCAGACGGCAAAGAATCAGCTCAACCGCTGGTACGCCCTCTTCCGGGTGAATATCCACCGGCATGCCGCGACCGTCATCAATGACTTCCAGTGACTGATCCGCATGCAGGATCACTTCCACGCGTTTGGCGTGACCGGCCAGCGCCTCATCGACACTGTTATCGATCACTTCCTGGCCCAGATGGTTTGGGCGTGTGGTATCGGTGTACATCCCCGGACGACGACGCACCGGTTCAAGGCCGGTTAAGACCTCAATGGCATCGGCATTATAACTTGATTGGCTCATCGTAACTGTCTGATTAGCAATAGGAATAGGGGTCCATCTCGCAGCAATCAGGGAGCGTTTAATCCCAGAAAATCAATGATCTGCGCAAAATGGCGTTCGAATCCGATATAAGCATGATTGCCACCCTCTTCGACCGTCTGGCGGCATGCGCTGTAGTATTCCAGCGCCTGGCGGTAATCGAGCACTTCATCGCCGGTCTGTTGCAGCAGCCAGAGTAAATCGGGCGCTTCGAGAGGGTCAATCTGCATGACTTTCAGATCGTAAATGTGGCGTGACTCTAACACATATTGCTGGCCGGTGTAGGGATTACGGTTTTCACCGAGGTAATCCACCAGCAGCTCAAACGGGCGTACCGCCGGATTGACCACCACCGCAGGCAGCATAAAGCATTGCGACAACCACGTAGCGAAATAGCCCCCGAGCGACGATCCTACCAGGCCGAGCGGTTCACCCGCATATTGCATCACCAGTTCTTCCAGCATGCTGGCGGCTTCGGCCGGAAAAGTGGGCAGTTGCGGCACCAGCACGTCGATATGCGGATGCTGTTCCGCCATCCACTGTTGCAGTTCCATGGCTTTGGCCGATTGCGGAGAGCTGTTAAATCCATGCAAATAGATCAGCGCCGCCATTGCTTAGTAACCTTCGGAATCGAGATCGGGACGGAACAGATTGCTTTGCAGTCGATTCACTTCGGTTTCCAGCACGCCGTCGGCTTTGAGGGTTAACCAGCGCCAACCCGGTGCCACGTCATCAATGGCGAAGTTGGTGCAATGCGGTTTGAATTGTACGCAGGTCGAAGGAGAAGCCAGCACGCGACGGCCATGCCAGTCGAGATCCAGCTCCTGATGAATATGGCCACATACCAGATTACGCGCACGCGGGAAGTGTTGCAGCACCGCTTCTAATTGATGGGGATTGCGCAGGCTGTGCTGATCCAGCCAGGTACAGCCGGAAGCAAGCGGATGATGGTGCAGCAGCACCAGCGTATGGCGCTCAGGATGCTTGCGCAGGGCTTTATCCAGCCACTCCAGCTGGTACTCGCTCAACATGCCATGCGGCACACCAAAGACCTGGCTATCCAGCAGCACCAGCTGCCAGTGTTCACCCAGCAGCACATGTTTATCCGCAGCGATGCCAGCATCGGCGAGCGTATTCACCATGGCGGGTTGAAAATCGTGATTACCCGGCAGCCAGACACACGGCTTCGGCAGGCGTGTAATGCCCGCTACAAAGTGTTGATAAGCTTCGACGGTGTGATCCTGGGCGAGATCGCCAGTGGCGATAATCAAATCATAATCGCGCTGTTGCGCCATGATGGCGTCCAGCACCGCATCAAAACTCGACCAGGTATTTACCCCAAGCAGCGATTGATGTTTTCCTGCAAAAAGATGGGTATCCGTGATTTGTAAAATCCTGATATCGGCCCCATTTGCCGCAGGAAGAGTAAGCAGGCTATCCAAAGCGTTTCCTTTCTCTCCACGCCATAGTTGTATGCTATCAGCAGACCGGCACAGCTACTGCACCGTGCGCCAGACAATAGCGCAACCAATCTGCAAGAAACTGGTTAATCTGATGTTTTTCATCGCGCTGATGCAGTTTTTTATTAGGGTAATCATAGCGCGCTTTGAAACGATAGATCTGCTGAGTGGAACACACTTCAGCGACCATCGCATCATGGTACAGCCGAACGGACATGGATGGCAGACTCCAGTAACTCACTGCCGGAGCCACCTGGCGAATCTCCACCAGCGTGGTATAACGCGTCGACTCCTGAATAGTCAGCTGATAACGGGCGCCGCTCACCTGATAAACCACCGACTCGCCTGCCTCGTCATTACGCGGCAGCAGGCGACGCAGCTGGGCGAAATTGGTTTCGCACAGACGCATCATTTCGGGAAAGTCAGGGGTATAGCGCTGTTTCATTTTAGCTTCCACTCTTGTCGTAGTTTTTCATGGTGCAACGCCAGCCATTGCAGGGCGATGACAGATGCCGCGTTATCAATAATCCCCTCTTCCACCCAGCGATAAGCCTGTTCGCGGCTCACCACATGGACAAGAATATCCTCATTCTCTTCCTCCAGCCCATGATTTCCCTCTGCCAGGCTGGCATCCACTTCGCCCACCAGCACCGACAAACGTTCAGACGTTCCGCCAGGGCTGGCTAAGTAATTCACTATCGGTTTGACGCGCCCCACCTTGAGGCCCGCTTCTTCTACTGCTTCACGTCGCGCCACATCTTCCGGCGTTTCACCAGGTTCAATGATACCGGCCACCATTTCCAGCAGCCAGGGCGTTGGGCTGGAATCATAAGCCGGGATGCGGATCTGTTCGATCAGCACCACTTCGTCGCGTAAGGGATCATAGGGTAGCAGCACGGCGGCGTGTCCGCGCTCAAAAACTTCGCGTACTACTTCTCCGCTCATCTCACCATTAAAGCGGCGATGACGGAAACGGTAGCGGACGATGGAAAAAAAACCATCGTAGCGTGTATCGCGTGCAATAATTTCTACATCGTTTTTTGTGAAAGTCACAGGGGATTTTTTTTCACTCGCCATCATCTGGTTCCTTATGCAGATTGGGATGGAGCGAAGAAAAGCCAAACCTGGTGCTCCGTCCGAGTGGTTCTTTCTGAATTATTTACGTAAATTAGGGGAAGAAGGCACGTTCAGCCAACTTATCTCTGACGCCGCCTCTGTAGAATCGGCGATTATTTTTTTGGCTTACCTGCAGCACTACCAGTGCAACTTGCTGCAACAAAAGGAATGCAAATGAAAAAACTGCTCCCACTTTTTATTGGGTTGAGCCTGGGCGGATTTAGCCTTGCCAGCCAGGCAGAGAACCTGTTGCAGGTTTACCAGCAGGCGCGCCTTAGCAACCCGGATCTGCGTGCTTCAGCCGCTGACCGTGATGCAGCCTTTGAGAAAATTAACGAAGCGCGTAGCCCTTTACTTCCACAGTTAGGCCTGGGTGCAGATTATACCTATAACAACGGTTACCGTGACAGCAGCGGTATTCATTCCAACACGACCAGCGCTTCTCTGCAATTAACACAAACCATTTTCGATATGTCGAAATGGCGTGCGCTGTCACTGCAGGAAAAAACCGCCGGGATTCAGGATGTCACCTATCAGGTTGCACAACAGGATCTGATTCTGAATACCGCAACTGCGTATTTCAACGTGTTGAAGGCGATTGATACCCTTTCTTACACAGAAGCGCAGAAACAATCGATCTACCGTGAACTGGATCAAACCACCCAACGCTTCAACGTGGGCCTGGTGGCGATCACTGACGTGCAGAACGCCCGTGCGCAGTACGACAGCGTGTTGGCTAACGAAGTGACCGCGCGCAATAACCTTGATAACGCGGTGGAATCGCTGCGTCAGATCACCGGTATGGATTACCTGGCACTGGCGTCACTGAATATCGATCGTTTCAAAACCGCACGTCCTGATGCCGTTGCAACGCTGTTGAAACAGGCGGAAAGCCGCAACCTCAACCTGTTATCTGCACGTTTGAGCCAGGATCTGGCGCGCGAGCAGATTCGCTCTGCGGAAACCGGCCATATGCCAACGCTGGATCTGACTGCCTCCACCGGTATGTCTAACAGCAAATATGGCGGTAGCCGTGCGAACCAGAGTTCAGGCACCACCGATTCCATCACCGGTACTAACCAGGTTGGCCTGAGCTTCTCTCTGCCACTGTACAGCGGTGGTTCGGTGACCTCGCAGGTGAAACAGGCGCAGTACAACTTTGTCGCCGCCAGCGAGCAGCTGGAAGGTGCACATCGTAGTGCGATCCAGACCGTCCGTTCTTCCTTCAACAACGTCAATGCGTCGATCAGCAGCATTGATGCTTACAAGCAGGCCGTTGTCTCTGCACAGAGCTCTTTGGATGCGATGGAAGCCGGTTATCAGGTGGGTACCCGTACCATCGTTGATGTGCTGGATGCGACCACAACCCTGTTCAACTCCAAACAGCAGCTTTCTGATGCGCGTTACAGCTACCTGATCAACCAGCTGAACATCAAATATGCGCTGGGTACGCTGAATGAGCAGGACCTGCAATTGCTGAACAGCTCGCTGGGCAAAGAAATCACCACTGCACCTGAAATGGTTGCGCCGGAGAACAGCCAGCAGGCTTCACGTGTGGATAATGGTCCGAAAACCACTGCCCCGTCAGCCGCTGCGAAAGCACGCCCGGCTGCCGCTCACAGCAGCGGAAATCCTTTCGGTAATTAATCCCTTAAGGGGCCGCTTGCGGCCCCTTTCGCATTCAAACGTATAACAACGTAAAGATCCCCCAGCCATCCGGCTTCTCGCTTCATTTTCCACCACTCATCACCTATCCTAAGCCCCACCTTTGGGCACAGGATGAAAATAATGAAACGGACTAAACATATTCGTCATGCCGCTTTTCGTAAAAGCTGGCAGGCACGCCATTTAACGCCAGTAGCACTCGCGGTGACCGCGGTGTTTATGCTGGCTGGCTGCGAACAGAGCGATGAAACTGTCTCGATGTATCAAAATGCGGATGATTGCGCGAAAGCTAACCCAAGCCAGAGCGCGCAATGTACTACTGCTTATAACGATGCGAAGAAAGAAGCCGAACGCACCGCACCGAAATACGCCACGCGTGAAGATTGCGTTGCAGAGTTCGGTGAAAATCAGTGCCAGCAGACACCGGCTCAGGCGGGCGTTGGCACCACTAACAATGCTGAAGCACAGCAGAGCGGCAGCTTCTGGATGCCATTGATGGCCGGTTACATGATAGGTCGTATGATGGGCGGCGGCGCGGGCTTTGCGCAGCAACCGTTGTTCTCTCCTAAAACGCCGAACAGCCCGGCTAACGGTCAGTTTGTCGATGCTTCAGGCAAAAACTACGGTACCGCAACATCAGGCCGCAGCATGAACGTGCCGAAAACCGCCATGGCGCCAAAACCGGCGACCACTTCCACCATCACCCGTGGTGGCTTCGGTGAGACCGTTGCGAAACAAAACACCATGCAGCGCAGCAATGCCACCAGCACCAATCGCAGCAGCACTGGCAGCAGCCGCTCGATGGGAGGCTAAGCCGCAGTATGCAACGTATTGCTATCAGCGAACGCCCGGACTGGCGCGAAAAAGCCAACGAATACGGCTTCCAGTTTCATACCATGTACGGCGAACCCTACTGGTGTGAAGACGCTTATTACCAGTTCACGCTGGCACAGGTTGAGCAATTAGAAGATACCACCGCTGAACTGCATCAGATGTGTCTGCAAGCGGTGGAAAAAGTGGTGAACAGTGATGAACTGCTCACCCGCTTCTGCATTCCTAAACATACCTGGGATTTCGTGCGTGACTCGTGGAAGCTGCGCCAGCCGTCGCTCTACTCTCGTCTGGATTTAGCCTGGGACGGTAAAGGCGATGCCAAGCTGCTGGAGAACAACGCCGACACGCCGACCTCTCTGTATGAAGCGGCCTTTTTCCAGTGGATCTGGCTGGAAGATCAAGCCAAGGCGGGCAACCTGCCGCAAGGCAGTGACCAGTTTAATAGCCTGCAGGAAAAGCTGATTGAGCGTTTTGCGGCGCTGCATCAGGAGCACGGTTTTAATTTGCTGCACTTTGCCTGCTGCCGTGACACCGAAGAAGATCGCGCCACCGTGCAGTACATGCAGGATTGCGCCACCGAAGCCGGCCTGCCGAGCGAATTCCTGTATATCGATGAAATTGGATTGGGTGAAAGAGGACAGTTTACCGATCAGCACGATCAGGTGATCAGCAACCTGTTTAAACTCTATCCATGGGAATTCATGCTGCGCGAAGTGTTCTCCACCAAGCTGGCCGATGCCGGTGTGCGTTGGTTAGAACCGGCGTGGAAAAGCATTATCTCGAATAAAGCGCTGCTGCCGCTGTTGTGGGAGATGTTCCCTGATCATCCCAACCTGCTGCCCGCTTACTTTGCCGATGATAAAAATGCCCCGCAAATGGACAAGTACGTGGTGAAACCGCTGTTTTCACGTGAAGGTGCCAATATTCGCATCATCGAAAACGGTCAGGAGATCGCCAGTGCAGAAGGTCCGTACGGCGAAGAAGGGATGATCATCCAGCAGTTCTATCAATTGCCAAAATTCGGCGACAGCTACACCTTGATCGGCAGCTGGCTGATTGACGATCAACCTGCAGGCATCGGCATTCGTGAAGATCGCGCGCTGATCACTCAGGATCTGTCACGCTTCTACCCGCATACCTTTATCGAATAAATTCTGTGCCGCCCGTGAGACACGGGCGGCCAGCGCATTAACTCACCTGCACCGAAAGCATACTGATAGCGCCCATCTCCATCCCTTCCACCGGAATGCTGATCGACTCCTCATAGGCACGTGCGCCGAGGATATACAGCAGCGGCAGATAGTGCTCTGGCGTTGGGTTTGAGAGTTCTGCGCCCTCGTGCTGCAGATAATTCACCAACGGATGATCCGCTGCATCACCGGCAAAGCTCAAATTCTCACGCACAAATTCATTGAAGCTTTCGGCCCACGGATAGCTTGTTGCCGCACCCTGCCAGCGCAGCATACGCAAGTTATGTACCACGTTACCGCTGGCGACGATCATCACTCCTTCGTCACGCATCGCCGCCAGTTTACGACCTAATTCGAAGTGCCACTCAGCCGGTTTCGTAGCATCAATACTCAACTGCACCACCGGGATATCGGCTTGCGGATACATTTTTGCCAGCACGCCCCATGAACCGTGATCAAATCCCCACTCCTGATCAGCATGGACGTCAATCGGTGCCAGCAGATCGATCACCTGCTGTGCCAGCTCTGGTGAACCCGGCGCCGGATAGCGCACATCAAACAGCGCCTGCGGAAAACCACCAAAGTCATGAATGGTGCGCGGATTATTCATGGCCGTCACCGCCGTACCACGTGTGTACCAGTGTGCCGACACCGCGAGGATGGCGCGCGGACGTGGCAATGTTGCACCCAGATGCTGCCATGCGCGGGTATAGGTATTGTCTTCCAGTACGTTCATCGGGCTGCCGTGACCTAAGAACAGGGCGGGCATACGGGTGTGGCTCATGATGGCTCCTCTGACGAAAGTGTCGCTTTATTAGCCGTTACGATACGCGCTTTCGTGCCGGGATTAACGCTGATAACTGTGATGATCTCTATCAGGGAATTTGAATAAGAATTTGTGGGGCAGATGAGTGACTATGATGGGGTTTTAAAGAGGCATTTTCGCGCGAAAAAAATCCGCAGCCTGTAAAAACCGCGGATCTTTTGATGATGATAACTGAGGCTTAGCTTGCCTGACGCGTTTCGCGCTCGCGGCGATAAGCCACCAGATCTTCAATCGTGACCACCGGCATATCGTGTTGTTTGGCAAACACAATCGCTTCTGGCGCGTGCGCCATGCTGCCGTCATCGTTGGTCAATTCGCACAGCACACCTGCGGACTTGAAGCCCGCCAGCGTCACCAAATCGATGGTCGCTTCAGTATGTCCACCGCGCGTCAGCACGCCGCCTTCACGGGCGCGCAGCGGGAAGACATGGCCAGGACGATTCAGATCGCTCGGTTTAGCGCCATCAGCAACAGCGGCACGAATGGTGGTAATGCGGTCAGCGGCAGAAACGCCGGTGGTGACACCTTCCGCCGCTTCAATGGTCACGGTGAAGCCGGTGCCATAGGAGCTGGTGTTGGTTTCTACCATCATTGGCAGATCCAATTGCTGGCGGCGTTCTTCGGTGATGCACAGGCACACAATGCCGCTGCCGTGGCGAATGGTCAGCGCCATTTGCTCTACGGTCATGGTTTCGGCGGCAAAGATCATGTCGCCTTCGTTTTCACGATTTTCATCGTCGAGCACCATCACACCGCGACCGTTGCGCAGCGCATCGATGGCGCGTTCTACACGCTGTTCCGGCGTGCCAAATTCAGAAAGAAGCGTCTGATTCATGGTAAAAAACCTTATAAAAAATATATGAGTTACCAGAACCAGGGCGTGCTTAGGAGTGCGCAAATAATACACATGGCAAAAACGTGACGCGGGCGTAAGCCCGGCTGATGTCGTTACCCTCTCCCATCCGGACTCTAACCGTCGGCCCCGGAATTACACCGGGTCTGCTGACCTTTCACTTTGCAGCGAAAGCGCTCGCGGGCTTTCAGCCGAAGCTGATTTACCGCCGGTGGGGAATTTCGCCCCGCCCTGAGAATAAGCGAGGTCACTATAACGCCAATCATCTGGACGGGCAATCGACAAAAGTGCAAATGCTTTTGCATTTACTGCGATGCGGAATTCAGGTTTAACCTTTTCGATTCAGGCATTACACTTAACCTTTGTTGAGTCGGAACACGTGCTGTTATCAGCCACCGCAACCAGGAAATCATCATGATCGACACGAAGAAAATTGAACAACTGGCTCGCCAGGTCCATGAAGCCATGCCAAAAGGGATTCGCGACTTTGGCGACGATGTCGAAAAGAAAATTCGTCAGGTGCTGCAGGCGCAGTTAACCCGCATGGATTTGGTGAATCGTGAAGAGTTTGATGTGCAGACGCAGGTACTGCTGCGCACGCGTGAGAAGCTGGCCGCACTGGAACAGCGCCTGGCAAAACTGGAGAGTGAGAGCCCTGCTGCACCGGCGCCTGCGGTGGTGACACCGGATCCGGCGGGTAAGATCGACACTCCGCAGTAAATAACTGACTCGCCGGGCGTATATCGCTCGCAAGCATTCGCTGAGCGTACATTGCTCACAGACAATAACAGGCGGCCTTATGGCCGCCTGTTTAGTCAGAATACGTTTGCTTTGTCGCTCGCCGTTAGCGACTGCGAATCGCCTGGGAACTCAGTGCTTGCCGTTAATGGCTACGAATCATTGGAAATCCCAGTGCTCGCTTTTAGTGAAAGCGAACCATCTGGGATCTCAATACTCGCCGTTAGTGGCTGCGAATCGTCTTGATGATGTTAGAGGTGGAGATACCGTCTTCAAAGTTCAGCACGCGCACGTCACCGCCGCTCGCCCAAACCTCTTTACTGCCCGCGATATCTTCCGGCTTGTAATCACCGCCCTTCACCAGCAAATCTGGCAATACACCCGCAATCAAACGCTGCGGCGTGTCTTCTTCAAACAGCACCACCCAATCCACCGCTTCCAGCGCACCCAGCACGATCATGCGGTTTTCCTGCGGGTTAACCGGACGGGTTTCACCTTTCAGACGTTTGGTTGAAGCATCGCTGTTCACCGCCACAATCAGGCGATCGCCCAACTTACGTGCATTGGCCAGATAAGAAACGTGGCCCGCATGCAGGATGTCGAACACGCCGTTGGTCATCACCACTTTCTCACCGCGCTGACGTGCCAGCGCCACAGCAGCTTTCAGCTCAGCTTCGGTCATCACACCAAATCCGCTATCCGGACGGGCGTGAATGGCGTTTTCCAGCTCAACGGTGCTGACAGTTGACGTCCCGAGTTTGCCCACAACCACGCCCGCTGCCGCATTGGCAAGGAAGCAGGCTTCTTCCAGGCTATCGCCCGCTGCCAGCACGGCGGCCAGCACGCCAATCACCGTATCGCCTGCGCCGGTGACGTCATACACTTCCTGCGCTTGCGTTGGTAAATGCACTGGCGCTTTGCCTGGTTGCAGTAACGTCATGCCGTTTTCAGAACGGGTGACCAGCAGCGCAGAGAGTTCATAATCAGCGATCAGCTGCATGCCGCGGCTGACAATCTCTTCCACGGTTTTGCATTTGCCCACCACGGCTTCGAATTCCGACAGGTTAGGCGTCAGAAGCGTAGCACCACGATAGCGCTCGAAATCGGTGCCTTTCGGGTCGATCAACACCGGCACGTTGGCTTCACGCGCCAGCTGGATCATGGTTTGCACGCTGCTCAGCGCGCCTTTGGCGTAATCTGACAGCACCAATGCACCGGCCTGTGCCAGCGATTGACGCATACGATCGTGGATCGGCTGCGGGTCAACCTGCTCGAAACCTTCTTCAAAATCGAGGCGGATCAACTGCTGGTTACGCGAAAGCACACGCAGTTTGGTGATGGTTGGATGACTTTTCACCGCGACAAAATCACAATCGACTTTGACCTTTTCCAGCGTCTCACTCAGCACACGTGCCGCATCATCTTCACCGGTCAGGCCAATCAAACGCGAGCCAGCGCCGAGTGCAGCAATGTTCATCGCCACGTTTGCCGCGCCGCCTGGACGCTCTTCGATGGTATCGACTTTCACCACCGGCACCGGGGCTTCAGGCGAAATACGGCTCGTTGGGCCATACCAGTAGCGATCTAACATGACATCGCCAACAACCAGCACAGCGGCTTTGCCAAAAGCGGGCAGCGTTACTTTCATTCCAAAGACTCCAGACTACGGTCAAAATTATGCGCGGATAATAACATACCCCGGTGATACTTCGAGCCACAGGAGCGTGGACTGCGCGCCTTCCTGAATGCCGAATAATCATGGGGGCAAAGCGTTGTTTTACGCTTCCGCGCTATCAGATTCGGTGGCAGCCAGCCAGCGTTGCCAGCTGCTATGCACGGCAGCACGCTCCGCGGCAAAAGATTCCGGCGCGACATGCCCAGGAAGCTCCTGCAATGCCAAATGATGCAATGCATCACGCAACGTGACGTAAGCATGCGTTAGCGCCTGCGCTTCTTCTGCATCCATGATTTCCTGACGCGCCATCAGCTCAAAAATACGCACATTGTCTGACCAGCGCGTCAACGCGGGCTGTTCGGCCGCGTAGCCTAAGACAAGATACTGCGCGATGAATTCAATATCAGTGATACCGCCTTCATCAGTTTTAATTTCCCATCGGCCTTTGTGTTTGTTGCTGAGGTGCGCGCGCATTTTCTCACGCATCTCACGCACTTCTTTTTGCAGCACAGGACGCTCACGCGGCAGGCAGAGAATGCCGCGACGAATTTCATTAAAGCGATCGCAGAGCGCCGTCTCACCAAACACAATACGCGCGCGCACCAGCGCCTGATGTTCCCAGGTCCAGGCTTCACTGCGCTGATACTCATCGAAGGCCGTAAAGGTACTGACCAGCATGCCCGCCGCGCCAGAAGGACGCAGGCGTGCATCGACTTCATACAAAATGCCGGAGGAGGTACGCGTGCTAAATAGATGCATCACGCGCTGCGCCAGCCGCAGGTAAAATTGGCGGCCATCAATCACGCGCTCGCCATCGGTTTCCGCATTATCCGGACAATCATGCAGGAACACTAAATCCAGATCCGAGCTGTAACCCAGCTCCCAGCCGCCCAGTTTGCCATAGCCAACCACAGCAAAACCGCGCTCGCTGTCACTGGTGAGATGAGAAGGACGCCCATAGCGCTGCACCATCATCTGCCATGCTTGCTGCACCACCGATTCGATGATGGCTTCTGCCAACCAGGTTAAGTGATCGCTCACTTTCATTACCGGCAGCGTTTCGGCAATGTCGGCGGCGGCAATACGCAGATGCTGCGCCTGCTTGAACTGTCGCAGCGCTTCCAGCTGCTGTTCTTCATCATCGGTAGGAATGCGCAGCAGATACTGGCGCAATTCATCGCGATAGGCATCGGTGGCTGTCGGTTGGTACAGCGTGGCGGGATCGAGCAGTTCATCCAGCAACAGCGGATAGCGTGCCAGCTGGCTGGCGACCATTGGCGAGGCGGCACACAGGCGAATCAGATGGCGCAGTGCGCCGTGATATTCCGTCAGCAGCTCCAGATAGGTGCTGCGCGTCAACACACCGAGCAGCAGCGGTGTCAGGCGCCCCAGCACCACATCGGCGTCTTCGCGCGGACAGACTTCGCTCAACAGGCGCGGCATCAATTGATCAAGCGCTAAACGCCCACGCGGACCAATGGTGCGACGACTGACATCCTGGCGGAAACTGTTGAGCGATTCGTACAGCGCGTGACGTTGCGCTTCATTCAGCTGTGGCACGACAGGAATGAGATCGCTCTCCTCCAGCGTGTCCTGCCACAGGCCAGCAAACTCAGCCAGCTGTGGTTGATCGTCAACGTCTGGCGCATCATCACCAATCAGTTCATCAAAGATGCTGCGCACGCCTGCCATCTGCTGCTCAAGCTGCGACATCAGCGCATCCCAGTCCGCCGCGCCCATCGCCCAGGCTAAACGCTGGCGATCGAGTGGGTTTTCCGGCAGCGTTTGCGTCTGCTCATCGTTGATGCTTTGCAGCAGGTTTTCCAGACGACGAAGGAACAGATAGGCCCCACGCAGATGTTCCACCTGCGCCGGACTCAGTAATGCCAGTTCACCGATGGCCTGCAGCGTTGGCAGCAGGGAACGGAGTTGAAGTGAGCGCTCACGTCCACCACGGATTAACTGGAACACCTGCACGATAAATTCGGTTTCGCGAATGCCGCCCGCGCCGAGCTTGATGTTGTCTTTCAGGCCGCGACGCCGCACTTCACGCGCAATCATGCCTTTCATGTTACGCAGTGACTGAATCACACTGAAATCGATGTAGCGGCGATAGACGAACGGCCGCAGCATCTGCTGCAACTCCTGGCTCCAGTGGCCCTGGTCGTCGCCCATCAGGCGCGCTTTGACCATTGCGTAACGCTCCCAGTCGCGGCCCTGCTCCTGGTAATAATCTTCCAGCGCAGCAAAGCTCAGCACTAACGGACCGCTGTCACCAAACGGACGCAGCCGCATATCCACGCGATAGACGAAACCATCCACGGTAGGTTGATCCAGCACTTTGATCAGGCGCTGGCCCATGCGGGTAAAGAATTGAGCGTTATCGAGTTCACGACGACCCCCTTGCGTGACGCCATTTTCCGGCCAGGCAAAGATCAGGTCGATATCTGAGGAGAAGTTGAGTTCGCCGCCACCCAGCTTGCCCATGCCAAGGATCAGCATTGGCTGCGCTTCACCGGCTTCATTGCAAGGGGTGCCGAAGTCGCGGCTGCAATCCTGCCACACCCAATCACGTGCGGCGGCGATGAGGATCTCCGCCAGCGTGCTGAGTTGCGTCAGGCTCTGTTCGGTACTGGCGTGTTGCAGCGCCTGCATCCACGCCATACGCACCAGCATATGACGGCGGAACAGGCGCAACTCTCGCATCAGGGAAGTTTCATTCTCCACGCTCACCAGCGCCTGATTCAGCCAGGCACTGTAGTGCTGCCATTCATCTGGCGCAGGCGGTTGCTGCTGGAGCTGTTGCCACCACTCCGGATGCTGCTGCAGGTTATCAACGATAAAGTCACTAAAGGTCAGCGCGCCCGCCTGTTCTGGCGTAAAGGCGGAAGGCGGCATATTCAGGCGCTCAGCCACTATAGCTAACTGCGCCTGCATCAGCGCCGGTAACGGTAACAACATCTTCCCTCCCTGATTCGATTGTGCGTCCGGCTTAGCGCTTCACTCCACTATTTAGCCAGAACGGCGATGGCCGAATGGCCAGATTTACCAGTTGAATCAATCCGCGCTCCTGCTGGGTCGCAATCGCATGCTGCAACTCCTGCCAGCCCGACAGCCAGACATTCACCTCATCAGCAGGATAGGCACCCGCCAGCAGATGCACTGCCAGTAGCTGGCGATTCAGACGCGTGGATTTATCCTGGAATTCGTTGAACAGCTGCACATCGACGAAGGTTTCACGCAGATCGGCGGCAATACGGCTGAGCATGATGTCACTGAAGCGTTTAAACGAACCCTGCAGCTTGGTTTTGCTCTTGTCATCCAGCCAGTTCTGCCATTGCGACTCCACCAGCCAGTGAGTAAGTGCTAACTGGGACGCGACTGAAACAGGCGAATAACAGGCCGCTTCCGCAGTGATGTCAGCATCCGCCAGTAGCTCATCCATCTGCGTCAACTTTTGGCGCAGATCGCTGGTGGCTTTACGAGGCACCAAAGCGCCAAACAGGGAGAACGCCTGACGCAGGGTTTCCAGTGCATCCATCAACGCCGCTTTGGCGTCCGGATTACCGCGCAACCAGACTTCTTCGTGGTACTGCCACTGATTCAGACCTGCCGTCATGGCATTGATCATGCCCTGCTCGACTGAGGCTTTGGCGCCGATTTTTTGCAGTGCTAACGCACGCAGCGGACGCGCAGGATTGCCCTGAGCCAGCTGATAGCCGCGCGCCGCTTTGCTCAAACTGCCCAGGCGCAGGCCGCCAGAGGTGATCAAGGCTTCGGCGAACTTCAGCATGTCGGCACGCTGGCCGCTTTTCAGCTCCAGCTCGACTTCATACAGTGGCTCACTCAGTTCACCTGCTGCGACGTCTCCGCGATCAAACGCCACTTCAATTTCACTGTCACCAAACTGTACAAGCCAGGCTTCACGCTGGAAGTGCGTGCTGAACAGCGGTTGCAGACGCTGCTGTAATGCCGCGACATCAGTGCCTTCCGGCCAGATTTCAGCCGGAAGCTGGGCGATATCCAGCGTGGGCTCCGTGAGGTCGACGTTATACTCCGGGCGCTGATGCAGGCCGCCAATGGTTTTTCCGGCGGCCTTTAGCGTCATCTCATAACGCTGATCGACACCGCGGATGCGCAGGCCCATATCCCAACGACGTAACTGATTGTCATCGGTCTCAAAATAGATATTGGTCAGCTCGCGCGCGGCGAAGTGCTGATGTGGCCACGCGGCAAGAGTTTCACCGAGTTTTTCGGCGGCTTGTGGTGTGGCAATGAACTTTAATTCGATTTCGATGGTCATAATTTTTTATTCAATACGCTGCTGGCACTTACGAGTTTAATCTGGCGAAGAGTAATGCACCGGAAGCCCGCTGTCTCCGCTTTCTTGTGCTTTTACGACCCTTTTCGCACCAGATTGAGACCAGGATAGTTCTCATTCAGATTTTTGAGAAGCGTCTCCAGACTGTGCCGGTAATTTTACGCCATTAAGAAAAAACGACATCGAATGAAAAAAATCACACTTGCTGCCCTTTCTTTGCTGGCATTTAGCGCCATCGCCCCTGTTCATGCTGCTGACGAAAAGCGTTACATCTCCGATGAATTATCCACTTGGGTACGCAGCGGCCCGGGCGATCAATATCGCCTGATTGGCAAGCTGAATGCCGGAGAGGAAGTCACCCTGTTGCAGGTCAACAATGATTCCCAATATGGCCAGATTCGTGATGCCGAAGGGAAAACCAACTGGATCCCGTTGTCACAGTTGAGTGCCGATCCCAGCCTGCGCACCCGCGTGCCGCAGCTGGAGCAACAGGTTAAAGATCTCACCGCCAAGCTGGCGAACATCGACAACAGCTGGAATCAGCGCACCTCTGAAATGCAGAACAAAGTGGCGAACAGCGACGGCACCATTGACGGCCTGAAAGCCGAAAATCAGAAGCTGAAGAACGAGCTGATTGTTGCGCAGAAGAAAGTCAGCGCCGCTAACGTCCAGCTGGATGACAAACAGCGCACCATCATCATGCAGTGGTTTATGTATGGCGGCGGCGTGTTGGGTGTTGGCTTGCTGCTTGGTTTGGTACTGCCGCACATGGTGCCACGCCGCAAGAAAAACGATCGCTGGATGAACTAAACCGCCACGCCGATTTGTTCTTTTCTTCAAGGGGATCGTAAGATGCCCCTTTTGGCGTGCCCGATTTTTAGCCAAAGTATGCAACAATAACGCAACATGCGTGCACGGCGCGCAGAATACATTGCCTCTGGAGTAGTTGAGTGAAGACGTTTCTGGTCGGTGGCGCGGTGCGTGATGCCTTACTGCGTTTGCCGGTAAAAGATAGAGATTGGGTGGTGGTAGGCGCGACGCCTGACGCGATGCTGGCACAAGGTTATCAGCAGGTCGGCCGGGATTTTCCGGTTTTTTTGCATCCGCGCAGTCGTGAAGAGTATGCGCTGGCGCGTACCGAACGCAAAAATGGCAAAGGCTACACGGGTTTTGTCACACAATTTGCGCCGGACGTGACGCTGGAGCAGGATTTACAGCGCCGCGATCTCACCATCAATGCCATAGCGCAGGCTGACGACGGCAGTTTAATCGACCCTTATCGTGGCCAGCAGGATTTGGCGAATCGCACCTTGCGCCATGTCTCCGCCGCCTTTAACGAAGATCCGCTGCGCGTCCTGCGCGTGGCGCGTTTTGCTGCTCGCTTTGCCCACCTCAATTTCCGTGTGGCTGAAGAAACGCAGGCCTTAATGCGTGAGATGGCGGAGAGCGGCGAGCTGGCTGACCTGACCGCCGAGCGCGTGTGGAAAGAGACCGAGAAGGCGCTGTTAACGCGTAATCCGCAGGTCTTTTTCCAGGTGCTGCGTGACTGTGGCGCATTGCAAGTGCTGTTCCCGGAGCTGGATAACCTTTACGGCATTCCGGCGCCCATCAAATGGCATCCTGAGATCGATACCGGCATACATGCGTTGATGACGCTGACGATGTCTGCCGCGCTGTCCGAGGAATTGGACGTGCGCTTTGCCACGCTGTTCCACGATGTCGGTAAAGCGCTGACGCCTCCCGAGAAATGGCCTAGCCATCATGGCCACGGTTTAGCCGGCGTACCAATTGTCGAAGCGCTGTGCCAGCGGCTGCGCGTGCCCAATCAGGTGCGCGATCTGGCGTTAATCGTCACCGAATTTCACGATATCGTGCACACCATTGAACGTCAGTCAGCGGAGTCATTGGTGGCTCTGTTTGATCGCATTGATGCGTGGCGCAAGCCCGATCGCGTAGAGAAGATGGCGCTAACCAGCGAAGCCGACGCGCGTGGACGCACCGGAATGGAAAGCCTGGCCTATCCACAAGGCGATTACCTGCGTCAGGCGTTTGCCCTGTCTCAGGCGGTGCCGACTAAGGATGTGGTTGCAGCAGGATTTAAAGGACCGGCCGTGCGGGAAGAGTTGACGCGTCGTCGGGTGATGGCAGTGCAGGAAGGGTTGATCAACGTGCGGCCAGCATAACCAGCCGCACGCCGCGCTTACATGAAGATGGCGTAAACCGCCGCCGCCACGATAAAGCGATAGATAGCGAACGAAACAAACGAGATACGCTTAATCAGTTCCAGGAACACTTTGATCGCCAGCAGAGCCACGATAAAGGCGGTCACGAAGCCGACAGCGAACATCGGGAAATCCTGCATGGTCAGGAAGCCCATGCTCTTGTAGAGATCCAATCCGGTGGCGCCAATCATCATCGGCACCGCAAGGATGAACGAGAACTCCGATGCAGCATAACGGCTCACGCCCATCAGCATACCGCCAGAAATGGTGGCACCCGAGCGCGAGAAGCCCGGCCACAGCGCCAGACACTGGAAGCAACCAATCATAAACGCCTGACGGTAAGTAATATCATCGATACCCACCGCTTTAGGCTGTTTAGGTTTGAAGTACTCAGCCACCAACAGCAACACGCCACCGACGACCAGCGCGTACATCACGTTAATCGGATTAAACAGGCTTTTGATTTGATCGTGCAGCAGCAAACCAATCACCACCGCGGGAATCATACCTAACAGGATGTGAATCAGCGTCAGTTTCCCGGTTCCGGTGCCTTCATGCGGCTCCTTGCCGAAGTGAATACCAATCAGTCCAAACAGGCGACGCCAGAACATCACCACTACCGCTAAAATTGAACCCAACTGAATGACCACTTCAAAGGTTTCAGCTTTATCACCTTCAAAGCCCAACAGGTGGCCAACGATGATCATATGGCCCGTAGAAGAGACCGGCAGGAATTCCGTGAGGCCTTCCACAACCCCCAGGATTGCAGCAACCCAAAGCTGGTGAATATCTGCCATCAAAATTTTTCCTCTATCCGTTTTAAACAGTAAAAAGGCGGTCGCAAGGTGCTACCGCCTAAAATTATGCCTGCGCCACGCTGAAGGAAACCTTAAGAAAATCGGCAACTTCGCGTCCGTTAGCGCAACGGCCTCAAGTGAGACACACCATAATTTGGTTTGGTTTCATTGTGATGGCAATCACGGATGATTTATTTAGGAATAGTCCCGCGCTCAATACGCACGCCAACGGTCGCTGCCTGGGCCACTGCACCCGGTTTACCCACCCTGATGCGCACGCCCGGCGTTTTGAAACGATTCATCAACAGATCGGCAATTTCTTCTGCCACGCGTTCGACTAAGGCAAACCGCTGGCCCTGCAGATGATTAAGAATAACCTCGGTGACATCGGCATAGCTCAGACAGTCGTTCACATCGTCACTCACCGCGGCACGACGGTTGTCCCACGCCATTTCGACATCGAGCACCAGCTTCTGCTGCATGCCCTGTTCCCAGTCGTAAACGCCAATGGTGGTGAACACGGTGAGTTGTTCTATAAATACGATATCCATGATGTCAGTCTCTGTTTTTGGCTAAGCCGGATACCACTTCCGGCGGATTATGCGTATTATCCACGCTTATCGAGAACAAAACGACCCAAAAGGAACGGTACGAGGCTATGAGTGCTATCGCGCTTGGTATGATTATTTTCGCGTATCTTTGCGGCTCGATTTCCAGTGCGATACTGGTTTGTAAACTCGCGCGTTTACCCGATCCGCGTACTGCTGGCTCCGGCAATCCCGGCGCAACCAATGTGTTGCGTATCGGCGGTAAAGCCGCTGCCGCAGCGGTACTGATTTTCGATGTCGCTAAAGGGATGATTCCGGTGTGGATCGCCTATCTGCTGCACGTCACGCCGATGTATCTCGGCTTAACGGCGATTGCTGCCTGCCTCGGCCATATCTATCCGGTGTTCTTCCGTTTCCGTGGTGGTAAGGGCGTGGCAACCGCCTTTGGTGCGATTGCGCCGATTGGCTGGGATTTGACGGGATTGATGACCGGCACCTGGCTGCTGACGGTGCTGCTGAGCGGCTACTCCTCGCTGGGCGCGATTGTCAGTGCGCTGATCGCTCCGTTCTACGTGTGGTGGTTCAAACCGCAGTTTACCTTCCCGGTTTCGATGCTCTCCTGTTTGATTCTGTTGCGTCATCACGACAACATCCAGCGCCTGTGGCGCGGCCAGGAAAATAAGATCTGGAAGCGGAAAAAGAAGAAATAAAAAAACCGGCGCGATGCCGGTTTTTTCGTTTTAGATGGCGGGCAATTCGGCCAGTGGCCAACGTGGCCGGACGCTGACGCCCAATCCACCGCGCGTACCGCCTTTCAGCCGCACCATGCCAGCATAGGCAATCATCGCGCCGTTATCGGTGCAGAATTCCGGGCGAGCGTAAAACACTTCACCACCGCGCTTTTGCATCATCTCCGCCATACGCTCACGCAACGTGCGGTTGGCGCTCACACCGCCGGCAATCACCAGGCGTTTAAAGCCCGTTTGCTCCAGCGCGCGTTTGCACTTGATCATCAGCGTATCCACCACCGCATCTTCAAACGCACGTGCGATATCGGCACGCGCCTGCTCATCGCCGTTATGCTCACGAATGGTGTTGGCGGCGAAGGTTTTCAGACCTGAGAAGCTGAAATCCAGCCCAGGGCGATCGGTCATCGGGCGCGGGAATCTGAAACGGCCCGGCGTGCCCTGCTGCGCCATGCGCGCCAGCATCGGCCCGCCTGGATAATCCAGACCGAGCAGTTTGGCCGTTTTATCGAAAGCTTCGCCGGCCGCATCGTCAATCGATTCGCCCAGCAAGGTGTATTCACCAATGCCGGTAACGCTGATTAACTGCGTGTGACCGCCGGAAACCAGCAGCGCCACAAAAGGAAATTCTGGTGGATTGTCTTCCAACATCGGCGCCAGCAGATGGCCTTCCATATGATGAACCGGCACGGCAGGGACGTTCCACGCGAACGCCAGCGCACGGCCGATAGTGGCGCCCACTAATAGCGCACCGACCAAACCTGGACCCGCAGTATAAGCCACAGCATCAATTTCTTTTGCTTCCAGTCCGGCTTCTTTCAGCGCGGCCTGAATCAGCGGAACGGTTTTGCGCACGTGGTCACGTGAGGCCAGTTCGGGCACCACACCACCGTAATCGGCGTGCAGTTTGACCTGGCTATATAATTGATTCGCCAACAGACCGGACGCATCGTCATAAATCGCGATGCCGGTTTCATCGCAGGACGTTTCAATACCCAGTACTCGCATAGCTTTTATCACCCTCTTCTTGCGGCGCGCAGTGTAGCACAGGCGAATCACACGCTGGACGACTTTGCCAGGAAAAAGTGTTTTTCTGTCGCACAAAGAGTGCGCTATACTCCACGGCCTGAAAAAACCGGCAGCCGCGATGGCAAATGCCTCTGTTGGTTCTAAATTGTTCATGGTGCTTTACAAGTCAGCTACGGCTGGAGTAAAATGCTGCACCATTTTAAAAGTGCTGGCGCCGCAGTCAGCAGCAAAACCGAATTTATCGAGGTAAGAGTTACATGCCGGTAATTAAAGTACGTGAAAACGAGCCTTTCGACGTAGCACTGCGTCGCTTCAAGCGTTCTTGCGAGAAAGCAGGTGTTCTGGCGGAAGTTCGTCGTCGTGAGTTTTATGAAAAACCAACGACTGAGCGTAAGCGCGCTAAAGCGTCTGCAGTTAAGCGTCATGCCAAGAAACTGGCTCGCGAAAACGCACGCCGCACTCGTCTGTACTAATTTCTTTCGGAAGTTCGCTTCCGCCGCGTGTTAAACGCAGACAGAGTCAAGTAAGAGGCCGTGCTTTCCGAAAGGAAGCGCGGCTTGTTGCCGTTTATGAGCGGAAAAACCGGGGCTTATGGCTGGACGAATTCCACGCGTATTTATCAATGATTTACTTGCCCGCACGGATATCGTGGATCTTATCGATGCCCGCGTTAAGCTGAAAAAGCAGGGTAAGAACTATCACGCGTGCTGTCCTTTTCATAACGAGAAAACCCCCTCTTTCACCGTAAGCGGTGAGAAGCAGTTCTATTACTGCTTCGGCTGTGGCGCCAAAGGTAACGCCATCGATTTCCTGATGAATCACGATCGTCTGGATTTCGTGGAAAGCGTTGAGGAGCTGGCCACGCAACACGGCTTAGAAGTGCCGTATGAAGCGGGCAACGGCCCCAGCCCGATGGAACGTCATCAGCGTCAAAGTCTGTATCAGCTGCTGGAAGGCCTCGACGGTTTCTATCAGCAAAGCCTGCGTAACCCGCAAGCGACATCTGCACAACATTATCTCGCCACGCGCGGTCTCAGCCAGCAAGTGATCGATCACTTTGCGATTGGTTATGCACCAGCAGGTTGGGATAACGCACTGAAGCGTTTTGGTCAGCAGAAAGAAGACCGCGAATCCTTGATGGAAGCGGGCATGCTGGTCAGTAACGATTCCGGCCGCACTTATGATCGTTTCCGCGATCGCGTGATGTTCCCGATCCGCGATAAACGTGGACGCGTAATTGGCTTTGGTGGACGTGTACTGGGCAACGATACGCCGAAGTACCTGAACTCCCCGGAAACACCGATTTTCCATAAAGGCCGTCAGTTATATGGCCTGTATGAAGCGCAAAAGAATCATCCGCAGCCAGCGCGTTTACTGGTTGTAGAAGGCTATATGGACGTGGTGGCGCTGGCGCAATTTGGCATCGATTATGCCGTTGCCTCGCTGGGCACCTCGACCACTGCTGAACACATTCAGCTGCTGTTTCGTTCCACCGATACGGTGATTTGCTGTTACGACGGCGACCGAGCGGGACGCGAAGCCGGTTGGCGTGCACTTGAAACTGCATTGCCTTACATGAATGACGGTCGTCAGCTACGCTTTATGTTTTTGCCGGATGGAGAAGACCCGGACACGCTGGTTCGAAAAGAGGGTAAAGAAGCCTTCGAAGCGCGGATGGAGCAGGCTTTACCGCTCTCCACGTTTTTATTCGACAGCCTGATGCCGCAGGTCGATCTGAGCACACGCGACGGTAAAACCAAGCTGGCAACGCTAGCTTTACCGTTGATAAGCCAGATCCCAGGCGAAACGTTACGTATTTATATGCGTCAAACGTTGGGTAATAAACTCGGCATTCTTGACGATAACCAGTTAGACAAGCTGATGCCGAAGCTGGCAGAGAGCGGTGCAGCGCCAACGGCTCCTCCGTTGAAGCGCACCACCATGCGCGTGTTGATTGCGTTGCTGGTGCAGAATCCGCAATTTGCCGCCATCGTTCCTACGCTGGACGGGCTTGAGCAGTCAAAAATGGCGGGTTTGCCGCTGTTTGTGGAGATAGTCAGTCGTTGTACGGAGAATCCTGGCCTGACGACCGGACAGCTACTAGAGTTATATCGCGGGACAGAATTTAGCCAGCCCCTTGAAACGCTGGCAACCTGGAACCACATGATAGTGGATGAAGAAGCAGAAGCCGTGTTCCAGGATTCACTGGCGAGTCTTTATGACTCAGCCCTTGAACAGCGCCTTGAAGCGCTCATCGCACGCGATCGTACCGAAGGCCTTAGCGCCGCCGAACGCCGCGAATTCTGGGCTTTAAGCCAGGCATTAGCGAAAAAATAAGATTTTTACCAGACCAGAACGTTGAAGGCTGTTAAAGCCGCCGTTTTGGTTTGATCGTTCGGTTCGGTTTTAAGCGCACCGTACGAGGGCCGTCGGCGTCGAAGCCAGTTTCGTTACCGCCAGCGCGCAGCAACCGGAGCGTACTGAAGTACGTGAGGATTGCGAGCACTGCCGGGGACGGAAATGGCGAGTAAGCCAGGCCCGAACAGAACTCAAGCGGCTTAAGTGCCGATATATGAAGGGCTGAAGCCCTGGCCGCGTTGAAGGCAGCGGCAAAAACACAACGCCTTCACTGTTATAGTTGGCTCGCTGCCGACCGACACCAATCTAATTAACAGAAGTGTGGATACCGTCTTATGGAGCAAAACCCGCAGTCACAGCTTAAGCTGCTTGTCACCCGTGGTAAGGAGCAGGGCTATCTGACCTATGCTGAGGTCAATGACCATCTGCCGGAAGATATCGTCGACTCCGATCAGATCGAAGACATCATCCAGATGATTAATGACATGGGTATTCAGGTTGTTGAAGAAGCACCTGATGCCGATGATCTGATGCTGAATGAAAACAGCAGTGATACTGACGAAGATGCCGCTGAAGCTGCCGCGCAGGTACTCTCCAGCGTTGAATCTGAAATTGGTCGTACTACTGACCCCGTGCGTATGTATATGCGCGAAATGGGTACCGTTGAGCTGCTGACGCGCGAAGGCGAAATCGACATCGCCAAGCGTATCGAAGACGGTATCAATCAGGTTCAGTGCTCTGTTGCCGAATACCCGGAAGCCATCACCTATCTGCTCGATCAGTACGATCGCGTGGAAGCGGGCGATTCTCGCCTGTCTGATCTGATCACCGGCTTTGTTGATCCGAACGCGGAAGCAGATGTTGCCCCTACCGCGACCCACGTCGGTTCTGAACTGTCTGAAGAAGACCGTAACGACGACGAAGAAGAAGACGAAGATGGCGATGACGACAGCTCTGACGATGATAATTCCATCGATCCAGAACTGGCGCGTGAGAAATTCAACGACCTGCGCACTCAGTACGAAACCACCCGTACGGTGATTAAAGCGAAAGGCCGCAGTCACGCTGATGCCGTTGCAGAGATCAACAACCTGTCTGAAGTGTTTAAACAGTTCCGCCTGGTACCGAAGCAATTCGATTACCTGGTGAACAGTATGCGAGTGATGATGGATCGTGTGCGCACGCAAGAGCGCCTGATCATGAAGCTGTGTATTGAAATCTGTAAAATGCCGAAGAAAAACTTCATCACTCTGTTTACCGGCAATGAAACCAATCCAAGCTGGTTCAAAGCTGCGCTGGCCATGAATAAACCCTGGTCAGAAAAACTGTTGGAAGTTGAAGACGACGTAACGCGTTCACTGCAGAAATTGCAGCAGATCGAAGAAGAAACCGGCCTGACCATCGAGCAGGTTAAAGACATCAACCGTCGCATGTCGATCGGCGAAGCCAAAGCGCGTCGTGCGAAGAAAGAGATGGTTGAAGCAAACTTACGTCTGGTTATTTCTATCGCGAAGAAATACACCAACCGTGGTCTGCAGTTCCTTGATCTGATTCAGGAAGGTAACATCGGCCTGATGAAAGCGGTTGATAAGTTTGAATACCGTCGTGGTTATAAGTTCTCAACTTATGCGACCTGGTGGATTCGTCAGGCTATCACCCGTTCTATCGCTGACCAGGCGCGTACCATCCGTATTCCGGTGCATATGATTGAGACCATTAACAAGCTCAACCGTATTTCGCGCCAGATGCTGCAAGAGATGGGCCGTGAGCCGACGCCGGAAGAATTGGCTGAGCGTATGCTGATGCCAGAAGATAAAATTCGCAAAGTGCTGAAAATCGCTAAAGAGCCGATCTCAATGGAGACGCCGATTGGTGATGATGAAGATTCACATCTGGGCGATTTTATCGAAGACACCACGCTGGAGCTGCCGCTGGATTCTGCTACCTCAGAAAGCCTGCGTTCAGCCACCCACGACGTGCTGGCGGGTCTGACTGCGCGTGAAGCGAAAGTCCTGCGTATGCGTTTCGGTATCGATATGAACACCGACCACACGCTGGAAGAGGTTGGCAAACAGTTTGACGTTACGCGTGAGCGTATTCGTCAGATCGAAGCCAAGGCGCTGCGCAAGCTGCGTCACCCAAGCCGCTCCGAAGTACTGCGTAGCTTCCTTGACGATTAATCCTCGTTAAGACGAAAAAAACCCCGGCTTGCCGGGGTTTTTTATTGCCTTCAAAACGGCGTCAGCCCTTTTTCCTGCATCATTTTGCGCGCTTTGTCGCTCTGCAAATACTTCACAAACTGCGCCGCCGCCTGCTTCTGCTGTGTGCTGCGCGTAATCACCGCGCCGTATAGCGTATCCTGCTGCACCGTTGGCGGAATCAGTCCGACGATGGTAATCCCCTTCACTGCCTGCAGTTCACTGTTCTGCTGGAAGCCCAGCTCCGCTTTACCCTGCGCCACCGCTTCACCCACTGGCGTAGCGGGGATCACGGACACTTTGCTGGCGGTCTTCGGCCCCAACTTCAGCTTACTCAGCATCTTGCCTTGAATATATTTGCCGCTGGCGCTGTCTGATATCGCGATGCTGGATGCTTCCGTGAGGACCTGTTTGAATTTCGCCACGGTGCTGATATCCGGCGGCGTCATGCCCTGTTTCACCGCCATCGCGATGTAGGAGTGCGCCAACACCTGATGACTGCTGCTATCAACAAATTTAGCCTGCTCCAGCGGTTTAATGGCGTAATCGACCATCACCAGCACATCGGCATTATCCTGACGTTTCAGACGATTAGGGATGGCCTGCGGCGTATCGCCCATCGATGGCGCCGCTTCCAGCTGCAGGGTATTGCCGGTTTGCTGCTGATAATCCTGCTTCAGGCTCTCAATTACCGGATACATGCCACCGGAGCTAAACACTTTCAGTGTCTCTGCCTGTGCCGTTGGTTGCGCCATCACCAGCAGCGCCGCTAACGCGAGTGTGCGTTTCATCTTCCCTCTCTTTATTGGCCGTAAAGATTTGGGTTTAGTCAGAAACTGCAAATTGAACAACTTCAGGGCCGCGTTAAGCGGAGCACGCTCACGCGTTATTCTGTAACCAATCATGAAGTTGGCGATAAGCCGCCGCCATCTCCTCAATCGTCGCGCGGTTCAACCCGCTGGGATTCGGCAGCACCCATAAACGGGTTTCCCCCAACGTTTGCGGCTGCTCGCCCCACTCCACTTTACGCTGTCGAAACGCTTTCTGGAACGCATCCTTGCCCAGCACCGCCAGTGCGCGCGGCTGATAACGTAAGATCTTATCCTGCAATCGTGCCCCGCCATCCCTTAACTCTTCACCCGCCAGTTCATTGGCCTGAATGGTGGGACGCTCAACCAGCATGGTAATGCCACAACCGGTATCCAGCAGTCGCTGCTCCTGTTCTGGTTTCAGCAATTCGCGGGTAAAACCGGCCTGATGGATCACTTTCCAGAAGCGATTGCCGGGATGCGCAAAATGAAAGCCGGTGTGCGCCGAAGATTTGCCCGGATTGATGCCGCAAAACAGCACCTGCAAACCCGGTGCAATGATGTCCTGAATATCGTGTTCGCTCATGCGTTCTCCAATCCTGCGCGCTGTTTCACCGATTGACGGCTGATCGCCAGCATAGTGCGCGCTTCCTCATCATCCGGACAGGCACGCGCCAGCGCTACCACACCGACCATTTCGGCCAGTATGCTGGCGGCGACATCATCAGCCTGAGGATGATGCATTTCGTTGAGTGCCTGCGCCAGTCGCTGACGCACCGCATCACGACGTTGTGAAAACAGAGTGCGTGTTTCAATCGGCAGATGGGCAATCTCACTCACCAGAGCAGGCATCGGGCAGCCTTCTCCCGGCGTGTTGCGATGATGCTCAGAGAGGTAATTGTCGATCAGTTGTGTCAATCGCTCGGCTGGATCTTCGATTTGGGTGATGGCGGCAAAGCGCTGCGCTGAATCGGCAAACATCTCGGCAATCACCGCTTCAACCAGCGCTTCCCGCGAATCAAAGTGGGCGTAGAAGCCGCCGTGAGTTAAGCCTGCGCGCTTCATCAGCGCCGCCACGCCAATGCCTTCGGTGCCGCATTCGCGCATCACCACTGCTGCCTCATCCAGTATGCGCTGCCGCGTGCGCGCCTTGTGGCTCAGCTTTTCCATCTCTCACCATCCTGCTCATCGTTTATGGCAATCAGTGTAATTATTACGATCATCATATTCCAGCTTGACGGAAAATATGATGGCCGTCATATTAAGTTCCATTAGATATGACAACCATCATTTACAGGAACCGACCATGACACAACAACTGGCATTGATTACCGGCGCATCCAGCGGAATTGGCGCAACCTATGCAAAACAGCTGGCCGCGCGCGGCAGCAATTTGATTCTGGTGGCACGTGATGCGTCACGTCTTAACCAGCTGGCGCAATCGCTGCGTGACGCTCACGGCGTGGAAGTGAGTGTGCTGGCGGCGGATCTGACGCGCACTGAAGATTTGCAGCGTGTGGCGCAAGCCCTTGCGGACAATGAGCAGATTACGATGCTGGTGAACAATGCCGGGATGGCAGTCGAAGGCGAGTTCGTAGCGGGTGATATCACGCAGATACAAACCATGCTGACATTGAACATTGTAGCGCTGACGCAGTTGGCGCATGCAGCCGCGCAAGCATTCCGCGGCCGTGGCGAAGGCACGATTGTGAATATCGCTTCCGTGCTGGCGCTGGTGAATGAAATGGCGAATGGTGCGTATAACGCCAGTAAAGCCTTTGTGCTCTCGCTGACGCGTAATATGCAGCGTGAGCTGGCGGAGAGTGGCGTGCGTATTCAGGCTGTGCTGCCGGGCTTAACCCGTACCGAGATCTTCGAACGCTCAGGGAAATCGGTTGATGACCTTCCGCCAGAAAGCGTGATGGAGGTTGAGGATTTGGTGGTCGCGGCGCTGCACGGACTGGATAGCGGCGAGCTGATCACCATCCCTTCGGTGGAGGATGTGGGCTTGTGGCAGAGCATGGAGAGCGCCCGCTTCGCCATCCTGCCGTTTATCTCGTTGAATAAGCCGGCTTCGCGCTATTTGTGAGTTTTGAGTGGTGATTGAGATGAGGTTGAAGGATGGCCTTGTCTCAAAAACCTGCTGAGGTTGGGGGCTGATTGGAGGATCTTAGGTGGTGGAAAGGGATTTTTTCTTGGAGATCAAGGAGTCAGAGATTGTTCTAATTTTCACCAACCGATTGGCGAACGCTGGATCACCCCTCCGAGATACTTTATAATCCCCGCTCCGCTGGCCCCTTAGCTCAGTGGTTAGAGCAGGCGACTCATAATCGCTTGGTCGCTGGTTCAAACCCAGCAGGGGCCACCAAATTCTCCATTCCAATCAATAGCTCATAATAATTTATAATCTTTCAATTGATATAGTTGCTTAGCGACGTCCTAATCCCGCTCTCATAATATTTAGCTAGTTTTATAATCACCCAGCTTGAAATGAAATCAGCAACTCACGGGCGGGCATGGAATGTTTAAGCCGGACTTAATTTTCTGGAATAAATCAGCAAAGCAGTGAATCAGAGGGCTTAACAATGCGTAAAATCCTCCACTCCGAATACACGTTCCGGCGGTCACACGAAGGTGTGGCTGCCCCGACGGTTTTTTCGGGGATTACCCATGCAATCAAGAACTCGAGCGTTTCGCCGCCATCATATGAAAAGGCTCAAAGCTAAACGCAGTCATTATAATAATGCTGCTTACAACTGGCCTAAAGGCGCGACTATCGTCAATATCGGTAAGGCTTACCATACGCCATGCCCCTGTTCATGCTGGATGTGCGGACATCCGCGTACACATCACGGAATGAACATGCAGGAAATGAGAGCAAGAGCCAGACACCAAGACTAAGCTGCTGAGCCCATCTCAAGGGTGGGCTATATTCCGGGAAACATCCGCTGATAAACCACCTTGAAAGCCCATCTCACACCCTCCACAATTATGTTAAGCACAACGAGGACCAGTTAATGCAATGTCGAGTTACCAGCGCCAAAATCACCAAACAACAAATCTACCGCTCCGTAGCTAGCTCAACAGCTATTGAAACGGGTGAAACTGTGCAAAAAATTGAGCAAAATCTTAAACAGTATCAAGCTCAGGCAAGAGTTATCGGTTTAGCGCGCTAATTCGGCAAAACATCGTTAATCAGCTTTATCATCGAAATATAGTTACCCAAAACTCCGGCCTGAATAGCGTTCAAACAAAACGCTTTATGCCAAAGAACAAACGGTCAACTTACAAAAATAGACTTAAATTTCAATATCATGAATATTGATAAGCTCTATCAAGAGGAAATAATGAAATGCTATATACGAGATTTTAAAAAATGAAGAGAGTACTTTTATGGTTTATTCAGTCATATATTCATCTTATCCCCCTCGCAGCTGTCGTAGCAGGGATCTACATTTTCGTCCGCTTTATGCCAAATTACGCAGCCTTCCTGAGCATATCCTGGGTGATCGTGGTTTCCTTCATCTACATCAAATACAACAGATGGTATTGAATATTTCCAACACCATCTGTCAGCACTCTCTTTTAACATCCAAACCAAGTCATCGATGATAAAGTTTCCCAACATGTGGATGGGACGAAGTCGAAACCCAGACAATCACTCCCCTTCCAACCCGCAAACCTGCCACCGCACCGAACTCACGCCCTTCTCCAGGCTAATCCGTCCCACCAGACTCTCCAGCTGATCCGTCATGCTCGGTTTCCCCAGCACTTCCGCATTCACTTCCATGCGATGCGGCGGATTCATATCTTCGCTGTGCAGTGATTGCAGGCGTAATCCGCTGCCGCCGAGGCTGTGCAGCATCAGGCTGCGCACCTGCACTTCATCCTGCGCCAGACAGATGATCTGCACTTTGTAGTGCTGCACCACTTCTTCCGCAGGCACCAGGCTCTGACGATTAATCCCCTGTGCCAAATCGCGCAGCAGAATATTGGCGCAAAGAATCACCATGCAGCCAATCGCCGCTTCCAGCAGCAATCCCATGCTACACAGCACACCCACGGCGGCGGTGCACCACAGGGTTGCGGCAGTATTCAGGCCACGCACGTTAAGGCCGTCGCGCATGATCACCCCGCCGCCGAGAAAGCCGATGCCAGAAACCACATAAGCAGCCACGCGAGAGGCATCAGTTGCGATGCCAGGTACGCTTTGCGTCATCAAAACAAATAAACAGGCGCCAGTGCTGACCAGCGCATTAGTGCGCAAACCGGTCATACGTTGGCGAAGCTGGCGCTCGCTGCCAATCAGCGCGCCCAAAACCAGCGCGACGGTGACGCGCAGTAAAAAGATTTTCCAATCCATCATAAACCTCACTCCGCTGCTTCAGGCAGGCGGAACTTCAGGGGGGTAATAAATGGATTACAGCCGGTGCCGCTACCGCTGAAACTCAGCAGCATCACGCAAAAAAACAGGGGGAGATTCTGGAAGGAAATCCACCGTCTTAACGCACGGTTAAGACAGCGTTGAAGGCTATCTTACCGCAGGGACCTTTTGTAATCGTTCGGGACAGGTGTCCAATGCAGTTATCCTCTTTGGGGTAAAATTCGGCGCGATTGTAAACCTCGCGCCGGTTAATTGCTATCCAACTGCGCTTCTGTTTATTGAAGGTTTATGCAGCAGCGCACATCGCCAGCAAGGTTAAACGCGTTGGTATGGCTCTATTCTGGCGTCGCTAAAACAGTTGCAAGATAGATCCCACTCCATCCGAAGGGACAAAACCTCGCTCAAAGTTAAGCAATATTAATGGTTTTGTAATTTATTAATTAAGGTTAATCGGATAGCTTAAGGCGCGGAATAATGGATGTGGCACTCAACGCTTCAAAGAGTTCCACATTGAACTTAGGATTGCGTGATGAAAGACGGTCCTGTTGGGTGAATTTTCGTTCTATACCCATAAATTTTACTCTTCAGCACTAAATATTTGATTTGGTCTGCCGATGTCTATTAAGCGTCGTTAAGACCTGAGACTTTCACACCTGCTTTTAAGATTTAAAGGTAAGAACAGGTTCAACGATCTACTGCTATTTATAG
Source organism: Pantoea sp. C1E2 (assembly GCF_056491465.1). Lineage (NCBI taxonomy): Bacteria > Pseudomonadati > Pseudomonadota > Gammaproteobacteria > Enterobacterales > Erwiniaceae > Pantoea > Pantoea sp. C1E2. The sequence continues at coordinate 3,961,105 of NZ_JBSZHT010000002.1, forward strand.
TAGTAGTTTTTTAATAAGACTTATGCTGGGAAGCAATAACCAGTCAAACGTTAAATCAATAACAGCAATAGTGTCGATGGACAGCACACTTTTTTCGCTCTGATCCATTCGATATTTTAAGGATAAAATAATGGCGAATACGTTTAAACGCAGCACATCCTGTCTGCTTGTCTCTCTCACCCTGCTGCTTGGTGGCTGTGCTAATACCGGTAGCTCCCTTTTGTCAGGCACCAAACCTGATCCGCGTCTGACCAGTGGTGAACAATCCCAATTATTTAGCAGCTCAGCTGCGCAGGGTTGTGGTGTAGGGGCTCTGGCAGGTGCAGGCTTGGGTGCTTTGACCGGTGCTCTGGCTGGAAATGGTAAAAAAGCCCTCGTGGGCGCTGCTGTTGGCGGTGCTGCCGGATGTGCTGCCGGTGTAGCGGCAAACTACTACCTTGATAGTCTGAAAAAAGATTACGCCACCACTGCTGACCGCTTGCAAGCAATGGACAAAGACATCAACAAAGATACCGCAGATATAGCGAAAACAACCGCAGCCATGAAAGCGGTAATCCATGACAACAGTGCAACACTGACCAAAATTAGCGTGCAGAAAGACAAAGCTGGCTTTGATAAAGCCGGTGCCAAAAAAGAACTGGCCCAGATTGACGCAAACGTCAGCGTGATGAAAGACAAAATTAAAGTTATGAAAGAGAAGAGCGATGGTTATAAAGTCGCTATCAGTGGCCAGACCACCAGCAATACCAAAGACAAAGCCCAACTGACCAAACTTAAGACCGAGTATAACGAACTCAATAATCAGATTACCGTGCTGGAATCTGAGACGGATGGTTTATACAGCCAACGCCAGGCTATTTCACTGGGTTGATAATGACGGGCCGATACTATTATCGGCCCTGTTTAGCACTATTCGCTGTGTACGACATTTTGTTCAGCTTTCTGAATACATGGACGCCTTCATGAGAATTTACGTTTTACTCGCTTCACTACTCCTTGCTGGATGTGCCACCTCTCCTCAAGACTGTGATTTGCATGCTCAAGACCCGAGCTTTCTTACCAAATTGAGTTGCACCTCCTCGGGTGGTTACAGACAAAAAGTCGACGATCAAGAGCGCCATGTTCTGCAAAGCCAGCGTGACAATAAAATTGCACAACAAAACCTCGCTGATACCCAAACCAGGGAACAAGCATCCAGTCAGAAGCTGGCAGATGAGCAAACGCGATTAAAAGCAGCACGTTCTGATCTGGCACAGACATTGAAAAAGCTTAAATCCGGCAAATCCAAAAGTCAGCAGCGCCAGCAAGAAATCAATCAACTGGTGAAGCTGCAGCAACAGTCCCAGCAAGCGAGCAGTGCCAGCGACGTTGCCGACATTGAGCAGAAAATCGCTGCCGCCAAAAGCAGGATTAAAGTGCTAGAGCAGGCTAACTCAATTCAATAAACCGTCACCTGAGTGGCGGGATTGTTTTCTCGCCCCATAGCCAATCGGCATTTACAGCTAATAAAACCAAAACGAATCTGGGGCTATGCAACGACTAACTAGATCAGCGCCAATTGATGAGGCAACGCTCACCACCTACGAGGAAACGGTCGCCATTATCCACCGTTATCTTCCCCCTGCTCTCGCGCTGTTGTATGCAACAGCGCGTCGCAGCGCAGAAGGGAATCTGGAGTGGTGGACCGCGCGGCAGGGTCTCGCTACGCCGTTGTCAGCGCTGAGCGACGCTGAACAAGCCCAGATTCAGTCTAAGCGGCAGGAATACCAAGATACGGTTGCCAGCTTGATTGAACAGCTGACCGCGCGCGGAGAAACTCATCCGGCCCATGCACTGCAAACCTTGCTCACTCATTCTCAGGCTTTGGCGTGCTATGGCGTTGGGGGTGAACCGGTGTTAATCAACTGGGCCATTCCAGTTCAACAAACGCCAGCAGAGATAACACCTGCGCCACAAAGGCGAAAATTACTGCCATGGTTGCTCTTGCTGCTGTTATTGCTTCTGCTGGCCCTCGTATGGTGGTGGTATCACAACCGTTCATCAGCCGCCCTCCCCGCGCAACGCGAAATGCCTGCTGCAGTGACCGATACCTCGCTGAAAAAGACCCAGTTAACGCCGGAAAATCCCAGCGTTAATCTTGCTAAAACCAAGGACTTTGGCCGAATCAAAGTCAATTTAACCTGGCATCAGGGCCCAAATAAACAGCCAGTAGATCTGGATGTTGCCGCCTTCGTTCGATTGAAAAATGGCAAAAACGGTGGCGTTGAAGCACTCAGTAAATTCCTGGGTGACTACGACAAACCGCCTTTCATGCTATTGCAAAAAGATCTGCGCGACGGCGGAAATCAAGATGGCGAATGGCTCTTCATCAACGGCAGCCAATGGCAGGAGATTGATGAAGTGCTGATTTACAGCTTCATCTATGGTGGCGCGAATAACTGGCAGGGGCTTGATGCCACTATCACCCTCTCTGTTCCAAACCAGCCGCCGATCACCTCCACCTTAGTGAATGGGGATGAACGTCATGAAGTGGCAGCAATTGCACGTTTAAAGAACGTTGAGGGTGACCTCCATGTTGAGCGGCTCAACAGCTTCTTCCCCGATCGTGAGTCATTGGCTAAGCATTACGGCTGGAACTTTGAATGGACGCCGGGTGCCAGCAAAAATTAATCACCGCCATGTGACTTGCGTTAATTAGCAGCCCTAAAAGGTTTAGACAATGCGAAATTCGATTCAGGGACCACTGTTACGTACCGGGAACAACTCTTCATTCAAAGCGCTGGGTGAAACCGGCTACCCCGTATTTAAAATGGCTTTTCAATTGCGAGAGGCCATCTACCGCCTTGATGCTGGGCGCGATTTGGCCCGGCATCTTGCCGTTCCACAAAATGAGCAGGGCGGCGATCGCACTGACTGGTACAGCAGTTTTTCCGGTGATGTCATTCCCTGGAGTGGCGCCACGGAAAGCGAACGCGCTTCGGCGCGTCAGCAATTCACCGAATTCCAGATGGCAGTCCAGGCATTAAGTGAAAAGATGTTGAATACCGAAAGCAGTCACGCGGGCGGCGACCGGCGGGTATTTGCGCAGTTATTAACATCGGCGGTTAGCTTTCCAGATGATGAGTTTCTTTATTTGGTGAATGGGACGTTGGTGATCACGTTCTGGGGATTTGTTCATCCCACTGGCGAGCAGCGCAACCCGATGCACTGGTTGCAGCCCGGCTCAGTGCCTGCGCCAGTGCAAACGCACATGGCTCCGGTCACACCATCCATCAACCAACCTTTAGCACAACCGCTGTCAACGGCGACCCACACCATTGAAACAGTGACACACACCCAACGCAGGAGATGGAGTTGGCGCTGGTTACCATGGCTGTTAGTCGCCCTGCTCTCTCTTGCGCTGATTCTGGGATTGTTGCGTGGCTGTGTTCCCTCACTTTCACTACCCGGTTTGCCCAAACTATCTGGTGATAGTCATCACAGCCTTCCTGTTAGCGATACAGGGAATAGAGGAGTTGAGGCCAATCCTTCTAACGACTCATCCGTTAATATCCCTGTGAAAAGTGTTCAAGCCAACGCGACCAACAAGGCGCCCATAACAGGTTCTGCTGAGGCACCTCCGGCTCTGGATGGTACAGGCTCGCAGATTGAAAAAGAGCCAACGGCGAATGAAACCGCGACGCCAGCGGAAGCCGCCAAAACGCAGCCAGAAGCGCCAGCCAACCCTGAGATGCCTGCAACTGAACCCGCAGCGGACACCACGGCAGCAAGCGTGCCAGAGGCACCCAATAGTGAATCGAAAAACCCTGCGGTAACCACTGATCCCCTCCCACCGGTCAAGGCCGCACAGGGCGATCCGCTGACACTGCCCACCGCGTTACCTGATGGTCCAGCGCAGTTTCTTAATGGGAAATGGCGGGTCAACGGCGGCATCCAGGACAAATTCACCGGCAAGCCTCTCCAGTTGCAATACAACTTTGATCAGGGCAAAGGGACCGTCAGTGTTCGCCAGTCCAATGGCGTAGTCTGCACCGGTCCGGCTTCAGGGAGTGTGCAAAAAGGCGCGCTCAGCATTACCAATCCTGAGCAGATGAAATGTAGCGATGACTCAAACTTTATCGGCCCGACCATAGCGTGCAAATCCCCCGCTTCTGGTCACACCGACTGTGTCGGTAGCAATGATGGGGATAAGACCTTCCCTATTCGTATGCTGCAACCTCATTCTTAAACAGGGACGAATAACTTATGTTACCTGAGATTATTTCTTTTGATCGCCAGATCACGCTGGTCGGCGACTCCGGAATTCAGTTTATGGATTTCGGTCTAAGCCCTAAACGTCAGCCAACTGGGGAATTTGTTAAACTCGCCAATGGCGTTCTCACGCGTTTGATTTATAACGAGCCGCGCGATTACTACTTCTATCAGCCGACGCCTGACAACATTGAGAAGGCTAAAAGCCAATACGATATTCCCGTTGAGCAGAGCCTTAAAATGCTGGACAGCGTTTGGTTGCCGCTCCCGCTGTTCCGTTTCAGCCTGCCCAATATTTATCAGGAAGGCCCTCTGAATTGGGCGCGTTTTCGCATCGTTAAGCTGCCAGAGCCTGATATGGATGGCCATAGCCACCGTATGACAGTAGCGATTGATACCCGCATCATGGCCAAACAACAGTCAGCCGCTGACCTCAGCCCCAATCATGAGGATGTGAATGCTGGCGCGACCTTTGCGGTGGCCACCGCCACTTACGCACTCAACTGGTATTTAACCCAGGATTGGGTCAAAGATTGGCTGGTTGATGTGTTTAAAGAAGCCAGCAAGGGCAGAGATATTGACGAACGTGAGGATGAAATTGCCCAGCAATATCCGCTGGCGCACTATCTCAACCTGCTGTCCTTGATGGCCGTTCCGCTGGAAGGTTTGCAGACCGAAACCGAACCTGTCATTGCCATACCGCAGGTAAAGGTGATTGCCAATCGGGAGGTGAACGCCATCAAACCGATCCCTGTCGATCTGATCCTTGATGTAGGTAATTCACGTACCTGCGGCATCTTGATTGAAGATCACGGCCAATCAGGATCGGGCCTGATGCACAACTATGTGCTTAAACTTCGCGATCTCAGCACGCCTGAACATATTTATACCGAGCCCTTTGAAAGTAAGGTCGAATTTGCGCAGGCGTTTTTTGGCAAAGATCTCTACTCGGTGCGTAGCGGCCGTCATGACGCGTTTCAGTGGCCGACCATCGCCCGTGTTGGCGGAGAAGCCAACCGTTTAGCCTCACGCCGTCGTGGAAGTGAGGGCTCTACCGGCTTGTCCAGCCCAAAACGTTATCTGTGGGACGAGAAGTTTTATGGGCAGGGCTGGCGTTTTAATAACAGCTCAGCGCAGGAGAGCAACCCGCTTGCCACTGCCGCTCCGTTTGCGAATCTGATTGATGAGAAAGGCGAGGCGCTCCACACCATTGAAGATGAGATGGATCGCATTCCAGTCTTTACTCCACGCTACTCACGCAGTTCTCTGATGACTTTCATGTTAGCGGAGGTGCTGACTCAGGCCATCAGCCAGATCAACAGCCCCGAGCAGCGTATTCGTGAAGGCCATGCCGGTCTTCCTCGTCAGCTTCGTCATATCATTCTGACGGTTCCACCAGGTATGCCGATGGCAGAACGCTGCATTCTTGATAGCAGAATGCGTCAGGCGGTGGGCTTAGTGTGGAAATCTCTGCGCTGGCACACGGGTGAGAATGATCCTTATGAAGATGAGCAAGTTGAGCAAAACAAAAGCAACATCAAGATCCCGCTGCCTAAAATCCGCGTTGAGTGGGATGAAGCGTCCTGCGCTCAGCTGGTTTATCTCTACACGGAGATCAATCAGAACTTCGCCGGCCATCCTGAGGTGTTTTTCAATACGCTAGGACGTCCAGATCGTCAGGATCGCGAGACACTCACCATTGCGTCGATTGATATTGGTGGCGGCACAACCGATCTGGTCATCACCGATTATCGTTTGGATCGTAATGGCGTGTCCGGCGGTGGCGCAAACGTGCATATCATTCCTCAGCAGCGTTTCCGCGACAGCTTCAAAATCGCTGGGGATGACATTCTGCTTGATGTCATTCAGTCTTACGTACTCCCAGCTTTTGAGCTGTCGCTGCGTGAAACCGGTGTTCGCTCGGTCGAAACATTGATGTCTCAGCTATGCGGTTCACAAAATATCAGTGCCGCGGAATCCGTGTTGCGCCAGCAACTGAGTCTGCAGCTGTTTGTGCCGTTAGCACTACACATACTGGCTCGCTATGAGCAATACGATCCTCAGAATGAAAACACCCATCTGCTGATCAATCAGCGTGTCAGTGAGTTACTGCCAGCAGGCAGTATCAGTGACGAAGTTGAAAACTTTGTGGTGCGTGAAGTCAAAAAGGCGGGAGGCTCAGAGGGCTTCAAGCTGGCTGACATCAGCCTCAACATTGCGCTGGCGAAAATGCACAACGATGTGTGCTCAGGTAAGTTCAACATCGATAAAGTGCTGACCGCACTATGCGAAGTTTTATCCTGCTATCACTGCGATCTCCTGCTGCTCACGGGACGTCCGTCGCAGCTACCGGGCATCCAGGCCATTATTCGCCGCAATCTGCCGTTACCGCCGGGACGCATTCTGGCGCTGCATGGCTACCAGACCGGAACCTGGTATCCATTCCACAAAAACGGCCATATTCACGATCCCAAAAGTACCGCATCGGTTGGCGCGATGCTGTCACAGCTGTGCGCAAACCATAGCATTCCTAATTTCCATTTCCGCATCGCTGCATTGAAGCCTTATTCCACCATCCGCCATATCGGCACCATTGATATGGATAGCCTGATTCACGATGCGGACATTATCTATCGCCATATCAAATCGGAAGAGGGGCAGATCATCCTGCCGGTGTTAATTAATGAGGATGGAGACGCCACAACCGCTAGCATCGTGATGCGTGGTGACCTGCGCCTAGGTTACCGCCAACTGGATGCGGAGCGTTGGTCTGCTTCACCTCTTTACACGCTGCGTTTCAGTGAGTCAGGACGTGAGAAATTCTCAAAAGCGACCTCCTCAGACAGCGGTTCCCCGTACCTCAAGGTCCGGCTGACCATTGATAAAGGTAAAGCGGCGCGCAAATTGGGGCTCATTAGCGATCGTCTGACCATCGCTGAGGTGAGCAGCAATACCGATAAATCCTTTGGTAAGAATGATGTAGAGCTGGAGCTCAATACCATGCCCGACACGGGTCTGATTGATAGCCGTCATTGGCTCGATAGCGGGAGTGTAAAAAAATAATGAACAACGAACAAACGACACTGCAACAAGGTTGGGCGGCTATCGCTCAGGGCAGCCTGGATGCGCTGGGTTGGGTGAAAGATGTGCGCAGCGGTTCTCGCCGCCTGGATAACGAGGCCGACCAGCTTAACCTGAGTCTGCTGCGCACCCGTAATTTGGCAAACAGTCTTTCTCAGGTCTCAACCACGCCAATGACCGTGGGCTTCTTTGGCATCTCGCAAGCGGGTAAGTCCTACCTTATCTCGGCGTTAGCGGCAGGCAGCAATGGCGAGCTGGAAGCACGTTATGGCACCCGAGTGGTGGATTTTATTAAGGAGGTTAACCCGGTCGGCGGCGGTAAAGAGGCGACCGGTCTGGTGACGCGCTTTACCCGACATGCGCCCGAAGCGCCACAGGGTTTTCCAATTCCTTTACGCCTGTTCAGTGAAATTGATCTGGCAAAGATCCTCGCTAACACCTGGTTTAATGACTTTAACCATGAGCATCTCAATTACCAGCTCGATGAAAACCGCATTGAAGCATCCCTGCGTCCTTTCTTGCAGCGTGCTGTCCAGTCTGATGTCAACAATGGCGTCAGCAGTGAGGACGTGGTTGCGCTGTGGGATTATCTCAATGCATCCTTCAAAAAGTCGGTAGAAAAGCTTGAACACGCCTGGTGGCCGCAGGTGCTGAAGATTGCACCTGCGCTCAACCCGCACGAGCGCGCAGACCTCTTTTCTCTACTGTGGGGGGAGCAGCCAGAGCTCACGGAGACATACCGTTCATTGGCCCATGTGCTGACAAAACTCAACCACGCAAAAATGGTGTTCGCTCCGTTAGAAACGCTGATTGATCACAGCAACGGCAGCATTATGAATGTCGACAGTTTGAATCGTCTTGGTTCAAGCCAGGATCGCCAGGTTGAAATACGTTTCTGGAACGAAAGTAAACAAACCGGCAGCGCGCATTTGTCACAAGCAGAACTCGCAGCACTGACTTCTGAACTCATCTTCCCACTGGCGGAAGTCACCCCAAACAGCGTGATGGAGCAGGTCGATTTACTCGACTTCCCCGGCTATCGCGGCCGTCTCAAACTTCTCGCCTTAAAAGATGCGGCTCAGGCTGGTCAGAATCCGGTATCGCAACTTTTGCTGCGTGGCAAAGTCGCCTATCTCTTTGAGCGTTACACCGACAACCAGGAGATGAATGCACTGGTGGTGTGCGCCAGCTCGTTTAAACAGAGTGACGTGTCCGATGTCGGTCCGGTTCTCACGCGTTGGGTAGAGAAGACACAGGGCAAAACCGCCGAAGAACGTGGCAAGAGCAAAGCCGGTCTCTTCTGGGCGATTACCATGTGTGATATGCGCATCAATGACAATCTTAAGAAAACAGAGATTCAGTTAAACGAAGCCTGGGAAGGCATGATGCATATGACGCTGCTGGAGCGTTTTGCTCAATATGACTGGTTAAAAGAGTGGTCGCCTGGCAAGCCCTTTGATAACTGTTTCCTGGTGCGTAAACCCGGCATGGATACGCCGTTCCTGATGCTCGACACTATGCCTGGACAAGAAACTCTTAAAGAAGTGGCGATCACTGAGCGTTATCGTGATGTGATCGATACCATGGGCCGTGCCTTTGTCACCCGTAATAATGTGCATCTTCACGTTGCCGCGCCTAACGAAGCATGGCAAGAGATGCTTAAGCTCAATGATGGCGGAATCTCTCGTTTGACCGGAGCGCTACGTGGCGTGGCCCATCTTGAGTTCAAACTGGAACGCCTGCGTGAGCAGTTAAAGCAGTGTCGCATCGAAACGGCGGAAAAACGCCTCGGTCGCTGGTACCAGCATGATGGCGACGGCCAGCTCAGTAAAAAACAAGCCATTGCCAAAGATCTGTGGCAAGGCCTATCCGCCAGCCCTCAGAATTTAGGAGAGCTGGTTAGCCGTTTAGATCTGCCGTCCCATGAACTTCATAATATCTATCTGAGTATTCGCGATCAGGAACAAGAGCCGCAAACAGGGGCTGAATCACGCCCGCAGAATGCTTTTTCGAACAATCCTTTTGGCAGCAATCCCTTTGCCAGTAATCCCTTTGGTGATGCCACGATTGAGGAGTCGCCCGCCGCCGTTGCGCCTGTAGCGGAACGCATTGGTCGGGACGACGAATTCGCCCATGAGGCATTTAAAGCCTGGGTAGCCCATCTGAGGGAGTTATCACAGCAAACTGCTTACTGGCAACAACTGGCGATCAACCCTGAGACGATCAATCAGTTGTGTGAAGAATTAGTGACCGCTGCCACGCGTCTGGATCTGGAAGGCAAGCTCAAACACGCACTGGCCGGTCAGGAGCAGGCGGGAACGCTCCGCCAGCAGCTACTGGCGCGCCAAACACAGCGTGCACAACTGACGATACGTGACTTTATTGCCTGGTTTGGCTACCTCGCACTGCCTGAAGCGCAAATCCCCAATAGCTATGTCGGCGAGAAGAAAAAAGTCTTTGCCCGCCAGGTCTCTCTTGCCAGCGATGAACTGCCGCAACTGGCGGCTGTTGCCCCGCAGCCGGGTGTTGCCTATATGGGCGACTGGCTATCGGCACTGATGAGTATCACCCTGGATAATGCCGGCCACAGTGCCACTCGCGATATCTCCATTGAACAAAACCAGCAACTTGGCCAGATCATCGGTCAAATGAAACAAGAGAATTTGCCATGCTAGCTAAAATTTTCCCCTGCGACCCTGCGGAACCGGGCTACGCGCAATTGATGGTTCGCCTGCGTGGTCAGGATGCCCTGCTGCCAACTCTCAACTTTACGCTGTGCAACAACGAGCAGAACTATTTGCAGCCCAACGGCAGCTGGAGCCCAGCACCGCACATGTTTACCGTCACGGGTGGTTATCCATTCGAAAAGGGCAGCGCTTTCCGTATTGGCCCGGACTTACTTGATCCTTTGCTGGCGAGCGCCAGTCAGGTACAAATTCAGGGCCAGTTAGCCCCCGGTGAATCCCGTAGCACCACCCTGCAACTGGTGCGCGATGCACTATTTTCATCTGATGCACGCGGCCAGACTGCCCATTACGGCGGTAGCAGTGTGGTGGACGCCCCGACTGCTACACCTGAACCTGCTGTGGTTACTGAACCTGAACCCGCGCCCCCAGAACCGATTCATGCCCCCACCACGTCGCGTCCCAAACGCAACAACTCTTTAGTACCGATCATCGTTGCCATCCTTTTGGTGCTACTGATCGCCGCCGGTGCGCTCTGGTGGTTTATGGGCCGAGGCAATGCCACCCCGCCAGCCGCTGAGAAGCAGCCAGAACCTCAGGCAACGACGGCGAATGCCCAGACCAGTGCCAGCGAGTGTTCGCCTGCAAACCTGGCGAGCCAGAATGAGCTCGATTTTGTGCAGAACTGCGTGCAACAGAAACTCGATAGTGACAAGTTGCTGACCATCATTCAGGCGGCCAAAGACGCGAAGAAATGCGGCGTGGCTCAACGCCTTTACGCGCACAGTGCTCAGGCAGGTGATACCAAAATCGCTCTCGCTTATGCCGGCGAATATGATCCACAGGATCACAAATCCAGCGAGTGCTTCAAAACCCCAGACGCAGATACCGCCGCTTACTGGTACGACACCGTGCTGCAAACCGATCCCGAAAACCAGAAAGCGAAACAACGCCTGGCGGAGTTGAGAAAATGATGACAAAGCATCTGCTTCGGCTCTTATTACCGCTATGTGGTCTGCTCTTGGCCAGTCAGGCTCTTGCTGCGGAGGGAGATAAGCCCCTGTTGCAAGAAGGGAAGAAAACGTTATTCCAACGCGTGTTGACTACACCAGGCTGCAAACTGGGCACCGAAGCGGGCGATGATAAAGGTCCCTTGCAACCCGCCTTTAGCAGCTTTTATGTTTATCAAAAAGCGGATGTGAATGGGAAAAGCTGGGTCAAAGTAGGACCGGATAGCTATGGCAAAACCATTGGCTGGCTCCCGCAGTCCTGCACCGTTGACTGGAAGATGCAGCTGACATTGGCGTTTACCAACCCGGCGAACCGTGACCGATTAGTGTTCTTCAAAGACAAAAAAAGCCTTGATGATATTCTTAACGCACCCGACCCGGTCTCGGTCGTTGCACCGCTGCGCGCTCACCTAAAACGCGATGGCCATGCAGATGGCGTGCTGGCACAAGAACCGGAATATTTTGTCGATCTTCAAAAGCAGTTCTATCTGTTGCCGATCCTCAGCGGTGAAGAGGTGATGACGGAGAGCGGCTTTTATACTCGCTTACTGAACGTCGCATCGGTGAGCAAGGCGGATCCTAATGAGAAATCGGCCGATGATGTTAAGCAGCTGAAAGGCTTCAATGCTTCGGTGGTTTTTGTTATCGACTCGACCATTTCAATGGGCCCGTATATCGATCGCACCAAAGAGGCGGTCAACAAAATTTATGACAAGATTAAGCAGGAACATCTGCAAGACCAGGTGAAATTTGGTCTGGTTTCCTTCCGATCCAGTACCAAAGCGGTGCCGGGTCTGGAGTTCACCTCGAAAATCTTCGCCGATCCTAACCAGGTTAAGGATGGAGAGGATTTCCTCAAGAAAGTTGCGGGTCTGAAAGAGGCCAAAGTCTCTAGCTCGTTATACGACGAAGATGCTTACTCCGGTGTCATGTCAGCGATTGATAATATCGACTGGAGTCCATTCGGTGCGCGTTACATCGTCTTAATTACCGATGCCGGCGCCATTGATGGCAGCAACAAACTTTCTGCCACGGGGCTTGATGCCAAACAGCTGCGACTGGAGGCAGGTAACAAAGGGATTGCGATTTATACCCTGCATCTCAAAACGCCTTCGGGCAAAGAGGATCATGCGAAAGCAGAAGGCCAGTACCGGGATCTCTCCAATTTCGACAGTACGCAGTCCAATCTTTACCAGTCCGTTGATGCCGGTAACTTGAAAACCTTTGGGCAACAGGTGGATACGCTGGCAGGCGCGATAACCGAACAGGTCAAAGCGGCCTACATGGGTGATGCGGCTATCGGCAGCGCACTCTATTCGAAAGATGAGGGTAAGAAGCCAACGCCAGAAGATAAATTGCTGGAAGATACCGCGCTAATTGGCCACGCCATGCAGTTGGCCTGGCTGGGTAAAAAAAATGACACTCAGGCACCACTGGTGTTCACGGCCTGGATCAGCGACCGCGATCTCATTAAGCAAAATATCCCGACCACCGACGTGCGTGTGCTGCTGACCAAAGGGCAATTGAGCGATTTAAGCGATGTCGTCAGCCAGATCCTGCAAGCGGCCAACGAAGGTATGATCTCACCCAACAAGATGTTTGAACGCCTGCGCACCGTTGCCGCCACCATGGGGGCCGACCCTAACCAGCTGAAGCAACAGGACAACGCCAAAATCAACGATCTTGGTGTATTAGGGGAGTATCTTGCTGATCTCCCGTACAAAAGCGACGTCCTGAATCTCGATGAAGAGACATGGAAAAGCTGGGATGGTTTGTCACAAGAGAAATTCATTCGCACGTTGTCGACCAAGCTGCGTTATTACCAGAAATACAATGCGGACGTCGATCGCTGGGTTGAGCTCGCCAAAGGAAGCGATCCGCGCGATCGTGTCTACCCGGTGCCACTGGAAATGATGCCCTGATGTTAGACATAGACGACTTGTGTGTTGTCCGTGGCGAGGGCGAGAGCGCTCATCCTGTTTACCTGCCGCAGCTGAGCCTGCGGCCAGGCCAGGTGGTGGCGGTAACCGGTGAAAGTGGTTGCGGCAAAAGCACGCTGCTTGAAGCAATTGGCTTAGTGCTTCGCCCTGCCAGCGTGGGACGCTTTACGCTGCAAGGTGAAACGTTGCTGGATGTTGCCTCTCTGCTTGCTCAAAATCAGCAAGCGAAACTGGCGGAGATACGCGCACGCCATCTCGGTTTTGTGCTGCAAAATGGCGGCCTACTTCCTTTCCTGAGCGTGCAGGACAACATAACACTGCCGTGCCAGCTGCTTGGCATGACGCCGGATATGGCCATGCTGAGCAGAGTGATTGATGCGCTAAAACTGGGCCCTCTATTGGATAAGTACCCGGCGCAATTGTCCTTTGGTGAAAGACAGCGAACCGCATTTGCCCGCGCCATTTTACATCGCCCCGCATTGGTGCTGGCCGATGAACCCACCGCCGCACTCGATCCACATAATGCGCAGCAACTGTTTAGCCTGTTTATTGATTTGGTTGCTCAGGAAAACATGATGGCACTGGTGGTTTGCCACGACTGGCCACTGGTGCAACGTTTCAAATTGCCCTGTTTGATTGCACATCCTGGTTCAGGTGCATCTGATTTGTCAGATGAACAAGCCCAGCGAGGAACCCACTTTGTCCTTTAACCGTACCCTGCTGCTGGGACGCCTGGCACTCAAGGATCTGTGGCACGATCGCATCATCTCTTTTTGTATTGCTTCATCTCTGGTGGCGGTGATCGCTCCACTCCTGCTGCTATTCGGCTTGCGCTTTGGCATCGTCAGCCAATTACAAGATGAGCTCGCCAACGATCCCCGCAACCTTGAAATCAGGATGTTAAGCAGCGGCAATTATGATCCAGAGTGGATAGCACAGCTGCGCCAACGCCCCGACGTGGGCTTTGCCATTGGGCAGACGCGTTCGCTTAACACCCTTGCCGATCTGCAAGTAGACAGCAGCCATTTCATCGAAAATGCCGAAGTGATCCCGACTGATGTCGGCGATCCGCTGTTGGGCAATCTGAAGATTCAGCAGGAAAATGAGGTGGTGTTGACCCAGGAAGCCGCACGTAAATTGGCGGCTAAAGATGGTGATACCGTGACGCTACGCGTCAGCCGCCAGCTCGATGGTCGCCAGGAATGGGGTCGTAAAAGCCTGGTGGTCGCTGGCATCTTGCCTGCCACTTATTTCAATCGGGCGGCTTTCTTCACACAATCTTCCTTACTCCTGCTGCTGGAAAATTTTAGAGACGGTTATGCCACCCCGGCTCTCGGTGCCACTAGTGGGCAGCCATTGAGTGCCAAACCTCCCCGCTATGCGCGCGCCCGGTTATATGCCAAAAGCATTGACCATGTTGCCGGTCTGGAGCGCGATCTGCGCGCGCAACGCATCGAAACCTCCAGCCGACTGGCCGATATTGAAAATGTCAAAAGCATCAACCGGGTGCTGGGGCTGATTTTTAATATTATTGCCGGCACCGCGCTGATTGGCTGTATTGCCTCTCTCGTCGGATCGTTTATCGCCAACGTCGATCGCAAACGCAAACACATTGCCGTACTACGGCTTCTGGGCTTCACCGGCCCGGCTGTCGGCGGCTATGTCATTGTGCAGGGTTGCCTACTTAGCCTGCTGGCTTATATAGGCGGCTACGGCATCTATCTAATCGCCAGCCAGATATTTAACCGTGCATTAGCCGGCAGCCAGGCGACTGACCAGATGCTGTGCAAAATAACCCTGACCCATAGCTTGCTGGCCATGCTGATGACCGTGGTCGTCGCGCTGGTGGTTGCCAGTATTGGGGCTTATAGGGCCATTAACATAGAACCTGCGCAAAGCCTGCGCGAAGTGTGATTATTTAATTCATTGATGATTAGCGGAGACTTTTCGTGACCTTAACGCCTGCTTCACTGCCGTACTGGTTAGTTTTTGGCCTGCTCGCCAATGTCTCTTCTGCTCTGGCAGAGCCGTGGACAGAAAATACCTGGAATCCCAAACCGGATGGCGAAGATATCGTCTTGCCGATGCCCTGCGAAGGCTCGATGGTGTTCCGTCGGGTAGAAATTCCGATGGCGGGTCCGCTTGATGACCTGCCGATTACCCTCGGCCAGGACAGTGGTGATTGGGGCGTGATTGAACACAGCTATCCCACCTTCATTGCTGGTAGCTTCACGGAGAAGAAAGCGAAAGGCCGCTATTACCTGATGGCGAAATATGAACTGACGACGTTGCAATATCAGGCGTTAACAGAAGGCACTTGCCCTACCCCTTCACGCAAACTCAGTTTACCCGTCACGGGAATCAGTTGGTTCGATGCCGTCAGTACCGCCGATAAATATAATCAGTGGTTGCGTACTCATGCGATGGATAAGCTACCCCAAGAGGATGGTGATGCCGGATTCTTGCGTCTGCCAACTGAAGTTGAGTGGGAGTTTGCGGCACGCGGTGGCCTGAAAGTGAATAGCGCCGAATTCCGCGATCAGCACTACCCGATGGACGACATGAAGAACTATGAGTGGTATTCCGGTGCGCAGTCTTCGAATGGCAGAGCACAGCTCATTGGATTATTGCAGCCCAATCCGCTGGGTTTATATGACATGTTGGGCAACGTGTCAGAGATGATGTTCAATCCGTTTTATCTCAACAAGCTCAATCGCCTGCATGGCCAGGCCGGGGGCTTCGTGGTGCGGGGCGGAAACTTCCTCTCAGGGCCGACAGAAATTCGCAGCGCCACCCGTAAAGAAGTGAATTACTACGATCAGGCGACGCCTTCCATCAGCAAAACGACCGGTATGCGTCTGGTTCTGGTGGCGCCTACCATCACCTCACCAGATAAAGTTAAGCTGCTGGAAAAAAGCTGGGAAACCCTTGGCGCGGAAAATCAGGCTAACAATAAGAAAGACGATGAAGCTAAAGACACAGTGAAAGCGCTGGGCAGCCTTGCGTCGAATGTTGACGACGCGGCGTTAAAACAGAAATTAAAAGACCTGGAAAATCAGCTACGCGCCAGCAATCAAAAACAACAGGAAGAGCGGGATCAGTCTATCCGTGCCAGCCTGAATTTAGGCTCTTTCCTCTGCACCAAGCTACAGGATGATGGCCGCTTCCTCGATTTCCTAAACCATAACTACGAACTGCTGTGCAAAAACAAAGACGCCAGCGATGCCAATTGCGCCATCCGCAAAACCAAGCTGGGCGAGCAATCTGACCGACTACAACAGCTCACTGGATATTACGCCAGTAGCCTCGTCGATGCGGCTACTCTTTATGGAAAAGACGGTCTGCAACACGAAGTCACGGTATTTGATCAAATGCTCACCTTAAACAAACGTCTTTCAGGACTAAAGCCTTTCCTCGCAACCCATTGGCAGAATCAGCAGAAGTATCTGGAGAACGGCAAGATTGATACCGCAGGCTGGTTGGATAGCTGCAAAAAGATTAATGCATCCCCTCAGGCTATTGCTCAGGAAAAATAGGTAAGAACATGAAACGGTCAAAGAAGCCTGTTTGGGCAACGCTGCTATTCGTACTGGGCTGGCAGACGACCAGTCTTGCCGAAGAGCATCGCTATATCAGTATTCGCAATACCGATAGCGTGTGGGTTCAAGGCGTCTGTTCACTGGTATTCAGGCTAGATAATGGAGGGGCTGGAGAATTTGGCCCACTGGAAGTGAATATTGAGCTCAATGACAAAACGGGAAATGTTCTCGAAAAAGGCACATTAAATGTGGCGCCTTTTGGTGACAGTGATGCAACTCGCTCAATAGATGCCGCAACAGAATTTGATTGTGAGGCGGTGGAAAAGGCCAGCAATATTCGTATCGTGGAAGTCACGGAAGTTCGCGGCAATAGCACCAAAGTCGCTTTGCCAGTTACAACCTTTGATCCGCAGTATTATAAGCCATTGAAGATTTCAATCAGTCCGTAGCGTATAGCGAGTTAGTGGGGACAAATTGCTGCCTGTTGATGCCTTTTATCACCGTGCTATCTTACCCACTCGCTATACCGCAATCGGATCAAGACCAATGGCAAAACAACGTGTAGGAATCGTGTTTGGTGGTAAATCGGCCGAGCATGAAGTGTCGTTACAATCAGCGAAAAACATCCTCGAAGCCATCGATAAGAGCAAATACGAGGTGGTGCTGCTGGGCATCGATAAACAGGGTGAATGGCATCTGAATGATGCTTCCGGCTTCCTGCTGAATGCCGATAACCCGGCGCTGATTGCTCTGAACCGCTCCGGCGAAAACGTCGCGCTGGTGCCGGGCAGTGCTTCACAGCAACTGATTACTCGCCAGCAGGCGCAGCCGCTGTCACAGCTGGATGTGATCTTCCCGATCGTGCACGGTACGCTGGGTGAAGATGGATCACTGCAGGGCTTGTTGCGCATGGCGAATCTGCCGTTTGTCGGATCGGATGTGCTCGGCTCGGCGGTGAGCATGGACAAAGATTTCACCAAGCGTTTGCTGCGCGATGCGGGCTTAAAAGTCGCGCCGTGGATCAGCGTGACGCAGGCACAGCGTGCGCGTCTGGATGCGCAAGCCGTGGTCGAACAGTTCGGTCTGCCACTGTTTATCAAACCGGCTAATCAGGGATCGTCTGTCGGTGTCAGCAAAGTGGATCATATCGACGATCTGGCGGCGGCGCTGGATCTGGCCTTTACCTTTGATCGCAAAGTACTGATCGAGCAAGGCATCAAAGGCCGCGAAATTGAGTGTGCGGTGCTGGGTAATGATGAACCCGAAGCCAGCCCGTGTGGCGAAGTGGTGGTGCATGATGCCTTCTATTCGTACGACACCAAATACATCAGCGCCGATGGTGCACTAGTGGTGGTGCCCGCTTCTATCAGCGAAGAACACAGCGAAGCGATTCGTGCCGTGGCGATTCGCGCATTTCAGGCGCTGGAGTGCTTCGGTATGGCGCGTGTCGATGTGTTCCTGACCGAGAGCGGCGAGATCGTGGTGAACGAGGTGAATACCCTGCCGGGCTTTACCAATATCAGCATGTATCCGAAGTTGTGGCAGGCGGCAGGATTAAGCTACAGCGAGTTGATTACGCGCTTGATTGAGCTGGCGCAGCAGCGCCATCAGCAGAGTAGTCAGCTGAAAAGCAGCGTTTAATCATCGATTTCCTGGTGCGCAGCAATGTGCACCTTGGGACGGTAAAACAGCTTCGCCATTGAGGGTTGTCGAAACAAACTCGCATCAGGCAATTGTGAGGGCGTTATTAAGGTACAACCCCGCATCAAGCCATCTGATGGTCGCCTCTCATGGCGACCACCACGCACTTCACGCCACGTCATTCACCACGCTGCGCGGTTCCATCGCCGGAGAGGTTTGGTTACGGCCATTGCGTTTCGAGAGGTAGAGATTTTTATCCGCTGCCGACACCAGACGGTTAATCACGCCCGGCCATTCCCGCTCACTCTGCGCACTGCCGCGCGCCAGGCCTAAACTGGCGGTTACCGTCACCGTGTTGCCCTGAATCCAGAACTTCTCTTTGACCATCGCCTGACGTATCGCCTCGGCCAGCTGGTAAAGTTGCAGATGGCTGTAGTCGAACACCACCACCACAAACTCTTCGCCACCAAAGCGACACACCATGCCGCGATTGCCCACCACGCGTTGCATGCGGCGTGCAATCTCTTCCAGCACACCATCACCGGCATCGTGGCCAAAGTTGTCGTTAATGGCTTTGAAATAGTCGACATCCAGCATCACCACGCCCGCTTCACGCTGTAAAGAGAACGGCTCCTGTTTCAGGCTTTCATACAGGCCGGAACGCGACAGCAGTTGGGTGAGGAAATCAAAGTTAGCGCGTAACGCCAGGCGGTGATTAAGCTGACGAATCGCATCCATACTCACCGCCACCAGCAGCGGGCTGAGGGCCACGGTCGCCACGCCCAGTCGCGCCGAGGTGAGATGGCTGATCGGCAGCAGTGCGTCATCGCCCTGAATATTCATTACGCCGTGGGAAACGAGAACGATCTCAGTGATACCGGTAATCAGGATCACCAGGCTTGTAACAGGAATCGGTAACACGATGGCGCACCAGATCAGCGCTGGCACCGGGAAGGTCAGGCTACCTGCCCCGCCAATCAGTGCACCTACGGTTAACGACAGCACCACCGCCGCCAGGGGCAGCAGCTTGCCAGGGTGCAGCAAGGTGCGCGGTGATACGCTGCGCAACGGTCGCGCCAGCATCACCGGCAGCAGCATCAGGGAGGTCGAGAACTGCTCGCTAAACCAGTCGCCCCACGCCACCACAAAGCGCGCATTGAAATCGATATCCTGCGCCCATGCACCCCAGGTGGCACAGGCTGCAGCGCCAAGGAAACAGGCCGGGAATATGCGCATGGCATTGAACACCTGGCTGTTGGCCGAAGGCGGCTGCAGGTGTTTGATCAGCATGCTGACCGTTATCAGGGTAAACAGGATATTGGCGAAGTTCACGGTCACCGCAGGCAATGCCCAGCCGGAAAACACCGTGTCGTTAAATATCATCGCAGCAAAGCACACCAGATAGCTCGATGTGGTATGCAGGAAAGGATTTCGCACCATCAAACCGGCAATCAGCGCATTCACCGGCCAAAACAGTGAGAACTCCTCCGGAATGCGCAGATGACTGCCAATAAAGCAGAAGAAAAGCGTAATCAGGAACAGCGAGAGTACATTCTTTTTTAAATTATTCTCAGCAAACAGCTTAACGCGCATACGTCTGAACCCTGTAACCTGGAAATCGCTGCCTCTTGCCCACGGGCATCAGCAAGCATTTAACCTGAAATAACTGTGCGATGATTCGGCAATTAAGCGAGTGTTCGTCATCCTACTCTGCGGCTGGGCAGCACTCAATGAGCCGGATCGGCGAGATGTGAGCGCACTGGCAGGGTTGAAACCCGAGAAACAAGGATGAGAGCTGCTGCAATTATGCCCTGTAAATAAAAAAATCGGATATCCGAGATATCCGATTTTTACGCTAAAAACCAGTTTTTAAGCAAAGTGTTATTGCTAATTAACCGCAACCGGCCACTGACTCAGACGAATACCACGATCGCGGGCGTTTTCGCCGAAATCCTGCAGCACCGCTTTGACGTCGGGATCCAGATACTCGGCATTATCATGATCGACAATCACCGTGCTGTTTTCCGGGATCTCCGCCAGTAAGCCCTGCAGTTTAGGATTGTGCATAAAGGTGAGGTTTTGCTGGAAGCGCAACACGTAGTGATCGTCATAGCGGGTAAGCTGCAGCGCATTGCGGTGGCTTTTGTAGATGCTGTAGATAATCTGCGTGGCGATACCGATGCCAATCCCCGCCAGCATGCCAAACACCAGGATGCCACCGATGGTCGCCAGGAACGGCACATACTGCTGAGCCCCCATGCGGAACTGCTCGATGAACAGACGCGGCGTTGCCAGCTTATAACCGGTATACAGCAAAACGGCGGCCAGACTGGCCAGCGGGATGGCATTGAGCAGATCGCTGAACCACAAGCCGCAAATCAGCAACAGCGCGCCGTGGATCAGAATCGAGAGTTTGGTCTGAGCCCCGACGCTGACGTTCACCGAGCTGCGCACAATCACCGCCGTAATCGGCATCGCACCGAGGAAACCGGCGGTCAGGTTGCCGATGCCCTGCGCGAACATCTCTTTATTCGGCGAGGGTGCCGGATGCTGCGGACGCAGTTTTTTCAGCGCTTCCTGACTGAGCAGCGTTTCCAGGCTCGCCACCAGTGCCAACGTCACGGCAACGACCCAGACAGAAGGATTTTGCCATGCCAGCCAGTCCGGAGTTTCCAGTTCAGCCGCCAGCGCCGACAGGCTATCAAAGGCCGGTAACGCAATACGCGGCAGCCCTTCCGCCAGGCTCGGGAACAGGCGGTCGCCAAACACCGTCGCCATGCAGCCGAGCAGCACCGCCACCAGCGGCCCCGGTATCCAGCTGAGCAGCTTGACTGATTTCACCATTGGCGTGGTCCACAGCCACAAAATTACCAGGCCGATGCCTGCCACCCACATCGCGCTGGTTGAAAACTGAAACTCACCGTTCACCAGCGATATTAATTCGGCATCGCCTGCGGCACCGAAGGCCACCGGGATCTGCTGCATAATCAGCAAAATACCAATCGCCGCCAGCATCCCTTTAATCACGCTCCCCGGCACCAGCGAGATAAAGCGACCGGCACGCAGCAAGCCAAGCAGGCATTGCAACACGCCCGCCAGAATCAGTGCGGTGAGGAAAGCGGAGAAGCTGCCGAGCGTCTGGATCGAGGCCACCACAATGGTCACCAGCCCCGCCGCCGGGCCGCTGACGGCAAAGCGTGATGGGCTGAGCGATGTGACCAGCAGCCCGCCGATCACCCCGGTGAGCAGTCCGGCAAACGGCGGTAAACCGCTGGCCTGCGCAATGCCAAGGCACAGCGGCAGTGCCACCAAAAACACCACCAGACCGGCGGGAATATCCTGACGCAGCGTGTTCAGATTCATGGCACCGATTCCTCTGCAGATTGCTGAATGAGTTCTTTCAGATGACCAGACTGCAAGTCATACACGCAGCCAAACACTTCCAGCGCTTGCCCCGCCTGCCAGGCCTGTTGCACCGGTTCGCATACCACCAATTGGGCAAACTGCGCGATCACGTTGGCCTCCACTAAGCGGTTGAGCTTGCTGCTCTCCTCTTCCTCAGCACTGGCGTGATATTCCACCAATCCTTGTTGCAGGCCACTGCGCAACGCGGCGATGCGTCTTGCCAGCGCCGAATCCTCTTTTGCCAGCGGGCTGGCGGGCAACCCCAGCGCGGCCTGCACGCCGCCGCAGCCATAATGGCCGCACAGAACAATGCGCTCCACGCCCAAGTAGAAAATCGCGTATTGCAGCACGCTCATCAGGTTATCGTCATCGGGCACCACCATATTGGCGATGTTGCGATGCACGAACAGTTCACCGGGATGCGAGCCAGTCAGCACTTCGGCAGGTACGCGGCTATCGGAACAGCCAATCCATAGCGAATGCGGTTTTTGTTGATGCAGATATTGTTCGAAATAATCTGGATTACGCTCGCGGCGCTGTAATGCCCAACTGCGATTTTTCGCTAATAAGGGTTTAAGTGTCGTCACAATTATCTTCTCTCTACGTCCAGAAATATCGCTTTCAGGCAAAGTCACAGGGTTTTAAACGCCGCTAAGACGATCGATGGAGGGTGAAAGCAGAGCTTCCTCACATAAATTGTTTATAGCTGCTAATGCTTGTGGTTGCACAATCATTATTTCCGCGCACGACAAAATCCTCCGCCCTGTAAAATAAATGTCAGGAAATGTCGATAATAAGTAATTTAATGCAAGCCGATGGAATTGATTGAAAAATACAATTTAATATATAAATCATGAAATTAGATTTAATATTAAATTATGCATCTGGAATGAATCGACAAAAATATACACACAGTCTTTTCATGCCTTTGCACTAGTATGGTGAATTAAACGATTTGAGCTGAGAAAAATCTTAATTATAAAATTTATGAATGGAGTTATTCACTGGATGAATAGCAGAATGGCGATATTTTTCGCCAATCACTGACTGACAATTAAGCAAGAGATCAGGAAAATAATAAGGAGAATAATAATGACGATCAAAAGTAAATATGACTGGCCCTGAATTAAAATCACAGCGCCTGCCGCAACAGGCGCTAATTCGCTTGACGAATTATTTACCGTTCCACGCTTTCATACGCGCTTCACGCACCTGAAGCTGCTGTTCCGGCGTCAGTTTGTTGTAGTTCTCCGCCATGCCGCTTTCCCAGTCACCGTACAGCGGGTTTGGCAGCACGATAAATTGCGTACCAAAATGCTGATGATTTAGGCTGACAAACTGCTGGCGCTGCGCATTGCCCTGATGCCAGGTCGCACCGCCAAAATCGTTCAGGTTATCGCCCACGTACAGCACCACGTTGTATCCGGCGTTTTTAATCGCATCGAAGCGCTCCTGTTTATTGGAATTGCCGGTGCTAAGACGCACGGTTTTATCGCTCACACCGCTGAAGCCCAGCTTATGAAGGTTATCCACCGTCGCGGCGTAATCCTTCTGATCGCGGTTCGAGACGTAGAACATCGTGCCGCCGTGGCTGTTGACGTAGTTCGCGAACTCCACCGCGCCCGGCACAGCGGTGGCCTGACGCGCCTGAGTCCAGGCTGACCAGGTTTTGCCAGAGAACGGCTGGCCGTTTTTCGCCTGCCATGCGCTGTAGGCGCTGTTATCAATCATGGTTTCATCAAGATCGACGATCACCGCTTTCGGTTTGCCCGCCAGCGACGGTGCGGCATCAAACGCCATACGCGCACTGTTAAACGCCTGCCAGCTCAATGCCTGATACTCACCGGACTGCTGGAACCAGTTCACTGCCAATACCGATTGCTGGCCGAGCTGCTGCTGCGCCTGCTGTTTGGCCGGTTGTGCGCACCCGGTCAGCAACAGCGCAAGAATGCCGGACGCCGCCAGCAAAGAGGTGTTTTTCATCAGATCGTCCTTAAGTGATTATGGTCAGTTTGTGTAAAGCTTTAAAAATGTAGCAGTTAACGTAAGCTGTGGGCAGAAGAAAGCTGCCGCCCTGTCAAAGGAGACACTTATGTCGTATGCCGGACCGCGTTCAACCCTGCTTGATGCCCTGCCGTGGCTCGATTATGCCTTCCAGCCTGCGGGTCAACCGGTGCCCGCAGATGCCGCTTATGGTCAGCAGCGCCATAGCGCCCATGTGGTGCTGGCAACCCAAAATCTGCCGCCGAAAAGCTGCGAATCCGATGGTGTGATCGGGGAAAACCAACTGCC
The DNA here is from genome assembly GCF_056491465.1 of Pantoea sp. C1E2. Lineage (NCBI taxonomy): Bacteria > Pseudomonadati > Pseudomonadota > Gammaproteobacteria > Enterobacterales > Erwiniaceae > Pantoea > Pantoea sp. C1E2. Next base: position 3,984,948 of record NZ_JBSZHT010000002.1, read on the forward strand.
GGTTGCGGTGTATACCGCTGACTGTTTGCCGGTACTGTTCGCCGATAGCGAGCAGCATCAGGTGGCGGCAGTGCACGCCGGATTAAAAGGCACGCTGAGTGGAGTGCTGAACAGTGCCATTGATGGATTGCTCAAACGAGGCGCCCGCACTGAAACGCTGCATGTTGCCATCGGCCCGGCCATTGGTCCGTGCTGTTATGAGTTGGGCAAAGATTTGGTGACGCAAATGCAGCAACGCGCAGATTTGCCTGCGCTGCAGTGGGCGAGCGAGCAACCGCACAATAGCGCGGCGATTCGTCCGCAGGCGCGGGCGCATCATCAGGGCGTGTGGTTTGATTTGCCGCATCTGGCGCGAGGGTTACTGTTACAGCGCGGCATCCCAGCCGAACAGATTGAGGTGTTGAACGTCTGCACTTATTGCATGGCGGAGTCGGGATCGAGCTATCGCTACAACACCCATTTTGATAGCGGTTACCAGTCCCGTTTTTCGTGGATTCGTAGCCGCGATTGATTAGCTGCACATCCTTGTGCAGCTTGTTGCATCAGTGAATGATGGCGTTGAGTGCCAGCACACCCGCCAGGCCAAGAATCGAGATCAGCGTCTCCATCACCGTCCAGGTTTTCAGGGTTTCCACCACGCTGAGGTTGAAGTAACCCTTAAACAGCCAGAAGCCCGGATCGTTGACGTGTGAGGCGATCACGCTGCCCGAACCTACCGCCAGCACCATCAAAGCCGGATCGGCATGCGTCACTGCGATAATTGGCGTGACGATCCCGGCGGTGGTGATCGCCGCAACCGTGGCCGACCCCAGCGCAATACGCAGCATCGCTGCTACCGTCCAGCACATCAACAATGGAGAGAGAGACGATCCCTTCATCATGTCAGCGATATAGTTGCCCACGCCGCTGTCCACCAGCACCTGCTTGAACGCGCCACCACCGGCAATAATGAAGACGATCATGGCGATAGCGGCAATCGATTCGCCGCACATATCCATCACTTCTTCCATCTTGCGGCCGTTGCGCAGACCCAGCGTCAACACCGCGATCACCACGGCAATAAACAGCGCCACCGCCGGGTTACCGATAAACTCGAAGAACTGACGCAGCGGGTTCTCTTTTGGCGTAGTCAGCTCAAACACCGCAGCAATCGCCATCAGCACCACCGGGATGATGGCGGCAAAGATACTGATACCGAAACCTGGCATCTCTTCTTCGGTAAAGATTTTCGGGTTGTACAAGCCTTCCGGCGGCGACTTCTCAAAGCTCTTGAGGAATTTCGAGAAGATCGGACCGGCCACAATCACCGTCGGGATGGTGATGATCATGCCGTACAGCAGCGTGGTCCCGAGGTTCGCGCCAAAGATGGTGGCGATCGCGGTTGGACCAGGATGCGGCGGCAGGAAGCAGTGCGTGACCGAGAGTGCAGCCACCATCGGCACGCCGACGTACAGCAGCGGCAAACCGGCAGCAGCAACGATGGTGAACACCAGCGGCAGCAGCAGCACAAAGCCCACTTCATAGAACATCGCCAGACCGACGATCAGTCCGGTGACCACCAGCGCCCATTGCAGCCGCTCTTTACCAAAGGCGGCAATCAGCGTAGTGGCCACGCGTTGTGCCGCACCGGTATCCGAGACTAATCGCCCGAGCATGGCACCGAAGCCGAGGATCATCGCTAATCCACCGAGCGTCGAACCGATACCTTTCTGGATCGAGGCCATCACGTTGAGCGGCGTCATCCCTTCGGCAATACCGACCACCGCCGAGACAAACACCAACGCAATAAAGCCGTTGACCTTAAATACAATCATCAATACCAGCAGCAGTATCACACCCAGCACAATAATGGTTATTGGCATTTTTTATTATCCTTAGGAATACAGAGGGGTGATTAAGGTTTAGGCGCGGCCCGGCGAAAATGCCAGCCGCGCCATGGCATTACACGGCGACGCGCATACCGCCATCAACAAACAGCAAGTGACCATTCACGAAATCAGAAGCACCTGAGGCGAGGAACACCGCGGCACCGATCAGTTCTTCTGGTTTACCCCAACGCGCCGCTGGCGTGCGTTTGGTGAGCCAGCCGGTAAAGGCCGGATCGTCCGCCAGCGCCTGGGTCATCTCCGTGACGAAGTAGCCCGGTGCAATGGCGTTCACCTGGATGTTATGGCGCGCCAGCTCGACGCACATCCCGCGCGTCAGCATGGTGACGGCCCCTTTGGAAGCCGCGTAAGGCGTGATGGTGTCGCGGCCCAGTTCGCTTTGCATCGAACCGATATTGATGATTTTACCGCGCTGGCGATCGACCATTTTTTTCGCCACGGTTTGAGAGACCAGGAACACCGCGGTCTGGTTAACGGCAATCACGTCATTCCAGTCCTGCTCCGGGAATTCGAGGAACGGACGGCGGCGCTGGATCCCGGCGTTGTTTACCAGAATATCAATCGGGCCCCATTCGGCTTCAATCTCATCCACCGCCTGCTGTACCTGCGCAGACTGCGTCACATCAAAGGCTTTGGCATGGGCGCGTAAGCCCAGCTCACGCAGTTTCGCCGCGCCCTGCTCTGCACCCTGCTCCGTGGTGGCGTTGACGATCACTTCCGCGCCGGCTTCACCTAAACCACGCGCCAGAAGAAAACCAATGCCGCGCGCCGAACCGGTGAGTAATACACGCTTGCCTTCAAGGGAAAATAACTGACTCATCACTGCTCCTTAAAAGGTTAACTGGACTTTCGCCGCACGGGTTTTATCGCCAGCAAACTGCAAGGCCGCGTCGATGTCCTGTAAATCGTATTCACCGCTAAACAGCGGCAGCGGGTTGACCACACCGTTCGCCAGCCACTCGACGGCGGTATTGAATTCATGGGTGAAACGGAAGGAACCGACCAGCTGAATCTCTTTGGCGATCAGCGCCATGATTGGGAAGTTAGGGATGGTGCCGCCCATGCCGACCTGAACCAGCGTGCCTTTAGCGCACACCACATCGAGACAGCGTTGCAGTGAGGAAGGATGGCCAGAGGCCTCAAACGCCACATCGAAAAAGCCTTTGTCAGCCAGATACGGCGTGAAATCGCCTTCAGCGGCGTGGATCACATCGGTCGCACCCATCTGCTGCGCCATCTCCAGCGAACGTTCGCTGATATCGCTGCACACCACAGAAGCGGCACCGCGCGCTTTCGCCGCCGCCGCAATCAAGCAGCCAATCGGACCGACGCCGGAAATGAACACGTGCTTGCCGGTAAGATCGCCCGCCTGATGCGTGGCATGAATGCACACCGCCAGCGGCTCGGCAAACACCATCACGGTTTCATCGGCATCCTGTGGGAATGGCACGCACTGTTTGCTGTCCACCACTTTGTATTGGGTGAAGCCGCCATCAACATGTGGCACATACATGGCGCTGCCGAAGAAGCGCATCGAGGTGCACTGGTTTTCCTGATCGCGCTGGCAGTATTTGCACTCGCCGCACGGTTTGGACGGATTGACCGCCACTTTCTGATTTGGCTTCAGGTCAGGATTGTCGCTCTTCACCACATGGCCAATCACTTCATGTCCGAGGATCATCGGCATTTTGACCTCGAAGCTACCGACTTTGCCTTCCTGATAGTAATGCAGGTCAGATCCACAAATGCCGCCGCGCGTAATACGCACCAGCGTGCCTGTGCCGTCCCATTTCACCTGTTGCGGTGCGACGCTGACCTGTTTTTTCCCGGTAATCACGCAGGATTGCGTTTCGATATTCATGGTTTCCCCATTTGTTGCTGTTGCAATAGGGGCTATCAAAGCGGGATCGGGCGCTGAAAACTGTGAACCAGATCACTCTAAATCATGTTACGAAATAGCTGTTACCTGGAACGTGAACTGCTCGTACTGAAGATGGAAGCGGGATCACTGTTTGCCGGGAAAAACCAAGACCAGTCTCTGGGGAAAAGCGGGATCGAGCTATGCCATTATCGCCGCACCCTCACCCGGGATTGAGTCTGACAGGAGTCATAACTAAAGAGCTAATCCATTAGCCCTCATCTTCAAACTGTTTCAGGGTGTACAGGTCTCTTCCCGTGCCAGACGAAAGCGTTCCGAACCTTTCGCCTGCGACCTGTCGCCCTGCTTTTTTTGAGGTTTCTCACAGCCTGAACACCGCGAATTTCCATCCAAACCAATTCCCGCTAAAGTTAACTCATCCGACCACTTTCCGAGACTGTGTTCATGACTGAGCATTACGCCCACCTGTTTGCCCCGCTGGATCTGGGATTTACCCAATTAAAGAACCGTTTTCTGATGGGCTCGATGCACACCGGACTGGAAGAACACACTGACGGCGCTGCACGATCAGCGGCGTTTTATGCGGAACGCGCGCGGGAGGGCGTGGCGCTGATTGTCACCGGCGGCATCGCGCCGAACGCACAAGGCGTGGTGGCGCACGGTGGCGCAATCCTCAATCAGGAAAGCCAATGTGAATGGCATCGCACCCTCACTGATGCGGTGCATGCGGAAGGCGGCAAAATTGCGCTGCAGATTCTGCATGCCGGACGCTACAGCTATCAGCGCGATCTGGTGGCGCCGTCTGCATTACAGGCTCCGATTAACCCGTTCACACCGCGCGAACTCAGTGATGCCGAGATTCGCCAGACCATTGCTGACTTCGCCCAGTGCGCTAAATTAGCCCAGCAGGCCGGATATGATGGCGTTGAGATCATGGGATCTGAAGGCTATCTGATTAATCAGTTTCTGGTGGCGCACACCAATCACCGTGATGATGAATGGGGCGGGGATGTGGATCGCCGTCGGCGCTTTGCACTGGAGGTTACGCAGGCGGTGCGCGAGGCGGTCGGCCCAGCGTTTATTATTATCTTCCGCCTGTCGATGCTCGATCTGGTGAATAACGGCAGCTCACTGGAAGAGACGCTGACGCTGGCAAAGGCGCTGGAGCAGCGTGGCGTCACCCTGTTCAACAGCGGCATTGGCTGGCACGAAGCGCGCATTCCCACCATCGCCACCTGCGTGCCGCGTGCCGGGTTTGCGTGGGTGACAAAGCATTTGCGTGAGGCGGTGTCGGTGCCGGTGATCGCCACTAACCGTATCAACCATCCGCAGGTGGCGGAATCACTGTTGCGCGATGGCATTGCCGATATGGTGTCGATGGCGCGCCCGTTTCTTGCCGATGCGGCCTTTGTGCGCAAAGCCCAGGCCGGACAGCCGGATGCCATCAATACCTGCATCGCCTGTAATCAGGCCTGTCTCGATCAGATCTTTGTCGGCAAAGTCACTTCCTGTCTGGTGAATCCACGTGCCTGCCACGAAACCCTGATGCCAGTGATCCCTGCGGAGCAGCATAAACAGATCGCGGTGGTCGGTGCCGGTCCGGCGGGCATGGCGTTCGCGCTACAGGCGGCCGAGCGCGGCCATCAGGTGACATTGTATGAAGCGGACGCGCAGATTGGCGGCCAGTTTAATATTGCCCGCCAAATCCCCGGTAAAGAGGAGTTTAGCGAGACGCTGCGCTACTTCCGCCATCAGCTGGCAGCGGCAGGCGTCGCGATTCGCACCCAGCATCGTGTGACGGCTAATGAACTAGAAAGCGTGGATGAAGTGGTGATCGCCACTGGGATTTCGCCGCGTCAGCTCTCGATTCCCGGCATCGACCATTCCTGCGTGCTTAGCTATCTCGATGTTATCCGCGATAAAAAACCGGTTGGCCAGCGCGTGGCCATTATCGGTGCGGGCGGCATTGGCTTTGATACTGCCGAGTTTTTGCTGCATCGCGGTGAACATGAAGACTTCTATCAAAGCTGGGGCATCGATCACAGCTTGCAGGCGCGCGGCGGATTGGTGCGTCCACAGCCTGTGGCGGCGGATCGACAAATCTGGCTGTTACAGCGTAAATCGGGCAAACCCGGCGCCGGGCTGGCCAAAACCACCGGTTGGATCCACCGCGCCAGTTTGCAGGCACATGGCGTGCAGATGTGGGGCGACGTGGAGTATCTGAAGATTGATGATCACGGGTTACACCTGCGCCATCAGGGCGAAGCGGTCACGCTGGCAGTGGATAACGTGGTGATTTGCGCCGGACAGGAACCGCTGCGTCAGCTGGCGGATGAGCTGGCTGCACGCGGCAAAGCGGTCAGGCTGATTGGCGGAGCCGACGTGGCGCAGGAGCTGGATGCTCGCCGCGCCATCGCACAGGCCACTGAGCTGGCGCTCAGCGTGTGATTAACGCAGTTTGACCGAGCGCAACACCACGAATTTGGCGTTCGAGGCCACCAGCTCACAGTTGCCAAACAGCTTTTTCATTTTGACGTGATAACCGAGGTGGCGGTTGCCAACAATGCGCAACTCGCCGCCATACTGCAGGCAACGTTTTGCATCGCGCAGCATTTGCCAGGCCAGATGATCGGTCACCGCGTGCTGCTGATGGAACGGCGGGTTGCACAGCACCGCATGCAGACGATCCGACGGGAAGCCACTCAGCACGTTATTAACGCGGAACTGGCAGCGCGCCAAATCCTGCGGACGGTTCACTTCAATATTTAGCTGGCTGGATGCCACGGCCATGTAAGATTCGTCATAGAACAGCACGTCCGCATTCGGGTTCTGCTCCAGCGCCAGCAAACCAACCACACCGTTGCCGCAGCCGAGATCGAGGATCTCACCTTCGATATCAAACGGCAGATGATCTAAAAAGAAGCGCGCGCCCACATCCAGCGATCCGCGTGAGAACACGTTGGCATGGTTGTGGATCTGGTAATCCGTGGTGTCCAACGGCCACACGGTGGTTTCGGGCGCATCGGGCAGTGCTGGTGCCGTGAAGTTGCAGTAAATCAGGCGAGCTTTTTTCCACGCCAGTGAGGTTTTGCTCTCACCGAGAATGCGATCAAACAGCTGCTGCGTGGAGTTATGAATGTCTTTGGCTTTGGCCGCGCCGAGAATCAGCGTATCTGCCGTCACCACTTTGCGCAGCGCGCGCAGCTGGTGCTCCAGCAGGGCCAGCGCTTTTGGGATCTTAATCAGCACAACAGCGGGCGCAGCAGGTAGCGGTGCCAGGCTGTCGATAAAGTGCACCTGATCCTCATCCATCTCATTGAGACGCAGGTTCTGCTTTGCCGCCTGCTCGCTCAGCAGCGAGTCGCTGACGTGCCACACTTCACGGCCGTTCAGTCCGCAGGTCAACGCACCAAAGCTGTCGTTGAACACCAGCACCGGTCCTTCTGGCAGTTCTTGCTGCAGCAGATATTCATCGGCGGAATCCCACGCCTGTAACGGGCTTTCTTCACGCATAGGCGGGAAGCGCTGCAATGTCAGCGTGCGATTGGTTAGTTCAAGTTGGCTCATGGAATCTCCGGCGTGGTACACTTTGCGCGATTTTCGCCCTAAAAAGGGGGCGCAGTATACTGTCTTTCGTCGGGAATCCCAATGTCATTAATCTATTTGCAGGGTTACCCTGAAAACATCCTCGAACAGGTGCAGTTGCTGATTGATAATCAGCGATTAGGCAGTTTTTTGCAGGAACGCTATCCCGACACGCACGATGTTGTCAGTGACCGCGCACTTTACGACTACACCCAGGCGATGAAAAGCCGTTACATGCGCAGCGCGCCGCCGGTGAGCAAAGTCATCTGGGATAACAAAATCAAGGTGATGAAACATGCGCTTGGCCTGCACACCGCCATCTCACGCGTGCAGGGTGGCAATCTCAAAGCCAAAGCCGAGATTCGCATTTCCACCTTCTTCCGTCTGGCACCGGAACCTTTCCTGCGCATGATCGTGGTGCACGAACTGGCGCACCTGAAAGAGAAGGATCACGACAAAGCGTTTTACCAGCTTTGCTGCCATATGGAGCCGGATTATCACCAGCTGGAGTTCGATGCACGCCTGTGGATGACGGATCAGGCGATGCGCGGTAACGCAGCTTAAAGAAATTCCTGCGCCTTCTGAATCAAACTGGTTTTGGTCAAGGCGCCCATAAAGCGGCGCTCTTGTGGATTATTCAGCACCGGCAAACGCTCCAGCGTCACGCGGGCAAAGGCTTCCCAGCCTTCACGCATGCTCTGATTCTGATAAATGCACGGAAAGTTATCGTCCATCACGCTGCTGACCGGTGAATCGAGGGTTATCTCCTGTGACAGCACCTTGCGCGAGATATCGTGAATCGATACCACGCCAAGAAACTGCCCCGCCTCGTTAATCACATACACATAGCGTTCGCGCTTCAGCGAACTCACTGCCAGCGCCTGCCCCACCGACTCCTCGGGTTGTAACGCCGCACCGGGAATGATCAGCTGATCAACGCGCATGTTATCGAAATCGAATTTGGCTTCCGAGCGGCTGAAGTGGTTGCTCACCACCGGATAGGTACTGGTGGATTGCAGCCGATACACCACCATCGAGGCCAGCACTGAAGCGATCATGATCGGGAATAGCAGGCTGCTGTTGAGTGTCATCTCCAGCACCATTAGCATCGCCATTAAGGGTGCCTGACTTACAGCGGCCAGCACTGCCGCCATGCCAATCGCGGCATACAGTAGGGTATCGCCGACCGGCAAATGCAGCGCTGCCCCGATCTGTGCCAGCGCCACACCGAGCAATGCACCTATCAATAATGATGGCGTGAATAAGCCACCTACCGCGTTAGAACCGACCGACAGCGTGGTTGCCAGGGTTTTGAGCACCAGCAGGCCAATCAATCCCATCAGCACATAGTGGCCATCGATGATTTTCACGATCACTTCATAGCCGTTACCCAGAATATCGGTGGATATCAACGCCAGAAAGCCGACGGCCAGGCCACCGAGGCCCAGTCGCGCAGGCAGTGACTTAACCCGGCCAAATAGCGTTTTGCTGCGGGCGATCAGTTTGATCAACAACCAACCGGCAAAACCGGCCACCACGCCAATCAGAATGGTCATTAATAAGCTGCTGATATCCATCTGGAACAAGGCTTCGGAAAGCGGATAGAGCGCGCTGCGAAAACCGAGAGACCACATGGTCATCACCGCCACCGCAGAGGAAACGATCAGCGGGATTAAGCGTTGCAGCGCCGAGATACCAAAGGCAATTTCAGCGACAAATATCGCTGAGGCCAGCGGCGCGTGGTACACCGATGAGAGGCCGGCTGCTGCGGCCATGGCGACAATATCGCTGTTACGCATCTGCGGGAACCAGCGGCCCATCAGGCTGCCACTCAGGGCGGAGAGTTGCACCATCGGCCCCTCTTTACCAATCGAGGCACCGCTGCCGATACTGGCAATCGAGGAGAGCGCGCGGAACAGCGAGGTTTTGGTCGGCACCGCATCCAGGCGCGCGTTGATCACTTCGAGATAGTCGGTTTTGACCGTTTCCTGTTTCTCAATCGCCACCGCATAGCGCAGGAAGAAACCCGCCAGCACACCGCCCGCGCCCACCAGCAGCGGCCAGAAAATCCACGGCCAGACGTGCATTGCCACAGTGATTTCGCTGTCGCTGTTAAACAGCAGGCGGTTAATCAAATCAATGACACCGCGAAACGCTAAGGTCACCAGCGACGCGACGAATCCCACGGGAATAGCAATCAGCAGTGTGGTCCAGTTCAATGCATGTTTACTTCCACTCACCCGCGCGTCCCCGCTAGCTGGTTAAAAAAATGTGCTGCATCATCATATTGGAATGCGGATCGCATGATCAAATTTCGTCTGAGGAACGCTCCGCTGAACATGCTACTCTGCCCCTTTACTGTTGCAGGAGAAAAAAGCCGTGATTCGTTTTGCCATTGTGGGAACCAACTGGATAACCCGCCAGTTTATCGACGCCGCGCATGAGACCGGCAAAATGACCTTAAGTGGTGTCTATTCGCGCCAGCAGTCACAGGCGGATGCCTTTATCGCTGACTATCCCTGCAAACTCACCTTCACTTCCCTCGACGATTTGGCAGCCAGTCCGGACATTGATGCGGTGTATATCGCCAGCCCGAATGCGCTGCATGCCGAGCAGGCTATGCTGTTAATGTCGCACGGCAAACATGTGATTTGCGAAAAGCCGATGGCGTCGAATCTGCGTGAAGCCGAAGCGATGATCGCCTGCGCGCGCCAGCATCAGGTTGTACTGTTCGAGGCGTTTAAAACTGCCAGCCTGCCGACCTTCCTGCAACTGCAGAACACCCTGCCGCAACTTGGCAAGCTGCGTAAAGCGTTGATTAACTACTGCCAGTATTCATCACGTTACCAGCGTTATCTCGACGGCGAAAATCCCAATACCTTTAATCCGCGCTGGTCGAACGGCTCGATAATGGATATTGGCTTTTACTGCCTGGCCGCTGCCGTGACATTGTGGGGCGAACCGCAGCAGGTGAAAGCGCAGGCTTCGCTGCTGGAGAGTGGCGTCGATGCGCACGGTGTGGTGGTGCTGAGCTACGGCGATTTTGATGTCACGCTGCTGCACTCTAAGGTGAGCGATTCACTGATCCCGAGCGAAATTCAGGGCGAAGCCGGTTCACTGGTGATTGAGAAAATCTCGGAATGCCAGCAACTGCGCTTTATCCCACGGGGTGGCGAGAGCAAAAATCTGACGCAGCCGCAGCATATCAACACCATGCTGTATGAAGCCGAGACCTTTGCCCAATTGGTCGAAAAACGTCAGGTCGAGCATCCTGCGCTGGAAGCCTCGCGCATCACAGCAAAACTGCTGACGGAAATCCGCCGCCAGACTGGCGTGGTTTTCCCGGCAGACCAGGCCTAAGTGTAAATATTGCAGAATATTTCAAACTCCCCATTGAATACCTCAGCCGTTGGACGTATCTTGACCGCTGCAAAGGGGAGTAACTTGTAAGCTGATTGATCGTCATTACGATGCTAAACGCATCCGGTCGTCAGGCAACCCGGAATCTATTCTGAGTTGTAAGTGAGACCTTGCCGGAAGGCGAGGTTTGCTTGCAGCTTAATCAAAGCGGCTAACGTCTTCTGACTTAGCCGTTTTTTTATTTTCCGGACAGGATACGATTATGCACTCTGTAGGCACACCGTTACTCTGGGGCAGCTTCGCTGTCGTTGTGCTCATCATGCTGGCGATTGATCTCTTCTTACAGGGACGTCGGGGCGCTCAAACCATGTCATTCAAACAGGCGGCCGTCTGGTCACTGGTGTGGATCTCCGTTTCTCTGCTGTTTAGCGCAGCATTCTGGTGGTACCTCGAAGGCACTGCGGGCCGTGAAGTGGCTACCGCGCAAACCCTTGCCTTCCTTACCGGCTACGTGCTGGAAAAAGCACTGGCGGTGGATAACGTCTTCGTCTGGCTGATGCTGTTCAGCTACTTCGCTATTCCGGCAAACCTGCAACGCCGCGTGCTGGTGTATGGCGTGCTGGGCGCGATCGTCTTGCGTACCATCATGATCTTCGCCGGAAGCTATCTGGTCACACAGTTCAGCTGGATCCTCTACGTGTTCGGCGCCTTCCTGCTGTTCACTGGCCTGAAAATGGCGTTTGCCAAAGAAGGCGATGATGCGGCAGTAGGCGATAAACCGGTGGTGCGCTGGCTACGTAAACATCTGCGTATGACCGATAACCTGGAAGGCGAGAAGTTCTTCACCCGCAAAAACGGCGTATTGTTTGCCACCCCATTACTGCTGGTGCTGATCATGGTGGAGTTGAGCGATGTGATCTTCGCCGTCGACAGTATTCCGGCGATCTTCGCGGTGACCACCGATCCCTTTATCGTCCTGACCTCGAACCTGTTCGCGATTCTCGGTCTGCGTGCGATGTACTTCCTGTTGGCGAACGTGGCTGAGCGCTTCTCGATGCTGAAATATGGTCTGGCGATTGTGCTGGTATTTATCGGTATCAAGATGCTGATCGTCGAGTTCTACCATATCCCGGTGGGCATCTCGCTGACGGTGGTAGGGGTAATTTTGGGCGGTACATTGCTGATTAACGCCTGGGTTAACCACAGAAACGACCAGAAAGGCATCTCACAATAATCTGCTGCAGGGGCGATAGTCGCCCCTGCTTTATTTTGCCAGCTGAAACTTTCACCTTTTATCGCTCTGTCACACTTCCCATCGTTAGCAGATCAAATAACCGATCCAGCCCATACAAACAGAATTATCTCTTTCTTCACTAAGACTTTTCCTTATACTCCGCCGGGTAAACCGTTAGGCGCGGAGTAACCGCGCACAACACTCATACCGCTATAAAAAGACCGAACTATGCAAAACAACTTTATTGGACGTCTGGGCGCGCTGTTCGCAGGAAGCCTGGTAAAACAAATCATGATTGGCCTGATTGCCGGTGTGGCGCTGGCGTGGTTCTCACATGATGCGGCAATCGCCGTTGGCCTGCTGGGTGAACTCTTTGTTCGCGCGCTGAAGGCGGTGGCACCGCTGCTGGTGCTGGTATTGGTGATCTCATCGATTGCCAATCATCAGCAGGGGCAGAAAACCAACATTCGTCCCATCATCATGCTCTATCTGCTGAGCACCTTCTTTGCGGCCGTCGTCGCGGTGACCTTAAGCCATCTGTTCCCGCAAACGCTGTCAATGAAAGTGGGCGCAACCGAAATTTCACCGCCGTCGGGCATCACTGAAGTGCTGCATGGTTTGTTGATGAGCATGGTGGCCAACCCGATTGAAGCGTTACTCAACGCCAACTACATCGGCATTCTGGTGTGGGCCATTGGGCTTGGTTTAGCGTTTCGCCATGCCAGCCCGAGCAGCAAAGCGTTTCTTACCGACGCTTCGCATGCGGCGACATGGGTGGTGCGCTGCGTGATTCGTTGTGCACCGCTGGGAATCTTTGGTCTGGTGGCCTCGATTCTGGCCTCAACCGGTTTTGGCGCGCTTGAGGAATACGCGACGCTGCTGGCGCTGTTGCTGGGATGTATGGCCATCATGGCGTTGATTGTGAATCCGATTCTGGTGTTCCAAAAGATTCGCCGTAACCCTTATCCGCTGGTGTTTACCTGCATCCGTGAAAGTGGCGTGACCGCGTTCTTTACCCGCAGTTCTGCGGCAAACATTCCGGTAAACATGGCGATCGCCAAACGCCTGAATCTTGACGAAGACACCTACTCCGTTTCTATTCCGCTGGGCGCCACCATCAGCATGGCAGGCGCGTCCACCACCATTACGGTGCTGACGCTGGCGGCGGTGCATACGCTGGGCATTTCCGTGGATGTGCCAACCGCGATTCTGCTGAGTTTCGTGGCCTCGATTTGTGCCTGTGGTGCTTCGGGTGTGGCGGGCGGCTCGCTGCTGTTGATTCCGGTTGCCTGTAACATGTTTGGCATTCCGAATGACCTCGCGATGCAGGTGGTGGCGATCGGTTTTATCATCAGCGTATTGCAGGATTCTGCTGAAACGGCGTTGAACTCGTCGACCGATATTCTGTTTACGGCAGCAGTGTGCCAGGCAGAAGCCGAGCGCGAACTGCGTACGGTGTCTGAAGCAGAATAAATTGGCATTGACCAGGTCGGCATAAATGCCGCCCCTACGACAATCTGGCACTGTTTTCGTAGGGTGCGCATTCGCCGCCCCCAAGAGAATCTGGCACGGTTTTCGTAGGGTGCGCATTTATGCGCACCTGTTGTTTACAGCGTGACACCACTCTTAAAGATTGCTAACTCGCGGAAATCATTGGCTTCATTACGCGCTGGTTTACCGTTGGCAATCGCCACAATCATATCGACGAAATCCTCCAGCATTTCCGGCATGCTCATGCCATCAATCAAACGACCCGCGTTAAAATCAATCCAGTGCGGCTTCTTCTCTGCCAGCTGCGTATTGGTAGCAATCTTCACGGTAGGCACGAATCCGCCGTACGGCGTGCCGCGACCGGTGGTGAACAGCACCATATGACAGCCCGCCCCCGCCAGCGCGCTGGTGGCAACCGCATCATTACCCGGCGCGCTCAACAGGTTCAGTCCCGGCGTATTTAGTCGTTCGCCATATTTCAGTACATCCACGACCTGGCTCTGCCCGGCCTTCTGAGTGCAGCCCAGTGATTTTTCCTCCAGCGTGGTGATACCGCCCGCCTTGTTACCCGGTGAGGGGTTTTCATAAATCGGCTGCTGATGGTCGATAAAGTAACGCTTGAAGTCGTTGATCATCGCCACGGTTTTATCGAAAGTGGCTTCGTCACGGCAGCGGCTCATCAGAATGCGCTCTGCGCCAAACATTTCGGGCACTTCTGTCAGCACTGTAGTGCCGCCGTTGGCAATCATTTGATCGGAGAAGCAGCCCAGCATCGGGTTGGCGGTAATGCCAGAGAAACCGTCAGAACCGCCGCACTCCAGCCCAAACTTCAGTTCACTGAGTTTGCCCGGCTGGCGCTGATCGCCACGCATCACGTTGTACAGCACGTGCAACTGCTCCAAACCCGCTTCGACTTCATCGTCCTGCTTCTGGCACTCCATAAAGTGCACGCGGTCACTGTCGAAGCTGCCCAGCGTTTCACGAAACACATCCACCTGATTGTTCTCACAACCGAGGCCGATCACCAACACCGCACCGGCATTGGGATGGCGTACCATGTTTTGCAGCATGGTGCGGGTGTTTTCATGATCCTGACCGAGCTGAGAACAGCCAAAGGGGTGGCTGAACAAGTGCACCCCATCAATCCCTTCCGCTTCATTGGTCTCTTTCAGGAAGCGCGAAAGAATTTGCCGGGCGATGCCGTTCACACAGCCCACTGTTGGCAAAATCCACAGCTCATTGCGAATACCGACTTCACCGCTGGCGCGACGGTAAATTTGTACCTCGCGATCGCCCGCCTGAGCGGGAATATCGAGAAATTCCGGCTGATAGTCATACTCGTCCACATCGCTCAGATTGGTGCGGGCGTTGCTGGAGTGAATGATTTCGCCAATAGCGATCGGCCGGGTGGCATGGGCAATCGGCAAGCCGTATTTGACTACCAGCGCATCGGTTGCCAGCGGCGTCAGTGCGAACTTATGCCCGCGTCCGACCTCTTGCTGCAAGGTTACGAACTGGCGATCAATCTCCACTTTGGCATCGGCAGGCAGATCCCGCAGCGCCACCGCCACGTTGTCGCGTGAATGTATTCTTATCGCATCTTGCATAGCGTTATCTCAGTTGTGTCAGCGCCGTCCGCATCCCGTGGACAACGATGTTTTGCAGGTGTTGGCTTACTGCGGCCACTAATCCGGGCCGCTGAGTGAGATCTTCGCCCCAGTGTGAGCGGTTGCTGAGTACGGCTTGCACCAGCTGCTCCGGGGTCAATGTGTCCTGGTTTACCGCTGGCCAAAGCTCCGCGAACTGCTGCAACCAGTGGTCATCATCCTGTAAGGGCCAGTGCTGATCGCCCTGCTCGCCGCGATAGAACGCCAGCAGCGCAGAAAATGCGAAGGTCAATCGCGGTGGCCATTGGCCAGTTTGCTGCTGCCCCAGCAATAGCTGTGGCAACAAGCGGGTACGGAATTTAGTCATGCCGTTCAATGCAATGGAGAGCAGCGCATGGCGGATAAACGGATTACGGAAGCGACGCTGCACCGCATCGGCAAAGGCGTGCAGTTCATCGCGAGGCAGATCCAGCGTGGGGATCACTTCCTCACGCAGCAGCGCATCGACATAACCCGCGATGGCAGGGTCATCCATCGCTTCGCCGACGCTTTCCAGTCCGGCCTGAAACGCCACCGGCACCATCGCAGTGTGCGCGCCGTTGAGGATCGCCACCTTCTGGGCTTTATACGGCGTGATATCGTCGACGAACTTCACTTCCGGCTCCAGCGCGCCAAGTTTCAGCTCCTGTGCCAGCGCATCCGGCCCCTGAATCACAAACTGGTAATAGACTTCGCCTGCCACCAGATAGCGATCTTCATAGCCAAGCTGTGCAGCGATGTCGGTGCCATCGGCGGGATAGCCGGTGACGATGCGATCCACCAGCGTGTTATAAAACGCGCAGTGATCCAGCACCCAGCGGGCAAATTCCGGCGGCAGCTGCCAGTGCTTGATGTAACGCAGCACTAACTCACGTAACGCATCACCGTTATGGTCGATCAACTCGCACGGCACGATCAGCCAGCCCTTGTCAGCGGCTCCCGCAAAGTGACTGAAGCGCGTCCACAGCAGCTGAGTCAACTTGCCCGGGAAGGAAGAGGCAGGCGCATCCTCCAGTCGATCCTGCTCTGCAAAGGCAATGCCCGCTTCGGTGGTGTTGGAAAACACAAAGCGCATCTGCGGCGCACGGGCCAGTGCGAGGAAATCCTCAAACTGCTGATACGGCTGGATCTCGCGATTCAGACTGCGGATCAGTCGGGTTTCACTCACCTGATCGCCCTGCGCGTCCAATCCACGGATCAGCGTGGTGTACAAACCGCCCTGTTGGTTGAGCGAATCTTCCACCACGCGGTTACGCGGCCGCACCACCACTACGCCCGCATCGATGCCCTGGTGTTCATTGAGCCAGTCGAGCTGCCAGTCAATAAACGCCCGCAGGAAGTTGCCTTCTCCAAACTGAATCACGCGCTCGCTATAGCTTGCGCTGGGAAAATCGTGACGGTTCAGCCGCTGCATCATCAGGCTCCTAACTCAATGCCGAAGTAGTCGCGCGCGTTGTTGAAGCAGATGTTTTGCACCATCTGCCCCAACAGCGCTTCGTCGGCTGGCGCTTCACCGCGCTCAACCCAATTGCCGATCATCTGGCACAACAAGCGACGGAAGTATTCGTGGCGGGTATACGAAAGGAAACTGCGGCTGTCGGTGAGCATACCGACAAAGCGGCTCAACAGGCCGATCTGCGCCAGCTGCGTCATTTGACGGTGCATGCCATCAAGCTGGTCGTTGAACCACCATGCGGAACCAAACTGCATCTTGCCCGGCTCACCTTCGCCCTGGAAATTGCCTGACATGGTCGCCAGCACTTCGTTATCACGCGGGTTAACGCAGTAAAGGATGGTTTTCGGCAGTGCGTTATTGCGGTTCTGCGCATCCAGCAAACGGCCCAGCGGAATAGCCAGGGGCGCATCATTAATGGAGTCAAAACCCACATCCGGGCCGAGAATATCGAACTGGCGGCGGTTGGCGTTACGCAACGCACCAATGTGATATTGCTGCGCCCAGCCGCGACGCGCATATTCGCTGCCCAACCACACCAGCACCGCCGTTTTAAACTGCGCCACTTCCTCTTGCGTCGGTGCAGCCCCTTGCAGACGGCGCGCCAGAATGCCATCCAGCGTGCTTTCGTCGGCTTCGGCAAACAGCACCACGTCCAGCGCATGGTCCGAAATTTTGCAGCCGTGTGCGGCAAAATGGTCGAGTCGCAGGCTCAGGGCGCGGCGCAGATCATCAAAGCGTTGCACGCTGACATCGGCGACCTGTTCCAGACGCTGGATCCACGGCAGGAAGGTATCCAGTTCGATGTTGAAGGCTTTATCCGGACGCCAGCTTGGCAGCACTTTGACGCTGAAGCTGGCATCGTCCGCCAGCGTGCGGTGATGCTGCAGATCGTCAAGCGGATCGTCGGTGGTGCCGACCATTTTCACCTTCATCTGCTGCATGATGCCGCGTGCGCTAAAGGCATCCTGCGCCAGCAACTCGTTGCACTGCTGCCAGATGCGGTCAGCACTCTGCTCATTCAGCAGCACATCGGTGATGCCAAACGGGCGGCGCAGTTCAAGGTGCGTCCAGTGATAAAGCGGATTGCCAATGGTGTGCGGCACGGTGCGCGCCCAGGCGTTGAATTTATCGCGATCGCTGGCATCTCCGGTGCACAGCGCTTCGGGCACGCCGTTGGCACGCATCGCACGCCATTTGTAGTGATCGCCTTTCAGCCAGATGTCATAAAGGTTGGTGAAGCGGTAATTTTCGGCAATCTGCTGCGGCGGTAAATGGCAGTGATAGTCGAAAATCGGCTGGTCTTTGGCGTAGTCATGGTACAGACGACGGGCGAACTCGCTATCGAGTAGAAAATCCTCACTCATAAAACGCGACATACCTGCTTCCTCATGTTTGGTGCCCATTGGCTTCTGATTCAAAGTTATCATACCAATTTTACCGATCGGCAAAATTGTTTGCGATACACCTCACAATAATGACAGTTTCACTGTGGGTATATGGACAAAACTGTCAGCCATATTGCACTAACTGGCTGTTATAACGCTTGTTTAGTGGATCACACAGTGCATGCAGGTTTTTGTGATGGCATTCAACTTTTAAAGTTGTATAACAAGTTAACCTCTCGCCTCGTTGATGCCTGATTCAAGGGCACGACTAATAACAATAAGGCGGCAGGTCTGGATCGTCATGGCCGCCAGCGGGGGTACCCAAGTGCTCCCCTACCCTTTAATGGCAAGTGTTACGACAGACTGGAAGAGGTTAATGATGCGTAAGATCAAAGGGCTACGCTGGTACATGATTGGACTGGTGACGCTGGGCACGGTGCTTGGTTACCTGACGCGAAATACCATTGCCGTGGCCGCTCCGACGCTGGAAACCCAGCTGGGCATTACCACACAACAATATTCCTATATCGTCGCCGCCTATTCGGCGTGCTACACCCTGATGCAACCCGTCGCCGGTTATGTCCTGGATTTGCTCGGCACCAAAATCGGTTATGCCGTATTTGCCGTGTTATGGGCCATCTTCTGTGCCGCCACCGCCATGGCAGGCAGCTGGGGCGGTTTTGCGCTGGCACGTGGCGCCGTGGGTGCGGCCGAAGCGGCGATGATCCCAGCCGGTTTGAAAGCCAGCAGCGAGTGGTTCCCGGCCAAAGAGCGCTCCGTGGCGGTCGGCTACTTCAACGTCGGCTCATCGATTGGTGCGATGCTGGCTCCACCGTTGGTGGTGTGGGCAATTCTGGCGCACAGCTGGCAGCTGGCCTTTATCATCACCGGCGTGCTCAGCATGGCATGGGCGATGTGCTGGTTAATCTTTTATAAACATCCTAAGCAGCAAACCAAACTGAGCGATGAAGAGCGTCATTACATTATTTCCGGTCAGGAAGTGCAGCATCAGACCGGCAATAACAGCAAAATGTCGGCGCGTCAGATCCTGCGTAATCGCCAGTTCTGGGGCATCGCCCTGCCGCGTTTCCTCGCTGAACCGGCCTGGGGCACCTTTAATGCGTGGATCCCGCTGTTTATGTTCAAGGTCTACGGCTTCAATCTGAAAGAGATCGCCATGTTCGCCTGGATGCCGATGCTGTTCGCTGATTTAGGCTGCATTGTCGGCGGCTATTTACCGCCGCTGTTCCAGCGCTGGTTTGGCGTTAACCTGATCGTGTCGCGCAAACTGGTGGTGACCATGGGGGCGGTGTTAATGATTGCACCGGGCACCATCGGCTTGTTCACCAGCCCTTATGTGGCGATTGGTTTGCTGTGCGTCGGCGGCTTTGCCCATCAGGCACTGTCCGGTGCCCTGATCACTCTCTCCTCGGATGTCTTTGGCCGTAATGAAGTGGCTACGGCAAATGGCTTGACCGGCATGGCTGCGTGGACCGCCAGCACCATGTTTGCGCTGGTGGTAGGCGCATTAGCTGATACGCTCGGCTTCAGCCCGCTGTTTGCCGCGCTGGCGGTGTTTGATCTGCTCGGTGCCTGTGTGATTTGGACCGTGCTGAAAAACCAGCCGGTGTCTGAGCTGGGAGAATCTGGCGTAGCACAACCCGCTCCTGCACGGAGTTAATCTCTGCGGGCTGGCACATGCCAGCCCATTTCTTCCCTCTCGCCAAAGTGGTATAACAACTCAACCTCTGCCACTACAGCGAACCGCGCAATGGATCTGAACGAATCCCGTCGTCTTTATCAACAACTCGCCAGTGAACTCAAACGTCGCATTGAGTCGGCTGATTATCGCGTGGGCGATAAATTGCCGGCCGAACGCCTAATCGCTGAAGAGATGGAAGTGAGCCGCACGGTGGTACGTGAAGCGATCATCATGCTGGAAGTGGAAGGGTATGTTGAAGTGCGCAAGGGTTCTGGCATTCACGTGATCAGCAGTCAGCAGCAAAATCGCGAGACCACACCCAGCCAGCTGGAGTTCGCCAGCTTTGGCCCGTTTGAGCTGTTGCAGGCGCGCCAGTTGATAGAGAGCAACGTGGCCGAATTTGCCGCCACGCAGGTCACACGCCAGGACATTATGGCGCTGATGGCGATTCAGGAAAAAGCCCGCCAGGAAGACCATTCACGTGATTCTGAATGGGATATGCACTTTCACGTCCGCATCGCTCAATCCACGCAAAACAGCGCCCTCGCCGCGATAGTCGAGAAGATGTGGCTGCACCGTCTGTACAACCCCTATTGGCTGAAACTGCACGAACATATTGATGCGCGCAATATCACCAGCTGGTGCGACGATCATGACCAGATTCTGAAAGCACTTATGCGCAAAGATCCCGCCGCCAGTAAGCTGGCAATGTGGCAGCACCTGGAAAATACTAAACAGATGCTGTTTAACGCCACCGCCGACGATTTTGAATTTAATGTCGACCGTTACATGTTTGCGGAAAATCCCGTCATCCTGCCGGAAGGTAGTGACAATTCACATTGATTCTGCTGCATTTCCAGGCGAATAAGTCAGTTAATCTGC
Organism: Pantoea sp. C1E2; assembly: GCF_056491465.1. Classification (NCBI taxonomy): domain Bacteria; kingdom Pseudomonadati; phylum Pseudomonadota; class Gammaproteobacteria; order Enterobacterales; family Erwiniaceae; genus Pantoea; species Pantoea sp. C1E2. Next base: position 4,005,454 of record NZ_JBSZHT010000002.1, read on the forward strand.
AATAGTGTCAGCTCATGTAAAGCTCCTTTTGACCATCTGCGTCAAAAGGTAAAACTCCTGTGCGAGAGCCACTTTACACTGTCTGACCTGCGTGATTTTTGTTACAGTTATCGCCCTTTTCTTACCCTTTGCGACAGGGCTTTAAAAAGTCGCTGATTTAACAATCAATTCTGGATGGATCCGGAAATCCCGCAACGGCTGCATACCAAAAATGTATAACCAAACCAGCCTGCGCCTCAGCCCCTCACGGGCACGTTTAACAATGATGTTCAGGAATGATTGATGGATATTTTGAAAGCATTGCTGCACGCCTTATGGCAGCAAGATTACGAAATGCTCTCCGACCCGACGCTGGTTTGGGCCATTTATGGCGTGCTGTTCTTGATTCTGTTTCTTGAAAATGGCCTGCTGCCCGCCGCGTTTCTTCCCGGTGATAGCTTGTTGATTTTAGTCGGTGTTTTAATTGCCAAAGGCACCATGGGTTTCCCGCTTACCATCCTGATTCTGACCACCGGCGCCAGCCTGGGCTGCTGGGTGAGTTACATCCAGGGACGATGGCTCGGGAATACGCCCACCGTACAAAAATGGCTGTCGCACCTTCCCGCTCAATATCATCAGCGCGCACATAGCCTGTTCCATCGTCATGGCCTGTCGGCCCTGTTGATTGGTCGCTTTATTGCCTTTGTTCGTACCCTGCTGCCGACCATTGCCGGGCTTTCCGGTCTGAGCAATGCGCGCTTTCAGTTTTTCAACTGGGTGAGCGGTTTACTGTGGGTAGTGATTCTGACGGTGCTGGGTTTCGCACTGGGCAAAACGCCGATTTTCCGCCGCTATGAAGATGAGCTGATGTTCTGCCTGATGCTACTGCCATTGGTGCTGCTGGTCATTGGGCTGGTGGGTTCGCTGGTGGTGTTGTGGCGTAAACGTCAGTCTTCGCGCAACGGGAATTCACAACCATGATCGCATTCCGTGGATTTCCCAGGCGCTTAGTGCCCTGGGCACTGGGCGCTGCTTTGGCGCTGCTGGCGGTGATTTTTGTGCCTTCGATGTTGCAGCACGATACCGTGGTACAAATCCGTGTTGCCCATAATGGCACCAATTTGCCGGATGGCTTTTATCTGTATCAGCAGCTCAGTGCGCAAGGCGTGCGTATCAAAAGCATTACACCTGCAGGTGATGCGCTGGTGATTCATTTCGAGAATGAAGAGCAAAGTCTGGCCGCGCAGAAAGTGCTGCGACGCCTGCTGCCACAGGGGTTTGTGGTGGCAAGCGGACCGCAAGCTTCACAGCAAGTGCCTGACGCCAATCGCCCCACTTACAGCTGATTTTAGCCGTCTGGTGATAAGCCAGACGGTGAATCAATCCTCGCTATCCCCGCGTCTTCGTTGAATTTTTTCGTCTGCTGTCTATGCTTAAAGGTAGCGCGAGTTAAGACAAGCTGGGACGCTTCTCCTGCCCGGTTTGCGGCAGGTCATCAACAATGGAAGGTAAAAACCTGATGAAACATCAATTACTGCTGGGTGCTATTCTGTTTTCTCTATCGGGATCTCTTATGGCGGCCGAATCACTGTGCCAACAGAAAGAACACGATATTCAGCGCGAAATCGACATGGCTAAACAGCATGATAACCAGCGCCGTGTGACCGGGCTGGAGCGCGCGCTGACTGAAGTGCGTGCTAACTGCACCGATGAAAGACTGAAGTCGGCCCACAGCGAACGCATCGCAGAGCAAAAGCACAAAATTGCTGAACGTGAGCGTGAGTTGAAGGAAGAGCGTCAGGATGGCGACAAAGATAAGATTGAGAAGCGCGAACGTAAGCTGGAAGAGGCACAGCACGAGCTGAAAAAGCTTGAGGCTGAGCCCTACTAATCGGACTTAAATAAATGATGTAATGGAGAAATTCATGTCTAAAGACACCACATCTGAACATCTGCGTGCGGAACTGAAAAACCTTGCTGACACCCTGGAAGAAGTGCTGAGCAGCTCGGCGGATAAATCGAAAACCGAGCTTGATAAGCTGCGCCACAAAGCGCGTGGCGCTATCGACAGTTCGCGTGAGCGCCTGGGCGATTCCGGTGAGCGCATTGCGCAGAGCACCCGTGAAGCAGCGGAAAAAGCCGACGAATACGTGCGCGACAATCCTTGGCACGGCGTGGGCATCGGTGCAGCTGTCGGTGTACTGATCGGCATCCTGATTTCACGTCGTTGATATGAACGAGAGTCAGAGCCACGGCCCAGGCAAAGGGGTCTTCAACATCGGTCAGCGCGTCGTCACTACCTTAGTGAGTATGGTTGAGACGCGCGTCCGTCTGGCGATTGTCGAGCTGGAGGAGGAGAAAGCCAATCTGATTCAGATGCTGATGATGGTTGGGTTGACCATGCTGTTTACCGCTTTTGGTTTAATGAGCCTGATGGTGCTGATCATCTGGGCGGTGGACGCGCAGTATCGGCTGATGGCGATTGCCATTACCACCGCCGTACTGTTTGCGCTGGCGCTGATATTTGGTTTGTGGACATTGTACAAGTCACGTCAGTCAACGTTGTTGCGTCATACCCGCAAGGAGCTGGAAACCGATCGCAACCTGCTGGAGGAGCATCGCTCATGAGCCGTCGCGAACGTGAAGCCCGCATTCACGAACTGTTGAATCATGTTCAGCAGCAGCGATTGGATCTGAGTGCCGCTCGTCGTGACTGGCTGGATGGCACCGCTCACTATGATCGCGGCTGGTTGACGTTTCTCAGCTTACGCCGCTATCTGGCAATTGGCAGCAGCGCACTGGCCATCTGGTCTATCCGCAGTCCTAACCGTATTTTGCGTTGGGCAAAACGCGGTTTTGGCCTGTGGAGCACCTGGCGCATGATTAAATCCACGCTCGAACCTCGCTAAAGCCTTCATTTCAAACCGGATCTAAAAGATTCGGTTTTTCTTTATCAGAATTCCTGAACAACATTGACAGTTTATCTCGCTTACAACTGTTGCGACCTGCGACTATCATCTCCCTCCATCAGCCCAACGAATTGAGACATGCGATTCGGCGGGAATAAAACCTTGCAGGCCAACAACCTGCTACATAATTCTTGTTGGAGTAAATGATGAAAAAATTCGAAGACTCAGGCCTGCTGCTGGCACGTGTATTAATGACTATTCTGTTCATCACTGCAGGCTGGGGCAAAATCACCGGTTATGCAGGCACTGCACAATACATGCAGGCAATGGGCGTCCCGGGCTTCCTGCTGCCACTGGTTATTCTGCTGGAGTTCGGCGGCGGTCTGGCGATTCTGTTCGGTTTCCTGACCCGTTTCACCGCACTGTTCACCGCGGGCTTTACCCTGCTGACTGCGTTCCTGTTCCACAGCAACTTTGCTGAAGGTGTTAACCAGCTGATGTTCATGAAAAACCTGTCCATCGCCGGTGGTTTCCTGGTGCTGGGTCTGGTAGGTCCAGGCGCTTACAGCATCGACCGTCTGATTCGTGCTCGTTTCGCACCAGCGGCCGCACGCTAAGCACACAAGCGTTGCCAGAACACATATACTGATTTGCAGGGGCGAGGATATTCCTCGCCCTTTTTCTTTATGGAGGGCTTATGGGACAGCTGATTGACGGTGTCTGGCATGACACCTGGTACGATACGAAGTCAACCGGTGGCCGCTTCAAACGCACAGAAGCAGTCTGGCGCAACTGGGTAACGGCGGATGGCAGCGCAGGCCCAACCGGCAATGCCGGCTTTGCTGCCGAGCGCGATCGCTATCATCTTTATGTTTCGCTTGCCTGTCCGTGGGCACACCGCACGCTGCTGATGCGCCAGCTCAAAGGGCTGGAGGATATGATTTCGGTTTCGGTGGTGCATCCATTGATGCTGGAAAACGGCTGGACCTTTGACGACGATTTCCCGGATGCGACCGGTGATTCGCTGTACCAGAACGAATTCCTTTACCAGCTCTATCTGCACGCCGATCCGCAGTACACCGGCCGCGTGACCGTTCCGGTATTGTGGGACAAAACCCAGCACACCATCGTCAGTAATGAGTCCGCCGACATCATTCGTATGCTCAACACGGCGTTTGATGCACAGGGTGCCCGCGCCGGTGATTATTATCCGCCTGAGCTGCGTGACAAGATCGATGAGCTGAACGGCTGGATTTACGACACGGTGAATAATGGCGTGTATAAGAGCGGGTTTGCTACTTCGCAGGCGGCTTATGATGAATCAGTCACGGCGTTGTTCCACTCGCTGGCGCGGCTTGAGCAGATTCTTGGCCAGCATCGTTATTTGACGGGCGATAGCCTCACTGAAGCCGATCTGCGCTTGTGGACCACGCTGGTGCGATTCGATCCGGTGTATGTCACTCACTTTAAGTGCGACCGCCACCGTATCAGTGATTACCGCAATCTGAACGGCTTCCTGCGTGACATCTATCAAATGCCAGGCATCGCCGACACGGTAAATCTGCCGCATATTCGCCATCACTACTACTGCAGCCATAAAACCATTAACCCGAGCGGCGTGATTTCGCTGGGCCCGGCGTTTGATTGGGATGAGCCACACGGCCGCGGTTGAAGTTGGTGCGAATTGTTGCGTTCAACACACTCCTTTTTTGAAGGAGTGTGTTGTGCAAAGTTTTACAGATGGAATACGAGGTGAAGCGCCTGATAGTCCATTTCTTCACGCGCGTTAACCGCTAAGAATCAGGTCAATGTGTCCAGTTTTAGGCAAACTTAATCAGCACCATCCCCGCAATCAGCAATCCTACCCCTAACCAGCCAATACGATTCAGACGCTGCCCAAACAGCATCCATCCGGCTGCCACTGTTGCCACCAGCCCAAAACCGCCCCACAGCGCATAGGCTACCGAGAGATCGATCCCTTTCACCGCTTGTGACAACGCACTGAACGCCCCCAGCACCGCGACCAGCGAGAGCACGCCGTAAATCGCACGGCGGAAACCATCAGAGTATTTGAGAAAGATATTCGCGATGATCTCTAGCCCAATCGCCAATGCCAGCCAGGCAACGTGCACAGCATTAAAGGTGGCCATGTTGCGGCTCCTTACGTGTCAGCGTGCCAGATTTGATCAGCACAATCCCTGCCACCAGCGTGACTAAGCCCGCCACTTTCATCAGCGATAAGGTTTCATCGAACAGCAAGACGCTGAACAGAGTGATAAACAGAATGCCAATACCTTCCCACATTGCATAGGCCACGCCCAGGGCGATACGTTTGACGGCGAAAGACAGGAAAATATAAGAGAGCGCAATCATCACCAGCATAAAAATAAAACCCGCGTTGTCGTCATTGACGCTGGACCATTTCATTGAGAGCGTCCCAGTTATTTCAGCCAGGATAGCTAAAACCAATATAATCCAATAGCGCATACTTTCTCTCCTTAAGAGAAACAGAGAACTATCACGCAAAATAAACGCGTGAGAAATTTTAAGAATATTTTTTTAAATAAGGAGAGGGTGACGCTAAAGCGCGAAGCGCCAGTGCTGATCGCAGATCGAGCAGTGGAAGTGCTGAGGAAGATAAATAGAGGTTGCCATCATTGGGGCGAGCATTTTGTCCATAATTTTACAACTTATCCACGTTGTTGCTTTTCGTCGATGTGGATGAATAATTGTCCTCGGTAGTGAAACACGCGCCTATTCTGGCATAAGGATTATTTAGTTCCCCGGTATTTTCATTTCTTTACGCTGCGGCTTTTCTTATTCTCCGCGGGATAAAGTTTATTTTAATTTCCGATAAGCCGCATTCTTTTCATTGAAGGTGGAGTGGACAATCATTCCTCTCACTCCCGTACGCCAGATAGCAAAAACCCCGCCGAAGCGGGGTTTTCACCTGAAAAGTCGAAACTGACCGATAAGCCGGGTTCTGTCGTGGACAGTCATTCCTCTAGGCCAGCAATCGCTCACTGGCTCAAGCAGCCTACCCGGGTTCAGTACGGGCCGTACCTTGTGAACCCCTATTTGGCCTTGCTCCGGGTGGAGTTTACCGTGCCACGGACTGTTGCCAGCCGCGCGGTGCGCTCTTACCGCACCCTTTCACCCTTACCTGATCCCATTACTGGGCCATCGGCGGTTTGCTCTCTGTTGCACTGGTCGTAGGCTTGCGCCCCCCAGGCGTTACCTGGCACCCTGCCCTATGGAGCCCGGACTTTCCTCCCCTCTGCCCGTCTCCCCCGAAAGGGACGACGACAAAGCGGCGACTGTCTGGTCAGCTTCGGCGCGGGATAATAGGCGATCCGCCCGCGTTTGTCACGCCTCTTGCTGCTCTAGTGCGTACTTATACAGGGCGTTCTTCTTAACGCCATGAATTTCCGCTGTTAACGCTGCGGCTTTTTTCAGCGGCAATTCCGCTTGCAGCAACGCCAGCGTACGCAGCGCTTCGGCAGGCAACGCTTCTTCGTCGGCCTTGTGACCTTCAACAATCAGCACCATCTCGCCTTTACGACGGTTTTCATCTTCCAGCACCCAGGCCAGCAGCTCACCGACCGGCGCGCCCTGGATGGTTTCCCAGGTTTTGGTGATTTCGCGTGCCAGCACCACATAGCGGTCTGCGCCCCAGACGTTCACCATATCTTGCAGGCTATCGATCAAACGATGGGTTGATTCATAAAAAATGAGGGTACGCGGTTCATTCTCAAGGGAGCGCAGTACGTCGCAGCGGCCTTTACTTTTGGCAGGCAGAAATCCTTCGTAACAGAAACGATCGGACGGTAACCCCGCCGCGCTTAATGCTGTGATAGCCGCGCAGGCACCCGGCAACGGAACCACGCGCACACCTGCTTCACGGCAGCGACGCACCAGATGATAGCCCGGATCGTTGATTAACGGCGTGCCCGCATCTGAGACCAGCGCTATGCTCTGGCCTTCTTGCAGCTTGGCTAACAACACTTCTGCTTTCTGTTGTTCGTTGTGGTCGTGAAGTGCGAACAGTCGCGCATTGATGGCGAAATGTTGTAGCAACAGCCCGGTATGACGTGTATCTTCCGCTGCGACCAGATCGACGCTCGCAAGCACCGTCAACGCACGCTGCGTGATATCACCCAGGTTACCGATCGGGGTAGGAACGATATAGAGCGTGCTGGCAGAAATCTCTGCCCGATCGAGTTGTTTCATTGTTTCATCCGAATTGCCGATTTAATATTGAGCATCTAGAAAAAAACATCACTGGATACAGTATGCTTCCTTCAAAAGTCGTACGTCATAAAGCAGGACGCTTTGTGCCTGTTCTTCTCGCTGGACTGATTTTAGCCGCCTGTAGCGGACAGGGACCGCAGCAAACCTCCAACGTCAATATTCAGGGGCCTGCTACTGGCCGATCTGACTATTATCTGCAGCAGGTGCAGCAAAGCAGCGATGATAGCAAGACCGACTGGCAATTACTTGCCATCCGTGCCCTGTTGAAGGAAGGAAAGTATCCGCAGGCAAACGATCAGATCTCGCAACTGCCACAACAGCTCTCTGATGTGCAGCAGCAGGAACTGCAATTACTGCGCGCGCAGATGCAGATTGGTCAGCAAGATTTCGGCGGCGCTCAACAGACATTGGGTCAGGTGAAAACCGATGGCTTGTCTGAAGATCAGCAGGTGCGCTACTACGCACTGCAAATCGCTGCGGCGCAGAATCGCCCTTCGCTCGCGTTGCTGCGCGCCTATATTGCTCAGGAGCCGCTGCTAAAAGGCCCCGACCACCAGAGCAATATTGACGCTACCTGGCAAGCCCTGACGCAAATGACGCAGGATCAGCTAAACAGCCTGGTGATTAACGCCAATGAAAATACCCTGCAGGGCTGGCTGGATCTGCTCAATACCTGGCATACCAACAGCCAGGATCCGCAGATGCTGAAAGCGGCGATCAAAGACTGGCAGACACGTTATCCGCAAAATCCGGGTGCGAAAACACTGCCAACGCAGCTTAGTCAGGTGCAAAACTTCACGAAAGCTTCGACCAGCACCATCGCGCTGCTGCTGCCATTGAATGGCCAAGCACAGGTTTTTGCCAATGCGATTCAGAAAGGCTTTAACGATGCCAAAAATGGCGTGTTAAATGCGCCAGCATCACAGCCCGCGCCTGCTGCGCCAGCGGCAACCGACGCCAATGCCCAGCCGTCAGCACCACAAGCTGGCGACGCCAACGCGCAGCAGCCTGCCGATGCTAACACCGCTGCTAATGCGGTTGTCAGCCCTGCCATGGCGGGCAATATGCCGCCGCAGACTGAACAGCCGCAGTCCGCCGCACAACCGGCGACCACTGCTGCTCAGCCAGACAGCAGCGCGCAAGTGAAAGTCTATGACACCAGCAGCCAGCCGATTGCCCAGGTAATGCAGCAGGCCCAGCAGGATGGCGCGACCATCGTGGTGGGTCCACTGCTGAAAAACGACGTGGAGTCGGTGGTGAATAGCCAGACGCCACTTAACGTGCTGGCGCTGAATGAGCCAGAACAGATCCAGAACCATCCGAATATTTGTTATTTTGCGCTTTCTCCTGAAGACGAAGCGCGCGATGCCGCGCACCATATCTACGAGCAGGGCAAACGCCAGCCATTACTGTTGGTACCGCGTAGCAGCTATGGCGATCGCGTCAGCAAGGCTTTTGCGCAGGAGTGGCAACAACTCGGCGGTTCCACCGTACTGCAACAGCGTTTTGGTGGCGTTTCCGAGCTGAAACAAGGTATTAATAGCGGAGCCGGTATCGCATTGAGTGGCACGCCGCTGACGGTTGAACAACCACAATCAGCCGGCGTGGCTGTTGCAGGCCTGACTATTCCGGCACCGCAAACCACCACGCCAGCGCCAACGGCCGATGCCAGCGGTGGCAGTGTGGATGCGGTGTATATCGTGGCCAGCCAGGATGAGCTGCAACTGATCAAGCCGATGATCGCGATGCGCACCAGCAGCCGCAACAACATTGCGCTGTACGCCAGCTCACGCAGCGCGCAGGCGGGTGCCGGTCCAGATTTCCGTCTGGAAATGGATGGCCTGCAGTTCAGTGATATTCCGCTGCTCTCCGGCAACAATCCGGGTCTGATGCAGCAGGCGGCGAAGTCGTTTAACAACGATTATTCGCTGGTTCGCCTCTACGCGATGGGCATTGATGCCTGGACGCTGGCGAATCACTTTAACCAGATGCGCCAGGTGCCTGGCTTTGCCATTGATGGCAACACCGGCAAGCTGAGCGCCGACACGGATTGCGTGATCAACAGGAAGTTGGCATGGAACCAGTATCGTCAGGGACAAATCGTTCCGGTGCAATAAACCGCCAGCGCATTGGCGCTGAGCAGGAGCAGCAGGCGCGCCTCTATCTGGAGCGCGCCGGGCTGCGATGGATTGCCAGCAACGTGCGTTGCCGCAGTGGGGAAATTGACCTCATTATGCGAGACGCCGATTGCTGGGTGTTTGTTGAAGTGCGCTATCGACGCGATGCGCGCTACGGCGGTGCCGCCGCCAGCGTGACGCGCCAGAAACAACAAAAGCTGCTGCGCACCGCTGCATGGTGGTTGCTGGCACGCGGCGGCAGTTTTAATACGGTGAATTGCCGTTTTGACATCATTGCCATTACCGGGCGTGAGCTGGAATGGCTGCCCGATGCCTTTAATGCCGATGGATAGAACCAGGTGGTCTTGTGCAGGACAGAATTAAAGCGTGTTTTACCGAAAGTATTCAGACTCAAATCGCTGCTGCGGAGGCGCTGCCGGATGCGATTTCTCGCGCCGCTATGACGCTGGTGCAGTCGCTGCTGAACGGTAACAAAATCCTGAGTTGTGGTAACGGTGCTTCATCGGCCAATGCTCAGCATTTTGCCGCCAGTATGATTAACCGTTTTGAGACCGAGCGCCCCAGCCTGCCTGCGCTGGCACTGAGCGCCGATAATGTCATGCTGACGGCGATCGGCAACGATCGTCTCCACGATGAAGTTTATGCCAAGCAGGTTCGCGCGCTTGGTCAGGCCGGTGATGTGCTGCTGGCCATTTCAACCCGTGGCAACACCCGCGATATCGTTAAAGCGGTTGAAGCTGCGGTTACTCGCGATATGACTATCGTCGCGCTGACCGGCCATGATGGCGGTGAGCTGGCGGGCCTGTTGGGTCCGCACGATGTGGAAATTCGCATTCCATCACATCGCAGCGCACGCATTCAGGAAATGCATATGCTGACGCTGAACTGCCTGTGTGATTTGATTGATAACACTTTGTTCCCACACCAGGAATGACTGAAGGAGCTCAAATGAAAGCATTGAACGCTGTCGCCATTCTTTTAACCGCCATGATGCTGCAAGGCTGTGTTGCCGTTGTCGCTGGCGGCGCCGCTGTGGCGACCAAAACCGCAACTGACCCGCGCACCGTGGGTACGCAAGTGGATGATGGTACGCTGGAACTGCGTGTCAGTAACGCACTGGCTAAAGATGAACAAATCAAAAACCAGGCGCGCGTCGTGGTGACCGCTTATCAGGGCAAAGTGCTGCTGACCGGTCAATCGCCATCCGCTGATTTGGCCAGCCGCGCCAAGCAGATTGCGATGGGCGTGGATGGTGCCACCGAAGTGTATAACGAAATCCGTACCGGCCAGAAAGTGAGCCTCGGAACGTCATCATCGGATACCTGGATCACCACCAAAATCCGCTCACAGCTGCTGGGTAGCGATCAGGTGAAATCATCGAACGTGAAAGTGACTACGGAAAACGGTGAAGTGTTCCTGCTGGGTCTGGTGACACAACAGGAAGCGACGGCGGCCGCCGATGTGGCCAGTCGTGTGAGCGGTGTGAAACACGTGACTACCGCGTTCACCATCCTCAAGTAATCTGCATCTGACGGGCGCAGTCAATTGCGCCCCGACCACAGATCAGGGCAGCCTCAACGGGCTGCCTTTTTTATGCCGGTAAATCGATCACCAGGGCACGCAGCGGCGTTTTCGCCTGCAACGTAATCTGATGTTCTTCACTTAAAAACGCACCGTCGCCGCAGCTCAGTAATTCCTGATTGGCACTGCTTGCCTGCAGATCTAACGAGCCGTGGATCGATTGCAGATAGGCGCGAGGGCCATTCAGCTTCACCGTATGCTGTTCACCCGGCGCCAGGATGACCTGATGCACCCAGACTTGCTGACGCAGCTGCAGGCTGCCGTCAACGCCGTCTGGCGAGGCCAGCAAGAAGCGAGTTTCCTGCGGCACAGCGATTTTCTGCAGCAGCGGGTTTTCACGTTCCGGGCAGGCCGCCAGCCATAGCTGCATACGCGTCAACGGGCGATCTTTGCTGATGTTGATTTCGCTGTAGTTCACACCCTGGCGCGCCGAGAGCAGCATGGCTTCGCCTTCCCGCGCGATCAGGTGATTACCCTCGCTGTCGCGGTACTCCGCTTCACCCTGCAGAACCAGGTTCAGCACATCCACCTGCGGATAGCTGCGCGGCTGAAACGCCGCACCCGGCGCCAGCACTTCCTGATTGAGCACACGCAATGAAGCGTAGCCCATCAATTTCGGGTCAAAATAGTGGCCAAAAGAGAAGCTGTATCGCGCCTGCAACCAACCGAAATCGGCCTGGCCACATGCGGACGCGCAGCGGGTTGTCATCATGATTTACCTCCGACGCACTGCGGTGAGATTCGACCACAGGCTTTATACGTTCATGGTAAAAGGCTGGACGCCGGATTGTTAGCCAGTTAATCTGCCTGGCATATTCAAATTTACTGACAGAGAACCGGCATGGCAAAAGACCGCGCGTTAACCCTCGAAGCTTTACGTGTGATGGATGCTATCGATCGTCGTGGTAGCTTTGCTGCGGCAGCCGATGAACTGGGCCGCGTTCCCTCTGCATTAAGCTACACCATGCAGAAGCTGGAAGAGGAACTGGACGTGGTGCTGTTCGACCGCTCCGGTCATCGCACCAAGTTCACTAACGTCGGACGCATGCTGTTGGAGCGTGGGCGCGTACTGCTGGAAGCGGCCGATAAGCTCACCACCGATGCCGAAGCGCTGGCACGCGGTTGGGAAACCCATCTCACCATCGTGGCCGAAGCGCTGATCCCCACCAATCTGCTGTTTCCTGTCGTAGAAAAACTGGCGGAGAAAGCCAATACGCAGATTTCGCTGGTGACAGAAGTGCTGGCCGGTGCCTGGGAGCGTCTGGAACAGGGCCGCGCCGATATCGTGATTGCACCTGATATGCATTTCCGTGCCTCGACCGAAATCAATACGCGCAAGCTTTACAGCATCATGAGCGTCTACGTTGCCAGTCCGGATCACCCAATTCATCAGGAAGCCGAGCCGCTGTCTGAAGTGACGCGCGTGAAGTATCGCGGCATTGCGGTGGCGGATACCGCGCGCGAACGCCCGGTGTTAACGGTGCAGCTGCTGGATAAACAGCAGCGCCTGACGGTAAGCAGCATGGACGATAAACGCCGTGCCCTACTGGCGGGATTGGGTGTCGCCACCATGCCTTATCCGATGGTGGAACAGGATATCGCCGAAGGTCGTCTGCGTGTGGTAAGTGCCGAATACACCCGTGAAGTGGATATTATTATGGCGTGGCGCCGCGACAGCATGGGTGAAGCTAAGGCGTGGTGTTTGCGTGAGATCCCGCGACTGCTGGCGAAGCAGCGCGGTTGATTAAATCCAGGTCGGCATAAATGCCAACCCTACGCCGAACATCGTAGTGGCTGCATTCCTGCCAAACATTGTAATACGCAATCCATATCGGACATTGTAGGGGCGGCATTCATGCCGCCCTGGTTTACGATCACATCCGACTCAGACAATCGATCGCCACCGCTTTAAAGCTGACGAAATCCCCGCAGTCGCGCAGTCGGGTCATCGCCCTCTCACGCAGGAAGGTAACGAACAGATCGTAGATCGCCATCGCCTCTTCGTATTCGCTTTTGCTGATCGCCAGCAGGAAAATCACCGAAGCGGTTTCATCCCCCCAACTCACGCCATGCGGCGCCAGCACGGTATAGACCACGGTTTTCTTCGCCAACAGTCCCAGTGAGTGCGGCAGCGCAATGCCTTCGCCGAGCATAGTGCTGACGATGGCTTCACGCTCTTCCACTGAAGGATAAAACTCCGCATCCACAAAGCCCTCGGACTCCAGCTGATCGCACAGCACGCGGAACAGCGCCGATTGCGTCATCGGCTTATCCAGCACCATAAAGTGCTGCGCGTCGAAGTACTTTTCCAGCATGTAAGGACGCGTGCGATCCACCAGCACCAGCTTGCCCAATTGCTCCAGCTGGAATTCGGTGGGGAACGGCGACATCACCGCAACCGGCTTATTCTTTTCGCTCAAACGCACGGTGGAAATCACGAAATCTTCGTCGATGTGTTCGCGCATCTCGTAATCACGCTGCGACAAACGCGCGGTGACCACCAGCTGCGGGTATTTGCGCAGCAGCAGCGCTTCGATCATGCGCAGCGTGGAGTTGCCGCTGTCGCACACCAACAGCACCTGAGGATGGCGTTGATAGCCGACATCGTAATGCCGCTCCAGCCCGACACCGATATGCAGCACCAGAAAACCGATTTCGTTCTCGCTGATGCTGTACGGCGTGTACTTGCCCCAGCTGGTCACCGCCGCCAGCGTGACGTCATACGCCATCGGATAGTGCTGTTTAATGTTACCGAGCAGCGGATTGGGAATGTGAATCTGGTAGCGCACCCGGGTAATCATGGTTTTGATATGCGTGAGCAGATCGGCCCGCAGCTGTTCATCCTGCTGCAAGCGGTAGTTGTAGTGGGTGTTGATGTAGTTCAGCAGATAATCGACCAGCGCGTCGGCGTCATCGGCATTGATGGCGCTGGGAGCCAGTGCCTGAATCTGTCGTGCGGCGATATTCACACGCAGCCAGTTCTCTTCTGCCTGCGAAATCGGTTTACCGACCAGCGGTTGCATCAAGCTCACCAGATGATGTGCGGCTTCGCGCACCTCGTCACCGACATCTTCCGCGCCAGGATCGTTGAGCGGGAAACCTTCGCTGATGCGCCGCACCGCCACCGCACAGTAAATTTGCAGATAGCGCTCGCCCTCATCGCTGAGGCGAATCGCGTACTGATTGAAACAGTGCTGCAGCAGTGGCTCCAGCTGCGCCAAAATGCCGCTGTGCAGCGCTTCCACCGTCAGCAGCGGGCTGTCAGGCATCTCTTGGTCGATCTGCCACAGCAAGTCTGTCAGGCAGGTGCGAATCGCCGCCTCGCTGCCAAACAATTTCATGCCGTAATGGGGTTTGGTTTCGATATTCAGATGATAGCGGCCGAGCCATTCCCGCACCTCCGCCATGTCACTTTGCAAAGTGGCACGACTGACAAACCACTCTTCAGACAGGTCTTCCAGCTTGAGGGAAAAGGCGGCGGTGAGAAAGCGGGTGAGCAGATAGCGCACCCGATCCTGCGAGGTACGAGGCACACGCAGCGGTGCAGTGCTCTCTTCCTGCAACCGGTCGAAGCGCGCCACATTGTCAATCTTGAGTTGATACCCCGCGCCGCGTGCCAGCACGAACTGAGCGCCGTGTTGCTCCAGCAGCGCATTCAGCGCGGTGATATCGGTGCGCACCGTGCGCGTTGAAACTGAAAAGCGGCGCGCCAGTTCATCCTGTGGCAGCGTTTCATTTTGCAGCGCAGCGAAAAGTTGGGCCAGACGCTGATTGGGAAATCTCACGGAGCTTCACCTGTGACTCGTTTGTTACAGCAGTTTCTTGCACGTTGCCAGAAGCTGACGCACATCGTCAATGCGCGTGTCGCCAGTGGCGCTGTCGATGATCGAACTATAGACGTGTGGAATCACTTTGCTGACGCCCGCATCGAGCGCAATCTGCACAATGGCTTCGAAATTATTGAGATCGATGCCGCCGGTCGGTTCCAGCCAGAAGTCGTGACGCGCACAGGCTTCAGCCACAGCACGATATTCGTTCACTGATTTTAAGCCGCCCATCGGGAAGTACTTTACCGAGCTGCCGCCCATGTCCTGCAACATGGCGATGGCGCTGTCGATCGGCACTATTGCATCTTCTGCCTGCGAGCTACGCGGCCCGGTGGAGATTTTCACCAGACCAGGCGTGCCGGTTGGCGAAATCAGGCCGTTGACCACGGTGTGATTTTGTCCGAGCAGCGCACGGCTGGTGGCGACACCGGTGAATACCTGGTTGACGTGCTGCGGTTGCAGCACTGCTGAAATCTCACTCACCATCGCGGACTGATTCGGATCGCCCGCGCCCAGCCCGACGGACAGCGCGTTATCGATCAGCGCCGCGTACTCGCGCATATCGGCAATCGCTTCTTCATTGGTGGCGTAATTTTTTGATAAGACGCCCACCAGTACGTGGCCTTCTGCGGCCTGCCAGATCTCTTTGGCGTTCTGCTTAGAACCGGCCAGCACGTTGAGGCACAGACGGCCCTGATAAAAATTCGGGTTCAGACTCATGCGCGTTTTCCTCCGCTGATTAACGCCTGGATACGGCTAAAGATAATATGCAGCTGATCGGCGCTGACGCTGCGCACATCCGCTTCGATAATGCCTTCATTGGCCTTGTAGCCACGGAAGTAGATAGCGATATCGCCGGTTTTCAGCGCCTGCACCAGCTCGCCGGTTGGCCATTGAGTGACGACTTCATCGAACTTGATCTCAGCACGAGCGATATCACGGCCCGCCGCATCCCACACCACGCGAGCGGACACGCCATTAATCGTGTTGAGGTTGTCGATAAACGGCGTCATGTTGGCCACCATCTCAGCGCCGGTGGTTTTCGGCTGCACCAGATAGTTTTCAATCGCCTGCGTCAGACCGAGAATGCCCTCTTTACCGACTTTCATCGCGCGGCCAATGCCGTTGCTTTGACGTTTTACCCACTCAACATATTGGGTGCGGCCGATCACCAGTCCGCTAGTCGGCCCTTCAATCGCCTTGGCACCGCTGTAGATCACCAGATCCGCGCCCATTTGGTAGTAGCACTGCAGATCTTCTTCTGCTGCCGCATCCACGATTAACGGGATGCCATGTTTACGCGCGACCACCGCCGCCTGCTCCACGCTCAGGTGGCTCTTCTGCACGCAGTGGTGTGACTTGATGTACATCAGTGCCGCCGTGGTTGGCGTGATGGCGGCGGCCAGCTGTTCAGGCGAACATTCGTTGCTGTAACCGGCTTCCACTAAACGTCCACCGCCCAGCGCCACCATCGCGCCCACGGGTGCGCCGAAGTTTACGTTGTGCCCTTTCGGCACCACGATATCGTGCGGTACGGTCAACGGTGCGGCATGCAGGTTATCCAGCAGCCAGTCGTTATCTTTGACGATCACCGCCGCCACGCTCTGCGCGATGCCGGCCGAGGCGCAGGAGACCACGACCGCGTTCTCCACATCCAGCAGTTTAGCGATATAGGCGCCGGTTTTATTGACCAGATCTTTGATCTCGAAATAGTGATTCAAACCGTAGCTGACGGTCTCGACCACATCGGCAGACGGGGTTGAAACACCGAGAATGGTCATACGACCGGAGGCATTGATGACCTGTTTCAGGTCATATTTTTCATAAATCGAAGACATGATTGGTTTTCCCTTCATCTGTCAGATGCCACTCACCCGCGACAACCACGGCCAGCGGCAGCAAATGTTGCTCACCCAAAACCCGTTCGCCTTCAGCATCAACGAACGGGCGGGCTTCCTCTTTGACGGTAAAAATGGTCAGGTCGGCGTCATAACCTTCAGTTAAGCGCCCTTTGCCCGCTAAGCGCAGGCCAGCCGCGGCATTGCCGGTCACGCAGTCAATAACCTGCGGCAGCGTCATGCCAATGCTGAAGAATTTCGACATCACGTGCGCCAGGCTGTGTACCGGGCCGTTGATGCGGTTGCGACAGTAAATGTCAGAGCTGATGGTGTCGGGCAGAATGCCCTGCGCGATGGCCTGACGGGCTACTTCAAAACTGAAGCTGGCGCTGCCGTGGCCGATATCCAGCTTCACACCGCGCGCGATGGCATTTTTCACCGCCGCCTTCAGTTCGCCCTGTGGCGACAAAATGCGGTTCGGTTTACCGTTGAAGCAGTGGGTAATGATGTCACCGGAGGTGAGCAGATCGGCGATCTCTTCCAGCACCGGCGGATTGTTGCCGATGTGCACCATCAGCGGCAGATTACCCGCCGCCTGCTGGATGGCTTTGGCGCGAATCAGTGGCTGAATGCCGTTTTCGCCCACCACGCTGCTGCTCATGCGCGCTTTCAATCCCACAATAAAGTCCGGGCGACGTTTTACCGCCTGCACCACCGCGTCACTGTCGATCTGCGCCATATCGGCCAGCTCGTTCTGCGTGATGATGCCGGTGCGTGAGATGTTGATCAGCGCGCGCACTTCCGTGGTGGCGGAACGGGTTAGCCGATAGAAATCGTCGATATGATCCGCACCGGTGCTGCCTGCATCGACCACCGTGGTCACGCCCTGCGCCACGCCAATCGCATCGGCTTCATCGTGATAAATCGGGGATTTGGGATAGCAGTGCACGTGGCTGTCGATCCAGCCCGCGCTGACGTAGTAGCGCCCTGCTAAATCGCGCTCCTGCTGTGCTGAACCGCTGACGTCACCGACCGCAGCAATCTTGCCGTGCTGGATGGCGATATCCACCAGCTGTTCGTCGCACAAACGCGCGCGGCGCAGAATCAGATCAAACATGTTTACTCCTTAACAACCTGCATTCAGCCTGGTGCACATAAATGCGCACCCTACGGAATGTGCACCACATCTGCCTGATGCGCATAAATGCGCACCCTACGGAATGTGCACCACATCTGCCTGGTGCGCATAAATGCGCACCCTACGAAATCGTAGGGTCGCCATTTATGGCGACCGTTAAACCGGTTACTGCATCACAGAGAAACCGGGAACATCGCGCCTAAGGCCATCGCGCCGAGAATCGCACCACCGGTAATCGGTTTGTTCCACAGATAGAACAACAGCGCACCCACCAGCGAACCGAGGCCGATAGGAATCGACGCGGCCATCGCAGACAGGATGATCAACGGCCCGAGGAAGCGACCCGATGCATTACCTGCGCCCATCATCACGTCCGCACCGTAGGTGGAATCGCTTTGATTGATGGTGAACTTACGCGCCAGGATGATCAGATAGCCAATCGCTACGCCCACCACCAGGCCGGTTGCCAGTGACGCGGCAAAGTTCGCCACCGGGAACACGATGCCCGCACCGAGCAGCAAGGCAGGAACACCTAAGCCGACGCCGGTTTGAATCGCGCCACCAATATCCAGAATCCCGACCAGCGAGCCTTCAATAATACGGGCAAACAGGAAGCTGGCACCGAACGCCGCCACTGCGCCATATACACCGGTTTCCATACCGGAGCGCAGCATGGATACGAATGCCACTTCGTTGAAAGCGCCAATGCCGTACAGGTAGTACATGTGCGTACCGGCAAACACGCCAGATGACAGCAGGCCAACAAAGATCGGGAACGACCAGTCGGCATACCAGAACCCTTTGTTTTCAGTCTCGTTCATTCTCGAGGCTCCTTATTTGCCGCTCAGGCTGTTGTGGATCATGTCCAGCCAGCCAGGGACACCCAGTTGGAAGGATTGCAGCAGTTTCATGTCGAAGCCACGGAAGAAGCCACTCAGAGCGAACAGCAGCACAATCGCGAACATCATCACTTTGGTGACTTTGTTCCAGCCGCTCTCTTCCACGCCTTTACCGATCAGGATGCCCAGCACCAAACCCGGTACGGCATTGCCCATGATCAACTGCGCCAGACCACCAAAGATGGTCGCCCAGAAGCCCGATTTCTTACCGGCATCAATGGCCGCCAGCCAGAAGATCACTGGCATCACGGTATTCACCAGCAGGTTCGCCGCCGGTACCAGCACTTTCACTGCCGTGACCTGCAACGCCGCTGGCACCGCAGAAGCGGTACTGTTGAGGAACGCCACGACGATCATGCCGATGATGCCGCAGGCAATCGCCATGCGTTTCGGGTTGTGCAGGGTTTCCGCGACGTTACGATTTTTCACCATCAACGCAGCCGCGCCCCAGTTGGGCAGAATGCGGTGGTCAACGTCCTGTGTGAAGGAGCCTGCCGCCACAGACGATGCCCAGGCGTTAAAGAAGAAGCCAAGACCAAAGGAGAAGTGCGAAGCAGGATCGCCTTCGCAGGAATTGAGTTCACCCAAAGTACGAAACGCGCCCATACCTTGCGTGGTCGGTGCATGGAACATGCGCGCTGCGCCCGCTCCTACCCCAACGCCAACCAATCCACCAATGATCAACGACTTAAACAAAATGATTAAAAACATGTTGTTGTACCCTTTGTTGTCGTTTTTATTTCGTCGCGATGAAATCCACCTTGTCGGTGTCGATCACGGTGACGCTGACGGTAATATCCAGCTCAACGCTGTAATTCCGTCGTTCGCGCGCCAGAAAGAAGAACAAGAACTTCTCTGCGCGTACGCTCTCCTGCGCGCGCAGCACCCGCACATCTATGGGTTCAATGCGCAACAGAATCTTTTGGCTGGTGCGCAGCACTTGCTGCTGCACCTTGCTCAATGCATCGGAAAAGGCTTTCGCTTTGCTGTCGCCTTTGCCCTGCACCGTTACCTGGGTCTCGTATTGCTGTTTCATGCTTAGCTGCCGTGTTTTTTATTCCAGGCCTGCACCAGACGTTCACCCAGCTCTTCTTTATCCATAAAGCCAAAGCCCAGCACGGTGGCGCCTTCGTTGATGGCAGTCACGCCTTCATCAATCGAACGCATGCCGTGTTTGGCTTTGTAGCCATATTTGTTCTGTGCAGTGATGGCACCTGCACCGCCGCTGCCGCAGAAGGAGATACCGAAATCGGCGTTTTCCGCTTTCATCACATCGCCCAGTTTCATGTCGGCTGCTACGCCCGGCACGACAACGGCACGGCCGCCTGCTTTCTCAATACCGGCTGCAACTTTCTGGCCTTTACCCAGACGATCACCAATGACGACTGTTACCATGTTCAATTCCTCTCGATTTATGCTTCGTTCGATTTCGCCACTTCGATATGCACCGATAACAACCAGGCTTCTTCTTTTGGCAGATTGCCAAACAGATCGACCACCTGCTGTGCCAGCGCCATGGTTTCTGGCGAGATATCTTCAAACAGTTCGGCTTCCACTTCCGGCAAGGCTTCTCCCGTGAGGGAACGCGCTGCCATCGCCCGCACATGCGACGCCAGCATCTGCTGCTGCACGGCATTGGCTTCGATGTGGTGCGCGGCGTAGATCGCCGCAATCTGCTTCAACGTGTTATCCGCCAACGCCTGAATGGCTTCTGGCGTACTCGGTTTCAGCGGGACAGCTTCACTCCTCACCTTGCTACTCCTGTTTACTGCGGATAATTAGAGATAATTCGCGTTGAAAAGAAATTACGCTTTCCGCTTCAGGCTGTGGAGACGCATCTTTTCCACCTCAAAGTGGAAATCCCACGGGCGTGTGTGCGCCAGATCGCACTACGCATGAAGTGTGCGAAACAGGTCACAAAAATGCGGGTTATGCCGGAAATGAGTGTGAGAGAACGGAGAAATCGCGGGGGAAGATAAGGCCAGCCACAGGGCTGGCCGGTTTATCAGCGGAATTTCTTATGGTTGGCGTTACGAATATCTTCCAACTTTTTCGCTTCAGCTTTGGCTTCGTCGAGTTTATTGGCTTTCGCCAACTGATCGACGACATCAATCTGTGCAATCAGAGAATCAAGACCTGCGTGATAATCCTTAATCTGGGCGCTATCGGCAGCCTGACCTTCCAGTTTTTCCGGCGTGGATTTTTTAGCATCCTCCGCCGCCTGGCGCATCTTGCCGAGTGCGGTTTGCATTTCCTGAGCATCGGAGGTTTTTTTCACCACGCTCAGGCCATCTTTCAGAGTATCCATATCATTCTTCAGGTCAGCGGCGAATACGCTAGCCGAGGAGAACAACAGCGAGAGAGACAACATTGCAATTACATGCTTCCGCATAAAAATATCCTTATTTACCCTTCATCCTTCACGTTCCAGGCGCGTTGGCTGCGCTTACTCACCTCAGTCACTCACTCATGTAAGCTCCTAAGAATTCATTCACTTGCCGGCTTCCTGCAACGCGAATTATTTCGGGTATTATTATTGGCAAAAAAAAAGCAGCCACGTGGGCTGCTTTCAGTGAAGCGATGTGTTTATTGTCCGGCGATTTTCATCTCCGGCAGCAGCACCGACCCGCATTGTATATTGCTGCGCGTTTCAATGTCGTTACCGAGAGTTACCATATTGAGCCACATATCCTTGAGGTTGCCCGCAATTGTGATCTCACTCACAGGATATTGGATTTCACCGTTTTCAACCCAGAAACCTGAGGCACCGCGCGAGTAATCACCGGTCATGGCGCTGACGCTGGAACCCATCATTTCGGTCACCACTAAGCCACGGCCCATCTGTTTCAGCATATCTTCAAAGCTATGACCCTGGCCCGCAATGCGCCAGTTGTGAATACCGCCCGCGTGGCCGGTGCTCTGCAGGCCAAGTTTGCGCGCCGAATAGCTGGTCAGCAGCCAGTTTTGCAGCACGCCATCTTTAATGATGTCACGCGCCTGGGTGCGCACGCCTTCGCTGTCGAACGGCGTAGACGCCAGCCCTTTCAGCAGGTGCGGCTTCTCTTCAATGGTCAGCCACTCGGGCAGAATCTGTTTGCCCAGTGAATCCAGCAGGAAAGTCGCTTTACGATAAACGCTGCCGCCGCTGATCATGCCAACCAGATGGCCAAACAGACCCGTCGCCACTTCCGGCGCGAAGATCACCGGTGCTTTCATGGTTGGCAGTTTGCGCGGCGCCAGGCGTGACAACACGCGACGTGCACACTCTTGTCCTACCCAATCGGCACTTTGCAGATCGTCAATCGAACGGCCGATGGTGTAAGCGTAATCGCGCTCCATGTTGCCATCCTGTTCGGCAATCACACAGCTGGAGAGCGAATGGCGGCTCGAGCAATAGCTCTGCAGCATGCCGTGGCTATTACCGAACACTTTGATGCCGACGTGGCTATTGAAGCTGCCGCCTTCGGTATTGGTAATACGCTTGTCAGCCTGCAGCGATGCCTGTTCGGCTTGCGCGGCCAGTTCGATAGCGCGATCGGCGTCGATCTCCCACGGATGGTAAAGATCGAGATCCGGCGCTTCAAACGCCAGCAGATCGGGATCGGCCGGGGCGCCAAAAGGATCAACCGAGGTGTAGCGCGCGATATCGATCGCCGCTTGCACGGTGCGTTTGATCGCATCCGGGCTGAGATCGGTCGAGGAGGCGCTGCCTTTGCGGTTCTGATGATAGACGGTGATGCCGAGTGCACCATCGCTGTTGAATTCGACGTTTTCCACTTCGCCATAGCGGGTACTGACGCCGATGCCGGTGGTTTTGGTCACCGCCACTTCTGCACCATCGGTGCTGGCTTTCGCCAGTTCCAGCGCCTGCGCGACAGCCTGTTCTAACACTTTACGTTGTTCTGCAACCTGAGTAGATACGTTCATCGACCTGCCGTCTAATCTTAAGTATGAATTTATTGAGTCTATCAGACTCAGAGAACAATTTCGCAGTCGCCCGATAAACTGGTAGGATTAGCCTCTTTTTTTTAGGGAGCCAAGAGATGACCAAGCAGCCCGATGACTGGCTCGACGATGTGCCAGATAATCAAAACGAAGAAGATGAAGACGAAGAGATTATCTGGGTCAGCAAAAGCGAAATTAAACGCGACGCCGAAGAGCTGAAACGCCTGGGCGCCGAGTTAGTTGATCTGGGGAAAAACTCCCTCGACAAAATTCCACTCGACGATGATCTGCGTGCCGCCATTGAGCTGGCACAGCGTATTAAAAAGGAAGGCCGTCGCCGCCAGTTGCAGCTGATCGGTAAGATGTTGCGCGCGCGCGAAGAAGATCCGATTCGTCAGGCACTGGATAAGCTGAAGAACCGCCATAACCAGCAGGTTGCGCTGTTCCATAAACTCGAGCAACTGCGCGATCGTATGATCGAGAAAGGCGATGATGCTATCGCGGAAGTGATTAACCTCTATCCGCAGGCCGATCGCCAGCAGCTGCGCACCATGATCCGTAATGCGCAGAAAGAGAAAGCCGCCAACAAGCCACCGAAAGCCACCCGTCAGATCTTCCAGTATCTGCGCGAGCTGGCAGAGGCGTAAGTTTGCCGCGTGCATAAAAAGGGTCGCCAATCGGCGACCCTTTTTAGTTTGGGCAGATAAAAGAGCGTCATCAAACCCAGCGGTAAGCCCGATAAAACGGTGGCCATTCCTGGCCACCACTCAATCAACGCCCTAATCTCTCCAGCAGTTTCTGGTGAATGCCACCAAAACCACCATTACTCATCACCAGAATGGAATCGCCTGGCTGGGCTTCTTTCGCCACCATTTCAACCAGTGCATCGATATCCGCACTCCACCTGGCGGGCTGAATACAGGCTTCTGCAACATCCGAGACTTGCCATGGAATATGGTGCGGCTGGAACAGGAACACTTTGTCAGCACGGCCCAATGATGGCGCCAGCTCGTTTTTGCTCACGCCCATCTTCATGGTGTTCGAACGAGGCTCCAGTACCGCCAGAATACGCGCGGTGCCGCCGACTTTACTACGCAGTGCCGCCAGCGTGGCGTGGATCGCCGTCGGGTGATGGGCAAAATCGTCATACACCTTGATGGCATTCACTTCACCACGCAGTTCAAGACGACGGCGCGCATTGATAAAGCTGCTCAGCGCTTCACCGGCATCCACCGGCTTCACGCCGACGTGACGCGCAGCCGCAATCGCCATCAGGCCATTGTGCATGTTGTGCTCGCCCACCAGCGCCCAATTCACTTCACCGACTTTCTCGCCATCGAGCCAGATTTCCCAGTGTGAGGAGTCCGGCGTCAGTTTCTTCGCCTGCCAGTGACCATTGTCACCCACAGTTTCCTGCTCGCTCCAGCAGCCCATCGCCATCACCTGCTTGAGATTGTGATCGTGCTCTGGCAACAGGATCTTGCCCTGGCCTGGCACGATACGAATCAGGTGATGGAACTGCTTCTGGATCGCGCGCAGATCGTCAAAGATATCGGCGTGATCGAATTCCAGGTTGTTGAGGATCAGCGTGCGCGGGCAGTAATGGACAAATTTGGAACGCTTGTCGAAGAACGCGCTGTCGTACTCATCCGCCTCAATGACGAAGAATGGACTTTTTCCTAATTTTGCCGACACCTCAAAGTTTCCTGGCACCCCACCGATGATGAAGCCCGGTTCAAGGCCACAGGCCTCCAGAATCCACGCTGCCATGCCTGCGGTGGTGGTTTTGCCATGGGTTCCGGCCACAGCCAGTACCCAGCGGTCACGCAGCACGAAATCATGCAGCCACTGTGGGCCAGAGAGGTAGGGAATGTTGCGTTCCAGCACCGCTTCCACACACGGATTACCGCGCGTCATGGCGTTGCCGATAATCACCAGATCCGGTTGAGGCTCAAGCTGACTGGCGTCATAACCTTCTGTCAATTCAATACCTTGCTGTTCCAGCAGGGTGCTCATCGGCGGGTAGACATTGGCGTCTGAGCCGGTCACTTCGTGCCCCAATGAACGGGCCAGCATCGCCAGTCCGCCCATGAAGGTGCCACAAATCCCAAGGATGTGAATGCGCATATAGAGATCCATTACTCAAAAGTTCGGCGCACAGTGTAACCCCGAGCAGAGTGGGAAGAAACGGATTAGGACTATGGTTTTTAAAGTTCAATCGGCTAAACTGCGCTCATACGTTGGTAGCGTGTTAAAGCTGCTGCCACTCCATCGTAGATTCAGGGAATGTGTTATGAAAACGTTAGGCGAATTCATCGTCGAGAAGCAACACGACTTTCCACACGCCACAGGTGAACTGACGGCGCTGATTTCCTCCATTAAGCTCGGAGCCAAGATTATCCACCGCGACATCAACAAAGCGGGTCTGGTGGATATTCTCGGTGCCAGCGGCGTGGAAAACGTGCAGGGCGAACAGCAGATGAAGCTGGACCTGTTCGCGAATGAAAAACTGAAAGCTGCCCTGAAAGCACGTGGAGTGGTCGCTGGTATCGCTTCCGAAGAAGAAGATGAGTTTGTGATCTTTGAAGGTTCGGAAGACGGTAAATATGTGGTGTTGATGGATCCGCTGGACGGCTCTTCCAACATCGACGTGAACGTTTCCGTGGGCACCATTTTCTCCATCTACCACCGCATCAGTGAGCCGGGTACCCCGATCACTGAAGCCGACTTTATGCAGCCGGGCAACAAGCAGGTCGCTGCCGGCTACGTGGTTTATGGCTCATCCACCATGATGGTTTACACCACCGGCGTGGGCGTGCATGCGTTCACCTACGATCCCTCACTGGGCGTATTCTGCCTGAGCCATGAGCGCATGACCTTCCCGGAGAAAGGCTACACCTACTCCATCAACGAAGGTAACTACATCCGCTTCCCACAGGGCGTGAAGAAATACCTGAAGTTCTGTCAGGAAGAGGATATCGCGACCAAGCGCCCGTACACTTCGCGCTATATCGGTTCACTGGTGGCAGACTTCCACCGTAACCTGCTGAAAGGCGGTATTTACCTCTATCCAAGCACCGCCAGCCACCCGAAAGGTAAGCTGCGTCTGCTGTATGAGTGCAACCCAATGGCGTTCCTGGCGGAACAAGCCGGTGGCAAGGCGAGCGATGGTGCCAATCGCATCCTCGATATCCAGCCTGAAACCCTGCACCAGCGCTGCCCGTTCTTCTGCGGCAACGATGCGATGGTGAATGACGTTGAGCGCTTTATCCGTGAATACCCAGATAGCCACTCATAATGTGATGTGATGTGAAAAAGCCCGCCAAATTTGAGCGGGCTTTTTGTTGGGTTATTTTCGCCGCTTTGCCTGCCGATCGATTAATTCACCCTGCGTGGAGTAATAGCGGCTTGGCCATATTTGATCTGGCGCGACGCCAATCGCTTCGGCAATCAGCCACTCGCCCTTGGGCCAGGGCCGGATTAACGCATTTCCCAGGGTGGTCGAGCACAAGCCCGCCTCGCGGGATACGGCGGCTAATGAAGTCCCTCTCTTACGTAAAGCGGCAATAATATCGGCCTGATGCCAGTCCTGCTTGCTTTCACCCACGTCACTCTCCTTAGTTCTCGTTATAGGTTGCCATAACGATACTACGTTACTCGTAGTATCTGACAAGCAGCAAATCTACGATTCTCGTAGGCATGAAACCGACCTCTTCCCTGCAAAATACCTTCTGTAGACGCCTGAAACAGGCGCGTCTGGTGAAGGGTTTTTCGCAAAAAGGGTTAGGGATTGCCGCTGGCATTGAAGAGTTTTCCGCCAGTGCGCGCATCAATCGTTATGAAGTCGGTGTGCATCAGCCCGATTTACTAACGCTGCAACTGCTGGCAAAAGCGCTGGAGATCCCCGCCGCCTATTTTCTGGCGGATGATGACCAATTAGCCGACATGATTCTGCGCTTCGCTGAAGAGAGGAGTAGCAACGCGCCATAAGGCACGTTGCACCTGTTTTTACGCGGCGACCACGCGGAACTGCGCCATTGATTCCTGCAACTGAGCTTCCAAACACTACGTGAGGGCACTGGCTTCTTCCACCAGCGCGGCTTTTTGCTGCGCCTGTAGCATTGAATCTTACAATAATCCTGGCTATAGTATTTTGTACTACACCCGGGACGATATCAAATGGACATTGAGTTAAGAATTTTCGTCGAGTGGAGCTATAACAAGAAGCGGAAGAAATCAAAAATCAGTGATGATGATTTACGTTCAGTTGCAGCCGAGCTTATCGAAGAAATCAAAAATGGATCGACTAAAGCCGCATTGGGCGGTGGAATTTTCAAAAAGCGTTTAGGTGACGAGGATAGCGCAAGGACAATTGTTGCTTATCATCATGAAGATAAACTCTACTTTATCGACGGTTGGGAAAAAAAAGAGATCCCAAAAAATAAGCGTGAGATAGATGATTCTGATTTAAAAGTGTTCAGGCAAATATCCAAAGCTGCTAAAGCTTACACCGCTGAACAAGTCGAAAAGTTAGAGACAAATCGGATTTATGTAGAGTTACCCTCTATTAATCAGGAGAGTGAAAATGAGGATTAATAGGCGCGTACTGAAAATGCACGCAATGATGAAACGCCAGTTTAAAGCTGGTCTCATCTCAGCAGATATGATGCAAGAGGCTGACGCCATCTTTGCAGAAGCTAAGTTAGAGGCGATGAAAGATTCAATCACTGGCGAGCGCATCAAAGCAATGCGTGCACGCGAGAAATTGAGTCAAAGCCAGTTTGCTGAACGCATCGAAGTGTCAACGACTTGCCTCCAAAAATGGGAGCGAGGCGCAACAATACCAAAAGGGATTGTTGCACTTGCATTAAGGCACATTGAGGCCAAAGGGCTTG
This sequence comes from Pantoea sp. C1E2, assembly GCF_056491465.1. Classification (NCBI taxonomy): domain Bacteria; kingdom Pseudomonadati; phylum Pseudomonadota; class Gammaproteobacteria; order Enterobacterales; family Erwiniaceae; genus Pantoea; species Pantoea sp. C1E2. Next base: position 4,032,854 of record NZ_JBSZHT010000002.1, read on the forward strand.
ATGATTTCTTAGCAGTTTAGACCGCATGAATAAACCCGCCCTTTCGCTGAGGAGTCACCAGTAACGGGCGGGTGTTAAATCACAGGCTTTGAGATCATTAAATAGTATTAGTCGCCACGCGGAACTGCGCCATCGATTCCTGCAACTGCTGCGACTGCGCTTCGAGCGACTGCGTGGCGGCGCTGGCTTCTTCCACCAGTGCGGCGTTTTGCTGCGCGGCTTCATCCATCTGCGTCACCGCCTGATTTACCTGCTCAATCCCACGACTCTGCTCTTCCGAAGCAATCGAGATCTCTTTCATCAGTGAGGTCACTCGCATCACTTCGCTGGAGATCTCATCCATAGTTTCACCCGCACGCGTCGCCATGTCGCTGCCCTCTTTGACCCGCGTTTGCGATTCACTGATCAACTCACGAATCTCTTTTGCTGCGGTGGCGCTGCGACCGGCTAAGGTGCGCACTTCATTGGCGACCACGGCAAATCCACGCCCCTGCTCGCCCGCACGTGCGGCTTCTACGGACGCGTTGAGTGCAAGGATGTTGGTCTGGAAGGCGATACCGTCGATCACGCTCAGGATGTCGCCGATGCGGTTAGAGCTTTGGGTAATCTCCTGCATCTTCTCCATCACGTAGCCCACCACTTCCGCACCGCGATCGGCACTGGTCGAGACATTGCTGGCCAACTGATTCGCCTGCTGTGCATTGCTGGCGTTGAGACGGACGGTGGCGGTGAGCTGCTCCATGCTGGCGGCAGTTTGCTCCAGCGAGGCAGCGGATTCTTCGGTACGCTGCGACAGATGCACGGTGCCCGCAGCCAGTTCACGGCTGCCAACATCAATCTGCATGCTGGCTTCACGCACCTGGCTTACCGAATCACGCAGCGCCAGCTGCATATCGGATAACGCCTGATTGAGACGGCCCACTTCGTTTTTGCCTGCCTGTGGCAGCGGCTGCGACAAATCGCCCGCCGAGATCTGCTCAAGGTGTTTGATGGCGTTGTTTAACGGCACCATAAACAGGCGACGCAACATTTGCCATGACAACACGATCATCAGCAATGCCAGCGTCATGGCGACGCCAATCATGATTTTCATTTTCACTTCATTATCTGCCGCCTGCTGCAGGCGCGCAGCAGAGACTTCATCCGCATAAATGCTGAAGTCACTCACGGCTTTCGAATAGTTCGCGGCTAGCTGAGATTGGTTGCCTTCCAGTACCTGATAATATTCATCGGTATACTGTTTTCTCAGCGCTTCCATCATCGGCTGGATGCCCTCTTTGTCATACACGGCGTAAGTGGAGACGATGGCATCTGCCAGCGTTTTGCCGTGGGCCGTCACCGTGCCCGCATCAACAAATGCCTGCAGCAGCTTGTGCGAGCTATCTACCGCCGCCTGCGCCTGGGCGGTGACTTTTGTACCGTCATCCAGCAGGCCAATTTCAATTTTGCGTACAGCTAAAGCCGCGTTAGCACGCGCGCGCATCAACTCAGAACGGCTTTGATACAGCTTGTTAAGCTCAATACCCTGAATACGATTGATGGCATCCAGTGACTGATTGCCCGCATTGATGGCATAGATGCCCATAAAACTCACTGCCAGCAGTAGCAGTGTCATAAAGAAGAGTAAGGCGCGTATTCCATTTCTAATCGATAGCTGTTTCATGATCATTCCCGTGTGTATGAAAAAGGCAGAACTCCACTGGCCCTAAAACGGAGAGATTATCGGCAGTTGATCGCAGAAACTTTATCCAATGTTGATGGTCAATCTGCCGACGTTCGCTTACCCTTCAGCTTTTCTGAAGTCCGCTGCGCAAAAATGAAGGAATGAAATGATGAAAAAGTGGCTCCCAATTTTGTGTCTGCTCGCCAGTGGTGTTGCCATGGCGCAGACGCATCCCCTCGACCAGCAGCTGCAGCAGTGTCTGGACAAGGAGTCCAGCACCCTGGGCATGTCTCAGTGCTACAGCAGCGCCAATAAGGGCTGGGATAAAGAGATGAATTTGCAGTACAACCAGGTGATGAAAAAATTAACCGGTGAACCTTAAGACAAATTGCGTGCCGCACAGCGTGCATGGCTGGCCTATCGTGATAGCTGGATGGAGGCCAGCCGCAGTTATTTCCTTAGCAGCCAGGGCAGCATGGCGGCGCTCTCAGTGGGTGCTCAAGGGGTCAGTCTGGTGAGGAATCAGGCCCTGATGTTGCAATCAATTAACAAAGGCAGTTGCGCCAATCCCGATGATTGTTGATAAATGGTGGCGTTAAAAAAACGTCAGCGCAGGCACTGACCTGCGCATCCATCCATCTTCAGGGAGAAATCATGGCTGCTTATGCCTCTACCATCATTCTGGTCTGCCTCGCCGTCCTGAGCTATTTCGTTCATAACAGTGCCGTTACCATTTCCATTTTGATCCTGCTTGCCATCAAGCTGACACCGCTTTCACAGTTCTTCCCCTATGTGGAGAAACAGGGCATTCAGATCGGCATCATTATTCTGACCGTGGCCGTGATGGCACCGCTGGCCAGCGGGACGTTACCTGCATCGTCTCTGCTTAAGTCGTTTGCCAACTGGCAATCGATAGTGGCGATTATTGTCGGAGTGTTTGTTGCCTGGCTCGGCGGGCGCGGCGTCAGTTTTATGAGCGTACAGCCGTCAGTGATTGGTGGATTGTTAATCGGCACCGTGATTGGCGTGGCGTTTTTCCGTGGGGTACCCGTCGGACCACTGATTGCAGCAGGGATTGTCTCGCTGTTTGTCACCGCGAAGTAGGCCTTTGGAGCATTCCGAAACGCCAAAAAGGGGGCATACTTTCAGAGTCAGTTGGCTATAATAGCCGTCACTCAACATACGACCAATGAAGGAAAGCCAGATGAGTTTGAACCAGGTGCCTGCAGGTAAAGAACTGCCAGAAGATATCTATGTCGTTATCGAGATCCCAGCGAATGCCGATCCGATCAAATATGAAGTGGACAAAGAGTCTGGCGCCCTGTTTGTAGACCGTTTCATGTCTACCGCCATGTTCTATCCGTGCAACTACGGTTACATCAACCACACCCTGTCTCTGGATGGTGATCCGGTTGACGTGCTGGTGCCAACCCCGTATCCGCTGGTGCCGGGCTCAGTGATTCGCTGCCGTCCCGTTGGCGTGCTGAAAATGACCGACGAGTCTGGCGAAGATGCCAAACTGGTTGCCGTTCCGCACACCAAACTGAGCAAAGAGTACGATCACATCAAAGATGTGAACGACCTGCCAGAACTGCTGAAAGCGCAGATCACCCATTTCTTCGAGCACTACAAAGATCTGGAAAAAGGCAAATGGGTGAAAGTTGACGGCTGGGACAACGCTGAAGCGGCCAAAGCTGAAATCATTGCTTCTTACGAGCGCGCACAGAAGAAATAATCTTCTTCGCCTTGCGAGCATAAAAAAACACCGTCCAATGGACGGTGTTTTTATTTATGCCTCTGGTAGGTCATCGCGCTTGAGCCAGTCACCGCTCGCGATGCGGGTGCGACCCGCAATCGAACGCTGATAGACATACAGCCAGGCACTGCCGTAAGGCGTCTGGATGAGTTGGCGTTTGTATTCGCCATTCTTGGTGCGTAAGGCATCAAGCTCGCCCAGCGTACTGGCATCGATGCGATACACTTCGCAGAAGACGGTTCCCTCATCTTCAACGACGCCCGGATAATGACCCAGATTGTAGAGCGCAAACCCTTCAATCTGATGGTCGCCGAGCCATTGCGCATTCGTCATCCAGTGACTGTTTCCCTGTTTGCGCCGTAAACTGCCGTAGACAATTATTCGCATTGCTAAAACTCAAACTGATAGAGCAAATCCAGTGCCTGATCGAGACCGGACACGGCTTCCAAATAGAGTTTGGGCATCAGGCGGTAACGCAAGGTTAACGTCGCCAGTGAATCAAATATGCCAACACCGTATTTTACTTGTAGACCCGGCAGTACATAACCGCTCACCTGCACCTGCTGGCTATCGCCTACACCGGTGGTGTCAAGCGCGAGGTTACTGACGCCGAATGTCTCGCCGATTTTACCCATAACCTGACCACTTTGTGCAACCCCTAACCCCACAAGTGCTGAAGTTAATGCATTACTGTCACCATCACTGCTGAGTCCCTGACCGCGTAATAGGTAAGAAAGCGCTTCCTGCTGCGACATGGCGGGGTCAGAGAACACCTCCACTTTCGGTTCATCGGCCAGGCCGGTGACGCGAATACCAGCGGTGACATCATCTTCGGTGGCTTCCGGATTACGTATCGCTTCAAGGTTAACGTACGGCTGATCTGGCGGCCCGGCAAACTGCAGCTCGCCTTTACGCACAATCAAATCCTGTCCGTAAGCGTGGAAACGGCCATCAGGAATGTTGATCTGCCCGTTTAAGCCCAGGCCGTTTTTATCCTGCACCAGTTTGAGATCGCCGTTAAGTTTGGCTTTCAGACCAAAGGCTGACAGCCGCACATCGTTACCGACGTGGATTACCAGGTTGCTGTTAATCGGGATCGCGGCGGTTTTTGGCTGAATCGGCTTGAGATTCTGATCCAGCATCACTTCATCTGAAGAGACACCGGTGGCGCTTTCTGGCACCTCCTGCACCGTGATGCGCGCCCAGGGAATATCTACCTTGCCATCCAGATTGAAGGCTGCTGGCGTGGCTTCAAACACCAGATCCGGCGAGACATCCATGCGCACCATCGGCGGCACGGTGACGCGAATACGGCTACCCTGCGCCGTGATGCGCGCACGCCAGTTATCCAGCTGGCTCCAGTCCGCATTGCCGCCCAGATTCAGATTGCCCTGGGTGGTCTGCAGCAGACCGTTAAGCGTCGAACTCATGCCATTGAACACCATGTTCAGATTGGCCGATGTGAGCGTAACCGGCATAAAGCTGGCCAGCACATTCACATCACTCAGCCCCAACTGGCCAAACACCTGCGGCTGTTGCAGCGTGCCGCCCAGACGCAGGTTGCTGTTGAGGTTGCCTTTAATCTTCTCACCCTGCATCAACGCCGGGTTGAACATCGCCAGCGACAGATTGCTGATGCCGATGTTGCCGGACAGCTGACGACGGGTTTGCGGATCGGCAATCTGCACGTTGCCGCTCAGCTGACCGTTGTTGACGATGTGAATTAGCCAATCAAGCTGCGCACGTCCATTACGCATCGCGGCGTTAAGATTGAGCGTGTCGAAGGCGATTGGCAGCGTGTTGCCCTGCACATCCTGCTCCACTTTCACGCCGTTGCCCTTCAGTGAAACGTTGCCGGTTGGCAGCGCGCCATCTGACGTCCAGTTGACGCGCGCATCACCGCTGAATACGCCGGTGAGTTTGGTGGCATCGGTCAGGAACGGTTTGATCATCGCCAAATCAAAACGGTTCAGCACCACGTGGGCATGGCCGTTCGGACCCGCTTCGATCGGTTCTGGCACACAGAGCTGGGCGTTAGGGTTCTGCCAGCAATGTGGTCCAATGGTCGCGGTCTGCTTGCTGTTGAGGTAATCAATCGCCATCGCACGCGTCAGACGCCATTCGCCCACCGGGGTATCAAAGTGGGTATTGTTGAGATTGCCTTGCCAGCGTTCAGTTTTACGATCGAAGCTGCCGTTCAACGCCAGCTGACCGGAGACCGGCTCGCCTTCCACGTTCAGCTTGAGCTGATGCTGCTTCTCGTTACCGTCAGCGTTCAGCGTCAGCAGATTGATCTTCAGTGCGTCCTGTTGCAGTTGCTCGACGCGCAGTTGTAGCTTACCGGCGATCTGGTCGCTGGATTTCACATCGCCTTCCAGCGCCACACGACGAATTTGCAGCTGCTGCCAGCGCAAGCCCGTGGCCGTGAGGTCAGCTAACAGCTGCGGTGCTTGTAGGGTGCCACGTGCTTTGATCGTGCCTTTGGCCACGCCGCCGAGCCCAGGTAACGCGTTATCCAGGTGCGGTGCATCGACATTGGCATCCAGATTGAGCGTGTCGCCCAGTTCGCCTTTCACATCCAGATGGTTACGACCCAGCGCGATATTAATGCCCGGGATTTTCCATTGATTGTAGCTATTCCCGGTGAGTGAACCGTTGGCGCTCACGGCGTTCTGCTTCACGTCCCCTTTCAACTCCAGCTGCGGCACGCTGAGCTGCCAACTGCCGCCATACAAGCTGCCTCGGGTGGTGATTTTGCCATCGAGTTTGGCTGGCCACTCAGGATACTGTTTGGCGGTATTGATGCCGGAGAGCGTCAGTTCACTGCGCCAGCTGATGGCTTTGCTCCAGTCCACCAGCGCGGTTAAATCGACATTACCCTGCAATGCCGCCACGCGCAGCTTGTCCAGACTGAACTGCTGCACATTACCTTTGCCATCAAGCGAAATGGTCGCCGGCGGCACCGCTTCGCCTTTAACTGCGGTACGCAGCGACATCACATAGTCGGTGGCTTTGCCTTTGAACTGATAATCGAGGTTATCCGCCTGATACTGCACGGGTCCTGTTAGCGGCCAGCGTAACTCTGGACTGGTGAGCTTAAGCGACAGTGGCAAACCCGCCACCGCCGGTTGCGCTGCGGCATCCAACTGCGCACGCACCGGGCCAGACAGATTCAGCCCCAGCTTCAACTCTTCACGCATTGCCCCGCTGAGGTTCATTTTGATTTTCTCGCCCTTAATCGGATCGAGATTCAGCGTACCGCTGAGGGCAAAATTCACCGGCCAGTTATCCGCCAGTTGCGCGTCTCCGCTGGCATTCACCTGCCCTTGCGGCGAATCAACGTCAAAGGTCTCTAATTGCAGATGACGATCGGCGGTTTTGGCTTTCAACAACAGGCGCGTAATCGCGATATCTGTGTCACCGGTAATACGCAGCTGCTCACCCAGTAGCTCCTGCACGGTGATATCCAGCGGCAGCTGGAAGTCCGGCAACTCAGGCAACAGCGGTTTGGCGAACATCTCCTGTAAGGTTTCACCCAGTGGCTTCTCGCCTGGCTGTGGTTGCTGCACTTTCGGCTGAACCACCTGCTCATCCGCCACTTTGGCGGCTTTCGGCAGGGCAATCAGCAGACTTTGGATGTGCGTCGGCGTCAGCGTTAATGAACGCCCTTGCCAGTTGAGGCCGGTGGTGAAATCCAGTAGCGAGATGGACGTGTCATCCACTTTGACGTTGATGTTATGCAGGCCAACTTTGCTCAGCGTAATTGGATAAGGCGTGGTCAGGTTGGTGCTACCGCTCTCCTCTTCTGGCGGTGGCGCAGCGGCCGGCGCCATTTTCTTGCTGTCGACCACCACGCTGACATCCTGCAAGCCGATGTCATTTACACACACTGACGAGTGCAGCAGGCAGTTAAGATTGAGCGCCAAATGGAAGCGCCCAGCGTCTACGCTGACGCCTGGCATTTCGTATTTCACGCCGCTCAGCGTCAGATCGCGCCAGCCACCCTCAACTTTGTTGATCGATAAACCGGGCACCCAGCGATCGGCGCCTTTTAATAACAGATGGATTCCGGGCGTCGTACCAATCAAAAACGCCACGCAGCCAAACAGCACCACCAAAAAAATACCAAATCCAATCAGGACCTTTTTCCACAGCTTCATAGTTCAGGCCCCAGTCCTACATAGAATTGCAAACCATGTTCCTTGTCATCGCCAATCGGCCGCGCGATATCAAATTTGATCGGCCCGACCGGAGAAGCCCAGCGCACGCCGACACCGGCACCGGTTTTAAAATCACTCTGTTTGATGTCGTTCACCGCTTCACCCGAATCGACAAACACCGCGCCCCACCACTTACCGGTCACGTTGTATTGATACTCCAGCGAGCCAGTGGCCATTTTGGAGGCACCGGTCAGCTTGCCATCGCTGTCACGAGGGGAGACATCTTTGTATTTGTAGCCGCGAATGCTGCGATCGCCGCCGGCGAAGAAGCGCAGGTCCGGCGGGACTTTGTCGAAGTCGTTGGTTTCGATCCAGCCCAGGTTACCGCGCACCACAAAGCGATTCTTCTCGCCCAGCATGCGGATCCAGACGTTCTGCGCCTGCAGGATCAGGAAGTCGACATCCGATCCCCAGGTGGTATCAGAAACATCGACGGAATAACGCTGCGAGTCGCCCCAGGTCGGCATCAAACCGCCGCGTGAACGGGTGCGGCTCAGGCTTACGCCCGGATAAAGCAGCATGGTGGTGTTGGTGACACTACCTTGGGTAAAGTGATCGAGACTCCACTTCAGGTTAACCGCACGCTGCCAGCCGGAACTGCTGTCCCAGTTACGCGAGACGCCCAGCGTGCTGGTATCGGCTTTGGTGTCATTGAGATCGGTGCGCTTCAGGCCACCCGAGAAGGTGTAATACTGCTCCAGCGGGCTCTTCAGCAGCGGCACTTTATAGCTGAGATCGACCTGTTGCTCGGGGGCAGAAATATAGGAACTGGCCGTCAGGCTGTGGCCGCTGCTGTTAATCCACGGCTTTTTCCACGTCCCTTTCAGACGCGGCCCGACATCGGTGGAATAGCCGACACCGGCTTCGATGGTGTTTTCAACGCGTGGCGATACCGCCGCATTGAGCGGCAGTACTTTGGTCTGGCGACCTTTATCGAATTCAGGGGCGACGACCACCGAGTTGAACCAGCCAGTGGCCGACAAGCGGCGGTTCAGTTCTGCCAGATCGCGCGAGCTGTAGGGATCGCCCTTTTTAAATGGCACAAGATTACGCAGATAGGCTTCGTTAATTTGCGAGCCCTGGAAGCTGACATCGCCAAAACGGTAGCGCGGGCCACTGTCGTAATCGATATCCCAGAATGCCTCGCGTCTTTCGACCGAAACGCCAAGCTGGCTTTGCTTAAAGTCACCGTCGAAGTAACCATTACGCAGTGCCAGGCTGGAGAAGCCATTTTTAAATTTGTCGTATTCGCCGTGATTGAGTTGCGTACCGACTTTCGGCGTGCCCTGTTTCACCCAGGCTTTATAGTCATCATCGTTTTTCGCGGCACCTTCAACCACGATGTGGCTGCCACCGATTTTCACCGGTTCGCCGGGTTTGACGTGAGCGATAAGTACCGGTCGGCCGCCCTGTGCCGGCGCGGGACGAGATTCAAAATCGATTTCGGGTTCGTAATAGCCAAGTGCCCGCAAGCCTTCTTTGATCGCTTGTGAGACACGCGCCTGGAAGCGCCCATCGCTGGACACTTCATCGGTACCAATGGTGGACAAGCGCGCCCTGACGTTCTTCTGTAAATCCCCAGTTAGCCCTTCCAGCTGCAAGCGCACTTTGGCTGCCTCAACGGCAGGTGCAGCAAGCAACAGGCTGGCCAAACAATAAATATGCAATCGCGGCACGCGTACTCCTGTTAATAATGCCTGCCCCTTATTCCGCAGGGGCGTTATTTCTCATCGGAGGCTATCACCACCACTCGCTTACCCATCAGCATAGCCGCTCTTTTTGGCGGATGGCTGAGGAAAAATGGTCACTAAGCCAAATCATTTCCTATTGTCGGTAAATGGGGGGAGCGATACAACTCCGAACCCGCACTTCTGCGACTGAGGGTCTCTCACTCGGATTATTCCGAGCTCATGTTGCGCGCCTCTGGCGGCATGATAAGCGCTGCTGCTATAATCAGCACCCAGCAGGCATGACCTGCTTTCCTTTCTGCCCCGACGTTATCGTTCCTTGTCGAAATGGCGCAGACATTTTTGGCACGGATAGCCCTGTATGACAGGCGAATACTGGATGTTCTCCTGCGCTGCCCAGGCCAAAAATGACAAGTGATTAACCAACGGATCTTCTATGCTCGATAGCTTACTTGTCATTCTTTTACTGATTGTGATCAGTTCATTCTTTTCTCTTTCTGAGATCTCGCTGGCCGCTGCCCGCAAGATCAAACTTAAACTGCTCGCCGATGAAGGCAACATTAATGCGCAGCGTGTGCTGAAAATGCAGGAACAGCCTGGCATGTTCTTCACCGTGGTGCAGATTGGCCTGAACGCCGTGGCTATCCTCGGCGGTATTGTCGGTGATGCGGCTTTCTCCCCTGCCTTCAACAGCTTGTTCAGCCGTTTTGTCGCGCCAGAACTGGCGGAACAGCTCAGCTTCATCTGTTCCTTCACCGTGGTGACCAGCCTGTTTATCCTGTTCGCGGATTTAACGCCAAAACGCGTTGGCATGGTCGCGCCGGAAGCCGTTGCGCTGCGCATCATCAATCCGATGCGCTTTTGTCTGTTTGTGATGCGGCCGCTGGTGTGGCTGTTTAACGGCCTGGCGAACGTGTTTTTCCGCATCTTCAAATTGCCGATGGTGCGCAAAGATGACATCACCTCCGATGACATTTATGCGGTGGTGGAAGCCGGTGCTTTAGCGGGCGTGCTGCGTAAGCAGGAGCACGAACTGATTGAAAACGTGTTTGAGCTGGAATCGCGTACCGTGCCCTCCTCCATGACTTCGCGTGAAAACGTGGTCTGGTTCGATCTGCACGAAGATGAAAACACCCTCAAAACCAAAATCGCGCAGCATCCGCACTCTAAATTTATCGTCTGCGATGGCGACATTGACCACATTGTGGGTTATGTCGACTCCAAAGAGTTACTGCTGCGCGTGCTCGGCAATCAGAGTTTAACGTTGAGCAGCGGCGTTCAGATTCGCTCTGCGCTGATTGTGCCGGATACGCTGACACTCTCTGAAGCGCTGGAGAGCTTTAAAACCGCAGGTGATGATTTTGCGGTGATCATGAACGAATACGCGTTGGTGGTGGGAATCATCACCTTAAACGATGTGATGACTACGCTGATGGGTGATTTGGTCGGTCAGGGTCAGGAAGAGCAGATCGTTGCACGTGATGAGAACTCATGGCTGGTTGAAGGCGGCACACCGATTGATGACGTGATGCGCGTATTGGATATCGATGATTTCCCGCAGTCCGGCAACTATGAAACCATTGGCGGCTTTATGATGTATATGCTGCGCAAAATCCCGAAACGTACCGATTTCGTGAAGTTCTCAGGGTATAAATTTGAAGTGGTGGATATCGACAGTTACCGCATCGATCAGCTGCTGGTCACGCGTATTGATGAGCGCCCACCGGTGATAAATCTGACGAAGAGTGCGACTGATGAGATGGAGTCGCCATAGCGTGGAGTGGCCAGAAAAAACAAGGCGCGATTAATCGCGCCGCTACAGGGCGCCTGCTTGCATGGCGCCCTTTGTTTTTACTGCTTAGTTGTACTCGGCTTGTAGCCGCAGAACCTGGCGGTTGATCTCGGACATCACGCTAAGGTGCTGTTTATCTTTGACGCGTGGCAACATCACTTTGCCTTTATCAAACTCAAACGCGCCAACATCCTTGATATACAACCTTCCTTTAAAAAGCGTTTTTACGTATTTCGCAATTTGCAGCGGATTATAGCGCTGGAAGATTTTCATGCTGTCTAACTCCTGAACAGATGTACTACGCTTCGTCGTTGCCAAATCCGGTACGAACCCATGAAGCGCAAATGAGGCATAACTATAGAACACCAAACGTTACGTATGTTCCGAAAAGGTGAATTTTTTACTGAATTGACACATTATTACAGAACACTCTGTTATGACGTTCACAAAACCCAGTATAAACCTTCACTCATTAAGGAATTGTGGCGTGGGTTGCAAAGCTGTTAACTCATCGCGACAGGCGCATCATCCACGCCTAATATTGCAAAATCATGAATAACTGGTCGGATCACTAAGGAGCATTACCATGCGTTTGGCACACTCGGTGTTAGCACTGGCACTGCTGGTTCCCAGCCTTGTCTCAGCCCATGCTTTTAAGATTGGCGAGCGCGTCCCACCGGTGGGTGTGAGCGACAGGGGGGAATTGCTTTATCAACAAGATAAGTTTAGCTACCAACCGTGGAATAGCGCGCAGCTGAGTGGAAAAGTGCGTGTCATCTTGCATATTGCCGGGCGTTCTTCGGCTAAAGAGCAGAACGCAGCGCTGATTGAAGCCATTAAAGCAGCGAAGTTTCCGCACGACCGCTATCAAACCACCACTATTGTAAACACTGACGATGCCATTCCCGGCACCGGCATGTTTGTGCGCAGCAGTATTGAGAGCAATAAGCAGCAATATCCGTGGTCGCAGTTTATCGTGGATAGCGACGGCAATGTGCGTAAGGTCTGGCAGCTGGAGAAAGGGGGTTCAGCGATTGTGGTGCTGGATAAGACCGGGCATGTGCGATATGCCAAAGAAGGTGCATTGACGCAGGATGAGGCGCAGCAGGCGATAACGTTGATCCGTGAGTTGCTACAGTAAAAACTAAGGTCGCCATCAATGGCGACCCTGTTTTGACCGGCTTGTCTTCTCTTAACCGCGAAAACACAGGCTGCGAATTTCTCTGTTCATCCCGGAATTAACAACGAAAATACAGGCTGCAGTTTTCGCAGGGTGCGCATCAGGAACTAAAACAGCGAGACGCGGAAGCCCGGATTCAGGAAGGATTCGCGCGGTGTGTAATCAAGGGTTTTGCCCTGCCAGTCATGCACATGGGCTCCGGCCGCAATCGCCACCGCGTGACCCGCTCCGGTATCCCAAATGTTGGTTGGCCCGAAACGCGGATACAGCTGGGCTTTACCTTCCGCCACCAGGCAGAATTTCAGCGAAGAGCCAATCGCAGTGGTTTGGTGTTCGCCCAACTGAGCCAGATATTCTTTCAGCTCTTCATCTTTATCTGCATGCGAGCGACTGACGACGACCAGCAATGGACGCGCCTCGCGCACCTGAATCTGTGTTTTATGGCCGCCCTCTTCTTTCCAGGCTTTGCCTTCGGATGCTGAATACATCACACCCAACGCGGGCGCATAAACCACACCTAACACCGGCTTACCGTTTTCAATCAGAGCAATGTTGACGGTGAATTCCCCGTTGCGCTTGATGAACTCTTTGGTGCCATCCAGCGGATCAACCAGCCAATATTTTTTCCAGTTCTGACGTACGGCCCAGCTCGGCGGATCTTCTTCTGATAACACCGGCACTTCGGGTGATAGCGCGGCCAGCCCTTCCACGATGACTTTGTGTGCCGCGAGATCGGCGGCCGTCACCGGCGAATCATCCGACTTACGCGTCACATCCATCGGTTGTGAACCCGCATAGACATGCATAATGGCATCGCCCGCTTCACGCGCCAGTTGGATTATTTTATCTAACATTTTTCACCTCTTTTCCGCTGACTCTGCCTGTCAGACATCAACAGCTCACCTCTACACATTTTAGCAGTTGTGTCCCGATGCTCTGCGGCTGAACTGTCTGAAACGGCAATCTATATGATTATCAATACCATAGTTCATGGTTGGCGGCTATGGCGTGATACTGAATCCCTTTCTAGCGGACAGCGAAGCCTGCTGATGCGTGAAAGTCTGAGACACATCACAAATTGAAATGATAATTCGTCATTGTTTTACATTATTTTGAGAGGCCCATTAGATCAGACAAGGAGCAAATCATGTTCAAAGCGAGCATGTCGTTACTGGCGCTGTGTGTGACGGCAGCCACGGTGCAAGCCGCTACAGTGGATCTGCGCATTCTGGAAACCACCGATCTGCACAGCAATATGATGGATTTCGATTACTACAAAGACACGCCAACCGAGAAATTTGGTCTGGTGCGCACGGCGACCCTGATTCAACAGGCCCGCGCAGAAGCGAAGAACAGTGTGCTGGTTGATAACGGCGACATTATTCAGGGCAGTCCGTTAGGCGATTACATGGCGGCTAAGGGACTGAAAAAAGGCGATGTTCATCCAGTGTATAAAGCGATGAACACGCTGGATTACGCGGTGGGCAACTTAGGCAATCACGAATTCAATTACGGCTTACCCTATCTGCAGAAAGCGATTGCCGGGGCGCGTTTCCCCTATGTGAATGCCAACATTATCGATGAAAAGAGCGGAAAACCGCTGTTTACCCCCTATCTCATCAAAGAAACAACCGTTACCGACCGCAGCGGCAACCCGCATCGCTTAAAAATTGGCTACATCGGCTTCGTTCCGCCGCAGATTATGGTGTGGGATCGCAACAATCTGCAGGGCAAAGTGCGCGTTGATGACATCACGGAAACAGCGAAGCGGTATGTGCCGGAAATGCGCGCAAAAGGTGCTGAAATAATCATCGCTATTCCGCACTCAGGTTTAAGCAGTGAGCCCTATCATGCGATGGCGGAGAATTCGGTCTACTACCTCAGCCAGGTGCCTGGCATCAACGCTATTATGTTTGGTCACGCGCATGCGGTGTTCCCCAGCAAAGAGTTTGCCGCCATTAAAGGCGCTGATATTGCACAAGGCACGCTGAACGGTGTTCCCTCGGTGATGCCCGGCATGTGGGGCGATCATCTCGGTGTGGTTGATTTGGTGCTGAATAACGAGGGTGGCAAATGGCAGGTTACACAGGGCAAAGCCGAAGCGCGGCCTATCTATGATCCCGTCGCCAAAAAGTCACTGGCGGCTGAAGATGCTGATTTGGTGAAAGTGCTGGAGCAAGATCACCGTGCCACGCGTGAATTCGTTGCTAAGCCGATCGGCAAGTCTGCGGATGTGATGTACAGCTATCTGTCGCTGGTGCAGGACGACCCTACTGTGCAGATCGTCAACAATGCACAGCGCGCCTATGTTGAACACTTTATTCAGGGCGATCCCGATCTCGGCCGCTTGCCGGTGCTTTCCGCTGCTGCACCCTTTAAAGCCGGTGGGCGTAAAAACGATCCCGCCAGCTATACCGAAGTAGAGAAAGGTGAGCTGACTTTCCGCAATGCCGCCGATCTCTATCTCTATCCCAACACACTGGTGGTGATGAAAGTCACCGGTGCGCAAGTGAGAGAGTGGCTGGAGTGTTCAGCGGCGCAGTTTAATCAAATCGATCCACACAGCAGTAAACCGCAAGCGCTGATTAACTGGGATTTCCGCACCTATAACTTCGACGTCATTGACGGTGTCGATTATCAAATCGATGTAACGCAGCCCGCGCGTTACGACGGTGAATGCACGTTAATCAACAAGGATGCTTCACGCATTAAGGATCTGACGTGGCGAGGTAAGCCGATCGATCCTAACGCGGTATTCCTCGTCGCCACCAACAACTATCGCGCGTACGGCGGGAAGTTCGCTGGCACCGGCGATAAGTACGTGGCGTTTGCTTCACCGGATGAGAACCGTTCAGTGGTCGCGGCTTATATCAGCAGCGAAACCAAAGCACACGGCGAAGTGAAACCACAGGCCGATCATAACTGGCGTTTAGCGCCGATTCACAGCGATACGCCGCTGGATATTCGCTTTGAAACCGCACCGGGCGAGAAAGCCACGCAGTTTATTGAGAAGTACGCTGATTATCCGATGAAAGCGGTGGGCAGTGACGAGATTGGTTTTGCGATTTGGCAGGTAGATTTGCAGAAGCAGTAAAGTTGGCAAAAGAATGGCCAGTCATTTACGACTGGCCATCTACTGCGAAAAATTCAGATTACAGAATTTCCAGCAGCTCGACTTCGAACACCAGGGTGCTGAATGGCGGGATGGATGCGCCAGCACCGCGCTCGCCGTACGCGAGGTTTTGTGGAATCACCAGTTCCCACTTAGAACCCACTGGCATCAGAGTCAGCGCTTCAATCCAGCCCGCGATCACGCCGCTTACCGGGAATTCAGCTGGCTCGCCACGTGCCACTGAGCTGTCGAATACAGAACCGTCGATCAGTTTGCCGGTGTAGTGCACACGTACACGGTCCTGACGCGATGGGATTGGGCCATCGCCTTGGGTGATCACGCTGAACTGCAAACCAGATTCAGTGCTGCTCACACCTTCACGCTGGGCGTTCTGCTCCAGGAATTTATGGCCATCAGCAGCCATTGCTTCCACACGCTCACGACGCACGCCTTCTGCACGCTCGTGCACTTCACGCAGCGCGCGATGTACCACGTCAACAGGCACTGCCGGTGAGTTCCCTTCCAGCGCGTCGCGCAGACCCGCGAGCAGTGCTTCCGGCTGCAGACCCTGCAGGCCAGATTCCTGCAGCTGCTGGCCTACCTGTAAACCGATACCGTAACTTGCTTGTGATTCGACGCTGTCGAATGAAGGGGTGGTCATCTTGATTCCTTAATCCCGGAGAAAATAGAAACGGCAGCATAACAGCGCAGGCGGCTGGCGTAAAATCTGCAGCGCCGCAGATGACATTTACCAGGGAAAGAGAAACAATACGCAGGTCAAATTTTTCAATGCTGGCAGGCACTTCCCGCCCGCATTGCCCATACTATAGCTGTGGCAACGTTTTCGTCGTACAGCGCTAAGAAAGAGAGAATACATGGGCCAGATCGCCCCACGACGCCGCAGGACGCGCGCACCGCGTGCTTTTACATTATCGAGGTTGCAACGTTGGCTGCCGCAATTTACGCGCAAGGCCGCCAGCGAGGAGGATTCACGAATGGCTTCTGATACCCCTTCCCGCGTTCCCGCCGTGCTACTGCGCGTCTGGCACCTGCTGGATGATGTACGCTGGATGAACCCACTGCCAGCCTTCCATCGGCGTGGCATTGTGATTGCCCTGCTGGTTCTGCTATTAGCGTTTCTCTGGCCGAGCAGTACGCCGCAATACCCGATTGAGCGCCCGGCAGATAACAGCAGCAAAGAGGTGCCGTTGCAGGCGGAGATTTACGACAACAAGCAGCCGCAGAACACCCAACCTAAAACCGATTCTCAGGGTGAGTGGCACAACTATACCGTGTCATCGGGTCAGACGCTGGCGCAGCTGTTCCGCGACAATAATCTGCCGGTGAATGATGTGTTCGCGATGGCTCGCGTAGAGGGGGACGATCAGCCGCTCAGCGCATTGAAGAATGGACAGCAGGTGAAGATTCGTCAGAACGCACAAGGCGTGGTGACAGGCTTAACGGTGGATGGCAGCAACGGCCCGGTGCTGTTTACCCGTCAACCGGACGGCAGCTTTATCCGCGCCCAGTAAATCGCAGAAACAAAAACGCCGGCACATGGCCGGCGTTTTCGCATTACCGAGTATACTCGTCATACTTCAAGTTGCTGATGCGTTGGCTTCGCTCATTCACCCCAGTCACTTACCTAAGTAAGCTCCTGAGATTCATTCCCTTGCCGCCTTCCCGCACCTTGAATTATTTAGAGTAAATTACTCAGCCACTACATTCACAACCAGTTTAGCGAATACTTCGCTATGAACCTGGAAGTCAACTTCGTGCTCACCGGTAGAACGCAGAACGCCGTTTGGCAGACGCACTTCGCTCTTAGCCACTTCAACGCCAGCTGCAGTAACTGCATCAGCGATGTCGCGGGTACCGATTGAACCGAACAGTTTACCTTCGTCGCCTGATTTAGACGCGATGGTAACGGTGCCCAGTGAGTTGATTTTCTCTGCACGTGCGTTAGCAGCAGCCAGAACGTCAGCCAGTTTGGCTTCCAGTTCAGCGCGACGTGTTTCGAAGAACTCAACGTTTTTCTTGGTAGCAGGAACAGCTTTACCCTGTGGAACCAAGAAGTTACGAGCGTAGCCCGCTTTAACGTTAACCTGATCACCCAGGCTGCCCAGGTTTGCTACTTTATCAAGCAGAATAACTTGCATTACCTTATCCTCTTAAAGTCGTTAATGGACAACTACCAATTACTGATGACGATCAGTGTATGGCAGCAGGGACAGGTAGCGAGCGCGCTTGATGCAACGAGCGAGCTGACGCTGGTATTTTGCACGAGTACCGGTAATACGGCTCGGGACAATTTTACCGCTTTCGGTAACGTAGTTTTTCAGTGTAGCGATATCTTTGTAATCAATCTCTACAACACCTTCCGCTGTGAAACGGCAGAATTTGCGACGACGGAAATAACGTGCCATTTGGCTAGTCTCCAGAATCTATCAATTCAATCTGCTCGGCATGTAACACCATTCTGCTCTGACCATTGCGTGCCTGATGGCAGCTAATGAATCCTTCGAGAGTGAGTTGCGTACCGACCGTTATATGTTGAGTAATCACCTGGTGGGTGCTGCCGCTGATAATCACCGGCATTTGACACCAGGCTTGCCGGTGGAAACCGGCTTCCTCCTGCACAGACCGATGCTCAAGCACGAACTGGCAGTGTGGAATCCCTGACGGACTGATTTTTCGAACTGGCGTCTTGCACACAGTGCCTGACAGGCGCAGTCGATTTGCCGTCATGTCGGATTACTCTTCAGAATCCCCAGCATCTGAGTCATCTGATGATTCGCTAGCGAAGTCTTCGCGACGATCACGACGCTCATCTTTCGCTTTAACCATCGGAGATGCTTCAGTTACCGCGTGCTTAACGCGCATAACCATGCTGCGGATAACGGCGTCGTTGAAGCGGAAGTTAGTTTCCAGCTCGTCAATCACTTCCTGCGGCGCTTCTACGTTCAGCAGAACATAGTGAGCTTTGTGCAGTTTGTTGATTGGGTAAGCCAGCTGACGGCGGCCCCAGTCTTCCAGACGGTGAATCGTGCCCTGTGCACCGGTGATAGCACCAGTGTAACGCTCGATCATACCTGGAACCTGTTCGCTCTGGTCAGGGTGGACCATAAATACGATTTCGTAATGACGCATCGATAGCTCCTTACGGATTATTCAGCCTCCTGTCGGGGTCAGCTGCGGCCCATGGAAGCAAGGAACGTTATAGGTAGTGAATCATTTAAATGAAACACACCTCTGAATGCAGCTGAAAAATTGACGCGTAATCATACTGGCGTACCCCAGGAAACTCAAGCGCACAATTCATCAAATCGTGGGGGTCGTGCCAATTAAGCGCACCTTTTGTGCTAAGGATTAAGATTCAGCAGGTTAGTGAAGGATTGTTCAAAATTGCTGATGGAGGCGTTCAACAGGGCGATCTGGCATCAATGTGGCGAAGAACTAAACTATTTACAGGCGCAACGGTTTGGCTTATTCGCGGCGTCTGAGAGTGCAATCCCTGAGGTGAGGAGTCGAATATGAAAACCATCATTTTCGCCACTTTACTGGGTCTCTTCCTGTCTCCACCCGCTTTCGCCAGCTCCGCTGACTACGCGCAGCAGATGAGAAGTAACAGCAGCAATGCGGCTTCAGGCTATGTCTATGTCAACCGGCTGGATGCGCCTGGCAGTAACCCGGTCAGTGCGAATACCAGTGCAGCAGATCGTTTATCTTCACAACTGTAAATCGGAAGACGTAACGGGCTGGCCTCTTTGCCAGCCCGAGTTTTTTCACAGCTGATGTTTGAAAAAACTCACCAGCGCGGTGAGGGCTGACGGCGTAATTTTGTGGCCAATCTGCTTTTCTGACAGGTAAGTGATTTTGTCATTCAACGCGGCTTCACGCAGCGCTTTCTCCAGACGGACGGTTTCGGCAAACGGCACCACTTCATCGGCTTCGCCGTGCCACAACAGCAACGGGCGATTAGCCAGTTTATCCAGCTGCTGGCTGGGATCGTAAGGCGCCAGCGGTGCGAGGCGGGCGGCAAGCGTCTCTTTTTGCTCTGGCGTGCGCGCCACCAGCGGCGGGAACAGCGTTTGACTCAACTGCATAAAGTAACCTGAGCCCATCATGCAAGCGACACTATGAATCTGCGGATAGCGCACCATCGCGCCTAGTGCCGTCATGCCGCCCATCGAGGCACCAGCCACCGCAAAGCGCTCATCGGCAATCCAGTCGTTCTCACGCAGCGCTGCTTCTAACAACGGCACTTCGTCGATGTTCTGTTTGAGGATCTCCCAGAAGTGCGTCATGCGCGTTTCGGTATCCCCGTTGTAGCGCGCCCCGTGCATGTCGGCGTCTGGCATTATCACGCGAAAACCGGCCTGCGCCAGTGCCACCGCAAAGTAGCTGTACACCTCTTTGGATGAGGTAAATCCGTGATAAAACAGGATGGTGGGTAAACGTGCCTGCCGCTGTCCCGCGGGAGCCGTGTGAATACACTCAATGCCTGCCAGGTTTTCCGTTGCCAACTCAATCATACCGCCTCCGTTGAGAATGATTATCACCCGTCACAGTGTAAGCGCTGAACGGCAAAACGCGAGCGACTTCACATTTAATCAGAATAATTTCTGTACTAAACCTTTTGCCGCATTTGCCGTTGATCTTGTACCCCTCCAATAATATTGAAATAGGTACTTTATGAAGCGTCTCTCTCTCAGCGCCATGGGTCTCGGCATTAAACTGTCTGTATTGACGTCTTTAAGCGTGGCGATTGTGCTGTTTACCTTGACCTTAACCCTGAGCCATAACGCGGCACGCCAACTGGAGCAGTTGGCCACCGACGATATGCAGAATCAGGTGTTGGGCATCAATGAAATGGCCACCATGTTTAACGCCACTCTGTCTGAAGAAGTGGCGAATTACACCAAGCTGTTCCAAAGCTTCCTGCCTAAACGCTTTAGCCGTGATGAAAATGAGCGTGTCCAGGTCGGCGAACTCAGTACGCCAACGCTGCGCGCCGGACTGAAAACGCTCAATCTTGATCAAATCGCCGTGGATGATTTTCTCGATCGCACCGGTGCGGTGTCGACCATCTTTGTGCGCGACGGTGAAGACTATGTCCGTATCGCTACCTCATTGAAAAAACAGGATGGCAACCGCGCCATCGGCACCAAATTGGATCGCAGCAGTGCAGCATGGCGCAGCGTTAATCAGGGCGAAGTTTATCGCGGACTGGCCACGCTGTTTGGCCATCGCTACATCACCCAGTACCAGCCAGTGCAGGATGAGAGCGGTGCGGTGATCGCCATTCTGTTCGTCGGCGTGCAGATCGATACGCAATACGCCCTGATGCGTGACAAAGTGCTGGCGCGCCATCTTGGCGAAAGTGGCAACTTTTTTGTTCTGAACGGCACCCCCGGCAGCACGCAGGGGCAATATCTGTTTGATCGTGAATCAGAGGGCAAATTGCCGCGTTGGGGTCAGACCGTCCAGCAGCAGCTGTTAACCCAGCCAAAAGGGTTGATGAGTATTGAGCTCGACGGTGAAACTACATTATTGGCGTGGCAGCAACTGCCGGGCTGGAACTGGATTATCGCGGGAAAAGTGAGTCGCGCCAGCCTGCTGGCCCCCATTACCCAGAGCCGCAACCTGTTTATCGTGATTGGCTTTGCACTGGTCATCGCTTTCGCCGTGGGCTTTATCTGGTACAGCCGCCGCGCCATTACGCGTCCGTTACAACAGGTGATTCATCTGGCGGAGCAGTATGCGGCCGGGAATTTGCAGGCGCATCTGGATTCCAGCCGTCGTGACGAAATCGGCCAACTGGTGGCAGCCATTAATGGCATCGGCGATGGACTGGAAAAAGTGGTGAGTCAGGTTCGCCATGCGGCACGCGATATCAGCCGTGGCACCGATACGATCGCCGCCAGCAGCTCCAGCATCAGTGAGCAGATCAATCGTCAGGCGAGTAGCGTGGAAGAGACCTCTGCCAGCATGGAGCAGTTTGGTGCAACTGTCGCGCAAACCGCGGCCAACGTGCGCCAGGCGATGGCGCTGGTCGGTGAAGCGGCCAGCACCGTCAATCATGGTGGCAGTACAGTGGCACGCTCTGTCGAAACCATGGCGGAGATCCGCGTGGCTTCACAAAGCATCGCCGATATCACCCATGTGATTGAGTCGATTGCTTTTCAGACCAACATTCTGGCACTTAATGCGGCGGTAGAAGCGGCGCGTGCCGGTGAGCATGGCAAAGGCTTTGCCGTGGTGGCAGCGGAAGTGCGTGCGCTGGCGCTGCGCAGTGCCAATGCGGCCAAAGAGATCGATAACCTGATCGCCACCTCCATCGATAAAGTGGCGGCCGGGCATACGCTGTCCGAGCAAACGCGCGATGCGATGCAGCATATCGTCAGCCATATTGAGCAGGTCAAAACGCTGATGGGCGAGATCAATATCGCTGCCCAGGAGCAGGCGGCGGGCATTGGTCAGGTGAATCTGGCGATGAATCATATTGGCCAGGCGACGCACCAAAGCAGCGATATGATTACTCAATCGGAAACCACTGCGCAGACGCTGAGCCAGCAAGGTCATCATTTGACCCAGCTGGTGAGTGTTTTTCATCTGAAAGACTGATGTGAGTCGGGAAGATGGCCTAAACTGGAGCCATCTTCCTTTTCAGGAGCTTGTTATGCGTCGCCTCTTACTGGTGTTGAGCTTGTTATTAACCGGTTGTGCCGCGTTTAAAACCACCCCCGAAGCCCCACCGCCGCCCACCAGCCACGCGCAGGAGATCAGCCGTGCGCAAAGTTATGGTTTGCGCAAGCTCGGCAACATTACCGTCTCCACCCGTGGTTCACCGGATGATGCCGAACGCGCACTGGCTGCACGAGCGAATCAGGCGGGCGCCGTGTATTACCAAATCCTGATGCTGGATGAAACCACGCTACCCGGCTTTTGGTACGGCACCGCGATTCTCTATGGCGCGCCATCAGCCAGCGCTGGCTCGCAGCAGTAGGCGCGCGCTGAGATCGTCACTCAGCGAACGTCGCCCCCGCATATCCAGATGTTGATCGCACCAGCCATCGGCCAACGGCGGTTCTGCCACTTTCAACAGAATCGCTGCCGTCGCCAATTGTAAAAGCGCCTGCGTGACCTCACGCGCCATACCTTCTCGCACGTGATTGAGCTGCAGCCTTAACTGACGCCAGCGACGATCAAAGTGGCGATTTATGCCTTTTACCGCTTCAAATTCATCGTTGAGCATAGTCATCACATCGACCTGACGACCCAGCACGCGCAGCACGTCGAGGCACATCACGTTGCCGGAGCCCTCCCAGATGCTGTTGACCGGCATCTCGCGGTAGAGACGAGGCAGCTCACTCTCTTCGCAATAGCCGATACCGCCCAGCACTTCCATCGACTCCGCCACAAATGGCATGCCGGCTTTGCAGATGCCAAACTTGGCGGCAGGTGTGAACAGCCGCGCATATAAACGTTCATGCTCGCTGGCGGGGGTTGACCATGCGCGCGCTAATCGCATGAGCAGCGCGGTCTGCCCTTCCAGCTGCAGGGCCTGCTGCGCCAGCACGGTGCGCATTAATGGCTGATCGCTGAGGTTTTTGCCCATCACCTGACGCTGCTGCGCGTGATGCAGCGCAATCGACAGGGCACGCCGCATCAAACCATGGCTACCCAATGCGCAATCCAGGCGCGTCATGCCACCCATTTTCAGGATAAGCCGTACACCATCGCCCTCTTCGCCCATCAACCAGCCTATCGCATCCTGAAACTCCACTTCGGCGCTGGCGTTAGAGCGGTTGCCCAGCTTGTCTTTTAGGCGTTCAATCCGAATCGCGTTGCGCATGCCATCAGGCAGCAGGCGCGGCAGAAAGAAGCAGCTCAGCCCCTGTGAGGTTTGCGCCAGTATCAGATGCGCATCGCTTTGCGGCACGGAGAAAAACCATTTGTGACCGGTGATGCGATAAGGCTCGCCTGTGCCGTGCACACCAATCGGTTCCGCGCGCGTGCTGTTGCTGAGCACATCGGTTCCGCCCTGCTTCTCGGTCATGCCCATGCCAATCAACAGGCCGCGCTTTTTATTACCCGGCTGATGATGTGCATCGTAACGATCGCTCAGCAGCGCCTCGCGCCAATCAGCGTAGACCTCCGGCAGATGATTTTGCAGTAGCGGAATGGCGGCGTGGGTCATGGTCACCGGACAGAGCGAACCCGCTTCAACTTGCGCGTGCAAAATAAAACGCGCGGCTCGTGCCACCATGGCATTGGGCTGCACATTCGGCTGCCAGCTGAGATTGTGCAAGCGGCTGGCGCACAATCCCTGCATCAACAGGTGCCATGCCGGATGAAAGCGCACTTCGTCCAGCCGCTCACCGCGTGCGTCGTAGCGTAGCAGTTCAGGTGATTGCGCATTGGCCAGACGGCCCAATTCAAGGGATTCGGCGCTGCCGAGTTGCAGTCCAACGGAGGCCAGCCATTCGCGGTCCCAGCCTGCACCTTCGCGTGCCACCGCCTCGCACAAGGCGATATCGCGGGTGAATAAATTGCTGTTACTAAGAGGATGGGGCTGATTGAAAACGCTGTGGGTTGTCCAGGTCATAATGTGGCATCTCCCTCATAAAACGCATGGTTCAAGTATGAGGGGGATGTGCAGTTATGCCTGGCTCAGAAACACTTTTGCGGCGGGGATCACGCCAAACGCTGACGCACCGCTTCGAACAGGCAGACGCCGGTCGCGACAGAAACGTTCAGTGAAGAAACGCTGCCAGCCATTGGGATGCTGATCAGCTCATCGCAGTGTTCACGGGTCAGACGACGCATGCCTTCGCCTTCCGCGCCCATCACCAGCGCCATCGGGCCGGTCATTTTGCTCTGGTACACGTTGTGATCGGCTTCGCCTGCGGTGCCCACCACCCAGATGTTATACTCCTGCAGTAAACGCAGGGTACGTGCCAGGTTGGTGACACGAATCAGGGGCACGTTTTCTGCTGCGCCACTGGCAACTTTTTTCGCCGTGGCATTCAGCGGAGCGGCACGATCTTTCGGCACAATCACCGCATGTACGCCAGCAGCATCAGCGCTACGCAGACAGGCACCGAGGTTATGCGGATCGGTAACGCCATCCAGTACCAGCAGGAACGGTTTCTCCAGACTTTGCAGCAGATCCGGTAAATCGCCTTCCTGATAGTTTTTACCCTGCTTCACGCGCGCCACGATACCCTGATGCACACCGCCTTCCACCTGGCTATCGAGCCATTGGCGGTTAGCCACCTGAACCACAATTCCCTGAGCTTCCAGTGCGGCAATCAGTGGCTGCAGGCGACGATCGTCACGGCCTTTGAGAATAAAGACTTCCTGGAAACGCTGAGGATCACGTTCCAGCAGCGCCTGCACGGCATGAATACCAAAAATTATTTCACTCATTTGTTTGCTCAAGGTTGGATGTATCTATCTGAAAATATGGGTATTAACTTCGGCGCGCATGAATGCGCACCCTACAAAACTCGCTGCTCTAACGTAGGGTCGCCATTAATGGCGACCCTGGCTTTAAGGTATGCTCAGGTCTTCAAGCTTGGTGACCCAGCCCTCAGGCTTCGTTAGGTTTCTTCTTCGGCCCACGCTTGGCCTTGGTGGCGGCGGCGATTTTACGGGTTTTCTCAGAGACTTTTTTGCCTTTTTTCTCGGTGTTTGCCGATGGCTCAGCAGCCGCAGGCTTTTTCTTCTCGCTGCGGAACGCTGAATCTGGCTCGAAGGTGCCCTTTTTACCCGCATCGCGACGACGTCTGGCCGGTGGCTTACCGCCGCGCTTCTCACGTTCACGCTCGGTTTTACCTTCACCGCGCGGTACGCGTTTGCTGGAGATCAGCGCGAAGTCGATTTTGCGCTCATCCATGTGAACCGCTTCCACGCGCACTTCCACCGTATCGCCAAGGCGATAGGTACGACCACCGGATTCACCAATCAAACGCTGACCGACGGGGTCGAAACGGTAGTAATCGTTATCCAGTGAAGAAACGTGCACCAGGCCATCGATAAACAGATCGTTGAGGCGTACGAAGAAACCAAATCCGGTGACGCTAGAGATCACACCGTTAAACACATTGCCGACCTGATCCTGCATAAAGTCGCATTTCAGCCAGTCTGCCACATCACGCGTAGCTTCATCGGCGCGGCGCTCTGTCAGTGAACAGTGCTGGCCGAGTTGCAGCATCTGCTGCATATCGTAGTGATAACCGCCGTTTGGCGTGGTGTTACCCTTCAGCGTGCCCTGCTCTTTCGCCAGCAGGTATTTGATCGCGCGGTGTAACAGCAGATCAGGATAACGACGAATCGGCGAAGTGAAGTGCGCATACGACTGCAGCGCCAGGCCGAAGTGGCCGCGGTTCTCAGGATCGTATACCGCTTGCTTCATCGAACGCAGCAGCATGGTTTGCAGCATTTCCGCATCTGGACGCTCGGCCACTTGCTTCAGCAGTGCTGCATAATCAACAGGCTGCGGTTTCATGCCACCCGGCAGGCTTAAGCCCAGCTCGTTCAGCACGGTACGGAAGCTCTTGATGCTGTCTTCGCTCGGACGATCGTGATCGCGGAACAGTGCCGGCTCTTCGTGCTTCTCGACATAACGTGCTGAGGCAATGTTAGCAAGGATCATGCACTCTTCGATCAGCTTGTGCGCTTCGTTGCGAGCGGTGCGTTCAACACGGTCGATACGGCGTTCCGCATTGAAGATAAATTTCGCTTCCTCAGTTTCGAAGGAGATACCGCCACGCTGTTCACGCGCAGTTTCCAGCTCCTGATACATGTGATGCAGCTCTTCAAGGTGTTTAACCTGTGCAGCATACTGCTCACGCAGCTCGGTATCGCCCTGCAGAATGTTCCACACTTTGTTGTAGGTCAGACGCGCATGGGAGTTCATCACCGCTTCGTAGTGCTTATAGCCGGTGAGCTTGCCGCTGGAAGAGATGGTCATCTCACACACCATGCACAGACGATCAACTTGCGGGTTCAGCGAGCACAGGCCGTTAGAGAGAATCTCCGGCAGCATGGGCACCACTTGCGACGGGAAGTAGACCGACGTGCCGCGCTGATGCGCTTCGTCATCTAACGCCGTACCTGGACGCACGTAATAACTGACATCCGCAATCGCAACCCACAGACGCCAGCCACCACCGCGTTTTTTCTCACAGTAGACCGCATCATCGAAGTCACGCGCATCTTCACCATCGATAGTGACGAGCGGCAACTCACGTAAATCAACACGCCCTTTTTTCGCGGCTTCCGGCACCTGCTCTTGCAGCTTCGAAATCTCTTTCTCGACTTCTTCAGGCCAGGTATGCGGAATTTCATGGGTACGCAGCGCCATATCAACGGCAAGGCTGGTACCCATATCGTCACCGAGAATCTCGGTCACTTTGCCGATAGCTTTGGTGCGACGGGTCGAGCGCTGGATGATCTCTACCACCACAACCGATCCCATACGCGCGTTAAGTGTTTCTTCCTGCGGGATGAGAATGTCAAAGCTCAGGCGGCTGTCATCCGGCACCACAAATCCGGTACCGGCATCGGTAAAGTAACGACCCACGATCTGGCTGTTGCGCGGCTCAAGCACACGCACTACACGCGCCTCGCGGCGACCTTTACGGTCAGCGCTGCCCGGCTGCGCCAGGATCACATCACCGTGCAGGCAAAATTTCATCTGCTCAGCAGAAAGATAGAAATCATCTTTCTGGCCTTCAACGCGCAGGAAGCCATAGCCATCACGGTGGCCAATCACTTTGCCGCGCAGTAAGTCGAGGCGCTCTGGCAAGGCGTAACATTGACGACGGGTAAACACCAGCTGACCATCACGCTCCATGGCGCGCAGACGACGGCGCAGCGCTTCGAGCTGGTCTTCGCTGGTGATATTCAATTCCTGAGCAATTTCATCACGATTGATGGGTTTCTCACGCTTTTCTAACAGCGCCAGAATAAATTCGCGGCTTGGAATGGGGTTGTCGTACTTTTCTGCTTCTCTATCCTGGAAAGGATCTTTTGACATTACGGTTCCTCCGATGTCATTTAATTTGGATTGCCACCGGCGGTTCGGACAATAAAATTTGGTACAGTGAATCGTTATCTTTGACCAGATCGGCCAGCGTATAGTTATCCAACTCTTTGAGGAATAACTGGACCGCATCGTGCAGCGCCTTGCGCAGACGACAGGCCGGCGTAATGGCGCACTCTTCACAGTTCACCAACTGCAAAGGCTCCATTCTTCTCACAACCTGACCAATGACGATTTTTTCCGGGTCCATGCCTAAACGAATTCCGCCGTTTTTACCGCGAGTTGCGGCGACAAAGCCAGCCCGGCTTAGTTGGTTGATGATTTTAACCATATGGTTACGCGACACCCCGTAGGTATCGGTGACTTCGGTAATGTTGGTCTGCTTACCTTCCGGCAACGTCGCCATGTAAATCAGCGCACGCAGACCATAATCGGTGAAACTCGTTAGCTGCACATATACCTCGGTGAATCATCGGGCGTTAGGGTTATGCGCCGGTCGGCGTGGTGTTTAAGTATGATGATAAACCAGAGCGTGAAGGCCGGTGCGTTTTTTCTTAGGCAAGTATCGATAATTGCAAGAAAAAAGAGAGTGAGCGGAGTCAAAGAGCGGATAAACAAAGGCCGGACAGTGTCCGGCCATGTAAGATTATGCGTCGAACGGGTCACGCAGAATCATGGTCTCACTACGGTCCGGGCCAGTTGAAATAATATCAATCGGCACACCGGTCACTTCTTCCACACGCTTGATGTAGTCACGCGCTGCCTGCGGCAGACCTTCCAGCGTTTTCACGCCAAAGGTGGTTTCGCTCCAGCCCGGCATGGATTCATAGATTGGCTCAATACCTTCCCAACCTTCAGCAGCCAGCGGCGTGGTAGTCATTTCGCGGCCATCCGGCATGCGATAAGCCACACAGATTTTCACTTCTTTCAGGCCATCCAGCACGTCCAGTTTGGTCATGCAGAAACCTGACAGGGAGTTAATCTGTACTGCGCGACGTACCGCAACCGCATCCAGCCAGCCGGTACGACGACGACGACCGGTGGTCGCGCCAAACTCGTTGCCCTGTGCACACAGGAATTCGCCTGTCTCATCAAACAGTTCGGTTGGGAATGGACCCGCACCGACACGCGTTGAATAAGCTTTAACGATACCTAGCACGTAATCAACGTAACGCGGACCAATACCGGAACCGGTCGCCACGCCACCCGCAGTGGTGTTAGACGAGGTCACGTACGGATAAGTACCGTGATCGATATCCAACAGCGTACCCTGCGCGCCTTCGAACATGATCAGATCGCCACGCTTGCGCGCACCGTCCAACAGTTCAGACACGTCAACTACCATGCTGGTCAGGATGTCAGCCACAGCCAACGTATCGCTCAGCACTTTTTCGTAGTCTACGGCGTCAGTTTTGTAGTAATTAACCAGCTGGAAGTTATAGAAATCGACGATTTCTTTCAGCTTAACGGCGAAGGTTTCTTTGTTGAAGAGATCGCTCACGCGCAGACCGCGACGAGCAACTTTATCTTCGTAGGCTGGGCCGATACCACGACCGGTGGTACCGATCGCTTTGGCGCCACGCGCTTTTTCGCGCGCCAGGTCCATTGCGACGTGATATTGCAGAATCAGTGGACATGCTTCAGAGATCAGCAGACGTTCACGTACCGGCACACCGCGCTCTTCCAGGCCTTTCATCTCTTTCATCAGCGCTTCAGGTGACAGCACAACACCATTACCAATGATGCTGGTCACGTTATCACGCAGGATGCCAGATGGAATTAAGTGGAGGACGGTTTTTTCACCGTTGATGACAAGTGTATGGCCAGCATTGTGGCCACCCTGGTAACGCACAACGTAATTCGCGCGTTCAGTCAGAAGGTCTACGATCTTACCTTTACCTTCGTCACCCCATTGGGTGCCCAGTACGACGACGTTCTTACCCATTTTTTCAAAATCACCGATTGCTTAAAAATGGATTCTACCATCGGTTTTGCTCACTTTCAGCACTTTTAGCATACGATTGCGCGGTTTTTTGCCCGCGTTTTGATCAATACAACATGTTGGGGGAAACATTGACTGCAAGACACAATTTAGCCGTGCGTTATCGCTCAAATTTAACGCTATGCGCTCGCGTGCACGCTCAACATGTAATAAATCACTACGCCCGCTACCACTAACCCACCGCCAAAACGATGCAGGATACGATCGGGCAACTGCGCCATTGAAATAATCATGCGGCGCCAGATGCGCGGCAGAAACATCGGACCCAGCCCTTCCAGCACCAGAACTAATGCCAGCGCCATCCAGATGGTTGTGTTCATGCTATTTTTCCCAAAAAAAAGGCCGACAACATTGTCGGCCTCAAGGTTATATCAGTTCTTAACGCGCGGTGTTAGTCGGCGCCTTCATAAAGCGGAAGAAATCGCTATCCGGGCTTAACACCATCACATCCTGGTTGTCAGAGAAGCTGTTCTCGTAAGCACGCAGGCTGCGGATAAAGGCATAGAAATCAGGATCCTGACCGAAAGCATCAGCAAACAGTTTTGCTGCCTGCGCATCACCTTCACCACGTGAAATCAATGCCTGACGCTGGGCTTCAGCCAAAGTACGAGTGACCTGGTAATCCGCCTGAGCACGCAGTTTTTCTGCCTCTTCCTGGCCTTGTGAACGCTGGCTACGGGCAACCGCTTCACGCTCTGCGCGCATACGGTTGTAGATAGCATCAGACACTTCAGCCGGCAGGTTGATCTGCTTGATACGCACGTCAACCACCTGGATACCCAGTGCAGCCATACTGTTCGGATTCGGTGCTGGCTCGCTGCTGTTGGTTTCACGCTCAACGCGGGCTGCCGCGCTGGCAATCGCATCATCAGCTGCTGGCGTTTGCACTTCGTCATCACTGCCTGCGGTACCGGTGTTCAGCGCATCACGCACGTCGGTGGTCAAACGGCCACGTGAATCCGTCACGATGTCTTTCACATCCAGACGACCCATTTCAGAACGCAAACGGTCACTGAACTTACGTTTCAGCAGCACTTCAGCCTGAGAAACATCACCACCGCCGGTTGCCAGGTAGTAACGGCTGAAATCACTGATGCGCCACTTGATGTAGGAATCAACGATCAGGTCTTTTTTCTCTTTGGTAACAAAGCGATCGGCCTGGTTGTCCATGGTCTGGATACGGGCATCCAGCGACTTCACGGTTTCAATGAATGGGATCTTGAAGTGCAGACCCGGCGCATAAACCTGCGGCTTGTTCTCGTTATCACGCAGAACTTTACCGAAGCGCAACACGATACCGCGCTCACCTTCCTGCACCACGAACAGTGATGCGTACAGCGCCACCAGTACGACAATAATTACGGCAATAATTGGCTTACGCATCGATTACTCCCTCCCTGCGCGCTGGGTATCGTTGCGTAACGCGTTGGCGCGACGCTGGTCCATGATGCTGCTCGGACTGTAAGACGAAGAGTCATCATTGCTGGCACTGCTGCCAGACGAAGGCAGCTTCATCAAATTGGTATTTTTCTGGCCATTCTGACCACCTGAAGCCTGACCACCGCGCATCAGTTGATCCAGTGGCAGCACCATCAGGCTGTTACCACGGTCATTAACCAATACTTTGCGCGTATGGCTCAGCACGCGTTCCATGCTTTCGATATACAGACGCTCTTTGGTGATTTGCGGTGCCGCTTTGTATTCCGGCAGCAGTAAAGCAAAGCGTGCTACTTCACCCTGCGCTTCTAATACCGTACGCTCTTTGTAAGCGCGGGCTTCTTCCAGAATACGCTGCGCCTGACCGTTCGCACGCGGCTGTACTTCGTTGGAATAGGCTTCTGCTTCACGCACATACTGCTCGCGGTTTTCACGTGCGGCGATGGCATCGTCAAACGAGGCCTTCACTTCTTCCGGTGGACGTGCCGCCTGGAAGTTGACGTCAAGCAGGGTAATACCCATGTTGTAAGGACGGATGGTTTCATCCAGCTCGCGTTGCGTTTCGCTACGCACCACGGTACGGCCTTCGGTGAGGATACGGTCCATGGTGGAACGACCAATCACGCCGCGCAGCGCGCTGTCGGTGGCCTGACGCAGGCTGTCGTCAGCGCTGGTGACCGCATACAAATATTGCTCAGGATTGGTCACGCGGTACTGCACGTTCATTTCCACGCGCACCACGTTTTCGTCCGAAGTCAGCATCACGCCAGAGGCGGCCAGTTCACGCACGGCTTCAACGTTAACGGCTCGCACCTGATCGATAAAGGTCGGCTTCCAGTTCAGGCCCGGCTCAACCAGATGGCTGAACTTACCAAAACGGGTCACAACGCCACGTTCTGCTTCTTTGATGGTGTAGAAACCGCTGGCAGCCCAGATGACGACTGCGGCTACGGCTACGATGCCAACCAGTTTGCCACCGCTACCGCCGCCGCGCTGGCCATTGTTGTCACTCTGTTTGCCACCGCCCAGTCCGCCGAGTTTTTTACTCAGTTTACGGAAGATATCATCCAGATCAGGAGGCCCTTGATCGCGCCCTCCCTTATTTCCCCCAGAGTTGCCGCCTTGATTATTGCTGCTTCCCCACGGGTCGCGGTCCTGTCCGTTATTTCCGGGCTGATTCCACGCCATGTTTCTACTCCATTTATTGTATTTACGTTTTTTACCCTTCCTATTTCGAATTGCAGCCCAGAGAAATAATTGCAGCAATTTTCAATGATTTGGGTAAAGGCGTTAGGGCAATATCAAACAATATAACTGGCTAACGAGGGTTCCTGTTTGCACAAACGACGCCAGTCAACGATCGGCATTCGCACATGCATCCCCACAGAACCATCATCTTCATTCCATTCTTTCTCAATCGCCTGCAGCTGATAGAAGCGGCTGCGCAAACGGCCCGCTTCCGGCGGCAGACGTAAATCATACTGCGCAATTTCACCGGCTAAGCGTTCAGACAACGCCTGCCAAAGTAAGGGTAGACCTTCACCGCTCTGAGCAGAAAGCCAGACGCGCGTCGGCTTATTCTCTTCATCACGATCAATACGCGGCACAAAACCTTCCAGCATGTCGATTTTGTTCATAATCAACAGCGTGGGAATTTCATCCGATTCGATTTCTGCCAATACTTCATTGACGGCTTCGATGTTGTCATTGACGCGCAAATCGGCGGCGTCAATCACGTGCAGTAATAGCGTCGCCTGACGTGTTTCCTGCAGTGTGGCTTTAAAAGCCGCGACTAAGTCATGCGGTAGGTGGCGGATAAAACCTACGGTATCCGCTAATACCACGTCCCCCACGTCTGCCACATTCAGGCGACGCAAAGTAGGATCGAGAGTCGCAAACAGCTGATCAGCCGCATACACATTGGCTGAGGTCACCGCATTGAACAGGGTAGATTTGCCGGCGTTGGTGTATCCCACCAGCGAAACGGTAGGCACATCGGCTTTGGCGCGTGCTTGTCGGCCCTGTTCGCGCTGCTTCTCCACACGCTCAAGGCGGGAAAGGATGAGACTGATGCGGTTACGCAGTAAACGACGGTCCGTTTCCAGCTGCGTTTCACCGGGACCACGCAAACCGATCCCGCCTTTTTGGCGTTCAAGGTGCGTCCATCCACGCACCAAACGGGTTGCCATATGGCGCAACTGTGCCAGCTCGACCTGTAATTTACCCTCATGGGTACGGGCGCGCTGAGCAAAAATATCGAGAATTAAGCCAGTGCGGTCGACCACGCGACATTCACACACTCGCTCGAGATTACGTTCTTGGGCAGGCGATAAGGCATGATCGAATAACACGACCGATGCTCCACTCGCTTTCACCGCATCGGCAATTTCAACTGCCTTTCCTTCACCGACAAAATATTTGGGATGTGGCGCTTTACGGCTGCCAGTAATCACTTGCAGCGCTTCGACGCCCGCAGAAGAGACAAGAGTTTCGAACTCCTGCAAATCTTCCAGCTCTTTGTCTTGGGAGAACCAGATGTGTACCAGTACGGCCTGCTCACCGGCATCATAACGGTCAAACAAGCTATAACCTCGCTAAAATAAAATAACCAGGACGGGAAAACGTTTTCGCTCCCCAGCCCTGGCTTTACGGCAGCGCAAAATTATTCTGCGTTATCGCCGTCTTGTTGTGGCTGCGACTGAGCGCCCTGGTTGCTTCCGCTATGGTGGTAATTGCTGCTGCCACCGCTACCGCCCGGGTTATTGCTATGGTGCGAAACCGGACGAGAAGGAACCACTGTAGAGATGGCGTGCTTATACACCATCTGGCTAACCGTGTTTTTCAACAGAATGACGAACTGATCAAAGGATTCAATTTGCCCTTGCAGCTTAATACCATTCACCAAATAGATCGAAACCGGTACACGTTCACGACGCAATGCGTTCAAAAACGGGTCTTGTAATGATTGCCCCTTAGCCATTCTATCTTTTCCTTATATGCTTGTTGTTTGTTACTTTAAGAACCGTGGTTCAGAAAAACTGCGTAAAAATTTGCGCACGATAACAGACCAATTGTACACAATCGTCCCTGCTACGCACTAACTACCTGAAGCACCGCATTACGGGCTAATTCTGGCTCGTCACTGTCTAACCAGTGAACGTTGGGCCAGCCACGTAACCAGGTCATCTGGCGTTTAGCGAGCTGCCGGGTGGCGCAAATTCCCCGATAAACCATTTCGTCGTAATCGATTTCACCAGAAAGATAAGACCACATCTGGCGATAACCTACACAACGAATGGAAGGCATATCCGTATGCAAATCACCTCGTGCAAACAGTTCACGAGCCTCCGCTTCAAATCCTGACGCTAGCATCTGGTCGTAACGCAACGCAATGCGTTGATGTATCAGTTCACGACTCGCCGGAGCGATAGCAAACTGGTACACGTCGTAGGGTAACGCTTCGCCGGACGTTTTTGTCAGTTCCGTTAAAGTTTTACCCGAAATAAAAAAAACTTCCAGTGCTCGCGAAAGTCTCTGCGGATCATTCGGATGAATACGACTACCGGCGACCGGATCGATTTCACACAGCTGGCGGTGTAAGGCATCCCACCCTTTCTCCGCCGCCATTTGCTCTATCTGCTGACGCACCTCGGGATCGGCCGAGGGCAACGGCGACAATCCTTCAAGTAACGCCTTGAAGTAGAGCATGGTTCCACCAACAAGCAACGGAATCTTACCCTTCTGGGTAATCTCCGCCATTTCCGCTAGCGCATCGCGACGAAACTCTGCAGCAGAATAAGCTTCCGCTGGGTCGCGAATGTCTAGCAAACGATGGGGCGCCAGTGCTAACTCCTCTGCCGACGGTTTCGCCGTGCCAATATCCATCCCGCGATAGATTAAGGCAGAGTCAACGCTGATAAGTTCCACCGGAAGTTGCTGACGCAGCGAAATCGCTAATGCCGTCTTACCGGAGGCGGTAGGCCCCATCAAAAAAATTGCCTTTGGCCGGCTAGCCTGGTTTAGTTCACTCATGCTTCAACGCGTTAATCGCGCTCTCAATCTCAATGGTCTGTAACAGACCTGAAGGCGGCGACTTGAGCAGATGCGGACAAAGCCTTTCAAGCTCTGCCAGCAGTGCAATCGCCTGCGAGTGATTCCAGTGAGCGTTTTCTGCATCATCACGACGTGCCAGCCATTGGGCCAGCGCCGATGCAGAAACCTCTTGCTGC
Organism: Pantoea sp. C1E2; assembly: GCF_056491465.1. Classification (NCBI taxonomy): domain Bacteria; kingdom Pseudomonadati; phylum Pseudomonadota; class Gammaproteobacteria; order Enterobacterales; family Erwiniaceae; genus Pantoea; species Pantoea sp. C1E2. Next base: position 4,067,988 of record NZ_JBSZHT010000002.1, read on the forward strand.
CGGGCCAGATAGCCTAACAGGTCTGGAATCAAGATTTGTAAATTTTGTGTGCGTAACGGTAAAGGGACAGCGCGCAGGGTGGCGTGCTGACCTTCTCGTTGTAAATCAATGCCCATCAGCCCAAGTAACGCGCTCTGGGCATCAATCACATTCAACTCTTCTTTGGCAATTTTCAGCCGTACCGGGATCAGTAAAGGTTGAGGTTTCAGGCCTTCTTCTCCCGGTTGTAACTGGGCCTGTTTCAGCCAGCGTGAGGCCACACTCAGTGACAACAACTGTAATTGATGACCACGTTCTAGCAGCGCATATTGATCATGCATCACACTCAGCACGCGGCCAAAACTTTGCGCATGTGCAGCCAACGGGGCTTCTTGTGCTTCAGGCTGACGCGCGCGGGCTGATTGTGGCGTGGTGGCACGAAGAGTTTCGGCCACAGGCGTTTTCATTAGCTGCTGGTAGGCGGCACCTTCACGTGCGCGATAGACCGGCTCTTTACTCTGCCAGTTGGCTTGTGCGCCACTCGCCGCCGCAACGCCGCTACTGCGTGATGTGCTGGCAGGCTGCGCAAAATGATTCGCTCCTGCTGCCTGTCGGTTCTCTGGCTGCCACTTTGGCGCAGGCTCTTCCGCATGTGTGCCAGGTAACTCAGCAGCACGACTCGCCTGCAAAGCGCTCATGACGCCCTGCCAGATGAAATCATGCACCAGGCGTGACTGGTGAAAACGGACTTCGTGCTTGGCGGGATGAACGTTGACATCAACCTGGTGCGGATCGATCTCCAGATACAGCACATAAGCGGGTTGCTGATCTTCACCCAACTGCGTCTGGTACGCTTGCCGAATAGCATGGTTGATTAGCTTGTCACGCATCATGCGGCCATTGACGTAGCAATATTGCAGATCCGTCACCTGACGTGACCCGGCGGGATCGGCCACCCATCCACGTAATGCCAGATCGTCATGCTGCCAGTCAATGCGCAGTGCATGCTGCATAAAGGTGGTGCCACAGATGGCGCCCAGTCGGCGTTCACGCTGGGCTTCCTGATCCACCGCGCGATACTGGCGAATCATCTTGCCGTTGTGGGTCAGCGAAATCGCCACGTCAAAGCGTGCCAGCGCGATGCGGCGAATCACTTCATCAATATGGGTAAATTCGGTTTTCTCGGTGCGCATAAACTTACGTCGCGCCGGCGTGTTGTAAAACAGATCGAGCACTTCCAACGACGTCCCGACAGGATGCGCAGCGGGTTTCACCGTGACATCCATATCACGCCCCTCCGCATAGGCCTGCCAGGCTTCAGTTTGATCTACAGTGCGAGAGGTTAGCGTGAGACGTGAAACCGAACTGATACTGGCGAGGGCTTCGCCGCGAAAACCGAGGCTCATAATCGCCTCAAGATCATCCAGCGAGGCAATTTTACTGGTGGCATGGCGAGCCAGCGCCATGGCCAGTTCGGATTTGTCGATGCCACAGCCGTTGTCGCGGATGCGGATTAATTTCGCGCCACCCTTTTCGATATCAACGTCAATGCGCGTCGCGCCGGCATCAAGACTGTTTTCCACCAGCTCTTTTACGACCGACGCCGGACGCTCAACCACTTCGCCTGCGGCAATCTGGTTCGCCAGCTGCGGCGGTAAAATCTGTATTGGCATGGTGGTGATCCTTTAAAAGGACTGGCGCCGCAGCGCCAGCAATCAGGATTGTGGAATCTTTAAGTTTTGCCCCAGCATCACGTTGCTCGACTTCATATTATTCGCCTGCATGATGGCTTTGGGGCTCACACCATAATGGGCGGCAATGCCGGTGAGCGAGTCACCGCGAACCACTTTGTGTCGCGCGGGGCGACTCGCGGCAGTCACGCTGACGCCTGATTTCGCCGGGACCTTCAGGCGCTGCCCTACCCAAACCACATCGCGCTTCAGGCTATTGAGGTCACGCAAGGTTGCCATGCTGACACCGTATTTGGCGGCAATCCCTGACAAGGTCTCACCGCGCGTGACCGTATGCCGCTGCGTGGCGCCAGTGTATTGCACGGTACCGGTTGCCGGGTTGCTGGCAACGCTAACCGCTGGTGCGCTGTCCAGCGGCCGGTTTTCCTCCTTTGGGAGCGATTGCAGCGGATGCGCGAGGAAATAATTACGCAGTCCTTTATAAATCGACTGAGCAATCTTCTCCTGATACGCGCTGCTGCCGAGCAGCCGCTCCTCCGCTGCGTTACTGATAAAGCCAGTTTCAACCAGTAAAGAAGGGATATCCGGTGAACGCAACACGCCCAGACTGGCGTGTTCCGGTAAACGTTTATGCAGTGGCGTGATTCCGCGCAGCTGCTGCAATACTTTCACTGCAACGTCATAGCCAACGCGCTGCGAATGGCCAAACTGCAGATCCAGCACCGCCTGACTCAGGTAAGGGTCCGCCTGACTGTTTGCCAGCAAATCACCCGCACCGCCCAACAATTCTGACTGCTTCTCTTTCTGTTCCAGCCAATTCGCCATTTCGTTATTGGCGCGGCGGTTCGACAACACCCAAACCGATGCACCCGTCGCCGAATGGTTAGGTGCAGCGTCAGCGTGAATCGATACCAGTAAATTGGCATTCTCTTTACGCGCCACTTCGGAACGGCCCATCACCGAAATAAAGTAGTCGCCGTTACGCGTCAGCACCGGTTTAAACATCGGATCCTGATCCATCAGCGCTTTCAGTTTACGCGCAATGGCAATGGTGACGTTCTTCTCGTGCAAACCGTGTTGGCCAGATGCACCGGGATCCTGACCGCCGTGACCGGCATCAATCGCCACAATCACCGTATCATTACGGGAAACCGCGCCACCCGGACGTACCGTGGTATTGCTACTGGTGACGGCGGTCACCGGATTGCCGTTAAACGGGTTAGCCGCACTTTCGCTTTGGCGGGCAGTGGTCACCGGTGCAGCAGCCGTACTGCGTTTTACCGGTTGCGTACCACGAATGGTAAACACCACGCGATACTGATTGCCGTCACGCTGAGTGGTCGCACGCGTGTGCGCCGCCTGCGTCAGTTCGAACACCAGACGAATACTCTGTTTGTCTTTCGGCTGGCTATTACGGATACGTTGCACGATATTCTCGCCGCTAAAGTTCAGCGGTAAGCCCTTGATCGCACCGCTTTGGCGGATATCCAGCACCACGCGATTGGGGTTGTGCAATGGGAAGAAACCATACACCGGCTGGCCGTTAAAGCTCAGCGTGACGGTTGCCTGGCTGTCACCGTTATCCACTTTGATGTCTGACAAAGTGGCAGATAACGCCGAAGCCGAAACCATACAGAGCGCAGCCAGCAGAATTCCTTTCATCCATGAAGTCATGCCGATTCCCTGCCTTGCTGGAATTGTGCCAGCAGCGTTTCACCCACCGCAGATACCGCGCTGATCTCCGCTTCTCGCGCTGCGTCCACATAGCGCAGCGTCAATGCCAGATCGGGTTCGGGTAACACACCGGCGCCCTGTTGCGGCCATTCGACCAGACACAATGCATCCCCGCTGAAGTAGTCACGGATCCCCATAAACTCAAGCTCTTCGGGATCGGCCAGGCGATAGAGATCGAAGTGATAAAGCGTACGTGAGCCAAGTTCGTACGGCTCTACCAGCGTATAGGTTGGGCTTTTGACATTACCCTGATGGCCAAGCGCCTGCAAAAAACCACGGCTAAAGGTGGTTTTACCGGCGCCGAGATCGCCATAAAGATAGATAACCAACGCGCTGCTGCAAACGCGGGCCAGTTGCGCACCCAGATTCAGGGTTGCCGCCTCATCGGGCAAAGGGATAACACAGGTCTTCATGCTTTATTGTTGAATCATCTCTGGATTAACAAACTGCCACAGCAGTTCGAACAAATCAGTGGCTAACATACCGCGCGTGCCACGCTGCCGGGCAACCGCATCTGCCGCTGCACCGTGTGCGACACAGCCCGCGCAGGCTGCCTCAAGTAAAGTCAGTTTCTGGCCCAGCATGGCCGCAATGATACCGCTCAGTACATCGCCCATGCCGCCGGATGCCATGCCCGCATTGCCAACATCGGCAATCGCGATGTCACCCGCCGCGCTGGCAATCATCGTGCCCGCACCTTTTAGCACCACCACACCGCCGTAGCGTTTGGCAAGAGTTTGCGCCGCATGTAAGCGATCGCACTCGATCTCACTGGTCTTAACGCCCAATAGCCGTGCGGCCTCGCCAGGATGGGGTGTAATGATGCGATTCTGACGGTAATCCGGCTTGATTGCCAGCAGGTTAAGCGCATCAGCATCCCAAAGCATCGGCTTTTCACTGGCCGCGACTTTTTTCAGTGCCTTCTGAGCCCAATCACGTTGTCCCAGCCCAGGTCCGATAGCGATCACGTCCGCCCATCGCAGGGCCTGTTCCAGCGTTTCTTCACTCAGCTTGTCGACCATGAGCTCCGGCCGGGCCGTCAAAATCGGACCGATATTATCTTCATGCGTGAGCACACGCACAAGCCCAGCGCCACTGCGCAGCGCCGCTTCCGCCGTCATTCGGATCGCCCCGGCGGTGCCGGTATCCCCTCCCACCACCACTAAACGTCCATGATCGCCTTTATGCGAGGTGGCTTTGCGTGGTTTCAACCAATGCGTAAGATCAGCCGCATCGTAGCGTTGGATGGCGGCCGTTTCACCCGCGAGGAAGGCACCTAGCCCTAACGCATCACAATGCAAACGACCCACGTGATCGCGAGCTTTGCCGGTTAACAGCCCCGGTTTCAGCACAATCATGCTAAGGGTGTCATCCGCGATGATGGCATTGCCTGGCGTGGTGCCGGTGGCGGCATCCAATCCCGAAGGAATATCTATCGCGAATATCGGTGCAGCATGCGCGTTGGCCAGCTCAATCAGCTCAGCGTAAGGCGCGGCGGGCGCACGATTGATGCCGGTGCCCAGCAATGCATCGATGATCACATCACTCTTTTCCGGCCATGGCGCATCCGGTGCATGAATTACGCCCCCCGCCGCCAGCCAGGCTTCTTGCGCCTGCTGCGCTTCCTCCGGCAGCGGCTTGTTGCCGTTACACGCCAGCAACGTCACATTTAGCCCCGCAGCCTGCGCCAGTCGCGCCACCACATAGCCATCGCCCCCGTTATTACCGTGCCCGCACAGAATCAGCCAATGCTGCGCCTGAGGCCATTGCGCCCGCACCCGCTCATAGCTCGCCTGCCCCGCGCGCAGCATCAATTCATACAAGGTCAAGCCCAGGCTATCCGCCGCATCGCGCTCCAGTTGCCCTATCGCCTGCGCAGGCCAGACAGAGTGTGGTAAACTGCGCGGGTTTGCTTCAATTGCCTGGTTTCTCATGTCATACCCTCTCGATCTTCAACAGCTTGCCCACCAAATTAAACAGTGGGGGCGCGAACTCGGCTTTCAGCAGGTTGGTATTTGCGATACCGATCTTAGCGCTGAAGAGCCCAAATTACAGGACTGGCTGGAGAAGCAGTATCACGGAGAGATGGACTGGATGGCGCGCCACGGCATGATGCGTGCGCGTCCGCATGAACTCCTGCCCGGCACACTGCGCGTGATCAGCGTGCGCATGAACTACCTTCCGGCCAAAGCGGCGTTTGCCAGCACCTTAAAAAATCCACAGCTAGGCTATGTCAGCCGCTATGCGCTGGGCCGCGATTATCACAAAGTATTGCGCAATCGCCTGAAAAAGCTTGGAGAAATGATTCAGGCCCATTGCGGTGAACTCAATTTCCGTCCGTTTGTGGATTCCGCACCGATTCTGGAACGCCCGATTGCCGCCAAAGCAGGATTGGGCTGGACCGGTAAACACTCGCTTATTCTCAACCGTGAGGCGGGTTCCTGGTTCTTTCTTGGCGAGCTGTTGATTGATTTACCGCTACCGGTCGATCAGCCGCAAGAGGAACAGTGCGGCCGCTGCGTCGCTTGCATTACCATTTGCCCCACCTCCGCCATTGTCGAACCCTATGTGGTCGATGCGCGGCGCTGTATTTCCTATCTCACCATCGAGCTGGAAGGCGCGATCCCTGAAGAGTTCCGTCCGCTGATTGGCAATCGCATCTACGGCTGTGACGATTGCCAGCTTATCTGCCCGTGGAATCGTTATGGTCAGTTAACAGATGAAGATGATTTCTCGCCGCGTGCGGTGCTGCATGCTCCGCCGTTAGTGGATCTTTTTAAGTGGGACGAAGCGAAGTTCTTGCGCGTCACTGAAGGCTCTGCGATTCGACGCATCGGTCACCTGCGCTGGCTGAGGAATATCGCGGTGGCATTAGGCAATGCGCCCTGGGCAGAAGAAAATCTGGTGGCGTTGCAAATGCGCAGCGGTGAACACGCCATGCTGGATGAGCATATTGATTGGGCCATTGCGCAGCAATTACAGAGGCGTGCGGCACAGGGCGTGGATGTTCAGCCCGCGAAGAAACAGCGATTAGTGCGCGCCGTCGAGAAAGGCCTGGCACGTGATGCGTGATTAACCAATCGCGCAGGATAAAATCCTTTTCCACATGCTGTGAATAAAATTATAGAGCCGAATAGTGACGGGGATCATTATATCGTCTAGCAAGACTATTCACAGACTGAAATACCTTTAAGGCATTAAAAATCAATGAGTTAAGTGATTACTGTAAACATTTAAGTAGAATATAGCGCGCAGGGGCTTGTCCAGAGCTTGTGGATAACTCTGTTCAAAACAGTTTTGCAGATAGGGTAAAACGCCGTCAGCACGTTGCAGGCGCATTGTGGATAACCTGTAAGATAACTGCAACAGACTACAGGCATCATTGGTGCTAACAAGGAACGCAAAATTAACAGAAAGAAAACCAGGCCGCATGAGATCGATTAAGACTGCAGCAGTTTTAAGTCTGATTACGCCCGAGGGCAAATAACATTAGTGAATATGAAAATCTGGAGCGGGAAACGAGACTCGAACTCGCGACCCCGACCTTGGCAAGGTCGTGCTCTACCAACTGAGCTATTCCCGCAAAGAGGTTACTGCTAACGAAGTTTGGAGCGGGAAACGAGACTCGAACTCGCGACCCCGACCTTGGCAAGGTCGTGCTCTACCAACTGAGCTATTCCCGCATAATCTTCGTCTTTCAATTTGCTGCTGCGTTAGCTTCACTCACACAGGTCACTTACTAACGTAAACTCTCTGTGATTCGTTCAGTTGCTGCCTTGCCGCAAACCGAAATACTTGATTCTGGAACTTCGTGTTACTGCTGCGCACCGTTGTAAATTCTTCACCGGTACGGGGTGCGCATTATACGAGAAATCCTTTCAGTCGCAAGAGTCTAAAAGCAAAATTTTGCGCTTTCAGTGCGTTTGCTGCTTTAATCAGCAACCTGATGATTTCCTGCGCACCCTTAGCCGATTAAAGCTGCAAGAAGTGTTCGCGATAGTACGCCAACTCGGCAACGGACTCGCGGATATCATCCAGCGCCTGGTGGCTCCCCGCTTTTTTGAAGCCTGGCAGGATATCGGGTTTCCAGCGACGCGCCAGTTCTTTCAGCGTGCTGACATCCAGATAACGGTAATGGAAATAGGCTTCCAGCTCCGGCATGTATTTGAATAAGAAACGGCGATCCTGCCCAATGCTGTTGCCGCAGATCGGCGAAGTATTCGCAGGTACCCACTGTTTCAAGAACTCAATCGTCGCCAGCTCCGCTTCACGATCGCCATACTGGCTAGCCTTAACGCGCTCCACCAAACCGCTATTCGTGTGCGTGCGTACGTTCCACTCATCCATCAATGCCAGCTGATCATCAGACTGATGTACAGCGAACACCGGGCCTTCTGCCAGGATGTTAAGATTGGCATCGGTGACGATCGTGGCGATCTCAATAATGCGATCCTGCTCCGGATCCAATCCGGTCATTTCCAGGTCGATCCAAATCAGATTATTTTCATTTCCAGCTGTCATGCGTTTCCCGCCTGTTGCCAAAGTCGTCATTACACTCGTTTCAGGTGTATCATAGACGTTTTGCCCAGCGGGGCGAAGCCTGGCGAAAGCCGTGAGAGGATGCGTGAGCAAAAATAAACTGTCGAAGGGTCAACAACGTCGCGTAAGCGCTAACCATCAGCGTCGTCTGCAGCAACGGAACGAAAAGCCGGAACCGGATGACAACCTGTTTGGAGAAGTGAGCGAAGGCGTAGTGATCAGTCGCTTCGGCATGCACGCAGACGTGGAAGATGGCGTGGGCGAAGTGCACCGATGTAATATCCGCCGCACCATTCGCTCGCTGGTCACCGGCGACCGTGTGCTGTGGCGTGCGGCCATTGGCGGCGGTAAAGGTATCGTGGAAGCGGTTCACGATCGTAAAACGGTGCTGACCCGTCCGGATTTCTATGACGGCGTGAAACCTATCGCTGCCAATATCGATCAGATCATTATTGTATCGGCGATCCTGCCGGAGCTGTCGCTGAATATTATCGATCGTTATCTGGTGGCCAGCGAGACCCTCGGGGTCGAACCGTTGCTGGTGCTGAATAAAACCGATCTGCTCGACAAAGAGGCGCGTGCATTTGTCGACAAGCAGATGGATATCTATCGCAAAATTGGCTATCGCGTGTTGATGGTTTCAAGCCGCGCCAAAGATGGCCTGGCAGAGCTGGAGCAGGCCTTAACCGATCGCGTGAGCATTTTTGCCGGTCAATCTGGCGTGGGTAAATCCAGTTTGCTGAACAACCTGTTGGGACTGGATTTGGCAGGCGATGAGATTCTGACTAATGATGTGTCTGATAACTCCGGTCTGGGCCAGCACACCACCACCGCTTCACGCCTCTATCACTTCCCGCACGGCGGCGATGTGATCGATTCTCCAGGCGTACGTGAATTCGGTTTATGGCATCTGGAGCCGGAACAAATCACCCGTGGATTTGTCGAATTCCGTGAGTTTCTCGGCGGTTGCCGATTCCGCGACTGCAAGCATGATACCGATCCCGGCTGTGCCATTCGCGAAGCGGTAGAGGAAGGGACGATTAATCGCTCGCGCTTCGATAACTACCACCGGATTCTGGAGAGTATGGCGCAGGTAAAAACGCGTAAAAACTTTTCCGCCAGCGAAGATTAACGGGTACAACGGCACATTCGCCAACTGACCGGGGCGCTGCTACAATCCGCCCCCTTTTGTGTAAACCAAGCGTAATTAAGCCAGGAGGCAACGGTGTTTGATCGTTTTAAACTCGGCCTGAATCATATTCTGCCTAAAAAAGGGCTGACCGAACTTGCTGGCTGGGGCGCCAGTCGTCGCGGTGGCTGGCTGACCAAAGCGGTCATCGACATGTTTGTCTGGTACTACAAAGTGGATATGGCGGAAGCCAGCAAACCCCATACCGGTAGCTATCGCACTTTCAATGACTTCTTCGTACGTCCTTTAAAAGAGGGTGCGCGTCCAATTGATCCCGATGCGACCCTGCTGGCGCTGCCTGCTGATGGTGCAGTGAGCCAGTTAGGCCATATCGAAGGCGATCAGATCTTCCAGGCGAAAGGCCATTACTATTCATTGCAAGCCTTGCTGGCCGGTAACGACGATCTGGCGGAAAAATTTGTCGATGGTGAATTCATCACCACCTATCTTGCCCCGCGCGATTACCACCGCGTACACATGCCTTGTAACGGCATTCTGCGCGAAATGATTTATGTGCCGGGCGATCTTTACTCCGTCAACCCGCTGACAGCACGTAACATCCCGAACCTGTTTGCACGCAATGAGCGTGTGATCTGCGTCTTCGATACCGATCATGGCCCGATGGTGCAGATTCTGGTGGGTGCGACCATTGTTGGCAGCATCGAAACCGTGTGGGCGGGCACCATTACGCCACCACGCGAAGGCGTGATCAAACGCTGGCGATATCCTTCGGCCGATCATGACGGTGCCGTTGTGCTGCTGAAAGGTCAGGAGATGGGACGTTTCAAACTCGGTTCAACGGTGATTAACCTGTTCGCACCGGGCCGCGTGAAGCTGGCGGAAAGTCTCGAAGCTGAGAGCAAAACCCGTCTTGGCCAACCGCTGGCGATTGCCCTGCCGCAGCCCGGCGACAGCGCCCCGCTCGCTGAATAACCGGAACCTATCCCGTGCGCGTTTTTCTCTCTCTGCTGCTGAGCCTGGTGCTCAGCAGTTCTGTATTGGCAGCCACCGTTCCTCCCGCAAGCCAGCTTAAGCAAGAGCTGGAGACGGCCAAATCTGCCAAAGCCTCTCCTGCACAAGCCGAGCAAGTTCAGGCCATTGAAGCGGCGATCAACTTCCTCTCTGAGCGTGATGAATCGCTGGAGCGTGCTAAACAATATCAGCAGGTGATTGATGATTTCCCGCGGCTGGCCCGTGAACTGCGTCAGCAGATCGCCACGCTGACCGACAGCAGCAAAACGGTGCGCAATAACATGAGCAGCGCCGAGCTGGATCAGGAAATCCTGCAAATCAGTAGCCAGCTGCTGGAAGAGGGCCGACAGGCGCAGCAAGAGCAGGATCGCGCACGAGAGATCAGCGATTCACTTTCACAGCTACCACAGCAGCAGACTGACGCACGTCGGGCGATGACCGAGAGCGATCGCCGCGCTCAGGGCTTTTCAGCGGCCGCCACGCCGCTGGCTCAGGCGCAGATTTATGCCCGCCTGGCAGAGAATGCCGCCAATAAAGCGCGCGTCGATGAGTTAGAACTGGCACAGCTCTCCGCCAATAATCGCCAGGAGTTGGCGCGCATGCGGGCGGAAGTGCATCAGCGTAAAGCCACGCAGCTGGATAACTACCTGCAATCGCTGCGCAATCAGCTTAATAATCAGCGTCAGCGGGAAGCGGAACTGGCGCTGGAGCGCACCGAACAGCTGGCGGAAAACAGCGGCGATTTACCGGCTTCGATCAGCGATCAATTCCGCGTGAACCGTGAGCTATCAGCCGACCTGAATGCGCAAGCTCAGCGTATGGATTTGGTCGCCTCGCAACAACGGCTGGCCACCAATCAAACGCTGCAAGTGCGTCAGGCGCTCAGCACGCTACGCGAGCAGTCACAATGGCTGGGCGCATCGAATCTGTTGGGTGAAGCTTTGCGTGCCCAGGTCGCCAGACTGCCGGATATGCCGAAGTCGCAGCAGATCGACAGTGAGATGGGCCAACTGCGCGTACAGCGACTGCATTATGAAGATTTACTGGAGCGGCAAAAGGATCTTCGCAAGGAGAAGCAGGACGATGGCACGCCGTTTACCAGCGAGCAAACCCGTATTCTCGATGCCCAGCTGAAAACCCAGCGCGAGCTGCTCAATTCACTGATCTCCGGCTGCGATACGCTGATTCTGGAAATCACCAAGCTGAAGGTGTCGAACACGCAGTTGCAGGACGCGCTGGGCGAAGTGAAAGAAGCTACGCACCGTTATCTGTTCTGGACGGCGGATGTCAGCGCCATCGATTTGAAGTATCCGATTGACGTGGCGCGTGACTTAACTCGTCTGCTGTCGCTGGACACCTTAGGGCAACTCGGTAAAGCGCTGGCGATGATGTTTACCAGCAAAGAAACCGTGGTGCCGATTATTGGCGCGGTGCTTCTGGTAGGCTTCAGTATCAGCTCGCGTCGTCATTTCAATGACTTTATGGCACGCTCCGCCAGCAAGGTTGGGAAAGTCACTCAGGATCGCTTTAGCCTGACGCTGCGCACGGTGTTCTGGTCTATCCTGGTCGCCGTGCCGCTGCCGGTGCTGTGGGCCGCGCTGGGCTTTGGCTTACAGCACGCCTGGCCTTATCCGTTCGCCGTTGCCATTGGTGATGGCATCACCGCCACCCTGCCCCTGCTGTGGGCCTTTATGATCAGCGCCGCCTTTGCGCGTCATGATGGGCTGTTTGTGGTGCACTTCCGCTGGCCACAAGCGCGCGTGGCGCGTGCCATGCGTTACTACTCGCTCACGGTTGGCCTGATTGTGCCGCTGATCATGCTGCTGATTGCCTTTGCCAATCTGGACGATCCGCAGTTCTCCGGCACGCTCGGCCGCCTGTGCTTTATCCTGATTTGCGGCGCGTTAAGTATTGTCACCGTCAGCCTGAAACGTGCAGGGATTCCGCTGTATCTGGATAAAGAGGGCAATGGCGACAACTTCATTAACCGCATTTTATGGAACCTGATGATTGCCATTCCGCTGGTGGCGGCGCTCGCTTCCTGCATTGGCTATCTGGCGACCGCTCAGGCTCTGCTGGCACGTCTGGAAACATCGGTGGGCATTTGGTTCTTCCTGCTGGTGATTTATCACATTATTCGCCGCTGGATGCTGATCCAACGTCGCCGCATCGCCTTTGACCGCGCCCGTCAACGCCGTGCCGATATGCTGGCGAACCGTGCGCGCAGTGAAGAAGAAAAAGATCAACAAACGCCCGCCAACGCCGATACCATCGAAATTGAAGAGCCAAGCCTGGATTTGGATGAGATCAGCGCGCAGTCATTGCGTTTGGTGCGCTCCATTCTGACGTTGATTGCGCTGGTGTCGGTGATTGTGCTGTGGTCGGAAATTCACTCGGCCTTTAGCTTCCTCGACAATATCCCGCTGTGGGATGCCAGCACCACGGTGCAGGGTGTCAAAAGCGTACAGCCGATAACGCTGGGTGCGGTGCTGATTGCCATCCTGGTGTTCATTATTACCACCCAGCTGGTGCGCAACATGCCTGCCCTGCTGGAACTGGCACTGCTGCAACACATCAGCCTGACGCCCGGCACCGGTTACGCTATTACCACCCTGACCAAATACGTACTGATGTTGATTGGCGGGTTAGTCGGCTTCTCCATCATTGGCGTTGAATGGGCGAAACTGCAGTGGCTGGTGGCGGCATTAGGTCTGGGACTGGGCTTTGGTATGCAGGAGATCTTCGCCAACTTTATTTCTGGTCTGATTATCCTGTTCGAAAAGCCGATTCGTATTGGTGATACCGTGACCATTCGCGATTTGACCGGCAGCATAACCCGCATCAATACCCGCGCCACGACGATTACCGACTGGGACCGTAAAGAGATTATCGTGCCGAACAAGGCCTTTATCACTGAGCAATTCGTTAACTGGTCGCTGTCAGATTCCGTCACGCGCGTAGTGCTGACCATCCCGGCCCCGGCGCACGTTAACAGTGATGAAGTCACCAACATTCTTAAACAGGCTGCCGAGCGCTGTACCTACGTGCTGGATATGCCTGCACCGGATGTGTTCCTGGTAGATTTGCAGCAAGGTATTCAGCTGTTTGAACTGCGTGTGCACGCTGCCGAGATGGGTCACCGCATGCCACTGCGTCATGAGCTGCATCAGTTGATTTTGCGTGGCTTTGAAGAGCACGGTATTGAGATGCCGTTCCCACCGTTCCAGGTGCGTATGGAAACGCTGGGACGTAAAACGCCGGCGGGCAATGGATCACCGTCCAGCCAGACTTTCAAATCTGGCGGCTTATAAACGACAACGCCCGGCAATCACCGGGCGTTGTTTTTTCTGCTGGGCGTTACTTCACAAACTCTTCGCCCTGCGCGATATCTTTCTTCAGCGTCTCCAGCATGCCGCTGAGCGCCTGCTGTTCAAACGCACTCAAAGGCCCCAACGGGCGACGTTCCACGATACCGTTCTTGCCGATCAGCAGCGGCTGTGAGAAGAAGCGCGCATATTCGCCATCGCCTTCAACATAAGCGCATTCCACGACGTTGGCTTCGCCCTGTAACGCACGCACCAGTGAGAGTCCAAAGCGCGCCGCAGCCTGCCCCATGGACAAGGTCGCCGATCCGCCACCGGCTTTGGCTTCCACTACTTCCGTGCCGGCGTTTTGAATACGTTTGGTGAGGTCAGCCACTTCCTGTTCACTGAAGCTGATGCCTTTAACCTGCGAAAGCAGCGGTAAAATCGTCACGCCTGAGTGACCGCCCACCACCGGAACCTCGATCTCAGTTGGCTGTTTGCCTTTGAGCGCTGCGACAAAAGTATTGGCGCGGATGATGTCGAGGGTAGAAATACCAAACAGGCGGTTCTTGTCGTACACACCCGCTTTTTTCAGCACTTCAGCCGCAATGGCCACCGTGGTGTTAACCGGATTGGTGATGACGCCGATCAGCGCTTTCGGCGCGGTGCTGGCAACCTGTTCGATGAGGTTTCGCACAATGCCCGCGTTGACGTTAAACAGGTCGGCGCGATCCATGCCGGGTTTACGTGCCACACCAGCAGAAATCAGCACAATATCTGCCCCATGCAGCGCAGGTGTCGCATCTTCGCCGCTAAACCCTTCTACCTTCACGGCGGTGGGAATATGGCTGAGATCGACCGCCACACCTGGCGTGACCGGAGCGATATCATAAAGTGAGAGAGCGGAACCTGCGGGTAATTGAGTCTTGAGCAGCAGTGCGAGCGCCTGGCCGATACCACCGGCTGCACCGAGAACGGCAACTTTCATCCTGAACTCCTTATGAAGGTGGGGCAGAGATATGCCGAAAATCCATCAGGTTACGAGTTTAATCAACTTCTCAGGCGATAGCGACAAACCTGTCGCGCAATAACATGACGCCGCAATCGGCTCCCGAGACATCTCCACTTCAGAAGTCGCCTGAATGATACAATCGCAGCCAGAAAACAATGGACGGCAATGATCATCGATATAGTTGTTACCACTTCAATACTATAACAACATTGCAACCTTCGCTTTGCGCGTCAGCCCGCGATTTTGGCGCAACACAAAACTCTGCTATAATGCCGCTCCGCAGTTGATTAGCGCGATTCTCTCACTACGCTTATTGCATAAAAATTCATCTAAATGCATAATAATTTATCTGCCGCTGGCCTGTTGCCTGCTGCACCCCTCTTTTATTGGTAGCTTATGCGAAACCCATCAAAACAAGACGACTTGATCAAAGCGTTCAAAGCGTTATTAAAAGAAGAAAAATTCAGCTCTCAGGGCGAAATCGTGCAGGCGCTGCAGGAAGACGGCTTCGAGAACATCAACCAGTCAAAAGTTTCTCGTATGCTGACCAAGTTTGGTGCCGTGCGCACCCGCAATGCCAAAATGGAAATGGTGTATTGCTTGCCAGCTGAACTTGGCGTGCCGACCACCACCAGCCCATTGAAGAATCTGGTGCTGGATATCGATTACAACGATGCCTTAGTGGTGATTCACACCAGCCCCGGTGCCGCGCAGTTGATTGCCCGCCTGCTGGATTCGCTTGGTAAAGCAGAAGGTATTCTCGGTACCATCGCCGGTGATGACACCATCTTTATCACTCCCGCGCGCAATTTCTCCGTTAAACAGCTGCACGATGCCGTGCTGGTTTTATTCGAACAGGAACTATAAAACCCTGCTCTTAACCGGCAGTTCATCTGCCGGTAACAACCTTCATTACTGACACGTTTCCCGCCACGCTTGTTACAAAATCCTTTGTTAATAATAAGTTATCTATATAGCTGCCGGTTCTGCACCCGGTAAAATATTGGTACGACCTTTTCCCCTTCTTAACCATTAGCGCTATTTTACACTGCTTTACATATTGTGCTCAGTGGTTATCGCTTCCTATTTCGTATCAGCCAGCGGGATCAACCATGATCTTTCGCACGAAAAGATAATTTGATGCAGATCATTGTTTTTACGAATAAATAATGGTCAATGGTTAAGAATTCAGCGTTTTTAATAACTTCCAGTTCTAAAAAGGTGCCATAAGGATAAAGAATAACAACCAAACATTATTAGCCAGATATTAATTTCATGGGTGATTAGATCTATACTTGTTTTCGTGATGCAAATCACACGAAAGAAAAAGATAAAAACAGAAGACGAGGAAAAATACCATGAACGTTAAAACTACTATCGCAACCCTGAGTGTTCTATCTGCCCTGTCATTTGGTGCTTTTGCAGCAGATTCTATCAATGCTCAACAGGCAGCGAATCTGCAACCTGCCGGCACCATCAGTGTGAGCGGCGTGGGCGGTTCTCCGATGGATATCCATGAACAGCTGAATGCCAAAGCCGATCAGGAAGGCGCTAAAGCCTACCGTGTGATCGAAGCGAATACCGGCGACAGCTATCACGCCACCGCTGAACTTTATAAATAAGTTTACTGAACAAGACGCAGTGTGAACGGCGACCCGTTTGAGACGCATTTGCCTCTCAGGTTGCCAAACCCAATTTCAGGAGAGTGAATCATGAAAACCAAATTAGCTATCGCCATTGTCGGTCTGGCTTCCGTACTGTCTTTCGGTGCCAGCGCCGCTAGCCTGGTTTCTAACGAACAAGCCGCACAGCTGCAACCGCTGAACCAAACTGTCAGTGTGAGTGGTGTTGACGGTGACCAGACGAATGTCCGTCAGGAACTGTCGCAGAAAGCCGATGCGCAAGGTGCCAGCCACTATCGCATCATTGAAAACAATCGCGGTGACACCTTCCACGTGACCGCTGAACTGTACAAATAAGACTAAATCGAACGTCGGGCGCCTGAACGGCGCCAGACAATTGATCGACGACCCGCCTCACCCACTTTTTGCCGCAGGTTGTTGATTACAACGAGGAGAAAAATTATGAAAATCAAAGCAACCATCGCAGCCGCCAGCCTTCTTTCCCTGTTTGCCTTCGGTGCTTCAGCAGCCCAATTGGTAACGAATGAGCAGGCGCAAAATCTGCAACCTACCGGCAGCACTATCACCGTCAGCGGTACCGGCGGTTCGCCAATGGATTACCGTGCTGAGCTTTCACAGAAAGCCGATGCACAAGGTGCCAGTGCTTATAAAGTGATTGAAGCCAATACCGGTGACAGCTATCACGTGACCGCTGAGCTGTACAAATAATTCCTCGTCAATTCTGACGAACCCTTTGGCCCCGCTCGCCGGGGCCCTTTTTCGGCTTGTCACTTCACATTAAAGCGGAGCTGACCCTCCAGCTCCTCTTCTGCTTCATCAAATAGCAGGATTAATGCGCCATACCGGCGTTTCTGCCCTGTTCCCAGATTCACAAACTCAATTTCCAGCGGCAACGGCAACTGATCACCTTGGATCACCGCCCAAAGATCGTCCAGATCGTCAATGCCGGGATCTGTCAGTGCAAAACGATCGCTGAACTGGCGATAGAAATGGGCTTGATCGACGATTTCGTCGAAATCAAAACGCTCGGTTCTCATCGTGATTCCCTCTTTCAGGCAGGGCCGCCCATCAGGCCAGCCCACCAATATGCAGCGCTTTCACTTCCAGGTACTCTTCCATCCCCAGCACCGATCCTTCACGCCCTAAACCGGACTCTTTCACACCACCAAAGGGTGCCAGTTCAGTGGACACGGCACACTCATTAATGCCAATCATCCCGGCTTCCAGCGCTGCGGAGACGCGGAACACCCGCTGCAGATTCTGGGTGTAAAAATAGGCAGCTAAACCGTATTCGGTGTTATTGGCACGCTGAATCACATCCGCTTCATCATCAAAGCGGAAACAGGCGGCTACCGGACCAAAAGTTTCTTCCTGAGCCAGTTTCATCTCTTCATGCGCCTCGGCAATTACCGTGGGCTGCCAGAAATTGCCCCCCAGCGGATGACGTTCGCCTCCGACAAGTAACTTACCGCCTTTGCTCAGCGCATCTTTCACGTGCTCTTCCACTTTTTCCAGCGCCGAGTGCTCAATCAGCGGGCCGACTATCACGCCTTCTTCAACGCCATTACCCACTTTCAGCTTGCCCACCGCATCGGTCAATTGACTGACGAAACGATCGTAAACCGCGTTGTGCACATAAAAGCGATTCACGCTGACGCACACCTGTCCTGCGTTGCGGAATTTGTTAGCAATCGCGCCCTGTACCGCCGCATCAATATCCGCATCCTCAAACACGATGTAAGGCGCATTGCCGCCCAGCTCCATCGACACTTTCTTCATGGTGTCTGCGGCGTTGCGCATCAGCGTTTTACCCACGGCGGTTGAACCGGTAAACGAGATTTTGCGCACCGCCTTGCTGGCCATAATCGCGTCGCTAATGGCATGCGTATCACCCGCCACCGCATTCAATACGCCGTCGGGTACGCCCGCTTCCTGCGCCAGCGCGACTAACGCAAAGGCACACAGCGGGGTGTTATTGGCCGGTTTGATGATGCCAGTGCAGCCTGCTGCCAGCGCCGGGCCCAGTTTGCGTGTCAGCATCGCCATCGGGAAATTCCACGGCGTGATAGCCGCCACCACACCAATCGGCTCACGTGTAGCCAGAATGCGTGAACCCGGTTTCGCCGGTGGGATGATTTCGCCATTGGCACGCTTAGCCTGCTCAGCAAACCATTGAATAAAGCTGGCGGCGTACTCGACTTCACCTTCTGCTTCTTTAAGGGGTTTGCCCTGCTCGGCGGTCATCAGTTGCCCGAGCCAGCTTTTGTTCTCGATGATCAGTTGATACCAGCGATTAAGGATCTCAGCGCGCTGCTTAGCGGTTTTATCACGCCACGCGGGAAAAGCCTGCTGGGCTGCAGCAATGGCTTGTTCCGTTTCGCTCTTACCGGCTTTCGCCACTTTCGCCAGCACGTCACCGGTGGCCGGATTGGTCACATCAAAGGTGGTACTGGCCTTATGCCATTGTCCCGCAGAGAAATAACCGGTCTTAAACAGCGGATGTTGTTGCAGAGAGGTGGACATCATTATTCTCCTGTCAGTTTGCTTCCTGTCAGAAAAGTATAGATGCCAAAATCGCAGGGTTTTGTGTCAACGTGGGATCAAAAGGCCGCTGCAGGGTGCAGCGGCCAATTTCAGATTTGGATGAGCGTGTTCTGGTACTTATCCAGCATCAGAGAAAGCCGTTTAACCGGTTCGGTGACACTTTCAGGCGCTGAATAGTGGTGTAGTTTTTCCTGATACACCTCCAGCTCCTGCAACAATCGCTCGAAGTAGTAGCGCCGTTTGTCATCACTGGATGCGGAAATAATACGGTCCGCGGTGTAGCGCAACTGCCGGTGAAAGGCCGATAGCTCTGCGTTAACCGGCACTTCGGCATTACGCAGTCGTTGATGGCCGATAATCAGCGTCAGCGCAATGCGGTATTTGTCGATATCGCCGGGAAACAGATTGAGCAGCAGGAACAGTTGCTGATACAGCGCGGGCAGATGGTTTTCCCGGCGGCGTGCCTGATTAGTGGTCAGGGCAGCCACAGCTGCATACATAAAACGGTTCAGCAGCTTACGACCGGTACGTGCTTTAGATTTATCGCGAATCAGCAGAATCACCATCATCGCTACAAAGCTGCCAATCCACTGGCCCAACGCATTATCGAGGAATACGTTGAACTCAAATTTCATCGGGTTATCCAGCACCAGCACGTTGATGGTGCCAATTAGCGCCCCTAACGTACCAATCTGACGCCGCTGAACAAAGATACCGCCGATAAAGCCCAATGCGCCAATCGCGATGCACAACAACAACGCGCTTTGCTGCGTGGCCGGCAGGATATAGACAAAATAGAGCATGCCGAGCGGCACGGCGAAGGCCATACCGTAGAAGAAGTCTTTCGCCATCATCAGGGGATTCGGCATACGCATCGCCAGCGCGGTGATAACGGCCAGCATCACCATACAGCCACTGCCGGATGTCCAGCCGGTGTATAGCCAGAACAGGGAACCCAGTGCGGTCGCCACAAAGGTTCGCACACCGTTAATCATCGCGTGATGGGTTTCCGCCGAACGTGCCTGAATCACCACTTCGCGCTGCAGGATACTCTCTTCCAGCGTGGTGATACGGCTGTTGCTGCGCACTCCGTTAATCAGCAACAGATATTCCGTGGCAGCGCCGACCCAACTTGCCACCGTCATCGGCACATTTTTGTTGCTGACGCTGATCAGACGACGCATCACCTTCATACGCTTATGCACGTCATCAACGTTATGAACGTCTTTCTCAATCAGCAGGCGATATTGCGTCGGGATATAGTCTGGACGGGCGTTCTGAATTAGAAAGGTTTCGGCCGCTTGTGTAATCAACGTCAGCGACAGCGTATTCAGCATCTGCAGGCGGCGGCTGGAATTCTTCCAGCGCGAAGATTCCATCATCAACTGGCTACGCATGCCGTTGAGCGCGGTGGTGCGGCGCACTAACGCGCTCCAGGTTCTATCCACTTCGTCTTTATCTGCGTGTGCCACACACAGTTGCAGCAGCTTGTAATGCGCCACCAGCAGGGCATCGACTTCTGCCTCGATCACTTTTTTGATAGAGCGCGGCGAGAACAGCATGTCAGCGAGAATCGCACACAGAATACCAATGACAATTTCACTGCAACGTTCAACGGCAAACTGTGGTGCCAGCGTTAAACCGCCACTGGCATCGGCGGTAATGACGATAATCAGTGCAGTGTAACCCGCCAGACCCAACGCGTAGGAGTTCTCAACTTTAATCAGCGAAGAGAGCCAGACGCACATGCCTGCCCATAAACAGCACAGCAGCAGCATCACCACTGGGGCCCGCACCGTGGCGATCATGATGGTCAGTGCGGCGATACAGCCAATAAAGGTACCGATAATGCGCAGAATGCCGCGATAGCGCAGTGCGCCAGAATAGGGGTCGCCCCCTGCGGCAAAGGCGGTACCACCGGCGACAATGCCGGCAGTCATGACCGCCCAACGCGGCGTTTCCAGATTAAAGTGAAAACCAATCATCAGCGCCGCAACCAGCGCAAATGTCAGCTTCACCGGGAAACGCAAAAATTCAATCATAACGGCCTCGCTTAACCAAACTCGCGCAGGCGGTTAAAGAACTGCGTCAACGGCGAGACTTTGGTTTGACGATCTTTATCACCGGTGATCACCACCGTGGCGGTGGTGCCCGCCGGGAAGCGGTTGCCTGGTTGATCGTCAAGATGAATACGCACCGGTACGCGCTGCGCCAGTCGCACCCATTCAAGGTTGGAGTCGATGGTTGCCATGCCTTTGCTGTCCACGCTGCTGCTGCTGTTGGTCACGCCGGCAGCAATGCTGTCCACCGTGCCACGCAATACGACATTGCTGCCCAGCGGGGTGATTTCAGCGCGGAAGCCAGGACGTACGCCATCCAGCTTGGTCTCTTCCATATAGGCCAGCACATAGAATGAGTGTTGCTGTACCAATGCCACGGCAACGGAACCACGGGTGATGAACTCGCCCTGATAAACGTTGAGGTTAGTGACCCAGCCATCTGAAGGCGCTTTGATGGTGGTGCGATCCAGGTCGATCACCGCCAAATCGCGTGTTGCCACCGATTTCGCCAGCTGATGTTCGCTGGTTTGCAGATCGTTGTTAGCCTGATCGATGGCTTCACGCGACATGGCGCTGGTGCCAAGTTGATTACGGCGCGCCGCTTCACGGCGTTTTTCGTTGACCAATGCCTGGTAATATTCGACATCCGCCTGAGCTTCATCCAGTGCTTTCTGGTAGCGCGGACGATCCACGACAAACAGCGTGTCGCCCTGTTTCACCAGTTGGTTGTCGTGCACAGGCACGTCAGTGATAAGGCCGGTGACGTCTGGCGAGATCGCTACGACATCAGCGGAGAATTTGGCGTCACGCGTCCAGGGCGATTCGGTATAGAACACCCAGGCGCGGAAGATGATCACGATTGCGATGATAACCAGCAGGATTGTAATCGCGTAACGCGCGATTTTTCTTATGAGCGCTTTCACTTAAAAACCTCAGACGAATAGACGGGATACAAGGTAAAACACGCAGCAATACAAAGCTGTGTTAAAAAGTGCCGGATGCCACACCAGGTCATAAATTCCGCTGGGCGTCAGCACGCGTTTCACCAGCCAGAACAGCGCCAGCGAAACCAGTAGTTCAATGAAGATGGGCGGAAAGCTCAGCCCGAATACGACAAATACCGGGAGCACACTCATTACGGTTCCTTAGTTCGACCTTGCCGGATTGCACCGATACCTGCCCTCATGCCGCGTGGCACGTCGGGTTGAGAATCAGGGGGTGATTGAGAGACTGATGGCAACATTCAGGCCGCGTTGAGCTAATGATAGCGTATCATCGAGTAAACACAGCCGTGTTAAGGTGCGGTGAACAGACCCAGCGTGCGTATAGTAACGCGCATGACTATACGTTTTCTACATATTGTGAGCTAAATCACTTTTTAGCCAGAGTAAACAATGGAACGACTTAAAGGCATGTCCATTTTCGCCAAAGTGGTTGAATTAGGTTCTTTTACCGCCGCGGCACGTCAGCTTCATCTCAGCGTTTCGTCAATCAGCCAAATTGTCGCCAAACTGGAAGATGAGCTGCAGGTCAAATTGTTAAATCGCAGCACCCGCAGTATTGGCCTGACCGAAGCAGGCAAGATCTATTATCAGGGCTGCCGCCGCATGCTGGCCGAGGCATCACAGGTGCATGAACAGCTGTATGCCTTCAATAACACCCCGATTGGTATTCTGCGTATTGGCTGCTCATCCACCATGGCGCAAAATGTGTTGTCCGCGATGACCAGCGATATGCTGCGCGAATATCCTGGCCTGAGTGTCAATCTGGTCACCGGCATTCCCGCGCCGGATTTGATCGCCAACGGCTTAGATCTCGTGGTTCGCGTGGGTGCTTTACAAGACTCCAACTTGTTTTCACGCCGTTTGGGCGCGATGCCGATGGTCGTGTGCGCCGCTAAGAGTTATCAGGCGCAACACGGTACGCCAGAAAAGCCGGGCGAGATCGATAATTTTTCATGGCTGGAATATAGCGTTCGCCCGGATAACACCTTTGAACTGGTCGCGCCGGAAGGTTTGGTGACGCGACTGACGCCGCAAGGACGCTTCGTTACCAATGATTCACAAACGCTGATTCGCTGGCTGAAAGCCGGTTGCGGTATCGCCTATGTGCCGCTGATGTGGGTGATTGATGAGATTAACGCTGGAGAGATCGACATTCTGTTCCCGCAATATCACTCAGAACCGCGTCCGGTGTATGCGCTCTATACCGAGAAAGACAAGATGCCGCTGAAGGTGCAGGTGTGTATCGATTATCTTACCGAGTACTTTAAGCAGGTGGCGCAGCAGTATCAGCAGCATCGGAAAGGCTGACGGTCTGGGCGCCATAAATGGCGCCGCTACGGGTTCGGTGAGGTTTTTGTAGGGGGCGCATTTATACGCTCCTGGCATTGGAGGACGCCATAAATGGCGCCCCTACGGGTTCGGTGAGGTTTTTGTAGGGGGCGCATTCATGCGCTCCTGGCATTGGAGGACGCCATAAATAGCGCCCCTACAGAGGACGGTGCCGTCATTTAGAGAGTGCACATTGATGCGCACCAGGAATGATTACGCGGTACCGCCGACGGTGATTTTATCCAGCTTCAGGGTTGGCTGACCGACGCCGACCGGCACGCTCTGACCCTCTTTACCGCACACGCCAACGCCTTTATCCAGCGCAAGATCGTTACCCACCATCGAGATCTGCTGCATCGCTTCAATACCGGAACCGATCAGCGTGGCGCCTTTCACCGGCGTGGTGACTTTGCCGTTTTCAATCAGATAGGCTTCTGAGGTGGAGAACACAAACTTGCCCGAGGTGATATCCACCTGGCCGCCGCCAAAGTTCGGCGCATAAATCCCGTATTCAACGCTGGAAATGATGTCCTGCGGTGTAGATTTACCCGCCAGCATATAGGTGTTGGTCATACGCGGCATCGGCAGATGCGCATAGGATTCACGACGCCCGTTACCGGTTGGCGGCACGCCCATCAGACGCGCATTGAGCTTGTCCTGCATGTAGCCTTTGAGCACGCCGTTTTCGATCAAGACGTTGTACTGGCCCGGCACGCCTTCGTCATCCACCGCCAGTGAGCCGCGCAGGCCTTCGATGGTGCCATCGTCGACCACGGTGCAGAGTTCAGAGGCCACCAGTTGCCCCATCTTACCGCTGAAGACCGAAGTTTCACGGCGGTTGAAATCGCCTTCCAGACCATGTCCTACCGCTTCGTGCAGCAGCACACCCGGCCAGCCAGCGCCTAACACGACCGGCAGGGTACCCGCAGGTGCGGCCACGGCAGAAAGATTCACCAGCGCCAGGCGCACCGCTTCACGCGCCCATGCATCGGCACGCACATCACCGTTTTCATCGGCATAGAAGAATTCATAGCCAGTACGCGCGCCGCCGCCGCTGGAGCCGCGTTCACGTTTACCCTGATCTTCCACCTGCACGCTGATCGACAAACGCACCAGTGGGCGGATATCCGCTGCCAGTGTGCCATCGGTCGCCGCCACCAGCACCTGCTCGTAGACGCCGGTCAGGCTGGCATTCACTTCCTGCACGCGCGGGTCAGCAGCACGAGCCACGGTATCAACACGATGCAACAGTGCAATTTTGTCTTCACGCGTCAGGCTGTCCAGCGGATTGATCGGCGCATACAGCGAACGGTTAATCACGGCAGAAAGCGTATGCGCTTTGCCATTGCCTTGCTCACGCACGATGCTGCGCGCGGCTTCAGAAGACTGGCGCAGGGCGTTCAAGGAAATTTGGTCTGCGTAAGCGAAACCGGTTTTCTCACCGCTGATTGCACGCACACCGACACCCTGGTCGATGTGGTAAGAGCCATCTTTAATGATTTTGTCTTCCAGCACCCAGGATTCATGGAAACTGGACTGGAAATAGAGATCGGCATAATCCAGACGACGTTCTGAAAGCTGCCCTAACAGGGAATAAAGGTCCTGCTGATTAATGCTGTTCGCAGCTAGTAACTGCTCACTTACCAGATTCAGAGTCATCGTTTCTCACTCATTATGTGCTCGGATAGTCATAGCCTGCGGCAATTCCCCGACGGCGTCAAATTCACTTCTTGTCGTCTTCGCGCGGTTTGCGCAGCACTTCATTGATTTCCGGTTTATCCAGCGGTCCGCTGATGTGATAACGCAGCAGCGAAATCTTATTCCACAACGGGCCCAATACTTTACTGGCGGCAAACACCGCGGCACCAATCACCGGATTGACCACAAAGGCCGTCGCCACACCCACCGAAGCAGAGATTTCAGGCGCGACCACCGCTTCCATATCAATCTGGCGCTTCGCCAAATCGATTTTGCCCTGCATGGCGATATCCGCTTCAAGGCCATCTACCAACAGGTTATCCGTGTGCATTACCCCGTTTTCGATCCACGCCGTGCCGTTAATCGAATCGAAATAGAAACCTTCGCTGAAGGTATCGCTAAAATCGAAGCGCAGCTTACGCAGCAGGGCGTCAAAGCTCATCAGGCGCAGCAGCTGCCCCGCACGCCCGGTATTCACATCCGCAATCTGGCCTTTGCCAAAATGGGTTTTCAGCGTGCCGCTCAACGTTTCCGCTGAAGGTTGCCACGGGGCAGAACGCCAGTGCAGGTCATAATCCACGTTAAACGGCGCGTCACGTAGTGGGGTATTCATCCCAAACCAATTGACGGCGTCATTGATGTTTTTCCCGCTCAGACTGCCCTTTAATGAGGTGCGCTGATTGCCCGGTTTATTGACCCATTCGCCGTTAATATTGAGCTTCGCACTTCCGGAATCCACGCTACCGTTAGTAAGCGCTAACGTATCTCCCTGCGGCTGCAATCTGGCCTGCATATGACCAAACTTCTGACCGCGCAGCCAGCACTCATCACAGTTAAGCTGCAGCGCTGGCCAGCTGCTGAAGTCCACAGTGCTGCTGTTGCCACCCAACGGCGAGGTGCTGCTATCGCTGCTGTTCGCCCATTCTGGATTGTAGTAAAGATAGCTGAGGTCGATCTGCCAGGGCGCATGCTGTGCGGTTTGCAAACTGCCACGCGCTTCGCGACTTTCCAGCTGAAGCTGCGTATTGCCGGTTGGCCCTTGCGTGACAGTGGCATTGACGTCATGCCACTGCTGACCGCCGAGTGTGAGTGCCGGTGTACGCAGCGTCACATCACCCGGCAGCAGTGCACCGCCCACTTCCGTTTCGCCCTGAGCATTGCGCGAACCACCTCCACCTGCCAGCAGTCCCATCCAGGCTTCACCATCCAGCGGCGGTAAATTGAGTTCCATACCGCGCTTTTCTGGCAGCTTCGGCGTGCTTTTCGCATCGTTGAGCCAGATGCCGCGATCCACGCGCAGCTGAGGTTCGAGAATCCAACGGCTGTTAAAGCGGTTGTGTTCACGCACGCTACCGCTCAGCGTAAATCCTTTCAGGTCACCGGTGGCGTTAATGGCGATGGGCATCGCTTCACCCGCCTGCTTATCCAAAGGCGCAGGTAAGTGACTACTTACTGTTTTTGCATCGCCCTGCAAATCGACTTTATAGGTCGCGCCACCTTTGTGTGGCAGCGTAATGTCGACATTGCCCTGCCATGGCAGACTGCCGCTCAGTTGACTGCTGACGCTGGTCGGCAACACTTTCAGTTTCGACGGCTGCCAGTCACCCAGCAGTTTCACGTTGACGCCGAAGTTGTCAGGGTTTTCGGTGGTGGTAAAACTGACGCCGGTAGGCTGACCAAACCAGTTAGCCTGCATCTGTTCACTTTCGAGATTGCCGTTGTTGTAACGGAAACGTCCAGTGAGGTTTTCCAGCGTGGTGTTTAACGGCTTGATGTGCAAGCTGTTATTGTTCATCACTACATTACCGCTGGCGTGCACCAGTTCCCCATCCAACGGAATATCGAGATTCAGCGAACCAAGCACATTGCCGCCGATTTGCAGCTGTTGCAGCGCTGCGCCTAGCGTCGATTTCAGCGGCGTTTGCTCAAAGTAATCAGCGATTTGCTTGCCTTGACCGCTGAGACCGCCATTGATGATTAGCTTCTCTTTCAGATAGTCCGGGATCACTGCGCTGACGTTACGTGCATCCACTTCGCCCAGTTTCGTTTTCTCGGCTTTCATCCACAGACCGTTGTTGACGAAATCGAGGTCGATATCGAGATTCTCCAGCGCTGGCCAACCGGGCTGGAACTGGAAAGTGGATTGACGCAGCGGCACCCAGACTTCGAACATGCCGTCATTGTGCTTAAACGGGAACAGGCTGGGATTACCGGCGAACAACAGCGTGGCATTGTCCACTTTCCCGCCTTTAATCGACTCGCTGAGGAAATGGGTCAGATCGTGGCCCATCAGCGGTTCCGGGAAGTAGCGCCAGGCATCACCCGCATCGGTGACGCGAATACCCGCCAGAATATCCAGCTGGGGTGCTTTGCCGATATTTTGCTGATAACGGAAATCACCGCGCGCCCACAGGGAACGTGCCTGAACATCAAGATTCTGACCGTCCAGCGTCAGGCCGCTGGCATCACGCTGCCAGTTCAGCTTGCCGGTGATCTGTTTGATTTGTAGTGGAGCCTGGAACATATCGCCATAAGGCACATCCGCTTGTCCCATCGCCACATCAAGCAGACCGTTATTCACGCTGCCGCTGGCAGTGCCGTTTAAATTGCTGATGCCCGGCAACAGCTCCCAATGCTGCCACGCCAGGTTGTGCCATTTGGCTTGCAGTCGGGTTTGTTCTGGCTGATTGAGCGGAATGTCCAGCGCCAGCGCATCGATGTTGCCGCGCGGCTGCAATGCACGCCAGTTGTCCAGTAACGCAGGTGATAGGGGTTTGAGCAACGGCACTAGCGGAGCCAGACGCTCCAGATCCAGCTGTGTGGCACGGACACGCACTTCTGCTCCGCTGTTGGCGCCCAGCATCTGTTGATCGTCTGGCTTCCATAACAGGGAGAAATGACCCGGCGCCCACGCCACACCATCGGTGCTGAGACGAGTTTGTGGCACCGACAGGCTCCAGCCATTCTGGAAACGGGCCAGATGCGCGGTTAAGCCATCCACCTGCAGCTGATGGTCGCCCTGCTCGCCGCGCCAGCGCGCACCGCCTTTGCTCAGTAGCAGGTCACCGGCATAGACATCGCCATCACGCAGATTGACCCATGCGGCCAGGCTAAAGCGGGCACTTTCCAAACTGGTATTGTCGCGCAGCCACGGACCGATCCACGGACGCACATCGACGTCATCCGCTTGCATCCAGATGCGGCCATCGTTGAGTAATCCGTTGGTGTCATTGAGATCGAGACGAACCTGCACCACACCGTGCTGGCCAGTAAAGCTGGAGAGATTGACTTCCCCTTCCGCGCGATGACGCGTGCTTTCGTTGAGCCAGGTCAGCCGTGGGATCGCCAGCTCGGCATGCTGACCAGAGGGCGTAAGAAAACGGATGCTGCTGTCACGCAGGTCAAAGTGGTCAAACTGTCGCAGAAACAGATCGTTAATATGCGCTGGTTTAAAGCTGTTTTTCTGCTGGTCACTGGTAAACAGTGGATGATTAGTTTCGAGACGCAGCTGCCAGAAGGTGAGATCGCGGAACTGCCAGCGCCAGTGCAGCAATGATTGCCAGACGTTGAGCGCCAGATTCACGCGGCCGATAGTGAGCTTGCCGTCATCCGGCATCGAAATATTGAGATTGCGCACCTGCAGGGTTGGGCCAAAGTTTTCCCATTTCCCCTGCAATTCGCTGGCGTCCACCGTCACACCGCTGACGCGTGAAATCGTCTGCAGTATGTCGCTGCGATAACTGTTGAGATGCGGCATCACGAGGCGCAACCCGCTGACTAGCAGCGCCACAATAACGATGATTGCGGCGAGCAGCAGTAACAAAATCCTCGGCAACCGCCTCACACACCTCTCCTTGCTTCCCGTTGGATAACGGCGTTCAACCTCACGACTTACATCATGACGACGTCAAACTGCTCCTGAGTATAGAGCGGCTCAACATGGACTTTAACCTGCTTACCGACAAAGATTTCCACTTCAGCCAGCGCATGTGACTCTTCACTTTTTAATGCCTCACCCACCGCCGGGGAAACATAGACGAGGAAGCGATCCGAATCATAAGCATGATGCACACGCACGATTTCGCGCATGATTTCATAACAGACCGTTTCCACCGTTTTCAACGTGCCGCGCCCTTTGCACACCGGACAATCGGCACAGAGCACATGTTCAATACTTTCACGCGTGCGCTTGCGCGTCATTTCCACCAGACCGAGCGCCGAGAATCCGTTAATGCCGGTTTTTACCCGATCTTTGCTTAGCGCACTTTCCAGTGAATGCAGCACGCGGCGACGGTGATCGTCATTACTCATGTCGATGAAATCGATAATGATTATGCCGCCGAGATTGCGCAACCGTAGCTGACGGGCAATCGCCTGCGTGGCTTCAATATTAGTGTTGAAAATGGTTTCGTCGAGATTCCGATGCCCAACGAACGCGCCGGTATTGATATCGACGGTGGTCATCGCTTCGGTTTGATCGATGATCAGGTAGCCGCCCGACTTGAGTTCAACTTTACGCTCCAGTGAGCGTTGAATTTCGTTCTCGACATCAAACAGATCGAAGATCGGTTGTTTACCGCTGTACAGCTCCAGCTTGCTGGCCATTTCCGGGATATATTCGCCGGTAAACTCCACCAGCAGATCGCAGGTCAGACGCGAATCAACACGAATGCGATCCAGCGCCGCGCCGGCAAAGTCGCGCAGCACACGCTGTGCTAATGCTAGCTCACCGTACAACAGGCAGCGCGTCTGGTTACGTTTCTTGCGTTCGCTGACTTTGGTCCACAGACGCTTGAGGAAGGCAGCATCCTGCGCCAGGTCTTCCTCGCAGATGCCTTCGGCAGCAGTACGAATAATAAAGCCACCGAGATCGTCACAGTAAGCCGCCACGACGGCTTTCAGACGGTCACGCTCGGCTTCGCTTTCAATGCGCTGTGAAACGCCAACGTGCGATGCACCTGGCATAAACACCAGATAACGCGAAGGCAGCGTAATATCAGTGGTGAGTCGTGCACCTTTGGTGCCGAGTGGATCTTTCACCACCTGTACCACCAAATCCTGGCCGGGACGCACCAGCTCGCTGATGTCGCGCACCACAAAATTTTTCTTCTCATCACCCGCCACGCATTCGGTGTGCGGCATGATGTCAGAAGCGTGCAGGAAGGCGGCTTTATCCATGCCGATATCGACAAACGCGGCCTGCATACCGGGCAACACGCGGCTAATGCGACCTTTATAGATATTCCCCACGATACCGCGCCGTGCTTCGCGCTCGATGTGGATTTCCTGCAAAATGCCGCCATCAATATAGGCAACACGGGTTTCAGAAGGTGTAACGTTAACCAGCAGCTCAGCCGTCATCTTGTCCCCTTAACGCACGCAGTGACTGAAAATGGCTCAGCAACTCATTGGTTTCAACCAGCGGTAATCCCACTACGGCGTGATAGCTTCCATTAATCTTGCGGACAAAATTGCCGCCCAGACCCTGTATTCCGTACGCGCCGGCTTTGTCCATCGGCTCGCCGCTGGCAATATAGTGCGAGATTTCTTCTGCCGTGATATTGCGGAATGTCACGTCAGTCGTGACAAGGCAATCCAGCTCGCGCGCACTGTCTGCCAGCGCGACGGCGGTCATCACCTGATGCGTTTGCCCGGAAAGTTGACTCAGCATCTGCGCCGCGTGAGCCGCATCGCGTGGTTTTTCCAGCACTTCGTTGTTAAGCACCACGATGGTATCTGCACCCAGCACCGGTAAATCCTGGGGTGCGACCGCCACGCCTGCGCGCGCTTTGTCCGCAGCAAGACGGCGAACATAGGCTTCCGCCGCTTCTTCAGGCTGGCGCAACTCTTCGACGTCGGTGATCAGACGCTCAAACTGCAGACCAAGCTGCGTGAGCAGTTCACGTCGACGCGGTGAACCGGATGCGAGATACAGGCTTATCATAGTCTTCCTTACTGAACAGCGAACTGACGGCGAATCTTTCTCATTAATAAGAATAGCCAGGGCCATAGAATGCCGTCGACCACACTGCTCCAGAAG
Source organism: Pantoea sp. C1E2 (assembly GCF_056491465.1). Classification (NCBI taxonomy): domain Bacteria; kingdom Pseudomonadati; phylum Pseudomonadota; class Gammaproteobacteria; order Enterobacterales; family Erwiniaceae; genus Pantoea; species Pantoea sp. C1E2. The sequence continues at coordinate 4,098,727 of NZ_JBSZHT010000002.1, forward strand.
ATTTCCGGGCGGAATGAGACGTTGATCACCAGGAATTCAGCCCAGAAAACAATCACATCCACCGCGAGCGACAGCACCATAACCATTAATGCCTGCTGCCACAACGCCAGATTTCGGAATAGCTGAAATTTGAAGGCCACCAGATACGCGATGATGCTGAACGCCAGCGCGCGCACACCCAGCGTGGAACCGGCCACCAGGTCCATTACGGCCCCTAAAAAGAAGCCCGTGCCAACATTAACGCGGTGCGGCAATGCCAGAACCCAGTAAACCAGGATCAACAAAAGCCATGAAGGCCGGAACATGTAGATTTGTTCCGGCCAGGGCATGATTTGCAGAATGAGGGCAATCAGAAAGGACAGCCAGATAACCCATCGGCCCTGGCTGCGATATCGACTCAAGGCTGGCCTCCGCGTGTGTTCGCTGGTATCCCTTGCGAACGACTGCTGTTAGCGGGTGCTGGCGGCCCCATCTGCGGTGCCACGTCCGGTGCCGGTGGGCCCATTTCGCCTGCTGGCGGCAAGACTTGCGGCATCATCTGCATCAGACGCTCATTCGCCACGCGGTGAACTTCATCCGGTGCCATCGGCATGTCGCCATTCTTATCCGAGCCCCACAACAGCAGCAGATAACGCAGACGCTGCAGGCCTGCGGTCGGATGCGCCTGGATCACGGTATAAGCACGTTGGGTGTCGACTTTCACTGAAGAGACCACGCCAACCGGATAGCCTTCAGGGAAACGTCCGCCAAGGCCAGACGTCACCAGCACATCGCCGACACGAATGTCGGTGTTGCCCGGCAGATGTTCCAGCTGCAGATCTTCGCTACAGCCGTTACCCGCCGCAATCACGCGAATATCGTTACGTAACACCTGAATCGGCAACGCATGCGAGGCATCACAAATCAGCAGTACGCGGCTGGTCACCTGACCGACAGCCACCACCTGACCCACTACACCTTTATCACTGATCACCGGCTGGCCTTCGTAAACACCGTTCACGCTGCCTTTATCGATAACCACCTGATCGGTATACGGATCGGTGCCGGTTGAAATCACCTGGGTCACCATCTTGTGCTCATCCTGACGCAGCGGTGAGCCGAGCAGCTCACGCAGACGTGCGTTTTCCTGCTTGTATTGCCCCAGCATCAACAGGTCACTGTTTTTCAGGAAGAGCTCACGGCGCAGCGCTTTGTTTTCCAGCTCGAGCTGCTGGCGTGAAGCCAGCGTTTCTGAGACGCCGTCAAGAAGCTGTCGCGGCCCATTGGCCAGAAAATAAAATGGACTTACCGACGTGTCCAGGTAGTTGCGGATCTGGGAGAAGGAGCTCACGCGACTGTCAGCGATGATAATCGCGATAGCCACAATGACTGCCAGAAAGAGACGCAACTGCAGGGAAGGCCCCCTGCTAAAAATCGGCTTCATAAATTCTGCGTGTTCCTCGACATCAGGGAAGAAGCGTCAGTCTTGTGACTAACGCCTCCAGGGCTGGACGCATCTCGCCGTCGTGCGCAGCGTCGATAGGCGCGACTCCCTGCGCAATTTGACCACGGTCTCAGCCGATGAGGATTTACTCCTCGCTGAACAAATCGCCGCCGTGCATGTCGATCATTTCCAACGCTTTACCACCGCCGCGCGCGACGCAGGTCAGCGGATCTTCTGCGACGACCACCGGAATACCGGTTTCTTCCATCAGCAGACGATCCAGGTTGCGCAGCAGTGCGCCACCGCCGGTCAGTACCATGCCACGCTCGGAGATGTCAGAAGCCAGTTCTGGCGGGCACTGTTCCAGCGCGACCATCACTGCACTCACGATACCGGTCAATGGCTCTTGCAGCGCTTCGAGGATTTCATTGGAGTTCAGCGTAAAGCCACGCGGTACACCTTCAGCCAGGTTACGACCACGCACTTCAATTTCGTGTACTTCATCACCCGGATAGGCAGAACCAATTCCGTGTTTGATACGTTCCGCAGTGGCTTCACCAATCAGTGAACCATAGTTGCGGCGCACATAATTAATGATAGCTTCATCGAAACGGTCACCACCGATACGTACAGAAGAAGAGTAGACCACGCCGTTCAATGAGATAACGGCGACTTCAGTGGTACCACCACCGATATCCACTACCATCGAACCGGTTGCTTCTGAGACCGGCAGGCCCGCACCAATTGCGGCGGCCATCGGCTCTTCAATCAGAAACACTTCGCGCGCGCCTGCACCCTGTGCAGATTCACGGATAGCGCGACGCTCAACCTGAGTGGCGCCAACCGGTACGCAGACCAGCACACGTGGGCTTGGACGCATAAAGCTGTTGCTGTGCACTTGTTTAATGAAGTGCTGGAGCATTTTTTCAGTCACGAAGAAGTCGGCGATAACGCCATCCTTCATAGGACGGATTGCCGCGATGTTGCCTGGGGTACGGCCCAGCATCTGCTTCGCGTCATGACCCACGGCCGCAACGCTCTTTGGCGAACCGGCACGATCCTGACGAATGGCAACCACGGAAGGCTCGTTCAGCACGATGCCTTGTCCTTTTACGTAAATCAGGGTATTCGCAGTACCCAGGTCAATGGACAAGTCATTGGAAAACATGCCACGAAATTTTTTAAACATACTAAGGGATAATCCTGCAAGCTGGGGGCGGAAAATAAAATCCGCCTACTTTACCAACCACGCGAAGCCGCTACAAGGCGCAAAAACGTTCTGCTTCGGTGAAAAAATACGCTGAATAATTTTTTGGGCCGATTCGCTTATCCCTGGCCACCGTAAAATAGCGCTAAGCCGCCCTATTGAACGTAAATTCACCCTCAATTACCGGATGAATTTCGACATAAAATCTAACATTTCCAGCCATCATAAACGCGCACGTTATACGCCAAACGGCAGAAAAAGAACCCTCCGCGTCACTTTACAGGCTTAAGGCTCAGATTCGATAACGTTGTGAATGCTTTTTCACATTACTGTTTACCGGCAGTGATGGGGCAAAGAAATCGCCCTGCCCGCCTGCCACCCCCAGACTCGCCAGCGTTTGCCACTCTGCGCGCGTGCGCACGCCAGCAGCAAAAACTTGTGTCGAGGTGGATTTGCACACTTCCAGTAAACTTTGCACAAATAACTGGTTTTCAGTACGACGTTCAATATTTCGCACCAGGCCTGGATCAAGTTTGATCACTTCGATCGGGAACTGCTTGATATAAGCACTGCTCACCACGGTCATTCCTGCCTGATCTACCGCAACGCGGCAACCAAACGCGGTCAACATCTGGAAAACCGGCACTAAGCGATTGATGTGTTGACAAACATCCGCCTCAGCAAGTTCAAATAAAAAACGCTTTCTTTGCGATTTTGTACATTGCAGTAAAAGCTTTTGCAGCCAGCGCTGGAATGGGCGCTGTAATAATGAGTCGATATTCACGGGTAACGCCAGCGTTTCATCGGGCCACACTTCAGAGAGCGCCGCGATTCGCGTGACTAGTTGTCGATCCCAGCTATCGGTCAACCCCAGCTGCAGCACCAGCGGCATAAACTCGGCCGACACCACTTCCTTGTCACCATCGAACACGCGCGCCAGCATTTCGCGGTGGTGTACTTTACCATCCAGCAGCACAGCTGGTTTCTGGTAAAGACGCGGTCCGCCACGATTGAGGGTGTTTTCCAGCAGTGTTCGCCAGCGCACACTGCCACGTCCCATGTCTAAGGTATTGCCCTCACCGACTGACCAACTGTTGCCACCCTGCAAGGCCGCACGACGCGTTGCCATCTCCACATTTTCCATCACCTGCGGCACGCTTTCTCCGCTGCGCCACGCGCTGATGCCAATGTGGATTAAATCATCGCGATCCACCATACGCATCGGCGGCAATGAGTCGACCGCATTGATCAACTGGTCGGCGATACTGTTGGCCTCTTTGAGCGTGCGATGCGGCAACAACACGGCAAAATCACTGCGGAAGTAACGTGCCAGCAGTGCGCCTGGATAGCGCAGAACAAAAGTCGACAGCATGTTGATCAGGTCAAACAGGTACTCATCCACCAGCGTTTGACCCAGGGTTTCATGCAGCGTATCGAGATCGGGCAGGCGCACCATCATCACCACGCCATGAGTGCCCACATCTTCCTGATCTTCCAGCAGCGTCGCCAGTTGGTTATCGAAGAACAGGCGGTTGTTCAGGCCGGTGCGTGAATCCTGAGCGGCAAAGGTGCGGATGAGCGTATCAATGCGTAAACGCTGCTCGCCCGCTTCCTGCAGATCGTTAAGTAAGGTGTCAATCGCGCGGCTGGCCTTTGGCGGCCACTCGGCGTAATGCCCGACATAGGGCACGCGCTCACCGGCCAGAATACGCTCAGAGCGTGCTTCTAAACGTTCCATGTGCTGCCAGCGGCGATTGATCCAGCGATGCGTCATGACTAATAAAGCCGACATAATGGCCACCACGCTGAGCAGCACAATCAGCGTATAGGCGCCGGTAAAGGAGCGGAACCAGGTTTTCGCGGGATCAAGCACCACTACGCGCAGCTCAAGGCCGGGAGAGTGCACCAACGGGAGGTCGAACTGAATAAAGCGATTCGGCTCATCTTCCAGCATGGGATTTTCATGCCTGGCAAGCTGGAAAACCACGGTATTGCCGTTATGCATCTCAATCTGTTCGGCGTTGATCACTGGCATGATCCGCGTCAGCCACTGCGTCAAATCTTGTGGTGATTGCGTTGCCAGCGCTTTATCGACTTCGGTCGCCAGCGTATTCACCCGCGTTTCCACGCGCTGTTGCGATAGCCAGATAAAACTAAAAGCGCAGCCGACCAGCATCAATAACATTGCCAGTAAGCTTAATAATGTAATAAACGCAGAAAACTTAGTTGTTAATCGCATCCCTGTGCCTGTATCACTGCGGTTCTGAACGGTCGCCATCCGACGGCGCCAACCTGCTCACTGGCGCAAACCTGAGCAAAATAGCACAAAACATTGCCTGAATCAGCGCCAGACGCGCATCAAATTACGCGGTGCGCCATGCTAATTGGCCATGCGGCGCGAGTATAGCCGCAAAGTGTGATGGCTTGCGTTTCACACGGGCTTTTTCGTCCTATTCTCAACAGAGCGCGCTCGCCAGGAAATTTCATATTTTTTCGGACAAAGTGGCATGTCCAGCGCGAGTTGATCATGCTGAATACATCAATTTTTTCGCCGGAGAATGTCATGAAGCTGAAGCAATACCTTACCGAATCCGACGTCACGCCAGAGAGCATCTTTAACATGCGCCGTCGTCAGGTGCTGAAAGCGCTGGGATTAGGCGCAGCAGCGGCAAGTTTGCCCGGCGTAGCGCAGGCGGATGTGCTGAGCTGGTTCAAAGGCAATGACCGCCCACCGGCCCCCGCAGGACGCGATCTGCAATTTACCAAACCCGCGCAGTGGCAGGCCGATCTGCCCATGACGCCGTTTGACAAGGTTTCCGGCTATAACAACTTTTATGAGTTTGGTCTGGATAAAGCCGATCCTGCTGCCAACGCCGGCACGCTGAAAACTGAACCCTGGCAGTTGCGTATTGAAGGTGAAGTGGCGAAACCGATCACGCTGGATATGGACGACATCTTTAAACGTTTTGCCATGGAACAACGTATTTATCGCATGCGCTGTGTTGAGGCATGGTCGATGGTGATCCCGTGGGTGGGCTTTGAGCTGAATAAGTTACTCAAACTGGCTGAACCCACCAGCAATGCCCGCTTTGTCGCCTTTCAGACTTTATATGCTCCGGACCAGATGCCGGGACAGAAAGATCGCTTTATCGGCGGTGGACTGGATTATCCGTATGTGGAAGGATTGCGTCTTGATGAAGCCATGCACCCTCTCACGCTGTTGAGCACCGGCGTGTACGGCAAAGCGCTGCCGCCGCAGAATGGCGCCCCGATTCGTTTGACGGTGCCGTGGAAATACGGTTTCAAGGGGATCAAGTCCATTGTAAAGATCACACTGACGCGCGATCAGCCCCCGACAACCTGGAACCAAATCGCCAATAATGAATATGGTTTTTATGCCAACGTGAACCCCCATGTGAATCATCCGCGCTGGTCGCAGGCCACCGAACGTTTTATTGGTTCCGGCGGAATTCTCAATGTCGAACGCCAGCCCACTCTGCTGTTTAACGGCTACGCTAAAGAAGTGGCATCACTGTATCGCGGGCTCGATTTACGGGAGAACTACTGAGTGCGACTGACGTTACGCCATATCACCCTGTTAAAAGTGGTGCTGCATCTCGCGGCTTTCCTGCCGTTTGTGTATCTGTTTATGGCCGCCAGTCAGGGTTGGTTAAGTGCCGATCCGGCGAAAGATATCCAGCATTTTACCGGCAGAATGGCGTTAAAGTTGCTTCTGGCGACGCTGTTGGTGACGCCATTAACGCGCTACCTGAAACAACCGCTGCTGATTCGCACCCGCCGCCTGCTCGGCGTGTGGTGTTTTGCCTGGGCATGTCTGCATTTAACCAGCTATTACCTGCTGGAGCTGGGATACAACCATCTGCAGTTACTGGGGAGTGAGATCATTTCGCGCCCTTATCTGTTACTGGGTATGATCTGCTGGCTGGTGCTGTTTGCTTTAGCCATCACCTCATTCCAGCGCGCACAACGTAAACTGGGCCGCCGCTGGCAAACCCTACATAACGGCATCTATCTTGTCGCGATCCTCGCGCCTATCCACTATCTTTGGTCAGTGAAGGTGTTCTCCCCACAACCTTGGATCTACGCGCTGTTAGCCTTGGTGTTGTTAGGCTGGCGTTACAATAAGTTGCGTAAACTTCTGCATCGATAATCCCCGCAAGGTTGTTTTCCTGCTGCAAGATCTGATAAAAGGTGTGGCCTTAGGGCCGCATCCGATCAACTTCGCAGATAAGACCAGTATTTTGCTGCTAATTGCGACGAAACGGATATAATGCCCGGCTTTATTGCAAGCGAAGTCGTCTTTTTCACTCTCAGGAGTGACAAACGGCAGATGTCGCGGTATTTTACGCGATGCCTTACTGATTGCAGGAGATAGCAGCAAGATGGCGCACCAATTTCACATACTGCTTTTAAACGGACCCAACCTGAATTTGTTGGGAACGCGCGAGCCGGATAAGTATGGTCACACTACGTTGGCGCAAATTGTCAGCGATTTGACCCAGCAGGCCGATCAGCACCATGTGAAATTGAGTCATTTGCAATCGAATGCAGAGTTTCAGTTGATTGATCGCATCCACGAAGCCCGAGGCAATGTGGATTACATCATCATCAACCCGGCTGCATTCACGCATACCAGCGTTGCACTGCGTGATGCCCTGTTGGCGGTCAGCATACCTTTTATTGAGGTGCATCTCTCGAACGTGCATGCGCGCGAGCCGTTCCGACATCACTCCTATCTTTCTGATGTATCTGCCGGCGTCATCTGTGGCCTGGGCGCTGATGGATACTCATGGGCTTTACAAACGGCAGTAAAACGCCTGTCACATTCCAATTAAACAGAGTACGGAACCACACTCATGGATATTCGTAAAATTAAGAAACTGATCGAACTGGTTGAAGAGTCCGGCATCTCCGAGCTGGAAATCTCTGAAGGCGAAGAGTCAGTTCGTATCAGCCGTTCACCTGCAAACGCCGGCTACCCGATGATGCAGCAGGCTTACGCTGCACCAATGATGCAGCAGCCAGGCCTGGCGACTGCGGTCGCACCTGTTGCTGCGGCGCCGGTTGAAGCGGCTAAGCCAGAAATCACTGGCCACATCGTGCGTTCTCCGATGGTCGGAACTTTCTATCGCACCCCGAGCCCGGACGCGAAAGCCTTTATCGAAGTCGGCCAGAAAGTGAACGCCGGCGACACCCTGTGCATCGTTGAAGCGATGAAAATGATGAACCAGATCGAAGCCGACAAATCCGGCGTTGTGAAGGCGATCCTGGTGGAAAGCGGCCAACCGGTTGAATTTGACGAGCCGCTCGTCGTCATCGAATAACGAGGCGAAGCATGCTGGATAAAATTGTTATTGCTAACCGTGGTGAGATCGCGCTGCGCATTCTGCGTGCCTGTAAAGAGCTGGGCATCAAGACTGTCGCCGTTCACTCCACCGCGGACCGCGACCTGAAGCACGTGCTGCTGGCGGACGAAACCGTCTGTATCGGCCCGGCGCAGTCGGTCAAAAGCTACCTGAACATCCCGGCCCTGATCTCCGCCGCCGAAATCACCGGCGCCGTGGCGATCCACCCGGGCTACGGCTTCCTCTCCGAGAACGCCGATTTTGCCGAGCAGGTTGAGCGCTCTGGTTTTATCTTCATCGGCCCGAAAGCTGACACCATCCGCCTGATGGGCGACAAAGTGTCGGCGATCACCGCCATGAAGAAAACCGGCGTACCGACCGTGCCAGGTTCTGATGGCTCGCTGACTGAAGACATGGATAAAAACCGTGCCATCGCCAAGCGCATCGGTTATCCGGTGATCATCAAAGCCTCCGGCGGCGGCGGCGGTCGTGGTATGCGTGTGGTGCGCAATGAAAAGGATCTTGAGCAGTCCATCGGCATGACGAAAGCGGAAGCCAAAGCGGCTTTCAACAACGACATGGTCTACATGGAGAAATTCCTCGAGAACCCGCGTCACATCGAGATTCAGGTGATGGCCGACGGCCAGGGCAACGCGATCTATCTGGCGGAACGTGACTGCTCAATGCAGCGTCGCCACCAGAAAGTCGTTGAAGAAGCACCCGCGCCAGGCATCACGCCGGAACTGCGTCGCTTTATCGGCGAACGCTGCGCGAAAGCCTGTATCGATATCGGCTACCGCGGTGCGGGTACGTTCGAGTTCCTGTACGAAAACGGTGAGTTCTACTTCATCGAGATGAACACCCGTATTCAGGTGGAGCATCCGGTGACCGAGATGATCACCGGCGTGGATCTGATCAAAGAGCAGCTGCGCATTGCTGCCGGTCAGCCGCTGTCGATCAAACAGGAAGACGTGATGGTACGCGGTCATGCGGTAGAGTGTCGTATCAACGCCGAAGATCCGAACACCTTCCTGCCGAGCCCGGGCAAGATCACCCGTTTCCACGCGCCAGGCGGTTTTGGCGTGCGCTGGGAATCGCACATCTATGCCGGCTACACCGTGCCACCGTACTACGACTCGATGATCGGCAAGCTGATCACCTACGGTGACACTCGTGAAGTGGCTATCGCGCGCATGAAAAATGCGCTGGCGGAACTGATCATCGACGGCATCAAGACCAACGTCGAGCTGCAGATGAAAATCATGTCCGACGAAAACTTCCAGCAGGGTGGCACCAACATCCACTATCTGGAGAAAAAACTCGGCCTGCACGAGAAGTAATCGCAGCGCAGAGCAAACAAAGGCCGGTTAATCCGGCCTTTTTCATTTTTGTTGCCTTTGAGGTTGCATAATGGATTGGCGTTTTTTGCAAGCGAACAGAGAGGCGCGCTGGGCGTTCTATCTCACGTTAGCTTACCTCGCTGTATGGGGATTCTCCGCCTGGTTAGGTGGTGATGAGGTTGGCATTTTGGGCCTGCCCCGCTGGTTCGAACTCTCCTGCGTCTTTGCGCCGCTACTGTTTATTGTGTTGTGCTGGCTGATGGTGCGCATCCTGTTCCGTGATATGTCACTGGAGGACAATGATGGACTCTGAGATCATTCTTCCCCTGCTGGCTTATCTGGTGCTCATTGCCGCACTGTCCGTGTTTGCCATGCGCAAACAGCAACAGGGCAATTTCCTCACAGAATACTTCCTTGGCAGCCGCTCCATGGGCGGTTTTGTCTTAGCCATGACGATCACCTGCACTTACATCAGCGCCAGTTCGTTTATTGGCGGACCGGGTGCAGCCTATAAATACGGTCTCGGCTGGGTCTTACTGGCGATGATTCAGGTACCGGCAATATGGCTATCCCTGAGCGTCCTGGGGAAGAAATTTGCCATCCTGGCGCGTCGCTACAATGCGGTAACGCTGAATGACATGCTGTATGGCCGCTATGGCAGCACACTGTTGATCTGGCTCTCCAGTATTAGCCTGTTAGTGGCCTTCATCGGCGCTATGACCGTGCAGTTCATTGGTGGCGCGCGTCTGCTGGAGACGGCTGCGGGGATCCCCTATGACACCGGACTGCTGATCTTTGGCGGCACTATCGCTCTATACACGGCTTTCGGCGGCTTTCGCGCCAGTGTACTTAATGATGCGATGCAAGGACTGGTGATGCTGATCGGCACCTTCCTGCTGCTGTTTGCAGTCATACATCACGCTGGCGGACTGGAAACAGCCGTGACGAAGCTGCGCACCATTGATCCACAGCTGGTATCACCGGAGGGTGTGGGCAATGTGATCAATCCCACTTTCCTCAGCTCGTTTGCCGTATTAGTGTGCTTTGGCGTTATTGGCTTACCGCACACGGCGGTGCGCTGTATTTCCTATAAAGACAGCAAAGCCATGCACCGTGGCATTGTGCTCGGTACCATCGTAGTGGTGATCCTGATGTTGGGCATGCATCTGGCTGGCGCCTTAGGTCGTGCGATCATCCCGGATCTTACCGTCCCGGATCGGGTGATCCCGACGCTGATGATCACCGTATTGCCACCGATGGCCGCGGGCATATTCCTCGCCGCACCGATGGCGGCCATCATGTCGACGATTAACGCGCAGCTGCTGCAATCCTCCGCTACGCTGATCAAAGATCTGTATCTGCGTATTGCGCCGCAGCACAGCGAGAATGAAGCACGTTTGCGTATGCTATCGGGCACCATCACCTTTGTGCTGGGTTTGCTACTGCTGCTGGCAGCGTGGAATCCACCGGATATGATTATCTGGCTCAATCTGCTGGCGTTTGGCGGGCTGGAAGCGGTGTTTCTGTGGCCGCTGGTGCTGGGCCTCTACTGGGAGCGCGCCAACTCGACTGGTGCCATCAGCGGCATGATTGTGGGCGCAGCATGTTATACCCTGCTCGCCAGCCTGAATATCGAACTGTGGGGTTTCCACCCTATCGTTCCGTCATTGACCTTAAGCCTGCTGGCCTTCGTGGTGGGCAACTTGTTTGGCAGCACGCCTGATGCGCGTCACGCTGCAGTGGAATAAAGAGAAACGCTATGCCTTGGATTCAAATCAAAATTAACAGTACCGGTGAAAATGCCGAGCCACTTAGCGATGCACTGATCGATGTCGGTGCCGTGTCAGTGACGTTCCAGGATACGCACGACAACCCGGTTTATGAACCGCTGCCAGGTGAAACCCGCTTATGGGGTGACACCGATGTGATTGGCCTGTTTGATGCTGAAACCGAGATGGACGATGTGGTGGCCGAGTTGAGCCAGCATCCTCTTTTGGGATCAAATTTCCACCACAAGATCGAGCAGATCGAAGATAAAGACTGGGAACGTGAATGGATGGATAACTTCCACCCAATGCGTTTTGGCGAGCGTCTGTGGATCTGCCCAAGCTGGCGCGACGTGCCGGATCCTACTGCCGTCAATGTGATGCTGGATCCAGGCCTGGCGTTTGGTACCGGCACCCACCCCACCACTTCGCTGTGTCTGACCTGGCTCGACGGCCTCGATCTGCAAGGCAAAACCGTGATCGATTTTGGCTGTGGCTCCGGCATTCTCGCCATTGCCGCACTGAAACTGGGCGCTGCACAGGCCATCGGTATTGATATCGATCCGCAAGCAATTCAGGCCAGCCGTGACAATGCGGAGCGCAATGGCGTTTCTGACCGTTTGTCACTTTATCTGCCGCATCAACAGCCGGAAAATCTGCAAGCTGATGTGGTTGTCGCCAATATCCTTGCAGGTCCGCTGCGTGAACTGGCGCCGCTGATTAGCGTATTGCCTAAAGCTGGCGGACATCTGGGATTATCAGGCGTGCTGGCCAGCCAGGCTGAAGGTGTGTGTGAAGCTTACATTGAGCGCTTCACGCTCGATCCGGTGGCTGAAAAAGAGGAATGGTGCCGCATCACTGGTGTGCGCCGCTAAGCATGATCACCGGCTGGCTTCGCTGGCCGGTTTTCAGTCTCACCATCGAGACAGTGAAAGCGACTCACTCTCTGCATATCGGCCGCAAAACTGCTACCTGAAAGCAATCAAATTAGTACATTTAATAATCACATCGCCGTCATTTCTCTGGCTAATTACCGGATGTGGCGGTTTTTATGTTGTGATTTTGGGCATGTTTTAAGAAAAACTTTTGCTCACAATTTCAGCATAAATTTTTAATATACTGAATTATATAGATTATTAGTTGTAGCATTGCTGTTAAGGCCGATTTCCTCGCAGTTTAACGGTGAATTGTTCAAAGTTTGGCCTTTCATCTTCATTAAAAAATGCGTAATATACGCCGCCTTGCGAACAGTTAGGGTCACTTCTTTTTCATGCGCATTGGACACCATCAGCTACGTAATCGACTCATTGCTGCGCCTATGGCCGGAGTATCCGATAAGCCATTTCGCACGTTATGTTACGAGAACGGTGCAGGTATGACTGTCTCCGAGATGCTGTCATCAAACCCAGAAGTTTGGGCGAGTGACAAATCCCGTTTGCGTATGGTGCATAGTGACGAGCCTGGAATCCGTGCCGTGCAAATTGCCGGTTGCGATCCTGATGAGATGGCTGCCGCCGCGCGCATTAATGTGGCGTCTGGCGCGCAGGTTATTGATATCAACATGGGCTGCCCAGCTAAGAAAGTGAATCGTAAGATGGCTGGCTCAGCACTGCTGCAGCATCCGTCACTGGTGGAGTCCATCCTCCGTGCGGTAGTGAATGCAGTTGATGTACCGGTTACGCTGAAGATTCGCACCGGCTGGGACAAAGAAAATCGTAATTGTGTAGAGATTGCCCAATTGGCTGAACGCTGTGGCATTCAGGCTCTCACCATTCATGGCCGCACGCGCGCCTGTTTGTTTGAGGGACACGCTGAATACGACAGCATTCGGACAGTTAAGCAGAGCGTTTCCATTCCGATTATCGCGAATGGCGACATTACTGACCCGCATAAAGCCAGAGCGGTGCTCGACTACACCGGAGCCGATGCTCTGATGGTTGGTCGCGCTGCTCAGGGAAGACCGTGGATCTTCCGGGAAATCCAGCATTATCTGGACACAGGGGAGCTGCTGGCACCGAAGCCGCTGGCTGAAGTGAAGCAAATGCTGATTGGACATATACGGGAACTGCACGACTTTTATGGTCAGCGCAAGGGATACCGTATTGCTCGTAAACACGTTTCCTGGTATTTGCAGGAAAGTGCTCCTGATGACCAGTTTCGGCGCACATTCAACGCCATAGAGGATGCCAGCGAACAGCTGGAGGCGTTGGAGGCATACTTCGAAAATCTTGCGTAAACGAAATAAAGAGCTGAAAGAACTATGTTCGAACAACGCGTAAATTCTGATGTACTGACCGTTTCTACCGTTAACTCACAGGATCAGGTGACGCAAAAGCCACTTCGTGATTCGGTTAAACAGGCACTGAAGAACTATTTTGCTCAACTGAACGGTCAGGATGTAAGTGATCTGTATGAGTTGGTACTGGCTGAAGTTGAGCAGCCTCTGTTGGACATGGTGATGCAGTACACCCGTGGCAACCAGACCCGTGCAGCTCTGATGATGGGTATCAACCGTGGTACTCTGCGTAAGAAGCTGAAAAAATACGGCATGAACTGATAGGCTCTTATAAGCTATTGATAAAAAAGGCGCTAGTGAGAAATCACAGCGCCTTTTTTAATGTACTGACTACACAACTGACTACACCGATAATTTATGCCTCTTTGCTATGTGTGGCGTCTCAGTGAATTGTTGAGCCAGGAAGCTTATTGCGTGACATAAGCAGCGCCTGAATTGAGTACTTGAAGATGATCGCTTCAGGTATGCCAGTTGATACTGACTTCTCACGGATTTCCTTTACCGTTTCAGCAATCATCATGCTGGCTAAAACCTGTTTAGTATCCTCATCAGCACTGTCAGGCATGACTGATATAAGGATATTTTCCATCTCTACCATCATTTCCTGAGTAATTTCTGGTTTCTCAAAGCTCATTATCTGGCGCTCCTCTTAGCTGTGTAACCACCCACTAAAGCCTTATGTACTTTTCCGGTTCCGCTAGCCAGCTCGCCATAAACCATAGCATGGCCCTGTTTAGCTCCCTCTTTTGCCGCATTGCGCACCAACTCAATAGTGGCGTCTGATGGGTTGCCGTTAATAGGGATCGTTATATAGGTGGGTCCACTGCCGCCACCGCCTGAGCTTTGCTGAGATACACGCTCAAGCGTTGCATCTAGTTTGGCGCTGGTTTGTGCAGTGGTCACCCTCTCACCTTTCTGTAAGAGCCATGTGCCTGTTTCAGGAACAGAGTCGATACCATCATGCGCCATACCAATTGCGGCAATGTTTGTGACGATTCCGGCAGTTGATGCTGCCACCGTAGCCATTGCTGCAAGGTTGTACGGGAACGGGTTGGCTGCGGCCATCGCAATACCCTGCTGAATGGCAATCATTGACTGAGCAATAGCTACGGCCTTCTGAGCCACAAATGCCGCTTTATAGATGCCCGATTGCTCGCCGAACGCCGTGCGCGTCAGATCAACCATCGATCCCAGACCATCAGAAACACTGCTGAGCATTAACTGGCTTCGTGCATCATCCAGTTTGTTCATTTCATCCTGGTGTTTCTTTTTGATTTCCAGCTCGCGAGCATCCCACTGATCGTTTAAATCAGCCTGTGACTGGCGGTTTTTTTCCAGCATATCAAGCTGTGTTTTGTACCATTTATCGAGTTCTTTCTGGGCATCATCAACTTTTGCCAACTCACCAGACTGACCACCGTAGAGCGCATCCATGCCAGAGAACTTCGGTGCATCAGTAAATGAATTTTTAGATATTGCGTCTGCCGCCTGCTTATATTTTTCCGGGTCTGCCATGCCTAAATCACGTGCCTGATTGAGCAATTTCACACGATCTTTAGTTACCTCAAGAAGCTTTTCTTCAGGTGTAAGCAGGTCTTCCTGCATTTCTGAGAACTTTTTAAGAACATTTAATTTGTCTATCTCCGTGGCAAGACCTTCCAGCCTCTGCTGCTGCGCTTCATTTACGCCTGTTAACTTGCCAGTAGTAATATCGAAACGTAACTTTTCAAGCTCAGTCGCTTCCTTGGTTTTACCGTTAAGTTTATCGGAAAGGGATATTTGACGAAGATAGCTTTCTTCTACGGCTTTATAAGCACTTTCGAGCTTTTTAGCTTCAGTATCAGGCTTTTTCGTCTGTTTTTGGTTACTTTCCCCCACACCCAAATTATTGTTTACGTTCGCTTGAGGTGATGATGGAGCGGTTATAGCTCCCAAATCAGACTGGAGCGTATCGGCCAGTGATTTTAATTTCTGGTTCTTGGAAAACTCATACCAGCCACCAGCTTTGAATCTGTCTGGTACTTCGGATAAATGGCTGATGAAATTGGCCGACTCAGAGCTTAGCTTGCCCATCCATCCAACTAATTCTGCCAGCCCACCGACAAGCTTTGTCAGTCCAGTCAGAACTGCGGGATCGGTGAATACCTTCTTCATGTCGTCCAGGCCATCCTGCAGCGGAGATAAATCCACTTTAGCCAGCCCTGAAGCTATCTCAATTCTCAGACCTTTAGCCTGTGTCTCCAAGTCTTTAAAGAACTGATTTACTTTCACCAGGTCGTCAATATCTTCCTGAGGAGGCGCGACCCCGAAATCTTTTGATAGTTGGATAAACTGCTTTAGTTTCTCGTTGTTGTTATCGAATAACGGAAGCATTTTTGACAGGTCATTACCCAGGCTTTCGAGGATATTTGTCTTTCCGGCCTGAGTGGGTATTTTTTCAAGTGCGGCGCCAATGGCCAGCAGTTGTTTATCAGGTGACTGCTCGGCAAGTTTCTGCGCGGATAGGCCTAGCGTATCCAGAGCTTGCGCTGCCTCGCCGGACTTGTTTAATACTGCGTCACCAACCTTGTCGTTAATATCTTTGAAAATGTCGGCAATATTATCGCCCGATAAACCAGCTTGCTCAGCCGCATATTGCCATGCCAGCAAATCCTGAGTATTCATCTTGAGAGATTTAGCCCATCGGTCAGTTTCTGTTATCTGCTCAGATGTTGTTTTTAACAGGGCCACACCAGCACTGGCCGCGGCCACAGAAGCGGCAGCAGCAATGGTAACCATTCCGGCAATCGCGACACCTGCGGCTTTGGCATCAATTTCTACCTGCTTACGCCATTTTGCAGATGATCGCTCCGCCTTATCCATGCCAGAAGTAAAGCCGCCAACTTTGGCGATGAGATCGATTGTGAGTGTTCCTAAAGATTTTGAAGGCATATTTAACCCCGTGGATTTATTTAGTGGGATGAGAGGAAGGGATTGCCGGTGTTTAGCGACCTTTCCGGCAGGTCAGGAAGTTCCATGAATATTCAAATTTGCCAGTACTACCGCCGCTGGCTGGCGGTTACGCCCTTTTTGCGGAGGGTTTATCCGCTTTCAAAATTTAGGAACCAGTTGAAAGGCTGGTAACCGGCTTTCCAACGTTCTCCCATCCACAGTAAATCGTGGTCATGATCGCAGCTGAGTTAGTCTGATACAGGCTCACCTTCTCAGCCTGGACAGGCTCAGCAGAATTATTCTCAGGAGCGTCAGACATTTCTACAGTACCCTCAGTTGAGGTGATCATCCCTGCGCCTTCGACGTTGATCATCATGTTCGCAGGATCAATCAGCGACACGGCAGTAGCGTACTGGCTTGGCAGAACAGATATCCCCAGAATTTCGAACTGACGAAGCTGATTTTCGGTAAGGCTAAGCACATAGGTATTAGGAACCACCAGTGCAGAACCCTTCAGTGAGTTGCCATTGCTTACGTGTGTCGCGATCAAATCAGAGTATCCTGCTACGCTTGGCGCGCTGATCAGAGCACCAGCAGGTGATAATTCAGGCACCTCGGCATCTTCCGATAGGAATTTACTGTCAATTTCTCTGACGCTCTCGCTAACCATCATGTTACGGATAGTTGAGTCAGTTCCGGGATTAGTGAGGCGCAATAGCTCATCAGATAAGACGACCAGAGATGCCATTTTGAAAGGCTTCAGCGTGTCAGAATTATTCACAGCGCCTTTGCGAACAGGAACGGCGGCCCCCTCTTTTAACCAGCCCGCACCGATGCCACTGACAGAGCCGACTTTAGTTTTAAACGGGAATTGCATTGCCATTGCCATTAGGCGACCCGGTATAGATTGCGAGAATGCGTACTCTGCAAATTCTCTGGCAATAACATCTGTTGTTATCAATGGGCTGTCGGTCGTAGTTGCTCCGGCAACCAGGGCTTTCGAAAAATATTGTTCCAGTTTCTGATCTTTCTCAGAAGAACCTTTCGCCTCACTAAGGCGACCATTACAGCGAGCCAGTACACGTGCGGCTCTTACAAATTCCAGACCTTTCATAATCGTCTCCGTAAAGGTTAACTTTCCCTGTTAACAGGTTTACTGTGATTGTTAATACCCCTGTTAACAGCTAAATCAGATAATCAATTGATATTTAGTAATTAAATTGTTTATAGGCTGGTTGTTAACACCCCCTCAAAAGGGGATATTTTCTGCGCGTGAGAGGGGGCGAGGTTTCGAAGCAAGACCTCAACAAATCTTGACCACTCCCCCCACCCTCATTGCTCACCCAGCAGGCTAATCAGCCCTGAAACATCGCTCTCCAGCTTCTCAATGCGCGTGTCGCGCTCCTGAAGCTCTAACGCATGCTTTGCATTAATCTCGGTGATTGTTTCCTTCACAGCCTCGCTCACGGCCTTCAGGATTGATGTGTCTCGATCAGTTAGTGCCATCAGTTTTCACCTCTTTGCTGCCTAAAGCCTGGTCAATCAGATGGCGTGCAATAGCGTGAACAGATGGAGCGCTGCCCATGCTGGAGCGTTGGCGCTCTGATGCCTGTATCTGTTCCAGTCGCTTAACCTGCTCTGTCGTGAGCAGAATATTTTTGAAGTTAGGATTCATCGGTGCTCACTCCTTAATCAACAGTCATAATTGTTTCACCTATCGCAATACTTCGCAATGTCATTGCAATAAGTGAAATACTGAAGATACAAAAAAAGGAGCCGAAGCTCCTCACCACTCCTCACTTTGCTCGACTCCTCACCTGCTCCTCACCTTCTTTTATTAGAATCGCGCTCAGGCCAGTACTGACAAGGCTTTTGCGGGTGCTCCTCACTTTTTCCGCATATACACATGAAAAGTGAGGAGCAGACCATATTTAGATGACTGGCTCCTCACCACTCCTCACTTTATCCCTCACTTTCTCTTTTGGATAAAATTGTTACTTCTTCGCCATTCAGCTGTATCAACTCATTACTCTCAAGCTTGCTCAGCCATCGGCTAAAGTTTTTACTGGTATCGATCCCCATGGATTTCATGTCGTCACGAAGTAAAGATTTCGTGCAGGCATCGCCGTTCGCCTTGCGGCTGCGAATGAGGTTCCAGAGAGATATATGATTTTCAGTAAGGTTTGATATCGCCGATAGTGCAGGATCAATTTCAATTGCCGTGCGAGCGACATCACGAACCACCAGCGAACAGATGTCCTCTCCATCATCGTCGGTGAACAGTTCGACTGTGCGCAGGTCATACGCCTTCTTGGCAGGTTCTTCGGCGTCTTTCATCTTGGTACAGGTCAGCACTAAAGCCTTTCCCTCACCTTCTCGTTTGACACTAAATTCTGCGTCCAGCGCTGCCCTGAAAGAACTAGACCCACGCGCTCCCTTAGCCTCATCTTTGCCTGAATGGTGAACCACCAGCACGCTAGCGCCAGTTAAACGCTTGATGTTGTCACAGCCCTCAATGAATGCGCCCATATCGCGTGCGTTGTTCTCATCATCACCACCAAAGCAGCGAGCCAGCGTATCGATCACAATAAGTTTTACAGGCGCACCTGACTCGGCCTCAATCTGGCGTGATGCCTTGATCACCTCGTCGACCTCCTCACGGCGCACCGGGAACACTGGCCTGTTAACAAGCCACAGATTGTCGATATTTTTTCCATGCGCACTTTCCCATGCGCGGATACGCCGAGGTACTCCGACACCACCCTCACCGACGATGTACATAACCGCTCCGGCATTGACCTTGCGGCCTGACCATTCCATACCCGCTGCGATATGACACGCCCATGAGACAGCGAGGAAGCTTTTGTAAGAGCCGCTTGGCCCATAAATACTGCACAGTGACTGCGCCGGCAGAAAGTGCTTGATGATGTAATCCTGTTTAACGTTGAAGCCTTCAGAGCCACGGGAAAGCGGCAATGAAGTGCGCGATGCGATCAGTCCAGAATCAGGGAATACACGACTGATACGGGACACATCACGCAACCAGGTATTCATTTCGGTTTCGCCGATTTCCTCCACCAGCAGGTTTCTACGGGTAGCGAGCATGCGATCGTTATCGGTATGCGCATAACCTGCATCGCAGAAATCCTCATACGACATTTGCAGAGCACCGCGCAGACGCGCCACCAGCTTTCCGTAACGAGTTGATGGGTCTTTGTGTGCCTGTAATGCCTTTTCAATTTCATCGCGCTCTACAGAGCGCCCATGAGCCCAGCGATATGCACAGCGGAACAGAGCATCTGATGCCGTTTCAACGGTCGTTAGTGTTGCTGTCATTTCGGGATACCTCCGCTCATCTGGAACTTGCCAATCAGCGGGTGATACCAGTACGCCGATCCATACTTACGCTTAGCCGCTCTCAGCACTAAACGTGCAGCCTCTCTGAAACGCTCATCGTGAACCAGATAGCCACCAGCTTTGTGTTTCACCATCAGAACGCCAGTGTTTTGCGCCAGTTCTTCAGCCTTCTTGGTGGAAATGCCATACTCAGCCGCCAGCGTGGATACTGGAGACATACCAGGAGGGATTTCACCTCCCTGTGTGGCCACCAGCGATTTAATTGATGATTCCAGTTCTTCAACGCGCTGAAGCAGTAATTCAACACGACCTGATAACTCATTAAATTTGACGTTGCTGATCATGATTGCTGCTCCTTACGGCGTTTCTGTTCTAAATCCGCTAAATCGCTGTTTTGTTTTAATGCCTGGGCAATGCGTGGCAGGTTTCTCAGTACAGAACCGATCATGAATAAATCGCGCTTCGCGTCTGCGTCCGGGTAGTCTTCGCTCTGGCTGGCTTCGAACGTCATATTGCCGATCACTGTCAGGGCAGAGTTAATAGCCATTGCAGCGCTGGAGCAGTTATCGCTGTATTCCTGTAGGGATTCAGTCGGGCAGTCAGCTAGGCTGTGTTTAACCAATGCGTGGTAGATGTCAGCCATTTTTTGCACCCTCCGAAATCGCGTGATTCATATCCTCACTGATGTCGCGCACAATGTGATTTATCCCGGCAATAGCGGCGGTTATATCGTCGTTTTCCATCTCCGGGCTTGCGTGTTCAAGGGCAATCAGAAGGGCGCAGATCTGGTGCAGACCTTGCATACCTGAGTGCAGTTTTAGCGTCTCTAATCCCATGGTGTGAACTTTAGACATGGGTTACCTCCGCTAACGGAAGACGTGCGGCAAGTGAAAGGATGAATTGCGGAGCCAGTACACGGCGTGCGTCATGCTCTGTTTCGGCTTCTACTGACAAGCGGCACGGCTTAGCCGCCATATCTGCGCGATCAATCGCCAGAAAACGCCATGTAAATTTAGGGTGAGTTTGGGTATGCTGTTGTTCAGCCATAATCGTTACCTCATATAACGGTTTGGTAAGAGGCCCGGTTAGTGTTGACGCACTTCCGGGCTTCGCTGCATTTAATGGTTGCGTAAAACCGATGTGGTACGTACCATTGCGGTTAATCCTAATACAGCGGTACGTACCAATGCAAGATAAAAATACCAAACTCAAATTTGAACGGTCCAACAGCACCAAAAAGAACATCCGCTTTGAAGATGACCTTCTTGCCGAGATTAACAGCGTGGCCGGATCGGGTAATTTCAGTTCTTGGGTTAAGCAGGCCTGTAGAGAAAAACTCAGCAGGGACTCAAAAAACTGAACAAAATCAATGGGCGCAAAATTGAGCCGGTTGAAACTTTCGATCAACGTGTTAATCTGTTCTGGCGCTGTTTTATTTAGTTTGTGACACTGGCGACCCTGCAAGGTCGCCTTTGTTTTATCCGGCATACCTCACCCCGCTTTACCGACATCAGCTTTGCCCTGCGCAAGTTGCCAGGCGTTTACCTCAGATAACAGCCAGCCCACAGCACGCGCGCCAATCTTACGGCGAGCGGGGAACTGTCCTTTTTTTTCCATCAGGTAACGAGTGGTGCGGCAGAGGCCAGTGAGTTGACGGCACTCAGGTTCACGAATAGTGCGTTCGGATAATTGGATGTTCATTAAGTAATGCTCCCGTTTATTATGGTTCAGGAGCATTCTTATTTATTAAAAAACAGGTAACACCCGTGTAAAATTAAGATTGTTTATACTTGTCTTTTTACATTGGCTTTTTCTATAGAGAAATTTCCCTCTTAATTTTCTCTAAGGATTCTTCAGTCATTAATCTTTCTATGAAAGGTTTTATCGTTTGAGCTATCGCAAACTGCTCCTTATCACCATCTGGAAAGAGGGAAACAGCCAGCACGCCACCTGGTATAGACGCTCCATTAGAGCGCGCCCATGTATGCAAATCTATGTAAGGAAGCACATTATATTCAATAATTTTCTTTCTAATCACAGACCATGAATTTGTTAATTTTATTTCTTCCGCATCAATTGATAATTCTTCGCGCCATTTAGGTAAAAGCTTTTTAAAATCACCAATGAGAATTTCATCTGGAACTGTCAAATCAATAGATATATATAGGTTAATCCCATCAACAACTAAATTAACAGGCGTTGCAGCATGGGACATAAGCAGACCATGATTAGCAGGATCATCCTTCAGCATATCCCTGGCTTCTTCATCAGGGATACTGAACGGCTTACCCTCCCGCCGTCCTTTATGGTCGAAACTTTGCGATAAGTTCATGATTTCCATGCGAGAAAGAACACCTATCCCATACCCAGTTGATAGGCTTTCTTTGTCTTTAAAGTGGTCATAATATCTTTTTCTGAAATCTTCAGATTCTTTGTTTTGTTCATAATATGCTTCGGATATTTCGACTTTAATCTCCCCGAAAGGATCATGATCAAAGAGAGGTAAATCTTTCCCGTGTTCTAAAAAATAGGTTGAAAGCTCACCATCCCAAAGACCTTCTTTCCAGTCCATACGCCAATATAGTTGCCTGAACAGATTTTTATCGGACATTAACTCCAAGCCTTCATATTTTGATAGGTCGAATTCTTTTGGCAAATCTCTCTTGCTTTTAATTCTCAAGCTCATTTTATAGCCTTCATCAAAATGACATTAGGAGGGGTTTCAGACAGCAGGTTTAACCTGTCCATCCACTTGTTCAGCGCGTCCAGCTTTTCCGGCATGTACTGGCTGCGGTTATAAACTGCCATCACGCCACCCAAGGTGTGCCCGAGCAGCTGCTCAACAACGTGCGGAGCAATCCCCATATTGTTTAGCGTGGTGGCGAACGTCCGGCGCAAATCGTGAAGCGTCCAGGGTTCAGAGTGCCCAAGCTTTTTGTTAAGCATCCTCCCCCACTGGCTGACCGCTTCCGGATTCTTAATCTCGCCCAGCAAAAGGCCGCTCTCTCTGTTCTGATCCACCAGCGCTGTAATGTATTCCCGGACATCAACGGGAACCGGCCTCACAATGCGCTCACCGCCTTTACTGTTCTCACGCGGAACCGTCCATACCCAATCCACTAAATCCCACTCAGAGAGGCGTGAGAGCCTTAATTCCTGCGTCCTGCATCCAAATACCACCAGCAGGCGCAACAGGGCGGCGTAATACGGCAGGAATTTCTTTCCGTGACACTCACGCCATATATCGGCTAATTCGGCCTGTGTGTGCTCCCTGTCGCGCTTATCCTGCTTCTTGCCCACATCGTCTATCGTCAGGTCATCAAGCGCGTTACTGGTTGCATAGCGGTGTACACGGCAGAATTTAAGCGCCTGCTTACACATCTGCAGAAGATAGCCAGCAGCAACCGGCGCACGGCTGCGCACTCTTTTGAAGCACTCCAGCCAGTGTCGGGTTTCACACATGGATAGCGGATAATCCCCAATATATGGGTAGATATGGCGCTTTAGCTGCTCAGTGTGCTTTGTGACGTTGGCGCGGCGGTGGGTGGCGTATTCAGTGATCCAGTATTCAAGCGCCTCTTTCACCGTAACCGGCTTGAGCGATTCCTGTTTACTGATCCCTAACTGGTGCTTTGGGTTTTTTCCTTCTGCCAGCCAGGAACGACACTGCTCACGCTGCTCTCTTGCTGATTTGAGTGATAACTCAGGATAGTTACCCAGCTTGATACGCTGAGGCGCAGCCGTGCGGCCACCAGTGCGATAGGTGAAATACCAGGTGAGTATTCCCACCTTTGAAACCTTTACGCTCAATCCATCGCCATCTGCATAGAAATTCTCTGCCGGGCTTTCCCTCCCGACCATCTTACGTAATGCCGTGTCGCTTAGTTTGTTTGTTCCACCAGCCATCAAAATACCTCAGTTCATACGCAGCACTGACTACACCACTGACTACACATCGCTATGTTACTCCCTAAACTTTAACGAACAAGTTTAAACGATAAATAGAGATTTATTCAGTTATTACAGTGAGTTGACACGTCATTAATGAACGAGGTTAAACCATAAAAAACAACGCTTTGGATAATACGGCATGAACTAATCGTTCATTGCTGCGATAACGCCAACCTTCGGGTTGGCGTTTTTGTTTGTATTGCGCCAATAGTTTCCCTGCGTTAACAACGCATGAAACAATTGTCGCGGATATGGTAACGATAGTTGCAATTGCATCCGTGATATTTCATCTCTCTCAGCGCCTGTCCATTGCCCCATTTTAGCGCCTGTTTCGTACGTCATAACGCCCGCCCCGCCGCTTTCCCTGTGATCTTGCCCTGTTTCAGCCGTAAGTCTGCAAACGTATACATTCTATCCTGAGTGATGGCTCACACTGCTTCCACATAGTGAAACTTTTTGCACTATTTGTGATCGCGTCGTCTCGTCATGCTGCCTTTTGGTGCGCGATAGTAGCCAAAATTTCTGGATGCGTCCGTTTATTAAAAGATCTTTCCAGTGAATTCAGGATTCTGCAAACCTGGCATTACCTTTGCAGAGTCGTGGATGGCTAACCGCCACAGACAGAAAAAAGCGCACATAAAAGTGCGTGCAAACATAACAACACACGATCACGTCACACAGGATGCTTTATGAAAAAGATGATGCTTTCCACCCTGGTCGCTGCAGCCTCACTGTTAGCCGTAGCTCAACAAGCGCACGCAGGCACCACGCTGGATGCCATTAAGAAGAAAGGTTTCGTACAGTGCGGTATCAGCGATGGCCTGCCAGGCTTCTCCTACGCTGACGCCAGTGGCAAATTTACCGGCATCGACGTGGATGTTTGTCGCGCCGCTGCGGCTGCGGTATTTGGCGATGCCAGCAAGGTGAAATACACCCCGCTGACGGCTAAAGAGCGTTTCACTGCGCTCCAGTCAGGTGAAGTGGATATCCTGTCTCGTAACACCACCTGGACCTCCTCACGTGATGGTGGCATGGGGTTCCTGTTTGCGGGCGTGAATTACTATGACGGCATCGGCTTCCTGACCCATAAGAAAGCAGGTCTGAAAAGCGCTAAAGAGCTGGATGGGGCCACCGTCTGTATTCAGGCCGGTACCGATACCGAGCTGAACGTGGCTGATTACTTCAAAGCCAACAAAATGCAGTACACACCGGTTACTTTCGACCGTTCTGATGAATCAGCGAAAGCACTCGACAGCGGTCGCTGCGATACCCTCTCTTCTGACCAGTCTCAGCTGTATGCACTGCGCGTGAAACTCGGCAAGCCAGATGATTTCATCGTGCTGCCAGAAGTGATCTCTAAAGAGCCACTGGGCCCAGTGGTACGCCGTGGTGATGACGATTGGTTCACCATCGTTAAATGGTCACTCTACGCAATGCTGAATGCGGAAGAGATGGGCGTGAGCTCTAAAAACGTGGATCAAATGGCGGCTAAACCAACCACACCTGACATGGCTCACCTGTTGGGTGCAGAAGGTGACTTCGGCAAAGATCTGAAACTCGATAACAAGTGGGCTTACAACATCATCAAGCAGGTCGGTAACTACCAGGAAGTGTTTGACCGCAACGTGGGCAAAGACAGCGCACTGAAAATTGCGCGTGGCCAGAACGCGCTCTGGAACCAGGGCGGCATCCAGTACGCTCCACCAGTACGCTAAGTCTGTCCTGCCAGTCGGGCACCGCACCCTGCGGTGCCCAAGCGTTTTCTTCACTGAGGTTTCAACATGTCTCAACGCCCAACCGTAAAGAGGGATTTTTCGTTTGGTAATCCTACGGTTCGCGCCTGGCTTTACCAGATCATCGCGATTGTGGCCGTGCTTGCTGTGGTGGGATATCTGGTCCACAACACAGTCATCAACCTGGCCAATCGCGGCATTACATCCGGTTTCGGATTTCTTGAGCGCAATGCCGGTTTTGGCATCGTCCAACACCTGATTGATTACACCGAAGGCGATACTTACGCGCGCGTGTTTTTGGTAGGGCTAACCAATACCCTACTGGTATCCGCACTCTGCATTGTATTTGCTTCCATCCTGGGCTTCGCCGTTGGACTCGCCCGCCTGTCCGAAAACTGGCTGCTACGTAAACTCTCAACCATCTACATAGAGACGTTTCGTAATATCCCACCGCTGCTGCAGATCTTCTTCTGGTACTTTGCAGTACTGCGTAACCTGCCGGGTCCCCGCCAGGCGTTAAATGCCTTCGATCTGGCCTTTGTTAGCAACCGCGGTTTATACGTCCCATGGCCTGAATATGCATCAGGAACATGGCCTTTCCTGATTGCACTCGCTTTAGCGTTACTCGCCAGTTGGTCGTTGTTCCGCTTCAATCGCAAGCATCAGCTCAAAACCGGTCAATTACGTCGCACATGGCCCGCTGCTGCCGGTTTAATTGTGCTGCTACCGTTGATCGCTCACACGCTGTTTGGTGCAGCAACACATTGGGATGTGCCTGAGTTACGTGGATTCAACTTCCGCGGCGGCTTTGTGATGATCCCTGAACTGGCGGCGTTGACGGTTGCACTGTCCGTCTACACTTCGTCATTCATTGCGGAAGTCATTCGCTCAGGTATTCAGTCTGTGCCGCACGGTCAGAGTGAAGCAGCCCGTTCGCTGGGGTTGCCTAATCCGGTCACGATGCGTCAGGTCATCATTCCGCAAGCGATGCGCGTGATCATCCCACCGCTGACCAGCCAATACCTCAACATCGTGAAAAACTCATCACTGGCAGCCGCCATCGGCTATCCAGATATGGTGTCGCTGTTTGCCGGTACGGTGCTGAACCAGACAGGTCAGGCTATCGAGACCATTGCGATTACCATGGCGGTCTACCTGATTATCAGTCTGATCATTTCGCTGCTGATGAACCTCTATAACCGCAAAATCGCGCTGGTTGAGCGTTAAGAGAACGGGATTACTATGTCTGTGACCACACATGAAACACCGCCCGTACCGGGCAATCCGTTGGCAAAAGCCTGGCTTTGGTCACGTAAAAACCTCTTTTCCAGTTGGCTGAACACTCTGCTTACGCTGTTCAGCTTCTGGATTATGTGGAGCGTCATTCCGCCGGCGCTGGACTGGCTGGTTTTCCAGGCTAACTGGATTGGAGAGACCCGTGCCGACTGCACCAAAGCGGGAGCGTGTTGGGTGTTTATCCATGCGCGTTTTGGTCAGTTTATGTATGGGCTGTACCCTCACGAACTACGCTGGCGTATTAATCTGGCGCTGGTGATTGGGTTGCTCTCCATCATTCCAATGTTCATTAAGTCGATGCCACGCCGTGGACGTTACATTGCCTGCTGGGCAGTGATCTATCCCATCGTAGTTTGGCTACTGATGTACGGTGGCTATCTCGGGTTGGAGCGCGTTGAAACCCGCCAATGGGGTGGTTTAACGCTCACGCTGATCATTGCATCGGTAGGTATTGCTGGTGCACTGCCACTGGGTATTCTGCTGGCGCTGGCGCGTCGTTCCAAGATGCCGGTAGTTCGCACGTTATCGGTGATCTTCATCGAGTTTTGGCGTGGAGTTCCGCTGATCACCGTGCTGTTCATGTCATCGGTGATGCTGCCGCTGTTTATGGCGGAGGGCACCACCATCGACAAGCTGGTTCGTGCTCTGGTCGGCGTCATTCTGTTTCAGTCGGCTTATGTTGCGGAAGTAGTGCGTGGCGGCTTGCAAGCGCTGCCAAAGGGCCAGACAGAAGCGGCGGAATCGCTGGCGCTCGGGTATTGGAAAACGCAGATGCTGGTTATTCTGCCGCAGGCACTGAAGCTGACCATTCCCGGTTTAGTGAATACCATCATCGCACTGTTTAAAGATACCAGCCTGGTGATCATCATCGGCTTATTCGATCTCTTCAGTAGCGTGCAGCAGGCCACCGTTGACCCCACCTGGCTGGGCATGTCGACTGAAGGTTATGTGTTTGCTGCCATGGTTTACTGGATTTTCTGTTTTAGCATGTCGCGCTATAGCCAGTATCTGGAGAAGCGTTTCCACACCGGGCTTAAATCGCACTGAGGTTTTACATGACACAAATTATGACAAATGCGGCTGACACCATGATGATTACGCTTGAGAACGTGAATAAGTGGTACGGACAGTTCCATGTTTTGAAAGATATCAATTTGCAGGTGAAACCTCGCGAACGCATCGTGCTTTGCGGGCCTTCGGGTTCTGGGAAATCGACTACCATTCGCTGCATCAACCATCTGGAAGAACATCAGCAGGGCCGCATTGTGGTAGATGGCATCCATTTAAACGATGATGTGCGCAATATTGAGCGTGTTCGCACTGAAGTCGGAATGGTATTTCAGCACTTCAATCTGTTCCCTCACCTGAGCGTTTTGCAAAATTGCACCCTGGCACCGATGTGGGTACGCAAGCTGCCAAAGAAAGAAGCGGAAGAACTGGCGATGCACTACTTACAGCGCGTTAGGATTGCGGAGCATGCGCATAAGTTTCCCGGCCAGCTTTCGGGTGGGCAGCAGCAGCGCGTGGCGATCGCTCGATCGCTGTGTATGAAACCGAAAATTATGCTGTTCGATGAACCCACTTCTGCACTTGATCCAGAGATGGTTAAAGAAGTTCTCGATACGATGATTGGTCTGGCAGAAGATGGCATGACCATGTTGTGTGTGACACATGAGATGGGCTTTGCGCGCACTGTCGCGGATCGAGTGATCTTTATGGATCGCGGAGAGATTGTTGAGGAAGCGCCGCCGCAAGAGTTCTTCGCGAATCCTAAATCAGAGCGTACACGCGCCTTCCTTTCTCAAGTTATCCATTAATATTCAATTAGTTGCATAAGCCTCTGCGCATTCTGGCAGAGGCTTTTTTCATGCCCGCAATGTTATTTCACGTTAACCTATTTCGATGTACTTTACGACTTTTGAGCCATTTGGCGAGTTTAAACATACAAAAAAGCCCTGAACTTTCGTTCAGGGCTTCTGTGTTTGATGCCTGGCAGTTCCCTACTCTCGCATGGGGAGACCCCACACTACCATCGGCGCTACGGCGTTTCACTTCTGAGTTCGGCATGGGGTCAGGTGGGACCACCGCGCTAAAGCCGCCAGGCAAATTCTGTTATTTACCGAACTCACGCTTTAAAACTGGTGCTGATACCCAGAGTCGAACTGGGGACCTCACCCTTACCAAGGGTGCGCTCTACCAACTGAGCCATATCAGCACACTTTAATTTGATGCCTGGCAGTTCCCTACTCTCGCATGGGGAGACCCCACACTACCATCGGCGCTACGGCGTTTCACTTCTGAGTTCGGCATGGGGTCAGGTGGGACCACCGCGCTAAAGCCGCCAGGCAAATTCTGTTTCATCCGCGCCGTTACTTCCGTAACCACGCGAACCAGTCCGTGAACAAGCTGAAAATCTACTGCGTCTCTCAAAAACGCCTCTGGCGTTGTAAGGTTAAGCCTCACGGGTCATTAGTACCGGTTAGCTCAATGCATCGCTGCACTTACACATCCGGCCTATCAACGTCGTAGTCTTCAACGTCCCTTCAGGACTCTCAAGGAGTCAGGGAGAACTCATCTCGGGGCAAGTTTCGTGCTTAGATGCTTTCAGCACTTATCTTTTCCGCACTTAGCTACCGGGCAATGCCATTGGCATGACAACCCGAACACCAGCGGTGCGTTCACTCCGGTCCTCTCGTACTAGGAGCAACCCCCCTCAATTCTCCAGCGCCCACGGCAGATAGGGACCGAACTGTCTCACGACGTTCTAAACCCAGCTCGCGTACCACTTTAAACGGCGAACAGCCGTACCCTTGGGACCTACTTCAGCCCCAGGATGTGATGAGCCGACATCGAGGTGCCAAACACCGCCGTCGATATGAACTCTTGGGCGGTATCAGCCTGTTATCCCCGGAGTACCTTTTATCCGTTGAGCGATGGCCCTTCCATTCAGAACCACCGGATCACTATGACCTGCTTTCGCACCTGCTCGAGCCGTCACTCTCGCAGTCAAGCTGGCTTATGCCATTGCACTAACCTCCTGATGTCCGACCAGGATTAGCCAACCTTCGTGCTCCTCCGTTACTCTTTAGGAGGAGACCGCCCCAGTCAAACTACCCACCAGACACTGTCCGCAGCCCGGATCACGGGCCTACGTTAGAACATCAAACATTAAAGGGTGGTATTTCAAGGTTGGCTCCACGCAGACTGGCGTCCACGCTTCAAAGCCTCCCACCTATCCTACACATCAAGGCTCAATGTTCAGTGTCAAGCTATAGTAAAGGTTCACGGGGTCTTTCCGTCTTGCCGCGGGTACACTGCATCTTCACAGCGATTTCAATTTCACTGAGTCTCGGGTGGAGACAGCCTGGCCATCATTACGCCATTCGTGCAGGTCGGAACTTACCCGACAAGGAATTTCGCTACCTTAGGACCGTTATAGTTACGGCCGCCGTTTACCGGGGCTTCGATCAAGAGCTTCTCCTTGCGGATAACCCCATCAATTAACCTTCCGGCACCGGGCAGGCGTCACACCGTATACGTCCACTTTCGTGTTTGCACAGTGCTGTGTTTTTAATAAACAGTTGCAGCCAGCTGGTATCTTCGACTGGCTTCAGCTCGGGGAGCAAGTCCCTTCACCTACGCGCCAGCGTGCCTTCTCCCGAAGTTACGGCACCATTTTGCCTAGTTCCTTCACCCGAGTTCTCTCAAGCGCCTTGGTATTCTCTACCTGACCACCTGTGTCGGTTTGGGGTACGATTTCGTGTTACCTGGAGCTTAGAGGCTTTTCCTGGAAGCAGGGCATCAGTTACTTCACCACCGTAGTGGCTCGTCATCACACCTCAGCGTTAACAAGAGTCCGGATTTACCTAAACTCTCCGCCTACATGCTTAAACCGGGACAACCGTCGCCCGGATAACCTAGCCTTCTCCGTCCCCCCTTCGCAGTAACACCAAGTGCAGGAATATTAACCTGCTTCCCATCGACTACGCTTTTCAGCCTCGCCTTAGGGGTCGACTCACCCTGCTCCGATTAACGTTGAACAGGAACCCTTGGTCTTCCGGCGAGCGGGCTTTTCACCCGCTTTATCGTTACTTATGTCAGCATTCGCACTTCTGATACCTCCAGCAACCCTCACAGGCCACCTTCAACGGCTTACAGAACGCTCCCCTACCCAACAACGCATACGCGTCGCTGCCGCAGCTTCGGTGCATGGTTTAGCCCCGTTACATCTTCCGCGCAGGCCGACTCGACCAGTGAGCTATTACGCTTTCTTTAAATGATGGCTGCTTCTAAGCCAACATCCTGGCTGTCTGTGCCTTCCCACATCGTTTCCCACTTAACCATGACTTTGGGACCTTAGCTGGCGGTCTGGGTTGTTTCCCTCTTCACGACGGACGTTAGCACCCGCCGTGTGTCTCCCGTGATAACATTCTTCGGTATTCGCAGTTTGCATCGGGTTGGTAAGCCGGGATGGCCCCCTAGCCGAAACAGTGCTCTACCCCCGAAGATGAGTTCACGAGGCGCTACCTAAATAGCTTTCGGGGAGAACCAGCTATCTCCCGGTTTGATTGGCCTTTCACCCCCAGCCACAAGTCATCCGCTAATTTTTCAACATTAGTCGGTTCGGTCCTCCAGTTAGTGTTACCCAACCTTCAACCTGCCCATGGCTAGATCACCGGGTTTCGGGTCTATACCCTGCAACTTAACGCCCAGTTAAGACTCGGTTTCCCTGCGGCTCCCCTATACGGTTAACCTTGCTACAGAATATAAGTCGCTGACCCATTATACAAAAGGTACGCAGTCACCCCATAAAAGAGGCTCCCACTGCTTGTACGTACACGGTTTCAGGTTCTGTTTCACTCCCCTCGCCGGGGTTCTTTTCGCCTTTCCCTCACGGTACTGGTTCACTATCGGTCAGTCAGGAGTATTTAGCCTTGGAGGATGGTCCCCCCATATTCAGACAGGATACCACGTGTCCCGCCCTACTCTTCGAACTCACAATAAGTGCATTTTTGTGTACGGGAGTATCACCCTGTACCCTGCGACTTTCCAGACGCTTCCACTAATGCACAAACTGATTCAGGTTCTGGGCTGTTCCCCGTTCGCTCGCCGCTACTGGGGGAATCTCGGTTGATTTCTTTTCCTCTGGGTACTTAGATGTTTCAGTTCCCCAGGTTCGCCTCGCAACACTATGTATTCATGTTGCGATGATGCACAGAGTGCACCGGGTTTCCCCATTCGGACATCGTCGGCTGTAGCGGTTCATATCACCTTACCGACGCTTTACGCAGATTAGCACGTCCTTCATCGCCTCTGACTGCCAGGGCATCCACCGTGTACGCTTAGTCGCTTAACCTCACAACCCACAGGCGTTTTACAACGCATGCAGACTGCAAGCATTTGAGAGACTCGAACACATCGTTTATTCATTCTTATTACGGAGAATGAACGCGACGTGTCGTTTCAATTTTCAGCTTGTTCCGGATTGTTAAAGAGCATAATACTTCGCAGCCTACCGTTGCCGGTCTGCTCTGAAGTATTGTTTTGAGTCACTGTAATGGTGGAGCTAAGCGGGATCGAACCGCTGACCTCCTGCGTGCAAGGCAGGCGCTCTCCCAGCTGAGCTATAGCCCCATACAGTTACTGCAGAGACCACTACTACCACTCACCAGGAGTCCCGTTTTTTCAAACGGTCATTTCTTTTCAGGCAGGGCAAAGGGTCGCGACGTATAGTTCACTATACGAGCGGCGCTTTAACGCAGCATGAGACGAAATTTGGTAGGCCTGAGTGGACTTGAACCACCGACCTCACCCTTATCAGGGGTGCGCTCTAACCACCTGAGCTACAAGCCTGTAGAGGTTTTTTCTGCTCGTTACTTTTCTATCAGACAATCTGTGTGAGCACTACGCGGGAAAGTATCTTCAGGTAAGGAGGTGATCCAACCGCAGGTTCCCCTACGGTTACCTTGTTACGACTTCACCCCAGTCATGAATCACAAAGTGGTAAGCGCCCTCCCGAAGGTTAAGCTACCTACTTCTTTTGCAACCCACTCCCATGGTGTGACGGGCGGTGTGTACAAGGCCCGGGAACGTATTCACCGTAGCATTCTGATCTACGATTACTAGCGATTCCGACTTCACGGAGTCGAGTTGCAGACTCCGATCCGGACTACGACGCACTTTATGAGGTCCGCTTGCTCTCGCGAGGTCGCTTCTCTTTGTATGCGCCATTGTAGCACGTGTGTAGCCCTACTCGTAAGGGCCATGATGACTTGACGTCATCCCCACCTTCCTCCAGTTTATCACTGGCAGTCTCCTTTGAGTTCCCGGCCGAACCGCTGGCAACAAAGGATAAGGGTTGCGCTCGTTGCGGGACTTAACCCAACATTTCACAACACGAGCTGACGACAGCCATGCAGCACCTGTCTCAGAGTTCCCGAAGGCACCAAAGCATCTCTGCTAAGTTCTCTGGATGTCAAGAGTAGGTAAGGTTCTTCGCGTTGCATCGAATTAAACCACATGCTCCACCGCTTGTGCGGGCCCCCGTCAATTCATTTGAGTTTTAACCTTGCGGCCGTACTCCCCAGGCGGTCGACTTAACGCGTTAGCTCCGGAAGCCACTCCTCAAGGGAACAACCTCCAAGTCGACATCGTTTACGGCGTGGACTACCAGGGTATCTAATCCTGTTTGCTCCCCACGCTTTCGCACCTGAGCGTCAGTCTTTGTCCAGGGGGCCGCCTTCGCCACCGGTATTCCTCCAGATCTCTACGCATTTCACCGCTACACCTGGAATTCTACCCCCCTCTACAAGACTCTAGCCTGCCAGTTTCGAATGCAGTTCCCAGGTTGAGCCCGGGGATTTCACATCCGACTTGACAGACCGCCTGCGTGCGCTTTACGCCCAGTAATTCCGATTAACGCTTGCACCCTCCGTATTACCGCGGCTGCTGGCACGGAGTTAGCCGGTGCTTCTTCTGCGGGTAACGTCAATCGTCAAGGCTATTAACCTTAACGCCTTCCTCCCCACTGAAAGTACTTTACAACCCGAAGGCCTTCTTCATACACGCGGCATGGCTGCATCAGGCTTGCGCCCATTGTGCAATATTCCCCACTGCTGCCTCCCGTAGGAGTCTGGACCGTGTCTCAGTTCCAGTGTGGCTGGTCATCCTCTCAGACCAGCTAGGGATCGTCGCCTAGGTGAGCCATTACCCCACCTACTAGCTAATCCCATCTGGGCACATCCGATGGTGTGAGGCCCGAAGGTCCCCCACTTTGGTCCGAAGACGTTATGCGGTATTAGCTACCGTTTCCAGTAGTTATCCCCCTCCATCGGGCAGTTTCCCAGACATTACTCACCCGTCCGCCACTCGTCACCCAAGGAGCAAGCTCCTCTGTGCTACCGTTCGACTTGCATGTGTTAGGCCTGCCGCCAGCGTTCAATCTGAGCCATGATCAAACTCTTCAATTTAAGTTTGATTTGCTGAAACAAGTTCAGCGATGCTCATCTGTAAAACGTCATAATGAATTTCATTATGTGTTCACTCGTGAGACTTGATATTTTTTACGTCCGGAGACGTTGATATCAATCCTGCGAGTGCCCACACAGATTGTCTGATAAATTGTTAAAGAGCGGTGCAATCAGCGCCTTAAGCTGCTGTTGCGAGGTGGCGTATATTACGCTTTCCTCCTTCAGAGTCAAACACTTTTTTTAGCGTTTTATCTGGCGGGATGAATCACTTCACTCCCTGCTGAGCCGCCTGCGTTGCCGCTTTGCCGTCTCAGTGGATGCGCATTATAGGGATCCGGATTTTTTGCACAACCCCTTTTTTCGATCTTTTTAATCGACTGGCGAGTTTTCAATCTTTTCGCTGAGATCGCGAGCGATCCGCTCAAAAATCATCTTGTTTGCCAGACTGATAAGCCGCAGGCTAGGGGTAAAAGTGCAAAAGGAGAAAGATCATGTCTGTAGCCCTACGACCTTATAAGAATCATTTCCCACAAATCGGCGATCGCGTAATGATCGATAGCAGTAGCGTGGTGGTGGGTGAAGTACAGCTCGCCGACGATGTCAGCATCTGGCCACTGGTTGCTATCCGCGGTGATGTGAACAAAGTTGTGATAGGTAAAAGAAGCAATATTCAGGACGGCAGCATTTTACACGTCACGCACAAATCCACCAGCAACCCGGAAGGGCATCCTTTAATTATTGGTGAAGACGTGACGGTAGGTCATAAAGCGATGCTGCACGGCTGTCATATTAGCGATCGCGTGCTGGTTGGAATGGGATCGATTTTGCTGGATGGCGTGTTTGTTGAAGAGGATGTCATGATCGGAGCGGGTAGTCTGGTTCCCCCGGGTAAAAGACTGGAAAGCGGCTACCTCTATTTAGGCAGCCCGGTTAAACAGATCCGCCCACTGAGTAAGACGGAAATCGCAGGTCTACTCTATTCATCTAACAATTATGTTGGCTGGAAAGATGAATACCTCGCTCAGGAGAGCCAGATCCAACCTTGATCATCAAACTCATCCTGCCGGATATGCTCTTCCGCTTCTTCTTCCAGATCCCAGCGATGCGCGCTAAACAGCGCCATCGCTGTACCCGTTCCGAATCGATCCTGTAATGCATCAGGCTTGATGGCACAGGTTAACCCCATTCCTTGTACCAACACCGGAAAGACGATCGCACCCCGCTCCTCGTCCCAACTTTCACAATCGGGAAAATGGATCGCCTGATTCACTCCTTTATTGCCTGCTTTAATTGAGCAATGACGGGGGTAATTTCCGGCATCACGCCATGCCACAGTTGGAAAGCATGTGCCGCCTGTCCCACCAGCATGCCCAATCCATCTGCTAGCTGATCCGCACCCTGCTGCTGACACCACAACAAGAAAGGCGTCAGCCCTTGCTGATAGAACATGTCGTAGCAGCGTGTTTGAGAGGTGACCAACGACTCTGGTAACGGCGGTACTTTACCTTCAACGCCACTGGAGGTTGCGTTGATAATAAGATCAAATGACTGGTCGGAGAGCTCAGTAAAACTGCTCGCCTGAATATCCCCACTATGCTGGAAGATGTTTGCCAGCTCTTCAGCGCGTGCAACCGTTCGGTTGACCACCACCAATGAACATCCAAAAGAAAGCAGAGGAAGGATCACACCACGTGCTGCGCCCCCGGCTCCCACCAGTAAAATGCGGTCACCAGAACGAATCAAATTCAGTCGTTCCAGATCGCTTAGCAGACCAATCCCATCGGTGTTGTCACCAAAGACCGAGCCATCTGCCTTTTTCTTTAATGTGTTAACCGCCCCAGATAAGGCTGCACGCTCACTGAGTTCATCGGCCAATTCCCACGCCTGCTGTTTAAACGGCAGAGTGACATTCGCACCTTTTCCGCCGGAAGCAAAAAAGTCGCTAATTGACTGAGGGAACCCCTCCAGCGGTGCACAAACCCGACCATAGGAGTGCGCGATTCCTGTCTGCTCAGCAAAAAGGCTATGAATAACAGGTGACTTACTGTGTGCAATAGGATGACCAAAAACGGCGAAGTGTTCCATAAATTAGCCCTGACGAATAAGTTCGCCGCTGATAACATCGCGAATTTCAGAAGGATTCAGTCGCCCGCCCGTTGCAGTATGCAACACGGGGAAATGAGAGCCGAATTGCTGGGCAACTTCTTCAGCATTGCGGCACGGCGATTCGCCGGAAAGATTCGCACTGGTAGATACCAATGGTTTGCCAAAGCCACGACACAGTGCCTGCACATCCGGATGATCGCTAACGCGGATAGCTAGCGAATCGAAACGCCCTGTTAACCAGCGCGGCGTATGCGGTGTTGCCGGCACCACATAAGTCACCGGCCCAGGCCAACTCGCGAACATGCGCTCACGCTGCAGCACCGTGAGTTCGCGATCGGCGATGTAGGGTTCCAGCTGCGCATAATCTGCTGCAATCAGGATAAGCCCTTTCTCAACCGGACGCTGTTTGAGCGCCAGTAAAGCCATGACGGCACTTTCGCTATCGGGATCGCAACCTAAACCAAACACCGCTTCTGTTGGATAGGCAATAACGGCCTGCTGCTGTAGTTGCTCGATGCAAAATTCGAGACTTCCGGGTGCGTACTGATTCTGCTTCATGATGGTTATTCGTCCTGGGCGATGAGCTTGCCACAGCGTTTGCTGGCGCATAAGCGCTTCATGCCTTGTGCGGTTTTCTTCTCTATTAATAGGGGGAACTGGCAATGCGGGCAGATACCTTCAACCGGCGTTGCGTTGATCGCAAATTGGCAATCAGGGTAACGGTCGCAGGAATGAAAGGTCTTGCCATAGCGCGAACGGCGCTGAACCAGCTTTCCGTTCTGACATTGGGGACAGGCAATTGCGGTCTCGTCAGGCTTATCGATGGTTTCTGTGTAATCACATTCAGGATAGTGACTACAACCAACAAACATCCCAAACCGCCCCTGACGCAGCACTTTATCTGCGCCACACTGTGGGCACGCGTGCCCTTCCAGCACTTTAACGATATGGCCATCGGCCTGATTTTTCAGGGGACGAACATAATCACAGGTTGGATAATTCACACAGCCAAGAAATGGTCCATGTTTACCACCGCGTATCACCAAATCTGCCCCGCAAGCGGGGCAGGGATCGTGTTTACGCACAGAGAATAGTGCTGATTTACTCATATTTCCGGATGCATTAATCGCAAATTAATGCAGCATACCTTCATTGACGTCGAATAACAGTTCTTCCATCTGCTGATAAGCGTTTTCACATCCTGGGATGTTAAACAGCGCCATCAGCACCACCCATTTCAGATCTTCAAGATCGAATTCCTGAGTATCAAGAGCCGTGACTCGTTCGATAACCATTTCGCGCGTTTCCATATTCAGCACCTGAACCTGTTCCAGGAACAAAATAAAACCGCGACAATCGGCATCGAGACGCTGGCATTCCTCGTCCGTATAAATTCGCATTGAGAGCGGATCGGCGGCCAACTGTACTGGCGCGACCAGACCATCCTGATAGTCCGCTAAACGTTCAAGCCAATTCAACGCATTGTAGATATCTTCACGATGAAAACCTGCATCGGCCAAATCATCGGTCAATTTATCCTGATCAACACGCATTTCAGCTTCGTTGTGGATATAGGTCTCAAACAAGTACATAAGTACGTCGAACATGGCATGCCCTCCTCAATCGGACATAGCCGCCGGGTACAGCTGCGATCCATCCTGCTAACTCCAGCTCCAGCAACTGGGCTGAGATAACTGGCACAGGTTGGCCGGCACGTTCAGCGACGACGTCAACAGGTGTAACCTCATCACCTACGTTAGCCAACACGCTTGCAAATGGCAATGGAACATCGTCACTGTCTTGTGAATATATTGTTTCTGAAGTGGTTGCTGGCAACCATTGAAGAGTGGAATGCAAATCTTCAAGAATGTTATTTGGATGGGCTACCAGCAGCGCTCCCTGCTGAATCAACCAATGCGTGCCTTCACTGCCATCATTACCCAATGCTCCGGGTAACGCATAAACATTGCGATTTTGTTCCAGGGCGCAGCGGGCAGTGACCAGCGAACCGCTTTTAAGTGAAGCCTCAACGACCAGCACTCCCTGACTCAATCCACTGATGATGCGATTGCGGCGCGGAAAATTAACCGCATGTGGTGCCATATCAAGAGGAAATTCAGATATCAAAGCACCCTCGTTATCCATGATCGCCTGCGCCAGCGACTGATGACTTTTGGGATAGATCTGTTGCAAACCGCTGCCCAGCACTGCGATGGTTTTTCCCTGCGCTTCCAAAGCGGCACGGTGCGCAACGCCATCAATACCGCGTGCG
Organism: Pantoea sp. C1E2; assembly: GCF_056491465.1. Taxonomy (NCBI): domain Bacteria; kingdom Pseudomonadati; phylum Pseudomonadota; class Gammaproteobacteria; order Enterobacterales; family Erwiniaceae; genus Pantoea; species Pantoea sp. C1E2. The sequence goes on from NZ_JBSZHT010000002.1 coordinate 4,137,240, forward strand.
AGTCCACTGGTAATGGTTAGCCCACTAAGCGCAAGCTGCTGTGTAAACCATGTGCCCCACTCCTTGCCATAGTGTGAACAGTGTCGACTGCCCACCACAGCTAATTGTGGTGTCTGTAAAACGGAGAGGTGACCCGCCACATAGAGCAGTGAGGGACGTTGGGTGATTTCTGCTAGCGACGCCGGATAACCCGCATCAATACAGGAGACCAAATGATGATGGGGCTGATCCAGCCACTGTTGCGTGCGCGCCAGCATCCGTGGACAGTAATCGTTAAACTGCTGCCGCTGAATATCATTCAAACCATGGCTGTGCAGTAATTCATCATCCAAGACAGCACCGCTTTGCAAACTCCGCGCGAGATTCACCACGCGATGCCGGCGCAGGCCCTTAACATTTGCCAGCCTGAGTATCCCTTCCACTCGCTCCATGCGTCCTTCCTAAAGCCCGCTCTCATGCGGTGCAATGCTGTCAATCAGGCCACAAAAAGTCTACAATATGAGGTAGTAATCTTTTCTTTAACGCATACAGATCTGGATATTTATGTCAGTTTTGCAGGTATTACATTTCCCTGATGATCGCCTTCGCAAAATCGCTGCGTCGGTGGCTACCGTAAACGCAGACGTTCAGCGCATTGTCGATGACATGTTTGAAACCATGTACGCCGAAGAAGGCATTGGCTTAGCGGCCACTCAGGTCGACATTCATCAACGCATCATCGTTATCGATGTTTCTGAAAATCGAGACGAACGCCTGGTGTTGATTAACCCGGAGCTGCTGGAAAAAAGCGGTGAAACCGGTATTGAAGAGGGCTGCCTCTCCATCCCTGAACAACGTGCTTTTGTGCCGCGTGCGGAATGGGTCAAAGTACGTGCGCAGGATCGTGACGGCAAGAGCTACGAGCTGGAGACGGATGGTCTGCTGGCGATTTGTATCCAGCATGAAATCGATCATCTGGATGGCAAGCTGTTTATCGATTATCTGTCGCCGTTGAAGCGTCAGCGCATTAAACAGAAACTGGAAAAGCTGGCCCGCATGAGTGCACGCGAAGCCTGAGTACTAACAGAAGGTTAAATTGTGTCTGCATCGCTAAAAATTATCTTTGCCGGTACACCTGACTTTGCAGCGCGTCATCTCGACGCGCTGCTTGCTTCTGAGCATCAGGTAGTTGGCGTATTTACTCAGCCCGACCGTCCATCAGGACGCGGTAATAAACTCACTCCAGGCCCTGTCAAAGTGTTGGCACAGGCACATGATGTTCCCGTGTTCCAGCCAAAATCGCTAAAACCTGAAGAGAATCAGCAGCTGGTTGCTGAACTGCAAGCCGATATCATGGTGGTGGTGGCTTATGGTCTGATTCTGCCGAAGGCGGTTCTTGATATGCCACGACTCGGTTGCATCAATGTCCATGGTTCACTGCTGCCACGCTGGCGCGGTGCGGCGCCTATTCAGCGTGCGCTTTGGGCTGGCGACAGCGAAACCGGCGTGACCATCATGCAGATGGATGTGGGACTAGATACGGGTGACATGCTGCACAAGCTCTCCTGTCCTATCACGACTGAAGATACCAGCGCATCACTGTATGACAAGCTGGCAGAGCTTGGGCCACAAGGTATGCTGGATACACTCGATCTGCTTGCCAGCGGCAAAGCACAGCCTGAAGTGCAGAATGAAGCGCAGGTTTCTTACGCTGAGAAGTTGAGTAAAGAAGAAGCGCGTCTTGATTGGTCACTTTCCGCTGCACAGCTTGAGCGCTGCATTCGCGCCTTTAATCCCTGGCCGGTAAGCTTTTTCCTGATCGAGGATCAACCCGTCAAAGTGTGGCAGGCTGGCGTTTTACCCCATCAGAACAAACAGCCGGGCGAAATCATCCATGCCGATAAAAATGGCATTCAGATTGCCACTGCTGACGGTGTACTCAATCTACTTTCGCTGCAGCCTGCGGGCAAGAAAGCCATGTCCGCGCAAGATCTGCTTAATTCGCGTCGTGAATGGTTTGCCATTGGCACCCTTCTGGCCTGATCTCCAGCCCGGTTTTAACCGGGCTTTTTGTTTGATGAATGAATATGAAAAAAGCAACTAACCTGCGCAGTCTCGCCGCGCAACTGATTGAACGCGTGGTAGATAAAGGCGAATCGCTCAGTGCCATTCTGCCTGGCGCGCAAAAAACATTGGCTGATAAAGATGGCGCGCTGTTGCAGGAACTCTGCTTTGGCGTACTGCGCACTCTGCCGCAGCTGGAAGCGCTGATCGGTAAACTGATGGAGCGCACGTTAACGGGAAAGCAGCGCGTGCTGCACTACCTGATTATGGTTGGGTTATATCAGTTGCTATATACGCGTGTGCCAGCGCATGCCGCACTGGCCGAAACGGTTGCCGGTGCAGAAGTCCTGAAGCGTACGACGCTGAAGGGATTGATCAACGGTGTATTACGTCAGTTCCAGCGTCAGCAAGAAGAACTGGTTGCTGCGGTGGATCAAGGTCCACAGCGCTACTGGCATCCGGGTTGGTTGCTTAAACGTTTGCAGGCAGCCTGGCCAGATCAATGGCAGCAGATCGTCGACGCCAATAATCAGCGTCCGCCGATGTGGTTACGCGTCAATCGCCAGCACCATAGCCGTGATGCGTGGCTGAACCTGTTACAGGCTGAAGATAAAGCAGCCTTCCCTGCAGATGCGCCGGATGCTCTCCGTCTTGAATCTCCTGCCCCTGTCAGCCAGTTACCAGGCTTCGATCAAGGATGGGTGACTGTGCAGGATTTGTCTGCTCAGCGCTGCGCTCTGCTGCTTGAGCCACAAAACGATGAAACCATTCTCGATCTCTGTGCAGCACCAGGCGGGAAGACCACGCATATTCTGGAAATCGCCCCTCAGGCAAACGTGCTGGCGGTAGATATCGATCAGCAACGTTTGACCCGCGTGCATGAAAATCTTCAGCGCCTGGGCATGCAAGCCGAAGTCCGTCAGGGCGATGGCCGGACGCCTGCAGAATGGTGCGGTGACAAGCAATTCGACCGTATCCTGCTGGATGCACCTTGTTCTGCAACAGGGGTTATTCGCCGTCATCCTGATATCAAATGGTTGCGTCGTGACCGCGATATCCCAGAGCTGGCTGCACTGCAGCGCGAAATCCTCAATGCCGTTTGGCCGCGCCTGAAGTCCGGCGGCACGATGGTATACGCGACTTGCTCGATCCTGCCGGAAGAAAACCATCAGCAAATCGCGGCTTTCCTGGCTGAACACGATGACGCTGTCGCGGAACAGTTGCCGGAAGGCCAAATCAACGGGTGGCAAGTCTTCCCGAGCGTTGATGGCGGTGACGGATTCTTTTACGCTAAATTGATAAAAAAATAGTGCAACGCAATCTGACAAGAGCGATTCATCGATGAAAATTATTATCCTCGGCGCCGGACAGGTTGGCGGCACGCTTGCTGAAAACCTGGTGGGCGAAAATAACGACATCACGGTTGTTGATACGGATGCCACTCGTTTACGTGCGCTGCAGGACAAATTTGACCTGCGCGTGGTGCACGGCCATGGTTCACATCCGCGCGTTTTGCGTGAAGCCGGCGCTGAAGATGCCGATATGTTGGTCGCCGTGACCAATTCCGACGAAACCAACATGATCGCCTGTCAGATTGCTTATTCGCTCTTCAATACGCCGAACAGGATTGCTCGTATCCGCGCAGCGGAATACTTACGCGATGCCGAAAAGCTGTTTGTACCAGAAGCCGTACCAATCGATCATTTGATTTCACCGGAACAGTTGGTGATCGACAACATCTATCGCTTGATTCAGTATCCCGGCGCATTGCAGGTCGTCAACTTTGCCGAAGGGAAAGTGAGCCTTGCGGTAGTAAAAGCCTATTACGGCGGACCTCTGGTGGGCAATCCATTGTCGATTCTGCGAGATCACATGCCGCATATAGATACGCGTGTGGCAGCCATTTTTCGTCAGGATCGCCCTATTCGTCCTCAGGGTTCAACGATTGTCGAAGCGGGCGATGAAGTCTTCTTTATTGCGGCAAGCCAGCATATTCGCGCGGTAATGAGCGAGATGCAGCGTCTTGAGAAACCTTACAAGCGCATTATGCTGGTCGGCGGTGGCAACATCGGTTTTGGTCTGGCCCAGCGACTGGAAAAACAGTACAGCGTAAAGTTGATTGAACGTAATCAACAACGTGCGGCAGAACTGGCTGAGCGACTGCATGACACCGTTGTGTTTTATGGTGATGCATCGGATCAGGAACTGCTCGCCGAAGAGCATGTGGATCAGGTGGATCTCTTTATTGCCGTCACCAATGACGATGAAGCCAATATCATGTCGGCCATGCTCGCTAAGAAGATGGGAGCGAAAAAGGTCATGGTCTTGATCCAGCGCCGCGCTTACGTGGATCTGGTTCAGGGTAGCGTGATCGATATTGCCATCTCTCCTCAGCAGGCCACGATTTCTGCACTGCTTGGTCACGTGCGCAAGGCAGATATTGTTGGCGTCTCCTCACTGCGACGCGGCATTGCCGAAGCCATTGAAGCTATTGCGCACGGTGAAGAGACCACTTCCCGCGTAGTGGGCCGCCTGATTGAAGATATCAAATTGCCGCCGGGTACGATTATTGGCGCTGTCGTCCGTGGCGATGAGGTTATCATTGCTAACGACAACGTACGTATCGAACAGGGTGATCATGTCATTATGTTCCTGACAGATAAGAAATTTGTCCCTGACGTCGAACGCCTCTTCCAGCCAAGTCCTTTCTTCCTCTGAATCGCTGCGGGCATTTGCCCGCCGTGATAATTTTTCTTAATCCGCTGTTATCATGGCAATTGCACAAAGGTTTGTTAGACTTTAGCCATTGGCCAAGGCAAGGAGATAACAATGAGTTTATTCAAAGAGTTTCGTGATTTTGCAATGCGTGGGAACGTGGTTGATCTGGCAGTCGGTGTGATTATTGGTGCCGCTTTCGGCAAGATTGTTTCATCACTGGTCGCGAATATCATCATGCCACCACTGGGTTTACTGATTGGTGGGGTCGATTTTAAACAGTTTAAGTGGGTCTTAAAACCTGCTGAAGGTGATATTCCTGCTGTTGTAATGGAATACGGTAACTTTATTCAAACCATCTTTGATTTTGTTATCGTCGCTTTCGCCATCTTTATGGCCATCAAGCTGATGAACAAAATGTATCAGAAGAAAGAAGTTGAAAAGCCTGTCGCGAAACCTTCGAATGAAGAAGTGTTGCTCACTGAGATTCGTGATCTGTTAAAACAGCAGAACAGCGATAAATTGTGATAAAAAAGCCGCCATCTCTGGCGGCTTTTTTGTCTGTAAAGCAGAAGGCCAGTGATAAACTTTTCTGCTTATCACTGGCCTCCCAGTTTCCACCCTTCACATTTTTATCTTTACGTCGGTAGCTGCCTTTCCCTTTTTGATTCTGTTCTACTCGCTGACGAAACAGCGGGTCATGTAACAGTGCCTGCAAAGCGTTATCGTTAATCTTACCTTTGCGATGCTGATAGCGACTCATAGTGTCCTCCGGTTAATAATGGCGAAACTATAGGCTTTCCACTGTAAAATTCAATCCTTGCTACAACAAATTTCCGCATGTGGCGCTTCGCCCGTTTCCAATGCTTCAAGGATCGAACAACAGGCGCTGCTGTGCAGATCCCCGCAGCAGGTATCAGCTAGACGTTCAAGTGACCGTTGAATCGTTTGCAGCTCGGCAATCATGCCATTCACCTCATCCAGACGTCTGGCAACGATCGCTTTGGATTCCTGACAGGTATGATGTTCGGGATCGATGCGGATCGATAACAAACCGCGGATCGAATCAAGACTGAACCCGAGTTGGCGTCCGTAGCGGATGAAGCGCAAGCGTTGAAGATCATCATCGCTATAAAGACGGAAGCCGCCTGCAGTTCGAATATCATGATCCATCATTTGCTGCTTTTCATAAAAACGTATGGTGTCAGGTGTGACGTCAGCAAGCTTAGCCAGTTGACCAATTTTATACATGTTACTGCTCCTGAAGCAGACGATGCCGAACGGGATCGCCATATTCACCACGTAAAAAATCCGTGCTCATTCCGGCCTGCTGTAGCTTCATCTCCAGCATGGCTAATCTTTTATTGATCTCGCTGGCTTGATGATCAGAGGGATCTAATTGGTGCAGAAGATCATTGAGTTGCAGCGCTTCACGACGCATTTCGAGCTCCGGAGGTAAGAAGCCTGAGTTTTTCAGTAATCGATATGCCGTGCGTAACTCTGGCGGTACGCCACTTTCGTCTTCGAGCTGCAAAGGTGCACCTTCACCAGGTAAATTACTCAGTTCACCTTTTTCCTGCGCGGCGCGGATCTGTTGCTCTACCAGTTGATCGATTAACCACATAATGAACCTCTGCTAAGGACAACAGCGTTCAGCATAGCGAAAGATGGGTGCGATGGGGAATGACAGGCAATAAAAAACCCGCCGAAGCGGGTTTTCTACGTTACTGCAAATTACTCTGCAGCAGCTTCTGCTTGAGCTTCTGGACGATCAACCAGCTCGATGTAAGCCATCGGAGCGTTGTCACCAGCACGGAAGCCACACTTCAGAATACGAGTGTAACCACCGGCACGGCTCGCGAAACGCGGGCCCAGCTCGTTAAACAGTTTTGCCACGATCTCGTTATCACGAGTGCGGGCGAATGCCAGACGACGATTAGCTACGCTGTCGGTCTTGGCAAGAGTAATCAGCGGCTCAACTACGCGACGCAGTTCTTTGGCTTTCGGCAGAGTCGTTTTGATGATCTCGTGACGAACCAGAGAACCGGCCATGTTGCGGAACATAGCCTGACGATGGCTGCTGTTGCGGTTCAGTTGACGACCACTCTTACGATGGCGCATGACCTTATCCTTCTCAGTGAAACCTTAACCTGTGATCTGATTATTCATCAGCAATGCTTGCAGGTGGCCAGTTTTCCAGGCGCATGCCCAGAGACAAACCACGTGAAGCGAGCACATCTTTAATCTCAGTAAGAGATTTTTTACCAAGGTTAGGCGTTTTAAGCAGCTCAACCTCGGTACGCTGTACCAGATCACCGATGTAGTGGATAGCTTCTGCCTTAAGGCAGTTAGCAGAGCGGACAGTCAATTCCAGATCGTCAACAGGGCGCAGCAGGATCGGATCGAATTCTGGTTTCTCTTCTTTCACTTCCGGCTGACGTACATCACGTAAGTCAACGAAAGCTTCCAGTTGTTCTGCCAGGATGGTTGCCGCACGACGAATCGCCTCTTCAGGATCGATTGTGCCGTTGGTTTCCATTTCGATGACCAGCTTGTCCAGGTCGGTACGCTGTTCTACACGCGCTGCTTCAACATTGTAGGCGATACGGTCTACAGGGCTGTAGCAAGCGTCAACCAACAGACGGCCGATTGGGCGCTCATCTTCTTCCGAATGAATTCGGGCAGAAGCCGGCACATAACCACGACCACGCTGAACTTTGATACGCATGCTAATAGATGCGTTTTCATCGGTCAGATGGCAGATCACGTGCTGCGGCTTGACGATTTCGACATCACCGTCGTGGGTGATATCGGCTGCAGTCACAGGGCCAATGCCAGATTTATTCAAAGTAAGGATGACTTCATCTTTACCCTGAACTCTTACCGCCAGCCCTTTCAGATTGAGCAGGATTTCCAGGATATCTTCCTGTACGCCCTCTTTGGTGGAGTACTCGTGGAGCACGCCATCGATCTCAACCTCGGTCACCGCGCAACCCGGCATGGAAGAAAGCAGAATACGGCGCAGTGCGTTGCCAAGAGTATGGCCAAAGCCACGCTCTAACGGCTCAAGGGTCACCTTGGCGTGCGTCGAACTCACTTGCTCGATATCTACCAGGCGCGGTTTTAGAAACTCTGTCACAGAACCCTGCATTGTGTCCTCTCTTTGGTACTAAGCTTTACTTAGAGTAAAGCTCGACGATCAGGTGTTCGTTAATGTCCGCAGACAGATCAGTACGTTCAGGAATACGCTTGAACACACCTTCCATCTTGGTCGCATCAACTTCCAGCCAGGTTGGCTTTTCACGCTGCTCAGCCAGCTCCAGAGCGGCCTTCACGCGAGATTGCTGTTTGGCTTTCTCACGGATGCTAACGACATCATTCGGAGATACCTGATAAGAAGCGATGTTAACAACGCGACCGTTTACCAGGATAGATTTATGGCTAACCAGCTGACGTGCTTCTGCACGAGTGGCGCCAAAGCCCATACGGTAAACAACGTTATCCAGACGACCTTCCAGCAGAGCCAACAGGTTTTCACCGGTGTTGCCTTTCAGACGTGCTGCTTCTTTATAGTAGTTACGGAACTGACGCTCCAGCACGCCGTACATACGACGAACTTTTTGCTTCTCACGTAACTGGCCGCCGTAGTCAGACAGACGCGGTTTACGCGCACCGTGCTGGCCAGGTGGTTGTTCAATTTTGCACTTGGTATCGATCGCGCGAACGCCAGACTTAAGGAATAAGTCGGTGCCCTCACGACGGCTCAGCTTGAGCTTAGGACCCAAATATCTTGCCATTTTCTTTCTCCAACTAACCTAAAAACGGGCGTTAAACGCGACGTTTTTTCGGCGGACGACAACCGTTGTGAGGGATTGGAGTCACATCAGTAATATTAGTGATGCGGAAACCAGCAGCGTTCAGAGCACGAATTGTTGATTCGCGGCCTGGACCTGGACCCTTAACCATAACTTCCAGATTCTTAATACCGTAATCTTTCACTGCTTCTGCACAGCGCTCTGCAGCTACCTGAGCAGCAAACGGAGTAGATTTACGTGAACCGCGGAAACCGGAACCACCGGCGGTTGCCCAACCCAGTGCGTTACCCTGACGATCAGTAATGGTAACGATGGTGTTGTTAAAAGATGCATGGACATGAGCCACGCCATCTGAGACTTGCTTTCTTACACGCTTGCGTGCACGAACTGGTGCCTTTGCCATTATTTACTCACCCCGATTATTTCTTGATCGGTTTACGCGGACCCTTACGGGTACGTGCATTGGTCTTAGTACGCTGACCGCGAACTGGCAGACCACGACGATGGCGTAAACCACGATAGCAACCAAGGTCCATAAGACGCTTGATGCTCAGGGTGATTTCACGGCGCAGATCACCTTCAACAACGAATTTACCAACCGCTTCACGCAGTTGTTCAATTTGTTCTTCAGACAGCTCTCTGATCTTAACATCTTCGGCAATACCCGTTGAAGCGCAGATGGCTTTAGAACGAGTCTTACCAATTCCGAAAATCGAAGTTAATGCGATTACGGTATGTTTCTGATCAGGAATGTTAATGCCTGCTATACGGGCCACTATGCACTCCTATTATTTAATAAATGCGTCCCATGCCGAAAAGCCCGTTTTCAGGATACTCAAATGGCAACGCATCGACATACAAAAGATTGGCTGGCTAATCTAGCCAGCTCAACCCGACTTTGCAAGAAAAATATGTGACAATATCAGCCTTGGCGCTGTTTATGCTTTGGCTCGGCGCTGCAGATCACACGTACGACACCGTCGCGGCGAATGATTTTGCAGTTACGACATAATTTCTTGACGGAAGCACGAACTTTCATTTTTACTCTCCGTAACTTCTCAAGCACCTGAATTAACGGCCGTAGCCCTTCAGGTTAGCTTTCTTCAATGCAGACTCATACTGACTCGACATCATCAGAGTTTGCACTTGAGCCATAAAGTCCATGATGACAACCACTACGATAAGCAGCGATGTGCCGCCAAAGTAGAAGGGAACCTTCATGGCATCACGCATGAACTCCGGGATCAGGCAGATAAAGGTAATATACAGTGCGCCGATTAAGGTCAGACGTGTCATTACTTTATCGATATACTTCGCCGTTTGCTCTCCCGGACGAATTCCCGGTACGAATGCTCCAGACTTCTTCAAGTTATCAGCTGTTTCACGTGGGTTGAAAACCAACGCCGTGTAGAAGAAACAGAAGAAGATGATTGCAGTCGCATAGAGTAGCACATAAAGCGGCTGTCCTGGTTGCAAATACAGCGAAATTGTTGTCAGCCAGTTCCAACCGGTTCCGCCCCCGAACCATGACGCGATGGTTGCTGGGAACAGAATAATGCTGGAAGCAAAAATAGCCGGAATTACACCCGCCATATTCACTTTCAACGGTAAATGTGTGCTCTGTGCAGCATATACACGACGGCCTTGCTGACGTTTAGCGTAGTTGACCACAATGCGGCGCTGGCCACGCTCAACGAAAATAACAAAGAACGTCACTGCAAATACAAGAACTGCAACCAACAGCAACAGGAGGAAGTGCAGGTCACCTTGCCGCGCTTGCTCGATGGTATGGCCAATGGCCGGCGGTAGACCCGCAACAATACCCGCGAAGATAATGATCGAGATACCGTTACCGATACCTCGTTCAGTAATCTGTTCGCCCAGCCACATCAGGAACATTGTCCCGGTAACCAGACTTACAACAGCGGTAAAGTAGAATGCGAAACCTGGATTCATCACCAGACCTTGCATTCCAGGCATATTCGGCAGACCGGTAGCAATACCGATCGACTGGAATACAGCCAGAACCAGGGTGCCATAGCGAGTGTACTGGCTAATCTTACGACGACCAGCTTCACCCTCTTTCTTAATCTCGGCTAACGCTGGATGAACCACCGTTAACAACTGGATAATAATAGAGGCCGAAATATACGGCATAATACCCAGCGCGAAGATTGAGGCACGACTGAGAGCACCACCAGAGAACATGTTGAACATTTCAATGATGGTGCCACGCTGTTGCTCAAGCAATTTGGCAAGTACGGTGGCATCGATACCAGGGATTGGAATAAAAGAGCCAATACGGAAGACAATGAGTGCACCGATAACAAACAAAAGTCTGCGCTTCAGTTCACCAAAGCCACCTTTGGCACTTTGAAAATCTAATCCCGGTTGCTTTGCCATCTGCTACTTATTCCTCGATTTTACCGCCAGCAGCTTCGATTGCAGCACGCGCACCTTTAGTGACACGCAGACCACGAATCGTTACCGGTGCAGAAACTTCACCAGACAGAATCACTTTCGCGAACTCGATCTGAACACCGATGATGTTGGCTGCTTTCAGAGTATTCAGGTCAACAATACCGCCTTCAACTTTCGCCAGGTCAGACAGACGAACTTCTGCAGTGACCATTGCTTTGCGAGAGGTGAAACCGAATTTCGGCAGACGACGATACAGAGGCATCTGACCACCCTCGAAACCGCGACGTACGCCACCGCCAGAACGAGAGTTCTGACCTTTGTGACCACGACCACCGGTTTTACCGAGACCAGAACCGATACCACGACCCAGACGCTTAGAAGCGTGTTTAGACCCTTCGGCCGGAGACAGAGTGTTTAAGCGCATCTCTTACTCCTCCACTTTCAGCATGTAGGAAATCGCGTTAACCATACCGCGTACTGCTGGCGTGTCTTCACGCTCAACGGTATGACCAATACGGCGCAGACCCAAGCCAATCAGAGTGGCTTTGTGCTTAGGCAGGCGGCCGATTGAACTGCGGGTTTGTGTAATTTTAATAGTCTTAGCCATCGTGATTACCCCAGAATTTCTTCAACGGATTTACCACGCTTGGCAGCGACCATTTCCGGAGAATTCATATTGCCCAGGCCATCGATAGTTGCACGAACCACGTTAATCGGGTTAGTAGAACCATACGCTTTAGCCAAAACGTTATGTACTCCAGCAACTTCTAAAACAGCGCGCATTGCACCGCCGGCGATGATACCGGTACCTTCAGAAGCTGGCTGCATGAACACACGAGAACCCGTGTGAGCACCTTTAACAGGGTGCTGCAGGGTGCCGTGAGTCAGCGCGACGTTAATCATGTTGCGACGGGCTTTCTCCATCGCTTTCTGGATCGCTGCTGGAACTTCACGCGCTTTACCGTAACCAAAACCAACGCGGCCGTTACCATCACCCACTACAGTCAGTGCGGTGAAGGAGAAAATACGACCACCTTTTACAGTTTTAGATACACGGTTTACCGCGATCAGTTTTTCCTGCAGTTCGCCAGCTTGTTTCTCGATGTTTGACATCTTAGACCTCTACCTTAGAACTGAAGGCCAGCTTCACGGGCAGCATCTGCCAGTGCCTGGACACGACCATGATATTGGAACCCGGAACGGTCGAAAGAAACATTAGTAATGCCTTTCTCGACAGCGCGCTCAGCCAGAGCTTTACCTACGGCTGCAGCAGCGTCTTTGTTACCGGTGTACTTCAGTTGTTCGGCAATAGCTTTTTCTACAGTAGAAGCAGCAACCAGAACTTCGGAACCGTTCGGAGCGATCACCTGTGCGTAAATATGACGCGGGGTACGATGTACCACCAGGCGAGTAGCACCCAGCTCTTTGAGCTTGCGACGTGCACGGGTCGCACGACGGATACGAGCAGATTTCTTATCCATAGTGTTACCTTACTTCTTCTTAGCCTCTTTGGTACGCACGACTTCGTCGGCGTAACGAACACCCTTGCCTTTGTAAGGCTCAGGACGACGGTAGGCGCGCAGATCCGCTGCAACCTGACCAATCAGCTGTTTATCAGCGCCTTTCAGCACGATCTCAGTCTGAGTTGGACATTCAGCAGTGATGCCGGCCGGCAGTGCATGGTCAACAGGGTGAGAGAAGCCCAGGGCCAAGCTCACAGAGTTGCCTTTAACAGCTGCACGATAACCAACACCAACCAGTTGCAGCTTCTTGGTGAAGCCTTCGGTAACACCGATAACCATGCCGTTCAGCAGCGCACGAGCAGTACCTGCTTGTGCCCAACCATCCGAATAACCTTCGCGTGGAGCGAAAGTCAGGGCGTTGTCTGCATGCTTAACTTCTACAGCACTGTTGATAGTACGAGTCAGCTCGCCGTTTTTGCCTTTGATCGAAACTTCCTGACCGTTGAGTTTTACCTCTACGCCCGCAGGAACAACGACAGGTGCTTTTGCAACACGAGACATTTTATCCTCCGATTACGCTACGTAGCAGATAATTTCGCCACCAAGACCAGCCTGGCGTGCTGAACGATCAGTCATGACACCTTTAGAGGTAGAGATTACAGCGATGCCCAGACCAGCCATTACTTTTGGCAGCTCATCTTTTTTCTTATAGATGCGCAGACCTGGACGGCTTACTCGCTGAATGCTCTCTACCACAGCCTTGCCCTGGAAATACTTTAAAGTAACTTCCAGCTCAGACTTGATGTCGCCTTCGATTTTAAAATCTTCAATGTAGCCTTCTTCCTTCAGCACGTTGGCAATTGCCACTTTCAGCTTGGAGGAAGGCATAGAGACCGCAACTTTGTTCGCGGCTTGACCGTTACGGATACGGGTCAGCATATCCGCGATCGGATCTTGCATGCTCATCTGTGTTACTCCCGTGATTCAAATGGTGACAATTACCAGCTAGCCTTTTTCAGACCCGGGATCTCACCGCGCATTGCGGCTTCACGGACCTTGATACGGCTCAACCCAAACTTCCGCAGGAAACCGTGCGGACGACCTGTCTGACGGCAGCGGTTACGCTGACGGGAAGGGCTGGAATCACGCGGCAGACTCTGCAGCTTGAGAACGGCATCCCAACGATCTTCGTCGGATGCGTTCACATCAGAAATGATCGCTTTCAGTTCAACGCGCTTGGCGAAGAACTTGTCTGCTAATTTCACACGCTTAACTTCGCGTGCTTTCATCGATTGCTTAGCCATTAAGTAACCCTACCTTACTTGCGGAACGGGAAGTCAAAGGCAGCCAGCAGTGCACGGCCTTCATCATCAGATTTCGCAGTAGTGGTAATGGTAATATCCAAACCACGAACGCGATCGACTTTGTCATAATCGATTTCTGGGAAGATGATCTGCTCACGAACGCCCATGCTGTAGTTACCACGACCATCGAAAGACTTAGCAGACAAGCCGCGGAAGTCACGAATACGTGGAACAGCAATAGTGATCAGGCGCTCAAAGAACTCCCACATGCGCTCGCCGCGCAGAGTTACTTTACAGCCGATCGGATAGCCCTGACGGATTTTGAAGCCTGCAACTGATTTGCGTGCTTTGGTGATCAACGGCTTTTGACCGGAGATTGCTGCCAGGTCTGCTGCTGCATTATCCAGCAGTTTCTTGTCAGCGATCGCTTCACCAACACCCATGTTCAGGGTGATCTTCTCGACCCGAGGGACTTGCATGACAGAATTGTAGCCGAACTCAGTCATGAGTTTCTGGACTACTTCGTCTTTGTAGTAATCATGCAGTTTCGCCATCGTACTACTCCAAATTACTTGATAGTTTCGCTATTAGACTTGAAGAAACGGACTTTTTTGCCTTCTTCGAATCTAAAGCCTACACGGTCAGCCTTGCCGGTTGCCGCATTGAAGATTGCAACGTTAGAAACCTGAATAGCAGCTTCTTTTTCAACGATGCCGCCTGGTTGATTCAGAGCCGGTACAGGCTTCTGATGTTTCTTAACCAGGTTGATACCTTCAACGATGACTTTACCAGAAGTCAGGACGTTCTTTACTTTACCGCGTTTACCTTTGTCTTTACCGGTAATCACGATAACTTCGTCGTTACGACGGATTTTCGCTGCCATTGCTCGCTCCTTAGAGTACTTCTGGTGCCAGAGAGATAATTTTCATGAACTTTTCAGTACGAAGTTCACGAGTTACCGGCCCAAAAATACGCGTACCGATAGGTTGCTCGCTGTTATTGTTTAAAATAACGCATGCATTACCATCGAAGCGAATGACAGAACCGTCCGGGCGACGAACACCCTTCCTGGTGCGCACCACTACCGCCTTCAGGACATCACCTTTCTTAACTTTACCACGTGGAATTGCTTCCTTGATGGTAACTTTAATGATGTCGCCGACGCCTGCGTAGCGACGGTGCGAGCCACCCAGAACCTTGATACACATTACGCGACGTGCACCGGAGTTGTCGGCGACGGTCAGCATAGTCTGTTCTTGGATCATTTTAGTGCTCCGCTAATGTCAACTACTACTTCGGGACCCAAACCTCAGGTCGTTAAAAAGCCCCATAATTGAGGGCGCGGCATTATAACACCGGTTCTCGCAGATGGGTAGAAAAAATGAACGGCTCAGACGAGCCGTTCATTTTATTTTTTAGAGGAAACGGATTCTATTACAGAACCGCTTTCTCTACAACGCGAACCAACGCCCAAGACTTAGTCTTAGACAGTGGACGGGTTTCGCGGATTTCTACCACGTCACCAATTCCACATTCGTTGTTCTCGTCATGGATGTGCAGCTTAGTCGTACGCTTGATGAACTTACCGTAGATCGGGTGTTTCACGACACGTTCGATAGCAACAACTGCAGACTTCTGCATTTTGTCACTAATTACACGACCCTGCAGAGTACGGATTTTATCGGTCATTACGCCGCCTTCTCAGTCAGTAAAGTCTTAACACGTGCAACATTACGGCGCACTTGCTTCAGCAGATGGGTCTGCTGCAGCTGGCCGGATGCTGCCTGCATGCGCAGGTTAAATTGCTCACGCAGCAGGTTAAGAAGCTCAGCGTTCAGCTCTTCAACGCTTTTTTCACGCAGCTCATTTGCTTTCATTACATCACCGTCTTAGTAACAAAGGTGGTTTTGATAGGCAGTTTTGCTGCTGCCAGCTTGAACGCTTCGCGGGCAAGCTCTTCCGGAACACCGTCCATTTCATACAGGACTTTGCCCGGTTGGATCAGGGCAACCCAATACTCTACGTTACCCTTACCTTTACCCATACGCACTTCAAGCGGCTTCTCGGTGATCGGTTTGTCCGGGAATACACGGATCCAGATCTTACCTTGACGCTTAACTGCACGGGTCATAGCACGACGTGCTGCTTCGATCTGACGAGCAGTCAGACGACCACGGCCAACAGCTTTCAGACCGAAAGTACCGAAGCTGACATCCGTACCTTGCGCCAGACCACGGTTGCGGCCTTTGTGCACTTTACGGAATTTCGTACGCTTTGGTTGTAACATCAGCGACTCTCCTTACTTACGGCCTTTACGCTGCTGCTTTTTAGGTTGAGCAGCCGGTTCCGGTTGTTCAACAGCAGCCATACCACCCAGGATCTCACCTTTGAAGATCCATACCTTAACGCCGATTACACCATAAGTGGTGTGCGCTTCAGAGGTGTTGTAGTCAATGTCTGCACGCAGAGTGTGCAGTGGCACGCGACCTTCACGGTACCATTCGGTACGTGCGATCTCGGCTCCGCCCAAACGGCCGCTGACTTCAACTTTAATACCCTTAGCGCCCAGACGCATTGCGTTCTGAACAGCACGCTTCATAGCACGACGGAACATCACACGACGCTCCAGCTGTGAAGTGATGCTATCAGCAACCAATTTAGCGTCCAGTTCCGGTTTACGGACTTCGGCGATATTGATCTGTGCAGGAACGCCAGCGATTTTCGCTACGACCGTGCGCAGTTTTTCTACGTCTTCACCTTTCTTACCGATAACGATACCCGGGCGAGCGGTGTGAATGGTCACACGGATGCTCTTAGCCGGACGCTCGATAACGATACGAGATACAGACGCTTTAGCCAGTTCCTTGGTCAGGAACTGACGTACTTTAAAATCGCTGTCCAGGTTGTCAGCGAATTCTTTGGTGTTCGCAAACCAGGTAGAGTTCCATGGTTTTACAATACCCAGGCGAATACCATTAGGATGTACTTTCTGACCCATTGCTAGTCTCCAGAGTCTCAGCGATCGGACACAACCACAGTAATGTGGCTGGTGCGCTTCAGGATGCGATCTGCACGACCTTTCGCACGCGGCATAATGCGCTTCATGCTTGGGCCTTCGTCTACGAAGATTTTCGCGACTTTCAGATCGTCGATATCAGCGCCATCGTTGTGTTCGGCGTTCGCAATGGCAGATTCCAGTACTTTCTTAACCAACACTGCAGCTTTCTTGTTGGTATAAGTCAGAATATCCAGAGCCTGCGACACTTTCTTACCGCGAATCAGGTCAGCAACAAGGCGGACCTTCTGAGCAGAAGAACGAGCATGGCGATGTTGAGCAATAGTTTCCATCTCTTCCTCCTACTTATTTCTTCTTGGCTTTCTTATCTGCAGCATGGCCGCGATAAGTACGTGTCGGTGCAAATTCACCCAGTTTGTGGCCGACCATTTCGTCGGAAACAAAGACAGGAACGTGCTGACGACCATTATGGACAGCGATGGTCAAACCGATCATGTTAGGGAAGATCGTTGAACGACGGGACCAAGTGCGCAGGGGCTTCTTGTCACCGCTTTCCACCGCTTTCTCTACCTTCTTCAGCAAGTGCAGGTCAATAAAAGGACCTTTCTTGAGAGAACGTGGCATGGCTTATCCTCTAAAATTATTTGCTACGGCGACGTACGATAAATTTATCAGTACGCTTGTTGCTACGGGTCTTCTTACCTTTGGTCTGAACGCCCCACGGAGTTACCGGGTGCTTACCAAAGTTACGACCTTCACCACCACCGTGCGGGTGATCGACTGGGTTCATCGCAGTACCGCGAACGGTAGGACGAACACCACGCCAACGGGTTGCACCAGCTTTACCCAGAACGCGCAGCATGTGCTCAGCGTTACCGACTTCGCCCAGGGTTGCGCGGCAGTCGATTTCGACTTTACGCATTTCGCCTGAACGCAGACGCAGGGTTACGTAGGAACCATCACGCGCAACGATCTGCACGTAAGTACCAGCTGAGCGAGCAATCTGACCGCCTTTGCCTGGTTTCATTTCTACGTTATGAACGGTAGAACCCACCGGGATGTTACGCATTGGCAGGGTGTTACCTGCTTTAATCGCAGCATCAACGCCAGATTGAACCTGATCACCAGCTTTCAGGCCTTTAGGGGCCAGGATGTAACGGCGCTCGCCATCTTTGTACAGAACCAGTGCGATGTTCGCAGAACGGTTCGGATCGTACTCAAGACGCTCAACAATTGCCGGGATACCATCTTTGTTGCGTTTGAAGTCAACAATACGGTAAGCCTGCTTGTGACCACCACCGATATGACGGGTAGTGATACGACCATTGTTGTTACGACCACCGGATTTGCTGTTTTTTTCTACCAGCGGAGCAAAAGGTTTGCCCTTGTGCAGCTCTGGGTTCACCACTTTAACTACGTGACGACGACCCGGAGATGTCGGTTTACATTTAACAACTGCCATTGTCTTTCTCCTCCGACTTACTCAGCGCCGCCGACGAAGTCCAGATTCTGGCCTTCCTTCAGGGTGACGTAAGCTTTTTTCCAGTCGCTACGACGACCGATACGCTGTCCGTGACGCTTAACTTTACCCTTTACAACCAGGGTGTTTACGTCTTTAACTTCAACTTCGAACAGTTTCTCAACAGCAGCAACGATCTCTGCTTTGGTCGCGTCTTTAGCAACTTTGAGAACGATGGTATTGGTTTTTTCCATCGCAGTAGATGCTTTTTCAGATACGTGCGGTGCACGCACTACTTTCAGCAGACGTTCTTCACGGATCATGCCAGCATCTCCTCAACTTGCTTAACTGCTTCCGCAGTCATAACGACTTTGTCGAAGGCGATCAGGCTAACTGGGTCGATACCTGCTGCATCACGCACGTCAACCTTGTACAGGTTACGCGCAGCCAGGAACAGATTCTCATCCAGTTCACCGGTGATGATCAGCACATCTTCCAGCGCCATGTCTTTCAGTTTCTGTGCCAGCAGCTTAGTTTTAGGCGCTTCTACAGAGAACGTCTCGACAACGATCAGACGGTCCTGACGTACCAGCTCGGACAGGATGCTTTTCAGCGCGCCGCGGTACATCTTTTTGTTAACTTTTTGACTGTGGTCCTGTGGACGCGCAGCGAAGGTTACACCACCTGAACGCCAGATTGGGCTCTTTACAGAACCTGCACGCGCACGGCCGGTACCTTTCTGGCGCCAAGGCTTTTTGCCTGAACCAGTTACTTCAGCACGCGTCTTCTGCGCACGAGTACCCTGACGAGCACCAGCGGCATAAGCAACAACAACCTGGTGAACCAGCGCTTCGTTGAAATCACGACCGAAGGTAGTTTCGGAAACAGTCAGCGCGCTCTGCGCGTCTTTCAGTACTAATTCCATTGCTATCCCCTTACGCCTTCACAGCTGGTTTAACAATCAGGTCGCAGCCGGTTGCACCCGGGACCGCACCTTTGACCAGCAGCAGGTTGCGCTCAGCGTCAACACGTACTACTTCCAGGCTCTGAACGGTTACGCGCTCATTACCCAGCTGACCAGCCATTTTCTTGCCTTTGAACACTTTGCCCGGAGTCTGGTTCTGACCGATAGAACCCGGAACGCGGTGAGACAAGGAGTTACCGTGTGTAGCGTCCTGGGTACGGAAGTTCCAGCGCTTAACGGTACCTGCGAAACCTTTACCTTTAGAGGTACCGGTAACGTCTACTTTTTTAACTTCAGCGAAAATTTCAACACTGATGCTCTGGCCTACTGAGTACTCTTCACCTTCGGTGCGGAATTCCCACAGACCACGGCCAGCTTCAACGCCAGCTTTAGCAAAATGACCTGCTTCCGGCTTAGTCACACGGTTTGCTTTTTTAGCACCGGTGGTCACCTGGATAGCTTGGTAACCGTCGTTTTCCAGGCCTTTGACCTGAGTAACGCGGTTTGCTTCAACTTCGATTACGGTTACTGGGATTGAAACGCCATCTTCAGTGAAGACGCGAGTCATGCCCACTTTTTTACCGACTAAACCAATCATTGTATCAACCTCTCAATCGCTCGATGACCTGATTAACCCAGGCTGATCTGCACGTCAACACCGGCAGCCAGATCCAGACGCATCAGTGCATCAACGGTTTTTTCAGTTGGCTCAACGATGTCTACCAGACGCTTGTGAGTACGGATCTCGTACTGATCACGCGCGTCTTTGTTAACGTGCGGAGAGATCAGAACGGTGAAACGCTCTTTGCGAGTTGGCAGCGGGATCGGACCACGTACCTGCGCACCAGTGCGCTTGGCAGTCTCAACGATTTCCGCGGTTGATTGATCGATCAGGCGATGATCAAACGCTTTAAGACGGATACGGATTCTTTGGTTCGACATGAGACCAAGGCTCCAAACATTTTATAAACGAAAAGAATTACTACCCACACCCATTACGATTGATGGAGGAGTGTAATCGTTCAGCATATAACTCCCCAATCGGGAGTATTGTTAGGCGATACATAGCTTGCTATCACCTGCGATTCTGCTCGAATCGCGCTATACCAATATCGGCAAGCCCGCGCATTATACGTAAATCAGTTCAGGAAGCAACCCATGATGCGTTTTTAACCACATCAATTGTGCTCTGAAGACTAAAAAGCCTGCCATGGTCGCAATTTTACCAGGCAGGCTCAGTGACATTGCCCATTCGGCGCGAAGTTAACCCGCGCTCTCTTCTTTTAATTGTGCCTGCAGATAGTTTTGCAGACCGAGTTTTTGTACCAGGTCGAGTTCGGTTTCCAGCCAGTCAATGTGATGTTCTTCTTCACTGAGAATTTGAATCATCATGTCACGGCTGACGTAGTCATGTACTTTATCGGCATACGCAATGGCTTCGCGTAAATCCTTCGCCCCTTCCAGCTCCAGTGTCAGATCAGACTGCAACATTTCTGGCACATCTTCACCGATACGCAGTCGCCCTAAATCCTGCAGGTTAGGAATGCCCTCGAGAAACAGGATGCGTTCAATGTATTTGTCAGCATGCTTCATTTCATCGATTGACTCGTGATATTCGACATCGTTGAGACGAATTAAGCCCCAATTCTTGAACATGCGCGCATGAAGGAAGTACTGATTAATCGCAACCAGTTCATTCCCCAGCAGTTTGTTGAGATGCGTTATGATTTTACCGTCGCCCTTCATTTTGCTTCCTCCGCTTCCAGGTAAATAGATCGTAGATGCGGATAAAAAGAAGTCAAAAAAACTGGACAGTTTTTGTGGGTATTACATCTAAAGCGTGGTGGCTGTTAGGCTATCTCTTTGTACAGCGGCACCTTCTGCAGCTCATCATCCATAATTTCACGCGCGACGCGGATACACTTACCGCACTGTTTTCCGATAGGAACCAGTTGTCGCAAATGCTGAATCGATTTGGGCTGATAGCGACGCACAACTTCGCGGAGGGTTTTGTCACTCACGGCATTACACAGACAGACGTACATTTACTGCGGACTCCAGTACAATTTCTGATCAAAGTGTAAATGAGAATGGTTTTTATTTCAAACGTAGCTTTTGTGTGGGTTTACATTGAAAGGGCAAATTGCAGACAAAAAAAAGAGCACCGAAGTGCTCTCTTTCGTGCTGCGGTGACCGCCTTAGCAGCCACCGACATTAACGCAATTAAGCGATAACTTCAGCAACAACGCCCGCACCAACAGTACGGCCGCCTTCACGGATTGCGAAACGCAGACCCTGATCCATCGCGATTGGGTGGATCAGCTCAACGGTCATTTTCACGTTGTCGCCTGGCATTACCATCTCAACGCCTTCTGGCAGCTCAACGTTGCCGGTCACGTCAGTGGTACGGAAGTAGAACTGTGGACGGTAGCCTTTGAAGAACGGAGTATGACGGCCGCCTTCGTCTTTAGACAGAACGTACACTTCTGATACGAACTTGGTATGTGGCTTGATTGAACCCGGCTTAGCCAGTACCTGGCCACGCTGGATGTCTTCACGCTTGATACCACGCAGCAGAACACCACAGTTCTCGCCTGCCTGACCCTGGTCCAGCAGCTTACGGAACATTTCAACACCGGTACAGGTAGACTTAACAGTCGCCTTGATACCAACGATTTCAACTTCGTCGCCGACTTTAACGATACCGCGCTCAACACGACCGGTTACAACAGTACCACGGCCTGAGATTGAGAATACGTCTTCGATTGGCAGCAGGAACGGCAGGTCGATTGCACGTACTGGCTCTGGGATGTAGTTATCCAGGTGACCAGCCAGCTCAATGATCTTCTCTTCCCACTCAGCAACACCGTTCAGTGCCTGCAGAGCAGAACCGCGTACGATTGGAGTATCGTCGCCCGGGAAGTCGTAAGCTGACAGCAGATCGCGAACTTCCATCTCTACCAGTTCCAGCAGCTCTTCATCATCAACCATGTCGCACTTGTTCAGGAACACGATGATGTAAGGAACGCCAACCTGACGACCCAGCAGGATGTGCTCACGGGTCTGTGGCATTGGGCCATCAGTCGCAGCAACAACCAGGATCGCGCCGTCCATCTGCGCAGCACCGGTGATCATGTTTTTCACATAGTCGGCGTGGCCTGGGCAGTCAACGTGCGCGTAGTGGCGAGTCGGGGTTTCATATTCAACGTGTGAAGTGTTGATGGTGATACCACGAGCTTTCTCTTCTGGTGCGTTATCGATCTGATCGAACGCTTTAGCAGAGCCGCCGTAGGTTTTAGCCAGAACGGTGGTGATTGCTGCAGTCAGAGTGGTTTTACCATGGTCAACGTGACCGATGGTGCCGACGTTTACGTGCAGTTTGTTACGCTGAAATTGCTCTTTCGCCATGGCGATAATTCCTTACGTTGTGCCTTCATGAGTCATGAAGGCATCAGTTCACAATTTTTAAACCGTAGCTTATTTGCTACGAGCTTCAATAACGGCCTGAGCGACGTTGTTCGGCGCATCATCGTACTTCAGGAACTCCATGGAGTAAGAAGCACGGCCTTTGGTCAGAGAACGCAGCTGAGTTGCATATCCGAACATTTCAGACAGTGGAACTTCAGCATGGATCTGAACGCCAGTAGCGTTAGATTCCTGTCCTTTGAGCATACCACGACGACGGCTAAGGTCACCGATAACGTCACCGGTGTTCTCTTCCGGAGTCTCTACTTCAACCTTCATGATCGGCTCAAGCAGAACTGGAGTTGCTCTTTTAAAGCCTTCTTTGAACGCGATAGAAGCAGCAAGTTTAAACGCCAGCTCTGAGGAGTCGACATCATGGTATGAACCGAAGTGCAGACGAACACCCAAGTCAACTACCGGATAACCGGCCAGAGGACCTGACTTCAACTGCTCCTGAAGGCCTTTATCAACCGCAGGGATGTATTCAGTTGGAATCGTACCGCCCTTGATGTCGTTGATAAATTCGTAGCCTTTCGGGTTAACACCCGGCTCCAGTGGGTACATGTCGATAACAACATGACCGTACTGACCACGACCACCAGACTGCTTGGCGTGTTTACCTTCGATATCGGTAACTTTCGCGCGAATCGCTTCACGGTAAGCAACCTGAGGTTTACCGACGTTCGCTTCAACGTTGAATTCACGCTTCATGCGGTCAACGATGATGTCGAGGTGCAGCTCACCCATACCAGCGATGATGGTCTGGTTGGTTTCTTCATCAGTCCATACGCGGAATGATGGATCTTCCTTCGCCAGACGACCCAGAGCCAGACCCATTTTTTCCTGGTCAGCTTTGGTTTTCGGCTCAACGGCGATAGAGATTACTGGCTCAGGGAATTCCATGCGCTCAAGGATGATGACGTTGTCTGGGTCACACAGGGTGTCACCAGTGGTCACATCTTTCAGGCCGATCGCAGCTGCGATGTCGCCCGCACGAACTTCTTTGATCTCTTCACGTTTGTTAGCGTGCATCTGAACGATACGGCCCAGACGCTCACGGTTTGACTTAACCGGGTTGAACACGGTGTCACCAGTGTTAACAACACCAGAGTAAACGCGGAAGAAGGTCAGGTTACCAACAAACGGGTCGGTTGCGATTTTGAACGCCAGAGCAGCAAACGGCTCGTTGTCGTCAGAATGACGCTCAGCCGGCGTGTCTTTACCGTCGTCCAGCATACCGTTGATCGCGGTAACGTCAGTCGGTGCTGGCAGGTATTCAACTACCGCATCCAGCATCGCCTGAACACCTTTGTTCTTAAATGCAGAACCACAGGTAACCAGGATGATTTCGTTATTCAGCACGCGCTTACGCAGAGAAGTTTTGATCTCTTCTTCTGTCAGCTCTTCACCGCCGAAGAATTTCTCCATCAGCTCGTCAGAACCTTCAGCAGCGGCTTCAACCAGCTTCGCGCGCCACTCTTCAGCCAGTTCCTGCATATCAGCTGGAATCTCTTCGTATTCGAAGGTGACGCCCTGATCGGCATCGTTCCAGTTGATAGCTTTCATTTTCACCAGGTCAACAACACCGGTGAATTTTTCTTCTGCGCCGATAGCCAGCTGAAGTGGAACTGGGTTTGCACCCAGACGCGCTTGCATCTGATCAACAACTTTAAGGAAGTTAGCACCCATGCGGTCCATTTTGTTAACGAACGCAATGCGTGGAACTTTATATTTGTTAGCCTGGCGCCATACGGTTTCAGACTGTGGCTGAACACCACCAACCGCACAGTAAACCATCACTGCGCCATCAAGCACACGCATAGAACGCTCAACTTCGATGGTGAAGTCAACGTGTCCTGGGGTGTCGATGATGTTTACGTGGTGTGGCTCAAACTGCTTAGCCATACCAGACCAGAAACAGGTGGTCGCAGCGGAAGTGATAGTAATACCACGTTCCTGTTCCTGCTCCATCCAGTCCATGGTAGCCGCGCCGTCATGTACTTCACCGATTTTGTGGTTTACACCGGTGTAGAACAGAACACGTTCGGTAGTGGTAGTTTTACCGGCGTCGATGTGCGCACTAATACCGATGTTACGATAGCGCTCAATGGGTGTTTTACGAGCCATTTGATTCCTCTGATTCTGAGACGTTCTAAGTTAAAAAAGCCCAGCAGGTAAGTCACTGGGACGCCCGCTGGGTTAATAACAACTACGTGGCTGTTACCAGCGGTAGTGTGCGAACGCCTTGTTGGCTTCAGCCATACGGTGAACGTCTTCACGTTTCTTAACTGCAGTACCTTTGTTCTCTGCAGCATCAGAAAGTTCGTTCGCCAGGCGAAGAGCCATTGATTTATCACCGCGTTTACGAGCAGCTTCAACGATCCAACGCATTGCCAGAGCATTACGACGAACCGGACGGACTTCAACTGGAACCTGGTAGGTTGAACCACCAACGCGACGTGACTTAACTTCTACAGTCGGACGTACGTTTTCGAGTGCAACTTCGAAAGCTTCCAGACCGTCTTTACCAGCACGTTGAGCCAGGGTATCAAGTGCGGTGTAGACGATAGATTCTGCGGTAGATTTTTTACCATCAACCATCAGAATGTTTACAAATTTAGCCAGCAATTCTGATCCGAACTTAGGATCTGGCAGGATTTTACGCTGACCAATAACGCGACGACGTGGCATGGAAATACTCCGTTGTTAATTCAGGATTGTCCAAAACTCTACGAGTTTATTTTGACATTAAAGTGAAAATGTTTGGCCTTACTTAACGGAGAACCATTAAGCCTTTGGCTTCTTCACGCCGTACTTGGAGCGTGACTGCTTACGGTCTTTAACACCTGAGCAGTCAAGCGCGCCGCGAACGGTGTGGTAACGCACACCTGGCAAGTCTTTAACACGACCGCCACGGATCAGGATCACTGAGTGTTCCTGGAGGTTATGACCTTCACCGCCGATGTAGGAGGTAACTTCAAAACCGTTAGTCAAACGCACACGGCAAACTTTACGCAGTGCTGAGTTTGGTTTTTTAGGGGTAGTGGTGTACACACGAGTACATACGCCACGTTTCTGCGGGCAAGCTTCCAGCGCAGGCACGTTGCTCTTTGCAACTTTGCGTACGCGTGGTTTGCGAACCAGCTGGTTAACTGTTGCCATTAAATAGCTCCTGGGATTTAGCTTTTTGCTTCGTAAACACGTAATAAATCGCCTCGTATTACTACGAGGAGGCAGAATTTTAGGGCTGTGTCAAAAGGGTGTCAAGAAATAACCAGGTTTTCCTTCTTACCAGGCCACTTGTTGTTGGTGCTTCACCGTCATCGCAACGAAACCAGTATAGTCCAAACGTGCTACTTTGGTTGAAATTTGCTCAGACAACCCGCGTGCGTCCACATCTTCCTGAAGGACCCAAAGCGCGGCCGGAGAGGCTTGTAGCTTGATTAACATCCGGCTGCCCTCAAGCGCGGCCGTTACTCCATCCTGCATCAGCAGCAAATCGTCGCCCTCCTGCATGAGCAGTAACAGGCTATCGATATCGCATTGCCAGGGTGATTGCAGTAACGTGTAGAGCATGTTGGATTCTCAGAAACGAAGGATTCGATGATAAGTGGCGAGTTTCTGGCGCAGTGTATCGGCATCCAGGACTTCAGCCGCCATCACGCGTTCAGCCGTTAAACTTTGCCCACGCGCCTCAAGTGATTCGCGGCAAACGAAACACTGGTCGATGTCGTACAAATCCAGCACACCAAAAGTCGCAATATAGTTACGAGCCAGAATCTGCTCTGGACGCTGATCGCGATGAAGTTGCAGGACGCCATCGCCAATAAAGAACAGTGCAATATCCTCGCTGAGCGCGCCGGTGGCCAGAACTGCATCCAGCCCTTCCCTGCCCGCGCTGCTGCCGTGGGGTGCCTGAGTGAACAGAAATGCCACGCGATTCATCAGAATTGCACCAGGCGATCGCAGGTCAGCGCGGCTTCTGCCAGCGCACCTAAGCCACTGAGTTCAAAACCGGGTTGCAGATTACTGCCTGCCAGTTGCAAGCGCGTGGCTTCCTGCATATCCGTCACGCCACGGCGTAATGCGGCAGCCACGCAGATATTCAGCGCTGCACCGCTCTCTTCACGTAGCTGCTGCCATGCGCGCACCACATCCACTTCATCGCTGGCGGGAGCACTCAGCTGGTTGGCATTCAGCACGCCTTCCCTATAAAAGAAGACACTCTCTAACTGATGACCTTCTTTAATCAGCGCACGAGCAAACAGCAAAGCGCTACTGGCGTGCTGCGTACCGTATGCCGGCCCTGTCACCAGCAAGGTATAGCGCATTAGCGATCCTGCCCCTGGAAGTCACCACTCTTAAACTGGCGGATATAGAGGTAAACCGTGTGCTTGGAGATATTGAGACGATCGGCAACCTGGTTAATCGCGTCTTTGATATCGAAGATGCCCTTCTCATACATATTGAGCACAATCTGACGATTCTTCGCATTGTTCGACACGTTGCGGTCGTTGCTCACTTCCTCAATGGTAAATTCCAGCGTTTGCATCACCAGGTCTTCAACTGAGCTGGCAAAGTTAACATTAGAATCCACCTGCTGCATTTCCGGCGGCATAAAGGTCGACATAATCTGCGAGAACGGCACATCGAGGTTCATATTGATACACAGCAGGCCAATCACCCGCTGCTGACGATTGCGAATCGCGATGGTGACAGATTTCATCAGCACGCCGCTTTTGGCGCGCGTGAAGTAAGCGCGGGAGACATTGCTGTCAGCGCCATGCATATCATGCAGCATGCGCAGTGCCAAATCGGTAATCGGCGAGCCTACTTTGCGGCCGGTATGTTCACCATTGGCGATGCGCACGGCGGAGCATTTTAAATCTTCCAGCGAATGCAGCACGATTTCGCAGTGCGAACCGATCAGCATCGCGAGACCATCGACGACGGCTTCGTAAGATTTGAGAATATCGTAGTCTGCTTGCTCGAACGGACGTTGCTCCAGTAAATCGAAGTCAGTCAGTTCACCGGGATTGAATGGATTAGACATCGAAGACATTACCCTAAATGGCTGGAGCCTGTCTCGACAGCTTTGGGGCAGACTCATATTGTGATAGTTGTGCAGGCGCTAGTCTGGCAAATGTCGGGGTGTTTAGCCAGAGCTTTACTCATTCCCCTAAACAATTTGGTTTGCTGAAAGACAGCATGTTAGCTCAGCCCTCAGCATGAGTGAGGATTGCGAGCGCAGCCTCAGTCTGACTGACAAATAAAAACGCCGCCCGGAGGCGGCGTCAGATAAGCAAGCAGATTACTGTGCTTTCTTATCAGCAGCGGCCGGAGCCTGTGCTTTCTCATCCGCTTTTGGTGCTGGCTTGATATCCAGCAGCTCAACATCAAATACCAGTGTTGAGTTAGCCGGAATACCCGGAACGCCATTTTTGCCGTAAGCCAGGTTCGGTGGGATCACCAGCTTGATCTTGCCGCCTTTCTTCACGTGCTTCAGACCTTCGGTCCAGCCTGGGATCACGCCGTCGAGACGGAATGACAGTGGCTCGCCACGGGTGTAAGAGTTGTCGAACTCGGTACCGTCGATCAGCGTACCTTTATAGTTCACGACTACGGTGTCGCTATCTTTAGGTGCGTCACCGGTGCCTTCTTTCTCAACCTGATACAGCAAGCCAGATTCAGTTTTCTTCACGCCTTTTTCTTTGGCGAATTTGTCAGCGTAAGCGGTACCCTTGTCAGAGTTCTCTTTCGCGTCTTTTTCCATCTTCGCCTGTGCAGCGCCTTTCACGCGGCCTTCGAAGGCTTGCAGGGTCTGCTCGATCTCTTGATCAGACAGCTTGCTCTTGCCACCGAATGCATCCTGAACACCCGCGATCAGCTGATCTTTGTCCAGTTTGATGCCCAGTTTCTCTTGTTCCTTCAGAGAGTTGTCCATGTAGCGACCCAAAGAAGCACCCAGCGCATAAGCTGACTGCTGGTCTTCGTTTTTGAAGGCAGCATTCTTCGGAGCCTGCGGCGCAGCCTGAGCAGCGTCAGTTGGAGCGGCGGTGGTTTCTGCTGCCATTGCCAGCGGTGCATTCAGCGCGATGGCCATGGTGGTAGCTAACAATGTGACTTTAAACAGTGATTTCATCCTTTCTCCAAAACCGAAGCATCTAAACCTCGGGAATCATTGCGGACAGTGGCCCACACTATAACTTTACGTGGCAGCGGCGAACACTCCCACAACGTAATTACCCGCTTAACATCCGACCTTTTTTGCATCAGGAAGTTTCACCAGAGATGAAGGCATTAGCGCCGTTTTCAACCATCAAGCCTCATAAAGGTTAAAAATCGGGTGATTCTGGCGCCAAAGACCGTAGAATCACGCCCGATACGCGCCAGGCGCAGCACCGTAACCGGAGAAGAGATGATGCAACAGGAAGAGTGGGAACAACGCCTTGAGGCGCTGGAGAGCAAACTGGCTTTTCAGGAGCACACTATCGATCAGCTCAATCTGACCGTGACTCAACACGAACTGGAGATGAGTCGCATGCGCGAACAAGTGCGTTTATTAGTGGATAAAGTAAAAGCGGCGACACCGTCACCGATTGCCTCGCAGTCCGAAGAGACGCCACCACCGCACTATTAAAACCAAAAGGCCACCCGAAGGTGGCCTTTTATTGTTCAACGCAGAACTTAGTGGCTGCAGCCGCAACCGCCAGTACCACAACCACCCTGGCCGTGATCGTGACCATGGTCGTGATCGTGGTCATGATGATGACCATCCGCGCCATGCACATGGCCGTGTGCGATTTCTTCTTCCGTTGCTTCACGGATCGCCACCACTTCCACGTTAAAGTTCAGGTTCTGACCCGCCAGCATGTGGTTACCATCAACCACGACGTGCTCGTCTTCCACTTCGGTGATTTCAACCGGCACTGGACCCTGATCGGTTTCAGCCAGGAAGCGCATACCAACCTGCAGTTCGTCCACGCCCATGAACACATCTTTCGGAACGCGCTGAACCAGGTTGTCGTCGTACTGACCGTAAGCGTCGTTTGCTGGGATATGCACATCAAACTTATCGCCTACATCATGATTTTCCAGCGCTTTTTCCAGACCAGAAATCAGGGAACCATGACCGTGCAGATAGTCCAACGGTGCACTCACCGGTGACTCGTCAACCAACACACCGTCTTCGGTACGAACCTGATACGCCAGGCTCACCACCAGGTCTTTTGCTACTTTCATGATATCTCCTAACCGTTGAGAACTGAGATCCTGTCTCATTGGTCTATTTTCGTGCAATAACCAACCAGAAAGGTTCAAGACTGAGAATGCCAACAAATGTGTTGCTGCATACTGCTCAGCGTTAATGGCGCCGATTGTAGCGGAATTCAATCCCGCTGTAAGTTTAAGCTTAAAAAAAGCTGCGCCATTCCGCTACTCAGGATGAAAAATGCCGATCACTTGCTCATTACTGCGCACCTTATCGCGAACTTGTTTATCCGCTTCGCGCATTTGATGGCCGCACTGCACGCACTCCACCACTTCGACATTATTCTCACGCCACAACGCCAGCGTGTCTTTTTCCTGACATTGCGGACATACCGCACCAGCAATAAAACGTTTACGCATACTCTTTCCTGCCCGCTATTAAGCAACGGATATGTTAAGTGTAGTCTTACTCGTCATCCCAACCGTCAATCTGGCGTTTTTCATGCTGCATTTCGCGCTGGAAGATGTCCTCCAGCTCGCGACGCGCTTCACGCACGCGTGAAACCTGCGCACTGTCATCATGACTGGGCACCAGTTCACGCAGCATGCGCATATCGAGGCGACGGAAATGCTGCTGCGCGCGCTGTGCCTGATGCGGATGCATCCCCAATGAGATCAGCGTCTTGCGTCCTAATTCCAGCGCACTGGAGAAGGTTTCACGTGAGAACAGCGTCACGCCAGCCTGCAACAACTCATGCGCTTCTACACGTCCCCGCGCACGCGCCAGAATTTCCAGTTGTGGAAAATGCTGCTGGCAGAGATGCACAATGGTCATCGAATCCTCAGGATCGTTACAGGTGATCACGATGGATTGCGCATTCTCCGCGCCAGCTGCACGCAGTAACTCAAGCTCAGTGGCATCCCCATAGTAAACCTTATAGCCATACTTACGCATCAGGCTTACGGCGGAGATATCGCGTTCCAGCACGGTAATACGTTTATTATTGGCCATCAGTAAACGGCCAACAACCTGACCGAAACGACCAAAGCCCACCACAATCACCTGCGGCTGATCGTCTTCGACAAACGGCTTTTCACTGTCATCATCGGGCTCGTTGAAACGCCGCGCGAGAATTTTATCCACGCCCTGCATCAGCAGCGGTGTGGTCATCATCGATAGCGTCACTGTCACCAGTAACAGTGGCAATTGATCGCCGCTAAACAGTTTGGCCGACGAGGCCGCTGAGAACAGCACAAAGGCAAATTCACCGCCCTGGCTGAGCACGCTGGCAAATTGCAGGCGCTCGGAACTGCGTAAGCCATAAATACGGCCCAACACATAGAGCACCAGGGTTTTCACCGCCACCAGAATCACCACACCAAGGATGATCTCCACGATATGGGTATAAAGCACACCCAAATTCAGCGCCATGCCGACGGAAATAAAGAACAGCCCCAGCAGCAAACCTTTGAAGGGTTCGATGGCCACTTCCAGCTCGTGGCGATATTCACTCTCTGCCAGCAGGATACCGGCGATAAAGGTGCCAAGCGCCATTGACAGCCCCAACGCATCCATAAAAAGCGCCGAGCCCAGCACCAGTAATAATGAGGCAGCAGTGAATACTTCACGCACACCGGAAGCGGCGATGAAGCGGAAAATCGGACGCAGCAGATAACGACCGCCCACCAGCATACCGGCGAAGGCCAACACCTTCATGCCAACCTTCAGCCAGTCAACATGACCACTGTCGCCACCGGCCAATAACGGTACTAATGCTAATGCGGGGATGACGGCCAGATCCTGGAACAGCAGCACCGAGAAGCCGAGCTGACCCGCTTCACTGCGATTCATGCCCTTATCGCGCATCAACTGCAGGGCCATGGCAGTGGAGGACATTGCCAGGCCAATCCCGCCGATCACCGCCGCTTGCCAGCTAAAGTTTGTCAGCCACAGCAGCACGCCCAGAATGGCGGCAGAAACCAAGACCTGCGCAGCGCCCACGCCAAAGATTGAACGTCTCAAAGCCCAGAGCTTGGCGGGATTCAACTCCA
This sequence comes from Pantoea sp. C1E2, assembly GCF_056491465.1. Classification (NCBI taxonomy): domain Bacteria; kingdom Pseudomonadati; phylum Pseudomonadota; class Gammaproteobacteria; order Enterobacterales; family Erwiniaceae; genus Pantoea; species Pantoea sp. C1E2. The sequence goes on from NZ_JBSZHT010000002.1 coordinate 4,169,166, forward strand.
GCCCGATGATAAACATCAGGAACACCACGCCGAGTTCTGAGAAGTGCAAAATCTCATCGACGTCGCTAATAAAGCCTAAACCCCATGGGCCGATGGCAATACCCGCCAGCAGATAACCCAGTACTGCACCAATGCCGAGGCGCGCGGCGATGGGCACCACGATCACCGCAGCGACCAAATAAATGACGCCAGCCGTCAGTAAGGTTTGTCCTTCCATCACACCACTCCCTGCGGCAAGGGTGAAGAGAGCCAATCGCGGTAAGCATGCGCATAATTACGCATCACTTCTGGCGTTTGGCGACGTGCCCAATGGATCACCATCGGCGTCATCCAGTGCATGCGACACATTTGCGCTGTCAGCTCAAACGGACGCATGATATCGCTCATCGGATAGCGATTCAGGCCACTGTGGTGATAAGCCGTTTCCGGCTCTCCGGTGGTCACGACGCTGCGCCAGTACTTTCCTTCCAACGCATTACCATCCACACCACTGGCGAATCCACGCGACAGCACACGATCCAGCCACTCTTTCAGAAGCGCCGGGCAGCTGTAGGTGTAAAGCGGATGCTGGAAAACCACGATCTGATGTTCAAGCAGCAACTGCTGCTCATAGTGAATATCAATAAAAAAGTCCGGATAGTGGGCGTATAAATCGTGCACCGTGACGTGGTCCAGTTCCATAGCCGACTGCAGCAAAACCCGATTAGCAATCGAATCCTGAGTTTCCGGATGGGCGTAAAGCAGCAATATTTTGGGTGGCTGCGACATCGTTCCCCTCCAAAGCGTCGTCACCGCAGCGGAATTCCGCTACCATGCTCGACGCAACTAACCATTATTGAATTATGTTGCCGATAAATTAACATATTCTGACGATACGGCGCTTATGATTGTATTTTCCGCATTACAAATACGCCGCGGCACCAACGTGCTGCTGGATAACGCAACAGCCACCATTAATCCCGGCCAAAAAGTCGGTCTGGTGGGCAAAAACGGCTGTGGAAAATCCACGCTGCTGTCGCTGCTGAAGGGCGAAATCAGCAGTGATGCAGGCAACTTCACCTTTCCCAGCAGCTGGGCACTCGCGTGGGTGAATCAGGAAACCCCGGCGCTCAGTAAAGCCGCGCTGGAATATGTTATCGACGGCGACCGCGAATATCGTCAGCTCGAATCTGAATTAGCCGCAGCGAACGAAAAAGACGACGGCAACGCCATTGCGCTGCTGCACGGCAAGCTGGATGCGATTCAGGCATGGAGCATACATGCGCGCGCCTCCAGCCTGCTGCACGGATTGGGCTTTAGCCAGGAACAATTAATGCGGCCGGTGAGCGATTTCTCCGGTGGCTGGCGTATGCGCCTTAACCTTGCGCAGGCGCTGGTGTGTCGTTCTGATCTGCTGCTGCTGGATGAACCCACCAACCACTTAGATCTCGATGCGGTGATTTGGCTGGAGCGCTGGCTGAAAAGCTATGAAGGCACGCTGATCCTGATTTCGCACGACCGAGACTTCCTCGATCCGGTGGTGGATAAGATTATCCATATCGAACAGCAAACGATGTATGAATACACCGGTAACTACAGCTCGTTCGAACGCCAGCGCGTAGCCAAACTGGCGCAACAGCAGGCACTGTTCCAGAGCCAGCAGGAAAAAGTACAGCACCTGCAAAAGTACATCGATCGCTTCCGCGCTCAGGCCACTAAGGCCAAACAGGCGCAGAGCCGTATCAAGATGCTGGAGCGCATGGAGCTGATTGCGCCCGCTCATGTCGATAACCCGTTTAGTTTCAGCTTCCGCGCGCCAGAAAGCCTGCCGAATCCATTACTGAAAATGGAGAAAGTCACGGCGGGTTATGGTGAGCGTATCATTCTTGATGCCATCAAACTCAATCTGGTGCCGGGTTCACGCATCGGTCTACTCGGCCGTAACGGCGCGGGTAAATCAACGCTGATCAAATTGCTGGCCGGTGAGATTGAAGCGCTGGATGGCAAAGTCGGCCTGGCAAAAGGCATCAAGCTTGGTTACTTCGCCCAGCATCAGCTGGAATATCTGCGCGCTGACGAATCGCCGCTGCAGCATCTGGCCCGCATCGCGCCGCAAACGCTGGAACAGCAGCTACGTGATTATCTGGGCGGCTTCGGCTTCCAGGGCGACAAAGTCAGTGAAATCACCGAGCGCTTCTCAGGCGGTGAAAAAGCGCGACTGGTGCTGGCGCTGATCGTATGGCAGCGCCCTAACCTGCTGCTGCTGGATGAACCGACGAACCACCTCGATCTCGATATGCGCCAGGCACTGACCGAAGCGTTGATTGATTTCGAAGGCGCACTGGTGGTGGTGTCGCATGACCGCCATTTACTGCGTTCAACTACCGATGACCTCTATCTGGTGCACGACCGCAAAGTCGATGTGTTTGAAGGCGATCTGGATGATTACCAGCAGTGGCTGAGCGATCTGCAAAAGCAGCAGGCCCAGCAGGATGCAACGCCAAAGCAGGATAACGCTAACAGCGCCCAGTCACGTAAAGATCAGAAGCGCCGTGATGCGGAGTTGCGCTCGCAAACGCAACCACTGCGTAAAGAGATTGAGAAGCTGGAAAAGCAGATGGCGAAGTGGCAAAGCCAGCTCAGCGAAGCGGAAGCACAACTTTCAGACAGCGCGATTTACGACCAGAGCCGTAAAGCGGATCTCACCTCGGCACTGCAACGTCAGGCCGAAAGCAAGTCCGCGCTGGAAGATGTTGAAATGGCATGGCTGGATGCGCAAGAACAGCTGGAGCAGATGCTGGCGAGTTGAACAATGCACATTCGTAGCGGCACAATTCATTGCGCGCCGTGTCACACCTCGCGCGATAAATCGCGCCGCTACGAAACGTGCCTGCCGAACATCTCCTTATTCCGTCAATACTGGGTTAAAACGGAACATCCCCTAACACCGTCGCCCGATGCATCACTCGCCGCGCCGGATAATAATCGGCATTCGCATAATGTTGCGTCACGCGGTTATCCCAGATAGCCACATCATTCTCCTGCCAGCGCCAGCGCACCTGAAACTCCGGCTTCGCCGTGTGCCAGAACAGGAAATTCAGCAGCGCCTCACTCTCCTTCTCGCTCAATCCCAGTAACCGCGTGGTGAAGCCTTCATTGACGAACAGTGCCTTGCGCCCGCTCACCGGATGGGTACGAATCACCGGATGCTGCACCGGGGGATGTTTGGCTACCGCCTGCTGCCAGCGCTGATGCTCTTCTTCCGTCTTACGGTACTTATATTCCTGGAACGACTTCTTAAAATCGTGCTCCGCCTGCAAGCCGCTCAGTAGTTGCTTAAACGGCTCTGACAGCGCTTCATAGGCCGCAATGCCGGTTGACCACAGCGTATCGCCTCCGCTCTCCGGCAGCAGCTTCGACGCTAAAATCGCAATCGCCGGTGGCGTCTCGATAAAAGTGACATCGGTGTGCCAGTTATCATTATCTGGCGGATTATCCTGATGGGTGTCCAGCACGATAATTTCTTCCACGCCCTCAGCATGCGGATACACCGGATGGATGTGCAGATCGCCGAAGCGAATCGCCAGTGCACGATGCTGTTCCGGCGTGATCACCTGATTACGCAGGAACAGCACCTGATGGCGCAGCAGACCATGATAAAGCTGCTCAAACTGCGCGTCGCTTAACGGGCGGCTGAGATCGAGGTCGCTGACCTGCGCACCGATATACGGGCCCAGCGCGGTAAAGGTGACACGTTCGTTCATTGCTGTTCTCCATTCCAGGGTGTCAGGCGTCGCTGCAAAGCGCGCAGACCCAGTTCTAAACTAAAGGCAATCAAGGCAATCACCGCGATACCGGCCAGCACCACATCGGTGGCAAGGAATTCACCCGCCGACTGCACCATAAAGCCGAGACCTCGCGTGGCGGCGATCAGTTCAGCGGCCACCAGCGTCGACCAACCCACGCCAAGACCAATACGTAAACCGGTGAGAATTTCCGGCAGCGCGCCCGGCAGGATGACAAAGCGCAGCAGTTGCCAGCGCGAAGCGCCTAGAGCCTGTGCCGCGCGAACCCGTACCTGCTGAGCATTTTTCACCCCTGCCAGCGTCGAGAGCGTGACAGGCGCGAAGATTGCCAGATAGATCAGTAAGATTTTCGAGGTTTCGCCGATACCAAACCAAATCACCATCAGCGGCAAATAGGCCAGCGGCGGCACCGGACGATAGAGTTCAATTAACGGGTCGAGCAGCCCACGAATCGCCGGGCTCAGGCCCATCGCAATCCCCACCGGGATGCCAATCAGCGCCGCGAAGAACAGCGCCACCAGCATGCGTGCCAGGCTGGCACCCAAATGCTGCCATAAGGTCGCATCCATAAAGCCTTGCGGGCTGGCGATCAGCAGTAACTTTTTCAGCACCTGCTGAGGCGGCGGCAGAAACAGCGGCGCTACCAAACCCAGTGCCGTCACGCCCCACCACACCAGCAGCAGCACGGCTACACTCAGCAAGCTCAGGGAAAACTGTGGGGAAAAGGGCCAGCGCAGCGTGCGTCGGCGTGCCTGGGTTTTCTCATCAATCACCGCGCTCATATAAACGCCTCCCGCTGGGAAAAGACCTGGTTCAACACGTATGCACGGCGTTCGATAAAAGCCGGGTCGGATTTGATGCTGCGGCACGGCTCACCGGCGGCAAAACGCTGACCAAAGTCGAGTTTGATGCGCTCCACCACGCGGCCTGGTCCCGGCGATAGCAGCACCAGCTCGCTGGCAAGAAACACCGCTTCTTCGATGTCGTGGGTAATCAGCAAAATCTGTTTGCCGGTATCCCGCCATAGCGTCAGCAGCAGGGTTTGCATCTGTTCACGGGTGAAGGCATCCAGCGCGCCAAAGGGTTCATCTAACAGCAGCAACTGAGGATCAGCCGCCAGCGCACGCGCAATCCCCACGCGCTGACGTTGACCCCCAGAGAGCTGCCAGATAAAACGCTTTTCCGCCCCTTCCAGCCCGACTTTGCGGATCAAGCGGCGGGCGATGGCGTGGCGTTCGGCCTTCTCCATTCCCGCCAGCTGCAAACCAAACGCCACGTTATCGATCACGTTACGCCACGGCAGTAACCCTTCGTTCTGAAACACCACGCCGCGTTCCGCCCCCGGTCCCTTCACCGCTTTGCCATCCAGCGTGATGCTGCCTGACTCCAGCGGCAGGAAACCGGCAATCAAATTCAGTAAGGTGGTTTTGCCACAGCCGGACGGTCCCAGCACCACCAGCAGGTCGCGTTGGTCCAGCTGCAGGTTGATATCCTGCAGCGCGGGTTGTCCGGCGTAACGTGCATTCAGGTTGGTGATGCTGAGCATACGGCCTCCGTTACTTCGTTAAAGGCGCAACAAAGCGCGTGGTGACGTAGCTGCTGTAATCGTTAGCGGCATCCGGCACTTTGCCCTGCTCTTTCAGGAAGTGTGCGGTATCAACGATCGCTTTGTTCACCGGTTTACCCAGTTGTTCCACCTGCTGCTGTGCGGTCAGGTAGGTGTTCCCTTTCACCAGTACCGGTACATCCGCTTCGGGTACGCCACTCAAACGCGACAGCTTGCTAAGGTTATCGGGCTGCTTGAGCCACTGCTCTGGATTGGTGATGTAGGACTGCTGTGCCTCAATCGCGCTGCGGGCAAAGGCGGTGACGATCTCCGGATGCTGCTGGGCGAAATCTTTGCGCACTACCCACACATCCAGCGTCGGTGAACCCCATTTGCCCACCTGAGAAGAATCGGTCAGCACCGTGCCATCTTTTTCCAGCTCGTTAACCGCCGGTGACCAGACGTAAGCCCCATCGATATCGCCGCGTTTCCACGCCGCGATAATGGCAGGCGGCTGCAGGTTCACTAACTGAACCTGCGAAGGCTTAATGCCCCAATGCTTGAGCGCAGACAGCAGGCTGTAATGGGTGGTGGAGATGAAAGGCACTGCGATACGTTTGCCGATCAGATCTTTCGGGTTGGTGATGGATTTCTTCACCACCAGCGCTTCGGAATTTCCGAGCTGTGAGGCCAGCAGGAAAGCCTCGATAGGCAGTTGCTGGGTCGCGGCGACCGCCAGCGGGCTGGAACCAATATTGCCGATCTGCACATCGCCAGAAGCCAACGCGCGCAGTACGCTGGCACCACTGTCGAACTTGCGCCAGTCAACAGTCGCGCCGCTCTCTTTAGCAAAGGTGTTGTCGGCCTGCGCCACTTTGGCCGGTTCCGCCGAGGTTTGATACGCCACAGTGACATTCACCGCCTGCGCCTGAAAAGCCATCAGGGCCAATGCTGCCGCCACTGCTGTTATTGTTTTTTTCACTGCCATCATCATTCACCCCAATGTTATGTCGTGACGGCAGTTTCTCCAGCGGCGGTAATTTCATAAAGGAATTAAAAATTATCCCTAATGAAAATCCGTTCTTAGATCAACATCGGGCAAGGCTATGCGAAATGCGCAAATGCAAAGAAGGCGTAAAGACGGAAATATGTCACACGCTCACATAACGTCTGTGCTATTGATAGGCTTCTGATTTTTCACCTCTACTGGCGGTACTGAAATCCATGTCGATTGAGAAAGTTGCCCGTCTTGCTGGCGTGTCTAAAGCCACGGTTTCTCGGGTGTTGAACCAGCATCCCGGCGTGCGTACAGATACGCGAGAAAAGGTGTTGGCTGCCATCAATCACTGTGACTATCAGCCCAATCTGCTGGCCCGCCAGCTGCGTACTGCCCAGAGTCATATGTTGCTGGTGTTAATTTCAGACATCACTAATCCCTTCTGCTCACGCGTGGTGCAAGGCATTGAAGCTGAAGCCGAAGCACAGGGTTATCACATCCTGTTGTGCAATTCGGCTTCGCAACTGCCACGCGAAGCTGCCTATCTGGCGCTGCTGAGCGGCAAAGTGGTGGATGGCGTCATCACCATGGATGCCGCCGCCTGTTTGCAGGAATTGAAAGCCATGATTGGCGACGCGCCCTGGGTGCAGTGTGCGGAATATGATCCATCGATCCCGGCCTCCAGCGTCACCATTGATAATAAAGAAGCCGCATTTGAAACCGTGCGTTATCTGGCCAGCAAAGGCCGCCGCCGCATCGCGCTGGTGAATTGTGATATGCGCTATCTCTATTCGCATCAGCGTGAAAGGGGTTATCGCGAAGCGCTGGAGCAGCTGGAACTGAGTTGGGGTGGCGTGGCTTACGCGGAAAACATTTCGTGTGAAGCGGGCAGTGCTGCACTGCGTGTACTGCTGGCGCTACCGGAGCGACCAGACGCCGTGTTTGCCGTTTCTGATGTGCTGGCGGTTGGCGTGATCCATGCAGCGCTTGAAGCGGGATTACGGGTACCAGAGGATTTGGCGGTAGTAGGATTCGATGGCATTCCTTTCACCAGCAGCCTCAATCCGCCACTGACCACCATCGAACAACCAATGAATCGGCTGGGCGCACGCAGTGTTCAGCTGTTACTAAACCGCATCCGCCAGCCGCACAGTGAAGTGGTGCGTGAAGTGTTACCCTGGAAGCGCGTTGAACGCGCCTCCAGTTAACTTAACGCCAGATTAGCAGTACACAGGCTGCCGTCAGCGCACCCATCGCCAGATTGAAGATTTTCCACGCGCGCGGACTGCGCAGAAAACGGCCAATCATGGAACCAAATCCCATCCAGATAACACCGGAGACCACGTTGACCAGCGCCATGCCGATACTGATGGCAATCACCGAATGCAGATAGGCGTCACCCGCAAGGCTAAAGCTGGCCACCGCACCCAACGCCATCAACCAGGCTTTCGGGTTGATCAGCTGTAACAGGCCACCCTGCCAGAACGGCATCTGTTTCACCGTCGCGTCTTCGGTTTCCAGCTTCTCGTACTCGGCGGTGGCGATTTTCCACGCCAGCCACAGCAGGTAGAGGCTACCGGCAATCTTCAGCACCAGATGCAGCGAAGGATAAAGTAGGATCAAGCCGCCGATGCCAAATGCCACCATCAGCAACATGACTTGCATACCAATCATGATACCAATGAGCAGCGGGATGGTGCGCAGGAAGCCAAAATTAGCACCTGAGGCGGTAAGTAACATATTATTGGGCCCTGGCGTGATGGCAGCGACCCAAAGAAAACCTAACATTGATAAAAAAAGACTCAGTTCCATGTATATTCGGGTGCTCCTCACCCAGTAAAGCGGACAACCCATCGAAGCTATCAGCGAGTTATGCATCAGACAAGCCTTTACCCAAGCTATTTTGATCGCCTGAACGGCGAGCGATTTACACCGCTGCGCGGATTCAGTAACGCGCATCTGCAAACACTGCTGCCGCGCATACTGCGTCGGCGCGTAACCTTGCGCCCGCACTGGCAGCGACTTGACCTGCCGGACGGCGATTTTGTCGATCTCGCGTGGAGCGAAGACCCGGCACAGGCACGCCACAAGCCGCGTATGGTGATGTTCCATGGCCTGGAAGGCAGCTTCCGTAGCCCATATGCTCATGGCCTGATGCAAGCGTGCCAGGCACGTGGATGGCTGGCGGTGGTGATGCACTTTCGTGGCTGCAGCGGCGAGCCGAATCGCCTGGAGCGCATCTATCATTCCGGTGAAACCGAAGACGCGACTTATTTCCTGCACTGGCTACAGCGCGAATGGGGCACGGTGCCTACTGCAGCAGTGGGCGTTTCACTCGGTGGCAATATGCTGGCCTATTTATTGGGCATGCAGGGAAATGATGTGCCTGTGGATGCAGCCGTCGCGATTTCGGCTCCCTTTGCGCTCGAACCCTGCAGCGAAAAGCTCGATGCCGGCTTCTCTCGTTTCTATCAGCACTATTTGCTGACCAAGCTGAAACAGAATGCCACGCGCAAACTGTTGGCCTGGCCCGGCACGTTGCCCGTTGAACTGAGCCAGCTGCGGGCATTCCGCCGTATTCGTGAGTTTGATGATGCGATTACCGCCCGCGCGCACGGTTTTCTGGATGCCAACGACTATTATCAACGTGCCAGCGCCATGCCCTTGCTCACGGGCGTGCGCAAACCGTTGCTGATCATCCATGCTAAAGACGATCCCTTTATGACTGATGCGGTGATCCCGCAGCCGGAGCAACTGTCGCCTTCGATTGAATATCAGCTGACGCAAAAAGGCGGTCACGTTGGCTTTGTCGGCGGTACGTTAATGAAGCCAAAAATGTGGCTGGAACAACGTGTGCCTGACTGGCTCTCAACTTATCTGGATGTGTGATCGTGATTATTCCCTGGCAAGAACTTGAAGTCGCAACGCTTGAAAACCTGATTGAAACCTTCGTGCTGCGCGAAGGCACCGACTACGGTGAGCAGGAGCGCAGCCTGGAACAGAAAGTGGCCGACGTGCGCCGCCAGCTGGAACGCGGGGACGTCGTTCTGGTGTGGTCGGAACTGCATGAATCCGTCAACATTATGCCGAAAGGCGAATTTCGCGGTTAATGCACCGCACGATAATTCGTGGTAACAATGCTCATCGCCCGACCTCACAGGGAGTTCTGTTATGTCAGCCAGGCATCCAATCATTGCCGTGACCGGTTCAAGCGGTGCCGGTACTACCACCACCAGCGTTGCCTTCCGTAAAATATTTCAGCAGCTGGATTTGCACGCTGCGGAGCTGGAAGGTGACAGCTTCCATCGCTATACCCGTCCCGAAATGGACATGGCGATCCGTAAAGCGCGCGATCTGGGCCGCCATATCAGCTATTTCGGCCCGGAAGCCAACGACTTCGGTCTGTTAGAACACACCTTCAAGCATTACGGACAAACCGGGTTAGGTGAATCGCGCAAATATCTGCACACCTATGATGAAGCTGTGCCCTGGAATCAGGTGCCCGGCACCTTCACGCCCTGGCAGCCGTTGCCGGAAAACACCGATGTGTTGTTCTATGAAGGACTGCATGGCGGCGTCGTCACGCAGCAGCAGAACGTGGCGGAGCATGTCGATCTGTTGGTCGGTGTGGTGCCGATCGTCAACCTGGAGTGGATTCAAAAGCTGGTGCGCGACACCGGCGAGCGAGGCCATTCGCGCGAAGCGGTGATGGATTCGGTGGTGCGTTCGATGGAGGATTACATCAACTTCATCACGCCGCAGTTCTCACGCACCCATATCAACTTCCAGCGCGTGCCGACCGTTGACACCTCCAACCCGTTTGCCGCACGTGAAATCCCTTCGCTCGATGAAAGTTTTGTGGTGATTCACTTCCGTGGACTGGAAGGCATTGCTTACCCTTATCTGCTGGCGATGATCCAGGGCTCGTTCATTTCACATATGAACACGTTGGTGGTGCCGGGCGGTAAAATGGGTCTGGCGATGGAGTTAATCATGACGCCACTGGTGCAGCGGCTGATTGAAGGTAAACGGATTGAATAATCCAGAAATTCTGTAGCGGCGGCCGTTTGGCCGCCCGCTGATGCTATCGCTCAATCACTTCGTAACTGTGCGTCATTTTCACACTATTGCCGAGCATGATCGCCACCGAGCAATACTTCTCCGCCGACAGATCGACAGCCCGCGCGACCGCTTTATCGCTTAGCGCCTTGCCGCTAACGATAAAATGCAGGTTGATTTGCGTGAAAATACGTGGCGCTTCTTCACGGCGCTCGGAGGTGAGTTTCACCTCGCAGTCAGCCACGTCATTTCGACCCTTTTGCAGGATCGACACCACGTCAATCGCGCTACAGCCGCCAGCTGCCATCAAAACCATCTCCATCGGGCTCGGCGCTTTGTCGCCCGAGTTACCGTCCATTAATACCTGATGGCCTGATGAGGATTCTCCGAGAAAGGTCAGCCCTTCCACCCATTTCACTCGTGCCTGCATTATTCTTTCTCCTGAAGTGGCGGTTTTGCCGCCAGAGTACGCTTTCACTTGATAAACAGCAATCCAGACACATCTGCCCTTTGCTGAAGCGAGACAACAGAAGACAGCTTGCAAAAGCTGTGCTACAAACAGTGCTGAAAATATTTTCGTCATAACAGACGAAGGCGGGAAGAATCAAAAGCGTAGCTTAAGAATCACCCGGAAATAATTTTCCTTTACTGGAAGCGCTCTACGATTACACCGCCTGACAGGGAAAACTGCCCCCTGTATTTTGGGCACGATTACAACAGAGGATAATAGCGAATGGTTCTCGGCAAACCGCAAACAGACCCTACACTCGAATGGTTCCTGTCCCATTGCCATATTCACAAATATCCGTCCAAAAGCACACTCATCCATCAGGGTGAGAAAGCGGAAACGCTGTACTACATCGTGAAAGGTTCCGTCGCGGTACTGATCAAAGATGAAGAAGGCAAAGAGATGATCCTCTCCTACCTCAATCAGGGAGATTTCATCGGCGAACTCGGCCTGTTTGAAGAAGGTCAGGAACGTAGTGCCTGGGTACGTGCGAAAAGTGCCTGCGAAGTGGCTGAAATTTCCTACAAAAAATTCCGTCAGCTGATTCAGGTAAACCCGGATATTTTAATGCGACTCTCGTCGCAAATGGCGCGTCGTCTGCAAGTCACCTCCGAAAAAGTGGGCAACCTTGCCTTCCTCGATGTGACGGGCCGTATCGCGCAAACGCTGCTTAATCTGGCTAAACAACCAGATGCGATGACTCACCCGGACGGGATGCAAATCAAAATCACCCGTCAGGAGATTGGTCAAATCGTGGGTTGCTCACGCGAAACCGTGGGTCGTATCCTGAAAATGCTGGAAGATCAGAACCTGATCTCCGCACACGGTAAAACCATCGTCGTCTACGGCACCCGCTAATTTCTTATCACCCACGGCGTGATGGCAACATCGCGCCGTTTTTGTTTGCGATGAGCTGATGTGGCGCCGAATCATCTATCATCCTGAGGTCAACTACGCACTGCGGCAAACGCTGGTGCTGTGCCTGCCTGTGGCTCTTGGCTGGCTGTTTGGCGATCTGCAAAAAGGCCTGCTGTTCTCCTTAGTGCCTGCCTGCTGCAACATGGCGGGTCTCGATACCCCGCATAAACGCTTCTTCAAACGCCTGATTGTCGGCGGCTCCCTGTTTGCCACCGCCAGCTTTTTGATCCAATTTCTCACCAGTGACGCGATTCCTTTACCGCTGATCCTATTCGTGCTGCCGCTGCTGATAGGCGTGACCGGCGAAATCAGCCCACTGCACGGTCGCTTGCTGCCCGCCACACTGATTGCCGCCATCTTTAGCCTCAGCCTGGTTGGACGCATGCCCATGTGGGTGCCGCCGCTACTGTATATCGGTGGCACGCTATGGTACGGCCTGTTTAACTGGTTCTGGTTCTGGCTGTGGAAAGAGCAGCCGATGCGTGAAACCCTTAGCCTGCTGTATCGGGAATTGGCGGATTACTGCGATGCCAAATATACCCTGCTGACGCAGCTCACCGATCCGGAAAAGGCATTACCACCGCTGCTGGCACGCCAGCAAAAAGCCGTTGATCTGATCACCACCTGTTATCAGCAAATGCATATGCTGTCGGCCAGTCGTGATAACAGCCACAAACGCCTGACGCGCGCGTTCCAGGTGGCGCTGGATTTGCAGGAACACATCTCGGTGAGCCTGCACCAGCCGGAAGAGGTGCAGAAGCTGGTGGAACAGAGTCACGCCGAAGCGGTGATCCGCTGGAATGCGAAAACTATCTCTGCGCGCCTGCGTCTGCTGGCCGATGCCATTCTCTATCATCAGTTGCCCGATCGTTTTCACATGGAGAAGCAGCTCGGTGCGCTGGAGAAGATTGCGCGTCAAAACCCCGATAATCCGGTGGGTAACTTCTGCTATTACCACTTCAGCCGTATCGCTCGCGTGCTGCGCACCCAGAAGCCGTTGTACACCCGTGACCTGATGGCCGATCGCCAGCGCCGTTTGCCGCTGTTTCCGGCGCTGCGCAGCTATCTGTCGCTGAAATCCGCCGCATTGCGCACCGCCGCGCGTATCTCGGTGATGCTGATGTTTGGCAGTGCGCTGGCGCTGTTCTTCAATATTCCCAAGCCCTACTGGATTCTGATGACCATTATGTTCGTCAGCCAGAATGGCTACAGCGCCACACGGGTACGCATTCAGCACCGTGCGTTGGGCACCTTTGCCGGATTGCTGATCGCGGCCGGTTCGCTGCAGCTGGCGGTGCCCGAATCGATCACCTTGCTGTTTATGCTGGCCATCACCCTCGCCAGCTATCTGGTGACGCGCAAGTATTACGGCTGGTCGATGATTGGCTTTACCGTGACGGCAGTGTATTCGCTGCAGCTGCTGTCGCTGAACGGCGCGCAGTTCCTGTTACCGCGCATGATGGACACACTGATGGGCTGCCTGATCGCCTTTGCCGGCATGATTTGGCTATGGCCGCAGTGGCAGAGTGGCTTGCTGCGCAGCAACGCACATGATGCACTGGATGCCTATCAGGAAGCGCTAAGAATGCTGCTGGGGCCGGAGCAATCCCCCGAAAAGCTGGCGTATCAACGCATGAAGGTTAATCAGGCGCACAATGCGCTGTTTAACTCCCTGAATCAGGCATCCAGCGAGCCGGGCTTTAATGCGCAGTACCTGAAAGATATGCGCATGTGGGTGACGCACAGTCAGTTTATCGTTGAGCATCTCAACGCAATGACGATTCTGGCGCGTGAGCACACCATGCTGACGCCCAAACTGGCGGAGCGTTATCTGCAATCCTGTGAAATTGCGCTGCAGCGCTGTCAGCAGCGACTAGCCTATGACGGACCAGGCAATGACAGCAATATTCTGGAAGCGCCGGAGAATCTGAATGAGGGGCCGGTGACGATTGTGGAACAGCATGTGAAGCGGATTCTGCAACATCTGAACGTCATGCACACCATCTCTTCAATGGCGTGGAGCCAGCGGCCACATCATGGCAGCTGGCTCAAAGTACTGCGCCCGAAAAGCTAATCAGGCAGCCAGCACTTTCTCAATGGCTTTGGCGAAACGCGCCATGCCTTCTTCGATATCGGTCGGTTCGATCACCAATGACGGCACGAAACGAATCACATCGGTGCCGGCGGTCAGGATCATCAATCCTTCTGCGGCTGATGCGTTGAGAATGTCGCGCGCCTTGCTGGCGTGCTGCGGTTTCAGCGCTGCCCCAATCAGCAAACCTTTGCCCCGAATCTCACTGAACAGATCGTATTTGCTGTCGATCGCCTGCAGCGCTTCAACGAACTGCTGACGACGGGCTTCCACACCACCCAGCACTTCAGGGGTGTTGATGATGTCCAGTGCGGTTTCGGCAATCGCACAGGCCAGCGGATTGCCGCCGTAGGTGGTGCCGTGCACGCCGGGCGCCATCACTGAAGCGATTTCATTGGTGGTCAGCATCGCGCTCACCGGGAATCCGCCGCCCAGCGCTTTCGCGGTGGTGATGATGTCTGGCTTGATGCCGTAATGTTCGTAGCTGAACAGCTTACCGCTACGACCCATGCCGCTCTGCACTTCATCCAGCACCAGCAGCGCGTTGTGCTCATCACACAGTGCACGCAGGCCCTGCATAAATTCCTGCGTCGCCGCCACCACGCCACCTTCGCCCTGAATCGGCTCGACGACAATGGCGCAGGTATGATCATCAATCACCGCTTTCACCGCATCCAGATCGTTAAACGGCACATGCACGATATCCGCCGGTTTGGGACCAAAGCCATCGGAGTATTTCGGCTGGCCGCCGACGGAAACGGTAAACAAGGTACGTCCGTGGAACGCATTGTGGAAGGCAATGATTTTGCTTTTAAACGGGCTGTGTTTTTTGCAGGCGTAATAGCGTGCCAGCTTGAAAGCAGCTTCGTTGGCTTCCGCGCCGGAGTTACCAAAGAACACGCGATCGGCAAAGGTCGCGGCAATCAGTTTACTAGCCAGACGCAGCGCCGGTTCATTGGTGAACACGTTGCTGGTATGCCACAAGGTTTCGCCCTGCGTTTTCAGCGTTTCCACCAGCGCCGGATGGCAATGGCCCAAAGCAGTCACCGCGATGCCGCCGGAGAAGTCGATATACTCTCTGCCCTGCTGATCCCAGACTCGGCTGCCCTTGCCTTTAACCGGCACGAACTGCGCTGGTGCATAAACAGGCAAAATCACGTTATCGAACGTTTCCCGGGTTACCGCTAGTTTTTCCGCTGCCATTGCCGACCTCATTGGGTTATTTATTGAGCTGAAGTGAAATTATAATCACAAAATATGCATAAAAAATCACACGAAGGCAAACATAAGTTACGCGTTGAGGAAATTAGCCAATAGCTGATGGCCCTGCTCGCTGAGGATACTCTCAGGATGGAACTGCACCCCTTCCAGCGGCAAAGTGCGGTGGCGGAAGCCCATGATCTCATCGGGCTCGCCATCACGCAGGCTCCAGGCTGTCACTTCGAATTCTGCGGGCAGCGTATCGCGCGCCACAATCAGTGAATGATAGCGCGTGACGGTGAGCGGATTATTAAGGTCGCGAAATACGCCTTGATGAGTGTGCTGGATAACAGAGGTTTTGCCATGCATCACCTGACGTGCACGCACGACCTGTGCACCGTAGGCTTGCGCAATCGCCTGATGGCCGAGGCAGACACCGAGAATCGGCAAGCGTCCGGCAAAATGGCGGATGGCGTCAAGAGAAACACCGGACTGATCCGGCGTACAGGGGCCGGGGGAAATCACCAAATGGGTGAGTGGCAGCGTCTCCATCTCCGCAAGCGTGATGGCATCGTTACGCACCACGCGCACTTCTGCGCCCAGCTCACAGAAGTACTGGTAGAGATTCCAGGTGAAGGAGTCGTAGTTATCAATTAACAGCAGCATAGTGCCCTCAGGCCAGTCAAACCGCCGCTATTCTACGCATTTTAGCGTGCAGGGCTCACCACTTTCGCAAACTGCGCCGTTAGCGGTGCTAAATCCCCCGATACACCGTTAAACAACGCGGTACGCCAAGTCTCTCGCTCCAGTTTGTCCCACGTCAGCAGGTAGCCGGCATGCAGCGCCAGCTGTTCGAAGAAAATGCGCTGCGTGCGGCCATTGCCCGCGCGGAACGGATGCAATACGAAGATCTCACAGTAATAATGCGCAAGCCGCGCGACAAACTCATCCTGCGTCAGGTTTGTCAGCTGTTGCTCATCTTCCAGCGCGCTCATCAGCGCATTACCCTCTTTCTCGATGTATTCGCAATGGCAATAGGGTGTTTCGTCGCGCCAGATATCAATGCTGCGCAGCTCCCCCGCCCAGCTGTAGAGATCCTGAAACAGCGTGCGGTGAATATGGCACAACCACGGCATACCGGTGCTGCTCGGGCCGAGTTCCAGTGTCGCCAGACGTGCCGCGCTAAACGCCAACTCCGCTTTACGCAGTTGCGCTTCATCATGAATATCGAGACGATTTTTCAGCACCGTGTCGTTGTGCCAGACGTAAGGGTCGCGCACAGCCAGACTGTTATCCGCCATATTGCCTCCTCAGTGACTCAAGTCGATCTTCATGTTGCTCAGCCGTGATATCGCTGAGTACGTAACCGGCAAGACGGCAGCTGGCCTGATAATTGGCCATGCGGCGCTGTTGCCACAGGGTGGCTTTCTGTTTTTCGGTGAGTTGGCTGGTCATTGCGCCTCCGACAAGCAATTTGCCCTAAGTATAAGAGCAAATTTTAGCTTTGCCGGAGAGCAGCAGAACGCGCCAGCGAGCAGCGGCGCGTTAAATCATTAAGGCAGGACTTTAGCAGACAGGATAACAATCGGTTTTGACGGCACATTTTGGTACGGGCCGACATCTTTGGTAGGCACCTGAGCAATCTTGTCGATCACATCCTGACCTTTCACAACTTTACCAAATACCGCATACCCGAAGTCACGTTGGCCGTGATCGAGGAAGGCGTTATCCGCGACGTTGAGGAAGAACTGGCTGGTGGCGCTATCTTTATCTGCAGTACGCGCCATCGAGATGGTGCCACGCAGGTTACGCAAACCGTTATCGGCTTCATTCTTGATCGGTGCCACGGTCTGCTTCTGCTGCATATCCGTGGTGAAACCGCCGCCCTGAACCATGAAACCAGGAATCACGCGGTGGAAGATGGTGTTGTTATAAAAACCGTTGTTGACGTAGTCGACAAAGTTTTTCACCGAGACCGGGGCTTTCTGGTTATTCAGTTCGAGTTCGATATTGCCCGCAGAGGTGGTGAGCAGCACATGAGTATCCCCTTTGGCTGCCAGAGCGGTAGCGGATACAGAAGAGAGCGCTAACAGGGCGACTGCCGCTGTCAAAGTACGTTTAAACATGAAAGATTCCTTACCATGGAGTGCAAGCTCAAAAACGAGATCGATTGTAAAGAGCAAGTTATACAAGAGCCAGCGTTTTACCGATATTTACGCTGATGTTGCGATTGTCATACTTTTTGGGGCGCGCAATCATTTGCGTGACCAAAATCACACTATTAATGAAATATTTCGCGCTCGTTACACTCGTTGTTTATTAAGATCACAGTTGCATTTACAATTCATGACACTTTTTGCCAATCCCGGCGCTTCACAGGTTCAGAACATGACAAACCGTAATCGCATTGGCCTTACCTGGATCAGCTTTTTCTCCTACGCGCTCACCGGCGCGCTGGTGATCGTTACCGGTATGGTACTGGATAATATTGCCCAATATTTCCAGTTGCCCATCTCAGAAATGAGCAACACCTTCACTTTCCTGAATGCCGGTATCCTGGCGGCGGTATTCCTTAACGCCTGGCTGATGGTGATTGTGCCGTTGAAACGCCAGCTGATCTTTGGCTTTGTACTGATGATCCTCGCGGTGGCGGGCCTGATGACCAGCCATAACCTGAGCGTCTTCTCGCTGTGCATGTTTGTGCTCGGTGTGGTCAGCGGTATCACCATGTCGATCGGTACCTTCCTGATTACCCATCTGTACGATGGCCGTCAGCGTGGTTCGCGTCTGCTGTTTACCGACTCCTTCTTCAGCATGGCAGGTACCATTTTCCCGATCATCGCCGGTGTGTTGCTGGCTCGCATGCTGCCGTGGTACTGGGTATACGCCTGCATCGGTGTGATTTACATCGCCATCTTCATCCTGACGCTGATGGTGGAATTCCCTGTGCTGAAAAGCGAAGCTGCCGTACAAGGTGGCGAGAAAGAGAAATGGGGCATCGGCGTGCTGTTCCTGTCGATTGCGGCGCTATGCTATATCCTCGGTCAGCTGGGCTTTATCTCCTGGGTGCCAGAGTATGCGACCAAATCGATGGGTATGGATATTTCGGCAGCCGGTCAATTAGTGGGTAACTTCTGGACCGCGTACATGGTCGGCATGTGGGTCTTCAGCTTCCTGCTGCGCTTCTTCGATCTGCAGCGCATCCTGATGGTATTGGCGGCACTGGCGACGGGTTTAATGTACTGGTTTGTCACCACCAACGACGCCAGCATGCTGCACTGGATCATCATGATTCTCGGCTTCAGCTCCAGCGCCATTTACACCACCATCATCACGCTCGGTTCGCTGCAAACCAAAGTATCTTCGCCGAAGCTGGTGAACTTTATCCTGACCTGCGGCACCGTCGGCACCATGCTGACCTTCGTGGTCACCGGCCCGATCGTGGCGAAAGGCGGCGCGCATGCAGCGCTCTCTACCGCCAATGGCCTGTATGCCGTGGTGTTTGTGATGTGTGTGCTGCTCGGCTTTGTGACTAAACATCGCCAGCACGGCCATGTGACGCAATAAAGAGTGATATGCAGGGGCGTAATAAAGGTTCGCCTTTGTTGCCTGGTGCAGTATTAAGAGAGTGCGCAGTGATGCGCACTCTTTTTTTGCAGCGATTATCGCCGGAACGTCACTGCTTCCGTCTCACCTAAATAGATTTCACTGCTTGCGGGCTGCGTTGCCGCCACCACGCTTCCCTGACGGATCGAATAGCGCACGGGCACTTGTCTGCGCACCGCATCAAAGCCGCTCTCAGCTGGCAGAATGATCAGGCTGGCATCGTCACCCACCGCCAGACCGTAACCCTTCAATTGCATGGTTTTCGCGCTGTTGGTGGTGATCAGGCTCAGGCCGTTGTCGATCTGCTCGTAGCCCATCAACTGGCAAACATGTAATCCCATATGCAGCACCTGCAGCATGCTGGCCGTACCCAGCGGATACCAGGGATCAAACACATCATCATGACCAAAACAGACGTTAATATCGGCGTCGAGTAACTCCTTCACCCGCGTGATACCGCGACGTTTGGGATAGCTGTCAAAACGTCCCTGCAGATGAATATTCACCAGCGGATTGGCGACAAAATTAATCTTCGACAGCTTCAGCAAGCGGAATAAGCGCGAGGTGTAGGCGTTGTTGTAGGAGTGCATCGCTGTAGTGTGGCTGGCGGTCACACGTTCGCCATTACCGTCACGATGTGCCAGCGCCGCCACGGTTTCGACAAAGCGCGACTGCTCATCATCGATCTCATCACAGTGCACATCCACCATACGGTCATAGCGGTTGGCGAGCGCGAAGGTTTTGTGCAGCGATTCCACACCGTACTCGCGCGTGAACTCAAAATGCGGAATGGCGCCTACCACATCTGCGCCGAGTCGCAACGCCTCTTCCAGCAAGGCTTCACCGTTGGGATAGGAGAGAATCCCCTCTTGCGGAAACGCCACGATTTGGATATCGATCCATGGCGCCATTTCCGCTTTCACTTCCAGCATCGCTTTTAACGCGGTCAGTGTGGGATCGGACACATCAACGTGAGTGCGCACATGCTGAATGCCGTTGGCAATTTGCCACTTCAGCGTCTGCTGTGCGCGTTGCTTCACATCTTCATGACTGAGCAGCGCTTTGCGTTCGGCCCAGCGTTCAATACCTTCAAACAGCGTACCAGATTGGTTCCAGGCGGGCTGCCCGGCGGTTTGGGTGGTGTCGAGATGGATGTGTGGTTCGATAAAAGGGGCACTTGCCAGTCCGCCTTCGGCATCCAGCGCATCATCCTGCTGCGTGATTTGCGGTGGCTGGGGGCGTAATGTCATTATTTTGCCGCCGTTGATTTCCATCTGCCACAGACCCTGCTGGCCCGCCAGACGCAGGTTGTTGATCCACTTTAGTGACCGGTTTGCCATGCCTTCCTCCTGTTTCAAAGCAACAAGTTAAGCTAGCACGAAAATCCGTCCGTCAGCCTCATAGGTTTTTGGACTGCCAAAATCACCATCCGAAAACGTCCTCTGCTCAGTTTGCTGGGGCGGCACTGATAGCGACCGACGCAGCACAATATCCAACCAAATAAGCCACTTATCAATTTCTTTCGAAATCAATTACATACCTCGAAATGGGTATATAGCTGTGCGCTTGATGTGCATCAATAAGCGCCTGATGCAGCGCGCTATCGTAAGCGCAGATACCGCAATTTTTGAGGCAAGCATGAGCAAGCACAGTGTCGTGATTATTGGCAACGGCATGGTGGGCCACCGCTTTATAGAAGAACTGATCGACAAAGCCGAGCCCGGCCAATTCGCTATTACCGTCTTTTGTGAAGAACCGCGCGTCGCCTATGACCGCGTCCACCTTTCCGCCTATTTCTCCCATCACACCGCTGAAGAGCTGTCGCTGGTTCGCCCCGGCTATTATGAAAAACATCAGGTCAACCTGCTGATCGGTGAACGGGCCATTACCATCAACCGCGACGAAAAACTGATTCACTCCAATACCGGTCGCGCGGTGCATTACGACACGCTGATATTCGCCACCGGCTCTTATCCGTGGATACCGCCGATCAAAGGCTCAGAGGGTAGCGACTGTTTTGTCTACCGCACCATCGAAGATCTCAACGCCATTGAAGCCTGTGCGCGCCGCACTAAACGTGGTGCGGTGATTGGGGGTGGATTACTCGGCCTGGAAGCCGCAGGAGCACTAAAAAATCTCGGCATCGAAACCCATGTTATTGAGTTTGCGCCGGGGTTAATGGCCGAGCAATTGGATGTGCAAGGCGGCGAACAGCTACGCCGCAAAATCGAGCAGATGGGTGTGCAAGTGCATACTGGCAAAAACACTCAACAAATTGTGCATCACGCCAAAGGCGGTAAGACGCTGGAATTTGCGGATGGCAGCGCGCTGGATGTCGATTTCATTGTGTTCTCCACCGGCATTCGCCCACAAGACAAACTGGCGAAACAGTGCGGGCTGGATCTCGGCCAGCGCGGTGGTGTCGCCATTGACGATCGCTGCCAAACCAGTGATACCGCGATTTATGCGATTGGTGAGTGTGCCGCCTGGCAGAACCGTCTTTTCGGCCTGGTGGCACCCGGCTACAAAATGGCACAGGTCGCCAGCGATGTGTTGCTGGGACGTGAGAATGCCTTCTCTGGCGCGGATATGAGCGCCAAACTCAAGCTGCTGGGCGTGGATGTCGGCGGCATTGGCGATGCGCATGGCCGCACGCCAGGTGCGCGTAGCTATATGTGGCTCGATGAACAGAAACACATCTACAAGCGCCTGATTGTCAGTGAAGACAATCGCACGCTGCTTGGCGCGGTGTTGGTGGGTGACACCAGCGATTACGGCAATCTGCTGCAGCTGGCACTGAATAACATCGCGCTGCCTGAGAATCCCGAAGGTTTGATTCTACCTGCAGGCAGTGGTGAGAAGCCGGTATTAGGCGTCGATTCCCTGCCGGATAGCGCGCAAATCTGCTCCTGCTTCGATGTCAGCAAAGGCGATATCGTCAAGGCGGTGCAAGGCGGTTGCCATACCGTGGCGATGCTCAAAAGCGAAACCCGCGCCGGCACTGGCTGCGGTGGCTGCATCCCACTTATCACCCAGGTGCTTAATGCTGAACTGAGCCGCCAGGGTATCGAAGTCAACAATCACCTGTGCGAGCACTTCCCCTATTCGCGCCAGGAGCTGTATCACCTGATTCGCGTTGAAGAGATCGCATCCTTCGATGCGTTGCTGGCGAAATACGGTCAGGGTTATGGCTGTGAGGTGTGTAAACCCACTGTGGCGTCGCTGCTGGCCTCCTGCTGGAACGACTATGTGCTCAAGCCTCAGCTGGCACCGCTACAAGACAGCAATGACCTGTTCCTCGGCAATATCCAGAAAGATGGCACCTACTCGGTGATCCCGCGCTCACCCGGCGGTGAAATCACCCCTGAAGGTTTAATGGCCATCGGTGCCGTGGCCCGTCAGTACAATCTCTACACAAAAATCACCGGTTCACAGCGCATTGGCCTGTTTGGTGCCCAGCGCGACGATCTGCCCGCCATCTGGTCCCTGCTGATTGATGCCGGGTTTGAAACCGGTCAGGCGTATGCCAAAGCGCTACGCATGGCGAAAACCTGCGTTGGCAGCAGCTGGTGCCGTTTCGGTGTCGGCGACAGTCTGGGCTTCGGCATTGAGCTGGAGAATCGTTACAAAGGCATCCGCACGCCGCACAAAATGAAGTTTGGTGTCTCCGGCTGTACACGTGAATGTGCTGAGGCACAGGGCAAAGACGTCGGCATCATCGCCACGGAGAAAGGCTGGAACCTGTATGTGTGTGGCAACGGCGGCATGAAGCCGCGCCACGCCGACTTGCTGGCAGCGGATCTGGATCGCGATACCCTGCTCACCTACCTCGATCGTTTCATGATGTTCTATATCCGCACCGGCGATCGCGTGCAGCGCACCTCGCTGTGGCTGGAAAGCATGGAAGGCGGTATCGACTATCTGCGCAGCGTGATTGTTGACGACAAACTCAGCCTCAACGCGCAGCTGGAGAGTGAGATGACGCGCCTGCGCGGCAAAGTCGAATGTGAATGGGCCGCAGCGGTGAACGATCCGCTGCAGCAAATCCACTTCAGCACCTTTATCAATAGCGATCAGCGCGACCCGCTGGTGCAGCACATTAACCAGCGCGATCAGCATCGTCCGGCACGCCCTGCCGAGCGTATTGCGGTCACCCAGATTGAGGAGATCGACGCATGAGCCAGTGGCACTCAGTATGTGAACTCGAGCAAATCCTGCCTGCCACCGGCGTCTGCGCGCTGGTGAAAGGTCAACAGATTGCCATCTTCCGTCCACGAGACGATGAGCAACTGTATGCACTCAACAACATCGATCCTTTCGCCGAGGCCAGCGTGCTGTCACGTGGCCTGATTGCGGAGCACCAGCACACGCTATGGGTTGCCAGCCCGCTGAAAAAACAACGCTTCCGCTTGAGCGATGGCGTCTGCCTCGAAGATGCATCCCGATCGGTGGCGAGCTATCCGGTGCGCGTCACTGCGGGCCTGGTCGAAGTGTGCGCCTGACAGAATTCCTTCACTTTATGAGACGTCACTATGTTTACTGACACCCTGAACACCTGCGCCAACAACGCAGCACGCATTGTGCGAACGGCGCAGCACAGCCCGCTGGCCTTCTGGATCAGCTCGGCGATGGCGGGCGCTTACGTTGGCCTCGCCATCATTCTGATTTTCACCCTCGGCAACCTGGCCGATCCTGCCTGGCGTCCGCTGATTATGGGCGCAACCTTTGGTATCGCCCTGACGCTGGTGATCATTGCCGGGTCGGAGCTGTTTACCGGCCATACGATGTTCCTCACCGTCGGCGTCAAAGCTGGCACCATCAGCCAGGGTCAGATGTGGTGCGTGCTGCCGCAAACCTGGCTGGGCAACCTGATTGGCTCGGTGTTTGTCGCCCTGCTCTATTACTACGCAGCCGGTGCGATGCTGCCCAATGCAGGCGCACTGATTCACAGTGCCGCGTTGGCGAAAACTACGCAGCCCGCCATGGCGCTGTTCTTCAAGGGCGCACTGTGTAACTGGCTGGTATGTCTGGCGATCTGGATGGCGGTGCGCACCGAAGGCACGGCGAAATTCCTTGCCATCTGGTGGTGCCTGCTGGCCTTTATCGCTTCAGGCTACGAACACTCCGTGGCGAACATGACGGTCTTTGCACTGTCGTGGTTTGGTCAGCATAATGCCGATCTGACCTTAAGCGGCATCGGTCATAATCTGCTGTGGGTGACGCTGGGTAACATGTTCTCTGGGATGATATTGATGGGCCTCGGATACTGGTACGCCACACCACAGGCACAACGACCGCAAGTGGCGCCACAAGCCACTGCGCTTAAATCTGTTTAACGTTTCTAAGCCCGCACATTGCGGGCTTTTTTGAGGATGAGCGATGGACTATTTTCCGCTGTTTTGCCGCCTGCAGGGCAAACGCTGTTTACTGGTCGGCGGCGGTGATGTGGCAGAACGCAAAGCGCGCCTGCTGCTGGATGCCGGAGCCGATCTGCACGTCGGCGCACTGGATTTTTCCCCTGTATTTCAACAGTGGGCTGAACAGGGAAAGTTACATTTACTCCCCGGCAGCTTTGAAGAGCAATGGCTGGAAGGCTGCTGGCTGGTGATTGCCGCCACCGACGATGACGCCGTGAATCAACAGGTGGGCGATGCTGCCGAACTGCGCCGCATCTTCTGTAATCTGGTGGATGCACCGCAGGAGGCCACCGCCATCATGCCGTCGATTGTCGATCGCTCCCCGCTGATGATTGCCGTGTCATCCGGCGGACGCGCGCCGGTGCTGGCTCGCCTGATGCGTGAAAAGCTGGAAGCCATGTTGCCGCAACATTTAGGCCAACTGGCCTCACTCGCCGGGTCACTACGCGGCCGGGTAAAGCAGACATTTGCGAGCATGGGACAGCGCCGGGCATTCTGGGAACGCTTCTTTGCCAGCGATCGTCTGGCGCAAACGCTGGCCAATGGTGACCAGCCACGCGCCGATCATATCGTTGATACGCTGTTCGACGCGCCGCGGTCTCAACAAGGTGAAGTGGTGCTGGTGGGTGCGGGTCCAGGCGATGCCGGATTATTGACGCTTAAAGGCTTACAGTGCATCCAGCAGGCCGATGTGGTTGTTTATGACCGTCTGGTATCCGAACCGATTCTCAACCTGGTGCGGCGCGATGCTGAACGCATCTTCGTCGGTAAACAGGCCGGACATCACTGTGTGCCGCAGTCGCAAATCAATCAGCTGCTGCTGGAACAAGCGCAGAGCGGTAAACGTGTAGTGCGTCTGAAAGGCGGCGATCCCTTTATTTTCGGTCGCGGGGGTGAGGAGCTGGAAGTACTGGCACACCACAACATTCCGTTCAGCGTAGTACCGGGTATCACCGCCGCCTCCGGCTGTGCCGCATACAGCGGCATTCCGCTGACGCACCGCGATCACGCACAGAGCGTGCGCTTTGTCACCGGTCATCTGCAACAGCAGGGTGAGATTGAGTGGAGTAAGCTGGCAGCAGAACAGCAAACGCTGGTGTTCTATATGGGCTTGAATCAGGCGCCAGAGATTCAGCGCCAGCTGTTGCAGCATGGGATGGATGCCGCGATGCCGGTCGCCATCGTGCAGAATGGCACGACGTCAGAGCAACGGGTGGATACCGCGACGTTAGCTGAACTCAACACGCTGGCACAACAGTTTGCCAGCCCGGCGCTGATTATCGTCGGTCATGTGGTGAGCCTGCGTCGCCAGTTACGCTGGTTTTAAACATAAAAAAACGGCGAGTCATCACAACTCGCCGTTCTTAGTTCACGCAGTTAGCTGATTAAGGCTGAGCCACAAAGCCCACCGCTTCGTAGACTTTCTTCAGCGTTTCTTGCGCCTGTGCGCGGGCCTTGGTGGCGCCATCACGCATCACCTGATTCAGGAAAGCTTCATCGTTACGGAAACGGTGATAACGCTCCTGCAACTCAGTCAGCATGCCGGAAACCGCTTCCGCCACTTCGCCCTTCAGGTGGCCATACATCTTGCCTTCGAATTCCTGCTCCAGCTGCGGAATTGACTTACCGGTGACACCAGAAAGAATATCCAGCAGGTTAGATACACCGGCTTTTTCTTTCACGTCGTAACGCACCACTGGCGGCTCGGCGGAATCGGTTACCGCGCGCTTGATCTTCTTCACCACCGCTTTGGTGTCTTCCAGCAGACCAATCACGTTGTTGCGGTTGTCATCCGACTTCGACATCTTCTTGGTCGGTTCCAGCAACGACATCACGCGTGCGCCTGATTTTGGAATAAACGGCTCAGGGATTTTGAACACATCGCCATAGAGCGCGTTGAAACGACCGGCGATATCACGGCTCAGTTCCAGATGCTGCTTCTGATCTTCGCCCACCGGTACCTGGTTGGTCTGATACAGCAGAATATCGGCTGCCATCAGCACCGGGTAATCGAACAGACCCGCAGTGATGTTCTCGGAATAACGCGCAGACTTGTCTTTGAACTGCGTCATGCGGCTCAGCTCGCCAAAGTAGGCGTAACAGTTCAGCACCCAGCTCAGCTGCGCGTGTTCTGGCACATGGGACTGAACAAAGATGGTGCTTTTCGCCGGATCGATACCGCAGGCCAGGTACAGCGCCAGAGTATCCAGCGTGGCTTTACGCAGTGCAACAGGATCCTGACGAACGGTGATGGCGTGCAGATCGACGATGCAGTAAATGCAGTGGAAATCATCCTGCATCTGCACCCACTGACGCAGCGCACCCATGTAGTTGCCAATGGTCAGTTCACCGGAAGGCTGGGCGCCGCTGAAAACGATGGGTTTGCTCATGTTATATCCTGATAATTACAGCCCGAGAGCGGGCAAAAGTTCGCTAAAAGTATCGAGAGTTAAATCGGGTTGGCTGATAGCAATCGGCTCGCCGTAGTTGTAGCCGAAAGTCATGCCGATATTCGGCACGCCAGCGGCCTGAGCCGCGTGAATATCATTGCGAGAATCACCGACAAACAGTAATTCTTTTTGCAGTACACCAAAGTGACCCAAAACAAGGAAGATCGCTGCAGGATGCGGTTTTTTCACCACCACGTCATCACCGCCGATAATCAGCGTGAAGAGATCGGCAATGCCCAGCGATTCCAGCAGTGGCGCGACAAACGGCGTCGGCTTGTTGGTGACGATGGCCATCGGCAGGCCTTTGGCGTGCAAAGCAACCAGCGTCTCTTTAACCTGCGGGAACAGCGTGCTGCCCGCTTCCACCGTTTCGGCGTAGTACTTATCAAACAGCGCACGTGCGTCACGCTGCTCTTCGGCATGCGGTTCGCGGCCTAAAGCCCAGGTCAGCGCGCGCGTCATCATCACGTCCGCGCCATTGCCAATCCAGGTGGAAGCCAGCGCCAGGCCAGGAGGCGGCAACTGCAAATCACCTAAAGCATGATCGATCGCCTGCGCCAGACCCGGTGCGCTATCAACCAGCGTGCCGTCGAGATCAAACGCCAGCGCGCGGATATCAGTGAAATGAGCCATTAACTTTCTCCAGTTCGCCGCGCATTTCGTCGATCACTTTTTTGTAATCGGGGTGACCGAAGATCGCAGAACCGGCCACAAACATATCCGCACCTGCTGCCGCGATCTGACCGATGTTGTCAATCTTCACGCCACCGTCCACTTCCAGACGGATGTTATAGCCGCTCTGATCAATCAGACGACGCGCCTGACGCAGTTTGTCCAGCGTGCCAGGAATAAAGGATTGGCCGCCAAAGCCAGGGTTCACTGACATCAGCAGAATGATGTCGAGTTTATCCATCACATAGTCGAGGTAATCGAGAGGCGTGGCTGGATTGAACACCAGGCCTGCTTTACAGCCGTGCTCTTTGATCAGTTGCAGCGTGCGATCAACATGCTCACTGGCTTCAGGATGGAAGGTAATGTAGGTCGCGCCCGCTTTGGCGAACTCTGGGATCAGCGCATCGACCGGTTTGACCATCAGATGCACATCAATCGGTGCCGTAATGCCATAGTCGCGCAGTGCTTTCAGCACCATCGGTCCCATGGTCAGGTTGGGCACATAGTGGTTATCCATCACGTCGAAATGCACCACATCCCCCCCTGCCGCCAGCGCTTTCGCGGTATCTT
Source organism: Pantoea sp. C1E2 (assembly GCF_056491465.1). NCBI lineage: Bacteria > Pseudomonadati > Pseudomonadota > Gammaproteobacteria > Enterobacterales > Erwiniaceae > Pantoea > Pantoea sp. C1E2. The sequence continues at coordinate 4,196,986 of NZ_JBSZHT010000002.1, forward strand.
CGCCCAGGCGAGCAAAGTCAGCAGCAAGAATTGAAGGGGCCAGCAAAAATTGTTTCATCCGATTCTCCCAATTTTGTGCGCCAGCCTGAGCTGGCGTAATGCGTTGGTCGCGGACGAAACAGGCTAGCGGAAAAGCGCCAGCAGTTCGTCAACCTGAGTGCGACCACTTATGCTTCGGCTGATGGAACGCCGGGCTTTGACTACGTGTAAAACCGCATTCTGATACCACTCACGCGTCAGCAGCGTGTCATGGTTGGAAATCAGCACCGGTATGCTGTTTTCATAGGCCAGTTTGTTGGCCAGCTCGGCCAGATGCTGCTGCTCGCGCAGACTAAAGCTGTTGGTGTGGTATGCGGTAAAGTTCGCCGTCGCCGATAAGGGCGCATACGGCGGATCGCAATAAACCACTGAGCCAGCAAGGGCGTTGTTCAGAGTAACATCGTACGATTCACAGACAAAGGTCGCTTTTTGCGCCCGTTCGGCAAACCACAACAGCTCCGCTTCCGGGAAGTAAGGTTTGCGATAACGACCAAAAGGCACATTAAACTCACCGCGCAGATTGTAACGGCACAAACCGTTATAGCCATGGCGATTGAGATAGAGAAACAGCAGTGCGCGCTGATATTCATCTTTGCTGGCGTTAAAGGCCAGACGTTGCGCGTAATAGGTCTCTGCGATATTACCTTCAGGCGTGAACAGCTGCCGCGCGTCTTCGATGAACTCAGCCGTGCGGTTTTTGACGATGTTATAGAGATTGATCAGGTCACCGTTGATGTCCGCCAGGTGATAGCGGTCATAATCGGTGTTGAGGAACACAGAACCGGCACCCACAAAAGGTTCGACTAAACAGTCACCTTGTGGCAAATGACGACGGATATCGTCAAGCAGCGGGTATTTCCCTCCGGCCCATTTAAGGAAAGCGCGATTTTTCTTCATGCTGTCGTGGTTATTACATCTTAATTATTGGCTGTGGTGGAACCGACAGCAGCTCTGCGCTTTAAACGGGGCCACGCGATCGCAGCCCCACATCAATTACTGACTTTCTTTCTTCACCTGACTCAGCGGTTTAACCCACGGATTCGCCGCACGCACTTCAGCAGGCAATGACGCCACTGCGCGTTTAGCATCGGCTGGCGTGGCGTAAGCGCCGCTCACCAACACATACCAGGGCTGACCATTACGCGTGGTTTTATACACGTGATAACCGCTCAGATTTTGTTTCTTCGCCCAGGCATTCAGGCTCTCTTCTTTCGACGCACCGCTCAACTGCAGCGTGTAGCTGCCACCGGTTGGCAGTGACTTACTGGCACCGCTGCTGGCGCTCACCGGCGCATTGTGTGCGGCGGTAGTATGGGTTTTGCTCTCTTTAGCTACGGCTGCGGGTTTCGACGTTGCTGGCGCTTTGTGTCCGGTGTTGCTGTGCGCTTCACGCGAGCCATTGCTATTGGTACGAGCAGGCGTTTCAGAGCGCATCGCCGGAGGCGTTATCGCTTTACCGTTACCGCTCACCGTAGCAGGCGCGGTAGGCAGTGAACTGTTGCCTTGTGCACCCTGTGCAGCGTTATCAACCTGGCCTTGCTGGTTGCTCAACGCGCTGTTGAGATCGCCCGGCAGCGTCACACGTTGCTGGTTGGCTGGCGTATCGACAGGCGCAGCCTGCGTCGGCGTTGAAGACACCGCTGGCATTGAAATCGAGTTGGGATCGCTGCCTGCTGGCGAGGATGATGAAGCTGGCGTCTGTGGTGCGCTTCCTTCCGCTGAAGGCGTGGCGTTTTGCTGGCCGCTCATGGACGTCGAACCGGAAAGGTCGATGTTCTTTTCACCGCCGGTTGCCGTCGGCGCCGCGTTACCATTGCTGGCCGTGGTTGCTGCGGGTTTCTTCTCATCCGGACCGGTCAATGCCGAACCGATACCCAGCACCACCAACAGCAGAACCAGGATGCCGATCCCCATCATCATATGTTGACGAGAAACAGGTACCTTCGCTTTCGGCGCAGAAGACGTTTTGCGAGGCCGCGTTGGACGGCGGTCACTGGCATCAGGTTTTAACTCGTCTTCCGGTTTGAACTCATCCATCTAGCCTCCTCCGTAAAACGGCACGCTTCCCACGCACCGCATCACCACTCACTGCTCTACCCGTCATACTTCAAACTGAAGCGGCACTGGCGGCACTCCTCAATCATCCCGTCGCTGACGCATATCAGCCTCTGGAAAGCTTGTGATGACCACCTTGCTGCAACTCGAATTACTCAGGATATCTTCAGTATTTTATACAATCGTTAATCGCAGCCAGCACCATATCATGAGCCACACCTGCGCGCACTTCAGAGCGGCCAATTGCGAGAGGCAGCACCAAACGCATTTCACCCGCCAGCACTTTTTTATCGCGCATCATGTGCGGAATATACTCTTCTGCTTTCATGCTTGCTGGGCCATGCACCGGCAAACCGGCACGCAAAAAGAGCGCGATAATGCGATCGGTATCCGTCGATGAGAACTGACCCAGTCGTTCAGCGGTTCGTGCAGCCATCACCATACCTGCCGCAATCGCTTCGCCGTGCAGCCAGTTGCCATAGCCCATGTGCGCTTCAATCGCATGACCAAAAGTATGGCCCAGATTAAGCAGCGCGCGTTGACCGTTTTCACGCTCATCGGCGGCGACCACTTCAGCTTTGAGTTCACAGCAGCGACGGATGCAGTAGGCCAGGGCTTGCTGATCCAGTGCCAGCAGAGCATCAAGATTCTGCTCCAGCCACTGGAAGAATTCCCCATCGAGAATAATGCCGTATTTGATCACTTCCGCCAGACCGGACGCCAATTCGCGCGCCGGCAGCGTAGCCAGGCAATCGGTATCCACCACCACAGATGCAGGCTGATAGAAGGCACCAATCATGTTTTTGCCCAGCGGATGGTTGACGGCTGTTTTACCGCCTACCGAAGAATCGACCTGAGACAGCAGCGTTGTCGGCACCTGGATAAAGCGCACACCACGTTGATAGCTCGCAGCGGCAAACCCAGTGAGATCACCAATTACACCGCCGCCGAGCGCAATCAGCGTGGTATCACGTCCATGCGGTTTCTGCAGCAGCGCGGTGAAGACATCGTCCATCACAGCGAGCGTCTTGTACTTTTCACCATCAGGCAAAATCACCTGATCCACCTTCACGCCCGCCTGCGAAAGCAGTGCTGATAGCTTGTCGAGGTAAATCGGTGCAAGCGTCTCATTGGTCACCAGCATGGCATTATCGCCTGCTTTTAGCGGCCAAAAAGAAGCCGGATCGTTAAACAGTCCGGCAGCGATGGTGATGGGGTAACTACGATCCCCGAGTGAGACAGTGATCTTCTCCATGATGACCGATACCTATTGCTGAGCCGTCAGGGCGCTGGATTAATTTTTTTCCAGCATGTTGATGATCTGATTGGCGACAACTTTTGCACTTTGATCATCAGTGCGAATGGTGACGTCAGCGATCTCTTCATAAAGTGGATTACGTTCGCCAGCTAAAGCTTCCAGTACTTCGCGCGGCGGCTCTTCAACCTGCAACAGCGGACGTTTTTTATCACGCTGCGTACGAGCAAGTTGCTTTTCGATGGTGGTTTCAAGATAAACGACCACGCCGCGGGCGGAGAGACGATTGCGGGTTTCACGGGATTTGACTGAACCACCACCAGTCGCCAGGACAATGCCTTGCTTCTCGGTGAGTTCATTAATGATCTTTTCTTCGCGATCGCGGAAACCGTCTTCGCCTTCCACATCAAATACCCAGCCTACATCCGCTCCGGTACGTCGCTCAATTTCCTGATCGGAATCGAAAAATTCCATATTGAGTTGCTGAGCTAACTGACGACCAATAGTGCTTTTGCCGGCACCCATCGGCCCAACCAGAAAGATATTGCGTTTCTCTGCCATTTTATCGGTATTACTAAGAATTCGTTGATGATACCCCGCGTTCAGCATAGTGCTGGCGGGACAGGAACTGAGACCTCATGAGCATTAACAAGAGTCAGACGGAAAATTATCTCAACACTCATGGCCGTTTGGCAACCGAATAAATTGCCCCCGGCGACCTTGTAACAGGACCGGTCTGTGGTTCGCGAGACGGTAACGCCCCTCCTGTTTTCCCTCACACTTCAAGCTACATGCGCGCTGGCCGTGTTTTCGCGTCCCTGAAACTTACAGATATAAGCTTAGGAATTAACGCTTTCACCGCCGTGCATTAACTCGAATTATTTAGGGAAAATATATTCTGACGTCAGTATCGCTTGTGACTGACGCCCATCGGAAGGTTATCCTGCCGCGTTCCGCTACACCGTTTTAAAAATCGCTAAACCTTGTAAGCTAATTCCTGCCCTGCGTCAACGCAGATGGCAAATCAGAGTGAATTTTCCGCTTTATCCGGCTGTAAGCGCTGCTTCCCTGACCAGTCTGGGGGTAATGAAGATCACCAACTCCTTCTTTTTATGTTCTTTGGTTTGCTGACGAAACAGATTCCCCAACAAAGGCATTTCACCCAGCCACGGCACCCGCTGTTCGGTCTGCATGCGCTGCTGCTGAAAAATTCCGCCCAGCGCCAACGTTTCGCCATCACGCAGCGTCACCTGCGTTTCAATCTCCTGCTTATCAATACTCAGCACATTGCTTTCGCCCACGTTCAGGCTGCGCCCTGGCATGTTTTGGCTTAAGCGCAGTTTTAGCTGAATCCGTCCATTCCCCAGCACCACCGGCGTCACTTCCATCCCTAACACCGCCTCTTTGAACTCAATCGCCGTCGCACCACTGCTGCCCGACTTTACCTCGTAAGGAATCTCGGTGCCCTGCTTGATGGAAGCGGTTTGCTGATGAGAAGTAAAAAGTCGCGGACTGGCAATGATTTCGATTTGGTTCTCCTGCTCCAGCGCACTGAGCTCCAGATTCAGCAATCCGCCACTGACCTGACCCAGCGTAACACCGGCACGCAATGCAGGATTATTCACGGCCAATGGGATCTCCAGCTGTGGATGATGCAATGCCGCCGTCACACTTTGGGCCGGTGCGGTGTGCCAGTTCACTCCCAACTCACGCAGATGTTCTTCATTGATGGTGATGATGTGGGCAGACAACTCGACCTGTTCGAGCGGCATATCCAGCGCACGCAACCAGCGCGTGGCGTCACGCAATGCAGCGGCGGTGTCACGCAGCAACAAGCTGTTGGTACGGCTATCGACCGTCACACTGCCACGTGGAGTGAGGAGTGAGCGCTCCGCTTGCAGACTACGATAGACATCGCCGGCATTGGCGTAATGCAGCGTGACGGACTGCTGTTCGAGGGGAACCTGCTGTTGCCTCTCTTCGTGTTCTGTTTTCGCCTGTTGCACCTGCATCTGTTGCCAGCTTTCGGGATAAACCAGCAGCACCCCCTCTTCCTGCACCACGGTGAGTTTTGCCAGCCGGGTCACCAGCGCCAGTGCGCGCTCCCATCCGACATTTTCCAGGCGCAGTGATAAGCGCCCTTCAACGCCGGGTGCAATTAGCAGGTTGGTTTGTTGATAATCTGCCAGCGCCTGCAAAATACGTTCAACAGGGGCATCATCAAACACCAGGCTTAAGCGATCTTCATTTGCCTGCAGGGGCAGGCTCAAACTCAGGCAAAGCATCAGGGCCATCCATTTCATAATATCCTCCTTTTATTGACCAGGTGATTTGCTGTGGTGGGCAGCTTTGCGCGACATGCAAGGTAATGCGATTCGCCGTCAGCTCTGCCACCTGCCAGCTTGAGCGCGGTAATAGAGCCGAAAGACCCAGCCGATGATTTTTTCCTTCTGGCGAACGGAGCCAGGCGACATAGCGCGTGGGGGTGCCGATAATGCCCTGCAATCGCCAGCCATCCGGTTCAGCCACCTGCATTAGGCATTGCACATCCGCCTGTGGTTGAAAGGGATCGCGTGCCAGGGCAAAACCGCTCCACAGCAATACCAGCCAGGCACTATTCCGCATCGTCGTCCTCCAGCCACAGCTGCGTGTGCAGCGCTCCCTGCTCCTCTTTGAGTTCAAAGCGCTGCGGCACAGGCAGGCGCGTCAGCGCCAGCTCAGAAAACAGCGGAACAAATTGCGTCCAGCCGAGTCGCAGCTGAAACTGCTGCGGCTGATTATCTGGCAGCCAGCTTTCCAGTTGATCGCCGCGCGCGGTAATCAGAGCTTCAAGCGTGGCTTGTTCAGCAAATTCAGCCACAGGCTGCTGCAACCGTGCGATTTCCAGTTCCAGTTCGTTAATCGCAGGCCGTGCAGCCAACAGCTGCTGGCGCTGCATCACCTGTTGTGACATCGCCGCCTGCTGGTGTAATTGAGACGCGCGTACCTGTTGTTGCGGCCGCAGCAAAACCCACCACGCCAGCATCAGGAGCAGCAGTGACATGCCCAACAGGCAAGCCATGCGCCACATCAGGGCTAACGCGATCCAGCGCTGTAATACATCATTCACTGACGTTCTCCTGCATCCGCGCGCGCAAGACAAAGCGATAGTGCCCAGCGGTTTGGCGCTGCACGCTAGCCGGTTTAACCGTGGCAAATAGCGGCTGCCCCATCAGTTGATGACGAAATTCCTGGACCGCCATCATGCTGTGCGCCTGTCCTTCGAACAGCAGGATACTTCGGCGCCGTTCAACGCGCTTAAGCCAGAGCGTGTCCAGCATCAGCATGGGCAAGCGCTGCCAGAATTGTTGCCAGCGCTGATGCTCCTCCTTTTTTTGCTGCCGAATAAGCTGCGCCTGTAACAGGCCATCGCGTTGCTGTAGCAGCAATTGCTGTTGCGCCAGTTGCCGTTGCAAGGCTTCGTGCTGTTGGCTGATATCTGCTAACGCCCGCTGCAGCTGATACTGCGCCTCGCTGCCGCGCCACCAGAGCGTCAGCACCATGATCCCGGTAACCAGCAGGACACATCCCAGCAGGGTCAAACTTTGCTGGCGGCGACGTTGCTGCAGCTGCATACGCCAGGGCAATAAGTTAACGGCCAGCATCATGCATCCTCCGGGCGCAGCGCCAGACCCAGCGCGATGGCAAACTCCCCTTCGTGCGCCGGCAACGGCGGTTGCCGGTAATGCAGCAATGAAAGCGGTCGGCATTGCGTCACGCTGGGTTCATCCAGGCTAAAGGTCGAGGTGCAAAAGATCGATGATGCCTGAGGGAAGGTTTCACGCAGTTGCGCCAGCGTTAAGGGTTCTGTGGCTGCGCCTGAGGTGCCCGGTTCACCGGCTAACGTCCATAGCCAGTGATCGCTAAGAGGATGAATCAAAAGTTGTCCACGATGCAGCGGCATGCGCATGGCGATTTGCGTCAACGCCAGGCTACTTAGTTCAAAGACATCGGGCCGCAGGCCAGCCTGCTTTAAGGGTGCCAGCCACTGCGCAATCACTTCACGTCGGGCCGCCGTAATGCACAGTTGCGTCGAATTTTGCGCCGAGCGGTAGTCAATCGACAGTGTGGCGGGCTCAACCGGAAACAGACGCGGTGCTGAAGACGCCACATAGCGGCTCATTGCCGGTTCACTGAGCGAGGTTTCTGGCAACGGTAGTGTCCGCTGCAACACCAGTTGCGGGGGCAAGCCAACCCGCAGTGAATAGCGTTTCGGCAGATGGCGCTGCCAGCGCGTCAACATCTCCTGTAACAGTGGGGTAGTTTGCAACACGCCGTTGCGTAACGTATCGTGCGGCAGCGGTTGTTGCCACCAGTGGCGTAACTGCCAGCCATGACGTCGGCGTTCAATGCCCAGGGCGCAGAGTTGCCCGTTTTGGATGTCCAATCCGATTTGCCAGCGCTGAAAAGCCATATGCGCGATCTCCTTATCTTTTAAGGTAAAAAAAGAGATACCCTCAATCATTCGAGTGGCGGCAAGGCGAAAAACGAGCTGATTTTCAGGCGCTGACTGAAGTCAGTGTCTTAGGTGAGCTCGCGCAGCCGCAGCAGCTGCCGCTCGAAGTATGACGGGTATATCAAAGCGTCAGGCTTGCCTTTATACTACCGCGCGATTGTTTATAAACTGCCCAAACGACAACAGATGGGAATTCTCAGGTGAAGTTCGTAAAGTATTTATTGATTCTTACAGTGTGTTGCATTCTGCTGGGAGCAGGCACGGTTTATGGTTTGTACAAATACATAGAGCCGCAGCTGCCCGATGTGAACACGCTGAAAGACGTGCGTTTGCAAACCCCAATGCAGGTTTACAGCGCGGATGGCGAACTGATCGCCCAGTACGGTGAGAAGCGCCGCGTGCCGCTCACCTTGCAACAGATGCCGCCTGAGCTGATCAAAGCGTTCATTGCAACCGAAGACAGCCGTTTCTATGAGCACCATGGTGTCGATCCGGTGGGTATTTTCCGTGCCGCCAGCGTCGCGCTGGTGTCCGGTCATGCTTCGCAGGGTGCCAGTACCATCACCCAGCAGCTGGCGCGTAACTTCTTCCTCAGCCCTGAACGCACGCTGATGCGTAAGATTAAGGAAGCGTTCCTGGCGATTCGCATCGAACAGCTGCTGAGCAAAGATGAAATCCTCGAGCTCTACCTCAACAAAATCTATCTTGGCTACCGTGCATACGGTGTCGGTGCGGCAGCGCAGGTTTACTTCGGTAAGCCGGTTGATCAGCTATCACTGAGTGAGATGGCGATGATTGCCGGTCTGCCAAAGGCACCGTCAACCTTCAACCCGCTTTACTCGCATGCGCGCGCACTGTCGCGTCGTAATGTGGTACTGGCGCGTATGCTCGATCAGAACTACATCACTCAGCAACAGTATGATGCCGCGCGCAACACGCCGCTGGTCGCAACCTATCATGGTCCCGAAATTGCCTTCTCCGCGCCTTATCTGAGTGAGATGGTGCGTCAGGAGATGGTGAAACGCTACGGTGACGCCGCCTACGATGATGGCTACAAGGTTTACACCACCGTGACGCGTCATCTGCAGGAAGCCGCACAGCAAGCGGTGCGCAATAACGTGATGGCGTATGACATGCGTCATGGTTATCGCGGCCCGACTAACGTGCTGTGGAAAGTGGGCGAAGCAAGCTGGGATCAGAGCCGCATTCAAAAAGCGCTGAAAGATCTGCCCGCCTACGGTCCACTGAATGCTGCCGTGGTTACCACTGCCTCAGCCGATGAAGCCACCGCGATGTTGAAAGACGGCAGCAGTGTCTCACTGAATCTGGCAGGCGTTCGCTGGGCGCGCCCTTACAAATCCGACACGCTGCAAGGCCCGACGCCACGTAGCGTGACGCAGGTACTTCAGGCAGGTCAGCAGATTTGGGTGCGTAAAGTGAACAACGACTGGTGGTTAGGTCAGGTCCCGCTGGTTAACTCAGCGCTCGTCTCGCTTAACCCAGAAGATGGTGCGGTACGTGCACTGGTCGGTGGTTTCGACTTCAACCAAAGTATGTTCAACCGTGCGACGCAGGCGCTGCGCCAGGTCGGTTCAAACATCAAACCGTTCCTGTATACCGCCGCAATGGATCGTGGTCTGACGCTGGCATCTATTCTGAACGATGTGCCCATTTCACGTTGGGATGCAGGTGCCGGTGCGGACTGGCGCCCGAAAAACTCACCGCCGACCTATGCGGGACCTATCCGCTTGCGTCAGGGCCTGGGTGAGTCGAAAAACGTGGTGATGGTTCGTGCAATGCGTGCGATGGGTGTGGATTACGCCGCAGAATATCTGCAGCGCTTCGGCTTCCCGGCACAGAACATCATCCATACCGAATCACTGGCACTGGGTGCGGCTTCGTTTACCCCAATGCAGGTGGTGCGCGGTTATGCCGTGATGGCCAACGGCGGCTTCCTTGTCGATCCTTACTTCATTACCAAAATTGAAAATGAGCAAGGCGGCGTGGTGTTTGAAGAGAAACCGAAGATTGCCTGCCCGCAGTGCAATCTGCCGGTGATCTACGGCGACACCAAAAAATCGCTGGCGTTGAATGAAGAGAGCGTGGAAAACGTCGCAACCTCCGATCAATCGCAGAATCAGGCGGTACCACAGCCTGAGCTGGAGCAAGTGCCTGCTCAACCGCAACCCGCGGGTGACCAGCAATACGCACCGCATGTGATAAATACGCCGCTGTCGTTCCTGATCAAAAGCGCGCTGAACTCTAACGTGTTCGGTGAGCCAGGTTGGATGGGAACAGGCTGGCGTGCAGGTCGTGACCTGAAACGTAACGATATCGGCGGAAAAACCGGTACCACCAACAGCTCGAAGGATGCGTGGTTCTCTGGTTACGGTCCTGGTGTGGTGACTTCAGTGTGGATTGGTTTCGATGATTCACGCGCGCTAGGCCGCTCGACCATGTCAGGCGCGATTCCGGATCAGATTTCAGGCTATGAGGGCGGCGCGAAAAGTGCTCAGCCAGCGTGGGATGATTACATGAAATCTGCGCTGGATGGCGTACCGGTACAGCCGGTGACACCGCCAGATGGCGTTGTCACCGTGACCATCGATCGCGGTACGGGCAAGCTGGCCAACGGCGGCGGCAATACCCGTCAGGAGTACTTCATCAACGGCACACAGCCAACGGAGTATTCTGTGCATGATGTGGGAACCACACTCATGGACAACGGCCAAAGCCACGAACTGTTCTGATCAAAAAAGCCGGCGAATTCGCCGGCTTTTTTATTGCGCACTTGTCGTAATCAGTAGGTCAATCGTCCCTGCTTCACCAGCCATTCACGCACCAGGAACAGCGCGCTGACATTTCGGGCCTCGCGGAAATCGGGCTCTTCCAGTAACGCCAGCAGGTTATTCAGCGGCCAGCGATGCACAATCAGCGGTTCAGGTTCATCCCCTTCCAGCTTCTCTTCATACAGCCCTTCCGCCACCACAATATTCATTTTGCTGGAGAAGTAAGACGGCGCCATGGTCAGTTTGCCCAGCGTTTCTAATTCTTGGGCACCAAAGCCGGCTTCTTCTTTTAACTCACGGTCTGCGGCTTCAAACACGCTTTCGCCTGGATCGATTAAGCCCTTGGGAAAGCCCAGTTCGTAACTTTCCAGCCCTACGGCATATTCCTGAATCAGGATCACATCATCCCCCAGAATCGGCACGATCATCACCGCTTCCCGGTTGGAAGGTTTCATACGCTCATAGACACGGCGTGCACCGTTACTGAAGGCGAGGTCAACCGCTTCAATAGTAAACAAGCGGGAGCGGGCCACCGCTTCCACGTTGAGGATGTCAGGTTTTTTCATTGGAATTTTCATATCAGCCTCAAACTTAGCACAACCATGTGAATCGCGATGTCGCCAGCATACCGAAGCCCGCAGCAATGTGCGACACGCAGTACAGGGAAAGCAAGATGCCACACATTTGCTTACGCCTGCTAACAACTTCTTGTTATCTATACACTTAAATTTTCACAATATGTCAATGGGGTTTTGTTAAATTCAGAAAATACCGATATTTAATTGAGTGCGCTGTGGTTAACATCCCATTAAGGAATAATCTAATAAATTATAATTCAATGATTTTGTGCGTTATTTTATCTGAGTTTTTTCTTGTAAGAATGACTTCTGCTCGCCAAAATTGACTTGTATTAACGGGTTCCGTCGGGAGCACATCGTAAACGTGAAGGCAGTTTTTTGGCTGGATTGAGCAAAGCATGAGCACTTTTATCATCATTCTGGCTGTCATGCTGGCCTGCTCCTTAGTAGCAGGGATAGGTTATTGGTACGCTATGCGGCATCGTCCGCCGTTGGCGAAACCTCTGCCGTTCATTAGTCCCCCCTGCCGCAAACTCACTGATGAAGAACGTCTCGCCGTTGAAGCGTACATTGCGTCTCTGGCGAAACAGCAAAAACAGAGCACAGCCCGCTCCACAAAGAAGTCGCGTGAGGCAGAATCCCTGACGCTCACAGCACAGAGCAACAACGTCTATCCCGTCACGCGTTCCATTACTCGCTATGGCCTCTCAACCGATGATGCGCATCAATGGCGCTACTACCTCGATGAAGTAGAAGTGCATCTGCCGCCGTTGTGGGAGCAGCACATTGCGGAAGAGAATTATGTTGAGCTGATTCGCACCCAAACGCTGCCGCTGGTGATCTCACTTAACGGTCACTCGTTAGTGAACTACGCTGTAGAACAACCCGCCTTGCCCCCGCTGGTGCGCTCAATGTCGACCAACGCCTCCATCCGTAAAGAGGAGAGCGAAAATGTCGAGCTGCTGCAGGTGCGTAAAGAATCGCCGGAAGAGTATCGCCTGTCGCGCGCGGATGGCACGCGCGAAGCTATCGCCATCTGTTTTGCCTTCCTGCTGTTCTTCCTCAGCCTGGTACTGCCCGGAAGTCTGATGGTGTGGATCGCGCTGCCTGCCTGCGCCATGATCGCGGTCAGCCTGTGGTTCCTTTATCGTTTCCCTGGCGAAAAAGGGCTGCGCGATGTGCACTGCCTGCGCGGAGCACCCAAGCGCTGGGGCCTGTTTGGTGAATCCAATCAGGAGCAGAGCAATATCTCGCTGGGCATTATCGATTTGATTTATCCCGCCCATTGGCAGCCCTATGTGGCGCACGATTTGGGTCAGGTCACGGATGTCGACATCTACCTGAATCGACAGGTGGTGCGCCAGGGGCGTTTCCTCTCCCTGCATGATGAAGTTCGCAATTTCCCGGTTCAGCGCTGGCGCAAAAATCTGGTGCTGGCATGTGGTTCACTGCTGGTGCTAGTGATGCTGTTTACCTGGATTCCGCTCAGCATGCCGATCAAGCTTAGCCTCGCCTGGGTGAAAGGCACCGAAAGCATCGAAGTGAATAGCGTGGATAAACTCAACGCCCTGCCGCTGCACATTGGTGACAACCTGAAGGTGAGCGGTACCGGTATGTGTTCCGTACCTGGCAACTATCAGAGCAACCGCAGCTATGCGTATATGCCGTTCGACTGCTCAGCCATTTACTGGAATAACGCAACGCCTCTGCCGCAGCCGCAGTCAGATATCATTGATAAAGCCGCCGCACTGCTTGATACCACCACGCGTCAACTGCATCCGGAAACCAACACCGATCCGAAACTCAACCCACAGCTCGCCTCAGCTATCCAGAAATCGGGCATGATCCTGCTGGATGATTTCTCCGACCTGGTGCTGAAAACTCAGGATCTGTGCAGCCAGCAGCAGGATTGTGTTCGACTAAAGAATGCATTGGTGAATCTTGGCAATGCGAAGGATTGGGATTCCCTGATTCACCGTGCAGACTCCGGCAAGCTCAACGGCATGAATGTGCTGCTGCGCCCGGTCAGTGCAGAAGCGCTGGAAAACCTGGTGAATACCGCGACCTCAACCTTCTTCTCGCGTGAGACCCGTCGTGCAGCAGAAAATCTGAATAGCCCACCACCAGGCGGCTTCCTGATTATCAGTGATGAAGGCCGTCAGATGGTGACCCAGCCGCAGCCTTCTGTGTCACTGTTTGACCTCGATGCAGCGTCTCAGTGGCGCGAATTGCAACGCATGTCCGGCATGCTGTTGCATACGCCGTTTGCTGCTAATGGCATCATTACCAGCATCACCACTGACGCCAATGGCACACGACACATTGCCTTGCACAATGAACCGGATGCGATGGCGCAATGGCGCTACCTCGGTACCGCGTTATTGATGCTGGTGCTGCTCCTGTGCGGCGTCACCAATGGCCTGCTGGCGCTGCGTCGTGTGCATCGTAATCGTCTGCGCATGGTGGAAATTCAGCAGTATTACGACAAGTGCTTCAACCACAATCTGAGCACTATGCAGAGCGTGCGCTCCCTGTTCTGACCCCTCCCCTTCTGTGCTACCCTGTCGCCCTATTTTTTAGGGCGAGAGAGAATACGATGACGCTAAACTGGTCCGGGATAGATACCGTGCTGCTGGATATGGATGGCACGCTGCTCGATCTCGCCTTTGACCGCCATTTCTGGCTGGAACACGTTCCGGAAACCCTGAGCCGCGAGCGTGATATCACCCTGGCCGAGGCCCATCAGCTGATTCAGCAAAAGTATCAAGCCGTGGTGCATACGCTAAACTGGTATTGTCTTGATTACTGGTCGCAAGAGCTGGAATTAGATATCCGCGCCATGACATGGGAAAAGCGTCACCGTGCGGCCATGCGCGAGGATACGCTGCCGTTACTCCAGGCACTGCGTGCTGCAGGTAAACGCACGATCTTGCTGACCAATGCGCATCCGTACAATCTCGAGGTAAAGCTGGAGCAAACCGGTTTGGCTCCCTACCTTGATTTATTACTTTCTACCCATACCTTTGGGTATCCGAAAGAGGATCCACGTCTCTGGCAGGCCGTTCAGCAGCAAACTGCATTCGATAGCGATCGCACCCTGTTTATTGATGACAGTGAAGCGATCCTCGATGCGGCGGCGCGCTGGGGCATTCGCTGGTGTTTAGGCGTCAGCAATCCGGATTCCGGTCGGCCCGATCAATCTTTCCAGCGTCATGCTGCAGTGCGAGACTATCGCCAGTTGTGTGAAACGCTGCGTTAAAGCAGGAGCCGCAATGAAAGAGAAAACCAGCGAAGGTGTCCGCCTCGATAAATGGCTGTGGGCTGCGCGTTTTTATAAAACGCGCGCGCTCGCTCGCGAAGTGATCGAAGGCGGTAAAGTGCATTACAACGGCCAGCGCAGCAAGCCGAGTAAAATCGTGGAATTGCATGCCGAGTTAACGCTGCGCCAGGGCAACGATGAGCGAACGGTGGTGATCACCGCCATTGGCGATCAACGTCGCCCTGCCACTGAAGCGCAAGAGATGTATGCGGAGACCGCCGCCAGCATTGAGAAGCGTGAAAAAATGGCACTGGCACGCAAAATGAATGCCCTGACCATGCCGCACCCCGATCGCCGCCCGGATAAAAAAGAGCGCCGCGATCTGATGAAATTTAAATTGTCGGGCGATGAATAACCGTCGCCCCAACGAGAGAAACACTATGTCTGTTCAAGATCAACTGCACCGTTACCTGTTCGAAAATGTTGCCGTGCGCGGCGAGCTGGTCAACGTATCCGAAACCTGGCGTGAGATTGTCAAAAACCACGATTACGCCGAGCCGGTGAAAATCCTGCTGGGTGAGTTGCTGGTTGCGACCAGCTTGTTGACCGCGACGCTGAAATTCGATGGCGACATCACCGTTCAGTTACAGGGCGATGGACCACTGACGCTGGCGGTGATCAACGGCAACAACAAACAGGAATTACGTGGCGTTGCACGCGTGAAGGAAGACGCCGAAATCGCACCGGACAGCAGCCTGAAAGATATGGTGGGTAACGGTTATCTGGTGATTACCATTTCGCCGGAAAAAGGTGAACGTTATCAAGGCGTCGTTGGTCTGGAAGCCGATACACTGGCTGGCTGCCTCGAAGATTACTTCATGCGTTCTGAGCAGCTGCCAACCCGCCTGTTTATTCGCACCAGCGATAAAGGCGCCGCCGGCATTCTGCTGCAGGTGCTGCCTGCGCAAGAGCCGAGCCAGGATGATTTTAATCATCTGGCCACTCTGACCGAAACCGTGAAAAGCGAAGAGCTGATTGAGCTGCCCGCAACAGATGTGCTGTGGCGTCTGTATCACCAGGAAGAAGCCACGGTGTTTGATCCGACTCCGGTCAGTTTCAAATGCACCTGTTCACGCGAACGCTGTGGCGAAGTACTGAATACGCTGCCTGTCGAAGAAGTGGATGAAATCCTCGAAGAGGATGGCAAGATCGATATGCACTGCGATTATTGCGGTTCGCATTATGTTTATGATGCCGTGGACATTGCCGCCATTCGTAACGCACCGACTAACAACAGCGATCAATTGCACTAATCCCCCTACGGGCGGCATCGCCGCCCGCATTTCTGTCAGGTATGAATTCATCACTTTTCGCGTAATTTAACTAACTTACACTGACTTTAGTTTCTTAACTGGCAGATTTCACTGCTTGTCACGTTCCAGCTCGCATTTTTAACTCTCATCACTTTTACGCCCTGCTCAGACGTGTACACTGCGCGCGATCTGCCCTGCCTGGCTATGTACGACAGGACGCAGAACCCCTCATAAAAATGCTATGAAGCATCGATCTAAGGAGCAGCCACATGCGCGTTCACGGCCTGACATCGCAAGACCTTGCCGCTTTGGGCATCAGCGGCACCACAGAAGTGGTCTACAACCCTGACTTTGACACGCTGTTTCAGGAAGAAACCCGCCCGGAACTTGAAGGTTATGCGCGAGGCACCCTGACGCAGAGCGGCGCGATTGCCGTGGATACCGGCATCTTCACTGGGCGCTCGCCAAAAGATAAATACATCGTGCGCGATGACACCACGCGTGACACCTTGTGGTGGAATGATGTCGGCAACGGTAAAAATGACAATCAGCCGCTGTCGCAGGAAACCTGGCAGGCGCTGAAAGATCGCTGCACAGCACAACTCTCTGGCAAACGTCTGTTTGTCATCGACGCCTTCTGCGGTGCGAATCCGGATACCCGCCTGAGCGTGCGCTTTGTGATGGAAGTGGCCTGGCAGGCACACTTCGTCAAAAACATGTTTATCCGCCCGGATGAAGCCGAACTGGCATCCTTTAAGCCGGATTTCGTGGTGATGAACGCCGCGCAGTGCACCAACCCGGACTGGCAGGCTCAGGGTTTACACTCAGAGAACTTTGTCGCCTTTAACCTCACCGAACGCATGCAGCTGATTGGCGGCACCTGGTACGGCGGCGAAATGAAGAAAGGCCTGTTCGCCATCATGAACTACCTGCTGCCGCTTAAAGGTATCGCGTCAATGCACTGCTCGGCGAACGTGGGTAAAGCAGGTGACGTCGCGGTGTTCTTCGGCTTGTCTGGCACCGGTAAAACCACGCTGTCCACCGATCCCGATCGTCAGCTGATTGGCGATGACGAACACGGTTGGGATGATGCTGGCGTGTTTAACTTCGAAGGTGGCTGCTACGCCAAAACCATCAATCTGTCGGAGACAGCCGAGCCAGAGATCTATCGCGCTATTCGCCGTGATGCGTTGCTGGAAAACGTGGTGGTGCGGGCGGACGGCAGCGTTGATTTTGCCGATGCCAGCAAAACGGAAAATACGCGCGTTTCCTACCCGATTGAGCACATTGAAAACATCGTGCAGCCGGTTTCCAAAGCGGGCCATGCGCAGCGCGTTATTTTCCTGACCGCTGATGCCTTTGGTGTACTGCCGCCGGTGTCGCGCTTAACGCCGGAACAGACCCAGTACCACTTCCTGTCGGGCTTCACCGCCAAACTGGCCGGTACCGAGCGCGGTGTCACACAGCCCACCCCGACGTTCTCAGCTTGCTTCGGCGCGGCCTTCCTGACGCTGCATCCAACGCAATATTCCGACGTGCTGGTAAAGCGTATGGAAGCGGCAGGAGCGAAAGCGTATCTGGTTAACACCGGCTGGAACGGCAGCGGCAAGCGTATTTCACTGAAAGACACCCGCGCGATCATCAATGCGATTCTGGCGGGCGAACTGGATAAGGTGGAAACGGAAACGCTGCCGGTCTTTAACCTGCAGATACCTACCACTCTGGCTAATATCGATGACGCGATTCTGGATCCGCGTCGTAGCTGGCCGGATCAAGCCGCGTGGCAAGCGGCGGCGCAGGATCTGGCGCAGCGTTTTATCACTAACTTTGAGAAGTACACCGATAACGATGCAGGCAAAGCGCTGGTTCAGGCTGGCCCGCAGCTGTGAAGTGAATGAGCCGCCAAATGGCGGCTCATTGAGGTCCTGTCGGTAGCGACAGGTTTTGACGCGTAGAACCGCAGCGGTGTGACTAAGGGCTAAGCAGCCAATCGCATATACCAGCCGCCGTGTTGCTGGAGGCTAACAGTCAATAGATCCACATCGTTCTGAGCGGGGCGTTAACTGTGATGCGTCGTGATTAACGCCGTACCGTTATTTTCCGGAATCGGCAACCACGCGCGAATACGCAATCCACCATGCTCGCTCTCACCTATCTCCAGCGATCCTTCATGCGCATCGATAATACGCTGCACAATCGCCAAGCCTAAGCCAGTGCCGCTGGTACTGCGCGCGCTATCGCCACGAACAAAGGGCTGGAACAGATGCTGAAGCTGATCGGGCTTAATACCCGGACCATCATCTTCTACCTGGAACCAGGCGCGATTCAGCTCCTGACCACTGCTGACTTTAATCCAGCCGTTGCCATAACGCGCCGCGTTCACCACCAGATTTGCCACCGCACGCTTAATCGACAGCGGATTGATATCCAGCATCAACTCTTCCGGCATCACCGCATTCTCAATCTCGCGTTCATAGCCGCTTTCTGCCGCCACCACTTCACCTAACACACCGTTGAGATCGGCGCGTTCGGTCTGCATCTCCTGGCCCGTACGCAGATAGTCGATGAACTGCTCGATGATGGCATTGCACTCTTCGATATCTTTATTAATCGATTCCGCCAGATAGCCATCCTGTTCACTCATCATTTCGGTGGCGAGGCGAATGCGTGTCAGAGGCGTGCGTAAATCATGGCTCACACCCGCCATCAATAGCGTACGGTCGTCTGCGAGCTGTTTGACGCCCGCCGCCATCTGGTTAAAGGCTCGCGTTACGGAACGCACTTCCGATGCGCCATATTCACGTAGCGGTGGAGGAATGATGCCTTTACCGACCTGAAGCGCTGCGTGCTCCAGGTCGACCAGGGGTCGGTTCTGAATGCGAATAAATAGCCAGGCCCCACCGATCGCCAGCAACATAATCGCCAGGGTATAGCGGAACAGTGGCGAGAAATCGCCCTGATGGATTTCAGTTAGCGGCACGCGCACCCAGATGTCTGGCGACAACCAGGTTTTCAGCCATACCACAGGAGAATTTTTGTTAACCTCGACACGGACATCGGTCGGGCCACCCAGCTGTTGCGCCATCTGCTCGCTAAGGAACTCGTAATGCTGTGCCCAGCGCAGGCCGCTCTCTTCCGCCGCCGCGTTGGTGTACAACGAAATACCCAGTTCACGATAAATTTCACGCCGGAAGGCCGGAGGCACTTCCAGTTGCGTGCCATCTTCCAGCTGCAATCGATCGGTCATCAGCATACGCACTTCGTAGGCGAGGACTTTATTGAACTGCTGCAAACTCGGAAGAATGGCGAAATTCAACACCACCAGATAGGTCGTTACCAGGCTGACAAACAGCAAGGTAACGATCAATAACAGGGTGCGGGCAAACGAACTGCGAGGAGAGAAGCGCAATCGCCTCATGCTTTACTGCCGTCCGGAACGAAGACGTAGCCAAGACCCCAAACGGTCTGAATGTAGCGTGGATGCGCCGGATCTTCTTCTACCATGCGGCGCAGACGAGAAATCTGCACGTCGATAGAACGTTCCATTGCACTGTATTCACGACCACGCGCCAGATTCATCAACTTGTCACGAGACAGTGGCTCACGTGGATGGCTCACCAATGCTTTCAACACCGCAAACTCACCACTGGTCAACGGCATTGGCTCATCTTCACGGAACATTTCACGCGTGCCGAGGTTCAGTTTGAACTTACCAAAGGCAATAACCGCTTCTTCCTGTGAAGGCGCACCTGGCAATTCATTGGCCTGACGACGCAGCACAGCACGAATACGTGCCAGCAGTTCACGTGGGTTAAACGGCTTCGGAATGTAGTCATCAGCACCGATTTCCAGTCCGACAATACGATCCACTTCTTCGCCTTTTGCCGTCACCATAATGATCGGCATCGGGTTGCTCTGACTGCGCAGACGACGGCAAATGGACAAACCATCTTCGCCCGGCAACATCAGATCCAGCACCATTAAATGGAATGATTCACGGGTCAGCAGACGATCCATCTGCTCGGCGTTGGCGACACTGCGCACCTGAAAGCCCTGCTCGGTGAGATAGCGTTCGAGCAGTGCGCGCAAACGCATATCATCATCGACGACCAGAATTTTGTAGTTCTCTTGCATTGTTCAACTCCCAAAGGCGCCATTGCCTGAGTCAATATTGTGTAAAAAAGATGCCTGCATGTGACAGTTATTAATGGTTTATATTCTAGCCGAAATTGTTACAAAGCATATTAAACAGCAGCTTATATTTAATTTAAGCCTTGAAATGCGCGTTGTCTCGCGCTTTTTATCGGGGCTTTCCAGCCGCTTAGCGCTAATCCGAAAATTTCCGCGGTTTTCTTTTCGAAAATGGATCATCCGGCCGCATGCCGCTCGTTATCTCGGCATTTTGGACCATTTGACTTAAGTCAGCAGGCCAGAATCGTTCGATGACCGATCATTTGCAGCATAAAATCTGGCACTTTCCATTTTCAGTGCCCATCTGCTCTCGGAACAATACGCCCCTCACGCCAGACAAGGCCAGCGTTAAATAAAGTCTGATTAATCAGTGATTAATCAGCACTTTCCTCTTGTGCGACGATCTCAGAAACTGCAAGGGTTCCTGCTGATATTGCGCATCTTTGGAGAGAAAAAAATGAAAAAAACTGCGGTCTTGCTGAGTGCACTGGTGCTGGTCAGCCTTTCTCAGGCTCATGCTGCCACTAGCGCGGGTGAAGCGGCGGGTGCCCAGGCCTCCACCACTGCCAAAGGCAACTCAGACGCGATTGGCGTGGGTGCGGTAGGTGCCCTGCTGGGTGTGGCATTAGCGACCATGGGCGGCGGTGACAAAGGTACCAGCAGCACATCCACCACCACTGCGACCACACCAGGCAAATAATCCAAATATTTAAGGCGCGGCAAGGCTGCGGCGCTTCCCCCTCTTACTGCCAGCCCTTTTCGCCACCGGAGAATAAGTTGCACCCAAGGCTTTTTTACCCAAGCCATTATTCTCCGCCTCTTTTTACTCTGGGTTTTTCACGTACTCGATGCGGTTAACAAACCAAACCTTCTGTCCTTCTGGGGTATTCACCACCACTTCGTCATCCACCTCTTTCTTGATTAACGCGCGAGCCATCGGCGAATCGATAGAGATGTAATCTTTCATCGCATCACCATAGATTTCATCCGGCCCCACGATACGAAATCGCTTCGCATCGCCCTGCTCGTTTTCCACCTCAACCCAGGCACCAAAGAACACCTTTCCTTCCTGCTGCGGCGCATAATCGACAATTTTCAGATCGGCGAGGCATTTGCGCAGATAACGCACGCGGCGGTCAATCTGACGCAACAGGCGCTTGTTATAGGTGTAATCGGCGTTTTCCGAACGATCGCCAAGGCTGGCCGCCCAGGAGACAATTTTGGTGATTTCCGGACGCTTTTCGTTCCACAAATGGTCGTGCTCGGCACGTAATTTGTTATAGCCTTCGCGGGTAATCAGTTGGGTTTTCATAACATCTACTCGTGGCAACAATGGGTCTTTACAGCAAAGAGGCCAACAATAAGCGACTGGATTGTTATCAGCAAGGTGCGCGCAACGATGTGCGTGCTGCATTCAGAAAAAGACGGATTCGCCTGTCCCCGGCTGGCAATTTGCCGCCCCAATCCGTATAACTGTCCCCTATTTTCCAACCCTGTGTAAGCATTGTTAATGATGATGAAAGATTCACTGAGCCAGATTATCGCAAGTGAGCTGAAGGCACGCGCCGACCAGGTTGACGCCGCCGTTCGCTTGCTGGATGAAGGGAACACCGTGCCGTTTATCGCACGTTATCGTAAGGAAGTGACCGGTGGGCTGGATGATACCCAGTTACGTCAGTTGGAAAGCCGCCTTGGCTACCTGCGTGAGCTGGAAGATCGCCGCCAGTCGATTCTGAAATCCATCGACGAGCAGGGGAAACTCACTCCCGAACTCGCTACCGCCATCAATGGCACGCTGAATAAAACCGAGCTGGAAGACCTTTATCTGCCGTATAAGCAGAAACGTCGCACGCGTGGGCAAATCGCCATTGAAGCAGGCCTTGAGCCGCTGGCTGAGACGCTGTGGAACGATCCTTCACAAGAGCCTGAGTCATTGGCCGCAGGCTATGTTGATGCGGATAAAGGCGTGGCCGATGTGCGCGCAGCACTGGACGGCGCGCGCTATATCCTGATGGAACGCTTCGCCGAAGATGCCACGCTGCTGGCAAAAGTCCGTGACTATCTGTGGAAGAACGCGCACCTGGTGGCCCGCGTGGTGGAAGGTAAAGAGGAAGAAGGCGCGAAATTCCGCGACTACTTCGATCACCACGAAGCACTCAGCACCGTCCCTTCCCACCGCGCCCTGGCGATGTTCCGTGGCCGCAATGAAGGCGTGCTGCAACTCTCTCTGAACGCTGATCCCCAATTCGAAGAAGCCCCGCGAGAAAGTCATGGTGAGACGCTAATTACCGATCATCTGCAGTTGCGACTGAATAACGCCCCTGCTGATAGCTGGCGTAAAGCGGTTGTTAGCTGGACCTGGCGCATCAAGGTGTTGCTACACCTTGAAACGGAGTTGATGGGCACCATCCGTGAACGCGCTGAAGATGAAGCTATCAATGTCTTTGCCCGCAACCTCAACGATCTGCTGATGGCAGCACCGGCAGGTATGCGCGCCACCATGGGCCTCGATCCCGGCCTGCGCACCGGCGTGAAAGTCGCGGTGGTGGATGCCACGGGGAAACTGGTGGCGTATGACACCATCTATCCGCACACCGGTCAGGCAGCGAAAGCTGCATCCGCTGTCGCGGCGCTGTGCATCAAACATCAGGTTGAGTTGGTCGCGATCGGTAACGGCACCGCTTCACGTGAAACCGAGCGTTTCTTCCTCGACGTGCAGAAGCAGTTCCCGCAGATCAACGCGCAGAAAGTGATTGTCAGTGAGGCCGGCGCATCGGTCTATTCCGCATCGGAACTGGCAGCACTGGAATTCCCGGATCTGGATGTTTCTATTCGCGGTGCAGTCTCCATTGCACGTCGCTTGCAGGATCCGCTGGCCGAGCTGGTAAAAATTGATCCGAAATCCATCGGTGTCGGCCAGTATCAGCATGATGTGAGCCAAAGCCAGCTGGCGAAGAAGCTGGATGCGGTGGTTGAGGACTGTGTAAACGCCGTTGGTGTGGATCTGAATACTGCATCGGTGGCGTTACTGACGCGCGTTGCGGGCTTAACCCGCATGATGGCGCAGAACATTGTCACCTGGCGTGATGAGAACGGCCGCTTCCAGAATCGTCAGCAGCTGTTGAAAGTCAGCCGACTGGGGCCGAAAGCCTATGAACAGTGCGCTGGCTTCCTGCGCATCAACCACGGTGATAATCCGCTGGATGCATCCACCGTTCACCCGGAAGCTTACCCGCTGGTCGAACGCATTCTTGCCGCAACCGAACAGGCATTGAATGAGTTGATGGGCAATCCGGGTGGATTACGCGATCTCAACGCCCGCGACTTCACCGATGAGCGTTTCGGTCTGCCAACCGTCACCGACATCATCAAAGAGCTGGAGAAACCGGGCCGCGATCCGCGTCCGGAATTCAAAACCGCGCAGTTTGCCGAAGGCGTGGAAACGCTGAACGATCTGCTGCCGGGGATGATTCTGGAAGGCGCGGTGACCAACGTCACCAACTTTGGTGCCTTCGTGGATATCGGCGTGCACCAGGATGGTCTGGTTCACATCTCTTCACTCTCTGACAAATTCGTCGAAGATCCACATCAGGTGGTGAAAGCGGGCGATATCGTCAAAGTGAAGGTGATGGAAGTGGATATGCAGCGTAAACGCATCGCCCTCACCATGCGTCTGGATGAGCAGCCTGGTGAAAGCAATGCGCGCGGCGGCAATAACCGCAGCAATGGCAAAGAGAATGCACGCCCTGCGGCCAATAACAAAGCACGCGGCAAACCGGCTAGTTCACCTGCTGGCAACAGCGCAATGGGTGATGCACTGGCCGCCGCGTTCGGTAAAAAACGTTAAGTTCCTGCCCTGAATCACGCGCGGAGGCCATCTTGCTTCCGCGCGTTTAAAGTTGAAAAATCCCTCCCCGCGTCTACGCTGAAAAAATCCGTGTGAAAAAATGACCTTCCGCGTGGCCCAACGATCTGATGGACATAATCAACGCCCTACTTGATGAGATTTACGAAGGCCGCTTCCCCGTCGCCGCACGTGAGCGTTTGCTTTCCCACATTCGTGCTGCGCGTGATACCGCTAAACTGCCGCGCAAAGCACACTGGGATGAAAAGGATGTGGTGCTGATTAGCTACGCCGATCAGTTCCGTGAACCCGATCAGCCCACGCTCGCCAGCTTCTCGCACTTCTATCAGCAACACCTGCAATCTACTTTCAGCCTGGTGCATCTGCTGCCTTTCTTCCCCTACTCTTCAGACGATGGCTTCTCCGTAATTGATTATCACCAGGTGAATCCCCTTTGCGGCGAGTGGCAGCATATCGCAGCGCTGCACAGTGAAACCCGGCTGATGTTCGATTTTGTCTGCAATCATATGTCGGCACACAGCCAATGGTTTCGTCACTTTCTGGCACAGGATCCCGGTTGGGATGACTTCTTTATCAGCATGCCACCGGCCACCGATCTCAGCGCGGTGACGCGTCCTCGCACCTCACCGTTGCTCACGCCTTTTGAAATGGCCAATGGTGAGACGCGCTTTATCTGGACCACCTTCAGCGCCGATCAAATCGACCTTAACTTTGCCCATCCTGAAGTGCTGATTCGCATGGCGGGCGTATTGCTGGATTACCTGATCAAAGGCGCCGATTACGTGCGGCTCGATGCGGTGGGATATATGTGGAAGACGCCGGGTACGAATTGCA
This sequence comes from Pantoea sp. C1E2, assembly GCF_056491465.1. Taxonomy (NCBI): domain Bacteria; kingdom Pseudomonadati; phylum Pseudomonadota; class Gammaproteobacteria; order Enterobacterales; family Erwiniaceae; genus Pantoea; species Pantoea sp. C1E2. The sequence goes on from NZ_JBSZHT010000002.1 coordinate 4,221,659, forward strand.
TTCACCTGCCGAAAACCCACCAGCTGGTGAAGCTGTTCCGCGCCATCGCTAATGAAGTGGCACCGGGCACAGTGATCGTCACCGAAACCAACGTGCCGCACAAAGACAACATCAGCTATTTCGGTAACGGGCGCGACGAAGCGCAGATGGTGTATCAATTTTCACTGCCACCGCTGGTGCTGCACGCCATTCATTCGGGATCGGCGCGCGCGCTTCGTCAATGGGCCAGCACGCTCGGCACCGGTAACGGCACCACCACCTTTTTCAACTTCCTCGCCTCGCACGATGGCATTGGCCTCAATCCTGCGCGCGGCATTTTGTCCGAAGTGGAGATCGTCGCTCTGGTGCGAGATCTGGCGCTGGAAGGGGCGCTGGTGTCATACAAAAACAATCCCGATGGCACCACCAGCCCTTACGAGATTAACGTCACCTATTTCGATGCCCTCAACCAGCAAAATGATGACGATGACACGCGTTTGCGTCGATTTCTGCTGGCACACGCCATTCTGCTCGCCTTTCCGGGCGTGCCAGCGATCTATATCCAAAGTATTTTAGGCTCTCGCAACGATAACGAAGGCGTACGCGCGGCAGGACACAACCGCGCCATCAATCGTCAGAAATACCGTTTGCATGAGATGGAACAGTGGATCAGCGGCGATGATCCATTGCGTCAGCAGGTGTATGAACGGCTCAGCGCGTTGATCCAGCTGCGCACCCGCCAGAGCGCGTTCCATCCGGATAATGCGATGACGCTGCTGGAGAGTGAAAATACCCTGTTGATGTTGCGGCGACATCCGCCAGGCAGTGAAGATGGCTTATTGTGCGTGTTTAATCTCAGCAGCCGTGAAGTCATCACGCATCTGCCGCAGGCGAGACATTTTCAGGATGTGATCAGTGGCGAGAAAATCGATGGCAGCCAGCCAATGACGCTGGCTGCATGGCAATTTATGTGGTTGCGTGGCTGATTATTTGTAAACATCCGCCGTGGCGCTGAACTTGCCATGTTCGCGGCCCGCAATCACCAGAAAGTATTTGCCGCCTTTCTCATCGGCCGCTTTGGAGAGTTCGCGCTTCGCATCCATCGGTGAAGTGGTCTCCGCCGTGGTGGTCACCGTACCGATTTTCTCCAGATTCATTTTCTGCACTTCTTCTTTAGTCACTTCCTTTGCGGCGAACGCTGAAAACGACACCGCACTCATCACCAGAGAAGCCACAGCCCATTTCATCATCTTCATAACAATACCCTCATCCATTTTTTGCATTATTGAGATGTCAGCGGCCGCGAAGCACAACAGGCGAGATAGCAACAGAACACACCGCGAAGCAGCTCAGCTCACGTCAAAAGTATTACCGCTGATGAAGGAATTTCCACTGCCACAATAGATTTAACGGGTAACCGCTTGGATGAATTCGGTAATATGCTGGCAAAATGTGTCAGGATGCGAAACAAATGGCGCATGCGCCGCTTTTTCCATCACAACTGAAGGTGAGCGCGGTAACGCTTCATCCAACTGCTTTGCAATGCGCCGCGGGACTAACCCATCCAGCGATCCATACAAACGCAATAAAGGCATTGCCAACTGCGGAAGCTGCGCGCGCAAATCCACTTCGCGTAATATTTCCAGCCCGCCCTCCAGTACATCGACCGAAGGCATCGGCTGCGACAACACCACTTCTTTGAGCTGGCGTGCATCCTGGCGCGCGTTTTCCGTGCCCATGGTTTGCAACGCCAGAAAACGTTCTACGGTGCGCTGGAAATCATTACTCAACTGCTGCTGGAAGCTCTCCAGCGTCTCAGGCTTGATGCCCGGCCAATCCTCATGTGCGGTAAAACAGGGCGACGATGCCACGCTAATCAGCGCAATGACGCGTTCAGGCTGCGTCAGCGCAATCTGGCTGGCAACCAATCCACCCAGCGACCAGCCGAGCAGCAAAGCACGTTCAGGAAGCTGCGGCAGCAGCTGTTGAGCCATCTCGGCTAAGTTCAGTGCGCCAAAACCCTGACTGCGGCCAAAGCCAGGCAGATCCACCAGGTGCAGACGAAAATGCGGGCTGAGTCGCGGAACAATGTTCTGCCATACCTCGGCGTTCAAGCCCCAGCCGTGCAGCAGCACAAGATCGCGATCGCCCGTGCCTGTGGTGTGCCAGTAAAGCGAACTCATCGGTTACACTCCCGAAAAGTGAAAAAGAGGCCGCTATGCTATCAATCCCTGCCCTGTGTTGGCTATGCCGCCTGCCATTACAGATTGCCAGACATGGGCTGTGCAGCCTCTGTATACAGCAGATTCCGGCGCTGCCCGCGATCTGCCCCTGTTGTGCACTGCCGGCCAACGGCACCGATCTGTGCGGCCGTTGTTTGCATCGTCCGCCGCCGTGGCGCAGTCTGACCTGCGTCAGCGATTACCTGCCTCCGATGAGTGATTGGGTCATCCAGCTAAAATTTTCTCGGGCAACCGCACTCAGAGTGATGCTTGCACGGCTACTTTTGTTAAAATTGTTAAATAGTCGCCGCGATAACCTATTGCCGCGCATCGATCTGGTATTAAGCGTGCCGTTACATCGGCGTCGTGCCTGGCAGCGCGGCTATAATCAAGCTGAACTGCTGGCAAAACCGCTGGCACGCTGGCTAGGTTGTGAATATCGTGCAGGCGTGCGCCGCAGACGACGAGGGTTGGTTCAGCATGTGCTGCGGGCATCAGCGCGGAAAAAGAATCTGCGCGGCGCCTTTTCCCTTGAAATACCGGTGTGCGGACGCCATATCCTGCTCATCGACGATGTGGTTACCACCGGAAGCACGGTGGCAGAAATCAGCCGCATTTTGCTGGCGCAAGGCGCGGCCAGCGTGCATATTGGCTGCCTGTGCCGTACCTTGTAGAGCGTCGGCGTTGGGCGTATTATAACCAGGTAATTTAGTCAACTATTGAGCAATCGCCATGATCGTTATTACTGATGCTGCGCAAGAGCACTTCTCAAAATTGCTGTCCAAACAAGAAGATGGCACACAAATTCGCGTATTCGTCATTAATCCGGGTACGCCAACCGCTGAATGCGGTGTTTCTTACTGCCCACCCGATGCAGTAGAAGCCACTGATACTGAAATGAAGTTCGAAAAGCTGTCAGCCTACATTGATGAGCTAAGCGCGCCTTATCTGGAAGATGCTGAGATCGATTTTGTCACCGATAACCTCGGTTCTCAGCTGACGCTGAAAGCGCCGAACGCCAAGATGCGTAAAGTGTCTGACGAAGCGCCGATGGTTGAGCGCGTTGAATATCTGCTGCAAGCGCAGATCAACCCACAGCTGGCTGGCCATGGCGGTCGTGTGTCGCTGATGGAAATTACCGATGACGGTATCGCCATTCTGCAGTTTGGCGGCGGCTGTAACGGCTGTTCGATGATCGACGTCACACTGAAAGATGGCATCGAGAAAGAGCTGCTGGCGGCCTTCCCTGAGCTGAAAGGTGTGCGCGACCTCACTGAACACCAGCGCGGCGAGCACTCTTACTACTGATTTAACTGCGGCAGCACACCCGAGCTGCCGCAGATTTTACCTCTCTTTGCGCCCGTCATTCACCGCTTTCAATACCTGCTTCACCGCTTTATCGGCAAACATCGCTTCCAGCGTGACGCACAACTTGCGCCGCCAGTTTGGATACTCATCCACTGTACCCGGCACGTTCACCGGCATCGTCATGCCCAGCCAATCCTCTGGCTGCAATCCCAATAATGCGCTTTCAGTCCGGGCCAGAAAACGGTGCATCGCCACATTGAGCGCCGGCGTCAGCGGCTGTTTCTCCGCCAGCTGGCGACCGCGTGCCGGCATTGCCCCCGCCTGATGTAAGGCATCCAGTAATGCCTGCTTCTGTGAAGCGCGCTGCTGTTGCAGGGAATGCAGCACGCTATCGCGGTACATGCCGAGCTTTTCACCCAACGCCAAATCTTCCGCCAGCCAGAATCCGCTTAACGTGGGTAGATCGTGGGTACTGGCGCTGGCAATCGACTGGCGTGGATAAGCCGCTGGCAGGCGATAGCAGCCATCGCGCTCCTGCTCGAAGAACAGCACTTTCCACGAGAAAATGCCGTGGCTACGCATCATGCGGACAATGGCCGGCGGCACAATGCCCAGATCCTCGCCAATCACCATACAGCGATGGCGCTGACTCTCCAGCGCCAGAATCGCCATCAAATCTTCCACCGGATACGAAACGTAAGCGCCTTTATCCGCTGTCTCGCCGTACGGAATCCACCACAGCCGCAATAACGCCATCACGTGGTCGATACGCAACGCGCCGCAATCGCGCATATTGGCGCGCAGTAAATCGATAAAAGGCTGATAGCCACGCGCGCGCATCTCGTGCGGATCAAGCGGTGGCAACGCCCAGTTTTGCCCCAACGGACCCAATCGATCCGGCGGTGCACCCACTGAAGCACCCAGCTTATACAACTGCGGATCCTGCCAGGTTTCTGCACTGTGCTGCGCCACACCCACCGCCAAATCCCGGTACAATCCCACCGTCATGCCGAGCTGCTGGCTACGCTGCCAGCAAGCCGCGAACTGCTGCTGCGCCAGCCACTGCAGCCAGCTCCAAAACTGAATTTCATCCTCATGTGCGGCACACCACTGCTGCACCTCTGGCTGATGGGCATTGCGCCAGGTTTCCGGCCACGACGCCCAACCCCACTCCTTCGCCTGCTGCGAACTGTGTTCTGCAAGAATGCCGTCAAAAGCCGCCTGATAACGCAGATGATCGCCGCCCTCAGCCACAAATTGCTGAAACGCCGGATCAGGCTGCCAGGTTTTCCAGGCCAGACGCAGCGCCGTGATTTTCAACTCAGCCACCGCTCGATAATCGACATAGTCTGTCGCGCGCGCGGCTTGCACAGCCTTGCGCGTTTTGGCGAGTTTCCACCAGCGCTGTGCTTCAGCGCTTTGTGTGAATGCCGCCACCTGATTGACGTCGATATAGAGCATATTCAGCCAGCGACGCGAGGTAGGGCTGTAAGGGCTGGCGTGCTCAGGTTGCGCCGGATAGAGCGCATGCAAGGGATTCAGGCCGACAAAATCCCCGCCGTGAGCGGCGACCTGCTCCAGCATCTGCGTAAGATCGCCAAAATCGCCGATTCCCCAATTGCCCTCGGATCGCAGTGTATAAAGCTGTACCAGCGCCCCCCAGCGTTTGTCGCCCTGCGCCAGCGGTTCAGATAAATAGCAGCGACGCGGTGCGATAATGATGCGCGAGTGCCACTGCTGACGTCCTTGCCGTAAGGTTAAACGGTGATAACCCTGCGGCAGACGCGGTGGCAATGTGAGGGGCTCTCCTGCCTGAAGCAGGCCACTGTAAGTTTTGCCCCGTTCGGTCTCAAGCTGCCAGCTAAACTCGCCTTTGCCCTGCGGGCAACATTGGCGCGGACGGCGCGGAGTGAAAACCAGCACCGGCGGCAACGGTGGCGCTTTACCTTGCGGCGTATTCATCACCGCCAGCAGTGCGCGCTTGGTGTCGTCGTGAATACGCACCTGCTCGCCGTTCGCGTTGGTAAAATCTATCGCAATGCCTGCGTCCTGCGCGGCCTGATCCAGTTTGCTGAGCGTCATCACGTCTCCTTGGGTGCGGTACGCATCAATGCGTATCCAACGAAAACCTTATCGAAACCATGTCGAGCGGCCATCAATAGCGAGCTGGAAATCAGCGCGCGGCCTGCCAGATACGCTGCTGGTAATCGCGAATCGAACGATCGGAGCTGAAGCGTCCGGTGCGGGCGGTGTTGAGAATCGCCGCTTTGGTCCAGGCTTCCGGGTTCTTCCACAAAGCTTCAACCTGTTGCTGCGCCTCGAGATACGCCTCGAAATCGGCTAGCACCAGCCAGGGATCGCCGCCTTTGGTCAGGCTGGTGAGCAGCATATCGAATGCCTGCTTGTCACCTTCGCTGAACTTGCCCTTCTCCAAATCTTTCAGCAAACCATCCAGATACTTATTCTGCTTGCGCAGTTTTTTCGGGCTGTAACCGTTGGCTTTGAGTGCCTTCACCTCATCCACCGTATTACCGAAGATAAAAATGTTCTTCTCGCCCACCGCTTCGGCGATTTCGACGTTCGCGCCATCCAGCGTGCCGATGGTCAGCGCGCCGTTCAACGCCAGCTTCATATTGCCGGTGCCTGACGCTTCATAACCGGCGGTCGAGATTTGCTCCGAGAGATCCGCAGCCGGAATCATCAACTCGGCGGCGGTAATGCGATAGTCAGGAATAAACACCACTTTTAACCGATCGCCGACTTTCGGATCGTTGTTAATCACTTCAGCGACTTTGTTGATGGCGTAAATGATGTTCTTAGCAAGGTAGTAGCCCGGTGCGGCCTTGGCACCAAACAGGAACACGCGCGGCACGAAGTCAGGGTTATCGGGATTGTCCCGCAGTTGACGATAACAGTGCAGCATATGCAGCAGGCTGAGGTGCTGGCGTTTGTATTCGTGCAGTCGCTTAATCTGCACGTCGAACAGTGCATCGGGATTCACATCAATACCGGTCACGCGTTTGATATATACGGTCAGGCGCAGCTTGTTCTGCTGCTTGATGGTACGGAACTGCTGACGGAAAGCTTTTTTGCGCGCATAGGGCGCCAGCCACTCAAGCGCATCCAGATCGTTGGCCCACTCCACCTGCAACGTTTCGTCAATCAGGTTCGACAGCAAAGGATTGCACTGCTTCAACCAGCGGCGCGGCGTGATGCCGTTGGTGACATTATGGAATTTGTTCGGCCACAGTTGGTGGTATTCCGGGAACAGATCTTTTACCACCAGTTCAGAGTGCAGCGCGGCCACGCCATTTACCGCGAAGCAACTCACCACACACAGGTTCGCCATACGCACCTGGCCATCAGCCACCACCGCCAGCTTTTGCCATGTTGCGCTTTCCCCGGGCCACTGCTTCTTGACGATTTTTTTCAGACGCTGGTTAATTTCGCGGATGATCAGCATATGGCGCGGCAGCAGATCGCGCACCAGCGACTCATCCCAACGCTCCAGCGCTTCCGGCATCAACGTGTGATTGGTATAGGCGAAAACGCGGCTGGTGATATGCCAGGCTTCATCCCAACCCAGCTGATGCTCATCCAGCAGGATACGCAGCATCTCCGGGATGGCGATGGTGGGATGCGTGTCGTTGAGTTGGATGACTTCAAAATCGGGCAAGGTGTGAATCGAGCGCCCGGCAAGATGGTGGCGGCGCAGAATATCCCCCACCGCACAGGCGCACTGGAAATATTGCTGCATCAGGCGCAGACGCTTGCCTTCGGCGTGATTATCGTTGGGATACAGCACTTTGGTGAGTTTGTCAGCATCAATACCGGGCTGTTCAGCCTGCAGGAACTTACCATCATTAAACAGAGTCAGATCGAACGGATGTACGCTGGTCGCTTTCCACAATCGCAGCGGCAACGTCACGCCATTGCGGTAGCCCACGACCGGCAGATCCCAGGCCTCACCTTTGAGATGAAATTTAGGCCGCCACTGCAGGGTGCCATCGCTGTTTTTCTTCACTTTACCGCCGATGCCAACCTGCACATCCTGCGCGGCGTTATGGCGGAACCATGGATAACTGTTGCGCTGCCAGTCGTCCGGCGCCTCTTTTTGCTGACCATCGTCAAAGGTCTGGCGGAACAAACCGTACTGATAATTGAGGCCATGCCCCATCGCGGCCTGCCCGACAGTGGCCATCGAGTCCATGTAGCATGCGGCCAAACGCCCTAATCCACCGTTGCCGAGCGCCGGATCCACCTCTTCCTCCAGCAACTCACTGAGTTCTACCTGATGCGCCGCCAGCGCTTCCTTCACTTCGTCGTACCAACCCAAATTCAGCAAATTATTGCCGGTCAGGCGTCCGATAAGAAACTCCATCGACAGATAGTTCACATGGCGTTGGCCTGCACGCGCTGTAGCGGGCGGCTGCGTGGCGAGCATCTCTGTTAGTACACGGCTTAATGCCTGCCACCACTGATGCGGTGTCATTTGCTGAGCGGAGGTGAGTCCAAGGTGCTGCCATTGGCGGGTAAGAGCGGCGTCGAAACGTGTTTTATTAAATTTTTGCTGCGACATATCAATCCCTTCGAGTCCGTTAACGGTAAAGACGGGCGAGCGCATAACCAGAAAGGATAAGTAAAGCCGGGGGCGAAGAAAAAAGCGACAGGGAAATGCGGATGGATGGAAAAAAAGTGGATTTATGCGTGGCGCTCAACCTCATGCGTCCACTCAACACTGCGGGCGACCCAATGGACGCCCAGGCAGAATCGATTAGCAGAGTTCGAGATGGACTTCGTGTTGCTCGATCACCTTCAGCACGGTGGCGGGTGGCGTTTGATCGGTATACATGTAATCAATCAGGCTCATGTTACCGAGGTTCACCATGGCATTTCGGCCAAATTTCGAATGATCCACCACCAGCATCACGCAGCGCGAGTTTTCGATAATCGCGCGTTTGGTGCGGACTTCGTGGTAATCGAACTCCAACAGTGAGCCATCCATATCAATGCCGCTGATGCCGAGAATGCCGTAATCGAGGCGGAACTGGGAGATGAAATCCAGCGTCGCTTCGCCCATGATGCCGCCATCACGCGTACGCACTTCGCCGCCGGCGATGATCACACGGAAATCCGGCTTCGCCATCAGCAAAATTGCCACGTTGAGGTTGTTGGTGACCACACGCAGATTGTTGTGATTCAGCAAGGCATGCGCCACCGCTTCCGGCGTGGTGCCGATATCGATAAACAGCGTGGCACCATCCGGGATCTGGCTCGCCACACGCTCGGCAATGCGCGCCTTTTCCGCCGACCACATCATTTTGCGGTCTTGCCATGCGGTGTTTTCAGAGCTGGAAGGCAGCGCCGCGCCACCGTGATGGCGCTGGATTTTGTTCTGATCGGCCAGATCGTTCAGGTCACGCCGAATGGTTTGCGGGCTCACCTCAAAGTGATCCACCAGCTCTTCCGTACTGACATATCCCTGGCGTCGCACCAAATCGATAATGGCGTCATGACGTTGCGTCTGCTTCACATCTCTCTCCTCGGCTCAAAGCCGTTTTCTTTTTATTTCTGCTAACGTCGCGCAACGTTGCGCGTATCGACAAACGCCATGGCCAGGCCCACCAGTAAGCCGGTGACGTGGGCAGCGTTAGCAATCGACAGGCCAAATGCGCCGTACCAGCCAATAATCAGCCATACAATAGCGAAGCCCATCAGACCGCGCTCCAGATAAATACCACTTTCGGGATCGCGCTCGCCTCGTAGCCAGCAATAACCCATCAATGCATACACCACGCCAGACAAGCCACCGAACAGTACGCCACTGAATTTGGCCTGCATCCAGCCGCTCAATAGCGCGGAAATGAGCATAATCACAAACAGCTTACCGCTGCCAATACGCTTTTCCACTGCCCCGCCGAGATACCACCACCACATCAGGTTGAACAGGATGTGCAACAGCGAGAAGTGCAGCAGTGCATGGCTAAACCAGCGCCACACCTGGAAATACTGTGAGGAGTCGGCGGGCCAGGCCAGCCAATCCAGTGCCACATCATCACCGACAATCTGCATCATGATGAACACCGCCACACAGGCGATCATGATGGTCATGGTGAGCGGACCTGCGCGTTCGCGAATGTTGGTCCAGATATTGGCGCGCTCATAGCGTAAGCCACTTTCGGTACTGCCGGTGTGCCAGCTGGCGGCCTGATAGCGTGGATGATTAGGGTCGCGTACGAACTGGGCAAGTTCGTTTTCAACCATCTCCAGCCTGGCTTCATCATCCAGCATAATCACATAGTGGCTTTCGCGCTCAATCCGCAGCGTGACGCCGCGCGTCGCCATGTAATCCACAAACGCCTGAGCCATACGTGGGTTGTTGAACTGAGTGATGCGCATCGTGCGGGTTCTCCTTCCTTTATGTGATCGTCTCAGACGCTGCCCGTGGCCACCTGCGCAGGGAACACGGCACGCCAGGCGTCAAAACCGCCATCAATGCTATACGCGGCGTTAAATCCCTGTCCTAGCAGGAACTGCGCAGCACCTTTACTGCTGTTGCCGTGATAGCACATCACCAGCACCGGCAAATCATGATTAGCCTGCGCGATAAAGTCTGCCAGATTGTCATTCGACAGGTGTAACGAGCCTGCTGCATGGCCCATGGCATAGCTTTGTGGGTCGCGAATGTCCACCAGCTGCGCGCCTTGTGCCAGGTGCTCGTTAGCCTGCTGAACCGAAATACATTCGAAATTTTCCATGGTGTCTCTCATAAGGTCGTCACAATTAGCGCCTAGTTTAACCTGAGAATCCGTCGCGATAACCTGACAAAAGTTATGGCTATGGATTTTTTTTCCTGCAGGAATGTTAGCTATATCACGCAAAAATGTTTTTATTGAGTTAAGCGCTGGCGTCAATGTTGCTTTCCGATTATTATTACGCTCGAAAACGAACATTTAAGAACTATTCCGAACATCGGAGGAGATGACGTGGAAACCAAAGACCTGATCGTGATCGGCGGCGGCATTAACGGAGCCGGCATTGCAGTGGACGCTGCAGGACGCGGACTGTCAGTGCTGATGCTGGAGGCGCGAGATTTGGCCTGTGCTACCTCCTCCAATAGCTCGAAGCTGATTCACGGTGGCCTGCGCTACCTGGAACATTACGAATTTCGCCTGGTGGGCGAAGCGCTGGCCGAACGCGAAGTACTGCTGAAAATGGCCCCGCACATTGCCTTCCCTATGCGCTTCCGTTTGCCACACCGCCCGCATTTGCGCCCGGCGTGGATGATTCGCCTTGGCCTGTTTATGTACGATCGCTTAGGTAAACGCACCACGCTGCCAGGCAGTAAAGGCCTGCGTTTTGGCGCGGAATCGGCCCTAAAGCCTGAAATCACGCGCGGATTCGAATATTCCGACTGCTGGGTGGACGATGCGCGCATGGTAGTACTGAACGCCCAGGAAGTGGTGAAACAGGGCGGCGAAGTGCGCACCCGCACCCGCGTGACCCGTGCCTGGCGTGAAAGCGGCCTGTGGATGGTGGAAGCGGAAGATATTGATACCGGCAAAACCTTCACATGGCGTGCCAAAGGCCTGGTCAATGCAGCTGGACCTTGGGTAAAAGAATTCTTTGATGATGGCCTGAAGCTGAAATCGCCGTACGGTATTCGCCTGATCAAAGGCAGCCACATCGTGGTGCCGCGCGTGCATCGCGAAAAGCAGGCGTACATCCTGCAGAACGAAGATAACCGTATCGTGTTTGTCATTCCGTGGATGGATGAATTCTCCATCATCGGTACCACCGACGTGGAGTACAAAGGCGATCCGAAAGACGTGAAGATTGATGACAACGAAATCAGCTATCTGCTGAAGGTGTTCAACGGACACTTCAAACAGCAGCTGAGCAAAGACGACATCGTCTGGACTTATTCTGGTGTGCGTCCGCTGTGTGATGACGAATCCGATTCACCGCAGGCGATCACCCGTGATTACACGCTGGATGTGCATGACGACAATGGCCAGGCGCCGCTGCTGTCAGTGTTTGGCGGTAAGTTGACCACCTATCGTAAACTGGCAGAACACGCGCTGGAGAAACTGGCGAAATACTATCCAAACGCTGGTCCAGCATGGACTAAATCAGCAGTACTGCCAGGCGGTGATTTCTCGGGTTCACGTGAAGATTACGCTGCAGGTCTGCGCCGTCGTTATCCGTTTATCAGCGAAGGTATGGCACGCCACTTTGCCCGCACTTACGGCAGCCGCACTGAAGAGTTGCTGGCGGGCGCAACCAGTCTGGCGGATCTGGGCGAGAACTTCGGTCACGAGTTCTATGAAGCCGAACTGCGCTACCTGGTGAAAAACGAATGGGTGCGTGAACTGGATGATGCAATCTGGCGTCGTACTAAACAAGGTATGTGGCTGACAGAAGCTGAGCAGGCGCGCATTAGCGAGTGGCTGGCAGAACACGGTCAGAAACCGGCGCTGTCGCTGGCATCGTAATCCTGGCCAAATAAAAGGCCGTTATCCTGAAAGGGATAACGGCCTTTTTTATTGTGCCTCAATGAACTTATAAGCCGGTATTCTCGCGAATATATTTGCGCGCTTTCACCGCATATTCGAACGGGTTAGCCAGCGCCGGATCCTGTTCCGCTTCCACCACCATCCAGCCTTTGTAGCCGTAATCGTCGAGGATTTTAAACACCGGTTTGAAATCAATCACGCCATCGCCCGGTACGGTGAAGGTGCCTTTCTTCACACCATCGAGGAACGACAGGGATTTCTCGCGCACCTCAGCTACCACGCTGTCACGCACATCTTTCAGGTGCACGTGGAAAATGCGCGGCAGGTATTTGGTCAGCACGTCCAGCATCGCCTGCTGCGAACCTTCGGAGTAGTAGATGTGGCCAGTGTCATACAGCAGACCCACATTCTGATTGGTCGATTCCATAAAGCGATCGATTTCCGCTGGCGTCTGAATGCCGGTGCCCATGTGATGGTGCAGCGTCAAACGCATGCCTTTCTTCGCGGCGATCTCCGCCAGCTCGTTGTAGCCTTCCGCCGTCAGACGCCACTCTTCATCGGTGAAAATCGGCTTCTGCTCCAGCACCGCCAGCGTGGTGCCCTGAATGCTCTTACTCTGCTCAGAGCAGCCAATCACGCGCGCGCCCATGGCGTGCAGGAAGTTCATGTGATTGGTGAACTCGTCGATGGTTTTCGCCTTGTCACCGTTGGCGAAGAAGGTGCTGAACCACGCGTTGCAGATCTGAATACCGCGAATCTCCAGCATTGGCTTCAGCACCGCCGGATCTTTCGGATATTTGCTGCCCACTTCACTGCCGGTGAATCCGGCCAGCGCCATTTCACTCACGGTCTGCTGGAAGGTGTTCTCGCTGCCCAGCTCTGGCATGTCATCGTTGGTCCAGCCGATTGGCGCAATCGCCAGTTTTACATTGTCTTTGTTCATTTCAATTCCCTGATTCTGAGAGAGAAGTGTTAGCGCACGGGCTCAGTTATTTGGCGTAAAAGTCTGGACGCGCTGGCATGGTCACCGGCTCGATAGCGCCGCTGTTCTGCGCTTTATGGCAGGCATCCGCCGCAACGGAAGCGGCAAAACCATCCCAGGCGGAAGGCCCGGTCAACTTACCTGCGGTGGCGTCATTGATGAAGGCTTGCAGCTCAACGTCGTAAGCTTCGATAAAGCGGTCTTTCCAGTCAGTGAGCAGCGCATTGCCCAAACGCGCGTTTTTGCGCATTTGAATCGCGGAAGGCTCAGGCAGTTTGGCAATGCCCTCTTCGCCGACCACTTCACATTGAATGTCATAGCCGTAAGCGCAGTTCACGAAGATCTCGACATCGATACGAATGCCCTTCTGGGTTTCGAACAATACGATTTGCGGATCTTTCAATTTGGCGTGGGTCTTCGAGGTGGAGCGAGGGAACACTACCTGCACCGATTTGTAATCGTCTTCGGTCAGCCAGCGCAGCACGTCCAGCTCGTGAATCAGGGTGTTGGTGATCGCCATATCGGTGGTGTAATTTTCGCCCACGCTCTGGTTGCGGTGCGCGCAGTGCAGCATCAGCGGCTCGCCGATTTCACCGTCAGTGATCACTTTCTTCAGTGCGCGATAGCCTGAATCGTACGGACGCATAAAGCCCACCTGCACCAGGCGTTTACCGTGTTTGATTTCCGCATCGACGATGCGACGGCAGCCATCGGCGCTCATCGCTAACGGCTTCTCGCAGAACACCGGCTTCCCGGCAGCAATCGCAGCGAGGGTGAACTCTTCGTGGGTGGGATCCCATGACGTCACCAAAATGGCATCCACGTCCGGCGAGTTAATCACCTGATGGCCATCCTGATACACCTCAGCTTCGATATTCAGACGTTGCAGCGCTGCACGAGCCCCTTCCACGTTGATGTCTGAAACCGCCACCACCTTCGCACCCTGCAACACATTGTTGCAGCGACGAATGTGATCCTGACCAATTGCACCGGCACCAATTACACCGAGTTTGAGCGTCATAATTACACCTGTAGAGTCGGATAAGTATCCCCTTCATACTTCAAGATGCAGATGCGTTGGCTGCTCTCATTCACCCGAATCACTGACTTAAGTCAGCTCATCGGGATTCTTTCGTTGGCCGCCTTCCTGCATCTCGAATTATTTTGGGTATACAGGGTTAATAAAAGCCGACGAACGCCGGCCTAAAGGGTGTTAGTACTTACGTGCTTGTTCGATATGCACGTTAAGGTTGTCGGCCACTTCCTGCGTGCGCTCGGAGGTGGAGGTTTGCGCCACGCCCACGTGCCACCAGCTGAAGTATTTGTGGATCATGGTTTTTGGCAGCACTTTGATGTCGAACAGCACCGAAACGGTCTGCTTCTGCGCATCGATCAGCGCGGCTTCTAACTGCGCCAGCGTGGTGATGCGATAGGTTTTACAGCCGTAGCCACCGGCAATCGCCGCGAAATCGACCGGCACAAAGCCACCGTCCAGCTTGCCGCCTTCCGGGTTACGGAAGCGGAACTCGGTGGTGAAGCTGTCCATGCCGTGTTCCATCTGCAGATTGTTGATGCAGCCGTTGGTCATGTTATCCAGCAGCACCACGTTGATTTTGGCCCCTTCCTGAATCGAGGTGACCAGCTCGGAGTGCAGCATCATGAACGAGCCATCACCGACCATCACATAGACTTCACGCTGCGGCTGCGCCAGTTTCACGCCCAGTGCGGCGTTGACTTCATAGCCCATGCACGAGTAGCCGTACTCAACGTGGTACGAGTTGTAATCTTTGGTGCGCCACATGCGTTGCAGGTCGCCCGGCAGACTGCCCGCTGCCGCGACAATCACTGCATCCTTTGGGAGCTGCTCGTTTAAGGTGCCCAGCACGCTGCTCTGCGTCAGTACCGATTGCGTCAGGCGCTCGAACTCCGCAAATAGCGCTTCACGATCGATGTGGTCGGCGATTTCAGGAATGAAATCGTCGGTGTTGTAAGTGGCGGCATACACGCGCTGCGTCTCTCTCAACAGCTTGCTTTGTGCCTGCTCAACCTGACCGCCCCAGTGGTTTTCAAAGCCTTTCAGGCCGCTTTCCAGTGCGGTCAAACCTTCACGCGCATCGGCCAACAGCTGCACTGCATCGAGCTTGTAGCTGTCGAAGTTGCTGACGTTGATATTGAGGTAGTTCACTTCTGGATTCTGGAAAATCCATTTCGAGGCGGTGGTGAAATCGGTGTAGCGCGTACCGATACCAATCACCAGATCGGCTTCTTTCGCCAGCAGGTTGGCCGCCAGACAGCCGGTTTCGCCAACGCCACCGACATTCAGTGGATGATCAGAAACGATGGTGCCTTTGCCCGCCTGCGTTTCAGCAAACGGAATATTGAAACGCTCGGCGAACTTCAGCAGCGCTGCGCCGGCGTCGGAATATTTCAGACCGCCACCCACGATGATCAGCGGCTTGTGTTTACGCGCGATGAGCGACAGCGCATCTTCCAGCTGGGCAGCGGTGGGCAAACGGCGATCCAGACGATGCACACGTTTCTGGAAGAAGTATTCCGGGAAATCCCAGGCTTCACCCTGCACATCCTGCGGCAGTGCAATCGTGACCGCGCCGGTTTCTGCCGGATCGGTCAGCACACGCAAGGCGTTGATGCAGGCAGTCATCAGCTGTTCAGGACGGCTGACGCGGTCCCAGTATTTGCTTACGGCACGGAAGGCATCGTTGGTGCTGATGCTGAGATCGTGGCTCTGTTCAATCTGCTGCAGCACCGGATCCGGCTGGCGCGTGGCAAACACATCGCCCGGCAGCAGCAGTAAAGGAATACGGTTCGCGGTGGCGGTGGCCGCGGCGGTGATCATGTTTGCCGCGCCAGGTCCAACCGAAGAAGTACAGGCGATAATCTGGCGACGCAGCGACTGCTTGGCAAAACCAATGGCCGCATGCGCCATGCCCTGCTCGTTACGCCCCTGATGCACCACCAGATCGCCGCTGTCCTGCTCCAGCGCCTGTCCCAATCCCAGCACGTTGCCGTGACCGAAAATGGCAAAAATGCCTTTCACAAATTTGGTTTCAACGCCGTCAACGTTCAGATACTGGTTATCAAGAAATTTCACCAGCGCCTGTGCCGTGGTAAGTCTGATTGTGCCCATATGCTTCTTCCTTTACATGCTGGTACCTGACGTGAGGTACAACGCGGTTCGGGTTTTCGCTGCCGTTACGGCACCCGCGGATAAGTGAAACGTGAGGCGATTATAAACAAATAATTTTTTCATTAAACGAGATTACAGAAGAAACATTTCATTTTGCGATGGAGATCAAATTCAGCGATGAAACGTTGGCCACGAAGGCAGTTGCAGGGGTAAAAGTGGAACAACAAAATAGCATTTCAGTGAGAGAGTGAAATTTCATTTCACTTCAGTAGCTTCCTTTATTCCCAGCCATTTTCCTGCGACCTGGCTCACAAGCCAGAGCAACAGTGAAACTCATACCAAATAGAGTGCCGTTATACCGCATGGCACAGAGTTTTACCTGGCTCACAAAATCGCGATGAATGTTTCATTTCATATTGTATTTGGAATTTTCATTCCTCATACTGCATCCATAGCCAATCAGGCACCTTGAGAACCCGGAAGCATAGCGCTTGATGTTGGGCGTTTTCGCCCCAGTGTCTGCTTATCACAAAGGAAACCACAGGTATGAGTACACAACAGAAGCGGCTTGATGTGATTTGTATCGGACGCATCGCCGTCGACCTCTACGGTCAGCAAATCGGATCACGTCTGGAGGATATGACCAGCTTTAATAAATATCTGGGCGGTTCTTCCGGTAACGTGGCTTATGGAACGGCTATTCAGGGTCTGAAATCGGCCATGCTGGCGCGCGTAGGGGATGAACACAACGGCCGTTTTCTGCGTGAAGCATTGCAGCGCGTGGGTTGCAACACCGATGGATTGATTACCGATAAAGACCGTCTGACGGGTTTAGTGATCCTCGGTATTAAAGATGAAGACACCTTCCCGCTGATCTTCTACCGCGACAACTGCGCCGATATGGGTCTGGTGCCGGAAGATATTCAAGAGGAGTTCATCACCTCTTCCCGGGCGGTGGCTGTAACCGGCACGCATCTGTCACATCCGCAGACCCGTGCGGCGGTATTGAAAGCCCTGGATATCGCTAAACGTAATGGCCTGCGCACTGCGCTGGATATCGACTATCGCCCGGTGCTGTGGGGTCTGACCTCTCTGGGCGATGGCGAAACCCGTTTCGTTGAATCCGGTGAAGTCACCAAACAGCTGCAGGAAGTGCTGCACTATTTCGATTTGGTGGTCGGAACGGAAGAAGAGTTCCATATTGCCGGCGGCAGCACTGATACACTGACGGCACTAAAAAATGTGCGTCAGGCGAGTAAAGCGACGCTGGTGTGCAAACGCGGTCCGCTAGGTTGCGTGGTGTTCGAAGGTGATATTCCAGACAGCTGGGAGCAGACCAAACTGCAAACCGGCGTGCGCGTTGAAGTACTGAACGTATTGGGTGCAGGCGATGCCTTTATGTCTGGCCTGTTGCGCGGCTGGCTTAACGATGAGAGCTGGGAACAGGCTTGCCGCTACGCCAATGCCTGCGGCGCACTGGTGGTGTCTCGCCACGGCTGCGCACCAGCAATGCCAACTAAAGAAGAGCTGGACGATTTCCTCGGCCGCGATAAAGATGTGAAACGTCCTGACCTGGATGCGCGTCTGAACCATCTGCACCGCGTTACCACGCGCAAACAGCAGTGGCCTGAGTTGAACGTGTTCGCGTTCGACCATCGCAAGCAGCTGGCCGATATGGCGCGCGAAGCCGGCGTCAGTGAAGATAAGATCCCACAGTTGAAACTGCTGCTGTTGCAGGCCGCGCAGGAAGCCGCTAATGAAGCCGGTTTAAATGAGAAAAGCGGCATCCTTGCGGACACCACTTACGGTCAGAAAGCGCTGAATGCCATCACCGGCAATAACTGGTGGATTGGCCGCCCGATCGAGCTACCCAGCTCACGCCCACTGCGTCTGGAGCACGGCAACATCGGTTCACAGCTGGTCGACTGGCCGGCAGAACACGTGGTTAAATGCCTGGTGTTCTACCATCCGCACGACAGCGCCGAACTGCGTAAAGAGCAGGATGAGTTGGTACTCGACGTCTGGAACGGCTGTAACAAGAGCGGGCATGAACTGCTGCTGGAGCTGATTCTGCCTGAGAGCAATCCAGACCGTAACGAATCCTACTACTACGACATGCTGAGCCACTTCTACAGCCTCGGTATTCAGCCGGACTGGTGGAAACTGCCACCGCTGTCGGCAGAGAGCTGGCAGGCCATCAGCGGGCTGATCGAGCAGAACGATCCCCACTGCCGCGGCATTTTGCTGCTCGGTCTTGATGCACCAGAAGAGACGCTGAAAGCCGGTTTCGCCGCTGCAGCGCAGGCTCCGTGGGTGAAAGGCTTCGCCGTCGGCCGTACCATCTTCGGCCAGCCGTCACGCCAATGGCTCAACGGCGAGCTGGATGACAAAGCGCTGATTGAAACGGTGAAAGGCAACTATCTGCGACTGATTGGCTACTGGCGCGCGGCGCGTGGCTGATTGGTTATAAAGCAGGACAAAAGCGGCTCGTCAGGGCCGCTTTTTTATTGGCATCAGCACTGCCGCTAATCAATTCTTTTTGTGAGGCATTTCATAAACCGATGAAATAAGCGTCACGATAGCGTCAAACAAATGAAATTTTCCATCCATCTGGTACTATAGCGCTCATTATCCAGCCATATTTTCTTTTTTGACGGGCCGAAGTCATGACCAATAATCCAACCCAATTAACCCTGTTGCAGGACGATATCCGTCGTCGCTATGAGACGCTGAGTAAACGCCTGAAGCAGGTGGCTCGTTATATTCTTGATAACAGTAACAGCATTGCTTTCGATACCGTGGCTTCCATCGCGCAACAAGCTGATGTGCCACCCTCGACGCTGATCCGCTTTGCCAACGCATTTGGCTTCAGCGGTTTCAATGAAATGAAACAGGTTTTCCGTCAGCATCTGATGGAAGAAACCGTGAACTACACCGAGCGCGCGCGTCTGTTCCGCCAGACGGCAACCGATGACAGCGCCAGCTCACCGGAAAGCCCGGTTGAAATCCTGAACGTGTTCACTATGGTCAACAGCCAGGCATTGCAGCAGTTGGCGATGCAAACCAATCCGGACCAGTTGAATAAAGCAGTGAAAATGCTCGATGAAGCGGAGAACATCTACATCATTGGTCTGCGCCGTTCGTTTAGCGTTGCTTCCTATCTGGTGTACGCACTGCGCCATCTTGAGCGCCGCGCATTCCTGATCGACGGTCTAGGTGGCATGTTTACCGAGCAGTTGAGCATGGTGAATCCGAAAGACGTGGTGATTGCCATTAGCTATTCGCCGTATGCGCGTGAAGCGGTTGAGCTGGTGGAGTTGGGTGCCAAACGCGGTGCACACCTGATTGCCATCACCGACAGCCAGGTGAGCCCACTGGCCGCCTTCAGCGACGTGTGCTTCGTGGTCCGTGAAGCGCAGGTTGATGGCTTCCGTTCGCAGGTGGCTTCACTTTGCCTGGCGCAGACGCTGGCAGTTTCATTAGCGTTAAATAACACCTCAGAACAACCCGTCTAGTTGCCTCTTGCCAGTCCTGATCAGGATCGCTAGTGTGTGGGGATTGCAGCCGCTGAGGCGCTGCTTTCCCCCTGTTCTGAGGCTGGATAGATGCAGATTGAACCCTTACCGCCCCTCAATACCTTAATTGCCTTCGAGTGTGTGGCTCGCTATGGCAACATCTCGCGCGCGGCTGAAGAGCTTAATCTGACGCAAAGCGCCACCAGCCGGCAGATCCTGCAACTGGAAGAGATGTTGGGCTGTAAGCTGTTTACCCGCACACAGCGACGCGTCTTGCTCACGCCTAAAGGTGAAATTTACGCCACGCTAGTGCGCCAGCAACTCGCTGCCTTATCCCACGCCACCGCCGAAGTGATGGGCTGGAATGGCTTGCCTCAGGTGACGATAGCCTGCACCAGTGCGATGGGCTCACTTTGGCTCTCCTCGCGTCTTTCCGACCTGCACCGTGATATGCCCGACCTTCAGATTCGCATGAAAATCTCCGACAGCTTCGCTGAGCTGCGCTCGTCCGAATTCGATCTGGCCATCTTTTACCTGCGCGAAGCACCGAGCGGTTTTGATGCTACCCCGCTGTTTGATGAAATTTGTTATCCGATGTGCGCACCGGCATTTCTATCGCGACTAGATATCAACGCCCCCGCAGAGGCACTGCAACAACATACTTTGCTCATCCAGGATGATCCGCAGCGGGAATGGACCGGCTGGAGTGATTGGTTTGCCTCACAAGAGGTGCTGAGTTTGATTCCTCGCCAGACGTGGCGGGCGAATAATTATCCATTTTTAGTGCAGGCCGCTTTGCGTGGAGACGGGATATTGCTCGGCTGGGAAGGATTGGTACAGGATCATCTTAATCGTGGAGAATTAGTCCCGGCGCATCCAGGTAAACTGGCGGCCAATGGAAAATGTTTTTTACTTACCCCTCAGGATCGCTATATCAAGCCGATTGTGCGTCATGTGATGAGTTGGCTACAGCAACAACAAGCTATAGCCACATGTAATTGACGTTATATTCTTTCAGCAGAATATCTGCCAGTTAAAATCAGGAGCAGATAATTATTCTCACCGCCTCGTCATAACATTTTCTTATACTTAACTTCACACGGCAATTTATTTTCCAGCGTTTCAAAACCGCACATTATTGCTGGGTATCAAACGGCGGTAATTTATTTTTCATTGCCCCACGTCGGCGATATGAAGCATGCATTCCTATCAGAGTAAAAATTAACCACATCGACTGTGAAATAGCCGCTGCCAAATTAAAATCATGGCTAAGCGAGTACAAGCCGAAAATGCCACCTGCAATATTGAGACAGGCGTAACTATATGAATCAATAGCTAACCTTCTCATCTGCATGAGAGCATAGGCCAGCAAATAACACACCACTCCTATGAGACCGACGACAGTATGCAGTTCCACATCTTTTTTCCTGACATGACGTAATGATCGGCAAGTTATCGTTTTTGTGGGTGTTCTGCTCCGCGTTTTTCGCATAGTCTAATACGCAAAATTCATACATCAGAATTTATCGATTTTGATATAAAACATAAATCACTTTGCGACTTTAGGTTTGTGAATAGTGAGACAGGGTGAATTTCAACGGAGAATAAAATAAATGAAAGACGAGCATTCTAATTCTAATAAATATCTGCAAACCATGAGCGTGAGCCGCCGTTCATTTATCAACACCGCCGCACTTATCGGGGCGGGTACGGCGTTGTCACTCTCCTCATTCTCTGGGTTTTCCGCTGAAGCAACACCAAAAAAAGGGGGCGTGTTAAAACTGGGTATGTCAGGTGGCAACACCAGTGACTCGTTAGATCCTACGCTGTTCAGTGACTGGGTGCCGCTCAATCAGGCCTACATGCTGATGAACGGCCTGGTGGAAATTGATGAAAGAAATCAAGCCACACCTGAATTGCTGGAAAGCTGGCAGGCAAAACCGGGTGCTGAGGAATGGACTTTTAACGTTCGCCAGGGCGTGACCTTCCATAATGGCAAAACGCTGACCGTCGAAGACATTCTCTACTCCATTAACCTGCACCGGGGCGAGCAGTCGCGTAGCGCCATCAAGACACAGCTGGCCAGTATTAAAGAGCTGAAGAAGAGTGGCGACAACCAAATCACTATCGTGCTGGATAGCGGCAATGCTGACCTGCCATTCCTGCTGGCGGATTATCACCTCGTCGTCGTGCCTGATGGCTTTACCGACTGGAAGCATCCGATTGGCACCGGCGGTTTCATTTTCGATCAGTACCAGCCGGGTGTGCGCTCTTACTTCAAACGTAATCCCAATTACTGGAAACCGAATCGTGCCTTCGTTGATGCCGTGGAAGTGCTGGTGATCAATGATGCCACCGCACGCACCAACGCACTGATTTCTGGTCAGGTTCACGCCATTAACCGCGTTGATTTCAAAACGGTTGATTTCCTGAAGCGTAGCCCGGCGCTCAACATCGTCCGCTCATCGGGTGGACAGCACTTTACCTTTCTGATGGATTGCCGCGTAGCGCCGTTCAATAACAACGACGTGCGCATGGCGATTAAGTACGGGATCGATCGTGAAAAATTGCTGGCGACGGTATTACGCGGCTACGGTGCTTTGGGTAACGACCATCCCATCCCGAAAACCGACCGTTTCTTCAACAAGGCGCTGCCTCAGCGTGCCTACGATCCCGACAAAGCAAAATTTTATCTCAACAAAGCAGGTCTCAGCACGTTGCCCGTTGAACTCGCCTCTTCCGATGCCGCCTTTGCAGGCGCACTGGATGCCGCTGCATTGTTCCAGGGACAGGCTGCCCCAGCCGGTATTCAGGTCAGTATCAAACGCCAACCGGCAGACAGCTACTGGGACGATGTGTGGATGAAAGCGCCTTTCAGTATGGGTTATTGGGGTGGTCGTCCCACCGCCGATCAGATGTTCTCCACCGCCTGGCAATCCACCGCCAAATGGAACGACACTCACTGGAAGAACGAGAAATTCGACGCGCTGCTGCTGCAAGCACGCTCACTGCTGGATGAACAAAAACGTGCCGAAATCTATGGCGAGTTACAAAGCATCGCAAGTAATGATGGCGGCGCGATGATCCCGCTGTTTGGTGACTATCTGGATGCAGCCAGCAAAAAAGTAGGCGGCGTCAAACCGCATCCGCTGTTCAACTTTATGGGCGGCCGTCTTGCAGAACGTGTTTGGCTGGAGTCGTAATGAAAAAGCAGATTGTTCATCGCCTGCTATTGGGGCTCTTAACACTCTGGTTGGTATCAGTGCTGATTTTTATCGGCACTGAATTACTGCCCGGCGATGTCGCCAGTGCCATTCTCGGACAGAATGGCACGCCGGAGACTATTGCGGCCTTGCGCAGCCAACTGGGGCTGGATCAACCCGCCCTCTATCGCTACCTGCATTGGCTGGGTGGCGTGTTACATGGCGATTTGGGAACCTCTCTCGCCAATAACCAGCCCATCAGCGCTGAGTTATTGCCGCGCCTGGCAAACACCCTGTTTCTGGCAGGTTATGCAGCCGTGATTGCGATTCCACTTGCGGTAATGTTGGGGATTGCCTCCGCCGTGTGGCGCGGTTCATGGTTTGACCGTTTAGCCAACTCACTGACTTTGATGAGTATCTCCGTACCAGAGTTCTTTGTTGGCTATGTGCTGGTGATTTTCTTTGCCATCCGCCTGGCGTGGTTCCCCAGCCTGGCGTTAGTCGATCCGGATGCAAGTTTTATGGCTCGTCTATACGCCTGTACTCTGCCGATGCTAACGCTGGTTCTGGTGGTGTTGGCGCATATGCTGCGTATGACTCGCGCATCCGTTGGTGCGGTGATGTCCAGCAGCTACATCGAGACGGCCCTGCTCAAAGGACTCTCGCGCTGGCAAATCGTTTTGGGTCATGCCCTGCCTAACGCACTGGCCCCGATCATCAATGTTATCGCCTTCAACCTCGCCTATTTGGTTGTCGGCGTCATCCTGGTGGAAGTGGTCTTCGTTTATCCCGGAATTGGGCAACTGATGGTGGATGCTGTGACTAAACGCGATATCCCCGTGGTGCAAGCCTGTGGTTTGTTATTTGGCGGCACCTATATCCTGCTCAACACCACCGCCGATTTGCTGGCCATTTGGTGCAATCCGCGACTGCGACATGCGAGGTAAATGATGAAAAAAGCCAACATACGAGCGGTCCCTCTCTCCGCGATACTGGGCCTTGCCATCATCGCCATTAACCTGATCGCCGCTGTTTTTGCTCCCTGGCTAGCGCCACACACTGAGACAGCGCAGGTCGGCGATATCTGGATGCTGCCGTCATTATCCATGCCGATGGGCACTGACAGCCTTGGGCGAGACATGCTGTCGCGTATTCTGTTTGGCGCGCGCACCACCATTGCCATTGCGCTCGCCATCACGGCTATTTCGTTTGTGGTCGGCATTATTACCGGCTTCACGGCAGCGATTTACGGCCGCTGGGTCGATATCGTGTTGACGCGTATTGTCGATACGCTGATGTCGATTCCCGTGCTGATTCTGGCGTTGATTGTTTTGTCGGTGCTGGGCACATCAATTCCGGTATTGGTCGTTACCATTGCGCTGCTGGATGCCACGCGAGTTTATCGTCTTGCCCGTTTAGTGGCGCAAGGCATTGTCTGTCAGGAGTATGTCGAAGCGGCACGCTTGCGCGGTGAAGGTTTAGCATGGATTGTACGTAAAGAGATCTTGCCCAATGCCATGCCCCCTTTGCTGGCGGAATTCGGCATGCGCTTCTGTTTTACCTTCCTGTTCATTGCCGGGTTAAGTTTCCTTGGACTGGGCATTCAGCCACCGTGGGCCGATTGGGGCAGCATGGTTCGTGACAACGCTCAGGCGATTAACTTTGGTCAGTTCGCTCCCCTTTATCCCGCTGCGGCCATTGCGCTGCTTACCATCGGCGTCAACCTGGTGGTGGATTGGCTGCTGGTGCGAAATAATCTTTCCCTGGGAGATGAAGGATGACTCAACCTATTTTACAGATGCGCAATCTGCGCATTGAAACGGAACAGGGAATCCCGCTGGTTAAGGATATTTCCCTGAGCCTGCAACCCGGTGAAGTGCTGGGTTTGATCGGCGAGTCCGGCGCAGGCAAATCCACCATTGGTCTGGCAGCTCTGGGCTATGCTCGCCCCGGCTGCCGTATCGCGAGCGGAGAGATCCGCATTGCCGGTCGGGATATTGTGCCGCTCTCCACGAAAGAGAAGCGTGAAATCCGCGGCAAGCGCGTCGCCTATGTTGCGCAGAGTGCCGCGGCTGCATTCAATCCCGCTCTGACTATTGGTAAGCAAGTTTGTGAAGGACCGATTCGCCACGGCTTGATGAATTCTGCTGAAGCCAAAGAGTGGGCTATCGCGCTTTTTCGCGCACTCGACCTGCCAGAACCAGACACGATTGGTGAACGCTACCCGCATCAACTTTCCGGTGGACAGCTCCAGCGTGCCATGGCGGCGATGGCGATGTCATGCAAGCCCGACTTGCTGGTCATGGATGAACCCACAACCGCACTCGATGTCACCACGCAAATTGAAGTGCTGGTGATGCTGCGTAAGCTGGTCAGGGAGTTTAATACTGCCGCACTTTACATCACGCACGATCTGGCCGTTGTCGCGCAGATTGCAGACCGCATTATGGTGTTACGCCAGGGCAGCGAAGTCGAATGCGCACGCACCGTCGATATTCTGGAAAACCCCGTCCAAAGTTATACTCAGCAACTGGTGTCCGAACGCGCGCATGCTCTGACCGCTATTCACGCTGACACGGCACCGCAGGGACAGTTGCTGACGTTGCAAAATCTCTCGACCGGTTATAACGGCAAAACGGTGGTACATGGCGTTTCAATGCGCCTGGCCAAAGGAGAGACTCTGGCGATTATTGGCGAGTCTGGCAGTGGTAAAAGTACCCTTGCTCGCGCGCTGTGCGGCCTGCTGAATGATACTCAGGGGCAAGTGACCTTCGGAGCACAAACGCTGGCCAATCGTTATCAGCAGCGCGACAAAGAAACCCTGCGTCGCATTCAGATGATCTATCAGTTACCCGATGTGGCGCTGAATCCCCGCCAGACCATTCTTGAATCCATTGGCAGACCGATTGCCTTCTATTTTGGTCTGGATAAACGCCAGGTGCGAGTGCGCGTGGAGGAGTTGCTGCGCCTGACCGAGCTGCCACTCAGCCTGATTGATCGCTACCCTGGCGCGCTTTCTGGCGGACAAAAGCAGCGAGTGTGCATTGCACGAGCGCTAGCAGCTAAGCCGGATCTCATAATCTGCGATGAAGCCACTTCGGCGCTCGACCCACTGGTGGCTGAAGAAGTGCTCAACCTGTTACGTCGTTTGCAGGAGCAGTTACAACTCTCCTACCTGTTTATCACGCACGACCTGAGCACGGTGAAACGTATCGCGCAGCAAGTTGCAGTGATGTATCAGGGTAACGTGGTGGCGCAAGGCCCAACCGCACAAGTATTCAGCGCACCGATGCACAGTTATACCGAAAAATTGCTGACCTCCGTTCCGGAAATGCGCCCATCCTGGCTGGATGAGGTGTTGGGTCAGCGCCAGTCAAACGCGATGGCAGGAGCCTCATGAAAACCTTGGTAACGCAATTTCCACACAATGTCAGCGTGACAGAACATCTGTGGATCACCCTGAAAGATGGCTCGCGACTGGCGGCCCGCA
The DNA here is from genome assembly GCF_056491465.1 of Pantoea sp. C1E2. Classification (NCBI taxonomy): domain Bacteria; kingdom Pseudomonadati; phylum Pseudomonadota; class Gammaproteobacteria; order Enterobacterales; family Erwiniaceae; genus Pantoea; species Pantoea sp. C1E2. The sequence goes on from NZ_JBSZHT010000002.1 coordinate 4,248,022, forward strand.
TGTGGCTGCCCTTATCCGCCTCACAGCAACCGGTTCCCGCAATACTTGAATATATTCCCTATCGCAAACGTGATGGGACACGCACGCGTGATGAACCGATGCATGGCTATTTTGCGGGTCAGGGATACGCGGTGCTGCGCGTTGATATGCGCGGCAGTGGTGAATCTGAAGGTCTGCTGGCGGATGAGTATCTGCTACAGGAGCAGGAAGACGCGCTGGAAGTGATCGCGTGGATGAGCCAACAGCCATGGTGCAACGGTGCCGTCGGCATGATGGGTAAATCATGGGGTGGCTTCAACTGCCTGCAGCTGGCGGCACGCCGTCCCCCAGCGTTGAAGGCCATCATCACAGTGTGTTCCACCGATGACCGCTACAACGACGATATTCACTACAAGGGCGGCTGCTTACTGAATGACAACCTGTGGTGGGCCGGCATTATGCTGGCCTATCAGAGCCGCCCACAGGATCCCGTACTGGTGGGAGAAGGATGGTATCAGGACTGGCTGCATCGACTAGAAAACATGCCCTTCTTCCCGGCCTTGTGGATGGAGCATCCTCTGAAGGATGCCTACTGGAAGCACGGCTCGGTGGGGGAAGATTGGTCTGCCATTCAGTGTCCGGTGATGGCGGTCGGCGGTTGGGCTGACTCTTACAGTAATGCCATTTTTCGCCTGATGGATAATCTTGAGGTGCCGCGCAAAGCCATTATTGGCCCATGGGCGCACATCTACCCGCAGGATGGCACCCCTGAACCGGCCATCGGCTTCCTGCAAGAGGCGGTGCAATGGTGGGATCGCTGGTTAAAACAAGACGATAACGATGTGATGGCAGGGCCACGCGTTCAAGCCTGGCTGAATGACAGTCAGCGGCCTAACTCGCAACGCCCGCAGGCGGTAGGTGAGTGGATCGCGATTGACGGCGATACCGATGAGGTCACGACTGCCCAGCGCTGGCATTTGCATCCTGCCGTACTGGCATCCACAGCGCTGGATGAGGATCACTGGCAATCCGTATGCACGCCGCAAAACCATGGGTTATTTGCAGGTGAATGGATGGGCGCGGGCGTCTTAGGCGAAAGTCCGAGCGATCAGCGCATGGATGAGGGCTTAACTGAAAACTACGATAGCCCGGTGCTGAGTGAAAGTCTCAGCATCTATGGTTTCCCGCAGTTTAACGTCACCTTGTCCAGCGATAAGCCCGCCGCGATGCTCTATGTTCGCTTATCGGATGTGGCACCCGATGGTGCATCGACGCGGGTCACCCATGGCTGGGTCAACCTCAGCCATCTGCAAGGTCAGGATAAATGTGCGCCTCTTACGCCAGGTGAGAACGTTCAGGTTGCCGTGCAACTTGACGGGATTGCGTGGCGCTTCGCGGCGGGTCATCGCCTGCGCGTCTCCCTGGCCACCACCTTCTGGCCAATGATTTGGCCCATGGCGGAACAGGCAATACTGAGCATCAACCTTGCCAGCGCAACGCTCAAGCTACCGGTGTGCCAGCAGGTCGAACCCATCAGCGGGCCGAATCCGCATCCTGCAACGGCCGCCAATACGCCACTGACGATCCTTTCTCCGGGTCGGGTTGATCGCGAGTTGCACTACGACGTGGTGAAAGATCAGTGGCAGAGCATCACCAATGGTGTCGGCGGTGTATTTGGTGAAGGGGTTTACCGCTTTGATGATATTGATACTACCGTGGACCATAGCCTGCGACGCCAGTTGACGTTGCAAAATGAAGATCCTTTATCCGCTCATTATCTGCTGACGCAAAGCATGAAAATCGGGCGCGAGGGTTGGTGGACCGAAACAGATATCACGCTGGAGATGCGCAGCGATCTGACGCATTTCATTGTGAGTGGAGACATGCAGGTTAAGCACAATGGCGAAGCGATGTTTAATCGCCACTGGAACCAACGTATAGCACGTTGAATCTTGCACATAAAAAAGGGCAGCCACATGGCTGCCCTTCTGCTTTCTTCGATACGGATTATTTGCTGCGCGGATACTTATCGCTGTTCACCCAGGCGTGATCTTTCTCCCAGGTAAACTTCCACAGACGCTCCGGACCCGCCATTACGTTCAGATAGTAGTTATCGTAACCCGCAATCGTCGCCACCGGATGATAGCCACGCGGGACGGTCACCACATCGCGGTTATACGGCGCCATGCACTCGTCGAGTGAACGGTCGTCGGTATACACGCGCTGCATCGCGAAGCCTGGCTCTGGATCGAAACGGTGATAGTAGGTCTCTTCCAGATAGGTTTCGTCCGGGCTGGTTTTCTGGTCGTGCTTATGGCTTGGGTACGAACTGGTCGCACCCTCGTCGGTATACACTTCCACCACCAGCAGGCTGTCGGCTTCTTTATTGTCCGGCAGAATGTTGTGCACCAGACGCTGATTGCGTCCTTTACCACGCTGCTCCACACCCACATCTTCCGGCGCAATCAGGCGCGCAGGCAAGTTGCCACTGCTCGGTGCATTACACACCGCCAGCTCCAGATCGCTATCGGCGTAGACTTCTACTTCATCATCGTGTGGCACATACACCGAGTACGGTGGAATACGCTCGAACGGTGACAGACGCTTACCAAGGTTCGGGAACTCCGCATTGCGGGTTTTTACCGAGGCAAAACCCGCCACCAGCACCAGACACAGTTCTTTATCGCCGCTGCTGAGCTTCAGGCTCTGGCCCTTCTTCAGCAAATAGGCATCAAAGCCGACGTACTCCCAGCCCGCACTTTCTGGCGTGACATGCTGGATACGACCGTTACTGTCTGGCTGCTGCGCTTTCGAAATCAAAGACATCATCGATCTCCTAAGTTAAGCGAGATTAGCCCAGCGTTGGCATGCTGAACTCTGAAACAGTCTGCTGACCGCTCGGCCAGCGCACGGTGGCGGTTTTCATGCGGGTGTAGAAACGCACGCCGTCTGGACCGTGCACGTTCAGCGCACCAAACACCGAACGCTTCCAGCCACCGAAGCTGTGGAACGCCATTGGTACGGGCACCGGCACGTTAACACCCACCATGCCTGCTTCCACGTTCTGTACAAACTCACGCGCAGTGTGACCGTTGCTGGTGAAGATGGCGCTGCCGTTACCGAATTCATGGCTGTTGACCAGCTTCAGTGCACTGTCAAAATCTGTAGAACGCATGATGCTCAGCACCGGCCCGAAGATCTCTTCGCGCCAGATCACCATGTCCGGGGTCACGTTATCAAACAGTGTGCCGCCAACGTAGTAACCTTCTTCGTGGCCCGGGACTTTGACGCCACGGCCATCCACCACCAGTTTCGCGCCCTCAGCTTCACCTTTGTCGATGTAGCCCAGCACTTTCTTCTGATGCGCGGCAGAAACCACCGGGCCCATTTCGTTCTCTTCAGCACCCTTCTGGATGCCAGGACCGACGCGCAGCGCTTTGATCAGCGGCGTCAGACGCGCAATCAGTTTGTCAGCGGTGTCATTACCGACCGCCACCACCACTGGCAGCGCCATGCAACGCTCACCGGCAGAACCAAACGCGCCGCCCATGATGGCATTCACGGTGGCATCCAGATCGGCATCTGGCATCACGATGGCGTGGTTTTTCGCCGCACCAAACGCCTGCACACGTTTACCGTGGGCGCTGGCGGTTTTATAGATGTGCTCAGCCACGCCGGAAGAACCGACGAAGCTTACCGCGGCAATGCGCGGATCTTTATACAGCTGCTCAGCGTCTTCGTTGGAGGAGTGCACCACGTTGAACACGCCATCTGGCAGGCCCGCTTCTTTCAGCAGCTCTGCCATACGCACAGAAGCTGATGGATCCAGCGCCGGTGGTTTGAGGATGAAAGTATTACCGCACGCGAGGGCGATAGGGAACATCCACAGCGGCACCATCGCCGGGAAGTTGAATGGCGTGATACCCGCCACCACGCCCACTGGCTGCATCAATGAATAACTGTCAACGCCGGTGCCCACGGTCGGTGAGTTTTCGCCTTTAATCAGGTGCGGGATACCACAAGCATATTCGATGACTTCAATACCGCGGGTCAGCTCACCAAGAGCATCGGACCACACTTTGCCGTGCTCAGATACGATCAGCGCAGCCAGCTCGTCACGGTGTTTTTCCATCAGCGCTTTGAAGTTGAACATCACACGGGCACGACGCAACGGCGCAGTTTTCGACCATTCAGGGAACGCGGCATGGGCGATTTCAATCGCTTTTTCCACTTCAGCAGCGGTGCTCTGCGTCAGTTCACGCGCGACTTTGCCGGTGGCCGGATCGTATACCGGGATGGTTTCATTGCTGGCGCTGTGAGTAATCTTGCCGCCGATAAAGTTTCCTACGATAGTCATGTCGTTGCCTCTTTGATGTGAAGTTCCCTGCAGGCAGTCGGTTAACACTGCAATGCTACCTGACCAGGCAATACGAAAAGCGTGCTATGAAGCTATTACAATGAAATAAATTTTTCAAATACTTCTTTTTGGAAAATTTCCTTTTAGCGGCATGGATCGCATTTTTTCCGCCTTCCCTGCAGCAAGGCCGCAAACCTTGCTCGATCGGCGCCCTGCCTCTCTTGCCGACACGTAATCATAACCCTCTGTGACCAAACAATTTCCACTGAGATCACGCCAGCATGATGTTACGCGAAACGAAATATGAAATTTTTGCGAGGAAGATCCAATATCTGATATTTCATAATTCACTAACAATGAAATAAATGTTCTCTTTGCAGCATCTGACCCGTATCCTATTACAGGAGCCACTCATGGCCATCGATCCAACCCGTTTCTGTATCAACCGTAAAATTGCCCCTGCACTCTCCCTTGAAGCCTTCTTCCAGTTGGTTCAGCGACTGGGTTTGAGCAAAGTGGAACTGCGTAATGATATGTCGGGCGGCAAGGTGACCGATGACCTGAGTGCGGTGCAGCTGCGCGCATTGGCGGATAAGTATCACATCGAGATTGAAACCATTAATGCGCTCTACCCGTTTAACCGCGCCGATGATGCGTTGCTGGCGAAGGCCGAGGCGATGCTGCAGGAAGCCAGGGCGATTGGCGCCAAAGCGTTGGTGATGTGCCCGCTGAATGAAGGAATCGCCATCGCGCCAGAACACACGCTGGCAGCGCTGCAAAAGCTGGCACCACTGTTTGCCGAATATGGTGTTCAGGGTTTGGTTGAACCCTTAGGTTTCCCGGTGAGTTCACTGCGCTCTGCGGTGCAGACACAAAAGCTGATTAAGCAGTCCGGCGCACCGTTCAAGTTGCTGCTGGATACCTTCCATCATCATCTTTATGAGAACGCCGAGCAGGAGTTCCCGCAGGAGATTGATGTTAACCAGATTGGTTTAGTGCATCTCTCTGGCGTGGAGGATACCCGTCCCACTGCTGAACTGACCGATGAAGAACGCATTATGCTGAGCGACCGCGATGTGCTGAACAGCGTGGCGCAGGTGAAACGTCTGGAGATGCTTGGCTATAAGGGCATTTACGCCTTTGAACCGTTCTCCTCTGAGCTGGAGAAGTGGGGCGCAAAAGAGATTGAGCGCGAAATTCGCCAGAGTATTGAGTTGCTGCAAGCCTGATTTAAAACGGCGGCTGAGGGTACGTGCCGCCGCTTCCCCTACCCTTATCTGTGTCTTTAACAAGACACACTTTGTTAGTGTTGGCCTCGGTCGGAGGCCCTTTTTTCCATCCTCGTCATATTTTACGCCATAGCTGCGTTGGCTGCGTTTGCGCGCCCCAGTCACTTACGGGCGTAAGCTCCTGGGGACTTACAAACTTGCCGCCTTGCTCTGACGTAAACTATTTAGAGGATGCCTGAGCGATTGAACACCCTGTTTAGAGGGTGCCTGAGCTATTGACATGAATAATTTGATGATGCCTTGTTAATTGAAAATCAGGCATTTTCTTTGATTTCTACACTCACCTCTTCCGGCATACGTCTCATCATTCTGATAGTGCAGAACAGCGCCAGGCACACCAGCAGCGCGGTAAGCAGATAGACCAGCGAGACCCCAGCGTAACTCATGATAAAGCCCGCAATCGGTCCGGTGATGCCCAATGACAGATCCATAAACGCGGTGTAAGTCGCCAGCGCGCTGCCCTGGTTCTGCTGCGGCACCACTTTTACTGCCACCACGCCAATCGCCGGGAATACCAGCGAGAATCCTGCTCCGGTTAAGAACGCACCCGCTTTTGCCATCCACGGGTCAAACGATCCGGCCACCAGAAACAGCCCGACGGCCTCTACCGCAAAGCAAATACTGGCAACGCGCAGGCCACCGAGCTTATTAATCGCATTGGGGAACAGCAGACGCGTGCCGACAAAGGCCGCGCTGAACATCGTTAAGGCAAAGGCAGCACCATCCCAGCCCTTATCCTGATAGAACAGGGTGATAAAGGTGGCGATGACGCCAAAGCCCGCCGATCCCATCGCCAGGATCAGGCCAAAGCCGTAGATTTTTCCCAGCACATCGCGGAACGGCAGCGGTTTGGCTTTGCTGCCTTTCACCGGCGCACGCGGAAGGGCTAGAGCAATCGCCAGCACGCAGATGGCAATAATGATGCTGGAGAGCAGCAGTAAACCGCCGCTGCGGAAAATCACCACGCCGAGCGGTGCGCCAATCGCCATCGCGCCGTAGGTGACAATGCCGTTCCATGAAATCACCCGGCCAATATGCAGCGACCCAACGCGCGCCACGCCCCACAGTGAGGTGCCGGTGCCCGAGAAACTTTGCCCCACGCCCAGTATCACGCGCCCCAGACAGAGCAAGATCAGACTTAGCACGCCCTGCCCCTCAGTAAGCGCCGAGAGCAAGATGCAGATGCCACTGATCAGGCAACCGACCAATCCCAGCACCACCACTTTTTTCGGTCCCCACATATCGGCATAGCGCCCGGCATGCGGGCGGCTCAGCAGCGTGGCGATGTATTGCAGGCTGATCACTACCCCGGCCCAAAAGGCGCTGTAGCCCAGTCCGTCATGGACAAAGCCCGGCAGTACCGCCAGCGGCAGGCCAATCGTGAGATAGCTGGCGAAGTTGAACTTCACAATGGAGAGGATCAGGAGATTCAGGCGAAGTCGGCCGTGTTCAGGGGCCGCGGCAGGCTGGTCAGGCATGAGTGATTGCGCTCGTGGGTGACTAAATATTTGTATAGAAGGCTAACTATACGCCTTTTCCTGCCGACTGCATCCGGCGATCGCCCTAATTTATGGTCATCATTTCGTCATATCACCCACTTACACTCGCGCCCATCAAATCCCAAAGAGGATACACAATCTGATGCTGCTCCTGATTTGCTGTCAGGCGCGCGTGCCGCAGTGCCACTCCTTTGCCGGAGGTGGCCAGTGACGCATGCCGTGCCTATCGAACTGAAAAATCTCAGATGGTCGGTGAACAACCTGACTATTCTGCACGATCTCTCCCTGACCATCTCTCCAGGCGAAATTGTCGCGCTACTCGGCCCAAGCGGCTGTGGCAAAAGCACGCTGCTGAAACTGCTGGCGGGCTTGCTGCAACCTACTGCAGGCGAATTGTGGATTGGCGAGCGCTGCGCCGCCTCCGCACGTCATTGCGATGCGCCGGAGATGCGTAACCTCGGCATGGTTTTCCAGGATTACGCTCTGTGGCCGCACATGACCGTGGCGCAGAACGTTGCCTTTCCGCTCAGGATGCGCGGAGTGAAGAAAGCCGCTGCGCGTGAACAGGCCGATGCCGCACTGGCGCAGGTCGGCCTCGCCGATTTTGGCGATCGCAAACCCGCCTTGCTCTCCGGCGGACAGCAGCAGCGCGTGGCCCTCGCCCGTGCTTTGGTCGCTAAACCGGCGATTTTGTTGTTCGACGAACCGCTCTCCAACCTTGACCGCGACCTGCGCGAAACCCTGGTGCACACCATGGCCGATCTGCTGCGCAGCGCGGGCATTACCGCTGTTTATGTCACGCATGACCGCGAGGAAGCCAACACGCTCGCCGACCGCATTATTCACCTGGCACAGGGCCAGATTGTTTCCGTTACTCACCTCTCAGGGGACCGCAATGCCATCTCTCAAGTCAGTTAAAACAGGAGCCATCAGCGCGATGATTTTGACCTCCGCCATGATGATCAACGATGCCCAGGCGCTGACGGTGTACACCGCCGGTCCGGGTTCGCTATCAAAAAGTCTGGCCACCGGATTCGAAAAGCAAACTGGTATCAAAGTGAATATCTTCCAGGCCACCACCGGCAAGGTGATGGCGCGTCTGGAAGCCGAACAGGCCAATCCGCAAGCCGATGTGCTGATCTCTGCCTCATGGGATACCGCTGAAGATCTGCAACATCGTGGCTGGCTGCTGCCGTACGAAAGTGCCAATGCGGCCAAAGTGCCGGATCAGTTCAAAACTGCCAACTACGTGGCGCAGGGCATTTCGGCACTGAGCATCGTGTGGAATACCAAGAGCGATACCCCGGAACCTAAAACCTGGCAGGATCTCACCGCGCCCGCGTTTAAAGACAAAGTCACCACGCCGGATCCGGCCCTTTCCGGTGCCTCACTCGACTTGCTGATTGGCCTGCAAAACAGCGAAGGTGAAAAAGCCTGGCAGCTGTTTGATCAGTTAAAAGCCAACGGCATGGTGATGAGCGGCCCGAATGCCCAGGCGGTGACGCCGGTATTGCAAGGTGCGAAAGCGGCGGTGTTTGGTGCAGTGGATTACGTCACCTATAACAACATTGCCCAGGGTGAAAGCGTCAAAGTGATCTTCCCGGAGAACGGCACCGTGGTGGCGCCGCGTCCGATGATGATTCTGAAGAGCAGCCAGCATGCTGATGACGCGAAAAAGTTCGTCGATTATGTGCTGTCGGATGAAGGTCAGGAGCAAGTGGCTAAAGCCTGGCTGATGCCGGCGCGTACCGATATCAAAGCGCAGCGCCCGCTGTTCACCGAGATTAAACTGCTGCCCGCCAATAGCGATGGCAGCAGCGAGCGCTCGGCGGTGCTGAAGCGCTTTGGCGCCCTGTTCGGACAGTAAATGATGTCGCGTGCCCTGAATGGATTGATTCTGCTGGCGCTGATACTGCTGGTGGCGCTGCCGCTACTGTTTATCGTGCTGCAGGCGCTGTTTCCGCAGCTTGGCGAGGGCAACTGGAGTGGGGCTTTCAGCGCGCTACCGGCGCTGTTTGAGGACCCGCAGCTGGTGCCAATGTGGCTGGGCACGCTGAAAATCGGCGGCGGCGTGGCGCTGTGCAGTTTGCTGCTGGGCTTACCGCTCGGCGCGCTGCGCGGCCTGTTCCGCCTGCCGGGTGCGGCGATGTGGGATCTGCTGTTCCTTATCCCCTTCCTCACGCCGCCCTATATCGTGGCGCTGTCGTGGACGCTGGCACTGCAACGCAACGGCTATCTGCAACAACTCACTGGCTTCAACCTCGATAGCCTGCTGTTTAGCAGCACCGGGATGACGCTGGTGATGACGCTAAATATCTTTCCGGTGGTCTATTTTGCGGTGTCGCGATCGCTGATGGCGAGCGGACAGCGTCTCGCCTGGGTGGCGCGCGTGCACGGTGCGTCGGCCTGGCGTGCTTTTGCCCAGATCACACTGCCGCTGACGCTTCCGGCGTTAGCAGGCGGCGTACTGCTGGCGTTTACCCTGGCGATTGAAGAGTACGGCGTGCCTGCGGCGCTCGGCACTCAGGCGCATCTGACGCTAATGACCGTCGGTATTGAAACCAAACTGGCAGACTGGCCAATCGATTTACCGGGCGCGGCATCACTCTCGTTGATGTTGAGCCTGGTGGCACTGACTGCCTGGTTCCTGCAACGGAAACTGACCGGCAGCAGCGATGTGACGGCAGTGAACGGCAAACCGGTGGTGCAGGAACTGGCTGAGGGCGGACGCTGGCTGCCACTCATGATGTTGCCGTTTATTCTCACCGTTTTACTCGCCGTGATGCTGCCGCTGGGCGCGATGACGCTGAGTGGGTTACTGAATACCCTTTCCGGCGGCCTGCATCTGGATAACCTGACGCTGCGCCACTTCGGTGCGCTGTTCAGTCAGCAAGGTGATGCGCTAGCGGCGTTCTCCACCAGCATTGGGCTGGCGTTAGGCGCGGCACTGCTCACGGGCTTGCTCGGCTTCCTGATCGCCTGGCGCGTGTCAGAAGGCAAGACGCGCCTGCTGGCGATGATGGATGGGCTGGCGCTGCTGCCTGCCGCCATGCCCGGCGTGGTGGTCGGCGTCGGTTTGATTCTGCTGTGGAACCGCGGCTTCTGGCCGGTTTCCCCTTACAACACGATGTTTATCCTGCTGCTTTCCTACAGCTGCCTGCTATTGCCCTGGCCGGTGCGCTATGTCAGCAGCGCGCTGCGCCAGCTGGCTCCTACGCTGGAACCGGCGGCACGCGTGCATGGCGCGTCACGCATGCAGGCACTGCGCTTGATTGTGTTACCGCTGGTGGCGCCGAGTCTGCTGGCGGCGATGATGATGGTGTTTGCCGTGGCTTCACGCGAACTGGTGACCTCGCTGCTGCTGGCACCCGCCGGCACGCAGACCGTAGCGATCTTTATCTGGCGGCAGTTCGAACAGGGCTCCGTGGGACAAGGGATGGCAATGGCCACCGTGACGCTGCTCGCCAGCCTCACCTTGATGCTGGGCGCCACCGTGCTGATGCAGCGCCAGGGGAATAAATAGCGCGATGAATCGCGCCGCTACAAATCAGCTGCACATGCCCGTAGCGGCGCAATTTATTGCGCATTTCACAGCCCCTTTGCCGAAAGACGCATTCGACACGTTTCGCTTATTCCTAAATAAACAATCACTTAATCTCGTTCAACTACACTCTCCTGAGCCATTGATGACTCAGGAGAGTAAATGAACAACCTGCCCCAGGAAAAAATTGGCCAGAACATGCTGGTCAAGATGGCGATGCTGGTGATCATTCTGGCGGGCATTCGCGCCGCGTCAGAGATTCTGGTGCCCTTCCTGCTCGCCAGCTTTCTGGCGATTGTGCTCAACCCACTGGTGACGCTGCTGATGCGTCGCGGCGTGCCGCGCGGTCTGGCGATCACTGCGGTAATCACCGTGATATTCATCGTTATCCTGTTGCTGGTTGGCGTGATGGCCAGTTCAGCCAGTGACTTCAGCGATACCTATCCGCAAATCCGAAGCATGCTGGAGCAAAAACTTGGCGTGGTGCAGCACTTTGCCGCTCGCTTTCATATCAATATCTCCACGGAAGCTTTAGCCGCGCGACTCGATCCCAACGTGATGATGGATATGGCCACCACGCTGCTGAAACAGTTTTCCGGTGCCATGACCAACGTGCTGCTGCTGATCCTCACCGTCGTGTTTATGCTGTTTGAAGTGCGTCATCTGCCGTACAAAATGCGTAACGCTATGGTGAATCCACAAATCCGCATTGCCGGACTCCACAAAGCGTTCAAAGGCGTGACTCACTATCTGGCGCTGAAAACCTTAGTCAGCGCCATCACCGGCCTCGCGGTATGGCTGGTGCTGGAATTGATCGGCGTAAAATTCGCGCTGTTTTGGGGCGTGGTGGCGTTTATCCTCAACTTCGTGCCCAACATCGGTCCCATCATCGCCGGCATCCCACCGTTTATTCAGGCGCTGGTGTTAAATGGCGTCTACGATGCGCTGTTTGTAGTCGCGCTGTTTAGTGCGATTCATATGCTGTTTGGCAATATGCTGGAGCCAAAGCTGATGGGCCGCGGCTTAGGGCTTTCCACGCTGGTGGTGTTTCTGTCGCTGATTTTCTGGGGCTGGCTATTGGGACCGGTGGGCATGCTGCTGTCGGTGCCGCTGACCAGCGTCACCAAAATATTAATGGAGACCACGCCAGGCGGCAGCCGACTGGCGATTATGCTGGGCAATGGGCGGCCGGGATCGCGTCCGCGTTAAAACGACATTGACTCCCGATTTGGTGAAGGTGCGCCCGCGTGCGCACCGGCCAATTCGCCCCGCGCCTGATCCGCTGGACAACAGCCCTCTCCGAATTACCGTTACCCTTTTTTAACCCGCATTTCGGTTCAATATGCTTTCCCAACATCGTGGCACAGCGCTTTTCCCGCTGGGAAATGCCAATAACGGCAAAACATTGTCAATTAACGCAAAGCGACGCCGATATTTGACCTGAGTCAGTCCAGAGCAAAATCAAAACGCTAATATGCACGGCCCCTGGAAGTGTTATGCTGCTGACGCCGCAGCTTAGCCCTCATCTGCTGCTTAAAATGACCGAGGAAAGTCAGGTGCCACCGCAAAAAAGAAATCGCGATTTTGGCTGGCTGTTAATTGTCTGTGCCGGGTTATTACCGCTGGTACTGGGCATCCTTTGTACAGCCATTGAAGCGCGGCACACGGTGAGCCAGCAGCAGATTTCCACGGCCAATTCCCTCTTAACGCAAGCTGAAAAGATGAGTGATAACGCCTGGGATATGATCACCCAGTTGCGTCAGTACCATTATCAGCCTTGCGATAAAATCGAAGACCAGCTGCAGCGTGCTGGCACTCTTAACGCCTATTTCCGTTCCGTCGGTCTGTTGAATGGCGAGAACATCAGTTGCTCATCGGCCTTTGGTTTGGTGCATGGCACCCTGACCCAGATGATGATGCAACCGCCGCCAATCACCGGTAAAGCCTGGTGGAGTATCTCGATTCGTGGCACTTACGGCGTGCCCAATCGTCCTGCCGTGGTATTTGTGCGCCAGCTACCCGACAGCACCGGCTTCTGGGCTGTGATTGACGGTCAGTATCTGATGGACTTTATGCATGCGATCGGCGAGTCACGTGGCTACCAGATGAGCATGCGCTTTAGCGGCGGTGCGGCGATCACCAGCGGCCCTGCCGATATCGAACCCGAGCTGTATTTCAAGAGTGAGCCTTATCAAGCGGAGTCGAGCCGCTACCCGATCAGCGTCAACGTCACGGTTCCCGCCTCCGAGTTGCTAAAAGCCTGGCGCCAGGCGCTGTTTATCTTCCTGCCGATGGCCGCGATTTTCTCTATTCTGCTGATGGTGCTGACCGCCAACTGGCTACGCCGCCGCATTTCCTGGGGCGATGAAATCCGTCGCGCCATCCGTAATCGTCAGTTCTCGGTGCATTACCAGCCGGTTTACAGTACTGAGATCGAGCGCTGCAAAGGCGCGGAGGCCTTGTTACGCTGGCAACTGCCGAATGGCGAGATGATCCGTCCGGATATTTTTATTAGCCATGCTGAAGCAGAGGGCGTAATTGTACCGCTCACCCAGCATTTACTGGATCTGATGGCGGAAGATATTCAGGGCTGGCAGGTGGAACCCGGTTTCCATATCGGTCTGAACGTGGCAGCAGAGCATTTGCAACATGCCGATTTCGTGCAGGATATTCAGCGCTTTGCCCGCCGGATTAAAGATAAGCAAATGGTGGTCACGCTGGAGTTGACCGAACGCAGCCTGATTGATGACGGCGAACTGGTGGCACGCAAGCTGCGCCATCTGCAGTCACACGGCATGAAGGTGGCGATCGATGATTTTGGTACCGGTCACTGCTCTCTCTCTTACCTGCTGACCTTCCCACTCGATTACCTGAAAATCGATCGTGGCTTTATTAACGCGATTGAAGGTCTGGAGGTGGAAACGCCGGTGCTGGATGCCATCATTAACCTGTGCCACAAACTCAAGCTGGATGTGCTCGGTGAAGGGGTGGAAACCTCGTTACAATATGACTATCTGCGACAGCGTGGCGTGGTGCTGATTCAGGGCTATTATTATGCCCGTCCGATGGATAATGACCGGCTCCGCGCCTGGCTCAACGAGCAAGGATGCCAGCCGCTTCTTGTTGAGGAACCCCATGAGCCTGCATTGCCTGATTCTTGATGATTATCAGAACGTTGCCCTGTCGCTGGCCGATTGGGCATCGCTTCAACCTACCGTACAGACCACCGCACTGACCCAACATTTTGACAATGAAGATGAGCTGGTGCGCCATATCGAACACGCCGATATCCTCGTTGTTATGCGCGAACGCACACCGCTGACTGCGGAGCTGATTGGCCGCTTACCTAACCTCAAACTGGTGGTCACTTCCGGCATGCGCAATGCGTCAATTGATCTGCACGCCTGCGCCGAGCGCTACATCGCGGTGTGCGGTACCGCCAGCAGCAGCGCCGCGCCGATGGAGCTGAGCTGGGGCTTGCTGATTGGGCTGGCGCGTCACATTGGCGTGGAGAGTCAGGCACTGCGCAATAACGGGCCGTGGCAGCAAACGCTGGGGCTCGGTTTGCAGGGCAAAACGCTGGGCTTAGTGGGGCTGGGAAAAATTGGTGGCGAGATGGCCAAAGTGGCACAGGCGTTTGGCATGCGCGTTTGCGCGTGGAGCCAGAATCTCACCGACGCGCGTGCGGCCGAATGCGGTGTCGAGCGTATGGACTCGTTACATGCGCTAATGCGGATCAGCGATTTCGTTTCCGTGCATCTGGTGCTTAGCGAGCGCTCGCGTCATCTGATTGATAGCGATGCGCTGGCACAGATGAAGCCGGGTGCGCTGTTGATTAACACCTCGCGCGCCGCGATTGTCGACCAGCAGGCGATGATTGCGGCGCTGCAATCGGGTCAGTTGGCTGGCGCCGGGATCGATGTGTTTGAACAGGAACCGTTACCCGCTGATCATCCGCTGCGCCATCTGCCCAACGTACTCGCCACACCGCATCTTGGGTACGTTGCAGATAGCAACTACCGCACCTACTTTACGCAGGCCGTGGAAGATATTCAGGGATGGGTGACGGGTGCTCCGCTGCGCTCGTTACTCTGAACGGCGGCGCTTCTCCGCGATGCGCAATGCCACTTCCAGGCTGTCTTCCGCCAAATTGGCGGACTGGCGTTGCGCGTTTAGGCGTTGGTTAATGCGCTCCAGCGTCGGCGTTAATTGCCCCACCAACTGCTGATACTCTTCAAGCTGCGTAATCGGTTGGTTACGCGCAATACTGGTTTGCGTCAGACGCTGCAACTGACGAAAGCTCTCCGCGGCCTGGCTGGTCAGCAATCCCGCCTGCCTCCAGCTTTTCAAACGCTTCACCAGCTCATCGGGCCGTTGTGCCAACAGTGTCAGCTGTGCATCGGCCCGCTCACCGCACTCAATCCACCCCACCGGCACGATGGAAACAGGAGCAATTCGCCGTGCATCAGGCGCATAATTGATAAGATTCCTTTCTACACTGTCGATTTGCGACAGCCAGGGATTCTCAAACAATCGGGCGTTTTTTCTCGACATGAACACTCCACCTGAGCCAGGCGGCAGAGTATTACCGAATGATGTCAGGCTGGCAAGCAAAGCTTGCCGCTTCGCTTATTGGTAAGCTTTTCTTATTTATTTGCGCAACAATCAGGTGTGGAAACAAAGCCACGATTTAGCAGAACAATGGATTAATTTAAAGGTGGTGCGCAGTTGATCCCACTGATAACCATCAGGATTTCCTTACTCCGCAGGAGCGCTAAAATAATTTTTTCGTTATCAAAGCCCCTCGCCCCTCACCGCTTCGATAAAAAGCAGGCAATACGCGCCTCTTCGCCCCGTTTATGTGATTTTATTTGCTGCGTTTCGGCCCGCTTTCAACCGTATCTTTAGCCAAAAAATAGCCAGTTGCCGGCCGAAACATGACAAATATCACACAAAATCGGTATACTCTGTCGCGGGACGTAATCATTTCGCCCCTAATTATTACCCAAGCAATGCCGGATAAAACCATCTTTCACGGCTATGCTTAAATTTTCTCAACGCCGTGGACTGGCCACAAAATGTAGTCTGCAGCGTTGAGGATTTTTCGAATTCCAATACAGGGTTACATCATGAAACTACGTAGGAAGCGTGTAAAACCTATCGGGCTGGATGACGTCACGATTATCGATGACGCCCGTTTACGAAAAGCCATTACCGCCGCGTCTCTGGGCAACGCGATGGAGTGGTTTGATTTCGGTGTTTATGGCTTTGTGGCTTATGCACTGGGTAAGGTGTTCTTCCCGGATGCATCGCCAAGCGTGCAGATGATTGCTGCACTGGGTACCTTCTCGGTTCCCTTCCTGATTCGTCCACTGGGTGGACTGTTCTTCGGTATGCTCGGCGACAAATACGGTCGTCAGAAAATCCTCTCCATCACCATTGTCATCATGTCGATCAGTACCTTCTGTATCGGCCTGATCCCCTCTTATGCCTCCATTGGCATCTGGGCACCGATTCTGCTGCTGCTGGCCAAAATGGCGCAGGGCTTCTCGGTGGGCGGTGAATACACCGGTGCGTCGATATTCGTCGCAGAGTATTCGCCAGACCGTAAACGTGGCTTTATGGGTAGCTGGCTCGACTTCGGCTCGATCGCCGGCTTCGTGCTGGGTGCGGGCGTCGTCGTACTGATTTCCACCGTGATTGGTGAGGCGAAGTTCCTTGAGTGGGGCTGGCGTCTGCCGTTCTTCCTTGCCTTGCCGTTGGGCCTGATTGGTCTTTATCTGCGTCATGCACTGGAAGAGACCCCGGCGTTCCAGCAGCACGTTGAGAAGCTGGAGCAAGGCGACCGTGAAGGTCTGCGCGACGGCCCGAAAGTGTCGTTCAAAGAGATCGCCACTAAGCACTGGAAGAGTCTGTTGGCCTGTGTCGGTTTGGTGATTGCCACCAACGTGACCTACTACATGCTGCTGACCTACATGCCGAGCTACCTGTCGCATAACCTGCACTATTCAGAAGATCACGGCGTGCTGATCATTATCGCCATCATGATGGGTATGCTGTTTGTCCAGCCGGTGATGGGTATGCTGAGTGACCGCTTTGGTCGTCGTCCGTTTATCATCATTGGTAGTATCGCGCTGTTTGCCTGCGCAATTCCGGCCTTCATGCTGATTAACAGCGGCGTGCTGGGTCTGATTTTTGCTGGTCTGCTGCTGCTTGCGGTAATCCTTAACGCCTTTACCGGCGTGATGGCTTCGTCGCTGCCGGCGATGTTCCCAACGCACATTCGTTACAGTGCGCTGGCGAGTGCCTTTAACATCTCAGTATTGATTGCCGGTTTAACCCCAACCTTCGCCGCGTGGCTGGTAGAGACAACCAACAATCTGTATATGCCGGCTTACTACCTGATGGTGGTGGCGGTGATTGGTTTGATCACCGGTATCTACATGAAAGAGACCGCCAACAAGCCGCTGCGCGGTGCCACTCCGGCGGCTTCGGATATTGAAGAAGCGCGTGAAATCCTGCAGGAGCATCACGACAATATTGAGCAGAAAATTGAAGATATTGATGATGAGATCGCCAAGCTAGAGGCGAAACGTAAAAACCTGGTGCAGCAGCACCCGGACATCAACGAGTAATCTTCTCTACTCCCGCCGCCCGGCGGGAGTTTTCGTTTCCGCACACAATCCTTCATCCCCGCTGGCGAAAAGGGGTAAACTATTGTCACTTTTTTCACCAGCAAAAGTTGTACGAACATGTCTGAATTCAATCTGCTCCAGCGTCCAAGAAGACTGCGCAAAAGCGCGTCAATGCGTGAAATGTTCCAGGAATCCAACCTCAGCCTGAACGATTTGGCTCTGCCGATCTTCGTTGAAGAAGGCGTGGACGATTACGTGCCAATCAACGCCATGCCGGGTGTGAGGCGTATTCCTGAGAAACGTCTGGCGTATGAAATTGAGCGTATCGCTAAAGCCGGTATTCGCTCGGTGATGACCTTCGGTATCTCGCATCACACCGATGCAACCGGCAGCGATGCATGGAATGAAAATGGCCTGGTGGCGCGTATGTCGCGCATCTGCAAAGACACCGTGCCAGAGATGATCGTGATGTCCGATACCTGCTTCTGCGAATACACCAGCCACGGTCACTGTGGCGTACTGTGCGATCACGGCGTGGACAACGACCAGACGTTGATTAACCTTGGCAAACAGGCCGTAGTGGCTGCACAGGCCGGCGCTGATTTCATCGCCCCTTCAGCGGCAATGGATGGTCAGGTGAAAGCCATTCGTCAGGCGCTGGATGCGGCAGGCTTCACCGATACCGCCATCATGTCTTACTCCACCAAGTTCGCCTCATCGTTCTACGGTCCATTCCGTGAAGCGGCGGGAACGGCGCTGAAAGGCGATCGTAAAACTTATCAGATGAATCCGATGAACCGTCGTGAAGCGATTCGCGAGTCTCTGATCGATGAAGCCGAAGGGGCCGATTCACTGATGGTGAAACCGGCGGGCGCCTACCTCGATATTCTGCGTGATATCCGCGAACGCACTACTCTGCCGCTGGCTGCATACCAGGTTAGTGGTGAATACGCGATGATCAAATTCGCCGCGCAGGCGGGTGCCATCGACGAACGTAATGTGGTTCTGGAGAGTCTTGGTGCGATTAAACGTGCCGGTGCCGACCTGATTTTCAGCTATTTTGCCCTTGATCTCGCCGAGCAAAAAGTGCTCTGATATCCGTTACGCTTGGCAGTGGATATCGCTACCATTGCCAGGCGCTTTATGCCTTTGTGGCACCAAAACACCAGTGTTGTTGTACCCGAATAATTCAAAAGAAAGAGTAACGCGATGAAAGCACCTGCACTGCCTGCGGACGAAGCGATTCGTCTGGCCCAGTTACGTGCGCTCAACATTCTGCACACGCCTGCAGAAGAGCGTTTTGACCGTTTAACCCGCCTTGCCCGTCGTTTGTTCGGCGTGCCGGTTGCGCTGGTTAGCCTGCTGGAGGAGGACCACCAGTGGTTCAAATCTGTCGCGGGGCCAGGCGCGGCGACCGCACCCCGCAATACGTCGTTCTGTGGCCACGCCATCTTACAAGATGATGTGATGGTGGTGGAGAACGCCCTCGAAGATGAGCGCTTCCACGATAATCCGTTAGTGAATACCTCAGACAGCCCTGTGCGCTTCTACGCCGGTTGTCCGTTGCGTACGCCTTCTGGCGCTAAAGTCGGCACGCTGTGTATCGTCGATCACCATGCCCGCGAGTTCAACGAAGACGATATGCATACGCTGCGCGATCTGGCCGCGATGGCAGAAGCCGAGCTGGTGGCGTTTCAAACCGCTACCTCAGATGAACTGACCCAAATCACCAACCGTCGCGGCTTTATGACGCTCGGACAGCTGGCGCTGAATGAGTGCCAGGTGAAGCAACTGCCGGCGAGCCTGACCTTCCTTGATCTCGACCGCTTTAAAGCCATTAACGATACGCTGGGCCACCGTGAAGGCGACCGCGCGCTGATGGATTTTGCCGACGCGATGAAGGTGAGCTTCCGTCATGCCGATATCTTTGCCCGTCTGGGCGGTGATGAGTTTGTGGTGCTGTTTAACGGCTTACAGCACGACGATGCCGAAGGTGTGCTCGCGCGCTTTGACCATTTCCTGCAGAAGCAGACTCAGGATCTCGACCGCCGCTACGCCCTGCACTTCTCTTCGGGCATCGTGGAGTTTGATCCTGACCAACCGCAATCGCTGGAGCAGTTGCTGGAAGGCAGCGATGCACGCATGTACGAAGCCAAGAACGGCAAGAAAAAACTGGCGCAGTGATGTGAGGGCGTGCCTTGGCACGCCCATTTGCCACCGTCCCTTACAGCGGACGCGCCAAATCGCTAATCAGTGTCTGGTTAAATTTCTGCGGCTCTTCCATCTGAGGCGCGTGTCCCATACCAGGGAATTCCACTAAGCGCGCGCCAGGAATCATCTTCGCTACCTGCTTGCCCAAAACATTGTAATGACCTAACTGCGCTTTCACTGCCGGTGGTGCGATATCGCTACCAATCGCCGTGGTATCCGCTGTACCGATCATCAGCGTCGTGGGTACTTTCAGGTCTTTGAATTCGTAATACACCGGCTGGGTGAAAATCATGTCGTAAATCAGCGCCGAGTTCCATGCCACCTTCTTGTGGCCCGGGCCGCTGTTGAGACCCGCCAGCATATCCACCCATTTGTCATACTCCGGCTTCCACTGACCGCTGTAGTAAGTAGCTTGCTCATACTTTTTAATGCCCGCCGCATTGAGCTTCAGCTCACGCTGATACCACTGATCCACTGAACGCCACGGCGCGCCTTTGGCTTTCCAGTCCTCCAGCCCAATCGGATTCACCAGCACCAGTTTCTGCGTCTGCTGCGGATACATCAGCGCATAGCGCGTGGCCAGCATCCCGCCGGTAGAATGCCCGACAATCACCGCCTTATCGATACCGAGCTGTTGCAGCAGTTGATGGGTATTCAGCGCAAGCTGCTGGAAGCTGTACTGGTAATTGGCGGGTTTCGTCGAACTGCAGAAACCAATCTGGTCCGGTGCAATCACGCGATAACCCTGCTGACTCAGCGCCTTGATGGTGTCTTCCCAGGTTGCGCCACAGAAGTTCTTACCGTGCAGCAGCACCACCGTCTGACCATTGGGCTGTTGAGCGGGCTTCACATCCATATACCCCATGCTCAGCGTTTGCTGCTGAGAAGAGAAATTAAAATGCTCAAGTGAATAAGGATACTGAAAACCTTCCAGCTGCTCGCCATACTCATTGGCCGCTAACGCGGAGGTGGTGGGTAATACAGCCATCGCGGTCAAAATCACGGCAAGTGACTGTTTTAGCGGGAAACGAAAAGCCATGCGCACTTCTCCTGAGCTATGCAAAAGCCCTCAGTCTGGCACGGTATGCACCAAAGCGTATTGATGAGGTGTGCCAGCGGTATGCTTTTCTCAGACTGTTAAGCGCGACAAAGCGATGGAGAATTTGAGTTAAAAATAACGGGCGTGATTACGCCAAACATTCAACATCGGCTCAACAAAAAAGGCTTTAATTTCACTAAATACAAGACCCGTCTTGATGACAAATAATAAAACAGCCAATTCCTTATAAAACTTTACGTTAATCGGATGATTGGAAAGATTAATTATTTTACACTGTGTCCAGTTAATGGAGGATCATAAAGATGCCGCAAAAATACAACGAAGGGGTTATTGATTCGGTGACCAAATGGATTATGGACAACCTGGATCAGCGTTTAAGTATTGATGATATCGCAGTGAAATCTGGTTATTCCAAATGGTATTTGCAGAAATTATTTGCCCGCTATCATAACGAAACGCTGGCCCGCTATATCCGTAAAAAGAAACTGGCATGCTGTGTCAGCGAGCTGAAATACAGCAATGCACCGATCATCGGCCTGGCAGTAAAATACCATTTTGAAAGCCAGCAATCGTTCACTCGCTCCTTTAAGCAAGTGATGGGCTGCACCCCGCTCTTCTGCCGTAAGCGCCAGCTGGGGAGTGAAGCCCAGCAGCAACTGAAAGAGAGCGCTGACCCGTGCGTGATTTGCCGAAGGCATGAATTTAACAGCAGCGATCAATTGAAAGAGGTGAGAACGCCAACGCTGCGTTCAGGCCAATTCCCCTCGCGCATCGATTGTGTGATGCGTTAATAAACCGCGTAACTATTTTTCTTCACGCTAAATTTATCACAACGGATGGTTCGCCATCCGTTGATAAGATTAGCCATCATTTACGCAAAAATATGCACATCATCAGGCAACCTGCTAAAAACAATCCAGTGATTACATGATCCGTTATATTTTCACTGCATTTTATTAATGGATTGATTTACCGACTATTACTTCAAATCCGACCACGAAAAGTTTTCCGATACTGTAACGGAGAAGTATTCAAATTCTTTTTAAAATGTCGTCTTAACATTAACGGCGAAGAGAATCCGGCTTTTTCAGCGATCAGTTCAATCGGCTGATCGGTTTTTTCTAAAAATCGCTGAGCCAGCGCCAGGCGCTGATTGACTAACCAATCACTGAAACAACTGCCGGTGGTCTGGTTAAAACGGCGTGTAAAGCTACGACGACTCATCAGCGCCCTTTCGGCTAGCTGCTCCAGCGTCAGTGCCTGCTGCAAGTTTTCCGTTGCCCAACTAAGTGCCGACATAAAGCGATCGTTACCCGCCGAGTGATACACCGGCTGCTCAATATATTGCGCCTGGCCACCCTGCCGATGTGGCGGCACCACCAGCATGCGCGCCACACTGTTGGCGACATCCACCCCGCACTGCTCACGTACCAGATGCAGGCAGCAATCAATGCTCGCCGCAGTGCCTGCCGAGGTCACAATTTGCCCTTCATCGATATACAGCACGTCGCGATCAATCGTTACATCAGGATAGAGACGTTCAAAATCGCTCATCCAGCGCCAGTGCGTGGTGGCGCGCTGCTGTTGCAGCAAGCCAGCCGCTCCCAGCACAAAGGCGCCCAGACACAAGCCCACAATCTGTGCGCCGCGCTGTGCGGCTTGCTGCAGCGCCGCTATCAGCGCTGCAGGCGGAGCCACCGCGGGATCGCTCCAGCTTGGCACCACCACCATATCGGCCTGTGCCAGTTGCTCCAGTCCATGTTCCGCCACAATGGAAAAGCCGCTGTTGGTTTTCAGCGGGCCGGGATGGGTCGCGCAGATCAGTAACTGATAAAACGGCGTACCGTCATCATTTTCTGCTTTTTCGAACACCGCGCAGGGCACTGACAGGTGGAACGGAATGATGTCGTCAAACACCACCACACCCACTTTAATCGGGGCATGGGCATGCGCGGTTTTTGGCGCAAAGTGAACGTTTTTTGTCATCAGCCGTACTCCTTCACTGTCGGTCAAATGGCCATACTGCTGAGTATCGGAGGTCAGCCTGACCTCTGGCATTCGCTCACTGACAAAGGATTATCATCGATGAAAAACATGATTGCTTCAGGAACCTTAGCACTGGCTATGGCCATTTCCGGCAATGCATTTGCGGAAGACCGTCAGGCCGGTCAGGCACCAACGATTCGCACGCTCAGCGGTGCCACCGCGACAACGCAACTCACGGCCAAACAAACGGCGGTCATCGTCATTGATATTCAGAATGAATACTTTCCAGGCGGTAAGATGCCGATCCCAGATGGTATGCAAGCCCTGCAAAACAGTAAACGTATTGTGGAACATGCACACAAAAATGGGATGCCCGTCTTCTTTGTACAGCATCTTGGCGCGGCAGATGGTCCGCTGTTCGCTAAAGGCAGCCGCTTTGCCGATTTCCACAAGGATTTACAACCGGGTAAGAATGACCGGGTGATTACCAAAGCCACCCCCAGCTCCTTCGTCGGCACTGACCTGCAACAGCAGCTGGATGCGCTCGGTATTAAACAGCTGATTGTCACTGGCCTGATGACTCACATGTGCGTGTCATCCACCGCGCGTGATGCCGTGCCTCTCGGCTATGCAGTGATCATTCCGGAAGATGCCACCGCCACGCGCGATCTGGCGACCTGGGATAACAAGGTGGTCGATCACAAGGTGCTGCAGCAGAGCGCATTAGCAGGCGTTGCCGATGTGTTTGCTGAGATCAAAACCACCGACGCGGTATTAGCGCTGCCGCTGCATTAATCACTGCACCGCTTTACCCGGTAATAACTTTTCCGACATCACCTTGCGGCAGGAAAGCGCTTCCTGCCGCGCCTGCTGCTGCTGCTCCGCTGTCAAATCCTGCCACACTGTTTGCAGATGTTCTGCCAGACCCGACTGGAAATGGATTTTCTGCAACGCGTAATCGGAATTACTGCCTTCAATGATCTGCTGCATCGCTTGTGGTGAGTTATCGCGCCCGTCATGCGTCAGGGTGCAGAACATGGCGATGTAATAGCCTTTGTCTTCATCGCTATAGTGTGGCATCAGCCACCAGACAGCCGCGCTGATGACGATAAGCACGGGCAGAAGGAATTTAAGTTTGAACATAGAATCATGGGCCGGTTAGAAAAAAACGCGGCGATCTTAACAGATTCGCCGGTCAACAGCCCTTAAACACCCGCTTCAACGGCACGCCTGGCAAACGCCGCCTGCGTATTCTCTTAAAGTGACGCTTTCAGCGTTTATTTATTGAGCAGCCCGGCGCTGTTTGTTAATTTTGAGGCACTTTTCACGCCATTAGCGCTTCATCGTGCCCGCTGTCACAGGGCCAGTTTTTCGCCTGAAAGTGGCAAAAGCTGGGATAGCGGCCGACCGGGTTACAGGAATGACCATGTCTGACCATATACTTAAAATGCATTTGATTTCGCTGGCATTGCTGGCGGAAAAAAAGCTGACCACACGCAAGCGCCTTCCCGCCTATCACGCCTTGGCCGAGCAGGATATTAACCTGCAGGCTCGCGCTAATCCGCCTGCGCCAATTCCGCGACAAATTTGGATGTACTGGGAAAGTGAAAAGCTCCCGGCTGAAGTCCAGATTTTTGTCGATAAAATTGCCCGTGAAAATCCTGGCTATGCGCTGACGGTGATCAACAATCTCAATCTGCACGAATATTTGCCAGACCTGAAATTTGTTCACGCGGGGATGCGGGCTTCGCATAAAAGCGATGTTATTCGTCTGGAGTTGCTGCATCGCTATGGTGGGATCTGGATGGATGCCACCATCATCCTTAACCGCACCCTTGATGAGTTGCTGGCGGTAAATTCGGATGACGGTTACGACCTGATCGCCTTTTATCGCGATGAATCCACCCGCGATCGCGCCTATCCGGTGATTGAATCCTGGTTTCTTGCCGCGCCGAAAAACAATGCCTTTATCGGCCGCTGGCTGCAGTGCTTCCGCCCGATTGTCGAGTTAGGCTCAGAAGCCTTCTTCCAGCAATTGCTGGCGTTGCCGAACTACGACACGATTTTGCAGGGCATTAAGACGCCGGACTATCTGGTGGTGTATATCGCTCAGCAGCAGGCGCTGCGGGAAGAGAATCACTACAACTTCTACTTACGCAGAGCGGAAGCCGGTGCGTTGTTGTATCAAACCCTGAGCGGCTGGCGTCCGGTGAAATTGAGCCGCATGCTGATGGTGGATGCTTTACCGGAGGTTTTGCCGCCGGTGTATAAACTCACCAGCTTTGACCGCAAATATATCGCGACGCATCTTAAATATGGGGTGGTGAACAGCGATAGCCTGCTGGGGCAAGTGTTGCTGCACGATCAGTCGAAAACCCTGACACCCGCAGCAGCGTTAGCGGGCAAAGCCGCTCAATAATACCAGGTGCGCATGAATGCGCACCCTACGAAAATCCGCGCATTTGGGTTGTCGCGTCGCCATTACGCCAATCTACGCATTAGCCTTGTAGCGTCGCCATTACGCTGACCCGCGCATTAACCCTGTAGCGTCGCCATTACGCAGACCCACACATTAACCCTGTAGCGTCGCCATTGATGGCGACGTGATAACTCACAGCGCCTGCGCGCACGCCCAGGCTGAGCTCCATGCCCACTGGAAGTTGTATCCGCCGAGCCAGCCGGTGACATCCACTACTTCGCCAATAAAGTACAAACCGGGCACGTCACGCGCTTCCATGGTTTTGGAGGAGAGCTGGGTAGTATCGACGCCGCCCATCGTCACTTCGGCAGTGCGATACCCTTCGGTGCCATTCGGCTGCACGCGCCACTGATGCAACGTGGTCACCAACTCGGCCTGCTGCTTGCTGTTAAGCTGCTTCAGCGTCACATCCGGGATCTGCTTCAACTCCTGTAACACTTCCACCAGACGCTTTGGCAGGATTTTCGCCAGACTATTTTTCAGGCTGAGATTCGGATGCGCCTCGCGCTGTACATTGATGAAATCTTCCAGCGAGGTTTCCGGCGACAGGTTGATGGTGACAAATTCCCCCGGCTGCCAGTAGCTGGAGATTTGCAGAACCGCTGGGCCCGACAAGCCGCGATGGGTAAACAGCATCGCTTCTTTGAACAGCGTTCCATCTTGCGCGGTGATGGTGGTGGGCAGTGCCACACCCGACAGCGTGTTTAACTGCTCCAGCAGCGGCTTATGCAAAGTGAATGGCACCAGCGCGGCCCGCGTCGGGAAGACTTTCAAACCAAACTGCTCAGCCACTTTATAGCCAAACGGTGTCGCCCCCAGGCCCGGCATCGATAAGCCACCGCTGGCGATCACCAGCTTCTCTGCCTCCACCTCTGAACCGTTCAGCTGCAGCGTGTAGCCATTTTCATCACGCGTCACGCTCAGCACTTCACTGCGCAAACGCACCGTGACCTGCCCGTCTTCGCACTCTTTTAATAGCAGATCAACAATCTGCTGCGCCGAGTCATCGCAGAACAACTGACCGAGGGTCTTCTCGTGATACGCAATGTTATGGCGATTCACCAGATCGATGAAGTCCCACTGGGTGTAACGCGCCAGCGCCGACTTACTGAAGTGCGGGTTGTGCGAGAGGTACGCCGCCGGTTCGGTGTACATATTGGTGAAGTTACAGCGACCGCCGCCAGACATCAGGATTTTACGCCCTGCCTTTTTGCCGTTATCCAGCAGCAGCACGCGGCGGCCCAGTTGCCCTGCCTGCGCTGCACAGAACATGCCGGCAGCGCCTGCACCTATTACGATAACGTCAAACTTGTCCACTGCGCTTAATCCACTCAATTGAAAGGCGGTGATTGTAGAGATCTGCGGCATTTCGCGCCAGCGTCAAAAAAATGCCGTAAATATGTCATATTGTAACTCGCTTATTTTTCAGCCTTTTTACCCAATCGCAGCGCTTAAATGGCAAATTTAAGTCAAAAAGGGACTATATTTTCCTTTCACATCATGCGGGTTGTCGCAGATAATGCGCCGCGTTCATGTCCTCCAAAAAATGGCGTAACGTTTATGCTACATCTGTTCGCTGGTCTTGACCTCAGTACCGGCCTGTTTTTGGTAATAGCTCTGCTGTTCGTATTGTTCTATGAGGCAATCAACGGTTTCCACGACACTGCTAACGCAGTCGCTACAGTCATTTATACCCGTGCGATGCGGGCGCAATTGGCGGTTGTGATGGCGGGTGTTTTCAACTTCTTAGGCGTTTTGCTGGGCGGCTTAAGCGTGGCTTATGCCATCGTGCATATGCTGCCAACCGATTTACTGCTGAATGTGGGTTCCGCGCACGGCCTCGCCATGGTGTTCTCCATGTTGCTGGCGGCCATCATCTGGAACCTCGGCACCTGGTATCTGGGCTTGCCGGCATCCAGTTCCCACACCCTGATTGGCGCCATTATCGGTATTGGTCTCACCAATGCGCTGATGACCGGCACCTCGGTGGTTGATGCGCTCAACCTGCCGAAAGTGATCAATATTTTCCTTTCTCTGATTCTGTCACCGATTGTTGGCCTGGTGATTGCGGGTGCGTTGATCTTTATCCTGCGCCGTTACTGGAGCAACACGCCTAAACGCGCGCGTATCCATATGACGCCCGCCGACCGTGAAAAGATCGATGGCAAGAAAAAGCCGCCGTTCTGGACGCGTACCGCACTGATTGTTTCGGCGATTGGCGTGAGCTACTCCCACGGTGCGAACGACGGTCAGAAAGGCATTGGCCTGATTATGTTAGTACTGATTGGTGTGGCACCTGCTGGTTTCGTGGTCAACATGAATGCCTCAGGTTATGACATCACGCGTACTCGCGATGCGGTCAATCATCTGGAACAGTATTATCAGCAACACAGCGATTCACTCACGCATATCATCCAGATGGCACCGCCTGCTGTGCCTTCACCGGAAGAAGCCGTGGGCGGTCCGCATGAGTTCCATTGCGACAGCAGCCGCGCGCTGCAAGCCATTGACCGTGCGCAGGTGTTGCTGACTAATCTGAACAGCTATGACCAACTGACAGTTGATCAGCGCAGCCAGATGCGTCGCCTGCTGATGTGCGTCTCGGACACCGCCGATAAAGCCGCGAAGCTGCCAGAGACCACTCCGGATGATAAGCGCTTCCTCAATAAGCTGAAGGGCGATCTGCTGGGCACCGTGGAATATGCACCAATCTGGATCATCATGGCCGTGGCGTTAGCTCTGGGCATCGGTACCATGATTGGCTGGCGTCGTGTGGCGACCACCATCGGCGAGAAAATCGGTAAGAAAGGCATGACCTACGCACAGGGCATGTCGGCTCAGGTTACCGCGGCGGTGTCGATTGGTATCGCCAGCTACACCGGTATGCCGGTTTCCACCACGCATATCCTGTCATCGTCCGTTGCCGGTACCATGCTGGTAGATGGCGGTGGCTTGCAGAGCCGCACCATTAAAAATATCGCCATGGCGTGGGTGTTCACCCTGCCGGTGTGTATTGTGCTGTCAGGTTCGCTGTACTGGATCGCGCTGAAAATTATCTAAGCTGGTATCAGTAAACAAGAGGGCGACTGTTCAACACAGGTCGCCCTTTTTTATTGCCGCTGATTAATGCCAAATCGCCAGACCAATCAGGCTCACCACCACCACAAAACACAGACCGCTGGTCAGGACAAACTGCCTGCGCACGCGTTCGCAGCGGCGAATAAATTCGTCGTCGTGATGATCGCGATAGCGTTTATCCCAGATATAACGCACCAGCCGCACCTGCTTGCTCGGCTGACCATGAGACGTGAAGAAACCCGCCCCATCCACATATTGATACAACAGCGGATCGCATCCGCGCAGCACAGCCAATAGCGAGCGTAAAGAAGAGAAGTAGCGCGCCATATTCACCAGACAAACCACACACAGAGCCCAAAAAAGCGCGATAGTGCTGATCATGTTCCCCTCCCAGCTGGAGCCGTAATGACGTCGAAGGCAGCGGGGAAATGCTGCTGACGTCCCACGGGAAATTAACCAGCCACAGATGAATCGAATTGCATTGTTGTTGTGCGAACCCGAGCGCGTCACCCAGACGGCAGTGGCACTCATTTTCAGTGTAGGAGATCTGTTCAATTTTTTTCCAGCGATGATTTTCGTTCACCGCGAGTGAAAATTGCGATAGCGCTTGATCTTCCTCACAAGCGAGCCGTGGATTGCAGCATTTGTTAACAACTCTGGCTATACTCAAAGCATAACAACATACGCCTGATGGCATAAATTATGGCTGGCGGCGCTTCATCGCCATTGTGCGCAAAGGACAACGCCTGCCGTGAAGGCAAACAACGGGTTGCCCCCAGAATCTTGAGAAGGAGTTTTATCATGGCCTATAAACACATCCTGATTGCCGTAGACCTTTCCCCGGAAAGCCAGTTGTTGGTTGATAAAGCCGTTTCACTGGCCCGCCCTTACGATGCAAAAATCTCGCTGATCCACGTTGATGTGAATTACTCAGACCTCTACACCGGGCTGATTGACGTCAATCTGGGCGATATGCAGAAACGCATTTCTGAAGAGACGCACACCGCGCTGAAAGAGCTTTCCACCAACGCCGGTTATCCGATCAGTGAAACCCTGAGCGGCAGCGGCGATCTCGGTCAGGTGCTGGTGGATGCGATTAAGAAATATGATGTGGATTTGGTGGTCTGTGGCCATCACCAGGATTTCTGGAGCAAGCTGATGTCATCAGCGCGCCAGCTGATTAACACGGTACATATCGATATGTTGATTGTGCCGTTGCGTGACGAAGAAGACGAATAAGAGCAGGGCCAGCTTAGCTGGCCCTGTTTTTTTAAACCAACGGCGGATAGATATCAAAGCGATGGCTTTTGGTGACCACCGCCGATTGCGTCACCACCCCCGCTAACGGCGGCGCGTAATCCGGGCGCTTCACAACAATGCGTTTCTTCGCCAGACGACGCGCCGGTTCCAGCAGCGCATCGGCATCCTCATCGGGTCCCACCAGCGACTGAAATACGCGCATCTCCTTCTTCACCATTGCGCTCTTTTGACGGTGGGGATACATCGGATCAAGGTACACCACATCCGGCGCGGGCGTGATATCACTCAATGCCTGCTGGCTTACCACATGCAGCAACGTCAGACGCTCACGCAGCCAGCCACCGATTTCCGCATCGGCATAACCGCGGCGCAAACCATCATCAAGCAAAGCCGCAACCACCGGATGGCGTTCCAGCATGCGCACCCGACAGCCTAATGCCGCCAGCACAAAGGCATCACGCCCCAATCCTGCCGTCGCGTCGATCACATCCGGCAGATAGCCGCCCTTGATGCCCACCGCTTTTGCCACCGCCTCGCCGCGACCACCGCCAAATTTACGGCGATGCGCCATCGCACCGGTGACGAAATCCACAAAGATGCCGCCCAGTTTAGGCTCATCCAGCTTACGCAGCTCAAGGCGCTCCGGCGTCAGCACCAGCGCCATCAGCGCCTGATCGTCATGCTCTAAGCCCCAGCGCTGCGCCAGATGTAATAAGGCGCCGTCTCCGGCGCCTGATTCATCGATTAAACCGATTTTCACAAGCAGGCTTATCCCTGAATTCCGTAGTGTTCCAGCATCGCATCCAGCTGCGGTTCACGGCCACGGAAGCGTTTGAACAGCTCCATTGGCTCTTCAGAACCGCCGCGCGTCAGGATGTTGTCGAGGAACGACTGACCGGTTTCACGGTTGAAGATGCCCTCTTCTTCAAAGCGTGAGTAGGCATCCGCCGCCAGCACGTCAGCCCACAGATAGCTGTAGTAGCCCGCTGCATAACCGCCGGCGAAGACGTGGCTGAACGCATGCGGGAAGCGACCCCATTCCGGGCTTGGCACCACGGCAACCTGCTTCTTCACTTCACGCAGGGTTTCGAGGATCTGCGCGCCTTTTTCCGGATTGAATTCGGTGTGCATGCGGAAGTCGAACAGGCCGAACTCCAGTTGACGCAGGATAAACAGCGCTGCCTGATAGTTCTTCGCCGCCAGCATTTTATCCAGCAGATCTTTCGGCAGCGGTTCGCCAGTTTCATAGTGACCAGAGATAAACGCCAGTGCGTCCGGCTCCCAGCACCAGTTTTCCATAAACTGGCTCGGCAGCTCGACTGCATCCCACGGCACACCGCTGATGCCCGACACGCCCGGCGCTTCGATGCGCGTCAGCATGTGGTGCAAGCCATGGCCAAACTCGTGGAACAGGGTGGTGACTTCATCGTGGGTGAACAGCGCAGGCTTGCCCTGGACCGGACGGTTGAAGTTACAGGTGAGATAGGCCACCGGCTTCTGCAGGCTGCCATCGGCTTTACGCATCTGCCCGACGCAATCGTCCATCCAGGCACCGCCGCGTTTGTGCTCACGCGCATACAGGTCGAGGTAGAAACTGCCGCGCAGCTCGCCGCTTTCATCGAACAGGTCGAAGAAGCGCACGTCCGGATGATAAACATCAACGTCTTTGCGCTCTTTGGCGGTGATGCCGTAAATGCGTTTCACCACTTCAAACAGGCCGCTCACCGCGCGCTCTTCCGGGAAATACGGACGCAGCTGCTCGTCGCTGATGGTGTAGAGATGTTGCTTCTGCTTCTCGCCGTAATAAGTGAGATCCCACGGATTCATCTCGTCCACGCCACACTCTTTTTTGGCGAAGGCGCGCAGCTGAGCTAGCTCTTTCTCACCCTGCGGACGGGCACGTTTGGCGAGGTCGGTCAGGAAGTCGATCACCTGAGCCGGATTCTCAGCCATTTTGGTCGCCAGTGATTTGTGCGCGAAGGAGTCAAAGCCCAGCAGCTGTGCCAGCTCGTGACGCAGCGCCAGCTCTTCCGCCATGATTGGGCCGTTATCCCATTTGCCGGCATTAGGGCCCTGCTCAGAAGCACGCGTTGAATAGGCACGGTACATCTCTTCACGCAGCGCGGCGTTATCGCAATAAGTCATGACAGGTAGATAACTTGGGATATCCAGCGTCAGCAGCCAGCCCTCTTGTTCTTTGGCTTCGGCCTGCGCTTTGGCCGCAGCCAGCGCGCTTTCCGGCATGCCCGCCAGCTCCGCTTCATCGGTGATCAACTTGCTCCAACCCATGGTAGCGTCGAGCACGTTGTTGCTGTAGGTCGAGCCCAGTTCAGACAGACGCGCGGCGATTTCGCCGTAGCGTTTCTGCTTCTCTTTATCGAGGCCGATACCGGAGAGTTCGAAATCACGCAGTGCGTTATCCACCGCTTTCTTCTGCGCAATATCCAGTGCGGCGTAGTTGTCGCCCTGTTTCAAATCACGGTAAGCCTGATACAGACCTTCGTTCTGTCCCACCCAGGTGCTGTATTCAGACAGCAGCGGCAGCGTTTGCTCATAGGCTTCGCGCAGTTCCGGGCTGTTTTTAACGGAATTCAGATGGCTCACCGGGGAGAAAATACGGCTCAGACGGTCATCCACTTCGGCCAGCGGCTGCACCAGATTATCCCAGGAGTAAGGCGCACCCTGGGCCACAACGCGTTCCACTTCGGCACGACAGTTGTTCAGCGCTTCAGTCACAGCGGGAACCACGTGCTCAGGTTTGATAGCGGAAAAAGGCGGTAGCGAATAAGGGGTGAGTAATGGATTGGTCATCAGCGCAGTCCTTTCATCATAGAGTTCGGGCGCGAGGTTTCGCGCGACGCAATGCTTCTAACATGCGGTCAGCATGCATGAAAATCAATGCCAGTAAGGATGGACTCGTTAAGAAAAAAGCGCGAGAGCCAAAACGTCAGCAATTTTTACGCAGCGCGGCTATAATCGCGCCACACACGATGTTTTTATCTCCTTTGATCCAACCGCGGACCCCTCTTTTTTATGCTGAGTTATCGCCACAGTTTTCATGCCGGCAACCATGCCGACGTGCTCAAACATACCGTTGAAAGCCTGATCCTCACCGCCCTGATGGAGAAGGAAAAACCTTTCCTCTATCTGGATACCCACGCCGGTGCTGGACGTTACCAGCTGAGCGGAGAGCACGCCGAGCGCACCGGTGAATATCTGGAAGGCATTGGCCGCATCTGGCAGCAGCCGGACGCACCGGAACTGCTGAAGCCGTATCTGACGGCCGTTCGCAACCTCAACCCACATGGCACCTTGCGCTACTATCCGGGCTCACCGCTGATCGCCCGCTATTTGCTGCGTGAAGAGGACAAACTGGAATTAACCGAACTGCACTCCAGCGACTACCCACTGTTGCGTAATGAGTTCAGCAAAGATGATCGCGCGCGCGTGGCGCGTGGTGACGGTTATCAGCAGTTGAAAGCCAAGCTGCCACCGCTGAGCCGTCGCGGTTTGATTCTGATCGATCCGCCGTATGAAATGAAAAGCGATTATCAGGATGTGGTGAAAGGCATTCAGGAAGGTCACAAGCGCTTCGCCACCGGCGTGTTCGCACTGTGGTATCCGGTAGTGATGCGCCAGCAGATCAAACACATGTTGAGAGATTTGCAGGCGACCAATATCCGCAACATCCTGCAGATTGAACTGGCCGTTCGTCCGGACAGCGATCAGCGCGGCATGACTGCATCGGGCATGATCGTGATTAACCCGCCGTGGAAGTTGAAAGCGCAGATGGAAGAGCTGTTGCCGTGGCTGCATCAGAAGCTGGTTCCAGCGGGCACCGGTCACTATAGCGTGACGCAGATCGTTCCAGAATAACGTGCTGACAGGGTGCGGCTCCTGAGCCGCCCTTTGCCGTTGCCCTTCTAAGGACACTATTTATGTGGATCATTCTGGCTGGCGCACTCACCGTGCTATCGCCTGCCAAACGTCTTGCCGTATTGCTGTTGTTACTGGCAACGCTATTGGGCCTATTCCAGGATGTGCTGG
This sequence comes from Pantoea sp. C1E2, assembly GCF_056491465.1. Classification (NCBI taxonomy): domain Bacteria; kingdom Pseudomonadati; phylum Pseudomonadota; class Gammaproteobacteria; order Enterobacterales; family Erwiniaceae; genus Pantoea; species Pantoea sp. C1E2. The sequence goes on from NZ_JBSZHT010000002.1 coordinate 4,281,443, forward strand.
ACTGGCCTGCTCTCGCCATTTTGGGCGCCATCGCTTTGCTGGCGTGGGTGCGGGTGGAAAACCCTACCAACCGCGCGGTCCTGCTGATCAGCGAGGCGTTGCTGGTGCTGATTGCCGGCGGCCTGTTCCTGCATCTGCTGCCGGGCTTTAACAACCCGCGCCAGATCGAGGAAATGCAGGTTGGCCCCAATAGCCAGCCTTTTAGCTTCTACTACAACTTCGATAAAGCACTGATTCCATTTGTGCTGCTGGCCGCATTGCCCACGTTGTTCCGTGCGCAGAAGTTTCCCGCGCCGCACAAGATTCTATGGCTGCTATTACTGGCGGCGATTCCGCTGCTGCTGTATGTCGCGGTGCTGTTGGGTGGACTGGCGATTGAGCCGCATTGGCCAGAGTGGCTCGGCAGCTTTATGCTGGCAAACCTGTTCTTTGTCTCGCTGGCCGAAGAAGCGTTCTTCCGTGGCTATGTGCAACAGCGCCTGCGCCAGAAAATCGGTGGCGTGGCGGCGCTGTTGATTGCGTCAGTGCTGTTTGGGCTGGCGCACTTCCCTGGCGGCATGATGCTGGTTGCCTTCGCTACCCTAGCCGGGTTGATTTACGGCCTGGCGTGGCACTGGAGTGGACGCGTGTGGGTCGCCACCGGCGTCCATTTCCTGTTCAACATGACACACCTGCTGTTCTTCACCTATCCGGCGTTGCAGCACTAAATCTCGAACACCGCGAAATCTCGTGCCAGCTCGGTCGCCGCAAACACCGACTGGCACTCCGCCAGCAATCTTTCCCTATCGCCCGACAAATACCGCGAACTGAAGTGCGTGGCAATCATGCGTTTTGCGCCTGCGAGTTTTGCCACTTCGGCCGCCTGAATCGTGGTGGAGTGGCCGCGACCGTTGGCTTTCTCTGCCATCGCCGCTTCCATGGTAGTTTCATGGACCATCACATCTGCATCCGCCGCCAGCAGCAGTGCCACCTCAGTCGGGCCGGTGTCACCGAAGATGGCCACCACTTTGCCTTTGGTGCCGGGACCGAGATACTCCGCGCCGTTGATTTCACGCCCATCGTCTAACTGAATCTTTTTGCCGTCCTTCAGATCCTGATACCACGGCCCGCGTGGCACCCCTTCCGCTTTCAGGCGTGGTGCGTCGAGGAAGCCCGGTTTGTCATGCTCTTCGATGCGATAGCCATAGCACTCCACTACATGATTCATCGGATAGGCCGTGACGCGATAATCGCCATCATCCAGCACTTCGCCCGCTTCAATTTCAACGATCTCCAGCGGGAAGCCGGTGTAAGAGCCACTGAGACTGAGGGTTGTTTCGACAAATTGTCTGATGCCTTTCGGGCCATAAATCGTCAGCGGCTCCAGCAGGCCGGCCATTGAACGGCTGGTGAGCAAGCCCGGCAGACCGAAAATGTGGTCACCGTGCAGATGGGTAATGAAGATTTTTTCCAGCTTGCTCGGCTTGAGTGCGGAGCGCATAAACTGATGCTGCGTCGCTTCACCGCAGTCGAACAGCCAGGTGTCGCCACGTTTCGACAGCGTCAGCGCAATGGCGGTGACGTTACGTTGCAGGCTCGGCGCACCCGCGCCGGTGCCGAGAAAAGTCAGGTGCATAATGTCTTCCATGTTAGCGGAACCGAGATTTAACCCTATCATAATCATAGGCTGAACCTTTGCGCCGCTTGCGCAAGCAGCGTTACACTCTATGCCAATTTTCTTCCAACTGATGGACACAACGGATGACCAGACATTTTGACTACCTCGCCATCGGCGGCGGCAGCGGCGGTATCGCCTCGATAAACCGTGCAGCGATGCATGGCCAGAAGTGCGCGCTGATTGAAGCGAAAGAGCTGGGCGGCACCTGTGTCAACGTCGGCTGCGTACCGAAAAAGGTGATGTGGCACGCGGCGCAGATTGCTGAAGCCATCCACCTGTATGGCCCGGATTACGGTTTCGATACCACCGTGAACCACTTTGACTGGTCGGTGCTGGTGAAAAACCGCAGCGCCTATATCGATCGCATCCACACCTCTTACGACAACGTGCTGGGTAAGAATAACGTTGAAGTGATCAAAGGCTTCGCGCGCTTTATCGATGCGAACACCGTGGAAGTGAACGGCGAGACCATTACGGCCGATCACATCCTGATCGCCACCGGTGGCCGTCCAAGCCATCCGCAAGTGCCTGGCGCGGAATACGGTATCGACTCTGACGGCTTCTTTGAACTGGATGCGCTGCCGAAGCGTGTGGCGGTGGTTGGCGCAGGTTATATCGCAGTTGAGCTGGCCGGAGTGGTCAACGCGCTGGGTGCCGAAACCCATCTGTTTGTGCGCAAGCATGCACCGCTGCGCAGCTTTGATCCGCTGATTGTCGATACGCTGGTGGAAGTGATGCAGGCCGAAGGCCCCGCGCTGCACACCGAATCGATCCCGAAAGCGGTAATCAAGAACGCTGACGGTAGCCTGACGCTGCAGCTGGAAAACGGTCATGAGCAAACCGTCGATTGCCTGGTATGGGCGATTGGGCGCGAACCGGCGACCGACAATCTCAACCTGTCCGTGACCGGCGTGGCGCTGAACGACAAAGGCTATATCAACGTTGATAAGTTCCAGAACACCAACGTGCAAGGCATCTATGCAGTGGGCGACAACACCGGTGCGGTGGAACTGACTCCCGTCGCCGTGGCTGCCGGTCGCCGCCTGTCCGAGCGTCTGTTTAACAACAAACCGGACGAGCATCTGGATTACAGCAACGTTCCAACTGTGGTGTTCACCCATCCACCCATTGGTACTGTCGGCCTGACTGAACCGCAGGCGCGCGAGCAGTACGGTGACGATCAGGTGAAAGTGTATAAATCCTCGTTCACCGCGATGTACACCGCCGTCACCCAGCATCGCCAGCCGTGCCGCATGAAGCTGGTATGCGTCGGTGCAGAAGAGAAGATTGTCGGCATCCACGGAATCGGTAACGGTATGGATGAGATGCTGCAAGGCTTTGCGGTGGCACTGAAGATGGGCGCCACCAAGAAAGACTTCGACAACACCGTAGCGATTCACCCGACTGCGGCGGAAGAATTTGTGACCATGCGTTGATGAGTGGGGCGGCATTTGCCGCCATGCTTGTCAGCCAAGGTTATGTTTGAGGAAGGCTGCCATTTTCATATGTGGCAGCTTTGACGCAGCTGCATCAGCACCGTTATGATGCATTTAAATTATTGCAGAGTACCGCGCGTAATATTCGCCAGATGAGCGAATAAACGTCGAATAATATTCCAGTGCGCCGCACAAACGTCGGCGCACGGTTATTTCCCTCTCTCATTTCCTGCAAGATAAAATTCAATTTCTTCACTACTCAAGTTTACGCCGCCGGGATACTATTTATCCCTTTGCTGGCGCCCTTCGCGCTGGCATTTTTATGCGTATTTCAAGGCAAGGGGAGCAGCATGTTTGTCGGTATTAAGCAGTGGTTCGAGGTTCAGGCAACCGCATGAATATCATCAGCATTATTATGTCTGCGGGTAAAGCTTCGGTCGATGTCGCGCTGTATACGCTTATTCCTATCATGGTGGTGATGTTATTCATCATGAAATACCTGGAAGTGAAAGGCGTGCTGGATTTTGTGGTACGCCATTCCACACCGTTATTAAAACCTTTAGGAATTACCGGACTGGCGTTATTTGCGCTGATTCAGCTTAACTTCGTGAGTTTCGCTGCTCCGTTAGCGGCATTAGCGATTATGGAAAAACGCGGCACCTCCGATCGCCATATGGCGGCGACGCTGGCGATGCTGTTTGCCATGGGACAAGCCAATGCTTTTTACCCGTTGATTCCGGCGGGCCTGAACTGGAGCGCCGCGTTGCTGATCTCCATCTGCGGCGGGGTGTTGGCGGCGGCAGCGACTTACCACTTCTTTGGCCGCAAACTCTCGGATGCATCGTTACTGAATGAAGACGAAACCGTCGCCAATAATGAAAGCAAAATGGGGCTGATTGCCATTATCAACAGTGCCGGCGCCGATGCGATTCGCCTGGCGCTGGGCTCGTTGCCGATGCTGATTCTTTCGTTGTCGGTGGTGGGTATTTTGAAGGAATCCGGCGGGATTGAGATGCTTACCCGGCTGGTTTCTCCGCTGCTGGACAGATTCAACATCTCTGAGGTGTACATTCTGCCTGCACTGACTAAATGCCTGGCGGGCGGCACCGCCTATTACGGCGTGGTGGCTGGACTGGTCGAAAAAGGCTTGTACAGTGCGCACAATATTAATGCCTCAGCGGGTTGGTTGATTCAGACCTTTGATTTGCCGGGGATTGGTATCTTCCTTGGCCTGTCGAGCCGTTTCCCACGCCTGTTCCGTTTCGCCGTGCCGGGCATCATCCTCGGCATCGCACTGCGCGGTGTGGCACACGCCCTGATATTTTAATTAACGCTGGCGCTGAAGCACTTATTCAGCGCCAACTTAAATAACACTACAATTCCCGCGTGTTATTTTAAATTAACCCTATTCCTTTCATCGTTATTTTCATCAGTTGCATCGCCTTTAATTATCGTACTATTATCACCAGCATGGTTTTGCACAAACCCATTAATCCCGATGAATTATCCGGTTAATTAATTCCTTAATTACATTGCAGGTAATATTCCTGCACGTCATCTATTGATACGCAGATAGGGTAGATCCATGAGCGGTAAGCAAATAACGTGGAATGGCGGGTTACAACCTGAAGCCATCGAGATTCTGTCACAAGACGGCGGCATGATTGTAAGCCCCACCAAAGTGGGTTACATCATCATGACCTCCGATAAAGCCGGGCTGGAACGTAAATTCGAAGCCAAGCAGCGCAAGCGCAACAAGCCAGGCGTGGTGCTGTGTGGCTCGCTGGAGCAGCTACGCTCTCTGGCTCAGCTGACACCGGAAATTGATCAGCTTTATCAGCAGCATTGGGATCAGGATATTTTGCTGGGCTGTATCTTACCGTGGCGCGATGATGCGTTGGCGCGTATTCCGGCTGATGGTTCAAAAGAGCTGATGATGGATGGCCGCCAGACCAGCTGCTTCGTGATTAAATTTGGTCGCCCAGGCGAAAATATCGCGAAAGCCCTGTGGGAAGATCACGGGAAATTCTCTTTTGCCAGTTCTGCGAACCCATCAGGTCAGGGTAACCGTGGATTGGTTGAAGGAATTGGCGAACGTATTGAAGCGCGTGCCGATTTAATTATCGAAGCCAATGATTACGTGAAATCTATTCAGCCCAACGACGACAATAAAGTGCGCTACGAACAGGGCGTGATGGTGTCGATGGTGGACAGCGAAGGTCGTCTGATTCCACAGCAGAACGGTGAGCGTAAAATCACGCCGTGCCCGGTGCTGATCCGCAAAGGCCTTGATGTCGATAAAATCATGGCGCTGCTGTCGGATATCTTCCCGTCATGGGATTACCGCCACGGCGATTACTACTGATGTAATAAGCCTGTTTCCCGATGTGGAAAACAGGCTTCCCCGCTACCACTCCACGGTGATTTTGCCGAAGTGTCCCGCTGACTGCTGATGCTGGAATGCCGCAGGCAGATCGCTCAACGCACCGTAACTGTCGCTGATCACCGGACGAATACCGGTGTGTTCCAGTGCGCGCACAAAGTCCTGCTGCTGACGACGATGGCCGACAATCAACCCCTGAATGCGCGCCTGCTTCGCCATCAATAGCGAGGTCGGGATAACGCCTTCGAACCCGGTCAGCACACCAATTAAGGCAATGTGGCCGCCGACGCGCACCGCTTCGATCGACTGCGCCATGGTGCCCGGCCCGCCGAGTTCCACTACCACATCCGCACCTTTACCCTCAGTGAGCTGCTGTACCGCTTTGCCCCACTCCGGCGTACTGCGATAGTTGATACCCGCATCGGCCCCCAACTCTTTGGCTCTGGCCAGCTTCTCATCAGAAGATGAAGTGACGATCACGCGCGCACCCATCGCTTTGGCGATTTGCAGCGCGGTAATCGACACGCCGCCGGTGCCCAGCGTGACGATGGTATCGCCCGCTTTGATCTGTGCATCGCCCACCAGGGCACGCCAAGCCGTCAGGCCCGAAGTGGTGATGGTAGCTGCTTCCGCATGACGCCAGCCGCGTGGAGCCAGAGTGAAATGATTCGCCGGACGCACTACCACTTCAGCGGCAAAACCATCAGCGCCATCACCTGGCGTTTGGGTGAAGTTGCCGACCTGAGCGAGAGGCAGCCCGTCCTGCCATTGCGGGAAGAAGCAGGAAACCACGTGGTCGCCAGGCTTGAAGTCAGTGACGCCTGCACCGACCTCTTCAACCACGCCCGCGCCGTCCGCCATCATGATGCGATCTTGCTCGGTGGGGATCGATCCGTTAGCCACCAGCAGATCGTGGAAGTTGAGTGATGTGGCATGGATCGCCACGCGGATCTCTCCGGCGCCCGGTTTACCGGGATCGGGCCGATCCGCCAGCTGCAGATGCTCTAAACCGCCAGGTTGTTTCAGGATCATCGCTTTCATAACCATTTTCTCCTTAGCAAAATGCTCAATACAAAGCATGCCGCTGCGAAACGTGCATGCCTTCTTTTGTGCGCTAAGTTTGGCAGCGATGCTGCTTCCCTGCCTGTTACTCCGTGCGGTAATGCGAACAGCTTCTACACATCCGCACGATAGGCTATCGCTTTTTGTGAACGCAATTCTGCCAGGCGTCGTTCCAGTGCGGCTTCGATATTGTCATAAGCCGTACTGCCCAGCGCCAGACGCAGCGGCATGGCGGGTTGATCCAGTGTGGCGATCATCGCCGTGACAGATTTCGCGGCATCGCCTTTGATGGCGAACTCGCCAGACAAAATCGCGCGGCGCACTTCACCGGAGGCGGTGTCCTGATAGACTTCTTGCGCCTCAGCAATATCCAGCCCGGCACCAAAGTTGGTAGCGGTCGGCCCCGGCTCCACCAGCAGAAAATCGATACCAAAGCTGGCGACTTCCTGGCGTACCGCTTCAACAAATCCTTCGATGCCCCATTTGCTGGCGTGATACAGGCTGAAGTTGGGATAGGCTACCTGCCCGCCTTCTGAGGAAACTTGCGCAATGCGCCCGCCGCCTTGCTGGCGCAGCAGCGGAATCACCGCGCGAATCAGCTGGATCGAGCCGGTAAGATTGGTGGCAATCTGACGTTCAATCTGCGCATCATTCAGCTCTTCCGCTGCGCCAAACAGACCATAGGCGGCATTACTTATCACCACATCAACGCGTTCCACCTGCGCAAAGGCTTTGGCGATAGCGGGCGCGATGCTGGCGGTGTTCGCCAAATCCAGTGCAATCACTTGTAGCTGTTCGCCGTATTGCTCCTGCAAATCAGCCATCGCTGCAGTACGGCGTACACACGCCAGTACGCGATCGCCGCGCGCCAGTAACTCTTCACTCATCAAACGGCCCAGCCCACTGCTGGCACCGGTAATTAACCAGGTTTTCATTTTCACGCCCTCCAGTTGAAAACCTGATGGTAGATCGCTTTACTGGTGGTTATCGTCTCCCTAATCGCGCATGACCTGGTGAGGAAATACCACCAATGAGAAGACCTTCCTGGCATGAACTGCAGGCCATTAAAACGCTGGGTGAACAGCGCAGCTTTCGGCGCGCCGCCGAAATGCTCGGCCTGAAGCGATCTTCACTCAGCCATTTGGTGAAAACGCTGGAGCACAACCTCGGCGTGCAACTGTTTCAGCGCACTACCCGCAGCGTGTCGCTCACCGATGCCGGGCAACAACTGTTGGATCGGCTGGCACCGCTGTTGAATGAGATGGATGAGGTGCTGCACGATGTCAGTGCCCGCCGCCAACAGCATGTGGGCACGTTGCGCATTAGCGCCAGCGACGCCGCGATCGGTATCCTGCTGGAAAAGGTGGTGCCAGGATTTTGCGCTGATTACCCTAATATCCAGCTCGATTTAGCCGCGCAGGGTGAACTGGTGGATATCACTGCCGCCGGGTTCGATGCCGGAATTCGTTTATTGGAAGATGTGCCGCAGGATACGGTGGCGATTGCACTGGGCGGCCCACTGAACTTTATCACCGTAGCTTCACCGGATTATCTTGTTAAGCACGACCCCATAGAGCAGCCGCAGGATTTAATGCAGCAGCAGTGCATTCGCCATCGTTTACCGAGCGGCAAACGCTATCGTTGGGAGTATGAAAAAGCGGGAGAACGCTGCGAGCTGGATGTGCCAGGCACGATAACGTTAGACAATAACGCGCTAATGACCCGGGCGGCCATCAGCGGATTGGGCATTGCTTATGTGCCCTCGCTTTACGCCGAAGCGGCACTGCAATCCGGCCAGTTAGTGGAACTGCTCGCCGACTGGCGGGTGCAGTCGGCAGGTCTGGCCTTGTGGTTCCCGCCAAACCAGCATCAGTCGATGGCGCTGCGGCTGTTTATCGATGCACTGAGAAGCAGCCTGCCGCGCCAACCGTAACTTAAGCCTGACGCTGTGGTGCTTTGTGCACCATGGTTTAGGCCTGCTTGTAGTAACAAGCAGGCTTCCATCAATGTAATCAAGCGTTCACGTACCCTTCGATCATTGCGACAATAGCGTCGGCATGCTTATAAATGTCATCCAGATCATTAATCGCATGTTTAATTTCTTTTTTCTCTGAATCAAACAAACTTAAATATTTTTGAGCTGTGTTGAATCTAAATCGGCAAATTGGCTTTCTGTTATTATCATCGAAAAGTATTGCACAATATGACTTTGAGTCTCTAAGGAAGACCTTGGAAGGAGAAACAACTTTACTGGCTATAGCTTTAACAATTAGATAGCCATTAATTTCATCTTCGGTTGTTTCGATCTCTCCACCATCAAGAATATCACTGACAGTCTCTTTGACAGGTATCGTGTCGTCAGCAAGGCCGCTAGTATTGAACATTGCATTTTTCAGTCTAATGTTCAATTGATCGTTAAGATATTGCGCTGAACCTTTCTTAATTAAAATGGAGAACAAATCTCTCACTTTTTGTGTTACCACACCATCATAAACCTTTGATGCCATATACTTTGTAAAATCATCATCACCTTCATTAAGTATGAGGCCAATCACCTTTTTGATTTGACTAACATACTTCAACTCACCTGCCGCATTAACTATGGATTCGACATCAAATGTTTGTTTATTAAGCTTTATTATTTCTGGGATCGCATACTCATCAATATCAAGCATATCCAGCTCAAGGAAGGGTTTTTCATCCATCTTATTAGGCGTATCAAGATCGGTGAAAAATTTATAGTACTGACCGTTCGTAAGTATTGCGACTCTTGCACTAGTGACATGGAAGTATCTAAAGAGCTGCATAGCATGATTTATGGATAACGATTCACCAATCTTTTTACACTCAATCAAAATCTGTATATTGCCATCTTTCTTGATCGCGTAATCAATCTTCTCTCCCTTTTTAGTCCCTATGTCACAGATGTATTCTGGAGTAACTTCTTCAGGATCGAATACATCATAACCAAGAACACTGCTGATGAAAGGCATAACGAATGCTGCTTTCGTAGCCTCTTCAGTTTGTATCATATGTGCCTGATTTTTAATTTTTCCAGAAAGTGCAGCTAATTTCTCACTAATTTCCATTTAACACCTCTATTTTAAATTCATCCATACTCTTTGTGATACTCTTAATAGCATATTATTAGAATGACACTGAAAATTTAATTGTATTTTTTAACACCCCCTTTAATGAGTTCTTCCGCTCATCATCGAAAAGAAATTTCTTTAATTTTAATTAAATGCATTTATTTTCTAAATAATTTTTATAAATGAAAAGTTAAACTCCAAAAAAATAGATATCACTTATTAAAAGCAGTTGTTTCTGTTAGATTTTTAATGAGAAATGATGCTAACAATAGGGCCAAGCATTACTAATGCATCATAGGTAATGATTGGTAAAATTATCTTTAGCATAATCAGAATACTATATAAGCATGCATGGTCAACCGACTTTATCATATCGATTTTAACAATATGAAATGATTCACATTATTATATGATCTACGCTCTTGTGCCTAAGAATAAAATTTTTGAAGTATGCTACTGATTCAAAAGAAGCAAATGCTAATTCCGAGAGTATTATAAGTCGGGGAAACGCTGTAACTGGATGTGCCAGGCACGATAACGTTAGACAACAACGCGCTGATGACCCGGGCGGCCATCAGCGGATTGGGTATTGCTTATTTGCCATCGCTTTACGCCGAAGCGGCGCTGCAATCCGGCCAGTTAGTGGAGTTACTCGCCGACTGGCGGGTGCAGTCGGCAGGTCTGGCCTTGTGGTTCCCGCCAAACCAGCATCAGTCGATGGCGCTGCGGCTGTTTATCGATGCACTGAAAAGCAGCCTGCCGCGCCAACCGTAACTTAAGCCTGACGCTGTGGTGCTTTGTGCACCATGGTGTAAGCGTAATCCACGCCCATACCGTAAGCGCCGCTGTGTTCACGTACCAGATCCATCACCGCGTCGTAGGTCTCTTTACGTGACCAGTCACGCTGATACTCCAGCAACACTTGCTGCCAGGTGACCGGCACTGCCCCAGCCTGCACCATGCGTTGAATTGAACGTTCATGGGCATCGACGCTGGTGCCGCCGGACGTATCGGTCACGACGTACACTTCAAAGCCCTCTTTCAGCGCCATCAGTGCCGGGAAGGTCAGGCACACTTCAGTCCACAGCGCAGAGATGATCAGCTTCTTACGCCCGGTTTTCTTCACCGCTTCAACGAATTTGGCATCTTCCCACGAGTTCATCGAGGTACGTTCGATTGGCTTGGATTCCGGGTGCACCGCCAGCAGTTCTGGCCAGATGTAGCCGCTAAAGCTTTCGGTTTCTACAGAGGTATAAATCACCGGCACGTCGAAAACTTTGCCCGCTTTTGCCAAAGCGACGGTGTTATTTTTGAGCTGCTGGCGATCAATGTTAGCGACGCCGAAAGCCATCTGCGGCTGGTGGTCGATAAAAATCAGGGTTGAGTTCTGTGGGTCGAGCAGGTCAAGTTTAGACATGGTGTATTCCTCTAAAGTGTTTTTAAATTTGTATGATGTGCTGCTGGAATGAACTTTAGAGAAAGGGGCCGAAAAGAGATAACGCAAAGAATTTTACAACTTGTTCAAAGTGTTTTTAGAAGGCTGATTTAAAAAGAAAAATCCACCCATAACACACCGTTTTTCACCTTAAATTACCCGATTTTCACATTGCGTCCGGTGTAATAGCGGGCGTAACCTGTGCCAACAAAATCATAAAAAACACCATCGCAAAATGATCGTACGTCCTCATCAACACTGGTTCCTCCGGCTGTTCGACTGGCACGGCTCGGTACTGGTAAGCATTGTCTTTCGCCTGTCACTCAACCTGCTGATGTCGGTGATCGCCATCCTCGGCTATCCGTGGTACTCCACTTTTGGCATCCACCTCACTACTGCGCCGTTTAGCTTGATTGGTGTGTCGATTGCGGTTTTCCTCGGCTTTCGCAACAACGCCAGCTATGCGCGCTTTATCGAGGCCCGCACATTGTGGGGCAATATGCACATCACTCAGCGCTCGCTGCTGCGCCAGATAAAATGCATACGCGGAATCAGTGAAGCGCAGGTGCAGGAGTTTATCGGGCTACAGCTGGCGTTTAGCTGGGCATTGAAACACCGGTTACGTCAAACCGATGCCAGGACGGACTTAGCGCGCTTGCTGCCGGAGAAGTGGCACATTGCCGTATTGAGCCATCCGATGCCAACCTCGCAGACGCTGATGTGCATGGGCGAATGGCTGGCGCAGCGGCGTGATGAGGGTCTGGTGTCGGATATTGTCTGGCAGAGTATCGATGACAATCTCAATCATCTGTCGGCTTATCTGGGCGGCTGCGATCGCCTTGCCAGCACACCGATTCCGTTTGCCTACAGCCTGATTCTGCATCGCACCGTGTACCTGTTCTGTACCCTGCTGCCGTTTGCGCTGGTGGCGGATTTGCATCTGATGACGCCGCTGGTGTCAGTGTTTATCTCCTACACCTTCCTGTCGCTGGAGTCACTGGCGGAAGAGCTGGAAGATCCGTTCGGCACTGCGCCTAACCATCTGCCACTGGATGCGCTGTGCGTGAATATCGAACGTAATTTGAAGGCGATGAACAATGATTTCCCGCTGCCGGAACCGCGCCAGCCGGATGAGCATTTTAATTTGACGTAATGCGTCCAATTGCCCGATGCGCATAAATACGCACCCTACGAAAAACCGTACAATATCGTCGTAGGGTTGCCATTCATGGCGACCACAGCTCAGTTAACTGTGCAGATCCAGCCAGCGCACATACGCCTGATCCCAGAGCGCAGCAGGCGTACCCGCTTTCCCCAGACCAAAGCCGTGCCCGCCGCTGCTCAGTTCAATCAACTCCACCGGCACCTGCATACGGCGGCAGGCATCGCGCATCATTTCGGTGTTGTGCGGATTCGAGGTGTGATCGTCTTCCGCCTGAGCGAGGAACGTCGGCGGATACTGGCGTGTCACGTAGTTTTGCACTGACCAGTTGGCTTCCTGGGTTGGCGTGGCGTGTTCACCCACCATCATCAGGTGCGTTTTGGTGTTCTGATAAGGCGCTTCGAGGGTGATCACCGGATAGATCAGCCCAACGCTGTCACCCGTTGGACGGATTTGATCGAGCGGGTCCTGCGCCGGGTAAGTGACAAAATCGGGACGCGCCGCGGCCATACCGAGCAGGTGCCCACCGGCGGAGAAGCCAAGCAGATGCACTTTGCTCTCCATCGAACGCACCAGGCGAATCGCGCGCTGCGCATCCTGCAGCGGCGCAAGATTCCCCGCCTGCCACTTCTCGCCCGGCAAGCGATAACTCAGCACATACACGGTGTAGCCGTTGGCATTCAACCAGCGCGCCACCGGCCAGGCTTCACGCCCCATGCCGACAAAGCGGTAGCCGCCGCCGGCCGCCACGATCACTGCTTCGCCGTTGGGGTTTTCCGGGCGGAAACGCTGAATCGCGGGAGAGACGATGTTGGTCCATGAGCCATTCATACTGACTTTCAATAGCCCAGATGGCCCACCGCCGCCCGGCGGATCGTCTGGCCACAATGGGATGATGTCATCGCGGGCAAACAGTTTGCCCGTGGTCATCGACAGGGCGGTTGCCCCGGTTGCCAACAAAAAGTGACGCCGTGTGAGTTTCATGCCCGGTAGCCAGTATTGAAAAATATGTCAGCCTTGTGGGCTGCGTCTCGTTATGTGATACGTGTCAACTTTCAACGCTGGCGATTATGTACGCATTTTGTACAAAAGATCCATAGAAAAAGCGCCCATAAAGGCGCTTATTTTATAGTGAATCCGCCAAACTTTTGCCGCTACATTAAAGCGGGCACTCGAGATAACGTTATTAGTTAGACGCTGAAATCCCCTAAATAATTCGAGCTGTAGCAAGGCGGCAAGTGCGTGAGTCCCCGGGAGCTTACTTCAGTAAGTGACCGGGGCGAACAAACGCAGCCAACGCCGCTACAGCTTGAAGTATGACGGGGATTTAATTCCCTAAATAATTCGAGCTGTAGCAAGGCGGCAAGTGCGTGAGTCCCCGGGAGCTTACTGCAGTAAGTGACCGGGGCGAGCAAACGCAGCCAACGCCGCCACAGCTCGAAGTATGACGGGGATTTAATCTTGCTGCTGGAATTGGGTCATAACGGTTTGCTCGCACTGCTGCTGATTATGACGCAGCTGCGTGCGTTCGTCCTCGCCCAGTTCCAGCCAGGCGCTAATCACTTCCTGCGCGATTTCTTCATTAAATTCAGGCTTATCCACCGCAGACGAAGACTGACTGGCGGCCAGCTGAGACTTCATCTTCGCAGTATAAGTATCCAGGTCGCTGGTCTTCTTTTCGCTGCTCACCAGATGACACAGCTGGCTGGCATACACATTCTCTTCGCTGGTGTTATCGCCATCGGCGGCGAAGACGCTGGCGGAGAGTGAGAGCCCCACAAGGGCAATGAACAAGGCTTTCATAACAGGCTCCAGTAATTTCCAGAAAATCACTTTTGATGATGTTGCGCACGTGCCGCCTGACGGGCTGCACGCCAGTTTAACAACGGCGTCACCGTGATGCCGTGCAGCACGATGCTGCACACCACTAACGTCAACGCCATATCCACCATTTGCTCCGCCTGTGGGCCGCGCATGCCGTGCACCCAGGCGTAAGCAATGTAATTGATACTGCCGATGCCGCGAATCCCTAACCAACCGATCATCAAACGGCGCATCAATGGGATGTCGCAGCGCCAGGTGGTGATCCACACGGCCAGCGGTCGCACCACCACAAACAGCAGCAGCGCCAGCCCAATCCCGGTGAGATTCCAGTGCTGCGCCAGCGTGATGCCTAATACCACCATCATGCCCGCGGCCAGCAGGCGTTCGATGGTATCACCAAACGACAACGCATCGCCGACCACCAAACCCATTGATTTGACCATACCGCTGCCACCGTGCGCCAGTCGTTGGTTGGGATTGACGCGCGCTTCTGCTGGCAGGTATTGCTCCTCTTCTGACAACTCTTCTTGTGGATAGTGCTTCACCACTCGCAGTTCGGCTCGACGAAGCCCGACGCCCGCTGCAAAGGTGGCGAGGAAGCCAGAGGCATCCAGTGATTGCGCGGCGGCATAACTCAACGCAATCAGCGCCAGCGTGAGGAAATCATTGGGCGCGATATCCTCATGGGCACTGCGCAGATGCGTCGCCAGTTGACCGATTAATCGCCCCAGCAAATAACCTATCGCCAACCCGCCCGCAATGGCCCACACCACATCCTTGAGCGCCCACTCGCCCAGGTGGCTGAGGCTCATGCTATCAGGTGCCAGCAACAGCAGCGCCAGCATCAGCAACGGCAGCGCCGATCCGTCGTTCATCCCCGCTTCGCTGGAGAGCGCCACGCGCAGCGCATCATCATCACGCGCATCGTTGACGGAAATCAGACTCGCCAACACCGGATCGGTCGGTGCCACAATGGCACCAAACGCCAGCGACAGCGCCCAGTCAAAGCCGGTAATCCAATGCACCAGCAGCGTCATGCCACCCACAGTCAGCAGCATGGCGGGAAAAGCTAAACGGACACCCACCCGCCAGGCATGCGCCTTAAGCGGCAGACGAAGTTTGAGCCCGGTAATAAACAGCGAGGCTGCCATGGCGATTTCAGTGAGGTGGGCGGCCAAATTGGCATGACCAATGATGTCGAGCTGCAGAAGATTGAGCATCCACGGGCCACACAAGATGCCCGCGAACAGATAAAGCCCAAATGAAGTCACTGGCCCACGGTGTATCCAACCGGAAGCCAGTGACATGAGAAGTAGCAGACCACCGGTGGCGGCGGTCCAGGCCAGGAAGTTCATAACGCTCCGTTTTTAAATAACATTCTCCCTTAAGCCTGGCACAAGATACTCGATCAGTTTTTCAGATGGCGGCTCGCCAGACGGATCATCAGTGCAAGCGCAGCGGCAAGTGTGGAAAGTGCTACCACACCGCTCCAGCCAAAGTGGGCCAACGCCAGACTGCCGAGCGCCGCACCGGTTGCCATGCCAATAAACACCACGGTAAACATCAGCGCATTCAGTCGGCTACGTGCTTCCGGTGCGAGGCTGTACACCAGCGTCTGATGCGCCACCAGCGTGGCCTGCACACCCAAATCAAAACCAATAGTACTGATGATAATCAGGCCGATTTGAGCCGGAACCGGCAAGAGTGGCAGCAGGAACATCAGCGCAAAGGAGACCATCACCAGCGAAGCACCATACTGAGTCACGCGCGCTGGACCAATGCGGTCCGCCACGCTTCCCGCCAGCGGTGCGGCCAGCGCACCCGCTGCACCTGCCAGACCAAATGCACCCGCGACCGCACTGTCAAAATGGAAGCGCTCACTCAGCATCAGCGCCAGCGTCGACCAGAAGGCGCTGAAAGCGACTGACAGCAAACCCTGTGCCAGCGCAGCACGGCGCAGCGTCTGGTGGTGTTGCCACAGGTGCGCCAGCGACAGCAGCAGACGCGGATAGCTGACAGAGGTGCCCGGTTTGAAGCGCGGCAACACACGCCACAGCGCGAGGCTAATCAACAGCACGGCCACCGCCGCCACCATGTACATGGTGCGCCAGCCCAAATACTCCGCCACCACGCCGCTCACCACGCGTGACAGCAGAATACCGACCAGCAAGCCGGTCATCACCGTACCAACGGTTTTACCTCGACTGCGCTCCGGCGCTAGCGCCGCCGAAGCGGGCACGATGTCCTGCGCTACTGTCGCGGTTAAGCCGGTGACAAAGCTGGCGATCAGTAATGCGTTGATGCCGCCAGAGAAGCCACACAGCAGCAGCGCGGCGACCAGCATTAGGCCTTTAATCAGGATAATGGTGCGGCGGTCGTGACGATCGCCGAGCGGTGCCAGCAGCAGGATGCCGAGCGCGTATCCCGCTTGCGTCAGCATGGGTACCATGCCGACGCTACCAATCCCGACGTTAAATTGTTTGCTGATGATATCCAGCATCGGCTGGCTGTAGTAAATCGATGCCACGCTAAGCCCGGCACCTGCGGCGAGCGTAAACACCAGCGGCGCTGGCAGTTTTTCAGCTGGCAATGCAGTAGATTGCGAAATGGCTGACATAGTGAATTCCCCCGTGAAAGTGCGCTTATTAAAGCGCGTCCTTGCCATACGCGGTAGACTGGTCAAACACAGAACTGTTATGCACGGCGCGTATGAGCAATCCAACCAGTATTGACCGCATTGAACTGATGCAGACCTTTATTCGCATTGTCGAAAGTGGATCGCTGTCAGCCGCCGCTGCCCAGCTCGGTACCACGCAGCCTACCATCAGCCGCCGCCTGCAGGCGCTGGAACAGCGTTTAGGGCTGAAACTGATTCTGCGCACCACCCATGCACTCAAACTCACCGACGATGGCGAGCGTTGCTATGCGCAGGCGCGGCAGTTACTGGCCACCTGGCACGCGCTGGAAGATGAACTTACCGGTTCCAATGACGATCCGATTGGTACGCTGCGCGTGCGCGCGCCGCATGCTTTTGGCCAGGACCAGCTCATCGATCCCCTGGTGGCCTATCTACAGCGTTATCCGCGTCTGACGGTGGAGTGGATGCTCAATGACCGCACACCCGACTTCATCAGTGAAAACGTCGACTGTGCGATTCAGGTGGGTGCCGTGAACGATCCCTCGCTGGTGGCGATTCTGCTGGCAGAAGTGCCACGCTTTGTGGTCGCCGCCCCTTCACTGCTGGCACAGCATAAGGCGATTGAGGATGTCAGCCAGCTCACCGAATTACCCTGGCTGGCATTAACCAGCTTTTACCGCAATGAACTCGCGTTACAGCGTCTAAGTGATAACCAACCGGTGAACCTGCCGATTGCCCCGCGCCTCGCCAGCGACAGTTTGTACGCCATCCGCAAAGCGGTATTGGCCGGCATGGGGGCAGCAATTGTGTCGTCGTGGGTGGTGCAAGAGGATTTGGCGAAAGGAGAGTTAATTCAGCTGGTGCCCGAGTGGCAAGCCCCGCCGTTGCCGGTGTGGCTGACCTATCCGTGGGCCAGTTATTATCCCGCTCGTATGCGGCATTTTTTCGCGATGATCAGGGAAGTGATGCCGAAACTGGCGGGCACGCAGCCGGTGCGCTGATGGGCCAGGGCGCCATAATGGCGCACCTGGCACACGAAATTACTTCTTCTCCACCTTCGACATATTATCCAGCCAGCCCATCACAAAGGCCGACAGCACAAAGGTCAGGTGGATGATCACGTACCACATCAGCTTGCTGTCATCGACGTTGCGCGCGTCCATAAAGATGCGCAGCAAGTGGATCGATGAAATCGCGACAATCGAGGCCGCGACTTTGTTCTTCAGCGAGCCGGAATCCATCTTGCCCAGCCAGCTCAGTTTCTCTTTGTTCTCATCAATATCCAGCTTAGAAACAAAGTTCTCATAGCCAGAGAGCATCACCATCACCAGCAATCCGCCCACCAGCGTCATGTCCACCAGCGACAGCAGTAGCAGAATCAGATCGTTCTCAGCAATGCTGAGAATGTTGGGCAACAGGTGAAAAATTTCCTGGAAAAATTTAACGGTCAGCGCCAGCAGCCCCAGCGAAAGTCCAATGTAAACCGGTGCCAGCAACCAGCGCGATGAATACATCAGGTTCTCGATAAAACGTTCCATAATTTCCCATTAATCAACAAACAAGTGGCCGAGTATAACCGAACTTGTGTGAAGTTATTTCAGCGCTTCTTCAGAAATTTCAGGCGCAGCGGGCAGAGGCAGCGACAAGCGAAACTCCGCGCCACCTTGCGGTCGGTTTTCTGCCCAGATGCGCCCGCGATGGGATTCAATAATGGTTTTGCTGATCGCCAAACCGAGGCCAACGCCCGGCACTGCCGACTCCTTATCTCCGCGCGCAAACTTGTCGAAAATGCGTGTCATGTTCTCCTCGGCAATCCCTGGGCCGTTGTCCCAGACGGCAATCTCCAGCCGCTCTTTGTCACGCCAGGCGCGAATGCCGTGCTGCGCGGCGTTACCGGCGTATTTCAGGCTGTTTTCAATCAGGTTGGTAAACACGCGCTCGAGCATCGCGCTATCGCCTTTGATCAGCACCAGCTCCGGCGGCAGATCCAGCGCGAAATCATGCCCTTTTAACGACGGCCCCATACTGCTCAGCGCCCCGCCAACCACTTCATCCAGCGCCACCCACTCTTCGCGCAGGTTAAGCCCGCCAGACTGAATGCGCGCCATATCCAGCATATTGCTCACCAGCCGAATGGTGCTTAACGTCTGTTCACGAATCTGGTTCGCCTGGCCGACATATTTTGAGTTATCACCTGCCAGATCCAGCATCAACATTTCGGCCTGACCAAACAGCACCGTCAGCGGCGTGCGCAGGTCATGCGAC